>CAVUYL010000028.1:0-155674 GCA_963745705.1 uncultured Gammaproteobacteria bacterium | reverse complement strand
TTCTTGTTTTTCATCTCTCTCGGACTGCCCAGACGAATTGAACGGGCAATTGGGTATGCCATGGTTGTTTTAGGTTGCGTCCTCGCTTGGCCACCTTCCTTTTCGGTGATTCCGGCCTCTATGACCGAACGAACAGCCTCGCGGTCATCAGCGCGTCGAGATTCTTTCTCCTTCGCTTCATGGCGAAGGGTTCGGGCCAGAGTCGCGTCCTGAGGCCGCCGACTTTTCCGTGATTCGCTGGGGACTGCTGATCTTTGTTGCTTTCGTGGTTTGGCAGAACTTGACGGCATTTTTTTCCATTTCGCTTCCCCTACTCGATCCTTTCGGGTTTGCGGCATTTCTCAGCACTCTGGGCTTTGTTGCTGCGCGTAGTACATTACGGCGGGATCAACAGCTAAAAGAAATTCAAAACGAATTGGAAGTAGCCCATCGCATCCAGCTATCGATTTTGCCGGGGAATTCCCCGTTTCCACCGACTTCCAGAGGCCGCCCGTATGTGCCGATGACTTCCGTGGCCGCGATCTCTACGACTACATCATCGCCGAGATCACCAGGTTGGACTGTTGATCGCCGATGTATCGGGTCATGGGGTTCCCGCCGCCCTTATCGCATCGATGGTGAAGCTCGCGGCAGCTTCGCAACGGTCGATTGCTGCCGATCCCTCTCGGTTCCTGTCCGGCATGAATTCGGCTCTATTGGGCAATACGCAGAACCAATTCGTTACAGCAGCATATATCCACCTGAACTCAGAATCCGAAGAACTGCGCTACTCCGCAGCCGCGCACCCACCGCTATTGCTGGTCAGGAATGGAGGCGTCATCCAGATTGAAGAGAATGGGTTGATGCTTGGAACGTTCGGCTACGCGTCGTACTCGACTGCCGTCCACAAGCTGGAAGCGGGTGACCGAATTGTGATATATACAGACGGGATTTTGGAGGCTTCCAATGCTGCCGGAGATTTTTTCGGACAGGATGCGCTGTGCGATATCTTGCGAGACCAGAGGCTGTCCCCTACATCGCGGCGGACCCGATTATCGCTTCGGTTCGACAATGGTCGGAAAAACAGGATGATGATCTGACCGTTCTTATTTGCGACTACACCCCCGAATCGAGGAGTGTGGTACCGGGCTCCGCGCACGTTGCTAGCCGGCTAGGCACGCGAGATCGGTTTGCCCGCGGGGACCCGGGAACGACCAAGCGCTGCTGGTGCTGGAGAGGAATGAGAGAGTTCCATTTCACAGACCGGAAACATGACTAGTTCACAGGGTGGTCGGAGACAGTGTTTGGGATCTGCTCGCCCCGTCACGCTGGGGCGCTCGGAGTCGGACTTTTGTCGGGAGGATACGGCAGAGAAGAATTGGAGAGCGCGGGTCAAACCGGATCTACCACGACCCAGCCCAACCTCTTGTTGCACCTCGATGAGATGGAAGGGCGGAAGAGAGGGCTGAATCTATGCGGATGAGAGTATCTAAGCGGCTCTCGAACATTTTGAAGGTGCGCAAGTTTTGTTATCTGCCCGTGCTGGCAATAGTTACAGTAGGGCTCTCAGCCCAAGTTTCCCCTGCAGCATCCGACCTCCCATCCAAGCAGCAAGTAGTCGCGTTTTTGGCTGACTCGATCGATTGGTATCACCATTGCGCAATCGAGGGCCAGATTGCCATTGAGCCAGTCGATCTTGTGTTCCTGGAAGATAGTCGCCCGGGTGCCGCGCAGATTCTCCAACTATCGTTTGATTTTGCCAGAACTGATGCGCAGTTTTCGCCGACGCCCACGACGGACAGCCAGAAAGGGAGTGCGATTGCGACGGGCTCGCCGGACCTCGCACAGTTTGTGAAGTTGGAAGACAATACCGAGTCGCAGAGGCGTCAGGCAAGCGAAGAAATCGAGGCAATCAACAAGAACATCAAGACGGCGCATGGTGCCCACCGTCGTGAGTTGCAGGCCGCGCTGGAAGCCACGCAGAGCCGGCTGGATGTCTTGCAGGCGGGATTGGCCACCCTCCAGCAGTTAGTTGAATTCATGCAAGCGTTCACCAGTCGCGAGACCGGAGATTTGGCGTCGACTATCGACGACCTTGCCCGAACTGTTCCCGAAGTAACCAGCCCAACGACCGTGACGTCACCAACGCAAACTTCGGCCCCCTTTTTGTCTGCCAAGTCGGGCGACTCCGGAATCCTCGCCCTCAGCTCAGAAGTGTCGGCGCTGGGAAGAAAAATCAGCATCCTGGATGACGAGACTCGCCGCACCGACAACCTTAGTCAATCTTCTGATGAATTGCGCAATCCGCTTCTGGCGGCCATTAATAAGCGTCTTCCAGCACTGGCTGAGAACGCTCTTCAGGGGAGCGATCCCGCCGATCTGCAGCGGCAGAAAGCCAGACTTGATGAGCTTGCAGCCATGGTCAAGACACTATCTCCAGCGATCGTGGCGTTGGACAAGCAAAGAGTATTGCTCGGCTCGTACACATCGCGCTTGAAAAAGTCTGGCGTGCCGCCGTCATTGCCGAGGACAAGAAAATGTGGGGAATACCTGATCTCGCGGCTGCTCGGTGCTGCCCTGGTGATTGGCGCCCTCGTGATCACAGGCGCGATTGTGCGCAGAGTGACGCGGCGTCATCTGCACGACGCTGATGGCCGGCACATCGCCCTGGTAATCCAGAGAGTGGTCCTTTGGTCAACCATCGTGGCGGTCGCCGCGTTTGCCTTTGCGTCGGACTTGACCTCTTTGGCTACTTTCTTTGGGCTATTGGCGGCGGGCGTTGCGGTTGCACTTCAAAGTGTGATTCTTTCCGCCGTCGGTTACTTCGTGCTGGTGGGAAGGCGCGGAATAAAAGTCGGGGACCGCGTGCAGATTTCGGGCGTGACCGGCGATGTCACAGATATCGGGTGGCTCCAATTCCAGCTGAACAGATTCTACTCCAACCAGCAGCCCACGGGTAATGTGGTTACATTTTCCAATTCGTTTGTCTTGGCGTCGCCCGCGACTGGTCTGTCAAAGTTCAAGCGTAACGACTTAAAGTCGGCGCAGTTGGAAGATGCGGCAAAGGTGCCGCAGTCGCTAGGAGTCAGCAGCACCTGAACATCACGGTCGCTGACGCCCAGAAGATAGTAAACAACGCATTGCGTTCATCTGCGCGGGGTCGGCAATGGTAACAATCAGGAATGCCAGCTGATTCTTGCGGAGGCAGTCAAACATGAAAGCCAAGCTGTTCGACAAAACTACGGCCCCGGTCTGGCCGAGAGAGTCACCACGGTATAGTGCTCGATCCGGCCCAGGGTGAACTCGCCGACGCTCCCGTGCAGAGAGAGGCCAGCGAACTGAGGCTGGGCCGCGTCCGGCGAAAGGACTTTCACCTCCCAGCGGCTCAGGTCCTGTTTCTCAGATCGACCAGCCCGCTCAGGTCCAGCCGGACTTTCACGTTCTCTGCCGGGACCTGGTGATTGTAGTTGAGCAAGTGGAGAATCAAAGTCCGACCGTCGGGTTTCCGAGTCAACTGGCCCAGCACGTAACCGCGCGGCTCCAAGCTGAGGCGAGGCCCTCCGGCCGCGGCTTCGGCGCGCGCCGCAATTCCCGGCTCCGCCTTTCCGGCCCTGATGATGACGCCTCCGCCGGCGGTGAACGTATCCAACCGGGCCTTTTGCTCGGCGCTGAGCTTGGGCAGGTCAGCCGGCATCACCAGCACCTTGAACCGGTCCAGGGGGACTCCCTTGTCCAGGTGCGCGAGCACTTTGGTCTCGAAGAAGACGCTCTGCTTGAGGAATTCGTCGGCCAGCGGGTTGTGCGGCTCCGCGGAGAGCAAGGCGATCCGCGCCACTGGCGCTGCCTGGTGATACAGATCCTGATGCTCGACCAGGAAATGGTTGTATTGAGCGATGGCCGTCCACGCCTCCTGGGCCTGCGGCTCGCCCTTGATCAGCGCAGAGAGGAATCGGCCCTCGATGTTGCGCGAGGTGGCCGCGCCGAACGCATAGGCCTCGGCGATGGAAAGCTTCTGCTCGGCCGGGCTGGGGATGCAGCGCTCGCGCGGGCCGCAGTGGTAAAGGTCGTTCTCATACTTCAGGGGCTGCCAAAGCTGCTTCTCGCCGCTCAGGAATTTGATTTTGCGCGCGTTGTCCACCTGCCAACTGACCGTCCCAAACCCCCGGAGTATCCTTGCCATCCTCCTCCCAGATCACCTCGTTGATGTCATTCATCGCAAACCGGTCCGGCGCGATATGGATATTCGCATAAACCATGACCTTGGGTCGGCCGGTCTCCCGCGCCTTCCGCTCCGCCATCCGCTGGGTGTCATCGAGCAACTGGGCCAGGCCATTGTTGTAACCGATCATGTTGTCCCAGATGATCGCGTCCACTCCCGCATCCACCGCCAGTTCCGCCTTCTTCAAGAGATAAGCCCGCCAGCCGGGCTTGCGCGCGTCGGCCAGACGGCGCTCCCAGGAGATCTGCAGATCGGTCATGGTCGGACCGGCGTAGAACATGGGGACGCCGTGCATCCACAGGCCGTATTTCTTCGTTTCTGGATCGTCGCGGTAGGCGCTCTTCCAGAACATGTTGGAAGCCGACAGGTAAGCCGACACGTGGATGCCGTTCTCATGGCAGCGGGCGATTACCTTTTTCAGGTTCTCCCGGTTCTCGTTCTCGTCCTTAAGCGACCAGCCGTTGCTCCAGGTGACCCAGATCCAGTTGAACTCCGCCTGCTTGAGCAAGCCGAGCATTTGTTCGAAATCGCGGTCATAGATGTGGGTCAGCACGTCCTTCTCTTCGGCACTGAACTTTTTGCCCCACCAGGTCCGCTCGGCCTTCCAGCTCTCGATTTGTCCGCCGTCGATCCGGATGAAACGAAAATTCCCCTGCTCCGCCCAGGGCGGCACGTCCTCCGGCTTGGCGCGATACAGTTTCGGCGCCGGCTGAAAAGACTGGGCGGAGCAGAGCAGCAGGGACGCGGCGACCGAACCAATCAGTCCTATGCTCGTTACGATTCGGACAAGCTGCATTCTTCCTCATTAAACGCCACGGCAATAGTCGGAGGCGAGGCCCGCGAGCGCGCATCAGACTGTCGCGTACGGCTTGCAACATCCAGGTAGCGCGCAACAGCAATCTCCAGATTGAAATACATTCCTTCATTTTGCAGCATCTGCCCCAGCGGTGATCTTTGCACGATCGCCAAAACTCTCGGACTCATGCCAATCAACCATAGTTGAACGCCATGCTCGCGTTGCCTCTTCGCTACTTGTGCGAACATTTTCATCGCGGTGTACTCCATATCCAGGACTCCGCTAGAGTCCACCGCCACGACCTTCGGTTGCGCTTCCTTGATCAGCGGCTCAATCTTGTGTGCGATCTGTGCCGCATTGGCAAAGAAAATCGGTCCTTCCGGCCTGAGCAGCAATAGACCAGGGAAACTTTCATCCTCGGGATGTTCCGGCGATTGTGGCCGAAAGACGTTTGTTCCGGGTTTGCGCCGCAGGACATACACTGGAGGATCGGCTAACTGGTAGGCCAAAGTGATCAGGGAAACTATTATCGCGACGATGATCCCCTTTAACGTGCCGACGAGCACGACGCCTGCGAACGCTACGATTGCCCAGGAAAATTCGGTCCGGCGAACATTAAGAATGTCATGAAACTCGATCGGCTTAATAAGTCCGTAGGAATAAACAATAACGGTCGCCGCCAAAGCAGCTTGCGGCATCATCGCAATGAGGGGAGCGAGAAAGAACATTGTGACCAGGGTCATCGCCGCAGTTACCATCTCCGCTAATTGCGTGCGAGCTCCCGCGAGGACGTTGACTGCCGTTTGCGTTGTCCCGCCGCCTCCGGGCATCGCACCGATTAGCGCGCCTCCGACGTTGGCGAGTCCTGTCGCAAGCAGCTCTCTGTCTGCTCGTGGCGTGGGCTCGTTTTTCCGCGCGAAAGCTCGGCCGGCCGCAACCGTCTCCGTGAAACTCATCAGAGCAATGCCTAATGCCCCGGGCCAGAGCACGCCTACCAATGAAAGGTCTGGCCTAACCAGCGAAGGCATTCCTTGCGGTATGTGCCCCACCAGTTCGACACCTCGATTTTGCAGGTGCAATAAATACGCGCCGGCGATTGCGGCACCTACGGCCAATAGCGGCGCTGGCAGTTTCGGCGTGAAATGCTCAACAGATACTAGAAACACGATTACCGTGAGCCCTACGGCCAGCGTTGGAAACGAAGTTTTGGGAAGGTGGTGAACCGTTGCGAGAAAATTCTGAACGAATGTCCCCCTGGGGAAGTGGATGCCCAGAAGTTTTGGGACCTGGTCCAGCACAATGACCAGCCCGATTCCGGCTCTAAACCCAACTAGTACCGGTTCGGAGATGAAGTTTGCAACGTATCCCAAGCGCAGGATGCAGGCCAGCCCTAGCACAGCGCCAACCAGCAGCGTCAAGGTCGCCGAGGCCCTCAGCAGGTGTGTGGCGTCGCCGCTTGGCACGACTTGGCCCAACTGAGCGGCGGTTAGGATCGCCACCGTTGTAGTCGTGCTGACACTGAGCACGCGCGAGGTCCCGAGCACCGCGTAGATCATCATCGGCACCAAGGCGGTGTAGAGGCCTAGCTGAACAGGCAGACCGGCGATCATCGCGAACGCCATTGCCTTAGGAATGATCACTGCGCCAGTGGTCAATCCCGCGACAATGTCGGGCCGCAGCCAATCCCGACGATACGATAAAAGCCATTCTGGTATTGGACGAAAATCTGGTGCGTCGACATGCTCCAGATCTACCAGCTCTGCGGGATCGTTCGATGTTTTTTCTTCGGCTCTACGTACCCTTTCGCTTTTTGTCGTGGCGGAAGCTTCGGAGGCGAATACGGAATCTCCTCGTACGGGATGCTGCCGAGTAGGTGCGCCATGCAGTTCAGGCGGGCACGCTTTTTGTCGTCTGACGGAACGATGTACCAGGGTGACGCCATCGTATCCGTGGCTGCGAGCATTGCATCTCGTGCGCGTGAGTAGTCATACCAACGACGATGCGACTCCAGGTCCATAGGACTGAGTTTCCAGCGCTTTGAAGGGTCTTTGATGCGCGCAAGGAAGCGCTTGTGCTGTTCCTTCTCAGATACTTCGAGCCAGTACTTCAGCAGGATGATGCCCTGGCTGACTAGGAAACCCTCGAAGATCGGGCAGTCCCTGAGGAATTGCCTGTGCTCTTCTTCGTGCAGAAACCCATTACGTACTCAACACCGGCGCGGTTATACCAACTCCGGTCGAAGATGACGATTTCACCTCCGGCGGGCAGTTGTTCAACGTAGCGCTGAGCATGAAGCTGAGTCTTATGCCTCTCAGTCGGGGCTGGGAGAGCCACTACCCGAAAGATGCGTGGGCTGACGCGCTCCATGATGCGCTTGATCATGCCGCCTTTTCCGGCAGCATCCCTTCCTTCGAAAAGGATGACAATGCGGGCATTGGTCGCTTTGACCCAGTCTTGGAGCTTGACGAGTTCAACCTGCAACTTGAAAATTTCGGCCTCGTATTCTTTCTTGCCGATCTTCTGTTGCCCGTTGACGCCAGAGGGTCCATTGTCGCTGTTCAATTCTGATTTCCGTTTTTGTTTATTTTTTGCTCATTGTTCTTTCTGGTTTCCTCGGTGTGGGGCGCCTGGTTAGAGGCCCACATGTATTGCTGCGGGCTGGAGTATGGCGGCGTCACCAGCGTTAGTGATCCTGGGTCTTCAGAAGGCAATATGTGGGCCACTCTGCTCCCCTTCGAGCACAACAACTTAGACGGAATGACGCTGATTCCCGCTACGAAATACGGGGCAGGCCCTGCTTCTATCATGGGCGCGAAAAGGTCGATCAGCGAGTCACCTGTGAGCCATGGCGCCCGAATATGTTGGGTTACATATCCGCTCCGGATGGAATCATGGACTCCGAATGCGAGCGTCTTATAGGATTGCGCTGCCTTTCCAGGTTTGGAAGAGGAGCGTTTGGCAGCCTCTTGAGAAGAAGGACGCTGCGGAGACGCGCAAATTTAACACCATACCCCTGACGTTTATCGCTGGGGAGACATGGACTTGCCGGCAGTTGGCGAGGTTGCAGATATTCCAGTTCGGTAACACCGGGACGGCACAGTCTTCGTCGTGGTAGAGGTGATCGTGAGGGAGGTCAGCAATCCGGCCGAGACTCGAAAGGTCTTGGTGGAAATGGTGCAACTCGCAGGCTCGCCAACCGAATGAATTCTAAGTCTGGCACACAGCTGGCACACCGGGCGCCAGCAACGACGCTGCAACGGCAATGACTGAGGGGAGAGGTTGGGTGAGGGGCAATCAGTCATCCTAGGGCAGCAACTGACTCTAGGGTGCTGGAGGAGGGCATCGTATGGTGGGCGCAAGCGAGCGGGCAAACCCAGAAAACTTTCACCGAAACTTTCACCGTTTAGTCTAACGGGGCCGCACTTTACCTAACGATTTCAAACGTATTTTCAGTAACTTACATAGGGATGGCCGGGATAATTGCGATTGAGAATCTTCCGTCCTAACCCCTAGACGATAGCGCCTCGGACCGAGTGTAAATTATAACAAAGCCTCCACCCCTTTCCTGCAGCCCGCCAACTACATCCTCTGCCTGTGCTCGCTCCAGTTCTCCTGTCTCATTTCCGGAATTCCGCTCGACTCCATCGCATTTTTTTGTACAACTTACTCCCATCCACAGCCTCACAAGCGCTATATTTAAATGTAACTCCGCAAAGCAAGACGATCGCACCGCGAATACGCAGGGGTAAAGTGTATGTTGTTCATTCATCAACAATTCCAATCATTCCTAAACCTAGGAGGATGCAAGGAGTATCCCATTATGGCGAAACCGAGAATGCCCAAGAAAACGAACGGCGTGAAAGAATCCACCCCAATCAGCAGCCCTGTGCCCAGCAATCCAGCGCCCCTGACCAATGCGGCTTTGGCGTCGACGCAGACAGTGGCTGCGCCCGTCGCTGAAACACGACCGGCAGAAACCCCAACCGCTGTGACAAGAACGGCCGCACGGAAACCGGAGATCGTCAAGACCGAACCGCGCGCCAAGCTTGTTCCTATCAATCTGGACGATGAAATCCGCCGTCTCGCCTATTTGCTCTCCGAGCGCCGCGGATTTGAACCAGGCCATGACGCCGAAGACTGGCTGGCTGCCGAGCGCGAGGTTCGTCAGCGCTATCACCAGCAGTCCGCGTAGCGTCAATCCTTAACCCCGCCTGGCGGCCGAGCCCCGGCCGCCGCGCTCCACTCTCCCGCGGAAACGTTTACGCCTGACCAGTACCTCCTCGAATTCCGTACTCATCCCTGATCCTGTTCAGTTTCCGCTACGTAGATCCGTCGATGTCCCTCCGGCACTGTGTTTCTGCCAGTAGCGGTTGCCACTACGGTAGGTTTCTGAAAAATACGTTGGGGTTCTCCGACATGGCACAGATCGGTAGTTTTGCCTTGCTCATCGCATTGGCGTTGAGCGTCTATTCGTTCGGAGTCGGCATCCTCGCCCTCTTCTTTCCGGGCGACCCCCTTGGGAGCGTCTGGGCGAAACCGCACGTCGCGCCGGCGTTGTCGTCTTCGGATTCGTTGTTCTCGCCTCCATCGCCCTTGTCGTCTCCGCCTTCCGCGACGACTTTACCATCGCCTACATTTTCCATCACAGCAACCGCGATCTCCCCGGTCCTTATAAGTTCGCCACCTTATGGTCCGGCCAGGAAGGTTCACTCCTCTTCTGTCCCTCTCTCTCCGGATACATCGAGGACCGGCTGGATCGGGTGCACCAGGCCTTTCGCGACGGCGTGCGCGTGATCACGGTGGTGCACTACCACGTCAATCAGATTGGCGACATACAAACGGAAGCGCCGGTGCACGCGGGACTGACGCCGCTCGGCAAGTCCATCATCGGCGAGATGAATCGCGCGGGGATCATCATCGACCTCGCCCATGCAACGTTGGCGGTAACCCGGAATGTTCTCGATGCGTCGACCAGGCCGGTGATGATTTCACACACGAATCTGGCCACCCCCACGCTCAGCCATCCGCGGCTGATCAGCACCGAGCACGCCAAGCTGGTCGCCGCTGCGGGCGGTATCATCGGGTCGTGGCCATCCGGCATAGGGCAGACGACGTTTGCAGACTACATCGATTCCATCCAACGACTGGTGGATGCCGTGGGCATCGATCATGCGGCGATCGGCACGGACATGGATGCGAACTATCGGCCGGTTCTACGCAGCTACCTCGACTGGAGCCTCATTCCGGCGGCTTTGCTGGCGCGCGGCATGCGCGACGCCGAGGTGGCCAAAATCATGGGTGGGAACTTCCTGCGTCTGTTCAGGGCGAACGTTTCGCAGGGTTCGCAGTGACGTTGCACATCTACTTCAATCGAGGAACGATATGGACGAACTTATTGCGATACTCCTGAGCGTGCAAGAGCGCATGGAGGCTCTGATCAGCCAGATCGTCTCGGGGTCTCTGAAGCTGACGGAAATCAGCAACGTCTCGGCGGATGCCAGTCAAGACTGTCTGCAAGAACTGCGTGCTCAACGTGACGATTTGGACAAGGCAATCGCGCTGGCTCGCAATCCGCAGCGCAAGGTGTACTGACGCCTCGATGTAAAAGCAAGCATTCCTGGGGGAAACCGTGGGCACTACAGAACGAGCACGATACACCGCTCCGGCAGCGGGCCTGGTACTGTACTTTGCGGGGTGCATCGGCGCAGTGGCGGACGATGCGCCGCAATCCCTTCCTCAGGACGGCTTCTTTTCATCACTGAAGCAGACACTCAAGCAGGGCTATGATGAGGAGGCGGTGCGCGGGCATTTCGACCTCGGATCGGCACCGAACGTGCGCCGCTACTATTGCCTCGTGGACATCAAGACCGGCCAAAGGGAACCCAACGCCGTGGTGGGCGAACCCATCCCGATGGCGGGCGGCCTGACCGGCATCAAGAGTAGCGCCGTCTCCTTTTACCGATGCGCGGCTGCTGAACAGCAAGGAATGCTGGTTACGGCGGGGTACGTGTTGAGCGGGCCCGCCGCAAAAATTACACCCGCGCCGCAGGCACCGACGCCCCAGCAAGCCCCGCCCCCGCCCGCCGCATCGCCGGACACCGTCCATCTATCACTCGACCAGATCGACATCGCCGGCGTGAAGCTGGGAATGTCGCCCGATGAAGTGCGCGCGGTGCTGAGGTCGAAGAAGCTGCTCGACTACAATGAATCGGCCGAAACACTGAGCTATGTGGACTCGGGCAAGGGGATCGTCAAGCAGGTGCCCAATGGACGTTTCGTGAATGTCATCGCGGCGTGGAGTGCGCCGGCCGCCACGACCGGCGACAATTTCGAGGTGGACGGGGAATCTTACGAGATCATGTTCACGCCGGTCCCTGGCAGGGAACGGGCGATGGGAATCGTCCACTCGGTGGGATATTCGCTGGCAAACGCCGTCCACGAAAGCGCTCTCGAGAACGGGTTGATCAAGAAATATGGCGGCTTCAACGAATCCGGCGACCTGCCGGAGTCGCCCACCTGGCGCATTCAGAGCGGCGGCAACGTGCAGGTGGGTGATTCGTGCAATCGCCGCGGAACATTTGGCGGGCTCGGTGCCCTCGACGTCGCGAAGACCCGGGAGAATATTGCCTTAAAGAGAGCGGCCGATGACTTTAGATCCCAGGTCGAGCGCTGCGGAGTGGCGCTCGTGACCGAGGACCACCACACGGCGAATGGCGGCGCACTCCGTGAGGATCGTCTCGTCACGCGATTCACCGTGACGGCTTACAGCCCTGCGATTGGCCTCGAGGGCGCCAAGGCGGCGGCACAGCTGATCCAGGCCGCCGGCGGTACGGGCAAAAAATCCGACGCGACGCGCGCCAAGGAGCAATCCGCACCGAGTCTTTGAGTGGCTTCTACTGCTGGTTCGACGAGGGCACCCCGGTGGCCGGCGGGCCGCCCTGCCCGCTCAGCGTCTTGCCGTCGGGCAGGACAATACTCATGAGTCGTCCGCCCCGAGTTCCATCGCGCAGCGGATTTACGCTGACTTTGACTTTGTCGCCCGGATTCAGCGAGTGGGGTTTCCACCCCCACCGGCGCAAGGTGACCAAAGGACCCAACTCGAGGCTCCATTCCTCCGCGACACCCTTGTTATCTACCATCACCTGCAGCCAACTATGCGGATTGGTATTCCGGCGTCAGCGGATAGGACTTGAACGGCCGCTCCGGTGTCTGCATCCAGACGCCCGTGAAATCCCGCGGATCATACCTCTGAACGCGTTGAACGCGATCCGTCTTGCTCGGTGACGACGCGCTGTCCGCCGCCGAGGCCGCGCCAAGATTGCAGTAGGGCGCAACCAAGGCCAGCGTAGCCGTAACGGCGATGCGCGCGCGCATTGTCTTCCGGTGCCTCGATGTGGGTGATCCCACCCACATCTATACCTGCTTGCCCGGCCGCCCACAAGAATATAGTCGCATTAGCTCATATCCGGGATCATTCACGGCCCGCGGCCCGCGCCCTCAAAATGGCGGCAGCGATTTCGACAAGCCGAAGAAGAAGCCGCGCCGGGGACCGTACTGCGGCGCGCCGACACCGACGCCGGTTCCGTTGCGGATTTGATATTCCTTGTCGAAGAGATTGATCACATCGAAGCGCGCCGTCAGGGTGCCGGCGCCGGGGATCTGGAAGATGTGGGTCAGACCGGTGTTGACCTGCGTGTAGGTGGGCAGGTGATCGCCGTTCGGTATGCTGGTCCCGCCATAGGCAGTGGTTTCACCCGCAGGCAGCGGAAGACTCGCGCGCAATCCGGAGCCCAAGAGGAAATCCGCGCTGAACCGAGTGTCGTGCCAGAGATACGACACGCCGCCGGAAGCGGTCTGCTGTTGTTCGTGGTCCAAATGGATGTAGTTGGCGGCAATGTATCCAAGATCCTCGGGCGGAAAGTTGAATTGCGCGGATTCTATCTGCTTGCCCTTGGCGCTTTGCGCAGCGAGATTCAAATACGCGCTGAAGTATTGCACCGTGTAGTTCGCCGTCAACTCGACGCCATACTGTTTACCGTAGCGGTAGTTGAATGGCGTAAGAATGATAGGCGCCCCGAATTGGCCTTCATCGATCAAGTTGACCGATTGCTTGTAGTAGGTATCGAGGCCCAGCGTCAGCGCACGCATGATCTTTTGTTGGACACCTAGGTCGTAATAATTGGCATGCTCGGCCAGCGGAGAGGTCGCCAGGGGCGTGAGCGGCGGGTTGGTGGTGTTTTGAAACAGAGCAATGTCCTTGCCTCCGACCAGTTCGAAGGGCGGCGGCGAAAGGTAGCGCGAATAACCGGCATGCACGGTCGTGTCGGTCAATGCCTGCCACACCATGTTCAGCCGCGGGCTTGCCTGGCTGGCGCTGGTGTAGGCCGTGAATCGGTCGAACCGCAGGCCGTAATTCACCGTGAGAGCGGGGTCAAGCTTCCATTCGTCCTGTAGATAGACGCTCTCGATCCATTCTGTCTTGGAACCGTTGTCGATCAAGGTGGTCGGCACATCGCTTAAGGGGACGCCGGTACTGTCGGTCAGCAGGACTTGGGACGACGTGTCGCTGATCGAGTGATCGGACTGCAGAAAAGCGCCCGCCCGAATCGTGTGGCTGTCATTGAGCCGGTACGCCCCGTCGCTCTGCAGGGCGTAGGCGACGTTCTGCTTGAAGGCGTCTTGTGCGATGCCGGTGAACAGCAGATCGCCAAGCGGATCCGGTATGAAGGTCAGGCTCGAATATCGAGCGATGAACGAAGTCTGCACGTCGAATGCGCCGGCGGAGTGCTGCCAGCTCAATGCGCCGAACTGCGTCACCTCGCGCTGATTTTCGTTAAGACCCTGGCTCGGATACATGGTTTGCCCATCGACGGTAAGACCCAACGCAGGCTGTAGGCCACTCTGATTCGGAATCTGAAACTTGCCCACGGAGCTGCCGAGCATCAGCGCCACGCGGTTTTGGTCATCCAGAATATCTTCGAAGTAGCTGAAGCCGTGGTACTGCGTGGTGTGATCGTGGATTGGGTTCGAACTGCCATCCGGCGACTCGATGCCGAGGTCATTGCGCAGGAAACTGCCGGTGATCAAGTAACTGAACGACCCTGCACCCCCGCCGTAGTCGAAGCTCGGTTCGACGGTGCCGTGGCTGCCGCCATACAGAGAGACCGCACCGCCCGGCGCCTCAATCCCGCTCTTTGTCGTGATGTCGATGATCCCCGCGGTGCGCAACCCGTACTCCGCAGGCAGCGCGCCCGTTACCAAGCTCATCGAGGAAATGAGGCGCGGGTCCAAGGATTGGCCAAATACGCTGATGCCTTCCGGCAGGATGATGCCGTTCAATCGATACTGCAGGCCGTTGTGCTCGCCGCGGATGTGAAATTGGCCGAACGAGTCTTGAGCAACTTCCGGTGCCTGCATGATCACTTGATTGAGCAGCGTGTTGTCTCCACCGGGAGTGGCTCCGATGGCAGCCGAGTCGATGGTGTAGGTCGACGCGCCCGTCTGAGTTTGAATATGCGAACGCCCTTCGTCCAAGTGCTGGGACGTCACTACGATCTCCGGTAAATTGGCGGTATCGGTCGCGTCCGCGACCGCCGGGGAACCTGTCAATACGAAAACGAGGGGCGCGGCAACGCTGGACGCTGCACGCCGGAGGGGAAATCTGAACATCTGCATGACTCCACAAAAGCTGAATGACCATGAACCGCCGATGACTCGGGCGATTCACTTCGCGAAACAAGATTTTCAGCTTAAGGAAGGCGGACCGCGGCTGCGGGGTCGAGGAACCGTGGCGTCGATCGCCGAATAAAGCGGTTCCGAACTCTGATCGGGAGAGGCCCGACCTAGGGGAGGAATGTGAAATGAATGGCTGAATGCCGGAGTTACGACCTGCGCAAACACCGGGCAGAGCGCGCAGCTCGTGTCCGCCGCAGTTCCGGCCTCGACCCGTGGTGCCTCGCTGCTCCAACCCGAGACATGGCCGAGTTCGTGAACCACGGCCGCTTGCTGCGCCCCCATCAGCAGCAGCAACAAAGCAAGCAGTTTGAAAACGTGGTTCATTGATCGGTGTCGGCGTCAGGCAAGGCCGGCCAGTAACGCTAGCAGAATCCCGAGCGAATTGCAGCAAGTTCTGGGCGCAAGTGCGACATGGGGCTCGCCCCGCGGCTATCGAGGGGCGGCCAGCCACCCTGTTTTGCGAGCCGCGATTTCGTCGGTCCGATCGAGCGGTTCTCCCGAAATTTGCTCCTCATCTGCGGTCGCGATGGCGGGTGGCAGCGAGGAACGTCCGGCAGTAACCGGAAATCTCCGGCGAAGTACGCCCGGGCCCGACTTCGATCAGTTTGATCACCGCTACCGCGGTAAACCCAGTTTTTTGAGCAGCGCTGCATATCGCGGATCGGCACGCAAGTTGGCGATAACCCTATCATGCTTCAAATAGATCAGTCCGCCGTCATGAATCTGGTAGGCACGGTCCAGCCAGTGAAATGCGGCGTCCGATTCGTTGCGCCAGGCATTGACCATGGCGTACTGGTAGGAGAGCGAATCGCCGTACTTGCGGATTGCTTCCTCGAGGGCTTGCTGCGACTCGTGCGGATGACCCAAGGAGTGTTCGGCGAGCGCGGCTCCCAACAGACGCCAGACCTCATATTTCTGCGAGCGATAGTCTTCGAGTGCCTGTTGCCATCGGCCTTGGATGAGAGCGTAGTCGCCGCTGAATAAATTCGCGTCGCTGTCGCCGCCAATCGCGCGGATCCGTTCGATCGCCTCGGGAACCTCGGTGAGTCGGCCGCTGTCCATCAGCAGCCGCGCTAGGCGGTGCCAGGCGGTACCGGACAAGGGATCGCGCGCAATGATCCGGCGCAGCGCATCGATCGCGTCCGGGACCTTACCGAGTGTGGCCAGCAGCTGCGCGTGGTCGACGCCGGCCGGCCCGAAGGTCGGGTCGAGCGAAAGCGCTTTCTGGAAATCCGTTTGGGCGCCGCTCCAGTCGTAATAGTAAACGTAGCGCAGTTGACCTCGCGCCCAATAGCCTTCCGGAGCGTCCGGCGCGAGTGCGATCGCCTTCTCGGCGGCTGCGGATGCGCGGGCGTAGTCGTCCGGATTGTTGGTACGCATGTCGGCAAGGCGCCATTCCGCGTCGGCGAGGCCGCTATAGGCGGCGGCATAGGTCGGATCGAGCGCGATCGCTTTTTGATACGCCGCGCGCGCGGCTTCGTTCGATTCGGGTGTGTCCTGCAGCCGCAGCTGGTTGCCCAGCAAGTATTGTGAGTACGCCTCCGTATTGTCCGTCTGATGCCGATTCGCGTGCGGCCGCGAGGACAGTAGCTGGACTTTCAAAGCGTCGACGACCGCGCCTGAGATTTCGTCCTGCACCTTGAAGATGTCCTTGACGTCGCGGTCATATGTCTTCGACCAAATGTGATAGCCGTTGTCGGCCCGGATCAGCTGTGCAGTGACGCGGATCGTGCCGCCCGCTTTGCGCACGCTGCCTTCGAGCACATGCGCGACTCGCAGTTTGAGGCCGATCGCTGCGACATCTTCGGCCTTGCCCTTGAAGAAGAACGATGAGGTTCTGGCGGCGACGCGCAAATCCGGCACCTGCGCGAGCAAATCGAGTAATTCCTCGGATAGACCATCGGAAAAGTATTCCTGATCCTTCTTCTCACTCATGTCGACGAACGGCAGCACCGCGATCGATTTCTCGGGGATCGTGACCGCCGCGGCGGTGGCGGGGGGTACATTTGGCGGCGAACTTGCCGGCGGCACGGACCTCACGGTGGACGACCACGGCCGCAGCCATGCGAGGACCATCAAAGCCAGCACCGCGACGGCTGCGCCGATCAGCAGGCGTCGAGTGCCGCGGGAAGCCGGCGGCACCGCGATCCCGGCTTGCGGCGAGGGCGCGGGCGCGGGCGGCGGCATCGGTGAGATCATCGGCGCCGCGGTCGATGCACGCGCTTTGTCGGCGTTCAGCAGACTGCGGACACGCTCGATGAACGCGGGCTGCATCGCGCCTGCCGGCAATCGCGACCACTGCACACGGACGAACGATTCGGGGACGTCCGAACCGGATTCCAGGGTCGCGTCGACGCACACGGGTACGATGAACGTCTTGGTGCGCGCCATGCGCTGGGTACGCTGGTCGGCAAGCGTCCATTCGAGCCGAAAATAGCCCTCGAGCCTTGCGGCCGTTGCCGCCGAAATGATCGGGATAAAGAGCGCGCATTCGGCGATCTGACGTCGAATCATCTCGTCCCAGGCATCTCCGCCGCGAAGCTCGCTCTGATCGAACCAGACTTCGAGGCCTGCCTCGCGCAGCGCGTCGCCGATGCGGCGCGCTGCATCCGCATCCTGCGATGCATAACTCAAGAAAATAGCCTTGGTCGACTCGGACATCAGGTTGTATTTTTTGCTAGGAATTCAATTCTTTCACGCACTTGCCCGAATCCTCGGCTCTTTGCCGATGAACGTCGATCCCGGCAACGAACTTTACGCGAAATTGGCCGCATATTCGCGTGGGGCCGCCCTTGGCGTCTCGGACGCGATGCCAAGCCCCTTTATTTGGCCGTTTGGATTGAATCAAAGGAGGCTTCCGTCGCCCCAGATTCAGAATTTGTAGCGCACGCCGACGGTGGGATTGATGTTGGTCGTGGACAGGTAGCCGCTGGCCACGCCGTCGTGCACGCCGCTGTACATGGCGCCGAGGTAAGCGTCGAAGTGCTTGTTGAAGTAGTAGTCAGCGTCGAAGGAAAAGGCCTCGAAGTTGCCGCTGCAAACGCTGTGCGCGGACGTCGTGCAACCGGCCTGCTTGCCGGTGCCGTAGGCGTTTTGATTGTAGCCGTAGTAGGCCGCGGTCAGGTCGAGGTGCGGAATGACGGTGTAGCGGGCGCCGGTCCAGTACACATTCACCGTCTTCGATTTGTTGTAGGCATTGTTGGTGACGAAGGCCAGAACGTAATCGCCGATGTCATTGAACCCGGCGCTCAATGGCGTCGTTGGATTGGCATACTTGATGCGCTCATAGCCGGCAAATAATTTGAACGGTTCGATCTTGTACAACGCCATGAGTGCATACGCCGTATTGTCCGAGATGGTCGCTGCCAGAGAATTCGATACCGAATACCCCAATGCCGGAAGCGCAGCGACTTGAGCGGCGGTCAAGGATGTTGCGGTGATGGCACTGTTTTCCTTCGAATAATAGGCATCGACCGATGCGCCCGCATATTCGCCGCCGATATCCGCCTGGAAGGCGGTGTTGGCCGACCCGTTGGATCCGTTGAATTTGTAGAGAGCACCGAGGTGCGCCAGGCCGTTGCAGTCTACAAAGTACTTCACGGTCGAATCGAGTCGGTTATCTTCCTGGGCGCCGCCGCCGGAATACGTATTCGACGCGCCCAGCAGGCCGAACGCTGTCGCGTGGAAATTGGGGTCGTACTTGATGGTGCCTTCCAACAGCAGCGTCACCTGACGGCCGAAGGTGAGGGAACCGAATCGCGCCGATTTAAACCCGACCCAGGCGGTCTGGCAGCGCCTGCCCCGCCGAACTGCCATCCACGCCCACGGTCTGCGTGGCCGGGGTCCGACCATTGTTCACAGTCAACGACTTCAGCGAATCGGCGATTTCGCCGGACTGGGGATTGAAAAAGGTCTCCACCTGGAACACGGCCGACCACTCCTCGCCCAGCGGCTCGAGGCCCTGCAGGCCGACTCTCGACTGCCCCATGTTGCTGGGCGTAAGACCGGTCACCGACTCGCGGCTGTTCTGCCGCACGATGTTTCCGCTGGCCGATGGGCGGTAGGGAGTGAACGGCGCGCCGTGTGTATCGTATTGGACACCGATGTCGATGACGCCGTACAAGGTAATGCCATGCCATGTCAGGCTGTCATCGCCGGTGATGCCCGGCCCGGTCTTCTGCTGCGCGAGCGCGGGAACCGAAGCGGCCATCGCACCAAGCAGCACCAATAACGCTTCAGTCTTGCATTTCATCGGCTTCCCAATTCACCCACAGGTGTATTCTTAAATTCCTATCAATACAATCTGAATTCTATGATTCGGTGCTGACCCCGCAAATACCAAATTGAGCCGAGTAAATGCTGAATTCGTCTAAGACAGTTGAAGAAGAAGGGTTGCCCTTGCCGTGCTCTCGCAAAAGACCCGTTACGCGCTGAAGGCCTTGCTCGAGCTGGCCGCGCTCCCCGCCGGCATCACCTTATCGTGTGCGCAGATCTCCGCACGGCGCACCATTCCGGTGAAGTTCCTCGAGGCCATCCTTGGCGAATTGAAACGCGGCGGCTTGGTTCACGGTCAACGCGGGAGAAGTGGTGGCTACCAGCTTGCGCGCAGCGCCGGCGAGATCTCTTTCGGCAGCGTGGTCCGGCTGATGGAAGGTCCGCTGGCCTCGCTTCCCTGCGTCAGCGTGACCCAGTATCGTCGCTGCGCGGACTGCGCTGATGCCTCAACCTGCGAGCTGCGGAAGATCTTTCGCGTGTTGCGCGACAGTACGGCAACGATTCTCGATGGGTGGACGCTGGCCGATGCACGCGGCAGAACCGACCGGCGTCGAAGTGCTCAGCCGCGGGCGCGTCGGGCAGTGCGCGATGTTGAGTTCTCCACGCATCCAGGGAGCGTTACGACTCGAATAACATCAAACCCCAGGCAACCGCATATGAAGAAGTGAGAATACCCGCACCGACAGCCGCCATTGCGGCCGTGCTCGTGCTGAGCGGCCCTCATCGAGCGGCGGCGACGCCGGCGGAAAATGCTGTGGCCGATCTGAATTCGAATTCCGAGGTCTCAACGGAGCCCGCTGTCGAGGAGGTGGTGGTCGTTGCCGAGCGGCTGCGGCTGATTGGCAGTGCAACGACGGCCAGCGAAGGGGTTGTAGTGAACGACGAGTTGGCCCTGACGCCCGCATATCGACCGGGCCAATTGCTCGAGACGGTTCCCGGCCTAGTCGTCACTTTGCACAGCGGCGAAGGCAAGGCCAATCAATATCTGCTGCGCGGCTATAACCTCGATCATGGCACCGACCTTGCGACATATGTCGATGAGATGCCGGTAAACGAGCCGTCCCACGCGCACGGTCAGGGCTACACGGATTTGAACTTCTTGATTCCGGAGCTTGCCACCAATATTCGTTACAGCAAGGGTACGTATTATTCATCCGAGGGCGATTTTTCGGCGGTCGGTGCGGTCCATATCGGTTACGCCAATACCATCGACGATCAGGTCTCCCTCACAGGCGGCATGTGGGGATTTCAGCGGCTTCTGACGGCCGGGTCCACCGAGTTTGGCACCGGACATCTGCTGGGCGCTCTGGAGCTGCAACACTACGATGGACCCTGGAGCACGCCGGGCGATCAACGCAAGATCAATGCCGTACTGCGCTACAGCCAGGGAGATTCCCAAGACGGTTATTCGTTGACCGGAAGCTTCTATCACGGATTGTGGAATAACCAGACCGATCAACCCGAACGCGCGATCACGGAAGGGCTGATCAGCCGCTTTGGATCGCTCGATCCGTCCGACCGCGGAATTGCACAGCGAGCAAACCTCTCGGGGCAGTACTTTGCAAGCGTGAATGGCGGGCGCCTGACTGTCAGTGGCTACGCATTTGGCAACCAGCTCTCGCTGATCAACAACTTCACACATTTCTTGATTGATCCTGTCAATGGCGACCAAGAAGATCAGCACGAGGACCGCAAGACGATCGGCGGCGCCGCGGATTACATCCATCCCATGCATATCCGGGGCGTCGATGGCGAACTGCTGGCCGGGGTGCAGGCGCGCTATGATTTTGTCGACGTTGCGCGCTTTCCCACCCAAAACGCTGCGCCGATACCCGCGATCGATGATCCGCTGGGATTCGATGAGAGTGATCGGGTGCGCCTCGGCAGCGAAGCCGCGTACCTGCAGGCGACGACCCATTGGCGGGAGTGGTTTCGCTCAGTGTTGGGGCTGCGGGCCGATTATCAGTCTGGCCACGATGCGGGCACCAATCCCGGGAACGACAGTCGCGGCATCCTCGAACCGAAGGGTAGTCTGATCTTCCAGCCGACGGCATCGACCGAATTGTATGTAAGTGCCGGCCGAGGCTTTCACAGCGACGATATCCGCGGGGTAAACCAAGCACGCACGTTAGGGGTGCCGGGCGCGCCGCTGATCGCGACCCAGATGGGCGAGGAGATCGGTCTGCGCCAAGAACTTCTTGAGCGCAAGGCCGCATTCACTTTCGCGCTGTTCAATGTCAATTCGCAGTCGGAGACCACCTACAACCCGGATGTCGGCCAGGATACGGCGGGTCCCGCCAGCCGTCGCTACGGCTATGAACTCAACATCACCTATCAGCCGTTGCGATGGCTCGAATTCTACGGGACGATTTCACAGGATCATGCGAGATTCAGGACTCCCTTTGATGATGGAACCGGGCGTATCGGCATTTACTTACCCAACGCGCCGTTTGCAACAGGTTCCTTGGCCGCCTATATCAATAATCTGGGTCAATGGAGCGGTGGATTGCAGCTGCGCTATTTGGGCGCCTACCCCCTGTCGTCCGACGATGCCGTTCAAGGCTCCGGATATCATGAATGGAATGGCGATGTGCGCTACGCATTCGCGGGTGGCTGGAAGGCTGCCGTGGGCGTGTTCAACCTGCTCAACACCAAGGCAAATGCAATGGAGTATTGGTACGTCGACCGCTTACCCGGAGAACCCGCCGCGGGGACCTCGGATGTTCATGTTCATCCTCTCGAGCCGCTTTCGATTCGAGTCACTCTGGCGAAGAGCTTCTGAAACCAGTCGCTGACCGAGGGCCGCTACGGGTCTCGTTGGTCATTCCAAGCTTATATCACCGGACTTCGACAAACTGCTCGGATAACTGAATCGGCAGGCATGGGGTATCACTGCCGGTGCATCTCTTCACATCGCTAGATTCCGAAGCGCGATCGCCCAACGCCACGCGTAGTGCGGCATCCAAGGCCTCGATCGCGTACGGTTTGCACAAAATATCAATGCCCCCCAACTCGTCTTCCTGGACGGCCGCTCCGGCATATCCGGTTGTCAGTAAAATCGGCGTGCCTGGCCGTCGGCGCCGCACTTCCCGCGCCAACCCCATGCCGTTCATAGTGCCCGGCATCATGATGTCGGACAAGACGAGATCGATTTCGCGCTCGTCCGCCAATGCCCCGAGCGCACCCTGGGCGCTCGCGGCGCGCGTCACCCGATAGCCTAATTCGCGGAGCATTTCGGTCACGAGCGTGGCCACTTCATCGTTGTCCTCGACGAGCAGGATCGAGCCCAATCCGCCATTGTGTCTAGCAGGGATGTCGGCGCGGCGCGGCGCGAGTTCCGCGGGTGAACCGGCGGTTCGCGGCAGCAGCATGGTCACGGTCGTGCCTTCCCCTACGACGCTGGCCACTGTGATGGTGCCGCCCGACTGCTGCGTGAATCCGTAGACCTGGGATAGGCCGAGACCAGACCCCTTGCCAATCTCTTTGGTCGTGAAGAAGGGCTCGAAGATATGCGTGAGCACGTCCGCCGACATTCCCGCGCCGGTGTCGCAAACACTGACCACGACGAAATCGCCCGTAATCTCGCCCTGCCGGACTTGCGACGCATTTCTCGCGCCTATGGTGATGACTCCGCCATCAGGCATCGCATCGCGCGCATTCACACACAAATTCAACACGACCAGCTCCCATTCGGACGGATCGACCTTGATGGGCCACAGATCGTCGGCGAGTTCCGTCCTCACCTCAACATCGCCCCGCAAGGTGCGATCCAAGAGCTCGCGCATACCGTCGATCTGCCGGTGCAGGTCCACGGGCTGGGGGTTGAGCGGCTGACGCCGCGAAAAGGCGAGCAATCTTCGGCTCAAGGATGCGCCTCGTTCAGTGGCTTGGCGCATTTGAGCGATGACGCGCAGACGCCGTTGAGCGTCCCCAGGGCGCTCGAGCAGGCTCAGGCCTCCCGCGATCACCATCAGCAAGTTGTTGAAATCGTGCGCGACCCCGCCCGTCAATTGACCGATGGCATCGAGCTTCTGGGACTGCCGAAGCAGCCTCTCGGCCTCGACCACACGAGCCTGATCCCGAAGCCGCTCCGTGAGGTCCGTCACCACGAGGCACATTCCGCTCAAACCGGATCCGGGCACGGCGACGGTCGACACCATCGTCGGCGTCGTGGCGCCATCGTGCGCGTGAAGCAGCAATTCGAGCCGGTCGACGCCGTCGGTGAGCAACGCTGTCAGTGCCGCGTGGTCCGCCGGATCCAGCCAATCTGCGAAGCGGCGGCCCACCACCTGCTCCAGCGGCATTTGGATCAATTCCGCAAAGCGGCGATTGCAGTAGTGGATGATGCCCGCGGGGGTGAGAATGACGGCGCCTTCTTGCATTCGCTCGATCAGGGTCCGATAGACGTACTCGGCTCCCTCCAAAGTGTAGACGCGTTGCCCGTCCGGCGTATCGACGACCAGCGCATCCACCGCGCCGCTGCGAATGGCGGCAAGTGTTTCTCGTACCTCATCGAGCTCCGCACGCAGCGATTCATTGTCCTTGCGGCTCTGCTCGAGCACTTGATGCAAGCCGTCAGAAGTCGTTGGCTCCATGGCGCTTACGCTTGTCGCAGAGGTGCCGGCACAACACCCAGCACGAGGAGGATCCGCCCTAGATCACTCAGATCCCCGATGATCCGGCGCAACGGCAGGGGCAAGGTTTTGACCAAGGTGGGGGCGGCGACGATCTGCGCGCCTTTCGCCAAGCCGGGCTGCTGGTAGATGTCGATGATCTCCAAGTCGTAGCCGTCGAGAAGATGTTCCGTGCACAGTTTCTGCAAATTATCAATCGCCCGGCGCGAGCGCGGGGTCATGCCGCTGACATACAGTTTGAGCACGAAATGCGCACGCGGATTGTCGGCCACGGCCCGCTGAAAAGCCCTGGCCGAGATGCCGAGTCCATTTTCGCCGCTACCTTTGGTTTTGTCGGACACGGAAATCCATCCAGCTCGCAGGATTCTCTCTACGCCTGGGGGCGAAGATCCAACCCGACGAGCACTCGCTGCGTGTTGGACAAGTCACCGATGATCTTCTTGATTGGCTCCGGCAGCCGACGGACCAGCGTGGGAAGGGCCAGGATCTGATCGCCTTTGGCGAGTTGCGGGTGCTCGATCAGATCGATGATCTCAATCTCATATTGGCCGCTCAGGTGCTCCTCGCAGATTCGCTTCAAGTTCTCGAAGGCGGTGACGGACTTTGTTGTTCGACCGGCAACATACAGACGCAGGTTCCACGCGCAGCCGCTCGCAGCGGCGACAGCGGGCTTGACCCGTGCCGGGCTTTTCCTCGTCACTTGCGCGATTCCTTGCCGTTGCTTCGCCCGCCGGCAAGGTCCGCCTTTCGACTCAAGGCCATGGCGCGCCGGTCCAGCTGGCCCCGCGACTCGTTCGCTTGCGTATCGGCGATCAGGTGTTCGGTCGCCTGGTCTTGCGCGAGGATCTGCGCCTGCAGAGCCGCGATCTGCGCCTCGAACGCTTTTCGTTTGGAGAGCATCTCGGCCCGCTGGCGCTTCAGATCGCGCCGTCCGGCGGTCTCCAGCGCATGTTCCTTCGCGGCTTGTGCGATCCGCGCCGAGCCGGTGAGCACGCCGGCGGGACCCAGGTAGACGTCCACCAATTCGACGCCTTGCCGGCCGAGCACGAACTCGCGGATTTGGTTCGAGTGGGCCATGCCGCGCGACTTGAGGATGTACATTCCGCGATTGCGTTCTCCGCCCAGCTCGATATCGCGCACGAACAGCCAGGTATCGATCAGCGAGGAAATCTCCACCTCGCTTTGTTCTATCGCGTTCCCGTCGTGAGTAAGGCTGTTCATGAAGACGGTGACCTGCAGGCCCTTGAGGTAATCGATCAGCCGCAAGAGCACCGAGCGCGCGTCGCGCGCGAGACCGGCCGTCATCATGTTCGTGACCGGATCAATGATGACGACCGCGGGTTTGAATGCTTCGATCTGCTTGTGCATCACCGCCAAATGCGTCTCCAGCCCGTAAAGGCTCGGGCGCGACGCGTGAAAGCGCAGCAGGCCGCCGGCGACGAAGGGTTCGAGATCGATGCCCACAGATCGAATGTTGCGCATAATCTGCGCAGGCGATTCCTCGAAGGCAAAAAACAGGCAGCGCTCGCCGTTCTGGCAGGTCGCCCGCGCGAAGCTACAAGCGAGGCTGGTCTTGCCCGTACCGGCAGTCCCGGACGCCAAGATGCTCGAGCCTCTGAAGAAACCACGCCCGCTGAGCATCGTGTCGAGCCGCGCGACACCGCTCGAGATTCGGGCCGTCGTCGCGGCATGTTCGAGTCCCACGCTGGTGACCGGCAGGACGCTGATGCCCTCCTCGTCGATGATGAACGGATATTCGTTCGTACCGTGTGCGGAGCCGCGGTACTTCACTACCCGCAACCGGCGGGTCGAGAGTTGGTCGTGAATGCGGTGATCGAGGACGATCACGCAGTCGGAGACGTACTCCTCGATACCGTGGCGGGTAAGAGTGCCCTCGCCTTTTTCGGCGGTGATGACGGCGGTGACACCCTTGTCCTTCAGCCAACGAAACAACCGCCGCAACTCCGATCGGAGAATATCGGTGTTGGACAGTCCCGAGAACAGCGCTTCGATGGTATCCAGGACCACCCGCTTGGCTTTGATCGAGTCAATCGCGTGGTTGAGCCGAACGAACAGCCCCTCGAGATCGTAGTCGCCGCTCTCTTCGATCTCACTGCGCTCGAGGCGCACGTAGTCCATCGCGAGTTTCTTGCGCTTCACCAAATCGTCCAGATCGAAGCCGAGAGAACGGACGTTGTCGGCGAGTTCGTCGCTCATTTCCTCAAACGAAACGAACACGCCGGGTTCATCGAATTGGGTCGTGCCGCGCACGACGAACTCGAGCCCCAGCAGCGTCTTGCCGCAGCCCGCTCCCCCGCAAATGAGCGCCGGACGGCCGCGCGGCAAACCGCCATTGGTGATTTGATCAAGTCCGACGATGCCTGTGGGGCACTTGGCGATGCCGCCGCCGAGTGGGTTGCTAGGTTTGTTCGCGGCTGCCATCGAGCGCACTCCGCGCAGCATTCGCGCCCAGCAAGCGGCCGCCCATTGTTAGGAAGATCCGCAACTCATCCACAAAAGACGTTTCGCCATGTTCGATACAGATCTCCCCACCTTGCCGGTCTCGCAAATCGTGCGCCCAATGGCCTGAGGAATCATGCGCCCACTGGTCCCGCCCGTCGGTGCGCTGGGACACATAGTCGGTAAAGGTCGTGAGTTGTGCTCCGCGCCTTTCTCTGAAAGAATCTGGGGTTGAGGAGATGGCATACCTCCTTGAACCGCCGACTTTGCGGCTGATGATGTCTACGCTCAAACCGGACGGTTCGCGTAGCTATGCTGCGCCACGCTGTCCGACGTTGTTATACGAGGACGGGTGCCGCTTGAAATCAGTGATCGCGATCTTTATCGGTGCGGGGTTGGGAGCTTTGCTGCTCTCGCGCCTGGACTTGACGCCCAACAGCTATGTCCCGGGCATTCCGCCCGGCACTCTCACCGCCAACCTAGACCACGTTCTCAACTCCCCTCATCGGAGATCGTGGACTGTTGCAGTGGGGACAATCTCTCGGCGCTTGCGGTGCGGCCGCGTTGCATCTGGCGGGCTTTTTAGAGAGTCCGCGCGGTGAGCCGGGCGGCGTGATGCCGGTAAAACAACATCATTATCACTCAACGCAGGAATCGAAGAGGATGGCACGACTATGAACGGTTCATTTCTCAGATTTTATGTGCATGAGGGGCATCGCCATCGCCATCAGCTCGTGTGGGAATGGTTGCTGCAACAGGCGAATAAACTCGGCATCCGTGGTGGCTCGGCGTTTAAGGCCATGGCCGGATTCGGGCGGCATCACAACCTGCACGAAGCCCACTTTTTTGAACTCGCCGGTACGCTTGCAGTGGAGATCGAATTCATCGTCACGGACGAAGAGGCACAGCGGCTGCTGGCCCTGATTCATCAAGAGAAGATCCGTCTCTTCTACGCCCACATTCCGGCGCGGTTTGATGTCATCAACCCCGACTCCGCCGATCCTCCCGCGTTCGCCAGCAATGCGGAGCGGCTCGGACGTTAGACAGTTGCCGTATTGCTATATAGGGCCGTCCGCCAAGCTGGCGGTCAAGCCGACTAATTTGTGGCTTCGATCAAATTTGAATGGTACCCGGACTGATTGCTTCGAGGCCTACGGCCCCTCGTCCTGGAAAGGAGAACTGGTTCGGCCGATGCACCTGAGAGCCATGCGGCTCGGTGCGGCCGACGTCAACGACGTACTTGCCGCGCTTGCTCTAGTTGGCGGAACCCGTGCCCATTCATTTTCTTTGGCGGCCTGTTTTGGCAGACGCAGAAGATGAACATGTTTCGGATTTGGCGATGAACGGTCGGGCGGATATGTTAGTGACATTTAATAAAGACGATTTCATTATAGCGTCCAAGACGTTTCAAATTGAGGTGGTGACGCCTGGGACGGCGCTGCGAAGAGTGAGGAATTAATATGCGGGCGAGTAACTTTGCTTTGAGACTACAACCCTCGTTGCTGGAGGAGTTGTCCGGCAGCTCCCCCGCACCAGATAGTCCGGCGTATACCGGCGCGTTCGTCCCTCGTGGCGAAATGTCAGTGTGATCGGCTGTGCGGTGATCGAGGCGTCAGCATCCAAAAGGCTGGTTAGGGTCACGAAATCGCGTTCGAGCGCACTCTCGTGTTCCGCAACACCGATGGCGAGCGGTTGGAAGTCGGTGATATGGGAGCGCCGGCTCAGGGGAATCCGTCTTGACGTCCGTTCGGTTCTGCTCACACTGTCGATTGCAATTGCGTGTTGATTGAGGCATCCAAAGACTGTCTCGCAAAAGCATACATCCGGCCCGGCAGAATTGTCTTCAGGTTGGAATGCCTCGTGCTTGAGGGGGCCATATTCTGCGAATGACTGTCGAGTTTCGCCTGAATTTCAAGCGAAACTCCCCCTTGCGCCCGCGACAACTTTGTGAAATACCAGCCCGCAATCAGCGTAAACCGCACCTGCGGTGCGATGCTTTTGTGACGCGTCGATCACATTTCGGGCAGGCCCGACACCGATAATTTGCCTCGGAGGGCTTCGGCAGTTAAGCTTTTGTATATGAAGCGTCAGCTCATCGCGCTTATCGTGGTGCTCGCCATCGGGCTGCAGAGGTTCCGTGGTCGCATTTGCGGGAATCTCGCAAATGATGTCCACGGATTGCCAAACCGCTGCAGTTTCGCACGCTGGCGCGTCTCAGGATTCCTGTTGCCCTAAAGGGCAGCACTCGATGGGTTGTTGCCTCGAAGCCTGCGTGGGCACGGTTGCCGGTGCAGCCACATCGATGCCGCAAGTGCTGCATTGGCTCGGATCTACAACGCTCATTCCGCAATTTCTTTCGACGCAATTCCTCCTCTCGCGGCGATTCCCCGCTCATTCGCCCACCCATTCTCTAAAGCCACTCTAGAGCCGTCCTAATGACGGCAACGGCGGCCTCGATGGCCGCTCCGTGACGGCGCGCTTTGATTTCGCCGCTATCTTGCAAGCTTTGGAGAATTGACATGTCTCGTTCATTCGCGGGCGCTCGGGCGCCCTGGCTGCGCTGCCCTCGATCAGCGCAACCTTCGTGGGTCTGTCTTCGCTTGCATTTTGCTCATCGGCCTCGCAGCTGAACATCCAACGCAAGCGGAGCCAGCTCCCGACAACGCTGTCCCAAGGGAAGTGGCCACGCCGTTGACGATGGAAGAAGCGGCGCGGCTCGCGGCGGTCGATCAACCTTATTGACGGGGCGCCAGGCGAAGATTCAGGCGGAGGATCAGCAGGCGATTGCCGCCTCGCAGCTGCCCGATCCGCAACTCTCGGGCGGACTCAAAGAGCTGCCGATCGATACGTCGGAAGCCTTCAGCACTCGCCGCGATAACTTCACCGAGTTTACGATCGGCTTGAGTCAGGATTTCCCGCGCGCCGAAAAGCGCCGGCTCCAAGGCGCTCGCAAGCAACTCGACGCCGATGCGGACCGCGCGGCGCTCGATAATGAGCAGCGGATGGTCCGTCGCGATGCGTCGCTCGCATGGCTCGATGTGTATGAGGCCGAACAGAGCCTGAAGCTCGCCCAACGACTGGTCGATGAAGCAGCACTGCAAGTGCAATCGCTCGAGAAGGACTACAGCAACGGCAAAGCGAGCCAGGCTGATTGGCTGGCTGCAAAAGTGGATGCCGGGGTTGTCGCTGATAAAGCCCATGACTGGCTCCATCATGTGCTCCGCGCGCGTGCGGGTTTGACCCGCTGGATTGGCGATGCAGCCGAGCGCCCGATCGCCGAGTCACTCGACGATGCCAGCAACCCTAACTCCGCTACCGGGCTTGATGGCGGGCGCCGACCATCATCCCGTGATCGGTAACCTCGATAAGCAGATCGAAGCCTCAGCCACCGAAGTCGCCCTCGCGCGCCAGTCGTACAAGCCGGACTACTCCGTGGAAGTGTATTACGCCTACCGGCGCGACTTCTCGGACTTCGTTGGCGTGCAGTTCAAAGTGGGACTGCCCTACTTCACGAAGAATCGCCAGGATCGGGGACTCGCCGCGGCACTTGAACAGTCGCATGCCAGCGAAGATCGCAAACGCGACTTGCTGCGAGAGTTGCACGCCGAAGTGAATCAAGACTACGTGGATCGGCGACATTACGAGGAACGTGTCGCCGATTTCGATGCCTCGATCATCCCCGATGCCGAGCGTCGCGTCGAGACGGCGCGCAGCGCCTATCAAGTCAGGACGCGGCAGCTTCGATACCGTACTTCTTGCGCGCCGCGGCCTGCTGGATGTGCGGCTACAACGTCTCGCCCTCGCGGTTGAGTCGGCGCGCGCGCAGGTTCGGCTCGATTACTGGAGCGCGGCACAGGTTCCTACCGGAGAAGCGCCATGAACCGCCCGTACCAAGATTGCGCACGCTCGTCGCGTTCAGTGGTCGCACTAGTGATCTCTAGGCGTCGTGCTGCTGCGCCATCGCGAGGCTCCCCCAGCCAAGCACGACCGCCACTCAAGACGCGCCGAGCTACTGGTACGACCCGATGCACCCCGACCAAGCATTTCGACAAGCCGGGCAAGTCTCCGTTCATGGATATGCAGTTGGTGCCGAAATATGCCGACCGAGCGACGAGCGGCGGCAGCGGCGCACCCGCCAGCAGCATCGAGATCGACCCGCGCGTTGTCCAGACCTTGGGAATCCGTCTTGCGACCGTCGAGCAGGGCAGTTTCGCGCGCGTCGTCGATACGGTCGGATTGGTGGCAGTCGATGAACATCGCATCGAAGCCATTCAGGTGCGCCAGCCCGGCTGGGTCGAGCGCCTCGATGTTCGCGCGGTGGGTGATTCGGTGCGTCGCGGGCAACTGCTCGCGGGCGTTTATTCGCCGGACCTTCTCGCCACGCAGCAGGAACTCTTGATTGCACGCAGTTCCAATGATCCCGCTCTGATCGAAGCGGCACGCCGCCGGCTCGGGCTTTTCGGCTTATCGGACGCGCAGATCGCTCGCATTGAGAAGGCGGGCAAGGTGGAGCGGCGGATTGACTACTACGCGCCGTTCGATGGGTACGTGATGGAACTGGGGGCTCGTCAGGGCGCCGCCGTTGAGCCTGGTGCAACGCTGTTTCAGCTCGCTAACTTAAGCAGCGTTTGGATGATTGCCGAAGTGCCCGAGGCGCAGGCTGCGTGGGTCAAGACGGGCAATCCGGCGGAGGCCGAAGTCCCGGCGCTGCCCGGCGAGCGCTTCGAAGGCAAGGTTGACTATCTCTATCCCGAGCTCACGCAGGCCACCCGGACGTTGAAAGTCCGAGTGGTCATCAACAATCCGGGCGAGCATTTGCGGCCGGGGATGTTTGCGACTGCTCACTTGCGAGGGTCCGCCCAAGAATCCGTGCTGACGGTGCCGACCGAGGCGGTGATCAAGACGGGCACGCGAAGCATCGTGATCGTTGCCGATGATGCCACTCACTTTCGCCCGGCGGTCGTGCGCGTCGGCGCCGAGCACGGCGGCCGCTCGGAGATTCTGGAGGGGCTCCAATTGGGACAAAACATCGTCGCATCGGGGCAGTTCCTCATCGACTCGGAGGCGAATCTGCGCAGCGCATTTGACGACCTCGCAGGTTCGAACGAATCGACGCCGAAGGATGCGAAACCGATGTTGATGCCGGCGCCCTCGGCACAACCCCCGGACGAGGTGCACTGACATGCTGGCCTCCCTCATCCGCTGGTCGATCCAGAACCGCTTCCTCGTCCTGATGGCCACTGGCCTACTGGCCGCCTGGGGGATTCACGCAACGCTCGCGACGCCGCTCGATGCCCTGCCGGACCTCTCGGATACGCAGGTCATCATTCGCACCGAATTCCCAGGACAAGCGCCGCAAGTGGTCGAGGATCAAGTCACCTATCCGCTCACCACCACCATGCTGTCGGTTCCCGGTGCGCGCACCGTGCGCGGCTATTCGTTCTTCGGCGATTCCTACGTCTACATCATCTTCGACGACAAGACGGACCTGTACTGGGCACGATCGCGAGTGCTCGAGTACCTAAACCAGGTCACCGGGAAGCTACCGCCTGGCGCAAAACCGACCTTGGGTCCCGATGGCACCGGAGTCGGTTGGATCTACGAGTACGCGCTGGTTGACCATAGCGGAAAATACGACATCTCTCAGCTTCGGGCGCTGCAAGACTGGTTTTTGAAGTACGAGCTTAAAGCCGTGCCGAATGTCGCGGAAGTCGCGAGCGTCGGCGGGCTCGTCAAGCAATATCAAGTGGTGCTCGACCCGGACCGCCTGCGTGCGCTTAAGATCACCCTCGCTCGCGTGAAGGATGCTCTGCGCAACTCCAACAACGAGGCGGGCGGCTCGGTGCTGGAGCTCGGCGAGGCCGAGTATGCAGTCCGCGCGACCGGGTATCTTAAAAGCCTTGAGGACTTTCGCAATGTGCCGGTGGGGTTAGGGAGCCGGCGGCACGCCGATTCTGCTCGGCGATGTCGCACGCATCCAGATTGGTCCGGAATTGCGCCGCGGAATTTCGGAACTCGATGGCAAGGGCGAGGCGGTCGGCGGGGTCATCGTCATGCGTGCCGGCAAGAATGCGCTCGAAACGATCGATGCCGTCAAGGCGAAGATCGCGAGCCTTAAAGGCGAGTCTTCCGGCGGGCGTGGAAATCGTCCCGACCTATGACCGATCGGAGCTGATTCACCGATCGGTCGCGACGTTGCGCGACCGACTGATCGAGGAATTCATCGTCGTCACGCTGGTCTGCGCGCTGTTCCTCTTCCACTTGCGCTCCGCGTTCGTCGCCATTGTGAGCCTGCCGCTCGGCATCCTCGCCGCATTCACCGTGATGAACTGGCAGGGCGTCAATGCCAACATCATGTCCTTAGGGGGTATCGCGATTGCCATCGGCGCGATGGTGGATGCCGCGGTGGTCATGATCGAGAACGCACACAAGCATCTCGAAGCCTGGAATCACGAGAATCCTAGATCGGCGGCCGACCGCCGCGGAACAAGCGCGTCTGATCGCCGAGGCCGCCGCGGAAGTCGGGCCGGCCTTGTTCTTTAGCCTGCTCATCATCACGTTGAGCTTCGTCCCGGTCTTCACGCTCGAAGCGCAGGAAGGCAAGTTGTTCGGGCCGCTGGCGTTCACCAAGACCTATTCGATGGCCGCTGCTGCGGCTCTTTCGGTGACCCTCATTCCCGTGCTGATGTTCTACTTCATCCGCGGACGGATACCGGACGAGCGCAGCAATCCGATCAACCGCTTCCTCATCTTCTTGTATCGGCCGCTGCTTGATTTCGTGCTGCGACATCCGAAGACAATACTATCTGCATCGCGTTCTATTGATGCTCGCCGCCCTCGTGCCGCTGACCGAACTCGGCAGCGAATTCATGCCGCCCCTAGTCGAGGGCGATTTACTGTATATGCCCTCGGCGTTGCCGGGGCTATCCGCCGACAAGGCCTCACAGCTACTCCAGCAGACCGACAAGGTGCTGATGCAATTTCCCGGAAGTCGAGCGTGTGTTCGGCAAGGTGGGCCGCGCCGAAACCGCGACCGATCCTGCGGGGCTCGAGATGTTTGAAACCACGATCCAGTTCAAACCGCAGTCGCAATGGCCGAGTCGCATGACTCAGGATGAGTTAATCGACAAAATGAACCTCGCCTTGCAAATTCCAGGGCTCTCAAATCTCTGGGTGCAGCCGATCCGTAACCGCATCGACATGCTCTCCACCGGCATCAAGAGCCCGGTCGGCATCAAAATTGCGGGTCCCGACTTGAAAGTCATCGATAAGATCGGAAGTCAAATCGAAGCGACCGTGAGGGAGGTGCCGGGTACGCGGTCCGCCTATGCCGAGCGGGTCCAGGGTGGCCGGTATATCGAGGTGCGCATCGATCGAGTCCGCGCCGCACGCTTTGGGCTCACGCTCGCGGACGTCCAGCAGGTCGTTGCGCTCGCCATCGGCGGCGAGAACGTAGGCGAGACGGTCGAGGGATTGCAGCGCTTTCCCATCAATATCCGCTATCCGCGCGAATTGCGCGATTCGGTTGAAAAACTCAGTGTGCTCCCAATCATCACCGAAGCCGGTGCAATCACGACGCTCGGCGCGGTCGCCGATCTTGTCGTCACCGACGGCCCGCCTCAAATCCGAAGCGAGAATGCGCGCCTGAACGGGTGGGTCTATGTGGACATCAGCGGGCGCGATCTCGGACGGTATGTCCGGCAGGCGCAGCGGTTGGTCGCTCAGCGCGTCACGCTCCCGCCAGGATACTCGATTACTTGGTCAGGTCAGTTTGAATACCTGGAGCGTGCAACGAAGAAACTGACGCTGGTCGTGCCGGTGACGCTCGCAATCATCTTCATACTGCTGTACCTCACCTTCCGCAATGTTACCGAAGCGGCGCTAATCATGGTCACCCTGCCATTCGCGCTCATCGGAGGGCTATGGTTGTTATTCTTGCTCAGTTATAACCTGTCGATCGCCTCCGCGATCGGCTTCATCGCCCTCGCGGGGGTGTCCGCGGAGTTTGGTGTCGTGATGCTGATCTATCTGGATCACGCCATCGCGAAGCGTCGGACGACGAAGCGTTTCAACACGGAGGGCGATCTGATCGAAGCGATTGAGGAAGGCGCGGTGCTGCGCGTCCGCCCGAAAGCGATGACGGTTACCGTGATTATCGCCGGTCTCCTGCCGATCATGTTCGGCGCCGGCACGGGCTCCGAAGTCATGCGCAGAATTGCAGCTCCCATGGTCGGTGGCATGATTACCGCGCCGATGCTCTCGATGCTTGTGCTGCCGGCGGCCTATCTGCTGCTGCACCGGCGAGATATGCGGAGGAGGTCGACGACTCTAGCTGCTCGATGATTGGGCAACTCGCGCCATGAGGTTGATCGCACGCCGCGACCAAATCTTGCAGCACATCGCGCAGTCGGGCTAGATCGACTAGTTTGCTCTCGACGAAGGCCAATTTCGTTACGGCGAGCGCACGGGTTTCCTTGCAAGCTCCCTTGGCATCAATCTTGAGTAATCGCTGCACTTCCTTAAGCGACATCCCGAGCGCCTGCGCTCGCTTGATAAAGCGCACGCGATTAGCCGTCTCAGGCGTGTAATACCTAAATCCGCGAGTGCGCTTCGGGGGCAAACTGATAAGTCCCCGGCGCTGGTAATACCGCACGGTTTCCACGTTCACCCCCGCCGCGTGGGCTATGTGACCAATTGTGAGCTTCGCCTCAGTCATACTTGACTCCGTACCTAAGTACATGGTGTAGGCTACGCCCCATGCAGACCGCAACCAAGCAATTGTGGGCGAGCGTGCTGGCGGCGATCGTCGGATCGCTTTGCTGCGTCGCGCCTTTGGTGTTGTTGACGCTGGGGATCAGTGGCGCTTGGATCAGCCAATTGACGGCCCTTGAGCCCTATCGGCCAATCTTCATTGGCATCATGCTCGTCTTTATAGGACTCGCGTTTCGGCAGCTCTACATTGTGCCGGCCCGATGCGCACCCAGTGAGGCGTGTGCAAATCCGCGCCTACAACGACGGCAGCGGCAGATATTTTGGGTAGTTGTCGTCGGGCTCGCGGCCCTCATCGCATTCCCGTGGTACGCCTCGTTACTGATTAGCTAAAGGAGAAATGCCATGCGTCGTTTCATTTTCGGGTCTGTGTCCCTGATGGCCGTAATTGCGGCCGGCGTCGCGTTTGCTGCTCCTCCGCAGACCACGACCCTGGCCGTTGAGAATATGACCTGCGGCACCTGCCCGATTGTCGTCAAAAAGGCGCTTGAGCGCGTGCCCGGAGTCACCTCAACGTCCGTTGATTTCGACAACAAGACGGCGACAGTTACCTTTGATCCCGACAAGGCAAACGCAGCGAAACTTACTCAGGCGACAACAGAAGCGGGCTTTCCCTCGAAGGTCGTTTCTAAGCCGTGAGCACCGTCATCCTTGAATCGGTGCTGACCTGCCCGAGCTGCGGGCATGCGCGGCAAGAGATCATGCCCACCGATGCGTGTCAGTATTTTTACGAGTGCACGCAGTGCAAAACGTTGGTAAAGCCCAAAGCGGGCGACTGCTGCGTGTTTTGTTCCTATGGGTCGGTCGCCTGTCCCCCGATCCAAGAGAAGCGCGACTGCTGCCATTCGTCAGGCGCACTTCTTCCAGATTTCTGGAACGAATGATAGCAACGCGACGACCAGCGTAACCCCGACGATGTTGTTGAGCGCATGCGGCCCGAACCCAAACAACCCCGCTGCCAACAATCCGAGGACGGCGGCCCCCAGCAGAAATGCTGGCCCCGAGATGTAGCAGTGCAGCCGATGACAACGGCGCGCATTGAGAATGCAGCCCGTCCCCATCCAAACGAATAAGAGAATCCAAATTGCTGCGATGCCGCGCGCCGGCAGCGCGAGAAAATTCGCCGCGAAGCCGATGCCGAGCGGCAAACACCACCAAAAGAAGCCCGCACCGGGTCGTGTTACCCAGTCGCTGCGCGTGTGGTTCGGCTGAGCACTCACCTGTTTTTCAATCCTTATGGAGCATTAGCCGCAAGCATCTCATCAACTTTGGCCAGGAACTGCTTGCTGTCGAGGGGCGGGAACATCGCTTGGTCCAATCCGCCGAGCTGATGCATCAATAAAGCGGGCAGCGGCGGGGCTTTCACGGTCCAGACAGCATTCTGCGGATAGATCATCCAAACATCCCACGCGTAGACCGGCTTCGCACCGTGAAAAAGACCTAATACTTGCGACATTTGTCGTCCGAAGTCGCCACTCGGGTCCCAGTAGTGTCGCGCGAGCCTCGTGTGCAGCAATTCCGCGGCCGCGGGAATGTCCTTGTCGGTGCCGCCAATGACCGGATCGTGCACGACATAAACTTTAATTCGCGCATCCTTCGGCAGCTTCGCAAGCACGTCGTCGCCCATGTCGGCAAGTCCGCGCAGGCACCCAGGACAGATCGGATCAACGACGAACAGCAGCCGCACGAAACCCTGATCCCGATTGAAATCATCCCGCAGCGGCTGATCGTCGCCCGCGGAAACGCTCGCTTGAGCACGCGCTCGTTCCAAGGGTCATGTCGTTCAATGCGCACGTTGTTATCGTCGCGTGCAAATTGATATTGGTGAATAAAGAACTTGCTAATCGTGAGGGCGATTATTCGCTGGAGATTTGTCTTACCACCTCCATTCGGCCCAATGAGAATATTCATGGTGTCGTCGAACACAAACGTGGTGCGGTCTCGGTAGCTCGACACGTTCTCGACAACAAGACTTCTTATTTTCACCTTCGATCCTTCGAGGCTTACTGCTGCTGACACGGCATTCCGTGGCAGGAGAGAACACGAGCGTTCGAGCCAAGGGACACCCGATGTGACTGCCGCGGCCTAATCTGCTGGAACGGTTTCCGAGCTTTCGCTCATTCCTACGCAATCGCAGAGCGAGGTAGAGGGTCGAGTGTTAACGGGCGTCCATTAATGACTGCATTTCCGATGCAGGTCTCGCTGAATCACTGGTTTGCGATGCTGGTCGGCGTCCAAGCACTGCGCCGGTTCAAAAGTGTTTACCAGGGATTGACATCTGGTGACGTCCCGAACATCTGCGACCAGTTGAAGTTTGGAGACGAGACATGGTGGTACGGGTGGGACTTGAAGTTGTTGCCGCCCATCACGTGCGTGCCGCCGGCGTTAATTCCGTAACTGAACTGGTAGGCTTTGGTCGTCGTGCCGTCGGTCCTCAGGGCATATACCATGCCGAGTGTCGTCACGTCGCGTCCCGGCAACGGGTTCTGGAAGGAGCTGCCAACGAAACCGACTATGCCCGGCATAGTCTGCAGGTTGACCGGCAGCGCCGTGTAGTTGCCCGACACCATCGAGTTGGCGTTGCTCAGGGCATTCGGTATGCCTGTGCCCGTCGGGAACCACTTTATTGATTTGCTCATTTATTAGTTCTACCACGCAGTGAGTTCTGTCGGTGGCGCGGTAGGCAGCGGTGTGGATCCCGGTGGTGATTGTGCCCCTTCTTCGGATCCCGGCTCCCCCGCGTCGTCGCGGCAGGTAGAGCGTGCTAACGCTGGAGGTTCTGAAGAGGAAGTTACGCCCGTGTATATATGCGCTGCGGCGGTGACGATAGTACGTTCGTTAGTTTGCCGCAGGAGGGGGCGTGGGCCAGATGAGAGTGTTGTGTCTGGCAGTCCGGCGCGTGAGCAGATCGGAGAACAGAAGGCCCTGACCTTTGTTTTCGACCAGTTGCTCCACGACGTACTCGTAACGTTGCAGCTGGTGCTCCAGTGAAGTGTCGACTGTCCAGCTGGACTGCTCGCGAAGGTCATGCAAAACGCGTCTGATCGCGGACGAAATATAGTACTGGGCGTTCCGCAGCAGGCGCCACAGCTGGGGGCTTGCTTCGCCGCGATGTACCAAGAGATTACGTGTACGATAAATTCGCGCAATTTGCCACTCGATGCGGCGCCGAGAACGCTGTATCGATGTCACCAGTTCCTTGTGGTCATGGAACTGCTGCCACGTTGTAAATAATCTATTCACTAAATGTGGCGAGCCAGAGCAGCCTTTGAAGAGCGACAGGATCTGTCCATTGTCGGCAGGTCCCGTCAGTGCGCTAAGCACGTCGTCCGGGGCAACGTACTCGCGATTCGAGCTAGGAAACAAAGTTGCGTCAGCTTCAGTTGCATTTCTCTTGAACTCCCCGTGCACGCACAGCGCAAGGTAAGTCGTAATCTTGTCAACTCTTCGATGCGCGATGATCGGTGCGATCCGATCAGCGACGCGCGTGCCGACGGCCTTGACACCGATCGATCCTGTTATGGTCTCGAGCGCTGTCCACAAGTTGATAAGGGCTACTTTTGCATCATCTGCACTGAGTGCCAGCGCGTGATATTCGAGCGCATTGGCAAGGCGCCCGTGAAGCCGTTTGCCCACCAAGTCGCGCGTATCCCGGGACAGCTTTCGAAATTTGGATCGCGGAAAGAGGCCAAACTGCTGGGCTGGTGTAACGTCGAGTTCGAAAGCTCGGTCATCACCATCGTAGACGAGTATCCGAGGGTGCGCCTTAAATTGCGCGCTATTGTGGTAGAGGTTTTGGACATTGAGAAGCGTGGTAATGCTCTGCAAGCAGGCCTGCACTGCCATGCGTCTGGAAAATGCGTAATATGTGGCTGAAACCAGGACTCTATCGGCATTTGATTTCTGCCAGACTCGGGAGACCTCGTCCTGCCTGATTCCGCTATCTCTGCCTGCTTGGTTAAAATCGCTGTTCGCAATCAGAGAGACTAAATCTCCGCGGTCCCCTTCCAAGGCGACAAAGCACCGGAACGTACGTTTTTCATCCTTCAACAGTGCGTTGATTCTCTCTGTCAGTTTCAGAGAGATATCGCAACACGCATCAGGCGTGATCAAGGAGAGCAATTCCTCCTCGAGTCCCCGATTGAGGATGTGCGTGGCGAGTGTCGAAAAGCGATGAAGGATCTTGTCCTTCTCGTGTCCGCTTCCGCGAGCAAGTTCAAGCGCGTTTTCGCACCATCTCGCCGGTCCTGATCCGAAGATCCCCAGGACGATTTGAACACGCTCGCGCAATATGCGTAGATCAACTTTTTCACGAATGCTGGCAACCAGAGCGTCGATCGAGGCGCGCAGCTTAGGATGACCTACGAGATACAAGGCCTCGGTGTGACGAGCTTCGTTCAGCTCGTCACCGATCATCAGCAGGTGATTTGCCCACCGGTCGTCGTCTAGCGAGAGTTCCGCGACGGCATCGACTTCGTTCAGGAGGGTCGGCAAATCTACAACGCGCGCGTGGAAAGTGTCCGGCGTTTGGAGGCTCAGGAGTTCATGCCAAGTCTGGGCCGATTGACGCGAGCATCGCGATGCTGCGCTTGAGCGCCAGGTACTCGTCCTTGGGTAGTGGCGTGAGCTTGCGCAGATGCGATCGCAGGAGGACAGACGCGTAGGTCGCCGGGCGCAATCCCCGAGCTTCGGCACGGGTGTCGGTGTGCCGATATCCGCGAACTGGGTGCCGTAACTGCGAACTGTGTTCCCTAACCGAGAACTGACGGGCCCTCCCGGTAGGCATTGCCTAAGCTGAGCCGGATGGTGCCGCGACGCCGGCGTCAGTCGCTGCGATCAGGTATCAGGGTTTGTTGCGGCGGCTGGTGGACCGCATACTCTCGGGTGCCGGTTGTTCTCCGACCTTTGATAGGGGTGTCATATGCTCCGCCAGTTTGGTCCCGAAGATGCGAAGCGCTTTTACGATCGCTTCGGAACTCTACAGGACGCTCAGTTTTACGAGCGTGCTCCGCTCAGGCACCTGGTGGTCGCCTCTGACTTCGAGCATGCGTCCGCCATATTCGAGCTCGGCTGCGGTACGGGTCGACTTGCGGCGCAACTTCTTGAGGAACGCCTGGGAGAAGGCGCGCGGTATCTCGGGGTCGACGTAAGCTCTACGATGATCTCAATTGCGACCCGCCGTCTGGCCCGCTGGGGGAGCCGCGCTACGGTATCCCGGGTCGATGCAACAGGGTCCTTTCCGTATGCCGACTCCTCATTCGATCGATTCGTTGCGACGTATGTGTTCGATATCTTCCCCGACTCCACGATCGCGGATGTCCTTTCCGAAGCGCACCGTCTGCTGACGAAGGATGGGAAGCTGTGCGTGATTACCTCCACGGAAGGAGTGGGGCCTATATCCCGCCTCATGAGCGTGGCCTGGAAGGGCCTGTACGAGATCAACCCGATCCTGGTGGGCGGCTGCCGTCCATTGCACATGCGCTCCCGCCTCGACGACCGCCATTGGTCCGTCGCGCACTCGGAGGTCGTCACCTCATGGGGCATATCTTCGGAAATCGTGGTCGCCTGCCGTGTTTGATGGGCCGGATGGGTGAGCCGTGAATGTCACGATCAGCTATTGCACAATCTGCTTTGGTTATCGCGACCGCGCGCTCGCCGTCGCCGAAGAGCTTCAAAGGCGGTTCGATGCCAACGTTGAGGTCATCGGTGGAAAGGTGGGCCAGTTCGACGTAGAGATCGATGGCGAACTCGTTGTGTCGCGAGGCCGGACCTTCCTGGCGCGAATGAAGCCCTCTCTGCCACCGAAGATCGCGGAGGCGATTGCTGCAGTCGAGCGGCATCTTGCCTCGGGTGAATAGCGGAACGTCGCGCAGAGGGCGCCTTCAGCCTGACACGTCCTCGAAGGGCGGTGAATTACTGCGATCCAGGTGGAGGTTGCATCCGAGCCAGAGGATGTCGCCACAACGCACGGACGATGAGAGGTACGCCGATCGCGGCGGGCAACAACCAAAACGCGATCGGCGGCAGGTCCCTCCACAGGGGCAAGTTCTTGCCGTTGTCCACGTAGAAGGCCGTCAACAGCAGCACGTAGGACGTGCCCATGCCTGTGATATGGAGCTTCACCCAATTGCGCCACTGCTTACGACGTGCCCGGCGCCCGAGATAGGCCGACGCGAAGGCAAGTGCGCCGAGAATGAACAGGTGGTAGTCCTCGCTCCAGCGGACCGCCGCGAGCGCGCTCATCGTCACGAATACCCCCAAGAGACACCAATAGTAGATCGAGCCGAATCGCGGGTGGCGTCCCGGGCGCTTGGCGCTCAGCATCGCGATGACGCCGGTGATCGTGCAGGTCAGCCCGAGCAGCGCGTGCACACCAACAGTCGCGAGGAACAAAGGATCGCGCGACGGAATCTCGAGCCCCGCCACGATGATCGACTCGCCGTTCGTCGCGATGAGACTCACTGGACCAACTCGCGTAGTCGGTGCTGGATGTTGGGCTCGATGTCGTGGGGTCCGGGACTCCACGGGTGATCTGGCCAAGTCGGTCGCAGGTGATGCGAGATGCGGTTGCGCTTGCCGCTCAACCATCGCTTGAGCAGGCCTCGGCCGACCGCCGCACCCTCGCTATCCGGCCAGCCCTCTATGAGCCACGCGAGGAAGCGAAGACTGTCATGGCGACCCGCATAGAAGCCAGTCTCCTCGCGCGGCTCTTCAAGGAACTCGTACTCATATCGCAAGAAAAGACTCTGCCGCTCCACCGATGTGAGATCGGTCCACACCATGCCGAGCAGCACATCGGCCAGGGCGACAACCTCTTTCCAGGTGAGCCGACCCAGCCTCTCGAGTTCGGTGACGCCCTCGCACTTGCCGCAGAGCAATGCGGCGGTTTTGCCATTGTTCGTCGGCCCAAACAGCAACAAGTTCGGCATGCGGGTGCGCTTCGGAAAAGTGAGCAGGTCCTGCATCGCGCACAGGGCGGCTTCCGCGCGGCCATAGGTGATCCATCGGTCGGTGCGGATGCGTCTTATCCGTAGCTCCGAGCTCTCCTCGGCAAACGGGCGCGTTGCAGAGTGCAGGTGCGGATAGTCGGCGCTCACGTCCACTCCTCCACCGGCAGCATCCGTTCCCAGGGCTGCAGCTTGCTCTGTTCATCGTTAACGTCGTCAAGGGTGGCATCCGCAGCAGCCGCAACCCCGGGTGCGGGATCGCTCCGACCGCCCTGAATGAGACGCAGGCGTCGCTCGCGGCGCCGGCGGGCCGCCTTGCTCGCGACAACGGCCTCATCGGTGATCGTGCGCATGGCGTCGACGGTGCGAAAAATCGCACTCTCGTCCAACTGCGTCTGCCCATCCTCGCGCAGACGCTTGAGCGCGAGGCGCTGTTCCCACAGAGTGATCGATGGACGACGCAGATCCCGATAGCTCAGGTCGTAGTATTGGCCGTCGGGAGCGAGCAAGTAGATCCGGCTCAGGTCCCGGGGATCGTAGCGAACGATCATCTTCTCTGGCTCGCCGATCCAGCTGCGAAGGACATCGGACCAGTAGTGGATCGAGTGGAGCGACACTCCCTCGCGTCGAATGAGTCTGCGCTCGATGGGAAGGAAGTCGATCAGCAGCCGTCGCGGATCGGGAGCCGACACGGGCTCGCCCCGGCCTGGCGTGGTGGCATCGCCTATGATGCCCCGCTCCCCACGCGGCGAGCGGCGTTGTGCCTAAGGTGCGATGCAGTGAGCGGTGATAAACGCCCGCGATCGCGTGGCCGAGCCAGCGCTCCAACTCCTCGATCGTCATCGCCGCAGTCTTCTCGGGGTCCCAATCTCCCTTGGCGCGCACATCCGAGAACGTGGTTCCGGGCAGAAGATGTACCTTGCCCATCACGGTGCCGATGAGGCGCTCAATATGTCCGCCATAGTGAGGCGTGCGCACGGGGCGGTAATCAATGGCGATGCCGTACTGCTCGCAGCCCCGGCGCAGCGCCTCCGAACGAAACTCCTTGGCGTTGTCGAGATGTAGCCGTGCGAACAGCCCGTGTACCGGCCACTCGGCTTCTATGCTCCGCTCGGCAAGCCACCGGCCTTTGGGCAATACCGCATGCGCGATACATAGCGCCACGCTCGTCGCCGACGGCGGTTCGAGTGAGAGATGATCGAGCGTGCGAGCGGCGGCAACAACATCGGCCCGCGTTCGATCAGCCCGTTGCGCGAGTCCCTGAATCACGGGAAAACAGCGGCGAGCTTCCTGCCAGTGGCGCTCGCCAATCTGAATGATCTCGGGTAGCTTGCGCTGGTTGCTCACGGTAGCGACAACTGCGTGGCGTGAGTAATAGGCGAGGACAGGTCCACCTGCAGCGCATGGCGCGCGATCAAACTCCAGAGTATTGAGAGTCCGACCCGTCGATCGAGCGGCAATGCCTCGAGCACTCCGCCGAAGGTGGGAGTACTTTGCGCGCGAACGAGGTCCAAGACCAGGGCGGTGATGTCAGAGTCGAGTGGAGCTTGCCGGAGCGCAAGCAGCCGCTTGGCGTTGTTCAGTCTCGCTCCGCGAATGCCGCGTTCGGTTGCGATCCGAAACACCGCAGCATGCTCGTGGGCCCAGGCACGCGCGGCCGCAAATGCCGGCCTCAGCCGGTTCCGGTTCGCGCGCAGATCGACGCGGTACTTAACCTCCACGAGCTCCGTCGGGCTGATGTCCCGACGCACCAGGAAGTCGGGAGTGTATCGGCGCGTGCGGAAGCCATCCTGAAACGTGATGGTGATGGGTTGCGAAGTGATCGAAGCGGTGGGGTCGAGAAAACTCGTCAGGGTGACGAAGTCTCGTTCGAGGGCGCTCTCGTGTTCCGCAGTGCCCGTCGGAAGCGGCTGGAAGCCGATGATGTGGGAGCGTCTACTGAGAGGAATCCGCCTCAATTACCCTCCGGTTAGGCGTTCACTCAGTTCACGATAATGGCACATTTTGCGTCCAGTTCACAGTTAAGGAACAGAACTGATGCGCCCAACTTGTTGTTCTCACTCGGAGTCGACGCTCAACCAGTTCGCGGTTATCGGCACACCGACACCGCCTAAAGAACGAAGCAATTGAAGCCCGGCAGCAGGGGCTCCTCGGCATTTTCATATGGCAGCAAGCGGTCGTACGATATCTCGAGGAGTTCGTGGATAAGAGAAGCCTCTCGGATGATAAGGATCATCTGAAGAAGCTCGATCCTTATCTGCGGTCCCTGAAGCTGGATGCGATCGACATGGCGACGTTGCAGCCGTTCATTCGCGATCGTAAGTTGAGAGATGGTGTCTCGAACGCGACGGTCAATCGCGCACTCGAGGTGGTTCGGCGGATATTGAATGTCGCGCATCAGGACTGGCGATGGCTCAAAGGGGTGCCGAAGATTCGGATGCTGAAGGAACCCCGGCGGCGAGTTCGTTTCTTGAGACGCGAGGAGGCTGACCGATTGATGGAGGCGTTACCCACCCATATGAAGCCGATCGTCGAGTTCGCACTAGCGACCGGTTGTCGTGCGGGGGAGATCCTGGGGCTCGAATGGAACCGTGTGGATCTCGACCGGAAAGTGGCCTGGCTCGATCAAGGCACAACGAAGTCGGGCGACGGTCGCGGCATTCCCTTGAATGCGGACGCCGTGGCGGCGTGCCGCGCGGCGCAAACGTAGCAAAAAACGCTACGTTTTCGCTACGTTCGCTCAATTGAGCTTCGGCGATGGCGCGTAAGTTTTTGATTGAAAAGCGCGCCCGGACGGATTCGAACCGCCGACCACCTGGTTCGAAGTGCGGTATGCGGAGCTTCCGAATGATCAACAAAATCCGTCGCTTAGGATCACCCTGTTGTGCCACAAATTGCCGACATCTATGCTCGCAAGCCACTGAAAGCATGGATACGCGACCATTCAATGGCACAGCATAGCGAGTCGGCACAGCATAGCGAGTCCAGATTCCGCGCATGTTCGCCTGAGACCAGCCTTATCGTTTCGCGGCTGCCGATGGAATCTGCTTAGGATTGACCGGGAATTGCCTATGCGCATATAATGCGCATAACGGAGGCAACCATGAAAACAGGTTTTAACGCGGCGGCCCGGAAGCGCCCGGTCAATCTAACCTTGAATGAAGATTTGGTGAGTCAGGCTAAATCGATGACCGACAACCTCTCGGGTGTCGTGGAATCATTGCTGTCGGAGTTCGTTGATCGAGAGAGCCGGGAGCGACTAGTCAAGACCAAGGTAGTGGAAGCGACAATCGCCGCGTGGAACAGATTCAATACTAAGTCTGGTTCGATTGCTGACGAGTACTCGTCACTCTGATGGCGCAGTTTGATGTCCACCGGAATTCCGGGAAACATAAGGACACCATCCCATTTGTCGTTGTGGTGCAATCGGCGCAGTTTGACAACTATCGCCGACGGGTTGTGGTACCACTCGTCCGGTCGACGGCGATCGGTAAGGTTAACTACGCTGCCTTTAATCCATCCTTCAAGATACGCGGCACCGCGGTCGTGTTACATCCACTCGAGATCGTTTCCGTACCCGTTGATCAGCTCGGAGAGGTGGTTGGTTCCCTTAGCGATAACAGCCAATTGATCGTTGCGGCGCTGGATGAACTTCTGACACGCGCCTGGAAGTAACTCACGCTACGGATAAGCCGTCATTGGTTACAGGGCCGTTCGGCTCGCGAAGCGACACTTGACCGGCGATGCAACAGCGACGGTCGCTGACCGGCAATTCGAGCTGCCGAACTGCCTGCTCTGAAGCTGCCATTGGGTTTTGTCGGCTGCTTTCACCTCAATGTGTCGGCATCGTTCCCTTCATAAGTAGATCGCTTGCAATTTCCGTCAGTCAATAGCGCGATCCTTAGTTTCTGGCAAGACAATTAGCGCGACGAGCGCCGTGGCCAAAGCGACCCCGACCGGATACCAAAGACCTGCATAGATGTTGCCCGCGTATATCACTAATGCGGAGGCCACAAAGGGTAGGAAGCCGCCGAGAAAGCCGACGCCGAGATGGTATGGCAGCGACAAAGACGTCGTGCGGATTTTCGCAGGGAACATCTCGACCATAAATGCAGCCATCGGCCCATACACCATACCGACCAAAGCCAGCAGCCAGACCACGACTGCGATTGAGCCAGCAACGTTCACGTTTCCTGCGGTGCTCTTGAAGCCCAATCCTTCAAGCGCCTTCTTGTAAGCAGACTCATCGAATCCGGTCAGCGTCGTTGCACCGATGCGGGTGACCACACCGCCGCCAGCAGCCGCAGGAACCGAGGTGTACGAGAGACCGTTGCGGCTGAAGAACTTGCGTGCCTTATCACAAGCCGATACCGGTGTTGCGAACAACGAGAAGGTGCAGTTTTCGGCGCTGATCTCAATCGGGTTTCGCTCGGAGAAAGCCGACAAGCCCGGGTTGGCAAAATTTGCGAGTGCGTGGAAGCTCGGTATGAACGTCAGCGCCCCCAAAAGCAGCCCGGCAATCATGACTGGTCTGCGTCCTATTCGATCGGACAGCGCGCCGCAGAGAACGATGAGAGGCGTTCCAAGCGCCAAGCCGACGGCAAAGATCGCGTAGCTCGTCTTGTAATCGACCTGCAGTGTGTTTTGCATGAAAAACAGCGCGTAAAACTGCGCGCCATACCAAATCACCGTCATGCCGGACGTGATGCCGAATAGCAGTACGAGCACGCCCTTTAAATTGCCCCAGGAACCGAAGCTCTCCCTGATCGGCGATTTTGAGGTGCACCCATTTAACTTCATTTTTTGAAAGACCGGAGACTCTTCGAGCTTGAGGCGGATGTAGACCGATACAGCGAGCAGCAATATTGATGTCAGAAACGGGATGCGCCAGCCCCAGGCCTTGAATGCTTCCTCACCCAATGTTAAACGACAGGCGAGTATAACCAGTAAGGAAAGCAGCAGGCCGATCGTTGAGGTAGTCTGAAGCCAGCTGGTGTAGTAGCCCCGGTGGGCGGGCCGGGCGTGCTCCGCTAGATATGTTGCTGCGCTGCCGTATTCGCCGCCTACCGCCAAACCTTGCGTCAGTCGCAGGAACACTAAAAGTACGGGCGCCCATACACCCACCTGCGCATAGGTCGGCAGCAATCCGACGAGCAGGGTCGAAAGACCCATCATCACCATCGTGATCATAAAGCAGCGCTTGCGGCCGATGCGGTCACCCAGCCCCCCGAACACGAGCGCGCCGAAGGGGCGAACGGCGAAGCCCGCTCCAAACGTGGCGAGACTGGCGAGAAATCCCGCGGTTTCATTGCCGGGTGGAAAGAACAGGGCACCAAAGAAGACGGCAAGGCTGCCGTAGAGGAAAAAGTCGTACCATTCGAAGACCGTTCCCAACGATGCCGCCACGAGGACTAGTCGTGTCCTGGCTGCTTCATCCGTGCCGATCCTGCGGGACGCTTCAATCGCTTCGATTGCGGCCATGAAATCCTCCTAACATCCCTGGGGGAATTCCGAAACCGAGAAACGGTGCAGATGGGGAGTACATCACGCCGTAGGCTTGAGCGCAACGATTGCCCCTAACGATTACGCCGTCGGAGCCAAATTGCCTTCAATTGCGGTAACCATCGTGGACGTGGCCGTCACCCCGTTCGACTCCATCGGGAAATAAGGCACTTAGGCCGGTGACCCTCTTGCCAGTTATCCTTCCTATGGAAACTGGCAGACATCAGTCTCTAAGAAAGTCCTCGAATGCGTGCTGGTCTACGGGTATGGTAATCGACGCAAGGATGAATTGTCTGCTGTAGGCCAATGAGCGGGTGGCGACGGCGCAGGTTTTTTGCTGGTCGATTTAGACTGCCAGCAAGCCGACGTTCACCCAGGACCGCAACGGGTCGATCAGCGACAATCGGCCCCGAGATCATATTGCGTCGACCAAATCCCGGAAACGGCGTTCGCCGTTGGCTGTAAAGCGAATCACCCGAGATGCCTTTTCGCGCTTCGCCCAGCCGAGATCGTACAGTCGCGCTAGCAACGCAGCACCCAGCGATCCCGCGAGATGGTATCGCCGCTCGCTCCAGTCCAGGCACGGCCGGCAAAAGGTGCGACGTTGTCGCATCGCCCAGTCGGTATCAATATCCGCATTCTTGAACCAACGCAGGCCGGAAGCACTGGGGCGGAGCCCCTGTTGAGACAGTGTCAGCACGCCGTTACGGAGCAGCGATTCGTAGCCCATGACCCCCAGTTCACCCGCCAAATGGTCGTAGCAGACTCGGGCTTTACGCAGCGCCGGCTCTCGCGGACTGGACACTAACCTAACGGCACCTGTACGAAAGGCGACTCCCATCATGGACTCAAGCAACACTCCCACATCCTCGTTGGCAAGCTTGAAATATCGGTGCCGCCCTTGTTGATCGACAGCGACCAGCGCCGCCTCGAGTAGCTTGGACAAATGCGCGCTCATAGTTTGCTTCGTGACACCAGCGATCGCCGCCAACTCCGTCGCGGTGAGCGCGCGATCGGTCATCAGCGCCGTCAAAGCATCTGCCCGGGCAGGGTCTCCCAACAACGCACCAATTCTGGCAATGTTCGGTCCGTCTTTCATAGTTCGACCTTAGACGAACCATAATTCCCGCGCAAGAGGCTAGACTTCGAGCCTGAATCATAAACCGAGGCTCCGCCACAATGTCCATTACGTGTTTTATCCGCTATCAGATTGATCCCTATCAGCGTGCCTCATTTAAAATCTACGCCGAGAACTGGGGGCGCATCATTCCTCGCTGTGGGGGTCAGCTGGTCGGCTATTTTCTTCCTCTTGAAGGAACCAATGACATCGCTTGGGGAGTGATCGGCTTCAAGTCGCTGGCGGACTATGAAAGCTATCGTTCGAGATTGAAGCAGGACGAAGAAGGTAAGCAAAACTTCGAGCGGGCGCAGTCGGAGCGGTTTATTCTTCGTGAGGAACGCACGTTTTTAGAGGCTGTCGATTCAACAGCCAACACCTTCGCCGAACCGACAAGAGGACCGGCATGATCGCCGTGATCTTCGAAGCCGAACCGCACGCCAACCAACAACAGGCGTATCTCGATGCCGCCGCAGTACTGCGACCGCAGCTCGAACACATGCCGGGTTTCATTTCCATTGAGCGGTTTGAGAGTCTAACAAAGCCCGGAAAACTGCTGTCACAGTCCTTCTGGAAGAACGAGGATTCCGTGAAGGCCTGGCGCAACCTTGAAGCGCATCGCGCCATCCAAGCAGCGGGACGACAACGCATCTTTGCGCACTACCGGTTGCGCGTCGCAGCAGTGTTGCGCGACTATGGTCTGGCACAACGTGAGCAAGCACCGGACGACTCTCGGATCGCGCATTCCGCTCAATGAGCTACCCGGAAGCTGGCGCCCACCGAAGGCAGCTGAGGGTCGATCTCGGTCAACGCGCTCGTAACACGAGAGTTCTACCCACTTGAAATCGCGCGTCAAGGAAAGGTCCGTCAGCGAATGGCACTGAATGGCACAGCGACAAAAATAATTTCCCGGCTAACTCATTGAATTGAAATGCGCGCCCGGAGGGACTCGAACCCCCGGCCCCCTGGTTCGAAGTCGCAACGATGATTTTATAGATTCTTAATTTTCAACCACTTAGCAGGCCCGCCCTCACTCGAAATAGGCACCGTAGCGCACGAAAGCGCACCAAACGCTACGTTTTCGCTACGGTGCCGATCATCCAGTTTGACGACTCACGCGCGTCTCCTATACTGATGCCGTATGCCAACAACTGCAATAAAACTGCCGGCCGCTCTCGAGAAATTCGTGGCCTCGCAGGTTCGCGAGGGTACGTATCGTAGCCGCGAAGCCGCAATCGTCGCAGCAGTTTCGCATCAAATGCGCCGCAGCGAGCAAATGGCCTGGCTACAGTCGGAAATCCAGAAAGGCCTCGACTCCGGACCAGCCGGTCAACTCGATATTGAAAAGGTCATCCGGCGCGGTCGTCGTCGGGTTGCCGCTCGCGCCCGCCGGGCTTGGAGCTAATGCCGCGTCGGATAGAGCCCTCTCGCGCAGCGCTTGCCGACTTCGATGCCATTTACGACTACATCGCACCCGACGATCCATGCGCAGCGGCTCAAGTGCTTCTCTCACTCGATTGGTCGATCCAACTACTCGCGGATCAGCCACGATTGCATAGCAATGTCGACGGTGGGCGCAACCGAACCACTTTTTAACAAATCACAATGAACAAGCAGAGTCAGGACGCGCTCGCCTCAGTCGAACGCATCGTATTCCAATGCAGCAATCCGGTTGTGGTCGCGCTAACCGGCGGATGGGGTGAAGGCAAGACGCACTTCTGGAAGGAAGTCGTGGTCCCCAGCCACTTGGGCAAAAGACCCGGTTACGTCTCAGTATTCGGCGCAGAGTCTCTCGCAGTGATTCGCGAACGCGTTGTGGTCGCGAGCATCGGATTATCTAAGTTCACGAGCGCGGAATCGGGACCGAAATGGACTCGAACCGTCAACTCCGTATTCGCCACGGTGAGAGGAGCACTGAACTCCTACGGCGCAAAATTCGGTGTTTCCGATTCTATTGCAGTGGAATTGCTCCAAACCGTCGGCCTAAGACCGAGCTGGATTATCTGCCTCGATGATGTCGAACGGCTCTCCGAAAAGGTCGGCTTCGAGAACTTCCTCGGGTACGTAACGGAGCTCCGCGACAAGTGGCAGTTGAAGGTGGTTCTTATCTTCAACAGGGAACCAATCGACAAGGACGCCAAGAGCCCATTTCACGTCTATGAGGAAAAGGTGATCGATCGCTCGATTGCATTCGCGCTTGATTTGACCGATGTCGTCGATCTTGTTTTCAAAAACGTGCGGATTCCAACTTTCGATGTGTGCGGGGACGTGCTCAAAAGGTCTGAGGTGCTGAACCTGCGAAATATCCGCATCCTGGTCAAGGTGCGTAATTACTTTGAGGAGGTCTCCCAAATACTGGGTGCTGACGCCGAGCCCGAATACCTGCGCGCCGCGCTCGCCTCACTGCTGCTGTTCTGCTACATGAAGTTCTCAAACCAGAAGCCTGCGGGTCTGACGTTTGAGATGTTAGCCAAGTATTCTGAGTGGGAGGATCGGCTTCGCAAGACCGCCGCCGGTGCGGGCGGGAAAGATGTGCCAATAGCTGATCCCGCCAAAGAGTTGCTCCAACAGTACCAGTACGTCATAACTGACGATATGGATCGGTTGCTCATGAGCTTTGTGCAGACAGACGTACTCGACGCCGATGAACTCCGCACATTGCACGCTCAATATCAAAAAGACGCAAACAAGCGAAAGGCATCAAAGCGATTGCACGACGTGATCGACACGCTATACCACGGCACAATGCGCGACAATCCGGTAGAACTCTGCGACGCATTGGAAGCGGCCCTCCCACCTTACTTGCCGAACATCCCGCCGGGGGAGTTGGACTTTTGCCTTGACGTTCTGAGCACCTTTGGGAGAGAGGCAAAGGCCAAAGAGATTTTTGATGAGTTCAAGCGCATCCGCGGACAGGATTTCGAGCAGCTTGACCCTCACGATATCCTCATGACGGGTCCGTATTCGTACGCCCCACTCAAGGATTATTTGCAGAGGCTTAAGCAGGCTCAAGATATTGATCAAAGGTCGATTGAGGTGGTAATGGAAGCTGCATTTTACAGTCGTTTCATTGATTCAATTGACGGCGCCCGTCTGGCGGAGTTCTCTGTTGATGATCTTGTGGCGTACTTATTGGCTCACGATCAGCCGAAGCTGACCTCGAAGTTAGGAGTTCTCGCGAAGGACAACAACATCAAGGTCCGCGAGTTGGCTCTCGGCGCGGCAGAAAAGATCGCTGCAACCAGCCCTCTGAATCGAAGGCGAATGGAGGGAATGGGGTTGCTTCCGAAGCAGAACGGCGGCAACGGGTAGCTGCAGTACTTGGCTCGACGCTTTCCGAACTGCGCTTGGTAAGAAGGGGGAAGGCCACGCTGTCACGCGCGCCTGTGCAGTCGTCGGGTGGGAAGGGCTACTCTGTGCCGGCAATAATCTCAATTTTTGTAAATGGCACGAAATTAAGTCTATTTTTATTAGTTTTTCTATCTCTTTTTAATCTCTATCTGTATGATTTTGTTACGTTTACAATAGTATATAATTAGCTTTTATTTAGTTCTTTATTTAGTTGTCTCTGCTATACTGATCACATGGCACATTCCACACCCACTACTGATCCGCTAATTGTTCGCCTGAACTCCGGCCACACGTCCTCTGCCGAGCTGGAACAAGCTACTGGGAAGTCGCAATCCTGGGTGAGCACCGCACTTCGCAGCTTGATTACCCAGCGGCGCGTCGTACGAGTCGGCTCACGAAGAGGTGCGCGCTACGCGCTGCGCCGGGATATCCCACCGATCGGATCCGCTTGGCCTTTATATCGTGTCGGTCGCGACGGCGAGCCCATCGAGCTCGGCACGCTCTATGCCCTCGTAGCTGACGAGTTCTACCTCGAAGCAGCCAAAGCTGCCACCGCCGCCGGTTTCGCTGTAGCGTCCTTGAACGCGGGGATCCCCTATCTGCTGCAAGATCAGCGTCCAGGCGGTTTCCTTGGCCGCGCGATTCCGCAACGATTTCCACAGCTGCATGCTCCACCGCGAATTCAGGACTGGACCGACGAGCATTACCTACGGTACCTCACGACCTACGGAAGCGATGTGGTGGGTGATCTCATCTTGGGCCGTCCAGCATTGGATGATTATCTGCTACAGCTACGTCAACTCGTCCCTCGAGATGCAGGGCAACGAGATAAGTATTTCCCTGAGCTCGCAGATCAGAGCATGCACGGCGGAGTGCCGGGGTCATCTGCCCAAGGTGAACATCCTAAATTTGCAGTCACGCTTGCCGAGCAAGGTGAAGTGCGCCATGCGCTTGTCAAGTTCTCACCTCCCGTCGAAACTGAGGTTGGCAGGCGTTGGTCGGACCTTCTGATCGCCGAGCATCTGGCGCTTGAGACGTTAGGTATCGCTGGGATTTCCAGTGCGAAGTCTCGGATTTTTCAATTCGAAAACCGAACCTACCTTGAAGTAGATCGTTTCGATCGGGTGGGCCTTACCGGTCGTATCGGTGTGACCTCATTGCTGGCCATCGATACAGGTTTTTACGGAGCGCTGGACAACTGGATTGCATCGGCGCAGCGACTGCATCAGGAGCGGCGCATCGATATGCAGACGTTGGATGAAATCCGGCTTATTTCGAGCTTCGCCGACTTGATAGCCAACACCGACAAGCACTTTGGAAACCTAGCCTTCTACGATAGCTACGATGGTCGCTTCAGGCTGACACCGGTTTACGATATGTTGCCGATGCTCTTTGCGCCCGCTCATGATCAGCTCGTCGCGCGCATCTACACGCCGGCGGATCCCACCAGCGACACGTTGAATGTATGGGGGCGTGCGCGCGCGCTTGCTGAACAGTACTGGCGATCTCTCGCAAACGAACCACGCATCAGTACGGAATTCAGAACAATATGTGTTGCGTGTCTCCAAACTCTTGAATCTTTTCCCAGGACCGGTGCTTACTCTCTACACATCGCGGCGAGCGGCAATGGCGAGCGCGCATTCCAAAGTTCGTTGAAGCCGGCTAGCGAATCACTGCCCACCACGGGCGGCTGACCTTGAAGCTCAAGTGCCAACTGGACCGCTTAACAATCGATGTTCGGGACAACGGCTTAGAGTCGAAAGCACGAGACCGCAGAGAACTTCGACGCCCGGCGGCGCCCAGCCAAATGCGGGCATCGAAAGTGCCGAATTGGCTGCCTGCAAGCGACTGATCGATTCCCCATATACAGGCGTCGCGGAAGTCCAATGTTACTGGCGTACGATGTTCGCCACCTGAGTTAATCTGATGCCCATATGGACATGACCATGCTTACATCGCCCGCAAGAGTTGTCTTTTTCTCGGCGCTAGCTGGTTGCGCTCTCTAGGCGCGGGTGCCGACATATATTCGGGTGCGGTAGCCACCGCCAATCCAGACTTACGGCCGAAAGGCGCACACCTCACCCTCCGTTCTGTGCTGAAGCTCGCTCAGACAGAGCTTTCAACGCGTGGCATATCTCAAGTTGCATATGAGGCAACTCAATTCGCCTATGCTTGCCAAAGCGACAAGCAGTGTGAGTGGTCCATACTTTACATTGGAAAAGTGTCCACCTGGCAGGGTCACCTTGCTCAGCCGAGCATGATTCCTATGGTCAACATTAACGATCGAACGCGGCGCGCGCATCTCGAGGGGCCGCCGCCGTGGGTCGATGTAGATTTTGATGATGTCACCGAAAAGGTGTTAAAGGGAACTTGGGAGGCGCAATCGAGCGGGACGCACTTCAAGTTCGAGATAAGCGGCCGAAAGCCCTATCACTTCAGTTTGCGCGCGTTGTCGCAGCCCAACTGCGGACCGCTAACGATAGACCGTTACGCCGTCTCGGTTGGCCTCGAACCGCCGTCTTCAACAGCCGACGTTCGTATAACGTCCGTCGAACTCAAATTCGATGGGGAGCGGAAGGAGAACAATTGCCTAGGAATGCCGAGCTGGCTAACCTTCAGGTTCGCTTCGTCACTTCATCACGAAGAAGCAAAAGTAACTGTTCGGGAACAATTTGTGACGGGCCCAGATGAAAGCGTCTTCGATATGACCCACTTTCGTTAAGGTCGAAGCTCCGCACGTTGTCGTGTCGCCACAATTGTGGAACAGCGTCAGTGACCAGCGTGCGCGCACAGAGATAGCGGGCCTCTCGGAAAGGCCGCAACGGGTCGATTAGGAATGGTGAAGCGCTGAGCGGCAGGGCTTGGAACAGGTCGATCACTAAGACGAATGGAATGCTGATGAGCGAATCGCGACGCAGTGTTTGGAATGTATTAGCCTTGGCATTGCAGGCGTGCGTCTATATCTGTTTGGGGCTTTGGATCCTCCTATTGAGCACAATATGTTCGTCACCACTCGTGCCGGATGCAGAGACGGGTCATATCATTTCTTACAATTGCCATGGCACCTTAGTTTTTATTTCGCGGACCCAACATATTTTGCTCTTCGGCCTGATCCCCGCGCTAGTTGTTGCGGGAGTTTGTGGAAGGGCTGCCCGCAAAAGGGCGGGGCCACCGAAGGGCGATCGGTGATAAATGTCGGAATATTTGGACTTCTCCGTAGCGGTCGGTCCCGATCGTCAGCAGAGGGTCGAAACAGGACCATTCTGGGATTCGTGACTAACTCCGCACTGTTAAACGGATATCCGGGCCGAAGAGTGCTTGTCGCAAAACTTAACCCTTGTGCGACAGGATCGGACAGACTGCATTCTCATGACTGCCGCAAGTGATTTTGAAAAGGAGCTGGAGATCTTCCGCACAGAGGCGGATGCTGCCGCGCAATTTCTGTATGCCTACCTCTCGATACACGAAACCGCCGGTCATCGTCGATCTGTGCATGTTCTACTTAACACAGCCCCGCTTTTCTGGAACACGACGTTATCTGCCCTACAAACGAGTGCATTCATCGTCCTTGGTCGAATCTTTGATCAAGAAAGTGCACACAACATCGACCGCCTCTTGGGTACGGCACAAAATAACCTGGGCCTCTTTTCCAAAACCGCACTCGGCAGTCGAAAGCAAGGACCAAGCAACGAAGCCCCACGGTGGCTTGCTGACTACCTCGAGACGAGCTACGTCCCCAACGCCCGCGATTTCCGAAAACTTCGAGCACTCGTCAAAAAGAACCGTGCGATTTACGAGGCTAGGTATCGCGACATTCGTCGCAAGTGGTTCGCTCACAAGGAGTTGAGCGACCCCGAGGAAATCGGCGAACTATTCGCGAGAACTAATGTAAACGAATTGCAAAAACTGGTGACCTTCACCGGGTCGCTATATGACGCGCTGTGGGAGCTGTACATCAACGGCCGCAAGCCCATTGTCCGGCAACGCCGCTATTCGATAAGAGCCATGCACCAACGACCAACACCGCCACGACGATCGTCCAAAGTCCAGGAACGAATAACTCTAGAAGTGGCAACATTTCTCACGGAATGCCGCAAAGCAAATTCCGATCAAGAAAAAGCGCCATTCCCGATCTTGATGTAACTTCGCCGCGTCCCTTATCTGACCTAGTGCCGCACTGGCGCTACCGGCCATGTGCGGCCGCTAACTACCAAGTCGAAATTTTGCGGCTGGCGGCCATTCGTGCCAGGCAGTTAAGTCGTTTACATCTAGGCCGCGCGCAATCAACGCCGCTCGGGCGGCGTCCACGGGTTTGCCCCCGCGTCGGTAAACGTTCGAGAGATACAAACCCTTCCAAAACAGAGACGACACTTTGCGAGGAATCCATATTCCAAGTGCATTTGGCTTTAGAACAGGTAGAACAAATTTGCCGGGCAGCGGCCATGGCTCTCCCTCGAGAGCTGGCGGAATCCCGAGTGCCTTCATTTGCGCCGCGAAGATGAAAGTAAGGAAAGGACTGTTCGGCGGAATGACATATATGTTGACACCCAATTGAAGAAGCAACGCTCTTACACCCTGGATAACCTCGGCTTGCCGCCCCGTCGATAGCCCGGCAAAGCTGCTCTGGACCAAGAACATCGCCCATGCCGCACGATACTGCCGCTCGTAGCGCAGTCTCGCAAAGACGTCAAACGGCCAGATAAGCTTGCTCTTCTTTTCAGCGTCGCCCACGAAGTGTGGCGCGTGCCACAACAGAACCAAGAGACTCATGGACGCGGCATACAAATAAAAGCCGCCAAGAAACCACCGCCAGTCCTTTGTGAGCGCGCCAGAAACCACCAACATCGAGACTACAACCAGGGCGACGGTCAAATACGGCACAGGATGAAAGAGGACCACAAAGGGTGCAATCGGCAGGAGCCGTCGTTTGGCAGGACCTTGGAACATGCCGCCGTGCTTAGCCAAAGAGGTTCGAACTAGAGCGAGCCAATGAACGAACGGGCTCATGAAAGTCATCGCGGCGAGCACGCCGAGGACTGTTGCGAAAAACGGAGGTACGGAAACTTGCATCGTTAGTGAACCGCCGCGCCGAGCATCTTACTGGTTAATCATACAGGCCCCTTTGGGAACCCGCGACAGCCTGTTCTGCGTCTAAAGTGCCCGCTTCCACGGTATCGAATGACTGGAGTTGGGCCTCTGCGAAGACGGCGTTGAGTCGCGAGGCGATCTTCTACGCACTCGCACGCATCTATCTTGTGAATTCCAGCTGCAAGGGTGAGCGCTCCGCACGGCCTCGCCGGATCGCTGTTACCGCCCGCTCCTGCCGAGTTAGCGGAACCGTGAGCGACTGCCGGAACCGCTCTACGTCGGCGGCAAGGCCGCCCAGGCCTTGGTTCTCAAGCGCGGTGCTGGTCATGAGCCAGTCGTGCTGCACGACCTCAGCCGTCGCCACAATCTGACCGAGACCAAGCACCTGAAATGTGTCGCCGGCCCCGGCGGCCTTGAATGCCCGCCCCTCCCGCTCCCACTCCACCCGTGACTCGCCCCGCTGTGTGGCCCGATAAATGCCATCCTTCTGATGGTCCGACAACCTTCCGCGAAGCTGTGCCGGCGTGGCGTTGGCTTCCAGCCCATGGTTGCGCAAGTGACGGGCCAATTGCTCCCGCCATCGCCGCAAATCGGCCTTCTGGATATTCAGCCGCCCGCCTTCACTGTTGTGTGCACTGACGACCAGGTGCACGTGTGGATGGGCTTGATCGGTGTGGAGCACCATTGCATACCGGTGCTTGAGCGCGAACTCCTGCCGCGCAAAGTCCCGGCTGGCCGCCAGGAGCCGATCCGGCGGCGTTTTAGACGGTATCGACAGGATGATGTTGTGCACCAACTTCGGATTCCTCCGCCCGCCTCGCTCCATGCTGTCCCAGTTGTCGCGCAGGGCATCAAGGTCGAGGTCCCAATCATCGATGAGCTGCGCCGCCACCTCCTTGCCCATCAGCCGCTCGCCATCGTCGGTTTCGATCTCGAGCTCCCCTCGCCGACCGATGTATTGAAAATGTGCTGCAACGCCGTTCGTCGTGTTGGAACCGCCTGAGACCTTGACCATCACTTCCGGCGCACGGCGCACCGTGCGCGCGATCTGGGCGACCTGCTCGCGTGTGAAATGGAGCGTCGACGCGCCCCGCCGCGCCGGCCATAACTCACAATATCGAGCGCGGGGTTTCGCTCGCCAATTCGAAATGTGCGCTTCACTTAAGTCTTCCTCTCGTGTCGACTGCAACCTCTGGGACCCAATGTGCCCCAACAGTAAGTGCGTTGCTATCCTGCAATCATGGTTTTTTCGCTCCTTGTTTGAGTTTCGCTGAAAATACCGCGAAACCCTTACTGGACTTGACCCGGTTTAGTGGACACATCACTGTTACACAGCGAGGTGTTCAAAATGTCGAAGAGAGGCAACAGATACAGCCAGGAGTTTCGCTACCAGATCGTGCAGCTGGTACGAGCCGGGCGCGATATGAGGGAGCTCACGAAGGAGTTTGGGGTTTCGATTTGGTCGATCCGTAACTGGGTCAAGCAGGCGTCTCGAGACGCAGGTACAGGCGATGGGGGTTTGACGAGCACGGAACGCGAGGAGCTGACGCGGCTGAAGCACGAGGTGCGTCAGTTACGGCAGGAGCGGGAGATTCTCTCAAAAGCCGCGGCCTGGTTTGCGCGGGAAAACATCGAGATACCGAAGCGCTCTTCGGATTCGTGATGGCCAACCAGGCCGCCTATTCGGTGCAGATGATGTGCCGGCTGTTGAGTGTTTCAGCGAGCGGCTTTTACGCGTGGGAGGATCGTCCGTTGAGTCAACGGGGGCGGTTTGATTTGTATCTGACCGGTAAAATCCATGCGATTCACCGGCGCTCGAACGGAGTCTATGGGTCACCAATGATCCACGCGGAGTTGTCCGATGATCACGGCATACACGTCGGGCGCAAGCGCGTCGCGCGGCTGATGCGTGCAGCGCACCTGCAAGGCGTGTGGCCGCATCGATTCGTGATCACGACGGTAGTCGATGCGGGTGCGAAGCGGCCGATCGATCTGGTGGATCGGGGATTTTATGCTGAATATCCCGATAGATTGTGGGTAGCTGACATCACCTACGTCCCCACTTGGTCGGGTTTTTTGTATTTGGCCGCGGTGCTCGATGTGTTTTCGCGCAAAGTGGTGGGATGGGCGATGGAGAACCATCTTCGCACGGAGCTGGTGCTGCAGGCCTTGCAAAACGCGATTTCCCAGCGTCGCCCCGCCGGCGTGATCCACCACTCGGATCGCGGCTGCCAGTACACGAGTTACGCATTTGGCAAACGCTGCCAGGAAGCCGGTGTGATGCCCTCGATGGGTTCGGTCGGTGATTGCTACGATAACGCGATGGCGGAGAGTTTTTGGGCGACGCTCGAGCGCGAAGTGTTGAGCCGCCGGCGCTTCAAGACGCAGGCGGAAGCAAAGATGGCCATCTTTTCGTGGATCGAAGGTTGGTATAACCCACATCGCAGACACTCATCGCTTGGTTATCGCTCTCCAATGAATTATGAGCGTCACGCACTGGAACATCGGGCCGCATGAGCGATGGATCGATCAGCGTTCAATCATCGGAAATCTGGGGATACGAACCCCAAGGGTCGATCGAGATCGCCGCTCCTGGAGCTTTACGCGCAGTCGATGCGGAGCGAAAGCGAAGAAAAATCCGGCCACCGAGGCTTCTGCCGCCTCTGCGGCGGCAGACTGCGCCTGTGCTATACGTTAGACGACGGCAAAGAGACGGAAAGAGAGACTACAAACTGTCCACCGAAACGGGGCAGGTCCATACCAACTAAGGGTGCTGCGAAATCCACTTCATTTCGCGATTTTTCAGAGTGACTCGAACGAAATCAACGAATGATCGAGCGCGATTGTTCACGACCGCGCTGAAAACAAAATGCGGGCTCCGTAAGAGTTTCGCCGAAAATACCGCGAAACTCTCCCCCACGAAAATTCTCATCTTGCGTCATAGTCGATGCTGGAAAAGCGCCGATGAAATCGCTCGGAAGCACACATCACGAATTGTTTTGAAGCTAAGTAAATGTCATGTCGACTCGCACAAACGCTTCGCACATTGCGACAAGATTCCTCTCCGCTCTCGGGCCAGCTGCCGCTCGACTTCTCGAAGCCGCCACCGCAGCGCTCCACAACATCCAATGCCGTCCGAGAAGTTCCGCCGACTGCCACGACCGCCCGGTATCTCACCCGTCGTGAGGCCGCCGCCTATGTCCGCTGCAGTCTCCGATTCCTCGATGGCATGGGACTGCCCTTTATCCGCAAGGGCCGCTGCAAGGTGCAAGGTCTACGACCGGATTGATTTGGATGCGCGAATGCAGCAGGATAAGTGCCGAGGGCGGGCCTGGAAGGAGACTGTATGGCCCGTGAACGTGGACTCTACCGCCGCAAGGATTCGCGGTTCTGGTGGATTGGCCTCGTTCTCCCGGATGGACGCCGCGTATGCCAAAGCACTGGGTGTATCAACCGCACCGATGCCGAAAGCTACTTCAGTCCGCCTGAAGAACGAAGCGATTGAAGCCCGGCAGCAGGGGCTTCTGGGCATATTCGTATGGCAGCAAGCGGTCGTGCGATATCTCGAGGAGTTCGCCGATAAGAGGAGCCTCTCGGATGATAAGGATCATCTGAAAAAGCTCGATCCTCATCTGCGGTCCCTGAAGCTGGATGCGATCGACATGGCGGCGTTGCAGCCGTTCATTCGCGATCGCAAGTTGAAGGATGGTGTCTCGAACGCGACCATCAATCGCGCACTCGAGGTGGTTCGGCGGATATTGAATGTCGCGCATCAGGACTGGCGATGGCTCAAAGGGGTGCCGAAGATTCGGATGCTGAAGGAACCCCGCCGGCGAGTTCGTTTCTTGAGGCGTGAGGAGGCTGATCGATTGATCGAGGCCTTGCCTGAACACATGAAGCCGATCGTGGAGTTTGCGCTCGCGACCGGCTGTCGTGCGGGCGAGATCCTGGGGCTTGAATGGAGCCGTGTGGATCTAACCCGAAAGGTGGCCTGGCTCGATCACGGTACGACGAAGTCGGGCGACGGCCGCGGCATTCCCTTGAATGCGGATGCCGTGGCGGCGCTGGAATCGACGCGAGACCAACATCCGCGCTGGTGCTTCACCTTCGCCGGTAAGCGCATCCAGCAAAGCTCCACCGCGTGGGACAAGGCGAAGCAGCGCGCCGGCATCGAGGACTTCCGCTTCCACGACCTGAGGCACACCTGGGCCTCCTGGCACGTGCAGAGCGGCACTTCGCTGCCGGAGCTGATGGAACTGGGCGGATGGAAATCGTACGAGATGGTGCTGCGCTATGCGCACCTGGCCCCGGAGAAACTCTCCTCCGTGGCCGGTCGCATTGAGCGGCAGGCATCGAGGCTCATCGAGGAGGCGCCGCGCGGCGCAAACGTAGCAAAAAACGCTACGTTTTCGCTACGTTCGCTCAATTGATTGTCGATGGCGCGTAAGTTTTTGATTGAAAAGCGCGCCCGGACGGATTCGAACCGCCGACCACCTGGTTCGAAGCCAGGTGCTCTATCCAGCTGAGCTACGGGCGCAGGCGGGCAGTGTAACGTAGCCGCGCTATCCCGCCCACGGGGTGGGAAAATGCCGGTAATATAGTCGTAGATTACAGCACTCTCGAGGATGCACATCATGGCAGCAAACAAGGCTGACCTCGATCATCTTCAGTCAAAGGTGGCCAATGCCCTGCACGAGCATTGGAAGCTTTTCCTCACCGAAGGGATCGTGCTCTTCATCCTCGGACTCTTGGCCATCATCGTTCCCCCGATCGCCACCATTGCGGTCGAGTGGCCTCATCGGATGGCTATTGCTCATGAGCGGTGTAGTCGGCTTGATCGCAACGCTCCGAATGCGCAATGCGCCCGGGCGCGGCTGGTCTCTGGCGTCGGCAGTTCTCGGAATCGTTGCCGGCATCGTGTTGCTGGCATGGCCGCTGTCTGGGGCCGTGTCGCTCACGATGATACTCACGGTGTTTCTGTTTCTCGAAGGCGTCCTGTCGATCTTTTATGCGCTCGACCACAAGCGCGAGCTGTCCGGACGATGGGGCGCCATGCTATTCAGCGGCGTCGTCGATTTGCTCTTGGCGGGAATCATATTCGCGGGCCTGCCGGGCGCCGCGGCATGGGCGATCGGTCTGCTCGTCGGCATTAATCTCGTGTTTGGCGGCAGTGCCCTCATCGCGATGGCTTTGCACGCGCGCAACGTCGCCCCGTAAAAAGTATTCCGAGTTCACGCTCCATCGGGCGCGGCGTCGATACCGGCAATCCGCGCCATCAATAGCCGCCGCTCGGGTTCGAGCGTGGTCAATTGCAAAGCAGCGCGATAGGCCTCGCGGGCCTCATTGGGGCGTGCGAGCTGCTGCAGAAGTCGACCTCGCGCCGCATGCAGCAAGTGATACTCGCTGACTTGTCCGCGCGCCTGCAGTGAGTCGACCAGATCGAGTGCCCGCGCTGCACCGTCGACCATTGACACAGCCACCGCGTGGTTCAACTCGATGATCGGGCTGGGCTGCAGCCGCAGCAGTACCTCGTACAGGCCGACGATTTGCGGCCAATCCGTGTCCTCTTTCGTTTTTGCCCGCACGTGCAACGCGGCGATCGCGGCCTGCACGGCATAAGAACTGATCTGCCCGGGCACACTCAATGCCTGTTCGACGAGCGCGAGACCCTCGGCGATTTTTGCGCGATCCCACTGCGCCCTGTCTTGATCCTCGAGCAAGACCACGTCGCCGTCCGGCGAAACCCGCGCTCCCCGCCGGGCGTCGTGCAGCAGCATCATGGCGAGCAGTCCCAGTACTGAAGCGTTCTTCGGCAGTAATTCGTCGAGCAGACGGCCCAGGCGAATGGCCTCGCTGCAAAGCTCGGCGTCGACCAGCCGGGATCCGGCGGTCGCGGCGTACCCTTCCGTGAACACTCCATACACCACTGCCAGAACGCCTTGGGTTCGTTGGTTGAGCAATGGCGGTTCGGGTGTTTCATAGGGAATGCCCGCGTCGCGGATTTTTTTCTTCGCGCGCACCAGGCGCTGCGCCATGGTTTCCTCGCTCACCAGAAATGCGCGGGCCACCGCCTGCGTGGTGAGTCCGCACACTTCGCGCAAGGTCAATGCAATATGCGCCTCGGCGCTGAGCGCAGGGTGACAGCAGGTGAAGATGAGCCGCAGCCGGTCATCGCCGAAAGTGCCATCGCCCTCGTCCTCCGCGATGGCAGCGGCGTCCGCCTCGGCGCTGGCGATCTCGCGGCCCTGGACCTTGGTGCGGAACACGACATCGCGGCGGATGCGGTCAACCGCTTTATTTTGGCCGGTCCTGATGAGCCACGCGCGCGGATTTTCCGGCATGCCTTGGGTCGGCCATTGTTCCACAGCGGCGATGAACGCTTCTTGCCGCGCCTCTTCGGCTGAATCGAAATCGCCGAGCAGGCGGATCAATGTTGCGAGAACACGACCCGCCTCGCGGCGAAAAATTGCCTCAATTCCCTGATTGCTACTGCTCGCGTTCATGCCCGGCGGATGCGTGCGTCAACGGCTCTTAAGTCTGCGGCGGCCAGATCGGCCGCACTTCAATACTCCCCACCCGGGCGCCGGGAATCCGCGCCGCGATTGCGGTGGCTTCATCCAGGTTTTTGGCATCGACCAGGTAGTAGCCCCCCAATTGCTCGCGAGTCTCGGCAAACGGCCCATCGGTCATGACTGCCTGACCGTTGCGCACCCGCACGGTGGTGGCGGCGGAGGTTGGCTTGAGCCGGTCGCCCGCCTTGAACTGTCCGGCCTGAATGATCCCCTTGGTAAACTCGGTGTATTCCTCCGTCATCGACGTGCGCTCGGCTGGGTTCAGAGCAGCCATCTCCTTTTCGTTGGAGTAGATGAGTAATAAGTACTGCATTTTCAAGCCCCTTGTTGGTACTGGCGGGATTCGCCGTTCAATAGTCGAACGGCGCGCGCTCATTTCGACAGTGAAGTCGCCAACGAGTTGATCAACAACAGCCGTAATCCCCAATTGGCGACTTTGGGGGCGTACTGCCAGATTTGCACGTAGGCATGGCTGCCCGGCCGGTTCGTGCCGCCGAGCACGCCCACCGAGTACGCGAGACTGGCATCGGTGGAGCTAGTACGAACGTCCTCCATCCACGTACCGGGAAGGGTGCGATCAAAGAAATAGCGGTTGGCGGCTGACAACTCCATCGGCGCTTCGCCGTCGATGTAGAGCCAAAAATCTGCAGTACGGGCGTAGGTTCGCAATGCGGGCGCGATGCCATCCTGCCGGGCGGTGTTCTGAAAGTCTCGCATGGCGCGGTCGAGCGCATGGTCCGCGATGAGACTCGGCAATGGCGCGCTTCGCGGCGCATAAGACGCCTGATCCGGCGACAGCTTGGGCTCTGCGCTGGTCGGTGCGGCGTGCGAAACGCCGGCGTCGCACTCGATCTGCCAACGGCACGCTGCATCGCGCTTCCAAATGGTCAAAAAATGGCCGTGGCTCAGGCCGCCGGCGGCCACCGTGTAGATCCAAGGCCCCGCGGTGAAGCCCAAATCGCCGCTGCCCGAGAGATCGGCGAGCGCCGGATACCATTCCAGCTTGTCGAGGCTATCTTGCGCAGATCCGTAAAACGCGCGTCCCGGGGTGGGGGCCGGCTGCAGTACCAGCGAGTCCTCGGCGAGGTATTCGAGAAACGCCGTTCGGATCGAGGTGCGAGCCCGGGTGCCGAATGCGTATTCAGTGTCGAGCAAGCTCTGAAAGGCCTCCGCGCCCACCGTACATTCTCCCATGTGAAATCCCCTCTCCTGACCGGCAACGCACCCCCGCCGCCCAGTCTATATCCTCATTCTGCGGGCCAGCGCCACCTCCCAGCGGAACCAAAACCGCCACCCCTCGCTCTAATATAGTTACAAAATCAGCGGCTTACAGCTGTTCCGCTGAACGCTGGCGGCTCCTCGTCCTTGGCCGTAAGATCTAAGGCCCTGACAACAGCTCATTCGTAACGATAAAGAGGATTCCCGATGAAGGCTTGGATACCGCTCACCCTGGTTTTCGCACTCGGCGCCGCCGCACAAGCACAGGCGACATGCACTTACCCGCGCGCCCCGGACGCGCCCCCTGACGGGAATACCGCGACCAAGGATGAAATGATCGCCGCGAAGCATGAATTCGATCGCTACAACGGCGAGATGAACTCGTATCTCGATTGTCTGAAGCTCGAAATGGATGCCGCGACCCCGAAGGATCCGAAGAAGCTGACGCCGGACGAAAAGAAAAAAGCGGATGAGCAGCAGAAAGTTCTCGTTCAGAAAAACAACGCCGCCGTTGATGAACTGCAGGCGGTCGTTGGCCATTTCAATGAACAGTTGAAGATCTACAAGGCAAAGCAGCAAAAGTCGTGAATTGGAGCGCGGCGGAGCAACTCCGCCGCGACCTTTGAATGCAGGCCGGAACGCTCATAACCCCGCGTCTGGCCGAAGAGGCCATCTACTCTCGGCTGACGTGTTTACCCATCGAATCACTGCCGCTGACGCAGTGCGTCGGCGGCACTTTGCGGGAGAACATCTATGCGGAGCGCGATCAACCGCCCTTCGACCGCGTCGCCATGGATGGCATGGCGGTCGACAGCGAGGCGTTGCGGCGCGGTGTCAAGCGGTTCCGAGTTCAGGGAGTGCAGGCAGCCGGAGCGCCGCAGCTGAAGCTCGTCAGCGGCGATGTCGCAATCGAGGTGATGACCGGCGCGATTCTGCCGTTGGGCAGCGATTGCGTCATTCCGGTCGAGCAGCTCGAAATCGTCGACGGATTCGCGTCGCTGAACGCGTCAGTCGTGAATTCTCCCTATCACAACGTGGACCGTCGCGGAAACGACAGCCGTCAGGGCTCGCTGCTGCTCGAAGCCGGCACCTTGTTGCGCGCGCCGGAAATCGCGGTCGCCGCGTCAGCCGGGATGGCGCGAGTGCGCGTGAGCAGCCAGCCGGCGATCATGGTGGTCTCGACCGGCGACGAGTTGATCGAACCGGGCGATCCGATCGAGGATTTCCAAGTGCGCCGTTCCAACGCCTACGCAGTCGCGGCGACGCTGCGCACACGCGGCTTCGGCCGCGTCGGCGACGATCACGTTCTGGACGACGAGGACTTGATGCGCGAACGATTGGCCTTACATCTGAACACTCATGAGGTCGTAGTGCTGAGCGGCGGTGTCTCAATGGGCAAGTTCGATTTGGTTCCCACGGTGCTGCAGCAGCTCGGAGTGCAGCAGGTGTTTCACAAGATCGCGCAGCGGCCGGGCCGGCCCATGTGGTTCGGCATCGGGCCTCAGGGCCAGGCGGTTTTCGGACTGCCGGGGAATCCGGTTTCGACTCTCGTCTGCCTGATCCGTTATGTCATCCCGGCGATCGCCGAAGCGATGGGTACCCGGCGCGCCCCGCCCGAGCGCCTGGCGCTGGCCGCACCGGTCACGTTCCAACATCCGCTCACATATTTCTTGCCGGTGGCAATCGAACACGACGATTGGGGGCGCCCCTGGGCCAATCCGCGGCGGCCCGAATGGATCTGGAGACTTTTTGAGCCTGACCGGCACCGACGGCTTCGTTGAACTGCCGCCGGGACCCAATACCTACCCGAAAGGCTTCGTCACCACGGTCTACCGCTGGTAACCTGAAAATCACATGAGCTCTACCGTGCACCACATTCGGGGACCGCAAAGTCCGCTCGACCGCCTCGGCCGACCGTTGCACGATTTGCGCATCTCGGTCATGGACCGGTGCAACTTTCGCTGTCCCTACTGCATGCCGAAAGAGCAATATCACGAGCATTATCGATTCTTGAAATCGCAGGAGCGCTTGTCGTTCGAGGAGATCGTGCGCCTTGCGCGGCTGTTCGCTGCTTTAGGCGTGCGGAAATTGCGCCTCACCGGCGGCGAACCGCTGCTGCGCACGAACCTCGCGGATTTGGTCGGCGATCTCACCGACATCCCCGGCATCGAGGACATCGCGCTGACCACCAACGGGGTATTGCTGGGACAGCACGCGGTCGATCTGCATGCCAACGGTCTGCGCCGTGTGACCGTCAGCCTGGATACCTTGGACAAGCACGTGTTCGCACGCATGAGCGGCGGTTTCGCCGCTCTCGATCAAGTCTTGAGCGGCATCGACGCCGCCATCAGCGCCGGTTTGGCTCCCGTCAAGATCAATGCCGTCATCGAGCGCGGCTTGAACGATCACACGGCGCTGGATCTCGTCGAACGCTTCCGCGGCTCGCCGGTGATCGTGCGTTTCATCGAGTTCATGGACGTCGGCAATCGCAACCAGTGGCGGCCCGAGTTGGTGGTGCCGTCGCGCGAGCTCGCCGCGCGCATCCAGGCGCGCTGGCCGATGCGGCCAATTTCGCAGAACTATGCGGGCGAAGTGGCGCAGCGCTGGAGCTTCGAAGACGGCGGCGGCGAAGTCGGATTCATTTCGTCCGTGTCGCAGCCGTTTTGCGGCGCTTGCAGCCGAGCGCGCCTATCCTCGGAGGGTAAATTTTATACCTGCCTGTTCGCGACCCACGGTCTCGACCTGCGAGCCCCGCTGCGGGCCGGTGCGAGCGATGCGGAAATCATGCAATTGATCCGCGGCGTGTGGAACGGTCGCACCGATCGCTACAGCGAGCTGCGCGAGGAATTGCGGCGTACCGATCCGTCGCCCGAGAAAATCGAGATGAATTACATCGGCGGTTGATTCCATGACTCTCACCCACCTGGATGCCGAGCAACGCCCGGCCATGGTCGATGTCAGCGACAAGACCCCGACCAAGAGAACGGCAACGGCGGAAGCGCGGGTGCGTTTTCCGCCGGCGGTCGCCGCGGCACTGCGCGCCGGCGGCTTGCGCTCGCCGAAGGGGCCGGTCTTCGACACGGCGATCATCGCCGGAGTCATGGGCGCGAAGCGCACGCACGAACTGATTCCATTCTGTCATCCGCTCGGCCTCGAGAACTGCCGCATCGCCATTGATCTCGACGCCGACACGGCCGTCATCCGCTGCACCGTGAGCGTGCACCACAAGACCGGCGTTGAAATGGAGGCGCTCACCGGCGCCAGTATCGCGGCACTGACCGTGTACGACATGTGCAAGGCTCTGTCCCATGACATCGTCATCGGCGATTTGCGCTTGATCGCCAAAGACGGCGGCAAAAGCAGCTACGCGATCGAGACGGCGCCATGAGTCTCGCACCCCTGTACGGCTTGATTCTTGCCGGCGGCTCGAGTTCGCGCATGCACCGCGACAAAGCTGCGCTGCAGTACCGCGGCAAGAGCCAGCTGGATCGGGCCTGCGAGCTGGCGAGCCGGCATGCCGCTCAGGTGTTTGTGTCCGTGCGCGCCAACCAAACCGCCGACCCGGCGCGCGCGCAGCGCCCCATGATCGTGGATTCGGTCGCCGGAGAGGGTCCGACTGTCGGCATCCGCTCGGCTTTCGCCGCACACCCCAATGTTGCCTGGTTGGTGATGGCTTGCGACCTGCCGTTTCTGTCGGACGCCGTGCTCTCGCAGCTCGTGCGTGAACGCGACCCGGCCAGCTTGGCCACGGCCTTTCGCAGCGCCCACGATGGCTTGCCGGAACCCTTGTGCGCCATTTGGGAGCCCGCAGCCGCCGCAGCGCTCGCGGCCTTCCAGGACGGCGGTGGCCAATGCCCCCGAAAATTCCTCATCCGTCACATGGCGCATCTGCTCGAGCCCTTGGACCGACGTGCTCTCGACAACATCAACACGCCCGAGGAATATGCCGAGGCGTTGGCAGCCCTCGATGCCGCCTCTTGAGTCAGTGACATGCAATTGAAAATCCAGTATTACGCCTTGATGCGCGAGCAGGCCGGCCGCTCCGAGGAAACCATCGATACCGCCGCGGCTACGCCGGCGGACTTGTACGGCGAATTGGTCGCGCGCTACGGATTCACACTGTCGCGCGAGCAGCTGAAAGTGGCGGTCAACAGCGAGTTCAGCGACTGGTCCCGCCGGCTCATCGCCGGCGACGCCGTGGTCTTCATCCCTCCGGTGGCGGGCGGCTGATGCGTTTTCGCTTCACTCAAACCGCCATCGATACCGCGGAGGCACGCCGCGAGCTGCTCGATTTGGGCGCCGGCGGCTATGTCAGCTTCGAGGGTTGGGTGCGGGACCATAACGAAGGCCGGGAAGTCACGGGCCTCGAATACGAAGCATTCCAGGAACTCGCGGTGAAGGAAGGCGAGCGCATCGTCACCGAAGCCTTGCGGCGCTTCCCCGTGAAGCACGCGCTTTGCATCCATCGCGTCGGCACGCTGGGGTTGAACGATATGGCGGTGTGGGTCGGGGTCAGTTCGGCGCATCGCGGCGAAGCCTTCGATGCCTGCCGCTTCATCATCGACGAAGTGAAGCACCGCGTGCCGATCTGGAAGAAAGAGCATTATCGCAGCGGCGATTCCGGCTGGGTGAACTGCGAGCGCTGCGCGGCCGCGCCCAATCACGCGCACGGCTAGGGCGCGATGCAGCCCGACTACTCGCGGCAAATTTTGCTCAAGGAGATCGGCACGCAGGGCCAGGCGGCGCTGGCGCGCGCCCGGGTTCTCACCGTCGGCGCCGGGGGCCTCGGCAGCCCGGTGCTGCAATACCTGGCCGGCGCCGGGGTGGGCTGCTTAGGGCTGGTCGATGCCGACACCCTGGACGCCAGCAATTTGCATCGTCAGCCGATTTTCGCTCTGGCGGACGTCGGCAAGGCAAAAGTCGAGCTGGCCATGGCCGCCGTCAAGCGGATCAACCCCACCGTGCAGGTCGAATTGCACGCCGAGCGGTTCGACGCCAACAACGCGGTCGACCTGGTCCGCGCCTACGACCTCGTGGTCGATTGCAGCGACAATTTTCGCACCAAGTACCTGATCAACGATGCCGCCGTACTCACGCACCGGCCGGCGGTCTTTGCCAGCGTCTACCAATACGAGGGCCAGCTGCAGGTCTACAAGCCGACGCTGGACCACGCCTGCCTGCGTTGTCTGTGGCCCGACGCCATCGCCGACGGTGTGGTGGGCAACTGCGCCGAAGCGGGAGTCATGGGTCCGGTGCCCGGCACCTTCGGCACGTTGCAGGCGCTGATCGCGCTCAAGATTCTTCTCGGCCTATCCGGTCAACTCGCAGGCGAATTGCTGCTGCTGGATTTCACGAATTTCTCGAGCCTGAAAATCAAGGCGCCGCGCCGCCCGGAGTGTCGCGCGCCCGGCTGCGCTCATATTCGCGAGATCGCGGTCGAAGAAACCGGGATCGAGATCGCCCTGCGATCCTTGGCGGAGGCCGCGCAGCGCGGGCTGGACGTGATCGACATCCGCACCGACCAGGAATTCGCTGCACGACCGACCGCTGCGCGGCACATCGCCATGCCCCGGCTGCTGGCGGATCCCGGCCTGCTCGCCCCGGGGCGGGAATCCTTGTTGGTTTGCGCCTCGGGCAAGCGCAGCCTGGCGGCGGCGCGCGAGCTGCGCAAGCGGGGCCACGCCGTGCGCTCGCTCGCCGGCGGCCTGCAAGCTCTGGAGGCCCGCAGTGCGCTTCGACAGTAAATTGCCCGACGTCGGCACCACGATCTTCACCGTGATGTCGCGCCGCGCACTGGAAGAAGGCGCTCTGAATATCGGCCAGGGATTTCCGGACTATCCGATCGATCCGCGATTGGCGGCGTCGTTGGTGGACGTGATCGGCGAGGGACGCAATCAATACGCGCCCATGGAAGGCGTGGTCGAGCTGCGCGAACGGATTTCGATAAAACTGCACACGAGCTATGGCCGCCGCTTCGACCCCTTGAGCGAGATCACCGTGACCTGCGGCGGCACCGAAGCGCTGTACGATGCGATCCAAGCGGTGGTGGGTCCCGGGGATGAGGCCGTCATCTTCGATCCCGCCTATGACGCGTATGAGCCCGCGGTGCGGCTGGCGGGCGGCCGCTGCGTGCGCGTCGCGCTGGCGCCGCCCGCGTTTCGCTTCGATTGGGATCATGTGCGGCGGGTGTTGAGCGACCGCACCCGGTTGATCATCGTCAACAGCCCGCAGAATCCAAGCTGCTCGGTGGCCGATCGCGATGATTTGGATGCACTCGCCGCGCTGATCCGCGACCGGCCGATCACGCTGCTCGCCGACGAGGTGTACGAGCACGTGCTCTACGATGGCCGGCGCCATGCGTCCGTGCTGGCGCATCCGGAACTGCGGGAGCGCAGCTTTGCGGTATTTTCATTCGGCAAGACGCTGCACGCGACCGGATGGCGAGTCGGCTACTGCGTGGCGCCGCCGCAGCTGACGCAGGAGCTGCGCAAGGTGCACCAGTTCAATACATTCAGCATCGCCTCGCCGCTGCAATACGCGATTGCGCGCTATCTCGCGGCATACCCCGACGCGTGGAGCGGACTATCGGCGTTTTTTCAAGCCAAGCGCGATTTGCTGGCGGGACTCCTGCGCGGCTCGGGTTTCGAACCCGTACCGGCCGCGGGCACTTATTTCCAATTGGTGGACTACGGCGCGCTCAGCCGCGAGCCCGACATGGAATTCGCCGACCGGCTGATTCGCGAGGCGAAAATCGCGGCGATTCCATTGTCGCCATTCTACGCTGCGCCGCCGGCGATGACGCTGCTGCGCCTCTGCATCGCAAAAAACGATGCCACGCTCGAGGCCGCGGCGGAACGACTCTGCGCGTTTGCGGCCGCCGCGCGGACGAAGCGCTAGCGATCCGCGGTCTCGCGGCGGCGAGGCGCCGACGGCAGGCTCTGCCGCTGCCGTATTCGGGCTGCATCCATCAACATGCGGCCGGCCCATCGATACACATTGTTCTCTTTGACCGTGCGGCGCATCAAGCGCATGCGATTGCGCCGTTCGTCCCGGCCCATCCGCATCGCGATCTGCATGGCTTCCGCGGTTTCAGTCACGTCGAACGGGTTGATCAGCACCGCCTCGGCCAATTCGCGCGATGCGCCCGCGAAGGTGCTCAAGATCAGCACGCCGTCTTCGTCGTCGCGCGCCGCCACGAACTCCTTCGCCACCAGATTCATGCCGTCGTGCAAACTGTTGACCAGGCAGAAATCGGCTGCCCGGTACAGCTCGTAGATGCGCAGCGGCTCTTGATGTTCGTCGATCAAGATGATGGGTCGCCATTCGCCTTCCGCGAACTTGGCGTTGATCCGCTCGACTTCGCCGTAGGTGTGCTGCTGCAGCGATTGGTATGCCGGCAATTGACCGCGCGACGGCGCGGCCACCTGCAGCAGGCAGATTCGCCCGCGGTGCCGCGGATTCTTGTCGAGCAGCGACTCGAGCGCCTGGAAGCGTTCGATGATTCCCTTGGTGAAGTCCCAGCGCTCGACCCCTAAGCCGATGATGACGTCGGCGCCGATCCGATGCCGCTCGTGCACCGTCGCCCGGCAGGCCGCGACATCGGGCAGACGCTGCAGCCAGCGCGGCGGCCACTCGATCGAAATCGGATACGGAGCGACGCGGCACACGTGCCCTTGCAGGGTGACCGTCATGTGCTCGTGGTCGATTTGGCACTCGACGAAGCGGTCGACGGAATCCAGAAAATTCTGGCAGTGGTAGCGGGTGTGAAACCCCAGAATGTCGGCCGACAGCATGTCCATCAGCAGCTCGCGCTTCCACGGGCACACGCCGAACGTCTCGGCGTTGGGCCACGGTATGTGCCAGAACAGCGCAATCGTCGCCTTCGGCACCTTCTTGCGGATGAGGTGCGGCAACAGAGCGAAGTGGAAGTCCTGGATGAGGATCACCGGGCTGTCGGTGCTGGATTCCGCCGCCACCACCTCGGCGAACTTGGCATTCACTTCTTCGTAGAAGCGCCAATCGCTGGCGCGAAATGCCGGCCGAACGTAGGCAAGGTGGCACAGCGCCCACAGACCCTCGTTGCAAAAGCCGTAGTAGTAGCCCAGTTCCTGCTCCTCGGTCAGCCACACGCGGCGCAGGGTATAGGAAGGATCGTCCGGAGGAACCCGGATTTGATCATACCGGTCCACGGTGGCGCGATCCGCGGTGCCGGCGCCGTGCGCCACCCACACGCCGGAACAGGCGCGCATGATGGGTTCGAGCGCGGTCACCATGCCGCTCGCGGGAACCTGCACCACGGGATTCTTGTCGGCGTCGAAATTATGGATGTAGGGCTCGCGATTCGACACGATGATGACCTGCGCGGAATGCAGGTGATCGCGCACCACCTGGCGCAGCGCCTGGGGCGTCCAATTCTCGTGAAAATCGATTTCCAGCCGCTGCTTCTCCTCGGCCTCGGCCAGCACTTCGCGCACCTGCGAGAGTATCGGCATGGATTCGCGCGGCGACTCGGCATCGTCGAGAAATCGCTTGCCCCGGATGTCGCCGATCAACACTTCGACCCAGCGGCGCAGCTGCAGCCAGGCCACGAGCACGATGAGGAGCGCCAACAACAACACCGAAATACCGACGAACACCAACACGAAATCCCGCGCGGTTCTTTGCCGGCGGTCCACGAAGCTCAAATCGTGCAGCATCAGCACACGAAACGGCACGGGCGCAGCGCTATCGAAATCGAAGCGCGACACCTGCACCGAGCCGGACGGCAATTGCACGATATGCGAGGCGGCGGGAGGCGCAGTGCCCGACGCTTCGCACGAGATGCTGGCCGGGGCGCGCTCGGATTTGAAAATGGTCGAGCCGTTGGGCCGGCAGACCAGGATTGCGAGCAGACGCTCGTCCGCCGTTATCTTGGCGAGATAGGCGCGCAGGCGCGCCTCGTTGCCCTTTTCGACGAGATCCGTGATCGGCTCTTCCATCGAATGCATCACCAGCTGCGCGCGCAGTTCGACGTCCGCGCGAAACCACTCCGCGAGCAGCCGTTCGATATAGGGCAGGCCAAAATACGCCACGACGCAGGATGCGAATGCCACCGGCAGCACGAAGCGGAGGAACACTGAACGGAACATCGGTCACAAAATAACCGAAATTCGGCAGCTCAGCCGCGATTAATCATCGTGTAAAAGTTACACGGCACTGACGCCGGCCAGCCTCGAGCGACGGCCATCCTGTAAGCTTTCGCGAATGCTCTCTACGCTGCCGTCGCCGTCGCTCGAATGGTGTTTGTTCCTGGACGTCGACGGAACGCTGATCGAATTGACCGACTCGCCCCTGGATACCCACGCGGACCCCGGCCTCACGATATTATTGGGCGAGGTAGCCGAACGCTTGGGCGGCGCCGTCGCGCTGGTGAGCGGCCGAAGCATCGGCTACCTCGATGCGCTGTTTGCGCCCTTGCGGCTGCCCGCCGCAGGCCTGCACGGCGTCGAGCGCCGCAAGGCGTCGGGCCAGATGCAGGGCGCAAGCTTCGTGGATGCGCAGCTCGACCGCGCCCGAACGGCACTCGCCGCGCTGGTCTTGGCTCACCCGGGCACGATACTCGAGGACAAAGGCCGCACCATCGCCGTGCATTTTCGAATGGCGCATCGGTCCGAATCGGCGGTGCGCGATGCGGTTCGCGCCAGCGCGGCGCTGCTCGGCAGCAACTATCACATCCAGGACGGCAGCATGATGCTGGAGATCAAGCCGTGCGGCTTCAGCAAAGCCTCCGCCATCAAGGCGTTCATGAAGGAACCGCCGTTTTCAGGCAGAAAGCCCGTGTTCATCGGCGATGATCTCACCGACCAGGACGGCTTCAAGACGGTCGAGGATCATGGCGGCATTTCCATAGCGGTGGGAGACCGAGTGCGCGGCCAGTTTCGCTTGGAAAACGCCGCGAGCGTTCGCCACTGGCTCGAAGGAATCTCAGCCCTGCACGATTCACACCACGCCTAAAGGTCGGGGTCGTTTCGACCCCGTTGACAGTTGCGCGCAGCGCATGAAAATCCGCGGTCGCTTCGACCCCGTTGAAAGTTGCGCGAAGCGCATGACTAGCGGGTCTGTCCGTTGCCGCGCACCACATACTTGTAGCTGACCAACTGCTCGACCCCGACGGGCCCGCGGGCGTGAAACTTGTCCGTGCTGATGCCGATCTCCGCGCCCATGCCGAATTCTCCGCCGTCGGCGAACTGCGTGGATGCGTTGTGTAGAACGATGGCGCTGTCCACGCGCGTCAAAAATCGCTCGGCTGCCGCCGCATCGTCGGTCACGATGCAATCGGTATGCTGCGAGCCGTATTGCCCAATGTGCGCGATCGCCGCATCCACGTCCTCGACGACGCGAACCGCGATGATGGCGTCCAGATACTCCGCATACCAATCGCGCTCGGTTGCCGGTTTCACTCGCGCATCGGTGCGCAGGCTCGCCTCGTCGCCGCGCACTTCACAGCCGGCATCGAGCAGGGTTTTTACCAACGGGGCCAAATGCGTCGCCGCACAGGCGCGATCCACCAACAGCGTTTCTGCAGATCCGCAAACTCCGGTGCGCCGCATCTTGGCATTGAGCACGATTTGCTGCGCCATCATGAGGTTGGCGTCCCGATCGACGTAAACATGACAGACACCTTCGAGGTGTCCGATCACCGGCACACGCGCCTCGTCGCGCACTCGCGCAATCAGCTCCTTACCGCCGCGCGGCACGATCACATCGATGCTGTCCGTCATGTCGGCCAACATGTGGCCGACCGCCGCCCGATCGACGGTGGGCACCAATTGAATGCACGTGCGCGGCAGACCGGCGGCTGCGAGCCCCTCGGCCAAGCACCCATGGATCGCCGCGCTCGATCCGGCGCTTTCCGAGCCGCCCCGCAAAATCACGGCGTTGCTCGATTTCAGGCACAACGCGCCGGCGTCGGCGGTGACGTTGGGGCGGCTCTCGTAAATAATGCCGATCACGCCCAAGGGCACGCTCACCCGCTGAATATCCAAGCCGTTCGGGCGGGACCATCGCGCCAACACCTTGCCGATGGGATCGGCGAGACTCTCGATGTCCTCGAGTCCACGGGCCATGGCCTCGACGCGGTCGGCATCGAGACGCAGGCGATCGAGCAGCGCAGCGGAGGTCCGCCGAGCCGCGGCCGCGCGCATGTCGCTGTCATTGGCCGCCAGGATCTCGCTGCCATGCGCGCGCAGCGCCGCCGCCGCGGCACGCAGCGCACGACTCTTCTGCTCGGCGGGAGCGAGCGCGAGCACCCGCGCCGCTGCACGCGCTGCGCGGCCGATGCTCTGCATGAGCTCCGCCAGATTCGGATGCAGATCGTGTTTCATATCGAGCCGGTCACGTGCGCCCGGATCAATACCAAGTCATCTCGGTGCACGATTTCGTCGCGGCCGCGAAACCCGAGCACCTTCTCGATGTCCGCGCTCTTGCGGCCGATGATGCGCGCCGCATCGCCGTCCGAATAGGCGCAGATGCCGCGAGCCACCTCGGAGCCGTCGGGGCCGATGATGCTGACGGTATCGCCCCGATCAAATCGCCCCACCGCGCGGGTCACACCCGCCGGCAACAAGCTCTTGCCGCCCATCAGCGCACGTACCGCACCGTCGTCGACGACGATCGCACCTGCCGGCCTCAAGGTACCGGCAATCCACTGCTTGCGCGTCGCCAACGGAGTGGAGGACGGTACGAACCAGGTGCAGCGGGCGCCATCCTCGATGCGCTGCAATGGACGCTGCACCGCCCCCTTGGCGATGCACAAATGACACCCCGCCCCCACCGCAATTTTGGCGGCAGCAATTTTCGTTTGCATGCCGCCCGAACCCATGTCGCTGCCCGCGCCGCCTGCCATCGCCTCGATGGCGGGCGTGATCTCGAGGACACGCCCAATGAACTCCGCGTCGGGGTCCACGTTGGGGTTGGCGGTGTACAGCCCGTCGATGTCGGACAGTAAGACCAAACAGTCCGCGCCCACCATTTGCGCAACCCGTGCCGCCAGACGGTCGTTGTCGCCGTAGCGGATTTCGGCGGTCGCTACCGTATCGTTCTCATTGATCACCGGCACGGCGCCCAGGGACAACAAGGTGTTGAGCGTGCCGCGTGCGTTCAGGTAGCGGCGGCGTTGCTCGGTGTCTCCCAGAGTCAATAGGATCTGTGCGACCGTGACTTCGTGCGCGTCCAACAGTTCCTTGTAGGCATGTGCCAGACGAATTTGTCCTACAGCCGCCGCCGCCTGGCTCTCCTCGAGCCTGAGCTTGCCGACGCCCAATCCCAGGTGGCGCCGGCCCAGAGCGATCGCACCCGAAGACACTAGAATGACCTCCTGACCGCGCTTGGCGATGGCCGCCACGTCCGCGGCAAAGCTCTCGAGCCAGGCACGATTCAGGCGGCCTTTTTCGGCATCCACCAACAATGCCGATCCGACCTTGACGACCAGGCGCTTCGCTTCGGTCAAGCGGCGAGCGATGAGTTTCCGGTCTGCGATTGTCATAGGATCACAATATTGCCATTTACTTGGGTGAGCGGCCTCCCCTAATATCCGCTTGCCGTCAGCAGCTTGAGTTCAAGGAAGGGTGGATCCGTGGGCAGAGAGTACGAACCGACCGTCGGGCAGTGGTACGAGGACTTGGAAAACGAGGAAACCTTCCAAGTGCTCAAAGTGGACGAAGATCGGGAAATCGTCGAGATTCAGCACCTCGACGGTGATATCGAGGAGTTCGACGTCGACGGCTGGGCGGAACTCGACCTGGAGCTCACCGAAGAGCCCGAGGGCTGGTCGGGCTCCAAGGCCGAGAAGGACGCCGAAGAAGACGATGACGACGACGAGGACTGGGACGACGACGAGGATGACGAGGATGACGACGACGAAGATCTGGACGACGAAGAGGATCGCGAAGAATACTAGGGAGCGTGTCCCTGCCGTCACGCTCCCACGAGTTGGGACTTAGACCCGTTCCAGCCACCCATGGCGATCCGGAGCCTCGCCCTGCTGAACTGCGACCAACTGCGCCCGCAAGCGCCGAGTGAGCGGCCCGACCTCCCCGCCGGCCACCCGATGCTCCGTACCGTGATAAATCAGGGTACCCACTCCGGCCAGCACCGCCGCGGTGCCCGATAGCGCCGCTTCGCCGGTTTTGACCCATTCGAGCATCTCGTCCACGTCAAACACGCGCTCCGACACCTTGTAATCCAAATCACGCGCCAGCGTGAGCAGGGAATCGCGCGTCACCCCATGCAGGAAGGTGCTGTCGAGGCTGCGGGTCAGAAGTTCGCGCTCGCGGATCAACACGAAATTCGCAGCGCCCGTCTCTTGTACCTGACCGCCGGGGCAGAACAGCACTTGATCGACCTGGTACTGGGCGCGCGCGCGCAGCGTGGGACCCAAGGCGGCGGCATAGTTTCCGCCGGTCTTCACCATGCCCATTTGCGCCGCCGAGCGCGTATTCTCGTCGTCGACCAGAATACGCAGCGGCTTCATGCCGCCGGAAAAATAATCCCACACGGGACTCGCCAACACCAGCAGCGACGCGTCGGCGGCGGGCGTCGCCGCCGCACCGATGTTCGCGGTCGTGCCAAAAAGGATGGGCCGCAAGTACAGGGCGCCCGGGGCTTCCGGGACCGCGTCGCGGCAGCGGTTGATCACTGCGCGCACCATATTGGCGAGCTGCACCGGATCCGGTTCGGGCAGTGCCAATTGGCGCGCGCTCTGCTGCATGCGTTGCATGTGCCGATCCATGCGAAAGACGTGAACGGAACCGTCGGCACGGCGGAACGCTTTGAAGCCTTCGAAGCAGGTGCTCGCATAATGCAGCACATGCGCGGCCGGACTGAGCTCGATCGGCGCCACGGGCTTGATCTCGCTCTTGCTCCAGCGGCCTTGGCTGTACGTGGCCACGGCCATATGCGAGGTCAGCAGAGTGCCGAATGCGGGGCGTGGGGGTTGCACACTCACTTGGGGTTGCACACTCATTTCGATTTCACCTTCGGTATAAAAATCATCGCCGGATGCTCGAGCAGATCTTTCAGCGCTTGAATCATCGCCGCCGCATCATAACCGTCCACGAAGCGATGATCGAATGACGAAGATAAATTCATGATTCGGCGCACGACGACGGCGCCTTGATTCACGACGGGCCGCTCCACGGCTTTGTTGAGCCCAATGATCGCCACCTCGGGCGCGTTGATGATGGGTGTCGAGGCGATGCCGCCGAGCTTGCCGAGGCTGGTCACGGTGATCGTGGACCCGATGAGTTCATCGCGCGTCGCCTTACCGCTGCGCGCGCGCTCGGCGAGACGGCGGATTTCTCCGGCTACTTCCCAGAGCCCCAACGCCTGCGCATTGCGCACCACCGGAACCTTCAAACCATCCGGGGTTTGTGTGGCAATGCCGACATGCACCGCGCGGTGGCGCACCAACACCCCGCGGGCCGCGTCGTACAGCACATTGCATTGCGGAAAGGACTCCAGCACCCGCGTCAAAGCCATGACGACCAACGGCAGGTAACTCAAGGCGCCAGCCCCCGGGGGCCGCGTAACATTCAAATGCAGGCGCAGCGACTCGAGTTCGGTGACATCGACTTCTTCGACATACGCGAAGTGCGGGATGTTGCGTTTGGCCTCGCTCATGCGCTCCGCGATCAGTCGCCGCAAGCCGATCACCTTGATTTCCGAAGTTTCCGGGCCGGCCGCTGCCGGGCGCCCGGCGGGGGGCTCGAGGTCGGTGCGCAAGATGCGGCCGCCGGGCCCGGATCCCACCACCGTCGTGAGATCAATGCCGGCCTCGCGGGCCCGCCGCCGATTTGCCGGCGACGCCATGACTCGCCCCTGGCGCGCGGGTGGGGCTGGTCGCGGCGCCTCCGCGGGCCGCGCCCCTGCTGTTGGTAGTGGCTCCGCGGACGGTTGCGGCTTCGCGGCTGGCTGGGGCTTCACGGGTGGCGGCGGTGCCGCGGGGGATACCGGTGCGGCAGCGGGCGCGCGCTCCTCGCCCACCTCGAACACGATGAGCGGCGAGCCGACCGCCACCTTGTCGCCCGGCGCGCCGGTGATGGATATGACTCGGCCGCTGATGGGCGCCGGCACTTCCACCGCCGCCTTGTCCGTCATCACCTCGACGATGAGTTGATCCTCCGCCACGGCGTCGCCCGGTTTGGTGTGCCACGCGACGATTTCCGCGTCCACCGTGCCCTCGCCCAAGTCCGGCATCTTGAATACGTACTGGCTCATGGCGACTCCATGGCGGCTTTGAGCGCCATCGCTACGCGTGCCTGACCGGGAAAATACTCCCATTCGAAGGCATGCGGGTAGGGCGTATCCCAGCCGGCGACGCGCTGTATCGGCGCCTCCAGATCCCAGAAACATTCTTCTTGGATGATCGACAATACTTCGGCGCCGAACCCCCCGAAGCGGGTGGCCTCGTGCGCCACGACGCAGCGGCCGGTCTTGCGAACCGAGCTGCAAATGGCATCGACATCGAGAGGCACGAGCGACCGCAGATCGATGATCTCGGCGTCCAGGTTCATCGCCGCCGCCGCCGCCGCCGCGACGAACACCATGGTGCCGTACGTGATGATGGTCACCGCCGCGCCGCTGCGCACGATATCGGCCTTGCCCAGCGGTACTTTGTAATAGCCTTCCTGCACCTCTCCCTTCGGGTGGGCGCTCCACGGGACAGCCGGCTTGGTGGGATCGCCATCGAAGGGTCCGTTGTACAACCGTTTGGGCTCGAAGAACACCACGGGATCATCGTCCTCGATGCAGGTGATCAGCAGGCCCTTGGCATCGTAGGGATTCGACGGCATCACCACTTTGATGCCGCTGACGTGCGTAAAAATTCCTTCCGGACTCTGCGAGTGAGTCTGGCCGCCGCGAATGCCGCCGCCGCAGGGCGTGCGAATGGTCACCGGCGCGAAGAACTCCCCGGCGCTGCGGTAGCGGATGCGCGCCAATTCACTGCAGATTTGATCGAAGCCCGGATAAATGTAATCGGCAAATTGAATTTCCGCGACCGGGCGCAGGCCGTTCACGCTCATGCCGATGGCGGCGGCGATAATCCCGCCCTCGGCGATCGGCGTATCGATGACGCGATGCTCGCCGTACTTGCGCTGCAGTCCCTCGGTGGCGCGAAACACGCCGCCGAAATAGCCGATGTCCTCGCCCATCAGCACCACCGACGGGTCCTGCTTGAGCATGATGTCCATGGCGGAGTTCAACGCCTGAATCATGTTCATGTTGGCCATGGGCTAGCGATTCCTTTCGGCATGCATCAGGGCACGCTGCTTCTGCAAGTGCTCGGGAATATCCTTGAATACGTCCTCGAACATCAGATCGGCATCCAGCCGCGGACCTTCGCTCATGGTGCCGAAGGCCGAGGCCTCCTTCCAACTCGACGCGACCAGCGCCTCGAGTTCGGCCGTCAACGTGAGATGACGCGCCTCCGACCACTCGCCGAGCCTGATCAAATGTTGTTTGAGCCGCACGATGGGATCACCGAGAGGCCAGTGCTCATGGTCATTCTTGGCCCGATAGCGCGCCGGATCGTCGCTGGTGGAATGTGCGGCCGCGCGATAGGTCACCAATTCGACCAAGGTGGGGCCGGCACCGGTGCGCGCCCGCTCGGCTGCCCATTGCGTTACCGCATAGACCGCGAGGAAGTCGTTGCCGTCGACGCGAATGCCGGCGATACCGTAGCCCGGGCCGCGCGCCGCGAACGAGCGCTGCTCGCCGCCGGCGTAGCCTTGAAAAGTCGATATCGCCCACTGATTGTTCACCACGTTCAGAATGACCGGCGCCTGGTAAACCGAGGCAAACAGCAAGGCGTGATGGAAATCCGCCTCGGCGCTGCTGCCCTCCCCAATCCAACTCGCCGCGAGATGATCTTCGCCCTTGATCGCCGCCGCCATCGCCCAGCCGACGGCCTGCGGGAATTGCGTGGCCAGATTGCCGGAGATGGAAAAGATATTGCCCGCCTTGGAGTGATACATGACCGGCAGCTGGCGACCCTTGCACATGTCGCGGGTGTTGGACAAAAGCTGACACATGAGATCGACCAACGCGATGCCGCGCGCGATCTGCAAGCCTTGATTGCGATACGACGGAAACAACATGTCGCCCGGCCGCAGTGCCATGCAACCTGCGACCGATACGGCTTCCTCGCCCAGGGAGCGAATGTAGAACGAGATCTTGCCGGCGCGCTGATTGCGCTGCATGCGATCGTCGAATAGACGCGTCAGCAGCATGTGGCGCAGTCCGATTTGCAATTCCGCGGGATCGAGATGCGGATGCCATGGTCCCACCGCCTCACCGGCATCGTCGAGCACCCGCACCAGATCGAGCGACAGCGACCCGATGTCGCGCGCGCGCGCATTGACATCGGGCCGCGGCACCGCACCGGCGGGCGAGAGCTGTACGTAGCTGAAGTCCGGCAGCTCGCCCGGTCGTGCGGGCGGATGCGGCAAATGCAGGCGAGATTGTTTGGTCATCCGCATAATTTACGTCCTCCGGACCGCAGGTGTTGCATTCATTCGCAAGGCACCCGATAATTTGGTATGTTCATTCCGAAGACTTGCTGAAAATGGAAAATCCATCTCGATCCGGCATCGATCGATTGGATTTGCGCCTGCTCGACATTCTACAGCGGCAAGGCGCCCTGTCGGTTGCCGAGGTGGCCGCTCAAACCCGGCTGTCCACCACCACCTGCTGGCGGCGCATTCAACAGCTCGAGCAAAACGGGGTGATCAAGGGGCGGGTCGCATTGTTGGACCGCAATGCACTCGGATTGGATGTGACGATTTTCGCGCACGTGAAACTCGCCACCACGGGCCGCGACGCAATTGCCGAATTCGAAGCGGCAATTCGCGATCGCGCCGAGGTTCTGGAGTGCTACACCCTGACGGGTGAATGGGATTTCTTGTTGAAAATCGTCACCAAGAACATCAAAGCCTACGAAGCCTTCTACCTCGATTACCTGTCGCGCATTCCCTGCGTGCGGTCGGTGAATTCCTCGGTGGCCGTTACGGTGATCAAGGAATCTACCGCCTTGCCGCTGGGAATTTAGACGCCCTCGGACCGGCCGGCACGGCCGGGTAGACCGAATCGGTGCATCGCACCGTCTAAGCGTGAGTGCGCAGCGTCGAGCGCAGCTGAATGCCGTCATGCTCGCTGAAGAGCTCTGCAACCCAGTCGACGAACACGCGGATCTTGACCGACAAGTGCCGATTCTGCGGATACACGACATTGAGCGGTGCAGGCTCGGCGAACCAATCGCCGAGCAGCAATTCCAGGCTGCCGCGCTCCATGGCCTCCTTGAGCACGAAGGCCGGAATCTGCGCCACACCCAGGCCCGCTTCGGCTGCGGCCAGGTAGCTGTTCTCATCATCGAGCGCGATGGAGCCGCGCAGCAGGGTCTGTGTGCGCACGCCATTCTTGGCAAACACCCATTCGAAAATCTTTCCGGTGCGCGGCGAGAAGTGATTGATGCAGCGGTGCGCAGTCAGTTCGTCGGGGTGGCGCGGTTGCCCATGCGCGGCGAGGTAGGAGGGCGCCGCGCAGGTGCCGAAATAGAGCAGGCCGATACGCCGCGCGATCATTGTGGAGTCTTCGAGCTCGCCGATCCATACGGCGCAATCGATGCCCTCTTCGATCAGGTCCGCGCGGCGCTCGCTGCAGCCGAGCTCGAGTTGAATGTCTGGATAGCGTGCAAAAAAGCCCGGCAGCGCCGGCACGATGACCAATCGTGCGATCAGTGTGGGTACTTCGACGCGCAGCAGTCCTTGAGGACTTGCATGCCGCTGCCCGAGAGATTCTTCCGTCTCGCGCACCAGAGCCAGGATGGCAAGGCAGCTCGGGTAGTAAGCGGCCCCATCGGTCGTCACGCTGACTTTGCGAGTGGTCCGGTTGAGCAACTTCACGCCGAGGCTCGCTTCGAGCTGCTGGATCAATGTCGTCGCGGTGGCCTTGGGCAGCTGCAGGCTGTCCGCCGCGCGGGTCAGGCCGCCCGTTTCCACCACACGCGCGAATACTTGCATTGCCTGCAGCTTGTTCATCATTATTCACATTACTGAATAGATTATTCAGTTTATCGCCATTTAAGGCATATTTCAGAACAATATAATGAGAGCTTTCAGTCACAGAGGAAGACTCATGAGCACCAAGATCAAGCACGTCACCGACTCGAGCTTTAACCGCGACGTCCTGGACTCGCCGAATCCTGTTCTGGTCGATTTTTGGGCCGAGTGGTGCGGGCCGTGCAAGATGATTGCGCCGGTGTTGGCTGAGTCGGCCGAAACTTATGATGGACGTCTGGACATCGCCAAGGTCAACGTCGACGAGAACCAATCCGTGCCCTCGCGATACCATGTCCGCGGGATCCCGACGCTGATGCTCTTCAAGCATGGCGAGGTGGTGGCCACCAAGATCGGCGCGGTGTCCAAGTCGCAGCTGGCGGCCTTCATCGACGCCAACCTGTGAGGCGCCTGTGAGGCGCCCCGGCGCGCCCAATACTTAAGGCAGCAGCACGGTCGCGCCGATGGTTCGCCTGCTCTCCAGATCACGGTGGGCGGCGGCCGCATCGCGCAGCGGCACTCGCTGACCGACATGCGCCTTGATTTTCCCCGAGGCTAGCCGGGCGAAGAGATCCGCGGCACGCGACGCGAGGTCTTCGCGGCTCTTGATGTAGTCGAACAGGGTCGGGCGCGTCGCGTACAAGGAACCGCCGGAGGCGAGATCGGAGAATTTGAAATCCGCGATCATTCCGGACGACTGGCCAAAGTGGACGAACATGCCGCGGGACCTCAAGGATTTGAGCGAGCCGCGCCAGGTATCCTTGCCGACCGAATCGTAAACCACATCGCAGCCCCGGGAACCGGTGATCTCCTTGACGCGGGCGACGAAATCCTCGGCGCGGTAGTCGATGACGTGGGTATAGCCGTTGGCCTTGGCGATTGCCGCCTTGTCGGGCGATCCCGCGGTCCCGATCGCGGTCGCGCCCAGCGACTTCAACCACTGCCCCAGCAGCAAGCCGACGCCGCCGGCCGCCGCATGCACCAGCACGGTGTCGCCCGCCTTGACCGGATAGCACGAGGTGAGCAGAAATTGCGCCGTCAATCCCTTGAGCATCGCCGACGCGGCGACGTCGAATGCAATCGCGTCGGGAAGCTTGACCAGCCGCTCGGCGGCAACGACGCGCTGCGTGCGATAGGCGCCCACCGGCAGGGTGTAGGCCACGCGGTCCCCCACGTTGAAATCGGCGACGCCGGCACCGATTTCCGCGACCACACCCGCGGCTTCGGCGCCGGGAATCAGCGGTGTCGACGGCCATGGATAGTGTCCGTTGCGGAAGTAAGTGTCGATGAAGTTGACGCCGATCGCGCGCTGCAGGATGCGCACCTCGCCGGGTCCGGGGGCTGCGGTTTGCAGTGCCGACCATTCAAGCACCTCCGGTCCTCCCGGGGCGCGCACCACCACGCCCATGTCGATTTCTTCGGCCATGATCACCTCAGCAACGTTTCAACAAACCGCCGTATACGGACGATGGCTCGGCGCAGCAGCTCCTCGTCGGCGGCGAAGCAGACGCGCACGAAGCCGCTGGTTTCACGGCCGAACGCGCCGCCGTCGAGCACCGACACGCGCTCGCTGCGGTACAGTTCGCACATGAAATCGTAGCCCGAAAGACCGGTGCCGCGCACATCCATCAGCAGGAACATACCGGCATCCGGCACAAAGCACTTCACGCCGCGCAGCCCCATGAGACCCGCGAGCAGAAACTCGCGCCGCATTGCACAGTACTCGCGTACACGGGATTCCGCGGCCGGCGCGACGCTCAAGGCAGTGACCGCCGCTTCCTGAACGAATCCGGGAAGACCGAACAGCATGCACTGGGCCATGGCCTCGGCATGGATCACGAGCTGCCGCGGTCCCACCAGCCAGCCGGCGCGCCAGCCGGGCATGGCGTGCGACTTCGAGAGGCTGCTGATGGTCACCACTTGCTCGGGTAATTCGGCGGCGAGACTCGGCACCCGGCCGCCCGGAGCCAGTCCCGCATACACTTCGTCGGCCACCACCCACAGTGAATGGCGGCGCGCCAAATCGCCGAGCGCCGCCAGATCGCCGTCGCTCAAGATCACGCCGCTGGGATTGTTGGGCGTGGCGAAAAAGATCGCTCGCGTGCGCGCGGTGATTGCGGCCGCGAGCGCCGACAGATCGATGCGGAAACCCCGCGCCGCCGGCGCCGCCACGCGCACCATGCGCGCGCCGGAAACTTCCAGCGTCGCAGGATAGCTCGGATACAAGGGTTCGAGCGCGATCACTTCATCGCCGGGGCCCGCGACACACAGCGAGGTGACGAACAGGGCGTTCTGCGCGCCGGCGAGAAAAATGACATTGTCGGCGGTCACCGGCTGGCCGCTGCGAGCGCAATGTGCCGCCGCAATCGCCTCGCGCAAATGCAGCCGGCCCGTCGCCGGCGTGTAGTGCGTGTCGCCGGCGCGCAATCTTTCGATGGCGCGCTCCAATACCGGCGCCGGGGTGTCGAGATCAGGGTCGCCGACGCTCAGCAAAATGACGTCCTCGCCGCGCTCCTGGGCCGTTCGCGCCGCGTAATGAACGACCCAAGCATCCGCGCCGTCGCCCGCAATCCGCTTGACCAGTGGGGAATACTGCATGTTTTCTCTTGCCTACCCGATGGCAGTGCGCAATCCTAGCAGCCGGCCGCACCCCGCTGCATGTGCGCGAACGTAAGCCGTTCAAATTCAAGTAGGTTCCAATGTCGCGCAATGTCGGCGGTTATCTTGTCGAACTCCTGGCCAAGAACGGCATCGAAACGGTGTTCGGTATTCCCGGCGTGCACAACTTGGAACTGTACCGCGGCTTGACAGCGGCCAACATGCGGCACGTGCTGGTGCGCCACGAACAAGGCGCAGGATTTGCCGCCGATGGTTTCGCCCGCTTGAGCGGCCGTCCGGCGGCCGCCTTCGTGATCTCGGGCCCGGGGCTTACCAACATCATGACGGCGGTGGCCCAGGCTTATTCGGACTCCGTGCCCCTCTTGGTCGTCGCGAGCGCGCCGGTGCGCGCCTCGTTCACCAAGCAGTGGGGGGTGCTGCACGAACTGTACGATCAGCGCGCGCTCGCCGCCGGCGTGTTCGGCATCGCGCGCGTGGCGTTCGGGGCGGAGGACGTGCGCGATCACCTGCGCCAATGCCTGGCGTCGTTTCGCACCGGCCGCCCGCGCCCTGCGTACTTGGAAATCCCGCTCGACGTGCTGGCGGAATCCACCGCGCTCGAGGCGGACCGATTCGAAGGCGCGCCTCTCTTGCCGCAGGCCGGCGCGGAGCAAATCGATGCCGCGGTCCGCATACTCGCGCTCGCCGCGCGCCCGCTCGTCATCGCGGGCGGCGGCGCGCGCCACGCCGCCGCCGAGCTGCACCGGCTGGTCGAACTGCTGGATTCTCCTCTGGTGACGACGGCGGCCGGCAAGGGCGTGCTTGCCGAAGGCCACCCGGCGAACTTCGGCACCTCTCTGCCCTACCGGCCGATTCAGCAATTGATCGCCGACGCGGATGTGGTGCTCGCGGTGGGCACCGAACTCGGCGAGACCGATATGTATTTCACCACCAAGCTGCCGCTCGGCGGGGTGCTCGTCCGCATCGACGTCGATACGGCGAAGCTATCGGATCAGTACGCGGCCGATGTGCGCATCTGGTCCGACGCCCGCACTGCGCTTGCAATCCATCAATCACGCATTGGCGAGCCGATTGCAGGATGCGCCGACGCGCTCCGGATGGCGCACCGCCATCGGCGGTTTCGCCAAGATCCGCGCCGAAATCGACGGCAGCCTGGATTCGAAAGCGCGGGCGCAGTGGAGCGCGCTGCGCGCCATCAAGGCCGCGCTGCCGTGGGACGGCGTCGTGTTCAGCGACATGACGCAAATCGCGTATTTCGGCAATTACGCGTATCCGGTCGAAAGCCCGGGACAATGGTTTCATCCTTCCGGCTACGGCACCTTGGGATTCGCGATGCCGGCGGCCCTCGGCGCCAAGATCTCGAGCCCCGCGCGCGCCGTCATTGCGCTTGCGGGCGACTTTGGCCTGCAATTCACCCTTCCGGAATTGATGACGGCGGTCGAAACGGGCTTGAGCCTGCCGATCGTGGTATGGAACAATTCGGCGCTGGGCCAGATCCGCGACGACATGGTTGCCGCGCGGCATTGCGCAACTCGGTGTCATCGCACGCAATCCCGACTTCGTCGCGCTGGCCTTGGCCTGCGGCGCGCAAAGTTGCCGGGTGCACGAGCCGGCCGCACTCACCGCGGCGATTCGCGCCGCCCTTGATTATGCCGGACCCACGCTTGATCGAAGTGGTGGCATCGAGCTTCGACGAATAGCGGCCGCATCTTGCTATGATTGCGCAACGGGCCGGCACGAACGGCAAACCGCTCAACAAACTACCAGGGGATACCATGAAACTCACGATGGGCCGCATCGCAGCGCTGGCAGCGACGCTACTGACGCTACCGGCATTCGCCGCCGAACAGATCAAAGTGGTCGAAAGGCCGGTCGGCGAGACCACGGTCGATCTCGGGCCCAAGGGCGATTCCGTCGGCGACCTGCTGGTGTTCGCCAACGGTGTATTCGACGCCGCCAACAAGACGCAGGTGGGCTCCGATCAGGGCTATTGCGTGCGCACCGTCGTCGGCAAGAGCTGGGAGTGCAACTGGACGCTGATGTTGAAGGCAGGCCGGATCACGGTCGAAGGACCCTTCATGGACGAAGGCGATTCGCTGTTCGCGGTCACCGGCGGCACGGGCAAGTACGCGGGCGCCAAGGGCAGCATGAAACTGCATCCGCGCGACGCCAAGTCGACGAGCTACGACTTCACCTACGATCTACTGTAGTGGCCTACACGCTCGATCACTGCCTGCGCAGCCGGCAGGATTTCCCGGCGCTCGCGAAGAATCCCGGCCTCGCCTTCCTCGACGGACCGGGCGGCAGCCAAGTGCCGCGCGTCGTGGTCGACGCCATCGCGGACGTCTACGCCTCCTGCAACGTGAACACGCACGGCAATTTCGCACCCTCGCGCGAGGTGGACCGGCGCATGCAGGCGGCGCGCAGCGTGGTCGCCGCCTTTCTCGGCGCGGAAGGCGGTTCGTGCATCTCGTTCGGTCAAAACATGACCACGCTCAATTTCGCCTTGAGCGCCGCGATCGGCCGCACCCTGGGCAAGGGCGACGAGGTGCTCATCACCCAGCTCGACCACGAGGCGAACCGCGGTCCTTGGGCCGGCCTCGCGGAGCGCGGCGCGGTGGTGCGCGAAGTGCGCCTGCTGGAATCCGGTGAATTGGACGCCGCCGACATGGCCGCCAAGATCACGCCGCGCACCAAGCTGCTCGCCATCGGCGCGTCGGCGAATTCGCTCGGAACGGTCAACGACATTGCGCTCGCGCGGCGCCTCACTCGGGAGGTCGGCGCGCTGCTGATTGTCGACGCCGTGCATTACGCGCCGCATTTCCCGCGTCGACGTGCAGGCGCTCGGCGCGGATTTTCTGCTGTGTTCGGGCTACAAATTCTACGGACCGCATGTAGGGGTGCTGTATTCGCGGCCCGGCGCCCTCGATGCCCTGCCGACCGACCGCTTGAGCGTTCAGGATCCTTTGGCACCGTACCGCATCGAAACCGGCACGCTGAATCACGCCGCAATCGACGGCGTGCGCGCGGCGGTCGAATACATCGCGAGCTGGGGCAGCGGGACCTCGCTGCGCGAGCGCATCGTCGACGCCATGACGCACATTGCCGCGTACGAGCATGACTTGGCGAAGCACTACCATGATGCCGCGCGCCGCATTCCCGGCGTCCGCGTCTGGGGACCGGACTTTACCGCCGGCCGCAAACGCGCGCCGACGGTGTCGATCACGCTCGACAATGTCACCGCCGCTGAAGCCGCCGGCGCGCTGGGAAACCAGGGCATTTGCGTGTGGGACGGCGATTTCTACGCGGCACGGGCGGTGCAGGCGTTGGGTCTCGCCGAGCGCGGCGGGCTGCTGCGCACCGGCATCTCCATGTACAACACCCGCGATGAGTTGAACCGCCTGCTGGCGGCGTTGGCAACGCTCGCGTAGCGCAGCGGTCAATCGCGCCGCGCGGCCGCAAGGCGCTCCGACGAGATGCACGGCGAGCCGCTCCGCGTGGTCGCGCAGCTCGGCCGCGGCCGTCGCCTCCCAATGATCGGCGCGCAGCATGGGTCCGAGATAGTAGAGGTGTGGGCTCGCTTGGCCCTGCGAATCAATGCAGGCACCATAACGGCCGTGCGCAGACCGAGGCTCAGTGCATCTTGCGACACCAAACCGGCATCGCGCAGTGAATTCAACAGCGGGTCTACCGAGCGCCCGAGCGCATAGTCGGGACCCGTTGCATTGACCACCAAATCCACCGTCAGCACGCGCGGCTCGCCGCGCGCCGCGAGGACGCCACGCAACCCGCAATTGCTCGCCGGCCGCACCGATCGAATCGATGCGGCCGCCATGCACCTGCAGCCTGCCGGTGCGCCGCAGAGACGCGATGCGCTCGGCCAACTGCGGCGGCAGCCGGTGCCGGTGTATGTCCCAATGCGCCTGCAGGTGCCGCACGAAACGCCGCTGCTCGAGCAGGGGCAGACGCCGCCACAGGGTCGGCGCCAAATGACGAATGAAGGTCACGACTTCGCGCCAATCGCCGCCCCTGCGCTCGATCTCGCGGGTGAATTCGCGCGTCATGGCCAGCACCCGCCGCAGTGAATCCGCGCAAGCCAGGAGCGCCTCGCCATCGCCGCTCAAGGCGGACGGCCGAAACGCCGTCTGCGGCAGAGGCACCAAGCCGCGCCGCGAAATCGTGTGCAGCAGCGGCGCGCGCGCCGGCATCGCGGGTCAAGGCAATGGCGGCATCGACCATGGTCAAGCCGTTGCCGACGATCAGTACCGAGCGCCCCGCCGGCAGCGTCTGCGGCAGCTGCCATGGATCGTGCCGATACGCCCTGTGATCGCGGATCGCCGAACGGCCCACGGCAGCAGCGGCGCGCGGCGGATTCCCCAGCGCCAGGATCACGAGATCCGCCAGGATCGGCGGGCGCTCCATACACTGCGCCGCGAGCGGCTTGTCGCCGCCGTGCTGTGTGATGCCGCGAACTTCGTCGAAGACGCGCACCAAGCGGATATGCGCAGGCGCCGCGCGTTCGGCCTGTGCCAAGAGATCCTGCAGATAATCGCCGTACAAGGCGCGCGGCAGGAAATCCTCGCCCCCGGCGTCCGGCGCGCGCCGCTGCGCGAAGCGTAGAAATTGCATTGGATCGCGCGAGTCGGCGGACAGCCGCGCCGCCGGCACGTTGAGGAGATAGGGAAATTCACGCGCGGCGTACGCCACGCCGCGCCCCATCGCGGCTCCCCGCTCCACCAGCACGATATCGGTCGCAACGGGCGGCGGGCGGCGCAATAGATTGGCGGCCAGCACGGTGCCACTGAATCCGGCACCCACGATCACCAGGGTATTCGGCATAATTCCAGCCATGTATGATGCATTCTTCCGCTAACATTCTGCAGAATTCGTGGTCAAATAACTCATAGAAATCCAGCGAGGGGCAGGCCCATGCGACCCAGCAAATTGACCTATTACGCGGACTTCGTAGTCTATCCTCCGGTGATCGTTGGTCTGGCGGCGGCCGGATTGGTCCATGGCGCTTGGCGCAACCGCGCCGAGTGGCTGTGTGCCGAGGTCGCCGGATTCGTCATCTGGACGCTGTTGGAGTATGTCCTGCACCGCTCGGTGCTGCACAAGAAGACCTACTTCGCACCCATGCACGGCGAGCACCACGCTGCGCCGTTGGCGTACATTGGAACGCCGGCGTGGGTGAGCGTGTCGGTGTTGAGCGCGTGCGTCCTGCTGCCGGTCTGGCGGTGGCTGGGATTCGACGTGGCCGATGGCCTCACCGTCGGGGTGATGATCGGCTATTGGTGGTACGGAGTCGTACATCACGTCATCCATCATCGTGCGAATAAATCCTCGTCTCCGTATTTCAACGACCTGCGCGCCTGGCACATGCGCCACCACTACTCGCCGAAGAGCGGCAATTTCGGCGTCACCACTTCGGTATGGGACCGTGTATTCGGCACCGCCATCAAGCGCGACAATGCCGTGGTATCGCAGTGAACGCACAGGCGGCAACCGGCAATCCGATGGGCACCGACGGCTTCGAATTCGTCGAGTACGCCGCGCCCGATCCGGAATTGCTGCGGCGGCTGTTCGAGAGCATGGGGTTGCGCGCCGTGGCGCGGCATCGCTCGAAGAACGTGACCCTGCACAACCAAGGCGACATCAATTTCATCATCAACGCGGAGCACGATAGCTTCGCGCAGAAATTCGCGCGCGCGCATGGGCCGTGCGCGTGCGCGATGGCATTCCGCGTCGCCGATGCGCGCTTCGCCTTCTCACGCGCGCTGGAATTGGGAGCGAAACCCGGACCCGCGACGGCTGGACCGATGGAACTCAACATCCCGTCGATCGAAGGGATCGGCGGCAGTTTGATTTATCTCGTCGACCGCTATGGCGAGCGCACGATCTACGATGTGGATTTCGTGCCCGTGGCCGGCGCCGCGCCGGGAGCTGCGGAGCCGCGGGCGGACGATCCGGTCGGGCTCACGCGCATCGATCATCTGACCCATAACGTCAGACGCGGCAACATGAACGTCTGGGCCGGCTTCTATGAAAAGTTGTTCAACTTCAGAGAAATCCGCTACTTCAGCATCGAGGGCAAGCAGACCGGATTGTTTTCGCGCGCCCTGACTTCGCCTTGCGGCAAGATCCGCATCCCGATCAACGAAAGCCAGGACGACAAGAGTCAGATCGAGGAATACCTCAACGAATACAAGGGTGAGGGCATCCAGCACATCGCGCTCGGGACCGACGATATTTATCGCACCGTCGACGCCCTGCGCAGACGCGGAGTCGAGTTTCAGGACACGCCCGCCACCTACTATGAAGGCATCGATGCGCGCGTCGGCGGGCATCGCGAGCCCTTGAACGAACTCAAGCGCCGCAGCGTGTTGATCGACGGCAATGCCGCCAGCGGCATTCTGCTGCAAATATTCACCAAGAACGCCATCGGGCCGATCTTCTTCGAGATCATTCAGCGCAAGGGCAACGAGGGCTTCGGCGAAGGGAATTTTCAAGCCCTGTTCGAGTCCATAGAGCTCGACCAAAAACGCCGCGGCGTCATCTAATCGCCCTGCCGAAGGCTTGGGCGGAGGCCGTTGAACTTCGCGCAAGCGCCCATATCTAACCTGGCAGGGTCAATTCGACCGATCAGGGGCTCCTTATGCGAAGACTATTAGTTGCAGCAACCCTAGCCGCAGCCGTCACTCTCGGCATCGCGGCCACCTCGGTGGCGTTCGCTGACAGCGACCCCACACTGGATCAGATCTATACGGCGGCCGCCGCGGGTCACCTGGATCAAGCCCAACAAATGATCACCCAGGTGCTGGCCGATCACCCGACCAGCGCCAGAGCGCACTACGTGCAGGCCGAACTGTACGCACGGGAAGGCAAGACCGCCCTCGCGCGCGCGGAGCTCGGCACCGCCGAGCAATTGAAGCCCGGGCTGCCTTTTGAGAGTCCCCGAGCGGTGCAAGAGCTGCAGGCGCAGCTGGGGGTCCGCGGGGGCGCCTACGGCGCCGGCGGCATCACGACCGCGCCCGCGGCGCCACGATTTCCGTGGGGCACCGTGCTGATTCTGGCGGCCGTGGTCGGCATCCTGCTGATGGTCTTCCGCCGGCGCAGCTCCTACGTCCAATATCCTGCGGCGGGGCCCGGCATGGGCGGCGCGCCCGGAACCTACGGACCCGGCGGCTACGGCCCCGCCCCGATGGGCGGCGGCGGAATCGGCTCCGGCATCGCCGGCGGACTTGCCTCCGGGCTGGCGGTGGGTGCCGGCGTGGTGGCCGGCGAAGAGCTCGCCCATCACTTCCTGGATGGCGGCCGCGGCGGCGGCGGCGTGATTCCCCCGGCTGAGGCGGGTGAGTCAGGTAACGGCGACATGGGCGGCTCCGACTTTGGCGTCAACGACCCCGGCTCGGGCTGGGATGACGGCGGCGGCTCGGACGGCGGTGGCGGCGGCGACTGGAGCTAGCAGCCGGCGCTCACGTACCGCGCGGCGCTCACGCACTGCGGCCGATGGCGGCCGCTACTGCATCGTGCAGGGCCTTCATGCCGAAGGAGATATCCTGCACGATGCCGTCGACGAAGAAGGTCGGGGTCGCGCGAATGTGGCTGCGGCGCGCGCCCTCGATGTGCTCGCGGACTTTCTGCAGGTAAATGTGGTCGTCCATCTCCGCCTTGTAGCGCGCCATATCGAGGCCTAGATCCGCGGCATAGCGCTGCAGATCTTTGTCCTTGAGGTGCGCCTGGTTCTGGAACAGCACGTCGTGCATGGGCCAAAATTTCCCCTGCGCCGCAGCCGCCTCCGATGCCTCAGCCGCCATCAAGGCGTGGGGATGCGCTTCCTGCAACGGAAAGTGCCGAAACACGAAACGCATTCTGTTCGGAAAACGCTCGAGCAGCAGCATCGGCGTCGTCGCCGCCACTTTGCAGCTCGGGCACTCGAAATCACCATACTCGACGATGGTGACTCGCGCGTGTTCGGAGCCCAGCATGTGGTCGGTGGGCTCCAGCGCAACCGCCAGGCTGGAGGGTGAGTTTGGGCTCATGACGGGCTCCTTGGATCACAGGCCCTGCGCGGGCAATTCAACCGGTCGGATTTTCACACGAATGACACTCGATCTGCGCAGCAGCTGCAACTCGCCCTCACGCCCGATCCAATCGGCGTCGAGCAGGCGCTGCAGGCTGTCTATTCCGTCGACCGGCGTCGCGTCGAGTGCAATCATCCGGTCGCCGGCCTCGACGCCGGCCCGCGCCGCCGGGCTGCCCGACACCACTTCCAAGACATGCACCGCCCGGTTGCGCGGCAGATTGAAATGCCGCACGACCCGCGTCGCAATCGGCACCGTGGCTCCGGAGACGCCGATATAGGCACGGCGCACGCGCCCGTGTGCGAACAACTGCGCGATGACCCATTTCGCCGTGTTGATTCCCGTGGCAAAGCAAATCGCCTGGGCTTGCGGGATCATCGCGGTGTTGACGCCGATGACCCGTCCCTTCGAGTCGACCAGCGGCCCGCCGGAATTTCCCGGATTGAGCGCGGCATCGGTTTGAATCACATCGTGCATCAGTCTGCCGGAGGTCGCGCGCAAGGTGCGGCCGAGCGCCGAAATGACGCCCGTTGTCACGGTCTTCGAGTAGCCGAGCGGATTGCCGATGGCGATCGCCACCTGTCCGACTCTCAAGGCCGCGGAATCGCCGAACTCCACGTAGGGCAGCGCACTCGGCGAACCGATCCGCAGCACCGCCAGGTCCGAATCCGGGTCATTGCCGACGAGGTCGGCGCTGAATCGCGTGTCGTCGTTCAACCGTACACTGATCGCTTCGGATCCCTGCACGACGTGGCTGTTCGTCAGCAAGTAGCCGTCGGGCGTAAACAGGAATCCCGAACCGCTGCCGCGCGCCGGGCGACGCGTGCCCGGCGCGGTCCGCGGGGCCGCGATGCCCGGCGACGCGCCGGCGCCGTGCACTACTTCAATGAAGGTCACGGCGGGCGACACGCGCTCCAAAGCGCCGATCACCGCACCGGAGTATGCGTCGAGCAATGAGGCGTCGTGCTGCGAGGGCTCCTCGCCGGCGTTGTCGTTGGCAACCCACTGCGGCAGCAGCATCTTTCAGCTCAGTATGATTTTGGGCTGCGCGGCGCCGCAGCCTTCCACGATGAGACGATTGACGCGGCGTACGAAGGTTGCCGGGTCATCCAATTCGCCGCCCTCCGCCAGCATCGCCTGGTCGTAGAGCACATGCGCCAGATCGGCGAAGCCGGCGTCATCGGCCGTATCCTTGAGGCGCTGAACCAAGGGATGCTTCGGATTCAATTCGAGAACCGGCAGCGTGGCAAACGGATTCTTCTGGCCTGCCTGCTTGAGAATGCGGCCCATCCGCAAGCTCACGCCGAATTCTCCGGCGACCAGAACCGCGGGCGAATCGGTGAGGCGGGCGGATACTTGCGCGCCGGCGATCTTGCCGGACAGAACCTTGCCCAGCCGCTCCGTCGTGTCCTTGAAGCTCGACTCTGCAGCGGCTTTCTCCGGCGTCTCAATGGCTGACGCGACATCGGCCGCGCTGCTCGCGACATTGGCCAATTTCTTGCCCTCGAACTCATGGAGATGGGCCGCCACCCACTCGTCGATGCGATCGATGAGCAGCAGCACTTCGATTCCCTTGGCGCGGAATCCTTCCAGATGCGGGCTGTTGCGGGCGGCGGCCAGCGTATCGGCGGTCAAATAGTAGATCGCCTTTTGGTCGGGCTGCATCCGCGATACGTATTGGCCGAGCGTGGCCTCGGGCGCATCGCCGGCGGCGGCGGTGGAATGAAAACGCAGCAGCTTCGCGATGCGATCTTTCTGACCCGCGTCCTCGATGATGCCTTCCTTCAGTACGGCGCCGAAGGTCTGCCAGAACTCCGCGTATTCCTGCGGCTTGTTCGCGGCCAAATCCTCGAGCAGATCGAGCGAACGCTTGACCAGCGCGGACTTGATCTTCTCGACGGTGCGGTTGTTCTGCAGCAGCTCGCGCGACACGTTCAGGGGCAGATCGGCGGTGTCGACCAGGCCGCGCATGAACCTAAGGTACGGCGGCAGCAATTCAGCGGCCTGTCCATGATGAACACGCGCTTGACGTATAGCTGCACGCCGCCCTTCTGCTCGCGCTCGAATAAATCGAATGGCGCGCGCTTGGGCAGATACAGCAAGGAGGTATATTCGATGGTGCCTTCGACCTTGTTGTGCGCCCAGGCCCGCGCACCCTCGGAATCGTGAGTGACGTGCTGGTAGAAGGCCTGGTAGTCCTCATCGGTGAGTTCGGATTTCGGGCGCGTCCAGAACGCCTTGGCCTGGTTGACGGTCTCCTCGGTCTCGCCCGATTTCAAGATGACGGGCAGGCTCAGGTGATCCGAGTACTTGCGCACCAGGCGGCGCAGTGTGCGCCGGCTCGAGAAATTCCTTGTCCTCCTCGCGCAGGTGCAGGATCACTTCGGTGCCGCGATCCGACTTGCCGTCCGCTTGAATCTGGTACTGTCCCTCGCCGTCCGAATCCCAGCGCACCGCGGGCGTATCGCTGCGCTTGGTGAGCACGGCAACCTTGTCGGCGACGATGAACGCCGAATAGAAGCCCACCCCGAACTGACCGATGAGCTGCGCGTCCTTGGCGGAATCGCCGCTCAAGCTCTCGAGGAATCTCTTGGTGCCGGAACTTGCGATGGTGCCGAGATTGTCGATCACCTCGGCTTCGCTCATGCCGATGCCGTTGTCCTTGATGGACAAGGTACCGGCCGCGGCATCCGGCTTAAGCGTCACCGAGAGCGCGTCCGCGCCCAGGAGATCGGGTTTGGCGAGCGCCTCGAAGCGCAGCTTCTCGCAGGCGTCGGAGGCGTTGGAGATCAACTCGCGCAGGAAAATCTCCTTGTGCGAATAAAGCGAGTGGATCACCAAGCGCAAGACTTGCTTGGTTTCGGCTTGGAACTCTTTGATCTGCGGCTGTGTTTCGGTCGTCATGGCCTTACAATCTGTTTGTTATACGGGTACTTGCGCAGCGGGCGCCCCGGCTGAGATGGGGCCGCCGCTCGATTCTTCAAGACAACACGGCTCTTCTCGGGTCGCAGCATCGGGGTCGCAACAACAGCCATGGCGAGAACCGGCACCAATCGGGCTGTCTGGGCGGCGCTGACCGGCAACCTGCTGGTCGCCGCCTCGAAATTCGTGGCCGCCGCGGTCACGGGCTCGGCCGCCATGTTGAGCGAGGCGGTGCATTCGCTGGTCGACACGGTCAACGAGCTGTTGTTGCTGTACGGAATCGCGCGCTCCACCCGGCCGGCAGACCGGGTGCACCCCATGGGCTATGGCCGCGAGCTCTATTTCTGGAGCTTCGTGGTCGCCTTGCTGATCTTCGCCCTGGGTGCGGGCGTCTCGCTGTACGAGGGCGTGGATCGCTGGCTGCACCCGGTGCCCCTCGAGCACCCCGTCGTCATTTTCATCGTACTGGGCGTCTCGCTCGCCTTCGAGAGCGCATCCTGGTTGGTCGGAATGCGCGCATTCCGCGCCGCCAAGCGCTCCATGGGCTGGTGGGAAGCGTTTCGCCGCTCGAAGGATCCCCCGACTTTCATCGTGGTATTCGAGGATTCTGCGGCCATTCTCGGCATCGCGGCGGCGGCCGGCGGCACGCTGGCGGCGCTGCTCAGCGGGGACACGCGCTGGGACGGCGTGGCCTCGGTCGCCATTGCGGTCATTTTGGCGGGAGTCGCGGGCTTGCTGGCGCGCGAATCGAAGGATCTTCTGATCGGCGAGCGCGCCGACCCCACTTTAAGCGACGCCATCCTGCGCACGGCGTCCGGTATCGCTGGCGTGTGCCGCGCCAACAGCATCGTGACGGTGCAGCTCGCGCCGCACAACGTGATAGCGACGTTGAGCCTGGATTTCTTCGACTACATGCGCGCTCCGGATATCGAGCGGGCCGTGGTCGACTTGGAAGCGCGGGTTCGCAGCGCTCACCCCGATGTGTCGGCGCTGTTCGTGAAGCCGCAAAGCGTGCTGGTGGCGGCGGAGCGTTTGCGCGATGGCAGCGTGACGCCGGACGGCCCGGCGGAAATCGGCGACGGCTGAAGCGGACGCAAGATGCCTAGGGCCAGCCGGCCCGCGGGTCGAAACTGAACTCGCTTTTCATGCGCTCGTACGCCGCCTTCGCCTGGGCAGACGCGGCCGCCGGCGTGACCAGCTTGATGACGACGATTTGATCGCCGCCGGGCGCGCCCGGGAATCCGCGCCCACGCAACCGCAGTTTCTGCCCGGATTGCGCCCCCGCAGGGACCGTCAATTCGACCTTCCCACCGAGCGTGGGCACAGCCACCTTCGCTCCCAGGGCAGCCTCCCACGGGGCCAGGGGTAATTCGATCAGTACGTCTCTGCCTTGCAGGGTGTAGAGCGAATGCGGACGCAGCCTGATGCGGAATATCAGTGACGAGCCGCCGCCGCCCGCGATGCGCAGCGACTGGCCCTCGCTGACCCCGGGCGGGATTTGCACGTCGACGGAACGCGAGCGGCCGTTCTCGTTGAGCATGACGCGGCGCTTGGTGCCGGCAAAGGCTTCTTCCACCGTGACCTCCAGATAGCCCGCATCCGCATCGGGCGGCGGCCCCCCCGCAGCGCCGCCAAACAGACTGGAGAAGAAGTCGCTGAAGCCGTTGAGATCGGAGAACCGTTGGCTGTCCGCGTGCCCGAAACGCTGCGACCAATCCGGCGGGGGCCGGAACTGCTGACCCGGCCGGTAGTCTCGCCCCAGCTGGTCGTAGGCTGCGCGTTTCTCCGGATCGCGCAGCACCTCGTAAGCCTCCTGCACCTCCTTGAATTTATTCTCGGCGTTCCTTTCCTTGCTGACGTCGGGATGGAATTTCCGCGCCAGTTTGCGATACGCGCGCTTCACCTCGTCCGCGGCGGCGCCGCGGGCTACACCGAGAACCTCGTAATAATCCTTATATTGCATGCCCTACCTTTGAGACATTATTCCTAGAGATTACCAGCATATAGCCGAGCGTGTCCGTGCAGCGGTCATAGAGGAGGCATCTCGCCGACGGCCATGGGCGCGGCATCCTTGAAATCGCCGGGGAACGTCCCGACCTAAGCTTGAGCCGCGCTACCATATTGCGGCCATTTTCCCCAAGTAAAGGCTCATGAAACGCATTTTCCTGTTCCTCGTGACCAACCTGGCCGTCCTGGCCCTGCTCACGCTGGTGATTTTCATCATCCAGCGCGTGTTCGGGGTGCAATTGACGGGAGGCGGCCTCGGCGGGCTGTTGGTGTTTGCGGCGATTTGCGGCTTCGGCGGTGCACTGATCTCCCTGGCGCTGTCGAAATGGACCGCCAAGCGCATGATGGGCGTGCGCGTGATCACGACGCCGCAATCGGACCTGGAGGGCTGGCTGATCGCCACGGTCAAGCGCCTGGCGGATCAGGTGCACGTCGGCATGCCGGAAGTCGGCATATTCGACGCCGCGGAGATGAATGCCTTTGCCACCGGCGCGCGCCGCAACGCGGCCTTGGTGGCCGTGAGCAGCGGCCTGCTGCGCGGCATGTCCCGCCCGCAGATCGAAGCGGTATTGGGTCACGAAATAAGCCATGTGGCAAACGGTGATATGGTTACTCTCGCGTTATTGCAAGGTGTGCTAAATACGTTCGTCATATTTCTCGCGCGAATCATTGGTAGCATCGTCGATCGGGCGCTGTTCAGGAACGACAGGCAAGAGTCGGGAATCGGATTTTTTCTCACCACCCTGGCGGCGCAGATCGTACTGGGAATATTTGCAAGCATGATCGTCAGTTGGTATTCGCGGCGGCGCGAGTACCGCGCCGACCGAGGCGGTGCCGATCTTGCCGGGACCGGTAAAATGATCGAGGCGCTCGAGGCGTTGAAGCGTAGCCAAGGGGAACCGATGCCGCCGCAGATGCAAGCCTTTGGAATCAACACCGGCAGCACGGGCGGCTTCATGCGCCTGTTCATGACCCATCCGCCGCTCGATGAACGGATCGCGGCATTACAATCACAGGAATTGAGATGACCCCGGAAAATGAAATCGTGGTGGAACCGCCGACCGTCGAGCGAGTGGGCCGGGAACTGTCGCGCTGGTTCGGCAACAGCGATTTTACGACGCGCAGCATCGGGCGTTCGAGCCATCGTGACGCGAGCAAGCGCGTCGATTGGGCGCGGGTCATCCCCTTCCTCCTGATGCATGCCGCCTGTCTCGCGGTGATCTGGGTGGGCTTCAGCTGGGCGGCGTTGTCGGTCACGCTGGCGCTCTACATCGTGCGCATGTTCGCCATCACGGGTTTCTATCATCGGTATTTTTCCCACCGCAGCTTCAAGACTTCGCGCGTCGGTCAGTTCATTTTCGGATTGCTGGGCGCCTCGGCCGTGCAGCGCGGACCGATCTGGTGGGCGGCACACCATCGCCACCACCACGTCTACTCGGACAAGCCGGATGACGTGCACTCGCCGGTGCAGCACGGCTTTTTTTGGAGCCACATGGGCTGGTTCATGTCGCACAAGCACTTCGCCGCGGATCTGTCGCGCGTGAAGGATCTGCTCAAATATCCCGAGCTGCGCTTCCTGGATCGTTTCGACGTCGTGGTGCCGACCATTCTCGGCGTCGGCGTCTTCTTACTCGGCGTGTTGCTGAAGCACGTCGCGCCGGGTTTGGGCACCAGCGGGTGGCAGATGCTGGTGTGGGGATTCTTCATCTCGACCGTGGCCGTTTATCACGGCACCTACACCATCAACTCGTTGTCGCACGTGTTCGGCCGCCAGCGCTACAAGACGGGCGATACCAGCCGCAATAACGTGTGGCTGGCCATCATCACGTTGGGAGAGGGTTGGCACAACAATCACCATCACTACCCCGCGTCGGTGCGGCAGGGGTTCTACTGGTGGGAATTCGACATCACTTTCTACATGCTGAAGCTGATGTCGTTCTGCGGCCTGATTTGGGACTTGAAGCCCGTGCCGGCGGCGGTGCGGGAAGGGGGCGTCAAACGCTTCTAAGACGCCATCGCATCTTCGCCACCGTCCATGCCGCGGCCGCCCGATCTTAGGACTTTAGGCGAACTCAAGGCCGCCGTCGGCGAGGGGGCCTGGCTCGAGGCTGCGGACGCCGTGGCCCCGTATCTCACCGACTTTCGCCGCCTGTACCATGGCGCCACTCCCTTGGTGCTGCTGCCCCGCGATGTGGCCGGCGTCTCTCAGGTTCTGCGGATTTGCGAGCGCGAGTCGGTGGCGGTCGTACCGCATGGCGGCAACACCAGCTACTGCGGCGGCGCCACGCCCGACGAAGCAGGTTCGCAGATCGTCTTGTCCCTGCGCCGGCTGAATCGCGTCCGGCAGGTCGACGCCGCGAATTATTCGATGATCATCGAGGCAGGCTGCACACTGGCCGAGGCTCAGGGTGCCGCGCGCGACGCCGAGCGCCTCTTCCCGCTGAGCTTGGGTTCCGAAGGCACGGCGCAGATCGGCGGAAATCTGTCGACCAATGCGGGGGGCACCGCGGTGCTGCGCTACGGCATGATGCGCGACCTGGTGCTGGGTCTCGAGGTGGTGCTCGCCGACGGCCGGGTTCTGCAGAGTCTCAAGAGCCTGCGCAAGGACAACACCGGCTACGATGTCAAATCCTTGTTCATCGGTGCCGAAGGCACTCTCGGCGTCATTACCGCGGCGTGCTTGAAACTGTTCCCGCAGCCTGCCGATACGGCAACAGCGCTGGTGGGTATCGACACTCCGCAACATGCCTTGGATCTGCTTGCCCGCCTGCGCACCGCGGCCGGGGATCAAGTGACCTCGTTCGAGCTTGTGCCGCGCCTCGCCGTGGAGTTGACCGTGAAGCTCGTGCCGGGGGTCGCCGATCCCCTGGAGCAGAATGCCCCGTGGTATCTCCTCATCGAGCTCTCCTCGCCGAATCCGCGGCAGGAATTGACCAACCTCTTGACCGCGACGCTCGAGGAGGCCGCCGTGGGCGGCACGATCAGAGACGCCATGCTCGCAACCTCGATCGCACAGGCTCAAGCCATGTGGAAGTTGCGCGAATCGGTGCCGGAGGCGCAGCGCCGTTACGGCGCGAGCCTCAAGCACGATGTCTCGGTGCCGGTCTCGGCGATCCCGACGCTCATCGAGGAGGGTTCTGCGCTGGTGCGCCGTCTTGCGCCCGAGGGCGACGTCATCGCGTACGGACATGCCGGCGACGGCAACCTGCATTTCAATGTGAGCCAGCGGCCCGAGTCCGATATCAAGAGCTTCGTCGCGCGCGGACCCGTGCTCGAGATGGCGATGTTCGATCTGGTCGAGAGTCTCGGCGGCAGCATCAGCGCCGAGCACGGCATCGGCCGTCTGAAGGCCGCGGAATTTGCGCGCCGCGCCGACCCGGTGGAACTTGCGGTCATGCACGAATTGAAGCGGGCGCTCGACCCGAAGGGGATCTTGAATCCGGGCAAGGTGCTGTGCGTACCCTGAACCTTCCGGTTCGAACCACCCGCCTCCATCTGCGCGAGTTCGTCAAATCCGACTTTCGAGCGGTGTACGCCTATTCGTCCGATCCGCGGGTCACACGCTACTTGTTCTTCGGCCCCCGCGACGAGGACAACACCACCGACTATCTCGAAGGCTTGCTGGCCTCGCAACTCGAGCGGCCGCGGACCCGCTTCGAGCTTGCCGTCGAGGAAATCGCATCGGGGCGCGTGATCGGGGCCTGCGACCTGTCGTTCATCGACGGCAACGTGGTCGATTTGGGGTACATGCTGGCCATCGACGTTTGGGGCCAGGGATTTGCGACCGAGGTCGCTCTGGCGCTGGTCGACGCGGCTTTTTTCGATCTGCGCGCCGATCGGGTGATTTCGACCGTCGACGTCAACAACCGCGCCTCGATTCGAGTGCTGGAGAAAATCGGCATGCGCTGGGAGGCGGTGTTTCGCAAGCATCGCCGCGCCAAGAATCGCTGGTGGGATTGCCACCTTTTCGTGCTGCCGCGCGAGGTGTGGGAAGCGTCGCGGGCCGATTAACCGTCCTCTTTGTCCTCCGCGGCGGCCTGCTCGCGCGCGCGCTGCGCGGCGCGCCGCAATACCGCGTCGTCCGGCAGTCCCGCGCGGCCGCTGCTGCGCAGGGTCAAGAGGCCGCCGACTATGGCGCCGACCGCGAGAACGATGATGATGATGGCCTTTATCAAGGTCATGCCCCGCCGCTGCCCGTCACCCGAATCAAACCCTCCTGCGCGGCGCTCGCCACCAGCCGTCCGTCGCGCGCAAACACGCTGCCGCGCGTAAAGCCGCGCGCGCCCGAGGCGCTCGGGCTGTCGATGGCGTATAGCAGCCAGTCATCCACCCGGACGCTGCGATGAAACCACATCGCGTGATCGATGCTGGCGATCACGAGCCCTGGAGAGATCATCGAGATGCCGTGCGGCTTCAAAGCCGTGTCGAGCAGGTGAAAATCGGAGACGTAGGCCAGCAGGCTGCGATGCAGAGCCTCGTCGTCCCCGAGCTTGTCCACCGCCCGAAACCAAATGTATTTGAGCGGCGCCGATTTTTCCCGGCGCAGCCGATCCGGCGGCTGCACGGGCCGAAACTCGAAGGGCCGCTTTTGTTGCAGGATCCGGCGCGCCGCCGCCGGCAATTGGTCCGCCACGCCGCGATAGTGAGATTCCATGTCGGACAGCTCCTCGGGCGGCGGCACGTCCGGTATCGATGTCTGATGATCGAGTCCCGTCTCCACCAGTTGGAAGGAGGCCGACATATTGAAGATCTGCCGCCCATGCTGAATGGCGACCACCCGTCGCGACGAGAAGTGCTTGCCGTCCAGCGCCCGGTCCACCTCGTAGACGATCGGCGAATTGAAATCCCCGCGGCGCAGGAAATAGGCATGCAGCGAGTGGACCGTCCGGTCTTCCGTCGTTGCGGCGGCCGCGACCAGAGCTTGACCCAGCACCTGGCCGCCGAAAACCTGCGGACTGCCGATGTCGCGGCTTTCGCCGCGAAACAGGTTCATCTCCAGCCTTTCGAGAGTCATCACCTTGATCAGATCGTCGAGCAGCTGATTCATCAAATACCGCCCGAATGCGCGTCGGATTCGACTGCCGCAACCCCCAGGCGTTTCTGCATGATGGGACTCGTGGTGGTGTACTGCAGGAACTGCCGCTTCTCGGGGAACAAGTGATGTTGGATGGCGAATGCAGCGAGCGCCGCTTCGTGGAAGCCGCTCAAGATGAGCTTCTTCTTGCCGGGATAGGTGTTGATGTCGCCGATGGCGAAGATCCCCGGGACGCTGGTCTGAAATTTTTCCGTATCCACCTTGAGAGCCCGCCTTTCGAGCTCCATGCCCCAATCGGCGATGGGTCCCAACTTCGGATGCAGTCCGTAGAACGCGAGCACGTGATCGGCCGGCACGTGCACATCCCGGCCGTCCGCCGTACGCACCTCCGCGCCCGCCAGCCTGTCGCCGTCCCTGCGCAGGCCGGCGACATTACCCTCGAGCAGCTGCATCTTGCCTGCGCTCACCAGCTCGCGCATGCGCGCGACGGTGGCGGGGGCCGCGCGGAATTCCGCGCGACGGTGCAGCAGCGTCAGGGAGCGCGCCTTGTCGCACAGCGCCACGGTCCAGTCGAGGGCCGAATCGCCGCCGCCGCAGATCAAAAGATCACGCCCGTGAAAATCGGCGGCCGTTTTCACGCGATAGTGAACGCTCCTGCCTTCGAATTCCTCGACGCCGGGCACGCCCAAGCGCCGCGCCTGGAAGGAGCCGACGCCCGCCGCGATCACCACGGCGCCGGCGATGAGACGAGTGCCCGCGGAGGTGGCGATGTGGAACTTGCCGTCCTCGAGCGCCCGCACCTCCGTGACCTCCTGTCCCAGATGAAACGTGGCATGAAACGGCTTCGCCTGCTCCAACAGCCGATGGATCAATTCCTGTGCCCCGCAGATCGGCAATGCCGGGATATCGTAGATCGGTTTGTCCGGATACAGCTCGGTGCATTGACCGCCGGCCTGCGGCAGCGAGTCGACGATGTGCGCGCTGATGCCGAGCAGGCCCAACTCGAAGATCTGAAACAGCCCCACGGGACCTGCGCCGATAATGACGGCCTCGACCGGCGTGGGCGCCGCCTCAAAGCTCACGGGTTTTTCCGACATGGCAGACCTGGTTCCTTAATTTTCCGCCTAAAACGGCCGCAAATTGTAGAGCCGCTCGCAGGCAACCAGATTTGATCCTTTCGGTACTTATGTACGAGAGTGGCTGCCTGAACTTGCGCGCCCGCTGCGCGCATGGCCGCATCAACTCAGGAAGGGCGCCGGTGGCGCATAGATTTGGGCGGCGGGTGGCGTAGGTGCTTGTTTTTTCTAATGAAATATTTTCAAGGTAGGTGGTCATGCACGCGAAAGTGAGCCCCCCCATGCAAACCGACGACCGTGAATCGACGCGGCCGATCCGCGCACTGAACCGCGGGCTCGACGTACTGACGGCGCTGAATCGATTGGAGCGGGCCGCCATCAAACCCATCGCCAGTGCCGTCCGGCTGCCGCGCACCACCACTTACCGCATTTTGGAGACGTTGCGGCTGGCGGGATACGTCGAGCGCGACGCGCACGATGAGTGTTATCGGCCGACCGTCATGGTGCGCACTTTGTCGGATGGCTTCGACGACGAGGCCATGGTGGCGCACATCGCCAAACCGCATCTCGCCGCGCTCGGGGCCCAAATCGTGTGGCCGGTGGCGGTCGCAACCCCGGCCGGCGCCACCATGATGATCCGCGAGACCACCGATGGTCAGAGCCCTCTTGCCCTGGAACGCTACGGCGCGGGCGTGCGCGTCCCCATGCTCGGCTCCGCGGCCGGGCGCGCCTACTTGGCGTTCTGCGGGGACCCGGAACGCGATGCGCTGCTGGAACTGCTGTCGCGTTCGTCGCTGCCCGAAGACCGCATGGCGCGCAGCCGCCCCGAGATCGAGCGGCTGCTCACCCAGACTCGCGCGCAAGGCTTCGGCATGGCCAATCGGGCGCGGCGCGTGTCGGAGGAAACCAGCCTCGCCATTCCGGTCCGCGCCAAGGATCGCATACTGGCGACCGTCACCGTTCGCTATGCCGCCTCGGCGGTTCCGCTGCGCACCGCCGTCGAGCAGTTCTTGCCGAAGATGCGCGAGGTCGCGCAAAGGATCGAGGCCGAGTTCTAAGCATCTCCAAGCATTGCGCGCGGCCGCCCGGGGGCCTGCCCTACTTGCGCAGGACCTTGCTGACGCCGCCGGAAATCAGCGAAGTGACATCGAGCAGCGCGCCGGCCATGGCCAGTCCGTCCGGCGCCGCGAGGTAGCGCGGACGCCAAACCGGCAGGAACTTTTCCTTGTATTTTCGCAGACCCTCGAACGGATAGAACATCTCGCCGTAGCGCTGCACCATGCGGCCGATTTTGTGCCAGGCCGGGGCGAGCGCGTGTTCCTCCAATCCCGACAGCGGGGCCATCCCTAAACTGAACCACTGGTAGCCTTGTGCCTTACCCCACAGCATGCACTCGACCAGGAGATAGTCGATCACGCCCTTCGGCGCATCACCGCTGTAGCGCATGAGATCGACGGACATTTCACGCGCACCGCCGCGCCATATATTGGCGAAGGCGACGATGGCGCCGCCGCGGCGCACTACCCCGCAATCGAAATTCATCAGGTAGCGCTCCTCGAAAAACCCGAGCGAGAAGCGCTTTTCGGCCGCCTTTTTTTCCGCAAGCCACTCATCGGACACCGCGCGCAACGCAGGTATCAGGGCGGGGAGGTCGGCGCGCGCCACGATCTGGAACTCTGCGCCATCGCGGCCGGCACGGCTGCGGGCTTGACGCAAGTCGGCTCGCGCGGGACCTTCCAGTGAAAATGCGTCGAGCGGCACCCGCGCCTCTTCGCCCAGTTTGATGAGGTTCAATCCGAGGTCGATATACAAGGGAAGATTCTGCGGCTTCACCTGGTAGAACACGGGCGAGACCGCCATCACGTCGCAATTCTCCAGAAACTTCCACGCCAAGTGTTCACAGGCCCGCGGGGACCCCACCGGATCCCCCATGGCGATCCAGCTGTGACCGGATGGCTGGTACATGATGAACGCCGTGCGCTCGGCGTCGAACAGCAAGTTCTTATCGCCGAGCAGCGCCAGATTGGCGGTGATGTCGTCGGCCTCGGCGACCAATTCAGCGGCGCGTGCCAAATCCGCCGCGCGCGGCACCGTCGCCGGCGGCGCCGAGGGCCGCAATAGGCGCCACAATCCGTAGGCTGCCGCAATCACCGCCGCGAACAGCGAAGCACGCAGGCTGCGCGGTGCCGACGCGTGAAACGCGAATTCCCACCATAGCTCGTTGTCATATGGGACGTTTCGATAGGCGAATATCACCAACCAGGCCACGGTGATGAGCACCAAGAAAAATGCAACGATCCATGGGCCCGAGTAATGCTGCTTAGCCAGGGAAACGCGCCGTCGAAAGCGTCCGCGCGCCGAAACCAACATGACGACGACGACCGCCAGCACCGTGGCTTCCTCGTAGTCGAAGCCCTTGAGAAGCGACAGCAGGATCCCGGCGCACAGCAGCCAAAACGTCAGCCACCACGCCGCGTCGAGCCGCCGATACAAGCCGTGTGCGATCACGAGCAGCCCCACGCCCACGGCGCTGCCCAGCAATTGCGACAACTCGAGGATGGGCAGCGGCACGAAATCGCGCAGCAGGTCCAGGCGATTTCCGAGTCCGGGCGTCGCGCCCGAGAACAGCAGCACGGCGCCCGCCACGAACACCGCGATCGCAATCAATTGCGGGGTCACGGCGCTCAAGAACGACCGCCCGAGCTGCACCACTCGCACCGCCGACCCGCGATGCGCCCACAGCTCGTGAGCACCGAGCAAGACGAGGGCCAGGGCGAACGGCGCAAAATAGTAGAGGACGCGGTAAACGACCAAGGCGCCCAGCAAGCGATCCTTCGGCACGGACTGCAGCAGCAGCAGCAAGACGGCTTCGAATACGCCGATGCCGCCAGGCACATTGCTGATCACGCCCGCGGCAATGGCGATCAAATAGACTCCCGCAAACGCCCCGAAGCTCATGGCCGCCTGCGGCGGCAGCAGCACGTAGAGCACGGCGGCCGCGCACAATAGATCGGTGCATGCCACCGCAACCTGCGCAAACGCCACGCGCGCAGAGGGCACCGGAATTTCGATGCGGCCAAACCGCAGCGGCTCATGCCGGGTGCTTACCAACCACAGGTAAGCGGCAACGGCCGTGAGCAGCATTCCCCCGGCGAGCACCGCGAGCCAAGCATGCACGTGCAGCGCAGATCCCGACATGCCCGCCTGCGTGAGCAGCGAAAGCCCCAGCAGCAACCCGGCGCCCAGGAAAAATGTGACGGTGCCGAACCCGATGATGGTCGCAATCTGCTTCGCGCCCAAGCCGAGCGCGGTATAGGCTCGAAAGCGCACCGCGCCGCCGCTCAGCGTGTTGAAGCCGACGTTATGGCCGATCGCGTAACCCATGAACGAAATCAACGCAATGCGGTGGTACGGTACGCGCGCACCGGCGAAGCGCACGGCCAGCGCGTCGTACAAGGTCAAGCAGGTGTAGCCGGCGACGGTGAACAGCGCTGCCCGCCAGATTTTCACCGTGGAAATGGCGTGCACGTGGGCGAGAACATCCCGCCACCGGTATTGACCGAGCAGGTGATGCAGCGCAAATAGCGCCACCCCGAACAGGACGACGCCAAGAAGAGTGGTCCACGCGGGGACCTTGCGAGCTGTGACCGGGTGTGCCAAGCCGGCTATCCTAGCAGCTCATGGAGTTAAGTCCGATGGGCTGCTAAGGTTGGAGCTTGCCGTTTCAAATTGATCAGAAGGGGTAGTGCATGAGCTCCAGCTTCGATGGCCGCCAGGCAAACATGGACTCGACACAAGTCTATCGTGAAGAGACCTTTACCGACCGCAAGGTCGGCACAATCCGACGCCTGACGCCGGTGGCCGCTGACGGCTCGGCCGATGGCGCGCGCCCGGTGATATTTGTCGGGCAGGCGCAGGTCATGACGCCGATGGGCGCGATCCCGATCAGTTTTGAGCTCGAAGCCGCATCATTGAACGCGGCGATCGAAAAATTTGGGCCGGCTGCGGAGCAGGCCGTTCAGCAAACCATGCGGGAACTGCAGGAAATTCGCCGGGAACAGGCATCCTCCTTGGTCATTCCGGATGCCGCAGGCGGGGCGCTGCCGAATCCCGGCGATCTGCTCGGCCGCGGACGGCCGCGGCGTTAGACGCCTCTGCTCTCAAGATTCCAGCTCGTCCCAACGCGAGTACGCGGTTTCGATCTCCGCCGCCACGGCCTGCAGGCGCTGCAGAGCGGCAGCACCCTGCGCCGGATCATCCTTGAATAGATTGGGATCAGATATCGCCCGCTGCAGCTCGAGCTGTTCGGCTTCGAGCCCTTGAATTTTCTCCGGCATGGCTGCGAGTTCGCGCCGCTCGTGGTAGGACATCCGCCGCGCCTTCGCTGCGGCGGGGGCGGCGCGCGGCGCGGCCGCAGGTGCGCGCGGCACGGGCGGCGGGCGCGGCGCGGCGACCTTGCGCTGGCGCAACCAATCGCTGTAGCCGCCGACGTACTCATTGACTTGGGCCCCGCCCTCGAACACCAGCGTGCTGGTGACCACATTGTCGAGAAAGGCTCGGTCGTGGCTGACGAGGAGCAGGGTCCCGGCATAGTTCGCGACCATTTCTTCCAGGAGCTCGAGCGTCTCCACGTCCAGATCGTTGGTGGGTTCATCCATCACCAGCAGATTGCTCGGTCTCGCAAATAACCGCGCCAGCAGCAACCGGTTGCGTTCCCCGCCCGACAGCATGCTCACCGGCGCTTGCAGCCGCTCCGGCGGGAACAGAAAATCCCGCAGATAACCCGATACATGCCGCGGCCTGCCGTCGATGGTGACCGTATCGCCGCTGCCGCCGGTGACGTTATCCATGATGGAAGCGGCTGGATCGAGTTGCTCGCGCTGCTGGTCGAAATAGGCGGGCAGCAAACTGGTGCCGCCCCTGATCCGCCCCATCGAGGGGGTGAGCTCGCCGACCAGCAGTTTGATCAGCGTGGTTTTTCCGCAGCCGTTGGGACCGATGATCCCGATGCGGTCGCCGCGCTGTATGCGCGCGGAAAAATCCGCGATGACCGGCGTCGCGCCGAAGGTGTGAGTGACGTTGACCGCTTCGAACACCAGCTTGCCCGACGGTGCCGCGTCCTGCACTCGAATCTCGACCTGCCCGATGCGCTCACGACGTTCGCTGCGCTGGATGCGCAGCTGCTTGAGGGCGCGGACTCTGCCCTCGTTGCGCGTGCGCCGCGCCTCCACGCCCTGCCGAATCCAAACTTCCTCCTGCGCCAGCTTCTTGTCGAACAGTGCCGCATGCTTGGCCTCGACTTCGAGAGCCGCACGCTTCTGCACCAGATAGTCGTCATAGGTGCCCGGCCAAACACGCAGCTGGCCGCGGTCGAGTTCCACGATCCGCGTCGCCAGGCGCCGCACGAAGGACCGGTCGTGGCTGATGAACAGCAACGCGCCCGCGAAATCGAGCATCATCTCTTCCAGCCAGGTGATGGCGTCGATGTCCAGATGGTTGGTCGGCTCGTCCAGCAGCAAGAGATCCGGCGCGGCGACCAGCGCGCGGCCCAGCATCACTCTGCGCCGCCAGCCGCCCGACAAGGCGTCCATGGCCGCGTCCGGATCGAGCTGCAGACGCGAAATGACTTGATCCACCTCGAGCTCGGCCTGCCAATCGCCGTGCGCCGCGGCACCGGCGGCACCAGCGGCACCAGCGGACGGCGTGTCCGTCGCGCAGCCGCTCCTGACCACGTCGCGCACCAGGGACTCGCTGGCGGGCGACACTTCCTGAGCCAGGCTCGCGACCCGCGCGCCGGGGCGTACCCACACCTCGCCGCTGTCGGGGGCGATTTGACGCGTGATGAGCTGCAGCAGCGAGGACTTGCCCTCGCCGTTGCGGCCGAGCAAGCAGACGCGCTCGCCCCTGCGAATTTGCAGGTCGGCACTGTCCAGCAAGGGCTTCAAGCCGAAGCTGAGGGAGACTTTGTCGAGACGAACGGTAGGCATGAGGCCGCTACCTTAAGCGGTTTCACCTCAATAACCCAGCCACAGCGAGACGTACACGCCGCGCTGCGTCGGCTTGCCGGCGATGGTGCCGAGGTCGGTCCATGCCGCGGTGAAGGCGACGTTTTTCACCGGCGCCCAGGCGAGAAACACATCGGCGGCGCCGTTTTCGCGCGATGCGCGCAAATTATTCGGCTTGTCGCGATACTCCGCCCCCAGCAGCAGGTCGTCGTTCAGCCACACGGCGGCGGAAACTTCCGGGGTCAGCGTATATCCGGCGCCGTCGCCGCCGAATCCGAGCAGTCCGAATTGATTCGCGCGCGTGCGGCGCAGCGTCGCGTCGACGACGACGTTGCGTCCATCGAGCGCGGCGAAATAGACCTTGGTCGCCGCAATGTAGAAATCCACATCCTCGCCGCGCGCCGCGCCGAGGGCGTGCGGAACCTGCTCGAAGTCCAGGGTCTGCTTCCACTGCGCCCCGAGTGCGATCTGCGGCAACCAAGTGTCCGCGTCGAATACGGCATCGCCCGCCAGGCGCACCTTGAGCCCGAGAATGTCCTGCCCCAGGGTCAAGCCGGGGATGACCGACCCGGCGTCGAATCGCTGGCGCGCCGCCGAGATTTCCACCCGGTCGTCCACATCGACGCTCGCGCCCGCCGCGCGCAGCGCAAAGTCCTGCGTCGAGACATAGGTCACAAATCCGCTGGCGCCGACTTGCGTGTTGGTACCGAGTCCGCCGATGAGAGCCCAAGGCACGAGGCCGCCGCCCGCCGCCCCTTCGACTTCGGTTACCGCTCCGGTCCACTGCAGCCGATCTCCGGCATTCGCGGCCATGGCGACGGCTAACGCGCCGACCGCCGATGCCGCGGCGATCGCGCCTCGAACGCATGATTTCACGGCGTGAGATTAGGGTGGCCGGCTGCGGAATATTGTGTCCAAGCGCACAGCCTTTGGACCCAGGCCCGTTTAATCTGCGTTTTTACCGGGTCCAACCATGACTGCTGTCACATACCGCGGGGCCGTGCTCATCACGCTGCTGTTGCTCGTCGGCGCAGCCACCGGCTCGCAAGTACGCTCTGTACGATCGCTTGGGAGGTGCGCCCGGAGTCGCCGCCATCGCCGACACCCTCATTGACCGGGTCAGCGCCGACCCGAAGCTCGGGCGCAGTTTCAAAGATTCCAAATTGGAGCGGATCAAAAAGCTGCTCGCCGAACAGATATGCGATCTGTCCGGCGGCCCTTGCCGCTACTCGGGCGACTCCATGAAGGAAGTGCATGCCGGCCATCATATTTCGGAGGCGGAATTTTTCGGCATGGTCGCCGACCTGCGAGCGGTGCTGAAAGAGCGGCATGTGAGTCAGGGAGCCGCGAATGAGTTGCTGCGCCTGCTCGCGCCCATCAAACGCGATGTGGTCGAGCCCGCGCAGACTGCCCCGCCATGATCAAAGTTCGACCGCCGCGGCAGATGACGGCATTGTTGGGGGTGTTGTGCGCGCCGGCGGCGCTTGGCCGGCATGGTGACGGTCAACGTCGCCACCCCGTCCGGAGCGGCCGCAGCCGATGCGGTGATCGTGCTCGACCCGCTCGACGCGGCGCCGCCGCTGCATCACGAAACGGCCGTCATCGATCAGATCAACAAGCGATTCGTGCCGCGGGTCAGTGTGGTGCGCACCGGGACCGCGATTACCTTTCCCAACAGCGACCGCATCCGGCACCAGGTGTATTCGTTCTCGCCGGCAAAGACCTTCTCGCTCAAGCTGTATGCCGGATCGCCGAATACGCCGGTGATTTTCGATCATCCGGGACTCGTGGTCTTGGGCTGCAACATTCACGACAGCATGCTGGCGTTCGTCGCAGTGGTCGATTCTCCCTATTTTGCCAAGACCACGGATGCGGGAACCGTCTCGTTGAGCCTGCCGGCCGGACGCTATCGGCTGCTGGCGTGGCACCCGAATGCCGTGGCCGCCGTTGCGCCGCGGGAGATCACCGTGGCGGCTGCGCCGCTGAGCATTCCGGTGAGCATCGACATCGGCGACACTTCCGCCAACGTCGCGGCGTGGCCGGAGTAGCCGGCCATGGCGCTGCGTACCCGAATTGCGGTGACTTTTCTTCTGCTGCTGACCGCGGTGCTGGCCGCGGCACTGGGCGCGGTATCGGCGACCAATCACGGCAACGCCGAGCGTGAGGTGCAGCGTCAGCTGGCGGTCGGCGTCTCGGTGTTCTCGCGTCTCTTGGAAAGCAATCGTCGCCAGCTGACCCAGGCCGCGCAGGCGGTCGCCGCCGACTACGGATTCCGCGAAGCGGTCGCGACGCGCGACACGGACACGCTGGTGTCCGTGCTCGAGAACAGCGGGCAGCGCATCGGCGCCGGCATGGTGGTCCTGACTTCGCTCAACGGCGACGTCATCGCCGCGTCCGGATTGCAGGTCAAAGCAGGCACGCCGTTTCCCGTGTCGCCGGTGCAGAGGAGCCGCATGGCCGACGAGGGCGCGACCAGCCTGATGGTCGACAACGGCCGCATTTTCCAGTTCGTGACCGTGCCGGTGCGCAGCCCGCTGCCGGTGGCCTTGCATCTCCATGGGCTTCGAGCTCGACCGCAAGGCAGCGCGCGAACTCGCGGAGATCACCGGCCTGGCGGTGACGCTGTCGGTGAATTCCGGCGGCCATTGGACGGACGTGGTGAGCACGGTGCCGGCCGGCGCCGCGGGCCAGGCCGACGTCGTCACCCGGCGCATCGAGATGTCCAAGTGGGGCAACGCCGAGGTGGTCGCGATTCTGTCGCGGTCGCTGGCCGACGCACGCGCGCCCTTCGAGCGGCTGACCAACGTGCTGTTCCTGATCGCCGCGATCAGCTTGATCGCATCCGCCCTCGCCGCTTTCTGGCTGGCGCGCAACATCACGAGGCCGCTGCAGGATTTGACGCAAGCCGTGGATCAGATGCGCGCCGGCACCTATGATGTGGCCTTGAGCGTGCAGCGGCGCGACGAACTGGGTGTGCTCGCCGAGGGGCTGCAGCTCATGCAAACGGCGGTACAGTCCCGCGACCAATCCATCCGGCGGCTGGCGTATGAAGACTCGCTCACGGGTCTCATGAACCGCACCGCCTTCGGCGCGGCCTTGAGCCGCGCATTGGCGGACGCGCGACGGCGCGCCGATCGCGGTCGGCCGTCATCAATCTCGACCGCTTTCGGCGCATCAACGAGCATCTCGGATATTCGGTGGGCGACGCGGTGCTCACCAAGATGGCAGCGCGTCTCGCAGCCGTGCCGTCCGTGAATTCGGCGGTGGCGCGATTTGCGGCGGATCAGTTCGCAGCCTTCGCACGCCTTGCAGCGACGCCGCGGGCCTGCAAGCGTGGGGAACCTCGCTCGTCATGGCGCTTTCCGACCCCGTATTCGTCGAAGCGCAGCCCATCGACATCACTGCGACCGTGGGTTTGGCGCTGGCCGCCGCGGACGCCCCGTCGGCCGATGAACTGTTGCGCTGCGCCGATCTGGCGCTGGAGCACGCGCGCCGCGAAAAGCGCGCGCTCGCGGTCTACGAAGAGGCGCTCAAGCCGGCGGCCCGCGATCAGCTGTCGCTGTTGGGCGAGCTGCGCCACGCCGTCGAGCACGACGAGCTGCGCCTGTTCTTCCAGCCGAAAATCGAGCTCAAGACCGGCCGCGTCGCGGGTGCCGAGGTTCTGCTGCGATGGCAGCATCCGACGCGCGGTCTGCTCAGCCCCGCGGATTTCATCCCATTCGCGGAACAAACGGGCTTCATCCGTCGACTGACCCGCTGGACGCTGGATCACGCGATCGCGCAAGGCGCGCGCTGGCAGCAAGCGGGTCGGGCCCTCGGACTCGCGGTGAACATCAGTGCCGAGGACATCGCCGACCTGCGGCTCGATTCCCGCGTCGCGAGCCTGCTGACGCGGCACCAGCTGCCGCCGGCGCTGTTGACCTTGGAAGTCACCGAGAGCGGCTTCATCGAAGATCCGACGCGCGCGCTGCGCATGCTCGATGCCATCGCGGCACTCGGCGTCAGCCTCTCGATCGACGACTTCGGCACCGGCTATTCCTCGCTGAGCCATCTGGCCCGCATGCCGGTTCACGAAGTCAAAATCGACCGCAGCTTCGTGCAGGGTCTGGAATCGGATCCGGAATTTGCGTCGGTGGTGCGCTCGGCCATCGACATGGGCCACGGCCTCGGCCTCAAGGTGGTCGCCGAAGGCATCGAGACCGAAGCAGCGGCGGCCCGTCTGCGTGATTTCGGATGCGATGTTGCGCAGGGCTACCTGTACGCGAAACCCATGCCGCTCGCCGGCCTTTGAAACCTGGCTCGAGGGCAAGGAGCGCGTCCCGGTGATTGCGGTGCCGGTCGATTTCGAAACCGAGGACTTGAGCGATACGGTGAGCTTGGGCGTCTACTGACGCCAATCTGCGAGCATTCGCGTTTGCGGCGATTTCGCGTACAGTGACGGCTGCATGAGTCGTGTGAATATTCTCGGCGAAGCCTTGGACGGACTGGGCCGGTGGTACGTCGCCGTACCGCCATTCTTGATCATCGGCTTTCTGGCGGCGCTGTTCTTTTTGACGGGCGCCGGGCAGACGCGGCTGCAAGAAGCGAACGAGCGTCTGCATGACTCGACGACGCGGGAACTTGCCATCGAAGGATTGGCGGCTGCGATGGCGCGCTCGGTTGCATCTCAGCGTACCTTTTTGTTGACCGGCGACGAGAAATTCCTCAGCCGCTACACCCAGGTGGTCGCCGACGTAGAACCCCGCCTGGACCGCGTGCGATCCGCATACCGGGAACCGGCCGCGGACCTCGCGGACGTGCGCACGCTGCAAGTGCTGATCGGCAAGCGGCTCGGCGACTTATCGACGCTGATCGCGGTGCAGAAAGCCCAGGGGCCCGCGGCCGCGGTCGCGCTGGTGAGAACCAGCGTGGGAACCGACACCGGTCGAGGCCATCAACGAGCTTCTCGATCAGTTGCGCGGCCGCGAAGTGGCGGCCCACGCGGCGGCGGAAGAGCATTGGTCCAAATCCCTGGCGCTGAGCCATTGGATCACCATCGCGGGCACGATCTTCAATATGTTGTTGGTGGGCGTGGCCGCGCGCCTGGTGTACATGGACCTGCGTCGCCGTACGCTGCAGACCGCGGACCTGCGCAATCAAAAGGAGCAGCTCGAGCGCGAGGCCGAAGAGCGCAATCGGGAGCTGGTCGAACTTTCGACGCATCTACAAAGCGTGGCGGAACACGAGAAGGCCAGCCTCGCACGCGCCTTGCACGATGAGCTCGGGGGCCTGCTGGTGGGCGCCCGCATGGATCTTTCGTGGGTGGAACAACGCCTCGCCGACAATCCCGACATGAAGCAGCGGCTGCTGCGCGTGCAGCAAAGCCTGTCGGCCGGCGTCGATCTGAAGCGGCGCATCATCGAAGAGTTGCGGCCGACGCTGTTGGACAATGTCGGCTTGTTTGCCGCGCTACGCTGGCAATTGAAAGAGACCTGCGGCCGAGCCGGTCTCAAATGCGTCGAGTCATACCCCGATGAAGAACCCACGTTCAACGTCCGAGGCCTCCATTGCCCTGTTCCGCATCGCTCAAGAGGGCTTCAGAAATATTCTGAAACACTCGTCTGCGAAAGCGGTGGACCTCACCCTGGACTTGGACGGCGACGCCGTCGTCATGCGGATTTCCGACGATGGCAGCGGCATCCCACCCGCCCGTCTCACCGCCATCGTCTCGCACGGTCTCGCGTCCATGCGCCACCGGGTCCGCGCCCTCGGCGGCCGGCTGGACATCAGAAGTTCGGCGGCCGGCGGCACGACTCTTCTGGTGCGAATACCGGCCGCCTGCGCGGCGCCGCGAACCGCCGCACCAGAAATCATTTAGTGAGTGAAGTGACCGGTCTGTGGGATTCCATTGCCGCAACGGGCGCCAATCCGGGCATGGAATTTCATGGGCGCGGTGGGTCGGTAAGGCTGTCCGAGCTCGCGACCGGATCCACTTTGGGCGCCGCTCTCGAATCGCTTCGGGGCCGCTCGGTTCTCATCGCCACCCATGAGCAACTGCCGACGGCACTCGCCCTGGTCGAGCTCGACGGGGTCGCAGGGCGAATGGTTCTGTGCACGCCCGAGCTTGACGAGCAGCAGCTGGACTACCTCGCGGACACGGCGCAAGCCGATGCCATCGTCGTGGATGCGGCAGCCGCGGCGCCGTCCGCGCTCGCTCCCTATCGCCTCGCCGTGCGGCCCATCCCCGGACCCGTCCGGCGCGCGGCCAGCGTGGCGACGGAATGGATTTTGTTGACCTCGGGGACCACGGCCCAACCTAAGCTGGTGCTCCACACCCTGGAAAGTCTCGGCGGCGCATTGCCGAACCAGCCGCCATCCGGTGCCCGGGCGGTCTGGAGTACGTTTTACGACATTCGCCGCTACGGCGGCCTGCAGATTTATCTGCGGGCCGTCCTATCGGGATCACCCCTGGTACTGTCGAGCGCGGGCGAGCCGACGCGCGATTTCCTGGTACGGGCCGCGGCGGCGGGGGTCACTCACATTTCAGGCACACCGTCCCACTGGCGGCGCGTGCTCATGAGCGGCGAGGCGGCAATCTTGAAGCCGCGCTATGTCAGACTCTCGGGCGAGGTCGCCGATCAGACGCTGCTCGACAATCTGCGCGCCGTCTATCCGGATGCGCTCATCGCACACGCCTTTGCATCGACCGAAGCGGGCGTGGCGTTCGACGTGAACGACGGACTCGCGGGATTTCCGCGCGCGTTGGTCGACCATCCGGCCGCGGACATCGACCTCAAAGTCGTGGATCAAACTCTGCGAATTCGTTCGCGCCGCACCGCCGCCCGCTATCTCGGCACCGGATCGGACGTGCTGGCGAGCGATGATGGTTACGTCGATACCGGCGATAGGGTCGAGCTGATCGACGGACGCTATTATTTCAGGGGCCGGATGGGCGGCGTCATCAATGTCGGCGGCCTCAAGGTGTACCCGGAAGAGGTGGAAGCGGTGCTCAACGCCGATCCTCGGGTCCGCATGTCCCTGGTCCGCGGGCGGCGCAATCCCATCACCGGCGCGGTGGTGGTGGCCGATGTGGTTCTGGCAAATCCCGCGAGCACGGCCGCAGCCGACGCGCCGGATGCCGTCAGAGCCGATCTGCTCGCCGCCTGCCGCCGCGTCCTCGCGGCTCACAAAGTACCCGCGACCCTGCACTTCGTGCCGGCCCTCAAGTTCACCGCTGCCGGCAAGCTGGTGCGGCCCAACTCGTAGCAGCGAGGAGCCCTGTGTCAAATCCGGATTTTGCCTGCCGCGATCGCCGCAAATAGCGCCGCGTCGAGCGGCACGTAGGCTTGAATTCGCGGATCGTCGAAATACAGCGGATCCTGGATGCCGGCAGGATCGAATCCCTGCTGCATCAGTTCCTGCTTGCGCGGCTTGAAGGTGCCGGTGACATCGAGGTTGCGCAGCAGCCGCAAGAATATGGGCCGCGCATACGCGGGCACGCGCAGCGCGACGTCGGCGCGAAACGCGGCGAGGTCAAACTCTGCGTTCACCGCCAATGCGGCCATTCCGCCGCGGCCGTCGGCGCCGGGCACCGTGACGCCGTAGACCACGCCGTCGAGGACGCCGCGGCTCGCCGTGAGCGCGGCCAACACCTCCGCGGTGGAGACGTTCTCGCCCTTCCAGCGGTAGGTTTCGCCGACCCGATCCACGAAGTAGTAGAAGCCATGCTCGTCGCGGCGCATCAGATCGCCCGTGCGATACCACGCATCGCCGCTCTTGAAGACATTGCGCAATACCTTGCGCGCGGACGCCGCGCGGTCTGTATAACCTTCGAAGCGACCCGCAAGTTCCTCCGCTGCGCCCGGGATCAAACCCACTGCCTCGCCCACCTCGTCGGGCCCGCAACGTTCGCAGAAACCGGCGCCGTTGCGCGACGGTTCGCCGCCGGCGACATCGAATCGCAGCAGCGCCACCGGCAGGCGATGCGCAAGGAACGGGGGTATCCTGCCGATGGCACCCGGTTGACCCTCGCAGTTGTAGAGCGAGAAATTGCCCTCGGTCGACGCGTAATATTCGAGAATTCGCGGGATCCGGAAGCGGGTCTGAAATCGTTCCCAGATCTCCGGCCGCAGTCCGTTGCCGCAGGCAAGGCGCAGCGAATGCGCGGATTCGATTGCTTGCTGCGGGGCGTTGAGCAGGTAGCGGCACAATTCGCCGATGTATTGGAACAGGGTACAGCGCTCTTCACGCACGTCGCGCCAGAAATCCGCGGCCGAGAATCGGCCGCGGATCACCACGGCACCGCCGCCCGCCAGGGTGGCGCCGCAGGCCACCACGCCTCCCACGCTGTGGTAGAGGGGCAGGCAATTGAACATGCGGTCGCCGGGCCCGGTGTCCATCAACCCCGCAAACCAATGGCTCCATTGCATCACCCGGTAATGACTGACCTTGGCGGCCTTGGGCAGACCGGTGGTGCCCGACGTGTAGATGTAGAGCGCGGTCGCGTCGAGCACGGGAGCCGCGCACTCCGATTCGCTCAATTCATCGGCCGCGATTCGATCCAGCTCACGGCCAAGCGGCGCGAAATCCCGAGTGTCCCGCCCGTATGCCAAACAGGCGATCCCGCCCTGTAAGCGCCCGCGTACCGCAGCCAGCCGTGCCGCGATGTCGCTGCCGGCGATGAGCGCCCGCGGCGCGGCGATCTCGATCGAGTGGACCAGCGCGTCGCCCGCGAGGTTGTTGTTGATGAGCGCGACGACCACGCCGATTCGGGTGAGACCCAGCCAGATCGGCAAATATTCCGCGCAATTCGTCATCAACAATCCGACCGTGTCTCCTGCCTCGAATCCGCGGGCAAGCCCCCATCGCGCATATTGATTGCAGCGGTTTGCGAGATCTTGATAGCTCAAAGTTGCTTCCGCCGACACGAGCGCGGGCGCCGCATCGAACTGCCGCGCCAAACGGTTTATCAGAACCGGCAGCGTGACTCCGCGTTCGGCGATGGTTGCGGTCCGCTCCAGGGCTCGGAGCCACGCATCGCGGGCGAATTTCGCATCCATTGCGAACCGTACCACGACTGCCCGCGGCGTTCGAGTTACACTGTCGGCGTTTCCACAACGAATCTTCGCAGCAATGAAGCGAGAAACTATCGCAATTCACGGCGGTTTCGACTCGGACCCGACGACCAAGGCCGTCGCCGTACCCATTTACCAGACGGCCGCATACTCGTTCGACAGCGCCGAGCACGGCGCCGCGCTGTTCAACCTCGACGTGCCGGGCTATCGATACAGCCGCATCAGCAACCCGACCACCGATGTGCTCGAGCAGCGCGTCACCGAACTCGAAGGCGGGGTCGCAAGCATCAGCGTGAGTTCGGGCCAAACGGCGCTGTACTACGCGGCTTTGAACGTAACGGAGTTGGGCCGCAATATCGTATCGGTGCCGCAGCTCTATGGCACGACCTATACCTTGTTCGCGCACATCCTGCCGCAACTGGGCGTGCAAGTGCGCTTTGCAAAATCCGACCGCGCCGCCGATCTCGAGGCCATGATCGACGACAATACGCGCGCGGTGTTCTGCGAAACCGTCGGCAATCCCGCCGGCAACGTATGCGACCTCGAGGCGCTGGCCGACGTCGCCCATCGCCACCGCATGCCGCTGATCGTCGACAACACCGTGCCCACGCCGATGTTGGTGCGGCCGGTCGAGCACGGCGCCGATGTCGTCGTCCATTCATTGACGAAATTCATGGGCGGTCATGGAACCACGCTCGGCGGCATCGTGGTCGATTGCGGCACGTTCCCGTGGACCGACAACGCGGCACGCTATCCCATGTTCACGCAGCCGGACGAGTCCTACCACGGACTCGTGTACACGGAGCACTACGGCGCCGCGGCCTTCGTCGGCCGCTGCCGCAGCGTGTACCAGCGCACCATGGGCGCAGTGCTCGCGCCGATGAACGCGTTTCTACTGCTGCAGGGTATCGAGACGGTCGCACTGCGCGTCGAGCGGCATGTCGAGAACGGGCGCAAAGTGGCCGAATTCCTGCGCTTCGATCCACGCGTGGAATCGGTGAATTATGCGGGGTTCGCGGATAGTCCGTATCATTCCCTGGTGCAGAAGTACCTTGGCGGCAAGGCCTGCTCGCTGATGACATTCGAGATCCGCGGCGGCCTCGAGGCGGGAATGCGCTTCTATAACGAGCTCAAGTTGTTCAAGCGCCTGGTGAACCTGGGCGATGCGAAGTCGCTTGCCTGCCATCCCGCATCGACGACGCACCGGCAGATGACGGCGGCCGAACAGCTGGCCGCCGGCGTCGCGCCCGGCGGCATCCGCCTGAGCGTGGGAATCGAACACATCGATGACATCATCGCCGATCTGGACCAGGCGCTCGGGCTGGCCGTCGGCTAGGCGGGAGCTTAGGAGGCGACGTTGAAGCAGAATCCACTGCCGGACGCCGTAGCGGCCTTATTCCCCACCGCAACTGAGCGCTGCCGCGTCGAGGAGTGGCTGACCCGCGAATTGCACGATGCGGCGCAGCGCATTCAGGCGGGCCCGGTTGCGCCGACCGTCGACATGACCGCGTTTCGCGCGGAACTCGACGCGTTCGACTTCGACAGGCCGCGGCCGCTCGAGGAAATGCTGCGCTGGACGATCGAGCGCATGGAGCTCGGCATCGTCCAAATGGCGAACCCCCGGTATTTCGGACTGTTCAACCCCGGACCCAGCTTTCCGGCACAGTGTGCCGACCGGGTTGCGAGCGTGTTCAACCCGCAATTGGCAAGTTCCGCTTCCTCTCCGGTACCGGTGGAGCTGGAGCGCTACGTGGTGCGCGCCATCGCGCGCCGCGCCGCGTTCCCTGACGGAGCCACTGGGCACTTTGCCACCGGTGGATCGGAATCCAACTACACCGCGCTGCTGTGCGCCCTGACCGGGGCGCATCAAGGATTTGCGGGCGACGGGGCTCGCGCCTTTGCGGGCCCGGTCAGGATCTATTCCTCGCGCGACTGCCACATCGCATGGCTGAAGGCCGCGCACCAGGCCGGAGTGGGCCGTGCGGCGCTGCGACTGGTGGACACCGACGGCCGCGGCCGCATGGATCCGCAGGCGCTATCGCGCGCCATAGCCCGGGACCGCGGCCATGGCGCGGTGCCCGTGATGGTGGTCGCAACCGCCGGCACCACCGGCGCCGGCATGATCGACCCATTGCACGCCTGCGCCGACGTCGCCCAGCAGGAGCGTCTCTGGTACCACATCGATGCGGCCTGGGGCGGCGCGGCGCTGGCGTCGAACCGCTTGCGCAAGCTGCTCGACGGCATCGAACGCGCCGACTCGGTCACCATCGATGCGCACAAATGGCTGGCAACCACCATGGGCTGCGCGGTATTCATCACGCGCCACGCCCACCTGCTCTCCGAGGCGTTTCACGCCTCGACGACCTTCATGCCGTCCAGTGTCGCGGGCGTCGATCCGTATCTCAACAGCGTGCAATGGTCGCGCCGCTTCTTGGGATTGCGCTTGTTCCTCACCCTGGCCTGCGCCGGCTGGGATGGCCTGGGCGCGCACGTGGAGCGCAGCGTGGACGTGGTGGAACGAGTCAAGGAACGACTGATCGACCTGGGGTGGACGGTCGCCAATGATTCTGCGCTCGCCGTGCTCGACGTGGTGCCGCCGCGCGGACTCGCACCGGTGCGCGATCTGGTACGCCGCGTCGTGGCTTCCGGTCAGGCGTGGGTGGCCCCCACCACGTTCGAGGGCCGCGACGTGGTGCGGATCTGCGCGACGCACGGCGAAACGAGCCTCGCAGACGTGGACACGCTGGTCGCGGCGCTCAATGCGCGAGGTTGAGCGGCGAGCCTAGACGGACTTGCGCTGCGAGAGCGTCCGCACCACCAGCGCTTGGATCGTGGCGACCGAATGAAAATTCTCCGGGGTGATATCGGACTGCGGAATGGCAATATCGAACTCGAGCTCGACCGCCAGCATTAGATTCACCATTTTCAGCGAACTGACCCCCAGATCGTTCAATTGCCGGTCGACCGGAAATACTTCAGGCAGGCTCGCGTCTGCGCCAAGCGTCTGTCGCACCAGCGCCACGAGCCGCTCGCCCACCTGTTGCGTCGCCTTCGAATCCACTCGCGATCTCCGTAAACGGCCGATGATCATACCGTGCGGCGCGGCACGGCGTTGCGGCCAGAATCGACAAAGGCACTTTGTTGGCCCTGTCACACAATATATTCAAGGATTTGCATATGCTCATAAATCTGAGCCGGGCCGCTGACTTGCGTTAGGCCGGTAATTGACCGATTGTCCGTCCCGGGGAGTCGCATAATGTCCCCGGAGATTCACCGCCAAGCCTAAAGGGAATTTCGATGGAACCGCAACGCATCCCAGGGATCGCCCGGGTAGTCAATGTCCGCCACAACGATCTGACGGCGCGGGCGCGTGCGGCTGCCGACGTGGCGAAAATGACCGCTGCGGCAGTCGATGCGGAAGCGCGTTTCCCCAAGGAATCGTTTGCCGAAATCCGCAAGCAGCGGCTGCTCGGCATCCAAGTCCCGCAGGCTCAGGGCGGCGAGGGTGCAAGCATCGCGGAAGTCGCCGACATATGTTACATCCTCGGCCAAGCCTGCTCCTCGACGGCGCTGATCTACGCGATGCACCAGATCAAGATGGCGTGCATCGTGCGTCATGCCAAGGGCGGTGCCGCGCTTGAACGTATTCTTAGCCGCATCGCCGCCGAGCAACTGCTCATGGCGTCCTCGACGACCGAGGGTCAGGGCGGCGGCAATGTTCGATCGAGCGAGGCGGCGATCGAACACGACGGCCCCATCGTGACTCTCGAGCGGACCGCAACGGTCATCTCCTACGCCGTCGACGCCGATGGCGTCGTTACCACTGCGCGACGCGCCAAAGATGCCGCGGCATCCGATCAAGTGCTGCTGGTCCTTCTGAAGGCGGACTACACGCTCGAGCGGTTGCAGGTGTGGGACACGCTCGGTATGCGAGGGACAAATAGCGAAGGCTTCACCTTGCGGGCGCGGGCCGCGGCCGAGCAGGTCATGCCCGAGCCTTACGAAAGAATTCACGCCCAAACCATGGTGCCGTTTGCCCATCTTTTGTGGGGTTCGGTGTGGGCCGGGATTGCCGCCGCGGCCGCCGGCAAGGCGCAGGCGTTCATTCGCCAAGCGATGCGCAGTTCGAACGGTCAAATGCCGCCGGGCGCCCCGCACTTCACCCAGGCGGTCTCCTCGCTGCGCACATTGCGCGGCGTGCTGGCGTCGAACCTGCGCAGTTACGAAGCCGCCATGTCGGATGAAAAGGCTGTCTCGTCGCTGGAATTCCAGGCCGCGATCACCCTGACCAAGGTGCACGCGTCCGAGCTCGCCGTGGCGACCGTGCTGAGCTCGCTGCGCGCCTGCGGTTTGTCCGGCTACCGCAATGACACCGAGTTCACGATCGGCCGGCTGCTGCGCGATGTGCTGTCCGCGCCCATCATGATCAACAATGACCGAATCCTCGCCAATCTTGCCGCGTCGTCGTTGCTGACGCCGTTGCCGACTTCAATCAGTGGCTGAATCCTCCCTGCATGCCGCCGGCGGTCCTGCCGCCGCGCTCGATCATCCCGCCGATGCGTTGGCTGAAATCGCCGCGGGCCTGTTTCGATCCATGGGTGTCGACGGGGTGTATGCGCGCACCGCGCTGTATTCAGAGATCGTCGAGCGTCTTGAAGCGTACATCTCGCGGCAGCGCGACCCGGATGCGGAAATCATGCGCTTCCCGCCGGTGATGAGCCGCAAACATCTGGAGAAATCCGGCTACCTCAAGAGCTTCCCCAATCTGCTGGGCTGCGTATGCGCTCTGCATGGCTCCGAAGCCTCGATCCGTGCGGCGGTCGAGAAAGCGGACAGCGGCGGCGATTGGACCCTGGCGGCGACGGCGTCGGACCTGGTACTTTCGCCCGCCGCCTGCTATCCCGTGTATCCCATCGCGGCAAGCCGCGGCCAGCTGCCGCGCGGCGGTCTGCAATTCGACATCGAGGCCGATGTGTTCAGGCATGAGCCCTCGCGCAGCTTGGATCGTCTGCAGTCCTTCCGAATGCGTGAGTTCGTGAGAATCGGGTCGCCGCAAGAGATCTTGGATTTCCGCGAAAACTGGATGGCCAGGGCCCCCCGCCTGACGGCCGAGCTCAGCTTGCCCTGTACCATCGATGTCGCGAACGACCCATTCTTTGGCCGGGTCGGCCAAGTCATGGCCGTCAGTCAGCGGCAGCAGGCGTTGAAGTTCGAGCTCTTGATCCGCTACCACCCGGCGGCGGCGCCCACCGCCTGCATGAGCTTCAATTATCACCGTGACCACTTCGGCCAGGTGTGGGGTATTCGTGACGACAAGGGTGAATTGGCGCATACCGGCTGCGTCGCCTTTGGAATCGACCGGTTGGCGGTTGCGCTGTTCGCGATTCACGGCTTGGACCTGCAAAAGTGGCCGGCGGTAACCAGGGCCGCACTGGCGCTTGAGACGATTGCCGCTTAAGACGTGCCGCTCGACCCGCGCGTTAGACGGTTCTTGGATGCCCTGGCGTCGGGCAGGCCGGCCATTGCGCTCGAGGCCACGGTGGCGGAGCGTCGTCGAGGCCTCGCGGAACTCATGAAGCTATCCGGCCCGGAATTGCCGGTAGGCCGCATCGAGGATCGAACCTTGCAGGCATCCGGGCGCCCGCTTGACGTGAGGATCTACACGCCGCTCGATGCCGAGTCCGACACGCTGCCGGGCCTGGTCTATTTTCACGGCGGCGGCTTGGTGGCCGGCAATCTGGCCACGCACGACTTCATCGGCCGGGCGCTCGCCCATTACGGTGCATGCCGGGTGGTGGCGGTCGACTACCGCCTGGCGCCCGAACACCCCTTCCCCGCCGCGCTCGACGACGCCATGGCCGCCGTGACGCATGTCGGCACGCAGGCCGAGCGATTCGGCATCGATGGCACGCGCCTCGGCATATGCGGCGACTCGGCGGGCGGCGCACTCGCGGCGGCAACCTGTCAGGCCGCCGCCCGCGGCGCGGGGCCGCCGCTGGCGCTGCAATTGTTGATTTGCCCGATTCTGGATTACAGCCGTTCGACCGCCTCGCGACGCGAATTTGCCCGCGGCTACCTGCTCGAGCAAGCCACCCTCGATGATGACCTCAAACGCTACGCGCCGGGGCTGGACCCGGGCGATCCTCGCATCTCGCCGCTGCGCGCCGCGGCCGTTGCCGGTTTGCCGCGCACCCGCATCCATACCGCGGAATTCGACCCGGCGCGCGACGAGGGCCGCGACTATTTCGAGCGGCTTGACCGGGCGCACACCGACGTGTCCTACACGTGCCACCCGGGTATGATTCATCTTTTCTACGGTCTCGGGGCGGTGATTCCGTATTCCCGCACCGCGTTGGAACTCATCGGCACTGAAATACGGGCTGCATTGGCCTGACCAAAGGAGCACTAAGTGGCGGAGCGTGCAGTCGCGGAGCGCATGGTTCGGCAAGTGCACACAGCGCGGGTCGGCGGCGATCTCCCCGCCCTGTGCCGCCTGTTCGCCGATCACGGCCGGTACGAAATCGTCGGCGTCAGCGCCGACAAGCCGATCGCGATCCGCACCACCAGCATCGCGGAATTGCGGCCGTGGCTCGCCATGATGGTCAAGGTGTTCCGGCTGAGCGACTATTGCTTGTTGTCGTTGGTGGTCGAGTGGCCCCGCGCCACGGCCCATTGGCGCACCGACATTTATTCCAAAGTCACCGGGGTCACCGTGCCTACCGAACTGATCGATCTGCTGGAATTGAGTGAGGATCGGATCCTGAGCTACACAGAATTTTTTGCACCTCGCTAAAGCCGACCCTGAAGACAAGTGCCGATGGACGAACCGCAATGGTTGAGGATTGCGCGCGAGCTGCGCGCAATCGCGCAGACTGGATTGGCATTCAACGCCGATCGATTCGACCGGCAGCGCTACGAGCGGGTGCAGGAGTTGGCGGCGTCGATGCTGGCTCAAGGATCGGACGAGCACTACGCAGCCATCATCGATATCCTGCGTCAGGACCGGGGATACGCCACTCCCAAGGTCGATGTGCGCGGCGCTGCCTTCGTCGACGGCCGGGTGCTGTTGGTTCGTGAGATCAGCGATGGCAGATGGACCCTGCCCGGCGGATGGGCCGACGTCAACCAAACGGCCGCCGAATGCGTGGTCCGCGAAATCGCCGAGGAATCGGGATTCTTGGCCCGGACGCTGAAGCTCGCGGCCGTGTACGACTATCAAAGGAGCAATCACCCGGCCCGTCACATCGACTCGATCTATAAGATGTTTTTCCTCTGCGAGATCACGGGAGGCGCCGCGCGGGCCAGCAACGAGACCAGCGAGGTGGCGTTCTTTGCGCGCGATGCGCTGCCGCCGTTGTCGCTCGGGCGGGCGACCGCCGCGCAGGTGGAGAGAATGTTCCAGCATGCGGAAGACCCCACTCTGCCGGCGGATTTCGACTGATCCGGAAGCTCATGCCGGCCGCTCACTGCGGTGCATGGGGCAAATCCAAAGTGACGCTGAGACCTCCGCCTTCCCGGTTGGCGAGCTGGATGCGCCCGCCGTGAGCCTCGGCGATTTCGCGCGCGAGCGCCAAACCAAGGCCCGTGCCGCTGCGCTTGGTCGAATAGAACGGCAGCAGCGCCTGCGCGAGCACGGTCTGGCTCATACCGGCACCTCGATCGCGCACTTCAATGCGCTGATAAGCCCCCACACAGATGATCAGGATCTCGACTTCGGTCTCCGGCCCTCCCGCCTCGTGCGCATTCTTGAGTAGATTGATCAGCGCCTGTTCGACTTGCGCCCGATCGAACCAGCCGGGCAGCGTGGGAAGAAGCGCTGCGGTGGTAAAAAGTTGTTGGCGCGCGAGATCTGCCACGAATGCCGCCCATTCGACGCGTTCCGGGCGGGGCGCGGGCAATCTGGCAAACGTGGCATAGCCGCTGACGAAGTGGTGCAAGTGCTCGGCGCGTTCGGCGATGGCCGCGAACACGGTCGGCAGCGTCGAATAGTCACCGCGCCGGGCAATTTCGGCGCCGGAGTGCGCCAGCGACGACAGCGGTCCCAATGAATTGTTGAGTTCATGGCTCAGCACGCGAATCAGCTTCTTCCACGTCGAGACTTCCTGGCGGGACAGCTCGCGCGTCAACCGCTTGAGGAGGTACAACCGAAACGTGCGTCCCTGCAGAATGAAGGCGCGCTGCGACAGGTGGAATGTCTCCTCGACCCCCTCGATCTCGGTCGAGAACAGGCTGTCCCCGTGCGCGGCAGCGGCGTCGCGCAGGGCCGGCGGCGCACGCGCCAGCGCGTCGCCGAAGCGCAACCCGTTGAGGCTTCGCCCTTCGCTCAACGAGTGGCGCGCCGCGAGGTTCGCATAGGCGATACGCTCATGCGCGTCGACCAACACCAGCGCCACGGGCGAGTTTTGCATGACCGTATCCAGCAACAACTCGCGCTGCACCAGATGTGCGCGTTGCGTGCGCAGGGCCGCGGATAGTTCGTTGTGAGCCGTCATCAATTCGCCCAGTTCATCGCCGCGGTTGACGACCAGGGACAAACTAAAATCACCCTCCCGGTAGCTCGCCACGGTGCTGGACAGGGCGCGCAGCATCTGCCCAATGGGCTGCATCACGCGCGCCGCCAGCCAACAGATCGGCAGTGCCGCGGCCGCGACGATCAACGACCATGCCAGAAGCACGCTGCCCAACGCATGCGCGGCCCACGCACCCAGCGCGGCAGCCAGAGCGACCACCGTCAGGAGCAATGCCGCCAGTTTGGCTTTCAGGCTAAGCGTGCGCCGGAGACTCAGGTTCATCGGCGCTTCAGCCGCCGCCGGGAGGCCGCAGGTTGAACCGCTCCAGGCGACGGTACAGCGCCTGGCGCGACAGGCCGAGGCTGTGCGCGGCCCGGCTGATGTTACCCCCGGCCTCGCGCAGGCTGGCCTCGATCGCGTCGCGGCCGGGCTGCTCAGCGTCGCGACGCATCGCCTCGCCCTCCGGCGCGCGGTGCACCGGCGGCAAATTCAAGTCAGCGGCGGTGATGATTTTTTCGCGCGCCAGGAGCTTGACGCGATCGATGGAATTGCGCAGCTCGCGCACGTTGCCGGGCCAGTCATGCGCCATCAGAGCCGCTGCGGCATCGTCGCTCAACCGCAGTTCCTGACCGAGAAAATGCCGGGCCAGCGGCAATATATCGGCGGCCCGGTCCGCCAAGGAAGGCACGGCGATCTCGATGACATTGAGACGGTAGTACAGGTCTTCGCGAAATCGCCCGTCGCGGATCAGCGCGGGAAGATCGGCGTTGGTGGCGCTCAGAACCCGAACCCGGGTGCTGCGGGTCCGACTCGAGCCCAGCATCTCGAACTGACCGGTCTCGAGCACGCGCAGCAGTTTCACCTGGCCGGCAAGCGGCAGATCGCCGATCTCATCCAGGAACAGCGTACCGCCATCGGCCGTCTCGAACCGCCCGGGGCGGGCGCGGCCTGCTCCCGTGTAGGCACCGGCTTCGGCGCCGAACAGCTCCGCCTCGATCAATTCCGAGGGAATCGCGCCGCAGTTGACCGCAACGAAAGGCCCGCCGCGGATCGATGAATTCGCGTGCACGATCTCCGCGATGCGCTCCTTGCCGGCACCGTTCGGTCCCGTGATCAACACACGCACATCGCCGCGCGCGACGCGACAGGCAAGTTCGATCGCGCGCTCCATGGCGTCCGAGGCAAAAACGATGCCGCGCAAATCATACTGCTCCGCCAGGCGCTCGCGCCGACGGCGCAGTTCGTTTTGCAGCCGTTGCCGTTCGCGGTTCGCTTCCGCAAGCTCCAACAGGTTCTCCACCGTCGCGAGCAGCTTGTCGTTATCCCAAGGCTTGCCGATGTAGTCCGCGGCGCCGGCCTTGACGAGCTGCACGGCGGATTCCAGATGGGTCCACGCCGTGAGCAGGATGACCGGCAAGTCGGGTTGGTTGGCCCGCAATGCACGAAACAGCGCCGTCCCCTCTTCGCCCGAGGTCGTGTCGGCGCTGAAGTTCATATCGGCGATGACGAGATCGACGCGCTCGCGGGCCAACGTCGCAAGGCCCTTCTGTGGCGTGAATGCCGTCAGCGTTCGAATGTCATGCAAACCGAACAGCAGCGACAGTGCCTGGGCCACTGCCGGGTTATCATCGATGACGAGTACGGTGCGCATGGTGGCATGTTAGCGGCTGCGGCGCGGAATCACACCAGGCGTTCCGGATTTACGCGGCGCGCGTTGCCAACGCGGGTGGAATGGACGCCGCTTTCATCGCCGGCCAGAGCACCGCCGCTTGTCCGAGAATCATCACGACGATCGCGCCGATGAGGGCGTAGCCGGCGTCCAGGCGCTGCATTGCAAAGGCATTGACCATCCATAGATTCAACGCGACCGCCAAGGCAACTCCGATGGCCGCACCGGCAGCCGCGATCAGCAGGTTTTCAGTCTGGAAGTATTGAACGATGGCCTGGCGCGTGGCGCCGAGTGCCCGGCGGATGCCGATTTGGCGCCGCCGCTGCGCCACCCAATAGCTCGTCAGGCCCACGATCCCGAATGCGGTGACCGCCAACAAGGCAGCGCATACCACACCGAGAATGATCGCCAAGCCCTTATCGTCCTTGTAGGCTTCCATGCGCGCCGTGGTGAGTGTCAGGGTCTTCTCAATGACGCGTGCGCGGCTGATATCGAAGAGTTTCTTTGGCGCCGCCTGCATGAGCTCAGACACCCGGCCGGGTTCCGCATGCACGATGTACATGTAAGGGTATGGGCTGATTAAATTGAAGGGCTCGATGATGGAGTTGTCGTTGAACTGACTGCCCCATCCGCCCGCCGCGACCCACGGCACCTGCAATTGGTCGACGATGCCTATGATGAGCTCCGTACCACGCTGGGCAAGGTCGTAGACGTTCTGACCCAAGGCATTGCCGTCTGGGTATAGCTTGTCCGCCAGGGCCCGCGTGATGATGATTCCGCTGGGAGCCTTCAAGTCCGTGTAGCCCAGTTTGTCCACCACCTCCGCTGGATTGAAGTTGCGCCCGGCAACGAGTTTTAGACCCAGTGCCGCGATTGCGTGTTCATCGCCAAAATAGATCGCCGCCAGGGCGGTCGCATTCTTCTGGTCCGGATGCAAGCTGAGCCCCGTGGTCGAGCCACTGTCGCTCAGCGGATATGTATTCGTCGCAAAGGCATCCAGCACACCCGGCAGTGACCGCAAAGCCGCGAGGTCCCCCTGCAAACGGGCAGACGCATCCGGTGGATTGCCCACCCATTGATTTTTGATGACGAATACATTGGCTTCATCGGCGCCCGTCGGGCGCCGGCTCGAGGCAACCCGTTGCTCGATGATGAACAAGGCATTGCACAGGATGGCGAGGGTGATGGCCATTTGCACGGCGATCAAGATCGCGCCGGCTTTATTGCGACGCATGGCCGAAAGGATGGGTCGAAATTCCATGGGGAGATCCTCTACTGTGCTTTGAGCTGCCAGGCGGGTTGAACTTGCGCCGCCCGCCAGGTGGGATACAACCCGGCGAGCGTGGTTGCCACCACGGCCAGGATCACTGCAATGGTGATGTCCGAGGGACTGAAGTGCGTGAGCCTGGCCACGTCCTCGGATAGCAGCGAGCGTAGACCCTTGAGACCCAAACCGGTAAGAACCAGTCCGAGCAGGCCGCCCGCCAGACCCACGACGCCCGCCTCGATGAGGCACTGTCCGAAGATGGCGCGGCGACTGGCGCCGAGCGCGCGCCGCACGCCGATGTCGCCGGCTCGCCCCATGATTTTTGCCAGCATCAATCCCATGGCGTTGAGCAGACAGACCAGCAGAAAACTGAAACTGACCAGGACCAGTATTCGAACTTCTTTCGAGACCGCCTGCTGATAAACCAGCCAGTCGCGTACATCGCGAATCCGCGTGTGTGCCGGCCAGGTAAAGCGGCCTGAGCGCTGCTGATCCGACGCATAATTGTTCAAGAACGTACGGTAATGCTCAACATCCGCGGCACTGGGGAGCTCCACCCAGAATTGCAGCCAGACGCATTCGGAATGCAATCGGCCTGCCCAGCCCGGTTCGACGTTGCGGCCGTTGCAATTGTTGTTGCCCCAACCGGGCATTTGCCCGTCGATCGCGCGCGTGAACGGCAGGTACACTTCCGCGCCTTTGCCGTAGGTGTTGTTGTTGAGGTCGTAGAATTTCGGAATGGGATCCCACAGGCCCAGCACGCCGACCACACGATATTCGCGGTTGTCGAGATTGACGGTCTTGCCGATGGAATTTGCGCCGCCGAAGATCTTGTCGTTGAGTTCGTGCGAAATGACCGCGACGTTCGCCCGCCCGTCGTCATCCGCGGCGCTCCACGGCCCTCCCATGAGAAAGGGGGTATCGAACATGGCAAAAAAATCGCTGTAGGCCGCGCGAATTTGCACCTGGAAGGGCAGCATGTCCGCATTCGGCGGCGTCAGGGCGGCACCCGTGACGTACATCGCCGACTGCCGGTGGGCCGCTCGCGCGTTCATCAACCCGCTCGCGTCGAGGTAGCTGATCTGCGGTTGAAATCCTTCCGCATCGCCGGTGACGACGCTGTTGCCGTTCGGTCCCCAATTGTCGATTTGCACGGCGAACAGCTGGCGCGACTTCCGTGGAATGGGATCGTTGTCCATGGCTCGAAAGACGGTCAGCGTCGTCATGGAGGCGCCGATCCCAACGCCGATGGCGAATATCATCAGCACGGTGAGCACGAGGTTGCGCTTGAGGCTGCGAACGGCGAGGCCGAAGTAGTAGTTGAACACGGTAGGCTCCTATATGCCGGCATTCGCGCTGGCAACCAGGCGCGGTTGCGCAGCCAAATCCACGACCTGACCGTCCACGATGTGGACCTCACGCTGGGCGCGAACCGCCAGCTCAGGATCATGCGTCACCATGACGATGGTGGCGCCGTCGCGATGCAGCTCCTCGAGCAGATCCAAAACGCCGCGCGCCATCTGCGTGTCGAGATTGCCCGTGGGTTCATCCGCCAGCAGAAGCCGCGGAGATCCGGCGAGCGCGCGCGCGATGGCCACACGCTGCTGTTGGCCGCCCGACAATTCCGCCGGATAGTGACGCGAGCGCGCCGACAGCCCTACTCTGCCGAGCGCCTCCCCGATGCGGCGGCGTCTTTCGGCGCCGTTGAAACCGCGATAGCGCAGCGGCACATCGATGTTGTCCTGCACGTTCAGGTCGGCGATCAGATTGAAGGCCTGGAAGATGAAACCGATTTTTTCATTGCGAAGTTTCGAGCGCTGGTTGTCGTTCAGACCGCGCACATTGGCGCCGTCCAGCTGATACTCGCCGCCGCTGAACTCCTCGAGCAGCCCGGCGATGGTGAGGAACGTGGTCTTGCCCGAGCCGGATGGTCCGGTCACGGCGACGAACTCGCCTTCGCGCACGTGGATCGAGAAGTCCCGCAAGGCGAAGGTCTCGACGACTTCGGTGCGATACGCCTTCGATAAATGAGTCATTTTGAGCATGGTGGCCTCTTGCGGCTGGTGGGTGTCATGTCAGTGGCTTAGGATCACGCGTTGCGCGCCGTTGAAAGCATCGGTGCCGGCAATGACGATCTCATCGCCCACCGCCAGTCCGTCGAGAATCTCGACTTTAGCGATGCTGGAGGCGCCGAGATGCACCGGCCGGCGCTCGGCGACATTGCCATGCACAACATAGGCAAACCCGCCGCCTTCCTGATCCACGAAGGCGCCGCGATCGACCATCAGCACGTTGTCGCGCTTGTCGATGAAGATTCGAACTGACAGCCGCTGGCTCTGCCGCAGGCCGGCCGGCTTTTCGTTGCCGAAGCGCAGTCTCGCCGTGACTTGCCCGGCGACGACCTCGGGCGACACGCCGCTCACGCTCCCCTGCCAGTGATGACCGCCGCCCTCGAGATCCGCGCTCATGCCGGGGCGCAGATCGCGGGCCAGGCTCTCCGTGACCTTGATCTCCACCTCGAGGGCTGACAAGTCCACCACGGTAAGCAGGGGGGCATCCTTGGCGACGCTCGCGCGATCGGCCACCTGCACTTGTCCGACTTGACCGTCAACGGGCGATTTAACGTTGAGTCCCTCGACTTGACGCTTGAGATCGGTCACCAGGAATTGCTGGCGATCGAGCAGCGCCTTTTTGCTGTCGATGTCGAATCGATTTTGTTTGGGTTGCGATTCGTAGTTCGTTTTGGCCTGTTCGAGCGCGAATTGAGCCTTTTCCAACGAATCCTCCGCCTTCAGCGCCTGCAGTTCCGAATAGGAGCCGAGCTCGTAGGCCTTGCGGCTGCGGTCGCGCTCGCGCTGCGCGGTTTTATGATCGACTTGCGCTTGATCGTAGGCATCGCGAAGCTGCGTAAGCTTGCGGTCCGCATCCAGCGTGGCGCGCTCCCAGTCGAGGCGAAGGCTGACCAACGTCACCTCCTCTTGCGACAGTTTCGCGGTGAGGTCCGGACTGTCGACGATGGCGAGAACCTGATCCTTGGTCACGGCGTCGCCCGCATGCACCTTGAGAGTGACCGTCCCAACGGCATTGGCATAGAGAGTGGGGCTGACCGCAGCCACGACCTGGCCGTCGGCGGCGATGTCGCGCACGAAACTGCCGCGCTCGACCGTGGCAATCGACAGTCGCGAGCGGTCGACCGAGGCACCCGCGCCCGCGTAGCGCAGCAGGTAGCCAAATAGGAACCCGAGCGCGATGATCACCGCGATTCCGACGATGATCGAGGTCCGATGACGCACCCAAGGACTTGCGCGTTCGATCACGCGATCCTGTCCTGCCGTATCACGCAGCATCACGGGTTCCTTGGGTAATAGCCGCATGTCAAAAGAGACCGGCCTGACGCCATATCGCCGGCACGTTCGTCAAATAACGGCAATGCGTCTGATCGTAGGCGTTCAGCAGCGACGCAAAGGCAACACCGAGTCCAATCATGGCAGCGAGCACGACGATCAACGACAACCAAAGCCGCTTCCACATGTTCTCGAGCTCGATTTCAGGGTCGTGACCGTGAATGTCGTAGCGCATGGCAGTATCCTCGGTTAATAACGGGATGTTCATGAACCGCTCTCCACGAGCAGGTCATCGATGGCGGTCAGATCGCGCTCCATCAAGCGTCCGGCCTGTTGCTTGAGCGTCAACACGTTGGTCAAATAGTCGTAGCGCGACTGACTGTAAGCGCGCCGCGCCGCATAGTAATTATTTTGCGCATTCAGCAGGTCGAACTCGGTACCGGTACCGAACTCCACGTTGCGCCGACTCGCCTCGACCGCTTCGTGCCCCGAATCGACCGCGCGGCGCGCGGCGCCGATGCGTTGAATACCGCTGACGATGCCGCGAAAGGCCGCTCGCGTCTGCCGCTCGGTATCGCGCTGCGCCGCGTCGTACGCGGCTTGAGCCTGCCGGTACAGTGCTCGCGACTGGCGAACCGCCGATGCCACCGCGCCCCCTTGAAACAGAGGCCAGCTGAAAGACACGCCCACCGTGTCCAGCGTTTGATTGCCGCCCAACACATCGTCTTGGATTAATTTGGAGCTCGAGCCCGCCAGCGAGACAGTCGGCAGACCCCTGCCGCGCTGCGCAGAGATGTCGCGGGATGCGGCCTCCATCTTGAGTTCGGCGGTCCGGACATCGAAATTCTCCCGCCTCGCAGACATCACCCACTCTTCGGGGGATGCAGGATCCGGAGACGTCAGCGGTATTTCCTGACGCAGCGGCGCTATCGCCGCGGCATGCTGCCCGACGATCTCACTGAGGGCCAGGTTCGCATCGTCGAGGGCATTTTGCGCATCAATGACGCTCTGCTCGGTTGCGTCGTAGAACGCTTGTGCCTGTGCGACATCGCTGCGCGGACCGACACCGGTTTGCTCGCGCGCTTTGGCCTGATTGAGCAAGGTGCCGAAAGCGTCGCGCTCCGCTCGGTTGGTGGCGAGTTGATCGGAAGCCGACAGGATGGCGAAATAGGCCTGCGCGACCCGCAACAGGAGGTTCTGCTGCGCGCCGCGAAAGCTGGCCTCGGCCGCGGCGGCCTGAAGATTCGCTTCCTTCAGCTGGCTGAAAGCCTGAAAGCTCCACAAGGTCTGCGACATATTGAGTCCGAGACCGCGCGCCGTGCCGTAGCAATGTTGTACTCCGGCAACGGCGCTGAGCACGCAGTCAGCCGCCTGACTGCCGGTTGACTGACCCGCCGCGTCGAAGCCCACGCGCTCACGGGTTGCGGATGCGCTGGCCGACACCTGCGGCAGCCATTGCGCCAGCGCCTGGGGTCGCGCCTCGATGGCGGCGTCGCGCTGGAAACCGGCGGCCTGTAACGCTGCATCACGCGTTAGCGCAAGCTCATACAGCTCTTTCAGATCGTTGGCGTTGGCACTCTCGATTGCCAAAACCATCGCCAACGAGGCCAGCGAGTACCGCATCATCTTCACGATTGTCTCTTGACTTCGATCACTATGGCTGGACAGAGCAAGCGGCGTGCCAGGTAATAAAATTCATAAGTAATTGTTTTTTAAATGATTAAATTTCGTTGAGCGGGATGGAGTGTCCGCGGACAGTGTCCGCGGACGACGGCGGACACTGCCGCGGCCCGGCTTGCGCCTCTCTCGCGAGCAGCTATCCTCACAGGCTCGACTCATCTCACCGCTCAAAAAAGACGAACCGTAGTGCCCGACGACATTTTGCTGGCGATCGATCAAGGGACGAGCTCCACGCGCGCCATCGGCTTTTCCGCCGCGGGCGACGTATTGGCGGTGGCGCAGGAAAGCTTCGAGCAGCTCTATCCGGGGCCGGGGTGGGTGGAGCACGACCCCGAAGTGATTTGGGCCACGGTGGTACACACCGGCCGCAGCGTCCTGCAGCGGCTCGGTGAAACGCAGCCGGTGGCCGCCATCGGCATTACCAATCAGCGGGAAACGACGGTTCTATGGGACCGGCGCAGCGGCGCGCCTCTGTACAACGCCATCGTTTGGCAGGACCGCCGCACGGCTGACCGGTGTCGGCAATTGGAGCGCGACCATGGAGAGGGCGACATCGGCCGCAAAACCGGCCTGCGGTTCGATCCCTATTTCTCGGCAACGAAAATTGCGTGGATTCTGGATCGCGTGCCGGGCGCGCGCGAGGCCGCCTCAGCCGGACACATTGCCTTCGGCACCATCGATACTTTCTTGATTTGGCGACTGACCGGCGGCCGCGTGCATCTCACGGACGCGACGAATGCCAGCCGCACGGCGCTGTACGACATCGAGCGGGGTCGATGGGATGAGACCCTATGCGAAATGTTCAACGTGCCGATGAGCGTTCTGCCGGAGGTTCGGGACAGTGCCGGTAATTTCGGCGTCGCCGATCAGGCGGTCCTGGGCCGTGCATTGCCGATCCACGGCGTCGCGGGCGATCAACAAGCGGCACTGATCGGGCAGGGATGCTTTGCCGCCGGCGATGTCAAAAGCACCTACGGCACCGGCGCATTCCTGGTGCTCAATACGGGTGGGCAACTCGTGCCTTCGAAGCACCGTTTGCTGACCACCATCGCCTATCGGCTCGATGGCGCGGTCACCTATGCGCTGGAGGGTTCGATCCTGTCCGCGGGCGCCGCGATTCAATGGCTGCGCGACGGACTGGGTCTCATCACGCAGGCATCGGACGTAGAGGCGCTCGCCGCCTCCGCCGCGCACAGCGGCGGCGTCTACCTGGTGCCGGCATTCACGGGATTGGGCGCGCCCTATTGGGATCCCGATGCGCGCGCCGCCATCCTCGGGCTGACGCGGGCGACGTCGCGCGCGCAGATCGCACGCGCCGCCCTGGATAGCGTCGCCTATCAGACTTTCGATCTGCTGGATGCGATGGCCGCCGACGGTCAGCGGTCCGAGAGCCTCAAGGTCGACGGTGGAATGTCGCAAAACAATCTGTTCATGCAACGCTTGGCCGACCTCACGGGAATGGAGATCCGGCGGCCGGCAAATGCCGAGTCCACGGCATTCGGCGCCGCGTGCCTCGCGGGTCTGGGCTGCGGCATTTATCGATCCGTGCAGGACATCGCGGCGTTAGGCCGATCCGAAACGCGTTTCGCGCCAAACTTGAGTGCGCCCGAGCGCGCGGCGCAAATCTCCGGCTGGCGCGATGCGCTGCGGCGGGTAAGATCCACCTAATGGAATTTTCCGCATTCATCGACCGCTGGCGCCCCAGCACCCTTCGCGCTAGCGGCCGCATCATCGCCCCAGGAATCGCCTCCACTCTGATCGTCGCGCTGGCCGCGACCTACCTTTCGGATCATTACCACGCGCCGCCCGTCATTTTTGCCCTGCTGCTCGGAATGGCCTTGAATCAATTGTCGGTGGAAGCGCGCTACGCGCCCGGGATCAATGTTTCCGCACGCACACTGCTGCGCATCAGCGTCGCGCTGCTCGGTTTGCGCATTACCTTTGGCCAGATCGGGGAACTGGGCTGGTCGACTGCCGCCATGGTGATCGTGACCGTGCCGCTGACCATCGGCTTCGGCTGGGCTCTTGCCAAAGCGATGAAGTTCGATGGCCGATACGGTGTTCTCTCCGGCGGCGCCGTCGGCATTTGCGGGGCATCGGCGGCCATGGCCATCGCGGTGGCATGGCCCCGTAAAGACTCCGAGCGCGATACCGTGGTGGTGATCGCATGCATTACGACGTTCAGCACGATCGCCATGGTCCTGTATCCGGCCCTGCTGTCGCATCTACACTTGGATCCGCTGCAAACCGGGCGATTCCTCGGCGGATCGATCCACGATGTCGCGCAGGTGGTGGCGGCGGGCTATGCCACCTCGCCGCAGGCGGGCGATTCGGCGACCATCGTCAAGCTCATGAGGGTTGCCATGCTCTTGCCGGTGGTCTTGATCATCACGCTGGTGGCGGCACGCGGCAACGGCAAGCAAGAACCCGCCCAGGACAAGGTCGCGCTGCTGCCGGGCTTCCTCATTGTCTTCGTCATATTGGCCGCACTGAACGGATTCTCTTTGGTCGCGAAACCGGTGGCCGCGGTTCTGACCGAAGCGTCCAAGTGGCTGTTGGTCATATCGGTGGCCGCATTGGGAATGAAGACCAGCTTGCGCGAAATGATGGCCGTCGGTACCACCGCGATCGCGCTCATCGCGGCGGAGACGGTTTTCCTGGCGCTGCTGGTATTGAGCTGGATAACCCTGTTCGGCAATCACTGGCACCCATGATGCGAAGCAAAGTATGAAACCCAAGCGGCACCGACGAGTACTCGCCATCGACGTCGGCGGCAGCCACGTGAAGATGCGCGTTTTCGGCCGACGCGAGCTGCGTCAATTCGAATCGGGACCGAAGCTCAACCCGCGTCAAATGGTGGCGCGGGTGCATGAGCTCACCGGGGACTGGACCTATGATGCCGTCTCCATCGGGTATCCGGGAATAGTGCTCCACGGCAAAATCGCGGCGGAACCGCACAATCTCGGGCCTGGCTGGGTGGGATTCAATTTTCACAGAGCGTTTGGCCGACCGACCCACGTCATGAACGACGCAGCCATGCAGGCAGTCGGTAGTTACGAAGGCGGCCGAATGCTGTTTCTCGGTCTCGGCACCGGCCTCGGCTCCGCCATGATCGTCGATGGCGTCGTCGCGCCCATGGAGCTCGCGCATCTGCGCTATAAAAAGGGACGCACCTACGAACAATGGGTCGGCGAGCAGGGCTTCAAAAAAATGGGACTCAAGAAATGGAGCCGCATCGTCAGCGAAGTCGTTGCAGAGCTCAGCACGGCGCTGGAACCCGACTATGTGGTCATCGGCGGGGGCAACGCGCGCAAATTGAAACGGCTGCCGAAGAATGCGCGCCTCGGCAGCAACGATTTTGCATTCCTCGGCGGCTTTCGCTTATGGCACCACGCGACCCAGGTGCCGGCGGCCGCGAAGGGTTACCAGCGCAGCATCGCCGTACCGTGAGCGCCATGAAATTCAGACTGAAGGCGTTTGGACTGCATCTGCTCGGGAGCGCCTCCGCGCTATCGCTGATACTGGGCGGCCTCTACGTGGGGTGGTATCACTGGCCGGGCTGGCACCTGACCGACGTCACCCAAGTCGTCATGGTGATGGTGGGAGTCGACGTCGTGTTGGGCCCGCTGCTGACATTCATTGTCGCCAGCGCGAGCAAGCCGCGGCGCGAGCTCGTGCGCGACATCGCGGTGATCGTAGCGGTCCAGCTCGTGGCACTGATCTACGGCTCGCTGTCGCTCTGGAGCGGCAGGCCGCTGTATTACGCCTATTCCGAGGGCGTACTTCAGCTGGTACAGGCCTATGATATTGGCGCCGAGCAATGGGCGGTCGGTGGGCGAGAGAACCCGGCGTTCGCTCCCCATTGGTACAGTTTGCCGCGCTGGATTTGGGCGCCGCTTCCGCAAGATTCCGATACGCGTCAAAAGATCGTGACGGCGGCGATCACGGGCGGCGACGACGTGATCTCGATGCCGCAATATTTCAAGCCCTGGGAACAGGGCGTGCCGGAACTGCGCAAGCAACTCAAGAAAGTGGACGCTATTGGCTACTTCGCGCCCTCTGAGAAGAAGAGGCTCAAGGAGCGCATGCAGGCAGCAGGGTTCGATACCGATCAGCTGAATTCGATACCGCTGACCGGCCGCGGCCACCCGTTGCTCGCGGTGTTCGATCCGGCCAGCGTGAAGCTCGCGGCGATCTTCAGCCCAAAAAAATAGCCGGGTTTGCAATCCCTCCATCCCGGGCCCTATCCTCACGGGAAGGGGAGGACATTCATGGCTCGGATCCTGTTGGTCGAGGACGACCCTGCGCTGTCGCGGGGAATCATTGCGCTTCTCAAAGCGGCCGGCCACGCCGCAGACAGCGCCAAGGACGGCGAGACCGCGCTCTTCTTGTTGGACTCGGAACCCTGCAGTCTGGTCATACTGGATATCGGCTTGCCTGACATATCGGGATTTGAAGTGCTCAAGAGGCTGCGCGCCCGGGGCTGCAAGACTCCCATTCTGGTATTGACGGCCCGGGACCAGGTGACTGATCGGGTCAAGGGCCTCGATCTAGGCGCGGATGATTATCTATTGAAACCCTTCGACGCCGGCGAGCTGGGCGCGCGAATTCGGGCGCTGCTGCGCCGCGACCACGGCGATCCCTCCCCGATCGTGGTCATCGGTAACTTGACCATCGATCGGACTCACGCAACGGCCGAGGTTTGCGGGCGGCCATTGCAGCTACGGCGGCGGGAATGGGCGGTTCTCGATCGACTGACGGCCAAGGCCGGTGAGGTCGTTTCCAAGGAGCGGTTGATCGCCGAGGTCTTCAGCTACGACGACGCCGTCGCTCCCAATGCGCTCGAGGTGCATATCGCGAGACTTCGCAGGAAGCTGGAACCGGATGGACCGTCGATCAGCACCCTGCGAGGACTGGGATACATGCTCAAGGCTTCGTGAATCTACCGCACACCCGCCCGGTACTTACCCTCGCGCCGCCGGGGTAGTTGCGCCTCGCGGCCTGCGATGACGTTCAGGCCAGTGAGTGCCGTCGGACACAATGTTCAAATCGTCCATAACGAAATTCCTGATCGCGTCGCTGAGTATTCTGATGACCGGTTTGTTCGTCGCAGCACTGATCCTTGCCGTTCAGGCATGGACCCGTTATGCACTCGCCGGTCGCATCAGCCACCTGACCAGCACCGATCAGACGCTGTTCAACGCACTGGTCACGGTTCGCGCCCAGGTCCCGAAAAATAGCACCGCCCTGATTGCGATGGACGATCCGCGGCCCGTGATCGACGCCGCCTATCAGGAGGCGTCAAGGAGTGTGACAGCGGCCCTCGAGGCATTACAGACGACGGATTTCGACGGCCATGTTCAATTCGCCGCTGCCATTCGATCCGCTTGGGAAAAAGTGGAAACTCTGCAACTCACGGTAGCTGCACAGGCGCGCCGCGCGCGCGCTGACCGTGATCTGCATGTGATCGACGACTGGCGCGACGCAATTCACGGCACGATCGACGCACTCAGTACCGCCTCCGCCGCGGTCGGCAACAGCGTGCGGATCGGCGACCCGATCATTGCCGAGATGGTGCAGATTCGCCGCACCGCATGGACCATTCGCGACCGCTACGGCCTGCAATGTTCGATGTTGCGGCCCAACGTGGACAGGAGCCTGCCTTTGGATGCAGCGCAGCTCGACCTTTGGGCTGGAAATCGTGCCATTTACACTTTCGCATGGCATACCCTCGATGAACTTCTGCTGCGGCCGGGAGTGTCGAGGGCTTTGCGCGAACACATCGATGTTGCACGCGACAGTACTCGGCGGGCACAGGCCAGGGTGGATGCCATCGTCGGGCGATTCGACAGTTCGGGCAGACCCGCAGTCGCCGGCGCCGACTGGACTGCAACTGTGCGATGGCCCTTTCGACTCCATCCTCGCCATTGCGCAGCAGGCGCAGGATGAGGCGAACGAGCACGCCGAGGCCATCCGCGCCGCCTCATTTCGCGTGCTGCTCATCGCCGGCGTGGACCTGACATCGGTCATCGCATTCGGGGTTTTCGCCGTCATCCACGTGCAGCGCCGCTTGGCCCGCCCGATGAAGATATTGATCGGCGCCATCGCCCGCTTGAGCCGCCGTGAATTCGATGAAGCGGTACCCTCCACGCAGAGCCCCGACGAGTTGGGCAGCATGGCGGCGGCGCTGGAGACCTTGCGCACCAGCGCACTCGAAGCAGAACGGCTGCAGCAGGCGATGAGCCGCTTTACCGCGAATGCTTCCCACCAGATGCGGACCCCGCTGACCATTCTTCGTACGCACATCTCGGTTCTCGGCGGCCTGATTCCGGCGAATAGCGCGGCCTATTCCTCGCTCAACGACATTCAGGAGGCGGCCGATCGGCTGCAGCGGCTGCTCATTCAGCTCCTGAAACTGGCGCGCGCCGACGGCCAGCCGCTCGAAAAAGAGGCGGCCACCATCGATCTGCGCGAGGTGATTCATGAGATCGCGGCCAAACATGCGCCGCAGGCGCTGGAGGCGCGGATCGACGTTCATTTCGAAGCGGCGCCGCGGCCGTTCCCGACGCAAGCCAATCCGATTACCGTCAACGAGATTTTCGCCAATCTCATCGACAACGCCATTCGCTACAACGACTCCGGCGGCAACGTGGTCGTCAGGCTGTTCGACGAGCGCGGCAGGCATGTCGTCGAGGTCGAGGACGATGGTCCGGGGATCCCGGAAGCAGAACGGGAAAAGGTCTTCACACGATTCTATCGGTTGAACCGCGATCAGAATCGCGTGGGCAGCGGGCTGGGGCTCGCCATCGTCCAATCCCTCGCCGCCTCTCTGAACGCGGAGATCGCCATGAGCGGCGGAGCCCATAACCGCGGTCTGCGTGTCCGCGTCTCATTTATCTGATTCCCTGACAGCTTCTTGAAAGCTACCCGCGCTCATGATCGGGTCACTGTCGCTTGGGATCGAGCATACCCCGAGCGCCAGATGATCAATAACTACGACGGGGGGGATAATGGACATACGACGCCTCGATGGTGAAACCATCCACATTTCGCCGCCGCGATCCGTACTGCCGCTGTACGCGACCGCAATCCTGCTGCTCTGCGTGGCCGGAACAGCCGGCGCCCAATCAGAGCCCACGCCGGGCACGGCATCCGGCGCGAACGCGGTGCTGGAGGAAGTAGTCGTCACGGGCAGCCGCATCGCCAACGCGCGTGCTACATCGGATAGTCCGCTAATCGCCGTGGGCGCGGCGCAGATCGCCGCCACGGGGCAGGTGTCGCTGGACGCCGCTCTCGGTCAGATGCCGCAATTCTCCGCCTCCCAGGGCATGACTGAGGTCGGCGACGTGCAGGGCTCGACCGGCTTCGAGGGCGGCCAATCCTACTCCGACCTGCGCGGCCTCGGTCCGCAGCGCACTCTCGTGCTGCTCGATGGGCAGCGTCTGGTGCCGACCAATCCCAACGGGGCGGTCGACCTCAACGTGATCCCGATGGCGCTGATCGAAGGCGTCGATGTCATCACCGGCGGCGCTTCGGCGGTGTACGGCTCCGATGCCATGGCGGGCGTGGTCAATTTCCGGCTGCGCAAGGATTTCAGCGGCATTCAGGTCGCCTATCAGCACGGTGGCACCACCCACGGCGACGGACAGGAAGACACCGTCAGCATCTTGATGGGCGGCAATTTCGCCGACCATCGCGGCAACACGATCTTCGATCTGGAGTACAACCAGCGCGGCGGAATCAGCGGCGCCAACCGGTCATTCTTCTCGGACATCTCGACCTTCAACCGCGGCGTGCCACGGCCGCCCGAGGGTATTTTCAATTCCGGTGAGTTGGGCGGAGACTTCCCCGTCTCCGCGGTCAACGGGGTGCTCGCCGGCTATCCGGGCACGACGCCGCTGTCGGGCACCGGCAATTACGGCGGCTATATCGGTTTCAACAACAACGGCTCCCTTTTCACCACGCGCAGCCCCGGCAACTGCGCGCAGAACTACCAGGGACCCGTCAATAAGACACTCGGGCTGCACTACACTCCGGACTGCAGCACGATCGAGTCCTACCTCGGGCCGTACTTCGCGATCCAGGTGCCGATGGAGCGGTACAACATGTTCTCGCGCACGACCTACGATGTCACCGACAACATCCAGGCGTACGGTCAGGTCAATTTCATGCACTCGAACGCACAGGATTTGCAGGGTGCCTCGTACGTGGGTCCCGGCAAGTACTTCTACATTCCGCAGAACAACCCGTACGTCACAGGCAATGCTGCGTTGCAGACCATTCTGGCCGCGCGCGCCATGCCGAGCTCCGGACCGCTGGAGATGGAGGATTGGGTGACCCCGATGGGTCGGCGAATCGAGTCGTTCAACTACAACGATTATCAAATCAGCGGCGGACTGAAGGGTGCGCTCGGAGCGACGGATATCAACTGGAATGTGTACGGGTCCTACGGCCAGACGCTGTTCGACAACGATCAGGCGGACAACATCAATACGCCGGCGGTCGAGAACATCCTGTTCGGCCTCGCGAACTATCATGGCGCCAATGGCCAGAATTGCGTGGGCTACGCGTGGAATCCGCTCGGTGCGCAGCCGATGAGCGCGGGGTGCCTGGCCTACGCCACGGGCACGGCGCACAACACGGATCAGATCAGCCAGAAGCTCATCGACGCGGACTTGAGCGGCACGCTCGCGACGCTCCCCGAGGGCAAGCTCAAGTTCGCGCTCGGCGTCGATTACCGCGGCGACAGCTTCACCTATCACGCCGACCCGAACTTGAACCCGGCGTTCAACGTGCTGCCCTCGACCATGCCATCGGGCATCATCTCGCCGTCCTACGATCTGATCGGCTCCACAGGAGGCACGCAGAACGTGCGTGAGGTGTACGGCGAGCTGCAGGTACCGGTGTTGAAGGACGCACCGTTCGCCAAGAACGTTGCCATCGATCTGGGAGCGCGCCATTCGCAGTACGATCTGTTCGGCGGCGTCAACGCCTACAAGGCCGACTTCCACTGGCAGACGATCGAAGCGGTGACGTTCCGAGGCAGTTTCGAGCACGCGATTCGGGCACCGAGCCTGCAGGAGTTGTACAACCCCACCGTGCAGGCGCAGGACTCCATCTCGGTGGACCCCTGCGAGTACAACAGTCCGTATCGCACCGGCGCGAATGCAGCGCAGGTGGCGGCTCTGTGCCATGCTCAGGGGATACCGACGTCGGTTCTGCCGACCTTCACCTATGGCGTGAGTTCGGCGCCCGGCATCATCCAAGGCAACCCGGATCTGAAGCCCGAGACGGCCAACACCTACTCGTTCGGCGTCGTGCTCGACGCCGAAGTTCGACGCGCCGCTGGCGCGCGACCTCGGCGCATCGGTCGACTACTACCACATCAAAATCAGCGGTGCGATCGGCAACGTCGGACTCGATGCGGTGCTCTCGCGCTGCTACAACCTCAACGGCGCCAATCCCTCCTACTCGGAGAGCAATTTCTACTGCCAGCAGATCCAGCGCGACAGCAATGGCTTCATCTCGCTGGGCAAGGAGTTCTCGTTGAACATCGGGTCCTATACGACCGACGGAATCGACTTCGAGTGGCACTGGGGCTTCGGGCTCGACGACCTGGGACTGCCGGAGAACTCAGGCCAGTTCAAGATCCAGTCCTACATCTCCTACCTGCACGCGTTGACAGTGGCGGGGGTGCCCGGCATCAACGATATGAATTTCGCCGGCGGCCTCGGCGATACCGGCACGGTCGCCGCCGCGGACGGCACGACCATTTCGGATCTGGCTCACCCGCGCTGGAAGGGCAACACGGCGTTCGGCTATGCCATCGGACCGGCCTCGGCGGCACTTCACTGGCGCTATATCGGGACCATGAATGACCTGGCGACCATGGGCGAGCCGTCGGTACCGGCCTACAGCTACTTCGACCTGGAGGCGCACTGGCGCCTGTTGGACAAGATCGATCTGAACATAGGGCTGACCAATCTCTTCGACAAGGGTCCGCCCGTGGTGCTGAGTGCGCCGATGCGTACCGATGCGGCGACATACGATGTCGTGGGCAGGACGTATTACGCCGGCATCAAGGCGAAATTCTGAAGAGCCCTGTGCCCTCGCGCCGCAAGGCGCGAGGGACTGAACGCGGATGCTGACGCCCCCACAACGGAAGGAGAAGCTGCACTCGGTCATCCGCGTCGCGAGCGGAAATTTCCTCGAAATGTACGATTTCATGGTGTTCGGCTATTTCAGTGCCGCCATCGGCCGCGCTTATTTTCCCGCGAGCAGCGAATTCGCATCGTTGATGTTCTCGATGACGACCTTCGCGGTAGGTTTCATGGTGCGTCCATTGGGCGCGATTTTTCTCGGCGCCTACATCGACCATATAGGTCGGCGCCGGGGTTTGCTCTTGACGCTGGCGCTCATGTCGGTGGGCACGCTGACGATCGCTCTGGTGCCCGGCTATGAGTCCATCGGACTATTTGCACCCATCGTGGTCGTGCTGGGCCGGCTCTGCCAGGGCTTTTCGGCCGGAGTCGAATTGGGCGGGGTCTCGGTGTACCTGTCTGAAATAGCGACCCCCGGTCACAAAGGTTTCTATGTGTCCTGGCAATCCGGCAGCCAGCAGGTCGCGGTGGTCTTCGCCGGCGTACTCGGCTACGCGCTGTCCACACTGATGCCGGCGGACCAGCTCCAGGCCTGGGGCTGGCGTATCCCGCTGATTGTCGGCTGCCTGATTATTCCGTTCATTTATATGATCCGACGCACTTTACGGGAGACCGAGGAATTCGCGGCCCGAAAGCACCACCCGAAGCCCGCCGAAATCTACGCCAGCCTGCTGATCCATTGGCGCATCGTGACCACCGGCGTCGCCATGGTTCTGATGACCACCGTTTCGTTCTATACCATCACGGCCTACACGCCGACGTTCGGCAAGAACATACTCAATTTGTCGCAGAGCGACGCGCTCCTGGTCACGCTGTGCGTGGGCCTGTCGAATCTGATTTGGTTGCCGCTCATGGGCTCTCTTTCCGATCGAATCGGCCGGCGGCCGCTACTGATGTGCTTTGCGGGACTCGCGATTCTGACGGCGTACCCGGCGATGGCGTGGTTGGTCAATCAGCCTAGTTTCATCAGATTGCTGACGGTCGAACTATGGTTGTCCTTCATCTACGCCGGCTACAACGGCGCGATGGTCGTGCACCTGACCGAGATCGTCCCCGCCGCCGTCCGAACCGCCGGTTTCTCGCTGGCCTATAGCCTGGCGACAACGATTGGCGGCTCCACTCCGGCGATCGTGACCTACCTCATCCACGAGACCGGTAATCGCGCCATGCCGGGTGCATGGTTGTCGGTCGCCGCGGCCATTGCCTTTTTCAGTGTGTTGATTTCCCGCCCCCGGAAAGACCGTGTCAAAAAAGAAACTCCGCTCAATCCGCCGGTGAGATCGAGTTCCAACTAAACAACGGCAGTCGCCTCCCGGCCCTTCCCACGCCGCGAACGCCACAAACTACAGGCGATAAGTCACTCCGCCGCGGCACTTCGCAGCCTTATCCAGCGCACCTGGGTAGAGCAGCACGGCACATTGATACCGATGCCTGCGTCTAAAGTTCTTGGGCATCAAGATTATGACGACCGTATCCACTGGCTCCTGCAGGCGGCTTTCACGAGATTCAGCGCCGACATTCGGCCGATGCTCGAGCAAGCCGCAAGCACCCCCGCGGACCACGAAAGTAGCGATCGTCTCTCGCACGCCGCGCTTCACGAACTGACGCGTATCAACGAGGCGTACGCCGTAACTCCGCCGCGGCCAAACATCGCGGTGGTCGACGACGTGCTGAACAGCGGCAAGCACTTTAAAGTTGCCCAAGAACTGCTATCGCAGCGCTTTCCTGGGATCCCCGTCATCGGAATCTTCATCGCCAGATGCGTCCGAGACAACCCGTCCCCCGACGTCCCTCGAGACTGATCGAAATCCACACCATCCGCTCACCCCTTCGGATCGGGTAGGGGGCGAGCTTGCGCTGGCGCGCCCGGTGCCCACGTTGGCTGATGGTTGGGCCGCATGGCCAAAATAGGCAATAAAGGGTAAAATGCCTAAAATGGACTATTGGGGTAGAATAGTCCTAGGATCGCGAGCTTAAGGAGAACCTGTGACCACTTCGGCAAAACCGCCCGCAATTCCGCCCCTTGCGAAACTGCCTCGCACTCCAGCGTCCGATCTGAAAAAGCTAGGGTGGCGCGGAATGATGAATGTGCTGCGGACCAAGGGGAAGCTGGTAGTGACCAATCACGATGAGCCCGAGGCCGTCATTATTCCCGTGGCGGAGTACGACGCCATCATGCAACTCGTAGAGCAGTCGGAGGCTCAGACCGAATCGACGCTTGCAGCACTCGAGGCGAACCTTTGATGAGCGTCTATCGGTGCTCCAAGGTCGGTCCGCAGCAACTCGCCTGCAGTCGACGATGCGTGGTCGTGCCAAATTGGGTGGCAAAGTAAAAGCGGGCTCGGGTTATTGATGACGCGGCCCGTTCTCTACGTCCTTGCTGGCGTAAACGGAGCGGGCAAGAGTTCGATCGGTGGTCACCTCCTCGAACGCGACGGATTAACCTGGTTCAACCCCGATACGTTCGCTCGTGAGCTCAAGGCCGCAACCGGATGCGACCAGGAAACGGCGAACGCGTACGCATGGCAGGAGGGCATGCGTCGCCTTGAAGAAGCCATCGCGAAGGGCTTGAACCATGCCTTCGAAACAACACTGGGCGGCAAATCAGTGACGGCAAAGATTCTGGAGGCCGCAAAAACGCATGACGTCTTGATTTGGTTCTGCGGACTGTCTTCCCCCGAGCTGCACATCGCGCGCGTCAAGGCTCGCGTTGCGGCAGGTGGCCATCCCATTCCAGAAGAGAAAATCCGCGAGCGCTATCCGCATGGCGCAGCTGAACCTCATCAAACTCATGCCGCACGTGGCATATATCAAGGTCTACGACAATAGCGCGGAGGCGGCCGCCGACGGCACCGTGCCGGACCCTGTGCTCGTGCTCGAGATGGAAGACGGCCAAGTCATCTCTCCTGCCCTCGATGACCTCAAGGCATTGCAGCGCGCACCCGAGTGGACCAAGCCCATTCTTGAGGCCGCGCTACGCGGCCGACCCGCGCGCGACTGATCAAATTCGTGCTCGCCACTTCAAAACTAAGGAACAACTAGAACTAGATGCGCATGCGGTTCGGCAATTTCTCTGCGTCGACCCGCCGGAGCGTTGGCAGAGAAAACATGTCGATCGGTGCGCCGAAGGGCATGCCTTCGCGCGCGAGCACGTATTGGCGAATACAGGCTGGCGCGACCCCTGAAGCGCGTCTCGATTTTGAGCCACTGGCCGCCGGCAATCAGTCAGATCGTCTGCCGGGAGTTCGAATTTGCGGCGCTGAGTGGTCGGTGCCCGTGACGGCTACTCAGGCAAGGAAAGTGTGGTGCGCCCGGAGAGATTCGAACTCCCGGCCTCCTGGTTCGTAGCCAGGCGCTCTATCCAACTGAGCTACGGGCGCGCAAGGGGCCGAATATTACCACACCGACAAGCGAGTGCCATTCCATCGCATTTTCGCGCTGATCCAGGCCCGCCGACCGGTGGAGTGGCGGAAAGGGAGGGATTGACTCGGGCCTTCGGCCCTCGCCCTTCGGGCGACGCGTGCGCGTCGTCCAAAATCGCATTCGGCGATTTTGTCGAACCCTCGATGGGCTTTTGACTCGACCGAAGACCCTTAAGAATCAGCAAGTTACTGATTCCCATGCAAATCGCGTCCCCCTACTCCCCCTCGATTCCCCGTCACTGGCAGTAGAGCTGGCAGTAGGCGCGCAAACCCATCAGTACATTCGCCGATCGATGTTTAATGCACGGCCGACAGATGCATTGGACTTCTGACCACCAGCAATGCGCGAGCATCGCCGCTCAGATACTCCGAGAAATCCGAGCGTCAGATGAGAGCAGCGACATCTTGGGTATTCAACCACAGCGACGTTTGTACTAGCCCAGCCTCTCGCAACCGATTGACTAATTCGCCTCGATCCCATGGAGGATTCTTCTTTCGCGCACGTAGTTCGCGGAAAGCGGCGACGGCGCGTTTCTCGTTGAGATCGACTAGATCCATGATGAAGTCGTCCGGATGAATGATCTCGATTTGCAAATGCTCCTTCAAGTGGGCCGCTGCAAAGTCCTTCACGTTGAATGTAACGATCGCGTCTGCGTGGGTCGCAATGGCCGTCACGACGACGTGACGATCCTTGGGACTTACAGGCTCGAGAATCATGGATTCGGCGAGTTCAGTCTCGATCTCAGCATCCGGAAATGCCTCACTGATGGCCGCGACGATACGCTCCACGCGCTTCTGGGCGTCGCTGTCGGCCGACTGTTCTCTCATTCGAGCCAACAGATTGCGGGTCCATTCGGCGCGAATGCGCGGCGACCACTTCGGACTGAAGAATTCGTGAGTAGCCAGCGTCAAAAGCACATCGCGCGGCAGCATCGGAAATATCGTGCACGCGTCCAACACGACGGTGAATCGATCGAAGGGTACCATCAGAGATCGTACCCGCCCATTTCCTCGCTGAGCTTGACGAGCTCATCCAGCGCGGCTCGACTCTTAACCTGCATAGTTTGCTTGTAAGCCAGCACGTCCTTCATCAGCACGCGACGATGACGACCTACCTTGCGAAATGGGATATCCCCAGCCTCTAGAACACGGATCAGAAACGGGCGAGAGACACTAAGCACTTCGGCCGCCTGTTTCGTGGTCAATTCCGACGACTCCGGATAGAGAACGAAAGTCTGCTGTCGAGCCATGAGCGCGAGGATCTGGGATAGCAACCGCAATGTGGCCGGCGGAACCTCAAGACGAGTAATGTCGCTGCCGTCGGCCTTCTCTTCGACCAGCGTGATTCTGCGCGCGCCCGAACGATCCAGCGCCTCGCTCATCAGGCGACTGGCTTGCGCAAACAGCGCCGCATCATGGTCGCTCAGCGCTACACGGTCTGCAGTGATACTCATGGCTTACCTCTAAGTGCAGTATATGCAATAAACGAATTAATCGCAAATAGAGGATCAGCACCACTCACGCCGTTCCGGCGTTCCGCCCGGACAGGCACCCGAACTGCGCAACTACCTTCGGCTGCCATTCTTCAGGGGTGTTGCGTATCGCCCGGGGCATAGCCACCCGTCGCCATCCTCGCGCAGCCCGAAGATATGATGTGTTCATCATGCGCTCGAGAAACGCCATCCTTGGGGAACTCGCCAACGAACGGGCGCGGCTTGCGGAACTTGAACGCACGCAGGAGGAAGCGCGGGCAAGATCGAATCGCTGCGCTCAGAGCTTGCTGCCACGTCAGCCACGACGCGTCCATCGGTTCCCCTCTCGTCCGCCGTGAAGGGCAAGGGGCCGGCGACACCTGGTGACAAGGTCAAATTATTCCGATCCTTGTTTCGAGGTCGGACGGACGTCTTCCCGACCCGGTTCGTGAGCAGGAAAACCGGCAACCCCGGTTACGCTCCGGCGTGCTCAAACAAATGGGAACCAGGGCTCTGTCTGCTCAAGACCGGAGGCAAATGCGGTGATTGCGCGAATCCCGCCTTCGTCCCGGTCGAAGACGAGATTGTTGCCGATCACCTGCGGGGCCGACACGTGATGGGCTGTTACCCACTCCTGGACGACGAAACGTGTTGCTTCCTGGCGGTCGATTTCGACAAGCACTTCTGGAAGGAAGATGTTATTGCGTTTGCCGAGACCAGCCGCTCCCTGGGCACTCCTGTTGCCATCGAGCGCTCCCGTTCTGGGAATGGCGCGCACGCTTGGTTCTTTTTCACCGCGCCGGTCTCCGCGAACGTTGCCAGACGAATGGGCTGTTATCTCATCACCGAGACGATGAGTCGCAGGCACGAGCTGAGCATGAAGTCTTATGATCGCCTGTTCCCGAACCAGGACACGATGCCGCGCGGAGGTTTTGGAAATCTCATTGCGCTACCGCTCCAGTACGAGCCCAGGCAGCAAGGCAATAGCGTCTTCATTGACGAACGACTCGAGCCGTTTGCGGACCAATGGGCTTTCCTCGCGTCCGTTCAACGCATCGAGCCCGGCGCAGCCGAGGAGGTTGCGCGGGAAGCCACTCGAACCGACCAGGTGATCGGCGTTCGGTTCGCCGAAGTAATCGATGACCAGGAAGAGATGGCTCCGTGGGCGCGACTGCCGTCGGGGCGGACTCCAGCGAAGCCCATCACTGGTCCTTTGCCTTCCAACTTGAAAGGTGTGCTCGCGCAGCGGCTTTATATCGAGAAGACAGGCGTGCCGGCTCCGCTACTGAATCAGCTAAAGCGGCTCGCAGTCTTCCAAAACCCGGAGTTCTACAAGAAGCAGCGGATGCGCCTATCCACCGCCACCACGGCACGGGTCATCAGCTGCGCTGAGAGCTCCCCCAGTACATTTCACTGCCGCGGGGCTGTTATCCGCGGCCGAGCGGCCGCTGAACGAGCACCCCATAACCCTAAAGATTGAAGATGAACGGCACCCGGGTTCGCCCCTGGAATTGAAGTTCAGTGGCGAGTTGACCATCGTGCAGAGCGACGCTGCCCAAGCGCTCCTTGAACACGACACCGGGGTGTTGTCGGACCGCCCGGGATTGGAAAAACCGTCCTCGGGACCTACCTCGTCGCCCAGCGTGCTTGCAGCACTTTGATCATCGTTCATCGAAAGCCTCTGCTTGAGCAATGGGTTGCACAACTGGCGATTTTCCTGGGCATCGACGAAAAACACGTCGGCCATATCGGTGGCGGCCAACGCAGCCAAACGGCCGTATTGACGTGGCGATGATCCAAACTTTAGCCCGCAAAGACAAGGTCGACGATCTCGTTGGCGGCTACGGGCACGTGATCGTCGACGAATGCCATGACTTGCCTGCGGTGTCTTTCGAGCAAGTGCTGTCCGCGGTGAGGGCGCGCTATCTCGTTGGACTCACGGCAACGCCACAGCGCCGCGATGGACACCATCCGATTACAGAAATGCAGCTTGGGGCTGTCCGCTTCCGAGTAGACGCGAAGAGCCACGCGGTGCGGCGGCCGTTCGGAACACGAGCATCATCAACGATGTCATTTCGGCCGTTCAGGAAGGTCGCTCGCCCATCGTGCTCACCGAACGAAAGGATCATCTCGACTACTTTGCCCAACGACTTCGCGGCTTTGTGCGCCACCTCATCGTGCTGCAGGGCGGGATGACCGCCAAGGCAAGGAATCGCTCCGTTGAACAACTCGCGTCGGTTCCGGATACGACGGAGCGACTTGTCCTGGCAACGGGCCGCTACATCGGCGAGGGATTCGATGACGCTCGGCTCGATACACTCTTCTCCGCATGCCCATCTCTTGGAAGGGCACGCTGATCCAGTACAGCGGTCGACTCCACCGACTTCACCCTGCTAAGACCGAAGTGAGAATTTATGACTATGTGGACCGACAGGTCCCAATGCTACTGCGGATGTTTGAGAAGCGGCTCGCCACGTACCGCGCCATAGGATATGCACGCGGAGAGGCTCCTCTCGGATTTGCCGAGCCAGTCGACGAGCGAACCGTTGAATACGACCAGGAGGCGCTGCGACATTTCGAGGAAGACCTGTGATAGCGCGGCGAAGGAGCGCGAAGCGCAAGCGGTGGCCGCCCGGGAAAGCCAAACTCGCGGCCTTGATCGGGGAAGCGATTGTCGACGCATATGGAGACTCGGAGCAGCGAACGGCTTTCTATACACTACTCGACCAGCACCTCGAGACCCCTTTTGATACCGAGATTCTCGGCGCGACGGTGACAGTCGAGCGAATCGATATGACAGATGACGAGAAATCGTAGCGATTTGCCGACGCAACCGCTCGCGGCAGACGATTCCGATTCTCGACCTTCCACTCCCGAATCCTCGCCCGGCGGGCGCGGAGTGGATCGAGGCATACCGCTTCTGGGCTGCCGGCGAATGATTCTTCCGGCTTCCGTTCATGCTGTCTGCCCACGATGAGCGAATTCCAATACTACGAGTTTGTCGCGATCGATCGCCCGCTCAGTGCGACCGCGCAGAAGCAGCTCCGGTCGATTACGAGCCGGGCGACAATCACCTCGACCCGGCTGGTCAACACGTATGAATGGGGTGACTTCAAGGCGGACCCGCGGGAACTCGTCGCGAAGCATTTCGATGCGTTCCTCTACTACGCAAACTGGGGCACACGTTGACTCATGTTGCGCATCCCGAGCGCGCGACTTGACTCAAAGATTGCGAAGCAGTATTGCGCCGTTCTCACTGGTAGGATCCGTGACAGTCGAAGCGTCGCGACTGTTATGGCAGCGAGAGGAAATCTCGTGATCGATCTATGGTCGGAGAGCGAATCCGGTGATGACTGGGTCGCCATCGAGCCCGGCCTGCTCAGCGTGCTCGTGCCGATCCGCAACGAGTTGATGGCCGGTGACTATGGTGGCTCTTCCTCGGATGGCAGCTTCGCGCTCAACTCGGCGAGATCGCCATTGGCACCCGACCACCACCGGTGCCTGGTGGCGTAGGCCGGCTGACGGGCTCACAGCAGGCACTGGTCGAGTTTCTGCGTATCGATCCCATCGAAGCTTCAAGGCGAGCGAACAGCGTC
>CAVUYL010000027.1:0-9122 GCA_963745705.1 uncultured Gammaproteobacteria bacterium | reverse complement strand
GCGTGGTGCGCCCCTGCAGCAAGGCAAGAATGGGTACCGTCATTCAACGCGCCCAAAGCTGGTTATACGTGCGATCGAATGTGCCGCTATCCTCGATGATCGACGAATGCGACTTTGAGACGAAGCGCAAGCCGGAGTCCTCCAGCAACAGCCGAGACTCCTCGGCCTGGGTCGCGAACGCGTCGTTAATCTCGATCTGCACACTTCGAACGCGCTTCAATACCTGCGTGGCGCCGCGCAGGATGAGGTGCTCGATGCCATCCACATCCATTTTGATGTATTCCGGATAGGCCAGCGCCAGTTTCACGATGCACTCGTCCGCCGAAAGACCAATCGTGCGAAACTCGAACGCCTTTGCCATAGCCTTTCCATCGAAGCCGTGCTCCACTCCGAACGAGGACAGGGCCCCGCCCCACTGGGTGGTGGTCATGTTCAATGTACTGTCTGTCACGCGCTCGCAAAGGGGTAAAGGAACAACGGTGACCTGCCCGGACAACCCGTTCAGACAGACGTTGCGCGCGAGCAACTCGAGATTGAACACGGACGGCTCGAACGCGAATACCCGACAACCTCTGGCCTTGGCTGCGTAACAAGAATAAAGTCCCACGTTCGCCCCGATGTCCCACAAGACAGATCCCGGCGAAATGGCATCTATCCACTCGAGCGTTTCAGGCTCCTTCGTCGAAAAGGTTGCAACCCGAAAATGACTCAAGCGGTTCGGAACACTGAATGACAGTTCCACATCTCTATGCGAGATCGTCCTTGTCCTGGTCATCGCAGCATCGATGACCTGCTCCAGCAAAACCTCGCCGATCTTGGACCTCGCAATTGAGGTCGACAGCGATCGCGTCGCGGACTTAATGGCGGCCCTCACACTCACGGGCGTCGATCCTGGGGACCTGACGCCGGCGCCGCGGTTCTCACGTCGTCGATCAACTGCAGCAGTCCCTGCCCAAGATCGACGTGCAGCGGCAGCGCGAATTTTCTGCCGAGTTTCGGAAGATAAGCATACGGCGTGCGCACGTAGTGTCCCGCATACGCCTCGTCGCGGAATTTAACCGAGTCCGGAATCCCCATGATCTCAGCCAACATTTTCAGGAGATCCAGCACACGGATCGGTTGGTGACCTGTCAGCACGACGCTCTCGTTGCGAAACTCTGCACCCAACGCGAAGACGCTGGCGCGAGCCGCATCTGACACATGAATATACTCGCGGATCGATTCAGGATTTCCGTCGTAACTGATCGAGCCCCGTGCAAGCGCGTCGCGCACGATTCGATACAAGCCGTTGGTCGCGTCCGCCCTCGGCCCGTAGAGAGATCCATAGCGCAGAATCGTGTAATCCAGATCGAAAGCGCTTTGATATTCCTCTACATAGTGCTCCGCCGCTTGCTTGCTGCAGCGATAGAACCCGCCCTCCCGGCTGTATACATAAACGGAGCTGGCGTACATGAAGCGGCGTACCGAGTTCAAACGACATGCTTCGAGGATATTGACTGTCCCGAGCACATTCACCTGCACCGTTTCGATGGGCTTATTCAGTGCATCGTTCAAATCCGCAATCGCCGCGAAGTTGTACACGGTGTCGGATCCACGAATAGCTTGCGCCAGCCTTTCTTTGTCGAGAATGTCGCCGACAAACATCTCCTGGTCCGACCTAAGCCACTGAGATGGCATTCGGTCGTAGATGCGAACGCTATTCCCTGCGTTGCTCAATTGATCCGCGACGTGCGAGCCGAGAAACCCTGAGCCGCCAACGACACATATTGTTTGCATCGCCGGCGCTCAGAATCCGAGTCGCTGAATGTCATACTCATCGGACGGGACCGGGGATTGCAGCACACGGCCCGACAAGAATCGCACCGCCTCCTCCGTGGCTTCGATCTCCATGCGCGTCCGACAGTCGACCGACATCGAACCCATGTGAGCCGTCAACAAGCAACGCTCGATGCCCGCCAGCTCGCCGGTGTAAGGCTCGTGATCGAAGACGTCGATGGCCGCACCACCCAGGTGGCCGGATCGCATCACCTCCGCAAGATCGTGCTCGTTTATGATCCCGCCGCGCGACGCATTGATGAGCAGGGCGTCAGGTTTCATCTGCAGAAGTTGCTCGCGGCGAATCATGTTCTTGGTCTGCGCGGTCATCGGCACGTGCAGGCTGATCACGTCCGCTTGGGCGTAGATGTTCTCCTTCGCCACCCATTCGAGTTTGAGCTCCGGCACCAGTTTCGGATCCGGCTTGATGTCGTTGACGAGGACCCTCGGCGTGCCAAATGCGGGGATTCTCCGCAGGACCCGCGCGCCGATTCGGCCGGTTCCAATGATGCCCACGGTCACCTCCGCCAGGCGCCGGCCCATGTGGCGCTGCCACGTGCCTCGATGAAGCTGCAAATTCGCGACATGTACCGAGCGCAAGAGAGACAGCATCAGTCCAAAAGTCAGCTCAGCGACGGCCGGCGCGGGCGCATCGGGTGTGTACGCGACGCTGATGCCCCGCCGCTGGGCAGCCAGCAGGTCGACGCTGTCGAGACCGATTCCGACACGCGAGATGAGCCTCAACCGGCTCGCTCGACCCATTACGAGATCCGTAATTGGTTCAGTGCCTGCAATCAGCACGTCGAAATCCGCGACCATATCCGCCAATTCCTGCTCTTTGAGCCGGCGACCGAGCGGGTTGATCACGAAGTCGATACCCGCTGCTTCGAGCAGTTCCAGAGGCAACCGGTTGCGGTCGGCAAACGGCACGGTCGTGATGAGAGCCTTAGGCATCAGTGTTCCCCGCGTTATGCGTGGGCCAGCTCGGTGAAGCTGAGCGCCTGCGCACCGACAATGCGTTCAATGTTAATTTTCGCCCAGATCACGAAGCCGAGCAGCGCAAATGTCCGCAGGGCCCCGGTTCGTCCGCTGTACAGTTCATCGTCGTGCAGGCGGCCGGCGAGCTCCCCGGAAAGGTATTCGCCGATCAGTTCCCGGTTGTCGACCAGGAAACGCCGCACGCTCTTGGCCACCGGTGCGTCTCCGAACCACTGATCGAGGGGCATCGTGGGCCCGCTTTTCTTCGACTTGGTTATGTACTGAGGCAAAAATTCTGCAAGCATCTTGCGCATCAGAGACTTCGGACCATGCTCGTTCTTTAAGTGGTCAGGAACCGACATTAGGTACTCGACCAAATTGACGTCCAGCAAAGGACTGCGGTTCTCGACCGAGTGTCGCATGCTCGACATATCGAGCTGGTAGTTCTGATTACCTATCACCGTGAAAATATTCGCGAATTGCACCTGATTGTACGGGTCGCCACTGACAGCCTCGACGGACCTGCGAAAGTAGTCTTCACTCAGAGATTCTATTCGATCGCTTACGCGTCCGGTTGACGTCGCTCATGAAAGGCACGAACTCGCCCGACAGCGACTGCGCGTGCCATACCTGAAATTGAACGTACAATTTGTAGATTCGAGCGATGCGGCTGCGCACCGCTCCGGGGCCGAGTTTCGACCAGAGTTCGGGCAGAACTTTCGCGCCCCGTGAGGACGCCCGGCGCAGTGCGGAATTCAGGCAGGAGACCGGAAGCGATCGCATACGGGCCTGCCACGGGTAGCCTCCGAATAGCTCATCGCCCCCCACTCCGCTCAGCAACACCTTGACACCGTGCGCTTGCGCGGCAGCGGAAATGGCGTAAAAAATAAGCGTTCCCGAGTTCAGAAATACTTCGTCGTAGTTGCGCGCGATATCAACGATATTCCGGTCCCAGAAATCGAAATCTACGGTTGTGGAAATCTGCCGGATGTTTAGATCATTACACAGTTGCCGCGGATTCTCGGTGTCCGTCGATCCTTCCCAGCTCTGTTTTCCCACGATATTTGCCGTGAAGGCCACGAAATTACCCGGTGAACCTTTACGCGCCAAGTACGCCATTGACGACGAATCCAGGCCTCCGCTCAAAGCTATCCCCACCGGCACGTCGCTTCTCAGTCTCAAGTCGATGGATTGCCGGTACAGGGACATGAATTTTGCCTGGATTTCCTCGTAGGTCTGCTCCACGGCTTTAATTCGCGGCTCATACCACTGACGTTCCACCACGACTTTACCGGTGAACTCGAGTAATTGACCGGGGTTTACGTTGAACACATGCTCGTAAGGAGTGAGGGGCTGTATCAACAACCAACAGCTCATATTTAGCGCAATATTGGTCTTGTCTGGTCGCAGCGTCATGAGCTGCTTCAACGCTTTAAGTTCCGAGGCGAAGTAGATATCGCCGTCCGCTTGCTTGTAGAACAGCGGCTTCTTGCCGTATCGATCGCGGATCAGCAAGTATTTTCCGGCGCGCGGGTCCATGATTGCCAGAGCAAACATTCCGTTCAGCTTATGCAGGAACCCTATGCCATATTTTGGTAGAGGAATGGCAGGATCTCAACGTCGCTTCCCGAACGGCACTAAATTCCAGTCTTTGCTCCTCCTTCAATTCCCGTAGTTGTATATCTCCCCGTTCATCACGACAGTACACCGTCGAATGAGAACGGCTGCATGCCTTTTTCGCTGATATCGAGGATCGAGAGCCTGTTAAATGCAATCTTCCAGCCCGCGCCGGAAGTGATGCTTTGCATGTCGGGACCACGGTGCAGAATCGTCATCGGCCGCGAGCGTCAGGTCGATGTTCTTGGCTCCAAAATAACCGGCAATTCCACACATCAGATTCCGCCTTATTGAGTTGCGCCGGATGCCAATACCGGTCGATCGTCGCGGATCCGGGGTGCGGACGCCGATGCAAGGTTGCACCCGGAGAATGCACGGCACCCGTTAACTTATGCTGATCTCCCGCAGGAAAATCTCCTGTATCTGTGTACCGTTCGACTGAGCGAGCTTAGAAAATTGTACTTGCAGCGCTCATAACGGTTGACCTGCCTCAGTGAGACTTGCTACGCATTGTAATCTGCATCGATATTGTAGATGGGAGCATCAAGGTAGTCTCCATATGTCAGCATTTCACGGATGCATTTCCGCTTATAGGCGGCCGCCATCTCAGCGGTATAAATGAACATGAGAGGTTTGGCATTGAGAACTGCGTAACTCATCGCAGTGCTGGTATGTGAAAGCACGAATTCAGCGTCTCTCACCAGCTCGGCGGTAACCAGACGAAAGGATTGCCGGCCTCTCGAAAGTCGTTTTGTCATAGTCGGCTTTTGGATGAGCAGCAATAACTGACCTCAATCCCATACTCCCTCTCCAGCAAATCCGAAGAACCGATTGAGGGATCGATAATAGGCCACGGGATCGATCTGCGGCCAATCGCCCAACGCGAGATCGGCATGAAATGGCAGATTGATATCGAGAAACACGACATAGCGGCCGGTTACGAGTCTGTGGCCGCCGTCACTTTTCGCTTTCACGTACTGGTCGTAGTCGAAATAGTTTATGGGCACTACCTTGGCGGCATAATTGTTGCCGGTCATCAGTACGTCGCCAGCAACAAAGGCGATTTCGAAGGGCTTGACCAATTTGAGCTTTCTCAATGCGACTGCCGTTGATCTATCGACAATTTCCTTCGCGCACTTCAATAGGGATCGACATCCATGCGGCCACTTTGCGCCACTTGTACGCGGCATCGCGCGGGAGCGCCCCCCAAGCGAAAGTGAGCATCCGGCAGTCGTATTTAGAGAGCAGGCGAAAAATCCGAGCGAACCGAGCCACGTAGGTAATCAACATTACGTAGATCGCGTCTCGATTTTCCGATTGGCGCAGCTCGCCTTCGAGTTCGCTGAACGTGCGGAAAACATGCAGATATTCAGGATTCTGCGTACCGCGTTCGGAATGTTCCTCGCGCAGCAGTGAGACGACATCCCAATATTCGACAGTCACGCCTTTTTCGATCAAGCAATCGATATACCAATCGCGCGCCATTTTGTCGGTTAGCCGGGCGAAGCAGACGTATATGACCTTCCGTATCACAGGCAATAACCGTCGTCGACTACGATATTCTGGCCGGTGATAAATTCCGAGGCGTCGGACAGTAGGAAAATCAATGCGCCCGTAATGTCGCGCGGTTCGAGCATTCCTCTGCCGTTGCAATGAGCGTCGTACTTCAACAGGAAATCCTCCTGCTGACCCTCACGGATTCCGCCGGGGCTCACACAATTGACCCGTATTCCTTGACCCTTGAAATATTGGGCAAAATAGCAGGGTGAGGTGAATTATCGCCGATTTGATGGCTGCGTATTCCACCGGCATGGTCATGAGCGTACCTGCGTAGACCTCGAACCGGGGCGCCATCACCCCGTAGATAGATGACAGATTAATGATGTTGCCTCTACCCTGCGCTCGAAAGAACAACCCGAACTGCTGAGACACCAAGAAATACCCGCCCAGGTGCATGTCCACGTTTTCGCAAAAATCCGCGTAGGTCACATCTTCAAGTTTGCGTCCGTAGTTGCGATTACGCGGATAGGCGCTATTGATCACCGCGTCGATACGGCCATGCCTTTTGCTCAGATCCGCAATCAGCGCGCAGATCGAGCTCGTATTCGTAATATCGAGCGGCGCCGCTTCAGCGGCTCCTGGATATACCGATGTAACCTCGTGCGCGACACGTGACGCGGCAGTTGCATCGATGTCTGCCGCCACTGCCATGCCACCGTTATCGGCTATGCAACGCACAAGAGCCCGACCGATACGCCCCGCGGCGCCGGTAACAACCACTACCTTATTTTGCAGCATCAAGAACCTCGGCGATTGCCGCCAATCTCTCGTATGGCTCTTGCGGGAGATCCAGCCGCGAGCACTCTATCTGGAATGCTCTTGGTCACCACGCTGCCTGCGCCTATGACCGCGTTTTCCCCGATTGTAACGCCCGGCAAGATAATCGCATTTGCACCAACCCAACAGCCTCTCTTGAGAATTACGGGCTCCGATGGATAGTAGTCTTGGTCGATTATCGGAATGTTTGCGTCGTCGAAGCGGTGATTGCCGACGTATATATGAATCCCCGATCCCATCAGCACATCGTCCTCTATGGTAATTTCCGCAAACGAGTTGGCCATTAACTGGCTGCCGGGACGGACAACGACGCGGCGTCCAATGCTGATCCTGGAACAGACGACGGCGTATGCGCCCGGTCGGAACTCCGCAGTGTCGGCGAAATATTTGAATTTGCGCTTGCACAGCGCGCGCATGCTCGATTTGAAATTTAACCTCCAATGTGTGAGCGGAATGTCCGGCCCCAGCCGATCGACGTCCTGCCAATATCGCAAGCGCTCCCGAATTTCAAGGAATTTTATGGCGGCACCTTTGCGCGGCAAACGAAATCATTCGACACGAGACACTCTGCAATCTTGAAATCGAGCGGCGTATCAATATCCACTGCCCGCTGCGGCGAATGAGCACCTGGCGCACGCGGCCATCGAGAATGCCGTTTCGGGTCATGACGAATTCTGGCCTGACCACGTACGCTACTGTTGTCATGTCATAAACGACCGGCGCGTCCTGCCGCCGGATGAAAGAGCCATCAAGGGGCATGACCAAGCCCACCGTACCGTCCGATCGGCGCTTGACCATGTTGAAATACGGGCTTCGATGCGAATGGGTGACGGTGATGATGGCATCGGCGTCCCCCTTTTCGAACTCGTCGAGGCAAGCCTCGAGATCTGCAGGAGCCCGCAGCGGTGCGGTGGCGGGCACTACGATCAGAGTTTCTGGATAGGCACCACCTGACTCTCTCAAGAAGTGCAGTGCGTGACGCCAGACGAGCCACTCGGAGCTATCGTCCCGGGCCAAGTCCGCCGGTCGCATGGAGGGCACTTCTGCCCCGGCCTACGGGCTATCGCCGCAATCGGCTCTGAATCGGTGGAAACAATGATCCGCCCGATGCGCTGCACCGCTCGCGCTTGGACGATGGACCAGGCGATCAATGGACGACCGGCCAGAGGCCGTATGTTCTTGCCCGGCAGACCCTTCGATCCTCCCCGCGCGCAAATCAGCGCTACGACTTTCACGCGGATCTCCGGGGGCTGCACGCTTGGGCCTCTCTTCTTTGACGACCCGCACGATAGCGCCGTACTCAAGACAACCGCGCGGCTTCGATGATCCTAAGCACTGCAAGGCCGTCGGAACCTGAAATGAGCGGCGCGTCACCGTGGGCGACACATTGCAGGAAATGACGCCATTCGTGGAGATAGCTCTCGTCTGCGGATTTTGGGATGCGCGAACACGACACTGCCATGCGTCTGTACCTTCCTCAAAGACCTCTACCTTGCCCGTCAGTGCATCCCAGCGCAGCGAACCGGTCTCGCCGATTGTGGTACAGGAGCGGGTTCTGTCATGCCGGATAAAATCCATGCTGAGACTGGCGACTATCGGTGCCTCGTGCGCCTCACCGGCAAATCCGAGCACTAGATGTGCCGTGTCCTCCACGTCGACCTCCAAGGCGCTCTGCTTGCGCAGGACCGCGCTCACCCAATCAACCTCGCCGAACAACCAGCGAAAATAGTCGATCTCATGACTTGCCTCCAACAGCACACCGCCGCCCAATGCAGCCTGCGCCGACACCGATTGTCGATAGTCGGAACCCGGACGCCACGTTGGCAGAAACTGGCCCACCTCGGCCCTTGCGGATAAAACTCGACCCACGCGCCGTTGTGCAATCAGTTCGCGGAATCGCCTCAACGACTCCTGGAAGCGCAAATTGTAGCCAGTCATCAAGGTCAGCTTGCGCGAGCGGCATTCCTCGATCAGCCTCGCAACACCGTCAGCGTTGTTCGAGATCGGTTTTTCGATCAGCAGATGCACGCCTGCGTTTGCCAGGGCCGATGCGGTTTCCACATGATGGCTGGACGGATTTGCAATTACTGCGGCCTGCGGACAAAACCCCAGTGCCGCTGCCAGATTCGAAAAGCATTGCTCGATTCCGAACTGGTCGACGTCCTCGCACCCCGCGCGCCTCAGCACGCCGATTCGTATGCCAGGAATGAGACTGCGCACCAGGCGCGCGTGCCTCCTACCGATACTTCCGAGGCCCACGATCAAGACACGCTCGAGCATAAAGATCTTACGCCCCTTATCTAGTGATACAGCAGGTGCATGGTTTGCAGTTTTTGCTTGTAGAACGCAGCCTCTTTCATACTCAGGCTCGCCAC
>CAVUYL010000026.1:0-86640 GCA_963745705.1 uncultured Gammaproteobacteria bacterium | reverse complement strand
ACCCGAAGCTGTAGTTTGCCAGGATCAACAGACACAGCACGATGGCGGCAAACATCCAAATGATCGCAAATGGGGAACTCGACCCGGTAACTCCTGCCGGAGGCGCCTGGATCATGGGCTGGGGTCGTTGGCCAATGGAGTTTCCTGCGGTTTGCAAAGCAGCATATTCATGAGGTGAATGATCCCCAAACCATCGGCGCCGCCGCACAATCCTTGAGAAAGCATGTGTTATGTGGAGTCGAGGAGAACTCTAGGCGGTAACGCAAGCTCGTGCGGCGTCGAAGTTGGCTAATCGGCGACAAACCCTGCGATAGCGCTACCCGGTCACGGCCGCCGCGGCCTAGGCCGTGAGATAGTCTTGAGATCGTGGCGCATGATCGGCCGCGGGGCGAAGTGGCAAGCAACCGTTCGAAATCCAGCACGCGCGAAGGTTGAGGCATAGCCGGTCCCCGAGGCGCTCGGCGTCTTGCCGGCGTCCAGCGGATAAGCCTCGAGTTGCGGAGCCCGTGCACGCTTCGCGGCTTTGATTGCGGCTGCGATCAGTGCGGATGTGACGCCGCGCTTGCGGTAGCCGATCCGTACGTAAAGACAGGACAGCGACCACACCTCCACTTCGTCCACTCGCTTCAGTCGCCAGGTGCGATCGAGCCACGGCAATGAGCTGCGTGGCGTGAGCTGGCACCAACCCACCGCGACATCGCGGTCGAACGCGACCAAACCTGGAGGAGGTCCGCGTTTGACGATCTCCCGCAAAGCGAGCCGATTCCTCTCGCGCGGCCGCTTGCGATAGTCCGCTCCGATCCGCCAGTACATGCACCAACAGCCGTTGCATGCACCGCGCTCCCCAAAGAGATCCTCGAGCGCAGGCCATAAATCCGCGGTAACGGGAAGTATCTCGAGCTTCATGGAGCCATGTTCCGCGGCTTTGTCCGCGGGTTCAATAGACTCGGGGTGAAACCCTTTGCGGGTCGGTTACACTTCACCAACCATCACTGACGAAAGGCAGGGCCGTGTTTCCTTGGGTGCGCTTGATTCGTGTCGGCTTCGGCCTCATCGGCGCGCCCAAGGTCGATATATTCGCCACCACACGGGTGGCGCTGCGTGTTTGGCCGAACGACTTGGATCTGAACCTGCACGTCAACAACGGCCGCTATCTGGCGCTTGCCGATATCGGCCGCCTGCAGTGGTTCATGCTCAGCGGCGCTCTGGCCGTTGCACGGCGGCACCAGGCTTTCCCCGTGGTGGGCGACGCGATCGCCAAATTTCGCCGCGACTTGAAGCTGTTTCAGCGCTTCGAGGTTCATACCCGGCTGATCGGCTGGGACAGCAAGTGGGGATTCATCGAACATCGTTTCGTACGCGGCCGGCGCGTGCTCGGGATGGTCGTGGTTCGCGGCCTGTTCAAGGGACCCGACGGGCCGATGGATCCCGGAGTACTGTTCGCCGGACTCGCCCATTCAGCGCCCTCACCGCCATTGCCCGAGTGGACGGCTCGGTTCCAGCAAAGCGCCGAACAATTGAGCGACGCGTTGCGCGCGGAGGAGCGCTCGCAGGGACTGCGGGGATCGCACGAATGAACAAGCGGCGAGCATTCCTCGGCGTGACAGGCGCCCTGATAGTTGGTCTCGGCGGGTGTGCCTCGTCGCAGATCGTGCTCGTCGGCCAACCGCGGCCCGCCATCCCCCCGGCACAGGTTCAGATCTATCTGGAGCCGCCGGAATCCCCCTACCGGGAGATCGCCAATCTGAGCGCGTCGAGCCGCGGCTCCTTGGCGGTCACGGCGGCGGCCAAAATGGACAAGGTCGTCACGCGCCTCAAGGAGGCGGCCGCGAGCGTCGGTGCGAATGGCGTTCTGCTGCACGGGGTGTCGGACCAAACCGCGGCAGCGCTCGGCGCCGGCATCGGCACTGATTCATCCCACTCGCCGTATGTCCGCGGCGTCGGCACCTCGGTTTTATTTTCTCGAGAGGCCGGCGATGGCATCGCCATTTTTGTGGAGCCCAACCGGGAGAACTAACTCGTCAGCGGCCTGATGGCCTGGCAGCGCTGCGTGAACTCGCGCCGCTCCGATTCGGAATCCAGCTCGCGGGCGAGACGCGCGACGAGATCCTCGACGCCGGCAGCCTGCGCCGCCGCCGTTTTCACCAGGTGCTTCGCCAGCGGTCCGATGTAGCCTGCCAGCTGCCGCTCGATGCGCTGCAGCTCGGGGGCCTCGAAGTGGTGGTTGCCGGGGCCGGCTGTCGCCGCAGCGGCGGCAGCGGACCGCGGGTGCGGCGGCTCCGCAGCCGTCTGCGTCTTGAGGAGATAAGCACATAGCCGGGCGTAGTGCGGGTCTCGAGGCGGCGGGAATGCATCCATCCAATGTTGCGTGCTCAAGAAAAACTCCAGGCTCTTGGACGGCAGCACATCCTCGATGCGAAACGGCAGAATGCTCAGCTCCTTGTGGACCGCCCGTTCCACTTCGCGGCGCACCTGCGGCGAGTGATTGCTGTGTGCGGAGAAACATCAGAATCATGGCGCGCGCAGAGGAGATGGCGTCCATGATCTCCGCTGCCCAATCCGCCGACGGCGCAATGTCGCGGGGCGCTATCCAGCAACCGATGCCCTGCGCCTCGAGCAGCGCGACCATCTCGAACGCGCACTCGCGATCCGGCTGGGAGTAGCTGATGAATACCTCGTGCGCCATGGGCTATTTCTCGAGCAGCCGCATGGCCTTCTCGAGGCTTTTGCGCATGCGATCGAAGGAGCGCCCCACCGAGGCTATCTCTCGGGCGCCATGTTGCGGGAAATCCTCGGCCGACGTATCCCCGAAGCTCAAGCGATCCGCGACCCGCGCGATCTGTCGCACGGGGCGCACCACCAAACCATAGAGCACGCCGTTGACCACCAGGAACACCGCCGCGAACACAGCGATCAATGAAACCATGACGGCGCGGTACGCTCGGTCGGCGTTCGCGGTCGCGCGCGCAAAGGGCACCGAAACAACCTGGGCGCCCACGATTTCGTTGTTCTGCCAGCCGAAGCCGTTGTTGCCTCCATAGCGTGCAATGAGGGTGCGCGGAGCTATCGAGGAAGTGCTGTGGCAGGGCGAACACTCTGCCTCGTTGCGGATTGGCCGCGCCAGGTAGAGCGATTTACCCATCGGCGTGTCGCGCTCGCCCACCATCTCCCCTGCGTTCGGCGTCGTTCCTGAATCGCTGAATGATGTCGCTCTCCCAATCCGCAGCGCGATCGCGCGGGTTCATCGGATTGAGCGTGGCCTCCTTGTAGGTGTAATCGGGATGGCGCTCGCGCAGCCGCAGGAAATTCTGGGTCGCGGCATAGAAAGGTACGCTTTGCGGCGGAAATTCGCTTTGAATTCGCTCGCTGAGCAGCGGCAGGATCTCATTGGCGGTATAGGCGCGAATGGCCAAGGCACTGTCCAGCATGAGGCCGGCCTCGGCAAAGACTTCGCGCTGCGCGTTGGCGTCGAGAATGGTGCGGCAGGCGTATCCGACGATCAACGCCGCCGCGATGAAGACGGCACCGAGCGCCAGGTTGATTCGAAACAACAAACTCATGCTGCAATCACTGGGCGCGGCGTAATGATATCCCTCTGCCGATGACGCCGGCAGGATCGCCTTTCGATGAGCCCGGGCGCGCGACATTATTGCCGATATACTAGAGCATTCAGCCCAATAACTCACGTAGCGTCCTTCGAAGGAACCTCAAATGCGCGCCACAGTCAGCGTGGGACCGCTGCGAATCGACAAGGCCCTGTACGACTTCGTCAACGACGAAGCCATCCCGGGAAGCGGCGTGCAGGCGCAGTCCTTTTGGGACGGATTCGCCGCAGCTCGTTCGGCGCCTGACGCCGCGAAACGCGGCGCTGCTGCTGCTGCGCGACGAGTTGCAGTCGAAGATCGATGCCTGGCACCGGCAAAATCCGGGCGCAGCGTTCGATCGCTCGCGCTACAAGGAGTACCTGCGCGAGATTGGCTATCTGGCTGCCGAACAGCAACCATTCGCGGTCGATACGGCGGCGGTTGATCCCGAGATCGCCGAAGTCGCCGGTCCGCAGTTGGTGGTTCCGGTCACCAATGCGCGCTACGCGCTGAATGCCGCCAATGCCCGCTGGGGAAGCCTCTACGATGCGCTGTACGGCACCGACGCCATTGCCGAGGACGGCGCACCCCGCACCGCCCAGTACAACCCGCAGCGCGGCGCGAAAGTCATCGCCTTCGCCCGGGATTTCTTGAACGAGCACTTTGCGCTGGCGGACGGCTCGCATCACGATGCCGCGGGTTACCGCGTCGCCCCGCACGGACTCGAGGTTCAGCTGCAAAACGGCAGCGCGACCCGCCTGCGGGACGCAGCCGCGTTTCGCGGCTTTCAGGGAGATGCCGGCGCGCCGGCGCTGTTGCTCTTGGTCCATCACGGACTGCATGTGGAACTCAAGATCGATCGCACGCCACTTCATCGGCCGCGATGATCCTGCCGGCATCAGCGATGTGCTGTTGGAGTCCGCGCTCACGACGATTCAAGATTGCGAGGATTCGGTTGCCGCCGTGGACGCCGACGACAAGGTCCAAGCCTATCGAAATTGGCTCGGATTGATGAACGGCAGCCTGGAGGCGTGGATCGAGAAGGGCGGCAAATCCGTGCTGCGCCGCCTGAACGCGGATCGGCAGTACCGCACGCCGAGCGGCGGGACTCTCGTGTTGCCGGGCCGCAGTCTCATGCTCGTGCGCAACGTCGGCCACCACATGATGTGCGACGCCGTGAGCCTCGACGGCGATCCCATACCGGAAACCTTCATCGACGCGGCCGTGACCGCGCTCATCGCCTTGCAGGACTTGCGCGGAGCGGGTGCGCGGCGCAACTCACGTTCGGGATCCATCTACATCGTCAAGCCGAAAATGCACGGACCGGATGAGGTCGCTTTTGCCGATGAATTGTTCGCCGCGGTCGAAGACCTGCTGGCGCTGGCACGAAACACTCTGAAGATCGGCATCATGGACGAGGAACGGCGCACCAGCGTCAACCTTGCGCAATGCATCCGCGCTGCGCGGCATCGCGTCGTGTTCATCAACACCGGCTTCCTGGATCGCACGGGAGATGAAATTCACACCTCGATGGAGGCGGCGGCGGTGCTGCGCAAGGGCGAACTCAAGAAGGCCGTGTGGCTGGATGCCTATGAGCGGCAAAACGTCGACATCGGACTTGAGTGCGGCTTGCGCGGCCGGGCGCAGATCGGCAAGGGCATGTGGGCCATGCCGGACCTCATGGCCGATATGCTGCGGACCAAGATCGCGCAGCCGCAGGCCGGGGCCAATACGGCGTGGGTACCCTCTCCCACCGCCGCGACGCTGCACGCCTTGCACTATCATCAAGTGGATGTCGCGCAGGTGCAAACCCGCCTCGCCGGCCGGCAGCGCGCCTCGCTCGACGACATTTTGACGCCGCCGCTGGCCGCGGCGCCGCGCTGGAGCGCGGCCGAGATCGAGGAAGAGCTCAACAACAACGCGCAAAGCATATTGGGCTATGTCGTGCGCTGGGTCGATTCCGGGGTCGGCTGTTCGAAAGTGCCGGACTATTACAACATCGCGCTGATGGAAGACCGCGCCACGCTGCGCATCTCCAGCCAGCACGTGGCCAACTGGCTGCGCCACGGCATCTGTTCCCACGAGGAGGTCATGCAGGCGCTGCGCCGGATGGCTTTGGTCGTCGACAAACAGAACGCTTCCGACCCGGGGTATCGCCGGCTCGCCGAGAATCCTGACAACAATATCGCGTTCCAGGCCGCCTGTGATTTGGTGTTCAAGGGCCGGGAGCAGCCCAACGGCTACACGGAAGCGATATTGCACGCCCGCCGCAAGGAGCGGAAGGCGCGCGCCGCGAACTAGCGCCCTGGACGCGGCAGTCTCCTTCCTGTACAGTGCCGCGCAGCTCAATGAGGTCGGTGCTCGGTCAGTGCCACCTTTGAGCCCGCGGTCCGTCCTCGACGCACTTCGATTTATTCACCTCCCTCGCTGCTGACCGCTGCGGAAAGCCATGGCTTCCGTCGTGCGAGTCCAAATTTACCAAGGATTGTTCAATGTCATTTTCCGATCTCGGGCTATTGCCCGAATTGCTGCGTGCTGTCGCCGATAAGGGCTACGACTCGCCCTCCCCCATTCAAATTCAAGCGATTCCGGCGGTGCTGGCCGGCCGCGATGTCCTCGCCGGCGCCCAAACCGGCACCGGCAAAACCGCCGGCTTCGTGCTGCCCATTCTGCAAAAGCTGGCCGCCGACCAGGCGAACGGCACCAGCCGGGCGCCCCGCGCGCTGGTGCTGACGCCCGACCCGCGAGCTCGCGGCGCAAGTCGCTCAGAGCGCGCGCGACTACGGCAAATACATGCAGCTGCGCACCTACCAGGTGTTCGGCGGCGTCAGCATCAATCCGCAGATCAGCGCCCTGCGCAGCGGCTGCGACATCCTGGTGGCGACTCCCGGCCGCCTGCTCGATCTCGCGCAGCAGCGCGTGCGCTGATCTCTCCAAGGTGCAGGTGCTGGTGCTCGACGAGGCCGACCGCATGCTGGACATGGGCTTCATCAACGACATTCGCAAGATCATCAAATTGCTGCCGCAGAAGCGGCAGAACCTGCTGTTCTCCGCCACCTATTCGGACGATATCCGCGGCTTGGCGGAACGGCTGCTGCACGACCCGCTGTCGATCCAGGTCGCGCCGCGCAACGCACCGATCGAGCTGGTGGAACAGCGCGCGTATCGGGTGCAGAAGGAACAGAAGCGTCATCTGTTGGTGCATCTGATCCAAGAAGGCCAATGGCGCCAGGTACTGATCTTCACGCGCACCAAGCATGGCGCCAATCGCCTGACGCAGCAGTTGGCGGGCGCGGGCATTCAAGCCGCGGCCATCCACGGCAACAAGAGCCAGGCGGCGCGCGTCAAGGCGCTCGACATGTTCAAGCGCGGGCAGGTCACCGCATTGGTGGCGACGGAGGTTGCCGCGCGCGGCCTCGACATCAAGGAGCTGCCGCAGGTGGTCAACTACGAATTGCCCAACGTGCCGGAAGACTACGTGCACCGCATCGGCCGCACCGGCCGCGCCGGCTCCGCCGGCGAAGCCGTATCGCTGGTGTCGAGCGATGAGTCCGGCTTGCTGCGCGACATCGAGCGGGTTCTACGCCGCAGCATTCCAACCTTGCCGACGCCGGTATTCAAGATCGTCGAGTCGGCGGCGCCGGCCGCGCACGGCGATCGCAGCGGGGAACGCGGCGCCGGCAATCGCCCGGGCAACCGGCCCTCGCAGGGCCAAGGCCGGCCGGGCCAGCATGGCGGGCGCGATTCGCGCCGCGCCCCGGCAGGCGGCGGTTCGGGCACGAGAAGCTTCGGCCAGCAGCAGCGCGGGCGCTTCCGCTAGGAGCCGCCGACGCTCAGGAGAGCGTGGGCACCAGCTCGCGCAGGTAATTGGCGAAATCGCCGCCCAAGCTCGGATGCTTCAGGCCGTATTCCACGGTCGCCTGCAGGTATCCGAGCTTGCTGCCGCAGTCGTAGCGCTTGCCCTCGAACTCGAAGGCATACACCGGTTCGCGCTGCATCAGGCGGGCGATGCCGTCGGTGAGTTGAATCTCGCCGCCGGCGCCCTTGCCGATCTTCGCGAGGTCATCGAACAGCGCCGCGGTGAGCAGATAGCGCCCGACCACGGCGAGCGTCGAGGCCGCTTTCTCCGGCTTGGGCTTCTCCACGATGTGCGACATCTTGGCGACGCGCGGCGCAATCTTGCGCTCGAGCGTCACGATCCCGTACTTGTCGGTGTCCTGCTTGGGCACGTTCTGCACGCCGAGCACGCTGCCCCCATGGGTCGCGAACACCTCGACCATCTGCTTGAGGCACGGCACCGCGGCGTCGATCAAATCGTCCGCGAGATGCACCATGAAGGGCGCGTTGCCCACCACCGGCCGCGCGCACAGCACGGCATGACCCAGACCCAAGGGCGCGGACTGGCGGATGTACACGCACGAGGCCCAGCTCGGCAGGATTCCGCGCAGCGTATCCAGCAATTCCTGTTTGCCCTGCGCCTGCAGCACGGCCTCGAGCTCGGGATTCGTGTCGAAGTGATCTTCGATGGCGCGCTTGGAGCTGCCGGTGATGAACACCAGCGTATCTGCGCCGGCGGACAGCGCCTCGTCGACCGCATATTGAATCAGCGGCTTGTCGACGATCGGCAGCATTTCCTTCGGGCTGGCTTTGGTCACCGGCAGGAATCGAGTGCCGCGCCCGGCGACGGGAAATACGGCGGTTTTTACGGCTTGGTGTGGCATGGATAAATGATAACGGATTTCATCGGGCTGCGCCGTCGGACAAATCTCACACGCCGGCGGATGAGCTCACAAGCTCAGCGCAGTTTGACGATGGCATACGCCTCGAAGCTGGCCCAAGAATGACAGGCCGGACAATGCCAATAAAAGCTGCGCCCGGAAAAACCGCATTCATTGCATCGATATTTTTCCGCATGAGCCAGCAACGCCCCGATCTCGCGCGCGGTGCGGTCGAATTGCGCCGGATCCGCGCGCCATACGGCCTGCAGCGTCGGGTCCTGCGCGAACACCTTCTCGATCAGTGCGCGCAGCGGCGGCGCGCCGGCCAGGTCCGCTGCGATCGCGGCGAATACCAGGCGCTTCGATTCATTGAAATCCCGCGACTCCGCTTGAGCCGCGAGCTCGCCCAGCACCGCATCGCGCGCCTGCGGCGCCACCAGTCTCGAGCAGCTGCGGCAGTTCATCCTGGAGCAGTTCCGGCGCCTCGGTAAGCGCCAGCCGCAGCAGGCGCACGGCCAGCTCCGGCTGTGCGTCGCGTTCCGCGATCTGCGCGCGCAGCAGCGCCGCGCGCGGAAACGGCGTGGCTTCCGCACGGGCTTCGCGCAGCAGGCGCCGCGCCTCCGCCGTATCGCCGCGCTCGATCGCGAGCGTGGCCAGCTCGCACAGGTAGTGCGCCGCAACGACGCGGGGGGGAGCCGCCTTGAGCCGCGCCAGCTGCCGGTAAACCCCCAGCGCCTGCTGCCAATCGTGCTGCCGCTCGTAGACCAGCCGCAAAGCATCGAGCGCGCTCGCGCGCAGCCGCGGCACCTCGCTGACCTGCTGGAACAATCCTTCCGCGCGGTCGAGCAGCCCCGCGCGCAGGTAGTCCTGCGCGAGCGCGAGCAGCGCCTGCTCGCGGTGTTCGGGAGCGAGGGCGTCGCGCGCCAGGAGATTCTGATGGATGCGGATGGCACGCTCCACCTCGCCGCGGCGCCGGTACAGCGAACCCAAGGCGAAGTGCGTTTCGATCGTATCCGCGTTGGCGTCCATCAGCTTGAGGAACATGTCGAGCGCACGGTCCGGCTGCTCGGTGACCAGGTAATCGAGTCCGGTCAAATAGTCGGGATGCAGTTTACTTAAGGGTCCGGGCCAGCGTTTGCCCCAGCCGAAGTGCCCGGCGAGTATCCCGAGGACCAGCGCCGCAACCACCAGAACCCACGTCAGCAGCGATAGGTCGGTCATGGGGCCCTTCGGAGCAGGCTCCTTAAGGCCTTGTCGTCAATCGCGGATCGGCTGATCCGCACCGTCGTTGACCCGCTCACGCAGGTCTTTGCCTGGCTTGAAGTGCGGGACATGTTTGCCGGCAAGCGCGACCGCCTCGCCGGTCTTCGGATTGCGGCCCTGGCGCGGCGGCCGGAAATGCAGCGAGAAGCTGCCGAAGCCGCGGATCTCGATCCGCTCGCCGGTCGCCAGCGCATCGCTCATGATTTCCAGCAGCTGCTTGACGGCGAGTTCGACGTCCTTCGCCGGCAGGTGCTTCTGTTTGGCGGAAATGATCTCGATGAGTTCCGATTTCGTCATTATCGATCCGTGGGCTTCACTAGACATACGTTCAGGGCCGGCGCGGCGGCTCGAGGCCGCCGCACCCATGCCTTTCCTGTCAGTCCTGGCCGGAGATTTGTTCTTTGAGGAGATCTCCCAGGCTGGTTCCGGTCGGTGAATCGGTTCGATAATTTTGCATGGCTTCTTGTTCCTCGTGGATGTCCTTCGCCTTGATCGATAGCGAGATGCTGCGCCCCTTGCGGTCCACTCCGGTGAATTTAGCCTCGACTTCCTCGCCGACTTTCAGCAGCAGGCGCGCGTCCTCCACACGATCGCGCGACAACTCGGAGGCGCGCAGCTGACCGTCGACTCCATTGCCGAGATCGATGATCGCTCCTTTCGCGTCCACCTCGCGCACCACGCCGGTGACGATGCTTCCCTTGGGGTGCTCGGCAATATAAGCAGAGAACGGATCCTTCGCGAGTTGTTTGATCCCCAGGCTGATGCGTTCGCGTTCCGGATCGATCGACAATACCATGGCGTCGACCTGCTGCGCCTTCTGATAGCTGCGCACGGCCTCCTCGCCCGGCATGTCCCACGAGATGTCCGACAAATGCACCAGGCCGTCGATACCGCCGGCGAGCCCGATGAAAATGCCGAAGTCCGTGATGGATTTGATCTGGCCGCTGACCTTGTCGCCGCGGTTGTAGTTCTCGGCGAATTCTTTCCACGGATTGGTTTTGCACTGCTTCACGCCGAGACTGATGCGGCGGCGCTCCTCGTCGATGTCGAGCACCATGACCTCGACTTCCTGGCCGACGTGCACCACCTTGGCGGGATTGACGTTCTTGTTGGTCCAATCCATCTCCGAGACATGAACCAGGCCTTCCACGCCCTCCTCGATTTCGACGAAGCAGCCGTAGTCGGCGATGTTCGTGACCTTGCCGAACAGCCGCGTATTGGCCGGGTAGCGCCGCGCGATGTTCTGCCACGGATCGGCGCCCAACTGCTTGAGCCCGAGCGACACCCGCTGCCGTTCGCGATCGAACTTCAATATGCGCACGTCGATCTCTTCGCCGACCTTGACGACCTCGGAGGGGTGCTTGACGCGCTTCCAGGCCATGTCGGTGATGTGCAGCAGTCCATCGATGCCGCCGAGGTCGACGAACGCGCCGTAGTCGGTGAGATTCTTCACCACACCCTTGACCGCGGCACCCTCCTGTAAATTATCCAGCAGCGCGGAACGCTCGGCGCTGTACTCCTGCTCCACGACCGCGCGCCGCGATACGACGACGTTGTTGCGCTTCTGATCGAGCTTGATGACCTTGAATTCGAGCGGCTTGTTCTCCAGGTACGATGGATCGCGGACCGGTCGCACGTCCACCAGGGAACCGGGCAGGAAGGCGCGCACGTTGTCGATCTCGACGGTGAAACCGCCTTTGACACGGCCCGTAATGATGCCGATGACCACCTCTTGCTTTTCGAAGGCCGTTTCGAGCCGCGTCCAGGTTCTGGCGCGCTTGGCCTTCTCGCGCGACAGACGGGTCTCTCCCGAGCCGTCCTCGACGCTGTCCAGGGCGACCTCGACCGTCTCGCCGACGGTGACCTCGATCTCGCCTTTCTCATTCTTGAATTGGTCGGATGGAATTACCGCCTCGGATTTCAATCCGACGTTGACGATCACGTAGTCCTGGCCTACTTCGACGATCAATCCATTGAGGATGGTGCCAGGACGAATGCGCTGGCTCGCGATGCTCTGTTCGAACAGTTCCGCAAAACTTTCTGTCATGTTGTCTCTTAACTATTCCCTGGCACTGTTGCCGTGTGCCTGACGGGTTACCATAAAATAACGGCGCTCAATCCATGAAAGCCGCAACCTAAATCCTGCAACGCTCCGGCGACAGACGCATCCGGGCCTCCAACAAGACGCGCTCGATCACCTGATCGACGGACATGCCCGTAGTATCCAGCAAGACCGCGTCTGCGCTTGGGACAAGAGGCGAAATCGCGCGATTCGTATCGCGGCGGTCGCGCTCTGCTATCTCCAGCGAAAGGGCGGCAAGGGTAGCAGCAACCCCCTTTTCTTTCAACTGCTTATGTCGCCTGGCGGCCCTTTCCGCGGCGCTCGCCGTGAGAAAAATCTTAACCTCCGCGTGCGGAAATACCACAGTCCCCATGTCGCGTCCGTCCGCGACCAGTCCCGGGGCCACGGCAAAGCGCCGCTGGCGCTCCAGGAGGGCGGCACGGACCAGGGGTAAGGCAGCCACCCTGGAGGCGTCATTGCCCGCCTCCTCGGTCCGAATGGCGCCGGTCACCTCCCGGCCGTCCAGCCAGACGACCTCCTCGCCGGCCGCATCGGAGCCGAACTTCAAATCCAGACCCTCAGCCGTGGCCGCGAGCCGCGGGCCGTCCTCCAGGCTGACGCCCGCCTTACGGGCCGCCAGGGCGACCAGACGGTACAGCGCACCACTATCGAGCAGCGCCCAACCGAGCACCCGCGCGGCGGCACGGCTGACCGTCCCCTTGCCCGACCCTGAGGGACCGTCAATGGTAATGACCGGGACATGGTTCAACGCAGCCCCCTATGCCGGTAATTCGTGAACATCGAGGCCCACCGATTGCGCCAGGTCGACGAAGCCGGGAAACGATGTGGCCACGTTCGCCACGTCGCGAATCGAGATGGTTTTCGCGGCCCGCAAGCTCGCGATGGTAAAGGACATGGCGATGCGGTGATCGCCGAAGCTGTCCACCTCGCCCCCGCCGAATGCCGGGCCGGCACCGCGGCCCTCGATTCGCATGCCATCCGGCAATACCTCGTGGGGCACGCCGAGCACCCGAAAGCCCGCGCTCATCGCGGCGATCCGGTCGCTCTCCTTCACGCGAAGCTCTGCGGCGCCCGTCACCGTGGTCTCGCCCGCCGCACAGGCGGCCGCGACGAACAGCACCGGCAGCTCGTCGATCGCGAGCGGCACGAGCTCCGCGGGAACTTCAATGCCGCGCAGCGCCGAGGCGCGGACCAGCAAGTCCGCCACCGGTTCGGCGCCGCTCGAGCGCGGGTTCAGAATCTCGATGTCCCCGCCCATGGCGCGCAACACGTCGAGCAGCCCGGTGCGGGTCGGATTCATACCCACGTTGTGAATCTCAAGGCCCGCGGCCGCGGCCCCCAACAACCCCGCCACGATGAAAAAGGCGGCGGAGGAAAAATCACCCGGCACATTGAGCCGCTGGTTGGTCAATTGCGCCGGCGGGTAGAGCGTCGTGCGCAAGCCGTCGATGTCGAGGCGCACCCCGCAATTCTGCAGCATCCGTTCGCTGTGGTCGCGGTTGATGGCCGGTGCAATGACGGTGGTGGCCGCGTCGGCATACAGTGCCGCCAGCAGAATCGCCGACTTCACCTGCGCGCTCGCCACCGGCATCCGGTATTCGATACCGTGCAGGCGATGTCCGCCGCCGATGTCGACCGGCGGCGTGCCGTTGTGCGTACGGACATCGGCCCCCATCGACCGCAGCGGCGCCGCGACGCGCTCCATCGGGCGCTTCATGAGCGACGCGTCGCCGATCAATTGAGAGTCGAAATCCTGCGCCGCCAAAAGGCCGGCAAACAGGCGCATGGCCGTGCCCGCATTGCCCATGTCGAGGGCGCGGCCCGCGGCACGCAAGCCGCGCAAGCCCACTCCCTGGATCACCACCTGCGTCGCGCCCGGCTGCTCGATGGCCACTCCCAAGGCGCGCATCGCCGTCAAACTAGCCAGACAATCCTCGCTCGCCAGGAAGCCGGTCACCACGCTCGCACCCTGTGCGATGCCGGACAGCATCAGCGCGCGATGCGATATGGATTTATCGCCCGGGACCGCCGCCGCACCCGATACGTTGCGCGCCGGCCGCGCCTCGAATTTGCGCACCGTGGACCCCATCCGTCAGAGCACTGCCCGCGGATAGGAGCCCAGCACCTTGAACAGCGAGGCGCGCTCCTCGAGCGCCGCGAGCGCCTTGGCAACCGGCGGATCGCTGACATGTCCTTCGATGTCGATGAAAAACACGTAGTCCCACAGCCGTTTGCGCGACGGACGCGATTCGATGCGCGTCATGTTGACCCGGTGCTCGGCCAGCGGCTCGAGCAGGCGGAACAGCGCGCCTGCATCATCGGTATTCACGCCGGAGACCAGCAGCGTGGTGCGGTCCGCCCCGCTCGCACTGAAGAGCTTTCTGCCCACCACCAGGAAGCGGGTGGTGTTGTCCTGCCGATCCTCGATTTCATGGGCGAGCAGATTGAGTCCGTAAATCTCGGCGGCCGCGCGGCTGGCGATTGCCGCCGTGCCGCGCTCATCGCGCGCGCGCCGCGCGCCCTCGGCATTGCTCGCCACGGCCACCCGCTCCACATCGGGAAGCTGCTCATCCAGCCAGCCCCGGCATTGCGCCAAGGCCTGAGCATGCGCACACACGCGCTTGACGGCATCGGTGCCGGTCATTTTTCCCATCAGATGATGGTTGATGCGCAGTTCAACTTCGCCGCAGATTTTGAGAGCCGACGACAGGAACATGTCCAGCGTGTGATTGACGGTGCCCTCGCTCGAGTTTTCGATCGGCACCACGCCGAAGTCGGCGACGCCGCCTTCGACTTCATGAAACACCTCGTCGATCGCCGGCAGCGGCAGCGCGCGCACCGACGAGCCGAAGTGCTTGAGCACCGCGGCCTGTGTGAAGGTGCCCTCCGGGCCCAGGAACGCGACTTTGAGAGGTTCCTGCTGGGCCAGGCACGCCGACATGATCTCGCGAAACAGCCGGGCGATTTCCTCATTGCGCAGCGGTCCCTGATTGCGCTCGAGCGCCAAGCGCAGAACTTCGGCCTCGCGCTCCGGGCGGTAGAAATCCACCGCCTTGCCGGACTCGGATTTCGAGATGCCGACCAGTTGGGCGTAGCGGGCGCGCTCGTTGAGCAGCGCGTGGATCCGCGCATCGATGGCGTCGATGCTGTCGCGGATGTTGCCGAGTCCGCCGCTCGCCGGCGTTATGCCGGGAATCGCCTTGCCGGCCGCCGCGCGAGCGGCCGCCGGCGTGGCGGCCCCCGGGGCCTTGCGGAGCCGGCGCTTGCGCGGCGCTGTCTTTTTGTTTGCCATCCTCTTACCTTACGCGTGGCGCCGCTCGAAATCATGCATGAAAGCGCAGAGCGCCTCGACGCCGGCGAGCGGCATGGCATTGTAGAGGCTGGCGCGCATGCCGCCGAGCACACGATGTCCCTTGAGCCCGTGCAGCCCGGCCGCGGCCGCCTCGGCGAGGAATACGGCATCCAATTCGGACCGATGCAGCGTAAATGTCACGTTCATCCGCGACCGCGCATCGCGCGCGACCGAGTTCTCGTAAAGACGCGACCCATCGATGGCGGCATACAGCGTTTGCGCCTTGATGCGGTTCCGTTCAGCGGCTGCCGGCAGTCCGCCGCCGCTCTTCAGCCATTTGAACACCAGCCCCGCCATGTACCAGGCGAACGTCGGCGGCGTGTTGAGCATGGATTGATGCTCGGCGACGGCTTTGTAATCGAACACCAGCGGCGTCTTGAGATCCGCATGGCCGATCAAGTCATCGCGCACGATCACCACCGTCAATCCGGAAGGGCCGATGTTCTTTTGCGCGCCCGCGTAGATGAGGCCGAACTTCGCGACATCGACGGGCTGCGACAGAATGCTGGATGACATATCCGCCACCAGCGGCACGCGTCCGGTTTCCGGCACATAGCCGAACTCGACTCCGCTGATGGTCTCGTTCGGCGTGTAATGCGCATAGGCCGCATCCTCGGTCAAGCGCAGCTCGCTCTGCGGCGGAACCCGCATGTAAGGCTCGCCGGCGTCGCCCGCGACGTGCACCGTGCAATAGCGCGCGGCCTCGCCCAGCGCCTTGCGGGACCAGTGCCCGGTGTCGATGTAGTCGACCGTCGCATGCGGCGCAGCGAGGTTCAACGGTACGAGCGAAAACTGCGCCGACGCGCCGCCTTGCATGAACAGAACCTTGTAATTGCGCGGTATCGACAGAAGATCGCGCAAATCCGCCTCCGCCTCGGCGGCAACTTGCATGAAGGCCGTGCTGCGGTGGCTGATCTCCATCACCGACATGCCGCTGTCATGCCAGTCCGAGAACTCCTCGCGCGCCTGTTGCATGACCTCGAGCGGCAGCATGGCGGGACCCGGCGAGAAATTAAACGCGCGCATCCTCGGGAAATATTTACGGGTCGTCGGCCGCGGACTCATCGCCCGCCGGTTCATCGGCCGCGGGGTCGTCGGCCGCGGGTCGTCGGCCGCGGTCCTCGTCCGCGGACTCGCCGCCGGCCACTTCCGCGTCCCCGGCCAGGCCGTCGATGCGCTCGAGGCCCGACAGTTGATCGCCCTCCTCCAGCCGGATCAAGCGCACGCCCTGGGTATTGCGCCCGACCACGGAAATGTCCCGCACCGGGGTGCGCACCAGCACGCCGTTCTGACTCATCAGCATGATCTCATCGTCCACGCTCACCTGCAGCGCCCCCACCATGTGCCCGTTGCGGTCGGTGATTTGCAGCGCGATGACCCCTTGACCGCCGCGGCCATGCTTCGGAAAGTCGTCGAGCGGCGTGAGTTTGCCGAAGCCGTTCTGCGACGCCGTGAGAATGAATCCCTGCTCCGCGACGATCAAGGCATTGACGCGCTGGTCGTCGGTCAATCGCACCCCGCGAACGCCCGCCGCTTCGCGGCCCATCGGCCGAACCTCCTCTTCCATGAATCGGATCGCCTTGCCGGCAGTGGTGAACAGTAGGATGTCCTTGGTTCCGTCAGTGATATTCACACCGACCAATTTGTCGCCTTCGTCGAGCGCCACCGCGATGATGCCGCTGGCGCGCGGCCGCGAGAACAGGGCCAGCGAGGTTTTCTTGACCGTACCGAGGCTGGTCGCCATGAAGACGAACTTGCCTTCCTCGAAATCCTTGATCGACAGCATGGCGCTGATGCGCTCGCCCTCCTGCAGCGGCAACAGATTGACGATGGGTTTGCCGCGCGAGCCGCGGCTTGCCTGCGGCAGCTGGTACACCTTGAGCCAATAGACCTTGCCGTGGTCGGAGAAGCACAGCAGCGTGTCGTGGGTATTCGCCACGAACAGCTTGTCGACGAAATCTTCGTCCTTGACGCTGGTCGCCGCCTTGCCCCGGCCGCCGCGGCGTTGCGCCTGGTAGTCGGACACGGGTTGCGCCTTGGCGTAGCCGCCGTGCGACAGAGTCACCACCACGTCCTCCGGCGAAATCAGGTCTTCCGTCGTGAGGTCTTCATGATTGACGAGAATCTCCGTGCGCCGCTTGTCGCCGAAGGTGTCGCGGATGAATTCGAGCTCGTTGCGGATCACCTGCAGCAGGCGTTGCGGCCGCGCCAAAATGTCCGATAGGTCGCGGATTTGCTCCAGCAATTCCTGGAACTCCGCGATGATCTTGTCCTGCTCGAGGCCGGTGAGGCGGTTGAGGCGCATTTCCAGAATCGCCTGGGCCTGGGTCTCCGTGAGCCGATAGCCGCCTTCGACGATGCCGAGATGCGCGATCTCACCGTCCGGCCGCGTGCTGATGGCACCGGCCCGCGCCAGCATCTCGGGCACGGCGCCGGACGCCCACGCGCGCGACATCAATGCCGTCTTCGCCTCGGCCGGCGAGGGCGATGCCTTGATGGCCGCGATGATCGCGTCGATGTTCGCGAGCGCGATCGCGAGCCCCTCCAGCACATGGCCGCGCTCGCGGGCCTTGCGCAGCTCGTACACCGTGCGGCGGGTCACCACTTCGCGCCGGTGCCGCAGGAAGGCATCGAGCATTTCCTTCAAGCTCAGCAGCCGCGGCTGGCCATCGACGAGCGCCACCATATTGATGCCGAACACCTGCTCCATGGTGGTCTGCGCATACAGGTTGTTGAGCAGGATCTCGGGCACTTCGCCGCGCTTCAGCTCGATCACCACGCGCATGCCGTCCTTGTCGGATTCGTCGCGCAGGCCGTCCGCGGCAATGCCTTCGATGAGTTTGTCGCGCACCAGGTCGGCGATGCGTTCGATCAACCGCGCCTTGTTCACCTGGTAGGGCAATTCGGTGATGATGATCGCTTGACGGTCGCCCTTGCCCACGTCCTCGAAGTGGGTGCGCGCACGCACACTGAGGCGCCCGCGGCCCGTCTTGTAGGCTGCAACGATTTCCTGGGCGCCGTTGATCAAGCCTGCGGTCGGGAAATCGGGACCCGGCACGATCTGCATCAGCTGCGCCAGATTGATCTCCGGGTTCTCGATGAGCGCGATGCACGCCGTGATGATTTCCGTCAGATTGTGCGGCGGGATGTTGGTCGCCATGCCCACCGCGATACCCGACGAGCCATTGATCAGGAGGTTCGGTATGCGCGCGGGCAGGACCGCCGGCTCGCTTTCCGACTCGTCGTAATTCGGATTGAAATCGACGGTTTCCTTGTCGATGTCGGCGAGCAGCTCGCCGGCCAGTCTCGACATGCGCACTTCGGTATAACGCATCGCAGCCGGCGGGTCGCCGTCCACGGAACCGAAATTTCCCTGGCCGTCGACCAGCAGATACCGCATCGAAAACTCTTGCGCCATGCGCACGATGGCGTCGTACACCGACGCATCGCCGTGCGGATGGTACTTGCCGATGACATCTCCCACGACGCGCGCGGATTTCTTGTACGCCTTGTTCCAGTCGTTGCTCAATTCGCGCATGGCGTAGAGCACGCGCCGATGCACGGGTTTCAAGCCGTCGCGCACGTCCGGCAATGCGCGGCCGACGATGACGCTCATCGCGTAATCCAGGTAGGATTTGCGCATCTCGTCTTCGAGATTTACGGGCAATATTTCGCGAGCGATCTCGGCCATTTGCGAGAGTCCGGTGCAGCCTTCGCGGCTTTCTTAAGCGGGTTTAAAGGAGGCGAGACATGGTCTCAACATGGGCGAATTCTAGCACATATCCGCTGCCCACCTTAAGCCCGCGCGTTCGGAGATTTGCCGATATACTTGGGAATGCCTGTTGTTCCAGCCGATTTGAGCATCGACGCCCGTTGGATCGTGCCGATGACCGTGCGCGGCCGCGTGCTCGAGAACCATACGCTGGTGGTGCGCGACGGCCGAATCATCGATCTTCTGCCGAGCGCCGACGCGGCTGCCCGCTACGCCCCGACGGTCATCCTCGAGCGGCGCGCGCATCTCTTGATGCCCGGCTTGATCAATGCGCACACGCATGCCGCTTGGTCGCTGTTCCGCGGATCCGGTGCGCCGGCGTCGCTGCTCGAGGCGCATTGGCCCGGCCCGGAATTCGTGCACGACGCCGTCTTGGCGGCCGTTGCCGAGATGCTGGTGTCGGGCATCACGTGTTTCGGCGATCGCTACTATCATCCGGGGGAGACCGCCCGCAGCGCGGCCGAACAGGGCATGCGCGCGGTGATCGGCTTGCCGGTGGCCGAGACCATCACCCCGGGAATTCCTCCGCCGATCATTTGAGCGAAGGGCTGCGCGTGCGCGACGAATTTGCGGCTCACCCCCTGATTTCCACCGTGTTCGCGCCGCATGCCGCGGACCGGGTGAGCGACGCCACTTTTGCGCGGCTCGCCACGCTGGCCGATGAGCTCGACGCGGGAATCATGATCGATTTGCACGAATCGGCGCACGAAATCGCCCGCTGCGTCGCCATGCATGGCGTGCGCCCGATCGGGCGCCTGTGGCACCTCGGCATGCTGACGCCCGCCTTGAACGCCGTGCATATGACGCACGCCACCGAGGCGGATGTGGAGCTTGCGCAGCGCACCGGCATATCGATCAGTCTCGGCCTGTCGTCGGGCCTCAAGTCCGAGCATCGCCTGCCGCCCTTGGGTTCGTTTGTCGCGTCCGGCATCCGCGTCGGTGTCGGCAGCGGCGGCGGCGCGTGCGCGAGCCAGGATCTGTGGGGTGAAATGAAGTTATATGCCCTCATGACATCGAATGCCGCGGCATGGGACGCCCTCGCCGCGGCCACCCGCGGCAGCGCGGCAGTCCTCGGACTGGACGGCGGCGTGGGCACCCTCGAACCCGGCAAGTGGGCGGATGTCTGTTGCGTCGATCTCGGCGGCCCGGCCATTCAGCCGCTGAGCGATCCCGTGACACAATTGGTTTTTTGCGGCGGCCGCGATCTGGTGAGCGACGTGTGGGTGGCCGGCCGACAGCTGCTGCTCGACGGAGAATTGACCCGTTTGGATTGGAACCGCGTGGCCGCGCGCGCCAATGAATGGGCCGCGCGGCTCAAACTTGAGGGTGACGCCCATGCATGAATCGACTCGGAATGCCGACCCGGCGGAGCTGGCGAAATTCAGTGCTCTCGCCCAGAGCTGGTGGGACCCTAAGGGCCCCTCCAAGCCGCTGCACGACCTCAATCCCGTGCGTCTGCGCTACATCGAACGCACGGTGAGTCTGCCCGCCGGGAGGTGCTCGACGTCGGCTGCGGCGGCGGCATCCTGTCCGAAGCGATGGCGCGCGCCGGTGCGCGCGTGCTCGGCATCGACTTGTCGCAGGCGCTGCTCGACGTGGCGGAACTGCATGCACTCGAGGCCAAGATTCCGGCCGTCTACCGGGCGATCGCGGCGGAGGAGCTGGCGCAGGAACGGCCGGCGGGCTTCGACCTCGTGACCTGCATGGAAATGCTCGAGCACGTGCCGGATCCGGCCGGCAGCATGGCGGCATTGGCGGCATTGGTGCGGCCCGGCGGCGACATCATCGTCTCCACGCTGAACCGCAACCCCATGGCATTCGCGGTGGCCATCATCGGCGCCGAATACATAGCCCGCGTCTTGCCGCGCGGCACGCACGAGTACCTGAAGTTCATTCGCCCCTCCGAGCTCGCCCGCTGGGGGCGGGCCGCGGGACTCGAACTGCGCGATTTGACGGGCATCACTTATCATCCGTTGACGCGCTCGTTCCAGCTTTCGCCCAACACCAGCGTCAACTATCTGGCGCATTTCTCGCGGCCCGGGCCCGCATCCCCATGATGCCGCCCTTGCGAGCGGTGTTGTTCGATCTGGACGGTACCTTGCTCGACACCGCGCCCGACATGGTCGCTGCGCTGAACGCGCTGCGCGCCGAGCACGATTTCGCGCCGCTGCCTTACGATGCCGTGCGCGCCGCAGTGAGCCACGGCGCCGCGCGCGTCGTGAAAATCGGATTTCCCGATACCGACCCCGCAGCCGCCGCCGCGCTGCAGCGGCGTTTTTTGGATATCTATCGCGGCGCCCTGAGCCGCGGCACGCGGCTCTTTCCCGGCATGGACGAGGTGCTGGCGGCGCTCGCCCGCCGCCGCTTGAAATCCGGCATCGTCACCAACAAGCCGGCGTGGCTCACCGAACCGCTGCTCGAGGAGCTCAACTTGCGCGCGCGCTTCGAATGCGTGGTCAGCGGCGACACGCTTGCCGAACGCAAGCCGCATCCCCTGCCCCTGCTGCACGCCGCGGGGCTCGCCGGGGTCGCGGCCGGCGAATGTGTCTATGTGGGCGACGCCGAACGCGACGTGCAGGCCGCCCACGCGGCCGGCATGGCGGCCGTGGTCGCGAACTACGGCTACATGTTCGACGATGAAGACTCGGCCGCATGGGGCGGCGATGGCTACTTGGACCGGGCTCTTGATCTCTTGCGCTGGCTCGACTCGAGCGGCCGCGCATGAGCGACGGCATCGCGTGGCTGGCGTTGCTGATCGGCGCCGCTTTCGGTGCGCTCGCGGCGCTCGTGTGGCGGCTGCGGCGTGAACACGCGCTCACCGTCGAACTGGAACTGCTGCGGGCGCGGCTCCAATCCGAGGCAACCGCGAACGCGGAGCGCGAGCAGACCTTGGCCCGGGCGCGCGAGCAGCTGCAGGCCGTGTTCGGCGACCTTGCGCGCGACAGCCTGCAGAGCAACAGCGAAGTGTTCCTGCAGTTGGCGCGCGAACGGCTGGCGCGCCAGCAATTGGACGCCTCGCAGGCGCTGAAGGAGCGCGAGACGGCCATCGAGTCGCTGGTGCAGCCCATCCGCGAGGCGCTGGCCAAGACCGAAGCGCAGATTCAAGCCATCGAGCGCGACCGCATCGACTCATTTGCCACCATCAAGACGCAGATGGAGGTTCTGGCCGGCGGCCAGAACCTGCTGTCGCGCGAGACGCGCAACCTGGTCACCGCCCTGCGCCGGCCCGACGTGCGCGGCCAATGGGGCGAGATCACTTTGCGCCGCCTGGTCGAACTGTCCGGCATGACCCTGCACGTCGACTTCACCGAGCAGCAGCACCGCGTCACCGATTCGGGCGCGGTCCGCCCCGACATGATCGTGCACATGCCGGAGCGGCGCGAGATCGTCGTCGACGTCAAGACCCCGCTCGACGCCTATCTGTCCGCCGTCGAGGCGCAAAATGACGAAGACCGCGGCGCGCAACTGCGCCGCCATGCGCAAATCGTCGGCGCGCGCGTTCGGGAACTGTCCTCGAAGCAGTATTGGTCGCAGTTCGAGTTGAGCCCGGACTTCGTCGTGCTGTTCCTGCCGGGCGACCAGTTCTTGAGCGCGGCATTGCAGGAGAATCCGGGATTGATCGACGACTCGTTGCGGCAAAACGTGATGCTGGCGACGCCGACCAGCCTGGTGGCGCTGCTGAAGGTCGTCGCGTACGGCTGGAAGCAGTCCGCCCTGGCCGACAATGCCGCGGAGATTCGCCGGCTCGGTGAGGAGGTGTACAAGCGCCTCGCGGTGTTCGGCGAACATCTCGGCAAGTTGGGAAAATCCCTGGGCAGCAGCGTCGAGTCCTTCAACAAAGCGGTCGGTTCGCTGGAGCAGCAAGTCATGCCTGCCGCGCGCCGCTTCCCGGAACTCGGGATGCGCGTGAGCCGCGACCTCGAGCCGATCGAGCCCGTCGCGAACTTGACGCGCATCCCGCGGATCGCGGACGCCGAGCAGGACCCAGCGGACGAGGCCGGCTCTGAAACCACTTGATTCCACCTATTCCTGGCGCGCGGTTCCCACGGGCAGCGCGCGTTACTGGAGCTGGCTGTTCGCTGCCGCCGAGGCGCGCGCGCCGCTGCTCGGCATCTACGCGCTCGGCGCCGAGTGGCGGGCGCTGGCGGATCCGGCAACCGAAACGGGCGTCGCGCATTTGAAGCTCGCTTGGTGGCAGGAAGAAATGCGGCGCCTCGCCGCAGGCACCCCCGTCCATCCCATCAGCGCGTATCTCGCTGCGCTGCCCCGCGCCGGCGCGGCCGATTTCATTCCGTTGCTCGCTGCCGTGAATGCCGCGGCTGCGGAGGCCGGCGGCGCGCCGCTGGAACACGGCGCCGATCTCGAGCTGCACGCGCAGGCGTTGTGGGGCGATCCCTTGGCGCTGGCGTCGCGGCTCGCCGGCGAGGTTGCCGACGAAGCCGGCTTGCGCCGCTGCACGCGGGCCCTGGCGGCAGCCCGCTATCTGGCGAAGGCGCTGCACGGCTATCGGCGCGAGGCACGGGCGGGGCGGGTGCCGTTTGCGGTCGATGAGCTTCTGGCCGCGGGCGTCGGCAACGACGATCTCGCCGCGGACCCGCCGCCGCGCGCATCTGCAGGACTATCTGGATGCCCTGCGCGGCCGTGCCGCCGGCTACTTCGAGGTGGCGGCGCAGGCGCTGCCGCGCGCCGAGCGCGGCCGCAATCGGCACCTCTTGATTCTGGCGGCGCTCGGGCTGACTCATCTGCACGGCGGTGCGCCGCCGCGCGGGTGGCGCCGATTACAGGATATGCTGCTCGCCTGGCGGACGGCGCGGCGCGCCCATCCATGAATTCGGAGCTCGCATGATTCCCAAGCCATTCTCGCCCGCGGCCGACTTGCTGGCCGGGCGCGTCATCCTGATCACCGGCGCCGGCAGCGGCCTTGGGCGAGCGCTCGCGGTCGAATGCGCGCGGGTGGGCGCGAGCGTCATTCTGTGCGGCCGCAACCTCGCCAAGCTCGAGCGCGTCTACGATGAAATAGAAAGCCTGGGCAGGCCGCGGCCCGCGCTCGCAACCTTGGATCTCGCCGCCGCGACGGCGGTGGACTACGACAATCTGGCGGCCACCATCGGCGATGAGTTCGGCAAGCTCGACGGCCTGGTGCATGCCGCCGCGCTGCTGGGCGATCGCACCCCGCTCGAACAATACGACGTGCCGACCTGGTGCCGGGTGCTGCACGTGAATCTGACCGCGCCGTTCATCCTGACGCAGGTCTTGCTGCCGCAGCTGCGCAATTCCGCGGACGCCTCCGTGATTTTCGTCAGCAGCGGCGTCGTGAAGAACCAGCGGCCGTTTTGGGGAGCCTATGCCGTCGCCAAGTCCGGATTGGAATCGGTGCGCAGCATGTGGTCGCCAGGAACTCGAGGGCGAGCCCAATATTCGAATGAACAGCGTCAACCCCGGCCGCATGCGCACCGCGATGCGCGCCGCTGCCTATCCGGGCGAGGATCCGAACACGGTGCCGGCGCCGGCGAGCGTGTGCGGGACTTTTTTGCACTTGCTGAGCGCCGCAAGTCGCGGTATTGATGGGCAGTATATCGAAGCGCAATAACGTCGTTCAGGGGGAGCATTGATGCGGTCACGACTGATGCTGATGGCCTGCTTGCGACACCGCCGCGCTGTGCTTCGGCGTCGGCACGCGCCCGGGCGGCGCCGGTTCCGAGCTACTCGCCCGATCGAAGGCGACTACGTCCTGCACGATTTCCATTTCGCATCCGGCGAGGTGCTGCCGGAATTGCGCCTGCACTACACGGTGCTCGGCAAGCCGCGGCGCGACGCGCACGGCAAGGTCGACAATGCGGTGCTGATCCTGCACGGCACCGGCGGCTCCGGCCGCAGCCTTCTCAACGAGCATTTCGCCGGCGTGCTGTTCGGGCACGGCCAGCTGCTCGACACCAACAAGTATTTCATCATTTTGCCGGACGGAATCGGTCACGGAAATTCCAGCAAACCCAGCGACGGGCTTGCACGCACATTTTCCGCAATACGCCTACACGGACATGGTCGCCGCGCAGCATGCGCTTGCTGCAGGGCATCGAGGTCGACCACTTGCGGCTGGTGATGGGCACCTCGATGGGCTGCATGCACACGTTCATGTGGGGGGAAACCTTTCCCGATTTCATGGATGCCTTGATGCCGCTCGCCTGTCTGCCGGTGCAGATTGCGGGCCGCAACCGCCTGTGGCGCAAGCTCCTCATGGACGCGATTCGCACCGACCCCCAGTGGCAGCAAGGCGACTATCAGAGCGAACCCACCGCCGCCCTGCGCACGGCGGCCGGCCTCCTGATGATCGCCGGCAGTGCGCCCATTCAAATGCAGCTCGCGCTGCCGACTCGCGATGCCGCCGACCAATTCCTGGAGACATTCATGCAGCGCGAACTCGACGATTTGGATGCCAACGATCTGCTCTACCAGGTGAATGCATCGCGCGACTACGATCCCTCGCCGGGGCTCGAGAAAATCAAGGTCCCCGCTGACCCAGGTCAACTCGGGCGATGATTTCATCAACCCGCCCGAGCTCGGGATTGCCGAGCGCGAAATCAAGCGCGTGAAGGGCGGGCGCTTCGTGCTGCTGCCGGCGTCCGACCAGACTCATGGACACGGCACGCATACCTGGGCCGCGCTGTGGCAGCAGCATCTGGCGCAATTGCTGCAGGCCTCGGCGCCGCCCGAATCGCATTAGACTTAGGCTTTCGCCGCGGGTTCGGCTCCGCTCTCCGCACGCCGCTGCGGCCGCGTCGATCTCGTTGATCAAGCGCGTTGCGTTCGCTCGTCAGCATCGCCCGCGAGTGGCCGCGCGGCAGCTCGCGCGACAGGTGCACCGGCCCGAATCGCACGCGCATCAGGCGGCTCACGATGATGCCGCGCGCCGCCCACCAATGCCGCACCTGGGCGGAGCGGGTCGCACGCACGGTCACATTGAGCCAATGATTGAATCCTTCGCCGTATTGGGCGTCGGCCTCGAGGATGCTCATCGCCTCGCCCTCGCAGTCGGTCGCCGCGCGAAACTCCTCGACCAGATCTTCGTTGAGCGGTCCGCGCATCCGCAGCACATAGTCGACGGTGAGCGCGTGCACGCCGCGCGACACCCGGTGCGCCCAGGATCCATCGTCGGTGAGAATCTCCAAGCCGCCGTCGACCGGCGGCATGGGTTGGATGGCGAGCCAGCGCCCGGAGGCGCGCGGCAGATTCAGATGTTCCGCCGCCCGCGAGGTCGCCGCCTTCAGATCGAGCGTCTCGCCCGGCGAGCGATGGAACAGCAGCACGCGCAATTCCTTGCGCGCCGGCGTATGCAATCTGACCGGCCGGCCGTCGAGCGTGATGCGGTCGCGCGGCGTGAGCTTCGCGCCCAGCGCGGGCACCTCACCGTTGATTTGCAGGCGCCCCTCGCGGATCCAGCGCTCCACTTCGCGCCGCGAGCCGATGCCCGCGGCCGCCAGCAGCTTTTGCACGCGCTCGGTGGGGGGCTGTTCTTTGCGCGGTGCCGCTTGCTGGCGTGGCGGCCTGGGTCGCGCCATCAATTCGGCATCGTCTTGCGCACCGCGCGCGACGAGACCGTGCGGCCGCGGCGACTCGCTGTCCGCATCCTCGCCGCTTGGCCGTTCGCGTTCATCATCGTCGTCGGCCGCCGCAGAGATGTCGCCGGAACCCTCCGGCAGGCCGTCGGGGTCGAGCTCGGCCGCGGCCATGACCTCTGGGTCCGCACCCGGCAGCGTCAGCTGCACCCGCAGGTCCTCGAGTTCCTTGAGCTGCGCCAGCGTCGGCAGGTCATCGAGTTTCTTCAAGCTGAAGTAGTCGAGAAATTCCCGCGTCGTACCCAGCAGTTCCGGCCTGCCGGGAACGTCGCGATGTCCGACCACCCGGATCCAGCTGCGCTCGAGCAGCGTCTTGATGATGTTGGGATTGACCGCCACGCCGCGGATTTGTTCGATTTCGCCGCGCGTGATCGGCTGGCGGTAGGCCACCAGCGCCAGGGTTTCCAGCAGCGCCCGCGAGTACTTGGCGGGCCGCTCCTGCCACAGCCGCGACACCGGCTGGGCGACGCCGGCCCGGATTTGAATCCGATAGCCGCTCGCCACCTCGACCAATTCCAGCCCGCGCGTCTCGTATTCCGCCGTCAGCGCCGCGATGGCGCTGCGGACCTCCTCGGCGTTCGATCCATCGCGCTCGTCGAACACGCTCACCAGCTCGTCCATCGCCAGCGGGCGGCCGGCGGCGAGCAGCGCCGCCTCGATCACATTCTTCACGTATTGGTCGTTCATGGAGTACTCGCTTGAGAATCGTTGGCGGCGCCGTCGTCGGCCACCAGTTTCAGGTGCCGGGCCGGATTGCCGAGGCGCACGTGCAGCGGCGCGTAGGCCTCCGCCTGCGCTATTTCGATCAATCCCTCGCGCAGCAGCTCGAGCACCGCGACGAACGTGACGGTGACTCCGCGGCGGCCTTCGTCGGCGCGGAACAATTGCACGAAATCGACGAACGCGCTCGCCGTGAGCGAGGACAGCACGTCGGTCATGCGCTGCCGCACCGACAGCGGCTCGCGCTGCACGTGGTGGTGCGCGAACATGTCGCTGCGCGACAGCACCTCTTGAAACGCCAGCAGCATTTCCTGCAGAGTCACCTGCGGCGGCATGCGCACGATTTTTCGATCCACCAAATCCGCCGATGCCACCCAGGTATCGCGCTCCAGGCGCGGCATGCGGTCGATGCTTTCGGCGGCGCGCTTGAAGCGCTCGTATTCCTGCAGGCGGCGCACCAGTTCCGCACGCGGATCCGACTCCTCCGCCGACTCGTCGCTGCCGATGCGCGGCAGCAGCATGCGCGATTTCACCTCGGCCAGAGTCGCCGCCATCAGCAGGTATTCGCCCGCGAGCTCCAATTGCAGCACCTGCATCAACTCGATGTAGCGCATGTATTGGCGCGTGATCTCGGCGATCGGAATGTCGAGGATGTCCAGATTCTGCCGCCGTATGAGATACAGCAGCATGTCGAGCGGGCCCTCGAACGCCTCGAGAAACACCTCGAGCGCCTGCGGCGGGATGTACAAGTCTCGCGGCATTTCGGTAATGGGCTGCCCCTCCACCACCGCAAACGGCATTTCACCCTGCGCAGGCTGCGGCGCGGCGAGCCGGCGGCGTTTCCCGAACATTCTGCACGAGCGTCAATTCAGGTTTCATCGATAGTCCATCGCCATGGCTTGGCGGACGGCGTCCAGCGTGTCGCGCGCCACGCCTCGCGCCCGTTCGCACCCCTCGGCGATGATACCGCGTACCAGTTCGGGATTCTCTTCAAACTCCTGCGCTCGCTTGGAAATTGCCGACACCTCCTCGACGATCTTGTCGATCAGCGGCGCCTTGCATTCCAGGCACCCGATGCCGGCGCTGCGGCAACCTTGCTGCACCCAGGCCTGGGTGTCGGCGTTTGAATACACTTTGTGCAGATCCCACACCGGGCATTTGTCGGGATCGCCGGGATCGGTGCGGCGTACTCGCGCCGGATCGGTCTGCATTGCTTTGAGCTTCTTGACGATCGAATCCGTGTCCTCGCGCAGCCCGATCGTGTTGCCGTAGGATTTGGACATCTTGCGTCCGTCCAATCCCGGAACCTTGGGTGTGGCGGTGAGCAGCACCTCCGGCTCCGGCAGTATCGCGATGCCGGTGCCCTCGAGAAACCCGAACAGGCGGTCGCGGTCGGCGACGGTCAAGCGCGCGTTCGCCTCGACCAGCGCGCGCGCCTTGGCCAGGGCGTCGGCGTGGCCCTTTTCCTGGAACTCCTTGCGCAGCGCGCGGTACATGGAGGAGTTGCGCGACCCCAGGCTCTTGATGGCTTTCTCGACCTTCTGCTCGAACTCCGGTTCCCGGCCATAGATGTGATTGAAGCGCCTCGCCACCTCGCGGGTGATTTCCACGTGCGCGACCTGATCTTCGCCCACCGGCACGTATTGCGAGCGGTACAGCAGAATATCCGCGGACTGCAGCAGGGGATAACCCAGAAAGCCGTACGTGCCCAGGTCGCGATCGGCGAGTTGCGATTGCTGATCCTTGTAGGACGGAACGCGCTCGAGCCAGCCCAGCGGCGTGATCATCGACAGCAGCAGATGCAATTCGGCGTGCTCCGGCACTTTCGACTGGATGAACAAAGTGGCGACGCCGGGATTGAGGCCCGCCGCCAGCCAGTCGATGGCCATCGTCCAGACATGCTCCTCGATCTTCGAGGTGTCCTCGTAGCCCGTGGTGAGCGCGTGCCAATCGGCGATGAAGAAATAGCATTCGTACTGGTACTGCAGCTCGATCCAATTCTTGAGCGCGCCGTGAAAATTGCCCAAGTGCAGCTGGCCCGGTGGGCCGCATGCCCGAGAGCACGCGCCGGTTTTGGATCGGTCCGCTCATGCCGGGGGTCCCCATCAGCGCGAGGATCACGTGCCCGACGGCACGGATACGCGGGGTTGAACAGCCAGCCGAACATACCCAATACCGACAATCCCAGCACGACGAACAATCCGAACGGCTCGATTTTCTCCAGGCGCGCCGCGGCCCGCGGCGGCAGCAATCCCGCGAGCACGCGGCCGCCGTCGAGCGGCGGAATGGGCAGCAGATTGAACACCGCCAGAATCACGTTGATCAGAATACCCGCCTGCGCCATGCTATCGATCCAACAGTCCAATGTCTGCGTTGACGTTGACGCGAGCGGCCGCCGCCAGCACCCCGCACCACAGCGCCGCCATGAGAAGATTCGCCGCCGGGCCGGCCAGCGCCACCACGATCATCGCGCGGCGCGGATTGCGCAGCGCGCTGGTGGCCACGGGCACCGGCTTGGCCCATCCGAACAACGGGCCGCCGACCGCCAGCAACAAGCCGGGCACGAGCACGGTACCGATGGGATCGATGTGGCGCAGCGGATTCAAACTCAGGCGTCCGAGCATCTCGGCGGTGCGGTCCCCGAAGTACCTGGCCGTCCAGCCATGCGCGACTTCATGCAGAGTGATTGCCAACAGCGCGGGGATTGCGTAGATCGAGATATTCTTAAGAAATGCAGATAAATCCAATGCTTACACTCGTTATTTAAACTAAAAACAAGCCAATCGTCGCGGCTGCGGCGGCATTATACGGTTGCGGCGTCCGCAAAGGGGCGTACATCGCCGCGCCCGGCGCGCACCACGACGGCGCGATCGCCGGACAGGTCGATCACCGAAGTCGGTATCAGGCCGCAATTGCCGCCGTCGAGCACCAGATCGACGCTGTGTTCGAGCTTTTCATAGATCTCCTTGGCATCGGTGCGCGGCAGCTCCTCGCCCGGCAGCAACAGCGTCGAACTCATCACCGGCTCACCCAGTTCGCCCAGCAGCATGGCGGTCACCGGATGATCCGGAACGCGCAAGCCGATGGTGCCGCGCCGCTCATGCTTGAGGCGCCGCGGCGTCTCGCGCGACGCCTTGAGCAGAAAGGTATACGGGCCCGGCGTGTGCGCGCGCAGCAGCCGGTACTGCCAATTCTCGACCAGTGCGTACTTGCCGACGTCGGCGAGATCGCGGCACACCAGCGTGAAATGATGATTGCGATCGGTTTGGCGGATGCTGCGGATGCGCTCGAGCGCCGCCTTGTCGCCGATATGACAGCCGAGCGCGTAGCAGGAATCGGTGGGGTACACGATCACGCCGCCGCCGCGCAGCACCTCGACGGCTTGGCGCACGAAGCGCCGCTGCGGCGACACCGGATGCAGTTGCAGATAGATGCTCATTTCGTCGGCTATGATACGCGGATGAATCAACTACTCGAATTCTTGCCGCTCATCGTTTTTTTGGCCGTGTTTCGAACTGCTCGGCATTTACTGGGCGACGGCCGCGCTGATGCTCGCCTGCGTGCTGCAGCTGGCGGTGCATCGGCTGCGCACGGGCAAGTTCAAGCCCATGCACGTCGTCACCGTGGCCGTGGTGCTGCCGCTCGGGTCGGCCACGCTGCTGCTGCACGACCACCGCTTCATTCAATGGAAGCCCACCGTACTGCTGGGGCTCGGAGCGGCGGCGTTTCTCGCCAGCATGTTCATCGGCAAGCAGCCCCTCGCCCGGCGCATGCTCGAGCCGGCGTTCAGCGAGCCCTTGGAGGTCCCGCCGCGCACCTGGCTGGTGATCAATTCGCTGTGGGTGGGCTGGCTCGGTCTGCTGGCGGCGGCGAACATCTACGTGGCGTGGAACTTTACCGAGAGCGCCTGGGTCCATTTCAAGGTGTTCGGCATCACGATAGCGCTGTTCATCTTCATGGTGCCGCAGGTCTTGTGGCTGAGCGGCAAGACCAAGGCCGCGCAATCGGCAGCGGGTTGAGGGATGAATAGCGGCGCCACGCCCGGCGACCCGAGCGCGGTCCGCGCACAGCGCCTGCGCCGGTGCCTGGAGACCCGTTTCGCGCCCTCGCTGTTGCTGCATCGAGGACGAGAGCCACCTGCATGCCGGCCATGCCGGGGCCGCGCAAGGCCACAGCCATTTCCGCGTGACTATCGTATGCCGAGGCATTCCGCGGCGTGCCGCCCGCTGGCACGCCACCGGCTGGTGTACGCCGCGGTCGGCGACCTGCTGAAAACCGACATCCACGCGCTGGCGATCGAGGCCTCCCCTCCGTGAATCGCACCGATAATTGGAGAGATCGCGCGGGTTTAGGCTAAACTGCCGCCCCCGGGCGCGCCGGCCATTTCGGCCAAGTCGCCTTTTTTTGTGTGCAGAGGATCAAATGACGCAATTTTTCAGTACACAGTGGACCCGCGCGTCCGCCGTGGCGGCAATTACCCTATTAATGGCGGCCTGCGGCAAAGGACCACAGCAGGCTGCCGCGCCCCCGCCCAGCGACAAGCCGGCCACGCCGCCGGTCGCCATCGTCGACGGCACGCCTATTTCACGCGATGCCTACGATGATTACCTGAAGGGCCTGCTGCGCGGCAAACCGGCGACGGATGTCACCGCGGAAGAAAAAAACCAGGTGCTGGACCAGATGATCAACATGCAGCTCATCGCCGCCCAGGCCGAGAAGGATGGACTGGAAAAGGACCCGGATGTCGCCACGCGGGTCGCTCTTTTGCGCACGCAGATCATTGGCGGACGCCGCCGCGCAGAAGTATGTGAAGAACAACGAGCCTTCGGACCAGGAACTGCATGCCGCGTACGATGCCGCCACCGACAAGACGGAGTATCACGCCTCGCACATCCTGGTGCCGACCAAGGAAAAGGCCGTCCAGCTCATCAAGAAGATCAAGGGCGGAGCGAAGTTCGAAGACGTTGCAAAGGCCGAATCCACCGACAATTCGAAGGCGAACGGCGGCGACCTCGGTTGGTTCACGACCGCCCGCATGGTCAAGCCGTTCGGCGATGCCGTCAAGGCGCTGAAGAAGGGCGAGATCACGCCCGAGCCCGTGCAGACCCAGTATGGCTGGCACATCATCCGGCTCGACGATACGCGCGACGCGCCGTTCGACCAGCTCAAGCCGCAGCTGTCGAGTGCGCTCATGCAAAAGAAATTTCAGGCGTACATCGAAGAGCTGAAGAAGAACGCCAAGATCGAAAAGAAGCTCTGATCCGCGGTTGCAACCTGCGCGGCGAGGCAGCGGGCCCATCCTTCGGCCCGCTGCGCTGCTGCTACTTCTTCAGCATCTTGAGAAACGCCGCCTCGTCGAGCACCGTGACGCCGAGGTCCTGCGCCTTCTTGAGCTTGGAGCCCGCCTCCGCTCCGGCCACCACGTAGTGGGTTTTTTTCGACACGCTGCCGCTCACCTTGCCGCCGAGCTCAACGATCGCTTCCTCCGCCGCCTCGCGCGTCAGCGCCTCGAGAGTGCCGGTCAACACGAAGGTCTTCCCGCTCAATGCCGTGTGCGGCTCGACGCGGCGCCGGGGCAGGCCAGCTGATGCCGCTGGCGAGCAGCCGGTCGACGATGGCCGCATTGTCGCGATCGTGAAAGTAAGCCGCGACATTCTTGGCCACCACCGGCCCCACGTCCGGCACCCGCTCGATCGCGTCCGCCGGAGCCCGGCGCAACGCGCCGATCTCGCCGAAATGCCGGGCCAGCGCCAGCGCCGTTGCCTCGCCCACATCGCGTATGCCGAGCGCATACAGAAAGCGCGGCAGGCTCGTGCGCTTCGCCGCCTGAATGGCGGACTGTATTTTCTGCGCGGACTTCTCGCCCATGCGATCGAGCGTCGCGAGCTGCTCCTGCTGCAAGCCGAACAGATCCGCCGGCGTTGCGCACCCAATCGCGGTCCACCAGCTGCTCGACCAGCTTGTCGCCGAGTCCCTGGATGTCGAGCGCGCGGCGCGAGGCAAAATGCTTGATCTCTTCCTTGCGCTGGGCCGCGCATACGCGCCCGCCCGTGCAGCGCGCGACCGCTTGTTCCGCCTCGCGCACCACCGGCGATCCGCACACCGGGCAAACGCTCGGCAGCGCCACCGGGGCGGCGCCCTCGACCCGGCGCTCCGCCAGCACTCTCACCACCTCCGGGATCACGTCGCCGGCGCGGCGGATGACCACCGTGTCGCCCACGCGCACGTCCTTGCGGGTCAATTCGTCCATGTTGTGCAGGGTCGCGTTGCTGACGGTGACGCCGCCGACGAACACCGGTTCGAGCCGCGCCACCGGTGTCAGCGCGCCGGTGCGGCCCACCTGAAATTCGATGCCGCGCACGGTCGTGAGGGCCTCTTCGGCGGGAAACTTGTGCGCGATCGCCCAGCGCGGCGCTCGCGAGACGAATCCCATCTGCCGCTGCAGCTCGAGATCGTCGACCTTGTAGACCACGCCGTCGATCTGGTACGGCAGCTGGGCGCGCAGTTGACCGATCTCTCGGTAGTAGTCGAGACAGCCGTCGGCACCCAGCACGACGCGGGATTGCGGGCAGATCTTGAAGCCCCACTTGCGCAGCGCCTGCAAAGTCGCGCTGTGAAGAGCGGGCATGGCGGCGCCCTCCACGATGCCGAGTCCGTAAATGAATAGGTCGAGCGGCCGCGCCGCCGTCATCTTGGGATCGAGCTGCCGCAAACTGCCCGCCGCGGCGTTGCGCGGGTTGACGAAGCTCTTCTCGCCACGCGCGATCGCCTCCGCGTTGAAGCGCTTGAAGCCCGCCAACGGCATGAACACCTCGCCGCGGACCTCCAGCACCCGCGGCGGCGGGTCGGCGCGCAGCTTCAGCGGCAGCGCCTTGATGGTCCTCAAGTTCTGCGTGATGTCCTCGCCGGTCTCGCCGTCGCCGCGCGTCGCACCCTGCACATAATTGCCGTCCTCATAGCGCGCGCTGATGGCCAGGCCGTCCAGTTTCGGCTCCGCCGAGTAGCTGATCGGATCGGCACGCCCGAGCCGTTCGTGGATGCGGCGGTCGAAATCGCGCACCTCCGCCTCGCTGAAGGCATTGTCCAGCGACAGCATGGCGAGCCGGTGTTTCACCGCGCCGAACGCGGCCACCGGCGCGGCCCCGACGCGCTGGGTGGGCGAGTCGGGCGTGAGCAATTGCGGATGCGCCGCCTCGAGAGCGCGCAGCTCGAGCATGAGCCGATCGTATTCGGCGTCCGGAACCTCCGGATCGTCGAGCGCGTGGTAGCGGTAGTTGTAGCGTTCCAGCGTCTCCTTGAGTTCCAGGACGCGCGCCGCCGGCTTTTTTGCTGCGCCACCCTTCTTGGCTGCGCCACCCTTCTTGGCTGCGCCACCCTTCGTCTGTGCGCGCATGGGTCAGTTCACGTGCAGCGAGGCCTGAAAGCGCGCAACGTCCTCGCGCACAGCGGCGGCGCGCTGCGGCGAGAAGGGCATCCCCTTGCCATCCTGCACCATGCCCGGCAATTCCTCCGCCAATCCGCGCGCGGTCGTCACCAGCTCGTCCAAGGTCTCCAATGGCGCCGTCGGTCCCGGCATCACGGCGAACAGGGTGATGCCCCGGAACTCCTGATCCGCCATCGCGGCCAGATCGAAAGTCCCGGGTTCGACCAGGCTGGCGACGCAAAACAGGCTGCGGCCGTCGGCATGCCTGCGATGAAACACCTGGTAGCGCCCGAACGCCAGTCCGTGCTGCTCCAGCGCCGCCATCAATTGGGCGCCGGACCAGCGCGACTCGCCCACGGCGCAAACCCGGATGGTGACGATCTTTTGTTGCTCGGCGGCGTTGCGGGCGGCCGACGGTGTGTCGGGGGCTGCAGGTGCCGCCGCAGGTGCGGATGCCGTCATCGGCGCGGTCGCCGGGTCGGGATCGGAAAACGGCGCCGGGTCGGCGTTGATCAGGATCGGCCCCGTCAATACCGGCACCTGTTCGAACTCGGCCGTGCGAATATTGAGCGGCTCGAACGGCGACACGCCCCACTCTCGCGGCTTCGGCTGCGCCCGCATATCCTCGTCGCCGGAATCGGCATAGCGAGGATCGAGCGGCGGCGTCGACTCGCGCAGTTCAGGGTTGCCCGGAGATTGGCCGGAGCGCCGCGCTGTCCACCACCAGATGGCGGCAAGCAGCGGCACGCACAGTGCCAGCAGAATCCAGCGCAGCTCGGCGGCCAACAGACCGTTCCCTACATCGCCGCCATGCGCACGGCCTCGTCGACATCCACCGCAACCAAGCGCGACACGCCGGGCTCGTTCATGGTCACGCCGACCAATTGCGATGCCAGCTCCATGGTGCTCTTGTTGTGCGTGATGAAGATGAACTGCACGTTGCGCGACATGTCGCGCACGATGTCGCAGAAGCGGCCGACGTTGTTCTCATCGAGCGGCGCGTCCACCTCGTCCAGCAGGCAGAACGGCGCCGGATTCAAATCGAATATCGCGAACACCAGTGCGACCGCCGTGAGCGCCTTCTCGCCGCCCGAGAGCTGGCTGATGGTGCTGTTGCGCTTGCCCGGCGGACGCGCCATGACGGACACGCCCGCCGCCGCGCCGTCTTCGCCCGTGAGTTCGAGATATGCATGGCCGCCGCCGAACAGCCGCGGAAATTTTTCCTTCAGGCCGGCATTCACCTTGTCGAAGGTATCCTGGAAGCGTGTGCGGGTCTCACGATCGATCTTGCGCATGGCCGACTCGAGGGTTTCCAGGGCATCGGTCAGATCCTTGCACTGCCGGTCCAGGTATTCCTTGCGCTCGGACTGTTCCTTGAATTCGCCGATGGCCGCGAGATTCACCTGGCCGAGGCGCTCGATCTTGCCCTTGGTCTCCTCGAGCTGCGACTCCCAACTCGCCACCGCGGCGTCCTCGCGCGAGCTGCGCGATCAGCGCGGCGATTTCGAAACTGGTCGCCGCCAGCTGTTCGGCGACGCTCTCGCGGCGCACGCGCACTTGCGACGCGGCCATGCGGGCTTCATCCAGGCTGGTTCGCGCCGCTTCCACCCGCTGCTCGACGGCGAGCCGGCCGGAATCGCGCTCGCGCAGATGCGCGTCCAGCTCGTCGTTCGCGATCCTGGCCGCCTGCAATTCGGCGTCGATTTCCGCGCGCACTCGCAGCGCAGCTTCGAGCTGCGCCTGCGCCGCCGCGAGCGGCGCCTCGCCTTCCGCAAGCTGGCTCGCGAGCGTATCGCGCCGCTGCACCAAGCCGTCCAGCTGCACCTCGATGCGCGACAGCGTCGTGGTCAGGGAATTGTGCGAGGAACGCCGCGACTCCACTTGCACGGCCAATTCTCGGGCAAGCTGCTGCGCCGCCAGTGCCGCCGCGCGCGCCGCGCCCGCCTCCGCGCGCATGCGCCTCGCGCTCCTGCTCGAGCGCGAGGCGCTGCGGCTCGAGCGCCGCCAGCTTGTCGATGGCGGCTTCCATGCGGCCGCGCGCCGCGCGCAGATCCGTTTCGGTGCGTTCGAGCTCGGTGCGCACGTCGACGAGACCCGTTTCCAGCTGCGCCATGCGCCGCGCGGCGTCGACGCTGCGCGCCTGCGCCGAATCCAGCTCGGCGCGCCGATCGACGTGCTCGCGATGCAGGCGGTTGACGTCCGCCTGAAAATGGTCGCGCCGGTCCTCGTGTTCGCGCACGCGCTCACGGGTGAGCTCCAGGCGACGTTCGAGATCCTTGACCTCAGCCTCGAGTCCGCTCAGCTGCGTGCGGATCCCGCGCAGAGTCTCCTCGCGCTCGATCACGCCGGTGTGCGGATCCGCGTCGCGCGACAGGCGCAGCCAATCCGGCCCCAGCCAGATCCCATCGCGCGTCACCACCGATTCGCCCGCGCCCAAGCGGCCGCGCAGCTTGAGAGCCTCGTTGAGCGTCTCCGCGGTGTACACCGAGGACAGCACCGAGCCCAGCACCGTCGGCGCCCTGCACCTTCGCCTGCAGCGAGGTCGGCGGCGCGGCGCCCGCCTGCCGCCCGTGCTCACGATGGCGAGATGGCCGCCGTCGAAGCTCGCCAACAAATCGGTGACGCTGTCCAGGCCGTCGACGCAGACCGCCTCGAGATAGGAGCCCAGCACCGTTTCGACGGCGCGCTCCCAGCCGCGGTCGACGCGCAGCTGCTGTGCGACCCGCGGCTGCCGGTCGAGCGACTTCGACTTCAACCACTCGGTGATTTTTCCCGACACTTTGCCGAGCGCCGCCTGTTGCAGCGCCTCGGTCGACACCTGCGCGCCCAATGCCTCCTGCCAGCGCGTGCGCAATGCATTGAGCGCCTGCGACTGTTCCCGCTCATGATCCCTGGCGACCGCGAGCTGCGCCAGCAACTCCTGCAGTTCGGCCGCGGCTTTTTGGCCCGCGTCGCGCGCCAGCTGCGCGCGCTTCTCCAGAGCTTCCAATGCAACCGGTGGCTGCAATTGGGCGAGTGCCGCGCGCTCGCTTTCTTGCCGCTCCTGCTGCAGCAGCAGATGCCGCTGCTGACTCTCCAGCTGCTCGATGCGCGCGCGCTCGGCTCCGGTCTCTCCTTGAGCCCCCGACACGGCGCGCGCATGAGCGTCGGAGTTCAGCTGCCACGCCGCCAGCGCCTGCTCGCAGCCCTCCAGCGTCCGGGATGCGTCATGCTCCTGGGCGTGCGCGGTGTCGAGACCCGGCACCATGGTCGCGAGCTCCAGGGCCAACGCTTCGAGCTGGCTGCGATCGCGCTGCAGAACCTGGCCCAGATCGGCAACCTGCGCCTCGGCCTGTTCGAAGTCCGCGCGCTGCCGCTGCCGCAGCTCGCGCGTGAACTGAATGCCCTGTTCGATGCGCGAGACCTCGCCGCCCGCTTCGTAGAAGCGGCTCTGTATGGCGCCGAGAGCGTCGCCCTGCGACGCCTGCTCGGCGCGAATGCGTTCGATCTCCGCTTCGACTTCGCGCAGGTCCGCGAGCGCGGCCTGCATCGCGGTTTCGCAGCTCGACGTCGCGGCATCGCGCACTCCCGCCTCGGCATCGAGACTGCGCATGCGCAACACGAACAGTTCGGCCTGCAGCTTGCGCTCTTCTTCTTTCAAAGTCTGATAGCGCCGCGCGGTGGCAGCCTGGCGCTGCAGGTGGCGAATCTGCTTTTCAACCTCTTCGCGCAGATCGTTCAGCCGATCCAGGTTCTCGCGGGTGTGGCCGATCCGGTTTTCGGTTTCACGGCGCCGCTCCTTGTAGCGCGAGATGCCCGCGGCTTCCTCGAGGAAGGCGCGCAGATCGTCGGGCCGCGCCTCGATGATGCGCGAAATCATGCCCTGCTCGATGATGGCGTAGCTGCGCGTTCCGAGGCCCGTGCCGAGGAACAGCTGCGTGATGTCCTTGCGGCGCACCTTGGTGCCGTTGATGAAGTAATCGGAGGTGCCGTCGCGGCTCACCGCGCGGCGCAGGGCAACCTCGTTGTAGGCCGCGTATTCTCCGCCGATCTTGCCGTCCGAATTGTCGAACACCAGTTCCACCGAGGCTGCGCCCAACGGCTTGCGCGCGGACGAGCCGTTGAATATGACGTCCGCCATGGATTCGCCGCGCAAATGCTTCGCGGAAATCTCGCCCATCACCCAGCGCACGGCGTCGATGATGTTGGATTTTCCGCAGCCGTTCGGGCCCACCACCCCGGTCAGGCTGCTCGGAAAAGTGACCGTCGTCGGATCGACGAAGGATTTGAAGCCCGCGATCTTGAGTTTGGTTAAGCGCATCGTGGCGCGTAGTGTAAAGTAAACCTCAGTTTCGTGAACCCCCGACGCTGCCGAACCGTCTATGGCCGAACCCAGCACCCGCTTGGAAACGTTTGCAAACCCGACGCCGGAGCGGGACTACACCATACGCATGAGCATTCCGGAGTTTAGCTGTCTCTGTCCGAAAACGGGACAGCCGGATTTCGCCACGCTCAAGCTCGAATACGTACCCGACGAGCGCTGCGTCGAGCTCAAGTCCCTGAAACTCTACATTTGGTCGTTCCGCAACCGGGGTGCCTTTCACGAGGCCGTGACCAACGAAATATTGGACGACCTCGTCGCCGCCACGGCGCCGCGATTCATGCGGCTCTTGGCGGAGTTCAACGTGCGCGGCGGCATTTATACGACGGTGGCGGCGGAGCACCGGCGGCCCGGCTGGACCGGCACCACCCCCATTTCCCTCCCCTAGGAGCCGTCCGAGCATTGCGCGTGGCCGCGACCGACCCTCCCCCTTCCCAAGCCGCGGGGTTTTGCTTTTCAATCATAGGCTTAGATAATAGAAATATGTTGTGCAAGTGGCCTGTACAGGCCTGATTGCGCCGGTATAATCGCGCGCTCTTTCGTAAGGAGCGGAGACGACAAATGCCCTCGAAAAAACCGAATAAAGCGGCTAAACGGCCAGGTAAGGCAACACCCAAGAAAGCGGCTCACAAAGCCGCTGCTCCCAAGAAGAAGGTGGTTCGACCGCCTGCCAAGCCCAAGCCATCGCCTGCCATATCGAAGGTAACAGTGAAACCGAGTAAGCCAGCTCCCAAAGTCCTACCGAAGCCCGTGGCCGCAAAGCCCGAGCCGGTCAAACCCGCGGCCGTCAAGCCGCCGCGCCCCAAGCCTGAACCCCAGCTCAAGGCGGCAAGTGAAAAGATTGCGCCGATCAAATTCGACACGCGTCCGCTGGTGCTGACCCGCATGCCGCAAAACGATGAGGACGGCGACGGCGAGATCCGCCGCCTCCGCCAGCTTGTTGGCGGGTCCGCGCAATGTGAAGCCGTACATCGCCCGCCGCGGCGAGCAGTACATGAACAAAGAGCAGTTGGAGCATTTCGCTCGCATACTGCAGAACTGGAAGCGGGATTTGATGGTCGAGGTCGACCGCACCGTGCTGCACATGAAGGATGAGGCGGCCAATTTTCCCGATCCGAACGACAGGGCCACTCAAGAGGAGGAGTTCAGCCTCGAGCTGCGCACGCGCGACCGCGAGCGCAAGCTGATCCGCAAAATAGACGAAGCCCTGAAGCGAATCGAGGATGGCTCGTACGGCTACTGCCTGGAAACCGGCGAAGAAATCGGCATCAAACGCTTGGAAGCGCGTCCCGTAGCCACCTTGTCGGTCGAAGCCCAGGAGCGGCGCGAGCGCCGGGAAAAGCAGTACGGCGACCGCGACGACCGCTACCGATAACGCGGGCCGCTATGTAGGCCGGTTCGCGCCGACGCCCTCGGGCGACTTGCATCTGGGTTCTCTATATGCGGCGGCGGCGAGCTACCTCGATGCGCGGGCGCATGGCGGCCGCTGGCTGCTGCGGATCGAGGATCTCGATCGGCCGCGCGAGATTCCGGGTTCGGCGGCCGGCATCCTGCGCACCCTCGAGGCATTCGGCTTTCAATGGGACGGCGAGGTCGTGCGCCAGCGCGACCGCATCGAGCATTACGCGAGCGCCTTGCAAAGTCTCGAGGCCCGCGGACTGACCTTCCAGTGTTCCTGCAGCCGCCTGCAGCTCGAGGATGAGATTCGCTATCCCGGCATCTGCCGCGAGCGCCCGGCGGCGGCGGGGATGGCGACGGCCACGCGCCTGCGCGTCGAGCCGGGCCGCATTCAATTCCGCGATCGCATCCAGGGAAGCTACCGCCAAGACGTCGCCGCCGCCGTCGGCGATGTGATTCTCAGGCGCCGCGACCAAGTGTTCGCCTATCTCTTGGCGGTGGTGGTCGACGATGCGGCCCAGGGGGTATCGCATGTGGTGCGCGGCGCCGATCTCCTGGACAACACCCCCCGTCAAATATATCTGCAGCGCGCCCTGGGCCTGCCGCAGCCTGCCTACGCGCACGTACCGGTGCTCACCGAGGCCGACGACGGCAAACTCGCCAAATCGCGGCGAAGCGTGCGGTTGGCTGCCGATTCGGTGCTGCCGCAGCTCAAGTCGGTATTTTCCCTACTTGGGCTCGCACCTCCCGAGGGGCTGGCAGGCGCCGGCCTCACGCAAGCCTGGAATTGGGCCATCGGACAGTGGGACGTCAACAACGTGCCGAAGCGATTGAACGCTCGCATAACCGGCCAGCAGACGCCTGAATGAAGCAGATTTGCCTTAGCGCTGCATTGCGCTATCCTTGTTCAGTCCGCCACGGATGGTAACGCGTGGTTCGGCACGCACCGGGATCTTCCGGCAGCGCGCTGGCCAACACGAGCGAGGAGCCCTATGAGCGAACCGCGAGTGATCAAAAAATACCCGAATCGCCGCCTATATGACACGGTCGAAAGCCGCTATATCACGCTGGCCGATGTCAGGCGCTTGGTCGTCGAAAGGATCGAGTTCGTCGTCGTCGACAAGAAGAACAATGCCGACATCACGCGCAGCATTCTGCTGCAAGTGATTGCCGAGCAGGAGCATCTCTCTGAGCCCATCCTGAGCCAGGATTTCATGGTCAATGTGATCAGGGTCTATGGCACCGGCATGCAGAGCTTCGTGAGCGGTCATCTGGAACAAAGCCTGAAGCAAATCATGAACCAGCAACCGCAGGTGCGCTCGCAGCGCATTCGCGGCGCAGCCGACGATTCCTTCAAGACGCTGTCCACGGTCCGTACACGCGACGGCGATAAAGATCGAGACGAGCACGTCGATACGAAGTGATCGTCGTTCGGGGACGGCGGCGCAGTGACGAGAGCGCCGACCGCAACATGCGCCGCCGCGGCGCGGCGGAACATTGCGGCCGGTTGAACCGAACCCCTTAAGCGGCGTCGACGTTTCGCATCGACAAACGCACGCGCCCCTGGCGGTCGACTTCCAGTACCTTCACGCGCACCACATCGCCTTCCTTGAGTTTGTCGCCGACGCGCTCGACGCGCTCCTCGGAGATCTGCGAGATGTGCACCAGGCCGTCGCGGCCCGGCAGGATGGTCACGAACGCGCCGAAGTCCATCAGCCGCGCGACCTTGCCCTCATACACCCTGCCCACCTCGACGTCCGCGGTGATCAGCTCGATGCGCCGCTGCGCTTCGCGGCCCGGCAGCACCCTGCACCGAAGCGATCTTCACCGTGCCGTCGTTCTCGATGTCGATGGACGTGCCCGTCTCCTCGGTGATCTGCCGGATCACGGCGCCGCCCTTGCCGATCACGTCGCGGATCTTCTCCGGGTCGATCTTCAGGGTGATGATGGTGGGCGCCCACTCCGACATGCTCTCGCGCGGCTTGGAGAGCACCTTGTTCATCTCGCCCAGGATGTGCAGGCGGCCGTCGCGCGCCTGATCCAGCGCCACCTTCATGATCTCGCGCGTGATGCTCGTGATCTTGATGTCCATCTGCAGCGCGGTGATGCCGTCCTTCGTGCCCGGCCACCTTGAAATCCATGTCGCCGAGATGATCCTCGTCGCCGAGGATGTCGGTGAGCACCTGGAATCGCGCGCCTTCCTTGACCAGTCCCATCGCCACGCCGGCCACCGGCGCCTTGATCGGCACGCCCGCGTCCATCAGCGCGAGGCTGGTGCCGCACACGGAGGCCATGGAGCTCGAGCCGTTCGATTCGAGAATTTCCGACACGACGCGGATGACGTACGGGAATTTCTCCACGCCCGGCATCACCGCCTTGACGCCGCGCTTCGCCAGATTGCCGTGACCGATCTCGCGCCGTTTCGGCGAGCCCATCATGCCGGTTTCGCCGACGCTGAACGGCGGAAAATTGTAGTGCAGCATGAACGGCTCTTTCTTCTCGCCCATCAGGCCGTCGATGATCTGCGCATCCCGCCCGGTTCCCAACGTCGTCACGACCAGAGCCTGTGTCTCGCCACGGGTAAACAACGCCGAACCGTGAGTTCGCGCGAGTACGCCGGTGCGGATATTGATGGCGCGCACCGTCTTGGTGTCGCGGCCGTCGATGCGCGGCTGACCATCGAGAATTTTGCCGCGCACCAATCGATATTCCAAATTGGAAAACTCGGCGCCCACTTGTTCGGCGGTAAATTTCGGTGTCTCGCCCTTGGCTAGAGCTTCGACCGCCGCGGCTTTGACCTCCTTGATCTTGGCGTAACGCTGCCATCTTTTCGGTGAGTGTGTACGCGGCGGCAACGGCCGTCTCTGCAAATCCGCTGACTGCGGATTGGAGTTCCTTGTTCGGCTCCGGCGCGATCCATGACCACTTCGGCTTGCCGGCTTGCGCGGCGAGTTCGTTGATGGCCTTGATGGCGATCTGCATCTGTTCGTGACCGAAGGTTACCGCACCGAGCATGACTTCTTCATTGAGGCCGGCGGCTTCCGACTCCACCATCAGCACGCCTTCCGCGGTGCCGGCTACCACCAGGTCGAGCTGCGACGTGGCGAGTTGAGCGGTCGTGGGATTCAGAATGTACTTGCCGTCGATATAGCCGACGCGGGCGCCGCCGATGGGCCCCAGAAACGGCATGCCGGAAATGGCCAGCGCCGCGGACGCACCGAGAAGCGAGGCAATATCAGGATCCATTTCGCTGTTGACGGAAATGACTTGAGCTACGACTTGAACGTCGTTGATGAAACCTTCGGGAAACAGCGGGCGGATCGGCCGATCAATCAGACGCGAAGTCAGTGTCTCCTTTTCAGTAGGACGTCCCTCGCGTTTGAAGAAACCGCCGGGAATGCGTCCCGCTGCGTACGTTTTTTCGATGTAGTTCACCGTCAGCGGAAAGAAATCGCGCCCCGGCGTCGCCTTCTTCAGGCCCACCGCGGTGACGAGCACCACCGTGTCGCTCATGGTGACGAGCACCGCGCCGTCGGCCTGACGCGCGAGTTCGCCCGTCTCGATGGTTACGGTGTGATCACCATACTTAAAACTTTTTTTGATAGCGCTCACGTAGCCCCTCAGCGTAATAGAAAACGTATGAACGAAGGCCGATGCGTACGAGCACGCGGCCTGCAGCGGCGCCGTTAGCGGCGTAACCCTAAGCGTTCGACTAGTTGCGTGTACTTGTCCGGAGTTCTGCTCTTGAGATAATCGAGCAGCTTACGGCGCTGATTGACCATTTTGAGCAGGCCGCGCCGCGATGCGTGGTCCGCCTTGTGGGTCGTGAAATGCTGGCTCAAGCCGTTGATGCGCTCGGACAACAAGGCAATCTGAACTTCGGGAGAACCGGTGTCCTGCGCGCTGCGCTGGAATTTACCGACGACGCCCGTCTTTTCTTCTCGAGTAAGTGGCATTGAAATCAAACCTCAATCAATAACTTAGACCTTTTAAGAAGGCGCGCATTGTACGCGTCGCGGCACGCGCCCTCAAGCTTGAGGTGAGTCTTAGGCCGCAATAAGTCGCAGCGGCACCAAACGGCCGCCGGCCTCGATCGCCCCCAGGCCCAGAAACCCCAAGCCGGCCGCGTATATACGCACCGTTTCCGGCGGGGCTGCCGGTAAATCGGCGGGTATCGACACGGTTTGTCCCTGCCGAAATGCGCTGACCCCGCTCAAGGGAAGATCGAAGCGCCGCCAAGTGGTCAGCGCGGCATCCACCGGCAGCAGCACCTCCAGCCGCCGCTCCGGGCTGAAGGCCTCGAGCGCCTCGAAGGACCATTGCGGTTCTGCACCAAATGGCGCGACGCCGAGCCTGCGCAGTGCCGCCAGATGGGCGATCGTCCCCAATTGAGCCGCCAAATCCTCCGCAAGCACGCGGATGTAAGTGCCCTTCGAGCAGTGCACGTCGAACTTGAGTTCGGGCGGCTGCCAATCGAGCAGGCGCATGTCGCGGATCACGATGGCCCGCGGCGAGCGCTCTCGGGTAACGCCGGAGCGCGCGTAAAAATACAGCGGCTTGCCGTCCTGCTTGAGCGCGGAATGCATGGGCGGCACCTGGGCATATTCGCGCGGAAAACTACGCAGCGCATCCTCGAGCTCGGCCGCGGAATAAGCCCGCAATTCCCGCCTCTCGACCACTTGGGTTTCGCGGTCGGCGCTCGGCGTGCGCTCGCCGAGGCGCACCGTCACCCGATAGGTCTTGTCGGCCTCCAGGAGCTGCGCACCGAACTTGGTCGCTTCGCCGAAACAGATGGGCAGCAATCCGGAGGCCAGCGGATCCAGCGATCCGGTGTGTCCCGCCTTGCGGGCATTGAACAGCCGCTTGACGCGCGCCACGGCGCCCGCGGAACTCAAGTCCAAAGGTTTGTCGAGCAGCAGAATGCCGTGGATGTCGGCCGGCATCAGACTTGAGCTCCCAAACCTAGCCCTCGTCGATGACGTGGCCGTCTTCCGGCGCCGCTTCGCTTTGCCCGATCCCGCTGCCGCTCGGCTTATTCACCGAATCGATCAATTGGGTCAGGCGCACGCCATGCTCGATCGAGGTGTCGAGCTCGAAACTCAAGGTCGGCGTATAGCGGATCATCAATGATTTCGACAACGCATTGCGCAGAAATCCGGCCGCGCTTTCCAGGCCGCGCTGCACCTTCGGATCCGGGCCGTCCTTGCCGAACACCAAGTAATAGACGCGCGCGGTACGCAAATCGCCGGTGACGCTGACCGCCGTGATCGTGACGTTGCCGATGCGCTCGTCCTTGACGTCGCGCCGCAGCAGCTCCGTCAGCTCGCGCTGGATCTGCTCGCCCAGGCGCCGTGCACGCGGATTGTCTTTGGCCATAGTTACAGCGTTCGGGCGACTTCCACCCGCGAGTAGCACTCGATCTGGTCGTTTTCCTGAACATCGCTGTAGTTCTTCACGCCGATGCCGCACTCGGTTCCGGCGCGTACTTCGTTGACGTCGTCTTTGAAGCGCTTCAAGGACTCCAAAGCGCCCTCGAAGATGACGACGTTGTTGCGCAGCACGCGAATCGGAAAGTTGCGGCGCACATAGCCGTCGATCACCATGCAGCCGGCGACCGTACCGAATTTGCTGGAGCGGAATACGCTGCGAACGGCCGCCAGCCCCACGATCGACTCCTTGACCTCGGGCGCCAGCATGCCGGTGAGCACGGCCTTGATGTCGTCGATGGCTTCGTAAATGATGCTGTAGTAGCGCACGTCGACGCCGTGGTCCTTGATGGCGGCGCGCGCTGCCGCATCGCCCCGCACGTTGAAGGCAATGATGCGCGCCTTGGAGGCGGCCGCGAGCGTGACGTCCGATTCGGTGAGGCCGCCGACGCCGGAGGCGACGATGTTGACGGCGACTTCGCCGGTCGACAGTGCATTCAGCGCATCGCGCAAGGCTTCGACGCTGCCCTGCACATCGGCCTTCACCAGGAGCTGCACCAGGTCGGCTTTGTTCTCGCCCATGGTCGAGAACACGTCCTGCATGTTGGCGCTCTTTTGCGCCAGTTTGACGTCGCGCGATTTGGATTGGCGATGCATCGCGACTTCGCGCGCCTTGCGCTCGCTCTCCACCACCAGCAATTCGTCGCCCGCGTTCGGCGCACCCGACAAGCCCAGCACGACCACCGGAATCGACGGCCCAGCCGCCTCGACCGGCTGTCCCGCCTCGTCGAACAATGCCCGCACCCGGCCGAATTCCTGCCCGATCAGCAGGGGATCGCCCAACTTGAGGGTGCCGCGCAGCACCAGCACCGTGGCGACGGCGCCGCGGCCCTTCTCGAGGCTCGACTCGATCACGTAGCCGGCCGCGAGACCGGTGGTGGGCGCTTTCAACTCGAGCACTTCCGCCTGCAGCAGGATGCTGTCGAGCAGCTGGTCCACGCCCTGCCCGGTCCGCGCCGACACCGGCACGAAGATGTTCTCGCCGCCCCATTCTTCGGGTATCACGCCGTGCTTGGTCAGTTCCTGCTTGACCTTCTCGGCATCCGCTTCGGGCTTGTCCATTTTGTTGAGCGCCACCACGATCGGCACTTTCGCCGCCTGCGCATGCTGGATCGCCTCGATGGTCTGCGGCATGACGCCGTCGTCGGCGCCCACCACCAGGATGACGATATCGGTGACCTGGGCGCCGCGTGCGCGCATGGAGGTGAAGGCCGCGTGACCCGGGGTATCGAGGAAGGTCACCATGCCTTTCGAGGTTTCGACGTGGTACGCGCCGATGTGCTGCGTGATTCCGCCCGCCTCGCCGGCCGCCACCTTGGTGCGGCGTATGTAGTCGAGCAGCGATGTCTTGCCGTGATCGACGTGGCCCATCACGGTCACCACCGGCGGACGCGGCAACACCTCGAGCGAGGAGTCGGCCTCACCCTGCAAGTCGTCCTCGATGATGTTTTCCTTGCGCAAAACCGCCGTGTGGCCCATTTCCTCGACCACCAGCACCGCGGTGTCCTGCTCGATCATTTGATTGATCGTCGCCATCACGCCCATGTTCATCATGACCTTGATGACTTCGGTGGCTTTGACCGCCATCTTTTGCGCCAGCTCGCCGACCGTCATGGCCTCGCCGATCGGCACTTCGCGCACCACGCGCTCGGTCGGCATTTCGAATCCATGCTTGGTATCGGAATCGCCGCCGACCGAACGGCGGCGTCCATCGCGCGATTTCTTCTTTTTGTGCCGCGAGCTTACGTCGCCGACGATGTGCAGCTCCTGACGGCCGTAGCGCGTGGCCTTGTCGTCCACCACCGCCCGCGCCGCTTTGCCGGGCTTGGCGGCGGTCGCCGTCTTGCGCTCGCGCTCAGCCTGTTCGCGGGCCAACTGTTCGGCGACGCGGCGCGCTTCCTCTTCCGCGGTGCGCTTGCGCACTTCCTCGTCGGTGCGCCGCCGGCTCTCTTCCTCGAGGCGCTCGCGATCCAGGCGCTCCTTCTCGGCGCGCTCGCGTTCCGCGCGCTCGATCGCGGCCTTGGCCTGCTCCTCGGTTTCGCGCTGCCGCTCGATTTCTTCCTGTTGATGGCGCGCCTGATCCTCGAGCACCTCGCGCTTGACGTAGGTGCGCTTGCTGCGCACCTCGACGTTGACCGTGCGCGCGCGCCCCTGCGGGCTCGCGAGCTTGAGTTCCGACTGCGATTTGCGCCGCAACGTGATCTTGCGGGGAGCGGCGTCGGCCTGCAGATCGTCATGACCGTGGCTGCGCCGCAGGTGCGTCAGCAGCTCGTGCTTCGCATCCTCGCTGATCATGTCCTCGGCGCTGTCGACCTTGATCCCGGCCTGATCGAGCTGCGCGAGCAGCCGGTCGACCGGGACCTTGAGCACCTCGGCGAATTGGGCGACGGTAACATCTGCCATACTTGCTCCTAAACCTTAGCTTCTTCCGCGAACCAGTGTTTGCGGGCGTCCATGATGAGCTCACCGGCCTTCTTCTCGTCGATGCTGCCCAGCTCCACCAATTCGTCGACGGCAAGATCCGCCAGATCGTCGCGCGTACGAACCCCTTTGCGCGCCAGGGCCTTGGCCAGAGGCTCGCCCGCGATTTCGATCAGCTCGGCGTTCGGCTCCGCCCCGTCCACCGACTCTTCGCTGGCGATCGCCTGCGTCAGCAGCACGTCGCGGGCGCGGGTGCGCAATTCCTTGACGATTTCCTCGTCGAATTCCTCGATGCCGTTCAACTCGCTGGCGGGCACGTAGGCGATCTCTTCGATGGTGGAGAAGCCTTCCTGCACCAGGATGCTGGCGACGTCGGCATCGACGTCGAGCTGCTTCATGAACGTCTCGCGCAGCGCCTGCGACTCGGTCTCGCTCTTCGCCTCGGCCTGCGACTCGCTCATGACGTTGAGTTCCCAGCCCGTGAGTTCGCTGGCCAGGCGGATGTTCTGTCCGCCCCGGCCGATGGCCTGCGAGAGCTTGTCCTCGGAGACCGCGATGTCCATCGAGTGCGAATCCTCGTCGACCACGATCGAGGTGACTTCCGCGGGCGCCATGGCATTGATGACGAACTGCGCGTTGTTGTCGTCGAAGGGGATGATGTCGACCCGTTCGCCGGCGATTTCGTTGGAAACCGCCTGCACGCGCGAGCCGCGCATGCCGACGCAGGCTCCCACCGGATCGACGCGCGGATCGTTGCTGCGCACGGCTATCTTGGCGCGCACGCCGGCATCGCGGGCCGCCGCCAGAATGTTGATGAGCCCCTGGCCCACTTCCGGTACTTCGAGCTTGAACAGTTCGATCAGGAATTCGGGGGCGGTGCGCGACAGGAAGAGCTGCGGACCGCGCGGCTCCGTGCGCACTTCCTTCAGGTAGGCTTTGATGCGGTCCTGGGAGCGCACCGGCTCGCGCGGAATCATTTCCTCGCGTGCGATGAAGCCTTCCGCGTTCGCGCCCAGATCCACGTACACGCCGTTGCGGTCGACCCGCTTGACTATGCCGCTGACGAGGGTGCCCGCGCGGTCCTTGTAGGCGTCGACGACCTGCGCGCGCTCGGCTTCGCGCACCTTCTGCACGATGACCTGCTTGGCGGTCTGCGCGAGGATGCGGCCGAAGGGCACCGATTCCATCGGCTGCTCAACGTAGCCGCCCGGCTCCACGTCCTTGTCGATGTCGCGTGCATCATCCAGACGCAGTTCGCGCTCCGGGACTTCGAGCTCGCTGGAGTCGTCGGCGAATACCTTCCAGCGTCGAAACGTGTCGTAGCCGCCGGTCTTGCGGTTGATCGACACGCGCACATCCAATTCTTCGCCGTGCTTCTTGCGGGTCGCGGACGCGAGCGCTGCTTCGAGCGCCTCGAAAATTATTTCCTTGTCGACGCCTTTCTCGTTGGAGACCGCATCAACCGCCATCAAAATTTCTTTGTTCATGGTCCTTTGAGACTCCTGGTCAGTCCGGCCGCAATCGCGCCTTCTGAATTCGCTCGAGCGGCAGGCTATGCGCCTTGCCGTCGACTTCCACTACAATTGTGTCGCCCGCAATCGACTTCAACTCCCCGACAAAACGCCGCCTGCCGTCCAAGGGCACCTTCAGCTCGGCGAAGATGCGGGCACCGACAAAACGCTCGAAGTGCGCGCGCGTCCGCAAGATCCGATCGAACCCGGGCGAAGACACCTCGAGAGTGTAATGACCCTTGATGGGATCCTGGGTCTCGAGCACCTGGCTCACCGCGTGACTCACGTTCGCGCAATCATCGACCGTGATGCCGACGCCCGAATCCTGCGCGCGCCGATCGATGAATATCCGCAAGACTCCGCCGCGCCCATCTCGCGCAAATTCGATATCGACCACGTCAAATCCGAGCGCCTCGATCGGCGGCTCTAAAAGGCGCATCAAGGCATCACGCATGGCTAAACCCGCACCTAAACAAAAAAGGGGACCATCGGCCCCCTCTCTCAACAACCCGCCGGAGCCGCCCTAGGGCCCTCCGCCGAGGGGCGCGATTATAGGCAAAGGCGACTTGGCCGTAAACCCTGATCGCACAATTCATTTACGCTTGCGCTTGGTGTCGGGTCCGCGCTTTCCGGATCTCAAAAATGACTGGGGCCGCATCGCTGCGGCCCCAGTTATCGCTCGATTCTAAACGCCGTTACCAGCGCTTCGGACCGCGCGATCCACCACCGCCACCACCGCCACCACCGCCGCCGCCGGTGCGCTCCTGAGCCTCATTCACCTTCAGCGCTCGCCCGTCGACATCGTGGCCATTCAAGGCCTGCATGGCACGCGCAGCGTCTGCGCTCGCCATTTCCACGAAGCCGAAGCCGCGGGGCCGACCGGTGTCGCGATCATTGATCAGCGCAACCGACTGTACGGCGCCATGCTTTTCGAACAGCGCACGCACCGCGGACTCGTCCATTGAGAACGGGAGATTGCCAACATACATTTTCGTCATGTGAAGAATACCTACTACAAAAGAAGCTATCGGCCGGTCACGCGAGCTTACTGCTATGCAATGTGCTTCAGTGCCTGCCACCTGGATCGAAGAAACCTGCTTTGTGGGTTGTGGTCAAGGAGACGCCAGAGCGGCGCGGTGACCAGAAACGGACCAAGTAGAAATCACGAACCGGCGCAGATGCTACAGCAATTTACTGATAAATACGAATATTTCTAGGGTTATGGACGCGTCCACCAGGACAGTGCCGGCGGCATCGATCGGTGCCTGCTCAACATCCCCGGAGTTGTGGCGCGCGCCATGAACAGCAGGCCTGCTGCGGTGCACAAATGCTCCGCAAGGGCCGCCTCCTGGGCCCCCCTGGGGCCGCAGATTCCGGTGAATTTGCCGAAGCACGTGCTCCGGCGCCAGCAGGCGGAGCGGCAAATAGCCGGCGGCATAGTCGATCCGTGCGCGCCCGTACTGCACCTGGTAACGGTCGCGTAACGCGGCTATTCTTGCGCCCTGCTCGCGGTCTACGGTGCAAAGTTCGCCGGCAGGTGTCTCCTCGAAGGCGCCGCGCCACCACCGGATGCGCTCGGACACACAGTACCAAAAGCCGTGTCGCAGGGACTTTAAACGCTGAAGCCATGAATACATTCGCGAAATGCTATGCGGGCCTGAGGGCTGCGTCGAGCGGAGGGGTATGCGGCTAGAGCTGCTATTGCCCCGATACTGGGCGACTTGGGCGGGTTTGAGCGTGATGCGCGCCATGGAGCTGCTGCCGTTTCCCCTGCAGCGGCGCGTCGGCTCGGCGCTCGGACGGCTCATCCGGCGCCTGCCGCTTGCCTACGTGCGCATCGCCCGGCGCAACATCGAGCTGTGCATGCCGTCCCTGTCGCCGCAAGGCCGTGCCGAATTGCTCGATCGGCACTGTGAAAGCCTCGGGATGGCCCTGTGCGAAACCGCCGATACGTGGTGGAGCAGCGATCGGCGCGTGCACCAGCTCGCCGAGGTCCAGGGCCTCGAGAATTTGCAAGCGGCACTCGCCAAGGGCCGCGGCGCCATCATGATCGGCGGCCATTTCACCACCATCGAAATCGCCACCCGCATCCTGGGCACGGTCGTGCCGCTCAACGTGGTGTATCGCCCGACGAAAAATGCACTGCTGTCGCACATCATGTTCACCAGCTTCTCGCGCCACGGTAAACCGATCGCGCACGACGACATACGCACCATGATCCGCGCCCTCAAGAAGAATGAAGCGGTGTGGTACGCACCGGATCAGAGCTACCGCAACAAGGGCGCTGCGATGGTGCATTTTTTCGGGATCCCGGCCGCCACCACCACCGCCACATCGCGTCTGGCGCGCATTTCCGGCGCCGCCGTTTTGACCTACTTCCCCGAGCGGCTGCCGGGCAACGCCGGGTACCGCGTCGTCATCGGCCCGGCACTCGAGAATTTCCCCGGCGCGGACTCGATTTACGACGCCGAGCGGTTCAATCGATTGTTGGAGGCACAGATACGCCGCGTGCCTGAACAGTATCTTTGGGTGCACCGCCGCTTCAAGGGACTTGGCGCCGACTATCCGGACTATTACGGCCGCGATTCGCGCAATCGCGCGCCCGTGCAGGCGCCCAAGACGACCCACTGACGAGACCGACCGTGCACCACCGCCATTCGATCCCAAGATCTATTCGTGCGTCCGCTTCGAGCGCGATGTCCCTCATGGCCGCCTTGTGCGGAATGCTGCCCGCGCCGCCTGCGGTTGGCCGGACTCTCGACGAGTCGCCACCGACCGCGGCGGCGGGACTGGTAATCACCGACGCGCAAATCTACCGCGGGGCCAAGCTGCCGGCGGCACAGGCGATGGCGGTCCGCGCCGACCGGATCGTGTTCATCGGCACCAACGAGGAGGCCGCCCGCTGGATCCAGCCATCGTCGCGCGTGCTAAAACTGGCCGGCGCGCGCGTGTTGCCGGGTCTCGTCGATTCGCACATTCATCCCCTCGACATCGTGGATCTGGATTTCTGTGATCTCGAGAGCAAGCCGGTCACGCTTCGCGAGCTTTCGACCATCGTGCGGCAATGCATCGTTCGCTACAAAACTCCGCCGGGCGGGCGGCTCATCGTGCATCAATGGAATTACACCACCGGCAATCAGCCCGACGCCGAGTATCCGACGCTGCGTGCAGCGCTCGACAAAGCTTCCTCGGGCCAGCAAGTTCAGCTGCTCGGCAATGACGGTCACCACGGCGCGTTCAATAGCGCGAGCTTGGCGTCGGCCAAGAACGCCGCCGGCCGCACGATCGGCCTGTCGAAGGCCAGCCTCGAGACGGATTTCGCCGCGTACAAGAAATTGGTCGGCGTCGATGCACGCGGCGAACCCAACGGCGCGGCCAATGAAGATGCCCGCTATTTGATCAACCCGAACAGCATGCTCAATACCGACCTGGCCGACATCATGAAAGCGCCGCAGCGCGTGCCGGAACGGCTGAACAGCGTCGGCATCACGGCCATTCTCGACGCCATGACCGCGCCCGACACCGCCGCCGTGTTCGACACCCTGGCGCAGCGCGGTCAGTTGACGCTTCGGGCCAGCCTCGCTCAATTCTACGACCCCGCGCAATTCCATACCGTGCACGGCAACGTCGACTATGACGCCATGGTCTCCCAAGCCGTCGCTCTGCGCGCCAAGTATGCTTCCCATCCCCTGATTCGCGCCGATTTCATCAAGCTGTTCGCCGACGGAGTGATCGAAGGCAACCCCTACGCCGTCCCGCCCACCTTGCCGAACGGCGCATCGCTCAAGAATTACCTCCAGCCGATCTTCGTGACGGACGACAAAGGGCTGGCGAGCGTCACGGGTTACGTCGATACGGGCTCGGCGCTGTGCGTCCGCGCGCGTGCCGACGCGGCCAAGTATGCCGATCCGGCGGTGGCTGCGAAATTCCTCGAGCAGCACGGCTACCATCCGGCGCAGTGCGCCGTGTCGAATGGCCAGCTGCAGCATAAACGAGAGGTGATCCTCGAATTCGTGCGTCGATTCCATCTGGCGGGATTCAACCTGCACATTCATGTGATCGGCGATCGGGCGCTGCGCACGGCTCTGGATGCGATCGAGGCCGCGCGCAAGGCGGACGGCAACAGCGCCACCCATGACAGCTTGGCGCATATCGAACTATCGACGCCCGAAGACGTGGCGCGCGTCGGCCGCGATCATTTGTACGTCGCCTGGACCTTCGCATGGATGAATGTCGACGCGGGCTACGAAATGACCGTGATTCCCTTTATCGAGAAAATTCATGGCAACGGCTACCAGGAGTTGCATGCGCCGGGCAGCTTCTATGAAGCGAATGCCTACCCGGTGCGCGCGGTTCAGGACGCGGGCGGCATTACCGCCGCGGGATCCGACGCTCCGGTGGAAACGCGCGACCCGCGGCCGTTCGTCAACATCGCCCACGCCATCACCCGCCGCAATCCGGGCGGCCAAGCGCTCAACCCCAGTCAGGATCTCAACGTCGACGAGGCGATCGCCGCCTACACCATCAACGGCGCCCGCATGCTCGGCATCGACAAGGACGCCGGATCGCTGGAGGTGGGTAAGTCGGCCGATTTCATCGTCCTCGACCGCGACATCGTGCGCTTGGCCGCCGACGGCCAGGCCGACGACATCGCGCAAACGCGGGTCATGCAAACCTGGTTTCGCGGCAAGCAGGTCTACGTGCGGCCGGCAGCGCCCTGACGTCCGCCGGCGGCCGCTGCCTTGGCCGGCAATGTTCCGCAGCGCCGTTGACGGTGCAGCGGGCGACGGCACTACAACGAAACGTGCAGCTCCTCGCGGTGCTTTGACTTCAGCACCAGGCCGTACACCAAACCGACCAACAACCACGCCGAGCCCACTTTGACCGCGAGCGCGCTCATGCCGGAGAACACCGCCAGCACCACGACGATCCCGCAGACCGGCACGAGCCAATGTCTGATCCACGCCGCCGAACGGCGCTGCACGCCGAAATACGCCAGCACCGAAATGTGCAGGAACAAAAATCCGCTCAAGGCGCCGAAATTCACGATCGACGCCAGATCATCCAGCTGGTTCTTCATGTACAGCGCCACGGCGAGCGACAAGGCGGCCGTCACCAACATGCCCACGTAAGGCGTGTGGTAACGCGGGTGCACTCGCGCCAGGACCCGCGGCAACTGCCGATCTCGCCCCATGGCAAATACGACCCGCGCCACACCGACCTGCATCGGCAAGGCATTCGACAATCCGACGATGCCGGCATACGCCCATGCCAGTACGACCGCGGTCCAGGGTCCGGTGGCCCACGCCGCCAATTCATACACTGCGGCCGCTTGATCCTTGATCGCGATTCCCGGCAGTAGGTTGCCGAGCACCCAGGTCACGGCCACGAAAAAAACCGCGGACAGCACCAGTACGGCGATGATCGCCCGGCCGACGACCCGCCGGTCGCCGCCCTCGACCTCTTCGGCCAGCGTCGACACGGCATCGAAGCCAAGAAAGGACATGATGCAAATCGAGGTTGCGCTGAAAATCTTCCCGGCGTTGAAGGCTGCAGCATCGAACACCGGCTTGAGCGTCAAGCCGCCATTGCCCTTGCCCGCGTACAGCGCCATCACCCCCAAGACGAGAAACCCGCCCAGAATGATGACCTGCAGCGCGACCGAGACGAAATTCGCGCGCGAGGTGACCGTGATGCCGAACCAGTTGACGGCGGTGGTCATCGTCACCAGCAGGACGATCCAGACGCCCCGATCGAAGCCCGGCAGCAGGGTCTCCAAGGCCACCGCGATCAGCACGTAGACGAACGCCGGAATCAACAGGTAGTCGAGCAATATCATCCAGCCGGCAACGAACCCGGCGAAGGCGCCCAAGGAATGGCGCGCGAACCCGTACACCGATCCCGCCGTGGGCAGCGTTTCGGTCATGGTGGCGTAGCTTTGCGCCGTGAAATACATGCACACGGCGCCCAGCACGTAAGCGAGCACGATCAAGCCGTTCGATTCTTTCCATACGAAGCCCAGGGTGCTCAAGGGGGCGAAGGGCGCGATATAGGCCAAGCCATAGAGAACGAGATCCCAGTAGCGCAGCGAGCGCTTCAGTTTGACGGGGCTCACACCGCCGCCGCCCGCAACCGCAGCATCCGCCGTCATATGGCCGACACCAACACCTCGACGCTATGCACCGCGGTACTCTCGCCCATGTCGCTTTTCTCTCCCGGGTTCAGCACATTGACATTGGCGCTTGCCGCGTCCGTACCCAGCCACCGGCCCTTGTGGGTGAGGCCCACGCCGCGCGGGACTTCATCCGAAATGACGACCTGCAGCCGAAGACTGCCGCTGCTGTTGTGCACCAGAGCGGACTCCCCCTGCGCCAGGTGCCGTTCCGCGGCGTCCGCAGGGTGCAGGGCAATCGTCGCTGCACCGATGCGGTGGTCGATCTGGCGCACGTTGCCGAAACTGGTATTGAGCAGCCATGCATGCGCCGGCGAGAGCAGGCGCAAATGCCCCGCCGTGGGACGAACATCGCTCCAGGGTTGCGGCAGCCGCGGATGGCCGTCCGCCGCCGCGAGCGCACAAGCGATCTCGATGCGCCCGCTCGGCGTCGCAAATAGGCCGTCGGCAAATTGCATCGCGGGCTCATCCGGTATCCAAATCGATCCGCGCTCCGCCAGTGACGCAAAGCTTAGCCCAAGCCCGCTGCGATCCATGAGGTTCGCGAGAATCGCGGCGTCGCCCTCCTGAAGCTCGGGCTCCGAGTACTGCATGGCGCGCGCCAGACGCCGAAAGATCTCCTGATTCGGCAAGGCGCTGCCCAGCGGCTCCATCGCCTTGACCTGCGCGGACAGAGTCAGTTGAAAGTACGAGGCGATCAGATCATCGAACTCCAGAAAGCTCGCCGCCGGCAGCACGTAATCCGCCATCGACGTCGTATCGGTCGCAAACAAATCCAGCACGATCGTCAACAGGTCTTCGCGCTGCAGTGCGCGGCGCAGGCGCGCCTGCTGCGGGCACGATGCCAGCGGATTCATGTTCCACACGAACAGCGCGCGCGAACGCGCCGGGTCTTCCAGCGCGGCCGCGAAATCCATGTGGCTGATGCCGGACGCGGCGCCCGCCGCGCTCAAGTGGGCGCCTGCCAGGTACTCTTCATCCATGCGGCGTTGCTGCAGGTTCCAGTTCAGATACAGAAAGCCCGCTCCGGGCTTGCACAGATTGCCGGTGACCGCCGGCAGCAAGGCGCAGGCGCGCATCACGTTGCCGCCGGTCGTCTGCCGTTGCAGGCCCTGGCCGAGCCACAACAGCGAAGGACCGCGGGCGTAGAGCACAGCGACTTCCTCGATCAGCGCGGCGGGCACTCCGGTGACGGCGGCTCCCCAGGCCGGATCGCAGGCGCCGAGCAGCGGTTCGAGCTCATCCCACCCGTACACGTGCGCGGCGATGAACGCCGAGTCGATCAGCCCCTCGCGTCGAATGACGTGCAGCAGCGCGAAAGCCAGAGCCGCGTCGCTGCCGGGAAAGGGTTGCAGATGAATATCCGCCTGCGCCGCCGTTGGCGTGCGAATCGGGTCAATGACCACCACCTTGCCCCGCGCCTCGGGCAGCCAGTTCTCATGTGCATGCGGCGCCGAGGCGTGCGGATTCGCGCCCCACACTACGATGCACGCCGCGTCCTTGGCCGTGCGCGGATCGAATCCCTCCACCGACGTACCGTACATGTAGCGCAAGGCGACGTGCCCCGCCATGTTGCAAATCGTATCCGGCGTGACCTCGGTGGCGCCCAGTCGATTGAAGAACCGCATCGGCACGATTCCGGCGAGCAGTGAGATGGTTCCGGTGTAATGCGCGTTGAGAATCGTGCGCGGCGCCATGGGCGGCGATGATGTGTTGCAGCCGCTGCGCGATTTCGGCTAAGCGCGGTATCCCAGGATACGGGTTCGAAGCGTCCCTCACCCTTGGCACCCATGCGCCGCAACGGTTGGGTCAACCGCACCTTCGGGTCGCGCCACTCCCGGTTGTAGGCCGTAGAGCACTTCCCGCACAGGGTGCCGCGGCTGACCGCGTGTGCCGGATTGCCGCGCACCGCGGTGACGCGCCCGTCGCACCGCTGCACCAAAATCCCGCAAGTATCGTAGCAATCACGCGGGCAGGTCGTGAGAACGCACATCGTCGCGGGGATCGGTGGCTGTCACGGCGCGCCGGATTGCTCCGCCTGTTTCAGCAACTCGCGCCCGCATCTGCGATGCCTCGAGCCGCAGCGGCGCCACCCGCAACTGCCCGATCTCGGCTGCCGTGTACGGCTGAAAATTCGCCGGCAGGTGCTCTTTGTCGAAGCGCCACAGCATCCAATTCATGACTTCGGACAAATCCGCGTTCGACAGCGGCGAGGTCGCCACGCCGGGCACCCGGCCGAGATACTCACGGCCTCCCGGCACCGATAGGAACCGAGCCACGGTGCCCGCCAGGCTCGGTGCCGTCCCCGCTGAGCCGGTGCCATCGGGTCGATGGCAACCCTGACAGTTGAGCGTCCAGTGTTGCCACGCCCGCTGCGCATTGTCGACGCCCGACCGGCACCCGCCGACGCACCAACGCCGCCGACGCACCAACGCCCGGCGCACCAACGCCCGCCGGCGCAGCGTCCGCCGCATGGGACGCGGGCGGGCCCAGCATCGAAAGCCACGCTGCAGCCAACAGCACCGCCGCCGGTGGAGTCAACCGCGCCGCCGCACATCATGGATCCGTGGCCGGGCGCAGCGCTCGCGTACTCTGCGGCGCTCCGTCGGGATGGCGCGCGCGCGCCTCGATCACGTCGGCGGCCGACAACGCCGCGGCGCCCGAAGCGTCGCGTGCCGAGAGCGCTTGCCAGGTAACTGAGCACGGCGGCAACTTCAGCCTCGCTCAATCCCGATTGCGCGGGCATGACGCCGTTGTACGTGACGCCGCCCACCTTGAGCGTGCCCATGAGACCGGTGGTGACCACCATCACGAGGTAGTCGCGTCCCTGCGGCATTTTCGCAAAGGCCACGACCTGTTCGTGCAACGACGGAAAGCTGCCGGGTATCCCCGCGGCCTGCGGGCCGTGACACACCGCGCAGCGACTGGCGAATACGGCAGCGCCTGCCGCGCCATCGGCCGCTGAGGCGGCGGTCGGCTCTGCGGCTTGGCACGCCGCGCCGATGCCGAGCGCGATGGCGACCAGCGCAGCGGAGCGCGGCGCCGCGCTGCCGGCCGCGATGGCGCTACTTCTGCTCAATAGCCACACCCAGAATGACGGCGGTCGAGCACGTATAGGACTGGCTCTTGGTGCCGAAGCACCAGGTGACCTCGTTGTTGTTCTGCGGCCGCACGACGGGCCGATCCCCCTGGTTGTTCTGACACGCGCATCGTCCCCACGCTACGCCGCCGCAGCAATCGTTGTAAGAGATGATGTAATTGCGCCGGTCCGCCGGATTTCGGCAGGTGCCGATCCACGTGATCGGCGACATTTCGGTGCCGGGCGGACACGAATTGACGCTGCCGCCATAGCAGGCGCACAGCGAACCGTCGATGGCGCAATAGCGCCAATAATCGCACTTGGTCGGATCGCCGGGATCCTGCGGATTGCCGCTGCTTTGCGGCGCGGTCTGCCCGGAATTGGCGTCAGCGGAATTCTGTTCGCCCTCCGCCGCGCGCGCCACCGGCAACAAAGGCAGCGTGGCCGCACCGGCCAGCAAGCCGCCGAGTACGCTGAACACGCTGCGGCGCGAGGTACGACTCGCAAAGCCGCGCAATACTTTTTCCGTCAATCGATCGAATTGAGCCACTCTTATTCTCCCGAAGATGCACGCCTCGGTTCTTGACTGAGGAATTGCTGAATGCTGCTGACGCCGGTTTCCTTGGCAACGAAGAGACTTTCCAAATGCTCGCGCGTATTGACCAAACCACTCGACGCCAATTTACCGGCTTCGTCGATCAATACCGCGTACGGCAGTTTGGCGACGCCGTAACTGCGCCCCAATTGCTCCGAGACCACGTAGGGAAATTTGGTCAGCCCCTTGTCGCGCACGAATGCCTCGTGCGGATCGAGTTCACCGTCGCTGGCCAATATGATGTCGAGCCAGCGCCGCTCGGCGCCCTGCGCCGAACGCAGGGCGGGCAACAGGTTCTCGCATATCGCGCAACCCGGCGACAGGAACAACAGCAATTGACTGCGGCCGCCGCGCACGCCGCCGATCGCAACCGGCGATCCGTCCAGGCTCGGCAGCACCATCTCAGGGGTGGGATCTCCAACCTTCAACGGCTGACGCAGCGACAGTGCGCCTGCCGGCGCGATGCGCTGGTGCAGTACGCCGATCTGGCGGGCCAGCGCCATGCACACCACACCGAGCGTGAGCAGTCCGATCCACAGCACGATTTGCGAGGCCACCAGGAAACTCATGGCAATGCTCCGGCACTCATAGCAATGCGCCGGCGCGCGGCGCGGTCAGAGACATGACTTCATCGAGCGCGCCGTACAGCGCCAGCAGGGCCAGGGCCGCCAGAATCTGCGAAGCGATGATCGGACCCGTCGCGCTCGCCGCACCAGCCGCCACCAACAACGCCGCGCCGGTCAATCCCGCATTTCGGGCCACGTGGTACGCCCCCAGCGGGCGCTGCCCGGCACCGAAGCTGCATCCGCAATCCGCATCGCGTCTGCCCTGTGCGATGGCGCGCAGGATCAGCCACAGATAGCCGCCCCAGATCAGCGCCGCAAGCACGCCACCCGCCGCCCGCGACGTGGGCATCCACAGCAGCGCGCCGGCCAATATCTCGGTCGTCGCAATCGCCGCGACAACGAACGGCGCAAGCCGGCGCGGCACCCCGGCGAATTCATGGACCACGGCCCGTGCCCGGTCGCGGCGAATCAATTTGTGCAGGCCCGACGCCCAGAGCAGCGCGGCCAGAAACGCCGCCAGCTGGACGATCAGCAACTGCGCGACGCCGAGATTCGACGCGGCGGGCGCCATTACCGCACTGGCTCGATGAGCATGCGGGTATGCAAACCCGGCAAATCCAAACTGCGAACCAGCGCGCCGCCCAGCTCATACACGTCGAGCCGCTCGCCTGCCTGCACCAACAACAGCGGCTCGGCGCCGTGCGTCAATGAAATCGAGGACCCTGGCCGCACGAGCCGCAGGCGTTTGATGCGGCTCTTCGTGGCCGTGTTGTACACCCACACCTCGGTCGCCGGATCCTTGTGGGTGCCCTCGTGGGCTTGCGGCTGCATCAGCACGTACAGCAGCTTTTGTTCATCGCCGGCCACCACCTGCCAACCGCTCGGCCGCCATTCGCCTGCCTGGTCGCCGGCGGCCAACAAGGGCCAATCCGGCAATACCTTGACGTCGTCCGCGCGCATATCGATGGGCTGAACGCGGCCGTGCAGGCTTGGAAAGTAGCGCACGCCGCCCACCAGGGTCGACGCGGTGAACAGGGGATCGGTATCGAGGGGATTGAAGGCCTTGGATTCGCTGCGGCCGGCCACGGCGCCGTTCGCGTCGAGCCGTACGTTGAGCAGCGTGCCGCTCGCGCAAAGGGTCGAAAATCCTCGTGTGCCCGACGGATACACGAGCGAGCAGCCCGGAATTTCGACCTCGCCCAACACCTGGCGCTTCAGCAGATCGACGACGGTCACGGATGATGCGGGTGTGAAGTTGAACACCAGCGCCATGCGTTGCTCATCGGTGAATGCGATCAATCCTTCCATGGCGGTGATGAGCGCGCGCTTGGCGCCCGGCAGCACGATCTCGCCGAGCGGATTCAGGGTGTGGGTGTCGTATACGGTGATGAAATCCGTGCGCGTGCCGCGCGATCCACGCGACCATACGGTGTCCGCCACGTACAATTCCGGACGCTTGTCGGGAACCAGAAGCGTCGCCGAATCATGCGCCTGCAATTGACCTTTGACTTCGCGGCTGTCGCTGCCGACGTTGCGCAGCTCGATGCGATCGCCGGCGTAATTGAGGAAACTCCAGGTCGTCGGATACTTCGCGGGCAGCGTTTCGACTTTTGGAATGGCCTCGGCCGGCAGCGGATTGGGGAATTCCCCCGCCGCGTTGGGAGCTGCCGCGTTGGCGGTTGCCGCGGTTGCCGAGCCGACGGCGATTGCCGCTGCCGCAAGCCACGCGCGACGCGCGCCCGCTATCGCCGGTTTCATACTCCGTGTCATTTCATTGGGCATCACTTCGCACCTTGGTTGCGACCATTGCTCATGCAAATAGATTTTTTTGAAGCTGGTCATCTTCTGGGCGATCCAGTGTACGTGAAGCGCCGCAAACTGAATACTGTTACCCGTCGCGCGGTATTTCTCCTCCGTCAACAGGTATATTGCCCGCATGAATGCCGCTCAACTTGCCTTTTATTGTCGCCCTCAGCCTTGCCGGGGTGGCTTTCGTTGTTGGTGCGCTGCGCGCTGCGCGGCGCAGCACGACGGTGCGATGGCCGACGCCCGTCGAACTTTTCATCGGCTTCGTGACCGATTTCTTCGACACCCTCGGAATCGGGTCATTTGCGCCGACCACGGCGATCTACAAATTGCGCCGCATCGTGCCGGATGAATTGATTCCCGGCACGCTGAATGTGGGCCATACGCCGGCGGCCATCGCCGAAACGCTTATTTTCGTGACCGCCATAGTGGTCGATCCGCTGTTGCTGGTGGCCATGGTCTGCAGCGCAGCCGTGGGCGCATGGCTCGGCGCCGGCGTGGTGGCGCGGCTGCCGCGCCGCGCGATCCAAATCACGATGGGCGTTGCCCTGATCATCGCCGGCATCGCCTTCACTGCGAAAAATTTGGGTGCGTTTCCGGGCGGCGGCACGGCGATGAGCCTTGCCGGATGGAAGTTCGGGCTGGCTGTGGGGATCAATTTCGTGCTGGGCGCCCTCATGAGCGCCGGCATCGGACTGTACGCCCCATGCATGGTGACCCTGGCGCTCCTCGGAATGCACCCGCTTGCCGCCTTCCCCATCATGATGGGAGCATGCGCGCTGCTGCAGCCGGTGGCGAGTCTGCGCTTTTTTCAAACCGGTAAATTCGCGTGGGGTCCGTCGCTCGGGCTGGCTTTCGGCGGAGTCGTCGGTGTGTTCATTGCCGCGTACATCGTCAAATCATTGCCGTTGATCTGGCTTCGCTGGTTGGTCATTGTCGTCATTACCTATACGGCATTCGCCATGCTGCGCTCGGCGGCCCGCCCGGAGAAGTAAACGATGGCGATCCTCCTGCGCAAGGCCACCCTCGACGACGTCCCGCAGATCGAAGCGCTGATCGCCCGCTCCGCGCGCGGCTTGAGCGCCGCGGACTACCGGCCCGCGCAAGTCGAAGGCGCCCTGCGCGGCGCTTTCGGCGTCGATACCCAGCTATTGGCCGATCAGACCTATTTCTTGGCCGAAGCAAGACGGACGACTGCTCGGATGCGGCGGCTGGAGTTACCGATCGACTCTGTTCGGCGGCGATGCGCGCAGCGGCCGCGATTCCTCGAGCCTCGATCCGCGAACCCAGGCGGCCAAGATCCGCGCCTTCTTCGTCGATCCGGACAACGCCCGCCGCGGGATCGGCTCGCGGTTGCTCGAACGCTGCGAACAGGAGGCGTGCGCCCACGGATTTTCCCGGGTGGAGCTCATGGCGACGCTCCCCGGTGTCAGGCTCTATGCCGCACGCGGCTACGTCGGCGCGGACATCGTGCGTTTCGACGTTGGAGCGGGCGAGACCATCGAATTCATCCCGATGCAGAAGACGCTAGTCGCGCCATAAGCGCTGCCAGCCCTCGTGCCCCAGCCCGCGCAGCGTGCGAATGTTTCTGCGGTAGACCTCGTCGATGTCCGGCACGGCGGCGATGGCGCGTTCGATACTGGCTTCGCGCAGCAGATGCAGCATGGGATAAGGAGAGCGATTCGTGTAGTTTTCGATGTCCTCGGATTCGGTCCCCTCGAACTGGTACCGCGGATGAAAGCTCGCCACCTGCAATTCCCCTTCCAGCCCCAGTTCGACGATCGCGGCCTCGCAAACTTCCAGGAAATCGTTGTACTCGACGAAATCCGCCAGAACCCAGGGATGGATCAATAGCGTCGTCTCGCACTGCCCCGGGTCGGCGGCATGCAGGCCGGTCAACTCCGAGCGAAGTTCCGCCAGCAATCCGGACGCCGTTCGGCTGTCGCTGACCCGCATGCGTACCCGGCCGCCGCGATAGACCCCCTCGGCGAAGGGACACAGATTGAGGCCGATGACGGACCTTTCCAACCAGCGACGTGTCGCCGCAATGATCTCGTCGCTGGTCATTCGCAATCCTCCGCAACACCGCCCAGTCTAACGGTACCCACTTCGAGTATCCTAACCGCTCGATTCACGCTCGAGAGCTCAAAGCTGATGCCACAAACAATTCCGGCCACACTGATTCCCGGCGACGGAATCGGTCCAGAAATCGTTGACGCGACGGTAGCGGTCCTGAAGGCGCTCGGTGCGCCGTTCGAATGGGACACGCAAATCGCGGGACTGGAGGGTGTCAAAGTCGGCGGGCGATCCCCTTCCGCCCAGGACCATCGAGAGCATCAAACGAACCCGTCTGGCCTTGAAGGGCCCGCTCGAAACTCCGTCAGGCGGCGGGTACCGCTCCTCGAACGTGCGCCTGAGGGAGGAGTTCAAGCTCTATGCGAACCTGCGCCCCGCGCGCACGTTGATCCCCGGCGGCCGCTTCGACAATATCGATCTCGTTGTCGTGCGCGAGAACCTGGAAGGCCTGTATATCGGCCACGAGCATTACATCCAGATCGACGACGACCCGCACGCGGTCGCCATGGCGACCGGGGTCAACACGCGCCAGGGCAGCCGCCGCTTGCTGGAATTCGCGTTCGAGCACGCGGTGGCGACCGGCCGCAAGAAAGTCACCATCGTGCACAAGGCCAATATCATGAAGGCCCTGACGGGGATTTTCCTGGAGACGGGCCTGGAGTTGTACGAGCGCAAGTACAAGGGCCGCTTTGCCTTGGACAGCGTCATCATCGACGCCTGCGCCATGAAGCTGGTGCTCAATCCCTGGCAATTCGACGTGCTGGTGACCACGAACCTGTTCGGCGACATCCTGTCCGACCTGGTCGCGGGCCTGGTGGGCGGATTGGGAATGACGCCGGGTGCCAACATCGGCGCCAATGCGGCGATATTCGAGGCCGTGCATGGTTCCGCTCCCGACATCGCCGGCAAGGGAGTGGCGAATCCGATCGCGCTGATGCTCGCCGCGGCGATGATGCTGGAGCATTGCCACCTGCCTCACATGGCCGCGCGCCTGCGTACCGCCATCGAACATACACTCAATCTCGACAAGGTGAGAACGGGCGACCTCGGCGGCCATGGCACCACGGCCGATTTCACTCGAGCCATGGTCAAACGCGTCGCCACTGCCTGAAGACCGCGTCGCCTGCGCTTGTTCACCATGAATCCGGTCATCTCGATCCAAAACGTCGTCAAGTCCTATGCCTCGGGCCTGCAAGCCCTGCAGCCCATCAATCTGGAGATCGACAAGGGCGAAATTTTTGCCCTGCTCGGCCCGAACGGCGCCGGCAAGACCACGTTGATCAATATCATCTGCGGCATCGTCACCGCGAGCGGCGGCACCGTGCTCGCCGACGGCCACGACATCGTGCGCGACTATCGGGCGGCGCGGACCCTCATCGGCTTGGTGCCGCAGGAACTCAGCACCGACGCGTTCGAAACGGTGTGGGCCACCGTGTCCTTCAGCCGCGGCCTATTCGGCCGGGCGCCCAATCCCGCCTTCATCGAAGGTTTGTTGCGCGACCTGTCGCTCTCGGACAAGCGCAACAGCAAGATCATGACGCTGTCCGGCGGCATGAAGCGGCGCGTCATGATCGCCAAGGCGCTGTCCCACGAGCCGGAGATATTGTTCCTCGATGAACCGACCGCGGGCGTGGACGTGGAGTTGCGCCGCGACATGTGGGCCTTGGTGCGAGGCCTGCGGGACAAGGGGGTGACCATCATCCTGACCACGCACTACATCGAGGAGGCCGAAGAGATGGCCGACAGAATCGGCGTGATCAACAAGGGCGCTCTGATCCTGGTCGAGGAAAAGCAGCAGCTGATGAAGAAGCTCGGCAAGAAGCAGCTGACCTTGCATTTGCAGGAGCCGCTGCGGCGAATCCCGCCCGAACTCGCTTCGTGGGGTCTCGAGCTCAAGTCCGATGGTCATGACCTGCTGTACACCGTCGATGGTGCGAACAGCATCGATATCTCCTCGTTGCTCAAGCGGATGAGCGAGCTGTCGATCGTGATCAAGGATCTGCAAACGCACCAAAGCTCGCTCGAGGATATTTTCGTCGAGCTGGTGAGCCCGCGCTCATGACTCAGCCCCAGGCACGCTTCGCATTCAACCGCCACGGCGTCTGGGCGATCTATAAGTTCGAAATCGCACGCTCGCTGCGCACGCTGGTACAAAGCCTGCTGACTCCCGTTCTCACCACGTCTTTGTACTTCGTGGTGTTCGGCGCGGCGATCGGCTCGCGCCTGTCCACGCCGGGCGGCGTCAGCTACGGCGCGTTCATCGTCCCGGGATTGATCATGCTGGCGCTGTTCACCGAGAGTCTGTCCAATGCCTCATTCGGCATCTACTTCCCGAAATTCACCGGCACGATTTACGAACTGCTGTCTGCGCCCGTGTCCTACGTGGAGATCGTCATCGCCTACGTGGGTGCGGCGGCAACCAAATCGTTGGTGCTCGGCGCGACTATCCTGGTGACGGCATCCATGTTCGTGCCGATCAAAATCCTGCACCCTGCGTGGATGATCGCATTCCTGTTGCTGACCGCGTTCACGTTCAGCTTGTTCGGATTCATCATCGGCATCATGGCCAAGGGATTCGAGCAATTGCAGTTTATTCCCATGCTGGTCATCACCCCGCTCACCTTCCTCGGCGGCGCGTTCTATTCGATCGACATGCTGCCGCCGGCCTGGCGAACCTTCAGCCTGTTCAATCCGATCGTGTACCTGATCAGCGGTTTCCGCTGGAGTTTCTACGGCACCGCCGACGTGAGCGTCGGCATCAGCATGGGCATGACCGCGGGGTTTCTGCTCGTCTGCCTGAGTGTCGTCTCCTGGGTATTCAAAACGGGATTTCGGCTGAAGAACTAGCGCGTCGATCGGCGCCCGGCAACCCAACACTGCGGTATTCACGTAAGATTGTTATATGAATCAGAATGATAGTTGCGCCCGGCAGGCCGCCGCCCGCGGGCTGCCCGTTACCCGTGCCGGCCGGCTGCTTCGCGCCGTCCTGCTCCTTAGCTGCACGGCCCTGACCTTGATCCCGGTCGCCGGCGCCGCCGCCGCCGCACCCGCCACCCCAGCGCCCACTCCAGCGCCCACCGCGGCGTCGCCGCCGCCGCTCAAGGTCGACCTCAATGCTTTCGACGCGAGTAAAAAAACGCTGGCGCTGCCGAACGGCGTGTCCCTGGCGTACGTGGACATGGGCGATCGGTCCGCTCCCGCGGTGGTGTTGATCCACGGCTACACCGACAACGCGCGCGACTGGGTACCCATGCTGCCGTATTTGTCGAAGCGCTTCCGGCTGATATTGGTGGACATCCGCGGACACGGGCAATCGAGCAAGCCCGAGTGTTGCTACACCCGGCTCGATTTTGCGTATGACATCAAGCTGCTGCTGGACGCACTCGGCGTCTCGCAGGCGGACATCGTCGGGCATTCTCTGGGCAGCATCATCGCGCAAACGTTTGCCGAATACTGGCCGGAGCGAACGGCGCACGTGGTGCTGATTTCCTCGACCGGCGGTTCGCCTCCCGGCGCCACGAAGCAGGCGCCGCGGTTCGATTTCGCCGCGGAGATTCGCAAGCTCAAGGAGCCCATCGAAGCGGACTCGCCATTCATGATCGCCTGGTGGGATTCCCCGACCCCGGTGGATCCCGACTTCATTCGCCGCCAGCGCAAGGATGCCGCCGGCATTCCACTGCGCGTCTGGCTCGCCGTCCTCGATCAGGGGTTGAATGCCGACGATCTCTACGCAAACTTGCAGAGCACCCTGCCCCGCCTCAAAGCGCCCACGCTGCTCATTTGGGGCAGCAAGGACCCGATCATGGAGGAAGAGATGCGTCAATCCTTGCGCAATGCCCTGCCTCACGCAAAGGTGAAAATCTTCGACGGCCTGGGTCACAACCCGTTTTGGGAGGACCCACGCGGCGTGGCCGATGTCATCAACGCGTTTCTGAGCGCTACTTAAGCGGCATCGGGGTCGAGGCCGACGTCCGCAGCATGACAGCGGTGCCGGTCCGCCGCCACGTCGAGCGAGCGGCATGCGGCGATGTACACCAAGGCCGACACCGGCAGCCCGACCAGCATGGCAATATCCGCGCCGCCGAGCGCCCTTGCCACCGGACCCTTGAAGTGCTCAGTGCTGAAAAACGGAATCATGGCAACGAATCCGATGCCATAGGCCCACAAGCCGCGCCAGTTCCATCGTCCGTACATGCCGCGCGCATTGAATATCTCGCGTACGGAGTAATGCCCTTTGCGTATCAGGTAGAAATCCACGAGGTTGATCGCCGTCCAGGGCGTGAAGAGATACAAGAGAACGGCGAGGAACTCGCTGAATTTCTCGACGAAGTTTTGCGATGACGCCAGCGCCAGCAGCGTGGCGATCACGGTCGACACGAGCAACGTCAGCAAGCGCTTGGCGAGCGTCGGACGGCTCGGTTTGATCGAGTCCATGACGCTCAACAGAGTCAATGACGCACCGTAATAATTGAGCGAGGTGATGGTCACGAGACCGAGCAGCGAGCAGAGCAGCAGCGGCTTGCCGAAACCCGGCAGCACGGCGTCGGCGACGGTGCGCAGCGCCGTGGCCACTTCCATGGTCGGATACAGCGCCGCCGACAGCGTCCCGACGAGCATCATCCAAGTCCCGCCGACGAAAGCGCCGAGATAGGTCCACCAGAATGACGCGGCCACCCCGACGTCGCGCGGCAAGTAGCGGGAATAATCCGAGACGTAAATTGACCAGGCGATCTGGTAGGAAGCAGCGGCGAAGAATTGCGCCAGAAACGGCACCATTCGAAAGCCCCCCAAGGAGATTTCCTGCGCCGGCAGCTGCACCCGCACGAGCACCGCCACCGTGAACACCAGGAGCGCGGCGATCAACAGGTACGCAACCCAGCGCTGCGCAAGATGGATCAGGTCGTAGCCGATCACCGCCAGGGATACCGACAGAATCGTGAACACCAGCATCGTCAGCGGTCGAATCGCCGCCGTACAGCGACAGCACCGTTTGCGCCGCCAGAATTTGATTGAAGGCATTGAAGCCGATGTACGCAATGAGCGCCACGCCCCAGACCAGCAGCGCACCGACATAGCCGAACTGCGGCCGCGATTGGATCATCTGCGGCAGCCCGAGTTGCGGACCCTGGGTTGAATGAAACGCCATGAAGAACGTGCCGAACGCGCAGCCCAACAGAACCGCGAGCGCCATCCACAACAGGTGACCGCCGAGCGCAACCCCGACCACACCGGTCGCAACCGTCGCGAGGTGTGCGTCGCCGGAAAACCAAACCGGCCACAGATGCCACACCTTGCCGTGCCGCTCGGCGATCGGCACGTAGTCGATGGATCGCTTTTCGATCATCAGGTCGGCGAATATTGCCACGGTGTCGGTTCGTTGGTGATGGATGCGGGCGAAAATACTACCATCCGGCCGCCCGCCACGCGGCGCTATTGCGCGGCCGCAAACCGAAGGCATGAGCGGCGACAGCGCACGCCTCAGCGGCGCTCAAAGCCCTAGTACGACCACTTTGCCGTTGATCTTTGGGGTCGGCCAAATCGGCGACGTCATGCCGGCGGCAACCGCGATCTTCTGCCCCTGGCCGCTGTCGTAGGTGATCACCCCGCCGGCGATTGCGCCGCCGAGATCGGCCGACCATAATTTCTTGCCGCTTACCGCTTCGAACGCATAAAAATTGCCGCCCATGTCGCCGAACAAAAGCAGGCCGCCGTTGGTCGGCGTCACACCCCCCATGAGCGGAAACGGCGCGTGGAATTGCCATTTGCGTTCCCCGGAAACGGCATCGGACGCCGTCAACCAACCGCTCCAGCTCTTCGGGTCATCCTGCTGACCGAAGCCCTGGGTCGCACCGCTCCAGGGCTTGCCCGGCGGCGCGCTCTGCAGTGAGGCGGCCGGCGCCATGCGTACCGTCGTGCACCAATCCACCTCGCCCGTGAAAATGAGATTGTTCCCGGGATCGAACGCCGCGCTATTCCACTCCGCGCCGCCTTGCGAACCCGGACAGAACCGCGTTCCTTGCGCGGTCATGGGCGCCTCGGCATTCGCCACGGTCGTGACCGGTTTTCTGTACACCATCTGGCCGCTATTGAGATCGAACAGATACAAGTGTCCATCTTTAGGGGCTTCGGCCAGCATCCGGTGCCCCACCCTGTTCTGAAATAGCACCGGCGCGCTGGAGACGTCCCAGTCGTGGAAATCCCGCTTCACCAATTGAAAGTGCTTGCGATAGGCACCGGTCTTGGCATCGAGGACCACGATCGAACTGGCGAAGAGATTCTCGCCCTCGCGCGATCCACCGGCGAAATCGGGCGCGGGGTTGCCTCCCGGCACGTACAAGAGTCCCTTGCCCGGATCCAACGAATAGGAAGTCCATGTCGCACCGCCCGTGATCGGGATGCCCTTGGCGTTTTTCCACGTTCCCACGTTCGGCGCGGCGACCCGGGGCTTGAGGGCCGCGCACCGCATCGCCCGGCGCCTTGGGCACCAGGTAGAATTCCCATACGATGCTGCCGGTGGCGGCGTCCAAGGCATACATCCGGCCCTTCACCCCCTTGTTATCCCCACCCGCGTTGCCGATGAACACCAATCCGTTCCAAGCGATCGGCGCAGCCGGAACCGACTCGCCTTTGGCGGGGTCCGCAATGCTGGTCGACCAGAGCGGTTTGCCGTTCTTGGCCGTGTAGGCGATGACACGCCCATCGACGGTCCCGCGAAAAAGCCGGCCGTCCAGCCACGCCAGCCCCCGGTTGACCTTGAGCACACCGGAAGCGAATTCAGCGTGGGCGCGCCAATTCTGCTTGCAGTTGTTGGCGTCGATGGAGATGGTGTCGTGCTCGGTCGTCGCGAATAGCGCGCCGTCGACCTCGAGCAGTCCGGTCTGAAACGAGGTTTGCTCGCCGGTATCGAAGCTACAGAGCACCTTCAGCCCGGCCACGTTCTTCGCGTCGATGGCATCGAGGGTGGAATAGCGCTCCGACGTCAGAGTGTTGTTGTAGCTGGGCCAATCCTTGATGGCGGAAGCCGCCTGGGCGGTTGCAGAAAGACCGAGAATGCCGGCGGCGGCGAAAGCGGGAAGTGTCCATTGCATATTCATTTCCTGAATTCCCTGATGATGCAGTATTCCACCGCCGCTTCGTCGACGTCCAGCGCGCGAATGGGGTGCGTGCTGTCAGCATCCGCCTACACGAGGAACCTCGAACCGCTCACAAGCGAACTGTCGTACCGTCGCCGCAGTCTCAACACCCCATGGATCACCAAACTCCGTTCCAAGCTCCGCCGCCTCCGTCCAAAGCTCAAAGGCCGTCGTCCAAATCTCAAAGACCGCCGTCCGAAGAGCCCGCGAACCTGTCGTCCTCGACGAAGGGCAACCTGGAACTCCTGACGAAGTTCAAGGACCACGAAGAAGCGCAGATCTCCGGTGTGCAGCTGGTCATCGAGCGCATCAGCGGCTTCTTCGGCAGCCCGGCGTATTTCGCGTTTGCCGTCGCATTCATCGTCATCTGGATGCTGGTCAACGGCTGGGGAGCCCATGCCGGATGGCGCCATGTCGACGCACCGCCCTTCTCTTGGTTGCAGGGATTGGTGAGTTCCAACGCTCTGTTGCTCACGGTTGCGGTACTGATCCGTCAAAAACGCATGGAGAAGATCGCCGAACACCGCTCGCATCTCGATCTGCAGATCAATCTCCTGAGCGAACAGAAAGTCACCAAGATTCTGCAGATCGTCGACGAGTTGCAGCGCGAGCTGACCGCGTTGCGCGGCCACCCGGACTCGGAAGTAGCCGAGATGAGCAAGCCCGCGGATGCCCATGCGCTGATGCACGCCATCAAAAAGACGCAGACCGAGCGCTAGGAGCCCGGACAGGCTCCCCTCTTCAGGTATAGAGGTGCCGCCGCGTGAGCGGCAAAGGCAGACCGCCCTCGGCGCGCCTGCTCGCCAGAACCTGATAGATGCCGACGCCCCCCGCCTCGAATTCCAGCGCGCACGCAGCCATGTAGAGCCGCCATACGCGGTAAGTCGCTTCGTTGACGAACTGCAATGCGCGGGCGTGGTTGCGCTCCAGCCTCGAGACCCAGTGGCGCAGCGTCAGCGCGTAATGCGGGCGCAGCGCCTCGACGTCTGCGATTTCGAACCGGGCTCGCTCCATGACGTGCTGGATGTTGCTGATGTTGTCGAGTTGGCCGTCGGGGAACACGTAGCGGTTGATGAACTCGGTGGACAGGGATCTTTGCCAGCCTTCGGAGTCGTGCGTGATCCCGTGATTGAGAAACAAGCCGTGCGGTTTGAGCAGGCGATGCACCGTGGAGAAATACATCGGTAGGTTCTTCAGGCCCACATGCTCGAACATGCCGATGCTGGCAACTTTGTCGTAGACCATTTCGCCGGGGAGGTCGCGGTAATCCCGCAATTCGACGCTGACGCGATCCGCGAGACCCGCCTGATCGATGCGCTGCTGCGCCATTTTCAACTGCTGTGGGCTCAAGGTAATGCCATGCGCCCGCACGCCGTAGCGCTCGCGCCGCATGCATCACCAGCGCTCCCCAGCCGCAGCCGATGTCGAGAAAATTGTCGCCCGGCATGCAGGCACAGCTTGCGGCAAATATGCTCGAGCTTCGCCTGCTGCGCGGCATCCAGGTCGACGTCGGGCGTCTCGAAATAGGCGCAGGAATACACCATGGCACGGTCCAGCCACAGCGCATAGAACTCATTCGACACGTCGTAATGGAACTGAACGGCGTCGCGATTCTCGGCCTTGGAGTGCGCCCTGACGGTGCGGCCATGCGAAGGCGTCCACTGATTTTGCGCCGGCCGCCGATCCGCATTCAATGCTCTCAAGCGCAGCGCGCTGGCGGCCGCTCCGATCTGCTCGCCGACCGACAACTGCAGCGCCTGCAGATGATCCTTGAGGGCGAGCGCGGCGAAGAAATCACCCTCGATGTCCAGATCTCCGCGAAAATAGGCTTCGGCAAGCCGCAGCGGATCGCGTCCGAGCACCGCCGAGCAAACGACTTCGGGATTGCGAAACACCAGGCTGAAACGCGACGCCGGCGCGTCAGGGCCGGCCGCGCCGACCTGCACGGTGACGTCATTCCACAGACGCAGGGTGAGACTCATGGGCAGGCGATGAAACAGGCGCGTCAGCAATTCCGCCGCGAGTTCGCTGCCCCGGTAGGCCCCCGCCGAAGTCCCGGCGGGCGCCCCGGCAACCGACAACCGGCTGCCGGCCGCCGATGCCGAACCCAATGCCGATTCCGTGCGTATCTGATTCTCCATTGGGCACCCCAAGTAAGAGTTGTCACGGTACGGTCACAATTATACGTGGGTGGATTCGCTTTGGAATGGTTCGGCCGACACTTAAGCAAATTGCATACCATCGCCGCCGTCTTTGGGAAAGATCGGCGGCGTCGCGGCGGGCGCCGCTGAATTTTTTACAAACTCGTGTGTGCGCCTTGCGCGGTCACTTGCCGGAGTTGCGGTTTTTCTCGATGAACGCCGCGACATTCGCATGCAGGGCCTTCAAGTCCGGTTCGTGCGCGTAAACCATGTGACCGGAGGTGTAAAAATGCATCTCGATATTGCCTTCAAGCGCGCTCTGGATGGGTAGCTGGCGCAGCTCATACACCGCGGCGAAATACGGAGTCGCGAGATCGAAGTAGCCGCCGTTGAGCTGCACCTTGAGGTTCGGGTTTTGTTTCATGGCAACCGCGAGATCCGGAATGACATTGACCGGACCCGGGACCTTGACCGGCGATCCGGGAGGCTTGTGCAGCATGTCCCACACTTTGTCGAGATCGATGATGGGCTTGTAAGTCTTTTTCTCGCCGAATTTGAGCGCCGTGCGCACGTAATCGTTGAAGGCCGACACATAGGCCGAGGAAATCGCCGCCGACTGCGGATCGTAATCCGCCTCCTTGCTCATCGGATCGATGGTGGGCCCCGCAAAGCGCGTGTCGAGCCGCCCGGTGGTGATATCGCTTCCCATCAGCGTCTTTTCGAACTCTCCGCCGTTGACCCGCAAATTGGCGCGCTCGACGTAGTCGGCGGCCAGCCCCGTGTAGTCGTGGAGCTTGGCCGCGATCTGCGCCTTGCGCTCGGGGCTCAAGGCCGCGCCCGCCGCCAGCGCCTGCAAATAGTCGGTCAGGGCGAAATTCTCCACCTCTCGCAACAGGGGCTCGAGCGCCGCGGGCTGATTGCCAAGCTTGTGGTGATACCAGGCCGTGGCGGTGTACGTGGGCAGCGCCAGTGCGTAAGGCAGGTCTACCGCGGGGTTGAATTGCGGCTGATCGACACTGGTATCGAAGTTCAGTATTTGCGACAGCAGAATGATGCCGTTCAGGTCCAGCAACTTTTCACTCTGCAGCACGTAGGCGAGCGCCGCGGAGCGCGTCGTCCCATAACTCTCGCCGAACAGATATTTCGGCGAATTCCAGCGGTTGTGCCGCGAAAGGAACTCCACGATGAAATTCGCAAAGGCATGCGCATCCTGGTCCACGCCGTAAAAGGCCTTCTCCTTGTCGGCTCCCCGCAGATGGCCGAACCCCGTGCCGGGTGCATCGATGAACACCAGATCGCTGACGTCGAGCAGGCTGTACTCGTTGTCGATGAGCCGATAAGGGGCCGCGGGGCTGTGCGTATCGTCCGCCGTCACCACGCGCTTCGGTCCGAACGCGCCCATGTGCAGCCAGACCGTGGATGATCCGGGTCCGCCATTGTAGAGAAACGTGATGGGACGATGCGGGTCCTCCTTGTCGCCGTGGAAATAGGCGACATAGGACATCCCGGCTTCGGGAGGCTGCGGCGGCGGCGGCGCACTCTTATCCTCGCGCAGCGGCGGAGGGTCGTCGTCCATGGGGTCCTTGACGTGCACGACCAGAATGCCCGCTTCGGATTGATAACGGAGCGCCTTGCCGGCGATGGTTACCGACCCTTGCGCAACGCTCTGCTCATCGCGCAAATATCGCGGCGACTCGGTGGGTTCCGGGACCACCGCTATCTTCGTGTCCGGTGCATCGTTCGGCGACGAACGCTCCGCGCCCCGCGACAGCGTCGCGGCGAGCGCCGCACCCAACAGTGACGTACCCAGCAAGAGTCGCAACCGTAAAACCATTGAACATTCTCCGATCGGTCAAACCGTCATTGTATTCGCTCGCGGATGCTCGCCGCCAGGAGCCTGTCGAGAATTTCCACGCTGGGAGTTTCCGCGTCGCCTAGTATTCGAACTGGTACACGAGGCCGACGCTGCTGCCCGGATCGTTTTCGGGCGTGGTGCCTTGCACCGAGGCCGTACCATTGCCCAGCCGAGTCTGCAGCTTCAGGTGCTTGGTCAAATCCACATCCGTTTCGAGTTGGCTGGTGCCGAGCGTCGTCTGCTTCGCTTCGACGTAGACGCGCCTGCTGATGTAGCGGCCGGCCGCGATGCTGGCGCCGGTGTTTTCCGGTCCGGTGGCGGTGTTGGTGGTCGCACCCGACCCGAGCGTCAGCCGGTCGAGTCCCAGGCTTTTCTGCAATTTGACGAGCGGATTGAGGCCGCCATCGCCGCCCACGCCGCTCAACGTCGCCAGCGCCGCGCCGGCCTGCGCCAACTCGAGCGCCGTGAGCTGCGAGGGGTCCTTGCCGAACATGAGTTGCGCCATGATTACGTCCGGCGGCGCTCCCGTATTGCTCGTGAATTCGAATTTCGGGGCATCCGCAAGGCCATAGATGTGAACGGACGCGACCGTTTGAGTCGATCCCGTCGTCTGCGCCGTGAAATCCAACATCGGGTCGATCTTGGTCTGCAGGCCCGCCCCGCTGAAATTGACGCGGCCCTCCGTGATACTGAGCCGGTTGCCCGCGATCGAGAGACTCCCCCGGCCCGGGATCAAGTCAAAGTTCCCGGTCACGGCCGGCGAATCCGTCGTGCCGCTGACGTGCAGATCACCGCCCAGTTCCGCATCGAGCCCGCGCCCTTGCACCAGGAATTCCTGCGGCGCGTCCACTGCAATATCGAGACCAATGACCAATTGCCGCACGGGTGCCGCCGGCGCGGGTTTGCCCCGCCGGCGCACGTCGAGCACCGCCACGTTCGGCGGCAGGCTGTTCGGAACCCCGATCAGGGTGCGATTCAAATGCACTTTGCCTGCGATGTCGAGATGCGCGCGCGCGGTCCCGCTCACGTGCAAGTCGGCGTTCAAGTTCGCCGTCACCAACTTGCTCACCAGCGGCTGGGCATTGTTGGCCTTGATGGAGAGATCGATCGGCACGCCCGCTTGCAGGACGCCGATCTTGCCCGTCATCGTGACGGTTCCGGGGGCGGCCGACGCGGTGAAGCTCTTGATCTGCAGGGTGCCTTCGCTGCCGACGACGGCGGCCGTGATATCGTTGAGGCTTAAGCCCCGCGCGTAGTCGCGCACGGCGCCCTTGCTCAGATTGACAGTGCCTTCGATCTGCGGCGCCGCGACGCTGCCGCCGACGGTGGCATCGACGGTAAGCTCGCCCGCCGCGTGCTGTCCGCGCGCCTCCAGCACCGGATTGATCATCCCCACATCCAGGCTGCCGCTGATCTTGAAATTCCATTCACCATCGGCATTGAGCGGCGCCTTGCCGACGAGTTCGAGCTTCGACGCCGTACCGGCCACCAGCCGCGCATCGATCTCAGCGCTGTCTCCCATCAATTGCGCGGTCGCCCGCAAGTCGAGCGGCGGCAGGCCGAGAGCAGCGTCGTCAGCCGCCGCCAGTCCGATCGCGGTGAGCCGGACTTGACCCGTGGGCGACGCCAGGCTGCCCTTCAATTGCGCCTGCGCCTCGATGGTGCCCGCCGCCAACAATCCCGGCGCGAACACATTGACGAGGCCGGGCTCGACCCGGCGCAAGGACGCACGCACGTCGAGCACCGGCGAGATTTCTCCTTCGAGTTGGAACACGGCCTGCTGTGCGCCGAGCTTGACCATGTCGACGGCGACGCCGTTCGCCAGTGCGATCTGCGCCGCGGACAGCAACCGCAGCTCTTGTCCGCGATAGTTTGCAACCGCGCTCGCCACCGTGATCTTTCGCGCATCGATGTCCACTGATCCGGCCGCGGACAGATCCGCCTTGGCGCCGCGCAAATTCGGCAATTGCGCATCGAGCTTGAAAGCCAGCGCGTCGGTGCGACCCTCGGCGCTCAGCTGCGCATTGCCCGCGAACTGCCCCGCCGCAAGGTCGCGGGCATCGAGGTGCAGCTCGGCGTGCGGATGTCCCTGATCGGAACGCAACACGACAGTTCCCGCGAGGCTGCCCGCGACACTGGTGCCGAGTAAATCCTTGAGATCCGCCAGTTGCCCTATGCCCAAGCGCAATTGGCCGTGGGATTGCGCGGCGACCGGCGGCACGGTGATGTCGCCATCGACATGCAGACTCTTCCAATCGCCCCGCCGAACGAGGGCGTGCAATGTTCCGCTTTGGGCTCGCTCCACGGCCACATCGACCACAACCTGCGATCCGTCCAACATGCCTTGCGCCGACACCGTGCCGCTTGGGCTCGAGGGCAGACCGCGCATTTTGAGCGCCGCGGATATCGTGCCGCTGGGCGAGCCGCGCACCGCGAGTGTCGAGGTCAACTGCGCCTCGCCGGCGAATGCCGTCAGCCGTCCGTCCATGGCTCCGGAGGCTTTCAGCGTGCCGGCGAGCGCCGGCGACAGGGCCTTGAGATCCGCGGCATTGAGGTCCCAGCGCGCATGCAGGATCGAGTCTTGTCCCGCCGGCGCCCTCGTCACGTTGCCGCCGGCGGTCAGCGACAGCGCGCGGCCGCTGAATTTCATATTCTCGAGCGTAATGGCCCGCTCCGTCAGGGTGCCCGACAATTGCAAGGCCGGGTTCTCGCCGACCGCGCCCGACCAGATCTCCGTGCCGACGCGCAGCGCAGCGTTGGCATCGAGCGTCAACTGCGTGGCCGAGCCGTCATCCACGAGCCGCGCCTTGACGAGCGCGCCGCCGCGTACGTTTTGTCCGGCGAGCGCCGCGAGTTCAGTCAGATTCGGCAGCTTGAGCTCGAGCGCGAGGCTGCGCCTGCCCGCGAGCAGCGCAGTCGCCTCGGCGGTTGCGTGCAGCGCGAACAATCGATGGGAAGCCGACAGATCGAGGGGTCGTGCGGAATCATCCAGCCGCATCGTGGCATCGATTGTCAGCGGGGAATCCTCCAGCAGCTGCGGCCGCGGGCCGGGGACCGCCAAGCCACCGACGCTCAAGTGCAACGCGCCGGCGCCTGAATCGGCCTTGAAATCGCCGTTGAGAGCGGCGAGACGCGTACCTCCGGGCAGCTGCAACTGGGCGATGTCGACATTCCCTTGCGCCTGCGGCGCCTTGATGCTGCCATGCCAGTGCCCATGCACACTGGCGCGCTCCCAGTTGAGATCGGCCCGCGGCGCCAGGGCCGCCGAGTCGAACGCAAAGTCGAGGTCCGCCGACAGATCGTTGAGATTGAAAGTGCCCTGTGCGCGTCCCCGCAAGGTGCCGGCATCGAGAGACAGCTCGAGGCGCTCCGCCGCGCGAGGTCCGGTCAAGTTGAGGGTTGCCGCCAACGCACCCAGGCCCGGCAGCTGCAGCAAGTTCTCGAGTGGTCCGCCCGCCGGCTCATGCAAAGTCACCGCGGCATCCATGCGCTGCGGATTGAACTTGAGCTGCACTTGATAATCGCCATCGCCCCCGATGCGATGCGCCGTCGCATCGATGCTCATGTCCCGGACGGAGCGCAGATGGGCATTGCCGCGCACAACCAGCGAGGCCGGCGTACCGGCGAGCGGCGCCCCGAGCCTCACTACATCAACCGTTAATCCGGCGACATCGATGCGGGGAATGGAAACGGTGCCGCTCGGCGCAGCGGGGGACGACTCGGGCAGACGCTCCATATCCACACTGGCCGCGTGCAGCGCGTCGATTTGCAGACGGCGCGCCAGCAACGCCGCCGGCGACCAGTCGAGCGTCACCCGCTCGGCGGTGAGCCACACGCCGCGATCATCGCTGAGCTCGAGGCGCTCGATGAACAGCGCCTGCGGGAAAGAACCCGACAGTCCCGCAACCGTCACGTGGCCGGAGGTGAGCCGGTACGTCATTTTTTCGATCAGTGCGCGGCCCGCGTTGGAATTGCCGCCGACGATGAGGACGCCGCCCAGCACCAGGATCAGCAGCGCGAATCCTCCCACCGTCCAAGCGGAAACTTTCAACGCGCGGCGCATCAGAAGGCCTGTCCCAGCCCGATGTAGATTTCGAAGGCGTCGTCGCCCGGGCGCCGCGGCGCGGGCACCGCGATATCCAGCCTGATGGGCCCGATCGGTGTGTAATAGCGCACGCCGGCGCCGGCGCCGATGCGAAACTCGCCGGGTACCGCTTTGAGACTGGCACTGACCTGACCGGCATCCACGAAGAAGGCGGCACCGAAATTGGTGCCGAAACGCTGCCGCAACTCCAAGTTCCCTGCCTCGATCGCGGTACCGCCGATGGGCAGGCCCGCGTCGGGACCCGTGGTGAACAGCGGCCCGACCGACTGGTAGCGGTAACCGCGAATCGTGCCGCTGCCGCCGGCGTAAAAGCGCTGATCCGGCGGCAGGCTGAGCTCGCCCGCGCCCTCCGCAACACCTGCGCGCGCCAGAGCGGCGAGCACCGTACGGCCGGGATCGGTCGGCAGCAGATGAGTCAAGTCGAAGTAGCCGGCCACCTTGATCTCGCTGATGATGAACCTGGAATCGGGATGTCCGAGCGCAAGCGTGGGCTTCAAGCTCAAGGAAGCGCGCAGTCCTCGCCGCGGATCGTCGAGCAGCGAGGCCACATGGGTCGAATCGAACGCCACATTCAACGGTAACGCCAGCAGAGTGTAGTTGGAGTTGACGAGATTTTGCATGACTTGCTCGTCGGTCGTCGCGCCCCCGACGCTGGCGCTCCACTCGCTCGACAGCTTGCGGGTCAATGTCACCGTGCTGGTACGTGCCGTTTGCTGGTACGCCTGCAGCGATTGCTTGATTGCGCCCACCGTGAATTGCAGCGACTGATCACGGCGGCCGAAATCCGGCATGAGGTAGGCGGCGCTCGTGTCGTAGCCCACCGCCGTCGTATCGCTGCCGCCGAAATTGATCACCGAGGCCTTGAGGGTCAATTGCTCGGCATTGCCGAAGACATTGCGATCGGTCCACGCCACGCCGCCGCTGCCGCCGAGATCGCTGGAATACGCCGCAGAGACCGCAATCTGATGGCGCAGGCGCTCGCGCATCTTGAAGGTGATGGGCACGCCCCCGGAGTCATCGACCGCAGTGCCGATGTCGAGGCTGACTTGACTGAACACGCCCATCCCGAGCAGATCGTGACGGGCGCGTTCGATGGCAGAGGGACTGTACGGATCGCCGGTGTGCAGCAGCAGCCTCGCCCGCAACAAGGCTTCGTGCACGCGCTTCAAGCCTTCGATGCGGATCACGCCGATGTTCACCTTGGGTCCCACCACGACATGAAACTTCAAGTCGAGCAGCGGCGCGTTCGCCTCTTCGTAGGCGACGGGCGCGTCCACTTTCGCGAAGCCGTAACCCCGTTCCTGCAGCGCAGTCTGCAGGCGCGCGCCCGCTTCCAGGATCTTGTCGGCGACCGCCGGCTGCCCGGCGGCGAGGCCGAGCGCACTGCTCGACTCGCCGCGCAGGTCGCCGTCGATATCGATGCTTCCCAAGTGGTACAGCGGCCCCAGGTTGAAGGTGACGGCAACCTGCGCATCCTGGCCCTTAGGCAGCGCGCTCAATACTTCGCCGAGGCCTGGATTGCTGACCATCATGCCGTTGATCTTGATCGTGACGGTACTCTCGTAGTAGCCAAAGCTCTCGAGCGCCGTTTTGAGCCGATCGACGTCGCTGCGCGCGCGCGCGATCAGGCCGAAAGGGCTGACCGGCGCCGTGCCGCGCAACGATTGCAAATCCGATGTGGCCTTGAGCGTCGCGTCGATATTGCCGTCGCCGACCGAGGCGATTGCGACCCGGTAAGGCTGAGGATCGGCTGCGTGCGCCAAAGAACCGCAGGCCGCGACGGCAAACAGCAGTGCGAATACGGTCTGCTTCATTCGCTCCGAAGGATACACTGATGTACCCGGGTCATTTTGTCGGCCAAAGCCTACAAATTGTGACCCTCGCACACGGATAGGCGCGGGCGACGATGCGGCATAGGCTGGGCTGCGCCACATTTCTCACTGGAGTCACGCATATGGGTAACGCAAAAACTGAAGACGACCCGGAGCTGCGGGGGGACGCATTGGACGGACCCGAGCAGAAGCGGGCGGCCGACCACACGGCCTACCAAGGCAAACGCAACCCGGATCGCGTCGTGCGCGTCGACGGCGAAAAAGACACCTTGTATAAGGACGGCTTGGACGTCGAAGACGACGATTCACCGCCGATGGGCACTTCCTCGAGCCCCTAACTGCCGCGCGGCCGATGACGCTATGATCGGAGCCCACGCGAGCGAGGGCGAACCGATGGCTATGGGCGACATCATGACTGTGCCGGTCGTCACCGTCGATATGGACGATCGGCTGGAGCGGGTCAAGGAGATCTTTGACGCCAAGGGTTTTCATCACCTGCTGGTGACGGATGAAAACAAGAAACTCAGCGGCATCGTCTCGGATCGGGATCTGCTCAGAGCCTTGAGTCCCTATGTCGGAAGCGTGGCGGAAACCACCCGGGACCTTGCCACGCTCAATAAGCGGGTGCATCAGATCATGACCCGGCGTCCGCTCACGTTGCGGCCGCAGTCGGGCATCGCCGAGGCGGTGAACCTGCTGCTGACGCGGCGCATTTCCTGCATTCCGATTGTCGACGATGACTTCAAGCCGGTGGGGATCGTGAGCTGGCGCGACCTGCTCAAATCACTGGCCGCGGGTTGAGGCCGGCCGGGGGTCGAACGGCTGGCCGCGGGTCGAACCGCCGGCCGCGGGTCGAACCGCCGACGGTTGAAAGACCGTTGCCCCGCGGGTATCGTTGGCTCATGGGCAGCATTCGCAACTACCTGGCGCCGGCGATCCTGGCGGTTTGTCTCGCGTTCACCATCAGCCCCGCGCGCTGCGCCGAACCCGACATCTACCCGGTTCCCGCCCAGGCGCGAACCGAGCTGGCCGCCGCCCTCGCCGCCGCCTCCGCCGACCACAAGCGCATCATCCTGGACTTCGGCGGCAACTGGTGCACCGATTGCCATGTTCTTGACCATTACTTTCATGACGCGGCCAATGCGCCGCTCCTGCAAGCCGGCTACATCCTCGTTCACATCAACGTCGGACGCCTGACCGAGAATCTCGACATCGCGGAGCGCTATAAAATTCCGCTGCGCAAGGGGGTTCCAGCCCTCGCCGTCCTCGGCGAGAAGGGCGAACTTCTCTACAGCCAAAGGACCGGCGAGTTCGAGGCCATGCGCGGCATGCAATCTTCCGCGGTGACCGAATTCCTGGTCCGCTGGAAGCCCCCCGCCGCATAACCTAATGTCTTCGCGCGGCGCAATCCTGCGGTTCGCGGCCTTCAGTTGCGTTGACAACTGTTGCCCAGGCAGCTATGATTGTGGGAGGTGATTCGAAATGAGCGCAACCCCGGCCGCCAAATCCGCTGATCTGAACAATAGCCTCGCGCCTCTCTTGAGCCAGGTGCGCATGGCCATGCTGAGCGGCATGGATCAGGAGTTCTTGCGCGACGCGGAAGTCGCTTCGCTCGAGGTTACCGCCGCGCAATTCGTCATCATCGCCAATGTGCTGAAGGGGCACGCGAATTCGGCGTGCGAGCTCTGCAAGTTCATGGACTACGATCGCGGCGCCATGAGCCGGATGCTCGACCGCCTCGAAACCAAGGGCCTGATTCGCCGGGTTCCGCTCGCGCATACGCGGCGCGGCATGGCGCTCGAGGTCACCGAAGCGGGCAAGGCGGCGTTTCCGAAGATGCAGGCCTGCCTGACCAAGGTCGTCAATCGATTGTTGAAGGGCGTCACCAAGACCGAGGTGCGTGGAGTGGAGAAAATCTTGAAACGGATGCTCGCCAACAGCTAAAGCGTGTTTTTTTTGATGGAACGGTTGCCCAGGCATATGTTGTTCAGGCAGCAAGTGAGACCGCCATGATCAATTTAGTGGAAAGCGCCGGCCGGGTCGCGGCTCGAATCGGAGCCTTCGGCGCCGGATTCGACCCCGAAGTCTTGTCGCTGCCGGGCGGCAGCTTCATTGCAGTGTTGTTGTGGCTGTACGCGGCCACGGCCCCCAACCTGCATCGCCCTGCGCCGCCGGCCCGCACTGCGCCCTTGCCCCGCACTGCGCCGCCGCCGCGGCCAGTGGCGCCGCCCCTGGCCGCGCCCAGGCCATGCTGCTGCGGGCACGATTGAATGTCTCGCTCAAGTGGAACACTCAGACAGGCTGCTAGGAGAGAGCTCATGCGCTACCTTGTTTTGTTTGCGGTGATCTTGTGCGCAGCCGTGGTCCTGGTGTTGGTATTTTTGAAACTGCTGCGGGACCTGCTGGTCAGGGATTTCTTCGATGCCCCTTCGTTGTCGGACGCGCCCGCAGACCCAGCTCCGGCGTCGGCGCGGGAAGCGCTGCAGCAGGAAGCGAAATCGCCGACGGCACAGCCGTCCTGACGCGCGCTCTGCGGCGGCTGGCGCGCCCTCTCTAGCCGGCTACCCGGCGCTGCCGCCCAGCGACTTGAACACGGCGACCGCGCCGGTGTTGGCCGCCGTTTCAGCCTGGGCTAACTCGTCTTCGGCCTGCAGCAGCGTGCGCTGCGCATCGAGCAAGACGAGGAAATTGATGCTGCCCTCGCGGTATTGAATCTCCGCCAACTGCTCGGCCCGGCGCGAGGCCTGGGCCTGCTCGATCACGCTGGCGAGCCGCGCTTCCTGCGTGCCGTAGCCGACGCACGCGTCCTCGAAATCCTCCAGGGCGCCGAGAGCGGCCTGCTGATAGGCGGCCAGTGCGCCGCCGGCCTCGCCTTTGGCGGCGCGCAGGCGCGCGTGCACCGATCCGTAGTCGAGCGCCGGCCAGCTCACGGCCGGATTGATCAGCCAGGCGCGGCTCGCGGCCTTGCCCAATTGCGAGGTGTCGCCCGACAGGAAGCCGACGAAGCCGGTGAAGCTGACACGGGGAAACAAGTCGGCGGTGGCGATTCCGACGCGCTCGGTGGCCGCCGCGAGATTACGTTCGGCGACGCGCACGTCGGGCCGCGTGCGCAGCAGCTGGGAGACGTCGCCAATCGGCAAGGGGGCGGTCACCGCCCGCACCGGCACGGCAACCAGCTCGGCATCGAGCGCTCCAGGGGATACCCCCAACAGCACGGCGAGGCGGTAGCCGTAGCGCTTTTCCGCCGCCTGCAACGAAGGCAGGGTGGCTTCGGTTGCCTTGAGCCGCGCTTGCGCGCTATCGGTGTCGAGCTCGGTCACCCGGCCGGCCTCGTAACGCACCTGGGTCAGGCGCAGCGCCTCGCGCTGGTTCAGAAGATTGTCGCGGGCAACGACGATGCGCCGTTGGGTGCCGCGCAGTTCGAAATAATTGCGTGCGACTTCCGCGGCAACCGTGACCTGCGCGTCGGCGAGACCGGCCTCCTCGGCGCCGGCGACGGCGCGGGCAGCCCCCACCTCGTGCTGCACATGCCCGAAAAGATCGATCTCCCAACTGGCATCGAAGCCGACGCTCGAGCTTTCGATATCGACGCGGCCCGGCGTGAAGCCCGGCTGCTGCTCCTTGCTGCGCGCGTAGGAGCCATCGAGCTGCACATGCGGTGCGTAGTCGTACTGAGCTTCGCTGAATGCCGCGCGCGCAGAGCGCACGCGCGCAATCGCGATGCGTAGATCGAGATTGCCGGCGAGAGCGCGCGCTTCGAGATCGGCCAACACCGGATCGCCGAACTGCCCCCACCATGCGGCTCCCGGCGCAGCGGACGTGAAGTTCGCATCGACGTTGCGGGGTTCGACTGAGGCCGCCTCCGGACGGTGATAGACGGGGCCGACGGCGCAGGCGGCAAGCGTCAGCGCCAAGAATGCCAAAAGGATGCGGTTCGTGGTGCGCGAATTGCTCATGGGGAGTTTCTCGTCTGAATCAAAACTTGCGGCTCCGCGGCGGAGCGCCGCCGCACCCCGGCCAGCGTGCGGATCACGAGGTAGAACACCGGAGTGAGCAGCAGGCCGAAGAAGGTCACGCCCAGCATGCCGGAGAACACCGCCACGCCCATGGCGCGGCGCATCTCGGCGCCCGCGCCGTGCGACATCACCAGCGGCACGACGCCCATGATGAATGCCAGTGAGGTCATCAGAATCGGCCGCAAACGCAGCCGGCAAGCATCGAGGACCGCCTGCCAGATGCTCTCGCCCTGCGCTTCACGATCGCGCGCGAACTCGACGATGAGTATGGCGTTCTTGCACGCGAGGCCGACCAGCACGATCAGCCCGATCTGCGTGAATACATTGTTGTCGCCGCCGGCGATTTGCACGCCGAGGATTGCGCTCAATAGGCACATCGGCACGATCAGGATCACGACCAGCGGCAGGCTTACGCTCTCGTACAATGCGGCCAGCAGGATGAAGACGAGCAATATCACCAGCGGAAATACGTAGGCCGCGGTGTCGCCGGCAAGAATTTGTTGATAGGTCAGCTCCGTCCACTCGAAGCGCATGCCGTTCGGCAGCTCCGCGCGCGCGATCTCCTCGATGGCCTTTTGCGCCTGCCCGGTGCTGTAGCCGGGCGCCGGGGCGCCATTGAGGTCGGCAGCCGCGTAGCCGTTGTAGTGCATCACGCGGTCGGCACCGGAGGTCTCGCGAACGGTGATGAAACTGTTGATGGGGATCATGTCGCCGCGCTGATTGCGGGTCTTGAGGCGGCCGATGTCCTCGGCGGTCAAGCGAAAAGCCGACTCTGCCTGCGCATTGACTTGATAGGTGCGCCCGAACCGATTGAAGTCATTCACGTACAGGGCGCCCAGATAGACCTGCATGGTGTCATAGAGATCCTGCAGCATTGACGCCGGCGGCCTTGAGCTTGTCCCGGTCCACGTCGACCTGAACTTGCGGCACGTTGACCTGGAAGCCTGAAAACAACCCGGCCAGCTCCGGCCGCCGGCGCGCCTTGGCCAGCAGATTTTGGGTTTGACGGTACAGCTCGTCCGGGCCCAAATTGCCGCGATCTTCGATTTCCATCTTGAAGCCGCCGATCGTGCCCAGCCCCTGCACGGGCGGCGGCGGGAACACCGCGATGTAGGCGTCCTGGATCTGGCTGTACTTGGCGGTGAGCGCGGCGGCGATCGCGCCCGCCGACTGCGCCGGATCGCGGCGCTCATCGAAGGATTTGAGCGGCGTGAATGCGATTCCGCATTGGTCGCGTTGGTGAAGCCGTTGATCGACAGGCCCGGGAATGCCGGCACCGACTCCACCCCCGGGGTGGCGAGCGCCAGCGTGCTCATGCGCTTGATCACCGACTCGGTCCGATCGAGGGTCGCGGCATCGGGAAGCTGTGCGTAGGCCACCAGGTACTGCTTGTCCTGCGGCGGCACGAAGCCGCTCGGAGTGTGGGCAAAACCGAACCAGGTCAGGAGAATGAGGCCGCCGTAGATGAACAAGGCGATCGTGCTCGAGCGCAGCACACGCGCCACCGTGCCGACATAGCCGGCGCTGGCGCGCCCGAAGAACCGATTGAAGGGCCTGAAA
>CAVUYL010000025.1:0-69898 GCA_963745705.1 uncultured Gammaproteobacteria bacterium | reverse complement strand
TCCCAGCGCGACGAGTGCCGTTACGTGCTGCGTTGCAAGCTCAGCGTCCACTCTGCCCTGCGTGCAGAACGGCCCGGCGACGGCAAGCGCCTGGGCATGTCGGCCGGTGCTGTTGTAATGGCGCGCCAGCACCCATGCCGTACGCAGATCGGGTGATCCTGCCTTGAGCGCCCAGTAGCAGCGCTCCCTCCGCCTCGGCCCCTCTGCCGCTTGCGAGCAGCAACTCACCGAGCGTCGTGAGCGTCGCTGTCCAGGTCGGATCGACTGCGAGCGCCTGCCGAAGCAGAGCCTCCGCACCTGCGGGATCGCCCAGGGCGAGCTTGGTGCCGGCAAGCAGCCGCTGCGCTTCGGCGAAGGTGGGATTGGCCGCGACGATCGCCTCGAGCCGATCGTGGGCCGCGCGAAATTGGCCGGCCCCCAGCTGCGAGCTGATGGCCCGCATCGCCTCGAGGACGGAAGCCGGAACAGACACTCGAGATGTCCCCCGTGAATCGAACCAGGATCGCAGGAACGACCGGCTGATTCTCGCACGGAAGGAGCCGGCGCGCAGCGGCGCGCGCTGCCGGAAGCGTGCGGCGGTGCCTCGGGCGCCGCTGCCATCCCCGGGCCGGCTGACGCGAGGAGGTCGAGATCTTCCTCCACGTCACCGTGAGGGGAGATGGTCTCCGCGGCGTTACCAGTAGTACATCGGCGCCGGTGCCACCTTGCGCTCGCTCGAGGCGCGGCTCTACCAAGATGCCGCAGCCACGCACACGGCGCGGCCCACGCGGCGGGCAAGCCGCCGCGGCTGCTGGACGCCGTGGTGAGATCGGAATGGGTCGACTACAACCGCCATATGTCCGACTTCCGCTATGCGCAGCTGTTCGGCGAGGCAGTGGATGTGTTGTTTCGGCAGGTGGGAGTCGATGAGACATATCGCGAGTCGGGGCGCATGTACTACACCGTGGAGAACCACATCATGCACCTCGGCGAGGCCAAGGCGGGCGAACCGCTATACATCACGGCGCAACTGCTCGGGATGGATGACAAACGCGTGCACCTCTTTCAGCGCATGCATCGCGGCCGCGACGATAAGCAGATTGCGACGGCGGAACAGATGTATCTGCATGTGGATACCACCGCCGGCAAGGCGGCACCCGCCGACTCCAAGGTTCGCGCCAAGTTCGAGGCGATTCGCGGCGCCCACGCCGGGTTGCCGCCGCCGACCGAAGCCGGCCGGGCGATCGGGCTCGCGCGCAATGCCCGCACCGGCTCCTAGCCCGTCATGCCGAAAATAGTCGATCACGCCCAGCGACGCGACGAGATCGCGCACGTGGCCTGCCAGGTGGTCGCACACTACGGCTTCGAGCAGGCCACGGTGGCGCGCATCGCCCGCGCGGCCGGCTACACGACCGGCATGGTGGCCCATTACTACGAGTCCAAGCAGGACATTATCCTGGCTGCCTTGCGCCTGATCCTGCTGCGTATCGAGGAAAGGCTCACGCGCGAGCGCGCGAGCAGTGAAGCGGATCTGTTGGAAGTGCTGTCCGAGGCGTTGGCCATCGACGCGCAGCGGTTCACCGAATGCGCCTTCTGGATGGCGTTTTGGGGCCAGGTGTCCGCGGACAAAAAACTCAAGCGCCTCAACATCTGGGTGCACCGCGAGTACATGCGGTTGTTCACCCGCTGCTTTGCGGAGCATTGGCACGAATGGGCGGCATGGCCGCCGCCGGTGCGTGATCAAGTGCTGCGTTCGGTGGTGACTTTCATCAACGGTTTGACCGCCGGCGCCGTCACCAGCCCGGGCGATTGGCCGGCGGGAAAGCAAACCGAACAATTGCGGCTGCAATTGGACTTGTTGCGTCAGTGGGGAAGACGGGACGCGCGCAGCGTTTCCCGGCCGAAATAAGGGGTCGACATGGATTTTTCGCTCAACGATGAACAGCAGATGATCATCAAGACGACTCGCGAGTTCGTGATCAACGAACTCTACCCGCACGAGCAGGAGGTCGAGGAGACCGGGGCGCTGCGCGAGGAACTGCATCGGGAGCTCAAGGCGAAGGCCATCGAGGCCGGGCTGTACGCCGCCAACATGCCGGTGGAGGTGGGCGGGGCGGGCCTGGATACCGTCACCTGGGTTTTGTACGAAAAGGAATTGGGGCGAACCGGCTACGCCTTGCATTATTCCTGCGTCGGCCGGCCTTCGAATATCCTGCTGGCCTGCGTGGGCGAGCAACGAGAACGATATTTGCTGCCGACCGTACGCGGCGAACGAGTCGAATGCCTGGCCATGACCGAGCCGGGCGCAGGCTCCGACCTCCGCGGAATGAAGACCACGGCGCTCGCGGCCGGCGATGATTTTGTCATCAACGGCACGAAGCACTTCATCAGTCACGCAGATCATTCCGATTACGTCATCCTGTTCGCGGCAACCGGCGAAGAGGCGAGCGCACACGGTACGCGCAAGAAAATCACGGCGTTCCTGATCGACCTGGGACATCCGGGCTTCGAGGTTCGGCCCGGCTACAAGAACGTGTCGCACCGCGGCTATACCAACAGCATTCTCGAGTTCAACAATTGCCGCGTGCCGAAGACGGCGATATTGGGCGAACTGCACCGCGGCTTCGAGGTCGCCAACACGTGGCTGGGAGCGACTCGATTGCAGGTGGCCGCCACCTGCTTGGGACGCGCCGAACGCGCGTTGGAGTTGGCGACGCAGTGGGCCGTGGATCGCGTGCAATTCGGTCAGCCGATCGGCAAGTTTCAAGGCGTGAGTTTCAAGCTGGCGGATATGGCGGTGGAACTGCGGGCCGCCGAACTCTTGACTCTGGAAGCCGCGTGGAAGCGAGATCGAAAGATCGACACGGACATGGACATGGCCATCGCCAAAGTCAAAGCCACCGAAATGCTGGCGATGGTGGCGGATGAGGCGCTGCAGATTCACGGCGGCATGGGGCTCATGAGCGACCTGCCGCTGGAGCGCATCTGGCGCGACGCGCGTATCGAACGCATCTGGGACGGTACCAGCGAAGTTCAGCGCCATATCATTTCGCGCGGCCTGCTGCGGCCCCTGGGCGGGTGATTCGCAGCACCGTGCACCGCATTGGCGTGTCGATTTGACATTAAGCGGCGCGCGCAGGGCGGCGCCCGCACTGCGATAGGTCGGCGTCCTACAGACTGTAGGCCGTGAGTGCCCGAGAATGTTCCTGCCACTCCGACGTATGCCTTCGTGCGACGTGTGCGTCAGGGTGCCGAGGAGAAACATAAATGGGGACGCCACATGAACGATCCTGAAGTGCTGCGGCTGCGACAGCTGCGCAATACGGCTTTGAAAGTGCGGGCGATTGCAGCTGCGCTCCGATCGGCGGAAACCTGCCCGCCGCGCGCCGCGACCTTATCCGGCGGTGCGGCGGCCTGCTGGAGAATCGCTCGCGTGATCACGGGCCGGCTGCGGGCCCATCCGTACCCGCGCTATCAACAGGGACCGAGTGCGTTGCGTGACGCCTGCCATCGAGCAAGCGCGCGCATGCTGGCAACGATCGCAAGTCATCGCGGCCGCTCCCTGCAGACGTTGTCGGATGAGTTGCGCCGCGTCGTCGGAGAGCTCGACGATGCGCGAGCGTTGACCTGGTCGGTGGATCTCAGCGACACATTCGGCCGATCGCAAGCGCAGATCCGCAGGCTGATCCAGGAGCTCGATGCCGGCGCCCGCAACGAAGCCGGAAGCTTGCGTGAGGCGGGTGTGCGGATCGAGGCACGGGCCGAGGCGCGCCCGGGCGATCCCGGAAGTACCGGCAATTGGCCCTATTTGGCTTTTTGAGGCAAGCCCGGCGATGTGGCGCTGCAACGCCGTGTCCTACATGGACGCCTGAATAATCCTACATGAGAGGGCGCATTGCGCCGACCGTCACGACCCCGAATGGGGCGAGATACTCGCCCCATGTGCAAAGGAGTCCGTGATGCGAAGTGAAAACGTCCCCGCCCCTGCGAATCCGGAGAGTCCGCCGCTCGCGCCGCATGACCCCCCGGAACCCGCTCCGCAGGCCGCTGCGTGGCGTCGGGCACTTAAAGTCATCGGATGCCTGCCGGGCCGCCACAGCCGGCTCGGCAACCCCACCGCGCGCCGACTCAAATGGGGATAATGTCCAGCGGCAGGATAACGGCCATCGGCAAGAGACAGGAAATTGCCATCGGTATCGCGCTGCAGACGCAGGTTCTCAAGACCTGCCCGATTCACCATCAGTTGTATTGCAACGACGAGCAATGTTCGGACGATAACGATGAGAATATGGCGCGCGCGTTCTCGGTCGCCATCGAACTGGTGCGCGAGCACCCGCCGTATGCAGCGGAGTTTCACCACAACGCGCACGAGTTGACCGATCTCTTGAGCTATACCATCGGGGCGGCACCCGCCTCCTGTCCCGAGTGCAGGCCGCAACCGTACGAGCGCAGTGAGGCGGCCGAGGGACGGACGCCAGCCGGAACTTAACCGGCGCGCGGCGCGTCTAAGCTTGCGCACGACGGGTCACGGCGTATACTTTGCACTGCAAAGTGAATGGTGGCGCATACTGCCAGTGTGTTCGACGATGCAACAAGAGTTGCCGATGCAAGAAGAGTCTCCCTCGGGTAAACCATCGCTGCGCGCCCGCGATGTGTGTGCCGTTGTCGTCACCTATGGCCCGGACGGCGGATTTCCGGCCAGACTTGACGAAATCTCACCCCAGGTAGGGATGGTTGTGATCGTCGACAACGGTTCAGCCGACGCCGAACGGAACATGCTGCTCGAGGCGGCCGCCGAGCCCAAAATCAACGTGGTGTTCAATGACGAGAACCTCGGCTTGGCGCGGGCGTTGAACATTGGCATCCAGCGCGCCGCCGCGCTCCAGTACTCTTGGGTGTTGCTGCTCGATCAAGACAGCCGCGTCGACCGCGACATGGTCTGCACGCTCGCGGGCATACAAGCCTCCTTCCCGGATCCGGCGCGATTGGCGGTAGTCGGTTCCAATTATGGCGACATCTGCAAGCGGACATCCGGTGCGGCTGCGCCCGACCCTGAATCGCCCGGCGAACCCTGGGATGACGTCGAGCAGGTGATCACGTCCGGTTCGCTCTTGTCCCTGCCGGCTCATCTCGCAATCGGTCCATTCAGGGAGGAATTCTTCATCGATTACGTCGATGAAGAATATTGCCTGCGCGCCAGGGCGAATGGCTATCGAGTGATTCGATCCCGTCGCGAACTCATGTCGCATGCCATCGGCGCGCCGACCGTGCACCGGTTCTTGGGGTTTAGCAAATGCACGAGCAACCATGGGCCGGATCGAAAGTACTACATCGCCCGCAATAACACCGTGTTGCTCCGTGAATTCCGCAATTATCGCGGCGGCATGTGGGTATTGAAAAGCTTCGGCCGAAGCCTGCGGCTATGCAAGCGCATTGCGCTGTACGAAAGCATGAAGAGCCGCAAAATCGCCGCCGTTATGCACGGCTGGTGGGATGGGATACATGGGAATATGGGCAGGCGGGACTACCGGCCGGTCCAGCGCGGCTTGCGCTTCTCGGTGAAAGCCCGCGTGCCTTCCTTGAGGTCTTCCGATCGAACGACGCGCTGAACGGCATCCAGCGAATCGTGCAATTCGAATGCTTCGTGCTCGGGCACCATTTCGGTGTGCCGCAGCAGCTGTTTGATCGCCGGAAACAGCAGGGGTGGTCCTTCCGCCAACTGCTGCGCGATTTCCCGCGCCTTGGCCAAGCCTTGGCCTTTGGGCACGACGTGATTGGCGAGGCCCCAGTGTTTGGCCTCGGCCGCATCCATCCAGCGGCCGGTCAGCAGAAATTCCACCGCCACGTGATAGGGGATTCGCCGCCGCAGCTTGACGGTGCCGGCGTCGGCCAGCACGCCGACATTGATCTCCGGCAGTGCAAATTTCGCATGCTCCTCCATCACGATGATGTCGGTGCCGAGCACGATCTCGAAGCCGCCGCCGCAGGCGATGCCGTTGACGGCCGCGATGATGGGTTTGTTGAGATTCCGGGGATAATTGAATCCGGCAAAGCCGCCGACTCCCCAGTCCGAATCGGATTCCTCGCCCCCCGTGGCCGCCTTGAGATCCCAGCCGGGCGAAAAGAACCGATCGCCGGCTCCGGTGACGATGGCGATGCGCAGGCCGGGATCGTCGCGAAACGCCGTGACCACGTCGTTCAAGCGGCGGCTCGCCTCGAGATCGATGGCATTGGCCTTCGGCCGATCGATGGTTATTTCGAGAATGGCGCCGTTCTTGACGGTAAGAACTCCATTGGACATGGACCCTCCTTCAGGGGAATTGCAGCAAGCGGATCATCGTATCGACCGCGACCGCGCCCAAACCTGCCGGGCGGACGATCACGGGGTTGACGTCGATTTCGACCAGCACCGAGGCATTCTCGGCGGCGTAGCGCGCCACGCCGAGAATGGTGTCGATGAGCGCGGCCACATCGGCGGCCGGCTTGCCACGGAAGCCCGCCAACAGTTTGTAAACTTCCAGACGCTTGAGGGCGGCGTCCACAGACGCATGCGTCCAGGGCGGCAGCAGGCTGACGCTGTCCGACAGCATCTCCGTGAGCACCCCGCCGGCGCCGAGCACCAGCACCTGGCCGAACTGCGCGTCGACGATGACGCCGATCAGAACTTCGGCGACGCCGTCGGTGAACATTTCTTCCACCAGCAGCGTGTCCGACAGCTTCGCCAGCCGCTCGGCGGCACTCCTGGCATCGGCTTCGGTGCGCACATTGAGCACCACCCCGCCCACTTCGGTCTTGTGCGTGAGGTGCGAGCCGGTGGCCTTGAGAACCACGGGAAACCCCAGTTCAAGCGCCGCCGCGGCCGCCGCATCGGCAGGAACGCGCCTGCCCTTGGGAATGCGTACGCCGAACTCGGCCAGCGCAGCCTTGCCTTCGTGCTCGCCGAGGCTGCGGATCGCGGTCGAGGAGACGCGCGGCGCCGGACGCCGCAGTTGCGCGCCAGCCGCGCCGCTCCACGCCGTGCCGACGCTTCCCGCCAAGGAGAGTGCTTCCAGTGCTTCGCGCTGCCCTTGCAGTGGTATGACGCCGGAGTCGAGGCAGCGCTTGCGAATTCTCGGACTGATGGTTTCGGGCAGCGATGCTATAAGAGCCGCGCGCGACGGGGCGCCGCGCGCCGCATCGATGAACACGTCGATGACCGCGTCGTAGGCGCCCGTATCGGCCTGACCCTCCGGCGGGCTGTCCAAAATGAAGCCCGCCGCGTCGTAGCCGGACCGCAGCACCTCGCCGAAAACCCGTTTCAATGCCGGCGGATCGAACCAGAGGTAGGTATGGATGTCGAACGGATTGGCAATGGTGACCCGGTCGGTCAGGAGTTCGCGCAAGGCGGCGGCGCGCGCCGGCGGCAAGGGGGCAAAATCCAACTCCATATCGCGCGACACGTCGGCGGTCATCGCCATGTCGCCGCCCGACGCGCCCATCACCAGAACCTTGCGGCCGGCGAGCGGTCCTCCCATGTGGAACACCTTGAGAGTTTCGCACAGCGTGCTCAAAGTATCGCAGCGGGCAATTCCGGCTTGGCGGCAAAACGCCTCGAACACCACGTCCGCGCCCGCCAGCGCTCCGGTGTGACTGTGCGCGGTACGTACCGCGGCGGCGGTGCGTCCTGATTTGATGACGGCGATGGGCTTGCCCGCCGCCCGGGCCAGCGCCGCCGCGCGCGCAAATCGCTCCGGATCCTTGATCCCCTCCAGATACAAGCCGAATGCCGAAACGCGCGGGTCTCCACAGAGGATCTCGATCAGATCCTCAACCGCCAGGCGCGTCTGATTGCCGACGGTAAACAGGCAGCCAACGGGCAGCGAGCGCTGATTGAACATCAGCGTGAGCGCAATCGTGCCGCTCTGGCAAATGAGTGCAACGCCGCGTTCCACCGGCGGCCCCACGATCTGATCCGGCATCATCGCCACGCGGTCGAAGAAATTCACGAAGCCGTAGCAGTTCGGACCGAAATAGGGCAGATCGCCGGCACTCTGCTCGAGCTCCCGGGTGAGCCGGAGGCCGGACTCGGTGCCGGTTTCGGAGAAGCCGGCGCTGAAGCACACGAAGCCTCCGGCAGCGCGCGCCGCCAGCGCGCCCGCGACGCTCGGCGCTTCGTGATTCGGCACCGCGATGAATGCGGCGTCGGGAATGCCGGGAAGATCCGCAATCGAGCGGTAATAGGTGGTCGCGGCGCTCGACGGGCGGGTCGGATGGACGCGCCAGAGGGCGCCGGAGTAGCCGATGGCGGCATTGCCTGCGGCCACTGCATCGGTCCAGGCGCCGGCGCCGACCAAGGCGATGCTGCGCGGCGCAATCAGTCGATGAAGATCCGCCGGCGGCATGGCTCAGCGGCGCTTCAATTCGATCTTGCGGGAACTTGGAGCGAACGCTGCGCGCGCGGCGGGGGGCGCCCTGAAGGACTCGAGTTTCGCCGCCACTTCGGCGGGAAACGACGCCACGCTCGGCTTGGCGCCCTGATGCACGTGCAGCAGCATCATTTCGGCGGTCGCGACCGCCTCGCTGACGCGGGAGCAGATGAACCGGCAGCCGATTTGAATCCGTTTGCCGTCGAAATCCAAAATCGAGCTGATCACCGCCAGATCGTCCGAACTTTTCACCTCGTGCAGAAAGTGCAGATGCTCCTCGAGCGTATACAAGGTGCAATGAGTGCGCTCACGGTACGCGGCGTCCAGCCCCAATTGGTCCATGACTTCGTCGACCGCATAGCTCGCCACCAAGCCGTAATACGCGTCGCGTAAATGGCCGTTGTAATCGATCCAGGCGGGCTCGATCGTGGCGCGATAAATGGCAAGTTCGCTCAACGGGGTGTGCTCAACGGAGCTGCAGCTTCTCGCGCGCCTGCGCGGGGTTGAGCACCCGCGCCCCCATGGCTTCGATGATGGTGCGCGCCTTTTCCACCAGCTGGGCGTTGCTCGCATAAACGCCCTTGCTCAAATAAAGATTGTCCTCCAGGCCGACGCGCACATTGCCGCCGAGCAGCACCGCCTGCGCCACCCACGGCATCTGCATGCGGCTGATCGCGAACGAGCCCCAATTGCAGTTCTCCGGCAGGAAATTGACCATCGCCAGCAGGTGGCCCACGTCGGCGGGAACGCCATAGGGAATGCCCATGCACAATTGGATGAGGGACGGGGCGGCGAGCAGGCCTTCCTTGATCATCTGCTTGACGAACCACAGATTGCCGGTGTCGAAAACTTCCAGCTCCGGCTTGACGCCGAGATCCTTGCAGATGGCGGCGCCTTGGCGCAGGTAGTTGGGCGTCGACACGTAGGCGCGATTGCCGTCGCCGAAATTCAGGGAGCCGCAATCCAAGGTGGCTATGTCCGGCCGATACAAGCCCTCATGGCAGAGGTCGATGACATGGCGCATGCGATCCTCCTGGCTGACGAAATCGCTGCCCGGGCCGGGGGTGTCCTTGAGGCCGTGATCGCCCACCACGATGTAGCCGCCCATGCCGCAGGTGAGATTCACGATCACGTCGACCTTGCTCTCTCGAATGCGCTTGACGACTTCGCGGTAGTGCCGGGTTTCCATGCTGAATGCGCCGGTTTCCGGTTCGCGCACGTGGATGTGTACGATGGCTGCGCCGGCTTGCGCCGCCGCGACCGCCGTGGCGGCGATTTGTTCGGGCGTAACGGCGCAATGCGGGCTCTTGGTGACCTTGGTGTCGTCGCCGGTGACCGCGCAAGAAATGATGACGTCATGATTCATGGATTCCCCCTCGAGTTGCCGGCGCCGCAGCGGATTTTATTATCTTCATGATAATATTTAAATTACTCGAGAGCAACCCGGCGACCCGTCCCGGCACCACCGGGCTGGGCAAAACGATGCGGGGGCGCTTCAGGGCGCGACGGCACCCGTGTGGCGTCCGCCGGCGAGAGCGCGGATGATCTCGGCTTCGCCGCAGACCCCGAGAATTTTGCCGTCCTCGACCAGCAGCACGGGGTGTCCCGTCGCCTGGCGCAGGTGAATGATGGATTGCAGGGACAGCGAGGCAGGCGCCACGGCGAGACCCGGCTGAAGCAGCGTCATGTCGGCATCTTCCCGGACGTGGCGCAGCACCTGAGCGATGCCGTCGAGCTGCAGCGCCACCGCCTCATCCGCGGAATTGAGCGACAGCCGGTAGCGCCGCGCGCCATCCAGCCAGACGCCGCCGCCATCGCCGGCCATGGCCGCGCGGCTCTGCATGATCATGCCGCCGGTCAGGACGGTGAGCGGATTCATATGGCGCACGAACTCCGCCACATATTCATCGGCGGGCGCCAAGACGATGTCCTCGGCCGTGCCGGTCTGAATGATGCGGCCATTCTGCAGAATGGAAATGCGGTCCCCCAGCCGCAGCGCTTCGTCCAGATCGTGGCTGACGAACAGGATGGTCTTCTTGACGCGCGCCTGCAGCGCCAGCAGTTCGTCCTGCAACTTGCCGCGAATCAGCGGATCGAGCGCCGAGAACGGCTCGTCCATCAGCAGAATGTCGGCGTCGGTGGCAAACGCCCGCGCCAACCCGACGCGCTGCTGCATGCCGCCGGACAATTCGCTGACGTAGCGATCCGCCCATTGCGACAGGCCGACCAGCTCCAGTTTCTCGTCGACGATGACCTTGCTTCGAGCGGCGCCTTCGCCGCGCAGCTCGAGACCGAATCCGACATTTTCGCGCACCGTGCGCCACGGCAGGAGCCCGAACTGCTGAAAGACCATGGCCACGCGCTCGCGCCGTAGGCGGCGCATTTGCAATTTGTCGCAGGTGGCGACGTCGATGGCTCGACTCGCCGTCGCGAACCAAGACATGGCCGCGCGTGACCGGGTTCAGGCCGTTGGCGGCGCGCAGAAGAGTGGACTTGCCCGAGCCCGAGAGCCCCATGAGCACCGAGATCTCGCCCCGCGCCACGCTCAAATTCGCACCGGCCACGCCGACGATGACGCCGTGCTTCTTTTGAATGTCGGCGCGCGTGGCCCCGCCGTCGAGAGCCGCGAGCGCATCGCGCAAGGCCTTGCGCCCGTCGCGCCCGTTGGCGGCGAACAGAATGTCGACGTCCTTGAATTCCACTGCCGAGCTCACCGCGACTCTCCGCGCTCTTTGGGACGGCTGATGCGATCCAAAACGATCGCCAGCAGCACGATGGTGAATCCCGCCTCGAAGCCCATGCCGACCTGCACCGAGTTGAGCGCCCGCACCACCGGGACGCCGAGGCCGCCCGCGCCGACCAGGGCGGCAATCACCACCATCGACAGGCTGAGCATGATGCACTGAGTGATGCCGGCGATGATGGTGGATGCGGCGCTCGGCAATTCCACCTTCCACAAGAGCTGCATGGGCGTGGCGCCGAAGGCTTCGCCCGCCTCGATGAGGGGTTTGGGCACCGAGGAGATGCCGAGATGCGTCAGGCGGATGGGCGCGGGCAGGGCGAAGATCACCGTCGAAATCAGTCCCGGCACCACGCCGAGTCCGAACAGCACCAGGGTCGGAATCAAGTAGACGAAGGTCGGCAGGGTCTGCATCAAGTCGAGCACGGGTCTCAAGGCCGCGAACAGCCGCGGCCGGTGAGCGGCGGCAATCCCCACCGGCACGCCGATGGCCGTCGATGCGAGGGTGGCGACCATGACCAGCGAGAGTGTCTCGAGCGTCGCCAGCCAGTAGCCTTGATTGAAGATGAAGAGCAGCGCCAGCGCCACGAAGGCGGTGAGCGTCCACGAGCGGCGCAGCACCCACGCCAGCACAGCGACCGCGGCGATCAGCACCAGCGCGGGCAGCGCACGCAACAACGCGGTCAGCCCATCGACCATGCCGCGAATGACGATGGAGATGCCGTTGAATACGAAGGTGCCGTGTGCTTTGACGTAATCGATGGCCACCGCCATGCCGTCGCCCACCGGAATCTTGTGGCTGACGATCCATTGCTCGAATCCGCCGGGATGCGGCGGCGGCGCCGCGTGCGCCAGGGCAGTGAGGCGCCGGCCGGCCGTCGAATGTCAGCACTCCCTGCGAGCCACGCCTTGACCGCCGTGGGATTGGCTTTCAGCCATTCCGTCGCCGCAATGTCGGGCGGCTCATGCCCGTCCAGGATCGCCGCCATCATTTCGCTCTCGCCGCGCAAGCGTGAATTTCAGATTGGCGAGCAGGCGGCCCATGTTGGGACATTCGGCGCTGTAGCCCTTGCGGGTCACGGTATAAATGGTGGCGCCGCCGTAGTTGGGACCGAAGAACTCATCGCCGCCGGCGAGGTACTTCAAGTCGAAGCGCATGTTCATGGGATGCGGCTCCCACGCCAGGAACACGATGGGTTTCTTGTCGTGGTAGGAGCGCTCCACCTGCGCCAACATGCCTTGTTCGCTGGACTCGATCAATTTGAAGCCGCCCAGGCCGAATTGATTCTGCTTGAGCATGTCCAACACATGCCGGTTGCCGTCGTTGCCGGGTTCGATTCCGTAGATCGAGTCGTTGAGTTCGGGTCCGAAGCGCTGAATATCCTTGAAGTCCTTGAGACCGGCGGCATAGGTGTATGCCGGCACCGCCAGCGTATATTTGGCGCCGGTTAGGTTGGCGCCGATCACGACGACGGTTCCGTCTTCGACGTAATGGCCCCGATCGCCCGCCTGGGCCGGCATCCAATTGCCGAGGAAGACGTCGAGGTCGTTGTTCTGAAGAGAGGCGAAGGTCACGGGAACCGACAACACGGTGACCGTCGGCGAGTAGCCGATGGAGCGCAGCAACTGAGCGATCAGTGCGGTGGTGGAGGTTACATCGGTCCAGCCGACGTCGGAGAAGCGCACGGTTTGGCAGTTCGGTGGATCGCGCCGGCCGCCGGCCGGCGGCGACGCGTCGCTGATCGGTGCAGCCGTATCGCCGAGAGTTGCCGCAGTGCTCGGCATGGCGGAGGCCGCTTCGGCTTGCAACGGCAGCGCCAACACCGCCATGAGCGCATAGCTCGAGAGCGTCATGCCACTGAGTGAGAGGCCAGCGTGCCGATGTAACGTCGACCCTTGAGTCCGTACCACAACAGACCGGCTCCTAGAATCACTCCCGTGTACGCGAACGCACCCCACGTGTTGTACCAAGGCGTGCCGTAAATGGCTTCGCGCGGCCAGGCCAGATTGAGTGCCATCCCGGCGCCCCACAGTACCGCAATGACATTGACCAACAATCCCCACCTGCCCATGGTGAAGTAGCCGCCCGCGGCGAGATCGGCGGGGGGCCAGTGCCCGCGCAGACGCTTCAGCAGCAGAGGCCCCGTCACCATCAAGTACGCCAGGTAGATCATGATAACGGCGATCGACGTCAGTACGGTGAAGATCTTGGGCTGTCCGATGTTGACCACCAGGATCAGCGCGGCGATCACGCCGATGAGGATGGCGGGGGTGATTGGCGTCTGAGTCTTGGGATTCACCCGGGCGAGTTTCTCCCCGAACGGAAGCGCATTGTCGCGCGCCATCGCGAAGGTCATGCGGATGGCGGCGGTGTGCACGGCCAGCGAGCACACGCTCACCGCAATCACGATGCAGACCAGGAATATCTTGCCGAGCGGTCCCCACATCACTTGTTCGACGATGTATTGCAGGCCGCCGCTGCTGCTGGCGATCTGCGGGTCGCGGAGGTTGGGCGCCGACAATATCGCGAACACGAGGATCGAGCCGCCGATGACGAAGGAGGCAAGGATGGCTCGCAGGATCGCCCGCGGAGCCGTGCGACGGGGTTCGACCGTCTCCTCGCCGAGCGAACTTGCGGTGTCGAATCCGTACATTACATATCCCGAGGCCAGCGACGCCATGAGAAATGCGCCCAGAAAGCCGTTACCGGCGCCGTAGCCGTTTGCCGAGAAAAAAACTTCGGGCCCGCGCGTCGCGTGACACGCGAGAATGATTGCAATCAAGCAAGCGGCAATCAGCTCGATAAAGACGCCCGCGCTGTTGATCATTGCCATCAACCGCACTCCGAGCGCATTGACGACGGTGGTGAAGAGGATCAAGGCCGTACCGAGGATCACCGCGTTGGTGGCGAAATCGTAGGCACCTGAGCCGTCGCCAACGATTTGAAAACCGCTCCACAAGCGTGGCAGGTTGAGTTGCAGCGCAAGCACCACTGCAGACAGCGTAACGATCGAGGCGGTGAGCATCAGCCAACCGGCAGACCAGCTCACGATGCGGCTGCCAAGCTGTTTGGACCAATTGTAGACCGATCCTGCAACCGGGTATTTGGCGGCCAGTTCCATGAAGCACAGCGCGACCGTGAGCTGGCCGATCAATACCATTGGCCAGGACCACAGATAAGCCGGTCCGGCAGTACCGAAACCGAAGTAGAACAGCTGAAAAGTGCCGGTGAGGATCGAGATATAGCTGACACCGGCGGCAAAGCTGCCGAACTTTCCGATGCCGCGATCGAGCGACTCCCTGTATCCGAAGTGTTCCATACCGCTGTCGGTCCGAGCGGTGTCGGCCTCATTACCCATTAGCGTACCCCCAGTGAATCGATGTGCTCGAGAGCTTGACCCAGCGCCATTCGGAGCGGCATGATTGAGGCGGCGACTGCGATTTTGAACGGGCATTCAGCGATTTCTTGTCGGCTTTCACTCATGCATTCTTAGTGATTGAAATTATGAGTAAAAAGTCTATTGTTACGTATCTTAGACGCACTTGCAGGCGGCCGTCTACTTGCCGCCAAAATCCGGGAGACTCGCCAAATTGAATACCCAATCAATGACCTCGGCCGAGGATTCTCCAGCGCCGATCGAAGACACGCGACGCCGCCAATTGGTGGAAGTCACCATCGATAGCCTAGCGGAACTTGGGTACGTGGGCACGACGCTCGCACAAATAGCGACGCGCGCCGGCGTGTCGCCGGGCTTGGTCGCACATTACTTCGGCGACAAGGACGGCTTGCTCGACGCTGCCTTCCGCTCGTTGGCGCGGCGGGTGGGCAACCATGTGCGGGCGCGTCTGCGCCAAGTGAGCACGCCACGCGGGCGCATCCAAGCGGTGATCGACGCGAATCTTGCGCCCGAGGAATTCGAACAACGCACCGGCACTGCGTGGCTTGCCTTCTGGGGTCAGGTGCTGCATGTGCCGTCCTTGAAAAGGGTGCAGTCGGTTTATCAGCGACGCACCTTGTCGAATCTGCGCAGCTCTCTGAGAAGCCTGGTGCCGCCGGACGAGGCGCAGCGCCTCGCCGCCATGATTGCGGCGATGATCGACGGCGTCTGGCTGCGGGCCGCGCTGTCCGGATGGCACGAGGCCGACAGTGAAAGCGCGCGCGCATTGCTCACCGCGTTCGTCGATGAACGGCTGAAGCAGGCGGCGCCTACGCTAAGCGGCGATGGCACGCCCGCGCCGGCGCGCAATTCCGGCCCCGCGGCCGGAGAGCGCTTCGCTTCCGTCAATCCCGCGACGGGCGAGATCTTAGGCTACGTCACGGCGGCCGGACCGAGCCAGGTCAACGCGGCGGTGCGCGCCGCGCAGAAGGCGCAGGCGGGTTGGGGCGCAATGACGGGCGCCGAACGCGCGCGCGTGCTGCGCCGCGCCGCCGAGCTCTTGAGGTCGCGCAATCAGGAGCTCGCCGAGCTGGAAACGCGCGACACCGGCAAGCCCATCCAGGAGACGCGCGTGGTGGACGTGGCCTCCGGCGCGGATTGCTTCGAATATTTTGCCGGCCTCGTGCAGAGCTTGAGCGGCGAGCATATCGACCTCGGCTCCCAGGCCTTCGGCTATACCCGACGCGAGCCGCTCGGTGTGGTCGCGGGCATCGGCGCCTGGAATTACCCGCTGCAGATCGCCTGTTGGAAGGCCGCGCCGGCCTTGGCCTGCGGCAATGCCATGATATTCAAACCTGCGGAGCTGACGCCGTTTTCCGCCGTCAAGCTGCAGGAGATCCTGCTCGAGGCAGGAGTTCCGCCCGGCGTGTTTCAGGTGCTGCAAGGATTCGCCGACACCGGCCGGCTGCTGACGCGGCATCCCGGCATTCGCAAGGTCTCGCTGACCGGCGAGGTCGGTACCGGCAAGGCCGTCATGGCCGATGCGGCGCAGACCCTGAAGAATGTCACGCTCGAATTGGGCGGCAAATCGCCGTTGATCATTTTCGGCGATGCCAAGCTGGACAACGCGGTATCGGGCGCGCTGCTGGCGAATTTCTACTCCTCCGGCCAGGTGTGTTCCAACGGCACGCGCGTGTTCGTGCAGCACTCGATCAAGGCCGCGTTTCTCGAGCGACTGCTGAGCCGCGTCAACGCGATGCGGATCGGCGATCCGATGAATCCCGCGACCCAGGTGGGCGCGCTGGTCTCGGAGCAGCACATGCACAAGGTGCTTTCCTACATCGAGCGCGGGCGTAGCGAGGGTGCGCGGCTCCTGGCCGGCGGCATGCGCGTGACCACGGGGGAACTCGCGAAGGGCTGCTTCGTCGCACCCACCGTGTTCGACAATTGCCGCGACGACATGGCGATCGTGCGCGAAGAGATTTTCGGCCCGGTGATGTCGGTGCTCGAATTCGAGGACGAGCAGGAAGTCATCGAGCGCGCCAACGCCACCGAGTTCGGCCTGGCCGCCGGGGTGTTCACCAATGACTTGACCCGCGCGCATCGGGTGATCGCCCGATTGCAGGCCGGCACGTGCTGGATCAATCAATACAACGTGACGCCGATCGAGCTTCCCTTCGGCGGTATGAAGCTCTCCGGGCTCGGCCGCGAGAACGGCCGCGCCGCCCTCGAGCACTACACGCAGCTGAAGAGCGTCTACGTCGCGATGGGCGATGTGGATGCGCCGTACTAGGCGCTTCGGAACTGGAAGCGCTAGGAGACCAGGACTTGGCCGAGGAGAGTTTCGATTACGTCATCGTGGGGGCGGGATCCGCCGGCTGCGTGCTTGCCGATCGGCTGACCGCGGACGGGCAGCACCGCGTGCTGCTGCTCGAATACGGCGGATCCGACCGCTCGATCTTCATTCAAATGCCGTCGGCACTCTCCATACCCATGAACATGGAGAAGTACAATTGGTTCTACCACACGGAGCCGGAGCCGCATTTGAACGGGCGGCGCATGCACACACCGCGCGGCAAGGTGCTGGGCGGGTCCTCGTCGATCAACGGCTTGGTGTACATCCGGGGCAATGCACAGGACTTCGAGCGCTGGAGCGCGCAGGGCGCGGTGGGTTGGGCGTACCGCGACGTATTGCCGTATTTTCGCCGCGCGGAATCCCGGCAAGAAGGCGGCGATGAGTATCGAGGCAACAACGGCAAGCTGCAGACGCGCTACGGCACCCTGAGCAATCCCCTGCATGCGGCTTGGCTCGAAGCGGCCGGTGAGGCAGGTTATCCGCAAACGTCCGATGTGAACGGCTTTCAGCAGGAAGGCTTCGGCCGCATGGACATGACGGTGGGCGACGGCAGGCGCTGCAGCGCCGCCAACGCGTACCTTCGGCCCGCCATGCGGCGCCCGAATCTCAAGGTGCTGACGCATGCGCTCGCGACCCGCATCGTGTTCGAGAGCCGGCGCGCGACCGGTCTCGACTATGTCCTCGGCAACACCACGCATCGCGTACGCATCGGCCGCGAACTGATCCTATCCGGCGGTCCGGTCAATTCACCGCAATTGCTGAAGCTGTCCGGCGTCGGGCCGGAGGCGGAGCTGCGCACGCACGGCATTCCCGTGGTTCACGATTTGGCCGGCGTGGGCGAGAATCTTCAGGACCATCTGGAATTCTATTTCCAGGTGGCGTGCCAGGAACCGATCACGCTGTACTCGTCCATCAATCTTTGGAGCCGCGCCTGGATCGGCGCCCGCTGGCTGCTGCGCAAGGACGGTTTGGGGGCCACCAATCACTTTGAGACCTGCGGCTTCATCCGCAGTCGCCCGGGCGTGCCCTATCCGGACATTCAGTATCACTTTCTACCCATGGCGGTCGCCTATGACGGATCGACGCTGGCGCAGGAGCACGGCTTTCAAGCCCACGTTGGCCCGATGCGCAGCAAGAGCCGCGGCTGGGTGCGCCTGGCCTCCGCCGACCCGCGCGACAAGCCGCGCATCCTGTTCAATTACCTGAGTGAGCCCGACGATTGGATCGAAATGCGCGCCTGCGTGCGCCTGACGCGCGAGATCTTCGCGCAGGCCGCGTTCGATCGCTATCGCGGCCGGGAAATTCAGCCGGGCGCCGACGTGCAGAGCGATGAGGAGATCGATGCCTTCATCCGCGCCAAAGTCGAGAGCGCGTACCATCCGTCGTGTTCTTGCAAGATGGGCAGCGCGCAGGATCCGTTGGCGGTGGTCGCTCCGGATACCCGCGTCCACGGCCTCGAGGGTCTGCGGGTGGTGGATTCGTCGATCATGCCGACGATCACGACAGGAAACCTCAACGCACCCACGATCATGCTGGCTGAGAAAGCCGCGGACCACATCCTGGGACGCGCACCGGCCGCGCCCGAGAGTGCACCCTACTTTGTGGCGCCAAACTGGCGCACAGCGCAGCGGTAGCCGTCTGATGCCGGCATTGCCCGCAGGGCGCGCCGCCGCGTCGATGGGCCTCCGCGGGCCGGCGGCGCCGGCGCTTCTCGGAGTTTGCATTCTGTGGCTGCTGGCCGCGGCCGGCTGTGCGTGCGATGGCGGCGCGGCGCGAAGCGCGTGGCCGGATGGCTATCTGGCGCGGGTCGAGGCGCTTGCGCTGCTGCAAACGTTCAATGCCGACCTGCTGAGCCACGACAGCGCGACTTCGACGCTCGAGCGCTGGTGCGGCGCGCTGGTATGTACCCGCCCGGCTCACGTCAGAGATGAATACCGTCCTCGACTCCACCGATGTGCCGTTCGGCAAGGCGGTGCAGGCACTCAATTTCCGGCGCCGCACGCTGTCCGCGGTACTGCTGTGGTCGCCTCTGCCGGAGGGATGGGAAATGAGTCCGACGGCCGCGAAAGATGACGGAGTGCAGCTGCGCATTCCGGAGCACTTGCTGCAGCATCGCGCGGTGCTAGTATTGCCGGACGGCACCCCGTTCAGCGAAGTAGTGGAAACCTACACCGGCAATGTTCTCGCCTTTCTCATGCCGAAGTCTTGAGTACGCCTGGCTGGCCACGCTCCTCGGCGTGATCGCAACCGCAGCGCCGGCGGGTGCGCACGATGCCGGCATGCCCGATGCCGGCATGGCGCATATGTCGGGTCATATGTACATGACGACTTTGAGACCGCTGCGGGAGGGTGACCGGCAGAAGGCCGCCGGCCTGGTCGAGAGCGCACGGGAGGCGATGGCGCCGTATCAGGACTATCGCAAAGCCCTGTCCGACGGCTACCGGATTTTTCTGCCCGATATCCCGCAGCCGCAATATCATTTTACGAATTACGAGTACGGGCGCGATGCACGAGTGCGCTTCGATGCGCATAAGCCGACGTCGCTCCTGTACACGAAGACGGCGGACGGCGGCTACACGCTGGTCGGAGCCATGTACACCGCGCGCGTGGACGCCACCGAGGATGAACTCAACGAGCGCATACCGCTCAGCATCGCGCGCTGGCATCAGCACATCAATTTCTGCAAGGCTCCCGCGGGCCAGAAAGCCGGGTACTTCGGTCCCGGGGCGAAGTTCGGCTTGCTCGGCTCCATCACGACCCCGGACGCTTGTGAGGCGGCGGGCGGCGAATTCCATCCTCACATCTTTGGTTGGATGGTGCACGTCTACCCTTATGAAAAAGATCCGCAGAAGGTGTGGTCGACGGACCACGACGAACACGGACACGACAACATGGACCATTTCGCCATGCCGGGCATGAAGACGCCTTGACGGCAACCGCCCCCGCGCTCGCCGACGCGTTCGTCGAACGCTTCGTGGTCGAGCCCGCCGCGGACGGGCCGCTGCGCGGCACCTCCTTCGCGGTGAAGGATCTATTCGACGTTGCAGGCCACCACACCGGATGCGGCAATCCGACGTGGCGCGCAACGCACGCGGCGGCGACGGCAAATGCCGCGGTCGTGCAGGCGCTGCTGCAGGCCGGTGCACGGCTGATCGGCAAGACGCGCACCGATGAAATGGCGTACTCGATCGAAGGGCGCAATTTCCATGAAGGAGCGCCGCGCAACCCAGCCGCGCCCGAACGGCTCACCGGCGGCTCCTCGAGCGGCGCCGCGTCCGCCGCTGCGGCCGGCGAGGTTGATTTCGCGATCGGCACCGACACGGCGGGCTCAGTGCGCGTACCCGCCGCGTGGTGCGGCCTCGTGGGCCTGCGCCCGACCCATGCTCGCGTGTCCGCGGCCGGCTTGACGCCGCTGGCGCCGAGCTTCGACACCGTCGGCTGGCTCGCGCGTTCGACCGGGTTGATACGCTGGGTAGCCGGCGTGTTGCTCGGCGGGCGTGCAGCGCCGGCCTCCGGCCTTGCATTGGTGCGCGATGCCGCCGTCACCGGTTACGCTGATCAGGTGGTCGCCGCCCTGCTCGAGCCCATGTTCGAAACATGCGCGGCGCGGGGTTTGCGGATCGGTGAAGTGTCGCTCGTCACTGACCTCAAGGCCGCGGCGGAGTGCCTGCGTGTCCTGCAGGCCCATGAGGTCTGGAGCACGCATGGCCGCTGGATCGATTCGGCGCAACCTCGGTTCGGTCCCGGCGTCGCCGAGCGCTTCGCGTTTGCGCGTAGCGTGACGGCGGAACAGACTCGCGCCGCGGCGCATGAGCGCGCCGCCATCATCGCGGATTTGGACGCCGCGCTGCCGCCCGGCGTGATGCTGTGTCTGCCCACGGTGCCGGCGCCGGCCCCGCGGCGCGATGCATCGCCCGAAGATCTGCAATCGCTGCGGCCGCGGCTCATGCCTCTGACGGCGCTCGCCAGTTTGAGCGGCCGTCCGCAGATCACCTTACCGCTGTCCGGTACCGAGGCCGCACCGGTGGGCTTTTCCCTGCTGGGATGGCGCAACGGCGATGAGGCGCTGCTCGAGGCGGCGCAGCTGCTGGCGCCTCGATGATCGGCACGGCGCGATCGAGCGGCGGCATGGTGACGGCGCCGCACGCGCTGGCGGCGCAATGCGGCGCGCGAATTCTCGCCGCAGGCGGCAATGCGATCGAGGCCGCACTCGCCACCGCTGCGGTGCTTACCGTCGTGTACCCGCACATGACGGGCCTCGGCGGCGACAGCTTTTGGCTGATTGCCGAGCCCGGCCTCGCGCCGCTCACCATCGATGGCGCGGGGCGTGCCGGCGCTGCCGTCAACGCCGCTCTATATCAGGAGTCCGGTCTGCACGAAGTGCCGTGGCGGGGCCCTCTCGCAGCCAACACCGTCGCGGGCGCGGTTTCAGCGTGGTCCGTTGCCTGGGAAATCAGCCGCCAAGCCGGCGGCCGCTTGTCTTTGCCGCACATCTTTGCGGAGGCAATTGCGCTCGCACAAGGCGGCAGCGTCGTCACCGACGGTCATGCGGATGCTCTGCTACGCTTTCGCGCCGAGCTCGAGCCGCTGCCCGGATTCAGCGCCCTGCATTTCATCGGCGGCGCGCCGCCCGCGGCCGGCCGACTCTTGACTCAAGCGGCGCTTGCGCAAACCCTGTCCGCACTGGCGCGTGATGGATTGACAAGCTTTTACTCGGGGGCGCTCGCCGCGCAGATCGCGGCAGAACTCGCCGCAGCCGGCGCGCCCTTGAGTGCCGCCGATCTCGCCGGGCAGCGCGCGAACATCGGTCGCGCGCTGCGGCTCGAACTGCCCGTGGCCGAGGTCTTCAACTGTGCGCCGCCGTCGCAGGGTCTGGCATCGCTGCTCATTCTCGGTATTTTCGCACGGCTGCCGGCGGCGCAGCCGGACACGTTCGCCCACGTGCATGGGGTGGTGGAGAGCACGAAACTCGCGTTCGCCATTCGGGATCGGGAGGTCGGCCATCGCGAGGACGACGGCGCGATACTGGAACGCTATCTGACTTTGCCGGCGCTCGAGCGGGCGGCGGCGCAAGTCGATCCGCGCCGCGCGGCGCCGTGGCAAGCGGCCGCGGGGGACGGCGACACGGTGTGGTTCGGCGTGATCGATCGCGAGGGGCGCGCCGTCAGTGCCATCCAAAGCCTGTATTTCGAGTTCGGTTCCGGAGTAGGGCTGCCGCAATCAGGCTTCGTGTGGCAAAACCGCGGCAGCGCATTCCGCTTGAGCGGCGCCGGACCCAACGTGTTGGCGCCGCGGCGCAAACCCTTCCATACATTGAACCCGGCCTTTGCGCGCTTTCAGGACGGGCGCACGATGGTATATGGCGCGATGGGCGGGGACGGTCAACCGCAGACCCAGGCGGCTCTGTTTACGCGCTACGCGCTCTATGGCGAGGATCTGCAGGAGGCGATCTCGGCACCACGCTGGCTGCTCGGGCGCACCTGGGGAGAATCGCGCACGGCGCTGCGGCTGGAGAGCCGGTTTCCCGCGGAACTTTTCGCCGAACTCAAGAAGGCGGGCCATCCGGTCGAGCGCGTCGCCGCCTTCGATCAGGCCATGGGTCATGCGGGCGCCATCGTGCATTCGAGCACGCGGGGTTTCGAGGGCGCCAGCGATCCGCGCAGCGACGGCGCAGCAGTCGGTTGCGAATGAACAAGCCGGCGGCCGCAGCTGCGATGGCGTTGACCGCAGGCCTCGCCGCATTATCGGGATGCCGCCAGCACGAGTCTGCGGCGCCCCCCGCAGCGGCGCCGCCGATCAGTGCGTCGCCGATCAGTGCGGCGGCGGTCGATGCGCGGCGGCTTGCGTCACGCGAGCCCGATCAGTGGCTGACTCTCGGCGGTGACTGGACGGGCGCCTACTACTCGCCGCTGAAAGACATCGATGCGGGTAATGTCGGTCGCCTGGGATTCGCATGGGACTATCGATTGGGCACGAATCGCGGTCAAGAGTCGACCCCGCTCGTGATCGACGGCGTGATGTACGCCACCAGCAACTTTGGGCGAGTGTATGCACTGGACGCGGCAACCGGCCGCGAGCTGTGGAAGTATGACCCGCGCATGGACGGTCAGTGGGCCCGCTATGCCTGTTGCGACGCCGTCAACCGCGGGCTCGCCGCCTTTGGCGGCCGGCTCTATGTCGGCGCGCTGGATGGCTGGTTGCACGCGCTCGACGCGCGCACCGGACAATTGGTGTGGAAGGTCGACACGGTGATCGGCCGGCACGAGCACGCTCCTTACACGTTCTCCGGCGCACCGCTGCTGGCGGGCAATCTGCTCATCGTCGGCAGCGCCGGCGGCGATTTCGCGGCAGCACGCGGTTACGTGTCGGCCTACGACCTCACGAGCGGCGAACTGCGCTGGAGATTCTTCACCGTGCCGCGCAACCCCGCCGACGGTCCGCAAGACCAGCCGCATCTCGAGGCCGCCGTGAAGACCTGGAATCCCGCGCACCGGTGGGAGGCGGGCAGCGGCGGAACGGTGTGGGACGGCATGGCCTACGACCCCGCGCTCCGCCTCGTATACTTCGGCACCGGCAACGCGGCGCCCTACAACAGCTATGTCGGCGGACGCCACACGGGCGATCAGCTGTATGCGGCCTCCATCATGGCCGTGCACGCCGACAGCGGGGCGCTCGCCTGGTATTACCAGACCGTGCCCGGTGATCGATGGGACTTCGACAGCACGCAAAAACTGGTGCTGGCGGACATGAGCCTCGATGGACGACCCCGCCGGGTGCTGATGCAAGCCGCCAAGAACGGCTTCTATTACGTCCTCGACCGCAGCTCAGGTGAACTCTTGTCGGCGCACAATTTTGCATTCGTCAATTGGACGCGCGGAGTCGACCCAAAAACCGGCCGGCCGCTCCCCGACCCGGCGGCCGATTATGCCCGCTCACCGAAGCTGGTGTTTCCCTCCGAGGCCGGCGCGCACAATTGGCAACCGATGGCCTTCGATGCCGAGCGCGGGCTGACGTTCATTCCGGTCATCGAGTCCGGCAATGTGCTGCTCGAAACCAGCGATCGAAGAGCGGGGCTCGTCGAGGGCCAGTTCACGACGCCGGCTTTCGTGCCCGAAGGCTACGACCCGGCAGCCATGCTGCGCTTGTACGGCGCGCTGCCGCCGCTCACCGAGCTGGCGCGCGGCATCAAGACCAACACCGCGTCGCGCGGCTATCTGCGAGCTTGGAATGTGGCCCAACACCGCACTGCCTGGGAGGTGCCGACCGCGACGAGCTGGGACGGCGGAGTGCTGGCAACCGCCGGCGGCCTCGTATTTCAGGGCGACGCCAACGGCAATCTCAACGCGTACTCGGCGGATACGGGAGAGCGGTTGACGTCGGTTGCCGTCGGTAGTTCGATGATGGCAGCGCCCATCACCTATCGAGTGAACGCCACCCAGTACATCGCCATCATTGCGGGTTACGGCGGCGGCGCCGTCATCACGGGTGCGCCGCTCGACCCGGCCTCGGCCGCCTATCGCTATGGCAATGACGGCAGAATCATCGTCCTCAAGATCGGCGGACCGCCGCCGCCGCTGCCGCCGCCGGTGGCCGAACAGCCGTTGCCGGCGCCGCCGGCGCGGCCCGCCGACACGGTGCAGATCGACGCGGGAGAAGTCCTTTACAACCGCTTCTGCTCGCGCTGCCATGTATTTGGCCGCGGCATTCTGCCGGACCTGCGCCGCATGCAGCCGGGTACTCATGCGATTTTCGACGCCATTGTGCTGGGCGGTGCGTACGCCCCGAAGGGCATGGGCCGATTTGACGACGTGCTAACCCCGGCCGACGCCGTGGCCGTGCACTCCTATCTCATCGATCAGGCGTGGCGGATGCAAGCCACGCACTGAAAGGTTCAATCCTGCAGCCGCCGGCCCTCCAGCCATTGCCAGGACGCCAGTGCCGGCAGACCGCAAAGCACTTCGCGCATGCGTTTGGCCATTGAGACGGCCAATGCCAACTCACTGCTGATTCCAAGTGCCTGACCGAAGATGACCAAGCCGGCTTCCTGTACGCCGATTCCGGCGGGCACCACGAACGCCAGATGCCGCACTGCCTGAGTCATGCTCTCGAGCACCAAGGCGACGCCGAAGCCGACCGGGTAGCCAAACAGGCGGAGCGCGAGCCAGATTTCAAATGACCCTGAGATGAACGCCGCGAACTGCAGTACGCCCGCGAGCAGCAACCGCCGGCCCCGATGCATGCAGGCGCGGAGCTCGCGATCGAGCGCCGCCGCTTGATCGGACATCGTGCTTGCGCCAACCAACGGACGCAGAAATCTCTGTAGGCGCTCAAACGCCGAGCCGTACTTGAGCAGCAGCGCGCTCACCACCGGCACCGGCAGGGTCAGAACGAACGCCACCAGCAGGCGGTGGTATTCCCGAGCCGCCGCTCCCAGCTCGACGAGCAGGAGCAAACCCAGGGCGGTGAACAGGTAAAGCACGGCGAGCGTCATGACGATCTCGACGATCACGGTGGCCGCGACCGGAGCCGCGGCCAGGCCGCGCCAGCGCACGATGCGAATCCCGACCACGCTGCCTCCGACGCTTGCCACCGGCAGCAGGCGGTCGACCGCTTCGCGCACCGAAGTGGCCCAGAATAGATAGCCGAAGCTCGCGCGGTGCGCCGAATCGTACGGCCGCAGCAGCACCAGCCAGCCGGCGGCGTACAACGCGAAATAGAGCGCGCGGTAAGGCACCAACCACAGCAGCGGCCAGCCGCCGGTCTGCAGCGTGTGCAGTATCGCGTGATAATCGGCGCGGATCACCAGGGTGATCAAGAGCGCGAGGCCGAGCAGGCCGGCGACGTAGGCCACGTATTTCATCGGTTCTTGGAATTCAGGACAGGGGACGCATGACGCCGTCGGCGCCGACTGCGAATTGGCTTCCCCGCCACGTGACGTGGGAGGTGAAGAAGCTGCGCAGCCAGACCCAGCACATCAACACATCGCGCACCGGCAGCAGCCATAGATCCGCCAGCGGGTTGGGATCAGTGCGCAACCGATGCACGAAATGCAGCACCAACCGCGCCGCCAGTGCGGTGCCGAGAAGCGCCCACGCGGCCGTGGAATGCAGCGACGCGGGCGCCGCGGCGGCGATGCCGAGGGCGGCCAGGGGCAGACTGAAGGTGATGAAGATGAAACGGAAACTGCGCGGCCGAAGCACGCGTATGGTGCGCAGCCAGCGCAACTCGTGATGAACGAGCGAGTCGAAGCTCGGCTCGTGATGCTCGCCCTGCACAACGTAGGGCGACAATACGATCCGCTGTCCCGCCGCGCGGACCAGCTCGCCCAATCGATGGTCGTCGGCAAGATGATTCGCGAGCGTCGTCAGACCGCCGATGGCCTGCAGCGTATCGCGCCGCATGCAGGTGGTCTGGCCTGAAACATAGCCCTGATGGCCGAATAGCCAGGCGACCAGCACGGAGGGCATATACCATTCATTGATGTACATGGCCCCGAGGCGCGACCATATCTCCGGCGTGGGCGCGCCGCGGTACAGACAGGTGACCAGCCCGACACGGTGATCGAGCAGCGGTGCCGTGACGCTGCCGAGATAGTCGCTGCCGACGAAGGCATCGCTGTCCGACATGGCAAGCACGTCGTGGCGAGCGTACGGCAGCATGTTGATCAAATTGCTGATCTTGAGATTGCCGCCGTGAAGCTCCGGATTGATCACCAGATCGATCGGCACGGCGGGGAATTCCGCCGCCAGCCGTTGCACCAGCGCGCATGCGGGATCGTCCGGATCGCGTACGCCGCACACGATCTGAAATTCCGGATAGTCCTGCCGGCAAAACGAGCGCAGGTGCTCGTAGAGTCCGGGCTCGGCGCCGCACAAGGGCTTGAGCAACGTCACCGGCGGCAGCGCGCGCGCACCGCTGGGCGCCTTGCGGGATCGCCAAACGAATACGGCCACAACCGTCAGAACGGCGTAGCTCGCGGCCAGACTCAAGCACGCGTAGCCGACGATGCACAGAAACTCGAGAGCGGGCGGCATCGTGCGCGCGTTCGGTTCTCAGGCCTCGTGCGCGCGCAGGAAGCGGAAGAACTCGGCGCCCTCACGCAAGCGCCGCGTCATCATGTCCCAGCTCGTGAGCATTTCCTTGACGATCTCCCAGATCTTGCCGGGCCGAAAATAAAAGCGCTTGTAGAACACTTCCATGCTGTGAAAGATCTCTTCCTTCGACAGATGCGGGTAGCTGATCGCGGCCAGCTGCACGCCTTTGTCGTTGACGAGATTGATCGCATCGTTCTCCTTCAGCCAACCGTTGTCGACCGCCTGACGGTACAGCGTGGTGCCGGGGTAGGGCGCGGCCAATGACACCTGGATGGTGTGCGGGTTGATCTCCTTGGCAAACTCGATGGTGGCCTCGATCGTCTCGCGCGTCTCGCCCGGCAAGCCGAGAATGAAGGTGCCATGGATCAATATGCCGAGCTTGCGGCAGTCTTCGGTGAAGCGGCGCGCGATGTCGGTACGCAGCCCCTTCTTGATATTGAGCAGGATCTGGTCGTCGCCCGATTCATAGCCGACGAGCAGCAGCCGCAAGCCGTTGTCCTTCATCACCTTCAGCGTCTTGTAGGGCACGTTGGCCTTCGCGTTGCAGCTCCAGGCCATGCCGAGCTCGCCCATTCCGCGCGCAATGGCTTCGACTCGGGGCAGGGCCGACGTGTCGGTGAAGGTGTCGTCGTCGAACATGATTTCCTTCACTTCGGGCATGTTCTCCTTGATCCAGCGCACCTCCGCGAGCACGTTCTCCGCCGAGCGCACGCGGTAGCGGTGGCCGCCGACGGTCTGCGGCCACAGGCAGAAGGTGCACTTCGAGCGGCAGCCGCGGCCGGTGTAGAAGCTGACGTAGGGGTGCTTCAAATAGCCGATGAAGTAGTTTTCAATCTTGAGATCGCGCCGGTAAACCGGAGCGACGAAAGGCAGATCATCCATGTTCTCGAGGATCGGACGCGGCAGGTTGTGCACGATGGCGCCGTCATCGCTGCGATACGAGAGTCCCTTGATGTCGCGCAGCGGCAGGCCTTCGGCCACTTCCTTGCAGGTATAGTCGAATTCCTCGCGGCACACGAAATCCACCGCCTGCGTGGCCTTCAAGGAGCCGTCCGGGTCGACCATGGTCTTGGCGCCGACCAGGCCGATCTTGACGGCGGGGTTGTCCTGTTTCAATAACTCGGCGAACTTCGCGTCGGTGGGAAACGACGGCGTGCTGGTATGAATGATCACGAGGTCGTAGCCGCGCGCTATCGCCAAGGTCTGATCGACGGTGAGTTCGTCGGCGGGCGCATCGAGCAAACGGGAATCCGGCACCAGCGCGGCCGATTGCGCCAGCCAGGTCGGGAACCAAAATGACTTGATCTCGCGCTTGGCCTGATAGCGAGAACCTGCGCCGCCGTCGAAACCGTCGAACGAAGGTGCCTGCAGAAACAGCGTCTTCAACATGGAGTGCCCTGACATAGATCGAATTCCTCTCAAGCTTCGCGCAATTATGACGAGCGCGGTGCGTTAGCGCCATCGGTACGCGGTGCATTGCCGCGCGCATGCCGCCGAGCGCGGCGGCGAGTGCGGCCTCGGCAGAACTCGCATACTTCGCGTGTGGAGTAATAATCATGTGCAATATCATATAGTTAATGCATTTATATAGAATCTTCATAGGTGGTCCGGCCGCGCGGCGATGCGAGCGGGCGTCCGATGTGCGCTGACGAGCATGCTAGAGTTTCGCCTACATGAACACGCTACCCAACACGGATCGACTGACCCCCTTATTGGCGGAGCGGCCCTGGCTGCTCGCGGACGGCGCAACCGGCAGTAATCTGTTCGACCGCGGTCTGCAGTCGGGCGACGCACCGGAGCTGTGGAACGCCGCGCATCCGGAGCGGATTGCGCAGCTGCATCGCGCCTTCGTGGAGGCCGGCGCGGACATCATTTTGACCAACAGTTTCGGCGGCACGCGTCATCGGCTGAAGCTGCACCAGGCGGAACATCGGGTCGCGGAGCTGAACGCGCTGGCGGCGCGCATCGCCCGCAGCGAAGCCGATCGCGCCGGGCGGGTGGTGCTGGTCGGCGGCAGCATCGGACCGACCGGGGAGATTCTCGAGCCGCTCGGACCCTTGAGCCTGAGTGCCGCCGAGGATGCCTTTACCGAGCAGGCAATCGCTCTCGCGCAGGGCGGCGCGGACATTCTGTGGATCGAGACCATGTCGTCCGTCGACGAGACCGAGGCGGCGGTCGCCGGCGCGCGCACCGTGGGTCTGCCGGTCGTCGCCACATTGAGCTTCGATACCAACGGCCGCACCATGATGGGCATCACGCCGGCCGAACTTGCGGCATTGCATCGCAAGCACCACCTCGCGGCCTGCGGCAGCAATTGCGGCACGGGGCCCGCGGAGCTGGTGGCCTGCATCGTCAACCTCGCCACCGCCTCGGACTCCTCGGCCATTCTCGTCGCCAAGGCAAACTGCGGCATTCCGCAATTCGTGGACGGTGCGATTCAGTTCAACGGCACACCGGAGTTGATGGCGGAATACGCGCGCCTGGCGCTCGATTCGGGAGCGCGGATCATCGGCGGCTGTTGCGGTACCACGCCGGCGCACTTGCGCGCCATGCGCCAGGCGCTCGAAGCGCATGTGCGGGGGCCAAAGCCCGATCTGGCTGCCATCGAGGCCCGGCTCGGCGCCATATCCACCGGAGCGAATGCTCAATTGCGCGGCGAGCTCAGCCGCGAAGCCGGTGCAGCGCGCGGTGCCACCGGCAGGCGCACGACGAACCGGCGCGGCGCGCGGTCCGCCGGCACCTGACACTTGGCGCCCGGCGGCTCAGGGGTACTTGTTTTCCACGACATCGCGCACGAGATGCGTGTCGTAGACCAGGACCACGGAGGCGATATGGCCGGTGTCAGGATCGAAATTGAAGACGTCGGCACATTCGAACGCCACCTTCGAGCCGTCTTTCAACCGCCAATCGTAGAGATAGTAGGCGACCGCCCGCATGTGCCCTTCGGCGCTCACCAGAACGTCGTGCACGGTGAGTTCGGTGGCGCTCGACGCGGCGGCGACTTTCGCGACGTAGGTACGCACCGGCAGCCGGCCGAGGAAGGGTGACTGAACCCAGCCGTCGGGCGTGAAGAGCGCCGCGGCCTTGTCGGCGTCGCTCGCTTCGAGGGCCTTGAGATACTTGCGCACAGCTCGCTGCATATGCCTCTCCCAACGTGATGCCCGAGGGAAGCCAGCTTAACCATCCATGCACCACAAGGAAAGGGGCGCGGCGGGCGGCACGCGAATCCGGTATGTTACGCCGCGCAACGCCGGCGCGATGCGGCCGGGAATTCAAGGAAATTTCGATGAGCGCGATCAATGCTACCCAGGGCCTCTGGCTTGGCCTCGATACGGGCGGAACCTTCACCGATGCGGTGCTGCTCGCCGAGCGCCGCGTCATCGCGAGCGCCAAGGCGCTGACCACGCCGTGGGATCTGGCGCTCGGCATCGGCGAGGCGATTCGCGCGGTGCTCGCGCTGCTGCCCGCGGACGCGAACCGGCAAGACGTCAGCCTGGTCTCCGTGTCGACCACGCTCGCCACCAACGCCGTCGTCGAGAATCGCTTCAGTCCGGTGTGCACGTTGCTGATCGGCTTCGACGATGCGATGGTCGAGCGCTCCGGGCTGCAGCGCCCGGGCGGCGGCGGCGTGGTCGTACGCATCCAGGGTGGCCACGGCGCGACCGGGGAGGAGGCGTCGGCGCTCGACGAGACCGCAGTCACGCACGCCGTTGCGGCGCATGAGGCGCGCGTCGAGGCGTTCGCGGTCGCGGCGAATTTTTCGGTGCGCAATCCGGCGCATGAATTGCGCGCGCGCAAGTTGATTCGCGAGCTGACGCCGAAGCCCGTGACCTGCGCGCATGAGTTGAGCTCGAAGCTCGATGCTCCGCGGCGCGCACTGACGGCGGCGCTCAACGCCCGCCTCACGCCGCAAATCCGCCACTTGATCGAGGCACTGTCGCGCGTGGTGGCGGACGAGGCGATCGACGCACCGCTGATGATCGTCAAAGGCGACGGCTCGCTGATGAAGGCGGAAATTGCGCTCGAGTACCCGGTCGAGACCATCCTGTCGGGGCCTGCGGCAAGCGTCGTCGGAGCGGGTTTCCTCACGGGACTTGCCGATTTCGTGGTCGCCGACATGGGCGGAACCACCACCGACATCGCGGTGGTCTCGGGCGGCCGCCCCGTCATCAGCGGGGAGGGAGCTCTGGTCGGCGCATGGCGCACCATGGTCGAGGCCGTCGACGTGCGCACCAGCGGTCTCGGCGGCGATAGCGAAGTTCACCTCGACCGGCAACATCGGCTATGCGTGGGTCCGCGCAAAGCCATGCCGCTCAGCTTGCTGGCGCACACTCATCCGGCCGCGCTCGCCCGGCTCAAGTCGATTGCGGAACTCGAGCGCCTGCCGCCATATCCGGCGCAATTCGCATTTCGCAATCCCGGCCGTTCGCTGCCGGCGCACGTGTCGCCGCTCGAACGGCGGGTCTGGGACGCGATGGAGATGCAGCCGCGCCCGGTGGCGGAGCTCGTGCGCAGCGGCGCGGGACTCGAGGCGCTGCGGCGTCTGGCCGACGCCGGCCTTGCGACCGTGGCGGCTTTCACGCCGAGCGATGCCATGCATGTGCTCGGGCAGCAGCAAGGATGGTGCCGCGAAGCCGCCGAGTGCGGCGCGCGCATCCTCGCCACCGAGGAGCGCAATGCGCGTGCGGCGCGAGCGGCTGATTCGCCGCAGGCCTTCTGCGAGCGCACCTTCGAGCACGTCGTGCGCGCCACGGGCCGCGCCCTGCTTGCCGCGGCGCTCGCGCACGATCCCAAACTCGAGGCGCGCGGACGCGGTTGGGGCGAGCTCGGCGATCGCCTCATCGAGGACACGGTTGCCGGGCGGCCCTTCTCGACGCTGCTGCAGGCGACGCTCGGCCTCGCGCGGCCGTTGATCGCCATCGGCGCGCCGGTCGGCGCGTACTACCCCGAGGTCGCGCGGCGTCTGGGCGCTGCGCTCTCCATTCCGGCGCACGCTGCGGTTTGCAACGCCGTCGGCGCCGTCGCCGGCGTGGTCTCGCAGACGGTGGAAATCCTGGTCAATCAGCCGACGTTCCAGGTCTTTCGCGTCCACGATCCGGCAGGCAGCCGAGACTATTCGGATGCGGAGCCTGCGCTCGAGCACGCCAAGCGCGCGGCGAGCGAACTCGCGCTGGCGGCGGCGCGGCGCGCCGGAGCGGCGGATCCGCATGTGCAAACCAGCGTGACCGAAAAGCGCGCGCAGGTGGGTCCCGGCGCGGACTACCTCGCGGAGGCCGTGGCCCGTTCGACGGCGACGGGGCGGCCGCTCGCGGGTCACGCGGCCCGCGGCACCGAGTCGAGGGATATCGCATAAAGGCATGTGCCCGCAGCGGCATATCGGATAAAGGCATGAGCTGAAAAAAAATTCATGCCCGCAGCGCGGAAACTGCGCAGAGCGGCACGGGCGCGCCGCCCTTATTCTCTATAATGCGCTCCTCAGCAAAAACCGCGGGCCGCCTTGCATGAAACAACCCGATGAGACACTCGGCCGACGCAGCCGGCGCCGCCCCTCGAGCGCCGACGTCAGCCACGCCATCTTCGACCGCACGAGTACCTACCGGCACCTGCGCAATCCGTTCGCGCCGCAGAAGGTGTTTTCCGACGATCAAGTGGCCGCCGTGCACAATGCCGCGCTCGTCATCCTCGAGACGCAAGGCATGAAGGTGTTGTCCGCGGACGCGCGTGTGCGCTATCGAAACGCCGGCGCCGAGATCGACGAGACGTCGCAGATCGTAAAGCTGCCGCGTGAACTGGTCGGCGCATCGCTCGCCGCGGCGCCGCGCGACATCACGCTGCACTCGGTCGACCCGCAGCGCCACGTTCCGCTGTCGAATCCTTGCGTGGCGTTTGCGGTGACGTCCGGGCCGCCGAACATCATGGACACCGCGCGCGGCCGGCGCGCCGGTACGTTCGAGGATTTCTGCAACCTGATGAAACTATGCCAGAGCTTCGAGGTGATCCACGTGCTCGGCGGCGCCACCGAGCCGCAGGACATTCCGGTTCACATCCGTCATCTCGAGGTGACCCGAGCGCAGCTCAAGTTGACCGACAAGATTCCCTTCATCTTCTCGCGCGGTCACGCACAAGTGGCCGACAATTTCGAACTGATCCGCCTCGCGCACGGCATCTCGCCCGAGGAATTCCGCTCGCGGCCGTACACCTATACCATCATCAATACGAACTCGCCGCTGCAGCTCGACATCCCCATGGCGGACGGGATCATCGATTTCGCGGCCGCCGGCCAGGTGCTCATCATTACGCCGTTCACACTGGCCGGAGCGATGGCGCCGGTGACCGTCGCCGGCGCGCTCACCCTGGCGCACGCCGAGTTCCTCGCCGGCCTCACCCTGGCGCAAATCGTGCAGCCGGGAGCGCCGATCGTCTATGGGAGTTTCACCTCGAACGTCGACATGAAGTCCGGGTCGCCGGCATTCGGCACGCCGGAATACGTGAAGGCGGCGTTCGGCGCCGGACAACTGGCGCGCTTTCTCGGTTTGCCCTGGCGCTCATCGAATGCCACGGCGTCGAACATACCGGATGCCCAGTCTGCCTACGAGTCGCAGATGAGCCTGTGGGGCGCATTGTTCGGCGGCTGCAACTTCATCCTGCACGCGGCGGGCTGGCTCGAGAGCGGACTGACCACCTCCTACGAGAAATTCATTCTCGATATCGAAATGCTGCAGATGTTCGCGGAAGTGTTTCAGCCGGTGGGGGCCGCGCCGTCGGATCTCGCGCTCGAGGCGGTCGCCGAGGTTGGCGCCGGCGGCCACTTTTTCGGCTGCGCCCACACCATGGAGCGTTATCGCAGCGCATTCTATGCGCCGCTGGTTTCCGACTGGCGCAACTCCGGTAGTTGGGCCGACGACGGCTCGAAAACAGCGACGGAGCGCGCGTCCGGCATCTGGCGGAGCACACTGGAGCGTTATGTCGCGCCGCCGCGCGAGCCGGCGATCGTCGAGGCACTCGACGCCTACGTGGCGCGGCGCGCGGCGGAGGGCGGCGCCCCGCCGGTGACTTGATATGTCGCATCTGGACACGTCGCCGTCGCGATACCACAAGTCCGCGCGGCGGTTGCGTCTTAACATGGAATAGGATATGGGCCGTGTAAGGTGCGGTCGCGGTTCAAAAAAATAACCGATGGAGAGTTAGATGTCGGAGCCGGCTGAGGGTGATTTCGACTTAAGTTCGCTCAACGACGAGGAGCTGACCGAACAGGTCCACGACGACCTCTACAACGGCCTCAAAGCCGAGGTCGAGGAGGCAACGCGGCTGTTCCTCACCCGCGGATGGTCGGCCGAGCGCGTGCTGAACGACGCCTTGGTGGAAGGCATGCGCATCGTCGGCATCGATTTTCGCGACGGCATTTTATTCGTGCCCGAAGTGCTGCTGGCCGCGAATTCAATGAAGGGCGGCATGGAGATCCTGCGGCCGCTGCTCGCCGAGACCGGCGTCGAGCCGATCGGCAAGATCGTCATCGGCACCGTCAAAGGCGACATTCACGACATCGGCAAGAACCTGGTTTCGATGATGCTCGAGGGCGCCGGTTTCGAAGTCATCGATCTCGGCATCAACAATCCGGTGGAGAAATATTTGGACGCGCTCGCCAAGCACAAGCCCGACATCCTCGGCATGTCGGCGCTGTTGACGACGACGATGCCGTACATGAAGGTGGTCATCGATACCTTGAAGGAGCGCGGTATCCGCAACGACTACATCGTGCTGGTGGGCGGCGCGCCGCTCAATGAAGAGTTCGGCAAGGCGGTGGGCGCCGATGCCTATTGCCGCGATGCCGCGGTGGCCGTCGAAACCGCCAAGGGGCTGATCGCGGCGCGGCGTGCCGGCGCGGCGGCCCACTAAGCGCAAGCGCAGTGACCGAGAACGCTACGCCGCAGGACAGCCCAAGTTCGACGCTGGGCGAGGGCATCCTGATCATCGCCTGCGGCGCGCTCGCGCATGAAGTTACCTCGCTGCGCCGCGCGAACGGCTGGGATCGGCTCGACGTTCGCTGCCTGCCGGCCGAGCTGCACAATCGGCCGGAAAAAATTCCCGGCGCCGTGCGTGCCCTCATCCACTCATCGCGCGCGCGCTATCGCTCGATCTTCGTCGCCTACGGCGACTGCGGCACCGGCGGTCTGCTCGATGCCGTGCTGCTCGAGGAGGGAATCGAACGCATCCCGGGCGCGCATTGCTATGAGTTCTTCGCCACGGCCCCCGTGTTTGCTGCGCTGGCCGAGGCTGAACTCGGCACGTTCTACCTGACGGATTTTCTGCTGCGCCATTTCGAACGCCTGATCATCCGCGGTCTGGGTCTCGATCGGCACCCGGAACTGTTCCCTGCCTACTTCGCCAATTACCGCAAGCTGGTCTATCTGGCGCAGGCCCCGCTGCCGGGTGCAGCGGAACAGGCGCGCGCCATCGCCGAGCGCATGGGATTGCAATTGGAGATCCGGCAAACCGGCTATGGAACGCTGCAAACGTCGCTGGTGGCCGCGGTGCAGAGCGGCGGCACCGCGCTTGGGCGTGCCCGGCGCGGCGACTCCCGTGCCGTAGAGAAGGTGGTGGCATGGCATCGCTGATCGTCATTTCCTGGCGCGACATACCGGCGCAGGTGATCGTCAAACGGGGGCGCGAGACGGCCAAGGTGCAGCTGTCGCAGCGTTTTCAAGAGGCGGTGGACCGCGCCGCCATGCGTGCCGGCAAGGGCAGCTCGGATGCCTACCTCGCCGACTGGGCACGCAGCGCGCCGCGTCCCTGCAGCGATGATCTTCAGGCTGAGGCGGCCGCGGAAGCGGCGCGCCTGGAATCGAAGTTTACCGACGAGGACTTGGAGAGACTGATTCGCAGCAAGGGTTTGGACGTGAACAGCGGCAGTCCTGATGCCGGAGCCGCGCCGGCTTCCGAGTCCGCCTGATGTATGCGGTCAGGGCTTGGTCGGTGCGCCACGCGCGCGGCCTGAACGCTTTCTATCGCGGCTTCGAAGGACTGTTGGTGCGCCTGCACCCGGTGTTCCGCGCCTTGGGATATGAGCGCTGCGAACGCCCCGTCGCCGCCGTGGAGAAAGCCGTCAAGGGTTTGTTGTTCGATTGCCGCATGTGCGGTCAATGCGTGCTGAGCTCCACCGGCATGTCCTGCCCGATGAACTGCCCGAAGAGCCTGCGCAACGGCCCGTGCGGCGGCGTGCGGGCGGACGGCAATTGCGAGGTCAAACCGCAGATGCGCTGCGTGTGGGTCGAGGCGTACCGCGGCAGCGAGCGCATCCCGGGCGGCGTCGAGGCGATGACGCACGGTGCAGTTCGCCGTCGATCAACGCTGTCAGGGCCAATCCTCCTGGCTGCGGGTCGCGCGCGAGAAGGCGGGTGAGAACAGCGGCACCCCGAAGGGGCCCGGATGAGGTTCGAAGACGAACCGGTGCCGGGCTATCCCTTGCCGATCCTGCCCGGGCATACCTCTCCGGGACGCTTCGAACGCGTACTGCGCGCGGGCGGCTTCGCGGTCACCACCGAGCTCGCGCCGCCGGATTCCGCCGACCCGGAGGAAGTGTATAAGCGCGCCCGGGTTTTCGACGGCTATGTGGACGCGATCAACGCCACCGACGGCAGCGGCGCGAACTGCCACATGTCGAGTCTCGCCGTGTGCGCATTGCTGACGCGCGTCGGCTATGCACCCATCATGCAGATCTCCTGCCGCGACAAGAACCGAATCGCGATTCAGGGCGACATTCTCGGCGGCGCCGCCATGGGGGTCGCCAACATCCTGTGCCTGACGGGCGACGGCGTGCAGGCCGGCGATCATCCGCAGGCCAAGCCGGTGTTCGATCTGGACTGCGTTTCCCTGCTCGGCATCGCACGCACCTTGCGCGATGACCACCATTTTCAAAGCGGCCGCAGGATCAGTTTCGCGCCGCGCGTGTTCCTGGGTGCGGCGGAAAATCCCTCCGGCCTGCCGTACGCATGGCGGCCGCAGCGGCTGGCCAAAAAAGTCGCGGCCGGGGCGCAATTTATCCAAACCCAATACTGCTACGACCTGCCGCTGCTGCGGGACTTCATGCAGCAGGTGGAGGCGCTCGGCCTCCTCGACAAGGTCTTCATCTTGGCCGGCGTGGGTCCATTGCGCTCGGCGAAAACCGCGGAGTGGATGCGCAAGAACGTGCCCGGCATGCACGTGCCCGACGCCGTCATCGCCCGCCTCGGCGGCGCGCAGGATCAGGCGCGGGAAGGGCGCAATATCTGCATCGAGCTGATCCAGTCGATGCGCGAAATTCGCGGCATCAGCGGCGTGCACATCATGGCCTACCGGCAGGAAGAATCGGTGGCCGAGATCGTCGACAAATCCGGCATTCTTCAAGGTCGCGCTCCCTGGTACCCGGAGCGCGACGCCCCACCACTCTCTCACAGGACAGCATCATGACCGACACCATCGTCAGTTCCGCCACCAAGGAAGTCGTCATCGGTTTCGACCGGCCCTTCGTCATCATCGGCGAGCGCATCAATCCGACGGGACGCAAGATTCTCGCCGCCGAGATGGCGGCCGGCGACTTTACCCGCGTCGAGGCGGATGCGCGCGCCCAGGTCGAGGCCGGCGCCCAGATGCTCGACGTGAATGCGGGGATTCCGCTCGCCGATGAGCCGGCGATTCTCGCGCGCGCCATCCAGCTCGTACAGTCGATCACCGACGTGCCCCTGTCCATCGATTCATCGATCGTCGCCGCGCTCGAGGCCGGCCTCGCCGTGTACAAGGGCAAGGCGTTGGTCAATTCGGTGACCGGCGAGGATGAGCGGCTGGAGGCGGTGTTGCCGCTGATCAAAAAATATGGCGCGGCGGTGATCGCGATTTCGAACGACGAGACGGGAATTTCGGAAGACCCGGACGTGCGCTATAAGGTCGCGAAGAAAATCGTCGAGCGCGCAAGGGACTACGGCATCCCGGCAAGCGACGTGGTCGTCGATCCGCTCGTCATGCCGATCGGCGCGATCAATCAAGCCGGGGTTCAGGTCATGCGCCTGGTCCATCGGCTGCGCACGGAACTCAAGGTCAATACGTCGTGCGGCGCTTCGAACATCAGCTTCGGGCTGCCGAACCGCGACGGCATCAACAGCGCGTTTCTGACCATGGCGATGGGCGCCGGCATGACCTCGGCCATCACCAATCCGATGCACGTGGAAGTCATCAGGGCCGTGATGGGCGCGGACGTGATGCTGGGGCACGATCCCGATTGCGCGCGCTGGATCCGGCGTTTCCGCGACACGCCGTCCAGTTCCGGTGCGGGTCCGGCCGCCGTCGCCGCCACCTCTACCACCGGCGAAGCGCCGCGCGGCCGGCGTGAAGGCGGCCATCGCCGCCGCCCGGCTTAAAGGTAGGCGATTCGCATGGCGACCCGAGACCCGCTCGTCGTCTTCACGCCCTCGGGCAAGCGCGGGAATTTTGCCATCGGCACGCCGGTACTGCAGGCGGCGCGCAGCCTCGGCGTCGACATCGATTCGGTTTGCGGGGGCCGCGGACTGTGCGGCCGCTGCCAGGTTCTGGTCGCGGAGGGTGAGTTCGCCAAGCATGGCGTGTCCTCATCGAGCGCCAGCTTGTCGCCGTTCAGCGAGCCGGAAAGGCGCTATTCGCGCCGCGTGCCGCTGGCCGAGGGCCGGCGCCTGTCATGCTCGGCGCGAGTCGAGGCCGACGTGGTCATCGACGTGCCGGCGAGCAGTCAGGTGCATCGCCAGGTGGTGCGCAAAGAGGCCGACGCACATGTGATCGAACTCGATCCGGTGGTGCGCCTGCACTACGTGCAGGTGCAGCAGCCGGATATGCACGACCCCTCCGGCGATCTGCGCCGGCTGTTCGAGGCGCTCGAAGCGGAATGGAGCCTCAAGGATCTCACCTGCGATCTATCGGTGCTGCAGACGCTGCAGGCCGCGCTGCGCGCCGGCGCGTGGCAGGTCACGGTGGCGGTGCACGCCGCCAAGCAAATCATCGCGGTGTGGCCCGGCCTGCACGAGCTCGTCTACGGACTTGCGGTCGATGTGGGCTCGACCACGATTGCCGCGCACCTCTGCGACTTGAGCAGCGGCGATGTGGTCGCCTCGGCGGGCGTCATGAATCCGCAGATCCGCTTCGGCGAGGATTTGATGAGCCGCGTCTCCTATTCGATGATGAACCCGGGCGGCGCCGCGCTGATGACGGCGGCGGTGCGCGAGGCGCTGTGCGGGCTCGCGGCCGACGTCGCGCGCCAGGCAGGCGTCTCGCACGAAGACATCCTCGAAGCGACCGTGGTCGGCAACCCGATCATGCATCATCTGCTGCTCGGCATCGATCCGGTGGAGCTCGGCGGCGCGCCATTCGCGCTGGCCGTCGACCATTCGCTTACGCTGCGGGCGAATGTCATCGACTTCAAATTGCATCGCAACGCAAGAATTTACGTGCTGCCCTGCATCGCGGGGCATGTGGGTGCGGACGCCGCGGGAATGGTGCTCGCCGAGCGCCCGGATCTCGCCGAGGAGATGACGCTGCTCGTCGATGTCGGCACGAATGCCGAGATCGTGCTCGGCAACAGCCGGCGGCTCGTCGCCTGCTCCAGCCCGACGGGTCCGGCATTCGAGGGCGCCCAGATCAGCTGCGGCCAGCGCGCGGCACCGGGCGCGATCGAACGCGTCCGCATCGACCGCGAGACCCTCGAGCCGCGCTTCAAGGTGATCGGCTCCGACCTCTGGTCCGACGAGCCCGGTTTCGCGGCGGCCACCGCCGCCACCGGCATCACGGGCGTCTGCGGCTCGGGGATCATCGAGGTCATCGCCGAGATGTATCTGGCGGGCATCATCAACCAAGACGGAGTGCTCGACGGCCGACTCGCGGTGCGCTCGCCGCGCATCACCGCGAACGGCAGGACGTTCGCCTATTTGCTGCATCAAGGCGCCGCGGTCGAGATGAAGATCACCCAGACCGACGTGCGCGCGATTCAATTGGCGAAGGCGGCGCTGTATGCCGGCGTGGCGCTGCTCATGGAGCGGCTCGGCATCGATCACGTCGATCGTATCCGGCTCGCGGGCGCCTTCGGCAGCCACATCGACGTCAAGTACGCGACCATTCTCGGCATGGTTCCCGACTGCGACCTCGCCCAAGTCCGCTCCGCCGGCAACGCGGCCGGAACCGGCGCGCGCATTGCGCTGCTGGATGCGACATCCCGCGGCGTCATCGAGACCTTGGTGAGGCGCATCGAGAAGGTGGAGACCGCGATCGAGCCGCGCTTTCAGCATCACTTCGTCGAAGCGATGGCGATTCCGCACAAGACTGCCGCTTACACGCACCTGCGCAAGGTGGTCGATCTGCCTCCGCCGAAGGAATCCACCAGCCAGAGTGAAACTCGCGGACGCCGGCCGCGCCGCACGCCGCCGTAACATGCTGAAAGGCCCCGGGCTCGAACGAACCCGGGGCCTTAAGGTCAATCAAACAAGCGCTGCGCGCCTAGTCGTCGTTGCGATTCGCAGCGTCGACCACCGCTTTCACGAACTGCATGCCGTTCGGCGTACCGAGACCCGTCACATTGTCCCAGCCCGGGGCCGTCATGAGCGAGCTGTCGGTGCCGAAGGTCAGCACGTACCAGCGGGTCGAGCTGCCCTGGTACAGCGCGCTGTAGAACACGCGCGTGCCGTCGAGCGGCTGCGCGAGGTCCTGGCTCGACTCGCGGGTGACTCCCGTTGCGCTGGCGATGGCGCCGCGCACGTTGTGCTCGGAGCCGACCGGGACCACATCGCGGATCGCGCCGTGGCGCAATCCGTACAGCAGCCGTGCCGCTTGGCCGAGGCCGCCGCCGGCGGCTTCACTGGCAATGGCCCACATGCCGGAAAACATCGGCGACGCGAGGCTGGTACCGCCGATCACGCCGACCAAGGCGCCGGTGCCGGCAGGTGCACCATCACAACTCGTGCCGTCGCAGATGAACTCGACTCCCGTGTAAGGGTCGGCCAGAAAGGCAATATCGGGCACCTGCCGGAATTTGCCGGGCAGTCCGCGCTGGAAATCCGGCTTCGCGAAGAAGCCGCTGGTGCCGCCGCCGGAACCGTAAATGAAACCCAGTTCCAATGGCGGAACGACGGGCGGGCTGCCGAGAGCCACCGTGTTGGCGATGCGCGTTTCGTGATTGCCCCAGCCGGTTTGGAACAGAATGCCGTTGCTCGAGTCGAGCGCGAGGCTGGTGCCGCCCACGCCGGTGGCCCACGGACAGTCGGCCGGCGAGGCTACGCCCGGAAGAACCAGACCGTTGGTCACGCCGCTCGGGTTCGAATCGCCGCTGTCCCCGGAGGAGAAATTCACTGAAATACCGTGCGCCGCCCCGAGCCGGCTCAAAATATTGTACTGCTCGAGATTGGCGGCCGGCTCGTCCGATTCGGCCTCGCCATAGCTGTTCGAGATCACATGGCCCAAGTGATGTTGAATGGCGTACAGGATGGCCGCCTGTAAGTCCGAGTCGTTGGCAGTCGGCGCGATCACCAGCGCGATGTTCGCGTGCGGTGCTACTGAGTGCGACCACTCGACGTCGAGCGAGGTCTCGCTGGCCCAGCCGGTGTCCGTGGTCGCGGGTTGACCGCCCGGGTAGTAGACCTTGAAGTTGGACGACGTCAGGTCCGGCAGGCCGTAAACCTGCGAAAACAGTTCCGCGTCCGCCGCGATGGTGGGCGACCCGATGGCATCGACGATGACGATGGTCTCTCCCGTGCCATCAAGGCCGTTGGCATAGAGCGCCGATAGGCCGTATGCCGTCTGCAGCTCGCTCGGTTGATAGCCGCACGTCGGCAGCGTGCCGTTCACGGTATTGCCGATATCCGCACCATAGCGATTGCCCGCGTAGCTCGCCACCGGCAGTGCACCGCCGGTCGTGAACGTCACCTGCTCCGGCGGGCGGATGCATTGCGGCGAGAAGAACAAGCCCTTCGGGCTCAAGGCCATCGGCCGCATCGCCGCCGGCGCACCGGTGTCGGGATCCATTGCGCGCTTGCTGTGCGGCAGCGCGCGACCTTCCGACAGACCGCCGACCGCGGCGACCAGCGAACCTGCGGGCTCATCGATGGCCGGATCGGTGGTGTTCGAGCGGAAGGTGCGTCCCTCGGCGCTGAATTGATGAATGGCTACGTGCATGGCTTTTTGCACGTCGGCAATGCTGCCTTGGGCCTTGACGAACCGATTGCCCACATCGACCGCCGTGACTTTCAGGTTATGAGCGGCAAGATATTTCTTCACCGTGTCGGCCTGCGCGGCCGTCGGCGTCAGCAAGGCGGCGTCTTGGCTGTCGCTCAGCCATTGATGGAACTTCGCGGACTTAGGATCGTAGAGCTGTGCAACCAATCGGTCCGCCGCGCTGCCGGTGCTCTGCTCGCGCAGCCACAGCGTGACGCTGACCACATCGGAAGCAGGCGCGGGCCCCAGATCGCGCGCGTGCGCAATCGCGGTCGGCGTATTGTTCTCGATGGTTCGCGCTGCGGCGATTTGCCCGACACCCGCCAGCGGCAGCGCCGCGGCCATGAGGCCGGCGCACACGCGTCGGCGGTGAGCCGCATCCAGCGGCCACGCAAGTCTGGTCATCTTCATATTGCATTTCCCCATTTTGTGTGCTTGTGAGCGTCGAGCGGAAGAACGCTGACGGTTATCGGCCGCGTTCCTCGACAGTGTCGCGATCTTTGAGCATTTTGGCGGCATCTGCAAGCGTTGATCCGCTCGAGGCGCGGCGAGCGCGGAACCTAAAGCGCAAGGGGTGTTGCGTTGGCTTTAACATAATCCCATGATATATGGGAGCGCATGCGGCGCGATTCGGCAGCAAGAGCGCGCTGTATTTGCGAATTTTTTGCATATAAACCAAGCAAATCGGTATTAGTGGGCGCTGCGCGGCGTGTGCGAAGATCACGTCGCGGAGCGTCCGCACTGTAACAATGGCGTAACACTCAATGGCTTCGATCGGCACCGAACGAGTTTTGGCGGTACATCACTGGAACGAACGCGTCTTCAGCTTCAAAACGACGCGCGACCCAGCCTTCCGTTTCGAGAACGGTCACTTCGTCATGTTGGGCATGCGGGTGGGCGACAAGCCGCTGATGCGGGCATACAGCATCGCGAGCGCAAATCACGAGGACGCCCTGGAGTTTCTCAGCATCAAGGTGCCGGACGGACCGCTGACGTCGCGCCTGCAGAACATCAAGCCGGGCGACGAGATCTGCATCAGCCGCAAGCCAACCGGAACTTTGCTGTTGCGGGATCTCAAGCCCGGGAAGCGGCTGTTTCTGTTGAGCTCGGGCACGGGCTTGGCGCCGTTCATGAGCCTGATCAAGGATCCGGAGCTTTATGAACGGTTCGCGACCGTGGTACTCGTGCACGCGGTGCGCTACCGCAGCGAGCTTGCCTATCGCGACTACATCGAATGGGAGCTCACGCATCACGAATATCTGGGCGAGCAGGTGCGCAATCAGCTGCTCTACGTGCCCACCGTGACGCGTCAGCGCTTCCGCCACGAAGGCCGTGTCACCACGTTGATCGATACCGGGAAATTATTCGAGACGCTCGGCATTCCGCCGCTCGACCCCGAGGTCGACCGGGCGATGATCTGCGGCAGTCCCGCCATGCTGACGGAGCTGTCGGAGTTGCTGAACGAGCGCGGCTTCCGGCAGTCCTCGCATGTCGGTGATCCGGGCGATTATGTGATCGAGCGCGCCTTCGTCGCCCGCTAGGCCTTTGCTGCCCGCTAAGGGGCGCGGCGATCAGACGTTCGAGTCCGGGGATGCCGCCTTGCGCTTTGCTATGTAGTCGAGCAGCGCCTCGTCGATCGCCGGATCCATCGGCGGCGCGACGTACTCCGCCAGCTGTTTCTTCCACAGCGCATTCGCGCGCTTGGTCATGTCGGGCGAGCCTTCGGCCTCCCACTGCTCGTAGCTATTGTTGTCGGCGAGCGGCGAACGGTAGAACGCGTTCTCGAAATTGGCTTGAGTGTGCGCGCAGCCCAGGAAGTGCTTGCCCGGACCCACCTCGTGCATGGCGTCGAGCGCCTGGCCGTTTTCCGACAGATCGACGCCCGCGAGCAGCGTGTGCATCATGCCTGCCTGATCGGCATCCATGACGAATTTTTCGTAGCCCATGGCGAGGCCGCCCTCGAGCCATCCGGCCGTATGCAGCACGAAGTTCACGCCGGCGAGGCAGGTGGGCACCAAGGTGTTGGCTGACTCGTACGCGGCTTGCGCATCCGGGATCTTCGATGCGCAAAGGCTTCCGCCCGAGCGAAACGGAATGCCGAGACGCCGCGCCAGCGCCGCCATGGAGTACAGCACCAATGCCGGTTCGGGCGTGCCGAATGTCGGGGCCCCGGACTGCATCGAGATGGAGGAGGCGAAACTACCCAGCACCACCGGCGCGCCCGGGTTGACCAGCTGCACGAATGCCAGCCCTGCCAGCGCTTCGGCGAAGGTTTGCGCCACGGTGCCGGCCACCGTGACCGGCGACATGGCGCCGGCCAGAATGAAGGGCGTGATGATCAAGGCCTGATTGGCGCGCGCGTAGACTTTGGCGGCGCCGAGCATGGTCGAGTCGTACGTCATCGGCGAATTGACGTTGATGAGATTGATGATCGTGGTTTTCGGCCGCCCGGTCATCGGATCGGTCAGTTCGTCGCCGAACACGATGTTCGCCAGGGCGACCGAGTCCGCGGCGCGCTCCGGCGCCGTCACGGAACCCATGAACGCCTTGTCGCTGTATTTCAAATGGCTGTACACCATGTCGAGGTGGCGCTTGTTGACCGGCAGATCGACCGGCTCGCAAATCGTCCCTCCCGAATGGTGCAGCGAGTTGGCCATATACGCGAGCTTGACGAAATTGCGAAAGTCCTCGATGCGCGCATAGCGGCGGCCTTCGTCGAGATTGCGCACGAAAGGCGAGCCATAGGCGGGCGCGAACACGGTGTTCTTGCCGCCGATCACCACGCTGCGTGCGGGGTTGCGCGCATGCTGCGTGAACTCGCGCGGCGCGGTGCGCTGGATCAGCGCGCGGCACATGCCGCGGGCGAAATGCACGCGCTCGCCCTTGACGTCGGCACCGGCGTTCTTCCAGATTGCGAGCGCCTCCGGGTCGTCGCGAAAATCGATGCCGATCTCCTCGAGGATCGTGTCGGCGTTGCGCTCCATCAGCACCAGACCTTCCTCGTCCAGCACCTCGTAATACGGGATCTTGCGCGTGATGTAGGGGATCGACGCGCCGGCCCGGGCCGCCCGCGCGGCGCGTTTGGCGTCGCGGCCGCTGGGACGGCGCGCGTGACTGGTTTGGGTATTCTGTTCGTCCATCGTCGCTCTCCCGCTCATGTGGGGTCCCGCCTGCCGTCGTCGAGTATGGTCACTGTGGATGGCACCGGCTGCTCAGTTTGCGTCATGGACTTGTCATGAAGCGCCATTCTCGGCGACGCGGAGCTCTAGGGGCCGTAGAACTCGATTGCGATTTCGCGCAGCAGCCCCGTGACGTAGCCGCTGAAAGACCGCCATGCCTCGAGGTGAAACGCGGCTTCGCGCGTGCGCCAAAGCACGATATCCGCCTTGGCCAGCACGGTCCGGGTGCACATGCCGACCGGGAATTCACCGATGTCCAAATCGAGCGGGCAGGCGCCGCTCAAAATGGTGGCCGCATGGGGGCCGCTCACTTCCAAGGCAAATTGCCGGTGACTGATATCGACCAAGGCGTGCGGCAGGCCGCCCAAAGTGCGTTCCAGCGCGTCGCGGGCGGCGCTCGCGGATTCCGCGGGGTCGTTCGACAGACTCCCCAACAGCATGTATTCGTCGGGCCCCAGCCAAAGAGTCGCGCGCGTTTTTTGCAGCACCGCGCGGCACGGTTCCTCGGAAAATGCCGCCCCCCATGCCGCCGCCGCGGTCGCGCGCACGCGGGCATCGCCGTGCAGAATGAAACGCATCGCGGGCGGCAGCGGCTTAAGCCACGCGGTGGCCGGCAGCGGCGGCAAGCGGCGTGTCGCGGTTTCAGACATTGATGCGTGCTCCGGCAGGATCGTAGAAAACCGGCGCGGTCACTTCGACCTCGAGCTCGCCGTCCGGCATGGGCACGAACAAAGTCTGCCCGAGACGGGCGCGGCCGCCTTCGACCAATCCTAAGGCAATCGAACACCCAAGCACGCTGCTCGCATAGGATGAGGTGACATGGCCGATGAGCTGCATGGGCGGCCGCTGGCCGGGTTTTGCAGCGACTTGCGCTCCCTCCTCGAGCACGATGCCGGCATTCTTGGTGCGCAGACCGACGAGCTGCTTGCGCGTGGCGGCCCGCATCGAGGCGCGCTCCAGCGAGCGCTTGCCGACGAAGTCCGCCTTATTCTTGCCGATTGCCCAGGCGAGACCGGCGTCGTCGGGGGTGACGGTGCCGTCGGTATCCTGTCCGACGATGATGTAGCCCTTTTCTGCGCGCAGCACGTGCATGGTCTCAGTGCCGTATTCGGTGATGCCATGCGCCTGCCCCTGCGCGTAGACCGCCTCCCACACGCTCTGCCCGAAGTCCGCCGGCACATTGATTTCGTAGCCGAGTTCGCCCGTAAAGCTCACGCGAAACAGCAGCGTGGGCACGCCGCATATTCGCGCGTGGGCGACGCTCATGTGCGGCCAGGCTGCGGCGCCGATATCGATTCCCTCGAGCAGCGGCTCGAGCACTCGGCGCGCGTTCGGACCTTGCACGGCAATGACGGCCCACTGTTCGGTGGTCGAGGTGAGCCACACCTTGAGGTCCGGCCATTCGGTTTGGCCGTAGTCCTCCATCAAGGCGAGCACGCGCGGCGCGCCGCCGGTGGTGGTGGTCACGTGGAAGCGATCCGGGCCGGTGCGCGCCACCACGCCATCGTCGAAAATGAAGCCGTCGTCGCGGAGCAGTATCCCGTAGCGCGAGCGGCCGACGCCCAAATTGGACCAGTTGTTGACATACAGACGGTTCATGAATTCGGCGGCATCGGGGCCGACGACTTCGATTTTACCGAGCGTCGAGGCGTCGAAAATGCCGCACGCGCTGCGCACCGCGCGGCATTCGCGCGCGACGGCGGCGTGCATGTCTTCGCCCGTGCGCGGAAAATAGCGGGCGCGCTTCCACAGGGCGACATTCTCGAACACCGCGCCCTTGGTCTCCGCCCACGCGTGGGTCGGTGTCGTGCGCACGGGATCGAACAGATCGCCGCGCGAAATGCCGGCCATGCTGCCGAACGTGACCGGCGTGTAGGGCATGCGAAACGTGGTCAGCCCGACCTGCGGGATCGACACGTCGAGGCTCTTGGCCACGATGGCCATGGCGTTGAGATTCGAGGTCTTGCCCTGGTCCGTGGCCATACCCGTGGTGGTATAGCGCTTGACGTGTTCGATGGACTCGAAGCCTTCGCGCGTTGCGAGTGCAAGATCGCGGGTGGTGACGTCGTGCTGCCAGTCGACGAAGGCCTTTTCGGCGCGCGGCGCGTTCGCTTGCGGCAGCACGCCGAGATAGGCCTCGCTGCTGCGCTCGGCCGCGTCCACCGTGAAGCGGCGCGCGGCGTGCTCCGGCGCCGCCGCGCCTGCGACGATGCCGGCCACCGCGGCACCGACTGCCGCCCCGGCCGCCGCACCATCCGCCAACACCTCGGCAAGAGCGTAAATGCCGCGACAGGCCCCGGCCGAGCGTTCGCACTCGGCCGACGTGCCGGGCAGGAAGGCCTTGAGAGTTTCGCTCCACTTGAGTTTGCCGCGCGATTGAGAATAAAGGTGCACGCTCGGGGTGTACCCGCCGGACATCAACACCACATCGCAGGCAAAACGTTGTCCGGCTCGCACCTGGCTGCCCTCCAGGCGCCCGAGGGTGATGGCCGTGACTCGCAAATCGCCTTCGGTACCGAGAACGGTCGAACCCGTAAGCACCTCGATGCCGGCGCGGCGCACCGCCTCGGGGAGGGCCCCTGGCGCCTGCGCGCGCAGATCCGCCACCACGACGACCGCGACGCCCGCGCTTTGCAGATCCAGCGCCGTCTGGTAGGCATCGTCGCCGCAGGTCACAATGACCGCGCGCGTGCCGACGCGCACGCCGAAGCGGTTCAGGTAGGTGTGCGCTGCGCCGGCCAGCATGATGCCCGGCCGATCATTGCCCGGAAACACCAAGGGCCGCTCGATGGCGCCGGTGGCGAGCACGACCGATCCTGCGCGAACCTGCCAGAGCCGCTCACGCGGCTGCTGCGCGGGCGGACTCGCCAGATGATCGTTGAGCCGTTGCGACAGACCGATGAGATTGTGCGGAAAATAGCCGAAGGCGGTGCAGCGTGCGAGCAGAGTTACGCGATCGTTGCCGGCGAGCTTGGCGAGGCTCTGCTGCAGCCACTCGTGCGCGCTGCGCCCATCGATCGTGGCACTGGTGTCGGTCAGCAAGCTGCCGCCCAACTCGGCGGTTTCGTCGCACACCATGATCCGGGCGCCGGTCTCGGCAGCCGCCAACGCCGCGGCAATACCCGCGGGACCCGCGCCGACGATGAGTACGTCGCAATGCGCATAGCGCTGTGCATAGCGGTCCGGATCGGCATGCACGGGCGCGCGGCCGAGTCCCGCGGCACGGCGAATCACCGGCTCGTACAGCCATTGCCACGCTTTGCGCGGCCACATGAACGTCTTGTAGTAAAAACCGGCGGGGAAAAACGCCGACAGCCAATCGTTGATGCGGCCGAAGTCTACTCTAAGGCTCGGCCAGCGATTCTGGCTCTCGGCGACCAAGCCGTCGTAGAGCTCGACCTGCGTCGCCCGCAGGTTCGGCGTCACGCGTGCCGCATCCCGGCTCACCGTTACCAGGGCATTCGGCTCTTCGGAGCCGGCGGCGAGGATGCCGCGCGGCCGATGGTATTTGAACGAGCGGCCGGTCAGGTGCACGCCGTTGGCGAGCAGCGCCGAGGCGAGGGTGTCGCCCGCCACGCCTTCGTAGGATTGGCCGTCGAATGTAAATCGCAGGCGCTGCGTCCGCTCGATCCGGCCGCCGCTCGCGGTGCGCAGGCCGCCCGCCGGCGCACTCATGGTGCGGACTCGGGCGGCGCGGGCGGCGACGCCGGCTGCGCTTCGCCCGTCTTGTAGAAGGCCAGGAAATGGTCGGTCGTCGTGTCGCGCAGGGCGTTGAAGAAGCGCCCGCAGCCGCGCGCATGGCGCCAGCGTTCGGCGTGCACACCCTTGCGGTTGGTGCGCATGTACAAAAACTCCGCCCACGCTTGATCGTCGAGCTGCGCGGGCTCAAGCGGCCGCGTGAGATGCGCCTGGCCGCCGTAGGTGAATTCGATTTCCGGCCGTTTACCGCAGTAGGGGCAGACAATGAGCAGCATCGAGTGTCCCGCTTCAGTGAGCCACGGCGGCTGCCGCGGCCTCGTCGATGAGGTAGCCATCGCGGAAGCGCTCGATGGTGAACGGCGCATTGATCGGATGCGGCTCGTCCCGCGCGATGGTCCAGGCAAACACATGCGCCGATCCGGGCGTGGCTTTGAATCCTCCGGTGCCCCAGCCGCAGTTCACGTACAGGCCGGGAACCGGCGTCTTGGCGATGATGGGCGAGCGGTCCGGCGTCACATCGACGATGCCGCCCCAATTGCGCATCATCCGCAGGCGGCGAAAGTTCGGGAACAATTCGCAGATTGCATCCAAGGTGTGCGTGTTGACGTGCAAGGCACCGCGCTGCGTATACGAGGTGTAGGCGTCGGTACCGGCGCCGATCACCAGTTCGCCTTTGTCCGATTGGCTGATGTAGGCGTGAATGGTGTTCGACATGACGACGCACGGAAAAATCGGTTTCACCGGTTCGGATACCAAGGCCTGCAGCGGATAGCTCTCCAAGGGCACGTGTACCCCGGCCAGCGCCATGATCACGCTGGTGTTGCCGGCCGCGGCTACGCCGACTTTGCTCGTTTGAATCACGCCGCGGCTGGTCTCGAGCGCCTCGACCGCGCCGTTCGCGCCGCGGCGGATGCCGGTTACCTCGCAATTCTCGATGATGTCGACGCCGAGTGCATCGGCCGCGCGCGCGTAGCCCCAGGCGACGGCATCGTGCCGGGCGGTGCCGCCGCGTCTCTGCAGCGCGGCGCCCAGCACCGGATAGCGGATGTTGTCCTCGATGTTGAGCGGCGGACAGAATTCCTTGGCCTGCGCCGGCTCCAGCCATTCATTGTCGACGCCGTTGCAGCGATTCGCATGCACATGCCGCTTGAACACCTGGATGTCGTGAACGGTATGCGCGAGCATCATCACGCCTCTGGCTGAGAACATGACGTTGTAATTGAGCGCCTGCGAGAGGGTTTCCCACAGCTTCAGCGAATGATCGTAAAGCGCGGCGCTTTCATTGAATAAATAGTTCGAGCGGATGATCGTGGTGTTGCGCCCGGTGTTGCCGCCGCCGATCCAGCCCTTTTCCAGAACGGCGACGTTCGTCAAGCCATGTTCCTTGGCCAGATAGTAGGCGGCGCCGAGACCGTGGCCGCCGCCGCCGACGATGACGGCATCGTAGCGCGCCTTAGGTTGGGGCTTGCGCCACTGCTTCTGCCAGCCGCGATGCTGCGACAGGGCGCGCCACAAGAGCGACAGTCCGGAAAATGATTGCCTGCTCATGCCGCCGTCTAGCCCCGCAAATCCTTGTTCTCGGGATCATACGGCGAATCGACGAGAACCGTGGCGCGCCTGCGTAGCCCAAGTATTTCGATTTCGATGTCGCTGCCGACCGCGGCAAATTCCGGCTTGACGTAGCCTAACCCTAAGCTCTTCTGCAGGGCATGTCCGTAGTAGCCGGCGGTGGCGCGGCCGATGATGCGCCCCTTGCGGTCGAACAGCGGCTCGTTGCCGAGCGGATCGGCATCCGTCACGTCGTGCACCTCGAAGGTGATGAAGCGGTGCGGCACGCCGGCTTTGAGCTGCTTTTCCAGGGCTTCCTTGCCGATGAACGGACCTTTGCTCAAGCGCACGAAACGGTCGAGCCCCGCCTCGTAGGGCGTGTAGTCCGGAGTCAGGTCGCTGCCCCACATGCGATAGGACTTCTCGAGCCGCAGCGATTCCATCGCGCGCATGCCGGCCATGCGGATGCCGAACTCCGCGCCGGCGGCGAACACTGCATCGAACAAGTGGTGCGCGTATTCGATCGGAAAATGCAGCTCCCAGCCGAGCGCGCCGACGAAGTTGACGCGCAGCAGATACACATCGGTGGCGAGGCCGACCTCGCTCACCTGGCCGGTCAGCCAGGGAAACGCGGCATTGTCGAGCGGCGCATCGACGAGTTTGGCCAGCACGTCGCGCGACCGCGGACCGGCCACGACGAAGCAGCCGCGGCTCATGGTGATGTTCCTCAAGCTCACGCTGCCATCCTGCGGCAGGTGTTGCTGCAGGTAGTCGCTGTCGTAGCGCTCGGCAGCGCCGGCGCTCACCACGTAGAAATGCTGCTCGGCGATCTTGGTGATGGTGAACTCGGAGCGAATGCCGCCGCGGCGGGTGAGCGCGTGGCAGAGCGCGATGCGCCCGATCTTGGTCGGCACCTTGTTGGCCACCAAGCCATCGAGCCAGCTCTCCGCGCCGGGTCCCGTCACTTCGTGCTTGGTGAACGGGGTCAGATCGATGACGCCGACATGCCGGCGCAAATGCAGCGCCTCATTGCCGACATGCTCGAAGTAATTCGAGCGGCGGAAGCTCCAGACGTCTTTCGCCGGAACTCCCGGCGGCGCGAACCAGTTGGCCCGCTCCCAGCCGTAGCGCTGCCCAAACACGGCGCCCAGGCGGGCGAGCTTGTCGTAGATCGGGCTGGTCTTCGCGGGCCGCGCGTCGGGCCGTTCTTCATCCGGAAAATGGATGACGAACACGTTGCGATAGGTCTCCTCGTTCTTCTGCACCACATAGCGCTTGCCGGTGTAGGGGCCGTAGCGGCGCGGATCGACCGCCATCATGTCGATGCCCGGCTCGCCCTCGACGATCCACTCGGCCAGCTGCCAGCCGGAACCGCCGGCCGCGGTGATCCCAAAGCTGTGGCCTTCGTTGAGCCAGAGGTTGCGCGCGCCCCATGCGGGGCCGATCAACGGACTGCCGTCCGGCGTATAGGCGATGGGCCCGTTCACGATGTCCTTGATGCCGCAGTTGGCCAGGCTCGGCACGCGCCGTTGCGCCGCCTCGACGTGCGGCAGCAGACGCTCCAGGTCGCCTTCGAACAGGCTCTTGCCGAACCAGTCGGGCACGCCGTCGGCGAAGCGCGCGGGGGCGCCGGCTTCGTACGGACCCAAAATCCACCCCATGCGCTCTTCGCGGAGATAGTACGACTGGTCCGATTCACGCAGCACCGCAAGCTCGCGGCCGCCGCCTTGACGATAGGCTTTCAATTCGGGCGATTCGTCGTACACGATGTATTGGTGTTCGACGGGAATGGAAGGCACGTTGATGCCGAACATGCGGCCCGTCTGCCGCGCATAGTTGCCCGTGGCGCACACCACGTGCTCGGCGACGATGTCGCCCTTGTTGGTGGTCAGATGCCACTCGCCCGAGGGCGTGCGCCGCACCGCCGTGACTTCGGTCTGCTCGTGGATCTCCGCGCCGCGGCTGCGCGCGCCTTTGCGCAGCGCCATGGTGAGGTCGGCCGGGGCGATGTGGCCGTCATCGGGGTGATAAAGAGCGCCGACGATTTTGGGCGTGCCCGCGCCATCGCCGAGATCGACCAGCGGCCACAGGTCGCGGACTTCGCTCGGGCCGATCACCTGGAAGGGCACGCCGATGGTGTTGGCCGTGCCGCAGTATTTTTGGTATTCGTCCATGCGATCGCGGCAGGTTGCGAGCCGCAGATTTCCGGTGACGTGGAAGCTCACGTCCTGGCCGGTTTCGGCGGGCAACCGCTTGTAGAGATCCACCGAGTATTTGTGCAGCTGGCCGACCGTGTAGCTCATGTTGAACAGCGGCAGCAGGCCCGCCGCATGCCAGGTCGATCCCGCGGTCAGCTCGGCGCGCTCGAGCAGCACCGCGTCGGTCCAACCTTTTACAGCCAAATGGTAAAGCGTGCTGACGCCCACCACACCGCCGCCAATCACAACGACGCGGGCATGACTTTTCATCCGAGATCTCCCTAGGCCAGTGCGTCAGGCAGTGTAACCACCGGCCTGCCAAACAAGACGCCAATTGCGACAGTCCCTGATGGAAATGCGCCAGGCCGGCCCAAAACCGGCTCTTGTGGCCGCCGAATCACCCCAAAATACGTCTGAAAAACGACAGAGCCCTGTCGGAAACAGACAAGAGGATCGCGCCAATGGCATAATGGTTTAGGGTTACCGTCATGCATTTTGCTCTCGGAGGTACTGTGGAATCGCCGGCCGTGCTGCGCAAATGCAAGTACGCATTTCTGACCTTGCCGAACTATTCGCTGATCGCGGTCGCCAATGCGCTGGAACCGCTGCGCATGGCCAATCGCTTGGTCGGCAACGATGTCTACGAGTGGTCGGTCATCAGCATGGACGGGCAGGCCGTCGATGCGAGCAGCGGACTCAATCTCACACCGACCGGTGCTCTCGATAAGTTGGGAACGGTCGATATCTTGTTCGTCTGCGGCGGAATCAACGTGCGCGAGGCGGTGTCGCCGGCGCTATTGACGGCGCTGCGGCGGCTCGCGGACCGAAGGGTGCCGCTGGGAGCGCTCTGCACCGGCGGCTATGCGCTGGCGCGCGCGGGCCTGCTCGATAATTTCAGCGCGACGATCCACTGGGAGAACCTCTCGGCGCTGCGCGAAGAATTCCCCCGGGTGCGCATCAGCGACCAATTGTTCACCATCGACCGCGACCGCTTTACCTGCTCCGGCGGCACCGCGCCCTTGGACCTCATGCTGAACCTCATCCAGGGGAAGCTGGGGCCGCGCATTTCGCAGTTGGTGTCCGAGCAATTCATCGTCGATCGGGTCCGCAAGGACACCGATCGCCAATACATCCCGCTGCGGGCGCAGGTCGGCGTATCCCACCGCGGCTTGATCCGCGTCGCGCAGCTCATGGAGGAGAACATCGAGAAGCCCTTGAGCCTCGAGAAAATCGCCAAGTCCACGGGCCTGTCGCGCCGGCAAATCGAGCGCCTGTTCAAGCGCGACCTGAACTGCGTGCCCAAGCATTACTACCTCGAGATGCGGCTGCGCCGCGCGCGCGAGCTGCTGCTGCAGACCGCCATGCCCATCATGGACATCACCACGGCATGCGGATTTCAGTCGCCGCCGCATTTCTCGAAGTGCTATCGCATGCAGTTCGGGCACCCGCCGAGCACCGAGCGCAAGATCGGCGAGCGCAAGCTCGTGAGCAGCGCACCGGCGCGAGAAACCAGCGGGCCGTAGGCTCCAGGCGCCGCTATTCCGAATTGGTTTCCTTGCCGAAGCGGTAATTGAGACGCAGGCCGAACACACGGGGTTCATTGGTCGTCCGCGCAGGTCGAAATTGCCGGTGTTGCTGTAGACGATCGCGTTCTTGTCCGCGAGGTTGGTGATATAGAACTCGGTGAGCCAGTGGCCTCCGTTCGGGATTCAATCCGAGACGCAGGTTCATGATGCATGTAGCTCGGCTGCAGGATACGAGGCAAACCGTGTTCTTGTCCTCGGAGTGCAGGTCGTTCCACATGTCGCCCTTGTGGGCGATGTCGAACTGCGCGTAGCCGCGCAGGTTGCTGCCGAGCGGATGTTCGTAGCGCAGCATTCCAGCTCCAGCTAAAATAAGGCACGATACGGCAGTCGTTCGTTCGACGTCGCCAGATAGTCTGGCATTGGCCGCAGATGTGACACGCGAGTCCGTGTAGTTGCCGGACCGCCTGCAATGACCAGTTGTCGTTGATCTTGTAATCGATGTTCGATTCCACGCCGTAGATGCGCGCGTCGCCGACGTTGATGTTGTAGCTGGTGGAGGCGCAGACGTTGACGTCGTAGATGAGCGTCTGCAGCTGCTTCCATTTCATGAGGTAGGCCGCGCCGTTCCACAGCAGGTGGCCGTTGAGGCTCGTCGTTTTCCAGCCCAGTTCGATAATTGTTGAGGGTGTCGGGCATGTAACTCTTGCGGCACGCCGTTGGCGTAGCACTTCGGTGGATCGCCGGAGTTGCTGCCGCCTTCGCGGAAACCCTGGGCGAAATCGGCGTACACCATTACGTTGTCGGTGATCTTGTAGTTGATGCCGAACTTGCTGTCCCACTTGTGCGAATCGCTCGTGTAATCGCTCGGAGCCGAGTTGGCGTAGGCGAACTGGACAAAAGGTGTGGCGTACGTGAGTAGGACTTATAGTGCACCGTGCCCGCCTCGATGTTGAGCTTGTCCGTGACGTCGAAGCTGATGTTTGCGAACTCGGTGGTCTGCAGCTAGTCCGAGCGCTCGATGTACGCGTACCATATTCCGGGCGGCAGCGTAGGTTCTCGACAACTGCGTAGTAGTTCAGTGTAATACTGGAACGCGGCACCTTGATACTGCAGCCCCGGCATGTAGTAAGTGCTCGCCGTAGTTCTTGTCCACCGTCTTCTCCCAGTACAGTCCCGTGAGCCAGTGAAATCGGCCGCCCGGTTTGGAGGAGAGCCGTAGTTCGTCGGACCAGCGCTGCGGATTGATCCAGTATTAGTAAAACTGCGTCGGCGCATTGCATCCCGTGAACGGCGCCCCGCCGTAGTAGGGATCGTTCAGGCAGGTGAACCCCTCCTGGGTGCCGGGATAGCCGGTGGGCGGATTGTTCTTGCCGCCGGCATTGAAATTCTGCTCATATTGTGAGTACTCGTTCCACTGGCGCCTGGGCTGCGACCAGTATGTGCTGGCAAACACCAGATCCCCGATGCCGACGTCGCCGTCCACGCGAAAGTCGAGCGTTTTTGTTTGAAAGTTGTTGGATTCCGGTCCGAATCGCTCGACGGTGCGCGGCGGAGGGTCGGGTCTTCGTCCCAGGCGCCGATGGTGTTCTGGCGCTGAAAGCTGTAGGTGACACTGGCGCTCCAGCCATCCCATAGCACCGCCTTCAACGCAGCGCGTCCGCCCTCCACGTGCTCGCGGTTGTAGTCGTTGCGCGCCCACTGCGAATTGTCGGAGACGGCGCCGTTGACCCAGGTACGGGTTGCTAGCACGATTATCGATGAAGCCGCCATGTGAGTCGCTGAAGGCGGAAGCGCGCAAGCCCAGCACGCCGTCGATGATCGGCAGGTTGACGAACCCCTCGTAGGTCCAGTTGTTCTGGCCGCCCTGGATCTTGCCGCCGTCGAAGTCGACGCCGGCGCTGAAGGCGTTCAAATCGGGCTTGTTGGTGATGTAGCGAATCGCGCCCGACATGGCCCCTGCGCCGAAAGTCGTGCCCTGCGGACCGTTGAGGATCTCGATGCGCTCGACGTCGTATAAATGCAGGTCCGGCTGTGCCCCGTTGAAGCTCATCGACATGTCGTCGACGAAAAAGCCCGTCGAAGAAGTGTTCGCGTAGTTGGGGTTGCTGCCGTCCGAGACACCGCGCATGACGAACAGCTGGGTGCCTGGACCTGTGCTGATGAAGGATATGGACGGCACCTTCTGCGCATAGTCATCGATGCTGGTGATGCCGAGGTTCTGCAGGTCCTTCTTGGTGAAGACGTCGATGCTCAAGGGCACATCCTGGAGATTCTCTTCTCGCTTGCGCGCCGTCACGACGATCTCTTGCAGTGCGGAGACATCGGCGGGTTGGAGCGCATGCGCGCGCGGCGGCGCGACAGCAAGGGCCGCCGCGACGGCGAGAGTGATCTGGGAGACGGCGGCGGACCCCCGCAGCGGCGCGTGCATTTTCCGGAAATTCAGGTCGCCACTATGGCGGTTCCGTAGCTTCATGAAACATCCCCTCGGCGGTTTATTGAGTGGAAAGCGCCCCGGCCGCCGGCCGTACATCTTTTGCCGCATCATCCTTGGTGCTCCATGGGTCGTCAAGGTTCTGTACGGTTGTTCAAAAGCGCTCCAGGCTGCCGCCGAGCGCCTGCTGCAGCGGTTGAAGTTCTTTCTCGAAGTGTCGCCAATGGCCCACACCGGAGGTGTAAATCGGCTGGCGCACTTGCTCGGCGCTGGCGGTGCGCACGGAGCGGCGCGTTTGGTGAAAATTGAAGGCAGGCGGGCTCGAACGGCAGACCGCAGTGGTCGAGGAGGCGGCGGATGTGGGCCTCCGGATCGCGAACCAAGGTCCTCGTGCTGCACGTGCAGAACCTTGCCGGGCAGCACGGCGTCCCAGTGGTCCATGAGCGACAAATAGCAACGGTAGTAACGCCCGAGATCGTCGAGGTCGTAGCTGAAGCTCTGTCCCTCGGCGAAGTGCTGCTTGAAGGTGCTGAAACAGCAATCCATCGGATGCCGCCGCGCATCGATGATGGTCGCGCTCGGCAGAATGGCATGGATGAGCCCGACGTGGCTGAAGTTATTGGGCAGCTTATCGGTGAAGTGTTCACGCCCGGAGCGCAGCGGCGCGGTTTCCTCCAGATAGCGGGTGCCGAGTGCGCTGAGCACCCCAACCGGAGCCGTGCCCACCGTCTCGGGATAGCCATCACGGCCCGCCACCATGTCGTCAAATTGGCGCGTGATGTTCAGGATGTTGGGCAGCTCCATGGTACCTTCGACGCGCGAGTGGCTGGCGAGGATCTGTTCCAATAAAGTAGAACCGGAACGCGGCAGCCCCACGATGAAGATCGGTGCGGGATCCGGATCTGCCGCTGCCGGCACGCCCGGCGAAGAACTGCTCGTCGAAGAAGGCGCAAATGCGCGCCGTACCGGCGTTCAAACTGCTCGATATCGAACGGCGCATCCAGGCGCCGCAGTGCGTTGCCGCGAGCATAGTGCGCAAAGGCATCGGCGTACCGCTCGCGCTGTTCGAAGGCCTTGCCGAGCGCGAAATGCAGCTGCGCCTCATTGGAGCGTTCGCGCTTATCGCTCGTGAGCAGCCGCTGCATTGACTCGACCTCGGCGTCGGAAAGAGCGTAGTTCTTGAGGTCGGCAAGACTCCAGTAGGCTTCCGCGATACCCGGATCCATTGCCAGCGCCGCCTTGTAGGATGCTTCGCTGTCGGCGCGCCGCCCGAGCGTTTTTTGCACGTGGCCGATGGACATCCGCAGCCGAACGCCATCGGGCTGAAGCCGCGCCGCCTGTTCGTAGGCGGCGAGGGCCTCCTCCTGGCGCATGAGTCGCGTCGCCACGTTGGCGATTGTGATCCAGCTCTGTGGGTTTTTGGGCTCAATCTTGGTCAGACGCTGCGCCGCCGCTTCCGCCTCCTCGAGGCGTCCGAGTGCCACGAGCGCCTGACCCAATCCCCGCCATGCGAGAGGAGCGTGCGCGGACTGTTTCAAAGCATGACGCAGCAGACGCTCAGCATCGTGCGCCTTGTCAGCCGCGAGCGATACTGCCGCAAGACCGCACAAGGCAGCCACATGGCCGGCATCCTCCTGCAGGATCTTCCGAAAGATCTGCTCAGAGGTTTTCCGATCGTCGGCTACGAGGGCGGCCGTTGCTTCTTCCACACGCTCGCGCTGCGGATCCGTAAGGCGGGCGCGCTCGAAGGCAACGGTGGCGTCCGCATACTGATCAAGGTCGGCGAGGACATCGCCGTAGGCAAGCCAAGCGTGATGATGATGCGGCATTTTCTCCAGCACGCGGCGCACTTGCTCGCGCGCCTGCGCAGCGCGTCCGTCGCACCGGTAGGCGCGTGCCAAATCCACGCGCGCATGCGCAAAATCGGGAGCGCGGCCAAGCACATCTTCGAGCGTCGCAATGCTCTCGGAGATTTTGTTCTGGTCCAGCAGCGCAGCGCCCAGCAACCAGAGGCAATTCAGCTCTCCCGGGACCTGTGCGCCGAGCGCGCGCAGCCAGCTCTCGGCGGTAGCGGCGCGGCCGGCGCGCAGCGCCGCGTGCGCTCGGGCTAGACTTTGCGCGAAGGTGGCCTGCGGTGTCGGCGCGGTCATGGTTGCACGCGGCTGCGAAAGCTGCAAAAGCGGAGCGTAGCATACGGCGCCGCTGCGGCGCCTATTGAACGTTCGATCAGTGTCGGCGCAACATGTATTGACAGCCGTCGACCACGCACGACATCATCAAGGACCGCAGGGCGCGGCCTTATCGAGGGTGCCGCTGACCGCTAGATCCTCGACCCACCGCACATGGTCCAGCGACACATGGATGACCGTTGCGTCCTTGGCGACGCGAAACGTTCCGCCGCGCAGGCCCACCCCCTGACCCGTGGAGTTGCCGTCGAGGCGGGCCAACACGTCGCCCGCGGTTAGTACCGCCGCACTGATCCAGCGCAACAGCACCGAACCGGAGCGATTGCCGGGAAGTGCGGCGGCGGGATCGAGTTCCGCCGCATGCAGGGCGAATCGCGGCACGAGACGCAGCGGCGGGGACCCGGGCCGCACACGAGGTATCACCGGTTTCCAAGGTTGCCATGAAACGGCGCACGCACTGCGCGCGTGTGGCAATGCGTTCACGTGGAAGCTGTTGACGATGCGGATTTGCGTGCCGTACTTGAATGCGGCGGCGACCGCGGCGCCATCGGCCATGGTGGTGATATCGTCGAGCTCGCCTGAGATGATGAGCGCGGGTCGCCGTACAGAGCGATGCGGGGGATGTCGAGCGCCTCGAGAATCGCTGCCAGATCGTCCACCGCGTACGCCGTGCTGTACAGGGGCGCACTGTCGCCCAACTGCCGGCCGCAGGCGCCGATCATCTCCGTGGTCCATGTGGCCGTCGTCTGTAGTTCGCGGCAATCGATGGCCGCGGATGGCCCGGTGCCGCGATTGTCCATCAACAAGAAGTCACGCCGCGGCCGCAGCGGCTTGAACAATGCCAAATAGGCATCGCGGGACTCCGTTGCGGCATAGCCCGGCCCTCCCTCCGTGGCAACGAGGGTGCCCACCGGCTTTCCAGATCCCGTATGCGGGTAAAACTCGAAGTGGATGGCGATGCGTCCCGGCAACGCCCGCGTCGGATCCAGTGTACTGGGCCCGCCGTGGCCCCGCGAGTTTACGCATTCCCGCGGCGCGGGCAAATTTCGCTGTCGTATAATTCGCAAAAAGCGTCGCTTCGGGGCACTGCGCTAGCGGGGAATATTGCTATCGTAGGCACGGGCCGGATTTTCAGGAAACCACCATGACTGCGCGCGACACCATGCTGAACCGTCTGCGGGGACGAAATCTCGAGACCGCTCTGGAACGCGACTTCTATTGCGACCCGGAGGATTATCAGGTCGATCTGCAGATGATTTGGTACCGCGATTGGCTGTTCGTGGGTCACGATTGCGAGGTGTTGAATCCCGGGAACTACTTGACGGCGCAGATCGGCGAGTATCCGGTGCTGGTGGTGCGCGACCGCGACGGCGGCTTGCGCGCCTTCCACAACACCTGCCGGCATCGCGGCTCGAGGATTTGCTCCGCCGAGCGAGGCACGTCGCCGCGGCTGGTCTGTCCCTACCATCAGTGGACCTACGCGCTCGACGGACGCTTGCTGGCGGCGCGCGACATGGGCAGCGAATTCGACAAGTCGCAGCACGGCTTGAAACCCGTCCACTGCGCGAGCGCCGGCGGCTATATCTGGATTTGCTTGGGGTCGGTGGCGCCGGACTTCGAACCGATCCGGCGCCACCTCGAACCGTATTTTCTGCCGCACAAGCTGCATCAGACGAAGATTGCGTTCCAGTCCACCATCATCGAGCAGGCCAATTGGAAGCTGGTGTGGGAGAACAATCGCGAGTGCTACCACTGCGCGGCCAACCATCCGGAGCTGATCCGGACCTTTCCCGAGGATCCGACGGCGACCGACGGCGAGGGCGCGGCATCGAACCCATACACCGCCGGGAAGTGGCGCCACTGGGAGTCGATCGGACTGCCGAGCAAATTTCATATCTCGTCCAACAGCCAATACCGCACCGTGCGCACGCCGCTGCTCGAAGGAGCGGTGAGCTTCACCATGTCGGGCAAAGCCGCGGTGCGCCGGCCGCTGACCGATACGATCAGCGAACCCGACATCGGCACGCTGCTGATGTTCCACTTTCCGACGACCTGGAATCACGTGCTCGCCGATCACGCAATTTCGTTTCGCGTCCTGCCCGTCAGTCCGACGCAGACGCAACTCACCACCAAGTGGCTGGTACACCGCGACGCCGTGGAAGGCGTGGACTACGACCTCAAGGAGTTGACCCAGGTGTGGCTCGCGACCAATGCGGCCGACACCCGCAACTGCCAGGAAAATCAGATCGGCGTGAATTCGCCCGCCTATGATCCGGCGCCGTACTCGCCGGTGCACGAGGCCGGCGTGACGCAGTTCGTGCACTGGTATTGCACGCATCTTGAGGGCAGACTATTGGGCGATGGAAGCTAAGAATTGACCAACAGCGGGCGACGGCAACCGGCAGACGCCTCGCCATGAAATATTCGGCGTGGTCACTGCTGCGCGGCGCGGTGTCAGGTCAACGCCATTGGCCGGCCGCATGGCGCGACGCCGCCCTCAAGCCGAGCTATGACGTGGTCATCGTCGGCGGCGGCGGCCATGGGCTCGCCGCCGCGTACTATCTGGCGAAGAATCACGGCGTCACCTCGGTGGCGGTGCTCGAGCGCGGCTGGATCGGCGGCGGCAATACGGGCCGCAACACCACCATCGTGCGTTCGAATTACCTGTATCCGGAGAGCGCGCGTCTGTACGATTTTTCCCTGCAATTGTACGAAGGCCTCTCGCAGGCACTGAATTTCAACATCATGCTGAGCCAGCGCGGCTTGGTGTTGCTCGCGCACAGCCGCCATGACCTCGATGCCATGTCGCGCTGGGCCAATGCCATGCGCATGAACGGCATTGCCGCGGAACTGCTGACGCGCGAGCAAGTGGGCGCGCTCGCGCCGGCGCTCGATCTGTCGCCGCGCGCGCGGCTGCCGGTGCTCGGCGGGTTCACGCAGCGGCGCGCCGGCACGGCGCGGCATGACGCCGTCGCCTGGGGCTACGCGCGGGCCGCGTCCGCCCTGGGCGTGGACATCATTCAGAGCTGCGAGGTCACCGGCTTCGTCAAGGACAACGGGCGGGTCGTCGGCGTGGATACCAACCGCGGGCGCGTACGTGCGGAGCGCGTCGGCATTGCAGCGGCGGGTCACAGCTCGGTGCTCGCGAAGCTGGCCGGCTTTCGCCTGCCGGTGACGAGCTACGCACTGCAGGCCATGGTCACCGAACCCATCAAGCCCATGCTCGATACGGTGATTCTGTCGCCCGGCACGGGAGCCTATGTCAGTCAGTCGGACAAGGGCGAGATCGTCATGGGCGCCATGCTCGATTTGTTTCCCTCGTATGCACAGCGCGGCAGCTTCGCGGTGAAGCAGGCCATCATTGCGGCAACCCTGGCGCTGTTCCCATCCTTCAGCCGCCTGAACTTGATGCGGCAATGGGCCGGCATCGTCGACGTGGTGCACGACTCCAGCCCCATCATCGGGCCGACGCCCATCGCCAATCTATACATCAACTGCGGCTGGGGTACCGGCGGCTTCAAGGCCATTCCCGTGGGCGGCTGGACCCTGGCACACGTGCTCGCGACCGGCCGGAGCCACCCGCTGGCCGAACCCTTTCAACTCGAGCGGTTCATTACCGGCCGTCTCATCGACGAAGCCGCGGCCTCGGGAATTGCGCACTGATGATGCAGATCCCCTGCATTCACTGCGGTCCGCGCGATGAAAGCGAATTCACCTGCGGCGGCACCTCGCACCTGACGCGGCCGGGCTTGGAGCAAAACGACCAGGTTTGGGGCGAATATCTGTTCTTTCGCGACAACCCCAAGGGTTTGCATTTCGAGCGCTGGCGGCACACGCTACGGCTGCGGCCAGTGGTTCAATATTGCGCGCAATACGCTCACCCACGAAATCCTCTCCGTGTACGCCATGACGGATGCCGCGCCCACATGACCGCCTCGCGTCTTCGCGGCGCCCTGCGGCCAGCGCCTCGATCGATCGCGGCGCCTGTGCTTCGAATTCAACGGGCGGCGCTTGACCGGGCATCCGGGCGATACGCTCGCCTCGGCACTGCTGGCAAACGGGGTGCAACTCGTCGGGCGCAGCTTCAAACTGCATCGGCCGCGCGGCATATTTTCCTGCGGCGTCGAGGAGCCCAACGGGCTTGTCGATTTGAGCGATGGCGCCACCCGCACGCCCAACATGCGCGCCACCCTGGTGGAGCTGCACGAAGGGCTCATCGCCGCCAGCGTCAATTGCTGGCCGAGCGTCCGTTTCGATGCCGGTGCCGCGTTAAGCAGCGGTGGCTGCGCTGCTGCCGGCGGGCTTTTACTACAAGACATTCAAGTGGCCGAACTGGCATCTGTACGAGCCCATGATTCGCCGCATGGCGGGTCTCGGCCGTGCCTCCGGAGAACCCGATCCCGATCGATACGAGGAAGCAGCGGCGCAAGCGGAGGTCGTGGTGGTGGGCGGCGGGCTCGCCGCATTGAGCGCCGCGGTGTCCGCGGCCGAGGCGGGCGCCGACACCCTGTTGCTCGGCAGCGGCCCCGCGTTCGGCGGCGCGCTGGCGTGGCGCGCGGATGCGCAGGTTGCCGAGCTCGTGCTCCGCGCCGAGCGCTGCGGAGTACGGCGCATGCTGCGCACCTTGGTGTTTGGTATTTACGATCACAATCTGGTCTGCGCTCGTGAAGCCCTCCCCACGCCGGCCGCCGCAGTGGGCCGCGGCGGCGGCGTACTGCGCGAGCGGCTGTGGAAAATTCGCGCGCGCGCCGTGATCGCCGCAACGGGAGCGTTGGAGCGCCCGATGATCTTCCCCAACAACGATCGTCCCGGCGTCATGCTGGCCGGTGCCGCCGACAAGTACGCGCATGCATTCGGTGTCGCCTGCGGTCAACGAGTCGTGATCGCGGCCAACAGCGATTCCGCCTACGGGGTGGCCGCCTCCTTGCGCGGCGCGGGCGTGAATGTGGTTGCGCTGGTGGATCGCCGACCCCGGGCGGATATCGGTGCTGCGCTGTCGCAGCTGCGCACCTTCGTGAATGCCGGCATCGCCCGCGTCGGCGGCGGAAGCGTGCGCAGCTGCACGGTCATTTCAACCGACACCATCGGTGCGCGGCCCGAACGGCTGGACTGCGATCTGATCCTGAGCGCCGGCGGCTACGCGCCGGCCGTGCACCTGCATTCGCAGGCGGGCGGCAAACTGCGCTGGGTGGACGAGTCGGCCATGTTCGTGCCCGACGGTGCCGCGCCCGGCGTGTGGAGCGCGGGCGCCTGCGCCGGGAATTTTCGCCCGCGACGCGGTGGTGAATCACGCCGCAGAGCTCGGCACCGCGGTCGCTCTGGGGCAAGCCGCACCGCCGGCGCCGGTTGGCGGCGCCGGCCGATCCCTGGCGGCGACGCACATGGCCGGACTGTCGGGCAAGCAGTTCGTGGACTTGCAAAACGATGTGGCCGTCGGCGACATCGGCCTGGCCGCGCAAGAAAACTATCGCTCGATCGAGCATTTGAAGCGCTATACCACCACCGGGATGGGCACCGACCAGGGCAAGACCAGCAACATCAACGCATTGGTGCTGATGGGAGAATTTACCGGCCGCGAGCCCGCGGCGGTGGGGACCACGAAATTCCGGCCGCCGTTCGCGCCCGTGCCGCTCGGGCTGATTGCGGGGCGCCGGGTGGGCGGCTTGTATCGACCGCTGAAGCAGCTGCCGGCGCGTGCCTGGCACGAGGCGCGCGGCGCGCTGTTCGAACAATTCGGCAGCTGGGTGCGTCCGGCTGCCTATCCGCGGCCGGACGAATCCTTGGAATCTGCCGCCCAGCGGGAAGCCGGTGCGGTGCGCCGGCATGCCGGCGTGCTCGACGGTTCGCCGCTCGGCAAGCTCGAGTTATACGGCCCGGACGCGGCGCACTTCCTCGATCTCATGTACGTGGGCACGATGTCGAGCTTGAAGCTCGGTCAAGCACGCTACGGTCTGTTGCTCAATGAAAACGGCATCGTCGTCGACGACGGGATCGTGGCGCGCCTCGGGTCCCCAGCACTACTGGGTGAACACCACCAGCGCGGGCGTCGAACGCACGGCGGCGGCCTTCGAGGAGTGGCTGCAGTGCGAATATCACGACTTTAAGGGTGTTGGTGACGCCGGTCACCTCGCGTTGGGGCAATGTCACCGTGGCCGGGCCGCGCGCCTGGGATTGGCTCAAGTCGTTGGGCTTCGATGCGGTGCTGGCGCCCGAATCGATGCCGCACATGACCCTGCGAGAAAGCACCTGGGATGGGGTGGCCTTGCGCGTGCTGCGGGCGAGTTTCAGCGGCGAGTTGGGCTATGAGATCAACCTGCCGGCCGACCACGTCCAGGATCTGCTCGAGCGGCTGTGGGCGCAGGCGGCGCGATTTCTCCGCCGTGCCCTACGGCATCGAAGCGCTCGAGATCATGCGCACCGAAAAGGGCTACATCCACATCGGCACCGATACCGACGGTACCACGCTGCCGCAAGATATCGGTTTTGCGCGCAGCATCGAGCGCAAGGCCGCGAATTTCGTGGGCCGCCGTTCGCTATTGCGCCCGGCGGCGCGCGACCCGGACCGCTTTCAGTTGGTGGCGCTGTCGCCCGCCGATGGCCGCACCCGGCTCCCCGTCGGCGCGCAGATCGCCGCCGGCGCACCGCCGACCCAAACCGAAGGCCACGTGACTTCCAGCTACTGGAGTCCTGAACTCAAGGGCCCGATTGCGCTCGGCATGTTGGCGCGGGGAGCGCAGCGGCTGGGCGACAAGATACGAATCCATCACTTGGGATCGGTCATCGACGCCGTGGTGGTCAAGGCGCCGTTCATCGATCCCATGGGTAAGCGCCTGCATGGATGAATTGCAAAGTACAGTGTTCTCCTCGAGGGTTGGACGGCTTGCGCGTCGAGGCCTTGCCCGGGGCGCAGGTGGCATCGCTGCGCTACTTCGACCGCGCGGGCAGCTTCGGCGGCGTGCTGCAGCAGGCACTGGGTCAGCCGCTGCCGCAGCCGCAACGGGCGACGCTCACCGCCGCAGGCGCCGCTGCGGCATCGGTGCTCGCGTGGCGCAGCCCCACCGAGACCCTGCTTTATGCAGCGGCGCGGCGGCGCTTTGCCGAGCTCGGGCAGGCGGCTGGCCGGCGCGGTGGATGGCTGCATGGTCGACCAGACGGGCGGAATCTCGTGTCTTGCGCGTGCAGGGCCCACGCGCCGGTGAGTTGCTGCAGCGGCTGGGAGCCGTGACGGCGATCCCCGGCCTTGGCGAAGCGCGCGGCAGCCGCTTGGCGGAAGTGCATGTTCTGACGGCATGCGTTCAGAGGGCGGAATACCTGTTGTTCGTCGAGCGCGTCTACGCCGCTCATCTGATCGAATGGATACGCCTGACGCTCGCGGACCTCGCCTGAGGCTTAGGTCAGCCGCTGGTGTGACGGTCGGTCGCCTGCTTTTTGGCGAATTCGGCAATCTTGAGGTCGACGGGCTCGTCCACGTTCGCAAGCCAATTTTCGACGTTTTCGGCGACATCCTTGAGCGGCGTCGGCGGATCGACCGTCAAAGCGAGCCGTCCGAGCCGCAGACAACCGGCCGCATGAGTGAGACCGATGGCGGTGAATGCCTCCTCGGCTTCGCGCAATTGCGCAACCGCGCCGGTGTGCAGCTGCTCGTGCAGCGAATGATTCCTCGCTGCCGCCCAAAACTCGCAGGCGACGAACAGGATTCGATCGGAGCGCGAGACCTTGGCGGATCCGGTCGTCGCCGAGATGAGCACGTCGAGCAACCGGGCGCTCGTGTCAGGCTCGTGCCCCTCCCAATCGGGCGTCTTCTTATTTTGCAAAGGGCACCCTTCTTGGCAGTAAGTAAAGTACCGGGTGTTTAGACGTCAATTCATCGTGCATCAATCGCCCACATCATGAATCATCTTGAACTAATTCCCGCAATGTCGGTAAGGCGCGACACTGTAGAAACGGCAGGGAAGGGGAGCAGCGCCGAGCCTCAACTTTGTATCACAAATGAGCCGGGTCCTCGGTGCCATATCGCACACAGAATGAGCAGCTAAGCTCAGGCCTGAAACGGCGGAAACCGCGCCATGGTCTCCAGATCGCCGAGATCCTGGTCGTTGCGGACATAGAGGCGGCTGGCGTCGCGCATTGGCTGAAAGTCCCATGGGGTATACCGTCCGCGGCGCAGCGCGTCGTAAACCAGATGACGGCGCTGCTGGCTCGCGAGGACCGCGGCATGCAGGGACGGCATGTCCCAGCGCCGCGCCACTTCGGCGAGAAACTCGCGCACGCGCGATCGCTTGCGTAAGGTGCGGATGCAAGATTGCGCCGCTCGTCCGGGTCGTCCTTCAAGGTCGTAGAGCTGGTCCGGATCGGCGGGCGAATGCACGAACTTGTACCGCCCGCGTTTGATCATTACCAGGGGGGCGATCGCCCCTTCGGCGAGATACTCGCCGATGACTTCGTCGCGGCCGGCGCCTCCCGCGAGCTGCGGCGCCAGGCTATTGCCATCCAGCGGCGTCGCGAAGCTCTGAGGGTCGCCGCCGGCGAGCTCGCACAGCGTCGGTAGCATGTCGACCAGAGAGGCGGAATCCGCCACGCGCCGCGCGGCAAAGCGTCCCGGCGCATGCACGATCAGCGGAATCCTGCAAGCCGGCTCGAAAAAGCTCATCTTGTACCAGAGTCCGCGCTCGCCCAGCATGTCGCCGTGGTCGGCGAGCAACAGTACGATGGTGTCGTCGGCGAAGCCCGCATCGGCGAGGCTCGCGAGCAGCACCCCGATCTGGTCATCGACGTATGACACCGCACCGTAGTAGGCGCGGCGCGCGGCGCGAACCTGCGCCTCGTTCACCGGCGTGAAGGTCGAGCCCGCAGACGTGGCGCAGGCGCCGGCGAATGAGGATCCAGTTCGCCGGCAGCCATGCGCACGCGCGGCATGTCGATCTCGACTCCGGCATAGCGATCCCAATAGCTCTTGCGGAATCGCGTAGGGGTCGTGCGGATGGGTCATGGAGGCGACCATGCAGAACGGCCGCCGGTCCTTGGCGCGCGCCATGTCGAAGAGCTTCTGGCGCGCGGCGAACACCACCTCGTCGTCGAAGTCGATCTGGTTGGTGCGCGTGCACGGCCCCGCCTGCGTGACGGAATCCATGGAGTGATACCACGTTGGCCGATGCTCGAAGCGGCTCCAGTCCGGCGTCCAGCCGAAGTCGGCCGGGTAGATATCGGTGGTGAGCCGCTCCTCGAAGCCGTGCAATTGATCGGCACCGCAGAAATGCATCTTGCCGCTCAATACGGTCTGGTATCCGGCGCGCCGCAGGTAGTGCGCAAAGGTGGGCACCTGCGCCGGCAATTCCGCTGCGTTGTCGTAGGCGCCGATGGCGGAAACCTGGCGGCCCGCCAGAAACGAAAACCGCGACGGCGCGCACAGCGGGCTATTGCAGTAAAACGACTCGAAGACCACGCCGGCGGCGGCCAGCGCATCCATGTGCGGCGTCTTGGCGATCTTGTTTCCATAGGCGGGCAGCGCGCGCGCGGTCAGCTGATCCGCCATCAAAATCAGAAAGTTCGGATGGTCCGACAAGAGAGTCTCCTTTGCGCTGTGCGGCTATGATTCGCTCGTAACCGTAGGGAAGCCTGCGGTCGGCGCGGGGGCCGGTGATTCACGGCGTCCCAGAAAGGGAATCGCAATCAAGGCGACCCCGGCTGCGAGCATCACGTACCAAGCCGGCGAATAGATCGAGCCGCCCGATCGTTGGATGAGCCAGGTCAGGATCATGGGCGCGAAACCGCCGAATAGCGTGAAGGCGCCGTTGTATACCAGAGAGGTTCCGGTGGAGCGCACGCCGGTGGGAAAGATCTCCGACAGTGCCGCCGGGGCCACCCCGACGAAACTCGCCACCAACAGGCACACGATGGCTTGCACGATGATCAGCGTCGGCAGCGTCGGATCGGCCTTCAACCACAGGAACAGCGGCAGCACGGCAACGAACAGCAGCCCGGCGCTCAGGGCCAAACTGCGCCGCCGGCCGATTCGGTCCGACCAGGAACCGAACCAGACGCAGCCGATGACGAACGGGATATTGCCGATCAGCGACGCGCCGAAGGCTTGGGCGGCGCTGAATCCGAACGTGTCCGCACGCTGCACGTAAGTGGGCAGGTAGATCATCAATACATACACCGCGACCGCCCACAGCACGGCGACGCAAAAGCCGACGAACAGGCTGCGCCCGTGGCTGCGAAATATCTCGAGCAAGGGCGCCTTGGGCTTTGCCGCGTGGGCGCGCTGGCGCTCTTCGGCCTGGAAGGCGTCGGTTTCATCCAGGCTGCGGCGCAAGTACAGTCCCACCGGCGCGATGGTGAGACCAAAGATAAAGGGAATGCGCCAGCCCCAGGCCTGCACCTCGCTCGTGCTCAAGAGCGCGGTGACCGAGAACGCCGCCAGCGCGCCCAGTATATTGGCCATCCCCATGCTGGCCTCGAGCCACGATGCGACGCGTCCGCGTTGCGCAGGTTCGGCGCTCTCCAGCAAATAGGCCGTCGCGCCGCCGATCTCGCCGCCCGCCGAAAAGCCCTGCAGCACCCGTCCGAGCAACAGCAGGAGCGGCGCGCCGATCCCGATGGCGGCATAGGTGGGGGAGAGCGCGATGATCCCGGTGCCGGCGGCCATCAACAGGATGGTCAAGGTCAGCGCGGCTTTGCGCCCGGCCCGATCGCCGTAGTTGCCGATGAGCACCGCGCCGAGCGGGCGGACCACGAACCCCAGACCGAAGACCAGGAAGGTCTTGAGCAGCCGTGTGTTCTTATCGTCGCCGGGGAAGAAATTACCGGCGATGTAGCCGGCAAAGAGCGCGTACACCGTGAAGTCGTACCACTCGAGCATGTTGCCGATCGAGGTTGCGACGATCGCGCGGGTTTTGTTGGGCAAGCGGCGTCTACAGCGTCGGATGAACGGGGCTGAATACGGGGGTCAGAAAAAAGCGGCGCGCCAGCACTGCATAGCC
>CAVUYL010000024.1:0-11888 GCA_963745705.1 uncultured Gammaproteobacteria bacterium | reverse complement strand
GACCATCCATTGAAATATCGGCGCGCTGCAGGGTTGACGCCGTCCCCGGCAGCGTTGAGGTAATGGCAACATGATGCTTGATGAGCGTCGCGATCAGGCGATCTGCTTCAGGAAGATGAGGCGAGGATCCCTTTCGGCCACAGTAGAACGGGTGCCACGATGCCGAAGATCCCCGGCTCCGAGCGACGCCGTGCACAAGAACATCGCCATTGGCCTCTGGATTCCCGCGATTCGCTCCATGCGACGCAGCACCCGCACCTCGCGTCCATCGTGCAAGGGCACTGCTTTGCGGATTGCAGCGGATATGCTCCGCCAGCGCAAATACCACGCCGCCAGGACCACCCCGAATCCGCAGAACCAAACAGCGGCCAGTAGAGCGGGAAGGCGCCGCGTCTCATTGACTGCAAGGTACAAGGCACTATCCGTTACCGCCGAATTCGGCATCCACGCCAGATAGCTGCCAATGCCAAGGAGCAATGAGAAAAGGAATCAGGAATTTCACCGACGCGGCGAACCACAGCCAATGGCGAGGGACCCTTGCCGGGTATTTTCGCAGAATCCATGTCAACAGACCGGCCGCGAGGCAAAACAACGTCGATAACCCGGCCGGATCGATCCGCGAATGCTGACATAGAACATGCTCCATTCCCGCAGAAAATATAGCCAATAATAGACAAAACATCAATGAATTTTTAGGGTAAAAGAATAGAATAGGAATCGGTGAAGTAGAAAAACGTAGGAATAACAAAATCAAATGAAACATACCCTGACTGACTGACCCTGTCTCTGACAACAACTGACATAGAACATGGATTTGTTTTTTTTTTTTTGCCTCGAGGAGGCAGGGTGGCCCTTAAACAGAGAAAGCTGTAGAGCCTCTCCTCTCCCTGAATGGTGGCTGTTGGTCCTGAGAAAATATTTGGTGGTGAGGTTTGGCGGTGGATGAAGATCCATGACATCTAGCAAATGTTTTCTTAATTACGAGTTGAAGGGGGGCGGCGGGTGAGTGGCGAAGCAATATAGAGAAGCTCGAACTTTGGTTTGTGGTGCACTGGGGTTAGTGTGACTTGCTCCAGGTGTGTGTTTAATACTTCCCTAGCCGGTATGGAATTCGCAAGCGAGACAGGTGGTTGCGCGTTCGCGTCCCTAGCCGCGGTCGCTAATTCGCCGGCATCGCTTGCCGCAAGATCTCCGCCTTGCGGCGCCGTGATGCCCCAGACTAAGAGCGTCACGAGCAGCAGGCAGGCCACCAAACTCACCCCGGCTCCGTGGTGTAACTTCCTGCCACTCCGCGCCAGCATATCCCCAGCCGTCCACGACCACCATGTAGGTATTGGCGATGTTGAACGCCGAACCATCAGGCAGTAATTCGTCGCGGCGAGCGGATTGCTGGGCCCGATGGTTTCGAAGGCGATCGCCGTGGAGGCGACGATGGCGACCGACTGGAACACATTCTCGCCGATCAGAGCCAGCGCGAAAGTCGTGGGCGTGCGCGGCAGCAGGATCAACGCCAGGGTGAACAGCGATCCGACCACGCCGATCGCAAGGTACAGGTATCGCAACGGCAGCAGGCGATCGATCAGCGGAAAAATCAAACATCCCACAATCCCGCCCATCAGCACGCCCGCTCCGCCCACCAACCCGACGAAATGGCCGGAGGCGGGAAAATCACTGCCCAGTCCGCCGAGAATATTCACCAAGAAAAAGTTGCCGCCGGCGCGATGAACAGCACGATGGCAATCAACACTTCGCGCCGCTTGAGGATGCTGAATACTTCGCGAAAAACCGCGAAAAACTCTCGCGGGCGAGCCGTCGATCAGGCCCCGGCGCCTGCATCCAGGGAAAAACGGCGATCGGCAGCAGCACCGCCGCGCCCAGCAACAGTGCGGCGACCGTCGGCGACAGGCGCTGCACCACTTCGCCCGTGACCATGGCCATGGCGCCGCCGCCGCTGATGTTGGCGATGGTGACCCACACGCTGAGCGTATTTTCTCTTCGGCCGTGGTAATGCTGGAGAGCCATCCGCCGAGGGCGCTCTGATAGAGGTTCGCGAAGAAAAATCCGACCACCAGCAATCCTTCCACCAACGCCAGATGATCAAGATTGAGCAGCGCCAGCGACAGCAGCCGCGGCAACCACCGCGGTCACCACCGCGTACCAGCGTCGGCTGAATCGCACGTCCAGCACCGGGCTGACCAGGAAGGTCCAGAAGCCGGGCGAAATCATCACCGCCGTCATCGCAGCAATCGTCGCCTCGGGCACCTGGCGCGCGTTCAGCAGCTGCGGCACGGAGATCACCAGAACGCCGCCATACATGCCGAACAGCGCATTGGCCAAGCCCATCATCCAGATAGGAGCCCGCGCCGGGCGAGATATCGGCCGGCTCAAGGCGTCTCCCACCGCCCCGAAGCGGCGGAGCGATACAGCGCGTCGATCACCCGCATATTTGCGATGGCATCCTCGATCGGAAATTCCTGCGCGGCCTCGTTGCGAAACACCGCAGCCGCGGATCGCATTGCAGGGCATATTGATCGACCGGCGCGAAATCCTCGAATTTCGCGGAGCTGCCGTCCAGACTCTTGCCGGAATCGACGATGATGCGGCAGGCATAGTCCTTCTGTGGCGTGAATGGAACCGAGACTTCGATGCGCCCTTCCGATCCCAAGGATCACCACCCGCTGATACGGTGCCAGCTGCAGCGCGCTGCTGAACACCAGTTGGCCGCCGCCGGGAAATGCCAGCAGACCGCTGGTCACCCGATCGACGCCGAGCTCCGGTCGCGATCGATCAGGGCGATGGCGCGATCAGGTTCGGCGCCGAACACATAGCGGGCGGTGACGATGGGATAACAGCCCACGTCGTACAGCGCACCGCCGCCGATTCGGCGCGATTGCGCACATTGTTGGGGTCGAGCACCGTGAACACGAATGCCGACTGAATCGTGCGCACCCCACCGATGCGGCCCTCCCGCACCAGCGCGCGGATTCGCTGCCATTGAGGGTGAAAGCGCACCATGAAGGCCTCGATCACCCGCTTGCCGCTGCGGTCGCGCGCGGCCACGATGGCTTGCGCCTCGGCGGCGTTCAGTCCGATCGGCTTTTCGCACAGCACATGCTTGCCCGCATCGAGCGCCTTGACCGTCCATTCGACATGCAGATGGTTGGGCAACGGATTGTAGATCGCTTCGATCTCAGGATCGTCCAGTAGTGCCTGGTAATTGCCGTAGCTGCGGGCGATACCGAAGCTTGCGGCGATGCCGGCCGCCCGGTCGGCGTCGCGCGAAGCCACGCCGAGACCACGCCGCGTTGACCGGCGATGATCGCCGGAATGACGCGTTTGACACCGATGTTGGCGGTACTGAGGATGCCCCATTTGACTTTACTCATCTTTTTACTCCGCCGAACCTCCCTTGGATACGTCAGTCTACCGCGCGTCGGCGGGAATGATCGGTACGATCTGCCTTTGGAGCGCCGATCGCGCGCAACGCCAATGCCACGCGTTACATGGCTGCCCATAAAGCGCGCATTCTGTTCGGCACGGACACGCCAAGTGCACCGACTTACGCCAATCCGCCGGGCCTCAATGGCTGGCTGGAAATGCGCAGGCTCATCGACGCCGGGTTGACACCGGTTCAGGTGTTCCGCGCAGCGACCCTTTCCAACGCTGTCGCGCTTGGGCTCAGCCGAGAAATTGGCACCGTGCAGCCTGGCATGCGCGCCAACCTTTTGCTGCTGCGGATGGATCCGACTCAGACCATTCAGGCTTATGATGAGATCGTGAAGGTCATTCTTCACGGACGCATCCTCGATCGTGAAGAGCTTGCCGCCAAGCGCTGACGGTGCCCTGTCCAATCGCCGCCTAGCGCGGTGGAATATTCGCCGGTTCCGCGTCGTGCGTGACCGCGATCGTTCGCACCGGCTCCGGCGCAGGTTGTGTGCGGCGGTCGGCGACCGAGTTCTGGGCAATTTTGAGCTCCGCCCGCACACCCAGCGAACAAACGATGAGCGTGGCAACCGTTATCAAGATTCCGACCGTTAGTCGCGATGGAGAACGCATGTGCTTCGCCCCCTGGGCTGAATGTAGTTGTGACTACTCACTACAACGCAATCCGGGTTTGAAACCGGCCACGGGGAGAAAAGAAAATTGACGGAAATGTTGCGTCGCAAACGGCGACCGCGGCGGAGCGTTCCCTACAACGCGGCGAGATGAGCCTTGAGTTGCTGCAGCGGCTTGCGATAGCGATCTGCCAATTCTTTGTGGATGACATGAATCGCAGTCGCGCCCGCGTATAGCCTCCTCGCTTCCTCGATGCGACGCAACTCCAGGAGGCACTCGGCAAGCGCGACCTGCGCGTCGGCGTATCGTGGGCTCTGCAACGGATCATAAAGATCGGCGCCCAAATCAAGCGCTCGCTTCAAGAACGGCAGCGCATCATTGGCGTGTCCAAGTTCGAGTTCAGCCTTACCCGCCAAGAGGCTTGCCTGCATTTCCCAACTCGTCTGATATTGAGACAAGGTGCCACTGCGGATGAGCGTCAACACCTGGTTCGCCGCGAGAATCGTCAATTCGCGGTCACCCTGCGCCAAGTCAAGCTCGGCGCGGATGATGGTCGGCTCGATGCCAGGACGCGTCTTCTCCTCAGACTTGGCTTTGCCAGCGCGGTAAGTGAGCAAAGCCGCGGACGCCTCGCTGATTCGGCCCAAAGCCGCCAACACCCGGGCGCGCAAAGCTATGTTCGAGTTCTCATAGATCGTGAGAAACTCGCCCGCCTGCTTGTGGGCCACGTCTGCCTTGGCGAGCAAAGATTCCGCCTCGGTGTAGTGGCCGGTTTCATACATGACGTTCGCGCGCGCCTCCCAGAGCTTGGAATTGAATTCCGAGGTCGCATCGAACCCAGACCCGATTCGCAGTACCCGCTCCAGTTCAACGCTTCCGCTCTCGATGCGCCCAAAATTGACCAGCGCGCGCCCATAGCGGAGGACCGTGCGGGCCGGCCGCGACGAGGCGGCTCGAACGCCCGTCATTTTGTCGACTTCCCCAACCTCACTCTGAAGCATGGCCAATCCGTCCTTGACCCGGCCCGTGTCGATCAAGAAGTCCGCCAGGGGACCTTCGGCCTCGAGTTTTTGCATGACGACATCGCCGGTGCCCTCGGCGGCGACGCGGGCGGTATCGCGAAAATCTCGTTCAGCGACGTCGATACTGCCCAAGTACCAATGGGCATAGGCGAGCGCCTCATGCAGCGGCAACAATTGATCGTTCGCCGTCGCGCCGATTTGGGCCGCGAGCGACAGGCCCTCGGCGGCGGCCGCTTCGGCGCCGGCGAAGTCGCAAACGTCGATGCTGATCATCGCTTTGCCCGATAGACCGTTGACCAGATGGTAAGTTGAACTATCGGATTTGGGCAGCGCGCGCCACGCGAGCAGGCCGCGATCCGCGTGGGTCAGGGCCTTGGCTGGATCAACATCATCGTAATAGGCGGCAAGCGAGGTCTCCAAATCCGCGCGCACCCGCGAGCGCAGGTCGCCGGCCTTCTCCAGGATGGCTTCCGCCTCGGTAAAGGCCCGCCCTGCTTCGGCATGCAAGTCCACCCGCTCCGCGGCATCGCCCAAGTCCACCAAGTTTTGCGCGAGTACCTGAGTGTTGGTGCCGGGCAGGGTTCGGGCGATGTCGACCCGCTTGCGAGCCAACACCAGCATTTGGTCCGACATGCCCAGATCGTCGTACATATCGGTGAGGGTCTTGAGCACCCGCAGCTTGGCTTGCGGCGTGTCGTTGAGCGCCGTGTCGATTTGCGCGGCACCCACGTCCAACAACTCCCGAGCGGTGAGTTGCCGCGCCTTGAGAGGGTCCGGCTGATTGGCTGAATTGGCGCGGAACAAGTTTTCCATGAAGGTTTGAACGGCTTCGGCGGTGTGCGCTTCGGTTCGCGCCAATCCGGCCTGCCATAAGGCAAGCCCGAGACCCACGCTCAACGCGAGAATCGTCGCGGCCACGGCGCCGGCCAAGAGCTTGTTTCGCCGCAGAAACTTCGCCGTGCGGTACCAGGCTGAATCCGGACGTGCGAATACGGTTTCATTGGACAGGTACCGTTGCAAATCCTGGGCGAAAGTATCCGCCGTGCCGTAACGATCCGCGGGAGATTTCTTCAGCGCCTTCTGCACGATCGAATCCAGGTCGCCGCGCAATTCCGTGATCAGCTGGGGACGGGTCATGTTGCAGCGTTCGGCGTGGCCTGCCAGCGCGCATTGCGCCAAGTGCGGCACGTCGGCGCTCAAAATGGCGTCTTCAAGCGCGCCGCGCGAGTCTCTTTTTGGCCTGTAGGGCCGTTGCCCGGTGAGGAGCTCGAAGAGCACGACGCCCAACGAATAGACGTCGGAGCCGGTGCTCAAGGGCAGTCCGGCAATGTGCTCGGGCGAGGCATAGTCCGGCGTCAATGCCCGCCCGCCGTGACGCGTGAGCTCGGTCTCCTGAGCTTCTCCAGCGACCGTCAGCTTGGCAATGCCGAAATCCAGCAAAGAGACTTGATGCTGTGCAGTGACCAGAATATTCGAAGGCTTGAGATCCCGATGAATCACGAGCTGCGAATGGGCGTATCGGACTGCCGCGAGAACCTGCAGGAACACTTGCAGGCGCTCGCGCACCGTCAGGCGAACTGAATTGCAGTACTCGATCAGGGAGACGCCTTCGACATACTCCATGCCGAGGTAGGGCTGCCCGTTTTCGCTCACCCCGGCGTCGTAGAGCCGCGCGATGTTCGGATGCGTCAGTGCCTCGAGAATTTCCCGTTCTCGCTCGAAACGTTCGGCGAAGCGGCCGTCACGCATGAACACGTAGGGAAGCTTCAGCGCCAACGGGCGGCGCATGCGTCCATCGCTCCGAACCGCCAGCCACACCGTGCTCATTCCACCGTGACCGATCTCGCGAATCAGCCGAAAGGGACCCACTTGCGCGCCTTCGCGCCAGGCGATCGAATCCTCGATACGCTGGCGGGAGGCGATGACGTCGCTATCGTCCAATTGCAGCGGAGCGAGCTCGTGCAGCGAGGCCGCGAGATTGACGTTCTCGGCCAATAGATGGCGCAATTGCCCGGCCAGATGGGGCGAGTCGAGCGTCACCTTGGCGAGAAATGCAGACCGCTCGTCGTCCTCCAACTCGAGCAGCGTGTCGAGTAGAGCGAATAATTGCTTCCATTCCGGGCCGTTGATCTTCAAGCGCAGCTATTCCTGCCCATCTTCAGCGAACCGCAGACAGAGTCTCACGCAGAAATAGTCTGGCTTTCTGCCAATGGCGACGCACCGTGCGCGTGCTGATCTGCATCGCCTCGGCGATTTCCTCCTCGCTCAATCCGGCGAAGTAGCGCATCTCGACCACCCGCACGAGAGTGCCGTCGATCGACTCGAGTTCCAGCAGTGCGTCGTGAATTCGCAAGACCTCGTCCTCGGAAGTCGGTATCGCATTGGCGACGTCGGTATTGAGGGTCAAAGGGGCGGCACCGGACCCGCGCTTTTCCGCGCGGTGCGCCCGCATGATGTCGACGATCACCGAACGCATGGCGTTGGCGGCATACGCGAGAAAATGCTCGCCGTCGACGATATTGCGGGGCCCGGCATGGGCTACGCGCAGGTACGCCTCGTGCACCAGCGCAGTCGTATTGAGCGCCGCCGGCGACATGTTCCGGCGCAGCTGCCGATGCGCCAGGGAATGCAGCTCTCGATACAGTTGTTGAAATGCCTTATTGCCGGCGCGCTCATCCCCGCGCACGGAGGAAATCTCGGCCGCTGCCGCATCCGTCACGGGCAACTCTCCATTCAATCCTGGTCGTTGGCGGGGTTTTTGAACCAACCCTGTTCCGCAGCCTAGAGCGGCGGTCAGATCATGCTCGCGTATTTTCCGGCACGCAAGATTGCTGCCCGGAGCTAGTGCTGTGCTCCATTCATGTGCACGCTTCGCTCAGCGATTTGCTGGGGCGCTCTAATGGTGCACTGCCGCAACCGGTGCTGTCAGTCACATCCGACACACCTGGCTGGGCTTTGAGGTCTTGGCTTCGAACCTCAGGAGTTACAAGATGCGCCATGACCTCGAGGAGCGCCTGATGCACACGCACCCGCCAATCGACCCGGATGATCCCAGTGGCACCTCTGGAGAGGATGTGCGCGAGCCGCCTCTGCCTGGCACCCAAGGTACGCCCCGTGAAGAGTTTCCGCGCAAGGGCGACCTCGTCGATCCAGAACCTGCTGCCACCAACAAATAGCACCCCCACGACCATGACTGTATCAACACCGCGCGCCGGCGCCGTGCGCCGCGGCCTGCTCATCTTGGCAGCCGCTACCCTTGCATCGTTAGCTCCGCCGGGCCGCGTTGCCGCCAAGACCGGGGAGCCGACCGCCGTCGCGGCCGAGCTTCGGCGCTCCACGCAAACCTTGCTCGACGCGATTGCGCCGGGAGACGTGGCGGTCTGGGATCGCTTGCTGGACGAGAAGGCCATTCAAATCGATGAGAACGATGTGGTGCGGAACAAGGCGGAGATGCTCGCCGCGCTCAAGCCCCTCGGCCCGGGCCTCGATGGGCACTTGACCATCGATGATTTCAGAGTGGTGGAGCATGGCGACACTGCCGTGGTTACCCATGAGGACGATGAGTATCTCGACTATCACGGGCAGATCATCAGGAGCCGTTTCCGCATGACCGACACCTGGATCCGTTCGAACGCCGGCTGGAAGCAGCTGGCCTCGCAAGTGCTTGCCGTGCTTCAAGACCCGCCGGTTCGCAAACTCGATGCCAAAGCTTTGTGCGCCTATTCGGGAACGTACGAACTCACGGCGGATATCAAAGGAACGATGCGGTGCGAGAACGACGAGTTGGTATTTGAACGTCCCGCGCGCCCGGCGCGCCATTTCCGCGCAGAGGTTCTGGACGTATTCTTCGAGCCTGGCGAGCCTCGAACGAGACGCATCTTCGTACGCGACCCACAAGGACAGGTCACGGGGTTCGTCGACCGCCGCGAAGCCCGCGACATCGCCTGGCGCCGAACGGACGGCTCGCGATAGATCGAAACGCGGCCGGCTACAGCGCCGTCGGTTTTCCCTGCGATTGTGCCGGCGCTTGAGCAGCTTGGTCATCCTTTGCCTTGGCTCGGTGATGCCCGATGACGCAACCGACCGCTGCGCCCGCCACGGCATGATGTCCGGCGACGTGACCGACGACACCGCCCACCGCGGCGCCCTTCAAGCATCCTTTCGCAGCGCTTACGCCGGGTACCCAGACGATCGGTGCGGCAATTGCAATACTCAACAATAATTTACGCATATGGGTCTCGATAGAGAGTTATTCCCTTCGCTCAGCTACTACAACACGGCAGCAGGGCAAAAGTTGCAGCCCGCGATCGCTATTTTAGGGATGCCGGCAGATGCGGGCGCCTCGTCATCGAGGCGCCCTCCTCCCAACAAACATTTCTACCGCGGCAGCGACGGCCTAGCGACGGTCCCAGTGTTCGTGGCGGAAGTGATCGTACCTGTCGCGGCCGAAGTCACGCCGCCAGTACCGGCCATGCGCATAGTAATAAGGTGCGTAGTAGGCTGGTGCATACACGAACGGATCACCGTTGACCCTCGCGAGGCTGCCGATCCGTGATCCGCGGCTCCTGCCGCTCCGAACGCGGTTACGTTTAATGGGGACGACGGACTCGAGCATGCCTCGGCAAATTGTCATGTTTGCCCCACGCGCCGCAGCGTCGTGGGATAATCCGGCGATGGACAAGGATCGCGACCTTCTGCCGTGGATTCTGGGCGGTCTCTCGATGGCGACCGTTGCGCTCGCGATGACCGTGGCTTCGATCAACAAGATCGCGGCACCGAGTTTGCGATCGTCAGGCCAACCCACCGCGCATCTCAAGCCTCAGGCGCCCGTTGACAACTCGCCGACGCCACCGGCACCGATGACGGTGCCAACCTTGGCGGCCACACCTCTGCCGGCACAATCCCCGAGCCAGCCGTCGGCAGCCAACCAGATCTGGGAATGCACCATCAACGGCCAAAAAACTTTTGCCGGCAAACCGTGCGGCGGCAAGTCCACGCTTCGTGAAGTGGGGCCGATCAACACCATGGAAGCCGCGCCCCTACTTCCGCCGTCCCGTTCCTATCAAACCCAATCCGGCTACCCGCCCGACTACTACTACCCGAGCCCGCAAGACGACCCGGGCCCGCAAGACTCCGCGGACAACTCCTATCCCATCGTCGTCGTCCGTCCATTCGTCGAGCGTCGACGGCCGGATCACACGCATCGGAGCACGGCCAGGAGCGTGGAGCACCGGGGCGGAAGAACTAACTGAAAATGCGCGAGATCCCGATTGATGCCGCTTGCTCCTTTGTTCGGCGATGCCCGATGCCTGCCCTGCTTGTGGATCGGAGCGTCTCTATCGGGCGGTCTCGCTGCGCAGGCGGCGAATGCGCCGCGTCCGGCCCCCGGCGAGGAATACATCAGCGCAGTCATGGGCGGCCCGATACACGCGCCGGAGCCTGCGCCGGACCGCAAGCCCGGCGAGGGCGCCGGCCCGTTCAAGCGCATGGTGATCCGCGGCGCGACCATGATCGATGGCACGGGCTCGCCCGCGATTGGCCCGGTGGACATCGTGATCGAGAACGATAGGATCGCCAGCATCGTTAGCGTCGGATTCCCCAAGGTTCCCATTCTCTCGAAACAACGCGCGGCCCGCCAAAGGCGATCATGAGATCGACGCCACCGGCATGTACGTGTTGCCGGGCTTCATCAACGCGCATGCCCACATAGCGGACTCACACCAGGGCCTGGTCGGCACTGTCCTCCCGCCGAGTACGTGTACAAACTCTGGATGTTTTATGATATTACCACCGTTCGCGAGGCAGGCTCCTTCAACGGACTGCGCTGGACGATGAACGAGCGACGTCGAAGTGCTGCTCACGGTATCGTTGCACCACGTATCGCCGCCTATGCAGGGTTCCCGACGGATCAGGATGTCCCCGGCGGTGTTCACAATGCCGCGGAGGCGCGCAAATGGGTTGACGCGGTGGCCGCAGCGGGCGCGGACGGCATCAAGTTCCTCGGCTCGCCGCCTGATGTGATGCAGGCTGCTCTCGCGGAGGCCAAGGTCAAAAACCTGCGCAGCATGTGCCATCACGCGCACACTCGCCGTGTCCCGGATGAACGTGCTCGACACATCGGGGTGGGTCATGATAGTATGGAGCACTGGTATGGGCTGCCCGAGGCGTTGTTTGTAGATCGCACCATCCAGGACTACCCGGTCGACTACAACTACAGCGATGAGTCGGATCGGTTCGGGCAGGCGGGCAGGCTGTGGGCGCAGGCGGCGCCGCGCGGCAGCGAACGTTGGAAGTACGTGTTGGATACTTTGAGAAGCCCGGGATTTTACAATCGTGCCCACGTTCACGATTTACGAGGCGAGTCGTGACCTGATAGCGCGAGCAGCGCGCCGAGTGGCACGATGAATACACGCTGCCGCAGTTGATGCGCTGGTATTCGGCGGATCGTGAAGCGCACGGCGGCTACTGGTTTCATTGGACGACGGCCGACGAAATCGCGTGGAAGCAGAACTATCAGAAGTGGATGTCATTCGTGAATGACTACAAGAACGCGGGTGGCCGGGTGGCCGTCGGCGATGACGCCGGCTTCATCTACAAGCTGTTTGGTTTCGCGTGGGTCCGCGAAGCCTCCAGCTGCTGCAGGAGGCGGGGTTCCATCCACTGGAGGTGGTACGCTCAGCGACTTTGTCCGGCGCCGAGGTGCTGGGGATGGCAGACAAGATCGGATCGGGTTTCTGGAGGCGGGGCAAATATGCCGACCTGGTGATTGTCAGTGAGAATCCATTGGCAAATTTCAAGGTGCTGTATGGC
>CAVUYL010000023.1:0-10385 GCA_963745705.1 uncultured Gammaproteobacteria bacterium | reverse complement strand
GCCGTGATACCCACACTAACAGCGTCACGAGCAGCAGGCTCGCCGCAAGACTGACGGCGGCATCCGTGGCGTAACTTCCAGCCATTCCACGCCAAGCATACCCCCAGCCATCCACGACCACCATGTAGGTATTGGCAATGTTGAATGCCGAAACCATGAGGCAGAAGGTCGTCGCGGCGAGCGGATTGCTGCGCCCAATCGTCTCAAACGTGATCGCTGTGGACGCAACGATGGCGGCAACTGGAACACGTTCTCGCCAATGAGGGCCACCGCGAAAGCCATGGGTGTGCGAGGCAGCCAAATCAACGCGAGCGTGAACATCGACCCGACTATTCCGATCGCAAGGTACAGGTATCGCAGAGGCAAGAGACGATCGATGAATGGAAAGATCAGACATCCCACAATCCCGCCAATCATCACGCCCGCTCCGCCCACCAGCCCAACGAAGTGGCTGGAGGCGGCAAAATCACCGCCCAATCCGCCGAGAATATTCACCAGAGAAAAAGTGGCCGCCGGTGCGATGAACAGCACTATTGCAATCAATACCTCGCGCCGCTTGAGGATGCTCAACACTTCGCCGAAAAACTGCGAAAAGCTGTCACGGGCGAGCCGTCGATCGGGCCCCGGCGCCTGCATCCATGGAAACACCGCGGTCGGAAGCAGCACCGCAACTCCCAGCAGCAGCGCGGCGGCCGTCGGCGACAGGCGTTGCACCACTTCCCCGGTAACCATGGCCATGGCACCGCCGCCGCTGATATTCGCGATGGTCACCCACACGCTGAGCGCATGTTTTTCTTGCGCCGTGGTAATGCTGGCGAGCCATCCGCCGAGGGCGCTCTGATAAAGATTCGCGAAGAAAAAGCCGACAACCAGCAAAACTTCCACCAAGGCGGGATGCTCGAGATTGAGGAGCGCCAGCGACAGAAGAGTCGCGGCAACCGCCGCAGTCACGATAGAGTACCAGCGTCGACTGAATCGGACGTCCAGCACGGGGCTGACCAGAAAGGTCCAGAAGCCGGGCGAAATCATCACCGCCGTCATTGCAGCGATCGTCGCCTCGGGTACATGGCGGGCGCTCAGCATTTGCGGCACCGATATCACCAGGACACCGCCATACATACCAAACAGCGCGTTCGCCAAGCCCATCGTCCAGACAGGGGCCCTCGACGGGCGAGAGACCGGCACGGTCAGGGTATCTCCCAATGACCCGAGTTGGCGGAACGGTACAGCGCATCGATCACCCGCATGTTGGCGATGGCATCCTCGATCGGGAATTCTTGAGTAGTCTCGTTGCGAAACACCGCCGCCGCGAGATCGCATTGCACGGCAAATTGATCGACCGGTGCAAAGTCCTCGTATACCGCGGAACTGCCATCCAGGCTCTTACCCGTATCGATGACAAGACGGCAGCTGTGCTCCTTCTGCGGCGTGAAGGGAACCGAGACCTCGATGCGCCCTTCCGACCCAAGGATTACCACTCGCTGGTAGGGAGCCAGTTGCAGCGCGCTGGTGAACACCAGTTGGCCGCCCTCGGGAAAGTCCAACAGGCCGCTGGTGACCCGATCGACGCCGAGCACGGGATCTCGATCGGCCAAGGCAATCGCGCGGAGCGGCTCGGTGCCGAAGAGATAGCGGGCGGTTACAATCGGATAGCAACCCACGTCGTACAGCGCGCCGCCGCCGATATCGGCCCGATTGCGCACGTTTTTAGGGTCGAGCACCGTGAACACAAACGCTGATTGTATCGCCCTCACTGAACCGATGCGGCCGGCTCGGACCAGAGTGCGGACGCGATGCCATTGAGGGTGGTATCGCACCATGAAAGCCTCGATCACCCGCATGCCGCTCTGGTCGCGCGCGGCAACGATGGCTTGTGCCTCAGCCGCATTCAGCCCGATCGGCTTTTCGCACAGCACGTGTTTGCCGGCCCCGAGGGCCTTAACCGTCCACTCGACATGCAGATGGTTGGGCAACGGATTGTAGATCGCGTCTATCTCGGGATCGTCTAATAGGGACTGGTAATTACCGTAACTCCGGGTGATGCCAAAGCTTGCGGCGATGCCGGCTGCCCGCTCGGCGTCGCGCGAAGCGATCGCCGTGACGACGCCGCGTTGGCCGGCAATGATCGCCGGGATGACGCGTTTCACACCAATGTTGGCGGTACTGAGGATGCCCCATTTGACCTTACTCATCTTTTTACTCCGCCGAACCTCCCTTGGATACGTCAGTCTACCGCGCGTCGGCGGCGAATGATCGGTTAGCAGCGACGATATGGGTTGTCGTGTACCACCTTGGGCCAGCGGTGGTACCTTGCAGCCGTCGGAACGACGCTGAATCGCAGAATGGAAAGCAAGCCATGATAGATACATCGACCCGTCATACATCGACCCGTCAAAGAAGCCTTCGCGCCGCCGCTTTCATCGCGTGGGTAACAGTGCTCGGCTTACAGTGCACCCCGGCAGCGGCTCGTGACGTCATCATCGATCATGTGACGATCGTCTCTCCGGAGCGGCTTAGCCCGATGCGAGATGCCACGGTGGTCATCCGAGACGATCGAATCGTCTCGATTACCCGCCGCCCATCGTCACGCTTCGCGGGCGGGCCGGGAACTAGCGTCGAAGTCATCGACGGCAAGGGTCTTTATCTCTCTCCAGGGCTGATTGACAGCCATGTACACACTAGCGGAATCCCCGGAATGAGCTCTGCGCAAGAACAAGCGCATCCCGACATCGCGCAAGCAGCGCGCGACCAGATTCCACGAAGCTATCTGTACTTCGGATTCACGACACTCATTGATCTGATTTCCGTGCCTCAGCTGGTTGAACAATGGAATGCTCGCGAAGTGCGCCCCGACCTCTATTTTTGCGGCGGCGCACCGATTCCCGGCGGTTACCCAACGGGCTACGTGCCGAAGGCAGACTTGACCCGAGATTTTCCTTACATGATCGTGGAACGGGGCGAGGAATCATCTGCGCCGGAAGGAGTGGATCCGGCCATGCATACCCCCGAAGCGGTGATCTCACGCATGAAGGCGGATGGCGCGCTCTGTGTGAAGACTTTCTACGAGCGGGGTTTCGGCGAGGTGGATGAGATGCCCGCGCCGCGCCTCGACACGATACGCGCGCTGGTCAAGGCGGCGCACGTCGTTCACATGCCGGTGTTCATCCACGCGAACGGCACGGATGCGCAGGAATTCGCGGTGCAGGCGGGCGCGGACATCATTGCGCATGGGCTTTGGCATTGGAACGGCGAGCAGCAAGCCACCGTTCTCACTGCGCGGGCAAGGACAATCCTCGATAGCGTGCTGGCGGCAAACATGGGCTGGCAGCCGACCATGCAGGTGCTGTACGGCGAGCGCGATTTATTCGACCCCTCTTATCTTTCCGACCCCATGCTGGCACGCGTGGTGCCCGCGAACGCGCTCGAGTGGTATGGGTCGCCGGAAGGTCAGTGGTTTCGTGACATCCTGGCGCCGAATGTTCTGCCAAAGCCCCTGCTGGAATCCCACGACCCGGCGGAACAATGGAATTCCGCTCGATCTGCCTTTGGAGCGCCGATCGCGCGCAACGCCAATGCCACGCGTTACATGGCTGCCCATAAAGCGCGCATTCTGTTCGGCACGGACACGCCAAGTGCACCGACTTACGCCAATCCGCCGGGCCTCAATGGCTGGCTGGAAATGCGCAGGCTCATCGACGCCGGGTTGACACCGGTTCAGGTGTTCCGCGCAGCGACCCTTTCCAACGCTGTCGCGCTTGGGCTCAGCCGAGAAATTGGCACCGTGCAGCCTGGCATGCGCGCCAACCTTTTGCTGCTGCGGATGGATCCGACTCAGACCATTCAGGCTTATGATGAGATCGTGAAGGTCATTCTTCACGGACGCATCCTCGATCGTGAAGAGCTTGCCGCCAAGCGCTGACGGTGCCCTGTCCAATCGCCGCCTAGCGCGGTGGAATATTCGCCGGTTCCGCGTCGTGCGTGACCGCGATCGTTCGCACCGGCTCCGGCGCAGGTTGTGTGCGGCGGTCGGCGACCGAGTTCTGGGCAATTTTGAGCTCCGCCCGCACACCCAGCGAACAAACGATGAGCGTGGCAACCGTTATCAAGATTCCGACCGTTAGTCGCGATGGAGAACGCATGTGCTTCGCCCCCTGGGCTGAATGTAGTTGTGACTACTCACTACAACGCAATCCGGGTTTGAAACCGGCCACGGGGAGAAAAGAAAATTGACGGAAATGTTGCGTCGCAAACGGCGACCGCGGCGGAGCGTTCCCTACAACGCGGCGAGATGAGCCTTGAGTTGCTGCAGCGGCTTGCGATAGCGATCTGCCAATTCTTTGTGGATGACATGAATCGCAGTCGCGCCCGCGTATAGCCTCCTCGCTTCCTCGATGCGACGCAACTCCAGGAGGCACTCGGCAAGCGCGACCTGCGCGTCGGCGTATCGTGGGCTCTGCAACGGATCATAAAGATCGGCGCCCAAATCAAGCGCTCGCTTCAAGAACGGCAGCGCATCATTGGCGTGTCCAAGTTCGAGTTCAGCCTTACCCGCCAAGAGGCTTGCCTGCATTTCCCAACTCGTCTGATATTGAGACAAGGTGCCACTGCGGATGAGCGTCAACACCTGGTTCGCCGCGAGAATCGTCAATTCGCGGTCACCCTGCGCCAAGTCAAGCTCGGCGCGGATGATGGTCGGCTCGATGCCAGGACGCGTCTTCTCCTCAGACTTGGCTTTGCCAGCGCGGTAAGTGAGCAAAGCCGCGGACGCCTCGCTGATTCGGCCCAAAGCCGCCAACACCCGGGCGCGCAAAGCTATGTTCGAGTTCTCATAGATCGTGAGAAACTCGCCCGCCTGCTTGTGGGCCACGTCTGCCTTGGCGAGCAAAGATTCCGCCTCGGTGTAGTGGCCGGTTTCATACATGACGTTCGCGCGCGCCTCCCAGAGCTTGGAATTGAATTCCGAGGTCGCATCGAACCCAGACCCGATTCGCAGTACCCGCTCCAGTTCAACGCTTCCGCTCTCGATGCGCCCAAAATTGACCAGCGCGCGCCCATAGCGGAGGACCGTGCGGGCCGGCCGCGACGAGGCGGCTCGAACGCCCGTCATTTTGTCGACTTCCCCAACCTCACTCTGAAGCATGGCCAATCCGTCCTTGACCCGGCCCGTGTCGATCAAGAAGTCCGCCAGGGGACCTTCGGCCTCGAGTTTTTGCATGACGACATCGCCGGTGCCCTCGGCGGCGACGCGGGCGGTATCGCGAAAATCTCGTTCAGCGACGTCGATACTGCCCAAGTACCAATGGGCATAGGCGAGCGCCTCATGCAGCGGCAACAATTGATCGTTCGCCGTCGCGCCGATTTGGGCCGCGAGCGACAGGCCCTCGGCGGCGGCCGCTTCGGCGCCGGCGAAGTCGCAAACGTCGATGCTGATCATCGCTTTGCCCGATAGACCGTTGACCAGATGGTAAGTTGAACTATCGGATTTGGGCAGCGCGCGCCACGCGAGCAGGCCGCGATCCGCGTGGGTCAGGGCCTTGGCTGGATCAACATCATCGTAATAGGCGGCAAGCGAGGTCTCCAAATCCGCGCGCACCCGCGAGCGCAGGTCGCCGGCCTTCTCCAGGATGGCTTCCGCCTCGGTAAAGGCCCGCCCTGCTTCGGCATGCAAGTCCACCCGCTCCGCGGCATCGCCCAAGTCCACCAAGTTTTGCGCGAGTACCTGAGTGTTGGTGCCGGGCAGGGTTCGGGCGATGTCGACCCGCTTGCGAGCCAACACCAGCATTTGGTCCGACATGCCCAGATCGTCGTACATATCGGTGAGGGTCTTGAGCACCCGCAGCTTGGCTTGCGGCGTGTCGTTGAGCGCCGTGTCGATTTGCGCGGCACCCACGTCCAACAACTCCCGAGCGGTGAGTTGCCGCGCCTTGAGAGGGTCCGGCTGATTGGCTGAATTGGCGCGGAACAAGTTTTCCATGAAGGTTTGAACGGCTTCGGCGGTGTGCGCTTCGGTTCGCGCCAATCCGGCCTGCCATAAGGCAAGCCCGAGACCCACGCTCAACGCGAGAATCGTCGCGGCCACGGCGCCGGCCAAGAGCTTGTTTCGCCGCAGAAACTTCGCCGTGCGGTACCAGGCTGAATCCGGACGTGCGAATACGGTTTCATTGGACAGGTACCGTTGCAAATCCTGGGCGAAAGTATCCGCCGTGCCGTAACGATCCGCGGGAGATTTCTTCAGCGCCTTCTGCACGATCGAATCCAGGTCGCCGCGCAATTCCGTGATCAGCTGGGGACGGGTCATGTTGCAGCGTTCGGCGTGGCCTGCCAGCGCGCATTGCGCCAAGTGCGGCACGTCGGCGCTCAAAATGGCGTCTTCAAGCGCGCCGCGCGAGTCTCTTTTTGGCCTGTAGGGCCGTTGCCCGGTGAGGAGCTCGAAGAGCACGACGCCCAACGAATAGACGTCGGAGCCGGTGCTCAAGGGCAGTCCGGCAATGTGCTCGGGCGAGGCATAGTCCGGCGTCAATGCCCGCCCGCCGTGACGCGTGAGCTCGGTCTCCTGAGCTTCTCCAGCGACCGTCAGCTTGGCAATGCCGAAATCCAGCAAAGAGACTTGATGCTGTGCAGTGACCAGAATATTCGAAGGCTTGAGATCCCGATGAATCACGAGCTGCGAATGGGCGTATCGGACTGCCGCGAGAACCTGCAGGAACACTTGCAGGCGCTCGCGCACCGTCAGGCGAACTGAATTGCAGTACTCGATCAGGGAGACGCCTTCGACATACTCCATGCCGAGGTAGGGCTGCCCGTTTTCGCTCACCCCGGCGTCGTAGAGCCGCGCGATGTTCGGATGCGTCAGTGCCTCGAGAATTTCCCGTTCTCGCTCGAAACGTTCGGCGAAGCGGCCGTCACGCATGAACACGTAGGGAAGCTTCAGCGCCAACGGGCGGCGCATGCGTCCATCGCTCCGAACCGCCAGCCACACCGTGCTCATTCCACCGTGACCGATCTCGCGAATCAGCCGAAAGGGACCCACTTGCGCGCCTTCGCGCCAGGCGATCGAATCCTCGATACGCTGGCGGGAGGCGATGACGTCGCTATCGTCCAATTGCAGCGGAGCGAGCTCGTGCAGCGAGGCCGCGAGATTGACGTTCTCGGCCAATAGATGGCGCAATTGCCCGGCCAGATGGGGCGAGTCGAGCGTCACCTTGGCGAGAAATGCAGACCGCTCGTCGTCCTCCAACTCGAGCAGCGTGTCGAGTAGAGCGAATAATTGCTTCCATTCCGGGCCGTTGATCTTCAAGCGCAGCTATTCCTGCCCATCTTCAGCGAACCGCAGACAGAGTCTCACGCAGAAATAGTCTGGCTTTCTGCCAATGGCGACGCACCGTGCGCGTGCTGATCTGCATCGCCTCGGCGATTTCCTCCTCGCTCAATCCGGCGAAGTAGCGCATCTCGACCACCCGCACGAGAGTGCCGTCGATCGACTCGAGTTCCAGCAGTGCGTCGTGAATTCGCAAGACCTCGTCCTCGGAAGTCGGTATCGCATTGGCGACGTCGGTATTGAGGGTCAAGGGGCGGCACCGGACCCGCGCTTTTCCGCGCGGTGCGCCCGCATGATGTCGACGATCACCGAACGCATGGCGTTGGCGGCATACGCGAGAAAATGCTCGCCGTCGACGATATTGCGGGGCCCGGCATGGGCTACGCGCAGGTACGCCTCGTGCACCAGCGCAGTCGTATTGAGCGCCGCCGGCGACATGTTCCGGCGCAGCTGCCGATGCGCCAGGGAATGCAGCTCTCGATACAGTTGTTGAAATGCCTTATTGCCGGCGCGCTCATCCCCGCGCACGGAGGAAATCTCGGCCGCTGCCGCATCCGTCACGGGCAACTCTCCATTCAATCCTGGTCGTTGGCGGGGTTTTTGAACCAACCCTGTTCCGCAGCCTAGAGCGGCGGTCAGATCATGCTCGCGTATTTTCCGGCACGCAAGATTGCTGCCCGGAGCTAGTGCTGTGCTCCATTCATGTGCACGCTTCGCTCAGCGATTTGCTGGGGCGCTCTAATGGTGCACTGCCGCAACCGGTGCTGTCAGTCACATCCGACACACCTGGCTGGGCTTTGAGGTCTTGGCTTCGAACCTCAGGAGTTACAAGATGCGCCATGACCTCGAGGAGCGCCTGATGCACACGCACCCGCCAATCGACCCGGATGATCCCAGTGGCACCTCTGGAGAGGATGTGCGCGAGCCGCCTCTGCCTGGCACCCAGGTACGCCCCGTGAAGAGTTTCCGCGCAAGGGCGACCTCGTCGATCCAGAACCTGCTGCCACCAACAAATAGCACCCCCACGACCATGACTGTATCAACACCGCGCGCCGGCGCCGTGCGCCGCGGCCTGCTCATCTTGGCAGCCGCTACCCTTGGATCGTTAGCTCCGCCGGGCCGCGTTGCCGCCAAGACCGGGGAGCCGACCGCCGTCGCGGCCGAGCTTCGGCGCTCCACGCAAACCTTGCTCGACGCGATTGCGCCGGGAGACGTGGCGGTCTGGGATCGCTTGCTGGACGAGAAGGCCATTCAAATCGATGAGAACGATGTGGTGCGGAACAAGGCGGAGATGCTCGCCGCGCTCAAGCCCCTCGGCCCGGGCCTCGATGGGCACTTGACCATCGATGATTTCAGAGTGGTGGAGCATGGCGACACTGCCGTGGTTACCCATGAGGACGATGAGTATCTCGACTATCACGGGCAGATCATCAGGAGCCGTTTCCGCATGACCGACACCTGGATCCGTTCGAACGCCGGCTGGAAGCAGCTGGCCTCGCAAGTGCTTGCCGTGCTTCAAGACCCGCCGGTTCGCAAACTCGATGCCAAAGCTTTGTGCGCCTATTCGGGAACGTACGAACTCACGGCGGATATCAAAGGAACGATGCGGTGCGAGAACGACGAGTTGGTATTTGAACGTCCCGCGCGCCCGGCGCGCCATTTCCGCGCAGAGGTTCTGGACGTATTCTTCGAGCCTGGCGAGCCTCGAACGAGACGCATCTTCGTACGCGACCCACAAGGACAGTCACGGGGTTCGTCGACCGCCGCGAAGCCCGCGACATCGCCTGGCGCCGAACGGACGGCTCGCGATAGATCGAAACGCGGCCGGCTACAGCGCCGTCGGTTTTCCCTGCGATTGTGCCGGCGCTTGAGCAGCTTGGTCATCCTTTGCCTTGGCTCGGTGATGCCCGATGACGCAACCGACCGCTGCGCCCGCCACGGCATGATGTCCGGCGACGTGACCGACGACACCGCCCACCGCGGCGCCCTTCAAGCATCCTTTCGCAGCGCTTACGCCGGGTACCCAGACGATCGGTGCGGCAATTGCAATACTCAACAATAATTTACGCATATGGGTCTCGATAGAGAGTTTTCCCTTCGCTGAGCTACTACAACACGGCAGCAGGGCAAAGTTGCAGCCCGCGATCGCTATTTTAGGGATGCCGGCAGATGCGGGCGCCTCGTCATCGAGGCGCCCTCCTCCCAACAAACATTTCTACCGCGGCAGCGACGGCCTAGCGACAGTCCCAGTGTTCGTGGCGGAAGTGATCGTACCTGTCGCGGCCGAAGTCACGCCGCCAGTACCGGCCATGCGCATAGTAATAAGGTGCGTAGTAGGCTGGTGCATACACGAACGGATCACCGTTGACCCTCGCGAGGCTGCCGATCCGTGATCCGCGGCTCCTGCCGCTCCGAACGCGGTTACGTTTAATGGGGACGACGGACTCGAGCATGCCTCGGCAAATTGTCATGTTTGCCCCACGCGCCGCAGCGTCGTGGGATAATCCGGCGATGGACAAGGATCGCGACCTTCTGCCGTGGATTCTGGGCGGTCTCTCGATGGCGACCGTTGCGCTCGCGATGACCGTGGCTTCGATCAACAAGATCGCGGCACCGAGTTTGCGATCGTCAGGCCAACCCACCGCGCATCTCAAGCCTCAGGCGCCCGTTGACAACTCGCCGACGCCACCGGCACCGATGACGGTGCCAACCTTGGCGGCCACACCTCTGCCGGCACAATCCCCGAGCCAGCCGTCGGCAGCCAACCAGATCTGGGAATGCACCATCAACGGCCAAAAAACTTTTGCCGGCAAACCGTGCGGCGGCAAGTCCACGCTTCGTGAAGTGGGGCCGATCAACACCATGGAAGCCGCGCCCCTACTTCCGCCGTCCCGTTCCTATCAAACCCAATCCGGCTACCCGCCCGACTACTACTACCCGAGCCCGCAAGACGACCCGGGCCCGCAAGACTCCGCGGACAACTCCTATCCCATCGTCGTCGTCCGTCCATTCGTCGAGCGTCGACGGCCGGATCACACGCATCGGAGCACGGCCAGGAGCGTGGAGC
>CAVUYL010000022.1:0-12461 GCA_963745705.1 uncultured Gammaproteobacteria bacterium | reverse complement strand
CAGCAGCACGGAAATGCCCGCCGTCGCCGCCAGGACGAACAACGCCAGGCCGCCGAGCATCGGCGAGCGGGAATGCAGCATGCTTCGAATCAGCATGGGTCCGAGCGAACCGTAGAAACCGGCGAGAGCCCAGACGGTGAGCAGAATCGGCACCGCCAGCAGCAAGTGTTCGCGTGTGGCACGCGGCAGATTGAAACGCGGTTTGAGGGAGGCTAGAACACCGGACTGCGGCGCAATCGAATCCCTGACGAAGCGCAGCCCCAGGGCTTGGGCCACAAAGATTGCGGCCAGCCCGGCGTACACGAGATGCGTCGGATCGGGCAAGTACTGCAGAAAGATCCCGCCGGTCAACGCGCCGAGCGCGGTGCCGAATGCCGGGGCGACGGCATTGGCAACCGCGCCGCGGCTCTTGTCGATATCGATCATCGCGGCGCCCACGGCACCGATCGCAGCGCCCGTGATCAATCCCTGAACGATGCGCGCGACCAGCAATCCCGTGACGCTTTCGGCGGTCGCGAACAGCAGCATCACCAGGGCTTGGCCGGCGGCGGCAACGATCAACACGGGCCGGCGGCCGAGGTGGTCCGACAGCCGCCCGGCCACCAGCAGCGCGGCCAGCACCGCAAGGGCATAGATGCCGAACACGATGGTCAGCATCACCGGCGAAAACCCCCACATCGCCTGATAGAGGGGATACAGCGGCGTCGGTGCGCTGGAACCCGCCAAGAACGACACGGTCATGGAGGCCAGTAGATAGAAAGAAGCCGCGGGCGATAGATGGCCAGTGCGGGTCAGATCGGATGGTTTCGCCGTGGTGGCTGTCGGCTGCATGTATTGCTCCATACAGACAGGTCTGTCTGTTTTCCATTGCAATATACAGACCTGTCTGTTAAAGTCAACCTATGAATCGTGAAATCGACGCCGGGACCGGCCCCAAAGTGCCACCTGCTCGCCTTTCCGCCCGCGAGCGGTTGCTCGCCGCGGCCGATGAGCTGTTTTATGAGAATGGAATCAATCTGGTCGGCATCGATCGCGTGATCGAACACGCCGGAGTCGCCAAGGCATCCCTTTACGATAGTTTCGGCAGCAAGGAAGAGTTGATCCGCTGTTACTTGCAGGCGCGCAGCGAGCGGCGCCAGGCGCGAATCGACGAGCGCATGGCGCAGTTTCAGGCTCCGCGGGACAAGATCTTGAGTGTGTTCGATCTTCTTGGAGAAACCGTCGCGCAGCCGAATTACCGGGGATGCGCGTTTCAGCGCGCCGGTGCCGAAGCCGGAGCCGGCAGCACCATCAAAGGGACATGCGACGCTTCGCGCGCCTGGATTCGGCGAGAGTTTACCGATCTCGCCCGCGCGGCCGGAGCCCGCGATCCCGAATCGCTGGGCCGGCAGCTCGTGCTTCTATATGACGGTGCCGCGGCGACGGCGCACATGGACCGGGATCTCGAGGCACCGCACGCGGCGCGCGCACTCGCCGAACGATTGCTGTTCCCTCAAATTGCGGACTCGCCTTGACGTCGCAGAAGTATCCTAAAAGCTAATCCGTGCGTGATCAGCAGAAGCGGCACAAAGAGAGTCGGGATGAAGTAGGTGACGCCCAGCTGGCCCGGTACGAGCCCGGCACCATTGGCTTGGTAGAACGCATTCAAGAGATCGGCTGAGCCCCAGAGGTTGAATATCCACGCGATGAAAACGCCGGCCCCACCCGGCAGCAATGCCAGCGAAAGCAACGCGAGTATTGCCGCAACGATATCCCCGTAAGCGGCCGAATGCGCGAAGGCGGACGGCAGATCGGCCGATACGACGCCTGGTACCAGGAATGCCAACCCTTCGAAGCGGAAGCTGTGCAGGATGAGAAGAGGCCGCAACGCTTCGGGACGTTGCAGGAGGCGGAGTTTCGGCCAGATGTATCGCTTCGCGACGATCCCCCATGCGATAAAGCTGAATGCGATGCTCGCGAAAAAGCAGAGTTGCGGCGGCATGAGTCTCTCCTGTGGTTCGAATTCAAGCGATCGATCGTTGCTGAGAACTTAGGCGCGCAGCGTGCGAACCTCTACGATCGATACGTTTCGCTTTGCCTCGGTAGCGAACACCGCTGAGCACATCGATCGGCAAGCCGCCCATCCGTGCGGCCTTCATGAACAGCCAGGTCGGGGTTGGCACGACCCTGACCGATCGCCCAACGGCTCGGCCGATGGCCTTGGCCATGTCCTCCGCGCCGAGAAGCGCCGGTCCGGTGGGGCGGTAGCTTTTTCCGGCGTGCCGCGCAGGATCCATCAGCGCCGCGACGGCGACTCGCGCGATATCCTCGTTGGAAGGTGGTGCGTTGCGGCTATTGCCGAAGATCCAGGGAAAGATGCCGAGATGCGCGGACGACCCCATCGTCACCAGGTAGGCATCAGCGAAGAAGCCCGGTCTCACGATCGTATGCGCGACTCCGGGCGTCATCGAGAATAATCGATCGACGAGCCAGTGCTGGCGGGTCATGAGCGCCGGGTGCGAGGGGCTCGACAGCCATTGGGTGAGGCCCACGATGTGTTCGAGCCGCGAGTCCCTGCGGCGACGGCGAACGCGACCGCGCCCTGAATCATGTAGGGGTCGAAAGGCGGACAAAAGTAGGCGCGCTGAACGTCCTTCAGTGCGTCCGCGACGCGTTCGACATCACACATGTCGGTGACGGCGATCTCAGCCCCCTGCGCCGTCAGCCGTGCGCTGCGGCCATCTTCTCCATGCACCATAGCGCGCACCGGATAGCCGGCCTTCAGCAGTTCAGCGACGGCGCGGCTGCCTGTCTTTCCGGTCGCGCCGGTCACGAGGATCCTTGGCTTGAGCATGATAGTCTCCTGGCAATATGGTACCCATTGGTACCAGGGTTTGCGCTAGTGTGGTACTATATGGTACCGACTGTCAAGAGGGACGATGATTGATGACTACGACATCGCCGTCAAAGGAGCGCCAAGAAGGCGCCGACGAATCTGCGGTGCGCGCGCGCATCCTCGATGCAGCCTTCGCGGCGTTCACGAAGGGTGGCTATGCGGCGACCAGCACGCTGGAGATCGCTACGCACGCGCGCGTTTCGAAGCGAGAACTGTACGCGCTGGTGGGCAACAAGCAGGAAATGCTCATCACATGCATCAGCGCGCGCGCGCGGCGATTGCAGGTGCCCGCTGACTTTCCCGTGCCGCGCGATCGCGAGACGCTCGCGCACGTACTTTCTTCCTTTGGGACGCAACTCGTCCGCGAGGTAACTGACCCAACGGTCATTGCGGTGTTCCGACTGGCGATCGGCGAGGCGGTCCACGCGCCCGAGGTGGCGCAAGCGCTCGACTCCATAGGACGCGAAACGAGTCGTGCCGCCTTGCGTCAAATCATGGCTCGGGCTCAGACGTCCGGACTTCTCAATGGCCGTCCCGCCGAACTTGCCGAACGGTTCGGCGGGTTGCTTTGGGGTAATTTGATGGTCAGCCTGCTGCTCGGCGTCGCCGAGCGACCGAACGCACGCGAAGTCGCGGCACGTGCCCGCGACGCCGCGGCTGCGTTTCTGCAACTTCATCCGCTACCGAGCAACGCCACCATGCCCTGCGAGCACCGCTAGAGGATGTGATTCATCCGGCGCCCGCGGCCACGAGCTAGTTTCCGTGTGCATGGATCCGTCCGGGGTGCGCTCAGCGCAATCAGGTCGCCCGTTCAGAAGTGCCGGCGAAGAGAGCCTCGTGGCGGGCGCAGATTGAAGGCCAGAGGGTCGCTGCTTCGGGGACGTCAAGGTCGAAACTGTCTCGGAGGGTGGCGACGAACTCGTCTGCCGAGTTCAACAGCTTCTTGTCGACACGCGTCGCATGAATAGCCGTCAGGACGCGGCCGCGTAAGGAGAGGTGCGTATGGGCCGTGCGGCGTTGCACGACGAGATTCTGGGTGAACGGGGAAGCCGGATCAGTTTGCAGGAACTGACACTTCCGCGCGAGCAACCCTTCGTCGGCGGGAGCGGCTCGGAAGTCGAAGCTGAAAGCGTCGCCGTCGCCGTGTGCAATTTCAGCAAATCGCCAGTAGCCATCGCCCAGCTCCCTCAGCCCGACACGGTACGGGCGATCCTCGCGTTCCGTCGCTCTCAGCGGCAAGGGCTCCGTCAGGCTTCCGCCAAATCCGACGTCGACGAGGTAAGGCTGATCGAGGCAAACTAGCAGGCACAAGTGGTTGCCCAGCTGTGCATCGCCTGCCCGCTCGCGCATCACACCGGCGCTCATGCGCATCACTTCGAAACCCACTTGTTTCAGTGCCCATCCCATCACACCGTTCATTTCATAGCACCAGCCGCCACGTCGCCGGCAGACGATCTTGCAGTAATTCGGCTCCGGGTCCAGGACGACCGGACGACGCAGCAGCACGTCGAGATTTTCGAACGGAATCGCGTATTGATGAGCTCGATGTATCGCTCTGAGCGTCGCGAGATCCGGCAGCACGCTGCCGTCAAATTGTATGCGATGCAAATAGGCAGAAAGCTCCAAGGAATAGCCCTCCGTTCATGCCGCGACGGGACAATTCATACATGCGCCGGCATCACGCCGGCGCCGCTCACGGTTCTTTGCCTGCCTTCACCGTGTAGCCTGCTTCGCGCCACGCCTTCATGCCGCCGTCCAACGCAACGGCGCCCTGAAAACCCATCTGGCGCAGCGTGGCGGTCGCTAGCGTCGAGACGCGGCCAAACTCGCAATAGACCAGAATCCTCCGGGTGGGATCAGTCAATTCCTCGTTGACTCGCAACTCCAGCTGACCGCGCGGCAGCAATCGTGCCCCTAAGATATGACCCGCTTCAAAGGCGTCACGCTCGCGCACGTCGAGCACGATCAAGTCATCACTCCCGGATTCGATGCGTGCATTGAGTTCGCCGAGCGACATGAACGGCACGCCCGCGGAGGCCTCCGAGAGCATCTGGGCCACCGTCTTGCCGCCAGTCATATTGGTGCGCAGCGCCTCGGTGATGTGCGTCGGCATCGTGAGATTGAGACTTTGCATCATCTCGATAAAGGCGCCGCGGTCGCCTTTTTGCAGCCGCGGATTCTCAGCCAGCTCCTGGCCGATGGTCGAATGGGAACGTCCCTTGTATTCGTGCGCTGGAAAGATCTTTAGTGCCGGATCGAGCTTCAGCACGCCCTCGAACAGACTCTCATAGAGTGCTCCCGCATCGCCGCTGGGCAAGTCGGTGCGCCCCGTTCCGCCGATGAGGAGCGTATCGCCGGTAAATACGCGATCCTCGACACACAGGCACATGGAATCGCGCGTGTGGCCCGGAGTGTGGAGCGCTTGTAGCCGCAGCTTTCCGATAACGAGCAGTTCACCGCTCCGCAAACGCAGATCGACGAATGGCGCTGGGCTTGCGGCATGCATCACTACCGGCACTCCGAGTTGGCGCGCGAGTTGTTGCGTTGCCGAGAAATGATCTGCGTGCGTATGGGTATCGATGAGATACCGGATACGCAGACCCTCTCGCGCGGTCAGCGCGATGTAGCGGTCGCTCTGCCCGAGTTCCGGGTCGATTAATACCGCGGCGCAAGTAGCCTCGCAGCCGACGACATATGACCGGCAACCGCCGGTGGCCACCGTTTCAAATATCATTGAGGCCTCGAGCGACCTTCGTTCTGGAGAAATCGATCACCGAGACCGTCGAAAAATGAAGGTGATAAATCCCGAACGGCATGATTCACTCCCACTCAATAATCTCCTGGCATCGTAACCTCACTGACACAAATAAAGTACCGGCAGTCCATCCAAGGCCGGTAGAGGACAATAAGCAGACCGCGGTTCGCGCCGCTTGGCGCCAATCGCGGAGCCGAGTCACGGCGATGGTCGCAAGTCGACCCGGAGCGGTCCTCGAACTTTCCCGATACCGGTCATTGTCCTGCGTTGAAGCGGACTCTCGTATAGCTGCGTTGCCTGAGACTGGCACCTTAGGGCATTCTCCCAGGGCGGTACAAGATCAAGAGGCCCGGATGGGGCAAGAGTCGCCTAAGCCGAATACACCGATTGGAGCGGTATTCCTGAGTTATGCCTCCCAGGACGCCGAGGCAGCTCAGCGCATCTGCGCGGCACTGCGCTCAGCGGGCGTCGAAGTGTGGTTCGACCGGAGCGAACTACGGGGCGGAGACGCTTGGGATCAGTCGATCCGCAAGCAGATCAAGACCTGCGCGCTATTCCTTCCCCTCATCTCGAAGCACACCCACGAGCGAGCGGAAGGCTATTTCCGGCTCGAATGGAAGCTCGCCGTCGACCGCTCGCACTTGATCATGGCAAACAAGGCGTTCCTCGTGCCTGTGGTAATCGATGAGACGGCCGATGACGATGAAAACGTGCCGGAGAAATTCCGCGAGGTGCAGTGGACGCACTTGCCCGCAGGTGAGACGACACCCGAGTTCGTCACGCGCATTCAGCGTCTGCTGTCAGGAGAGTCCGCTCAATTACCCACCCTGGCGTGGGGGCGTCCGGCAGCCCCCTTAGGCAAGTTCTCGCGGCTTAAACCCGCAGGGCTGGGGATCACCTTCGCCCTCGCCGCGGTAGTCGCATACGTGTTGGTTCAGAGGCCCTGGATCACGAAACCTGCACCACCCCTGGCCATCGCCCCGCCCTCGCACTCGATGGCTTGCATCTCCGCTTTCGTTCGCGAGGGGCAGCACGGCGATGGAGGCCGCGCTTGGGCTGCTCAGCTTCGCTCGGCTTTGCCGCTCCATCTCGAGATACCCGAGTGACACGAGTAGCACTGCTGCAATGACCCCGTACAACAGTCCCATCCGCCGGCGGATAAGTCCGCCTGGGGCCGGTGCCGCATTCGCCACAGAGTTGCCGCCCGAGGGGGTATGGTACGCCGCGCCGGCGGGCTCGCCCGACAGCAGACGTTGGATGCGCTCGACGAAGACTGGCGGAGTCCTCCCGCCGGACAAGCGAGTCCAATGAACGTCTCGGATCTTCTCAGGAACCTCCTCATCATCCTCACGCGTATCGTCGATGACGACCGGAACGAGGAAGGCTTGAGTGGTACTAATCAGCCTTGATCGATCTACGGCCAGATTCCACTCGAGCCGGAAGTAGCCTTCTCGGCGCTCATGGGTGTGGCGGGAGATCACCGGAATGAAGATAGCGCATGCCTTAATTTGCTTGCGGATCATCTGATCCCACGCATCGCCGCCGCGAAGCTCGCTCTGATCGAACCAAACCTCGACACCAGCGGCGCGTAGCGCATTGCAAATCCTCTGCGCGGCCTCGGCATCCTGCGAGGCGTAGCTCAGGAATACAGCGCGCGAAGGCTCTGTCACGGGAATGCGTCCCCGGTCTTATTGTTTTGCGTGAGCACTAGCCATTTCCGCGAACGTCACCTATCCCTGTGCGGTCAATGTTACCCCGTGCAGCACCGCGGCAGTCAAACCGCTCCTTGTCGTCAGACTTACGCTCCACAACAACTCCTGAAGGCTGCGGGGTCAGTGACCACTATAAGGAAAATTAAAATCGAAGCTTGAGCGGCTGCTGTTGGCCGTTTGGAACCAGATGCCTGGAAAACGCAAGACGCCGCGACCTGCCGGTCGCATCCGGTTAAACGCGACGCAAACTTCCACTCGATCAATGAACCCTCGTGCAGGTTTCACGGACGGCAACCATTGGAAAGCGAATTTCTGTGCCGCCCAGCTTATACTCCCGCCTCTGCCCATCCAATCGATCGCCGTTACGAACAGAAGGGAAATCATCCGTGCAGATACATCGCCAGATGATCGTTGTAGTATCGCTAAGCGTCGTAATGGCTGTGCCGGTGTGCTCGGTAGCACAGTCTTCTCCGGGTTCGGGAAAAGAGAGTCAGGGAGCGAGTCCGGTGGCCGCACTCCATGATTTCGATTTCTTAGTGGGTCGCTGGCGAGTCCATCACCGAAAGCTGAAGGAGCGGCTCGCCAACAATCGCGAGTGGATCGAATTCGAAGGGACATTGGTCAGTCAACCGCTGATGGGTGGCTACGCGAATGTAGACGATGACGTGTTCGAGGTTCCGGGCGGCACTTATCGCGGTGTGGCTCCACGTTCGTTCGACGCCAAGTCGCGGCAGTGGTCAATTTGGTGGATGGACAGCCGCACGCCACAGGCGCCCTTGGATCCGCCCGTCAGGGGCAGCTTTCACAATGGCGTCGGAACGTTCTACGCGGACGATACCTTCAACGGGAAACCGATCCGCATAAGATTCATATGGTCCGAGATCACCCCCAAATCGTGCCACTGGGAACAGGCTTTCTCGCCGGATGGTGGTAGGACTTGGGAGACTAATTGGGTGCAGGATCTCACGCGAGCGCAATAATCAGCTTTTTTGCCGAGATCCCCCATCCTATTCTCAGATACACAACAATTCACGGCATCAACTCGACGGACCAAAACTCGCTAACAGCCTGTTGCGCCGAATGACAGGTCTCGGGCGAGCGAAATTGCATGCCCAGTGCCCGGTTCGGGGCTGGTTGTTGCCATTGGCGCTTCAATTTCCTGTGTCGGACCAATCCTGCCAGCGGTGAGCGGCAGGTATCGGGCAACCCAATCAGATAGGGCTTCTTACCCGAGGGCTTCCGGTAATAGCCGGCGCTGAAACGTTTTCTTCCCGCCAATCGGCGCGTACCGCGCCGCTTGTAGGCGTCATAAAGCTGCAACTGCGCGCCCCTACACTCACGCTTCCCCAAACTAACAAGGAGCCATTTTATGCGCGTTTTTTCCAGCACCGCGGCACTGCTCGCAGGCCTAGCACTCGGCGCGAGTGCGGTTGCCGTAACGGCGCAAGCAGAGCCCAGCCTGAATCGCGAAGGGATTCGCCACGTGCTCCTAATCAGCATCGACGGGATGCACTCGATCGATTTCATCAACTGCGTACACGGGGTTGCGTCCGTCAACAACGGCGCCTCCTACTGCCCGCGCCTCGCGGAGCTGCGCGAGCACGGCGTCGATTATCTCGACTCCAACACCTCGCGTCCGTCGGACTCCTTCCCCGGCCTCATGTCCATCGTGAGCGGCGGCCTGCCGCGCTCGCTCGGCGTGTACTACGACGTGGCCTATGACCGCTCGCTGGCACCGCCCGCCGTGACCACCGGCAACGGTCTTTCCGCCGGCAACTGCACATCGGGTCAGTTCCCCGGCACGACGACCGAGTACGAGGAAGGCATCGACATCAACCAGGGACTGGTGAACGGCGGCGCCCCGGGCGCCGGCCTGACGGACGGCACGGCCGCCTCCATCGATCCGCAGAGGCTGGTGCGCGATCCGGCGCACGGCTGCGCGCCGGTGTATCCGTGGAACTTCGTGCGCCTCAACACGATCTTCAGCGTGATCCATCAGGCGGGCGGCTATGCTGCCTGGTCGGATAAGCATCCGGCCTACGCTTCGGTGTCGGGCCCGCAGAGCGGCATGCCGGTGAACCTGCCACACAACCTCGATGACTTCTATGCCCCGGAGATCAACTCCAACGTGGTGGGACTGCCCGGAGTGGCGACGCCGACCGGGGTGCACTGCGACCAGGTGCAGGATCCGAGCTCCGACCTCACGGCCTGGACCAACTCGTTCGTGAACATCCAGTGCTACGATCAGCTGAAGGTCAAGGGTATCTTGAACCAGATCGACGGCTGGAAACACAACCGCTCCGCGCGCGCGCCGGTGCCGAACGTCTTCGGCATGAACTACCAGTCGGTGAGCGTGGGGCAGAAGCTGATCGAGCCCGCCGCGGGAGTGGGCGGCTACAGCGACGCCGGCGGCACGCCGAACCCGGCGTTGGTGAATGAGATCCAGTACGTCGATGCCACGATCGGCCAGTTCGTCGCGGAGCTGCGCAAGCAGGGCCTGCTCGACTCGACGCTGATGATCATCACCGCCAAGCACGGCCAGAGCCCGATCGACACCGCGCGCTACGTGGGGATCTCGTCCGCGGGCCCGGTAACCACCTCACCCTCGCGGATCATCGACAGCTGCCTGCCGGACTCCGAGTCCAACGCCGGCAACCAGATCGGTCCGACTGAGGATGACGTGTCGCTCCTGTGGCTGCGCTCGACCTGCGATGCTGCCACAGAGGCTGCGCTGATCGAGTCAAGCTCGCCGGCCAGTAACAACGTGGCGGGCGTCGGGCAGATCTTCTACGGCCCGGCTATCACGCAGCTGTTCAACGCGCCCGGCCTGCCGCCCAAGGGAGATCCGCGCACGCCCGACATCGTCGTCGCCTCCAACGTCGGCGTGACCTACTCCGGCAGCACCGCCAAGCACGCCGAGCACGGCGGTTTTGCGCACGATGACACCAACGTGATGCTGCTCGTCTCGCACCCCTCGCTCGAGCGCCGTACTGTCACCGTGCCCGTGGCGACCACGCAGGTGGCCCCAACCATCCTGAAGGCGCTGGGCCTCTCGCCCGCGAGCCTCTTGGGTGTGCAGATCGAGGGCACAGCGGTGCTGCCCGGCACTCCGTGGAGCGAGTAAGCCCTGCGCGAGTGTTTTGAGAACCCGGCGGCGTCCCGCGAGGGGTGCCGCCTTTTTCTTGCGCCCCCCAACGCGGGCGTCATTCAAATCGGCAACGCGACGCTCGGCAAAGCACGCCCACCGACCGAGACCCGTTGCGGTCTATCACGACCGGCAGCTTTCCGGAAGCAGAAAAAGAGGGCGCGCCTATGCGCCTCTCGGCACTCAGTGAGGGAATACAAAGCATCTTTTTTTGGAAATTTCCTTATATCGAGCGTTCGCCTGAAAAATGTGACAAGCGGTTACTTGTGCAGCAGCCTGGAGCGCATGTCCGGTGTATCGGGAGGCAGTCCGGCGTGGGACTTGGCAGCGTCGAGATCCGCGTCTGACTGGACGGCGACCTCGGGATGTGCCGCGACCCATTGGTAATACTCGTGCATATGATAGAACGGCAACATCTGCCAGTAATCAGGTACCGGGCCGAAGTCGGGCAGGCGCCCGACCCATGAAAGGGTGTCGCCGTAGACGGCTTCCATGGCTTGTGTGCCCTTCAGTTGATCTATCTCGGCGTTGATCTCCGCCGGGGCAAGCGAGGATGCATCGGCGGTGCGTGTGAAATAATCCGCGCTGCGCGCCAACGCGTTGAAAATCGGCTGATAGACATGCCATGAGTAATCGAGCTTGGCGTACATCTCGGTCAACGCGTTCACTTCGGCGCGAGGCATCAATGAGAGCGAATTGGTCTGCTGCGCGGTGGACCAGGCTGCCTCTGTCGGCTCCTGCATACCGATGGCCCAGTAAAGAACACCGGGTAATTTCTCTTGCGGTGTGCCGGGGTGCTCGCGCAAATACTCGAAGATTCTCATGTTGTTATGCAGATAACCCATCATCATCACATGAAGTGCAACATTTTTATGAAAACGACGGATATTTTCCTGCTTCTCTTCCTTGAGCGCCTCGCGGGTCTCGCGCACCACGCTGCGATGATGGAAATACTCGACCGTTTGCTCAAGACCAATCGCGATTAGCAGGCCTATCGTGATGGTCGCAATGTGAAGAAAGAACCCTTTGCGGGTTTGAATGGCTTCATGAGGTGGATGAACGTCGAGCATGGAATCGGTGGACTCCTTGACAGTAGTTGTCGCGCCGACCGGATCAATGCTCAAGTCAGGCACGGGATGTGGTGGGGCAGCGTCAGAGCCATCAATTGTCACTAGTTGCTTCTGTATTACGGCTATCCCTGCATCATCACGGATGTCGCAGGCGCGATCAACTTCGGGCGCTCCTTTCGCAGCTTGAATGGCGGCTTTAAGGTGTGGTTTTCGGCGGCTTTGCGGCATCCTAAATATGCCGAGGTTTCCTCGGGCCATGAGTTACCGAGTGGTGGATTCGTGTGAATAGATCACTCGCCAGCCTTCGGGACGTTTCTGCCATAGCGAGGAAACGGCGAATTCGCCAACAGCTATCTGACCATTGGGTATCGTGCGACGTGATTTCAAATAAATGGTGGTCACAACCAGACCGGGAGCTGGCATAAGAAAGGTCGGCCTCCCCTGCATCGTGTAAACAACGTCTGAAGTACCATTTCTCCAAACCTCCCGTTGCTTCTGGCGTATCGCTTCCCATCCGATAGTCGGTTCTCCGTTGAAGATGAAGACGACCGAGTCATCGTGAGCGTAGAAGCCCACGTGGCGATCGACATCGTGGGCGTTCGCGGCCGCGCCCATTTCCGCTAACAACGGGGCGACTTCTGCACTCGCCGCATCGGAATTTGTGGCAGCATCGGCGGCACATACAAGCTCAGATCCAGCAATCCAAAGCAACAATGCAATAACTAAATACCGCATGATCGAGATTCCTCCCAAGAATCGCTAGCAGTCCCCGGTTGACTCTAACTTAAATCGCTCAACCGGTGGCACGAAGGACAGTTACCGCCGCCAAGCACCCTATGCAGAGTAGTGGTTTCATGAAATGCGTTTGCGCGAGCGCTCTCTCAAATTCTGTCTGAGCGTGCTG
>CAVUYL010000021.1:0-172060 GCA_963745705.1 uncultured Gammaproteobacteria bacterium | reverse complement strand
TGGCCATGTCCATGTCGCGTGTCGATCTTTCGATCGCGCTTCCAGGCGGCTTCCAGCGCCAACAGTTCGGCGGCCCGCAATTCCACCGCCATGTCGGCGAGCTTGAAACTCACGCCTTGAAACTTGCCGATTTGCTGACCGAATTGCACGCGATCGACGGCCCACTGCGTCGACAATTCCAGCGCGCGTTCGGCGCGTCCGAGGCAGGTGGCGGCCACCTGCAGTCGCGTGGCGCCCAGCCACGTGTTGGCCACCTCGAAGCCGCGATGCAGTTCGCCCAATATCGCCGACTTCGGAACGCGGCAATTGTTGAACTCGAGAATGCTGTTGGTATAGCCGCGGTGCGACACGTTCTTGTATCCGGGACGCACCACGAATCCCGGATGTCCCATGTCGATGAGAAAGGCCGTCATCTTCTTGCGCGCACCGTGCGCGCCGCCTCCTCGCCGGTGGCCGCGAACAGAATGACGAAATCCGAATGGTCGGCATGGCTGATGAAATGCTTGGTGCCGTTGATGATGAAATCATCGCCCGCCGCGACCGCCGTGGTCTTCATTCCGCGCAGATCCGATCCTGCGCCGGGCTCGGTCATGGCCAGGCATTCCACCCGATCGCCGCGCACGGTCGGCAGCAGGTAGCGTTCTCTTTGCTCCCCTTCGCAGGCCAGCAGGATATTGGAAGGCCGGCCGACGCAGGAGTAATGCAGGGCGTAACTGGTCGCCCCAACTCCTTTTCGTAGAGAACCCAGGTGACGGTGTCGAGCCCCGCCCCGCCCACCTCCACGGGCATGTTGGCGGCATACAGTCCCGCCTCGATGGCCTTCGCCTTCAGTTCTCGGTGCAGATCCTCGCGCAACGCGCCGGTCTCTTCGACCTCCTTCTCGTGCGGGTAGAGTTCGTTGAGCACGAATTCCCGCGTCGTCTTGACGACCATCTGCTGTTCATCGTTGAGCGAAAAATCCATGTTGAGTCCTTTCCGCCGTCAGCGCGGCGTCTTGGCCCAGTGGCGCAAAAGCTCCAATTGCAGGCGCAGCTGCCGACCTGCATGTCGGCGGGCCAATCGCGCGGGCTCGTGACCGCACTTGCCGTCAAACCGTTCATGAAGGTGACCACCGAACGCAGCACTTGATCGCGCACGGTGGCGGCCACGCCGGCCATTCCCGCCAGTACTCCGCGAAGCACCGCGCGAACAGCCGCATGTACTCCCGATGCACCCAGACGTTCAGCCGCTTGAGCTTCTTGTCCGCCGACACCTGGCCCCAAAAGGCCATCCAGAACGCGCATTCGGTGAACCGCTGCGCATCGATGGCCAGCGCTTCGGAGAGCACGTCCAGCAGATTCGCCTCGCGCTCTCGCGCTCGCGGGTCAATCTCTGCTCGATTCGCAGCAGCATCAGGCGCAGCGCCGCCAGGATGATTTCCTGCTTGGACTCGTAGTAATGGGCCACCATCCCGGTCGTGTAGCCCGCCGCGCGGGCGATGCGCGCCACCGTCGCCTGCTCGAATCCGTATCGTGCGACCACTTGGCAGGCGACGTGGGCGATTTCCTCGCGCCGCTGGGCGTGATCGACGATTTTCGGCATGGCGGGCTAGGAGCCGGTGCGGCATTCGCGCCTGCCCGATCGCGCGGCCGGCTTCCGGCGGCAGCGGCAATCCGGCATGTGCGGCGCGAATCGCCTCGAGTTTGGCGCGGACCTTGGCATCGGCCGGCGCCGCCTTGCGCGGCCTTGGTGTCGACGTGCAGGTACATTTGTTCGGCCGTGGCAATCTGCTGGTGGTCGCGGCCGCGGTACATGCGATGAAAGACGTGCAGGCGCTTGTCGTCCACCGCCGAGTACCTGGGTCGTGACGTACAGCGGTTCGCCCGCCTTTGCCTCGCCGAGATGCATGACGTGGTTCTCGACGCTGTAGTACATGCGGCCGCCGATCGCGATAGCTCTCGTCCACTCCCACTCGGCGGAACAATGCGTCCATGGCGTCGCCGAATACCTGCCCGTAGCGGAAGTCGGACATATGACGGTTGTAGTCCACCCATTCCGGTCTCACGACGGCCTCCGCCAGCCGCAGCGGCTTCCCGGGCTCATCGGCGCGCTGCCCGTGAGCGCGGCTGCGGCATCTCGGTGCAGCCGCTCCTCGAGCGAACGCAAGGTCGCACCGGCGCCGATGTTGTATTGGCGAAGCACCTGCTGGATCGCGACCAGGTAATCGTCGCGCAGCCGCTCGAGTTCCCGAATCGAGCGGCCCGCGGCCTCCGCCTGTGTACCCTCGACCATGCGGTCGATCAAGGTCTCCGTGAGCTCCGGCGCCTCGAGCTTGGTCCACGGCCACTTGAGACAGGGGCCGAACTGCGCCAGCATGTGCCGCATGCCGCTTTCGCCGCCGGCCAGGTGATAGATGAGATTCGTGCCCATCGCCGCCCAGCGCAGCCCCGGACCGTAGATGATGGATTCGTCCAATTCGCCCGTGGTCGCCACCCCGTCGTTCACCAGATGCAGGATCTCACGCCATAGCGCTTCCTGCAGGCGATCCGTCAGATGTCCCGGGCACCTCGCGCCGCACGTGCAGAGGGTGCATGCCGATGTAGGTAAAAAACTTCGCCGCCGCGTCGATGGTGCCCTGGGCCGTCTTCTCCCCGCCGACGAGCTCGACCAACGGCAGCAGATACACGGGATTGAAGGGATGAGCGACGCAGAAGCGCTCGGGCGCAACCATGTCGCGCTGTAAATCGGTCGGCGTCAGACCCGACGTGCTCGACGCGATGATCACGTCCGGCCGTCGCGTACCGGCTGACCTCGGCGAGCATGCGCTGCTTCAAGGCAATTGCTCCGGAATGTTTTCCTGGATGAAATCCGCGCGCTGCGCCATCACCTTGAGATCCGTGGTGAACGAAAGCGTGCCCTTCGGCGGCAAGGGCGCGAAGGTCAGGCGCGCCAAGGCGGGTTCGGCGTTCGCCACCGCGCCGCGTATCCATTCCTCCATTTCCGGTTTGACGTCCGCCGCGATCACGTCGATGCCGAAGTGCAGCGCCCGTGCCGCCCATCCGCCGCCGATGACGCCGGTGCCGAGAAGCCCCAGTGTCCTCACTTTCCGCATGATTGCCAACCTCGCCGAGTCCATTTTTTAATGTCACGAGTATAATATAAAAATCGAAATGGCGTCGGACTGCGGGCCAAATTCGGGACGATTGCGGCGCGCCCCTGCACTCTCGGCTCGCCCCGCTCGCCCCGCTCGCCCCGCTCGCCCCGCTCGCCCCGCGCAGGCGCACGCCGGCCGCGCCGCGTCCGCCTTGATTGCGGCCGCGCTTCATGTGATAAGTGGACGTCCTCGCGCCCGCCGCCGACGGTGGTTGCACGGGAGTCGTCGATCACTGCCGAGGTAGGGATGGAAAACAATTCTGCCGTGCCGTCTCCGAGCCGCCGCGACCTGCTGCGCCTGATCGGAGTGGCTGCGGGAAGCGCCGCCATGTATCAGGCCATGACCAGCTTGGGGTTTGCCGCCGACTCCCCCTATCGAGGCCCCGTCGACCTGCAAGGCGCGCCCCGCGGCGCCTCCGTGTTGATCCTGGGCGCGGGCCTGGCGGGGATGAGCGCCGCCTACGAGCTGCGCAACGCCGGCTACCAGGTGCAGGTCCTGGAATTCAACGGCCGTCCGGGCGGACGGAATTGGAGTTTGCGCGGCGGGGACAGCTACACCGAGCTCGGCGGGCACACCCAGGAATGCCGCTTCGACAAGGACTTGTACATCAATCCGGGGCCGTGGCGAATTCCCTATCATCACCGCGGTATGTTGAGTTACTGCAAGAAGCTCGGTGTGGCCCTCGAGCCGTTCGTGCAGGTGAACTACAACGCGTACCTGCACAGCAGCCACGCCTTTGGCGGCAAGCCGCGGCGCTATCGGGAGATCAAGGCCGACTATCAAGGGCATGTGGCTGAGCTCCTGGCCAAGGCCACGCGGCAAAACGCCCTGGATGCGTCGGTCAGCAAAGAGGATCAGGAGAAGCTGCTCGAATCGCTGCGCGAATGGGGCGCGCTCGACAAAAATAATGCCTATGTTGCGAGCGCCAAGAGCAGCGAGCGGCGCGGCTATGAGAAGGACCCGGGCGGCGGCCTGACCGCGCGCCCGATTCACTCCGAGCCCATCGGCCTCAGCGATATTTTGGATTCGAAGCTCTGGCAGCAAATCCCCGGCGGCGACCGCTTCGACATGCAAACGGCGCTGTTCCAGCCCGTGGGCGGCATGGGCCGGGTCGGCGAGGCCTTCGGCCGCGAATTGGGACCCTTGATTCGCTACAACGCCAAGGTCATCGACATCCGCCAGGACGACCGTGGCGTGACCGTGACGTACGAGGACACGACGCACCCCGAGCACCTCGCTCACGGCCCGCGCGGACTGGTGCCTTTGCACCATTCCGCTGCCCATCCTCGCGCAGATTCCGATGAACGTCGGGTCCCGCCCTGGCCGGCGCCATTGCGGCGGTTCCGTATGCGTCGTCCGTCAAAGTGGGCCTGCAGTTCAAGCGCCGCTTCTGGGAGGAGGACGAGCACATCTACGGCGGCATCACCTACACCGACTTGCCCATCGCGAATATCAGCTATCCGAGCACCGGGTTTCACAGCGCCGGCAAAGGCGTGCTGCTGGGGGGCTACCTCTTTGGACCGAACGCCATGGAATTTACCGCGATGACGCCGGAGGAGCGGGTGCGCAAGGCGGTGGAATACGGCAGCCAGATTCACCCTCAATACCCGCAGGAGTTCGACAACGGCGTGGCCGTGGCCTGGCATCGATCGCCTTTCACCATGGGTTGCTTCGGCCTGTGGACCACCGATACCCGCGCCAAGCACTACGACGATCTGTGCGCCATCGATGGCCGCATCGTGCTGGCGGGCGAGCACGCCTCCTATATCGGCGGTTGGCAGGAAGGAGCGGTCACGTCGGCGCTCGACGCCATCGGCCGGTTGCATCAGCGTGCGGTCGCGGCAGGTACCCGAGCGGCTGGAGCCATGGCATGAGGTCGCCGCTGTCGCGCGCGGGAACGAGTACGGCTGCGGCATTGTTGTGGAGCGCGGGATGGGCCGCCGCTGCGTGGGCCGACAGCCCCACGGTGACCACGGCCGCAAATATCGGCTACGCCGGCGGCGCTGAAATCTATGGCCATATTTGCCAGGGCTGCCACATGGCGCAGGCACAAGGCGCCGTTGGTGCAGGGCATTATCCCAAATTGGCCGGCGATCCTGCCTTGGTGTCCTGGCAGTACGTGGCATTGACCGTGCTCAACGGCAAGAACGGCATGCCGGCATTCGGCGTGCCCCCGCAGCAATATGAATTTATTTTTGGCGCGGTCCGCTTGAGCGACGCCCAGGTAGCCGAGGTGGTCAATTACGTGCGCAGCCACTTCGGCAACAAATGGAAGAGCAACGTGAGCGCGAATGAGGTGGCGGCGCTACCCCATCCGCAGTAAATTGCGAAGCTCGCACCCCCAACGACGCCATAGGAAATCAAAAGATGTTGAAGTTCAAATGTCGGCTCGGCACGCGGCTCGCCTTGGGCTGCCTGGCAACCATGGCGGCCTGTGTCGCCGTGGGCGCGGAAGCGGTCGTGCGCACTCCGCTTCCCGATGGCAATCCGTTTCCGATTTCCGCGGCGGTCACCGTTGCCGCCGGCGTCGACACGGTCTATGTCAGTGGTGCACTCCCATCGAATATCAACAAAGATGCACCCAAGGGCACGGCGCCCGTGTACGGCGACATGGAGGCCCAGACAGTGAGCGTGCTAACGTCGATTCAAGGCACGCTTGCCAAGCTTGGGCTCGGCATGGGCGATGTCGTCAAGATGACGGTTTTCATGACCGCCGATCCGGCCTTCGACAATAAGCTCAACTTCCCCGCACTGATGGCCGGGTACAGCAAATTCTTCGGCACGAAGGAACAGCCGAACAAGCCTGCCCGCAGCGCCGTACAAGTCGCGGCGTTGGTAGCACCCGGCGCATTGCTCGAAATCGAAGTGATCGCGGCAAAACGGCGCTGACGCCGCGCGGTCGAATCGAAGCCGCCCAGAGAAGCTATGTCATTTTACGGATTCATGGCCTTTTGCGCCGTGTACCTGCTGGCGGTCGCCACCCCCGGACCCGGAGTTGCCGCCGTGCTCACCCGCTCGCTCGCGCACGGATTGCGCGGGGCTCCGCCGTTCATTGCCGGATTCTTGCTCGGCGATCTGCTCTGGTTTGCCGGTGCGGCGGCGGGCTTGGCGGCGCTGGCGCAAACCGCTCAAAGCGTGTTTCTGGTCGTGCGCTATGCAGGGGCTGCTTACCTCCTGTATCTCGCGTATCGGCTCTGGACTGCGCCGCCTCGGCCGCTCGAAGTCGCCGACGTGCATGCCTCGCAAAGACCATTGCGCTTGTTTCTCGGCAGTCTCACGCTGACCCTGGGCAACCCCAAGCCGATGATCTTCTTCGTCGCACTGCTGCCGGCGGTCGTTCAACTGCAAACCCTGCAGCTCGGGGGCTACCTTCTCATCGCCTTGGCCATCTCGGTGATCCTCCCCCTGGTGCTCGGTGGCTATGCATGGGCGGCGTCGCGAGCGCGGCGATTGTTTCGCAAGCCGAGTTCGATTCGGCTGCTCAATCGCGGGGCGGGAACCGCAATGGCCGGCGCCGCCATCGCCGTCGCCGTCCAGTAACCGCACGGTCCACTCGCGCGCCCCGCGGTCACTCGCCCCCCGCGGTCCACTCGCGCGCCTCGCGGTCTACTCGCGCGCCCCGCTCAATACCGCCGCGATCGGCGCTGCCGCCTTGGGCACGTCACGGTGATAATCCTTGCCGACGAACGCCGCCAGCGTGGCGGCGATTTGCGCCTGAGTCACCGGGTCGACTTGCGTGCGCTCGCCGAGCGGTGCGGTATCCGGACCCAGCACTGCAATCCAGATGTTCTCGGAACCCTTCTGCTCCACGCCGTGCTCTTTCCATTCCGTGAGCCCGCTGCCCCGCCCGTGATCGGTGGTAATGATGAAGGTCGTGGTGCCGCGGTATTGGGGCATGGCCTGCATCGTATCCCACAGCTGGTGCACGAAGCGGTCCATGCCGCGTGCGCTCTCGAGCACGAGATCATAACGGCCCTGATGCGCCCAGTTGTCGGTCTCTCCGTACCCCACGAATAACACGCGGGGATGCGCCGTTTTGACGTAGTCCAACAGCGGTATCTGCACAAAGGAATTCCACGTATCCTCGTCATCGAAGCGCGTCGTGGTCGCGTACAGTTCGCGCAGCAGCGCCTCGCGCGGCGTCTCATGCGCCTTAGGCGGCAGGGTCCAGCCCGTCTGCATCTTGAGCCCGCTGCGGCTCCTGTTGAAAATGTTGTCGTAGACATTCCACGTGCCGAAAATGGCAACCTTGCCGCGGAATTCCTCGAACTTGTTGAGCCATTCGAACACCGTCGCATTCGGATTCGGTCCGAACTCGTTGCTGTCGATGGCGTCGTTCGGATAGCCCGTGGACATTTCATTGTATCCCGGATAGGAGAATGCCTTGCCGTTGGTAACGTGCGCGACGCTGCCCTTCAGTTGATTGCCGTAGATCTGCCCCTGCTTGGCCACGGTCCCCCACAGGAACGGAAACAGCGCCGCGCGCCGCGCGTCGACATTCTCGCGCCAGTAGCGTTTGCGAAGTTCAGGCACTCCAAGCCAGCTGCCGCCCTCCTTGTCGTTGAGCAGCGCAGGATCGGCGCCGGTGAAGATCTCCTGCCAGCGCAGCCCGTCGCTGACGATCAGCACGACGTTCTGTGTTGTGCCGGCCAGCGCCGCCGCCGCGCCAAGCAGCAGCAGCGCAGCCGAGTCCCGATATCTTGACGAGAGTGCCGGTCCGTAGTTGCATGGGTCGCGTGCCTCTTTTTGTCGATCACTGGTGCAGAAGCACGGCGCAATTCGCCGTCCAGCTCAAATACACCTCGTCGCTCCAATCGATGGACCATTCCGAGGTGCGCTGGTCGTTCTGTGCGAAAACGGTCACGAGCTTGCCGGTTTCAGTCTTGATCCGATAGGTCGAGCGGTTGCCGAGATAACCCAATTCCCAAACCGTGCCCTTGACCTGGTTGATCCGGTTGCCGGTTATCGGCTGCTTGCTGAGCCGGATTTTCTCCGGGCGCAGCGCCACCCAGACGCGTTGCCCGCTGCCGAAGCGCCCGAGTTCATCGACGATCAGGTCGCAACCCGCCTCGGCGCTGCGCACGATGATGTGGCCAGGCTCACTGCCGCTCACGGTTCCCTCAAACAGGTTGGTGGTGCCGATGAAATCGGCCACGAAGCGATTCTGCGGAAATTCATAGATTTCCGACGGCGTCCCCACCTGTACGACCTGGCCGCGATTCATCACCGCAATCCGCGTCGACAGAGCCATCGCCTCGTCTTGATCATGCGTCACGAAGACGAAAGTGATGCCCACCTGGGATTGGATGTTCATCAGCTCGAACTGCGTCTGCTCGCGCAGTTTCTTGTCGAGCGCGCTCAAGGGCTCATCGAGAAGCAAGACCTTGGGCCGCCGGATGAGCGCGCGCGCCAGCGCGACGCGCTGGCGTTGACCACCCGACAGTTGGTGAGGTTTGCGCCTCGCCAGCGGCGCCAATTGCACCATTTCCAGCGCTTCCTGGATTCGCTTGAGCTTGACGGATTTATCCAAATTCAGCCGTCGCAACCCGTACCCCACGTTGTCTTCAACCGTCATGTGCGGGAACAAGGCGTATGACTGAAACATCATGTTGACCGGGCGCTCGTGCGGCGGCACTTTGGTCATGTCGACGTCTTCGATCAAGATTCGCCCGCTGCTGGGGCTTGCGAATCCGGCCAACATGCGCAGCAGCGTCGTCTTGCCGCAGCCCGAGGCACCCACCAAGGCGAACATCTCTCCCTTGTAAATGCGGAGGTTGACGCTGTCGACGGCGGTAAAGGCGCCGAACGCCTTGTTGATGCTCTCAATGACGATCTGCGGTTTCGCGTCCGGGTCGAGCCAGGGCCGGTCGGCAACGGATTTCGGTGTTGCAGCCACGCGCTTTAGAATTCCGCGGGCGGCGTGGCGCGCCGCCGCTCAGGCGCGAAGAAAGGACGCTCGACAACCTGTGCTCGCGACATTCGACGCTCCCAAACGAGTTCCCGGTTCAGGTAGATTTCCGCCCAAACCGTCGAGCCGATCCTGAAATGCGGTGCATCGACGATAGCAAGGGCAATATTGCGCTTGCAAGTCGGCGACCAGATCGCGGAGGTGACGCTGCCGATCTCGCGCTTGCCGGTGTCGTCGGTGTACAGCAGGGAATTGTGCGCCGGCTTGTTGCCGGCGATGTCCAGGCCGACGAGTTGCCGCTTCGACCCGTCGGTGAACTCTCTCAGCAGTGCGCGCCGTCCCGTGAAATGCCCCTTGCGGAAATCCACCAGCCATCCTAGGCCCAACTCCAGCGGCGAGCGATCGCGTCCGGTGCGGATCGTGTGTTCGGCCGATACGAAGTCGACGTTCGGCAGCAAGAATCCGGCTTCGATGCGCGCGACGTTCAAGGCTTGCGAGCCGATTGGGCGAATCCCGCGCGAACGTCCCGCCGCCATCAGCGCATCCCAGATGGCCTCGGCCGCGCCTGGCTCCATCCAGAGCTCATAGCCTAGGTCGCCCGTGAAGCCCGTGCGCGATACGGTGAGCTGCCGAGTTCCGAGTGCAAAGTAGCCGATCTCGAATGGTTTGAGCCGGTCGATTCCCAGCAAACCGGCGGCCTTGAGCACCGCGCAGGAGGTCGGCCCCTGGATCGCCAGCGCCGCTATCTGCTCGGTGACCTCGCCGATCTCGACATCGAAGCCGAGCGCGGAATCGAGCAGCCAATCGATTTGGCGCTCCGCCGTGCAAATGCGATATTCGTCCGTTCCCAAACGAAACAACGTGCCATCGTCGATGAGATGCCCGGCGTCGTTGCACCAGACGCAGTAGGCGACACGATCCGGTTTGAGCTTGGCGACGTCCCGGGTGACGAGCCGATTAAGATAGGCCAACGCATCCGGGCCGGACACGCGGTACTTCACCATCGGCGTCAGGTCGTACAGTGTCGCGGCATTTCGAATCGCAAAATATTCCTGCTCCATCGTCGTGAAGACGTCGACCGTCGTATAGCCCGCCCACGGTATGAAACTGTCGATCTGGCTCAAGGCGCGGGCGCGCGCATGGAATGGGGTCTTGAGCAGCGGCTGCTGGAAGTGCGGCGCGGAAGATTCGGTCATGGCGATGTCGAACTCAACTGGAGTACCTGCTGCGCGGCATTGCGGCCCGCGATGCCCATCACGCCGCCGCCCGGGTGGCACCCCGCCCCGCAGAGGAACAAGCCCTCCACGGGAGTCCGGTACTGGGCGGCCCCCGGCACCGGCCGCACCAGGAGAAACTGGTCGAAGGCCAGATCCCCGTGGTGCCAGTGGCCGCCGTTGATGCGAAATTCTTGTTCCATATCCGGCGGTGTCAGCAGCTCCGCGCCGACCACGGAGCCGCGGATGCCGGGGGCGTACCCTTCCAGCGCCCGCAAAACGATCTCCAGGAAGCGCGACCGGCCCGCGGCCCAACCCTCTTTGAGCGCATACGGTGCATATTGCACGATGGCCGACAGCACGTGTTGTCCGGGCGGCGCCAGTGCCGGATCGTTGACGCTCGGCACGGTGATTTCCATGACCGGCGCCGCCGAAAACTCACCATACTTGGCATGATTGTACGCATGTTCGACGTGCTGCAGCGAGGGCGCCATCAGCAGCCGGCCGCGTAAATTCGCCGCAGCACAGCCGCTGAAGGACGGGGTGCGATTCAACGCCAGATGGAGTTTCGCGGCGAGCCCGCGCGAGCGAATATGGTTGACGCGGCGTACGAAGCCGGCATCGAGATGGCGGGTTCCGAGCAAGCGTAGAAACGTGGTTTTCGGGTCGGCGCTGGAAATGACGGTCCTGCCGCCGATGCGCTCGCCCGATTCGAGCACGACGCCCGCGGCGCGGTCGCCTTCCACCAGAATGCTCGCCACCGGCGCGCCGGTACGAAGGGTCGCTCCGGCCGCACTCGCCGCCTTGGCGAGCGCGTTGCAGAGCGCGCCCATGCCGCCCTTGGGCTGCGACAGCCCTGCATCGCCCGCGGCTGACTCCGCGGCCAATCGATACAACAGGGTCAACACCGTGCCGGGCGAACGCGGACCGAAGTTCGCGCCGAGAATGGCGTCGAACGCGAGGGCGCCCTTGAGGGCTGCGGAATCGAAGTTCTCTTCGAGCAAATCGAAGACATTCATACCGCCGATGCGCAGCAGTTCGCGCATGTCGCGCCTACCTAACTTGCGCACTTGCCAGCCGATCCGCAGCAGCGCGAGCCGGTCGGCCCAGTCGGCCGTGCCGAGGCGCGGCGGGACGCGCGACAGCACGGGCGCGAGTGCCGCGGCGAAGCGCCGCATGCGCGCCTGGTAGACCGAATAGGCCTGCGCGTCCGCGCTGGAGAGGCCGCTCCCTGCCCCCGCTTCGCCCAGGTTGAGGCACGCGCCCGCAGCCCCGAGCGCGGTGGTCGGCATCCCCTGGGCCGCCCACTCGAGCCCGTGCGATGGCAGCTGCAATTCGCGCAGCAATTGCGCCGGCATCAAATGCAGCAAGTGCGCGCCGGCCGAGACGCGGAAGCCGGGCGCAAACTCGCGCGTCGAGGCGGCGCCCCCGACTTGCGCTGCGGCCTCGAGGACCAGCACCGAGCGGCCGCCGCGCGCCAAAGTGGCGGCACACACCAAGCCATTGTGACCGCCGCCGATGACGATGCAGTCGTAACGCGGTTGGGCGGCGGAAACGGCCATGCTCAATGTGCACGTCCCAGGTCGCGCAGCACGGCGCGCGCGGCATTGGCGCCGGGCGCACCCATGACGCCGCCGCCCGGGTGCGTGCTGGAGCCGCACATGTACATGCCGCGCACCGGCGCCCGATACTGTGCGTAACCGGGTACCGGCCGGTTGAACAGGAGTTGATCCATGGTCAACTCACCCTGAAAGATATTGCCCTCGGTGAGACCCACTTCGTTTTCTATGTCCCAGGGCGTGCGGATTTCCGCGTGCAGAATCAATTCTTTGAAATTCGGGCTGTGCTGCGCAATGGTATTGATCACCGTGTCGCCGAAGGCCTGGCGCTTGGCCGCGTCCCACGGACCGTCCGCCAGCTGGTACGGGCAGTATTGGACGAAGACCGACATGTAGTGCTTGCCGTCGGGAGCCATCGTCGGATCGATTTGCGAAGGAATGAGCATGTCGATGTACGGCGCCCGCGACCAGCGCCCGTCCTTCCAATCATCGTACGCGCGCTCCATCATTTCGAGCGTATCGGTGACGTGCATATCGCCGCGAATGCACGGCGAACCGGGCGGTATGGCCGGAAATCGCGGCAGACCATCCAAGGCAATGTTCAATTTTCCGGAGGAGCCGCGGATCTTGAAATTCTTCACCTGCCGCAGGAATTCGTCCGGCAAATCCTTCGCATCCATGGTCTCGAGAAACGTGCGGCGCACATCCAGGTTCGATATGACCAAAGGCGCGCGAATCTCCTCGCCGTCCGCCAGTGCCACGCCGCACGCGCGCCCCTTGCGCACCAGAATTTGCGCCACGGGCGCCGCACTGCGGATCGTGCCGCCGCTGGCCTCGAACGAGGCGCCCAGCGCTTTGCTGATGGCGCCCATCCCGCCGCGCGCGAAGCCCCATGCACCGACGGTGTCGTCGATGTCGCCCATGTAATGATGCAGCAAGACATAGGCGGTGCCGGGCGAGCGCGGCCCCAGCGCCGTGCCGATGATAGAACTGCCGGCAAAATGCGCCTTGACGATGTCGCTCTCGAAATACTCGTCGAGGAAATCCGCGGCGCTCATGGTCCAGAAGCGCAGCGTGTCGTACATCCGCTCTTCGCCGAGACCATGGAAGCGCCTGCCCAGGTAGAGCAATTCTCTGATGTCCCGCGGTTTGAACGAGGTCGGGTCCGGCGGCTCGCGCATCAGGAGCGGCTTGATGAACTTGCACTGGCGCATCACATCGCGCGAATAGCGATCGTAGGCTTCGGCGTCGCGCTTCGAGTGCCGGGCAATTTCACGGCGCAACGCATCGTGATTGTCGTACATGGCCAGATGGCCCCCGCCCTGCATCATGGTGCATCCGCCTTCGTAGGGAATCACCTGCAGTCCATACTTCGGCAGTTCCAGGGTGCGGATGATCTCGGGCCGAAGCAGGCTGCACACGTACGAGCAATTCGAGTACGTGAAATCCTGGTACAGCCTGCGGCTGACCGCCGCACCGCCGATATACGGCTGGCGCTCCAGCACCAACACCTTGAGCCCCGCGCGCGCGAGATAGCAAGCGGCTACCAAGCCGTTGTGGCCGGCCCCGACGATGATGGCGTCGAGATCCGCAGGAGTTCTCGCAGCGCCGCCGCTCAAGCGGGCACTTTGTGCGTGGCGCCGCTCGACTTCAGGGTGGCATCGACCGCAGTCTCGAACGCCCGCAAGGTATCGGCGAGGCATGACGCATCGTGCGCCGCCGACACGAACCACGGTTCGCGTGAATCGGGTTCGCACAGCACGCCCTCGTCATGCAGCACCTGCGCCATGGCATCGTAGAAGGAATAATCGCTGCTCTTCCAGGCGCGATAATTGCGCGGCGGCTCGTGCGCGAAATACAGACCGCTCATGGAGGGATGGCCGACGAAGCTGTGCGCGATACCGCGGGAGCCGAGCGCGGCCCGCATGCCGGCGCGCAGGCGCGTGCCGTAGTCGGCGATTCGTTCCAAGGCATCGGTTTCATCGAGAATCTGCAGTGTTTTCTCGGCCGCTGCCAGCGAAATTGAATGTGCCGTATAGGTGCCGCCGTGCGCGACGCCGCGCCCGATCTTGCGCATGATCTCCTCGCGGCCCGCAAGCACGGAGATGGGGTAGCCATTGGCCAGGGCCTTGGCGAAGGTACAGAGGTCGGCTTTGACTCCGTAAAGCTCCTGCACCCCGCCGCGCGCAACCCGAAACCCGGTCTTGACCTCGTCGATGAGCAGCACCACGCCGTGCTTGTCGCACAGGGCCGCGCGCCGCGCGCAGATATTCGGGCTCGGCGGCGATTCCGAGGCAGTTGCCCATGATGGGCTCGATCAGCATGCAGGCGATCCGATGCGCATGCCGCTTGAACACGTCCTCGAGCTGGTTGGCGTCGTTCGCCTGCACGAAGTGCGCAAAGCTGCGCGTGCTGATGGGCACACCTTCGCTGTAGGGTTTTACCTCCGGGTCGCCGACCTGCGACCATTTGTCCATGGGCGTGAACCACATCGCCGCATCGAACAGCCCGTGATAGCCGCCTTCGAGTATCACGTAATCATCCTTGCCCGTGTAGGCGCGCGCCAGGCGCAATCCCGCCATGACCGCTTCCGTGCCGGAATTGGAAAAGCGCACGAGTTCGGCAGCCGGCACCATCTTCGAAATGCGCTCCGCCACCGCGAGCTCGCGCTCCGTGGACAATGCGAACACGCCGCCGACCTCCATGCCCTCGCGAGCCGCTTGGTCGACTTCGGGATGCGCGTAGCCAAGTATCGCCGGACCGTACCCCAGGCGATAATCGACGTACTCGTTATCGTCGAGATCGGTGATGCGCGCGCCCACGCCCCGTTTCACATAGATGGTGCGATCCTCCCCCCAGTAGCGAAAATTGGAGGCTACTCCGAGCGGCAGGCGTTTGACGGCACGTTGAAAATGCGCGTTGTTCTTGGTCAGTTTTCTGGCCATGACGTCCTCTCTTCTGCAATGGTGGTATCGCGAATTTTGTGCGACCGTAACATCCGCCACGCCGCGCGTCCAGAATTATTATATGAACATATAATACGCGGCGCGGAACGGCTTTGTTCGAGCAAATCCCGCAGCCGCTGATTTCGGCCAAAAGGCCTCTGATTGACCGTATTGGGCCGGTATTCCATGGTGCACTGCTTCGACTTGCCAGCGATGCGCCCTTCGGCGTACATTAAATGGCCATATAAGTCGAAGCCGGGGAATGTCATGACCAACCTGTCCGCCGCGAAGCGCGCCGACGCGGCCCCAAGCCCCTTGCCGCACGCATTGCCCGCCTGGGTTTACAACCACAGCGAGCTGACCCGGCTCGAACTCGAACGCATCCTGCTGCCGAGTTGGCAGATCGTGTGTCATATCAACTCCATCCCCAAGACCGGGCGATTACGAGACTTTCGATCTGGGCCCGGAAAGCGTCATGGTCCTGCGCGATCGCGACGGCTCGATTCGCGGCTTTCACAACGTTTGCCGGCATCGCGGCGCGCGACTCCTGGACGGCTCCGGGAACTGCCCCGCGACCATTACTTGTCCGTATCACGGCTGGACCTACCGCCACGACGGCGGCCTGATCGGCATGCCGGTTCGCGAGAGCTTCCCGGGACTCGATCGCGCCGAGCACGGGCTGCGGCCGGTGCGCACCGATATCGCCTTCGGCTTCGTCTTCGTCTGTCTGGCCGGCGACCCGCCGCCGGTGTCGAAAGTCTGGGGCAAGCTGGCCGAGGAACTCCTGCCCTATCGGCTCGAAGATATGGTGCCCTTGGAGCCCATAACCCAGGAGACGTGGAACGTCGATTGGAAAATCGCCATGGACAATTACCTCGAGTCCTATCACGTGCCCATCGGGCACCCCGGCCTGTATCGCATGTTCACGCCGGATTACGAGGATCAGGCGTCGGTGCCCGGCGTCGCGCGCGGCACCAGTTGGCTGCGCGAGAAAGAATCGCCGCGCTGGTCGGAAGGCCTGTATCAGCGGCTGATCGGCCGCGTCACCTCGCATTTGCCCGAAGCGCAGCGTCGCAGCTGGCATTTCTACAGCGCGCTGCCGAATTTGGGCATTGACGTGTATCCCGAGCGAATGGATTTCTTCCAGGTGCTGCCCGACGGTCCCGGCAAGTGCAGCGTTCGCGGCGGCGTATTCGGTTTACCCGATGAGCGCCGCGAAATGCGCGCGATCCGCTACTTGAGCTCGCGCATCAACACCCAAGTGAACAACGAAGACAAGTGGCTCTGCGGTCGAGTCCAGCGCGGTTTGGCGTCCGCAAGCTACAAGCCGGGACCCCTGTCCCAGCTCGAACGCTGGATGCTCGAATTCCACAACCTGCTGCGGGCTCGAATTCCGGAATTTGCTCTGCCGAGCGCCCCCGAAACAGTTTGCTTGAGGGCGGCAGCCCTCGGCTGACGCCGGCCAACGATGAGCCGGCCCGCGGCGGCGCCGCCGCCGCCGCGCCCGCGACGATCAACCGAGATTGATCCAGGCAGACTTGGTCTGCGTATAGGACATCAGGCTCTCCACGCATTTGTCGCGGCCATGACCTGACTGCTTGTAGCCGCCGAACGGCTGCGTCATGTCGCCGTGGTCGAAGCAATTGACCCAGATGACGCCGGCTTCGAGGTCGCGGACGGTTTTGTGAGCGACGCTCAAATCGCGCGTCCACACCGCTGCCGCCAGCCCGTAGATCGAGTCGTTGGCCACCGTCAGCGCCTCGGCGAGGCCGTCCACCTCGATGGCGGCTGCGACCGGCCCGAAAATCTCTTCCTGGGCGATGGTCATGCGATTGTTGACGCCGGAGAACAGCGTGGGATTGACGAAGGCTCCGGGCAAATCCGGCGAGCCGCCGCCAAACTCCAGCCGCGCCCCTTCCGATTTGCCGCGGGTGATATAGCTCATGACCCGCGAGCGATGCGCAGCGGTCACCAGCGGCCCCAAATTGGTGGTCGGATCGAGCGGATCGCCCGGCTCGATACGCGTCCTTGCCGCGTTCGATGAAGCGCGCCAGAAATTCCTTGGCGATGGGCCGATCGAGCAGCAGCCGCGAGCCGGCGTTGCAAACCTCGCCCATGTTGCCGAAGATTCCGTTGATGGCGTAAGTCACCGCCGTGTCGAGATCAGGCAGGTCGGCGAGGAATATTTGCGGAGTCTTGCCGCCGCACTCCAGGCTGACGCGCTTCATGTTGGACTGGCCGGCGTAAATCAGCATTTGCTTGCCGATCTCGGTCGAACCGGTGAACGCGATCTTGGCCACATCCATTGTGCAGCGCCAATGCGGCGCCGGCGACCTCACCCAGACCGTTCACCACATTGAACACCCCCGGCGGACCACCCGCTTCGACGAACAGCTGCGCCATCAGCAATCCGGACAGCGGCGATTGTTCCGCCGGCTTCAACACCACCGAGTTGCCGGCGGCGAGCGCCGGCGCGACCTTCCAGGCCGCCATCAACAGCGGATAATTCCACGGCACGATGCATCCGACCACGCCCAAGGGCTCGCGCAGGATGTAATGGAATGCGTCCGCGGCGGTGGCGGTGACCGTGCCGTCGATCTTGTCGATCAATTCGCCGAAGTACTCGAAATTGCGCGCCGCCGCCGGCACGTCGATGGTCACCATGTCGGTGATGGGCTTGCCCATGCACAGCGTATCGAGCAGCGAGAATTTCTCGGTGTTCTCCAGCAGAAGCCGGCTGTACGCCGCCATGATGGCCATGCGGTCGCGCGGCGCCTTGCGGCTCCAGACTCGCGCGGCGAAGCTGCGTTTGGCCGCAGCCACCGCCAGATCGATGTCGGCCGCGGTACCGGCGCTCACCTCGCACAGCGGCGCTCCGGTCGCCGGATTCACCACGGTGAATCGGCCGCGCGCGACCGAGTCCACGTACTTGCCGTCGATGAAATGCCGGGTTTCGTAGCGCGTCGCGGCGGCGCGCCCGTGCCAGTCCTTGGTGGTCAGGGACGTCAAATTCACTCATGCTGCTCCCCATCGATGTTGCGGTGAATGCCCGTCAGTATAGTGATTTTTCTCAAAGGCTCGTTCGGCGGCCGAGCGGCCGCCAGCATCGGCATGAGCGCGAACAGCTGCCGGCGGAACGCCGTCGCGGCAGGCGAACTGCCCGCCCCGTCCGCGGCCTCGTGACCGAAGGCGACGATGCCCGTCTGAATCGATTCGGCAACGGCGATCGCCGATGCGCCGCGTACTCGGGTTCAGCCGCGACGCCAGGTACGCGAGCCGCGCGGGCCGCCCGGTCCGCCTCGCACAGGGTGAAATCGTGCCTGCGCAACACACTGCGGCCCGGCCCGCGGGGCAGAACCTGCAGCACGGTGAGGCCGTCGGGTCGTAATTCGATCACGTGATTCGGCGCAACAAAGCGCCGCTGCCAGCGACCATCTGCACCGGATCCCAAGAGCTGCCTATACGAGCGCCACGTCCAGTCACGGCCGGCGGCGGGCTGCGATCCCTCGATCAGCGGCGACTCGAGCCACTGTTCGACGATGAGTTTCCAATCCGCGGCAATGTTCATCTCGGCCGGCAAGGCCCAAGGGCCGCAATCCCGCGGGCGGCCAGAAACTCTCCCAAGGATCCTCCGTGCCGGCCGGCGGCGGGCGTCGATCCGCGGAGCGCAGCAGGATCAGCCCCTCGATCATGCGTGTTTCCAGTCTCTTCAGATCCGCGGACCCACGCGCGCCGCGGCGGGTACCGTCGAGCTCGAATTGCAGTCCATGCACCGCGCAGCGAATGAGATCGACGTGCCCGGAGCGAGCCGCATTGAGGATGTGCGGCGCCTCGCTGCAGCTGTTGCGAAATGCGTGCACGTGGCCCGCCGCATCGCGCACCACCAATGCGCGCTCGATGCCGAGGTCGACGCCGAGGAAATCCCCGCCGCGCGGAATCTGCCCCTGATGCCCGACGAGCTGCCAGGCGCCCTGGAACAATGTTTCACGCTCGATCGCGGACAGAGGCGCGTTCGAGTACGTCCACCCTGGAAGCCGCTTGGCGCGCGACGGTGCAGCGGCGTCGAGTGCTGGATCGGAGAATTGCCCGGGGAAGATCGAGCGCAGATAGGCCATGGCGCGGCGCTTGGCGGCGGCGCGATCGATATCCGCCTCCGCCCGAAAGGCGAAATCCTGCCACAGCATTTCCAGCACCCCGATGAGGCCGAGCGCAATCCCATCCGGATCCAGGTGCGGCTGGGATGAGCCCTGGATCAGCCGCTCGATGAGCTCGCGCACCAAAGCCGCAAAGCTCTCATCCTTCTGCCCGCAAATATCGTAGTATTCCTGCCGTGAACTCGCCTCGCCCCAAAACGCATACCAAACCGAGACTTTGCGCGGGCTGGCGATCTCAGGGTCGAGATACAGGTCGACCATCAGCTCCAAAGCGGCAACCGGTCTGGATCTGAGCCGCGTCACGGGCACGAGCAATTGTTCCTCGAACTCGGCGGCCAGGAATTGCAGAGACGCGACCAGCATTGACGCTTTGGAGGCGAAGTAGAATCGAACGATGCCGGGTGACATTTTGGCGATGGCCACCACTTTTTCGACCGTCGTTCGCGACGGCCCGTAGATATGCAAGGCGGAAATGCATGCGTCGATCAAGCGCTGGCGCTGCCGCCCGTGCGCATTGCGGGCGCGTGGAGCGCGCGCCGATTTTTCGGATTTTTTCTTGAGATTACGCATGCTTCGGCTTAAGGACTCATGATAACAGCGGTACGCGATGATTCAGCCGCGCCGGCGCGCCTGCGAGGGCAATGGCTGAAGCGCCGCGCGAAGTGGCTCATTATCTTGCCGCCGCTGCTGTTTCTGCTGGTTTTCTTTCTCATCCCCTTTGGTTTTGCCTTGACGATCAGCTTTGCCGACACTGCGGTGCGGGTGCCGCCTTTCACCGACATTCTATCCGTGAGCCCCGACTGGCACATCCATCTCACGCTCAATCTCGGCAACTTCAAGTACTTGTTCAGCGACGAAGTGTATGGCCTTTCGTACCTTTACTCGCTGAAGACCGCATTTTTCTCCACCCTCATTTGTCTCGCCATAGGTTATCCGATGGCCTACGGCATCGCGCGGACTTCCAAGAGCACGCAAAGCATCCTGCTGCTGATCATCATCCTGCCGTTCTGGACCTCCTTCCTGCTGCGCGTGTACGCCCTCGAGGGGATCATTCGCGAGACCGGATTGCTCAATACCGCCCTCCTGTGGCTGGGCGTGATCGACCATCCGCTGCAGATCATGCGCACGACCTTCGCGGTGTACCTCGGAATCATCTATTCCTACCTGCCTTTCATGGTCCTGCCGCTGTTCGCGACGCTCGAGAAACTGGATCATTCCTTGCTGGAAGCGGCCGCGCGACTTGGGCAGCCCGCCATGGCGCGCCTTCCTCGACGTGACTCTGCCCTTGTCCGTACCCGGGATCATCGCCGGCTCCATGCTGGTGTTCATCCCGGCGATCGGCGAATTCGTCATTCCGACCCTGCTCGGCGGTCCGGACAATCTGATGATCGGCCGCGTGCTCTGGGACGAATTCTTCGGCAATCGCGATTGGCCGGTCGCCTCCGCCGTGGCCATCGCATTTCTGGTGCTGCTGGTCGGCCCGATCGCCCTCTACCAGCACTACAGCACCAAGCAGCTCGAGGCGTAGGCGTGGAGAACCGCATCTCGCCCTTCCTCGTGTCCATCCTCTGCATCGGAATCGCAGTGCTGTACATTCCGATCCTGGTCTTGATCGGCTATTCCTTCAATGCTTCGGCGCTGGTGAGCGTGTGGGGCGGCTTCTCAACCAGCTGGTACTCGGAGCTCGTCCACAACGACCAGATCCTCGACGCGGCCTGGCTTCGCTCAAAGATCGGCGTCGTGGTGTCGACCGGCGCGGTCATCCTGGGCACGCTCGCGGCGATTTCCCTGGTGCGCTTCAAGGTGTTTCGCGGCCGGCTGCTGCTGACGGGAATGGTCAATGCGCCGCTGGTCATGCCGGAGATCATCACCGGCATCACCCAGCTGCTGCTGTTCGTCTCGATGCTGCATGTCATCGGCTGGCCGCATCGCGGTTTCACGACCATCGTGATCGCGCACATTGCGTTCTGCAGCGCCTATGTGACCGTAACCGTGCAGTCGAGGCTGGCGAGCGCGGACCGGTCGCTGGAAGAAGCCGCCATGGATCTGGGGTCAGGCCCGGTGCGCGCCTTCATCGACACCACCCTGCCCGGCATCGCGCCGGCGTTGGCCTCGAGCTGGCTGCTCAGCTTCACGCTCTCGCTCGACGATTTGGTGATATCGAGCTTCGTGTCGGGCCCGGGAGCCAGCACCCTGCCCATGGTCATTTTCTCCAAGGTGAAGCTGGGGGTAAGCCCCGATATCAACGCGCTCGCCAGCTTGATGATCTGTCTGGTCGGCGCCTGCGTACTTCTGGCCGGCTATCTCATGCGCCGCGCCGAACGCCAGCGCGTCTTGGACGCGCAGATGGCCGAACGCTGACCCGAATGCTCATTTCTCAGGGCCGCGGACCCGCGAAGCGGGGGTCGTGCGCGGGACGGCCGAATATCTCGCGCAAGCGCGGCTCGAACGCACTCAGGGGCGCGGAGGCAAACCCAGGGTCGAACGAACACTGATCCCAATTGGCGCAGAAATCCTTGCAGGCCTGAAACCAGGGGTGGCCGCGAAACTTTTCGCGGGCATTTCGATCGCGGCCGCTGTGATGTGCGTAATAATACGTCTGAAACAGCCCGTGCTGTTCGACGATCCACGTCACCTCGGCGCGCACATAAGGCCGGATGATGCCCGCGGCGATTTCGGCGTGGTTGTACGGCGCCAGGTCGTCGCCGACGTCATGGATGAGCGCGGCGACGATGAGCTCATCGTCGGCGCCATCGTTGAGCGCGCGGGTCGCAGCCTGCAAGGAGTGTTCGAGACGGCTGACCGGGTATCCCGGCAGCGACTGATCCAATTTTCCGAGCGCGGCCAAGATGCGGTCCGGCAACGCCCGTACATACTCGCGCTCGGCGCGCTCGAGCAATTCGTAGTCCTCGCGGGTGCCGTCTTCCATGCGGTGAAAGCTCACCACACCACTCGCGGCTCCTGCTGCAGATCTGATCGGTCATTTGGCGGTCTTCACTCGTGTCCACGTGCGCGTGCGGATGCGTTCGGTCGCGGCGGAGGCTTCATCGGCCCGAAATAGCCTCGCCTCGATTGCCGGCGTCGGATACAGCGTCTCGTCGGCGAGAATACTGGGATTTATCAGCGAGCGCGAGGCGGCATTGTCATTGCCGTAGTAAATCTCGTTGGTGACCTCGGCGATCACCTCCGGGCGCAGCATGAAATTGATGAATTGGTAGGCGGCCTCCGGATGAGGTGCGCCCTCGGGGATCAGCATGGAAGTGAAATTCTGGTTGGCGCCCTCCTTGGGCACGGTAAAGGCCAGATTGACGTTGACGCCCACCGCCCTTGCGCGCGCCCTCGACAGCGCATAGTCGCTCGACCAGGACATCGCGATGCAGATCTCCTGGTTCGCCAGCCCGTTCAAGTATTCGGAAGAATCGAAGGATCGAATAAAGGGGCGCACCTTGAGAAGCAGAGCCTCCGCCGCCTGATAGTCTTCACGCTTCGTGGAATTCGGATCCAAACCCAGATATTTCATCGCGAGCAGCAGAGTGTCGGCTGCCGAGTCGAGCAGAGTCACGCCGCAATCGGCGAATTTCGCGACGATTTCCGGCTTGAAGAGCATGTCCAGGCTGTCGACCGGCGCGTTCGGCATGCGCGCCTTGATCATGTCGACGTTGTACGCAAAGCCATTGATGGCGTGCAGGTAGGGCACCGAGTGCAAGTTCCCAGGATCATGAGCGCTCTGGATCGCGAGGATTCGCGGATCGAGATTCTTCCAGTTCGGCAACTTGGACTCGGTCGAGCGGAATGTAGACCCCGGCCTTGATTTCCCGCCCGAAGTACTCCGTAGAGGCAACCACCACATCGTAGCCGGAACTGCCGGCCAGCAGCCGGGCGTCCATGGTTTCCTCGGAATCGTAGACATCGTAGATCACTTTGATGCCGGTCTGCTTCTCGAACTCGGGGATGGTGTTGCGGCTGATGAAATCGGTCCAGTTATAGATGAACAGCCGTTTATCCTCGGCGGCGGCGGCCGGGACGACCCCTGCGCAAACGGCCAGCAGCACCAATGACAGTATCCCCGCCGCGCGAAATCGACTGAATTCCATTCAGTTAGTTTACCATCGCAGCAGCGCGGCCTTGACGGCAAACCGGCCTCGACAGTTATGGAGCAATTCATTGGTTGATCTCAAGTGGTGGCCTCGCACCGGGTTTCTGGTCCTCGCAGCGTTGGCGTGCGTGGCGGCTATGGCCGTGGGCGCGCCCGCGGAGAAGCCACGCGCCCGTGATCTCGGCGTTCCGTTTGACGGCACTCCCGGACCGAACAACGCCATTACCGACGTAGCCGGCGTCACGGTCGGTCACACGACGCTGATTTCCGGATCGGGCAAATTGCAATTGGGCCGCGGTCCCGTACGCACCGGCGTGACGGCCGTGCTGCCTCGCGGTCCGGACTCGCTTACCAATCCGGTGTTCGCCGCCTGGTTTGCGCAAAACGGCAACGGCGAGATGACCGGAACGGCATGGGTCGAAGAGTCGGGATTTCTCGAAGGGCCTGTGATGATCACCAACACCCACAGCGTGGGGGTGGTGCGCGACGCGGTGATCCAGTGGCGTGTGGCGCGCGCCGGGCGGCGGATGCGACCGGGTTCTACTGGTCGCTGCCGGTCGTAGCCGAAACCTGGGATGGCTGGCTGAACGACATCAATGGCTTCCACGTCAAGGCGGAACACGCGCATGCACGCGCTCGACACCGCGCGCGCGGGCGCCGTCGCAGAAGGCAACGTCGGGGGCGGCACCGGTATGATCTGCAACGGCTACAAGGGCGGCATCGGCAGTGCGTCGCGCCGCCTGGACGCCAAGGAGGGCGGCTACACGGTCGGCGTGCTCGTGCAATGCAATTACGGCACCCGGGACAATCTGCGGATCGCCGGCATTCCCGTGGGACGGGAAATACCCGCGCCCGAGCCGTACGTGTTCCTGCCCTGGGGCCTCGCCGAACACGGCTCCATCATCGTCGTGGTTGCCACCGACGCGCCGCTGCTCGCGCATCAGCTGAAACGTGTCGCACATCGGGTGACTCTGGGCCTGGGACGCAACGGCAGCATCTCGGGGAATGATTCCGGAGACATCTTCATCGCCTTTTCCACTGCCAATTCCGGCGCAGCGGCACCCGGACACGTGGTGGATCTGAAAATGCTGCCGAACGATTCCTTGGATGCGGTGTTTCGCGCGACGGTGGAAGCAACCGAAGAGGCCATCATCAACGCCATGGTAGCCGCCGAGGACATGACCGGCGTGGACGATCATCGCGTCATCGCCCTACCGCACGAGGCGTTGCGCGCCGTTCTGAAGAAATATGGCCGCCTGGCGCATTGAAGCGCGTTCATGACCGCCGCGCGATGACCGCCGCACATTGGACGACGTTGCTCGTGGCCGCGGTGAGTCTTGCATCGCCGCTGCGGGCGCCGCTGCAAGCGGCGGTTAAAACGTCGACCCTGGCGCCGGCCGAAGCGGCCTACGCCGATTGGCTGGATGCGGTCAGCGCTCTTGCGACGGTCGACTCCGGCTTCACGCGAGAGGTGGCAGGTCGCGGCCACCGGGCTTGGGCGGCGCGTTTGCGCGAAGCGAGCGCCAGACTCAACGTTGCGCTGGCCGGCGTCGACTCCGCCGCACTGACGCCGGAGGAGGCGCACGCGCTTAGCGCGATTCGCAAGGGCCGCACCGACAACGAACCCGACGTGCCCCTGGCCGACGCCGAGCACCCGGCGCTGCGCTGCGCCGACGCGGCGCGGCGCGACGGCGATGCCGCCGCGCTGCAAGTCGCCCTGTATGAATGTTTCGAGGAAATCGGCAATCGCATCGACTTCGACGGCCGGCCCATCGTCCGCACCACGGCGCTGCAACAGTTGCAGCAGCTGGCGGACAGCGAAGGGCGCAAGCGCTTGTTTCTGGCGTTCGGTCCGCTGTGGCTGACGATCAACGGCGCCGACACGACCGACAGCCCGTACCGGCGGATGATGGTACTGAACGGCGCCGAGACCCTGAAAGCCGGACGCTCGCCCATCAGCGACGCCGCCGCAACTCTTGGCATCACGCCGCAAGAGGCCGAGCAATGGCTGGTGCAAGTCCTCGAGGCGTGGCAGGCGCGCTCGCAAGGACCCGCGCTCGAGCCGTGGGATTATTGGTATGCATCGGCAAGCGCCAGCCGCGCAGCTGTCGCCCGCCATCTCGCGCGGCTCGGTGCTCGCCACTGCCAAGCATTTCTACCGGGACCTGGGGGCCGACCTCGACCGGCTTCAAGTACTGCACGACCTGGATGTCAGGCCGGGAAAGCGCCGCTCGCCTACACGCAGCAAGTCAGCATCGGGCGGCGCGTAGGCACCACCTGGCATCCGACGCGTGGCGCGGGTCTCCGGCAATTACGAACAAGGCGGACTGTTCGTGCTCGATGAACTCGTCCACGAGGACGGCCACGCCGTTCACTACGCGGCGCTGCGCACGCGACCCGCATTCTTTTCCCTGGGAGACGATCTTTTCTGCGAGGCATTCGCCGATGTGCCGGCGTGGAGCACCGCGGAGCCGCAATGGCAGCAGAAATACTTGGGACGCCGAGCCGCCGAGGGCACGGCGCTGCGCGAGCTCTTTTCAACCGTCATGCTCGACGTGGCGTGGAGTCTGTTCGAACTGCGCATGATCGAGCACCCGGCCACGGATCCCAACCAGCTCTGGACCGGAAATTACTTCGCGCTACCTGAATATCGTTCCGCATGCGGAGTTGTCATGGTGGGCGTTGCGCGTCCAGTTGGTGCGCTGGCCGGGATACATGATCAATTATGGCTTGGGCGCCGTCCTCACCGCGGACATACGCGCAGCGCATCCGCGATGCCGTCGGTCAATTCGATACCGGCAATCCCCGCTGGTACTCCTGGACCTCGGAGCACCTGCTGCGATACGGCTCCTCCCTCGAAACGGCGCAACTGTTGCACCGTTTCCTGGGCAGGCCGGTCTCGCCGGATGCCATCTTGCGGCAACTGCAGCGGGTCGGTTCAGTGGAAGTGCTCGCTCGCCAACACCTCGGTCAAGCTCCGGTCGAGTAACAGCATCGCTTCATCCACATCGGCTTCTTCGATTACCAGCGGCGGCATGAAGCGCACCGTGCTCTGACCGCACGACGAGCAAGATCAGGCCGTTGTGATACGCGCGGGTGATCAAGGCGTCGCACAGCTTCTTGGCAGGCTCCTTGCTCGACCGATCCTTCACCAATTCGACGCCGATCATCAATCCCTTGCCGCGCACTTCGCCGACGATCGGGAATTTATCGGCAAAAGTCCGCAGCCGGCGCATGAAGTAATCGCCGACCTTGGCCGCGTTGGCGCAGTATTCCCGTTCGATGAGATCGATGGTCGCTAGCGCAGCCGCGCAACAAAGCGGATTGCCGCCAAAGGTGTTGCCGTGAGCGCCACGGGTCCACTTCTGCATGATGCTGCGCTTCGCGACCACCATCCCGATGGGCAGTCCCGAGCCCAAGCCCTTCGCCAGCGTCATGACGTCCGGTGCCACGTCCCAATGCTGCGCGGCGAACATCTTGCCGGTGCGGCCGATTCCCGACTGAACTTCGTCGAATATCAGCAAAATCCCATGCCGGTCGCACAGCTCGCGCAGGCCTTGTAAAAACCCGTCCGGCGGCACCAGGTAGCCGCCCTCGCCCTGAATCGGTTCGATGAGAATCCCCGCCACTTCGCTGGCCGGCACGTTGTGCACGAACAGGACATCCTCGATGTAGCGCAGCACCGCGCGACCCTGATCCGCACCCGCCAGCAGCGGCCGGTAATTATTCGGGTACGGTACGTGCGTGACGCCGGGCATGCTCGGGAAGAAGCCCTTCTGCTGGGTGTACTTGCTGGAGGTGAACGACAGCGAACCCATGGTCCTGCCGTGAAATCCGCCCAGAAACCCGATGAACCGGCCGCGTCCCGTGGTGTAGCGCACCAGTTTCAACGCGGCCTCGACGCTCTCCGTTCCGGACTGCGCGAAGAAACTCATGACCGGCTCTTTCATGGGCGAGAGTTCATTCATGCGCTCGGCCAGCCGAACCTGGCCTTCGTGCCAGTAATCGGAGGAGATATGCAGAAACCGATCGGCCGCATCCTTGATCGCCTGAACCACCGCCGGATGGCTGTGACCGGTGCTGCACACGGCGATGCCCGCGGCGAAATCCAGGAAGCGGTTGCCGTCGACGTCCCAAATCTCCGCGCCCTTGCCGTGCGACATGACGAAGGGATAGTCGCGCGGATACGACGGCGATACGACCAGCGCATCGCGCGCGAGCAGTTCTCGCGCCTTCGGGCCCGGCAAATCGGTTTTGATATTCGGCTTCTTCATGTGAAGTCCAACTCCCCCAGTAACGCAGCTATGATATCGAGCGCCCGCTCGAGTTCAGCGGAAGATCATCAAGTAGTTAGGCAATCGGGATCAAACCGGTATTCATGGTGCAGCCAGTCGGTAATTTCCTTCGCATAGGAGTTGGACGCGACGGATTCGCAGGCGGCAAGGAGCTGAGACCGAGTATCTGGATCCATTTGAGTTAGACCGCCCTTCTGCATCAGTCCGCCATGTGACTGGAGTTGCGCTGCTATTATAGGCCCACAAAGGGACAAGCAGTCTGCCGGCATGGACTGTTGACCCAAGAGTCGTCGAAATCGACACAGGGCGATCCTCGTCAGATGAGCTTGGTTCATAGGATTGATCGCCAGGCCCGCCACAAGATCGGCGGGTAATTCCCATCCACCAGCCGACGGGTCTAAATAGAGGTGATCGGTGCGGATTTTGGAATCGTTGGAAATTGAGTTGTCCCAAATGAACGGCTTACGTTTGAGCGCCGTCGCCACTTCAATTAAATGCTCGGCGGCATAACCTTGAGAGATTACCTTCTCGCCGGTCCAGAAGATGTCAATCCGCGGGTCAATGATCTGCCCCAGATCTCGCAAATAGGCTTTCGGCGGCGGTCCAAATTCCCTTGTCAGTCGAGAATCGTATGAGTAATACGTTGGACAGACGATAAATTGGCGAGCACTACTCCAAGCACAAATGTCGGCAACTACAGCTGCCTGAAGGTTGGGCAGCGCGTCGACGTCGCCGCGCATATCGTCGAATAGGATGCACAGCACGTTGGCGCCGGTTTCATTGATCTGCCGCACCTTTGAGCGAAGCGCGGTCTGAGCATCCGCGTCATAATCCAGATAGATCTCGAAGGGCGTCAATCCGACCCCAATAGAAACCCCATTAGCCGCGCCGCGTACGCTAAGCTCCGATAGATGTCGCACGGTCTCATCGGGCAACGGTTCGCGCCAGCGCCGGCGAAGGAACGGATCGGCTTTCGGCGCATAGATATAAAACTGGTATCCCCAGTCGCGCAAGAAGTCGACGCCGCTCTGCCGTGCCGACAACTCCCACGGCCTACCGAAAAAACCCTCGACGATGCCGGTGTCCACGTGGGAATGTTCGCATAAATACTTAAACTAACAAAAAGGCCCTGAAGCCCTTGATCATGCCCAATTACGGTTATTTTTGGGGATGCCGTGTCATTTTAAGTGGCAAGTAGTAACGTATTGAAGACTATGTCCATCTCTCGGATAACTGCTGCAGCTGTGGTGCTGACCGCTTGCGGATCGCCGGCATCACACTCCGAATCGTCCGTGAATTCGTGGCCGACGCTCGGCGCACCCGCTCGCTTCATAACTTCCGATAATCTAGATCTTTGGCCCTGTTTCTCTCCCGACGGCGCGCGTGTTCTCTTTAGTCGTCGCGCTGAGGACGGCTGGGAACTCCTTCTGGTGTCTATCAATGGCGGGGCACCGCAGAGGCTCGCTACATCGCCATTACCGGTCGCCGCGACCAGGGCGAACTGGTCCAAGCAAGGCCTGATCGCATTCACGGGAACTTCGTCGGGTGGTGCCAGTGAAATCTGGGTTATAAATCCAGACGGGTCAAGTCCCCGGGACTTGCAGCTAAACGGTTTGTCAAATCAAGTGTTCTACCCCTCGTGGTTCCCGGATGGGGAACAACTCGCGGCGATGGATGCTCAGGATTTGGTCATCAAACGGATCGACCTGCGTAAAAACACGGTGGTTACGCTCACCGATAACAAGCAGGTCTTTACGGGCATGCCCAGCGTATCACCTGATGGAAAATCAATTGTCTTCGCGGGTCAGAAGAACACCGGACAGCACTATGATCAATCCAACAATCAAATTTGGTTCGTTGACGAAGCCGGCGTCTCAGCACGGCCCCTAGAATCTGTGCCTGTTCAAGGAAGAGCCCCCATCTGGTCACCGAGCGGCAGGCAAATTGCTTTCGAATCGACCCGCGGAAGCAACAGTGGGCTATACGCGATATTTTTTATTAATCGAGACGGAACGGGACTCACTCAAGTCACCGATCGCGCCTTGAACGCAGATCATCCGGTCTGGTCACCTGACGGAAGGCATCTAGCCTTTTCCGCCCGCAGCTCAACGTGGACGAAAAACAGAGGCATTGCGCTCGTCGATATTCCCGGCAACTAAAAATGTTGCAACTCGTGTTGCGGCAATTGGTATCGTGTGTCGGGTTCATCGACTTCACCCACTCCCATCGGGGCACAGGGCAGGACAGGACTATGGGGTCAAAATCACGCCGCCCGACGTGCGGATTACACTCAAACGCTGTGCCGCTGCGCTCGTGCCACTGTATTCTTAGTTCACCGTAAACGCTGAGGCAGCGATGTGGCGATCCTTCATTGCGGTGTCGGTGGGCGGCGTGCTCGGGTGCCTGTTGCGGTGGTGCCTCGCCATGCTCCTCAACCGCTACCTGCCGACAATTCCGCCGGGCACCTTGGCCGCGAATCTGATCGGCTGCTACATCATCGGCATCGCCCTCGCCATCTTCACGGCGTACCCTCATTTTGCACCCGAATGGCGGCTCCTCGTCACCACGGGTTTTTGCGGCGGCCTGACCACGTTCTCGACGTTTTCCGCCGAAGTCGTGCTGCTGCTGCAATCGGGCCGGACCGTGTGGGCCATGGGCGCCGTGGCGGTCCATTTGCTCGGCTCCCTGTTGATGACGTTCGCCGGCATCGCCACCGTCATCTGGCTGAAAGCATAGAACCAGGAGCGAGAGCTGCTAGCCTGCGCGGCGCAGACCCCGCAGCTGGCGCGCCAGCCGCGCTCGCGACACCAATGCGCGCACGATCGGCGAGGCGTTCTTCTTGCTGCGCTCGATCACCAATAAATGCGTGAGCCCCGCCTCGTCCAGCATTTGCAGCAGATCGCCGGCGCGCGCCGATTGAATCCCGTCCCAATCGAGCGCCATCAACCTATCCCAGGGCGTCATGATGTGGCCGACGCGAATGTCCTGATGGCGGCGATAATTCGATGTCTGCAGGAACTGCAGGGGTCGCTCACCTTGGATGTCGTATGAGGTGATCAGGCCCACGATGCGCTGCTCGCGCATGACCAACATCGCGCGAACGCCGAGGTGAATCATGTCGCCCAAGGCATCGTCGATCTGGCGTTCTTCATCGACCGTGACAGGATGCTCGCGGGTGAAATCGGTGAGTGCATGAATTGCCGGATCGCTGGCATCGAGAAACTGCCCGTCGGAGACGGAGCGGCGCGGCAGTGAGGCTTGGCTGAAGTTCGTGGTCGACATCAACGATGCGCTTTTCATCCTATTTCCCCGCGAGAAACGCTGGCCTTCAGGCCGGCAAGGGACAGCGACACGCGTAGCCTTGCGTGCTTCCCACCACCCGCATTTCTCGATGTTTGCCAAGGTGTTAGGAGATGGTTTTTTGGCATACTGTATGGATGTCCAGTTCTCGACCCATTACCGTTCGGAGGATGCCAAAAAGCAGAAGACCTCGGGGCGGTCGGCGTGTTCCCGCATGCTCACGCAATCCGCGACGTCTGTCCACGGTGGACTTCGTGCATGCACTAGCGCGCTGTGCTATATTAATTAGCGTACTAACAATTAGAGTCCTCTGTAATGCCCGATGTGGAAGAGCGCTTCACTGGCGCACTGCACAATGCTTCGCGAGCCTGGCGCCAGGCCCTGGATCGGCGACTCAAGTACTTGGGGGTCAGCCAGGCGAGTTGGATGACCATTGCGGTCGCCGCCAAGGCCGCCGGGCCCCTGTCGCAGTCCGAACTTGCCGACCGTCTGGGCGTTGAAGGCGCGACCATGGTCGCCATGGTGGATCGCCTGGTGCGCGCTGGGCTCGTCCTGCGCGAGCCGTCGACCACCGACCGGCGTGTCAAGCGAGTGGTGCTGACCCCGGCCGGCAATCTTTTGTATGACAAGGTGCGTACGGAGGCAGCCGCGTTTCGCAAGGCGCTGCTCGCCGATATCGATCCGAAAAAGCTGCTCGTCGCAACCGAACTTCTCGAGGGCTTGCAAGGCATCATCGACGCCGCGCCATGACCCGGCCGCTCAACCGTCCCATGATTACGTTGTCCATCATGCTGGCGACGATCATGCAAACGCTCGACAGCACCATCGCCAACGTCGCCCTGCCGCACATGCAAGGGACGCTGTCCGCATCGCAGGACCAGATTGCCTGGGTGTTGACCGCCTACATCGTCGCCGCGGCCATCGCCACGCCGCTCACCGGTTGGATGGTCGATCGCTTCGGTCAAAAGAACGTCTTCTTGGCGTCCATCGGCGGCTTCACCCTGGCCTCCATGCTGTGCGGCATGTCGAATACCCTCGCGGAAATCGTTGCCGCGCGCCTGCTGCAAGGAGTGTTCGGCGCGGCGCTCGTGCCCCTCTCGCAGGTCGTCTTGCTGGATATCAATCCGAAGGAAAAGCAAGGCTCCGCCATGGCGATCTGGGGGGTGGGCGTGATGGTGGGACCCATCCTCGGCCCCACGTTGGGGGGATGGCTCACCGACAGCTACAACTGGCGATGGGTGTTCTTCATCAACGTTCCCATCGGGCTGCTTGCCGCCTACGGCATGTGGCGATACATCCGGCCGGTGCCGGGCCCAAGACGCCAGCGTTTCGACGTCTTCGGATTCGCCACCTTGAGCTTAAGTGTAGGCGCCCTGCAGCTGCTGCTCGATCGCGGCCAGCAGAACGACTGGTTCTCTGCCACGGAAACCTGGATCGAAGTGATCGCGCTGATCGTGATGGCCACGTATTTCACCGCCCATACGTTGATGACGCCGGCGGACAAGTCGTTCGTCGATTTCCGCCTGTTCAAGAATCAGAATTTCGTCACCGGCGTGATGTTCATCTTCATCGTGGGACTCGTGCTGTATGCGACGCGCGCCTTGATCCCGACCATGCTCGAGACGCTGTTGGACTATCCCGTGGCCACCACCGGCCTCGTCACCGCACCGTCGGGCATCGGCACCATGTTCAGCATGCTGATCGCCGGGCGGCTCATCGGCCGGATCGATTTGCGCCTGATGCTGTTCGCGGGCTTCACGGTCACCGCGCTGTCGCTCTGGCAAATGGCCCACTATTCGCTGGATTTATCGTCAGGCGACATCATCTGGCCGGGCGTGATTCAGGGAATCGGCTTGGGGCTGGTGTTCGTGCCGTTGAGTGCGGCCACGTTCGCCACCTTGAGCCCGGAAATGCGCGCGCAGGGCACCGCGCTGTTCAGCCTGATACGCAATATCGGCAGCAGCATCGGCATCTCGCTGGTGCAAACGATGCTGGTGCGCAACACCGTCATTGCACATGCCGCGTTGACCGAGCGGCTCACCTACGCCAATCCCGCGTGGCACAACCCCGCGATCGCCCGGGCCTACGACTTGGGTACTTTGGGAGGCGCCGCGTTTCTCGATAGCACCGTCACGCAGCAGGCGGCCATGATGGCCTACATCGATGATTTTTGGCTGATGCTCTTTCTGACCTTGGCCGTCATCCCGCTGCTGCTGCTCATCCGGCCGCCCGGGCGCCAAGCGGCCGCCGCCGTCGACACGCACGCCGTGGCGGAATGATGGGGCCGCCCAGGTGCGGCCGGCTAGGTGGGGCCGCCTAGATGCGCCTCACGCAATGGGTTCGGGCGCGGACGGCGCCGGCGGAGCGTCGGCCAGCAGTCTGCCGGCCTTCGGCGCAATCCAGCGTTCGATGTCATCGAGCACGGTGAATACGGCCGGCACGATGACCAGGGTCAATGCCGTGGAGGTGATCAGGCCGCCGATCACGGCGATGGCCATCGGTCCGCGGAAATCGCTGTCCCCGCCCCAGCCGACGGCCACCGGCAGCATGCCGGCCACCATGGCAACCGTGGTCATGACGATGGGCCGCGCACGCTTATGGCCGGCTTCGAGGATTGCCTGGAGGCGCGTTTTACCGGCGCGCATTTCCTCGATGGCGAAGTCGACCAGCAAAATGGAATTCTTGGCGACGATGCCCATCAGCATCAGGATGCCGATGATCACGGGCAGTGAAAACGGCAGGCCGGTGAGCAGCAGCGCCAGTACGGCGCCGCCCAAGGACAAGGGCAGGGCCGACAAAATCGTGATGGGCTGCAGCACGCGCACGAACAGCAGCACCAGCACGGCAAACACCATGAGTATGCCGGCGCCCACGGCCAGCAGGAAATTCTGGTACAGCTCGGTCATGAACTCGGTGTTGCCGGTTTCCACCAGGTGCACGCCCTGCGGCAAATTCTTCATCGTCGGCAGCGCGTAGATTTTCTTGGTGGCCGTGCCGAGCTCGACCCCCGGGCTCATGTCGGCCTCGAGAAACACGCGCCGGCTCTGGTTGTAGCGGCGCAGCGCCGAGGGTCCCTGGCCGAAACTCAAGTCCGCCACGGATTTGAGCGGCACGCTCGCGCCCGAGGCGCGTGGGCACGGGCAGATTTTCCAGCGTCGTCAGATCCCGCCGCGCACTCTCGATCAGACTGACGCGGATCGGAATCTGCCGGTCGGTCAAGGAAAATTTCGCGCCGTTCTGCGGCAGGTCGCCGAGCGTCGCGATGCGGATCGTCTGACTGATGCTTTGCACGCTGACGCCGAGCTGCGCCGCGATGTCGAGCCGCGGATGCACCACGATCTCCGGCCGCGGCAAATCGCCGCTGGATCCGCGCATCGCGCACGTTCCGGCAAGGCACGCATTTCGGCGAGAACTCTTATGCCCGGTGCGTTCCACCAGCAGCCGGATCGTCGCCCGTCAAATACAATTGAATATCGCGCCCGCCGCCGCTCTGGGAAAAACTCAACGTGGCCGTCCGGAACCTGGGCGAGCAGCGGCATCATTTTCTGCTCCCATTGCTTCTGGCTGATGCTGCGCTCGCGAACGCGGCACCAGGCTGACGATAAATCGTTGCCGTTGCGAATCTCGCCATAGTCGCCGCCGCCCACGAATTCGACGATGTCGGTCACCTCGGGCGATTTTCTCAGGAAGGCCGCGGCCGCCTGCGAAACCCGCGCCGTATCCTCCAGCGTGCCGCCCGGCGGCAATTCGATGATCCAGCTGCGAGCTCGCAAAATCCTCGGGCGGAATGAAGCCGTTGGGGATGATCGCGAGGCATGCCACGGACAGGAAGAAAAACACCACGCCGGCCGCGATGGTCTTCCAGCGGTTCGCGACGCACCAGCGCAGCAGCGACAAATAGCGCGGTCATGATCGGCCCGTCGACATTGTGCACGGCGACCGAGTCGCCGCGCAGCGCGTAGGCCGCGAGCACGGGCGTGATGAGCCGCGCAACCATGAGCGAGATGAAAACCGCCGATGCGACGGTCAGGCCGAATTGCTTGAAGTACTGGCCGGTGATGCCGCCCATGAAGCTCACCGGCAGAAATACCGCGATGATGGTGAAGGAGGTCGCCACCACCGCCAGGCCGATTTCGTCCGCCGCATCGATGGCCGCCTGAAAGCAGCTCTTGCCCATGCGCATGTGGCGCACGATGTTTTCGATTTCGACGATGGCGTCGTCCACCAGCACGCCGGCGACCAGCGACAGCCCGAGCAGCGTGATTTGATTGAGCGTAAATCCCATCCATTGCATGAAGACGAAGGTGGGGACGGCCGACAGCGGAATCGCGAGCGCCGAGATCAGGGTGGCGCGCACGTTGCGCAGAAAGAACCAGACGACCGACCACCGCCAGTACCGAGCCCTCGATCAGCGCGCTCATCGCCGAATGATAGGTGCGCAGCGTGTGCGTCCACGGTGGTGAAAATGGTCGTCATGTGCACCGCGGGATTTTCGGTCTTGATCTTGCCGAGTTCGGCCTCCACCGCCTTGGCGACGCTCACGTCCGAAGAGCCTTTGGCCTTGAAGACGCCGAACGTGGTGGCCGTGCGGCCGTTGAGCCGCGCGAGGCTGCGCACCTCGGCGATGCCGTCGTGCACGTCGGCGATTTCGCGCAGCCGCACGAATTTGCCGCCGGGAATGATGATCTGCGGTGTCGCCGAGCGCTGCGCGCGCTTCGGGCGCCGCCCAGCACGCGAATGGCCTGCTCGCCGCCGCCGACCTGGGCGCGGCCGCCGGCGGCGTCCATGTTGAGCGCGCGCAATTGTTCATTGACTTCGACCGCGGTGAGGCCGAGCGCCTGCAGCCGGCCGGGATCGAGCTCGACGCGGATTTCGCGATCGACGCCGCCGCTGCGCGACACCTGCGCGACGCCCGGGAATCGCCAGCAGTCGCTTGGTCACCGTATTGTCGATGAACCAGCTCAGCTGCTCGGGCGTCAGGTCGGTGGTCGTCACGGCGTAGTAGATGAACGCGCCGCCGTCGACGTTCACGCGCGACACCTGCGGCTCGAAAATGCCCTGCGGCAGGTCGTTGCGGACCTTGGCCACCGCGTCGCGAACATCGGTCACGGCGCGATCGATCGGCGTGCCGATCTCGAACTGCGTGAAGATGTTGACCTGGCCTTCGACGATGAAGGTGGTGATGTTGCGCACATTGCCGATGTTGGAGATCGAGCCCTCCACTTTTTGCGCGATCTGCGTCTCCATCTCGGTGGGCGCGGCGCCGGGTTGAGAGATGGTGACGTCGACCGCCGGGAAGGTGACGTCGGGATCCAGATTGATCGGCAGGCGGATGAACGCGACCACGCCCAGGAAAAACAGCACGACGAACAGGACGATGGGCGTCACCGGATGGCGAATCGCCCAGGCCGAAATATTTCTCATGACCGCCCCGGCTCTTTCAAGACCGGATTGACCAGCTCACCCTCCTGCAAGAACGCGCCCGCCGTGGCGACGACCTGTTCCGTGCCGGCGAGCCCGTCGGCGATGGTCACGCCGTTTTGCACGATTCCCGATACGTGCACGGCGCGGCGCTCGATCTTGTGCTGCGCGTTGACGATCAGAACGTAGCTGCCCTTGTCGTCGGTCAGCACCGCCGTTTGCGGCAGAACCGCACGGTCGGCATTGCTCACCGTCACCTCGGCGCGCGCAAAGGCGCCGGGCCGCAGGTTCGGATCCGGGGTCAGCGCCACTCGCGCCTGCCCAAGCCGCGTCTGGGGATCGATGACGGCGCCCAACAGACGGACGCGCCCTTCGTAGACGCGAGTGGTGCCGGTCAACCGCACATTGACGGGCTGGCCGACCTTGAGCAGCGGCAGATCCTGCTCCGCCACCTGCCCGCGCAAGCTCGACTTCGCCGCCCTGCGACAGGCGAAACAGGGCCTCGCCGCCCGCCGTCGCGGTCTGCCCCACCTCGACATTGCGCGTCAGATATGATCCCGTCAGCCGGTGCGCGCACCGCGGCGCGCGCAAGACGCGCCTGCGCCTCCGCCAACTGCGCGGCGGCGACCTTGACCTTGGCGGCGGCGGTCACCGCGGCGGATTTGCGGCGCTGCGTCTCCTCGGCCGACAGTGCGCCCGATGCGCCCACCGCCTGCGCGCGGCGATATTCGGCGTCGGCGAGCTCCGCCTCGGCGCGCGCCTGCTCGAGCGCCGCCTCGAGATTCGCCACCTGCGGTTCCAGCACCGAGACGTTCAGCCGCGCCAGCACCTGGCCGCGCTTCACGTGGTCGCCGGCCTCGACATAGATTGCCGCGACCCGGCCGCCGTCGCCTTCCACGCCGATGGGCATGTCGTAGCGTGCCGCAATGGTGCCGATGATGCTCACGGTCGTCGGCACGGTGCTCACGCCGACCTCGGTCACCGACACCGTGGGGATGGCGTTCCTGTCGGTGATGGGCTTCACCCCCAACGCCTGCGTCAGCCGCTACGGCGAGCAGAACGATCACGCCAACGACGACGGCGCCGATCGCGATCGCCGGACCAGATATTGCGCCGGCTCAGCAGCGGCGCCGCGGTTGATCTGTCGGTGTTCAATTGACGCATTCATGACACGACGTCCCAGGGATAACTTCCTTTGTCCAGGATGAACCCGGCCAGCCGGTCCATCTCCTCATCCTCATTGCGCGCGATTCGCCGCACGTGATTCGCCATCCTCCGCTTCGCCTGCTGCGCGAAGACGCGCGCGATCCCGGCCGCCTCTCTACCCGGTTCGCCCGGCGCTTGGCCTAGCGCAAGCCGCCCGCGACAGCACGCACAGGCCGACGAACAGATCGATGCCGATGTCGGCGATGCGCTTCAGAGTCGTGCTGACGGTTCGGCAATCGACTTGCCGTGCTTGCGCAACAGGAAGTCGGACGCCTTGGCGAACTCACTAGTATAGCGCTCATATACTCCGCCGCCTCCCGCAGACGCATCGGGCAACGGGGTCAGAAGCTTGTCGCGGCCGACCCCGGTCGCCTGCGTCAGGCGCCGTTCCGCGTAATCGGTCAGCACCCCGAATCCCTTGATGAAAGTTACTGAAAATGTCGTCCATCGCGGCTTTCAGCTCGCCCAGCGACTTGCCCAGATCCTTGAGGCCGGACAAAGCGATATACAGCCTGAGCACCTCATTGGTTCCCTCGAATATCGTCAAAATGCGGCAATCGCGCGTGATCTGCTCGTAGGGGGCGTCGCGCATGAACCCGCTGCCGGCCGCGATCTGCAGCGCCTCGTAGGCGCTGCGCTGCAAGGCTTCGCTGGCAAACACCTTGCTCATGGCCGCTTCCACCGAATAGTCCTCGACGCCCGAATCGATGTAGTGAGCGACCATCCACACGACGCTCTCCGCGGCGAAGCAATCGATGGTCATTTGCGCGATTTTTTCGCGCACCAGGCCGAATTCCGCGATGGGCGTGGCGAACTGCTTTCGCGACTGCGCTTGCTGCGTCGCATGAGCGATGAGCGCCTTCATGCCCCCGACCGCCCCGCCCCCGAGCCCGGTGCGGCCGTTGTTCAAAATCGCCATGGCGACCTTGAACCCCTTGCCCTCGGCGTCGAGCACGTTGGCGGCCGGGACGCGCACGTCGGAAAAACTCACGGTGGTCGTCGAGGAGGCGCGAATCCCCATTTTGTCTTCGTGCTGACCATGCTCGACGCCGGGCCAGGCCGCCTCGACCAAGAACGCCGTGATCTTGCCCTCGGCGCTCGACGTGCGCGCGAACACGGTATAGAGGTCGGCAATGCCGCCGTTGGTGATCCAGATCTTCTCCCCATTGAGGATCCAGCTGCCGTCGGCATCCTTGACCGCCTGCGTGCGAATCGATGCCGCATCCGAGCCGGCGCCCGATTCGGTCAGGCAAAACGCCGCGATCATTTCCCCGCTGGCGAGTTTCGGCAGGTAGCGCGCGCGCTGTTCGGCGCTGCCGAACAGCAACAATCCCTTCATGCCGATGGAACTGTGCGCACCGATGGTGAGCGACACCGAGCTGTCGTGCGTGCTGCTCTGGCTCAATACGCGGGCGTAGCCGGCATTCGACAGCCCGATGCCGCCGTGCTCCTCCGGAATGATGAGACCGAACAACCCCAAATCCCGCAGGCCCTGAATGAACTCCGCGGGCTGCTGCGCCTCCCGATCCCAGCGCTTGAAGTCCTGCTGCCTGGGACCCAAGAATTGATCGATGGCGTCGATCATCATTCCCAAGACCTCGCGGTCCTTATCGCGCAGGCGCGGATAAGGAAACAGCCGATCCTCCAGGATCCGGCCCGCCATGAGATTCTTTGCGACGCTCATCCCGAACCTATTCTGCTACTCGATCGATGACGAGATTGCGTGCTCCGTCGCGGCCCACGTCGTAGGAGAGCTCGCCGTACAGATCCCCGGCCGAGGGCACGGGCTTGCCGCTGAAGGACACTCGCGCGGTGATCGAAACCTGCTGTCCCTTCACCAAGACGCGGCCCGGCAACATGGAATCCGCCGCCGACAGATGCACTTGGGTGCCGATGGCGCTGCTCGTCAGGCGCTTGGCGGCCAGCGGGGGCCCCTTGCTGCCGGGTTCACGTGCAAAGACGAACAAGGGGGCCTCCGATACCAAGCGTGATTTCAACGCGGGTGCGATGCTGATATTGACAGTGACTTCCGCGCCGCTTAAGCCCCCGTCCGACGTGCTCGTCCCCGCAGGCGACGCACTCGTCCCAGCGCGGCGCGTCCCGCCGTCGCGGGGCCGGTACCGGGCGGCCCGAGTTCCGCAATACGCGCATCGAGCATCTGTTCGATCTGCGGCGGCGGATGCATGCTCTTGAGTGCCTGCCAGCGGCTGCGCGCGAGCGCCCGGTCGCCGCGCGTGGCGGCCGCAAAGCCGCCGTACAAGCAGCGCCTGTGGGTTGCCGGGAGCCTCGCTCAAGGCCTCCTCGAACAGCTGCGAAGCCTCCGGCGTGATTTCGCCCCCCGCCCGCAGGCTCATGGCTTCGCCCAACCCCATGGCGGCGTCCGCATTCTTGCCGTCCAGTCGGTGCGCATGGTCGTAGGCGACGAGGGCATCGTCCAACCGATTGAGCGCGAGGTAGGAGCGTCCGAGCATCAGCCAACCCGGTCAAATCGCCGGGTTGATCCTGCAGGTGCTTCTCCAGCTTGGCGACCATGGCCGCAACGTCCGGGCCCGCCGCGGATTGCGCCGGTGCGCGCCAATTCCAATTCGACCACAACGGGTACAAGAGCGCCGCCGCACCGATGATGATCACCGCCGCCACCGCTCCCAGTACCCGGCTTTGGCGGTGGCGCAGCAGCGGCAAGGCGACGGCGGACGCGGCGATCGCAGCCATGACGGCGGCGATGACGAGGAATGTATTCATTTTTTCTCTAAGGCTTAGGCAAGGGCTCGTCATCCAGCGGCAGGCGCGAACGATGGCGCACGATCCGGTAGACGATGAAGCCGCCCAGCAGCAGCATGGCGAAGGGGGCGCCCCATATGAACAGGGTCTTGGTTTCAAGCGGGGGGCTGAAGCGCACGAACTCACCGTAGCGGTTTGTCATGAAATCGAATATCGCATCATTGCTCTTGCCGGCAATCAGCATCTCGCGCACCTGCCGGCGCAGATCGACGGCCAGGTCGGCGTTCGAGTCGGCGATGGACTCGTTTTGACACACGAGACAGCGCAATTCCTCGGTGATGCGCTCGAAGCGCGCTTGCAAGCCTCGGATCTGTGAGCTGGCCGTTGACGTCCACCGCTTGCTCCGCGGCGCCGGCGGCGTACGCCCCCATGGCGCCTGCGAGCACCAGGGCGAGCACGGCGAAGATCGCGCGATTTCGATGCGCGGATCCGTTCATGCGCCGCCTCCGCGTGCGGCCGCGATGCGGGGCAAGAACTCACGATCCCACACCTGCTGCGTCAGGGGCGAAATGTATTTGTAGATCACGTGGCCCTGACCGTCCACCAGGTAGGTCTCCGGCGCGCCGTAGACGCCCCAATCGATGGCCGCGCGTCCATCGCTGTCGAATGCCACGGCCTGGTAGGGATTACCGAGCTGCTCGAGCCACTGCCTGGCCTTGTCGCGCTGGTCCTTCCAGTCGAGCCCGATGATGGGCACGGCGTGTTGCTGCGAAATTTCGAGCAGCGCCTCGTGCTCCTCGCGGCAGGCAACGCACCAGGTGGCCCAGACATTGAGGACATACACCTGTCCATTCAACGCCGCGTTGCTGACGGGGCGCTTCGGATCGAGGACATCGGTGAGCGTGAACATCGGCGCCGGCTTGCCGATCAAGCGGCGAGGGCAACGCGTGGATGTCGCGGCTTGGGTTGAGGCCAAACGCGAATAGAACCGCCAACGCGACGAATGCCGCAAACGGCAGCAGGAATTTCCACATCAGGCGATACCGGGCTTCGGTTCCGCATCCGGCGGCGCTGCGGCGCTGTCCGACGTGGTGACTTGCACCTTGACGCGGTAGCGACGATCGGTTGCGGCCGATGAAGCCGCCGATTGCCATCACCAAGGCGCCGAGCCAGATATAGCGAACCAGCGGCTTGTATTGAATGCGCATGCTCCAGGCGTTTTCGCCCAGAGGATTGCCCATGGCGACGAACAGATCGCGCGCCCAATTCACGGAGATGGCGGCCGCGCTGTTATCCGTCTGCTGCACCCAGAAATGCCGTTTTTGCGGCTTCAAGATCGCGACCGGCTTGCCGTTGCGCGTAACCTCCACCAACGCTTCGACCGCATCGTAGTTCGGACCGCGCACATTGACCGCGTTGACGAAACGGAAGTCGTATCCGGCGATGACGAAGTTCCCGCCCGGCTTGAGGGCCACGTCCTTCTCGATCTTGTAGCTCTCAACGCCGCTGGCACCGATCGCAAACATGCCGACGCCGAAATGCGCGATGCACATGCCGAGCAACGCCGCGGTCACGGTCTGCTTCTGCCGCCAGCGGCGCAGAGGCTCCAGCAACGCCGAAAAAATGACCCAGAAACCGAAGCTGAAGCCGATCAATCCGACCCAGTGAAATTCGCCGAACACCAACCCCTGTATGCTCAACGCCAAGAGCAACGCGACGCCGAGCAGCCACCACAGAGGATTGGCGGTTGCGGTGAGCTTGCCGCGCCGCCAGGCCGAATGCATGCCGATCGCCAGAAACACCATGAGCGGCAGCACGGGCACCAAGAACATGACGGCGAACACCGGCGGCCCGACCGAGATCTTGCCGATTCCCAGCAGCTCATAGACCAGCGGCGACAAGGTTCCCCACAGCACGAGCCCCGCTACGCTGACCAGAATCACGTTGTTCACCAGCAGAAAGAATTCGCGCGAAAACACCTCGAAACCTCCCGGCGCATAAAGCTTCGGCGCCCGCCACGCGTACAGCGTCAGCGAACCGCCGATCGTGAGCACCAGGAACGCCAGGATGTAGAGCCCGCGCGTCGGGTCGGTCGCGAACGAATGCACCGACACCAGCACGCCGGAGCGCACCAGAAACGTTCCCACCAGGCTCAAGGAGAACGCGAATATCGCCAGCAGCAGCGTCCAGCTCTTGAAGATGCCGCGCTTCTCCGTGACGCTGAGCGAATGGATCAATGCCGTTCCCACCAACCACGGCATGAATGAGGCGTTCTCCACCGGATCCCAGAACCACCAGCCGCCCCAGCCCAGTTCGTAGTAGGCCCACCAGCTGCCGAGCGCGATGCCGATCGTCTGAAACAGCCAGGCGAATATGGTCCAGGGGCGCGTCCACTTGGCCCAGGTTTGATCCAGGCGCCCTTCCAGCATCGCGGCGATGGCGAACGCGAACGCCACCGAGAAACCGACGTAGCCGGTGTAGAGCATCGGCGGATGAATCGCGAGTGCAAAATCCTGCAGCACGGGATTCAAATCCGCGCCGTCCGCCGCGGCGGGTATCAGGCGCAGAAACGGGTCCGAGGTCCACAGCGTGAACAGCATGAAACCGCCGCTGACGAGACCCATCACGCCGAGCACGCGGCTCGAAAAACTCAAGGGTAGCTGGCGGCTGAAGGCGGCGACCGCCACGCTCCAGATCGACAGGATCAGGATCCACAGCAGCAACGAGCCCTCATGCGCGCCCCACAGGGCCGCCACCTTGTAGAACAGCGGCAACTGCGAATTCGAATTGCGCGCCACATACAGCACCGAAAAATCGTCATTCACGAAGCTGTACACCAGGCAGGCAAAGGCCATCACGACGAAGACGAATTGTCCGGTCACCGCCGGGCGGGCCACCGCCATCCACACCGGCTTGCCGCGCCAGGCGCCCGGTGAGACCGAAGAACGCCTGCGACAGGCTCAGCACGAATGCCAGGATGAGCGAAAATATTCCTAATTCCGGTGCCATTGCGATACTCCGGCCGCCTAGGTGGTCGGCACTTTCGCCGTCGGACCCGCGGCAGGCTTGTTCTTGAGCGAAGCGGCCACTTCCGGCGGCATGTATTTCTCGTCGTGCTTGGCGAGCACCTCGTCGGCGACGAAGGCGCCATTGGCGTTCATGGTGCCGTGCGCGATGATACCCTGTCCTTCGCGAAACAGATCCGGCAGCACGCCCGTGTATTCCACCGGAACCTCGTGCGCAAAGTCGGTCAACACGAAGCGCACTTCCAAATCGCCCGGGTTGCGCGCGACGCTGCCCTTGACCACCATCCCGCCGATGCGGAAGCGCTTGGCGAGGGGTGCCTTGCCGGTGGCGACCTGGCTGGGATCGTAATAGAACATGATGTTCTCGCGCGAGGCCATGACCGCGAGCGACACCGAGGCGCCGACTCCGACCAAAATGCCGAGTACCACGAACAAGCGTTTGCGGCGCGGCGTCATGACTGATCCTCCGCTGCCATGGTCATTGCCGCTGCGCGCCGTGCCCTCAATTGGGCCGCAACGCGAAAGCGCTTGGCAGACCAAAAATTCCACGCGAGCACCACACCCGCGAACGCATAGCAAGGCCACACGTAGCGGGCATAGCCGCCCATGGCCCAAAAGCTGCTGCTCATCATGATTTTACCGCCTCTCGAACCCACGTTGACTGCCGCTCCCGGTTGAGCACCTCGCCTTGCAGGCGAATACAGAGCACTGCGGCAAAGAACAGCATGAAACCAAGCCACATCGACAGCAGCGGCCATAGCATGCTGCCCGGCATTTTGGGTGCGCCTAGTCTAACAATCGTCGCCCCCTGGTGCAGCGAGTTCCACCACACAACCGAGAAGTGCACGATGGGGACGTTGACGACGCCCACGATCGCCAGCAGCGCGGCGGCGCGATCGCCCCGCGACGGATCCTCGAACGCCAAGCGCAGCGACATCACCCCGGCGTACAGAAACAACAGGATGAGTTCGGAGGTCAGCCGAGGGTCCCAGGCCCAATAAGTTCCCCACATCGGCCGGCCCCACAGGGAACCCGTGACCAGCGCCAAAATGGTGAACGACGCGCCGATGGGGGCCGAGGCCGCCGCCACGGCATGCCCGACCTTGATGCGCCAGATGAGCGCGACGGCACTGGCGGCCGCCATGAGCGTATACACGGTCAAGGACAGCATGGCGCTCGGCACGTGCACGTAAATCATACGAACCGCCTCGCCCTGCTGGTAGTCGGGAGGCGCGATCGCGAGCCCCGCGATCAGCCCGTAGCCCATGGCGAGCGCCGCAGCACCCAAAGCCCAAGGCGCGAGCGCGGCCGCCACCCCGTAGACATAGGGCGGTGAGGCGAGCTTATAGAACCATGTCCACATGATTTCCCTTACCGTCATTCCAACGTAATGCGCAATGCCGTGGTCGCGGCGAACGGCGCCAGCGTGCAAGTGAACACGCAAAGCGCCGCCAAAAAATACAACGCGCCCGCGGCGCTCGTGCCGGATATCGCCCGGTCCGTGGCGCCGGCGCCGAAGATCAGCAGCGGCATGGCCAGCGGCAGCACGATGAGCGAGAGCAGCACGTTGCCGCGCTTCAATCCCACCGTGAGGCCGGCACCGATGGCGCCCAACCAACTCAAGGTCAAAGTGCCCAATGCCAAACTCACCATCATGGTCAAAAACGCGCCGGTGGGAATGCCGAGCGCAGTCCCGACGACCGGCGACACCAAGACCAGCGCCGCGCCGCTGACCAACCAATGCGCGAAGGTTTTCGCGACCACGATCACCGTCAGATCCTGGCCGCAGAGCGCGAGCTGCTCCAAAGTCCCGTCATCCGCGTCGCTCTTGAACAGCGAGTCCAGCGACAGCAGCGACGATAACAGCGCCGCCACCCAAAGCACACCCGGCGACATGTCTCGCAGCAGCGACAACTGCAGATTTAGTCCCAGCGGGAACAAAGTAGTTACGATCAAAAAAAACACCAATGGTTGCAACAATTGGTCGGGACGGCGGAAACTGAGACACAGTTCACGGCGTACGATCAGCGCAAAGGCCTCGAGAAGGCCGACGCTCATGGTCCAAGCTCCAGGCGCCGCAGGTCGACATCCACCTCGAGGGTTTGGTGTGCGACCACCAGCGCGGCGCCGCCCGCACGCACGTGCGACTGCAGCAATTCCCCCGTCAACGCCGTGCCGGCGGTGTCCAAATTGGTGAAGGGCTCGTCCAAGCAGCCAGAGCGTTGCCTGCATCGCCAGAATTCTCGCCAGAGCGACGCGGCGGCGCTGACCCGCCGACAGCACGCGCGCCGGCAGATCGGCGCAAGCCCCGACGCCCGTTCTCTCCAAGCTCGCGCGCAACTCCCCGGCCGTCACCCGGCGCTTGAGTCCGACCGCAAAGCGCAGGTTCTCCAACGCCGTCAAGTCACCCTTGAGCGCGGGTTCGTGCGAGGCATAGGCGAGCGCGGCCTGATAGTCCGTCCGCACGCTGGAGATCGGCTGCCCGCGCCACGACACCCGCCCCTGCTCCGGCCGCAGCAAGCCGCACACGACGCGCAGCAGCGTGGTCTTGCCGGTGCCGTTCGGACCCGAAATATGCAGCAGCTGACGCGGCCGTAGGTCAAGGCTCACGCCCTGGAGCACGTGACGGTCGCCGCGCCAAACATGCACTTTTTCGACGCTAAGACCATCCGCTGGCGTATTCATGAGGCCGCGAGCTTAACTAAATCAAAGGGTTGAAGCTACCTTTTCATCCGCCAAATCGACTACCCGTGCCTGCGCACCATTGCCGGAGACGATGATCTCACCGATCGAGATCGGCAGCGTGAAGCGGCGCGGTCCACAGCTGCCGGGATTGACGTACAGCACGGCCCCGCGCTCCTCGATCTTCGGACGGTGCGAATGGCCGGAGACGACGACCCGTACCCCGGCGGCCTCGGGGTCGATGTCGAGCCCCGCGAGATCGTGGATGACGTAGACGAATATGCCGCCCACTCTGATCAACTCGGTCGCAGGCAGATGCGCCGCCCATGGCTGCGTATCGTTGTTGCCGCGGACCGCGATCAGGGGCGCCAGGGCGGCGAGCTCCTCGAGAATTTCCGCCGCGCCGACATCGCCGCCGTGGACGATGTAATCGCAGCCGACCAAAAAGGCACGCGCTGCGGGTCGCAAAAGCCCGTGGGTATCAGCCACCAGCCCGACCCGCAGCTCATGTTGCATGCTGAATTGAGCTCACCGCTCCCAGTGGCCGGGCTCGTGATGCCAATGCGGCCCGCGCTGCTCCCAGCGATCGGGAACCCAGCGGTAGCCGCGCCGTTCATGAATGTAGCGGCCGGGGACCCAGACGTGCTCGTGGCCGCGCCACTCCCAGAATCCCGGCGCCCATACGTAACCGACGCGCGGTTCGGGAACCGTCTCGACGCGCACCGGCGGCGGCGCGATGTCGATGTCGATGCCGATCCCGGCCGATGCGATCGTCGGTGCGGCCACCGTTCCTGCGGCCATCATCAGGCCGAGCAGCAATGCCTTATGAGAAGCTTTCATTCAACCTCCTTAATTTAACTTCCGACCCAATCGTGATCGGTCCTAACACTGGCAACGCTCTCCGCTCATGGTCGGTTGACGGCCGGCGGCTTGTCTGTAGGACTGCGCCGCATTCCTCGCACGATCACCAGCGTTAAATCATTGATCATTCTGAAGAAAACGGAGTAATCGCCTCGGCCTTAAGAGTCGGTAATGTGGTGATGCTGCGGATCACCGGCCGACGCCACGCGACCAGCGCCAAAACGAGCGCCGTCGCGCCGGCGAATCCCAAGGCGGCGCGCAGACCCACCCGCTCGCCCAGCCAGCCGCCGAGCAGCGCGCCCGGCCCCGCCGGAATCAAGATGAGCCAGCGCATGGTGCTCGTCATGCGGCCGAGCATGTGCGCCGGAGTCACCGACTGGCGTAGCGATAGGAAATTGATGAAGATAAAAACCGCACCGACGCCGAACATCAGCAGCATGAGCGCGTACGCAGCCACACCCAGCGCATTCAGGGGCGCAATGCTCAGCAGCAGCCAGCCGCAGCCGGAGACGGCAAAGCCGAGCACCAGCGTGGGTCCGGGACCGAAGCGGCGCGCGACGCGATGCCCGATCACGCTGGCGAGGACCGTGCCTGCGCCGAGCGCCACATAGCTCAATCCCACGCCGCGCTCCGACAAGCCCAGTTGACGCGTGGCAAACAGGATTTGCACCACCATCGCCGCCTGATTGCACATTTGCCATACGCCGACGCAGGTCGCCATGGTGACCAACAGTCGATGGCCGCGCACGAAGTCGATTCCCTCGCGCATCGCAACCCAGAAGCGCGGATGCCTGCCCGCCAGATTCTCGCTCACGCGAACGCCGCGCAGGATCGACGCGGATAACAGCAGCAGAAACGCGTCCGCCAGCAGCGCGACGGGCGCGCCGGTCAGTTTGATCAGTGCGCCCGCGGCGCCGGGACCGGTCACCTCCGCCGCGGAGTTCGCGAGCGCGTTCTTGGCATGTGCTTCGACCAGGCGGGCGCGCGGCACAATCTGCGTGAGCACGATTTGTGCCGCGCTGCCGGCGGTCGTATTGACCGCGCCGATCAAAAAGCCGACGCAGTACAGCCAGTGCATCGACAGCCAGCCGAACCACCACGCCACCGGCACCGTCGCGACGGCGCACGCGATCGACAATTCGCCGACCACGTACACCGGTAATTTCCGCACCCGGTCGAGCCACACGCCGGCCGGCAAGGAAAACAAGACAAAAGGCACGATTTCCATCGCGGTCAACAAGCCCATCTGGGTCGGCGCGGCGTGCATCAACACCGCCGCGGTGAGCGGGATCGCGAGCAGCGTGACCTGGCCGCCGAACGCCGATATCAAGATCGACGTCCACAGACGGCGGTAGGTCGCGTCGCGCAGGAGATCGGTGGGCGCAAGCGTGAAGCGATTCAGCCACCCTGCCGGTAGCCATGTACGGATGATTGCTAGATTCATGATGCCGAGGCGTGCAGCATGGTATTCGAAAACACCCGGCCGGGCGAGACGGTCATTCGCTTACAATGGCCGCATGACGGCATTCACTCATCTCATGCAGCCGCTGCGCATCCGCGGCTGCACTCTCAAGAACCGCATCATGTCGACCGGGCATGACACGACATTGCCGGTGGACGGAACGGTGAATGCGGCGCTGGTGGCGTACCAAGAAGCGCGCGCCCGCGGCGGCGTGGGTTTGATCGTGCTGCAGGTCTCAGGTGTGCACGAGACGGCGCGCTACACCAATCATGTGCTGATGGCGACGGACGATGGCGCGATCGCCGGATATCGCAGCGTCGCGCAGGCGGTGCATCGCCATGGCGCCGTGCTATTCGGGCAACTGTTCCATCCCGGCCGCGAGATGGCCGAAGCGGATGGCGGGCTGCTCAACGTCGCCTACGCGCCCTCGGCCGTGCCGAACGAGCGCTTCCACGTGATGCCGCGGGCGCTGAAGCAGCCGCTGCTCGATGCCATCGTCCATGGCTACGGCGACGCGGCGCGGCGCATGCAGACGGCAGGCCTCGACGGCGTGGAGATCGTCGCCAGCCACGGCTATTTGCCGGCGCAATTTTTGAACGCGCGAGTCAATCTGCGGGACGATGCCTACGGCGGCGATTGGGACGGCCGCCTGCGCTTCCTGCGCGAAGTGATAGCCGATATCCGCGCCAAAGTGACCGACGGCTTCGTGGTGGGCATGCGCATTTCGGGATCCGAAGCCGACGAACAAGGACTGACGGAGGATGAGACTTTCGAAGCGGTGACCCGCCTCGATGACAGCATCGACTACGTGCACATCACGGTCGGGACGTCGGCGAGCCTCGGCGGCGCCATCCACATCGCGCCGCCCATGGCATTCAAACCCGCCTACGTCGTCCCGTATGGCGCCCGCATCAAACGCCAGTCGAGAATTCCGGTCTTCCTGACGGGCCGCATCAATCAGCCGCAGGATGCGGAGGCGCGTGATCGCCGCCAATCACGCCGATGTCTGCGGCATGACGCGGGCCCTGATATGCGATCCGGAAATGCCGAACAAGACCGCGCGCGGCGACCCTGCGGATATCCGCGCCTGCATCGCCTGCAATCAGGCCTGCATCGGGCATTTCCACAAGGGATTCGCCATCTCCTGCATCCAGAATCCGGTCAGCGGGCGCGAATTGCGCTGGGGGACGCTGCCGCCGGCCGCACGCCGCAAGCAGGTCATGATCGTCGGCGGCGGACCCGCGGGGATGAAGGCGGCGGCCATCGCGGCTGAACGCGGACATCGCGCCACGCTGTACGAGGCGGAGCGGCGGCTCGGCGGTCAGGCGCTGCTCGCGCAGTTGCTGCCCGGCCGTGCGGAATTCGGCGGCCTGATCACCAATCTCGAGCGCGAATTGCAGTTGGCTCAAGTGCCGGTCCACCGCGGCCGGCGGGTCGATCGGACACTGATCCTGGAGGCGGCGCCGGATGCGGTGATCATCGCCACCGGCGCCAAGCCCTACCTGCCCAAATTTCCGCAGGAAGGCGCATTGCAGGTGGTGGATGCGTGGGCGGTGCTGCGCGGTGAGGCGACGGTCGGGCAGTCGGTGGTCGTGATCGACTGGCGCGCCGATTGGATCGGCATCGGGATCGCCGAACATCTGGCGCAACACGGCAGGTCGGTGCGGCTCGCGGTCAACGGGATCGCTGCCGGAGAAACGCTGCCGCTGTACGTGCGCGACCAGGCCGCGGCCTCCTTGCACAAGCTCGGGGTGCAGGTGCTCACTTACATGCGGCTCTACGGCAGCGATTCGGACAGCGTCTACCTGCAGCATCAGAGCAGCGGCGAGGCGGTGGTCATCGACAAGGTCGACACCTTGGTCTTGTGCACGGGCCACACGCCGGTGGATGACCTCTCGGACGAGCTGCAGGCTCTCGGCATCGAAGCTCACATCATCGGCGACGCCGCCGCGCCGCGCACCGCCGAGGAAGCCGTCTACGAAGGACTCAAGGTCGCCGCGGAGATTTGACGCCGCGCAACCGTCGCATCGTCGATGTCCTCGCCGAGAAATCCGCCGCTTTGATGGGCCCAGAGGCGCGCGTATAAGCCGCCCTGCGCCAGCAGCGCATAGTGATTGCCTTCCTCGACGATGCGCCCCTGGTCGAGCACGATCAGCCGGTCCATGGCCGCGATGGTCGACAGCCGATGCGCGATGGCCACCACGGTCTTGCCCTGCATCAGACGATTGAGACTTTGCTGAATGGCGGCCTCGACTTCGCTGTCGAGCGCGCTGGTCGCTTCGTCCAGCAGCAGGATCGGCGCATCCTTGAGCATCACGCGCGCGATCGCGATCCGTTGGCGCTGGCCGCCGGAGAGCTTGACGCCGCGCTCGCCGACATGCGCATCGTAGCCGGTGCGGCCGGCGGCATCGGCCAGCGTGACGATGAAATCGTGCGCCTCGGCACGCTTCGCGGCGGCCACCATCTCGGCGTCGGCGGCCTCGGGGCGGCCGTAGCGGATGTTGTCGCTGACGGACCGGTGCAGCAGCGAGGTATCCTGCGTCACCATGCCGATTTGGGCCCGCAGACTGTCTTGCGTCGCGAGCGCGATGTCCTGTCCGTCGATGAGCACGCGCCCGTGCCCAATGTCGTAGAAGCGCAACAGCAGGTTGACGATGGTGCTCTTGCCGGCGCCGGAGCGGCCCACCAGACCGATCTTCTCCCCCGGACGAATGTGCAGATTGAGGCTGTCGATCACGGGGCCCGCCGGGCTCGCAGCGGCGCCGTAGGCGAAGCTCACTTGCTCGAAGCGTATGTCGCCGCGCGTCACGCGCAGCGGCTGCGCCCCCGCACGGTCGAGCACGGTGGGCGCCCGCGCCAAAGTGTTGATGCCGTCCTGCACGGTGCCGATCTGTTCGAACAGCGACGCCATTTCCCACATGACCCAGTGCGAGATGCCGTTGAGCCGCAGCGCCATGGCGGTCGCGGCCGCGACCGCGCCGACTCCCACCTGCCCTTGCGTCCAGAGCCACAGAGTGACGCCGGCCGTGCTCGCGATCAACCCCATGCTCAAGACGTGATTGACGACCTCGAAGCCGGTGACCATGCGCATCTGGCGGTACACGGTCTGCAGAAATTCGGCCATCGCGCTCTGCACGTAGCTCGATTCGCGTTGGGTGTGCGAGAACAGCTTGACCGTGGTGATATTGGTGTAGGCATCGGTGATCCGGCCGGTCATCATCGAGCGTGCGTCGGCCTGCGCCATGGCCACCGCGCCGAGCCGCGGCACGAAGTACCAGATCGCCAGCAGGTAGATTCCCAGCCAGCCCATGAACGGCGCCAGCAGCCAGAGATGGAAGCCGCCGACCACCAGTGCGATCGTGACGAAATAGATGAGGACGAAGACCAGGATGTCCGCCAGTATCATCCAGGTATCGCGCACCGCGAGTGCGGTCTGCATGAGCTTGGCGGCGACTCGCCCCGCGAATTCATCCTGGTAGAAGCTCAAGCTTTGCGCGAGCATGTTGCGATGGAAATTCCAGCGCAGGCGCATGGCGAAATTGCCGGCGAGGGTTTGCTGCTTGAGCAGGCTCTGTAGACCGATCAGGAGCGTGCTGCCGGCGAGGACGGCGCCCAAGAGCAGAAGATGACCGCGCTGCTCCGTCCACAGCCGCGACGGCTCGACCTTGGCGAGCCAATCGACGACGTGGCCCAACATGCTGAACAACAGGGCTTCGAATACCCCAATCGCCGCCGTGAGTACGGTCATGGCGGCGATGTAGCGCCGCGCGCCCCGCGCACAGGCCCACAGGAACGCGAAGAAGCCGTGCGGCAGCGGCGGCGGCGGCGTATTCGGGTAGGGCGAGACGAGTTTTTCGAAATATCGGAACAAGATTCTTGGGCTCCGGCGGCTGCGGCAATCTTGGAATCTTACCTTTCACCTAAGCGGATCGCACTGCAAGATGAACGACGCCGCATCGAGGCTGGCAATCGGCAGCCGCAGGTGTACACTCCGCCCCCCACCCGCGAATCGCTTTCCAGGAGGCTGACATGCAAGAGCAGACCTATCCGCCGCAGCGACCCAACATGGCCCACTTTGTGAGCGCGGAAGAACAGAAAGCGCGCGACGAATGGAAGGCGCAGCTCAATCGGCTGCTGGACGATTATCGGCAGCGCTACGTGCTGCGCCAGCGCCCGGACGGGATGCCGGCGCCGTAATCGCGCCGCGCCGCCGCTGCGCGCCGGCTGAGGTTATTTCTCGGTGAATTTGCCGATCCGTTGCGCTGCATCCGGCGCCAATCCCTCGTTCTTGAACATCTCCAAAGCATGCGAGTCGCGCAGGCTCAATCCATCGATTTCGATCAGCGCGCGTTTGTTCACCTGGTTGGCATACCATGAATTGGCGAGAATGTCGGTGGCCACGGCGGTGAGTTCCGCGTCGAAGCGATCATCGGGGAAACAATAATTGGCAAGGTGCATGGCTTGGGCCTCACGCCCCGAATAGCTTCGGCAAGTGAACATCATTTCCGCCGCCTTGGCGATGCCGATGCGGTGCGGCAGGCGCAGGCTCAGGCCCCAAACGGGTGTCAGCCCCCAGCGGGCATAGACGTCGGAGAATTGCGCCGATTCGGAGGCGACGATGATGTCGGCCGCCAACGCGAGCTCGAGCGCGCCGGTGGAGCAATGCCCCTGCACCGCCGAGATCACGGGCTGCGGCAGATTCGCGATTTCTCGTATGACCTCGGAGTGGAAATGTGGCTTGGCATGGGCCTTGACCAGCGCGAGGACCTCGTGCATGTCATAGCCCGCCGAAAAATTGGCGCCGGCGCCGCGCAGGATCACGAGGCCGATTTTCTTGGGTTCGCGTGCAATGGCGCGCACGTGTTTGCACAGCGCTTCGAACATGTCCTTGGAGAGCGCATTGAATTTATCGGGACGATTGAGCGTCAGCGTCGCCACACCGCCGTTATTCTCCCGTCGCACGAGATCGCTCATAGCGAAGCTCCCTGGGGTCGATTCCACCACCCGCCGCCGAGCGCTTGAAAAAGGCCGGCCGTGTCGGAATAACGATTGGCTTGGGCCTGAACCCACGCCAATTCGGCTTGTCGGTAGACCTGTTCCGCGTTCAGGACCGCGACCAGGGAGATCGTCCCGAGCTCGTGTTGCCGTTGCGCCAGGTCAAAGGTTTTTTTCGCCGCGCGATCCGCGTCGGCGCTCGCCTTGAGCGCATCGCCGTCCGCCTGCAGCGCGCGCAGGGTATCGGCGACGTTCTGGCAGGCCAGTATGACGGCGCCGCGATATTGGGCCGCGGCTTGATCGAGCGCTGCGTCCGCGGCACGCTCCTTGTGCAACAGCGCCCCGGCATCGAACAGAACCTGGGTCATCGAGGCGCCGACGTCCCAAAAACCCGTGTAGGGGGAAAAGAGCTGCTTCAGCAGCAGGGCACTCGATCCGATATCCCCGGTGATCGAGAATTGCGGCAACATGTTCGCGATCGCCACACCCACCGCGGCCGAGGCGGCGTGCAAAGTCTCTTCCGCCTGACGAACATCCGGACGCTGTTCGATCAGTTTCGAGGGCAGACTGACGGGGAGCTCGGCGGGCAGCGTCAGGTCCTCGAGCCTGAAGGTCTCGACCGGTTCCTCCGCAGGCAGCCGCCCGAGCAATGCGGTCAACGCATCGCGGGTTTGACCCAGCTGCTTCTGCAGCCGCGGCAGGGTCTGCGCCGTTTGCGCCTCCAGCGACTCTTGGGCGAGAACCTCGAGATCGCTCGCCGTGCCGAGCTGCCGCTGGTGTTGAACCTTGTCGGTCAACTGATGCTCAAGTTCGAGCAGGCGCATCGTGGCAGCGATTTGGCCGCGCAACGAAGCTTCCTCAACCGCAGTGACCACGACATTGCTGCTCAACGTCAAGTAGGTGGCCTCGAGCGCAAAGTGGTTGAATTCGACCTGCGCCTTTGCCGCCTCGACCGCGCGCCGCGTGCCCCCGAATACATCGGGTAGATAACTCACCGTCGCCTGCGCCGTATAGAGATTGTAGTAGGGATTCGTTTGCGGGAGGCTCGTTGGGTTGGCAATGGTACCCAGCGCGTTCTTGGCGCGAGTGCCCGTGAAGTTCCCCTGCGCGACCGGAAAAAAGCTGGTCTGCTGTACCTTGTACAGCTCGTGCGCCTGCCGCAGCGCCGCTTGCGCGGCGGCGACGTCCGCGTTGGCCCGCAGCGCTTGCTCCACCAGGTGATTGAGCTGCGGCGATTTGAACAGCGTCCACCACTCGCTCGGGATGTCCATGCCCGCCGCAAAGCGCTGCGCGCCGCCGCCCGTGCCCGGGGCTGACGCGGTGTCTCCCTGCATCGGCGCGCTGCCATAGCCGGAATCCGCCGGCGGCGCCGGGCGCTTGAAATTCGGGCCCACCGCGCAGGCGGAAAGGCCTGCGACGAGCACAGCGGCTGCCAGCCGTCGCGGCATGTTCATCGACCCCATGGTGTTCAGCCGCCCCATCGTTTTCAACGGCCCCATCGTGCTTCTCCATGGCGCTGCTCGGCCCAATGTTCGATGACGTGGTACATCGAGGGCAGCACGAACAGCGTCAAAACGGTGGAGATCGCCAAGCCGCCGACCACCACGGTGGCTATCCCGCGCTGCACGTCGCTGCCGACCCCGGTGTGAATGGCGGCCGGCAGCATGCCGAGCGTCGCCACGGTCGCGGTCATCAACACCGGCCGCAGCCGTTCCGTCGCGCCCTGCATGATCGCCTCATGCAGTTCGAGGCCGGATTTTCGCATGCGGTTGAGGTTCGACACCATGATGATGCCGTTTTGTACCGCCACGCCGAACAGCGCGATGAAGCCGACGCCGCTCGCCACGTTGAGATTCTGGCCGGTGAGGTGCAGGGAGATCAAGCCGCCGAGCGTGGCGAGCGGTACGACCCCCAGAATCAGCATTGCCTGCCGGAAGGATTTGAGACCGACGGTGAGAAAAATCAGCATCATTCCCATCACCACGGCGAGGATCACCAGCAGCCGCGCTTCCGCACGCCGTTGGTTCTCGAACTGTCCGCCCCATTCCAAGCGGATCTTGCGAGCGTCGAAATGCACCTGTGCCGCGATCTTTTTCTGTGCCTCCTCGAGGTATGACGTCAAATCGCGGTCGCGATTGTCGATCCGAATCGTGAGGTTGCGTTGGCCGTTCTCGCGCGTGACCGTACTCTCGCCGGTGCGCGCTCGCACGTCCGCGATCTGAGACAGAGGCACTTGCATGCCGTTCGCGGTATTCACCAACAAATTGCCGAGCGCCTGGGTCGAGTCGCGGGCATCCTGCGTGAATCGCACCGTCAGCGGATAAGTGCGTTCGCCGACATAGACCGTCGAGACCGGCGCCTGGCCTACCCCCGTCTGGATGACGTTCTGCACGTCGGTCATGTTGATTCCATAGCGGGCGGCCTTCTCGCGGTCCAGGTTGATCTCCATCTGCGGGACCGGCGGTTCCTGGAAAATCGATGCGCTGGAAGTGCCTTGAATGCCATAGAGCACACCGACGATCTGGCTGCCGATGTCGCGCAGCTGATTCAGGTCGTCGCCGTAGATCTTGATGACCAGCGGACTGTGCGCGCCGCCGATCATGTCGTTGACGCCGTCGATGATGGGCTGGCTGATGCCGATCGAGTAGCCGGGCAGGTCCTTGGCGAGCGCCGCGGCGAATTTGTCGAGAAATTCCTTCTTGGATTCGTGATCCGGCCAGGTGTCGTAATCCGTGAGTCCGACCGGTGCCTCGATATGCGACATGGTCCAGGAATCCGTACCGTCGTCGTTGCGGCCGGTTTGGGTGACGATATAGGACACTTCCGGATATTTCAGGACCGCGCGGCGCAGGTCGCTCGCCATATCGCTCGCCTTGTTCAAGGCAAGTCCCGTGGGCATTTGCACCTGCAGCCACAGGGCGCCTTCATCGAGATCGGGCAGGAATTCGCGCCCGACGGTGGCGCCGAGTCCAACCACCGCCAGCAGCGCAAAGATCGCGATGCCATAGACGATCCGCGGCTGCTCCAGGCAGGCGGCGAGTCCGCGGTCGTACCAAACGGTCAAGCGCTTCAGCCAGCGGTTGTGATACACGCGGCTGGGCTTGCGGAACGCCATGTACGCGAGTCCCGGCACCAGGACGAGCGTGGTCAACAGCGCGCCGAACAAGGCGTAAGCCATCGTGTAAGCCATGGGCGTGAAGAGTTTGGCCTCCGCACGCTCGAAGGAAAACATGGGCAGGTAGGCGGTGATGATGATCAGGCTGGCGAAAAAAATCGGCCGGGTCACCTGCAGGGTGGCGGCCCGGGCTTCGTCCTCGCTCAATGTCTCGTCGGGCAGGGCCTCGCGCCGCCGCAGCACCGACTCGGTCACGACGATCGCCCCGTCCACCAATATGCCGAAGTCGATCGCTCCCAGGGACAGCAGATTGGCCGATACGTGGGTGAGATTGAGCAGCGAGAACACGGCCACCAGGGCGAGCGGGATCGTCACCGCCACGACCAGCGCGCTGCGCGGGCTGCCGAGAAATAAAATCAGAATCAGAAACACAAGCGCGATTCCTTCCAGAATCGTCTGGCCGACCTTGTGGACCGTCGCCCGGACCAAGTTATCGCGGTCGATGTAGGGGACGATTTTCACCCCGTCGCTCGCCAATGCGCCGTTGAGCTCGTTCACCTTGGCATGAACGCCGCGCAGCGTCTGGGAGGGATTCTGATACTTGAGCATGAGCACGATGCCTTCGATCGTGTCCGGATTGTTGTCCTTGCCGAGGATTCCCTCGCGTTCCTGGTGGCTCAGCGTCGTGCGGCCGAGGTCGCGAACCAAGACCGGCGCACCGCCCACTTGGGTGACGACGATCGAACCGATCTGATCCAGCGTGTGGATCAAGCCGACGCCGCGGATCACGTAGCTCTGGTCGCCGCGCGCGACGCGTCCGCCGCCGGCGTTCGTGTTGTTGCCGTTGATGGCATTGATGACCTCGGTGATCCCGAGGCCATAGTGCTCGAGCTGCCGGGGGTCGAGATCGAGCTGGTATTCCGTGGTGAAACCGCCGAAATTGATATCGTCGACCACGCCGGGGACGGATTTCAGGGCCGGAATCACCTTCCAGCGCTGGATCTCGGACAGCTCCTGCAGATTCTTGCTGTCTGATTCGAGGGTGTAGCGATAGATCTCGCCGCCGGGACCCGATACCGGGTCGGTCGACGGGGCCGCCCCGGCGGGCAGGACGGCCTGGCTGATGCGCTCATTGAGACGCTGCCGAACCCAGTAGTCGTCGTAGCCGTCGCGAAATAGCACGGTGATCAGCGACAACCCGAAGGTGCTCTGAGAGCGCATCAGGATCATCCCGGGCGTACCGTTGATCGCGCGCTCGAGCGGCACCGTGATCAGCTGCTCGACTTCTTCGGCGGCGAGTCCGGGAATTTGCGTCATCACCTGGGAGGCGACGTCGCCAAGCTCGGGGTAGGCCTCGACCGAGAGAGTCTCCCACGCATAGACGCCAAAGGCGCCGACCAGCGCCGCCAGCACGATGACGGCGATGCGCCGGTGCAGGCAAAAGGTGACGAATTGATCAATCATTGAGCAGGATCCCGCCCTTCACCACGACCTGATCGCCGGCATTGATGCCGGAGCGGATGGCCACCGAGGTGCCCTCTTCCAGTTCGGTGTCCACGGTGCGGCGCTCGAAGGTCCACGGCGCCACGGCAACGAACACGCTGGTCCGGTCGTTATTCATCAGCAGCGCCGAGCTCGGCAGAACGATGCGGGAGCGCTGTGCTCCCAACAGCGTTACCGTCGCGAACATGTTGGGCTTGAGAGCGTGATCGGCGTTCGCGAACGCGATGCGCAGCTTGTTGCGGCGCGAATCGGGTTCGATCACGTCGGACACGAACAAGACCTTGCCGTGCAAAACCCGTTCAGGGTATGCCGCCAGGCTCACGTCGGCGTCCTCATTCTTGGAGATTGCGCCGACATCCTTCTCGGGAACCATTGCCGTGACCCAGACGACGCTGAGGTCGGCAATCGTCATGATCGGCTGCGTCGGGTCATTGATGATTGCGCCGGGTGCGATCGACAGCGTCGTGATGCTGCCGGCGACCGGCGCCGTCACCGTCAGCAGCCGGTTCCCGGGCTTGGCATCCGCGGCTGCACCGAGCGTTTTCAAGTGCGCCTGCGTCCTCGAGTACTCGGCGGCGGCTTGCGCGGCATTGCTCCTGGCTTGATCCAGATCCTGGTCGGAGGCCGTTCCGAGCTTGGATTGCTCCTGCTGGCGCGCCAGGATTTTATCGTTGAGTGTGGCCGAGTCCGCCGCCTTGTCGTTGTCGTCATAGGCCTGCGCCAAATCCGGCGAGTCGATGACGGCCAGGGTCTGGCCGCGCACGACGCGTTCGCCCAAGGCTACCTTGAGCTCCAGCACGCGGCCGCCGAACGGCGGCAGGACGGCGGCGGTGCGCGCCGGATCGGATTCGACCACCGCGGGCAAAAGCAGCTTGGCGCTGACCGGTTCAACCAGCGCCGGCATCACGCTCAAGCGGTTGCGCAATGCCGAGCCTTCGGGGATCAGTATCTTGTCCCCCTGCCGAGTCATGAGATCCGGCGGCCCACCGCCCTTCACGGATGGCCCCAACAGCCCAAATCCGTGCGTGAAGAGCGCCGCGAGGAATATCAATCCGAGACCGATCCCACCCCAGAAGAACGCGCGGCCGCGCGACGAAGGCTGATGGTCGTGTATCGCCATGATCTATCCCCAAAAACTAGTGTTGATTCGTCCGGCCGATACCGCTTGCGGCGCACGTACTCGAGGGGGGCGTTTGCAAAACGGCGCAATCGTATGCCTCTTCCATTATCCTGTCTAGGGGGATAGGATATCAATCATGCACACATTCCCCGAAATCGCCGCTCGACTGAAACGCGCCCAGGGACACCTTGCGGCGGTGATCGAGATGCTGGAAGCCCGCCGGCCCTGCCTGGATCTGGCGCAGCAGCTGCATGCCGTGGAAAAAGCCATCGGCAATGCCAAAAAAGAGCTCATCAAGGATCACATCAATCACTGCATGGAGGAAACCAGCGCGGCGCTGCCGCGCGAGTTCAAGGAGTTGATCAAGGAGTTCCAGGGCTTCACCAAGTATCTCTAGCCGCCATTGGTTACATCCTCATGACTGACATGAACGACTCGATCGCGGCAGCACACAGCCACGTCTTCCTCGGCACCGGTCACGAGCGCAACGAACGCAAGACCTGGGGCGTGATCGCCCTGTGCGCGGCCATGATGATCGTCGAAATCGTGGGCGGCACTCTGTACGGCTCCTTGGCGCTGGTGGCCGACGGTTTGCACATGTCGACCCATGCGGGTGCGATGCTGATCGCGGCCCTGGCATACACCTACGCTCGCCGGCACGCCGATGACAGCCGCTTCGTCTTCGGCACCGGCAAGCTCGGTGATTTGGCCGGTTTCAGCAGCGCCATCGTGCTCGCCATGATCGCCCTGCTCATTGGCTATGAAGCCGTGGCGCGCTTCCTGGCGCCGGTGCCCATCCATTTCGCGGAGGCCATTCCGATCGCGGTGGTCGGTTTGCTGGTGAATATCGTCAGCGCCTGGCTGCTGAGCGGCGGCGACCACCCTGGCCATCACCATGGACCGGAATCCGAACACGACCACCCGGCCGAGATGCGGACAATCGAGACCCGGCACGGCTCCGTCGAGCTATCCATCTTCGAGCAAGGCGTACCGCCGCGCTTTCGGGCGAAATTTGCCGTGCAACCGGCGGGCGACGGCGCTGTCGCGCCGCGTCTGGAAACCCTCAGAAGGGACGGAACCCGTGAGTGGTTTCCCCTTGCCGAGCGGGACGGCTACTGGGAATCGATCGCGGTCATTGCGGAACCCCACGAATTTACCGCTTCGCTGCATCTGGCCGACGGCACATACGCGGTCGATTTCGTGGAGCACAGCCACGAACACGGCCCCAGCGGCGCCGCACATCGCGACAACAACATTCGCTCGGCCTACATACACGTGATGGCCGACGCGGCGGTCTCGGTGCTGGCGATTACCGGGTTGGTCCTGGCGCGCTCCTTCGGCTGGATGTGGATGGACCCGCTGGCGGGCACCATCGGTGCGCTCGTGATCGCGAATTGGTCCTATGGCTTGATGCGCGATACCGGCCGTATCCTGCTCGACATGAACCCCGATCAACGCATCACCGCAGAAGTGCGTGAGGCGATCGAGTCGAGCGGCGCTCGTCTCATCGACCTGCACCTGTGGCGTTTGGGCCCAGGCCACCTGGGCGCCCTCGTATCGGTGCTGACCAGCGAGGATCATGACTGCGCCTTCTTTCGCGCACGCTTGAAGCAGTTCAAGGCACTGTCGCACGTGACCGTCGAGGTCACCAAGGCCGCGGCGTGAGCATTTCGCCGTTTGCAAACCTCCCGCATCGCTGAGGCAAGCGCGGTATCCTCCTTGATCGCGCGGCGTGCGTAGATGAGGACGATGACGTGAATTTTTTTGCGAGACTCTATTATCCCCTGCGCAAGGCATGGAAGGCGGTCGGGCTCTACCTGGTCATCGCCGGACCGGGCATCGTCGTCATGGTTGCCGATAACGACGCGGGCGGCATAACCACCTACGCGGCGACCGGGGCCAAGTACGGCTACCACCTGATTTGGTTTTTGCTCATTTTGATCCCCGTCGCCTACTACGTTCAGGAGATGACCGTGCGACTCGGCGCCGTCACCAAGCGGGGTCACGCGGAGGCGATCTTCGACGGTTTCGGGGCGTTCTGGGGCTGGTTCTCGCTGCTCGATCTGATGATCGTCGACTGGCTGACGCTGGTCACCGAGTTCGTCGGGATGACGGCGGCGCTGGCCATCTTTGGGGTGCCGCCATGGATCACCGTAGCCGCGGTGATCGTGCTGATGGGGGTCATCGTCCTGAACGGCCGATATTGGACCTTCGAGAAACTGGCACTGCTCTTTTGCGCATTGAACCTCGTGTACATCCCGGGAGCCTTTCTCGTCCACCCGTCCGTTCGGGACGTACTGCACCAGGGTCTGATTCCAAACTTCGCCGGCGGATTCAACGGCCAGCTGTTCTTCTTCTTGATGGCCAATATCGGCACCACCATCGCCCCCTGGATGCTGTTTTTCCAGCAAAGCGCCGTGGTGGACAAGGGGATGCTCGAGAAGGACATCCCGTGGGGCCGCTTCGACACGCTGCTGGGCTCGATCATCACGGTGGTCGTGGCGGTGTTCATCGTCATCGTGACCGGGACCGTACTCCCCGGGATCGACATCGACAGTGCCGCTCAAGCGGCTCAGGAGCTGATGAAGACCGACCGTTACGTGGGAACCTTCCTTGCAATCGGGCTGTTCGATGCCGGCTTGCTCGGGGCCATCTGCATCTCGCTGGCAAGTTCCTGGGCTTTTGGCGAAATCTTCGGCTGGGCGCACTCCCTCAATACCAAGATCCGCCAGGCGCCGTGGTTCTACGCCACCTACTTTCTCATGCTCGTGACTTCCGGCTTGGTGGTTCTGATCCCGCAGGCGCCGCTGGTATTGATCACCTTGTTCGTACAGGTGATCGCCGTGACGCTGCTGCCCGCCGCGCTGGTGTTTTTGATCTTGCTGTTGAACGACCGGGCGACGATGGGCGAGCGGCGCAATACCCGCGGCCAGAATCTCATCGGCGGCGTCATCGTCGTATCGATCATCGTCCTGTCGACCCTGTACGGCATTTCCGTGCTGTTTCCCAACCTGTTCCAATAGGCGAGAATGCCGGCATGAGCAAACTGCGCAATCTATTCGCCAAATTCGCCGCGATCAATTCCCGCTATCGCGAGCCGCGCATCGAGATGTCCGGAGCGGTACGCCTCTCGCTGCTGGTGCTCCGGGTGTACCTGCTGGCTCTGGTGGCGCTGATGATCTACAAGTTCGTGCTGATCGTGACGCAGGCGTAGGACCCATGGCGACCGTCATCGAACAGGAGTTTTTCCTCAGCGAGATCCTCGGCCGGCGCGTCTTCGTGAAAAAAAAGCGGATCGGACGCTTGAGCGATCTCGCGATCGTCGAAACCGGCAAACTCCCCGAGGTCACGCACGTCGTCGTTTCCCGGTCCTTCGGCTATGCGAAGCTGACGGTTCCTTGGGATCGCGTGCGGCTCATTTCCAATCAAGAAGTCGTGCTCGACATCGCCGAGGATACGATGGCGCAATACGAGCGCGCGCCGCAGGAAGGCCTGATCCTGCTGCAGGATCACATTCTCGACAAGAAGATCCTCGACCTCGACGACCACGAGGTCGAGATCGTCTACGACGTCAGGCTCGCGTTTCAAAGCGACAAGCTGTATGCGGCCGAAGTCGACTTCAGCCACTATCGGGCGCTGCGCCGGCTGGGATTTCGCAAACTTGCCAAGCTGCTCACGAATCGCAGCAAGGAAGATCGGGTGTCCTGGCTGTATGTGCAGCCGCTGCCGGAACAGTTGGGGAGCTTCGCCGGCAACATCAAACTCAAGGTGCCGAAGGCCGGCTTGAGCGAGATCCACCCGGTGGACCTCGCCGATATCCTCGAGGAACTCGAGGGCGGCCAGAGGGTCGCGTTGTTCAACGCCCTGGACGCCGAACAAGCCTCGGATACCCTCGAGGAGGTCGAGCCGCGGGTGCAGCGGGAGCTGATTCGCGCGATCGAGAAAGAGCGCGCGGCGCTTTTGATCAACGAAATGAGCCCTGCCCAAGCCGCCGATATCCTCGCCATCCTGCCTCGCGACCAAGCCGGCGCGATCCTCAAGCTGCTCGACCGGGACAAATCCACCAAGGTCGAGCACATCATCGACAAGCACGATGAGCAGATTCTTCTCTATGGATCGCCCGAGATCATCCGGCTGTCGCCAACGACCCCGGCCGCGGAGGTGCTCGACCGCTACCGCGAGCTCGCGACCGGCAAGGAGGTCGTGATGTACGTGTACGTCACCGATGAGGCGGGCGCCTTGAAGGGCGTGGTCGACATTCGTGAATTGGTGGCCGCGGAGCCCGCTCAGACCCTCGGCGACATCATGACGGAGCACGTCATTTCGCTGCCGAAGGACGCCACGTTGCGGGAGGCCGCGATGCTCTTCGACCGCTACAGCTTCCGAGCGTTGCCCATCACGGATGAAAATGACCAGCTGCTGGGTGCGGTCTCGTCGCGCGATGTGCGAAGTCTCAGGCCGAGACTTGCCTGATTGGGCTTCGGCCTCGACGCCCCGGCTAGACGGTCCTGTCCCAGCGGGTCTCGATCATCGTGTTCAGGCAGTCCTCCGGTAAATACGACTGCCACGGTTGGATCACCGAGCGCACGCTGCCTTCTCTGGTCTTCCGCCTGGCATTCTCGATCGCGTTGTCTGAAGGGTACACATGCGGCACCGCAAAAATCGGAACTCGTGGTGAAGTGTCGAAGTTCATAGGTGTGCTCCTGCCGACTGCGCAGTTCATCTCTACACGACTCGCATCCCGCGGTCTGTTCGGTAAGCCACCTAACCGGACACCGGAGCGATCGGCGTGCCGCAGTTCCGCCCCCGGTCATCGTCCCCTGTTTGCGAAGTCCCTGGCGATATGCGCGCGAATTTGCCGGCGTATTTCCTTGGACACGGGAGTTTGGTCGAGCAGCGCGAGCAAACGATCATTTGACACGATTCCTCTGCCGGCAAGTTCGCGCGTGAAAACAACGTCCTTTTCCCGGCCGGCGGCATACTTCGCAATCGCGAGATCATGTGGATCCAAACACAGTCCCGCCACGCCGTCGGTATCCCCTGCAGGCAAATTCACCAACCGGGCCTTCCAGCCTTTCGGAAGTATCGCCGTAGTTTCGTCGACCGGGTCTGCGTAATAGCCGAACTGTTCATGGAACTTGGAATCTTGACCTATGACATTCAACCATTCGGTCCGGGAAGCGTCGCGCTTGGCTATGAGATCCACTTCGACTGATCGTACGATGTCGTCCGCCAAGTCGGGGTGCTTTCCGTGCAGAGACTGGCTGCCGATGATGATGAATTGCTTTTCGCCCGTGATCCGGCCGGCAGCGCGCAGAACATGATCAACTTGCTGCTTCTTCATTCAGCCTTCTCACCTCTTCGCGCGACAGCATGCCGACGTAAGGCGGCGACTGGCGCATTTGGTTGGAGCGCTCGTCTCGTCCCAGCATCAGAGCAAACAATTCACCGTCGTCCGCCTGCTCGAGCAATTTCTTCCACTCATCGTAGGCGGAATTCAACACCCCGTTTGCCTTCCAACGATGCAAATTACCAAGACCATGCGCTCGAATGTGCTTTGCCGTAAAATGCGACACGACAGCAGCAGCCAGGCGACGCTTGTGCTCGTCCAATTGCTCGGTAGAAAATCCGCCGCACGCTGCGGGACGAATGCCGCGTTCCGTGAGCTCCAAATGATCGCCCTCCTCCATGCCCCACGCGTCAAGCGTCGGCTTCGGGAGGATAACCCCCAGTGAGTTTCCGATGCGCCGAATCACCAGTTTCATACTAGTATTATAACTTGTTATAACATCGCTTTCAAGATCGCGGCAGCTGCAGCGACGCACCCTGACGCCGCTCGATGAAGCGACCTCCAAGTATCTTTGTGGTGCCCTCGCCCGGACTCGAACCGGGATGAGATCGCTCTCAACGGATTTTAAGTCCGTTGCGTCTACCGATTCCGCCACGAGGGCTTAAAACTGCAAGTTTAGCAGCTTGGCGCAGCCCTTACAGCGCGAGGCGCCCGGACGCCGGTATGCACCAGATGTCGATCGGACCGCGCCGTCCGCGCAGTTCGAATTGCGGCAATTGCAGAAACGGCACGGCTCCGACGACCGTGCCCGGCGCCGCTCCGTGGTTCGCAAGGTCCGCCGCGACCGTGCACGAGAACAGTACTTCGCCGGCGCGCGCCCGGCTGCAGAGCCGCGCGGCGACATTCACGGTATCGCCCACCAGCGTGGTGGCGCGATGGCCGGGTGGTCCAAGCACGCCGACGGCAACCTCGCCCAAGTGCAGCCCGACGCCGATTCCCGCGTCGATCGACAACTCGCTGCGCCAGCGTTCCGCAACGGCTGCGAACGCCTGCAGCATTGCATGCCCCGCCGCCAGCGCGGCGCGCGCCCCGCCGCTGTTCGGGTCGTTCACGCCGAATCCCGCCATCATGCCGTCACCGGCCATGTGGAAAACCTTGCCGCCGTGCGCCGCGGTCGCGGCCGCAAGCGTCGTGCAGAATTCATCCAAGAGCGGCACGAGGCTGACCGCCGACAGGCGCTCAGCCATGCCCGTGTAGCCGCGAAGATCGGCGAACAGCACCGTGGCGCGCGCCGCATGGACGGCTGCCGGCGACCGTACCGGCGTGACGATTATGCCCGCCGGGCGCAGCCGGGGAGAGCGCCCTCCTCGCCTTTCGGTACTCACGCCTTGAGCAGCGCAGACGCGCCGATCGGCACGATCTGATCGTCGTCCCCATGCATGACGAGAGTCGGTACGCCCATTTTTTCAGATCCTCGGTGAGGCCATCATACCCTGCAACCAGACGATGCCTACAATTTACAGGCACGTATTGACCCGGCGCAAGGCGCGGCGCAAGTTACCTTTCTTTCTGCGCCCACAAGGAGGGGTCATGCGTGGCAATCATGCGAGGGCGATTTTGATGGCCGCACTGGCCCTGTGGCAAGGCTGTGCGCTCGCCGCCGGCACGGGGCCCAACCTTCCGACCGAGATCGTCGAGCAATTGATGGCCAAGGATCTCGTGGGCGTACCCGGCAAGGAAATCGTGATGCTGACGGTTCAATATTTGCCGGGAGGCGCTTCATTGCCTCACCGCCACGATGCCCAAGTGTTCGTGTACGTGCTCGAGGGCGAACTCACCATGCAAATCGCGGGCGGCCCCGCACTCACGCTGCGGCGTGGCCAGACTTTTTACGAGAGCCCGGCCGACGTGCATGTCGTCTCGGCCAACGCCAGCAAGACTGCGCCGGCAACCATTCTGGTGTTCATTGTAAAGGACAAGAACGCGCCGGGGTCGCGCGCCGTCAAACAGGAGGGAGCGCCGTGAATAAAGCCATCGCAATCTGCTGTCTCGCTGCGTTTTGCGCGTCGGTCAATTTTCTGCCGGCGGCGGCCGCCGAGGCCACCGGGCAGCAACGGGCGCAAACCGCCGGCCGAGCGATTTTGGGCACCGCCGCGCCGCGGCGAGCGGTTACCACCATCGACGGCGATGTGATCGATCTCGGCGGCCTGTACGGCAAGAAAGCGGTGTACTTGAAGTTTTGGGCAACCTGGTGCGTGCCCTGCCGCGAACAGATGCCGCATTTCGAGCATGCCTACGAGACGGCGGGAACCGATTTGGCCGTCATTGCCATCGATGTCGGATTCAACGACTCGGTCGAAGCGGTGCGCGCCTACCGCAAGAAACTCGCAATCAGCATGCCCATCGTATTCGACGACGGCAGCCTGGGAGCCGCTTTTCACCTCAGGGTTACGCCCACGCACATCGTCATCGGACGCGACGGCCGGATCTTGTATGTCGGCCACCTCGCCGACAAGCAACTCGATGCCGCGTTGCTGGCGGCGCGCGCATCGCCGGCCGCGCCCGCCGCTCCCAGTGCGCATGTCTCAGCCAGCGAGAACGCGAATGCGCGGCCCATCGGCATCGGCGATCTCCTGCCCCACCGATCGTTGGCCACCCTCGACGGTCAGCACTTCGAACTGCTGCACGCGGCTGCGCCGCAAAGGCTGACCGTCCTGGTATTTTTGTCGCCTTGGTGCGAGTCCTACCTTGCCGCTTCGAAGCCTGAAACTGCCGCGAATTGCCGGAGCATCCGCGAGCAATTCACAGCGCTTGCCGCCGACCCACGCGTGCGCTGGCTCGGCATCGCATCCGGTCTGTGGGCGAATACCGAGGATCTGCGCAAGTACCGAACCGAGAACAAGGTGCCGATACCGCTGACCCTGGATGCATCGGGCGATGTATTCCGTGCGTTTCGAGTGAACGAGGTCCCAACGGTCCTCATCGCCGATGCCGGCGGCCGCGTCGTGCGCCGCATCGAGGGGAGCGCGGCCCAGGATGCCGCCGCATTGCGTACCGCCGTCGACGGCTCATGACGAGATTGACGAAGATCCGTAGTTGAGCCGCGCAATGCGTAGTCGATTCGCCGCGCTACCGGCCCTGTGCTACGGGGCCTGCGCCTGCGCCGCCACTCTGATCGCGCCCGGGACTTTCTTGGTCGAAGGCGAAGCCACGCCGAACCGCCAGCCCGACTGCAACAGCATCCTCATCGAAGCGCCGCGGGGATTGATCGTGTTCGACACCGGGCGGCACCAAGAACACACGCAGCAACTGCTCGATTTCGCGCGCCTGCAAGGCCGGCCCATCGCGGCGATCATCAATTCACACTGGCACCTGGATCATGTCGGCGGCAATCCGCAGCTGCGCGCCGCTTTTCCGGACCTGCAGGTCTACGCCAGCGACGCCATCAACGCGGCCCGCGCGGGATTTCTCGCCGACTACCGCGCGCAACTCGCGACCGAAATCGCCGGCGCCGCCAAGAAGCCCGACGCGCAGGCGGCAATGCGTGCGGAGATGGCGCTGATCGACGCGGGAGCCGAACTGGGCCCCACTGAAACCATCATGGCATCCCGTCCGATGACCATTGCCGGCCGCCCGCTGCGCGTGTACCTAGAATCGCATGCCGTCACCGCGGGCGACGTCTGGGTGTTCGATCCAGAGACGCGCATGCTTCTGGCGGGCGATCTGGTCACTCTGCCGGCCCCGTTCTTCGAAAGCGCGTGTCCGTCGCGCTGGCAGGCGTCACTGGCCCATCTCGACAAAATGCCCTTCGAGCGGCTCGTGCCGGGACACGGTGCGCCGATGCGACGGCAGCAATTCACGGCCTATCGCCGGGCATTTTCGCAATTGCTGGCTTGCGCGGGCGGCAATGCCAGCAAAGCCGAGTGCGTCGACGGGTGGATCGGCGATGCGGGCGCGCTCATCGACTCCAAGGACGTGAGCTACGCGAGAACGCTCATCGATTATTACCTGACCAACTACCTGCGCAATCCCAGCGAGCGCATCCGCAAATTTTGTACCGATTGAGCCTGCTCGCGCGCCGCTAGAACGGGTAATTGAGTCCGGTGAAGGCGGCCACGCCCTCGCTGCCGTAGCCGATATCGACGTATCCGACGACGAACGGCCGCGCGATGCCGCGAAACCCCACCCCAAGGACTTTGTGGAGTTGATCGAAGGGCAGCGAGCTGGTTCGCGCGAATACCCGGCCGACATCGATGAAGGGAGTGACTTCCAGATCGATACTGGTCGAAGTGGTATTGAAAGTATGGACCTTGCGGCGCAGCTCCACGCTGCTGGCGAAGGAATCTCGATCGTAAAACCGCCCGGCCCCCCAGCCGCGCAGCGGCTGCTCACCGCCGATGACGCTTTCGCCTCCGCCGAGGCCGCTCAGCGCCCAGAACGGCACCTCATGCGAGGTCGGCAAATAGCGCAGCGCCATGTGGCCGGCCAAGATGGTGTCGGGCGCAATCAGCCAAAAACCGCGCCCGTCGCCGCCAACTTCGCTGTACATGGAATCGTTGAACAGGCCGTCGCGGCTGGCAAGGCCGGCATAGGCGACCAATAGCATGCCGCGGCTGGGTACGGTCAAGTCGTCACGGGAGTCATAGTTGATCGACAGGCGGTTTAGGAATTGCTTATTGGTGCCGAGAACGTCGGCGAAGCGGGTCTCGATCGACGCGATCTTGTTCAGGGTGCCGGGAAGCACGTCGACGACCTGCAGGCGCGCGGTATACAAAAGCTGCCAGGCATGAGTCACGTTCAGGCCGACTTGTACCTGCGCTCGCTCCTGCTGGTTGGTGTAGTTCGTTTCGGCGGACGCCGGGGTTTCGTTGCCGACGCCGTAGAAACGCGGCACGCCGCTGCGGTCGAAAATGAGACTGGTGTTGAACGACCAGAGATCATCGCGCAAGCGCCCGCGCTGATACTCCGCATCGAATTCGCGCTCGACCCGCTCCTTGATCCCGGTGACGACCGACCATTGTTCGTCCTTGGAGGAATAGCCATACACGCGCCCGTGCACGCCAAAGCCGAAATAGGGGTTGTAGAGCACATCGGGCGCGATGATGCGATTGATCTCCTGATTATCGTCCGTATGCACCCACGTCGGGATGAGACCCAGCGTCGTGCCGCTGTCCGGATCGACGCCGATCAAGGGCACCGGAATGAATGGCGCGGTCGACGGGTCGAACCACCGCCAGAAACCCGTGGGCGGATTGACCGGCGGCGTGATCGGCCCGGGTGCCGGCGCCTGCGTCGGGTCATCCGGTGGCGCTGCCGCCCACGATGCCGTTACCGGCAGGGCTGCGAGAAGCAGTAGGCAACTGTATAAATTCACTCGGGGGTCTGCGCGTCGGGAGCCAGAATTCAGTCGATCGGCCTGCCGCAACGAGCCAAAACTGCGCGCAGGTCCCGGATCGGCGGGAACACTTCGTTGTTCCAATCCGCGCCCTGCGCGTCATAAGCCCGCTGCTCGTACTCGACGATTTCCTTGTCCTCGCGGAAAATGTTTTCAGTAAACCACGTCACGAAGGGCCACACCGCGTGGATCACCCCCGGGACGCGCGGCTTCTTCACCGACAGATAGCCATAGGTGCGATTGGTGCGCTGTGCGGCGTCGAGCGGCGTATAAGCCAGCCACACGTCGAGCACCGGATCATCGGTTTGCTTGATGTCGCGCCCCACCCAGACCTTCAGGCTCTGAGTCGGATAGTCGGTGCGGATGCGCATATGGTCGGAGAAGTCCTTCTTCGGTACATTGCGCTTGCGCATCAAATCCACGATGACTTGTTCCCCCATCGACTGCTTCCCCTCGGTGCGCGTGAAGCTGTATTCGACTTGCGCCCAATCATCGCCGTGCTGCCGGCCGAGACAGCGGGCCATGATCGAGCCCATTTGTTTCCGATGCATGAACTGGTGATTCATGTCGAACAAATTCTCGTGCATGAAGGTGTAATGGCAGGCCACTTCGCGGTTGAGCCGCCGCGTCTTGTATTCCTTGGACTGAGAGGAGCCGAGCCGCGCCGGCAGGCGGCGCTCCGCCAATGCGGCGTCGCCCGGAAAAACGAATATCAGCCCATCGACTTCGCGCGCGGGATAGCTCCTCACTCCCGTGGGCAGCCGATCCGTGCCGAGATAGGGAACGTTGACGCACTTGCCGGCGCCGTTGTACGTCCAGCCGTGATAGTGGCATTTGAGTTCTTCCCCGCAGACCACACCGAGCCGCAGGGGAACCTGACGGTGCGCGCAGCGGTCTTCGAGCGCAAACACCTGGCCGCTCCTGCCGCGGTAGATCACGATGGGCAGCTCCGCGAAACGCCGGCCGAGCGTCATGCCCACCTTGAGCTCATCGGACCAGGCCACCGGGTACCAGTAGTCCGGATGCGCGCCCACGCGGCGCAGGTCGAGCGCGGCGCTCGAATTCGCCGAGCGAGCGTTCATCAAATTCGAATTTTCCTCGGACATCGGGCGCTCCAAATGGCGAGCCAGCACATCGTATCGACGCGTCGATGTGGCTGGACTGGGGTCAACCAATAAGTATAGTTGGCTTTTTTGCCTATTTTCGGCAAGTCTCTTGCCGTCTTATTTCGTCATCGACCGCGGCGAACTCCCCGCGTGCACGAGGCGGACAGTTCGCCCACGCTGCGATGCGCCGCGGCTCGAGGTGGAGGCTAGGAGCGGAATCGAACCGCTGTACGCGGCTTTGCAGGCCGCTGCATGACCACTCTGCCACCTAGCCTCGTTTGAAAACGTCGAACCCCGGGCAAGCCGGGGTTCTGGTCAGCTAATGGAGCGGGAAACGAGGCTCGAACTCGCGAGCTCAACCTTGGCCAGATTGTGCCCCGGATTGCCTAACTCATTGGATTCCCGCCGAATTTATAAGTCTAACAGGCTGCTCAGTAGCACACAAGGCGCGCGCCGATCGTGTCTTACGCCCCGAGGTCCGACAGGCGCGCAACTGATCCATCGCGCGCCCGGCGGCGCGCCCGCTTTTGGATTATCAGAAAGATCGTGAGCATCAGTAAGTAGTTGAATGTCAGCGCGCCGCCGCCGCCTTTCGCGGGAGATACCGCCGCAGGCGGTACCGCTGTCACCGCTGTGCTGCCCTTCGCAGAATTATTCGAGGCGACCAAATCCATGGTCGTGCTGCTGACGGTCGCAGTGGATACCTGCGTTCCCGCGGCGGCCGCCGTGGCGTTGATCGTGACGGTCATGGATTTCGTCGCGGCCAGATCGCCCATGGCACACGTAATCAGCTCCGATGAGCTTGCCGTGCAGGCGGTGCCCGCGAAGGTTGCGGTCCCAGGAGTCAATCCCGGCGCGAGCTGAAAGGTCATCGCGGATGCGGCGGCAACATCGGGTCCGGCATTTGCAACGACCACGCTGTAGCTCACGGCGCCGCCGACCTGCGCAGCCGCAGTGCCCGATACGGTGACGGACAGGTCTGCAAGATTCGCAATGCTGCCCGCGGTCGTCAGCGTGTTGTTCGCTGGATTTGAATCTGGCTGGTCCCCAACGACCGTGGCAACCAACTGAAAGGGACCCACGGCTGGCGAGGTTGCGTTCAAAGTGATCGCCTTGCTGCTTCCCGTGGCCACAACGCCGACGAGGCAGGTCGCCACGCTGGCGGCAACGCTGCAGCTGCCGCCGCTCGCGGCAGCGGAGATTCCTTGCGCCGCGGCCGGCAGTTGCACGCTGACGGTCACGCCGGTCGCATCGAACGGCCCGAGATTTGACACCGTGTACTTATAAACCGCCGCAACACCGACTCCGACAGGGCTCGGTGGCGCCGCGACGGTGATTGAGAGGTCCGGTGCAACCGTGAATTGTTGAACGCCGGATCCGAGCGTCGAAACGAGAATATTTTCAGGTCGATTCGGATCCGCGAGCACGACGAACGGAGACCAGGTAGGCAGCGCGCTGGATGCCCGCAAGGTTTGCCACGTCATCCCGCCGTCTGCCGAGCGGGCGACGAACCAGCGAGCCGCGTACAGAATGCTGGGATGTTTGGGGTCGATGGCGACGACGTCCGGATAACCGCCGGTGGCCGAAGCGTCCCATGTCATCGGGTTCCAGGTGGCGCCTCCGTCGAGACTCTTCAACAGCCCCGATTCTGTTGCCGCGTAGACGACATTGGCGTTGGTTGGATCGACCGTCAAGGAATCGATCCCGCTAGAAGCGATCGCGGTATTGGCTGCTGCCCAGCTCAATCCTGCATCCGTGGTCTTGTAGACGCCGAGGTATGTGACCGCCCCGGGAGCCGGTGTGGAAATCGTATAGATCGAGGCATATGCGGTGGTCGGATCAGAGGCTGCGGTAACCAGAGTGCTCACAATCGCATTCGCCGGCAGGCCGGTGACCGCCTGCGCCCATAGATCACCACCATCCGTCGTTCGATACAGTGTCGTTGAGGTCGCCGCAAGAATGGTCTGCGGATTTCCGGGCCAACTGGCAAAGGAAAACACCTGATCACCGGTTCCCGATGGTGTGACCGGAACGAGCGACCAGCTGGCGCCGCCGTCGGCGCTGCGCGCCAGCCCGTTGACCAACGACGCCGACAAACGTCCGGGCTGAGCCAGTATGGCCGTCACGTTCAAGGTCGGTTGCTGCGACAGTTGCAGCAAACCGCCGCTGCCAAGATTGTTGGCCGGCATGGTCGCCGCGGCCCCGGCCGACGAGAAATAGACGCCGCCGGACGAGACATTGGCGTAAATGCGATCCGCGGCTGGGTCGGCGGATAACCCCAGAATGTAGCTTGCGTAGATTCCCGATGTCTGTGCCGACCACTGAGTACCCGATGTTGTGGTACCGACAAGTCCGTTCAACCCGCCCGCCAGCAAATGCGCGGATTGCGCAGGATCGACGGCGACCGTGGTGAGCTGACCGGCGGTGTTGTTGCCCGTTACGTCAACCCAAGTCGCGCCCGCATCCGCCGTCCTGAACACGCTGCCCCAGGGCGTGCCCGCGTAGAGAATGGCCGGGTTCGACGGATCCATGGCAATCGCCGACGACCCGTTCGTAAGGAGGTTGGTCCAAGTGACTCCTTTGTCGTTGCTGAGCCAGATTCCGTCGTAGCGCGCGGACCAGATCTGCTTGGAATTCGCCGCGTTGATGGCGAAATCCTGGGCTACTCCGCCGGCGGTGAGCAGCTGCCAGGTCATCGCGCCGTCGTGGGTGACGAAGGTGCCCTCGGCGGTCGCGGACATGGTCGCGGTGGCATACAAGGTGTTCGAGTCGGTGGGATCGATCGCGAGCTTCCACACTTGGGCCGAGGAATAGGTGCTGACAGCGGTTCTCTCGGTCCAGGTGTTCGCGCGATCCGTGCTGCAGTAGACCTGCGCCCCGGAAGTCATATACAGAGTCGTACCGCTTTGACTGACCGCGACTTGCCACGAACTCGTCAAGATAGTCGGCAGTGTCGTGACTGCCGACATGGTCGCGCCGCCGTCCGTACTCATATACAGGGACGGATAGTTCGGCGCGACGACGTAGACCCGGGTCGGATCGGAGGGATCGATCGCCAGATCCTCCGGCGGGTTCTCAAAATCGGACTTGATCAGCTGCCAGGATTTGCCGCCATCCAGCGAGCGGTAGAATCCGCCTGCGGCAATCGCATAGACGGTGTTCGGCGTCGACTTATTGAACACGATCTTGTTGATTTTGCCGCCGCTCGGCCCGATCGCGGTCCAGCCGTTGATGGCGGCTGTTGCTTGCGTCGAAGTGCCGAGAGAGAGCGTGATCGCAATGATCAGCAGTCGGATATGCATTGTCCTTCCCTGACGCGCTGTTCCGGCGAGCGCCTTTTTTACTTGATTATGGTCGGCTTATGCCTGCTTCGCCGCCGACATCTCGGCGCGCCGCCGGCCTTCAGGATACATAGCACAGGCTGCTGGGTCAAAATCCCATGCGCTGAATTAAACTCGCAAAATGCGCGTCGGACTGCAGCGAATCGTAAGCAGCGCGCCACTCGATCTAACATATTGATCTTCCGGGATTCTCGCGTCCAATCACGTGGATTCCCTCTTGCTGTGGTATTTGTAATGCCACCGTGACACCTTATCGAAATTTCTCGCGTGTAAGCTGCTTGTCTTGAATCTTCTCAATGGCTGCGTCCAACGTATCCGTTCGGCGCCCTGTGCGATATGGCTCGGCGTGTACACCTGTGTCATGGCTGCTTGCCCGATCGTGCGGGCGGCGGATGGCTCGCCGCCGGCACCAACCGCCTCAATGGAGCCCGTCGTCGTCACGGCGCAGAAGCTCGACGTCGAAACGCTCATAGACCGCAAGGTCTACACGGTGACATCGGATGTGCAGAGCACTTTCGGCACGTTGGGCGATGTCTTGAGCGTGATTCCGTCCGTCGACGTGGATCCGGACGGCATCGTATCGCTGCGCGGCGACACCAACGTGTTGATCCTGATCGACGGCAAACCGTCGACACAGTTCTCCGGTACCGCCGCCGGCGACAATCTGCAGTCGATCCCGGCCAAGGACATCGAACGCATCGAGATTCTTACCACTCCGCCCGCCCAGTTCAAAGCCGACGGCGCCGCCGGGGTGATCAATATCATCACGCGCAAGAAGCGCCCCGAGGGCGGATTCGGCTCGGTCCAGGCCAGCCGCGGCAGCGGCGGACGCTTAGGTCTTGGGCGTGGACGGCAGTTACACGTCAGGGCCGCTCGCCGTGTCCGCCACCGCAGGATATCGACAGGACTACCGCCATCGGTTCATCCAGTCGGACCTGATCGCGCCGGATTCGACCACCGCGCAGCTGATCGACAACAAGAGTTCGATCGATGAAAGGATTCGCCGCGAGGTTCCGACGGTGAAATTGTCCGGGGACTACGCATTGAGCGACCGCCAGTCCCTCAGCGGCTCGGCGAGCTGGGCCGATCGCGGGGGTCTGCGCACCTACACGGAACTGAACGATGGCAGCACGCCGAGCGGCGTCATCACGAGCTCCTCGCGGCGCTTGAGCTCGGGGCACGACCCAGAGACCGATCTGGACGAGAAGCTGGGATTCACCCAGAAGCTCGCGTCTCCCGGCGAGACGCTGGATCTCTCGGCACATCGATCCACCTCGCGACAGTACGAACACTATGATTACGTCGACGACTCCTTCATTCCTCCGGCCGCCACCGTCGTACAACAACTTGAGCTTTCACGAAGATCACGGCACCACCGAATTCGGAGCCGACTACGTCCTGCCGCTGTCGAAGACGCGCTCGCTGAAGATCGGGTATGCCTTCGAGCAGGATGACTACCGATTCGACAATGTCGGCCAACAATGTGGATCCGCTGACCGGCGCGCAGACCGTCGACCCGAACCTGACCAACGACTTCAAGTTCCGCCAACAGATCAACGCCGCGTACGTGAGCTATCAAGCGAGCGTCGGAGCCTGGACGTGGCTCGGCGGCCTGCGCACGGAAGAGGTTCACACGGATGCCGAGCAGCTGACCAATGGCATCTCGACGGCCGGCAGCTACTTTCGGCTCTATCCGAGCCTGCATGTGGATCGCAGTCTGTCCGAGGAGTCGACGCTGTCATTCGGCGCGAGCCGGCGCGTGACCCGTCCTAACCCCGACAATTTGAATCCCTACGTCGATCACGAGTACACGCCGAACCTACGGAGCGGCAATCCCAACTTGCGGCCGCAATTCACCCAGTCCTATGAGATCGGTTATGGGTATGAAGGCCGGGACTCGAGCTACGGCGCAACCGGGTACTACCGTCTCAACCAGGACAGCGTGACGGACGTGACCGAATACCTCGGAAACGGGCTGTCGCTGACGACCAAAACCAATCTACCGAGAAACGACTCGGCCGGACTCGAGTTGAGCGCGAACGGTCATATCGTCCGAGCCCTGTCCTATGGCATCAGCAGCAATCTATTCTATAGCCAGATCGATGCGACCGCGCTGGGGATAGCCGGATTGCAGTCGACCGTCGGGCTCAACGCGAAGATCAAGCTCGACTACCGGCCCACGGCCGACGATTCGGCGCAGATCACCGCGACCCGGACCGACAAACGTCTGACTCCACAGGGCTATGTGAGCGCCATCAATATCGTGAACTTCGGGTACAAACGGCAGCTCCTGACGGATCTGACCGCGGTGATCACGCTCTCGGACGCCTTCGACGGACAGCGGTACCGGCGATTCGCGGCTTCCCCGTCTTTCACACAGGAATACCAGCGTACGGTTCTGGGTCGGGTGCTTTATATCGGATTTGTCTATTCCTTCGGATCCACGAAGAAGGACAAGCAATCCAATTTCGAATACGACCAAACGAACCAATGAGGCCGAAATTCATGGGGCGACCTCAGGCCCGGCGCGCGCGCAAATAGTCCATCGCGCGCCCGGCTTCCCGTCGTAAATCTTCTTCGAGCTGCGATAACTGATCGGTTACCCCGGCACGCGCAGCCTCCTCGAGCTGGGCGGCTGCCGCGCTCACGGATTGAGCGCGAATGCTCGCGCTCGAGCCCTTGAATGAATGCGCCGCGTAACCGACCGCCGCAAGATCGCCGCAACTCAGCGCGGCGCTGATGTCGCGCAACGCGGCGTCGCCGGACTCGATGAACATCCGCACCAATTCCCGTGCGAACTCTTGGTCGCCATCCATTGCGCTCAGAAATTGTTCCCAGTCAACGGGAGCGGCGGGGTCGACCCGCCCTTCAGGCGGGCGGTGGACGCTGTCCACGATGTTGGATGTGCGGCCGGGCGGGACGAGATACCGGCCGATGGTCTCGCCCAGCCGCGCGCGATCGAGCGGCTTGGTCAGGTAGTCATCCATTCCGGCGTCCCGGCATTGTTGTTCGGCACCCTTCATCGCGTCGGCCGTCAGCGCGATGATCGGAACGCGCTCCGCGCCGCGCTCCCGCAAACGGATTTCCCGTGCCGCCTGGTACCCGTCCATCACCGGCATCTGACAGTCCATCAAGATCGCCTGATACCGCCCGGTCTGCCACGCGGCAACGGCATCGGCGCCGTTGCCCACGACGTCAACGTTGTAGCCCATCCTTTGCAGCGTGCCGCGCGCCACTTTCTGGTTCACCAAATTATCCTCGGCCACCAGAATGCGCAGCTCGTTGAACGTGTCGCGAATTCGCTCGGCCACCACAATCGGTTGGGTGCGCTGGTACCACTTCGCCGCGTCCACCTCCATGACGCGCGTCAGGCACTCGCGCAATTCGCGCTGCGAGACAGGCTTGAGCAAATAGGCGGCAAACCCCAACTCCGCGAAATCCTTGGGCTCGCGGATACCCCGGGCGGTTGTGAGCAGCACCAGCCGCGTCGTCTTGAACCTCTCGTCGCTCGCGATCCGGCGGCCAAGCTCAAACCCGTCGCATCCCGGCATCATGAAGTCGAGCACGGCCAGATCGAACGGCAGCCGCACATTGACGTTGGCATGAAGGGCCTGCAGAGCAGCTTCGGCGCTATCAACGCAGGTTGGGTTCATACCGAGCTGGGTCAGCTGCAGGCTGAGCACCTTGCGCATCGCAGCGTTGTCGTCGACGATCAGTACCTGCCGGTTCTTGAGTGTTTCCACGTCGCAGCTGCGGTTTTCGGCGCGGCCGGCCGAATGAGCGAGCCGCGCCGTGAACCAGAACGAGGAGCCGACTTGCACGGCGCTTTCGACGCCGCTTTCGCCGCCCATCAGCGCGACGAGACGACGCACGATCGACAATCCGAGACCAGTGCCGCCGTAGTGTCGTGTCGTCGATGTGTCGATCTGCGAGAACGGCTGGAACAGTGATTCGAGGCGCTCGGCCGGGATTCCTATGCCGGTATCGCGCACTTCGCAGCGGATCGTCGTGCTGGCCGCGTCGGTGCCAACGAGCCGCAGGTCGATCATCACCTCGCCGTCGTCGCGTGAACTTGATCGCGTTGCTGCCGAGGTTGAGCAACACCTGCCGCAGGCGGCCCGGATCGCCGATCAGCCGGTCGGGCAGCAGCGGGTCAACGTGGGTGATCAGTTCGAGTCCCTTCGACATGGGCTTGATTGGCCAGCACGTGCGCGACGTCGTCCACGGTGCCGCGCAGGTCCATTTCGATCCGCTCGAGCTCCAGCTTGCCGGCTTCGATCTTCGAGAAATCGAGGATGTCGTTGATGATGGTCAGTAGACTGGCGGCGCTCTCGCGGATCGTTTCGGTCTGATCGCGCTGCATTCCGTCGAGATTGGTGTCGAGCAGGAGATCCGTCATGCCGATCACGCCGTTCATCGGCGTGCGGATCTCGTGGCTCATGTTGGCGAGGAACTCGGACTTCACCTTGTCCGCGCGTTCGGCCCGCTCCTTCGCCTGCAGCAGTTCGGCATTGGCCGACTCAAGATCAGCCGTGCGCAACGCCACTTGAGCGCTGAGAGCGCCGGCTAGATGTCTGAGGCGCCCCACCCGCAGTCGATACCACGCACCTGCGATGGCCAGGATGGCGACCGCGCACAGGAGGGCGAACCAGATCGTCTGAAAGAAGTGCGGCTTGAGGGTGAAGCGCAGGGTCGCGTCGGCGTCGCTCCAGACTCCATCATTGTTGCTGGCGATCACGCGAAAGGTGTATGTCCCCGGCGGAAGCCGGGTGTAGTAGGCGGTCCGGCGGTTCCCCGCATCAATCCAGCCCTTGTCGAAGCCGTCGAGTCGATACCTGAACAACGAGTGTTGCGGCGCCAGGAGGCTCAGCGCGGTGTAATGAAATTCCCACTGCTGCGCGCCCGGTGCCACCTGCGCACCTTCGTCAAGTGACAGCGGCACTCCGTCGACGGCGACCTGTTCGATGCGCACGCGCGGCGGCAAGGTATTCGTGCGAATGTGCAAGGGATCTACGCGTACGATGCCGCGAATACTGGGAAACCACAGCATGCCATCCTGCGATCGGAAGCCGGCGGCCGTATTGCCGCCGGCGAATTCGGCTGTACGCAAGCCATCGGCGAGACCATAGATGTGAAACTGCGGCACGCGGGCCCCGCCGTCCGCCAACGCGTCCAGCGCATCGCGCGATACGGACACCAGACCCTTGTTGGTCGTGAACCAGATCTGGTGCACATCGTCCTCGAGCAGTTGGATGATGGTCTCCCGTAGCGGGCCGCCGGAGTGCGTCAGCGAGACGAGCTTGCCGTCGCGCCACCGCGCAAGCCCGTCGGTCGTGCCAAGCCAGACGGTTCCACGGTCGTCCTCGTGGATGGCGATGACCCAGTCGCTGGGTAGGCCGTCGGCCATGCCGAGGTGGCGGGTGCCGTGCGCATCGATTACGAATAAACCCTGAGTCTGGGTCGCCACCCATAGATTCCCTGCCCGATCTTCGTAAATGATATGGATCGAGGTCGGCCCCGATGCGCCGAGCAGGGCCTGCATCGAGGTGATCTTGTCGCCGTCGATGACGTCGAGACCCTCGTTCGTACCAACCCAGATGCGGCCGTGCCGGTCCTCGATGAGCGCCGACACCGTGTCCCCGGACAAGCCGTTGTGCCGGTTGAACAGGGTCATGCCGTCCCGGTCGAGTCGATAGGCACCGGCGCCCTCCGTGCCGACCCACAAGACTCCCCGCCGGTCCTCGAGCACCGCACGCACCGTGACGCTTTCGTTACCGTGCGGTCCGGCAACATGCTTGAACCGGCCGTCGTCGTAGATGCTGAGCCCGCCGTTCGATCCGACCCACAGGCCTCCGCTGCTACGCGCCGCGATGGTCCAGGCGAGGTTGCCCTGTAGACCCTCGGGTTCGCCCGCGGAAACGAATTTTCCGTCACGCAACCGCAATAACCCTGCCCCGTGGCTGCCGATCCACAGACTCCCCTCGTCGTCTTCCAGCAGCGAACGTAAATCGTTCGCGGCAAACAAGTTGCTCGCCAGCGTGCTGAACTTGCCGTCTCGCCACCTCACGAGGCCCCCGCCGTTGGTGGCTATCCACAAACTGCCGTCGCGATCGCGCATGAGATCGCGGACGACCGAGCCGAGGTGCCCCGGTTCAGCCACGGCATCGAAGTGATCTTGGGTACCTCGATACAGCGCGCCGGTTTCCGTTCCCATCCACAGCGTGCCGTCCGCGTCCTCGTGAATCGCGGTGACCGGCACGTCCGTGGTTCCCGTCCCCAGGTGCACGCCGTCGAAGTGCTTGCCGTCAAAGCGCAGCAGGCACGTTCCCGTGCCCACCCACAGCGCACCGCCGTGGTCTTCGTGTAACGCGCGGATGCGGCTGTCCCGGAGCCCGCTCGACGCGCCGAACGAGCGGATGTCGGCGCCGTCGACCTCAAACAGGCCGTTTTCCGTTCCCACCCAGAGATGGCCGGCCCCGTCGTCGGTGATGGCATGCACGTATGCATGCGCAATTCCCGCGATTTTCTGCAGCGGCTTGAAGCGCCCGTTCTCCAAAACCGCGACGCCCGACTGTGTTCCAATCCACAGGCGCCCGGCCCGGTCGACGAACAAGACGGTGATGTACTTGTTGGGGATGGCGGGTTCGTTGTTGCTGTCGAATACGGTGAACCGAACCCCATCGAAGCGCGCCAGTCCCTCCTGGGTGCCGACCCACAGGTAGCCGTCCGGAGTTCGCGCGATCGCTTGAACGGAGGTCTGCGGCAGTCCTTCCGGAATCTGCCAATTGTCGAGAACGTACTGGCTCGGCTGCAGCGTGGGTTCCAGGGCTGGGGCGCGCGTACACACAGCAATGAGCAGAATCGCGAGCAAGCCGCGGAGCCGGAGCCGGTTTAGGGCTGCGACGCCGCGCGACTCACACCTACCATCGTTCGCCATCCGTACTCCGCGACCATGCCACGCCCGTACGGTTATCGGCCGAATCGCGGTCTACTGGAGGTCCCCAGCCCCCTTGAACATATCGTGGCCCGGCATGGACACGTGCGACCGCGATTACCTGTCGGCGGCGGACACCGGCCCGCCTGGATTGTGGAGCACCAGCCGATCGCGGCCGGATTTCTTGGCGGCGTATACCGAGCGGTCCGCGGCACTAATCAGGTGCGAGGCGCGTTGAAACGGCGTCTTCGGAGTGTGGGTAGCGAGCCCCACCGAGGCTGTCACGGTCACCATCGTGCCACGGATCGGGTGCAAGGTGCTGCGCAGGTGGGCGATCAGACGCCGGCAAAAGATCTCTGCGCCGGGTGACGCCAGGCCCGGCAGCACGATCACGAACTCCTCGCCGCCGTAGCGCGCGACGAAGTCGGTGTCCCGCGCCACCGATGCAATCGACCTCGCCGTGGTTACAAGCACCGAATCGCCGGCCTGGCGCCCATATGTATTGTTGATCCCATTGAAACGGTCGAGATCGACGAAGACCACGCTCAACGGCCAGTTGCCCTTGGTCGCAGCTTGAAATTCGCGCCTCAACATCAGATCGAGATAGCCGCGGTTGTAGAGTCCCGTGAGACCGTCGCGCAGATGCGCATCCTGCAGCGCCACGGCGCGCGCTTCGAGCTGCACGTTCGCTTCTTGCAAAACGCCGACCTGCCCGAGCGCCTGCAGATTGCGAAGAACCAGCAAATCGCGCGCCTGGTCGAGGATTACGCTCGCGGCGTCGGGTTGCAGCAATTTCGTATCGAACAAGCGCTCGATCTCCGGTATTTCGGCGACAATCTTACCCATCACATGGGCCACCATCGGCGCGTCGATGCCCAACCATTCCGACGCATGCTCAGCCAGTGCCGCAAACTCGGTCGCGGCCGCGGGCGCCAGCAATATCTCCACGCACTCGCTGCCGAGTGCGACACAGCACGCGGCCATGCCCGTCGGAGTCGATCGCTCGGCGAGCGGGGGGGCGTGACTCCACCGTACCGCACGACATAGCGGCTCGGGCAGCTTCCAGTAATCCAGAAGCCACGCACCGAGCTCGGCGTGATCGATACCAAGGCGGCCCGTTTCGTGCGCCCGAAACTCGCGGTGGGAGGCGTTCCGAGGCAGGTCGCGATAGAAGTCCGGCGCGGCGCGATCGATGCCGAGGATCGCAATATCTTGCAACAGCGCCGCGAGGAAAATATCGTCCACCGTACTTGCATTCTGCAGCGTGCCGAACCATTTGGCCGCCGAGGCGCTCAAGATCGCGCGCCGCCAATAGCGGTCGTAATCCAAACCGTTGCTCTTCAACCCCCGATAGGCGGCCACGAGGGAGAAGCCGAGTGCAAGCGTGGTTGCGCCGTGCAATCCGAGCACGATCAGCGCCTGGCGTAGGTTCGTGCTCTTGCGCTGTCGGGAATACAGCACGGAATTGGCGACGCGCAATAGCTTGGCGGCGAGACCCGGGTCCCTGCCGATCGCTGCGGCGACCTCCGAGATATCGACGTGGGAATCCCCTGCGAGCGCGATGATCTGCTGCGCAATCGCAGGCGGGCTCGGAAAACTCCCCGACGCCTTCAATTTGCTCTTGAGCTGATCAAGCATGTCACCCATACCTGCGTCGGTACCCGTCCATGCTGTTAGCGGCACCGCAGCGCGGAGCTTGAGCGTCTGGTGTAGATTACCGGCAACCGATTGAGCCTATGCACCATCACTCGCGGACGCGTTGCGGCCGTCCGGCCATCAGGAATTCGTCCGCGCAGTGCGCCACCACAGTCATGGCTCGCTGGAGATTCGGGGCCTGCTTGCTGGCGGCTTGGGCTCTGTTACCCCATCGGGCTTCAGCGCAGCCGGGCTGTCCCGAACGTCCCTCGGCCGGCAGCGGACGTTCGCCCTGCGACCGAGCAACCTCATCAGGTGGGTGATGCGTTGGCTTTGGGGCGGCGTGCAGACCGGGGCCGCTCCGGATGCAAGCCGCCGCAAGCCGTTGACCACAAGAGAAGTTTTGGAGCGGGAAACGAGGCTCGAACTCGCGACCTCAACCTTGGCAAGGTTGCGCTCTACCAACTGAGCTATTCCCGCGGCGGGGCACGACGCCCTCAAACAGAGGCGCAATTGTAGGGCCGTACCGGCTGGAGTCAAGAAGAACCCGGCTTCGAATTGCGGCTAAAGCCTTGAACTGCCCCGCAATTCCGGCCATGCCAGGCGCAGGTACTGGACCATTGACCAGAGCGTGAGCACCGCCGCCACGCCGGTCAGCACCAGGCCAAGCTTGTAAGTTGGGATGACGAAAATGTCCTCCCTGAACAGCAGCAGCGACAGCCCCACGATCTGCATGATGGTTTTGTATTTCGCCAACACCGAGACCTTGATGCGGCCGCGCGCGCCGATCTCGGCCATCCATTCGCGCAGCGCCGACACCGCGATTTCCCGGCCGATGATCACGACCGCGACGATGACCACGAACCAGCGCGGATCCTTGCTGACGATCAGCACCAACGCGGCGGCGACGATGAGCTTGTCGGCGACCGGATCCAAGAATGCGCCGAGGCGCGAGGTTTGACCCAATTTGCGCGCGTAATAGCCGTCCAAGGTGTCGGTGATGCCGGCCAGCGCAAATGCCGCGCACGCGGCCGGATCCGCCCACGGGTAGGGCAACAGATAAAATAGCGCAAAGATCGCCGGAATCATCGAAATGCGCAGCCACGTCAGCGTGTTCGGCACATTCCAATGCGACGGAGCCTTAGCGCCCGGGGTGGAGGTGCTCATAGATTACCTCGGCGAGATCGCGCCCGAGGCCGCGGATTTGTACGAAATCGTCGATGCCCGCACGCAAGATCCCCTGCAAGCCGCCGAACTGTTTCAGTAGCTCGCGTCGTTTGACCGGCCCCAAACCCGGAATGGTTTCAAGTATCGACTGGCTGTGACGCTTGGCCCGTTTGCGCCGGTGTCCTGTGATCGCAAAACGGTGCGCTTCGTCGCGCACGCGCTGAATCAGATGCAATGCCCGCGAATCCTCGGGCAGTATAGTGGGCGTGTCCTGGCCCAACAAGAACAGTTGCTCCTGGCCCGGCCGCCGGTCCGCGCCCTTGGCGACGCCGATCAAGGTAATCCCCGCGACCCCCAATTCCTCGAGCACCTGCTCGGCTTCGGCGAGCTGTCCCTTGCCGCCGTCGATGAGCAGCACATCGGGTTTGGTGATTTCGCCGTCGCGCACGCGCTTGTAGCGCCGGGTCAGCGCCTGATGCATGGCGGCATAGTCGTCGCCCGGTTGAATCCCCGCGATATTGAAGCGCCGATATTCGCTCTTGATGGGACCCTCCTCGCCGAACACCACGCAGGAAGCGACGGTGTCGGTGCCGCCCGTGTGACTGATGTCGAAGCACTCGATGCGGTTGGGCGTCTCCTCGAGATCGAAGGCCTCGCGCAGATCGTCGAGGCTCGACTCGATGCTGGCGCGCGCCAGGCCGCGCATGGCGAGCGCCTGCTCGGCGTTGTTGTGCATCATCTCCAGCCAGCGCGCGCGAATGCCGCGAACCTGCGCCGCGATGCGCACCTTGTGCCCCGATCGCTGCGCGAGCGTCGCCTCGAGCAGCGGCATTTCGTCGAATTCCTGCTCGACGATGATCTCCGCGCGGCGACTCGCGCTCCAGATAATATTGCGTGACGAATGCCGCCAGAACCTCCGGCAGCTCCGCGAAGGGCGCCTTGGGGAAAAATGTCGTGCTGCCGAGGCTGCGGCCGGCGCGCACGAACATCACCGCCACGCAGTATTCGCCGTTGCCGGCGGCGATCGCGATGACGTCGGCGTCGTGATCGATGTCGGCGGTGACGATCTGCTGCGCCTGAACGGCTTTGAGCTTCGCCAGCTGGTCGCGCAGCTGCGCGGCCTCCTCGAAGTGCAATTGTTCCGCGGCTGCCTCCATGCGCCGGCCCAAGATCGAGGCGCACCTCGTCGTTGCGCCCTTCGAGCACCTTGATCGCCGCCCCCACGTCGCGTGCATAGTTCTCCTTGGAGATCAGCCCCACGCAAGGCGCCGTGCAGCGCTGGATCTGGTACTGCAGACAGGGGCGCGACCGGTTCGCGAAATAGGTGTCGTCGCAATTTCGCAGACGAAACAGCTTCTGCAGCTGCTGCAATGTCTCGCGCACGGCGCCGGCCGACGGATACGGCCCGAAATACCGGCCGGGCTCCTTGCGCGATCCGCGGTAGAAATTGAGGCGCGGAAACTCGTGCTGGGTTTCGAAATGCAGGTAGGGAAAGCTCTTGTCGTCGCGCAGCACCACGTTGAAGCGCGGCCGATGTTTTTTGATGAGATTGAATTCGAGCAGCAGCGCTTCGGTATCGGAATTCGTGATCGTGACTTCCATGCGCGCCGTCTTCGCGACCAGCGCCTGCACCTTCGGCTGCACGTTGCTGGGTTGAAAATACGACCCGACGCGGGCTTTGAGATTGCGCGCCTTGCCGACGTAGAGAATCTCGCCCTCCGCGTCCAGCATCCGGTACACGCCCGGGCGCGCCGGCAAACTCTCGACAAACGACTTAAGCTCGCGGCGAGAGTCACGCGCCCTGCCGATGACGCCTTCGAACATGGCGGCGGTGAGCCGCCGGGTCTGGGTGTTGTAGCGGCTGCAATGATACGAATCCAACAGCACCTGGTCGCCGCTGAACGGGTGTTCCGCCGCGTGCGCAAACCGGTGCGCAGCCGGCCGGCAGATCCGCAGGCGCGCAGCACCGCCGCATGCGCAATCGCGCCCAAGCGCGAGGATGACGCGGACGGCGCGGCTTTGCGCGAGCTCCGCACGCAGAAAGTCATTGCACACCTTGATTTCCATCGGCAAAGGCTTGTTGGCCGGCGGCAGGCATTTCACCGAATTGGTGATTCGGGCGTCCAAGAGCTCGAGTCCGTCGTCCGCAGCCGCGGACATCGGGACCGCTGGCGAGGCCGAACTTGTGCAGCGTCGCGTAGAGCAGAATCCCGGCATGATCGCCCGTAAACGGCCGGCCGGTGCGATTGGCGCCGTGCATGCCGGGCGCCAGGCCGACGATCAGCAAGCGCGCCTGGGGGTCGCCGAAGGGGGGCACGGGGCGCAGAAGTAGCTCGGCTCCTTGAGGCGGACGGCATCGAGAAACTCGCCTAAACGCGGGCAGCGCCGGCACGCGGGATCAAACGTGCTGTTCATATGTCGGGCAGGTGGCGGCAATTCTCGCTGGGCGCAACAAAAAACGGGCTACGCGGAACCCCGCGTAGCCCGCCGTCGATCACGCGCGGCTTTGGACTAACCCGAGCGCAACCCAACCTTCGCCCATCTTAAAGGGCCGGAACCCGTCAGACTCACTGCGAGGCGAAAGATTCCGCGCAATGCGTCATTAATCTTTTGCGAATCGTCCGAGCAGTTGGGGCCTCGCGACTGTCAATCTCAAGGGCGGGAAAGGTTTGCAAGTCAGAATAGCATCTGCACGCATCGAGGCAAGTCGCCTTTTCAAAAACCGCCGCCCGTATCCTAGACTAGTATTCCAGGTATATTCTATAATCTATTGATTATCATCGCAAACAGTGCATGTGCGGTATTTGACATATCTACACGCGGCGAGTCAATTCGGAGATTTGGGCGCCCTGCCGGAGCGCCGATTGGCGCCGGCGCGGCTCGCAATCAGCATGGCCAACTCCAACGCCTGCTCGGCGTTCAAACGCGGGTCCACCTGCGATCGATAGGCGCGAGCCAGATCGGCCTCCGCGAGGCCGCGCGCGCCGCCGATGCACTCGGTCACGTCCTCGCCGGTGAGTTCGATATGCACCCCGCCCAGCATGGATCCTTCCTCCTCATGAATGCGGAACGCGGCCTCCACCTCGCCCAAGATATTGTCGAAGCGCCGTGTCTTCACGCCCCCCGCGGTGGTCTCGGTATTGCCGTGCATGGGATCGCACACCCACAGCACCTGCGAGCCCGTGGCGCGCACCGCGCTGATCATGGCCGGGCAGCCGCTGCTCGATGTCCTTGACGCCGAAGCGATGCATGAGGCTCAAGCGGCCCGGCTCGTTCTGGGGATTCAGCACCTGAACGAGCTGCTGCAGCCACTCGGCGCTCATCGCGGCGCCCACTTTCACGCCGATGGGATTGGCGATGCCGCGAAAATATTCGATGTGCGCGCCGTCGATGTTGGCGGTGCGCATGCCGATCCACGGCATGTGGGTGGACAGGTTGTACCAATGCTTCTGACGCTCGATGTAGCGCGTCTGCGCCTGCTCGGAGAGCAGATGCAAGCCTTCGTGGCTGGTGTAGAAGTCGACGCGAGTGGCGGCGTGCACCCGCTGACCGCTCATGGACTCGAAAAATTCCAGCGATTCGGCGATCGAGTCGACGATCTTCTGATAGGCATCGCGCAGCGCCGCGTGGCGCAAGAAGCTCAGGTCCCAGTATTCCGGATGATGCAGATCGGCGAAGCCGCCGTCGATCAAGGCGCGCACGAAATTCAAGGTGAGCGAGGCGCGCTCGTAGCCGCGCAGCAGCAGCTGCGGGTCCGGTTCGCGCTCCGCCGCGGTGAAGCCCGGCCGATTGACGTTGTCGCCGCGATAGCACGGCAGAGTGACCCCGTCGCGCGTTTCGGTGTCGGCCGAACGCGGTTTCGCGTACTGCCCGGCAAACCGGCCGACGCGAATGATGGGCTTCTTCAGGCCCTGCAGCAGCACCAGACTCATCTGCAGCAGAATCTTCAGACGCCTGGCGATGTTGTCGGATTCGCAATCCTCGAAGCTTTCGGCGCAATCCCCGCCCTGCAGCAGGAACTGCTCGCCGCGCTGCGCCTGCGCCAGCTTCGCGCGCAGCGCCTCGATTTCCCAGGAAACGACCAGGGGCGGCAGCCGGCTCAACGAGGCGACGGCGCGCTCCAGCGCTCGATTGTCCGGAGTACTTCGGCTGCTGGGTCGCCGGGCGGCTGTGCCAGCTCGCCGGATGCCAATTCGTCAATGCGGGGCTCTGCGACATACGCGATGCTAGCGTTGTCGGCCCGCCCAAGTCAAAATGCGCGGTTATTGGCGACTATCGGATATCATGCAGCACACACCGATCCCTTGCAGGCGCCTCGGGCTGAGCGACATCAACCCGGGGACCTGGTCCGGCAGCCACGGCTGGAGCGAGCAAACCTCGGGCGCGGTCATCGAATCCATCAACCCGGCTACGGCCAAGCGGCTGGCGCAGGTACGCGGCGCCACGCTCGAGGACTACGAGCAGGTGATGGCCGCGGCGGTTGCCGCTGCCGCCGCGTGGCGCCAAGTGCCGGCGCCGAAGCGCGGCGAGGCGGTGCGGCTCATCGGCGAGGAACTGCGCAAGTATAAAGATGCGCTCGGCAGCCTGGTATCCATGGAAAACGGCAAGATCAAGGCCGAAGGGCGACGGCGAAGTCCAGGAGATGATCGATATCGCCGATTTCGCGGTCGGCCAATCGCGCATGCTGTACGGCCTCACCATGCACTCCGAACGGCCCCAGCACCGCATGTACGAGCAATGGCATCCGCTCGGCGTCGTGGGCGTGATTTCAGCGTTCAATTTTCCCGTGGCGGTCTGGTCCTGGAATGCTTTCCTGGCGGCGATCAGCCGGCAATGCCACGGTGTGGAAGCCCTCGCCCAAGACCGCCCTGTGCTCCCTCGCCGTGCAGCACATCTGCAATCGCGTGATGGAGCGGCACGCCCTGCCGCCGATCTTTCAGATCTTCATCGACGCCGGCACCGAGCTCGCGCAGCGTTTCGTCGACGACCGCCGCGTGGCGCTGGTGTCCTTTACGGGCTCGACCCAGGTGGGTCGGCAGATCGGCGTGCGAGTCGCCGAGCGGCTCGGCAAGAGCCTGCTCGAGCTCGGCGGCAACAACGCCATCATCGTCGACGAGACGCGCGAATCTCGATCTCGCGGTGCCGGGCATCGTTTTCGGCGCGGTCGGAACCGCCGGGCAACGCTGCACCACCACGCGCCGCGTGCTGGTGCATCGGTCGCGCGCGGCCGAGCTCGAACGGCGGCTGGTCGCCGCGTACGCGCCAGGTGCGCATCGGCGATCCGCTCGAACCCGACACCCTGATGGGACCGCTGATCGATGCCGGCGCCGTGTCGCGCTATTCGGCGGCCATCGCCGCCGCGCAGGCCGAAGGCGGGCAACTGCTGTGCGGCGGCAAGGTTCTGCCGCGGCCCGGCAATTTCGTGGAACCGACCATCGTTCGCGCCGCCGCCGACATGCCGGTGGTGCGTACCGAAACCTTTGCGCCGATTCTGTACCTGATCGCCTATGACACCCTGGATGAGGCGCATCGCCATCCAAAACTCCGTCCCCTATGGCCTCTCGTCCGCGGTATTCACCGACCGACTGCAGGTGGCCGAACGCTTCCTGTCCGCCGATGGCAGCGACTGCGGCATTGCCAACGTCAACCTGGGCACGTCGGGCGCCGAGATCGGCGGTGCCTTCGGCGGCGAGAAGGACACCGGCGGCGGGCGCGAAGCGGGTTCGGATTCCTGGAAGGCCTACATGCGCCGCCAGACCAACACCATCAACTGGAGTTCGCAGCTGCCGCTCGCGCAGGGTATTCGCTTCAACGTTTGAACCGCTTCAACGAGTGAGCCAGGCTTCGATGTCGGCGGCCCGCTGTGCCAAACGCGCCGCCGAGATCGGACCCAAGGTTTTGAGTTCCTGCGCGTACAGCGACACCCGATACTCTTCGATCCAGCCCAGCAATTCATCGAGCTCCGGAATCCAGCGCAGCTCGGCGCCGATCTGTTTGGCCAGCGTCTCGTGGCGCGCCGACCATCGGCGCAGTTCCCCCGCGATGTGCGGCGGCTCGCCGCCGCGGGCAGAGTTGCGTTGCCAGCGGCGCTCCTCGGCCTTCAAGTAGCGCGGCAGCTGGCGCAGCCAGTCCGCGGCCAACGATTGCAGAGCGGCTCCGTCCAGCAGCCGGCGCAGATGCCCGTTGCTCTCCTCGGCTGCCTCCGCCAGCAGCGGCGTGCACGCGGCGTCGACGCTCTCGGCGCACGGCGCGCGCCTGCGTTGAACCAGCCGAGCGTTGCGGCGGCGATTTCCTCCAAGCAGGAATGCAGCCGCGCACGCCCCTGTTCCACCGCCCTTTCGAATGCCTCCCGGGCGCGCGGCGCCGCGGCGTCGTCAAAGCAGGCGCGGCGAAATGCCCACTGCAGCAGCGTCTCGGTGAGCGCGTCGCCGGCGAGATACGGGCTTGCGGCAAGCAGCAGCGCGGCATTGCCGGCCAGGGACTTGGCAAGATCGCGCGCCTGGGCGGGAAGCATGGCGCGCGCCAGATAGGCGGCGCCCTGCCGCCAACTGCGCTCGGCCTCGGCGGCCGACCATTCGTAGCGCAGCTCGAGTCCGTGCGGCGCGCGCGCCAGCGTCGGAAAAACCCACACCGTCCCCTGCTCGAGCGCCAACGGCACGGTGACGGGCAATTCGTCCATTTCAAAGCGGCGCCAGGCGCCAAGCGCCCCATACGCGGCACGCGCCCGATGCTCGAGCTCGCGGCGCGCCGCGGCGGCGCTGGCGCGGCGCAATTCCGCCAAGGTCCCGCCGCGCCCCGCATCCTCGCCGGCGGCGCTGACGGTCAATTGCGGGATGGTGACCGTCAATTGCGGCATCAAGTGGGCCGGCACCGCGGCGAGATCGAACCGCAGCAAGGAGTCGGGGATGCCGCGCTGCTCCTTGAGCCATGCCCGCAAAGTGTACACATCCGCGGCCGCTGCCGTTCCCGCTCCCGCTCCCGCGCCTGCAGCCGCGGCGGCGGCGGCGGCGGCGGCCGCCATGAATTGCGCGGCCGTGTCGGATATCGGAATCAAATTGCGGCGCGCGTCCTTTGGCAGCGAGCGCAGCAGCGCTTCGATCCGCGGTGCGGCGAGTCCGGGCACGGCGGCATCCACCATGGCGCGGGTGAGTCCGGGCAACGCCAGTAGCGGTATTCGCAGGCACGCGCCGTCCCGTGACTCCCCGGGCGCGAAGCGGTATTCGACCGGGATCGAGAGCCCATCGAGCCTCGCGACTTCGGGAAATTGCGCGAGCGCCTCGGGCGCAGGCTGCTTGGCAAAAATCCGTTCGGCGTCGAGGCGCAGGGCACTCCGCCCGGCATCGCTAAGATGGCGGGTGAAATATTCCAGCGTGGCCGCGCTCGACACCTGCCGCGGCAAGGCGCGGTCGTAGAACTCGACGAAGGTTTCGGCGTTTTGCGTGAGATCGCGCGTGCGCAACCGCTCCTCCATCCGCTGCGCCTCGCTAACCGCCGCATCGTTCGCCAGCAGCCAGTCCGGTCGGCGGTGCAGCCTCTGGTAGACCAAGGCTTCGCGCGCGAAGATGCGCCGCGATTCCTCCGGCGCTATCGGTCCATAGTTCACCACCCGGTTGGCGCTCAAGGTCAGTCCGAGAAAGCTGATGCGTTCGCGCGCCACCACTTCCTCGCGTTCCTCGTCCCAGTCGGGCTCGAGATACTCGCGCTTCAACAAATGCGATGCCGCCGCCTCGATCCACTGCGGCTCGATTTCAGCGACGCGGCGCGCGAACACCCGCGAGGTCTCGACGATGTTCGCCGCCATGACCCAGCGCGGCCGGCGCCGCACCAGCGATGAGCCCGGGAATATATGAAAATGCACTCCGCGCGTTCCGAGGTATACCCCCTCCTCGCCGCGCGCGCCGACCATGGTGCAGAAGCCGGCCAGCAGCGAGCGGTGCACGGCGGTGTAGCTCGCCGCCTGGCGCTGCCCGGCGATGCCGATGTCGGCCGCCCGATCGGCGACTTGGGCGTAGACATCGTCCCACTCGGACAGCCGCAGCAGCGAGAACCCTCGCTCCTTGCACCAGCGCTTGAGTTCGCGCCGCGGACCTTCGCGCGCCTTGCGGTACGCGCGCCACACCTTCACCAACGATGAGAACTCGGATTTGCCGTCCTCGTGAGCGCCGCTCGCGGCCGTATCCGCGGCCTCGCCTGCGGTGCCGGCCGCGGCCAGGCGAACGTCCGGAACGCTCAAGCCTGCGACGATCGCCAGCAGCTCACTCTCGGCGCGAAAGCGCTTGCTCTCGAGCAGTGCCCGGCCCAAGCGCGGATCGAGCGGCAGGCGCGCCATGGCGCGGCCGCGGCGCGTGATCCGCCGTTCGGCATCGAGCGCCTGCAGTTCCTGCAGCAGCCGGTAGCCGTCGTTGAGCGCCCGCGAGTCGGGCGCGTCGATGAAGGGAAAATTCTCCGCCTCGCCCAAGCCATCGGCGGCCAGCCGCAGCAGCAGCGCGGCGAGATTCGTGCGCAGGATTTCCGGTTCGGTGAAGGCGGCGCGCGCATCGAAGTCGCGCCTGCGTGTACAACCGCATGCACAGCCCCGCACCGAGGCGGCCGCAGCGGCCCTTGCGCTGATCGGCGCTGGCGCGCGAAATCGGCTCGATGGGCAGGCGCTGCAGGCGGTTGCGCGGGCTGTAGCGGCTGATCCGCGCCAGGCCCGAATCGATGACCGGCCGAATGCCCGGCACGGTGATCGAGGTCTCGGCCACGTTGGTCGCGAGCACGATTCGCTGCCGCGAGCCGCGTTGAAATATCCTGCTCTGCTGTTCCCACGACAGCCGCGAATACAGCTCGAGCACCTCGACGCCGGGCACAGTTCGCGCTCCAGGTATTCGCCGACGTCGCGTATCTCGCGCTCGCCGGGCAGGAACACCAGAACATCGCCGCCGCCGATTTCGCCCGGGCTCGGCGGCGATTTCCTGGTACGCCTCGAGGACCGCTGCCGGCAGGTCGGGATCGTCCGCCGTCCTGCGCCGTCTCGCGGTAGCGCACTTCGATCGGATGGCTGCGGCCGCTGACCGTGATGATCGGAGCGCTCGCCGAAGAACCGCGACGATGCGCTCCACGTCCAAGCGTCGCCGACGTGACGATGACCTTGAGGTCCGGGCGGCGCGGCAGCAGCCGCTTCAGCACGCCCATCAGCAGATCGACGTTCAGCGTGCGCTCGTGCGCCTCGTCGACGATGATGGTGTCGTAGCGGCGCAGCAGTCGGGATCGGACGCGAGTTCGGCCAGCAGCAGTCCGTCGGTCATCAGCAGCAGGCGCGTGGCCTCGGACACCTGATCGGCGAAACGCACGCGAAACCCGACGCTGCGCCCGACGCGGCTGCCCGACCTCCTCGGCGATGCGCGCGGCCAAGGCGCGCGCCGCCAGCCGCCGCGGCTGCGTGTGCGCGATCAGCCCGCGCAGGCCGCGTCCCGAGCTCCAGGCAGTACTGCGGCAGCTGCGTGCTCTTGCCGGAGCCGGTGTCGCCGGCGACGATCAGCACCTGTTCCCGCGCGCAGCGCCTGCAGGATCGTCTTCGCGCCGCGCCGAGATCGGCAGTTCGGGATCGTGCTTGAAGAGCAGCGCGGACAGCGCCGCCGAGCGGCGGCCGCCGCGGCCGCTCACTCGCCACGCTTGACTTCTTGCCAAAGCCTCTCCTGCGCCGCGAGGTTCAATTCCGCGAAAACCTCGCCGCGCTGCGCCGCCAAGGACTCCATGCCGCGAAATCGCCGCTCGAATTTGGCATTGGCCGAGCGCAACGCGGCCTCGGCGTCGACATCGAGCTTGCGCGCCAGATTGGCGGCCGCGAACAAGAGATCGCCGATCTCTTCGAAGATCTGCGCGTGCATGCCGGCACCGCGCGTCCGCGGCGCGGCCGCCGCCGTGTGCGCTCGGCGGCCTCGCGCACTTCCGCGAGCTCTTCGGCGACCTTGTCCGCGGTCTGGCCGGCATGTTCGAAATCAAAGCCCACGCGCGCCGCCCGCTTGCTCAGTTTGAACGCGCGCATCAGCGCCGGCAGCGCCTGCGGCACGCCGTCCAGATGACTCCGGGCAGCCGTCGGCGCGGCCGCGCGCCGCGGCGCCGCGCTCCCGCGCCTTGATCTCCTCCCAAGTCGACGCTTTGCGCGGCGGCGCGTCAGCGGACGCGCCGGTCGCCGAACACGTGCGGATGGCGGCGCAGCAGCTTGTCGCAGATCGCGCCGGCCACCGCCTCGAAGTCGAATGCACCCGACTCGCTCGCCATCTGCGCGTGAAACACCACCTGAAACAGCAGATCGCCCAGTTCATCCTTGAGGTGCGCGCATGTCGCCGCGCTCAGCGGCGTCGGCCACCTCGTAGGCCTCCTCGATGGTGTAGGGCGCGATGCTCGCGAAGGTCTGCTCCCGATCCCAGGGACAGCCGTCCGGCGGCGCGCAGGCGCGCCATGATGGCACAGCAATTCGCTCAGCCGGCTCGTCACTACGAGGATTCTCGCCGCGGATCTGCAGCTTGCGGCGCAAGGTCATCAGCATGCCGGCGGTCGCGCCCCAGATGTTGCGGTCGCCGTAGGGAATGTCGTGCACTTCGATGGTCAATCCGCCGAGCTTGCGCCGGCGGGACTTGTGATTGGCCGCGTCCAGGATGAAGTCGAGCGGCACCTCGAACACATCGTGCACTTCGGCCGTGGCGATGCGCAGCTGATATTGCGGGTCGACGAATCCGACCACGGGCGTGACGCGAAAGCCGGTGATGACGAGGTGATCCGGCAGGTACCCCGCGAACTCCACGCAATCCGGGCAGCAGGCCGATCTCCTCGTGCGCCTCGCGCAAAGCCGCGTGCCATGCATCCTCATCCTCGGGCTCGATGCGGCCGCCGGGAAAGCTGATCTGCCCGGCATGATCCTTGAGCGTTGCGGCGCGCTGCGTCAGCAGCACCGTCAGTCCCGTCGCACGCTCCACCAGCGGCACGAGCACGGCCGCCGGCACCCGCCGCGCCGGGAGCGCAGCGCGCACCTGCGACACCACCTCGCGCGAGGCGCCGGCCAGCCATTGCATGTCCTCCTCGGGCGTGGAAGGCCGCGGATCGAGAGATTCGCGGATGTGCGCTTTCGTATAAAGAGAATCCATCGATACCCTAGGGGCCCCTAGAACCGGCGCCGTGGATGCCGCCTTCGGTCAGCGTCTTCGGGATCGAGCAGGCGGCGCAGTTCTTCGACGCTCATGTGCGTCATTTCGGCGGCGACGTCCAAGATCGGGCGGCCCTCCGCATAGGCCTTCTTGGCGATGGCCGCGCCTTTTTCGTAGCCGATGACGGGATTGAGGGCCGTGACCAGGATCGGATTGCGCGCCAGCGCGTCCTCCAGCCGCGCGCGGTTCACCGTGAATCCGGCCAGCGCGTTGTCCGCCAGATTGCGGCTGCCGATTCCGAGCAGCTCCAAGCTCTGCAGCAAATTGTAGGCGATCACGGGCAGCATGACATTCAGCTGAAAATTTCCCGACGCGCGCGGCAACGGTGATCGTCGCATCGTTGCCGATCACCTGCGCCGCCATCATCGTCACGGATTCCGGCACCACGGGGTTCACCTTGCCGGGCATGATGCTGCTGCCCGGCTGCAGCGCCGGCAGCGCGATTTCGCCCAATCCCGCCAGCGGTCCGCTGTTCATCCAGCGCAAGTCATTCGAGATTTTCATCAGGCTTACAGCCAAGACCTTGAGCTGGCCCGACAGTTCCACCGCCGTGTCCTGGCTCGACAGCGCCGCGAAATAATTATCGCTGGGGCGGAACGCAATGTCCGGTGCCCGCCGCCAGGCAGCGCGCAAACACCGGCGCCAAACTCGCGGCCGCGCGTTGATGCCGGTACCGACGGCGGTGCCGCCCTGCGCCAGCTGGTGCAAGCGCGGCGTCACCGAGCGCAGCCGCGCCATGCCGCTGTCGATCTGCGCCTGCCAACCGCGCAGTTCCTGTGCCAGCGTGATCGGCATCGCGTCCATCAGATGGGTGCGGCCGGTCTTGACCACGTCGGTGAATTCGGCGGCGCGTTGACCCGAGGACCGCGCGCAGCCGCTCGAGCGCGGGCAGCAGATGCTCGTGCGAGCACCAGCGCCGCGCGCGACGTGAATCGCGGTCGGCACCACGTCGTTGCTGCTCTGGCTCATGTTCACCTGATCGTTCGGATGCACCGGCTCGGCCCAGCGCTGCGCGACGCCAGCGTCGCGATCACCTCGTTGGCATTCATGTTGCTGCTGGTGCCCGATCCGGTTTGAAAGACATCCACCGGGAATTGATCATCGTAGCGGCCCGCGGCGACCTCGAGCGCCGCCGCCTGGATCGCCTCGGCCACGTCGCGCGGCAAATCGCCGAGCTCGGCGTTGGCGCCGGCGGCGGCATGCTTGATCAGCCCCAGCGCACGAATGAAGGCGCGAGGCATGCGCAGACCCCGTGCGGAAAATTCTGGATGGCGCGCTGGGTCTGGGCGCCCCACAAGGCGCTCGCCGGCACGTCGAGCGCGCCCATGCTGTCGTGTTCGACGCGGGTGGTCGGCTGTCATCGCGCGCTTACTCCGCTGGTTCGTGTGTTTACGGTAATATTGGCGATTCTACACTCAAAGCGACCCTATCCTCCGATGGCCATCGCCTCCATTGACGCGCTGTCTCCCCTCGATGGCCGGTACGCCGGCAAACTCGCGCGCGGTCCGCCGCATATTCAGCGAGGCCGGCCTGATGCGCGAGCGGGTGCGCGTGGAATGCGCCTGGTTCCTGGCGCTGGCGGCAGGCCCCGCGCGCGCACGCGCTGGCCAGGCTGCCGCGGCCGGCCCGGGATTTGCTCGCGGCGCTGGCGAAAGACCCGCCGGCGACCGACGTCGCGGCCATCAAGCAGATCGAGGCGCGCACCAATCACGATGTGAAAGCGGTGGAAATCTGGCTGCGCGGCGAACTGCAGGCGCGCGGCGCGGCCGCGGCCGAACTCGAATGGCTGCATTTTGCCTGCACCTCCGAAGACATCAACAATCTCGCCTATGCGCTCATGCTGAAGAGCGCGCGCGCGACGCTGCTGCTGCCCATGCTCGACGCCATCGGCGCGCTGCTCGACGCGCTGGCGCACCGCCACGCCGCGTCGCCGATGCTGGCGCGCACCCATGGCCAGACCGCCACGCCCACCACGGTGGGCAAGGAACTCGCCAATGTCGCCGCGCGCCTGCAGACCCAGCGCGGCGGTATCGAGCGCGTCGCCATCCTCGGCAAGATGAACGGCGCCGTCGGCAATTTCAATGCGCATGTGGCGGCCCTGCCGCGAGTCGATTGGCCGGGGTTCAGCGCAGACATTCGTCGAATCTCTGGGTCTGGTCCGAACGCCCTACACCACGCAGATCGAACCGCATGACTGGATTGCCGAGTACTGTCATGCGCTGATGCGCGCCAACACCGTGCTCCTCGATCTCGCGCGCGACATGTGGAGCTACATCTCGCTCGGCTACTTCAAGCAGCGCGCTCGATCGAAGGCGAAGTCGGCTCCTCGACCATGCCGCACAAGGTGAACCCGATCGATTTCGAGAACGCCGAGGGCAACCTCGGTTTCGCCAACGCCCTGCTCGGACATTTCGCCGACAAGCTGCCGATTTCGCGGCTGCAGCGCGACCTCACCGACTCGACCGTGCTGCGCAATGTGGGCGTCGCGATCGGGCACTGCGTGCTCAGCTACGGGTCGCTGGCCGCGGGCCTGGAAAAGATCGAACTCGATCCGGCGCGCGCTGGCGGAGGATCTGGACCGCGCCTGGGAGGTGCTGGGCGAGGCGGTGCAAACCGTGATGCGCGCCCATGGCATTGCCGACGCCTACGACCGCTTGAAGACCTTCACCCGCGGCCGTCCCGTCGACGAGCGCGCCATGCGCGAATTCATCGCCTCGCTGGAGCTGCCGGCGGCGGAGAAGGAGCGGCTGCTGCGCTTGGAACCCGGACCTATGTCGGGTCTGGCGCCGGCTCGCTGGCGGAAGACCCTGCACGGCGCGGCTGCCGTTGGCCATCCGAAACGTGACGCAGTTAGCACGAGCCTGCCGCGGCCAAACGGTACTATCCCCCAAACTACGCGAGGTCGGGCAAAATGCCGTAACCTCCCATGAGGCAGTCAGATATGGCGGGAAATACGGAAGAACGGCAAAACCGGTCGTGGACAAGGATCCGGCCGCGGGCGCAGACGTGTCCGGGGGTCCGGCACCCGGACCATCCTCAGCACCATGCCCGAGGTCCGCGAAGCCAGCCTCAAGGTCGCCAAGTCGGCGCAGCGCCTGCTGTCCATCTTCACGCAGGATTTGGAGCCGCTGATTTACGGCGAGGAGCCCTTTCTCGAGGCCATCAAGCGCCTGGTGTTGGCGCGCTCCTACGCCAAGGTGCGGGTACTGCTCGCCGACCCGTCGCGGGCCATGGTCGACAACAACCGCTTCCTCGCCCTGGCCCGGCGCCTGACCAGCTGCATCGATTTGCGCGCCATGAGCCCAGATTATCCGGCGAGCGCGGGCGCATTCATCATCGCGGACGACAAGGCGCTGGTGTATCGCTTGCAGGCGGACCGCTGGGACGGCATCTCCGACATGAACGATCCGGCGGTCGTGCGCCGCTATCTGAATTTCTTCGACGAAGTCTGGCAAACGAGCATGCAAGAATCGCAAATGCGACAAATGCTCATGTAGCCCTTGCGCCGGCGTTAATGCGCCGCATGCAGGCCCGCCGCCCCGTATAATGGCGCGATACGCTGCCTCTCCCGATCCCAACCTGCCGGCACCGTCATCGTCGGCATGTCGGGCGGCGTCGACTCGGCCGTCGCGGCGCTGCTGTTGCGCGACTCGGGCTACGCCGTGCAGGGCTTGTTCATGTCCAATTGGGAGGACGATGACGACGCCTACTGCACCACCGCGAGCGATTTTCAGGATGCGCGCCGGGTCTGCGACGCGCTGGGCATCGCGCTGCACCGGGTGAGTTTTGCCGCGCAGTACCGCGAGCGGGTGTTCGCGCATTTCCTGCGCGAATACGCCGCGGGCCGCACCCCGAATCCGGATGTGCTCTGCAACCGCGAAATCAAGTTCGGCGTCTGCCTGGACTACATGCAGCGCCTGGGCGCATCGCTGGATCGCCACCGGCCACTATGCGCGGCTGCAGCACACGGCCGCCGGACCGCAGCTGCTGAAGGCCGCCGACGCGGCCAAGGATCAGAGCTATTTTCTGCACGGCGTCGCGCCGGCGGCGCTGGCGAAGACCCTGTTTCCCATCGGCGCACTTGCGCAAGATCGGAGGTGCGCAAGCTCGCGCATGCCGCGGGCTTGCCGGTGTACGACAAGCCCGACAGCACCGGCATCTGCTTCATCGGCGAGCGGCCGTTTCAGGATTTCCTGCGCCGACATCTGCACACCGAGCCGGGGCCGATCGAGAACGACGCCGGTGTGCTCGTCGGCGAGCATCGCGGCCTCGCGCTCTACACCCTGGGCCAGCGATCCGGGCTCAGCGTGGGCGGGCGGGCCGGCAGCCGCCGCCGCGCCCTGGTACGTCGCCGACAAGGACGCGGCACGCAATGCGCTGATCGTGGTGCAGGACCAAGACCATCCGCTGCTGCTGTCCGACGCCTTCGACGTGCAGCAGTTGCACTGGCTGGATGACGCCGCCGCCGAGCAAGCCGTGGAATGCGCGGTCAAGACGCGTTATCGGCAGAACGACCTCGCGTGTACGGTCAGCCGCCGCGCACGACGCTGCCGGCACTGCCACCCGGCGCGTCGACGTTGCGCGCGCCCGCGCGCGCCGTGACGCCCGGACAGTACGCCGTGTTCTACCGCGGCGAGCACTGTCTCGGCGGCGGCGTCATCGCACGGCGCTACAACTCCGCGCCTGCCGCTTGCCGCGCGCGGAATCACCTATAATCGTCAATTTTCGGTGGAGGGATCATGACCGACAGCTTCAAGGCAAGAACGACGCTCAAAGTGGGCGACGCGCAGTACGAGATTCTGAGTCTCGATGCCCTCAAAGCGCGCAACGTCGGCCGCCTGCCATTTTCCCTGAAGATCCTCCTGGAAAACCTCTTGCGCTTCGAGGACGGCGTCAATGTCACCAAGAACGACATCGAGGCGCTGCTGCAATGGGACCCGAAGGCGCAGCCCAGTCACGAAATCGCATTCACGCCGGCGCGGGTCATCATGCAGGACTTCACCGGCGTGCCCTGCATCGTCGACCTGGCCGCCATGCGCGAGGCCATCGTGCGCCTCGGCGGCGATCCGCAGCGCGTCAATCCCCTGGCCCCGGCGGAGTTGGTCATCGATCACTCGGTGCAGGTCGACGAATACGGCGCCGCGGACTCGCTCAAGCACAACAACGAAATCGAGTTCAACCGCAACGGCGAGCGCTACATGTTCCTGCGCTGGGGCCAAACGGCGTTCAGCAATTTCAAGGTCGTGCCGCCGAACACCGGCATCGTGCATCAAGTGAACCTCGAGCGCCTGGCGCGCGTGATTTTTTCAGACAGCAGCGGCGGCCGGCAGCTGGCCTACCCCGACACCCTGGTCGGCACCGACTCGCACACCACCATGGTCAACGGGCTCGGGGTGCTGGGCTGGGGCGTCGGCGGCATCGAGGCTGAAGCGGCCATGTTGGGACAGCCGGTGACGATGCTGATCCCGCAGGTGATCGGCTTCAAGCTGACCGGGAGCTCTGCCGGCCGGCACCACGGCCACCGATCTCGTGCTGACGGTGACGGAAATCCTGCGCAAGCACGGCGTCGTCGACAAATTCGTGGAGTTCTTCGGCGACGGCCTCAAGGGCCTGCCCCTCGCCGATCGCGCCACCATCGCCAACATGTCGCCGGAGTTCGGCTCGACCTGCGCGATCTTTCCCATCGACGAGGAAACCATCCGCTATCTCGAGCTCACCGGGCCGGGCGCCGGAGCAGATCGCGCTGGTCGAGGCCTATGCCAAGGCTCAGGGACTGTGGCGCATCAACGGTGCGCCGGCGGCCGACTACACCGATGTGGTCGAGCTCGACCTGTCGACGGTCGAGCCCTCGCTCGCCGGGCCGAAGCGGCCGCAGGACCGCGTGCCGCTGCGCAGCGCCAAGAGCGTCTACCAGCGCAGCGTGAAAAAGATGGCCGAGGAGCGCGCGCACAAGAATCCACAGGCGAACGGAGTCGCCGCGGCCAGCGTCGGCGGCGCGAGCTTCGAGGTGCGCGATGGCGCCGTGTTGATTGCCGCCATCACCAGCTGCACCAACACCTCGAATCCCGCCGTTCTGGTGGCTGCCGGCCTGCTGGCGCGCAATGCAAGCGCCCGCGGCCTCACCTCCAAACCCTGGGTGAAGACCTCGCTCGCGCCGGGCTCGCGCGTCGTCACCGATTATCTGCGGAAAGCCGGCCTCCTGAAGGATCTGGAGGCCCTCGGCTTCTACACCGTGGGCTACGGCTGCACCACCTGCATCGGCAACTCCGGACCCTTGAAGCCGGAGATTTCCCAGGCGGTCAAGGCGGCCGACGTCGTCGCCTGCTCCGTGCTGTCGGGCAATCGCAATTTCGAGGGCCGCGTGCATCCGGAAATCAAGATGAATTTCCTCGCCTCGCCGCCCCTGGTCGTCGCCTACGCGCTGGCGGGCAGCCTGGACATCGACATCACCACCGAACCGCTCGGGGTGGGCAAGGACGGCAAGCCGGTGTACCTCAAGGATATCTGGCCGAGCGCGCACGATGTGGCCGCCGCGGTCACGGCGTCGGTGGACTCGGCGATGTTCAAGAAGGGCTACGCCAACGTGTTCGCGGGCGATGCGAATTGGAACGCCATCAAGACGCCGGCGGGCAAGATTTATGCGTGGGACGGCAAGTCCACCTACGTCAAGAATCCGCCCTACTTCGACGGCATCACCATGACGCCGGCGCCGCTTGACCGACATCAAGGGCGCGCGCGTGCTGGCCATGCTCGGCGATTCGGTGACCACGGACCACATTTCGCCCGCCGGCAATATCGCGAAGTCCAGCCCGGCGGCGCAATATCTGATGGCGCAGGGCGTGCAGGCGGCGGATTTCAATTCCTATGGTGCGCGCCGCGGCAACCACGAGGTGATGATGCGCGGCACCTTCGCCAATATCCGCCTGCGCAATCTGCTGCTGCCGGGCACGGAAGGCGGCGTCACGCTGCACATCCCGAGCGGCGCCGAGATGTCCATCTTCGACGCTTCGGTCAAGTACCGGGCCGCGGGCACGCCGCTGGTGATCCTCGCCGGCAAGGAATACGGCACCGGCAGCTCGCGCGACTGGGCCGCCAAGGGCACGATGCTGCTGGGCGTCAAGGCGGTGATCGCCGAGAGCTTCGAGCGCATCCACCGCTCCAACCTGATCGGCATGGGCGTGCTGCCGCTGCAATACCAGCCGGGTCAGAACGCGCAGACCTTGGGCTTGAGCGGCAAGGAGACTTTTGAAATCGTCGGACTCAACCGCGGCGCGGCGAAGTCGGTCAAGGTCATTGCCAGAGCCGATGACGGCACCGGAGCTGACCACGGAGTTCGAGGCGCGCCTGCGCATCGATACGCCGAAGGAGCTCGACTACTACCAGCACGGCGGGATTCTGCACTACGTACTGCGGCAACTCGCCGCACCCAGCAAGGCGGCCTGAAAATGTCATCCCTCACCATGCATACGGCCACGGTGCCGACCTGTATTCGCGCGTTGAACAGCCTCGCGGCCATCCTCGAGAAAGCGGCCGCGCACGCCGAGGCTCGCAAGATCAATCCGGCGGTGCTGCTCGGCACTCGATTGTTTCCCGACATGCTGCCGCTGGCGACGCAGATCCAGATCGCGAACGACATCGCGCAAGGCGGCGCGGCGCGTCTCGCCGGCGCGCCGGTTCCCACCTTCGAAGCGAAGGAGCGGAGCTTCGCCGAATGGATCGCAGCCTCGCGCGCAACCGTCGCCTACCTCGAATCCCTGCCGCCGGCGCAATTCGAGGGATCCGCAGACAGGACCATTACGTGGCAGACGCGCTCATCCACGAAGAGCATGCAGGGCACGGCCTACCTGTTCAATCACGTGCTGCCGAACGTGTTCTTTCATGTCACGACCGCCTATGACATTCTCAGGCAGTCGGGACTCCCGATCGGCAAGGCTGATTACTTGGCGGCCTGAGGCACGCTCCCGGCCTCGACCGTCACCATGGCGTTCGGATTGAGATGATTCTTGATGGCGCCGTTGACCTGATCTCGCGTCAGGGCTTTGACCGCCGCCGGAAATTCGTCCAGCCGGGCTGACGTCGTAGCCTCGCTGTATATTCGTCAAAATCGCTTGCGCGAGACCGCCGGTGTTCGACAGGCCGACGAGGTAGCTGCCCACCACACCTTGCTTGCGCGTCGCCAATTCCTCCTCCGTGACGCCGTCCTTCCACCACCTGAGGAGTTCCCGCCGGGTCGAGGCGAGGCCCTTCTCGAGCAGCGCCGGCGCAAAGCTCGCCGCAATGTCCCAGGCACCGTCGACGATGCTGTCTTCGGACACGCCGGCCGAAATGTTGTAAGTCAGGCCTTCCTTGTCGCGCACGACACCCATCAACCGGCCCGTGAAACCGCTGCCGAGAATCGCCGTGCCGACGCGCAGCGCCAACGCGTCGGGATCCTTGTAGCGCAGCCCCGTCGGCTGGCCGATGAGCACCGACACGCTGGGCTTGTCGGCGAGCGGCACCGTCACTTCGCGCGCGGCCTTCAGCGACGCCGGGGTCGCCGGACGCACGTAATCCTGGCCGCCGTTCCATCCGGAAAACACCTTGCCGATTTCGGCTTGCGTTGCCGGCGCGTCCACGTCGCCGACCAGCACCAGCGTCAGGTGGGCGGGACCATAGTATTTGGCGTGAAAGGCCTTGACCTCCTCGAGCGTGGCGGTCTTGGCCGCGGCCTCGTAGTCCGTGACCGTGTGCGGCCGGTTCGGATGGCCCTGCGGGAATACCGCGCGGCCAAACGCCTCCTGGGCGCGCGCCTCGGTGTTCTGCGCCGAGGCTTCCAAGGCGCCGATGAATTGCTGCTTTGCCTTGGCGAACTCCTGCTGCTGCAGCGCCGGCGTGCGCAGCTCGGCGGCGATCAACCCGAGCACCAGCGGCAAGTCCTTCTTGAGGCACTTGCCGTGAATCTCCAATGTTTGCGTGCCGACGCCGAAGGCGATTTCGGCGCCGACGTTGTCCAGCTGCTCGGCGATCGCAAACTTGTCGAGCGCCTTCGTGCCGCGGTCGAGCATCATGCCGGTGAGCGTCGGGACCGCGATGTTGCCCGGCTCGCCCATGGCATCGCCCGGCCGGCAGCGAACCCAGGATCACCACCACGTCCTTCACGTCGGTGCGGTAGGTGATCAGATCGATTCCGGCAACCTGCGCGCGCTGGCTATGTTCGGCCACGTTGGCCGCGGCGGATGCGCTCACCAGCAGCAATGCCGTCAATACACGAAGGTCGCGTCACGTGGGTTTCTCCGCCGCCGGGGGCACGGGAATGAACCAGCCCGTCGTGCTCTGATCTTCGTTGAGATACTTCTTGGCGACGCGCTGCACGTCCGCGGGAGTCACCAGCTGCACCTTCTGCGGAAAAGTCACGTACAGCGTCCAATCGCCCACGCCGATCCACTCGTTGATCTCCCCGGCAATCGCCGGCCGTGCCGTCGCGCTTGTAGGCGTCGGCCGCCGTGAATTGCTGCTTGACTCGGGCCACTTCCGCCGCGGTCACGCCGTCGGTCTTGATCTTGGTGATCTCCGCCGCCAGCGCCTTCTCGACCTGGGCGTGCGTGGCGCCCGGCGCGAGCACGGCGTACACCGTATGCAGCGACAGGTCGTGATGCAGATCCGTCCCGGCGCCGGCGTTCAACGCCAGCCCCTGATCGACGAGAGCTCGGTACAGGCGCGCGTTCTTGCCCGAACTCAAAATGGCATCGAGCATTTCGAGCGCCGGCTGATCGGCATCCCGGCCGTTCGGCACCTTGTGCGCCATGATCACGGTGCCGAGCTCGCCGGGACGCTTGACGATGACGCGGCGTTCGCCGCTTTGCGCCGGCTCCTCGGTGTAGATCGCCGGGATGGGCGCCGGCGAATGGGCATACACGCCGTAATATTTCTTGATCAGGCTCAAAGTGGCCGCGGGCTCCATGTCGCCGATCACCGTCACCGTCGCGTTGTTCGGCCAGTAGAAGGTGTCGTAGAACTCGCGCAATTTGGCGATGGGAACATGCTCGATGTCGCTCTTCCAGCCGATCGTGGGATGATGGTACGGCAGTGCCACGTAGGCGGCCGCCGTCACCTCTTCCATGAGTACGTTGTCCGGGTCGTTCTTGCCGCGCTCGTATTCATTGCGCACGACCGTCATTTCCGACTGCCGATCGGCCTCGCGCAGCCAGAGGTGGCGCATGCGGTCGGCTTCGATGGCGATGTATCCCTCCAGACTCTCGCGGCCGATGGTCGCAAAGTAATTGGTGCGGTCGAACGAGGTGCTGGCGTTGAACTGGCCGCCGACGTGCTCGAGAAACTGTTTGACGCTGTTGCCCTTCGGGTCGTTGAACCCTTCGCTGCCCTTGAACATCATGTGCTCGAGGATGTGCGTCGCCCCGGTGGTGCCCGTCACTTCGTTGCGCGAGCCGACCTGATAGGTCACTTGGAACGTCACCACGGGCGCCGAATGGTCGGGTATCAGGAGCGCGGTGAGGCCATTGGCGTCGAGGCGATACTCGTCGATTCCCCCCAGGCTCTTGACGAAGCTGAAGCCCGGCACCTGCACCGGCGCTGCCGCGGCAGCAGCGGCCAGCAGGCAGAGCATGGCAACAGCCGCACACGATTTGGAAAATTCGGCTCTATCGATCATAAGTCCCCCAACCTCCTCAAGAGCACCGCCCTCGATCGGAACGGCCGATTCTAGTGGGTTCTGAAGGACATTGCCGGGAGTTAGGAGCCTGTACCTCATCGGCCCACACCCGGAAGCGCAGCAGGGTATTCGGACCGAAGGTCATGCAGATGGCGACGTCGGCGGCATCGCGCCCGCGCGCGATCAGCACCCGGCCGATGCGCCGCCGATTGTTGCGGGGATCGAACACGCACCAGTCGCCGCCGAGATAGGCCTCGAACCAACCGGCGAAATCCATGGGTGCATCCACGGGCGGGACGCCGATGTCGCCGAGATAGCCGGTGCAATAGCGGGCCGGGATATTCAGGCAGCGGCACAAGGTGAGCGCGAGATGCGCGTAGTCGCGGCACACCCCGCGCCGCTCGTTGAAGGTCTCCCAGGCGGTCTTGGTGGGGCGCGCCGATTGGTAGTCGAATGCGACGTGCTGGTGCACGAAATCGCAGACCGCCTGCACCCGGCTCCAACCGGGCATCATGCCGCCGAACAAGCGCCAGGCGGTCGGCGACAACAGCTCCGTCTCGCAGTAGCGGCTCGGCAGCAGAAACTCCAGGGCCGCATCGGGCAATGATTCGACCGGGTGCTCGAATGCCTGTGGGAAGCTGGGTTCGACCAGCCCGGAGTCCCTGATGAGGGCGTCGCTCGTGATCCGAAACGCTCCCGAGGGCGCAATCAAGCGCGTGCACCAGTTGCCGAACACGTCCCGATACATGCGCAGCGGCACTTGCGGGTCGGTGACGATGGTGTCGGCGCGCACCCAATCGGAGGTGCGGCTGTAGTGCACGTTCAGATTCAAGATCATCGGCGTGGCTTGCGGGAATTCGTAGGCCAATTCGTAGCCAAGTCGTATCAGCATCGCATCTCTACACCTGGATTTCGTGGGTTCGACTCGGGCGCTCGAATCTGCCACGGGCTAGCGCACGCGCACATCGGCGCTCGGCGGCACGGTCCGTAGGCTGCATCCTACGCGCTTGACGAGCGTCCCTGCGATCATTTTAATTCGAGATAACTATCTTAACTAACTGTATTAATTAATATATATTGTATGAATGACAAGGGTAGACACCGCACCGCGCTGGCTCGCCGTGTTCGATCTCGACGGCACGCTGACATGGCGCGACACGCTGATGCTGTTTTTGCTGAGCTTTCTCAGGCGCCACCCATGGCGCGTATTCGGCCTGTGGCGTCTGCCGTTCGCCTTGCTGAGCTTCGTGGCGCGCGGCCGCGATCGCGGCGCACTCAAGTCGCGAGTCATCCGCATGCTGATGGGCGGAGCCGCTCGCACCGACGTCGATGCCTGCGCCGAAGCGTTCGTGGACACTCTGCGCCCGCCCCGGCGGCTGCGCCCGGCCGCCCTGGCCGCGGTCGAGGCGCATCGCGCCGCGGGCGACCATCTGGTGTTGCTGTCGGCGAGCCCGGATCTCTACGTGCCGCGGATCGGACGGAATCTGGGCTTCGAACGTACGCTGTGCACCGAATTAGCATGGCGCGCCGAGCGCCTCGATGGGGGGCTCAGGACCGCCAACCGTCGCGGCGCCGAAAAGCTGCGCTGTCTGACCTGGCTGCGTACACAATACCCGGGTCTGCCGATCGTGGCCTATGGCAACAGCGCCGCCGATTTGGACCACCTGCGCCAAGCCGATCGCGCACTGCTGGTGAACGGCAACGCCGCCGCCCGCGCCCTGGCGAAACACTGGGGCATACCGACCGCGGACTGGAGCTAGCGTCGGTACGAGAAACAAATGGCGGACTCATCCGGTCTTAAAGGTACAGAGGAATAATTTCGCTAGAGAGGCCCGTGCGCAACACATCCAAAGATTTAGGTTTGATTGCCCCCTCGGACATAACGCCGTACGAGCAGTACCTGTCGCGGCGCACCTTGATCGCAGGCGGGCTTGGGCTCATGGCCGCGCAAAGCATCGGCGGGTTCGCGGGCAAGGCGTTCGGCCAGCCGCCGGCCGCTTTGACCTTCGTGCACAACGCTGCCTTGAGCACAACCGAGGCGCCCAATTCCTACGCCGACATCACGACCTACAACAACTACTATGAATTCGGCACCGACAAGGCCGATCCATCGGAAAATTCGCAGAAGTTCCGCACGCAGCCGTGGAGCGTCACAATCGGCGGCGAGGCTGAGGTGACCGGAACCTTCACGCTCGAGGACATCCTCAAACCGCACCCCTTGGAAGAGCGCGTGTATCGGCTGCGCTGCGTGGAGGCCTGGTCGATGGTCGTGCCCTGGGTCGGCTTTCCCTTGGGCGATTTGCTCAAGCGCTTCAAGCCCACGTCGAAGGCCAAATTCGTCGAATTCAAGACGCTCTACGATCCGAAGCAAATGCCCGGCCAGCGCACCGGTGTGCTCGAATGGCCCTATGTCGAGGGGCTGCGGATCGACGAGGCCATGCACCCTCTCACCCTGATGGCGGTGGGATTGTACGGCAAGGTGCTGCCGAATCAGAACGGTGCACCGCTGCGGCTGATCATCCCTTGGAAGTACGGCTTCAAGGGCATCAAGGCCATCGTCAGCATCAAATTCACCGAACGCGCTCCGCGCACCACGTGGGCGGGCGCGGCCTCCAACGAGTACGGTTTCTTTGCCAACGTCAATCCGGAGGTCGATCACCCGCGCTGGAGCCAGGCGACCGAACGCCACATCGGCGCCAATGCGTTCGGGCCGCGGCGCCCCACGCTCCCGTTCAACGGCTACGCCGCGCAGGTGGCCGGTCTCTACAGTGGGATGGATCTGCGGAAATACTTCTGATGCGGCAGATACGTTGGGTGCTGAAGCCTGTCGTATTTGCGGCGTGCCTGCTCCCGGCCCTGCACATAGGCGTAGGCGCGCTGAATGCCGCCGGGGTGTTGCACGTGGGCGGCATCTCTCTCGGCGCCGACCCGGTCAAGGTCATGCTGCACACCTGCGGCCGCTGGACCCTCAATTTTTTGATGATCACCCTGTGCATGACCCCGCTCAAGGATCTGACGCACTCGGTGTTCTGGCTGCGCTTCCGGCGCATGTTCGGCCTGTTCGCATTCTTCTACGTACTGCTGCATTTCTCGGTGTACCTGCTGCTCGATCAGAGCGGCAAGCTTGGCGCTCTCTGGCAGGACATCGTCAAGCGGCCGTACATCACGATCGGCATGCTCGGATTGCTGCTGTTGATTCCCCTGGCGCTCACCTCCACGGCGAAGTCGCAGCGGCGGCTCGGGCGGCGCTGGACTCAACTGCACAACCTGATCTACGTGATCGCCACCTTGGGCGTGTGGCACTTCTGGTGGCAGGTGAAAAAGGACATCCGCGAGCCGCTGCTGTACGCCTGCGGCCTCACGCTGCTGCTGGGATATCGCCTGTGGAAACGCCGCCCGCGAGTCAGCGTCGCGCGTTTTGCAAGGACTGATGCATCTTGAGCAGCAGGTTCTCGGTGGTCTGCCAGTCGATGCACGGGTCGGTGATCGACATGCCGTATTCGAGCTGGCTCAAATCCTTCGGGATGGACTGGTTCCCCGCCTTCAAATGACTCTCGAGCATGAGGCCGACGATGGAGCGGTTGCCGTCGGCGATTTGTGCGACGCAATTCTCTGCCACCTGCGGCTGCAGGCTGGGATCCTTGTTGGAGTTGCCATGGCTGCAGTCGACGACGATGGTCGCCGGCAGGCCGGCCGCGGCCAATTCGCGTTCCGCCACGGCGATGCTCACCGCGTCGTAATTCACCCGGCCGCCGCCGCCGCGCAGCACCAGGTGCGCGTGCGAGTTGCCGCGCGTGCGAAACACGGCCGACTGGCCCTGCTGAGTGATGCCGAGAAAATGATGCGGATGGCGCACCGACTGCAGGGCGTTGATGGACGTCGCCAGCGCGCCGTCGGTGCCGTTCTTGAAGCCGACCGGCGTCGATAGACCGCTCGCCATTTCGCGGTGCGTCTGCGACTCCGTGGTGCGGGCGCCGATGGCCGTCCAGGTGATGAGCTCGGAGAGGTACTGCGGCATGATGGGATCGAGCGCTTCGGTGCCGGCGGGCAGCCCGAGCTCGGCGATGTAGAGCAGCAGCTCCCGCGCCATCAGAATGCCTTTTTCGATGTGAAAGGAATCATCCAAGTCCGGGTCGTTGATCAAGCCCTTCCAGCCCACCGTGGTGCGCGGCTTTTCGAAATACACGCGCATGATCAGCAGCAACGTGGATTCGACGCGAGCCGACAGCGCCTTGAGCCGGGCGGCGTATTCGCGGGCCGCGGCCACATCGTGGATCGAACAGGGGCCGACCACCACGAACAGGCGCGGGTCGCGCCGCTCCAATATTGCGCGCACGGTTTCGCGCGATTTGAACACCGTCTCCGCCGCGCGCGAGGTCAGCGGCAGGCGCCGTTTGACCTCCTCCGGCGTCGCAAGGAGGTCGCTCGAGGCGACGTTGACGTTCTGCAGTTGATCTTGGATGTTCGCCACGGCGGCCTACATCGACGTTCTGATGGTCCAAAGCTCGGGGAAGAACTTGAGTTCGAGCGCCTTCGTCAGGTACGACACGCCGCCCGTGCCGCCGGTGCCGCGCTTGTTGCCGATGATGCGCTCGACGGTCTTGACGTGGGCGAAGCGCCACAGCTGAAACTTGTAGTCCAGGTCCACCAGGCGCTCCGCCAGCTCGTACAAATCCCATTCCTTGACGGAATTGTGGTAGACGCTGAGCCACGCGGCCGCCACCTGCTTGCTGGCTTGGTAGGGCAGCGTGAAATCGCGGTCGATCGCTTCCGGCGGCACGTCGAGGCCGCGCCGGCTCAGCAGGCGCAGCACCTCGTCGTACAGGCTGGGCGCGTTCATCGCGCGTTCAAGCAATTCGTATGTCGGCGGATCGCTCCGAAACACCTTGATGGTATCGGCGTTCTTGTTGCCGATGAGGAATTCCAGCATTCGATACTGCGGCGACTGAAATCCCGAGGACTTGCCCAGGGTGTTGCGGAACGCCGAATAATCGTGCGGCGTGATCGTCGCCAGCACGTCCCAGGCGTGCAGCAATTGCTGCTGGATCGTCGACACGCGCGCCAGCATCTTGAAGGTTGGGCCGAGGTCATCGCGCCGCACGCAGTCCACGGTCGCGCCGAGCTCATGCAGGCACAATTTCATCCACAGCTCGGAAACCTGATGAATCACGATGAACAGCATTTCGTCGTGCTGATAGGACAGGGGGTGCTGCGCGTCGAGCAGCTTGTCGAGGTTGAGGTACTGCGAATAACTCAAGGCCTCTCTCAAGTCCCAATGGACTTGTTCGTCGCTCAAGTCGACGAAGGGCTTCGGCGGCGTGGTTTCGCGCACGCTCAAGTATTGAAGACCCAGCCGGGCACCGTGCGCCAGCCGGCGAGCAAGTCACGGTCCAAGCGCCGGTAGTCCGGCTCGATTTTTTCCACCAGGCGCCAGAAACTCGCGGAATGATTCATGTGCCGGGTGTGCGCCAGCTCATGGACGAACAAGTAGCGCACGACCTCCGACGCCAGGAACAGCAGGGAGCAATTCAAGCTCACCGTGCCGCGCGTCGAGCAACTGCCCCAGCGCGTGCGTTGCGAGCGGATCGACACGCGCGCCACGGGGTAATTCAATTCATCCGCCAGCTGCAGCAGCCGCGGCGCCAATCGCTCGTAGGCCGCCCGCTTCAGCCACCGCTGCAGCTGCTGGCGCGCGCCCCGTTCATCCGCGGCCTGCAGCGCGATGCGGCCTTCCGTTTGCTCGAGGCCGCGCGGCGGCGCGCGGCGCCAATCAACCGCGAACCTCTCCCCCGTGAAGGCGAACTCGATGGTCCCCGGCACGAGCTCGCTGGGTGCCGCGAAACAGCGCATGTCGGCAACCTTGCGATCGATCCACGGCGTGAAGCGCTGCACGAAATCGCGCACGGCGTGCGGTTTCACTCCGATGGGCACCACGATTTCCACGCGGCCGCCCACATGCACCCGGGCGGTCAGCCGCCGCGCACGCGGACTCACCCGAACCGCGAACGGGTCGCTGGCGCTGCGGGTCTCGAACAGCGATAACTGCGTGCCTTGTGCGTTCATCGCACTGAATGATACCAGGCGCGAGCCCCCGAGTCAGACTCAGTGCCGCACCAGTTGCGCCAGCTGCCGCTGCGCCGCCTTGTAGTCCGGCGCGGCGATCAGGGATTTTTCGATCCAGTTGCGCGCGCCCACTTGATCGCCGCGCGACTGCAGCTGCACGCCCAACGCCAGGTACGCTTCGGCGTGCCCCCAGCCGGGCGCGTCGATGTTCGTGGCCGAGGACTGGTCGAACAATTGCGCGGCGCGCTCGAGCTCGGCGAAGGAGCTCCGCTGCTCGTCGGAGCCGGGCTTGGCCCGCGCCAGGCCCTCCATGCTCGACAGAAATACTGCACGCGGATTGTACGGCGCCATCTTGAGCGCGGTTTTCAGCCGCTCGTCCGACCGTGAGCGCAGCAGCACCGACTCGAGCTTCCGTTGATCCGCGAGACCGGCGTAGCACGCCGACTGCAGGATCAGGGCCTCCACCGATTTGACATCATGCGACGCCAAGGGTTTGAGCTGATCGATGCAGTCCGAAAATGCCGATTCGGCCCGCGCTCCGGCGCCCGCGGTTGTGGCGCCCGCGGTCGCGGCGGCGGCGAGCAGGCCGCTGCGGTACTGCGCATGGGCCAAGTGATACTTGAGCGAGGCGTCGCCCGGGTCCGCCTTGACCTGGGTGGTCAGATCCTGAATCAAATTCGCCAGGCCATTGCCATCCTCGCTCTGATACGCGTACAGAATCTGCGCTTGCAGATCGCCGCCCTGCTGCGCCGGCGTGGCCGCCGCCCACAGCAGCAGCGCCGCCGCCACCAGACTCCTGACACTCAGCATCTACCCGCTCTCCCGACGAACGTAACGGACGACGCGACCCAGCGTCCCCAGCAGTTGCAACGGCAATAATGCTTCGGACGCCTGCTGCAAGTAACGCATGGCAGATGGCGCTCTCATTCCCGCGTTTCTTGATAAATCCTGCAGAAACAAATGTTGATGATGGTATCTGATTTCCGTAGATTGGGGAGATCGCTCTGAAGGGGAGTCGATGTCCATCCACGTTATACCCTGCATCCGCACGCTCCGTCTCAAAGTGAAGACCGAAGCCTACGCATGGCTGAATGCAGCTGCGGTCGAAGTCAATCAGGTGTGGAATTGGGCCAATGAGACGAGCTATAAGGCGGCACGCCCGTTTGCGGGCCCGGCAAGATGGCTTAGCGAGTTTGATCTAAATAACCTCGCGGCGGGCGCGACCGAGTATTTTGAGCATATCGGTTCTGCGACTATTCAGCGGGTGAACGCGGAGTACAGTACCCGGCGCCGGCAGTTCAAGAAGGCGAAGCTGCGCTGGCGGATCAGCCGGGGAGCGAAGCGCTCGCTCGGATGGATCCCCTTCAAAGCCGCGCAATTAAAGCGCAAAGGCAAATCCTTGCGCTTCTCAGGGAAGGTGTTTCGGGTGTTCGAGCAGGAACTCCTCGAGGGGGGCCGCTGGAAGTGCGGCTGCTTCGCCCAGGATCGGTCGGAGACTGGTGGCTGTGTCTTCCCGTTGAACAGACCGTCTGAACCCTCGGTCGCCCCAAACGACGCGGTGGGTCTGGATCTGGGGCTCAAGGACACTGCGGCGACGAGCGACGGGGATAAGCTCGAGGCGGGGTACGCCGGCAGAAGCGTTCGCATCGTCAGCGAAAGGTACACAACGCAGACATGCAGCAGCTGTGGGGCCCGCACGGGCCCCATCGGACTGGAGATGTGTGCTGTAAGGACGTGGATGTGCAGCGAGTGTGGTGACACTCATGACCGGGACGTCAATGCTGCGAAGAACATCCTATCCGCGGGGAGGTTGCCCCCGTCCGTGAGCGGGAACGAGTCCTCTTCTTCAGTAGCGCCGACGAGCCAGGCAATTCGCCGAGGCGAGTCACGGAAACGTCCGCTGAAGAACGCGGCATGAGCATCGGATCACTAATCGACATTGGGTCGAATCTCACCCACGACAGCTTTGCCGCGGATCGCGACGCCGTGCTGGCGCGCGCGCTCGCGGCCGGCGTCGGGCGTCAGGTGGTTACCGGCGCCGATGCGGCGAGCTCAGGCTCCGCGGCGGCGCTGGCGGCCGCGCACCCAGCGCTGCTCTCGAGCACTGCCGGCGTGCACCCGCATCATGCGCGCGGCTTCGACGCCGCGGTGCGCGCCCGGCTGGGCGAACTCCTGGCGCTGCCGCAGGTGGTTGCGGTCGGTGAATGCGGCCTGGACTATTGCCGCAATTTCTCGCCCCCCGAGGCGCAGCGGACAGCCTTCGCGGCCCAGCTGGAGATGGCCGTCGCGGCGCGTAAACCGGTGTTCCTGCACCAGCGCGACGCGCACGCAGACTTCGTGGCCATTCTCAAGGAATTTCGCGCCGGCCTCCGCGGCGGGGTCGCGCACTGCTTCACCGGAGGCCGCTCTGAATTGGAGGATTATCTGGCACTTGACTTGGCGATCGGCGTCACCGGCTGGGTGAGCGACGAGCGCCGCGGTCAAAACCTGCGCGAGGCGGTGCCGCACATTCCGGCCGAGCGCCTGATGGTGGAAACCGATGCGCCGTACCTGTTGCCGCGCGATCTCAAGCCGCCGCCCAAATCGCGGCGCAACGAACCGTGCTATCTGCCGCACATCGTGCACACAATCGCGCGGTTGCGCGGCGAATCCTTCGCTGCGGTCGGCGCCTCCACGACGCGCAACGCGCTGCGGTTCTTCGGGCTCGACCCGCCCGCCGGCGGGTTAGAGGCTGGTGAAGCGGGCTAGAGATTGGTGAATAAGTGCGGGCTTGGCCGGAGCTGCGCCACCAGCTCGCTCCATTCCTGCGCGAAGCCGGCGAACTCCGGCGATGATTTCATGCCGCGGTCGACCACGGGAAATTCCACTTCGATGCCGTCCAGCATCAGCACCCATTTCGGAATGCCCTTGGTGAACTTACCGGCATTCGAGAACAGCAGGCGCCCCTCGACCGGCGTGTTGCCCACCAGCGCTTTCACCGCCGCGATCCGGTCGTACAGCGCCGGCTGCGGATTGTCGAAAGTGTAGCGGCGTCCCCGGCCCATGACGGTCCAATCGCTCATTTGATCGCCGCCGAAGATCAGGCCCGCGACGCGGCGCGTGTCGAGCACCAGCACCCCGCGCGGCGTGAGCAGCAAGTGGTCGATGTGGATGAACCCGCCCATGCCGTCCGGTACGAGAACTTGGTGCGCCGCCTCGAACGCGACGCGCTCCAGGCGCGCCAGCAGCGCCCTGCGCCGCGCACGGCGCTGATACGCGCGCACCCCCCAGTAGCCGCCGGCCAGCAGCAGCAACACCAGCACGCCTATCCCAATCCACTGCGGGTCTATACCAAAGCTGGTCATTCGAGCGCTGCGGCCAGAGCCTCGAGCGTCGGCGGCAGGTCCATGGCGTGCCGCGGCAGGCGCAGCAGCCGATCGAGGCTGTCGGGAACCGTCACCGGTTTGCCGATGATGGGCTCCACGATTTCATTGAATTTCGCCGGGTGTGCCGTGGCCACGATGACCCAAGGACCGCCGCGCCGTTCCGCCGCGCTCAGCCGGCTATAGACTTCCGCTGCCGTCGCGGTGTGCGGGCACCATTCGCGTCGATAGCGCATGAAGTCCTCTCCGATACGAGCGCGGATTGTAGCGTCATCGACGCTGTCCGCGCTCAATTGTTCGCGCATTTCGCTCAAGCTCGGATAAAGCGCCCGCATGCGCTCCATATTGCTGGGGTTGCCGACGTCCATCGCCGAGGCCAGCGTCGCGATACTCGGGCGCGGCCGCCAGACTCCGGTTTGCAGATAATCGGGCACGGTGCGGTTGATGTTGTGCGCAAGCACGATGCGCGCGATGGGGAAGCCGAGCGCCCGCGCCCACACGGCGGCAAAGGCATTGCCGAGATTGCCGGCTGGAATAATGTACGAGGCTCTGGCGCCGCTGCGGCGTTCGACGTCGAGACTGGATGCGGCGTAGTAGGCCATTTGCGGCAGCAACCGGCCGATATTGATGCTGTTCGCAGAGCTCAGACGGTGCCGCTCGCCCAGGCGCGCATCGCCAAACGCCTCCTTCACCAAACGCTGACAGTCATCGAATGTGCCGGCGACCCGCAGCGATGCGACGTTCTCCCCCCAACAGGTCAGCTGTTGTTCCTGCCGCGGACTCACGAGCCCCGCCGGGTACAGGATCTTCACGCGCACCCACGGGCGCCGGTGGAACGCCGCCGCCACCGCGCCCCCGGTGTCGCCGGAGGTGGCGACCAAGATGGTCAGGGGCGGCGCTGCCTGATCCTCCAGACGCTGCAGACTCTCGGCCAGGAAGCGCGCGCCGAAATCCTTGAAGGCCGCGGTCGGCCCGTGATAGAGCTCGAGCGCAAACAACGCGTCGGGGCACCCTTCGACGACGGTGGTCGGTGCGGGTAAATCGAGCGCTGCGTCCGCAATCTCGCCGAGCATGGGTTGCAGGCGGTCGCCTTCGAAGAACCCGGCCAGCGCCGTCCGGGCGATCCGCGGCAATGCCATGGATCCGGTGAGGCCGGCGGCCGCCGCCGCCGGCAGGCGGGTCGGAACGTACAAGCCGCCGTCCGGCGCCAATCCGCGTGCGATGGCTTCGCTCAAGCTGACGGCCGGAGCCCCGCCGCGCGAGCTGTGGAACATCAACGGCGCCATTAGGCCTTCACCACTCTGGCGCCGTAATTCTCCATGCCCGAAATCCAGTAGTCCGACTTGAGGCCATGCGCGGCAAACGCGGCCACCATGGCGCCGCGCACCGCCTCCGCATATTGAATCTCCGCCCACGCGAAAACCGTCGGTCCGGCTCCGGAGATGGAACAGCCGAGCGCGCCGGCCGACATGGCACCGCGCTGCACGTCCTTGAATCCGGGAATCAAGGACTGGCGCTGCGGTTCGATGATCACGTCGTTGAAGGAATCGCGCAGCATGTCCAGATCGTTCGAGTAGCAGCCGCTGATGAAGCCGGCCAGATTGGCGCTGGCCCACACGAAATCCGAACGGGTGATATCGGCTTTGAGGATGGCGCGCGCCTCGCGGGTGCCGAGATACATGTGCGGGTGCGCGAGGACACAGCGCAACGAAGGAGGAACCGGAATCTGCTTCACGCGCGGGTGATCGATGCCGACGGTGAGGGTCAATCCGCCGAACAGACAGGGTGCGATATTGTCGATGTGCGCGGCTCCGCTCGCGACGATTTCACCCTCCATGGCAAACTTGAGCAGCTGCAGCCGCGGCAACGGCGTTGCCAACAGGGCATTCGCGGCAACCACCGCGGCCACCGCCGAGGCCGCCGATCCGCCCAAGCCCGAGCCGAGCGGGATGCCCTTCTCGATGTCCATTTCGAAGCCGAAATCTAGAGCGAGCGCGGCATGCAGGGCCTGGACCGCACGGCCGGCGGTATTGTTCGCCGGCTCCACCGGCAAGTCGCCGGCGATGCCGCTGATCGAGCGGATGCGCACCACCGGCTCCTCGATGCGGCGCAGGCGCACTCTATCTCCGAGAGCCTCCACCGTGTGTCCCAAGATATCGAAGCCGATTCCGACGTTGGCCACGGTGGCGGGGGCGAATGCGGTGACATCGGTCAGCATTTTAAAGATGTGCTCCCAGGTAAACCGACAAGCGCAGCAGATCCGAGAACACGCCGCCCGCCGTCACTTCGGGGCCGGCGCCGGGACCCTGCACGATCAACGGATTGTCGCAGTACCGGCGCGTCGCGAAGCGCACCACATTGTCGGTGAGCGCAATGTGGGCGAACGCGTGTTCGGCGTCCAGCCGCATCAATCCCACGGTGGCCCTGCCGTCCTCGTCGACCCGGCCGACATAGCGCAGAACTTGGCCCTTGCCCCGTGCATCCTCGAGCGTCGCCGTCATCGCGGCATCGAACTCCGGAAGGAGCGCCATGAAGTCCTCGACGCTGCAGTTCTCGAGCGCCGCCGGCACCAGGCCCTCCACCCGCACGTCTGCCAACTCCAAGGTCAGGCCCATTTCGCGGCCTAGGATGATGAGCTTGCGCGCCACGTCCATTCCGGACAGGTCGTCGCGCGGATCGGGCTCGGTGTAGCCCTTGGCCTTCGCGGCGCGCACGATCGAGGAGAACGACTCGCGGCCGTCGAACAGATTGAACAGATACGCCAGCGTGCCGGAGAAAATGCCTTCGATGCGCGTGATCTCATCGCCCGTTTGGCGCAGATCCCGCAGCGTCTGAATGATCGGTAGGCCGGCACCCACGGTAGCTTCGTATAAATAGTGCGAGCCCGCGGCACGCGCCGCTTCCTGCAATGCCCGGTAGTCAGGCAGCGTGCCGCTGTTGGCCTTCTTGTTCGGCGTCACGACGTGGATGCCGCGGGTCAACCATGCGGTGTAGCTCTTGCCGACGTCGGCGCTCGCCGTGCAATCGACGATGACGCTGTGCGGTATGTAGTCGGCCTGCACATGGTTGGCGAATTTATCGAGATCCAGGGGCTCTCCGGCCTCGGCGAGCCGCTCCGCCCAGCGCGTAAGATCGATCGCGGTCTCCTCCAGCAACATGCGTTTTGAGCTGGCGATGGCGCGCACCCGCAAATCCAGGTTGAGCACGCGCAGGCGCTCGATCTGCGTGGCAATCTGCGCCAGCAGCACGCGGCCCACGGTGCCCGGTCCGATCAAGCCGATCGACAGCGTGTTCGGCGACAAATAGAACGCGGCGTGCACGGCGCGCAGCGCCTTGGCGCCGACCTTGCCGTCCACCACCACCGAGATGTTGCGTTCCGAGGCGCCTTGCGCGATCGCGCGCACGCTGATGGCCGCATCGCCCAGCGAGTTGAATACTTTCGCCGCGACGCCGTGCGCGCCGGCCATGCCGTCGCCGACCACGGCCAGGATGCTCATCCCCAGGCCGACTTCGACGTGCTGAATCTGCCCATCGCGAAGTTCCGTGTCGAAGGCACGCCGCACCGCCTCCTCGGCACGCGCCGCCTGCGCCTCCGGGATGGCGAAGCAGATCGAGTGCTCCGAACTGCCCTGGGAAATCAGAATCACCGAGATGCCCGAATCACGCAGCGCACCGAACAAGCGATGCGCGGTTCCGGGCACCCCGATCATGCCCGCTCCCTCGAGATTCACCAGTGCGACAGGATCGATGGTGGTAATTCCCTTGACCTTGAGCGCCGACTTCGGGTGCGCGCAGATCAGGGTGCCGGGTTTCTCCGGTGCGAAGGTGTTGCGGATGTAGATGGGAATATCGCGTGCGATCGCCGGCTCCATGGTCTGCGGGTGGATCACCTTGGCGCCGAAATACGCGAGTTCCATGGCCTCGTTGTAGGACAGCTGGTCGATGACCTGGGCATTCGGCACCAGCCGGGGATCGGCCGACAGCACGCCGTCGACATCCGTCCAGATGATGATTTCCGCGGCGCCGAGCAAGGCGCCGAAGATGGAACCCGAGAAATCGCTGCCGTTGCGGCCCAGCGTGGTCTGGATTCCCTTGACCGTGGTGGCCACGAAGCCGGTGACGATGAGACGGCCGGTGAAGTTCGGCGGCACCAGCCGCGCGAGGTTCGCCTCGCTCACCGGCCACTGCACCGCCGGCCCGAGCGAACCCCATTCGACGATCACGACCTCGCGCGCATCGATCCAGAGCACGTCGCCCTTGATGCGCGCGCGCTCGCGGAGGTATGGCGCAAACAGCCGCGTCGACCAGATTTCGCCGTACCCGGAAATCACGTCGCGCATCGCGTAGGTCGAGGAGCGGATGAGGCGCACGGTTTGCAGCATGCCGGCGATGTCACGGCAATCGCGCTCCAGTTGTGCGGCGTACGCACTGCACGCCGCAGCGGAAACCAAGGATGCCGCGAGTTCCAGGTGGCGCGTGCGCAGCGCCTCGATGGCGGGAATGAAATCGCCGTCGGGCTTCTCCGCCAGGCTGACCAAGGCGAGCAACGCATCCGTGACGCCGCGGCAGGCAGACAGCACCACCGCTTCGCGCGGATGGGGCGACGCCTCGACGATCTCGGCCACCCGACGGAAGCATCCCGCGTCGGCGACGCTCGAACCCCCAAATTTATGTACGATCCACTTGTCCATGCTGCACGCGCGCCCCCTGTTCCAAAGGGCGTTCTTGTCGCTCCCAAATCCATATAAGTTGATGAATTGCGGTGGGAAACCGCAGCCCGGAACTTTAATCGCACCGCGGGGAGGCTAGCAAGCGATTCCGCTCAGCCGGTGCCGGCCCGCCGGCCGTGGGGGACGGGCGTCTAGGGCCGTCCGCGCGGCTTCGCCCGCATCGCGCTCGCGCCTGGCTTGCCATCCCGTCCACGCCCCGACTTGGGCAGGCCCGTGTGCTGGGTGCGGAACGGCAGCGTCGGCGCCGGCTGCGAGCGCCCGCCCCGCGCCACCGGACCCACGGGCTGGTATGCCGGTATCAAATGCTGCTTGCCGTTGCCGATCAAATCCGCGCGGCCCATGCGCTTCAGCGCCTCGCGCAGCACCGGCCAGTTCCCCGGATCGTGGTATCGCAGAAAGGCCTTGTGCAGGCGCCGCACCTTGATCCCCTTCGGGATGACCACCGCTTCGCTCGAGCGAGTAATGCGCCTCAGAGGATTCTTGCCCGAGTGATACATCGCGGTGGCCGTGGCCATCGGCGAGGGTAAGAACGCCTGCACTTGGTCGGCGCGAAAACCGTTTTTCTTGAGCCACAACGCGAGTTCGAGCATGTCCTGATCGCGGGTGCCCGGATGCGCCGCGATGAAGTAGGGAATCAAATACTGCTCCTTGCCCGCCTCCTTCGAGTACTTGTCGAACAGCTCCTTGAACCGGTAGTAAGCGCCGACGCCGGGTTTCATCATCTTGGACAGAGGTCCATCGCCGATGGCCTCGGGCGCAATCTTGAGATACCCGCCGGTGTGATGCGCCGCGAGCTCGCGGACGTAGTCCGGCGATTGAATCGCGAGGTCGTAGCGCACGCCGGAGGCGATCAACACTTTCTTGACGCCCTTCACGGTGCGCGCGCGGCGATACAGATTGATGAGCGGGGCATGATCGGTGTTGAGATTGGGACAGACGCCGGGAAATACACAGGACGGCCGGCGGCATGCGGACTCGATGGCGGTGCTCTTGCAATGCAGGCGGTACATATTGGCGGTCGGGCCGCCGAGATCGGAAATCACGCCCGTGAACCCCTGCACCGTATCGCGGATGGTTTCGATCTCGCGAATCACCGAATCCTCGGAACGGCTTTGGATGATCCGGCCCTCGTGCTCGGTAATCGAGCAGAAGGTGCAGCCGCCGAAGCAGCCGCGTTGAATCGACACGGAGAACCGGATCATATGGTAGGCCGGGATTTTCGCCGTGCCGTACGCGGGGTGAGGACGGCGCGCGTACGGCAGCTCATAGATTGCATCCATGTCTGCCGTGCTCAACGGAATCGGCGGTGGATTCAGCCACAGCTCCTGGGTACCGTGGCGCTGCACCAGGGCGCGCGCATTTCCGGGATTCGATTCCAGATGCAATATGCGCGATGCATGCGCGTACAGCACGGCGTCCTCGCTCACCTGTTCGAAGGACGGCAGGCGGATGACGCTGCGCTCGCGCTGCGCATTCGGCACCTTGCGGTAGAACTTGACGATCTTTTCCGCTGGCGCGGGTGCTCGCGCAGCGCCGGGCATCGCGCTGAGCGCCGCGGCGGGGGCAGCGGCCGGCGCAGCCGCCGCGCGGCGCTCCTCTTCACTCGCGTAAGGATCGACGGGCGGATTCAAGGGGCCCGGAGCGTCCAACTCGCTCGAGTCGATTTCCACCCAGCCCGCCGGCATGCCGCGGCGCAGGAATGCGGTGCCGCGCAAATCAGCGATGTCGCTCAAGGGTTCGCCGGCGTCGAGACGCTGCGCGATGGCCGCGATCTGGCGCTCCGCGTTGCCGTACACCAGAAGATCCGCCTTGGAGTCGACCAGCACCGAGCGGCGTACCTGCTCCGACCAATAGTCGAAGTGCGCGATGCGCCGCAAACTGGCCTCGATGCCGCCGATGACGATGGGGGTGGCTTTGTACGCTTCGCGAATGCGCTGCGAATACACGATGACGCAGCGGTCCGGGCGCTTGCCGCCCTGTCCGCCGGGCGTATAAGCATCGTCGCTGCGCACCCGGCGATCGGAGGTGTAGCGATTCACCAGCGAATCCATATTGCCGCCGGTCACGCCGAAAAACAGCCGCGGCTGCCCTAAGGCCTCGAAATCCCGCGTGCCGTGCCAATCGGGCTGGGCGATGATGCCCACCTTGAACCCTGAAGCCTCGAGCACCCGGCCGATGATGGCCATGCCGAAGCTGGGATGGTCCACGTAGGCGTCGCCGGTGACGATGATGATGTCGCAGCGCTCCCAGCCGAGAGCGTCCATTTCGGCGCGGCTGGTCGGCAAGAACCGCGCCGGCTGGGCACCGGCGAGGTTCTGATTAACGCTGGAAAATAAGGGGGTGGCGGCTTGCACGCCCGCGATTAGGCCTGATCCGTCATCCTATGTCGACGGGTAAATAAATCTGGGCATCCTCGCGTTGGATCAGCAGCGCGACGCTGTGGCCGGCCCGCGCCACCTCACGCTTGAGTTCCGCCACGGAGTTGACATTCGCCCCGTTGACGCCCAGCACCACATCGCCCGCCTGCAGCCCGGCGGCCAGCGCCGGGCCCGTAACGTCTTCGACCAGCAACCGCCCCCGCGTGTGCAGCTCTTGCTGCTCCTTCGGATCGAGCGGCCGCACCGACAGGCCGAGTTTGCCGCCGCCGTCATCGCTTTCGGTGCGTGCCGTCTGCGTCGACTCCTCGTCCAGCAGGACGGTCTTGACGTCCACTTCGGCGGCCTTGTGATCGTGCCAGATGCCGATGTGCGCCTCGGTGCCGGGCGGAATATCGGCGATGATCGTCGGCAGATCGAAAGAATGATCGATGTTGTGCCCATTGACGCTGGTGATGACGTCGCCGGGCTTGAAGCCCGCGTGCTCGCCCGGACCTTTCGGGTCAACGGCACTGATCAGCGCGCCGTGCGGGGTGCCGAGGCCGAATGTCTGCGCCAATTTCTGATTGACTTCCTGAACTGCGACGCCGATGCGGCTGCGGCTCACCTTGCCCTTGGTCAACAATTGATTCTTGACGTTCAACGCGAGATCGATCGGGATGGCGAAGGACATGCCCATGTAGCCGCCCGTGCGGCTGTAAATCTGCGCATTGATGCCGATGACCTGGCCGTCGACGTTGAACAACGGGCCGCCGGAATTGCCCGGATTGACGGCCGCATCGGTCTGGATGAAGGGCACATAGTTCTCATCGAGCGGACGCGCGGTCGCGCTGACGACGCCGGCGGTCACGCTGTTCTCGAAGCCGAACGGCGAACCGATGGCGACCACCCACTGACCGGGTTTGAGGCGCGAAGAATCGCCGAAGTGCACCGTGGGCAAGCCGGTAGCGGCGATTTTGATCAGAGCGACATCGCTGCGCTTGTCGACGCCGATCACCTTGGCGACGAATTCCCGCCGGTCGGTGAGCTTCACCGTCACTTCAGAGGCATCGCTCACCACATGCGCGTTGGTGAGAACATAACCGTCCGGACTCACGATGAATCCGGAGCCGATCCCCTTCATGGGCGGTGCGTGCCCGGGCGCAGGCAACTGATAGCGGCGGAAGAATTGCGACAGCGGGTCGTCGGATTCGCCCGGCTCCCCAGGCTCGCCCGGAGCGTTCATTTTCGGCGCCTTCTGCACCACGCTGATGTTGACCACCGCAGCGCCGTTCTCGGCCACCAGCCCCGAGAAATCGGGCAGACCCGTCACGCGCGCGGCGGGCGGCGCCGGCGTCACCGGAACTTGCGCCGCAGCAGGCGACCCCGGCCCCGCCACCCCCGCGTCGGCGATCGAACGCTGATGAGCGACGATGATGACGAAGATGCCCGCAATCAGTGCGAGCGACCAAGTTCTGAAACTACCCATGGAAATCAGCCCTCTTGTTCGATCAGACAGGATAGCTCGATAGACCCAAGAATGGGGCTTTTGGTTCCGAAACGTAAGATCTACAACGGAAAATGTGAAATCCCGACGGGCCAACCCTCAGGCCACGCGCTAGGCTTAAGTTTCTCTAGTCCAGACCATAACTTATGGCAGATCCGACCGGTCCGAACCTTTTGGTGGTGGGTGGCGATGGCAAACGCCTGCAATGGCTCAACCACCATGTGACCAGCCATTGGCCGGATGCGGAGGTATCCACCGTGCCGGCCGGGGAATCGGCTTCCGTGAATCGGCTGCTCGCCGAGCGCACGCCGGACGCGGTCATCCTGCAGGCCGACTTCGCCGACGAAGCGGCGGCCGACACGGTACTCAACCACATGACCCAGATGCTGCGCATCCAGCCGGCGCTGTATTGCATTTTGCTCGCCGACAATGGCGGGGAATTGTCCGCGGTTCGCAGCCTGAAAGGCGGCGCCAAGGACTACTTGCCGCTGGCGCGCATTACGCGGGAGCAATTGCTCGGCGCAATCCGGGAGGCGTGTTCCAAACGCCGCGCCGCCGTGCTGGCGGCCAAGTCATCGTTGAGCCAGCCCGGCACGGATGGCGCCGGCATCGCCGTTCCCGGCTACTCCATCGTCAAGGAAATCGCCACCAGCAATTTCTCGCAGGTGTTTCTGGCACGCAGCGTTCACCTGCGCCGCAACGTGGTGCTCAAGGTGATGAACCGCGGGGAATCCCAGCGGGAAATCGACGACGCCGAGCGCTTTCAGCGCGAGTACGAAATCATTTCCAGCATTACCCATCGTGCGATCGCCGAAATCTACGACTTCGGCTCCCTGCCCAGTCATTTGTACCTGGCCATGGAATATTTTCCGTGCGGGGACCTGCGCGACCGGCTGCGCAATCCCGATGAGCGTCGATGAGAGCCTGTACTATCTGCGCGCCATTGCCGAGGCGCTGCGGGTCATCCATGTATTCGGAATTTTGCATCGCGACCTCAAGCCCGCGAACGTCATGTTGCGCGAGGACAATTCGCCGGTGCTCATCGATTTCGGCCTGGCGCGCCGCTCGATGGAGGATGCCGGCACCACCGGCGTCGGTCAGGTGCTCGGCTCGCCGTACTACATCAGCCCGGAACAATCGCAGGGCCAGCGCGTCGACGCGCGCACCGATCTCTACAGTCTCGGGGTTATGTTCTATGAAATGCTCACCGGCGAGCGGCCCTATGCGGGCCGCAGCGCACTCGCCATCATGGCGCAGCACGCCAGCTCGCCCGGTGCCGGTGCTGCCGGCGCCCTTGGCGTTGCAGCAGCCGCTGCTCGAGCGCCTCATGGCGAAGCAGCAAAGCGCCCGTTACGCATCCGCGGACGAACTGCTCGCCGACCTCGGCCCGTTGACGCAGGCCGTCGCTTGAAAATGTGACGTAGTTCTCAGTCGCCGCCGACTCAACGCAACAACCCTGACAACCATCCTGAGGCTGTGACCGCCATCAAGCCTCCTGCTGCGGGCGTTTGGCACCCTGTTGGTCCATGTTCATTTCCGCCAAACGTCATGAGCGCGAGAAGCAGGAGCTGATCAGCGCCAGCAATCGGCTGACCGATGCGGTCTTGAAGGGCAGCGCTCACGGGCTGTTCGTGCTCGACGGCAAGGGCAAAATCCTGCCGCAGGTTTCCGCCTCGCTCACCACGCTGTTCCGGCGCCAGGAATTCGCCAATCTAACCTTCGAGAAATTGATCGGGCCGGTGGTCACGGCGAAAACCCTGAGCGTGGTGCGGCCTTTCCTGACGCGCCTGCTCGATCCGGCAATCCCTGACGCACCCACTGCCGCCGCGGCCGGCGCCCCCGCGCAGCCGTACCCGCTGCAGGACCTCGAAGTGCGGCTGGCCAATTCCGACGGCAGCTTTGCGACCGCGCATTATGCGTTCGAATTCAATGCGGTCGAGTATCCCCGCGAGCCGCGCGCGTGGCTGGTGACGGTCACCGACATCACCGCGCGCGTGCAGCAGAATCGCGAACTGGAAGATTTGCGCACGCAAATGCAGACGCAGGGCGAGATCTTGCGCAGCGTGCTGCAGGCGGGCGCCGCACGCTTCAATGCCTTCCTGCATCGAACCGACGCCGCGATGCACGCCATCAACGGCGTTCTCAAGAAACCTGCCCGCGAAGCCGACGCGTTTCGCAACAAGCTCGAGGAGACGCTCGGCGAAGTCGATCGCGTGCGGCGCGATGCCGCAGCGCTCAAGCTCACGGGCCTCGAGTCCGCGGCGCGGCTCATGGAAGACGCGTTGCACGAATTGCGCAGCCGCGGCGCGCTGAGCGGCAGCGACTTCCTGCCCCTCGCGGTCAAGCTCGACCAACTCTACGGGCAGTTCGCTCTGCTGCGCTCGCTCACCTCGCAGGCGAGCGCCGCGGAACCCGAACCTGCCGCGCCCGACGCGCGCATGACGGAGAACGGCACCCAGATCATCGAGGCGCCGGCATTCCTGGCCGAAATGGCGCAAAAAGCCGCGCTTCCCAAGGCCCATCGCATGGCGCAGGCGGGCAGCCTCGACAGCACGCTGTCGGCGCTGACCGAGCTCGTGGCACAGGAGCACAATAAGTCGGTGGTACTCGACTGCATCGGCATGCAGCTGGTTCCTCCCCGCTACCAGGCGACCATCAAGAACGTGGCGATTCAATTGATCCGCAATGCCGTCATGCACGGCGTGGAGACGCCTGCCGCGCGCAAGGAAGTCGGCAAGCCGCTGCACGGCACGCTGCACCTTGAGTTCAAGACGATGCCGGACCAAAGCTTCGAATTGCACTTTCAGGACGACGGCTGCGGCTTGGATCCGGACAAGGTGCGCGCCACGGCCATCGCCAAGGGTCTCATCACCGCAGAGGCCGCGTCGCGGCTGCGTGATCGCCAAGCCATCAAATTGATCTTCAAGTCGGGCTACACCACCCTGCCTCAGGCCGCCGGCGAAGCGGCGCACGGCAGCGGCATGTCGCTGGTGCGACGCTACGTGCACGAGGCCGGCGGCAAGATTGCGCTGGCGACGCTGTTGGGTCACGAGACTCGCTTCAAGCTCACGCTGCCGGCTCTCGCGGCGGCGGACGCTCAGGTGGCGTGACCTGAGCGCCTGCCGTCCGTCGGCCGGTCCCATTACTTGTGCAGGGCTGGCTGGGAATTTCCCTTCTTCGATTGTCCTTGGGTATACGCGTCTTTGACAGTTTTGTAGCACACGCAAGCACCCGCTATGAGGCCGGCATGGTCGAGGATGGTGACGGTGCCGCGGCGGTAGTCAATGAGCTTGCGTTCCCGCAGCCGGCACATTGCCGCGCTGACCCCGACCCGCCGCACGCCCAGCATGAGCGCAAGAAATTCTTGCGTAATGCGAAACTCACTTGAGTTGACGCGGTCGCGGGTCATCAACATCCAGCGGGCCATGCGCTGTGTCACCACATGGAAGCGGTTGCACGCCGCCGTCTGCGCGACCTGGATCATCAGCAAGTGGGTGAAGAGGAACACCTCTCTCTTCAGCGCAGCGCTATTGCCGAAACTACGGCGAAAGTCCGCAGTCTTCAGCCGCATGGCCGTGCCCCCGCCTTGTACCACTGCCCGGAAAGGCGAGACAGCGACACCGAGCGCCATGGGAACCCCGATCATGCCTTCGGAGCCGATGAGTCCGACCTCCGCAGCCCGGCCGGCATCCACAGTGGTCAGCATTGAGACGAAGGAGTCGATGGGAAAGTACACGTGACGAATCTGCGCGTGGGATTCATACAGAATTTCCCCAAAGACCAGCTTGACCGGTTCGAGGAAAGGCAGCAGTTTCTGGTAGTCCTTGCGGGGCAATGCGCCAAGTAAGTGATTCGGAACGGAGACCTGTTTTGCGCCAAGCATTAAAACTCACTCAGTGTGCCGTGGTTGTAACTCCTTCGGAGAGCCACTCTTCGAGTTTCGAATGGTCGATCACGAGTGCGGGCGAATCGAACGATTCAAAGGTGCGACAAGTATAATTTAGTACAATAAAAACAAGCAATTATGTTCGACACCGAACAAAAATCTAGAACGTTGTTCCCTAGCGAACACTGGTCATTGCGCTAGCGAACAGCGGTCGCTTCTATCCCGTTGTTGGACCGCCCCCGAACTGTACGAGCACTTGCGGGTCGATCCAATTGCCGCGTTCACCGCTCATCGAATCGGCACGCTGCTTCCGCAACCTTTGGGCTTGATTGCGTAACTCCCTACTTTCCACGCGCAGCAAATAAATGCGGGCGCCCTCGCCACTTTCGTTCAATGTCAGGGCTTCGCTGTCTCTTGAATTGGCTCTTCGTTCGAGCGACCTTATTTCAGCCCATAGCTCATCCATTGGGTGCGACTCGTTGTCAATGCCGCCAATAAGGAAACCATTGCCGTCCACCTCTGTGTGGTCGACCACGATCTGCGATTCCATGACGGCTTCGCCCATACCCTTGATCGTTGCAAGCGTCGCCCGTCGCTTGGATAGGATATTTTCACCAGTCGGTCCGCGACGCATGAAGTGGTAAACGTACACGTCAGTCATTGGAGTCCTCCCTGCCCACAGTGATCGACTATCGGAGTGTAAGTCTTACGCCTCGATGCCCTCTGTACGTTGCCGTACAAAATCGTACGCTGCCGCACAAAATCGGCTCGACGCGGGTGTTATTGTTAAATTCAACAGGCCAAGAAGCCGCAATGGGCGAGCGGCGCCGGACGGGCTATACTTGTTCGGTAGCGAACAGACGAGAGGGATCGATTCGCCTGGGATGGAGCTGGACACGGGGGTGCTCGTCAACGACACGGGCTCTTTAAGTACTTGATACACCTGGGAGTTCTGTGGAAATTCTTTCGTCGGAGCCTGCCAAGAACCGCTTGCTCGCCGCGCTGCCGCATGCAGAGTCGCAGCGCTGGCTGCCGCTGCTGGAACCCGTCGATTTGCCGCTGGGTGACGTGCTTTACGAGTCGGGCATTACGTTGAGCCACGTCTATTTTCCAACGACCGCCATCATTTCGCTGTTGTATGTCATGGAAAACGGCGCCTCAGCAGAAATTGCCGTCGTCGGCAAAGAGGGCGTCGTCGGCATTTCCCTGTTCATGGGAGGAGAGTCCACCTCCAGCCGTGCGGTGGTGCAAAGCGCGGGCAAGGGCTTTCGCCTGCAAGCGCAGTTGATGAAACAGGAGTTCAACCGAGCAGGTCCGGTGCTGCACTTGTTGCTGCGCTACACCCAGGCGTTGATAACCCAGATGTCGCAAACGGCGGTGTGCAATCGCCACCACTCGCTTGACCAGCAACTGTGCCGTTGGCTGTTGCTGAGCTTGGACCGTTTGGAGGGCAACGAACTGGTGATGACGCAAGAACTGATCGCCAACATGCTGGGGGTTCGCCGTGAAGGCGTGACCGAGGGTGCGCTCAAGTTACAGCACGCGGGATTGATTCAATACGCGCGCGGGCACATCACGGTGCTCGACCGGGCAGCGTTGGAAGAACGCAGTTGTGAGTGTTATGCGGTGGTAAAAAGAGAGTACGACCGCCTGCTTCCCGTGAAGCTGGCGAGTTAGCCCAACCCGCAGGTCACGTTTCGAGCGGCGTGAGCTCCACCAAGATCGCACCGGCGGCGACCCGCTCGGCCACCGCAAAGGCCACACGCGCCACCGTTCCGTCGTAGGGCGCGGTCAGCGTATGTTCCATTTTCATGGCCTCCACCGTCACCAAGGGCGCGCCGCGGGCGACTTGCTGCCCCTGCTTGACGTGAACGGCGACCACGGTTCCGGGCAGCGGCGTGAGCAGAGAGCCCTCCTCCGCACCGGCGCTTACCTGCAAGGCATCTTCGGTCCGCGCCACCCGCAGCACCACCTGCCGCCCGGGGCGAAACAGGTGCAGGTCCTGACCGGCTTCGATGACGCGAACGCGCTGCATCTGCCCATCCAGTTCGGCTTGCAGCACTTCCGCGCCGCGTGCCGTGACGCGCAGTCGATATTCCCGCCCCGCCAGATGCGCGAGATAACTGGCCGGCGCAACGTTTTCGACGACCACGCCTCGCTGCGCGAATGTCCAGCCGCTGCTGGGGTTGGCAGCCAGGCGCCACCCGCGGCTGTCCGCCCATAAAGCGTCACCCGAGGTTTCACGCGTCGCATACCATACCGCCGCCAACACGGCATCGGCATCGCCGGCCGGCGGATCGGCGAACGCCAGCCGCGCGTGGCGGACCTCGAGAAAATTGGTCGCTATCCCGCCGCGCCGGAATTCCTCGTCCGCGAGCACGCTGACGAGGAGCGCGCGATTGGTGGTCACGCCCGTGATCTCGATGTCATCCAGCGCCCGGTGCAGCCGCTCTGCCGCTTCGCCGCGCGTCTCGCCCCACGCAATGACCTTGCCCAGCATGGGATCGTAGAAAGGCGAGACTTCGTCGCCGGCGTCGACGCCGACATCGAGCCTTAAGCCCGCTGCGGACTCGGGCCAGCGCAGGTGCGCGATTCGCCCGACGCTCGGCAGATATCCGTGGCCCGGGTCTTCGGCGTACAAACGCGCTTCCATCGCGGCGCCATGCTGGGCAATTTCGTGCTGCTGTTTCGGCAGGCGGGCGCCCTGCGCGACACGCAGCTGCCATTCCACGAGATCGACGCCGGTGATGAATTCAGTGACCGGGTGCTCCACCTGCAGGCGGGTGTTCATTTCCATGAAGTAAAAATGCTGCGCCTCGTCGACCAGGAACTCGACCGTGCCGGCACCCACATAGCCGACTGCCCGCGCCGACTGGATTGCGGCCTGCGACATCCCGGCGCGCACCTCCTCGCGCAGCCCGGGCGCCGGCGCCTCCTCGATGATTTTTTGATGGCGGCGCTGCACCGAGCAGTCGCGATCGAACAGGCTGACGATGCCGCCGTGGGAGTCGGCGAACACCTGTACCTCGACGTGGCGCGCCCGCGGGAAATACCGTTCCAGCAGCAGCCGATCATCGCCGAACGCGGTGCGCGCCAAGCGCTGTGCGGATTCGACCGCCGCCGCCACCTCGGCGGCGGAATTCACGACCTGCATGCCCTTGCCGCCGCCCCCCGCGCTGGCCTTGATGATGAGCGGGAAACCGACACGCTGCGCCTCGGCCAACAGCCGCTGCGGCGCCTGGTCCTCGCCGTGATAGCCGGGCGCGACGGGGACTCCGACGGCCGCCATTGCCGCCTTGGAGGCGCTCTTGGAGCCCATGGCGCGGATTGCCGCGGCGGGCGGCCCGACGAAGATCAGACCGGCGTCGCCGCAAGCTTGCGCAAAAGCGGCGTTCTCGGAGAGAAAACCATAGCCGGGGTGCACGGCGTCGGCGCCGACCCGCCGCGCCAGATCCAAAATCTTGCCGATGTTGAGGTAGCTGTCCGCCGCCGGTGCCGGCCCCAAGAGGTACGCTTCGTCGGCCATGCGCACATGGCGCGCGTGCACATCGGCCTCGGAGTACACCGCGATGCTGGTCAAACCCAAGCGCTGCGCCGTGCGCGCAATGCGGCAGACGATTTCGCCGCGGTTGGCGATCAGCAGTCGTCGCAGCACGGCCGGGCTCACATCCGGAACACGCCGAAGCGCGTGGCGGCGATGTCCTGCCGCTGGGTCAAGGCAAGCGCCAATCCCAGGACGCGCCGCGTGTCGAGCGGATCGATGACGCCGTCATCCCAGAGGCGCGCGGACGCATAGTAAGGATGCCCCTGACGCTCGAATTGCTCGCGGATGGGCGCTTTCAGCTGCTCTTCCTCGGCGGCGCTCAAGGTGCCTCCGGCGCGCTCCAGTCCCTCGCGCTTGATGGTCGCCAACACGCTGGCGGCTTGCTCGCCGCCCATGACCGAGGTGCGCGCGTTCGGCCACTGAAACAGGAAGCGCGGGCTGTAGGCGCGGCCGCACATCGCGTAATTGCCGGCGCCGAAGCTGCCGCCGATGACCACGGTATATTTCGGCACCGCCGCGCAGGCCACGGCCGTCACCAGCTTGGCGCCGTCCTTGGCAATGCCGCCCGCCTCCGCGGCCTGGCCCACCATGAAGCCGGAGATGTTTTGCAGAAACACCAGCGGTATCGCTTCGCGGCAGCATAGTTCGATGAAATGCGTGCCCTTCAATGCGCTCTCGGAAAAGAGGATGCCGTTGTTGGCCAGAATTCCCACCGTCGAGCCGTGGATGTCGGCAAAGCCGCAAACCAGGGTCGTGCCGTACAGCGCCTTGAATTCATCGAACCACGAGCGATCCACCAGGCGCGCGATGAGCTCGCGCACGTCGTAGGGTTTGCGCGAGCTCGGCGGAATGATGCCGTACAATTCCGCCGGGATCGTACGCCGGTTCACCGCCGGCGCCGCGCGCCGCTCCGCGCAGCGGCGCCGCGCCGCAGCCGCGCCACCGCGCGGCGCGCGAACGCCAGCGCATGGGTATCGTTCTCCGCATAGTAATCGGTCACACCGGAACGCCGGCAATGCACGTCCGCGCCGCCCAAGGATTCCGCGTCGATTTCCTCGCCGGTCGCCGCTCTCACCAAGGGCGGACCGCCGAGAAACACCCGCCCCTGATTGCGCACGATGACCGCGTGATCGGACATCGCCGGCACGTAGGCACCGCCCGCGGTGCACGAACCGTGCACCACCGCAATCTGCGCGATGCCCTGCGCGGACAAGCCGCGCCTGATTGAAAAATATCCGGCCGAAGTGCTCGCGGTCGGGAAATACTTCATCCTGGCGCGGCAGAAAAGCGCCGCCGCTTTCGACCAGGTAGATGCACGGCAGCCGGTTGTCGCCGGCAATCTCCTGCGCCCGCAAATGCTTCTTCACGGTCAGCGGATAGTAGGTACCGCCCTTCACCGTCGGGTCGTTCGCCACCACCATGCATTCGCGCCCCGAGACGCGGCCGATCCCGGTGATGAGGCCCGCACCCGGCAGATCCTCGCCGTACACGCCCTGCGCCGCCAGCGCGGAGAGTTCCAGGAACGGCGAGCCGGGATCGAGCAGGCAGACGATCCGCTCGCGCGCCAGCAGCTTGCCGGATTTGCTGTGCTTGTCGCGCGCCGCGGCACTGCCGCCCGCGGCGTTGCGCTGCAGGGTGGCGCGCAAATCATCGACCAGCGGCGTCATGGCGGCGCGGTTGTCGGCGAATTCCTGCGAGCGGATGTCGATTTTGGAGACGATCTGGGCCATTGGCTTTATTGGAGTCAGAGTGGCAAAATTGTCCGACAGTCCGATTATCCAACGATTTGGGGTCCGATGACAATGGGGGACCGGTGAATGGCCAATTCCGCATACCGCGAGTTCAATTTCGGGCTCGGCGAAGTCATCGACGCCGTGCGCGAACAGGCGCAGCGCTTCGCGCAGGAGCGCATCGCGCCGCGCGCCAATGAGATCGACCGCAGCAACGTGTTTCCGCGGGATCTGTGGCGCGAACTGGGCGAACTCGGGCTGCTCGGCATGACGGTGAGCCCCGACTACGGCGGCGCCGGCCTCGGCTACCTGGCGCACACCATCGCGATGGAGGAAATCTCCCGTGCCTCGGGCGCCGTCGGCCTTGAGTTACGGCGCGCATTCGAACTTGTGCGTCAACCAGCTGGCGCTCAATGCGTCCGAGGCGCAGAAGCGGAAGTACCTGCCGAAGCTCATCAGCGGCGAACATGTCGGCGCGCTCGCGATGTCCGAGCCCGGCGCCGGATCCGACGTCGTCTCCATGCAGCTCAAGGCGATCAGGCATGGCGACCACTATGTGCTCGATGGGCGCAAGATGTGGATCACCAACGGCCCGGAGGCCGATGTCCTGGTGGTTTACGCAAAAACCAGCCCGAACGCGCGCCAGCGCGGGATCAGCGCGTTCATCATCGAAAAGGAGTTCAAGGGCTTCACGCCGGCGCAAAAGCTCGACAAGCTCGGCATGCGCGGCTCGAGCACCAGCGAATTGGTATTCGACGGCTGCGAGGTGCCCGCCGAAAACCTCGTCGGCGAGGAAAATCGCGGCGTCAGCGTATTGATGCGCGGCCTGGACTACGAACGCGTCGTGTTGTCCGGCGGTCCGCTTGGGCTCATGGCCGCCGCGCTCGACGTGGCCGTGCCGTACGTGCGCGAGCGGCGCCAGTTCGGCCAGCCCATCGGCACCTTCGAACTCGTGCAGGGCAAGCTCGCCGACATGTACGCCTCGCTCAACGCCTGCCGCAGCTATGCCTACATGGTGGCGGCCGCCTGCGACCGCGCCGATTCCACGCGCAAGGACGCCGCCGCCTGCATTTTGTTCTGCGCCGAGGCCGCGACGCGGGCGGCGCTCGATGCGATCCAGCTGCTGGGCGGCAACGGCTACATCAATGACTACCCGACCGGTCGCCTGCTGCGCGACGCCAAGCTGTATGAAATCGGCGCCGGCACCTCCGAGATTCGCCGCATGCTGATCGGCCGCGAGCTGTTCGGAGAAGGCTAGGCTCCCTATGACCGATCTATTCGTACCACTCGACGATCATCCGGCCTACCGCCAGATCGCGAATGTCATCGAGCAGCGCATCGTCGGCCGCTCGCTGCGCACCGGCGACCCGTTGCCATCGGAAACCGACCTTGCGCGCCAGTTCGGCGTCAATCGATCGACCATTCGCGAGGCGATCCGCGAACTTGAAACCCACGGTTTGCTGGGCCGAGTGCGCGGCGAGAAGCGGCTGCGCGTCACGCGCCCCGAGCCGCGCCGTGTGAGCTCCGGCGTGAGCCGCGCGTTGGCGCTGCACGATGTCACCTTCCTCGAGTTGTGGGAAGCGATGATGGCCATCGAGCCCGTGGCCGCCCAGTACGCGGCCGCGCGGCGCAGTGCCGCGCAGCTGCAGGCGCTGGTGCGCGCCCGGGCGCGCTTCAAGCGCGAAGTTGCCGATACCGCGGCGGCGGTCGCGGCCGTCGTCGAATTCTTCACCGCCGTTGCCGCCGCCAGCGGCAATCAGGTGTTGGCGCTGTCGCAAGCGCCGCTCAATCTGCTGCTCGCCCCGGCGCTCACCCGCATGATCGACCGCGTGCCGCAGGCGCGCACGCGGATCCACGATGCGCAGGGCAAAATCACCGAGGCGATCAAGCTGCGCCGCAGCGAGCTGGCGCGCACCTGGATGGAGAAACACATCCGCGATTTCAAGCGCGGCTACGAACTCGAGGGAATTGAACCCGGAGGGGTGGGCCGCCGGGCGGTGCTTCGCGGGGCTTAGCCGAAAAGATCCCCGACGACGATCTTGACGTCCGGGAACGCCAGCGGTGCGACGACGTCGGCCCCGGCAAACTCGAGCGTTCGCGTGTACCCCTGACCCACGGGCTCACTGTAAGTGACGACGCGCCGGCCTTCGACGTCGACCACCCAGTATTCCGCGACGCCCTAGCGCGCGTAGATTCGCAGCTTGACCCCCTGATCGAAAGTTAATGAGCTATCCGACACTTCGATGAGCAACAAGACATCCGCGGCCTCGGAATGCTTGCCGCTGTAGAAATCCGCGCGGCGCTTCAAGAGCGTGAGATCCGGCTGAGGCTCTGAGAACTCGCCCAAATCGACCGGCCCGCCACTCACGACTGTCGCTGCACGCGAAACCGCCAATACGAACAATTCGTGAAGTCTCGACGTGATGGCCGAATGCTGGGTGCCAATCGGCGCCATGGTGAGCAAATCACCTTCAATCAATTCCACCCGATCGTATTTGGTCAATACGCCGGCCGCCACCATCATTTGGTAGCGGTTTGTGGTGATTTGCATTCGCGAAGGTATGAATGCGGCGCTCATTCGGTCTCGGTGCGGCGACTAAAGAATGTGTTCCCGGAGCGTATCGGTGCCCGTCGGGTCATGCAATAGGGTGCTGAAGGACACCAGCACCATCATCGAATCGCCGGTATTGCGAAACGCATGCACCACACCGGGCGGTATGGTGAGGCGCCAGGTCTCCCCGGCCGGCACCTCGAGATCGCGAATCATGCCGCCTTCCTTGAGACGGATCAGACAAGGACCGACCACGCTGGTGATCTCGACGGCCGTTCGATGCACGTGATTGCCGCGCACTTCATTGGGCTGGGTGAGCACGACGTGCACGTTCTTCTGTCCCGCGAGCTCCGCGTCATTCAATGGCTCAAAGACGCTGCCGCGCGCGTCGCGATGCGTCTTCACGGATTGCACGCTCACCTGCGAGGCATTCGGTTTATTCATTCTGGGGATTATAACCGTGGCGCGGCCGGCCTGCGGCGGCGCCACGGCGGCCGGTCATCCCCGGTTCTGAGGCCGACGGCGCATTTGCCGCCGTCCCGCGAGCAGCACGCCCGCGACGAACATCATATCCAGCCAATCCAGGTCGCCGCCGCCGCTCCTGCCTCCCGCGGGCGCAGTGACGGTCAGCGACGCCGACGCAGTTCCCGAGCTGCCGCCAGCCGGCCCGGTTAAGAGGGCATTGGCGGCGATCGGATTGGCATAAGTCCCGGCAGTGGTGCTCTTCACCGTCAGCGTCATGGTGCAGCTACCGTTCGCGGGTATGTTGGCGCCCGCCATGGTCACGGCACTCGCCGAACTGGTCAAAGTCCCGGACGCACCGCTGCAGGTCGTGGTCGGCGCCGGTGAAGTTTGGATGCTGAGATTAGCGGGCACGGTCTCCATGAACCCCGACTGCGTCAACGCGAAGCCGTTCGTGTTGTTGAAGGTAATGGTGAGCGTCGAAGCCGTATTCTCGCCGACACTGGTCGGCGAGAATGCTTCGCTGACGGTGGGCGCGGCCGGCGTAACCGTCAGAGGCGCCGGACACGCGGTCGCCGCAGTGCCGGCCGAGGACGGCGCGTTGATCTTCGCTACGCCAGCTGACGTGAATGAAATCGTGGCGGAATTGTCCTTGTGGCCGGCCGAATCGGTCACGGTCAGCATGAGCGAGCCGGCCGTGCCGTTTGACATGACCGTCACTTGCGCCGTATTCGCGGCGCCCTGAATTGCAATGCCGCCGCTGGGGGTCCACAAATAGGACGCCACCGTCAGATTACACGCGGCGACGCTCGCGCTCGCGTCGAACATGGTGTTGCTGGACGAGGTGATGGCCGCAATCGGATTCAAGGCGGCCGTGACGGCGCTTAGCGCATTAACCATGCCGGCGCCGCACTGCCCGACAACGCACGAACACTCCTGCGTGGTCGGATCGGTGGCCGGACAAACGGCCAGAGGAGGAACGCTGTTATTCGGTGGAAACGGGCTCGCGCTCGCTTCGATGCGCGCGATCAGCTGCGGCGGCGTCAAATTCGCATTGACCGCGCGCATCAGTGCGGCAACGCCGGAGACGATGGGCGCGGAAAAACTGGTACCGAGATTGGGGTTCGTCTGATCCGTGTAGGTGTTGGTGCCAGGAGTCGTCAAGCCGGTATTGCTGGTGGTATCTATGGATCGATAGCACGGTCCCGAAGTGGTCACGCAGTTGCCGGCCGGCGCAGCGACGCCGGCTTCGGCGCCAAAACTGCTGTAGCCCACCTTCGTGCCCACATTGCGCAGCCCCACCACCGCCAAGACGCCTGCGCAATTGCCCGGTGCATCCACCGGGCCATTTTCATTGCCCGCCGACGCGACCACCAGGACGCCCATGGTGGTCAGGTTGGAGATCACGCTGTTGTATGCGCTCGGACAACTGCCGGTGCCGCCGAGACTCAAGTTGATGATGTCGGCCGGATACGGGTTGTCCGGCACGTTGTTGCCGGAGCTGTCCATGACCGTCATCCCCACGGCCCATTGCATGCCCGCGATGATGTCCGAATCGTAGCCGCCGCATTTGCCGAGCGCGCGCACCGGCAATAGATAGGGATTCCACGTCATCCCGGCGATGCCGACACCATTATTGGTGAGCGCGCCGAGAACGCCCATGACGCGAGTTCCGTGCCAGGAGCTGTCCGAGATCGGGCAGTTCGCGGAGGGAAACAGGACTTTATTTTGCTGATCGGTGCTGCTGATCCAGTCACCGGGATCCGAGGGGTCCGGATCCCAGCCATCGCCGTCATTGGCGATGAGAAAGGTGCCGAGGGCGGCTCCGGTGGTCGGATTGAGATCCTCGCCGACGAAATCATATCCGGGGAGCAGCCGTCCACCGAATCCCGCCCCGGGCCCCGCCCGCAACAGATCGGGATGATCGAACCGAACGCCGGTATCGACGTCGGCAATGACGGTGCCCGTGCTCCCCGTGGTGATGGCCCAGGCAGAGATCGCGTCGGTGGCCGATAAATCTTGAGTTGCGACGCCCCCCAACGTGATCGTCGTCGAGCTGGGCGGCTGCATAAACCACTGCCCGCTGGCGCCGGTGGTGGGCACGAATAAAGGATCGTTCGGCATCGCATGCGGGTACCGGCGCTGATCCACATCGGCGAACTCAACACTGGGATCGGCGCGCAGCTTTTTGAGCAGCGCGTGGACGTCGGCGCCATAGACGGTCTTCTGCAAATACAGCACATGCATGCTCGGGGTGATCTGCCGCGAGCGGGCCATCGCCAAACCGGTGCGCAAGGCGAGGCCGGCAACGTCTGCGTCCGAGGTACCTGCTTGAACGACCGTGATGCTCTGCGTGCGTGCGCGAACTCTGACCGACTTGACCACGGCATTGCCGGGTGTGGCGCGAAACCCCACCAGCAAACGGCTGGCTTCGGGTCCGAGCTGGACCGAGTGCGTCCGCACTGCGTTCCATTCCGGGACTGCCGCCATTGCGGGCGCAAGCGTCAGAACGGCGCAGCCGACGACGAGCGCGAGCAGCAGTCTGGTGATTCCTGGCATAAATGCTCCACTTCTTAGGGTAATAGACGGAATCGAGCTCGAACTTACTGGCGATTCCGCGGCCAAAGCCTAGCAATAATGCGGGCTTGAGACTGAGAACTGCGACCGCAAAACCCGCGGCAAGTCTGCAGGGTTCGCGGCTGCCGCCACCACCCGTCGGCGGCTGGCGACAAGTAGCCTGCGCGGAGCCTGCGCCAACGCGTAGAATGTCCGCTGGATTTCACGGATTTTTGAGGGGCAATTAATGACTTACGACAATCGGCAGTTCTACATCGATGGCGCTTGGGTCGACCCGGTCGAGCCTAAGGACTTCAAGGTCATCAACCCGGCCACGGAGACGGTCGCGGGCGTGATTTCGATGGGCAGCGCCAAAGATGTGGACCGTGCCGTAGCGGCCGCTCGGCGCGCCTTCGACAGCTATTCGCGCAGCGCGCCGGCGGAGCGCCTGGCGCTGCTGGAGCGCGTTCTCGCGGCCTACAAGGCGCATTATGACGAAATCGCACAGGCGATTTCCACGGAAATGGGCGCGCCCATCACGCTCGCGAAGGGATCGCAAACGCGCATCGGCGTCGGCCACATCAGCGCCATGATCGAGGTGCTGAAGACCTTCAAGTTCGAGGAAATGCGCGGCACCATACGCTTGGTGCAGGAGCCGGTCGGGGTCTGCGCACTGATCACGCCGTGGAATTGGCCGATGAACCAGGTGGCCGCGAAAGTGGTGCCCGCGCTCGCCGCCGGCTGCACCATGGTGCTCAAGCCCTCGGAGTATTCACCCTTCAGCGCCATTCTGTGGGCGAAAGTCATGCACGAGGCCGGCGTTCCCGCGGGCGTGTTCAATCTCATCAACGGCGATGGCCAGGGCGTGGGCGCGCCGCTGTCGTCGCATCGTGACGTCGACATGGTGTCATTCACGGGCTCGACCCGTGCCGGCACCGAGGTGGCGCGCAGCGCGGCCGCGTCGGTCAAACGAGTGCATCAAGAACTCGGCGGCAAGTCGCCGAACGTCTTGTTGGACGATGCCGACTTCGAGCGGGCCGTGAAGCAGAGCGTACTGCACGTGTTCCAGAATTCCGGCCAGTCCTGCAATGCGCCGACGCGCATGCTGGTGCCGGCCGGGAAAATGGCGGCGGTGGAAGCCATTGCCAAACGCGTCGCGGAGACCGTGGTCGTGGGCGATCCTGCGTCCGATAAGACCACCATCGGCCCCGTGGTCTCCAAGCTGCAATTCGAGCGTGTCGAGGGCTACATCGAGAAGGGCATTGCCGAAGGCGCGCACCTCATTACCGGCGGCGCCGGCCGCCCCGACGGGCTCACGAAGGGGTACTTCGTCAAGCCGACGATTTTCTCGAACGTGCGCAACGACATGACCATCGCACGCGAGGAAATATTCGGACCGGTGCTGTGCATCCTGCCCTACCAGACCGAAGAGGAAGCAGTGCAGATTGCCAACGACACGCCCTACGGCTTGGCTGCCTATGTGTGGTCGCAGGACAATGTGCGTGCGCGGCGTGTGGGCAACCGCATCCGCGCCGGCCAGGTCGCCTTGAACGGTGCGTACGGGGATATGCAAACGCCGTTCGGCGGCTTCAAGATGTCCGGCAATGGGCGCGAATACGGAGAATTCGGGTTGCGCGATTTTCTCGAGGTCAAAGCCATGATCGGTGTCGACGCCGCTTGAGGCTGCCGGCACTTGAGCAGCGCCGAGGCCTTGGCTGAGCCGGCCGTTTTGCGGCTCGAGAACCTGGGCAAACGCTACGCGCCGGATCGTCCCGCGCTCTTCGACGGCCTCGAGCTCGAGCTCAAGCCCGGGGAGTATTTGGCAGTCATGGGCGAATCCGGCGTCGGCAAAACGACGCTGCTCAATTTGCTCGCCGGCCTGGATCGCCCGGATTCGGGCCGTGTGCTGCTCGACGGCGTGGATCTTTCGACCCTGAACGATGACGCCATCACCCTGCTGCGGCGGCGCTGCGTCGGCTTCGTGTTCCAGGCCTTTCACGTACTGCCCTACCTGAGCGTTGAACAGAACGTCGCATTGCCCCTCGATCTTCTCGGAGTACCGGAACCGGAGCGCAGCCGGCGCACCGTCGACATGCTGGCCGCGGTCGGAATCGCCCCGCTCGCGCGGCGCTATGCGCGCGAGCTCTCGGGCGGCGAGGTGCAGCGCATCGCGATCGCCCGCGCACTGGTGCACCGGCCGCGCCTGCTGCTGGCCGACGAGCCGACGGGAAATCTCGACCCGCGCAGTGCGGCGCAGACGCTGGCGCTATTGCGCGAGCAAGTCAAGGCAAACGCCGGCGCCGGCATTCTGATCACCCACTCGCGAACCGCCGCCGACACGGCTGACCGCATCGTGGTGCTCGATGCCAGCGGCCTCAAATCCTTTAGGCCGGCGTAGGTGAGCGGCGCGCGCGAACCTCGCGGCGCATTCATGATTTGGCGGGTGCTGCTGCTGGCGCAGATACGCGAACAGCCGGCGCGCCTCCTGGTAACCGTGCTCGCCATCGCTCTCGGCGTGGCCCTGGGGGCAGCCGTGTACCTGGTGAATAACGCCGCGCTCAACGAATTTGGCCTGGCCACGAAGCGCCTGGTGGGCGAGGCGGACGTGGTGGTGCGCGGTCCGCGTGAAGGCTTTCCCGAACAGCTGTTTGCGCTGTTGGCGCGGGATACCGCCGTGCGTGTCGCGAGTCCCGTGCTGGAGCTCGACGTCGCCCTGCCCGGCCGGCGCGACACGCTCAAAGTGCTGGGGTTGGACCCGTTCCGCGCGGCCACGCTGCAACCGGCGCTCATCGGCGACATCGGCGGCGGCGTCTTGTCGCTATTGCAGCCCGACGCCATCTATCTCAGCAGCAGTGCGGCACAGCAATTGCAGCTGCGCGCCGGCGATTTGCTGCAGATCATCGTCGGCAGCTCGCCCAAGACGCTGCGCGTGCTCGGCGTCCTGGCGCAAGGAACTTATTCGCAGGCGCTCGGGCTGATGGACATTGCCTCCGCGCAATGGACGTTCAATCAAATTGGCCGGCTGAATCGCATCGACTTACGCCTCAGCGACGGGCGTGGACGTCGAGGCCTTTCGCCGCGCTCTCGCGCGACGTTTGCCCGCGGGCGTCGTCGCCGTCGCGCCGCAAGTCGAGCGCGATCGTGCCGTCACCGTGACGCGCGCCTATCGGGTCAATCTGAATATGCTGGCGCTGGTCGCACTGTGGACCGGCGCGTTCCTGGTCTTCTCGACTCAATCGCTGTCGGTGCTGCGCAGGCGGCGGTCGCTGGCGCTGCTGCGGGCGCTCGGGGTGACGCGCGGCCAATTGCAGCGCGCGCTCATCGGCGAGGGCGCCGCACTCGGCGTCGCCGGTTCGCTGCTCGGCGTCATTCTCGGCTTGTGCGTTGCCGCCGCCATCCTGCGCTTCCTGACCGGAGATCTCGGCAACGGCCAATTGCGCGCGGTGGGCGCATCCATGCGCGCCGCGCCGCTGCCGATGCTCGCGTTCTTCGCGATGGGGATCGTGGTGGCCAGCATCGGCGCCTGGCTGCCGGCGCGCTCCGCGGCGCGGCAACCGCCGGCGCGTTCTTTGAAAGGCGGAGACGGCGGCTACGCGCAGGCGACGCGGCACAGCGCATACTCCGGCGTCGCGCTACTGGGCCTCGGCGCCGTGCTGTCGCGCGTTCCGTCCGTCGGCGGACTGCCGCTATTCGGCTATGCGGCGATTGCCGCGCTGCTGTTCGGCGCGGTGTTGCTGGTTCCCACACTCACCGTGCAAGGCCTTGAGCTTGGCGCCGCGCACGCGGCGCATCGTGCTCGACACCGCGGTGGCGCAGCTGCGCGAGAACGTCGGGCTGTCAACCTTGAGTTTGGCATCCATCATCGTGAGTTTCAGCCTGATGGTGGCCATGGCCATCATGGTGTACTCGTTTCGAATGTCGTTCGATCACTGGCTGGGCAAGCTCCTGCCCGCCGATATGCAGCTTGCGCGAGCCCTTCGGCAACGACACGGCGTACTGGTCGGCCGCCGATCAAGCAAGGCTGGCGTCGGTGGCCGGCATCGCGCGCATCGAGTTTCGCCGCACCCGGCAGCTGCTGCTCGACCCCGCACGTGCGCCGGTGATCTTGATCGCGCGCGGTGCGAGCGCCGCGCAGGCAGCGGCAGAATTGCCGCTGCTGCGGAGCACCCCACTGCCGCTGCCCGCGAATGCGCGAGCCGGCATGGATATCCGAAGCGCTGCAGGATCTCTACGGATACGAGGCTGGGCGGTCCGATCGATCTGCCGCTCGCCGGCCGCAGCCGGCGCTTCACGGTGGCCGGTGTCTGGCGCGACTACGCGCGCATGTCCGGGTCGATCGTGATCTCGCGCCCGGCGTACATCGCCGCAACGGGTGATGCCACGGCCAACGAGGGGTCGATCTGGCTGGACGGCGGTGCAAGCGCCTCGGCGACCGAAGCCGCTGCTGCGCGGCCGGTTCGCACGCGGCGATTCTCTGGAGATTTTGACGAGTACCGCGCTGCGGGAGCGCTCGCTGCAGATCTTTGATCGCGCCTTTGCCATCACCTACGCGCTCGAGGCCATCGCCGTCATCATCGGGCTCACCGGCGTGAGCTTTGCCGCGAGTTCGACCGCCCTCGCCCGCCGCGCCGAATTCGGCATGCTGCGCCACATCGGCATGTTGCGCCGGCAGATCGTCGGCATGCTGGCCAGCGAAGGCATCCTCACCAGCGCGTTCGGGGTTGCCTATGGGCTTGCGCTCGGCACCGCGCTGAGTCTGGTGCTGGTCTATGTGATCAATCGTCAATCCTTCAATTGGAGCATCGATCTGGCGATCCCGGCCTGGCAGCTGGCACTGCTCAGCCTGACGCTGATCGCTGCCGCCGCCATCACCGCCATCTGGAGCGGACGCGCCGCGATGAGTCAGGACGCGGTGCAGGCCGTGCGCGAGGACTGGTGAGCTCATGCCAATGACCGGATCGGCCATGCGATGGGCGCAGTGCGTGCTCGGCGTTGCTGCCGCGGCAAGTCTCATGGCGGCAACGCCGTCCTACGCTCCGGTGACCGGTGATCATGCACTGCACATTTCCCGCCGATTACGGCAGCCACCCGGAGTTTCGCACCGAATGGTGGTACGTGACCGGCTGGCTCAGCACCGACCACGGCGAACCGCTGGGCTTTCAAATCACGTTTTTTCGCAGCAAACCCGACATCGACGCCAATAACCCCAGCTCCTTCACGCCGCATCAACTGCTCATCGCGCATTGCGCCCTCAGCGACCCGAAGCGGGGCCGCCTCTGGCAGGACCAACGGATACGGCGCGCCGGGTTGGGACTCGCCGAGGCGGCGCGCGGCGATACCGACGTGTGGATCGATCGTTGGTCGCTCAAGCGCGACGCGGCCGGTTACTCCGCGAGGATCGATGCTGAGGATTTCTCCCTCGCTCTTACGCTCTCGGAAACGCAAGCCGTGCTGCTCAACGGCAATGCCGGCGTCAGTCGCAAGGGTCCCGCGGCGGGGGCTGCGAGCTATTACTACAGCCTGCCGCACATGCGGGTGGCCGGCACCATCACCCGCCAGGGCAGCGCCGACCGCGTCACCGGCGAAGCCTGGTTCGATCACGAATGGTCGAGCGAGTATCTCGACGCCGAGGCGGTGGGTTGGGACTGGATTGGCCTCAATCTGGACGACGGCGCGGCGCTGATGGCGTTTCGCATCCGCGGCGCGCACGGCGAACAGCGCTGGGCCGGCGGTACGCTGCGCACCGGCGAGGGCAAATTGCAAATCTTGGGTCCCGATGAGATCGAGTTTCGCGCGGGGCGCCAGTGGCTATCGCCGCGGACGCGAATTGCCTACCCCGTGCAATGGCATGTGCGTGCGGGGACAAGCGAGTTCGATCTCGAACCGCTGCTCGACGATCAGGAGAACGACACCCGCCTGTCCACCGGTGCGATTTACTGGGAGGGTGCCGTGCGCGCCTATCAGGAGCACACCCTCGTGGGTCGCGGCTATTTGGAACTGACGGGATACGGGGAGCGGCTGCGCCTGCGATGAAGCTCACGTAGACTCGTCGCGCCGCACGAATTTGTGCATCGCCCGGAGACGGACACCGTGAGCCGCGACCCTCGCTTCGACATCCTCTTCGAGCCGATCAAGATCGGTCCCGTGATCGCCAAGAACCGCTTCTACCAGGTTCCGCATTGCAACGGCATGGGCTATGCGAGGCCGCAGGCACACGCCGCGATGCGCGGCGTGAAAGCCGAGGGTGGCTGGGCCGTCGTGAGCACCGAGGAGGTGGAAATCCATCCCTCGAGCGATCTGTCGCCCTACATCGAAGGACGGCTGTGGGATGACCGCGACCTGCCGGCGCTCGCCTTGATGACGGATGCCGTGCATCGCCATGGCGCGTTGGCGGCCATCGAGCTGGTACACGCGGGCATGAATGCGCCGAATCTCTACTCGCGCGAGATCGCCATGGCGCCCAGCCCCATCGCCAACCCTGCAAGCTACATACCGGCGCAGGCGCGCGGCATGAGCAAGTCCGACATTCGCGATTACCGCCGCTGGCACCGGGACGCCGCATTGCGCGCACGCCGCGCGGGTTTCGACATCATCTATGTCTACGCCGGCCATAGCCTGTCGCTGGCCATGCACTTCCTGCAGAGCCGGCACAATCACCGCACCGACGAATACGGCGGCAGTCTCGTCAATCGCGCGCGTCTGTTGCGGGAGCTGATCGAGGACACCAAAGAGGCGGTGGGCGCCGATTGTGCCGTTGCCGTGCGCTTCGCGGTCGATGAAATGCGCGGAGCCGACGGCATCCACGCCGAGTCGGAAGGCCGCGAGGTCGTCGCCATGCTGGCGGAACTGCCGGATCTGTGGGACGTCAACGTCAGCGACTGGCCCAACGATTCCCAAACCTCGCGCTTCGCGCCCGAAGGATACCAGGAGTAGTTCGTTCGATTCGTCAAGACGGTCACCACCAAGCCCGTGGTCGGCGTCGGCCGATTTACCTCGCCGGATACCATGGTGTCGCAGATTCGACGCGGAGTGCTCGACATGATCGGGGCCGCCCGCCCCTCCATCGCGGATCCCTTCCTGCCCAAAAAAATCGAGCGCGGCGACGTCGATGACATCCGCGAGTGCATCGGCTGCAATGTCTGTGTGAGCGGCGACTACACCATGACGCCGATCCGCTGCACGCAGAATCCCACCATGGGCGAGGAGTGGCGCAAGGGCTGGCACCCGGAGTCGGTACCGCCGCGCTCCGGGAACGATTCATTCTTGGTGGTCGGCGCCGGTCCGTCCGGTCTCGAATGCGCACGCGTGCTCGGCCGGCGCGGCTACACGGTGCATCTCGCCGACGCCGCCGAGGAATTCGGCGGCCGAGTCACGCGCGAATCGCGGCTGCCGGGACTCGCCGCCTGGGCGCGCGTGCGGGATTACCGGTTGAATCAATTGAACGCCATGCAGAATGTGCGAGCTGCTGCGCGGCAGCCGCGTCACGGCCGACGAAGTCCTGCAATTCGGCGCCGCGCAGGTGGTGATCGCCACCGGCGCGCGCTGGCGGCGCGATGGCGTCGGCAGGGCCAATCCGCGTCCCATCCCCGGCTTCGATGCGACCCACAATGTGTTCACGCCCGATGACCTCCTCGACGGAATGATCGGTCCGGTCGTGGTGTTCGATGACGACCATTACTATCTGGGCGCGGTGCTTGCGGAGAAATTGCGCCTGGAAGGGTACGCCGTCACACTGGTCACGCCCGCGGAACGCGTTTCCGCCTGGACGGTCAACACCTTGGAACAGCATGCCATTCAAAAGCGGGTGCTCGACCTCGGCATCGAGGTGTACACGAATCGAAATCTCGTCGAGTTCGACGGCTCGCGTGTCGTGCTCGAGTGCACGTACACGGCGCGCCATGCCATCGCCTCCGCGGCCGCCATCCTCACCCTCACCGCACGCCTGCCGAACGATGAACTGGCGCAATCGCTGCACGCAGCGCCGACCGCGGCCGCCGGGATCGTGGCGGTCACATCGATCGGCGATTGCTTCGCGCCCGGCACCATCGCCGCCGCCGTGTATGCCGGCCATCGCCACGCTCGTGAGTTCGACCGGTTGCCGGCCGATGAGGTGCCATTTCGGCGCGAACTGACTCAGATTCCCTGAGCCATGAAACAACGATTGGAGGTCCGCCATGCGCATCGGATTCTTGGGTTTGGGCAACATGGGTGCGGCGATTGCCGCGAATCTCAAGCGCGCTTCGCATGAGGTGACGGTCTGGAATCGCAGCGCCGACAAGGCGCGGCCTCTGGTGGAACTCGGCGCTACGCTCGCCGCCACACCGAAGGCGGCCGCGGCCGAGCGGGACGTCGTCTTCACCATGCTCGCGGATGACGCGGCCCTCGACTCGGTCATGACCGGCGTCAACGGCCTGATCGCGGGCCTCGAGCCTGGCGCGCTGCACGTCTCGATGAGCACCATTGCGGTGAGCACCGCCGAGCGGCTCGCGGCCGCACATCGCGCGCAGGAACAAGGCTTCTTGTGCGCGCCGGTATTCGGCCGGCCGGAGGCCGCTGCGGCTGCCAAGCTGTTCGTGGTCGCTGCCGGAGATCCGGCCGACTTGCGCACGGCCAGCCCATTGCTCCGAGTCATCGGCCAACGGGTGTTCGACGTAGGCACCACGCCGTCCGCCGCGAGTCTGGTCAAACTGTGCGGCAATTTCATGATCCTGTCGGCCGTCGAAGCCATGGGCGAAGCGATGGCATTGGCGGCTAAAGGCGGCGTGGCAAAGGAACAACTGCTCGAGGTGTTGATCGGCACCCTGTTCGATTCTCCCGTCTATCGCACCTACGGCGCGATACTCGCGGCCGATCGATTCCGGCCGGCGGGATTCGCCGCTCCGCTCGGGCTCAAGGATATGCGCCTCGTGGGCCAATCCGCGGAGGCACTGCGCGTGCCCATGCCGCTGCTCAGCGTGCTGCGCGATCATTTATTGCAGACGATCGCGCAGCAGGGCGAGGACATCGATTGGTCCGCGATCGCCCATACCGTCGGTAAGAATGCCGGACTGTAGTCCCGACGCCGTGTTTTTGCGCCTTGCAGGCGGGATTTTCGTGAGCCGCGCACCGCCGATCGAACAAATCGATTATGATCCGGTCATAAAATGCCGTGGCAAGTATCGGCCGTTCGCGGCTGCCAGCCCGTCGGCAGTGTTGCTGCCAAGACCGGTTTGGACAGGGAGTCGCATGATTGATCTGAATCGCGCCCGGGGACTAGCGCTCGTAGCACTGTGCGCCGCGCTCATCGCTTGCGGTCGCCAGGGCGATGAGGCATCGAGCGGCGCCGCGCCGCAGGTCACCGTGCTCACATTGAAAAACCAGCCGGTGACCTTGACCCGCAGCCTGCCGGGACGCACCAGCGCCTACTTGATCGCCGAAGTGCGTCCGCAGGTCAGCGGCATCGTCAAGCGGCGCCTGTTCACCGAGGGCGGCAATGTCACCGCCGGGCAGGTACTGTACGACCTCGATGACAGTCTCTACCGCGCCCAGTACAACAGCGCGAAGGCCAGCTTGCAGAAGGCGCAGGCAACTCTGCAGGCGGCGCGGCTGGCGGCCAAGCGATCCGCCGAACTGGTCGGCATCGAGGCGGTGAGCGCGCAGGACAACGAGACGGCGGTGGCTGCGCTCGGCCAAGCGGACGCGGATGTCGCCGCAGCCCAAGCCGCCGTCGACAGCGGCGCCGTCAACTTGGCCTACGCCCATATCGTCGCGCCGATCAACGGGCGCATCGGCAAATCGACCGTGACCCAAGGGGCGCTCGTCACCGCCGGGCAGGCGGCGCCGCTCGCCACGATTCAACAGCTCGACCCGATCTACGTCGAGGTGAATCAGTCGAGCAGCGAATGGCTGGCGCTGAAGCAGGACATTGATGCCGGCCGCGTCGAGACCGACCGCGCCGCGGCGCCGGCCAAGATATTGCTCGAGAACGGCGCCGCGTACCCGCACGAGGGACAGCTGCAGTTCTCGGACGTGACGGTGGATCCTTCCACCGGCAATTTTCTGCTGCGCGCCATCGTGCCCAACCCCCGCTTGCTGCTGCTGCCCGGCATGTATGTGCGCGCGATACTGAACGAAGGTCTGCTGTCGCAGGCCTTGCTCGCGCCGCAGGTCGGCATCACGCGCGATGCGAAGGGCAACGGCAGCGCCATGGTCGTGAACCGCGGCGGCAAAGTCGAGGCGCGCAGCGTGCGCGTCTCGCGCACGCTCGGCGATCAGTGGCTGGTCGAGGAGGGATTGTCCGCCGGCGATCGGTTGATCGTCGAAGGCCTGCAAAAAGTGCAGCCGGACATGTCTGTGCAAGCAGTGGAGCAAACCGCCGCAGCGAGTGCCACCGCGGACAATCGCTGAAACCCTGGGCCGAACCGCATGTCGCGCTTCTTCATCGACCGCCCGATCTTCGCATGGGTCATCGCGCTCATCATCATGCTGGGCGGCGCCCTCTCGATCACGCGTCTGCCGGTTTCCCGCTATCCGAACATTGCGCCGACGACGGTATCGATCAACGCATCCTACCCGGGCGCCGCGGCCAAGATGGTCGAGGATTCGGTGACGCAGATCATCGAACAAAACCTCACCGGCATCGACGGTCTGCTGTATATCAGCTCGACCAGCGACAACGACGGCAACGTGTCGATCGTCCTCACCTTCCAGAGCGGCACCAATCCGGACATCGCGCAGGTCCAGGTGCAAAACAAGCTGCAGCAGGCGACGCCGCTATTGCCGCAGATCGTGCAGCTGCAGGGCATCAGCGTCAGCAAGGCGAGCGGCAGTTTTTTGATGGTCGTCGGCTTCGTTTCCGAAGACGGACGGATGACCGCGAGCGACATCGGCGACTACCTCGCGAGCAATATCATCGACCCCTTGAGCCGCGTTTCCGGCGTGGGCACGGTGGAACTCTTCGACGCCAAGTACGCCATGCGAATCTGGCTCGATCCGGACAAGCTCAAGGCCTATGGACTGACGCCGGCAGACGTCACCGCCGCCGTGCAGGCGCAGAACGCGCAGGTATCGATCGGTCAGCTGGGCGGCGCGCCGTCGGTGCGGGGCCAGCAGCTCAATGCCACCATCACCGCCCTCGGCCGGCTGCAGACGCCCGAACAGTTCCGCAACATCGTCCTGCGCGGCAACTGGCCGGATCAGGTCTGCGTCTCGGCGAGGTGGCGCGCGTCGAATTGGGCCAGGCCGACTACACCTACTCGGACCGGTTCAACGGCAAGCCGGCATCGGGCGTGGGCGTCAACTTGGCGACCGGCGCCAACGCGCTCGCCACGGTGCGCGGAGTGAGGGCGCTGCTCGACAAGATCCGGCCGCAGCTGCCCGCGGGACTCGAGGCGATCGTGCCCTTCGATGAGACGCCCTACGTGCGCAAATCCATCGAAGAGGTAGCCAAGACGCTGGGCGAAGCCATCCTGCTCGTGTGTCTCGTCATGTGGCTGTTTCTGCAGGACCTGCGCGCCACGCTGATTCCGATCATCGCGGTGCCGGTGGTGCTGCTCGGAACGTTCGGCGTGCTCGCGGTGGCCGGCTACACGATCAATATGCTGACGATGTTCGCCGTGGTGCTGGCGATCGGCCTGCTGGTCGATGACGCGATCGTGGTGGTCGAGAACGTGGAGCGCCTCATGAGCGAACAGGGATTGACGCCCCTCGAGGCGACGCGACGCTCCATGGATCAGATCACCGGGGCGCTGGTCGGCATAGCCACGGTGCTTTCGGCGGTATTCATTCCCATGGCGTTTCTGCAAGGCTCGACCGGCGTCATTTACCGCCAATTCTCGATCACCATCGTCGCGGCCATGGTGCTATCCGTGATCATCGCCATCGTGCTGACGCCGGCCCTGTGCGCGACCCTGCTGCAGCCGTTGACAGTGCGCAGTCACCGCCCCGACCGCGGCTTCTTCCGCTGGTTCAACCATGGCTTCGACATCGGCAATCGCCGCTATCAGAGCATCGTGGCGCATATCCTTTCGCGAACCGGCCGCTATCTCGTAATCTACCTGGGCTTGGCCGCGATCATGGGGCTGCTGTTCTTCCGGCTGCCGACGGCGTTTTTGCCGGACGAGGATCAAGGCTTCATGATTACCATGGTGCAGACGCCGGTCGGCGCCACCCGGGCACGCACCGACCGCGTGCTGGAGCAGGTGAAAGATTACTTCCTCGTCCAGGAAAAAGACGCGGCCGACTCGATCTTCACCATTGCGGGATGGAGCTTCAGCGGCGGCGGCCAGAATTCCGGCATCGGTTTCGTTCATCTCAAGGACTGGAGCGAGCGCAAGGCGTCGCGCCTCGGCGTCTATGCGATACAAGAACGCGCCAATGAGGCGTTGGGGCGAATCAAGGATGCGGTCGCGTTTGCCTTCGCGCCTCCCCCCGTGTTTGATCTGGGGAATTCCGCAGGGTTCGATTTCTACCTGAAGGACAACAACGGTCGGGGCCACCAGGCCCTCACCGCCGCCCGCAATCAGTTTCTGGAGATGGCCTCCAAGGACAAGCTGCTGACGAATGTGCGGCCGAACGGCGAGGAGGATGCACCGCAATTTCGCCTCGATCTGGACCCGGAGCGAGCCGCCTCATTCGGCCTCTCGATGAGCGACGTCAACGACACGCTCGCGGTGGCGTGGGGCGGGCGCTACATCGACGATTTCATCGATCGCGGCCGGGTCAAGCACGTCATCGTGCAGGCGGATGCACCGTTTCGCATGGTGCCGGAGGATTTCAAACGCTGGTACGTGCGCAACGCCCAAGGCAACATGGTGTCGGTGGGCTCGTTCGCGAATTCACATTGGGAATATGGCTCGCCGCGGCTGCAGCGCTATAATGGCGTGGCCGCCATGGATATCAACGGCGAGGCGGCCGCCGGGGTGAGTTCCGGCGAGGCCATGCAAGACGTCGAGAGACTGGTGGCCCGGCTGCCGGCCGGATTTACCGCAGAATTCACCGGGCAGTCCTACCAGGAGCGCGCCGCCGGAGCGCAGACACCGCTCCTGTACGGCCTATCGCTGATCGTCGTCTTTCTGTGCCTGGCCGCGCTGTACGAGAGCTGGTCGATCCCGGCCGCGATTCTGCTGGCGGCCCCACTCGGCATCATCGGTGCGGTGCTCGCCACGGCACTGCGCGGCCTGGAGCGCGACGTTTACTTCCAGGTCGCGATGCTGACGACGATCGGTCTTGCGTCCAAGAACGCGATCCTGATCGTCGAATTCGCCAAGGAAAACGTCGAAAACCGGATGCACGTGATCGAGGCGACCCTGCGCGCGGTGCGCGACCGCCTGCGTCCGATTCTGATGACCTCGCTCGCCTTCGGGATCGGCGTCCTGCCGCTCGCTCTCGCCACGGGCCCCGGCGCGGGCGCGCAGCGCGCCATCGGCACGGGTGTTTTCGGCGGCATGGTGGCCGGCACGTTCCTCGGCATCCTTTTTATTCCGCTGTTCTTCGTGATCGTGCAGCGGCTGTTCCACAGCCTGAACGAAGCTTGAGCGCATGCGGACCGCTCGGCGACGGCTGGCGTTGAGGCAGGCGGAATGACCATTCGTCAATATCTACGGTACCGAGGCAATCGATCTGCGCTCGCCGCGATCGTCATTCTGCTCCTGACCGGAACGGTGATGAGTCCGGGACCCCGCAATTACGTTGTGAGGACCGTGATCGGCGTGCTCATCGCGGCGCTGGTTGGCGCGATCTTTTGGGGCTTGTTCGAAATACCCTGCCCCAATTGCCGCCGATCCCTCGGCCGGATCGGGTTCTGGGTGGCCAACGGACGAATGCTCGACTCCTCGCCGCGCTGTCCGCATTGCGACGTGAGCGTAGACCAAGAGCTGCCCGCCGCGAAAAAACCTTAAGCGCCGGTATCGGTTGTCGCGCAGGCAATTCAGCGGTTGCGTGGCCCGTCGAGAATAATGCTGCCGCCTGCGCTTTTCTCGCGCAATATGTCTGTCATGGCAAATCGAACCGTTGAGAATTCCCCGCAGGCGTATGCACGATTAGGCGGCGCGCTATACCTGGCAATCATCGTTCTCGGCGCTTTTGCAGAAGGGTTCGTCGCCGACAAACTCATCGTCACGGGCGACGCCGCAGCCACGGCTCATCACATCATGGCCTCACCGATGTTATGGCGCCTCAGCGTCGCCGGCGACCTGATCGTCGCGATATGCGCTGTTCCATTATTGTGGATCGAGTATTTGCTGCTCAGGCCGGTGAACAAACAACTGGTTGTGCTTGCCGTGTTGTTCAATCTGGTGTCTCTTGCCGTTGAGGCCGTCAGCAAGTTGTTTCTTCTCGTAGTAATGCCTACTTTGGCGAATGGCGATTACCTGAAGGCATTCGATCCACAGCAGCTGCAGATTCTCGCCAACCTCGCGCTCAAGTCGCATGACATTGCCTTTAATATCGCCTTGATATTCTTTGGTTGCACGTGCCTCGTGAATGGCTACCTGATTTTCAAATCGGGATATTTGCCCAAACTTATCGGGGTATTGATGCAGGTTGCCGGTTGGAGCTATCTGACGGCCTGTTTTGCGGCGCTTTTCGCCCCTGCAGTCTCAGATCTGATATCTCCCGCCATTCTGCTCCCGCCATTGGTTGGCGAATCGTCATTTTGCCTCTGGCTGCTCGTGAAGGGTGTGAATGTCGCGAAGTGGAACGAGTGCGTCAACCGAGCCAGCGTCCAAAGAATCTGAAGGTCCGGTCCCAGGCCTGCTGCGACCAGACGGGGTCGTATTGGGTGGCGGGAATACGGTGCGGCCCCACCGCGGTCTCGTTGGCGAAGGCATGATGTGCCAGGTAGCGATGGAAATCGAAGGTCACGCCGGCCGCGCGCAGCTTGTCCTGCAGCGGGTCGACGGTGGCGATCGGAAAAAACTGATCCTGCGTGGCCCAATGCGCTTGCAGCGGCGCCTTGATCTTGGTCGCGTCGACGTATTCAAGCGGCGGGCAGCCGTACCAGACAACGGCCGCGTCTATCTCCGGGGCCATGCATACGCTGAGCAGCGTCAGGGCGCCCCCCATGCAAAAGCCCGTCACGCCGACCTTGACGCTGCGCGTCTTTAGGAACTGCACGGCACCGCGGATATCCTGAGACGCCGCATCGCCAAAATTGAGGCCCGTCATGAGATGGTGCGCTTCTTCCGCCTCGACGGTGGCCTTGCCGCGGTACAGGTCGGGCACGAGGGCGAGATAACCCGCAACAGCCAGCCGGTCGGCGACGCCGCGAATCTGCTGGTTCACCCCCCACCACTCCTGGATGACCACGATTGCCGGCCCGCCGCCAGGATGTGCTGGCTCGGCAAGATAACCCGGTACGGCTTTTCCGTCAGGACGATTGAAGGAGACTGTCGTGCCCATTGCCAAATCCTCCTGAAGATGATGATTGATGCGCGCTCGTGCACCCGCCTCTATTGAATCCTACTTGCGCGTGGCGGCGCAAACAACAGACGCGTCGGGGCATGGCATTCAGTCGTCTCGCTCGGCCTGCGGTTTACGGTGCGAGTCGGCCGGCGAGGTATCCTTCCTGCTTGGCGGTTCGCCCACGGTGGACCTCGGCTGCAGACAGTCTTCGATGTCCGACACGAGGTCCCTAATCGACTCGAGCGTCGCGTTGATATTGTCGAGTCTGGCTTCAATACCTCCCGTCAGACGTTGATTCTCGCGCGCGCGCGCGCAGCGTAAGGCCGTCATGTTCAGAAGCCGCAAATCCGCCTCGATCCTCATGAGTTGGTTTGCCAAGACTCCTAACGGAAGGTTGACCGACACCTCAAAATTTGCAGGGGATGCCTCTGTCATGATCCGCTCCACCCTTCCGTGTTGCTCGTAAAGTCGATAAAGAATGAATTTGTCGTAAAAAACTGAATTCCAATCCCCGTAGTCTCGGTTGTGCTGACCGTTGTGGTCCCCATTCCTTGAGTGGTGGTTGAGTAGTTATAGATAAAGCCGGAAGGCAGCGACAGCATGACCATCGTCCCGGCGGGTAAGACGGTAGGAGTCGAGCTGCTCGATGGGTCTAGCAGAACCATCGCCGGGTTACCGGTATCGAAAAGCGGCGCGGCGGTGAATACGCCGGTGGCGGGTCCCGACAGGGTGATCGTGGTGTTGGGAATACTGGCTTGGCACACCGCAAAGTCTTGAATAGTCAAAGGACCCACGTACGTGGATGGGGGGCAAATCAGGCTCGACGTGCTGAACCCGGCCTCCTGGGCTTGGGTGAGGCCGACGGTGAGGATCGGAGCCGGGGTACAGTCGTCGGCCACCGTGATGTCGCATGACTGCAAGGCGGCCGGGTTCACCATGAATCCCGCGTCGAGGCCCGAGGCGTAGCTAAAGTATTTGAAGACACTGGCTACGCGGCAGCTCCCCAGGGTGCTGGCCGTGCATACCGGATATCCTCCGGCGGGCTCGGTGGAGTTCGTGACGTTGATCAATCCCGGCCCGCTATTGACTCCAAACCAACCCCTTTGAATGGGCACGGGCTCTGGATTCCCAGTCGCGTTGTCGGTAATCAAGTAGTACAGAAATACCGGCATGACCTGGGTCGTGAGTTGTCCGTCGGCATTCCCAAAGGTGATGGTGGCATAACCGATGTTGCCGGTCTGGGATCTACCGTTCGTTGCGTATCCGTACTTGCGGACTCCTTGTTGGTTGGTGACGGTAATCCCGTTGTAGGTGATCGAGCTCTGCCCTTCGGGAATGACAAATCCGGCACTGTTCACCAGCGTCGACGGAAAAATGTCCCCGGCATACAAGGTAATGCCCGCGGAACCGGTATCGAACGCCAGTGGCATATTGACTGCTTGCGATCCGACGGCGGTCACCATCATGAAGAGTCGCGGTCCAGTGCTCGAGGATTGGACGGGATAGAGGTCCATGGTCATCGAGTGGGAAACGGTACCCGTCGGAGTGGGTGGCGGCGGCGGGACTGAGCCATTCGATCCACCGCCGCAGGCGGCAAGCGTCAGTGCCGCCGACGTTGAGACAAATCCCTTCGCGTCGAACAATCGGACCTTGGAGCGGCTCATCCTTTCATCCTTGAATTGTCGTCGCGCAAGAGTCACTTTTTTGGTCATGTGTCATCGGTCGTGCGCCTTGCCCCAGTCGGCGGCACTACGATCCAGGTGACAACGACGAGCGCGGCAAACGCGACGTAGGCGACGGTAAACACCCACGGGGGCGCGTCGTAGAAGAGGATCCCGTCGACCCAGCGCTCGATGAAGCCGTGAGTGGATCGTTGGCCGCGCAGGTCGTACTCCCACACCGTTAAGGGGCAGGCGATCCCGAGCAGTGATTCGGAGGCGATGAAAAGGATGGCGCCGAGGTGCAGGACACGCCAGTGCCAGCGTCTGACCCATGCCCAGCGCAGCGCAACCCCGATGTAGACGAGCGGAACGCCCGCGAGAACGAACAGCACAATGAGGAAATGAAGGACTACGACGGCGTCGGCGAGCACGGGATATTGTTATCGTGAAGGCGAATTTCAATATACCCAAAGAGGTCTGAGCCTTCAATCGTGACCGTGTTTTTTGAGTGTCTTAGTCTATTTGGGTGTCGCTGTCGCCAAGTCACCAAACACCTTTGACGCGATAGCATCCACCTGCTGCGGCGTCATTTTGGCAAAAACGCCTCCCCAGGCGGACGACGTCGTGTTGTAGGTACGCTCGCCAAACGCCTTGCCGTCGTTCAGGTCGGTGTAGCTGGCCTTGGCATCAATATAAGCATTGCCCGTCATGACGCCAAAAAACACTCGGGCGCCGATACCGACCATTCGGTAATCGTTGACGTAGACTTGCAACAGGGTTCCGGTTTCGCCGGTCGATCGGGCATCGCCCTTCTGTACGTCGAACGCCACGCCCGCCTCCTTGGCGTGATCAGAGAAAGTCGCTCGCCATTCTTCCTGGAATGCAGGCCAGTCTTTGGCCTGCGTCACCACGGCCGGACCCGTCATATTCAGAACAAGCCGTTTGGCCGACGCCGGAGGAGTGGTCAGAGGGGCCACCGGCGCAGCGGTTGGAGCGGCCTCGGCACTTGCCGGAGCCGCAGTTTGCGCCGTCTCATTTTGTCGGCCGGTCGTAGCGCAACCTGTTAGAACAATCCCCAGAATCGATAGAAAAAAGTACTTTCCATACGACATGTTCTCTCCTCCCTGTTTTCGCACATATTAGTACAAAGCCCGTACGTTTACTCGGTTAAGGTCGCTGGTTCGGCGACTCTCGTGCCAGCCCGCGACTGAATAATGTTTGGCCACGAAATGATAAAGGTGGGGACGACCCACGCGATGATGTTGCACAACCACGTGATGTTCGGGCTTGCGTCCGTGTCTAGATCGGCGAGGCCTGGAATGGCGTCGAGAACGCGGTCGGTGACGAAAATGAGGGTGATGGCATAGCTGCGGATCATCCATTGGCGGTGTTGCTGAAAATTGCGGTGTCGTATGCAGTAGAACGCTACTGCGGTCGCCAGAAACCAGAGCGTCGCCTGGGTGATCACCGCGACTCTGAGCGGAAGCTCATTGCGCATGATCGTGATGTAGATACCCATGGGCGCCGAAAGGGCCACGGCGGTCACATAGCATCGACCAAGGATACGGTGCAAACGCGCCTGTCGCAGTCTTAAACGCCTTGAGAACTGCGATGCACCCAGGCAAAGCGCAAGAGCGCCGGTTATTCCGTGCGGGAGGAGCAGCCAGCGCACGGGCAAATAGTAGGTCCAGAGCGGGTCGGAGTGATCGATGATGAAACGCTCGTTGTGGTAGATCACGAAGAGCGTGAAGAGGCCGAGCGCGCCAAAGAGGAAGTGTTTTGGTTGTAGACCCCCATTTGAGGCAGGCGCGTTTGGGCGATCGGATGTCATTGGACCCTCCCTTTTCTAGTTTCTGCTATATCGACGGCTGCATGACAAGTGATCAAAAATTGTTCACATCAAGGTAAGCGACTGAAAGTCGGTGACGTTTGGGCGACGACAAGCAGGTTGTGCACAGGCTTATGCACCGGGACGGGGGATTGCATATGTCAAGGGAAATCATGGTGGGAATCTTGCCGGCCTTATCGCGGAGTTCGTACTGACCCACTTCGGTGGCCGTCGGGCCACGACCGAAGAGATCAATGGTCGTGAGCCCAACACCGGCAATTCCGGAATCGAGCGCTCCTTGCCAGAATTTTTGAGTCGCCTGAGAGCCTTTGATCGGCTCACTTCCGGCCGGTAGTACTTGGCCATCCGAGGCATACAGTGATGCGAGGCCTGCGCCGTCGCCCTTCGCCGCCGCCGCGGTGAACTGCGCGTTGGCGGCGTCTATTTCGGATCGAACTCCGTCCGCATAGACCGGTTGCGCCAGGAATGCGGTAAAAGCTGCAAGTACTACGGCGCCGATAAGCTTCAGTTGCATGTGAACTCCCTGAATTATTTTATTGATCAATGCTATCGCGAAGGCCGCGATACAGCGCTTCGATCTGGCGGCTACTTCTCCGTTGTTTGTCCGGCCCCGGCGAGCCGTTGCACCGCGGCGAGTGCCCGATCGACGTTGATCGCCGGCGCAAGGCCGCCGATCGTCGCTGCAATAGTGCCGTTCGACGAGACGACAAAGGTGGTGCGTTCCGCGAAGCCGTGGCCGACTTCGACGCCGCGTGTATCCTTGAAGCCCCGTTCCGCGGGATCAATATTCAGGTGAAAGGAGTGGGCGATCTTGCCATTCGCATCGGAGGCGACCGGAACCTTGCCAGCGCAGTACTGAGGATCCGCGGAAAATGCGTTCAGACGGTTGATATTGTCCAGTGACACGCCGATCACCGTCGCACCCGCAGCCTGAAACTTGTCCATCTTCACTGCAAACTCATGGGCCTGGACATTGCAACCTTCAGTAAATGCCGCCGGATAAAAGTACACGACGACCGGCCCGCGACGTCGCGCATCGGCGAGCGAAAAGGCAAAAGCCTTTCCGGCGAGAGATGCTTGAGCCGAGAAGTCGGGAGCCGCGTCGCCCTGCTTCAGTGCCGCAAAGGCGGGAAGAGTGGCAACTGTTGCCAAGAGAACAGCAATGATCGGGCGTTTCATGTGGTACTCCATGAGAGGTACGGCGTCGGCGACTTTGGGGGCCACCTCGCGCCGAGGATAGCCGCCTGCGTCCGCAAACTCCATACGCATAGTCGAAAGCGCTGGGATATGTACAAGCTTATCCCGGCGGATTGTTTAGCGAGCATGCTTGCCTGACACCCTCAAGATGCAATTCGATTCGAGGAAGCTTCGAATGCCCTCTATGAGCTTCGGCCTGCTCAGCATGAACGCCGCGTTGTGATCGCCGAAAATCTCGAGAAGTTGCGCGGACCCGCTCGCGCGTCTGCGAAGCTCCTCGCCATGTAAGAACGGTATCATTTCATCATCACGACTGTGGATTACGAGTGTGGGTACGTGCACACGCGCCACGTACTCCGCGGTTGGGTACTGAAAGCGCGCCAGCAGGCGCACGGGCAGATACCAGTAGAGGTTGCTGGCGAGGTCAGGCACCGAGGTAAACGTCGAGACGAGGATCAGAGCCCCGGGACCCACGTCCTTTGCGAGGTGCGCCGCAATCGGACCTCCAAGAGATTCACCAACGATTACGATGCTCCGGGGCGAAAATCCTTTCGTGTTCGTCAAGTAGTCCCATGCGGCTTGAGCATCGAGGTAGGTACCCTGCTCCGTCGGCGTACCTCTGCTTCGTCCAAAACCGCGGTAGTCGAACAGAAGCATTGCGAATCCCATGCCGCAGAGCATTTCGAGCCATTCCAGGCGGTGCGCAATATTACCGGCGTTGCCGTGACAGAGGATTACGGCCGGCGCGCCCGGCGCCGCCGCCACGTACCAGCCGTGCAGGTCGACGCGGTCGGCAGTCGTGACCCGGAGATCTTCGAACTCTAGGCCAATCTGCCTCGGAGTCGCCGTCAGCGTACGCCCCGGCACATTTGGAAAGAAGATCAGCCGCGCCTGGAAGATAAAGACATAGGCGACGAGGAGCACATAAACCGCGACGACTGTCAGCAGAATCAGTAGAGACGTCCGCACAGCGTTCACCCACACGATTACGCCATCCACGTGGGATGATCTGCAGCGACGACGCGACGTGCGCGTTCAGCGCTTCTTACCGCCTCGTTTCATCGCCGCGCGCTTCGCTGGTGCACGCTTCTTCGCGCGAGCCGCGGGTGGCTTTATTACATTGTGCATCTGCATCACGGTCGGCGGAGCAGGTTCGGCACCCAGTTCCTTGAGAATCGGCATCAGCGTCTTGCCGAACTTGTCAAACGCGGCTTGCGATGTCCACACATCGAAGATCATCAGTTTGTCAGCCGGACCAAAAGCCGAGTGATAAGACCGCCCCGCCGGATGGGATGCACCCGCTTTCTTCAATCGCTTGATGCACTCGTTGTATTTGCCGACGTCCAATCCTGATTGACCAAAGTAGAATCCCAGAGCCATTTTCAGTCCCTCCCTTTGTTCGACGCTGATCGACCGCCGAAATCATTCTGCGCCTGGTGGTAAGGGTGGTCAAACAATCAGATGACACCGGCGGTCGCAACGTACCCACCTCTTTCAGAGCGGGTTGATGACCGGGAATTCCACGGGGCGTAGCATGAGTTCTCTCCATTCACTCGAGGGATACAAAATGAATAAAGTCGCCGCGCTAATCGTGTCGCTCCTGTTGTTAGCCTGCCCAACCGTTTTTGGGCAGGACGCCATGAAATACGGTGTGAAGCATTTGACTGTGCTCGCCGAGGACCAAAAAGTGCGAGTGTTACGGTATGCGCCGTCCAAGGGAGACAAGACCCCGATGCATTCCCACCCATCAGCCGTGGTTTATGTGCTCAAAGGCGGCAGAGTGAAATATTCGATGCCAGACGGCAGCACGAAGATTTCCGAACTGAAGACCGGCGAAGCGTTAATACGACCGCCGGTCACCCACTCGGATGAGGCTCTCGATGATGTAGAGGCAGTCCTGGTGGAGATCAAGCAGTAGACATTCATCGTGAATTTGTGACCCCCGGCACAGGAGGGAACTCGAGCAGGCTTTAGTACAGAATCGACGGCAAGTAAGCACCGGCAGGTTCATTGTATAGGCCGGTGGTCATCAACGTCATCTGAAAGACCAGCTTCAGCTCGCAGCTCAGACACCATTCGAAAACCTCATGATTGCGAGTCGGTAACAGAAATCCTGGGCCGGGAAATTCTGTTGCCGCACCAATCAGAGCCTTCAAATCTTGATTTGTGCGGGCGACGGCGTGGGCAAGGAAGCCAATCGCCGTCGCATATCCCGTGATCTGTCCTAAATGTACGACCACACTTGCCGAGCGCGCGCGAATCGCGTCGCGTAGCTCGAGATCGCGGTCAAAGCCGTGAACGTCGCGGCACAGCCTGTTGCACCCTTGAACATCGCGCTCTTCAGCCGGCCGGACATCGTAGCCGGCAAACTTGGCATTGGGTTTGGGTCCTTGCAACAGCGACAGGGGTTCGCGGGTGACAAACCCGAGCTTCGTGTAGAGACAAAGCGAGCGATTGTGGTAGCCCGCTTGTACCAGGCGGATCCCAGCGGCCTTTTTTTCGGCTGCCCTATCGAGTACAGCACACATCAGGCGTCTGCCGACAGCGATATTTTGCGCTTCAGGAGCCACAGAGATCGGACCGATCCCAAAAATAGTCGAGCGTTCGTCCATGAAGTTGCTGCCGACAATCGTCCCGGCCTCTTCCGCGACTACGCCGTAGAATCCTGGATCGCCGATCAGCATCGACGCGAGACCCGTCGCGACTTCGGGAGAAGGAAAATCTCGCGGAAAATTGTGTTTTTCCGCGAGAATCTTGAAAGCGTCATACAGAATACGCCCACACCTCTGCGCATCGACTTTGTTAGCGTCGCGAATATTCATAATCGATTCCGCTGCCTGGCCGAAGGGCCCATCGCGGCCGTGCGGCCGCACCATGGCATTCTAGACTCTGATGATTCACGTCGGATAGCGTCGCCTGAGCTCGCCTGTATATACCTTGACACGTACATGCGCTGTGGGGTATATAACGAGCATGGAATCTGTATTCGAAATCATCGCGGAGCCGAACCGCCGCGCCATATTGAGCCTTCTGGTCTCGTCACAACAGTCGGTGGGCGAGATCGAGCGTCAGCTTCGTATGCCGCAGCCGACCGTGTCAAAGCACCTGCGAGTGCTGCGAGAGGCCGGTTTCGTGGAATCCACGGTGGACGCACAGCGCCGCCTCTACCGGCTGAAACCGGAACCACTTCAGGAAGTCGATGCCTGGCTGACTCAGTTCCGTCGGTTCTGGTCCGCTCACGTGGATGCTCTCGAACGCCACCTCGACCGCATGGATCAATCAACACCAACCAAGAGGAATACAAGGAGCAAAAGATGACCGATCGCGATCAGTACACACCGGGTCCCGCCAGCGGGGCGCAGATACGAAAGGACGGAGAGACGTGGACGCTGGTTCTCGTCAGGGAACTGCGCCACTCGCCGGAAAAAGTCTGGCAGGCACTTACCGACCCGGTGCATCTGCGCGAGTGGGCTCCCTTTGAGGCCGATAGGAGTCTGGGTACGGTTGGAGCCACGGTGAAGCTCACTACGGTGGGCGCGCCCTCGCCGTACGTTACCGAAACAGAAGTGAGGCGAGCCGACGCTCCGAAGATGCTTGAGTACGGTTGGGGTGGCAACGATATGCGATGGGAACTCGAAGCCCTTGGTGGCGGCACACGCCTGACGCTGTGGCATAACATCGATCGCCGCTTCATCTCGATGGGTGCTGCCGGGTGGCACATTTGTTTCGATGTTCTGGGTCGCTTTCTCGACGGGACTCCCATCGGCCGCATTGTCGGGCCCGACGCGATGAAGTTCGGCGGCTGGCAGCGGCTGCACGCGGAGTACGCCAAGCAGTTCGGTATGGAAACGCCCAACTGGCCGCCTCAGGCGGCTCAAAAGCCGTGAATGGAGGATGAATCATGAAAGATGCCACCAAACGTTCGATTGTTCGCTGCATTCACCTCGTCTTCAGCATTCCGATAATCGGTTATATTTACAGCCCGTTCGAATACCTTCCAACGTACGCTCCCCGTGTTCGGTTTGTCGTCGTCCCTTTAATGCTCCTGTCGGGATTGTGGATGTGGAAGGGTCACGTCCTGCGACGATTTATTTCGAAGAGATTGGCCAAACAAGACACTGCAGCGAAACCAATCGCATGAAATCGTGACAAGAAGTCGAGGTATGAGATCCGATGAATCCATCGGAACGTATTGAGCGAAACTCCCAGACCCCGACCAGCGAACGTGCTTTGAAAACGCCCGTCCGTGCCGCTGTTGTTAACAATCTGAGCAAATCGAAGAAGAAAGCGCCCGCGGGTAGCTGCGCCAGGCATGGCCGGCGTCTGCAACAAATACGACTACCTCGCAGAGATGCGCCTGGCGCTCGACCAATGGGCTGCACATCTCACAGGCATTCAAAAATCCGGCACCTGATCATCCGGCGGAAGAGTTCATCTGCGGGGCCTGGGACTTCGCATGGGGTCAAGTTGCCGCCACTACCAGTCGGTGGGGCAGTTACAATCGACGGCACTAAGCGCTCATTCATTAGGATCAGGACTTTTGAAACGATTTTCATTTCGCGTCGCCATTGGCATATCGGCGTTGATCGCGGCGCTGGGCTCCTGTGTGGGCCTTGGTCGGTGGTCCATCTACGCGGCGACAACCACCCAACCGACAGATCAAGCGAAGTTTGAACGTGCGAAACTACAGCACGAGAGACTACGAGCTTTGATCGCCACACACTTGGACTTGGAGACTACAAAGCAACATCAGCTTCAACACTTGCAGGAGAAATACCTCGGCATTGACTTCACGACCATCTATAACCCAAGCGATTTAACTTCGATGACAGGGATCAACCGAGCCAGACAACGCCTGGACCTATACGGCGCAATGACGACCGAGCTTGATGCTGTCATGCAGCAGTACTGGGACGACTGGGAACGTACCATCAATTCCAACGACCTCGACGAGCCCTTGGCCGGCGCTCTCATAAGTGGGTTCTCGCGAGCCAAGCTCGAAATCGCTGGTAACTACGCCGGCTGGATCCAGGCTATGCGCGGTAGTTCCGCTGCAATCTCCCAACTGCTGAATGTAGCCCAGCGGCATCTAGGCAAATTCTCGTTGCTTGGAGATCAACTTAGGTATAGGGATGCTGTCACCGCAAAGGAGTTTGAATCATCGCTCAGGTACGTCGCGGCCGCGGCACAGCGCAACAACGACGCCCGACACGCGGCTCTCGGCGCTCGCGATCCGACCCGACCACTGATACGGGCCGCACTCCTTCAAGCGGAGGAATCGACATGAGTACCGAAAAGGTACGTTTCGCAAGCGATGGAATCGATCTCGGTCGTCTCGAAGCGGTCATTCACGACGGGCAGCAGTGGGTTCGAGTTCTGACATTACATTGAACGACGCTCACGCGACGAACGAAGAAAACTATTCGCCGGCTTCCACGCCCATATGCATGCCGCCCCATTGTTGCGGCTCGTTGGGATAAACGTGGGTCATCCATTCCAAAACGACTGGGATCCATAGGCCCTGCGCGGCGGCGCATTCTTCTTCGGTGTGAATACTGCCTTGCGGGCCAAAGCGCGCGTTCGGTCCGAACTGCTCGCTCTTCGGTAAGGTTTTTGGGCCGCCGCAAAAATCGACGTGCCGATGCCAAGTTGCAACGCTTAGGGGGGCGATCGCGTTCAACTGCGCTGGCGTTGAGTCGGTGGGGGCGGTGTACATGACGCCTACAGCTTTCAGTCCGTCGGCCGCTCGCTTATAGAGAATCGAACTGGGTCGGCCATACTCGATATGCTGCCGCTCGAGGCGTCGATAGCGGTAGTTGGTGTAGTGGATTTCTTCGTCGATTTTGCCGCTGGGGAAAAACGGTTTGTAGCCGTCGCGCACCGCTGTTTTTACGTCTCGGTACCGGGATAGCACTCCAGCGGCTGCGTTAAGAATCTCGGTTGCGCGTTCTGCATCGCCGGGCGCCGCATCGCCCTTCAGCGACATCTGCATGTGCCCCATCTTCATCGATGGGACTGGGGTGTCGTCCGTCGTGCTGCTCTAGTGCTTTAGGATGCGCTCCCACAGCGGAACAGACTGCGCGGACGCGATGGCAGCGCAGGTGGCTCCTATCCTTCTCTCCGCCCGTCGGCGCTAGAATAACGAGGATAATTAAATGGGCAAGAGCAAGAGGACATCCCTTTGGACAAGAATCCTGTGTCGATCATCCTAGCGGCAAGCGCGTTCGCGGCGCATAAACACCGCGACCAACGCCGAAAGGGCGCGGACGCGAGCCCCTACATCAACCATCCCATCGCCGTCGCCAATGTGTTGGCCAACGAGGGCGGCATCACCGACGACACCGTTCTCGCCGCGGCCCTGCTCCACGACACCATCGAGGATACGGACACCACCGTAGAGGAGCTACGCGCCCAATTCGGGCCCGACGTCGCTGCGATCGTGGTCGAAGTCACCGACGATAAATCCCTACCCAAGCAAGACCGCAAGCGTCTGCAGATTGAACACGCCGCCACCTTGAGCGACCAAGCCAAGCTCGTAAAGCTTGCCGACCAGATCTGCAACCTGCGCGACATGAGCCAAGCTCCGCCCATCGACTGGTCGCTGGAGCGCAAGCAGGAGTATTTCGTGTGGGCAAAGCAAGTCGTCGACCAACTCCGCGGTGTATCTCCCACGCTTGAACGCCTGTTCGACGACGCCTTTGCTCGCCGCCCATGACCCCAATTCAACACGGCCTAACTCCCTCGGAATACCTGCGATTCCGGGAGCGGTACTTACCCGAGCACCCCAAGATCATCTTCGTGTTGGAGTCGCCGCCGAAATCGGGCAAGTACTTCTACAACCCCGAAGGATTAATTTCCGAGCCCTTGTTCAGCGCCATGATGAAAGATGTCCTCGAGATAAAGCCGTCCACCAAAGATGAAGGGCTTCGAGAATTCGCGACACGCGGTTTTCTCTTGCTGGACGCGACGTATACGCCTGTCAATCACCCCCACCTCTCGCCACGCGAAAGGGACCAGTTGGTATTGGCCGATTTTCCGCTCCTTGTCGAAGAGCTGCGCAAGTGCAGCCGACCTGACACAAAAGTGGTTCTTGTAAAAGCGAATGTCTGCCGGCTGCTGGATTCAAAGCTCAGCGGCGCCGGATTCACGGTCCTCAATCACGGCAAGTCGATTCCCTTCCCCTCCACCGGCCAGCAGAGGAAATTCCGGGACGCCGTCCGACTTGTCCTCGGCTCGGAATCGTGAGCGACTCAAACCAGCTGAACCGACCGCTATACCTATTCGTTAAACATTCACTAAATGGAGAAACCATATGACCCGCATTCTGTTCATAGGCCAAAAGCCCGAAACCGTTGACTTTTCAGACCCGTCCCTACCACCTGGCTTCAACGCTGAAAAGATCAACGCCGGAATCGCCGTGGGAGTCGCAAAGATCGAGGAACGAGGTTGGAAAGGCGACACGTGCATGATAACCCCCGATGCGGCCGGCGAAGCCATGCTCGAAAAGGCGCTGAAGGGGGCAGCCTACGACTGCGTGGTGATCGGAGGTGGCCTCCGAATTCCACCGAAAAGCTTGGCGCTGTTCGAGACGGTGGTGAACCTCGTCCACAAGACGGCCCCGAAAGCAGCGATTGCCTTCAATACCCGGCCCGAAGACACTGCCGATGCGGCCGCTCGTCACGTCAAGGCTGGCTGACGGATCTGCGTGCTGCACCGATCGCACAGCTGTTTCCCGCTCTAGGTCCGCTATCTCTGTTCCGCCTGTGATTCACGTCGCGAATGATGACAAAGCAGGCACACCCTGAATCGTCCGCCAGGATCCTCTTCTGTGCAGTCGCTCCGTCAATTTGGCACGAATGCGGGGACAATCGCGTCATGAATCTCATCATCATCCTAAACGTCGCACTGAAAGCATTCTCGATCAGTCACCCGCGGAGTGTGCTTGGCTCATGAGTGCGCATCCAATGCTTACCGCGTCTATCGGCGCCATGTTCCTGCTCGCGTTCGCCACACTCAAGTGGAAGAAGCGCAAAAGCACTTTGGCGGACGCAATGACAACGAAGAGTGTGCTTGACCTTGCCGAGGGGATCGTGACCGAACATGCCCCCGAACTCACTCTTGGCCGCAAGCAACTGACGATGACGCTGTGTGACGGTCGCGTCGACGATTCCAAGTGGCTTGAGGAACGCGATTTCTTTATCGACCACATCGTCGAGCCGCAGGTGGGCAACATAACCAATTCGCTGGAGCGCCTCCTGGCGGTCTGGGAGATGATCGACGACGCTACGGCCCAGTTCGCCGCGTCGCGGACCACTGAGCTACCGGTGCCCCCCGCCGCCACAGGCGATGGCATCGATGCTCCAGCAGCAACAACCGTCGTCGCTCGCGCCGCTTAATATCCTTTTTACCTTATATGGCTATACCTTCTGCCGCCACCCCTGTCCCCGCGTCCAACGCGCCGCCTGGAAGCGAATGGCGCGACCTGTTGCGGATTGCTCTCATTATCATCCCCACCGTTGCCGTGTTGACGCACTCGGCGCAGTGATGAGTGATCGCCGAAAGCCGATCAAATGCAACGGCATGCTCGGGCTATGGACAATCCCGCCGAACGTACTCCGGTCGATGAAGCGCCAACTGCCTAAACGATATTTCAGTAAAGACTGAATTCCGCACGGACCCGCGACCCTCACCGTCGCCACCTGGGCCTATTCCCACGCCGCCAAACTCGGTGCCGCCGCCTGGGTAAGCGGCAACGTCGTTGAGCCACTCTCCGGCCGCTGGCGGTCTTCTCGCAAGCCACTAACAGATTTTCTTCTGCCGCTCGGTGCGTTGCCACACATTGAATACATCACTGCGCCGCAAGATGCTCATCGAAATCCTTCGTCCAATAATGCAGGGATGCCGAAGCTCGCCGTTTACCGATTCATCGTGTGGGACAAACAAACGGGCGAAAATGTCGAGAGCCTCCGGTTTGCCACCTTGAAGGCGATCAGCCTGCATGCCGGCAGAAATATCGAGCACTCACGCCGCATCGTCGATGACAGCGAAATCGACGCCAAGGGTTTTCTAAAAACCACCGACGTTATCGGCGCCACCCCACCGCGTCGACCGTAAACGCCTAGGCGCCACTACCACATCGATGGCAACTCCCTGCCGGACCCGCTTCTGGTGATCCACCCCTCAATCCTCGCGCTCCCCTACACGCCCTTTTCCATGAGGTCAGGGTTACGCCGATTCAGGAGCACTATTTCTCCTTGCGCATCGACGGAGTGAAAGTGATTCCGACCAGCAATCCTTCGGAAGAAAGGAGACGAGTGACAGTTTGTCCCCAGGGCTCTTTCTTGTTCTTCACAAGAATTCGATATCCTCGCGATTCGAGATCTGCCGTTGAGCGTTCTACATTTTCAACGTCGAATTCCAGCCATGCTTGTGGGACGGGAATGTCTTCAGGCCACGAATCTTTACCGAAACAAGAATGCGCCGCGTGGGCAAGAGGCCACAAAGCGAAAGTTTTGGCGCCCTGAAGGGCTTCGGTATGAAGGTACCCGCCGCTCTCCTCTTTGAAGGGAATGCCAAGCGCGTCGCTGTAGAGTTTGCGACTGCTGGCCGTCTCTCGAACAATGGGACCAAAGCCCGCGACAAACAGAACCTTTATCTTTCCCGCAGTTGTCATGATCTGGTACTCCGACCCTCGTAACGTTCATCTACGTGATCGTGTCAAATCGCTCAATTTGACTCCGTAATTTGAATGTATATACTTGTTGATACATCCGGAGTCAATATGAGTAAACCCGCCACTCTGACAGTACAGCGCTGGGGCAACAGCCTAGCCGTGCGCATTCCGGCGGCGGTCGCCAAATCCGCTCGCTTCAAAGTGGGCCAACCCGTCGAGGTGTCTGCACAAGACTCGCATGTCTCGGTCAAGCCCGTGGGCGACCCCAAGCTTAACTTAGCCCAGAAGCTCGCCGCCTTCGACCCCGCCATTCACGGCGGCGAGGCCATGGTGACCAAACCTGTCGGCAACGAAGTAGCGTAATGGCCGGTCGACGGAAACCCTGGTGTCCCGATCGCCGCGACATGATCTGGATCAACTGCAATCCTCAGGCCGGCCGCGAAATGAAGGACATCCACCCCCTCCTCGTACTGTCGCCGCGCGAATTCAACGAACGCACCGGCATCGTCATTGGTATGCCGATGACCACGGCGACCTACAATGACACCAATCCTTTTGCCGTAAAGATCGCCGGCCCCAGAGGCGCCGCAAGCTACATCCTCGCCCACCAGCCCAAATCCTTCGATTGGCGCGCGAGGCAGGCCAAACCGCACCCATCGAAAAGAGTACCCGAGGAGTGCTACGCCCGCGCCTGCGAAACGCTCAATCAGATTATCGACATCGCAAGCTAGGACCCACTTTCGAGGATCCTCATCAATCGGTCGATCGAGTTACCGACTCGTCACGCCGCCGTCGCATCACTGTCAACGACGCCGCGTACTCTCGCATCAACAGCAATGCGAGGTTCCAGACATGGACATCGAAGCCAGACTACGAAAACTCGAATCCCGTTATCGCGCGACCTTAAGCGCCGCGATCGCGGCCAAGGCCAATTATCTTGCGCTCTCGGACGAGCCGAGCGCGACCCCCGCTGCCGTCGAGCGGGCGGAGGCACTGTGGAAGAAGCTCGAAGCCCGCAAACGCTAAATTGCCGCGCAAATGGGTGAACTCGAGGCATTCGAAGACTCGACAACTTAGGCCATGCCCAACCCTCGATCACCGATAAATCGGCGACTTGGCCGGCGCCGGCAGTGCCAATGCCGCGACCGTGATTATCACAAAGGGCAATTGGCGAATAACGCGTCATTGACTCACTTTCCGTTCTTCGTCCCCGGGCACGGGTAGTCCAACCTTTCGGCTGTACGCGATGAAACGCGGATCGCTCTTGTAGCGTCCAATGTAAGGGTCGCGAAGTAGAGCATGGAGGCTCGGATCGCGGTAGCTCCAGGCCTGGTCTAACCACTCGAAGGTCTTGTCCGGGTCGTTGCGCATCGCGTAAATCTGAGCAACGTCGTAGGGATCCCAAGAGGCGCCCTTGTCGAGTAGATTCTTTAGGGCGGCATTCGCCGCCGTACGATCATTCCCGCTCTGCAGCGCCTTCGCCAGCGCGGAATTCCTAAAAACAGAGCCAAGCGGCTCCCCCTGCGCGGCGGCCAACGCCCCTCCTGGATTGCCTCGCTGAATCTCGATGTCTGTTAGTAGAAAGTGAAATCTCACGCCGCCGGGCTGCAGCTCGATCGCTTTCCGAATCGCTCCTTCGGCTTCTTCCACTCGATTCAGCGTGAAGTAATCGGCAAGCCAAGCGTACCACTCTGAGTTTAACGGATCGGTAGCGAGGGCCTGCCGTGTCAGTTCGATTGCCCGGTCCACATGTCCAAAACTTGCGAGTATGCGGGCGAGACCCTGTGCCGCCTCGCCACTTGCAGGGACCAGCGCGGAGACCCGTCGATATTCCGATTCCGCACCGCGCCAGTCCAGATCCGCCATTTCAAGCAGCCAACCCCGCGCGATGTGTGCACTCGCCAGGTCCGGCGCGAGCGAAAGCGCGGTATTGGCGGCCGCTCGAGCCTTTGCATATACCTCAGGCGCTGCCGCAAGGTCGACATGCAGTGCCCCAATGTTTGTCCAGGCGCGCGATAGCAAACTCCAAGCGAGGGCGTAGCGCGAATCAATCTGGGTGGCGCGAGTGAACCGCTCAATTGCCCTGCGAGTGTCGGCCTCGGTATCGTGTCCGATGTAGTACTTGCCCTCCAGCACGGCATTGTAGGCTTCCAAACTCCCGCTTGGGGGTCGATCAGTCTCTGCTGAGGTGTTCTCTCTCGGTATGAGGTGCGCCTTGAGGGCCTCGCCCACCGCATAGGTGAGATCAATCTCCTGCAGCCCAAAGAGATCCTTGTAGGGTCGGTCATACCGCTCGGACCATTGCGTGCTGCCATCCGACGCATTGATGAGCTCGGCACTGACCCGAACCATGTCCCCCGCATGACGCACGCTCCCCTCCAGCAGATGCGCAACCCCCAGCTTCGTCCCGATCGCCTTGCTGTCGTCACTGGAATTCCGGAAATTGAAAGAAGAGGTGCGACCAATCACCTTCAGTTCCGGGATTTGCGACAGCGCCGTGATCAGATCCTCCGACAGGCCATCGGAGAAGTACTCCTGATCCTTCTTCTCGCTCATGTCCGTAAACGGCAGCACCGCAATCGATTTTTCTGAGATCGCTGCCACGACCGGCGCCGGTCCCTTCGTCTGCCGGAAACGAATCGCAACACCAACCGCAATGACCGCACCAACCAGCACAACCGCCGCGGCCGCGAGCGCCAAGCGTCTGTCAATTCCCGTGGGGTGCACAGCCATTGGTTGTCCCGAGGTGCCAAGACCGGTTCCCGACTCCGGAGTGACCGCTGAAGGTGACGCCAATACCTGCCCCACCGCTTGCGCCAACTTCTCCAATGCCGCCGGCATCCCGAGTGCCGATGCGTCGATCCACTGCGACTCACTCAAGAAATACTCGAGCGTTGTCGTCAAGGGTGCCGCATCCACCTTCAACGCAATGATCGGTCGACCTTTGGAAGAGGCGCGTTCCACCTCTTTGCCTACGTGCTTCGACGCGATCGCACTCGCCGATAGCACGAGCACCATGACCTTTGCCTCATTGATCGCCCGAATGATTCCATCTGCGTACAAGGCGCCGGGCGTCACATCACGCGGTGCAATCCAGCACTTGATCCCGCGCTGCTCGAGAGCCTCTACCACCGAAATGGCAACCGCCACATCCGGCGACGCGTAGCTCACGAATACGTCGCGACCGGAGCTTGCCTGATTGGCGGAGTCGTCCGTCATTCCGGCAAATTCATCTTCTTAAGGAACGTCTTGTAGCGCGGGTCGGTCTTGAGCGGATTTAGCGCGGGATACGCCTTGATGTAGAAGAGGCTCGACTCCTTTTGAGCGTAGGCGCGTTCGAGCCACTGCATCGCCTCATCGGATTGGCCGCGAAACGCATATCCCACGGCGATTCCCCACGCGTTGTCGTTAGCGTGCTCTTTAATCATCCAGGCGAGCATTGCATCGGAATCCGCAGTGTTTCCGAGAGCGTAATACGCCATCGCAAGACCCTGTCGTTTCCCGATATCAGCTGTCTCTCGCTGCATTTCGACCAGCGCGCCGTGGCGGTCACCGCGCATCAGCAATACGACGGCAAGATAATAGTGTGCCCAGGCATAGGTCGGACGCATTTCCAGCACCCGCCGCATCGCAGTTTCGGCCTCGGGCCATTGGCCACGGCAACCTTGAATGACTGAAAGATAGAAGACATTGCTAGCGTCCAGTGGGTCATGAGCGAGCGCCGCTGTAATCTGCCGCAAAGCGTCGTCCCAGCGACCCAGTGCGATGGAAAGCTGCGCCTGGCCGCCCAACACGTCCTCACTGCCGGGGGCCAAAATCGCCGCTTGCTGGAATTCCTGCGCAGCGGCCGCCCAATCCCAATCGTAGGCGAGATGAATTCTACCTAGTACGGTATGCGCCTCCGCACTTCTCGGGTCCAACTTGAGTGCCAAAGTTGCGGCGCGGCGGGCCTGCTCGAATGCAGCGGATTGAGCCAGGAATCCGGCTTCGCCTTGCTCCTCATAAGTCCAGGCAAGCTCCGCCGCTGCTGCGGCGAATGTGGGGTCACGATCGAGCGCCTGCTGAAACAAGGTAGTAGCCTCCTCATACCCTTCCATATTCCAGCGATCGACAGCGTGGCGTCCGCGCAGCACTAG
>CAVUYL010000020.1:0-4183 GCA_963745705.1 uncultured Gammaproteobacteria bacterium | reverse complement strand
TATCGTTATAAATCAATGATTAACGACGTATTCCGATAATCGTCACGAACCTACGTTTCCGCGGGAGAACGCCCGGCACGCGATCGCTAATCCGGCAGATTCATGGCACGCAAGATCGCATGAAATCGTGGCTCGGCCGATACAGGACGCATCGGTCGCCGCGTGTTGCGCGATCAGCATTTGCAACGCAGCTTCTGCGCTCCCGACTTACCCTGCGCAAGAAGCGTCTTCGCAAGATATGGCCGGGTCCATTTGCGCCATGGTCGGGCTCGTGGCAGGCGCAACCGTCGAGGAAATGCAGCGGGTGCCGCCGGCACCGCCAGCGCGGGTTGCTCTCGCGCTCAATACATTTGATACGGTGGTCTTTGCGATCCTCGTCAGCAGTGCCATTCACGTGAGAAAACGACCCGAGTGGCACAAGCGGTTATTGTTGTCCGCGACACTCGTCTTGCTTGGAGCGCCGATACTTCGACTATTGATCCTCCGGGAGGTCACGGGCTCTTGGTAATCGATGTCCTACTCGTGGATCTAGCCACTCACCGTAGAATCCACTCGCGCAGAAATGCCCCATTTAGGTCTGCGCGGAGAGGATCGTAGTAAGATGCTTATTATGAACGCTATGACTCCAGAGGAAGCACGAGCCTATTTCAAGCGCTGGGAACTGGTCCGAGACGTCGAAGCTGGAGAGCTTAGGCGGGCTACAATGGAAACCAAGTTCCAGCAGCTCGCTGCGCTCATGGCCTCACGTAATCTTTTTGGACCCGACCGAGATCGCGAGTCGCAGGTTCTTGAGGTCAGGGACAGATGGACCCGTCTGCGACGGGCGCTGAGTGGCTGATCCGGTCCCGGTATCGCTGCAGGCCGCACTGGCGGATGTGCTGAAGTGGCTCGAAGCGGCGCACATTCCTGCGATGATCATCGGAGGAGTCGCAGCGTCGGCTCTCGGACGCCCCCGGCTCACTCAAGACATCGACGCGCTAGCGATTGTGCCCGACGCAGACTGGGCCGATGTCATCGAAAGCGCTGCTCGATACGGGATCGTTCCACGTATTGGGGAAGCCCTGGAGTTTGCGCGTCGCAGCCGCGTTCTTCTCCTAAAGCACCTCGGATCCGGCATTGACGTAGACGTTACGCTTGGCGGCCTGCCTTTCGAGCGCGCGGCAGTTGAAAAGAGTGCCGTGCATAACATCGGCGGTTTGCTGTTGCGGTTGCCGCGGGTTGAAGATCTGTTAGTAATGAAGGCGATCGCTCGCAGACCCAAAGACATCGAGGACATTCGCGGACTTCTCGCGGCCCATCCGCAGGTCGATATTTCCGAGGCTCGTCGATGGATAAGAGAGTTTGCGACCGCGATGAGTATGTCGGATATGCTGGAGGAGTTTGATAAGTTAGTGGCTCAGCGCAGCCCCGAACCATGACGCGACATTATGAGAAGGCCACGGCATGAGAAGGCCACGGCGTGAGTACCGGCCAGGCCAGGAAATCTCGGTGCACTTTATACTTATAAATCAATACTATATAAAATATTTCTCGAATCTCTGTTAATGTGCGTTTCTGCGGAAACGTATGCCAGCCCTGCGACGATTAACGGTTAACGTGACGACTTCGGCCGCGGGTAATTCAACTGTTCATGCGCGAGGCCAGCGGCTCAAGGACTTCGCACGGGCACGCGGTGTGAGTCTGTGAGACCGAATCCGTTTCTTGACCGGCAGCAGTCGTGCATCGAATGTGTAGGCGTTGGGACCCGTGACGACCCATTTCAGTGAAAACTGCGGATGGAGGGGATTCACGAGAACATTCCATTCGCCGGGGGTGATCACGGTGGGCACCCGCAGTGCCGGTAAATTGTTCGTCTTGAGCCAGGCATCGCCAAATGCCCGACTGACCGCGATCCGGCTCTTCCAGCGTGCTGGCAAAGACTTGGGCGTCAGAATGAGATGGTCAGGGATTTCCATGGAATAGGCATAAAAAGGTTGAATGTCATTGGTCTGTTTGAGGCGGACCAGAATCTCCAAGGCGGCGAGGGAGAGAGATTGTGCTGTGTAAACGATTGGACGGCCGGCGCTGTGCCAGCGGGCCGAGGCATAAACGCCGCCCTGACCGCTGAAGGCCTCTTTCCGGGTGCGTGTAAAGATCGCCGCCCCGATGCGGAAGACCCGCATGCAGGTTAGACGAACTGACCGTAAGCCAACGAGCGAAGCAGATTTTCCACTTCGCGGGCGCCGAAGTCGGTATCCAATAAATCGAGGGGCGCTATATTGCCCAAGGCCTGCTCGGGCTTTAATAACCACTCCGATACCGCTGCGTCGGTCGTAAACAGTGCGCGGCCGAGATTGCGTACCCGCGCGGCCCGTAGCAGCTTCTCCGAAGTCTCGCTGGACAGGGGCGCGCCGTTGCCTCGTTTGCGAGTCACGGTGCGACGGGAAATTCCCAACTTTGAAGCTAACGTGCTGGTGGAAAGACCCAACGCTGAGGCAACCTGTTCGAACATGGGGGCCGGCAAACCGTTGCGAACTTGGGTAAGAATCTCTAACAGGGGCTTTTCAGCTAAGACGAAGGCGGATTCCATCGGATTATCCTCTTGAGCCAAATGGCCTTCCAGCCGGCGCCACTATACCATCTCAAAGGGTGGTCGAAAAACGTCGAAAATCACAATAAATTGCTCTTTTCATGTGCCTATCGTCCCGATGAGCGTCAAGGCACCGGTGGCATCGATGCTGTACATGGAAACATCGTTCGAGCCGGAATTCGTGACATAGGCGAACTTGCCGGACGGATGAATGGCGATGGAGGTAGGCGTCGATCCTGCGGCTATTGTTCCAATGGACGTCAAGGCCCCGGTCGTGACGTCGATGGTGTACATCGAACTATCGTTCGAGGCGGAATTCGTTACATAGGCGAACTCGCCGGACGGATCGATGGCGATGGAGGTAGGCGTCGATCCTGCGGCTACTGTTCCAATGGACGTCACGGCCCCGGTCGTGGCGTCGATGCTGTACATCGAGACATCGTTCGAGCCGGAATTCGTTACGTAGGCGAACTTACCTGCAGGATCCACGGCTACGGAAACCGGATCTGTTCCCGCGGCGATCGTCCCTGTGGATGCTAAGGCCCCAGTCGTGGCGTTGATCGCATACATGGAAAAGCTCCCGGCCGATCCTGGCGTGGCGTTTAGCGTCGCCACGTAAACGAAATTGCCCGCAGGATCCACGGCTACGGAGATAGGGACTGGTCCCGCGGCGATCTCCCCTATGGACGTTATGGCCCCGGTCGTGGCGTTGAGGGTGTACATCCCGACGTTGTATGGAACACCAGCACCGCCAGTCACCACATAAGCGAACTTGCCGGATGGGTCCAAGACCATCGACGAGGGATTGCACAACCCCGGACAATTTCCGTTTATCGTTCCTGTGGAGGTTAAGGCCCCGGTCGTGGCGTCGATGGCGTACATCGCGACGCTGCCATTAGAGCCAGCCTCATAACCCCACGGATCCCCTTCATTTGTCACGTAGGCGAACTTGCCGAAAGGATCTACGCTGATGGACCCGGGGTAGACGCCGAACCCGTATGTTGATACCGGTGGTCCTATGGGCGCGAGGGCCCCGGTAGTGGGGTCGATCGTGTACATGGACACGTAGCCACCAACGCCGCCACCGCAGCCGCCATTCATTACATAGGCGAACTTTCCGGCAGGGTCCACAGCGATTGATTGCGGATCAACTGCTCCTGCCGTTATGGTGAAGGTCAACGAATTCGAGCTACGCTCGCCGGCTGCAGGATTAAAGACTGTAACCACGGCTGTCCCGGCTGCGGCGATGTCACTCGCCGAAATCTGAGCAGTGAGACCGTTGATGCTGCCGTTACTGGTGGTCGGCCGGTCACTACCATTCCAGCGCACGACGGAACCCGCCACAAAATATTGGCCCAATTACCGTCAATTGATTATCTACCGCATCAATGAACTGTTCTCCTGCGGGAGCGCAGCTCGGAGAGAGAGCACTGATTGTCGGGACGGGGTTGGGACTAGACCCGCTGGATACGGGCTGATTGGTCGATGACTGACTCGCGCCGCCACCGCCACTCCGCCACCGCACGCGGTAAGCGCGATCAGTAAGAGCGCGACAACCAGGGTGCGAAGGGGTGTGGAAGTGATCGTTATCATGTCGGTCTCCTGGGTTACCGG
>CAVUYL010000019.1:0-5517 GCA_963745705.1 uncultured Gammaproteobacteria bacterium | reverse complement strand
TAGCGCAGTGTACCGACGCTGCATCTCTTCAGATGTCAATGTCTCCAGATGACCACCATGCAACCACTCGTGACCGAACGGATCACGCACCGTTCCTGACCGCTCACCATAAAACTGATCTTGCAACGGCCGTAGAACCGACGCACCCGCTTCGACCGCCTTCGCAAGGCCTTGTCTACATCGGTGACGTGCAGGTGAATCGCAAAGCTCGTGCCACCGAGCGACCGTGGTCCGCGGATGCCGTGCTCAGGATATTCATCCGACAACATGACGATCGCAGGCCCGATCTTGATTTCAGCGTGGCCGACTCGCCCGCTTGGCTCCGTCAAGCGGAATTGCTCTTTCGCGTCGAACGCGCGCGCATAAGCTGCGGCAGATCGCGTTGGGACCACCAGCCACTCGACGTAACGGTCGAGAGGCGCGGGTGGCCGGTACCGAACTATTGTCATGGACCGTGTTGGGCCAAATCCGGTCACAGATATTCTACAGGCGGGCGAGCGGCAAGCGCCGGTTCGGTCTGCGGCAGTTGGCAGAACGCTATTCAGGCACGGTCGGCACCGGTGCATCGGGCTGGGATGCCCAGGCGGAACGGAGCATGGCAATGGCCGCATACGCTATGACGCCCGTGACGACCCATCGCATCAGCGTAAGGTGATCGCCGAGCATCTTAACGAGCGGGAAAGCGGCAAGCGTGCCGACGATTCCGCCGAGCGTGAGCCCGACCGCAACCGCGGGTGCAAAGCGGCCGGAGCGCAGGAAGCCGAGGCTCGCCACCGGGATCAACACGCCGTCGCTTGCGATCATGATTGGGTAGGCGGCGATCGGGTGCATTCCGAGGAATGCGAGCAGCGCCATCGAGGGCGCATAGTTGCCGATGCCGACGCACATGAGGGCGCCGAGGACGAAATTTGCCACGGCTGCCAAAGCGAACCGCCAGCCCGCGAGCCCCATCGCCGAACCTGTCGGCGGGATGACGCCGAGGTTGGTCATCGTGAAGAATCCGGCGGCGAGTAGCAGGGCCACGCCCATGAACACCTGGATCACGCGGCGGCGCATTCGGCTAACAATGCCGGCCCCGATCCAGGCACCGGCCCCGGCACTGATGACCATTGCCATCAAGAGTGTCGGCTCGACCTGTACCGTCGTGATGAAGAGCGCTGCGCTGAAGAGGACCCCGACGGCATTGCCCACGTTCAGAGTGCCCGGGATCAGCTCATCCGGCGGGTGCCCGCGCAGCTTGAACAACGCCGTGATCTGCGCGTAGTTCCCTATGCCGAGCGTGTCGAGGAAGCTCGTCACGCCACCGATCAAGACGTCGCCACTGGACGGGCGAACCGGCCAGCGGCGCCTGCGCGTCGCAAGTACCCAGGCGACCACGACCGCAACCTCGACCGACGCGAGGCAGACATAGACGATCACCAGCGCCGCTGACATACCCCTCCCGCGGCCGATATCGCACCTTGCCAAAACAGCGTCTTTTTAGTTTAACCGATTCTTTCACACTTACTTGCCCGTCAGGGGCCGAATCCGGAGTCATCCTGCCTCAGCTCTAGCCCGCGTAAGGGTGTGAGGCATCTGCAAACCCCAGCCGGCCTCGGCAAGAACCAGTCACACGGAGGTACAATCTGCCGACTCCAAGCTGCCGGTCGCCAGCGGCAAGAATGGTCGACGGCGCCCGCACGAGAAGTAGTTAATCGAGAATGAGCGAATGAAGCTCGGCGCACACTGGGCGACGAGACCCTTGGGACCGTTGCCTTCCATCAATCGACCAGGGCTACACATGACCGCTCAACTCAACCACACCATCGTCTACTCGTCAGACCGGGCGAAGTCAGCCCGTTTTCTGGCCGAGATACTAGGGCTGCCGGCGCCAGTCCGGTTCGGTCCCTTCGAGGTGGTCGAACTCGACAACGGAGTGTCTCTCGATTTCGCGGCCGCCGATGAACAGATCCAGCCGCAGCACTACGCTTTCCTGATTTCCGAGGCTGATTTCGATGCCGTCTTCGGCCGCATCCGTGAGCAGGGTCTCCAGTACTGGGCCGACCCGACGCGTTGCCGCCCTGGCGAGATCAATCATAACGACGGCGGACGCGGGGTCTATTTTTCCGACCCCGACGGTCACTATCTGGAAGTGATCACGCGCCCATACGGAAGCGGTAGCGGTTGAGCGCCGCTTTCGTCAGTTGAGTCGGGGCTGGCAGATGCATTGCGGGCGCGGTAGGCTCTCCTATGTTCATCAGCGGGGAGGTGGCAATGGCGATCAAACGTCCAACAAAAAGCCGGGGTACGCCATCACACAAGCCGGTCGCGTCGGCCCCATTGCGCCACGTCGATGTCAGGGCGCCGCAGCAGATGGTGCCGGGCGAGGTCTACATGGGCTGGTTGTGTAAGAGCCGATCGTGCGGGCGAGTCATTGCGATTGCGGACACAGCGCCGGGCGGCAAAGCGTTGACGGATTTCGATGACCAATTGACTGCGATCAAATGTCGACATTGTGGGGATGAAAATCTGTACCATTGGAGCGCTCGGAGCGAACAGAAATACACGCCGAAAAGTGTGGAAACCTGAAAGCGATGATCTTGGCACTCTCTCTTCCGATCACGAACGGGCAGTGACGGCACCAAAATCTTCGCCTATACGCTCACCCTCGACTTCACGCGACCCGTGTTCGCGCCCATCGACGCATCCGCCAGTGCGCGGTATCGTTGGGCGCTGACGTTTTCGAACTGGCTGAGACGGAATTCCGGTGATCAAAGTTTGTCTGGCGGGTGCAACTGGCTGGGCAGGCTCCGAACTCGCGCGTTCGATGGCGCGGACCGCGGACCTCGCTCTCGTCGCGGCTGTGTCCCGCACTCACGCCGGCCGTGCTTTAGGGGAGGTGCTGGGAGAGCCGCGCCTTGACTGTCCTGTCTACGGCTCCGCGGCCGATGCGCTCGTCAACCCCTGCGATGTCACGGCAATTTTGCTCTGACAGTCGTGTTGCTGCAGAAGTTCGCTGAAGTAGCAGCTAAGTTCATTCCGCAGTGGGAGATCATTGATTATGCGCATGCAGATAAGATCGACGCACCGAGTGGTACGGCCCGTGAACTCGCGGCGCGCTTGGCCAAAGTGCGGCTACCCGAGCCGTCCGTGCCCGTGGACCGGACAATGGGGTCTCGAGAAGCCCGCGGTGCCACGCTGTCCGGATCCCAGATTCACTCCGTTCGATTGCCCGGATACGTGATCAGCGCCGAGATCATCTTCGGAATGCCCGATCAAAGACTGTCAATCCGCCACGATTCGGGGAGCAGTGCCCGCCCATATGTTGATGGGGCTCTGCTCGCCATTCACAAGGTAGCGAACCTGGTTGGCGTCCACCGAGGTCTAGACTCGGTACTCGATCTGTGAGCGCACAGGATCGCTTGCAAGCGCGACGTCGTTGGCTGCTGAAATGGTTACATTAAAGCAGTCTTGGCATGTTGCTGATATGCGTGCCCTCGCGCTCGAGGCCACGTTCGATGGCTTACTCGCTTGGGACAGTTTTTTCCTTCTGGCCCACGATGATCAGCGCCGGCCGAAAGCTACCGTTCGTCGCCTGCGGTAAGCTAACGTCCACATTGAGCCAGTCGGTGGCACGGTCGAACTACGCGCCAGATGGCGGACGCTCGCGACCTACGCCTACTGTAGTTCCATAAGCTAATTGCTTGGAGTTGCGCATGGCAGCCTATCTAATCGTAGACACCTTACTTGATGACGCCGATTTGTATGAGGAATACAAATTGAAGGCCAGGCCCTTGATTGAGAAGTTCGGGGGCGAATATTTGGCCAGGGGTGGACGCATGACCCTTCGAGAGACCGATCTTTGGTCACCCACCCGACTGGTGTTAGTCAGATTTTCCGATGTTGAGACAGCAAACCGGTGTCTCGACTCGTTCGAATATCAGCAAATCCTTCCGATCAGCAAAAAATCGGCACGTAGAACAGCGGTTGTCTTGGAGGGCGAGTAAGAAGATCGAAGGCACTAGCGGCCATCGGTCACTTTGAGAATTTGCAGCGGACGAAATCGCAGCGAGACGGCCATTCGAACTCGTCGCGTGAATAGTGGTAAGGCTACGTAGGGATACCTCAATGGATTGCCCATGGCTGACCTTCGGGCCATACGTTACGATATTCACGCAAATGGTAGAAATGTAGCGAGGCTGAGCGTGTCGATACGACGTTTCTCAGTTACCACAGGAGAAAACATCGTTACATGGACCGTCCTTGTAACGATCTCGATCGCAGGGATTTTGCTGAGCGCGGTGGTAGGAGCTGCTCAGCGATGGGGCACTCCTTCCGGTGATCTCGAGACACCGTCGTCGCCGGTCATCGCAGCGCCACTGGTCGCGGTGGGCGCCGGAAACGCGGACGCTCCGCCTGCAGCTGCATTCCGTGAGTTTCCCATGCTGGATGGACTGCTGAGCGGCGCTAGCCCATTTAAGGAATCGGCGCGGCATTTGGCCCTCAGCGCCGGTCTCGCGGACTTTAGCGACAGGATTCTCGGACCTTTTTCCGACATCGCAGCCCGCACCGCCGACGCACTGTACGAGGCCGTGCTGCCGAGTTCTCGATCCGGGACTCTGCACTGGCCCCTGCTTGCGTTGACGTTGGCCATCGCGCTCGCGTTGTTTGTCATTCGCGCAGGCCGAGGCGCCAGGGGTGCCGACGGTCGCGAGCGGGCGATGGGGGTGGGCGAGTACCTTTTACCGCGGGAGATCTATACGCATCCGTCGGCGCGGGTCGATATCGGTCTCTACCTTCTAGATCGGGCACTGATGCCTCTGTGGCTTGTGCTCGGAGTCGGGTTGATTGCACCTTACGTCGAGCGATGCGCGATTCTCACGGCACGCGATCTCTTCGGTCCGAGTCCTGCATTGACGATGACGCTTGGCTGGAGGCTGATCTATGGGTTCGTGACGTTGCTGGTCGCAGACATGATTTTTTATTTCATACACCTGTTCGGGCATCGCACGCAAATCGGGTGGGCATTTCACAAGGTACACCATTCGGCGGCGGTGCTTACCCCGCTCACACGGTACCGTGAGCACTTCGTCGAGGGCATCCTGTATGGCGCTGGCGCTGCTGCAGGCTTGGGTTTTTGTGGCGGAGCATTTGCCTACATCTTTCGCGGGCCGATTACCCAAATCACCGTGATGAACCTAGGTCTATTCGTCTTCTTGTTTGCGGTCAATGGGAACTTTCGCCACTATCACGTTTCGTGTCGATACCTGCCTTGGCTCGAACGCTGGTTGCAGAGCCCTGGCATGCATCACGTCCATCACAGCTACCTGCCGCATCACCGAGACAAGAATCTGGGCCTGGTGACCAGCGTGTGGGACCGGCTCGTAGGTACGCTATACATCGGCAGCCCGTACGAGGAAACCCCGTGGGGACTAGGGCCAGATGAGCAGGCGCATTACTCGACCTTCGCCCAGAATGTCTTCGGTCCCTTCCGCGATGTCTATGGGCTCCTCGCCGGCCGAAGGACGGTAAGTCAGA
>CAVUYL010000018.1:0-4530 GCA_963745705.1 uncultured Gammaproteobacteria bacterium | reverse complement strand
CCGAATACCGGAGCTGTATGTTAGGGTGGCTGGGGGCGAGCGGGTTGAATGAGATTGACTATTGATTCGCCGACTGTACCGACTCGAACCGACATGCGATGTCCGAGTTCGGACGCTTTGCAGTCCGTCGCCATGGCTGCCCTCGCTCTGGAGCATGGTGCCACGCTGAGTTCCACCCACCGGGACTTTCAGTTTTCTCCAGCAATTGGCGTCTTGAATGCGAAATCAGGTCTCTGGCGCCGGTCACCGTAAGATGTCATGATCGCGATATAAAAGGTTAGGTTGCGGCGATGTTTATCGCCCACAGTCAAGCACCCCGTTTCATCGCAAAAATAGTTGAGAACCGACACGTACTGGGCATTTTCAGCAATAGCCTCAGCAGCCATTGCGGCGTCAAGGCGCCACAGCGATTCAGTTACGTTTCCAAGTCGGGCGGGGATTTCACTTGATCTGCTTCTCGCCATGAATCTGAAAAGATCGATCGCCAGCGTCGTGTTCCACAGGGGTCCGGGCCCGAAGACGACAATGCGCCTTGATCCGAGACTTTTTAGGTGGCGAATGGTTTCAGACACGGCACCGAGGATTTCATCTTGAGATCGGCCAATCTCGAGGTAGCGCTCCCATGCACCTCCCAGCACGATCGTGTCGGGGTCCAGTTGACCGATCTTCATGAGGGCGGCCGCACGCCTTTTGGGGCAGGTCCGAGGTTCACCCGCCATCGGCTTCAAAGTCGGCGGGCAGCCGGCCGAGGTCCACTGAGCGATATCAAGGGGTAGCATTGACTGGAGCTTGGCCATCCCGGGGTAGAGGTGTGCAGCATGCGAATCGCCCCACAAAAGAATCAGCGGCACGCCGGGGCGTTTAACTGGCGTGCACTCACTGGAGAAGTCTTGCGTGCTGTTTAGATAAAAATAGCAATGGCCAACTCTCCAATTGACGTCGGGATTGACTTCCGACCATTCAGCGATCGCGCGTAGACCAGGAGGAAATCGAGAGGGTATGCCGTTGGTTAGAGCAACTATCGAGCCCAAGCTCCCCGCCATCACCAGCCCCGCCACAACGGGCCATAACGGCGGTCGCCGGAACACGGCCAACCGAAATCGGCCCAATCGCACCGGATCTTCCAAGAAGGCTTTGGTCAGCCACGCAAGCACAAAGGATGCGGCCAAAGGGATCAACAGTGCGATACCACGTGCCCCCGGGCTCATGAGTCTCGATATGACTATCGCCGGCCAATGCCACAAATACAGCGGATAACTAATTCCGCCGATGAAGGCGAGGGGCCTCCACGCAATCAGCCTATTGAACGGTGCCATCGGCGCTGCGGCGATTAAAAGTGTCGAACGAACCACTGGAAATAATGCCTGGGCGCCCGGCCAGTAGTCGGAGCCGAGCAAAGCTAGGGACGCGCCGATCAGAGTAATGCCAGCGACAGAACTTGTTGTCGCGAGCGCGTTGCCGTTTTGCGTCCACCATAAACGCAATGGTTCCTGTGCCTCTACATGTGCGTAGCGGTCTGCCAGGAATGCTGCCACGGCCGCAATGACAATTCCCAAACAGAGTCCACTGTCCCGAAGAATGAGGCCGGGTCTCGACTCTGCGTCGCCGGCTTCGAGCACGAGCACACAGGCAAGCACGATCGCGAAGGAAAAGACCAGGATTTCACGAACATCACGTTTTGCGAGAGAGCGAATTCTGCCCCGCTGTGCGTGATCAACGATTCGCAACTCGGCTTGAGCCAGAACCACTCCGGCAGCGAGCTCCCAGAAGCGAGTGTGCAAGAGATAAAATGACGCGTTGTAGTCGAAATTGCTCAGTAGGATGGTTGCCAGCAGCGACAGAGCACCCAGGCGAGCTACCCAGCGAACGGACCCGGTTAAGCCTTTCGCGCTTATCCAGAGTACCGCCGGGACGAGGAGATAAAACTGCTCCTCGATACCGAGCGACCAAAGGTGGAGCAGCGGCTTCTCCACGGCCGCGGTGTCGAAATAGCCGCTTTCGAACCAAAGCAGAAAATTGTTTGAGAAGGCGGCTGCAGCTGCAATGTGCTTGCCCAACGCTGCGAATTCTGGCGCTGAAAAGACCATCCAGCCCACAGTCCAAACGGAAATCAATAAGAGGGCGAGAGCCGGAAATATTCGTCTCGCTCGGTTTGCGAAAATTGCAAGATACTGAGGTTTCCGGCTTGAATGTCTTGGAGAAGATGCCTGCCAATCAAATACCCCGAGATCACAAAGAAAATGTCGACCCCTACGAACCCTCCTGGAAGAAATTTCGGGAATGCGTGATTTATGAGAACGGATAAAACGGCAAGCGCCCGCAAACCTTCGATATCGTTTCGAATTCGGTGAACTCCTCGGGCGGTTCCTACCAAGGCTTAATCCTTGCGGTCTGTACCGCAAAATCGCTCATTAGATAGGTTCTCGTCGAAAAATCGTTTGATCGTCGCGTACGCATGCCGCCCGTCGTGCTGCCGAATGAGTCCGTGCTTCGCTCCGGGGTACACCATGATCTCGAAGGGTTTACCCAGGTCCTGGAGCTTGCGGAATAGCTTGGTGCTGTGCAAGAAGAGCACATTGTCGTCGGCCATTCCGTGCATGACCAAGAGTTTGCCTTTGAGGTTTTTGGCGTAGGGCAGCACGGAGCTGGCCGCATAGCCGGCGGCGTTGTTCTGAGGGCGATCCAAGTAGCGTTCGGTGTAATGAGTGTCGTACAGGCTCCAATCGGTGACGGGCGCGCCGGCGACGCCGGCGCGAAACACATCCGGAGCCTTGAACATCAGCATGAGCGTCATATAGCCGCCGTAGCTCCAGCCCCACACGCCGATGCGCGCCGGGTCCACGTAGCCTTGCGCAGCGAGCCAGCGCGCTCCCCTGACTTGGTCGGCCACTTCGATTTCGCCCAGCTCGTCATGAATGGGCGCTTGGAATGCCGTGCCGCGAAAAGCGGTGCCGCGGTTGTCCAGCTGAAAGACGACATAGCCAGCGCGAGTCAAAATCTGCGTGAATGAATTGCCGGTCCAATTGTCGAGAACTCTCTGCACGCCGGGGCCGCCGTAAACGTCGACGATGGCGGGGTAGTGCTTGGCCGGATCGAAGTGCGGCGGTTTGAAGACTCGGTAGTACAGCGCCTGGCCGTCGGCGGCGGTGAGGGTGCCGAATTCGGGCACGGAATTGTCGGCAAGATAGGGTGCGTCGGGGTGCTGCGCGTCCAGACGGTTCTCTAGCAGTTGCGCCAGCAGTTTGCCGTCGGCGGCATGCAAGCTCACTTGCGGCGGTTGGGCGCTGCTGGTGAAGGTGTCCACATAGAAGCTCGCGTCCGGCGACATGACGATGCCGTGCAAGCCGTCCTCCTGAGTGATGCGCTCGATCTTTTGCGGATCTTGGCTGTCCAGCGACGCGCGATACAGATGCCGCTCCATGGGACTCTTCTCGGTGGCCATGAAATATACCAGCCGATTTCTCTCGTCGATGCCCTTGATGGCCCGCCCCCGGAAGTCATCCACGTTCCAAGCACCGGCGGTGAGGCGCCTCAATAAATGGCCTTCGTAGTCGTACAGGTACAAATGCTGGTAGCCGTCGCGGCTCGAGGCCCAAATGAATTCATGCGATTGGGCAAGAAACGACAGCTCATTGTTCAGCTCGATCCAGGTCTTGCTGGTTTCAGTGAGTACGACTTGGGCGTGGCCGGTGGCGATGTCGGCAAACAGCAAATCCAGCCTTCGCTGGTCGCGGCTCTCCCGCTGAATCGCCAGTGTCTTGCCGTCCGGCAGCCAGCTGACACGCGCGAGGTAGATATCGGTGTCGTTACCTAAGTCGATCCAGGTGAGCGCTCCGGTTTGAATATCGGCTACCGCTAAGCGCACGAGGACGTTGGGGCCGCCCGCGGCGGGATAGCGCTGTGCAAAGGTCGCGACATTGTCCGCGGCGATCTCGAAACGCTCGGTGACCTTGACGGGGGTTTCGTCGACGCGCGCGAATGCGATGTGCCGATCATCGGGAGCCCACCAGTAACCGGTGCTGCGGTCCATTTCTTCCTGGGCCACGAACTCGGCCATGCCGTTCTTGATCGGGCCGCCGCCGTCATTCGTCACCGCCTTTTCTTGCCTTTTAGCAATGTCATATATGTGAAGATTCTGATCGCGAATGAAGGCGACATAGCCCCCGGCGGGCGAAAAGGTTGCGTCCGAGGTAAAGCTGTCCGGGTGGTTGATTTCGACGACTGTGGAGCGCGCGCGGTACCGGTGTGGGGAGATCGCAGTAGTAGAGGGTGCCCCCCAGGGGAAATAACAAAGCACAAGGCCCGAAGGCGCAAAGGAGTACTCCAAGATGCCCGACAGGGCCGCAGTTCTTTGCCGTTCGCGACGGCTCAACTCCTCATCGGAGAGCTTTTTCCCCCTCGGCCGTCGCCAACGCGCTCGAGTCCACCAAAATGCGTGCGCGGCCCTCGCGAATGTCGTACTCCCAAAGATCCAGGCGGTCCTTGTCCTCCGGCTTGCCTTGCAGGTACGTGATGCGGGAGCCGTCGGGC
>CAVUYL010000017.1:0-7044 GCA_963745705.1 uncultured Gammaproteobacteria bacterium | reverse complement strand
GCCGGAGCCGCATACCGGTCAGCGACCTTACCGTACGGTCGCTGACCGGCTGGACGACGGCGGCTTCGAAATCGTTACCAAACCAGCGACGTGACGTCACCTTGTGGGTGGTTTGTAGGCTGCTTTGGTCTCACCCGACATTTTAAGCGCCTTAACCGCTTCCGCAGTCGTCAGCAATGCGGTGGTCTTAATCGACGAGAACCCACCGGAGGCACCGAGCGTCATAGCGAGTGCCGCTGACGCGATGGCGTCCGGCGCTTCATATATCACGATGATGTCCGTTTCCCCAAAGGTCATGAAAGCGCTGTGAAGTTTGCCACCGACCGCCTCGACGGCCGCCGAGGCAGCCTTGGTCCTATCGACGGGATTGGCGATTAGTGCGTTCTTTGACTCGGCGGAATAATTGCAGCTCACCATGAAGTGTGGCATTTGGTCGCTCCTTGTCGTTGCCAAGCTAAGTGATTTGGGCGCAACGATGATACGCGCCGCTCAAGTCCAATGAAATTGTTTGGCAGTGCGGCATTTATCGGCGCCCCAGCGCTCGCACGGCGCTGTCAAGTCGACCCTGAACCGCCGTTCACCGATGACCGCTTCCAAGCAATGGAAATTGCAAACCTTTCGAATTACCGGCGCAACAGATGGAATCAGTCGAAGCAATTGACCCGCGCGCCGGCCCATGGATCATCAACGGTATTGCGAACAACTTGCTCACCACAGCGGCAACACTGGCTCGATCACGAGCGCCGGCGCCGGGCCTTTCTGCCCAGAGCCGCTATGATTGGAAAGGCTCAGGATTCCCTCGAACAACTGTGCGGCCGGATCGACCGACACTGCAATTGTGCCGGCAGCGCCACCATTTCCGCGCCGGCCGTCTGAACCCGCAAATCCATCTGTGCCAGCAAATCCATTGGGGTTGCCCAGTCCCCCTGCACCTCCACGACCGGCTCGGCCCCCGGTACCGCCGGAACCGCCGGCACCACCATCAGCCGTCACTTTTAGAGAGCCGCCTTTCGCATCGATCAGGTAGAACATCTCACGCGCACCGCCGGTCACTTTGGCCTGAAGCAGGTTTTCCGTGCCCGGCTCAAGCCGCAGCCACACGTGTACGGCTGCTCCGGGTGCCCCATCCGACCCATTGCCACCGTCACTACCGTTATCCCCGGCACCGCCGTTTCCGCCCGGACCTTGTGGACCAGGCATGCCAGTGATGGGATCTGGCGGCGCCGACATCGCATCAGTTCCCGACGACCCATCCAACCCGTTAAAGCCATCTATGCCGTTCGCGCCATCGGTGCCGGACAGGTTGGCCACGAAAGGGACATCGTAGCGCACGCCGATGTCGAGATCGGCGACCACATCAGGGTGCCCCACGGTCGCAATATGATGATCGGAACCTTACCGTCGGTGATCCGCGGATCCGCCGGTAGCGAGACTTTGCCGCGCTTGTCGACTTGCGCCAGGTTGGCGGTAAACACAAAACTATCCAGCAATACGTTGCCCTTGCCAGCCCCAGCTGTAACGAGCTGCTTGCCGTCCTGCGTCGTCGCCACAACAACTAGCCGCGCTGAACCACCTGGCGCCAGTGCCGTGATAGGGCCGGCCTTGCCGACCATCGACGAGGAAATGGATGTCACCGGCAGTTTATCCAGCCTGGTGCGCATGCCCAGCAATACGCCCAGCTCAGAGCACCCACCAAGATCGACAAGCGTTAGGAGCAACGCGAGTCGTGTAATACTCGACCATAGGTTACGAAGACGCATAGCCTGCATACTCCTTTATGCGAACCTTCTCATTGACGGCGAAATTCTCAGGAGAATTTCGGTATTCTCCATGCACCTCCTCCCAAGTTGCCGCTTGGCACAGCGATGTCAACGCGAGCGATATCACGGTTGAAGGGAACTGGGCCGGTACCGGCCTATGGCCGACCTTCGAATGAGCGCCTGAAGACCTTTCTCAAATCAGCGTTGCGGGCTCCCTCCGCACGGCTACCAATATCCGAACCAGTAAGTAATACCGACTCGAAATATGTTCGCGCTGAAACCGGCGTGAGCATTGTCGAAAGATATGCCCGAGAATGCAGCGCACGCGGAGACGGTACCGCTGCAAATCGTGGTGGAGTTGGATCCCTTGCCAAGATTGGCATGAAGATACTCAGCCGTTATTGACCAAGCTCCGTTCAAGCCGAGTTCGAAACCACCCCCGGCCACCCATCCGGTGGTTGCGAAGTCCTTGCCTCCGCTAAACGAAGCCGTGGCTCGCGTCACTGCCGTCGGAGAATAAAAGAGCGTGCTGCTGTGCGACCCTATCGCAAGGATAGTACCCGCCTTTACGTAGGGCATCCACGTATCCCCGGCGTAACCGATTCGGGGACCGATGACGGCAAATCCGCTCGGGCTTTGCTTGCCCGAAAAATCGTAGGTGCCGGCAGGCGGTACGGCACCGGCATTCTTCAATGACTGGTTGAGAGTTTTCGCGCTCCAGTAATCTAGATCAGCGCCAATGCCCCACACCAACCGCTTGAACTGGAAGTTTTCGCCGATCTGCACGCCCCCGACTAGCGCGCCGCTCTTGGAACAATTTCCGAAGTTGAATGTAGATGCAAGGGCGGGATCGATCACCGCACCATTCAGTGCCGCACTGTTGCACGTAGAACTCGACGCGTCACCCACGTTGCCGCCAACGTAAACGCCATCCCAGGGAATATCGGTCCGCGCCCACGTCACACCAGTGATGAACGACCCCACCAAGAGGACCAGACGGTGGGTAAGTGTCGTCATTGTGTAGCTTCCTTGGCGCACTAAGGTTGTTCGCACTCGCTCCTGACAGGTCCCGGCAAAATGTTACCGCATACCGCCCGCAGTGCCATCTCCCGTCGCCAATACGATTGTCGATGTTTTCTGGCACAAGTCCAACCGGTAAGTCAAAAGAAGGGCAAATTTTTGTCAATTTTCGATCTTTGATATTCGGTATCACTTGTCATTCCCTGTAGCTGCCCCCCAATCCCGCCCATCGCCACGCCGCCAACGCCTTGCGGGATTCGCTCACGCGCCTGCCGCAGATCATTGGCGGCTCGCCATTGCCAAGGTCGGTCCAGCGGCTGCCGCCGCTTCTGATTTCTGCAGTCAGGGCTTGGGTGGCTTCTAGATCGCCCTGATCACCGCTTTGATAAAAGTCGATTTACCTTGGGTATACGCCTCTCGATCGCCCGGATATTGGGCCGCAAGTATCTTCTTCAATTGGACATACTCGTCTCTTAACGCAGCATCGGCACGAAGTGCATCACGGAAGGCTACATGGCGGCGGAGTTCAGCCGCGCCTTCCATCAGTACATAGAGGTGGTGTCGCGCCTCACCCGACGGGCATCGAAATGCCTCGCGTCCATTGACTCCTAGATCGCCCTCGTGAACGTATCCTAGATCGGCGAGAAGACGAATGGCCTGCGGAAGGTCGACCGATGAAGCTAGTACGACATCCATATCTATAATTGGTTTTGCGGCAAGGCCCGGTACGGCGGTACTTCCCACGTGTTCTATCCGCAGCACAATCTTCTGTAATGAATTCACTACTCTGGCGGAGAGGTCGGCGAACTGACTGGCCCATGCTGGGCTGTAATCGCAAATCGCCAATGGATCAGCGTCACGACCCATACCGGACGTTGCAGTTGATGACACGCCTACGGATCCTTCGTCATGACCGCCAGGGCGATTCCATCGTAGCCTTTGGTGCCCACCGTTTGAATCGCGGTAGCACCGAGGCGCTGGTCTGTTGACAGCAGCTCGAGGAAGCGACGCACACCCAGCACGTCTGCATCGCGGCTCGCGGCATCGACCACCGCTCCGTTACGAACGACATTATCGGCAACGATCATCGTTCCGCGGCGCGAGAGCTTGATGCACCACTCCAGGTACTCGGGATATGTTCGCTTATCGGCGTCGAGGAAAATGAAATCGAATGGGCCGAGCCCCTCTGCAGCGAGCTGCGGCAGAGTTGCCAACGCTCGGCCGAGCCGCACTTCTACTTTCTCGGCGAACCCCGCACGATCTATATTTTCGCGGGCCACTTTGGCGTGGGTAGGGACGGCTTCCAGCGTGATCAGCCGTCCGTCTGGCTGAAGTGCCCGCGCGAGCCAGATTGTGCTGTAGCCTCCCAGGGTTCCGATCTCCAGAATTCTGCGCGCACCCTGTGCGCGCGCGAGAAGCATGAGCAACTTACCCTGGTTTGAAGCGACCTGAATTTGCGGTAGACCCGCAGCATCGCTTGCCTTCAGCGCCGCCTCCAACGTCGGATCGGGGTGCACCAGGAGGTCGGTAAAATACTCGTCCACTCGAGTCCATTGTTCCTGAATCATGACTCCCCACCTTGATTAAAGGCTCCTACCGTCGACTTTTTTCACCGTGAGGGCGTCCACGTCGACGCCATCCACACATCGGACATTGATGGCAGCCATTTTTTCGCCGGTTTTCGGGTGCGTGCCAATCGCGAATGATTGAATGCCGCAGATTGAGCAGAACTGGTGCTGGATCATGTGTTTGTTGAATTCGAACTTTGTCAGGTCGGCGTCGCCAGACAGAAGCTTGAATTGAGTTGCCGGGGCGAACGCCAGCAACGAGCCCAACCGTCCACATCGCGAGCAGTTACACGCCAGAACCTCACCGATGTCCATTTGAACTTCGTAGCTCACTTTGCCGCACTGACAGCCGCCTGAATATGTTTGCGTCATAGGTTGCGATCTCCCGTATCGATGCGTGCGTTCCTGGCGGAGTTTACCCCAGTGCGAGAGACGCCGAGAACGCTGAGACTGGCGTGTCCGCCTCACTCCTACCGCAAGGCGTTGACGGCCGCGCAATGAATCGAAGATCCTCTGTAGGATGAGCTAGGGCAGCAGAACCGGCAACTGGGTTAGGGGAGGCGCCATGACAATCTAATCCAGACGCATTTCTTTCCGGGTCCAACGTTTTTCGTATAATTCCTTTACACCAACAGGAGCTAACATGGCCAACCAATCTGTCAATCCCATTCCCGAGGGAATGCACACCGTTACGCCCCATTTGATCTGCGCCGGTGCCGGCGATGCCATCGATTTTTACAAAAAGGCCTTCGGGGCGACTGAAACCTCCCGAATGCCCGGCCCGGGCGGCAAACTCATACACGCGAGCATCCGCATCGGCGACTCCGCCGTGATGCTCGTCGATGAAATGCCCGAGTGGGGATCGCTCGGTCCCAAGGTTCTCAAGGGCTCGCCCGTAGTCATTCACCTGTATGTCGATGACGTCGATGCATTCACGGCCCGCGCCGTCGCCGCGGGCGCAAAAGTCACCATGCCCGTGGCCGATATGTTCTGGGGCGATCGCTATGGCCAGCTCGAAGATCCGTTTGGCCATCGCTGGTCCGTCGCCACTCACGTTCGGGATGTTAGCCCGGCGGACATGCAACAGGCGTTGCAGAAGATGAGCCAGAAAGCATGATCCCTGACGGTGCTGCGCTCCGCATCGCAGCTGCCCAAACCAAATATCGCGATCTGATACGAGTCATGGTCGTTTTCTGGCTACCAATCTGTCTAAGTATTTTCTACGCGTCTCGCGGCCCATACGAGATGCTTCTTGGTCTCCAGCACTGCCTCCCGATCCAGCATCCCCAACAGATTCCCGAGCCTCGTATACCCGACTAGCAGCTCGTACCCCACGCTAGACCCCAGGATATCGCCTGCCACCATCACTGGCGGTGAAAACCAACTCTTCGCATCCTTCCAATGCTCAACCACCTCCGTCCGCTCATCGACAATCCCAAAGTGCGCCGCCCGCTCGCGCGCCTCGTCCAATGCATATTGGTATCCCCGATCGACACGAACCTGCCGAAGCGCCACGCCGGACAACTCCTCGAGCTCCCAGCTCACCCGTCCCCAATCTACCGCACGTACGATGGCCGCAAAATCCGGGTTTTTCGCATCCTCATGCAACAGCTGCGCGAACACCTCCTGCGGACACTCCAGGCCCGCCGCGGCACAGCGCTGCCAATGCACCGCCGTGTCCGCATCGTAGAACCGCTGCACGCGACTCCACGTAAAGACACCGACTTCTATGACGTCGCGTGACATCGCAGGTATCGCTCAGAAGCTCGGGGATGTGGCAGTCGCAAGCATCGTCTCGACCTTGGGCATCAAGCTCGGCGCAATACCGAACAACATGTCGATCAGCTTTTGGCTTTCCGCCCGAGCAGAAGGATCGGGATCCACGCGCGTCGCGACGGTGCCCCAATAAGCGGCCTTCGACGCAGGGTCCACTAGCACTCGGTTTTCGGCAGCAACAAAGGAAGTTGCAAAATAATACTTCGCCAATCGACCCGGAGCAGAGGGGTTGCCGCGCTCGGCCGAAATATGCCAAATTCTGGCAGCTTGCTCGTGATTGCGCTCCACGCCATCGCCATTCCAGTACATGGTCCCCAGTAACAGGGCGGCGTTTGCTTGACCTTGCGCCACCGCCTTCTGGAGCCAACTCGCCGCCTCCGTCAGGTTCTTATCAACCCCCTCTCCCATGAGATACATTTGACCCAGATCGGTTTGCGCATCGGCGACGCCCCGATCTGCACTTTTCCGACATAGGGAGGCGGCCTTGGCTTGATCCTTCTCCACGCCGAATCCACGAAGATATTGGTTGCCAAGAGCACAATCGGCGATGGGGACCCCGCGCGTCGATGCCTTTCCATACAAGAGTGCCGACTGCACGTAGTCCTGCCCACGACCCTCACCTTTATAGAAACAGTCTGCGAGGAGCTCCGTACCATTCGGATCGCCTCGTTGTTCAGCTACGGTGTAAAAATCACAGGCACGCGTGTGATCTCGCGGCACGCCGCTGCCAGCCCAATACATCACGCCGATCAACGCCGGCGCCGCTGCGCTTCCCTGGTCTGCAAGCCGCCGGTAAATAGCCATCGATGTTCCGTAATCTTTCGCCTTATTGGCGGTTACAGCCTTGGCTAGCGCATCCGCCTCGCTTTCGAGCGCCTCTGCGTGACTGCCGCGGCCGGTAACCATCAGGAGCGTGGCGA
>CAVUYL010000016.1:0-14797 GCA_963745705.1 uncultured Gammaproteobacteria bacterium | reverse complement strand
GCGGGCACGGACTTTCTCAGGCTTCTTCTCCGTCGCCTCCAGCAGCGCCTGGCGCTTGTGCGAACGCAGCCGACCGAGATCGACATTGCGGCAGGCCATCAGCCGCTCGCCGGGAAAATCCGGATGCGAGAACTCAAAGAGATTGCGCTCATCGAACAAGCCGAGCTGTAGCTCACCGCCCTGCACCAGGGCGCGGATCTGCGAGCTCTTCAGCGCTGTGATCCATGCCAGTCCGTCCAGCGAACGCAGGGTGTCGATCGCTTTGTGCGAGATCATGCCGCGATCCCCGACCAGCACCAGTTCGCCCCAGACCAAAACTGCTCACGCAGTTGGGTCCACTTGCGGCATCAGCGTGCTCACATCCGCCGTGTTGCCCTCGTACACCGAGATCGCTACCGGGCAGCCGGCGCGCGTGGTCAATAGTCCGTAGTTCACTTGTGGCGTATTGCGCTTGCCGTCGCGGCTGTAGCCGATCTTCGCCAGCGGACAGCAGTTCCCTTCGAAGTAACTTGAACTCAAGTCGTACAGCGCGAGGGCACCCTCGGACAGGTGTCGAGCGGCGAGCTTCTTCTCGATAAATTCCTGGCGCTCCATGCAACCAGTCCATCGCCGCGTACAGGTCCATCTCATCCGTCTGGACCACACCGTATTCTTCGGCGAGCGTCGTTTAGTGCCACCAGCGCGTGGTGGCAAGCTTCGTGTGCGGCGCCAACACCCGCGCGGCCACCATCGCACACACTACGCAGCGACAACAGGCGCAAGAATGCCCGCAAAGCCCGGTAATTGGCCGGCTCCGCGCCTTCTCATCTCAAAACTTGGGAGAACTCCCGGTTAGTTGCCAGATGCGATGCAAGGCATGAGCGCGCTCGGCCGCCCGGCCATCGTGTCTCCGTACCGCAGCCGAATATGGCTAGTGCACTGCCTGCTTTAAGGCTAATGTGGGGTCGTGGAAGCCGTTTCTGGTCTTACGCGGGACGTTCTAGATCGAGCGCGTCGCAGCCGCGATGCGCGCTTTGACGGTCGATTCTTTATCGCCGTGCGCTCGACGCGCATTTATTGCCGCCCCATATGCCCATCGCGTTTCTCCAACGATTCCAACGTGCGCTACTACGCCACGGCGGCGGAAGCCGCCCGCGCCGGCTATCGGCCCTGCCTGCGTTGCCGGCCGGAGGCCGCGCCGGGATCTCCTGCCTGGACCGGAACCTCGGCCGTCGTGCAACGCGCGCTCAGGCTCATTCAGGACGGCGCACTCGATCACGCATCATTGAGCAATCTCGCCGCTCGCCTTGGCATCGGGGTTCGTCATTTAAGTCGATTATTCGCGCAGCATGTCGGTGCCTCTCCTGCGACAGTCGCACAGACGCGCCGCCTCCATTTTGCGAAACGCCTCTTGGATGACACTCGCCTGCCCATCACAGATATCGCGCATGCCGCCGGATTCGGCAGTATTCGCCGATTCAATGATGCATTTCGCGAAACTTACCGAAAATCGCCAAGGGAGCTTCGCAAGGGAAAACGGATCGGTATTGACGAAAATAAGGGTGCCGAAATTGCACTTCGGCTCGCCTATAGGCCCCCCTACGATTGGGGCTACATGCAATCGTTCCTGGCAGCCAACGCGATCTCGGGTGTGGAGGCTGTAACTGCCGACCACTATTCGCGCGCGGCGCCAACGCCGAGCGGCTATGCGGTACTGCAGATTCGACCCGTGGCGCACGCGCATGCCTTGGAGGTGCGAATAAAACGGGCAATGCCGGCGGAGCTGCCGGCTTTGCTCTCGTCAGTTAGGCGAATGTTCGATCTGACCGCCGATCCTAGCCGTATCGCGGCGGCTATGCACAACGATCGGCTTCTTCAGCCCCTGCTAAATCGGCGACCCGGCCTACGAATTCCGGGCGCCTGGAATGCCTTCGAGTGCAGCGTGTGTGCAATAGTCGGACAACGCGGCAGCATCGCCGGGCGCGGTTTCCTCAAACGCTTGGTTGAGCGATTCGGCAAACCGATCGATACCCTGGGCGCCGATGTGCACTATCTCTTTCCCACGGCAGCGGTACTCGCTGAAGCCAATCTGGATGATCTCGGGCTTTCCCGCCCGCGTTGTGAGGCATTGCGGCAATTGGCGCGTGGCGTGTGCGATAAGCGCATTCGATTCGACGCAACCGCTGAGGAGGTCAGCCGGATGCTGTGTGACCTGCCCGGGGTGGGTCGGTGGACGGCAGGGTATGTCGAGCTGCGCGGGCTCGGTGAGCCCGACGCATTTCCGTTTGGGGATTTGCTGCTGCGCCGTTTAGCCTCAACTGGCGCCAAGCCCCTTACGGCCATGGCGCTCGAAGAGCGGGTCGAAGGTTGGCGCCCGTTTCGCGGCTACGCGGTCTTTCACTTGTGGGCGAGCGAGCAACCCCCGCGCGCCGCGTGATGTCATGCGACGTCCCAAAGCAGCTAGTTCTTAGATTGGCTCCGCGCTAATGTCTCCTCAGTCCCGCGTCTGCATGCATGCATCATCCCGGCACGCCCTTGGCAACCCGCGTGCCCGGCGCGTATGAGGTCCGATTCCAGCCAGATAGAGCCCGTACACCCCGATATATTGGCGACATCGTCTGTTGTTGGAGCTCGTCATGAAAACTAAACTACTTCTGGGAGTTTTGTCCTCGGCGTTGTCTCTGCTTATCTCTGGTGCGTATGCGGCCGAGTCGGCGCACACGATGTATCGAGTCATTAATCTCGGCGATCCGGAAGGTGGCACGCTGAGCCAGGGCACCAGCAACAATCAAGCGGGCTGGGTTGTCGGCTTTTCCACCGTTCCAGGCAATGCCGTGATGCAGGCGGAGCTGTGGCGGGACGGGACCGCGAAAAACCTCGGGACGCTCGGCGGCCCGGACAGCGCCGTCGCGTGGCCGAACCGCAATGACCATGGCGTGATCGCGGGGATCGCGGAGACCTCGGAGCTGCAGCCGCACAACGAGGCATGGAGCTGCTCGCTGGCCGTCTTCCCCGGCGCTCCGGATGGGCACGTCTGTCGCGGATTCGTCTGGCGGGATGGAGCGATGACCGAACTTCCGACGTTGGGCGGCGACAATGGCTTTGCCACGGGCATCAACAATCGCGATGAGATCGTCGGCTGGGCCGAGAACGAGACGCACGATCCCACATGCAATGAGTTTACGAACACCAATCAGCTGCTGCAGTTCGAGGCGGTGAGGTGGGTGTGGCAAGGTGACCACTACGAGGCGGAAGCGCTGCCCCCGTATCCTGGAGACCTCGACGGGGCAGCGACCGCCATCAATCAAGCGGGGGCAGTAGTCGGTATCTCCGGCATCTGCGATGCGGCGGTCGGCGGCGGTACAGCGGAGCACATGCTGGTGTGGAAAGACGGCCAGGTACTCAGGTCGCTTCCGACGCTGGGCGGAAACTACTGGAATACGCCGATGGACATCAACAACCGCGACGATGTGGTGGGATTCTCGGATCTTCCGGGCGACGGCCCCACCATCGCACAAGCAAATTTCCACGCGTTCTTCTGGTCCGCACGACCGTTCGCCTGCAATGGCAAGACGGTGACCGGCACTTGCGATCTCGGCGGCCTCGTCGCGGGGGATTTGACCGAGGCGCTCGGCGTGAATGACCGCGATCAGGTGGTCGGGGTCTCGCTCCTCACTGGACACGCCTTTCTCTGGGAGAATGGCACGATGACCGACCTCAACAAGTTGGTCATTTTGGGCACCACACTGAACCTCACGGATGCCCAAGACATCAACGATCGCGGCGAAATCACTGGCATTGCCCAAGACCCGAGCACCGGCGCGAACGTCGCCTTCAAAGCCGTTCCAATCAATGACTGAGGATCGCTATGACCCGCGCTGCTGCATTAAATTGTTTAACGGAGCTGTCATGGTGTCGCAAAAGGGAAGCTGGCTTGGGATTACTCGCCTCGGCATTGGTATGTGCAGGGGCCAATGCCTTGCCCACTGATGCGAGGGAGATTGTCGCGAAGCTCGATACGGCTTTCCAAGCTGCGGTCAAAGTCAATGACGCGTCGACGATGGAACGAATCCTTCACCCAGATATGGTGTTGGTGCACGGCAACGGTACGATCGACACCCGCACCGAGCTGCTTGACGAAGCACGCAACAAGCTAATCACCTATGAACAACAGGACGAGGATCCGGGAACTCAGACGGTACGCGTATGGGGAGACACAGCGATCGTCACCGCGCGATTGTGGGTCAAAGGCGTCCGTCAGGGCGGATTAGCATTCGATCGCCGCGTATGGTTCAGCGACACTTATGTTCGAACGCCACAGGGCTGGCGTTATTTCTTTGGGCAGGTGTCGCTGCACATGCCGAACCAGTAAGGAAGAGGGCGGAGGCGAGGCCGATGAATGCCTTGCAGAATGCCAACCGGCGCTGCGGCTGCTTTAACTTGTAGTGCCGCTGGCCGCTTGCTCTAGCTCAAGTTGACTGGCGTGGCCAACCAAGAAGTCGACCGCCCCACGAAGCATTTCATTGTTATCCATCAACCGCTCTTTCGTGAGCGAACCTTTACTTGTTGAGAGCGTACCGGAATCGAGCAGTGCCGCCACTTCGGCATCGCCGTGCATTTGACCGGGGCGCTGGAGCGATCCCAGCGTGAGTTCCACTCTAGCGGAAAATAAGCTCGGATTCACAGAAAGATGGGTCCGGCGAGGGGGAAGGCTTTGAGTTCGATGGAAAATCCGAGACCCTCCTTGTGAGGGCGACAACCGGTGGGTAGAAATAGATGTAACAATAGGGCGCGACCGGATCTCCGAGAGAAAGAGGATGACCAATACCTCGAAAAGCGGAAAAAAGCGCTTAGCGGTTACTTTCGAGCAAGTGCGCTTGGCGGCGCACGTGTTTCCGGGTGTCGAGGACTCCACTTCATACGGGACTCCGGCGCTTAAAGTCCGCGGAAAGCTGCTGGCGCGGGTGCATCAGAGCGGGGAATGTTTCGTTCGCGCGAATTTGCTGGATCGTGAGATTTTGATGCAATCCGATCCGAATGTTTTCTTCATCACGGATCACTATCGAGATTATCCCTGGATACTCGTACGCTTCTCCGCTGTTGAGCCCGGTGCGCTACCGGACCTGATTGAGCGCGCTTGGCGGTTGGTCGCGCCAAAAACATTGGTGGTGAAGTTCGATGGTGACAATGGATGATGCGCGGCGTGTAGGGAGCAGTAGATGCAGATAGCGTCGATGCGCCATTTTATTCAGAGCCTTTCTAGCCGAGCCGAATATGCGATTGTTCTACTGAGCGCATTTGGGTATTTAGTTTTTTCTAACATAGTCTTGCTGCTGCACCCGAGTGCAATTCCGCCTATTTCGCAGCGCCATCTGGTATTTCTCCTCATCTACGAGTCCGTCATTCTGCTACTGCTTTTCGCATTCCTGCATTTGCGGGGATGGACGATAAAGAGTCTGGGCATAAAGCTCACGGCGAAAGACACTCTGATTGGCTTAGGGTTGGCGGTGGCCGTTTACGCAGCTTATGTGTTGGTTTGGTGGGCCGCTTCCGCGGCGGGAATACACGCAGCTTATGCGGGGAACAATCGGGACCTTGCGGATCGGAGCCTCACGCTGCCGGCGGTAATTGGCGTTTCTCTTTTAAACCCGATATTCGAAGAAACGTTTCTTTGTGGCTATATTGTCACGACCGCGAAAAGAAGGAATCGTGCGTCTGCTGGAGTTAACATCAGCGTCGCCATCCGGCTTTCGTATCACCTCTATCAGGGTGGCATTGGAGTTCTCGGAATCATTCCAGTGGGGCTGATCTTTGCGTGGTGGTACGCGCGATCTGGGCGGCTTTGGCCGGTGTTCGTTGCGCACGCGCTTTTCGATGCCACTGGATTGCTGCAATTTGTGGGCTAGAGGCGCACATGACACTGGCCACACGCGGCCATAGTATGTTCGATGGAATGCCGGGGATTCGGGGAGGGGTTGGGTTATGGTAGTTGGATCCAAGAGCGGCATTCTTTTTGATGCCTACGGAACGCTATTTGACGTGTACTCGATTCGGGCGCTTGCGGAGGAATTGTTTCAGGGGCAAGGAACGGCGCTCGCCACTTTGTGGCGGGACAGACAAATTGATTACACGAGGCTGCGTACACTGTCAGATAGATACGTTGACTTTCTGACGGTCACGGAAGAGGCGCTACGTTATTCGTGCGATCGATTGCGATTGGTTCTTTCTGAGGACAAGTGTCGCCGCTTACTGGGTCAATATCATCGTCTGACAGCTTACCCGGAAGTGCGTCCGACGCTCGAGCGGCTTCGCGCGCACGGATTTGCGCTTGCGGTCCTGTCCAACGGAACTCCATCGATGCTCGAGGCCGCCGTAACCGCCGCCGGCATGTCGGGTCTATTCACTCATGTGTTGAGCGCCGACCAAGTGCGCAAATTTAAGACGGCGCCCGAGGTGTATCAACTCGGCGTAGATGCCTTCGAGCGTCCCGCTGGGCAATTGGTGTTTGTCTCCTCCAACGGCTGGGATGCGTGTTGCGCGGCGGTTTCGGATATCGGACGCTGTGGATAAATCGTGCCGGTGATCCGGCTGAACGACTCGGTATTTTGCCCGCGGGAGAAGCGCGCAACATGAATGACATTCTTGGCTTTCTTGGATTGGAGTGAAGGGCAGCCGGCAGAGTCTAATCGGCGTATGGCGCTGGCGAAAATCGTGTCGGGTTGGCAGCCGAAGCGCTTGGACTGGGACGGTCGTTCGTCAGTCGATTTTTCAGAAGCCGATTGGGCATCCTCAAAGCTTAGCGAGATGAGCGTCCTTGCCGCGTCCCCTTAGCCGCGATTTTGACGCCGGCGTACTCTGCGCCGTAGGCACCCAAGAAGGCCTGGACGGCCGCATCGGCATGGCGATCTAAGTCGGCTCTTGTTCGTTGATGCACACTCCCGGTAAACATCGCCTGATTGATCGGTATCCACAGCAATAGGCCGACAAAGTGGTTAGCCGCGATCAGCGGATCCTCAAGGCGAAGCAGACGTTGTTCTGTCAGTCTCTGAAAGCAGGTTGCGAGGGTCGCTAGCACGCGCTCGAAGCCTTGCTCGTACCAGGTGCGACCCAAATCGGGCATTCGATCAGCATTGGCGATCACGAGGCGCCGGAGCCGCAGCAGTTGCGGGTCCATGAGAGCGGAGACGAATTCCCGACCGAGGCGGCCGAGGTTCTTCTCTACGTCGTGTGTGTCCGCCAAGGTGGTTGTCACCAAGCGCACTACTTGGTCGACTTGATCCGTGGTGGCAAGAACAATCTCGGTAAAAAGCCGCTCCTTGTCGGCGAAGTGCTTATAGACGGTCTGCTTGGAGACACCGGCCTTCGCGGCGATCTCTTCCATGCTGGTACCGTCATACCCTTGGTGGAGGAACACTTCGGCGGCCGCCTCAACGATTTCGCGGTGCTTACGATCCGATCGCTTCTCCTCCGACGCGGCCATTGATCCTCCAAACGAGTACTAGACAGTTCCGTACCCGCTATGATACAACATCTCCAAGTACTGTACCGTCTAGTTCTACTTCGTGCAATAGGAGAAGTCCCATGTCATCGCAACCCACCACGAACGTCCGCTCAAAAGCCGAGACTCGAATCGGCTGGGTGCTCAGCGGCATCATCATTTTGTTTATGCTGTTTGACGCGTTGGGAAAATTGTTTCTTGAATCCCACGTCGTCGAGGCCACGACTCAAATTGGCTATCCCGTGGGGTCCATCCGGCCCATCGGCCTAGTCGCATTAGTTTGTACACTGCTGTACGCGCTACCGCGTACCGCCTTGCTCGGCGCGGTGCTCCTGACTGGGTTTTATGGCGGTGCGGTAGCAAGCAAGCTTCGAATCGATGATCCCCTATTCAGCTCCATTCTCTTCGGGGTCTATTTCGGGGTCATCGCTTGGGGAGGATTGTATCTGCGCGACGAACGCGTGCGCTCGATCTTTCCTTTCCGGCGTTGACAACAATCCCGCTTCGTTACCGCCACTACGCAGGAGGAGTTATGTCGTTTCAAGCGTATCTCGACAACGTCAAAGCGAAAACAGGCAAGACACCGGCAGACTTTGCCAAACTCGCCGCTGAGAAAGGCTTCACGAAACACGGTGAGATCCTCGCCTGGCTGAAATCCGAGTTCGCTCTCGGTCATGGCCACGCGACGGCCATTGCGGGCGTTGTGCTCAAGGGCGGCTCACCACCCAAGAGCCGCTCGCAGAAGCTCGATACCCTGTTCTCCGGAACAAAAGCGGCTTGGCGTGTGCCCTGTGACGCGCTCATTGCAAAAATTGCTCGATTTGGACCCGATGCAGTAGCTTCCCCGAATGCCACCTATGTCAATCTACTTCGCGGCACCAAGAAGTTCGGCATTATCCAGCCGGCGGCCGCCTCGCGGCTCGACATTGGGATCAAACTCAAGGGTCAGCCGGCTACGGAGCGATTCGCGCCCGCCGGCAGCTGGAATGCCATGGTGACCCATCGTGTTCGCATCGAGAGCGCCCAGGAGGTGGACGCGGAGGTGCTCGCGTGGCTCAAGCGGGCATATGACGCAGCTTGAGCCACACCGCGTGTCCCTTCGCGCGCCTCTCACATCGGCGAGCGCGAACGACGACACCGGCAATAAGGTACGCAAGAATCGGAGTGCTGCGAACGCGCGTCGCCCGTAACATCCAGCTGTAGGATCGGAAACCGGAGAGCTGCGATGTCAAACGCCAATACAGGACCAACAATGCTGCCAGCGGAGGCCGCCATGCGACGCGCTGTGGCGACGCGCAATAGCAATTTTGACGGCGCGTTCGTGTACGGAGTAGTGACAACCGGTGTTTACTGTCGGCCATCGTGCGCCTCGCGTCCGGCCAAGCCGCACAACATGCGATTTTTCGCGAACCCGGACGCAGCAGAACGAGCGGGACTGCGGGCATGTAAGCGCTGCAAGCCAGGCGCCACGCATGATCGAACGGTCGAACTGATGCAGACCCTGGCGAGATTCATAGACGCTCACGCTGAGGAGCCTCTACCCCTGCAGAAGTTATCGGAGCAAGCGCACCTGTCGCCCACTCATCTACAACGCACATTCAAGGCGGTCATTGGCATTTCACCCAAGGCCTTTCATGACGCGTCGCGACTGCGAATGCTCAAGGGCGCATTGAAGGCGGGTAAAAGCGTGTTGGACTCGATCACCGAAGCCGGATTTAAGTCGACGAGTCGCGTCTACGGCCACGCCGTTCGCAGTCTCGGCATGACACCCTCGGCGTATCGGAATGGGGGAGAGGGGGAAACGATTGCCTATGCTCATCGCGAGACGGCCCTGGGGCTGCTGCTGATGGCGGCGACCAGTCGCGGCGTCTGTTTTGCGCAGTTTGGTTCGAGCGAGGCCGCGTTGATCGAGCAGTTGCGGCGGGAATTCCCAAAGGCGGCGTTGACCGTGTCGTCCATGGCGCATTCGCCCGAGTTGGACGCATGGATCCGCGCCTTTGAGACGCATGTCGCCGGTACCGCACCCCGTCCACAGCTGCCTCTGGATTTGCGCGGCACGGCATTTCAGGTTCGCGTCTGGAAATTCCTGTTGGGTATGGCTGACGGCGCGGTTGTCAGTTATGGAGAAGTGGCACGTGGCATCGGCGCTCCAAAGGCTGTACGAGCCGCGGCGTCGGCTTGTGCGGCCAACCGAATCGCCGTTCTCGTACCCTGCCATCGGGTGCTGAGAGGCGACGGTGGCCTGGGTGGCTATCGCTGGGGACTTGATAGAAAACGGGCGTTAATCGATGCCGAGCGCGCCAGCCGCGTGGCATGAGCGCCGCGACGATGAGGGATCTTCCCACCGCGGTAGCGCGATTCGATTCGAACGTCATTCGCGAGGCGCTCGATGCTCGCGGATACTGGGTCAGCCCGCCACTGCTAGAGGAAACGACGTGCGCACGAATAGCCCAGCTCTACGACGCCGAGGACGTTCCGTTTCGCTCCACAGTGACCATGGCCAGGCACGGCTTCGGTCAAGGCGAGTACAAGTACTTTGGGCACCCGTTACCTGAGATCGTGACGACCCTGAGAAAGGCAGTGTACGAACGCCTGGCGCCGGTGGCGAATCATTGGAGCATTCGATGGGGCCATGAAGGAGCTTGGCCGAGCCGTCACGATGCACTCGTTGAGCGCTGCGCGACCGCCGGACAGAAGCGCCCGACGCCCCTGTTGTTGCGCTACTCATCTGGCGACTATAACTGCCTGCACCAGGATCTTTACGGTGAGATACATTTTCCGCTGCAGGCGATCGTCTTGCTTGATCGACCGACTATTGACTTTGAGGGCGGGGAATTGGTGCTTGTCGAGCACCGCCCTCGTCGCCAGTCGAAAGTTTCTGTCGTGCCGCTCACCCAGGGCTCGCTGGCGGTTATCCCGGTCAAGGAACGCCCCATCGCCGGCGCGAGGGGTACTTCTCGAAGTCAGATTCGCCACGGAGTCGCCGAGGTGCGTTGCGGAGTACGCCGGACCCTTGGACTTATTTTTCACGACGCTGCCTAGCAACAAGCCGGTTCGCAAACGATCGCGGTCAACGGCGGCACGGCTACAAGGCCATAGTCTCATCGCGGGCTCGGTCCGTAGCTTGTACGGCCGCTACGAACGCGGTGAGTCGTTCGCGGTTGAGGCGCCCGGCTACTCGTACGCCGCTGCAAAGATCGACGCCGAAGGGGCGTACGCGGCGATCTTCGACATGAATTACTTGAACGCGCCGCACGGCCGGGAGCAGTCGCGCAAGCCCCGCAGATTCGCGAGGATCGAGATGCGAGACGATCTGCACCGTCGATACGCTTGTCCGGCGTACGTGATCTGCAATTGCCTCGGCAGTCGTTTCAGACGTCAATAAGAAACCGGCAATGGGCGGCGGCAGGCGGGTCGCGATGGCAGCGATTCGCTCATCCGGAATCGGGCCGGGCCCGGAAGGCATTCGACCGACAAGTCCGATCGCGTCTGCGCCGCATGCAACAGCGATGGCCGCTTCGTCGGCGTCAGCGATGCAAGAGACCTTGATTCGCGTACGCACGAATTGCTCCAAATCCCTACACCGGCGTCAGATCCGGCTATAGGTCCAACTTGACATGCGCCCGTCGCGGTACGGCATCACGCCGTGGAACTGACGCGGGTCGGTATCGAACACCAACGAGAGAAACAAGCGGTCGCCTTCCCACAAGGACAATTCAGTCACCTTTTCTATTTCGACCCATATGAGCATGCCTTCCGGGTTGCGCTCGAGCGGCACACCCTTGAAGCGCGTGACTACAAACAGGAACCCGAACCAGTCTTCCTCGTCCTTGCCGAAGCCAGGCCAGCTAATGGTGCCGCGAAGGCTCAGGTCGAGGCACTCGATGCCGGCTTCCTCCTTGATTTCGCGGCGCATGCCGGCGGCGACGTCCTCGTCTGCTTCGAGTTTCCCACCCAGGCCGTTGTACTTGCCAAGGTGATGGTCGTCGCCGCACGCGTTGCGGTGGATCATGAGAACCCGCTTGCGGTCAGGCGAGAGTACGTAGCCGAGCGTTGCGAGCGTTGGTGTGTACGGCATGACAATGCGTCGGCGAGCTATGCAGGTAACGCATTGTAGACTAAGCGCCAAGTCATTCTCCATTGTTGCGGAATGACGCGGTTTCGCCATGCAGGCCGAGAAGCAGAGTTAAGTTTCACTTAACCGATGATCAGGAATTGAATTTGTTGTGCAGGGGCGGGCGGTGCAACCTACTCACTGTTCGAGCGAGTAAACCAACGGAGAATGCACATGAACAACGAAACTCTTACCGTCCGGATCGCGCAGGCACTGTTTGCCGTGGGCGTCACGACCGCGTCGGTTCTTGTATTCCAGTTTGCGATGTTGGTGGGTTAGTTGCGGTGCTATGCCCTCCTATAGCAACGGTTTCAATCCGGGCGACGAGTGTAACTGCGGAACACAAACAAGCCGCCCGGCACAAGCGCGCTGGGCACTCGGGTCATGTCTTCAAGACCCGTAGCGAGCAAGTGGCCGTCTCGTTCGGTGGCCTTCGTGATGAGGAAGTCATCCGTCTGAGTCGTTACGACGCCAGTCGATGACGTGAGGGTTCGGGTAATCGTGCCGGTCCCGTCGCAATTCACCGTGTAGGTTCCCTTCTGCGTCCCTGTGACGATCGTCCGGGCACCGGTTGGGGATCCTTCCACGGGCGCATTGAGTGTAAACGTGCCGGTGACGTTGCCTGCACCATCGAAATTCCTTACACCCAGCGCCAGCGCGACGTTCGCGCTGTAGGTGGCAACGATTGCATAGTTGCCCCTGATGCTCGCGTTGGTGTAACAGTGCGTGTCGTCAGCCTGCGCGGCGGACATACCGAGTAGGCCAAACGAAAACAGCGTTGCTGTAACAAATAGGCTTCTCTTGTTGAACATGCTTTTCCCCTTTTTTTGGTGTTGCGCCCGCGTCGGGGCAGGTTGAGTTTTGTGTTTCCTCCCTCGGCAGAGCCGCTTTTACTCCTGCCTGATATAAGCCGCCATCGTGCAACGCACCAACACGTGAGGACTGATTCTGCGCGTTCGCGCCCGGACGTGCAGGCCGCCATTCAGAAGGTCGGACCAGTGGAGAGTTATCGATTAGGGGCCCCGTGGCAGTAAGGGATTATGCATGGTAAAACCCAACGACTAACATTGATGAGGACGCTAAGAAATGGACGCTACCACGCTGCGGTCGCTACAGGCGCCGTTGAAACAGAAATACCGCGATAACCCGGAAAGCGCCCGGATCGTCGCGCGCGCGGAAGTGGTACTCGATCCTTCGCAAATTGCGGCGCGGCTCTCGGGTGGCGCGCTCCGATCGGCCGGACTGCATCAGGCGGCTGGCGGTACGGGGGCGGATGCGTGTTCTGCGGATATGCTACTCGAAGCGCTTGCTGCGTGCGCCGGCGTTACGCTCGTGGCCGTCGCTACTTCAATGGGTTGTCCATTGACGGGCGGAAGGGTGGTAGCCGAAGGCGTTTGGGACGCGCGCGGTACGCTCGGTGTCGACAAGACTGCGCAAGTCGGAATCCAAGACATTAAGATTGCCTTTGAGCTCGAAGGGGATCTAGATGAGCCGACTCGCCAGCGCCTCATTCAACTGACGGAGCGCTATTGCGTCATTCTCGCGACGCTTCGCCATCCACCCGAAGTTAGCGTTGCCATTTCCGGATCGGCTCCTACATAGCCAGCCGAGCCTGACCGGCGGTCCGCAGCGGTGGCGGGGGGATGGCGACCCGACGAAGAATACCCGGCCAGACGAAGAACCCGGATTCGATAATCATTTCTGGTGATGCAAAGTTTGCGCCGTTTGGCTCATATTCTCCTCGGCCCAATGTAATTCCCAATCCATTCCGGGGGTGTCCCGTGGTGTACTACGACTACGACTCGACCACGGTGTCACCACTGACAGCAGTGATAGCTAATAACCCGAGCGTCGCAAAGCGACAGGTTGCCCGCGAAGGACTGTCGAAGTTGTCCTGGATTCGCAGGACCTTGACTCCGGCCGCGATGGCCTCGTTGGACGCGGTGCTCGCCGCTGCGGCCAGCGCCAGGCGGACTGGCCTTACTGGTAAATGGATCGACAAGATTGATCGACACTCTTACGACAGGCGCTTTCCGGTGTCGACTCAAGTGCCGGTGGAACCTCCTACCCGATGTTCTTGAGGGAACGCGCGAAAGCGTAGGTCAGATGCCGCTACGCGGGTAGGTCGGATGCCTTTTCCAATCTGGCCAAGGCATACTTTGCGTTGCAATCCACGGGTGATCTGGCACGCCTGGATGGGCCGACATTTGAAGCGATTCACAAGGAACACGTGTCGCTGTATGACGAAGCGAGCATCGCGGCGTGGGTGGGAAGGTGAGGGAGGAGGAGAGAAAGGCAAAGAAGTAGTGAACTGGGCGCTCGAAAGCTCAACATCGAGGCGGCTCGCGAGAGGAACTTACATCAGGAGATTTTGGTGAATCAAGAAACGATTGACGCAGCGGTCAAGCAGCTTGCAGAGACGCCGATGCGATTACGGGATCTGTTCGAGCGAATGGATCCAGCGAAGATACGCATCAAACCCCATCCAACCCTCTTTTCGCCATTGGAGGACGTGTGGCATCTCCACGATATAGAACGAGAAGGCTATCTCAAACGAATTCGGCGAATTCTGACGGAGGAGTTACCTGTTCTTGAGAATTTGGACGGGGATCGGATGGCCATTGAGCGGCGCTATATCGAATTGGAGTTACCTGCGGCGATCGACGGATTCGCCGCCGCGCGAGCTGCCTCGTTGGCGCTGCTGCGGGAATTGCCCTTGCAGGACTGGGTGCGGCGGGCCGAGTTTGAGAATCGCAGCATCGACCTTTGGATATTGATCGGCATGATGGTTGAGCACGATCGAGGTCACCTATTGAGTATTCAGGGTGTGTTCGTTTCGTCGGTCGCGGCGTGACCGTCTACAGATGGTGCAATAGTTGGTATCAAGAGGTTTCGACCCATGCCAGGCGTCTCTGTCGTGATCACCCTGCTCATCGCACTCGTCTTCGGCGCAATCGGATTCGGTGGCGGAATCTATGAAACGCTGCTTGTCGATAGAGTATGGCCCGACAATCTCGCGATTATTCAGCCGCGGCGCGGGGGTCTGGATCGCAAGCGCTTCTGGATTCCCATTCATACGTTGTACGAGATTGCACTGCTCGTCAGCGTTTGGGAGTTATGGAATACCGGCGCCCGCTCCTGGATGATCGGCGCTCTGGGCGCACATTTCACCTCACGGGCTTGGTCATTCGCCTACTTTATTCCGG
>CAVUYL010000015.1:0-11649 GCA_963745705.1 uncultured Gammaproteobacteria bacterium | reverse complement strand
CCCGCAGGTCAGCACTGAGCGCAAGGCATAGGGGGATAGAGAGCCTGAAGGCAACGTCAAGGCAGCAGTTGCCTTCAGGCTCTCTATCCCCCTACGCCGTTCACTCAGGGCCGACCGGCATCCACGGACGGCGGAGCCGGTTGTCAACCTCCCGCTCGTACCCCAGCACCCGTGTGTCGATCGCTTCCGGTAATCACACGGCGAGGTCAGGAGGGCCTGCGGGCAACTGTGTCCCCCGTTGCCCGCAGGCCCTCCTGACCCCGCCGTTTGAGCACTGTAAGCAATCGAGTCTCTTCTGATGCTCTGGCGTTGTCGACAGCGAGTGATTGACCTGAGCCGCCCCGTTGTGATGGGGATCCTGAACGTGACGCCGGATTCGTTCTCGGACGGCGACCGTTATTCGACGGCGGCGGCGGCGCTGGCGCGTGCCAGGCGAATCGAGGAGGAGGGTGCGGCCGTCATCGATGTGGGCGGGGAGTCCACGCGGCCGGGGGCGGCTCCGGTGGATGAGGCGGTTGAGATCGCGCGGGTTGTACCGGTCATCGAAGGCATCGCGGCGGCGTCGGATATCGCGATTTCCATCGACACGAGCAAGCCTAAGGTGATGGCGGCCGCCATCGCGGCAGGTGCCTGCATCGTGAACGATGTGTTCGCGTTGCGTGCGCCGGGCGCGCGCGAGTGTGCCGCGGTATCCCAAGTCGGGGTGTGTCTGATGCACATGCAAGGCGAGCCGCGTACGATGCAGGATGATCCGCATTACGATGACGTGGTGGTCGAGGTGTGCGAGTTCCTGGCGCGCCAACGCGATGCGTGCGTCGCGGCCGGGATCGCGCGCGACGCGATCGTACTCGATCCGGGATTGGGTTTTGGCAAGGGGTTGGCGCACAACATGACGCTGTTGAGAGAATTGCCGCGCTTCGCCGCGCTGATGGCGCCGCTGCTGGTCGGCGTTTCGCGCAAGAGCTTCATCGGACGAATCCTGGGGCGGCCGGTGGATGAACGGCTGTATGGTGGTTTGGGTTTGGCGGCATTGGCGGTCGCCCAGGGCGCACGCGTCATTCGCACCCATGATGTCGCCGCAACGCGCGATGCGATCGGCATGGTGAGTGCGGTTCTGCAAGGGATCGACAGTTGAGCCGGTATTTCGGCACTGATGGTCTGCGCGGCCGCGTCGGCACCGCGCCGATGACCGTGGATTTCGCCCTGCGGCTGGCGAGCGCCGCCGCACGGGTGCTGGCTCCCGGCGGCGGCCGCGTCCTCATCGGCAAGGACACGCGGGTTTCCGGATACATGTTCGAGTCGGCGCTGGAAGCGGGATTCGTTGCCGCGGGCGTCGATGTCATGCTGATCGGCCCGCTGCCGACGCCGGGCATCGCGTACATGACGCAGCGCCTCGACTGCAGCTTCGGCGTCGTGATCAGCGCCTCGCACAACAGCTACCAGGACAACGGCATCAAGTTCTTCGACGCCACCGGCAGCAAGCTCTCGGATGAGGCGGAAAGCGCCATCGAACGTCTGCTCGATGAGCCGGTGTTGACCCAGGAATCGCGGCTGCTGGGCAAGGCGATCCGCATCGACCGCAGCCGCACCCAGTATCAGCAGTTCTGCGCCTCGACGATTCCGTCCGGCATGAATTTGCAGGGTTTCAAGATCGTCATCGATTGCGCGAACGGCGCGGGCTACAAGGTGGCGCCGCGCGTACTCGCCGACCTGGGCGCTGAGATCGTGCCCATCGGCTGCTCGCCGAACGGCCGCAACATCAACGATGGTTGCGGATCGACGGCACCGGAGCTCTTGCAGCTGACCGTTCCCGGAGTGCGGGCGCAGCTCGGGATGGCGCTCGACGGCGATGGGGATCGGGTGGTGATGGTGGACGAGCTCGGGCGCTGCGTGGATGGCGATCAGCTGCTCTACATCCTGGCCAAGGCGGCGCAGGATCGGGGCGAGCTCAAGGGCCCGGTGGTCGGCACCGTGATGAGCAACCTCGGGTTGGAGCACGCCCTGGCGGAAAGCGGCATCGAGTTTCGCCGCGCCCAGGTCGGCGACCGCCACGTGCTCGCCATGCTCAATGAAGTGGGCGGAACCCTCGGGGGTGAAACCTCGGGTCATATCCTGTGCCTGGACAAAACCACCACCGGGGATGGCTTGGTGAGCGCCCTGCAGGTGCTCAGCGTCATGAAGCGCACCGGGGCCGGCCTGGCCGAGCTCAGTGCCGGCATGCGCAAGTACCCGCAGGTGCTGCTCAACGTGCGCGTGGCCACGCGCTTCGATCCGCTGCAGGAACCCACGGTGGTGAAAGTGGCGCAGCAAGTGGAGCGGCGCTTCGATGGGCGCGGCCGCATCGTACTGCGGGCCTCCGGCACCGAGCCCGTCATCCGCGTAATGGTCGAGGGGTACGATGCCGGGCTGGTCAAGCAGGGCGCGCGCGAGATTGCAGCGGTCGTGGAAGCCGCCGCGGAGCTGCCGAAACACCCCAACCCTTGAGGGCTTGCAGTTAGCCCGCTGCGCGGCTAATCTTCGCCGCCTTTCCCGCAGGGCAAATCGCCCAAAGGTGTGCCTATGCGTCGTCAGATGGTCGCGGGTAATTGGAAAATGCACGGTTCCCGAGCCGCCAATCAAGCCTTGCTCGCCGAATTGGAGATGAGCCTGAAGGCCGACTGGCCGATCGACATGGTGGTTTTTCCGCCTTACGTCTATTTGAACGATGCCGTGCGCATGTTGGAGGACAGTCCGATCGCCGTCGGTGCGCAGGACGTGTGTGCCGAATCCGGGGGCGCGTTCACAGGTCAGGTAAGTGCCGCCATGCTCAAGGATGTGGGGTGCAGCTACGTGATCGTGGGCCACTCGGAGCGGCGCCGCTGGTATCACGAGGATGATGCCTTGGTGGCGCGCAAGTTTGCGGCCGTGTTGGCCGCCGGGCTCACGCCGGTGCTTTGCGTCGGGAGAGACCCTGGAGGAGCGCGAGGCGAAGCTCACCGAAGCGGTCGTCGGCCGGCAGCTCGACGCGGTGATCGCGATGCACGGGATCGGCGGGTTTGCGCGGGCCATCCTCGCCTACGAACCCGTGTGGGCCATTGGAACCGGGCGTACGGCCTCGCCGGAACAGGCGCAGGAGGTGCACTTGTTCCTGCGCAATCGAATTCATGCGCAAGATGCTAAGATGGCGCGCCATTTGCGGATCCTCTACGGCGGCAGCGTCAAGGCCGGCAATGCCGCGGAGCTGTTCGACATGCCCGACGTGGATGGCGGATTGGTAGGTGGCGCTTCCCTGAGCGCTGATGAGTTTCAGAAGATTTGCGCGGCCGCGGCCGTTCGCCATTGAGAGATTTCTATGTTGCGTGCGTTTATTTTGGGTGTGCATGTGCTGCTGGCGCTGATGATCATCGGGCTCGTGCTCCTGCAGCGCGGTAAGGGCGCGGAGGCCGGGGCCGGATTTGGTTCGGGGGCATCCGGCACGGTGTTCGGCGCCCGCGGCACCAGTACCTTGTTTTCGAAATTGACGGCGGTGTTCGCGGCAATGTTCTTCGCCACCAGCTTGACGCTCGCGTACTTGGGTGCGCGCCCGACCGCCGAGCCGTCCAGTGTGTTGGAGCGCGCAGCGCAGGCGGCGACAGCGACGCAGCCGGCGGCGCCGGCGACTCCGCCTGCTGCACCGAGTCCGGCGGCACCGCCGAAGTAATCTCAGGTGAGTGACAGTGTTTTCTCGGCCGACGTGGCGAAATTGGTAGACGCGCTAGTTTGAGGGGCTAGTGGGGCAACCTGTGCCGGTTCGACTCCGGCCGTCGGCACCATCTCTTTAATGTTAATGCAGCGTTAATTTCGTGTTGCCGTCCTTTACGCGACGCAACACGTGCCTGGCTGGTACAATTATGGTCAATTGACGTGCTCGGACGCTGATGATGCTGCGACAGTACCTACCGATTTTGATTTTTATGGCATTGGCCGCCGTCCTGGGGCTCGCGTTGTTCGTCATCGGATGGATCCTGGGGCCGCGCCGTCCGGATGCGGAAAAGCTCTCGCCCTACGAATGCGGCTTCGAAGCGTTCGAGGATTCCCGGGTGCGGTTCGACGTCCGCTACTACCTGGTCGCGATCATCTTCATCGTGTTCGATCTCGAGATCGCGTTCTTCTTTCCCTGGGCCGTGTCGCTGCGCGTGACCGGCTCCTTCGGCCTGCTCGCCATGCTGATCTTCGCGCTGGTCCTGGTCGTCGCCCTGGTCTACGACTACAAGAAAGGGGCGCTTGAATGGGACTAGAGGCCGTGTCCGCCGACACCAGCACCGTGCGCGGCTTCGAAGTGACCACCGTCGACAAGCTCATCAACTGGGCGCGTACCGGCTCGCTGTGGCCGATGACCTTCGGCCTCGCCTGCTGCGCGGTGGAAATGATGCATGCCGGCGCGGCGCGCTACGACCTCGACCGCTTCGGGGTGGTGTTCCGGCCGAGTCCGCGCCAATCCGACGTGATGATCGTCGCCGGGACCTTGGTCAACAAGATGGCGCCCGCGCTCCGCAAGGTGTACGACCAGATGGCGGAGCCTCGCTGGGTAATTTCCATGGGCTCGTGCGCCAACGGCGGCGGCTACTACCACTACTCGTACGCAGTGGTGCGCGGCTGCGATCGCATCGTCCCCGTGGATGTGTACGTTCCGGGCTGCCCGCCGACCGCCGAAGCCCTGCTGTTCGGCATCATTCAGCTGCAGAACAAGATCAAGCGCAACAAGGCGATCATCCGATGAGCGTGGATTCGAGCGATGCGGCGGTGGTGGTAGCGCCGACCCGCCTCGAGGCTCTTGCGGCTGCCGTTGCGGCGGCGCTGCCCGGAAAATTGCAGGCAGTTGCCAACCACACGCGCGAATTGACCTACGAAGTGCCCGCCGCCCAGCTGCTCGAGACGGCCGCGGTGCTGCGCGACGGCGCGGACCTCAAGTTCGAGATGTGCATGGACGTTTGCGGCGTGGATTACCTCGAGTACGGACATGCCGAGTGGAAGACCCAGGACGCCACCACCTCGGGTTTCAGCCGCGGCGTCGCCCGCGGAGCCCAAGAGAAGATTGAGGCGACTGCCGTGATTCCCGGCCGCCGCTTTGCCGTCGTGTACCACCTGCTCTCGATAGCGCTCAATCAGCGGCTGCGCCTGCGCGTGTTTTGTCCCAATGACGCCGAACCCATGGTGGATTCCGTGGCCGGCATCTGGGCCGGCGTCGATTGGTTCGAGCGCGAAACCTTCGACCTGTTCGGCATTTTGTTCAGGGGCCACCCGGATCTGCGCCGCTTGCTCACCGACTACGGCTTCATCGGTCATCCCTTCCGCAAGGATTTTCCGCTGTCGGGCAATGTCGAAGTCCGCTACGACCCGGAGAAGGCGCGCGTCGTGTACCAACCCGTGAGCATCGAACCGCGCGTACTGGTGCCGAAGGTGATTCGCCACGACAATCGCTATGATCCGCAACTGACCAACGCGCCGGTCGGCGCGAACGGAAAAGCCAGTGGCTGAGATCCGCAACTACACCATGAACTTCGGGCCTCAGCACCCGGCGGCGCACGGCGTGCTGCGTCTGGTGCTGGAGATGGACGGCGAGGTCATACAAAAGGCCGACCCCCACATCGGGCTGCTGCATCGCGGCACCGAGAAGCTCGCCGAGAGCAAGCCCTTCAATCAGTCGATCGGCTACATGGATCGGCTGGACTACGTGTCGATGATGTGCAACGAGCACGCCTATGTGATGGCGATCGAAAAGCTGCTGGGGATGGAGCCGCCGCTGCGCGCGCAATACATCCGCGTGATGTTCGATGAGATCACGCGGATTCTCAATCATCTGATGTGGTTGGGGGCGCATGGCCTCGACATCGGCGCCATGACGGTTTTTCTGTACTGCTTCCGCGAGCGCGAAGATCTCATGGACTGCTACGAGGCGGTGTCGGGCACCCGCATGCACGCCACGTATTACCGGCCGGGCGGCGTGTACCGGGATGTGCCGGACACGATGCCCAAGTACCAGTATTCGGAGTGGCGCAGCAAGAGGGACGTGGACCGCCTCAATCAGCGGCGCTCGGGCGGCCTGCTGGATTTCATCGCGGACTTCACCAAGCGCTTTCCCGCGTGCATCGACGAGTACGAGACGCTGCTCACCGACAACCGCATCTGGAAGCAGCGCACCGTGAACATCGGCGTGGTGACGCCGGAGCGGGCGCTGCAGCTCGGATTTTCGGGCCCCATGCTGCGCGGCTCCGGCATCGAGTGGGACCTGCGCAAAAAGCAGCCGTACGACGTCTACGATCGCATGGATTTCGACATTCCGGTGGGAGTCAACGGCGATTGCTACGACCGCTACTTGGTGCGCATCGAGGAGCTGCGCCAGTCGACCCGCATCGTCGAGCAGTGCGTCGCCTGGCTGAAGGCAAATCCCGGCTCCGTCATGATCGACGACCGCAAGGTGCGTCCGCCGCGGCGCGAACAGATGAAAGGCGACATGGAATCGCTGATCCATCATTTCAAACTCATGACGGAGGGGTATTGCGTGCCGGAAGGCGAGACCTACGCCGCCGTCGAGGCGCCGAAGGGCGAACTCGGGGTTTACCTCGTCTCAGACGGCGCGAACAAACCTTATCGCCTGAAAGTGCGCGCGCCGGGCTTTGCGCATCTGGCGTCGCTCGATGAAATGGTTCGCGGGCATATGCTGGCGGACGTCGTGGCGGTGATCGGAACCCAAGACATCGTTTTTGGCGAGATCGACCGATGAGCGCGCAGCTGCCTGCACATGTGCGCGAAGAAATCGACCGGTGGGTGGAAAAGTTTCCGCCCGAGCGCAAGCGATCCGCGGTGATATCCGCGCTGCACGCCGTGCAGCACGAGAACAATGGGTTCCTGACCACCGAGCTCATGGATGCCGTGGCCGCCTACCTCGGGCTCGCGCCCATCCACGTCTACGAGGTGGCGTCGTTTTATTCGATGTTCGAAACCAAGCCGGTGGGCCGCCATCACGTATCGGTCTGCACCAACATTTCCTGCATGCTGCGCGGCGCGCAGGAGATCGTCGACCGGGTCGAGAACAAGCTCGGGATCAAGACGGGCGAAAGCACTCCCGACGGGCGGATCTATCTCAAGCGCGAAGAGGAGTGCCTGGCGGCTTGCACCGGCGCCCCCATGATGATGGTCGATCACGTGTTCCACGAGAATCTTACCTCCGAGAGCATCGACAAGATTCTGGATGATCTGACATGAGCGGAGCTTAAGAGTGGCTTACGAGAAGAACCTGGTGTGTTTCGAAGCGCTGCAGCACGAGAGTCCCTGGACGCTGCAAGGCTACCGTCAGGGCGGCGGTTATCAGGCCTGGGAAAAGATCCTGCGCGAGCAGACGCCGCGCGAGAAAATCATCGAGGAAGTCAAGGCGTCGGGACTGCGCGGCAGAGGCGGCGCGGCTTTTCCGATGGGCGTGAAATGGAGCTTCATGCCGCGCAGCTCGCCGGTGCAGAAATATGCCGTGTGCAATTCCGACGAATCCGAGCCCGGCACCTGCCATGACCGCGACATTTTGCGCTATAACCCGCATTCGGTCATCGAGGGCATGGCCATCGGCGGCTATGCGATGACGGCCACCGTGGGCTACAACTATATTCGCGGCGAGTTCTTGGGCGAGCCCATTCCGCGCTTCGAAGCCGCGTTGGCCGAAGCCTATGCGGCCGGATTGCTCGGCAAGAACATTCTCGGCAGCGGCGTGGATTTCGATCTGCACATGTTCATCGGCGCGGGCGCCTATATATGCGGCGAGGAGACGGCGCTGCTGGAATCTCTCGAGGGCAAGCCCGGCAAGCCGCGCTTCAAGCCGCCGTTTCCCGCCAACTTCGGCCTGTTCGGCAAACCCACCACCATCAACAACACGCAGAGCTTTGCCTCCGTGCCGACCATCATGCGCAAAGGGGCGGCGTGGTTTGCGGGCTTGGGGCCGGTGAATTCCGGGGGCACCGCGATCTTTTCCGTCTCAGGCCACGTGAACAAGCCCGGCAATTTGGAATTGCCCATGGGGATTCCCTTCAAGGATCTCATGGAACTTTGCGGCGGGGTGTGGAAGGGCCGCAAGCTCAAGGCGGTCATCCCCGGAGGCTCATCCTGCATGGTGCTGCCCGCCGAGGTGATGTGGGGCGTCAACATGGACTACGACTCGCTCAAGAAGGCCGGCTCGTCGTTCGGCACCGGTGCCGTCATCGTCATGGATGAAACGACGTGCATGGTGCGCGCGCTGGAGCGGCTGGCGCGCTTTTACATGTCCGAGTCCTGCGGTCAATGCACGCCCTGCCGCGAGGGGACGGGGTGGCTGGATCGCATGCTGAAGCGAATCATTGCGGGGCAGGGCAGAAGCGAGGATCTCGGCCTGTTGCTGGATGTAGCCAATCGCATCGAGGGCCACACCATCTGTGCGCTCGGCGATGCGGCGGCGTGGCCGGTACAGAGCTTTCTGAAGCACTTCCGCCACGAGTTCCAATACATGATCGAGCACAAGGGCCGCTCGATCGTCGACGATCAAGCGGGTGCGGGCGCTGCGGCCGCGGCCGTGGCGGCATAGGGCACACGATGAGCGACGACACGGTCAATATCGAAGTCAACGGCGTGCCGCTGAAAGCCCGCAAGGGCCAGATGATCATGCAGGTCACGGATCCGGCGCACATCTACATTCCGCGCTTCTGCTATCACGACAAACTCACCGTCGCGGCCAATTGCCGCATGTGCCTGGTCGAGGTGGAGAAGGCTCCGAAGCCGCTGCCGGCCTGCGCCACGCCGGTGACCGAAGGCATGAAGGTATTCACCAAGTCGCCGAAAGCCGTTGCCGCGCAGCGCGCGACCATGGAATTTCTGCTGATCAACCATCCCCTCGACTGCCCGATCTGCGATCAGGGCGGCGAGTGCGAACTGCAGGATTTGGCGTTGGGCTACGGCCGCGACATCTCCCGCTTCAGCGAACGCAAGCGAGTGGTCAAGGACAAGAATTTGGGTCCGCTGGTATCGACCGACATGACACGCTGCATTCATTGCACGCGTTGCGTTCGATTCGGGCAGGAGATACAAGGCTATCCGCAAATGGGCACCACGGGCCGCGGCGAGCACATGGAGGTGGGCACGTACATCGAACACAGCGTCGATCACGAGCTCTCCGCCAATATCATCGATCTGTGTCCGGTCGGCGCACTCAACAACAAGCCGTTCCGCTATCACGCGCGCGCCTGGGAGATGACGCAGCAGCCGCTGGTGTCGCCGCATGATGCGTTCGGCACCAATCTCTATGCGCACGTGCTGCGCGGCAAACTGATGCGCATGGTGCCGCGCGAAAACGAAGAGATCAACGAGACCTGGATCGCGGACCGCGATCGCTTCGGCTTCGAAGGCATGTATTCGGCGGATCGCGTGTCGCAACCCATGGTGCGCATCGATGGGGTGCTGCAGGTCGTGGACTGGGAAGTGGCGCTGTCCGCGGCCGCGGAAGGCCTGCAGAAAGTGTCGGCGCAGCGCGGCGCAGCCGCCACGGGATTCTTGGGCTCGCCGATGGCCACGGTCGAGGAATTGTACCTGCTCGCCCGAATTGCGCGGGGCACGAGCTGCGCCAACATCGATCATCGCCTGCGCCAGCTGGATTTTCGCGCGCAGCAACACGATGCGGCCTTCCCCAGCCTCGGCCTCAAGATCGCCGACGTCGAACGACTCGACGGCGTGCTCGTGATCGGTTCGAATTTGCGGCATGAGGTGCCGATGCTGGCGCATCGCATCCGCAAGGCCGCCATCAGGACGAACGGTGCCAAGGTGGGCTTCCTCAATCCTCGCCGCTTCGACTACATGTTCCCGGTTGCGGCCCATGCCTTGGCCGAAACCGATCTGGTCGGCGAATTGGCGGGCGTGGTGCGGGCCGCGGCCGCGGCGGTCAACAAGCCGGTGCCGGCTGGCGTCGCCGCCGCGGAAATCAGTGATTCGCACCGCGCGCTGGTCGCCGCGCTGACGAACGGCGCGCGCCGTGCCGTCATCCTCGGCACGCTGGCGCAGCGACACCCGGCCTACTCGCAGCTCAAGGCGCTGGCGGCGATGCTCGCGGAGCTATGCGCCGCGAGCGTGGGCTGCGTCACCGAGGGCGCCAACGCGGCCGGGGCGTACCTGGCGGGCGCGGTGCCGCACCGTGAACCGGGCGGCGCACCGGCCGTCGCGGTTGGCCTGTCGGCGCGCTCCATGCTGGAGTCCGCTCTCGCCGCCTATGTCCTATTCGGCGGCATCGATCCGGCGTCCGACTTTGGCGTCGATGCGCGCGCATTGGCCACAGCCGAATTGGTGGTCGCCATCACCACGCATCTGCCGGAAAGCCTGCGCGCTTCGGCGCACGTGGTGCTGCCCATCGGATCCTTTGCCGAGACCTCCGGCACCTTCGTCAATGCCGAGGGACGCTGGCAAAGCTGGGCGGGCGCCGCGAAACTGCCGGGCGAGAGCCGGCCGGGCTGGAAGGTGTTGCGCGTGCTCGCGAACTTGCTGAATTTGCAGGGCATCGACTATGTGAGCTCCGAGGAAATTCGCGACGCATTGCGCATCTCGTGCGGCGAGCGCGTCGCGGCAACGAGCAGCGGCGTCGGCGCGGCGGCCATGCCCGAGGGACCGAAGCCGGCGGGCTCGTGGGTGGACATTCCGCCGTATCAGTGCGATGCGCTGGTGCGCGGATCCGAGGCCTTGGCGAAAACCAAGGACGGGCGCATGACCCGCACCGTGATCTGAAATGTGGGATTGGAGCCCCATTCGCGATTGGCTGTCCGGCGCGATCACGCCATATTGGACCTATCCGTTCCTGCTCGCCGTGCAGACCTTGATGGTCATGGTGTGCATCATCCTGACCATGGCGTTCTACACGCTGGCGGAACGCAAGGTCATCGGCTGGATTCAAGCGCGCAAAGGTCCGAACCGCATCGGTGGTTTGTTGATTCCGGGTCTGGCGCAGCCGTTTGCCGACGTCGTCAAGCTCATCTTCAAAGAAATCATCATTCCGGCGGATTCGAACGGTTTTCTGTTTCGCCTGGCGCCGTTCCTGGCGTTGATTCCGTCGCTCGCCATCTGGGCGGTAATTCCGCTGCGGCCGGAGCATGCGTTCGCCAACATCGATGCGGGCCTGCTCTACATCCTGGCGCTGACCTCGATGGGCGTGTACGGCATCATTCTTGCGGGATGGGCGGCCAACTCCAAATACGCCTTCTTGGGTGCGATGCGCTCGGCGGCGCAGATCGTCGCCTATGAAATCGCGATGGGCTTCGCCATGGTGGGCGTGTTGATGGCGTCGGGCAGCCTCAACATCGGCGACATCATTCGCGCACAGGCCGGCCTGTTCGGCTGGAATTGGACCTGGCTGTTCCCCCTGCTGCTGGTGTACTTCATCTCGGGCGTGGCGGAGACCAACCGCGCGCCGTTCGACGTGGCTGAAGGCGAATCGGAAATCGTCGCCGGGTTTCACGTCGACTACTCGGGCATGGCGTTCGCGCTGTTCTTCATCGCCGAATACGTCAATATGATTCTGATCTCGGCGCTGACGGTGATCTTCTTCTTCGGCGGCTGGCTGTCGCCGTTCGACGGGTGGCTGCCGGCGGATTCGCTGCTCGTGGAGCCCGGCTTCTGGTGGTTCGGATTGAAAAC
>CAVUYL010000014.1:0-214144 GCA_963745705.1 uncultured Gammaproteobacteria bacterium | reverse complement strand
AACCAATCGCCGGTCGTGCCGCTGGTCAACACGCGTCGGATAGGCAAAATTCCACCACTTGAATCCCATGATGGGGTTGCCGCTGTCGTCCGTTCCGTTGGGGGTCGTGTCGCAATGTAGTCGAGCGTGTACACGTAGTCGTCCTTCGCCGTTCTGAACAGACGGGTCATGGTGAAACCCGTCGCGTCGGCGGCGGAGATCTGACCGTCATACACGGCCGTCTCGATGTCGATGCTCTGTGCCACCAGCGGAACCGCGAGCGGATCGACCACGCTGGCATGGACCTTGAAGCCGCGCACCAGATCGTGGTTCGCGAGAAATCGCGGTACCGGTGCCGATGGGCATGGAGTCGGCCGCGGGATTTTGCGGTTGCCGGAAGAAGAACTGCGTGTTGGCGTCGACGGTCAGGTCGACGCCGCCGCCGGACTCGCTGGCCACGGTGACGACATCGTTGGTGGTGTCGACATGCAGCACGTGACCCTCGGGGCTCAGCCAAACATTATTGAACTGACTGCTGGCCCAGACTCGGGTGGCCACCAGCGTGCCGTCCTCCTGGTAGCGAGCCGCGATGCGCACCGACTTGCCCGGCAACGACGACTCCGCGGAGAAATCCTTGATGACGGTGCGCGTCTTCGCATCCACGTCGTAGAAAATCGTGCCGTTGGTCGCGTCCGCCAAGATTTGCAGCGACTGAGTCGTGGCGACGGCCGTCTCCGGAGTTCACCGGGGGTTCCGTGGGGAACTCCTTGGTGACCGTGATGGAGCCGTTGTCCGACGCGATCGCCGTCACGTCGCCGTACAGATGCCGCAACACCAGCCGAGTCAGATCGTGCAGCGGACGGTGGCGCACGGGGCCCGTCGAAGTTGACCGCCCACAAAGTATTCCCAGCGCCCGGCGGCACGTGGCCGACCAGGAAGGCGGGATGCGCAAGATCGAATTCCAGTCCAGCGCGTTGCTCTGGCCCGCGGTGACCACCAGCGGCGACTCGAAGTTCACCTTGACGGGCACGGTCAGATTCGGCGCCATGCCCTGAGTGTGCTGCACTTGAATCTGATCAGCGGCGGAATGGTCGAGCCGGCGCCGCGATGAAGCCCGCCTCCGGATCGGCCGCCACCGTCAGCAGCACGTCGCCGGGATTTGCGCTGACGGTGAGCACGGCCGCGGTATAGGTGCCGACCGGCACGCTGGCATTGCCGAGTATTTCGGCAATCTGGTCCAGTTGCGCCAGGTTGATGGTACGGGCGCCATCGCCGGCGCGGTGTAGACGGTGACATTAGCGCCGCCGCCTTGCGGTACCAGTGCGATCGACAGCACTTTGACGCCGATCGTCGCCCAGTCTTCGGTGGATGCGTCGCTGACGACCATCGAGACGTTGCCGGTTTGCGCTGCCTGCGTTGAGCGGGGCGGTGCTGCTGCCGCCGGAACCGCCGCCGCCACAAGCGGCGATCAGTGCGGCGGCGATGCCGACCGGCAATAATCGAGATGTACTGCGGACCATGATCGATCTCCTCATTTAACGATAATTGTCCCGGGCACTTTTGCGAGAGCATCGTTGCTTCGCTGTTGCCTGCACCAACGGACCATCGCCGGCCGCGTTGACAGTGGGTGCGTCGCCAATCGCAGACGGAGACGCCGTTACGGTTAAATGAGCGATGTTTTAGCGGGTCAGCTCCTTCACCAAGCGGTCCGCGTGATAGATATGCTTCAGCGCTTCGGTGATGCCGGTGACGTCGACGGCAATCGCCCGATTGACGGTGCCGTCATAACCGAAGTCCCCGCCCAGCGACTGGATGTTGCCGTCAAAGATCAGACCGATCACCTCGCCGCCGCGTCCGATCACAGGCGATCCTGAATTGCCGCCGATGATGTCGTCGGTTGACATGAAATTCAGCTGCGCATTGGGATCGACCGCTTTTTCTGCCGTCATCCAGCTATCGGGCAGTTTGAACGGGTCGCGTCCCGTCGCGTGGGCGTAAGCGCCGGCGAAATTCGTCGTCGGCGCGACATTGCGCCCATCCTCTTGGTAACCCGACACCGCACCGTACGACAACCGCAGGGTAAATGTCGCATCCGGGTACGTGCTCTTCCCGTCCAGGGCGAAGCGTGCCTTGGCAATCAGCCCGCTGTTCTTGGTCGTCACCGCCTTGACGTTGTTCTCGTAGTCAGCGCGAACCGCGCGGGCGGGTGCGTCGAGCGCACGCGCAAAATCGATGAGCGGATCATGATACGCATCGATTGCGCTCGCGCCGCCGGCCAACAGTTGCGCGCGCAGCGCAGCATCGCTCAGCTTGGTGCCGTCGACCAACGCGTTCGCGATCTCTTCGGGGCTGCGCTTGCCGAGCAGCGCACGCACGTCGGGATCGGTCGTGCCCAGACATTCGCGTACCTTGGTGAGCCACCAGGTGAGCATGGTCTTCTCGAGGTCCGCGTGAATGGGCGACGGCGAGACGATCTGCTGCCGCAGCGCCGGGAAGTTGGCGTCCGCGTATTCCTCCAGGCGCTGCCCGTCCGGTTTGCGGACTTCGGCGGCATAGCGGTTGAGATGGACCGCGTGACCCAACAGGTCGGAGAGCCGCGTCGGCAATCGCTCCAGCAGGGCATTGCGCACATAGATACCGCGGTTGTGCGACACCGCCGCCGCCACCGCATCCCACGCTCCGCCGAAGCTTGCGGCCAGTTTCGGATCGGCCGCCACGCGCTTGCGGAAATCGGCTTCGGTTCGCGCCTTGTCGGCAATGATCGATCCCTGCACCAGGGCGAGCTGGCGGCCCTTGTACGCCTTGAGAGAATTTTCGATCGAGAAGAGCAGCGTCTTCGACGTGCGCGCCTGTTCCGCTCCTTTGGTCGCAAACTCGGTGAGAATGCCGCGCAATTCCGAATACATGATCAACACGAACGGCTGCGCCTCGTCGCGCTGGAACTCGAGTTGCGCGAGGGTGTCTTCGCGTTCGGTGGAACCGGGGTTGCCGCTCGTCACGGCGATATCGCCCTGCTTCACGCCCTTGCTCGCGAATTTCAAATAAGTGTTCGTGCGCAGCGGCTTGCCGTTGTCGTAGATGCGCACGAAGGCCGTGTCCAAATCGAAGCGGGGAAACGTAAAGTTGTCCGGGTCGCCGCCGAAGAATGCGGCGTCCTCCTCGGGGGCGAACACCACGCGCACGTCTTGATAGCGCTTGTACTTGTATAAATTGTAAACGCCGCCCGCGTACAGCGTCACCACCTGGCAGCGCACGTCGGCCGCGGTGCCGCAGGCACTTTCGATTTGCGCCTTGATGGCCCGCTCCGCCTCATGGAACGCACGTTCCGATTTTCCGCTGGTGGCCGCCTCGACTTGCGGCGTCACGTCGGAGATGTTGACCAGCTGGTTGGCCTCCATCGCCGGGCATTTTTTCTCATCCGCGAGCGACGCGGCGTAGAAGCCATGCGCGATATAGTCGTGCTGTGCATCCGCGAGATCGCTGACGCATTCGCGCGCGCAATGATGGTTGGTCATGACCAGCCCATCGGACGAGACCAGGCTGGCGGAACAGCCAAGCGTCAGCCTGATGCTGCCGAGGCGGGCGTGCTCCAGCCATGCGGCGTCCGGCGCCCAGCCGTAGGCCGCCTGCATCTTGGCCGCGGGGAAATTGTCGTAGGTCCACATTCCTTCGTCGGCAAGGGCAGGAGCCGCCATGCCGGCCGCCATGAGCAGCATCGTCGTGTAAAATAGGCTACGCATCCGAACTCCATTCTTGAATTGTTGGTTGTCGCTCGAGAAGCCTCATCTTAGCTGCAATTTTTGCTGCCGCAATGTGCAAATCGATCGGCGAATGATGGCCGTGATTCTGCGGGTACCTGGTGCGAGGTGTTTTGCATTTTGTAGAGCAAAATTCCCGTGCCCCAGTGGCCGGAAACAAGATTGTTCTCGTAAATAATGTGCAGACGATCGCCGATCACGTACGTCTCGAATTTCTCGATCACCTTTTCATCGCCGAGCGGCGGCTCGAGTTCGACAATACGCGTGACGACTTGACAGCCCTGACTCCGCCATTCGTAGAGTAGAACGCCACGTACAGAGTGGCGCTCACTTTGATCACGTCGTGGATGACGCGGAATCAGCCGACCTTAGGTTCCTCAGTTGACTTTAGGGCCTCGCGCGCAGCCGCGCTCAGCTCCTCGAGAATCTCATTGCGAGAGATCGGCTTTTCGCCCGGCGCATCGGATGCCGCCCGGACCGTATCAGCGCGAGCTTGCAGCGCTTTGACGGACGCTTTGCCGGCGACAGTCAACACACCTCGTCTCAAGATCCGCATGGGGTGAGCCCTCCAGGTCGAGGAGGAAAATGTTAGCGCGGAATAGTGACAATATTTAAATAGCCTTTGTTAAGAAGTGCAATCGGCGAATTGGCCGCCGATCGCCGCGGCGCGGGCAACAGAGCCATAAGAAAAAAGGCCGGAGACGTTTGCACGCATCCGGCCTAAGCACAGTTTCCACAGAGGGAACAACACTAGGAGATTCCAGGTCAGATTACGCCCGCCCTGGCCGAAGTGCCGTGCCGCGTTGCTCGCTTGCAAAAGACATAAGTCAAACCCGCGATAAGTCGTTGATTTGTGGGTCGACCGGACTCACGCTGAACGAGCATTCGCGTGCCAACGGGTCAAGCGAGGATGTAGCCGCGACTTCTCCCAGGAAATCGGCGAGTCGAACGGCTCTCAGGCGTGCCGGCAAACCAGCCGTTACTCGCACCTCGGCCAGTGAACGGTCGATAAGATTTCTCATTCCAAGAAGACTGCGGTCGAGCACGGCGCCGGTTGCGCCCGTCATTCCAACGCTCCCCGCTTTGATCGCCTTCACTGCGTACATCGCGATATGCAGGAAGTTTCTCAGCTCGTGGGCCAAGGGCCCGAGCCGTGAGTTGAGCGCCTGGAAACCTTCTTCCGTGGTCACTTCGGCTTGCCGAAAGGCATATTCGGTAACCGCGCCCGCAATGGCGTTGTCGAGGCACTGGTTGAACGTGCGAAACTCGTCGACCTCGATTGTCGTACCGGTTTCATAGGCAAGATTGGTCACCGCTTGGCAAACATCTCCATAATCTCGAACGACCTGATCGAGTGTGAAACCCCGCTCAAGTAGATCGCGTCCGTGCAATGCTGCCATCGAGCCGATTTCGGAATTGGAGGAACGCGGCGCGTTGGGCCCCATTCGCTTCTCGCGAGGCTCGGAAGCTTGCTCAATAGTCAGCGTTTCAATGAGCTGATCGAGAAATATCGGAATCCCGTGATCTAGTTTATTGTCGGTGAGCTTGGGTTCAGATCTGCTTGCAACCATGGCTTGGCATCGATCAATCAAGACCACACGGTTCGTCTTGATGAAGTCGTGGAGCACCAGCGAGAATAGTTCTAACGCTTGCCGGCTGTCTGTACGGTGGGGTACTTAGAAACGTAAGTATTTGATTTCGTCGGTGCTCTCTACGAGAGTACTCGGCGCTGCGCGAGCCGCCAATCACTGAGTCCTGCGGCGCAGTGCGAGGGCATGTCGACGGTGAGTCGTCGCAAGTCGGCAATCGAGCCATTGAACTTTTACGTACTCGGGACCCATATCCTCAATGACCACGCCGCTTGCACGGACGCTAGATTCGCTGAAATCGACCTGGTCACCGATTACTAGATGCTTTGCGCTAGGGCGTTTCATTCGAGAGTCCTTCCTTTGACATGTGTGCCCCGAGTATCGGCTCAGAGGCGCCCCCGCATAGCACGTGCCGCAGTCAGATAACGCCTACAATGATTTTTGACGGTAGGTGTCACGCAGGCGAAATGGGTTGAACGACTGCGCGGCCGTGCAGTTTGGATCGCGCGGGTTGAACATAATCAACAGCCGCTCGGCGCCGTTGCGAATAAAGACGAAGCCATACTCAGGTGTTTGCCTCAGCCGGGGTTGCCTAAATCTACTCGTGTTGAACTGCAACATCCGTCGGTGCGTCGATCTCGTGCTTCGTGAGTTCCCGCTTGACCAAGTCCAGCAACAGCATCCGAGCAAGGTTTTCCGGTTGCTTTTGGAACATGCCGAGCAGACACGAATCTTCCTGCGAGTTCCAATAGACGGAGATCCGATTCCCCGTCGTGACCCACTGTCCGGTATAGGTCACGCCGTAACGCTCAAGGCTAACGATGCCTTGCGCAAATCCTGTTTTGTCGAGAGGCATGGAACTAGCCTCCATTGAAGGGTGATTAGCTTCAGCAACTCGTTCGATTCCGATCCCTACGACGATCAGATATTCTCGCAGCTGTTCGATCTCGATGAGGGATGCGTGCCAATAAATATCATGACAACTTACGTGGAGTGGTATAGCGCTGCCGTTGAGTAGTGCGGCCGCGATACCCGCGACCGGCAAAGCACTGAGTTCTTCGCGCCGACACCTGGGGCAGACCACCGGAAATCTTAGCCACGGCTCGTGCAAAGCAGCGACCTCCAATTCATCGATTCCCAGAGAAATGCTACCCCCGCTAAAGGCGATTTCAACACCACAGTTATAGCGTTTTGCCATGAAATCGTGGCAACAGGCGGATCATATGCCGGGTCACGCGGAGGGCCGGGCTCGAACGAGTCGGCGAAGGCACCCGAGCTGCTCGAAGCACTGTCGCTGGTCCGAAAACCATAAGTTATTGTTTTTAATGGCGCTCCCTACGAGATTCGAACTCGTGTACTTGCCTTGAGAGGGCAATGTCCTAGGCCTCTAGACGAAGGGAGCTTGTTTGCGGATCTGGGCGCTAAGAACCCAGGAGGGCTGCTAGTATACGGGCCAATTTTTTGGACTCAAGCGGAACCCTCCTTTTTGAACGCATCGTCGACGCCATTTCCCCCTTTGGTAATCCCTCGCTCCGAGCATTCGATTTCACGTGCAGCGATCTCGCCGAACGCCTTGAAAGTCCTCTATCGCCTTAAAGAGGCGGGCTATCAGGGGTTTTTGGTCGGCGGGGCGGTCCGCGACCTGCTGCTCGGCATTACACCGAAGGACTTCGACGTGGCGACCAACGCCCTGCCCGAAGAGGTGCGGCGTCTGTTTCGCAATTGCCGCTTGATCGGCCGGCGTTTTCGCCTGGCCCACGTGCATTTCGGCCGGGAGATCATCGAGGTCGCGACTTTCCGCGCGGCGGCGGCGCCGGAACGGGAGGATGCGGAGGACATCGAACCGGATTCGGTCAATGAGGGCGGTGTGACCGATTCCGTCGGCGAGGCGGATGCCGATTTCGTTGCGCCGAGCGACTCCGAACATCGCGCCTTCGATCAGCGGGGGCGAATCCTGCGCGACAATATTTACGGCACGATCGAAGAGGACGTCTGGCGGCGTGATTTCGCGGCCAACGGTCTTTATTACAACATCGATGACTTTTCGATTTGGGACTTCGTCGATGGCGTGAGCGATGTGCGGGCGCGCCGGCTGAAATTGATCGGTGATCCGGAAACCCGTTACCGGGAGGATCCGGTGCGCATGCTGCGCGCGGTGCGGTTCGCGGCCAAGCTCGACTTCTCCATCGAACCTGCGACCGAGGCGCCGATCGGCAAACTCGCGCACTTGCTGGACGGAGTGCCGCCGGCGCGTTTGTTCGATGAGTGTTTGAAATTGTTCCTGTCGGGCTTCGGCGCAAAGTCGTATCGGCTGCTGCAGAAATACGGGCTGTTCGAACATCTGTTTCCGCAGTCCGCCGCCGCGTTCGCGATGCCGCCGTACGCCTACGCCGAGGAGATGCTCGAGCGCGGCCTCATCAATACGGACGAGCGCATCGCGGCCGACAAACCGGTGACGCCGACCTTTCTGTTTGCGGTACTGCTGTGGAGTGCCGTGCTGCGCGAGCTCAACGAGCGCCAGGCGGGGCCGGCACCGGATCTGGCGCTGCTGATGCAGGCTTGCGACACGGTGCTGCGTGCGCAGCAGTCGCGCGTGGCGATTCCGCGGCGCTTCGCCATACCCATGCGGGAGCTCTTGATGTTGCAGCCGCGCTTCAACCGCCGCAGCGGCCTCAAATCGTTGAGCTTGCTGCAGCATCCGCGTTTTCGGGCAGCGTATGATTTCCTGCTGTTGCGTGCACAAGTGGGCGTGGCCGATCCGGAGCTCGCGAAGTGGTGGACCGATATTCAGGTGCTGCCGCAGGAAGAACGGGCGGCACTGGTGCAGGCGCGGCCCGCGGAGCCTGCTGTCGAGGGTGAGAGTGGCGCGGCACCCGCCCGTAGACGCCGCCGGCGCCGACGCGGCGGAGCGGCGCGCACGTAGGAGCCTCATCTGAGCACTCCACGTGAGCCGCCTTGGCGCCCGGCGTACGTGGCGATCGGCGGCAATTTGACCGACCCTCCAGCGCGTGTGCGAGAAGCCTTCGAGCGCTTGGGCTTGCTGCCTGCGACGCGCCTGGTGCTGCGTTCGCGCCTGTACAAGAGCGCCCCGATGGGACCGCAGGACCAGCCCTACTTCGTGAATGCGGCGGCGGGTCTCCTGACCCAGCTATCCGCGCGGGAGCTGCTCGGCGGCCTGCTCGGGATCGAAACGGACATGGGCCGCAAGCGCCAGGAGCGCTGGGGGCCGCGCGTGATCGACCTCGATCTCATCTATATGCTCGGCGAGATTCTCGACGAGCCGGGTTTGACGCTGCCGCACCCCGGAGTGTCGACGCGCAACTTCGTCCTGTATCCTTTGGCCGATATCGCCCCGATGCTTGCGATTCCGGGACACGGCAACGTGTTGGAACTGCTGCAGAAATCCGGCGACGGCGATATTTCCGTCCTCGAATGAGAGTTCCATGGTGAGCGCTGTACCGCACCGATTCATTGTCGTCGAAGGTCCGATCGGTGTCGGCAAGACCAGTCTGGCGCGCCGCCTGGGGCAGTCGCTCGGCGGACAACTCGTGCTCGAACAGGCGGATCAGAATCCATTCCTCGAGCGCTTCTACAAGAACCCGCGCGCGGCGGCGTTTCAGACGCAGCTGTTTTTTCTGTTTCAGCGGGCCCGGCAATTGGAGGAGGTTCGCCAGGAGGATTTGTTCGGCGCCGTGCGCGTGGCGGACTACCTGCTGGAAAAAGATCGTCTCTTTGCGCGAGTGACGCTCGATGATGCGGAATATGCGCTGTACGAGCGGGTCTACGAACGGGTGGTGGTGGACGCCCCGAAGCCGGATCTGGTGGTGTACCTGCAGGCACCCGTCGATGTGCTGGTGGATCGGATCGCCAAGCGCGGCATCCGCTATGAGCAGCACATCGAACGCGGCTATCTCGACAAGCTCAATCAGGCGTATGCGCGGTTCTTCCACAGCTACAATGCCGCTCCGCTGCTGATCGTGAATTCCGCGGCGATCGATCCGGTGAACAACGACAGCGACTATCAGCAACTGTTCGCCGAGATCAGCAAGAAGCGCGCCGGCCGGCACTTCTTCAATCCTGCGGGCAGCAGCCTGCTGCCGCCCAGTTAGAGGCGGGTCCGAGCATGCCGCGTCAGCCGCGGCTCCTAGGGCCGCTCGGCAGGCGCCGAGGCGTGTTGCGCGAGTGCCCAGTGCACGTGCTCGCGCACCAGGGCGGAGGGGTGTTGCGCGCGGCTGCGCAGCGACTCGAGCAGCGCCGGCGAGGTAGGCGCATTGCCAAGCGCGACGGCGATGTTGCGCAGCCACCGCTCATAGCCGATGCGGCGGATGGCGCTGCCTGCCGTGCGCTGCAGAAATTGCGCCTCGCTCCAGGAAAAGAGCTCGGCCAGTTGCGCGTGATCCAGACCGTGGCGCACGGCGAAGTCCTTTTCGGCGGCGGGGCGCGCGAACTTGTTCCACGGGCACGCCAATTGACAGTCATCGCAGCCGTAGATGCGGTTGCCGATGGCGCGGCGGAACTCGAGCGGTATCGGCCCGGCCAGCTCGATGGTGAGGTAGGAGATGCAGCGCCGCGCATCGAGCCGGTACGGCGCGACGATCGCCCCGGTGGGGCAGGCGGGCATGCAGGCGCTGCACGTGCCGCAATGCGCGCTGCCGGTCTGCTCGCTCGGCAACGCAAGGTCCAGATAGATTTCACCGAGAAAGAAATACGAACCGGCATCGCGGTCGATCAGGTTGGTATGTTTGCCGATCCAGCCAAGGCCGGCGTTGCGCGCCAGAGCCTTTTCCAACACCGGTGCGCTGTCGGTGAACACGCGATGGCCAAACGGGCCCACCGCACTTTTGATCCGGTCGCAGAGCTGCTGCAGCCGCGTCCGCATGAGCTTGTGGTAGTCGCGGCCCAGGGCGTAGCGTGATATGTAGGCGACGCTGCGATCGTCCAAGGTCGCCGCCGCATCGGCCGCGTGTTCGGGCCAGTAATCCATGCGCACGCTAACGCAGCTCACTGTTCCCGGCAACAATTCCGCAGGCCGCGTGCGCCTGACGCCATGACGCGCCATGTATGCCATCTCGCCGTGGAATCCGGCGCGCAGCCAATCGAGAAAATGTGCTTCGTCTTGCGCGAGATCGATCTGCGCGACGCCAAGCCGGGCGAAGCCAAGATCCAGGCTCCAGCGGCGCACGTCGGCCATCAGCGCCGCCGCGTCAAATTCCTTGGGCTTCGAGGTCGCGATGTCCATGGCCGTAAGGCTACGTGGCGGGCCGCTATACTGGCTAGAGAGGGTGCGTCGTTGCCGCCTCAGGGTTGCTTATGTCTCAAGTGTCGATGGATTTCAATCTGGCCGACAGCAGCGTCACGGACGCGCTGGGGCAGGCGCTCGCACGCGCGTTGGCGGGCACTGCGCCGGCCCCGGGCGGGCCGCCCGGCGGCGTGCTGTACCTGCAGGGGGACCTCGGCGCGGGGAAAACCACCTGCGCGCGCGCGCTGCTGCGGGCTTTGGGAGTCGTCGGGCTGGTGCGCAGCCCGACCTACACCCTGGTCGAGACCTATGAGCTTGCGGGGCTCACCTGCATCCACGTGGACCTGTATCGCCTGCAAAGTCTCACCGAAGTCGATGAGCTGGGACTGCGGGATTTGGTGGGCCCGGGTTCCCTGCTGATGGTGGAGTGGCCCGAGCGGGGCGGTGCTACATTGCCTGCCGCTGATCTCTCGGTGGCGTTCAATTACGCCGGGGAGGGGCGCCAGGCGCGCGTGAGCGCGCACTCGCCATGGGGATCACGCTGGCTGGAGAACCTGGGAAGCGACACTAGCTTAAGGGGCTATCTCTCTAATTTGACTTGAAAAAGACCCCGCTTTGGCGTTAACTTAATGCGCCAATGAAATCCCTCCTGTCACGATTCGGTGCGGCGACATTATTGTCGGCGTTGCTGCCATTGGCGGCGTACGCGGCCGAGGTGCGCGGCATTCGGCTGTGGGCGGGCCCGGACAGCACCCGCGTGGTACTCGATCTGTCGGGCAGTGCGACGCACAGTTTGCAGGTCCTGAAGAACCCCGATCGCGTGGTTCTCGACGTCGCGGGAGCGCGGCTCGCGCCCCGCGCACGCCCGGCCTCGACCGGCACCGGCGCCGTGAAACTGGTGCGTATCTCGCGCGAGCCCAGGGGGCTGCGCATCGTGCTCGATCTATCGAGGCCCATTCAAGCCAAGAGCTTTCTGGCGGCGCCCAATAACCGCTACGGGTATCGTTTGGTCATCGACTTAGGGGTGGGGCAGGGTGTCGAGACGCCGGTCAAGGCGGAACATGCGCCGCCCGACGCCCGCGACCTCATCATCGCCATCGACGCCGGCCACGGCGGCGAGGATCCGGGCGCGATCGGCAAGAACGGCACGCGCGAGAAGGACGTGGTGCTCGCCATCGCGCGGCAGCTCGCGCTCAAGATCTCGGCCGAGCCGGGGATGAAAGCCGTGCTGACCCGCAACGGCGATTACTTCGTGCCCCTGCGCGACCGGATGCGTCGCGCGCGCGCGCAAGCGGCCGACTTGTTCGTCTCGATTCATGCCGATGCGATTCGCGACCGGCGCGTCGACGGCTCCTCGGTGTACATCCTGTCCCAACGCGGCGCGACCGACGAAGCCTCGCGCTGGCTTGCCGAGCGCGAAAATGCCTCCGATCTGATCGGCGGCGTCTCCCTCGACGACAAAGACGACGTGCTCGCGTCCGTGCTGCTCGACCTGTCGCAGTCGGCATCGCTCAGCGCCAGTCAGATCGCGGCGGAGCGCGTGCTGCGCCAATTGAACCGGGTCGGCGAGGTTCGCAAGCCGCAAGTGCAGCAGGCGCGCTTCATGGTGCTGAAATCTCCGGACATCCCCTCGATGCTGGTCGAAACGGCCTATATTTCGAATCCGCAGGAAGAGCAGCGGCTGCGCGCGCCGCCGCACCAGGCGCAGCTCGCGGCCGCCATCCACCAGGGCGTGCACGATTATTTCTATGCCAATCCGCCGGCGGGCACGCGGGTTGCGCAACTCGCCGCCGGCGCTGCGCCGCGCGCGGCGATGGCCACGGCGGGCGGTTCGGGGCTGTAGCCGCTTAAGATGCCCGCGGCGCCGCGCGCCCCCGGCAGCGGCCGGGCTGTGCGAAAATGCGCGCAGCTCAGAGGTCGCCTTGCCCATCCAACTACTGTCCGATGCTCTCATCAGTCAAATCGCCGCCGGCGAGGTGATCGAGCGGCCGGCATCCGTGGTCAAGGAGCTGGTGGAAAACTCGCTCGACGCGCGCGCCACGCGCATCGAGGTGGAACTCGAGCGCGGCGGCTGCGGCTTGATTCGGGTGCGCGACGACGGCAGCGGCATTCAGCCGGAAGAAATCGCGTTGGCCTTGGCGCGGCACGCCACCAGCAAGATCGCCTCGCTCGATGATCTCGAATGTGTCGCCACCTTGGGATTTCGCGGCGAGGCGCTGCCCAGCATCGCCTCGGTGTCGCGTCTATCGCTGGTGTCGCGCCCGGCGGCGGCGGCGCACGCCTGGGCCGTGGAGGCGCGCGATGGCGTGCTCGCCAACCCTACGCCCGCGTCGCACCGGCCCGGGACCAGCGTGGAGGTGCGCGACCTATTTTTCAACGTGCCGGCGCGGCGCAAATTCCTGCGCAGCGACGCCACCGAGTACCAGCACATCGTGCGCATGCTGGAGCGTTTGGCGCTGTCGCGGTTCGAAGTGGCTTTTTCCCTGACGCATAACGGCAAGCCGGCCTGGTCGCTGCCGGCGGCGCGCAGCGCGGGCGAGCGCCTGGCGCGCGTGGCGAAAATATGCGGCGAGGAGTTCGCCGCGCACGTCATCGAGCTCAAGTACGAAACCGAAAACTTGCGCCTGTCCGGCTGGCTGGCGCTGCCGACGTTCTCACGCAGCCAGTCGGATTTGCAGTTCGCCTTTCTCAATGGGCGCTTCGTTCGCGACAAGCTGCTGGCGGGGGCAGTGCGTCTCGCGTATCAGGACGTGCTGTTCCACGGCCGCTTTCCCGCCTACCTCGTGTACTTGGAATTGGACCCGACCGCGGTCGACGTCAATGCCCATCCGCAGAAGCTCGAGGTGCGGTTTCGCGATTCGCGGCGCATTCATGATTTCATGTTCCGCACCTTGGAGCGGGTGCTGGCCGACACGCGCCCGAGCGCCGAATCCGCGGGCAGCGCGCCGCTGGATTGGCTCAACCTTGGCGCGCGATTCGCCGGCGCCGTCACCCCTGCCCAAGTGCGCTTCGCGCTGACCGAGGGCCAGCCGCCGCGGCCCGGCGCCGATGCCTACCGCAGCCTGGTTGCCCGCGCGGAGTTTGCCGTTGGGGAGGGGCACTCCGCCGGCCGGCACCTCAACGGGGCCGATGGCGACTCGCCCCGCAGCGGCGCGCCGCTGGGATATGCGATCGCGCAGCTGCACGGCGTCTATATCTTGGCGCAAACCGCCGATGGCGTGGTGCTGGTGGATATGCACGCCGCGCACGAGCGGGTGATGTACGAGCGCATGAAGCAGCTGCTGGCGGGGCAAACGGCGCAGCAGCAACTGCTCATCCCGGAGGTTTTGCACGTCACCCCCGCGCAGGCCGAAGCGGCCGAGGCGCACGCCCAGGAATTTGCGGCATTGGGTTTCGGCGTGACGCGGCTTGCGCCCGATCAGTTGGCGCTGCGTGCGGTTCCCGGTCTCCTGGCAGGCCGCGACTCCGCGGCGATCGTGCGCGATGTCTTGTCGGATCTGGTGGAGCAGGGTCACTCGCGGCGGGTCGAGGAGTCGATCAACCACCTGCTGGCCACCATGGCGTGCCACGCCGCGGTGCGCGCGCAGCGGGTTTTGAGCCTGCCGGAAATGAACGCCCTGCTGCGCGAGATGGAAGTGACCGAGCGCGCCGACCAATGCAACCACGGCCGGCCGACCTGGGTGCGTCTGTCGCTCACCGATCTGGATCGGCTTTTTCTGCGCGGCCGATGACGCGAGAGGTGCGTGCAGGCGAGCCGGCCCCGCGGCGTCGGGCCCTCTTGTTGATGGGCCCGACCGGATCCGGCAAATCCGACGTCGCCATGCGCTTGGCCGAAACGCTGCCCCTCGACATTGTCAGTGTGGATTCGGCGCTGGTGTATCGCGGCATGGACATCGGCACCGCCAAGCCGTCGGCCGCCATGCGCTCGCGAGTGGCGCACCATCTCATCGACATTCGCGATCCCACGGAGAGTTATTCCGCCGGCGAATTCACGCGCGACGCGTGGCGCGCGATGCAGGAGATCTGGCAGCGCGGGCGCCAGCCGCTGCTGGTGGGCGGCACCATGCTCTACTTCCACGCGCTCAGCCACGGCATTGCGGTTTTGCCGGAGGCCGACGCGGCCGTGCGCGCGAACATCGAGCGTGAAGCGGCGAGCTTGGGCTGGGCGGCGCTGCACCGGGAACTCGAGCAGGTGGATCCGGCGGCCGCGGCGCGCATCCATGTCAATGACCCGCAACGGATTCAGCGCGCGCTCGAGGTCTATCGGCTGACCGGCGAGACCATCACAAAGTTGCAACATCAGCGCATGTCGGTTTTCGCCGACGTGGACGTCACGGAATTTGCGCTCGCCCCCCTTGAACGCAGCGATTTGCACACCAGAATCGAATTACGCTTCGACGCCATGCTCGCCGCCGGGCTGCTGGCGGAGGTGCGGTCGCTTTTTGAAAGAAGCGATCTCAGCGCGGAACATCCGTCGATGCGCGCGGTCGGATATCGACAACTATGGCGACATTTGGCGGGACAGTGTGCTTTGCAAGAGGCGAGGAACCAAGTGATTGCGGCAACGCGACAACTTGCCAAGCGACAGTTGACCTGGCTGCGGCGGCGCGAGCGAGCGCAATGGTTCGATGCCATGCATCGTGATGTTGCACAGGCCATGTTGGATGCACTAACAAAGGGCGGATTTGCAGCGTCGTTCGGTATAACGCGCCGCGGCGCGCTGTGCTAGCATGAACCGAAATATGCCTGGTGCCGCAAGGAAGTGGTTCGGCGATTCTAAAGACATCAAACAACAAGGAGCTTCACCCATGGCCCGTGGCCAGTCTCTGCAGGATCCATTCCTTAATGCCCTGCGCAAAGAACGCGTGCCCGTCTCAATTTATCTTGTGAACGGCATAAAATTACAGGGACAGATCGATTCTTTCGACCAGTTCGTCGTCTTGCTCAGAAACAGCGTCAGCCAGATGGTGTACAAACATGCCATTTCCACCGTCGTGCCCGCACGCAATGTGCGGTTGCCGACCGGCGAAGACGGCGAAGTGACGGAGCCGGCGATCGTTGAGTAGGCGGCACTCTGCAGTTGTTTGAACGCCCGCGGGGTGGTGAGCGCGCCGTGTTGGTCGGCGTGGGCATCGGGCACCCTGTGGATCCGCACGATACCGCCGAATTCGCGGCGCTGGCCGCCTCGGCGGGAACGCTCGCGGTGGGCACTGTGCTGGCGGCGCGTGCGCGGCCGGATCCGAAGTACTTCGTCGGCTCGGGCAAGGCTGAAGAGATTCGCGCCTGCGCCGAACAAAACGGCGCGGATGTGGTGCTGGTCGATCAGACTCTCACTCCGAGCCAGGAACGCAACCTCGAGAAGCTCACCGGCCGCCGCGTATTGGATCGCAACGGCTTGATATTAGATATTTTTGCGCAACGCGCACGCAGCTTCGAGGGCAAGCTGCAGGTCGAGCTCGCCCAGCTCTCGCACTTGGCGTCCCGCTTGGTTCGGGGCTGGACCCACCTCGAGCGGCAGAAGGGCGGTATTGGATTGCGAGGTCCCGGCGAGACCCAGCTGGAAACGGACCGGCGGCTCATTGCCAAGCGCATCCGCACCTTGAAAGCGCGCCTGGAAAAGCTGGCGCGGCAGCGCGACACCAGCCGCCACGTGCGGCGCGAGGTCCCGGTGCCCACCGTGGCACTGGTGGGCTATACCAATGCCGGCAAGTCCACGCTGTTCAATGCGCTGACGGACTCCGCGACCTTCGTTGCCGACCAGCTGTTTGCGACCCTCGATCCCACCGTGCGGCGGGTCAAACTGGCCGGGGTCGGTGAGGTGGTGCTGGCCGATACCGTGGGCTTCGTGCGAGCCCTGCCCCATGAATTGGTGGCGGCATTCCGCTCGACGCTGCAGGAGGCCCGCGAAGCCGATCTCTTGCTGCACGTCGTGGATGCCAGCGATCCGCTGCGCGATGAGCGCATCCTGCAGGTCCGCGAAGTACTGCAGGGCATCGGCGCCGGCGGAATCCGCGAGCTCGTGGTCTACAACAAAATCGATTTGGTGGGGGAGAAGCCCCGCGTCGTCCACGGCGCGGACGGCGTCGCCTCGCTGGTGAGCGCTTCGGCGGTCACCGGGGAGGGCTTGCCGGCGCTGCGCGAGGCCTTGGCCCACGCCGTGCGCCCGAATCAGGTGCGCCGCACGCTGCACCTCGAACTGCTCGCGGCCGCCGTCCGGTCGGATCTGTACCGGCGCAACGCCGTGCGCAGCGAGCGGCAGTGCGAGGACGGCAGCTGGGAGCTGGCCGTCGAGCTCGACCTGTCCGAGGTTGCGAGAGTTTTGGGCAGCAAGGGCGTCAGCCTAGTGGAAACCCGGGAAACGGTTCGAGCACAGCGCGTGGCTTAAGCGCTCTTGTGGCGGCTAAGTCGGCTGTTAGAATGCGCCGCTCTTTACACATAGGCACCTAGGTATGGCTTGGAACGAACCCGGCGGCGAGAAGCGCAATCCCTGGAACCGGCCGCAGCAGGCGCAGAACGATCTGGACGATGTGCTGCGCAATTTCCAACGCCGCCTGTCGGCGCTGTTCGGGCGCGGCGGGGGCGGGGCCGGCGGCGGCGGCGCACAGAGTTCCGGCAACTTCGGCGCGGGCTTGAGCAGCATCCTGGTGCTGATTGCCGCCGTGTGGATCGGCAGCGGGCTGTACCGCGTCGACGCACAGGAACGCGCCGTGGTCCTGCGCTTCGGCAAGTATCTGCAGACCAGCGGTCCCGGCTACAACTGGCACCTGCCTTGGCCGATCGAGCGCAAAATCATCGTCAACGTGTCGCACGAGTACAGCGTGGTCGACGATGCCAGCATGCTGACGGCGGATACCAATCTGGTCGAGGTCAAATCGGCGGTGCAATACATCCAACCCGATGCGCTCAAATTGCTGTTCAAGGTAAGAGACGTCGAGGACACGTTGACCCAGGTCAGCGAAAGCGCCATGCGCGAGGCGGTCGGCCAGGTCTCGCTCGACAAGACCCTGGCCTACGATGTCTCGATCACCGAGCGCGCCAAGTTCCTGCTGCAGCGGACGCTCGACAGCTACGACATGGGGATCAAGATCCTCAGCGTGAATCTCACCGGCGTGAACGTGCCCGAGGCGGTGCAGGAGGCGCAGCGCGATGCCATCAAGGCCGACAAGGACCGCCAGCGCTATCAGCAGGAAGCGGAAACCTACCGCAACGACGTGCTGCCGCGCGCGCGCGGCGCGGCGGCCAAAGAAGTGCTCGATGCCGAAGCGTACCGCCTGCAGGTGCTCGCGCTGGCGCAGGGCGAAACCGCGCGCTTCGATCAGGTGCTGACCCAGTATGAACACGCGCCGGGCGTCACGCGCGAGCGCATGTACCTCGAAGCCATGGAGAATGTCTACAAGAACTCGCGCAAGGTGATCGTCGACACCAAGAACGGCAACAGCATGATGTATTTGCCGCTCGATAAGCTGATCGCGCCGGGGCTGCAGTCGATCGCCATGCCGAACGACACGATGACGGTGCCGCCGGCCAGAGTCCCCGAGATCCAGGTCGCGCCTCCGGAGGATCCTGCGCGCGCGCGCGGGGTACGCTGATGCAGAACCGTATCTTGTATACGCTGCTGGCGCTGGTCGCCGTCATTCTGGTGGTGCGTGCCAGCGTCTTCACGGTCAGCGAAGGACAGCTCGCCATCAAGTCGATCGGCGGCAACATCGTCGATTCGAATTTCGAGCCCGGACTGCATTTCCGCATTCCCTTGGTCGAGGAAGTCAGCCGCTTCGACAAGCGCATCATCACGCAGCTATACCGCCAGGAGCTGTTCCTGACCCGCGAGCAGGAACAGCTCAAGGTGGATTTCTACGTCAAGTGGCGCATCGATAACCTGCGCCGCTACTACGAAGCCACGGGCGGCGCCGAAGAGGTCGCCAACGACCGCCTCGGCGAGACCATCAAGGACAGCATCAAGACCGTGGTCACGCAACGCACCCTGCAGCAGGTCGTCACCGCCGATCGCGGTGAATTTACCGGCGCCATGATGAAAAACGCGCGGCCCGCCGCGGAACAACTCGGCGTCGATCTCGTCGATGTACGCATTACCAAGATCGACCTGCCGCAACAGGTGCAGGATTCGGTGTTCGAGCGCATGCGCGCGAGCTTCAAAGCGCAGGCCGCCAAACTGCGCGCCGAAGGCATCGAGTCCTCCGAGCGCACGCGCGCCGACGCGAACAAGCAGCAGACCGAGATATTGGCCGATGCGGCGCGCCAGGCCGGCCAGATACGCGGGCAGGGCGACGCTTCCGCCAGCGAGGTGTATGCGAAGGTCTATTCGAAGAACGCCGAGTTCTACAGCTTCTATCGCAGCATGCAGTCGTATCGGCAGGCCGTGGGAACCCAGGGCGACATGCTGGTGATCGCACCGGACAACGCCTATTTCAAGTATTTCAATAAATCCCAGCCGCAGCCTCCGCCGCGATGATGGACATCGGTTGGAGCGAGCTCGCCCGCTATCTGGGCGGTGCCTTTGCCTTGTACTTGGTGCTCGAGGGCATACTGCCATTCGTGAACCCGGCCGCGGCACAGCGGCTGATGGCAAAGCTGGCCAATACCGAGCCCGCGCATCTGCGCTGGGGCGGCTTGATCAGCATGGTGGCCGGACTGGCACTGCTGTGGATGGCTCGCAATGGGTAAGAATCTAGTCGTCATCGGCCTGCAATGGGGCGACGAAGGCAAGGGCAAGGTCGTCGATCTGCTGACCGACCAGGTGCAGGCCGTGGTGCGCTTTCAGGGCGGCCACAACGCCGGTCACACGCTGGTCATCGGCGGCAAGAAGACCATTCTGTCGTTGATTCCGTCCGGCATCCTGCACCCTCGCGTGCAGTGCCTGATCGGCAATGGCGTGGTGCTCTCGCTCGAGGCACTGTTCAAGGAAGCGGAAATGCTGATCGGGCAGGGCGTGCCGGTTTTCGAGCGTTTGCGCGTCAGCCCGGCATGCCCCTTGATCCTCGCCTCGCATGTCGCGCTCGATCGCGCGCGCGAGAAGGCGCAGGGCGCGAACGCCATCGGCACCACGGGCCGCGGGATCGGTCCGGCGTACGAGGACAAGGTGGCGCGCCGCGCGTTGCGCGTGGCGGATTTATTTCACCGCGAGCGTTTCGCCGCCAAGCTGGGCGAGATTCTCGACTACCACAACTTCATCCTGCAGCGTTATTTTCAAGTTCCCGCCATCGATTTTCAGCAGGTGTTGGAGTCGAACCTGGAACTCGGCGAGCGGCTGAAACCGCTGGTGGCGGACGTGACCGGCATCCTCGAACAATTGAGCGTCGACGGCGGCAACGTGCTGTTCGAGGGCGCCCAGGGCGCCATGCTGGACGTCGATTTGGGCACCTATCCGTACGTTACCTCATCGACCACCACGGCCGGCGGCGCGGCCGCCGGTACCGGCGTGGGTCCGCGCCGGCTGCACGAGGTGCTCGGCATCGTCAAGGCCTATGCGACGCGCGTCGGCGCGGGGCCGTTCCCGACGGAATTATTCGACGAGTTCGGCGAATACCTATCGCGCGTGGGTCACGAGTTCGGTTCGGTGACGGGGCGCCGGCGCCGCTGCGGCTGGTTCGATGCGGTCGCCTTGCGGCGCTCCATCGTTCACAGCAGCTGCTCCTTGCTGTGCGTCACCAAGCTCGACGTGCTCGACGAACTGGACACGATTCGCGTCTGCGTCGGCTACAAGATCGACGGCGGCATCTCCTCGACGCCGCCGCTGTTGTCCGAGCATTACGGCGCAGCCGAGGCTGTGTACGAAGATCTCCCGGGCTGGAAGCAGAGCACGGTCGGTATCACGCGCTACGATGACTTGCCCGCGAACGCGCGCAGCTATCTCGAGCGCCTGCAGGCCTTGGTGGGGGTGCCCATCACCATCATTTCAACGGGACCGGATCGCGATCAAACCATCATTCTTCAGAACCCCTTCGGCTGAACGCAAGGCGACGGTGCGGATGCGATGTTGTAGGCTAGCGGCCGACAGCGATGAATTAAGGGATCAACATAATGGCATTTGAATCCGTTGCCCCCGTCAGGTCCGCCGAGCACGAGGCGAACGCCACCTACTCGACCCATCTGCAGGTGTTCGTGTACGTGTTGTTCTTCGCCTTCGGCGGCATCACCAGTCTCAATGACGTGATCATCCCGAAGCTCAAGGGACTGTTCACGCTCACTTACGGCGAGGTGATGCTGGTGCAGTCGGCATTTTTCGCGGCGTACTTCATCATTTCGATGCCGGCCGCGGCGCTGGTGCGGCGCATCGGCTACATGCGATCCGCGGTCGCCGGCCTCCTGACCATGACGGTGGGATGCCTGTTGTTCATACCGGCGTCCTCGCACGGGTTGTTCGGTTTGTTCTTGGTGGCCTTGTTCGTGCTGGCCTCGGGCATCACCACCGTCCAAGTGGTCGCAAACCCCTTGATCTCGATGCTGGGGCCGGCGCGCACGGCCAGCAGCCGCTTGACCTTCGCGCAGGCGTTCAACTCGGTGGGCACGACCTTATTTCCCTACGTCGGATCGATTCTGATCCTGGGTTCGTTGGCGACAATCGATCCCACCACCCTGTCCGGGGCCGCCCTCGATGCCTTTCGCGGCGTCGAGACCCAGGTCGTGGTCCGCACTTACATCGGCCTCGCCATCGCGCTCGTACTGGTGGCCGCGGTTGTCTGGCTTGAGCGCAAACGCTTGGTCGAGGTGCCGGCGGAACCGACCCCCATCCTGCGCGCCTTCAATTTGCTCACTCGGCGGCGTTTTGCCTTCGGCTCTCTGTGCATTTTTCTGTATGTCGGCGGTGAAGTGGCCATCGGCTCAGTGATCGTCAATTATCTGATGCAGTCGAGTGTGTTCGGCATCGCCGCGGACCAGGCCGGGAAGCACTTAATTTTTTATTGGGGGGGCGCCATGGTGGGGCGGTTCATCGGTTCCGGGCTGCTGCGGCTATTCTCGCCCGGAAAAGTATTGGCCTGCGCCGCCACGGCGGTCATCACCTTGTTGACGATCTCGGCGAACACCACGGGTCTCGTCTCGGGATGGTCGCTGCTCGCCATCGGACTGTTCAATTCCATCATGTTTCCGACGATTTTCACGCTGGCCAGCGAGGGCTTGGGCAGGCGCGCGGCCGAAGGGTCCGGGATCATCTGCATGGCGATCGTCGGCGGCGCCATCGTGCCGCTGGTGACAGGGAACGCGGCCGATTTATGGGGCTTGAAGCATGCGCTCGTGGTGCCCGCGGTCTGCTACCTCACTATTCTCGCCTTCGGTTGGTTTGCGCGCCGGCCGCTGTCGGCGAGCCATCAATAGGCGCCTGTCCTTACGCGTGCACGTCGAGCAGCGCCGACCGGCGCTCATCGTCGAGGCCGCGCAAACGCGCCTTTAGTGCATGTGAATCGAGTGAAGGCTGGATTCGCCGAACAGGCCGAGCAGCCCGATGACGATGAGATAGATGGCGACGATGTAGTTGAGCAGGCGGGGCATGACCAGAATCAGGATTCCGGCGAGCAGGGCGACGAGCGGCGCGAGACTGAGATTGACGTTCATGGCGGATTTCCTTGTTGGTGTTCCGGATCGGGGTATGCCGCTGCCGCCTTCTAGCTTACTTAAAAAGCTTCATTGCATTCTGTAGGGTATTCATGACGCCCCACAGTAGGGGTATTCCTACCACTACCCAGAGAATGACCAGTCGTCCTTTCATGGGATGCTCCCGCGATAGTGATACTTCTCCTTCGACCGGACGCATGGCGAAATTGCACAAGAATCCGATCAGAAGCAGGCCGCACATGATGTACATGGTGATCGAGTACGCCTGCGCCTTGGGGACGCCGTTGTCGATCTGGTACTGCCGAATGTAATTCACCAGCACCGGGCCCAGAACTCCCGCCGCCGACCAGGCGGTGAGCAGCCGGCCGTGGATGGCGCCGACTTGATAGGTGCCGAACATGTCGCGCAAGTAGGCCGGGATCGTGGCGAAGCCGCCGCCGTACATCGACAGAATGATGCAGAAGGCCGCGACGAACAGCGGGATCGAGCCCAGATGGCCGAGCGTCGGCACCGACGAATACAGCACGATGCCGAGCAAGAAAAAGATCATGTAGGTGTTGCGCCGTCCGATGTAGTCGGAGGTCGAGGCCCAGAAGAACCGGCCGATCATGTTGAACAAGCTGATCAACCCGACGAAGCTCGCGGCGACGGCCGGCGATACTCGACCGGTGAAGATCTCCTGGATCATGGGCGAGGCCTGGCCGAGGACGCCGATCCCGGCCGTGACGTTCATGCACAGCACCAACCACAGCAGCCAGAACTGCGGCGTCCGCCAGGCCGCTTCGACCGCGACATTGGCCGAAGTCACCAGCTGTTTTGGCTGCGCCGGCGCGACCCAGCCCGCGGGCTTCCAATCAGGCGCCGGCACGCGCACCGTGTAGACGCCGATCATCATGTACATGAAGTAGATGACGCCCATGGTGACGAAGGTCTCGAGCACGCCGTTCGAAGCGGCGGTCTTGAAATGCCCCATCAGCATCACCGAGAGCGGTGCCGCGATCAGGGCGCCGCCGCCGAAGCCCATGATGGCCATGCCGGTGGCCATGCCGGGACGATCGGGGAACCACTTGATCAGCGTCGACACCGGTGAGATATAGCCGATGCCGAGCCCGCAGCCGCCGAGCACGCCGTAGCCTAGGTAGACCAGCCACAGCTGATGCAGGTGAATGCCGAACGCCGACACCAGGAAGCCGCCGCCGAAGCACAGTGCGGCGATGAACATTGATTTGCGCGGTCCCGACCCTCTCCACCCAGCGGCCGAACAGAGCCGCGGACGCCCCTAGAAAGACGATCGCCAGGGAAAAGACCCAGCCCACCTGCTTCGAGGTCCCAGTCCCCCGGCGCCGAATGGCTGAGTCCGATCAGCTTGGTGAGCGGCAGATTGAAAGTCGAGAATGCATAGACCTGGCCAATCGACAAATGCACCGCCAGAGCGGCAGGGGGCACCAAAAACCGATTGAATCCCGGCGGCGCAACGGTGCTCTCGCGATCGAGGAACGAAGATGTCATGGGCAGCCCTGCGGTTATTCGTTGTAAGGGGCAATCCATGGTTAATATGCCCCGCGCGCTTGACGTTGTCACTAGCGCGCGACTGCAGATCGAGCGCGCGATCGGCCGGAAAGGGTGAGGATCGATGGGCGCGATGTAAGCGACGCTTGAGCTACGCTGCACCCATGTAGTGATATACTACATCATGAAGCGCGCGTAACACATTGTTTTAAATGGTGCCCAGGAGAGGACTCGAACCTCCACGAATTGCTCCACTGGTACCTGAAACCAGCGCGTCTACCAGTTCCGCCACCTGGGCATGATGGGTCCGCCTCCGCCAAGGCGCAGAAATGTACGCACTGACCTGGGGCTTGTCAATTGAATGGACGTCTCGCATGAATGCGCGTCTCACAAAGCTGATAACCTGCGGCCCTTTGCACAACTCTCTATGACACGACGTCGATCAACGGGCACGCGACCGCCCAAGGCGCCTCGGGCGACGGCGCCCGCCGCGAATTGGCGCGTCGAAGACCCCAATTTGGAACTCGAGAAATCGCGCTACGCAGACCCGATCGCGAGCCGTGAGCTGCTGCTCAAGCATTTGGGCGAAGCACCGGAGCCGCTGACGGCGGCGCGGCTCGCCAAACGTCTCGGCCTCAATACGGCCGCGCAGCGCGAAGCGCTCGCTAAACGGCTGGCGGCGATGGTGCGCGACGGACAGGCGATCGAGGGACCGAACGGTTTTGCGGCCGCGGGCGAGGGTGAACGCGTCGCCGGTCGAGTGCGCGGCCGGCCCAACGGCGATGTGCTGGTATTGCCGGACGACGGTTCCGCACCCTTGGTTCTGGCGCGTGCCGACACGGCAACGCTGATGCATGGCGACCGGGTTGAGGTGCTCGCCGTCGGCATGAACGAACGCGGACGGCGCATCGCGCGCTTGATCCAGCGCACTGCCGATGCCAGCCTGCGCATCGGCGGCATCTGGCACGCGGGCGGGGACCGCGGCACCGTCGAGCCGGAGGATCCTGGCCATTGGTATTCGGTCGAAGTGGCGCTGCGCGACCGGCACGGCGCGGCGGACGGCGATCATGTAGTGGTCGAATTGACCAAGCGCCCGCAAGGCGAAGCCGCCGCCCATGGGCGCATCGTCGAAGTGCTCGAGAACCTGCGGCCGTCGGATTTGGCGGCCCGCTTCGCGATTCTGCGGCACGACCTGCCGCAGGAGTTTCCGCCCGAAGTCATCCGCGCGGCCAATCATTTTGCGCCCGAGGTGCAGGCGGCGGACCGGGAAGGACGCGAGGATCTGCGCGACCTGCCGTTGGTGACCATCGACGGCGAGGATGCCAAGGATTTCGATGACGCGGTCTATGCGGAGCCGCTGCGCGGTGGCGGCTGGCGCCTGGTCGTCGCCATTGCCGATGTCAGCCATTACGTGCGTTATGGCAGCGAACTCGACACCGAAGCGCGCGCTCGCGCCACGTCGGTGTATTTTCCGGATCGCGTCATCCCGATGCTGCCGGAACACCTGTCGAATCATTTATGTTCGCTGATGCCGCGGGTCGAACGCCTGGCGTTCGTCTGCGACATGCGCATCGGCAAGACCGGCATACCGGGCAAGAGCCGCTTTTATGAGGCGGTGATCAGCTCGCACGCGCGTCTCACCTACGATCAGGCATGGGCCGCCTTGGAAAATCCGCAGGGCGCGGCGGCCGCGGCGCTGGCGCCGGCGGTGCGCGCATCCCTGCAGACGCTCTATGCGGTGTACGGCGCGCTCAAGACCGCGCGCGACGCGCGCGGCGCCCTGGATTTTCGCGGCGGCGAGGTCAAGGCGCGCATCGGCAACGACGGCAAAATCGAGGGATTCTTTGCCGTGATCCGCAACGATGCCCACCGCTTGATCGAGGAGTGCATGATCGCCGCGAACGTCGAGGCGGCGGTGGCGCTGCGTCTCGCCAAGGTCGGGAGCCTGTACCGGGTGCACGGCCAGCCGGAGGACAAACGAGTCACCGAGCTGCAAAAGGTCCTGAGCGCCTTGCAGGTGGGAGCGCAGTTCTCCGAGAAGCCGACGCCGCGCGAGTTTCGCCAATTGGTGGAGCGCTTGGCGGCGCGGCCCGACGGTCTCATGCTGGAGAGCCTGGTGATTCGCTCGCTGGCGCAGGCGGTGTATCAGCAAACGAATATCGGCCACTTCGGCCTCGCGCTCGAGGAGTACGCGCATTTCACCTCGCCGATCCGCCGCTATCCCGATCTGCTGGTGCATCGCGCGATCAAGGCCGCGGTGCTGCCGAATTCGCAGTCCGGGCACCGCTACACGACCGCCGAGCTGCAGACGCTTGGGTTAGAGAGCTCGCAGCGCGAACGGCGCGCCGACGACGCGTCGCGCGATGTGATGGGCTACCTCAAGTGCCTGTATATGCAGCCGCGCGTCGGCGAGACCTTCGATGCCACCATCACCAGCGCGCTCGAGTTCGGTCTGTTCGTGCAGCTCAAGGAGATGCCCGTCGACGGATTGGTGCATATCTCAGCCATCCCCGGCGATTATTGGGAGCTCGACAGCGGCGGCATGGGCTTGGTGGGCCAACGCACCGGAAGGCGCTGGCAGCTCGGCGACGGCGTGCGGGTGCGCCTGAGCCGGGTCGATCTCACGCAGCGCCAAATCGACTTCGAAGTGCTGGATGCGGGCGACTCCGCAAGCCACGGCACGGTGCGTGCACCGCGGCGCGGCGCGGGCGGCGAGCAGCGGGCGCGACGCGGCCCCGGCGGCCCGGCGCGGCGCGGCGCGGGATCCCAGCGCGACGGGCGCGGCAAACGCGGCGGGCGCGGCGGGCGTGGCTGAGTCGAAACGCAACTTCGTCTATGGTCTGCATGCCGTCAATGCGGTGCTCGAACGGGCGCCCGAGCGCGTGCTCGAACTCTGGATCGCGCAGCCGCGGTTCGTCGCGCGGCTCAACGAATTGAAGGACCGCGCGCAAGCCGCGGGCGTGCGCGTGCAATCCGTGGGAGGCGAGGCCCTCGCCAAGCTGGTAGGGGAGGTGGTGCACCAAGGAGCCGTGGCGGCGGTGCGCCCGCTCAAGGCCTGGGACGAGCACGATCTGCTCGAGGCGCTGAAGACGGTGGCGGCCCCCCTGCTGCTGATCCTCGACGGCGTTACCGACCCGCACAACCTCGGGGCGTGTCTGCGCACCGCTGACGCGGCGGGCGTGCAGGCGGTGCTGATTCCCAAGGATCGCGCGGCCACGGTGGACGGCGTGGTGCGCAAGGTGGCGGCCGGCGCCGCCGAGTTCGTCCCGGTGGCGAGCGTGACCAACCTCGCACGCACCATCGATAGGCTGAAAGAGCGCGGCATTTGGGTGGTCGGTACCGACGGGGGGGCGGAGCAGACGCTGTATGCGGCGGATCTTAAGCGGCCGCTCGCACTGGTGTTGGGGGGCGAAGGGGACGGCATGCGGCGCCTCACCCGCGAGCGCTGCGACTTTCTGGTGCGCATTCCCATGGCGGGCCGTGTGGAGTCGCTCAATGTCTCGGTGGCCGCCGGGGTTGCCCTGTTCGAGGCGCTTCGGCAGCGCTCTTGAGGCGGGCCACCGACCGAGGCGGGCCTCCGACTGGGCTGCCATTGACCCGCACCAGCCCGAACGAGTATCCTTCGCGCTCTTTTTCTCAGGCCTAGGCCTTCACTCCTTGCCTCACCGCTCGCAACGGGAGGCGTAAACCGTAGGGAGCCTACAATGCGGCATTATGAAATAGTGCTCCTGGTCCATCCGGACCAGAGCGAGCAAGTTCCTGCGATGGTCGATCGCTACAAAGGCATGATCAGCGCCGGCGGCGGCGGCGTGCATCGTTTCGAGGATTGGGGCCGACGCCAGCTCACCTTCCCGATCGCGAAAGTGCACAAGGCGCACTACATTCTTCTCAACATCGAATGCGATCAAAAGACGATCGACGAGCTCAAGGGTTCGTTCCGCTTCAGCGATGCGGTGCTGCGCAGTCTGGTCGTGAGAATGGACGAAGCCGTCACCGAGCCTTCGCCGATGGCGCGCGCGCCCGATGAGAACGCCCGCCGCCACGACGACTTCGGCGACGACGGCGATGACGACGACATGCCCATGGGCGCACGGTAACAGGAGAACCACATGGCACGTTTTTTCCGCCGCAAGAAGTTCTGCCGATTCACGGCCGACGACGTCAAGCAGATCGACTACAAGGATCTGACCACGCTCAAGAGCTACATCACCGAAACCGGCAAGATCGTGCCGAGCCGCATCACCGGTACGCGAGCCCACTATCAGCGCCAATTGCAGCTTGCCATCAGGCGCGCGCGTTTTCTGGCACTGCTGCCGTATACCGATCAGCACTAAAGCGGGCTACCAGCACATGGATATCATATTGTTGCAGAAGGTCGCGAACCTCGGCCAAATCGGCGATCGCGTCAAGGTGAAGTCGGGCTACGCACGCAATTTCTTGGTGCCCACCGGCAGGGCCACGATGGCGACGGCCGCCAACATCGCCAAGTTCGAAGCGCAGCGCCACGAACTCGAGGCCAAGGCGAACACTGAACTGGCCGCTGCGCAGGCGCGCGCCGTCAAGTTCGAGGACTTCAAGCTGACGTTGACGGCCAAGGCCGGCGCGGAAGGCAAGTTGTTCGGCTCGATCGGCACCGCCGACATTGCGGAAGCCGCGGTCAAGGCAGGCCAGCCGATCAGCCGCAGCGAGGTGCGCATGCCGACCGGACCGATCCGCGTCACCGGCGAACATCAGGTGCAGCTCCATCTGCACACTGACGTCGATGTGACCTTGACGGTCATCATCGTCGCCGAAGAGTAGCGGCCGGCCGCGGCTCACGCGGAACAGTCAAAGTCTGGTTCCCAGCTCGGGGTTGCGCATGGCCGGTCGCGTCAGCAATCGTTCTTTCGGGGCGAGCGGTTCCGCCGGCGACGGCCTGCGCCTGCCGCCGCACTCCATCGAGGCCGAGCAGTCCGTCCTCGGCGGACTGATGCTGGATTCCGCGGCCTGGGACCAGGTCGCCGACCGCGTCCGGGCCGAGGATTTCTACCGCAACGATCACCGCCTGATATTCGAGGCGGTTGCGGGCTTGATCGAGCGCAGTCAGCCTTGCGATGCCGTCACCCTGTCCGGGCACCTGGAGAGCCAGGGTCTGCTCGATCAGGTGGGCGGGTTGTCCTACCTGGGATCGCTGGCGCGCGACACGCCGACCGCCGCCAACATTCGCGCCTACGCGGACATCGTGCGCGAGCGCTCGGTGCTGCGCCAGCTCATCACCGCCGGCAATCTCATCGTCGGCAGCGCGCTCGAACCGGAGGGGCGCGAGGCGCGCGAGATCGTCGACGAGGCCGAGCGCGCGGTGTTCGAGATCGCGGAGGCGGGTTCGCGCGGCAAGGTGGGATTCAGGCCCATCAAGAGCATTTTGCCGGACGTGGTCAACCGCATCGATGAGCTGTACCACTCCGACGGCAAGCTGACCGGTGTCCCGACGGGATTCAAACAGCTGGACGAAATGACCTCCGGCATGCAGCCCGGCGATTTGATCATCATTGCCGGCCGTCCCTCCATGGGCAAGACCACGCTCGCGGTCAACATCGCAGAGAATGCCGCGTTGGGGTCGAATAAATCAGCGGCGATCTTCAGCATGGAAATGTCGGCCGAATCGCTGACGCTGCGCATGATTTCATCCCTGGGCCGCATCAATCAGAGCAATCTGCGCTCCGGCCGGCTGCACGAGGACGATTGGCCGCGCATCGACTCCGCGATGACGCAGCTCAGCAGCGCGAAAATCTTCGTCGATGAAACGCCGGCGCTGACGCCCACGGAAATTCGCGCTCGCGCACGGCGCCTGAAGCGCGAGCGCGGACTCGACTTGATCGTGGTCGATTACCTGCAGCTCATGCAGGTTGCAGGTACCAAAGAAAATCGTGCCACTGAGATCTCGGAGATTTCACGCTCGCTAAAGGCCCTCGCCAAGGAATTGAAGGTACCGGTCATCGCCTTGTCGCAGCTCAATCGCGGGGTGGAGCAGCGGGTGGAGAAGAAGCCCGTGATGTCGGATCTGCGAGAATGCGTCACCGGCGATACGCCCGTGATGTTGGCTGACGGCCGGCGTGTGCCCATACGCGATCTCGTCGGACAGAGGCCCGAAGTGTGGGCCATGAGTGCGGATCAGAAGGTCATCAAAGCGCAAAGCGACTTGGTCTGGTCCAAGGGCGTGCGGCAAGTATTCCGTGTGTCGCTGGCGAGCGGCCGATCGTTACGGGCGACGGGCAATCATCGAGTGTTTACGGGAGAAGGGTGGAGGACGGTTGCCGAGATCGGTCCAGGCTCCAGAGTCGCGGTGGCTCGGCAATTTCCGTCGATTACCAACCCTGTAGTCTGGTCGGATTCGGAGATCTCACTGTTGGGTCACTTGGTCGGCGACGGCAGTTACCTCACGCATCAGCCGCTGCGCTACACCACGGCTTCGGAAGCAAACAGCAAATTGGTCACCGAGTGCGCATTGGCGCTCGGCAGCACCGTGACGCGGCATGCGGGCCGCGGCAACTGGCACCAGCTCGTCATTGCGAACAACGGCAACCGCTGGCACGCCGCCGGCGTCGGCGCATGGTTGAAAGGGCTCGGAATATTCAATCAGCGATCGCACCAAAAGCATTTGCCGCACGCCGTGTTCCAATTCAGCGATGCGCAAATAGGACTGCTGCTCAAGCATTTGTGGGCCACGGACGGCTCGATCCACGTTCGCCCCGCGGGCCAACGGGGAAGCTCAGGCGTTTATTTTTGCTCCTGCAGCGAACAGCTCGTTCGAGATGTAGCCGCGCTGTTACTGCGTTTGGGCATTGTCGGGCGCATTTGTCAAGTGAAGCAAGATGGTGGCAGACCACTTTGGTCCGTGTACGTCAGCGGGTCCGAACAGCAGGCTCTGTTTCTAACGAGAGTCGGAGCGTTCGGACCTCGCGAAGCTCCAGCCAAGGTTTTGGCCGCGAAACTTGCGGTGACGCGCTCGAATCCGAATGTGGATACTTTGCCTCAGGAATTGTATTCGCAGTTGCGATCGTCAATGAGCGCTCAGGGATTGACTTGGCGCGAAATAGGCCCAATGGGCGGGACTATTTATTCGAGCAATAAATTTCGTCATTCACCCTCGCGCGCAACGTTCAATTCCTATGTCGATTTGCTCGACAGCGACGCGCTAAGAGTTTGGTCAAACTCAGATCTTTTCTGGGACCGCGTCGGCGCCGTTGGTCTCGAAGGTGAGGAAGAAGTCTTCGACATGACGGTTCCAGGGCCTGCGAGTTGGTTGGCTGACGGTGTTGTCAGCCATAATTCTGGAGCCATCGAGCAAGATAGCGACCTCATTCTGTTGATTTATCGCGAAGAGGTGTACGACAAGAACACCACGCGCAAAGGCATCGCGGACATCATCATCGCCAAGCAGCGCAACGGCCCGACCGGCGACTTTCAGCTGACGTTCCTGGGCGAGTACACCAAGTTCGAAAACTACGCGCCGGAATCGTATGCCGAGGGCGTATTTCGGTGATTGCGCGGTGAGATGTTTGTGACTCCCATGGTCAGTGCGACGGTCGACACCGGCGCGCTTCGCCATAATTTGCTGATCGTGCGGCGCTGGGCGCCGCAGTCTCGGGTGATGGCGGTCATCAAGGCCAACGCCTACGGCCATGGCCTGGTCGCGGTGGCGCGCGCGCTCGAAGCTGCGGATGCGTTTGCCGTGGCGCGTGTCGATGAGGGGCTCACGCTGCGCGCGGCGGGCATCCAAGCGCCGACGGTGCTGCTCGAAGGCGTTTTCGATCGCGAGCAGCTCGATGCCGCCGCCGCCGCGCGCTTCGAGCTCGTCGTGCACACGCCCGAACAGATCGAGCTGCTGCGCGCTGGCCGAGCCGGGCCAGCGCTTCAAGGTGTGGCTCAAGCTCGACAGCGGCATGAATCGGCTCGGCTTCAAGGGAGCGGCCTTCGACGCCGCGCACGCGGCCTTGAGCGCCTTGGAATCCGTGCAGTCTCCCGTGAACCTCTTCACCCACCTGGCTTCCGCCGATGAGCCAGAGCTGCCCACGACGGCCGATCAGATCGCCCGCTTCGTCGCCGCGACGCGCGGCATGCCGGGCGAGCGCAGCATTGCCAACTCCGCGGGCATGTTGAGCTTCTCAGCGGCGCAGGCCGATTGGGTTCGGCCCGGTCTCCTGCTGTACGGCGTCTCGCCGATTGCGGGCGCGATCGGCGCAGACTACGGCCTGCGGGCGGTGATGACGCTGCGTTCGCACGTGATCGCGGTGAAGGATCTCGCCGCCGGAGAGAAGGTAGGCTACGGCGGCAATTGGACCGCGCTGCGTCCCACGCGGCTGGCAGTCGCGGCCGTGGGTTACGGCGACGGGTATCCGCGAAACCTGGGGTCAGGGACGCCGGTGCTCGTCAATGGCGAGCGCGCCGGCCTGGTGGGGCGGGTGTCGATGGATATGATCGGCATCGACGTCAGCGATTTGAAGCGTGAGCCTCGCTTGGGGGATCCCGTGATCCTCTGGGGCGAGGGGCTGCCGGTGGAGGAAATCGCCGTGTGGGCCGATACCATTCCGTATGAATTGGTGTGCGGAATCAGCCAACGCGTGGCCGTAGACCTGCGTTAGGCCGCGTTCGCGGCGTTCAACGCGGCCTCCTGCCGCGTTAGTCGCAAAACTGAGACATGCCTACGCTGCCGAGCCGGTCTCGTGTGATCGAGGCCACGGCGTTAAGGCGATCACTCAGAGATTATGTCCCTCATCGGGATTTACCTTAAGTCGCTGTTGGTCGTTCTACCTTCGGAGTCGGTAATGAAGATCGCATTATGTAGCATCCGGTATACCTTGCTGTTCGGGGCCTTCAGCGTATTGATGCTGGCGAATGGGCCGGCGCAATCGACCGGCGTGACTACTCTATTCGCCATGGGTGAACTCGGTACCACGGGATTTCTGTGTTCCCTCATCATGCGTCAATACCGGCGAAGAGCGATGACCGACTCGGCGATGGCTGCGGTCGCGGGATATACCGTCAGTCACCTCGGCATTCTTGCGGTCATGTACTTCGGTCTCGTCGGGAGTCCGGGTGCCGGCTCTCCCGCGCAGGGCACGCTTCTGTGGATGGAACTCACGCTGCGAGTCGGCCTGGTCGTCGTGCTCAGCTCGTCCGCATTCGTGCTGATGAAACCCCTCGTCCGCAAATTCAAGTTGCCGCGACTCCGAAAAATCACGGCGACCGCCGGGGACTACGTCATCTAGGCTCCTAAGGTCTTTTTTGACCCGAGTCCAAGGTTCGAGGCAAACTGCCGCGGTGCAAGCGGCGACACGGAAGTTAGGTTCACCCGGCAGGTGCCCCCGCGCCGTCGCATGCTGGGCGCTGAGTCTCGCGATCTGTCCGGTGTTCGCGTCGGCGAAGTGCCAGCTCAATAAGGTGATCGAGCTGCCGATCACGATGTCCGGGATGCGGCCGACGTTCACGGCGAAAATCAACGGTGCGGATGCGCGCTTTACCTTGGACAGCGGCGCGTTCTACAGCATGATCACCTCCGCGACCGCTGCGCAATTCCAACTCCGGCTAAGACCCGGCCCCTATGGTCTCAGAGTCAAGGGCGTCGGAGGTTCCGCGGACACATCTCTTGCCCTCGTCAAGGTGTTCACGCTCGCCGGCATTCCCCTTAAGGACGTCGAGTTCCTGGTGGGCGGCAGCGAAATCGGCGGCGATTCCATCGGCCTGATGGGCCAGAATCTTCTCGAGAAATTCGATGTCGAGTACGACTTCGCCCGCGGCGTCGTGCGGCTGTTCAAGGCGGAAGACTGCAAGCACACGCTGCTCGCCTATTGGACGACCCCCGAACTTGCCCTGTCGATGCTGGATATCAGCCCCGTCACACCGTCGCGACCGCATACCACCGGCACGGCTTCGATCAACGGCGCCAAGATCACGGTCGTGTTCGACACGGGTGCGTCGAACTCGGTCTTGACAGCGAGGGCCGCCGCGCGCGCTGGCGTCAAGCCGGACATGGCCGGCGTCGTCGACGCCGGCTACGCGAGCGGCATCGGCCGCAGCAAGGTGAAAACTTATATTGCGCCTTTCTCCAGCTTCAAGATCGGCGACGGCGAGGAGATCAAGAATGCGCGGCTGCGGATCGCGGACATCGACCTTGATGAGGGCGATATGCTGCTCGGGGCGGACTTTTTTCTGTCGCATCACGTGTTCGTCGCGAACAGTCAGCACCGGCTGTACCTGACCTACAACGGTGGCCCGGTGTTCAACCTGTCGAAAACGGTGCCGGCCGGCGCTGTCGCGGATGCGGACGCCCACGCGGCCGACGTACCCGCCGACGCTGCCGCGGTTGCGGGCGCGCACGCGGCCGACGAGCCCGCCGACGCGGCCGCCTACGCCCGGCGCGGCGCAGCGTTCTTGGGCAGGCGCGACTTCGAGCATGCAATTGCCGATTTCACACGCGCATCTGAAATGAATCCGAACGAGGCCGAGTACTGGTACCTGCGCGGCATGGCGCACTGGCAGAGCCAGCAACCCATCCCGGCGCTGAGCGATTTTGATCGTACGCTGGAACTGAATTCGAATTACCTGGCGGCACGGATTTCGCGTGCACAGCTGCTCCTGGGGCATAAGGACATCGCGGACGCCGTCGCCGACTTGGACGCGGCGGATCGCATCGCAGCCAAACAAGACGACGCGCGCTTCATGCTGGCGCACCTCTACCAGCAAGCAGATCTCCCGGCGCAGGGCGTGGCCGAATTGGATCTTTGGATAGCCAACCATCCCGATGACTCGAAGATGATCGATGCGCTGCATGGCCGCTGCCGGCTGCGCGCGGTGCAGGGAGAGGATCTTGCCAAGGCGCTGAGAGATTGCAACGCCGCGTACCGGCTGAGCGACAAGTCGAATCCCCTCACCGCACCGATCTTGGAGAGCCGCGGGCTGGTGCGGCTGCGATTGGGGGACTACGACAAAGCCATCGCCGACTATGACGAGTCGCTGAAGCTCGCGCCAAACAACGCGGCCGCGATGTATGGCCGGGGGGTGGCCAAGATACGCAAGCAGAAAACCGCGGACGGCGAGGCCGACCTCGCCCGCGCCACCGCGCTGTCGAGCACCGTCGCGGACGAATTCAAGCGCCACGGGATCGCTCCTTAGCGATCGGGACTTGCCGGACGTGGTTGCCGCCGCCGGCTAGCTCTCGAAGAACCCCATCTTCACGCCGGCCAATTGCACGACGTCGTTGTCGTTGAGCCGCCGCGCCTGCGGCCCGATCGGCACTCCATTGACCTGCGGATAATCGTTTTCCTTACCGCTGTCCACATGCACGATGAAGTAGCCTTCGGCGCGCCGGGTAATGGCCGCCACCTGCACGCCCGGACGGCCGAGAGTGGTGAGCGCCTTGGTGAGCTCCAATTCGCGTCCGGCGAATGCACCGCTCAGCACCTGCAGCTTGGCCTTGGGTAAGGCCGTGACATTGTCGGGCACGCCGGGACGTTTGGGCACGGCCTTGGCGGCCTGGTCCACGGCCACGCCGACCCGCCGGATGCGTTCCTCACCCTGTGAGCTCGGGGTGATGACCATGGTCTTTTCGAATTCGTCCTGTTCCGCCTCGCCGTCCTGGCTGTCGACGAAGCGCAGCTGATGGTGGCCGACGGTGATGACGTCACCGTGCTGCATCGCATGCTTCTTGATCAGCTTGCCGTTGACGTACGTGCCATTGGTGCTGTTCAAGTCTTCCAAAAACGAATCATTCAGAATATTGATGATGAGCGAGTGATGACCGCTCACCGCCGGATTGTCGATACGAATATCGTTGTCCGGAAGGCGCCCGATCGTGTAGCGCTCTTTATTCATGTTGTATTCCGCGAGGATCTGACCATCCAGGCTGAGCATCAGGCGTGCCATTTAGACTCCATATCCCTAACCGAACCATCCCAAGATTTTGTCAAATATACGCCGGTGCGCCGGGAACGGCTCGGCCACGTGCGCCATGATCACCGAGACATTATCCCGCCCGCCGTTATCGTTGGAGAGCTGTATCAATTGTTTAGCTACAGTATCAAGATTAGCACTAAAGGTACTGATTGTTAAATGAATATCCTCATCTTCAATCATGTCCGAAAGACCGTCGGAACAGAGCACGTAGTAATCGGACTTCTGTACCGGCTGCTCGTGGATCTCGACTTCGACGTTTTGCTCGACCCCTAGGGCCCGCGTAACATAATTCTTGTTGGTCGCGCGCTGCGCTTCCTGTTGCGAATAGAACCCCCGGTCCACCAGTTCCTGCAGCAGGGAATGGTCCAGGGTCATTTGCTCGAAACGGTTGTCGCGCAGCCGGTAAAGCCTCGAATCCCCGACATGCGCAATCGACATCTTGTTGTCGTGGAACAAGCACGCCACCACCGTAGTCCCCATGCCCTCACATTGAGGCTGGGTCTTGGATGTGTGGTAGATGATTTTGTTGGCTCTGTGAATCGCATCACGCAAGATGATGCTCGGGCGCGTGAGCCCGGTCTCGGGATCGGGCACGCTCAAGTCCTCGCGCATGATCGCGTCCCGAACCAAATTGATGATGGTCTTGACCGCGATGCCGCTCGCGACCTCACCCGCGTTGTAGCCCCCCATGCCGTCGGCCAGCACGAATAGACCGATGTCGGCTTCGGTGCCGATCATGTCCTCGTTATGCTCGCGCACCTTGCCCGTGTCGGTGAGCGCTACGCTGGCGATTTTCCCCTTCAAACTCATGCGTTTGGTCCAATCATGGCAGTCCACTCGGTAGGCGCGAACGACAATCTTCCAGGGCCGCGGCCATTTGGGCCCCAGAGTCGTATCGTGCATCGGGGTTCTTTGCCAGCGCTCGATCGATGATGCTCTGAACGCAGGCCGGCAGGTCCGGCCGGAAAGCCCGCAATGGCGGATGCGGCGCTTCGGCTATCTGCTGCATCAGCCCGGTCATCGAATCAGCGGTAAAGGGCAGCTGGCCGGTCAACAATTGAAACAGGCTAACACCCAGGGAAAACAAGTCCGAGCGACCTGTCACAGTTCGTCCCTCGAGCTGTTCCGGGGACATGAACGACGGCGTGCCGAGGACGATGCCGGTGCGCGTGCTGCCCGAATCCGAGAGGCGCGCAATGCCGAAATCGGTGATTTTCAAGATGTCGGTGGCCGGATCGAACATAAGGTTCGCCGGTTTGATGTCACGGTGGACGACTTGCTGCTTATGTGCAAAACCCAAGGCTTCGGCTGTGCGGCCGATGATCTCCAATACCTTGCGCGGTTCCATCAGATTGTCGGATTTCGCATAGTCGCTCAAGTGCCGGCCCTTGAGATATTCCATCGCGATGTAGGCGAGACCGCGCTCCTCGCCGACATCATAGATGGTCACGATGTTCGGATGATTGAGGCGGCCGGCGGTCTCCGCTTCGCGGAAGAAGCGCGCTCGCGCCTCGACCAGCTCGGCATCGCTGAACTCACTCGCGAGCGGGATGGCCTTGATCGCCACCATGCGATTGATGGCCGTGTCGCGCCCGAGAAAGACCGTCCCCATCGCGCCGCGTCCGATTTCGCGCTCTAGCTGGTAGCGGCCGAGGCGCTGTACCTCGGGGGCCTGCTGCGGGCGCAGGCGCGGCGCCGTCGGCCTTGGGCGCGGACGGGATGGGAGGCGGGGTTGCGATGACGGGAGCGGGGGGCGCGGCCTTGGGTTTGGCGCGCTCGGCATCCATCAGCCTTCTCAAGCGTGCGGCGACGTCGCGGTAGGTGTTGTCGACGCGGGCCAAGTGGCGGTACACGGCCGTGGCCTGCGGCGCCCGGCCGCGCTGCTCGAGTTGCGAGCCCAAGGTGTACAAATCGCTCAGCACGGTCGCATTCGGTTTGCGGCCCTTGAGCTCCGCGAAGCGCTGTTCGAAGTTGTCGAGCAGGCGTGCGGTATCGGTGCCCACGGGCTGCGCAATCTTGGCCGCGGGCGCCGCGGCGGCGGAGGCCGCAAAGCGGCACCACAGAAGCAGGCCGCTTCCCCCGGCCAGGAGAACGGTCCCCGGCAGCCAAGCCCAGGTGTCAACATGCACGGTTACCCGCAGCAACAGGCTCGCCGCCAAGGTCCCCAAGCCCGCAATTGCGGCAATCAGCCCAAATTTGCGCATGCAATAGACATAATCCGAGTCCAGAAGGGCGGCAGTATAGGTGATCGGGCCGCACTAACAGCAATGCTAAGCTCACAAAATCGAAGCGAAGGAGGTCCATGGCGAAGTCCAAAGAGGTGTTTATCTGCCAGAACTGCGGAGCAGCTTCGCCGAAGTGGCAGGGGCAGTGCGCCGCTTGCGGCGAATGGAACACCTTGCTGGTCGAGGTGGCTGCGGCCAACCCGCGGGGAGGGCACCCGCATTGCCCGCACGGATCGCTCCTCATCGTTGGCCGTCGAAGCCGGTCTCGAGCAGCCGCGCCTGGCCACCGGTTCCCTGGAGCTCGATCGAGTGCTCGGCGGCGGCCTGGTGCCGGGCTCGGTGACGCTGATCGGCGGCGATCCCGGGATCGGGAAATCGACGCTCATGCTGCAAGCCGCGGCGGCCCTCAATGGCACGGGGCCGGTGCTCTACGCCACCGGCGAGGAATCCTTGCAGCAGGTCGCGCTGCGCGCCCGGCGCCTAGGGTTGGATGCCGCCACCGCGCGGTTGATTGCCGAGACCGGAGTCGAAGACATCATCGGCGCGGCATCTGCGCTAGGGGCCCGCGCGTTCTGATCGTGGATTCCATTCAAACCATGCGCTCGGAGCGCATCGAATCGGCGCCGGGGGCGGTCTCGCAGTTGCGCGAATGCACGGCGGAACTGGTGCGCTTCGCCAAGACCAGCGGCACGGCGGTGCTCTTGGTGGGCCACGTCACGAAGGAAGGGCAGATCGCGGGGCCGCGGGTGCTCGAGCACATGGTCGACACCGTGCTCTATTTCGAGAGCGACACCGGCAGCCGCTTCCGCGTGCTGCGCTCGGTCAAAAACCGCTTCGGCGCCGCGAATGAAATCGGGGTGTTCGCCATGCTCGAGCAGGGATTGCGCGAGGTCACGAATCCATCGGCGATTTTCCTCTCGCGGCACGCCGAACCGGTCGCCGGCAGCGTCATCACGGTGATGCGCGAGGGCACGCGCTCGCTGCTGATCGAAGTGCAGGTGCTGGCGGACGCGAGTCTCGGCGCCAATCCGCGGCGGGTGGCGGTCGGCATCGACGGCAACCGCCTGACGATGCTGCTGGCGGTGGCGCATCGCCACGCGGGATTGCAACTGCAGGGCCAGGATGTCTTCGCCAATGTCGTCGGCGGCGTGCGCTTGGCGGAGACTGCCGGAGATTTGGCCATCGTGATGGCCGCGCGGTCGAGCTTGCGCGACACACCCGTTTCCACCTCGCTCGTCGCCTTCGGCGAGCTGGGCTTGGCCGGAGAAATTCGCCCGGTGCCGTTCGGCGAAGAACGCCTGCGCGAAGCGGCCAAACACGGCTTCAAACTGGCGGTGGTGCCGGAGGCGAACGTGCCGAAGCGGCCGCCTGAGGGAATGTCGGTTCGCGGGGTGACGCGGTTGAATCAGGCGCTCGACGCGCTGTAGCCGGACCGCTTGGCTGGGCCCCGGCGACGTCCGCGGGCGGCGGGTCACTGCGGGGGCAGCACGACCGTCGCGCGCGTGACGCGGCCCAGGGAGGCGCCGCTGCCCGGCTCGGCGATGACGACGTAGAACTCGGCGCGATGCTTTCTCGAGACGTTCGGCACGAGCTTCACGAACAAAGTGGCCAATTGGCTGCGCGCCGACAGCAACTGGACGGTCCGGCCTTGTGCCACGTAGTCGGTGCCGGGCAGCGCGGAGCCCGGTTCGGTCCACCACGCAAAGGTCGCTTCGCCGCCCGATCCGTTGGAGCGTCGCACGTGGATTTCCGCAAAGTTTTGATGGGCTCCGATCCAGTAGTTACCGGCGGCAATGCCGAGGCTGTCGGCCGTCTTGGCCGGTGCCGCGGCCGAGCCGCGCCTTGCCGTGCGCTGTGATCCTGCAGCAGGCGGAGCGACTGCGGCAGCGGCGGGCGCAGCAGCGGGCCCGGAGAAAGTCGCACTGGAAGGCGCCGCGGCGGGTGCAGTGGAGGCCGCCGTGGAGGGTGCCGCGCCGGTTGTGGTGCCGGGCGACGCCGGGGCCGTCGGCGCGGATGAATCCAGGGCCGCAGAGTCGGGAGAGGTGGGTCCATCCGCCGCGGTCGGTGACAGGGCGGCGCCGTCCAGGGTTTTGTGCTCGAGCGGCTGCCGATGGTCAAGGACCGACATCGCCGCCGCGGCGATGACGACGGCCAGGGCGAAGCCGATGACCGACTGCGGCCGCAAGCGCCGCGCCGTGGCCGCGGGACGCAGTGCGGCGATCCAGTCCTCGACCGCCATGGAGCGGTCTTCGCGGCGCCAGCCAAGACCCAGTTTCAAGATCCGCCATTGCGCCCGGGTCAGACCGCGCGGCCGCTGGGCGATGAGCTTGAGATCGCGCGCCGCGGTCGACCGCCGGCGCTGGAACGGATGCCGTCCGGCGAGCAATTCGTACGACAGGCAGGCGAGCGCAAAGAGGTCGTCGCGCGGGTCCGCCCCCTGTCCCTCCAGCAGTTCACAACTGGCGTAAGCCGGGGTCATCGCACTCGCCGTGCTCTTCTGTGCGATCTCGGCGCTGGAGGCGCCAAAGTCGAGGATGCGCGTCTCGCCCGAATTGGTGATCATGATGTTTTGCGGCTTCAAGTCGCCGTGCACCACATTGCGCGAATGGGCATGCGCGAGTCCCGCCGCCACCTCGCGGATGATCGCCCACGCGCGCGGCCGCGACAGCGGCATGGGCTGCAATTTTTCGACCACGCTGCTCAGCAGCTCTCCGTCCAGAAACTCCATGGTGAAGAACTCGACGTCGCCATCCCGATCCAACTCGTACACCTTGACGATGTTGGGATGCGACAGGGCTTGCGCGCAGTAGAACTCGCGCCGCAGTTTCGACACGATCTGCGGGTGACCGGCTGCTTCGTGCAGAAACTTGATGGCCACGATGCGGCTGGCCTGCGGTAGATCGCAGCGGTAACGGTCCACGGCCTTGAATACCGTCCCCATGCCGCCGCTGCCCAGCCGCGTTTCGAGAACGTAGCGGTCGCGCAAGACGCGCTCGACCGGCGCCGGCGGCGGCGCGGCGTCCGCCGCCGCTTGCGGCTCGACGGGATAGTCGACCGTATCGACGGGGTCGGTGCGGCTGATTTGCGGTTTCGACGCGGCCGGCGCCGGAACGAAGTCCAGTTCGACGGTCGTGCTGTAGTCGTGGGCGCTCAATTCGCGCCGCGCAATTTTTGCCTCGATGGAACGAAACAGCGCGATCGGCAATTGTCCGCGCCGGTAGCGCTGATCGAGCAATGCGAGGACGCTCCAAATTGAATCGGCGCCCGACTGCCGCAGGCTCGCCAATTCCGCCATGAAATCTGCTTCGCTGCATTCGCCGGAGATCAGGGCATCGACGCGACCCTGCCACAGCACGTCGACCTGCGAGGCGGTCTCATCGGTCCTTGCGGCAGTCTTATTCATCGGGTCATACACGGTCGTATCCAAAGCGGCAGTGTGCGGTACCGGCCGCCGCCTGTGAAGTTCGGTTCGAGCTGACCTTCAGTGCAGTTCACGCTCGCGGACGACTTATGTAAACAGGGTAAGCGACGCGCGATTTCGCCGCCAGCCGCGGCACTCGGCCGACGAGGAGCCGAAGCTCAAGGCGGGCGGATACGCACGGTTTTGATGGCGTTATCGCCCGTCTGCAGCACTTCCAGCATGTAGTTCGCCAATTTCAGCGTGGTGCCGGGTTCCGGGATGGTCTCCAAGAACTCCACGATCAAGCCGTTCAAGGTCTTCGGGCCGTCGGTCGGCAGGTTCCAGCGCATGGAGCGATTCAGCGCCCGGATGGTCGTCGAGGCATTGGCGACGAAGCTGCCGTCGGCCTCCGCATGCACGTCCTTGTGCATCATCGTCGCCGGATCGGTCGTAAATTCGCCGACGATTTCTTCGAGTATGTCTTCGAGCGTGACCAGGCCCTGAATGTCGCCGTATTCGTCGACCACGAATGCCATGCGGCGCTTATCGCGCTGAAAATTCACCAACTGTGTGTTGAGCGTGGTGCCGGACGGTACGAAATACGCCTCGCGCGCGCCGGCCGCCTCGATCAACGCCGCGCGGTCGAGCCGTCCGCGCGCAAGTTCGTGAACGACCTGCTTCATGTGCAGCACGCCGATGATGCGATCGATTTCCCCCTCGTAAACCGGCAGGCGCGTGTGCTGGCTCTGACGCAGCTGCTCGACGATCCGATCCCAATCATCGTCGACGTCGATGCCGACGATCTCATTGCGCGGCACCATGATGTCCTCCACGGTGGCGTTCTCCAGATCCAAGATGCTGACCAACATCTGCTGGTGGCGATGCGGAATCATGGCGCCGGCTTCCGCCACGACGGTGCGCAATTCCTCGCTGCTCAAGGAATTCGAGGCCTGCTGCCGCGGCACGCCGAACAGGCGCAGCACGCCGTTCGCCATCAGGTTCGTGGCCCAGACGAAGGGATACAGCACCAGCAGCAGGGGCGTGTAGATGTAGGCGGCGGGCAGTGCGAGCCGTTCGGGATGCATGGCGCCGAAAGTCTTGGGCGCCACCTCGCAGAAGATCAGCAGTACCAAGGTGAGCGCAGCGGCCCCGAAGGCAAGCAGAAATTCGCCGCCCAATCGCAGGGCGATGAAGCCCACCAGCATCGGCGCCGCCACATTGACGATGGTGCTGAGAAGTAGGATCAATCCAATCAATCGGTCCGGATGAGCGAGCAGCTTCTCCGCCAGCCGCGCACCGCGGTTGCCTTCCTTGGCGCGATGCCTGAGGCGATACCGGTTCAGGCTCATGAGTGCGGTTTCGCTGCCGGCAAAGAACGCCGCGAGGAAGAGCAGTCCCGCCAGCGCGCCGAAGAGCATACCTAGGGAAAGGTGCGGCAACCGGTCTAGCCCCAATGTCGCCCGAGCACATCCTCGAGGACGAACTTCACGCCGAAATACGCCACCGCGAGGATGCCGAAGCCGCTCAAGGTCCAGCGCACGGCCGAGCGCCCGCGCCATCCGTAGCGCACTCGCCCAATCAGGAGGACCCCGAACAGCAGCCAGGCGATCAGCGACAAGACGGTTTTTTGCACCAAGTTCTGCGTGAACAAATTGGTGACGAAGACGAAACCCGTGAACAGCGCCAGAGTGAGCAATCCAAACCCCGCGCCGATGAGGCGGAACAGCAGCTTCTCGAGTGCGTCGAGCGGCGGCATGCCGCTCGGCAAATCGATGATGCGCCGCGTGCGCAAGCGGCGATCGAGAAAAACCAGCAGCATGGCGGTTACCGCCGCCGCGAACAGCAGCGCGGCGGCGCCCATCGAGAGCAGGATGTGCGCCGTGAGTTCCCAACCCGCGGTTGCCTCGGCAAACGTGTGCCCGGTGCCGGTCACCGCCGCTCCGAGCGCCGCGAACGCCAGCAGGATGGCGCCGAGCACGCGGTATTGGCGTTCGATGCAGATGAGGCAGGCGAGCACGGCGAGAGTCCAAGCCAGCAGGGACATGGCCTCGGGCACGCCGATGGAAAACGGCCCCTTCACGCGCATCGTGTGCATGATGGCGTCGCTGTGGCCGACGAGCGCCAGGAGGATCAGCGCCCAGCCGAGCGGCTCCAAGCGGGGCTTCTGCACACTGCGCAGCATGACCCAGGCGCTGGCGGTGTAGAGCACGAACAGAGAGATGACGGCGAAAATCACGGCTGCAGTGGGCCTGAATGACGACACTCGCGATAATGACACAAGCACCCGGTAGCGCCTAGGCGCCCGACCGCCGGCGGCACACGGCGGGCCCGGGCAATCGAACTTTGCTAACATCCGCACCATGTTCGACCGCCTCACTGCCGGCCTCTCCGCCGCGCTCAAGTCGCTATCCGGCCGCGGCCGCTTGAGCGACGACAATATTTCCGACACGGTGCGCGAGGTGCGGCTCGCGCTGCTCGATGCGGATGTCGCGCTCAGTGTCGTCAAGACCTTCACCGAGGCCGTCAAGGCGCGCGCCATCGGCGTCGAGGTCAGCAAGAGCCTCACCCCCGGGCAAGCCTTCATCAAGATCGTGCACGAGGAATTGACGCGGCTCATGGGCGAGCCGAGCTTAGCGGCTCAATCTGCGCGCGCAGCGCCCGGTGGTCGTCATGCTGGCCGGGCTGCAGGGCGCCGGTAAGACCACCAGTGCCGGCAAGCTCGCTCGCTGGCTGATCGAGAAGCAAAACAAGAAGGTGCTGATGGTGAGCACCGACGTGTACCGTCCGGCGGCGATTCTGCAGCTGCAGACGCTGGCCGCGCAGGTCGGGGCGGGGTTTGCGGCGGCGACTGCCAGCGAAGCGCCGCTGGCAATCGCGAAACGCGCACTCACCGAGGCGACGCTGCAGGCCTACGATGTGTTGCTGCTCGACACGGCGGGCCGCCTGCACATCGACGCCGAAATGATGGCGGAGGTCAGGGAACTCGAAGCGGCCCTCCATCCGCACGAGCGCCTGTTCGTGGTGGACAGCATGGCCGGCCAGGATGCCGTCAACGCCGCCAAGGCATTCAACGACGCCTTGAGCCTGACGGGGGTGATCCTGACCAAGGCGGACGGCGATGCGCGTGGCGGTGCGGCATTGTCGGTGAGGCAGGTCACGGGCAAGCCCATCCTCTTCGTCGGCACCGGCGAGAAGTCGGAGGCGCTCGAGCTGTTTCAGCCGGAGCGCATTGCATCGCGCATCCTTGGAATGGGCGATGTGCTGTCGCTGGTCGAGCAAGTTCAGGGCCAGGTCGATCAAGAAAAGGCGGAAAAGCTCGCCAAGAAGATTGCCAAGGGGAAATCTTTCGATTTGGCCGATTTGCGCGACCAATTGAGCCAACTGCAGAACATGGGCGGCATGGCGGCGGTGCTCGACAAACTGCCCTCGCACCTGCAGGCCAACGCCGCGGCGGCGGCCGGCTCGGTCAATGCGCAGAACCTGAAGCGTCAGATGGGCATCATCGATTCGATGACGCCGCGCGAGCGCCGGCGGCCGGAGATGATCGACGGCTCGCGCAAGCGCCGCATCGCCGCGGGCGCCGGCGTGCCGCTGCCGGAGGTCAACCGTCTGCTCAAGCAGTTCGACCACATGCAAAAAACCATGAAAAAGCTCGCCAAAGGCGGCATGTTGAAGAACATGATGCGCGGCATGGCGGGGCGTCCGCCGCCTGGATTTGGGCCCTGACGGGCCATTGGGCCGGTCTGGCGACACCATTGGGCCGGCCTGACGGGCCATTAGGCGAGGGCTTAGCCATTTGCTGCCGATTCAACGAGTTGTTGCTCTGGCCCCCCGGTTGTCATTACAATTAGCGGCTACGCTTTGCAAGGTGAATCAAAGATGGTGACGATTCGTTTGACTCGACGCGGCGGCAAGAAGACCCCGTTCTATCACGTGGTGGTGACCGACAGCCGTAAACGCCAGGGCGGCACCAGCTTGGAGAGCGTGGGGCTGTTCAATCCCGTGGCGCGCGGCGCCGAAATCAAGCTGCGCCTGAACGTCGCGCGAATCGAACATTGGCTCAAGCTGGGCGCTCACATGTCCGACCGAGTCAAGTTCCTGCTCACCAGCTTCCGCAAACAGGCCGCCTAAGGGCCGTTGTAAAGCTTCGGAGAGCAGCGATGAGCGAGGAATCATCGGCGCTCATCCAACTGGGGTTCGTGGGTGCGCCATTTGGCGTCCGAGGATGGATCAAGCTACGTTCGCACACCGACCCGCCGGAGCGCTTACTCGATCATCGAAGTTTGCGCATCGGCCGCGGCAGTGTCTGGCAGAACTACCGGATCGAGGCCAGCGGCCGCAGCGGCGGCGCGCTGACCGTGAAATTGGCAGGCGTCGAGGACCGTACCCAAGCGCTGGCTTTGCGCGGCGCAGAGGTGTGTGTACCGCGCAGCGAGCTGCCGCAGCGCGATGACAAGGATTTTTACCGCGCCGACTTGATCGGCTGCGAGGTGGTGAATCTCGACGGCGCCGCTTTGGGAGTCGTGCAGCATTTCATCGAATCGCCCGCGCAGGTGCTGATGGTGGTGCGGGGCGCGCAGGAATTTTGGATACCGGCCGTGCCGCAGCATTTGCGGCGGGTGGATTTGCAGGCCCGCCGGGTGATCGTGGATTGGAACGCGGACGGCTCGGGCGACCGCAACTAGGCGCGCATGCGTATTGCGGTTGTGACGTTGTTTCCCGTGATGATCCGCGAGGCTCTGGCGCACGGCGTGGTCGGGCGGGCGGCGGAGCGGGGCGTGCTCGAGGTCGAGTGCTTCGATCCGCGCGATTATGCGACCGACGCGCATCGCACGGTGGATGACCGGCCCTACGGCGGCGGTCCCGGCATGGTGCTGAAGGTCGAACCGCTGCGCAGCGCCATCCGCGCGGCCGCGGCGGCGCAGCCGCCGGGCAGCCAGAAAGTGTATCTGGGCGCTGACGGGCAACGATTCGAGCAAGGTACGGCGCGGTCGGCATGCGCGGCGCCGGGTTTGATTTTAGTGGCGGGACGCTACGAGGGTGTCGATGAGCGCTGCATCGAGCGCGAGACCGATGCCCGCTGGTCGATCGGCGACTATGTGCTTTCGGGCGGCGAACTGGCGGCGCTGGTGGTGATCGACGCGATCGCGCGGCTGCTTCCGGGCACGCTCGGCAGCGCGGAATCGGCGGAGCACGAATCGTTCGGCGACGGATTGCTGGATTGGCCGCATTACACGCGCCCGCCGGATATCGGCGGCCAGGCGGTACCTGCGGTGCTGCTGTCGGGCGATCATGCGGCGATCCAGCGCTGGCGCCTGCAGCAGGCACTCGGCCGTACCTGGCTGCGCAGACCGGATCTGCTCGAGCGGCGCGGCATGAGCGATGCGGAACGGGCTTTGTTGGAAGAATTCAAGATCGAACGCGCCGGCGGCGCTTAGGTACATCGAAGATAAGTCAAAGGTGAGGGCGGTAACTATGAACAAGATCATCCAAGAATTGAACGGCGAGCGTGCGTCGCGCAAGCTTCCGGATTTCAATCCCGGCGACACCGTCGTGGTGCAGGTCAAGGTGACGGAGGGTGATCGTGAGCGCGTGCAGGCTTACGAGGGTGTGGTGATCGCCAAGAAGAATCGCGGGCTCAATTCGTCGTTCACGGTGCGCAAGATTTCGCACGGCGAAGGCGTGGAGCGCGTGTTTCAGACTTTCAGCCCGTCGATCAGCGAAGTCAGCGTGAAGCGCCGCGGCGCCGTGCGCCGCGCGAAGCTCTACTACCTGCGCGACCTGTCGGGCAAAGCCGCGCGCATCGACGAGAAAATCTGACCTATCGCCGGGATTCTTGCCCGGCGGCAGGGGAGGCTTTGAATGGTTGTCGGATCAGCGGGCAGGGGATTTTTTGGACTGGTCTGGCGGATACTGGAAGGGATCCGCAGGGTCCTGCACCTGATCCTGCTGCTGGTGATCTTCGGCTTCGTGCTCGCCGCCCTGCATACCTCCATTCCGATCGTGCCGCGCACGGCGGCGCTGGTGATTGCGCCCGAAGGCAGCCTGGTTGAACAGCTGTCGAGCGACCCGGTGCGGCGCGCCTTCGGCGAAGCCTCCGGCGGTCCGGCACCGGAGACCCTGCTCAGGGACGTAATCGACGCCGTTGCGGCCGCCAAAGCCGACGCGCGCATCAAACTCATCGTGCTCGATTTGGGCGCGCTGGATGCCTCGGGCTTATCGAAGCTGCAGGAAATCGGCGCCGCGCTGCGCGATTTTCGCGCCGCCGGCAAGCGCGTGGTGGTGGCCGCCGATTCGCTGGATCAGACCCAGTACTACGTGGCGGCGCAGGCCGGCGAGGTCTATCTGGATCCGATGGGGCTCATTTACCTGGACGGCTTCAGCTACTACCGCATGTTTTTGAAGGATGCCATCGACAAGCTTGGGGTCGATGTCAACGTGTTCCGCGCCGGCACCTACAAGAGCTACACCGACCAATTCTCGCGCAGCGACATGGCGGCAAGCGAACGCGAGGAGAGCTCGGTGTGGCTCGAAGCGCTGTGGAACGCGTACCAGGAGGACGTGATTCGCGCGAGGTCTCTGCCCGCCGGTGCGCTCAACGCGTTCGTGGCCGACGAGCCCGCCGCGCTCGCCGCCGTCAATGGCGATGCCGCGAAGCTGGCGCTGCAGCGCGGCCTGGTCACCGCCCTGAAGAGCCGCCGTCAAGTGGCCGACGATTTGAAGGCGTTGGTGGGCGAGGATGAAGACTCGCATTCCTTCAACTCCATCGGGATGAATCAATATCTCGCTTCCGTCCGCTCCAAACATGTCTTGAAATCCAAATCCGAGACGAAGGTCGGCATCGTGGTGGCATCGGGAGAAATTCTCGACGGTCATCAACCGCCCGGCACGATCGGCGGCGAGAGCACGGCCGATCTATTGCGCCAGGCGCGCTACGACAAGGCCATCAAGGCCGTGGTATTGCGCGTGGACAGTCCGGGCGGCAGCATGTTCGCATCGGAGCAGATCCTGCGCGAAGTGCAGAACCTGCGCGGCGCCGGCAAGCCGGTGGTGGTCTCGATGAGCACCTACGCGGCGTCGGGTGGATACTATATTTCCAGCGGGGCGAATCAAATCTTCGCCAGCCCCACGACCTTGACGGGATCGATCGGCGTCTTCTCGGTGGTGCCGACCTTCCAGCACACCCTGGAGAAGCTCGGGGTCAAAGTCGACGGCCTCGGCACCACCCCGATGGCGGGCGACATGCGCCTCGACCGGGCGCTGACGCCCGCAACCCGCCGGATACTGCAGGTTTCGGTCGATCACGCCTACGCGGAATTTCTGCGCCGCGTTGCCGACGGACGGAAGAAAGCCGTGGAAGACGTGGACAAGATTGCGCAAGGACGGGTGTGGGCCGGTGTCGACGCCGAGCGCATCGGATTGGTGGACCACCTCGGCGGACTCAAGGATGCCAGCGACGCGGCTGCCAAGCTCGCCCAGTTGAGTGCCGACTACGAGGTCGACTACATCGAGCCTGAGTTGAGCTTGCGCCAGCAGCTCCTGATGCAGCTGCGCTCGGAGACCTTGCGCATGGGACAAATCGCCGGAATCATCCCGCCGCGCAGCGACGTCGAGCGGGTGCTCGACCCCGTGCTCGAGCAGGCGCGCGCCATCGCGAGGCTCAACGATCCGCGCGGGCTGTATGCGTACTGCTGGTGCCGCGAGCCGCGCATGACGCTCAAGTCGCTTGCCGGCCGCTGATCGCGGCCCGAGGCGGCATACTCGGGAAGGGCTCGTTAGAGGCTGGACCAATCCAGCGTGATCTTCCCGGATTTTCCGGAATTCATGATCTCGAATCCGTCGCGGTAATCGTTGATCCCCAAACGGTGGGTGATGACCGGGCGCACATCGAGCCCGCTTTGCAGCATGCTCGACATCTTGTACCAGGTCTCGAACATCTCGCGGCCGTAGATGCCCTTGATCACCAGACCCTTGAAAATGACCTGGTTCCAATCGATGGCGGTTTCGCCGGGTGGAATGCCGAGCATCGAGATGCTGCCGCCGTGGTTCATGGTACGCAGCATTTCGCGCAGCGCCGTGGCATTGCCGGACATTTCGAAGCCGACGTCGAAACCCTCTTCCATTCCCAGATCGCGCATCGCGTCATCCAAGGACTCCCGCGCCACATTGAGCGCCTTGGAGGCGCCCATTTTTGCCGCCAGTCCCAACCGATAGTCGTTCACGTCCGTGATGACGATGTGCCGCGCGCCGCAATGCCTGGCGATCGCCACCGCCATGATGCCGATGGGGCCGGCGCCGGTGATCAACACGTCCTCGCCGACGACGCTGAACGCCAACGCCGTGTGTGTGGCATTGCCGAACGGATCGAGAATGGAGGCAATTTCATCGTCGATGGCGGGCGGCAGCTTGAATACGTTGGTCGCCGGAATGGTCAGATATTCGGCAAAGGCGCCGGGGCGGTTCACGCCGACGCTCGAGGTATTGCGGCACAAGTGGCGCCGGCCGGCGCGGCAATTGCGGCAATGCCCGCAGGTGATGTGGCCTTCTCCCGATACCCGATCGCCGGTGCTGAAGCCGCGCACTTCGCTGCCCAATTCGACGATCTCGCCGGAGTATTCGTGGCCGACTGCCATGGGCACGGGAACGGTTTTTTGCGCCCAGGCATCCCAGTTGTAGATGTGCATGTCGGTGCCGCAAATCGCCGAGCGATGCACCTTGATGAGCACGTCGTTGTGTCCGACCGAGGGCTCGGGTACGTCCTCGAGCCAGATACCGGGTTCCGCGCGAGCCTTGACCAGTGCTTTCATGACATCTCTCTAGTGAATGATGGCCAGATCGCGGCCTGCCGACCGGAACGCCTGAACCACCTGATCGAGCTGCTCGCGCGAGTGCGCCGCGCTCATCTGGGTGCGAATGCGCGCCTTGCCATGCGGCACGACCGGAAAGGCGAAAGCCACGACATAGACACCGAGCGCCTGTACGCGTTCCGCGAGCTTGACCGCCAAGGGCGCCTCGCCCAGCATGACCGGGATGATGGGATGCTCGCCCGGGATCAAATCGAATCCAAGGCTGTGCATTCCGGCGCGGAAGTAGCGGGCGTTCGCATGCAGCCGCTCGCGCAGGTCGGCCGAGCTCTCCAAGAGGTCGATCACCCGCAGTGTCGCCGCGGCCACCGGCGGCGCGACGCTGTTCGAAAACAGATACGGCCGCGATCGCTGGCGCAACCAGCCGACGATTTCCTTGCGCGCGGCGACGAAGCCGCCGCTTGCGCCGCCCAAGGCCTTGCCGAAAGTCCCGCTCAAGATGTCGATCCGGCCGATGACGCCGCGCAGCTCATGCGAACCGCGGCCGTGCGCGCCGAGGAAGCCGGTGGCGTGCGAGTCATCGACCATGACCAGCGCGCCGTGCCGATCGGCCAAATCGCAGATCTCGTTCAGCTTGGCGATCGATCCGTCCATCGAGAACACGCCGTCGGTCGCGATGAGACGCACGCGCGAACCTTGCGCGTCCTTCAAGGCTTGTTCGAGTTCATTCATGTCGTTGTTGGCGTAGCGCAGGCGCCGCGCCTTGCAAAGACGAATGCCGTCGATGATGCTGGCGTGGTTCAGGGCATCGCTGATGACGGCGTCCTCGCCGTCGAGCAGCGTCTCGAACAAGCCGCCGTTCGCATCGAAGCAGGAGGAGTACAAAATCGCATCTTCCATCGCCAAATAGGCGCTCAGGCGCTCCTCCAGTTCGCGATGGACGCTTTGCGTTCCGCAGATGAAGCGCACCGACGCCACGCCGTAGCCATAGCGCGCGAGCCCCGCATGCGCCGCCTCGAGTACCGCCGGGTGGTTGGCGAGCCCCAGGTAGTTGTTGGCGCACAGATTGATCATCTCGCGCCCGTCCGCCAGGCGCACCACGGGACCCTGCGCCGATCCGATCACCCGCTCGCGCTTCAAGAGCCCGGCCGCGTCGAGCGCCTCGGTGTCGCGCGCCAGCCGCTCGCGAAATTCCTTCAGCACGGGCGTCTTGGATGCGTGGTCGGGCCTTTCATCGGGCTATTATAGCGGTATCACGCCGCGATCGCGCCAAGCTCAGCATGACCAACGACGAGAACACCGACAATCATCGACTTGACAAGTGGCTATGGCATGCCCGTTTCTTCAAGACGCGGAGCCTGGCGACGGCCGCGATCAGCGGCGGGAAAGTGCATTTGAACGCCGAGCGGGTCAAGCCGGCGCATCGTGTGCGCATCGGCGATCGCCTGAGCCTCTCGCTGCAGGGAATCGTGGCTGAATTCGAGGTGCTCGGATTGCCGCTGCGCCGCGGTCCGGCGGCCGAGGCGCAAGCGCACTATCTCGAGACGGCCGCGAGCGCGGAGCGGCGCGCCAAACTCCGCGAGCAGCAGCGGCTGGCCCAGGTGTCGCGGCCGCGCCCGGATGCGCGTCCCGACAAGCGCGATCGGCGGCGGCTGATGCGGCTGCAGCGCGACCAAACCTAGGCGCCTTGCATCCTCATGCTGCCCACCATAGAAATTCTGATTTCGCTGCTGGCCGTGATCGCCGCGATTTCGCTGCTGGCGAGGCGGCTCGAGTTGCCGCCCGCCATTTTGCTGGTCGCCGCGGGCGTCGCGCTGGCGCTCATCCCCGGTTTGCCCACGGTGAGGCTGGCGCCGGACTTCGTGTTGTTGTTCGTTTTGCCGCCGGTCATCTATTCCTCGGCGGTCGCCATGGACTGGCGCGAGTTCCGCTTCAATTTGCGGCCCATCTCCCTCCTTGCCGTGGGCTGCGTCGCGTTTACGACGGTCGCTACCGCGGCGGCCGCCCACTGGATTTTGCGCCTGTCGTGGCCGGAGGGGTTCGTACTTGGCGCCATCGTGTCGCCGCCGGACGCGGTGGCGCCGCTGTCCCTCGCCCGAAAGATGCAGATTCCGCGGCGCATTCTCGTCATCCTGGAAGGAGAGGGCCTGGCGAACGATGCGACGGCACTGGTTCTGTACCGCTTCGCGGTGGGGGCCGTCAGCGCCGGCGTGTTCTCCTTCGACCGGGCCTTCGGCGCATTCGCCGCCATCACGATCGGCGAGATTCTCTGGGGTCTCGCGATCGGGTGGCTGATGCTTCGCCTGCGGCGCTGGGTGTGCGATACGAGCATCGAAATCATGCTCTCGGTGCTCACGCCCTTCGTCGCCTATTGGCCGCCCCAGCATTTGGGCGGCTCCGGGGTCCTCGCGACGGTCACTGCCGGGCTCTATATCAGCTGGAACGGGTTGCGGCTGATCAGCGCCGCCACCCGCTTGCAGGGAGTCTTCTTCTGGCGATTCCTCATCTATCTGATCGAAGGCATGGTGTTCTTGGTGACCGGCCTGCAGGCCCGCTCGCTCATCGCGGGATCGAGTTCCTATTCGACGTCGGAGCTCGCGATTTCCGCGGCCGTCGTCTGCGCCGTCGTCATCGCCGCGCGCTTCGTTTGGATGTATCCGGCCACTTACCTACCGCGCTGGCTTTCGCCGCGGCTGGCGCGCAGGGATCCGTCGCCGCCGTGGCAGTGGCCATTTGCCCTGGCATTCACCGGAGTGCGCGGCATCGTGTCGCTGGCCGCGGCGCTCGCCATCCCTTTGGTCACCGAGCGAGGGCAGCCGTTTCCCCACCGCGACTTGATCCTCACCCTGACTTTTGCCGTCATCCTGGTCACGCTCGTCGGACAAGGATTGCTCTTGCCGACCGTGATTCGCGCGCTCGGGCTCGCCAATGCGGGCCGCCGCGAGCACGCGGCGGAAAGGAGACAGGAATTCGCGGCGCGCCGCAAAGCGATCGAAGCGGCCGAGCAGCGGCTCGAGGCATTGCGCCGCGAGCGCGATCTGCCGCCGGACATCGTGCATCCGCTGCGCTTGCGGCTCGCCGACCGGCTCAACTATGTCGGCAACAGGAGCGACGGCGACAGCGACCACGAGAAGCTCGGACGGCTCGACGACGACGTCAAGCTTGAGTTGCTGTCCGCGGAGCGGGACACCGTCAATGAGCTTTACCGCAGCGGCGCGCTGCACGGCGAACCGCGGCGCCGGATCGAGCGGGAACTCGACTTACGCGATGCGCAACTGGAGGGATTGACGGACGATGAGTGACGGGCCGAAGCGCGCCGTCGCGGCCATATACTCAGACAGGCTTCTAGAGATCCGCCGTGCTCTCCGGGTCGTCGAGTTCGCAGCTGACGGCGTTTTCGGGTTCGAGCGTGTCCCAGTGCGCATCGTGCCAGACGGCGGTAACGATGCCGGCGGTCGGCAATTCCCGGAGCTGCGGCTTCGGGCCGAAGCGGCTCGCCAGCTGACTCAAGCCCGGATTATGGCCGCAAATCATGATGTGAGCCAATTTCGCGTCGCGCTTCGCGAGCAGCCGCCAGGTCGTCTCGGGAGTGGCGAGGTACAATTCGCGCGCGCACTGCACCTGTTTGGCGTCGAGTTCGCACGCGTCGGCGATGATCTCGGCGGTCGCCCAGGTGCGTTCGGACGGACTCACCAATATCAAATCCGGTATGAGATCGCGCTGTACGATGCACATGGCGATCTCCCGCGCCTCGATCGTGCCGCGGCGCGTCAGCACGCGCTCGAAGTCCTCGGCGCAGGCGTCGGTGGGCTGCGCCGTGCCGTGCCGCAACAGCGTTAGTCTGCGCGTACCCACAAATGGCCACCTTCAATTTTCGTTTGGTAGACGCGCACCGGTTCGTACGCCGGAGGCGTCAGCGCTTCCCCTGTTTTGAGACAAAAGCGCGCCCCATGGCGCGGGCAAATGATTTCCGTACCTTCGATGGCGCCCCCGGTCAGCTCCGCACCGTCGTGAGTGCAGACATCGTCGATGGCAAAATACGTCTCGCCGCTGCGCGCCACCGCGATCATGCGCCGACCCACGGGAACGGACCGCGTTTGTCCATCGGCCAGATCCGCGGCGGGACCTGCGTCGATCCATTTCACCTGAAAAGCCCTCACAGCGTCGTTACATCATGCCGGTTTGCAGGCGAGCCTCGTCCGACATCATGGTCTGATTCCACGGCGGGTCGAAAACCAGCTCGACATTCGCGCGTGCCACCGTCGGGACGATTTGCACCTTGTCGCGCACGTCCTGCACCAACACCTCACCCATGCCGCAGCCGGGCGCGGTCAACGTCATCTTGATGTCGACCGTGCGGGTCGCATCGTCGTTCTTGCTGACGTCGCATTCGTACACCAGCCCCAGATCCACGATATTGACCGGAATTTCCGGGTCATAGCAAGTCTTGAGCTGCTGCCACACGATGTGCTTGATATCGTCCTCCGAAGCCCCGGGGGGCACTTCGGGTGCCTTCGCGGGGGTCTTGCCGATCGCGTCCGCATCCGCGCCTGCAATGCGGAACAAATTGCCGTCGATATAGACGGTGAAGCTGCCTCCCAGCGCCTGCGTGATGTAGCCCACCGAGCCGACTTTGAGATTGACCTCGACGCCGGCAGGAATGGCCACCGCCTTGACCTCGCGCTGTACGACTATGGGTTCGTTTTCGTAGGAACGCATCGGAAGCCACTCATTCAGTGGTCACCGCAGCCACGGCTTGCGGGTTGGTGGAACGCAGCGCCGCGCTCAGCGTGTGCCAGCACAGGCTCGCACATTTGACCCGCGCCGGGAATTCGCGGACGCCGGACAGTGCGGCCAGCTTGCCGAGTTCCTCGGCGGGGGGCGCCGCATCGTCGGTCAGAAGCTGGTGCACGCGATCGAACAGGCGCAGCGCATCCGCGCGCGTGCGGCCTTTCACCGCTTCGGTCATCAGAGAAGCCGAGGCGGTCGATATCGCGCATCCCTGGCCCTCGAAGCGGATGTCGCTGATCTTGTCATCATGCAATTTCAGACGCAGGGTGAGACGGTCGCCGCACATGGGATTGAATCCCTCGACACTGGCGTCGGCCGGCTCCAGGCCGCCAAAATTACGCGGCCGACGATTGTGGTCGAGAATCACGTCGCGGTACAGCTCGTTGAGTTCCATGGCGATTTTAAGCGAACAGCTGGCGCGCGCGTGCGACGCCGGCGGCAAGCCTGTCGATTTCCTCGAAGGTGTTGTAAATGGCGAACGAGGCGCGCGCCGTCGCAGGCAGCTTGAAGAACTCCATGACCGGCATGGCGCAGTGATGCCCGGTCCGAACGGCGATACCGTCTTCGTCGAGAATGGTTCCGAGATCATGAGGATGCACGCCGGCTACGACGAACGACACCAGGCTCGCCTTGTCCGGCGCCGTACCCACGATGCGTGTTTCCGGTATCCTGCTCAATGCCGCCGTCGCATAGTCGAGCAGCGCGTTCTCGTGGCGCTCGGCGGCGTCGCGATCCAGGCCTTGCAGAAATCCCACCGCCGCGCCCAAGCCGATGGCCCCGGAAATATTGGGCGTGCCGGCTTCGAACTTGTTCGGCAAACCGTTGTACGTGGTTTTGGCGAAGGTCACGGCGAGAATCATCTCGCCGCCGGTCTGCCAGGGCGGCATGCGCTCGAGCAGCTGTTCGCGCCCGTAGAGAACGCCGATGCCGGTGGGACCGAACATCTTGTGGCCCGAGAATGCGTAGAAATCGCAGCCGAGATCCTGCACGTCGACCGGCATGTGGGCCACGGCCTGCGCGCCGTCGATCAGCGTGACGATGCCGCGGGCCTTGGCCGCGCCGATCAAGCGGCGAATCGGCAGGACGGTGCCCAGCGCGTTCGATACATGCGCACAAGCGAACAGGCGCGTGCGCGGGCCCATCAGCGACACCACCGCGTCCACATGAACCTCGCCGCGCGCATCGATGGGCGCGACAATGAGTTTGGCGCCGGTTTGTTCGCAAACCACCTGCCACGGCACGATATTGGCGTGGTGCTCCAAATGCGTGATGAGAATTTCGTCGCCCGGCTCGAGTATCGGTCTGGCGTAGCTCTGTGCCACCAGATTGACGGCCTCGGTGGTGCCGCGCACGAAGATGACCTCGTGCCGCGAGCGCGCGTTGATGAATTCCACCAACCGGTCGCGCGCGTTCTCGTATAGAGCCGTCGCCTCCTGGCTCAAGGTATGCACGCCGCGGTGAATGTTGGCGTGGTGGTGGCGTTCGTAGTCGTCGACGGCGTCGATCACGGCGGCGGGGCGCTGAGCGGAGGCGCCGTTGTCCAAATAAGCCAGCGGCTTGCCGCGCACCATGCGCGCCAAAATCGGAAATTGGCGCCGCACGGCGTTCACGTCGAAAGCGGCGGTTCGTTCAGCGAATGCGATATTCTTCATCGAAAGTTCCGAAGGGTTTGCGAATCGGGTAATTGGGCGATCAATGCGTCTTCGATTGCCGCCCGCGCCGAGGCCAGCGACATGCCGGTGAGAACATCGGCGAGGAACGCATACACCAACAGGCTCTGCGCCGTGGTGCGATCGAGGCCGCGCGAGAGCATGTAAAAGAGCATGTCGGGGTCGAGGCGGCCGGTGGTGGCGCCGTGGGCGCACTTGACTTCATCGGCATGAATTTCCAGCTGCGGCCGCGTGTCGATCTCGGCGGTCGGCGACAACAGCAAGCCGCGGCAGGATTGCTGCGACTGTGCGTGCACGGCACCCGCCTCGACGACTACCTTGCTGTTGAAGATGACGCGGCTCACGTCGCTCGCGATGGCGCGCGCCGTTTGAGTGCTGCTGGTATCGGGCGCGCCGTGGGTCACGATGTTCAGGCAATCGACGTGGCGCGCCTCATGTCCCACCAGCAGCGAATAGCTGTCGAGCGAGGCGCCAGGCTCCGCTAAGCGCGCCTCGAGCGCCGTGCGCACCAATCCGCCGCCGAGCACGATCGTGAATTGCCGGCACTGGCTGCCTCGGTCCTGCCGAATATCGAGCGCATCGATGTGCGTGGCAGCGGCGTCCGTCGCGTACACGCGGTAGTGTTCGAGCCGTGAGTCGCGGCGCAGCGCAATCTGCGTGGTGGAATTGCTGAGCGGCGTGTTTGCGCCCTGCGCCGCATGCTGCTCGACGATGGTCGCGCTCGAGCCCGGGGCCGCCTCGATGATGATGCGCGGATAGGCGATGCTGGCGTCGCCGTCGCCGGTTGCGACGTGCTGGATGAGCAGCGGCAGCGGCACGCGGCCCGTGACCTTGAGATAGAGGCCATCGACGAACAGCGCGGTGTTGAGCAAGCCCCAGCGTTTCTGATCGGCATCGGACAACGGTTCCAGAAAGCGCAACAGCGTGGCGGGATCGACGCGCGCCAAATCGCGCAGGCTATGGACCTCCAGCCCCTCGATCGCTGCTCCCGCGGCGGGCAGGCTCGGATAGCCGTTGACCAAAGCCAGCGATCCCGCACGCTCGGACTCCCCGAGCAGCGGGAACGCGAAGTTCGGCTCGATCTCGCCGTGCGGCCGGCGCGGCGCATCGACGAAACTTTGCGCGGCGAGGCTGCGCAGATTGGTGTAGCGCCACGTCTCGTCGCGGGAGGTCGGCAGACCGAGGTCGAGAAATCGCCGCATGGCCTGTTCGCGCACCGCCGACAGCGGATCGGCAGCGCGCGTTTGCCACTGTGCGGCAAAGGAGCGCAGCGCCGCCGACAGCGGCACGGTGGAGGAGGATTGCAACGCCCCGTTCATGCGACCTGACTCTCCAGCACCCAGTCATAGCCGCGGCGTTCGAGTTCATGGGCCAGCGAGCTATCCCCCGATTTCAGGATGCGTCCGCCCGACAGCACATGCACCTGGTCCGGCACGATGTAGTCGAGGAGCCGCTGGTAGTGAGTCACCAGCACGACGGCGCGCTCGGGGTGGCGCAGGGAATTGACGCCGGCGGAAACCACCTTGAGCGCATCGATATCGAGACCCGAGTCCGTTTCGTCCAAAATGGCGAGCTTGGGCTCCAACACCAGCATCTGCAGGACCTCGTTGCGCTTCTTCTCGCCGCCCGAGAAACCTTCGTTGACGCCGCGCGTCAGAAAGGATTCGCTCATGTGCATGAGCTTCATCTTTTGCCGAATCAGGGTCAGAAACTCGTAGGCATCGACTTCGGGTTCGCCGGCGGCCTTGCGTTTCGCGTTCAGGGCCGCTTTCAACAGATAGACATTGTTGACGCCGGGTATTTCCACCGGATACTGAAAACCGAGAAACAGGCCGGCGCGGGCGCGCTCTTCGGCGGGCAGCGCCAAGAGATCGCGGCCCTCGAAAGTCACCGTTCCGCCGGTGACCTCGTAATCCTCGCGGCCCGCCAGCACTTGGGCGAGCGTACTCTTGCCCGATCCGTTCGGACCCATGATGGCATGGACCTCGCCGGCGCGGACCTCGAGATTGACTCCCTTCAGGATGTCCCTGCCCGCGACGCGGGCGCTCAAATCGGTAATCTTAAGCAAGATCTTTCCTCTAAAGTCCTAGCCGACGGCGCCTTCCAAACTCACGCTCAACAGGTTCTGCGCCTCGACCGCGAATTCCATCGGCAGTTCCTTGAACACCACTTTGCAAAAACCGCTGACGATCATGTTGACCGCGTCTTCCGCCGAGATGCCGCGCTGCAGACAGTAGAACAACTGGTCCTCGCCGATCTTGGAGGTGCTGGCCTCGTGCTCGACCGTCGCGGTCGGATTCTTGACTTCCATATAGGGGAACGTGTGCGCCGCGCATTTCGGTCCCATCAGCAGCGAATCGCACTGGGTGAAATTGCGCGCGCCCGCGGCGCTCGGCAGGATTTTCACCAGACCGCGGTAGGTATTCTCGGCATGGCCGGCGGAGATCCCCTTGGACACGATGGTGCTCCTGGTATTGCGGCCGATGTGGATCATCTTGGTGCCGGTGTCCGCCTGCTGATAGTTGTTCGCAACCGCGACGGAATAGAACTCGCCGATCGAATTCTCGCCGCGCAGAATGCAGCTCGGATATTTCCAGGTGATGGCGGATCCGGTCTCCACCTGCGTCCACGAGATTTTCGAATCGCGCCCTCGGCATTCGCCGCGCTTGGTGACGAAGTTGTAGATGCCGCCCAGGCCATTTTCATCGCCCGGATACCAGTTCTGCACGGTCGAGTACTTGATCTGTGCGTTGTCGAGCGCCACCAGTTCCACCACCGCGGCATGCAGCTGATTCTCGTCGCGCATCGGCGCGGTGCAGCCTTCCAGATAGCTCACCGAGGCGCCTTCCGCGGCAATGATCAAGGTGCGCTCGAATTGACCGGTCTTGGCTGCATTGATGCGGAAATAAGTCGAAAGTTCCATCGGGCAGCGCACGCCCGGCGGCACGTACACGAACGAGCCGTCGGAGAAGACGGCCGAATTGAGCGCCGCGAAGAAGTTGTCGCCCGGCGGCACGACCGTACCGAGATAACGCTCGACGAGCTGCGGGTGATCGCGAACCGCATCGGAGAAGGAACAAAAAATCACCCCGGCCTTGCCGAGCTTTTCCTTGAAAGTCGTCGCGACCGACACGCTGTCGAATACGGCGTCGACTGCGACGCCGGCGAGGCGCGCCCGCTCATGCAGGGGGATCCCCAGCTTGGCGTAGGTCGCGAGCAGTTTCGGATCCACTTCGTCGAGGCTCTTGGGCGCATTCGCCGGCGCGCGCGGCGCCGAGTAATAGGAGATGTCCTGATAGTCGATCGGCTTGTAATGCACATGCGCCCAGGTCGGTTCGCGCATGGTTTGCCAATGGCGAAACGCCTTCAGCCGCCAGTCCAGCAAGAACTGCGGCTCATGCTTCTTGCGCGAAATGGCCGCGACCACGCCCTCATCGAGCCCCGGCGGCAGGCTGTCGGACTCGATGTCCGTGATGAAGCCGTGGCGATACTTTTGCGCCAGGAGGGCTTCGACATCTTGTGGTTTACTAGACACGAGGATTTCCAGTTGACTGTGCGTTGCGGACAGAAATTTCAGACGCCAGGTCGGCGACTCGCAGGTTGGAGGAGTCCAAACCCGCCAATTGGCGCAGCGTGACCTCCTCCAGGGCGCGCCGGATCGCGGCATTCACCCGCTGCCATGCACCGCTGACGCGGCACTGGCGCTCGATGCCGCACTGGCTCGACGCGCCGCTGCACTCGGTGATGGCGATCGGACCTTCGAATACGTCCAATATCTGGGCCGCGGTTATGAGCTCGGGGCTGCGCGCGAGACGGTATCCACCTTGCGCACCGCGCGAGGAGATCACCATGCCGGCGCGCTGCAAGCCTTTGAGCACCTTGCTCACGGTGGGACGGCTCAAGCGCGTGCGCTGCGCCAATTCCGCCGCGGCGCGATGGCGAGCGGGCTCTTGCGCTAGACTCGCCAAAACGACGGTCGCGTAGTCGGTCAGTTTTCCCATTCGCAGCATACGAGTGCCTTTCCATGCCGAACCGTTATGTGGGACTATTTTAGTCCTATTTGAATTGAAGGTCCACCCGCAGCGTATTTTGCTATCCTTCGCGATTCGTACATTCAAGGCTATCAGCGAGACCAAGCCAGATATGAACACCGCAGAGTTGAGCGCTACGGCGCGTGCATTAGTCGCTAAAAGCAGGGGAATCTTGGCCGCCGACGAGAGCACGAGCACGATCAAAAAACGCTTCGACACCATCAAACTGGAATCCACCGAGGAGAATCGGCGCGCCTACCGCGAGATGCTGTTTACCGCGCCCGGCGCCGCGGAATACATCAGCGGCGTCATCATGTATGACGAGACGCTGCGCCAGAAAACCAAGGATGGGGTGCCTTTTCCGGCCTATCTGGCCGAGCACGGCATGCTGCCCGGCATCAAAGTCGACATGGGCGCGAAGCCCCTGGCCGGCTTTTCCGGTGAAACCATCACCGAAGGACTCGACGGACTGCGCGAGCGGCTGGCCGAGTACTTCAAGCTCGGTGCGAAATTCGCGAAATGGCGCGCGGTGATCGATATCGGAAGCGCAATTCCGACGCTCTACGCCATCGACGCCAATGCCGAGGCGCTGGCGCGCTACGCGGCGCTGTGTCAGGAGGCAGGGATCGTGCCGATCGTCGAGCCTGAAGTCCTGATGGATGGCGCCCACACTTTGGAGCGCTGCGAGGAAGTGACCAATCTCGTACTCGACCGCGTGTTCGAGCGGCTGTTCGCGGCGCGCGTGCAGCTCGAGGGCATGGTGCTCAAGCCGAACATGGTGGTGCCCGGCAGGAAGAGCTCACAGAAGGCCAGCCCCGGACAGGTCGCGGACGCCACCGTGCGCACGCTCAAGCGTCAAGTACCCTCTGCGGTGCCCGGCATCGCGTTCTTGTCGGGAGGTCAAAGTCCAACGGAGGCGACGCTGCATTTGAGCTTGATGAATGCGGCGGGCCCATTGCCATGGACGCTCACGTTCAGCTATGGGCGGGCGCTGCAGGAAAATGCGCTGAGCGCGTGGGGCGGAAAATCAGCCGGCTATTCGGGCGGCCAGCAGGCATTGTTCGTGCGCGCGAAATTGAACGGGCTGGCCGCGGTGGGGGCCTACAAAGGCTCTATGGAAAGTTCCGCGGCTTGACGCTGCGCACTCCTTTAAGGTGCTAGGCGTCGTAGGACGCGGAGCCCTACAGCCACACTCTTGAATCAATCGCCCGCCATCGTTGAAATTCGTGACTTAGGTTACGCGATCAACGGCCGTCCGGTGTTTGCCGGCCTCGACATGGACATTCAGCGCGGCCGCATCACCGCGGTCATGGGACCGAGCGGCACCGGCAAGACGACTCTGCTGCGGCTCATCACGGGTCAGGTGGCCGCCGACAGCGGCAGCATCAGGGTGGCGGATACGGACATGCGCACCGTACGGCGCGCGGAATTGTACGTGCTGCGCCGCCGGATGGGGATGCTGTTTCAGAACGGCGCGCTGCTGACCGACCTGTCGGTGTTCGAGAACGTCGCCTTCCCCTTGCGCGAGCACACGGATCTGCCCGAGCGGCTCATTCGCGATTTGGTGCTGACCAAGCTGCAGGCCGTCGGTCTGCGCGGCGCGGCCGAGCTTCAGCCCGCGGAGCTGTCCGGAGGCATGAGCCGGCGCGTGGCATTGGCTCGAGCCATCGTCATGGATCCGGAGATCTTGATTTACGACGAACCTTTCGTGGGACTCGACCCGATCTCCCTGGGAGTCATATTGCGGCTGATTCGACGCTTGAACGATGCGCTCGGCATCACGAGCATCGTGGTGTCGCACGACGTGCAAGAGATCTCCACGGTTGCCGACCTGGTGTATCTGCTCTCGGGCGGCAAGGTGGTCGCCAAGGGGACGCCGCCCGAGCTCCAAGCCGACCCTTCAGAAATCGTGCACCAATTCATCGGCGGCCTGGCGGATGGGCCGGTGCCGTTTCATTTCCCTGCTCCCGACTACTTCGCCGAACTGCTCGGCAGGGGCGAGGATCCGTGAAGCTGGTGCGCGAACTGTGGGATAGCCTGTTCGGGTCCTTGGTGGGCCTGGGTTCGATCGTGCGCTTCTTGCTGCGTCTGCTGGCCGAGGCGCCGCGCGCGCTGCTGCGGGTCGACTTGATCGCGCAGCAGATTTATAACTCCGGCGCGCTGTCTCTGGTCATCATCATGCTGTCGGGTCTATTCGTCGGCATGGTGTTGGGGCTGCAAGGATTTCAGCTGCTGCAGCGGTTCGGCTCCGAAGAGGCGCTGGGCACGGCGGCGACCATCGGTCTCGTCAAGGAGCTGGGGCCGGTGGTCACGGCGCTGCTGTTTGCCGGCCGGGCAGGCACGGCACTGGCATCCGAATTGGGGTTGATGCGCGCCACCGATCAACTCTCGGCGATGGAGATGATGGCGGTGGACCCGATCCGGCGCGTCGTGGTGCCGCGCTTCCTCGGCGGCGTGATCGCCATGCCGCTGCTCGCCGCCATCTTCAGCGTGATCGGCATCTACGGCGCGCAGCTCGTCGGCGTGCAGATCATGGGCGTCGATGCGGGCAGCTTCTGGTCGCAAATGCGCGCCGCCGTCGCGCTCGCGGACATCAACGAAGGCATCGTCAAGAGCCTCATTTTCGGCGTCGCGTGCAGCCTGATCGCGGTCTATGAGGGATATTATGCGATCCCGACCGCGGAGGGCGTCGGCCGCGCGACCACGCGCACCGTCGTCACCTCGGCCGTGGTCATCTTGTTCCTGGACTATTTGATTACTGCCGCGTTTCTGTAAGAGGGTTTCACCATGCGCAAGTCGACTACCTTGAATCTCGGCACCGGAACGTTCGTGTTGCTCGGCTTTGCGGCGCTGTTTTTTCTGACCACGCAGACCACCAGCCGCGGCATCACTTTTTTCACGAATCCGCCGCATTACGATTTGATCGCGAAGTTCGACAACATCGGCGATCTCAAGGTCGGTGCGCCGGTGTCGATGTCCGGGGTCGAAATGGGCCGGGTGACGAAGATCGCCTTCGATTCCAAGGAATACAAGGCGGTCGTCACGATGCGCATCGACGCGCGCTACAACCAGATTCCCACCGACAGCGATGCCGCCATCTACACCCAGGGACTGCTCGGGGGCAAGTTCATCGGTCTGACCGCCGGCGGCGAGGAAACTTATCTCAAGGATAAGGATCAAATTACCTTTACCCAGTCCGCCTTCGTGCTCGAAAATTTGATCGGCCAGGTTCTGGCAAATTTTACCAAGAGCGCCGGACAGTCGGATTCGAGCAAGTCCAAGCCGGACGCGCCGGCCGCCTGAGCCGAAATCTACGGAGAAACCGAAATGATAAAAATTACAATCCTGGCCGCGTGGGCCGCAATCATGGCGGGCGGAGCGTTTGCGGCGGAAGCGCAGCCGCCCGCGGCTCCTACCGCGGCGCCGAGCACGCTGGGTCCGCAGGAGCTGGTGGAGAATTCCGCCAAGCGCATGCTGCAGGAACTGGACAAGAACCGGACGATGTATCAGAAGGATGCGACGAAGCTCGATTCTTTGGTCGCCAACGTGCTGCTGCCGAATTTCGACACGGAATACGCGGCGCGGCTGGTGTTGGGCCAGACTTGGCGCACGGCGACGCCCGAGCAGCGCAAGCGCTTCGTCGATGCGTTCTACCATTCGCTGCTGCACAATTACGGCGCGGCGCTGGTGGATTTCACCGCCGATCGCTTCATCATTCTGCCGTACAAGGCCGAACCCAATGACACCACGGCCACCGTTCGAACGGAAGTGAAGCGCGAATCCGGGGACAAGGTGCCCGTGAACTTCAGCCTGCGCAAAGTCGATGGCGTCTGGAAAGCATGGGACGTGGTCATCGAAGGCATCTCCTACGTCAAGAGTTTCAAAACCGATTTCGCGTCGGAGATTAATCAGAAGGGTTTGGATGAAGTGATCAACCGGCTCGAGACCGAAGGCAAGGTCGGACCGAACAGCGCCGCAGTGAGCAGCCATTGATCGGTCGACGGCAGCCATTGATCGGTAGACGCAAGTACAAGTACCGCGGCAATGGCCAGCAGGAAGCCGCGTTCGAGCTTCTGGATGGCGAGCGGGCGCGCGTGTGCGGGTCGCTGCATTTCTCGACGGTGAGCGCTCTGCTCACGGCGGGCGTTGCCGCGATCACCGATGGTCGAGTCGCGGTCATCGATCTCGCCAGTGTGACCGCGAGCGATAGCGCGGGACTTGCCTTGCTGATCGAGTGGTTGAGCGTGGCCAAGGCGGCCAACCACCCGCTGCGATTCGATAACATCCCGTCCCAATTACAGCAGTTGGCGCGCCTCAGCGAAGTAGAGGAACTACTGGTTCCGGCCTAGCATGGCATGCGCCGAACGTCTGGGAGGCTGCCGTTGCTAATGGCTGGTGGGTTGCCCTGACCCATCCGGCGGCGGGGGAGTCGGCTGAGGGATGGGGGGAGACGGCTTGTCTTTGCCCTGCGTGTCGGCGTCCGGGTTGTCGGCGTCCGGATCGACCAGCGGCTCATCCGAGATTTTACCGTCGGACACCAGGTAAGCGCGGCGCTGCAAATAAGCGTCGCGTATGAAAGCATACGGATCGTAGACATGCTGCAAGGTGTCATCCAAGGACAGCAGAGCCGCGCGCCTGTCGACCAGGTAGGGCAGGTAAAGGCCGTAGGAGATGTAGTTGTTCTTGATGTATTGCTTCGGGTTGGTATAGGTGTCCACGACTTTCGAGGCCGCATCGCGCACATCCGAGGGACCGAGTATGGGCAGTTCCACGAACGGGCCGGGGTGTACGCCCCAATGCCCCAGAGTCTGGCCGAAGTCCTCGTCATTGCGGTCCAGTCCTGCCGGGGTGGCGGGATCGAGAATCCCCGCCAGCCCGACGGTGGAGTTGAGCAGGAAGCGGCCGAGATCATTCGCCGCCGCCCGGAACTTTCCCTGTAGGGCGTCGTTGATCATGACCGTGGGCGTATTGAGGTTGGCGAAAAAGTTGGTGACGCCGGTGCGAATGGGGTGCGGCACGACGCGCACATAGGCCTTCGTCACGGGCTTGGCAATGGCGCGGTCGAGTTTGTCATTGACCTTGTAGACCCCGCGGTTCCACGACTCCCACGGATCTTGCGGCACGCGTTGGCTGTTGGGCGGCAACGTCACGCAGCCGCTTAAGGCCAATAGAAAGACCGCGCAGAGCGCGGCGAGCGCGTGCCTTGCTGGTAGCATTTTCACTTCTCCCTCATGAGTCAAAATCAGGTAACGGGAACGATTCCGGCGTCGGCCGCGGCCATATTGAGGAGGTCGAGCAGACGGCCTAGTGACGGCCGTTGCCGCCGCCGTTGTCGTCGGCGACCGCGTTCTTTCGATCCTTGGGCATCGCGGCGCGCACCTCTTCGAGACGCGCGCTAAACCGCGCCCGCTGGATCGGGTCCAATCCGGGCATCCCCAAGCCCAGCTCCAATTGGTTCGCGGCCATTTTGAGATCGCCGTTCATCAGATAGTAGTACGACATGTAGTAGTACGAATCGGCGACGTCGCCGGCGGCGTTGGCGGCCTTCGCGATCAGCCGCGTTTGGTCGGGAGTGGGTTCCACCACGTTGAACAGATCGTCCAGAATGAGATGAGCGCGCTTGTTGTTGCCGGCATGCATGAGCGTTTCCGCAAGACGAATGGTAATCGGGACGTTGCGCGGAAACAAATTCTCGGCCTTGTCGAGCACCGCCTCGGATTCCTTCAACTGGCCGTTTGCCAAATAGGCCTGACCGAGTGCGCCGTAAAATTGGTTCACCTTGGGATACTCGTTCACGAGTGCCTGCAGCTCCGGGATGGCCGCTGCGGGATTGCGCGTGGTGATGTCCGCCACCGCTTTGCCGTAGCGATCTTCGATGCTCTTGCCCGTGCCGTTTTTCGCAAGGTTGACATAGTATTCGCGCGCGCCCTGAGGGTTGACCAGGGCTCTCAACCGCTCGCGCATCAGCGTATAGCTCAGGGAATCCTCATGGCGAATGCGCCCGATCTGTTCCGCTCGATTGCGCGCCTCGGCGACGCGGTCCGAATTGATCGGGTGATCGATCAAGAATTGCACGGCATTGATGCGGCTCGGCTCCGGTCCGCCGCGGGACATCAGGTCGAAGAAACTGACCATCCCCAACGGGTCGTAGCCGGCGCTCGCCATGGTGCCGATGCCGATCCGGTCCGCCTCGTATTCGCTGGCGCGCGTGTAGTTGATCTGGTGCTGGATCGCGGCGCTCTGGGTCGCCAGAATGGCGCCTTCCATGGCATCGGGCGAGCTGCGGCCGGCGGTGGCGCCGAGCAGAATCGCCGCCAACATGGCGGCGGTCGTCATGAGGCCGGCATGGCTCTGATCGATGAGCTGCCGCACCAAATGCCGCTGAGTCACGTGCGCCGTCTCGTGGGCCATCACGCCGGCGAGTTCATTCTCGTTGCGCGTCGCCAGTATCAGGCCGCTGTGGATCGCGATGAAACCGCCCGGCATGGCAAACGCGTTGAGCACCGGATCCTTCAGCACGAAGTAGTAGAACTGATGCTGACCTTCCTCGGCATGGCTCGACAGGCTGTGGCCGATCTGCTGAATATAATCGCTGATCTCGGGATCTTCGATGATCTGCCCGGTCTGGCGAATTTGGGCGAACCACCCCAGTCCGGCGCGGTATTCATCCTCGAGGGAGACGGCGGCCGTCGCCGGGCTTCCCAGATCCGGCAGGTCTTGATCGACGGCGCTCGAGCCGGTACCGAGACCCGAGGCCCAGCCGACGCTGACGCTCGCGCTCACCGCTGCGGCGGCCGCGATCGCGGACAGGGACTTCAACAGTGACATTCGGTCTCCGTAAACACCCTTGGAGTGCTGTCGCCGGCCCAAAGTTCGCTCATTTCCCTCGCCAAATCAAAGTACTTCGGACGCGTAGTCTGCCAGACGGGACCGTTCGCCGCGCACCAGCGTGATATGGCCCGAAAATGCCCAGCCGTGGAACCGATTGACGACATATGTCAGGCCCGAAGTGGTCTCGGTCAGGTAGGGGGTATCGATTTGCGCAATATTCCCCAGGCACACCATTTTGGTGCCGGGTCCGGCGCGGGTGACCAGCGCCTTCATCTGCTTGGGGGTCAGGTTCTGTGCTTCATCGATGATGATGAAGCGGTTCAGGAACGTGCGGCCGCGCATGAAATTCAAGGACCGGATTTTGATCCGATGGCGGAGCAAATCGTTGGTGGCGCCGCGTCCCCAGGTACCCCCCGGCTGACCCTGGGTGAGAACCTCCAAGTTGTCCATCAGCGCGCCCATCCAGGGCTCCATCTTTTCCTCTTCCGTGCCCGGCAAAAAGCCGATGTCCTCGCCCAATGGAATCGTGACCCGCGTCATGATGATTTCGCTGAAGCGGTTGTGATCCAGCGTTTGCGCAAGCCCGGCCGCCAGAGTGAGCAGGGTTTTGCCCGTGCCGGCGGGCCCCAACACGGTCACGAAATCGATTTCGGGATCCATCAGGAGATTCAACGCAAGGTTCTGCTCGCGATTGCGCGAGGTGACTCCCCAGACGTTATTGCGTTCCGCGCGATAATCGAGTGTGAGCTCCAGAATGGCCGATTCGCCCTCGAGCTTGCGCACGATGGCTTCGACGCCGTTCTCGCCGGGGTCGTAGACGAATTGATTGGCCTGCCATTCGCGCACCAGGGGTCCGCGCACGCGATAGTAGGTGCGGCTCTGCTGCTGCCAGGACTCGATGCCCTTGCCGTGTTTCTCCCAAAAATTCGGCGGCAGCTGCTGCACGCCGCTCGCCAGCAGGTCCGCATCTTCGATGGTCTTGTCGCTGGAGTAGTCCTCGGCCTGCACCCCGAGAATTGCGGCCTTGATCCGTAGGTTGATGTCTTTCGACACCAGGGTGACCCTGGCGGAGCGGAATTTCTCCTGCAGCGCGAGCGTGTTGGCCAAGATCGCGTTGTCCGCGCCGTGTCCCGGCAGACTGTCGGGCAGCACGGATTCCATCAATTGAGTTTGAAAAAACAAGCGGCCGCCGGGCGGGCGCTTGCCGTGATTGATCGGCACCGCGGTCGGCAGCGCGAGACCGCGATCGATCTGCTTCTTGCTCGCGCCTTTCATGAGCTCGTCGAGAAAGCGGCTCACCTGGCGCACATTGCGCGCCGACTCCGACAGGCCCTTCTTGCCGGCATCGAGTTCCTCGAGCACGGTCATCGGGATATAGATGTCGTGTTCTTCGAAACGGAAGATGGCGGTGGGGTCGTGCATCAGCACGTTCGTGTCGAGCACGAAAATACGGCGCTCTTGCCTGCCCTGCCGGCCTTTGGCAGCCGCGGCCCGGGAGGGCCGCCCGCGGGCGGTCACAGTGCTTTCACCGCCGCCAATACCTCTGCGGCGTGGCCGTTCACCTTGACCTTGCGCCACTCATGCCGCAATACGCCCTTGCCGTCGATCAGGAAAGTGCTGCGCTCGATCCCCAAGAATTTCCTGCCGTACATGCTTTTTTCCTGGATCACGTCGTAGAGCTTGCAAACCTTCTTGTCGGGATCGCTCAACAGTTCGAAGGGAAATGACATTTTCGTCTTGAATTTCTCGTGTGCTGCCAGGCTGTCGGCCGAAATGCCGACGATCGCCGCCTTGGCCTTCTTGAATTGCGGATAGGCGGCGGCAAAAGCTTCGCCCTCCTGAGTACAACCCGGCGTATTGTCGCGCGGATAAAAATAGATGACGACGGGGCTCCCGGCGCCGTCGCTCAACGACCAACTGCCGCTCGTGCCTTCGAGGGTGAATGGCGGCGCCTTCTTGCCGACTTCGATGGTGTTCATTGTCGGATCAACTTTTTACGGGTTCGAAAATGGCGTCCAGGTTGAGGTGGTCGCAGAAATCCATGAACTCCTCGCGCAACACGCCGATGTGCAGCCGGCTCGGGACGTTCACGATCATCTGCACCGAGAACATCGGCGCACCGGTGTGCGCAGCGGCGTACGAGCGGGTCGACAATTCCGCAATGTCCACGCCGCGCTGCGCGAAGAATCCGGAAAGACCCGCGACGATGCCCGTCTGGTCGAGGCACACGACGTCGATGGAGTAGGGCAGCATGTCATTGCGCGCGGCGCGCTCTTCGGTACGCCGCAATTGAATGTTCATGCCGGTGGCATCGGCGAGTTTCTTGAACTCACCCTCGAGCTTGGCGAGAGTGTGCCAATTGCCGTTGACCAGCAGCAGCATGGCGAACTCGTTGCCGAGTGAGGTCATGCGGCTTTCGCTGATGCTGCCGCCGCAGTCGGCTACCGCCTTGGAGAGTTCATGGACCATGCCGACGCGGTCCCCGCCCACGGCGGAAATCACGATATGTTGTTTCATCGGCGTGAATTCTACCGGATGGGCGCTTGCCAGGGTGTGTGTCGGCCACTTAAGGTAGCGATATTTCCCGCGGAGCCCTTCGATGTTTTCCGGAAGCATGGTAGCGATTGTGACGCCGATGACCGCGGATGGCGGTCTGGACTGGCCCGCCTGGGAACGGCTCCTGGATTTTCACCTGCGTGAAGGCACCGACGGCATCGTCGTCTCGGGGACAACCGGCGAGTCGCCGGCGCTGTCCGTGGGCGAAATCGAGGAACTGACCGGCCGGGCGGTCGCACGCTGTCGTGGCAAGGTCAAGCTGATCGTCGGGTCGGGCACGAACTCGACGTCCGGGACCATAGCGCGGACTCGTGCCCTGTCCCGACTCGGTGTCGATGCTGTGATGCTGGTGACCCCGTACTACAACAAGCCGCCTCAGGAAGGCCTTTACAGACACTTCAGCGCGGCTGCCGAGGTCTCTGAAGTACCCATGATTCTGTACAATGTGCCGAGCCGCACCGCCGTGGACCTGCTGCCGAACACCGTGGGGCGCCTGGCGCGAAACCCGAAGATTGTCGCGATCAAGGACGCGACGGCCTCGTTGGGCCGGGCGCGCGAAATCCTCACCGCCTGTCCGCCGGAGTTCACGCTGCTGTCGGGCGACGACGCAACCGCCGTCGATTTCATGAGTCAGGGTGCGCGCGGAGTCATCTCCGTGTCGGCCAATGTTGCTCCGCGTCGCATGCACGATGCCTGTGCAGCCGCGCTTTCCGGAGACTTGGCCAAAGCGCGGGCCATCGACGCCACCTTGCAGCCTTTACATAAAGATTTGTTCATCGAGGCGAGCCCGATACCCGTCAAGTGGGCTGTGGCGCGAATGGGCCTCATCGGGAACGCAATCCGATTACCATTGGTCGAACTGTCCGTGGCGCATCAGGATACCGTGCTGCGCGCCATGCGGGCCGCAGGAGTTACCATTGAGGACCAAGCAGCATGAGTCTTGATCGAGTATTGATGTTGATTGCTGCCGCAGCGCTCACCAGCGGCTGCCACTTATTCAGCAAGATCACGCCGGATTGCCACACTCGGCAGGAATACCAACGAGCCGGCCAGGTGGCGCCTCTCAAAGTGCCTGCCGGGCTCGATACACCCAATACGCAGGGCGCCATGGTCATCCCGGCGGTGACGCTTGCGCCGCCGCCTCCAGGTCCGAAGGATGCCTGCCTCGACCGTCCGCCGCGTTACGTAGCCGCCCCGGCCAATAAGGCCGCCAGCGAGATGCCGGCGGCTGTGCCCGAGCCCTTGCCGGCGCCCCCGCGACCGCCGCCGCCGAGTCAAGTGCCGTAAATTTGATCGTGTGGGTCGCCTCCGGTACCCTTGCGGCCGCGTGGAGAGGTGGCCGAGCGGTCGAAGGCGCACGCCTGGAAAGTGTGTAACACCTAACCGTGTTCGTGGGTTCGAATCCCACCCTCTCCGCCAGACGTTAGGTAAATTCGAGTCGGATTTTATCAGTCAGCAGTAGGGGCGACGAAGCGGGGATAACGCCCGAAGGGGCGGCCCCGCAGGGGCGAGGAGCGGAGCGACGAGTAATCCCACCTCCCTGCCATTGAAATTTGTTGATGTGCCGCCCATCTTATAAGTTATGGCGGCTCGCGTTTGCATCTTCGCGACGACTGGCCGTGAACCCCGTCAGGCCCGGAAGGGAGCAGCGGTAGCAGCTTTAAGTCGGGCGCCGAAGTCCTGCTGGCGCGGGCCGCCTCCTCGGCTCCTTGAGACCTCGGGGGGGCCCAAATGCCACGCGATCGTGGTGTTAAACTTATCGGTCTATGAGCTACATCGTATTAGCCCGCAAATGGCGCCCCAAGCGATTTGCCGAGATGGTCGGCCAGGAGCATGTGCTGCGCGCCCTCGGCAATGCACTCGATAGCGGCAAAGTGCACCACGCGTTTTTGTTCACCGGCACCCGCGGGGTCGGCAAGACGACGATTGCGCGCATTTTGGCCAAGTCGCTCAACTGCGAAACCGCCGGCGTGAGCTCGAATCCCTGCGGCACCTGTGCGGCGTGCCGGGAGATCGATGAGGGCCGCTTCGTCGATCTCATCGAAGTCGATGCGGCCTCGCGTACCAAAGTCGACGATACCCGCGATTTGCTGGACAACGTGCAGTACGCGCCAAGCCGGGGCCGCTACAAGGTGTACCTCATCGACGAAGTGCACATGCTGTCGAATCATTCGTTCAATGCCTTGCTCAAGACGCTGGAGGAGCCGCCGCCGCACGTCAAATTCCTGCTGGCAACCACGGATCCGCAAAAGCTGCCCGTCACCGTCCTCTCGCGCTGCCTGCAGTTCAGCCTGAAACGTCTGCCGGCCTCGCTCATCGGCGAGCGCTTGAAGTTCATTGCCGGGGAGGAGAAATTAGCGTTCGATCCGGCGGCGATCACCCTGCTTGCGCGTGCGGCGGAGGGCAGCATGCGTGATGCCTTGAGTCTGTTGGATCAGCAGATCGCCTTCGGCGGGGGCAAGCTCGACGAGGCCGACACGCGCGCCATGCTCGGCACCATCGACCGCGGACATGTGGGCCGGCTGATCGAAGCGCTGGCCCGTTTGGACGGGCCGGCGCTGCTGGCCGAAGTGCAGGAGCTCGATCGTGACGCGCCGGATTATGACCGCGCATTGGTCGAAGTGGCGGCATTTCTACAGCGCATTGCGATCGTACAAATCGTTCCCGAAGCGGCGCTGCAGGACGAGGAGTTCGACGCAGATTCACTGGCGCGCTTCGCACAGGCGATCTCGCCCGAAGATGTTCAGCTCTATTATCAGATCGCGCTCACCGGACGTCGCGATTTGGCGATGGCACCCGAGCCCCGCATGGGATTCGAAATGACGTTGCTGCGTATGCTGGCGTTTCGCCCGGATGCCGCCGCGGTCCACAGCGGCGCCAATGGCCGTACGGCGGCCGCTGCCACGGCTGCGGGCGATCCGCCGCGCGCCGCCACGCCTGCCGCGGCCGCACCCGGCGTCAGATTGACCAGCATCGATGCGCACAATTGGCCCGCGGTGGTCGAGGCGGCGACCTTGAGCGGCATGGTGCGGCAGTTCGCCTTGAATTGCGTGCCGGCCAGATTCGAGCACGACCTATTGGTCCTGCGGACCGATCAAGCGACCGCGGATCGGCGTACGCGGCCGATCGACGACAAGCTCGTGCAGGGCTTGTCGAAGCATCTCGGCCGGGATATTCGCATCACGTTCGAAACGGCTCAATCGGACCTCGAAACGCCCGCGCGGCAACGCGCGCTCGCGGAGCGAGAGAAGGCCGAACGGGCCGCTGCTGCGTTCGAGGCGGATCCCGCGGTCAAGGGACTGCGCGAGCGCTTCGGCGCGGATGTCGACGCGGCATCGATAAAACCTGCGAATTAGCCACGAGGAGGCCGGCATGATGAAGGGCGGATTGGGCAATCTGATGCGTCAGGCGCAGCAGATGCAGGAGACCATGAAAAAGGCGCAGGCCGAACTTGCGCAACTCGAAGTCACGGGCGAGTCCGGTGCGGGCATGGTCAAGGTGACGCTGAACGGGCATCACGAAGCGAAGAAGGTGACGATCGAGCCGCGGCTGCTCGGCGAGGACAAAGACATGCTCGAAGATTTATTGGTGGCCGCGGTCAACGATGCGGTGCGGAAAATCGCGGCGCTTAGTCAGGACAAGTACTCCGGCCTCATGTCCGGGCTCAATCTACCGCCCGGCATGAAGCTGCCGTTTTGAAATATACGCCGACACTCGCACGCTTGATCGATTCCCTGCGCTGCCTGCCGGGCGTGGGGCCGAAATCCGCGCAGCGCATGGCGTTCCATCTGCTGGAGCGCGATCGCGACGGCGGTAAGCTGCTGAGTCACGCGTTGGCTGAAGCGCTCGACAGCGTCGGGCATTGCAAACGCTGCCGCATGTTGACCGAGAGCGAATACTGCACGATATGCGCCTCTACCCAGCGGGACGTGGCGCAGCTCTGCGTGGTCGAATCTCCTGCCGACGTGGTCGCCATCGAACAATCGGGTGGATTTCGCGGCCGCTACTTCGTGCTCATGGGGCATCTGTCGCCGCTCGATGGAGTCGGGCCGGCCGAACTTGGATTGGACGAGTTCGAGCGGCTGCTGGGCGGCGGCGAGGTTCGCGAAGTGATTCTCGCCACCAACCCGACCGCGGAAGGCGAGGCCACCGCGCACTACTTGGGCGAGCTCGCGCTGCGCGCCGGCGTCAAGGCATCGCGCATCGCGCACGGCGTGCCCGTGGGCGGCGAACTGGAATACGTCGACGGCGGCACGTTGGCGCACGCCCTGGCGGGCCGCACCAGCGTCTCCTAGGACGCGAGCTTCTCGTAGAGGCGGCACAGCCGCCGATAGCTTTCGTAGCGGCGGGGGGCAATCTGCCCGCGGTCTACCGCCGACCGCACGGCGCAACCGGGCTCTTCCATATGCCGGCAATCCTTGAAGCGGCAATTGACGCTGAGCGCGTGAATCTCGATGAAACCGCGCTCGGCGGCGCGCACCAGGTGCGCCGGCGGCGCGAAATCGCGAACGCCCGGTGCATCGATGATCGCCGCACCCTCGCCGAGCGGGTACCAACGCGCCGTCGTGGTGGTGTGGCGTCCCTCGACATCGCGGGTCAATTCGGCGGTTTGCGCCGCAGCCTCGGGCGCCAGCGCGTTGACCAGCGAGGATTTGCCCACGCCCGACTGCCCGACCAGCAGCGTCACGCGCTCGGCAAGCAAGGACTTGAGCTCGGCGATGCCGGCGCCCGAGTGCGAGCTCACTTCGGCGCAATTCAAACCCAGATTGCGATAGGTGGTGAGTTCCGGCTGAATGGCCGCCGTGCCCAAATCGAGCTTGTTGACGATGATCAGGCCACCCAAGTCCTTCAACACCGCACCCGCCCAGTAGCGGTCGACCAGGAACCAGTCGGGCGCGGGTTCCGCGGCCACCATGATGGCCAGCTGATCGATGTTGGCGGCGACGGGTTCGGCACGGCCGCGGGCATCGATGCGTTCAATGAGGTTGCGGCGCGGCTCGACCGATTGAACCGTCGGACCGTCAGCCGAGGGTGGATAGCTCCAAGCGACGCGATCGCCGCACACGATGCGCTGCTTGCGCCCCGACAGTGCGCAGTGCAGCGTCGTCGCGCCCGCCTGCACCAAGACGCCGCGGCCGTAACTCGCGAGTACCGTGCCGGTGCCGCCGATGGCGCCTTTCGATTCGCCGGGCTCTGCTACCATGCCGCTTTTAGCCGGCCTCTCGACTGCTCAACCATCATGAAATCCCCCGAAAATTTGATTTGGATCGATTTGGAAATGACCGGTCTCAAACCCGAGACCGATCTCATCATCGAGATTGCGACGATCGTAACCGACAAACACCTCAATGTGCTGGCGGAGGGCCCGGTCCTCGCAGTGCATCAGAGCGAGGCCGTGCTCGCCGCCATGGACGATTGGAATCGAAACCAGCATGGGCGCTCCGGCCTGGCGAAGCGCGTAGTCGCAAGCACCATCGATGCAGCGGCGGCCGAACGCGATACTCTGCGCTTTCTCGAGACCTGGCTGGTGCCGGGAAAATCTCCGATGTGCGGCAACAGCGTGTGCCAGGACCGGCGCTTTCTGGCGCGCCACATGCCGGCACTCGAGAGATTTTTCCACTATCGCAACCTCGACGTGAGCACCCTCAAGGAACTCGCGCTGCGCTGGGCACCGCAGGTCGCCGAGGGCTTCCGCAAGGCATCCGCCCACCTGGCCATGGACGACGTGCGCGAGTCGATCCGCGAGCTGCAGTACTATCGCGAGAGGTTGCTGCGGTTGGGATAGTCGCGGTGCGCGAGCGCCGGATCTAAACCGGGCTATCACCCGCCAGGAACATCCAGGTCTCGACCACCGTGTCCGGATTCAAGGACAGGCTGTCGATCCCTTGTTCGACCAGCCATCGCGCCAGCTCCGGATGATCGGACGGGCCCTGCCCGCAGATGCCCACGTACTTGCCCTGGCGTTTGCAGGCTTTGATCGCCATCGCCATCAGCGCCTTGACCGCGTCGTCGCGCTCGTCGAACGACTTGGCCACCACGCTCGAGTCCCGGTCCAAGCCGAGCGCGAGCTGCGTCATGTCGTTCGATCCGATCGACATGCCGTCGAAGAATTCGAGGTAACGTTCCGCGAGCAGGGCATTGGTGGGCAATTCGCACATCATGATGTGTTTCAGGCCGTTGTCGCCGCGCTTCAGGCCGTTCTCGGCGAGCAAGTCGGTGACGGCTTTGGCCTCGCTCAGCGTGCGTACGAACGGCACCATGACCTGGACATTGGTCAGTCCCATCTCCTCGCGCACGCGCTTCAATGCGCGGCATTCGAGCTCGAAGCAGGGTCTGAATACCTTGTCGATGTAGCGCGACGCGCCGCGAAAACCCAGCATGGGATTCTCCTCGTGCGGCTCGTAGTTCTTGCCTCCGATCAGGTTTGCGTATTCATTGGACTTGAAGTCCGAGAGGCGCACGATCACCGGTTCGGGGGCGAACGCGGCGGCGATTTGCCCGATGCCTTCGGCCAGTTTGTCGACGTAGAAATTCACCGGTCCGTCATAGCCGGCGATCTGCTTGGTGATGGTGTCCTTGAGCTCGGGGCTTTGCTTGTCGAATTCCAGCAGCGCCCGCGGATGAACGCCGATCATGCGGTTGATGATGAACTCGAGACGGGCGAGGCCCACGCCCTTGTGAGGTATGCCGGCAAAATCGAAAGCACGGTCGGGATTGCCGACGTTCATGGTGATTTTCACCGGGATCGCCGGCATGGAGTCCATTTCTATGGAGCGCTGATCGAACTCGAGCATGCCGTCGTACACGTTCCCGGTATCGCCTTCGGCGCACGACACGGTGACCGCCTGGCCATCCTTGATGGCGGCAGTGGCCGTTCCGCAGCCGACGACCGCCGGTATGCCGAGTTCGCGCGCGATGATCGCCGCATGACAGGTGCGCCCGCCGCGATTGGTGACGATGGCGGAGGCGCGTTTCATCACCGGTTCCCAGTCCGGATCGGTCATGTCGGCCACCAGCACGTCCCCGGCCCGCACGCGCGACATTTCCTTCGCGTCCTTGATGATGCGCGCCTGCCCCGCGCCGATGCGCTGACCGATGCTGCGTCCGCTCACCAGCAACTTCGAGCGGGTTTTCAGCGTATACCGCAGAATCGTGCGCCCGGTCCGGCTCTGTACCGTTTCCGGGCGCGCCTGCAGAATGTAGATCTTGCCGGTGGAGCCGTCCTTGCCCCACTCGATATCCATCGGCGTGCCATAGTGATCTTCGATGGTGAGCGCCTGTTTCGCCAGACTCGAGATATCGGCATCGCTGATCGAGAAGCGATTCCGATCGGCGGTCGCGACATCGACGGTGCGCACGCGCTCTTTCGAGCCCGGGTCGCCGTAGATCATTTTTAGCGCCTTACCGCCGAGATTCTTGCGCAGCACCGCGCGGCGGCCGGCGCGCAGCGCGGGCTTGTACACGTAAAACTCGTCCGGATTGACCGCACCCTGCACGACCGTCTCGCCCAGGCCATACGCGGCCGTAATGAACACCACGTCGCGGAAGCCGGATTCAGTATCGAGGGTGAACATGACGCCGGCGCTGCCGAGATCGCTGCGCACCATGTGCTGCACGCCGACGGACAGCGCCACCGCGCTGTGATCGAATTTGTTGTGCACGCGGTAGGATATGGCGCGATCGTTGAACAACGAGGCGTACACTTCGTGGACGCAGGTCATCAAATGCTTCTCGCCGCGCACGTTCAGGAATGTCTCCTGCTGTCCGGCGAAGGAGGCCTCCGGCAGATCCTCCGCCGTGGCGGAGGAGCGGACTGCAACGGCGAATTCGTCCGGGCCGCCGCTGTCCTTGCCCATTTTGCGCCAGGCTTCCAGAATTTCATCGTGCAGCCGCTTCGGAAACGGCGTGGCCAGCATCCAGCCGCGGATCTCCGCTCCCACGGCCCTCAGCCGCTCGACGTCATCGACGTCCAGCGCGGCGAGAATCTTGCGGATACGCTCATCGAGCCCGTCCTGTGCAAGAAAGTCCCGATACGCGTGCGAGGTCGTCGCGAAACCGCCCGGCACCGAGACGCCGAGATTCGCCAAAGCGCAGATCATCTCGCCGAGGGAGGCGTTCTTGCCGCCGACGAGTTCGACGTCCTTGTTCTTCAATTTTTCGAAGGGGATGATGTAGGGCTTCATGGTGCGCTGCTTGTGGACCGGGGGCTTAAGTGAAACACTTTGCGGCGACCATGCGCCAACTTCCGAGGCAACCGTGATCAAACGAACCGTGTTTTTTATTTCCGATCAAACGGGCATCACCGCGGAAACGATGGGTCACAGTCTCATGACGCAGTTCGACGGAATCGAGTTTCGACAGGTGACTGTGCCATTTATCGCCACTGTTGACAAGGCGATTGAGGCGGTTCGCAAGATCGATTTGGTCGGCGCGCAAGAGGGTGTGCGGCCGATCATATTCAGCACCCTCGTGCAGGAGGATGTCCGCAACGTGGTCCGCGGCAGCAGCGGATTGTTTTTGGATTTTTTCGATCCTTTCCTAGCACCTCTCGAAAAGGAACTCAAGACGCAATCCACCCATGTGGCAAGTAGGACGCATCGCATGGCGGACACGCATGCGTATGCCACGCGCATCGACGCGACGAATTTCGCACTGGCCAACGACGACGGTTCGGTGGTGCGCGACTACGAGCGCGCCGATCTGATCTTGGTGGGCGTCTCGCGATCGGGAAAGACGCCGACCTGCCTGTATCTAGCGATGCAATACGGGATATTCGCGGCGAATTACCCGCTCACCGAGGATGATCTCGAGTCGCGCAAACTGCCGCCGGCGCTCGAACCCTATGCGCGCAAATTGTTCGGCCTGACGATCAAGCCGGATCGATTGCAGCAAATCCGCAATGAGCGCCGTCCCGATAGCCGATATTCATCGGCGCGGCAAGTAGCGTTCGAAGTCCGAGCGGCGGAATCGCTGCTCGAGCGCCATGGTGTGCCGATGCTCGACGCAACCGAAGTGTCGATCGAGGAAATATCGAGCCGAATACTCGACCGCACCGGCATCGAGCGTCGACTGCGCCCCTGATATATTCGGGGTGCATGGTATAGTTCGACGCATGTTAGCGGATCAATGGTGTGAGACAACTTGGCAAGCGAAGCCGGGCAGCTTCGTCGGCCTGATGACGCTGTACGAGAGCAACTTCGTGCGCCTGGGGTGGCTCGTCAACGATCTTCGCGCGGTGACGGCGCGGCGCGTGTCGCATGTTGCCTCGGACTGTGATCTCCATCTCATCCCGCAGGACTTGAGCCGCTATACGAGTGTGTTCCGCCTCACATACGAGTTCGATTTCGAAGCCGCGCCGGTTCGCGATCCGGATCTGGAAGTGTGCGTGTACCACGATGCCCGGCTGGCCGAGGTGCGCAGCTTCCGCGGCTTCCAACGCCACCCGCAGCTGGCCAGGCTTCAGTCGCGCCTCAAGCGTGAACTGGATCAGCGCTGGACCCGAAACATGATGTTAAATAAATGGCTGGAATACTGTGCCGAGCGGGGCCATCACTTTTAGCGGCCTGGATTGCCCTGGCGTGCCTGGGATGTCCCGCGGTTTCACGCTCGAGGCGAAGGCGGGATTTTGATCGATAAGCTGAGCTTTCTCAAAGGAGGTCTGGACGGGGGCGCCGCGAGTGCCGACGAAGAGCGGCTCATGCAGCTCTTCCAGAATCGTGCTGGCCTCAAGAAGGCCTATGCCGACCTTCAAGACGAGTTTCATCTGCTGCGCGATCGCCTCAAGCAGCAGGAAGGCGCGACCATACGCGTCCAGGAGCAGCTGGACGCGCTCGGTGAGCTGCTCGGCGACCCGAAAACCGGCTTCGGCGCGCTGGTGTTCTATCAATTGCGGGCGTTGTGGAAGACCTGCCACCAGCAGCTCTCGACGTTCGCCACCGATCTGACGCGCCAGCAGGAGGCTCGGGAGCGGGCGAAGCACGGCGCGGAAACCGAGGCCGCGAAGAAGGCTCGGCTCGCGGATGTGGATCAGCGCCTCGAAGCGGCCGCGGCGGAGGCCGATGCGCAGCGCCAGCATCTGGCGGACGCACAGACGGAAATTGGCCGCTTGACCGCGTTCTGGCACTACTTCAAGCGCCGCCGCTGCCAGAAATCCCTGGAATCATTGCGTCACCAGGTCGAGGTCGCGGATGCGGCGGTCGGCGACCTGCACGCCGAACGCAGCGCGGTCGACCGCGAAGCGGCCGGCGAGTTTCCCGGGATCTCGCTGGCGGCACGCCGCAACATCAATCTGGCCATCATCAGCTTCGCCGAATTGCTGTGCGAACACGTGGATTCCTTTGGGCTCGCGGCGCGCGCCAAAGAGGCGGTCGCGCGCCGCGTTCACGAGATGAGTTTCGGCACGCGCGCTGATTGCGAGAGCTACATGCAGCGCGTGCAGCAGGCACAGGCCACCGTGGCCGCCCAGAAGCAGGCTTCAGCGGCGCTCAAGGCCAAGTGGGATCGCCTGCGCGCCAATTGCGAGTACCGCAACAACGCCGACACCGTGCCCACGGCAGACTCGCTGGCGCCCGCAGCCGGCGCGACTTGGAACGTCATGGCGGACGACTACTGGGACCTATATACGCTGCTGCTGCGCTAGGGTTTTGTCGCTCACGCTGCCTGCTGCAGTCCGGCCGAGCTAGTGCAGATCGGTGCGCCGCGCCTGGGTCGGCGCCACCCGATGCGCGGCCGCGACCGCGAGATCCGCCGCGATCTGCGACGCTTCATCGAGCAGGATCCCCGCAGCGGCATCGTCCTTGATCTCCTCCAGGGATTTTGCCGGTTTGACGTCGTGTGCTTCCCGCCACGCGTTCTCCCGCTCGAGCCGCTCGTTCTCCATGCGCTTGCGTTCGGCCTCGCGAGCCTTGAGGTTCAGCGACAGCGTCTTCTGGCTGCGCATCGCATCGAGGGCGGCAATGTCCTCGCGCAAATAGCGGAAATCAGCGCTGTTCGCGGTGCGCTCCTCGTGCAATTTCTCCAGCGCGGCCGTGGTCGCTTTCAAATCCCCTTCGACCCTGAACGCAGCCGGTTCGATGTGATCCCAGGGCAGTGCGCGATCGCGCGTGCTTTCGCCGACTTCATTGGCGTCGATCAGCGATGGCAGTGCGATATCGGGCGTCACGCCGCGATCCTGCGTGCTCTCGCCGGTGATGCGGTAGTATTTGCCGATGGTCACGTTGAGCTGGCCCAGTTCCGGCTTGCGTCCGAAGATCGTGTAGTTGAGTGGATGGGCGTTCTGCACGGTGCCCTTGCCATAGGTCTGTTGACCGATGATGAGCGCGCGGCCGTAATCCTGGATGGCGCCGGCGAAGATCTCCGATGCCGATGCGCTGAACCGGTCCACCAGCACGATCATCGGGCCGCTGTAGAACACGGCCGGATCGGGATCATCGTCGACCTCGATGCGACCCGTGGTATCGCGCAGCTGCACCACCGGTCCACGGTCGATGAACAGGCCCGTGAGCGACTCGGCCTCGGGCAGATAGCCGCCGCCGTTGGCGCGCAGATCCATGATCAGCACTTCGGCGCCGTCTTTTCTGAGCTCGCTGATCAGGCGCTGCACATCGCGGGTGGTGCTGCGATAGTCCTTCGCACCGGAGCGGCTGGCATCGTAATCCTGATAGAAGCTCGGCACCGTGATGACGCCGACTTTCACGTCACGGCCGTTGCGCTGCACGACGCGCATCGCTTTGTGCGATGCCTGCGCTTCGAGCGACACGCGGTTGCGGGTAAATTCCACGACCTTTTGCGCCGACCCCGGCGCCGCGCCCGCCGGCAGCAATTGCAGGCGTACTTGCGTGCCGCCGGGACCGCGGATCTTCTGCACCACGTCATCGAGGCGCCAGCCGATCACGTCGGTCAGTTCTCCGGACTTGCCCTCGCCGATCGCGGTGATGCGGTCATTGGCGGCAAGCTTGCCGCTGGTGGCGGCGGGGCCGCCGGCGATGACGTCGATCACGGTGACGTAGTCGTCGGTGAGCTGCAGCGAGGCCCCTATGCCCTCGTAGCTCAAGCTCATTTGAATGTTGTATTCCTCGGAGTTGCGGGCCGAGAAGTAATTCGAATGCGGATCCAGGGACAACACGAAGGCATTCATGAAGGCCTCGAATACATCCTCGGGCTTGCTTTGGTCCATGCGCTTCGCAACGTGTTCATAGCGCTTGCGCAGGACATCGGCAGCCTCCGTCCACTGCTTGCCGGCAATCACCAGCGACAATTCGTCGTTCTTCACGCGCTTGCGCCACAGCTCGTTCATTTCGGCGTTGTTCGCCGGCCAGGGTTCCTTTTCGCGGTCGAAATTGAACGATTCGTCGACCTCGAAATCCGGCTTCTTGCTCAAGAGGTCGATGGCGTAAGCCATGCGCTCGCGGCTGCGCTGCTGATAGCGCCGGAAGATCACGAAGGCGGGCTCGACGTCGCCGGCCTTGATCGCATCGTCGAGTTCGTAGCGATAGCGCTCGAACTCGGCGATGTCGCTCGCGTAGAAGTAGCTCCGGCCGCCGTCGATCGCGTCGAGATAGCGGTCGAGGATCAGGCTCGAGAGATGATCGTCGAGGGGCGCTCGCCGGTAGTGCTCACGCGCCACGATGTCGGCCACCCGGCGCGCGACGTAGTTTTCCTGTTCGGTGGGCGCCAGCACCGCGGCTGCGGCCGCCGCCGGAACGGCGGGGGGTGGGGTCATGGCGGCGCCCAGCAGGGCTGCCAGCCCGACCGCGCTCGCACAGACGGCGATGGCGGAAATCCACCGCGAACGTTTGGCCCAAGGCCTATTAGTCATCACCGTAGCCGATCTCCTGTAAACTTCGATCCCCAGGTCCCTCCAAGGCTAGAGAAGCCGGTGGCTGCTAGCAAGTCTATATGAGCCAGAAGGTATGCGTCCGTTCACGGTTTTGATCGGTATCCTGCTCGGATCCGCGGCGTCGATCACTATTGGCCTCGGCACCGTCCTGATCGTGTTCCTGGTCTTGGCGGGGGAACACCCCGATTTAGCACGTGAAATGCCGCAACTCACTGGGAGCTTGATCGTATTCGCCGTTTTGACCGCCGCCAGCGCGGGGAGTTTCCTCGGGCAGGTCAAACTGCGCTCCTGGCGCGGCTGGGCGCATCTGGCGACCGCCGCCTGCCTGGGCGGCGTGGTGTTGCTGTATTGGCCGCACCGCAACTGAATCGTCAGGGTGCGCCATAGCATGCGATTTTGGGGTCATCTGGGCATCTTTGCCGGGGCGGGACTCCTGGTGGCCGCTTGCGCGGTGCAGCCGAAGCTGCCGCCCCCGTCCACGGATATCGATGAAACGGTGTTTCGCACCCATGTCCGAATGCTGGCGTCCGATGACTTCGAGGGCCGCAAGCCGGGTACGACCGGCGAGGAAAAGACGGTCGCGTACCTGGTCGAACAGTTCCGAAAATTGGGCTTAAAGCCGGGTAACGGCGAGAGTTTCCTGCAGCCGGTGCCGATGGTCGAGTCGGTCGCTGCCGCCGATGCGTCGCTCACCGTATCAGGCTCCGGCGCGACGCTCACGCTGGCCTACGGCAAGGACATGGTCATCTGGTCCAAGCGCGCACAGCCGCTGGCAGAGCTCAAGCACAGCGGCCTGGTATTCGCGGGATACGGCATCGTTGCGCCGGAGTATGCATGGAACGATTACGCCGGCATCGATGTGCACGGCAAGACCGTCGTCGTGTTGATCAACGATCCGGGATACGCCGCCAAGGACCCCAAGGTCTTCAAGGGCGGCACCATGACCTACTACGGCCGCTGGGACTACAAAATCGAGGAGGCTGTCCGGCAAGGCGCTGCGGGGGTTCTGCTGATTCACGATACCGACGCGGCCGGCTACGGTTGGCAAGTGGTGCAAAATACCTGGACCGGCGCGCAGCTGTCGCTGGCGGCAGCCGATCCGAATGCCGGCCATGCGGCCATCGAAGGCTGGATCCACAAGGACGCGGCGCGGGCCTTGTTCAGCGCGGCCGGGCTCGATTTCGCGGCCGAAGCGGCGGCGGCGGCGCACGCCGGCTTCAAGGCGGTATCGATGGGCGCGCAAGCCGACGCGACGCTGAAGTTAAGCGTGCGCGAGTTCACCTCCAACAACGTCGTCGCGCTCTGGCCCGGCGGCAGCCGGCGCCATGAATATGTCCTGTATACAGCCCACTGGGACCATCTAGGGCGCGATCCGGCGCGTGCCGGTCATAACGTGTTCAACGGTGCAGTCGAGGATGCGTCGGGAGTGGCGGGCTTGCTGGCCTTGGGGCAGTCCTTCATTCGCACCAAACCCGTCGCCGATCGGTCGATCGTGTTCGTGGCGTTCACCGGCGGAGAGGCCGGCCTGCTGGGTTCCGAGTACTACGTCGAGCATCCGGTGTTCCCGTTGCGGGACACCGCGGCTGCGCTCAATTTGGACGGTCTGCGCAACGGCGGACCGACGCGCGATGTGACCCTGTTCGGCATCGGGAACACGGACTTGGAACAGTTGGCCCGCGCGGCGGCGCTGTTGCAGGGCCGCGAGGTGACGGCCGAGCCGCAGCCTGAGCAGGGACTGTATTTTCGTTCGGATAATTTCAGCTTTGCCAACGGCGGCGTGCCGGCACTGTATGAGCGGGGCGGCCTGGATGACACCGCGCGCGGTCCGATTTGGGGCCGGGCGCAGCTCGAAGACTACATGGCGCATCGCTATCGCCAACCCACTGATCAGTATTCACCCGACTGGGATGTGCGCGGCGCACTCGATGATCTCAGGCTCTACTACGAAGTCGGCCTGCGCGTCGCGCGCAGCCGGCGCTTTCCGCGCTGGTATTCCAACAGTGAATTTCGCGTGAGCCGCGACACCAAGGCCGCGCCTTGAAGCCTGTCGGCTAGCGCTTGCCGACCCGGCTCCAGTTGTTCTTGCGATCGAAGCTGCCGGACGTATTGTAGGGATCGAAACCGCACTTCTCGTTGACCACCTTGAGCGAGTCCGCGTCCACGCCGAAGACTTCCGCGGCGGCCTGCTGCGTGCGCCTTGCGCGCCGCAATTCGCTGACTGCGAAACTAAATGCCGATTCCGGCTCGTTGCGGGTTTTGTCGTGATCCGTCATCGCCTTCCCTCTACGAGAAAATGCCACTCGTCAATGCTCGATCCGTCTTTTTTGTGTTTCCCTCGCGCCCATGTTCCCAAATTGCGACAGCGCGAGTGCTGCGGCATCGCAAATCTGTGACGCAGCTCAAGTCGATGAAGACATAAGACGGTTCGAGCACGATTTAATCGCGTGCGAACGCCTGCGCTCGAGGTCTTTAGCCGATGCTGGCCGTGTTTGCGGAGATCTGCCGATCGAAGGGCACCGAGCGGTTGCGGCCGCGCAGCTTGGCGGTGTAGAGAGCCTGACCGGCGGCCTTCACGAAATCCGCCACGTTTGCAAATGGGGTCTCGGCACCGTGCGTCGCGCAGCCGATGGACACCGTCACCTTGGCGTGATCCGATCCGATGACATGCCCGGTGTTGCGGAACGCCATCACGATGCGCTCGCAAATGCTGCGCGCCGTCCCGGCATCGGTGGCAGGCAACACCACGACGAACTCCTCGCCGCCGAAGCGGGCGATCAGATCGGTCTCGCGCGTGTTGCCGCGAAGCAGGCGCGCAGTCGCCTGCAGGATGCGGTCGCCGGCCTGATGGCCGAAGCTGTCGTTGAAGATCTTGAAATTATCCAGATCCGCGAAGGCCACGCTCAACGGCCACTTGTGGCGCGTCGAATTGTCGAATTCGCGGCTGAGAATTTGATCGAGGTAGGCGCGGTTGTAGACGCCGGTGAGCTCGTCGCGCCGGGTCTCTTCCTCGAGTTCGAGCGTGCGCGCCGCGCCGTCGCCCGGTACTGCACGCAACGTGTTGATTTCGCGCAACGCATGCAGGCTGCGCAGCATCAATACCTCGCGAGCCTGTTCGAGAATCAATTCCGGATGTTGTTTGGCCAATAAATCGGCTTCGAATATCGCCTCCGTTTCCGGGATCATGGCGCCGATGGTGCCGAGCACCTGCCCAAACGACATTTTATCGAGGCCGAGACTCCGCTCCGCGCACAGCGCGGTCTCCGCGAATTGCCGCTGCTCGGGATCCAGCAAAAAGAGATCGGCCACCGGTCCCGACAGGGCGACGCAGCGGTCGAAGATCTGGGCCGGATCTGCGTTGAATTGCCGCTCGAGCCGGTGGCTGTTGGAGATGGCGCGGTGCAGGCGTTCGGGGAGATTCCACCCCTGCATCAGCCAGCCGCCCACCTGGGCGTGGTCGATTTGCAGCTGCTTGATCTCGTGCTCGGCAAGCGCCAGATGGTTGCGCTGCAGAGCTTCCCCTTGCGAGTACAAATCCGGCAGGGCCTTGTCGAGCGCCAGCATGCCCACATCCTGGAGCAGCGCCGCCAGAAATATTTCCTCCGCCATCGAGTGATGCATGGCATCGCCGAGCGCGCGTGCCGCGGTCGCCGCCAACAAGGCTCGCCGCCAATAGAGGGGATAGCTCAGTCCGTTCGGTTTACCGGCGCGCAGCGACTTGACCAGGGAAAAACTCAAGGCGAGGGTGAGCGTGGCATTCAATCCCAGCACCACCAGCGCCTGCCGCAGGTTCTCGCTCTTGCGGCGCTGGGCGTACAAGGGTGAATTGGCGATGCGCAGGATCTTCGTCGACAGCGCCGAGTCCATGCTCAGGGCCTTGGCGACCTTGCCCATCTCGATGTCGGGATCTTGCGCGAGCTCGATGATGTGCGTCGCCACGCCCGGCGGCGAGGGGAAATTCACGGACCTGCGAAGCAGAGCTTCGGTTTCGGGATTCACGCGCAACGCTCCAAAAGTCAACGGCGGAAACGTGTTCCGCTCCCTGTCAGTTAGCGTCCGCGCGGTGCGAAACTTGAATAAAAGATTAGGTCAAGCGGGCGCTGGCCCGCCACCAGGCGCGCAGGGCCTTGAAGAGGAGATACAGGCCATACGGCCCGAGCAGGACCACCCACGAGGCGATCGAGGCTTGTCCGAGGCCTACGTACAGGCTGCGGTAGAGATGTCCCAGGCTGGCGCCGTCGTAGCGGCCGAGGGTTGCGACGCCGGCGTAGAAAATGAGGACGGGCATGAGGCCGACGCCGATCAGCAGCCCAAGGATGGCTATGCCAAGTTCAGCCGACCACGGACTGGTCAATCCTGCCCGCGCGAGAACTCTTCGGATAACCATGCCGGCAATTGTAAACGAATCCGGCCGCGGGCCGCGCGGCAGCCTGCCTGAGTATTCCTGTAGAATCGCAGGGATGCGCTCCTGGACCCCGCGGACACTGTACGAGGCCAAGCCCTGGGCTTTCATCGGCATCGGGGTGATATTGGCGATTGGCGCCATGCTCTGGTCGCTGTATGCCGGCCTGTGGACGGTCTGGCGCGGGCTGATGTGCCTGGCCGGCGCCGCGCTCGCCATCATCGGCGGCGCCACTCTGCAGTTGCGCCAAGACTACCGCGCCCGCAGCAAGTGGCGGCGAGACGCGCCGCCTTGATTCGCACAGCGGTGGTGGGCGTCGGCTATCTGGGCCGATTTCATGCGCAGAAGTATGCGAGCCTGCCCAATTCGCACCTGGTAGGTGTCGCCGACCCGTCGGCGAAAGCGCGTTCCGCAGTGGCCGCGGAATTGGGAGTCGCGGCCTATGCCGATTACCGCGAACTGCTCGGTCATGTCGATGCCGTCAGCATCGTGACGCCGACTCCGCTGCACTTCGAGGTCGCCAAGGATTTTCTCGACGCCGGCGCCTGCGTGCTGGTCGAGAAGCCGATGACCGTGACGGTGGCGGAAGGGCAGAGCCTGATCGAGATCGCGCGCCGCGCCAACCGCATCCTGCAGGTCGGCCACCTGGAGCGCTTCAACGCCGCAGTCCAGGCGGTGCAGCCTGCGCTGACGGTGCCGCGCTTCATCGAGTCGGCGCGCCTCGCGCCCTTCAAGTATCGCGGCACGGACGTCGACGTGGTGCTGGACTTGATGATTCACGACATCGATTTGATCTTGAGCATCGTGCGCTCGCCGGTGGTGGGCGTCGACGCGATCGGCAGCAGCGTATTTTCCCGGGAAGTCGACATCGCGAACGCCCGCCTGCGCTTCGCCAACGGCTGCGTCGCGAACGCGACCGCGAGCCGCGTCAGCCTGAAGACCGAACGCAAGCTGCGTCTATTCCAAGACGACGCCTATATCTCGATCGATCTGCAGGAGAAGATACTGACGGTGATCCGCAAGGGCAACCAAGTCGGCGCCGACGGCGTGCCCCAGGTCGCCATCGAGGAGAGCAATTACGAGCAGGGGGACGCGCTCAAAGAGGAGATCGTCGCGTTCCTCGACTCCACGACGACCGGCAGCCCGCCCGCGGTCAGCGGCGAGGAGGGACTGTTGGCATTGCGAACGGCGGTGAGCATTGCCGAGCAGGTGGCGAGCTCGCGACGGCAATTCGCTTGAGCGGCGGCCGCTAGCTTCAGCGCGGGGGCGCGCCCGGGTTGGGCGCTGGCGGCGCGCCCGCGGCGGGCGAGGCCGCACCGGCCGCCGGCGCCGGCTCGTTGTCGGTGATGGTCACGCGATCGACGAAGAAGCGAGTTTCCGCGAAGCAGGGGGTGGGTACGCCGGGGTGCTCCGTGTAGTGCAGTTGGACTCTGTGGCCCACGGCCTTCGTCAGAGTGGCGGCCACCGCCGGGTCGCGCACGCTGAAGTCCCATAATTGAGGCGAGCTGCTCGCGCCCATGTACTGGCCGCCGGCGTAGTAGAGGGCGATTTCTCCCTCCTGGGTCTTACACACCCAGCCGCGCCGCACGAACTTTTGCAGCACGCCCGCACGCTCGCCGTCAGCGTACGCCCATGCCAGCGTGAGCCACGTCCAGAGGCCGGTGCCGGCCGCGAGGACCAGCAGCAAAATCACGAGCCACCGTCCGAATCCCCCGCGCGCCCTGCGCCTGCCGGCGGAACTCGGTACTTCAATCCGCGTCATTGAAAATCGCCTTTCCGCCCGATGGGCCTGCAAATATGGGCCGGGGCTGACCAAAAATCCCCGGAAGCCATTGATGGCAATATGGTATCCGAAATCCCGGCATAGCAGTTGCCCCAGGAGTTGCCCCTCGGGGCACTGTTGCCGATCAAGAGCCGCGTCTTTCTCAACGAAAAGGTTGGTTTGAGAGCTTGACCGCATGGCGGGCGAGGGCGACATTAAAAAGCTGATTGGCCCCATGCTCCAGCCCGACACCGTGAAAACGGACTTCGCTGGACCCAGTCGAACTGACCTGTTTTCGCTGCTCAGCGTGATTCGCCTGCACGATCGCTTCGGGATCCCAGTGACGCTACTGGCCGCTTTCGAACGTGGAAATCGCGAACTTTCCCAAAAACGAGCATTGGCGCCGGCGCGCCTTAAAGGATTCAATTCCTTGCGAAACAAACCTTCCGGTCTTTGAACACGGGCGTTAACGGCTCTTAATGGGAAAGTTTTTAATCCATCCAGAAGTTTTAGCGCTCGCGGCGTAGAACTCGCGTGTCATCGATACTGCAACCGTTCCAACACACTAAGGCGCGCGTTCATCTGGGATTCTGAAGCCGCATACACACTGACTGAGAGATACGCCATGTTTTCTTCGTTGAGAAGGGTAAACGTCCGGTACTCCAACTTCTCGGAACGCCTATGGCGGGATGCTCTGTACCACCTCACCGGCGTGCCGCCGATGCTTCCGCTCTTCACGAAGGAAGTTTCTGGTTCAATCGTGCCAGGAGGCATGACCCCGTAAAGTCTGGCAATTCCAAAATCGAAGACTTCTTTGTGCGTTTTTGCGACTCTTCCAATGCAATGGCCCCAATCGACCCTAAAAACCCACTCCCACACATACCCACTGCCTTCAGGAAGTTTCGGACAGTGTTGGTCTGCGTCAGGACCGAATTTGTCTTCATCGCCGAACACCTGAAACGATGCCGTTCCTGCTAAAAGCACGAATACGCAGAGTGTGGCTCTCATTTTACCCGTCCGTGCGTCGCAACCCACGTCATCCAATGGCGGCGTTAGCTTACCTCACGGGACACCCGCCGCCTCCCACACATTCGTGCAACTCCAAAATGGTATTTGCCGATTGCCGCCGCACGAAGCCGCGCGCTCAACACGCCCATATAGGGTGATTCGCGGCGGTCCCACCGGGCACACAGCGGACAGCGGACCGGAAGCCAGAAACACCCCCATGAACGGGTTATTTGTGGGAAAGATTTTGATCGAACCGTAACCTCTTCGAATTCATGAAGGTATCCATCAAGAAATGCACCGACAGCTCCGGCATCGTTCCCGCTTCGAATTTCTGTCCGATATACATTACCCGATCTGTCTTTGCGTTGAATTCCGGCCAACCGGGAAGCTTGTCTCCATTGGGATCACCCGTTCTAGCAAAATTTGTCCAATAGGCGGCTATCTTCCTGCCTATTTCCTTTTGGTCGTCATTCCACGGCGCGCCGAAGGGGTACTGGAATACAAAGGGCAGCTCGGCACCATGGCCATTACCGTATTTCGAAGAGAAGTAATAGAAGAAGGTTTTGCGGTGTGAGGTATGGGCGTTCACCCGAGCCCACGCCCACATCTGCCAACCAAAGGCCGTTTCCGCCCAGAGGTGACTCTTCGAGCGTGCGGCTTCGTCATCAGTACCCGCTCGGAATAGCGTCAACACTTGATCGGCGAACGAGCCATATTCCTTTCGGACTTGGGCTGTGTAATCAGCCGCTGTTATGGGCGTCTGGAAGTATTGACCCTCGTCTTCGTTGTAGCCTAGAAGCAGAGGAACGATCCGTTTGCAATCCCTTAGTAAACATGGTGAAGGTCTCGTCCGGTATTGCATAGCCGTCGATGTTGGGCCACGCATTGAACGGAGCTTTGGTGATCTTTTCGGCGGGGATCCTGCGCAGTTCGGCGAGAGACCTTGCCGCCAAGGTTGCCGCAAACGACGCACCGCTTCTTTCTGCATCGGCGAGTCGAGGCATGCCGGGACCCATGTTGGCGTTACTTTCGCCTATGGCGGCCGAGAATAGACCGCGGGCCGGTGGGGAAATCATGAGTAAGCTGACGAGTTGGCTGCCAGCCGATTGGCCGAAAATCGTGACCCTGCTTGGATCTCCGCCGAAGGCGGATATATTGCGTTTGACCCACTGCAGTCCTGCGATCGCGTCCAGCAGTGCGTAGTTTCCCGAGACATGGCGAGGGGATTCGGCGCTCAATTCGGAGTGGGCTAGGAAGCCCAGTGGTCCGACTCTGTAGTTGATGGTGACGAGGATGATGCCGGTAGTTTTTGGCAGTCCGCCACTCGCATAGAGCGGCGTCGATGCGGAACCTTGGCGAAATGCTCCGCCGTAGAAAAACACCATGACCGGCAATTTTGAATTTAAACGCTTAGCGGGCGTCCACAGATTCAAATACAGGCAATCCTCGCTGGTGGGCTCCTCCGGCATTGTAGGTAGCGGGGGACCGAGTTGAGAGCACTGGGACGGAAAGGTATCGGCCTTGCGTACGCCGCGCCAATGCTTCCGTGGTTGGGGTTCTTTCCAGCGGAAATTCTCCGATCGGGGGTGAGGCGAACGGAATACCCTTATACACGGCGACACTGCCATCGATAACGCCCTGAACAATCCCCGTATCAAGCTTCGCCGTTTGAGTTGCCGCCAACAAATAACCGGCATTTAGAAACGCGACGATCGCTACAAATGCGTTCCCTTGAAGTCTCATACGTAAGGTTCAGATCCCTCGGTACACGCCCATTCTGGGTCAGAAATGGGAAGGCTTTTACGGGAAAGACACCCCTACGCTATCCCTCGCGGTGTACCGCATTTATGTCCCCCGTTTGGGATGCTCCGCCTTCGTGACACCTTGAGGCACATCCCCGAGCAGATAGCGTGGACCAGGCCCGCGTACTTGCGCAGCATCGCCGGGATTGTAAAGCGCGCAGGACTTCAAGGACAGACAACCGCAACCAATGCACGAGGAAAGCCTATCGCGTAGTTTCATCAAGGAATCGATACGCTGGTCCAAAACCGGCCGCCAAGTGCCTGACAACCGCTCCCAGTCCGACTTGGTTGGCGTTCGTTGATTGGGCAGGCCTGACAAAGCCGCACGAATGTCCTCCAGAGTCAGCCCCACCGATTGGGCAACACGGATAAAGGCGACGCGGCGTAAGACATCTCGGGAAAATGTACGCCGTCCCACCTGGCTGCGCGTTGATTTGATCAGTCCCAGCGTCTCGTAAAAGCGCAAGGTGCTCGCCTTGACTCCTGATCGCTTGGCGAGTGCTCCGATGGGTATGTAGGGATGAGCCATAGAAGGCTTGACTTAAAGGTTACTTTAACTTGCATTATACAGCCAATGAACGACTCAGTTAAACTTCTTCGAGCCCTTGCCTCTGAGTGATCCTGCATCTTGAATCAAGCCGAGCTCGCATCGTGCTCCTCGCCGGCTGCATGCTGTGGAGCGCAGTCGCTCGCGCGCAGCGCTACGATGAGAATGCCGTAACGGCGGCGAGCGATGCGTTCGGGACGGTTGTCGGCAGCCAGACGATTGGTCTGTATTCCCCGTGGAATGCGCGAGGCTTCAGTCCTACACAGGCCGAGAACCTGCGCATCGAGGGTCTCTATTTCGATCAGCAGACCTCAACGAGCAATCCGTACCTGTTCAGTGGCAGCGCCATGCGCGTAGGAATTGCCGCCCAGGACTATGCGTTCCCATCCCCGAGCGGCATCGCCGACCTCACGCTGCGCGCCCCGGGCGACAGTCCACTCACGAGCGCAGTGCTCATACGCGGTCCGCTCGATGCGTCGTCCGTCGAAGTCAACACGCAGTACCCACTCGTGGAGCATGCGCTCAGCGTCGGCGTGACCCTCGCGGCCGCCCACGACTTCGATTACAACTATGCTCTAAGGAGTAATCGTCGCGCACTTTCACTCCTGGTGCGATTCACGCCGACACCCGGTACGGAAGTACTACCCTTCGTCGGGTACATCCACAACACTGAATGGGAAGAGCTCCCATATGTGTACGCGGACGGCGTGCATCCGCTGCCGATGTTCGATGAGCAGCACTTACCGACGCAGAGCTGGACCAATTTTCGCTGGAATCAGCTAACTGCTGGCGCGATCGCCCGGGTCGCTCTGGGAGACTTCTGGAGCCTGCGCGCGGGCGTATTTCGTTCGACGGACGAGAATTACCGCAACTTCAACGATCTGTTCCTGGGGCTCATGCCCGACGGCATGGCCGATCACGTCATGGACGTGGGTCCCGGTCGAATTGCGACCTCCTACTCGGGCGATATTCGCTTGACGCACCGGCAAAGACGCGGCGATCACCTGCACGAGCTCACCTTCGCGCTGCGTGGCCGGCGAGTGGACCGCAACTTTGGCGGCGACTCGGTCACCGATTTGGGTCCGGTCTCGATTTATCAGGGGATCAGCATTCCGGAGCCGCCGCTCGCCTTTTCGCCGGCCAGCCACGATCAGGTCCGACAGACCGGCGTCGGCATCACCGACATTGAGCGCTGGAAGTATCTCGCCACGTTCAGCCTTGGCGTTCTAATGACGGACTATACTAGGACACTTACCACCCCAGGGGCTGCGCTGAGCAGCCAGCACACCAGCGTCCCCTTGCCAACAGTCAGTTTCACTGTAAATCCCCGGCACACGGTCACGCTCTACGGAAGCTACACGCGGGGCCTTGAGGATTCGTTGATCGCTCCGACCTCGGCCGTGAATCGGGGTGAGCCGCCCCCGGCGACGCCGACGTGGCAGGTCGACGGGGGTGTGCGCTTTCTCTTTCAGCCGAACTTGCAGCTACTCGTGGGCGGCTTCGAGGTGTACAAGGCCTATTTCGGCCTCGATGCCGCCGACCGCTACACCAGCATCGGAAACATTACTTCTCATGGGGTCGAGAGCTCCGCCACCTGGAAACCGGGGCCGCGTGGCTTGACGATCGTCGGCGGTGCCGTCTGGCTGTGGCCTGAAGTCAAACGACTGGTCCCGCAGCTTGACGCTTCCGGGAACGTACCCGTGGGGCCTGTCCCCGGGACGGTCAACGCTAACGTGGACTATGCGCCTGGGATAGAGCGGGGCTGGGGAGCATCGCTGCAATGGACCTGGTTGTCGGCACGCGTGGTGACGAGTGACGATCGCAACAAGGTTCCGCCCGTGGGCACGCTGAACGTCGGCGTGCGCTACATGTCCAGGCTAATGGCACATCCGTGGTCGGTGCGCCTTGACGTGGGTGATGTGACCAACGCAGCGGCACTAACGCTGTCGACCGTCGACCTCGCGACTCCCCAGCTGCGCCGCAACTACATGCTGACCCTGACGGCAGATCTTTAGCCCGGAGCGTTCCTGAACTATTAGGGGACGTTTGACGATGCGGCGGCCAACAAGCCCATTCAGGGCCAGAAATGGGAAAGTTTGTGGAGTCCACTTGGGCTGTGGGATGGCCGGAGAGCGAAGTGCGAGATTGGTTGGGACTCGCATTGAAACAGGTCGTTGTGAACATCATGGCGCAAAGTAAGACCGGAAGCTGTGCTAAAGCCGACTCTTCCATAATCGCGGATGGCGGCTACCGTGAAGGACACCGATCACAACCGCTCCGTCGCCGTCAGCGAAGTGGAAGACTCCAAAGGGAAATCGGTGCAAAAGGGCGCGACGTAATGACCCGTAAACCGCAGCGCTTGCGAGTGGTCTTTCGGCGATACCGAAAAAAGTCGCCAGAGCCTCATCGAGGAATTCTTGTCCTAACCCGGGGCGCTGCTCCTCATACCACCGGGCTGCCTCAGCCATGTCCTGTTCGGCTTCGGGCGGAGGCGAACCTCGACGGTCACAGCTGGCGGCGAATGTCGCGAACCGCGTCTGCCGCCGGTCGTCCACGATTCTTGTCAACCGCGTATGCGTTGAGGCGGCGGTCGAGTTCGATTCTTTGTTCAGCGGTAATCGGAAGCGCCCTCTGGTCAGCCGCTATGCTGTCCCAGAGATCCTCGACAAGCTTGATGCGCTCGTCCACAGACAATTGCTGCAACTTCGTTTCCATGGTCAGAGCCTCGTTTATCGGCACCAGAATAGGATACCCCGCAGCTGCCCGAAAGCCACGACGCTTTTCTGCTGGGTTTCTGGAATTTGGGATACGGTGCACAACACCGTCAGCCTGCCTTGAGAATCGGCATGACGTCCGCGCCGTTCTTGAGCTTATCCAGGTAATCCGCCCAGGCCCTGCATCGAGGCACCTCTTCCAGGATCGTCCACGCCATGGCACGAAACCCGTGGCCGCTCATTTCATCCTGAGCGCTGCCCATGCGGGAAGTCCTCCGATGTTATCGGACGACCTAAATGGTGGAGCCGGGGGGAATCGAACCCCCGTCCATAAGTCCTACGCTACAAGATCTACGTACGTAGCCCAGTCTATTGTTCTCACCGCTCGCTGACCCAACGGGCAGGGAAAGCAAGCAGCCAGCCCGGTAACTATTCGTAGGACACACCCCAGACACGTGTGCCCCGCTAGCTGATGAGCGCTACCCCTGAACCGTTCGCATCAGCACAGGCCGGTCAGGGTTCAGCTGCGATTAGGCGGCTAGAGCGTAGTTGTCTTCGATTGGCAACTATAAGTTTGCAAGTCGTTTTACGAGGTAACCTGCACCTCGGTACGCCCCTGTAGTTTCGCAACCCATGTCGAAACCGGTCGGCCCCGAATCGAGCGCCTAGTTTACGCGCTCCGGCGCCGCGATCCAAATCCTGCGGGCCCCGTCAGGTCAAATCACCTCGGGACCGGAGCCGCGGATGCCGTTGCGCGACGCGCGGTCAGCGGCGAGCGGCCTTCATGATGCGGCCCTTATCACGCTGCCAGTCGCGATCCTTCTCGTTGGCCCGCTTATCGTGCTGTTTCTTGCCCTTGGCGAGCCCGATCTCGAGCTTCGCACGGCCGGCTTTCCAGTACAGCTCGAGCGGCACGATGGTGTAGCCGCGCCGCTCCACCGCCCCGACCATGTGATCGAGCTGGCGCCTGTTGAGCAAGCAGCTTGCGCGTGCGCGTGGGGTCGGTATCGACGTGGGTCGATGCTGAATTGAGCGCATTGATGTGGGCGCCGAACAAGAAGGCCTCGCCACCCTTCATATACACGTAGGCCTCGGCGATCTGCGCTTTGCCCGCGCGCATGCTTTTGACCTCCCAACCCATGAGGGAGATACCGGCCTCGAAGCGCTCCTCGATGAAGTAATCGAAGCGCGCCTTACGGTTGACGGCAATGGGCGGCAATTTCTCAGGCGTTTTCATGCTAGTTCACGATAATTGCGGACTGGACCGCTGCGGCCCCGTCAACGGTTGCGCGAAGCGCACGGCCAGTTTACCAGGTGGCGGCGCACGCGCATTTGCCGGAGAATCCACCGCGGGCGGCGATGCCGCGCAGGAGTACGAATGCAGGTAGTCGAGCGCAGCGCCCTGGTGACCTATACGGCCGCGCAGATGTTCGCTTTGGTGAATGACGTGGCGCGCTACCCCGAATTCCTGCCTTGGTGCGTCGGGGCGCGGGTGGAGGAGGTCTCCCCGACGGAACGCATCGCGGCCCTGCAGGTGTCGCGCGGCGTGCTCCAGACCGACTTCACGACCCGCAATACGCTCGTACAGGATGCGCAAATCCACATGCAGCTGATGCACGGGCCGTTCCGCGACTTGATCGGCGAATGGCGCTTCGAGGCAATCGGGACGCGCGGCTCGCGGGTGCACTTTCGGGTTGAATTTCAATTCAAGAACCGCCTGACGGCGACCGCCTTCAACGGCATATTCGAGTCGCTGTGCGGCACCATCGTCGATGCCTTCGTGCTGCGCGCCCAGAAAATATATCCGGGTTGAGGTTTTGAACGACGCGCCGCTGCAGATCGAGATCGCCTATGCCGAGCCGCAGCGCGCCATCATCAAGAGTCTGCGCCTCCCGGCCGGGGCCTGCGTGGCCGACGCGCTGCGCTTGGCCGCGCTCGACCCCGAATTCAGCGCCGTGGACATTGCGAATTCGGCGATCGGCATCTTCGGCAAAGTCAGCCGCCGAGATCAGTCTTTGCGGCAGGGCGATCGCATCGAAATCTACCGCCCGCTCAGCGCGGATCCCAAGGAAGCGCGCCGCGCCCGCGCCCGAGAAGCCCGAAAAAAGCCGTGAGATAGGCGGCTTTCCTAATCCGCCCGCTCGCGCAGCGAGCGCCTATCAGTCGGGGTCGCTTCGACCCCGTTAATTTCGCGCGTCAGCGTTCAGTAAGTTCTACCGTTTTTGATCTGGGCCGCGGAGGCGTCCTGCGCCGCCGCCTCGGCCGCCGTGGGCTTGTCGAGCTTGGCGACCTTGTCGCCCTCGAAATACACCGTGACGCGCCGCGAGTCGACGTGCCGGCTGCGGCCCTTCTTGAGGTAGTAGATATAGTCCCAACGTTCCTTGTTGAAGCTGTCGGCCACCATCGGCGTGCCGAGCAGGTAGCGCACCTGGCTGCGCGTCATGCCGGGCTGGACCTGTTCGACCGCCGCCTGATCCAAGAAATTACCCTGCTGAATGTTGATGCGGTAGACGCATCCCGACGCCAGGGCTCCCCAGGCGATGCCGAACAGGAGCCGTTGCAATGTTTTCGTCAAAGTGGTGCGCAGCCGTTAAATGATTGATAATTCAAGCCGAAATATATTATACCCGAGGGCACAGCATGCCGCAGCGCCTGAAACCCGATGCAACCAGCGAAAGCAACGACCTGCGCAACGCGGGCCTCAAAGTCACGCTGCCGCGACTGAAAATCCTCGACATTCTGGCGGATGGGTCGGCGCGCCACATGAGCGCCGAGGACATCTACAAGAAACTACTGGTGTCGAACGAAGATATCGGGCTCGCCACCGTGTATCGCGTGCTCACCCAGTTCGAAGCGGCCGGTCTCGTCACACGCCATCATTTCGAGGGCGGCATGGCGGTATTCGAGCTCAATCAGGGTGGGCACCACGACCACATCGTGTGTGTTGACTGCGGCCGCGTCGAAGAGTTCATGGACGGCGGTATCGAAGAGCGCCAGCACGCGGTGGCGAAGCGCCTGGGGTTCGAGATCAGCGATCATGCGCTCATCCTCTACGGGCATTGCCGCAAGCCCAATTGCCCCAATCAAAAGCGCCCGCACGTCAAGTAGCCGAGACGCCACCGGTGCGCAGCGGGCACGCCACGGGTCCGCTGCGCACCCGTTGAAGCGCCGCGCGCCTAGCGCCGCGCCGCGGGCGCGCGCTTCTTCTTGGGTGCGGCCTCGGCGGCTCCGGCATTGGCCAGCATCTCGCGCGCATGAGCACGCGCCTGTTCGGTGATGTCGATGCCGCCCAGCATGCGCGCGATTTCATCGACGCGCTCGGGCTCGCTCAGGCTCTTCACCGCCGTGCGCGTGATCTTGCCGTCGCTCAATTTGGTGACGCGGAACTGGCGGTGCGCCTGCGAGGCGACCTGCGCCAGATGAGTCACGCACAACACTTGGACGCGTTCGCCCAGGTCGCGCAATTGCCGGCCGACGATTTCCGCCACCGCGCCGCCGATGCCGGCGTCGACCTCGTCGAACACCATGCACAGTGCGGAGGTCTTGGCGGCCGCCGCCACTTGCACGGCGAGACTGATGCGCGATAGTTCGCCGCCGGAGGCGACCTTGGCGAGGCTCTTGGGCGCCTGTCCTGGATTCGCGCTGACCAAGAACTCGATCTCATCGCTGCCCTTGACGCCGATTTCCGTGGCGCTCGGCGCGATGCCGACCGCAAACCGGCCGCCGGCCATGCCGAGCGCCTGCATGAGCTTGGTGATGCGGCTTCCCAAGCGCTCCGCGGCCGACCGGCGCGCCTCGCTGAGGCGCTGCGCGGCGGCGCGGTAGTCGCGCGTCAGCGCGGCAAGTTCGAGCTCGAGGGCGGCGAGACTCAGCTGCGCATTGTCGAGCGCGGTCAATTCCCTGGCCGTGAGCTCCAATTGCGCCGGAAGCTCCGTAACGCCGACCCGGTGCTTGCGCGCCAGGGCCTCGAGCGCCGCGGCGTGACGCTCGATCTCTTCCTGGCGCGCGGGATCGATGTCGAGCGCATCCAAATACCGCCGCAGCGCGTCCGCCGCTTCCCGGGTGTTGATCAGGGCCTCCGCCAGCAGCGCCCCGGCCGGCGCGAGGTGCGGATCGGCATCCGCGACATTGCGCAGCGCGGCGTGGGCCTTGGCCAATAGTGCGTGTGCGCTGCCGTCGTCCGCTTCGTAGGCGGCGTCCAATGCGGCCTGGGCCGCCGCAGCCAAGCGGCCCCTGCCGGCCACGCGCTTGGCGGCGGCGAAGAGCTCCTCGATGGCGGCCGCCGTGGTGACCTCGGCCTCAAGTTCGGCGAGCTGGTAGCGCAGCAAATCCACGCGTGAATCGCGATTCTCGGCGGCCGCTTTGAGCGATTCGAAGTCGCGGCGGCAGGTGCGGTAGCGCTCGTAAAGGGCGGATACGGCGTCGAGCGACCTCGAGTCCTCCAAGTGCTCGTCGAGCAGCTCGCGCTGTGCGCCGCGATTCACCAGGCGCTGGAATTCCTGTTGGCCATGGATTTCGATGAGGTGGTCCGCCAGTTCGCGCAGGGCTTGCAGCGGCACCACCTGGCCGTTCACATAGGCGCGCGAGCGGCCATCCGCGCCGATCACCCGCCGCAGCACGAGGTCGCCATTGTGCTCGATCGATTGCGCGTCGAGCCAGGCCGTGGCGGCGGCGGGAAGCGCGTCAAAACTCGCGGCCACCTCGGCGCGTTCCGCGCCCTGGCGCACCACGTCGCCGCCGGCGCGCCCGCCCGCGACCAGCAGCAAGGCATCGACCACGATGGATTTGCCGGCGCCGGTCTCGCCGGTGAGCGCGGTGAGGCCGGAATTGAGTTCGAGTTCCGCTTGATCGACGAGCACGAAATCGCGCAGCTGGAGGTGGGTGAGCATGCGTCAGACGATGTCGCGGTTGTCGTTCGGCTCGCCGTAGGCGCCGCGGCCCCAGTGCAATTTCGAGCGCAGCAAGCGGTAGTAGTCATAGCCCGGCGGATGCAGCAGCGTGATTTGGGCTTCCGCGCCCTCGACATACAGAGTGTCGCCCTGCTCGAGCTCGCCGATGGCGCTGCCGTCGCAGGTCACTTGGGCGCGGGATTCGTAGCGATCGGACATGCGCAATTGGATCTTGCTGCCGGCGCGGACCACGATCGGACGATCGCTCAAGGTGTGCGGGCAGATGGGGGCCAGCACCCACACATCGAGATCGGGTTCGACGATGGGTCCGCCGCAGGACAGCGCATAGGCGGTCGAGCCGGTCGCCGTCGCGATCACGATGCCGTCGCCGCCATGCGAATTGACGAACCGGCCGTTGATCGAAGTTTCGAAGTCGATGGTGCGGCCGGTCTGCCATTTATTCACCACCACATCGTTCAAGGCGAGGGTGCGCACGGAGCCGCCGCCATGCTTTTCCAGGCGAGCGGCCAAGAGCGAGCGCCGATCCTCGCTGTAGCGCCCGCCGAGCACCAGGTCCACGTCCTGCAGCATCGATTGCGGACTGATGTCGGTCATGAACCCCAAGCGGCCGCGGTTGATGCCGAGCATCGGCACCGAGTGGCCGGCCACCAGCCCGGCCGCGTACAGCAGGGTGCCGTCGCCGCCGATCGCGATGATGAGATCGGCCCGCGTTGCGAAGGATTGTTCGGGACAGGGCAGCACGGTTTCCGGCCGAAACGCGAGACCCACGTCGGGGTCCACCAGGGCGCGCACGCCCTTCGAATGGAAGTGGGCGGCGAGGCTCAGCATGCATTCGGCGACGCGCGAATCCTTGGTGTTGCCGACCAGCGCGATGGATTGAAACGACTGGGACATAACGCAATCCTTGTAGCATGACGGCGCCGCGCCGGCACGCCGTGGAACCGATGATTTTATGCCCTATCGCGCGACTTGACTTGGGCCGGATACGCTAGGTAGCTTCAAACATGTTATATGGACCTACTATGACAGAAGGCGCCGATGACGGACTCACTGAGCGGGCGCAGCTGCTGCTCAAGGCCCTGATCGAGAATTACATCCGCGACGGGCAGCCGGTCGGCTCGCGCACCTTGTCGCGCGATTCGGGTTTGAGCCTCTCCTCGGCCACCATCCGCAATGTCATGGCCGACCTGGAAGATCTCGGCTTCGTCGCCTCGCCGCACACCTCGGCCGGGCGTGTCCCCACCGACAAGGGCTACCGCTTTTTCGTCGACACCCTGCTCAAGCTCAAGCCCCTGCACCACGAGGAGATCGAGGAAATCGAGCGCCGCTTGGGGTCGGATGCGCTCAGCGGCCGCTCCCTGGTGCAGACCGTGTCGCAGATGCTGTCGAACGTCACGCACATGGCGGGTCTCGTGACTCTGCCGAACCCGAATTACGTCGCGCTCTCGCAAATCGAATTCGTCGCCCTGTCGGAGAACCGCGCGCTCGCCATCATGGTCATGAGCAACCGGGAAATTCAAAACCGCGTGGTGCAGCTCGATCGGTACTATTCGACGGAGGAATTGCGCCGCGCCGCCAATTATCTGAACGAGGCGTTCGCGGGGCGTTCGCTGCCGGATGTGCGCGCGCAGCTGCTCAAGCAAATGCAGGAAACGCGGCAGCACATGGACCAGCTCATGCGCGACGCGATCCAGATGGCGCAAAAGGTGTTCGACAGCGCCCCCGAAGAGCAGGTCGAATATGTGATTGCGGGCGAGACCAATTTGATGGGTTTCGCGGAACTGTCGAATGTCGAGCGGCTGAAGCGCCTGTTCGAGGCGTTCAACGAGAAGCACGATATCTTGAGGTTATTGGACAGCTGCCTGCGGGCCGACGGCATCCAAATCTTCATCGGCCAAGAGTCCGGCTACCGGATCCTGGACGACATCAGCGTGGTGACGGCGCCCTATACGATCGACAACCGGGTGGTCGGGGTATTGGGCATCATTGGCCCGACCCGGATGGCCTATGAACGGGTCATTCCCATCGTGGATCTGACGGCAAAACTGTTGGGTTCGGCCTTGAACGCCCGCAAATAGCCCCAAGACTCCCAATCCGAGCGGCCTTAAGCCGCCAATTTTTTTGAGGGGCTTGCACGAGTGAACGAAACCAATCATACCGAGGGCGGGACCCCCCCGGATGCCGCTCCAGCCGGCGGCCTGGATGCATTGGCCGCGGCCGAGGCCCGGGCCACCGAGAACCGCAACAGCCACCTGCGCGCCGTGGCGGAACTGGAGAATTACCGCAAGCGCAGCGAGCGCGAGGTCGAAAACGCACGCAAGTACGCCATCGAACGCTTTGCCCAGGAATTGGTCACGGTCGGCGACGCACTGGAGGCGGGCATCAATGCCGGCGCCGGCGAATTCGGGGCCGGCGCTCCTCGAGGGCGCACAGGCGACGCTGCGGCAGCTGCACCGCGCCTTCGAGAAGGGCGGCATCAAGCTCATCGATCCCGCAGGACAGCCCTTCGATCCGGAGTGGCATGAGGCCATGGCGGTCAGGAAAGCCGCGAGCACCCGGCGAACACGGTGCTGTCGGTCATTCAAAAAGGCTATTCCCTGAACGGCCGCCTGCTGCGCCCGGCCCGGGTCATCGTCAGCAAGGCGCCGGACGGCGACGGCAATTGAAAAACGCGCCGGATCCCCCACTTAGCGGTCACAGGTCAAGAATTTTTAGAGGATTTTCACAATGGGTAAAATGATTGGCATCGATCTCGGCACGACCAACTCCTGCGTCGCGATCATGGAGGGCGGCAAGCCCAAGGTCATCGAGAACAGCGAGGGCGACCGGACGACGCCGTCGATCGTGGCCTTCACGAAGGACGGCGAAGTGCTGGTGGGGCAGTCCGCCAAGCGCCAGGCCGTCACCAACCCCGCCAACACCGTGGCCGCGGTCAAGCGCCTGATCGGCCGCAAATTCACCGACGACGTGGTGAAGAAGGACATGAGCATGGTGTCCTATAAGATCGTCAAGGCCGACAACGGCGACGCCTGGGTGGAAGTGCAGGGCAAGAAGATGGCGCCGCAAGAGATCTCGGCGCGGGTTCTCATGAAGATGAAGAAGACCGCCGAGGACTATTTGGGCGAGACCGTCACCGAGGCGGTCATCACGGTACCGGCCTATTTCAACGATTCGCAGCGCCAGGCGACCAAGGATGCCGGACGCATCGCGGGCTTGAACGTCAAGCGCATCATCAATGAGCCCACGGCGGCGGCGCTGGCCTACGGCCTCGACAAGGACGGCGGCGACCGCAAGATCGCGGTCTATGACTTGGGCGGCGGCACCTTCGACATATCGGTGATCGAAATCGCCGAAGTGGACGGCGAGCGCCAGTTCGAAGTGTTGTCGACCAACGGCGATACCTTCCTGGGCGGCGAGGATTTCGACCTCCGCGTCATCAACTATCTGGCCGACGAGTTCAAGAAGGAAAGCGGCATCGACGTGCGCAAGGACCCGCTGGCCATGCAGCGCCTGAAAGAGGCGGCGGAGAAGGCCAAGATCGAGCTCTCCTCGAGCCAGCAGACCGAAATCAATCTGCCGTACATCACGGCCGATGCGGCCGGTCCCAAGCACCTCAACATGAAGCTGACCCGGGCCAAGCTCGAGTCCCTGGTCGAGGACCTGGTGCAGAAGACCATGGAGCCCTGCCGCATCGCGCTGAAGGATGCCGGCCTTGCCATGAAGGACGTGAGCGAGGTCATTCTGGTCGGCGGCCAGACCCGCATGCCCATGGTGCAGCAGGCGGTGAAGGATATGTTCGGCAAGGAGCCGCGCAAGGACGTGAACCCCGATGAAGCGGTGGCGGTGGGCGCCGCCATCCAGGGCGGCGTGCTCTCCGGCGACGTCAAGGACGTGCTGCTGCTCGACGTGACGCCGCTGTCGCTCGGCATAGAAACCCTGGGCGGCATCATGACCAAGGTGATCGAGAAGAACACCACCATCCCGACCAAGGCGTCGCAGACCTTCTCGACCGCGGACGACAATCAGACGGGCGTGACCATTCACGTGCTGCAGGGCGAGCGCGACCGCTCGAGCGACAACAAGTCCTTGGGGAGGTTCGACCTCACCGATATTCCGCCGGCGCCGCGCGGCATGCCGCAGATCGAGGTGGCCTTCGACATCGACGCCAACGGCATCTTGAACGTCTCGGCGAAGGACGTGAAGACCGGCAAGGAACAGCGCATCGTCATCAAGGCCTCGAGCGGTCTGTCGGAGGCCGAGATCAAGCGCATGGTGAGCGACGCCGAGGCGCATGCCGAGGAGGACAAGAAGTTCCGCGAGCTGGTCGGTGCGCGCAACAAGGCGGACGCGACCATACATACCGTGGAGAAGGCGCTCAAGGACGTCGGCGACAAGATCTCCGACGACGAGAAGAAGGCGGCGAACGACGCGGTGGCGGCGGTCAAGACGGCGATGAGCGGCGATGACCGCGAGGCCATCGAAAGCCAAGACCCAGGCGCTCGAGCAGGCATCGACCGCGCTGATGCAGAAGATGTACGAACAGTCGGCGGCGAGCCGCGGCGCCGGGGGCGATACTGGCGGGCCCGCCGGGCACAGCGAGAAGCCCAAGGATGACGTGCTGGACGCCGAATTCGAAGAAGTCAAGGAAAGCGATCGCAAGAAGGCCTGAAGGGCCCCTAAGGTCGCAGGCGGAATGGATCGAGCTGAACCGCCGGATGTGGTACCGGCGGTTCGTTTTTATGGGCAGCGCCATAAGGTGAGCGATGGCGAAGCCGGATTACTACAAGCTCCTCGATGTGGCCCGAACGGCCACCGAAGCGGACATCAAGAAGGCGTATCGCCGCCTCGCCATGAAATATCATCCGGATCGCAATCCCGACGACCCTGAGTCGGAGCACAAATTCAAGGAAGCCAAGGAGGCGTACGAGGTCCTGTGCGACGCAAAAAAGCGCGCCGTCTATGACCAGTTCGGGCATGCCGGCCTCGAGGGCGGCCGCGGCGGCGGCTTCAGCGCCGGCGAGGCGTTCGGCGACATTTTCGGCGAGATGTTCGGCGACATCTTCTCCGGCGGCTCAGCGCGGCCGCACCCAGGTGTTTCGCGGCGCCGATTTGCGCTACGAGCTCGAGCTCGATCTCGAGCAGGCGGTGTTCGGCACCGAAACCGAGATCCAGATTCCGCTCGCTGGCCGAGTGCAAGACCTGCAAAGGCTCGGGCGCCGCCAAGGGTTCCAGCCCCAAGACCTGCGATACCTGCCATGGCCAGGGCCAGGTGCGGGTGCAGCAGTCGATCTTCACGATCCAGCAACCCTGCCCGCGCTGCAAAGGCCGCGGCAAGATCATCAGCAACCCCTGCGATACCTGCTTCGGCCAGGGCCGCGTGCGCCAGGAGAAGACTCTGCCGGTCAGCGTGCCCGCCGGCGTCGATACCGGCGATCGCATCCGCTTGAACGGCGAGGGCGAGGCGGGCCGCAACGGCGGCCCGGCCGGCGACCTGTACGTCGAGGTGCGGGTGCGCGAGCACGCCATCTTCGAGCGCGAAGGCAGCCATCTGTCCTGCGAGGTGCCGATCAGCTTCACCACCGCGGCGCTCGGCGGCTCGGTCGAGGTGCCGACCTTGAACGGCGATGTGATCCTCAAGATACCGAGCGAAACCCAATCCGGACGGGTGTTTCGCGTGCGCGAAAAAGGCGTGCGCCCGGTGCGCGGCGGCGCGGCCGGCGATCTGTTCTGCCGCGTGGTGGTCGAGACGCCCGTGAGCCTGGACGCCGAGCAGAAGGAGCTGCTGAGGAAATTCGAGGCCTCGCTGCGGCAGGGCAGCCATCAGCCGCGCGAGCAGTCCTTCTTCGAGGGCGTCAAGAAATTCTTCACCGGCGCGGTCGATTAGGGCGCGGGCAATGCACGCCCTCGCCATCTTCGGGGTCACGGGCCGCATGGGCCAGTCGCTGCTGCGGGCCCTGCGCGAGACGCCCGGCATTCACCCTGAGCGGTGCCATCGCCGCGGCCACCAGCGCCCGTCTGGGCCAGGATGCCGCCGCCGAGGGGCCTGCGACCGGAGTGCTGATCACCGCGGATACGAGCCTCGGGATCCGCGGTGCGGCGGTCGCCGTCGATTTCAGTTCGGGCGGCGCCGTGCCGGCGCATGCGCAGGCCTGTGCCGCGGCGCGCGTTCCCATCCTGATCGGCGCCACCGGGCTCGATGCGGCGGGCCGCGGCGCTCTGGAACGGGCGGCGCAGGATGTTGCGGTGCTCATCGCGCCCAATACCAGCGTCGGCGTGAGCGTGATGGCCGACTGGTGTCGCTGGCGGCGCAGCGCTTGGGGCCGTCGTACGATGTGGAGATCTACGAGGCGCACCACCACATGAAGCGCGACGCCCCGTCCGGCACCGCGCTGGCGCTTGGGCGAGGCGGTCGCGGCGGCGCGCGGCGTGCCGTTGAGCGACGTGGCGACCTTCAACCGGGCGGGCCGAAGCGCGCCGCGCATCCCCGGCAGCATCGGATTTTCCAGCTTGCGCGCCGGCGACATCGTCGGCGAACACACCGTGATGTTCGCCGCCGCAGGCGAGCGGCTCGAGATCACGCATCGCGCCACCGACCGCATCACGTTCGCGCAGGGCGCCCTGCGGGCGGCCGAATGGCTGGTTGGGCGGCCCGCGGGCCTGTACGGCATGCGCGAGGTTCTCGGACTTTAGAGAAGAATCATAGACAGTCATCGCGCGCATCGTTAATATTCGCGCCCGGAAACTGATCGCGAATTAACCCCAGAAGCGGGAGGACGTTCTCAAGGAGCGCCTCCCGCTTTGCGCATCTGCGCAAAGCGCGCAGCGCAAAGCGAGGAACCGGAGTGTCGACACCTGCAGTGCTAGCTCTCGAAGATGGCACCGTGTTCCGTGGCGTCTCAGTAGGCGCAAAAGGCAACACGACGGGTGAAGTAGTTTTCAATACGGCGATGACCGGCTACCAAGAGATCCTGACGGATCCCTCGTACTGCCGACAAATCGTCACGCTGACCTATCCTCACGTCGGCAACACCGGCACGACGCCGGAAGATCTGGAATCGGGCGCGGTCTACGCCGCAGGCCTCGTGATCCGCGATTTGCCCCTGCTGCACTCGAACTGGCGCGCCACCGAGTCGCTGACCCAGTTCCTGCTTCGCTGCAAGGTGGTGGCGATCGCCGACATCGATACCCGCAAGCTCACGCGGCTGCTGCGCGAGAAGGGCGCGCAGTCCGGCTGCATCATGACCGGCGACAGCATCGATGAGACGGCGGCGGTGCGCGCCGCGAAAAAATTCCCCGGCTTGAAGGGCATGGATCTCGCCAAGGCGGTATCGACCAAGAAGATCTATCAATGGAACGACGGCCTGCTGTGGAAGTCGACCAGCAAGCCGCCGCGGCCGCAGAGCCGCCTGCACGTGGTGGCCTACGACTTCGGCATCAAGCGCAACATTTTGCGCATCCTCGCCGAGCACGGTTGTCGCATGACCGTCGTGCCGGCACAAACTACCGCAGATCAAGTACTTGCAATGAATCCTGATGGTATATTCTTAAGTAATGGACCCGGCGATCCCGAGCCTTGCGACTACGCGATTACGGCGATCGCGCGCTTTCTCGAGACCGACATGCCGGTGTTCGGCATTTGCCTGGGGCACCAATTGCTCGGACTGGCGAGCGGCGCGAAAACCATGAAGATGAAATTCGGCCACCACGGCGCGAATCATCCGGTGTCCGGAGCTCGACTCCGGCCGCGTGCTGATCTCCAGCCAGAATCATGGGTTTGCGGTCGATGAGGCGACGCTGCCCGCGACGCTGCGCACCACCCATCGCTCCTTGTTCGACGGCTCGCTGCAGGGCCTCGCGCGCACCGACCGCCCGGCGTTCAGCTTTCAAGGACATCCGGAGGCGAGCCCGGGCCCGCACGACGTGCGCCTGCTGTTCGAACACTTCATGTACTTGATGGTGAAGCGCATGCAGGCCAATTCGCGCGGCCGCACGCCCGTCAAACAGAAATCGGCCGAGAGTTAAGTGCCCAAGCGAACCGATCTCGACAGCATCCTCATCATCGGCGCGGGACCCATCATCATCGGTCAAGCCTGCGAGTTCGACTATTCCGGAGCTCAAGCGTGTAAGGCATTGAAAGAAGAGGGTTATCGGGTCGTGCTGGTGAACTCGAATCCGGCCACGATCATGACCGATCCGGAAACCGCGGATGCCATCTACATCGAGCCGATCAACTGGCGCACCATCGCGCGCATCATTGAGAAGGAGCGCCCCAGCGCCTTGCTGCCCACCATGGGCGGGCAGACGGCGCTCAATACCGCGCTCGACCTGGTGCGCGAGGGCGTGCTCGAGAAGTTCAACGTCGAAATGATCGGCGCATCGCAGCGCGCCATCGACATGGCGGAGGACCGCGAACTGTTCCGCCGCGCCATGACCGACATCGGGCTCGAAACCGCGCGCGCCCGCATCGCCCACAGCATGGAAGAGGCGCTCGCGGTGCAGTCGGAAATCGGCTTTCCGACGGTGATCCGGCCGTCCTTCACCTTGGGCGGCAGCGGCGGCGGCATCGCCTACAACCGCGAGGAATTCGAAGCCATCGTGGCGCGCGGGCTCGACGCCTCGCCCACCAACGAGGTGCTGCTCGAGGAATCCGTGCTCGGCTGGAAAGAATACGAAATGGAGGTCGTCCGCGACCGCGATCGACAACTGCATCATTGTCTGTTCCATCGAAAACCTCGATCCCATGGGGGTGCACACCGGGGATTCGATCACGGTGGCGCCGGCGCAGACCCTGACGGACCGCGAGTACCAGCGGCTGCGCGACGCATCGATCGCGGTGCTGCGCAAGATCGGCGTCGACACCGGCGGCTCCAACGTGCAGTTCGCGATCAATCCGGAGGACGGCCGGGTGCTGGTCATCGAAATGAACCCGCGCGTGTCGCGCTCCTCGGCGCTCGCATCCAAGGCGACGGGATTTCCGATCGCCAAGATCGCCGCCAAACTGGCGGTGGGCTACACGCTCGATGAACTCAAGAACGAAATCACCGGCGGCGCGACGCCGGCCTCCTTCGAGCCGACCATCGATTACGTGGTCACCAAGATTCCGCGCTTCACCTTCGAGAAATTTCCCGGCTCGAACACGCGCCTGACCACGCAGATGAAATCGGTGGGCGAGGCGATGGCCATCGGCCGAACCTTTCAGGAATCGATGCAGAAGGCGCTGCGCAGCCTGGAGACCGGCTTCGACGGCTTCAACGAGCAGCTGACCCTGCCGCTGACCGACGAGGCGGCCGAAAGGCTCGCCTACGAGCTGCGCTGGCCGGGACCGAACCGCATCCTGTACGTCGCCGATGCATTTCGCGCCGGATGGACGCGCCAGCAGGTATTCGATGCGACCAAGATCGATCCCTGGTTCCTGGCGCAGATCGAGGATCTGCTCCGCGAGGAGGCGCTGCTGCGCCAAGGATGGCTTCGAAAGCCTGGAACTGCCGCGCCTGCGGGCGCTGAAGCGCAAGGGATTCTCCGATGCGCGCATCGCGAAATTGGCGGCGCGCGACGAGGCGACGATCCGCAGCCGGCGCCGCAAGCTCGGGCTGCACCCGGTGTACAAGCGCGTCGATACCTGCGCCGCGGAGTTCTCGACCTCGACCGCCTACCTGTATTCGACCTACGAAGAAGAGTGCGAAGCGAATCCCGAGCAGCCGCCGCAAGATCATGATCCTGGGCGGCGGACCGAATCGCATCGGCCAGGGCATCGAATTCGACTACTGCTGCGTGCATGCCGCCATGGCGCTGCGCGAAGACGGCTTCGAAACCATCATGGTGAACTGCAACCCGGAGACCGTCTCGACCGATTACGACACCTCGGATCGGCTGTATTTCGAACCGCTGACCTTCGAAGACGTCATGGAGATCATCGAGAAGGAGAAGCCCGAAGGGCGTGATCGTGCAGTTCGGCGGCCAGACGCCGCTGAAGTTGTCGCGGGCGCTGGCCGCGGCCGGCGCGCCCATCATCGGCACCACCCCCGACAGCATCGATGTCGCCGAGGACCGCGAACGCTTCCAGAAGCTGGTGACGACTCTGAAGCTCAAACAGCCGGCCAACGCCTCGGCGCGCACCGAAGAGCCGGCCGTGCTGCTGGCGCGGGAAGTCGGCTTTCCGCTGGTGGTGCGGCCGAGCTATGTGCTCGGCGGCCGCGCGATGGAAGTGGTGTTCAACGAGGACGACCTGCGCCAGTACATGATCGACGCGGTGAAGGTGTCGAACGACAGCCCGGTGCTGCTCGACCGGTTCCTGGATCTCGCCATCGAGGTGGATGTCGACGCGGTGAGCGACGGCCAGGACGTGCTGATCGGCGGCATCATGGAGCACATCGAGCAGGCCGGCGTGCATTCGGGCGATTCGAGCTGCTCGCTGCCGCCGAACGGCCTGTCGCAGGAAATCCAGGACGAGCTGCGGGCGCAGACGCGCAAGCTCGCCAAAGCGCTCAATGTGGTCGGCCTGATGAACATCCAGTTCGCCATTCAAAGCGGCGTGATCTACATCCTCGAGGTCAATCCGCGCGCCTCGCGCACCGTGCCGTTCGTGTCCAAGGCCACCGGCATTCCGCTCGCCAAGGTCGCGGCGCGGGTCATGACGGGCAAGACGCTGGCGATGCAGGAGCGCACCGTGGAGCGCATTCCGCCGTATTTTTCGGTCAAGGAGGCGGTGTTTCCGTTCGTCAAGTTCCCCGAGGCGGATCCGATCCTGGGTCCGGAAATGAAATCCACCGGCGAGGTGATGGGCACCGGACATACCTTCGGCGAGGCCTATGCCAAGGCGCAGGCCGCCTCCGGGGTGATCCTGCCGACGCACGGCTTGTGCTTCATCAGCGTGCGGGACCGCGACAAGCCGGGCGCCGTGGTGCTCGCGCAGATGCTGATCGAGCGCGGCTTCGAGATTGCGGCCACCGGCGGCACCGCCGCGGTGCTGGAGGAGGCCGGCGTGACCTGCCGGCGGGTCAACAAAGTGCGCGAGGGTCGCCCGCACGTCGTCGATATGATAAAAAACGACGAGGTGGCATTGATCGTCAATACCACCGAAGGCAAGCAAGCGGTGCGCGAATCGCGCTCGATTCGGCGCGAGGCGGTGGCCAGGAAGGTAACCTACTACACGACGGTGGCCGGAGCACGCGCGACCTGCGACGCGCTCGATCATCTGGGCGACATCGAAGTGAATCGGCTGCAGGATTTGCACAAGGAAATGTTGGCGTGAAGCGAACCCCCAGACTTCAGCACAGAGAGTTGCAGACGTGATCAAGCGCACTCCCATGACTCTGCGCGGCGCCGAGCGGCTGCGGCTGGAGCTGAAGCAGCTCAAGAGCGAAGCGCGCCCGAACGTCATCAAGGCGATCGCGGAGGCGCGTGCGCACGGCGATTTGAGCGAGAACGCCGAATACCACGCGGCGCGCGAGCAGCAGAGCTTCATCGAAGGCCGCATCAACGACATCGAGAACCGCTTGTCGAATTCCGAAATCATCGACGTCACCAAGCTTGAGCGCCAGCGGCCGGGTGGTTTTCGGCTCGACCATCGAGCTCGAGGATCAGGAGGGCGGCAGCAAAGTCGTCTACCAGCTGGTCGGCGACGACGAGGCGAACATCAAGCAGGGCCTGCTGTCGGTGTCCTCGCCGATCGCGCGCGCGCTGATCGGCAAGTCCGAAGGCGACGTCGTCGATGTGACCACCCCCGGGCGGCACGCGCAGCTACGAGATCGTGTCCGTGAAATACGTGTGAGGCCGCACGCGCCGGTGACCTTCGTTCGCAAAGTGTTCGGCGTCCTCAGGTGCTGTGGGCGGGCAGTCTCTGGTCGTTGGCCGCCTGGGTGGCGCCGACGCTGTTCCATGCGCAGCGCCGATCGGCATCTGGCGGGCATGCTGGCCGCCCGGCTGTTCAGCATCGAGACCTACGTCGGGATCGCGGTCGCGCTGCTCGCTTGCGTGCTGCCCGGCGCCGGGAAATTCCTGTGGGGCTATGCGGCGGCGGCGCTGCTGGCCGTCAACGAGTGGATCTTGAAGCCGGTCATGATGCGGGCCCACGCGCGACGGCGCGGCCGCGGCTTTGAGCTTCGGCGCCTGGCACGGTGTTTCGGCCGCTGCTGTATCTGGCGGCCTGCGCCGCGGTGCTGCTGCTGGTGTGGCGCGAGGGACCTAGGCTTCAGGCCATCTGGCTCCCTAGTCCGGGATGAGGATCTTCGGCAGCTCGGCGCGGCGGCGGTAGAAGACGCCGACGTGGCCGATGCGCTGCACGAGCTCGGCGCTGGTACGGCTGGCCAGAGCGTGCAATGCCTCGTCGCGGGCGTCGCGTGCGCCGACGCGGGCGGCCACCTTGACCAATTCATGATCGGTCAGGGCGCGGTCCAGTTCGTTCACGACCCCGTCGGTGAGCCCGGCATTGCCGAGCATGACGATGGGACTCATGGGGTGCGCGAGACGGCGCAGATATTTCTTTTGTTTCTCGGAAAGTGCCATCGCGCCGATTATAGTCGCAACCGTCAAATGCCCAAGCGTTCAAAAAGCAGTGCCCGCTGGCTCGCCGAACACGCCAACGATGAGTTCGTCAAGCGCGCGCAGAAAGAGGGCTGGCGTTCGCGCGCGGTGTTCAAGCTCGCGCAGATCCAGGCGAGCGAGCGCCTGCTGCGCCCCGGCATGCGCTGCGTCGACCTGGGGGCCGCGCCCGGCGGATGGAGCCAGTACGCGGCGCGCATCGTCGGGTCCGGGCCGCATCGTGGCGACCGACATTCTGGCGATGGATGCCATTCCCGGCGTCGACTTCGTGCAGGGCGACTTTCGCGAGGAGGCTGTTTTGGAGCAGGTTCTTGAGCTGCGTCGGGCGCCGACAAGGTGGACCTTGTTTTGTCCGATATGGCCCCCAACATGGCTGGCATAGACGCGGTTGATCAGCCCCGATCCATGCATCTGGCGGAACTGGCCCTGGAGTTTGCGGATCGCGTACTGGCCCCAGGAGGCGATTTGCTGGTGAAGTTATTTCAAGGCGCGGGCTTCGATCAGATCATCAAGGACGCCCGCAGCCGCTATGGGCGGGTGGTGACCAAAAAGCCGAAGGCGTCACGATCCCGCAGCCCTGAGATCTATCTGTTGGCGCGGCAGTTTGGGATGGTGTAAGTTCGGGGGCGCCCGCTCGGTTTGTCCCCCTTGTGTTTGCGGCTGTAGGTGAAACTTGAACGATTTGACGAAACAAATTCTGCTCTGGGTCGCCTTGGCGGTCATTCTGCTCGCCATTTTCAGCCAATTCGGCATGCGCACCGGCCAGCCGGCCACCATCGATTATTCGCAGTTTCTCTCCGAAGTGAAGAGCAACAACGTCGATTCGGTGACGCTCAAGGGCGAGATCATCGAGGGCAAGCGGCGCTCGTCCGGCGAGTCGTTCGTGACCTACAACCCCGAGACCAGCAACAGCGCCTTGATCGGCACGCTGCAGCAGCAGGGCGTCAAATTCCGCGGCGAGCCGCCGAAACAGCAATCGGTGTTCCTGCAGCTCCTGATCTCGGCCTTCCCGATCCTGATTCTCATCGGCTTCTGGGCCTACTTCATGCGCCAGATGCAGGGCGCGTCGGGCGGCCGGGGGGCCATGTCGTTCGGCAAGAGCCGCGCGCGGCTCCTGGGCGAGGATCAGGTGAACATCACCTTCGCCGATGTCGCGGGCGTCGAGGAAGCCAAGCAGGAAGTGGTGGAAATCGTCGATTTCTTGAAAGATCCCGGCAAGTTCCAGAAACTTGGCGGCAAGATCCCGAAAGGCGTGCTCATGGTCGGCTCCCCGGGAACCGGCAAGACCCTGCTGGCGCGGGCCATCGCCGGCGAAGCCAAGGTGCCGTTTTTCACCATTTCCGGGTCGGATTTCGTGGAAATGTTCGTCGGCGTGGGCGCCTCGCGCGTGCGCGACATGTTCGAGCAGGCCAAAAAGCACGCGCCCTGCATCATCTTCATCGATGAAATCGATGCCGTCGGCCGCCATCGCGGCGCGGGCTTGGGCGGCGGTCATGATGAGCGCGAACAGACCTTGAACCAGCTGCTGGTCGAGATGGACGGCTTCGAGGGCAATGAAGGCATCATCGTCATTGCCGCCACCAACCGGCCCGATGTGCTCGATCCGGCGCTGCTGCGCCCGGGCCGCTTCGACCGCCAGGTGGTCGTGCCGCTGCCCGACGTCCGCGGCCGCGAGCAGATCCTCAAAGTCCACATGCGCAAGGTGCCGCTCGGCGACAACGTCAAGCCGTCGGTCATCGCGCGCGGCACGCCGGGGTTCTCCGGCGCGGATCTTGCCAACCTGGTGAACGAGGCCGCCTTGTTCGCGGCGCGCGGCAACAAGCGTTCGGTCACGATGGAGGAGTTCGAGCGCGCCAAGGACAAGATCATGATGGGCGCCGAGCGGCGCTCCATGGTCATGACCGAGGAGGAGAAGCGCAACACCGCGTACCACGAATCGGGACACGCCATCGTGGGCTTGAGCGTGCCCGAGCACGATCCGGTCTACAAGGTGACCATCATTCCGCGCGGGCGCGCGCTGGGCGTCACGATGTTCCTGCCGGAAGCCGATCGCTACAGCACCAGCAAGCGGCAGCTCGAAAGCCGCATTGCGACGCTGTTCGGCGGGCGGGTCGCCGAAGAGTTGGTGTTCGGCGCCGATGCGGTGACCACCGGCGCGTCCAACGACATCGAGCGCGCCACGGAACTGGCGCGCAACATGGTGACGCGCTGGGGCTTGTCGGACCGCCTGGGTCCGCAGACCTACAGCGAGGAGTCGGGCGAAGTATTTCTCGGCCGCAGCGTCACGCAGCACAAGCAGGTGTCGGACGTGACGGCGCACGTGATCGACGAGGAAGTGCGCCGGGTCATCGACAGCAACTACCAGCGCGCCTACAAGATCCTGCAATCCAACATGGACAAGCTGCAGACCATGTCGGAGGCCTTGATCAAGTACGAGACCATCGACGAAGAACAGATCAAGGACATCATGGAAGGGCGCGTGCCGCGCCCGCCGCGCGACTGGGACGACACGCCGACGCCGACTCCGCGAGGGCCTTCGGCCGAGAAGCCGGCGCCGCCGTTGGTTAATCCCGCAGGTCAGCACTAGAGGCCGGTCGCGAACCGACCGGTGCCCGGAGCGCCGTGAATCGGGCAAGATGCAGTGGCGTTGTCGACATCGAATCATCGATCTGACGCGGCCCGTCGTCATGGGAATCCTGAACGTGACGCCGGATTCGTTTTCCGACGGCGACCGTTATGCGACGGTGGCGGCGGCGCTGGCGCGTGCCAGGCGAATCGAGGAGGAGGGCGCGGCCATCATCGATGTGGGCGGGGAGTCGACCCGGCCGGGAGCGGCTCCCGTGGACGAGGCGGTGGAGATCGCGCGAGTCGTGCCGGTCATCGAGGGCATCGCCGGCGGCTTCGGATATCGCGATTTCGATCGACACGAGCAAGCCTGCGGTGATGGCGGCCGCGATCGCGGCGGGTGCCTGCATCGTCAACGATGTGTATCGCGTTGCGTGCGCCGGGCGCGCGCGAGTGCGCCGCGGCGTCCGAAGTCGGCGTGTGTCTGATGCACATGCAGGGCGAGCCGCGTACGATGCAGGACGATCCGCATTACGATGACGTGGTGGCCGAGGTGTGCGAGTTCCTGGCGCGCGAACGCGATGCGTGCGTCGCGGCCGGGATCGCGCGCGACGCGATCGTACTCGATCCGGGATTGGGTTTCGGCAAGGGGCTGGCGCACAACATGACGCTGCTGAGAGAATTGCCGCGCTTCGCCGCGCTGGATGCGCCGCTGCTGGTCGGCGTTTCGCGCAAGAGCTTCATCGGACGGATTCTGGGCAGGCCGGTGGATGAGCGGCTGTATGGCGGCTTGGGGTTGGCGGCGCTGGCGGTCGCCCAGGGCGCGCGCATCATTCGCACTCATGATGTCGCGCGCAACGCGCGATGCGATCGGCATGGTGAGTGCGGTTCTGCAAGGAATCGACAGTTGAGCAGGTATTTCGGCACCGATGGTCTGCGCGGCCGCGTCGGCGCGGCGCCGATGACCGTGGATTTCGCGTTGCGGCTGGCGAGCGCCGCCGCACGCGTGCTGGCGCCCGGCGGCGGCCGCGTGCTCATCGGCAAGGACACGCGCGTTTCCGGATACATGTTCGAGTCGGCGCTGGAGGCGGGATTCGTCGCCGCGGGCGTCGACGTCATGCTGATCGGCCCGCTGCCGACGCCGGGCATCGCCTACATGACGCAGCGCCTGGACTGCAGCTTCGGCGTCGTGATCAGCGCTTCGCACAACAGCTACCAGGACAACGGCATCAAGTTCTTCGACGCCACCGGCAGCAAGTTGTCCGACGAGGCGGAAAGCGACATCGAGACGTCTGCTCGACGTGCCGGTGGTGACCCAGGAATCGCGGCTGCTGGGCAAGGCCATCCGCATCGACCGCAGCCGCACTCAGTATCAGCAGTTCTGCGCCTCGACGATTCCGTCCGGCATGAATCTGCAGGGTTTCAAGATCGTCATCGATTGCGCCAACGGCGCGGGCTACAAGGTGGCGCCGCGCGTACTCGCCGACCTGGGCGCCGAGATCGTGCCCATCGGCTGCTCGCCGAACGGCCGCAACATCAACGATGGCTGCGGATCGACGGCGCCGGAGCTGCTGCAGCTGACGGTTCCCGGAGTGCGCGCGCAGCTCGGGATGGCGCTCGACGGCGACGGGGATCGGGTGGTGATGGTCGACGAGCTCGGGCGCTGCGTGGACGGCGATCAGCTGCTCTACATCCTGGCCAAGCGCGGCGCACGACCGGGGCGAGCTCAAGGGCCCGGTGGTCGGAACGGTGATGAGCAACCTCGGGTCTGGAGCATGCGCTCGCCGAGAGCGGCATCGAATTCCGCCGCGCCCAGGTCGGCGACCGCCACGTGCTCGCCATGCTCAACGAAGTGGGCGGCACCCTGGGGGGCGAGACCTCGGGCCACATCCTGTGCCTGGACAAGACCACCACCGGCGATGGCTTGATCAGCGCCTTGCAGGTGCTCGCGGTCATGAAGCAAACCGGGGCCGGTCTCGCCGAACTCGGCCGCCGGCATGCGCAAGTATCCGCAGGTGCTGCTCAACGTACGCGTGGCCAAGCGCTTCGATCCGCTGCAGGAACCGCACGGTGGTGAAAGCGGCGCAGCAAGTCGAGCGGCGCTTCGACGGCCGCGGCCGCATCGTGCTGCGGGCCTCCGGCACCGAGCCCGTCATCCGGGTCATGGTCGAGGGGTACGATGCCGGGCCTGGTCAAGCAGGGCGCGCGCGAGATCGCCGCGGTCGTGGAAGCGGCCGCGGCGCTGCCGAAACACCGCGCGAATCCGCTTGACGGGCTTGCAGTTAGCGCGCGCCGCGCGGCTAATCTTCGCCGCCTTTCCCGCAGGGCAAATCGCCCGAAGGTGAGCCTATGCGTCGTCAGATGGTCGCGGGTAATTGGAAAATGCACGGCTCTCGGGCCGCCAATCAAGCCTTGCTCGCCGAATTGGAGATGCGTCTGAAGGCCGAATGGCCGATCGACATCGTGGTCTTTCCGCCTTATGTCTATTTGAGCGATGCGGTGCGCATGCTGGAGGGCGGCCGCATCGCCGTCGGCGCGCAGGACGTGTGCGCGGAATCCGGCGGTGCGTTCACCGGCCAGGTGTGCGCCGCGATGCTCAAGGATGTGGGCTGCACGCTACGTGATCGTCGGCCATTCGGAGCGGCGCCGCTGGTATCACGAGGATGACGCCTTGGTGGCGCGCAAATTTGCGGCGGCGCTGGCCGCCGGCCTCGACGCCGGTGCTGTGCGTCGGGGAAACCCTGGAGGAGCGCGAGGCGGAGCAGACCGAAGCGGTGGTCGCGCCGGCAGCTCGACGCGGTGATCGCGATGCACGGAGTCGGCGGCTTTGCGCGGGCCATCCTCGCCTACGAGCCGGTGTGGGCCATCGGCACCGGGCCGCACCGCCTCGCCGGAGCAGGCGCAGGCGGTGCACGCGTTCCTGCGCAATCGTATTCACGCGCAAGATGCTAAGATAGCGCGCCATTTGCGGATCCTCTACGGCGGCAGCGTCAAGGCCGGCAATGCGGCGGAGCTGTTCGCGATGCCCGACGTGGACGGCGGATTGGTGGGTGGCGCTTCCCTGAGCGCCGATGAGTTTCAGCAGATTTGCGCGGCTGCGGCCGTTCGCCATTGAGAGATTTCTTATGTTGCGTGGATTCATTCTGGGTGTGCACGTGTTGCTGGCGCTGATGATCATCGGGCTCGTGCTCCTGCAGCGCGGCAAGGGCGCGGAGGCGGGCGCCGGATTTCGGTTCCGGCGCATCCGGCACGGTGTTCGGCGCGCGCGGCACCAGCACCTTGTTTTCGAAATTGACGGCGGTGTTCGCGGCGATGTTCTTCGTCACCAGTTTGACGCTGGCTTACTTGGGCGCGCGCCCGACCGCCGAGCCGACCAGTGTGTTGGAGCGCGCGGCGCAGGCGGCGACCGCACGCCGCCGCGCCCGCACCCGCCGCGCCGTCGGCGCTGCGGCCGCGCGCCGCAAGTTCGGCGCACTGCGGCACCGTTATTGCTGCCGGCGCGAAGCGCCGCGCACGGGTTCGCCGCGAACCGTGGAAATCTGGCGAAGCGCATGAGATTGGGCGAAGCCCATCGAATCAAGCCGACGTGGCGAAATTGGTAGACGCGCTAGTTTGAGGGGCTAGTGGGGCAACCTGTGCCGGTTCGACTCCGGCCGTCGGCACCATCAATTTGATGCTGCGTTAATGTTCGTGTTGCAGTCCTTTACGCGACGCAACACGCTGCGCTGGCTGATACAATTATGGTCAATTGACGTGGTCGGACGCTGATGATGCTGCGACAGTATTTGCCGATATTGATTTTTATGGGCTTGGCCGCGCGTGCTGGGGCTCGCGCTGTTCACCATCGGCTGGATCTTGGGGCCGCGCCGCCCGGACGCCGAGAAGCTCTCCCCCTACGAATGCGGATTCGAGGCGTTCGAAGATTCGCGGATGCGCTTCGACGTCCGCTACTACCTGGTCGCCATCATTTTCATCGTGTTCGACCTGGAGATCGCGTTCTTCTTCCCGTGGGCCGTGTCGCTGAAGCGCGACCGGCACCTTCGGCCTGCTCGCCATGCTGATCTTCGCGCTGGTGCTCGTCGTCGCCCTGGTGTACGACTACAAGAAAGGGGCGCTTGAATGGGATTAGAAGCCGTGTCCGCCGACTACCAGCACCGTGCGCGGCTTCGAAGTGACCACCGTCGACAAGCTGATCAACTGGGCGCGCACGGGCTCGCTGTGGCCGATGACCTTTGGCCTGGCCTGCTGCGCGGTGGAGATGATGCATGCCGGCGCGGCGCGCTACGACCTGGATCGCTTCGGCGTGGTGTTTCGGCCGAGCCCGCGCCAATCCGACGTGATGATCGTCGCCGGGCACCCTGGTGAACAAGATGGCGCCCGCGCTGCGCAAGGTGTACGACCAGATGGCGGAGCCGCGCTGGGTGATTTCCATGGGCTCGTGCGCCAACGGCGGCGGCTACTATCATTATTCCTATGCGGTGGTGCGCGGCTGCGATCGCATCGTGCCGGTCGATGTGTACGTCCCGGGCTGTCCGCCCACGGCCGAAGCGCTGCTCTACGGCATCATTCAGCTGCAGAACAAGATCAAGCGCAACAAGGCGATCATCCGATGAGCGCGGATTCGAGCGACGCGGCGGTGGTGGCAGCACCGACCCGCCTCGAGGCGCTTGGCGCAGCGCGGTCGCGCGGGCGCTGCCCGAGCAATTGCGCGCGGTCGCCGAACCACACGCGGCGAACTCGACCTACGAGGTGCGCCGCCGCGCGGCTGCTCGAGGTTGCGCGGGTGCTGCGCGACGCCGCGGACTCAAGTTCGAGATGTGCATGGACGTGTGCGGCGTGGATTACCTCGAGCACGGCCGCGCCGAATGGAAGACCCAGGACGCCACCTCGTCGGGTTTCAGCCGCGGCGTCGCGCGCGGCGCCGACGAGCAGTCGATGCGCCCGGCCGGCCGCCGGGCCGGCGCTTCGCCGTCGTGTACCACCTGCTCTCGATCTCCCTCAATCAGCGGCTGCGCCTGCGGGTGTTTTGCGCCGACGACGCCGAGCCCATGGTGGATTCGGTCGCCGGCATCTGGGCCGGCGCCGATTGGTTCGAGCGCGAGGCCTTCGACCTGTTCGGCATTCTGTTCAAGGGCCATCCGGACCTGCGCCGCCTGCTCACCGACTACGGCTTCATCGGCCATCCGTTCCGCAAGGATTTTCCGCTGTCCGGCAATGTCGAAGTGCGCTACGACCCCGAGAAGGCGCGCGTCGTGTACCAGCCGGTGACCATCGAACCGCGCGTGCTCGTGCCGAAAGTGATTCGTCACGACAATCGCTATGATCCCGCATCTGACCAACGCGCCGGTCGGCCGCGAGCGACGGAGAAGCCAGTGGCTGAGATCCGCAACTACACCATGAACTTCGGGCCGCAGCATCCGGCGGCGCACGGCGTGCTGCGCCTGGTGCTGGAGATGGACGGCGAAGTCATTCAGAAGGCCGATCCGCACATCGGCCTGCTGCATCGCGGCACCGAGAAGCTCGCCGAGAGCAAGCCCTTCAATCAGTCGATCGGCTACATGGATCGGCTGGACTACGTGTCCATGATGTGCAACGAGCACGCCTATGTCATGGCGATCGAAAAGCTGCTGGGCATCGAGCCGCCGCTGCGCGCGCAATACATCCGCGTGATGTTCGATGAGATCACGCGGATTCTTGAATCACCTGATGTGGCTGGGGGCGCACGGCCTCGACATCGGCGCCATGACGGTGTTCCTGTATTGCTTCCGCGAGCGCGAAGACCTGATGGATTGCTACGAAGCGGTGTCCGGCACGCGCATGCATGCGACCTACTATCGGCCGGGCGGCGTGTACCGCGATCTGCCGGACTCGATGCCGCAAGTACCAGCATTCCGAGTGGCGCAGCAAGAAGGACGTGGACCGCCTGAACGAGCGCCGCTCGGGCGGCCTGCTGGATTTCATCGCGCGACTTCGTCAAGCGCTTTCCGGCCTGCGTCGATGAATACGAAACTCTGCTCACCGACAACCGCATCTGGAAGCAGCGCACCGTGAATATCGGCGTGGTGAGCCCGGAGCGCGCCATGCAGCTGGGATTCTCCGGGCCCGATGCTGCGCGGCTCCGGCGTCGAGTGGGATCTGCGCAAGAAGCAGCCCTACGAAGTGTACGATCGCGTGGATTTCGACATTCCGGTGGGAGTCAACGGCGATTGCTACGACCGCTACCTGGTGCGCATCGAGGAGATGCGCCAGTCGACGCGCATCATCGAGCAATGCGTCGCGTGGCTGAAGGCCAATCCCGGGCCGGTGATGATCGACGACCGCAAGGTGCGGCCGCCGCGGCGCGAAGAGATGAAGGGCGACATGGAATCGCTTGATCCATCATTTCAAGCTCATGACCGAGGGCTACTGCGTGCCGGAAGGCGAGGCGTACGCCGCCGTCGAGGCGCCGAAGGGCGAGCTCGGCGTGTACCTGGTATCCGACGGCGCCAACAAGCCCTATCGCCTGAAGGTGCGCGCGCCGGGTTTCGCGCATCTCGCGTCGCTCGATGAAATGGTGCGGGGGCATATGCTGGCGGATGTGGTGGCGGTGATCGGCACCCAGGACATCGTGTTCGGCGAGATCGATCGATGAGCGTGCAGCTGTCGGCGCATGTGCGCGAAGAAATCGATCGTTGGGTGGCGAAATTTCCGCCCGACCGCAAGCGCTCCGCGGTGATCTCCGCCCTGCATGCCGCGCAGCACGAGAACAACGGTTTTCTGACCACCGACATCATGGATGCCGTGGCCGCCTATCTCGGGCTCGCCGCCCATCCATGGTGTACGAGGTGGCGACGTTCTATTCGATGTTCGAGACCAAGCCGGTGGGCCGCCACCACGTGTCGGTGTGCACCAACATTTCCTGCATGCTGCGCGGCTCGCAGGAAGTCGTCGAGCACGTCGAGAAGAAGCTCGGCATCAAGACGGGCGAGAGCACGCCGGACGGGCGGATTTACCTGAAGCGCGAAGAGGAATGCCTGGCGGCGTGCACCGGCGCGCCCATGATGATGGTCGACCACGTGTACCACGAGAATCTGACGCCCGAGAGCATCGATAAGATCCTGGATGAGTTGACATGAGCGGAGCTGCATGATGGCTTACGAGCAGAATCTGGTGTTATTCGAGGCGCTGCAAGCACGAGCGCTCGTGGACGCTCGAAGGCTATCGCCAGTTCGGCGGCTATCAGGCGTGGGAGAAGATCCTGCGCGAGCAGACGCCGCGCGAGAAAATCATCGAGGAGGTCAAGGCGTCGGGGCTGCGCGGCCGCGGCGGCGCGGCGTTTCCGATGGGCGTGAAATGGAGCTTCATGCCGCGCAGCTCGCCGGTGCAGAAATATGCGGTGTGCAATTCCGACGAATCCGAGCCCGGCACCTGCCATGACCGCGACATCCTGCGCTACAACCCGCATTCGGTCATCGAGGGCATGGCGATCGGCGGCTACGCGATGACGGCCACCGTGGGCTACAACTATATTCGCGGCGAGTTCCTGGCCGAGCCCATCCCGCGCTTCGAAGCGGCGCTGGCCGAAGCCTATGCGGCGGGACTGCTCGGCAAGAACATCCTCGGCAGTCGGCGTCGATTTCGATCTGCACATGTTCATCGGCGCGGGCGCCTACATCTGCGGCGAGGAGACCGCGCTGCTCGAATCGCTGGAGGGCAAGCCCGGCAAGCCGCGCTTCAAGCCGCCGTTTCCGGCAAACTTCGGCCTGTTCGGCAAACCGACCACCATCAACAACACGCAGAGCTTTGCCTCGGTGCCCACCATCATGCGCAAAGGCGCGGCGTGGTTTGCGGGTCTGGGACCGGTGAATTCGGGCGGCACCGATCATTTTCTCGGTCTCCGGACACGTCGAGAAGCCCGGCAATTTCGAATTGCCCTTGGGCATTCCCTTCAAGGAACTGATGGCGCTCGCCGGCGGCGTCTGGAAGGGCCGCAAGCTCAAGGCCGTGATTCCCGGCGGCTCGTCCGTGCCTGGTGCTGCCCGCCGAGGTGATGTGGGCCATCAACATGGATTACGACTCGGTGAAGAAGGCCGGCTCCTCGTTCGGCACCGGCGCCGTCATCGTCATGGATGAGACCACCTGCATGGTGCGCGCGCTGGAGCGCCTGGCGCGCTTTTACATGTCGGAGTCCTGCGGCCAATGCACGCCCTGCCGCGAAGGCACGGGCTGGCTCGATCGCATGCTGAAGCGGATCATCGCGGGCGCAGGGCCGCAGCGAGGATCTCGGCCTGCTGCTCGATGTGGCCAATCGCATCGAGGGCCACACCATCTGCGCGCTGGGCGATGCGGCCGCGTGGCCGGTGCAGAGCTTCCTGAAGCATTTCCGGCACGAGTTTCAATACATGATCGAGCACAAGGGCCGCTCGATCGTCGACGGTCAAGCGGGCGCTGGCGGCCGCGGCCGTGGCGGCATAGGGCGGACGATGAGCGACGACACGGTCAATATCGAAGTCAACGGCGTGCCGCTGAAAGCCCGCAAGGGTCAGATGATCATGCAGGTCACGGATCCGGCGCAGATCTACATTCCGCGCTTCTGCTATCACGACAAGCTCACCGTCGCGGCCAATTGCCGCATGTGCCTGGTCGAAGTGGAGAAGGCGCCGAAGCCGCTGCCGGCCTGCGCCACGCCGGTGACCGAAGGCATGAAGGTATTCACCAAGTCGCCGAAGGCCGTCGCCGCGCAGCGCGCGACCATGGAATTCCTGCTGATCAACCATCCGCTCGACTGCCCGATCTGCGATCAGGGCGGCGAGTGCGAACTGCAGGATCTGGCCCTTGGGTTACGGGCGCGACATTTCCCGCTTCAGCGAACGCAAGCGGGTGGTCAAGGACAAGAATCTGGGTCCGCTGGTCTCGACCGACATGACGCGCTGCATTCATTGCACGCGCTGCGTGCGCTTCGGCCAGGAGATCCAGGGCTATCCGCAGATGGGCACCACCGGCCGCGGCGAAAACATGGAGGTGGGCACCTACATCGAGCACAGCGTCGATCACGAGCTGTCCGCCAATATCATCGATCTGTGCCCGGTCGGCGCGCTCAACAACAAGCCGTTCCGCTATCACGCGCGCGCCTGGGAAATGACGCAGCACGCCGCTGGTGTCGCCGCACGATGCGTTCGGCACCAATCTGTATGCGCATGTGCTGCGCGGCAAGCTGATGCGCATGGTGCCGCGCGAAAACGAAGCGATCAACGAGACCTGGATCGCCGATCGCGACCGCTTCGGCTTCGAGGGCATGTATTCGGCGGATCGCGTGACGCAGCCCATGGTGCGCATCGATGGCGCGCTGCAGGCCGTCGAATGGGAAGTGGCGCTGACCGCGGCGGCCGAGGGCCTGCAGAACAGTGGTCGCCGCGCACGGCGCCGCCGCCTCGGGATTCCTGGCTTCGCCGATGGCCACGGTCGAGGAGCTGTACCTGCTCGCCCGAATTGCGCGCGGGCTCGGCTGCGCCAACATCGATCATCGCCTGCGCCAGCTGGATTTTCGCGCGCAGCAACACGAGGCGGCGTTCCCCGAGCCTCGGCCTGACGATCGCCGACGTCGAACGCCTCGACGGCGTGCTCGTCGATCGGTTCGAATCTGCGGCATGAGATGCCGATGCTGGCGCATCGCATCCGCAAGGCCGCGCTCAAGACGAAGGCGCCAAAGTGGCCTTCCTCAATCCGCGCCGCTTCGACTATATGTTCCCGGTCGCCGCCTACGCCGTGGCCGAAACCGATCTGGTCGGCGAATTGGCGGCGCGTGGTGCGCGCGGCGGCCGCGGCGGCAACAAGCCGGTGCCGGCGGGCGTCGCCGCCGCGGAAGTCGGCGATTCGCACCGGGCGCTGGCCGCCGCGCTGATGAACGGCGCGCGCCGTGCCGTCATCCTCGGCACCCTGGCGCAGCGGCACCCGGCCTACTCGCAGCTCAAGGCGCTGGCGGCGATGCTGGCGGAGTTGTGCGCGCGCCAGCGTGGGCTGCCTCACCGAAGGCGCCAATGCGGCGGGGGCGTACCTGGCGGGCGCGGTGCCGCATCGCGAGCCGGGCGGCGCGCCGGCCGCCGCGGTCGGCCTGTCGGCGCGCGCCATGCTGGAGTCGGCTCTCAAGGCCTATGTGCTGTTCGGCGGTATCGATCCGGCGTCGGACTTTGGCGTCGAGGCGCGCGCGCTGGCGGCAGCCGAACTGGTGGTCGCGGTCACCACGCATCTGCCGGAGAGCCTGCGCGCGTCGGCGCACGTGGTGCTGCCCATCGGGTCCTTCGCCGAGACCTCCGGCACCTACGTCAATGCCGAGGGACGCTGGCAAAGCTGGGCGGGCGCAGCGAAACTGCCGGGCGAGAGCCGGCCGGGCTGGAAGGTGCTGCGCGTGCTCGCGAACTTGCTGAATCTGCACGGCGTCGACTATGTGAGCTCCGAGGAAATTCGCGACGCATTGCGCAGCGTCGTGCGGCGACGCGCGTCGCGGCGACGGCGCAGCGGCGTCGGCGCGGCGGCCATGCCCGAGGGGCCGGAGCCGGCGCCGGCGCGTGGGTGGATATTCCGCCGTACCAGGTCGATGCGCTGGTGCGCGGGTCCGAGGCTCTTGTCGAAAACCAAGGACGGGCGCATGGCCCGCATCGTGATCTGAAATGTGGGATTGGAGCCCCATTCGCGATTGGCTGTCCGGCGTCATCACGCCGTACTGGACCTTTCCGCTGCTGACCGCCGGTGCAGGCGCCGATCGTCATGGTGTGCATCATTCTCACCATGGCCTTCTACACGCTGGCGGAGCGCAAGGTCATCGGCTGGATTCAAGCGCGCAAGGGCCCGAACCGCATCGGTGGCCTGCTGATCCCGGGTCTGGCGCAGCCGTTTGCCGACGTCGTCAAGCTCATCTTCAAGGAAATCCTGATCCCGGCGGATGCGAACGGATTCCTGTTCCGCCTGGCGCCGTTCCTGGCGCTGATTCCGTCGCTCGCCATCTGGGCGGTCATTCCGCTGCGCCCGGAGCACGCTTTCGCCAATATCGATGCGGGCCTGCTGTACATCCTGGCGCTGACCTCGATGGGCGTGTACGGCATCATCCTCGCGGGCTGGGCGGCCAACTCCAAATACGCCTTCCTGGGCGCCATGCGCTCGGCCGCGCAGATCGTCGCCTATGAAATCGCCATGGGCTTCGCCATGGTGGGCGTGTTGATGGCGGCGGGCAGCCTCAATATCGGCGACATCATTCGCGCGCAGGCGCGGCCTGTTCGGCTGGAATTGGACCTGGCTGTTCCCGCTGCTGCTGGTGTACTTCATCTCGGGCGTCGCCGAGACCAACCGCGCGCCGTTCGACGTGGCCGAGGGCGAATCGGAAATCGTCGCCGGGTTTCCACGTCGACTATTCGGGCATGGCGTTCGCGCTGTTCTTCATCGCCGAATACGTCAACATGATCCTGATCTCGGCGCTGACCGTGATCTTCTTCTTCGGCGGATGGCTGTCGCCGTTCGACGGCTGGCTGCCGGCGGATTCGCCGCTGGTGGAGCCCGGCTTCTTCTGGTTCGGCTTGAAGACGCTGTTCCCGATGTTCGCCTTCCTGTGGCTGCGCGCGACCTTTCCGCGCTATCGCTACGATCAGATCATGCGCCTGGGCTGGAAGGCGCTGATTCCGGTCACACTGGTCTGGCTGACTGGTCGAGGGCTTCATGGTCTATTTCCACGTCGGTCCGTGGAAGGGGCATCTGTAATGCAGGGCATTCGCAATTTCCTCAAGACGTTCCTGCTGTGGGAACTGGTGCAGGGTCTGTGGGTGACCCTGAAGGGGCTGTTCGCGCCCAAGGTCACGGTCAACTATCCGGAAGAGAAGACTCCGCAGAGCAACCGCTTCCGCGGCCTGCATGCGCTGCGCCGCTATCCGAACGGCGAGGAGCGCTGCATTGCCTGCAAGCTCTGCGAGGCGGTGTGCCCGGCGCTCGCCATCACCATCGAGTCGGACGTGGGCGCCGACGGCACGCGCCGTACCACCCGCTACGACATCGATCTGTTCAAGTGCATCTACTGCGGCTTCTGCGAGGAGGCCTGTCCGGTCGACGCCATCGTCGAGACGCGGCTGCATGAATACCACATGGAAAATCGCGGCGAGAACATCATGAGCAAGGACAAGTTGCTCGGCATCGGCGAGCGCTACGAAGCCATGATTGCGGCGGATCGCGCCGCCGACGCGCGGTATCGCTGATGTTTCGCGACCATTCTTTTTTTCGTGTTCGCCGCCGTGCTGGTCGCGGCCGCGCTCGGCGTCATCCTGGCCCGAAACCCGGTGTATTCGGCGCTGCTGCTGGTGCTGTGCTTCTTCAACAGCGCGGTCATCTGGCTGCTGCTCGACGCCGAATTCCTGGGGATCGTGCTGGTGCTGGTGTACGTCGGCGCCGTGATGGTGCTGTTCCTGTTCGTGGTCATGATGCTCGACGTCAACCTCGAGGAGTTGCGCAAGGGATTCGCGAACTACTGGCCGCTGGCGGTCGCGGTCGCGGGCTTCGTGATCTTCGCGATCGTCAATGTCATCGTGGTGAAGCACCTGGGCGGCATGAGCATGAGAACGGCGCCGCCGATGGCCGCCAACTACTCGAATACGCGGGACCTGGGCACCGCCCTGTTCACGCGCTACGCCTATCCGGCGCAGATCGCCGCGGTCATTCTGCTGGTGGCGAGCGTCGCGGCCATCGTCTTGACGCTGCGGCGGCGCACGGGCGGCAAGCCGCAGAACATTGCGCTGCAGGTGGCGGCGCGCGCCAAGGATCGCGTTCGAATCGTCAAAATGGCCTCCGAGAAACGACCATGATCACGCTGACCTATGTGCTGACACTGTCGGGCATCCTGTTCGCGATTGCGGTCGCCGGCGTGTTCCTGAACCGCAAGAACGTCATCGTGCTGCTGATGTGCATCGAGCTCATGCTGCTCGCCGTCAATTTCAATTTCGTGGCGTTTTCACGCTATCTCGGCGACATCGGCGGCCAGATTTTCGTGTTCTTCATATTGACCGTGGCGGCCGCCGAAGCCGCCATCGGCCTCGCGATCCTGGTGGTGGTGTTTCGCGAGCGCCGCAGCATCGAAGTCGAAGACCTCGACACGCTGCAAGGCTGAGGAACCAGGCAAACCATGCAGCCCATCTATCTCACGATCGCGTTCGCGCCGCTCGCGGCGGCCGTCATCGCCGGGTTGTTCGGCAAGGTCATCGGCCGGGCCGGCGCGCACGGCGTCACCATCTTGGGCGTGGGCATTTCGTGCGTCCTGTCGTTCTATGTGCTCTATCAGATCTTGTTCAACGGCCAGGCGCCGTTCAACGGTCCGGTCTACACCTGGCTGGTCAGCGACGGCGTGACCATGCAGGTCGGATTCCTGATCGACCGGCTGTCCGCCATGATGATGGTGGTGGTGACTTTCGTGTCGCTGATGGTGCACATCTACACCATCGGCTACATGGCACGATGACCCGGGCTACCAGCGCTTCTTCAGCTACATTTCGCTGTTCACCTTTTCGATGCTGATGCTGGTGATGGCGAACAATTTCGTGCAATTGTTCTTCGGCTGGGAGGCCGTGGGCGTGGTGTCCTACCTCTTGATCGGATTCTGGTACACGCGTCCGACCGCCATCTTCGCCAGCCTGAAGGCCTTCCTGGTCAACCGGGTCGGCGATTTCGGCTTCGTGCTCGGCATCGCCGCGGTGCTGCGCTACACGGGGTCGCTGGATTACGCCACCGTGTTCGCGCATGCCGGCCAAATCGCGGCGGCGCAGATCCACATCACCGGCAGCATCGCGTGGCCGGCGATCACCTTTACCTGCATCTGTCTGTTCGTCGGCGCCATGGGCAAGTCCGCGCAGGTGCCGCTGCACATCTGGCTGCCGGACTCCATGGAAGGCCCGACGCCGATCTCGGCGTTGATCCACGCCGCAACCATGGTGACGGCCGGCATATTCATGGTGGCGCGCATGTCGCCGCTGTTCGAACTGTCGGAGACCGCGCTGTCGACGGTGTTGATCATCGGCTCGACCACGGCGTTCTTCATGGGGCTGCTCGGTATCGTGAACAACGACATCAAACGGGTGATCGCCTATTCGACCCTGTCGCAGCTGGGGTATATGACGGTGGCGCTCGGCGTCTCGGCTTACAGCGCCGGCATCTTCCATCTCATGACGCACGCGTTCTTCAAGGCGCTGCTGTTCCTGGCGGCGGGCTCGGTGATCATCGCCATGCATCACGAGCAGGACATGCGCAAGATGGGCGGCCTGAAGAAATATATGCCGATCACGTACTGGACCTGCCTGGTGGGTGCGCTGGCCTTGATCGGCTTTCCGGGGACGTCCGGCTTCTTCTCCAAGGACGCGCTGATCGACGCGGTGCATTTGTCGACCCGGCCGGGCCACAGCTACGCCTATTTCTGCGTGCTGAGCGGCGTATTCGTCACGGCGCTGTACACGTTCCGGATGTTCTTCATGACTTTCCACGGCAAGCCGCGCATGGATCACCATACGGAGGAGCACTTGCACGAGAGTCCGTGGGTGGTGACGGTGCCGCTGGTGTTGCTGGCCATCCCATCGGCGCTGATCGGCTGGTTCACGGTCGAGCCGATGCTGTTCGGCGGCTACTTCGAGGGTGCCATCCATGTGCTTCCGGCCAACGATGTGCTGGCGCAAGTGGGGGAGGAATTCCACGGCTCCGCCGGCGAGTTTCTGGAGGCGGCATTCAGCGCACCCGCGATTTGGCTGGCCGCGCTCGGCGTATTGACCGCATGGTGGTTCTTTCTCAAGCGGCCGGACCTCGCGGACGCGGCGGAACGCCGACTCAAGTGGCTGCACACGGTGCTGGTCGATAAATACGGTTTCGATTGGTTCGACGAGCACGTGATCATGCCGGCGGCGCGAGCCTTGGGCGGCGGCCTGTGGCGATTCGGCGATCAGATCCTGATCGATGACGGTCTGGTCAACGGCAGCGCGCGCAGCGTCGGCTGGCTGGGATCGGTGATGCGCTACGCGCAGTCGGGATACCTGTATCACTACGCGTTTGCGATGATCCTAGGATTGGCCGGCTTCCTGCTGTGGATCTTATGGCGAACATGACGTTCAGCGGGTACCTGCTGTCGCTATTGATCTGGCTGCCGATCATCGGCGGCTTCATCGTGCTGGCCTTGGGCGATCGCAAAGCAGCCGCGAAATGGCTGTCCTTGATCGTGAGCGCGCTGGCATTGCTGCTCAGCGTGCCTTTGTGGAGCTTGTTCAAGATCGGCACCGCGGCGATGCAATTCGTCGAGCGCGCGCCATGGATATCGACCATCCACTCGGAGTACTACATCGGGGTGGACGGCATTTCGATGCCGCTGATCCTGCTGACCACCTTGACCACCGTGCTCATCGTGATTGCAAGCTGGACCAACGTCGAGAAGCGCGTCGCGCAGTATTTCGGGGCCTTTTTGATATTGGAAGGCTTGATGATCGGCGTGTTCGCGGCGCTCGACGGCGCGTTGTTCTACGTGTTCTGGGAGGCCATGCTCATTCCGATGTTCATCATCATCGGCGTGTGGGGCGGTCCACGGCGCGTGTACGCCACCATCAAGTTCTTCCTGTACACGTTCATCGGCTCGCTGCTGATGCTGGTCGCGCTGATTTACCTGTATTTGAAGGCCGGCAGCTATGAACTAGCGGTGTTCCAGCGCATGCCGCTCAACCTCACCGAGCAGACCTTCATCTTCCTGGCGTTTCTCTCGGCATTCGCGGTGAAGGTGCCGATGTGGCCGGTGCATACGTGGTTGCCGGATGCGCACGTCGAAGCGCCCACCGGCGGTTCGGTGGTGTTGGCGGCCATCATGCTGAAGATGGGCGGATACGGTTTCCTGCGCTTCTCCCTGCCGATCGCGCCCGACGCCAGCCACCGGCTGGATTGGCTGATCATCGCACTGTCGCTGATCGCCGTGGTGTACATCGGTTTCGTGGCGCTGGCGCAGCGCGACATGAAGAAGCTCATCGCCTACTCGTCGATCGCGCACATGGGCTTCGTCACGCTCGGCATGTTCATCGGATTTCAGATCGTGGCGGCGACGGGGAGAACCAGCGGCATCGAGTTGGGTTTGGACGGCGCCGTCGTGCAAATGCTGTCGCACGGGCTGGTGTCGGGCGCGATGTTCCTGTGCGTCGGAGTCATGTACGACCGCGTGCATAGCCGCGAGATCAGCGCCTACGGCGGGGTGATCAATACCATGCCGAAATTCGCGGCCTTCATGGTGCTGTTCGCGCTCGCGAATTCCGGGCTGCCGGGAACCTCCGGATTCATCGGCGAATTCCTGGTGATTTTGGCCTCGTTCAAGGCAAACCTCTGGTACGCGGTTTTGGCCGCCACCATCCTCGTGCTGGGCGCCGCATACACGCTCTGGCTGGTCAAACGAGTCATCTTCGGCGAGGTTGGCAACGACAAGGTGGCGGCGCTCAAGGATTTGAACGGCCGTGAATTCTTGGTGCTCGGCGTGCTCGCCGCGGCGGTTCTTCTGGTCGGCCTGTGGCCCGCGCCGCTGCTCGATGTGATGCGGGCTTCCACGCAGCATTTGGCCGAGCAGCTGCTCATCTCCAAGATCGTTCCCTAAGGTACGCATGAACTCCCTCGTCCAATTCAACGTCAGCCAGTTCAATGCCGGACTGATCTATGCCTGGCCGGAGATCTATCTCGGATTGGCCGCGTGCGCGATATTGATGCTGGATTTGTTGCTGAACGACGCGCATCGGCGTTGGATCGGGGTGCTGTCGGTGATCAGCCTGTGTCTCACCGCCGCGTTGGTGGCGGTGCAGCCGGTGACGACGAAGTTCGTCGGACTCGGCGGCCTATTCGAGCTGGATCGGATGGCGCAGGTGCTGAAGGTCGTCACGTTGCTGACCGTGGCCGTGGTATTCGTGTACTCCACCGATTACCTGCGCCGCCGCGCGATTCTCAAGGGTGAATACTACGTGCTCGGGTTATTTGCGACGCTGGGCGCCATGGTCCTGATATCCGCGGGCAGCTTGATCACCCTCTATCTGGGCCTGGAACTGATGTCGCTGTGCCTGTACGCCATGGTGGCCTTCGACCGCGAATCGGGCATCGCAGCCGAGTCCGCAATCAAGTATTTCGTGCTGGGATCGATGGCCTCCGGAACACTTTTGTACGGCATGTCGATCATTTATGGTGTGACGGGGAACCTCGAGCTCGCAGCGATCGCGGGCGCCGTGCACAACGGGCTGGGCGACAATATCGGCTTGATCTTCGGCATCGCCTTTCTCATCGTGGGCGTGGGATTCAAGTTCGGCGCGGTGCCGTTCCATATGTGGATACCCGACGTGTATGAAGGATCGCCGACCTGCGTGACCGTGTTCATCGGTACCGCATCGAAGCTGGCGGCGTTCGCCCTCGCCATGCGCTTGCTGCCCGAGGCTCTGGCAGGCTCGCAGCCTGATTGGAGTCAAATGTTGGTGGTGCTCGCGGTGCTCTCCATGGCCATTGGCAACATCGTCGCGATAGCGCAGAACAATCTCAAACGCATGCTCGCCTATTCGACGATTTCTCATGTGGGGTACGTGCTGCTCGGAATTCTGTCGGGAACGGCACAGGGCTATCAGGCCGCGATGTTCTACATGATCAGCTACGTGATCGTCGCCGCCGGGGCGTTCGGCATGATTCTGCTGTTGGCGCGCCAAGGGTTCGAGGCGGACAAGATCACGGATTTTCGCGGCCTCAATGCCCGCAGTCCCTGGTTCGCCGGCATGATGGCGATTCTCATGTTCAGTCTGGCGGGACTGCCGCCGTTCATCGGCTTTTGGGCCAAGCTCGGGGTGGTGCAGGCGGTCCTTGGCGTGAACTACACCTGGCTCGCCGTCGTCGCGGTACTGTTTTCCGTGGTGGGCGCGTTCTTCTACCTGCGCATCGTGAAACTGATGTACTTCGACGAACCAACCGAGACCAGGGCCATCGGCGGTTCGATGCTGATGCGGGCGGTACTCAGCGCCAATGCTCTGCTGGTGTTCGGGCTCGGGGTGATTCCCGGAACCCTGCTACAGCTCTGTCAGCGAGCCTTGCAATAGATCGCTGACGAGTCAGCGGGCGAGGGGCGCGTTGCGCCGCGGGCCGCCCGCCTTCTGAAGGGGTTCGGTCCCTTGCAAAGCTCGATGCACTAGGTACAATGGGCGGCTCTTCCGGTGCGGGGTGGAGCAGTCTGGCAGCTCGTCGGGCTCATAACCCGAAGGTCGTAGGTTCAAATCCTACCCCCGCTACCAATTAAAACAAAAACTTACGATGTAAATCTCCAAACTGGATTGACCTAGGTGTGACCAAATTGTGCCCTAAAAAGGCACAGTTCTGGCTCGAATCAAAATAACGCCGGCTCATCGCGATTCGCCAGATCAATCGTGAGTTCGCGGAGTGAATTTACTGGCGCTCACAATCCCGCCGTCCCGCATTGGTCGCAAATTCAGAATCTTGCGGTACGCATGATGCTCTTCTGCCGCGACGTAGCGGCGTGCGTGCGAGCGGCTTGTCCATCGCATGTGGCGAGTCAATGCTCCTCGACGACCATCGGGTTCCTGCCCCGTATGTCGATGTGTGCCCTAGGGCGTCTTGATTTTTCCGCACACGTAATTGGGGTGTGTGCGATATTCCGGGCTCGCTTGATTCTATCGGTTGCCCAGATGTGTCTGGCCCCTGTCGGCAAGACCAGGTCATCCAGGATCGAATCCATCGCTGCGAAGCGGACATTCCAAATCGATACTGCGCCGGAGTGATCAGCGCGCCTGGTACTGTTAGTCTAGGATGATTGCGGTATTCAGAAACAGGAATGTGGGGGAATACCTATGACTATCTCACAGAAGTCTGTAATGCGGACGTCGCCAGTTAGTACGGTCTCAGCCGATGACTCCGTCGTTTCGCGTAGGACATTCCTCGATGCGTCGTTGGCCGGCGTAGTCGGAGTGATGCTCGGATCGCAAGCGCGCGCAACGGACGGTTCATCGTCGACCGCAGTCCTGCGAAATGCGCCCGCATCGGATGCACTCGCGTTTCTGAGTATTCAGGACGCGTCAGCGCTCGTCAGAGCTAAGAAGATATCGCCGGTCGAGCTAACACAGGGGTGTCTGAGCCGCATAGAGCGGCTCAATCCACAATTGAACGCCTTCATCACCGTCACCGCCGACTCTGCGCTTGCCGAGGCCCAGCAGGCCGAGGCTGAAATCCAGCAGGGTCGCTGGCGAGGTGCACTCCATGGCATCCCGATTGCCTTGAAAGATTTGGTCGATACCGCGGGCGTGCGTACGACGGCAGGCAGCGGTTTGTTCAAGGATCGCATTCCCACTGAGGATGCGGAGGTCGTGCGCCGCCTCAAAGCGGCCGGGGCGGTGTTGCTGGGTAAGCTCAATATGCACGAGTTCGCATACGGCGGCAGTTCGGCGATCAGCTTTTTCGGTCCCGTTCGCAATCCCTGGAATCTCGCTCATTGTCCGGGCGGGTCCTCTGGAGGATCCGCAGCCGCTGTCGCTGCGCACCTCTGTTACGGCGCGATCGGCTCCGACACCGGCGGTTCTATTCGCGAACCGGCGGCATACTGCGGTATCGTCGGACTCAAACCAACCTACGGGCGTGTGAGCACGGCGGGAGCAATACCGTTGTCGTGGTCGTTGGACCATCTGGGTCCCATGACGCGCTCGACGGTGGACGCTGCCTTGATGCTCCAAGTCTTGGCCGGCTACGACCGGCGGGACAGCAGTAGCCTCAATACGAGCGTCCCGGATTACGCTGCGGTGATGCGGTCCGCGACGTCCTCGTTGCGGATTGGTATACCGCGTGACTTCTTCTTCGAGGGGCTTGATCCCGATATACAAGCCGCCATGGAGGCGGCTCTGTCTGAGTTAAAGACCCTTACCCGCGTACAGCTTGACGTTGCGCCGCTGGCGACGAACGGCACCTACGCCGAAGTTATGGATCCGTGCATTGCCATCCTGCAGGCAGAAGCCTACGCGTACCATCAGGACTACGTCGCAAAGAGTCCAGAGCTTTATCAGAAGCCAACCATTGATAGAATTCTTGCCGGAACTAAGATCACGACTTCGACCTATATTCAGAGCCGGCGCCAAATGGACCAGATTCGCCGCTCCGTGCCACGGGCGTTTGATAGCGTGGATCTGTTGATTACCCCGACCACACCCGTACCCCCATTTGAGATCGCCGATCTGCAATCGGACCCAACTACGATGCGACCGAAGGAAGTACGCATGCTTCATAACACTCGGCCGTTCGACATGTTTGGGGCGCCAACGATCTCCGTGCCCTGTGGATTCACGAGATCCGGCCTGCCGATTGGCATGCAAATCACTGGCGCTCTGGGCGATGAAGGTACGGTTCTCCGTTTAGCTCATGCCTACGAGCAAGCGACCGACTGGCACAAACGTCGACCGGCTGCCTAGGGCAATGGATCAACGCAGCGCGACTGTCACTGGAACACCGGCTCTTCACGCTTCTATCCGCGAAGAAATACTCTGCAGCAAAAGCGGACTGCTGCCATAGTCTGCTCGGTTAAGCCTCCGCCGCTCACTCCATCCATCTTGTTCGTCGGCGCCTCATCGAGCCAGGCTGACATGGACGCCCGTTGTTCTCGCCGCTCATATCCGGCCAGCTCGCGCGCTACAACCGTCAATATCAGGATCCGCCCGTAGTGGTAGGACACGCTGATGCGCCACGGTTCGCTCTCGGGGTCCCGCCATTGAACTCCCAGAGTCCGGTGCCTCCGTTCAAATCCCCATAGCTCATCGCCACCGCTGACGCACTCAGTTCGCCTCCGCGGTTTCCTCCCATTGGGCTTGCCCGACGTCTGCCCTCACACCCACGGGTATGGCATCCTCAGCCGCGAGGGGCAGAAATCGGGCAACCCTTAACAATTGCGGAAATTAGCATTTATCCTGGAATTAGGATATTATCCTAAAACGAGGATATTTGCTCCATGCGCCGAAGGTTGGCTCCCGGTGAGAAGCCGCTGTTTTGGATCGGCTCAAGCAAACGCGATTTGCTCGCAATGCCGGATCCCGTGGTTCGTCAGATGGGCGCCGCCTTGAGTGTTGCGCAGTATGGCGGCAAACACCCGGACGCCAAGCCTTGGAAAGGTCTTGGGCCTGGTGTCTTTGAGGTGGTGAGTGATTATAAGACCGACACGTTTCGCGCAGGGTATGTAGTGCGATTTGAGCATGCGCTGTACGTCCTGCACTGTTTTCAGAAGAAATCGCCGAGTGGGACGCGCACGGCGAAGACGGATGTTGAAATGATTGAGCGGCGCCTAAAGGCGGCACAAGCAGATTACGAGGCGAGGTATGGCCAAGCAAGCCAAAAGCGCGAATAAAGTCGTGGCGAGTTCCGGCAATGTCTTTGCCGATCTCGGCCTTCCAGATGCCGCGGAGCTCGATACGAAGGTACGGCTCGCCGTTGCGGTCAATCGCCTGCTGGAATCACGCCGGCTAACGCAAGCGGCCGCAGCCACTGCGTTATCCATCAATCAGCCCAAAATTTCCGCGCTCAAACACTACAAGCTTGAGGGGTTTTCAGTCGAACGGCTGATGACTTTTCTAACAGCCCTCGGCAGTGATATCGAAATCCGCGTTCATTTGCCGAAACGATCTTCCTCACCCGGGAGAATTTTGGTCAATGCCGCCTGAGTTCCTGAGTTGGGATAACCAGGCACAGAACGATTCCTCTGTGTCCGGATCGTGTCCGGGACAAATTGGGTGTGCCCAAATTGTGCCTTGAATAGGCGGGATAATGGGGTGGCCAGCGTTGTAAGTGACTGATTTTAAAGACCCCCATTACCCCGCCATGCGCCTCATAACCCGAAGGTCGTAGGTTCAAATCCTACCCCCGCTACCAATTCAATCAATGCCTTAGCGAATTGGTATACGTGATTCTTCAGTTTGGCGACGTGCTGTTAAACTTTGGCACATGGACTGGCGCGACAAAATAAACTTAAACCCCTCGGTACTTGCGGGAAAACCTCTTGTTCGTGGCAGTCGATTGTCTGTCGATTTCATTCTGGGACTGATGGGTCAGGGATGGAGTGAGATCGACGTCCCGCGGAACTATCCTGGCATCACCCACGAGGACATCGCCGCGTGCCTGCAATACGCCAGCGAGATCCTCCAATCTGAAAAGGTCTATCCCGCGACGCTGGTCGAGGTCTGACCATGCGGTTCCTCGCAGACGAGAATATTCCCGGTGATGCCGTGGCGGCGCTTCGCGCAGCCGGCCACGACGTAGTCTGGGTCAGGACCGAGGCTCCAGGAATAGTTGACCAAGAAGTGCTGGCGTTAAGCGCCGCGGAGTCTCGCGTGTTGCTCACGTTCGATAAGGATTTCGGTGAACTGCTTGGAACGCACGTCTGCCGCCGGGCTGCGGCATCGTGCTCTTCCGCTTGGCTGCGATGGGCGCTACCGAGGTTTGTAACGGGATCGCGACCATATTGAACGGGCGCGATGATTGGGTGGGCCATTTCTCAGTTGTCGAGCCTAGTCGCATTCGGATGCGCCCATTACCTCTCTCAGTAGTTTCAAAGCGCTAGTAGCTGCATGCCGGCACGTAAGCGTTTTGATCCCAAGTCGGCTCTACCCGGAAGTCCGTTTCTGACTCACTTGAGTTTGCGAGAAGACCGAGTGCAAGCCGGCGTTTATCCTTTCACGATGAAGTGGCTTCCTCGCTCCAGTTTGCAGGTATCTTGCCCCGTCACTTTCCTCGTAGGCGAGAACGGAACTGGCAAGTCCACTCTGCTTGAGGCGATTGCGTGGTCGGTGGGTTTCGGCGCGCAAGGTGGTAGCCGCGATCAAACATTTGCGGAAAGTGCTGATGGACACGCCTTGGGAAGGGCATTGCGATTCGGCTGGCGCCAGAAGGTCTCAGGCGTTCGACGACGCGGTAGTGGCCCGGTTGCGGCGCTACGTCGATTGCCTCTCTTGCGGTTTTGCTCACTCGCTTCAACAGCTCCCGCTGTTGAAGCGGATGCGATCGTACCCATGCTAGGGCGATCCGCGGGTTCATCGAGGTGAACTGACGCACAGATTGGAGGCGAACGGATCGTTTCTCGAGCGTCGTTAGTTGGAACGTGCCGCCTAGCATGTCATCATGACGGGATGATGACAGGCGGTGTTTTTGTTTGGTGGATGCTCCTCTGCGCACTGAGCGCACTTAACATCATTGTCTGGACGCTGTCTGCGCGCTCGTTGCAGCGCCGCAGCGAGGCGCTGCCGGCCCGCGAATACTCGCTGAGCAAAGTTTTGTTATACCTTTCAGCCCTTTACGTGCTGGGCTGCGCTTACCGGTCCGTGTTTCCGGTCTTCGATGTGCCTCGAATCGTCCTGGTGAATTCCTTCTTATCCAGTGTCGCCGTAGGCCGTAGCGTCGCAACGATTGCGGAGTTGGCGTTCGTTGCTCAATGGGCGCTTCTGCTGCGCGAGTCGGCTCGCACCACCGGCAGTTTGGTGGGCAAGATTACAGCCCAAGCTCTGGTGCCGCTCATTGCGACTGCCGAATGTTGTTCGTGGTATTCGGCGCTGACCACCTCGAACCTGGGTCACACCGCCGAAGAATCTATCTGGGCCTTGGCGGCTGCGGCGCTCGCCGCCAGTCTGTTCGTGATGTGGCAGCGGTGCCTGCCGAAACAGCGCACCGTGTTGGCGGCCTGCTGCTTCGCTGCCGGCGCCTATGTCTGTTACATGGTATTTGTCGATGTACCCATGTACGCCGCGCGATGGGTGGCGGAGGGCGTGAGCGGACGACACTACCTAACCCTCGCGGAGGGGCTGACGGACGTTACGACGCGCTGGACGGTATCCTACCGCTGGCAGGATTGGCGAAGCGAGGTCGTGTGGATGGGGCTCTACTTCAGTGTCTGCGTCTGGATCAGCATCTCGCTGGTGCATGTGCCGGCGTCTGGTGCGTGCACCGACACGACGGAGCGCAGGCTACTAAGGCGTCAAGACTTCTTGCTTCCGGCAGCGCGCAGCTAAAGCACATCCAGGAGGTCGCTGGTGATAGGCGTACCGGAGACATCTTATATAGAGTCGAAGAGGGCCGGCGCCGCCCGAACTAACCAGCGAAAAATGGGCGGATGACTACAACGAAGTAAGAGCCATAGGTTCCCTGACGAGCACCAACCGTACGGCTGAGCAAACCGACAGCGGCTATTTTTGGGCCGATAGCGGTCCGGTTTTGCGGCAGAACGCTAAGCCGGCTTGATGTTCGAGTTCTGGCTAAATACGTTGGAGGGATCGAATCTTCTTTTGAGCGCACGCAGCCGCTCGTAGCTTGCACCATATGCCTCCCGCACGGGCCGTTCGCCTGCTTCGAGGTCATCCTCGAGCGCATTCACGTACACTGCTTTGTCGACAAACGGTTTCAGCCCATCCCAAAATTCACGCGCCCAATGGATGACCCTGGCATCGTCCGCCGGATCGTCCCAGATAGGAGTGATCCATGCCACATGATGGTCATAACGATGCGGAAATGCGGTATCGGTCGGCGCAACGCGGGCCGCAGCACCATGCAATTGCTGGAAGGCGATGCTGCCGTTTGGAGTAGGTACTTTGGCCATATGATGAAAGACGGTGTCGATCGCACGGTCATTAACCTTGGAAATGTTATGCGCTTTGTTGTAGTAGCGCCGACCCGGTGGATTGATCGGATCGAAAAGGGACTGAATCTCGAGGTAGGGCCGTTGTTGGATCAAATCGGCGATCGGGGTCCCGAACGTGCGGAGCGGTTTGAGCACTTTTTCCCCAACTGCCGGGTCGCCGCAGTAACACACGACTGTGGCAAAAGCCGGCGCTCCGTTCGGACCGGTCATGGCCGCGCCGATCATGGTCAACTCATCAGGGGCGCTGCGCGAGAACTCGTCGTAGAAACGGAACACCTCGCCGCCGAGCGGATAGAAGATCACTCCGGCGAGCACGGTGCTCAGGGGATACAGCGTGTATTCGAGTTCGGTGACGATTCCGAAATTCGCCCCCGCACCGCGCAGACCCCAAAATAGATCGGGATTCTCCTCGGTGCTGCATCTGCGGATCTTCCCGTCCGCGGTCACGATCTCGGCCCACCTGAGATTGTCGCAGGCGAGTCCGTACTTCCCTGCGAGGTAGCCGTAGCCGCCGCCAAGGGTGAGCCCGGAGATCCCGGTGGTGGTCGCGACTCCGAGGGTCGTGGCGAGCCCAAATTTCTGGGTCTCGCGATCGAATTCGCCCAGATTGAGTCCGGCCTGGGCGCGCGCAATCCTCTGTCCCGGGTCGACAGTGATGCCCTTCATCAAGGTAAAATCCAGCATCAATCCGCCTTCGCAGACAGCCTTGCCGGCGAAATTGTGCCCGCCGCCGCGAACCGAGAGCAGCACTCCGTGATCGCAGGCGAAATTGACGCAGGCCACCACGTCGCTCGGGCTCGTGCACCGCGCAATAAGCGCGGGGCGCTTATTGACCATCCCGTTGAAGACTTTTCGGGTGGCGTCGTAATCCGGCGCGTCAGGCGTGAGCAAAGGTCCACGAAGCTTCTCTCTCAGATCTGCGATGGCAGCGACATTGAGCATGGGAGCCTCCCTCGCGGGAAATTTCTTAGTATTCTAGAAATTAACCTAGCATTCACTAGGGCAGCTGTCGAGCGAAACGGGCCTCACAGGTCGCCAATATAACGACTCCGGCATTGGTCGATGTGCGGGGGCAGCAAGGCATCTGGCCACAACCGGTCCGTGAGCTCACTGAACCGATTGCCACTTAGCGGCCACGCGCGGCTTGCGTTAGGTCAACTATGCAAAGAATCACTGCAGACCCAAATCCTGTACTTTTTCCGAACGCCAAACCAGGGATGGACTCCGCTACGCGCGAAGCGTTGATTGACCAGATCGAAACTCAGTACGTCGCGACTGCGATGTTCGCCTCCGATTCGCCGGTTGTGATTTCGATCTGACATCCGGCAATGACAGCAAACCCAGGAGTTTCGACGGAAACTTGGCAAAGAATCAAAAAGGAGACAGCCGCAGCGATGACGAAAATGATTACCGAAAAAGGCAGCACAATGGATGTGCTCATTCGAAGTTCGTTAGAATCGTTTTCTGACAAAGAACTGAAAGCGCTGAGTCTGGTGCTAAGCGACCCTTCGTTTAGAAAGTTTCAGGCGGCGATGTCGGGACCGGCTGCACAGCAACAGCTGCACGCAGGAATCGCGAAAGCCGGTATGCAATTAGGGGCATTGATCAACACCGTTCTGGTCAATCACCATCTCAACGAGGTGCACTAGAGCGGATCATCGGAACCCAACGCTCAAAGACGATGCGCGCGTCATAAGTCGCTTGGATCGACTCCAGGGCTCGGCGGACCCCGAAAGCCCTTCGTAATGAGCCATACCGCGAGAAACGTAGCACGCCTGCGTCATACACGCTGCGGTCGCCTTGACCGCGTCTCCTCGGTAGGATGCGCGGCATGACGATTCGCGACTACATCAAGCGCCGCTTTCGCAAGCTGGCCCTGATCTTTGCTCTTGCCTATGCGTCGTTGCAGATCCTGAGTCTTTGCATACGCCAATGGCCTGAAACATTCAGCGGCCAGTCGTGGTCAATTGTGCTCGGGCTAACAGCGCCAAGGGTGCTGCTGGTAATCCTGGCGTGGTTTGCCATTCGAGTGATGACCATCACGTGCCCGCGATGCTTTTGCCCGTTGGGCGGGGCGACCGTGGCCGCCTTGATAGGAAATAAGAAGGCCAACCGCTGCCCCCATTGTCGCGTGAGTCTCGACGAACCCGTCAAGGCGACGGACCGGGATTGATTTTTGACCACACGCCGGCAGCGAGCGCAAACTAGACACGAGCCGGGAAGCCTACATGGAAGTCAAATTTAAGATGGCCAAGCGCTTGAAGATCGCGACTCTTGCGATGCTCGTTTCGGCGCTCAATGTTTGTGGCTCATGCTTGATCGTGGTAGGACTCAGCACCGCGCTCGTCCTTGGTGCACGGGCCGAACCTCCCGTAGCAGAACCGACCTTTCCGGTCGGGGTCGACGTCGGAGGGATGGATCGATCGGTTGCCCCTGGGGCGAATTTCTTTGTCTACGCAAATGGAACGTGGTTGCGAACGAACGAAATCCCCTCAGATCGTAAATCCTACGGTTATTGGGATGTAGTCGAGGAACTCGTCGAGCGTAGAGTGGCCGATCTGATTCAGCATGCGGCCGAAGGGGAACCAACAGGAGGCTCCCAGGAGCGCAAGATCGGCGACTACTTTGCGAGCTTCATGCAAGAGGACCGCATAGAGGCCCTCGGCCTTCGACCGCTGCAGCCGATTCTAAAGAGGATCAAGGGAATCTCGGGTCGCCGCTCCCTTGCGACATTTCTCGGCGGCACATTGCGGGCGGACGTCGATGTGCTCAATGACACGGAAGTCTACACCGACAACCTGTTCGGGCTCTGGGTTGCTCAGGACTTCGATCATCCGGATCGCTACGTGCCATTCCTCCTGCAGGGCGGACTCGGAATGCCCGACCGCAGTTATTACCTCGATGTGCCTGCTGGGATGGCCGACATTCGGGCGAAATATGCGGCGCACGTCGCCAAGATGTTAAATCTCATCGGGTTTTCCGACACCGTCGCGCGCGCGGCGCGAATCGTTGACCTAGAGAACCGGATCGCCACCGTGCACTGGAGCCGGGAGGCGACCGAGGACGTCCAAAAGGGAGACAACCATTGGCTCAGGCGCGACTTCGAAACCAGGGCGCCGGGGCTGGATTGGGATGTATTCTTCGCGGCCGCAGAGTTGCCCAAGAACCAGCAAGACTTCGTTGTTTGGCAACCGAGCGCGGTGGCGGGGATTTCCGCCCTGGTGGCCAGCCAGCCGCTCGCAACGTGGAAGGATTACCTCGCGCTACACGCGGTGGAGCATCGCGCAGCGTTACTGCCGAAGGCAATTGTCGAGGCGCATTTCGCGTTCCATGGCACCATACTCGACGGCACGCCAGAGCTACGTGTGCGCTGGAAACGGGCGATCGACGCCACCAATCACGCGCTGGGTGACGCCGTCGGGAAAATGTATGCCGCACGCTACTTTTCTGCCGCCGCGAAGGTCCGCATCGAAGAGATGGTCGATCGGTTGCGCGCCGCATTTAGCCAGCGAATTGACGTCCTGGAATGGATGGCACCGGAGACCAAGGCAAGCGCCAAGGCGAAGCTAAGGACGCTGAAGGTAGGGGTTGGCTATCCAGATCAGTGGCGCGACTATACCGGGCTTGATGTCGTGAGGGGGGAGGCGTTCGGCAACGCCGAACGCGCCGATAAATTTGCGTATCACTTTCACCTGGCCAAGCTCGGTCGGCCGGTGGATCGAGGCGAGTGGGTCATGAATCCGCAGACGGTCAACGCCGTCAATCTCCCGGCGATGAACGCGCTTAACTTCCCTGCAGCCATGCTTCAGCCGCCCTATTTTAATTTGGACAGTGATCCGGAGCAGAACTACGGGTCAATTGGCGCGGCCATCGGTCACGAGATTTCCCACAGCTTCGACGATCAGGGGGCGACCTTTGATGCGACTGGCCGCCTCAGGAACTGGTGGACAAAGGCAGATCTCGCGCACTTTCGGGATGCGAGCGCCCGGTTGGTTAGGCAATTTGACGCCTATCACCCGTTCCCGGACTTGGCAGTCAACGGGCAACAGACGCTGAGCGAAAACATCGCCGATCTAGGAGGACTTTTGGCGGCTCATGATGCCTACCGGCTGGAAGTTCGTGGGCGCCCCGATACCATGACAGACGGATTCACCGGCGAGCAGCGCTTTTTGCTCAGCTACGCACAGAGCTGGCGCGAGAAGCACCGTGAAGCGGCACTCCGTAGGGCGGTCCTGACCGATGGTCACGCGCCGGACGAGTATCGGGCCAGCACCGTGCGAAATATCGACGGATGGTATGCAGCCTTTGACATCCAAGCGGGTCAGCCGCTCTATCTTGCGCCCGGCGCTCGCGTGCGCATTTGGTAACTGAACTCTCAAGCTGGCCAAAGATCGTGCGTGATCAAATTTCAAAATGGCAGACCATGAAGTTCCGCGTCCTGGACAAATGAATCATCCGTTGCAATGCACCTGCGGCACGCTCAAAGGCTATGTGAGCCATCCAGAACGCGTGAATCGGGTGGTCTGTTACTGCAAAGACTGCCAAGCATTCGCGCACTTTTTGGGACGAGCCGACGAGATTCTCGACGTCAAGGGTGGAACCGATGTGATTCAAACGGTGCCAGCCAACGTAACATTCACCGAAGGTCAACAAGCGCTCGCTTGCATGCGCCTATCGCCACAAGGTCTCCTCCGCTGGTATGCCCAGTGCTGCAATACCCCCATTGGCAATAACTTGGCGGATTTTCGAATTTCGTTCATTGGCCTGGTACATACCTGCCTGGAAAACCCCAATGGATCTCTGGACGAATCATTCGGACCCGTGCGGATGTGGAGCTTTACAAAGAGCGCCAGCGAACCCACGAAATCGCATCCCGCCGCCATGTTCACCGGCATTCTGCGCTTCATAGGCATGTTGATCCGCGCTCGCATCAGCGGCGATTACAAGCGCACACCTCTATTCTTGCCGCACACCGGTGCCCCTGTTGTGGCTCCGAAGGTGCTCAGTCAGAGTGAGCGCGCAGCCTTGATGAATATTCTTTAGTTCCACCTGCCGAGATATTTCCCTTGGCATCTTCCATCCCCCATCCCGGTGCATAAGCCTGTGTAGAACCTGCTCATTGTCACCGAAACGTCACCATGATTCAGTCCCTTAGTTTGATGTGCCGTTTTTTTGACCACTAACCCCAACCAGGCGCAAACTTCCACAAAATCGGAGCCGCATTCGCCCCGGTCGCGAGACATCACTGGATTTAACTGCTCGACGTTGTTCTGATCGCTGCGCCGAGCCCCGCACCTTGCCGACTGTTCTACAATTGACGAAGATGCGTTTGTAAGCTCGAACAATCAGTACTGTCACCTCATCCGTTGACGGAGGGTACCCGAAATGAAGTCGTCTTATTTCCGCCGCGGCGCGCGGCTCGCGTTCCTGGCTTTCGCATCAACCGCATCTACCGCTCCCATGTTGGCCATGGGCGCACCGGCTCCTTCCACCGAGGTCAACGCCCCGCAAATGATCGACGCTTTCGAAGGCACCTTCGGCGTACATCCGGGCCAACGCAGGAACCACATCAAAGGCACGTGCGCGGCAGGCGAGTTTGTTGGGACCGCTGACGCGGCCGCCCTCAGCCGCTCGATACTGTTTTCGGGAAAAACGATTCCCGTAATCGCTCGCTTCTCACTCGGAGGAGGTAACCCTGAAGTACCCGATGCGGCGCCCGCTCCGCGCGGCATGGCGCTTGAGTTCCATCCTCCCGGCGGCGCCTTGCAGCACATCACCATGATCAACGTGCCGATCTTCGCTGCAGCATCGCCGGCCTCCTTCCGCGATGCCATCGTCGCCGCGAAGCCAGATCCCAACACCGGCCGGCCCGACCCTGAGAAGCTAAAGGCCTACGCCGCGACCCACCCCGACTCGATGGCTCTGACCACGCTGGCGAGTCACCATACGCCAACTGCGAACTATTATCAGACTACATACTTCAGCGTACACACGTTCAAGTTCATCGATGCGAAGGGGACCGAGCACCCGGTGAAGTGGCGCTTCATCCCGCGCGACGGCACGAAAGAGATGACCGTTGCGGATATGAAGGCGGCGCCCCACGACTTTCTCGAGAAGAATCTCATCGAGCGCATGCGCAAAGGGCCGGCGGTGTGGGACATGATCGTGTACGTCGGCGAGCCCGGCGATTCGCTGGACAATCCGACGGTGGCCTGGCCCGAGACACGCAGGCATTTCGCCGCCGGCACCCTCAATATCACCCAGGCGACGACGCAACAAAAGGGGATGGCCTGTGAACCGATAAATTTCGACCCGTTGGTCATGGCTGATGGTATTGCCCCGACGAACGATCCCGTTTTGCTATTCCGCTCGCCGGCGTACGCAGTTTCGTTCGCGAAACGCCTGTCGGGTCAGTGAGGCGCGCAAGAACAGGCTTTGCGTAGGCAGCCGGCGGGTGCATCCGCGCAGTGTCGCGATGGGAGTTATACTTTCAGCAGGCATCACCGAGGAACTTCGGTCCAACGCGCTGATGTCGCTTCAGCGCCAGAATCTTCCGCTCGCGATGGCCGCGCCCTGCGCAAGAGCCTCGAGTTTGCCCCAGATCACTTCTGAGTCGACTCCGCTTGAACCCACGTGGATGCTGAATCCGCAATCCACCGCGGCCATGACGTTGTCGCGGCCGACGAGGTTGGCGTAGCGGCCGATACGTTGGGCGACGAGTTCCGGGTGCTCGATGTAGGGCGATTGGCACTCGATCACTCCGGGGACGAGGATCTTGCCCTCGGGCGGCTTCACGGTCTCGAACAACGTCCACTCGTGCGCATGGCGCGGATTGGCCGCCTCGAACAGGATAGCGTGCGGCTTTGCCGTCCAGAGGATGTCGACGATATCAGCGAGCGGCACGTCGCAGTGATGCGGGCCAGGATAATTGCCCCAGCAGACGTGCATTCGTACCTTCTCGGCAGGGATATTGATGAGCGCCCGATTGAGAGCTTCCACGTGCAGCGCCATGCGATCCCGAAATCCGTCCCGATCGAGGTTTGCGAACTGCGTGTGCCGACCCATGGCAAGATCGGGGCAGTCGATCTGCAACGTCACTCCGGAAGAGACGATGGCCTCGTACTCGAGTCGGAGCGCATCGGCGCACGCGAACAAGTATTCCTCGTGGCTCGGATAGAAATCGTTGCGAAAGAAGAGTGTGGTCACCCCCGGGGAGGCGGCATTCAGAAACATACCGCCGGGCGCGCGTCCCCCGAGCGAGCGTTGCAAGCGTTGTGCATCCTGCTTCGCTGCGTCCGTGTCGCGCATACGGATCGGTGCATTGCAGGCCGGTGCTTTGCGATGTTTGCGCCCCGGATCGTCGAACATACGGGTCTTGGTGCCTGGATAAGCCTCAAGATCCTGGAACACGTAGCTGTTGCCGCTGCCGCCGAAGCCCGTTAGCCGGTCCTTGACGTAAGTGGCGTAACTGGGTTTCGGCATCTCGCCGTCGTTGACGATGTCGAGGCCCACCTTCAGCTGCCGGGCGACGACGAGATCGACGGCGCGCGCCACCTGATCATCGAGGGCGGATGGGTCGAACGGCAGACCGTCCTCGCGTGCGAACATGAGTTGCTTGAGCTCCTCCGTCCGCGGCAGGCTGCCGACGTGGGTCGTCAGGAACCTTCGATGATCATTCATAAGTGGACAACTCCGACGTCTTGAGTCGGCCGGCCAGCCCGAAGCCGGCTTTTTATGCTTCCAGGCAGTATTGCACAACGCGCGCGCGAGCTTGGCATGTCTCCGCGACGATCGCGGGTTCGGGTAAACACTGTATGGCATTGCCGCGCGCGGGGGGCAACAATCTGTCCTGTCGCTGGTACTTACTTTAGCCACCAACTACGTTACGGGAGGCAAAGATGCCCAACAAGGACTCCCCGACACTGCGCGAGGAAGAGCGCCGCGCCAGCCTGTCGGCTGCGCACGCCAGAGCGATAACCGAATCCTCAATCCGCCACGGAAAGAGCAAGGATGAGCTCCAGGCCGAAGAGGAGCGCAAAGCGCAAACCGTTTCCCGGCCTGGCGGCTTCCGCAACGACCCGGACGATCCCACCAACCCCAATGAGGTGCGCGAGAGGTACTTGAGGAGGCTCAGAGAACTGACGTACGGTCGTACCGACAACTAGCCAGGCCATATTGCAGTCCGTCCGCGTCTTCTAGGATACCGAGTCATACTCTGCAGCTTGCGATCCCCGAGCCGCTTTGAAAATCGGTGGCACCGCGATGTTGCCGGTGCCCCGTAGGTATTCAACTTTCCAATGCGCGTGTCCGCAAGATAGGCTGTCGGCGTCAGATTATGCTGTTCCCGCTCGTCGTTACAATTAGCTGGAACGGTTGGTGGGAAGCACAAAATGAACAGAACTTACTATCGCTGGGTGATAGTTGCAGCCGGCGGCCTCCTGGGCTGCGTCGCCATAGGCGCCATGTTTTCACTGCCGGTTTTTCTTCGGCCCATCTCACGGGATACCGGATGGTCCATTACCGGCGTATCCAGCGCCATGACCTTCGGTTTTCTCGCCATGGCAGTGGGGAGCATCATCTGGGGAAACTTGTCAGACCGCTTCGGACCGCGCCCGATAGTGCTGGTGGGATCTAGTGTCTTGGCCGCAGCTCTGGCGCTGGCGAGCCGGGCAACATCGCTTATTGAGTTTCAGCTGATCTTCGGCTTGGCGGTCGGCGGTGCGGCAGCGGCCATCTTTGCGCCCATGATGGCTTGCGTGACGGGCTGGTTCGACACCCATCGGAGCCTCGCTGTGTCTCTCGTTTCCGCGGGCATGGGAATGGCGCCAATGACCATGTCTCCATTGGCGGCGCGGCTCATTTCCAACCATGACTGGAGAACGTCCCTCCAAATGCTCGCGGCACTCACCGCAGTCGTTATGATTCCAGCAGCGTTGCTGGTGCGCCGCCCGCCGGCGTTGAAATCCGCAAATGTCGTCATTGCCGCACACGAAGAGCCGCAATCAGGGATCACATTAGGGCAGGCAATCAGATCGCCGCAATTCATCACGCTGCTGCTGACGAATTTTTGTTGCTGTGCCACGCACTCCGGTCCAATTTTCCATACGGTGAGCTACGCAATAAGTTGCGGGATCCCGCTAGTTGCTGCTGTGTCGATCTACAGCGTGGAAGGGCTGGCAGGCCTGGGCGGCCGTGTCGCGTTCGGGTTTCTCGGCGACCGGTATGGAGCAAAACGCGTTCTGGTCTCCGGCCTGCTGCTGCAGGCGTTCGGCGCACTGGCCTATTTCTTCGTGCGTCACTTGGGCGCGTTTTACGCCGTGGCGGCGCTGTTTGGCTTTATCTACGCCGGTGTAATGCCTCTCTATGCGGTACTCGCGCGCGAAAATTTCCCGCTGCGGATGATGGGGACGATCATCGGCGGAACCGCAATGGCCGGCAGCCTGGGCATGGCGACTGGTCCGCTGGCTGGAGGCCTGATCTACGACACGTTCGCCAGTTACGGATGGCTCTACCTCGGCGCGTGGGGTATGGGCATTGGCGCCTTCTTGATCGCACTAACCTTTAAACCTTACGCAGCCAAGTCAACGCCAGAACCGGCCAGTGCCGCGGGTTAGCTTGCTCACACGAACTCCGTCACTGTCTATTGCCTATCGAACACCGTGAGTTGCGATAACTGCACACCATTGGCGTTCGTTATCACGAAATTCAACGTGAGCGTTTGGCCGTCCTTGGAAACCGTGCGCCGGATCGTGCCTACTGGCTTGCCAGCTCTCTTTAATGTGAATTCGGTGGTATTGGTGTCGATCTTCATCCCCGAGAGGCCGTCGAAATCAGGGTTGCCCATCGACGGATAGTCTTTGCCGTCCACGCGGTACGTCGTTTGTGTTGTGGTCTCCTTGCCGTCAGCGCTAACGGTCTTCATCTTCAGCGTTATGCCCTGCGCAGACTGCGAATAGGTACGAATTTGGCTTTTCAACGCTGGACCGCCACCGAACGTCGATTTCGCGAGATTCAGCTTCCACGTGCCGGCCACGGGGTCAGCATCGATCCCCGCCGCTATGACGGCGCCGCCGATGGTCAGAAGTACCCCAAGAAATACGTTCGAAAGAACCTTTTTCACGATTGTCCCCCTACGGCTGGTGCTCTGCTTATCGGTAGTTTCGTTGCGCCCGCGAACGACCTGCGGCCATTCGGCGCGCACCAGGATGCACGCTCGGGCATGGGCGTGCAAGATCGCCGATGGTTTGATTCGGCTTCGCGATTGCTGCTGGGAGTTTCTTGTTTTCGCGGAGCGTGGAGTCACGCGACATGGCTGGGTCACGACTACCAAGGCTCAGAAAAAAATGCCCTGCATCTGATATTTTGCTTGACATATATAATCCCCACTTCCGGTGCATAACCCTGTGCACATCGCAGCGCACTACGCCCAAACTCACCATGAGATCAGTCTCTTGGACGGCCTGCTGATTTTTTGACCACTCCGCGATCCGGTGCAGACAGCAGTCGCGATGACGATCGAATCGTGTTCAGCGAGCTAGCGCCGGTCATTGGCCAGCCCCCGAAGGTCTTTGGAGTCGCTTTCCAACCAGGTAGCCCGCGGCGAACGGCAGGCCTAGCATCACAAGCGCCAGCAAAATCGCGAGCAGCAGCGCTTCACGAATCAACTTGCGCAACTCCTGCCACGATGTATCGACCGCCCGGGCGGCGATTTGCGCGGCATCCGCGGAGATTCGGGCGCGCTCCGTGTCGAATGCTGCGACGACACCCTCCCGTTCAGCCGCGATGTTTGCGGCCAGCGCCTCGCGCTCCACGCGCAATGTTCGGAGCATCTGTTTCCATGACTCGTCCAGCCGGTCCGAGGATGCACGAAGGCTGGTGCGCAGCTCGGCAATCGCCTCATGCGCCAACTCCGGGCTCGTGTCCGCCAGCTTGGAGATTCTCACCAGCTGCGCGTCGATGTCCCGCAGAGCGGTTCGATAGGATGCGTCGTCGAACCCTGCGCGGTCGAGCGCCAGCTCGGCCTGCCACAGGCTCATGACGGGCACCCGCTCACTGTAGATGCGCACACGGTCTGAGACGTCGCCGAGCGCCTGCGCCACGGTACCTGACGCCCGTAGCGGATTGTTGCCGTGTTCCCCGATGATCCACGCCGAGAGCACCGACGGTCGAGCCAAGTCCGCACTGTCGAGCGGGTTGTGCTCGGCATAGTTCTGCACGAAGGCATGATATCGAGGGTAATCGTTGTCGGTCACCTTGCGGGCGAGTTCGTCAGCTTCAGCCGCGAGCTGGGTGGCGCCGAGGCGCACGCCGGGCTGAGCGTTGCCGAGAAGTTCAGCTCCCGAACCGGTGGCGAGAAAATCACGGAACTGAAGCGAAAATGCCCAGGTGTCAAGCAAACTCGCGATCGGCGACAGTCCTGTCGATGCGCGCGTGATTTCCCCGACGGCGCCGAGCTTGAGCCGCAGCGCCTGCGATCGAATCGCGGGGTCGGTATCGCGGCGCGCCGCATCATCGATCAGATGGGTGACGGTGGTAGCGAAGTGCGCCGCGTAGTCACGAGTCAGCAGCCGCGCCTCCTGTTCCCGCGTCGTCAAGGGAGTTTCGGGGGATTTGATCGTCAATAACGAACAACCCGTCAGCACAAAACCAGCCAGCAGTGGGGCGGCGCGTCCGATCGTCGACATCATCGGCCGAAACCTCGTTGGGGCTAAATGCCAGTAAACTCGCCGATCCCGTTACGGCCATTCATGCGCTTCCCGAATATACTAGCGGGAATCCCCATAAAGCGAGTAGAACAAACGCTATGGAAGGAGATACGGGAGCGACCGAGGACAGGTCCAAACTACAGACGCTTTTTGCACGCCTGCCACCCGGCCATTTGAGGACTATTTGGCAGGATGTCGCACAGACGCTGGGACCGGTGCTCATCGTCAGCGCGATCGTGATTTTCAGCGCCCTGCATTTTGTCCGGCCGGCACCGCCCAGCACACTCACCCTCGCAAGCGGTGCCCCGGGCACCAGGTTCAATTTGGTGGCCCATCAATATCAGAAGATTCTGGCTCGCAATGGCATCACGCTGAAAATCATTGCGACCGAAGGCTCGGTGGACAATCTGAATCGGATGTTGTCTGCGGATACGCGTGTGGACATCGCCCTGGTGCAGTCAGGCCTCGCAGATCCCGGTGACATCGGCGATCTGATATCGCTCGGAAGCGTGTTCTACGTGCCGCTTACCATTTTCTACCGCAGCCCGACGGTAATGGACAGGTTGTCGCAGCTGACCGGCCGGCGAATCGCGATCGGACCCCCCGGCAGCGGCACGCGCGCTCTGGCTTTGGCCCTGCTCAAGGCCAATGAGATAGACGCAAACGGTCGGACGCAGCTGCTTGATCTGGAAGGGGAGGGGGCCAGGACAGCCCTTCTGGGGCAGCAGGTTGACGCCATATTCCTGACGGGCGACTCGGCAGCGCCGGAAACCATAAAGGAAATGCTCCACACGCCGGGCATCCGTCTGTTTGATTTTCCCCAGGCCGACGCCTATGCGCGTCGCTTTCACTACTTGAGCAAGCTCGAATTGCCGCCAGGTGCATTCGATCTGGGCGAAAATCTTCCTCCAACGGCCATCAACATGCTGGCTCCGACGGTGGAGCTGGTGGCGCATTCCAGCCTGCACCCTGCGCTCTCCGACTTGATGATCGAGGCGGCAACGGAGGTGCACGGCGGTGCTACATTGTTGCAGAATGCCGGGCAGTTCCCGGCCCCGATGGCTCACGAATTTCCGATCAGCGCCGATGCCACGCGCTATTACAAATCGGGGAAGAGCTTTGCGTACCGTTATCTGCCATTTTGGGTTGCGAGTTTGTTCGATCGCACCGTGGTCGTGTTGCTGCCGACACTCCTCGTGGTAATCCCGGCATTGCGCTATCTGCCGGCTTTGTACAGCTGGCGCATCAAAAGCCGCATCGACCGCCGCTATCGGCAACTCATGGCGCTCGAGCGCAGCTCGCTCGGCGATCTGTCGGCGCAACAGCGGGCAGTGCTCATCGAGCGGCTGGCGCAGATTGAGAAGTCCGTCATAACCCTAAGAATGCCCGGTTCGCACGCCGAACCGCTCTACGTATTGCGCGAACACATACAATTCGTTCGGGAAAATCTCGCTCGACCGCCGCTAAAATTGGACGACGTTCAGGCGTCCGGCGATCAACACTCGACATGACGTTGGTTTATGACAAGGAGAGCAACGTGCTTCGCAGACCCATCAAAATCACCATCGGTATTTCTGCGGCGATTTTCCCGTTTCTTGCCTTCGGGCAAACGGCGACAGCGCCGCAATTGTTTGCGGTGTGCGCTTCTCAGGCGAACCTGCCGACGGTTTATTTCAGCGGCGTGCTGCAAGGAACGAAGCAGGCATTTGCCGGTTTCCAGGGCGGCTTCACGGAGTTTCTGGCACAGCATTACGCCTATAAGGGCAACGTCGCCTGTCTACCCACCAATAGTGCAGCGAATGCACAAAATTTCATCAATACCCGATCCACCGCACTGCGCAATGCCAAAAAGATCGTCGTGGGCACTGGCTGGACACAGGGCGCGGTCGCGGCTGCGCCGGTCCTGAACGCAACGGTACCACCGGCGACTGCGACTCCAACTGCGGCCAAAGCCGCACCCAGCGGAAGCGGCAGCAGCACGGGCGGAGCCTCTCAGTTGACGAGCGCTCTCGGCAACCTATTCGGGACCGGTGGTGGCAGCGGCAGCAGCAGCAACGGTTGCGGCGCGACGGCCGCGTCGGGCGCCAAATCCGGCGCCGCGGCGAGCAGTACCGGTGCGGGCTGTCAAAGCCCTTTCAGTCAAGTATCAACAACGCTGGCAGGCGTCTTCGGCAAATCGGCGAACGCCGCTGCCGGGAGCGCGAGTGCGCCGAAAAAACCGCCATCAAGTGCTGCGGACGGTGTATTGGGCTCTGCGCAAACGCAAAATACCAAGCTGCTCGTGTACGGCTGCGGTCGCCAAGATACGCAGGTGGCGTGCGTTACCGATCTCGGCAACCAAAATCAAAAGGACACGTTGGTGCAGGCCGCCGACGTTTGGAAGGACGCCTTCATCGTCGATGACCGAGGTGACCGCCACCCGCGCACGGCTGGATTTTTCTTGAATATCGACGGAGATCAGCGCCCCCAGCTCGACATTTCCTTCGGCAAGAGCGCCCGATTCGTTCTCATGTTCGATGGCGTGCAGACCAAAGTCCAAAAGGTGGCGCTGCGCTCCGCGACCGGCGGTCTCGACGTCGAGGAAATCACCCTGATAGATCCGAATGCGGGTGCCAAAGCCAGCCCGCAGCATTAACTCCGTCGTTGCTGCAGTCGCACCCGCGCTCGTGTAGCATTCTATCAACGGCTGGCCATTCCTCTTGGCGAAGCTGACAATGGGGAAATGCAATGAATCGAGAAATATCGGCCAAAATGCTTGGATTCGTATCCGGATGGGTCTTTTGTGTGGCGGGCGCAAATGTGGCGTTTGCGCAACTAGAGAGTAAATCGGACCAGATCCAGGAGATCGTCGTCACCGCCCAGAAGCGCGAGTCGACCGTGCAAACCACGCCCATCAGCATTACGGCGCTGACCGGCCAGGACCTCCAGGATCGCGGTATCGCCGACATTACTTCGATCGTGCAATCGGTTCCCGGCGTATCCATGCGAACCAGCGGGCCTGGACAGACCGAGCTCGAGATCCGGGGCATGACCTCGTCCGGCGGTAATTCTTCGACCGTGGGTTTCTACGTCGACGACATACCGATGACGGCACCGGCATCCGCACAGAATGGCAAAGTGGTTATCGACCCCAACCTCTATGATCTCAATCGAGTCGAGGTACTGCGCGGCCCGCAAGGCACTCTCTACGGGTCCGGTTCCATGGGCGGCACGATCAAACTGGTACCGAACGCCCCGGACCCGAATGCATTCGATGTGTCCGGACAGTTCATCCTCGGCCACACGAATGGCGGTGACACTGCCAATAGCACTGAAAGTGCGATGGTCAACCTTCCGCTCAGTGGTACCGCGGCGCTGCGCATAGTTGGCTCGGTGGAACACTTGAGCGGCTGGATCGATCGCATCGTGATCGCGCAACCCGACTTTCCCGCGCCGATCAATGCCACGACTCGCGGTAATGTCGCGGCGGCGCCGGTCGCGACCGACTACAAGGACGTCAACGATGAGAACCTGCGGAGTCTGCGAGCCTCGCTGCTGTGGAAGCCGACCGATCGGCTGTCCATCGAGCCCTCGTTCATGTACCAGGAGATCACGCAGGGCGGGCTCAATCTCATCGATAGTCAGCCGGGGACGGAGACGCAATATCAGCCCTATGACTTGTCGGAGCCGTTCCTGGATCGGATCGACATCGGAGCCCTCAACGTTCAGTACCATTTCGACTTCGCCGATCTGACGTCGACGTCTTCTTACTGGAACCGCGACGAGCTCTTGCAGCAGGACGGCACGGAGGAGATTGCGACGGTGACCGGAGCTCCGATCTACCCTTCCGAGGGCGGATTCGGCCCGACTTCCCCCACGTCTCTGGAAGATGACAAGTCCAAGCAGATCAGCGAGGAAGTCCGGTTGACTTCGGCCGGCAAGACTGATTTTAAATGGCTGGTCGGCTGGTTCTACCAGGATTTCGAATCGGATTGGAACTTGTATGTGCCCACCCCCGATGCAACGCCGCTGGTCGGCACCCCGGATGGTTTCACGCAGATTCAACCGACGAAGATTCTGCAGAACTCATTTTTCGGCGAAGCGTCCTATACGTTCCTGGAGCAATTCACCGCGACGGCCGGACTGCGGCGCTACTATTACCACGGCTCCGTGAACACCGCGGTGTCGGGATGGCTGAGCTCGTCGGGAACCGGGGCGTTCGACTACTTTTCCACGGGCGAGCGCGATTCGGGTGTAACTCCCAAGTTCAATCTTTCCTATCAGATGGACAAGGATCTGCTCCTCTACGGAACCGTCTCGCAGGGATTCCGCCCCGGCGGCGGCAATCAACCCATTCCGACGACCGGGGCGCTCGGCGCCGGCCCGGACGGCTGCCTGGCGAATCTAGCGGCCATCGGCTTGACCTCGGCGCCCCTCGGCTTCAAGCCGGACAAGGTGTGGAGCTACGAGCTCGGTGAGAAATTTCGCGGCGATGATGGCCGGATAACCATCAACGCGGCCGGGTACTTTGAAAATTGGCAGCACATCCAGCAGAACATCCCGCTGCATTGTGGATTTCCGTTTACGGGAAACGCGGGCGACGCGCACATCTATGGTACGGAACTCGAGATCAACGCCGTACTCGTTCCCGGACTGGTGGCTTCGGTGAACGGCAGCTGGCTGCACGCAGAGTACATTGCCAACGCAGTGCCGGCCACGACCATCGGCGAGCGTGTGCAAGAAGTTCCGGAGGTGACGGCATCCGCGTCGCTCGCTTACCGGCACGGCATCACCGACAAACTTGCGCTCATCGGACGCGTCGACAACAACTACGTCGGCTCGCGGATCGATACCACCGCGCAGGCTAATTATCTGCCAAGCTATGACTTGACCAATCTCCGCGCGGGAGTCGAAGGTTCCAACTGGACGGTTGCCCTGTTCGCGAACAATGTCACCAACAAGGTGGCGCTCCTGACCAACGCATCGGCGATCAACGTGAATGTCCAGACCTTCAACCGGACGGCCATGGCGCAGCCGCTCACGTTCGGGATCGACCTGTCCTTTAGAATGGGCCGCTAGCCAGGAGCGGGTGAGCTGAGCGGCTCGCCCGACGGCGCCGCGCAACCCACCCGCTCAAGCCCGGGCAAACCCTGCCGATACAACGGACTGGAGGAACTCTCCGGGCCAGGTGCTGCAGTGGGAAACGCCAAGTCGCTGACACGAGATGCATTACCCGGTGAGCCGGGCCCGGGTGGCGTGATCCGCAAACTCGCGAGCGAAGTCGCAGCCGGCGACGTCCGCCTGCCGTCGCTTCCGGGCATCGCAGTTCGGGTGCAGCAGGTCCTCGAGGATCCACGCGCGGCACGGACCCAGATCGCGCAGGTCATCGGGGCGGATGCCGCGCTTGCCGCCCGCATCTTGCGGCTCGCGAACTCCGCATTCCTCAACCCTTCGTCGCAGCAGATCACCGACCTGAAGCAGGCAGTGACCCGTCTCGGCCACCAGCTGGTGCGCTGCACGGCCGTCTCGTTTTCGCTGCAGCAGATGGAGCTCGGCACCGGCGAGGCAGAATTCCGCCCGCACATTCGCGAACTATGGCGCAAAGGTACGCTCGTCGCATCGATCGCCTACGTGCTCGCGCGCGAGACTCGCGCTGCAAAACCTGACGAGGCGCTGATGACCGGGCTCATGCATAACATCGGTCATCTCTACATCACCGTGAATGCGCCGCTTCGCGCCAGCGGCGGCGGCGCAAGCAAAGCATGGGAGCAAGTGGTGGAGGAATGGCATCCACGAATCGCAAGCTCGATCCTCAAGCACTGGAAATTTCCGGCTGCAATCGTCGCGGCCGTGGCCGACCAGAACTTCGACCGTACCACTGGCGGCGATGATGGCCTAACCGACGTGCTCATCGCGGCGAAGGCGCTCGAGTCGTGCGTGTTCCACCGCGAGTTGCTCAATGACACAGTGACCGCGGGTCCGCCGTTTCAGCGCCTCGGGCTGGGTGCGGCGCAGTGCAAGGATCTGCTTGGGGCGGCGGCGGACCAGATCAAGGCACTGCGCGCGGCGCTGACGAGCTAGCGTCCATTTCGCCTGATCAGGTGGCGGGCGCGCTCGACCGCCTGGATTCCTGCAATTGCAGGACGAGGTCGGCCAAGGGGAGCCACAAGATACCCCGTGATTGAGTTTACGAGGAAATGGAGACTACAGATCGCGCAGTCATTTGTCGCGATTGGCCACGCAAGCGACCGTAGGAAACAGTGTAGAGGGTGTGTGCTGCCCCCGAAGAGTTCTAGGGTATTTCCTACCCGCGTGCGGCTGGCTTTTGACGACTGCGCAGGACCGCGATGCCGCCCAACAGCAATGTGAGACCGCTCGCCGCCGACGCGGGGTCGATTTCAGGTGCCGCGACAGCGCTCGGTGTCGCGACCGCAGCGGCGGACCCGCTTGGCGTGCGATCCCCATCGCCGCGAATCCGGTCGCCGCGAATCTGGCTGCCGTCGGTAAAATTGAACCGCCTGCCGGAGAGATCCCTCCAGTAGGTATCGCGATCGCCGCTAAGTACCCGAGTCGCACGGTCACTGTCGGAACGGTTGGCGATTTCCGGTTCTGCGTTCGCGGTAATCGATACGACGGTGAGCCCCAAGACCAACCATGCCAATCTTGCCGTTTTCATATGCAAACCCCCGTGCCCCGTGATCAACCTCGGTCCCGAGCATAGTTCTCCTAGCAACCGAATCCAGGTGGTGAGCGGCGCCGTTCAGCCGTCAGTTATCTCCCAAACTATCGTCGGAACCCGCTTACATCGCGCCATGGCGCTGGACTTGACCGCTCGAGTCTCGCAAAATATCTGGTTAACTGATGCTGGGTATAGGGTGCTGAAAAACGAGGCAGCTGCATGGACGCGACCAAGTACCGAGCCTTCATCAGCTACAGCCACGCCGACTCGCGATGGGCCTCCTGGCTTCACGCATCCCTCGAGAAGTACCGTCCGCCCAAGCCGTTGATCGGCACCATGACCGAACGCGGGGCCGTGCCGAAGCGCCTCGCGCCGATCTTTCGCGATCGCGATGAATTGGCGAGCGCCACCGATCTGGGGACGCTGATCAATGCGGCGCTCGCAGACTCCGACTGCCAGGTCGTGATCTGCTCGCCCTCGGCCGCGAAGTCGAAATGGGTCAACGAGGAGATCCTCGCCTTCAAGCGCCTCGGCCGCGAGGACCGGATCTTCTGTCTCATCGTGGAGGGGGAGCCGAACGCCAGCGACATGCCGGGCCGCCAAGCCGAGGAGTGCTTCCCGCCGGCGCTGCGCTTTCGGATGGGAGCGAACGGCGGATTGAGCGATGTGCACAGCGAGCCCATCGCAGCGGACGCGCGCCCGGGCAAGGATGGGCGGAATAACGCCAAGCTCAAGCTGCTCGCCGGTCTGCTCGGCGTGGGCTTCGATTCGCTGAAGCGGCGCGAACAACAGCGGCGCAATCGCCGGCTGTTCGCGGTCGCCTGCTCGGCGCTGGTCGGCATGGTGCTGACCAGCGGCCTTGCCGGGTACGCGCTCGTGCAGCGAGCCGCGGCGCAGCGCCTGACGGTGCGCGCCGAAGCGGAGGCGCGCACGGCCAGGGAGACGACCAAGTTCCTCGTCGATTTATTCAGGATCTCGGATCCGAGCGAAGCGCGCGGCAACACCGTTACGGCGCGCGAGATGCTGGACAAAGGCGCCGCGCGCGTCGACACCGAACTCGCCAAGGAACCCGCCATCCAGGCGAGGCTGATGGATACCCTTGGCACGGTGTACATGGGGCTCGGCCTGTTCGGCGCGGCGCGCCCGCTCATCGATCGAGCCGTGGCGACGCGGCGCAGCCTGGCAGGCGTCGATCCGCTCGAGTTGGCGGCTTCACTGAGCCATCAGGGTGATTTGCTCGGATTGCAGGCGGAATACGGCGCCGCCGAAGCCGCCTACCGCAATGCCATTCATATCGAGGCGGTACGCCCCGGCGACCGGCCAAGCCAAATCCAACTCGCGAACTCGCTCTATGGGCTCGGGACACTGTTCGCCGAAGACGGACGCACTCCCGAGGCGGAAAAAAGCTTGCGCGAGGCGCTTGCGCTTCAGCAGACGCTGTACGGCGAGTCAAATCCGGACGTTGCGCGCACACTCAAGGATCTCGCCCGCGCCGTGGCCGACGGCGGCGACCTCAACGCCGCGATTCCGCTGATGCAGCGCGCCGTCGCCATGCAGCGTCAGTTGCGCGGCGACGAACCGCATCCGGATTTGGCCGAGGTGCTCAGCGATATGGGAATGCTGCTGCAGCGTAACGGCGATATTGACGGTACGGAAAAGTACTTCCGGGAAGCGCTTGCGATGAACCGGCGTCTGCTCGGCGACAAGCATCCGGAGATTGCCACCGGTCTCGAAAACCTTGCCTCGACCCTGCAAGATAAAGGAGATTTCGCCGAGGCCGAGCGGTTGTACCGGATGTCGCTCGAGATGCGCCGCGAGCTGCTGGGCGCAAACCATCCGGAGGTCGGACACACGCTTTTCAATCTCGCCTCGCTGCAGTTCGAGCGCGGCGAGTCGAAGGACGCGCTCGCCAACGTTCGCGAGGTATTGGCGATCTTTCGCAAGGCTTATCCGCCCGATCATCCGTCGATCGCATTCGCGCTCAACGTGATGGGCTTCTGGGAGACCATGGCTGGAAATTTCGGTGAGGCCGATCACTTCCTGGCGGAGGGTCTCTCGATGCGGCGCCGCCTGTTCGGCGATGGGCAGCCGGATGTCGCGTCGAGCCTGATGATGCTTGCGATCCTGAGGGACGCCGAGGGTCAATTTCCGGAGGCTCTACAATTGGCGCAGACCGCCAAGGGTATCTACGCCAAGGCGCTTTCTGCCGACCACTGGCGCACGGCCATTGCCGAAAGCGCCGAGGGTGCAGCGCTTACCGGACTTGGCCGCTACCCGGAGGCGGACACGGCGCTGACCCATAGCTACGAAATCCTGAAGCAAGACAATGGCGCGCCATTCGTGTATCGAACTCTGACGCGCCGCTATGTGGACGAGTTGCACAACCGAGAACGACACCGAAATCCGTCCGCACCGGCGATGGCGACGGCGGGTTCCTCGGGCACAAAGACGACGCCGCTCGCCAGCGCCTTGCAGCAGGCTGCGGGGCGCAGATGACATATTCTGGCTGGCGACGGCGAATCGGATGAATGACGACGACTCGTAAGAATGCGTGGTGGCGATCGCGGCAATAACTGTGATACGGTTGTTCAATATCGCTGAACCTCCCTGATGTGCATCAGGCGCAGCGAAAAAAAGCTGAAGAAACGTGCCCTGGGCAATCCACGGCGCGACGAGTAGGGAGACGTTCCCGGTGACGGGAATGTCATGGAGGGATGATGCGATTCCACCGCATTCTGCTTGCGACCGCCGGATTTCTCGCGGTGGCGAGTGCACACGGCGGCACGGCGTACCAGGGCCCGGCGCTGCAGGTCACGGCCGCCAATACGATCGGCAATTCGATCTACAATCTCCAGCTGAGTACGAGCAGTCCGCCTAACCCGAACTCGGCGCTGTTGAGCGGCACCCAGGCGCCGCTCAACAGCGACGGCGCCAAGCATGGCGCATTCGACGCAATCGTCTGGGCCCCCAACTCCTATTCCGGCACGCTCGACCTCATCGCCTCGGACATCCTGAAGAACCAGATCGTGCGCTACTCCGGTCCGAGTTACGGCACGGGGACCGTCATCTTCAACTGGGCCGCCAAAGGGAAGGGTTCCGGCCCCGCGTATCCGGTCGGCCTGTCGGTGGATTCGACCGGGAACCTCTATGTGATCTCGCCGAGTTCCAAGGCCGATCCGACTCCGTCGCTGTGGGTACTGCCGTACAGCGCGACCACCGGCAACTATGGCGCGCCCATCCTGATCGACGACAGCTTCGGCGGCGTCAAGACCCTCGCGCTCGCCGAGGTGTTGGTGGCCGGCACCGCGGCGACGCCCGACGGTACCGCGGCGCCTGCCTGGAACGCCGGCGATCTGCTTGTGCTCGTCGGCGATTCGTTCAACGCCCGGGTGATCGTCTATGCCGAAGCGGCGATCAGCGGCGTGATCAACACATCGAGAGCACTCGGCGGTCCGAGCTCGACCGCCGTGACTCTGGCGCAGTTCAAGGCCAAGAGCGCGTTGCCGCTCGGCATGGACATCTGGCCCCAGGATGCGACGACGAAAGGGGTGAGCCTGCTGTTCGCGACGGTCGACGGGCGCCTCATCCGCTTCGATTCGAGCCAGGAGGCGTTCATCGCGGATTTCGCGGACGGATTCGGCGCGAACGTGCAGAGGGTCAAGGTCGGCTCGTACCTCAACGTCCCTTATGCGTTCGTCGCACAACTCCTCTCCTCCAGCGGCGGGGAGATCCTGCAGTACGGCGCACCGCCGGCGGGGCGCTCGAATACGACGCCGCTCGCGAAAATCGCCAAGGGCCTGGAAGGTCCGTTCGGCCTCGCGGTCACGATGTCGGGCTCGCTGCCCGCGGCTGATTGCATCGCTCCCAACACGTGCAGTCCCATCGGCCCGCAGCTCACGCTGCAGCTGTCGGGACCGGGCACCATCAACAATCCGGCGCTCGCGAATGCGCAAATCCTCGATACCGCCTGTTCGGTGCCGAACGATCCGCGGGTGCAGATCATCGGCGGGATTTGGAGTTGCAATGGCGGGACGCTTGACGTGGCGAACTATTGCCCGGGATTTCCGCATACGGTATTACCGCCGTTCCTCTGCGGCCATTCCGGCAGCAGCGGCGCGGCTTTCCAGGTTGTCGAGGGAACCGCGCTCGCGGCGGATGAGAACGCCAACAACGTGTTCTTTACCACGGTGCTCGATCCCACGGTGCCTCTCCCCGGACCCTACGATTTGACCTGCCCGAAGGTGCCGATGATCTTCCCGCAGTTGCCGATGGTGGCCTGGGCGCCGCGATCGGACCTGCCGACCGTGGAGGGCACGATCGTCGAAGATCTGACGATGCCGTTTTTCATCGATACCATCGGTTTCTGCGACAGCAGCGGCAGCAATCTCAAAGGCGCGTCGATGCTGGCATTTGGCTTGGGGCTCAATGCGGCTCCGAGCGGCCTGGGCTCGGGCCAGGGCAGCGGTCTGCCCGGCTTCGTGAACACCAAATTCGTCAATCTGCTTTCGACCATACAGGCAGCCACCACCATCGCTACCAACGTGTCGATGCAACTGCAGGGCTACGTGCTGCAGAGTCAGGCGTACTTCAACAGCGCGGTCAACAACAACGCGGTCGACGGCTATAGCTGCGCCGCCAACTCGATCGCTTCGGCGGATGCCTACGGCCGCGCCAACTACAGCGCCTTTCTGCCCGGCGCGCCGCCGAGCGGCAACTACAATCCGCTCGGCGAGATCGATGGACGGCTCGCGAATCTGTTCCTGACGGTCGACGCCTACTTCCTCATGCAGGTGCCGAACGCGACCTGGCCGGCGACGAACGTGCCGCCATGCGTGACGCTGTCGCTCTCGTCGACTACGGTCAGCACCGGAAATGCTCTGCAGCTGAGTTGGGGTCCGGCGACGCCGACCTACCCGTTGACGTATCAACCCTCGAGTTGCACGGTTTCCGGGAGCCAGGGTACGTTGTTGACGACGCCATTCACGGGAGGGGGCAGCGGTACGGTATCGACGGGGAACCTGACGACGCCCGGCACTTATATTGCGTCGTTGAATTGCAGCGCGGCCGGATCCACCGCACAGGGTCTGGCGGCCGCGACGGTGACGGTGACCGCGCAGCCGGTGCTGCAGTCGATCGCCGTGTCGCCGCAAGCTGCGTCGGCGGCCGTTGGCGCGCAACAGGCATTTGTCGCCACCGGCACCTACAACGTGGGCAATCCGCAAAACATTACCAACCAAGTTGCCTGGAGTTCCCAGCCGATCACCGTTGCCACCGTGAACGCGAGCACCGGCGTCGCGACCTGTGTCGCATCGGCCAACGGCGGCACGGCGACCATTACGGCCACGGCCCCCGGCAACGTTCAAGGGATGGCGACGCTCATTTGTAATCCGCAGCCGATGGTCACCTCCTTCACGGCGGGCGGGCTCACTCCTATCAGCAGCGCTAACGCGTACACCAATACCTACAGCATTACCAACAGTCCGACCGGCAATGTTGCGGAGCTGACGTGGGTCTCGAGCGGTGTGATGGCCGAAGGTTGCACGCTCTCGGATCCCACCGACGCGACGACCGCGAACGGTTTGAATCAGACCGGCCTGCCGCCCACCTTTAGCCCAAGCTACTACGACGTGGTCCCCCCGCAGGCGGTGGGCTCCAGCGTCACGACGATGTATACGCTGAGCTGCCAGGGTGCTGCGGGCACGACGCCGGCGGTGGCGATCCTGACCATTGTTGTGACGCCGGTTGCGGCGTCCACCTTTACCGTCGGCGGCACAGTAACCGGGTTCCCGAGCGGGACCTCCATTACGCTCCTCGACAATGGCGGCGATGCACTGACGTTGACGAACACGAGCAACGCTAGCAGCGAGAATTTCGTGTTCGCGACGCCGCTGGCCGGCGGCGCGGCATACTCCGTGGCGGTGCAGACACCGCCGGAGGGCGAGACTTGCAGCGTCAGCAACCGATCGGGAACCATCGGCTCCGCCAACGTCACGAACGTCAAGATCAGCTGCGCGGCTGTTGACGAATGAACCCGCAGCCGTCGCCGAAGCGGCGAAAGATCATTATTTCAAGTATTTGTCGAACCAGGCGACGGTGCGCTCGAGCGCATCCTGTGCGTTCTTTGGATCGCGGAGGCCATGGCCCTCGCCGGGGTAGATCATGACCGCAGTCGGCACGCCCTCGACCTTGAGCGCGTGCCAGAATTCCTGGGTCTGAGGCGCAGGGCATTCGATGTCGCGCTCTCCCACGTACGCGAATGTGGGCGTGTGCACGTTCTTGATGTAGTTGATCGCCGAGGAGCGCGCATACACCGCAGGGTCGTCGTATACCGAGCTGCCGAAGTAGGGCAGCATCCACTCGTCGATGCCGTTCTCGCCATAATACGACTGCCAGTTGCTCAAGCCCGCGGCGGCAACCGCCGCCTTGAAGCGGGTCGTCTGCGTTACCGCCCACATGGTCATGAAGCCGCCATAGCTGCCGCCGGTCAATCCGAGCCGCGCCTCGTCGATGGGCGCGGCGTGTACCGCCGCATCGATGCCCGTCAGCACATCGCGCAGGTCGCCGTAGCCGAAATCGCGGACGTTGGCGGCGGCAAAGCGCTCTCCTTGTCCGAAGCTGCCGCGCGGGTTCGGATAGAAAACCGCCCAGCCCCGCTGGATCAGCGCCGCCCGTAGACCGGGCCCGGTGAATTCCGGACGCGAGGCCGAGGCCGGCCCACCGTGCACGACGGTCACCATCGGGATTTTGCCGCCGGCGTGCAGCGGCATCAGCAGCCACCCCTGCACGTCGAGTGCCTCATTGCGCCACTTGAGACTTCGAACCTCGAACGGCGCGGTCAGGCCGGCATTCTCATGGGTGAGATCGCGCCAATGGCCGACGCGGCCGACGCGGATCTCCGGTGCGGTGGTGAAAGTTTCATAGGCGGCCGCCAGCGTTTCCGACGGGCAGGACCAAGACCCACCGGCTTCCTCGCCGTGCAGCGATTCGGTACCGCTCCACAGGACGCGCGGCGGGGCCGCCAAATGGCCGGCGCCGAATTCCACAATCTGGTGCTGATCGCCCGCGAGCAGCGCGGCGCGCAGAGTTCCGTGGCAGCTCCATGCGAGTGATGTCGCAGAGGCTTGAATGCCAGGCGTCACGTTGAATGCAGCCCCGCCGTCGAGCGCCATCGTATACACGTCGCCGCCGGTCGAACCGAAATCGCTCATGATTCCGGCAATGAAGGCCACGGTTTTGCCGTCGCGCGACACCTTCGGATCGGCGAGTTGCTGCCGAATGTCGGCGGGCGTGTACAGCATCCGCGCCTGCCCATCGGGAGCAAAGGCGTACAGCTGGGCGGTCCACCAGTTTTTGTCGCCGTCGCCGGGCGCGGCCGTGCCAACGAAGCCGGCGCCGGCCGGACGCCAATCGTATTCATAGACGAACAGATCCGCCGGTGAAGCCCATCTTAAGGACCCGTCAGCGAGCTCGGCGATCCGCTGCTCGGTGGGCGCCGCATCGAGGTCGCCGGCGATCGCCGCGCCGGCCTCCGTGGCACCGACTTCCTTGCGAGCATTCTCAATCGCGAGCATGGCGAGCGTGCCGTCGCTGCCGTACTTCAATTCGGTGAGGGTGCCGCTGAACGCGAGCAGCTGCTGCAAACCCGTCCCGTTCGGGGCGACATCATAAACCGCGTACGCATGACTGTGGGGCGCGCGCAGCGCGAAGCTCAAGTGCTTGCCGTCGGGACTCCATGCGGGCGAGGCCGGCCAGCACTGCGGCACCCGGCCGCATGGCAACGTTACGCGCGTCTCGGTGCCGTCCGCGACGCGGCGAATGACGAGATCGCGTACCTCCGGGTGATAGCCCCCGCGCGGCGAATCACCCTCGACCGATGCCACGTAAGTCCCAGTCGGTGCGATCGCCACCTGCAAATAGCGATGCACCAGTCGGTCCGTGGAGGAATCCGGCGAGGCAGGCGGCTGCGCCGCAGCGGCGCTCGTCGCCGACGCGATTGCGCCGGCGGCCACGGCAATGGCGGTGAGGATCCGCCGGCGGGCGCCGCTCGTCCCATGATTCACACTCGAATTCCTGTTGTTCGGCATTCTGGGTCTCTCGCAGATTTTCATTGGTGCGCGCGATGATACGCTTCATTGCGGCATGGATTGCGCGAGCGCCGCTTCGAATCCTGTGCCCTTCAGCCGCAATTCCGCGATTTCCTGTTGCCGCCATTCCCGCTGAATTCGGCCATCCATCAATAGGGCCGCCCGGTCCGCGTGATGCTCGACGATGTCCAAGGCATGCGTCGCCATCAGTACCGCGGCTCCGCCGCGCTCGAGGCGCAAGCGCAGGTGGCGCTTTACGACCAGCGCGCTCCGTGGATCCAGCGCGTTGAAAGCCTCGTCCAGAACGATCAGTTTCGGATCGCCGAGCAGGCAGAGGAGTATCGACAGCTTTTGACGCGTGCCCAGCGAAAGCGTGTCGACAAAGGACTCGAGATACGGTAGGAACTGCAACTCATCGGCGAACCTCAGCAGCTCCGCGTCGACGGTCGATAGACCCTTCGCTCCGGCGTGCACCTCCAGACACTGGCGGGCGGTCAGGAGACCCGGCAGGCTTTCCGGCGCGCACGCATAGCCAAGATGCCGTTTCGCGCCGAGCGGATCTTCGATGAGCGAACAACCCGCGATGCGCACGTCGCCGCGAGCGACGGTGAGCCGGCCCACGACGCAGTCGAGCAGGGTGGTCTTGCCGCTGCCGTTCGGACCCATCAGCGCAAACCATTCGCCGGCCTCGAGCGCGAGGGAAATCTCTTCGAGGATCACGCGCGTGCCGTACCCTGCACGAAGGCCCCGGATCTCCAAGTTGCGGCCGCTCACCGCCGGTCCGCGTCGCCCATGACCCAAAGGAGCCACGCTGCGATCAGCGCCGCAGCCGCGATCACCGCCAGCGGTCGAATGAGCAGAGCACGAGCCAGCAGGGCGCGCGGCAGCGGCAATGGCTGCAGCCAGCGGCAGCTCTCCTTGCTCACGCTGATGATTGCCGAGACCAACAGCAACACCGCCCCCAGCACGGCGGACATGGCAATCACCAACATGGCCGCGTCCGCCGTGGAACCCAGCGGCACCGTCAACAGAATCGGCAGCACCGCCCGGCTCACGGCTTTCGGCCGCGCGCTCGCAAACATCTGACGAACCGGCCATCGGCCGAGCGCGGACAGCGAGGGTGCCGGAGGTCTCGCGCCCGGCGCGCGCGGACGCGGAACATAACGGGATCCCGGCTGCACTTCGATTGGCTTCGGCACCGGCACCCAGTAACCGATCATCGCACCTACGACGATGCCCGCTGTGACCGCAATCCATGTCGACGCCAGCGCGACCGGCGCGGGATCGGCAGCGAACAGCGCCGCCATCCAAGCCGTGCCGCCGGCGGCCGCCACGATGCATATTGCGCCAAGCGCCGGCGCCGCCGCGATCGCCAATGCCTCCCATCGGGCGGTCGCCCGCCGCACAGGCAGAGCCGCCAGCCACGACCGAGGCGCCTCGCTTCGCTGCGCCGCGTGGCGGCGCGCAACCAGAGCCGCCGTCATGCATGCCGAGAGTCCGGCAAGGGGGAACTCATGCCGATGCATCCACGCGAGCGCCGCTGCCGTGGCCGGCTGCAAAACGGCGAACAATAGCGCCGCGATGACCGCCCAGGCGGTGATCAGGGCGAGCGCGAGCAGCAGATAACGTCGTGGATGGTTTTGCCGGCGATTGAGCCAGGCCAGATATCCCACCATCAATCGAGGCGCATTGCGCAACCAATATCGGCTCGCGGGGCGGGCAAATCCACGGGGTTGGTGCGGCAGGTCAGTCATTCAGCGCCGAAGCCGCGCCACCGCTCGCGTACTCCACGCCAAAATCGCTCTCGCGATCAGTAGCCACAACGGCACGCTCCAGCCGTGCCGGACGTCGCGCGCGTCGCGCAATACGACGCTTCGAGCACACGCCTTCGCGAGCATGTCTTCGGCCTGGCGGGCGAACGCGGGCGATTCGATTTCCTGGTTCGCTTCCAGGTTCCACAACACGCCCCATCGATCCAAATTGCTCGAGCCGATCGATGCCCAGCCGTCGCACAACACGAGCTTGCTGTGCAGGAAAGTCGGTTGGTACTCATAGATCACGACGCCGCTCGAGAGAAGTCGCGCGTAGAACAGGCGAGCGGCACCGCGAGCCGCCGGAGCATCGGTATGGGGACCCGGGAGCAGCAGCCGTACATCCACGCCGCGGCGCGCCGCCCGCCGCAGGGCGCGGCGCAATCGATTCGACGGCCAGAAATAGGCGGTTGCAATCCACACCCGGGTTCTGGCCTGGCGTACGTGTTTTCTCACCGAACGCTCGAGCTGATTGGGCCCCGGTCCGCTGCTGGCGGCAACGCCGCCGCGTTCTCCCGGCTTTTGCACCTCGCCCGGACGCATGTCGACATCGAGTTCGCGGCGCGCGCTGCGCCACCAGGTGCGCGCAAAGAGTCGGTGCCAATCGTCCAGCACCGGCCCGGCCATCTCCACGATGCAGTCCAGCCAATAGCTGTCCGGCCGCGCATCCGGGCTGAACATGTCCGCAAGCCCGGTACCGCCGGTAAAGCCAACGGCGCCGTCGATGAGCAAGAGCTTGCGATGATCGCGCAAAAACAAGCGGGGGAAAGTTCGCCAGCGCGGGGTATTGAAAAACACCAGGTCGACCTGCGCGGCTCGCAGGCGGGACCTGTCCGCCTCGCTCAATCCGCGCGCCCCGAATGCATCGAACATCGCTCGGACGCGGACGTTGCGCTGGGTGGCGCGGGCGAACGCGGCGATGAAGTCGTCCATGACCCGGCCCGACTCGACCAGATAGAACTCAGCGAGCACGTACAGTCGGCTGGCGTCGATCGCCGCCAGCATATGGGAGAAAAATTCACGCCCGTCGCCGAGCAGGGTAAAGCGATTGCCATCGCGCAATACCGCATGAAATCGCTTGTCCTCAATCATTGTTCCCCCCGCCGGTCACGGGGCACCCATAATCGCCGCCCAGTGCGGCAATTATCGCATCTACGGCAAGTCGACGCGCAAACCAATTGACGCCGGCCTCACTGGCCGGTGCGGAACCGCGTCCACAGGCGCGTCATCAAGCGAGCAAGCTCGGGCGGCGTCGCGGGGAGGCTATGCAGTTTGGCGCGCGTTTCGGCATCGGGATAAATCGCCGGGTCGTTGCGAATCGCATTCTGGACGAGCGCCAGCGAGGCGCGGTTGCCATTCGGATACTTCACCGCATTGGTAATTCCGGCCATGACTTCCGGGCGCATCAGATAGTTCAGCCAGATCTCGGCGTTGCGCGGGTGCGGCGCGTCCGCGGGTATGCTCATCATGTCGGCGCCGATCAGGCCGCCCTCGCGCGGCACGAAGTAGCGTATTTTTACGCCGTTGGACGCTTCGAGCGCACGCGAGCGTGCCAGCATGACGTCTCCCGACCAACCGAGGATCAAGCACAGGCTGCCGCTCGCGAGATCGCCGATGATCGCGACGGAATCGATCGCCCGCACAAAGGGGCGAATCTTCATCAGTGTGTCGGCAGCGGCGTTCAGATCGGCCGGATCGCGGCTGGCGGGATCCTTGCCGAGGTAGATCAACACGGAGGAAATGACGTCCGTTGGGGAATCGATGATCAGGATGCCGCAGTCCTGCAGCCTGGCCGCGTTCTTCGGATCGAACAGCAGCGACCAGCTGTCGAACTCCGCCGATCCGAGGCGCGCCCGCACCTGGTCGATGTTGTAGCCGAGGCCGGTTGTGAACCACAGATAGGGCACGCCGTACAGATTGCCGGGATCGTGTATGGCGAGCTTTTGCATGATGTCGGGATCCAGGTTGATGCGGTTCGGCAACGCCGCCTGGTCGAGCTTGCGGAAAACGCCGGCCTTGGTCAGGCGCTCGAACACGAAATCCGTCGGCACCACGATGTCGTAATTCGTATGGCCCGTCAGCAGCTTGGTTTCCAGTACTTCGTTGGTCTCGAAGGTGCTGTAGCGCACCTTGATGCCGGTTTCGCGTTCGAAGTTCGCGACCGTGTCGGGAGCGATGTAGTCGGCCCAGGAATAGACATTCAAGGCAGCCTCGGCCGCCGCCGGCCGGCCGTGGTCACCGCACGCGGCCACGCCGCCGGTCGACAAGAGCAGGACGGCCATGGCGAGTTTTCGCATCTTTCTCCCCATCGCGCGAGTCTACAGATAGGTCGCGGCAGCCTCGGCGGCGAAACGCGATGGTTCGCCTTCCCAGACGATGCGCGCGTGGTCCAGGACGTAGATTCGATCCGCGTGCGGCAAAGCGAACGTGACATTCTGCTCGCCGAGCAGCACGGTAATCGATGTCGTGCTGCGCAGCTGTTCCAGCGCGTTCGAGATCTGTTCCAAGATGACCGGAGCCAACCCGAGGGTGGGCTCGTCCAGGATCAATAGCTTGGGCTGCATCATCAGTGATCGGGCAATGGCCAGCATCTGTTGCTCGCCGCCGCTCATGGTGCGGGCGATTTGACGCTCGCGGTCACGCAGCCGCGGGAAGAGCAGGTAGAGCCATTCGAGTTGCCGCGAGCCCTCCGACGCGGACAGGTGCTGGCCGGCCAGGTCGAGATTCTCGCGCACGTCCATATCGCCGAACAGTTCGCGGGTTTCGGGGCATTGCACGATTCCGCTGCGCGCGATGGCGGCGCCGCTGCGGCCGCGCAATACCTCGCCGTTCCACACGATGCGGCCGCTGTAGGGCACCAGTCCTGATATCGCATTGAACAAGGTCGTCTTGCCGGCGCCGTTCAGGCCGACGACGGACACGGATTCGCCCTCGTGCACGTGAAGCGAGACGCCCTCGAGCGCCTGCGCCTTGCCATAGAGGACGCTGACATTCTCGACCTGTAGCAATCGGCGCTCGCCGGCGGTGCGCGGCGGGCGGTTGGCGACATCGATTCCGCCGCCGAGATAAACGCGGCGGACGGTGGGATCGCGCGTGACTTCCTCGGCCGTACCTTCGGCGATGCGCTCGCCCAGATACATGGCGAAAACCCGGTCCGCCAATGCGGCGATGCTCTTGACGTTGTGGTCGACCAGAAGGACGGCGCGGCCCGTCGGCGCGGAAATCCGCGATCAGCCGGGCAAAGGAATCCATTTCGCTCGCGGTTAAACCCGCGAAGGGTTCGTCGATCAGCACCACCTTGGGTCGCGCGCGATGGCTTTGGCGAGCTCCATGCGGCGCAGATCGGCGAATGGGAGGGTACTCGGTTTGCGGTTCAATACGCCGCCCAATCCCGACCCGCTCCGCGATCTCGCTGCGCTCTTTCGCGCACGTGCCGGTCGCGCAACCAACTTCAGCAACTTATCCGGCAGCAGGCCGAGCATGATATTTTCGAGTACGGTCTGCCGGTGCAGCGGCCGGGAATGCTGGAATACAATGCCGACACCCTGGCTGGGCGATGCGATGCGAGCGGCCAGCCCGCGACATCGACGCCCTGCACGCGCACGGCGCCCGCATTTGGCCGCTGGATGTCCCATGATGACTTGCATCACGGTGGATTTTCCCGGAGCCGTTCGGGCCGATCAGGCCGAGGATTTCGCCCGCGCCGATTTGGAACGTGATGTCCTTGGCCGCCACCAAGCCGCCGAAGCGTTTCGTCAGACCCTGCACGGCCAGCAGCGGCGTGGCGGCTGCGGCGGCCGTCGCGGCCGAGCCCCGTGCATCACGCATGTCGTTTATGTGTCACCCCGCCGGCGCAACAGCAAGCCCATCAGTCCGTCGGCAAAAAACAGGATGACGAGCAGGGCAATACCGGACACCACGAAGGTGCTGAGCTGACCCAACGGGCGCAACGCCTCGCCCGCCAGGATGAGAAAGATCGAGCCGATGGCGGCACCCAAGATGGTGCGCCGGCCGCCCAGCACCGCGGCAATGATGACCTGCACGCCCACGGCCACGTCGACCACCGTTCCCACCGAGGCGGTGCCCAGGTAAAACACCAGCATGGCACCCGCCAGCCCGGAGAACACGGCGCTGATGCAGAACGCGGCAAGTTTGTGCTTGACGACGTTGAAGCCAAGCGCCGACGCGCCGATCCGATCCTGTCCGCTGGCCTGCAGGATCAGGCCGACGGGCGAGCGCGACAGAGTGAAAAGAACCAACGCCGCGACGCCGTCATGAAGCCGAGCGCATACCAATAATTGGTGACCGGCTTCGGTCGACAGGATGTCGTTCATCGTCAGGCCGATCTCGCCGCCGGTGGTGCTGGCAAATATGACGATGAACTGCTGCAGCAGCAGAACCGCGACGAGGGTCGCCAGCCCGAAATACAGGCCCGCTCAATCCGCAATGCCGGAACCGCGAGCACGACGCCGCCCAGCAGCGCCGCTGCCGCTCCGCCGGCGATCAGGCACGCCCATATGGGCGCTTCGTGCGCATTGAGCAATCCGGCCGCGTAGGCGCCGCAGCCGATGAGAAAGGTGGGGCCGAAATTGACCTCGTTGGCGAAGCCGAACAGAAGATCCCACGACATCGCGAACACGCCGAAATAATAGGCGATCGTCAATATACCGAGAATATACGCCGATACCACCCAGGGCAGAGTCACCAGTACCGCCGCCAACGCGAGCGCAATCCAAGCCTGCCGCGAGCCCAGCAATCCGCGCAGCTGTATCCGTCATCGCCGGCCCAACAGCCCGTGCGGCCGAACGTAAATGACGACCACCAGCAAGATGAGTGCCGGCACCGTGCGGTAGGCGGGAGAAATCAGATAGGCCGTGAGCGTCTCGAGATAGCCCACCACATAGGCGGCGAGCAGCGAGCCCGACACGCTGCCGAGGCCGCCCAGCACCACGATCGAGAACGCGCTGGCGGTGAGCTGGCTCGCCTGCGCCGAGCTCGCGCCGAGAAAGGTCGCGAGCAGCACGCCGGCAATTCCCGCGAGCACGCCGTAGATCGCCCAAACCTGCAGGTACACCCGCGACAGTTCGAATCCCAAAAGCGTCAGGGCGCGCGGATTGATCGACGCGGCCAGCAGCACCTTGCCCGCCTTCGAGCGGTTGACCAGCAGCCAGAGAAGACCGATCACGGTCCAGCAGATGACCGCGATCAACAGTTCGTTGATGGGCGTGCGCACGCCGCCGATCTGCATCACGCCGGCGATCAACGGCTGCACCGTCTTGGGGTTGTCGGTGTAGAAGTACGCCACCGCTTCTTGAATCATGATGCCCCAGAGCAGCGTGCCCGTCAGCACGAAAATCTCCTTTTCCGCCGCCGGGACCGATCGAGAACGTTGGATCGGCCGCACGACGAGATAATAGGTCGCGAACGCCGTGATCACGCCGGCGGCCGTTCCGGCAAGCGCGGCCACCCAGGGATTGGCCGCATACTGCCCGGCCACCACCCAGGCAGTGACCGCGGCCACCACCATGGTCGCGCCGTGCGCGAGGTTGAGCACACCCGAGACGCCGAACATCAGTGTGAAGCCTACGGCCCCGAGGCCATAGAGCGCGCTGATCGCGAAACCGTCGATCAGGATCTGGACAGCGAGCATGCACACTCCCTTCGGCGCGCGTAGCGCCCGCGGATTTCCACGCCCTATGGCCGCTTCAGTTGGGCGAAAGTGGGGAAGCTCACCTTGGTTTGCGGGGCCGCTTTCGGCCACAACGTGACTTGCTTGCCGTTCTGCCACTGCATCATGATGCCGCTGACATAGTCGGCGCCGTATTTCATGGCATGCGTATATTCGCTGTCGCGGCCGTAGAACTGCACGCGGCCGACGGTGCCGACGTAGTCGGTTTTTTCGAGAGCGGCGACCAGCTTCTCGCCGTCGGTGGAACCGGCGCGCTTGATGGCGTCCGCCATCACGTATACCGCATCGAAGGTCGTGAAGCCGGTATACGGCGGCGCGTCGCCGAAGCGCTTGGCGTAGGTGTCGACGAACGGCTGCGTCTTGGGCGTAAGATTGGCTCCGTCAGCCGCGATGGCAAAGGTGACGACACCGGCTGCGGCGCCGTTGGTATCTTTCCAGAAAGTGCCCGACGTCGCCTGCGAGGACATGCCTATCATCGGAATCGGCACCTGTTGCTGGGCCCATTGCACCGTGGGCTGCACGCCGACGTGGCTGATGCCGGTGACGATCACATCGGGCTTCTCACCCTCGATCTTGTTGTAGAGCGGCGTGAAGTCGCTGGTGTCGGGCGAGAAGCGGATGTGGTCGAGAACCTTCACGCCGATCTTCGGCAGGCAAATCAAGTACTCGGCATCGAGCGGCGCGGTCCAGGCGGCATCCTCGCTGAGCACAACCGCCGATTTTATCGAAAATTGCGGCTGCAATAGCTGTTTGACGCCGTCGCACAGCGAATCGGAAATGAACGGCGATGCCAGGTATTGATGGAAGGTAAATTTATTCTTGTCGTAATCGTCATGGACGTGCTTGCTGATTTCATTGGTTGCCGCGCCGGTGGTGACGAACGGAATGTGCGAACGCGCCGCCCACGGCTCGAGCGCGAGCGCGATTTCGCTGATGTAGGTGCCGATCACCGCGACCACCTTGTCCTGACTGGCCGCGCGCTGAAAGGCGCGCACCGCATCGGCGGCCGAGGAATGATCGTCGTACAGAATCACTTCGAGCTTGCGGCCGTTGATACCGCCGGCCGCATTGATCGCATCGGCGGCGACTTGCGCGCCGCGGCTGATGCCGGCGCCGGCGATCGCGGATTCCTCGGAGATGATTCCTATCTTGATCGTTTCGGGCGGCTGCGCCTCAGCCGCCGCTGCCGGCGTGCAGGCAACGACCGCGGTAAAGAGCGCGCCTGCGCAAGCATGGACAACCGATGTCGAGCGATGAAGCATTTGCTCTTCTCCCCGTGCGCGATTCGTTCAAAGGATCTTGCGTCCAGTTCCCGCTTGACGTTGGCCAGCATACCGTTAGTTAATGCCGAATGTCTAAGAGATGGCCACCAGAGTGAATCCGGGCGATCCCAGCGCCGCGCCGTCGAGCGGGCTGCGCCACAGCTTGAAGCAGCGGCATATGACCATGATTGCGCTCGGCGGCGTCATCGGGGCCGGGCTTTTCGTCGGCAGCGGAGTGGTGATCAAGGCCGCCGGACCCGCCGCGGTTTTCTCCTTCGTGATCACCGGAACGCTCGTCGTGCTGGTGATGCGCATGCTCGCGGAAATGGCCGCCGCGCTGCCCGCGGTAGGTTCGTTTTACGAATATGCAAGGCTGGCATGGGGCGACCGCCCCGCGCTCGGTGAGCTGGCCGGCTTTTTGACTGGCTGGATGTACTGGTATTTCTGGGTCATCGTCGTGGCGCTCGAAGCGGTCGCCGGCGCCGGTCTCGTGCGCTTTTGGTCGCCTGGCGCACCGGCGTGGTTCGTCAGTCTGGCATTGTTGCTGCTGCTCACCGTGACGAATCTCATCTCGGTGAGGTCTTTCGGCGAATTCGAGTTCTGGTTCGCCTCGATCAAGGTGGCTGCGATCGTCGCCTTCCTGGCGGCTGCGGGCGCCTACGTCCTGGGTCTATGGCCGGGGGCCGTTGCCGGGGTCGCCAATCTCACGGCGCACGGCGGTTTCGCTCCAAACGGCATCCTGCCGATCCTGACCGGAGCCGTCGCGGCCACCGGTTTCTATTTTGGCGCCGAGATAGTCACGATCGCAGCCGCCGAGGCGGCGGAGCCCGCCAAGGCGGTTGCCAAGGCGACCAACTCCGTCATCACGCGCGTCCTGTTTTTCTACGTGGGATCGATTCTCTTGGTCGTCTGCCTGGTGCCTTGGGATTCCGCGGCGATCGCCACGCCGTACGTGAGTGCGCTCTCCGCGATGGGCATTCCGGCCGCTGCGCACATCATGAACGCGGTCGTCCTCACCGCGGTGCTGTCCGCTCTGAATTCCGGTCTATATGCGTCGTCGCGAATGTTGTTCGCGCTGACGAGGCGCGGCGATGCCCCGGCGGGCCTTGCCAAGCTCGACCGCAATGGCGTGCCGTCCCGCGCCATTCTGCTCGGCACGGTCTTCGGCTACGTTGCCGTGGTCATGTCGTACGTCTCGCGCGATACCGTATTCGCGTTTCTGGTCAACTCCTACGGAACGGTGGCGATATTCGTCTACGTGCTGATCGCCGTTTCGCAGCTGCGGCTGCGCGCGCGATTGGAGCGGGAGGATCCGGCGCGGCTCCGAATACGCATGTGGGCCTATCCCTATCTGACTTATCTCGCGATTGCCGGCATGTTCGGCATCTTGCTCGCGATGGCCTTCATCCCGGAGCAGCGCACGCCGCTGCTGCTCGGCGTCGTCAGCTTGGGGCTCGCGCTGCTGGGATTCGGCGTGCGCCTGCGCTTCGGAAGGGGGCCGGCTGTGGCGACGCTCGAGATGGAGCCTCACCGCTACGACGAGTTATAGCGAATGCGCAGCGCCGGGCAGTCCTCTGACTCTTGCGCGTCAGCTGACTGGCACCACCGTTCGGCCGATTCTGGCCCTTCTAGGACGCGACCCTGTATGTTACGAATGGCTATCTCATCTCACTATTCACGGCACGCGGAGCAACATGAACGCCATACCTTCTTTGTCTGAATTTCGTCCTGTCATCGAGGCCGATCGTGCACATGTCTGGCATCACCTGACCCAGCACAAGGCCTTCGAAAGGAACGACCCGCGCGTATTCGTCGAAGGGCGCGGCCTCAAGCTGTGGGACGCCAACGGCAAGGAATATCTGGACGGCCTCTCGGGCGGTGTCTGGACGGTGAACGTCGGCTATGGGCGGGCCAGCATTGCCGAGGCAGTGCGTGATCAGCTGGTGCGCATGAATTACTTTGCCAACTCCGCGGGCTCCATTCCCGGTGCGCGCTTCGCGGAGCGCCTGCTCGAAAAGATGCCCGGCCTCGATCGCGTCTATTACGCCAACTCCGGCTCGGAAGCCAACGAGAAGGTGTTCAAAATGGTGCGCCAGATCGCGCACCGTCATCACGGCGGCCGCAAGCACAAGATCCTGTACCGGGAGCGCGACTACCATGGCACCACGCTCGCAACCCTCGCTGCCAGTGGGCAGTCGCAGCGCAGCGCGCAATATGGGCCACTGCCAACCGGGTTCGTGGAGGTTCCGCACTGCCTCGAGTACCGTAGCCAGTACGGCTCCGTCGCCAACTATGGCGAGCGGGCGGCGAGGGCGATCGAGGAGGTCATCCTGCGCGAGGGCCCCGATACGATCGGAGCGATCTGCCTCGAGCCCGTGACGGCGGGTGGGGGCGTCATCACACCGCCGACAGGCTATTGGGAGCAGGTGCAGGACACCTGCCGGCGCCACCGTATTCTTCTGCACATTGATGAGGTGGTTTGCGGTGTCGGCAGAACCGGCAAGTGGTTCGGCTACCAGCACTACGGCATCAAGCCGGACTTCGTGACGATGGCCAAGGGCGTGGCGTCCGGCTACGCCGCCATCTCCTGCGTCGCCACCTCGGAAGCCATTTTCGATCTGTTCAAGGATGATCCCGAGGACCCGCTGTCCTATTTCCGCGATATCTCCACCTTTGCCGGATGTGCTTCGGGACCGGCTGCGGCTCTGGAAAACATGCGCATCATCGAGGACGAGAAATTGCTGGCGAACACCCTGGCCATGGGCGAGCGCCTGATCGGAAATCTTAAGGCCCTGCAGCAGCGTCACGCCGTCATCGGCGATGTGCGCGGCATTGGCCTGTTCTGCGGCGCGGAGCTGGTTCGGGATCGCACCTCGCGCGAACCGGTCGAGGAAAAAGAGGTACAGGCCGTGATCGCCGATTGCAGCTCGCAAGGCGTGATCATCGGTGCCACCAATCGCTCCATTCCGCGCTTCAACAATACGCTCTGCTTCAGTCCCGCGTTGGTCGCCACGCCCGAGGAGATCGACCGCATTACGGATGCGACGGACAAAGCATTGACCACTGTATTCAGTTCGAAGCGCTAGCCGAAGGCCAAGGAACACTTGCTATGAAGATGACCACGGAAGAAGCCTTCGTGAAGGTGCTGCAGATGCACGGCATCGAGCACGCCTTCGGCATCATCGGCTCGGCTTTCATGCCGATTTCCGATCTCTTTGGGAAGGCCGGAATCACGTTCTGGGATGTGGCGCACGAGTCGAACGGCGGTCTCATCTGCGACGGCTACACGCGCTCGACCGGGAAGATGGCGATGGCGATCGCGCAAAACGGGCCGGGCGTCACGGGGTTTGTGACCGCCGCCAAGACCGCCTATTGGAACCATTCGCCGATGCTGCTGGTCACCCCGCAGGCGGCGAACCGTACCATCGGTCAGGGAGGCTTCCAGGAGCTCGAGCAGATGGCCCTGTTCCGCGATATCGTCGGCTATCAGGAGGAAGTTCGCGATCCAAGTCGCGTACCCGAGGTTCTGAATCGGGTCATCGCCAAGGCCAAACGTCTCTCGGCGCCCGCGCAGATCAACATTCCCCGCGACTTCTGGACACAGGTCATCGACGTGCCGCTGCCGACGGCGTTGGAGTTCGAGCGACCGGCAGGGGGCGGCAGGGCGATTGCCGAGGCCGCGCGCCTGTTGTCGGAGGCCAGGTTTCCGGTGATCCTCTCGGGAGCCGGCGTTGTGCTCGGCAATGCGATTCCCGAGTGCATGGCGCTCGCGGAAAAGCTGGAGGCGCCGGTCTGCAACAACTATCAGCACAACGATTCCTTCCCGAGTGACCATCCTCTGAGCGTCGGGCCCTTGGGCTACAACGGCTCGCGCGCGGCGATGGAACTGATCGCGGAAGCCGACGTCGTGCTCGCGCTCGGCACGCGCCTGAATCCTTTTTCGACCCTGCCGTGCTATGGGCTCGACTACTGGCCAAAGTCTGCGGCGGTGATACAGGTCGATATCAATGCGGACCGCATCGGACTCACGAAGCCGGTTACGGTTCCGATCTGCGGTGACGCCAAACTGGTGGCGGCGCAGCTACTGAGTCAGCTGTCCGCAAAGGCAGGCGACAAGGGGCGCGCGGAGCGGCACCAGAGGATCGCGGCTCGCAAGCAGGCGTGGACCCAGACTCTCGCGACGATGGATTACGAAGACGATGATCCGGGCACCGTCTGGAACGCCGGCTGTCGCTCGCGGGAGCCGGACCACATGTCCCCGCGTCAGGCTTGGCGGGCCATCGTCGCGGGTCTGCCCCGGGATGCCATCATATCGAGCGACATCGGCAACAACTGTGCGATCGGCAATGCCTATCCCAGTTTTCAGCGCGGACGCCAGTACCTCGCGCCCGGGCTCTTCGGACCGTGCGGCTACGGCTTTCCCTCGATCATCGGCGCCAAGATCGGCAATCGCTCGACACCGGTCGTAGGTTTCGCCGGTGACGGCGCTTTCGGCATCTCGATGAACGAAATGACCTCGATCGGTCGCGACGAGTGGCCGGCCGTCACGATGGTGATCTTCCGCAACTACCAGTGGGGTGCGGAGAAGCGCAACGCGATTCTCTGGTACGACAACAACTTCGTCGGTACGGAACTGGACCCGAAGCTGAGCTACGCGCGGGTGGCCGAGGGCTGTGGCCATCGTGGCGTGACGACTCGTACGCCCAACGAGCTGACGCAAGCGCTGAAAACGGCCTGCGCGGCGCAAGCCGACGGCATCACGACCTTCATCGAGGTCATCCTCAACCAGGAGCTGGGCGAGCCATTTCGTCGCGATGCCATGAAGAAGCCGGTCGTCGTCGCAGGCATTCGCAAAGAGGATATGCGCCCGCAACAGCCCACATGAGCGTGGCCCGCAAACGGTGCGTGCTGGTCCTGAACGCCGGCTCGTCGTCGCTCAAATTTGCACTGTTCGCAGGCGACGAGCGGCTCCATCACGGCCAGGTCGAGGGCATCGGCACGCGTCCGCGGTTCCTGTTCGGTGGGGAAAGCTCTGCCGCGGATTTGGCGCCCAACGCGCGCCATGGCGAGGCCCTGGGGCGGATACTGCAGGCTCTTCGCGCGCGCGGCATTGAGCCCGTCGAACTCGCCGCCTGCGGCCACCGGCTGGTGCACGCCGGCACGCGCTTCATCGCCCCCACCGTGGTCGATGCGGAACGGCTTGCCGAGATCAACGCCTTGCGGGAACTCGCGCCGCTGCACAACGGGTTCGGGTTGGATGCCATTGAGGCGATGACCGTCGCTGCCCCGCGCGTGCCGCAAATCGCCTGTTTCGACACGGCTTTTCATTCGACCGTGCCTGACGTCGCCAGTCGCTTCGCCCTGCCGGCGGAGCTGCATGCGGCCGGCTATCGGCGCTTCGGTTTTCACGGCCTCAACTTCGAGCACGTCACGGCGACGCTCACCGAGCGGGCAGGGCCGGCGGCCACGGAGCGTTTGCTGGCGTTCCACCTGGGGAATGGTTGCAGCCTGGTCGCGATACGCGACGGACGCAGCGTTGCCACGACCATGGGGTATTCCACGCTCGACGGTTTGGTGATGGGGACGCGCTGCGGATCGATCGACCCCGGCGTCTTGCTGGCGCTGCAGCGGCAGCAGGGGCTGTCGCTCGACGCACTGGAAGCGCTTCTGTACCGGGGCTCGGGGCTGCTGGCGCTCTCAGGACTCAGCTCCGACATGCGGGAGCTGGAGCGACTCGATACGGAAGCCTGTCGCTTTGCCATCGAGCATTTCTGTTACTGGGCTGCGCGCCACGCGGGGTCGCTGGCAGTCGCTCTCGGCGGAGTCAATTCCATCGCCTTCACGGGTGGCATCGGCTGCGGCAGTGCCCGCGTGCGCGAGGGCATTGTCTCGCACCTGAAATGGCTTGGCATCGAGCTCGATCCGGAGCACAACGCACGCCATGCGGAGATGATTGCGACCCGGCAATCGCGCTGCCCGGTGTGGGTCATCGCCGCCGACGAAGAACGCGCCATTTTGCGCGCACGTACAGGCGCTACTCGAGAGATCCTGCATGGTATCGTAGGGCCCGTGAGCGTAGGACGGCGACGAACCCAGGTGCTCTGGCGACAGCTGCTGAGTCTGCAGCCCGCCTCGGCCGTCACGCTCCAGGCCCAATTACGCGCGCAGCTGATCACGGCGATCGCCGGCGGCAGCCTGCCACCGAGCCGACCACTGCCCTCGAGTCGCGCGCTTGCCGTGCAGCTCGGAATCGCCCGCAACACCGCGATGATCGTGTATCAACAGCTGGCGGATGACGGTTATCTGATCGCTCGGCGCCGGCAGGGCTACTACCCCAATCCGGCGGTGATCGCGGCACGCCCTCAGGTCGTGGTGCCGGACGGAATCGCCGCGGCCGCCTCTCCCGATTGGGCGACCCGGATGAAGCGGCAACCGTCCCTGCAGCGGAACATCTCCAAAGTTGCCGACTGGGAGCGGTACGCATTTCCATTCATTTACGGGCAGCTCGACAAGACCCTGTTTCCCGCCGCCCAGTGGCGCGCGTGCTGCCAACAGGTGCTCTCCGGTGCCGAGGCCCTCGATTGGGCCCAAGACCGATACACCCGCGACGATCCCGGCCTCATTGAGCAGATCCGCGACAAGGTGCTGCCGCTGCGCGGTATTTGGGCGACGGGCGAAGAGATCCTCGTCACGATCGGCGCACAACAGGCGCTTTATCTGCTGGCGGATCTGCTGTTCGACGGCAGAACCACCGTTGGCATCGAGAACCCAGGCTACCCGGACGCCCGCAATATCTTCGCGCAGCGCACGACCCTGCTGCGCGCGCTGCCCCTCGACGAGCACGGTCTCTGCGTCGCAGACCGGCTGTCGGGCTGCCAGTTCGTGTACGCAACGCCCAGCCACCAGGCCCCGACGACGGTCACGATGCCGGTCGGGCGCCGAGTGGAACTCCTGCGGCAGGCCGAGAGCGAAGACTTCGTGGTCATCGAGGATGACTACGAAACGGAGGTGAGTTTCTCCGGTCTTCCGAACCCGGCGTTGAAGAGCCTCGACCGCAGTGGTCGCGTGATCTACGTCGGGAGCCTCTCGAAATCCCTGGCGCCGGGACTGCGGCTCGGCTACATCGTCGCGCCGGCTCCGCTGATCACGGAGTTGCGCGCACTGCGGCGGCTGATGATCCGTCACCCGACCGCATTCATCGACCGCAGCTTTTCCCAGTTTCTGGCGCTGGGATACTTCGATACCTTCAACCGTCGCCTGGCGGCGGCGTACCGCGAACGTGCCACGGTGATGGCCGACGCTCTGGCCCGCCACCTGCCCGAGGCGCGCCATCCCGCGGTGACCGGCGGCTCCTCTTTCTGGATTGAGGGGCCTCGCTGGCTCGATACCCGACGCCTGGCCGATGAGGCTCGTGCCGAGGGGGTGCTGATCGAGCCCGGCGACGTGCACTTCGCCCAAGATATTCCGCCGCTGAATTTCTTCAGGCTCGGCTTCTCATCGATCGCCCCGGCCGCGATATTCGAAGGCATTCGCCGTCTCGGCGGCTTGCTCGAACGGCAGCGACCTAAGAGGTAGAGCTTGTCAACGCGTCAGCGTCGATGCTCATAGACGCGGAATCATGACACGGGACACACCTCCGAGGCGAGGTACTGGGCGCCGCGAAGCATCGGTGTAGACTTCTAAGGACCCGTACTTCGCGCGTCAAATGGAGGAACAATGAAGTCTAATCCACCGCCCCCGAAGGCCTCGCTGGGCTTTGGGATTACCCGCAAGGCAGAGGAATTCAGGTACCAGAGCCGGGATGACGAGTCACGGGTGGGCCCCAAACCTAAGATACTCGTGGTCGACGCCGATCCGGCCATGCGCCGCGTCATGGCGACCCGGCTGGGTGCGGCGAATTATGCGGTGGAAACCGTCGGCGATGCACAAGCGGCACTCGATGCCTGCGTGGTGTCGCGCCCGAATCTCGTGATTGCGGATTTGCGCGTCAAAGATGCCGACGGCCTGGCCTTTCTCAAGGAGCTGAGGAGCCGATGGCCGCAATTGACCGTGATCATTCTGACCGCCCACGGGACCATACCCGAGGCCGTGCAAGCCACCCAATGCGGTGCGTTCGGGTATCTGGTCAAGCCGGTCGAGAAGGAGGAACTATTGGCGCAAGTGCAGCGGGCCACGGCGCTGTCGCATGCGCTGACCGAGGCTGACTGGCGCGCGAATTTCGTATTGCGCAGCCAACTCATGGAGGATCGGCTGGGACTCGCCAATCGAGCCGCGGGCAGCGATGTGCCCGTGCTGCTGACGGGTGATAACGGCACCGGCAAGGAGCTTCTGGCGCGTGCCATCCACGCCGCCAGCGCGCGCCGCGCGGCGCCCTTCGTTGCGGTTTCATGCCGAGCTGCGCCCTCCGATGCGATGCAGGCCGAGCTGTTCGGCGAGGAGCCGGATGAATCCGGCAATGCCGAATCGGTCAAGCAAGGGGCGTTGCAACAGGCGCGCGGCGGCACTTTGTTTCTTCAGGAAATCGCCGATCTGTCCATGGAGATCCAGCTCGCGCTCGCCAAAGCGCTGGCCAAGGAAGATGTTCCGTCGGGAAAGTGGCTGGGCGCGGTACGTGGCGATGTGCGCCTGATTTCAACCACCTCGCGCGACCTCAAGGCGCTGACGGAGAGCGGTGCGTTTCTCACTGACCTCTACTACCAAGTCAATATACTGCCGATCGAGATACCGCCCTTGGGCCGGCGCCGGGAAGACATTCCGGTCCTGGTATCGCATTTTCTGGAGCAGGCCACCGATCCGGGCAGCGACAAGAGGATCTATTCCCCGAAGGCCATCGAACGGCTCGCCACCAAGGACTGGCCGGGAAACGTGCGGCGGCTATTCGACCTGGTGAAGCAGAACATCGCCCTCTCGCATGGCGAGGGCGGCGGCACGGAGCCCGGACAGGGGCAGATACCGACCTACAGCGAAGCACGCGATCAATTTTCGCGCGATTACCTCGCCGAGAATCTGCAGCGAACCGCGGGCAACGTCACCGAGGCCGCCCGTCTTGCGAAGCGCAGCCGGACTGACTTCTACAAGCTCTTGGCACGCCATCGCCTGCACGTCGACGACTTCAAGAAGGCGAATTCCGAGACGGACACTGACGACAAAAACGAATAGCCGCGACGTGATCCTCGAGACGCACGCTCTGGTGAAGTCGTTCAAGGGATTTGTGGCCGTGGACGGGGTGTCGCTTGCGCGTGCGGCGCGGAGAAATCCACGCGCTGATCGGACCGAACGGCGCCGGCAAGACCACGTTTTTCAACTTGCTCACCAAGTTTCTGCAGCCGACCTCGGGCGCCATCTTCTTTCAAGGCGAGAACATCACCGCGGAAAACCCGGCGGATATTGCCCGCCGCGGCATCGTTCGGTCCTTTCAGATTTGCGCCGTGTTTCCGCACCTGACGGTTCTCGAGAATGTGCGGGTGGCCTTGCAGCGCCAGCTCGGCACGTCATTTTATTTCTGGCGCTCGGCGAAGAGCTCTGGCCAGGCTCGATGACCGGGCGATGCAGCTCCTGGCCGACGTGCGGCCTCGAGACGTTGGCGCACACGCCGGCGGCCGATCTGCCCTACGGGCGCAAGCGCGCCCTCGAACTCGCGACCACGCTGGCGCTCGAGCCGGAATTGATGCTGCTCGACGAACCCACCCAGGGCATGGGGCACGAGGACGTGTCGCGCGTCACGCAGCTGATCAAACAAGTCTCGGCCAATCGCACCGTGCTCATGGTCGAACACAACATGAGCGTGGTCTCCTCCATCGCCGATACCATTTCCGTGCTGCAGCGGGGCCGCGTGATCGCCGCGGGCCCGTATGCCGAGGTCTCGAAGAATCCGCAGGTTATCGAGGCCTACATGGGCACGTGCCGGCAGCGAACTCGCGGGAGGCCGACTGATGGCGCGGGAAATGCTGAAAATCGCCGCTCTCGAGGCATGGTACGGCGAATCGCACATCCTGCACGGGGTCGAGTTCGACGGTGCAGGAGGGCGAGGTCGTCACGCTTCTGGGGCGCAACGGCGCCGGACGCACGACCACGCTGCGCGCGATCATGGGCATTGGTCGGCACGCGCACCGGTTCGGTGCTGATCGGCGGGCGTGGAGACGGTGCGGCTGCGCGCCGCACCGGATCGCCCGCATCGGCGTGGGCTATTGCCCGGAGGAGCGCGGCATCTTCTCGGCGCTGTCGGCCGAGGAGAATCTGCTGCTGCCGCCGCAGTTCTGAATGGCGCCGAGGCGATGCCGCTCGAGGAAATTTACGATATGTTTCCCGAACCTGCGCGAGCGCGCCGCGAGTCCCGGGCACGCGCCTGTCCGGCGGCGAGCAGCAGATGCTGGCGGTGGCGCGTATCCTGCGCACCGGCGCGCGGCTGCTGCTGCTCGATGAGATTTCCGAGGGTCTTGCGCCGGTGATCGTGCAGAAACTCGGCGAGGTAATTCGCACGCTGCGCGTCGAAGGGCTTTACCGTGGTGCTGGTCGAGCAGAATTTCCGTTTCGCGGCTCCCCTGGCGGACCGCTTCTATGTGATGGAGCACGGCCGGATCGTCAAACAGTTCGAGCAATCCGAGCTTGCCTCGCAAATGGGCATCGCTGCAGCGAATTGCTGGGCGTTTGAATCCACATAACAAGGGGGACATCAAGATGATGCTCAAACCAGCGCATCACCGCGCTCGTGTGCGCTGCTCAGCCTGTGTGCATGGCCTCGCAGGCCGCCGCGGCCGGCGAGTCAGGTGGTCATCGGCGATATCGATGATCTGTCGGGAGTCTATGCGGACGTGCATCGGCCAGGGCGGCATCGAGGCCGTCAATATGGCGATCGCCGACTTCGGGGGCACGGTTCTCGGCAAGAAGATCGTGCTGCTCAGCGTCGACCACCAGAACAAGCCCGACATCGGCGCGTCCAAATTTCGCGAGTGGGCCGATCAGAACGGCCTGAATATGCTCCTGGGGGGGTCCAATACCGGCGTGAACATCGCCATGTCCAAAGTTGCCGCGGCGAAAAAAGTGCCGTTCATCGCCATCGGCGCGGGCGGCGCGTCGCTGACCGGCGCCGATTGCACGGCCTACACGGTGCACTACGCCTATGACACCACCGCGCTCGGCAACGGCACGGCGAGCGCGATCGTCAAGCAAGGCGGCAAAAGCTGGTTCTTCATTACCGCCGATTACGCCTTCGGCACGCAGCTGCAGGATGCGGCGACGCAAGGTCGTGCTCGCCAACGGCGGCAAGGTGCTGGGCGCGGTGCGCGCGCCGCTGGGCACCACCGATTACTCGTCCTTCCTGCTGCAGGCGCAGGCGTTCGGGCGCGCAAGTCCTGGGACTGGCGAACGCCGGCACCGATTTCTCGAATTCGCTGAAGGGCGCCAACGAATTCGGCATCACCAAGACCGATGAAGCCGGCGGCGCTGCTGGCCTTCATCAGCGACATCCACAGTCTGACGCTGCAAACCGCGCAGGGTCTGTACCTCACGACGGCCTGGTACTGGGACCTGAACGAGGAGACGCGCGCATTCGCCAAGCGCTACTTCGCGAAGATGCACAAGGAGCCGACCATGGACCAGGCGGGCATACTACTCGGCCACGATGCAGTACCTGAAAGCGGTCAAGGCGGTCGGGTCGACCGATCCCGACATGGTCATGGCGCAACTGAAGAAGGCCAAGATCAACGACATGTTCACCAAGAACGGCTACGTACGCGCCGACGGCTTGATGGTCCATACCATGTACGTCATGCAGGTGAAGACGCCGGCGGAGTCGAAGTACCCTTGGGACTACTACAAGGTGATCAAGGTCATGTCGGGCGAGGAAGCCGACGGGTCGCAACCCGATCCCGGCCTGTCCCCTGGTCAAGAAGTAGCGCGGATTGCCGTGGTGTGCGCTTGCCGTGATGCGTGTGACCCGTGACGACCGTCTTCGGCGTGCCGCTGCCCGCGATCCTGGGCCAGCTCATGCTGGGGTTGGTCAATGGATCGTTCTATGCGCTGCTGAGTCTCGGTCTGGCGGTGATCTTCGGTCTCCTGGGGGTCGTCAATTTCGCGCATGGCGCCTTCTACATGCTCGGGGCGTTTGCCGCGTACGTCGGACTGCAATTCCTCGGGGTGAATTACTGGTGCGCGCTCGTTGCTCGCGCCGCTCGCGGTGGCGCTGCTGGGGATCGTCGGTCGAGCGCTTGTTTCTGCGGCATTTGTATCAGCTCGATCCGCTGTACGGCCTGCTGCTGACTTTCGGCATTGCGTTGATCGCCGAGGGCATCATGCGCGGCCTGTTCGGCGCCTCCGGAAAATCCTATCCGGTGCCGCGACTGTTGCGCGGCGGGTTCAATCTTGGCTTCATGGTGCTGCCGATTTATCGGGCCTGGGTGGTGCTCGCGTCGTGACGGTGTGCGGCATCACCTGGTTCCTGATCGAGCGCACCCGCCTGGGCGCGACGCTGCGCGCGGCGACCGAGAACGCGCGGCTGGTGCAGGCCTTCGGCATCAACGTGCCGCTCATGGTCATGAGCACCTACGGCGCGGGCGTGGCGCTCGCCGCGCTGGCGGGCGTGCTCGCGGCGCCGGTCGTCCAGGTGAGTCCCCTGATGGGCTCCTCGCTCGTGATCGTGGTCTTTGCGGTGGTGGTCATCGGCGGCATGGGTTCGATCATCGGCGCCGATCGTCAGCGGTCTCGTGCTCGGGCTCATCGAAGGATTGACCAAGGTGATCTATCCCGAGGCCTCGAACATCGTGGTGTTCGTCATCATGGCGGTGGTTCTGATATGGCGGCCCACCGGCTGTTCGGCAAGGAGTAAGGGATGCGTGCGCAGCGTCGCGGTGTATGCCGATTACTCGCAATCCTCGCGCTCGCGGCGCCCTTCCTCGGCCTGTATCCGGTATTCCTGATGAAGCTGCTGTGCTTCGCGATGTTCGCCTGTGCGTTCAATCTGCTGCTCGGCTACACCAAAATGCTGTCCTTCGGTCATGCCGCGTACTTCGGTTCGTCGGCCTACGTCACCGGCTGGCTGGTGACGGTTCACGGTTGGGGAACGATCGCAGGGATCCTCGCGGGCGTCGCGGTGGCCATGCTGCTCGGGCTCGTGATCGGCGCGATCGCGGTGCGCCGCCAGGGCATCTATTTTGCGATGATCACCCTGGCGCTGGCGCAGTTGGTGTTCTTCATCTGTCTGCAGGCGCGACTTCACCGGCGGCGAGAATGGCCTGCAGGGCATCCCGCGGGGCAGCATCGTCGGGATCATCGCTCTCGGTGCGCGACCGCACCATGTACTACTTCGTGCTGGCGGTTTTCGTCGCGGTGTACCTCTTCATCCGGCGCATCGTGCACTCGCCGTTCGGCCAGGTGCTCAAAGCGATCCGCGCAAACGAGCCGCGCGCCGATCTCGCTGGGCTACAAGGTCGACCGCTACAAACTGCTGGCCTTCGTCCTGTCGGCGAGCATCGCCGGTCTCGCCGGCTCGCTCAAGGCGCTGGTTCTGGGCTTCGTGACGCTCTCGGACGTAAGCCAGGGCACCTCGGGCGAGGTGATCCTGATGACTCTGCTCGGCGGCAGCGGAACCTTTCTGGGACCGGTGGTCGGCGCGAACGTCGTCGTCACGCTGCAGGAATACCTCTCCGATGTGCGTGGGCGCCTGGGTCTCAGTGATCATCGGCGCCATTTTCGTCATCTGCGTGATGACCTTCCGGCGCGGCTTCGTGGGCGAAATCCAAGGCCGCTTTGCGCGCGGCGCCGGCAAACTCTAGGGCGGCGGGAGATCTATGAAAAGAAGACGCTTGATGCGGATGATGGCCATGCTGCCGCTGCTGTCCTTAAGCGGCGCCGCTGCGCTCGCACGGCGGGCGCCGGCGGCCGCGGCGCGGGCACGGCGCGTGCGGCTCGCCGATCGAGCGTGGCCGCGGCCGGAAGATTGGCGCGGGCTCGAGCGGGCCGTTGGCGGCCGCCTGATCCAGGTGCGTTCGCCGCTCGTCGACTGTTCGAGCGCACCCGCGAGTACCGCCTGCGCCCAACTGTTCGCGGAGCTCGAGAATCCGTACTTCATCGGAGACGAACCCGGACTCGCGCAAACGTTGGGGTGGGTGGATGCATGGACCTTCGCGCCGAGCGTCTATGCCGTGGCCGCGCAGAGCGCGGGCGACGTCGCGGCGGCCGTGGATTTCGCACGGCGCAGGAATCTGCGGCTGGTCATCAAGGGCGGAGGTCACAGCTATCAGGGCACCTCGAACGCCGTCGACTCTTTGCTGATTTGGACCCGGCACATGAACGCCATCACCGTTCATGACGCTTTCGTTCCCGCCGGATGCGCGGCCGCGGAGCCCAAGCAGGCGGTGTCGGTGGGCGCAGGGGCGATATGGATGCAGGTGTACGACGCCGTGACCACCCAGCGCGGGCGCTATGTGCAAGGCGGCGGTTGCACGACCGTCGGTGTGGCCGGTTTGATTCAAAGCGGCGGGTTCGGCAGTTTCTCCAAGTGCTTCGGCAGCGCCGCCTCGAGCCTCCTCGAGGCGGAAATCGTCACGGCGGATGGCCGTGTTCGAATCGTCAACGCTTGCGCGAACCCCGACCTCTACTGGGGCATCAAGGGCGGCGGCGGCGGCAGCCTCGGCGTCGTGACGCGCGTGACGCTGGAAACCCACGACTTGCCGGCTCTGTTCGGTGTGGTCAACGCCACCATCCAGGCACGCTCCGACGCCGCGTTTCGCAAGCTCGTGGGCGCCGTGCTTGCCTTCTATCAGGAGCATCTGCTGAACCCGCACTGGGGCGAGCAGATCATCTTCAAGGCAAACCGCATTCTCCAGATCCAAATGGTGTCTCAAGGGATTGATCGAGAGGCGGCGGCGGGTATCTGGAGGCCGTTTTTCGACATGGCCGCGGGCTCCGCCGAGGAGTTCACTTTCATCGCAAAGCCCCGCATCATCGATGCGCCATTCCGCCATCTTTGGGATCCGGAATTTCTCAAGAAAGTTCCGGGCGCCGTCAAGCGCGACGACCGCGCTGGGGCGGACGAACGCAATTTGTTTTGGAGCGGTGATGGCGATCAGTGCGGCCAGGTGATTCATGGTTATGAATCCCTGTGGCTGCCGGCCGCCTTGCTGAGCGAGGCACGCTTGCCGGGATTCGCGGATGCGCTGTACGCCGCCGCCAACCAGTGGCAGGTTTCGCTGCACGTCAATAAGGGACTTGCCGGCGCCCCGCCGACGGCCATCGACGCCGCCAAAGACACGGCCACAAATCCGGCCGTGCTTGACGCCTTTGCACTGGCCATCATCGGGGCGGCCGAGCCGCCCGCCTACCCCGGCGTTGCCGCCCATGAACCGGACGTCGCTCGAGGGCGGGCCGACGCGGCTGCAATTCAGCGGGCGATGGCGGAACTGCGCAAGCTCGTTCCGGACCCTGCGTCATATGTCTCGGAGAGCAATTTCTTCGAGCATGAGTGGCAGCGCGCCTTTTGGGGCCGGAATTACCCTCAGCTGCTCCGAGTCAAGACCCAGTACGATCCCGAAGGCCTGTTTTTTGTCCATCACGGCGTTGGCAGCGAAGCGTGGAGCGACGACGGTTTTACGCGTCTGGCGTGACATGGTATGACACCTGCGTGATCAAATCTTCGCGATTTCGCCTGGCGGCGCTGTGCATCGTGGTCTCGTGGTCGCTGTCCTCCGTCGGCGCGGCGCGCGATGAAATCATCATCGTAGGCTCCTCGACGATCCATCCGTTCAGCGCCCTGGTGGCGGACCATTTTGCAAAGTCCGGTCCGTTCAAGATGCCGTCCATCCGCTCGAGCAGCACGAATGACGGGTTCCAACTGCTGTGCAGCGGCGCCGGCGCGGAATCACCCGATATCGTGGCCGCATCCAGATCCATGGCCTCGAGCGAGCGATCCGCCTGCGAGGCGGCGGGCGTGCGCCACATTACGGAGATCCGGATCGGCTACGACAGCCTGATACTGGCCGGCAACGCAGCGCGACCGGTATTCAACGTCACACTGGATCAGTTCTGGCGCGCAGTCGCGAAATTCGTTCCCATCAATGGGGCGTTCGCTGCCAATCCCTACCGCAACTGGCGCGACATCGCCGTGACGCTGCCGGACCAGCCCATCGTACTGTTCGGACCCGCGTCCGGTCATGGGACTCGTGATGCACTCGTGTCGCTGGTGATGGAGCCGAGTTGTGCCGCGTCCGAAGCCGGTTCGAAACTGTCTGCGCAGCAGCGCGAGGAGGTCTGCGGCGAGATCCGCGACGACGGGCGATGGACGGACGTCGAGAACCTCGAGCTGATTCTCGGCAAGGTCGCCAGCAATCCTCAGGCACTGGGAGTCATGACCTATTCGTATCTCGAACAATTCCCCTATCGAATCCGCGCCGCCACGGTCAACGGGGTGGCGCCGACGCGGGTGAATATTTCTTCCGGCACCTATCCCATCTCGAGACCGCTGTTCATCTACGTGAATGACGAGCACCTTCAGCTCACCGATGGCCTCGCCGATTACGCCGCCGAATTCGTGAGTTTGTGCGCGGCAGGCGCCAATGGCTACCTCTTGGAGGAGGGCCTGGTGCCGATGCCGATGTCGGAGCTGCTGCGCCAGCGCAAGATCGTTGCGCGCCTGCAGCGTTGACGCCGGCGTCACTTCTCCAGCAAGCCGCGCACCGTATCGATCAGCTGCTGGCGCCGGAATGGCTTCCTCATGATGGCATTGGCCCCCGATTCAGTGGCGAGGATGAGATAGGCATCGGTGACCAGGGCATTCGGCTTGTAGCCGCTGGGCCAGAAATTGCCTCCGCCGGTAATGGCGATGATGCGCGCGTCCGGATAGCGGGCGCGAATTTTCTTGATGACCGCAATGCCATCGCTGCGCGGCATGATGATGTCGACGATGACGACATCGGTGGGATGCTCGAAATAGGTTTCTACGCCGGTAATTCCGTTGTCCGCCGTCGTCACCTCGAAGCCGGTGCGCGTCAGCACCTGCAGCATCGACTGGCGGACGGCTCGTTCGTCATCAATGACCAGCACGGACGTCATGTTAACCTTCGAATCAGGAGGCGGGGGTGTCGGCCGCGACGGTCGGCAGCACGATGATGAACTCCGCACCGGCGCCGAGCTCGCTCGACACGGCGATCGATCCGCCCATGCGTTTGACGATTCCGTGCACGACCGAGAGGCCCAGGCCGGTTCCTTCCCCGACCTCGCGGGTGGTGAAGAAGGGTTCGAATATTTGCTCCAAAATGCCGGGACTCATGCCTCTGCCGGTATCCTTGACGCGCAGCTCGACGACCGGAACCGGGCCAATTCCCGGTTGTTCGGCCAGCGTCTTTTGCGCGCACATCAGTCTCATCGACAGCGTACCTCCGGTCTCGCGCATTGCCAACACGGCGTTCGAGAATAGGTTGAGCAAGACTTGGTTCAACAGCGTGGCATCGCCGAGAACGCGCTCGCCTCGTAGGCCGACATCGGATACGAATTCAATATTGCCGGGAATCACCGCTCGGAAAAGCGCAACGGCGTCTGCCACGACCGCGGCCGGATCTATCGGCTCCAGCTGACGCTGCTCGTGCGGGCGGCTGAACGCGAGCAGCTTCGCGATCACACTGCTGGCGCGCTGCGCGGCGATCAAAATGCTTTCCACATTGCCTCGAGCCGGATGATCGGCAGGGATGTCTTCCAGGGCTTGTTCGGAAAACAGCATCATCGGCAACAGAATATTGTTGAACTCATGCGCCAAGCCGCCGGCGAACGTGCCCACGGTCGCCAGCCGCTGTTCGTGCCGCAAATGGGTTTCCAGAACCGCGCGCTGCGCCTGTTCGCTTTCGCGCTGAACCATTTCCGCCCGCAGCCGCGCGGAGGTGCCAACGAGCTGTTCGCGCATGTATTCGAGATCTTTTGCCAAATTCACGATCTCGACCATGGCGGTGTCGGCGCCGAGGTGTTCAGCGGGGTCGCCCATCGCCGCTCGGCGCGATGCAATTTGCAATTGGGTGAGTGGCCGTGATACCAACCGCGCAAAGATCACCGCCGCAGCGACCGAGGCCGCCGCGTACACGATGAGCGCGATCAAAATCTGATAGCGCGCTTCGCGAGTTTGCCGAAGCGTCGGGCGCGTGTCGAATCCAAGGTAAATGGCGCCCGGTACGCCTGCCTTTACGAAGTGCTCGGACAGGGCGTAGATATCGTCGCCCGATTGCGTTAGGGAGCTGTCATTGCCCCGCTCCCGGACCCAAGACGGGGTTTCCGCCACCGAACTGCCGAGCAGCCGCCCGCGATAGTCGATTGCGGAATACGCGCAGCCGCCCCCCTCGACGATGGCATCCAGGAACACCACTGTGCGGTTCGGCGACTGCAGGACATCGGCGAACTCGAGATCGCGCACCAGCGCGGTCGCATAGGCGTGCGCGTGACCGGTGAATGTCTCGCTGGCGGTCCTGCGTATCACGGCGTCGAGGCGGTAGTACAGGACGGGCAGAAGAACGAGATGGATGGCAAACTGCAAAATTGCCAGGCGACCGACCAGAGTATTTTGAAATCTTGGCAATGGAGTGGCGTCGGAGCGTCTGCGTTCTCTCTGGCAATGTACTACTATATATCAATAGCTTACCGGCCTGCCGTAGGCCGCGCGCTTATACTCGTGCTTAGGCTTCGCGGGGAGGATATCGATGTTCGAGAGAAAATGCGGATCGGCGCTGCTGGCTCTATTTCCTCTGTTGGGGTTTCCTCTGCTGGGACTGGCCGGCCCGAATTATCAGGTCTACGTGTCGAACGAAAGGTCCGGCGATGTCACCATCATCGACGGCAGCAGCAACCAGGTGCTCGGCACGATTTCGGTCGGCAAGCGTCCGCGCGGCATTCACGCCGGCCCGGACGGCAAGACGGTGTACGTGGCGTTGAGCGGCACGCCGATCGCGGCGCCCCCGCAATTGGACGCGAAGGGCAACCCGGTTTTTCAAAAGAACAAGGACGATGACGATGACGCCGTCAAGGCCGATAAATCGGCTGATTCGATCGGCGTCCTCGATGTCGCGCAGAGGAAATTGACGGGCAAGATAGCGGCGGGCTCGGATCCGGAGGAATTCTCCTTGAGCTTGGACGGCACCAAGCTCTATGTCTCCAATGAAGACGTGAAGACGGCGAGCGTCATCAACATTGCCACCGGCAAAGTGGAGCACATCATCCCCGTGGGTCAGGAGCCCGAGGGGGTGGCGACGACGCCGGATGGCAAGCGCTTCTACGTGACCTGCGAGGCCGGCGGCGAAATTTATGTCATCGATACCGCCGGCTACACGGTCGCCGGTCATTTCAAAGTGAATGTGCGCCCGCGCAGCGTGGCATTCTTGCGCGGCACCGGCATAGCATTCATCCCATCGGAGTCGACCGGTGAGTTGAACGTCATCGACACGGTGAACCTCAAGGTGCTGAAGACCCTTGCCTTGCCGCCGGGTTCGCGGCCGATGGGCGTCAAAGTGGCGCCCAACGGCAAGCGCATCTATGTCAGCAACGGCCGCGGGGGCACGGTGTCCGTGCTCGACAGCCGCACCTACGAACTGCTGGCCACGATCCCGGTAGGGGTCCGTCCGTGGGGGATCGATCTTTCGCCCGATGGAAAATTTCTGTACAGCGCAAACGGGCCGTCCAACGACGTATCCGTCATCGACCTCGGGACCAATAAGGAAATTGCGCGCGTCAAGGCGGGCGCGAGCCCCTGGGCGGTCGCGGTCGTTGCCACCGCACAGTGAACCGGAGGCGAATCATTTTCCGACGATGAAGACCTCTTGGGCAGTGATGCTGCGGGTAAAACCGTCCTTGAAGGCTCTCGCCCGCACCACGGCGGGCCCGGCGAGCGTGATCGGTTTTTCGTAGTGTGCGTCCGAAAGTCCCGGCACGCTCCCGTCCAAGGTGTAGCGGATGTCGGCGCCGGGTTCGCGTTCGGTCAACGAAATCTGCACCGGCGCATCAAAACTACCCCCTTGGGGCGACATGGCGGGCGGGTCCAAGACCGGACGGCCGGGCAGGCTCGTGATCCAATCGCGCAGCAGGCTCACGCCCTTGGTGTCGATTGTTTCGCGCGCAAGCGGCGGCATCTTGATGTCGTCAACCGTGTTCACCCGCATGAATGCGATCGAGCGCCATACGTCGTGCGGCGCGATGACGCGCGGCCGATCGATCCCCTGATCGATAAGCACCGGCCCGTCGACCAGCGCTTGCTTCTCAAGGGGCGTGTTGTAGCGAGCGTCAAAATACGCGACGGTGCCTCCGGGCCGGTGGCAGTGCGCGCAATTGGCGTCTAGATAGGATCGCGCCCGATCCTGCACGCTGCGCGCGGCATCGTCGGCCGCCGCGAGCGTCGGGATATCACCAAGCTCGGCCTCGCTCAACGTAGGTGTGAACAGCCCAAGATGATTCCACTGCCGCAGCTCGTTGTCCGTGACTCCTGATGGGTAGTTGAAGTTGCGGTTCATTTGGCGCGCCTTGACGCCGAGCACGCCGCCGGCATTGGCGTTGTGGCAAACCAGGCAATCTGCGCGGCTCGGGTAATACCAGGTCTGATTGCGGACTTCTCCGCTCGGCGTCTTGACCGGGATCTCTTCGGTCTGGCTCGCGGCGAGCAGATCCGCGTCGCTGTTGTCCGGTCTCCATTTGTAAACGGCGCCGTACACGCCGCCGGCGCCGTCGCAGACCAACAGGCGTGTTTCGAGCCGGCGTTTCGTCCCGGGCCTGGCAGGATCGGTCGGCAGTTCGAAGGTCTTCACGAACACCGTGCCCTTCGGAAAGATCCACTCGCCGGTGGCGGAGAATTTTATCTTGCCGCGCGGGACAGCCGCCCATCGAGACTTCGCCGCGCCGTCGGACCAAAAGGCCACTACCAGGTCGTACGGGATCAGTCCGTTGCCGGGGATGAGGTTGCGCGTATCGCTGAAGGCGCCGGTTTGCGAAAGCAGCGGAGGAATCCTGCCGCTCGACAGGTGCGGCATCCGCAGATAGGCGGCCGGCGCACGGCGCAGGGTCGTGGCGTAGGCGAGGGCGACGGACGCGCACGCGAGCGCCGCGGCGCCTGCCACGAATGCGAGCCGCGCCCGGTATCTCCAGCTGTTGATCGTGCAGTCCTTCAATCGCGACCCAAGTCCCACGTCCAATATATACTTTAGTGGACCGCGGCCCACGCAATAATCGACCGCTTTCGCGGCAAAAGTTCCCACCTCGAGGCGCAAAACCATTTGCCATATTGCGCGAATGGCGGCCAAGGGCGTTCACCGCTGCCGCCGCCACCGGGTACACTCATCACCGTGTACAAGAGCGGCGCCCACGTTCAATGAGTCGCGACGACGAAGATCGGATCTTGCATGGCCTGTACTATTATCGCCAGGCCATCGACGAGGAGGTGCCGCTGAGCGGCGAGCAGGTGCTGTGGCTCGCGATGCATCCGCTGCGCGACGGCGAGGCCTGGAGCAAGGACGGAACGCCGCAAAGCTTCGATACGTCGATCGTCCCCGACGAGATCCAACCCAAGCTGCTCGCCGCGAAGCTGGAGCTGCCGCTGCGCTACCTGCAATATCGGCGGCTTATCAATTATAAGAAGCGCAGCGACGCGACGCTCAGCGTCGCGGTGACGTTCGCGGGCGCCGATCGCGCGATTCGCCTGCACACGCGGCGCGGCCGGATGGATTTATGGTATCGGGAGCACAAGGACGGCATCCTCGGCCTCGCCACGACCGTCATCGTGGCTTTCGTGACCGCATTGATCGCCGTGATGCTGGTGCGCTGACCTCAAGGCGCCCGCGGCTCACGTGGAAAACTTTAAGACAGGCTCCTGGTCACACGGCGGGTTGCGCAACGGGCGCATTGAGCCGGCGCAGCGTCGGATCCCTGACGAGATGCAGAACGCGCGAAAAGACGCGATCGTCGGCCGCACGGCCGATATGGATGACGCCGGTGTGCTGCAGATCCTTGGCGAAGATATCCAGAATTGCCTGGCGTGCATCCGCGTCCAGGGAATCGAGCACCTCATCGATCAGCACCCATGGCGGTGCGTGCAGAACCACGCGCGCGAATGCCAGGGTTTGCTGTTCGTCGTCGCTCAATTCCCGGTCCCAGCGCTCGTCGCGGTCCAGCATATCGACCAGCCGGTCGAGCTTGAGCCGCACCAGTGCGCTCGCATACGCCGCCTCCGCGAAGGCCTCCGTCTTGGCCGGATAGGCGAGGATCTCGCGCAAGGTACCCGGAGGAAGGTAGGGGATGCGCGGCATGCACAGCAATTCTTCGCCGCGAGGGTGCACGACGCGTCCGGCGCCCCACGGCCATAGACCCGCCAACGCGCGAAACAGCAGAGTCTTGCCGGTGCCGGATTCTCCGACGATCAAGACCCGCTCGCCGGCCTCGATCTGCACACCTTTTTCCTTGAGCATGGTGCAGCCGCTGGGCGAGGCGATCTCCAAATCTTCGATGCGGAACTTGCCGGGATCGCCCGCCTCGTAGGCGATCCGCCCCGCGACATCGTGCAGCACGTCGGTGTCGATGATCGCGCGGCGGAAACTCGCGACGCGCAGCAGCGTCGCGCGCCAATCGGCGATGGTGCTGAAATTGTCCACGAACCAGCGCAGCGAAGACTGTACCTGGATGAAGGCGCCCGAGGCCATCATCAGACCGCCGAAGGAAATATTTCCCGCAAAATACAGCGGCGCTGCGGCCAGTATCGGCGCGACCAGCGTGAACCACCCGTAGCCGGAGGTGATCCAGGTGAGGTTGGTGAGTCCGGTGACCAGCCGCCCGGTGGCAGCCAGCACCGCGTCAAGATCCACCTCGATGCGACGCTCTTCGTCTGCTTCGCCGCCGCTGAGCGCAATCGCGTCGATGTGCTCATTGACACGTACCAGGGAGAACCGTATATCGGCTTCGCGCGCGTAGCGCTGTGCGTTGCGGTCGACCAGGTCGCGGCCGACCCAATAGCTCAGCAGCGAGGCCGATCCCGAATAGACGATGGCGGCCCACACCATGTAGCCCGGCACCGCAAAATTCCGGCCGCCGACGTGGAATACGAAGTCATTCGACAGCGACCACAGCACCGCCACGAAGGTGACCAGCAAGATCGTGGACTGCAGGAGGCCAATGCCAAGATCGGCTGACAGCTCGGTGAGATGCCGTGCATCCTCGTGCATGCGTTGGTCCGGGTTGACGCCCATGGGGCCGGACAGGCTGAGGCGGAAGGCCCTGCCGGGCTGCAGCCAGTTTTGAATCAAATCGCGCGCCAAGCCCTGCCGCAGGCGCAGCTTCAGGGTCTCACCGAGCCAGCGTTGCGCCACGTTGAGCACCAGGAGCGCACCGGCGATCAGTCCGAAAACGCCCAGCTGCACCAAGAATTCTTCAAAGTCGCGGCGCGACAGCGCATCATAGAAGGGCTTGTTCCAGTTGTTGAGGCGTATCTGGCCATAGGCGGAGACCGCTACGACGAGGAACAGTGCGCCCGAGAGCAAGAAAAGCGTGTTGCGCACCGACGCCGCCCACAGGGCCCGGACCATCATTTCGAGTTGCGGCACGAGGCCGGAATTGGCAATCTCGTCGGGATTCGATTTTCCGTTCATGCACCTTCTCTGGAGCGATGTGATCAAGCCATTATCGGGCAATGCCGCGCGGAGCGGAATTAATTGAGCCGGATCGACTCCTTGCTCGATGCGATGACCTTGGCCGAGAAGCTCGGCCAGCTCACCATGACCGCCTCCAGCTACGCGGTAACCGGGCCGGTCATCGCCGGCGATTCGACCGAGGCGATCAAAGCCGGGACGATCGGCAATTTGCTCAACATGGTCGGAGCTGCGCACGTGCGCGAGATGCAGCGCCTGGCGGTCGAAGAATCGCGCCTCGGCATACCGCTGCTCATCGGGTTCGACGTCGTGCACGGGCATCGCATCTTGTTTCCGGTGCCCTTGGGCGAAGCGGCGCTATTCGATCCCGATGCCTGGGCGCTCACGGCGCGCGAGTCGGCAAAGGAAGCCGCGGCCGAGGGGCTGGCGATGACCTTCGCTCCGATGCTGGATGTGGCACGCGATCCGCGTTGGGGACGCAGCGCCGAAGGCCCGGGCGAAGATCCCTGGCTGGCCGTGCGCATCGCCGAGGCGAAGGTACGCGGGTTCCAGGGCGCCGATTTGGCCGCGGCGGATGCGCTGGCTGCCGTCGCCAAACATTATTGCGCCTATGGCGCGGTCACCGCGGGACGCGATTACGCCTCGGTCGACATCTCCGAACGCACGTTGCGCGAGGTGCATATGCCGGCATTCGCGGCGGCGGTGAGCGCCGGCGTGGCGGCGGTCATGCCCAGCTTCACGGATCTTGCGGGCGTACCGATGACTGCGAACGTTGCACTGTTGCGCGGCTGGTTGCGGGGCCGCTGGGGCTTCAAGGGCGTGATCATCAGTGATTACAACGCCATCGCAGAGCTCATGCATCACGGCATTGCGGCGGATCTGGCGGACGCCGCTGCGCAGGCGCTGAAGGCCGGAGTCGATATCGACATGATGGCCGACGCCTATCGGCGCGGCCTGCCCATTGCACTCGAGCGCGGCCGGGTCACGATGGCCGAAATCGACGAATCGGTGCGGCGGGTGTTGACGCTCAAGGAGCAACTGGGTCTTTTCGATGATCCGTATCGTCGCGGCGCCGCGCCGGAACCCACTGCTGCCTTCACCCATCGGCGCCGGCTGGCGCGCGGCATCGCCGCGCGCGCCATCGTGATGTTGAAAAACGCCAACGAAGCCCTGCCGCTCACTCGCGATCGATCGCGACGGCTCGCGGTCTTGGGCCCCTTGGCCGATGCCCCGGCGGATATGCGCGGTCCATGGTGGGGCGCAGGGGAGGCGGACGGTCAAGTGAGCGTCGTGGCCGGTCTGCGTGCCATTCTCCCGGACTCAGAAGTAATGCACGCGGCCGGCGTCGCGATCGAGAGCGAGGACGTGTCGGGTATCTCGGCGGCGCTCGATCTGTGCGCGGCGGCCGACGCCATCCTGCTCTGTGTCGGAGAAGGCGCTGAGATGAGCGGCGAGGCGGCGAGCCGCGCCCATTTGGGTCTGCCGGGCAAGCAGCGTCAATTGGCGGAAGCAGTCTTCGCTCGTGCGCATGCGGCGGGAAAGCCCGTCATCGTCGTGCTGTTTTCGGGCCGCCCGCTGGTGGTGCCGTGGCTGGTCGAGCAAGCCGATGCCGTGCTCGCGGCGTGGTTCCTCGGCAGCGAGGCGGGTCATGCCATCGGCGATGTCGTGACCGGACGCGTGGGTCCGAGCGGCCGTACGCCGGTGACGTGGCCGCGAGCCCTGGGTCAGATCCCCATCTTCTTCGCGGAGCGTCCGAGCGGCCGGCCCGCCAGCCCCACGGATCATTACACGAGCAAGTATCTGGACGTACCGAACGAGCCGCTGTTCGTCTTCGGCCACGGTCTCACCTACGGGCGGATCGTCTACTCCGATCTGCGCGTGACCCCGGTCGATGTCGAGGATATCGACACCATGAAGGTACGCGTCGATGTGCTCAACGAGGGTGCGCGGGCGGCGGAGGAGACGGTGTTCCTGTTCACGCACGACAAAGTTGCGAGCGTGGCCCGTCCTCTGCTCGAGCTCAAAGGTTTCGCCAAGGTACATTTGAAGCCGGGCGAGGCGGCAACCGTGACTCTGTCGCTGCGCGCCACGGAGCTGCGTTTCCTGGGGCTCGATCTCGAGCCGGTGTTCGAGCCCGGGCAAGTCGAGATCCTGGTGGGTCCCTGCGCCGACCGCTCGCAGCTGCTGGCAGCGACCATCAATCTATCGTGGTCGCGCCCCTGTTGAGCCGTCCCCGCAGAGCCATCGGAAGATATATTCGCTGCGTGTGCCGGGAACGATGGGATCCCATTCGGTCTGCTTTGGGTCCGTTTCCTCGGTTTGCTGGTTGCCGGCAAGATTGTTTTGCGCGTAATAAATGACCAACAGAACCCGGGAGCGCTCCTTCGAGCAATCGTATTGGACCTTCTCCACGGCGCTCAGGTACACATCGCCGGCGGCGCTGCGATGCGGTTCGGGATACTCCTGCCGCAGCCATGCCGTGACCTGGTGACCTCCGCGCTTCAGTTGATGCTCGGTGCTGAAAGTTGCCCACGACCCGTCGGCACCGACCGCCTTGAAAGTCCAACCTCCCGACGACATGGGATCCAGTGTGCCCACCCATGCCATCGGGTCGGCGCGCCGTGCTTCTCGTTCCTTCGCGAGCTTGTCGGCCTGCAGCTTCTCCTCCGCCTGCTTCTCCGCCCGCTGCGCCTGCCACAGCTTTTCCTGTTCCGGAGTTTGGCCGACGACGGTCGACACGTGAATGGCGCATGCGGCCGCGAGCATCCCCGCTGTGAGCCGCCTGGATGTCGTTGGTCTCATCGCGATTCCTCCCCTGACTCATGTGCCGGCGATGGGCGCGGGACACTCCGGTAATTGTAGGCGAGCCGATGATAGTAGCGGCGCACAAGCTGACCGTCGCGCGTCAGTATCTCGTCCTCGATCGGTCCCCAGCGCTCGGCGTGCGACTCGATCGTTTTGCCGCTGAGCTCCCGCACGTCCCACGCGATCAGCAGCAGATTGCGGCCCTCCTGCCGCTCGCGCGGCGTCCAACGTTCGTACATGAGCCCGATTCCGTCGAACAAATGTGCGCTCGATGTCTCAAGCTCCGCAGCCGTGCGTTCGGCCGCGTAAAACGCCAACTCGCTGGCGATGGCATAGCGGTCCAAGCCCACGATCAACGGGTCAGCGCCGGTTTGCGCGCGGATCTGCGCCGCGGTGACCGCGACTTGGCGGCTGAAATCGCGCCAGCCCACCGGAATGAGCTCGATGTGCTTGCTGTACCCGACGCCGGGAAGCCCCAGCACCAGATAATGCAGGCCTGCCCCATAAATCAGCAGCAGGGTCACGAGCGTCGGCACCCATGCCGTGCGGATCCATGCCTTCAGGCCGCTCAACTTGGCGTTGGTCGAGATCATTCCCACCGCCATGATCGGCAGCGCCGCGGTCCAGGGCGCACCGGTCCAGTCGAGCTTCACCTCATGACGCAGACTGAAGATCGCGAACACGGCGAGCGGCAGCAGCACGGCAAGGCGAATGAACAAACGGCGCCGCGGGGCGCTGCCGTCATCGCCCTTAAACGATGCCGCCACCGCCAGCACGCCCGTCGGTGTGATCAGTACAATTGCCGAGGCCACCAACTTATGCAGGGCGAACCTCGACGCCTCGGCAATGCGCCGCGACGTCTGGAATGCGAAAGAGGCCCAGCCGTGTTCGGCATTCCAAAAAATGACCGGGGAAAAGATTGCGGCTGCGAGCAGCGCGGCGCCATAGGGCTCCCAGCTGCGCCACCAGCGCCGCGCCTGGCCGTCCCAGAGCATAAATGCCGCCGCCACGGGAACGAGCAGCCCGATGGAGTATTTCGATATCGCGCCGATGCCGAGCGCGATTCCGGCCAACCACCATGCCGCCGCGGCGGCCGGCGAGCAGCGCGCGCTCGAGGTAGTAGAGCGACGCGGCCCACGCGGCGGTCAAGGGGGCAGTCGGGGGTCATGAGCAGTCCGGAGAGAAAAAAGAACGGCAGCGTTTGCGCCAACAGCAAGGCGCCCCAGGCACTCGCCTCGCCGAAAAGATTGCGCGTCAGGCGATACGTAAAGAGTGAGGCAACGACGCCGCAGCCAGAGCGCTCCGATGCGCACGCCGAATTGCGATTGACCGAACACGGCTGTTCCGAGCCTGATCAGCCACGCGACCATCGGCGGATGGTCCAGATATCCGAAGTCCAGATGCCGCGAATAATTCCAGTAGTAAGCCTCCTCGGGAAGCAGCTCGACGGATCCTAAATATACCAAGCGCAGCACGAAGGCATAGGCGATGAGCCGAATCGCCAGTATGCGCGTTCGCTCGCCGGCTTCGGACTTGGACAGTGACTGTGCGTATCCCGATGCCGTCACCGCCATGCCGGCCAGCACCGCGAATAGGATGGACACCTGTGCCGGCCACCCCCAGCGCAGCGTCAGCAAGCCCAGCACGCCGCCGCGCAGAAACATCGCCATGAGGCCGACCGCCAACCACCGCCACGGTGATATTTGTTCCCGGGTTGGCGCCCCCTCGACATTCGCCGCGTGAACTTTCAGTAGGTAATTCAACGCCATGGCGGCGGTGAAGCTCGCCATATGGCTGGCTTGCAGCGACAGCCCCGCTGCGATCAAGGCGCAGAACAGGCCAGCGTCGACGAGCGGCGCCCACACGGTTGCGAGCAAGCGCTTCACTGCCGCTTGGTCCGCCGGCGCAGGCGCTTACCTTTCGAATTCCCGGTTAGCGTGCAATGCCAAATGTGGATTTGCCTCAAATCAATTCGTGCGTCGTCGCCGCTGGGTGATTATAGTAACAACCGTAGCTACCCGACGCTCGGCGAATCCGACGGCTTTTTGAGGAAAACAGACGCGATGAACGCCGCCGAACACCGTCGAGCGCTCGAGACGTTTTACGAACTCGCAATCCCTGTTCAGGGTGCGGTGCGTGGCGGTCCGGAATTGTCGATCATCGTGCCGACGTTCAACGAAAGGGAGAACATCGCCGAGCTGATCGGGCGCCTGGTGGTAAGCCTCGGCGATCGCTCCTGGGAAGTGGTCTTCGTCGATGATGATTCTCCCGACGGCACGGCCGACGTCGTGCGCGAGCACGCAGCGGTGGACAGCCGCGTGCGTTGCGTGCAGAGAATCGGCCGCCGCGGCCTCGCCTCCGCCTGCATCGAGGGCATGCTGGCGACCACGGCGCGCTATCTCGCGGTGATCGACGCCGATCTGCAGCACGACGAGCGTCTGCTGCCGCAGATGCTCGATGCGCTGAAGGAAGGCGATACCGAGATCGTGATCGGCAGCCGCTACGCGCCCGGCGGCGACATCGGCGATTGGGATGCCCGTCGCGCCCGCATGAGCCGCCTCGCCATGCGTCTCAGCCGCGTGCTGGTCCCCGCCGAAGTGACGGACCCGATGAGCGGCTTCTTCATGATGCGCCGCTCGGTTCTGGAAGGCGCCGCGCACCGGCTCTCGGCGATCGGCTTCAAGATATTGACCGACGTGTTCGCATCATTCCCGCGGCCGCTGCGCTTCAAGGAGCTGCCCTACCGGTTCCGAGTTCGACGCGCGGGCGAGAGCAAGCTTGATTCGGTGACGGCGTGGGACTACCTCATGCTGCTGCTCGACAAGCTGATAGGCCGTTGGATTCCGGTGCGCTTTCTCGCGTTCTCGATCGTCGGCGCGGTCGGGGTTGCGGTGCATTTCGCCGTGCTTCGGCTGGTGTTTCAAGGGCTGCACCGCAGCTTCGTGGCGGGTCAGGCGGCGGCGCTGCTGTGCGCCATGACATTCAACTATGCCGTCAACAACGTCCTGACCTACCGCGACCGGCGCCTCACGGGCATACGGTGGCTGCGCGGCTGGGCATCCTTCGTGCTTGCCTGCAGCATCGGCGGCATCGCGAATCTCGGCGTGTGCGATCCACGATCTACGGCTTCGGCCGCGGTTGGTTTCTTGCGGCAATCGCGGGAATCCTGGTCGGAGCCGTGTGGAATTACGCGGTCACGATGATGTTGACGTGGGGACGCGGGCGCAGCTGACGACCGGTGCGATGACGCTGCCGGCAGAGGCCGCAGGCTGCGGCGGCTGCGATCGCGGCCGTGTTCGCCGTTTCGAGCGGCAGGGTCACCGCGGCGCGCAGACCCGGATTTTGATCCGACAGCACCAGCGAGCTGCCGTGCAGCTTGGCAACCGCCTGCACGAGGCTCAGGCCGAGACCCACGCCCGGCGTGCCCCGGCTCGCATCGCCGCGGTAAAATCGTCTGCACGACCTTGCTCTTCTCGCCATCGACGATTCCGGGGCCGTTGTCTGCTACGGATATCTCGGCACCGGTCTCGCCGCTCTTGAGCGCCGCCACCACGATCGCGCCATTCTCCGGTGCGTACTTCAGCGCGTTGTCGATCAAGTTGCCGAGCGCCTGAGCGAGCAGAATCGGATCGCCGGATACCGGCAGAGCGCCATCCGATCGAAACTCAAGACCGATGTTCTTGAGCTCGGCGGCAGGCGCGTAGAATTCCACGGCATTCGCGGCAAGGTCCGCCAGGTCGAGGGTCACGAAGCCGGAGCGGCGCAGGCCGGCGTCGATTTCCGCGAGCCGCAGCAGAGCGTCGAAAATGCGAATCACGCGGTCGACGTCCGCGACCGCACCGTCGATTTCCGCGAACGCCTGCTCGGGCGGCGGCCGAATCAGCGCCAATTCCTCGAGCCGCGAGCGCAGTTCCGCCAGCGGAGTGCGCAGGTCATGAGCGATGGAATTGGAAACGTTGCGCACGCCGTGCACCAGCAATTCGATCTGCTCGAGCATGCCGTTGATGGTGCGCGACAGGGTGTTGAGTTCATCATCATTGAGCTGCGTCGGCAGGCGGTGCTTGAGGTCGCCGTGGATGATCGCCGATACGGTGTGCCGGATGCTGTTGACCCGCGACATCAGCGCACGGCGGGTGATGAGCCCGATCAGCAGCCCGGCGATCGAGAGCACGGCGACGGCGCCGGCGAGACCGTACCAGAAGTGGGTCTGCAGCGGCGCAAACAGCGCGTTGTCCCTGCCGACGAGCAGGTTGTAGCCGCCGCCCAGCTGCGCAACGTGAATCAAGGCCGTCTGTGCGCCCCGATCGCCGCGCGCTCCTCGATTATCGGGGGTGAACTTGATCGTATAGTTGCCGGGCGCGGCCGGTACGGCGGCGGGCCACGCCCGTAAATTGCCCGCGAGCGGCTGCAGCGACGCATCGGTCAGCAGCAGGATCCGCTCGTTGGCGATCTGCATCTGCACGCGGGCATCGATGAAGGCTTTCAGACCGTCCGCACCCTCGCGTCGAAACACGTCGGTGAGACGCTGCGCATCGGCTTGCAGGAATTCGGCGCGGCCGTCTTGAATCGTGACCTGCCAGGCGTACCACAGGGGTGCCGCAAACAACACCAGCGCGGCGATGCCGAGCACGACATAGCCGAGCGCCAGAGACAGCTGCGGACGAGCGCATCATGCTAGTCACCCGCGGTCACCGTATAGCCGGCGTTGCGCACGGTGCGCAGCAGCGGCCGTTCGAACTCGGCATCGATTTTTTGGCGCAATTTGCTGATATGCACGTCGACGACGTTGGTTTGCGGATCGAAGTGATAGTCCCACACGTTCTCCAGCAGCATGGTCCGGGTGACCACCTGGCCGGCATGGCGCATCAGATATTCGAGCAGCTTGAACTCGCGCGGCTGCAGCGCGATCGGCCGGTCGCCGCGGGTTACCTTGCGCGTCAGCGGATCCATATGCAAGTCGCCGACGGTGAGCGGAACTTCGGTGTTGACGCCCTTGGCGCGGCGGTGCAGGGCATCCACGCGGGCGAGCAGCTCGCCGAAAGCGAAGGGTTTGCGTCAAATAATCGTCGCCGCCGCTGCGCAATCCGCGGATCCGGTCGTCGACCTCCGAGAGGGCGCTCAAGATCAGAATCGGAGTCCGCTTGCCGGCCTTGCGCAGCACCTCGATGATGGCTAGGCCGTCGATGTCGCCCGGCAGCATCCGGTCCATGATGATCACATCGTAGGGTTCGCTCGCCGCGAGAAACATGCCGTCGCGCCCGTTGCCCGCGTGGTCCGTGGTATGCCCGGCCTCCTGCAGGCCCTTGACCACGAACTGAGCCACCCGTTCGTTGTCCTCGACCAGCAAGATCTTCACGTCGCACCCTCGAGCGGCGGCACCGCGTGCTCGCCCGAGCGCGGCGGCGGCTCCACCGCGGGCGCGTCCGGGTGCTTTCTGCCGGCGGCGGCGCTTCAAGCGCAGGCTCAATTCGTCCAGGTACAGGTAGATGACCGGTGTGGTGAACAGCGTCAATGCCTGGCTCAATATCAGGCCGCCGACCATGGTGTAGCCGAGCGGTTGGCGCAGCTCCGAGCCCGGTGCCGCGGCCGAGCGCCAAGGGCAGCGCGCCGAGCAATGCCGCCATCGTGGTCATCATGATCGGCCGAAAGCGCAGCAGGCAGGCCTGACGGATCGCGTCATGGGGCGACAGATGCTGCTCGCGCTCGGCCTGGATGGCGAAATCGACCATCATGATGCCGTTCTTCTTGACGATGCCGATCAATAAGATGATGCCGATCAAGGCCATCACGGTCAGATCGATGTGCAACATCAGCAGCACCAGCAGCGCGCCGACGCCGGCCGAGGGTAGGGTGGAGAGAATGGTCAGCGGGTGAATGTAGCTCTCGTAGAGCATGCCGAGAATGATGTACACCGCCACCAAGGCCGCCAGAATCAGATATGGTTGGCTCTTCAAGGAACTCTGAAACGCCTGCGCCGTGCCTTGGAAGTTGCCGGTGATGGTGGCCGGCAGGCGCATGGCGACCGATGCCCGGTTGATGGCATTCACCGCATCGCCGAGCGCCGCGCCCGGTGCGAGATTGAACGACAGCGTCACCGCCGGAAACTGCCCCTGATGATTGATCGACAGATACGTGACATGCTGCGTGTCGTACTTGGTCATCGCGGACAGCGGCACCATCTGCCCGGTGAGTGCCGACTTGAGATACAGCTTGTTGAGCGAAGCGGGGTCGGATTGCAGCGCCGGGGTGATCTCGAGCACCACGTGATAGCTGTTCGACTGGGTGAAGAACTGCGCAGCTTGCCGCTGGCCGAACGCATCGTACAGCGCTTGATCGATGGCCGCCGGCTGGATGCCGAAGCGTGCCGCCTGATCGCGGTCGATCGTCAAGGACAGCATGCCGCTGCTGGTCTGCTGATCCGAGGCCACGTCGCGCAGCATCGGCAGCTTCTGCAGCTGCGCCAGCAGTCTTGGCGCCCATGTCGTTGAGCTCGCTGATGTCCGAATCCTGCAGGGTGTACTGATACTGCGTGCGCGAAGTGCGGCCGCCGACGTTGAGGTCCTGCGTCGCCTGCAGGAACAGCGTCGCCCCCGGCACCTTCGCGAGCTGCGGCCGCAAGCGGTTGATGACCTGATCGGCGCTGGCGGTGCGCTGGTCGCGAGGTTTGAGACCGATGACGACGAAGCCGTTGTTGACGGGCCGGCTGCCGCCGAGTCCGGTGCCATAGCTCTCAACGTCCGGATCCTTCGCGACTACATCGAGCAGGGCGTGCTGGCGGCGGACCATTTCCCTGAACGAGATGTCCTGCGGCCCATCCGATAGGCCCGTAATGATTCCGGTGTCCTGCTGCGGAAAGAAGCCCTTGGGTATCTCGATGTAGAGAAGGACGGTCGCCGCGACGGTGATCAGGAACACCGTCAAGGTGGCGCGCTTGTGGTCCAGGCAGAAGTCCAAGCCCCGCGTGTAACCGGCCAACAGACGATCGAACGCTTTCTCGATCACCATGTAGGCTTTGCCGTGCCGCGCGTGCTTCTCATCACGCAGGAACAGGGCGCACATGGTCGGCGAGAGCGTCAATGCCACGAAGGCCGAGATCACGATGGTCATCGTCATGGTGATCGCGAACTCGCGGAACAGCCGCCCGATGATGCCGCCCATCAGCAGCAGCGGTATGAAAACCGCGATCAGCGAGATGCTGATGGACAGGATGGTGAAGCCGACCTCGCCCGCGCCTTTGAGCGTCGCTTCCAAGGGCGACAGACCCTCCTCGATATGCCGATAGACATTCTCGAGCATGACGATGGCATCGTCGACCACGAACCCGACGGCGATGGTCAAGGCCATCAACGACAAGTTGTCGAGGCTGTAGTGGAGTACGTACATCATCGCGGCGGTGCCGAGCAGCGCCAGCGGTACGGTGACGCCCGGAATGATGGTCGCCCAGGCATTGCGCAGGAACAGAAAAATCACCATCACCACGAGCGCGATGGTCAGGGCCAGCGTGAACTCCACATCCCGCACCGCCGCCTTGATGGTGGTGGTGCGGTTGGCGACCATGTCCACCTTGATCGACGGCGGCACCGAGGCGAGCGCATGCGGCAGCAAAGCTTCGACGCGCCGTTCGGCATCGATGACATTGGCGCCGGGCTGTTTGTAGATCAGGAGCAAAATGCCGTTGCGGCCGTTTTGCCAGGCCGTCAGCAGAGTGTTCTCCGGCCCGTCGACCGCGACGCCGATGTCGCGAATGCGCACCGCGGCGCCGTTCTTGTACGCTACCACCACATCGTTCCAGGGTGCGGCCTTCAACAGCTGATCATTGTCGTAGATCGCCATGCTGCGCAGCGGCCCGTTGATCGACCCCTTGGGCGCATCGACCGTCGCGGCTGTGATGACGTTCGCCACGTCCTCCATTTGCAGCCCCAAAGCGGCGAGCTTGACCGGATCGATCTGCACGCGTACCGCCGGCTTCTGCTGCCCGCCGATCGACACCTGCGCGATCCCCGGAATCTGCGAAATCTGCTGCGCGAGGATATTCTCCGCATAATCGTCGACCGTGGTCACCGGGAGCACGTCCGAATGCACCGATAGGATGACAATCGCCGAATCGGCCGGGTTGACCTTGCGGTAGGACGGCGGCGTCGGCAGGTTTTTGGGCAGTTGTCCGCCGGCGGCGTCGATCCCCGTCTGCACGTCCTGCGCGGCCGCGTCGATGTTGCGGTCGAGGTCGAACTGCAGTGTGATCTGACTGGTGCCGAGCACGTTCGTCGAGGTCATCTGCGACAGGCCGGAAATTTCCGCGAATTGGTATTCGAGCGGCGTTGCGACAGACGAAGCCATGGTTTCGGGGCTGGCGCCCGGCAACTGCGCGTAGACCAGGATCGTCGGGAAGTCGACCTGCGGCAGCGGCGCCACGGACAGGAGAGGGTAGACCACGAGGCCCACCAGGAAAATGCCGCCCATCAGCAGCGAAGTGGCGATCGGGCGCCGGACGAAGGGCTCTGAGATGCTCATGGCGCGCCTCTGCTCATGACGCGTGGGGGGCGACGCCCGCAGCGGCCGCGGCGGCGGCGGCCGATGCCCGCACGTGCACGCCCGCCTGCAACCGGTATTGGTTGCTCGTGACCACGCGTTCGTTGAGCGCGAGGCCGGAATTGACGATGGTCAGTCCGCCGCTTTCCTCGCCGACCTGGAGCTGCCGCACCTCCACGGTCGAATCCGGCTTCACCACATACGTGAAAGGACCGTTGGGCCCGAGCTGCACCGCCGCGGTGGGGAGCGTCAGCACGTTCCGCTCGGTGCGCACCAGCACGCGAGCATTGACGTACTGGCCGGGCCATAGGGTGTTGTGCGCGTTGCCGAAGGTGGCTTTGAGTCTCGCGGTCCCGGTGGTTTGATCGATCTCGTTGTCGACCAGCGACAGCGTGCCTTCATCGAGTACCCGGGCGCCGTCGCGCGAGACGGTCGTGACGCTCACCGGCCCGGCGGCGAGCGCTGCATTGACCGCGGCCAGGTTTTCCTCGGGCAGCGTGAAGATCACCGAAATGGGCTGCACTTGGGTCACGACGACGATGCCCGTGGTCGCCGCCGCGTGCACGATATTGCCCGGGTCCACCAGGCGTATCCCGGTGCGGCCCTCGATGGGCGAGGTGATGCGCGTGTAATCGAGCTGGGTGCGGGCGTTGTCGATCAGCGCCTGATCGACTTGAATCTGCGCCCCCAACTGATCGACCATGGCGCGCTGCGTGTCGACGGTCTGCTTGCTCGCCAGGTCCTGCGGCTGCAGTATCGTGTAGCGCTCCAGATCGCGTTTGGCATTGATCAGCTGGGCCGCATCCTTGGCCTTGGTCGCCAGCGCCTGGTCGTACGCCGCCTGGTTCGGACGGGGATCGATTTGCGCCAGGAGGTCGCCCTTGTGCACGGTCTGACCCTCGGTGAAGGCCGACCTTCTGCAGCTCGCCGTCGACGCGGGCGGTCACCGTCACGGTGTAGAAGGCCTGAACCGTGCCCAGCCCCGTGAGATAAATCGGTACATCTGCATGGCGTCACCGCCGCCATGTCGACGGCGATATTCGGCGGGGCGCTGCGTGTCGCGGCATCGGCCGGTACGTGCACCAGCGTGCGCCATGCCAGCAAGGCGAGTGCCGCCAGCGCGAGCACACCGATCCAAGCGTGTTTGCGGAATGTCGAGAATCTGTTCACTGCGTCACCCTTGCTGCCAGCCGCCGCCGAGCGCGGTGAACAAATCCACCAGCGCCTGCAGACGCAAATAATTCACCTGCGCCAATTGATCTTGCGCGCTGAACAGCGCGTTTTCCGTATTCAGCACCGTCAGAATATTCACCGTTCCCGCCGACATCTGCATCTGCGCAAATTCAAATGCGCGCTTGGCGGTGGCGACGGCTTCCTGCTGCCGCTTTTGCTGCTCGGCCGTCTGTTGCGTGGCGACCAGCGCGTCCTCGACATTGCTGAAGGCCGTGAGCAAGGTCTTGTGGTAGGTCGTCAGCAACTCGGTGTAGCGCGCGTGGCTGAAGTCCACCTGGCCGCGCAGCGCACCGCCGTGAAATATCGGCTGGGTCAGACCCGCGGTGAGCGCGTACACACGATTCGGCGGACTGACGAGCGAGGTCAGCGCCGAGCTTTCGTAGCCGCCCGATGCCGTGAGCTGGATGCTGGGAAACAATGCCGCGCGCGCGACGCCGATGTCCGCGTTCGCGGCAATCAATTGTTGTTCCGCCTCGGCCACATCCGGCCGGCGCGACAGCAACTGCGAGGGTAAACCCTCGACGATGACCGGGCTCGACAGGTTCGAGAGCGTGCCCGTGTCGATGTCGACCGACTCGGGCGTCTTGCCGACCAGCACCGCAAGGGCATGCACGGTCTGGCGCAATTGCTGCAGCAGCGGCGGGAGGGCGGCGTTCAGCAGCGCCACCGTCGTCGCCTGCTGCGCGACATCCAGCCCGGTCGCGGTGCCGGCGGATTGTTCGGCCTTGAATCCTTTGAGAATCTTTTCACTGTTTTCCAGATTCTGCTGCGCCACCTGAATCCGGTCGCGCAACTCGAGCGCCTGGAAATACGTCGTCGCGACGCTGCTGACCACCGTGAGCGCGATGGTTTGCTGATCGAAGCGGCTGGCGTTCGCGGCCGCGCGCGCGGCGTCGCGCAGCGCGCGGTTCTTGCCCCAGAAATCCAGCTCGTAACTTGCGGTCAACAGCGGACTGAAGGCATTGAACACCCGCGGGCCCCCGCCTGAGACCTGCGCGCGCTCGCGCGTGGCCGTGGCGCCAAGATCCAGCGAGGGCAGGAGGGGAGCGCCCGCAATGCGCGCCTGTGCGTCGGCCTCGCGGACCCGGGCGACGGCGCCGGCCAAGTCGTCGTTGTTGCGCTGGGCTTCGGCAATCAATTCGTCGAGCTGCGCCGATCCGAATCCATGCCACCAGTCGGCCGCGGGCCAAACGGAGAGTGGCGCCTGGCTACCGTCGGCGGCGGCTGATTCCTGCCACTGAGCCGGCAGCGCAACCTTGGGGCGGGTGTAAGTCGGCCCCACGCTGCACGCGTTGAGCAGCGCGCAAACAAAGCCAAAAATCGCCAACCGCGAGGCTCGCCATTGCATGCCCGCCACCCTGGGCTCGGCGCCATTAAACACGAGTGGTCGGATTGTTAAGATCCGTTAATGGTGTAGGACCCGCCCATGATCGCCGGAGCGCAGCCCTGAGCGGCCGCCAAGCCGCGCCTCGCCGATGATTACTTCTCTGCGGTGTGCGCGTCGATGAGCGCGCGCACGGCGTGCAGGGCTGCGGAAATCGGTCCGCTGCCGAGCGGGAAAACCAGGCGCGTGAAATAACCGCCGTCCAACAGCAGCATCAGCGCATCGCCCAGCGACTCCGGATCGCGCGCGCCCATCGCCTGCGCCATGCCGTGCAGGCGCTTGCGCACCTTTTCCTTGTAGGCGCGTACCAGGGTGCTGAGCTCATCCTCGTCGTCCGAGATCTCGGCCGCGGCGTTGCCGAGCGCGCAGCCCCGGCATTCGCTGGTCATGGCCATCTTCAGCTGCGCTTCGAACAGCGCCTCGATCTGGCGGCGCGGCGCATCGGGGTAGGGAGCGACCGTCGCATCCCACCAAGCCCAATACTCGCGCTCCTGCTCGCGCAGATATTCGGTGACGAGCGCGTCCTTGGACGCGAAGCTGCGGTAAAAGCTCATTTTGTTGGAGCCCGCTTCCGCGGCGATTGCATCGACCCCTACACCATGAATGCCGTGGCGATAGAAGAGATCGCAGGCGGTTTCGAAGATTCGGTCGCGCACGCGCCCCTTGGCAGCCGGCGTCGTGGCGCACGGGCTGGATGCCTCGGTGCCGCCGCTTATGCCTGATTTGTCGCTGCTCATGCCCGAACTCTCTGTTGACATCGGTGTTACCGACCGGTAACTTAGCCAATGTTACTTACCAGTAACTCACGTAGACAGGATCGTCGTCCCAAAGTTCGAAGTCAAGGCCTTTACGTAAGTCAAGGCCTTTACGGAGTCGCCATGCAATTGAAGCTATTGAAGCCCATTCTAACGGCTGCGGGCGCGGCCGTACTCGCCGCGTGCAGCCATTCGCACGCCCAATCCGCGTCGAATGCTGCACCGCCGCCGCCGTCGGTCACCGTCGCCGAAGTCATCGCTCGGCCCCTGCACCACTGGGACGAGCTCACGGGAGAGTTGCAGGCCGTCAACACCGTCGAGGTGCGGCCGCGCGTCAGCGGCTTCATCGACTCGATAGAGTTCATCGAGGGGGCCCGAGTCCGCAAAGGACAGCTGCTGTTCCAGATCGATCCGCGCCCATTTCAAATCGAGATCGAGCGCCTCGACGCCGAGCTCAAGCGCGCGCACGCCAAGCTCGAAGTGGCGGCAGCCGGGCATGCGCGGGCCGAGCGGCTGTATGCGCAGAACGCCATCGCACGCGAGGAGTACGAGCAACTCACCGCGGCCGAGTCGGAGGCGGCAGGGGACTTGGGCTCTCTGAATGCACAGCTGCACGCAGCGCGCCTGAATCTCGAGTACTCGCAAATACGCTCGCCCATCGACGGCCATGTGTCGCGTGCTCTCATCACGCCGGGCAATCTCGTCTCCAACGTAAATTTGCTGACGACGGTGGTGTCCGACGACCCGATCTACGCCTATTTCGATACCGATGAGGCGACCTACCTGCGGTTTTCACGCCTGGGGCAGGGCGATGGCGCCGCGCCGCGCGATCGCAGCGGACAGGGTGCCGCAGCGAGTCCGGTGTTCATGGGTCTGGTCGGCGAACAGGGATTCCCGCACCAAGGCTCCTTGGATTTTGTCGACAATCAAGTCGATTCGCGCAGCAGCACCATTCATGCGCGCGCGGTCTTCGACAACAAGGACGGCCGCTTCACTCCCGGTCTGTTCGCGCGCATCAAGTTGGTT
>CAVUYL010000013.1:0-552678 GCA_963745705.1 uncultured Gammaproteobacteria bacterium | reverse complement strand
CCAATCCTTGAAGACAAAAGTGCCGTTCGGTGCAAGCCCGGTCCGGACTGCGTCGAGCAACCCCTGCCTCGACTCAACAGGAACATGGTGCATGACGTCGCTGAGCACGACGAGATCGTATTGCCCTGATTCGCCGCGACAATTTCCTGGACACTGCAGCAAATGAATCGGACAGCGCCGGGCGCGCCTAGATATAAGCGCCCGACACGGGGCGTGATGTCGATTGCGGTAATCTTGGCGTCGGGATAGGCGGCGTTTAGTCGCTGCGTCACCGCACCCTCTCCGCAACCCATTTCAAGAATTCTCGTTGCGTTCGGTTTCCATTGTCGAGTTAGTTCCACGAAAGCATCGATGTCGATGTAAATCGAACGATAAGCTTCGGTGATTTGGCGCTCATACGGGCCGAACATTTTGCGGATGAAGGGTCCAAGTTTCATGTTCAGAATACGCCGGTCAATTTCGCGCGGATGCGCGGCGCCACACGTCCACGATCCTGGAGTCGCGCAAATAGCGGTGGATGCCGGCTGGCCCGAGCCGCACGACCGCCGCCGCCGCGCGCAGCAGTCCGTTGAGATTACCGGCGGCGGCCGAGGCTAGCGCCTTATTGACGGCGATCGAAGCGCGTGCGGTGCGCTCGATGACTTTCGAACGAGCGCCGATCTTCGCGAGATGCCGGTCAAGAACGATTTCCATCTGGCGCGCAAAAATGCCGGTGTCGCGGCTTCCGGTCACGGTGAGAGAACCGTCATGAATGCGGAAACCTACGGTGACGACAGTCGTGATAGTAGACGGACCCGCACGCGGCAAGCTTGAGCCATATATCCCAGTCGGCCGTGTACCAAAGATTCTCGTCCAATCCACCGCAACTTAGCCACGCGTCCCGGCGGAATACCGGTGCAGGGGCAGCCACGAAATTTTGCACAAGCAGTCGCTCCGTCACCAGGGCCGATCGGAGTTCGCCATTTGCGTGTAACGGACACCGCCATACGCCCAAATTTCGGCCGCCTTTGTCGACAATTGCGGTGGGTGCGAGGTGCAGGGACGCCTCGGGGGAAGCTTCGATCCAGGTTCGAACCGCCACGGCGCGCCCGGGAAGCCATAAATCATCCACGCCAAGCCAGCAGATATGACTTGAGTCGGCGATCTCGACGCCGAAATTGGTCTTGGCTTGCCACGACATGAGATCACAGCGTTGAATCACCCGGAGACGGAGTTGACCCGAATAGCTTCGTGCAATGTCGCGCGTGGCGGACGTCGGACTACTATCGATTATCAGTACTTCGACACCATTCACCGCCTCGGCGGCAAGCGAACTCAGCGAGGCATTGATCCACCGCTCACCGCAGTAAGACGGCATTATCACGGTAAGCCACGGCGCAAGGGCGGTGTGTCCCGAAGCCGAAGTTCCAGCCTGCTGCCGGGAATCGCGCCGGCGCATCGATTGCGCCGTACCTTCTGTGTTGGCTTCCATCAAATGTGCCTTCGTCTCCCCAATCGAGAATCAAGCGCCTTGAGATACTCCGTCCGTCGCCACGGCCCGCGTCCATAGCAACACACTTCCATGTTCCCACGAGAAATAATGTGTCGCGCTTACGGATTGCGGAACGGCTGCTCATGAGCAAGGAGGCGTTGACCATACACGGCAACATCGACCGCTTACCAATCAGTGAATTTGTCGACCCCTGGCGAGCTGACAAAATTTGTCACCAGGTGACAGGATATGCCACTGTCTGGCGCCAAAAGACGACTCACTTATGTCATTCTCTGCTGTGCAATTCAGCCCAAAAGACTTTAATTTCAACTAGTTATACGATGCGCATCGGACATTGGCACAGCGCTTGCTCATCAAGCATCACCGGCCCAGCCGTTGTCTCAAAATCTGTGTTTGTTTTATCCATTTTAGGAGTCGAAATGCTCAAGCAAGTTCAAAAGGGTTTCACTCTCATCGAATTGATGATCGTGGTAGCCATCATCGGTATCTTGGCCGCGATCGCCATCCCGGCGTATAAGGACTACACGGTTCGCTCGAAAGTCACGGAAGGCATCAACCTGGCGGGAGCCGCCGAGACGACGGTTGCCGAAGCCTTCCAGTCCGGCGGCATGGCGGGATTGCACGCCTGCCGCGACTGCCTGGAACAACTATCTTCACGCCGACCAAGTATGTCACGACCATTACGATTAGCCCGTACCACGGCGCATCATCACAGTGACGTTCATGCACGGTGCCACCTAGCGGCATTGCGCAGTCTGCACAGACCGGCGTCAACATCGCTGATTCTCAGCCGTTCATCAATAAGGCTGAGCGCTGGCTCGCCGGCAGCCAGTCGGGCAACATCGACTGGGCCTGCGCGTCGGCCGACAATGCGACGGCAACGGCTGCAGTGCGATGGGTGTCGCTGCCAATGGCACCGTGCCGACCAAGTACGTGCCGACGCAGTGCAAGTAACGAGCTAGTTTTCAATTAGCCGGAAGTCTCTCCGCCGAGGCTCTTAGCACCGGAAGCCCCTCTCACAGAGGGGCTTCTTTTTTTGGCGCCCTTAGGACGATCAGCTCCGACCGAGAAGGCCGTCATTTTGCGATCGAAGTCACGAGCGTGGCGGCGCCAATGTGCGACCATCCGCGGATGATTTGACAATTGCTCAGCTAGCTACCGATAGTAGGCTAGTAGCAACGGCGCTGGGGTTTACGGTAAGTCCATGAATGATAACGCAATAGCGGCAGTTGGCGGCACCAGCCGCGTGGCCTTGGGCGGCCTTGCGCAACGCCTGGTCCAAGACGGGCTGTTGGACGAACAGGCCATGCAGGACGCCATTGCCAGGCGAAGGAAAAGCGCCTCAGTCTGGTCACGCATCTGGTCGCCGCCAACCTGGCCACGGCCCGCGATATCGCCATCTCCGCCTCGAACGAGTTTGGCGTGCCTTTGCTGGACTTGGATGCGGTGGCGCTCGATATGGACGCGGTTCGCGCGGTGAGCGACAAGCTGCTGCAGAAGCACCGCGTATTGCCGCTGATGAAGCGCGGCAAGCGCTTGTTCCTGGCCGTTGCCGATCCGACCAATCTGCACGCCCTGGATGAGATTCGCTTCCAGACCTCGATGAGCATCGAGTTCGTCGTGGTCGAGGACGACAAGCTGCAAATGGCCGTCGGCAAAGCCATGGATCAGGCCGAAGCGGCCATGCCGAGCCTGACCGATGACGACTTCGATCTCGAGAATCTCGAAGTCACGGGCGGCGACGAAGACCCCAATGCGGACGCGCTCGGGCGCGACGACGTTGAGGACGCCCCGATCGTGCGCTTCGTCAATAAGATCTTGCTCGACGCCATCAAGAAGGGCGCATCGGATATTCACTTCGAGCCCTATGAAAAGATCATTCCGCATCCGCACGCGCTTGGACGGCGTTCTCAAAGAAGTCGCCCTGCCCCCCGTGCAGCTGGCGGTCAAGATCGTCGCGCGCCTCAAAGTCATGGCGCGCCTCGATATCGCGGAGCGCCGCGTGCCGCAGGACGGCCGCATCAAGATGCGGCTGTCGAAGAACCGCGCCATCGATTTTCGCGTCAGCACCTGCCCGACGCTGTTCGGCGAGAAGGTCGTCACTCGTATTCTCGATCCTTCCAGCGCCATGCTGGGCATCGATGCATTGGGCTATGAACCGCTGCAGCGCGAGCTGTACCTCAAATATCTTGCCAAGCCGCAGGGAATGATCCTGGTGACCGGCCCCACCGGCAGCGGCAAGACCGTGTCGCTGTACACCGGCCTCAATATCCTCAATACCGAGGATTGCAATATCTCGACGGCCGAGGATCCGGCGGAAATCAACCTGCCCGGCATCAATCAGGTGAACGTCAACAACAAAGTAGGACTGACGTTTGCCTCGGCACTTGCGCGCCTTTCTGCGCCAAGACCCCGATGTCATCATGGTCGGCGAAATCCGCGATTTGGAAACCGCCGAGATCGCCATCAAGGCCGCGCAGACCGGGCACTTGGTGCTATCGACCCTGCACACCAACGATGCGCCGCAAACGCTGACTCGATTGGTCGACATGGGCGTCAAGCCCTACGCCATTGCGACCTCCGTCAGCCTCATCATTGCGCAGCGTCTGGCGCGCAAGCTGTGCAGCAACTGCAAGCAGCCGATCGATATCCCCGCCGAAGCCCTGAAAAAGGAAGGCTTCGAGGCCGCCGACATCGAAAGCGGCATTCAGGGTGTACAGGGCGGTGGGCTGCGGGCAGTGCACGGACGGCTACAAAGGCCGCATGGGCATTTACCAGGTCATGCCGGTCACCGAAACGATCGGCCGCATCATCATGGAAGGCGGCGGCGCCATGGACATCAATGATCAGGCGACCAAAGACGGCATTTGGAATCTGCGTCGTGCGGGCCTGCAGAAAGTGAGAGACGGCGTGACGAGTTTGGAAGAAGTCAACAGCGTCACCATCGATTAGCAGTTAACCGGAAGGATGGGATTTATGGCGATATCGGCAACCGCAGGCAAGAAAGAAACCCAGTTTCTATGGGAAGGCAAGGACAAGCGCGGCAACAAGGTGCGCGGCAAGTCGCTTGCTGCGAACGAAGCGGCGCTGCGCGCCGACCTGCGGCGCCAAGGCGTCGCGGCCACTCGCGTCAAGACGCCGAGCACCGCATTCCGATCCGGCGGCAAAGTGACTGCCGATGGACATCGCGGTATTCGCCCGGCAGCTCGCGACCATGATGTCGGCGGGCATTCCCGATGGTGCAGGCCTTCGAAATCATCGGCAACGGCCATGAAAAGCCGGCCATGCAAAAGCTGATGCTCGACATCAAGTCGAATATCGAAGGCGGCAGCACGCTGCACGAGTCGCTCGCGAAGCACCCCTTGTATTTTGATGATCTGTTCGTGAATCTGGTCAAGGCGGGCGAACAAGCCGGCGCGCTGGAAACGCTTGCTGGACAAGATCGCCACCTACAAGGAAAAAACCGAGGCCCTGAAGAAGAAGATCAAGAAGGCGCTGTTCTATCCCGCGGCGGTTTTGATCGTCGCCATCATCGTGAGCGTGCATATTGCTGATTTTCGTCATTCCGCAGTTCGAATCCCTGTTCAAGGGCTTTGGCGCGGATCTGCCGGCGTTCACGCAAATGGTCGTCAACATGTCGAAGTTCATGCAGCATCAGAGGCTGGATCGTAGCTGATGGTGGCCGGCGGTGCAATCTACGCATTCATGTATTTCCACAAGCGCTCGCGAAATATGCGCCGCGCGCATCGACCGAACCATGCTGAAATTTCCGATCATCGGACCCATTTTGGTCAAGTCGGCGATTGCGCGCTTTGCGCGCACGCTGTCGACGATGTTCGCCGCCGGCGTGCCCTTGGTCGAGGCCATGCAATCCGTGGCCGGCGCCACGGGCAATATCGTCTACGAAGAAGCCACGCTGCGCATGAAGGACGAAGTGGCGACCGGCCAACGCTTGCAGCGCGCCATGGAAAACACGGGCCTGTTTCCGAACATGGTGGTGCAAATGATCGCGGTGGGCGAGGAATCCGGCTCGCTCGATACCATGTCGGCCAAGGTCGCCGAATTCTACGAGGCGAAGTCGACAATGCCGTGGACAGCATGTCGAGCCTGCTGGAGCCCATGATCATGGCGGTTCTGGGCGTGCTGGTCGGCGGCATGGTCATCGCCATGTACCTGCCCATATTCAAACTCGGCTCCGCAATCTAAGTCTCCGTCGCACGCGCGGCAGAGATCGCTTGTTTAGCCCATGCTGAACGACCTCGCCGCGCTCTATGCCGGCAACCCCGCGGTCTTCGCGGGGTCGGTGTTCGTGCTGGGCCTCATCGTCGGCAGCTTTCTCAATGTCGTCATTTATCGTCTGCCCATCATGCTGGAGCGCGAGTGGCGCGCCCAGGCGGCGGAGTTGCTCTCCGCCGATCGACGAGCACCGCCGCGGCGGCGACATCGGGTCCAGGCAAGTCCCCGAGCCGTTGACTTTGAGCACACCCGGCTCCGCCTGCCCCGCCTGCAAGGCGCCCATCAAGGCCTGGCAGAACATACCGGTGGTGAGCTGGCTGCTGCTGCGCGGCCGCTGCGCGATCCTGCAAGAGCCAGGATCTCCGTGCGCTATCCCCTGGTGGAACTCGCGACCGGCTCTCTTGTCGGCCTGGGTGGCCTGGCATTTCGGCTTCGGGGCGCCCGGCCGCCTGCGCACTGCTGGTCACCTGGACGCTTGATCGCCCTCACCGGCATCGATATCGACCATCAGCTGCTGCCCGACGGCATTACCCTGCCGCTGATGTGGGCCGGCTTGCTGGCGGCGGTGGTCGTGGGCCCGATCGCCGGCAGCCCGATCCCCGTGTCCGCGCGCGATGCCCTCATCGGCGCGGCCGCGGGCTATGTGAGCCTCTGGCTGGTATTCCACGCATTTCGCCTGATCACCGGCAAGGAAGGCATGGGCTACGGGGATTTCAAGCTGTTTGCCGCCTTGGGCGCCTGGCTGGGCTGGAAGCTGCTGCCCCTGGTAATCCTGCTGTCCGCCGCCACCGGCGCCGTGCTCGGCATCCTGATGATCGTCCTGCGCGGCCGCGACCGCGCGCTCCGATGCCCTTTGGGCCATACTTCGCCGCCGCAGGCTGGATCGCCATGATGTATGGCGATGTGCTGGTCGACGGCTATTTGCGCGTGTCCGGCCTCAAGCACTAAGTCATGGGGCGCCGCCTGCGCATCGGCCTCACCGGCGGCATCGCCAGCGGCAAGAGCACCGTTGCCCAACGATTTGTGGAGCTTGGGTGTTCCGGTCATCGACGCCGATGTGGCAGCTCGTGAAGTGGTCGCGCCGGGCACTCCCGGACTTGCAGCGAGTGATCGACGCGGTTTGGCTCGCGCCGTCATGGCCGAGAACGGTGAACTCGACCGGCGCGCTCTGCGAGAGCTTATCTTCAGCGATCCCGATGCTCGGCGCGATCTCGAGGCATTCTTCATCCGCTGATCCGCGCCGATATGGAACGCAAGCGCAGGCAGGCGGTCGGACCCTATGTCGTCATGGCCATTCCGCTGCTGATCGAAGGCGGCTCGCGCGACCGCGTGGACCGCATATTGGTGGTCGATGTGGACGAAGCGGTGCAGTTGCAGCGTCGTGATGGCACGCGACCGCTGCTCGCCGGAGCAGGCCCGGCCATCCTGGCCTCTCAGGCGAGCCGCTCCGCGCGTCTGGCCGCGGCCGACGACGTGCTGCAAAACGACGGCACCGTCACGGATTTGCGACAGGCGGTCGATCGGTTGCACGAGAATATCTGCGCCTGGCCGCAGCAGGGGCCCGGAACGCGAATTAATCCTAAACCCGAGGTTTACCCTGGGCCTTCGGGTTGGCTCAGAATAGGCGCATGAACTCTTACCCCGATCCACAGACCCAAGCGGACCCCGAGGCGGCGCCGATCGTCTACGAGCAGCCCCTCAACGAGCGCATGCGCACCTTCCTGCGCCTTGAATTTCTCTATACCCAGGCCACCTATCACAGCGAGTCGCCCAATCCCTGGAGCTCGCGCGCGGCGGTCGCGAGCCTGCTCGAGATCCTGGCCATCACGGCGCGCGGCGACTCGCGCAGCGAGGTGCTGAAAGAACTCGAGCGCCACGTGAACGTGCTCAAGGAGTACCAAACCAAGACCGGTGTCGACCCGGGCCGGCTCAAGTCGCTGATGTCGAACCTCATGAAGCTGCGCCATGATCTTTCGACGGTCGGCGGCAACTACATGGGGCCGTTGCGCGACTCGGAATTCCTGAGCGCCATCAAGCATCGCAGCGCCATTCCGGGCGGCACCTGCGATTTCGATCTGCCGGACTACTCCTACTGGCTCAACCGTCCCGCCGAGGTGCGCGCGGCGGAGTTCGACGGCTGGCTGGCGCTGATCAGGCCCCTGTGCGACAGCATCGCCGAACTCCTCTGGCTTACGCGGCAGAATGCCAAGCGCAAATCGCAGAAGTCGCCGCCGGCGGCATATTCCAACTGCAGTTCGATCGCGAGAATCCCGTGCCAATTGGTGCGCGTGACCCTTCCGCCCGAGACCGACTTGTTTCCCGAAATCAGCGGCAGCCAGCACCGCTGCACCATCCGGTTTCTGAATTGGCTCGACGCCACCAGCCGCCCGGCACACGTCGAAGTGGATGTGCCGTTTCTGCTTGACCTGCTGCGCCTGAGCCAGGACGTAACGCGATTCTCGATGCCAACCACCGTTAAATGCCCGACCTGCCGGCGGCCGGTGGAATGGTCGCCCGAATCGGTCTATCGGCCCTTCTGCAGCGATCGCTGCCGGCTCATCGATCTCGGCGCCTGGTTCGGCGAGCAGCACCGGATTCCGGATGAAACGTCGGCCGCAACGCCGGCGATGTCGCCGTCCGGATTCGGCCGAGGAATCATAGACCTTGCAGCCTGACTTCTGGCACGAACGCTGGCGCAGTAGGCCAAATCGGCTTTCATCAGTCCGCGGTCGATCGGCATCTGAAACGAGCACTGGCCGGACCTTGGACTCGCGAGCGGCAGCCGCGTGTTCGTCCCCTCTGTGCGGCAAGAGCCTCGATCTGCTGTGGCTGCGGGAACGGGGGCATTCCGTGACGGGCGTGGAGCTCTCCGCCGTCGCCCTGGAATCGTTCTGCATGGAGCAAGGCATTCCCGCGAGGCGCCGGACGCTCGAGGGCTTCGACGTCTACGAGGCGCCGAACCTTCAGCTGTACCGCGGAGATTTCTTCGCGCTCACGCCGGAACTGCTCGGCGCCTGCTCCGCCGTCTACGATCGCGCGGCGCTGATCTCCTGGACGCCGGAGCTGCGCGCGGCCTATGTGGCGCACATCGCAGCGCTGACGGCGCCCGGGACGCAAACCCTCCTGATCACCATGGAGTACCCGCCAGAGCGCAAATGTCCGGGCCGCCCTTCTCCGTGAGCGCGGACGACGTCGATCGCCTGTACGCGCGCCAACCATGCGATTCAACAGCTCTCCAAGCAAGACATCTTGGCGAACGAACCGAGACTGCGCTCGCGCGGCCTCACTCAATTGCACGAGGTCTGCTACCGGCTGACCCGCTTGTAAGCTGACCCGATTGTTATAAGTTTCCTTCTCGTCAATTCTCGGCAACGACAAGGTTCAAATCGCATGGCTGACTCTCGCAATTCGGGACGCTACTGGCACCCGCCCTGGTCGCCTGCGCGGTGGCTACGGCGTCCCAGGCGGCCGAACTGACCATCGATCGGCTGTTCGATGCGCCGGCGCTGGCGGGACCCACCATCGTCGGGTTGAAGATCTCGCCCGACGGCTCGCGGGTGACGTATCTGCAAGGAAAGCCGGAGGACAAGGATCGCCTGGATTTGTGGGAGTACGACATTCGCGAGGGCCGCGCGCGCATTTTGGTCGATTCCAAATCCTTGGCGCCGAATACGGAAAAGCTCTCGAATGAGGAATTGAGCCGCCGCGAACGCCAAAGGACCGCTGCCCTCTCCGGCATTTTGGAATATTCCTTTGCGCCGTCGGGGCATGCGCTGTTGTTCCCGCTGGGCGGCAATCTCTACTACTGCGACCTGTCCAAGCCGCGAGCAGGACGCGGTGGTGGAAATCAACCACTCGAACAGCTCCGCGTCGGACGCAACCATTTCGCCCGCCGGCGGCTATATCGCCTTCGTTCGCGATCAGAATCTCCACATTTATGATCTCGCTAATAGGCATGAAAGGGCGGTGACGAACGACGGCGGCGGCCCCATCAAGAACGGCATGGCCGAGTTCGTGGCCCAGGAAGAAATGGACCGCAGCACCGGTTACTGGTGGGCTCCCGACGATCGGCACATCGCATTCGCGCGCGTCGACGAAACCCCCGTCAAGGTCACCGAGCGTTTCGAGATCGCCGCGGACAATGTCGCGACCTTTGCACAGCGCTATCCCGCCGCGGGCGGCCCCAACGTCCTCGTGCGCTTAGCGGTAGCCGATGTTCAAACCGGAGCGCTCACCTGGATCGACTTAGGTAACGACACCGACATCTACCTCGCGCGTGTCAGCTGGCTGCCGGACGGCAAGACACTGGCGATTCAGCGGGAGAGCCGCGACCAGCGAAGGCTGGATTTGCTGTTTGCCGACATCGCCACCGGCCACGCCCAAGTCGTACTCACTGAAACCAGCAAGACCTGGATCGAGCTGAACAATGAGCTGTCGTTTCTTGCCCAATCGCATGAATTCATTTGGGCCTCGAGCCGCGACGGCTACCAGCATCTTGTACCTGTACGACTACGAAGGCCATTTATTGAGGCGCCTCACCGCCGGTGCTTGGAACGTGGATGACTTCCGGGCACGGGCCATCAAGGGCATCGACGAGAGAAATCGGCTGGTATATTTCATGGCCACCGAGAAGAGTCCCGTGGAGCGGCATCTGTATCGCGCGTCGCTGGACAGCCAAGATCCGCAAAAGATCGAGCGCATCACTCAGGAGGACGGCTTGCACGGCATCGTCATGTCGCCGGACGCGAGCTTCTATGTGGACACCTTCACCAGCAGCACCCAACCGCCGCAAGTGAGCTTGCATGCCGCCGACGGCAAACTGCTGGCGCAACTGCTAGAGAATCGTCTGGACGCGCAGCACCCCGACGCACCCTATCTTGCCGACAATTCCGTGCCCGAATTCGGCACCCTCACCGCCGCCGACGGCCAGGCGCTGTACTACCGAGTCTTCAAACCGCCGCACTTCGATCCGGCCAAGCACTACCCCGCCATCGTCGACGTTTACGGCGGCCCCGGCGTGCAGAGAGTTCTCGACAATTGGACCGGCAATTCATTCACGCAGATTTTGACTCGCGCCGGCTATGTCGTCTTCCAGCTGGACAACCGCGGCACCGCCTTTCGCGGCACGGCATTCCAAGCGCCGATTCATGACGAGCTGGGCGAAATCGAAGTGGCCGACCAAGTCAGGGCGCGCGCTGGCTCGCTGCGCAAGGCTTCGTGGACCCGGCGCGCATCGGCGTGTGGGGCTGGAGCTATGGCGGCTACATGACGCTCATGCTGATGTTCAAGGCTCCGGATGTGTTTCGCGCCGGCGTCGCCGGCGCGCCCGTCACCGATTGGAGCCTGTACGACACGCATTACACCGAACGCTACTTGGATCGGCCGCAGAACAATGCCGCCGGCTATGCGGCCAGTTCCGTGCTGCCCTATGCGCCAAAGACCTTAAAGGCAAACTCTTGGTGATGCACGGCATGGCCGACGACAATGTGCTGTTCCTACACAGCACCAAGCTATTTCGCAAGCTGCAGGACCTGGGCAAACCCTTCGACGTCATGGTGTACCCCGGAGCGAAGCACGGGCTCATACGGCAACACGACGGGCGGCATGCGTACGCGACGATCAAGCGATTCTTCGACGACAATTTGCGGCCGTAGCATCTGGTCCGATCTTCGGACTCCACTTTCCGGAATCCGCTTTTCGGATTTACTAATATCCTTATAAGACATATACTTATCTCCCATGAAGGTCAAGATTGACACGCGTCCAAACCCCTTCGAATTCGGCATAGAGTTCGACCCCGAGCGGCTCGTGGACCGGGAGGAGGAAGTCGAGCTCGTCGTCCGGACGGCGATCAACCGTGGGCGCCTGTTTCTGATCGGTCCCCGCCGATACGGAAAGACTTCCATTCTCGGTGCCGCCGAGCACAAGCTCGAGCAAGAGGGGATAGCCGTCCTGCGCTTCGACGCCGAGACCTACGAAAACTTAGGCCAGCTGGCCGAAGGCATCTTGGCTCAGGCCGCCCGCAAACTGACCGGAAATCTGCAGCAGGCGGGGGAGACCGTTAAGCGCATTTTCGCCCGCCTGCGTCCGACGGTGGACTACAACTTCGCCGACCAGAAGATCAGCGTGAGCCTGGGCGCAGAAAAATACAAAGCCTCCGCAGGACTTCCTCTCCTCACCGACGTACTCGACACTGTCGATCATCTGGCCGGTGAATCCAAGCGCCGCACGCTCATCGTGATCGACGAATTCCAACAGGTCATCCGCGAGGGCGGCGATACCGCCGAACGCCAAATCCGCTCCGTAGTGCAACGGCATCGGAACACCGGCTACGTGTTTGCCGGCTCGAAGACGCGCATGCTCATCGACATGACCAACAACCCCGATCGCGCATTCTGGAAGCTAGGCTCCCGCCGCGTCGTGGGCCCGATTCCCCGCGAGCCCTTCTTGAAATTCCTACGCGCCGGATTTGAGGACGCGGGCATGAGCGTACAGGACAAAGCGCTCGATCGCCTCATCGACCTAGCAGAGGACGTTCCCTATAACGTACAGCAGCTGGCACACGTCTGCTGGGAACGGCTGCGCACACGCCCCCAATCATCCTTGACCAACGAATTCGTCGACGAAGCTCTGGATGCACTCGTCGCCATGGAGAACTCACCCTACACGCAGCTCTGGACCAGCCTCACCAGCACCCAGCGCACCATGGTGCGAGCGGTGATCGAAGAACGCGGACACGGCTTGCGCTCCCGAGAGGTCCTGGCGCGCTACGCCATGGCAAGTTCCACGGCGACCCGAGCGCTACGCGCCCTCGATGATCGCGGCGTCTTGCGCGAAGACGAAGACGGCATGGACATTCGCTACCGACTAGAGGACCCGTTTCTAGCCGCATGGCTGTTCTGGACCCAGAAGGCTGGGCACTGACTCGCAAAGAGATCAAGCATCGATTTCGTGAATCCCGCCGGCCCCGAGCGCCCCGCCCCAGCCGCCTCCGAGGCGGTGGCGCAGAACATGCCCCAAAGCCGCGTCGAGCTTGCCAAACAGACAACAACTCGTCTAATATACACATGTGATGTGCCTACGTATATGGAGAGTTTTATGGCGGCTACAGAACGCATCCCACTGCTGGTAACGTCGGCACAAAAAGCGCTCTTCACCAAGAGGGCCAAGGCGTCCAAGTTGACGGTAAACGAATTTGTCCGGCGTGCGGCAGAGGTTTATAACCCAAGCGACGAGGACGAGGCATTGATACGTTTGGTCGCGCAGGTGAAGCAGACCACGCACGAGGCGACCGCAGCGCTGGATGTTGCGCTCAAGTCCTGCGCTGACTCCAATAGACGGATTGCGGATATGGAAGCCGCCCACGCCGCGCGGAGCAAATAGATGAGCATGATGGATAAACTTTGGGACGCCTTTTCGACGGTCATCAAGATGAATGACAAAGTGATCGCTCAAGCGGCCGCGATGGCCGCTCAGCAAGCGAAGATCGAAGACCTGACGGCTCGCGTGATTCGTCTGGAAACCGCTTTGGAGATTGCGTTATCGAACCGTGGTGCTGGCGGCAACAAGCGACTGCCCCGCCAGTGAGCGGGACCTACTCGTCAATCTCGTTCAACCCGCTCGCCCCCAGCGCCCACGCGCCCTCCAGCGCGAGTCCACGCGCAAAAACCGGCACTGCAACCGAGCTGCACAACGCGGCAAGCTCGCCATTCGCGAGTGCCTCCCGCATGACCAGAAAATCCGCACCGGCACCGGCCGCATGCATCGCCTCCGCGGCGGTCGCGCAATACACACCCCGAAGCCGCGCGTCGTTCGCAGCGTGGCAGACGGAGGCGTGCGCTAACGAACTCAACCCGCCAACACGGTAGTACGCCGAGGATGCCTGCGTCAGCCGCTCCGGCAACCGCAGCGCCCGCACGATCGGCCCGTCGGCCGGCAGCAGTTCCACCGCGGCCAGCTCCTCTCGCGTACACCAGCGCAGCGCCTGGCCGTCGAGGCCCCGCGGCTCGCCGCTGTAGCGCCGCACCACCCAGACGTCGAGAAGGATCTCGCGCGAAGGGTAGGCGTGGCGCACGCGGATCAGCGGCCGGGGCGTTGCCATGGTGATTGCCGAGTTCCTCGCGCAGCTCGCGCGCGAGCCCCGCCAGGCGTTCCTCGCCCGGCTCGAGTTTGCCGCCGGGAAACTCCCAGCCGCCCGCCAGGTGCTTGCTCCAGCCGGCCGCTGCGCGATCAGCACGCGGCCGTCGCGCGTCGATCACCGCGGCCGCGACGACGTGAACGACCGGGCGGGGATTGGCGAGGCTCAACCGCTCGCTTGCTGCAGCGTGCCGTGGCAGTGCTTGTACTTGCGGCCGGAGCCGCACGGGCAGGGCTCGTTGCGCCCCACCTTCGGCATCGGGCGCACGAATGGCGCGGCGGCGGGTCCGCTCCGAGCGCGGGTCCATTTCCATGACGTTGCCCGCCGCCGACGGGCGGGTCCGCGCCACCCGGTCCCGGCGGGCCCGGCACTGCCTGGATCGGCGAAATGGCCTCGGCGTGCTGCGCCTGCAGCGCGCGCGCCAGTCGCTGCTGCCGCTCGAGTTCCTCGCGCTCGATCTCGGCCTGGCTGCGCACTTGGATCTTCGACACCGTGGTCACCGTATCGAACTTGATGCGATCCAGCATCGCGGAGAACAGTTCGAACGCCTCGCGCTTGTATTCCTGCTTCGGATTCTTCTGCGCGTAGCTGCGCAGGAAAATGCCCTGCCGCATGTAGTCCATGGCGGCGAGATGTTCGCGCCAGTGTTGATCGAGGGTGCGCAGCATCACCTCTTTTTCGATGTAGCGCATGACCTGCGCGCCGACGCTGGCCTCCTTCTGGTCGTAGGCCTGCCTCGAGCGCGGCGACGATTTTCTTGCGCAAGCCCGAACCGTCGCCGGCTTCCTCGGCCTTCACCCACGCATCGATGGGCAGCATCGGACCGAAGTCGCGTTCGATGGCTTGCGCGAGGCCCGGCACATCCCACTGCTCTTCAGGCGCGCCGCCCGGCACGTATTGGTCCACCAGCTGCGCCACCACGTCCTCGCGGATGCCCTTGACCGCCTCGGCCACGTCCTCCGCGCTCATGAGATCGGTGCGCTGCTGGTAAATCACGCGCCGCTGATCATTCGCGACGTCGTCATATTCCAGCAATTGCTTGCGCGCATCGAAGTTGTGCTGCTCGACGCGCCGCTGCGCCCGCTCGATCTGGCGCGTCAGCATGCCGCTTTCGATGGCCTCGCCGGCTTTCATGCCCACCCGGGTCATGAGCGCCTTCATGCGCGTCGGGTCGCCGAATATCCGCATCAAATTGTCTTCGAGCGACAGGTAGAACCGGCTGGATCCCGGATCGCCCTGGCGGCCGGAGCGGCCGCGCAACTGATTGTCGATGCGCCGCGATTCGTGGCGCTCGGTGCCGACGATGTGCAGGCCGCCGGCGGCCAGCACCTGCTCGTGGCGCTTGCGCCAGTCGTCGTGGATCTGCTTCAGTTCGGTCTCGTTGGGATTCTCGATGGCGTCGATCTGCGTCTGCGGGCTGCCGCCGAGCACGATGTCCGTGCCGCGGCCCGCCATGTTGGTGGCGATCGTGATGGCGCCGGGCCGGCCGGCCTCGGCGACGATGTGCGCCTCGCGCTCATGCTGCTTGGCGTTGAGCACTTCGTGCGGGATCTTCGCGCCCTGCAGCAGCTTCGCGAGCCGTTCGGAGGTTTCGATCGAGGTGGTGCCCACCAGCACCGGCTGGCCGCGCTTCACGCAGTCCTGGATGTCCTCGAGAATGGCCTGAAACTTGTCCTGCTCGGAGAGAAACACCAGATCCGACTTGTCGTCGCGGATCATCGGTTTGTGGGTGGGGATCACCACCACTTCGAGGCCGTAGATCTGCTGGAACTCGAAGGCCTCGGTGTCCGCGGTGCCGGTCATGCCGGACAACTTCGAATACAGGCGGAAATAATTCTGGAAGGTGATGGACGCGACGGTTTGGTTTTCCTCGCGAACCTTGACGCCCTCCTTGGCCTCGACCGCCTGATGCAGGCCGTCGGACCAGCGCCGCCCCTGCATGGTGCGGCCGGTGAACTCATCGACGATGATCACTTCGCCCTGACGCACGATGTACTCGACGTCGCGCTTGTACAGGGCATGCGCGCGCAGCGCCGCGTTCAAGTGATGCATCAGGCGGATATTGGTGGCGTCGTACAGGCTCTCGCCGTCGCGCAGCAGCCCGATCTCCGCCATCAGCTCCTCGACCTTTTGATGACCGTCCTCGGTCAGCGTGGCCTGCTTGGTCTTCTCGTCGACCGCGTAATCGCCGGGACCGTCTTCGGTCTTCTGCCGGGTCAGGCGCGGGATCAGCGCGTTGATCTTGATGTAGAGCTCGGTGCTTTCCTCGGCGGGCCCGGAAATGATCAGGGGTGTGCGCGCTTCGTCGATCAAAATCGAATCGACTTCGTCGATGATGGCAAACGACAGTTTGCGCTGCACGCGGTCCTCCAGCCGGAACGCGAGGTTGTCGCGCAGATAATCGAAACCGAATTCGTTGTTCGTGCCGTAGGTGATGTCGCAGGCATAGGCCGCGCGCTTCTCATCCGGCGATCTGCGCGTTCTTGATGACGCCGACCTCGAGGCCCAGAAAACGGAACACCGGTCCCATCCAGTCCGCGTCGCGCTGCGCCAAGTATTCGTTGACCGTGACGACGTGCACGCCCTCGCCGCTGAGGGCGTTCAGGTACGCCGGCAGGGTGGACATCAGCGTCTTGCCCTCGCCGGTGCGCATTTCCGCGATCTTGCCCTGGTGCAGCGCGAGGCCGCCGATCAGCTGCACATCGAAGTGACGCAGCCCGAGCTTGCGGCGCGATGCCTCGCGCACCAGGGCAAAGGCCTCGGGCACCAGATCGTTGAGCGGCGTGCCGGCCGCGAAGCGCGCCTTGAGCTCGCGCGTCTTCTCGGGAAATTGCTCGTCGGGCAAGGCGCTGATGCTCGCCTCGAGCGCATTCACGGCCGCGACGGAGCGGCTCAGCTCCTTCACCAGGCGCTGATTACGGCTGCCAAATACTTGCGTCAGAAGCTTCCACACGCGGGGGAGTCCTTGAGAAAACTGGGTATTGTACGGATAGACCGGAAGAGCGGGAAATCGTTTCGATTGCCTTGGAGCCCGTCGGGGAATTCCGTGCCCGCAACGGGCGCTAGGGGCAGCGGCCTTGAGGGCTTAACGATCCTCGCCGATGAAGCGCAAGGGATCCACCTGAGTGCCGTTCTTCAACACTTCGAAGTGCAGGTGAGGCCCCGTGGAGCGGCCGGTAGAACCCATCAGCGCGACTTCCTGGCCCTTGCGCACCATGTCGCCTTGCTTGACCAGGACTTTTTCGTTGTGGCAATAGCGCGTTGCCAGACCGTTGCCGTGGTTGATCTCGACCATCTGGCCAAAGCCGGAGCGCTCGCCCGCGAAAGTCACGAGACCGGCGGCGACGGTGCTGACCTTGGTCCCTTCCGGACCCGCAAAGTCGAGACCCTTGTGCACAGCGGAATAGCCGGTAAAGGGGTCTGCGCGGCGGCCGAAATAGGAGGATATCCAACCGTCCTGCACCGGCCGCCCTTCAGGGTACACCTGCTTATTGAGCTCCCGAGTCAAAATCATGTTCTCGAGCACACCCAATTGCTGCTCACGGCTCGATAACTGGGTCTGTAAATCATCCACCATGGCGGTGAGGTTCGGGATCTGCGCCGGTTGGCCATCCGCGCTGCTGTCGGAGCCGCCCAACGCCGGAGGGTTGCCGAAATCGAACTCGCCGTCATTGAGGTTGGCCATGCGGGTCAGGCGTTTGCCCAAGGCGTTGACCCGGATGACATTGGCGTTCATCTGGCCGACGCGCATCGCCAAGGCGTTGACCTTTTCCTGCAGCACTCGCTTGAGGTCTTCGAGCTGCGACTGCTGTCGCAAGAGGTCCGCCGACCAGTTACCTAACTGATTGATAAGATTGGTAGTTCCGTGTCGAGCCCCCAAGCCCACACCCACGGAAAAGGCGCCGCCCACGACACCGAGCACCAACAGCACGGCGGTCGCGACGATGGCCGGGTGGTGCAGATCGAATTGTTTTACGCGGCCTGACTTACGGCCGACGAAAATGACATTCATAACAGTTATTCTACCAAGGGCATCAGCGTGGTTTTCCCAGGTGCATCATGTCCTACAGAAGATCGCGACTTAAGCCCTAACGGCAGTTCTAGACTATGCACAAAATTGACGCAAAACAAGGATTTCCGCACGGTTTTTCCAATCAGTTCAACGGCATACTGTCGTGTTGCAATGCAAAATCCTAGACATGTCAGTGACTTACTGTCACGAACTGGAAACAAACTCACCGCGCTCAAAACACGCTCCACGGAGCGATCCAAAGTGCTCGAGCAGGTTCGCGCCGCCCTGCCCCCGCGGCTAGCCACGGCGGTCATGAGCGCAGGGATCGAGCAGGGACGGCTGACCATCGGGGTTGCGGGCGCGGCCTGGGCGTCGCGCCTACGCTATCTGACAGAATCTGTCCGTAAGCGGGTCGGAAGCTCGCTGGGGATCGCCATTCTCAGCGTCCGGGTGCGCGTCGTCCCGCCGGTGCCGCCGGCTTAAATCCGCGCCGCAGCAGCCGCGACATAGGAGATCGGGGCGTCCGCCAGGCTGTCGAAGGTCACTTCCTGCCAGGCGCTCTGCTGGGCGATCAGGGCGCGCAACAGCTTGTTGTTGAGCGCATGCCCGGATTTGTAGCCGCTGAATTCGCCGATCAGGCTGTGGCCCAATAGATACAGATCGCCGATCGCGTCGAGAATCTTGTGCTTCACGAATTCATCTTCGTAGCGCAACCCGTCCTCGTTCAATACCCGATAGTCATCGAGCACGATGGCGTTATCCATGTTGCCGCCGAGTGCCAGATTTCGCGCCCGCAGGCTTTCCAGATCGCGCATGAAGCCGAAGGTGCGCGCGCGGCTGACCTCGCGCAAGAATGAGGTGGTCGAAAAATCCATCGACGCGACCTGGGAATGCTTCTTGAACGTGGGGTGATTGAACTCGATCTCGAAGTTCACCTTGAAACCATCGTAGGGGTCGAAACGCGCCCACTTATCGCCGTCCTCCACCTGCAGGCTTTCGAGAATGCGGGTGAAGCGCTTGGGTGCCTTCTGCTCCTCGATCCCCGCCGACTGCAGCAGGAACACGAAGGGTCCGGCGCTGCCGTCCATGATGGGGACTTCGCCGGAACTCACCTCGACCAAGGCGTTGTCGATGCCGAGCCCGGCCAGCGCCGACAAGAGATGCTCGACGGTGGACACCTTGACGTCGCCCTTGTGCAGGGTGGTCCCCATGGTCGTGTCGCCGACATTCTCGGCATGCGCCTTGATGTCGACCGGATGCTCCAAATCCGTGCGGCGAAATACGATGCCGGTGTCCGGCTGCGCCGGCCGCAGGGTCATCAGCACTTTCTTGCCCGTGTGTAGCCCCACGCCCGTGGCGCGAATCGAATTCTTCAGGGTTCGCTGATTCAGCATTTTGAGAGGAAACCGCACTATGTTATATCCGCAAAGGTACCATACTGCAGACGTCGGTCTAAAGAAACGGCAGGCCAAACCGGCGCCCTGGGAATCGAATCCCGCGGGCGCCAAAGCTGGAATGTTAATTAGTGCAAAGCTAGTCCGCCTGCCGCCGCAAGAATGCCGGAATATCCAGCAAATCCTCGGATTCGACCTCCGTCCGCAGACCGTCGCCCACCGCGCGCTGCCGCTGTACCGTCGGCTTGTCCAAGATGGCGTAGTCGGTCGGCGCCATCGGCGATCGAGGACGTACCACGCGCATGGTCAGCGGCGGTGCGATAGCCGCGGCCGCCGCCTGCTGCGACTGCACCGGACGGGCGGTCGCCACCGGTTTGCCCAACCCTGTGGCCACGACGGTGACCCGGATTTGGTTCGCCATATCGGGGTCGATGACCGTGCCCACCACCACCGTGGCGTCGTCGGAAGCGAATTGCTTGATGACATTGCCGACTTCCTGGAACTCACCAATGGACAAATCCATGCCCGCGGTGACGTTGACCAGAATCCCTTGAGCGCCCGAGAGATTGATGTCCTCGAGCAGCGGGCTGGAGATGGCCGCCTCGGCCGCTTCGCGCGCCCGATCGTCGCCTGCTGCACTGCCCGACCCCATCATCGCCATGCCGGTTTCGGACATGACGGTGCGCACGTCGGCAAAGTCGACGTTGATCAGTCCCGGCCGTGTGATGAGTTCCGCGATCCCTTGTACCGCTCCTTGCAGAACCGTGTTCGCCGCCTTGAAGGCGTCGAGCAGCGTGGTGCTGCTGCCGAGCACCGACAACAGCTTCTGGTTCGGAATGGTGATCAGGGAATCGACATACTTGGATAATTCCAGCATGCCCTGATCGGCGACTCGCGAGCGCTTGTTGCCTTCCATCTCGAACGGACGGGTGACCACGGCCACGGTCAGGATGCCGAGTTCCTTGGCGACCTGCGCCACCACCGGTGCCGCGCCCGTGCCGGTGCCGCCGCCCATGCCGGCGGTGATGAACAACATGTCGCAACCCTCGATGAGCTCGATGATGCGGTCGCGATCCTCCATCGCGGCTTGACGGCCCACCTCCGGGTCGGCGCCGGCGCCCAATCCCTTGGTGATATTGCAGCCGATTTGCAGCGCGGTGCGCACCTTGGAGTGCTTCAGCGCCTGCGCGTCGGTGTTGATGCAAATGAAATCCACGCCCTCGAGGCCCGCCTGGACCATGTGCGAGACGGCATTGCCGCCGCCCCCGCCCACGCCCAGCACCTTGATGACGGCGCTCTGACTATAAGAATCCATCAGTTCAAACATTCCAGTTCTCCTTTCATATTAAGAATCACTCGTCGCTGTCAAAAATTGCCCTGAAACCACACCTTCATGCGTTCAAAGATGTTCTTCATGCCGCCCGCCAGCAGCGGCGATTGAGTGCGTTGCCCTTCGAGATTGCCTTTGGCATAGAGCAGCAGCCCGACGCCCGTCGCGTGAATGGGATTGCTCACCACATCCACCAGCCCGCTGACGTACTGCGGTACGCCGAGGCGCACAGGCATGTGGAACACTTCCTCGGCGAGTTCGATGGCGCCTTCCATCTTGGAACTGCCGCCGGTGAGCACGATGCCGGTCGCCACCTGCTCCTCCAATCCGGCACGGCGCAGCTCGTCGCGAATCAAACCGAACAGCTCCTCGTAGCGCGGCTCGACGATCTCCGCGAGCGTTTGCCGCGCCAGGCGCCGCGGCGGGCGATCGCCCACGCTCGGCACTTCGATGGTCTCGTCGGGATTCGCGAGCTGCGACAGCGCGCAGGCGTACTTGATCTTGATGTCCTCGGCGTACTGCGTCGGTGTGCGCATGGACACGGCGATGTCGTTGGTCACCTGATCGCCGGCGATCGGAATCACCGCGGTGTGGCGGATCGCGCCGCCGCCGAACACCGCGATGTCGGTGGTGCCGCCGCCGATGTCGACCACGCACACGCCGAGGTCCTTCTCGTCCTCCGTGAGCACGGCATAGCTCGAGGCCAGCTGCTCCAAGACGATGTCGTCGACGGCGAGGCCGCAGCGCTGCACGCATTTGACGATGTTCTGCGCGGCACTGTCGGCGCCGGTGACGATGTGCACCTTGGCCTCGAGCCGCACCCCCGACATGCCGATCGGGTCGCGGATCCCTTCCTGGCTGTCGATGATGTATTCCTGCGGCAGGACGTGCAGGATCTTCTGGTCGGCCGGGATCGCGACCGCCTTGGCCGCATCGATCACCCGCTCGACATCGCCCGGTCCCACCTCCTTGTCCTTGATGGCGACGATGCCGTGCGAATTGAGGCTGCGCACGTGGCTGCCGGCGATGCCGGCATACACCGAATGAATTTCGCAGCCCGCCATCAATTCGGCTTCTTCCACGGCGCGCTGGATGGATTGCACGGTGGATTCGATGTTGACCACCACCCCTTTTTTGAGTCCCCGCGACGGATGGCTGCCGATGCCGATGATCTCGAGCTCGCCGTCGGGTTTGATTTCGCCGACGATCGCAACAACCTTGCTGGTGCCGATGTCCAGGCCCACCAATAGATTTCGATCGGAACGCTTTGCCATGTATCGTTGCAACCTCTAAACGTCGGCGTCGTCGGCGCGCTTGGACGGGACCGTTGCCGGCGCGGCGGCGTTGCGCCAGCCGATGGCAAAGCCGTTCGAGTAGCGCATGTCGACGTAGGCGATTTCATTGAGCCGATGCGCAATGACCTGCGATGCCGTGTGGATGAAGCGGTCGATGCGATCGTCGACGTCGCGCCTTCCTAAGCGCACGGTGACGCCGCTGTCGAGATCGATCTCCCACGCGCCGCGCGCATCGAGCCGCAGCGCCGCGATGCGCATGCCGGCCTCGAGCATTCGCCCCTGCATCGCGAGATAGCGCTGTGCGACCTGCGATTCCGTGCCCTCGGGACCGCTCAAGTGGGGCAGCTCCGCCGGCACATGCGTCGCCGACCGCACGAACAGCTCGCCGCGCGTGTTCAAGAGACCCGATTCACCCCAGCGCGCGGCGGCGGTTTGCTCGACCACCGTGACGTGCAGGCTGTTGGGCCAGCGGCGCTGAATACGCGCGTGCTCCACCCAGGGCAGCATCTCCACCGCGCGTTGAATGTCATCGAGGTCCGCCGACATGAATCCCGCGTGGGCGTAGGGTGCGACGGCCTTCTCGACCTGCCCGGGGGAGACGCGTTGAAAGCTGCCGTCCATCGAAATCACGCGCACCGGCCGATCGAGCGCCCAGGTGAGCGCGGTCAGACCCGCCGCCACCAGCAGCAGCAAAGCGCCGCGGCGCGCGTAGGTGCGCCACTCGAGCACGAAGGCTGGCCATTGCCACGGCGGCTTGCGTGCCTTGGGTTTGTTCTTGAACCGATTGCGGCGCAAACTTAACTGAAAGCTCATTTGCGCTCCCGCAAGAAGCTGGTTTCGAGGACCCGCCACACCAATTCCTCGAAGTCGATGCCGGACTGACGCGCCGCCATGGGCACCAAGCTGTGATCGGTCATGCCCGGAGTGGTGTTGATCTCGATGAAATAGAATTTGTCGGTCGCGCGGTCGCGCATGAAATCGACGCGGCCCCAGCCGGCGCAGTCGGTCACTTGAAACGCCGCGAGCGCCGCGGCCTGCAATTCAGCCTCGGCTTGGACGTCGAGGCCGCTCGGACAATGGTATTGCGTATCGTTGCGAAAGTATTTCGCCTGGTAGTCGTAGAACTCGGTCGCCGGCTGGATGCGGATCGACGGCAGGCCGCGCTCGTGCAGCACGCCCACGGTGTACTCCTCGCCGGTGATGAACGCCTCGGCGAACACGATGGGATCCACGGCGCGCGCCTCGGCGTAGGCGCGCGGCAGATCCGCGGCGCTGTTGACCTTGGTGATGCCGACGCTCGAGCCCTGCGAGGCGGGCTTGACCATCAGCGGCAACCCGACGCGCGCGAGCGCAGCCGGCAAATCGGCCGGGCTCGTCAGCACCGCATAGTCGGGGGCGGCATACCCCGCGCCCACCACGACGCGCTTGGTCTTGAGCTTATCCATGGTCAACGCCGAGGCGAGGACGCCGCTGCCCGTGTAGGGAACCCCGAGCCACTCGAGCGCGCCCTGCATCGTGCCATCCTCGCCCCCCGGTCCATGCAGGGCGATCCAGGCGCGATCGAATTGCTCGCTGACGAGATTCTGGACGGGCCGAGCCTTTGGATCGAAGGCGTGCGCATTCACGCCGCGGCGAATCAGCGCCGCGAGCACCGCGTTGCCGCTCAACAAGGAAATTTCGCGCTCGGTGGAATCGCCGCCGAGCAACACCGCCACCTTGCCGAAGTCGGCGCCCGAGCGCGTGCGCCGCATGGCGGATTTCTGGGTGAGCAAGCTCATGCCGGCTCTCCAACGATGCGCACTTCGGTATGCAGTTCGATTCCATGTATGCGCGCCACGGTGCGCTGCACGTGCTCGATCACGGCCTCGATATCGGCCGCCAGCGCGCGGCCATGGTTGATGATGAAGTTCGCGTGCTTGTCGGACACCGAGGCATCGCCGATGCGAAAGCCCTTGAGGCCGGCGCTTTCGATCAGGCGCGCCGCATGGTCGCCCGGCGGATTGGTGAATACCGATCCGCAGCTCCACTCGCCGATGGGCTGGGTCTGCTTGCGCTTGTCGAGCAGTTCGCGAATGGCTTCGCTGTTGACCCCGGGCGTGCGCTCGAACTCCAGCCGCGCACCGATGAACCATGCATCGTCCGGCCCCTTCACGCTGCGGTAGCCGATCTCGTAATCGGCGGCCGGGCGCGTGTGGCGCACGCCGCGGCGGTCGAGCACGTCGACTTCGACGACGTGGCGCCACGTCTCGCCGCCCCAGGCGCCGGCATTCATGGCGAGCGCGCCGCCCAAGGTGCCGGGAATGCCGGCAAAGAATTCGGCGGGCCCCAACCCCCACTTCACGCATTGGCGGGCGATTCGCGCGCAGGGCACGCCGGCCTCGGCGGAAATGCGCTGCGCGCTCAGGCGCTCGAGCGAGCCGAGCGCGCCATGCGTCGAGATCACGGCGCCGCGGATGCCGCCGTCGCGCACCAGGAGATTGCTGCCGAGCCCGATGCAGAGCCGCGGCATGTCCGGCGGCAGCTGGCGCAGGAAGGCCGCAAGGTCGAGGGCGTCGCGCGGCGTGAAGAAAAGATCGGCCGGACCGCCCACGTGCCACGAGGTGTGCTTCGCCATGGGGACGTCGTGCAGGACGCGTGTGGCGAAGTCAGGCGCGAGATTTGGCAGACGCTCCGCGCTCATGTGGCCGCTCCCAAGGAGCCTGCAGGCTCCTTTGCAATGCGGCTCTTGAGATCCTGCGCCACGGCGCCGATGTTGCCGGCGCCCATGGTCAACACCACATCGCCATCGTGCAGCACGCCGCGCAGGCTCTCGGCGAGGTCGTCGACTCGCTCGACGAATATCGGCTCCACCAGCCCGCGCGTGCGCACGGCGCGGCAAATGGCCCGTCCATCGGCGCCGGCGATCGGCGCTTCCCCGGCCGCATACACCTCCGTCACCAGCAGCACGTCGCAGTCGCTCAAGCACTGCCCGAAGTCGTCGAGGAGATCACGCGTTCGAGAGTAGCGATGCGGCTGGAAGACGAGCACCAGACGGCGCGCCGGCCAAGCTTGGCGCACCGCGTCCAGGGTTGCCGCGATTTCCGTCGGGTGGTGGCCGTAATCGTCGACCACCAAGGCACGGCCCTCCGGCCACTGGATCTCGCCCAACTGTTGCAGGCGCCGGTCGATGCCCTGGAAATTCGCGAGCGCGCGCTGAATCGACGCGGCGGGAATATCGAGCTCGGTTGCCACGGCGACCGCCGCCAGGGAATTCAGCACATTGTGGCGGCCCGGCAGATTGACGGTGATCGACAGCGGACCATGACCCGCGCGCAGCACCTGACAGCGCGATTGCAAGCCGTCGCGCACCACGTCGACGGCGCGGATGTCCGCTTCCGGCGCGAACCCGTAGGTGATGAACGGCCGCGCCACCTCATCAAGAATGCTCTGCACGTGCACGTCGTCGCTGCACAGCACGGCGAGACCGTAGAACGGCAGGTTGTGCAAGAAATCGATGAAGCTCTGCCTGAGCCGCGTGAAATCGCCGTCGTGAGTCGCCAGGTGATCGTTGTCGATGTTGGTGACGATGGCGATCATCGGCTGCAAGTGCATGAACGAGGCGTCGCTCTCGTCGGCTTCGGCCACGAGGTAGCGGCCGGCGCCGAGCTTGGCGTTGCTGTCCGCGCTCTTCAAGCGGCCGCCGATCACGAAAGTGGGATCCAAGCCGCCCTCGGCGAGCACACTCGCCACCAGGCTGGTGGTGGTGGTCTTGCCATGCGTGCCGGCCACCGCGATGGAGTAGCGAAAGCGCATCAGCTCGCCCAGCATTTCGGCGCGCGGCACCACCGGGATGCGCTTCGCCAGCGCCGCCGCTATTTCGGGATTCGAGCGGGAGACGGCGCTCGATACCACCACCACGTCGGAATCGCCCAGGTGCTCCGCGGCATGCCCGATGAAAATCGTGGCGCCCAGGCGCGCCAGGCGCTGGGTCACGGAATTGGCCTTGAGATCGGAACCTTGCACTTCGTAGCCCAGGTTGAGCAGCACTTCGGCAATGCCGCCCATGCCGCTGCCGCCGATGCCGACCAGGTGGATGCGATGAATGCGCCGCATCCGATCGTTCATGCGCGTGCGTTCGTGCGTGCCGGTGGTTTCATTCTTGCCGCGTGCGTTCGTTCATGCGCGCGCTCCGGCCGCGATGCAGAGATCGGCGAGCTGCGACGCTGCGTCGATGACGCGCGAGCCGCGGGCCGCTTCGGCCATCTTGAGCAGGCGCGCCCGGTCCGTGCTGAGTTCGCCGAGAGCAAGCCCAAGGCGCTCGGGCGTGAGATCGCGCTCCTGAATGAGGCGCGCGGCGCCGGTTCGCACCATCGCTTCCGCGTTCTTGGTTTGATGATCGTCGGTGGCCACGGGGAGCGGCACGAGGATGGCGCCCAAGCCCGCCGCCTGCAGCTCGGCAATGGTCATGGCGCCGGCACGACACACGGCGAGATCGGCCCAGGCGTAGGCGGCCGCCATGTCGTCGATGAAGGGCAGCACGTCGGCCTCGACCCGCGCTTGCGCGTAGGCGGCGCGCGCCGCTTGCAGGCCGCGTGCCCCGGCCTGATGGCGAACCTCGGGCCGGTTCTCGGGAGCGACGCACGCCAGCGCCTGCGGCACCACCGAGTTCAAGCGCTGTGCGCCCTGGCTGCCGCCGAAGACCAGCAGGCGGGATCGCTGGTCCCGGCCGGCGAAGCGCACCTGCGGCGGAGGCAGGGCGGCGATGTCGGCGCGCACTGGATTGCCGATGGCGCGCGCCCGAACTGCGGCCGGGAAACTGCCGGGGAATGCTTCCAGCACCTGGCTCGCGAGCCGCGCCAGCCAGCGATTGGTCAAGCCGGCGATGGCGTTCTGCTCGTGAATCAGCAGCGGCACCCGCAGCAGCCAGGCGGCGATTCCGCCCGGGCCGCTGACATAGCCGCCTGCGCCCAACACCGAGCGCGGCCGCACGCGGCGCAGTACTTCGATGGCTTGCGCCACGGCTTTGATGATGCGGCCGGGCGCGAACACCCACGCCTTGAGCCCCTTGCCGCGAATTCCGGCGACCCGCACCCACTCGATCGGAAAGCCGTTCTCCGGCACCAAGCGTGACTCCATGCTCCCCGGCACGCCGAGCCAGACCACGGCGACGCCGCGGTCGCGCAACACATGGGCCACGGCCAGCGCCGGGAACACGTGGCCGCCGGTGCCGCCCGCCATGATGAGCACCGGGCCGCCGGTGGCCGCGTGCCGGCCGCTCATCCGCCCATAGTCTGCCCGGAATGCGCATCACGGCGGCGCGCGAGTTCAACTTGAACTCGTGATAGATCCGCAGCACCACGCCGAGCCACGCCAGACTCACGAGCAGGCTGCTGCGGCCGTAGCTCAAGAGCGGCAGGGTCAGCCCCTTGGTCGGCAGCACGCCCATGTTGACGCCGATGTTCACGCTCGCCTGCAGGCCCAGCCACACGCCGAAGGCCAGCGCGAGGTAGGATTGAAAGCGCATTCCGGCTTGGGCCGCCATGCGCGAGATCTGAAACGCGCGCCATACCAGCGCCATGAACAGCGCGATCACGCCGAGCACTCCCACCAAACCCAGCTCCTCGGCGAGCACGGCGAACACGAAATCGGTGTGCGCCTCCGGCAGATAAAACAGCTTCTGCACGCTGCTGCCGAGACCGACGCCGAACCAGGAACCGCGGCCGATGGCGATCAGCGACTGCGTCAACTGAAAGCCGCCATTGAAGGGATCGTCCCAGGGATGCAAAAAACCCGTCAGGCGCTTCAGCCGGTACGCCGAGGTGAGCGCCAACACGGCGAACGACAGCGCCGCCGCCGACACCAGCAGCAGCACGTACCTAAGCCTAGCGCCGGCGACGAACAGCACCGCGAAGCCGGTCGCGAACAGCACGGTGGTGGCGCCGAAGTCGGGCTCGCACAGCAGCAGAAATGCGGCGACGGTCAATAAGCCCACCGGTTTGGCCAACCCCGGCAGCGTGCTCTCCAGCTCGGCGCGTTTGCGCACGCAATAGCTGCACACCCAGGTCAGCACCAGCACCTTGGCGAGTTCCGATACTTGGAAATTGATCGGCCCGACGCGCAGCCAGCGGCGCGCGCCGTTGACCGTCGCGCCAATGCCGGGAATCAGCACCAGGAACAGCAGCAGCAGCCCGACGCACAGCAGCGCGAGACTGTACTTGTCCCAAATCTCGGTGGGCACGCGGGTGACCACCCACGCAAACAGCAGTCCGGCGAATCCAAAAATGAACTGGCGCTCGAGAAAGTAGAACGGGCTGCCGAGATCGCGCGCCGCGATCGACATCGAGGCCGAAGTCACCATGATCAACCCGATGAGCAGCAGCCCGGCCACCAACCCCAAGGTGACGAAGTCCCAGGCGAAGGGCATGCGCTCGCGCGCCCGCAGCCCCATGGACAGCGTGGCGGTGTTCATGCGGACCTCGGCCTAAGATCGCGGACCGCGGCTGCGAACACATCGCCGCGCTCCGCGTAGTCGCGGAACATATCGAGGCTCGCGCACGCCGGCGACAGCAGCACCGTGTCGCCGGCACGCGCCTTGCGCGCGGCCGCCGCCACCGCGTCCGGCATCGATGCGACCGTCTCGACCGTGCACACGCCCTCGAGGGCGGCCGCCAGCACGGCGGCATCCTGGCCGATCAGCACCGCGTGCCGCACCTTGCCGCGAAAGGCCTGCGCGAGCGGCGCAAAATCCTGACCCTTGCCTTGGCCGCCGGCAATCATCACCAGGGGTCCCGGCATGCCGGCGACGGCGGCCATGGTCGCACCCACGTTCGTGCCTTTGGAGTCGTCGACATAGCGCACGCCCGCCACATCGGCGATCCACTGCGAGCGGTGCGGCAATCCCGGAAACGTCTCCAGGGCTTCGAGCATCGTCGGCATGGGCAATCCGGCGGCCTCGCCCAAAGCCAACGCCGCCAGTGCATTGGCGGCATTGTGCAGGCCGGAGATTTTCATGCGCGCGGTGTCCAAGAGCGCTGCGCCGTGCCGAGCGAGAAAGGTCTTGGCGCCGTCGCGCAGCAGCGAGAAATCGGCGCGGCCGCCGTCGGCCGGCGCGCCTGCGACGGAAAATGTCACGGTGCGCACCTGACCGGCCGCGCCGGTGGCCGCCGCGCGCATGGCCGAGACCAGCGGGTCGTCCGCGTTCAGCACCACGGTCGCGGCGTGCGCGAAAATGCGTGATTTCGCCCGCGCGTAAGCCGCCACCGACGGGTAGCGATCCAGGTGATCGGCAGTCACGTTGAGCACCACCGCTGCCTTGAGCCGCAGTGACGAGGTGGTCTCCAATTGAAAACTCGACAGCTCGAGCACGTAGAGATCGGGCACCGGCTGCTCCAGCAGGTCGAGCGCCGCGACGCCGAGATTGCCGCCCGCGAGCACCCGGCGTCCCGCCGCCGCGGCCATGCAGGCCACCAATGTCGTCACCGTGCTCTTGCCGTTGGTGCCGGTGATGCCGATTACCGGCGCCTGCACGTGGCGCGCGAACAGTTCGATGTCGCCCAGCACGGGAATACGGCGCGCGCGTGCGGCGCGCGCAATGGGCTCCTCGAGTGAAACTCCCGGGGAGATCAACACCTGCGAGGCACCGTCGAGCAGCGACATATCGAAGCCGCCGAGCCTCAAGTCGAGCGAATCGGCGAGAGCGCCCAGTTCGGCGAGGCCCGGCGGCGCGCGGCGCGAATCGGTGGCCATCACCGGGATGCCGCGCTTGGCGAAATGGCGCAAGCACGATGCGCCCGTCTTGCCGAGGCCGACGACGACGCTGTGCATCAGCGAATCTTCAAGGTGGCGAGACCGACCAACACCAGCACGAAACTGATGATCCAGAAGCGCACGATCACTTTCGGCTCGGCCCATCCTTTGAGCTCGAAATGATGATGAATCGGCGCCATGCGGAATATGCGCTTGCCGGTGAGCTTGAATGAGCTCACTTGCAGGATCACCGAGACGGTCTCGAGCACGAATACCCCGCCCATCACGAACAGCACGACTTCCTGGCGCACGATGACGGCGAGCGTGCCGAGCGAGGCGCCGATCGCCAGCGCGCCCACATCGCCCATGAAGACCTGGGCCGGATAGGTGTTGAACCACAGAAACCCCAAGCCCGCGCCCACCAAGGCGGAGCTGAAGATCAGCGCTTCGCCGACTCCCGGGATGTAGGGGATCTGCAGGTAGGTCGCGAATTTGACGTTGCCCGTGACGTAGGCGAACACGCCGAGGGCCGCCGCCACCATCACGGCCGGCATGATGGCGAGACCGTCGAGTCCGTCGGTGAGATTCACCGCGTTGCTGGTGCCGACGATGACGAAGTAGGAGAACGCGACGAACGCGGCGGTGGACATGGGTACTGCCACGGCCTTGAAGAACGGCACGTAGAGCGCCGTCTCGGCGGGCGTTTGGCGCAGGTGATGCAGGGTGAACGCCACCGTCAGTCCCACGATTGATTGTCCCAGGTATTTGTAGCGCGCCTTCAGGCCCTTGGAGTTGCCGACCACCAGCTTCATGTAATCGTCGTAGAAGCCGATCAAGCCGAAGCCCACAGTCGTTTCCAGCAAGATCCACACGTAATGGCTGGACAGATCGGCCCACAGCAGCGTGGCCAAGCCGAGTGTCACCAGAATCAGACCGCCGCCCATGGTGGGCGTGCCGGACTTTTGCAAATGCGACTGCGGGCCGTCGGTGCGCACGTGCTGCCCGATCTGATAGCGGCTCAACATCGCGATCATGGGCGGGCCGATGAGCAGCGCGAGAGCGAGCGCGGTGACCGCCGCAAGAATGCCGCGCAGGGTGAGGTACTGAAAGACGTGGAAGCCGCTGTAGAACCGAGCCAGATATTCGGTGAGGTATAGCAACATGACCTATCCCGCTCTCATCATGGGACCGGATTGGGCACCGCCGCCGGTGAGCGCTTGCACCACCCTTTCCAAGCGATTGACGCGCGATCCCTTGATCAACACCGTCACACCCGGTTTGAGCTCCGCCAGCACCCGCCGGGTCAGGGAATCGGCGTCCGCGAACCACTCGGCGCCGGGACCGAAGGTCTCGACGGCGCGCGAGCTCTGCGGCCCCAGCGCGAACAGGCGCTTGATTCCGCAATCCCGGGCATATGCACCCATGTGGGCATGACTGTCTTCGGCAAACTCGCCGAGCTCCGCCATATCGCCGAGCACCAACCAGGTCGTGCCCGGCAGCGCGCGCAGCACTTCGAGTCCGGCGCGTACCGAGCTCGGGTTGGCGTTGTAGGAGTCATCGATGATCCAGCTGTTGCGCGCACCCGCTTTCAGCTGCAAACGGCCGGGGACCGGGCGAAAATCGGCCAACCCCAGCGCGATTTGTTCGAGCGACGCGCCGGCGGCGCCGGCCGCGGCCGCCGCCGCGAGCGCGTTGCCGATATTGTGCGCACCGCCGGCCTTGAGCGTGATCGGGCATTGCCCCAGGGGACACTCCAGGGTGAAGCGCGTCGCAAATTCACCGCTCTCGATGCCCTGGAAGGAATTCTTCGCCGTGAAATCCGCATGGGCGTGCACGCCGAATGTGACGATGCGGCGCGCCGTCGCCACGCCGCGCCAATAGCCGGCGTAGACATCGTCGGCGTTGATGATGGCGGTGGCGCCGGGCTCGAGACAGGACACCATTTCACCTTCGCCCTGGGCGACGCCGTCCATATTGCCGAAGCCCTCGAGATGTTCGGCGCCGGCGTTGGTGATGAGACCCACGGTCGGCCGCGCCAGCCGCACGAGCTCGGCGACATCGCCGATGCGATTCGCGCCCATCTCGATCACGGCGCTGCGATGCGAGGCCTCGAGACGCATCAGCGTCACGGGCACACCGATGTGATTGTTGAGATTGCCCTGAGTTGCCAGAACCGCACCCATGCGGGACAAAATGGCGGAGGTCATTTCCTTGGCGGTGGTCTTGCCGTTGCTGCCGCCGACGGCCACGATGGGAATGGTGAAATCGGCGCGCCAGGCTCGCCCCAACTGTTGCAGCGCGCGCAGGGCATCCGGCACGACGACCTGCGGCAGCGCGTGCGGCACCGCGGATTCAACGATGGCGCCGATGGCGCCGCGCGCGGCCGCCGCCGCCACGAAGTCGCGGCCGTCGAAGTTGGGGCCGCGCAAGGCGACGAACAGTGAGCCTACGCCTAAGGTGCGGCTGTCTGTGGCCACCGCTCCATAGGGACGATCCTCGCCGACCAGCTGGCCGCCGACCGCAATGGCCGCATCGCGCAATGTGCGCTTCATGCGGCCGCCCCGAGATAGCGCTGCGCCTCGCGGCGGTCGCTGAAGCTGCGCCGCGTCGCGCCGTAGATCTGGTAATCCTCGTGACCCTTGCCGGCGATCAGCACGATGTCGCGCGCGCCGGCCTCCTTCAGGGCCGTGCCGATGGCTTCGCCGCGGTCATGAATGATGCGCGCGGCATGCAACCGGATGCCGCCGCTGATGGCGCGGGTGATGGTCTCGGGATTCTCGGAGCGCGGATTGTCGTCGGTCACGATGATCTGATCGGCCAAGTCATCGGCAATGCTGCCCATGAGGGGCCGCTTGCCGGGATCGCGGTCCCCGCCGCAGCCGAACACGCACCACAGCGAGCCCGTGCAGTGCTCTCGCAGCGCAGTCAACGCCTTGGCGAGCGCGTCCGGCGTGTGTGCGTAGTCGACCACCGCCAGGGGCTTGTCGGGAACGGCAGGTTCGACCACTTCCATGCGGCCGGGAGGCGGGGCGCACTCGGCCAGCACGCGGGCGGCCTCGGCGAGCGAAGCCCCCAACGAGAGGAGGCAGGCGATGACCACCAAGGAGTTCTCGGCGTTGAAGCGGCCCAGCAGCTGGGTGCTGACGCCGGTCTGGCCGAAGCTGCCGTCGAGCTGCATCGAGATGCCGTGCAAGCCCAACGTCACGTCCACCGCGCGCAGCGCGCGCTCGGCCAGCCACCCGGAGTCGCCGGCACCGATCCAAATGGCGGTGAGCGGCACACGTCCGGCATAACTTTGTGCGAACTCGCGGCCGAAGGCGTCGCCCACGTTGACCACGATGTGCTCGAGGTCGGGAGCCGCGAACAGGCGCGCCTTGGCGGCGCCGTAGTCGGCCATGGTGCGGTGATAGTCCAGGTGATCGCGGCTTAGGTTGGTGAATGCAGCCGCATGAAAGCGCACGCCGGCGACGCGATTCTGATCGAGCGCCTGCGAGGAGACCTCCATGGCCACCTCGCGCACTCCGCTCGCGCGCAGCTGCGCGAGTTCGCGATGCACCGTGACCACATCGGGCGTGGTGAGCGCGGCAGGCGTCAGCGAATCGATGCGGCCCCAGCCGATGGTGCCCATGTAGGCGGCTTGCGATCCCAGCCGCTCGAGACATTGGGCCAGCAAATAGGCGCAGGTGGTCTTGCCATTGGTGCCCGTGATGCCGGTGATGCGCAGTTGCGAGGAAGGCCAATTGAAGAACCGATCCGCGATTCGGCCCACCAGCTCCGTCAATCCGGGTATCGCCGCCGCGAACACCGTGGCCGGCAGCTGCGGGAGATCGGCGTCGGCGCTCGGTTCCCACAGCACCACGCTGGCGCCGCGCGCGGCAGCCTCCGCGGCAAACTTGAGACCGTGCACGGTGCGGCCCGGCAATGCGAAAAACAGGCTCCCGGCGCGTACCTCGCGGCTGTCGAGCGTGAGATCGACGACTGCGCGCGGTTCGATGTTCGGAACCGTCGCTATCCCATCGAGCAGCCACATGAGTGAGGCGCTCATGGGACGTCGTTCGCCTGCACCAAGGCGGCGGCGGGCACGTTCTGCAGGTCATCGGGCGGGACGTCCATCAGCCGCAGCGCGCCGGACATCACGCTCGCGAACACCGGCGCGGCCACGGTGCCGCCCTGGGCCAGCGTGCCGCCCTCCTGCAGATCCCGATCCCGGCTCGGCTCGTCGATCACCACGACGGTGGCGAGTTTCGGGTGCGACGCCGGCACCAAGCCGGCAAATACCGCCATGATTCGGTCGGTGGAATAGCCGCCCGCGATCGATTTGAACGCGGTGCCCGTCTTTCCGGATACCCGGTAGCCGATGAGCGAGGCGCGGGTCGCGGTGCCGCCCTTCTCGACCACCTGCTCCATCAGTTGCACCAGCTCATGCGCAACCTTCGGATCGAGCACCTGCTCGCCGGGCACGCGGCCCGAGACGCGCTCGAAAGTAATCGGACGCCTCACTCCGCCGGCGCCGATGGTCGCATAGGCATGTGCCAATTGCAGCGGCGTGACCGAGAGGCCGTAGCCATGCGACAGCGTCGCGATGCCGATCGGCCGCCAATGAGCGTAATTGCTGAGCATTCCTGCCGATTCGCCGGGATAGCTGCTGCCGGTCACCTGGCCCAATCCCAAGCCGGTGAGCGTGCGCCAGATCTGCTCCGGCTGGAGCGACAGCGCGACCTTCGCCGTGCCCACATTGCTCGACTTCGCCAGGATCGTCGCCAGATCGATTGCGCCCAAATTGTGCTCGTCCTCGAACACCTTGGTGCCGACCTTCAAGAATCCCGGCGAGGTATCCACCACGCTGTCCGGGCGATATTGTCCGGAAGCCAGCGCCGCGGCCATGATGAAGGGTTTGATGCTCGAGCCGGGCTCGAAAATGTCGGTCGCCGCACGATTGCGGTACAGCCCCGCCTTGAGCTGCTCGCGGTCATTGGGGTTGTAGGAAGGCTGGTTCACCATGGCGAGCACTTCGCCGGTGTCGACGTCGATGACGATGACCGACCCCGCATGCGCGCGGTACTCCTGCATCGCCGATTTCAGTTCGCGATACGCGAGATACTGGATCCGCAGGTCGATGCTGGTGACGAGATCGCGGCCGGGCCGCGGCGCGCGAATACTCTCGACATTCTCGACGTAGCGTCCTTGCATATCCTGGATGACGCGCTTCGCCCCGTCCTCGCCGTTCAGCAGTTGCTCGAAGCCGAGCTCCAAGCCTTCCTGGCCCTTGTCGTCGACGGTGGTGAAGCCGACGACATGTCCGGAAATCTCGCCCGCCGGATAGTAGCGCCGGTACTCGCGCAGCAGATACACGCCCGGGATCCCCAGCGCCTTGATGTGCGCCGCCTGCTCCGGGGGCATGTGCCGCACCAAGTACAGAAACTCGCGGTCGAGGTTGCTGGTGATCCGCCGCACCAACGACTGCTGGTCCTCTTTCAGCGCCTTGGCGAGCTTCGGCAGCTGATCGATGTTGTCATTGAGCTCCTGCGGATTGACCCACACGCTGTCGACCGGCGTCGAGACCGCGAGCGGCTCGCCGTTGCGGTCCGTGATCGCACCGCGATGCGCCGCGATCTTCACCACCCGCATCGAGCGAGCGTCGCCTTGGCTGGCGAGAAAGCCGTGGTCGAGCAATTGCAGCTCCACCGCGCGCGCCACGAGTCCGGCGCCGCCCAACAGCACCAAGCTTAAGATCACGCTCGAACGCCAGCGGTAGCTCTTCGCCTGCGCGTCGTTGTCGAGCGGCCGTGCTTTCACGGCCGCACGATCCGCACGTCGCGGGTTTGCGGCAGGTTCATTTGCAGCTTGGCGTTGGCGACTCGTTCGACGAAGGCGTGCGATGACCAATAGCTCTGCTCCAGCTGCAGGCGCCCCCACTCGATGTCGAGCGAGTCGCGCTCGGCATTGAGCTTCTCGAGATGCACGAACATATCGCGGGCCTTGTGCCGGGCGTAAATCACTTGCACGGCGGAGCCGAGCACGGCGAGCCACAACAAGGGCATGATGAGCGGCAACCAACGGCGGTGTTTCATGCGGCTTTGTCCTGCGCGAGGCGTTCGGCGATGCGCAGGCGGGCACTGCGCGCGCGCGGATTCAATGAGGTTTCGAGCTCGTCCGCCTGCACGGCCTTGCCGACGAGCTTGAGCACCGGTCGTGCGCTCGGCGGAATGTCGGGCAGCCCGGCGTACATCGGGTCCGCCAGGGAATGGCGGCGCATGAATTGCTTGACCATGCGATCCTCGAGCGAATGAAAGCTGATCACCGCGAGGCGGCCGTGCGGCGCCAAACGCGCGAGCGACGCATCGAGCGCGGCGCGCAGTTCCGCGAGCTCGCCGTTCACATGAATGCGCAAGGCTTGAAATACCCGCGTGGCCGGATGCTTGTGGCGCTGGCCGCGGGCTTCGCGGCTGTGCGCCACCCGCACGATCATTTCGGCGAGTTGCGTGGTGCGTTCGAAAGGCCGTGATTCGCGGTCCGCCACGATGGCGCGTGCGATGCGCGGCGCCAGGCGCTCCTCGCCGTATTCGCGAAAGATGCGGATCAGCTCCTGAAGCGGCGCGCCGTTCACCACGTCGGCGGCGCTGGTCCCGACGCCCGGTGTCATGCGCATGTCGAGCGGCCCGTCCTGCGTGAAGCTGAAGCCGCGCGCGGCATCGTCGAGCTGCGGCGAGGACACCCCCAAATCGAACAGGATGCCGTCGAACTTGAGGCCGGGTTCGACCCGGTCCGCACAATCCGCCAGGGAGGAAAACGGCGCCAGAAAAACCGCCACGCGCGGATCGGCAGCGAAGCGCGCCCGGGCCTCCGCGATGGCCGCGGAATCGCGATCGAGGCACAGCAAACGACCGTTCGCGATGAGGTTCTGCAATATCGCCTCTGCATGTCCGCCCCGCCCAAAAGTGGCGTCCAGGTAGGTACCACTTGCTCGTATGTTCAACCCGGCCAGTACCTGCGATAACAGGACCGGCGTATGAACCCCCGCTATGTCTTGCACGTACCGGCCGGCTAAAACGACAGCGTTTCTAAGTCGGCCGGCAGGTGCTCGGTGCCGTCCGGACTCGCCAGCCATGCGTCGCGCTTCTCGTTCCAACGCGCCTCATCCCACAATTCGAAGCGCAATCCCTGACCTATCAGCATGGCGTCGCGCGTCAGCTGGCCGAATTCACGCAGGTTCAGGGGCAACAGCAGGCGCCCATGCCCATCCAGCTCCAAATCCGTTGCGTAGCCCACCATCAGGCGCTGCAAACCGCGCGTGCGAGGGTCCAAAGTGGGCAATTTGGTCAGTTTTCGTTCGATATCTTCCCAATCGGGGAGGGGGTAGATGAGCAGGCACTGGTCCTTGTCGACCGTGACCACCAACTTGCCGCCGCAAAGCTCCTGCAGCCGCTCTCGATACCGGGTTGGCATGACCATGCGCCCTTTGACATCGAGAGTTAGTTTGTTGGCACCCCTGAACATGTTTCGATGGGCCTGGCGACCCACTCTCTCCCACAATTTCCCACCGGGCACCACTATAGGGAGCGCCAGGACGCACTGTCAACGCCTTATGGTAAAAATTACCCGCACCGACAGTGACTTAGGTCACATTTTCAAGTGATGCGGCGGATGCCCGCGTCGAGTTTGTTTTGAATCAAACTGTTAGGAGATTTAGCTGAAATCATTTACAGGAGCTAAATGACGCGATCTTCGGTTAAACAGCGCGATCATGCCGCTAAAATGCAAGACTGCAGCGACATGACTCGATTTCGCGACACCTAAGGGTATTTTTTCTTTTCTACACGGTCGCCGCGACCGGTAATTAACGGTCGGGGGTGTTCCTACACCCCCGTTGACAGGGCGCGTTAGCGCCAGAAAAGAGTCGGCCGTTAAGCCGGGTTCTGTCGTGGACAGTCATTCCTCTGGGATGCGCGTCGCCGCGCAGCTCTAGCGACCTACCCGGAAGCCTCATGTGGGCCACATGGTGCGGCCGACTTAGCGCCGCGTGCTTCCCTATTTGGTCTTGCTCCAGGTGGGGTTTGCCGTGCCGCTGATGTTGCCACCCGCGCGGTGCGCTCTTACCGCACCATTTCACCCTTACCGGCGCCGCTTGCGCGGCACTTAGGCGGTATCTTTCTGTTGCACTTTCCGTGGGCTCGCGCCCCCCAGGCGTTACCTGGCACCGTGCCCTCTGGAGCCCGGACTTTCCTCCATCCTTGCCCGCTTACGCGGACTAGGACAGCGACTGTCTGGCCGACTCTTAAGGGCACCATACGCAGATCCGGCTATGAATGCGAGGCGGATTGAGTCGGGCCCATCCTGGGCCCTCCCCCTATGGGCGCCTGCGGCGTCTGCTACGGCATCCTGCCTCCGCATTCCGGTTTGAGCTCGAGCGCCCGCCGGTAGGCCTCATTGTCGCGGACTTGGGCAAGCTGCGCCGCCAGGTGCGCCGCTTGCTTCAAGGGCAATTCCGCCAGCAGGATTTTGAGCACGCGATCGAGCGCCCCGCCAAACCCATCGGCGCCGCGCTCGCCTGCCTCCTCCGCCTGCGGCAACCCGGCAATGAGCAGGACGATTTCACCGCGGCTGAAATCGGGGTCCGATGCCGCACGCGCGCGGTGCTCGCCCAATGAGCCGCGATACACAGTCTCATGCATCTTGGTGATTTCCCGCACGAGCGTGGCGCCGCGCGCGGCGCCGAAAACTTTCGCGCAATCTTCGAGCGTGTCGTGCACGCGATGCGGTGCTTCATAGAACACCAGCGTGCGCGCTTCGTGCAGCAGTGCTTCGAGACGCTTGCGCCGCGCTGAGCTGCGCGCCGGGAGAAATCCCTCGAAGCAAAAGCGGTCCGTCGGCAGGCCGCCGATCGACAGCGCGGCAATGGCCGCGCACGGCCCTGGAATCGCTACGACTTCGATTCCTTGAGCCGCCGCGGCGCGCACCAAGTCGAAGCCCGGATCGCTGATGGCGGGTGTACCCGCATCGCTGACCAGAGCGATCGACGCACCACGCCGAAGCCGCGATACGAGATCGGGTGTGCGCTCGAGTTCATTGTGAGCGTGCAGCGACAGTTGCGGCGTGGTAATGCCGAAATGCTTGAGCAGAACTCCCGTATGGCGCGTGTCCTCGGCCGCAACGAGCGCGCATTCCGACAACACGGCGCGCGCCCGGGGGCTCAAGTCGCCCAAATTGCCGATCGGCGTCGCGACGACGTACAGCCGCCCTGCGAGTTCGTTTGTCACTATAATCTTCGCCTGTTCGGAGTTGCAGGAGCGCAAGGGTATGGCAGCGATCTCTCGACGTCCATGGCTGCCGCTGTGCGCGGCGCTTGCGTTTTCACTGACCTTGGCGGCGTGCAGCCTGCTGAAACCGGAGCAGGCGCCGGAAGACAAGCAAACGCGGGCGCAGCGTCTGGGCCAGGAGGGCAAGCATGCGGATGCGGCCAAGGCGCTACGCGGAACTCGCGGACTTGCAGCCGGACAACCACGACAATTACGAACTGCTGAGCGCCGAACAATGGCTGGCCGCCGGCAATGTCGCGGCCGCGAAACAGGCGTTCGCGGCGGCCTCGCCGGATGCTCGGACCCGCCTGCCGACTGCCCGAGCGCTGGTCGCGGCGGAAATCGCCTTCGCCGAGAACGACGGCACCCGCGCCATTCAGGAACTGGATCAAATCGCGGTGCCGACCGCGGCCGACCAGGCACAGAACTACTGGTGGATTCGCGGCCGCAGCGCGTTCATCACCGGACACCCGGTCGAAGGCACGCGCGCCCTGGTCGAGCGTGAGCGCTGGCTGAGCGATCCTTTGAGCCTGGGCGCGAACCGCGCGGAACTCTACAGCCGGATTCGCAGCGCCGCCGAGCACGGTCAGTCCCTGGCTGCACCCCCCAAAACCGATCCGATCGTCGTCGGGTGGCTGGACTTGGGGCCGATCGCGGTCGGTCTCGCGCGCGATCCCATGCGGGCAGCTGCAGCCCTGGCCAACTGGAAGCGCCTGTATCCGCAGCACCCCGCGAACGCCAGCGTGCTGGCCATGGCGTCGAACCAGATTGCACAGGCGACGGAGTTTCCGGAGCAGATCGCGCTGCTGCTGCCGCTGTCCGGCCGCGCCGAGGCCATCGGCGTCGCAGTGCGCGACGGCTTCATCGCCGCCTATCTCGAACAGGATGCGGCGACCCGGCCGCGCTTGAAGATCTATGACGTGGCCGCGGAACCGGTGAGCGACGCCTACACTCGCGCGATTGCCGAAGGGGCCGGCTTCGTCGTCGGACCGCTCACCAAGGAAGACGTCGCCGCGCTGCTGCCCGTGAGCGCCGGGCGCAGCCCGGTGCTCGCCTTGAATTTTCTCGGCGAATCGACCAGCACGCCGCGTAATTTCTATCAGTTTGCGCTGTCGCCGGAGGACGAGGCGCGCGGCGTCGCGCGGCGCGCCGCCGCCGACGGCAGGCTCAACGGAGTGGTGATCGTCGCCGGCACCGAGTGGGGCAAGCGCGTCGCCGCCGCCTTTGCCGATGAGCTGACGCATCTCGGCGGCACCGTCCTCGACGTGGCGCGTTTCGAGACCTCGCAGGTCGACTTCTCGGACATCATCAAGCAGGTTCTGCAGGTGCATGTCGTGAAGGGCGAGCCTGCCACGCACCGCACGGATGCGGCCTTCGTATTCGTGGCCGCGGGCTCGCCGGGTGTCGCCCGCCAGATTCTGCCGCAGCTGAAATTTCATTACGCCGGCGATGTACCGGTGTATTCCACGTCCGACAGCTTCGAGCCGGACCCGACTGCGAACAGCGATCTCGAAGGCATGCTGTTTCCGGACATGCCGTGGATGGTCGCGAGCGACCCGGTGACCGCACAGATTCGCGACGGTGTTCGCGCGGCGTGGCCGGCGCGAACCGCGCGCCGCGATCGGCTGTATGCGTTCGGATTCGATGCCTACCGGCTGATGCCGGCGCTGCGCGGCAAGGCTCCGGCCGCGGCGGTAGAAATCTCAGGGGTGACCGGCAAATTGCACATCGACGATCAAAATCGGATCCATCGCGACCTGGATTGGGCGCAGATCAGGGACGGGGTGCCCAGCAGTCTCTAGTCTAGCGCCGCCCGCGCGCGCGCAAAATGTCGGCCAGATTGATCGGCGCCTGCATCTGACGCAGCGCGGCCTGCCATCGGTCCGTCTCCGCGCACAGCTTGCCGATGACGGTGACCGACGCTTGCCAGCGGCCGACCAGTTCATCGACGGCCGCCGCAATCAACTCCTCGCCGAGTTGCAGCTGCTGCATGACATTTTCATAGGTGTGGCTCATCGCATGAAAATTCTAGAGCAACGCGATCGAATACGAAAATGTCGTCGAATTCCGACAGGCGCCCGTGGCTACTTCGAATCGCCCTGTTTGCGCACGGTGTTCCACACCGCGACATCCCATGCATTGTGAATGCCGATGAACATCAGCAGCACCGACACGCCGGCGATGCCATACATGCTCTCTTCGGGCCTGCGCCAGATGAGAACCGCACAGGCGGCGAGCCCGGCGTAAGCGGCAGCCGGCAGGATCACGTTCCAGATCCAGTCCTCGCGAAACGGCACGTACTCGCTCGAGACACGGCCGATGCTTGCGCCGATGAAGGCGATGTAGATGATGCCCGCCGCGCCCGCGGCTCCCAGGCCGAGACTCAAGCTGAGCGCGCCTTGATGCGGCATGCTGAGGTAGGCGGCGAGCGCCAGCACCGCGCCGAAGTGCACGATGGTCGGCGTGACGTAGGCGCGCAAGCCGCGAATGTTGACCCGCTTCGAATCGGCGGACAGAGCAATGACCACGAAGGTCAAGCCGGTGAGCCCTGCGGCGGACGAGCCGGTAATGACGTAAAAATTATCCCATTCCGCCAGCAGCGATCCGCTCATGAAATGGATTCTAGCGCGCGCCTCGGCAATAGGCGCGTGCCGCCCACGGGCAATAGAAAAAATGCCTCCTGCGCCACCCCCTTGTCCTGCCGCGCACCCGCCAGGTCGTGCAGGGGCAGATCGATGGGGTCGTCCGCCAGCGCGAACGTTCCCCAGTGCACGCCGACGCTGCGCTTGGCGCCGAGATCCAAATGGATCTGCACGGCTTCTTGAAGATCGACGTGCTGGTCTTTCATGAACCAGCGCGGCAGGCAAGCGCCGACGGCGATCAGCGCGATGTCGAAGCCGCCGCCCAGCGCCGCGGTGTGGCGCGCAGCCAGACGCTCGCGTATGTCCTTGAAGTCCTTGCTGTAGCCCGTGTCGCCGGTGAAATACCAATGGCAGTCCGCACCCATGACGGCCCAGCCGCCCCACAGGGTGCGATTGCGATCGCTCAAGCGTGCGGCCGGACCAGTGCTGCGCCGGCGTCAACAAAAATTCCACCGGGTGGTCGCCGGGCGCGCCCGAATGCAGGTATGTGTCCCACCAGTCGAGTTCCACCGCGCGGGTGATGCCAAGCCGCGCCAGCCACGACTTTACTCCCAGCGGCACCAAGAACAGGGGCGGGCCGCCTGCTTGGTCGGCCAATGTTCTCACGCTGGCGCGGTCGAGGTGATCGTAATGATTGTGCGAAATCGCCACGACGTCGACGTGCGGCAGATCCTCGAGCGCGATGCCCGGCGTGCTGCGCGCGCTTCGGGCCCAGGAACTGCGACGGGCGAGGCGCGCGTCGAGAAAATCGGATCCGTCAGCACGTTGAGGCCGCTCGCCTGCACCAGCATGGTCGCATGACCGATCCAAGTCACGGCCGGCGTCATGGCGGCACCCGCCAGTGCATTGCGCCGGATGAAATCAAGATCGGCGGCAATCCGCGGCGTGGTCAGCCGCGGCTTGGGCGGCAACCCATCGCGGGCGCGCTGCAGCTGCCAGCGCAGCAGGTCACCGAGCGATTTGGTGACCGAGCCGATGTAGTTGTTGCGGAACCCCTTGGCCGTGTGATGGGACTTTGGCGGCATCGCTGCATTTTGCCATGAAGCCGCCGAATATCCGTGCAGACGCCGCGGGCTGAACGCGCGCACTCTCGCACGCGTGGCTTTGGATTCCCGTCGTCGAGGCGCGGCAGCGGAACAACTGGCGGCCGAGCATCTGCAAGGGCATGGCCTTCAGGTGATCGCGCGCAACCTGCGCTGCCGCGGCGGCGAGCTCGATCTCGTCTGCCTGGACGGCAGGGTGCTGGCGATCGTCGAAGTGCGGCAGCGCGGGCGCGCCGATTTCGGCGGCGCGCTGGCATCGGTCAACCGGCGCAAGCAGCGCAAGATCATCCGGACGGCGCGATTTTTCTGGCAGCGGTGCGCGCCGTGGCGCGCCTGCGTGATGCGCTTCGACGTGGTCGGCGTGTTCGGGCTGCCGGACGGCTCTCATCGCATCGTTTGGATCAAGGACGCGTTTCGCGCTACTTGACCACCTGCAGCTTCGGCCGCTTCGACGCAGCGGACGTTGCCTTCCCGGGGCTCGTCGCCGCCGGCGGTCCGTCCGTGGGATCGGGATCGGCATCGCCTTCGGGGAAAATCATGCCCTGGCCGGTCTCGCGTGCGTAGATGCCCAAAATGGCGCGCACCGGAACCTGAACCGCGAATCCGACGCCGCCGAAGCGGGCCTCGAAGCTCACGGCATCATTGCCCAATTTCAGCATCTGCGTCGCCGAGAAGCTCACATTGAGGACGATCTTGCCGTCCTTGACATACTGGCGAGGCACGGTCACGCCCTCGGCGGCGGCATCCACCACGATGTGCGGGGTCTCGCCGCTGTCGCTGATCCACTCGTGCAGGGCACGCAGCAGATAGGGGCGCCGCGGCTTCAATGCCGCATTCCCCGTTCGGCCTCGCTCAAACATGAGCGAAACGTCGAACGCGCGAAGATCGAATGCATGTATTTCGTGATGGGCTGCGCCTGCGCGGGCAGTTCAATGCCGTAGCTCGGCAGCCGCCACAAGATCGGCGCGATACTGGCGTCCACCAGGGAAAACTCATCGCTGAGAAAGAATGGCTTGGCCTTGAATACTTCCGCGCTCGCGCAGATCGCTTCGGCCAGCACTTTACGGCTGTGGGCGGCTGTTTTGCTCTGCGGATCCGACTCGATGTCGCGCGCCAGGGCGTACCAATCGCGCTCGACCCGATACAAGGCCACGCGAAATTGCGCGCGCGTCACCGGATCGATGGGCATGAGGGGCGGGTGCGGAAATCGCTCGTCCAGGTATTCGATGATGACGCGCGAGTCATACAGCACCAAATCTCGATCCACCAAGGTCGGCACGCTGTGATAGGGGTTCAAGTCGAGCAGGTCTTCCGGCAAATCGTTGAGGTCGACATTGACCAGTTCGATCGCGATTCCCTTTTCGGCAAGCACTATGCGCGTCCGGTGACTCCAAGGGTCAGCCGGCGCGGAAAACAGTGTCATCACCGAGCGACGTGCCACTAACGCGATCTCCTACGGATCAAGGACAAACGGGAGTCCCCGCTGCTGCGTCAGTGTACGTCCTTCCAATACTCTTTCTTCAGCAAGTAGGCGAACACAAAGAACACCAGCAAAAATAACATCACAAAAATGCCCATCGATTGGCGCTTGTCCTTGATGGGCTCGCCGGCATAATCGAGAAAATTCGCGATGTCCCGGACGAACTGATCATACTCCTCTGGCTTCAACGCGCCCGGGGTCATTGCATCGACTCCCACCAGCACCATCCTGGCGCTGCCGTGGTCGTCCGGCTCGTTCTTGAACACCGGCTTCTGCAGGCCCTGTCTCTCGGCCAGCACATGCGGCATTGCAGCGCCGGGGAGGTACAAATTGTTCACGCCCCAAGGATGGGTCTTGTCGACGTAAAAGCCCTTGAGAAACGAGTAGATGTAGTCGACGCCGCGTTCCCGCGCCATCAGCGAGAGATCCGGCGGCTGCTTGCCGAACCAGGCTTCCGAGTCCTTCGGCATCGCCGAGTTGATGGTATCGAAGGGCTTGTCGGAAGTGAACATCAGATTGGCGGCGAGCTCCGGTTCGGGGATCTTGAGGTCCGCCGCCATGCGGTTGTAGCGCAAATAAGTGAGCGAGTGGCAACCGGAACAGTAATTCATGAAATTGCGCGCGCCGCGCTGCAAGGACGCGGTGTTCCTGATGTCCGTGCCCGACTGCAGCAGCGCGATGCCTCCTTCTTCGGCCATGGCCGTGCCCGCTGAGATGAGCCCAACAGCAATCAATACGCAGCTTTTAAGCATGTCCTGTGACCCTTTCCGGCACCGGCTTCACGCTGTCGAATTTCGTGTACCAGGGCATCAGCAAAAAGAAAGCAAAGTACAAGACCGTGCAGACTTTGGCCAGCGTCGGGTAGATGCCCGCCGGCGGCTTCAAGCCGCAGATTCCCAATGCGATGAATGACAACGAAAAGACGGTCAACATGATCTTGTAGATCGGGCCGCGGTAGCGGATCGAGCGTACCGGCGAACGATCCAGCCATGGCACGAAGAACAGCACCACGATGGCGGCGCCCATCACCATCACGCCCCAGACCTGCGTGCCCGCGAACGACGGCACCGCGCGCAACATGGCGTAGTACGGCGTGAAATACCATACCGGCGCGATATGGGGGGGGGTCTGCAGCGCATTCGCGGGTTCGAAATTCGGCGATTCCAGGAACAAGCCGCCGAAGGTCGGCGCAAAGAAAATCACGGCGCAAAACAGCAGCAGGAAGCCGGCCACGCCGAACAGGTCCTTCACCGTGTAATAGGGGTGGAAGGGGATGCCATCGAGGGGGTGGCCCTGCGCATCCTTGTGATCATGAATCTCGATGCCGTCGGGATTGTTCGAACCCACTTCGTGCAGCGCCATGAGATGCGCGATCACCAGAAAAATCAGCGCCAACGGCAACGCGGCCACATGCAAGGCGAAGAACCGGTTGAGCGTCGCATCCGCGATGTAGTAGTCGCCGCGAATCCAGTCGACCAAGGCGCCCCCGATATACGGCAGGCTGCCGAACAGCGACACGATGACCTGCGCGCCCCAGTAGCTCATGTTGCCCCAGGGCAGCACATAACCCATGAACGCCTCGGCCATCAACAGCACGAAGATCAGGCAGCCGAAGATCCACAGCAGCTCGCGCGGCTTGCGGTGCGAGCCGTACAGCAGCGCACGGAACATGTGCAGATAGACCACGATGAAGAATGCGGACGCACCGGTCGAGTGCAAGTAGCGGATCAGCCAGCCCCCGTCGACGTCGCGCATGATGTATTCCACCGACGCGAACGCCTCGGCAGACGACGGCTTGTAGTTCATCGTCAAGAAAATCCCCGTGACCAGCTGGTTCACGAGGATCAACATCGCAAGCGAGCCGAAGTAGTACCAGAAGTTGAAATTCTTCGGGGCGTAGTACTCGGCGACCTGCTCCTTCCACAATTTGGTGAGCGGAAAGCGCTGATCGATCCAGCCAATCAAACCTCCGCCCTTGCTGCTGTCGGCGGACTCTGGTGCTGCGGCCATAGATTGCCTCGGGTAGCTAAACTGTCTTGGGGGCGTCGTCGACGCCTATGGTGATTCGTGCCCCATCGGCGAACGCATAGGGCGGCACGGTCAGGTTCTTGGGAGCGGGCATGCTCTTGAAGACCCGGCCGGAAATATCGTATTTCGAGCCGTGACACGGGCAGTAGAAGCCCCCCGGCCAATTCGCGCCCAAATCGGTGCCGGCCACCTGATACGAATTATTCGCTTCGAACGCTCCCAAGGGCGAGCAGCCCAGGTGAGTGCAGACCGCCAACCCCACCCAGTATTCGGGATTGCGCGCACGTGCGGGGCCGCTGGATTTTATGTAATCGGGCTGAATCGAATCGTCGGAGTTGGGATCGGCCAGCAGCGCATCGTGGTCGCCCAGCTGACTCAAAATGCTCTTGACCCGGCGCACGACGAATACCGGCTGGCCGCGCCACACGACCTTCAACATCTGTCCGGCTTCGAGTTTGGATGCATCCACGTCGACCGGAGCGCCCAGCGCTTTGGCCCGCGCGCTCGGCTGCCATGAGGCCAGGAAAGGAATGGCCGCGAATGCAACGCCGATCGCTCCGGTGCCGACGGTGGCCGCCGTCAACAAGCGGCGCCGGCTATGGTCAACCTGATCGCTCATTCGAATGTCCCTACGCAAATGTTGACAAATCTTCACGCGAACCCCTCTGACCGCAGTGTTTCCCAAAGAATATTGGGAGCGCATTATACACAGATTAAACGGCTTTCCCTTAAGGCCCGAGGGGCGATATTAATTGCAGAATACTCGCGTGCTCGTAGGTTTTTTGCTGAGAGCGGTGGTGGTCGGACTGGCGGCGGCATTTCTGGTGGTTTGGTGGAAGCCGGCGCTCTTGGGCAAGACCGCCATTCCAACACAGACCGCACAGACCGCATCTGCGGCGCCGCCGCGCCCGACGGCGGTCATGCGCAGCTTCGCCGATGCGGTGGCGCGCGCGGCGCCCGCCGTAGTGAACATCTATACCGCACGCGTTGTCACGGAACGCACCCAGGCACCCGTGCTCAATCAGTTGTTCGGGGATTTCTGGCCGAGCTATCGCCAGCGCGTCGAACGCAGCTTGGGATCGGGCGTCATCGTCGACACCGCCGGCACCATCGTGACGAATCAGCACGTGATCGCGGGCGCGGAATCGATCCGGGCGCAGCTCGCCGACGGTCGAATCGCGGACGCGACCATCGTCGGGCAAGATCCCGACACGGACATCGCCATTTTGCATCTGGACATTGCCAAGCTGCCCATCATGCCGGTGGGCCGCTCCGATACATTGCGCGTCGGCGACATCGTGCTCGCGATCGGCAATCCCTACGGCATCGGTCAGACGGTGACGCAAGGCATCGTGAGCGCCACCGGCCGCGGTCAACTCGGACTCGCGACTTTCGAGAATTTCATTCAGACCGATGCCGCCATCAATCTCGGCAATTCCGGCGGCGCGCTCATCGACGCGCAAGGCGACCTGGTCGGCATCAATACCGCCGTGCTGAATCGCGCCTCCGGCGGACCCGAAGGCATCGGTTTTGCAATTCCCATCAATCTCGTGCGCGGCGTGATGGAGCAAATCCTGAAGCATGGTCACGTGGTCCGCGGCTGGCTGGGATTCGTGCCGCAGGATTTGTCGGATGAGCAGGCGGCGCAACTCGGCATCACCGCGGGCGGCGGCGTCACCGTGGTGAACATTCTGGTGAACAGCCCGGCGTTCGCCGCCGGCTTGCGGCCCGGCGACTTGGTGACCGCGCTCGGCAACGAACCGGTGCGCAGCGCCCAAGACCTCGTCAGCCGGTTGGCGGCGCTGCCGCCGGGTGTGCAGGTGGATCTCGAAGGCAGGCACGGACGCCTACCCTTCAAGATCAATCTCAAGGTGGTGGAACGGCCCACCCATCAGGCGCAGGCCGGATGACCACCCGGCGACCAGCCGTTTAAGCGGGCGTGCGCCGGATCTTGGCGCCCAATTGCTGCATCTTTTCCTCGATCGCCTCATAACCGCGATCGATGTGATAGATGCGCTCGATCTCGGTGCGTCCGTCGGCCACGAGGGCCGCCAGCACCAGGCTGGCGGAGGCACGCAAGTCGGTGGCCATCACCGGCGCCGCGGTCAGCCGTTCCACTCCCTTGATGATCGCCGTGTTGCCCTCCAGCCGGATCTCCGCGCCCATGCGGCGCATTTCCAGCATGTGCATGAAGCGGTTTTCAAAGATCGTCTCGATGATGGTACCGACGCCGGTGGCGACGGTGTTGAGGGCGGCAAATTGCGCCTGCATATCCGTGGGGAAAGCCGGATACGGCGCCGTGCGGATGTCCACTGCGGTCGGCCGGCGGCCGCGCATATCGACCTCGATCCAGGTATCGCCGATGCCGACCGTGGCGCCGGCCTCCTGCAGCTTGCCGACGACGGCATCCAAGTGCTCCGGACGGGTGTTCTTGACCCGGATGTGCCCGCCCGTAATGGCGCCCGCAACCAGATAGGTACCCGTCTCGATACGGTCGGGCAGCACCTCGTAGGCCGTGCCCGAGAGGCGCTCCACCCCTTCGATGACGATCCGGTCCGTGCCGGCGCCGTTGATCTTGGCGCCCATCGCGATCAAGAAGTTGGCCAGATCGACCACCTCGGGCTCGCGCGCGGCATTCTCCAGCACGGTCTCGCCGTCCGCGAGTGCAGCGGCCATCATGAGATTCTCGGTGCCGGTGACCGTGACGGTTTCCAGCACCAGACGCGCTCCCTTGAGCCGGCCCGCGCGCGCCTTGATGTAGCCGTTCTCGATGTGAATATCGGCGCCCATCGCCTGCAGGCCCGCGACGTGGATGTTGACCGGACGCGCCCCGATTGCGCAGCCGCCGGGCAGCGAGACATCGGCGCGGCCGAAGCGCGCCAGCAGCGGACCCAGTACCAAAATCGACGCGCGCATGGTTTTCACGAGTTGGTAGGGTGCGAAGTATTCCTTGATCGTCGAGGCATCGACTTCGATGCGCATTTTCTCGTCGATGGTCACCGACACGCCCATGCGCCCGAGCAGTTCGATCATGGTGGTGACGTCTTGCAAGTGCGGGACGTTGGACACCGTCACCGGGCCGTCCGCCAGCAGGCACCCGGCCAAGATGGGCAAAGTGGCATTTTTCGCGCCCGAAATCCGGATCTCGCCCTCGAGCGCAATGCCGCCGTTGATCTGTAATTTATCCACGTCCCTGCGCTCCGAACTCCTCCGGCGTAAACACCTGCAGCGCGAGCGCGTGAATTTCATTGCCCATGGCTTTCCCCAATGTGCCGTACACCATTTGATGGCGCTGCACGGATCGCTTGCCGGCGAATGCCGGCGCAATCACCACGGCCTCGAAATGCACGTTGTCGTCGCTCTTGACGAGCGCCTTGCTGCCGGCCAAGCCGCCCTCGATGATTTTCGCTATCTCCTGTGGGTTCATGCCCGCTCCTGCAAAAACGACAAGCTTACGCGGTATCATTCCCCCTATGAATCTTAAGTTCTCCGACGAAGATCTGGTCGCTCTCGGCCGCCAGGCGCTCACCGTCGAGATCGACGGTCTGCGCGCGCAGGTCCCGCGCTTAGGATCGGAGTTTGCACGCGCCTGCCGCATTTGTCTTGATTGCCGCGGGCGCATCGTGGTCACCGGAATGGGCAAGTCCGGCCATATCGGCGGCAAGATTGCCGCCACCCTGGCCAGCACCGGGACCCCGGCGTTTTTCGTGCATCCCGGCGAGGCGAGCCACGGCGATGTCGGGATGATTACGCGGGACGATGCCGTGCTCGCCCTGTCCAATTCGGGCGAAACCGACGAGATCATGACCATTGTGCCCGTGATCGCCCGCTTGGGGGTGCCGCTGATCGCCTTTACCGGCAACTCGAGTTCCGCGCTGGCGCGGGTCGCGACGGTGCATCTGGACATCGGGGTACCGGCCGAAGCCTGCCCGCTCAATTTGGCGCCGACCGCGAGCACGACGGCCGCGCTGGCGGTAGGTGATGCGCTGGCCGTGGCGCTGCTCAAGGCACGCGGCTTCACCGAAGAGGATTTTGCGCGCTCGCACCCGGCGGGCAGCTTGGGCAGACGCCTGCTGCTGCACGTCAACGACGTGATGCGCACCGGCGGCGCCATTCCGACCGTGCGGGCCGACACGCTCCTGGCCGAGGGGCTGATGGAAATGACCCGCAAGGGCCTCGGCATGACGGCCATCGCCGATGACACCCTGCACCTGCTCGGCGTATTCACCGACGGCGATTTGCGGCGCGCGCTCGATGCGTCCGTCGATTTGCGCGCCACTCGCATGGACCAGGTGATGAGCCGCCAGGCGAAGACCGTGCGCCCCACGGCGCTTGCCGCCGAAGCGGTGCATCTGATGGAGGCTCATCGCATCACGTCGCTGGTCGTGGTCGATGCGGACATGAAGATCGTGGGCGCGCTCAACGTGCACGATCTGCTGCGCGCGGGTGTGGTTTGAAGGCGCGCAAGGCGACGCCGCTGGCGCGGATCCAACTGGTCATCTTGGACATCGACGGCGTGCTCACCGATGGCCGCCTGTATTTCTCCGCCCGTGGCGAGGCCCTCAAGGTGTTCCACGTCCGCGACGGCCACGGGGTCAAGCTGCTGCTGGCCGCCGGCGTCGCCGTGGCCGCGTTCAGCGGACGCCGCTCGGCCGCGGCCGCGGCGCGCATGCGCGAACTCGGCGTGCCTCATGTCGTCCAAGCGTGCGGCGACAAGGTGGCCGCCCTCGGGCGCCTGACGCGGCGCTTGGGGCTCGATCCCTTGAACTGTGCCTGCCTGTGCGACGACACGCCCGATTTGCCGCTGATGTCCGCGGTCGGCGTGGCGGGCGCGGTCGCGGATGCGCATCCGGTGGTGTTGGCCGCGGCGCATTGGATCGCCCGGGCCAACGGCGGCTGCGGTGCGGTGCGCGAACTGTGTGACGCCGTGCTGCGCGCACGCGCCGGACGGCGCTGATGCTGTTCAGAGTCTTTACCGTGCTCGCGGTCGTGGCATTGGTCATCAGCACCTGGATCGTGAGTTCGCCGGCGCGCCGGGCGCAGACTCAAGGGCAACGCGGAGCACGCGGACTTTCCGGGTTACTACTTAAAGAACGCCGTGCTCACCGACTACGATGTCGACGGCAACCCCGGGATTCGCATCGAGGCCGAGCGCATCGATCAGATCGCGCACGGCAACGAAGTGGCGCTGTACAACATCCGCGTGCTGTACCAGCCCCCGAACGGGCAGCCGTGGGTCATGGTGGGCGATGTCGCGCATGTCGAACCCGACGGCAAGGTCGTCGACGTGACGGGCAACGTGCGCCTGCAAAGCGAGGCCACCGGCCGCGAGGGCACTGCCGTGGTGCACACCGACACCTTGAGCTACGACGTCGCCAGTGCCGTGGCGAGCACCAAGAGCGACGTGCGCATCGATTTCGCGCAACATTCTCTGACCGCGCACGGGATGATCGCCAATTTGAAAGAGCGCACGATGCGCTTAGAATCGAAAGTGAATGGCCGCTTCCACCCTTAAAGCGTCGCTCGCCTGGGTTGCGCTTGCACTGGCGGCCTCGCAGGCCTGGCCTAAGCCCGTGGAACAGCAGACCATCATGCTGGATGCGCAGTCCATCGAAATGGACTTCAAGAACAACAATTTGCTCTATCGAAAGGTGCGCATTTCCCAGGGCAACATGGCGGTCACTGCCGATCAGGCACAAACCACGGGGCTGGATTTCGACGACAGCCACTGGGTCTTTCGCGGCAATGTAAAAATTACCATGAACCAAGGGCAGCTCACCTCGGAGGAGGCCGAGATCATTTTCGCCAAAAAGCTCCTGTCCAAAGCCGTCGTCAACGGCAAACCGGCTTCGTTCGAGCAGCGGATCGAGAAGACCGGGAAAATGGCGCAAGGACGCGCCGAGACCATCGATTACGATGTGGCGAAAGGCGTGGTGCACCTATCCAAGAACGCCTGGCTGAGCGACGGCCAGAGGGAGATTCTGGGCGAGTCGCTGAAGTACAACGTACTGACTCAGAGCGTCGTCGCTGAAAGCTCGGAACAAGGTTCCCAGCGCGTGCACATCATCATCACGCCGCCGGCCAACGGCAAGCCATGAGCCTGTTGCGAGCCCTGAACCTCGCCAAAAGTTATAAATCACGGCAGGTACTGCGGGATTTATCGCTGGAGGTCGAGAGCGGCGAAGTGGTCGGCCTGCTCGGGCCGAACGGCGCCGGCAAGACCACGGCGTTCTACATGATCGTGGGCTTGAGCCGCTGCGAGCAGGGCGAGATCTTTTTGGACAATCGCGACATCACCCGCCTGCCCATGCACCGGCGGGCGCAGCTCGGGTTGGGGTATCTCCCGCAGGAGCCCTCGGTGTTCCGCCGGCTCTCGGTGGCCAACAACATCATGGCGATCCTGGAGACTCGGCCCGGCCTCGACGACGCGGCGCGCACCGCACGCCTCAAGGAGCTGTTGGGGGAGCTGCATATCGGCCATGTTCGCGACAGCCTCGGGATGAGCCTGTCCGGCGGCGAGCGCCGCCGGGTGGAGATCGCCCGCGCGCTGGCGGCGGACCCCAGGTTCATCCTCCTGGACGAGCCTTTTGCCGGAGTAGACCCCTTGTCCGTTGCCGATATCCAGCGAATAATCAAGCACTTGTCCGACAAGGGCATCGGCGTGCTGATTACCGATCATAATGTCCGGGAGACCTTGGGTATCTGCAGCCGCGCCTATATCGTCAGCCAGGGCATGGTGCTCGCTTCCGGATCTGCGGATCAGATTCTTGCCAACCCCCAGGTTCGTGAGGTGTACTTGGGCCAGGATTTCAAACTGTAGGCTTGGATTTGAAAGAACTATGTTGAAGCCAAGTCTGCAGCTTCGAATCGGGCAGCAGCTCACCATGACCCCGCAGCTGCAGCAGGCTATCCGGCTTCTGCAGCTGCCGTCGCTCGACCTGCAGGCGCACGTCCGCGAGACGCTCGAGACCAATGTGATGCTCGAAGCGGAGGAGGAGCTCGCTGGACGTCGTCGGCGAGCCGTTGCGCGAGCGCGACGAGCCGCCGCCCGAAGAAAAGTACGCGGAGCTGGACGGCAACAGCACGCCGAGCGAGCAGCGCGAAGAGCCCGAGGTGGAGATCGCCGACGAAGCCTGGGGCGAGCAGACCAGCGGACCGTCGGACACCCGCTGGTCGGGCGATGATGACCGCAGCAGCGATTTCAGCGACCAGCACGGCCAGACCCTGCAGGAACAACTGATCGAGCAGCTCGAGCTCGCCAAGTTGTCCGCCATCGACATGGCGATCGCACGCGTCATTACCGACGCCATCACCGACGACGGGTATCTCAAGGACGATCTCGAAGACATCCGCTTGAGCCTTCTGCCGGAGATCGAGGCCACGACCCAGGATGTGGAGCGCGTGCTTGCCGCGGTGCAATCGCTCGAACCCGCCGGCGTCGGCGCGCGCAGCCTCGGCGAGTGCATTGCGCTGCAGCTGCGGCAGCTGCATCTCGGACACGCCGGCCCGGGATATCGCGATCCGCGTCGCGCTGGAACACCTCGATCTGGTCGCCGGCCAGCAATTGGTGCTGCTGCGCAGGCAACTGCGCTGCAGCGAAAGCGACCTGGAAATGGCGCTGGCGCTGGTGCGCTCCTGCCATCCGCGTCCCGGCGCGGCGGTCAACCCGGCGCAGGCGGAATACGTGATTCCCGACGTCTTTGTGCGCCGCACGGACCATGGCTGGATCGTCGAGATCAACCAGGCGACGGTGCCGCGCGTGCGCGTCAACAACGCCTACGCCAATTTGATTTCGCGCTCTCCCGACCACGCCATGCTGCGCACTCAGTTGCAGGAGGCGCGCTGGCTGATGCGCAGTCTCGAAATCCGCAACGAGACCTTGATCAAGGTGGCGCGCTGCATCGTGCAGCGCCAGACCAGCTTTTTCGAGCTGGGCGAGGAGGCGATGGAGCCGCTCATTCTCAAGGACGTCGCCGAAGCCGTCGAAATGCATGAATCGACGATTTCGCGGGTCACCACCGCCAAATACATGCACACGCCGCGCGGCGTGTTCGAGTTCCGCTATTTCTTCTCCAGCCACGTCGAGGCCGCCGACGGCACGGAGATGTCTTCCACCGCCATTCGCGCCAAGATCAAGAAATTGATTTCACAGGAAAATCCGGAAAATCCGTGGAGCGACAGCAAGCTCGCGGAAATTCTGTCGCAGGAAGGCATTCCGGTGGCCAGGCGCACCGTTGCCAAATATCGCGAGGGCATGCAGATCGCGCCGTCCAACGAACGGAAGCGAGCGGCTGCCCGCGCGTCGTAGTCAACTGTAAGGAGGTCTCATGCAGCTCGATCTCAGCGGTCACCATGTGGAAGTCACCGACTCTCTGCGCGCATACGTCATCAAGAAATTCGAGCGCATCTCGCGGCATTTCGAACAGCTCATCGACGTTCACTGCGTGCTCACCGTCGAAAAATTCGGCCACAAGGCCGAGGCCACGCTCATGCTGCGCGGAAACAAGATCTACGCCGACGCCACCGAAACCAACATGTATGCCTCCATCGACGCCCTCGCCGACAAGCTCGATCGCTGCGTGAAGAAACACAAGGAAAAGGCCGCGGACCATCACGCCGAGGACGTGATCAAGGCTCGCTCATCGGTGTAATTCGAGGGGCGTCCGCGTCGATGCGGCTCATCATCGTAAGCGGGCTTTCGGGCTCGGGCAAAAGCGTCGCCCTGCACATGCTGGAGGACATCGATTTTTATTGCGTCGACAACATCCCCGCGGCGCTGCTCAAGCCCTTCATTTCACACACCGTCCGCGGCATGGGAGACACCTATCCCAGAACCGCGGTGGGCCTCGATGCCCGCAACCGGCCCAACGAGATCGAGACCATCCCGGCCCTCGTCGGCGAATTGCGGCGCAGCGGAATCAGCTGCGAGGTTCTGTACCTGCACGCCAGCGACGAAGTGCTCCTCAAGCGCTATGCCGAAACGCGCCGCAAGCATCCCCTGGTCGCCGGCGACGTCAGCCTGCGCGAGGCGATCGCTTCGGAGCGGCGCCTGCTCGAGCCGATCACCACCGCGGCGGACTTGGTCGTCGACACGTCCGGCATGGGCGTTCACGCGCTGCGCGAACTGATTCGCGAGCGCATCGACCGGCGGCGCGAGGGGCGGCTCTCCCTCATGTTCGAGTCGTTCGGCTACAAGCACGGCATACCGGGGGATGCGGATTTCGTCTTCGACGTGCGCAGCCTGCCGAATCCCTACTGGGAGCATGGGCTGCGCCATCTGACCGGCCGCGACGCGCCGGTGATCGAATATCTGGCCGGCTACGCCAGCGTGCGCGGCATGATCGCGGATCTGATCGAGTTCTTGGACCGCCGCGTCGGCGAATTCGCGCAGGCGAACCGCAGCTACCTGACCATCGCGGTCGGCTGCACCGGCGGTCAACACCGTTCGGTCTACATCGCCGAGCAGCTTGCCGAGCATTTTCGCAAGAGTTTCCCGCAGGTTCTCACGCGGCACGATTCCCTGCAAAAGTCCTGAATGACTGCAGACAGGCTCCCTAGACCGGCTCCTGGCGCGCCGCGCGAAACTGCCGGGAATTTTCCAGCGCGAGGAACGCGCGTATTTCCTCGCCGCGGGCGCGCGCATCCTCGTGCCCGAGGTCGATCAATTCGCGGGTGAACCCCCGTTCGAACAGCAGGTAGCTGAGCAACAGCGTGCTGGCGGCATTGCCGGCGCCCATCGCCCGCATCAAGGCGCGCAGGCTGCGCGGCAGTTCCCGCGCATGCCGGCGCGCGATCTCGTTCACGTCGCGCGAGGGAGTCATGACCAGAAATTCGATGCGGCGCGCATCGTTGTCTTCGTTGTAGCGGCTGATGCGCTCCAGATCCGCGTTCAGCTGATCCATGAACAGCGAGTCCAACATGAAGCCGAACATCTGTCCGAAGCTGGGTTCGACCGCGCGCCGGCTGGATGGGACGCCCGAAGCAACGGGATCATTGACGCCGATGATGAACAGCCGATTGGCGCCGAGATGCATCGCGGGGCTGAGCGGCGAGGTTTGGCGCATGGCGCCGTCGCCGAAGTAATGGTCGTTCAGCAAGACCGGGCGAAACAGGAACGGAATGGACAGGCTGGCCATCAGGTGTTCCAGCGTCAGCTGCGCGCGCGCACCCTTGCGATACACCCGGGCCCAAGGTTCGATGGCGGACGACGACGCATAAAACGTCACCGAATCCGCATCCTCGTAGCAGGTGGCGCACACCCCGATCCCCTGCAGATGCTTCTTGTACAGGCTGCGCGGGATGCCGTCGAAATCCAATTGCTCGCGCAACAGGTCCCACAGCGGCGTGTTGTCGAACAGCGAATGCGGCGGATGCACCAGCCAGCCGCCGGTGAGGAACGCCAGCATCCAGTGCAGCCCGGATTTCAGCATGTTCACCGCATCCGCCTTGAACACCTGGTGCACGCGAAAATCGCGCCACACCCGCTCGATGGCGTAGACGGAGCGCCTGAAATGCGCCGCATCCGAGGCGAGGGCGACCGCGCTGACGGCGCCGGCGGAGGTTCCGGTGATGATGGGAAATGGGCACGCGGAGCCGCGCCGCAACAGTTCCGCCACGCCCTTGAGCACGCCGACCTGGTAGGCGGAGCGCGCGCCGCCGCCCGTCAACACCAAGCCCAGGTGGGGGGTCACGACCGGCAAAATGCTGGTGTGCCATTGCCCGGTGGCGCTTTCGGGGCCTGTCATTGCGTCGGACCGTCGGCGAAGACCTCAAGACCCGGCGGGATGAGGGCCCAGGGCGGATGGTTGCGCGTAAAGATGGCGATGCTCGGACTGAACAGCAGCGGATCATCGAGAGATCCCGCGTAAATCGTGAACGACTCGGATTGGCCTATCTCACCGCCGAATACCAGTCCACCGCAAGCTGCGCAGGAGTTTCGCACCGCATCTGCGCCGTTGCGTGCCTTCGAGCGGTGCTGCAAGACTTGACCGCTGAAGATCACGTCGCTGCGCGCGACCCCAATGAAGGGTATGAAACCGGAGCCGGAGGCCTTGCGGCAATCGGCGCAAAAGCAATAGCCGGCGCACAGCGCCCTGCCCGTTGCCTTGTAGCGCAGCGCGCCGCAAAGACAACCGCCGGTATAATGTTTCATTGGTCCTGACCCTCAAGTAAGCGCATCGATCGCCTCATCCAGCCCCGCCAAGGTCAACGGATACATCCTTCCTTCCAGGATCTCCCGCGTCATTTCGATGGAGGAAGTATGCCGCCAACGCGACTGCGGCTGGGGATTGATCCACGCAAACTTGGGGTAGTGCCGGATCAGCCGCTGCAGCCACGCGCTGCCGGGCTCGGCATTCCAATGCTCGACGCTGCCGCCCGGCTGGGTGATTTCGTAGGGGCTCATGGTGGCATCGCCCACCAGAATGAGCTTGTAGTCGGTGCCGTAGGTGCGCATGAGTTCGACGGTGCCGATGTGCTCGTTGAACCGCCGCCGATTGTCCCGCCACAGCGCCTCATAGGTGAAATTATGAAAATAATAGTGCTCGAGATGCTTGAACTCGCTGCGGGCCGCCGAGAACAGCTCCTCGCAGGTTTTCACGTGATCGTCCATGGATCCGCCGATATCCAGCAGCAGCAGGACCTTGATGACGTTGCGCCGTTCGGCCTGCATCTTGATGTCGAGCCACCCGCCGGAGCGCGCCGTGGCATCGATGGTATCGGCCAACGCCAGTTCGTCGGGCGCCCCGCGGCGCGCGAAGCGCCGCAGCCGCCGCAGAGCGATCTTGATGTTGCGGGTACCGAGTTCGACCTTGTCGTCCAGATTGGCGAATTCGCGCTTGTCCCAGACCTTGACGGCGCTGCGATTTCGGCCGCCGGCCTGGCCCACGCGCACGCCTTCGGGATTGAAGCCGTGGGCGCCGAACGGGGAGGTGCCGGCCGTGCCGATCCATTTGTTGCCGCCCTGGTGCCTCTCCTTCTGCTCTTCGAGACGCCTCTTGAGCGTCTCCATCAATTGCATCCCAGCCGCCCAATGCCTCGATCTCCGCCTTCTCGGCGTCGCTGAATTCGCGCTCCGCTATTTTCGCCAGCCAATCTTCCGGCAATTCGCGCTGCAGCAATGAGAACAGATCCTCGGCGCCCTTGAAATGCGCGGCGAAGGCGCGGTCGAAGCGGTCGTAGTAGCGCTCGTCCTTCACCAGACAGGTTCGCGACAGATAGTAAAAGCGCTCGGCGGACAGGTCGCCCAAGCCCGCCTGCAGCGCTTCGAGCAGGGTCAATAGTTCGGTAATCGATACCGGCACGCCCAGTTTGCGCAGCAGGAAAAAGAATCTAACGAGCATTCCGTCGGTGCAGGAACAGCAGCTGTTCGAACAGGTGCACGTCCTGCTCGTTCTTGAGCAAGGCGCCGTACAGCGGCGGAATCAGCTTCTTCGCGTCGTCGCTGCGCAGCACCTCGGGCGGGATGTCCTCGGTCACCAGCAGTTTGATCCAGTCCAGGAGCTCGGACGTGGTCGGCTTCTTCTTCAAGCCCGGCGTGTCGCGGATCTTGAAGAACGTCGTCAGCGCCTCGTGCAGCAATTCGCGCTTAAGACCGGGGAAATGCACGTCGACGATCTGCGTCATCGTGGCCGTGTCCGGAAAGCGGATATAGTGAAAGAAGCACCGCCTTAAGAATGCATCGGGCAGCTCCTTTTCATTGTTGCTGGTGATCACGATGATCGGCCGGTGCTTGGCGCGCACGGTCTCGCGCGTCTCATAGACGTAGAACTCCATGCGGTCCAACTCGCGCAGCAGATCATTCGGAAACTCGATATCCGCCTTGTCTATCTCGTCGATGAGAAGCACCGGCTGCACGTCGCAATCGAAGGCCTCCCACAGATCGCCCTTCACGATGTAGTTGCGAATGTCCTTGACCCGCGGATCGCCGAGCTGCGAATCGCGCAGGCGCGACACGGCATCGTATTCGTACAGTCCCTGCTGCGCCTTGGTGGTGGACTTGATGTGCCATTCGTAGAACGGCTTCCCCAGCGATCTGGCGATTTCGTTCGCCAGCAGCGTCTTGCCGGTGCCGGGTTCGCCCTTGATCAAGCAGCGGCCGCGACAGACACCATGGCGGCGTTGACTGCGGCCATCAGCTCACCGGTCGCGATGTAGCGATCGGTGCCGCGAAATTCGGCGGCGATGCTCATTTGCGCCTGACGCGCAGGATCTGCATGGAATTCGTACCCCCGGACACGCCGCTCAATTCGCCCTTGGTCAGAATGACGGAATCGCCCTCCTCCACCAATTTCAGATCCAGCAGCAGCCGGAATATCGAGAAGTAAAACGCCTCGCCCTTGTCCGTGACGTCATATGCCACGGGATACACGCCGCGGTACAGGGTGACCCGGCAACGCGTGGCTTCGTGGCGGGTGAATGCGTAGATCGGAATGTCCGAGCGGACCCGCGACATCCACAGCGACGTCGAGCCCGATTCGGTGAGCGCGACGATGGCTTTCACGTGCAGGTGATTCGCGGTGAACATGACCGCCGACGCGATGGCCTCGTCCGTGTGCTCGAAATAGCCGGCTGTTGCGCTGCCTGATCCGCACGTGCGCGACCTGATACTTTTCGGCGCCGACGATGATCTGCGACATCGCCTCCACCACCTTTGCCGGATGCTTGCCCGAGGCGGTTTCCGCGGACAGCATCACCGCATCGGTGCCGTCCATGACGGCGTTCGCCACATCCGATACTTCGGCCCGGGTCGGAATGGTGGCGGTGATCATCGATTCCATCATTTGCGTCGCCATGATGACGACGCGATTCTGATGGCGCGCTTCCTGGATGATCTGCTTTTGCAGGCCGGCCAGCTCGGCGTAGCCCATTTCGACGCCGAGGTCGCCGCGCGCGACCATGACGCCGTCGCTGGCCCGCACCACCGCCGCCAGGTTCTTGATGGCCTCGGCACGCTCGATCTTCGCCACCAGCAGCCCGTGGCCGCCCGCATCGCGCAGCAGCTGGCGCGCTTCGTCCATGTCCGCGGCGTCGCGCGGAAAGGACACCCCGAGGTAGTCCACCTTGAGTGCCGCGGCCGTGCGGATGTCTTCGCGATCCTTATCCGTCAGCGCGCCCGCCGACAAGCCGCCGCCCTGGCGATTGATGCCCTTGTTGTTGCCGAGTTCGCCGCCGACCAGCACCCGCGTCTTGATCCGCGGACCGTCGATGCTCAAGACCTGCAGACTGATCTGCCCGTCGTTGAGCAGCAGCACGTCGCCGGCGAACACGTCCGACGGCAGTCGCTTGTAGGCGATTCCGACGCTGCGATTCGCTCCCGGCGTCGACGCCAAGCGAGGCGTCGAGCGTGAACTCGGCGCCGTCGGCGAGCTGCACCTTGCCGGCCGCAAAGCGGTCGATGCGGATCTTCGGCCCCTGCAGATCGCCGAGCACCCCGACGTAGCGGCCCGCCTGGCGCGCGGCCTCGCGCACCAGCTCGATCCGGCGCGCATGATCGGCGACCGCGCCGTGCGAGAAATTCAGCCGTCACCACATCGACGCCGGCGCGCACGATTTCCGACAGCACCGCCGGGTCGTCCGTCGCGGGACCCAAGGTCGCGACGATCTTGGTGCGCCGTAGCAGGGATTTCATGCGGCGCGCTGCTCCAGAATTTCCACCGCAGGGAGTTTCTTTGCCTTCGACGAACTCCAGGAATGCGCCGCCGCCCGTCGATATGTAGGAAATGCTGTCCTCGATGCCGTACTTCTCGATGGCCGCGAGCGTATCGCCGCCGCCGGCCAGCGAAAATGCCTTGCTGCGCGCAATCGCCTTGGCCAAGCGTGCGGGTGCCTTCGCCGAACTGCTCGAATTCGAACACGCCCACCGGACCGTTCCAGAGAATCGTGCCCGCGGAGGCGATCAGCACGCTCATCGCTTCGGCCGAATCCGGCCCGATGTCGAGGATCATCTCGTCGTCCGACACCGCCGCGACCGACTTCACGTCGGCCTCGGCCTTCGCGGAAAATTCGCGTGGCGACCACCACGTCGGTCGGCATCGGAATGACGATGCCGCGCTTTTTCGACTGCTCCATCAAGCGCTTGCAGATGTCCAGCATGGCCGGCTCGTACAGCGACTTGCCGACGTTGAAGCCCGAGGGCCGCGAGAAACGTGTTGGCGATGCCGCCGCCCACGATCAGCTGATCGACCTTGCCGAGCAAGGATTCCAGCACGGTGAGCTTGGTCGACACCTTGGAGCCGGCGACGATGGCGAGCAGCGGCCGCGCCGGCTTCTCGAGCGCCGTCTCCAGCGCCGACAACTCGCTGACCAGCAGCGGGCCGGCGCACGCCACCGGCGCGAACTTCGCGACGCCGTGGGTGCTGGCCTCGGCGCGGTGCGCGGTGCCGAAGGCATCCATGACGTAGACATCGCACAAGGCGGCCATTTTCTGCGCCAGCTCGTCCGCATCCTTCTTCTCGCCCTTGTTGAAGCGCACGTTCTCGAGCAGCACGACCTCGCCGGGCCGAACGTCGACGCCATCCAGCCAGTCCCTCTGCAGCTTCACCGGCACCCCCAACAGCTGCGCCATACGCTTCGCGACCGGGGCCAGCGAAAATTCCTCGGCGAACTTGCCCTCCTCCGGTCTGCCGAGATGCGACATCACGAGCACCCGGGCCTTGGCCGTCAGCGCCGCCTGAATCGTCGGCAGCGCCGCGCGAATTCGCGCATCGCTGCTCACGGCGCCATCCTGAATCGGCACGTTCAAATCCTCGCGGATCAGCACGCGCTTGGCCGCGAGATCCAAACTCGTCATTTTTATGATCTTCAAGGGTGCCTTCTATGTGGCCTTCGACCAGGCCACGGTGGTGTCGAGCATGCGGTTGGAGAAACCCCCACTCATTGTCGTACCACGCACATACCTTGACCAGATTCCCCTCGATCACCTTGGTCAGCGTGGCGTCGTAGGTCGATGAGGCGGGGTCGTGGTTGAAATCCACCGACACCAGCGGCGCATCGTTGTAGGCCAGGATGCCCTTGAGCGCACCGCCGGCGGCGGCCTTGATGGCGCCGTGAATTTCCTCGACCGTGGTCTTGCGGGCGGCGGTGAAGCTCAGGTCGACCAGGGAAACATTGATCGTCGGCACGCGAATCGCAAAGCCGTCGATCTTGCCCTTGAGTTCCGGCAGCACCAGACCGACCGCGGCGGCGGCGCCGGTCTTGGTCGGGATCATGGACATGGTTGCGGAGCGCGCGCGGCGCAGATCGGTGTGGTAGACGTCGGTCAAGCACCTGGTCGTTGGTGTAGGAGTGGATGGTGTTCATCACTCCGGCCAGGATGCCCACCTTGTCGTGCAGCACCTTGACCAGCGGCGCCAGGCAATTGGTGGTGCAGGAGGCATTCGAGATCACGGTATGGCTGGCTTTGAGCACGTCGTGATTGACGCCGTACACCACGGTCGCATCGACGTCGTCGCCGCCCGGGGCTGATATCACGACTTTTTTCGCGCCGGCCGCGATGTGCGCCGATGCCTTGGCCTTGCTCGTGAACAGGCCCGTGCACTCCAGCACGAAATCCGCGCCGAGCTCGCCCCAGGGCAGCTTGGACGGATCGCGCTGCGCAACCACGCGGATGCGATCGCCGTTCACCACCATCGAATCGCCGTCGACGTGCACATCGCCGCGGAAGCGGCCGTGCACGGTGTCGAAGCGCGTCAAATGAACGTTGGTATTGGCATCCCCCAAGTCGTTGATCGCGACCACCTTGATTTCGCCCGCGTGCTTGCCCTCGTACAGCGCGCGCATGATGTTGCGGCCGATGCGTCCGTAACCGTTGATCGCCACTCTGATTGCCATGTTCTCTCCGTTATGCCGCGCAGTACTTTCTCGATCGCTTCCACGACATGTTCCGCCGTGAAACCGTACGCTTTGAATACGTCCTTGGCGGGGGCTGATGCGCCGAAATGATCGATGCCGACGATCTCGCCCTGCAAGCCGACATAGTGCCACCATTGCGCGGTCACGCCGGCCTCGACCGCCACGCGCCGCGTGACCGACGGCGGCAGCACGCTTTGCTTGTATGCATCGTCCTGGGCGTCGAAGGTGTTGGTGCTCGGCATCGACACCAATCGGACCTTCCTGCCCTTCGCCGGCCATGGTGCGCACCGCTTCGGCCGCGATACCCACCTCCGAGCCGGTGGCGATCACGATGGCCTCCGGAGCGCCCGCGGAATCGATCAGCACGTAGCCGCCGCGCCTGATCGCCGCGACCTGGGCCGCCTCGCGCGCCTCGTGCACCACCGACTGGCGCGTGAACACCAGGCACGTCGGACCGTCCCGGTTTTCGATGGCCACACCCCAGGCGGCCGCGGTCTCGACCGCATCGCAGGGCCGCCACAGGTCCATGTGCGGAATGAGGCGCAGGCTCGCCAGGTGCTCGATGGGCTGATGCGTCGGACCGTCTTCGCCGAGGCCGATGGAATCGTGGGTGTATACGAAGATCACGCGCAGACGCATCAGCGCGGCCATGCGCACGGCATTGCGCGCATAGTCCGAAAACGTCAGAAACGTGCCGGCGTACGGGATGAATCCGCCGTGGCAGACGATGCCGTTCAGCATCGCCGACATGCCGAATTCGCGCACGCCGAAATGCAGATAATTGCCGCCTGGGGATTCCGGCGTCAGCACCACCGAATCCTTGCGCCAGGTGCCGTTCGACGGCGTGAGATCGGCCGACCCGCCCAGGAGTTCGGGCATGGAGGGACCGATCGCATTCAAGGCCGCCTGCGACGCCTGGCGCGTGGCGAGCGCCTTGCCCTCGGCCTGCGTCCGGCCTATGTAGGCATTCAGGAGCTCGGCAAAGCCGTTCGGCAGCTCGCCCTGCATGCGCCGCGTCGAGCTCGACTGCTCAACGCGGGGAATTCGCTCTTGTACGCCGTGAAGCGGGCGCGCCACTCCGCTTCGACGCGCGCACCCTTGTCGCGCATGTCCCAAGCCGCCCGAATGTCCGCCGGTATCTCGAAGGGCGGCGCAGTCCACCCCAAATTGAGGCGCGTGGCGGCGATTTCCTCGTTGCCCATGGCTTCGCCGTGCATGGATGCGGTGCCCTGCTTGTTGGGGGCCCCCCAGCCGATCACCGTCTGCGCGCAAATCAGCGACGGGCGCCCGGTTTCGGCGCGCGCCGCGGCGAAGGCGGCTGCGATGGCGTCGCTGTTTTGACCGTCGACGCGCGGCAGCACATGCCAGCCATAGGCCTCGAAGCGCTCCGCCGTGTCGTCGCCGAACCAGCCCACCACCTTGCCGTCGATGGAAATGCCGTTGTTGTCGTACACCGCAATGAGCTTGCCGAGCTTCTGCACGCCGGCAAATGAGGCGGCCTCGTGCGAAATCCCTTCCATCATGCAGCCGTCGCCCATGAACACATAAGTGTGATGATCGATGATGGCGTGGCCGGGACGGTTGAATGTGGCGGCAAGCGATGCGCTCGGCCAATGCCATGCCGACGGCGTTGGCAAAACCCTGGCCCAGCGGCCCGGTGGTGGTCTCGATCCCGAGATGCACCTCGCGCTCCGGATGGCCCGCCGTTTTCGAGCCGAACTGCCGGAAATTCTTGATCTCGTCCATCGACAAGGGATAACCCGTCAGGTGCAGCACCGAGTACAGCAGCATGGAGGCATGGCCGTTCGACAGCACGAAACGGTCGCGGTCCCACCAGGCCGGATTGCCGGGATTGAACTTGAGGACGTCGCGCCACAGCACTTCGGCGATGTCCGCCATCCCCATGGGCGCGCCCGGATGGCCCGAATTGGCCTTCTGAACGGCATCCATCGACAGGGCGCGAATGGCATTGGCAAGGTCGCGGCGGGTGGGCATGACAAGCCTTTATTTGAAAGTGTGACGGGAACAGGCCGCGTATTGTCCCCGATGCGCCCGTTGCCAGCAATGCCACATGAATTCAGCGAAATTTAGTGTAGGAGGCCGCAGTAGCGCGGTTTTGGTCGCGAATTGCCGACGGAACGCGTTCACACAAACGCAGTCTGTTTATGTATAACGCGTTCGTTTGCCGTCATGACCCAGTTCACCGTCGCGGCAAAGGTGCTTTGCTACCATTTCGACATGCAAATTCTACAAATCACCGATCCACACCTCTATGGCAGCGCCACCGGCCGGTTGCGCGGCGTAGAAACCGATGCGAGTCTGCGTGCGGTGCTCGACGATGCGTTTGCGCGCGTTCCGGACTATTCGGCCGTGTTGGTCACCGGTGATCTGGTGCAGGACGACCCCTCGGGCTACCTGCGCTTTCGCAGCATCTTCGGCAACTTGGGCAAACCGGTGCTGTGCATTCCCGGCAACCACGACGAGCCTGAAACGATGCGCAGAGAACTCAACGGCGCGCCGTTTCAGATCTGCGGCGCGCACGCGGCGGATGGCTGGCAATTCATCATGCTCGACAGCTACGATCCCGGCCATGTGGGTGGACGCTTGACTGCCAATGAACTCGCGCGGCTCGACGCCACGCTCAAGGCCTCGCCGCATCACGCCATGGTGTGCCTGCACCATCATCCGATCGCGATGGGCAGCCGCTGGCTGGACACCGTGGGCCTCGCCGAGCCGGAAGCTTTCTGGCGCATCATCGATTCGCACGCGCATGTCCGGGCCGTGGTGTGGGGACACGTGCACCAGGTGTACGACGGCCGGCGCGGCAATGTTCGCCTGTTCGCGACCCCGTCGACCGGCGCGCAATTCCTGCCCGATGAGCGATCGCTATGCGGTCGATTCACGGCCGCCCGCGTATCGCCTCTTCGACTTGAGGCCGATGGACGCATCGAGTCCGAGGTCCACTGGGTCGACTCGCATGTCCATGCGCCAGTCCGCGGCGCGCTGATCCTTTCGAGGTCCAATGCGCCGCACTTTTCCCCTTCGCCGGGTCTGGGGCTGTGCGGCCTGCTGCTCTGCGTCGCCGCGCGCGCCGACGGCGCGCTGCACTCGCTCTGGGAGGTGCACGGCAAACACAACACCGTCTACCTGCTCGGCTCCATTCACGTGCTGCGCCTCAGCGACTACCCGCTGGCGCCCGCCGTGCTCGAGGCGTACGGCAATGCAAAATCCGTGCTCATGGAAGTGGACATGGAGGAGTTGAGCTCGGCGCAAGTGCAGGCGGAGATGCTCGCCAGCGCCAGTCTGCCGGAAGGCAAGACGCTGCTCGACGTCCTGGGGCAGCAGCGCTATGGGCGCGCCGCGGCGTTGGCGCACGAGGTCGGGGTCGAGCTGTCCATGTTCGATCAATTTGCGCCCTGGTTCGCCGCCGAGGCCATATCGCAGCTGCAGTTGGCGCAGCTCGGTTTTCAGCCCGAATCCGGCGTCGAGATGTATTTCATGGAGCGGGCGCGCAGCGACGGCAAGAGCGTGGCGGGCCTCGAGACCGTGCACGACCAAATCTCGATCTTTCAGGACATGCCCCTGGATACGCAGGCCGAGTACCTGGCTGTCGAGCCTCGAGCAGGCGCATGACCTGCCCCACGAAGTGGATTCCATGGTCCGTGCCTGGCAGCAGGGAGACACGCAGTGGTTCGCGAATCAGCTGCTGTCCGAATTCGAGCAGGATTCCCGCCTGTATCAATCCGTGCTCGGCGCCCGCAACCGCAAGTGGCTGCCGAAAATCGAAGCTCTGCTCAACGACGACAAGAATTACCTCGTGATCGTCGGCACCGGCCACCTGGTCGGTGCGGGCAGCGTGATCGAACTGCTGAAGAAAGACGGAATCGGCGCCACCCAGCGGTGACGCCGATCTTGCCCTCACGGGGTCGGCCCGTGTCCGTCGAGCCTGCCTGCTTGGCCTGCCATCTCTGCTTCGAGCGCCGCCAGCTGCGTCTGCTGCGCGGGCGTCAGCACCTTGAACACCTGCGCGCGGATCTCGGAATGCTGGGTCATCATCTGCGCGCTCAGCGAGCCGTGGGTCTGGCTCGCCGCCGCGGCGATGCTGGCGTAGTTCGGGTCGGTCGGCTTGGTTTGCTGCAGTTTGAGCGAGTTGGCCCGCATTTGCTCATGCAGGCTCTGCATCTGCGGACGCGCCGCCGTCATGATGTCCTTGATCTCAAGCTTTTGCGCCGCACTCAAGTCCAGTTTGCCGAGCAGATGCCACGGACCGTGATGGTGCCATCCGTGCGCTCCGGGCGGCGGCGCTGAGGAGCGGCTGCCTCTTCGGCCGCACGCGGCAATGGACATGCCGGTCGCGGCCGTCAACGCCGCCCCGGCCGCCAGCAGCGTTGCCGGCAGTACATTGCGAATCGATTTCATGTTCCTTGCTCCAATGCTGTGAATAGGTTCTCACGCCGCTATCCTAGGCCCAACCCGTGCAAAATTTGTCACGGAGAACGCAACGTTCTGTTAAGAATTGTGAATGCGCACCGGTATGACGCTCACGAGCCCGCCAACGCCGGCAGATCCAAGCCACGCGCGCGAGGCGCGAGTGCTGTTGGTCGACGATGACCGCGAACTATGTCAAATGCTCACCGAATATCTGAGTGCCGAGCACTTCGAAGTGAAGAGCGTGCACGACGGCGGCGATGCGCTGCATGAGCTGCAGGCCAACGATTTTGAAATCCTGATTCTCGACGTGATGTTGCCGAGCGTCGGCGGCTTCGATGTATTGCGCAAACTGGGCGCGTCGTACAACACGCCGATCCTGATGCTGACGGCGCGCGGCGATGATGTCGACCGGATCGTCGGCCTCGAGCTCGGCGCCGACGATTACCTGAGCAAACCCTTCAATCCGCGCGAGCTGGTGGCGCGGCATCCGCGCGATTCTGCGCCGCGCCAGCAGCCGCTCCCGGGGCGCGTGCCCGACGAGCTCGTCGTCGGCCCGATCACTGCTCAACACCGGAACGCATCTGGTGCACGTCGCACGGCAAGCCGGTGCCGCTCACCGGCGCCGAATTCCGCGTGCTCGAACTGCTGATGCGCTCCGCGGGCCAGGTGATCTCGCGCGACGCGATGACCGAGCAGGCGCTCGGCCGCAAGCTCGTCGCTTACGACCGCAGCATCGACACCCACATCAGCAATCTGCGCCGCAAGCTCGATCTGCCGGCCGGCAAGAATCCCGAGATCAAGAATGTCCGCGGTTCGGGCTATACGCTCACCTGGGCCCATGCATAGCCTGTTCCTGCGGATCTTCATGCTGTTCTGGATCGCGATGGCGCTCATCGTCGGCGGCAGCATCGCCATCACCTTCACCATCGCGGCCCGCGAATACGAGGCGCCGGAATTGCAGCGCCGTCCGCCGGTGGCCATTCAGGCCTCGGAGGTCCTGGCGCAGGCGGCATCGGCGCAGCTCAAGCACTGGCTCGAACGCCAACAAGTACTCCATGCCGGACCGCGATCTGTACATCATCGGTCCGGACGGGGCGGACATCCTGGGCCGGCGCCTGCCCGAGAGCGCGGCGCGGCGCCTGGAATATCTTCAACCGCGACGAGTTCGTCAACCGCAACGGCAATCTGCGTCCCGGCCGCGCCGCGCCGCAGATCTTCGGCGCAGACGGCGGGGTCTTCACCGTGCTGCTGGTGCCGCGGCGCCCCAGCATCTTCGGCGCGTTGAGCCTGCCGGAGATCTCGCTGGCCATCATCTGCATTGCACTGGTGGTGACCGCGCTCACCAGCTGGTGGCTGGCGCAGCACTTGAGCGCGCCCATCCGGCGCATCCAGGAGGGCGCCCGCGCGCTGGCTTCGGAGAACCTGGCTTCGCGCCAACGCCGGCCGCCGCGTGAGCGCGGGACTCGAGGGACGCAGGGACGAACTCGCGGTGCTGGCGCGCGATTTCGACGCGATGGTCGGATCAGCTGCGCGCCAATCGCGGCGCCACCACGCAGCTGTTGCGCGACATCTCGCACGAGCTGCGCTCGCCGCTCGCCAGAATGCGCGTCGCGCTGGGGCTTGGCGCGCCAGCCGCCCGCGGACCTCGCGCGTCAACTGGATCGGATGGAGCGCGAGATCGAACGCCTCGACTCGCTCATCAGCCAGGTATTGAAGCTCGCGCGCCTGCACGGCACCGACGCGCCGTTCGCGCGCGAGAGCTTCGACCTCGATGAATTGATCGAGGAAGTGGTGCGCGATGCGAACTTCGAGGGAGCCGTCAAGAACTGCAGCGTGCGGCTGCAGGGCGCGGCCAAAACGTGCGTCAACGGCAATCGCGACCTGGTGCGCAGCGCCATCGACAACGTGCTGCGCAATGCCGTGCGCTACAGCCCGCAGGACGTGCCCGTCGACGTCTCGCGTCGATGCACCCGCAGAACGGCCTGGCGATTCTGATTCGGGACGGCGGACCGGGCGTTCCCGACAAGGATCTGGAGCGCATATTCGAGCCGTTCTACCGGGTCGCCGAGTCGCGCGACCGCGATACCGGCGGCGAGGGCATCGGGCTCGCCATCACCGCCCAGGTGATGAAGGCGCACGGCGGCTCGGCCAAGGCGGCGAACTGCCAAGGCGGCGGCTTCGAAGTGCGGCTCAACTTGCCGCATGGCCGCCCTCGCTGTTTAGAGTGCCCCGCATGAGTCTGTTCAGCGAAGCCTGCAAGTACATCCCGGGCGGCGTCAATTCGCCGGTGCGCGCCTTTCGCGGCGTCGGCGGCGAGCCGATCTTTTTCAAGAAGGCCGCCGGCGCCTACGTGACCGCGGCCGACGGCCGCCGCTTCATCGATTACGTCGGATCCTGGGGCCCCATGATCCTGGGACATGCGCACCCGCGAGGTGATCGAGGCCGTGCAGCAGGTGGCCGCCGACGGGCTTTCCTTCGGCGCACCGACCGAGCTCGAGACGCAGCTCGCGCGGCGCGTCATCGAACTTCATGCCCGCCATCGATTTGGTGCGCTTCGTGAGTTCGGGCACGGAAGCGACCATGAGTGCGATACGTCTGGCGCGCGGCTTCACCGGGCGCGACACCATCGTGAAGTTCGAGGGCTGCTATCACGGGCACTCCGATTCGCTGTTGATCAAGGCGGGCTCTGGAGCGCTGACCTTGGGCGTTCCCACCTCGCCCGGCGTGCCGAAGTCGCTCGCCGATTTCACGGTCACCCTGGATTTCAACGACGCCGAGCAGGTGCGCGAGGCATTCCGGCAGATCGGCGCAAAAATCGCCTGCGTCATCGTCGAGCCGGTCGCCGGCAACATGAACTGCGTGCCGCCCGCTGCCGGGATTTCTCGACACATTGCGCCGTGAGTGCGACCGCAGCGGCGCATTGCTCATTTTCGACGAGGTGATGACCGGCTTCCGGGTGGCGTTGGGCGGCGCGCAGGCCCGCTACGGCGTGCGCCCGGATCTCACCACGCTCGGCAAGATCATCGGCGGCGGCATGCCGGTCGGCGCGTTCGGCGGACGGCGCGACATCATGGAGCGCCTGGCGCCGCTCGGTCCCGTCTATCAGGCGGGCACTCTGTCCGGCAATCCGGTGGCGATGATCGCCGGCCTCACCACGCTCGATCTCGTTGTCGGCGCCCGGATTTCACCAGCGGCTCGAAGCCGCGACCGATGGACTGATGCGGCGCCTGGCGGAGGCCGCGCGCAGCGCCGGCATCCCGCTCGCGACCAATCATGTCTGCGGCATGTTCGGATTTTTCTTCACCGCCGAAGCCAACGTCGACCGCTACGCCAAAGTGATGGCCTGCGACGTCGAGCGCTTCAAGCGCTTCTTCCACGGCATGCTGGAGGAAGGCATTTATTTCGCACCGTCCGCCTACGAGGCCGGCTTCTTGTCGGCGGCGCACAGCGAGGCCGACATCGATGCCACCATTGCGGCGGCGGCCCGCGTCTTTGCCAGATTGAATCGGGCGCCCGCCTAAGAGATGCGCGCCTTCGCCTGGTTCTTGGGCTCGATCTTGCTCGCCGGCCTGATCGGCGCGTGCATCGCCTATCCCGCCTACGAACTGACTTCGAGCTTTGCAACCTTCGCTTTTCATCGGGTGGCGAGCCGCATCTCCATGCTGGTGCTCGCGCTGCTGCTGGCCATGCTCTGCCGGCACCTGAATCTCAAGCAGAGGCGCGATTTCGGCTACGGTCTGCCCTGGCGCCGGTTTCTCAAGGTATGCACGCTGTGGGCGGGGCTCGGCATCGCCACGGCGAGCGCCGGCGCCGCGTTCTTGCTGAGCACACACCTGCGCGTGATGAACGCGGACTTCGTTCCCTCGGCGGTGAGCTTCGCGCGGATTTTCCTCATCGGATTGGGCTCCGGCATTGCCGTTGCACTGATCGAGGAAACCGTGTTTCGCGGGGTTCTGCATACGGCGATCGAACGCGAATCGGGGCCGTGGATGGCCGCGGCGCTCACCGCACCGCTGTTCGCCGTGCTGCATTTCACCGCCAAGACCAGAATCCCGGCCGCGGCGTTAAGCTGGGGCAGCGGCTTCGATTTGCTGGCCCTGTCGTTCGCCCCCTTGAGCCATCCGGCGCTCGTGCTCGACGCGTTCCTGTCGTGGCTGGTGGTGGGGCTGATCTTGAGCCTGACGCGTGCGCTCACCGGCAATATCGCGGTGGCGATCGGTCTGCATGCCGGTTGGGTCGTGGTGCTGCGCATGCTGCAGGAGGCCACCGCCGGCGCCGACGCTCCCGCGTATTCGGCGTGGGTGGCCCGCTTCGACGGCTTACTCGGATACTGGCTGCTGCCGTGGGGCGCCGCCATCGCCGCCGCCCTGTGGGCCCTGCGCGCCTCCTGGGTTTCCTACGCCAAGGGAGCCAGCACGTCGAGCCTTTGAATCGGATCGTCGAACTCCAGGCACGCCTGCTTGTCGGGGAGCGGAATCGGCAATATTTCGGCGAGCCGGTGTCCGACCCAGGCGGCGTCGTCCAAACGCATCTCGAATCCCTCGTACACCTCGCCGAGTTGCGGCAGGACTTTTTTCAACAGCTGCGGCAGGCGCGCGTGCCGCGCCGGCACCGCGATGGCGGGCTCCGGCGGCAGCCAGTCGACGGCGGCGAGATTGAGGCCGTCGGCTTGGCGGCTGCGGCTATGGATGCGAAAGCGCTCGAGACCGACGCACGACAGCCCGAGCAAGCCGTCGGAGAGCTGATGAAAATCGACGATTTTGGCCAGTGTGCCGACATCGAAGGTCTCGGCGGGCCCCACTTCGTGGCCCTCGCGGATCAGCACCACCCCGAAAGTCTGAGTCGCGCGCATACAGCGGCGCACCATGTCGACGTAGCGGGTTTCGAATATTCGCAGCGGCAGCGGCCCATCCCTGAACAGCACGATGTTGAGTGGAAATAGCGCGATCGAAGTCACTGCCGCGCCCGCAGTGCGGCGAGCAGCTTGTCGTGCAATCCGCCGAAGCCGCCATTGCTCATCACCAGGATGTGGTCGCCGGGGCGGCTCTCGGCGGTGAGCCCCTTGACCAATTCGTCGACGCTCGGCGCAAACAGCGCCCGATCGCCCAAGCCCGATACTGCGCCCGGCAGATCCCAGCCCAGATCCGGCGAGTTCAAGAACCAGGTGTGGTCCGCCAACTCAAGCGCCGGCGCCAGCTGCTCGCGATGCACGCCCAGTTTCATCGTATTCGAGCGCGCTTCCAGCACGGCGATGATGCGCGCGGCGCCGACCCGCGCGCGCAGCCCCGACAACGTGGTTGCAATGGCCGTCGGGTGATGAGCGAAGTCGTCGTACACCGTCACCTCGCCGATGACGCCGCGAATTTCCATGCGGCGTTTGACGCCGCGGAAACGCGCCAGAGCCTGGGCCGCGCGCGCAGGCTGGACACCCACGTGCCGTGCCGCGGCGATCGCCGCCAGGGCATTCATGACGTTGTGCTCGCCGAGCAGCGGCCAGCTCATTTCCGCAACCTGCTCGCCGCGCAGCAGCACCGCGAAGCGGCTCGCGGCCGAGCCTGCCTCGATCCGCGCGCTCCAGTCGCTCACCCCGGTGTGCGCCAGCGCGAAGGTTTCGCACGGTGTCCAGCAGCCCATTTTTAAAGTGGCCGCGAGCTCGGCATCCGCGCCGTTGACGATGAGCCTGCCGGCGGCCGGCACGGTGCGCAGCAGCTGATTGAACTGGCGGCGAATGGCGGCGACATCCGGATAAATGTCCGCGTGGTCGAATTCCAAATTATTCAAGACGGCGGTGCGCGGCCGGTAGTGGACGAATTTCGCGCGCTTGTCGAAGAATGCGGTGTCGTACTCGTCGGCTTCGATGACGAAGAATGGGCCGGAGCCGAACCGCGCGGTCGCGTCGAAATTGCTCGGCACGCCGCCGATCAGAAATCCGGGCGCGAGACCCGCATCCTCGAGAATCCAGGTCAGCATGGCGGTGGTCGTGGTCTTGCCGTGCGTGCCGGCGACGGCAATCACGTGTTTGTGCCGCAGCACGTGCTCCGCCAGCCATTGCGGCCCGGACGTGTAGGAGAGACCCCGATCCAGCATGGCCTCGACGACCGGCGCGCCGCGGCTCAAGGCATTGCCCACCACCACGATGTCGGGCTTGAGGTCCAGCTGCTCGGCGCCGTAGCCCTGCACGAACTCGATGCCGAGGGCCTCGAGCTGAGTGCTCATCGGCGGGTACACATTGAGATCGGATCCCGTGACGCGAAATCCGGCGGCCTTGGCGATGTTCGCCACCCCGCCCATGAACGTGCCGCCGATGCCCAGAATATGGACGTGCATGGTCATGTACCCGGCGGCATTCCGTTTTCAGTCATAATCGATGCCAAATTGTACACGCGGATCAATGGTATGCCGGATGCGATTTGGATCGATCGAGACGACCAGCTGCCCGCGCTGGCGCAGACGCTTGAGAAGCAGGTTTCAATCGGCGTCGACACGGAGTTCCTGCGCGAACGCACATTTTTCCCCAAGCTCTGCCTGCTGCAGCTGGCCGCGGGGACCCAAGTCTGGTGCGTCGACACGCTGCGCATCGGCAGCCTCGAGCCGTTGCTGCCCGCGCTGACCGCGCCGGCCGCGCGCAAGGTCATCCATGCTGCGCGTCAGGACTTGGAAGCCGTTTATCTCGGCAGCAAGCGCGTCATCACCCCGGTATTCGATACGCAGATCGCCGCCGGGTGCGTCGGCCTCAAACCGCAGGTGGGCTACGCGGAACTGGTCAAGACGCTGTTGGATGTCACGGTGCCCAAAGGACAGACTCGCACCGACTGGTCGAAACGGCCGCTCACGCATGAGCAGCTGGCCTACGCCGCGGATGATGTCCTCTACCTCGACGACGTCGCGAATCGGCTCTCGCTGCGGCTGCGCGAGCTCGGGCGCGAGCACTGGGTGTTGGAGGATTGCCTGGCGCTCGAGGACCAGGGGCTGTATGAACCGGATCCCGCGCAAGCTTGGAGCCGGCTGCGCGGCCTCGCACAGCTCGAACCGAAGTCGCGCGCCCGGGCCAAAACGATAGCGGTCTGGCGCGAGGCCCAAGCGCGTGCGCGCGATCTGCCGCGCGCCTGGATACTGCCCGACGCAGCAATTTTTTCGATTGCACAAGGGTCCGCACCGCCCCTGAACGACAGCCTCGCGGCGAATCTTGAGAACGCGCTCGAGCAGGCGGCAAACGACGTCGAGGATCAAGAGCCCAGCCAGGACGCCCGGCCTAACCCTGCGCAGAAGGCCGTGATCGACCGCCTCGGCAAGATCGTCGAGTCACGCGCGGCCGAACTTCAGGTGAGCCCGGAGATTCTCGCGCCGCGCGGCGAGCTCAAGGCTCTCGTCCTCAGCCCGCGCGCACAGCGCGATTCGCACGCGCTGACGGGCTGGCGCCGGGAGGAAATAGGAACGCGGCTGCTCGAGGCTATGCCGGCTGCACCGCACGCTGAATGCTCTTGAACACCGTATCCACATCGGCATCGGCGGCCACGACGCGCAACAGCCCGGCGCCTTCGTAGTACTGGATCAGGGGCTTGGTCTGCGCTTCGTACACCTCCAGGCGCTTGCCGATGACCTCTTCCTTGTCATCCGGTCTTTGGATCAGCCGATGCGCGGCGCCGCATTCCTCGGAGTGCGCCGTCGCCGCGGCCAGCGAGGTGTACACGTTGAACACCCGTCCGCATTCCTGGCAAATTCTACGGCCGGTCAAGCGCTTGAAGAGAACGCCCAGATCAAGGTTCAGGAGCACGACGGAATCGAGCGGCGTTGCCAATGCCGCCAGCATCTTTGCCAGCGCTTCGGCTTGGGCGATGTTGCGGGGAAAGCCGTCCAATATGAAACCCTTGGCGGCATCCGGCAGCGCCGTGCGCTCGCGGATCATGCCGAGCACGGTGGCATCGTCGACCAAGTGACCCAAATCCATGGCGGCCTTGGCGCGCAGTCCCAGTTCGGTGCCCTTGGCCACCGCCTCGCGCAGCAGGTCGCCGGTCGATATTTGCGGGATCCCATAGGCCTTGACCAGTAGCTGCGACTGTGTGCCTTTGCCCGACCCCGGCGCTCCCAATAGAACTATTCGCATGATTCTCTTAAGCCGTGAACCCGCGCTACCGTACCTTTGGGCGGCGCAGTCGTCAAACTAAGGAGAGACAGGTTCCCGGCCGATCGGCTATTCTGCGCGCCTTCCACGGCAGGTGTCCCATGAACGCTTTCTACGCACAATCGGGCGGAGTAACCGCCGTCATCAATGCTTCCGCCTGCGGCCTGATAGAAACCGCGCGCCGGCACCGCGGCCGAATCGGCAAGGTCTATGCCGGTCGGGACGGCATCATCGGCGCCTTGACCGAGGACCTGATCGACACCAGCAAGGAGAGCCGCGCCGCCATCAGCGCCCTGCGCTACACGCCGGGCGGCGCCTTCGGGTCGGCCCGCTACAAGCTGGCGGGGCTCGACAAGAATCGCGCGCAGTATGAGCGCTTGATCGACATATTCCGCGCGCACGGCATCGGCTATTTCTTCTACAACGGCGGCAACGACTCCATGGACACCGCGCAAAAAGTGTCCGAGATCGCCGTCCAAATGGCCGTGCCCTTGACCTGCATCGGGATTCCCAAAACCGTCGACAATGACTTGCCCGTCACCGATTGCTGCCCCGGCTTTGGCTCCGCCGCCAAGTACATCGCCGTGTCGACGCGCGAGGCCGCGCTCGACGTTGCCTCCATGGCACGCACGTCGACCAAGGTGTTCGTGCTCGAAGTGATGGGACGGCACGCCGGCTGGATGGCCGCAGCCGGCGGCTTGAGCGCGCAAAAAACCGGCGACGCGCCGCACATCATTCTGTTTCCCGAGATCACCTTCGATCGCGCGCGCTTCCTGGCGAAGGTGCGCGCCACGGTGGAGAAGCGCGGCTACTGCGTCGTGGTCGTCTCCGAGGGCGTACGCGATGCGGATGGCAAGTTTCTCGCAGAGGCCGGCACCAAGGACGCCTTCGGTCATTCGCAGCTGGGCGGCGTGGGACCGGTGGTCGCGCAAATGACCCAGGAAGCCTTCGGCTATAAATTTCACTGGGCGGTTGCCGACTATCTGCAGCGCTCGGCGCGGCACATCGCCTCGAAGGTGGATGTCGAACAGGCCTACGCCGTCGGCAAGGCGGCGGTCGAATTCGCGCTCGCGGGCAAGAACGCGGTGATGCCCGTGATCGTCCGCAAATCGTCGAAACCCTATCGCTGGGGCATCGGCGAGGCGCCGTTGACGGCAGTCGCCAACCAGGAAAAGAAGGTGCCGCGCAATTTCATCACCGCCGACGGTTTCGGCATCACGGCGGTTTGCCGTGCGTACCTCGAACCGCTGATCGGCGGCGAGGATTACCCGCCGTATCGCAACGGCTTGCCGGCCTACGCCGTCCTCAAGGGCGCGAGCGTGCCGAAGCGCCTCAAACGGCCGTTTGTGGTATAGTCGCCGCGCTTTTTTCTACGATAAAATTAACCATTTCAATAGCATAAGACCCTTCTACCGGAGACTTAAGTCATGACTCTCGACTGTGCGCTATGGTTGGCGATTGCAGCTGGCGTGGTTGCAATCCTCTACGGCGTCATTTCGGTGCGCTGGATTTTGGCGCAGCCCGCGGGCAATTCGCGCATGCAGGAAATCGCCGCGGCGATTCAGGCCGGCGCCAAGGCGTATTTGAATCGGCAATACTCCACCATCGCCATCGTCGGGGTCATCCTGTTCTTCGCGCTGGGTCTGGCCTTGGGCTGGGCCACGGCCGGCGGCTTTGCGGTGGGCGCGATTCTGTCGGGGCTGGCCGGCTATATCGGCATGTTCATCTCGGTGCGCGCCAACGTGCGCACCGCCCAGGCCGCGCATTCGGGCGTCAACGCCGCGCTGAAAGTCGCATTCCGCGGCGGCGCGATCACCGGCATGCTGGTGGTGGGCTTAGGGTTGCTCGGCGTCGCGGGCTACTACCTCGCCATGCTGCGTCTGCTCGGCGATCCAGAGGCCGCCTTGCGCTCGCTCGTGGGCCTCGCCTTCGGCGGCTCGCTGATCTCGATTTTCGCGCGCTTGGGCGGCGGCATATTCACCAAGGGCGCCGACGTGGGCGCGGACTTGGTCGGCAAAGTCGAAGCCGGCATTCCCGAGGACGATCCGCGCAACCCGGCGGTCATTGCCGACAACGTCGGCGACAACGTCGGCGATTGCGCCGGCATGGCGGCCGACCTGTTCGAAACCTACGCGGTGACCCTGGTCGCCACCATGCTGCTGGGCGGCCTGGTGATGGTGGACATGGGCGAGCGCGCGGTGTTGTTTCCGCTCATTCTCGGCGCGATTTCGATCGTCTCGTCCATCGTCGGCACGTTCTTCGTTTCCACCCGCGAAGGCGGCAAGATCATGAACGCCCTCTATAAGGGCGTCATCGTCGCCGGCGTCATCTCGGCCGTGGCGTTTTATTTCGTGTGCCAGCAGCTCATGGGCGAGCGCGCCATGTCCATGTGGCTGTGCACGCTGGTGGGCCTGGCGCTCACCGCCGCGATGATCGTGATCACCGAGTACTACACCGCGACCGAGTACAAGCCCGTGCAGCACGTGGCCGCGGCGTCGCAAACCGGCCATGCCACCAACATCATTGCGGGTTTGGGCGTGTCCATGAAGGCCTGCGCGCTGCCCGTGCTCGCGGTGACTTTGAGCATCTGGGCGTCTTATCAGCTTGCCGGGCTCTACGGCATCGCCATCGCGGCCACCGCCATGCTGTCCATGACCGGCATGATCGTTGCGCTCGACGCCTACGGGCCGATCACCGACAACGCCGGCGGCATTGCCGAAATGGCGGGACTGGACAAAAAGGTGCGCGACGTCACCGACCCGTTGGATGCGGTGGGCAATACCACCAAGGCCGTGACCAAGGGCTACGCCATCGGTTCGGCCGGTCTCGCCGCGCTCGTGCTGTTTGCCGACTACACCCACAAGCTGGGTGAGGTTCTGGGTCACCCCACCAGTTTCGATCTATCGAATCCCGCCGTGATCATCGGTCTTTTCATCGGCGGCCTGGTGCCCTACCTGTTCGCGGCCATGGCCATGGAAGCGGTGGGCCGCGCAGCCGGAGCGGTGGTCAATGAGGTACGCCGCCAATTCCGCGAGATCTTGGGGCTCATGGAGGGGACCGCGAAGCCTGATTACTCGCGCGCCGTCGACATGCTGACCAAGGCGGCGATCAAGGAAATGATCATCCCCTCGCTGCTGCCGATTCTAGTGCCCCTCGTCCTGGTGTTCGTGGTGAATTTCCTGATGGGCCCGGGCGCGGGTGTGCAGGCGCTCGGCGGTCTCTTGATCGGCACCATCGTGACCGGACTGTTCGTGGCCATCTCGATGACCACCGGCGGCGGCGCCTGGGACAACGCGAAGAAGTACATCGAGGAGGGCCACTACGGCGGCAAGGGCTCCGACGCACACAAAGCGGCGGTGACCGGCGATACCGTCGGCGACCCATACAAGGACACCGCCGGGCCGGCCATCAACCCGCTGATCAAGATCATCAATATCGTCGCGCTGCTGTTGGTGCCGGTGCTCGGCAAAATGATGTGAGTCAAGAACCGCGCACCTTCTCCTGCAGCCACACCTTGATCAAAGACTGGTAGGGCACGTCTCGGGCGTTGGCTGCCGTCTTGATCGAATCAAGGAGATGCTGCGGCAGTCTCAACGAAATTGTCTGAGTCGACGGCTTGAGATTCGGCAGAACCGTGGGCTCAGCTTTCCTCCAGTCGACATACCCCGTCGAATCGTTCTTTTCCCAGAACGCCCTCTCTCGAGCTTCGTCGGCAAATTTTGGAATGGGCTTAAGTCGCTTGCTCATAAATCAATCGCTCCTTTCGATGCATGTCTCTGGCCGATATCACTCGAATAAGTTCGCTACCACCTCTTAACGTAAAGGTGATGTGCAAACGCCGGCCATCATGAGCTTTGCCCAGCGCATGAAAGCGCGGCTCAGATTCGCTATGTCGTTGATCGGGCACGACCAGGAGCGGCGCGTTGAAAAAGACCTGTTCGCTTTCGGCCATTGAAACACCGTGCCGTTCATTTTTTCTGGCGTTGCCATCATCCCAATCAAAACCGACGATTGTCGCGAGATCAATCATTGATGTATATTATCATAATATACCAAGCTGGGAGAGACGGGATCCGGGACAGATTGGAACGTCAGAGTGCCGCAGCCCGCGCCGAAAGTGGCCCGCAGCGCTGGACCCCCTGATACTGAGGAAGAACGTCGAGTCCCTCCGCTCTTCTGATCGTTTCCGGGTCCCTATCGATTCGTCCTGTCGACCCAGAGCCGACTCCAATGACCGTCCGTGAATTGCTTTGTCAATCACCGAATTGAGGCTGCGGAGCGAGACCGCGACAATGCTTAGAAGCATCTGTACAAAAAAAGCGGGACTGAAATCGAGGGGGACGTAGAAAAATAAAAACCAAAAAACGTCCAAGCACTCAAATTGCGAACTTTCCCAAAAACGAGCATTGACGCCGATGCACCATAGAAGAATCAATTCTTTGCGACCCAATGATGCCGTTCCCTTAACTTGTTCATTTACGGCTCTTTTTGGGAGTGTCTTCCGTATTTCTCGGGGTTAGGTCGCTTGCTGCGCTGACTACAACTGTAGCAGTGCAGGTGCATAATTGACTTCTTAGTTTGGGAGGCACAATCGAGCAGTGAATTCGCGTCTTGTCATGATTGCTGTCGTAGCCGCTGTCGCTGTGGTCCTGGTGCTCGCGCTCGACCATCGCCGCACAGTTGATAACCGCATCCAGTCTGCATCCCGCGAGTTGGGGAGTGTTGTCGACACTCCGAACCCAACCTCTGCTTCTTCCCTCACTTCCGCACCACCGAAACTTCATCTCTCAGGAAGGCAACCTCTTACGAGCCCTCAAAAAGCATCACCTCCGATCCTATCGACCCTACCGGCAACTCCGACCATACAAACGCTTCTACCAGTCCCGTATGAGTCAAGCGTCAATGCGCCCATCAGGGCCACCGTCCCAACCAAATTCCAAACCACAGCGCCCCAAGTTTTGGCAGATCGACAACAATGACGCATATACGCTGAAAACTGACCTCAAATTCTGATCTACCGGTAGCTACCAGTGCAGTAATAGAGGTCTCTTCCCGTCAAATGGTGGCGATCGACCGTGGCTGCATTTCGAAGCCTGCAGCGCGACCGACTTCCGCGTCAAGCATGCTCAGTTCACGATTTTCTTACGTGGTACGGCTTCGGCCGCTGTACTTGCCTTCGTGTCGATGACCTAGCGCGACCCCGCCGTGCCATTCAGGCGTAGCCCGCGACGCTGCCTGTCCCCACCTGACTGGGCGCCTGTGTCTGTTACCATTGAAGTATCGCCCACCGCCACCGTCCTCACATATGGCGTTATCCTCCACGGACCTGGGCCGTTGTGGATTGATACAGCTCAATTAGATGTTATCGAATGTCAGATGGAGCGATGAGAAAAGAGCCAGCGCGCGATCCAACCCCTGAAGATATGTTGGTGAGCATGGGCACCGACGCTGCGGTATCCGCGGAATATGGATTTCGAGGAGTCTTACGGCGCCCTGAATGAGCCCCAAATCTCTATTAACTTTCCCATTATCGGCTCTTAATGGGAATGTTTATCGCCCCGAGTCAACTCGAGCACATTGCCCTTGTCGCCGCCTGCAGATGATCGGGTCCCGACTTTCTCCAGAAACTGTGGTGCCACATTCCAGCGTTGGCCATCTTCGGTGACGATGCTGACTGTTTTTTTGTTATAGCGCGTAATCATGCCTGTCACCGGCGGGCGTCCATCTGGATTAAACGTAACACGTTCGCCGATCCGGAATTCGAGCATGCTTGCGTGTGCGTCCAGCTGTCGCAAGAATCGAAGCCGAGCCACGATACGGTGGTTGAGGTCGATCAGTTCGGACTCCGTCAGCTGGTCGATGTCGATCGGCATTGCCGTCTCCTTCACTGTCGCTGCCGAGCAGCTACGTATTTCCGGAGCGCCGCGTCCATCCGTGTCTGCCAACCGGGTCCAGATGCCCGAAAAAATGCCAGTACCTCGTTCGAGATTCGCACCGTCATCTGAGTCTTCTTGCCAGAGCCCGGGGGCCGCCCGCGTCGTACGAGTTTCTTGCCGTCGTAGAGGTCCGCTTTGCCAGCCCACTCGGCGGTAATTTCCGGCGCATCGTCCGGATCACGCCAGGTGCGGCGCGAGCGCTTTGATTTCACGTTCATTGGCCTTCCTCATTGATATAACACGTCGGGCACGACCGCGGGGTGTCCAGACTATGACGACCATTCGATCATCAAGTCGCCCGGCGGTGATAAAACGTTGCTCGCCGTACTCTCGCCTGTCGTCTGGTCGCGTCAGATGTGTGGTCGCAAACACCTCACGGGATCGACGAAAATCCAAACCTCGTTCTCTAAAGGTCTTGTCTCGCTTGTCCCGGCTAAAGGTGATCCACACCAGCTTTATTGTAGTTATATTTAATGGGCGTTGCAACCTGCCCTATTACGGATTATTTATTAATGGCATGGACGCCCCTACTCGGCGCGGCATCAGCTGTGCCAAAGTGGAAGTGTTGTGGCAACCACTTAAACCGAGAGGGGCGTCGATATGAACGTTACGACGATAGGTATCGATTTGGCAAAATTGTTTTTCAGGTGCATGGCGTGGATGACGCGGCAAGGCGGTGACTCCGAAAGCAGCTCAAGCGTGCGCAGGTGATGAGGTTTCTTCGCGAATCTGCCGGCGTGCCTGATCGGGATGGAAGCCTGCGGTAGCGCGCACTTCTGGGCGCGCAAGCTCATCGAGCTAGGGCACACGGTCAAGCTGATGGCACCACAGTTTGTCAAGCCGTACGTGAAGACCAATAAGAATGATGCGCGCGATGCGGAGGCGATCTGCGAGGCCGTCGCGCGACCGAACATGCGTTTCGTGCCGATCAAGAACGTTGAGCAACAACTGCTGCTGGGTCTGCATCGGGCGCGACAGGGATTTGTGAAGGCGCGTACCGCGCAAGCGAATCAGATCCGCGGACTGCTGGCCGAGTTTGGGATCGTTATGCCCAAGGGTATCGCGCTTGATCGCGCAACAGATGCCCGGCATTCTGGAGGATGCCGAGAACGGTCTGCCAGCACGAGCCGCGACTTGTTTGCGCAGCTCTTCACTCACTTTCGGGATCTCGATCGTCAAATGGACGAACTCGGGCGACAGATCAAGGTGTGGCACCGGCAGAGTGATGCAGAGTCACCGGTTGGAGAAGATTCCCGGCCTGGGTCCGCTATCCGCAAGCGCTGTGGTGGCGAGCGTCGGCGATGCAAAGACCTTCCGCAATGGCCGTCAGTTTGCAGCCTGGTTGGGTCTCGTTCCGCGGCAGAAGTCGAGCGGCGGCAAAGATCAATTATTAGGCATCAGTAAACGTGGCGACACGTACCTACGCACTCTGCTGATCCATGGCGCCCGGTCGGTGCTGTTTAGCCTCAAGCGCCGACGGTGAGCCTGCTGCAGGGTGGTTGGTGCGTGTGGCGGAGCGGCGCAATCGCGAATATTGCCGCCGTGGCCCTGGCGAACAAAAACGCGCGCACTATTTGGGGGCTGCTTGCGCATGGACGAGAGTACCAAGCCGGCTATGTGTCGAGTTCGATTGCAGCAGGCGAGTTAATCCAAGGCTTTAGGCAACGGATCGTTTAAATTCAGTTTATGAAAACGCACACCACCGATTGCTCAGGCATTTTCGACGTGATGGCATCACAGGTCAGACCGGGGTCGACGAAACCTGAAACTTTCCCGGGACTTCAAAAGTCCGATTTATTGGTCAGGCGTCTACCAGCATATTCCATCAGGGCCCACGGCCTAGCGCCGACCATGAGGCCGAATGTATGGGTGCAATCTCTTCCTGGGAGCCAGAACAAAAGAAAGTGCTTGGCAAATTAGGGGCGTCCATCCATGTAGGGAATGTTTCCTCCACACGGCGAGCAGCGCGAATCGCGTTGGTCCGCAATGAGATACGCGTGCCGGCACCATCGATCGAGACACAAACAATTATCTACGTCATCGCCAAGGTTTAGAGTTTGTCTCGTCACAAATAATTAATATGCAAAATGAGGATTTTTACTTCCATACGTCGCTTTTGTATATGAAGTGAAAGCTATTCGCTCGATGTTTTTTGGATCGCAGCGCTGCCATTCATTCACAAGGAACGTGTATATGACAACGAAAATATTTCGCTTTTTGACGATGCTCTCCACAACATTTGTGTTGGTAGTATGTATGTGGGGAGGGGGATCGAAAATAACGCTGGCAGCCACGAACGACGTTAATGCAATTTCTTGTCCTAATGCGATGGAGGTAATCAAGTTTTCGGCGTGTTTGAACGCGTGGGAACCGTTAACGGGAAAACTGGCTTTTTTGTGCTGACCAATCCTGGTGCCCCCTACACAGCATTCGTGCGAGTGACAGGATCTTATTCTTACGTATGCATTAGGACGTGCCTCTGGGAGGGGCAAAATATATCGTACAACTTCGTCAAGCCAGGATGGTACGCCTGCCACCGCTGGCGCTGATTTCGCCGCCACTGATGTATACATTATTGCTAATATGCGTATGCAAGGTGGCCCACTAGCTGGACCGATCCACATTCCTCCGGCCTATGGCACCTCCCCGATCGGCAATGACGTCTTTGCCGCTGACTCGAGCACCGGAATAAATATCGCTTTGGGCCTGCTGAAAATAAGCCCAGGGAATGTTCCATTTGGCACGGCGATAATGATGACGTGGCAAGACGGTTCCACCGCTCAATTCATCAGGTCAAATAGTGTGCCGACGCTGTTGTGGATATACGTACCCGGCAGCGCCAAGGATGCTCATGGCAATCCACTCAATATCACGCTTGGGACTCTGACGAAAAATCCGAATACGGGGGGTACAGGTGGTGGGATGAAATCCGATAGTACCCAACCGTGGTATCTGTATTTTCAGGGGGGTAATAATTGCACCGGGTCCGCTACCGTCAGTATTCCCGGTGACGGGGACTACATTTTCTCTTTTTTCTTCCCCTGCTAAAGCGAGGTTAACGTGAGACTGCGAACGCTGTGGTTGGTAGCCGTGAGTATAGGTGCCATCTGCAGCGTCATCGCGGTGCTGCGCTGGGGAAAATACGATGGTCCACCCGACACGAGGTCTACTACTCTGCTCGACGGTCATCCACGCCCGTCGACCAAGTACCGTCTAGACCGTCCATTACCACCAGTGATCATTCGCTAGTTCCATCACGATCGGAACCAGCGCTGCGTCAGCGATTTCGCGAAGCAAATACTACCCCGCTTCGTCAAGAAATTGTACCAATAGCCGCAGCAGGGAACCCTGAAGCAGCATACCTGACGGCTAAAGTGCTTTGGTGGTGTGCGCAAACGTTGAAACTTTATTTTATTCGGCCGGACGGCCGAGTACGTACCCTGGATGAAGTTCAGTCACGAAGAGCGCGGCAAGCCTCTGGGATTTCGCAACAAGAACTGACAAACATTTACACCCGCTGCCAGAGATTTTTAGATGAACCTGTACTTCTGAAAGAAACCGGATCGTGGGACGAATAGCTGTACAAAGCTGTTTCCGCCGACTATCCAGCGGCTATCGCGGAGAAGGCGCTAACCTGGAAGCCGATATCGCTCTCGCCAGTGACTCAACTCCCGCCTGCTCAAACAGCAGCTTGTGCCAAGATCGAGCGAGGGACCTTGCCTTAGTCGCGCACAATCAGTCGTTCCGGGAGCACTCTTCTTAATGAGCATTCCGTCCTTGCCGATGTGGGTACGGCCGCGGAAGGCGCATCGCTTATCAATCTTGGAGAGGCTCCTAGTGGTCAGAAAGGCTATGACTGTGGACCAAGCTCGGCCTGGCTGATGTCTGTCTGCAACTGGGATGTCCAATGCGCCGACGGACAAACATATACTGACTATTTTCACCGACAGCTTGTACTCTGTACGATGAGGCGCTAAATCTCGCGAAGACAATTGATCAGGCAATAGCGACCAAAGATGTCCAGTCCATTCGGACATACTTGTGAATGGATAATCACCAGATTAATGAAGATTGTTGTAACATCGCCCGGGGTAATTCTTCGCATGGCAGAGAGTATCGCCTTGGGACAGAAATGGGAAAGCTTTTACGGGAAAGACACCCTACGCTATCCCTCGCGGTGTACCGCATTTATGTCCCCCGTTTGGGATGCTCCGCTTTCGTGGCAGCTTTAGGCACATCCCCGAGCAGATAGCGTGGACCAGGCCCGCGTACTTGCGCAGCGTCGCCGGGATTGTAAAGCGCGCAGGACTTCAAGGACAGACAACCGCAACCAATGCACGAGGAAAGCCTATCGCGTAGTCTCATCAAGGAATCGATACGCTGGTCCAAAACCGGCCGCCAGGTGCCTGACAACCGCTCCCAGTCCGACTTGGTTGGCGTTCGTTGATTGGCAGGTCTGATAAAGCCGCACGAATGTCCTCCAGAGTCAGCCCCACCGATTGGGCAACACGGATAAAGGCGACGCGGCGTAACACATCTCGGGAAAATATACGCCGTCCCGCCTGGCTGCGCGTTGATTTGATCAGTCCCAGCGTCTCGTAAAAGCGCAAGGTGCTCGCCTTGATTCCTGATCGCTTGGCGAGTGCTCCGATGGGTATGTAGGGATGAGCCATAGAAGGCTTGACTTAAAGGTTACTTTAACTTGCATTATACAGCCATGAACGACGCAGTTAAACTTCTTCGAGCCCTTGCCTCTGAGTGATCCTGCATCTTGAATCAAGCCGAGCTCGCATCGTGCTCCTCGCCGGCTGCGTGCTGTGGAGCGCAGTCGCTCGCGCGCAGCGCTACGATGAGAATGCCGTAACGGCGGCGAGCGATGCGTTCGGGACGGTTGTCGTCACTCTGACCATTGGTCTGTATTCCCCGTGGAATGCGCGAGGCTTCAGTCCTACACAGGCCGAGAACCTGCGCATCGAGGGCCTCTATTTCGATCAGCAGACCTCAACGAGCAATCCGTACCTGTTCAGTGGCAGCGCCATGCGCGTAGGAATTGCCGCCCAGGACTATGCGTTCCCATCCCCGAGCGGCATCGCCGACCTCACGCTGCGCGCCCCGGGCGACGGTCCACTCACGAGCGCAGTGCTCATACGCGGTCCGCTCGATGCGTCGTCCGTCGAGGTCAACACGCAGTACCCACTCGTGGAGCATACGCTCAGCGTCGGCGTCACCCTCGCGGCCGCCCACGGCTTCGATTACAACTATGCTCTAAGGAGTAATCGTCGCGCACTTTCACTCCTGGTGCGATTCACGCCGACACCCGGTACGGAAGTACTACCCTTCGTCGGGTACATACACAACACTGAATGGGAAGAGCTCCCCTTTGTGTACGCGGACGGCGTGCATCCGCTGCCGATGTTCGATGAGCAGCACTTGCCGACGCAGAGCTGGACCAATTTTCGCTGGAATCAGCTAACTGCTGGCGCGATCGCACGGGTCGCTCTGGGAGACTCCTGGAGCCTGCGCGCGGGCGTATTTCGTTCGACGGACGAGAATTACCGCAACTTCAACGATCTGTTCCTGGGGCTCATGCCCGACGGCATGGCCGATCACGTCATGGACGTGGGTCCCGGTCGAATTGCGACCTCCTACTCGGGCGATATTCGCTTGACGCACCGGCAAAGACGCGGCGATCACCTGCACGAGCTCACCTTCGCGCTGCGTGGCCGGCGAGTGGACCGCAACTTTGGCGGCGACTCGGTCACCGATTTGGGTCCCGTCTCGATTTATCAGGGGATCAGCATTCCGGAGCCGCCGCTCGCCTTTTCGCCGGCCAGCCACGATCAGGTCCGACAGACCGGCGTCGGCATCACCGACATTCAGCGCTGGAAATACCTTGCCACGCTCAGCCTTGGCGTTCTAATGACGGACTACACTCGGACACTTACCACCCCAGGGGCTGCGCTGAGCAGCCAGCACACCAGCGTCCTCTTGCCAACAGTCAGTTTCACTGTAAATCCCTGGCACACGGTCACGCTCTACGGAAGCTACACGCGGGGCCTTGAGGATTCGTTGATCGCGCCGACCTCGGCCGTGAATCGGGGTGAGCCGCCCCCGGCGACGCCGACGTGGCAGGTCGACGGGGGTGTGCGCTTTCTCTTTCAGCCGAACTTGCAGCTACTCGTGGGCGGCTTCGAGGTGTACAAGGCCTATTTCGGCCTCGATGCCGCCGACCGCTACACCAGCATCGGAAACATTACTTCTCATGGGGTCGAGAGTTTCGCCACCTGGAAACCGGGGCCGCGTGGCTTGACGATCGTCGGCGGTGCCGTCTGGCTGTGGCCTGAAGTCAAACGACTGGTCCCGCAGCTTGACGCTTCCGGGAACGTACCCGTGGGGCCTGTCCCCGGGACGGTCAACGCTAACGTGGACTACGCGCCTGGGATAGAGCGGGGCTGGGGAGCATCGCTGCAATGGACCTGGTTGTCGGCACGCGTGGAGACGAGTGACGATCGCTACAAGGTTCCGCCGGTGGGCACGCTGAATGTCGGTGTGCGCTACATGTCCAGGCTAATGGCACATCCGTGGTCGGTGCGCCTTGACGTGGGTGATGTGACCAACGCAGCGGCACTAACGCTGTCGACCGTCGATCTCGCGACTCCCCAGCTGCGTCGCAACTACATGCTGACCCTGACGGCAGATCTTTAAGCTTTAGCCCGGAGCCTGAACCATTAGGGGATGTTTGACGAAACGGAGATACTGCACACTTGCGGCGGCCAACAAGCCCATTCAGGGTTGCCTAAATATCGAAATAGATCGCGTCGGGTTCCGCCGCGCCGTCGCGCGTGCCGACGCGTAGCTCAGGCTCCTTGAGCGATACCCGCGAACGCGGCGGCACGCTGCGAGTCAGGAACACCGAACCGCCGATCACGCTGTCGGCGCCGACCACGGTCTGTCCCCCCAGCACCGTCGCATTGGCATAGAGCGTCGAACCGCTCTCCACGGTGGGGTGGCGCTTCTTGCCGCGAATGATCTGGCCGCTGGCATCGCGCGGAAACGACAGCGCCCCCAAGGTCACGCCCTGATAGAGCTTGACCCCATCGCCGATATCGCTGGTCTCGCCGATCACGACGCCGGTGGCGTGGTCGATGAAAAATGCCGCGCCGATGTTCGCGCCCGGATGGATGTCGGCTCCGGTCTTGGAGTGCGCCCACTCGGTCATGATGCGCGCCATCATCGGCACCCCCAGATCGTACAGGGCGTGCGCTATGCGATACACGCTGACCGCCAGCACGCCCGGGTAGGCCAGGATCACTTCATCCAGATTCGTCGCGGCCGGGTCGCCGTCGAAAGCCGCCTGCACGTCGCGTATCAGCAGATTGCGGATGTCGGGCAGGCGGCTCAGGAAAATCTCCGCCAGTTCATGCGCGCGCGGCGCGCACTCGCCGAATTCGGGCCGCCCGCCCCCGCGCCCGGCTTCGCGTTCGCGCCCGGCCTCCCGCTCGCGCCCATAGCACAGGCAATGCTCCATCTCGCGCTCGAGCTTCGGCACCAGCAGCGCCACCTGGTCGGACACGTGCGCGCCGAGATTGTCGCTGTTCAAATCGCGGCGGCCGAAATAGCCGGGGTACATCAAATCGAGGATCAATTCCAAGACTTCGACGATTGCTTCGCGCGACGGGAGATAACGCTGCGAGATGCGGCGCGCCCGCTCATCGCCCATGTAGCTCCCGAGCAGGCGCGCTTTGAGTTCGGCCGCGGCTTTCATGGCGCTACGCGACGGCCTGCATCTTCTCGACCCCTTCGAACAGCCCCTCGAATAGCGCGCCCGACAGGTAGCGCTCGCCGGCGTCCGGCAAAACGACGACGATGGTCTTGCCCTTCTGCGCGGGCTCGCGCGCCAGACGCAGGGCCACGGCCATGGCGGCGCCGCACGAGATGCCGCTCAGCATGCCTTCATCGCGCGCCAGACGCCGCGCGGTCTCGATGGCCTCTTCGTTGCTGACTTGCTCGACGCGGTCGATCTGGCTCAAATCCAGGTTCTTCGGAATGAATCCCGCGCCGATGCCCTGGATCTTGTGCGGTGTCGGGGTGAGCGCCTGGTTCGCCAAGGTTTGGGTGATCACCGGCGAGAGCGTCGGTTCAACGGCCACCGTCAGGATCTTCTTGCCGCGCGTGCCCTTGATGTAGCGCGAGACGCCGGTCAGCGTGCCGCCGGTGCCGACGCCGCTGACGAACACGTCGATCTTGCCGCCGGTATCTTCCCAAATCTCGGGTCCGGTGGTCTTTTCATGAATCGCCGGGTTGGCCGGATTGTCGAATTGCCTCATCAGCACGTACTTGCCGGGATCCGCGGCCGCCAATTCCTCGGCCTTGGCGATCGCACCCTTCATGCCCTTCGGCCCCGGCGTCAAAACCAGCTTGGCGCCAAACGCGACCAGCACCTTGCGCCGTTCCATGCTCATGGTTTCGGGCATGGTCAAAACGCATCCATAGCCGCGCGCGGCGGCGGCATACGCCAACGCAATCCCGGTGTTGCCGCTGGTGGCTTCGACGATGGACATTCCCGGTTTCAGAGTGCCGCGCTCCTCCGCGTCCCACACCATGGCTGCGCCGATTCGGCATTTCACGGAATACGCGGGATTGCGCCCCTCGATCTTCGCGAGAATGGTTGCGCCGCTGCTCGCGTCGAGGCGGTTGATGCGGACCAGCGGCGTGCGGCCGATTGACTTCGTGTTGTCCTCATAGACGTGCATAGGTCACCTCATTGGCTGGCCCTCAATTTTCCTCCTATGCGGGGAAAAAATGCCATCGTTTTGTTATGAGCCCCTGCCTGACGGTTATATACCGGGGCGCGTAGCCCGGGGCGCCGAGCCCGGGGCGCGTAGCCGGGGTGCCTAGCCCGGGGTGGGCACGACCGACAGCGGTTGCGGCCGCCCGACCACGAATCCCTGCACGAAATCGATACCCATGCCGGTCACGGTATCGAGGGACAGTTGATCCTCGACCTGCTCCGCGACCACGCGGAAATTCAGGCTGCGCGACAGTTCGATCATCGCCGCGACCATCGCCTGATTCACGGCATCCCCGGCGAGGTTGTTGATGAAGGAGCCGTCGATTTTGAGGTAATCCATCGGCAGTGTCCGCAACGTCGAAAAGGAGCTCAACCCGCTGCCGAAGTCATCGAGTGCGAACTCGCAGCCCATGCCGTGCAGGACCGCGATGAAACGGCGGGCATGATCCAGATTCGCCACCACCGAGGTCTCCGTGACCTCGAAGCAGATGTCGCCGGGGTTCGCCCCGGTGTGGTCGAAGCAATCGACGACGAATTCCAGAAAATCCGAATCGCCCAGAGTCTGCCCGGCGATGTTGATCGCGACGCTGCGGTCGGGCGGCAATTTCATGCCGCCGCGTCCGAGCGCGGACAGCACCGTCTGCACCACCCAGCGATCGATCAGCGGCATCAAACGATAGCGCTCGGCGGCGCGGATGAATTCCGAGGGCGGCGCGCCGGGCTGGCCTTTCTCGCCCACCAGACGCACGAACACCTCGATTGCAGGGCCGCGCAAGCCGCCCACCCGGGCGTGCATGATGGGCTGGTAGTAGAGTTCGAACTTGTTGTCCCGCAAAGCGCCTTGCAGCTTCTGCAGCCAATGAATCTCGCCGCTGTGCCGCGCATTCGCTTCCTCGCGCGCCGAATACACGTGGACGTGCAGGCCGCCCTGCTTTTTCGCCGCGTAGCAGGCGGAGTCCGCCGAATTCATGATGTCTTCGATGGCGCCTCCATCCCGGCCGATCTCCACCAGGCCGATGCTGACGCCGATGTTGAAAATCTTGTCCTTCCAGACGAATCGGTATTCGTTGACGGAACGCACCACGTCGTCGGCGATTTGCCGCGCCTTGTCCAGCGGGCAACCCACCAACAGGAGCGCGAATTCATCGCCGCCGATGCGCCCGACCGTATCCGAATCGCGCACCGCTTCCTTGATGAGCGAGGCCACCTCGCGCAGCATGTTGTCGCCCGCGGTGTGGCCGCAGGTATCGTTCACCACTTTGAAGCGATCCAGATCCAGGTAGCACAGCGCATGGCCGACGTTGCCGGTTTGCGCGGAGTCCATGGCTTCCTGCAGCCGCCGCTCGAATTCGCGGCGATTGACCAAGCCGGTCAGCGCATCGTGGCTCGCTTGATAGGTCATTTGCCGCGTCAGGCCGCGTAATTCGCTGGTGTCGTGCAGGACCAGCACCAGTCCGAGAATCTCCTTGCCGTCGAAGCGCAGCGGCGTCACGCTGATCTCCACCGACCGCTCCGGGCCGGTATTGGCCGGCACCAGTACGGCGCGCCGGCCCATGGTCACTCGCCCCCCCGTGGCAAGCGCCTTGCGCACCGGATCGCCCAGAGAGCGGCGATCCGTCTCGTCGACCAGCGTGGCAACGTCCGCAAACGCCTTGCCCATGACTTGATCGAACCGTTGGCTCAGCAAGTTCTCCGCGGAGTGATTGATGTAGTCGATGCGGCCGTCGGCGTCGACCGTGATGACGCTCTCGCCCATGGCGTCGAGCGTCGCCATCGCCCGCGGTCTTGCCGGGATTTCCGGAGAAGCGGTTTCCGGCAGCATTTCGAGCGCAGTGAGCAGCAACGCGGCTTCCCCGGCGGTGTCGATCAAGGTGCTCGAGAGCTCCACGCGCGTCACCTGACCCTGCGCGCCGATCAGCTCGATCTCGAAACGCTCGGGTGCGGGTTCGCCGAGCAGCCGCCGCCTGAGATTGGTCGCAACCAGTTCGGTGTATTCGGGAGCGACGAACTCGGCCAGCGGCTTGCCGATGACCTCGGCGGCGCTCAAATTGAGCAGCGCGAGGAAGCGCGCGTTGGCGAACAGGATGCGTTCGCGATGCACGAGCACCGCGTCGTGCACGGTCTCGACCAGCCGCTGAAACAGCTGTTCGCGATCCTTAAGCCGCGCACCGCGCTGTTCGAGGTTATCCAGCAGCGTATTGACGGCGGAGCCGAGCTGGCGCAGGCCCGCCGGTTTGCTCTGGAATCCGATGCGGCCCGCCGCGCCGTTGCGGGTGAGGCGTAAAATCTGGTCCGAGAACTCGCTCACGGCGCGTTCCTGGCGCCGCTTGCGGGCATATAGCACGGCCAGCCCGACCGCCAGAGTGGCCGAGATGAACCAAAGTACGATGGAAGACAAGATCAACGCGGACCTCGATGGCGACGAATCCTAACGACGCTTGCTCCTTGTACTCATATCGGGTTGGGCACGCCGCATATCATCGTGTCAGGAAGAATAGCGCACGGGCATGGCATAGCCTGTAGAAATTGACCATAATCAGCGGGGTAAATCCTGTACGAGAAATCATGGATACACTGGCCGCGCGCCGGCAAATGGTCGATCAGCAAATCCGCACGTGGGAAGTCCTCGACCCGCGTGTGCTCGATGCGTTGTGCGCCGTCCCTCGCGAAGCTTTCGTGCCTCCCGAGTATCGCGAGCTCGCGTTCGCGGATGCGCCGTTTCCCATCGGTTTCGGCCAGTCGATGCTCTCGCCGAAGCTGCAAGGGCGTATTTTGCAGGCTCTCGGCGTGAGTGCGGCCGACGACGTGCTGGAAGTCGGCAGCGGCACCGGCTACCTCGCAGCCTGCTTCAGTTTGCTGGGGTCCTCGACCCGCTCGATCGATATTCACCCCGGTCTCGTCGAATTGAGCCGCGCGAACCTGCGCGCGCTGCCGGAGGCGAGGGTTGAGTTCGAGACGCGCGATGCCTTCAGCGCCGCTCCCTTGGGCGAATACGATGTGGTCGCGGTCACCGGATCGCTGCCGGTCTACGATACGCGCTTCGAAAAATCGCTCCGCGTGGGTGGCCGTTTATTCGCCATGGTCGGCGCGGCGCCGGTCATGGACGCCATCCTGGTACGCCGGGTCGACAACAACGAATGGATTCGCGAGAGTTTGTTCGAAACGGTCGTCGCTCCGCTGATCAATGCCACGGCGGCCCAGAAGTTCGTGTTCTGATGATCAACGACATGACTCCCCGGGAATTCGTCGACCGGCGCGCCGGCGGCCGCGAAATGACGCTTCTGGATGTTCGCGAGGATTGGGAGACGACGCTCGCCCCGGTACCGACCGACATCCTGCACATTCCCATGGGCCAGATCTTCGATCGCTTGACCGAGCTCGACCCGGAGCTGCCGACGGTGGTGATCTGTCGATCCGGAGGCCGCAGCCTCGAGGTGGCGCGTTTTCTCGCAGGTCATGGCTTTGCCTTGGTGTACAACCTGACCGGCGGGATACTCGCCTGGTCTCGGGACTTGGACCCGCGGATACCGCAGTATTAGCCCTTCAGGGTACTCTTGACTCCTTAGGTGATATGGTTATATATAACACTATATAACCCGTGGCGGGATACCATGACGCGATTGCTGACCCTTTTGGCCTTGTACCTCTGCGCGAGTGCCGCACCTGCCGCGGATTTGCTCGCGGTCTATCAGCGCGCCCTGCAGAACGATCCACAGCTGCGCGAGGCCGAGGCGACGCGTCTGGCGGCCCTGGAGGCCAAGCCGCAGGCCCTGTCGGCGCTGCTGCCGCAACTGTCGGGAACCGGCATCGTCACCCGGGAGAAGGACACCGGATCGACCAATACCACCGAGCCCGTGTCCAGCTCCACCGCCGGCGGCGCCCCGGCCCTCATCACCTTTCCCTTTGCCGGACGCGTCGACACCACCAGCCACCGCTACGGCGTCGACCTCAAGCAAAACGTGTTTCGCTGGGAAAATTGGGTGGCCCTGCAGCGCGCGGACTCCCAGGTCGCGCAGGCCGAGGCGGATTATCAAACCGCGCAACAAGACCTGATGGAGCGCGTCGCACAGCGCTACTTCGACGTGCTGGCTGCGCAGGATGATCTCGAGGCCCAGCAGGTGGCGTTGATCTCCATCAAGCGCCAGCTCGAACAGGCAGAATCGCGCTTTCAAATCGGCCTGATCGCCGTCACCGATGTGGAAGAGGCGCGCGCCGCCCATGACAACGGCGCCGCGACCGTGATCGCCGCGAAGCGCACCCTGGCTTCCACCCAGGAACTGCTGCGCGAGATCACCGGTGATCCCTTCGATTCGCTGGCTCGCCCCATCGAACCGTTCGAGCTGGCAAATCCCGACCCCATCAGCGAAGACCGCTGGGTCGAAATGGCCCTGCAGCAGAATCTTGCCCTGGTCTCCAGCCGCCTGGCCGCCGACATCGCCCGCGAGAACGTCAGCGCCGCGCGCGGCGGCCATTTCCCCTCCTTGGACTTGGTCGGCAGCCGCTACAAGGCGACCAGCAATGGCACGGACACCTTCACCGACGGCACGCCGGCGGGCGGCACGACCCTCGACCAAACTCAGCGCCAGATCGGCCTGCAGCTGACCTTTCCGATCTATTCCGGGGGCATGGTGTCCTCGCAGGTCCGCCAGGCTGTTTATCAGCACCGCGCTGCCAAGGAAAGAGTGGAACGGGTGGCGCGCCAAACCGAGCACGACGCGCGTGATTCGTACCTGGGCGTGTTGTCCGAGATCTCACGGGTCAAGGCGCTGCGGCGGGCGGTCGAGTCGAATGCGACTTCGCTGCGCGCAACCGAGTCCGGGTATGAGGCGGGTACGCGCACCGCGGTCGACGTTCTGCAATCGCGGCAGCTCTGGGTTCAGGCGCAGACCGACTACTCCCGCAGCCGCTACGACTACATGATGAATGTGCTCAAGCTGCAGCAGGCGGCTGGAACACTGTCCCAGCAGAGTCTGGAAAAGATCAACAGCCTGCTGACGGACGCGCCGGCGCCGCAGCCGGCGTCACCGGACGCGCCGCCGAATCCTGCAGCCAAGGTTCAATGAGCTCGAGCAGCCGCGCGACGCTGCCGCGATTCGACTCGACCAGGCGGCGCCCGACGGCCCCCATCCGCTGGCGTTCCGCGAAGTCCCCCAGCAGGCGCGCCAACGCCGCCGCCAGCTCGCGCGCATCCTGAACCTCGAGCGCGGCGCCTTGCTGTATCAGCAAGCGCGCAATGTCCTTGCTGCCGAAATACGACGGTCCCGTCAGTACCGGAACCCCGAGCGCCGCCGGCTCGAGCAAATTATGTCCGCCGATCGGCACCAGGCTCCCGCCGACGAAGGCCACATCGGCCGCCGCATACAGCGCGGCGAGCTCGCCCACCGTGTCCACCAGCACGACTTGCGTGGCGCCGTCCGGCAGCTCGCCGCCGCTGCGCCGCGTGAAGCGTACCGCGCCGTGACGCAGTTGTTCCGCCACGGCGTCGAACCGGTCCGGATGCCGCGGCACCAGCAGCAACAGCGCATTCGGGCGCTCGTCAAGCAACCGCCGGTGCGCCGCGAGCACCTGCTCCTCTTCGCCCGCGTGCGTGCTGCCGGCAATCCAAACCGGCCTGCCGCCGCCGAACGAGGCGCGCAGCGCGCCGGCCCGCGCCATGACCTCTGCGCCCACTTGCACGTCGAACTTGATATTGCCGACGACGTGGATTCTGGCACTCGGCGCTCCGATCGCCATGAAGCGTTCGGCATCCTCGCGGGTCTGAGCCGCTATCAACGAACTGGCGGAGAAAATTCCGCGAAACAATCCGCCGAAGCGCCGATAGCGCGCGACCGATTTCGCCGACAGCCGCGCGCTGGCAAGCACCAGGGGCACGCGGCGGCGCTCGCATTGCCGGAACAAATTGGGCCAGAGTTCCGTTTCCATCAGAATCGCGAGCCGCGGGCGGGTACGGTCCATGAATCGCGCTACCGCGCCCGGCGTATCGTAGGGCAGGAAACGCACGTCGACCGCCGCGCCATAGAGATCTCTGGCGCGAGCCCTGCCGGTGGGAGTTGCGGTGGTCAGCAGCAGCGGGCTCTGCGGATACCGGCTCCTGAGCGCGCGCACCAGCGGAGCCGCCGCCGTCATTTCCCCCAAGCTCACCGCGTGCAGCCATAGGGACGGCGCGGCGCTTGCAGGGAGGACCCCATCCGAATCGCTCGCCCAAACCCTGCCAGTAGCTTCGATCGCGCACCCCGCGCCACAGCACCATGGCGAAGGCGAACGGCACGGCGCAATAGATCAGCGCCGAATACAGTCGGCGCATCATGCGGCTGCGCGCTCGAGGCGCGCGGCGTAGCCCGCGCGCAGCCACTGCCAGACTTCCGCCGAATATCGATCGGCCGGCAGTCCGCGCGATACTTTGGCGAGCGAGCGGCGCAAACGCCGCAAGTTGCGCGAGGTCCACGCCCCCGGTGTGCGCAGCCGGCCGCGATCGAAGTCGATCACGCTGACTGCGCCCTGCGCGTCGAGCAGCAGATTGTGCGCATTGAGATCCGCGTGATCGACGCCGGCGCGATGCAGCTCGGCGACGGCGGCGCCGACGGCGCGCCAGGTTGCTTCGGATATGGCGCCCACCTCGAGCGTCTCGCTCAAGGGCTTGGCATCCACGATCCGTTGCGTGATCAAATCGCAGCGATAGAGCAAGCCGCTGCGTTGATAGCGGGCGGCGATCGGCTTCGGCACGGGTAAGCCGCGCTCGGTCAGAAGCTCGAGCAGCCGCCACTCGGCGAAGGCACGCACTCTGGTCTCGCCCGTCCACACGTAGCGATCCTCGGAGAGGCGCGCGATGGTGCCGCCGCGGCGGTAGTGCCGCAGCACCCACTGGCGCGCGCCGGAATTCACGAACCACGCCGAGCCGCGGCCGCGCGCCGCTTCGACGAGCGCGTTTCGGCGCCGCCAAAAATCGGGTTCGAACAGCGACTCCGCGGCCTCCGCCGGCAGATTGCCAAGGCTGGCGGGATCAGACAGCATGGCGCCGGTGGCAGTGGCAATGCGTCGGCTGTTAATCACTTAATACGATGACCTTAAGATTCAAACCGCCGCTGCAGAGCGTGTGTCTGCTGCGCCTTTCCGCCATAGGCGACACCTGCCACGCGTTGGCGGCGCTTCGAGCGTTCCAGGCGGCGTGGCCGCAAACCCGTTTCACCTGGATCATCGGCAAGCTCGAGGCCAAGCTGATGGCGGCGGTTCTCCCGGAAATCGAGTTTATCACCTTCGATAAAGGCGCAACGCTCAAGGAGCTGTGGCGTCTGCGCGCGGCGCTTCGCGGCCGGCGCTTCGACTTGCTGCTCGACATGCAGCTGTCGTTTCGAGCAAGCCTGGTGAGCGGATTGATTCATGCGCCCATCAAGCTCGGCTTCGATCGCGAGCGTGCGCGGGAGCTGCAGTGGTGGTTCACCAACGCGCGCATCGAGCCTGCGGCCAGGGAGCATGTGCTGGACTCTTTTCATGGGGTTCGCCCGCGCATGCGGCATCCACCCGGCGCAACCGTTCTGGGACCTGACGCTGCCCGCGGATGCGCTCGAGTATGCCCGCGGCATCGTTACCGACGAGCGGCCCACGTTGGTGATGAGCCCATGCTCCAGCCATAAGGCGCGCAACTGGTCGGCCGAGCGGTATGCCGCGGTGGCCGACCACGCCGGCGAGCGTGCACGGCATGCGGGTGGTGCTGGTCGGAGGCCGCAGCGCCATCGAGCTTGCAGATGGGCGCGGCGATTTGCGCCGCGGCGCGTGCCGCCGTCGTCAACCAAATAGGCAAGGACACGCTGCCGCAGCTGCTCGGGCTGCTGTCCCGAAGCACGGTGTTGTTGTCGCCGGATTCCGGCCCTGCGCACATGGCCACGATGGTGGCCCTGCCGGTGATCGGCCTGTACGCCGCGACCAATCCGGCGCGCGCCGGCCCCTACTACAGCCGGCAATGGTGCATCGACAAGTACGACGCGGCCGCGCAGAAGTTTCTGGGCCGGCCGGCCGCGCAGATTCCCTGGACCACCAAAATCGAGCGTCCCGGCGTGATGGACCTCATCGGCGTGGGCGAGGTGACCGACAAGCTCGACGCGCTGATGGCCGACCTAGGTTTTGGCTAAGATGGGCCCATGAGCGAAATCAAAGTCCCCATCTCTCCCGGAGAATTGCTCGACAAGATCACCATACTGCGCATCAAGGCGCAGCGCATGAGCGACCCTGCCAAGTTGTCCAACGTGCGTCTCGAACTGCGCGCCCTCGAGGAGACGTGGGGCGCCTCGGCCTATGCAAAAGTCGACATCGGGGCCGACATCGGCGCCTTAAGTCGGTCAACGAGCGCCTGTGGGTCATCGAAGACGACATTCGCGACAAGGAGCGCGCGCAGGCCTTCGATGCGGAATTCATCCGCCTGGCGCGGGCCGTGTACTTCGAGAATGACGAGCGCGCGGCCATCAAGCGGCGCATCAATGCCAAGCTCGGATTCGGCGCTCATCGAGGAGAAATCCTACCGCGATTATCGGACGGGGTCGCCCCGACGTTGAACTCGGCGCGAAGCGCCTATTTGAGGGTGTACTCCGCGCCGCAGTACGGGCACTTCGCCCAGCCGGTCGCTTCGATCGCCAAATACACCCTGGGATGCGAATTCCACAGAAACATTCCCGGCATCGGGCATGACAGCGGCAAATCCGCCGCGGTCACGTTGTACTGATGCAGCGCATTCGGCTGAATCAACTGATGCTTCGAATCGTCTTGTACCATCGCCGGCATTATCATCACTCCGTTTTCGACCCCTCGAACGTTGCGCGCCAGATCTCCGTCACGCGGGCGCGCGTAGCCGCGTACGGGCCCGCCTCCACCACCCGGTCGCCCTGGCCCTCGAGCGACATATGATGCAGCACCGTGCGGTAGCCGATGTAGGCATCCGTCAGCCATTGCGCCGTCGCGCCGATCGAGCACCCCCACTTGAGCCAATCCTTCGAGCTGGCGAATATTGTCCGTATAGGTCAGGAGGCTCGGGGTGTGCGTCCGCCGCCGCCAGCACCCAGTATTGTACGAGAAACTCGATGTCGGCGATGCCGCCCGCATCCTGCTTGATGTCGAACTGTCCCGCGCCGGCTTTGGACAATTCGCGCCGCATCCGCAGGCGCATCTCGCGCACGTCGGCACGCAAGCGTATCGCGATGCACGGCGCTCTGCAGCGTGCGGCGCCGGATCGCCTCGAAAGCCTGGCGCAGAGTCTCATCGCCCGCCACGGGGCGCGCCCGCAGCAGCGCCTGGTGCTCCCAGGTCCACGCGTCCTTGAGCTGGTAGCGCTCGAACGCGTCGATGCCCGTCATCAGGAAGCCGCCCTTGCCGTTCGGCCGCAGGCGCATGTCCACTTCGTAGAGCCGGCCCGCCGCCGAATGCATGGTCAGCAAATGCACCAGGCGCTGTCCCAGGCGCAGGAAGAACACGCCGTTGTCGAGCGGGCGCTTCGCCCTGGTTTGTTGAACGTCGCCGCTCGAATCGTGCAGAAAGACCAGATCGAGATCCGATCCGTAGCCGAGTTCCAGGCCGCCGAGCTTGCCGTAGCCGGCGACGGCGATGCGCACCTCGCGCAGTTGCGCAGCGTCGCCGCCGCAGTACGGAATACCGTAGGCCTCCGTCATCTGCTGCCACGCGAGATCCATGCAGCGTTGCACGATCAGCTCTGCGATGTCGGTCAGCCGGTCGCTCACCTTCATCAGCGGCAGCCGGCCGGTCAGGTCGGCAAGCGCCACCGTGAACACGGCCACTTTCTGGAATTGCCGCAACGCCTCCACCTGCCGCTCCGGATCGTCGGCCGGCAGCCGCTCGGTGCGCGCGGCGAGTTCCAGCACAAAGCTCCGCGCGCGAGGGCAGCTCGTCGAACGCCTTGGCATCGATCAATTCGTCCAGCAGCAGCGGAAAGTCGGCGATCTGCCGCGACAGAAAGCCGCTGATCGCGCACACCTCGATCAAGCCGATTGAGCGCCGCCGGCTGCTCCTTGAGCAGCGCGAAGTACGACGAGCGCGTGCCGATCGACTCGAGCACGCGCAGCACCCGCTGCACCACGCTGGCGGGCTGCGGGTGCCGGGCGGCAGCGCTCAGCAAGCGCTCGAGAATGACGTGCAATCGCCGCCGCCCCGCCTCATCCAGCCGCCGATAGGCCGCTGCGTGCCGATAGGCCTGCAACGTCGCGGCGACCGCGGCGATCTCGCCGTGCGGAAAGCCGTCACGCTCGAGTTCCTGGTCGATCTGGGCATCCTCGGCGGCGAACCAAGCCGCGCCCGCGTCGTCGTGACGATGCTGCGCGTCGGGGGCGCCGAACAGCAGCGCCTCGAATTGCCGCGCCACGTTGTCGCGCGCCGCAGTCGATGCACGCGCTGACGGCGGCCCAATCCGGCAGCCCCATGATCAGGCTCAAGCGTGCACGATCCACGGCGTCGATGGGAAGCGAGTGAGTCTGTTCGTCGCGAATCATCTGCACGGCGTTCTCCGCCTTGCGCAGCACCAGGTACGCGTCGGTCAATTCGGCGATATCGCCGGCCGACATGAGCTTCGAGCCCGCCAGCATCGGCAGCACCCCGAGCAGCGAGGCGCTCTGCAGGCGCCGGTCGCTGCCGCCGCGCACCAGCTGCATGGATTGCACGATGAATTCGATCTCGCGGATGCCGCCGCGGCCGAGTTTCAGATGCTGATCGAGTTCGCGCCGCGACACCTCGCGGGCGATCAGCGCCTTCATGTCGCGCAAGGACTCGAATACGCCGAAGTCGAGATAGCGGCGATACACGAACGGGCGCACGAATTCTTGGTACGCCGGCGAGTAGGTTTCCAACCCAACGATGGGCCGCGCCTTGATCCAGGCGTAGCGCTCCCAATCGCGGCCATGTTGCTGCAGGTAATCTTCGAGCGAAGCCAGGCTCGCCACCAACGGACCGCTCTCGCCGAATGGCCGCAGACGCATGTCCACGCGAAACACGAAACCGTCCTGGTTCCTCGCATCGAGCAGCCGAATGAGCTCACGGCCGAGCCGGTCGAAATATTCTTCGTTTTCGACCTGGCGCGGCCCATCGGTCTCACCCCGCTGCGCGAACAGGAACATGAGGTCGATGTCGGAGGAGAAATTCAATTCGCGCCCGCCCAGCTTACCCATGCCCAGCACGATCAGCGGCACCTCCTCGCCCTGCGCGCTGCGCGGCCTGCCGAATACCGGCTCGAGATGCACGCGCGCCGCCGCCGCCGCTGCCCGAATGCACGCATCCGCGAGATCCGAGAGGGAGTGCAGGGTCTGGGTCACGCCGGCACGCCCGGCGATGTCGCACCACGCGATGCGCAACATTTCGCGGCGCCGCCACTCGCGCAAGATGCGCAGCGCCTCCGGGGCGGCTGGCTCCTGCCCGACGCGTGTTTCATATTCCGCGCTCGCCATGCGCGCCGCGGCGGGCTCGGCATGGCGGCCCAGCCACTCGAGCGCCGCCGGATCCTGGATCAATGCCGAGGCAATGAACTCGCTGCCGGCGGCGGCGCGCGGCAGTTCCGCACGCAGCCCCGGTTCAAGCGCCGCGTAGCCGTCGAGAAATGCCGGTTGGGCGGCGGCGCGTTCCCACCAACGGGTCAGCGGCTCGCGCAAGGCGTGCGGAACAGAGGCGAAATCCACCCTAGCGAACCGCCACCATGAACAAGCGCGGGAACGGCAACAAGACCGACCCATCCGCCAGCGTGGGATACGCGCACGCCACGGCAGCCGTGTAGCGCTCGAGATAAGCCTCGCGCGACCGCGCGTCGAGCGGCTCCAGAAAGGGCCGCAGGCCGCTGCCCTTGAACCATTCCACAATTGCGGCGGGGCCGTCGGCGAGCGCGTGATAATAGGTCGTGCGCCATACCTCGACTCCGCTGCAGACGGAGCGCAGCAGTTCGTAGTACCAGTTCGCGGATTCGAGGGGGGTGCGCGTCGCCGACGCCGCTGCCAGAATCTCCGCCCACGGTCCGCCGGCGGCGACTTCGCGCATCAGCTGGTGGGCGGGCACATCGAGGTTATCCGGCATTTGAATCGCGAGAGCGCCGCCCGTGGCAAGCCTCGCGACCAATTCCGGCAGCAAGGTGCGGTGATTGGGGATCCAGTGCAGCACGGCGTTTGCCAGGATCACGTCGAACGGCCCGGCATCGGTCCATCCTTCGATTCTGCCGACGGAAAATTGCGCGCGCGGCAGCCGCCGGCGGGCAGCCTCGATCATGTCGGGCGAATTGTCGAGGCCAGAGAGCGCTGCGTCGGGGAAGCGTGCCGCCAAGACCTCCGTGGAGTTACCCGGCCCGCAACCCAAGTCGACGACAGCCCGCGCCTCGACATCGGGCAACGCCGATACCAGATCCCGCACCGGGCGGGTCCGTTCGTCTTCGAAGATCGCGTATTGCTTGGCGGACCAACTCATCTTTTCGCTCCAGACGGGTCGGGCGAGGATGGTACCAGCCGCATTCAGGTGCCGCGTCGCGCATCTACTGGCGGCCTTGCCTAAGATCGCGGCCTCCATTGGCCCGCGGCGAATTGAGCCACTCCAAAGTGCGGGCGCGACTTTGCCAAGTTTTTTCTATGCCATGCCCTGCCATTTATGGCAGAGCAAGGCACTACTCTGCCATTACCTTGCCAACAATGGCAGAATAGCCCATAATAATGGCAGAGTAGATTCAACGCAGAAGCCCATGACCCACCAAAACGTCCCCGCCGAAACGCTTGAGTACATCCGCAAGGCCGCGGCCGGGCCGGATGGGCCGCCCGCCGCGAGCGTGATTTCTCAGCACCTAAAGGTGAGCCGTCGCACCGTCAATCGTACCCTTGCGCACCTCGTGGCGAATGGCCAGCTCGAGAAGACGGGCTCCGGTCCCACCACGGGCTATCGCCCAACCCGTACGCCAACGAGCGCATCGTCGGACGAGACCCCGCTGGCCGTGGCAAGGAGCGCCGAAGCCGCGGCGCTCCTTGCCGAGCTGTCGAGGCCGCTCGGTTCCCGCACGCCCGTGTCGTATGAACGGGCCTTCGTCGATGATTACGTACCGAACGAAAGCTCTCTGCTGCCGCTTGCACTCGCAGATGCGCTCTACGCCGCCGGGCGCGCACAAGGCCAGCAGCCCGCCGGTACCGTAGCGCGCAAAGTCCTCGAGCAACTCCTGATCGATCTCTCCTGGCACTCGTCCAGGCTCGAAGGCAACCGCGTGAGCCTGCTCGATACTAAGGCGCTCTTCGAGCATGGGCGCGGGGACACGAACAATCCCGACATCACCATGCTCCTAAACCACAAGGAAGCGATCGAGTTCATGGTGGACGCCGTGCCGGAGCAGGGCATCACCGTACCCGTGCTCCGGAACCTCCACGGGCTTCTGATGCAAGGGCTCCTCTCCGATCCACTCGCGGCTGGAGCGATCCGGCGCCGCATCGTCACGATCGAAGGCTCCGTCTATCACCCTACGCAGGTACCTGTGCTTCTCGAGCAGATGCTCGAGGAGATCGTTGCTCGCGCACGGCTCATTCGCAACCCGATTGAGGGGGCCTTCTTCCTGTGGGTCAACCTTGCCTATCTGCAGCCCTTCGAGGACGGCAACAAGCGTACGAGTCGCCTCACGAGCAACCTACCGCTCCTTCTCTACAACTGCGCACCGCTATCGTTTCTGGACGTCGAGCAATCCGACTACGCGTACGCCATGCTTGGAGTTTACGAGCAGCGCAGCGTCGCGCTCGCGGCGGAGCTTTTTGAGACCACTTACCGGCGCTCCATCGAGAAGTACCGCGCCGCGCTCGGCGCCTTTGGCACACCGGATCCCATCCGTGCCCGCTATCGCGCGGTGCTTGGTGAGGTGATTCGACGGGTAGTTGCAGGCGGCGAATCGGGTCAGGAAACGATCGCCTCGCTCGGAATCGAGCCGGTTGACCTTGCTGTGTTCACACGCCTTGTCGACGAAGAACTCGTGCACCTGGCGATCTACAACTGTGCCCGCTACCGGCTCACGATCCCCGCTGTCGAGCGCTGGATTGCCGCAGGGCGCCCGGGTCTCAAGCACGCTGCCTGAAATCACCGGCCCAAGCGTCGACGCACGAGGCCAAACGCGCCCGCGAGAAATATGACACTCCCGCGGAAACGTTTTCTACCGAGTCACTCATTCACCCGGAACCGGTATCCGCCTAACATCAACTCGTTCCATTTCGGCGTGGTGACCGCTGCGTTGCCTCTGGTCAATTCGCCGATGAGATCCAACTTTCCAGCGGCGCCTTGGCGAACGACGTCCGCGGCGAACACCCACCGGCCTGCGCGCTTTTCATACACCAGACCCCGGCGCGAGGCGAGAAACACGAATTCATCGATCTTGTCGCCGTTCAAGTCCATGAAGACGCCCGCTGCGTCGTCGTCCGCAAAGTGCTGATAAGCAAAACCATGCGCCGGACTGCGCAAATCCGCGATGAGTTCCTGCGCGAGATCCTGATCGAGGGTGCGCCCCGCGGGAAAAATCCGCAATTTAGCCACGACCGCCGGGATGTCCGAGGCCGGCACCGCTCCCCAGCGTACCTTTTGCGCCAGTTCCTCTTGCGCCAATTCGCGGATGCGATCCGCGTGGGGGCCCGTCTGCCAGCGAGCCAATTCCTCAAGCCGCGCGCGGCCGTACCCGCCGGAGTCAAAACGTAGATACTGCAGTGGCGTCATTCCCGAGAGGCGGCGGGTCGTGCCCGCGTCATCCGGGACTTCGGGTCCATTGGCCACAACGAGCCGAAACTGGCTATTGGCGGCAAGCCGATACGGCGACAAAAGCGGCGTCAGGGCAGCGCAGATGACGGCGATGAGCGCAATGGCAACCACGACGTTGACCCGCGCAATGCTTGAAAGCCAGGGACCTCGGGCAAAGGCGGAGATCGAATACCCAGCCGAGTACGTGAGCGCCGCAGCCGCCACCACCCACGCCCATACGCGTTCGACGGTCAGCCCGTAATGACGACTCCGCATGAGCAACGAATAAAGAGCCGTCAGAGATACGATCACCATGAGCGGAACGACCGCTCTCAGCAACTGCGCAATCCACTTCGGATACGGTTGAACGATCGAGCCGTCCCGGTAAGCGGCATTCAGCAAGAGCACGATGACCGCGATCAACCATAGCAGCCACACGGCGCCTATCGCTTTTTGTCCCGTAAACACGAGTCCGGGCAGGTTAAATACGAGCGCAATGGTGAAAAACGCCAGAATGACGCCCGCCAACAGGCTCAGCCACTTCAGCACATTGAGGATCTGCTGGAGCACCACGGCCGTCAGCTCCTCGATCGAGCCGATCAGATATAAGGCGCACCCGAATGTCAGCGAAGTGACGGGATAGATGAAGATCGGTTCTTCGAACAACTCCCTGAAATAATCCATTTTCAGCATGTGAAACAGCATCTGCCACAGAAACAGCAGCAGCCAAAAAAGACCCGTGAACAGCGCGGCTTCGGCTAGCGTCAATTTGTTGCGCCACGCATTGGCGAATAGAGAATGATATTGAATCGTCCAACGGCCCGCCGCGAGCCTGCTCTGTGCGAACGGAAGCGCCAGGAGCCAAAGGATCGTCAATAGCAGCGCCAGCGAAAAATACTCGTCGGATCCGCGGAACGGCTCAGCTCCGCCAGTGGCAACCGAAGCACCGTGATGCCAGCCAAAATAAAAGTAAGCGATCGCGAGTATCGCCACCAGCCGCCAAAGCGCGGCGGCGCGCCGATATTCCGCCAGCAGCTGAAGGGTGACGGGAATGAACACTACCAGTGCGTAAAGAGCAATCAGCCACGCTTGGTCGGCGGCGGGCCAATGATGCTCCTTGATTGCCTGGTGAAGTCCATACAGGGCCCAGCCTTGGATGACGGCCGCCAGCAATATGAGCGGCAAGCGGATCTTGGCGGAGGACGAACGGCTCGAATCTTCCATGAAACTACCCCGATTTTGCTGATCTTTGGCCAACAATATTCAGGGGCAATTGTGGCAAACCCGGGGCCAAAAAAAAGAGCGGATCCGAAGACCCGCCCTTTTTGACCGAATACCCTGATGAGGGGTATTACATGTCCATTCCGCCCATGCCACCCATGCCGCCGCCCGGGGCGCCATGCGCATGCTCGTCTTCCTTCGGCGACTCAGCGATCATGACTTCGGTCGTGAGCAGCAGGCCCGCCACCGATGCGGCGTTCTGCAGAGCCAGACGCGTCACCTTGGTCGGATCCAGAATGCCCAGCTCGATCATATCGCCATACTCGCCCGTCTGAGCGTTGTAGCCGAATGTGCCCTTGCCCTCACGGACTCGGTTCAGCACCACAGCAGCGTCTTCGCCGGCGTTGGCGACGATCTGCCGCAGCGGCTCTTCGATCGCCCGGGCCAGGATCTTGATGCCCGTGGTCTGATCTTCGTTCTTGCCGACCAGCTTCTCGATGGCCTTCAACGCGCGCACCAGCGCCACGCCGCCGCCCGGAACCACGCCCTCTTCGACGGCCGCACGGGTTGCGTGCAGTGCGTCTTCGACGCGGGCCTTCTTTTCCTTCATTTCGATTTCGGTCGAAGCACCGACCTTGATCACGGCAACGCCGCCGGAGAGCTTGGCAACGCGCTCCTGGAGCTTTTCCTTGTCGTAATCGGAGGTCGCCTCCTCGATCTGCTGACGAATGCTCTCGACGCGGCCCTTGATGTCCGCTGCCTTGCCGGCACCGTCGATGATGGTGGTGTTCTCTTTCTCCACCAGGATCTTCTTGGCTTCGCCCAGGTCGTTCAGCGTCGCCTTCTCGAGCGACAAACCGACTTCATCGGAGATCACCGTGCCGCCGGTGAGGATCGCGATGTCCTGCAGCATGGCCTTGCGGCGATCACCGAAGCCCGGCGCCTTGACGGCGGCGACTTTGACGATGCCGCGGATGGTGTTCACCACCAACGTGGCCAGCGCTTCGCCTTCCACATCTTCGGCGACGATCAGGAGCTGTCGGCCGCCCTTCGCGATGGCTTCGAGCAGCGGCAACAGTTCGCGAATGTTGGAGATCTTCTTGTCCACCAACAGGATCAGCGGCTTCTCGAGCTCGGCGCTCTGACTCTGCTGATTGTTGATGAAGTACGGCGACAGGTAGCCGCGATCGAACTGCATGCCTTCGACCACTTCGAGCTCATTCTCGAGACCCGAACCCTCTTCAACCGTGATCACGCCTTCCTTGCCGACCTTCGCCATCGCATCGGCAATCGTCTTGCCAATGCTCTCGTCGGAGTTCGCGGAAATCGTGCCGACCTGCGCAATCGCCTTCGGGTCCTTGCAGGGCTTGGAGAGCTTCTTGAGCTCTTCGGTCGCCGCAGTGACGGCCTGATCGATGCCGCGCTTCAGATCCATCGGATTGATGCCCGCGGCAACCGCCTTGAGGCCTTCGCGGATGATGGCTTGCGCCAGCACGGTCGCGGTGGTGGTGCCATCGCCGGCTTCGTCGGAGGTGTTGGAAGCGACTTCCTTCACCATCTGCGCGCCCATGTTTTCGAACTTGTCTTTGAGCTCGATCTCTTTGGCGACCGACACGCCGTCCTTGGTGACGGTGGGGGCGCCGAAGCTCTTGTCGAGCACTGCGTTGCGGCCTTTAGGACCCAGCGTTACCTTGACGGCATTCGCCAGAATATTCACGCCCTTGAACATGCGTTGCCGGGCGTCGTCGCTAAAGCGTACGTCTTTTGCTGCCATTTGCTGATACCTCTATGAATTATTTAAGCGGGAAGTGAATTACTTGCCTTCGACCACGGCCATGACGTCTTCTTCACGCATCACGACCAGCTCATCGCCATCCATCTTCACTTCGGTACCGCTGTACTTACCGAATAGAATCTTGTCGCCGACCTTGAGGTCCAACGGGCGAATTTCGCCATTCTCCAAAATTTTGCCCTTGCCAACGGCGACGACTTTTCCGAAAATCGGCTTCTCGGTCGCGGTATCCGGGATCACGATCCCGCCCGGCGACTTACGCTCTTCCTCTTCTCGTTTCACGATCACACGGTCATGAAGGGGACGAATCTTCATAAGACAAGACTCCTAATGCTTAGATTTGCTGGGGTTGTAACGGAGCGTTATTAGCACTCTCCGTCTGTGGCTGCTAATAATAGCGGCAGATTTGGCGGAATCAAGGGTTGCGTCACAGAATATTTGCTGTAGTGCAGCCGATTTGCCCTTTAAACGACCCGCCGGGCACGGCTGGGTTAAAGTACACCCCCATGAAAATGTCAGTCCTGGCCTTGCTGTTGCTCGGTCTCGTCGGCGCGGCGAGCGCCAAGCCGTGGTGGATGCGCGGGGTTGAATCGAATGAGAACGACTTTCTGGACCCGGACGTGGCGTTTCGGGTCGGCGCCGCCGTGGATGGCAACGTGGTGCGGGTACGGTGGGTGATTGCCGATGGCTACTATCTGTACCGGCACAAGATCGAAATCAAGGCAGAGAGCCCGGATCTCGTCATTTCGACCCCGATGCTGCCGGCAGGGGCGCTCAAGACCGATCCCTATCTCGGCACCCAGGAGATTTTCCGCCAGCAAGTCGAGGCCACCGCAACCTTCACCCGAGTGGATGCGGGAGCCCATCCCATGGAAATCAAAGTGACGTATCAGGGCTGCGCCGACGCCGGGCTGTGCTATCCCCCCATTACCAAGGTACTCATGCCGGCACACGCGGGGGCGGCGGCTGCACCGGCCCCGCATCCCTGGGAAGGCGTGGCAATTCTTGGCGGCGGTTTCGCCTTTCTCTGCGCGGGGCTGTTGCTGCGCAAGGGACGCAAGCTCGACCTGCCGGCGGCATGAACGCCCCGGGGCTGCGTATTGCCGCCGCCGCCCTGCTGGTGGTGGTGGGGATTTGGGCCGGGGCAAGAATCCATTTCCACCGGGTCTCAACCCAAAACCCACCCGGCGTCGTGTCGGTACCCGCGGGCGTTGCCAGCGCGCCGAATCCCAGCGATTTGGCGCTGCCGGCCCCCAAGATTCCGGATCGACTGCCGCAGTTCTCGCTCGAGGACCGTACGGGTAAAGCCACCTCGATCACGTCGTTCGAGGGTAAGTCCTTGATAATTAACTTCTGGGCGACCTGGTGCGCCCCCTGCCGCAGCGAAATACCGCTGCTCGAGCGCCTGCATGCTGAATGGGTGGGCCGGGGCGTGAGTGTGGTGGGTATCGCGGTCGACCATCGCGACAAAGTGCTGGAGTTCGCCGACCGTTTCAAAATTGGCTATCCACTGCTCATCGGCGAGCAGGACGCCCTCGATGCCGCTGCCGCGTTCGGCATCGAAACGCCGGTATTTCCGTTCACCGTATTCACGGATCGCCGCGGCGAGGTGGTTACGCTGTTTATCGGCGAATTGCACAAGCCGCAGGCCGATCTCATCTTGTCGGAGGTGCAGAACGTGAATAGCGGGCGGGTGCAGCTCCCGGCCGCCCGGCGCGCCATCGAAGAGGGTTTGCGGGGGCTTAAATCGCCGGGCACGGGATAAACGACCTCACCGCGCTTCTAAGCGACGTTCGCCGCCGAAGCTTGCCATTTCACCTCAATTTCTGGTTATTATCGCGGACCTTTGCAACGCGACGGCGCTGGACTTGAGGCGAGATGGCTGGAATTTTGCTGCTCAATGGTCCGAACCTGAATCTTCTCGGGCTCCGCCAGCCGGCCATTTACGGCTCGGCAGACCTGCGCAGCATCGAGACCAAGCTCGAGGCGCTGGCCCTTGCCCGAGGCCATTCATTGACCGCGTTCCAGAGCAACGCAGAGCACGAGCTGATTGCGAAGATACATGCCGCCGATCGCGATGGAATCGCGTTCGTCATCATCAATCCCGGTGCCTATACGCACACCAGCATTGCCTTGCGCGACGCCTTTCTCGGGGTGGCGGTGCCTTTCATCGAGGTCCACCTGAGCAATGTGTTCGCTCGCGAGACTTTTCGCCGGCATTCCTATTTAGCCGACATCGCGGTCGGCTGCATCGTTGGATTGGGGGCCATCGGCTACGAGCTCGCGCTCGAGGCCGCTTGCGCACGCCTGACCAAGACCTAAACCAAAAATTCTTCAAGGGGTTCGCGGATGGATATTCGCAAGGTAAAGAAATTGATCGAGCTGCTGGAGGAATCCGGCATCTCGGAGCTGGAGATTTCCGAAGGCGAGGAATCCGTGCGCATCAGCCGCCATCCGCGGATGGCCATGCAGACCCCGATGGCGATGGCGAGCCCCATGCACGCGATTCAAGCCGCGCCGGTGAACGCGGCGGCCACGCCCGCCACCGCAGCCGGCGAACACAAGCCGCGCAACGACGATTACACGGTTACTTCGCCCATGGTGGGGACTTATTACTCGGCCGCATCGCCGGGCGCCAAGTCCTTCGTCGAGATCGGCTCCGAAATCAAGGTCGGACAGATCTTGTGCATCATCGAAGCCATGAAAATGATGAATCAAATAGAATCCGACAAGGCGGGGCGGGTCACCGCGATTCTCGCCAAGAACGGCGAGCCAGTCGAGTTCGGCCAGCCCTTGTTCATCATCGAATAGCCGCGATGATCGAAAAAGTCGTCATCGCTAACCGCGGCGAGATCGCACTACGCATCCTGCGCGCCTGCCGCGAACTCGGCATCAAGACCGTCGCCGTGCACTCCACCGCGGACTTCAATACGAAACACGTGCTGCTCGCGGACGAGACCGTCTGTATCGGTCCGCCGCAATCGGCGCTGTCGTATTTGAACATGCCCGCCATCATCAGTGCCGCCGAGGTGACCGATGCGGTTGCCATTCATCCGGGATACGGTTTTTTGTCGGAGAACGCGGACTTCGCCGAGCGCGTGGAGAAGAGCGGTTTCATTTTCGTCGGGCCCCGCGCCGAGACCATCCGCATGATGGGCGACAAGGTATCCGCGATCAAAACCATGAAATCCTACGGTGTGCCCTGCGTGCCCGGCTCGGACGGACCTTTGGGCAGCGATGTCGATGAGAATTTCCGCATCGCCAAGGACATCGGCTATCCGGTGATCATCAAGGCCTCCGGCGGCGGCGGCGGCCGCGGCATGCGGGTGGTGCACACCGATGCGTCGTTGCTGAATGCCATCAGCGTGACCCAGTCGGAGGCGCTCGCGGCCTTCGGCAATCCCCAGGTCTACATGGAGAAGTTCCTCGAGAAGCCGCGGCATATCGAGTTTCAGATCCTCGCCGATAATTACGGCAACGTGGTGCACTTGGGCGAACGCGACTGCTCGATGCAGCGCCGCCACCAGAAAGTCATCGAGGAAGCCCCCGCGCCCGGCTTGACCGCCAAGCAGCGCAAGACCATGGGCGAGCGCTGCGCCAAGGCCTGCCGGGAAGTCGGCTATCGAAACGCCGGCACGCTCGAGTTCCTGTACCAGGACAACGAATTTTATTTCATCGAAATGAACACGCGCGTGCAAGTCGAGCACCCGGTGACCGAGCTCGTGACCGGTATCGACATCGTCAAGGCGCAGCTGCTCATCGCCGCGGGCGAAGCCCTGCCTTACAGCCAGAACGACATCCAGATTCGCGGCCATGCGGTCGAGTGCCGCATCAATGCGGAGGACCCCAAGACCTTCGCGCCCTCGCCGGGGCCGGTCCGCCTGTGGCACTCGCCCGGCGGCCCGGGCATCCGCGTCGACAGCCACGTCTACACCGGCTACAACGTGCCGCCGTTCTACGACTCCATGATAGGCAAGGTCATCGCCTACGGGGACACGCGGGATACGGCCATCGCGCGCATGCGCAACGCGTTGGCGGAAATGGTGGTCGAGGGCATCAAGACCAATATTCCCCTGCACCAAGAGATCTTCAATCATTCCGCGTTTCGGCAGGGCGGCACCGACATCCACTATTTAGAGCGGCGCTTGGGATTGAAGTAGATCCACCCGTGTTGCATGACGTTCTATGAAATCGAATTCCCGCTCGCGGCCTTGAGCGTCGAATCGGTCGAGGCTGCGCTCAACGAGATCGGCGCGGATTCGATCACCTTCGTCGATCGCGGCGACGAGCCCGTCCTCGAGCCCCGCCTAGGCGAAATCAGGCTGTGGAGCGACACGCTGGTGCGCGCGCTGTTCCGGGAATCTTCCGGCGCCGGACCGTTGGACGTGGTGCGCCATCTCGATCGGCTCGCAGCCCGCCTTGGCGCCGAATTCATTGCCGCAGCGCGCGTCAGAGCAGTCCAAGACCGCGACTGGGAGCGCGTCTGGCTCACCGGTTGGAAATCGATGCGCTTCGGCCGCCGGCTCTGGATCTGCCCTACGGGCGCCGAGACCCCGGACGACCCCGATGCGGTCGTGGTGCGCCTCGACCCCGGCCTCGCGTTCGGCACCGGCACCCACCCCACGACGGCACTGTGCCTGCAAATATTGGATTCACTGCCCGTGTCCGGCCGCCGCGTGATCGACTACGGGTGCGGCTCCGGCATCCTTGGGTTGGCCGCGCTGAAGCTCGGAGCTGCCCACGTGACGGCGGTTGATTTGGATCCCCAGGCGCTGCTCGCGACGCGTGAGAATGCCATTCGCAACGGCGTCTCCGCGAGCATCGACGTGCAAGGCGTGGACGACGGCGGCTTGCTGCAGGCGTACTGTGTGATGGCCAATATTCTGGCGGGCCCGCTGATCGAACTGAAGCCCAAGCTCACCGCAGCCTGCGAGCCGGGAGGGTATTTGCTGCTTTCGGGACTTTTGAAGACGCAGGCTTACGCGGTAAGGGCCGCTTACAGCGGCGCTTTTGCTATGGTGCAAGTCGTCGAGCGCGATGACTGGTGCTGCATCTACGCGCAAAGAGTGGCCTGAAGCCGTGTACACACAATGTTCGAAATGCGAAACCGTCTTCAACTTGTCGGCGGACGTGCTGCGCACCGCGGGCGGTCAGGTGCGCTGCGGAAAATGCGGCGAGGTGTTCAACGCCTTGGCGCGGCTCGCCGAGGACTCGAGCGCATTCACGGCGGGCGAATCATCGCTCGAATTGGAAACGCGCGCCGACAGTATTCTCGAATCCGTTGGCCCAGCACGGCGAGTGCAGGAAGCCGCGAAGGATAGCGAGGATTTCGCACGCCCCGGCGTTGAAATCGCACGCATAGAAATCATCGACTGGCCCGAGGACGATTCGGCGCCATCCTCGGACGATGACCGGTCGCTCGAATTCACCCTGCCGCCGGGGGAATTGGATCGGATCTTCGTCGAATCCAAGAAGGCAGCGGCGCGGATACCACTGCCCACACCGGCCACCGCGCCCACACCGGCCACCGCGCCCACACCGGCCACCGCGCCCACCGCGCCCACTGCGCCCACTGCGTCCCCACCGCCCACTGCACCTATACCGCCCACCGCGCCCACACCGCCCACTGCACGCACACCGCCCACTGCACGAACACCGCCCACTGCACGACACCGCCCACGCACGCACCGCCATCGCCGCCATCGCCGCCGCTGTCGCAGCCGCTCATGGAAATTCCGCACCCGGAGAGCGTGCTCGTCGATGTTCCGCACCCCGCTCGCAACCGCGTCAGCGGCTTCGACGTGCCGGAGGAAGTGCGCCGCGAGATGCTGGAGGGATTCGAACAACACATTCTGCCCAGCCTCGAACCCGACAGGGGCGCGCTGCGCGGGGCGCCGCGCCGGTCCTTGATCTTGTGGCTCAGCGCCGCGATCACCGCGGCACTGCTGCTGGGCGCGCAGCTCCTGCATCAGAATCGCGACTGGATGGTCGTGCGCGCGCTGTATGGAGCAATGGGCTCAGCGCTGCCCGCGCCGCCGAATCTGTCCGCCTACCAGCTCCGCCAGTGGGGCGTGACCGGCGATCCGGATGCGAACGGCACGCTGCGTCTGCGCGCCAGCATCCTCAACGGGTCCGCTCAATTGCAGCCGTACCCGCTGTTGCGCGTGACGCTCGCCGATCGCTTCGGCAAGAGCATCGGCCAGCGCGACTTCGAGCCGAGCGAGTACATGGGCAAGCCGACGGCACGGCTGCTTGCTCCCGGCGAACGGGCCGACGCGACGCTCGAGATTCTAGATCCCGGCAAAAATGCCGAAGGATTTGAAATAGACGTGTGCCTGCGCGGCGCCGACCGCAGAACCGCGTGCGCCAATGATGTTGCGCCGCGGGCCGCGCAATGACCGCTGCGATGGGACGCGTCAAGATCGGCCCGTACGCGTTGCCGTCCAACGTGGTGCTGGCACCGATGGCGGGCGTCACCGACCGTCCGTTTCGCATCCTGTGCCGGCGCTTTGGCGCCGGGCTCGCCGCATCGGAAATGCTCAGCGCCGACATGCGTTTGTGGGAAACCCCGAAATCGCGGCGGCGCATGGACCATTCCGGCGAGCCCAGCCCCCGCGTGGTGCAAATCGCGGGTTTCGATCCGTCGATGATGGCCGAGGCTGCGCGCCGCAATGCCGACGCGGGCGCCCAGATCATCGATATCAACATGGGTTGTCCCGCCAAAAAAGTTTGCAACCGTGCGGCCGGTTCCGCTCTGCTGCGGGACGAGCAGCTGGTTGCACGAATTTTGCACAGCGTCGTTCGCGCCGTCGAGGTGCCCGTCACGCTGAAGACGCGCACCGGCTGGGACCCAAGCCACAAGAACGGCGTGCGCATCGCGTTGATCGCGGAAGACAACGGTATTCAAGCACTTGCGATCCACGGGCGCACGCGCGCGGATCAATATCAGGGAAATGCCGAACACGAAACGACGGCCGCCATCAAGGCCGCCGTCAAGATTCCCGTGTTTGCGAACGGCGATGTCGATTCTCCGCAACATGCGCGGCAAATTTTGCGGGCCACCCAATGCGACGGCATCATGATCGGCAGAGCGGCGCAAGGCCGGCCATGGATTTTCGACGAAGTCAATTTTTTCCTCTCGACGGGGGAATCACGCGCAGTGCTGGCGCCGGAAAAAGTCCGTGATATTATGCGCGCCCACCTCGAAGACCTATATGCCTTTTACGGCGATGAAACCGGTGTTCGAGTGGCGCGCAAGCATTTGAGTTGGTATTTTCGGCAGCATCCCGGACAAGAGGCATTGCGGAATCGTCTCGTACTGATCGAGACACCACAGGAGCAACTGTCGACGCTGCTGGAACATTTTGATACGGGTGTGTTACCGCGCGGGCCCGAAGCGCAGTTGGATAACAAGACGATCGACGGGAAATCGGATGCACCATGGTCGCTAAAAAGAAATCACGAACGCGAAGAGAAGTCTCGCAGGGCTTCAATGGCCGCGATCTGAAGGTGAACGGCAAGGGCGTGCCCTTGCGTTCGCAGGCCGAGGAAGCGCTGCAGTGCTACTTTGAAACGCTCAATGGCCACAAACCCGCGCATTTGTACGACCTCGTGATGCGCGAAGTGGAAGAGCCCTTGTTCAAGGTGGTGATGGGCCACGTGCAGGGCAATCAAAGCCGCGCGGCGACCATCCTCGGCATCAACCGCGGCACTTTGCGCAAGAAACTCAAAGAGTTCGGCATCAACGAGTAGGTCCGCCATTGCTCACGCCCGTCCGCCGCGCGTTACTCAGCGTCTCCGATAAGAACGGCATCGTTGAACTCGCACGTGAGCTGAGGGAAAGAGGCATCGAGCTGTTGTCGACCGGCGGGACCGCCAAGCTCCTGGTAAGTCACGGAATTACGGTCAAGGAAGTGGCCGAACACACCGGCTTTCCTGAAATCATGGGCGGCCGCGTCAAGACCCTGCATCCGAAGATTCACGGCGGCCTCCTGGGAAGGCGCGGTCTCGACGAGGCCGTGATGCGCGCGCACGACATCGAGCCCATCGATCTATTGGCGGTCAATCTGTACCCGTTCGCCGCCACGGTGGCGCGGGCCGGGTGCACGTATGACGACGCCGTCGACAATATCGATATCGGCGGTCCGGCCATGGTGCGCGCCGCGGCGAAGAATCACGCCTCGGTCACCGTCGTCGTTGATCCGAGCGATTACCGCGAACTGCTCGATGAATTGGCGGCCAATCAAGGCGCAACGAACATCGCCATGCGCCAGAAATTGGCCGCGAAGGCGTTCGCCCACACGGCGCAATACGACGCCATGGTGTCCGCCTATTTCACAGGCGCCATCGGCGGCGCGGCGCTGACGTTTCCGGACGACCTGAATTTGTCTTTTCGCAAACATCTGGATTTGCGCTACGGCGAGAATCCGCATCAGCAGGCCGCGTTCTACACCGATGCGCGCGCCATCGGCGCCTCCGTGACTCGCGCGAGGCAAATCCAAGGCAAGCAACTCTCGTACAACAACATCGCCGATGCCGATACGGCGCTCGAATGCGTGCGCCAATTCGATACCGCGGGCTGCGTCATCGTCAAGCACGCCAATCCCTGCGGCGCCGCCCGCGCCGGCAGCATCGCCGACGCCTATGCGCGCGCCTATCGCACCGATCCCACCTCCGCCTACGGCGGCGTCATCGCTTTCAATCGCGAATTGGACGCGGCGACGGCGCAGGCGATCGTGGAACAGCAGTTCGTCGAGGTGATACTCGCGCCGAGCGTGTCCCATGGCGCCCGGGAGCTGCTCCAGCTCAAGGACAACGTGCGCGTGCTCGAGGTCGGCGATTTGACCGTTCCGGTGACGCAATTACTGGAATACAAAAGCGTCGCCGGCGGCCTGCTGGTGCAAACACGCGACCACGGGGTGATTCGCGCCCAGGAGCTGCGCGCGGTGACGAAGCGCGTTCCGAGCCTCGCCGAACTCGATGATCTGATCTTCGCGTGGCGGGTTGCGAAATATGTCAAATCAAACGCGGTCGTCTGCGTCAAGGACAAGGCGACCGTGGGCATCGGCGCCGGGCAGATGAGTCGGGTGGTCAGCAGTAAAATCGCCGCTCTCAAGGCCGAGGAAGCGGGCCTCGACCTGCAATCGGCGAGCATCGCGTCCGATGCCTTCTTCCCGTTTCGCGATGGGCTCGATGCCGTCGCCGAACTCGGCATCAAATCGGTGATCCAGCCGGGCGGCTCGAAACGCGACGCCGAAGTCATTGCGGCGGCCGATGAGCACGGCATCGCGATGGTGTTCACCGGCATGCGTCATTTTCGGCACTGATGAAAATACTCATCGTCGGCGGCGGCGGCCGCGAACACGCGCTGGCGTGGAAGTGCGCGCAATCGCCGCGAGCCTCGCAAGTATTCGTGGCTCCGGGCAACGCGGGGACGGCGCTCGAGCCGAAGGTGCGCAACGTCGGTGTCCCGGCCGACGATATCGACGCCTTGCTCGCATTCGCGACGCGCGAAGACATCGGCCTCACTATCGTGGGACCCGAGGGCCCGCTGGTCGCCGGCATCGTCGATCGGTTCGCCGCCGCCGGCCGCGCCTGCTTCGGTCCATCGCAAGCCGCGGCGCGCCTGGAAGGCTCGAAGGCGTTCGCCAAGGAATTCCTCAAGCGGCACGGCATACCGACCGCGAACCACGCGGCCTTCGATTCGCATACGTTCGATCCGGCGTACATCCGCGCGCAACGGCTGCCGGTGGTCGTCAAGGCGGACGGACTCGCCGCAGGCAAGGGCGTACTCATTTGCGAGACGCACGATGCGGCGATCGCGGCGGCCGCCGGCATGCTCGACGGCAGCTTTGGCAGCGCCGGCCGCACCGTCGTGGTCGAGGAATTCCTGCACGGCGAGGAAGTCAGCTTCATCGTGATGGCGCGCGGCGACGCCGTGCTGCCGCTCGCCACGTCGCAGGACCACAAGCGCCGCGACGACGGCGACCGGGGCCCCAACACCGGCGGCATGGGCGCTTACTCGCCGGCGCCCATCGTCACTCCCGCGCTGCATGCGCGCATCATGCGCGAGGTCATCGAGCCGACGCTGCGCGGCTTAAGCGCCGACGGCAATCCCTACCTCGGGTTTCTGTACGCAGGTTTGATGATCGCCGCCGACGGCACTCCCAATGTGCTCGAATACAACTGCCGTTTCGGCGATCCCGAGACGCAGCCGATCGTGATGCGTCTGCAGAGCGATCTCGTCGACCTATGCGAGGCGGCGCTCGCGGGCGCGCTGGATGGAACCGAGGCCCGCTGGGATCCGCGCGCGGCCGTCGGCGTCGTCATGGCCGCCGGCGGTTACCCCGACGCCTACCGCACAGGCGATCCGATCAGCGGCCTCGACGCGGCCGCACGATTGCCCGGAAAAGTATTTCATGCCGGCACGCGCACCGAGGCGGCGCAAATCGTCACCGCCGGCGGCCGCGTGCTGTGCGCGGTGGGCCTGGGCGATACGGTCGCCGCCGCCCGCGATGAGGCATACCAACTCGTGAATGCGATTCACTGGAACCTGGTGCAGTACCGCCGCGATATCGGCCATCGCGCGATTGCGCGCGCGACGGCAGGCGATTCGCTCTGACCAGGAGCCTGTCTGAGTATTCCGCGTGGCCGCGGGCGGCTCGCCCAAGCGGCCTTGCCGCGCGCGGCGGCGCGCGCCGCGCGCTTCGTCCAAGTTCTCGGTCCAGGTGTTCAATCGAGCGCATTCGGCGAGGCGCAAGCGGTGCGTCTCGGGAATCGGGCAGCCGGCGGCCTTCATCCCCGCCATGCGCGCCCAGACGGCGCGCTTCTTCAGGACTTGGTGCGGCTGGAAGCCGTCGAAGTCTCTGAAAGTCACGCTGCGCGGCTCGACGGTGATGGCCCCGGCTGCGAGGGCCGCACGGTAGAGTTCGAGACCTCGCCCGGTGCGGACGATGATCCCGTTGAAACCCGCATCGTCGCCGCTGGGACCGCCGCCCGGCCACACGTCGGAGGCAGCGATGTCCGCGCTTTCGCCGATCGCATCCGGGCATATTTTGCAGCGCGGCTGAATGCGCCAGGTGGCCTCATCCTCCCACATTTGCTGGTAGGTCAGCTCGAACGAACGGCCATCCTTGGTCTCCAACCGCGTGGGTCCCGGACAGCCGTGGCCGCGGTAGCGGAACAAAGCGAGTTCATCCGCGCGCAGCCCCAAGCCGCCCGCCGCCTCCTCCGACTTGGTCAGGTCCGACGCCCCGCCGCAGACGAAGGTGAGCGCGTATCTCAAAGCTCGCTCGACCCGCGAATCGATCCGCGCCAAGTTGCGCACGGCCGCAATATCGCACGGGAGGCGGCCACGTGCAGAATGAATTTCACGCGCCCGCTCGCCAGCAGGAACTGACCCAATGCGGTCAACACGCCTCCCGTCGACGCGCGGTGGCGCACCGCCGGGTCGCCGGCGTAGCCGATGGCCAGGAGTTGCGCGGGCCCCCACACGGTGTCGTGCATTTCCCCCGCACCGTCCGTGCCGATTGCACCGCCCTCGACGCGCGTGCCCGGACATACCGCATTGATGCGTGCGAGCGTGGCCGCATCGAGCGGAGCGCGCGCCACGGGCCGCTCGCGGCCTTCCGGGGTGAGAACCATTTGGATCTTGCCGGTGCCGGCGACCGCCTGGCACAGCCCGCAGCCGATGCACAGTCCGCCCGCGACGATTTCCTCGAGCAATAGGGCGGAACTTCGGCCGGTCACTTCTGCAGCAAGGCGATCGCAACCGACGTCATCGCCTTGACCCCGGTGCGCAGCGTGGGTTCGGGAACAGGCTCGAAGCGGCTGTTGTGGGGTCCCGGCAACAATCGTCCCTGCGCCTGGGCCGCGGCAAATTTCACCGGATCTATCGCGCCCAAGCCGAACATCACGGTGGGAATCTTGCGGCCTTCGAGCCCGAATATGCCGAAATCCTCGCTGGCCGTGCCCGGTTCCTCGTCAATCACGTCGTTTGCACCGAGCGACTTGATGAGCGCAGCTTTGACGCGAGCCGTGAGCGCCGGGTCGTTGTACATCACCGGCGTCGACTCGGCATCGAGCACCGTGACGATGGGCGCGAGATCGGCGGGAACGCCGGCCGACAGCGCCACCCCCTGCGCCGTGCGGCGAATTCCATCCACGATGATTTGCCGTGCTTTGTCGCTGTAGGCGCGCGCCGTGATTTCCATCTTGACTTCGTTCGGAATGATGTTGCGCTTGGTGCCGCCGTGAATGTCGCCGATGGTGACGATCGCCGGATCGCGCGGATCTTCCTGCCGGCTGACGATGGTCTGCAGCTGCACGATGAATTCGCCGGCCATCACGATGGGATCCTTGCCCGCCTGGGGCTGGGCGCCGTGGGCGCCGATTCCCCGCATCACGACGTCCACGGACGTGGAACTCGTCAATGCCGCTCCGCTCGTGATCGATACGGTTCCCGCCGCGCGTGTATTGGTGTCATGCAACGCAATCGCGAGATCCGGCGTGCCGAAGCGGTCGTAGAGGTGATCGGCCAGCATGGCCCGCGCACCGTCGATCGTCTCCTCCGATGGCTGACCGATCAGCATGACCGTGCCATGCCACTTCGCCCGCGTTGCGGCGAGCGCGCGCGCCGTGCCGATCATCGTGGTCACGTGCACATCGTGCCCGCAGGCATGCATCACCCCGACGTCCTGGCCGGCGGCGTTCTTGGTTCTCGACGTGACTGGCGTAGGCCACGCCCGTCTCCTCGACGATGGGCAGCGCATCCATGTCGGTACGAATCAGCAGCCTCGGGCCGGGACCGTTTTGGAGAATCCCCACGAGCCCATAGGCTTGGGTTCCGTCCGGATACTTTCCCACCCGCTCCGTGACCGTGTAGCCCGCCTTGCGCAATTCGCCCGCCAGCAAGGCGGCGGTATGTTCCTCGTGATGCGAGAGTTCCGGGTGCTCATGAATTCCCTTGTAAGTCTCGACCAGGTTGGACAGCTCGCCGTTCACCACCGCATCGAGATTCTGCGCTGCCGCCAATGCCGGTGCCGCGAGCAGATAGAGTATCGGCGCAAGGCGTGTTTTGGTTTTCATGCGCGATAAGGTACATAAAAGACGCGAGGTGCGCGAGTGCTCCGTCGCGTGCACAATAGCCGCCTCGCCTGCCAAAGGAAACTCGCATGCCTCACGTTCGCCCGAGTATTGCCGATAAGCGCCGCACGTTTCACAAACTGCACGAGTCAGGCTGCTTCGTCATTCCCAATCCCTGGGACGTCGGCAGTGCGCGCTATCTACAGGGACTCGGCTTCAAGGCGCTGGCCACGACCAGCTCCGGATTCGCCTGGTCGCACGGCCACCGGGACGGCGCCATGTCGCGCGATCGGGTGCTCGATCATTTGACCGAGATGGTCGAGGCGACTGATCTGCCGGTCAATGCCGACTTCGAAAACGGCTTCGCGCCGGATGCGGCCGGCGTCGCGGAAAGCGTTAGACTCGCCGTAGCGACCGGCGTGGCGGGATTATCGATCGAGGATTCCACCGGCGATGCGTCGCGTCCGCTGTACGACATCGATATCGCCGTCGAGAGGATCAGGGCCGCACGCAAGGCGATCGACAAGGCGGGCGGCGATGCCTTGCTGGTGGGTCGAGCCGAGTGTTTCCTGCATGGACGGCCCGACCTCGAGCACACCATCCTGAGGCTCAAATCCTACGCGAATGCCGGAGCCGACTGCCTCTATGCTCCCGGCGTGCGCACGCCCGCGGAGATCGGCGCCGTGGTCGCGGGCGTGGCGCCGAAGCCCGTGAATCTGCTCATGGGGTGGGCGGGGGATCTTACGATGAGTGAGATCGGCGCGCTCGGCGTGCGCCGGGTCAGCGTCGGCGGCGCGCTGGCCCGCGCTGCGTGGGGCGGCTTCATGCGAGCCGCCAAGCTCGTCATCGAGCAGGGCAAGTTCAGCGGTTTCGCCGACGCGGCGTCGGGCAAGGAACTGGACGCGTTCTTCCGTTGAGCGCGCCGAGCTTCACCTCGCACAACGTGCGCCTGGACGACGGCAGCTACACCAAGCCGGATGCCGGGTTATCGATCGACGCCCACCCCTGGTTTCTCGCGGCCAAACGCATTCTCGACGCCGCATTTTCCGGCGACAAGCGCGAGTTGCGCATCGCGGACCTGGGTTGCCTCGAAGGCGGATACACGGTTGAATTCGCGCGGCTGGGTTTTCGGGCGCTCGGCCTCGACGTGCGCGAGTCGAACATCGAGGCCTGCCGCTACGTGCAGTCGCGGGTCAACCTGCCGAATCTCGAGTTCGTGCGCGATGATGTGTGGAACATAGCCGCGTACGGCGCATTCGATGCGACCTTCTGCTGCGGGCTGTTCTATCACCTGGATAAGCCGGTCGAATTCCTCAAGATCCTGTCCGCCGTGACGAAGCGGGTATTGATCCTGCAGACGCATTTCGCGCAGGCCGGCGATTCGCCGAGCTTGATCCATCCGCGGCGTTTGCGCCGAACTCTGTCGCGGATCCTGCCGCTCAAGAACACCGGCACGACGACCCACAAGCTGTCCTTTCTCACGACCAACGAAGGCGTTCCCGGGCGATGGTTTTCCGAGTTTCGCAATAAACGCGCGTTCCGCGACCGTGAAAACCGCCGCTGGGCTTCGTGGAACAACCGTACTTCGTTTTGGATCCAGCGCGAATTTCTGCTGCAGGCGCTGCGCGACGCGGGATTCGATCTGGTGCTCGAGCAATTCGACGCTCTCGGGGCCAACATTGCCTACGAAATGACCAAGGGCGTCTATCGCAGCTCCGGCCGCAGCACGTTCATCGGCATCAAGACTTCGTACGTGGCGGACCTGACCCGCCCCGGCGAGTCAGAGGCTGCGCCGGGCCTGCGCCGCGAGTAGCGGCGCGGCGTCGTGGTGGCCTCTGAACAGCCTGCCCTTCTCGGCCAGCAGAACGAACAGCAGACTTACCACTCCGCAGCACAGCAGCCCGGCCGTCAGCGGCACCGCCGTGCCGTTGAACTGCCGCCCGATGAGCGCGCCGACCAGCGCGCCGCCCAGAGTCGACACGAATCCTTGGAGCGACGCGCCGATGCCCGCGACCGACGCAACCGGGTCCATCGCCATGGCGCCGAAATTGGAAATCGACAGCGCAAAGCACGCCATGGTCGCGGACTGAAATGCGACGAAGGTCCACAGCTCTTCGAGTCCGAGGGCCGCGATCAGCGCATGCGAACCCGTGATGGCGAGGTAGGTGAGCAGCGCCGTGTGAGAAATGCGGCGCATGCCGAAACGCTCGACGATTCGGGAATTCAGGAAGGCGGCAACCCCCATCGTCGTCGCGCACAGCGCAAACATCGAGGGCATCAGGCTCGCGCGGCGAAACACCTCGCCGAACATCTGCTGCACCATGCCGACGTAGGCCATGATGCCGCCGAACATGACCGACATCGCCAGCGTGTAGCAGAGCGAAGCCCGGTTGAAGGCCACCAAACGGATCGCGCCCGCGATGTGCGAAGCACTCAGGGTCAAGCGATACTCCGGGTGCAGCGTCTCGGGCAGCCGCAACAGCACCCACAGCCAGACGATCGCGGCAAACGCTCCGCACACGATGAATATGTAGCGCCACGGCGCCAGCCAGAGAATGAGCTGGCCGAGGCTCGGCGCAAGGATGGGAATCGTCAGGAACACCATGAAGGTGAGCGACATCACGCGCGCCATGTGCCTTCCGGAATACAGGTCGCGAATCACCGAGCGGGTCACGATGACGCTCGCCGCAGCCAGGCCATGCACGAAGCGCCACGCGAGCAGCGTATGGAAGCTGCTGGTAAGCCCGCAGAGCAGCGCCGCCATCACGTAGAGTCCGAGACCGCCGATCAAGATCGGCCGCCTGCCGAACCGATCCGACATGAGGCCCCAAAACAGCTGGCCTACTCCCAGCCCCGTCATGTAGGCAGTGACTATCCATTGGACGTGGTTCTCGTTCGCGACGTGCAGCGCGCGAACGATGACGGGGAATGCCGGCAGCATGGCGTCGATGGCAATGGCCTGGGTCGCCATCGTCGCCGCCGCCAGCACGACAAATTCCAGGAAGCCGATGTTCGCGGCTTCGCGCTTGTCCGACATGGAGCTCAAGCTGCCGGAGTCGCGGGAGCCTTCCTGGCGATGCTCGTGGCCATGGTCACGATGGATGCCAGATCGGTCAGGTTGGCCGGCACCACCAGCGTCGTCCCGGTTTGCGCCAGCTTGCCGAACTGCTTCACGTACTCCTCGCCGATGCGCAGCTGCATGGCTTCGATGCCGCCGCGATCGGACAGCGCAATGCCGACTTGCCGCAGGCCTTCCGCCGTCGCCGTGGCGACCGCGAGGATGGCCGCCGCCTGGCCTTCGGCCTCGTTGATCTGCTGCTGCTTGTTGGCCTCCGATTGCTTGATCACGCGCTGCTTGTCGCCCTCCGCCGCATTGATCTTGGCATCGCGTTCGCCCTCGGAGGTGAGCACCACGGCGCGCTTCTCGCGCTCGGCGCGCATCTGCTTCTCCATCGCCGACAGCACGTCCTTCGGCGGCGTGATGTTCTTGATCTCGTAGCGCAGCACCTTGACTCCCCAGGGCGCCGATGCCTTGTCCAATTCGCTGACGACGTTGGTGTTGATCGTCCCGCGCGCCTCAAAGGTACGATCGAGTTCGATCTTGCCGATTTCGCTGCGCAGCGTGGTTTGCGCGAGCTGCGAAATGGCGAAACCGAAATTGGTGATGCCATATGACGCCAGATGCGGATCCATGACCTGCATATAGAGCACCGCATCGACCCCCACTTGAACGTTGTCGCGCGTGATGCAGATTTGTTCCGCGATGTCGATCGCGATTTCCTTCAGACTGTGTCTGTAGGCCACTCTCTCCACGAATGGAATGAGAATGTGGAAGCCGGCCTGCAGAGTGCGGCTGTACTTGCCGAGATTCTCCACGACGTAGGCGCTCTGCTGCGGCACGACCGTCGCGGTCTTCGCCAACACGATCACCACGACCACCGCTATCACGATGAACGCGTAGCTGAACGAAATATCCAAGAGCCTCTCCTTTAGTTCAATGCAAGGCTCAAGCGTCGCCGTGAACGACGAGGGTGAGTCCATCGACGCGGGCGATGCGCGCCTGCGCTCCGGCGGCGATCACCGACTTGCCGCCGTTGATCGCACTCCAGGAGCCGCCGCGATATTCGAGCCGGCAGGTCTCGCCGGGCGGCAGCGCCACCGCCAGGGTGACGAATTCGCCGGCGGGACCGCCCTTCATCGCCGGCAGACCGCGGCGCATGCGCTCGTAGATCCGCCGCCGAAATGTCAACATGGATGCCGCGGCAAGCACCGCGAATATCAGCCACTGCAGCCACACCGCCATTCCGAGTCCGGCGAGCTGCAGCAGTCCCACCACGAAAGCGCTCGCGCCGACGAACACCAAATAGAACTGGGCATCGACGAAGGCCAATTCCGACCCCAGAAGTATGGCGCCGACGGCAATCCATGCCCACCACAGCATTTTCTACCTCTTCATCGCATCGAAGAAGTCGGTGTTGGTCTTGGTGTCCTTCATCTTGTCGAGCAGGAACTCGATCGCCGCCAGCTCATCCATGGGATGCAAGAGCTTGCGCAGAATCCACATCTTGGACAGTTCCGACGGCTCCGTGATCAGCTCTTCCTTGCGCGTGCCGGAGCGGTTGATGTTGATCGACGGGAACGTGCGCTTCTCGGAAATGCGGCGATCCAGATGGATTTCCGAATTGCCGGTGCCCTTGAATTCCTCGAAAATGACGTCGTCCATCTTCGAGCCGGTGTCGACCAGCGCGGTGGCGAGAATGGTGAGGCTGCCGCCCTCCTCGATGTTGCGCGCCGCGCCGAAGAAGCGCTTCGGCCGCTGCAGCGCATTGGCGTCCACGCCGCCGGTGAGCACCTTGCCCGAACTCGGCACCACGGTGTTGTAGGCGCGCGCCAGGCGGGTGATGGAATCGAGCAGGATGACCACGTCCTTCTTGTGCTCGACCAAGCGCTTGGCTTTCTCGATCACCATTTCCGCCACCTGCACGTGGCGGCTGGCCGGCTCGTCGAACGTCGACGACACGACCTCGCCCTTCACGGTGCGCGCCATTTCGGTCACTTCCTCGGGACGCTCGTCGATGAGCAGCACGATGAGGTACACCTCGGGATGATTGGCGGTGATCGCGGTCGCAATGTTTTGCAGGAGCATGGTCTTGCCGGCTTTCGGCGGCGAGACGATGAGGCCGCGCTGGCCCTTGCCGATCGGCGCCACCAGATCGATGGCGCGCGCCGTCAAGTCCTCGGTCGAGCCGTTGCCGCGCTCGAGTTTCAAGCGCTCGGTGGGATGCAGCGGCGTGAGGTTCTCGAACAGCACCTTGCCGCGCGAGCTCTCCGGCGAATCGTAATTGATTTCGCCGACCTTCAGCAGCGCGAAGTAGCGTTCGCCGTCCTTGGGCGGCCTGATCAACCCGGAAATCGAATCGCCGGTACGCAGATTGAAGCGGCGTATCTGGCTTGGGGATACATAAATGTCGTCGGGTCCCGCGAGGTAGCTCGAGTCCGATGAGCGCAGAAAGCCGAAGCCATCCTGCAGAATCTCCAGAACTCCGTCGCCGTAGATGTCCTCGCCCTTGCGCGCATGCGCCTTGAGCACGCCGAAGATGATGTCCTGCTTGCGCGACCGGCCCATGTTCTCGAGACCCATGGTCTCGGCCAGCTTGACGAGGTCGCTGATCGGGCGCTTCTTGAGCTCCGTCAGGTTCATCGAGCTGCGGCTGCGCGCGAGATCGGTCGGCGCAATGATCTCCAGATCATCGCCGCCTTCCGGCAAATCGCCGTAGTCTTCCTGCGGGGGCCGGCCCCCGTTGGTGTTGCCGTTGCGATTGTCGTTGCGGGGTCCGCGATTGGATCGATTGGATCGGCCGCCGCCGCCTTGGCCGCCGCCGCCCTGCTGCCCGCCGCCCTGGCCGCCGCCGCGCGACTGATTTCCTAGGTAGCCTCTCACAGGTTGCTGTCCAGAAAGGCGGCGAGCTGTGACTTGGTGACTGCTCCGACTTTCTGGGCCTCCACGGTTCCATTCTTGAACAGAATCAACGTCGGGATGCCGCGAATGTTGAATTTGGGCGGGGTTGCCGGATTGTCGTCGATGTTCAGCTTGGCGATCCGGATCTTGTCTTTGTACTGATCGGCGATCTCATCGAGGATGGGCGCGATCATTTTGCAGGGTCCGCACCATTCCGCCCAAAAATCGAGCAATACGGGCTTGTCGGACTTGAGAACGTCCTTGTCGAACGTGGCGTCGCTGGTGTGGACGATACTGGGATTACTCACTTAGGGAATACCTCCTTTTGGAGATTCGTTTGTTTGGAGCGGGGTTGTTTGTGGGAATCTGCAGCCCGAACTTGAAGCGCGAAGTGACGATGCGCGGCCGTTCGGGCACAATACAGCGGCTTTAGCGGTCTTGATTACCTTAAAAGGGTACCGATGATACGGTTGATGGGAGCGGATAGACCGGCTCCGGATTGACTGTATTGTTATCCGGTCCTCATCATTTTGCAAGTTTCTGCAATCCTCAAAGAGAAAATGTCAGACGCCCATCTCAGTCAGCTCACGTTCGAATCCCTCAACATCGCCGAATCCTTGAAGCGGGGCATTGCCGAATTGGGCTATACCCGCTGCACCCCCATTCAGGCGCAAACTCTGCCCGTGGCCCTCGCCGGCCGCGACGTGGCGGGCCAGGCGCAGACCGGCACCGGCAAGACGGCCGCGTTCCTCATCGCGCTGTTCAACCGGCTGTTGACCGATACGCGGCGCCGCGCCCTGGGGTAAAGCGCCGCGCGCCATCGTCATCGCGCCGACGCGCGAACTCGCGGTGCAGATTCATTCCGACGCGCTCGGGCATCGGAAAATACACGGATCTCAAGCTCGCCATCGTGTTCGGCGGCGTGGACTACGAAAAGCAGCGGCGCATTCTCGAGGAAGGCGTCGACGTGTTGATCGGCACGCCCGGGCGCGTCATCGACTACTTCAAACAGCATGTCTTTGATCTGCGCCATATCCAGGTGGCGGTCATGGACGAAGCCGACCGCATGTTCGATCTGGGATTCATCAAGGATATTCGCTTCATTCTACGGCGTTTGCCGCATCCGACCGAGCGCCTGACCATGATGTTTTCGGCGACGCTGTCGCACCGGGTGATGGAGCTCGCCTACGAGCACATGAACAATCCGGAGCTGATCCGCATCGAGCCGGACAAGATGACGGTCGACAGCGTCAAGCAGGTGCTGTACTTCCCCGCCACGGAAGAAAAGATTCCGCTGCTGATGGGTCTTCTGCGCCGCATCGACGCCCGCCGGACCATGGTGTTCGTCAATACGAAGCGCGTCGCGGAAGTGCTCGAGCGAACGCTGACCGCCAACGGCTTCGTCGCCCAGGCCATTTCGGGGGACGTACCGCAAACCAAGCGCCTGAAAATGATGCGCGACTTTCACAACGGCGATATCGCCGTCCTGATCGCCACCGACGTGGCCTCGCGCGGGCTGCACATTCCCGATGTGAGCCATGTATTCAATTTCGACCTGCCGAACGACGCCGAGGATTACGTGCACCGCATCGGCCGCACCGCGCGCGCCGGCGCCGAGGGCGACGCCATCAGTTTCGGCTGCGAGGAATACGCGATCGCGCTGCCCGACATCGAGCGCTACATCGGCCATCAGATTCCGCGCGCCGCGATCGAGGCGGTCGACTTGGCGGCGGTGACTGCGCCGCCGCCCGCCGAGTGGCGCGAGCGGGCGCCGCAGCGCGGTCAATCGCGATCCGGCGGCGGCCGCTCGGGCGGCCGTGCGGGCGGTCCCGGCGGGCGATCCGGCGGCGGCGCCCGAGGCGGCGGCCCGCGGCGCGGCCCGCCGAGTTCTCGGCCGTCGCATGGTTCGCCGCCGCCGCGCACCACGCCGCAGCCTCCCCGGGACGCCGGCGGCGGTGAAGCGCCGGCCCAAGGCCAGGGCGACCCCGCCAGACGCAGACGGCGGCGCGGCAGAGGCGGCGGCCCCGCGGGCGGCGCCGCCACGTAAGGCGACCGTCGACGGCGACCGTGATGCAATCGCGTATCATACCCTCGATGCGAGATCTTCACGCCTTGGGCGCCATGCTGATGCCCATCGTCGAACGCGCCGGCGACGCCATCATGCGAGTCTACGACGCCGGGTTCACCGTGCAGCGCAAGGACGACAATTCGCCGCTGACGCTGGCGGACTTGGAATCGCAACGGGTCATCATCGAAGGACTGAAGCGGATCACCCCCGATATCCCGATCCTGTCCGAGGAGTCGGCGCAGGCGCCTTGGGCCGAGCGCCGACGGTGGCGCGAGCTGTGGGTGGTCGACCCGCTCGACGGTACGCGCGAGTTCGTCAAGCGCAACGGCGAGTTCACCGTCAACATCGCGCTGGTGGTGGAACACGAGCCCGTGCTCGGCATCGTGTCGGCGCCCGCGCAGGGGCTCGTTGTACTGGGGAGCGCGGGACTCGGCGCATTCAGCCACCCCCGCGGTGCGGCACAGACCCCCATTCACGTGTCGCGAGCCGCAGCACCCCTTGCGCGTGGTCGGCAGCCGCTCGCACCCCAGTCCGCAGACGGCAGGCTACCTGGCGCGGCTCGGGCCCCATGTGATGCGAGGCATCGGCAGTTCGCTTAAATTCTGTCTGGTGGCGTCCGGCGAGGCCGAACTCTATCCGCGCTTCGGCCCCACCTCGGAGTGGGACACCGCGGCGGGGCAGGCACTATTGGAGGCCGCGGGCGGGCACGTCACGCGCCTGGACGGCCACCGTCTGCGCTACAACTGCCGCGACAGCCTGATCAACGGCGATTTTCTGGCCTACAGCCACGCCGGCGTGCTGGCGCCGGCCTAGGACAGGCTCCTAAGCGTTACCCGCCGGCTCGCACAACTCCAAAGTGGCGTCCAACAAGGTCGGGATATCGAACACCACCTCTTGCTCGGCCATGGTCAAGCGCGCCACGCCCGCGGCCGCGATCAGCGCCGCCGGTACATGGATCTGGTCGCGTCGCGGGTGCGTCGTCCAGGTGCTGACCCGCGCATCGCCGAAAGCGCGGTTGAGCGCACTCCAGCGCAGCTGCGCGGCGCGCGCCAGCGGCGTATCGCCGCCCCATTGGCGATGGGCCAGCGCCATCGAGGTCTCCGGCGCCGCGGCGTTGTACGGCAGAGTCATCAAATTCTGCACGTACCGCACCATTTCGTTGGGATCTACGCGCACGGTCAAATTCGGATGTGGGTCGCTCATAGCCTCAGTATGGGGCGGGTTCGGCAGAATTCCAGGGCGGTCCCCGCCGCGGAATGCGGTTAAGCTTGGTGTATGACTGACGACCTGGTGCTGCTGGTTTTGACCGCCGCCCTCCTCGCCGGGGGCTATAAGATATGGCACCTCTCGCTGGACGCGCGCGAAACTGCGAATCGAATCGCCAAGGACACCTGTTCGCGCGCGGTGGTGCAGTTCCTGGACGGCACGGTCGCCTTCGCCGGCTTTCGGATGGCGCGCGATGCCAGGGGCAGGCGCCGGCTCCTCCGCACCTACACCTTCGACTACACCAGCGACGGCTTCGAACGCGCGCAGGGCTTCATCGTGCTGGCCGGCCTCAAGCTGGAGGCCGTGGGGCTTGCGGGCAGCCCCTCGTGAACGGCGGCCTCAATATCGACTGGCTAAATATCGATTTGCATACCCATTCGAACTGCTCCGACGGATCATTGACGCCGCGCGAATTGGTGGCGCATGCGGCCGCGGCCGGCGTCGAAGTCCTGGCGCTCACCGATCACGATACGGTGGCCGGCCTCGAGGAGGCGGAGCATAGTGCAGGTTTGCTTGGGCTGCGCCTCGTGCCCGGCGTTGAAATCTCCGCCTCCTGGCGCGCACAGTCCATTCACGTGCTGGGGTTGTGGATAGATCCCGCCTCCGCTGCGCTGCGCGGCGAGCTCTTGACGCAGGGCGAGCGGCGGCGGTCGCGCATGCGCAAGATCTGCGCGCGCCTCGGAAAGCTGGGCCTGCCGGGCGATGAGCTGCTCGCGGCAGTTGGCGCGCATCCCGGTGTGCCGACGCGCGCGCATCTGGCGAACGCGATGGTCGCCGGCGGCCACGTGCACCGCGCCGACGAGGCGTTTCGCAAGTATCCTAGGGGCCGGCAAAGCCGGGTATCTGGCGGCCGAATGGCCCGCGCTCGATGTCGTCGTCGGCTGGATCCGCGCTGCCGGGGGCGTGGCCGCGCTCGCCCATCCGGCGCGCTATCCCCTGTCGAGCGGAGCCCGGCGCCAGCTGCTCGGCGATTTCGTCGCCGCGGGCGGTGCCGCGCTCGAAGTCGTGACCGGCGGCAATGGTGCACAGCACGTCGAGGCCGTTGCGGCACTCGCGCTTAAATTTGGTCTCATGGGGTCGGTCGGCTCGGATTTTCACAATCCACAACTGACTTGGAATCCGCTCGGCCGCTCCCTTAAGCTACCGGATTGCGTCACCCCGGTGTGGCGCAGCTACATGACAAAAGCAGCGACGCCGTGAGCGACGAAGAAAGCAACGTCAATACCGATTTGTTCAAGAACATCGAGCGCTTGCGCCAGCTGCGCATCGAGCACCGGGATCTCGACGACATCATTTCGCGCCTCACCATGGATTTCAAAGTCGACGAACTGCAGATGAAGCGCCTCAAGCGGCGCAAGCTCATGCTCAAGGATCAAATCGCACGATTGGAGAGCCAGCTCATTCCGGATCTCAATGCATGACCCGAGTTGCCCGTGAGTGAACTGCTGCAGCGGATCGCTGCCTTCTTCGAGATCCTGTCCACGCGCAACGTGCTGATCGAGATCGGCGCGGTGACGCTGTCGCTGCTCGCCGGCTGGTTCGTCAGCGCAGCGCTGCACGAGCATAACCGGAGGCGCAGGATCAAGGCGCCGACGGCATTGACCTGGAATTATTTCGCCTCGCAGGGCAGCCTCGTCGCCATGCCGGCGATCCTGGCATTGACCTTGGTCGTGGTGGCCCGCAGCGTGATACTGGCTGCGAACTTCGACGTGTCGATGCTGGACGCCGCCGCGCGTCTGATCGGCGCCTACGTCGCGGTCCGCGTGATCGTTCTCCTGTTCACTGCGAGCCTCGGCAACAAGTCGTGGATGCAGCACTGGGAAACTCGCGCGACCTTGGTTCTTTGGCTCGTCATCGCCGCCGAGTACCTGGGCTGGCTCGATCCCATCATCAGCACCTTGGACAGCATCGGCATGGCGGCCGGCAAGAGCCGCATTTCCCTGTGGTCGGTGCTGAAGCTCTTGTTCACGCTGACTCTTGTTCGTGCTGGTTGCGGCTTGGATCAGCCGCTGGGTCGAGCGGCGCCTGAAGAGACTCAGCAACCTCGCGCCCTCCACGCGCATCGGCATCGCGAAATTCGCCAACGCATTCTTGATCGGCCTCTCCATGCTCCTGGGCCTCAACGCCGCGGGCGTCGACCTGACTGCGCTCACCGTACTGACCGGCGCCATCGGTTTGGGACTGGGGTTCGGCCTGCAGTCCATCGCGGCGAATTTCGTCAGCGGCTTCGTGCTGCTGATGGACCGCTCCATCAAGCCGGGCGACGTCATCAGCCTCTCGGGACAGAGCGGCACGAGCACGGAGAACTTCGGCTGGGTGCAGGAATTGCGCGGCCGCTACGTGGTGGTGCGCGACCGGGACGGCGTGGAGATGCTGGTGCCGAATCAGCAGCTGATCTCCAATGCCGTGATCAACTGGAGCTACACGGACCCGCGCATTCGCCTGAAATTGCCCATCCGCGTGAGTTATCGCGACGATCCGGAATTGGCCTTGGGGATCTTGCTCACCGCCTGCGAAGGGCAAGGCGCGCGTGCTGCAGGAACCTGCGCCGGTTTCGCGGCTGATGCACTTCAGCGACAGCGGCATCGAACTCGAGCTGCGCTTCTGGATTTCCGATCCGCAGGAAGGAGTGAACAACGTGCGCTCGGAAGTGAACCGCGCCATCTGGCGCCTGTTCAAGCAGCACAACATCACCATCCCCGTGGCGCAGCGCGAGATCGTCGTGCAGTCGAAGCCGGGGCATTCCGACCTCGACTGAAGCGCCTGCTCGTTGCCATGCCCCTGATCATCGCGCCCGACATCGTCATCCCCGACGAGGAATTGGAATGGAAGTTCATTCGCTCCTCGGGGCCCGGCGGGCAAAACGTCAACAAAGTGGCGAGCGCCGCGCAGCTGCGCTTCCTGCTGCCGCAAAATGCCAGCCTGCCGGTGCCGGTGAGAAATCGCCTGCGGCGGCTCGCCGGCCAGAAGCTCGTCGACGACGGGACCATTCTCTTCAAGTCCATGAGCGAGCGCACCCAGGAGGGCAATCGGCGCGCGGCACAAGGACGCCTGGAAGCGTTGATCCGCGCGGCGCTCGTGGAACCCAAGATCCGCAAGAAGACCCGCCCCACCAAGGGGTCCCAGGAACGGCGCATCGAATCGAAGAAACGCCGCGGCGCCACCAAGCAGGGGCGCGGCGGACATCGCTGGGACTAAGTCGGCCGTCCGGCCGACTTGAACGCCCGCAGGGGCGGCCCCGAAGGGGCGAGGCGCGCAGCGCCGAGTACTAGTTAAGCTGCCTCATTGAGTCAGAGTCACTTGCAGAATGCTGTGCCGGATTTGCTCGGAGAGCACCCGCTGGGCGTCCGCAGCCACCCCCAGCAGCGGCTCGCCGAACGCCAGGCTGCCGTCCGCGGCTTCCTGGATCACGTTTCGGCGGCGCAGCAGATCGATGAAATTGCGAAACAGGCTCTTGTCGAAGAACTCCGGCGAATTCAAACCATACAGCACCGACATGCGCTGAGCCATCAAGTGGCAGCGCTCCTCCAATGCTTCCTGGGTGATGACGCCGCTGCCGGACTGCAGCAGCAGCGCTATCGCGAGGTAGTAGCGTTCGATCGTCTGGATGGTGGCTTGAGCGAGAACCGACAGCTGGATTGCCTCGAGCGAGGTCGAGGCCGGGCGCCGCCATTCGCTGCGATCGGCATTGGGCTCGAGCAAATTCAATGCTGCGAAGGTGTCGAGCAGCGAGTCCGCCACTTCCGCGACCGCCGTCTCGTCCCAGCGCAGGTATAGCTCCATCGCGATGTACGGGTAGACGCGCCATACCAGGCGGTGGATATCGGCCGTGCTCATGGCTGAGTTGCTGATGAAGCAGCAGGCCAGCAGCGAGGGCATGGCGAACAGATGCAGAATGTTGTTGCGATAGTACGTGGCGAGCACCGCGTTCTCGGCATTCATGCGCAGGATGTCGCCGAGCGGATGCCGCTGCCTCTCGAGCATGCCCATCGCTTCGGCGTAGCGGATCATCTCGGCGCCGCTGTCGCGGGTCACCGTCACCAGCGGCGAATAAGGCGCGTCGCGCAGCAGCATTTGATACAGCTCGAGCTGACGCTCGAGATCGGCTTCCGCAAATGCCTGGCGCGGCGTTGCCAGCAGCGCCATGGCCGTCAGATTGATCGGCGTCACGGCGGCGGCGGCGTTGATTTCGATATTGATCCGCGTCGCGAGATCGCCGACCGCGGCGCCGATCCACCCCGCGCCTGAATCCAGGTCGGCGGCGGCGGTGGTGCGCCACTCAGGATTGTGCCGCGCACAGCAGGGCGTCGAGCGGAATCGGCCGGCCCAAATTGACGTTGACGATGCCGAGCTTGCTGCGCAACACCGAAATCGTCGACTTGATCAGTCCAAACACGCTTTCCTTTTGCTTGGGTTGTCCCGACAGTTCGCCGATGTAGGTGCGCCCTTCGACGATGCGCTCGTATCCGAAATACACCGGCATGAAAATCACGCGCCGATTCGGATCGCGCAGGTAGGCGCGCACCGTCATCGACAGCATGCCGGTGCGCGGCGGCAGCAGCCGCCCGGTGCGGCTGCGTCCGCCCTCGATGAAATACTCGAGGCTGTGGCCGCGCGCCATCATCACGCCGAGATATTTGGCGAACACCGCGGCGTACAGCGCGTCGCCCTTGAAGCTGCGGCGCAGAAAAAATGCGCCGCCCTTGCGCAAATAGCGCCCGATCACGGGCAGATTCAGATTGATGCCGGCCGCAACGTGCGGCACCGCAAAGCCCTTGCGATAGATCACGTAGGACAGCAGCAGGTAGTCCATGTGGCTGCGATGGCAGGGAACGTAAATGATCTCCGCACCGTCGCCGATATCGTTCAATTGATCGACATGCTCGAATTTCACGCCGTCGAACACCCGATTCCACAGCCAGCCCAGCAGTGCCGCCATGAATCTGACGAAGGCCTGCGAATAGTTCGCGGCGATCTCCACGGCGTACTTCCGCGCCGCGATCAATGCGGCGCGGCGCGATGACCCGTGCGCCTGCATTTCGCGGCGCACGGCGTTGCGCACATCGGCCGTCTTCAGCAGCTGCGCGACCAAGGTGCGGCGATGCGATAGATCGGGACCGATGGTCGAGGCCCGCTGCGCGCGCAGAATCGATCTCAAGGTGCGCAGCAGCCTGCGCACGCTGCGCTGCTCGTCCATGCCCTCCTGCATGGCATCGCGCAGCCGCACCGGATCGCCGAAATGCACCAGCGTGTTGCGGCCGTTGACGAGCACGCCCAGAACCTTGCGGAAGCGCCCGACCAGCACCCAATCTTCGGCGAAGAACAAGCGCCAGAGGCTCGCCTCCTTGTGCGGCGCGCGTCCCCAGAAGATCGCAACCGGCACCAGGTCGACGTCGAATCTGCGGATCGGCGGCCGCCGCGGCCGACCAATTGCACGAGGATGCGCGGCGCGCGTACGGCGCGCCGGCCGAGCAAGCCCTTCGGGACGATCAATTCGAAGTGCGCCCGCCGCCCGGGGCGCGGCAGATTGAGCTGCATACACACATTGCTCAACACGGCGAGATCGGTTGTGCTCTCGCGTTCCAGCACATAGCACACCGGCCGTGGCCGCGCGGCGATCTGCGCGGCCGCATCCTCGGGCTTGATGCTTACGCGCACCCACAGCCCCAAGATCTTGCGGACACTCCAGTGCCACGCCCGGCCCAAGCCCTCTACGGGGTTCATGGTTGGCAACGGGTTTTAAGGAGGCGTATCGCCGCGCTCTTGAGTATCGACCGCCTTGCGCGTTGCGTCTGCGTGCTCGTCCACAGTTTTCTGCACGTCCCGCGCGCGCTGCTCCGCCTGCAACAAGGGTTCGAACACGGTCTTCTGCGGCGGCGGCGGGTCGGCAGGCGCGCAGCCGACAGTGAACAAAATCGACAGCGACATTGTCACATTCCTTGACAAACCCATGTGCACCTCGGAACGGCCAGCCCCATAATGCCCGGAGTGTACAATCGTTACGGACGTACAGTCACTCGGAGTTCGCGCATGTTTCGTTTTGCATTGCTCATGCTCTTGGCCACGGGTGCGTATGCCGCGCAGTCGCGTCGACATCGAGACGCGCGGCGAAGATCTACCAGGAGGCGGCCATGCGCGAGCAGGTGCGCGCTTCGTTGGGCACGATGCCCGAGCACATACGGCAGCTGTTTTCGGCCGATGCCGCCGCGCCGCTTACCGACCCGCAATTGGACAGCCGTGACCGCCGCGGCCAAGCGCGCGTTTCGCATCGACGTTTTCGAGGTTCCCGCATTGAGCGCGCTCGCCGCCAATCTCGATCCAGCGACCGCGAAGAAATCCGAGGAATTCCTTTTGAGCGATCTCGGCCGCCGCATGGTGGCGGCGGATGCGGCCACGGCCGCGCTCGAGGAAACCAAGATCGACAAGATCATGAAGGGCGAGTTCGCGGCCCCGTCGACGCCGCAGCGCGACGCGCTGTTCGACAAATTGGAGCAGGCCTCGCGCTCCAGCGAATCCACGGTGAAGATCTTCCTCAGCATGGGCGAGGCGGTGGCCATCGGCACCGCGGTCGGAGCCGGCAGGGATACGGCAGGCGTTGCGGAGAGCGCGCACAAATCCGGCGAAACCAGCCGCGCGAGTTTGGAACAGGACATGCGCGTGCCGATGCGCCGCTACATGGCCTACAGCTATCGCGACTTCAGCGATGCCGACCTCAAGCACTTGCTGGCGTTCCTCGAATCCCCGCCGGGCAAGCACTTCGTGTCCGCCTACATCGCCTCGCTGGGCGCCGGGTTCGACGCCATGGGCAGGCGCTGCGGCGAGCAGCTCGGAGAGAGCCTGCGTGAGCTGGCGCAGGCGCAGGTGGCCGTCACCACCGTGAGCCCGCCGCCGGGCATCGCGGCCCCGCAGCACCAGCAGTAGCGGACCTAGCCGAGCGCCGTCAGGAACGCGCGCAGCAGCATGCAAATCGCCGCGATCTGATCCTCCAGCCGGTGATCGGAGTTGAGCAGGTGCAGCGCCGCCTGATGCTCGCGCGCCCAACGAATGCTGTTCTCGACCGGTACGATGGCATCATGCCAGCCATGGACGATGGCGGTCGGACAGGCGACGTCCTGCGGCGTGTAGGCTTCGTATCCCGCCATGTAGAACGCCGGCGCCAATAAGAACAAGCCGCGCGGCTGCAGCCGGCTCGCGGCGGCGGCAGACACGTGCCCGCCCATGCTCGATCCCACCAGCACCAGCCGGGCTCGAGCGCCGCTCCGGCGAGCGAGGAGCTTGCGGACCCGCTCGCCGGGATCGTCGAGGCCCCGGTAATCCACCGACTCGACCGCCGCACCCCAACTCGCGCACCACCGCCGCCATGGCCGTGATCTTCGAGCCCCAGGGTCCGCTTTCCTTCCCGTGCGAGAACACCACCGTGCCGAAGGATCGTCAACATGACGCTCCAGAACTCAAGAAACTGCGGTTTGCGGCCGCTAACAGACGAATGGCACTGGATGAAGAGCAATCGGGCGCAGCGCACGAGATGCGCCGCGCCATCGACTGCCTGCGCGACTGTGCCGACCTCGCCGCTGGTCGATGCCGCCACCCTCGAGGCGCTGGCGGCCGGCGCCGTGCATTTTTCCCTGCCGGCCGGCAGCCTGCTGTTCGAATCGGGATCCGCTCCGGACGGAGTATATCTGCTCGCCAGCGGCCGACTAGGCGTCAAGACCCCCGGGATGGCCCGGCTGACCGCCGAAATCGAGCGCAGCGAGCTGGTCGGCGAGGCCGGCTGGCTGCTGAAGGAGCAGCGCAGCGCCGCCGTGTTTGCCATGCGCGACAGTGAGCTGCTGCTGCTGCCGACTCCGGCTGCTCGATGCCCTCGCCGCTCGATCGACCCATTTCTCGCTGGCGCTCGCCCGTCTTTGCGCCCGTCGGCTGCGGTGCAGCAATCAACTTGCAACGGCGAAAAGAAGCCGGCGCATGTGTTCGTCATCGTGCCCAACAGCGTCGAGGTCGATGTGGCGAATTTCGCGACGCCGCCTGGTTGCGGAATTCGCGCGCGCCGGCCGCACGGAGCTGGTCTGGGACGCGCGGGCCAGCACCCACACGGCGCGCTGGTTCAACGACATCGAGGAGTCGAATGACTACGTGGTGTACGTCGCGGATCCCGGCGCCTCGGGTTGGACCCGGCAGTGCTGCCGCCAAGCGGATGTGATACTGCTGCTCGCGCCCGGCCGGCGGCGCCGGCGAAGCCCTGGCCGAACGACGTCGCCGAGGCGGCTCTGGCCCGCGGCGCGCGGGTCGAGCTCGCCCTGCTGCACGAGCAGCGCGTCGAGACCGGGGCCGCGGCGCGCTGGCTGAGCATGATCGCCCGCCGCCCAGCACCACCACATCGTCGACGCGGCGGATCTGGCCCGGCTCGCCCGCCTGCTGACGCGGCGCGGCGTCGGGCTGGTGCTGTCGGGCGGCGGAGCGCGCGGCTTTGCCCACCTCGGCGTCATTCGCGCGTTGCGCGAGGCCCGCGTTCCCATCGATTTCGTCGGCGGTTCGAGCATCGGGTCCATCATTGCCGCCGGCGTCGCGATCGGATGGAGCGACGAGGAGATGCGCATGCGCTATCGCAGAAGCTTCGTCGACTACCAACCCCGTGAACGATTACACCTTCCCCTTCGTTGCGCTGACCCGCGGCCGCAAGGTGTCGCGGCTGCTGCAACGGGAGTACGGCGACGTGCTGATCGAAGATCTGCGGCAGCCGTACTTTTGCGTCAGCGCCAACCTCACCACCGGCCGCGCACTCGAGCATCGCGACGGCCCGCCTCGCCGATGCGCTGCGCGCGTCGGTGGCGATTCCCGGCGTCATGCCGCCGGTGTATCGCGGCGAAGACGTGCTTGGTCGACGGCGCCGCCATCAACAATCTGCCCGTCGACATCATGCAAGCCCACGCACCCGGGCCTCGTCATCGGCAGCGACGTGGGCGCGGACCGCCTGCGTTGCTCGGCCGCAGCGGCAAGCGGGGCATCAACATCTTCCAGATCTTGATGCACGCCGGCATGGTCAATAGCGCGACCAGCGCGGCGGTGCAGCGCGAGCTTGGCCGATGTGTTGCTGAAGCCGCCGCTCGCCAATGTCGACCTGCTCAATTGGCACGCGTTCGATCGCGCGATCCAGGCCGGCTACGATTACGCCCGCCGCGCGCTCGAGGCCCTGCCGACCTGCCGCGGCTGCCGGCGCCGCGAGCCGGCCGCATGGCGCGCAGTTCCCTGGAGGCGGAGTTGGAAAGACGCCTGGCTGGACGGCCTGAGGAGCCTGTCCCCTAGTCCGACAGGCTGCCGCGCCAGAGCTCTCGACCCATTCGAGTTCCGCCGGGCTGAATTGCGCGTCGTTCAAGCGATTCAAGCTGACGGGCACGACCTTGCTGCCGGAGGCGAGTGCAGGATGCGAAAGCTGTGGAACTCCAGGTTGGCCCGCGCCGGCAAAACCGATCATCGATCTGAAATTCGCTGCGCTGGTCGCAAGCGACGAAAAAGGCGTCCTGCATCGCGCCGCGCGCCGAAGGCCTGATGCCTCATGCAGCGCCTCGAAGAAGGCGCGCACCTGGGCGGCCGCCATCTCCGCCACCTCGACGTGCGGATGCGCCATTGCCACCCAGCGCGTACCACGCTCGATGCTGTTGACGATGAAAAGAGCCAGCCGGCGCGGCGCCAGGTACTGCCAATCGGCGTGCGCCGCGTGCCCTGGCCGCAAGTGTGCGCGCAGCTGACGCCGATGCGTGCCGCGGAGCGCACCGACTAGGATGGTGTTGACCCCGAGGGCCGCGAGCCGCATGCGGCGGTCTTCGGTCACGAGGCAGGCCGGCCGGTATCCCGGACGCAGGATGGCTTCGTCGTTCTTTTGCGGGAGCCCAGACCGGAGCCGCCTCGTCGCAGCGCGCCAGCATGCCGGCAACGGCGCCGCACGGCGCGAAGGATTCGAAATGGCCCCGCAGCTTGTCGTGGGCCAGCACGCGCGGAAAGTACATCAGGGCGTTTTCGTCGCAGAAATTCCAATCGCGCATGCCGCGCAGCGCATCGTCCGCGGTGTCCAGCCCGAGGGCGGATCGACGATCAAGCAGCGCGCGGCGCTCCTTGCAATATTCGCGCGCCCACCAACAGCGCGACTCGGCCCCACGTCCTGATCGCGGGACAACGGGGGGATGCACAGAAAATTGAAATAGTCCGCCGACCCCAGCGCGAACAGTCCGGTGCGATCGCGGCCGCTGCCGATCAGGTCGTAATCGGTGAGCGGCGCGCCGTCATCGCCGTCGCAGTTCGAATTGACATAAGCGGTGGCGAGTCCGCTGGCCGCATCCAAGGTACGATCGGGCCGCTGCGCGGGAGTGTCGCCGGCCATTTCGATCAGCTGCGAATCGGCGTATCGCCTGCGGCAAGTAACCGGGCGCCGTGGGCGCTACCGACAGCGCCTTGGAATATCTCTTGGTCTTCCACTTGGGCGGTGCCCTGAACGCGCACGCGCTGCACCGTGAGATTGAATTCCGCGATGTCCGCCGCCGGAATGTTGTCGTAGTCGACGCTGGCGCGCAAGTATTCCCGCGTGCCGGGCCGCACCGCCCGCAAGCGCAGCGCCGCCGCCCCCGCGCGTAAGATGAGGGTCGCCGAGCGCGCACCGTTGACCACGCGCACGATGAGGGCCTCGCGGCCGCCGTTGTCGAAGAATTGCTCGACTGCATATCCCAAGGGACTCGGCTGCCAAAGCCCGCCGAACATCTGCTGGAATTCCGTGAAACTCGTGATGAGTACCGGACGATTGACCGGCCCGCGCAGCGTGCGGCCGACGAACGCGGTGCGCGCGGTACCGAGGCGCGCGATGCTATGATCGGGTCCGCGTTCTTCCTCGACCTCTATTCCTAAACTGCTCGGCGTGAAGTTGCTCGGCGTCACCAATTTTTATTCTCTCGGGCACAGTATCCGACTTTATCACAACTCGCGGTTCGGCCCGGCGCGGCGTCCTTGTTGCTCGGCGCGGGCCCGTTCATCCGCGCGGGCTTGCTCCTCGGCCCGGGCTTGCTCCTCGACGCGCGCCTGCTCGGCTTCCGCTTTCTTGCGGGATATTTCCTCGAGCATCACTTTCATCCACTCGCTGATCATTCCGCCCCCTCCGCGGTTTCGGGAGTAACGATGGCGTCGATCGCCGCCGCGGTTCGCGGGTGCAGCCCGGGCCGCGCAACGGCGTAGACGCGCTTCGCAAATTCGCCGCCGGCGGGAGTTTTCATCAGCTCGACGTACAGAGGCATGATCAACCGGCGGCGGCCGACGCTCTTGAGGTATTCCTCGAGGCGCGCATAGCCCGGCCGGTAATCGGTGCGAATGACGAGTTCGAGCCAGCGCCGCTCGATTTCGGCATTCTGACTGCGCGTCAAGCCGTGCGCCTGGTCCAGTTCGCCGAGCTGCTGGGTGAGCGGGGTTGCCGGCATGCCCTCCAGGAAATACAGCCACTGCTGCGCGGCCCAATCGAGACCGAACTTCTTGGCGGCAAGCGTGCCCGCGAGCCACGAGGCGCGCACTTGATCCACCTGCGACAAGGCGCTCGACACCGGCAACACGGCATCGGCCGGGATTCCCGGCGCATTTTCCCAGGCGAGCACTTGCTCGTGCGCGACGATGCCTGGAAAACGGTCGAGCAGATTTTCCCATAGGTACTGGTTGAACTCCTCGGTGGTGATGCTCTTGAAGGCGAAATGATCGAAATAGCCGCGCAAGAACGCGTCGAATCGCTCGCGTCCGAACTTTGCGTCGAGAAAGTTCAAGAACAGCCGCCCCTTCTCATAGGCCACGTCGCGGAGCGCCAGTTCCGGATCGCGATCGCGCAGATCGATGGCGAGCACCTGATCCTTGGGGGCGAGTCCCGCCAAATCCTCGCGCAAGGATTCGAGGCCCAGCACCGCGTCCATGGACGCGCGCTGCTCGCCGTAGACTTCTTTCATGATGCGGCTCTCCAGGTACGCGCTGACCGCCTCGTTGAGCCAGAGGTCGCGCCAGGTCGCGTTGCCGACGAGGTTTCCCGACCAGGAGTGCGCCAATTCGCGCGCGATGACCGACACCAGGCTCTTGTCGCCGGCGATTGCCGTGGCTGAGACGAAGGAAAGGCGCGGATTGCCCATCCCACCGATCGGTAAATTTGGGCCGATCACCAAGATGTCGAAGCGGCTTCCAGCGATAGGGCCCGAATAATTTCTCGCCGGCCGCGATCATCGCCTCGGTGTCGGCGAATTCCTTGGCAGCCGCTCTGACCAGGGACTTCTCCGCGTACACTCCGCTGCGCGCGCCCGTCTCCTTGAAGGCCAGGTTGCCGACCGCCAGCGCCAGCAAATAGGACGGCATCGGCTGCGCCATGACGAACGAATACTCGCCGTTGCGCTTTGCCTTCAAATCGTTGTCGGTGCTCATCACCGCCAGCATGCCGGAATCGGTGTGGATCTCTGGCCTGATAGGTGGCGCGCACCCGGGGAGTGTCCTGCAACGGAATCCAGCTGCGCGCGCCGATCGGTTCGGACAGCGTGTACAGGAAGGCATTGTGCAGCCCGGCGGCTTGTTCGGCGCCAGCCACTGCAGCGCCGCGGCTGTGGCCAACGTTTCATACTCGATCCGCACGGACTCGACGGTCTTGCGCGACTGCGGCAGGTCGATGACCAGGGCGCTGCCGAGGATGGGATCGGGTTTCTCAAGGTGAAACGGCCGGCTGACCCACGTGGTTTGACTCTTGGCGGTCGCGCCCAACACATCCGTGGCCTTCTGGCTCACGTCAGTGACCATCAAGTCCTTGGTGTCGAGCACCAGCTGCGCCGCACGCGGATCGAGCCGCTTGAAATCGAGCGTGGCGATGCCGCTGATCGATTTGCCTTGCACATCGACCCGCAGGTCCAAGTCGATGTGAGTGACCCGAAACTGATCGATATTGGCGAAGGAGTGCTCATCGGCGGCGAATGCCGGCAAGCCCGCAGCGCGAGCGCCAGCCCCCCCAAACCCCAGCCGATCCCGCGCCGGATCATCAGTGAACGGAAGCTTGGGTCTGCGACGCGGGAGGCGCTTCGGCGCGGCCGCCGACCAATTCCTTGAATGTCTTCTCGTCCACCAGCAATCCGGTCTTGCCGTCCCAATTGGAGCCCACGGGCAACGTATTCTCCACCAGCTGCGAATTCGAAATCACCGCATCGACGCCGTCCTGATTGCCGGTGATGGGTACGGGAACGGCGCGCGGCGTGTGCGCCAGATCCCCCACCCGCTGCCAGTCGATTTCGTTATCGTGGTCGGTGATCTTCTTCTGCAGCTTCGGGTTCAGCAGCTTGGCGAGCAGGCGCTTGCGGTTCTTGCTCCAATCGCGCGAATCGTCTTCCATCACGCTGTAGGCCTGCAGGTACAGCGTCCCGTCGCGCCATCCGAACAGATACGGCTGGTTGACCACGGTCACTTTCGTGCCGATGGGAATCAAGTCGTAGAACACCGCGATGTCCTCGGGATACAGGCGTATGCAGCCATGACTCGAGCGCATGCCGACTCCGTAGGCTTTGTTGGTGCCGTGAATCAAGTAACTCGGCCACTGCAGACGAAACATGTACTGGCCGAGCGGATTGTCCGGTCCGGCAGGCACTTGGGCGGGCAGCTTCTCACCGTCCTCGGCGTGTTCGTCGCGAACCGACTTGGGCACCACCCAGACCGGATCCTTTTGGCGACTGACGATCTTGGTGGTGCCTTCGGGAGTCTTCCAGCCCACTTTGCCGATGCCGATGGGATGCGTGAACACGATCTGCGGCTCGCCCTTCTTGTGCGGCGGATAGTAGAAAATGCGCATCGCCGCCACGTTTACCACGACACCTTCGTGGGGAGCCGCCGGCAACACGAATTGCGTGGGCACGACCACCTCGCGTCCGACGCCCGGCAGCCAGGGATCGACCCCCGGGTTTGCGGTGAGCATCTCCTCGTAACCCACGTCGAAGCGCCGTGCAATGTCGGGCAGCGTGTCCTCCTTACCGACGATGGTCTTCTGCACGTGACCCACGATATCGCTGCCGGGATCGACTTCGGCGCGGTGGGTGGCGGTGGGCGTGGGCAACTGCGGCGCGGGCGGCGGCAGCGCCGCTACGGGCGGCGGTGCAACGGGCGCGGGCCGAAACAGCGCACAACCGCCGATGGCCAACCCGCCGATGCACACGGCCCACTTGAGGTACTTCATCCGACCTATCTACAGCAAAGTCGGGCGGTCAGGCAATTGGTTCGTCGCTTGCGCCGATGGGTCGCCACTGGCCGGAAAGTGACGCCTGAGCAAGCTGCCCACGGCGTCGACTCCCGCAATCGAACCGGCCTCGAAGCGGCCCGCCCGGAATTCCTCCTCCATCAGGCGGCACACCGCCTGCCATTCGGCGGGGCCAATGCGCCCCTCGAAGCCCCGGTCGGCGACGATTTCGACCACCCGATCGGCCAATTGAACGTAGATCAAGACTCCATTGTTGTGCGCGGTGTCCCATACCCGCAACGCGGCGAAAACATCGTGCGCGCGGGCGCGCGGCGCCATGCCGTTCAGCACGTGCAGCGGCGGCAGCGCCGTTTCGATGGCAAAACGAATCTCCCCGGCGTGCGTCCGCTCGGCGCGGGCGATGGCCTGTTCGATGGCGTCGAGAGTGGCGCGGGGAAACATCATGCGCGTGCGCCAATGCGTCGCCGCAACGTGCCGGATTAAGCGCCCGATCTGCATCACCAGCTGCCCGAGGCGCCGCCGCCCCCGCCGCCGCCGCCACCGCCGCTGAACCCACCGCCACCGCCGCCGAACCCGCCGCCACCACCAAAGCCGCCGCCCAGTCCGCCGCCGAAGCCTCCTCCCCAGCCGCTGCCGGCCGACCATCCTCGCGAGTTCGATCCCGCCAGCATGGCGAACAAGAAGGCGACGATGCCGGCACCCACGCCGATGGGGAGAAAGTGGCTGAGCAGCCACGCGATGCCGCCGGTCAACCCCCCCGTGGCCACCGACCCCAGCAACCGGCCGAACATGGCGCGCAGCACGCCGCTCGCGACGAACACCACCACCAGCAGCAACGGCAAAAAATGCCCAAGACCACTGTGGCGCTCCCATTTGCGGTCGGGTTCGGGCAAGGGCTCGCCATTGACCACGGAGATCATCTGGTCGACCCCGGCTTCGACGCCGCCGTCATAATCTCCCAGTTTGAAATGCGGAGTAATGGTCTCGGTCGACGATGCGGTTGGCGACCGCGTCGGGCAGCGCCCCCTCCAGTCCATACCCCACCTCGATGCGCACGCGCCGGTCGTTCTTCGCCACGATCAAGTAGGCCCCATCGTCCACGCCCTTGCGCCCGAGCTTCCATGCATCCTCCACGCGAATACCGAATTGCTCGATCTCTTCGGGCTGCGTGGTCGGCACGATGAGCACCGCGATCTGACTGCCCTTTTTGGCCTCGAAGGTCGGCGAGCTTGGCCTCGATGCGGGTGACCGCTCCGCCCGACAGGGTACCCGTGAGATCGGTGACGCGCGCCGTGAGGGGCGGCACGGCGACTTCCGCGCGCGCGAGCAACGCCGCGAGCAGCAGGGCCAAGCCCGTCCCCGCGCGACCGATGCGCCACAGAGACCTCACGCGCACTAATGCGCGGGCGGAGGGGGCGGAGCGGGCGCCGGGCTCGGTGCCGCGGCCGGCGCCGCCGCGGGCGGTTGGGCCGGCGCCGCAAAATCCACCGCTCGGCGGCTTGGCAATCACGGCCTCATTCTCGACGGCGAAGTTCGGCTTCGGTTTGTAGCCGAAGATCATGGCCGTCAAGTTGCCCGGGAACGAGCGCACGCTCACGTTGTAATTCTGCACCGCCTGGATGTAGCGGTTGCGCGCCACCGTAATGCGATTTTCCGTGCCTTCGAGTTGCGCCTGAAGGTCGCGGAAATTCTGATCCGACTTCAATTGCGGGTAATTTTCGGTGACCACCAAGAGGCGCGACAAGGCGCTCGACAGTTCGCCTTGTGCGGCTTGGAATTTGGCGAATGCCGCCGGATCGTTGACCAGTTCGGGCGTCGCTTGAATCGAACCGACTTTGGCGCGCGCCTGGGTCACGCCCAACAGGACCGAACTCTCCTGGGCGGCGTAGCCCTTGACGGTATTGACCAAATTGGGGATGAGATCGGCGCGGCGTTGATATTGATTCAGGACTTCCGACCAAGCGGATTTGATCTGCTCATCCTGAGTCTGCATCGTGTTATAGCCGCAGCCCGACAACAGCAAGCCCGCAAGCGCGGCCAACCCTAACGCCAATTTACGCATGAATCCCCTCCTGCCCCTCTCGAATGGGGGGTGAGGCCCAAGTCTAACACTGTGGTAAAAAAAGCCCCGAGTGATGAGCTCGGGGCTTAAGAGGCGGACTTCAATGAAGGGAAGTAAAGCCCGCTAGGGGATCGGTGAGCGTGACGCTAGTGCAGATGGTCCCACTGCAGCACTTGGATGTCGGTTTCCTCGAGATCGAAGCTGCGTGCCAGCATGCGCGCGATGTCGCGGTCGCCCTGGAAGCTGCTCGAGCGATCGAGGAGTTCGACGACGCCTCGATACTCGTTGTATTCGACGGCACCTTCCGATTGCGCAATGAAGTGGGTGTAGTATTTGACGCTCATGGGTGTGAGCTTAAGATTCGCGGCGCGCGCAATCTGTGAACGACCGCTCAGTCGACTGCAATCGCTTTGAACTTAGTTCACGTCCGAAGAATTTCCCGCAACTTTTGATGCAGCGTGTCAAGATATCGCCCACCCACACCGCCCGGCTCACAGTACATCACCCCGCAAGGCGCCAAGCGGCTGCGCGATGAGCTCGACCAGCTGTGGCACGACGAACGCCCGCGCGTGACCGCGGCCGTCGCCGAGGCCGCCGCTCAGGGCGATCGTTCCGAGAATGCCGAATACACCTATGGCAAGAAGCGCCTGCACGAAATCGACCGGCGGGTGCGATTTTTGCGCAAGCGCCTCGAAGGCATGACCATCGTCGACCCGTTGGCAGCGCCCGGCCGGCGCGATCCCGACCGGATTTACTTCGGTGCGTGGGTGCAGATCGAGAGCGACCGCACTGCGCGATGGCATCGCCTCGTCGGTCCGGACGAATTCGACATGGCGGAGGACTACATCAGCATGGACTCGCCCTTGGGACGCAGCTTGCTCGGCAAGCGCCGGGGCGACGAAGTGAGTGTCGCGCTGCCGGGAGGGGCGACCACCTTCACGGTGGTCGCCGTGAGCTACGGACTCAAACCACCCGAATGTTCTTGAATTGCCACGGATCCGCGGTATCCAGATCTTCGGCGAACAACTCGCCGCGCTGACACAGCGGCGTCCAATCCGTGTACGCGCCGACCACCTTGCCGAGGTATGGCATGCAAATCTCGAGCGGACGTTCGAATTCCATGTCGTCGGGCTCGACGATACCGCGGTCGGGATTCTCCATGGCCCAAATCATCCCCGACAGCGCGGCCGACGTAACTTGCAGACTCGTGGCGCTGTTGTACGGCGCCAATCTCCGCGCCTCCTCGATGGACAGCTGCGAGCCGTACCAATAGGCGTTTTTCGCATGGCCGGCCAGCAACACCCCGAGCTCGTCGATACCCGCCGTGATCTCGTTCAGCATGATGCGTTTGCGATCCTGCAGGTGCCAGTTGTTGCCGGCGAATTCATGCACCGACAGTACCGCGTTGTCGCTCGGGTGATAGGCGTAGTGGCTCGTGGGCCGGTACGCCACGCGCTCGCCGTCCATGACCGTGTAGTAATCCGCCAGGGAAATCGCTTCGGAATGCGTGATCAGGAAGCCGTGAAAATGTCCCGCGGCGGGCGTCCAGGTGCGCACCCGGGTGCTGGCGCCCGGACGATTCAAATAGATGGCGCAGCCCGAACCCGCCTTGTGGCGGCCGCCATCCGCCGGGAAGTGCCTCTCATGCGTGCCCCAGCCGAGTTCGGCGGGTTGAGCGCCCTCGCTGACGAAGCCGTCAACGGACCAGGTATTGACGAACTCGTTGGCAGCCTTCGGCACATTCGTCACCTGGGTGTCGCGCTCGGCGATATGCATGACCTTGATGCCGAGAGTCTGCGCGAGCTTGGCCCACGACTCGCGGCTGCGCGGCCGGCCGACGTCGACGCCGGTATCTTTGGCGATGTTGAGCAAGGCCTGCTTCACCAGGTGCGACACCAAGCCCGGGTTCGCGCCATGAGTGAGCACCGCGGTGGGGGTGCTCTTGGCGCCGCGCCGCAACGCCAGCGCCTCGAGACGCATGGTGTAGTTGCTGCGCGAGTCCACCGACGCGTGCGGGTCGGTGTATCCCCCGGCCCAGGGTTCGATGCAGGTGTCGAGATACAGCGCGCCGCGTTCGCGCGCCAATTGAACGAGCGCGACGCTGGACACGTCCACGGATAGGTTCAACAGGAAGTCCCCGGCATCGAGCCGCGGCTCGAGGACGTTGCGATAGTTCTCCCGCGTGAGCGCGGTCTGGACGAATTTCACGCCGAATTGTTCAGCCTCGGCGCGGCCGCTGTTCTCCGCGGTGACGATGGTGATGCGATCGGGCGAAGTGCCAATGTGACGCAAGATCAGCGGCAAGACACCTTGTCCGATGCTGCCGAAACCCACAAATACGATCTTGCCCGCGAACTTCACATGCACTTCGTGGTTGCTCATAATTCTTGTCTCATTTTGGTTTGCCCTCGCTTTCCAGGCGCTTCGCGCCGAATTTAACGGGGTCGAGGCGACCCCGTCCGATAAAGTAAGCTTGAAAATTTCATCCGCCAGCTTACCAGTGCGGCGGGTAAGTTCGTTCGTATCCCGGCAGAGCCTCAATCCGCCGAATCCAGCGCGCGAGCGCGGGATAGTTGCGCTCCATGGGCAGGAAGCGCGCGCTTAAAGTGGCGGCGGCGGGTCGATCCAAAGCGCGCCGCAGCACTTGAATCCAGGGGAAAATCACCATGTCGGTCGCCGAATAATCGGCGCCGACGATCCATTGCTCCTTGCTGAGACGGCCTTCGATGGTGCGCGCCTCGCGCGCCACGACGTGCATGGCGTCAGTGAGTTCGTCGATGTGGTCGGCGACCGATCCCGAGAATATCGCCTCGGTGATCCGCACCAGGGACGGCTCCGCATAGGCCATGAATTCGCAGATGACGCGCATGATCACGCCGGCTTCCTCCGGGGTGGTGCCGAATATCGGCTTCCTCGGGATATTTGACGTCGAGGTAGTACAGCACCGCCACCGATTCGAACACGACGTAATCCCCGTCCTTGAGGACCGGCACGCGGCCGCGCGGGATTGAGCTTGAGCATTTGCGGCGATTGCTGCTCCTGCTTGTCGAAGTGCAGCAGCTGCGACTCGTACGGCAGCCGCTTGTGTTCGAGCGCGAGCAGCACGCGCCACGCAAACGGACTGCCGCTGCCCCAGTAGAGAGTGAGTGCCATGGTGCCGATTGTAGCGGATGCGGTTCGCACGGCGGCGCGCTAAGCTTTAGATTCATGGATTTTCAGACCCTGATCGACGTGGACTCTTTGCAGGAGCTGCTGGGCGACCGCGGCTGGCCGTCGTCGACTGCCGTTTCGATCTCCTGAACCCCGAGGCCGGCAGGCAGGCGTATCTGGCGGGGCACATACCCCAAGCGCGCTATGCCGATCTGAACCGGGATCTGTCGGCGCCCGTGGGTCCCGGCACCGGCCGGCACCCGCTGCCGCGCGCCGGACGCGTTCGCTGAGCGCTTGGGCCGGCTCGGGATCCGCAACGACAGCCAGGTCGTCGCCTATGACGACGCCAACGGCTCGTTTGCGGCGCGGCTGTGGTGGATGCTTCGCTGGGTGGGGCATGGCGCGGTGGCCGTGCTCGACGGCGGATTGCGGGCGTGGACGGCGCACGGCGGCGCGCTCGAGTCCGGCGACGCGCCGGTCCGCGAGGAACAATTCACGGCGCGGCTCGGCTGCCGACTCCGTGGTGAGCACGGCCGAGATCGAGCGCGATTTGCGCGCAGCCCGACGACTCTGCTGGTCGATGCGCGCGCTTCGGAACGCTTTGCCGGCATGGTCGAGCCCATCGATCCAGTGGCCGGACACGTGCCCGGCGCGGTGAATCATCCGATGACCGCTGAATCTCGGCGCCGACGGCCGATTTCTGCCCGCCAGCGGAGCTCGGGCGCCGCTGGCGGGAGCGTCTCGCGGGCAGGGATGCCGGGAACATCGATCGCCATGTGCGGCTCGGGCGTCACCGCCTGCCACAATTTGCTGAGCCTCGAGGCGGCGGGTCTGCGCGGCGGCAAGCTGTATGCCGGATCCTGGAGCGAGTGGATTTCGCGATCCGCGCCGCCCCGTCGCGCGCGGTTAGCCCTTAGGCTGCGCACCCGGTCATTTACATGCAGCACCAATTTGTTATGGTGCGCGCGACATGAACACACCCGCCAAATTGCTGCCCGTACCCCACGCGTGGAAAATCGAACAGTCGCTCGATCTCTACCAGGTCGAAGCGTGGGGCAAGGGTTACTTTTCGATCAACGAACTCGGCCACGTGGTGATCAGGCCGAGCCTGGACTCCGCGCGCGAAATCGACCTCTATCGACGTCGTGCAGGGCTTAAAGGCCCGCGACCTGCACACGCCGGTGGTCATTCGCTTTTCCGATATCCTCGCGCATCGCCTGCGCCACCTTGCCGAGGCCTTCGGCACGGCCATCGCGGAAAACGACTACAAGAATCGCTACGCGGCGGTGTTTCCGATCAAGGTCAATCAGCAGCGCTTGGTGGTCGAAGAGGTTTACCGCTACGGCAAGGAATTCGGCTTCGGACTGGAAGTCGGCTCCAAGCCCGAACTGCTCGCGGTCATGTCCATCACCGAGGATGCGCCGGACCGCATCGTGGTGTGCAACGGCTTCAAGGACGATAGCTACATCGAGGCGGTGATTCTTGCCACCAAGCTCGGCCGCACCATCATTCCCGTCGTCGAGAACTACGAAGAGATTCATCTGATCCTGAAGCACGCCGAGCGCTACGGAGTGCGGCCGAAGATCGGCGTGCGCGTCAAGCTCGCGAGCGAGGGCGCCGGCCGATGGCGCGAATCCGCGGGAGAGAAATCCAAGTTCGGCCTGTTCATCAGCGAGATCCTGGACCTGCTATGCGCTGCTGGAAGGAGCGCAACATGCTGGATTGCCTGCAGCTCGTGCATTGCCATCCGGGCAGCCAGCTGCAGGACATCCGCCGCGTCAAGGACGCCATCAACGAATTGGCGCATGTGTACGCAGAACTCAAGATCATGGGCGCCGGGCCTGCAATACATCGACATCGGCGGGGGCCTCGGCGTCGATTACGACGGCAGCGGCACCAACTTCGAATCGTCGATGAACTACACGCTCAACGAATATGCGAGCGACGTCGTGTATCGCATCAAGAGCGTGTGCGACGCGCGCGACGTGCCGCATCCGATGATCGTGAGCGAGTCCGGGCGCGCCATCGCCGCGCATCACAGCCTGCTGGTGTTCGACATCCTGGGCTGCTCCAAGCTTGATCAATTCAAAGTCACCGGCATTCCGCACGAGGATTACCACGGCAAGGAAGAAGTGCCGCAGCCGGTACGCGATTTGTTCGACAGTTTCCGCTCGGTCAATGAGCGCCGCCTGGTGGAGTGCTACCACGACGGGCTGCAAGCCCGCGAACAGGCGCTGCAGATGTTCAACTTGGGCTATCTCAGCCTCGAATTTCGCGCCTTGGCGGAAAAGCTCTATTGGGCGATCTGCACCAAGATCCGCGACCATTGCCGCAAACTCGACCGGGTCCCGGAGGAGCTGGAAAACCTCGAGGACATGCTGAGCGACATCTACTTCTGCAATTTTTCGGTATTCCAATCGCTGCCGGACAGCTGGGCGATCGGCCAATTGTTTCCCATCATGCCCATTCAGCGGCTGGGTGAGCGGCCGTCGCGCAATGCCGTGCTGGCCGATATTACCTGCGACTCCGACGGGAAGATCGATCGCTTCGTGCATCCCCGCGCGACCAAGCGCACGCTGGAAGTTCACGAACTGAACCCCCCGGAGCCGTACTACCTAGCGGCTTTTTTGGTGGGCGCCTACCAAGAGACCCTGGGAGATCTGCACAACCTGTTCGGCGACACGCACGTGGTGCACATTCGGCTGCAGGACGGCGGCGGCTGGTGGATCGAAGAGATCGTCAAGGGCGACACGGCCAACAAGGTGCTCGAGTACATGGAGTACGACACCGACGAGTTGTATCCGGGGATTGCCCGTGATTGCGAGCGGGCGGTTCAGGAGGGCCGTATGACCTTAAGCGAAGCTCAGGCGGTGAAGCGCTTTTACGAGAACGAACTCAATGGCTATGCGTATCTCGAGGTCGAATAACAGGCACCTTTAGCCCCGTTTGCCAACAATAATCCCAAAGCGTAGCATCAAGTCGTAGGGCCGTTCCCTACAGGGACCTTCGGTACAACACTGTTAGAGAGATTAGTTGAATGACGACGATCTACGTTGGCAACCTGCCATTCACCGCTACGGAAGACGAAGTTCGGGCGCTGTTCGAGCGCCACGGCAAAGTCGAATCGGTCAAACTCATCAACGATCGCGAGACGGGGCGCCCCCGCGGATTTGCGTTCGTGGACATGGCGGCCGGTGATGCGCAAAACGCGATTCAGCAGACGAACGGCTTTCAGATGGGTGGGCGCCCGCTGCGGGTCAACGAGGCTCAGGAGCGCGCGCCGCGATCCAAGCCTGCGAGCGGCAGTGGCGGCGGCGGCGGCGGTCCGCGTCGCTGGTAGGTGACTGGCTCGCGGTTGCCGATTCGGCGGGCCCCGATCGGGGTAGAGCCGTCTGCACTCACCACATTTCCTTGAGTTGCGCGACCACGTCGACCGTTGCCGTCTCGCCCTCGCGTAAATTCTCCACGCCGCGCATATTGCGCAATGTAATTCGCTCGCAGGTCTCCAACACGCGGTCCGTCATGAAGCGGCTCTTGGCGCCGTACACATGCGCGTCGCCGTCCTTCGGCTGTTGGGTGACCGCATACTTGAGCGGCGCACACAGATGCAGCTCGTTGCGCGCGCGCGTCATCGCCACGTACAACAAGCGCCGCTCTTCTTCGATCATCTCCGGCTTACCGGTGGAAAATTCCGACGGAAAATTGCCGTCGGAGACATTCAGGACATAGACGATGTCCCACTCCTGCCCCTTGGCCGAGTGGATCGTGGACAGCGTGACATAATCCTCGTCCTTGGAGGCGGTGCCCGATTGGTCGCTGGTCACCACCGGCGGGTCCAGGGTGAGTTCCGTCAGGAATCGCTCGCGGGTCGTGTGTTGCACCGAGAGCTGCTCCAGCTGCTCGAGGTCCCCCATGCGCGTCCAGGCGGCGTCGTGAATGCGTTCGAGCTGCGGCTTGTACCATTCGCGCACCAGACCGACCTGCCCGGGCCAGGGAGTCGCGGGGTCGGCGAGCTTTTCGAAGAAAACGCAGAATCGCTTCCAGTCCATTTTCACCGGCTGCGGCGCGTCGAACTGGCCTAAGCTCTTGACGCTGAATCCCTGCGCCTCGAAGTAATCGAGCGCCTGCTTGGCAATGCCCGGGCCGATGCCCGCCACCAGCTTCAACACTCTGAAGCCCGCCACGGAATTGCGCGGATTGTCGGCCCAGCGCAGCACCGACATCATGTCCTTGACGTGCGCGGCCTCCAGGAATTTGAGGCCGCCGTATTTCACGTAGGGAATGTTGCGCTTGCTGAACTCGACTTCCAGCACGTCGCTGTGATGCGAGCTGCGAAACAAGATCGCGTGGCGCCGCAGCGATCCGCCGATTTCGCGCGTCTGCAATATCTTGCCGGCGATGTATTCCGCCTGCGCTTGCGCGTCGTCGAGGGCGACGTAGAGCGGCTTCTGCGTGGATTGGCGCGTGCCGAGCAACGTCTTGCGGTGCTGGCGCGCCCCGTCCGCCATCAGCGCATTGGTCGAATCCAGTACTTGCTGCGTCGAACGGTAGTTCTGCGCCAGCACCACGATCTCGGCCTTCGGCTTGTAGCGATCGGCAAATCCCAGAATATTCTCGACCGCGGCGGCACGGAACGAGTAAATGGCCTGGGCGTCGTCGCCGACGACCGTAACCCCTTGGCCGTCGGGTTTGAGCGCGTGGATGATTTCGCCCTGCAAGGTGCTGGTGTCCTGGTACTCGTCGACCAGCACGTGATCGAAATTCTTCGACAGGCTTTGCGCCAGCGCCGGGTTTTGCATCATCGCGTGCCAATACAGCAGCAAATCGTCGAAATCCAGGACGCGATGCTTCTGCTTGCGCGCAACGTATTCACGGTACAGGCGCGTGAGATCCGCCTCCCACTCGCGCACCCAAGGAAATTGTTCTTCGAGCGTCTGCTTCAGCGAGAGCCGGGTGTTGACCCGGTAGGAGTAGATGGCGAGACACGCATCCTTGCGCGGAAAGCGCTTGTCCTTGCCCGAGAACCCCAGCTCATGGCGCACCACGTCCATCAAGTCGGCCGCATCCGCGCGGTCGAGCACCGTGAAGCTCGGGTCCAGGCCCAGGTGCTTGGCATAGAGGCGCAAGATCCGATTGCCGACGGCATGAAAAGTCCCGGACCACAACAAGCGCGATACCACGCTGCGGTCGCCGGCCTTGCCGCGATCCGCCAGCACTTCCGCAACGATGAGTTGGGTGCGCCGGATCATTTCCTGCGCAGCACGCCGCGTGAAAGTCAGCATCAAGATGCGCGCCGGATCCACGCCGTTCAGCACGAGATGCGCCGTGCGGTGCGCCAGCGTGCTGGTCTTGCCGGTGCCCGCGCCGGCCAAAATGAGCAGCGGACCCGCACTGACCCCCTTGTCGGGAACCGGCGCGCCGAAGGTCGCCGCCCGGCGCTGAGGCGCGTTGAGCGAATCGAATGCAGTGGGCTTGGTCTTCATCATACGAGGTGCCGATACTGTACGTATATCCAGAACGCAACGCAATCCGCTTGAGATTCTCGGCTGAGGATGGCGCAATCGCGGCATCGCGCGCGAGGAGGCAGATCACAGGGCTGATATAGACTTGGGTTCATGCGCAAACCTACCACCATCGCCAGTCATCACATCCACAGCGGCCGCATCATCGACGTCTCCACGGAGCGGCTGCGCTACGGCAACGGCCGCGAATACGATTTGGACTTCGTGCGCCACCCGGGTGCCGCGGCCGTGGTTGCGGTGGACGGCGCCGGGCGCGTCTGCGTGGTGCGCCAATACCGGCACGGCGTCACAGATTTCCTGTGGGAAATTCCCGCCGGCAAGCTCGACGCCGGCGAGGCGCCGGAGATCTGCGCGGTGCGCGAACTGGCCGAAGAAACCGGCGTGACCGCACGCCGCTGGACATCCTTGGGGTTATACCTGCCGGCTCCGGGCATTTTCTCGGAGGTCATCCACCTCTACCTGGCGCGCGATCTAGAGATAGGAAAACCCGCGCCGGACGCCGACGAAGAACTCGAGATACAGTGGCTGCCTTTGGCCCAAGCCGCGGACAAAGTGCTGCGCGGCGAGTGGAACGACGGCAAGACCGCCCTGGCCCTTTGGCGGGCGCAATATCAACTACAACTGTGATCTTGCGCCAGGTTTTGAGCAGTGCGGGTTGACTTGGGCCGCTCCTCGACTAAAAAGGTAGTGTGAGTGCCAACCACCCAAAACCATCTGTCAAACCCGGCGATGACGCCCCCGGGAGCCCGTCCGCGCCGGAAGAGAAAACCGGTGATAACACCACCGGACGGGTGAAATTCGACGAGCGCGGCAATGCCGTTTGGGAATGGTCGGTTGCCACCGGCGCGTTCGGCCGCGAAGTGTCGACCGAACGGCTGCAGAAGCTCGAGCATCCCGCCTTGTCGATCGCGGACGATGCGCCCACGCCATTCGACACTGTGCGGCCGAACCCGCTCGGCACGAAGAAGGGCTACGACCCCTACGACAGCGGCAAGCTGGGCAAGGCGCAAGCACCCGCCAAGAAGGATTTGCGCAGGCTCAGCGAGTTCCTGAAGCTGAAGAAGCAGGCCGCCGGCAATAAGCCCGACGGCGAGTAGCGCGACCCGGCGGCGCGCGCCGCCGTCGATTCACGCCAGCGCGTGACGCAATTTGGCGTTGCATCCCAGACGGTAGAAACGGCGCAACTCACGCACCATCGCCTCGATTCGCGCCTGCCCACGGCTCACGAAGCGGTGTTCCAGTCGGCGGCAATAGCGCGCCGCGCAGCGGTGCGCCGTTCGATAGCGATGATATTGATCCGGTTCCAGGCGCTCGTCGAAACTCACTCGATCGAAGAGCCGGGCGTGCACCTGCGCGGGATAGCTGCCGCCCTGCTGGTCGGCCAGCAGGAACACGGTCACCGCGTATTTGTCGACTTCGGCTTGGGTCTCGAGCTCGAGCAGCGAGACCGGCAAGTCGCGGTCCAAGCGCCAGGTCGAATACACGAAGTGGCTGACGCCTTCGAGCGCCGTGCAGTAATCGGCCAGATTTTGTTCGGTCAGCGCGCCGACCGGATCCGCGCCCTCCAGCCGCCGCAGCAATTCCGGGTCCAAGTACAGCGCGACACCGGCGCCGTCCGGCGATTCCGCCAGCAGCAGTTCCTCTTCGACGTCGTGCGCGGCGGCGGCGGGCGCCGCGCTCGGCAGCGCATGCCGATCCGTGATCAGGAAATCGTAGACGTCGTAGTTCAGCTCGACATCGTAGAGCCGGCCGAGGAGCGACTGCAGGCCGCGCAGAACCATCTTGCGGATCAATGCTCGCGGCGTGCGCCGCCCGCCATGATCGGCTGCACCCCGAGCTGCTTCAATAAGCCGTGCGCACGCGGGCTGCCGGTCTTCATCCATATTTCGTACAGCCGCAGGATGTCCGCGTCGCGTATGCCGGTACGACATCTCGCTCACCTCGTTCAGGGCGTCGACCAGCGGCTGAAATTTGCGCGCGAGCTGGGCGTAGATGGCGGCGATGCAGCGGCCGGAGACGGAGCGCTCCAAGGTGTCCGCCAGCGAGCTGTAGGCGTTTCCGCCCATCGCGATGTGGTAGTCGATGTCGATCATCTTGCGCGCGAAACTGCGGGCGAAGAACCCGGCGATGAACAAGCGAGACGTCGCCGAGACGCTGCAGGCCGCGCTGGCGGGCGGAAGCGGTCGGCGCCTCGAGCGCATCCGCCAGCATTTGCGCCAGCGGCCGGATGCGCAGGCCGTCGGGCGTGCGCTCGTACAGCGCGTCCGCGCGGGAGAACATGGTGAGCAGGTTGACGACGTACTGCTCGGCCTGCTCGTCGATGTCCAGGTGCTGACGCGCGCTCGCGGCGTGAAATGCGTCACGAAAGAATTCGCGCAAGGAACTGACCGCTACAAGAGATCCTTCAGACACTGCTTGCATGCTTCGCATCCTTTTTCGGCTGATACCATCCTAACGACAGAATGAAGCCGAAGTGAAGGGGGAAAGTGCGAACCAGTGTCAGAAAATGCCTGTATTTAGAGGCATTTCATAATCAGCAATCGAGGTCGAAGGCTGCCAAGTGTGTCGTGCATCTCATTGGTGCTTACATAATTTCCGCGAGCGTCGCAACGGTGCGCGGTGGCGCGGCGAATGCATTGCGGCCATTCGCGGCCGTCGCGATTGAGCCACACCGCCTGCATTCCGGCGCGCGTCGCACCGATCACGTCGGCGAGCGGATCATCGCCGATGTGCAGCACTTGCGCCGCCTCGACGCCGGCCATCTCGAGCAGCGCGGCGAAAATTCGCGCAGTCCGGTTTGGCGGCCCCCGCGGCGATTGCCGTGACGTGGCCGGCGAACAAATCGCCGATCCCGCAGCGCTGCAAATCCGCATTGCCGTTGCTGATCGCGAACAGTCGATAGCAGGCGCGCAGCCTCGAGAGCGCCGGTCGCACGTCGTCGTAGAACTCGACGCGATTGCGCGCGCTGAAAAACACTTCGAGCGCCGTGTCGGCGAGCGACTCCGCATGGCCCGCCGCGCCGAACAGATCCTTGAGCGCGCGGTGGCGCAGGAAAGTGAGATCGTGGCTGCGCTCCGGAAAGCGCTGCGCCACGCCGTCGCGCAAGGTGCGCAAGGAATCGAGATCGTGTCCGCTCACGATCTCGGGATGGCGCTCGCGCAGCCAAGACAGCAATTCGCGCTCGGCGGCCGCGATCACCGGGCCCACCGGCCACAGGGTGTCGTCCAGATCGAAACTCAAGACGAGCGGAGCGATCATGGTGCCATTGTTGCGCAAAGCGGCATGCGATTGCGGGTCAATTCGCCCGACTGGGGCTACAATTGCCGTTACGCGAGCTTACAAAGAGAACATCACAATGGCTGCCGACCGATTTTCATTCGCCCTCGTGTCGCTCTGCTTGAGTGCCGCGGCGGCCGCCGCTCCCGCCAACCCGGCTGCGGACCATGCGCCGCCGTTCAGCGTGCAAGACCTGGTGCGCCTCGATCGCATTTCCGAGGTCGCCGTGGCGCCGGACGGCAAGCGCGTGGCCTACACGCTGCGCAGCACCGAGATGGAGGCCAACAAGGGGCGCACCGGCATCTGGATGGTGGATACCGGCAGGCGCGGCGCCGCCCCCCAGCGCCTCACCGACATCGCCGCGAACTCCAATTCCGCCGAATGGAGCGCCGACGGGCGCTTCGTTTATTTTCTGTCGAATCGCAGCGGTTCGATGCAGGTTTGGCGTGTCGCTGCGGGCGGCACCGAGGCGCACGGCCAGACCCGCAACATGGATGCGCCGGGCGCTGATGCAGTACAGATCACGGACTTGCCGCTCGACGTCGGCAGCTTTCGCGTCTCTCCCACTGCCAACCGGATTTTGGTGAGCGTCGAGGTTTTTTTGGATTGCGCGGATCTCGCATGCAGCAAGCAGCGGTTGGACGCGGCAGCGCATTCCACGGCCGGCGGAGTTCTTTACAGCCAGCTGTTCGTCAGGCACTGGGACACTTGGAGCGACGGCCGCCGCTCGCAGCTCTATGCCATTGCGCTCGACGACGTGGCGCGCGGCACTCCGGTGCCCTTAAGCGGCGGGATCGGCGATGTGCCCGGCAAGCCGTTCGGCGGGCGGGAAGATTATGCGTTCAGCCCGGACGGCACCGAGGTGGCGTTTTCCGTGCGGGCGGCGGCGGGCGAGGCCTGGTCCACGAACTTCGACATCTACAAGGTCGCCGCCGAGGGCGGCACACCGGCCAATTTGACCGCAGACAATCCGGCCTGGGATGGTCAGCCGGCATTCTCCCCCGACGGCACGCAGCTCGCCTATGTCGCCATGGACCGGCCGGGATTCGAAGCCGATCGCTTTCATCTGGTATTGCTGAATCTGAAATCCGGCGTGAAGCGCCCGCTCACCCAGAACTGGGACCGCTCGATCGCGAGTTTTGCGTGGGCGCGCGATGGCAAGGAGATCTATGCCACCACCGACCATCTGGGTCAGCGGCCGCTGTGGGCGATCGATGCGACCACCGGCCGGGCCTCCGCGATCACCGGAGCCGGCGAGGTGGAGGGCTTCGCCGTCGGCACTCGAAAGGTGTTTTACGCCGCGAGCAGCCTCGGCGGGCCCGCCGACCTGTACGCCGTGGGATTCGCCGGCGGCGAATCTCTGCAATTGACGCACGTGAACCAGGCCGCGCTTGCGCAGCGAAAGCTCGGCGAGTACGCACAATTCTCCTTCGCCGGCTGGAACGACGAGAATGTTTTCGGCTATGTCGTGAAGCCGCCGGATTTCAACCGCGATCGGAAATATCCCGTGGCATTCCTGGTGCACGGCGGCCCGCAGGGCAGTTTCGCGAACTCGTGGAATTGGCGCTGGAATGCGCAGACCTTCGCCGGCGCCGGCTACGGCGTCGTGATGATCGATTTCCACGGTTCGACCGGATACGGTCAGGCGTTCACCGATTCCATCAGCGGCGACTGGGGCGGCAAGCCGCTCGAGGATCTGAAGCTGGGCCTGGCGGCCGCCCTCGCCCAGAACCCCTGGCTGGACGGCGATCACGTGTGCGCCCTGGGGGGTTCTTACGGCGGCTACATGATGAATTGGATCGCGGGGCAATGGCCCGACCGCTTCAAGTGCCTCGTCAGCCACGACGGCATTTTCGACAATCGCACCATGTACTACTCCACCGAGGAACTGTGGTTCCCCGAGTGGGAGAACGGCGGACCCGAATATCGCAACCCCGCCGCCTACGCCAAGCACAATCCGGTCGACTACGTGACCAAATGGAAAACACCGACGCTGGTGATCCACGGACAGCAGGACTATCGCGTGCCCGACTCCCAGGGGCTCGCGGTGTTCACGGCCTTGCAGCGGCAGGGCATACCAAGCGAGCTATTGTACTTCCCCACCGAGAACCACTGGGTGTTGAAGCCCGCCGACAGCATTCAATGGTACGACACCGTGTTCGCGTGGATGAATCGTTGGCTGCATCCCTAGGAGCTCTGCGGTATCAGGGCTCCACCGCCCGCCACGCTGCCGGATAGTTTTCACCGAGTTGAATGATCCGATGCAGCAGATCGTCGTACTTCATCCCCGCCTTCAGCGCGGACTGGGCAAAGTCCTCGGCCGCGGAGACGTTGGGATTGGCGTTCGCTTCCAGCACGAACAGCTCGCCGTCGGCACGCAGCCGAAAATCCATGCGCGCATAGCCCGTCAAATGCAATGCGCGGAAAATGCGCTTGGACAGTTGCTCGAGCCGCGCCACGGTGCCTTCGGCCAAGTTCTCGGCGGCCGCGGTGGTGATGCCGTACTTCTGCTGGTAGCGCCGATCCCATTTCACCTTGCGCGTGGCGATCGCGGGTAGATTTTCCGGCAAGGACCCGAACGTCATTTCCCATACGGGCAACACCCTGAGCCGGTCGTTGCCCATGACCCCGACGTACAGCTCCCGGCCCTCGATATATTCCTCCACCAGCGCGTCCGAGTGCGTTTGGTCGTGGATGAAGGCGATTCGTTCCGTCAATTGCTTCTGATCCGCGACCACCGATGCGTGCGCGATGCCGAGCGAGGCATCCTCGGTGGAAGACTTCACGAACAGGGGAAAACGCAAGTTCTTCGGAATGCGCGGCTTCTTGCCGCGCGTGAACACCATGAATTGCGGCGTGGGCACGCGGTGATAGGACAGCAGTTGCTTCGACAAGACCTTGTCGCGCGACAGCAGCATGCCGCGCGGATTGCAGCCGGTATACGGCTGATGCATCAGCTCGAGAAACGCGACGACATGCTGATCGTAGGTGACGATGCCGTCGAATTCCTCCAGCAGGTTGAATACGATGTGGGGCTTCCAGTCGGTGATGGCGCGGCGCAGCTCGGACAGACTGTCGCTCAACCCTAAGGGTCGGACCTCATGGCCTTCGGCTTTCAAATGCGAAATGACGTCGTATTCGGTGCGCCATTCGTCGATTTCCTTCTCGGTGGCTCCCTTCAGCGAATCCGGGGGCACGAGCGTCGCATGCACGAGCACCAGCGCCCGCATCTTCTTCACAGTGAGACCCGCGGCAATTGGCGCTCCTCGTGGGATTCGGCGAGCCGCGCAATCACCCACTTGAGCTGGGCCTTCAATCCGCGCCGCGGACCGCGCACGTACAGATTCAGCGCTTCGCAGCGTTCGATCATGAGCCGCAGCACTTGATGCACGAGGTAGTCGCTGAATGCGCCGGAGCGCAGGATCTGCTGGCGCAGCGGCAGGCGCATCTCGCGCAGCAACGTCGACGCCTTGAGGTGGCTGCGCGATCGCGGCGCCGCGGTGAACACCTTGGCCAGCAATTCATCGGCGCCGGAGCGGCGCGGCATCCGGTAGTGCGCCAGCCTGCGCTCGTAGTGCTCACGCAGCGTGCGGGTGTCCTGGCTCACCGCTTCGATGGAGCTGCGGTCCGAGACCAGCGGCCTGCTGCGGCCGATTTCAGCGGCGAGCGCGTCGATGAATTCCAGTTTTGCATACGCCGGCCAGCCGCGGTATTCACGGCGCCAGGGGGAACGAGGCTTGAGCCATACTGCAAAGGTCTCGGCAAAGTCTTCGGTCGGATGGGCTTGGGCATACCAAGCGCCTAAGTGCTGCACGAAGCGGCGGCTGCCCGGCCGCGGCCGATAGGTGTCGGGATAGGGAAGCGAGGCCGGCCCGAACACGGCGCGCCAGCGGCTGCGTCGCCGCAGACGATAGGCCGAATCGATGGCGTGCCCGGCCTCATGGCGCAGAATGCGCATCAGCCAATTGCGGTTGCCGCCCTCCACTTCGCGCATGAAGCGGCGTTCGATGCTCATCAACCGCCGGTGGGCGAGGTAGAACGGAATCGCAATTCCCGGTACGCCGTCGGGCGAGAACCATTCTTGCGCAAGCCAGCAATGCGGGCGAAAGCGGATTCCGCGCTGTTCCAATTCGCCGTACAGGCGCTGAATGGCATCCTCGAGATCGGTGCCCCGGATCGAGAGCTTCAGGTCGCAGAAACGCAGGCTCAACAACTGGTCGTCGGACAGGGTCTCCCACGCCTGACGCGCGTTGCCCCCCCCGGCAGTCCTGCTAGCCATCGCAGGATTCCACCGCGGACTCGATCGGCTGCGCAGCGAGAGATCGTGCGTCGAGGCCCGCGAAGTCGAACAGCTTGGGGTCGGCGAGCTGTGACCCGGCGACATTGCAAATACTCGAGAAGATCGACTCGATGCGGCCCGGGAACTTCTGCTCCCAGTCGCGCAGCATGTGCTTCACCGCGAGCCGCTGCATGTTGGTCTGCGAACCGCACAGCGTACAGGGAATGATCGGAAATTCGCGCGCCGCCGCATAGCGCAGGATCTCCGCCTCCTTCACGTAGGCGAGCGGTCGGATCACGATATGGCGGCGATCCTCGCTGAGCAGTTTCGGCGGCATCGCTTTGAGGCGTCCGCCGAAGAACATGTTCAAGAACAGCGTTTCGACGATGTCGTCGCGGTGATGCCCCAGCGCGATCTTGGTGATGCCGTTTTCGGCCGCAAATCGATACAGCGCGCCGCGCCGCAGCCGGGAACACAGGCCGCACATCGTCTTGCCGTCCGGGATGACCCGCTTGACCACGGCATAGGTGTTCTGCTCGATGATGCGAAATCGAACTCCCAACTGTTCGAGGTAGCGCGGCAAGACCGCGGCCGGAAATCCCGGCTGCTTCTGATCGAGATTGACGGCAGTGATTTCAAAGCGCACCGGCGCACTGCGCTGCAGGCTCAACAGAATGTCGAGCAGGGTGTAGGAATCCTTGCCGCCGGACAGGCATACCATGACGTGATCGCCGTCGGCGATCATGTGAAAGTCGGCGATGGCTTTGCCCACCGCGCCACGCAAGCCGGCCTGCAGTTTTTTGAAATTATTGGAGCTGCGGCGCACCGGCACGGGCACGGGCGCGCTCACGGGGTCTCCAGATATTTCGATTCCAGGTAGCGCAGGTAGGCGGCCGCGGTGAGCGGCTTGCCCGTCGCTTGCTTGATGAGTTCCTGCACCGGCAAGCGCGCGCCGACGCCGTGCACGTTGTCGCGCAGCCAGTCCATCACGCCGCCGAACTGTCCGGCGGCGATTTCTTCATCCAACTTAGGTAGCGCGGCGCGCATGGCTTCGTTGAGCTGGCCGGCGATGACGGCGCCCAGCACATATGAGGGGAAATAGCCGAAATGTCCCACCGCCCAGTGAATGTCTTGCAGGCACCCATCGACATCGTTCGTCGGGCGAATGTTGAGGCGCTGCTCCAGATTGGCGTTCCAAGCTTCCGGCAGGTCGGCAACGGGCAGCGAGCCTTCGAGAATCTTCTTTTCGAGTTCGTAGCGCAGCATGATGTGCACGGGATAGGTCAATTCGTCGGCATCCATGCGGATGGTACTGCGGCGCACGCGAATCAAGTGGCGGTATAGGTTGGCCTCTTCCCACTCCGGTCCGCTCACCTGCAAATACTTCTCCATCAACGGCCGCAGGTACTTCACGAACGCACGGCTGCGGCACAGATTCATCTCGAACAGCAAGGACTGGCTCTCTTCCAGCGCGAGCCCCCGGTCGCGGCCCACCGGCTGATCGCGCCACTCGAGCGGCAATCCCAGATCGTACATGGCGTGGCCGGTCTCGTGTACTGCACCCAATAGGCCCGAAAACGGATCGTTCAAATCGAAACGCGTGGTTACCCGAATGTCGCCCGGCACACCCTCGGTGAAGGGGTGCTCGCTCTCGTCGAGCCGTCCGCGATCGAAGGGGAAACCCAGTGCCTTCAGCACATCCACGGCCAATGTGCGTTGGCGCGCCACGGTGAACTTTCCCGCCAGGGGGGTGGGTGCGTGGGCGGCCTGAACTTCAATGGCTTCATTGATGAGACCCGGGAGCTTGCGCGACAACGCTTTGAATATCGTGTCGATATCCGCCGTCGAAATACCCGGCGTGAACCCGTCGACCAGCGCATCGTACGGCGCCAACCCGCGCGCCTGGCCGAGCAGAGCCGCCTTGTCGCGGACCAGGTGCACGACCTCGTCGAGATGCGGCGCCAGCAATTTGAAGTCATTGGCCTTCTTGGCCTCGACCCAAAAAACTTCCGCACGCGCCGTCGCCTTGGCCAAGCGCGCGATGAGCGATGGCGGGGTGGCAATCGCATGGTCGCGCTGGCGACGCATTTCGTGCAGATTGGCGAGCGGCCAATCTTCCAGCTGCGAGGCGCCCGCCTCGGCGCGCTCCAGCAGGCGCGCCACTTTTGGCGTGGTGAGCAAGGCGTGGTGCTCGGTCTCCAGGGCCGCGAGTTGCTCGCCGCGCACGTCGGCGCTGCCGCGCGGCATCATGACCGCCGCATCCCACCGGAGCAGCGACAGCGCCCCCCTAAAAGCGTGGAGACGGCGAAACTCTTGCTCTAATTGTTCGTAGGGCGACGCGGGCATGACAACCTTGTGGCGACGCTGGACAGCGGCGCGCTTTCATTGAGCTGCGAAAGTTTACCAGACGGCGCTCGCACTGCAGGCGGTTAAATTATAAAAATCTTGTTATTTCAATGAGTTACTACGTACCTTTGAGCGAGAATGAGCCCGTTTGATGAAACGGCAGATCGCGCAGGAAGGGCAAATCGATGCTCGCGGCACCCGTGAGGTCGTAGTCGACCGTGTCGGCGTGCTGGTCCATTTTATCCGCGAGCCTCATCAGGGCGAGCGCCATGTTGGCCCTGATCGTCAAGTCGAACTCGGACTCGCCGAAGGCGGGGACGACAACCGCCCGGTCGCTGACGCCGCTGGCAATCTCAGACCCGCCCACGTTGAGTTCCACGTGCAGGCCCTTGACCGGCAGGGCTTGGCTATTAGGATTTTGAATGTTGAGCTTGACCGCAAAATTTTGCTGCAGCAGATTGCCGCTGCGCATTTGAATGCTCACGACGGAGACGTTCGGGCGGGTGAACTTGGGCGCCACGAGGGAACAGGCGGCAAGACACAGCAGGCAGGCGGCCGCCACGGTCTTCTTGAAAATGCGGTCATGCGCGCCCATCACGCGATTGTATAGGAACAATCCGGGGCATCGCCCGTGGCACAATGCGCCGGCGTGGCGCCAAACATCTCCTCTCATCAGTTAAGCCCAAGGCGCCTGCGGTGCACTTGCTGGGTGCTCGCGGGTTTGGCCGGTACCGCGGCCGGCCTTGCGGCTCCGCCGCAAAGCGGCCCCGCTCAACCGCCGGCGGCATTGCCGGCCAATTGCCTCGAATCGGGCGATGGCTACTTGCGCGCCAAGCTCGGCGGCGCCATCGAGGCCAACATCGATTGGCCCAACAGCGGCACGCGATGCCAAGGCGAGCCCAAGGACAAGCCGCCCGGGGTGCGTCTCAGCTTTCAGCGCGTGGCGGGCGGCTCGCCGGATTTGCTGTTCGTGTTCGGCATCACCGGGGTGCGCGAAGGCCGGCCCGCGCGCGCCGCCGGTGTGAATGTCACCGTCATCGTGCAAGGCACGAGCCGGATTTATGGAACCCTCGGCGACTCGCGCTGCACCGTGGACTCGCTGACCCAGCGGCCCTTGAAGACCAAGGGTTCGTACCGGCTCGAAGCGCGCGGATTTTGCACACAGCCTGCACATGCGGTGCGCGGCACTGATGCGGTGCTGGTGAGCACCTTCGAGTTCGCGGGACTAGTGGCCTTCGATGCGCAGAAGGACGAAATCGTTCAGATGACCGCCCGCTGATGGTTAGGCGCGGCGCACGCCGAATACTCAGACAGGCTCGTTGGCTCAAGGCCGCCTTCGCTGCGTTCACGATCACCTGCGCCATGGCGTCGCGGGCGGCGACGCCTATCTATGACGTGGAGGTAGTTCATACCTATCCCCACGATTCATCAGCGTTCACCGAGGGGCTCTTCTATCTGAACGGATACCTGTACGAGAGTACCGGCCTCGAGGCGCACTCGACGATTCGCAAGGTGCGGCTCGAAACGGGAGAGGTGGTCCAGAAGATCGACATTCCCGCGCAGTATTTCGGCGAGGGGATCGTGAATTGGCGCGGACATCTCATCAGCCTGACCTGGAAATCGCAGGTCGGCTTCGTGTTCGATCTCCAGACATTCAAGCTGCAAAGGCAGTTCCAGTACGCGGGAGAGGGCTGGGCGCTCACCCGCAATGACAAGCAAATCATCATGAGCGATGGCACGCCGGAGCTGCGCTTCCTCGATCCCAACACCTTGCAGGAAACCGGCCGGCTGCAGGTGACGCTCGACGGCAAGGCCTTGCAAAACGTGAATGAACTGGAATGGGTGAAGGGGGAAATCTTTGCCAACGTGTGGCAAACCAACTGGATAGTGCGCATCGATCCCGGTAGCGGCCGCGTGGTCGGCGCCATCAATTGTGCCGGGCTGCTCAAGCGCGAAGATTTCGTCGCGGGTCAGACCGATGTCCTGAACGGCATCGCTTACGACGCGAAGCATGATCGCCTGTTCGTCACCGGCAAGAACTGGCCGAAATTATTCGAGATTCGAGTGCGCGGACCCACCGCGACTCAATAGGGTGCGGTTTACATAACGCGAACCGAACTCCTACGCGAGGACGGGTTCCCGACCTACATACAAATCCAGCGTATGTAGTACAAAAGCCACAGTGATTTTCGAGATTAACCGCATGCCAGATTTTGCTGGTTAATTTCCATCATTGGGCACATCTCAGCTGTTGCTTTTATGCAAATAAAGACGGAGAGACGGGTATGGAGAGAAAAATTCTGGGCAGCCTCATCGCCGCCGCGTGCGCGATAGGAACGGGTCGCGCCGCCACTGCGGCGGACGCCTACGACGACACGGGCGCTTGGTACTTGAGCCCCATGGGTCAGTACACCCTGCTCGATCATAAGCGGGTCTCAAAGGACAACTTCGGATTCCAAGTCGGCCTGGGCTACGACTTCGCGCCGCAATTGGCTGCCGAGATCGCGCTGAGTTCGGGGTCGTTTCGCGTCAAGGGATCGGGCGCGAGTGAAAAACTCTCCGCCACGTCCTTGGATCTTCTGTTCAAAGTCCTGCCTGCTACCTCGATGTTTCGGCCGTACGTGCTGGTCGGGACGGGCGGCATGACCGATGACATCGGCCGCTTTTCGGGCACCAACAGCGCTTGGTTGGCGGAAGCCGGCCTCGGGCTACTGACAGGCTTGGGCAGTCAGTCCGGTTCCACGCGGCTGCAACTGCGCACCGAGGCCAAGTATCGCTACGAATTCATCCACAACACGCCCGATATTCCGAACTCTCCCGGGGATGTCGTCTTCGGTGTCGGCCTGCAACTGATGTTCGGCGCTCCGACGCCGCCACCCCCGCCGGTGGCCCGAGAGCTGCCGCCGCCGCCTCCCCCGGAGCCGGCACCACCGCCGCCACCACCCGCCCCTCCCGCGCCTTGCGTAGCTCCGGCCGGCTTCCAGGTCGATGCCAACTGCCGAATCATTGAACAAACGCTGGTCGTGCGTGCAGTTGATTTCGAGTTCAATTCCGCTGAGTTAACGGTACCGGCAAGGCAAACGCTCGACGAGGTTGCCGCTTCACTGGTCAAGCAACCTGAATTGAAAGTCGAGATCCAGGGCTACACGGACTCCACGGGTTCCGCCGAATACAACCTGCATCTTTCGCAGAAGCGGTCCGAGAGCGTGAGATCCTTCTTGATCAGCAAAGGCGTCAATCCCGTGGGCCTCACCGCCAAGGGGTTCGGCAAGGCCAATCCAATCGCCACGAACGCCACCACCGAAGGCCGCGCCGAGAATCGCCGCGTAGTTTTCCAGGTGGCCAGTGCCCCCGAACACGTCAAGGTTGTCATCGAGGAGGCAACTCCGGCTTCCACCGAAGCCGCCAAGCAAGGCGAGCCTGAGCGGGCAAAAAAGGAGCACCAAGAGAATTAACCCAAGGGGCGTGCACTTTGCCGGCCTTCGTTGAAAGATCGCCCCCGAGCACAGGCTCGGGGGCTTTTACTTTTAGGTTCTTGGATAACGCTCCACCAAATCGCCCAATGCCTCCTTCAACGGCCCGAGCCACGGCTCGTAGTGGCGCCACTGGTCCACCGCGTCCGAATAGATGGGGCGGCGCACCTGCTCTGAACTGATGGTCTGAACCACGCGGCGATTGTCATAGAAGTGCAGGCACTGTTGTTCGAATGGCAGGCCGCAATAGTCGAGCAGCTTGCGCACCTCGCCTTCTGGATCGGCGACGAGTTGTTCGTAGTGGACCCGATGCACCCGCTTCGGGAGCACCGCATCGAAGTGCGCCATGAGTTCGGTGTAGTCCCGATAGTAGCGCCCGAGCTCCGCTAAATCGTAGGTAAAGCCGAGACCCCGGGCGAATATCTGCTTGTAGCAGGAAAAGCCGCAACCGAGCGGGTGGCGCCGCATGTCAATGATCGCGGCGCCGGGGAACATGAGCCGAATGAGTCCGATGTGGACGAAGTTGCTCAGCATCTTGTCCACGAAGCGCGGCTTGCCGAGCGGACGATGCACCTGCGTCTGCGCCAGGTAGCGCGCCGCAAACGCGCCGATCTCCGGCCGGTCGAGCGCGGTGACGGGCTCCGGGTAGGCCTGCCGGCCGACCGGATTCGGACGCGCGGTCAACTCGCGCGCGATGTCGGGGATATAGGGCAATTCGCGCGTACCCTCGACCAGCGAGTGGCTCGCAAGGATCTGCTCGAGCAATGTCGAGCCGGAGCGCGGCAGGCCGACGATGAAAATCGGATCGGCTTGCCCGGTGCCCCATCCGGAGCGGTCAGCAAAAAAGCGCCCGGTGCAGACGGCCATGGAGCGCTGCGCGATCGCGGTCACCGCATTCGGATCGTAGCTGATCGTTGCGCGGTGCCGGGCGTTGCCGCGCGCATAGTGCTCGAACGAAGCCTCGAATCGGCCTTCGTCCTCGAGTCGCCTTGCCCAACGCGAATTCCAGGTGGGTACGGTCGATGCTCGTGAGGCTGCCGTGCGCGAGCCGCTCCTGCATCGTCTCAAGCTCGGCGCCGTCGAAACGGAACGTTTTGAGATTGGCGAGGCTCGAGTAGGCGCGGCCGGACCCGGATCGTAGGCCGCAAGGCCCGCCGGTACATCTCGATGGCACGCGACTGCTGCCCGACCTCGCGCAGCAGATGTCCGTATAGGAGCCACACCGGATCTTCGTCCGAGTGGTCGGCGACCGCCGCTTCCATCAGGGCGATTGCCTCGTCATGGCGGCCGATGAGCCGCAGCGTTTGCGCCTTCAGGCTGAGATAATCGATGTTGCGGGGCTCCGCTGCGAGCAGCCGCTCAACCAGCGGCAGCACCTCGGAATTCCTCTCTTGCGTGAACATCAGGTTTGCCAGGTCGAAGCGGGCCGCGGCATAGCCCGGCGTGAGTTCGAGACACCGGGTGAGTCGCCGTTCCGCCTCCGCGTAATCCTCGCGCCGCGCCGCGATGTCCGCGAGCAAGCGCAGTGCCGTCACGTCATCCGGTGCTTGCTCCAGCCGCCGCAGCAGCATGGGCTCGGCCGCATCCAGTCGATTGTCCGCGAGGGCGACGACCGCATCACTGAGCTCGGGTGGGTCCCGGGCGAGCCTGCTGTAGTGTGCGTACGCCGCATCGCCCGCTCGTGTATCGCCGGCGGCGAACGACATCGCCGCCAGCTCCCGCCAGCCATCGGCAAGGCCTTCGTCCAGCGCAACCGCGCACCGGAAGGCGCTCAGCGCCTCGGCGCCACGGCCGCTGGCCGCGTACGCGCGGCCGAGCTCGAGCTGCATGAACGGCGTGTCGCGGTGTGCGCTCGGAAGCGTCTCCAATGCCGCCGCCGCCGCCGCCGGGTCGCCGAGCTTGCGGCACGCCGCCGCGAGCAGCAGATTCGCCTCCGGGTGCCCGGGCGAGTCCACGAGGATACCGCTCGCCCGCTGTGCGGCCGCCCGCGGATCCGAGTCGAGCAATTGTGAGGCGCGCATGAGCTCGAGATCGACAGAGGCGCTCGGTGTCAAATCGAGAACTCCAGGAACCGTAATTGGCAGCGATCTAAACGGACTTGGTTAGGCAAGTCAACGCAACGTGAAGCCCCCGCGCGAGGTGTTATACAATCGTCCGCGTGAATACCGCCGTCCCCGCGCCGCTCGACGACGCCACCATCATCCGCGTTTTGCAGGCATCCAAGGCGGCAGCGGCCGCCGGACGGATACCGGAATCCGACCAGCTGCTGGCGCGAGTCGCGCAGCAGGCGCCGAACCATCCCGCGGTGCTCAATGAACTCGGCGTGCGCATGCTGGCCCGCGGCGCGCCCGACCAGGCACAGGCGCTATTTGCGCGGGCGACGGCGGGAGATCCGAAACATCCCACGCTATGGGCTAACCTCGCGTCGAGCCTCAAGCTGCTTGGCCGCCGCGCGGAGGAGATCGACGCGATCGAGAAGGCGCTTGCGCTCGAGCCGCGGCATCTATCGGCGCTGCTGCAGAAAGGCGCCTATCTCGAGGAGACCGGCGATCCGCGCAACGCCGCACGCACCTACCAGAACGTGCTCGCCTGTCTCGCGCCGGGCGCGGAGGTACCGTCCAACATCAAGGATGCCCTCGCCCATGCCAAGGCGGTGGTTGATGCCGACCTCGCGGGGCTGAACGCCGCGCTCGAGGAGCCCCTCGCCCAGATCCGCGAGCGCCATGGAGGCGCCCGTCAGCGCCGTGTCGACCTGTGCCTCGATACCCTCATGGGAAAGCGCCGGTCTTATCACTCGCAGCCCACCTGGATGTACTTTCCGGAGCTGCCGGCCATCGAATTCTTCGAACGCTCGGACTTCCCCTGGCTCGACGCCATTGAGGCCGCGACCGCCGAGATCCGGGCGGAGCTGCTGCGAGTAATGGTCGCCGATCGCGACGGGCTGCAGCCGTATATCGATTTCCCCGACGGACTGCCCGTCGACCAGTTCCGGGAGCTGAATCGCTCGCGGCGCTGGAGTGCCTATTTTCTCTGGAATCAGAGCGAAGCCGTCGCCGGGCCATATCGCGCGCTGCCCGGTGACGCGCGCGCATGCTCGAAACCGCGCCGCGCTGCCGCGTCGAGCGCCGGGCGCCGACCGCGTTCTTTTCGATCCTCGATCCGAATACTCGCATCCCGGCGCACACAGGGGTCACCAATACGCGCTGCACGGTGCACCTACCGCTGGTCGTGCCGGCTGACTGTGGGTTCCGGGTCGGCGCGACCACCCGCGAATGGGTCCCCGGCCAGGCCTGGGTATTCGACGACACCATCGAGCATGAAGCCTGGAATCTATCGGATACGCCGCGCGCCGTCCTCATCTTTGACGTATGGAACCCGCTGTTGAGCGCGGCGGAGCGCGACATGATCCAAGCCGCCACCGAGATCTACGGACAGTATTACTCGGTCGGCCCGGAGCAGGGCCTATGAGGTCGCTGCGTTGCGGCCGCGCGCTTGGCGCGCATCACGCTGCTGCTTGGCATCTCTGTGTCCGCGTTTTCAGCCACGTCGCCCACCGCCGGCGACCTGGCACGCTGCGCCGGAATCGCGGCTCCCGACGCCCGACTCGCCTGCTACGATGCGCTCGCAGGTCGTTCGGCGCCCGCCGCGGCTGCGGCACCGACCCGCACCCCACCTGCACCTGCACCTGCGCCTGCACCGCCGACCGCCGGCGCCGCGACGAACGCAACGCCTGCCGCTCCCGCAGCGACACCGGCGCCTACCCCCATAGCGTCCTTTGCAAGCGACCCGCGAAATTTCGGCTTGACCGAAGCTCAGCAGCACGCACAGGCGCAACCGCATGCGCCCCCGGAGGGGCCGGCTTCGGTTCAGGCACGCGTCACGAAGCTCATCGATAATCGCGCCGGGCGCGCTTACGTGGTACTCGACAACGGACAGACATGGGTGTTTGTCGATGCGGCCGACGACGCTCGCCTGGGCCCGGGCGATCCGGTAACGATCAAGCGAGGCGCGCTCGGCTCGTTCCTGATGCTGACTCCGTCGAAGCACTCCTTCCACGTACGCCGCACGCAGTAGCCGTCCAAGTGCCGCCGACAACCGCGGCACTCACGGAGGATACCCAAGGCCTTCCACCCAAGAGTTGAGCGCGGGCAGGATTGGCTGAAGCGGCGCGCTGTAGTGCTTCCAGTGGTCAACGTCCGATCGAACGAGGCCGCGCGCGAGCTGCGCCGTGCTCGGAGTTGCGTGTTCGCGCTCCTGCACGCGAGCCGCGAAATCGCCCATGCCGGCGACCGCCCTCGAGATCCCAGAATTCGCAAATCGCGCGCGTCTCCTGCTCGAAATCGCTCACCAGAGCTCTCGTAGCGCACGACATGCCAGTCGAGCCCCATGCAGCGGACGCACCTGATCGGCGAACCGCATGACCGCATCGTAGAACGCCGCTGCGCCGCGGCAGAGTGAGCAGCTCATACATCGCGGGATTCATCTTGAAGCGGCGCCGAAAGCAGCTGAGCACGACGTCGCGCGGATCGCGGCATCGCGAACAGGATCTTTGCACGCGGAAACAGCCGTGCGATGAGCGGCAACTTGAGCGTGTTCAACGGATGTTTGTCGACGAACACCTTGCCTGCGGGGTCGATGCCGGCGCTGCGCACGCCGTCCCAATACGCCGTCCGCAGCGCGCGCAGCTCGCTCTCCTCCGCCCGCGCCAGCGGTTCCAAGTTCAGGGGCTCGCGCATGAACCGCAGCACGGCGTCGGTCAGAAGTTCATGCTCCTCGATGCTCGCGACCTGCGGGTGGCCGTCGAGAACAACCTCCAGCAGCGTCGTGCCGGAGCGGGGAAAACCAAGCAGAAACACGTGTCCGAGCGGGTCGGCCGGAGTCGCCACCGGCACCGGCGCCGGTCTGCGCACCAGGCTGCGGACCGACATTGCTCCATTGCCGCACTCAGAGCCCGCGTGTACGCCAGCATGCTCGTTCCGTTCGCGAAGCGCCGATGAATTTGCCGCAGCGCCTCGTTGCAGGCGCGTGTATGCGTCGAACGCCTCGGCGTACCGGCCGGCCGCGTCGAGACACATCCCCCAGTAAGCCGGTCGCGCGCGCCTTGTCGGACGGCCCGGCGCGTGAGTCGATGATCAGCTGATGCAGCAGCGTCTCCGCGCGGGCGGTCGCGCCGCTCGCAAGTTCAGCGGCGGCCAGGCTCAAGACGGCGTCCGGAAAGCCGGGAGATGCCGCAAGCGCCTGTTCCGCCCAGCGTCGCGCCTCATCGTGCTCGCCGCGGTGAGTGGCGATCGAGCCCAGCGCAGCCATCGCAACGAAATTGCCGGGCTCCAACTCCAACGCCCGCAAGTGGCTCTGCTTCGCGCGGCCGAGCCATCCCAGCGCAGATCAGCGCGTTGCCCTTGTTGGCATGGGCAAAGCCCAGATCCGGGATGCTTTTTCAGGAGCTTGTCGACGTGATCCAGCGCTTCCGCAGGCCGATTGAGGCGCTGCAGGCACAATCGACAAGGCGTTGCGCGCGCCCATGTCGCCCGGCGCGATGGCGACGGCGCGCTCGAGCAAGCGCAGAGACTCCTCGAACTTGCCCTCCTGCTCCAGCCGCGTGGCAAGCACGTTGAGCAGCAGCGGATGCTCGAAGCCGCTCGCGAGCGTCTTCTCGGCCAGCGCCGCGGCGCGTTCAAAATCGCGATTCTGAGCGAAGGCCAGAACCGTATTGAGCGTCTGTAGGTCGGTGTCGAGGTCGCGGGCCATCGGCGGATCTTGCATAAATTTGCGGTGACCGCAAATGCGAGAGAATCGCGACGATCGTACCGCGTCCACCGAGGTGACCTTGACGGGAGTTCCCGACGCGCTGTTGCGCGAAGCTACGCAGCTGCAGCCGCCAGAATCGCGTTCCCGAGGCCATCGAAGCTTATCAACGCATACTCGCGCGCTGGCCGGGACTGGCCGAGTCCTGGTTCAATCTGGCCGTACTGCAACGCCAGGCGCGGCGTCTCGACGATGCCCTTGATTCCTATCAGAAGGCACTTCAAGCAGGAGTCGTCTCGTCCGGAGGAAGCCCACCTCAACCGCAGCGTGATCTACACCGACTACTTGCGGCGCACGCGGAGGCGGAAGGCGAGTTGCGGCGGCCCTGTCCCTTGAATCCCGCCTTTATCCCCGCGCTTCCTCAATCTCGGCAATCTCTGCGAGGACCTCGGGCGGCGCGCGGAAGCCCTGGCGCATCTACGCGCAGATCCTTGAGCTCGAACCGCGTTGCTTCGAGGCGCTGGCGCGCTCGCCAACCTGCAGCCGCGAGAGGCCGCGGAACCGACCCTGGTCGGCGCGGCTCATGCGCGCGGTCGCCGATCCGAGCGGCATCGGCCGCCGAGCGCGCGAGCTTCGGTTTTGCGCTCGGCCGGATCCTCGACGCCGCGGGCGAGTACCCGGCTGCGTTCGCCGCCTATCGTGGGGCGAACCAGGCGAGCCGGGCGAGCGTCGGCGCGCACGGCGTACGCTACGACCGGCGCATGGCAGCACGCGTTCGTCGATCGTCTGATCGCGAGCGGCACCGCCACGCAGCGTGCTCCCGCAGCGCCGGCGCCGTGCGGCCGCGAGCCCGATATTCATCTGCGGCATGTTTCGTTCGGGCTCGACGTTGACCGAGCAGCTGCTGGCCGGCCTGCCCGGAGTTGCGGCCGGCGGCGAGCTCGATTTCCTGCCGCGCCTCGTCGCCGGCGAACTCGCACCGTTTCCCGAATCTCTCGCCGCCTTGTCCGCCGAGCGCCTCGACGCCATCGCCGAGCGCTATCGCGCGGAACTCGAGCGCGTGTCGCAGCACGCCCGACGTACGTGATCGACAAGCGTCCCGATAATTTTCTCTACATCGGCCTCATCAAGAGCCTGTTTCCGGACGCCCGGATCGTGCACACGATCGCGCAATCCGCTCGACAACTGCCTGTCGATCTATTTCCTGCATCTTGATCAGCAGATGAGCTACGCGCTCGACCTCATGGATATCGGACATTATTTCCGCGAATATCGGCGGCTGATGACGCATTGGAAAGAGCATGTTCGCGGCCGATATTTTCGACTTCGACTACGATGCGCTGGTGAGCGAGCCCACAGCCCGCGCTGCAGCGGCTGTACGCGTTTCTTGGGCTTCGATGGGACGGCGCCGGTGCCGCAGGCTGCGCCGGCGGGACTCGTCGTCAAGACCGCCAGTGTCTGGCAGGTCCGCGAGCCGCTGTATCGCACATCCTCGGGACGCTCGCGTCATTACGCCGACGAACTCCAGGAATTGCGCGACTACCTTGCCGACCTTCTGCCCGCATGAATGCCACGCCGCCCACTCGTCGTGCCGATTCTCGCGACGCCATTCGGCGTCGTGCCGCTGCCGGACGCGGACGCGCTGAACCCGGCACTCGCCGCGCTGTTCGCGGCACGCATGCGCCGCCGAGGCTCAGGCCGCAGGCGCGATCCGCTGTGCTACCGCAGCCGTGATGATCTGCTCGAGTGGCCGGAGGAGCCGGTGCGCTGCTCGGCGCAGCGATTGTTCGCGGCGTGTACGTCGGTGGTCGAGCGCCGTCAACGACTTCACCGCCGCGCAATTCGATTCGTTCGCCCTGCAGGCGCGCGGTTGGTTCACGTCGTCAGCCGGACGGCCGCGTGCCGGCAGCCAACTACCCGCTGACGGCTTGGTGCGGCATCTACTGTGTCGCCGCGCCGGAGCCCTCAGCGGCCCGCGCCGACAGCGGCGCTGCTGCGGCTCTACGAGTCGCGGCTCGGCACCATGTTCGCGGATGCCACCAATGCCGTGATGCGGATGCCGTTCACGCCGGGCCACTACAGCTGGCGGCCGGTACCGGGGCACATGGCGGTTTTCCCGGCATCGCTCACTCACGAGATCGCGCTGCTCCGCTCTCCGGGGCAGCTGGTGCTGGTCACGGTCCGGGTTCGCTTCGTGGCGCCGGGCCAGCAGGGAATGGCGCGATGGTGAAGCCCGGCGATTCACGGTCCAGCCGCTATTTGCGGTGCCGTTCGGCGAGGTGCGCCTCGCGCCCTGCGAGCGCCTGAACCGCGAGCTCGAGGCACTGTTTTTGGCGCGCGAGACCGAGGAACATCGAAATCCCACGCCGAGCCACGTACCGCAGGCGGAGACCTTCGAAAGCCGCTTCAATCTGTTTCGCTGGCCCGAGACCTGTGTCCAGGAGCTGCGCCGCTTCATGCTGGATGCGGTTGCCCGAATGGTGATCGAGACTACGACGCTGCGGGCCGAGGACATCGCCCGGCTCAAGTTCCACAACCACACCTGGTTCCACATCTCGCGCTACGCGGGCTCCTTCATCGCCCACAACCATCCGCTCGCATCCTGGTCCGCCGTGTACTGCGTACGGGCCGGCGAAGCCGCTCCCGACCATCCCGACAGTGGCGTACTGCGCTTTATGGATACTCGGCAAGGCGCAGACGCCTACACCGATCCGGCCACCGCCCCGCTGCATCGCGCGTTTGCCCTGCGTCCGCTGGAATTTCGGCTCGAAGCGGGTCAGCTGATCATGTTTCCCTCCTATGTGTTCCACGAAGTCGCGCCTTTTTATGGGCGGGACACGCGGATCACGGTGGCGACCAATTGCTGGTTCGCCTAGCCGATCGTCGCGGGTTTCGCGCCGTTGAGTGCGGCAAGCTGGTGTGCGATTCTAAGGCGCCGATAGAGACAGGAAATCTAGACTTCCGTGCTGCCAGCTCGTACCCGTGCGCTCCCGGCCATAGGCTTGGGCCTACTCACCGCATTTTGCGGCTGCGCCACGTGGGCCTTGCCGCCGTTCGTGCCCGTATCGCCCCAGGCGGAATCGGACAGTCCTACGTCGCCGGACCCCGACCGGGCTTCCCTGCCTCAGGTGACGATTGAAGCGCAGCGCGAGGCTCTGCGACGCCGGGTAAACGGCTTTGTCGAGGGGATTACCCACAATCCGCGGTACTACGACGGTGCAATCCCTCGTTGGCGTGCGCCGCTGTGCTTTGCGGTGGCGGGGTTGCCAGACGAGGAGGGCGCACTGGTCCTTGCGCGCCTATCGCAAATCGCGGCGTCGGCCGGAGCGCACGTTGCGCGACGGAATTGTGAATACAATTTCTATCTGGTGCTCACCTCGGATCCCGACCAGCTGATCAAGCGGATCTATCGCGACAGTCATCGCTTCTTCGACCGAGATGCAGGCATGCCGGCGATCCGCCGCTTCTTGAGTCCATCGAATCCTGAGGCCGTGCGCGTCTGGCACAACGCGGCCATCACGAGCCGGCATGACATGCCCACCAGCGAGGATGCCTCATGCGGCGCCATCTCCGCGGACAACCGCGCGGCGCCCGTCAGCTGCCAATACGAGGCGTCGCGCCTGGCCCGTGGCGACGTGTGGGGGTTGACGTTGGCCTTCGTCATCGTCGACACCAACCGCAGCCAGGGCTTAAGTTACGTTCAGCTTGCCGATTATGCGGCCATGGTTGGATTGACCGACATCGAGGTTCGAAACCGACGTCGGGAACGCCCCCACGGTCTTACGGCTGTTCGCGGAATCCCCGGACTCCCGGCCAACGGGCCTGACCGCGTGGGATCGAGCCTTTCTCAATGCGCTGTACCACACCGACCAGAGTTCGCAAACTCAGCGCTCTGAGATCGCGGTAAGAATCATTCAGGACGTCGCGCCCCCGTAGTGGATTATAATGCAGGCCTTGAGATCAGCCGGGAGATGGAAACGTGAGAGTGAGCGCTGGATTGCTTACCGTTTTGTGTGCGGTTGTCTTATGTCAACAAGCGCTAGGAGACCAACCATCGGCCCCCTCGCAACCCTCGGCACCGGCGGCTGCGACGCCCACCGCGGAGCAAGGCGCAGTGCCGCCGGCCGGTGAAAAGAGCGCTGCCGCGGCGCCCGCCGCTCCACAGAACGCGGCGCCCTCCACCCCCGCATCGACCTCCGTCAAACCGGGGCTCACCGTCGTCGGCACCAAGCCGGAGTTGACCCCCTTGGAGAAAGACATCCTTTCCCAAGGCTACAAGCTCGAGATGCGCCATGGCGAAAAATATTTCTGCCGCAGGGAACAGCAGATAGGCTCGCGTTTCGAAACGAAATCATGCAATACGGCAGAATCGATCGAGGCCCAGCGTCTGAACGGACAGGAAGCGATGCGCACGATTCAGAACGACAGGCCGCAGATCGGCAAGTGACCGGCGGGCGCGTTGAGGGCCTGGCCGCTGCGCCCTCAACGGCCCCGCACGCCCGCCGTCGCTAGCTCCGCCGCCACGCGGTCGAGCACTTCCGGCCAGTCGCCTGGCGTACGCTGGCGGAACAGCCGCATCGACGGATACCACGGACTGTCGTCGCGCTCGGTGAGCCAGCGCCAGTCCGGCACCGCCTGCAGAACGATCCAGACCGGAACGCCCAGCGCGCCGGCGAGATGGGCGAGAGCGGTGTCGGCGGTGATGACGAGATCGAGGCCCATCATGATGGCCGCTGTTTCGCCGGCGATTTCATCGGGACCCAAGTGCTGCGGATCGGTCAACTGGGCGACCGCTGCGCCGAATTCCGTCTGGCCGCGCTGTTCGGCGCCCGGGCCCTTCTGCAGCGACACGAGGCTTACGCCGGGAAGCCGCGCCAGAGCCGCAGCGGCGCTCAACGGAAATGATCGCGCTTGCAATGCGGACTGCTTCTCCGCTTCGGGATTGCCGTGCCAGTTCAATCCGATCCGCAAGCCCGGCAACGCGGCAAGCCGGTCTTTCCACGCTCGCATGGCAGCCGGATCGACCTTGAGGTAGGGCACGCCGCCGGGAATACTGTCGAGGTCGGTGCGAAAGGCCAGCGGCAGACTCAGCAGCGGCGAGTGGAGGTCGAATGTCGGCAGCGGCTCGCCGCGGCCGATGATCGCGGCGCGTGTCTCGAGAGACTGCAACAGCTTCTTGAGCTGCGGCTGAACTTCAAAGATCACCTTGGCGCCCCGGGCCTCGAGCAGGCCGATATAGCGGCAGAACTGCAGCGTGTCGCCCAGCCCCTGTTCGGAGTGAACCAACAGCGTCCTGCCTTCGAGCGGCTCTGCGCCGGACCAGCGTGGCACGCCGAAGTTGCGTTGCTGCGGAATTGCGTGTCTCGAGCCTGAAGCGGGCCTCATACAGCGGCCAGCCCTCTCGGAACTCGCCAAGCGTGAGCTTGAGCACCGCCTTGCTCCAGGTGGCGATAGGGTCGTCGGGCCTGATCGTCAAGGCGCGCTCGAAATTGTGCAGGGCCTCCTCGTAACGGCCCAGGCCCTTCTCGGCATTGCCGGCATTGATGTACGCGTCGGCATAATCCGGGCGGCGCACGACTGCGTTCAAGAAATCGTGCAGCGCCTCAGCGGGCCGGAACAGCCGCACCAGCACGGCGCCGCGGTTATTGAACGCATCGGCGGAGTTCCGATCGAGAGCCAGCGCTTGGCTGAAGCTGGCGACAGACTCTTCGTAGCGTTCGAGCTTGGCGAGCGCGACGCCACGCTGAAAGTGCGTCTCGAACTCCGGCGGCGCGAGCGCAAGCGTGCGGTCCAAACTCGCCAGTGCCTCTTCCGGCCGCCCGAGGGCGATCAACGCCTGGGCGCGCCACCGATGCGACGGCCCGTGACTCGGTCGCGATTTGCAGCGCACGGTCGAAGCTCGCCAGCGCCTCCGCGTGGCGTTTGAGGCTCATGAGCGCGAGACCTCGATTGTGGTGCGCAGTCGCATCATCGGGCTGGAGGGCGAGCGCCTGATCGAAGCTCGCGAGAGCGTCGGCCGCACGCTCGAGGGCCAGCAGCTGGGTGCCCCGGTTGGCGTGCGCCGCCGCCTGCCTTGGCTGCAACGCCAGTGCGCGCTCGATGCTGGCCAGCGCATCCGCGTGCCGACCTTGGACCGCGAGAACGAGACCGAGATTGTGGTGCGCTTCAGCATTGTCGCGATCGAATGCGAGCGCCTGCTCGAAGCAGTGCAGCGCGTCCTCCGGCCGATTGGCACGCTCGAGGGCTACCCCTAAGCTGTTGTGCGCTCGAGCATCCTGGGGGGCGAGCCGGACGGCCTTTCCTAAGTTAGCCAGTGCAGGCTCGAGTCGACCGAGCTGCAGAAGCGCACAACCGCGGCCGAGGTAGGCGGCCGCGAGGTCGCTCTTGAGTGCCACGGCGCGATCGAAGCATGCGACCGCTTCGTCGTAGCGCCCCATCTCGCTGAACGCACTGCCGAGGTTGGCGTGCATAGCCGCGTTCGCCGGCTGCAGCTGAACGGCGGCGCCGATGAGCCCGACCGCATCCGGTCCGCGCCCCATCGCCGCCATGACGAGGCCGAGATGGTGCAAGGCATCGGCATGGTTGGGTTCGCTCGCGAGCACCTCGCGGTAGACGGATGCGGCCTCGGCGAGTCGTCCTTGTCGATGCAAGTTGAGCGCCCGCTCGAGCTTCGCGCTGCTGCTGGTCATTGAAGCCATGGTACCGCAGCAAAGAAAAACGGCGGGCCGAAGCCCGCCGTCAATCAACTCGACAACCTACACTTCGTTCTTTTAGAACTTCACGCTCACATGCGCATACAGATACCGGCCCAGTGTATCGTACGTACCCGTCCAGGTGTTGTCATTACACGTGGTGTTCGGGCAGTTCGACAGCGTTGCCGTTGAGGACGAGCGGCGGGTTCTTGTCCGCGATGTTGTTGACGCCCACACGGAAGTCGATCCAGCTGGTCACCGCATAGTTAGCCGACAAGTCGATGTAGTTGTAGCCCGGGATCTGCGCAGTGACGCATAGAACGCTCCCGCCAGACTGCGGGTCCTGGCTCTCGCTGATCCACTTTCGACGGACCGATCAAGCGCCACTTCACCGTCAAGTCGAGGCCCGGCACCGGCAATCCCCAGTTGATCGTGAACACTTGACGCATTTTCGGCAGCGGTGCGCCGCAGGTGGAGCCCCAATATCCCGCGCAGTCGTAGGAGCCGCCGCTCGGCATGGGCTGCGTCAAGAAGTCCTTCGTGTACGTGTCGGCCGAACGTGAAGTTGAACTTGCCGACCGCGCCGGCATCGAGCTTGTAGTGGGATGCGCAAGGTCGATGCCCTTGGTGGAGACGGTACCGATATTGACCTCGTCGCGCATTCACGAAGTTCGTGTGCTGTTGAACCACAACGAGCCGTGCCCGCGCCGCGATGAATCAGGCCGCACAGCGATGCAGGCCCGTGAGCCGCAATTGTTGACGATCGTGTTGGAACTCAACGAGGTGATCGTGTTCTGGATCTTGATGTCGTAGTAGTCGACGGACGCCACCAAGTTCGGACAGGAACCTCGGCTGAAACACGAAGCCGGACGTGTAGGTGTCGGCCTTTTCCGGCGTCAGGTCGGATTGCCGCCGACCGGGTGTTGATCTGCGCCGCCGGGTTCCGGCGATGTGGCCGAATTCCGCCGGCCGTCACGCCGGTGTTCTGCGCACTGCAACTTGCGTGTGGCCGATCGGCCGACCGCGGTCCCCAGCAAGGATCCGCCGTACCGCCCGCACCGACGACCGGGGGCTCGAACAGTTCGTCGATACTGGGCGCGCGAATCGCGCGGTTGTAGCCGCCGCGGAAGCGGATGTCCTGGATCGGCGCCCACTCGAGGCCGATCTTGTAGGTGTTGGTATCGAAGCCGTCGGTGTAGCTCGAGTAGCGGTAGCCGGCATTCGCCGACAGCGTCATAGGCGCCGGGCTTGATCGTCCATGATGGGCAGGTCATTTCGGTGAATGCTTCGCCACGCGGAACTCGCCGTCGATCGGCTTGGACGGCGCCCGCCGCCCGCGAAACCATTTCGTAAAGATGTAATCGGGACTGAAATCGTACTTTTCCTCGCGCCATTCGGCGCCGAGGTTGACCGATCAAGCCGCTGGAGCGGTCGGGATCTGGATGCCGTACTTGCCGAGATCACCCGTGACGTCCACGTGCGCGATGTATTCCGTCGCCATGGTCGCGTAGGTCGACGGAACCGTCAGGTAAGCGAGCTGCGCCGCGGTGACTCCGCCCGGCTGATAGATGTTCCACGGTACGCACGTCGGGTCGGAAGCCATTGAGGACCGACGCGCAGACCGGTGCGCCGGCCGGCAAAGTCGTGACGCCGCCGACCGCCGGGTTCGGTACCACGTTGAGCGCATTGTCGATCTGCGGCGTGCCGAGGTAGTTGCCTTGATGTCACCAACTGCGTGATAGCCACCTGAGCGTACGCATCGTAGCGACCAGGCTCGGCGATCTTGCCCTTGACCCCGAGCACCTGGCGGATGAATTCGAGGTGTAGTTGTCGAGGCGCGGCCGCTCTCGACGTTGCGGCGGGCCGAGGTACATAGTCGAACGTTGCTTGGCCGGCGCCACGGCCGAAGGTGGCCTGGTTCGCCGCCAATGTTGCCGGCGAGCAGAGGTTGCGCCATTTCCTGCGCGCTTCACAGCGGATTCGCGCAGCTGATCAGTGGTGTCATGAACGCAAATGCACCGCTGGGACCATACTGCGGCCTCGAGGTATTGCGCGCGAACATGAACTCCGATGTACACGTTGGCATAGTCGTTGACGTCGTAGTTCAAGAATGCGCCGGCCGTGTAGCGCTCCGCCTGGCGCTGCAGGTAGCTCAAGGCACCGTAGTTGTAGGAATCCGCCGCGGTGTAAGGAGCGAATGCCGCCGGGCTTTTGATCGACCGTCACATCGGCCGAGGATCGCGTAATTGCCGCCGCCGACCTTGCCGAATTCCAAGAAGCGGCCGGTGGCGCTCGAGCTCGAGCCGCCGCACTTCAGACCGCCGGGTCCGGGCAGCTTGCTCGGCGTATTGAGCGTGCAACCCGCATAGTCGTACTGGTATCCGACCGCCGGCGAGCTGTTGAAGTAAGTGAAATACAGCCGTGGCATTGCCCTTGCCGTCGGCAAAGTTCGAGCCGGCGAGGAATGAGACGCTCTGTTCGCCCGGTGTTGGTGGTGCTCGGCGGTATCGGTCGCCCGCCGCCGCCAGCAGGCCAAGATATTGCTGGTTGTTGTTCTTGTGCTGTTGTAGCCGTAGTCCGCATCCAGCCTGCACGCCCTGGTAATGCGTGTCCATGACGAAGTTGACCACGCCCGCAACGGCGTCGGCGCCGTACACGGCGGATGCGCCGCCGGTCAGCACGTCGACGCGTTGAATCATGGCCGCGGGAATCTGATTGATGTCGGGCGTTGGCGTTGCCGCCGGAGTACCGCCGGCGCCGCCGGGATTCATGCGCCTGCCGTTGATGAGCACCAGGGTGCGCTGCGAGCCCAGGCCGCGCAGACTGACCGTGGCCGTGCCGTTGGAGCTGATCGATTGACCGGAGCTGTTTTCAGCGACCACCTGCGGCAGGTTGTTCAGCATGTCCTCGGTGCGCACCAGGCCGGTTTGCTGCGATCTCGAGCGCCGTGACCGTCGTGATCGGGCTGATCGAGATGTCGTTCGGGATGGCGAATGCGCGATCCGGTTACCACGACTTCCTGCAGTGTCGTGTCGGTCGCCGCCGCGCTGTGGCGGCTACGGTCTGCGAAAATGCCGTCGGCGCGGCGCCGTTGCGGCGGCGGCGGCGAGCGCGGCGCGGATTGCATACTGCAATTTGCGATTATTCCCCATTTGCTGCTCCCTAAACGTTGTAATCGATAAGTTCAGTATGGCTGAGTGCTAGCGCAGCGCAGCCGCGTCATCCCAAGCAGCCATCAGCGATATGGGCCAATTACAACATGCTAAACGAGTGTTGCCAAGACGCCTCAACGGCCCAAATCGAGTTTCAACGCTAAATTGGATCGAAATTGACCGCCTCGTGGCACGGGGGAACCATTTCATCCCCGCGTCCGACCGACCCGGCACCCGGGCTCAACCAGTGACATCGCAGCTCAAAAGGCCATTGTAGCGAATAAGCAACATCGATATATCAGCCAGATCGCTTGTAATTGCATCCGGGGCGCATGGAAAGAATGCGTTGGTAAGGCGCCAAACCCCGCGACCCATGACGCTCAAACGCGACCTACCGCCAGCGCGCGCCTCTCGTCGCGTCGAGAATTCCCACGGGCGCGGCGCCCAATAATCGCCCCGCGCTGCTGCGGTGAAATGATCTTGAGAGCCGCACTGCTCATGCATTCACGAGGCACACACCAACATAACGCGCGGGCGAAGCGGATCGGCAGCCCGCGCCTAAGTGGCCGCCGCCATCGCGAACAGCAGCGACCACAGACCGCGACGATCGCGACGTTACGCCGGAACAGGAAGACCGCGCATGCGCGAGCCGAGGTCGCGCAAACAAGTGAAGCTCTTCATAACGAAAATTTAATGAATGGCGCTCCACGGCAATGATCGATCGGGGCTGCTTATTCGGTTAGCCCGCTGTCTTGGATGCAGTTATTGGTGAAATGAACAAATTACAACCCATGGGTGGTCATCTCACGGCGCTGCAATCATTCAATACCGCATAAGCTTAGACAATTGAGTAATAATCGCCGCTGTTGGCCGGGTCTTAGCTAGGGAGCAGCAATATCGCTGCGTTCAAAAACCATTGAGGATTTAAATCATGCAGATCAATAAACTGTCGAGCGCGACATTGGCGGCTGCCGCCGCGATGCTGTTCACTTCTGCGTTGCCCACCGCATCGTTCGCGGCGGACGCAGCGACGGTCCATTGCGCGGGTGTGAATTCCTGTAAGGGCATGTCCGAGTGCAAGGGCGCAAAGAACAGCTGCAAGGGCATGAACAGCTGCAAGGGCCAGGGCTGGACGTCCATGTCGAAGGCAGACTGCAAAGCGGCAAAGGCGAAGGCCGCCGCCGAAGTAAGCCGATCGGGCTTCAAGTCATGGGGCCGGGTGTGAGGAAACGCCCGGCCCCGGTTCGCAGCAACATCCATGAAACTCGCCGGCTTTGGTCTGGGCCTCCGGACTCCGCACTATGAGGCCATTTTGAGCGAGCCTCACGCCATTGATTGGCTCGAAGTCATCACCGAAAACTATCTCGTTCCGGGCGGCAAGCCGCTGCACTACCTGGAGCGCGTACGCGAGCGCTTCCCGCTCGTCATGCACGGCGTATCGCTCTCGATCGGCAGCACCGATCCCATCGATCTTGAGTATCTTGCCGCGGTTCGGGCCCTGGCCGCACGCATCGAACCGCATTGGATTTCCGATCACCTGTGCTGGACCGGGATCGAAGGACGCAACCTGCACGATCTCTTGCCCTTGCCGTACACCGAGGAAGCGCTGGCCACGGTGGTGGCTCGAGTCGGCCAGGTACAAGACGCGCTCGGCAGGCAGATCCTGCTGGAAAACGTCTCGAGTTATCTCACGTTCCATGCATCCGAAATGAGCGAGTGGGAGTTTCTGCGCGAGGTTGCGCAGCGCGCCGATTGCGCCATCCTGCTCGACATCAACAATATCTACGTCAGCAGCGTCAACCATGGCTTCGACCCGCTGACGTACCTGCGGGCAATCCCCAAGGATAGGGTGCGTCAATTTCACCTCGCCGGCCACAGCGATATGGGCGGCCACCTCATCGACACTCACGATCATCCGATCGTCGAGCCGGTCTGGAATCTCTACCGCGCGGCTGTGGCGCACTTCGGCGCGGTGCCGACCATGATCGAGCGCGACGACAACATTCCGCCGTTGGATGAGCTGGTCGCGGAGTTGCAGACCGCGCGCTGAGCTCGGCCGCAGCTGCGGCCCGCGCAGGCGGCCTGATGCCGGGCTTGCGCGAACTGCAGAGCGATCTGCAAAACGCACTTGCTGGGCGAACCGAGCGCGATCGCCGACGCGATCGTCGATGCGCCGCCGCTCACCATCGATGCGCGCTTAGGCATTTACCGCAACGCCTACCGGGTGACGGCTGATCGAAGCGCTCGACGATACCTACCCCGTGCTGCATGCGGTGCTCGGCGACGAGGAGTTTGCCGCGCTGGGCGCGGCATTCGTGGCCGCGCAACCGTCGGTGCATCGCTCGATTCGCTGGTATGGCGGCGAGCTCGCGCAATTTCTCGCGCGGCGCCCGCCCTATGCCGAACAACCCATCTTTGCGGAACTGGCGCTGCTCGAATGGACGCTGGCGGAAGTCTTCGATGCAGCGGACGCCGACCCGAAGCCGCGCGCGGCACTCTCTGCCATCGATCCGTCGGCATGGGGCGAGCTTCGATTCGCATTCCACCCCTCGCTGCGGCGCCTGCACTTGGAATGGAACACGGCGGCCGTTTGGCAGGCGATGAGCCGCGAGGAAGCGCCGCCCGGATCCGGCGTGCGCCGAGCACCCCGTGCCGTGGCTGCTATGGCGCCAAAATCTGCAGAATTATTTTCGTTCCATGACGGCCGAGGAAGCGGCGGCGCTCGACTCCGCGCAACGGGGCGAAACATTCGGCGAAATCTGCGCGGCGCTTAGCATTGGCTGCCCGAAGAAGAGATCCCGCTGCGCGCCGCGAGCCTGCTCGCCAGCTGGGCGGACAGCGGGATCATTGTCGCCATCGACTAGCGGCTTTAGAGCACGCCGCCCTCCTCGCCCATCATTTCCTTGCGCAGCAGGGGAATCGGCGGTCCGCCATACGACAGGAACTTGTCGTGGAAGTCATGCCACAGCGCCTGCTCGTCCGCAGGCGCCGCCGAGCACCCGCACCCGCATGCTTGGCGATCCAGTCGGAGCGCAGTTTGCGAATCATGAGTTTGCCCAGCGTGTAATTCAGGTACGCAGGGTCGAACGTGCCTCGCGCAGCCTGCTGGCGCGCATTGCCCGGATCCTGGAAGGCCTGCTCGCGGAACATCTTCTCGGATTGCGCGACGGTCATGCCGTGCGTGTGCAGTCCGATGGACGACAACAGGCGCACATCGCGCAGCAAGGCGTCGGTGAGTTGGCCGATGTGCTTCTCCGGATCGCCCTTGCCCAAGCCTTTCTCATACATCATTTCTTCGCAGTAATGCGCCCAACCTTCCGCGAACGCATATCCAACCCACAGGGCTTCGAGCTTCGACGGATTGGCGTTCGAATGCAGGAACTGCAGGAAATGTCCCGGCCATACCTCGTGCACGGACGTGAACAACAAGGTCGCCTCGCTCGGAACATAGGCGGCCTGTTCCGCCTTGCTCCACTTAGGGTCGGGCGGCGCAATGTTATAGACGGAGGCAACCCCATGATCGTAGGGTCCGGGCACCTCGATGAATGCGGCATTGGAGCGCTTGTACACCGGCGCTTCGGCAACCATCACCTCGTCGGTACTCGGTATCGAGACCACATTGTTCGTGACGATGAATTCCTTCAGCATCGTCAATTGCGCCCGTGCGGCCTCGACGGCACCGTCCTTCGGTTTGTGGGCGGCCACCTTCGCGGTACACAACTGCAGCGATACCTTGGGCGCGTACGTGGCGCACTCGGTCTTGAGCGCCGCCGTATTGCGCTCGAGATCGGCGCGGCCCGCGGCTTCGATCTGATCCACGGGCACATTCACACGTTCGGTGTCGGCGACCATCTGCGCGTACAGATCCGCCCCAAGCGCGAACTTGTCGGTGGCTTTCTTGCGCTCCTCCACCAGGGTCAGCTTGAGAGCATCCATCGACTGTGCCGCCGCCGTGTCCGCATCGCTCAGCTGCTTTTGCAGATCGGGATCGCTCACCGACGCGAACACCGGCGTCACGTTCTTCGCATAGAACTCGGCCAACCCGCCGAACTGGGCGATACCCAATTCGACATAGGTCTTGGGCAAGGGCGATTGCAGGTTCGCCTTGATGTCGTTGGCCATTTTGGGAATTCCGCGCGCGTACTTGATGTAGGCCTTCAGGCGCACATCCAGCGGCGCGTAATTGCGATTCAAATACATCTCCGGATCGATCTTCTGCATGTACCAGGCCGGATTGCTGAATGGGAACTTCGCTTTTTCCAACCAGAACAGATCCTTGTCGATGACGGCGAGCAGGTATTCGCGGTCGAAGCGCTCGCGCGGCTCCAATGTCTGCGGATCGACCGCGGCGATTTGCTTACGCTCGTCGTGCAGCAGGGCAATTTGGCGTCGCAGGCCGTGATTGCTGAGATCCGGCAATTGGCCGTCGTACTCGTGCCGGCCGGAGTTCGCGGCGAAGGCTGGTTGCGAATCGAAATAACTTTGGATGAAGGCTCCCGAGACCTTGTTCCACTCCTGGCTGGCCGGGGAGGGGCCCTTGGGCGCCCCGGCCGCGGGTGGCTTCTGCCCGCACGCAGCGAGACAGAGAAACACGACTCCCAACAATGCCGCTCCAACTTTCGGCGACTTCCACATAGCTACTCCCCCTTTTTTTGAGTATCAAGACCCGATTTTGGTATTAGGATTCTTTACTTAAAACTCCCGACGTCTCTACAGGCTAATAGGAATAAGGGCCGCCGCGCTCCAGCGCGCGCTTGTAGGCGGGTCGCGCGTGAATGCGGTCGAGGAAGCCCATCAAATGGGGCCGACTGGCGTTCAAACCGGCGCGCGAAGCGGCAGCCTCGAGCGGAAAACTCATTTGCACATCCGCGGCGGTGAAGTCGGCGCCGGCAAACCAGGGGTGTGCGGCCAGTTCCGCCTCCATGTAGTCCAGATGCCGTTTCAGCTGCGGCCTGATGAAGCCGTTTTGCACCGTACCCGCGATCCGGCGCGCAACCGCACTGATGGGCCACGGCGCCCCGCTGTTCGCGACACGATCGAAAATCAATTTGAGCAACAGCGGCGGCATGGCCGATCCTTCGGCGTAGTGCAGCCAGTAGGTGTATCGCAGCCGCTCGGGCGTGCCGGGAGGCGGGACGAGGCGTCCACCCCCGTAGCGATCGATTAGGTACTCGACGATGGCGCCCGACTCGGCCACCGTAACGGTGCCGTCGACGATGACGGGCGACTTGCCCAACGGGTGCACCGCCAGCAGCGCTGCAGGAGCCAGCAGCGTTTTCCCGTCCCGCTCGTAGCGCTTCACCTCATAGGCTACGCCCAACTCTTCGAGCAACCACAGGACCCGCTGCGATCGCGAGTTGTTCAGGTGGTGCACGGTGATCATCACGGTATTGTATGACATTCTGGCGCCTTGACATTCTCCCCGCGCTAAAGGGCGGGGATTCCCTCAGCAGGCGTTCGATATCCCGAACGGAAGAGGATATTGTGAGCGGAGTTGATATCACGATCATGCGAGACACCACACTCAGAACATACCCAGCTTCTTATTCCGAGGTCTGCGACACCTTTCGGCCCCGTCTCGCTTGCGCAAGACGAACAGACTCGGGAAGAGAACGATTCATTGACTTCCTCGTACCAGGCCCCGTGCGCCGTCGCTTTGTAGCGGAGCATGTGTCGGAAGGAAGACCAGCCAGCATCCAGGACGGACTTCGCCAGGCGGGTCTTGGCGAGTCCGGAAGCGTTCACATTACCGACCGCGATGTAATCGAACTCTCGAACGATGCGGATCGAGAGCTTGTGGTGAAAGTCACGGCGCGCGTTGCCGATGCGCGCGTGAAGATCGCGCGCCTGACGCCTTTTGCTGGCCCGCTGCGCACTGGCGAGTTTGTCAGAGAGCTGCCGCAGCAGCCGCGGGTTTTCGATCTTCTCGCCATTCGACAGGGCCGCAAAGTCCCTAAGGCCCAGGTCGATGCCAACACCGCTGCGCACCGGCCGCAGCTCGGCCGCCGCAACCTCCACGACAATGTTCAGGAACCAGTTCCCACGGGCATCGCACGAGAAATTCGTGCCGTCCTTGATCTTGCATTCGGGCAGCGGACGCGAGTGAAACACCCGAAACGTGTGTCCCGCAAAGCGAAAGGCCTCCCCCTCGCGCTTAAGATCGCGGCCTTTCAGCGGCACCCAGCCCAAGGAGCGCCTGCCGCGCCAGCGCAGGAACGGTCGATTCCTCTGACGGCGGGACTTGGCGTACTGCTCGCACACGGCGTTGATGGTGCCCGCGTGCAGCGCGAGTTCCTTGCTGCTCCCCGCAGTCAACCGATTCAGGTCAAAGCCGCTCGGCCAGCACTTGTTCCATTTCAGCGCCTGCTGTTGAGTGTCGTTGCAGAAATTCCAGACAAAGTTGCAGGCACGAGCCTGGCTGTTGAGCAGTCCGGTCAAGGATTTGATGCGGTATCGATAGACCAGCAACATCGACGAATGCTAATGCCTTTCAGGGCGTTAGAGAAGACTCTAAAGCGGACAGAAACGTCCACTTTCACACCACTCATGTTCAATTCAAAGTCGTCGGCGCGAGCTATTGGAAGGAGGGCTTATGGTCGGCCCGTTATTTCACCGCCCCAGGCAGCGAAGTACCAGTTTCGCTGCTCAGCCCGCACTCTAAGCAGCCGTAGACCCCACCCTCAGGAGCGGCACTTCCTCCCCGGCGTGAACGCCGGGGTCTCCGTGCCGAAGAATTGATGAACACCGCAGGCGATGAATTGCGCATCATGACCCTGCAAGCGCACATCCTCGAGCAGCAGGCCGATCATCCGGAGGCCCGCGGCACTTTTTCGTGGATCCTTTCCGCGCTGTCGATATCTGCGAAAATCATCGCCGACAAGGTGCGGCGCGCGCGTTTGGAAAATGTGCTCGGCAGTATGGGCAGCGAGAACGTTCAAGGCGAAGTGCAGCAAAAGCTCGACGTCCTCGCCAACGAGGTGCTGCTGCGAACCTTGGGCGGCCGGGAGGGCGTCGCCATCGTGGCGTCGGAGGAAAACGAGGAACCGGTGATCCTGCGTGAGGACAACCAGGGAGTCCCGCGCTACTGTGTGTTGTTCGATCCGCTCGACGGCTCGTCGAATCTCGACGTCTGCGGCGGCGTGGGAACGATTTTCAGCATCCTGGCGCACGATGGCCACGCGCAGCGCGCCGAGGACTCTCTCCTGCAGGCCGGAGCGCGGCAAATTTGCGCGGGTTACGTTCTCTATGGCTCGTCAACGGTGTTCGTTCTGACCATCGGTACGGGCGTCGACATGTTCGTGCTCGATCCCAGTATCGGGGCGTTCATGCGAGTCGAACGAAACCTGCGAATTCCGCCGGGCAACAAGACCTACTCGGTCAACGAAGGCAACCGCACGACCTTTCCGGCAGGCTACCGGCGCTACCTCGACTGGGCGCAGAACAACGGCTATTCGAGCCGCTATGCGGGCGCCATGGTTGCCGATGTGCATCGGATTCTGCTCAAGGGCGGCGTGTTTCTCTACCCGCCAACGCAGAAGTCTCCGGACGGTAAACTGCGGCTGATGTATGAGGCCAATCCCATGGCCATGATCGTCGAACAGGCCGGCGGCAAGGCCGTCGCCGACGCCGGCGCCGACCGGCGGATCCTCGACATCCAGCCGAGCGCCATACATCAACGCACCCCGGTGATCTTGGGCGCCGCGGATCAGGTGGACGCTGTGCTCGCGCATCTCGCCAACGGTTGATTGGGCGTTCTCGTCAGTGGCCACCCTTGACCAGTAGCCCGGCCGACGCCAGCGCGAGCGCCAATTCTTCCTCGATGCGGGCAGCTTCGGAACGCTTGATGTATTGCAGATGCAGTGTGGGTCCCGTCAACACCTCGACGCCCCGCTTCAAGACGCTGCCTGCCGCACGGATACCCGCCTTGTGTTGATCGAAGCGCTGCGCCGGACTGTACTTGCTCATGCCCACGTACACGCCGTAGCCCGCCTCTCGATCTTGATAGTCAAGCAGCACCAGGTAAATGTTGGAACGCCCCTTTCCCGCCGAACGAAATCCGAGCGCGACGTCGTACGCGGTGGGCAGCCAATCGATGTACCGCATCGGCAGCCACTCCGGCACCGACGCGGCGGCCCGCCCCCAGAGTCTCTCCAGCGCGCGTTCGACGTTAAGGGACATTTCGCCCCGCATCCATAGTTCGTGCACGCAGTGGGCGCCCGTCACGCCGTCGGCGCTCGCCAATGCACGCTCGAGGCGATTTGCAATGGCGAATTGAGTCAGACCCTGAAGCGGCCGGCTACCTGGCGGAGTTTTGGCGTCGACGCTGGGCAAGCTTGGTTTCGCCACGCTGCATGATCCAAAGAATACTGCGCGCACCGGCAGCTATCGATTTTATCTAGGCGGCGACTTCTTCATACGAAAAATGAGGCGCACCGGCCCGCTCAGAGGCATGCTCAACCGTCATGGAACAAATGTTGCCCTGGGCGTCGATGTCTAGTGTGGTGTTTTCGTCCAGGTCGCGCGTCTCGGCGACGGGCGCCTGTCGAAACTCGATGAGCAAAGTATCCGTGTCGGCAAAGTAGCGTACTTTCATGGGACAAACCTACGATCAAAAAAGGCATTATGGACAGTCTCGCCGTCACTCAACAGGATAACCCGAAGATACCGGTTTTCCATCTCCGGTACTTGAACCCAGCGGCGAAGCCGTCCATCGGCCTGCCGATATTGACGAATCGGCGCCTGTATAGCGCGTTCGATCCACGCATCACGAATGATGCTCCGATCCGGACGGAGGCAAGTTGCGTCAAAATATGCAGTAGTTTTCACTACGGGCTGCGGTGCGCATCACCGGCCTTCCAGCGTATTTCCCCTGTACAGGGGTCGAGCAACTGTTGCACACAGGGGACGAACCCCATGGTTCGAAGCAGCGCAAACGCGCGAATTTGGGAGCATGGGAACGCCTCCTGCACGCGGCTCGCCGCGGCGAGCAGGGTACGCCCCTTGGTCACGACGTCGTCGATCAGCACGATTCTTTTGGGAACTATGGTTGGGGGCTCGAGCACGAACGACTCATAGTGAACGCTCACCGTCGGGCGGTAGCCCGGCGCGGCCGTCGCTGACTTCCGGACCGCTCGGACCCGGTGCAAGCCGGGCCACGCCGCGCCGCCAAGGCCGACCTTGAGCAATGCCACAGCCAGATGTTCAGCCGTCCATGAGTCTCCCTCCGAATGCGGTGTACTTCCGGGCACGGGAACCAATACATCAGCTGCGTCGAAGAAACCCGAAAGTGGTGGCGAGTCTTCGGCCTGCTGGCGGACGCGACAGGCGTACTTCTGCATGAAGCTTGCGTCGCCTGCCTTTAGCAGCGTCCGTAGCAGTCGCGAACGTTCGCACACCGCCCCCGTCCCAGTGGGCGAGTACACGTAGCAGGAGGCGTATTCGATGGCTTGAATCACTGCGCGAGATCGTCATCATGACTGCGCTCGATGGGCTTCGCTGGTACCGCGTCGGCCCGCTGCATCCGCTGTTCGCGGATCCGCAGCCAGTTTTCCCTAGCTTCTCGCCGAATGTCCTCGAGGCTCTGCGGTTTTACGGTGGCACCGCGAGTTGCCGGTGTAGAGGCCATCGAATCCGCGTTCGCCGTCAGTTTCGCGGAGGTCGGTCCCGCGACAGACGCCTCGCGGCCAGCGGTTCGGTCCAACCTCGCCTGCACCCGTCACCGCGTATTCCTCCCGCATTCGTTCAGCCACGACGCTCCGATATCCCTGCCTCTCCATCTCGAATGCGGCGCGCGGGATTTGGGGCCTCGGCTCACGGTCTATGCCCTGCGCCACGAGGCTGCGGTGATCGACGCGGGCCGCGACGTTCGCCGCGTGCAGCGCCTCGTTCGTGACGGCGGCCCAGCGTTCCCGCACATGCAACAGTTCGTGGATTGCGGGTTTCAGCCCGAGCTGGCCGCGGTCTCGGTCGTTCATTTCGAGCGTCGTCTTGGCGCCAAGTCCGTCCCGTGTGATGTCGCGGGTGGTTGCGAGCAAATGCGCATGATAATTGCGCGGATCGCTCCCGGGGAAATCGCGCGGCGCATGGATAGCGAAATCCACTGCAAAGCCGTACCGGTCGGTGAGCTCCCGAGAAAAACTCCGGACCAGGTCCAGCCGCTGCTGCGGCGAAAGCTCGGCGGGCAGCGCCACCAGGTACTCGCGGGCGACTCGCGCGTTCTTGCGAGTCTCGGCGCTTTCCGCAGTATTCCATAAGCTCGCCCGATCCCGAGCCCATGCCATATCTTCCTCTGCGAAGCGGCTCGGTAGCACGATCTCCTTGTGCAAGACATCCACCCTCTCGGAATGATCGTAGGTCTTGCCGGTGCGTTGGTCGCGTAGGCGCTCGCCGGCACGGTAAGCGGCGGCGCTAACGGCGCTGCTGCCGCCCGTGCGGCCGAAGGTCTTCAAGTTTAGAAAGTACACGGCCATGGCAGCATCAGCTCCTGCGCATGCAGCGGAAGAACTCCGGCTCGAGCGCGTAACCCGACGCCGCTGCTTGCAGGGGCTGATTTATTTGTAGGAGCTCGATATTCGCCGCGGCGGCCTCGCTCGAGGGCGCAAAAGCGCCGTCAGGCTCGCAGTGCAGCTCGTGGTCGCCCAACAATGTTCCGCAGTGCTCGCAGTGGTTGGTCCAGTAGATGCTCTGCGTTGCCGCGCTCTGCGCGAGGCGGAAGTGCGGGGACAGCTGTTTCAGTCGGCGCTGCACATCCTCTGGCAGCTGTTCCACATAGAAGAGGAAGGCGTTGGCGTCCGAACGCTGCCATTCGTCCGGCACGCCTTCGCCGCAATCCCCAGTGCCGTCGGACTTTTCGGCGTCCAGAATTTCATGGAATGGCGGAAGCGCCAATGCCAGCAGTCGGGTCGTCAGCCCGCAGTCAGGACACGGCGCGTTCGCACGAGCGACATAGTAGGTTCGTGAACGGACACTTGCATCGGGAAGAGCGTGAATTGCAGCCATCGGGGATCTCAGAGCCGATTGCCGAAGGCGACTTTCAGCCAACTCCGCGACGAGGCACTCTTGAAGTAGCCGCAAAGATCGGGCAGCTGCTCGAGTTCGGAGGGCATGACGGCCGGCTCGGTGACCTGCTGTTCGGTGACGCTATGCGAGCGGCGTGCGCCGCGTGCCGTAAGCCCACCGTCGCGGTCGCGGCCGCGCGAAATTTGGCGTCTGAGCACCTCGCGGTCACCGATCAGCCGAGACGCGAACTGAGACGTGCCGCCATTTTCGCTGCCTGAGCAGCGCAATACGAGCGTATTCCCGCAATTTTCGACAATGGTTTGCGCGTCGCTAGGCCCATAAGTGCTCGACACCTGGGCGACGGACTGAAACCCGAGGACGCAACGGCAACCGAATTTTCGCAAGCGAGCAAGCGCGTCCTTGAGGCCATCGATGGCGCCCAAGGCATCGAGTTCGTCGACGACGAACCACAGGCGCTGATCGCGTCCCTCCGCCTGACTCATAGCCTCGACTATGGCGAGCCGCATCCAGGTGGCGATCATTGCGCGCATGGCCGCGATTTGCCCTGCCTTGTAAGGAATGAATATGACTCCGGGAAGCGTCCGCGTCCGCACCCAATCGCGCACTGAGAACGGAACTGCCCGCTGCGTCTGGATGTACTCGAACGCCGCGATCGCCGATCCCATCACGGAGCGTATCGAGCCGAACATGCGGGCGTTGTCGGGATCGAGAAAGGGTTGCGCCGGTGTGCCGGCGATCATCGGCCGCAGCTCATCTGCGGATGCCATGGTCAGCAAGCGCCACAGATTGGCGACGTCCCGGCGGCCGGAGAGATAGCAGCGCCGCACGACGGCGGTGAGAAATGTGCGCGCATAGCCGCGCCACTCACCCGCCGACGGATCTTCGCTGGTAGGAATCAAGCCGCTGGCCAGCTGTTCTACGTCGTAGCTGTTTCGGATCTCGCCGAACAAATCCCACTTCACGGAATTCCGTTCGAATGGATTGAGCACCACGTCGCCCCGGTATCGATCGAAGAAGCGCGCCATGTATCCGCCATCCGGATCGGCGAACACGGCGCGATCTCCACGCGCGATGGCGGCGCCCAGCAGCTCGCGAATGGCCGTCGATTTACCGGTTCCCGTCGTGCCGATGAGCTTGAAATGCTTGGTTTCGTCGGCGGCGGCAATGGCAACCCCCGCCACCGTCAATGACTCGGCGCCCAGTCGCCCGCCGCGCCGGCGCAGCAGCCGGGACGCGCGTCCCTCGATCACCAGAACACCGCGCTTGTAGGTATCCCGCGAGGTTTGCCGCATCAGCCGCGCGCATAGTCCGACGCCGAGCATCACGGCAGCCGCAAGGAAGACGGCGTGTCCGTTGTGCGCCCACTGAAGCCCGGCCGGCCAATCCATCGCCTCAATACCCGGCCACGACATAGTAATCCGCCTTTTCGCCGTAAGCCGGCGCGCCGCGATCGACACGAATGCACAGCCGCGCCGTCGCGCCGCAGTGCCGCCAGTCGATGCGCCCGCCCTGCCGTTCCAGAGTAGCCACGCTCGCGGCCAATTCGTCGCGCCGCGTTCGCAGCGCCGCGATCTGCGCTTCGGAAGGCAGTGCCCAACGCATGATGCCCGCGGGAATGCCGGTACAGAGGACCGCCATGGCGACGCTCAAGAGCGTCCCGCGCACGAGGGCCCCGCGGCCTGCTCTGCGGAGGATCTGGGTGGCACGGGTGCTCTCGGCGCTCAACATTTGCAGCTCCTCGACCAGCGTGCGCCGGATTTCGTCGCGCACCACGCCGTCAAGGTCATCGGTGTGCGTGCGCAGTTTTTCGAGTTGGGCCTCTGCCGACTTTTGGTGAGCTTGCGCGCTCTCCATCAGCAGGCCGAACTTCATGGTGGCCTCATCCAACGCGTGAGTGCCGTCATTCATGGTCGCGGCCCAATTGATCACCCGCGTGCGAGGGTTGCGCCGCGTGTCCACCCGAACGATGCTGCCGCCACGCACGCTGCGCATCGAGGCGCACGCGTTGCCACTGCGGATCCGACGCGTATTTCAAATAGCCCGCTAGGTCGGGCAGCTGTTCGACTTGTGACGGCAGTACGGCGGCTTCCACGGCGCGGTGCTCACTATGCGTGACCGAGCCGAATACCTCAGTGTGGCGGCGGTTGCGGGACACCGTGGTATGCAGTACCTCGCGGTCGCCGATCAATTGCGAGGCGAACCGCGCCGTGCCGCCGCCTTCGCTGGCCGAGCACCGCAGGATCAGCGTGTTGCCGCAATTCTCGACGATGGTGTGGGCCTCCCCTTGGCCGTACGTGCTCGATACCTGCGCAATCGACTGAAAACCCAATACGCAGCGGCCGCCGAATTTGCGTAAGCGAGCCAGGGCGTCCTTCAGCCCGTCGATCTGGCCCAGGGCATCCAGTTCGTCGACCACGAACCACAGGCGGCCGTTCGGGTCGCGTGAGGCTTGATCGAGTTCATCGTCCCGGTCCATGGTTTCAAAAATGGCCAGCCGCATCCACGCCGAAATGGTCGAGCGCAGTGCCGCGATCTGGCTGGCCTTGTAGGGCATGAACAAGACTCCGGGAGCTTTTTCTTTGACCCATTCCCGGACGGAGAACTTAGGTCCCGTCTGCTTGGCGATGTATTGCAGCGGTTCGACCGCCGAACTGGTCACGGAACGAATCGAATCGAACATACGGACGTTGTGTTCGTCCAGAAAGGGCTGCGCCGGCGTGCCTCTGACGAGTTCGCGGAGCTCACCAATGTCCGATACCACCAACTGTCGATACAACTCCTCGGCCTCTCTCACGCCGGCCTCATCCATCTGCCGGGTGACCGCCGTAAAAAACGTCCGCGCGTAGCCCCGCCAAACTGCGGTCTTCGCCGCCTTGGTCGGGAATCAGTGATCGCGCAAGCTGCTCGACGTCGTAGGCGCTCTTGATCTCCGAGAACGGATCCCATCTCACCGAGCGCTCGTCGAAGGGATTGAGCACGACGTCGCCGCGATCCGGCCGGTAGAAGCGCCGCAGGTAGCCTCCGTCTGGATCGGCGATCACCGCTCGATCGCCGCGCGCCAGTGCTCCCGCCAGGATTTCCTGGATCGCCGTGCTCTTGCCCGTGCCTGTCGTGCCGATCAACTTGAAGTGTTTCGCTTCGTCCTGCGCGGGTACTGGGGTACCCGCCAGGGAGATGTCCGAATCGCGGGTTTTTTGACCGGATCTCGAACGTCGGGGCTGCGGTAAGTTGGCGACGTAAGCGCCTCTCTGGTGAGATTTGCCGTCCGTGGCCTCCCTGGCGATGTTTTTGCCGCCGGAGTAGCCCAGAAAGGCGCTGAGGCCGGTTCCCACCGTCCATTGCAAAAAACCGTGATGTGCAAAGCCCCAGTGCGCAAGCACAGCGCTCGAGAGAGCGATGCCGCCGGCAACCAGGGCGGTCAAGGGCGCTGCGACCAGCGGCGAGAGCACGTAATGTCGGAACGGGGAGCGTCCGCGCGCCAGTCCGACGATCATCGGCGCTTGCACTGCGGTATACGCCAGCGCGACTTCCATCATTGGCGCTTGCGCTCCGGTTCAAACCAGATTTCCTTGATGAAGCGCTGGTGCCGCTCCACACCAAACTGGATGACGACGTCGATGAGAAGGTACAGCAGGCTCTTGATGTCGCTTCGCGCGAGTTCTCGGCCGCCCGGGTTCTGCTTGACCAGCAGCACGAGTTGCTCGAAGGCGAGTTCCGCGCTCGTCGCGTGAACGCTGGTGATCGATCCGGGGTGGCCGGAATTGACGTTGCGCAGGTAATCGAAAGCCTCTTCCGCTCGCAGTTCCGCGAGGAGAATTCGGTCCGGCTTCATGCGCAAACATGATTCGAGCAGCTGCTTCGGCGTGACGCGCGCGAGCCCCTGATCGTCCTTGGAATAAAAAAGACGCACATGATTCGGGTGCCGGTCCAAGATCAGCTCACTCGCATCTTCGATGGTGATCAATCGCTCCTCGCTCGGGATCTCCCGAATCAACGCCTTCGTCCAGGTCGTCTTACCCGACCCTGTGGGGCCCGATACCAGAATGTTCTTACGGCTTCGCACGGCGAGACGCATGAAGGCCTCGTAGTCGGATGACCCCAACAGGCGCAGCAACTCCTCCTCGGTGTCGTCGAGCTTGCGGCCGGCTTTCAGGGTCCGGCGAAAAATCCCGCGCTGCGACAGCTCTTCGATGCTCCACACTTGATCAGCCGGGCGGCGAATCGCGATGGCCACACAGCCCGCAGTGGTCGCCGGTGGCATGACGATTTGTACGCGCTCGCCGCTCGGCAACGAAGCCGACAACAGCGGCGCGGTGGCATCGATGCGCTGCTGCGTCGAATTGGCCACTAATTTGGCGAATCGAGTACACCATTCGAAATCCGCAAACGGCAGCGGTTCGCTGCGCCAGCCATCCCGCGTTTCGAGAAATGCTTGCATCGGCCGATTGATGCAAAGCTCCATGACTTCGGCGTTCGCGAGCAGCGGGCGCAGGGCGCGCAGGTTGAGGCTGAGCGCGGAGACGTCCTCGCCCGCGCTAACGGTCGGCGGCGGATTGCAGTTCATAGACCGATCTGAAATCCAAATCGCGCGCGACCAACACCTGGATACGGTCGCCCTGTTGTTTGACCACCGTCGGAGGAATATTGATGGTTCCTTTGAGCACTTCGGTCATCACGCCCTGCGAAGCCGATGGATTGATGATGACCGTGCCGTTGCCGCCCCGGGAGGACTGCACCGCACCCTCTACCGCGCCATCGATCACCGAAACCAGCATGGCGGCGCCGAAACGCTGCCAGAAGTGAGTGTTGACCGTTCCCGGCAGTCCGGAACGGCCCAACTCGTCAGCCCCGGGCGACGCCAGCGGCACCACGACTCCGGTTGGCGTTCGGGCCTCGGTCCACAATACGAAGACTCGCGCCGATCCTTGCTGCACTTGTCCCCGCGTCTCGCCGATCAACTTGGTGCCTCGCTCCAGCAGGACCACTTGCCCATCGACACCGAATGCATCCGTCGCCATCACGCAGGTGGTCATGCCCGGCAGCGTCGAATCGATGGCCGTTTCCAGAGTGCAGTCGATGAAAGCGCCCTTGGGCAGCAAAAGACGTTGCGTCGGCAAAACTTGCGCGCGGACCGCCGTGCTGACACCGGTCCGCAGCAGCGGGCCCAATTCACCGTCCTGGGGTGAACCGGCCGGCGGCGGCGCTGGTATGTTCGCACCCGCCGCGGCGCTTGGAATGCCGCTCTGGGCTGAAAAGACAACGCCTGACAGTTGCCGTTCCTGCTCCAACTGTTCTGCGGTCTTGGGCGGAGGCGCACCGGATACGCTCGTTACCGGGCCCGCCTGCAGCGGAATTTCGCGCAAGCTGGATTCTCCAGTCAGTATCGGCGACGACGGCAGATCGGGCGGCGGCTGCAAGGGCATTCCTTCAATCGCGGGGGGTGTGATGGGCGGCGGGTCGATCCGTCCCAAGCTGGGCAGCGGCATCTCACCTTGAGCGCGGTTCGACGACGACGCTTGTGCACCGTGGAGCGCGCGGGCCGGTCGGGTCATCGCGTGGGCGTAGTACCAGGTCAGCGACCCCAAGCCGAGGATGCTCATGAGACCCATCGCCAATACGCTGCTGATGCGAGACTGCATCGAGTGCGACCGCTTGACGGCGGTGACATCGCGCTCGCCGCGCACGGTGTTCTCTACTGAATCCGGTTCGCTCACGGCGCGGCTCCCTGCACCCGGCGCTCGACCTCGGGCGCGATGGTTCCGGAATCCAAGCGGGCGCCGCCGCCGGCAAAACCCTGATTCACGACGCACCCGGTGAGCTTGCCGCGCCGCAGAATGAACCGTTTCGCGACCCGGTGCACGATGACGTCGCCCGCGTCCATGCTGAAGTTCAAAAGCGACTCGCTGCCGTCGTCATTGCGTACGAAAATCGCGGGCAGGTCCGCATTCACCGCAAACCGCAGCCGCGTGTGCACGCCATCATCGGAAGCGCTCACCGGCTTAAGGGCAGGCTCGCCGCAGTACCAATAGTCGATGTTGCGCGGTCGTTTGGCCGACGCGTTATCCAATTGAGAATCCAGCCGCTTCGCCGCCGCCTCCGCCGCGGATGGCGACGGCGCCGGTGTATAAGTGAATCGCAAGGCATAGATGACGCCCGGATCGTCCGCCGCGGGGCGCTGCGATGAAGCCGTATAGTCGAATTGATATTCCCGCCGACTGGTGAGCACCGTCAGATTCGTGGCCACCTTGGCGGCCTTCGGCTTCAGGAACAGGTGATTGTCCTGACCGACGAACGACAGTCCTTCCAAATCGCCCGCGCCGATGCCGGCGAATGTTTCGCCGGACTCAAACTCGAGGTCGATCTGGTAGCCGACGAAGCCGCGCAGCTTGTAGACTTCCTCGCCGTTGTACGCGGCGCTGCGGATGCGGCTATCGACACGGCCTTTCACCGGCACGGTTTCCGCCAAGACATGGAAGGAAAACAGCGCGGCGCACGCTGCCGCCGCGTAGACACTATGGTTCATGGCGCGCCTCCTTCGTCCCCACTTGTTCGACCAGGACTTCCGGTTCGGAACGAAAATCGACGATCTTGAAGCCGAGCGGGTTCCAGCGGCGCGTTTTAGGATCCTTTGCCGGTTCCGCGTAGGCAAATTGCACTGTCGCCACCCAATGCGTGAAGGATTCCTCGGCCCCGGCGCCTTGGCGCATGGCTTTGAGGTATCGCACCTGCGCCAAATCGGATAGCCCGCTCGAGCGAGTAAAGAAGCTCACGGAGTTGACCTGTACACGGATGCTGCTGCCATCCTTGTGGACATTGAGGGGGGACGCAGGATTGGTGGCGGTCCACAGCGCGTACCAGGCTTGATTGCGCTGCGCCGAGTGAAAGGCGCCGCACTCCTCGTAGTCGCTCTCCGCGGTCGCGAAGTTGAAGCGCTCGCATACGGTCAGGTAATGAGTGAGAAAATACCGTGTGACCGCCTCCTCCGGCGCCGGGCTCCCGGCATAGACGGGCACTACATCGACGATGCCCGTGCTGTTATCGACCCGCACCAAAAAAGGATCGACCCGCTTCAAGGGCATGAGTAGCACGAGCGCCAGCGCGGTCGCAACGGCGCACACCCACCCGGCGCCGGCAACCCACCACGCGGCGCACGCACTACGGCGATATTGGGCGGCGCGGTCGGCGTCCCATGACTGCGCCTCGCGGAAATAGTCGTCGATCGACGGAGCCGTGGTCAAGGCGTGCTCCCATCGGTCGTAACCTGTGCAGGCGTCGTCGGCACTGCGGTTGCGGGCGGATTGATGGGCAGCAGATGCGCGTCACAGCGCACGAGCGGCGTGGAACACCCGCACAGCAGCGGTATCACACATATAAACACACGCATGATTTCACCCTCCTTCCATGAGAGAACCCGAGTCCACCGGTTTGCTGATTTCGGGATTTCGCCCTGTGCGGTTCTGCCGTGCGCCACGAACCGCCGCACCATTTTCACGCGCGGCGACCGCGGCGGCCGCCCCTGCCAACCGAGTCGCGGCCTGGCCCAATTTTCGCGGCCCCCACCCGACGCTGCGGCTCACGACGCCGAACGAATTGAGCGACGCCCCGCCCGCCAGTGCCGCCGCGATCGGCATGACCTGGCGCATGACGAGAAACACCAGGACGGCGATCAACAGCATGTTCAATACGTCCACGGTCAGGATGGCCGAACCCCGCGCCGCGGTTTGAGCGGCGTACGACTTGACGACCTGCAGCAAGAGGGCCGAGACCATTACCGTGAGCACGGTTATCAAGGCGTAGTTGGCCAGCTGCGCGATCCATGCTGCAAAGAATCTCTTGGTAGCATCGAAGAACAGCAACCCGATGAATAGCGGGCCGAGTGCCAGCAGTACGGCGAGCGCAATGCTCGAGAGAGCGAACAGGAACATGGCATAGACGCAAAGAATGCCGATTAGGCACCACACCAGAATGGCGGCCGTGCCGAAGCCCCAACCACTGGGCCAGAGACTGCTCTTGGTCCACAAAATATCGGCGACTGTTCCTCCGCTATTCCAGATCACATCAATCGTGCCCACCGGATCCGCGCTTCCCACCATCGCCGCGGCCAGCTGCGCCGGCGCGTTGTAGAAGGTATCGACGATCACGGTGTTGTACAGCCACAGCCGCAACCCCACTCCCAAGATCAGCGCCAGCAGCGCGATGCGCTTGATTCCCGTCAGCAAGGGCTCGTCGATTTTTCCGGTGAGATGCAAATAGCCCCACGCCATCACGTAGACCGTCGCCACCGTAACGATCGCAGGCTCAAGGATCGAAGCCAGGCGCGCCGTGTTATCACCGATGTAGGCGGCCAGCTGACCATTGAGCCAGGTGGCGAATGTCGCGAAAAATCCCATGTGACTCTCGATCCGAGCCGCTCAGGGAACGGGCTGGAAGCGGGTGGCAAAGCTGCCCTGGTCTTGGATTGCGCGCTCCAGCGCCTGTTGGCGATTGGCCGATTCTTGCGCCTGCGTCGCTTGGTAGAGAACCTGCATCTTGGTCTGTTCGTTCTGCAGCATCCCGAGCTCGGCACTGATTCTCGCTTGCAGATCGAGGATGCCCTTCTGATCCGTCGCCGTGGGAATGGCGGAGATCAGGCTTTGAATAGAAGCGAACCGATTGCTGGCGTTGGCGAGCGCCTGCTGGCTCAAGACCTGCTGCATGGCACTCGATTGACGCGCGGCTTGAATTTGCAGCTGATCCGAAGCGGACAGCATGGCCAATCGCTGTGGCGACAGTATGGCGTTCGCGCTCATGGTGCTGTGCACGGCCGCGGGAAATGCCGAGTATCCGCTCACGGGCTGACCCTGCAGCAAGTTGGTAATCTGCGTCCAGTTTACGGGCAGGTAGTTGCGCGTGATGCCGCTGAGCAAGGTCTGCATGCCGCGGCTACCGGTAATGGCCTGCAGAGCTTGTTGCGTCGATTGCAGTTGACTGCGGGCCGTGGCCAGTTGCTGTTGCATGGTCTGTACTTCCTGTATCAATTGTGCGATGGCCGGCACATCGATCACCGCCCATTGCGCCCTCGCAGCCTGCGCGGCTGCAAGCGACATCAGCAGGCACACTAGTAGGAAACGATGATTGAGCCTAAACATGAATGTCTCCTGCGGTTAAGCCAAACAAATGATCGCCGGTCACCGGCTGCTCGCGGCCATGAATTGGGGTAGCCATTCCGTCGGCTCCGGTCCCGTCGACGATATGATCCGATGCATGCGGGCGACCTCGCTGGCACGGCCCGAGATCACAGCCAATTCGGCGTCAAATCCTTTCAGGTCAAGCTGACACACCACGCTGCGATGACCCTGCTTGATCAGAAACATGCGCGAACCGGGTTCAAGCTGGTCCTTGATGAGTTTGAATTCTCGTTCGGTCATCCCGAACCCCAGCGTGTATTCCTCGAAGTTCGCGTCAGCGTTCGGAAAGAACACCTTGGTCGGCGTCTGCTCGACCAAGGTGCGGCTGATGGGACTGTCGAGCACGTCGCTCGCGCTTTGCGTCGCCAGGCACATCACGCCGTTCAGTTTTCGCCAAGTCTTCGGCCCGTCTTTTGCGAAGCTCTCGAAGGCGGGGTCGGCCAACAGCCGCCAAAATTCATCCGTCCAGCACACGAGCCGGCGCCCATCGAGCAGCTGGCGCACCAGATGGAATAGATACAAGGTGATCGGCGCGCGGGTCAGAGGGTGATCGAGAAACTCAGTGACGTCGAAACCTATGATGGAGCGGCCCGCCAGCCGCGGCACCACGGTGTCGCGGGGACAATCGAAAACCCAGGCGTAATCCCCGCGGCATGCTTCACACCAGCGCGCCAAGCGCGCGTACAGTCCTTCCGGATCCGTCGGATCGAGAAATTCCACCAATCGTGACAGCCGTCGCGCATGCGGCTCCAGGGCGAGTGTCCCCCGCAGCGCCTGATCCAGATCGGCCGCTTCGCGTACGAGGCCGGTGCGTCGGGACGGCGGAGGAGCGCCGCTCAGGCAGAGCAGCCATGCTTTGAGGAATTCGATGTTCGCCGGCGTGACGGGCAGTTGCAGTGGATTGAAGCCCGTCTCTACCCCGTTTTTCAAGGGCAGGTATTCGCCGCCCGACGCCCTGACCAGGATTTCAAGGCCGCGATCCTTGTCGAAAATCACTTGAGTCGCTCCCTGGCGATCCAGCATGGCGACCAGAAATCCGATGAACACGGTTTTGCCCGACCCCGTGGGCCCGCAAATGAGCGTATGGCCGGTGTCCTTGCGGCTGCCGCCGTCGGGATCCGTGGGGTCGCTGGCGTGAAGCGAAAAATAGTACGGTGAGCGCGCGCTGGTGACCAGCACGCTCAACGCATCTCCCCAATGATTTCCGGTCGCGCGACCGGTGGGAAAGTTGTGAAAAGGCGCCATCGCCGCGAAGTTTCGCGACGTGATGGGAGCCTTGCGGGGCCGAACCGCAAAGTTACCCGGAAGTTGTGCCCAGAAGGCGGCCTCCAAGGCCAGATCCTCTCGCGCGACGAGCATCCCGGTATCCGCGAGATAACTGCGGGCCAGCGCGATGTGATCGTTGAGCGCCTTGAGACGGCCGCCGGCGCCGGCCTCGCCGCCCGCGTCCGCGACATCGGCCAAGACTTGCAGGGAAAAATGATGATCGCCCATGGTGAACTCGTTGCTGGTGAGCGCGTCCAGGGCGTCCTTGAGCTCGGACGCCTGCGACACCGCGAAGTCACCGGCGTTCGCCATTCGATTGAATTGTCGCTGCAACAGCGCTTGGCCGGTTGCCTTCGTCAGAAAGGCGAATGACTGCGTCAGCACAAAGGCGAAGGGTGCCGACAGCAGCCGGTTGTACATCCCGACCACACTCGGGGTGGGGTACTCTTTTATGCCGAGTATCGCCCCCACTCGAGTCGCGGCCGCCGACCGATATTCGATGGCTTCGGTGCCGAAGTACAGACGCGTCGTTGCGAGTGCTTGATTGAGGGGCCTGATCGGCAGCGGCACTCGCTGCCACTCACCATTGATCAGCAATCCGAGATATTCGAGCAACGACGAACACCAGATCTCTCCCGATCGATACGTACCCAAGAGCTCGGGTTCGTACCGTGCCAACGATGCGGCGAGTGTCTGCGACAGCTTCTCGCAGGTGTCCAGCGCGTCGGCGACCGCCAACCGTGATCCCCCTCGCTGGGCCCGAACCAACACTTTCGATACGAGACCCGCGGCCGCGCCCGACGTCGGTCTGTGTACGACGCCGAGAAACACTTCATTCACCATCAGTGTCTCGTCCGCCAGCCGACGCCGATACTTCGTGAGGAGGGCGTCGGCGAATGGGCTGCATGGTGCCCGGCGCGCGGCGGTCTCTCCAGGGGTTGAAAAAGTCTGCGCGCCGCGGCGGATCACTTGAGACCAGAGCGCCACATTCGCGCCGCCGATGTTTCGCCACAGAACATTGAGCCGTTCATGCCAATTGTTCAGCTCCTCATCGTCGCTGCTTTCGAAGCTCGCGCCCCCCAGCCTAAACACCTGCAGGTAGTCGCCGAACGCCGTCTTGACAACCGTCGGCGCCACATGGGCGGAATAGGGGATGCGGTCGGCGGTCGTGAACTCGCGGCGTAATGCCGCTGTGCGCTTCAGCGTCCGCATCATCCTGGCTCCTTGTTCGGAGTGAAGCTGCTCACAACGACTCCTTATCTGCTGTGTTACGCGGTGCGAAAAAATTCGGCCGTCGCATGGCAGGCAGTCTGGGAGATGCCCCGCGGAAATTGAACTCGAGTAACTGTCGAGTTCGCGCAAAAAAGAGAGCCAACGGCGTGGACCCCCTCGATCATTGATGAAGCCTGTGAGCGCCGGCTTTTCAGACATCAGGCAGCCATAAAAACGTGTCCGGCTGATATGTTCGCCCTTAGCGTGGCATTGCCGAGCAACCCATATACGTCTATATTCTCTATTCGCGAATAGAGAATCTCCCGTGAAACGCAAGATCAATCACCAGGTGACCCTTAAACCGCAGGATCTAATGGTCCTGTTCAAACTCCTTTCCGTAGGAGAAAAATCCAATACATACACTAGCCTTTCGGACGCCCTTGGCGTGTCATCCTCCGAAGTGCACGCCAGTATTGGACGAGCGAGATCCGCACGTCTCCTCAACGTCGAGAACGATCAACCCCTTGTCGTCCGGGCTGCACTGAAGGAATTTCTCCTTCACGGGGCGAAGTATGCGTTTCCAGCAACCCTAGGACCCCCCGCCCGTGGAATTCCGACGGCGTACGCCGCTCCTCCGTTGGTTACCCTGGTGTCCCAGCCTGGTGAGTTGCCGCCAGTATGGCCGGACGTCGGGGGCAATCAGCGCGGCGTCACTTTTTATCCGCTTTATCCAACCGCACCGTACGCCGCACGAAAGGATGGCGTGCTATATGAGTTTCTCGCATTGTTTGACGCATTACGTGGCGGCGCCGCGCGAGAACGACAACTCGCGGCCCGAATTTTAACCGAGCGAGTTGCGTGAATCCCGCGGATCCTAATCTGGCCATTCTTGAGTTGGTCGCAGCGGCCATCGGCCCACTGCGCGAGCGATTTGTGTTTGTTGGTGGTTGCGCGACAGGAATTCTGGTGACCGATGTTGCTGCCGCTCCAGTTCGTGCAACTCAGGACGTCGATGTAATCGTCGAAGTCTTGACGCTCGCTGACTACCACGCGCTCGAACGTGAGCTTGAGAAGGCGGGTTTCAGCCATGATCGAAGTCCCGACGCGCCAATCTGTCGTTGGGTCGTTGGGACCAGCCTGATGGATGTCCTGCCTACCGATGAGCGTGTGCTCGGATTTACCAATCGCTGGTTTACTCGAGCGATTCATACCGCGGAGTCAGTAAAACTCCCTAGCGGGCAAATGATAAAGCTCGTTACGCCGCCCCTATTTCTTGCAACGAAGCTCGAAGCTTTCCGGGGACGGGGTGGCGGAGATTTCCTGGCGAGTCACGATCTAGAAGACATCATCACGGTAATCGATGGCAGGGTCGAACTATTGGAAGACGTGAGGAAATCCGCGTTGCAGCTGCGCGAGTACATCGCGCACGAAATCGGTGTCTTGCTGCGGAATTCGGAATTCAGTCAGGCGTTGCCGGGCCACCTGGCTGGCGATGAAACGAGCCAAGCACGCATGCCGCTGATCAAGGAGCGACTTCGCCAGCTTTCGCTGGTGGCTTGATGCGGTAATTGTTGACTAACCCGCGCGACCTCATTCGCGTCCGGAGGGCGATGCTCCAGGCGTGCTCGGTATACGGAATTCGCTCACCTGGAAATCGGGTATTTGCGGCCGGCGGCGACCCCGGCGATTCGGAAGATCGAGGGTCAGCGGGCAGTAACTGCTGGCCTGCCAGTGCCAGCGATTGGCGAATACCGCAGCCAAACGAGTTCGTGCCCAGAGCAGCACGAGATCGAAAAAGCGCGCGTCGCGCGCGCAGAGCAGCATGCAAACGCCGTGAATCGGCGCGCACAGCAGCAGCGTCAGCAGATTTTTCGTCAGGAGAAACGCCTCCATCGTGAATACCAGGTTGAACAGCAACGCCGAATAAGTGACTCCCCATCGCATGGGCGGTCGGGTTGCACCGACGAACAGGGGATCGGCAATCAGTCCGGGATTGCGGTCTTTCAATGTCCTCTCCTAGACTCCGAACATCCCACGCACCCAGGTCACGATCTGCGGCGCTCCAAATCCGATCGCTATGCCAAGAATCGCGCCGAGGCACCACCCCCAGGACATCCGGTTTGCCATAGCCATTCCCCCCAGCACCATCACGAGAATGATGGCGACCGGCGTCAACCATGCGAGCAGGTTGGTCTGCAGGGCGGTCGCGCCCGTCATGAAAGGCGAGGCTTGAGCCATGGCTAGTCCAGGCAGGCCCGCAGCTGCGACAATCAGCAGCATCGGTACGATTTGCTGCAGTCCGATACGATGCAAACGGGGGTGATGCACGGCGGAATTCCCTTTCCGATTAGACGAGTTCGTTACCGGTATGCGCGGCCGTCGGCCACCGCATCGAGCGGCTCTCTAGATTTCGGTCTCCAGAGCTCCCTCTCTCTCATCGCGGCGCGCCGCCAGTTCCTCTCGCTTGATTTTACCTGGCGCGCCAAATCGAAAATTCTGGATGACGAACGAATAGTCGTATTGTTTTTCGCCTTCTTTGTCGGTCCAATTGTTGGAGCGAATCTGCGCCTGCAAAATGAGCTGATCTCCCTTACGCGCATTTTTCGCGATCGCCTCCCCGAGACTCTCGAACGCAACGAACCAAAGACTGGTAACCGCCTCTCGCGCATTACCGTGCTCATCCTTTCCCGCGTAATCGTTGCCGACCAAACAAATACGCGTGTACGTCGTATCTCCCTTGACTGCGAGTTCCGGATTCTTAGCTAGATTGCCGACGGCGGTTACTGTGAAGCTATTCATGACCTCTCCTTGACTGGTTGTTCCGCGACTCGGGATCGTTGATCCGTCGCGTGGCAGGCAGTTTGCAAGGAGAAACCGAGGAGTAGAATCCGATTAAGTAGCGGGTTTGCGCAGATTAAGCCGATCACACGCCCTGCTTGGCGATCTCCGTATACGCGTTCTTGAGCCATACCTTGACCCTCTGCCGCTCGAGCAGCCGCAAACCGCTGGTGTCGCCCTCATTTTTGTTGATGGCCGCCCAGAAGCTCAAGCTGCCGGCGTCGATTTTGTTCATCGTGATCTCGTGGAGCCGCTTCAGGGTGACGACGCCGGCCCCCATGCCGATGGCCCGCTCCTTCTCACCCGAGTTGTCGAGGATGCGAAAATCGCCGCCGCGCAAGTGATTCAGGACCAGGGTGTAGCTGAAGCGCTTGCCGTGCTTATCCAACAGCCGCTTGAGCAAATCGACGGAGTCGCGCCCGGAATCCATCACGTGCCAGTAGCGAATGCTGAGCCCGATCTCTGGCGCGACCTCCAGCAATTGCGAATCCTCCATCCACTGCGTCAATCCCTCGTTGGTCTGCGCCGCCAGATCCACCAGAATCCTGCGCCCGGGCTCATCGGTCGCCGCTTCCACGATGGCGTCGAGGCTTTCGTAGTTGTCCATGAGGACGGGCGAGGCGTAGCCCGCGTAGAAGCGCATCAATGCCCCATGCGTTCGGTCCGAATCGAAGCCGATGAACGCCAGGGAATGATCGATGAAGTATTGCGCCAGCAGGCGCGCCACCAGCGATTTGCCGACGCCTCCCTTCTCGCCGCCGACCAAATGAATGTTCGTCATCTCGTCTCCACGCTTTAAATCAAACCGGGCGCCGTAATTTATCACGCTCGGAGCGCACTGCCGTTTTCGACCCGGCGCGCGCAGGATCACGCGATAATTTCGCAGCGACATTGCATAATCCAGCCATGCCGATGCCGCTCACGCACCCGAAATCCGACTGTCCTGCGCTTCGGGTCAGCCGGCTCCGCAAGGTGTACGGCAGTGTGATCGCGCTCGATGACGTATCGTTTACGGTCGGGCGCGGCGAAGTCGTCGGCCTGCTCGGCCCCAACGGGGCCGGCAAGACGACCACCATCAACATGGTGCTGGGCGTGCTCGCCGCCACCACCGGTAGCGTCGAGATCGGCGGGATCGACATTGCGAAACAGCGTGCCCGCGCCCTGGCGCGCACCAATTTTGCCGCCGTGTATGCCGCCCTGCCCGGTAACTTGACGGTGGTCGAGAATTTGCGCTTTTTCGGCCTGCTATATTCCATCGCATCGTTGCGTAGCCGCGTCGAGGAGTTGCTGCAGGATTTCGACCTTGCGCATCTGCGCCATACCAAGTGCGGATTGCTGTCCTCCGGCGAGCAGACTCGGGCGGCGCTCGCCAAGGCGCTGCTCAATCATCCGCAGCTGCTGCTGCTCGATGAGCCCACGGCCTCGTTGGATCCGTCCGCGGCGCAGCTGATCCGCGCGAAAATCAAGAGCCGCGCCGCGGCCGATGACTGCGGCATTCTGTGGACCTCGCACAACATGCACGAAGTGGCGGCGGTTTGCGATCGGGTGCTGTTTCTGTCGCGCGGCAAAGTCCTGCTGGAGGGAAATCCGCGAACTCTGCCGCAGGAGCACGGCAGCGCGACCCTGGAGGAGCTTTTCATCCGCGTGGCGCGCGAGCCGTTGGCGCACAAGGCGGAGCAGGCATGAGGCTGCGCCCGATTGCCGGCATCGTTCTGCGGCAGATCTATCTGATGCGCGGCAGTCCGGTGCGATTGTTTCCGATGGTGACATGGGTGGCCATCGACATCGTGTTGTGGGGCTTCATCACGCGTTACCTCAATACCGTCAGCGGCGCCGGCGTGGATTTCGTCCCCACGCTGCTGGGCGGCGTGCTGTTGTGGGATTTCTGCACGCGCATCATGCAGGGCGTGACCACCGCGTTTCTCGAGGATGTCTGGTCGCGAAATTTCTTGAATTTGTTCTCCTCGCCCCTGTCGATCTCCGAATATATCTCCGGATTGGTGATCACCAGCGTCGCCACCAGCAGCGTCGGGGTGGTGGTGATGCTGCTGCTCGCCACCGGCATCTTTCATTTGCAGTTTTTTTCCATGGGATTGCCTTTGATCGGCTTCCTCACCGTGCTGTTCGTGTTTGGAATTTCACTCGGCATATTCGGAAGTGCCGTCGTGCTGCGGTTCGGCCCCGCCTCGGAATGGCTGCTGTGGCCGCTGCCGGCGCTGCTGTCGCCCTTCGCCGCCGTCTTCTATCCACTCGCCGTATTGCCGCAGTGGATGCAGGGGGTGGCGCATGCGCTGCCGCCTGCCTATGTGTTCGAGGGTATGCGCACGCTGCTGGCCGGCCATCCCTTTCCTGCTGTCCTGCTGCTGCAAGGCTCGCTGGTGGCCGCGCTCGAATTGCTGCTGGCGGCCTATTTTTACGGGCGGGTATACGGCCATGCAGTGCGAACCGGGCTCTTGGCCCGCTACAGCGCGGAAAGCGTAGCCTGATGGATGCGGCGGCGCTCGACAATCCGGTGTGGTCCGCGCTCAGCGGGCCGCACCGGAGCGTCGCCGGCCGGCTGCAGGATCTCAAGTGGTATCCGCCGTCGATCGCGCCATTCGTCGCGGTCCCGGCGGTAGGCGTGCGGCCGGACCTGGAGGCCGCTTTCCAGTCGGGACTGGGTGGACAAGCCTATTTCGTCGGCCAGTGTCCGGCGTCTTTGCCCGAGTCCTGGCGGATCGTGTCGCGCTCGAACATCCTGCAATTATTCCCCACCGGCGCGATCCCGGAGCAGAGCGAGGATGCGGGCACTGTACTCGGTGAGGCCGACCGGCGCGCCATGCGCGAGCTGACGGAAATCGCCTTCCCCGATTTCTTCCGCGAGCGTACCGCCGAATTGGGTGTTTATTTGGGCGTTTACGCCGACGACAGGCTGATCGCGATGGCGGGGGAACGCATGGCGCTGCCCGGGTTGCAGGAGATCAGCGGTGTGTGCACCCACCCGGATTTTGCGGGCAGAGGTCTCGCTCGCCGGCTGACGCGGGCGCTGTGGGGCCGGCAGCACCGGCGCGGAGTGGGATCTTTTTTGCACGTGAGCGAAGGCAACGGGGTCGCGCGCAAGCTCTATGAGTCCATGGGATTCGTCGTGCGCGCGAGCTTGCCCATGTGCAAGGTCGAACGCGTCGCGGCTGGCCCGGCCGTACCGACCTAGCGAACCCGTCGGCTACTCGAGGCAGACGACGAGCTTGGCCGAGTGAGTGCGCCAATTGATCGGAATCACGTAGGAGCGGCTGTGCGGCGCCGTGACTTTTTCGGCGTCGTGCGCAATCACCATCGGCACGGAAATCACGAAATTCTTGCCGAAATCGCGCCGCGCATTGCCCGAAATGGTATTCGCCACTTCGCCGACGAGATCCTTGATATTTTCATCGCTGGTGTCGGTTTCCTGCATGCGCATCAACAGCACCGTGAGCATGCCGCGCGGCGCAGTGAAATAAACGATGCCCTTGCGGCTGCCGGAAATGCCGATGACGCCGGTGTACTCGTAGGCGCCGGGGTTGCCGTCCGTCACGAGATAAGGCGACCCTACGGTGGCGGCCTGCTGGGCGGAAATCTCGAAGTAGTTCGTCGCTCCATCGATGAATGTCCGGATTTCTGCTTCCTTGAGCATCATGCCTCCGACAGCAGCTCTTCCAATGCGTCATTGAGCTGACGATCGGTGAATGGCTTGCAGAGAAAGCCGTTGGCGCCTTTCTCGATGGCGTCCACGGCGGTCGCCTTGTCCGCGAGAGCGGAGACGACGAGGATCAGCACATTGGAATTGATCGCCACCAATTCCTGCACGCACTCGACGCCGTCCATCTCGGGCATGGTCAGATCCATGGTCACGACGTCCGGCTGCGTGCGGCGAAACAATTCCACGGCCTCGCGGCCGTTGCTCGCAGCTCCGACTACTTCGAGGCGGGCGATCTGCTGGGAGCGCTCGATGCGGCGCCGGATGATGTTCGAATCATCGACGATCATGAGCTTCAATGTAGGCTTGGGCTGGCCATCCATAGAGTCACGCCGCCTCGGTGTCGTCCGCGCGCTTGACGGCGCGCGGCAGCGTCATGGTCAGGCGGGTAAATTTTCCGTTGCTGGTCGCAACCGAGACCCGTCCGCCCAGCTGATTGGTGAGGTCGGCGATGACGTTCATGCCCACACCCCGTCCCGCATCCTTCGTCGCGTTTTCAACGGTCGAGAACCCTGGTTGAAACAGTAGCGAGAAGATCTGCTTGGTATCCAAGGTGAGCGCCCGCTCCGGAGTGATGAACCCTTTCTTGAGCGCGGCCTCCTTGATGCGCTCGGTCGACAAGCCCTGGCCATCGTCTTCGACGACGAGCTTGTAGCCGGTATCGCCGGCGTCCTGGAACGACAAGCGCACGGTGCCTTGCGGGGACTTCCCGGCGGCCAAACGCACCTCGGGCGATTCGATGCCGTGTACGATGGCATTGCGCACCGCCTGGACGCCGATGTCCTTGACCGCGCGCCGATATTCGTCGGGCACCGTGTCGAGGCCCCTGCATTGCAGCGCCGCCTCCTTGTTGTTTTCGCGGGCGACCCGCTCGGTCAGTTGTTGCAGCGTCGCCGCCACCCCCGAATCGGTTTTGCCGCCCTGCTGCTTCTGTTTCTCTTCCTCGATGACCGCGGTGGCCGTATGAGCGGGCTCGGGCTGTGCGGGCTGAAGATGCAGATGCGAAAGACGCGAAACCAGGTCGCTGACGGATTGCAGATGAGTGAGCAGATCGTCCAGCTTGATGACCAGCGGCAGGAAGTCATTGCCCGACAGTTCCGGCTTCTCCTTCAGCGATTTCAGGTCGTCTTCGAAGGCATGGGCGCGGCTTTCGATCGAGGACAACCCTAAGGCGGCCGCCTCGCCCTTCACCGAATGGACCTGCCGGAACAGGGTGTCGAGCTTCTTGCGGAACACGCCCTCTTCCCGAGTCGGCTCGCGCAGCACGGCGTTGATCATCTTCATGGCCGCGTTGGAATCGTTCAAGAACGACGTCAGCTGCGCATGATCGATGTGCAGAATGCCGAGCAAGGTATCGACCTGGCCCTGTGCCTGAGTCTGCGCGGTTTGCAGTTCGCGCGCCAAATCCACGCGGGCGGTGACGTCGGATACGGACACCAGCACGTGCGTCATTTCGCCGTCGACGCGCACTCGGTGAAATTCGAATTGCAGGTAGCGCGTGTCGAATTTGCCGTTGCCCGCGTCGATGTGAACTTCCACTTCGCCCAACGGATTGATCGTTTTGACGAGTTTCTCGTTGGTGCGCTCCGCCCACAGGATCTTCACGAACTTGAGTGCGGTCGCCAGGGTCCGCTCGGACACGATGGACTTGAGCAGGTTCTCGAAGGGCAGGCCCGCGAAGTCCTTGCGCTGGAACAGCGCCTCGAGGGCGCCGGAGTAGGCCGCGCCGATGGTGAGCTTGTGGTCGAGCAGGAACAAGCCGTCCTTGACGGTGCGCAAAATGTCCGCAGTCTGCTGCCGTGCCTGGCGCAGGCTGCTTTCTTGCCGTTCTCTGGCGCTGAGCAGCACCGTCACCAGCACCACGAGCAGCAGCGCAATGACGAGACCCGACAGCATCACCAGCCGGAGCTGTGTGGCCGACCGCAAATTTGTCGTCTGCAGCTCTTCGGTGATCGCCATCAATTCGCCGTCCAGCACCGGCAGTACGTGGCGGCTCGAGCGCAGCGCCGCGGTTACGTCGGCTTCGAGCTGGTGCCCGCTGCCGTTGAGATTGGTGCCGGTGGTCTCGTTGTCCTGATAGGGCACCCCTTGGTACGCGAGCACCGGAGCCAACACCTCCGTTTCCCGCGCCCAGCTGTCGAGCAGCAAGGCCTTGTGCTTGCCTGCGATGGGTGCGCCGACCGCGCCGGTGTCGGCCGTGAGCGAAAACCAGCCCACGGGCCGCGCCAGCGTCATCTCGTGAATCGCGGCGTCGAGCTTGCTGCTCGAGGTGCGCAGCTGATCGAGGGATTCTTGAATGTAGCCGCGGTCGCCGAGGCGCTCGCGCATGGATTCCAGAGAGGCCCGGATCAGGGTCGGATGACGCTGCTGTTCGCCCAACAGCTTCAGCGCCGTCGAACTGTCCGCCACTTCGCTGGCGAGTTCGAGTCCCGGCACCAGCACGATGGAGAGAAAGCTGAAACCTAGAACGATCACGAGCACTAACAGAGCGATCGGCGTCGCGAGAGCGCTCAGAACCTTGTGTAATCGAGATTTCATGTATTAACCACTCCTGGATGATTGGCGTCGTCGACCGATGTTCGAATGGGCGCGCTCACCGCGCTCAGATCTTCGAGGAACAATGCCGCCGAGGGATACCGGTCGGCGGGATCCTTGGCCAGTAGGCGATCGATGATTGGTTGGTAGCGCAGCACGCGCTGCGGCAGGCGCGGCACTGCGCCTGAACGATGGCCGGCGAAAATCTCGTTCAAGTTGTTGCCGGTGTACGGCAAGGCTCCCACCAGCATCTCGAACAGTACGACACCGAGGCTGTAAAGGTCGCCGCGCGCGTCCGGATCGCGGTTTTCGATTTGCTCGGGGCACACGTAGTAGGGCGTCCCGGTGCAGAGATCGGACCGGGATAATTCGCTCGCCGCGAGGCGCATGGACGCCGATCCGAAGTCGATCAAGATCAGCCGATTGTCGTCGGTCAGCATCAGGTTCGACGGCTTGAGGTCGCGGTGCACGATGCGCGCGGCGTGCAACACCTGCAGCGCCTCGCCGATCTGCCGTGCGTAGTTGACCGCGTCGGCCTCGCTCACCGGATTCTTCAAGCGGTCGCGCAAGCTGCCGCAGGGAAAATATTCCAAGGCCAGGTACAGATAGTCGTCAGTAATACCGAAATCGAGCACGTCGGCGACCGAGCGGTGATTCAACGACGACAGGATCTCGCACTCCCGGATGAAGCGCTTGCGATCTGCATCGGACACCTCGTAGCGTCCCTTGAAGGCCTGGACCTTGAGCGCCACGGGCTGCGCCAAATTGTCGTTGCGGGCCAGGTAGACGGCCGCCGCCGGCGATTGCGCAATGGTCTTGATCAGGCGGTAGCCCGCGATCTGCGGCTGGCGCCACGGATCGATGGCCGCGGTGATCGTGGTGGTTGCCGTGGAGGAAATGCGCGACGGCTCCGCGATCTGCTGCAGGGCCTCGCCCAACTCGCCGATTTTCACCGCATGAATGGGCCAATAGTCGCTGGCTCCCAGCTTCATCGTGCGCGCGGCATTGCGCTCGTCGCCGCCGCGGGCGAATACGAATATCGGCAGATGCGGTGTTTGCTCGCGCGAACGCGCCAACCGCGCGAGCGGATCGGCCGTGTTGTCGCGCAGGCTGAATTCGACGATGAGAAACAAGGCGGCGTATCCGGCAATGCGCTCCGCGCGGCAGCGCGTCGAAGCTTGCGCAATTGATGCAGTCCGCGTCCAGAGCCGGTGTTGCGCGGCGCACGACGCGCCGCCAGCCGCAGGCGCAACTCCAGGTCGTCGTGCACGACCAGGCAGCGAACGGCGGAGCGCTTGATCGGCGGCGACGTCGCATCGCGTCGTTCGGGGCTTGCGGGAGAGTTGTTGCATCGGGCGTTCCGCTACTTCGACAGCTTGAATGCGATTCGTATTTTCGTGCCGACCGCGGCGGGCTTCCCGCCCTGCAGCGCCGGCTTGTAGCGCACCCGCGATAGCGCGCGAGTAGCGGCGGCGTCGAACACACCCGGCGGATTCGAATCCACGACGGTGATGGAAGCGACCTTGCCGTCAGCGGTAACCACGTACTCGAGCTCGACCCAACCCTCGACATTCTTGCGCAGCGCATCCGGCGGGTAATCGACTTTGAATTCCCTTGACCCGGGTCAATGTGGCCTTCCCCGACCTCCGGCATGCGGGAAGTCGCCTGCTTCGATCTGCGCCAGGCGTTGGGTCAGTGCGGCCAAATCCGCCGATGGACCGAGGCCGGCCGCCAGCGGCAGCAATGCGTCGGCCTTCGCCGGCTGCGCCGCGTCGAGCGCCGCGCGCGCCTGATCGAGGATCGCCGCCTGCACCGCGCCGGATAGGCGCGGCAGCGCGGCATTCTTGGGATCCGCCGCGCGCAACTGATTGACGTAGAACAGCGCGCTGTCATTGTCGGGCTCGGTGATTTTGCCCTGGGCCAGCCGCGACTGCGCGAGATCGAGGGATTGCGGCTGTGCGGCGGCCGGAGCGCTTTGCTGGCTGCGCGCCGCATTAAGGTCGTGCTGCAGACCCGCGATGGCGGCGGTCGCGGCGCCGACGCTGTGCAGATCCACCAGCAATCGATCCGCGTCGGTGAAGCGGCGCTGATCGATGGCGGTGCGCGCCGATCTGCAGCAGCCGCCTGTAGATCTCCTGGGACGAGCGGCTGCAGCGCGGCGATGCTGACGCCCGCCGCGCGCGCCTGGGTCAGATAGTACGCGGCGCTGTCGTTGCGCGGCTCGGTCAACTTGTCCTGCTGCAAGCGCGTGTCGATCAGTTTGAGGAAGTTCGCGGCATCGGCTTCTTCATGCCTTCGCCGCAGCTCGTCGCGCAGCTGCGCCACTTTGGCATTGCCGAGCGATTTGCTGCGCGCCGCTTCGTCGAGCAGTAGTGCCGCGCGATCGAAATTCTGGGCATTGATCGCCGCCAGAATCTGCGCGGGGCCGAGCTCGGCGCGCAAGCTCGTGATGCGCTCGTCGAGCGCGGCCAGCCGCCCATCGGCGGGATCGATGCTGCGTGCGCTCTCGAGCGACTGCAGGGCGCAAGTCGAACTTGCGCTCGTCCAAGGCGGATTGCACGCGCGCGATCAGGATCTCGGCCAGCCGCTGCAGGCCTTGGTGTGCCTCGCCGTTATCGGGATCGAGGACCAGCGCTCGCCGGTACAAGGCCAGCGCGCTCGAGTCCGCCGGATCGATGAAATGCCGCTCCAGCATCGCTTGCTGCGCTTTCTCGATGAGCAGATCCACCTTCTCGTCGGCCGCGGCGGACGCTTTGCCGGCCGGTTGCGGCGCCGCTATCGGACTCGCCGGCGGGGCGGGCTTGACCCCGCCGCTGTGGCGGACCAGCAAAAATGTGCCGACGGCGGCAATGAGCACCCCCGCGATGATGGCCGCCGGCAGCCACGGCGATTGACGCGCCGATGGGACGGGGGGCATGGCCCCGCCGTGCGCCGCTGCGCCGGGGGAGGCCGCACCGTGCATCCCGTCGCCGCCGAGCAGCGCCGTTCGCGCCGCAACTTCTTCGCGCCCGCTATCGATTGCCGCCCGCAGTTCCTCGGGAAGCACCGGTATCGCGACCTGCGCAATGATTTGCCGGAGAGCAATCGGATTCGTCCACACTGCAGCGCTGCCCGGATCGTCCAGCGCGACCACCGCGAAACACGGCGAATGCAACTGCAGGCGGGACAGCACCGTGGCGGCGTCCGTTAGACCGCGTGCATCCCATAAGACGATGGCCGATTGTCCCGCCGGGGTCGTCGTGAGCAACTCGTCGACGGAGTCGACCTGCTTGAGAACCATCTCGCTGCTTAAGTGCGCACCAATCTGCGGCCACAGCAGGTCGTCGCCGGTGACGAGCAGTACCGAGAGTTTGGCTCTTTTGGCCGTGTGAGCCGAGTTAAGTTCCGCGGATTGCGACGCGGCGGCCTCACTTTGTCTGGTTGCGCTCTGCACCAATGCCCTCCGTGAATCATTCACTTCAATTTTGCTGCACTGCGATTCCACAGCACTCGCGGCATCCACCGACGCGTCGCGGCCTGTGCAAGATCCTCATGGAAATGAGGAATTTGCGAGACGCCTTGGATCACATTTTGGATGCGGTGGAGGGCCGTGACCTTGTAAGACTCGGGCGCTACGTGGCCAAGGTGAGAACCACTTCGCAGTCGGCGGGTGCCGGCGCTCGCGTTCCGCGCAACGGGGGCGCCGGCAAGGCGGTGCCGCTTCCGCCTTTGCGCCGGGCGCAGTTATCATCGCGGATGAGCGATCAAATCGTCGTCATCGGCGGCGGCGTCATGGGTTCCGCGCTTGCCTACTGGCTGACGCGGCTCGAACCCAAGGCCGCCGTCACCGTCGTCGAGCGCGACCCAACGTACGCGTATGCCTCCTCTGCCCTGTCGGCCGCCTCCATCCGCCAGCAATTTTCGACGCCCATCAACGTACGCATCTCGCAAGCCAGCATTGCGTTTCTGCGCAATGCCCCCGAGGAGCTGCGCATCGACGACGAACGGCCGGATGTCTCGCTGCGCGAGCATGGGTACCTCTACCTGGCCGGACCCGCCGGCGCTGCGCATCTGCACGGCATCCATTCGGTGCACAAGGCCTGCGGCTCCGATGTGGCGCTCCTGGATCAGGCCGCTCTCGGACAGCGCTTCGGCTGGCTCAACACGGCCGATTTGACGGTGGGATCTTTGGGCTTGAGCGGTGAAGGCTGGTTCGACGGTTACGCACTATTGACGGCATTCGCGCGCAAGGCGCGCAGGCAGGGTGCACTCTACGTGAGAGCGGCGGCGCGCGGATTCGCGCTTGACGGCAAGCGCGTTGCCGAGGTGATTTTGTCAGATGGCTCACGGATCCGCTGCAGTCACGTCGTCAATGCGGCGGGACCGCAGGCGCGGCAAGTGGCCGCCATGGCCGGCGTGGAACTGCCCGTATTTGCGCGGCGACGTACGGTGTATGTCATCTCCTGCCCCGCTCGCATGACCCCCTTCCCGTTAACCATCGATCCGATGGGATTCTGGATCCGACCCGAGGGCGGCACATTCATCGCCGGACTCGCGCCGGAGGACGAGGGCGACGATCTGCCGCTGCAGCCGGACTACGACGGTTTCGAGAGCCGGCTATGGCCGGCGCTCGCCCATCGCATCCCCGCGTTCGAAGCAGCCAGGCTCGAACGGGCGTGGGCCGGCTACTTTGAGATGAATGCCTTTGACCACAACGCCATTTTGGGTGCGCATGAGTCGCTGGGGAACTTTCTGTTCATGAACGGATTCTCGGGGCATGGCATGCAGCAAGCGCCCATCGTCGCCCGCGGCATCGCGGAGCTGATACTGTACGGACGCTTTACGACCTTGGATTTGTCGCCGCTCTCGATCGCGAGGATTGCCGAGAACCGGCCTCTCCGCGAAGCGAATGTCATCGGCTAAGGCCCGGCCGAAGGGCCGCCGGGGCTCGGCTGGGTTACTCTATTTAAAGAGAATGCACCCATGACGAATCCCACCGCCGCCACCCGTTCCGTGGTCATCGACCGCGAGACCGTTCATCGCCTGGCGGGCGTCGGCTGCCTGGTGGAACCGCTGCGCCGGGCATTTGCCTCGAGCGCCCAAAGTCCACCGCGTGCTCAGTATGAGCTCGAGGCGCGGGACCAGCCACGCACTTTGCTGCTGATGCCGGCGTGGCAGCCGCAGGGCGCCATCGGCGTGAAAATCGTCACGGTATTTCCGCGCAATGCCGCGCAGGGCTTGCCATCGGTGAACGCCGCCTATGTGTTGCTGTCCGGGCAGACCGGGGAGCCCTGCGCATGGATCGACGGACCGGCGCTGACCGTGTTCCGCACGGCGGCCGTGTCGGCGCTGGCGGCCGATCTCCTCGCGCCGGCGGCACCCGCGGTGCTGCTGATGGTGGGCACAGGGGCTCTGTCGCGCTATCTCGTCGAAGGTCATCGCTCCGTGCGCCGCTACGAGTCGGTCATCATCTGGGGCAGGGATCCGCACAAGGCGGCGGCGGTGGCGCGCGACCTCGATGCGCGGGGATGGCCCGTCAGCACGGCGAAAAACCTGGAAGCCGCCGTGCGCTCGGCGGATGTGATCAGCTGCGCCACGCTGGCCGAGCACGCTCTGGTCCGTGGCGACTGGCTCAAAGCCGACTGCCATTTGGATTTGGTGGGAAGCTTCAAACCGACCATGCGGGAAGCGGACGACGCCTGCATGCAGGAAGCGTTCATCGTCGTCGACACGCTTGCCGCACTCGAGGAAAGCGGCGATTTGTCGCAACCCCTCGGGCGCAGGGTCGTGGCGCGAAGCGCCGTTGCCACGCTCAGTGGATTGATCGCATCAGGCCCCTTCACGCCGCGTCCGCGCCGGACGGTTTTCAAATCAGTGGGCGTGGCGCATGCCGACCTCGCCGCGGCGCAGTTCCTGTTCGAGCGCCACCTTCAGGGTGCGCATGAGACGATTTCGTCCCGGTGAAGGTTGCGTATATGCTATGCGGCGAGCGAATCAAACAAATCCTTGGCAACTCAATGCGACTTCCGTTCGTCTGCGCCGGGTTGGTGGCGCTGCTCCTTGTTGGATTGACCGTCGCAGCGCCCGCCCAGGCGCGGCGCCTCGCCCTGGTGATCGGCAATGACAGCTACCAGAACGTGCAGCCTCTCAAGAACGCGCGCGCGGACGCGAAAGCGATCTCCGCCGAGTTGAAAGCAGTCGGTTTCGACGTGACGCTGAAGCAAGACCTCGCCCAAAAGGCGATGAAGTCCGCGCTGCGCGACTTCAAGGCGCAGGTGGCGGGCGGCGATGAAGTCGTGTTTTATTTCTCCGGCCACGGCGTGCAATTCGGCGGCACGAATTACTTGATCCCGGTCGACATCACCGCGGACAGCGAGGCGCAGGTGGCGGACGACGCCGTTCCGTTGCAGCGCATTCTCGACGACCTGACCGACCAGAAGGCGCGCTTTTCGCTCGCCATCATCGACGCCTGCCGCAGCAACCCATTCAAGGAAGCCGGGCGTGCGATCGGCGGCCGCGGCTTGGTACCCGTGACGCCCGCCACCGGCCAAATGATCATGTACTCCGCCGGCGCCGGGCAGGCGGCGTTGGATAATCTCGGGCCGCACGATACAAATCCCAACGGGGTGTTTACCCGCGTACTCATCGAAGCGATGCGCAAGCCCGGAGTGCCCGCCGGTACGCTGCTCAAGGACGTGCAGAGCGATGTCGTCGAACTCGCCCACGGCGTGGGTCATGAGCAGGTGCCGGCCCTCTACGATCAGTCGCTGGGTAAATTCTATTTTCGCCCCGGCGCCCCGGGCGCGGCCGCCGCCGGCAACCCGGCGCCGCCCGCCTCGGCAATTCATGTTCCGACGCCTGCCGAACTCGATGAGTCGTACTGGCTCGGCATCAAGGGCAGCACGGATGCGTCCGACTTCGCGAGCTATACCAAAAGCTTTCCCAAGGGCTTGCACGTCGCCGAAGCTGAGATGATGACCCGCAAGCTGTCGCGCAGCGCCGCCGCGAAACCCGCCGCACCGCCCGAAGCGGCACCGGCTCTGGCCGTGAAGCCGGGCGGTCCGTACCGCGGCTTCATCACCACCAGCTTGATCCCGGGACGGGTGTTTCCGGGAACCTGGACCATCAATGCGGACGGGACCGTCGATTCCACCAATGAGTATGGCGATCGCAGCCATGGAACCATCAATTCCGCCGACCCGAACAACATCGTCAGCACCGCGATCTCCCATCTTGGCATCAGCGGGGGCATTCAAAGGAGATACCCGGACGGGTCGACGAGCACTCAGGTCACCTCGCAGGGGCGGCTGGTCAACGGCGTGGTGTCGGGCACGTGGTACGACAAATTTCAGAACGGCCAGTTTCAGCTCACGGTGGGCGGTGGGAAATGAAGTCGCGCCTTGTAGGATTGGACTGACCTCGAATTCCGGTTCCTTCGGTCTACCGCGAAGCGGGGACGCAAATTACCGTGTCGCTATGCAGCGTGATTATCCGACAATTCGAGAATTGGCCTACCCAATTTGGCAACAGCGCGGTGGCCCCGGCGGGACCGCAACGTCCAAATCTTCGCGGCGCCGCACCAAAGATCGCCGCACCGACGACCCGAACCGCCAAGCCCAGCCGGCGCCGACCCCCACAGAGAGTTTGCCGCGCCAATGAGGGCACGGAGCCAGACTCAGCCCGCGGAGTCAAGATCATCAATCGTCAGCTCGCCTGCCTGACCCTGCTGTGGGCGTGCGCCCACTCGGCATGGTCCCAGACGCCCTCGCCGCTGCAGGAATGGCAGTATTCCGGCGGCCTCATCCTGGCCCGGTTATTCCAACCCGATCTGCCGGAGTGGCGCCGCATTGTCGGCGCGGCGGCGGAGGTGCAGCCGGTCTACGACGGCTCACGGGCGTACCGGCTGCAGGGCGGTCCGGTCGTCAATATTCAATACCGCGACATTGCTTTCGTGAGCACCGGCGAAGGCATCGGCTACAACTTCCTGCGCGGCGATCACTACCGGGTGGGCGCCGCGATCAGCTACGATCTCGGCCGTCGCGTCAAAGATGACATCACCAACCTGCACGGCATGGGCGACATATCGCCGGCGCCCGCCGCCAAGTTGTTCGCTTCTTTGGTGCTTTCGAGAAAGTTTCCGCTGATCCTGCGCACCGATGTCCGCCAGCTGGTGGGCGGCGCCAACGGCACCGTCGGCGACGTCGGCGTCTACATGCCTCTTCCCGGCAGTTCCAAGAAATTCGTCATGTTTGCCGGTCCATCCATCACGCTGGCAACGCATCGCTACCTGCAAAGCGAATTCGGCGTCACGCCGGCGCAGTCGCTGGCCTCGGGACACCCGGCCTTCGATCCCCATGCCGGCACCGCCGCTGTCGGCGTGGGTTTCAGCGCCACACGGTTCCTCACGGACCACTGGCTGCTCAATCTGGACAGTGCGCTCAGCCGGCTGAAGGGCAGCCCGGATGTGAGTCCCATCCTGGAGCGGCGCACGCAGCGCGTCCTCGTGCTGTCGGCGAGTTATCTTTGGTAGCCGAAAACAAGTAGATTTACGGCCCATGAAAATGCATGCGTTCTGGCTTGGCGCAATGCTGGCTGCAACCGGACATGCGGCGCCGGCGGCAGCCCCGTCCCCGGCGCCCGCGGTGCGCAGTTTCGCCTCCCTCGTGATCGCGCCGGCCGGCGATCGGGTGGCGAGCGTCGAAAGCCTGCAATCGTTGACGAGCGCGGAACTGCTGCACGGTCCCATCCTCATCCGCAGCGTTCGCGACGGACGCGTGCTCAAGTCCATCGATCCCTGCACGACCTGCAGTTATGGTGGGCTCGCATGGTCGGCCGACGGCCGGCAACTGGCATTTCTCGGCACCGATGGCTCGGCCGGCACCGTGCGGGTGCTGCTGGACGGCAACGGCGGCGTGAAGACGCTCGCCACCTTGGCGGGGGTCGCCAACACGCCGCGTTTCTCACCGGACGGCCGATTGCTTGCCATGCTTGCGACTGTGGCTGCAAAGAAGAAGATCGGCGCTCTCGAGGCCGGCGTACCCCAGGTGGGCGATATCGGCGCCGCACCCGACGAACAACGCATCGCCATCGTGCCGATCGGCGGCGGCGAATTGTCCCTGGTGACTCCAGACGACACGTTCATCTATGAATACGACTGGACCCCGGACAGCAGAGGTTTCGTCGCGACCGCCGCCAAGGGCGACGGCGATAATAATTGGTGGCTCGCCGAACTCGACGCCTTCGACTTGGCCCAGGGCACAGCGCGGCAGATCGTGGGACCGCACTACGACAGGTATCAAATGGCGATGCCGCGCGCGGCGCCCGACGGCAAGAGCGTCACATTCATCGGCGGCATCATGAGCGACTTCGGACCCTTGGGAGGCGAGGTCTATGAGGTCGGTCTCGGCGGCGGCAGCCCATCGAGCCTGACGCCCGGCTTTCGCGGCTCCTTCAACGCGCTCCTCTGGCGCGGCAAGCAGCTCTACGCGACGGCGATCATCATCGATCACGCGGCACTGGTCGCAATCGATCCCGTCAAGCATGCCGTTCGCACCCTGTGGAGCGATTCTGTCACCGCGAGCGCCGCGGAAGGCGACGTGTCCTTGAGCGCGGACGGCCGAGCAGGCGCAGCGGTGGTCGAGGATTTTGGCCACGCGCCGAAGATCATTGCCGGCCTCTTGCCCAAGATGGCATCGATCACGCACGACAATGATGCCTCGAGCGTCGACCTGGACGTGCGCAGCGTGCAATGGAAAAGCGACGGTTTCGACGTGCAAGGGTGGCTCATCGGTCCGGGCACGCGTCCGAGCGGCAAGCTCTTTCCCATGATCGTTCACGTGCACGGCGGACCCAGCGCGGCTGTGCTGCCGATTTTTGGCACCGATTACTCGCTTTACACGACAGTGCACGAATGGGCGGCGCATGGGTACTATGTGTTCATGCCCAATCCGCGGGGCAGTTTCGGCCAGGGCGATGCCTTTGCGCGCGCCAACATCCGCGACTTCGGCGGCGGCGATTTCCGCGACATCATGAGCGGTGTGGACGCAGCCGAGAAGGTCGCACCCATCGATGATCGCCGGCTCGGCATTCACGGCCACAGCTATGGCGGCTTCATGGTGATGTGGGCGGTCACGCACACGGACCGTTTTCACACGGCCGTGGCGGGCGCCGGCATCTCCGACTGGATCAGCTACTATGGCCTCAACGGCGTCGACACGTGGATGCTGCCGTTCTTCGGTGCGTCCATGTACGACGATCCACCGCCCTATCGGGCAGTCTCGCCCCTCGAGTCGATCAAGCGCGTGCGCACGCCGACGCTGATGTACACCGGCGAGTATGACGTCGAGGTCCCCGCCGAGCAGTCGTTCGAATTCTGGCACGGTTTGCGCGATTTGAATGTGGCGACGGAGTTGCATGTCTACCCCGGCGAGGGGCACTTGATCCAGCAGTCCGCGCACATCGTGGATCTGCGGCGCCGTCTGCCGGAATGGTTCGATCGTTATCTCGCGCCGTAGGCTGATTCCGTCCATTGCGCTGAAGGCCCTGCATTGCAGAATGAGCTTTACAGGGCGGCGATAGTGCTGCTACATAAAGCGCGTCGAAATCAATGACAATGCCGAAGGGACAAAAAGAATGAACAGCACAATGCGGGTTGCCTTGCTTTTGTCATCCGTGAGCGTGTTCGCCGCCGGCACCGCCTTCGCGGACGCGACCGACACCAGCGCGACCAGCCGCACCGCACGCGGTGATGCGCTGGAGGAAATCGTGGTTACCGCCGAGAAGCGCTCCTCGACCGTGCAAGACACGCCGATCAGCATGACGGCGATGTCGGGCGATCTCATGCAGCAAGAGGGTATATCCGACCTGACTGGAGTCGTACAAGCGGTTCCCGGCATCTCGGTGCGCACGGCGGGACCGGGACAAACCGAGCTGGAAATGCGAGGGCTGTCGTCCTCGGGCGGTTCGGCGCCGACGGTCGGCTTCTATCTGGATGACTACCCGCTGACTCCGCCGGCCGCGGCCCTCAATGGCAAAGTCGTCATCGATCCGGACCTGTTCGACCTCAATCGAGTGGAAGTGCTGCGAGGACCGCAGGGCACGCTGTACGGCTCCGGTTCCATGGGAGGCACCATCAAGCTCGTGACAAACTCGGCGAAACTCAATGAGCTGGAAGGCGCGGTGGAAGCCATCGGATCGGGCACCACGGGCGGCGGCTTCAATCGCGGCGGCAATCTGATGCTGAATGCGCCGCTCATTGATGACCGCCTCGCAATGCGTGTGGTGCTCACCGACAAATATACCGACGGCTGGCTGAATCGAATCGTCGAGAACAATTTTCCTCCGCCGACGGGGCCCGGGCCGTGCGGACCGGGATGGCCGGGGTGCACCCGGGGTGATGTAACCGCGGTGACGCCGACCGAGATCGTGCCGCGGGTCAACTGGGAGCGCCTGCAAGGCGGCCGTGTGGAGCTGCTGGCACAGCCCACGGACGCACTGAAGATCAACGCCACGGCCTTGTATCAGAAAATCACCGCGGGCGATTACAACGAATATGACTTGCCGCCGGGGATGCCCGACGCTCACTACCAGCCGTTCGATAATTTCGAGCCCATATTCGATGAATTCCGCCTCTATGGCCTGACCGTCACCTACGACATGAGCTTCGCGGAATTGACCTCGGCCACCGCGTACTATTCGCGCGAGGAGAGCCAGACCTCCGATGTTTCCGAGGCGCTGTACAGCGTGGTCGGCCTGTTCGGTGTGACCGCGACGCAGTTCTACCAGATTCCATTCAACGAAACCGATTCCACGCGCCAGTTCAGCGAGGAGATTCGCCTGGCCTCGACCGGCAAGGGCCCGCTTCAATGGATCGGGGGTCTGTTCTTCAGCCGCTTCGAATCCATCTTTTCCGAATACAACGCGTCGCAGCCGCTGGCATTCATATCCGTGGGCGGCGCCGCGGCCAATCCGGACGGCATCATCTACCAGGCGCACAATCCGTACCACATGAAGCAATACGCGGTTTTCGGCGAGGGTACCTACGCGCTGACCGACACCCTCAAGCTGACCGCCGGCGTGCGCTGGTACAAGTTCGAGAGCCGCGCCGATGAAGAGACCGCCGGCTTTGCCACCGATTCGGGAAACGCCGGAACCACCCTCAACAGTTTCGAACAGTCCAACAGTGGCGCGAATCCGAAAGTTACGCTGTCCTACGAGCCGAACCGCGATCTGACCGTCTATGGCACCATCGCGCGCGGCTTTCGCCCCGGCGGCATCAATCAACAGATTCCCGCCAGTATTTGCACCATCCACCCGGAAACCTACGGACCGGACAGCACCTGGAATTATGAAGTCGGCGAAAAAGCCAGGCTGTTGGACAATCGGCTGGTCGTCAATGCGGATGTCTACTACATCAAATGGACGCAAGTGCAGCAGATCGTGAATCAGCCGTGCGGATACCCGCTGACCGAGAACGCCGGCAATGCCGCGTCCTACGGGCCAGAAATCGAGATCACGGCACTGCTCAGCCCGAATCTCACCATGACGTTCAGCGGTACGTATACTCACTCGACGCTGACGTCCGCGAATCCGCTCGTGACTCAAGTGGATCCGGCGTTGGCGCCCGGCCTGCCCATCCTCAACATTCCGAAATACACCGAGACCACCTCGTTGACCTACATGACGCCGGTGTCGGACAGCTTCAAGTTCATGGCGCGCGTCAATAATTCCTACGTCGGCGAGTCGACGGATATCGAGTACACCTACGCCACTCTCCCCGCCTACGATCTCGTCGGACTCCGTTTCGGCCTGATCGGCAGCAAATTATCGGGGTACGTGTTCGCCGACAATCTCGCCAACAAGCACGCCGAGCTCGGGATCAACACCACGGGCTTCTCATGGACAATTCCGTCTTTGGAGCGGGTGGTGACGAATCAGCCGCGAACCGTCGGCGTCGATATCAAATATTCGTTCTGAGGTGAGGCGGCAAGGTCTGCGCCGTGTCGGTGCGCGCACCCGCCGACAGCGCGACTTCATCGCGCACGTAAGTCCAGGGGCGCAATCCATCGCCTGAAGCGCCGCCGAGCCTTGAGGACTCGACGCCACATATGGCGGATCAGCTCCGCTAGGCGACCTTCATTTGCTGTAGCCGCGAGTCGACCACCGCTTCGGCGGTCACCCAGTCATCCAGTTCGTTGCCGGCGGCAAATCCGCGCCGTTCCGCGATGAAATAGGCTTCTGCCGCCACCAACCGGCGCCGTGCATCCGGGTCGATGCTCGCCGACGCAAGCATTTCGAACACTCCGCTGTCCGTCAGGTCGACTGGCGCGGCCGCTTTCCGCTTCGTCGTCTTCTTACCAGGGGATACTCGTTTCGTAACCATCACTACCTCCAAGTCTGGGGGATGCGTCTCTCATCCCACAGCCCGACTATATAACGATGTCGCATGCATTTCTGCAATTGAAATTCGTATCCTGTCGGAGCACCGTATCGCACATGGGAACCGCAACAGCGAAGTCGGCAATCGGCCGCACGCGCAAGTCGGCCGCCGAGCGTGCACGCGGCAAGTTGGCGCCGCGCCGCAGCGCGCGGGGCTTGGACGCCGCCGAGGTGGCCATCGCCATGGACAGCGCGGAAATCGCAGACGTCGTCGCGTTGGTGCGCAGTAGCGGCGGCGCGCTCATCGGAGCGTATCGCGAACCTTTGGGCGGACGGCCGCTGGTGCTTGCCTCATTGCCAAACTGAACCCGCCAAGAATTTCAAGACGGATTCGGTGTCGAATGCGGATCTAGCTTGGGTGGCGGTGGGGGCCGGTGGAGCGGACTGACGACGGAGCGAGGGGATGATCGAAAGGCAAATCCAAATCGACACTCTGGACGGGCGGATGAATACCTTCGTTTGTCATCCCGAGCGCGGAGGGCCGCATCCCGTGATCATCTTCTTCATGGACGCGCCCGGTATCCGCGAAGAACTACGCGATATGGTGCGCCGCTTGAGCTCGCCGGGTTATTACGTTCTGCTGCCGAATCTGTACTACCGCTCCGCCGTCGAGGAGCTCGGGCCCTACATCGGCGAGGCGCATACGGCCACGCGCCAGCAGCTGATGCAACTCATGGGCACCCTCAACATCCCCATGGTCATGGAAGACACCGACGCGCTGCTCGCCTTTGCACGCCGGGACGGCGCGGCTTCCAAGGGACCGATGGGATGTGTCGGGTACTGTATGAGCGGTCGATATGCGATCAACGCGGCAGTGCGCCATCGCGACCAGATCCGGGCGGCGGCGTCGATTTATGGTACCGCCCTGGTAACCGATCAGCCCGATAGCCCGCACCTGGCAATCCATCGCACGGACTCGCGGCTGTATTTCGGCTGCGCCGAAACCGATCAGTACGCGCCGCGCGAGACGATCGACAAGCTGCGCTTCGAACTCGACACTCACGGCGGCAACGCCGAGGTGGAAATCTATCCCGGCACCCACCATGGCTTCGCCTTCCCGCAGCGGCCGGCATACGACAAGCCCGCAGCGGAGCGGCATTGGGAGCGTCTGTTCGCGCTGTTTCGCGCGGCGCTGACCTGAAGGATGTGAACGCGGCGCCAAAAACGCCATCGCTCTCTCGGGGCCGGGATGGACTTCTGCTACATTCGTGCCGCATGAGTACCCCGCCGGTCACGCAAGATCCCCGCCACGAGCTGCAAACCTTGCTCAGCTCGCGCGTGGCCCTGATCGTCATCGAGTCCCGTGAAGAGGCGCGCGTACTGGCGCTGGTGCAGGAGACGAGCCTCAAGGTGCGGGTGGGCCGCGGCTGGGGCGTGTTTCAATGGACCGTCACCGAGGGCCTACGGCGCATTGACATCGATCTCGGCGGCGCGCAGCGCACGCTCAGCGCCCCGGACCAGGTCCTCAAGCACCTCAAGGCCACGCCGATGGCAGGCATCTACGTGCTGCTCGACTTTCAGCCGTACCTCAACGACCCGGTCAACGTACGGCTGCTGAAGGACATTGCCCAGGACTATGACCGCGTGGCCCGCACCGTGGTGTTGATGAGCGGCGACTTGACTCTCCCGGAAGAGCTCGAGCATCTTGCCGCCCGCCTGCACCTCTCCATGCCCTCGGCCAACGAGCGGCTGATGATCGTCACGCGCGTCGCGCGGGAGTGGACGGCGGCGAATCCGGCCAAGCCCGTCCATCTGGAGCCGGAAGCGCTGGCCAAGCTGGTCGACAATTTGAACGGGTTGACCGCATCCGACGCGGAACGCCTGGTCCGGCATGCCATCTTCGACCACGGCACGCTCACCCTATCGGACATGCCGGGAGTCATGAGCGCGAAGTATGATCTTCTCAATCGGCGCGGCAGCTTGTCATATGAACCCGCGACGGCGATGTTCACCGATGTCGGCGGGATGCAGAATCTGCGGCATTGGCTCGCCAACCGCAAACCGGCGTTCGATGGCAGCGCGCCGGAGCTCGACCCGCCGAAGGGCGTGCTCCTATTGGGCGTCCAAGGCTGCGGCAAAAGCCTCGCCGCCCGGGCAGCGGCGGGGATATTCGGCGTGCCTCTCGTGCGCTTGGATTTCGGCGCGCTGTACACCAAGTGGCAAGGCGAGGCCGAGAAGAACCTGCGCGAGTCGCTGCAGGCCGCGGAAGGACTCGCGCCTTGCGTGCTTTGGGTCGACGAGATCGAAAAGGCGCTCTCCGGCGGCGATGGCGACAGTGGCGTGTCGCGCCGCGTGCTGGGCACTTTTCTCACCTGGCTCGCCGAGCAGCGCTCGCGAATCTTCGTCGTCGCGACCGCGAATGACATTACGACGCTGCCCCCGGAATTGATCCGCAAGGGTAGGTTCGACGAGATTTTCTTCGTCGACCTGCCGAATCCCGCTGCGCGTGCGGAAATCATCGCGATCCACACGCACAAGCGCGGGCTTGCATTGAATCCCGCAGAGCTCGCGGCACTCGCCGGCCGCTGCGAAAAATTCTCGGGCGCGGAGATCGAACAGGCGGTGGTCGCCGCGCTCTACAGTGCGCACGCAGCCGGCAAGCCCGTCACCGCCGCGTTGATCGCGCAGGAAATGCAGACGACGCGGCCGCTCGCCGTCGTCATGGGAGAGAACGTCGCGGCACTGCGCGCCTGGGCGGCCGGGCGCACGGTATCCGCCGATTGAAATGATCACGAATAACCTTGAGCGCGGCTCCGTGCAGACCCAGCCTACGCGATCGACTGCGTCGCCCGTTTGGTCGTCTCAGCTCGCGGTCTATCTCGGCACCATCGGTGCAGCCGTCGGTCTTGGCAGCATCTGGCGCTTCCCTTATCTGGCCGGGACGCTCGGCGGTGGCGTCTTCATCGGCCTCTTCGTGCTCGCGTGCCTCTTCATAGCCACGCCCCTGCTCATTGCCGAGTACATGATCGGGCGTTACTCTGGTCTCGCGCCGAGCGACGCCGCGGGGGCGATGGCGGTCAGCATCGGCCGCTCGAGGCGATGGAATGTCATTGGGCAGCTCGGCACGACCGCTGCATTTCTGATCTGCTCGTACTACACGATCGTGGCGGGATGGGTGATCGCGTACGCCTGGAAATGCGGCATGGGCGCGTTTGCCGGGTTGTCGCGGACAGGATTGCAGGGCGAATGGCGGCATTTTCTTGCCGACCCGTGGCAGCTGATGGGTTGGCAGGTGGTATTTCTCGGGTTGGTGGCCTTCATCTCCGGCCGTGGTCTGGGGCCGGGCATCGAACTTGCGAGTCGAATCCGGGCGCCCGCGCTGCTGCTGTTGCTGCTGTTTCTCGACGCTTATTCTCTCGCCACCGGCGATGTGGCGCAGACCGTCCAATTCGTATTCGCTCCCCACTGGAGCACGGCGTCTCCCCAGGTCGTGCTGGCGGCCATCGGGCAGGCGTTTTACGCAACCGGCGTCGGCATGGCCATGATGTTGGCTTACGGATCCTACATGCCGCGCCGTGCACCGCTGATCCGACCGGCGCTGGTGGTCAGCGGTTCAATCCTGACAGTCTCGTTGCTGTCCGCGATCCTGGTGTTTCCCCTGGTGTTCCGCTTTCACATGAATCCGGCGGGAGGGCCAACCTTGGTGTTCGACGTCTTGCCGACCGCATTTGCGCTCATGCCCGGCGGCCGCTTGATCGGCACCGTTTTCTTCTTGCTGCTGATTTTGGCGGCACTCACGCCGACTCTCGCGGGCATCGAGCCCGCGGTCGCATGGCTGCAAGCGCGCGGCATGCGGCGCGCGCAGGCAGCGGCCGCCAGTGCGCTTGCCGTTTGGCTTGCCGGCATCGGCTCGGTGCTGTCGTTCAACGTAATCGCCGGCTGGCACCCGCTCGAAGGTATACCGATATTCGCCGGCAAAACATTCTTCCAGGCGGTCGACTTCATTGCCGGCAATGTCATGTTGCCGGTCGGCGCGCTGCTGACCTGCGTGTTCATCGGCTGGCGTTTGGACCGGGCAACGTTTGCCGCCGAACTCGGCGGCACGCCGGCGCGCGTCGCCGGCGTGTGCCGAATTCTCTTACGCTACCTCTGCCCGCTCGCGATTTCGGCCGTCCTGACGGCCGCCCTGCTGCAGGCGCACGCTTGAACTACTTGACGTAAACCAGCACCGGCTCCGATGCAATACCGTTGGCCACGACCTCCAGCCGACTGAGCCCGGGCTCCTGCACGGCTGGCACGTCGAAATGCGTTGACGACTCGCGTTCGGAAGCGACGGCCATACTGCTGTGGTCGTGGGTGCGGCTGTAGAACACATGATGCGTCTTCACGTTGGTGATGCGGACGAGCGGGTAATTGGTGGCGTCTTGCAGCTCGTCGCCGAACACCGAGGCCTGCGACATGCCGTTCAGCCGAATACCCTCGAGCCGGTACGAGCCGCCGGCGCTGACGACCCGCGGCGCGGAGGTGATCTGCGGCGCCCACTCGGGCCGCTCGCCGCCGCGATCGTCGCCGGCTTTTTCGTCGGGAGTATAGATCTCGATGTCGTTGGTGCTATCGACGGACAGTACCTGCCCCGTGGGCAACAACAGCAAGCTGATGGAGCCGGATACGTCATTGGCCGCGTTGGGGATGGTCGGCTCGGCGATGAACTGGCGCCCGTCGAATTCGAAGAACGCCACCGGCGGATTCGAATAGCCGAAGGCGGCCGAACCGCCGCTCGCGGCAATCAGCACATTACCGCTCGGCAGCAGCGCGCCCGGGGCGTCCTGTGCGGTGTACTGGAATCCCTGCGGGCTGATGGGCAGCGTGGGTCCGGTGACCCAGCGGCGCTTATGCGTCTCGTAGATCGCTGAATTGCCCGAGCTGCCGACGACGAAGACATTACCGTCGGGTCTCAGCATCGCCGGCCCCATCTCCGATAGCAAGGGATCCGTCAGCGTGTTGATCGTGCTGCCCGCACTCGTCCACTCGCCCGTGTCCGGATCATAGATTTCCGAGTTCGTCGGGTTCGCCGGATAGGCCGGAACGAGGCCGAAGTGAAAGTCGGTGTAACAGTCCACCGTGAGCACCTTGCCGTTGGGCAGCAAGGTCCAGCCTTCCTCGTCATTCAAATCCGACTTGGTGGCGGTGCCGGTCTCGGTCCACGTCAGAGACTTGAGGTCCAGCAGCGCAGCCTGATGGCTCATTTTGTCGGCCAACATGAACGTGCCGTCCGGCAGCACGATGTTCTGGGAGTCTCCGATCGGGTGGGGCGCAAACACCGCTCGCGGCGGATAGGGATCATTGAAAAATAACGGCGGAGGCACGGAGCTCCAAGTGTTGGACACCGGGTCGTAGATGGCGCCCTGATTCGTGAGCAGGAAATCATATTCGTAATTGGAGTATTCACCGCCTTCGATGATGATGCGCCCATCGGCAAGCACGGCTTGTGAGGCGGCCGTCGAGATGAAGGGCTTTGACGCAAGCTGCGTCCACGTACCGTTGACGTAGCTGCCGTTGCTGTCCGGGGTCAGCTTCAATATCGAACCGTCTTCACCGTAGTAGCCATTATTCTGGATGAGCACGCCGCCATCCGTCATCAGCAGTGGACCTGCGGCTCCTCCGGGACCGTAGTCGATGCCGGTCGACGGGTCGATGACCTCCGGCAGCGGCGGTGGATTCTTCAAAGTCTGCCAGGTGCCTGCCGCAGCGAGCAATGGTGCGCCGACGAGCGCGGCGGCGATGATCGAACGCAATCCTTTATTCGAACGATTGATCTTGTCCATCAGAGTGACTCCTTTCTTATGCCTGAGGTCAATACTTGTACGCTCGCAGGTTGCCGAGCGATTTCCTGGAGCGTGAGTGAATTGGGCACGCGCGTGGCCCGCGCGGCATACCCAGCGAGCATCGGCGCGGGTAACATGCCTACCACGGCAGACGTGACGCGAATATCCATCAGATATCCCCTGCCTATATGTATTTGTTTTTAGGACGTTCACATCGAAAAGACGCGCGCGCCCCGGCTATGCGTGATTATCTCTGATTCTGACGGAAATCAACAGATTCAAAAATGCAAAGTACGAACTGTAGCGACCGTAGCGCGGCGACGGCCCACATGCCAAAGATCATCTATGGGACCGCGTGGAAGCACGCAGATACCGAGCGCTTGGTAAAAATTGCAATCAAGCAGGGATTTCGCGGCATCGATACCGCGTGCCAACCCCGGCACTACGACGAAGCCGGCGCGGGCAGAGGTGTGGCTGCATGCCTCGACCAACAGCTGACCCGCGCCGATCTCGAGCACGGCGCGGCGGACGCGCTATTGTGAGAGCGGCGGACGAGGAATGGCCTCGCCCGCCGCGCCCCTCGTCTCCCATTCAGTTGGCCGAACGATACGCGTGCGCGATGGTCTCCGCGATGAGCTTATGACCCGACTGGCTCGGATGCACATCGCAAAGCAGCTGGTTCTGCGCGCTCGCGTTCAGCAGCGCTGCGTTGCAGGTCTTGCCGCCAAAGGCCGGGTTGGACGCCACGTTCTTGAACGCGTCAAAGAGGTCGGCCACCACGGCGCCGTAGGCCGAGGCCGGCGCCACGACCGCGGAATTCAGCAACGCAGTGAGTTCGGTGCCGGCCGCGTCGGAATAATCCGTCGAGTAGTAATTCGTGACGACGATCGGGCCGCCGTAACCCGTGCCGCGCAAATCGGCGAGGATGGTCTGCATGTTGCCCGCCACCGTAGCGAGCAGCGCCGGCACACCGGCCGTGATGCAGGCCGTCGGATCCGGCTGCGTGGCGCAACCTTCCTCGAGCAGGAATCCGTCGTTCGCGCCGAGCGTGATCGTGACCAGCCGCACATCGCGGTGATGTTTCAAGTAGTTTGTCGCGAACGCGCCTTGCGTGCCGGCATAGGCGACATGCAGCGGGAAATCGGCACGATAGCCGCGGCAGCCGTTGTCGGGGGCCGTCGACGATAGAAAGCTGCCGGTGGCTTCGCCCGGGCAGGCGGGATCTACCGCCTCGAGGCCGAGCATCTGCTCGAGATCATCGGCAAATCCAAGAAAGTTTCCGGGATTGATGTATTCATGCCCGGCCGTGGCGATATACGCGAAGGCAACGCTGTCGCCGAGCACCAGAGCGTGGCCGCGCTCGTCCGCCTGGGCTGCGCCCGCCGCACAGATGCCGGCCACCAAGGACACCACGGAGAAGACTCGTAGAAATCTCATGATCGCTCCCCTTCGATGATTGTTGTTCGCATGTGGCTGCTCACGCCAAGGCCGTGTGCATTCTAACGTGGCTGATCGGCCAGGACCATCGAGACGCAGGCAGTCAGCTTCTTAACATATTCCACATCGAGGAACTCGTTCGGGCCGTGCGCATTGGAATGCGGGCCCAACACGCCCGTGATGAAGAACTGGGTGCGAGGGAACCGGCGGCCCAGCATCCCCATGAACGGAATGGTACCGCCGCAACCCGCATGCATGGCCGTGCGGCCATACAGGGCTTGCGACGCCCGCCCGATCGACTGCTCGAGCCAGGGAACGAAGGTGGGCGCATTCCACCCGTCCGTCGCGGGGTCCGATTCGAAGCTGACTCTTGCGCCGTAGGGCGGATCACGCTCGAATGCCGAGCGTACGGCCGCGGCCGCCCGCGCCGCATCGCAGGTCGGCGGCACGCGCAATGAGATCTTAAGGGCGAGCTCCGGCAGCAGCACATTTCCCGCGGATGCCACTGCCGGCAAGCCATCCGCGCCCGTGACGGCCAGCGTCGCGCGCCACGTGCTGTTGGCGATGAGCTCGGCCGGTTCGGCAGCGATGGGGCGCACGCCCTGTACCCAGGGCAGCTTGCCCGCAACGGTCGCGCCTAAAACCTCCGCCGTGGCCGAAATCTGTGCGCGCCGGTCATCCGGAATGGCGACGCGCAATTCGTCCAGGAGCAGTTCACCGGTCGCGGGATCCTCGATGCGCGCCAACAGCCGTTGCGCGATGCGAAACGGTGTGGCGGCAATACCCGTCGCCATCCCCGAATGAACTCCCTCGGTGAGCACCCGAATCAGCAGCCGGCCGGTGATATTTCCGCGCAGGGAGGTGGTGCACCAGATGCGGTCGTAATCTCCGCACTCCGCATCCAGACAAACCACGAGCGAGGGATATTCGATCGTCTCGCCGAGCGAGTCCAAGTGCGCGCGTAAATCGATGCTGCCGCTTTCTTCCGAGGCTTCGATCAGCAGCACACAGCGCGCGAGCGGCACCTTTTGTGCCTTTAACGCGGCAATGGCGGTCAGCGAGCTGAATACGGCGTAGCCGTCGTCGGCACCGCCCCGACCGTAGAGCCTGCCGTCGCGCAGCACCGGTTGCCAAGGCCCGAGTCCGGGCGACCAGCCGGTAAACTCAGGCTGCTTGTCGAGATGGCCATACAGCAGAACGCAGCCCGGCAAGTCGCCCGCGATATCGACCAGGAGCAGGGGAGTCTTGCCGGGCAAGCGGCGGATTTCAACGCGCGTGCCGGGCACTGCCTGGGCGCGACACCAGTCCGCCATGAGCTGCACCGCGGACTCCATATGGCCGTTTCTCTCCCACATCGGATCAAAATGCGGCGACTTGTTGGGAATACGGATGTACGCCTGCAGTCGATCCAGGATCGATTCGTCCCACACGCGGTCAATCGAAGCGCGAAGCCGTTGCAGATCCATGTCCGGATGGTATCGCGTTCGATAGGCGCTGCCAAAACCGACTATTTGGATTTCCCGACTCGCCACGAGAAGCCGACATTGATCACGCGCGGCACCCACACCAAGGTCTCCCATGCGGGCATGCCGCCGGGCGGATTCGTCGAATCCAGGTCGACGCAGCAGTTGTTTTGTTTGTTGGTGATGTTTGTGCCGTCGAGCCAGAGCGATAGTTCTCCCAAAGGCAGGGACACGCTCCGCGACAGCCGCAGATCGGCGCTGAAATAATTGTCCCAGCGCGCCGAGTTGCGGGCACCGACTGCGAGATATGCCGGCTGGGTGGCTGTCGCCGGAATTACCGCCACCGGTGTTCGCGGCCAACCGCTGTGCCATCCAAAGAGAACCGAGGCGGAATTGCCGTGCTTCGTCCAGCTGAATCCCAGATTGGCCGCGTGTTCTTGATCCCAGCTGCGCGGCACGTCGCGACCGTTGACGTCGTCCGTCACTCGCGAAAGGCTGTAGCTGCCCCATGCACTGAGGCCATGGCCCAACGAGCGTTGCGCACTGATCTCCATGCCGGTGGAGTCGGCATCGGCGGGCACGACCAATACCCGATCCGGCTCCAACTGCGGAACGATGGATAGCGGCCCCAGCGCATTTTCGAAGTAGGGGCTGATGGAGGACCAATGATGCTTGTATCCCTCGAGTTTCCAAGCGGTCGTATCGGCGCCGTCATGGGCGATCCCGACGCTGGAATGTTGGACGCGATTCGCCGAATCCGGCGCCGTTTGGCCCGCCTCCGTGCGATATTCATCGATGCGCTGCGCTTGCGTGAATTGCCCCCACGACCCGTAGGCGTGCCAGTGTTCGGCGAGATCGTAGCGCAAATTGAGCCGCGGACTCCCTTGACTGCGTACGCCGTACCCCAGGTAATCTTGTGCATCGAACCGCACGCCAAACTCCGCCTCGAAGGCTTGCCAACGGCGATGCGCCGAGGAGTACAAGCCCAGCGTGGCGGCGTGGGGTGATTGCTCCGAACTCAACGATGGGTTCAGCGGCCGTCCAAACGAGGCTGCAATCGCAGCGGCCAGAGTTTCCTGCCGAACAAACATGAGGTCTGCGTTTTCGTAATTGAATTCGCCGCCGAAATTCCAGAGCGCCGCGGCCGAGGAGTACGTCCAATCGCTGCGCAGGGCGATGTTCGAAAAGGAGCGTTCGGTGCGCAGACTGCCTTGTGCAAGCCCCGGCAGCCACAAGGTGCCCGTGTTGTTGCGCTCCGTATCCGCCGCCGCGAGCGAGGTGTGCGCCTCGAGGGCGTCGGTCGGCGCCCATTCCCAGCGCAACCAGCCGCTGAAGTCCCGAGAGCCGCCATTCGCCGCCTCGTCGGGGTCGCCTGATCCGAATGTGACTTTGTCGCGTAACAGGAGCCAGCCGACCGTCAAAGTGGAGGCTGAATCGATCGACCAACGAACGTCTCCAATGACATCGTAGAACTCGGGCTCGCCCTCTTCGCTCAGCAGGCGCTGCAGCACCCGGTCGTCGCTGCTGACGCGAGCGACGAGCAGCCAATCGAGGGGCAAATTGTCGCTGCGGCCGACGGTCGCAACGTCATAGCTCAACAGGCTTGCAGAGATGGCATATTCGGAACCCGACTCGATGAAACGCGGGATCAAATCGATGACGCCGCCGGATCGAGTGCCGTATTTGGCGGGGAAGCCCCCGGTAAAGACGTCGGCCCGATTCACCGTCGCGGGATTGAAAACGCTCAAAACGCTTTGAAAATCCCTGAAGTGAAACGGATCGGCGAGCGCGATGCCATCATACTCGACCAACACATCGGAGAGCTGTGCTCCCCGGACGTACGGCCGAGCGGACAGGTTCGTTGCCAAACCCGGGGCCGCGCGCAGGGCGCGTACCGGATCCGCCGCGGCGCCCGGCATCTGCTCGAACTCGCGCTGATCGAAGCCGATCGCCTCGCTCGGCGGACCGGCGGTAAACTCATATCGGCTGGCGAAGACCGATATTTCACCGAGCGTCGATTCACGCGGCGCGGACGCGGCCGGAACCGGGGCTGCGGGCGCGGGGCTTAGCGGCGCGCGAATGACGATGTAGCTTCTCGCACCCGTGGATTGAAGCATCAGATGGTTGGTCGACAGGGCGGCGATGACCCGGGCCAGCGGATCGCCCTGCGGTAGGGAGTCCGGTGCTTGCAGAGTATCGGGCACCAATTCAGAGCTGTACAGGACTTCGACGCCGGTGGCGGTCAGGGCGAGCAGCAGATCGACCACGGTCGGACGCGGCGGCGTTTGGGCCTGCGCCAGGGCCGCGATGACCAGGAGGACCGATGTGCCGAGCCACGCAGTTTGCTTACGCAATTCGAACACGGGCACCCGGTATCGAAGGCTTTTAGCCAGGTAGTTGTTAGCGGCTCGCGGCCCATCCCGATGCGGGGTCCGATTCCATCAGGCGGCCATTCTGTCCGACTGCGGCGCCGGCGACAACTACCAGGTGCGTCGCGGCGCGCTCGTCGCACGCGAGCGCGATTTCGTTATTTTCGGCGACTTGACAAAATACTTCCCGGGGCCGCGGCGAGCATTGGCCTTAGACGTAGCATCGGCACGCAATCAGTCGCAGCGGGCCGCAAATTTCGCACGATTGATTTGCGGCTCGATTGGCGTCTAAGCTCGCAACCCTGGTAAGTGGCGTGAAGGATGTCACGGGGTGTACGAAGCCGATCGCGCATTGGTCACGCGAATGCGCGCCGGCGAGCAGCGTGCATTCGACGAGTTCTTCAATGCCAGCGCGCCTCGGCTGTTGGCGTTTCTGGCGCGCCGCTCGGGATTGGATGCCGCCAGCTTTGAAGACATCGTTCAAAACTCATTGATCAAGGCGATCCGCAATCTGGACCGGTATCGCGGCGAAGCGGCCCTGTTCACCTGGCTCACCGAGATCTGCCGGCATGAACTGGCCGATCTGTCCCGCAAGAGCGCGCGCCGCCCGGCCCATTTGAGTTTGGAAGAGCCGTATGCCGATACCTATTTGGAGGAACATCAGCTGCAGGCCTCGCAAGCCGACGAGCCGCTGTGGCAGCTGGACGCCGACTCGCAGCGAGGCGCGGTCATGAAAGTCATGCAGCACCTGCCGGCACACTATGCCCTGGCCTTGGAAGCCAAATATGGCGACGGCCTGTCCGTCGAGGATATTGCGCTCCAGCTCGGCCTCACACGGGTTGCCGCCCAGTCGCTGCTCGCCAGAGCCCGAGATGAGTTTCGAGTGCAGTGGCTCAAGTTCACGACCGACGGCTTCGAGGGATGGCAGCCGCGATGACGGATCCCGACATCGAACGGTTGCTGAAGGAGGCGCTGAACGTTCCGACGCCCCGGGAGCACAGACTCAAGATGCTGCGCGCAGCCGTCGAGCGCGAGTGGCGGAGCGCCATCGCGGAGCCGCGCGTGATCTCCGTTCGGCGCCGCATCGTTCGCCGCGGGCTCGCCGCGGCCGCCGCCGTGGCGGCGGTGACGGTGATGGTCTGGGTCGCGCGATCCCCGTTGCCCACCGATTCGCTTGGATCGATGTCGCGGCATGACGGTGGTGGGGTCGCCGTGCGCGCGGGTCTTTTCCAACACAGGGATCTCAAAGACGGCGAGGCGCTGCGGGTAGGCGACCGATTGACCACGCGCGGTGCTGCTCTCATCGCGTTGGCTCACGGCGGCACCCTGAGGCTGGCCCCTGAACAGCAGCCTCACCATAGATTCGCCGGCGCAGTTGTCATTGCAGCGTGGGCTCATTTACGTCGACATTCCGCCGGAGAACGGCGCCGTCGAACGGCTGCGCGTCGCGACCTTTGCCGGTGCGATCGAACACGTGGGCACCGAATTCGAAGTCTTCAGCGACGATCGGACGGTTCGTGTCCGGGTCCGTGAGGGCAGTGTTCGATTTCTCGGCAGCACCGACACCATTGTTGCGATTGCCGGCACTGAGCTGCTCGCGGCACCGGGGGAAACGATTGCGCGCCGCTCGATCGATACCTACGGCGGCGAGTGGCTGTGGACGGCGGCGCTCGCGCCGGATTACGACATCGAAGGCAAATCCCTAATCGGCTTCTTGAACTGGGTGAGCCGCGAACTCGGCCGGCCTGTGGATTTCGCCGATGCCAACGCGCGGCAAGTGGCCGATCGAACGATTCTTCACGGCTCGGTCCGCGGCCAGCCGCCCTTGAGGGCCATGTCCAACGTACTCTTGACAGCCTCCCTCACCTACGACATACGCGGCGACACGATCTGGGTCCGTACGAGCCACTGAGCGCGCCATAGGAGTGCTGCCTGCGGCGTCGCTACCGCCTATACTCCCCCGGCCACCCACATCGCGCGAGCAGCATGATGCCGTTGCCGGCCTGCACATCGAAATTCAGCCTGATGATCGTGTTCTGCCTCGGCAATGTCTGCGCCGGCGCCGCGCCGACTGCACCATCGACGCTGCAGTCGCGGGCCGCAGCCGCCGTCGCGCTGATCCGGGGCAAGATGACCGTGCCGGGGCTGCACGCGCGCGTGCGCGTGCAGCGCGACCGTTGGGGCGTGCCCCACATCTACGCAAAAAATCAGCATGACCTCTTCTTTGCTCAAGGGTTCGTCGTCGCGCAGGACCGGCTGTTCCAGATGGAGCTTTGGAAGCGTTCAGGTCAGGGCAGGCTTGCGGAAATACTCGGCGCCGGCGCGGTCGAGCGCGACATCAACGCGCGGCGCCTGCGCTATCGCGGCGATCTGAATGCGGAGTACTCGAGCTACGCGCCGGACTCCAAATCGATTCTCGAAGCCTTCACCTCCGGCATCAATGCCTACATCGATGCCATCGAGCGACCCGGAGGGCCGGGAATACCGGTGGAATTTCAGATCGCCGGATTCAGTCCGGAGCATTGGCTGGCCGAGGATTGCCTGAACCGTTTGGCGGCTTACGCGATGACCGGCAATGCGGACGATGAATTGCAGCACGCGGAACTCCTTTCCTTGCTGGGAGCGCGGCAGGCAACCGAGCTATTCGAGTTCGATCCAGCCATCATGTTGGATCCGCCTCCCGGCGCGAACTACGCCGGCTTATCCGCAAACCTCCTCAAGGACATCGTCAGCAGCGACCATCGCATCCAGTTCGCGGCGCATCCGCCGCACGAAAGCAACAACTGGACCGTTGCGGGCAGCCTGACCGCGAGCGGAAAACCTTTGCTCGCAAACGATCCGCATCGCGTCATTGCCGAGCCGTCGCTGCGCTACATCGTGCATCTCGTCGCGCCCGGGTGGAACGTCATCGGTGCGGGCGAGCCGGGACTGCCCGGCGTCGCCGCGGGACACAACGGGAAAATCGCCTGGGGTTTCACGATTTTTGGCCTCGACCAGCAGGACTTGTACGTGGAAGATCTCGATGCCGCGGATCCGGAACTCTATGCGACGGCGAGCGGCTTGCAGCGCATGGAAACGCGGACGGAGGTTATCCGGGTGCGTGATGCGCAGCCGGTGCAGGTGCGGCTAAAATTCACGCGGCACGGTCCGGTTCTGTGGTCCGACGGCACGCGTGCGCTCGCCCTGCGCTGGGTCGGGGCGGAACCGGGTACTGCGGGCTACCTGGGATCTCTCGCGCTTGATCGCGCTCAAAATTGGCGCGAATTCGAGTCCGCCATGGGACGCTGGAAAGTTCCCTCGGAAAATATCGTATACGCGGATCGTCAAGGCAACATCGGTGAACACTCCACGGGGCTGGCGCCGTTGCGCAAAAACTGGAGCGGACTGCTGCCGGTGCGGGGCGACGGAAAGTACGAATGGAGCGGCTTCATCGCCAATGGCGAATTGCCGCACAGTTTCAATCCTCCGGCGGGCTTCATCGCAACCGCCAATCAAAAGATGATCCCGGAGAACTTTGCCTACGCCGTGGGCTACGAATGGGCTTCACCGGTGCGCTATCTGCGCGCGACCGAACTCCTGGCGGCGGCGCAGCGCACGGGCCACAAATTGACAGTTGCGGACATGGAGTCCTTCCAGACAGACGTCGTCTCCCTGCACGCACGCGCCCTGCAAGGCCTGTTGCGAGCCGCGCTGGACAATGCGCCGAACACGCCCGGGGACGATGCGGCGGCGAAACTGCTGCTTGCCTGGGACTGCGCGCTGGGGGCGGATTCGCCGCAAGCCGCGCTGTACGAAGTTTGGGCCGCCGAGTTGCGCAAAGCGGTCTTGGCGCTGCTTGTGCCTGAACGAGCTCGAGCAGCGCTCGGCGAGATTTCAATGCAGCGGGCGGTAGCCGAATTGAAGCAAGCCCGCGCGAGTACATTCGGTCCGGACCCGGCGCAGCGGCGCGACCGGACGCTGCTCGATACGCTGGAGACCGCCAGAAATCGTCTAGTATTGCAACAGGGGAGCGACATGCAGCATTGGTCCTGGGGACAATTGCATCAGGTCCGTTTCCTGCACCCCCTGGATCAGGCGGACAGGGCGGATCTTCTGGATAGAGGACCGGTGCAGCGTCCCGGCGACGAGGACGTGCTGCAGGCAACAGGGTTCGAGGGCGACTCTTTCGCTCAGCGCAGCGGTGCGAGCTATCGCGAGATCTTCGACCTCGCTGACTGGGACCAATCTCGCGCAATCAACGTGCCCGGGCAAAGCGGGCAGCCAGGCAGCAAGCACTACGATGATTTGTTAGCCCTGTGGAGCGCGGGCCGCTACTTTCCGTTGCTCTACTCGAGGGCTGCGGTGGACCGCGCCACGACCGACACGTTGCAGCTCGCCCCGCAGGCCGCCGTCAGCGCCGCTCCGGCGCGCGTGGCACGAAGACCAGGAGCGCCGTAGTGCCCGCAGCGGCCACCGCCGCGCCAAACATGAACACGGCGGTGTGGCCTACACGATCCCACAGGATTCCGGCGATGATGCTCGCAATCAACTGAAACAGACCGACCGTGGTGCTGTACCAGCCCACGCCGCTGGCGCGCAGCGACTGGGGCACGAAGTCCGATGCGAAGGTCTTGCCGACGGCACGAAAAATCCCCTGGAATAGACCATAGAAGAGGAACAGCGCCACGATCAGGAAGTGGTTTTGCGTGAGCGCGAATCCAAGGTAGGCAACCATGAAGATGAGATAGGAGAGCAGGAGAATGCTCTTTCTGCCCATTCGATCGGAGAGCACGCCGGCCGGATAAGAGATCAGCGCCGCGGCCAAATTAAATGCAGCGTAGATCAAGATGGTCGATCGCAGGGAAATGCCGCTGTCTTGCGTGCGCAGAATGAGAAAGGCGTTGCTGGAATTCCCGAAGTTGAACAACGCGGTCACCAACAGATATTTCCAGTATCCGGCGGGAAACTGCCGCAGGCTTAGGTCGATTTTCGCCTTGGCAGTCACCGCGGCCGACCCCTCCGCGACGAAAAGCACCATGCAAAATGCAAGCAAGCCCGGAATCAGCGCCAGATAAAATATCGTGCGAATGCCGGTGTGCATCGCGTACAGCAATAGAACGGCCAGAAGCGGGCCAAGGAACGCCCCCGCGTTGTCGCCGACGCCTTCGAGCCCGAACGCCCGGCCCCGGTCCTTTTCGTGCACCGAGGCCGCGATGAGCGCATCGCGCGGCGGCGAGCGCGTGCCCGCGCCTACCCGATCGAGCAGCCGTGCGCCAAGCAGCCCCGGCCAGCCTGTGGCAAGACCCATCAGCGGCTTGGCCAGCGCCGCGACGAGATAGCCGATGAGCGCAATCGATTTATGTTTTCTCAGCTTGTCGGACAGCGCTCCCGAAAAGCCTTGAACGATATTTTGAGTCGCCTGCGCGAAACCATCCACCAGGCCTACGATGCTGCCGCCCGCCTTCAGGGTTTGTGTGAGGAACGTCGGCAATACCGGATAGAGCATCTCGGTCGAGATATCGGCAAATAGACTCGACAACGCCAGAAGGAAGGTGCTGCCCGTGAGACCCGCGAAGTATTCTCGAACAGCCAAGCGCTTCATCCCAACCCCTGGTTTGTTTGCTGCGATCCTGCCACGATTGCAGCAACATCGATATGGTGGGGGGAGGTTCGCGATGCGAAGAAGAACACTGGGATGTTGGTTTGCCGCAATGGCGATTTCCGGCTACTGGGTGCCGGCCGTCGCAGCGGCAGATGCCGAACGCGAAAGCGACTTCAAGTTCCGCTTCGTGGGCCCCAAGGTGGGAAATCGCATCGCCGCCGTTGCCGGAGTGCCGGGCGATCCAAGCGTGTACTACGCCGGAGCAGCCTCGGGCGGGGTTTGGAAATCGGCGGACGGCGGGAATCGCTGGGCGCCGGTCTTCGACAAACAAGACGCCGCCGCAATCGGTGCGCTCGCGGTTGCGCCGTCCGAGCCCAACACCGTATGGGCGGGCACCGGCGAGGCCTGGGTGATTCGCGACAGCGACGTGATGGGCAACGGGATCTACAAGTCGACCGACGCCGGCAAGACCTGGACCAACATGGGGTTGCCCGAGTCCGGCCGCATCGGCCGCATCGTCATTCACCCGTCGAATCCCGACATCGTATTCGTCTGCGTGCTCGGGCGCGTGACAGGGCCTCAGCAGGAGCGCGGCGTCTTCCGCACGACCGATGGCGGCCAGCATTGGGCGCGAGTGCTGTTCGCGGGCGACAATGTCGGCTGTTCCGGTTTGTCATTGGATGCGCACGATCCGCACACTCTGATCGCCGGCATGTGGCAGGTGGAAATGCACACCTGGGGCGAATACAGCGGCGGCCCGGGCAGCGGCATTTATGTCTCGCACGATGGCGGAACGGCATGGACGCGTCTCGAAGAGCACGGTCTGCCGCATGCGCCGGTCGGCAAGATCGACGTCGCGGTCGCCCCAACCAATTCGAATCGCATCTATGCGCTGATGCAGACCAAGGATCAGGGTTCGGTGTGGCGCTCCGACGACGCGGGCGAGCACTGGAAAGCCGTCAATTCGCAGCGCGCGCTCATTGGCCGCGCCGGCTACTACATTCGCCTCGCGGTATCGACCGGCAGCGACAACGAGGTTTACGTCGCCAACAGCTCTTTCCACCAATCGCTTGGATGCGGGCGAGAATTTTCACGAGGTCCGCTGGGGCGGCGACACCCACGACATCTGGGTCGATCCGGCCAATCCCGATCGCTTCGTGATCACCGATGACGCGCGGCATGATCATCACGACGGTTCACGGCCGCGGCTTCCACCGCGTCACGCTGCCCATCGGCCAGATGTACCACGTCGCCGTGGACAATCAGATTCCCTACTACTTCTACAGCAATATGCAGGACGATGGGAACATGCGCGGCCCGAGTGTGCCGTTCGATTCTCAGGAGACCGGATGGGACCGACACATGGGGGGTTGCGAATCCGGCTTTACGGTTCCCGATATCGAGGATCCCAACATCGTTTGGGCAACCTGCTACGGCAATACGGTCACCCGGTGGGATGCCCGCTACAAGGAAGCGCATTCCGTCAGTCCCTGGAAGCATACCCTCGACTCGCCGCCCAACGAGCTCAAGTATCGCTGCCACTGGACGCCGCCGCTCGCGATCGATCCCTTCGACCACAACACCGTGTACTACGGGTGCCAGGTGATCTTCAGAACCACGAATGCCGGCCAGACCTGGTCGGTGGTGAGCCCCGATCTATCCACTCAGGATCCGGCGCATCTCGCTCGCGTCGGGAGGGATCGTCGGCGACAACCTCGGGCAATTCTACGGCGAAGTGGTGTTTGCAATCGCACCCTCCAAGATTCAAGAAGGGACTGATCTGGGCCGGCACCAATGACGGGCAAATCTGGTACACGCAAGACGCGGCGGCGCACTGGACCAATGTCACCGGCCATTTGTCAGGACTGCCTGCGCGCGGCACGGTTACCAGCATCGCGCCGTCGGATTTCGATCCGGCGACCGCCTACGTCAGTGTCGATTTGCACCTCGTGGACAATCGCGACCCCTTCATCTTCAAAACCGCTGATTTCGGCAAGACCTGGAAGCGAATCAGCGGCAATCTGCCGAAGCACGCCTTGTCTTATGTTCGCAGCGTCGCCGACGATCCCAATTGTGCGGGGTTGCTGTTCGCCGGGACCGGAAACGGCCTGTACTACTCGCTCGACGAGGGCGAACACTGGACGGCGCTCAAGACCGGGTTGCCCTCCGCGCCCGTGACCTGGGTGGTGGTGCAGCCCAGGTTTCACGATCTGGTGGTTTCGACCTACGGCCGCGGGCTTTACATTCTCGACGACATCACGCCCCTGGAGCAGATGGTAAAGCGTCGCTCGGAGGCACCGGTCGTCCTGTTCGAGCCGCGGCCGGCTTATCGCTTCGTGCGCGGGCCGCAGGCCATGCTCAATTTTTCTCTCAAGGCCGTACCGAAGGAAAACGTTGAGTTCGAGATCCTCGACCCGCAAGGGATTGTCGTCCGCAAGCTCGAAGCGCAAGAGAAAGACAAAGCACTGGTCGGCATCAACCGCGTGCAATGGGATCTGCGCTATGACTCGCCGCGCGTGATTGCCCTGCGCACGGTGGCACCCGACAATTCGCACATCTGGGAAGAGCCGCGCTTTCGCGATTCCGATTCCAGGCCGATCACGCACTGGGGATCCAAACCGGCCGAGACCGGTCCGATCGCGGCGCCGGGCACGTACACGGTGCGCATGAAAGTTGACGGCCAGAGCTATTCCCAGCCGCTCACGATCTTGAGCGACCCCCATTCGCCGGCGTCGGCTGCGGATATCGACCAGTCGGTCAAGACGCTGCTCAGGATCCGCGACGACATCAGCCGCGCGTCGGACACCGTCAATCAAATGGAGTGGTTGCGCAAGCAGATCGAGGTGGTCGAGGTCATGCTTCGGCCGGCCAAAAAGCCGGACAAGCCGGCGCCGGCGCTCGCCGAGGAAGGCGATGAACCCGATGCAGAGCCTGCGGCGGCCCCGCCGCCGGTCTTGAGCGAAGCTCAAGAACAACAAAAAAAGCAGCTTTTGGCGGCGGCCGAAGCTCTGGATAAGAAGCTGCAGACGGTCGAGTCGCGGCTGGTGTCCCAGGCGCTGCGCAACAGCGACGATAAGTACTTCGTGGAACCCTATGGGGCCTATCTCGATCTCATATGGCTCAACGCGGAGGTCGGCACCGGCGGAGGCGACGTCGCCGGCAGCGCGGATTTCGCGCCCAGCGAGACTCAGCTCGGTCTATTGAACAGCTACGAAGCGGAAGTCGCCGGCGCCGACGCCGATTATCGGAAAATCCTGCAGGACGAAGTGCCGCCGTTCGATAAGGCCCTCGAGAGCGCCAACCTTGCGCCGCTCGCGGCTGCGCGCGGCCGGCCCCAATGAGGTTACCCAAGAACGCAAGCAGGGCTGGTTCCGCCGCGTTCTGAGTGCGCAATCCCTTGGTGATCCTGCTGTCAGCATTGTCGACCATATCCGCTGCTGACGTTGTTCGGCTACGTGGCACTGACTCAGGCCATCAAGATGTGCTTCTGCGCAAATATTGGATATCGTGAATCGTTATCGGGGGTTGCAGCCCGTAGGTTCTGGGTTGCGCAAAATTGTGCGCGTACGGCCGATCGCCAGCACGTTCAAAAAACTCTGAATGCGCGCTCCCGATTCGAGCCGGCGCCGCTCCTCGCGATAAATCGGTCCGACCTTCTGCGCCGAGACGCTGAATTGTTTGGCCAGCGCCGCGATGATGGGCTCATCGTCCGCGGCGCGCGCGACTGAGCTTGCTATTTCGATGGTCATATCGTATGGCCGTGCGTCCAATGGACATTAGTCTGCAGTTTACCCGGAGGCCGCGGCCCTTGACGTCGTGGTTTATACCTAGGGGGCTACGCTCGCCGCGCACGCCATGCTCTAGGGACATCCACGTAGATCGCCGCGGCGCCGGAGTTTTTACAATGCGCCCTCCGATACTCAAATGGAATGCTGGAATGGCCACCTACACCACGGAGCGCGTCCTCGACGTACGTCACTGGAGCGACAAGCTCTTCAGCTTTGTAACCACGCGCGGCAGAGGCTTGCGATTCGAGAACGGACAGTTCGTCATGTTGGGGCTGCCGGTGGACGGCAAGAACATCGTGCGCGCGTACAGCATCGCCAGCGCGAACTATGAAGACCATTTGGAATTCTTCAGCATCAAGGTGCCGCACGGGCCCCTCACCTCCCGCTTGCAGCACATTGAAATCGATTCGCAGGTGCTGGTGAGCTGCAAGCCGACCGGCACGTTGGTGCTGCGGGATGTGAGACCCGGTAAGCGCCTGTTCATGCTGGCCACCGGCACCGGGGTCGCACCTTTTTTGGCGCTGGCAAAAGACCCGCAAACTTATGAATCATTCGAGCAGGTCATATTGGCGCGCGGCGCACGCACCAGGGCGGATTCGGCGTACCCGGATTCCGTGCTGGATCGGCTGCGCGAGGATGCCGATCTCGGCGGGATCGTCAGCGCCCAACTGCTGGACTATCCCTGCGTCACGCGCGAGTCCTTCCCGCACGTTGGCCGGGTCACGACGCTGCTTGACACGGGAAGGCTGTTCGATGATTTGGCCATTCCTGCGCTGAATCCCGCGACCGATCGATTCATGATATGCGGCAACATGCGCATGGTGGCCGACGCCAGCCGATTGCTCAAATCCCGCGGTCTCGCGATTTCGCCGCATATCGGCTCGCCGGGCGATTACGTCATAGAGCGGGCCTTCGTCGAGACATTTGCAGCGGGAGGTGCTGCCGAGCCGGATCAGTTCCATCGTGGTTTAGCCGCCACCGAGGCTGCAGCCTGAACGCCGAATCGGCGGCGTTCGACCCGCGCGAGTCACCGTAGCTTGCGCTTCCGGCCGTTTCGGTGCTGCGCCGATATAATTTCTCGATGTTTTCGGCGATCATGGCAGCTTTCCCAAGGGGTTCGCACACCTTATGAGGCCGTTGTCGCGTTTCTTTCGCCCGCCCCCCGCACCGGCTACGCTCGAGACCCCGACAGCGGTGCTGGATGTCGCGGCCGTCCGCAAGCTGCCCGACGGGGAAGTCTTGCGGGACCTCGCGGGTTTGAGTGCGGGCGCTTCGCCCGCCTCGCCGGGCCTCGAACGCACCGCGCAGGAGCGGGTGGCGCAACTCATCGACGCGGACGCAATTGATTTTGCCGGACTTTGCGCGGCGCCGCTGAACGTCTCCGCGTTGCTGTCGGTGGCGGGACTTAGCAGCAATCCCGATCGCCTGCCCCGCGCTCTCGCCCTGATCGAGGACCCGCATCGGGTCGCGCGGCTCGTCGTCGAAGGTTCTTCGAGCCGCATCCGGCAGCTTGCGGCCCAGCGCCTTGACGATCCCACCGAGCTCAAGCAGTTGCTCAAGCAGTTGCGCGGCAAGGACAAGAGCATCTACAAGATCATCAAGCAAAAATGCGATGCGCTGCGCGCCGAAGAACAGCGGATTGCGCAGATCGAGAGTGACCTCCATGCGCTTTGCGCGTCGCTCGAGCGGCACAGTCATCGCATCTATGACCCAATTTACGTGCCGTCGCTCGAGCAATTCGAGACACGGTGGCGGGCACTCGAGGCCCAGGCCGCACCGCAGCTCCGGGAGCGCGCTGATCGAGCCATCGAGGGCTGTCGGGAAGTCATCGCCCGCCATCGGCGACAGGTGGCCGAGCAGGCGGAGGCGGTTTCGCATCAGGCGGCACGTCGGGCGGCACGGGAAGAAGCCATCGTGCACGCGGCCGAGCAAGCGCAGCGCCACAATGACGAATTGGCCGCCGCTGCGGCGGAGGCGGCGAAGGCGCGCGAGGCCGAGGAGAAGGCCCGCGCCGAGAGGCTGGCGGCCGAGGCGCTCGCCTTGCGGCAGCTGGCGGCTTTGATCGGCAAGGCCAATGGCGCGCTGCGCGAGGGAAATACGGGACGGGCGGCCGGACTGCGGCATGCGATCGAGGAGAAGCTGCCGGCGCTGCCGGCCGTGCCGGCGCATCTCGCGAGCCAGGTACAGCAGCTCGACGTGAAACTCAACGAGCTCAAGGAATGGAAGGACTATGCCGTCGCGCCCAAGCGTGCTGAATTGATCGAGGAAATGACGGCGCTCATCGGAGCGTCGTACCGGCCGCAGGCGCTGGCGGATCGGATCAAACAGTTGCAGGAAGATTGGAAAACGATCAGCAAGGGAATCATCAGTGATTCGGCGGCGGACTGGCAGCGCTTTCAGCAAGCTTCGGCGGCTGCCTACCAGCCGTGCCGCGAGTATTTCGAGGCCCAGGCCAAGCAGCGGCAAGCAAATCTGGAAAAACGCAAGGGTGTGCTCGCGCGCCTCAAGAGCTTCGAGAACGCCCAGGGCGGCGAGCATCCGGAGTGGCGGTCGATAGCGGCCGTATTGCGCGAGGCACCGCAGGAGTTGCGCCGGTATTTACCCGTGGAGCGCGTCGCGGGCCGCGCCGTTCAAGAAGAATTCGATGTCTCGATCGGCCGGCTGCAGGCGCGGCTCGACGCGTGGTATGCGCAAAACGAAGAGGAAAAGCGCTCCCTGATCCAACGTGCGCAGCATTTGTGCACCAAGGAAGAGAGCCGCGACACCGTGGATGCGGTGAAGCGACTGCAACTCAAGTGGAAGGAGGTCGGCCCCGTTCAGCGCGATTTGGAGCGCCGCCTGTGGGAAGAGTTCCGCGAACAGTGCGATGCGGTCTTTCAAAGGCGCCAGCAAGCCCACGCCGACTACACTGCCGGTCTCGAGGCCAGCAAGGCACAGGCGGTCGCCCTGTGCGAGGAGGCCGAGCAGGTAGCCGCGCTATCGGGTCCCGCATTGCTCGAGGGGGCGGGCAAGATTCCGCAGTGGCGCGCCGCCTTCGAATCTGTGGGCGAAGTGCCGCGAACCGATCAGCGCGCGCTGCACGCTCGCTTCGAGCGTGCGCTTCAGCTCTGCCAGACGCAGGTGGCGCAACAACGGGCCCGCGAAAAAGAGCGGTCGTTCACGCACTTGCTCGAAGCCGCCGGACACATTCAGGCGTACGGGTGGGCAGTAGCGCAAAACGCACCGCCCGCCGCTCGCGAAGCGCTCAAACAAGCGGCCGAGAACTTCATTGCCGGCGTTCAGCACTGGCCCAAGGGCGGCGCCCAAGCGCTGAAGGAAGCCTGGAAGCAGGCCGAGGCCGCGGCAGGTCTCGACTTTGGGGCCCATGAAACCGCGCTCAGGATGCTGTGCATCCGCAGCGAAATCATCACCGACCGGCCCACGCCTGAGGTCGATCAGCCATTGCGCAGGGACTATCAGGTAAAACGTCTCGTGCAGCACATGGGAGGGCGCGATGAGGCGCTTCCCGACGAATTGGACGCCTTGGCCTTGGCTTGGGTTCGAGTCGGGCCCGTCCCAACCGCAACGCACGAGGCATTGCTTGCCAGGTTTTTGCGCTGCCGTTGAACGGCGCGGCACGTTCAGCGGGCGGTCAGCGCATGAACGGTTGGCGCTCGATCTCGATTGCTTCCTGATTGCGTCGCTGGGCGCGCAGCGCATCGGCCAGCAGCCGCCCCGCCTGAGCTTGCGTGCCGCGATCGCCGCTGGCGAGCGCAAGTGCCTTGCGGCCGCAGCCCTCAGCCTGATGCGCGTCGCTCTCCGCGAGCCGCAACCGCCCCAGTTCTATCCATACCAAGGGATTGTTGGGCTCGATGCGCAAGGCACGGTCGAGCGTCGATGAGGCGCCGTCAAGGTCACCGCGGGATATCAGCGCTCGCGCCTGGCTGACCAGCGAACTCGTTGCCGGAGACAGGCGATTTTCGCGCGGCGGCGCGGACGGCGGCAGCGGCATGCTTGGCGACGCGGGACTCGCGTTCGAACCCTGCGGCCCCACTACAGAATTGCTCGGCGCCTCGGGTCGCGTCGACGGCGCCGGACAGCCGCCCAGCGACAGCGCAACGGCGCACGCCGCGACGAGCCTTGTCAGTGCACGATAGTCTTGAGCCATGCCTTGATCTTGTCACTCACCGTGCCGTTTGGCGAGGCGGCGACGCCCAAGGAACTGCATCCGGGCTTGGCGGGCAATGACGCTCCCTTCGGCACCGCGATGGCGACAGCGTCGGCGCTGCATGCCGGAGTCGTCTCCAGCCCATCGCCAAAGCCGATCCAGCGATCCTCCACGAGTTCCGGCGCGACCGGTTCGAATGAAGCGGACTTGAGTCTTGCGAGCGTGTCGGCCCACACCGGCAACGCCCCCGTGGCACCGGTGAGGCCGGTCACACGGTTGTCGTCATAACCCACCCATGCCACGGCCACGTAGCTGCCGGTGAAGCCCGCGAACCAGCTATCGCGGGTATCGGAGGAAGTGCCGGTTTTGCCGGCGACGACGGTGCCCCGCGGCAGGCGCGCCGCCGCGTCGCGGCCGGTACCTCGCGTGGTCACCAGCGTCAGCATGCGGTCGAGCTGGTAAACGGCGGCGGGCGGCGCCGCCTCCTCGACTTGGACTCTGAAACTCCTGAGCGGCCGGCCGTTCTCGTCGACGACCGCACGCACCGCGCGCAAGCGGGCGCGAAAACCGCCATTCGCGAGCGACGTGTACACCTCGACGACCTCGAGCGGCGTCATCTCCACCGTCCCGAGCAGCAACGACGGATTGAGCGTCGGGAGCGTTTCGAGCCCCAGCCCGTGCAGCGTAGCGACCACCTTGGGTAGACCGAGGTCGAGCCCCAGCCGCACGGTCGCCAGATTCATCGACTCGGCGAGCGCGCGCGCCATCGGTACCCAGCCGTATATCTGGTGCTCAAAATTTTGCGGCGCCCAGACGCTGCCATTCTTGAGCTTGAGTTCAATCGGCGCGTCCTCGATCAGAGTGGCAGCGGTGTAGCGCCCGGTTTCGAGCGCGGTCAGGTACACCGCGGGCTTGACCAGCGAACCGATCGGCCGCCGCGCGTCGAGCGCGCGGTTGAAACCGTCCGTGCCCACATCGCGGCCGCCCACCACCGCTACCACGTCGCCGCTGTTCGGCTCGGCAACGATCACGGCGCCTTCGAGATGCGCACCCCGTACCCGGCTGGCGGCATCGAGGCGCTGTAAATTCAGCGTCAGTGCGCGCTCCGCGGCCGCCTGTGCGCGCGGATCGAGGCTCGTGTAGACGGAAAGACCCGCGGCAGCGAGATCGGCCTCCGCGTAGTCGCGCTTCAAATGACGCCGGACCAAATCCAGATACGCCGGCACATAGCTGCCCCCCGGCGGCTTCAACCCCAGAGGGGTTGCGGCTGCGCGTTTTGCGGCGGCGGCGTCGATCAGATGCGCGTCGGCGAGTTCCTGCAGCACGAGGTTGCGGCGTGCGCGCGCGCGGTCAGGATGTTTGCGCGGATCGTAATAGGACGGCCCCTTGACCAGCCCGATCAACATCGCGGCTTCACCGGCATCGAGCTCGTCAAGGGGCTTGGCGAAGTAGTACTGGCTGGCGAGACCGAAACCGTGAATCGCACGCGGCCCGTCCTGGCCGAGGTACACTTCGTTGAGGTAGGCCACGAGAATCTCCTCCTTGGAGAAATGCGCCTCGAGCCGCAGCGCCATGACTGCCTCGGTTGCCTTGCGGCCGAAGCTCTGCTCATCCGACAGGAAGTAGTTTTTCACGAGCTGCTGTGTCAGGGTGCTGCCGCCTTGCACCACGCGGCGGGCCATCAGGTTTGCCCACAGCGCGCGTGCGACGCCGCGCGCGTCGACGCCGTGATGCTCGTCGAAGCGCCGGTCCTCGATCAATTTGATGCCGGAACGCAGCAGCGGCGGCACGTCGGCCGGCGACAAGACCAGGCGGTCTTCGCCATGGATCGGAAATACGCTGCCGATCACGGGCGGATCGAGGCGGAACACCGGCAGCTCGCCGGCGGCCGACTTGAGGCCGGTGATCGAATTCTCGTCCGCGCTGATCGAGACGAATTGCGCTTCCCGCAGTTCGTCGCTGAAGCGCACGCGGCGCGCATGCAAATCGAAGGTATTGCCGCGCCGCCGATACAACCCGGCGCCCTCCAGTGAGTCCCCGGGGCGGTAATGCAGGCGGCGCAATTCCTCTTCGAGATCGGTCGCCGAGACCTGCGCACCGGCGTAGAGTTCGAGCGGCGCGGCGTAGACGCGGGCCGGCACGGACCAGTGCCGACCTTGGAATTCCCGAGTTACCACCGTGTCGAGGTGCACGACCCAGACGGCAAAGGCGGCGGCCAATAGCAGGCAAATCAGGCTGAGCGCCACGCTCAGGCGGAGCAACTTGGATCGTGCCACGCCCCTCACACCTCGTCGAACAGGGAGTACAGATCCATTTGCCGGCTGTCGCCGATGACCCGGTCGAAATCGAGGCCCAAGGTCTCCAGGACCGGCTCCGCCACCGGCTTCACTTGCTTGAGCACATAGTGCTCGCGGTCGATCGGATGCTGAATATTGTCCATCGGCTCCGGGCCGGCGGTGGTAACGACGTAGCTCACCAATCGTCCCACGGGCTGCATGGATTTGCGAGCGGCGGCAACGTGCGGCGGAGTCGTCTCGGTGTACTGCCCGGCGTCTTTGCGCAAATTTTTGCGGTACACCAACAGGTCGTCCAGCTCGCCGTCTCTGACTTGCCTCACGACCTCGGCAAGGTAGGCATCGACGGCTTGATCGGTGAACAGGCGTTCATACAGTTCGCGCTGCACCTGCTTGGCGAGAGCTGTCCAGTCGCGGCGCACGACCTCCATGCCGGTGAATTCGACGCTGTCCGCGGCGTCGCCGTGGCGCAGGCCGACATAGCGTTTGCTCGCGCCCCGCATGCTGTGACGTGCGTGCGGCAGGAACAACCGCCGGTACAGTTTTTCAAATTTGAGTTCGAGGCGGCTCGTTACTTTCCAGTGCTCTCCCACGTACCGCGATAGCTCGTCATTCAGGGCGAGTGCGAGTCGCCGGCCTTGCACGCGCATCTCATTGGGATCCCCGCCGCCCGACGACACGAACAGACTGTCGGTGTCGCCGTAGAGCACTTTGAAGCCGGCCGCCTCAAACCAGCGCTTCGACCACAGCAAGATGTCGCGGCCCGTGCGGGTAATCGAATTCGCGAGCGCGGGATTGTAAAACCGGCAGGCCGGGGTGCCCAAGACTCCGTAGAAGGAATTCATCAGAATCTTGATGGCGTTGGCGGCCACATCATCGCCGATTCTCTTGGCTGCCTCGCGCTGCGGGAAGAGTGCGTCGAGCATGCGCGGCAGGATCGCAGGTTCACGCCGAAACGCGCCGCCCGGCGTTCGAATCACATCCTCATCCGGCGCCGGCGCCGCTACGTACGACAGCGGATCGATGTTGAACGTGCGGATGATGCTCGGATACAAGCTCTTGAAGTCGAACACCCAGACGTCGGCGTGCAGGCCCGCGACCGGCTCCAGAACGTGCCCGCCGCTCTGCGCCGCGTCATATACGCTCGAATCTCCGGAGCGCACGGTCGGCGCGACGATACCCAGCTTCTCGAGCTCGGTCAGGTACAGGAAATCGAAGGATGCGATGCTGGCCGCGACGCGATCCGGCGTCATGCCGGCGAGCTGGCTGCGCGCGAACGCCAGCCGCACCACGCTCAGTTTCTGGACGATCTCGAACGCCAGCCTCGAGTCGGTGCGCGCGTAGAGCGCAAAGGCTGCCAGATCATGCCGGTAGTTGTGCGTAATCTCGGCAATGCGATTACGCACATCCCCGGAGACGGCCTTCCCCTCGCCCAACACCTGGCGCGCCACCGCGTCGAGCGAGTAATCATCCATGCGTATGAACGCGCCGCGCAGCAAGTCGATGCCGTCGAGCACGAGCCGTCCCGGCACGCTCGCTTGTCCGCTGCCAAAATAGCCTTGAGGCGCGCGAATGCGAATTGCGCCGGAATCCCTGCCCAGCGCGAAGGGATGGCGAACACGTGCGGCGATGCGTTGCAATACGGTCAGGTCGAAATCGATGATATTCCAGCCCGACAGGACATCCGGGTCGAAGCGCCTGACGCGCTCGCAAAATGCATCGAGTGCCGCGAACTCGTCGGTGCAGCGAGTGGCCTTTTCCGGCATCGCGCGATCGCTGCCGTCCACGATGAGTACTTCGTCGACGCCGGCCGCATACATCGATATCGCCAGCAGGCGATCCGCCTTTCCGTGGGTTTCGATGTCGAACGACAGCAGGCGCGGCTCGATCTTCACGTCGGCAGGCCGCAGGGTCGGATTGTCGAATATCCAAGTGATGCCCTCGCCGGCGACGGCGTCGCCTTCGATCTCACACCCGCCTTTGATGCCGCGTTCGATCAGGTAGCGCGTCGCGAAGCGCACGTCCGCCTCGAACGTATCGACGTCGGCCGCGTGCAGACGGTCGCGCACGCCCGGGACCTCGGGCGGAGCGTCCACCTCGAGCAAGGCGGTGGGCGCACCGTCGAACGTTCGCTTGTCGGACATTGCCGGCCGAGGCGCAATCAGGGCCTGGGCCCGGTCGACATCCGCAGCTCGAATGAAGAAATGCGGACGCTGCCGGTCGTCGCGCACCAGGAACGTCCCCCCCGACTCCAATATTCCATAGATATGGATGACGGGGACGCGCTGTCCATGCGATCGAGAGGCGATGCGATAGCTGGCTTGGAGGATGAAACCGCGGAGTTGGGTCACCGTGCTATTTTGCACGCTTGCAATGTTTTTTGGGGGCTAAAATACCGAGGCGCATGACGCGATCCGCTAGGAAATTGGCCGGCCTGTTCCTGCCCTTGAGCACCGGGAAGTCGTCTTCCCGTCGCCCGGCGAGCGCCCGGGAGAATCCAGCGGTGCAGGCAATCTGGGATGTGGTCGGGACGATTCCCCGCGGCAAAGTGTCGACGTACGGAGCGGTCGCACGCGCCGCCGGACTGCCGGGTCGTGCAAGACTCACGGGATTCGCGTTGAGAATCGCACCCGAGGCGATGAACTTACCGTGGCATCGAGTGGTCGGCGCCGGCGGACGAATCGTGTTCCCGAAGTCATCCCTGCATCACCGGGAGCAGGCGCGGCGCCTGCGGGCGGAGCGCGTCGCAGTCAAGGACGGCCGCGTGGCGCGTTTGCACATGACGGATTTTGACGCATCCTGACTCACGCTCGCTCGAAGCGAGCCAGGATTTCAACGTGCTCGGTGAATGGCAACAGATTGAATGCGGTGAGTGCGCCGAGGCGCAGCGTGCCGCGCGCGGTCAACCGCGCCGCATCGCGCAGCAGAGAATCGAGCGCGCAGCTCACGTACAGAAAACGCTCGGGCGGCTGCTCGCTCAAGAATTCGGCGAGTTCTGGATCGAGGCCCCGGCGCGGCGGATCGGCTATCGCCACTTGCGCGCCGGCTGCGGCCAGCCGCGCCGCGCCCGCCGCCCCCGGAAAGAGCGAAATCTTGGCCCGGTTTTCTGAATCGAGGCCGGCGAGCCCGAGCTCGAGCCCTTGCAGCGAATGCGGGCTGACCTCGTTCATTCGAATGTCGCAGGCGCGCGCCAGCACCGACAGACCGATGGCGCCGACTCCCGCATAAAACTCGGCGACTCGGGCACCGTCGGGAATTTGCGCGCGCACGTGCTCGACGATCTGCTGCGCGATCTCGAGATTGTTCTGCCCGAAAGCACCCGGTGGATAGTGCACCGCAGCTCCGCCAAACCGCTCCACGACGCTGACCGGCCCGCACCAGTGCTGGAAGTCGGGTCCGAGGATGGTGTTGGATCGCTCGCACTGCGCATTGAACCACAGGCTGTGCAGCTCCGAGCCGAGCCGCTCGCGGATCAAATCGAAGCACGACGCGAGGGGCTCAAGGGTGGCGCTGTTGGCGACGATCACGACCTGCGCGGTTTGCGAGCTGCGCTCCACCACCACCTGCAGGTAGCGCGCGAGGCCCAAATGCGCGCGCTCCGAGTAGCTGGTCACCCGAGCATCGACCAAAGCGCGCCGCACAACCGCGGCGACGCGGTTGATCAAAGGGTGCTGCACACTGCAATTCGGGATGTGAACCACGCGATGGCTGCCGAGTTCGAACAGGCCGATCTTGGGCGAACCCAGCCGGCCGCGGATGGCGAGCCGTGCACGCAGTCGAAATCCGGCGGTTTGCCCGGAAATTACCGGCACCTCGGGCAGGCGGTGGATGCGCGCCAGCTCATCGAGTGCGCTGCGGGAAATAGGGGCGATGCCGCGCTCACCGAAGCGCGGGCAGCCCGGGCAAGGCGGACGGTGCGGGCACGACGGCAAGGTTTGCTGCAAATCTGCCGCCCCCATTTGACGTGTGTCCCTGCTCACGCCGTCAACCTACCAGACGGCGCCGCCACAGGGATAGCGGGTTCGTCGTACAATGTCCGGCACAACGAATCGGCTTTGGGGGGAGTTCCATTGACTTACGCTGCCATCGTCGGCTGGGGCAAGTGCCTGCCGCCGTCTGTTTTGACGAATCAAGACCTGGCGACATTCCTGCCCACGGATGACGAGTGGATCACGACGCGAACCGGCATGAAGGAGAGGCGCATCTCTCACGTCCCGGGCATCGAGTTGGCCATCACCGCGGCGCGCCGCGCCATTGCGTGCGCCGGTCTGCGCGGCGAAGACATCGAGCTCGTGATCTACGGCAGCTGCAGCAATGATGAGACGGTGCCCAATAGCGCGTCCGGCGTCCAGCAGCGCATCGGTGCGATCCGGGCGGCGGCGTTCGACGTCAATACTGCGTGCACCAGTTTCATGTATGGGCTCTCGATCGGGTCCTCCATGATCAAGAGCGGTATCGTCAAGAACGCGCTGATAATCGGCGTCGAGTTGATCTCCCAGTACTTGGACTGGGACAACCGCAATGTCGCGGTGCTGTTCGGCGACGGCGCGGCGGCCATGGTGCTGCAGGAATCGGAGCACGAGACGGGCGTGATCGCAGAGAAGCTGCAATGCTACGCCGATTCTAGGCAAATCCTGCGCGTACGCGGCATGGGTACCATGTACGCCAATCTGGGCGTGCAGTTCGGGCAGACATCGTGGGACTTCGACGGTCAGGAGATCTTTCGCAAGGCGGTGCAAGGCATGAGCGAGGCGAGCCTCGACGTGATGCGACGCGCACACGTCACCATCGATGACATCGCACTTGTCGTGCCGCATCAGGCAAATCTGCGCATCATCGATGCCGTTGCAAAGCGCGCGGGGGCGGGCCCGGACAAGGTGTTTCTGACGGTGCGGAAGTACGGCAATATGAGCGCCGCCACCGCGCCGGTTGCGCTGGTGGAGGCGGTCGAGGAAGGCCGCGTGCCTCCCGGCAGCCTGGTGCTGATGCCGGCGTTCGGCGGCGGCCTGACGTTGTCCGCGCATTTGATTCGCTGGGGTCAACGCATGACGCCGCTGCAGCCCTGCGATGCGGAGCTGCCGCCATGCTCCAAGACTGCGCTCGAGATCGTGAACGAGATCCGCGCGCAGAAGAAGCTGGGCGAGGCGCAGGCGGGCCGCTTCAAGACCTTGAGTTTTGCGGAGAATCGCGCCGGCTAAAAGACGTTCCGGCATTTAACAGTGCGGATAAAAATCATCGCGCGACGCCTGCGAGGGAACTCCATAATATGTAAATTCCGGCGCGCATCGCAGGTGAATCAGTGAGTTAGCCCCCGCTCCGCTGTTGCGAAAAAAGCGACGCTGCGGTGAAAACGTGTAGTCGTTCGCAGACAATTGATCGGCAAACGGCGTTCGCGATTTACTCCGGACGCGCGGCGAAACAGCACCGCGAGGCAAAGAGATCGTCTTCAAAAATCGTCAAGGGGATTCAGATGAGCAAGCCCGCGTTGATTAGACCGTTATACTTGCTCGGCGCGGCGGTGATGTTGGCGCCAATTGCGGCAGCGAGTGCCGCCTCTGCGGCGAAGCACGTCAAGATCTCTCACAGCATCCCCCATACCGCTGCTGCCGCCCCTCTTCGCGACGAACATGACGAAGGCGACGATGGTACGCAGCCATGGATGATGTTGCCGGTTGGCTTGGCGGCCATCGGCTTCGCCGTGCGCCGCCAACAGCGCGCCCTCGACTCGCTGCAGCCGCAGATCAATTGAGTTCATAAGTCGGCGCAGCCTTAGTCTCGCTGCCGGCGCTCGGGCGGCGGCGAGAGGCGTGCAGGAGGATCAACCCCTGGATCCAGGAACGATTGCGCGAATCAAGCGCAGAACTGAGCCCGCGGGCGAGGTGAGACCGTGGGACCCGCCGTCCGTGCTGCTCATCAAGTCCCTGCTGTATCCGCTCGCGGCGGCCGGCAGTCTATGGCTGGCGTTGTGGATTTCCGGAGAGCCGTTCCGCAAGGCGTATTTTCTCACCGCGGTGCTTGCGTTCATCGCGACTTCCGAAGTCTTGAGCGTCGCGCCGCTGCGGGACCTGTCGAGCGCATCGGCCTCCGCCCGCGGACTGCTTTTCATCGCGCGCGGCTGGGTCACCGTGATGGCGTTCCTGTGGGCGCTCATCAGCGTCTCGGGATTGAAGGCGAATCTTCCGACGCACGTGTGGCTGACATGGACGCTCGTCACACCTCCGGTGCTCTGGCTGAGCCAAGCCGCCGCGCGCCGCGCATTCGCGCTGGTGCTTTCCTCGCAGCATTTTCGACCGCACGATGCCATCATCGTCGGCCTCAATGATTTGGGCCGGATGCTCGAGCGCCGGCTGCACGAGGACCGCTCGTCCAGGATTCGGATCGTGGCTTACTTCGATGACCAGCCGCCCGCTGCCGGAGCCCGATGCCGCGATATCGCGGATTTGCGGCGCTTCATCGGCGGCAACGAGGTGCGCATCGTGTACATCACTTGGCCGATGACACGCGAACGGCGGATTCTCGAGCTGCTCGAGATCTTGCGGGACTCGACCGCCTCCGTCTACTTCGTGCCCGATGTTTCGATCGTCAACCTCATCCAAGGGCGTCTCGCACTCGTTAGCGGAATCCCGGTGGTCGGCGTGTGCGAATCGCCTCTGTACGGCATACGGGCATGGCACAAACGGATATTCGATATCGTCTTGGGCAGCGTGCTGTTGGTGCTCGCGGGACCCGTGCTCGTTGCCGTCGCGATTGGCGTGCGCCTGAGCTCGCCAGGACCGATCCTGTTCCGGCAGCGGCGCTATGGCCTAGACGGCCGCGAATTCGTGGTTTACAAGTTTCGATCGATGAGCGTCAGCGAGGATGGCGCCTCGACCTTTTTGGCGGTTGAGCGCGGTGATCGCCGTGTTACCTCGTTCGGCGCCTTCATTCGCAAAACCTCGCTCGATGAGTTGCCGCAGCTATTCAATGTCGTCGGCGGAACCATGAGTCTCGTCGGACCGCGTCCACACGTCGTCGCAATGAACGAAGCCTATCGAGGGCTGATCTCCGGATACATGCTGCGCCACAAGGTGCGGCCTGGGATCACCGGTTGGGCGCAGATCAATGGCTCACGGGGCGGCGACGACCTCGAGGACATGGAGCGCCGGATCGAGCTCGATTTGGAGTACCTCAAGCACTGGTCGTTGCGCCTCGACTTCGTGATCCTGTTGCGCACCGTCGGCCTGCTCTGGTCGGATCCGTTTGCATATTGATCGGAGCGGCCGGCTTGACCTCAGAATGGGACGAGCGTTTGGACGATGTTCTCGCCGTGGAACAGAAACGTGTAGCTCTTGAATCCGACGTATCGACCGTGGGAATTCTTGGCGTTGACCGTCGCTTTCACCTTCCAGCCGTAATCGCGCGTCTCGCGCATGAGAACGGTGCCGCTGACCCCTGTGGTGTAGCCCTTCTCCGGCTTGGTGATCTCCTGATACTGAATGGAATCCGGATCCGTCATGTGCTCTTGAAAGTACTGCCGGATCGCCTCCTCGTAATGGATGGGCATGTCACCGTATTGCCCAGCAAGCCCTTGCGCCGGAGACGTCACCGAGCTGGCGGCGTGAGATTCGGATCCCGGCAATGCCGGCGGCGGAGTAGGCTCCGGGTGTGCGATCGGCGCGGCCGGGACCGCGCCCGGCGAGTCGTCCGAGCTCCAGGTCTCGACGACGCATTTCCAGGTGCCATCGGCTTGTTTTCTCCAGAACTCGAGCAGTCTGCCCCGATCCGACAAGGGCATGCCGCGTGAGTCGCCGAAGCGAAGCTCGTATGCACCGGTCAAATACGCCGCATCGCCCGAACGAGTCACCTCCACGTTGATTGGATGCCACGCGAGCGAGAGGCGGGGCAGCGTCAGCAGGTGGGTCACCGCATCGCGAATTTGTTCGTTGCCGCTTACCAGCCGATCATTGGGCAGGCGGACGATTGCATCGGCGGAATAGAACCCCACCCACGCCTCGACACCGGCAGTGTTGGCGGCCGCGGCCCAATCGGCGTCGGTGCGGCGAACGGCTGCCTCGGCCGCGGCGAGGTCGACGCCGGTCGGGGCTGCGAATACCAATCGGCACAGGCACAGGCAGGCGGCCACGGCCGCCACCGCACGCGCCCGGCCGCCAAGGTCAAAGGGGGAGAGAAAACCGGACATCGCTCTTTGCTCGCTCGAAGGCACACCAAGCTGTCGGCACTCTATCCCTGCTGCGTGGGGTTTGCCATCCATGCTTGGGCACGATTAGCCCGCGCCGGCGAACTATGGCAGGCGCGCGGTTGCTCCGCCCCGCCCCACCTTCGATTTTGTCTGTCGGACGCCGTCGGCCGCCAGATCGTCTAGAAAGCAGCTCTCCAGCTCCCGCGCTGACAGCGGTCTGGACAGCAGGAAACCTTGCGCCTCGTCGCAGCCGCGTGCTCGAAGCCACTCCAATTGACCTGAACGCTCGATGCCCTCTGCCGTGACAATCAGATTGAGACTCTTGCCCAGCGACAAAATTGCGTTTGCGATGGCGCCGTCGCATGCCGACCGATCGACATTGTGAACGAACGCCTTGTCGATCTTGATACGGTCGGGCGGAAATCTGGTGATATACGCCAGCGAAGAATAGCCGGTGCCGAAATCATCCAGTGCGATCCGGCAACCGAGCTGCCGAAATCTCTCCAGCGCGCGGCGCACCGTGGCCGAATCCTTCACCAGCAGCGACTCGGTGATCTCTATTTCGATGAGCGACGTCGGGACCCCGGCCGCTGCTGCTTCCGCTTCGACGACTTTTGCGGGGTCGCCATGCAGCAATTCTTTGGCGGACACGTTGACGGCTACCGGAACGGCGATGCCGCGATCCATCCAGCTGCGCAGTTGACGGCATGCGGCACGCACAACCCAGCTGCCCATGTCGATGATCAACCCGCTGTCTTCCGCGATTTCGATGAATCGGACCGGCGAAATGTCGCCGTGATCCGCGTCGCACCAGCGCAGCAGCGCCTCGACGCCCACGAGGCGATTGTCCAGCAGACGGAATTTCGGCTGAAACTGCAACGCCAAGAGTTCGGAATGAACCGCGCGGCGCAGGCGATTTTCCAAGTCAAGCCAATTGCGCAAGCGGCTGCTCATTGCCGGGGTGTACACCGCGACTGCGCCATTGGCGCCGGCTTTTGCTTGGTACATGGCGGTGTCGGCGTGTTTCAGCACCGTCGTCAGGTCATCGCCATCGTCGGGGTAGACGGCAAGACCGATGCTGGTTCCGGAGTGGAACTCGAGCCCTTCATACTCGACCGGCTCCTTGAAGGTAGCGCAGCAGCAATCGGCGATTTTGATCGCGATTGCGCGCGCCGCAGGGCCGCGCACAAGAATGACGAATTCGTCGCCGCCAAAGCGGGCCACCGACAGATGCTTGCACTCGCTGCCAAACCGTTCCAGCGCGTGGGTGAGCCTTCCGGCAACGGTGCGCAGCACCGCATCGCCGACCGAATGGCCGAAGGTATCATTCACCCGCTTGAAGCTGTTGAGATCCAGATAAATCACGGCGACGGACTCTTGCGCGGCCGCGGCTTCCCTGAACAGGCGTTCGGCGGTCTCAACACAGCGCTGCCGGTTCGGAAGCCCCGTCAAGGGATCGAAGTAGGCGAGGCGCTCGATGTGTTCGGCGGCCACGGTCCGTTCGGTCGTGTCCTGGCGCAGCACGACCACATCGCCATCCGCCCGCCGATTGAATCGCAGCTCATACGAGCGCTGCAGGCCGGTCGAATTGTGTTCGCGGTACTCGACTTTGCGTTGCATGCCGTCGTGAGCCGTCTGACGAATGGATTCGAGCACATCGGGCAATTGCCGGGGCGGGGCGAGCACCGCGTCACTTGCGCCGACGGCCGCTGTGGCCTCCGCGGGCCGTTCTGCGGGTGCGGCCTTCGGATCCCAGCGGATCATGCCGTCGGGCGCGACCACCCAAAGCGTGTCCGGAAGCGCGCCGACCAGCGTATTCACTTGGGACACGCGTTCCGCGAGCGCACGATTCGCGGCTGCGTTGCGCAGAATGTACTCCAGGCGACGCGGCAACAGCGCCCAATTGACGGGCTTGGATATGAAGTCGGTCGCTCCCGCCTCGAAGGCATGGCCGATCGCGGCGGCGTCCTCGTGGCCCGTGACCATGATGATCGGGACCGTTTCGAGACGTTGTGCCGACCGCAGGGTCCGGCAGACCGTGTATCCATCCATCCCCGGCATGTCGACGTCGAGCAGAATAATCGCGACTTCTTGCGACAAGGCGGCATCCAAGGCCGCCGGACCGTCGTCGAAGACCAAGGGCGTCAAACCCGCTGCGATTGCCGATTCGGCAAGCAGCAGCCGCCCCAGTTCCTCGTCATCGGCGATGATTGCGATTGGACCCATGTGCGGCGAGTCGTTCATGCGATTTCCCGAATTTGTAGACGCGTCAGTTCGTCGAGAAGCGTCGGATGCGCCATTTCAAGTCGGCCTTGCAATTTCCCCGCACCGACAGCATCGCTTTCATTGCACGTCTGTCCCAGCAGCCGCACGTCCCTCGCGAAGGCGAGGGCGCCGACATTCGCCGCGCTGGATGCGAGCTTATGGCAGACGCCTGCCGCCGTTTTGAAGTCGCTCGCCGCAAGAGCGCTGCGCAGCTCAGCCAGGGACCGAGCGGAACCAACCCGGAACAGATCGACGAGCTTCGAATACAAGTCGGCCTGTTTCCCCGCACGCAAGTTGCGCAGTGTGGCCACCGCAGCGGAGTCGACGCTCGAGAGCGGATCGCCGGCCGGCGACGGGGATGGTTGGGCAGACGGCCGATCCGCGCGACTGCCGATCCATTGGCGCAGGAGTTGAGCCAATTCGTCCAGCGTGTAGGGCTTGTGCAGCAGATCGTCCATGCCTGCCGCGAGAGAAGATTCACGGTACGCCGCCGCATCGTGCGCAGTGAGTGCGATGATCGGTACCCGACGCGATGCACCCTCGAGTTGACGAATCAGGACGGTAGCGGCAAAGCCGTCCATGATCGGCATGCTCAGATCCATCAGAATCAGATCGAAGCGCTCGGCGGCGCTGCGCGCAACCGCCGCGGGTCCGGCCTCGACCCACACGGAGGTGCACCCCAGCTCCGATAGATACCCTTGCGCAACCGCTGCGTTGACGGGTTCATCCTCCACCAGCAGCACATGGCCGCCGATGTGGGTTGCGACCGGCGCCGAACGCGCCGCCCTGGCGCCGGGGGACAGGGGCTCGCCGATCGCAACGGCGAGCGCCTCATACAGCGCATCACGATGCACCGGCTTCGACACAATCGCGCTTGCGCTGACTATGCCTCCGAGATTGGCGTTTTCGATATCGGCCTCAGATGCTACGACCACCAGAGCCGGGCGCGCCCAGCGGGCGGCGTCGCCAAACGCGCGCAGATAGTTCGGGTAACCACACGCATCCACGACGACGACGTCCTCACGACCCGCTGCGTGTGCGGCACGATCCCGATCGTCGTCCACAACCGTCATCCCCAGTCCTGACACCGTGCGAGCCAGCGATTCGGCCAGGGCGGGTCGACGCGTGAGAATGTGTACGCGGCGCCGCCGCAGCGGCGCCGGCGATGGTCGATCCGACTCGGCCCCCACCTTCAGCGGCAGGCACACGGTGAATGTCGATCCCACTTGCGGCCTGCTGTCGACGGTGATGGTCCCGCCCAGCAGCTCGGCGAGTTCGCGGCAGATCGTCAAGCCGAGTCCGCTGCCGCCAAACCGCCGGGTCGTCGACTCGTCCGCCTGCGTGAATGGCTCGAAGATCTTTGCGATCGTCGCCTCGTCCATCCCGACTCCCGTGTCGGCAACCGAGAGCCGGAGCATCGCTCGATCCGACTCGATGCAGTCGACGTCGGCTTTCACGACGATTTCGCCCTGCGCCGTGAACTTGACGGCATTGCCGATCAGATTCATCAGAATCTGCCGCAGGCGCAGCGCATCGCCAATCAGTCCGCGGCGATCATACGTCGGCGGGCACACGATCAGCTCGATGCCCTTGGTTGCTGCGCTACCCATGAACAGGCTGGTGCATTCCTCGAGCAATGGGACGAGATCGAGGGGCAGGGACTCGAGTTGAACCTTGCGTGCCTGGATCTTCGACAGGTCCAGCAAGTCGTTGACGATCTGCAGCAGCGCCCGTGCCGAAGAGCGGATGGTATCTGTCAGGCGCATTTGCGTCGGCGACAGCGGCGTGCGTGCCAGCAGCTCCGTCATTCCGACGACGCCATTCATCGGCGTGCGCAGCTCATGACTCATGCGGTCCAGGAAGTTGCTTTTCGCCCGGGCCGCTTCCGCCAATAGCCGGTTGCTCTCGAGCAGCTCGCGCGTTCGCATCTCGACCTCGGTTTCGAGGCGCTCCCGCGCCGCGACCATCTGCCGATATTTCACGCGTTGCAATCGCAGCCGGTAGGCGAGCAGTGCCAGGGTTGCCAGAGCATATGCGACATAGGCCCAAGGTGAATTCCACGGCGCCGGCTCTTTGTGGATCGTGAAACGCAGGGGCACTTCACTCCAGACGGAGTCGGCATTGGCGGCGCGCACCTCGAGCACATGGTCGCCGGCACCCAGATTGGTCAGCGTTATGCGGTGTTGCGAACCCACGTCGATCCATTGATCGGTCAACCCTGCCATCCGATAGGCGAGACGATTGCGTTTGGGCGATATGAAGTCGAGGGCGCCAAAGTCCATCGAGATGATGCTCGCTCGATGATCGACAGCGATTCGGTCGAGCAACCAGTACGGTGTGGTGCTCGGGACAGGCACGCCCAGCACGTCGACGCGCATCAGCGCAAGTCGCGGCGGACGCCGGCTTTCCGAGAGCCGCGACGGATCGAAGATGTTGAATCCGCCCGGTCCGCCGAAACACAGCCGCCCGTCGCGCAATCGATGAAACGCGTTGAAATCGAACTCTTCTCCCTGCAGACCGTGCTCACGGTGAAATGTCTTCATTGCGCGAGAATCCGGGTCGAAACGCATCAGCCCCGAATTGCCGCTGAGCCAAAGGCGGCCGGCGGCATCATTGAGCACACCATAGATGGTGTCGCTCGAAAGGCCGTCGTCGTGCGACACCACCCGGAAGCGGATCGAGTCCGCGGCCGCGGCCGAACCGACTACCTGCGCGAGCCCGCCGCCGTCGGTGCCGACCCAGATGCGGCCCCGCGCGTCGACGGCCAGCGCCCAAACCGTATTCACCGGCAATGTCGTCGGATCGTTCGGGTCATGCCGAAAGTTCTTGATCAGAGTGCCGTCGGCGCGAACCAGATCGAGGCCGCCGCCATCGGTGCCAACCCAGAAATATCCGCTCGAATCTTCCGCAATCGCGGTGACGTTGGGTGCTGTCATCGCGCCCGGCTGCGAGCCGTACGGCAGCTGGTGTATCAGCCCGGTGCCAGGATCGAGCACGTTGGCGCCGCCGCCGTGTGTCCCGATCCAGATTTGACCGGAGCGCGCCTCGAAAATCGTCATGATGCCTGCGGCGCTCAATGCGTGCGGATCTCCCGGCGTGACTGGAATCGCCGCGATTTGTCCATCGGGAGTCAGCTTGCGCAAGCCGCCCGTCATGGTACCGATCCACAGTGTGCCGCGGGCATCCTGATGCAGCGACATCACACGCCGATCGCCAACCGCGTTGCGTCGACCGAGTATCGTGTCGATGTCGGTGGCGACGCCGGAATCGGCGTCGAACCGCACCAAGCCGCCACCCAGCGAAGCTATCCAGACTCGCCCGTTGGGTGCATCGGCGAACGCGGTGACGAGTTTATCTGCGAGCCACGGCGGCCGACGGCCACCCAGCTCCCAACTGCGGGGGTCCCAGCGGCTGACGCCCCCGGCGCGCGTGCCGATCCAGACGAGGCCGGTCGCGTCCTCGTAAAGCGACATCACGAACGAATCGCGCAGCGACTCCGCATCGCTCGCGTCGTGGTGATAGTGGGTGAACTGGCCGGTCGAGCGATCGAGCAAGTCCAGGCCGTCCGCCGTACCCACCCACAGGTGACCGGCTTGATCCTCGAGGATGGCCCGCACCTCGTCGGCGCCCAGCGACGTCTCGCGCAGCGGATCATGACGGAATATCTGCACGACGCGTCCATCGCGGTCCATGCGCGTGAGGCCGCCATCGAGGGTTCCCACCCAGAGCGCTCCGCCGCGGTCCTCGAGCACACTGGAAACCTGATTGCCGCTGAGCGTGCTCGGATCGCCCGCCAGGTGGCTGAAGTGCGTGAAACCGCCGTTGGGCAGCGCCCGGTCGAGGCCGGCCTCGGTGCCGATCCAGACGGTCCCGGAACGGTCGAGCTCGAGGGAGTAGATGCGGTCGCTGCTCAGCGACGCGGAACCATTCGCATCATGGCGCAGGTGTTCGATGCGCCCCGACGCGGGGTCCAGTAGGTCGAGACCTGCATCGCGCATTCCGATCCAAACTCGGCCGCGCCCATCGACCAACACCGTGTTCGCGGCGTCGCTGGCGAGGGACCCGGCATTCGCCGGATCGTGGCGGTAGACCGTGAAGGTATCGCTGCCGCGGTTCCAGCGTGCGATACCGGCATCTTTGATCGCGATCCAGAGATCGTGATGTGCGTCCTCCGCAATCTGGCCGATGAAGTTGCCCGGCAGGCCGCCGCGGGCACTGGGTGAGTAGGCGTAACGGACCACCTCGCGGCCGTCGAAGCGTACCAGTCCATCTTCGGTGCCGAGCCACACGAAGCCCTGTGAATCCTGCAGCGTGGCGTAAACGGTGCCCTGCGGCAGTCCGTCGGCGGTGGTCAGATGCTCGAGCACCAGCGGAGCGGCATCGATCGCCGCCCGCACAAGCGGCGGCGCCATCCAGAGCACGAGTCCGAGCAAGAGGCTGCAGCGCCGTGCGCCTGCATCGAAGTGGATAGTCACAGCGGTACGATGCACGAAGTCGATCCTGGATTTGTTGACCCGTGTCGGATCGGCGTCACGGCAGCCATGGTTTAGGAGAGGCGCGTCACAGTCCCATCACTGATTCGGGACCCAGGTTTCGATGGATGCCGGCGTGGTCGAGCCCACGGTGGATCCGCTCGAGTTCCACCATGGAACGGCCTTGTTCCAGGTGTAGCCCTTGTCCCAGGTGTAGCCCTTGTTCCAGGTGTAGGCTTTGTTCCAGGTATAGCCCTTGTTCCAGGTGTAGCCCTGCGACCAGAGGTACCCCTCGCTCCAGCTATACCCCTGATTCCACGCGTAACCTTGCGACCAGGTGTAACCGTCGGCGACCTGCGGCGTGCCCCAGGTCGATCCCGCCATATTCATGATGTAGTAGTTGCCGTGAGCATCCTCATTGGCCGGCCCGCCGAAGTGCTCGGTTCCGGCAAGATCCGCGTTGACATTGAGTCCAACATTGGCGCAGCCGGTGGCGGAGCTATTCACCGCCGCGACCGCGTTGATGAGACCCGCACCCTGCTGGAAAACGCTGTACGCCAGCGTCCGGCTCGAGGTCACCGCCGGGCGCGATGAAGCGAGCAGACGGCACTTGACGGCATCGGGCGTCAGCGCCGGATCCGACTGCAGCATCAAGGCCACGACGCCGCTGGTCACTGCGGCCGCCATCGAGGTGCCGGACATGGTGAACAGGTTCTCGGTGAGCAGCATCGAACCGGGATCGATATTCGCGAGGTAGCTGCCGCTCGACATGGAGGCGACGATGTGGCCGCCGGGCGAAACCAGTTCGGGTTTCACGAACCCTTCATAAGTCGGTCCCGCGGAAGAAAACGAAGCGAGACGATCGTCGCTCGCATTGTACGGTGTGTAGTTGTCCGTCAATGCCCCGGTGGTGATGACGTAGGGCACGTTCCCGGGCACATCGATCGTCATCGCGGCGGGTCCCTCGTTGCCTGCGGCGGCGACCACGACGATGCCGGCGCGCCAAGCGGCCATCACGGCTTGAGCCAGCGGATCGTCCCAGTAGTACGACTGGGGCGCGGCGCCAAATGACAAATTGAGGACGCGAATGTTGTAGTTCTTCTGGTTCGCGACAATCCAGTCGAGACCGGCGATCACATCGGCGTAACGGCCGGCGCCCGTGCCGTCGAAGGCGCGCACGACCACCAATTTTGCCTGCGGTGCGATGCTCAAGTAGCTGCCGGAAATATTCACCGCGCCGCCCGCGGCGATCGACGTCACATGCGTGCCGTGACCGTAGGGGTCGCCTTGGACCGGGCCTGAGCCGCCATTGAGCACATCGCGGGTCGCGAGTAGACGCGACGCATAGTTCTGGCTCGGATCCTGCCAGAGCCCTGAGTCGAGCACCGCAATCGTCACGCCTTTGCCGGTGATGCCTGCCTGCTGCAGGGTGTCGGCACCGACCAGCATCGGGTAATTAGTTTGATACAACAGCGACGGGAGCAGAGTACCTTGGCCATCAGTCGGTGTCTGCAGGCTGCTCGCGAGCATGACGACGGGCGAGGTAACGGGGCTGAGCAGTGTGAGCAGATTGCCCTCGGTGGTGAGCGAGCGGTCTTCGAACACGCGCACGCCGGTAGTGCCGCGCAAGCGCGCCACCTGCGCCGCATTGAGGTGCGCCGACACCGCGCGAATGATGCCAAGATCCAGGTCGGTCTGGCCGCCGACGCGTGCGACATCCTGGGCGGCAGCGCGCGCCGTGGTGGCCTGCACGATGTAGCGCGCCGCGGTGCCTACAACCGGCCCGTGGACAGCGAAGTCAGTCGCCGACCCGGTGGCTGCGGCACCGGTCACGACGAGCGCGATCAAGGAGACGAGGGCGTGACGCGTGCGCATACTTCATTTCCCTGCATTGGCGGCCCAAAGTGACCCGCTGGGAGCGAATTAAACGGCAAATGGGCATCATCGGCGGTCGCGCGGATCCCACAGCACCGAGCGCCGAATGTGATGAGCCGCACATAATGAGGTGTCAAATCGGCAGCCGCCCGCGCCCCTGATGGCGCAAGAGACGTCCTAGTCGGAAACCGCGGCCCGCCGTTGGGTTATGTCTGACGCTACGTTCCCGTAGAGATCGCCGCTGCCGTGGCGACAGCCGAGGGCAAGCAGTTGTTCGCGCTGCACCCGGTCATCAACACCCATCGCAATCGGTGTCAGGCCCAGCGCATTCGCCATGCTGATGCCGGCACGACACACTTTGAGCGCCACCTCGTCGCTGCGCAAGCCGGTGACCCATGCGCGGTCGAGCTGCAGGCCCCAGATGGGAGCTCTGGCCATGCCGTCGAGCGAACCCAATCCCCGTCCCACTTCATCCACCACCAGCTGTACGCCGAGCTGCCGCAAAACTATGAGCGCCGCCGGATCGCACGCGACGAACGTTTTCTCCGCGATCCGCAGTTCCAGCCGGTGTGGCGGGACCGCGCCCGCCGCCAGGAATCGCGCAATATCGGCGGCGAAATCTTCGTGCAGAACGTGATGCCTGAGTGCGCCGAACGATATGCGGACATCGACATCCCACTGCGGCGCGAGCGCCGTGAAGTCCCGTTGCAGGCAGCTCAAGACGGCCCGGGACAATGCGGCGGCCAAGCCGGTGGATTCCGCCACCCGCAGGAACTCGGCCGGGCGAACCTCGCCGCGGACCGGATGCATCCAGCGCAAATAACCGACCCAGGTGACGAGACGCCCGGTGGCAAGTTCATGGCGGCCGACGTAGCGCAGACCAATGTCGCCGTTCGCAATCGCCTCGCGCAGTTCCCGCGCGAGATCGAGCTTCGCCAATGAGCGCAGCTTCAAGGTGTCCGTGAAGAAGCAGGGCTTCGCGGACCCACTACGTCGCGCGAACGTCGACGCGGCGCGCGCATGCTGCAGCAAGATCTTGGGTGATGCCGCATCCAGACCGAGAACGGCAACTCCCGCGTAGGGATTGAGATGAAAGTTCGCGTCGCCGACGCTGATGGGCTTGCGCAGGCTGGCGCATACATCGGAGACGCCCGACTCGATCACATCGCGATCGGAACTCTCGAGTACCAACCCCAGGAGGCTGTCGCTCAGCTGGCCCATGTACCAGGAATTCGCGCCGCTGAAGCCGGCCGGTTGTGCCGGCAGCCGCAAAATGGCCGTGCTCATGACTTGTTCGGCGATATTGGCATCGATGCTTTGCGCGATGTCGGTCAGGCCGTCGAGGTGAATGACGGCGACCGCGGCGGGCTTTTCGCACAGCGCCGCCAACGACATCGAGTCCTTGAAGCGGCGCAGAAATCCCCTCCGATCCAGCTGCAGTCGCGGTCGCTCCCCGGTGATGTCGAGCGCCTCCTCGGGCGCACCAGCCAACACCGTCCGGATGACGCACAGGGCGCGGTCGGGGCCTTGCGCGCTCAGGCGTACTTCATAGTGCTGTCCGCCATCCTCGAATCTGGCCTCGGTCGATGCCCGCGCGGCGATGGCTCCGCGCGCCAGCTGCGCGATGAGTTGTGCCACAGCCTCGGGCCACAGATCCGCGACTCGCTTGCCCAGGGATTCCCGGGTGAGTTTCAGGCTCGATAGTCCGTGTCCGCCGCCACAGTCCAAGATGATGCCATCGCGGCGCACGAGTACCACAAGGTCGGGCAGCGAGTCGATCAGGGTATCCAAAGACATAAACAGAGTATCCATGGGATCCGGGAATCGAACGGGCGACGCAGGCGCACCCCATGAAGGGGCAACTACCTCCGCAATAATAGCGGGGAGCCGCGTTGCGCATCCTCGACGTAGGTCCCTATTTCGGCACGAATTCCTTGGGCTTTTCCGAGCCGCTGCCGAACAGAAATTTCTCCATCTCGGCCACCAGGAAAGCCCGCGCCTTCGGTTCGATCGGCGTGAGCCGATTCTCGTTGATCAGCATGGTCTGGTGCGCCACCCATTGCGCCCAGGCTTCCTTGGAGATGCTGTCGTAGATGCGCCTGCCCAACTCACCGGGGTAGGGTAGGTAGTCGAGGCCGTCGGCCTCGCGCTTCAAGAGAACACAATGGATCTTGCGTGCCATCCGCGGATATTACGCTAATCGCTCGGCGTTCTCTGCCGCCAGCAGCCGCTCGAACAGCAGGCGGATCGGCTGGGGCAACCCCACCTTCGGCGGATTTCCCAGCTGATACCAGATGCGGTCCTCGCCGTCATGAACGGCCGGGGTCGGCCGGCAGCGCACCCGCAGGGGTTTGAGGCGCAGGTCGAAGTGCGTGAATGCGTGATGAATCGGCGCCAGCACCTCGGACCGCGATTCCGGCTCACCGATCTCCCGCCTCACCCAGTCGAGCGCGGCGAACTCGCTCTCGAACTGCGGCGGCGACCAGAGGCCGCCCCATAAGCCGGTCGCGGGGCGCCGTTCCACCAGCACCGCGACCGACCCGGCCGTGTGCATCTCGGCAATCAGCAGTGTGGCCTCGCGCGATCCGCGCGATCGCTTTTGCTTCTTGCCCGGCAACTCTGCCTGGCGCCCTTCGAGCGCGGCGATGCAGCCGGAGTTCATGGGACATATCGTGCAGGCCGGACCGGTGCGGCTGCAGATGGTCGCGCCCAAGTCCATGATGGCCTGGGTGTACTCGCCGACCTTGAGCGTGGGCGTGCAGGCTTCGGATTGCACCCATAGGGCGGCGATAACGGCAGCGGAACCGGGATCCCCGCCGATGCCGAACGCGCGCGCGAGCACGCGTTTGACGTTGCCGTCCAAAATCGGCTGGCGCATACCGTGCGCGAGAGCGAGGATCGCGCCGGCGGTGGATCTGCCGATCCCAGGCAACGCCATGACGGCCTCGATACCGACGGGAAATTCACCGCCGTGATGAGCCGCCAAGACTTGCGCGCACGCACGCAAATTTCTAGCCCGTGCGTAATACCCGAGGCCCGTCCACAGGTGCAGCACTTCGTCGAGCGGGGCCGCCGCCAACGACTCGACACTGGGGAAGCGCGCCATGAAGCGTTCGAAGTACGGGATTACCGTCGCGACTTGCGTTTGTTGCAGCATGACCTCCGAAATCCATACGCGGTACGGCGTGCGGTTTTGCTGCCACGGCAGATGGTGGCGACCATGAATCTCGAACCACGCGAGCAGCCGTTCGGTGAATTGATCGGGCGTCAAGGTCACTTGCCAAACAATCCCTGCAGGCCGTTTTTCTTGAGCACGTCCTGCAGTTTTTGCTTCAGCTCACTTTTTGCCAGTGCGTCGACGTCGGGCCTGACGGTGGGATCCACATACGTGCCGGTCACCTTGAGCGGAATGTCGGCGACGGCGGTGTCCCGCGCTTTCATGACGCTGGCGAGCGCCTGAAAATCGATGACCTTGTTGACGAGATTGACGCTGCCCTGGCCCGTCATGCGCAACACCGCCGAAGCGATGATCAAATCCGACGTCCTGGCCACGCCGTTGGAGATTTGCGCCGACATCTTGAAGGCGTCGAATTGCGTGCGCGCGGGCTCTTTGCGCGGCGGCACGGCTTGATGCTTGACCAGAGCCTGCGCGGCCGCAAGTTCATAGCTCAGATCGATACCTTCGAGAGCGCCGTCGCTCAGGTTGGCATCGAACTGGCCGCTCAAGGTCTGCATGACCACGTCCAGAGCAGCGCCGCGTGCCGTGGCCTTGAGGTTGACGCTGCCGCGCCCCGTCAGCCGTCCTTTGTACGGCGTCGCGGCCAGCAGGCGGGCCATGTCTACACCGCTCAAGTGCTCATCCATGCTCACGATCGGCGTTGCACCGCGGTCATCGAGGGTGATGTTGCCGGAATAACTACCGCCGTCGATTTGCGCCAGCGAGGGATACATACGCACCACATTGTCCTGCGCCGCGAGGGTCAGGCGCACATTGGTGAAATCCAGGGGCGAGAAGTGCACCGATCCCACGGCGAGCGTGCCGTCCGCCTCGGGCAACGTCGAGGCCTCAGCACCCTTCGGCGTGGAAACGCCCATCTTCTGCGGTACGGTCGCGGCCGGCCCCTGGCCGACGCTGAGATAACGATCCAAGTCGATCTGATCGACGGTGAACGCGAACTTCAGCGCCCGCGGCCGGCCGCTCATGGCGACGCTGCCTTTGAGATGCGTGTCATCGAGCTGCAGCTGCATCGACTCGAAACTCACCGCATTCGCGCCAAAACTGAAGTCGCTGCTCGCGGAGAGCTGCGCCAACGCGCGGGGGTCGCGGGTTTTGGGCAGCACGAGCCCAAGCCGCGGCGCGAACTCGCGCAAACTCACCGGCGCAAGCGCTACTGCCCCGGTCGCGCTCAAGTCGGCGAAAATCTTCGTGGCCTGCAGTTTGCCGCTGACGCGCGCACCCGAGTAGCTGATGTCATACGTTGGTACGCTCAAGGTCTGGGCGGCAAGGTTCACCTCGATGGTCGGGACGGATATCTCCCAATGCACCGGCCGGCTGTCGCCGGGACGGACCAGCACACCGCTCAAGTTGAGGTCCTCGAACCGCAATTCTTTGTATTGCTCATCCGCGCTGAAATTGAATTTAGCACTCAAGGTCAGGCTCTCGTCCGGCACGCCGCGGTTGGCGTCGAAGCCGATGCGCACCGGAGTGACTCCGCGTCCGCCGAAGGCGCCGGTCTCAAAATCCAACTTTTCGATCACCATCCCTTGGTAACTCACCCGGCCATTGGTGACGCGAATCCCCGCCAGTTCCGGTGCCTGTCCACCGACTTGGGTCTGCTCCGGGTTGGCGGTACGGCGCGATTTTTGCCCGAAGTTCTCCCAGTTGCCGGTGCCGCGAGCGTCCTTGAGTAATATGAGGTCCAAGCCGTCGATCTCCACGCGCTGGATGTCCATTCGCTTGGACAGCAGCCGCCAGAGGCTGATGCGCACGGCTGCGTGATTGAACGCCAGGAACGGCTCCGCGCCGAACCCCGGCGGATTGCCGAGACTCGCGGGGCCGAGTTCCAAGGCCACCCACGGAAATACCGAGAGCTTGATATCACCCTTCAGGATCAGTTCCCGCCCGGTGGATTCTTTGACGGCGGCAGCAATTCGGCCTTTGTAGTCATTGGGGTTGACCAGCGCCCATACGGCGAGCAAGCCCACGACGATGAGGAGGATGATCCCACCCGCGAGACCCGCCAGAACCTTGACTGTCCGCATGCATTTCCCCGCGAATTTCCCCACCGATCATAGCTCAAGCGGGAGCCAATCCCGCCGATAACCTGGCGTTGGGGGTATGCCCTTAAGTGTTGGACGCCGCATGCGCCGATCGCCGAATCGCAGCAATTTACAGGCTCGTTTGAAAAAGGCGCCCGGCGAACACGGCATGCTGCCCGTGGCACCGGCCTTCCCCGTGGCTGCCGATGGCGACGAACGCTCAAGCCGCCGCGACCGGCAATGCGACTCCCAGTTTCGCCGTACATCAGATTTTTTGGAGTTTGCCCAGGCCGCTGGCGGCTTCGGGGTCTTCGATCTGAACCTCGCGAGCGGCGACATCAGCGGCACCGCGCTGTTCTTCGAACTCATCGGCCTACCGAGCCGCGACCTCTCCCTGACGCGCGAACAATGGGTGGCGACCATCCACCCCGAGGATCTGGAAGCCGTGGTGCTGGCGTTGGGCGCCGCCATCGACTCCGGCACCCGCTACCAGGCCGAGTACCGGACGCTATTGGCGAGCGGCGAGGTGCGCTGGCTGGCGAGCCGCGCGCAGGTGCTGCGGGACGGCGAAGGCCGGCCAAACCGCGCCATCGGCACGGTCAGCGACATCACCGAGCGCAAGCAGCTGGAAGAGAAGCTGCGATACGCGACCGAGTCGCTGACGATTTCGCAGACCGCGGCCGGCTTGGCCACCTTCGACTTCAATTTCGGCGCCAACAGCCGGATTTGCTCCGACAATTTTCATGCGCTGCTGGGCATCCCGCCCTCGACCGAACTCGACGATGTCGACCTGCTGCTGTCGCGGGTGCATCCTGATGATGTCGCCGGCAGCCGCCATGCGCCGCTCGAAACCACGGCTGAAGAGCCTTCGTATCGCTGCGAATATCGGGTCCTGCTCGACGGCGGCGGCGTGCGCTGGATCGGCGAGAAGGCCACGGTGACACGCGATGAGTCCGGAACGATCATGCGGATCACCGGCGCCATCGTCGACATCAGCGATTTGAAGCGCACCAAGGCGGCTCTGGACTCGATCGAAAGCCGCTTCGAGCGAGCGATTCGCGGCACCCAGGACGGACTGTGGGAAATCGACCTCGTCACCGATGAGCCCTGGTTCGGGCTGCGTTTCGAGGAAATGTTCGGCTACAGCATCGGCGATTTGAGCGCGGCGCGCGGGCGCTTTCAAGCATTGATGCATCCCGATGACCGCGACAAAGTCCGTGAGATGCTCAAGAATCACCTTGAGCACCATGCCGTCTACGACGTGGAATTTCGCGTGCTGCACAAGGCAGGGCACTACGAATGGGCGCGCTCGCGCGCGCAGGCGGAGCGGGCGGCGGACGGCACGCCGCTGCGCGTGGCCGGATCCACGCAACTGATCACCGACCGCAAGCTGGCCGAACAGGCGACGCTGGATGCCAAACTCGCGGCGGAGGCTGCCAACCGGGCCAAGAGCAATTTCCTCGCCAACCTGAGCCACGAAATTCGCACGCCTATGAACGGCGTGATCGGCATGTCGCAGATTCTGTCGGAGACTTCGCTGGACGACACCCAGCGCGAATACGTCGACATCATTCAGGGCAGCGCCAAGGCGCTGCTCTCCTTGATCAACGACGTGCTCGACCTGTCCAAAATCGAGGCCGATCGCTTGGAGCTCGAGCACGTGGAGTTCGATCTGCGCGACGTGATCTACGAGACGGTGGCTGCGACGGCGCTGCAGTCCGCCGTGAAGGGCATCGAATTGATCGTCAATGTCGGCATCGACGTGCCGGTGACGGCACGCGGCGATCCGGGGCGCCTGCGCCAGATCGTCATGAACCTGATCGGCAACGCCATCAAGTTCACGCACGAAGGCCACGTGATTTTGGATACGACGGGCTCCATGGACGAGGACGGCCGGCTCACGCTGCGCATCGAGGTCGCCGATACCGGCATCGGCATTCCGGCGGAGCGGGTCGACCGCTTATTCAAGACATTTTCCCAAATCGATTCCTCCACCACACGCCACTACGGCGGCACCGGTCTAGGGCTGTCGATCGTCAAGCGCCTCGCCGAACTGATGGGCGGGGACGTCGGGGTGCGGAGCAATACCGGGCAGGGATCGTGCTTTTGGGTGACACTCAAGATCGATCCCGTGCTGCTGCTGGCGCAGCGTGAGCCCGTTGGGCTGGGCCGGCGCATCCTCATCGTCGACGACCTTGCGGTCAGCCGTACGAGCCTCGCCAGAAAACTCAACCTGGCGCGCTTCGATACGGTCGCGGTTGGGAGCGTCGACGAAGCCTTGGAGCAACTGGCGAAGGATACGACCTTCGACCTGGTGCTGGCTGACGAGCTCATGCCCATGAAAGGCGGCATCGATCTTCTAGGCCTGCTGCGCGCCGATCCTCGCTATGCCACCCTGCCGTTCATTTTGCTGTCCCTGTTCGGCGCGGAACATTGCCAGGCCGAATCGAAGCACCGGCCGGATGCCGTCGCCCTGAAGCCGATCCGGGCCGCGGCACTCTCCACGCTGGTGTGCCAGGTGCTCACCGGCAACCCGCCGGGGCGCGCTCAGATGCCGACCGCGCTCCAAGCGAATCAGACCTTCCGCGGCCAGCGCATTTTACTGGTGGAGGACAATCCGGTGAATCAGCGCGTGGCGCAACGTCTGCTGCAGAAACTGGCGGCGGACGTGACCATCGCGAACCATGGCGCGGAGGCCTTGGAGCGGCTGGCGGAATCAACCTTCGACGCCGTGCTGATGGACTGCCAAATGCCGGTCATGGATGGCTTCACCACCACCCGCCGCATACGCGAGCTCGAGCGCCAGAACGGCCGCACCAAGCGCGTGCCGATTATCGCATTGACCGCGAACGTCATGAGCGAGGACCGAGAGAAGCTGCATCGCCGCCGGCATGGATGCCCATTTAGGGAAACCCATCGAGCCGGCCCAATTGATTGATTGTCTCAGCCGGTATCTGAAGTCCGACCAGCCCTCGGAGGTCGACATGACCGCTTTGCGCGAACTGACGGGCGGGGACGCGGAATTCGAGCGCGAACTGCTGCAGACTTTCATCAGCAGCGGCGATCAATGCCTGGCCGACATCCTCGCAGCCCTTCGGGCCGGTGATTTCGACACCATCGGCAGCCGCGCGCATGCGCTCAAGGGCGCCAGTGCCAATATTCACGCCTCAGGTCTGGCGGAGGCAGCGTCGAGCCTGGAACGCGCGGCCCGCGCGAATCTGGGCGATGAGCTCGAAGGCTTGGTGCGCGCGCTCACCGACAAATTGCAGGCCGTCAACGCCGAATTACGCCAAACCGGCTGATACTTCGTACTTTGGTCAACCCGCCGCCGCGAGCGCGTGCGGCATTTCGCGGGCGGTTGTGCGATCGCGGCCCGCTTGTTTGCTGCGATACAGGCATTCGTCCGCGCAGCGCATCAACGCATCGACCTTGAGCGCGATATCCGGTCCCTGGGCGCCGGTGGAAGCCACGCCGAAGCTCGCCGTGACCGCGGCATCTCCGCTACGGGTCGTGAACGGGGTAGCGGCGATGACGGTGCGGATCTTCTCGGCAACAGTCACGGCGCCTTCGTGCCCCGTTTCCGGCAGCACGATGAGAAATTCCTCGCCGCCATGGCGTGCCACCCAATCGCTGTTGCTGCGAATGGATTTCTGCGCGCGCGCCGCGAATTGCTGCAGCACCTCGTCGCCGGCCGCGTGGCCGCGCGCGTCGTTGATCGCCTTGAAGTGATCGATGTCGCACATGAGCACCGACAGTGGATAGGCGTAACGGCGGCAGCGCTCGAGCTCGCGCGGCAGCTGCTCCATCAGGTAACGGCGGTTGTAGGCGCCCGTCAGGGCATCGGTGATCGACAGAATTCGATTGCGCTGATTCGCGACCCGCAGCGAATGTTCGAGGTTCAGGATGCGCCGGCCCGCATTCAAACGCGCGATCAATTCGGCCTCATGCACGGGTTTGATCAGGTAGTCGTCGGCACCCGCCTCCAAGCCCGCGATGATGTTGTCTTTGGAATCGCGCGCCGTGAGCAGCAGCGCATACACGTAGCCATCGAGCTGCAGGTTGCGGACGGCCTTGCAGAGCGATGCGCCGTCCATTTCCGGCATTTCCCAGTCGGTCACCAGGATGGGGTAGTAGCGCGCCGTCATCTTGTCGAGGGCTTCGCTACCGTTCGATACCGCGTCGACCTCGTAGCCGGCCTTCTTGAGAAAGCGGGTCATGAGCATTCGGGTGACCGGGTCGTCTTCGGCGAGCAAGATCGCCGGCGAGGGCTCGACTGTGATCGGTGTCACAGGTTCCAGTTCAGACACGATTGAGCAGCCTCTCCCGGTTTCTAGTATGTGGGGTATCGGCGCGATGTGCGTCAACTTGACCCATCCCCAAGTCGCTTATTGTAAATCTCCGCACTGGCGCTCAGGCGTGCGACTTGTCGGAATTGTGCGCTGATTCCTCGGGTTAAGCCTTAGGGCGTGACCGAACCCTATCAAGACGGGAGGTTGGCGGACCGATACTAAGGGATGTCCGATTCGGCTCCACCCTCTCCCAAGCCTCCCGCCATGACGGAAGATGAATTGACCGCGACCGGCGAGGGGCGCTGGGGCTTGGATTTGTGGAACGGTCACGCCTGGTTCAGCGCTTGGTTCTATGAACGGCTGCAATGGCCGGCGGGGGTCGAACGCAAAAAGCTCTCCGACCTGCGACCGAGTTTGCCGGAGGGCGCTTGGGAATCGCTGCTGCTCGCCATTCGCGATCATCTGGAACGGCAATTACCGCTCGACATGCAACTGCGCGCGCAGCTGCCGGACGGCCGCCTCGAATGTTGGCAGGTTCAGGGCCTGGCGGAGCGCAACGCGGCAGGCCAGCCGGTCTATTTGGCCGGCAGCATGCGCGAGGTTCCTCTTTAAGCCGGGCGTGTCTCGGGGCCGGCCTCGGGCGGTGCGGAATCCTTGACACCGAAGCCTGGGGAAGCGGCTTCACGGCCAGTGAACCAATTCACCGCGTACTGCACTAATTGAGTTCCGGTCGTGAGATTGAGCTTGCGCTTGATACGCTGCCGGTGCGACTCGACCGTCTTGACGCTCAAATTCAGGGAATGTGCCGTCTCGCGAGTGCTCATGCCCTTGCCGATCATATGCAGAATCTGCAGTTCGCGGTTGCTCAGGCGATCGATGGGATTGGCCGAAATGTACGCCCCGCCGGCCGCGAACTTCTGAATCATGTTGTTGCCCACGGCCTCGGACACATAGATCCCCCCGTCGAGGACACGCCGCAGCGACACCAGAAATTGCTCGCTAGCCGCCTGCTTCATGATGTAGCCGTTAGCCCCTGCGGACAGCATGCGCTCCGCATAGATGGTTTCGTCGTGCATGGACAGCACCAAGATCGGCAGCTGCGGATAGTGCGCGCGCACGTCGCGCACCAATTCGATGCCGTCGCCTTGTTTCAAGCTGATGTCCGCGATCATCACGTCGGGAACGAGTTCCTTGATGGCGATCCGCGCATCGCGGGCGGTTTCCGCCTCGCCGCAGACCGTCAGATCCTCTTCGTTTTCCATGACGCGGCGCAAGCCCTGACGAACGATGGGATGATCATCGACGATCAGTACCCGCCGCACCTTGCGCTTGCCGTTTTTGATCCCGGACTGGGAGACTTGGGAGCGAATCCACGTGTTGCTGGCAGCCATCATATCTTGCTCCTTGAATGACGCGTGTCGGTCGCCGGGACACCCGTCAACGGTTGTTCCCCGGTCACGCGTACCACCGTGTCATGGGGGCCACTGGGCGAATCGAACTCGCGCCAACCATATCGGCACAATATCTCAATGCTTTCAAACCCATACCACTGTAAGGCGACGTTGACTTGCAAAAACCCTCACGACCGTCGGAGATAGTAGCAAAACGTCTGTACGGGTCTCCCGGAGGGGATCCTGCGCTGCGATAGAGCGGGTCCACGGGTCGGGGCGGGCTACCGAAAGCCGTGTGTGCCGGAGCGCGCGTCGAACTCGCCGCGAACCTCGGATAATCCGGAGATCTCGCCATCCTTTTCGTACCCCGGTCTTCCAAGAGACCCCTACCCACTAGGTTATACACCTATTGGTGGCTGGGGAAATCCCGCATCGCGGTAGTGACCGCTTGGCGAATGCAGGGGGATCAAGACTCGACTTCGCGGTAACCCGGCCGACCGGTAACGGCCGTAAGGTTAGTAGCGATGGCGTTCGTGTGCGCTCGACATACGAGCGGCAATCAGCAAGGCCGATTATTTTTTAAATAAATCGTCGAGCGCCGACTTCGCTCGGGCGAGCTCCGCGCCATCCTTCGCTACGTAAGCGCCCGCCTTAGGTTTGAAGTGATCGCAGAAATTTGCCTCGTCTTTTTTGCGCACCTCCTCCGCCGTGGGCTCTTTGCAATGTTTGGCATACGACGTGTCGTACTCGATACACATCTTGCACACGTGCAACTCGGCGTTGCACGCTTTACAAATCTCGAGCCGACGAAGCGGCAAACTAAGCGCGGCTAGAGATGCGCCGCAGCGCCAGCAGACTAGGGAGTGGGACATTTATCAATTTCTGCACACAACTACTAAATTTATGTATTGCACAAACGCGTCGACACGGATTACGTGTGCCACTTCGCAATTGTAATGCCCTTAACCCGCCCTGTCTCTTGAGTTGCATCAAAATTACAATTCGCAATTTATTTGAGTGGCCCCTGCCTTGTCTTTCATCGCCCCTATTAGGTAGCTCGGTTTCGGCAATACTGCTTCATAACCGTGAACACACTAGGCTTTATGTTTATTTTCTTGCACAAATGTTATCGTTCAAGCAGAAATGCCGAGACCCCCAGCACCCTATAGATCGCGCTTCAACGATCCTCTCAAGGAGGCGACAATCGGCGTGTTAAAGAACGTGATCGACCCTTTGGTTGACTTAATGTTCGATGCGAGCGTAACTGTGCACGAATTCTGTCAGCTAGCGAGAGAGCGAGCAGTTCGTAGCGCTGCACGGCGAGTAGCCAAAGAAAGCGGCCGCGAGAGCAAATCCCGAGTTGCAATAATTACCGGCTTGCCGCGATCTGAGGTGGCAAGATTACTCAAGTCGGACGACGTATCACTCCGTAGGCGATTAGGACAGCATCCCGCCCGGAGAGTTCTGGCCGCATGGTTCGACAATCCTCGGTTCTTGGCAACGAACGGCGAGCCTGCCGTACTACCAATTTTTGGTAAGCGCCGAAGTTTTGAGCAGCTAGTTGCGACCCACAGCCGAGGGACACCGGTGCGGGCGATGTTAGATGAACTCAAGCAAATTGATGCGGTGGAGGTTCTTGGGGACCAACGGGTCAAGGCAAAATCCCGAGTACCTGTTCTCACCGGTTTGACAACTGGGTCGGTCGTGATGATCGGAGAGCGCACCAGAGATCTCCTAGACACTCTTAAAAGCAATCTGCGGAGCACATCCAAACCTCTCTTTGAGGGAACGGCGGTTTTGGACGAGGCCGATCTTGAAATGGTCTCACTGGTTCGTCGGGAGATCGCAGAGCAAGGTGAGAGCTTTATTACTGGCGCCAACTCGTTACTGAGTCGATATTGCAGTCGGCAAAAGCGATCCATCCCCAAGCCGTCGATCAAGTGTCGTCTTGGCGTTACGGTTTACTATTTTCAGGGCGACACCGAGAAACCGCCAGAAACGAAAGTGGAGGCAGTCCGTCGCAAAAACCTTCAGCGAAAGCGACGCCCTACGAGTAGCAAGCGAACATCAAGGGCAAATGGCCGCTCGGTTTTGAAGCTTTAGTATGACGAAAAAACGTCGACCCACTATTTCCGAACTAGCGAATCAGCAAGGAGCATCGGCCTTGTTAGCGGCTACTCTTGCGTTCCTTATCAGAAACAAGGTATCGAAGCAGTTCATTGTGAAATCTGCCCGTCGACAACTCAGTGGTGCGCCAATACGGGCGAAAGTTGGTCAATATAAAAGATTGATACGCGCGTACGAGGACATGGGAATAGTTATGTCCACTTGGTTTTCATTGCCAAAGTTCTTGGACCGAGAGGGTCACCCGTTGCCACTAACCGTAGCGGAAGGTTCTCAGTCCATTCCGAGCCTCGTGCGTTCGGCGCGAGTCAAGATTCAAGCGACGCTCGCCATTGAATTGATGCATCGATCCCAAAGCGTACAAATCGATGGGAATGGTAATTTTGTTGCCCTCAAGCGAGTTTTCGTCCTGCCAGAGTTTGAAGTCCCGAGGGCCGCTCTGGTTGTAGAGAGATATCTGGATACATTAAGGAAAAACTCTTCGGCACAGAGAAATGGTACGACGTTGCTATTGGAAAGAAACTGCCACGTTCCTGAAATAGAACTCAAGAGAATCGCGCCAATGCTGAGGGATATAAAGGGGCGCGGTACTGCATTCATGGACTCTGTAGATGGCGATATTGAAGCGCATCGGATCCGCAGGTCTAGAAAAAGAGGGACTGGAGAGTTGGGTGTTCTCGTCTTTGCCTGGACTCGACCCTCCAGGGTCCGGCGGTCAAAAGCGACTCCCGAGACAAAAGCTTGAATGGAGGCCGCTCGGTGTGTGACAAATGACTTTTAGGGATCCATCACTCGCCCGTCATTAAGCCGCACAAAGGATCTTCGCGTTCGCTAGATTCAAATTACCCGGTACCGTGCGAGAGCGGGCAGTCATCGATGTCTCAAACGATGGAATAGCCCATTCTAGAGCCTTTGTTGTCCGGCTGTACCCACAATCGAACGAGCACCCGCCGTACCGACGATCGATTGTGCGCCGGCCGTACCGACGATCGACTGCGCACCTGCTGTACCCACAATCGATTGCGCACCTGCCGTGCCCACGATCGATTTCGCACCAGCTGTACCCACTATTGACTGCGCACCCGCTGTACCCACAATCGATTGCGCACCTGCCGTGCCCACGATCGACTGCGCACCTGCCGTACCCACAATCGATTGCGCACCCGCTGTACCTACTATTGACTGCGCACCTGCCGTGCCCACGATCGATTTCGCACCAGCTGTACCCACTATTGACTGCGCACCTGCCGTGCCGACGATCGATTTCGCACCAGCTGTACCCACTATTGACTGCGCACCCGCCGTACCCACAATCGATTTTGCACCTGCTGTACCGACGATCGATTGCGCACCCGCTGTACCCACAATCGATTTCGCGCCCGCTGTGCCAACGATCGACTGCGCACCTGCCGTGCCGACGATCGATTTCGCACCAGCTGTACCCACTATTGACTGCGCACCTGCCGTGCCGACGATCGATTTCGCACCAGCTGTACCCACTATTGACTGCGCACCCGCCGTACCCACAATCGATTTCGCGCCCGCTGTGCCAACGATCGACTGCGCACCTGCCGTGCCGACGATCGATTTCGCACCAGCTGTACCCACTATTGACTGCGCACCTGCCGTGCCGACGATCGATTTCGCACCAGCTGTACCCACTATTGACTGCGCACCTGCCGTGCCGACGATCGATTTCGCACCAGCTGTACCCACTATTGACTGCGCACCCGCCGTACCCACAATCGATTTTGCACCTGCTGTACCGACGATCGATTGCGCACCCGCCGTACCCACAATCGATTTTGCACCTGCTGTACCGACGATCGATTGCGCACCCGCTGTACCCACAATCGATTTCGCGCCCGCTGTGCCAACGATCGACTGCGCACCTGCCGTGCCGACGATCGATTTCGCACCAGCTGTACCCACTATTGACTGCGCACCTGCCGTGCCGACGATCGATTTCGCACCTGCTGTACCGACGATCGATTGCGCACCCGCTGTACCCACAATCGATTTCGCGCCCGCTGTGCCAACGATCGATTGCGCACCCGCCGTACCCACTATTGACTGCGCACCGGCCGTACCGACGATAGACAATCCGCCAACAGAGCGAGCGGAAACGCTGGTAGCCAGCAATAGCCCTCTCGTGGTCGGCCGAATTCCCACTGCTTCAATGACTTGTCCCGGCTCGACCTTTACGAATTGCGGATCGGCCATCGCTGGAGTTAAGTCGACACCCAATTCATCAACCTTTGCTCTACCTAGCGACTGCTGAACCGCGACCACCTTGGCCCTAACAAAAACAGTGGTCGCGCCGGCAACGTAGGCCTCCTCCAAGCGACTAACTGAGCGGGCTGGTGCATCGAGTGGACCAGAGACCACAAGCAAGTCTCCGGGTTGAATCATGCTTAGCGCCCGGGCCTGGTCCTCCACCGGAATGCCGTTGTATGAAAAAGCCGTGTCAGCGGTAATCGAGACACGTTGTCCAGCGACAAGAAGGACGCCACGCGAAATATCAAAGCTTTCAAGATCTCCCAACACCTTCAACTCTGACCCATACAGGGCTTTTAGCTGTGCGCCGGTAACCTCCGCGACGGCGGGCGCAGCCGCGCCACAACAAAAAATTGATATCGCAGCACTTAAGATCGCGCTGGATACGCGAAACTTCCTGTCGTTCATCCCCATCCCCTTCAACGTGAAATCAAGTCAGTGTGTTGGTTGTTGTGTTAGTTCAATCGCGTCCCGCAAGCGAGTCTCATCGGGAGCTGATTCAACGTATAAATAGCACTGCAGGCCGGCGCTTATGTCTGCTACTTCGCCGGGCTTTGCCCCCATTTTTTCCTGCAGGTCTACCGCCGCAAAAGTGTCAACACGCTGCAAAAATTGGCCACCAACTACTTTTAGATACTCGTGCAACTCGAAGTAGTTGGGCAGCAGTCAACGGAGCATCAACGATCATTGTTCGTTCGAATAGCTCCGGTGCCGTCTCGTTTTGCGCGGGTGTTGTTTTCTAGTGTTGACAGAAGCGATTCGACCAGGCTAGCCATTCGACCAAGGTTTTCAGGCGAAAGGCTTGGTTCGATGTACTCCTGCTTCAAAGGCTTCCAAATGTTGAAGCCAACTTCGGTAACCGCATCGACTCGCCTAAGCTCCTTCAAGTACAGCGTGGGGCGAAACACCCGCAGCATGGCGGTTCGTCAAAATGGTAAAGCTCAGTGGACCGCCTTCAAACGGCAAGTCCGCAGGGAACCCGTACGGACCAACGTAATCCCTGTCGTTGTGCCAGCCATGCAAAACGCGCGCGAACGGATTCGATACCTCGAGAAGTTCGCTGGAATCGAACCGTTCCTGCTCGACCAACACATTCCTGATTTCCTGGGAGGTCATGCCAGTAAGCGCACACACGGATGCTTCAGACGATTTCATTCCCTTTCCCGCAAAGTCCTTGGCGGCCGATTCAACGAACGCCATTTGTGCAATAGCAGCAAAATGAGAATATGTAAGACCCTCGCGCAACATAATCCTCACCAGTGGCCTCAACAATCGCAACAGCGACATTGACAGTGCAGTTTTTACATTATCCGGCATTTGTGAACGATTTCACACATTTCGCAAGTAAATTGGTGTTTTCTCTCAATAGTCGAGATCTGAAGCTTATGTCAAAACTTTACAAATGTATGCAACAAGCCACTGAAATCACTAGTGTTGCCGTGAGCCCACGCCGCCCAGTTCTTGGCTCAATTTCGGTGATGCTGCTGTGCAGCATGATCTCGCTTTGTCATAACGGCGCGGCGGGATGCACCGGCGAAGACCAAAATAAGAACGAATTGGCCTCACGGACGAGTTCACGGCGATAAGTCAAACGCCCTGCGGATGCTCAGGCGAGGACTGACTGGGGAGCCTCGTACACTTGACCCCCAGTTGGCCGATGACGAATTTTCGTTTCCAGTTTTGCGAGATCTATACGAGGGGCTTACGGCAGAAGATCGCAACGGGCAGATTGTCCCCGGGGTTGCGGAATCATGGACCGTTGACAGTACGGGAACGATTTATACGTTTCTAATTACGTCCAGATGCTAAGTGGTCCAATGGCGATCGAACCATCGCGACGGAGTTCGTTCGAGGGCTTACGTCGTGCCGTTGATCCCAAAACAGCCTCTGGCTCGTCCGCACTTCTGTCGGTCATAAAAGGTGCAAGCGACATCATAGCCGGTCGCAAAAGGGTCGCTGATCTCGGAGTCACCGCGATTGGTGACTCCTACGTACGAATCGAGCTTGAGCACCCCGCTCCATTTGTCTTGCACGTTCTATCACAGCCTATTGCCGCACCTGCGCATGAAGCAAGCAAATCCTGTAGGGGCTTCGCAGACCGCGGATAAGACAAAGGTTTCGAACGGCGCATACACGTTGGTCAGTAGGATTACCGGCTCTTTTATTGAACTATCGCGGAACCAATATTATTGGGATGCGTCGCACGTCTTGATTGAACGGGTTCGGTATGTCAACGCGGAGTCGGAAGCCACGGAAATTCGAGAATACGTCGCTGGACAATTGGACATGACATCTACAATTCCCGCGCCCGATCTCGATCGAATCACCCAAAAGTACCGCGCAGAGATACAAACTGCACCAATCCTAGGAACGCTCTACCTCGCTCTGAATGTATCCGAACCGCCACTTCGCGACGATCGTGATCTTCGTCAGGCTTTGTCAATGGCTGTTGATCGACAATCGATTGCGGATCACGTGACTCTTGGTGTAACTCCTGCGTATTCCTTCGTCGCAAAGGGCATCAGCGGATACAATCCTCCCGCATATGGGTGGTCAACATGGCCCCGCGAGCGCCAGCTTGCATATGCGCGAAGCCTATTCACACGTACTGGCTTTTCGGAAAAGAATCCACTTCACCTAAAGTTGTATTTCAACAGCGGTGAGAGTATTCAACGAATCATGATCGCTATCGCTGGCAGCTGGAAGCAAAATCTCGGCGTGGTCACCGATCTCGTGAGTGATGAATTTCGGGTATTTCTGGCTGGGAGAAAAGATCGCAGCCGGTGGGATGTTGCTCGGTTGGGTTGGTACGCGGATTACGATGATCCAGCAAGCTTCCTTGAAGTCTTTTCAAAAGACAACAGCCAAAACGATCCGGGTTACGTGAGCTCCGAGTTCAATAATCTTATCGATGCGGCTCGAATCGAACCTAATGCGGATAAGCGAATTCTGCTACTGCAAAGGGCTGAAGACGTGCTGCTAAATGATTACCCAATCATTCCGGTATATTTCTATTCTGCCCGGCGATTGGTGAAACCCTATTTAGGGGGCGCTGAAATTACACCCTTAAATCATACCTATTCAAAACACTTGTATTGGAAAGATGCATCCTAAGTGACTGACCAGCGCACTGGGACGTTTGAGTATTCCCAACGCTATTGCTTGTAGTCCAAGCGATCGCCCAGGTGGCAACACCCGACGCAAAACTCATCCGCCATCTACTCCGCCCAACCCGTGGCGGAGCGGCCGGGGTCTTGATCGTATTCGCGGTGATGTTATCGCTGGCGGCCCGGGCCGGTATTATGGGCATTCCGCCGGCCTTGATCTTGACGTCCTGGTTCTTCAAGTACGCATACATCCTGTTTGATCATACCGTTCGCGGCTTCGATGAGCCGCCGACTCTCGATCTCCAGATGTTGAATCCCCTCGACGAGCAACGCCCGCTCGCCCAGGTACTGATATTAGGCCTGATTTATCTCGCACTGAATTTCGTCCAGGTCAAGCTAGGCTCGACCGTGGCCATGGCCATGGCTGTGGCGGTGCTGCTCCTGCTGCCGGCCTCGGTCGCCATCCTCGGGCTGGAGGGAAACATTCTCAAGGCGGCATACCCCGTAGCTTGGGTACGCATGGTGTGGGGGTTGGGTCCAATGTACGGCCTCGTTCTCGCGATCATCGGTGGCTACGCATTGCTTATCGCATTGCTGGGGAAATGGGCACTTTGGTTACCAGTGCAAATCGCCATATTAATGTTTTGCATTCTGTCGGTATTCAGCGTTCTCGGCGGCGCGTTGTATGAGAGGCGCCATGCCCTGGGGCTCGAAACCTGGGCCTCTCCCGAACGCGCCGAAGAGCTTCGGCGCAAACGGGAACTAGGCTCCAGTGAAAAAGAAGTGATGGAAGCCTACGGGCAGATGCGCGCGGGTTCGCACACTCGCGCGTGGCAGACCCTGCAGGACTGGTTGTCCGCTCGGGGAAATGTCCCCGACGACTACCACTGGCTTTGCAGCCGAGTCGCGACCTGGGACGATCCGCGCTATGTGACCCGCCTCACCGAGGACTATGTCGATCGATTGCTAGCCCTCAAGCGCAATGGCGAGGCGCTGGATGTCGTGGCATCGCGCCTGATGCACGATCCGGCCTTTCGCCCCAAGTCGGCGGCGGCCACCTTGCAGATCGCGGAACTGGCGGCGCGCGGGGGCGGCAAGTCAGGGGTGGCGAGAGCTCTGCTAGCGGATTTCCCGGCTCGTTTTGCCGCTGACCCGAACGTTGAGACGGCGGCCGCGCTGGCCAGACACTTGGGACAGTGACGCACCAAATTCGCGCCGTGGTTTAAGGTTCGCGCGACGATATGGTGCATCATTGCGGCGCAATAGCGGTAAGTACATGATTGGAGTTCATCGGGGCGATGGCAGGAAATTTGCTGCAGTTGCAAGCGGGGGTTCTTTGGTCAGCAAGCCGTACAACGAGATGACTTTGAGCGATGGTGCGGCCCGCGCGCATTACTTGCGCTACGCTCAATGGCTTGGCGCTCAGCCGGCCGAACGCTTGACGCAAAAACGCGCCGAGGCGGACGCTCTGTTCCACCGCGTCGGCATTACCTTTGCCGTGTACGGCCAAGAAGAAGGTGCGGAGCGTTTGATCCCGTTCGATATCGTGCCGCGCGTCGTGCCGCTCGAGGAATGGATCCGGCTCGAAGGCGGCCTGAAGCAGCGGGTGCGCGCGCTCAATGCCTTCATTCACGACATTTACCACGACCAACAGATTCTCAAGGCTGGCATCGTTCCCGCTGAGCAGATTCTCTGCAATTCGCAGTACCGCCCGGAGATGCAAGGCGTCGACGTGCCCGGGGGCATCTATGCGCACATTGCGGGCATCGATATCGTGCGCGACGATGCCGGCGAATTCCGCGTGCTCGAGGACAACTTGCGCGTCCCGTCCGGGGTCTCGTACATGCTCGAGAACCGCAAGATGATGATGCGGCTGTTTCCGGAACTCTTCTCCGGCCAGCGCGTGGCGCCCGTCGACCACTACCCCGACGTGCTGCTCGACAATTTGCGCAGCGTCGCGCCCACCGGCGTCGCCGACCCCACGGTGGTGCTATTGACCGCGGGCGCTCACAACAGCGCGTATTTCGAACACGCCTTTCTGGCGCAGCAAATGGGTATTGAACTCGTCGAAGGCCAGGATCTCTTCGTTCGCGACGAGGCGGTCTTCATGCGCACCACCCAAGGTCCGCAGCGGGTCGATGTGATCTATCGCCGCATCGATGACGACTTCCTGGATCCCTTGGTATTTCGCCCCGACTCGATGCTCGGTGTGCCCGGACTTCTCACCGCCTACCGGGCGGGCCGCATCACCATCGCCAATGCCATCGGCACCGGCGTCGCCGACGACAAGTCGATCTATCCCTACGTGCCGGATATGATCCGCTTCTATCTGGGCCAGTCGCCCATCATCGGCAACGTGCATACCTGGATGCTGCGTCGCCAGGAAGACAAGGAGTACGTGCTCGCGCACCTACCCGAACTCGTGGTCAAAGAAGTCCACGGCGCCGGCGGCTACGGCATGCTCATCGGGCCCGCCGCCAGCAAGGCGGAAATCGACGGCTTTCGCCGGCAGATCATCGGCACTCCCGAGCGCTACATCGCGCAGCCGACCTTGGCTCTGTCCACATGTCCCACATTTACCGACCTCGGTCTTGCGCCCCGCCACATCGATCTGCGTCCGTTTGTCCTTTCGGGCCGCGACGTCACCATCGTGCCAGGCGGGCTGACTCGGGTGGCGCTGCGCGACGGGTCGCTCGTGGTCAACTCATCGCAAGGCGGCGGCACCAAGGACACCTGGGTGCTGGAGACCTGATGCTGAGCCGCACCGCCGATCATATGTACTGGATGTCGCGCTATATCGAGCGCGCCGAAAGTCTCGCGCGCCTGGTCGATGCGCACTATCGAATGTCGCTGCTGCCGCATTCCGGCGAAACTCTGGCGCAGTCCTTGAGTTCGACCATGGCGGCGCTGCAAATGGAAGCAGCCTACAAGGAACGGCACGACGCCATCGAGCCGCGCGCCGTGTTCGAATTCGTGAGTTTGGACCGCGATTACGGCGGCAGCATCTTCAGCTGTCTGCGCGCGGCGCGCGAGAACGCGCGCGCGGTACGCGGCTCGCTGACCTCGGAACTCTGGGAGACGCTGAACTCCACCTGGCTGGAGGCCAGATCGCTCGCCATGCGTCGCGGGTCGAACCCGGACATCGGGCAATTCGTCGAGTGGGTCAAGGAGCGCTCGCATCTGACCCGCGGCGTCACCGTCGGCACGATGATGCGCGACGAAGCATTCCACTTCACGCGCATCGGCACCTTTCTCGAGCGCGCCGACAGCACCGCCCGCATTCTCACGGCGCATCAAAGCGACCTCGTACCCGGCGCCGACGCGAGCGTCGTGCCCGACCCGTATCAATGGAGCGTGCTGCTGCGTGCGCTCTCGGCGTTCGAAGTTTATCGGCGCGTCTACCGCGACGTCATCACGCCGTCCAAAGTGGCGCAGCTGCTGATACTGCGTGACGACATGCCGCGCTCGCTGCTGCGCTGCTGCAAAGAGGTGTACCACAACCTCAAGTCGGTGGCGAACGAGCAATCGGCGGAGACCGAGCGGCGTGCCGGCGAAATGCACGCCATGCTGCATTTCACGCGCATGGAGGAGATCACCGCGAGCGGCTTGCCGCGCTTTCTCGAGCGGTTTCTCGTGAGGCTGCGCGATCTTGGCGACCGGATTGCGTCGGATTTCCTGTTACCCCCGGCAGAGGCGTGAGCGTATGCAGATGCACATTCGTCATGAAACGCGTTACCGTTATGAACGGCCCGTGAAATACAGCGTACAGAGTCTGCATCTCACGCCGCGCCGCGATTTGAGTCAGCGCGCCCTGTCCTGGACGATCGTCGCGCCCGGCCGGCGGCTCGAGCAAATCGACGCTTACGGCAATATTTCACATCTGCTTACCATCGAAGAGCCGCACCGTGAAATCCAGATCATCGTGCGTGGCGTGGTCGAAACCGTCGACACCGAAGGACGGCAAGATGACGGCCCGCTCTCGCCGCTGGCCTATCTCGCACCGACCCAGTTGACGGCGCCCAACGAAGAATTGCGGGCGTTTGCGCAAGAAGCCCTGAAATCCGTGACCGAGCCGCGGGAGCGCGCCCTGGCCTTGGCGGAAGCCGTGTTTGGCGCGGTGCGCTATAAATCGGGAACCAGCGACGTGCAGGACAGCGCGGCGGTCGCGTTCAGGAGCGGCGAGGGTGTTTGCCAGGACCACGCGCATGTGTTCATTGCCTCAGCCCGGGCGCTCGGGATTCCTGCGCGTTACGTCAGCGGCTATCTCTACACGGGCGATGCCAGCGACGCCGCCAGTCACGCCTGGGTCGGATATCTGGTTGGGCGCGGAAATCGGCTGGCAGAGCATGGATGTGACGCACAAACGGCCCGCGGTGCGCACCTACTGCCGGCTGGCGGTGGGGCGCGATTACCTCGATGCGGCGCCGGTTCGCGGCGTGCGCCAGGGCGGCGGCGGAGAGAAAATGGAAGCCAACGTGCTGGTGGCGGAGTCGGCCCTTCAGCAACAGTAGTAATGTAGAATTTCCTTCATGACTTACTGCGTCGGCTTGCTCGTCGACACCGGACTCGTGTTGTTGTCCGATTCACGGACCAATGCCGGCGTGGATCAAATCAACACTTTTCGCAAAATGGCCACGTTTCAGCAGGCGCACGACCGCGTGCTGGTGCTGATGTCGGCGGGCAATCTCGCCATCACCCAGGCAGTGGTCAACCTGCTGCACGAGGCGCCTGAGGATCCCACGCAGCCGACGCGCATCTTCCGCGCCGCCGACATGTTCAACGCCGCGCGCGTCGTGGGCGATGCGCTGCGCGAGGTTCATGAGCGCGATGCCGAATCGCTCAGGGATCATGGCCACGAGTTCAATGGCACCTTCATCCTGGGCGGACAGATTTGCGGCGAGGAGCCGCGGCTCTTTTACATCTACTCCGCCGGTAATTTCATCGAATCCTCGGTCGACACGCCCTACTTTCAGATCGGCGAAACCAAGTACGGCAAACCCATCATCGATCGCGTCATTTCCCGCAGCAGCAGCCTGGCTCAGGCCGCCAAGTGCGCCTTGGTTTCCATGGATTCGACCATCCGCTCAAACCTGTCGGTGGGTCCCCCGCTGGATCTGGCCATCATCCGGCGCGACGAGTTCAAGCTCGCCACTCACATCAGCATCGATATGGATAACGAGTACTTCACCATGATCCGCACGCGCTGGGGTTTTGCGCTGCGCGAGGTCTTCAGCGAGCTGCCCAATCCTAATTGGTAGTGGGATGCTGCTTCTTCTGTACTGGCGGCGCCTCGCCCAACTCGCAGACGGTCGCCGGCAGCAGCGCACCGAGCGTGTACGCGCTCGATTCTGAAGTCGCGACTTGGTAGCAGTTCGAATTGATCCAGACGATCCAGTCGCCGCCGGCCGTTTTGAAAGGCGTACCGGCACGGCGCCGCCCCTGCGGCCACCAGTTTTCCTCTGCCGGCGAGCCCGACAAGGAGTTGCGGCTGGGCGGCGTACGGTTGCGAATTTCGTAGGCTTGCAAGGCGCGCCGCGCTTCCGCTCTCCAATCGACCCCCGCCCCGTTGCCGTCGGTCGCAGAAGCGTCCGATGACGGCGACGGGGAGGCTGAATCGAACACCGGTGGTGTGATCGATATTGCCGTGTCGCCCAGCAAGCGCCTTGGTCGAAAATTCTCCGGCCGTATCTTCGGAACATCGGCCGGCGGGAGAAACAGCAATTCAACGGGCTGATCTATCGAGAGGGAGCGATTTTGAGTTCCAGAGGTCATCATGAGCGCCGCGAGCAGCGCCACATGCACGGCGATGACGGCCATGAGCGTGACGTAGCGCGAATGTCCCCACCCCTCCGACTGATCCATGTGCAAAAGTATGCTCGTGTGACGGCCATTAGACTCGTGGTGATCGTCAGGCGCTTGATAGATTGACCGGGAACGCCGGATTTGGTTCCGGCTCAGCCGATTGAGCCCCGGGCTTGCGCGCATGGGGCGGCCGCGCAGACGGCTCAGTGGCTGCGTCGCCTCTCGAAATCATAACCGGTCAGTGAGCGCGGTTTGCCCAAGAGGAATCCCTGCGCATAGTCGACGCCGAGCGTGCGAACCGCTTCGAGCTCCGCGTCCAATTCCACCGACTCAGCCACCGTCTGGATGCCGAGATCACCGGCCATGCGGACAATTGCGGAAATCATCGCGCGTGCCACCTCATCCGAGGGGGCGGCCCCAACCAACGCACTGTCGATCTTGAAATAATGGGCGGGCATTGTCCGCAAATACTCGAACGACGAGGTATGCCCTCCGAAATCATCCAGCGCGACTTCGCATCCCAAGGCCTCGAGCCGTTTCATCGACTCGGCTACGCTGATGTTGCCGGAGGACGCGAATTGCTCCGTGATATCGAAACACAGCGCCTGCGGCGGCAAGCCGCTCTTGATCACGCAAGATTCCACGTAGCTGATGAAATTGGCATCCGTCATGGATTGCGGCGCGAGATTGATGGAGAACACCGCCGGCACCCGTGCCCAGGCCTTGCGGTTATTGACCAGCCACACGAGCAGCGAGCGCACCACCCAACGATCGATGGCGGGCATGAGGTGCCGATCGGCCGCCGCGCGCAGGAACGAACCTGGCTCGAGCAGCCGCCCGTCGGAAGTGCGCAGGCGCAATAACACTTCGTAGTGCGCCAGGCCTCCGACTTCGCGCAATGAGCAAATGGGTTGCAAGAAGAGCTCGAAGCACTCGGCGTGCAGTGCGTTTTCTATCAGTGCCAGCTGCGACTGGTCCGCGCGCGGCAATGACGGAAGCGCGCCGCGCCGATCGAATTCGGCCGCCACGCAAACCCATAAAGGCGTCAGCCGGGACTGCAGGGGTTCAGCCGTTCGAGCATCGACGATGCCCGAATCGATGCTGAGCCGCACTGCGCCGTTGACCCACCCGTGGGAGTCGCGCACCGGAATTGCGACCGCGTACCCGCCGTCTTGATCCGCACCCAGAGTCATCTCGAAACTGCCGCCTGCATTTCCGGACAACGCTTCCTGCACCAGTTGATGGTCCTCGGGCGGCAGGAAATCCTCGCTCAACCACAGCGCATCGCCGGCCGTGTCGTGGAACGACACGCCGCTGACTTCCGGTGCCAACGCCCGAATGACCTGTGCTAATGCAGCGAGGATCTGGCTCGACGCGGCTTCTGCGGCATCACTCAATCTAATGGTCACCAGGGCACCTATCTTGATTCGATCTGACGCCATGGTACGGTCCAAAAGGGAGCGGCGGCATGTCGCAGGCCGGCGACGTAGGTCGGGGGCGACACATCGAGGGTTTCGACGGTAATTGCCCGAGTCCGCGGGCGTTAAGTCAAATATTTGCCTGCAGCTCCGGCTGCGGGGTGTGCTGCCACTTGAGCTCGGCAAGCGTCGGCACCATCCAGATCCAGCCGACCAAGCCCAGGACGCTCATCGCCGCAGCGACCACGAAAGCGTTCGTGTAATGACCGGTCGTTTCAATGATGTAGCCGGTGAGCCAGGGTGCGATGATCCCCGGCAAGTTGCCGATGGAGTTTTGAATGCCCACCCATCGCCCCGATGCGGCCGGCCCGGCCAGGATCTCGCACATGGCATACACGCCGGGCGAGGAAGCCCCGCAAAGCGCCTGATAAACGAACAAGCTCACCAGCGCCACCTTGGGCGAGCCCATCGCCATGGCCAGCATGCAAGCCACCGAACCCAAGTGCGCCACGGCCATGACGGACTTGTAGCCGACGTTCGCCGATCCGCCGCGAGCCAGGAAGCGATCGATGGCCCATCCGGCGATGAAGGCGCTCAACGCATTGGCCATGTAGGCGCTGGTCGCGATCCAAGCCATGCCGACGATGGAGAAGCCGCGCTCGGTCTGCAGATACGAGGGCAGCCAGGCCAGCATGAAGTAAAAAACGTAGTTTTGCGAGAACAGTCCGAGCGACGTGCCCCACAGCGATGGCTGCTTCAAAATCATCCACCACGTCGTCGAATCATCCGTGCTCTCGTGTACCGCCGTGCGCACCTCGCCCGCCACCCGCGACCACGGCAGCAACCACAGCAGAGACAACCCGCCGAACACCCAAAACGCCGAGCGCCAGCCGAAGTGCGCCATCAGCAGGCCACCCGCGATGGTGCCCACCACCGGACCGGTCAAGTACCCCAGAGCGATGATGCCGTTGGCGGTGCCCAGGCCCTTTGCGGGCACGATCGCCGCCAGTATCTTCGCTACGCCGGGGAACCCGGCGCTCTCGCCCAAGCCCAACAGCAGCCGCAACACCAGCAGCATCGCGAACGTGTGCGCAAATCCGATCAGGATCGTGGCGGATGCCCATAGGATAAGCCCCGCCGCGAGTATTCGATGGGCGCCGTAGCGTTCCGCGAGCCAGCCCACCGGAATTTGCGTCCAGGCATACGTCCAGGAGAAGGCCGACAGCAGAATGCCCATCTGCGTGTAGTTCAAGCTGAGGTCGCCCTGCACCAAGCGCGCCGCAGTGGACAAGTTGCCGCGATCGACGTAATTGATGAACAGCAGCACTGCCAATAAGATGACGACGGGGCTGCGGGCGGCCCGCGCGGGATCGACGGCCGCTAGAGCGCGCGAGTTCAGCTCGCGTAATCCGACTGGCTGCGATCGAGAACGCGCTTCAAGGCATCGAAGTGCAGCTCGGCACGATCGCGCCCGCCGACGGCGCCGCCCGCCAGGAACTGCTCGATGGTCTTCTTGATCGTCGCCTCCGGGATGAGCTTCAAGGGCCGCCCGGTCGACAGCGCGAGCACCTGTGCCTGCGCGGCGCGCTCCAGAAAATACAGCCGTTCGAACGCTTGCGGAATGGTCTTGCCCACGACCAACACCCCATGATTGCCCATCATGAGCACCGACTTCGGTCCCAGCGCTCGCGCCAGCCGCTCGCCCTCGGACTCATCGAAGGCCAGTCCGTTGTAAGTCGAGTCGTAGGCCACGTCGCTCGTAAAAGCCCAGCGCACTCTGCACCGCCATTTCCAGACGCGGATTCTCGAGCATGCACAGCGCCGTGGCATAGGGCATATGGGTGTGCAGCACGCAGCGTCCCTGCGGCGAGAGCCGATGCACCGGCTGGTGAATATACAAGGCGGTGGGCTCCACCGCTCCCTGCCCGCTCAAGACCTGCGCCATTGAAATCCACCACCATGAAATCGCTGGCCTTCACCTCGGACCAGTGCATGCCGAAAGGCGCGAGTAAGAATCGGTCCGCAAACCCCGGCACCATCAGCGTCAGGTGATTGTCGATGCCTTCATTCAGCCCGAAGCGATCTGCCAGCCGGTAGCAGGCGGCGAGATCGATGCGCGCTCGGGCGATGAGCATCGGCGGATGTCTGGACGGACTTGAGATTCGCGTTCATGGGACGCCTCACTGAATGCTTGCTGCGGCGAAGTATAGCCCGCGGCGCACGGCCCGCGAAACCGGACGCCGCCGCTCATTGCAGCAGGCCATCCAATATCGGCAGGGGCACCGCCCCCTGCCGCAACGCGCTCTCATGGAACTCCTTGAGAGTGAACGCGGATCCATGCTTGGACTGATAATGCTCGCGCACGGCGAGCCAGCCCTTGTAGCCGGCGTAATAGGTCGGCAACTGGCAGGACGAGAGCTTGGCGCGCTGGAGTTTGGCGGTCGCCTCTTCAGTTTCCTGGTACGTACTCTGGGTCATGAGATCGAGCGCCTGCTGGTCCGTCATCCCGAGCGTCTGCAGGCGCACATCCAATATCGTATTGGCGAGAACCCGCAGCAGCTGCTTTTGCAAAGTGAGCCGATAGCCGGGCGTATCGCCCAAGTACCCCTGCTCCGCCATGAGCTGCTGCGAGTACACCGCCCAGCCTTCGATGTAGGGGCCGTTGCCGAAGATATTGCGCAACAGCCGGCGCGAACGCGGCTGCACTTCATTCGCATATTCGCCTTGGACGTAGTGACCCGGCATGGCCTCATGCACGGTCAAATGCTGCATTCCGGAGAAGTTGTACTCGCGCAATTTCGAATCGATGCGCGCCTGCGGCCAAGTGCTCGGGATCGGCGTAACCCAAAAAAAAGCGCCCAATGTAGGCTCGAGCGCCGGCGCCGGATTGAAGCCGCCGACTCCGTAGACGCCGCGCATGAACACCGGCGTTTCGATGACCTCCAAATTGGCGTTCGGCGGCAGGGTCAGCAGATCCTTCGATTTGACGAAGGCTGTCGCCGCAGCCAGCGCCTGCTTGGCCGACGGAATGTAATTCGCCGCCGTCGCATGCTGGCGCGCCACGTCCGCGAGCGCCTGCTCAACGGTCTTCGGTGCCGCCAGCCGCGCGATCTCAGCCCGCGTCTTGGCGAGATCCGCCTCCGCTTCCGCCAGCAGCGTCTCGGGAGTTTTGCCGGTTGCCAGCACCAGACGAAATTTCTTCGCGTAGCGCTCCTTCCCGAGCCGCCAATCACTGCGCCTCTCCGCCAGGTTGTCTTCCAGCCAATGGTTGAAACCGTTGAGGGCCGCAATGGCGTTTGCCGCCGCTTGGTCGTAGCGCATGCGCTCGCCGGGCGGACAGTCGGCCCGCAGCGTGGTGTCGATGAGAGCGACATTGCCCAGGTTCTCCTCGCGCGCGACCTGGTTCCAGACCTCGGGCGAGTCCTGCAAATTCGATTCGGCCTGCCGGATCAGCTCGGGAACTCTTGTTCAAGCGATTGATGATGTGGCGGTAGCGTTCGGCGGGCGGCGCGTATTGCAGCACATACGGGGTATACAGGCCGTTGCCCAGCAATTCGACGTACGTGGTGGGATTGTGACGGTAGCCCTGGATCTCATCGAGTTCCAGACGCGCAGCGCCGAGCGCGTCGCGCATGATGTCGATGTCGGCGCGTTGCTGCGCGTCGAGCGCCCCGGTATCCAGCCGAGCAATCCGCGCCTCGATGTCATGCAGCAGGCTGCGCGAAGCCGCGATGCCCGCCGGACTGAAATCATCCAGCATGTCATCGAGCGCTGTGCCTTGATGAATGTGGTAGCCGTAACCGGTGGCATTCGTGGGCGACAGCGCCAGCGTGCCCAACACGAAGTCATCCACCAGCTGCTCGAACACGGCGTCGGTCGACGCCGGCTTGGCATTTATCGGCGCCGCCCCGGCGTTCGCAACGCACAGGAGGCAGACCAACCAAGCACAATGACGGCTGCGGATTTTGTTCATGCGCTATATTCGGATAACTCTCGCCGCTTCGTCCAGCCGTCTCTTAAGCTATGATGCCGCCCGCATTCGCCCTTGGGAGCACATGAGACTATCCAAAATCCTGCGCCGCCTCGCGGCCGCGTTCGCACTGCTGCTGCTCGCGTGCGCATTTGTGCTGTGGGTGAGGCCGCCGGACCTTTTGCGCGTCGGCGCCAACTACTCTGCGAAGATCGTCTGCTCCAACGTGTTTCTCGCCGGACGGGATCCGGACGAAGTCCTGCGCACCGATGTGCAAGCGCCCGGGGTCGGATTGTTGCGTCTCATGCGCGTGTCCGTCGATCGGGAGCGGCGGGTGGTGCGAGCGGGCCTGCTCGGTTTCATCGGCGATGGGTTGGCCATGGAGCGCCCCGGCAACGGCTGCACGGTGGTGCCCGACGGCAACTTAAGTATAGCGAGGCGGGTGCGCTTGGGAGCGGCGGCCGGCGATCGCGCACCGGCAGGCGCCGCGCCCGGCAGCAGCGCGGACGGTGCGGCGGACTGGCCGATAGGGAACGCGGTCGCCATGTCGAGCGGTCTGCGCTTCAATGAAGCGTACGGCGCCGTGTCGGATGTCACGCGCATGCTGTATTTGGAGCCGGACATGGCGGGCTTCGCACGCGCGCAGCCATTGGCGCATCCTGCCGGCGAGTTTTGGAGCTACTCGAGCGGGACGGCCAACATCCTGTCGCGCATCGTGCAAGACGCGGCGGGCCGGTTCGGTGCAGAGTATCCGGCCGAAAAGCTCTTCAGGCCGCTCGGCATGACCAGTGCCACGATGGAAACCGATGAATCCGGCACCCTGGTGGGCTCCTCTTACATGTACGCCACCGCCCGCGACTGGGCGCGGTACGGGCAGTTCCTGCTGCAAGACGGCGTGTGGCGGGGCCAAGAACTACTCCCCCGCGGCTTTGTCGGCATGATGGCCGCGCCTGTTGCCGCATCCGGCGGCCAGTATGGGCACGGCCTGGTGTGGCTCTGGGACTCCGACGCCGTGACTCCCGGCATCCCCGCCGACACATTCTGGATGGAGGGCCATGACGGCCAGAGCACCGCCATCATTCCCTCGCGTGACTTGGTCATCGTGCGCTTGGGACTGACGCCTTCGCGCGCCCGCTACACACCGCAACGGCTGGTGAAAGCCGTTCTCCAGGCTACGAAATAGGGCTAGGGCGCTACCGGTTTGGCAGGCGCCAGGTTTTTGAGCCGGCGTCGGCGTGCGATCCATGCGTAGACCGGTGCGCACGCGAGCAGCAGCAGCCCGGCGAACAGTCCGGAGCGCGGGTCTTCCATGATCGCCGCTATCCACAGCAGCACGCAGCCCAACAGCACGATCCCCGTCGTGTAGGGATAGCCGAACGCCCGATACGGCCGCGGCGTCGCGGGCTCATTTCGCCGCAGCACGATGAGCGCGATGTATGCCGATACATAGTTGAGCAGGAACAGCACCACTGCGATGGCGATGATCTCATCGAAAGTACCGCTCAAGATCAGCGCGGCCGCGGCGGCGCTCGTGACGCCGAGGGCGACCCGCGGCGTGCCGCCCGCACTGACGAGCGTGGCCTTACGCGTGAAAAAGCCATCCCGACCGATGGCCAAGAGCACTCGCGGCGCCATCAGCAGCGTTGCATTGACGAGGCTCAGCACGGTCGTGAGCGAAATCACGGTGACCAGTTCGGCGCCGCCGCGCGGCAGTACCACGCGCGCCGCATCGGCCGCCGGGAGCGCCGATGCGGCGAGCACCGGCAGCGGCAGGACTCGCAGTATCGCGATATTGAAGATCACGTACATCGCGGCGACCAATATCGTCCCGCCGATGATGGCGCGCGGCAGGGTGAGCGCCGGCTGGGTGCTCTCTTCGGCCAGGTAGATGGCCGAATACCAGCCGTCGTACGTGAGAAACACGGCGCGCAGGGCGGTCACGAGCGCGGCGACCATGCCGAACGACAGGAGCGGCAGCGATGCGGCGGAGCTCACCGCCGGCGGAGCGGCGGAAGCGCCGACCGGCACTGTGAGAAAGCACCCGGCCACCAGCACCATCAACATGAGTCCGACGCTGAGGCTGATGGCGCGCGTCAGGGTGCTGCCGATGCGCAGGCCGCCCCAATGCAGGGCCGTGAACAACGCGATCATGCAGATGGCGGTCGCCCTGGGCGCGGCGGCGGCGGCCGGCCATAGTGCGCCGAGAAATGCCGCCGCGGTCAGCGAGGCATAGGAAATCGTCGCCACGAGATTGATCCAGTCGCTCCAACCGACCACGAATCCCGGCCCATTGCCCAAGGCGCGCCGCGCATAGACGTAGAAGCCGCCGGCCTCCGGGAACATCGCGGCAAGTTCAGCGACGGCGACGGCACCGAGCAGCGAATACACGCCGCCCAAAATCCAGAACAGCACGATCAGCCGCGAGTCGCCGAGAGTGGCGGCCAGTGTCCCCGGCAGCCGCAGGATGCCGACTCCGACGGTGCCGCCAAAGACGATTGCCAGACCGAAGCCGAGACCCAGGATTCGCCGCAGAGGCAGCGCTGGCTGAATCACAAATTGGTCGCCGACGGGAGAGTCACGGAGCGCAGCTTGCGCGAGCGGCGCGTTGACCGCAAGCGCCGCGTTGAGGATGATGATTCGGGAATGCCGCCTCGTCGCAAACCTGCGATCATGGCGGCGGCCTTACGACCCTGGAACTACCATGACCGCCAGCGCGACCTCGCAACTCACCACGTTTCTGCTGGCCTTCGGCGCACTGTTCTCGATCGTCAACCCACTGTCTGGCACGTTCATCTTCTTCGGCGCGACCCGCGAGCTCGAGCCGCGCGTGCGCGCACAGGTGTCGCGCTGGGTGGCGATTTACGCATTTTCGATCGTCGCTGCGTCGCTGTACATCGGGGCGTATGTGTTGAGCTTTTTCGGCATCTCCATCCCCGTGTTGCGGGTCGCCGGCGGAATCGTCGTCGCGATGTCCGGCTGGCGAATGCTGAATGAGCCCGATGCCACCGAGCAACGCCGCAGCGAGACGCCGAGCCCGCGTTCCATGGATGTGCCGCCGAGCCGGCTGGCGTTTTATCCGCTCACCATGCCGCTCACCACGGGCCCCGGAACGATCTCGGTGGCGATTTCCCTGGGCGCGAACCGTCCGCGAGGCTTCCATGCCTCGACGCTCGAATTCTTCGTCGAGACGCTGGCCGCCGTGGCACTGCTCGCCCTGCTGGTATACGCGTTCTATCGAAACTCGGCGCGGCTCGCGGGCTGGATGGGAGTGACGGGAACCACCATCGTGGTGCGGCTCTCGGCGTTCCTGTTGTTCTGCATCGGGATCCAGGTACTGTGGAATGGCGCCGCGGAATTGCTGGGCACGCTCCCCCTCGGCAGCGCCGGCGCGAGTTGAGGGCCCGGCGCCGACCGTCACGCGTCTGGCGAAGCGTCAGCTGCGCGGGTATCAGCGGGGCGAGGCGGCGCCGCGCTCGCCCAGGTAAATGGTTCCTTCCTTCATCACGAATACCGGATGTTCGGTGGCCTGCATGTCGGTGAGAGGATTGCCGGCGACGGCCACGATATCCGCAAATTTACCGGGCGCCAGCGTCCCAGTCTGATCGGCGAGTCCAAGGAGGTCGGCGCCATTCGCGGTACCCGCCATCAGCGCCTGTTCCGCGCTCAAGCCGTTCTTCGTCATCAGCGAGAACTCGCGCGCGTTCAAGCCGTGCGGCTCGACTCCGGCATCCGTGCCCATGGCCAGCGGCACGCCGATTTTGACGGCATGCTGGAACATCTGCTGGGCCTGCGCCGCGGCCGCGCGCGCCTTCGTCGCGATCGCCGGCGGGAATGTATCGAGCCGCTGGCCCACCCAGGCGCCGGCGAACAGGGTCGCCACCAAGTACACATGCTTTTTCTTCATTTCGAGCAGCGTGTCATCCTGGAGGAAGCTGCCGTGCTCGATCGAATCCACGCCCGCGGCGATCGCCATCTTGGCGGCGCGGTCGCCGTGGCAATGGGCCGCGACCTTGCGGCCCCAAGCGTGCGCTTCGGCGACGATGGCGTTCATTTCTTCCTGGGTCAGCTGCGACGTTATCCACCGGATCGGAGAGCGACAGCACGCCGCCCGAGGGCATGAACTTGATGACGTTGGCGCCGTACTTGATCTGATAGCGCACCGCCGCGCGGCACTGATCGGGACCGTTGCACACGCCCTGGATGGGCCCCGCCACCGCGATGCGCTGCGGCGGCACCGGGTCCTGATCGGCATGGCCGCCGGTCGATCCAATCGGCATAGTTGGCCACCAGCATGCGCGGGCCCGGAATCTGTCCGGCGTTGATGGCATTGCGCAGGCCGAGTGCAAGATAGTCGGTCGAACCGAGGTCGCGCACCGTGGTAATGCCGGCCTCCAGCGTCGCCTTGGCATAGTGCGCGCCGTACAGCGCCTGCTCGGCGGGGAACCGCATGATGCTGTTGAACCAGTCGCGTACCAGTTCGGGCCGGCCTCTTGCGACAGATGCACGTGCGCATCGATGAAACCCGGCAACAAAGTGGCATCGCCGAGATCGATCACCTGCGCATCGTCGGGAATCTTGAGGTCGGCGCCCACCGCCTGGATTTTGGTGCCCGCAACGATCACGACGCCGTGCGCGACCAGCTTGCCGGACACGGAATCGAACAGACGCGCGGCCTTCAGCGCAACGATTCGAGGCGCGGCGGGAACGGAGTCCGCGAGACTCGATTGCACGAAGAGGTGGGCAGAAGCAATTGCCGCAACCCCGAGTAGCCGGTAGCTCATCGCCGTACGCTGTCGCATCGATCGCATCCCCCATCGGTGATTATGATTTGGATGCGATCAGCATAACCCAAGAGCGCGGGTTCGACTAAGGCCGCCTGCGCAGGCCCGCGGGTATCAGCACCAGTCCCAGCAGTTCAAAGACCGCGTGCGCGACCAGCGCCATCAGGGCGGCGGGAATGGCGCCGGTGAGAATCGTGCGGATGTCGTTCAAGGCAAGCCCGGAAACGATGGGCGCGCCGTAGCCTCCCGCCCCGACCAAAGCCGCGAGGGTCGCCGTGCCGATGCTGACGATGGTGGCGGTCTTGATCCCCGCCAACAGCGTTGGGCTCGCCAGCGGCAGCACCACCCTGAAGAGGACTTGCCTGCGGTTCAAGCCGAATGCGCGCGCGTTCTCCAGATGGACGGGGTTCACCGCACGAATGCCGGTGAAAGTATTGAGAACCACGGGCAGCAAGCTGTACAGGCACAGCGCGGCCAGAGCGGGCTTGTTGCCCACGCCGAACACCGGAATGAGAAAGCACAACAACGCGAGCGACGGCACCGTCTGGATGACCGCGCTCGACAGCAGGATGGCCTGACCGGCGGCGTGGAAGCGCACCGCCGTCACGCCGAGCGGTATGCCGACCAGGACCGAGAACAACAGCGACACGCCGACCAGCCACAGATGCTCCTTGGTGCGGCGTGCCACCTCGCGCAGCCATCCTTTCGACGCCGGCGCTTCGGAGCCCAGAAATCGCGCGGCTATCTTGTCGAAGGCGATTTTTTGAATATCGGCCTGCGCATTCATGTCGAGCATGGCCTCTTCGCTGATCTGCCCTTCGAGCCCCAGAAGCGTCTGCCACTCGCGCGGATGCTTCTCCACGAACGACTTTCTGGCGACCCAAACCGCCTGATAAACGGGAAAATAATTGTGATCGTCCTTGAGCAATTGCAGATGGAGTTTTTTTATTTTCGCATCCGTCGAATAGACGTCGATCAGATCGATGGCATTCTGATCGATGGCCTGGTAGCTCAACGAATGTTCCATGCGGCTGATTTTTTGCGGATTGAAGCTCAGATGATAGCTCTCGACCAGCCCGGGATAGCCGTCCTTCCGATCCATGAATTCGTAGCTGAATCCCGCCCTGACCCCGGATTCGATCGGAATCAGGTCGCCGATCGAGTGCAGGTCGTGCTGTTTCGGCAAACTCCTCCTTCACCGCCAGCGCATAGGTATCGTTGAAGCCGAGCGAGCCGGAAATGGTCAGCCCCATTCCCGACAGCGCCTGCCGGATCTCATCGAGCGGACTTCAATTCCGGCCGCTTCAGAATGGCCTCCGCCAACGTTCCGGAGTAGTCCGGGTATACGTCGATCGCACCGCTCTTCAATGCCTCGAATAAAATACCCGTGCTTCCCATCCCGAGTTTGCGCGTGACCGGCACCTGCGATGACGCCTCGATGGACTGCGCCGCGATCTCTCCCAATACGTAGCTCTCGGTAAAGATCTTGCCGCCGATCACGATGGGATCCGCGGCGAGCGCGCGGCAGCACGTGAAAATTCCCAGCGAAATGCCGAACACCGTGCCGGCTTTTTTCATGGCAGCTCGCCCGCGTCGGGCAGCGTGCGCTGCGCGTTGATGAATTGCGTCACGAACGGACTGGCCGGATGCAGCAGCAAATCGCGGTAGGTTCCGGTTTGCACCATTTTCCCCTCGTGCAGCATCGTGAGTTGTTCGGCGAGATAGACGGCTTCACCCAGATCGTGGGTGACCAGGAGCACGGTCTTCCCCAGCCTTTGGAATATCGATTTCAGTTCCTGCTGCAAAGTCCGCCGAATGAGCGGATCCAGCGCGGCCATGGGCTCGTCGAGCAGCATGACCGCCGGATCCATCATCGCGGCGCGCATGATGGCGACGCGTTGTTTCTGACCGCCGCTCATTTCGCGGGGAAAGTGCGTGAGAATTTCGGCATCCAAGTCCACGACCTTGCGCAATTCTTCCACCCGGCCGTCGATCCTGGATTTGGGCCAGCCGCGCAGCTTCGCGATCAGAGCGACGTTGTTTCTGGCCGAGATGTGCGGGAAGAGGCCGCCGTCTTGCGGAACGTAGCCGATCCGGTCGGCCCATTCGACCTGCGTGAACGACAGCAATGCCTGGTCGTTGATCTTGACGTAGCCTTTGTCGAAAGGAATCAATCCCAGCGTGATCCGCAACAGCGTGGTTTTTCCGGAGCCGCTCGAACCGATCAAGGCGTGCGTAGCGCCCTTGGCAACCGACAGGTTCACTTCGTCGAGGACGACTCTACCCTCGAAAGTCTTGCTGATATTTTGCAGCTCGAGCACTCAGACGGGCTCCTAAGGCTGCGCGGCGACGACCGCGATTTCAATCTTGAATTCCGCCGATGCCAGGTGGGCACTCATGACCGTGGCGCGTGCCGGGGCCTCACCCTGGACCACCCATGACTGCCACACGCTGTTCATTTCCGCAAAGGTCGCCATGTCCGTGAGCCAGATGGTCGCCGACAACAACCGGCTCTTGTCGGTGCCGGCCTCCGCCAGCAGAGCGTCGATTGCGGCGAGGATTTCGCGCGTCTGGATCGCGACCGTGGCGCCGCCGGCAACTTGTCCTGCTAGATAGACGGTCTTGTTGTGTATCACGGCCTGCGACATTCGCGGACCGGTTTTGATGCGTTTGATCGTCATGAGTGGCTCCCGGGGTTGCTTGTGCCGCCAGCGTATAACGGCTATACGATCGAATCCCGATCATTGCAAGCGCGTAACATCTTTGTAAATCTGACAACGGCTTCGGGAGGACGGCATGGACTTGGGAATTCGCGGACGGACGGCAATCGTCTGTGCATCGAGTCAGGGATTGGGGCTGGCGTGTGCCCGAGCACTCGCCGAGGCCGGAGTCTCATTGGTCATCAATGGACGTAACCGCCCGCTCTTGGAACGGGCTGCCGAGGAAATCCGCCGAGCCACCGGGGTGGACGTAACGCCGGTGGTCGCCGACGTGTCGACTCTCGAAGGGCAAGAGGCGCTGCTGGCGGCCTGCCGGACGCCGGACATACTGATCAACAACAACGGTGGTCCGCCGTACCGGGACTTCCGCGAACTGGATCGCGAGGCCATGCTGACCGGCGTCACGATGAACATGGTGACCCCCATCGAGCTCATTCAAAAGGTCGTCGACCCCATGGCCGGCCGCGGATTCGGCAGAATCGTCAACATCACCTCCATCAGCGTCAAGATGCCGATCGCAGGACTGGACTTGTCGAGCGCGGCGCGCGCCGGCCTGACGGCGTTCGCGTCGGGGGTGGCGCGCAAGGTGGTCGACAAGAATGTCACCATCAACAACCTTCTGCCCGGAAGTTTCGACACTCAGCGCTTGCGCAGCGGCTTTGCGGCCGCGTCCAAGCAAACCGGCAAGCCCGAATCGGCGCTGGCGGCGCACGCCATGGCGGAGATCCCGGCGAAGCGCTTCGGCGCTCCGCCCGAGTTCGGACAAACCTGCGCCTTTTTGTGCAGCATCCATGCCGGGTACATCACCGGTCAGAACATCCTTCTGGACGGCGGAGCGTACCCGGCGGCTTTCTAGCGCAGCGACTCGATTTCCTCCTGTGTGAGCATCCGCCACTTGCCCTTCGCCAGCGTGCCGAGGGCCAGCGACCCGATCGCCACGCGCACGAGGCGAACCACCGACACATCGAACGCTTCCAGGAGTCGGCGAATGTGCCGGTTGCGCCCCTCATCCAGCATGACTTCCAGCCACGCATTCTTCTCTCCGGTGCGCAGCGCGCGCGCCGAGCGAACCGCCAGGCGCCGGCCGGCCACCACCGCTCCGTGCTCGAGACTGCGCAGCAAATCAGCCTCGGGCAGCCGATCGATTTGCACGTGGTAGGTCTTCGGCGGCCCGCTCGCGGGGTCGGTGATTCGCGCGGACCAAGCCGGATCGTTGCTGAACAACAGCAGTCCCTCACTGGCTTTGTCCAGGCGACCGATCGGCGCCAGCCAGGGGAGCCCCGCGTCGGCGAGGCAACCGTAAACAGTCGCGCGGCCCCGCTCGTCCTTCGCCGTCGTCACCAAGCCGCGCGGTTTGTTCAGCATGAGCACGATTCGCTCCGGCTGCCCGGGTTCGCGGCCGTCAATGTCGATGCGGTCCAAGCCTTGGCGTGTGGGGAATTCCGCGTTGTGCACCACTTGGCCGTTGACTCGAACCCGCCCCGCGCGGACCCATTCTGCCGCTTGCGTGCGTGAACCCCATCCTAGCTTCGAGATGACTCTCGCAACGCCGCGGCGCGGTGCCGGCGATAACGAGCGTGGCGATTTGCGGGTCATGGTCACCCCGACCCAAAAATGACCAACAGCGGATTCATGCCACCGATTTTAGCGCCCCATCCGGTGTGCACGCGGAATGCCGCTCGACACCGAGCCTTGGCGTCTGGCCACCGCTCGGAGCGCGGCGTAGCATGAGCGGTATTCAACTCACCAGGCGCAACCCTCAAGACCATGACACCATCAGACGCTCGCACCGGTTTACAGCTTCGATCGCTCGTCAGGAGCAACGGCGATCTCGAAGTGTCGCTGACCCAGGTGCCCACTCCCATTCCGGCGGCCAACGAGGTGCTCATCCGCATCGAGGCGGCGCCCATCAATCCCTCCGATCTCGGGCTTCTGTTCGCCGGGTCCGACATGACCAAAGCCAGCCAACGCGGCACCAAGGATGAGCCGCTGGTGGCCGCCCACGTTCCGGACGCGGCGCTGAAGAGCATGGCGGCCCGCTTCGATGTGTCCATGCCGATCGGCAACGAGGGCGCGGGAGTCGTGGTCGAGGCGGGGTCGGCGCCGGCGGCGCAAGCTTTGCTGGGCAAAACGGTGGCTGCGCTCGGCGGCGCGATGTACTCGCAATATCGTTGCGTTCCGCTCGAGCAGTGTCTGGTGCTGCCGGCCGGCGCAACGGCTGCCGATGGCGCGTCGTCGTTCGTCAATCCGCTCACCGCGCTCGGCATGGTCGAGACCATGCGCAACGAAGGCCACACGGCATTGGTGCACACCGCGGCCGCCTCCAATTTGGGGCAAATGCTCAATCGGATTTGCATCAAGGATGGGATTGCGCTCGTGAACATCGTCCGCAATCACGCCCAGGGCGATCTGCTGCGGGCGATGGGCGCGATTCACGTCTGCGATTCGAGCTCACCCACGTTCGTGCAGGATCTCATTGAAGCATTGACCGCCAGCGGCGCGACCCTTGCCTTCGACGCCATCGGCGGCGGCAAGCTCGCCGGCCAGATTCTGATGTGCATGGAGGCGGCGTTGTTGAAAAAGTCCACGCAATACAGCCGCTACGGCTCTCCGGTACACAAGCAGGTCTATGTCTACGGGGCCCTGGGGCAGGGGCCGATGGAGCTCAACCGCAATTACGGCATGGCATGGGGAGTCGGCGGCTGGCTGGTCACCCCGTTCCTGCAAAAGCTTGGGCCCGCCGGCACGCAACGGCTCAAGGAACGCGTTGCCTCGGAACTGAAAACCACCTTCGCCAGCCGCTATGCCGGCGAGGTGTCGCTGCGCGACGCGCTGAACCTCGAGAACATCGCGGTTTACAGCAAAACCGCGACCGGCACAAAATACCTGATCAACCCCAGCAAGGCTGTCTAAAACGAGACGCGGCGCTATGTAAAATCGGGTCTCAATCGCGTTTTTCGATTTGCGCCCGCTGCCCGCGCATGGGGAACCTCCGCCGACCTTGAAGTTCCAAGGGACGTCCGGCAAGAACGGACCCAAATCTGTCACAAAGGATTGAGTGATGAATCAAACACCTGCGCCGTTCCAGGAACTGCGTCCTACGCCGGTCGACTCCGAGGCGGCCATGCGCGCCGCACGCGAGACCGTGCTGGAGAATTCGGCCTGGGTTGCGGGCCTGCAAGCGGAGATGGCGCGTGTAATCGTGGGGCAGAAGCATCTGCTCGATCGCTTGTTGGTCGCGCTCCTGACCAACGGCCATGTCCTGCTGGAAGGTGTGCCCGGCCTGGCCAAAACTTTGGCGCTCAAAACCTTGGCCGCCGGCATTGCGGTACGCTTCAAGCGGCTGCAATTCACGCCGGACATGCTGCCGGCCGACATCGTCGGCACCATGATCTACAATCCGCAGGACGGCGCATTCCGCACCAAGCACGGACCGATTTTCAGCAATCTCATTCTGGCGGACGAAATCAACCGCGCGCCGGCGAAAGTGCAGAGCGCCCTGCTCGAGGCGATGCAGGAACGCCAGGTGACCATCGGCGATGAGACCTATCCGCTGCCGAATCCGTTTCTGGTGCTGGCGACCCAGAACCCCCTGGAGCAGGAAGGCACCTACCCGCTGCCGGAGGCGCAGATCGACCGATTCATGATGAAGGTCGTGGTCACCTACCCTAACCGCGCCGAGGAGCGTGCCATCCTCGATGCGATGGCGACGTCCGCGCCCGGCGTGAGCGTGCGCCCGGTCGTATCGGCCCAACAGATCCTGAACGCCCGCCATGTCGTGAACTCGCTCTATGTGGACGACAAGATCAGGAACTACATCGTGGACCTGGTGCTCGCCACGCGGCCGCCGGTTGCGAAGTCCCTGAACATCGACGGGTATATCCAGACCGGCGCTTCGCCCCGCGCGACGATCAACTTGACGCTTGCCGCGCGCGCCATCGCTTTCCTGAACGGCCGCCACTACGTCACCCCGCAGGACGTCAAGACGATCGCCATGGATGTGCTGCGGCACCGCGTCTCGGTGACTTACGAAGCCGAAGCCGAAAACATCAGCTCCGAAGACGTGATCCGCAAAATTCTCGACGCCCTGCCCGTGCCCTGATCGCATGCCGGTCGATACCACCAAATCCACGAAGGCCATCATGAGCGGCATGCGGCAATTGGAGATCCGCACGCGCCGCATGGTCAACGACAGTCTTGCCGGCGAATATCATTCGGTGTTCAAAGGCCGCGGCATGGACTTCGACGAAGTGCGCGAATACAGCCCCGGCGACGAAGTACGGACCATCGACTGGAATGTCACTGCACGCGCCGGCCGGCCGTTCGTCAAGAAATTCACCGAAGAGCGCGAGCTCACGATCCTGCTATTGGTGGACATCAGCGCATCCGGAAATTTCGGATCGGCGATCTTGAGCAAACGGGATCTGGCCGCGGAACTTGCCAGCGTGCTGGCGTTTTCCGCGATCCGCAACAGCGACAAGGTGGGTCTGCTCCTCTATACCGACCGCGTCGAACGCTATCTGCCGCCGAAGAAGGGCCGGCGCCACGTGCTGCGCGTCGTGCGCGATATTCTCTACCACACCCCCGAGGGCCGGGGCACGGACACCGTGAAGGCGCTCGACGTCGCGAATCATGTACTGCATCGGCGCGCCATCGTGTTTCTGATTTCCGATTTTCAATCAACCGGCGACCCCGCGGCCGCGCGCGCCGAATTGCGCCGCGCCATGCGCCAGACCAACCGGCGGCACGATCTCATCGCCGTGCAGGTCGCGGATCCGCGCGAGAAGGAGTTGCCCAACGTGGGGGTGCTCGCGCTGGAAGATGCGGAATCCGGCGAGATCATCGAACTCGACACTGCCGACGCCGCCGTCCGCAGACGCTTCAACGAATTGGCGTTGGACCGCGCAAAGCGCATGGTCAACGACTTTCGTTCCGAGGGTGTCGACACATTGGAGCTCAAGACCGATGCGCCCTACATGGCCGCCCTGCAACGGTTCTTCAAAACCCGCGAGCGCCGCCGCGTATGAGCCGGCGGGTATGAGCAAGCGCGCATCTTGGGTGTGCGCCGCGGCAGCGGCTGGGCTCATCGCGGCGCTGTCGGCCAGCCTGGCTTGCGCCGCGGCAGCGCCCGCGCAGAGTGCCCCGGCCGAGGACATCCGCGACATCCGCGGCCCCAAGTCCCTGTTCCCTTTGACCTTGGTACTCGAATGGTTGGCCGGCGGCGTGCTGCTAGCCGCGGCGGGCTATGCCGTATGGCGCCGGCGCCGCCGCCGGCCATCCCGAACTCTGCTGTACTTCGAGATCGCGCTGCAACGCCTCGAGGAACTGCGCGCGCTCATGCACCCGGCGAGCGTGCGCGAATTTTCCTCGGCTATCTCGGACACCGTGCGCCGCTACATCGAGGCGGGCTTCAGGGTGACGGCGACTCATCGAACCACCGAGGAGTTCTTGCACGATATTCTCGAAACCGAGAATTCGCCGCTGTCGCCGCATCGTTCGCTGCTGGCTGAGTTCCTGCGCCAATGCGACCTCGCTAAGTTTGCCGGCATGTCCTTGTCGGCGGCCAACATGGAATCTCTGTATCAGAGCGCGCGCAGCTTCATCGTCGGCACCTCCCTTAGGTCACCCCACGTCAACGTCAAGGGAGGCGCGTGATTCGCTTCCTGCAACCTGAGTGGCTGTGGCTGCTGGCGCTGCTGCCGGTGGTGATGATGCTGCGCGGGCGGCGCGGGCCGGTGGCCGCCATCGAATTCTCGGACGTCGGCCTCGCCCGCGATGCGGCTCGGCGCAGCCGCTCGCGGCTCGGCGGATGGGTGTGGCTGCTGCTGCCGCTGCTCGCGGCGGCACTCATGATCATCGGACTCGCCCGCCCGCAGCGCGGCCACAGCCGCACCGAGGTGACCGCCAACGGCATCGACATCGTGCTCGGACTCGATGTATCCGGTTCGATGCAGGCGCTCGATTTTCTGGTCGATGGCCATCGCGTCAACCGCATCGAGGTGGTCAAGTCCGTGGTGTCGAAATTCATCGAGGAGCGGCCCGACGATCGAATCGGGCTGATCGCGTTCGCGGCCGCGCCCTACCTGGTCAGCCCCCTCACCCTCGATCACGATTGGCTGCAGCAGAATCTCGAGCGCGTGAGCACCGCGGTGGGCAACGATGACGGTACCGCCATCGGTTCGGCGATCGCCGCGAGCGTCAATCGTCTGCGGACCACCAACGCGAAATCGAAGGTGCTGATTTTGCTCACTGACGGCATGAACAACACGGGGAAAATTTCGCCGCTCGCCGCGGCCGAAGCGGCCCGCGCGCTCGGCGTCAAGATCTACACCATCGGCGTCGGCGTGCGCGGCTCTGCGCCCATGCCCATGAAAGACCAGGCCGGCAACGTGCACTTGGTCATGGACAAGGTGGACGTCGACGAGAAGACTCTCGAGGCCATAGCCCGCGAGACCGGCGGTACTTTCTACCGCGCGACGGACACCGATTCCCTGCACAAGATCTACGAACAGATCAACCGCCTGGAAAAGAGCGCGCTCACCGTACAGAAATTCGAGCACCAGGATGAACTGTATTCCTGGGCGCTGATCCCCTGCGTCGCTTTTCTCGGATTCGGCTTGGCCTTGCAGCACACTCGCTTCCGGAGACTGCCGTGAGGTTCAGCCATCCCGAATGGTTGCCGGCGGGGGCGGTCCTTTGTCTCTGCCTGCTGTGGATGTGGCGCCGCCACGATGCGCGCCAGCACGCTGCGCTCGCTCGTTTCGTTTCCTCCCATCTGCGCGCGCAGCTTACGCAGTCGGTCTCGATCGGCCGACGCCGCGCTCAACGGCTGTTGCTGCTGACCTCAGTGGCGCTGCTGTTCATTGCGCTCGCCGGACCGCTGGTGGGATATCGCTGGGAACTGATCAGCCGCCGCGGCAACGAAATCGTTTTCGCAATCGATACCTCGCGCAGTATGTCGACGCCGGATGTAAAGCCCGATCGCTTGACGCGCGCCAAACTGGCCATCGACGATTTCACCCGGGTGCTGGACGGAGACGCGGTGGGGCTGGTGGCGTTCGCGGGCAGCGCTTTCCTGGCCTGCCCCATTACCCTCGACTATGGCGCGTTCCACGAGTCTTTGAATGCCATCGACACGAGTACCATTCCTCGCGGCGGCACCAACATTGCAAGCGCCATTCGCGAGGCGCAGGCTGCGCTGCGGCGGCGTCCCGGCAGCGACAAGATCTTGATCCTGGTCACGGACGGCGAGGACTTGGAAGGCGATGCGCTGGCCGCCGCCCAGAGTGCAGCGCATCAGGACGGAATGAAGATTTATACCGTTGGGGTGGGGACACCACAGGGCGATCTCGTGCCGGTGTCGGCGGACCGGGCCGGCGGCTTCGTGAAGGACGAATCGGGCGCCTTCGTCAGGTCGCGGCTCGACGAACCCGCGCTCAAGGCGATTGCCGCCGCCACGGGTGGAATATATGCTCCGCTCGGCAGCCGCGGTGAGGGATTCGAGTTTCTATATCAGACCGCCTTAGGCCCCATGCTCAAGCATGATCTCGCGTCGCGGCAGCAAAGGGTCTACACGCAACGCTATCAGTGGCCTTTGGCCGCGTCCTTGGGTTTGTTGTTGAGCAGTCTGCTGGTCGGCACCCGGCGCCGCTCTCGAGTTCCAACACGCCGTCGGCTGTCCGACACAGGATCGCGTCCGATCGATGCGGCCGCGGTGTCGTGGCTGATAGTGCCGCTGGTGCTCCTGTTGCCGGCTGCGCCGGTGCATGCCTCGCCGGCAAGCGCCGAGGACGCGTACAAAGAGGGCGACTACGTCGCGGCGGCGAAGGAGTATGCCGCCGCCGCGGCGCGCGACCCCAAAAAACCCGTGCTCGAATTCAATGCAGGAGCGGCAGCTTACAAGGCCGCACAGTATCCGCAGGCGGTAAAGGCATTTCAACAATCGATCAGCCGCGTGCCCTCCGGCGACCTTAAGCGGCTGGCGGAGCAGGAGGACGCTTATTACAATCTCGGCAATACGCTGTATCGCAGCGGACAGACGACCGAGCAAAGCGCCCCCCAGCAAACCCTCGAGACCTGGACCGAGGCGGTGAAGGCGTACGACACCGCTCTGCAAATGCGCGCCGACGACGCCGACAGCAAATTCAACCGCGATTTCGTGAAGCGCAAGATCGACGAGCTGCAGCGCAAGCAAAATTCGCCGCAAAATCAAAACTCACCGCAAAACCAGCACCAGAACTCACAGAACAATCAACCGAATCAGCAGCCAAATCAGCAGCAGTCGTCGCAGAATTCCGGGCAGCCGCCGAACTCCGGCGCTCCGCCAAAGGCGGGCCAACCACCGCCGCCCGCGAAACCATCGCCGCCGCCGCAGCCCCCGCAGCAGCAGCAGGCCCAGCAACCGCCCCCTGCACAGCCGCCGCCGAATGCCCAGCAGCAGCCCGCACAGCCGCCGAGTACTGGCCAACCCAAGCCCGGTGACGATCAACCGAAATCCGCGCGCGGCGATGGCGCGGATCAGGCGGATACGCAACGTCTGCCGGGTCAGATGAGTCCGGAGGAGGCGCGCCAATTACTCGATTCACAGAAGGGCGATGAGCGCCGGGCGCAGGGACTGCCATTCGCCAGGCAGGAAGCCGAATCGCCGCCCGATAAACCAGTCAAGGATTGGTGAGGTGAGAAGGCGTTTGCAGCGGCGGATTCACGCAATGGCGGCAGGCGCCGCGTTGCTTGCCGCGCTTTCGGCGGCCCCGGCGAACCTCGCCATGGGCGCCGCATCAGCCCCGGCTGTCTCGGTGGACGCCACGATCGAACCATCGCAGATCGCTTTGGGCGAATCGGCGCAGCTCACCATCATGGCTTCGGGCAACGGCGCCCTGGCGCTACAGCTGCCCGTGGTCTCCGGATTGGAATTTCGCGTCATCGGCCAGTCCCGGCGGATCGAAATCGTCAACGGTGCAACGATCTCGTCCACCTCGACCATCATCCGCGTCACACCGGAAGAAGCCGGCGTGTTCACCATCCCCGGCCCCACCCCCAAATCGCCTCCCCTCGTGCTGCGCGTGACGCAGGGCAATGGGAGGGCTCCCTCGATTTCTCCAAGTCCGAGTTTCCCGGGGCTCAAATCTCTCATCCCCGGAGGCTCCGAAGCCAACGGCATTCGCTTGACGCCAGACGGCTCCGCCTTCGTGCGCTTCGAAGTGCCCAAGCGTGAGATTTATGTGGGTGAAAGCGTTCCCGCGGTGATTCAAGTCGGCATGCGCGATGGCTTCGCCTCCTCCATCAATAGTCTGCCGAAGCTCAACAGCGCTGACTTCACTCTCAACAACCTCTCGCTGCAGCCCGAGCGCACGGCAAAATCAATCGACGGTAAACCCTTCACCCTGTACACGTGGCACAGTCTGCTCGCGGCCATCAAGCCCGGCACTTATGCGCTCACCTTCGGCGCCCCCCTCACGGTGCGCATACGCACCCGACCGCGGGGCGATTCGATGCTGGACGATCTGTTGGGCGACCCCTTCATGCAGAACTTCTTCGGCGCGACAGTAACGAAGAACATTATGGCGACGAGCCCGGAAACGGCGATCAAGGTGCTGCCGCTGCCTGCGGAGGGCCGGCCGGCCGAGTTCGGCGGTGCGGTCGGTTCATTCAAAATCAGTACCGACCTCTCGTCCGCCGCGAATACGGCGGGTGATCCGCTCACGCTTCGCATGCATGTGAGTGGCAGTGGCAACTTCGATCGCGTCGAAAGCAACATGCTCGCCGGCGATGGGCAGTGGAAAACCTACCAGCCCAAGGCGACTTTCAGCCAGGCCGATTCCACCGGCTATCGCGGTGAAAAAACCTTCGAGCAGCCGCTCGTGGCGCTGCAGCCGGGTATACAAACCATCCCGCCCCTGACGTTCAATTTTTTCGATCCCGGCACGCGCCGCTACGAAACGGTGCGCAGCGCGCCGCTGCGCGTGACGGTGTCGCCCTCGGCCGCGGATGGCGCGGCAAGTCCGCCGCCGGTGCTCGCGAACGCTGCGGCGCCGCCAGGCGATGCCATGCACGGCTTATTGCGGCCCGATCATGCGGACGCTGCGGCGCGCACGAATTCTTTGATCCCCTGGTATTTGCGGCCGCAGTATCTGGGCGTCGCATCGACGTTCGCGCTGCTCTTCGGTGGGGGATGGGTCGCCTTGCACCGTCGCGAGCGCAACGCGCGCGACCTGCAACGGCAACGCGAGCGGCTGAGGCGGGAGGCCGGCGAGGCGTGTCTGAAGCGCATGGCATCGGCGTCCGCCGCACGCGACACTGCGCTGTTCTTCAGCTCGGCGCGCTCCGCCCTGCAGCAATACTTGAGTGCGGCCTGGCAGATCGAACCCGAACACGTCACCTCGGCCGAGCTCAACGCACGGCTCGGACCGGATGCGGACGATATCCGGCAACTCTTCGTGCTGGCGGATGAGGCGAACTACTCCGGGGATGCGCCGCAGGCGGCGGATTTCGACCGTTGGACCAGCATCGTTCGCCGCAGCATGTTGACCGGGGCAACGCCATGACCCGGTTCGCGGCATGGGGGCTGTTGCTGGCCGCACTCGTGTTCAGCGCGGGTTCGAGCGATGCGCAGGGGACGCAACCGCCATCGGCAGCGCCGGCGGAGGCACGGCGGCAGCCACAGGCACCGGCCGGCTATTCGGCCGCGGCACTCTATAATCTCGGCAATGCGTACGCCCGCGCCGGCAAGCCGGGCCTCGCGGTTCTCAACTATGAACGTGCGAAACTTCTGGATCCCCAGGACCCGGACATCGATGCCAACTTGCAGCGAGTCCGCGACACATCCGGATTGCGGCCCGTGCCTGCAACCGGCCTCGAGCGGCTCGTACGTATCGCGAATCCCACGGCCGTTTCATGGATGGGCGTCTTCGGCTTGATCGTTGCCGGGCTCTGCATGCTCGCAAGGGAGGTCACTCCCGCGCATCGCGGCAAGCTGCTCGCCGCGGCACTCATGGGGTTCTGCCTCGTCGGCGTTGCGCTCGGCAGCGCCCTGGCGGTGTGGCCCACTGTGCACGAAGCGGTGGTCGTCGGTCACGCGGTCTCGGTGCGCGTCTCACCGACCCTGATCGAGGAGCCGATTTTCACGCTGCCTGAAGCGGAGATCGTCAGCGTCAGGGGCGAGCACGACGGCTTCATGCTCATCAAAACGGGGGCGGGCCGCACCGGCTGGACGCCGCAAGCCAACCTCGCGCTCATCGTGCCGCCGCGTCCTTAACGTCGAACGCGTCACTTTCAGCGGCCGCGGTCGACGATTGCGCCGAGTTGAATTGCAAGGCGCGCCACTTATCGACCATGGCGTGAAGCTGCTCGACCTCGAGGGGTTTGCCCAGAAAATCGTCCATGCCCGCGATCAGGCATTCCTCCCTGTCGCGAGCGGTCACGCTCGCGGTCAGCGCAACGATGGGCAGGCGCCGCGACCCGGCTTGGGTTTGACGCAAGATGCGCGTTGCCTCGAAACCATCCACGTGCGGCATGTGGCAATCCATGAAGATCACGTCATATGAGGCGTCGTGCGCCAGCTTGACCGCCTCGGTCCCATCGTTTGCGGTATCGACGCAGCAACCAAATCGCTCCAAAATCCGCTTGGCCAGCATCCGATTGATGGCGTTGTCATCGGCGACCAGGACACGAACGAGTTGCGCGGTCCGGACCGGCGGCAAGCTTGCCGGGACTTTGGCATGGGGTTTCCTTGCCTCCATCACGTTCGCAGTAAGGATGGATTGCGGGGGCTGGGTGAACCAAAAGGTGGAACCGACGCCGATTTCGCTGGTGACGCCAATCTTGCTGCCCATGAGTTCGGTGAGGCGTTTGCAGATCGCCAATCCGAGGCCTGTTCCGCCATAGCGGCGTGTCGTCGAGGAATCCGCTTGCGTGAAGCGTTCGAATAGCTTTTGCTGGATCTCCGGTGCAATCCCATCGCCTGAATCCGTGACGCTGATCTTTATCTCCCGCGTGTGCACCAGCCGCACTTCGATGTGCACACCGCCGCGGCTGGTAAACTTCAAAGCGTTGCCCGTCAGATTCAACAGTATCTGGCGCACCCGCAACGAATCTCCCGCCAGCTGGTGCGGCACGTCGGCGGCGTATTCCAAAGTCAGACTGAGGCCTTTTTCGGCGGCCTTCGGTTTCATCAACGCCACGACGTCCTCGCATACCATGCGCAGATCGTAACGTGTGTATTCCAACACCAGCTTGCCGGCCTCGATCTTCGAGAAGTCCAAGATGTCGTTGATGATGTCCAACAGCGCATCCCCGGAGCGCTTGATGATGTTCACCGCTTCTCTCTGTTCGGCGTTGAGCGGGGTATCCAGCAATAGGTTGACGAAACCGAAAACACCGTTCAGCGGCGTGCGGATTTCGTGGCTCATCGTCGCCAAGAAGTCGCTCTTGGCACGGTTGGCGCTTTCCGCCGCTTCCTTGGCCTGCAGCAGTTCCGCCTTGATCCGATGGCGCTCGGTGAAATCCTCGATCAAGAGCAGCAGGTAGGTACGGCCGCTCAACGCGAAGGAATTGCTGTTTATTCTGGCTCTGAACATCGACCCATCGCCGCGCCGGAAGGTGGTTTCAAAGCCTTGCGACGTATCGGACGATGCCAAGAACAGGCGAAACCGATCGTATTCAGCCTGTGTTTCCCAGACACCAAGGTCCGATGTGTGGCGTCCAACGACCTGCTCGCGGCTGAATCTGAAGCCCGCAAGACAGGCGTCGTTGACCTCCACGACCCTGCGGTCCGGGCTCGTGACCAGAACGCTCATGATCGGGTTGTAGCTGAATACAGCGCGAAATTTCTCTTCCGCCTCCTGGGCCGCGATCTCGCCTCGTTTGCGGTCCGTGATGTCCTCGATCTGTGAGATGAAATGCAGCGGCACACCTTCCGGCGTGCGCACCAGGGAAACGTTCAAAAGCGCCCAGACCATTTGGCCCCCCTTGGCTAAGTAGCGCTTTTCCATTTTGTAAGTGCGAATGTTGCCCGCGAGCATCTCCGCCACATTGGCCAAATCCCCCTCCAGATCATCCGGATGGGTGATGTCCTGAAACGTCTTCGCCAGCAACTCTTCGGCTGAGTAGCCGAGGAATTCGCACAGCGACTGATTGACGCGCAGCAGGTGGCCAGTGGGAGACACCAGCGTCATGCCGATCGCGGAAAAATCGAAGGCGCTGGAAAAGCGGGCTTCACTCGCGTGGAGGGCGGCCTGGAGCGAGTCTCGCGAGGTTGATTCTTGATTATGCATGGGGCGTGCGGACCGTGAGATTTGCGGACATTAGCAACTGTCATGCAAGAGACCCACATGTCGTGTCACAGTTTGGCCACCTGGCCGGATGTCCGCGCCCATTTCGGCCCGTCAAATCCCGGCACTGCTGGTCAAATACACCGCGAAGGTACCGAGCCAGTGGCCGCCCTCGTAATGCTCGCCGGTCACCGCGGGCAGCGCGGCCTGCCGGTGGCGTGCCGCAAGGGCTCGCAGCACCGGGACCCGGCGGTCGCCTGCCGCGAGTCCGTGCGCGATGCCCTCCAGCATCCAGGCGCGGCTCAAGTTGAGGCCATCGATGTGCGCAAGCTTCGGATCGGCACGATCGGTCACCACCGCCGGATTCAGCCAATCCGGGCCGGCCTTCGCCGACATTCCCGGCAGGAAGCTCGACAGCCAACGGCCGAAGACGGCGGGGCTCTGCACCCTGCGCATGAAATCCGCCTCGGCGAGACAGGGCGATAAGAAATCCTGGCCGGAGGGCTCGTAGTCGATCGGGCATTTGCGGTCATTGAGATAGAAACGCCGCGCCGCTTCGCCAAGCAGACTGCGCATCTGCGTGTCGCCGGCGACACCCGCCCAGTCCCAGATCAAACCGAACGAGAACGCCGTCTGATCGTGCTCGCCGATTCGAATCGGATAGTGAAGCTTGGGCAGCCAGTCCTTCAGCCGCGCCGCGGCCTCGGCCTCGAGAGGCTGCAGCACGCCTGCCCATTCCCGCTGCCTGGGGATCATTCCAGACGCGCAGCTCCGCCGACAATTTGCAGCAGCCACGCAAGACCGTAGGGCCGCTCGAAGGAGGCGCGATCGGGGCGCTGCAGATACGCCACCTCGCCGGCTATGTTCTGCGGCGTCAAGCTGCGGGCGAGTTCCGCCCGCGCCTGCGCGGCAAACGGCGCATCCGGAAACAAACGCAGCAGGCGCACCAGCAGCCAGTGGCCGTGCACGGCCGAATGCCAGTCGAAGCAGCCGTAGAACGCCGGGGTGAGCACATGCGGGGGGCGCGCATCGGCGTCGCCGTCCAGCGTGTGACTGATGTGATTGGGATACTCCGCGTGCAGGCACTTGAGCGCCAGGCCGGCGAATCGCGCCGCCGCCGCCGGGTCCATCGCCGCGGGCCGCCCGCCGGCTGCCTGTGGCGCGCCGGCAGCCGCCCCGCCCATGAAGACCAGAACCGCTGCAAGGACGCCCGCACGCATGACGATTCCCCTTTGACGCTTCGTCCAGCGGCATCCTAAAGCAACAGCAGCGTGCTGCAAAACGATGCAGACTACAACGCACGGAAGGACGACATGGCGAATCCAATGACCCCGCTCTGGCCGGAGCTCGACTACGAGGCGTGGCGCGATACGCGCGATACCTTGCATCTTTGGACGCAAATCATCGGCAAAGTTCGCCTCATGCGAACACCCTGGCTGAATCACAGCTGGCACGTGCCGCTGTACGTTACCGCCACCGGTTTGACCACCTCGCCGATCCCGCACGGCGCGCGCACGTTCGAGATCCAGTTCGACTTCATCGAGCATGCGCTCGACATCCGAAGCGATGCCGGCACGCGGCGTCTCGCCTTGCAACCGCAAAGCGTCGCGGATTTCTACGGCGCGGTGATGGCGGCGCTCGATGAGCTCGGCATTGCGGTCGCGATCAACGCAAGACCCTGTGAGATCGAGGCGGCAATCGCTTTCAGCCGCGACCGACTCCCATGCAGCTTACGATCCCGAGTACGCCCGGCGCTTTTGGCAGGTGCTGCTGCAAACCGACCGTGTGATGAAGCAATTTCGCACGGCGTTCATCGGCAAATGCAGTCCCGTGCATTTTTTCTGGGGAAGCTTCGATCTCGCGGTTACGCGCTTTTCCGGCCGCCGCGCCCCACCGTTTGCGGGCAAGGTTGCCGGGCGTGGCATCGAGCGTGATGCGCGAAGCGTATTCCCACGAAGTGAGCAGCGCGGGATTCTGGCCCGGCGGCAGCGGCACCGACCATGCGGCGTTTTATTCCTATGCGTATCCGGTGCCCACCGGCTTTCGGCACGCTGCCGTGCGCCCCGCGGAGGCATTCTTCAGCGAGCCGCTCGGCGAGTTTTTGCTGCCCTATGATGCCGTCCGCACCGCGGACGACCCGGAGGCCGCCTTACTCGACTTTCTGCAAAGTACCTATGAGGCGGCCGCGCGCTCCGCAAACTGGGATCGCGCCGCGCTCGAATGTCCGCGGGGACGGCCTGTGCGTGCCCCGCGATGCCTAGGAGCAACGCGGCGCCGCACATCGACTTCGAGCGTCAATCGGCTTATACATAGGATATTCGGGGGAAATCTCATGACACAGTACCGTGGGTTTGGACTTTGGTTCGGCTGGCGGCGAAGCACATCCGCGGCTGTTTTGTGCACGGCGCTCGCCGTATTGCCGGCAATGCTCAACGGAACGCCGGGCCGCCGATGCACCCGCCTCGCCGCCCGCGGCGCAGTTCGGCGGGCAGTGCGCCCAAGGGCTGGCTGAGGGCCAGCATGTGATGACCAACTGCACGACGACCTGGACCGACAAGGATGGCAAGACCTATTGCTTCAGCAACGAGGGCGCGAAGAAGTCCTTCTTGCAAAGTCCGGCCGAGAATCTGCAACGGGCGCAGGAGTTCGCGGCCGCCAGCAACGTGGAGTCCACCGAAAAGGCCATGCAGGACTTCACCGGGTCCGATGCGGAGGCGGTGGTCAAGGAATTCATCGCCAACAAGCTCAAGGCAAACGGCGGGATCTTTCCGCTCGAGGACCCACGCAACGGCGAGCAATTGAAATTGGCCTACGACGACGTCGACTTCACCCGCACGATCGACGGCTACGGCTTTTTTCCGGACGTGAAATTTCACGACTCGCAAGATGCACAAAAGAAATACTTGATCGATTTCTGGGTCACTCCGGTGGGCGGCAAGCTGCAAGTGCAGGAGACCCGTATCTACAAGGAACCGCTGCAGGCGGACGGCAAATGGACGACCATGGCGCGCCAGCCGATCCCGTGGTGGTGGATCCCCGCGTCCGAACACCCGGGCCACCTGGCGACGAAGCGCGGTTGGGAAGTGATGTCCGCGGTGGAACAAACCGCCGTGCGGGAAAGCTTGAAGAACAACGGCGTGTTCAAGCTCAAGGACGACAAGACCGGCAAGGAATTGCAGCTAGAGTTCGTCGATACCCATCAGCCCGTCCGGCAACTCGACAATGACGGCCATTACTTCGCCTGCACCGACTTTCGGGTGGTCGGCACCAAAGATCAGATCTACGACATCGATTTTTGGGTCAGCGACAAGGACGGCACGATGACCGTCGATCAGACGAAAGTGCACAAAGTGCCGGAACTCAAAAGCGGCCAGTGGATTCAGGTGCCGCGCTACGAATGGAAGGACGCGGGCGCTTCGCACGTCGTCCCTTGAACGGCGCGCCGATCATCGCCCCTGGCGGGAATTGGCGACCAGCTTCTTCAAGAAGTTCAAACTGGCGACGCCCGGCACGAGTTGCAGGCCGACCACGAGGCCCGGCGTCCCATCCAGAGTGAGCGCATGCGCCTCGGCGTCGTTGCGCGCCAGCAGCGCGGCAATCTCCTTGGCGTGACTGATGCGATCCTTCTTCAAGACATCCATATTCACGCCCGCCTTCTGCAAAATTGCGTCCACCTGGTCATTGTGTGCCAGGCGGGGGCCGCTGATCAGAGCGTCGTGTGCGACCAGGTACTTACCCTGCCAACCCGCAGCCAGCGCCGACGATGCCGCGTACGTTGAGACGGGGCCCAGCACGGGCCAGTCCTTGTAAATCAGGGCAACCTTGGAATCTTGGGCAAGCAAGGCTTGCAGTGTGGGCACCACCGTCTTGCAGTAGGGACAGTTGTAGTCGAAGTATTCGACGATGGTCACGTCCGGCTGCCGAGCGCCCACCGGTTGCGTACCTGGATTGGCGAGCATTTGCTTCTGCCCCTCGGGGGTGATCAGATCGAGGTCTTCCGCCTGCTGCGCCCAGGCCGCATCCAGCAGCAACGCGCAGGCCAGCATCGAGACCATGATTCGAATCATCTGCATGCCCCGCATCCTAACAAACCGGCGTCAGTGAACGGGTTGAATCAGCCCGGCATCGTCCGGTTGGTTGGAGTTGATCCGCGGACTGACCGGATAGGCCTGCATCCACGTCGCGCTGTAGGGCGCCTGAAGAGCCGTTTTTGCCTCAACGGGGGTTCCGCGCAGCCAAGTATCGTAATCCCGGCGCCGCAGGATGGCCGGCATGCGGCCGTCCGCGCCGGAAATGTCGGCCAGAAGCGCGTTCGCCGCCACGCGTATGACCGAGCAACTCTCGATCACATCATCGTCCTCCGCGACTGAGCGATCCCAGACCGCGGCGAAGCCGAATACCGACCGATTGACCAGGTGCACAAAGTAGGGTTGACGGTAATTCGCGGGGGTTCGCTGCCATACGTAGAATCCCGACGCCGGCAGGATGCAGCGCTGACCCTCGAGCCAGGGCATCCGGTAGATGTTGGAGCGCTCGAGACCATCCAAATCGGTGCAAGCCGTGGGATCTGCGGTCGGTTTGCCCTCGGCCCACGATGGGATCAAGCCCCAGCGCATCATCATGCCTTCTGTCTGGCCGTCGTGCACCCGGATGGCCGGCACGTATTGCTGCGCCGCGACGTTGAATTTGGTCGTGAATTTCCACCACGCCTGGGCCGGCAGGAACTCGCGCTCCGCCGCGAATTGATCCGGAAGGACGTAACGATCGCACATAGGTGCTTAAGATTACGGTCATCGGTCCCGCCAGGCTGTGACGGATCTTTAGTCTTGAGCAAACAATGCCCCCTCGGCGTCCTCGAGGGCGCGGGTGATTCTGTGCGCCCATTCGGTCTGCCCGGCTGCATCGCCCACCAGGTCCTGGCGTATCTCGATCTCCACATGCGGCAGGCCGCGCGCCTCGCCATGACGCGGAATGGTGTAGTCCGTGGCGTCGCTGACGAAATAAGGCTCATTGTCGGCTATCAGCAATTCCTTTTCGCGCCGTAGCCGCTCGAGCACCAGACCGGCAAAGCGCCGGTCTCGGTTGTACAGCACGGCGGCGTGCATCTCACGGTGCACCCCGTGGTAAAAGTTCGTCATGGTGTGCTGCGCGACCAAGATCGTAGTTCGGCCTGCTGCCGCCCTTTCGTCGAGCAGCACGCGCAAACGATTGTGATAAGGATCGAAGATCTCGACGCGACGCGCGGCGATGTCAGCCTCGCTCAAGGTGGCATTGCCGGGAATTTCGCTCGCTTCGCTCACTCGAGGAATCGATGACGCCACCGCCGGGTCGCGGTTGCAATCGATTACCAGCCTGGAATAGTTTTGCGCCACCAGCACCGCGTCGAGCGCCGCGGCTGTCTGGCGCGCCACTCCCAGGGCGCCGATGTCCCAGGCGATATGACGCTGCAATTCGGACGCCGGCAGTCCCAGATTCTGCAGCCGGCGCGGGATGCGCGGGCTGGCGTGGTCGACCACGATGACGAAATTGGATCGTCCCTGCCGCCCGACTTCGATGAAGGGCGGCGGTTCGTCCGGGGCAAGAAGCGTCTGCGAACTCACTTCGCCCGCAGATCTTCCAAAACCGTACCGAACTGCAACACCTCCTCTTCGTGCGGCAGATCGCGCAGCGTCTCCTGGAGCGCCTCGGCATACCATTCGCGCATGGCGCGCGTGCCCAACAAGCGATCGGTATACGCCGCCGACGCTGCATCCAGATCGAGGCCATAGGTCTGAATTCTGAACGCCACAGGGGCGTAGAAGGCGTCGGCGGCGGTAAACGCTGCCCCAGCCAGGTAGGGACCACCGAAGCGGTCCAGGCCATCGTTCCAAAGACTGCGCAGTCGCGCGAGGTCGCGCTCGAGCGCCGCCGGGATTTCATTGAGACGGATGCGCTGTCCGCAGCTCATAGAACAGCGGCTGCGCAATTCGTTGAAACCCGAGTGCATCTCGGCAGCGGCGCTGCGCGCCCAGGCGCGGGCGCCTGCCGGCTGGGGCCAAACAGCCGCGTGCTCCTCGGCCAGGTACTCCGCAATGGCAAGCGAATCCCAAACCACGGTGTCGCTGTCGACCAGGCATGGGACTTTGCCGCTGAGCGAAATCTTGCGGTAGCTTTGCCAGCTGGCTTCCTGTCCGAAGGGGAGCAGATGTTCCCGAAAGGCGATGTCCAACTCGCGCATCAGCACCCATGGCCGCAACGACCATGACGAATAATTCTTGTTCGCTATGTATAAATCGTACATCGGTCTCCACCCTGCGCAAATTTCCGCGCCGACCCGCACCGCCGACGGGACCAAGATACCTCGCCCGGCCGAACATGCATAATCGATCAATGCGTATATCAATGAAAACGGCTGTCGCATGGGCAGTGGGCCTTTCGGCCTTGCTGGCCGTGGCTCTCGCCAGTGCGCAGCCGCCAGCCGCTGGCGCTCCGGCACCGGTGGACTACTCCGGCGTAGTGCGGCAAAACGACGTCATGGTCGCCGCCCGCGACGGCGTACTTCTGGCAACCGATGTCTACCGCCCCGCCAGGGCCGGGGCCGCCGCGTCCGAGCGGCTGCCCGTACTGCTCCACCGAACGCCGTACGATAAGTCCGAACCGGCGACTGTCGCCATCGCCGAGACGCTGGCGCAAAACGGCTACGTCGTGATCATTCAAGATACGCGCGGACGGCACCGCTCGCAGGGCGTCTTCGTCAAGTATTACGACTACGATGCGTACGACGGCTACGACACCATCGAATGGGCCGCGCGGCTGCCCTACAGTAACGGCAAAGTTGGCATGTATGGCACGTCGTATGCGGCACATACGCAGGCGGATGCATCGAAGCTGCATCCCCCGCACCTCAGCACCTTGATCCTGAATATGGGCGGCATGTCCAACGCCTGGGATCACTCGGTGCGCTACGACGGGGCATTTGAAATGGGGCGCCAGCTCACTTGGGCGTGGTCGCAGGCGCTGGAAGACGCCAAGGACCCTATGCGTGCGGCCATGCTGTCAAAAGAAAGGGTCAGTGACTGGTATTCGGCGCTTCCACTCCGCAAGGGTCAAAGCCCCCTCGCCATTGCGCCGACCTTCGAAGGTTATTATCTCGACGAGGCGACGCAATCCGACTACGACGCTCATTGGCAAACGCTCGGGATGCAATGGCAAAAATACTATACCCAGACCGCCGACGTGCCCATGCTGCATGTGGGCGGCTGGTACGACATCTATCTGCGCGGAACGATCGACAATTTTCGTTCGCTGGCGGCGATCAAGAAATCACCCATGCGGCTGCTCATCGGTCCCTGGACTCACCATGGAAACACGGCCGACTACGCCGGCGACGTCGAGTTCGGCCCCGCCGCAGCAATCACCGACTTCGACACGGCGTTTCATTTGCGCTGGTTCGACTATTACTTGAAAGGCCGGCGCACCGCCGCGGCGGCGCAGGCGCCCGTGCGGTATTTCTTGATGGGTACCGGCGACGGCCACAAAGACGAGCACGGCCGGCTCTACCACGGTGGGGCCTGGCGCGACGCGAATCAATGGCCGCCCGCAGCAGCGCGTCGCACAGACTTTTATCTGCACGCCGACGGGTCGCTGTCAGCGACTACTCCGCAAGCGGGCGAACGCGACTCCACGACCTATCGCTTCGATCCCGATCACCCCGTGCCGACCATCGGCGGCGGTGTGTCCAAGCGCCTTCTGGACGGCGCCTACGATCAGCGCGAACGGCCCGATATGCCGGGCTCGCGGGCGCCGTTCCTGCCGCTGCGCGCGCGCCGTGACGTGTTGGTCTTCGAAACCGCACCATTGCCGGACGATGTGACAGTCGCCGGACCGGTCGAGATCGCTTTATTCGCCGCCTCCACGGGCGTCGACACCGACTTCACCGCCAAGCTCATCGACGTCTATCCGCCGAGCGAATCCTTCCCGCAGGGTTTCGACATGAACCTAACCGACGGCATCTTGCGAGCCAGCTATCGAGAGCGATCGCCGACGCGCCGTCTGCTCGTGCCGGACCAGGTCTACTCATTGTTGATTCGGCCGTTCGATACGGCAAACGTCTTCAAGAAGGGCCACCGCATCCGGCTGGATATATCCAGCAGCAACTTTCCGCGATTCGACGTCAATCCCAACACCGGCGAGCCGCTGGGTGCGAATCGACGCCAAACGGCGGTCGATAACACCGTGTATCACGATGCGCAGCACCCATCGTCGCTGTCGCTTTGGTTGATGTCCAGCCGATGAACGCGAGGTCCAAGGGGCATCGCGCTATCGAGCGCCGGCACGCTGCAGGGCAGCGACGATTGCCGGCTGATTTCCGGCGACGGCAGCCTGCAGCGGGGTAGTGCCACGCCCGTCCGCTGCATTCGGATCGGCGCCGGACGCCAACAGCATATCGACCGCGCGCGACTCGCCGCGCAGCACCGCAAGCATCAACGCGGTGCGGCCGTTTTCGTCGCGCGCGTCGATGTCAGGCTGCCTGCCCAGCAGTATTTGCAGCCGCGGGATGTCGCCGGTTTCAGCCGCACGGCGGAGCTCCGCCGCCGGGTCCGATGAGCCTGGTGCCGCGGCCGCAGGCGCAACGGAGTGCGGCGGCGCCGCGGCTGCGGTGGCGCCGCTGGCAGCGACGTCTTGGCCGCGCCGCGCATCTGCCGCCATGTCTGCACTGGCAGCGGCCTTGCTGCGCGCGCTGCCCATGATCTTAGGCGCAGCCAGGCTATTTTTTGCGGCACTTTCGGCGGTCGGTGCTGGCGTCCGCTGCGGCGCCAGGGAAGAGACCCTCGGCGCTTGAGCCTCCTGAAGGTATGACTCTGCTGCCGGCGGCGTTGCAGCCTGCGGCGGCAAGCTCGCCCTCGGTAGTTGCGAGGCCGTCGGTGGCGGCGCCCCGGGGGTAAAAAACCGCGGCGTCACCAACAACCCGGCGAGAGCGGCGGCGGCGAGTGTGCCGAAGATCGCCGGCCGCCGCCACCGCCGAGTCGCCGCTCGCGCGGCCGCCAGCTTGGCGGCGGAGATTTGGGCCGCTCGCTCGGCGGCCAGTTGCGCGGCATGATCGAGCACCCGGCGACGCACCCCCTCGCTCGGCCGGCTCTCATCCCGCGCCGAGGCGCGCCGATAGAGATCGTCGGCGTCATTCCCTTCATCTTGGCCGGGCGGAACCTCGTTCATTGGTGCTCCTTGAGCAGCTCGCGCAGCTTGGTGCGCGCGTAGCGCAGCCGGCTTTTGGCCGTCTCGAAGCTGCTGTCGGTGATCGCTGCAATCTCCTCGACGCTCAGCTCACCCTCGGCTTGGAGCAGGAATGCGTCGCGCTGTTCGCCGGGCAGTTTCTCGAAAGCTCGAGCGAGCGCGCTCGCCTGATCGCGGGTCACGGCCGCCGCAAAGGGTCCGGCGCCGGGGTCGCTGGTCAGCTGCTCGATCACGGCGTCGGCCTCGTAGCCGAGCGCCTCCAAACTCGTTTGCCGTCGACTCATTCTCATCGAGTCGATCATCCGATTGTGCGCGATCGTGAACAGCCAGGTCGTGAACCGGGCTGACGGCTCATAGCGCGGGGCGTCCCGGGCGACGGCGAACCAGACCTCTTGCATCAGTTCGTCCGCAGTCGCTCGGTTGCCCACGTTGCGTTCCAGATAACGCCAAACGCGCATTTCGTGGCGCCGATAGAGCAGCTCGAAGGCCGCGGCGTCGCCGCGGCCGTAGCGCATCATCAGGGTTTCGTCACTCTCGCCGGCGCCCGTCATCCACCACAGTATGGCAGTTCCGCGGGCTCTTATCCCTGCGGATCCGGGACATACTGCTGCTCCGGGGACGCTGGGAACGGATTGGCCCCGGGAGCCGCCGGCCGCGGTCGCTTGATGATGCCCATCGCAAATAGGTTGTCGAGACTGTCGTATCGAATGCGAATGACTTCGTTCGGCTGGGATTGCATTCTCTGGAACTCGGTGTGGGTGACGTAGGAATATTCGCGTTCGCCGTGGCCCGTGCCGAGTTTCGGCGCGGCAGCGGTGGCGTGCGATACCGAGGATGTCAGTGGCGCCTGCATGGCCGAAGGTGCCGGCATCATGGGCGAGGACTTGGCGTCCGCAGACGCAGCCGAATTCGAGCCGGACTCCGCTGCGCGCGGCGCTTGTGCGCGGCCGGAGGATTGCCCGACGGTGGGCGGCGCGTACATCGTCTGCGGTTGACGCTCACGAAATAGTGCCACGCCGATGACGCCGACGTTGGCGGGACGTCCGGTGCGTTCCGCGTAGGAATTGGGCGAGTCGGTAAACGTGAATGCGGCGACTTCCGCATCCGTCTTGCGCCAACCCGTGATTTGGTAGCGTTCACCGGAGCCGAACACATAGCCGGTTTGGTCCCAAGCCGCGGTGGCTCCGGAGACCACGTTGACGCCGTCCACCGACGTCACCGCCAACATCCGCTCGCCAAGTCGATTGCGGATCTCGATCGCATACCGCGCGCCGGGTCTGCCCGCCACCCAGTACTCGCCATGGAAGAAGTGCGGAATCAACACGGCTCCGCTGTCTCGATCGATGATGGCAACGTCGGCGATACCGCCCTGGACCTGCGCTTCACAAATCGTCGCCAACCCGGCAGTCATCGCGAAAAGGAAAAGACGCTTCATAACAACTCCTGTAATTGGACTCTCCAGGACTGAAGCGGCCCAAGCGCCCAAACGGGGTTGGCAATCGGCGCACCTTACATAATGCGGTCTCGGCAATGATCGCCGCCTCTCAGTTCATGCGTCCTCCCCGAGGTTGAGTTCCGAGCACAGCGTCTCGCGAATCAGATACTTCTGGATTTTGCCGCTGACCGTGAGCGGGAAGCTGTCCACGAAACGCACGTGGCGGGGCAGCTTGTAGTGCGCAATCTGTCCGCGGCAGAACTCGCGAATCTCGTCCTCGGTGACGGTCATGCCGCTGCGCAGCCGGATGCACGCGCAGACCGCCTCGCCATACTTCGCATCGGGGACACCGACGACGGCGACGTCGAACACCGCCGGATGGCGATAAAGGAATTCCTCGATCTCCCGCGGATAAATGTTTTCGCCGCCGCGAATGATCATGTCCTTCAAGCGGCCGACGATGTTGCAATAGCCCTGCGCGTCGAGCACCGCCAGGTCGCCGGTGTGCATCCAGCCGGCCGAGTCGATGGCGTCCCGCGTGCGGACAGCATCGTCCCAGTAGCCGCGCATCACGCTGTAGCCGCGAGTCAGCAACTCTCCGGCGGTGCCGCGCGGAACCAAGCGCCCTTCCGCGTCGATGATTTTTACCTGGACATGGGGATGCACCCGTCCGACCGTGCTGACGCGAAGTTCGAGGGGATCGTCGGGCTGGCTCTGAAAGCTGACGGGGCTGGTTTCCGTCATGCCATAGGCGATGGTTACCTGCGGCATGTGCATCTCGGCGACCACACGGCGCATGACGGCGGTCGGGCACGGCGATCCCGCCATGATGCCGGTGCGCAGCGACGACAGATCGAACTCGCCGAACCGCGGGTGCTCGAGTTCCGCGATGAACATGGTCGGCACTCCGTGCAACACCGTGCATCGCTCGCTCGCCAGGGTCTGAAGCACCGCCAGCGGCTCGAAGCCCTCGCCGGGCAAGACGCTCGCGGCACGATGGGTCATCGCCGCGAGCACGCCGAGTACCATGCCGAAGCAGTGATACAGCGGAACCGGAATGCAGATGCTGTCATCCGCAGTGAGCCGCATCCCCTCTCCGGTAAAGAATCCATTGTTCACCACGTTGAAATGCGTCAGCGCCGCGCCCTTCGGCGCCCCGGTCGTCCCGCTCGTGAACTGGATGTTGAACACCTGATCCGCATCCAGCCGCTCCACCGTCGAGGCCAGCGACGCCTCGTCGAGGTCCTGCCCCGCCCTCATTAGTTCGTCGAACGAGAGGACGCCGCCCAAAGGCTCGGAACCCAGCTGCACCAGCAGACGCAGTTCCGGGAAGGCCGCGCAGGTCAGCCGAGCGGGCGCGGCTGCGGGCAGCTCGGGGATCAACGACTGAAGCATGGCGACGTAGTCGCTTGTCTTGAACCGCGGCGCGAATACGAGCGCGCGACAGCCGACGAGGCGCAGCGCGTACTCAAGTTCACTGCTGCGGTACGCGGGATTGATGTTCACCAACACGAGGCCGGCGCGCGCGGCCGCGAACATCGTCAATATCCACTCGACGCAGTTCGGCGCCCATATGCCGATACGGTCGCCCGGCACGAGCCCGCAGGCGATGAGCCCGCGCGCAACCCGCTGCACCTCGCGATCCAGTTCAGTGAACGTGAATCGAATCGACTGGAACGGCACCACCAGGGCGACGCGGTTCGGTGCCGCTGCGACGGCAGCCTTCAGAACACCGTCGACGGTACGATAGAGCAACGGTTGCTCGCTGATGCCGGATACGAAACTCAAGCTGGAAGACTCAGTCATGCGCCTCCCCATCCCGCATCTTACGCCGCGTCAGCCGCCTCTCGCCGGCGCTGCCGCGCTTCGGCTTCGCGACGCTCGTCCTCGATCTGCGTCAGCACGCCAGCCACGTCGGCAGCGGCCGGGTCGCGCGCGAAGCGTCCCGTGAGCACGGACTCAGGCTGCAATTCGCCCGCCACGTATAGCTTCCAGAGCTCGTGCGCGAATTGCGTCTCGAGCAGCTCGGGCGCGGCACGGCCAAAGCTTGACCGTGACGAGGTGGGGCGCGGGGACGCGCACGCCGGCTGCGACCAGCCGGTAGAGCGCCTCGACCTCGGCGTTTTTCCATTCTGCTTCCTGCACCTTACGCCCGTGCCGGCCGCGTTTCCCCATCGCGCGCGCGTCGCGGCTGCTGCGCGTTTTACGGCCTTCTTGGTACTGTGCGAGCTTGTGAAACCCGCGCCGCTCGGCTTCCTTGTACACCTTGGCGCAGCGCAGCCGACCGCCGCCGCTAACGATATAGACCGACGCTTCCTTGCCGCTCTTGAGGCTGCGCACGACAGAGTCGATCATGCCGTCATCGAGCAGGGGCTGCAGACCTTTGGGGATTTTCACCGCCAGGGACTCTACAGTAGTGCGCACGGCAATCTCAGGCTATCTTCGCGATTGCCCGGGATACTGCGGAGACACGATGCCGACCCAACCGATGCCCGCGATCATGGCGCACGCCGTGCGGCGCCTGTCCGCGGTGACCGACGCACAAACTCGAGGCTTGGCCGAGCTGCTGATCGACTGCGTCGAAGGCGGTGCATCGGTGAGCTTCATGCATCCGCTGTCGATGGCCAAGGCCGTTGATTTCTGGCGGCAGGTGGCGGCCGGGGTGGCGCAGGGCGAGCGTGCGCTGCTCGTTGCAGAGGATTCCGCTGGCATGGTCGGGACCGTACAACTGGTTTTCGGTCAACCGGAAAATCAACCTCACCGCGCTGATGTTTCGAAAATGCTGGTACACCGCCGCGCTCGGCGACGAGGGTTGGGGGCCGCGCTCTTGCGGGACGCGGAGAGCCTCGCGCGCGAGTGCGGGAAAACGCTGCTGGTGCTCGACACGGCGAACGGCGATGCCGAGCGGCTATATGCACGATTGGGCTGGCAACGCTGCGGAGTGATTCCGGGTTACGCGCTGCTGCCGCGCGGCGGCCTCTGCGACACGACCTACTTCTACCGCGCGCTCGGTGGCGAGCCGCCGTGAGATTCGCGTATCGATCATTGTTCGATATTTCGTACAGCCTGTTCGGACCATAGCGTATTGTCGAACGGAATGCCGATCGGGGCGCGCCACCGCGAAAAATGAGCCTTTAGGTCGCGGGGCATTCGCCGCCGAAAGTAACGGACGAGCGCAATGCCGCGCCATCGGGAGGCGGAAACGCCTGGCGGAACGTAAATGCCTCGGCGGTCGGACCCTTGGCACGCAGCAGTTCGAGTCTTGCAATCGCTTCGGCGACGCTCGGCCGGTGGCCTCTGGGCACCCACCACAGCACCAGAAACGCTTCCCGCATGCGCTCGAACCACTCTCGGCGGCGGCGCATGAGATCGACGTGAGCCGAACCGTAGACATACGCATTCAATGATTCGACATCGCGCCACACGGACATGTTGAGCAGCAGATCCTCGTCGTCGAACGGTCGAATCGCCGTCGCGTCGCCCGCCTCCGTCTGCAATCGCCATACAAAGCCGGGCGACTGGTCGGCGAGCGCGTTGATGCGCGCCAGGCCGGCCGCGAAATCCGCCATCACGGGCGAGTCCATCGGGCCCTTGATAATGCCGATGTTCAGTTGGGCAAGTTCGAAAGCAGACATGTCGGCTCCTGATGCGTCGGTTTTAAGTGCGCCGCACTGCTACTATCACTTTACTAAAAAAGCGTCCCACAAGGACAGATGTGCATGGCCTCAGGTGAAGCCCGCGAACTGCATCGCGGCATCGGTACCCGACAGCTCAGCATGATAGCGATCGGGGGTGCGATCGGCACCGGCTTGTTCTTCGCCAGCGGCGGCGCGATCGCCCAAGCCGGCCCCGGCGGCGCACTGCTGGCGTACGCCACCATGGGTGTCGCCGTGTATTGCATGATGCAGTCATTGGGCGAGATGGCCACTCAATTGCCAATCCCCGGCTCGTTCGAGGCGTATGCGGAAAGATTCGTCGACCCATCACTGGGATTTGCGGTCGGCTGGAACTACTGGTTCAGCTGGGCGATCACGCTGGCAGCGGAGTTGGTCGCCGGCGCCCTCATCGTCCAGTTCTGGTTTCCGCATTCGAACTCGGCCCTGTGGGCCATGGGTTTCTTTACGGTATTGCTGGCACTCAATCTCCTGTCGGTGAGCGCGTATGCCGAAGCCGAATATTGGTTCGCCGGGATCAAGGTCGTGACCGTGATCATTTTTTTGGCGGTGGGTGGCTTGATGATCACCGGGATGATTGGCAATCAACATGTCGGCCTGCACAACTGGGTCCTGAGCGACCCGACGACGGGCACGCGCGCACCGTTCGTCGGCGGTTTGACGGGGGCGCTGGCGGTGTTCTTGGTGGCAGGGTTTTCCTTCCAGGGCACCGAGGGGGTGGGCCTCGCCGCTGCGGAAACCACCGACCCGAGCAGGAACGTCCCGAAGGCGATCAAGACCGTGTTCTGGCGCATCCTGCTCTTCTACATAGGCTCGATCTTTGTCGTGGGAACTTTGATCGGCTACACGGACCCTAACCTCTTGAATGCCGACGAGAGCCATATCGCATTCTCGCCCTTCACGATGGTGTTCCAGCAGCTGCCGCGCTTCGGCTATTACGCCGCCAACCTCATGAACGCGGTAATTCTGTCCTCGGTGCTGTCGTGCGGGAATTCGTCGATGTACGTCGCCTCGCGGATGTTGTACGCGATGTCCCACAGCCGCAAGGCGCCGAAGATGTTCAGCAAACTCAACCGGCGCGGTGTGCCGGTGGCGGCGCTCTTGGCCACCGGCTTGGTCAGTGCGCTGGCCTTCTTTTCCACCGCGGTGGGTGAACATAAAATCTATCAGATTTTCTACAATGCCTCGAGCCTGAGCGGTTTCCTGATCTGGCTCGGCATTGCAGTTTGCCATTTGCGATTTCGCAAGGCCTGGGTTGCACAGGGCCGCAGCCTCGACGACCTCAAGTTCAAATCCAAGTTCTACCCCTACGGCCCGTGGCTCGCGCTGATCTTGTTCGTGGCGGTGCTGTTCGGCGCCAACATCGGCGTGTTTCAGACCCCGGTGTTCTCCTGGTTCGACTTCATCACCGGCTATCTCATGATCCCGGTTTTCGTCATTCTTTATTTCGGCCACAAGGCCTGGAACAAGACTCGGCTCGTACCGCTCAGGGACTGCAATTTCGAGTTGGACTGAAGGCCATCACCCGTGATGCAGCACATCGAATGACCGACACTTTGAAGACCATCAGTCCCGTCGACGGCCGCATCTACATCGAACGGCCGCTCGAGACCGCCGCCGGCATTGATCGTGCGCTCGGATTCGCCGCGCATGCGCAGCCCGGCTGGGCGTCGCTGCCGCTGGCGGGGCGCTGCGAAATTCTCGGACGGGCGGTCGATGCCTTCGTTGCCAAGGCCGGCGACATTGCCGCCGAAATCACCTGGCAGATGGGGCGCCCCATCCGTCACGCTCCCAGCGAGATACGAGGGTTCGAAGAGCGCGCGCGTCACATGCTGGGAATCGCAGCGCCGGCGCTCGCAGTGCTATATCCCGGCGACAAGCCAGGCTTTCAGCGTCAAATCAAGCGCGTGCCGCTTGGCATCGTGGCGGTCGTGGCGCCCTGGAACTACCCTTATCTGACGGCGGTCAATGCCGTGCTGCCGGCGCTGATCGCCGGCAACGCCGTGGTGCTCAAGCATTCTGCGCAGACGCCGCTGTGCGCTGAGCGCTTTCATGAGGCGTTCGCGAGCGCAGGTGTGCCGCGCGGCGTCTTCCAATATCTGCATCTCTCGCATGCCGATGCCGCGCGGCTGATGGGCGACCCGCGCATCGCAAGCGTCTGTTTCACCGGCTCCGTGGCCGGCGGACGCGCGGTCGTCGCGGCCACCGCGGCGGGATTTGCGACCGCGGGCCTCGAGCTCGGCGGCAAAGATCCCGCCTACGTGCGTGCGGATGCCAACCTTGCGCATGCCGTCGATACGCTGACCGATGGTGCTTTTTTCAACGCCGGCCAGTCCTGCTGCGGCATCAAGAGAATCTACGTAGCTGCATCGCGTTATGAGGAATTCGTCGCCGGTGTCGTCGATCTGACTCAAAAGTACCGGTTGGGATCACCCCTCGATCCCGAAACGACGCTGGGACCCCTGGTACGCACCTCGGCCGCCGAGGCCGTCCGCGCCCAGGTTCGCGAGGCGGTTGCCCGCGGAGCCCGCGCGCTCATCGACGAGTCGTCGTTCGCGGCCTCCGCCTCCGGAACACCCTACCTTGCACCGCAGGTGCTGATCGATGTCGATCACTCGATGGCGATCATGCGCGAAGAGACCTTCGGGCCCGCCGTGGGCATCATGAAAGTTGCCTCGGACGAAGAGGCGTTGCAGCTGATGAACGACAGCGAATTCGGCCTCACTGCCGCGATTTTCTCGGCGGACGCCGCGCGCGCCGAAGTGCTCGGCGACGCCCTCGAGACCGGCACGGTTTTCCTCAACCGCTGCGACTATCTCGATCCTGCGCTCGCCTGGACAGGCGTCAAGAATTCGGGGCGCGGCTGCACCCTGTCGAGCGTCGGGTTCGAACAGATGACGCGGCCGAAGTCCTACCACTTCAAGTTCACACCATGAGTTTGAATCTGCGCGGCAACTGGAATTATCCGACCACCATTTGGGCCGGCCCGGGGCGGGTCGCCGAGCTCGCCCTCGCGTGTGCGAAGGCCGGCATCAAGCGGCCGCTCGTCGTCACCGATGAGGGCCTGGCCGGCGCACCGATGATCAAAAATGCGCTCGCGGCTCTCGAGGACGCAGCGCTGTTCGGCGCCGTCAGGGGAAACCCCGCCTTGAGCCACGTCGAGGCGGGACTGCGAATCTACCGCGATGGGAATCACGACGGCGTGGTGGCATTCGGCGGCGGGTCCGCGCTCGACGTCGGCAAGGTCGTGGCATTCATGTCCGGGCAGACTCGCCCCCTGTGGGATTTCGAGGACGTCGGCGACTGGTGGACTCGCGCCGACACCGCCGGCATCGCGCCGAGCGTCGCGGTGCCGACCACCGCCGGCACCGGCTCGGAGGTGGGCCGGGCCGGCGTCATCCTTAACGAAGAGACTCACCAGAAAAAGATCATCTTTCACCCGCTGATGTTGCCGCGCATCGTGATCTCCGACGCGGAATTGACGGTCGGACTGCCGCCCGCAGTGACGGCAGCCACCGGAATCGACGCGTTCGTCCATTGCTTCGAAGCGTTCTGTGCGCCAGGTTTCCATCCGCTCGCGGACGGCATCGCGCTCGAGGGCCTGCGGCTCATCCATCGGTTCTTGCCGCGTGCCTATGCCAACGGCAAGGACATCGAAGCGCGTGCGCAGATGCTGGCGGCCGCATCGATGGGCGCCACGGCCTTTCAGAAGGGCCTGGGCGGCGTGCATGCCATCGCGCACCCGGTCGGTTCCTGGTTCAACACCCATCACGGGCTCACCAACGCCGTCATCCTTCCGTATGTCATGGTGTTCAATCGGAGCGCCATCGCGGACAAGACGGATGTCATCGCGCGGATACTCGACCTTCCGGCGCGCGGCTTCGACGGCTTTCTCGAGTCGGTGCTGAGGCTGCGCCGCGAACTTAAGATACCGCATTCGCTGGCCGAGATTGGCGTCAGTGCCGACAAGGCCGCGATCATCGGCCGCGAGGCGGCGATCGACCCGTCGGCCGGCGGCAATCCGATTCCGGTCGATGCCTCGCAGTTGGAATCCATCTTTCGCGCCGCGGTCGACGGACGGCTCGAGGCCGTGGTCGGCGCCGCGTGACGGGCCCGCGGATCCTGGTCATCGACGGCAACGTCGCCGAGATTCGCGCCCGACAAACGGCGGCGCTCGGCTATGACTCTGGAACCGGATACGCGCAAGTTCTGCGCCGCATCGACCCTTCCTTGAACATCGACATCGTGCTCGCCGCGGACGGCCCGCCCGCGTTTCCGACCGGCGTCGGCCTCGAGAACTACGACGGGGTCACGATGACCGGTTCGGCCCTGAATATCTACAACGGCGGGGTGTCCGTGACGCGTCAGATCGACCTTGCCAAAGCCGTCTTTGCGGCGGGAGTGCCGTTCTTCGGCAGCTGCTGGGGACTGCAGGTTGCGGTCACCGCGGCCGGCGGCGAGGTGCGCGCCAACCCGCGCGGCCGCGAGTTTGGATTCGCACGGCGCATTCTGCTCACCGATACCGGCCAGGCACACCGCCTGTTCGCCGGCAAGCCGCGCACGTTCGAGGCTCCAACCGTGCATCGCGACGAGATCGCCGCGCTGCCTGCGGGTGCGGAAATATTGGCGGACAATGACTATGGGGTGCAGGCGGCTTCATTCAGGCACGGACGCGGCACTTTCTGGGGCGTGCAGTATCACCCGGAGTATGACTATCTGGACATTGCAGCGGCAGCCGAGCGCTACGGCGCAACGCTGGTCATGGAAGGGATGTTTCCCGACGCTGCGGCCCTCACGGCGTACGTGGCCGAACTTCGCGCGCTGCAAACGAACCCATCCGATACGACGCTGCTCTGGAAGCACGGGCTGGGGCCGGCCCTGCGGAATGAGACGCTGCGTCTTCTCGAAATCCGCAATTGGCTGAAGTCCCAGGTGTCGCCGCGGACGACACGAGCCCGTTAAAGAAATCACGCGTTATCGTTGCAACGCGCCGCGCAGGGCGCGCAGACCCCGATTCATTTGGGCAGCGTCGGGGGCCGCGTAGCCAAAGATCAGTCCCGCCCGCGTCGCGGGACCAAGATAGTAGCGGCTGAGGGTGTGTATTTTCACGCCGTCCGCCACTAAAGCCTCCGCGACACGCTCGAGATCCAGTGCAGTGCGTGCCATGGCGGCCACGTGCATGCCGTAATACGAAGGAACCGGATCCAGCCATTGTCCGAGTTCTTGATGCAGGAAGTTCAATAGCAACCGGCGGCGTTGCTTGTAGACATCGCGCATTTTTCGCACATGGTGCGCCAAGTGGCCCTCGGCGATGAACGCGCCAACCCCGATCTGCACCGGTATCGAGCAATGCCAGTCCAGACAGTTCTTCGCCGCGACCAGAGTCGGCATCGCCCAATCCGGCGCGATGACGAAGCCCAATCGCAGCGCCGACAGCATGCACTTTGAGAATGTGCCGACGTAGAACACGACGTCGGCCGCGTCGCGGGCTCGGAGCGCCTCCAGGGGGCTGCCCTCATAGCGGAACTCCCCGTCATAGTCGTCTTCGATGATGACGGCCCCGCGGCTGCGCGCAAACTCGACGAGTGCCTTGCGGCGGCGCATCGACATCGCCACCCCGAGCGGAAATTGATGGGACGGGCAGACGCAGATCACGCCGACGTCGGATGGAAGCCGGTCGACGATCAGGCCTTCGGCGTCGATTTCCACCGGCACGATTTTCGCGCCGGCGGCGGCGAACGCCACCCGCATCGGAGGATAACCGGGGTCTTCAACCGCGACGACGGTCGCGTTCGGCGTGACGAGGATTCTGGCAAGCAAGTCGAACGCCTGCTGCGCCCCCGAGGTGACGAGGACGTCGTCGGGCTCGCACACGACCGCGCGCGTGAGGGCGATGTGAGTGAGTATGGCTTCGCGCAGGGAGAAATTTCCTTGGTTCCCCTGCGGGCTCTGATAGCGAGCCGGCTTTCTCTCCAATGCGCGCAACTGCTTGGCGCTGACCCGACGGAAGACATCGAAGGGAAAGAGCCGCGCATCGACCAGCGCCGGGCGAAAATCGACTTGCGGGACTTTGGGCGGGGGCGCCCGCCGTTCCGGCCGATCATGCCAAAAGCCCATCGCCGCCGTCACGTCCGGACGCAGCCAGAATTCGTTGAGGCGGCAGCGATCGGGCATCGATCCGCGAGCTCGCACGGCGCGCGGCCGCGCCGCCGGAAGCCGTTCGGCGACGAACGTGCCCGAGCCACGCCGGGTGACGACATAGCCCTCATTCAAGAGTCTTTCATAGGCATCCGTCGCCGTGTTTCGCGACACGCCAAAGACGGACGCGGATTTCCTGGTGGCGGGCAGTTGGGCACCCGCCGCCAACCGGCCATCGAGAATCGCTTCTCTCAGCCGGCGATACAGGGTCCGGGACGACTCGCGCGAACCCGACAAATCAAGATCGATCTCGAATAGTGAATCCATCGCGCCCGATCGCCGTGGTTGAGAAGTGGCCCAGCTATTTTTTCCCCGAGTGGCTCTTCAGAGAAATAGCCGCCGTGGGCACAATACCGCATCAACTGCTGGATTGCCCCGGAGGGGAAGCATGTTACATGAGGCGATGTGCGTGATCCTCGCGCTAGCGGCGACCAGCCTGCCGGCGGGCAACGCGTCGGCCGCCGACCGGACCCACGATGTCATTGCCGCGGCTCTCGCCGATCCGGCGCGGCCGGCGACCGACACGGTCCGCGACGCCAACCGCAAGCCGGCCGAGACGCTCGCGTTCGCGGGCATCAAGCGCGGCGACAAGATCGCCGACTATGCCGCCGGCACCGGCTACTTTACCCGGCTGTTTGCCGGGGTCGCCGGCCCCCAGGGTCACGTCTATGCCAGCGTCCCGAGCGCGCTGTTCCAGTACCCCAACATCGTCAAAGGTATCGGCGAGATCGAGACCTTTGCCGTCGCGCATCCGAATGTCACCGTGACCTTCGCATCGGCGTTGGACGCAGCGAAGTACCCGGAGAAACTCGACGTATTCTGGATTTCTCAAAATTACCATGATCTGCACGACCCCTTCATGGGACCCGTGGATATGGCCGCGTTCAACCGGACGGTGTATGCGGCGCTCAAACCCGGCGGGGTTTATCTCGTGCTGGATCACGTCGCGGCGAGCGGATCGCCCGCCGACGTCACCGACACGCTGCATCGCATAGAGCCCTCCACCGTCCGGCGCGAAGTCGAGGCCGCGGGCTTCAAGTTCGAAGGCGAGAGCGTCCTGCTCGCCAACCCCTTGGACCCGCACACGGCTGGAGTCTTCGATGCCTCGATTCGGGGGCGGACCGATCAGTTCATTCTAAAGTTCAGGCGGCCCGCAAAGTGAAGCGCTCAACGGCGGGCGCAAAGCCTGAGCGGCGCGAGCGACCGCGGCGTCGCGATCCGCGCGAATCGCGTCGAGGCGCTTTCTCGCGGCGGCGACCACCTCCGGACGCGCGCGCTCGGGGCAGCCGGAATCGAACGGCGGCGCAGGTGCGTACTCGATCGCGAGCTGCACGGTTTGGGCGTATTCCGCGCCGGCAATCTCCGCCATCACGGTGAGCGCCATGTCGATGCCGGCGGTCACACCGCCGCCGCTGATCACGTTGCCATCCTGCACGACGCGGGCGGGATCGGGCGTCACTCCAAACGCGGCAAGCGAGTCGCGCCATGCCCAGTGGCAGGCCGCGCGCTTCCCCGCCAGCAGTCCCGCGGCCGCGAGCAGCAAGGATCCAGTGCAGACCGACGTGACGTACCGCGCCGTTGCCGCGAGGCGCCGCAGTTCGCCCAAGTAGTCCTGATCTTCCATCGCGGCGACGGTTCCAAAGCCGCCGGGCACGCACAATAGTGCGCAATCGGAAATATCACCGAGCCGAGCCACATTGGCGAAGGTCATGTTCCCATCGCCCTCAATGCTTCCGCCCCGCACCGACGCCAATACGCACCTGGCGCGCGGCAGACGCGCGAATACTTCGAACGGGCCGGTGAAATCCAGTTGTGTCACACGCGGATAGAGTGCGAAGACGACGGGGAATTCGGTGCTCATGTTGCGGTCCTCAGCAAGCTTGACGCGGACATCATCGCAACTTAAGCTTTTGGCGTAAATGACAATATTCCGCCGATTTCTGCCATGCCGCGCCGCATCGCCTTCCTGATCTACCCGGACTTTCAGCTGCTCGACGTGGCCGGCCCGATCGCTGCGTTCGAGATCGCCGAACGATACAGGCCCGGATCCTACGCATTGCGGGTCGTTGCGGCGCAGCCCGGATTCATCGCCAGTTCTTCGGGCGTCTGCCTGCGCGCCGCCGCCTGCGGCCGCGCCGCGGCGATCGATACGCTGGTGATTTCCGGCGGCGATGGATCACGCGGCGCCGCCGCCTGCGGCGCGACCCGGCGCTTCGTACTCGCCTGCGCCCGGTCGGCGCGGCGCGTGGCGACCGTGTGTTCGGGAACCTACGTGCTGGCGGCTGCCGGTACCCTCGACGGCAAGCGCGCCACGACGCATTGGAGCCGCACCGTGGATTTCGCGCGGAAATTCCCGCAAGTGCAATTGCAGCCGGATCGAATATTCGTCAAGGACGGCAACATCTGGAGTTCGGCCGGCATTACCGCCGGAATTGATTTGTCGCTCGCGCTGATCGCCGAGGATCTTGGAGAACGCGTCGCCCGCCAGACCGCGCAGCAGCTCGTCGTCTACTACCGTCGCCCGGGCGGCCAATCGCAGTTCTCCTCGCTGTTGGAAATGGAGCGCGCCGACGGCCGCTTCGCAGAGCTGTTGGATCACGTGCGCGGCAATTTGACGAAGCGGCTGAGCGTCACGGATCTGGCCCGGTTCAGCTGCATGAGTCCGCGGCATTTTGCCCGGGTGTTTCGCGCCGAGATCGGCGTCAGTCCGGCCAAGGCAGTGGAGCGGGTGCGGGTCGAAACGGCCCGCGCCGCACTCGAGAGCGGCGCTCAGTCCGCCCAGGTGATTGCGCGATCCGCAGGCTTCGGCAGTGCCGAGCGTATGCGCCGCAGCTTTTTGCGGATGCTCGGCACTTCACCGTCGGCGCTCAAGCGCGAGCAAGGCTCGGCACGAACGCCGCACTGACTTCTCCGGTGGGACGCGAGCATCGGGCGTGAGGCGGCGGCGGATCGCGAACAACCGTGGTACGGTGCGCCGATGGACACGAGCACGCGCGATGCTGGGTTGATTCGTACAGTCGGGGCGTGGGGACTCGCCGCCAGCATCATCAACATGGTGGTCGGCGCCTCGATATTCGTGGTGCCCGCAGCGCTTGCCGCCAATGTCGGCCCCTATGCGCCCTTGGCGATTCTGGTCTGCGCGATCGCCGTCGGCTCAGTGGCCATCTGCTTCGCGGAAGGCGGAAGCCGCATACCGAGCAGCGGCGGCGCCTATGGCTATATCGAAGCCGCCTTTGGCCCGCTCACCGGCTATGCCACAGGCACACTGCTGTGGTTCAGCGACGTGCTGGCATGCGGCGGCATCGCGGCGGCGCTGGCGGACGTGGTGGTTGCGGTATTGCCGCAAAAAATCGCGACAGCGGCGCACGCGCTCGTCATTTTGGCCACGATTGGCGGTATCGCGCTCGTCAATCTGGGCGGCGTCGCGCGCGGCATGCGCTTGGTCAACGCCGCCACTCTGCTGAAACTGTTGCCGTTGGCAATCTTCGTCATCGTGGGAGTATGCGCAACCCATTCGGCAAATTTCCACGGACCCGGCTTGTCCGGGAGTGCCGGATTCGGCCGCGCCATGATCCTCGCGGTCTTTGCCTTCATGGGCATGGAGACCTCGCTTTGCGCCAGCGGCGAGGTGGCGCGGCCCGAACGCACCATTCCGCGTGCCCTTGCCTTGGCCATGGGAGCGGTGACGCTGTTGTACGTGGCCGTCCAAATCGTCGCCCAAGGGATATTAGGTCCCGCACTCGCATCCTCGCCGGTGCCGCTGGCAGATGCGATGGCGCGGATCAGTCCGGCATTGCGAATTCTGATGTTGGCCGGCGCCGGGTTGTCGATGTTCGGCTACTTGAGCAGCGATATCCTCGGCAGCCCGCGTATTTTGTTCGCGTTTGCGCGCGATGGATTGCTGCCAAGCGCGCTGGGGCGACTCCATGCGCGCACCCGCGCGCCGCACGTGGCGATCACTTGCTATGCCATTCTGGCCGCGATATTTGCGCTCACCGGTACGTTCGCTGAACTCGCAGTGCTGTCGGCGCTGGCCAGTGCGGCGTTCTATGTTGCCGGCTGCGCCGCCGCGTGGAAGTTGGCGCGCCAGGGCGTAGCTCAGGCCGGGGAGCCGCTCAACTTTCGCGGGATGGGCGCGGCAACGGTGGTGGGCTGTGCCAGCATGATGGCGCTGATTGCCCTTGCATCGCGTGACGAGATCCTTGGTCTTGTCGCCCTCATCGGCGTCAGCGCGATTGTCTACGTGACGCAGACGCGCATGGCCTTGAGGCGAGCCTGACGATCCTTAAGGCGCACTAGGAGCGTGACGAGAGGGCATGCGCCGTAGCGCCGCCGCGAGTGAACTCGAACCGCAACCGCCACGCTCGAGACGGCGGGTCGTCCGCGGCAACGAACTTCCATTTTCTCGCGGCTTCGGTTGCAAGGCGCGCGAAATACTTGCTTGATCCGCGCTCTTCCAAGGTCGCGCCGACGACGTTGCCGGCGCGATCGACAGAGACCCGAACCGTGACCTTGATATTGCCGCGTATCGACGCGCGCGCAGAGCGCGGTACATCGGGAATTTCTTGATGTAGCACGGGGGAAGGCGTGGGCATCGTCGTCTTCGGATTTTGCGCGGCGGCTGCGGGCGGGGCGGCCCGTTGCGAAAAATCCCGGTCCGCGTCAGCCGAGGCTGGCGCGGGTTGCTGCGAATTGGGATGGCTCTGCATCGAGCGCAAGCCGATCAAAAGTGCGGCCGCAATCACGATCCCCGCGACGCCGGCGGCGAGCCAATGCGCCCGTGGCAGCGTCCGCGCAGTGACAGCCCGTATCTCGCGCAGGAGCGCCCGCGCAGGCGGGGCCACGGACGCTTGTTGCGCGACCTTGATCTGGGCTTCGAGTTCACCGATGGAGGGACGGCCGGCGCGATTGCGGCTCAGACATCGCCGTACGATGTCGACATAAGTGGCAGGAAGCGCCGCGGGCAAGGAGACGGTTCCCGCTCCTTGATCGGTCCATCCCGGCGGAGACTGGGTCAGCGCCTCAACGATTACCACACCGAGACCCCAAATGTCGCCGGCAGCGGAAAGGCTGCCGTCCTTGGCTTCCGGAGGATCGTACACGGAAAACTGGGCGCCGCGTGCCGTAGGCGGTCCGGCGGGACGGATGTTGTCGCTCGCCAGCTTCAATTGATCTTCGACGACCAGAAAGTTTGGCGGCTTCAGCTGGCCGTGCACCAGGTTCTTGCGATGTAGAAAGGCCAGGGCGTCCAGGGCCGGGAGCAGCAGTTCCCGCACTTCGTCGGAAGTGAGGGGCCGGTTGGGCAGAATCTGCGCGAGAGTTTGCTCGGCATATTCCATCACCACGAAGATGAAATCCTGCCCGCCGAGCTGGCATCGGCCCGACTCGAACACGCGAATCAAATGTGGATGTGCGAGAGCTGCAGCCGTTCTCCACTGTGCAAGCAGCGCTTCCGCTAGATTCGGGCCTGTCGGGATCAGCTTGATGGCAGCGTCGGGCAGGCGCTGTGACTTGCAGTCAGTGAGGAATACAACGCTGTGGTCTGATTTGCCCAGAAAGCGGCGCAGCGGAAACACGCCGTTGATAACCAGGTTCTCCCACTTGGTCCAGTCCTCGGTCATCGGTACTCCTCAGACCTCCGCACTCGCAAACAACGATTGGCGCTCCATCGGACTATACGACGATATCCCAAGAGGAAGGTTGATGGCTGGTCGATTTGGTCAAACTGCGGCGCTTGTCACGCCATTCATCACGCGCGCCGGCTCGTCGCTGCGTCAATGAAAATGCCCCTGCCTTATACTGCCGCTCGCGGCATTTGAACGGGCGTCGACATGGGATCTTGGAATAGCGTACTCGCGCAGCACGGCTACTCGATACTGGTTGCCACGGTACTCCTCGAGGCGGTCGGATTGCCGGTGCCCGCCGCTCTGGTGCTGCTGATCGCGGGCGGCGCGGCGGCGCGTGGTTTATTGCAAATTCCCAATGCGCTCGGCGCAGCCCTGTTCGCCATGCTCGCGGGCGACACGCTGATGTTCTTTCTGGGCCGCTACACCGGCTGGTGGCTGTTGGGCATCTTGTGTCGTATTTCGCTCAACCCGGAATCGTGCATTCTGCGATCGGCGGATAGTTTCTTCCGCCGCGGGCGCACGCTGCTCGTCATCGCGAAATTCATTCCGGGAATCAACACCTTGGCGCCACCGCTCGCAGGAAGCATGAATATGCGCTTGGCGACCTTTCTGCGTTTGGACTTGGCGGGCGCCGCGCTCTACACAGGTTCGTATTTTGGTGTCGGGTTTGTCTTCAGCGGCGCGTTGGACTCGGTTACCCGAGGCTACAATGCGGCAGGGCGGATAGTGGGTTGGGTCGTCATCACCTTGATTGTCGGATATTTGATGTTTCGGACGTGGCTATGGATCCGAGGGCGCGCGCTGAGCGCAGTGCCGTTCGCGGATCCAGACGAGGCGGCGCGCGAAATTTCAGCCGGTGCCCACGTCTACGATGTCCGCAGCCACGGTTATTTCGATGCCAAGGCGACGCGTATCCGAGGTTCACGAAGACTCGACCCCAACTCGCTGCATCAGCCCGGCACGGAAATGCCCGGCGCGGGAACCGTCTATGTGTACTGCACCTGTGTTCGTCAAGCCACGAGCACGCGAGTCGCGCGCGAGCTGCAGAAAATGCTGGAGGAAAAGGGCGTACGCGTCACCGTGATCAAGGGCGGCCTGCGCGCTTGGACAAAGGCGGGCTTGCCTACCGAAGGCGTACCACCCGGAGAAATGGCCGCGCTGCCGATATTTTGAAGAAAAATGAGGGCTGGTTCGGCTCAATTGGGCCGGAGCCCGTGATTTTGGGGTCAAGACTTGGGCTGCCGCGCCGATGTGTTGGCCATGTCAGACGGCAAACCACGCAAATCAGCCGATCCCCTCTACCTGCTCTTGCGCGAAGGCCGCAGCGAGGAATTCAATCGGCGCAGGAAAGCCGGCGAGACATGCGACCTCCGCGGCTGCGATTTTCGCGGCCTCGATCTACGCGCAATGGACGTCGCAAGCATCGATTTCTCCGACTGTTACTTTCGCCAGGCCGATCTGCGGGGGCTTGACCTCCGCACCTGCCCAATGGAGGGTGCGAGCCTCCACGCAGCGCACGTGTCCGGTGCTTACTTCCCCAGCAAGCTTGCACCGGAAGAGATCGAAATGTCGGTACGTCTCGGCACTCGATTGCGCCAGCGATGAAGGTTGCTCCAGGCACGATGATCCCGCTTGATTGATCCGTCCGGGATGCGCGTACACGCGCCCTAATCGCGCTTGTGGTAGCCTATTTTGGGGCATCTGTAAAATTCAAAGGGAGTTGGATCTATGGATAAAGTCTCCGGAAGCGAATCGCCTTCGCGAGCCGCTGCGCCGCTTGCACCGGAACAGTTGTATTTCACCGGTAGCGGCGCCGAATATTTCGGGATTTGGATCGTCAATTTGTTGTTGACGATCGTAACCTTGGGCATCTATTCGGCGTGGGCCAAGGTGCGGCGGCTGCAGTACTTCTACCGGCACACCGAACTGGCGGGCTCGGGCTTCGATTTTCACGGCAGTCCCGGTCGGATATTGTTCGGCCGTGCGATAGCGCTGGTGATGCTGATCGCCTATAACTACTCGGTACGCCTGCATTCCCCGGTAACGATCGTCATCTTGATCAGCATCGCGATCGTCATGCCGTGGCTGCTGCGCAATTCGTTGCGGTTTCGGCTCTATAACACGAGTTGGCGCGGCACTCGCTTTCATTTTCGCGGCACTGTCGCGGGGTCTTATCGCGTCTTCCTCCTCAACGGGTTCCTGACGCTGATCACGCTTTACGTGATGGCGCCTTTCATGCATCAGCGGCTCAAAGCCTATCAGCATGACAATAGTTGGTTCGGACGCACTCGCTGTTCCTTTCATGCGCGCGCCGGACAATTCTATGCGATCTATCTACTGTTGCTGGCCGCCGTCGTGGTGTTTGCAATCGTGATCGGCTTCAGCGGCATCGGCGGCGCATTGGCCGCGTTGTCTCAGGTCCAGAAGCATGGCGGCCATGCCGATCCGCATGCAGTATTCAGGGCGCTGGCCATCCTCTATGGTGCCCTGATCCTGATGGGCATGACGGTTGGGCCGGTATTTCATGCGTTCGTTACCAACCTGATCTGGAGCAGCACGCGCCTCGGCGAACATCGCATCGAGTGCAAAATGTCGGCGCCCGGCCTCGTTTGGATCTCGGTGAGCAACTTTGTGCTGGTCGTGCTCACCCTGGGATTGTTCATTCCGTGGGCGATGGTACGTCTGGCGAAGTTTCAGTTGGAATCCGTGCGGTTGCTGCCGGCCAGCGATCTTCAGGAATTCCTGGCCGCGGAACCCGAAACGCTCGGCGCCGTCGGCGAAGAAGCGGCGACTGCGTTCGATTTCGATATTTCGTTATAGGCCCGGAAGGGCCGCGTATGCTGCAGGCGAAATATTTCGACGGACGCTCGACTCGCGTGCGCGCCGTGAATTTGTCCGTGGACGGCGCGGATCTCGTCGTCGCAGGCGAGGACACCCAACTCCGCGTGCCTTTCGCCGCGGTAAAGGTGGATGAAAGGCTTGGGCGGGCGCCGCGCCGGCTGCGCTTTCAGGACGGCGCATTCTGCGAAGTACGTGATCTGGATGCACTCGACACCCTGCTGTCGTCGACCGCGCATCGCGATGGATGGGTCGATCGCATGCAGCGCCATCTGCAATTTGTCCTGTTCTCGATCGTTGCGTGTGTGGCGCTTACATTCGCAGCGTACAAGTGGGCGCTGCCCTGGGCGGCCGCAAAAGGCGCTCATCATCTGCCTCCGGGAATAGGGAAAACGCTGTCGGTACAAACACTGAACGTTTTGGACGGCAAAATTCTCATGCCGAGCAAGATCGCCGAGGAGCGCCAGCAGTTGCTCGGTGCGAGATTTCATGCGCTGCAACTGCCGGAGGGCGGCACCCCCGATTCAGATTTGCTGTTTCGCAGCTCGCCGCAACTTGGAGCGAATGCGTTCACGTTGCCCGATGGAACGATCATCGTGCTCGATGAATTGCTCACCTCAATTGGTGACGACTCGGAGATAATGGCGGTATTCGCCCATGAATTGGGTCATGCGCATGGAAGGCACGGCTTGCAACTGCTGTTGCAGAGTTCCGCGGTGGGCGCTTTCTGGACTCTGTACATTGGCGACATCAGCAACTTGTTGGCGGCGGCGCCGGCCGCCATTGTGCAGGCGAGGTACTCGCAAGACCTCGAGGAGCAGGCGGACGATTATGGGGCGGCGCTGTTGATCCACAACGGTATGTCGCCGGCTTTGCTTGCTGACGCCCTCAAGAAATTGGCGGCCTCCCATTCCGGATCCTCGAACGGCGGATATTTGTCGAGCCATCCCTCAACGGATGAGCGCATGCGCCACCTGCGGCAGCTTGCGGCAGCACAGCCGCCTGCGTTGCACTGAGCTGACGAAGCAGATGGGTGCGGGTGCCAACGGTCTCACGCCTGGCCGGCCGACGACTTGATGAAATCTACGAACGCGCGCAGCGGTGCAGGCAGAAGGCGCCGGCCGGGATAGTAGAGAAAAGGCCCCGAAAAACGCTGCCACCAGGGTTCTAGGACGGGTTCTAGCGCGCCGCTGTCGAGATGCGGACGTAGCCAGTCCTCAAAAAGGTACAGGATGCCGGTACCGGCAATGCATGCTTCGACCGCAAGATCGGTTGCCGTACCCACCTGGACGAGGAGCGGACCGGAAGGATCGACTTGCACCACCTCCCCGCCGCACTCGAACTCCCACGGCGTCATTGCACCACTGGTGAAGCGGCCGCGCAGGCAGGCATGGCTCAGCAGGTCGCGCGGGTGTTGCGGCCGGCCGTGACGTTCGAGATAGGCGGGAGCTGCGGCAGTCGCGAAGCGCTGTACGCGCGGCCCGATCGGAACCGCAATCATGTCTTTTTCCAACCGCTCGCCGTAGCGGATGCCCGCGTCACAGCCGGCCGTCAGAACATCGATGAAGCTGTCCTCGGCAATGACCTCCAGCCGGATGTCGGGATAGGCAGCGAGAAAGGGCGGAACGATCGCGGGCAGCGTCAAGCGCGCCGCGCTGACCGGGACATTGAGCCGTAAAGTCCCCGCCGGCCGGTTGCGAAAGCCATTCACCACGTCGAGGGCTGCGTGCACCTCATTCAACGCGGGCCCGAGCCGTTCAAGCAAGCGCTGCCCCGCCTCGGTCGGGACGACGCTGCGGGTGGTGCGATTGAGGAGCCTGACGCCCAGCTGCGTTTCGAGCCGACGTACTGCCTCGCTCAGCCCTGAGGCACTGCTGCCGCTCGCACGTGCGCCGTCGCGAAAGCCCTTGGCGCGCGCCACCGCGAGGAAGGCGTTCAAGTCACTGAGATCGGTCTCCATTGTTCGTCATCTCGCACGGCCTGTGCAGATTATAGCCAATTGTCGAACGAACGAGCCACGATTAGCATGAGCTGAATCACAGGAGCTTTATATGTCCATCATCAATAGATCCGCCACCTTCAAGCTAGGCAACCGCGTCGTGAAGCGCCTTGGCTATGGGGCCATGCAACTCGCGGGACGCGCCGTTTTCGGCCCACCCAAGGATCATGACGCGGCGCTGGCTGTGCTGCGCGAGGCCGTTGCGAGCGGTGTGAACCACATTGACACCGCCGACTTCTACGGCCCGCACGTCACCAATCAAATCATCCGGGAAGCGCTGGCGCCCTACGGCGATGATCTCGTCATCGTCACCAAGATCAGCGCCCGGCGCGGCGCGGATGGATCTTGGATTCCAGCCCTCTCGCGGGAAGAACTCACGCAGGCGGTCCACGACAATCTCCGCAATCTGGGCTTGGATGTCCTCGACGTCGTCAACCTGCGCAGCATGTTCAACGTGCATCATCCCGCCGAGGGGTCGATCGAGGCACCCCTCACGGTTCTGGCGGAGCTGCAGCGGCAAGGCTTGGTGCGTCACATCGGACTGAGCAACGTCACTCCCGCGCAGATCGAGGAAGGACGGCGGATCTGCGAGATCGTCTGCGTACAGAACTATTACAATCTGGCGCATCGGGGCGACGACGCTCTGATCGACGACTTGGCCCGGCAGAGCATCGCGTACGTACCGTTTTTCCCACTCGGCGGGTTCACGCCGTTGCAATCCGACACATTGAACTCCGTTGCCACCCGTCTCGACGCCACACCGATGGCCATCGCCCTGGCGTGGCTGCTGCAACGCTCAGCAAACATTTTGCTCATCCCGGGTACGTCATCCCTCGTCCATCTGCGCGAGAACATCACCGCTGCCGCGCTGACCCTCTCTGAGAACGAGCTGAGCGAGCTGGACGGGATTGCCCATTGATCGGGCGTTTACTCGCGGAGGACGTTGCGACGAAGCTAGCCGCGAGCACGGCTGCCGCTGGTGGGCGGGTCGGCGGCGCTTTTTTCGCGAGGATCGCTGCTGCGATTTGATGGCGTTGATTCGGCTCGTCGAAAGTGGGCGATCAGCTTCGTCAGGCCCGCGGCCTGCGCGCTCAGCGCCTGCGCTGCCGCGGTATCCTCTTCGACCAGCGCCGCGTTTTGCTGCGTCATCGTGTCCATCGAGGTCACGGCTTTGTTCACCTGCTCGATCCCCGAGGCCTGCTCGCGGCTCGAGTTGGCGATCTCCGCCATCACATCCGTGACCTTCTTCACGCGTGTCACGATCTCGGCGAGCACCTTGCCCGATTCATCCACCAGCCTCGTCCCCTCGTTCACCTTGCCGACTGAGTCCTGGATCAGCGCCTTGATCTCCTTGGCCGCCCCTGCGCTCCTCGAGGCGAGGTTGCGCACCTCGGATGCCACCACCGCGAAGCCGCGCCCCTGTTCGCCTGCCCGGGCGGCTTCCACCGCTGCGTTCAGCGCCAACAGATTCGTTTGGAACGCGATCTCATCGATCACCCCGATGATGTCGGCGATCTTCTTGCTCGCAGCGTTGATCTCGCTCATCGCGGCTACGGCCGAGCCTACGACACGGCCGCCGCGCTCGGCCTGCTCGCGCGCCGCTTCCGCCAACTGGCTGGCATGCGCCGCGTTATCCGCATTGTTCTTGACGGTCGAGGTCATCTGCTCCATCGAGGAGGCCGTCTCCTCCAGGCTGGAGGCTTGCTCCTCGGTACGCCTGCTCAATTCGAGGTTGCCGCGGGAGATCTCCTCGGCGCCAAGCTGCACCTCGTGTGAGGTCTTGGTCAAACTCGTGACGACTTCCATCATGGACTGAATCATCGAATTGACCGATACGGCGAGCGCTTTGAAGTGCCCGGACTTGTCGTCAACCTTCACTCGCGACGTAAGATCGCCCTCGACCGCCCGCTGCACGACCTGCATCGTTTCCGCCACCGTCGTAGAAACGCTGCCGATCAGTTGGTTGATGCTGCGCGTCAGTAGCTCGAGGTTACCCGTCTTGCCGTCCATACTGATGCGCCGATCGCCTGCGCCGCTGAGTGCCGACTGGATCACATCCTGGGATTCTTGCACTGCACTATCGAAAGCCCGCGCCTCGATGATGATCGGTGTAATTTCGCTTGCGAATTTGACCACCTTCCAGGGTTTGCCGTCCTGACCGATCAGCGGATTGAAGCTTGCACGCACCCAGACCTCGCGGCCGTTCTTGCCCATGCGCCGGAAGCGCCCCTGCTCGTACTGACCCGCGTGCATGTGTTCCCACAAGGCGCGATATTCCGCGGCCTCGCGGTCCGCCGGATTGACGAACAACGTGTACGGCTGCCCGAGAGTCTCCGCCAGGGTGTAGCCGAACATCTTCAAATAGCTATCGTTCGCGGCGAGGACCGTGCCGTCCATGCCCAGCTCGATGACGGCCTGCGACTTATTGATCGCGGCATAAAGGGACTCCAACTCACGCAGCCGCGCCGAGTTCCTGAGCCAAGCCAAGCCACCGAATGCCGTTTTGATGGCAGCCATAAGACGATCCTAAGATATGTTCTGGAGCCTAGACTATCGGCGCGGCAGGTGAGATCTTGAGCAAACAGGGGGGCCGGCCATCCGCGTTGCGCAATTTCTCAAGTCTTCCGTGCAGATACTCCGTGAAAAACCCGTGCATCAAGAACCTCTGGGAGAGATTCCAGGGTCCAACCAGGTAGAGAGGATGCTTGTTGTACGCAAACTCCACCACGCTCGAGTCACCGATCATTTTTCCGATCCGAATGGCGACCGACTGATCGAGGTTGAAACCATTGATGGAGTCCCGGTATTCCTCGGCCGTCAGCAACAGGCAAAACAAGCACATAAATAACGAGTGGGAAGTCTCGAAATCAAGCAGCTGCGTGGCTCGCCGCGGCACGGACTGAAGTTCCAATGTCAGTGGCCGCCAGTTCGTCCACTTGAGCTCGCAGGCAGGCCTTTCCCATTGCGTTTCATCCCATCGCCCGATATCGCGTAACACCCGGAATAGCTCTTGATCGTGCCGGACGAAGGTATGCTCGAGCATGTCGTCGATCTTCTGCGGATACAGCTGCAATGCGGGCACAGTATTGGCGCCGGAATTGTCACGCAGAAAATTAAGGATGTTGGACTCTGTTGCAAAGTGCCGAAGAATGAGGAGATTCGCCTCGGGACTCACCGCATTCCGGCAAAACCAGCAAATCATTCGCTGCAGAAGCCCATGAGCTCGAAACTGCGGAAGCGGCAATCGTTTCAGCGCCCAGGTGATATGCAGAAGAATCGCAAAGAAGAACTGTAGCAGCGGCCGAATGAACCAGCGGAGCGGATTGTCCACATCTCGCAACCATAGATCGACCGCTGCGGGGTCGATCGGAATCGAGTTGTCGATCGCTACTGCCTGCAAATAGGGGCTGCGGCTGCGGTAGAATTCAGGGTTCAACGTCGATCTCCTCGAGTTGCATGGCATACAAGCGCCCGACAACGCTCGCCGTAAGCACCACATCGTCCGCGACGCCCTGATTGATGCACACTCTATCGATCAATCCGTACAGCTTATCCATGTGCGAATCATCGTTGTCGCCGTGATAGCGAAGAAATCTCGTGCAGCCACTGTCTACGCCGGTTAACTCCTGGACGCGATCCGCCCAATTCGCAGCCATTTTTTCACCCAGCCCCTCGATGATCCACATGGCGCCCAAAAGACCTACGGGATTCGGCTCTCCGGCACGGTGCATCAGGAACGCGTTCAGCGCTTCTGAGCCGATATTTCTGGGTTGTTCCCGGATTGTCTTGAGGTTGCCGCCGGTCGCCACATAGTCCGTTTCCAATATCTCGTAATCGCGGTGCTCGTCATGGGCATGGCACAGGACCACTGAACGAATATCCGCGTGCTCGCGATCAAAACTCGAGGCGCAGCGACTGATCCAGCGCGATCCCTCGACCACCTGAGGCCGCAGGTTGAGCAGCAGACGTTGATAGTCCTCGCGGGTAAACGTGCCGAGATCGAGCCGTCGAACGATGGGCACGACGGCAAGACGACGCTCGAATTGGAACCATGCGCGCACCAGGCGCCGCAGCGTGCCTTGGCCCAATTCTGTCAGCGCAAGCGGCCGTTTGATTTCGCTTGTCTCCACCTCATTCTCCCACGGCAGTGAAGTGCATATAGGCCGTATTGAACCGCCCGCTCTCAGGAACCATGCACAGTATCCGGTCGCCGAGCGCCGCGCGGCCGTCGCGCAAAAATTCATCGAGCATGATAAGGATGGACGCCGCGCCCGTATTACCGCGGGAATAGAGATTGGTAAACCATCGGTCTTCGGGAATGTTTGCGCCACTCATGACCAACAAGTCGGCGATCTTGCCGCGAAAATGATGCGACGAATAATGACAAAGGAAATGATCGACTTCTTGAGTCATGAGCACTCCCTCCTCAATCAGACGCAGTGCTCCATCGACCCCCAGTTTGACCATCTGTTCGAGGAGCCTCACGTCCTGCCGGATGAGCAGCGCCCCAGCCTCCTCGGCCTGCGCGTAGGTTGGGAAGTCCTGCCAGGTGCGGGTGTCTCTGGCATCCGTCGGCATTCCGATTCCCATGCATACGGGAAGGGCATCGGCGTGGGAGAAGGAGCGAATCCAGTCGACTCGCAGGCACCGCCCACGCGGCGCACTTTCCAGCAGACACGCGCCCGCGCCGTCGGACAACATCCATCGCAGGAATTCGGAGTTGAAATCCATGGCCGCCAAGCCGCCGGCAGCCTCGTAGCGCGTGCTCTTCAACAGTCTAGAAGCGAGCTCGCTGGCGACGACCAGTGCGCTGCGGTGTTCGCCGAGCCGCAACGAGTTCGCCGCCGCTTTCATTGCCATGACGGTGCTGGAACAGATTCCATGAGTGGTCAGGAGCTCGACCGCCGGCACGCCGAGTCCGGCCTGCACCATGCTGCCGAAGCCTGGAACCACCATGTCCCCTTGCGTGGTCGCGCAGCTGAGCATGCCTACGGATTTCGTCGGGACCGGTGAATCATCCAGACACTTCGTCGCAGCGGCGACCGCCATCTCGACGTTGGAGTGCGTGGTTCGCTGGGCCTTGTCGATCGCATAATGGCGCGTCTGAATTCCATTGGACTTCAAAATCCGCGCTTTGAGGCGGCTGGGCTTGCCTTCCACCAGACCCAGATAGTTCTCGATCTCGGTGTTAGCGATCGGCGGCCCCGGAAGAAACGCGCCTGTGCTGGTCAGGAAGGCGTTCACGGATGGCCGGTTCGCGCGGCTTTCGCGATCCGTACCGACCTGGCATATCTCAGGCAGCGAATGTTTTCTTCGAGATATGGAAACACGCACAACACACTCATGAACACCAGGTATTCGGGGAGATATGCGGCTGTTCCCGGGGGCGAGATGAGTCGATTCAACGTGAACTGCCCGCTCCATTGGAACGTGACGGCCTTCACGGCGACATCCCAATTGATGACCACTATGAGCATGAAGAGATAGAGCGGAACCGTCGCCATGTAATTGTGAACGTGCACTTCCCAGATCGAGATTCTTCGCAATGGCGAGGCATAGTGCACATCCCAATGCGCCACGAATTCATGCAGCGCCCACATGAGGGCACAGATGAAAAAGATCAGTACATTGACCTTGAAGATGAGGCACAACAGAATTGGAATACCGAGTTGCAGTCCCATGAGTGAATGGATGAGCGACTCTTTGAGCCCGGACGTGCGCTCGACGTGCGTCGCACGGTGGCATACCCAATCGATGAAGCCTGCAATGCCCCACAGCGGCAACAAACCGTACAGAATCACGTTGATCAGCAGATGCTTCGTATCGGCCACGGCGGTTAGCGCACGGGGTGGCGTTGAGAGCGCAGAGACGTGGCACGACAAATCGGGGTCATCGGACGATCCTATCGATGCTCGATCGGCAATAGAGGGGTTATGTTAACCCGGTATCCGTCGCGCGCCCGTTAAGACCATCACACTAACGAACGTGCGCGACGACATGCAGCCGCGGGCGCCCGCCTTTTGCCCCGGAATGAGGATCGCGGGGCTCGGTACCGGCATTGGCTCGAGCCTTCGCTCCTCTGTAAGATGGCCAGAATGTCCGCGAAAAAATGCTAGGGGGCGAATGGTGAATCACCGTCGAGTGCGCCTTGTGCGGGCGTTCGTGCTGCTCTTGTTCGCAGCGACGGGTCACGCGCAAACCTATACGAAGCCCAACGTCCGGGCGATTACGGCATTCGTGCGTCTCGACCCCGCGACCTTTGACCGTCAGATTGCCGATGCGCTGACCGTCTTGCGCGCCGTCGAAGGCGATTTCGCGCGGCGCGGATACAAGACCGAGACCGTTCGCATCGTGACTCAGCCGCTCGCAGAACTCGTCAGCGGGCAATCCGACGATGATGCGCTGCGGCTGTTGAAGGCGATCGACGATCTTTCGGCCAAGGAGAACTTTATTCCGAGTGTTGGGCCGGCAATGATGCGCGATTCAGACGACCCGCACGTCATGCGTCTACTCGAAAAAGCCCTTTCAACAATGCCCAATCTCCAGGCGAACAGCATCATTGCCGCTGAAGATGGCATTCATTGGAAGGTCATCCGTGAAAGCGCGGCATTGGTGCGCTACTTGACCGACCATAGCCGCCAGAGTCAGGGAAATTTCAACTTCACCGCGACCGCAATGTTGAAGCCCTACGGACCGTTCTACCCGGGCACGTACCACACGGGCGCCGGCAAGCAGTTTTCAATTGGTTTCGAGGGAGCCAACGTCGTTCAAGAGGTGTTCGCGCGTACGCATGGCGACTTCAATGGCTCGATTGCGGAGCTCACCAAGCAATTGACGATTCACGCCAGAGTAGCCGAATCGGTCGGGAATGAGGTCGCAGCATCGACTCGGTGGACCTTCATGGGCGTCGATCCCACACCGGCACCGCTCGGGGATGTATCCATCGGCGCGGCCATCGAAGCGTACACCGGCGCGAAATTCGGATCGAGCGGGACCATGACGGCGGCGCTCATCATCACCACCGCAGTCAAGGCGGTTCCCGTCAAGCAGGTCGGATATTCCGGCCTGATGGTTCCGGTCATGGAAGACAAGCTCTTGGCGCGACGTTGGGCCGAGGGAAGCATCACCACGGATTCCTTGCTCGCCTATTCTGCGGTATGCGGCACGGGCCTCGATACCATCCCCTATCCCGGCGACATCAGCGTCGATCAGTTGGTGCGCATTTTTGGCGATGTCGCGTCGCTTGCGTGGAAGTGGCACAAACCTTTGTCTGCGCGGTTGCAGCCGGTTGCCGGAAAGAAGGCCGGTGACGTGACAGAGTTCAGCAGCCGCTTTTTATTCAATACTACGCTGCACGAACTGCCATAAATCGTTTCCGGACTGAGCGGCTGTTGACAATCGCGTGGCTCTCGCTAATACTTCACCATATAGGAAACTATAGAGCCGGGGGCGTTGCGTATGTGGACAAGAAATCGGCCGATGATCGTGCCGGGAGTGTGCGGACTGGCTTTCCTGTTCGGCGCCATCGGGCCGGTCCGGGCCGATGATGCGAAGCCCACTTATCCGGTCATGGCACCTGTCGAGCAATATCGTGTGGCAAGTGCGTCCGATGAGATCGCGCTGTCGCGGAGCGCGGCGCCGATTTCGATCTCCGGCGATGCCAGCGTTCTCACCCTCGGCGAGCACGGTTACGAGACGGCGCTGAAGGGTAAGAACGGCTTTGTCTGCCTGGTCCAGCGGTCCTGGGCGGCTGGCTTCGATGATGCGGAGTTTTGGAATCCCAAGCTTCGTGCACCGATATGCTTCAACTCCGCCGCCGCGCGCACGGTCCTTCCCGCCTATCTTGAAAGAACGAAGTGGGCCATCGCCGGCGTTTCAAGGGCCGACATGATCAACCGCACTAGTGCTGAACTTGCTGCGAGCCGCATCGCAACGCCGGACCCCGGCGCGGTGGCTTTCATGATGTCGAAACAGGGATACCTGGGGGACGCCGCCGGTCACTGGCGTCCGCATCTGATGTTTTTTTCTGCCCACGCCGAGGGCGGCGACTGGGGCGCAGATCTCCACGGCTCGCCGATACTGGCGGCAAGGGACGATTCGGAGCGCATCACGACGTTCTTCGTTCTGGTGCCCATGTGGTCCGACGGAACGCCCGCCGTGGAGACGCACTAGAAGCGCACAATTGGAAGTGTCTGTACGCCAGCGCGCTTAGCCAGCATTTCGAGCAGCTCACACGCTCTGGTTGTTTGAAAACCTATAGCGCAAGCACCAGCCTTCGCCCGCCCCGCCATGAGCATCAACAGGGGAGACCCTCGTTATTCGTCAAGAAATGCGTCAATATTTGCTTCTTCGGCACCGTATGATCGTTCGGCTTTGAAGCTGCCGACGAGAAGCGGCGCCGCTGGATTGAGTGCGGACGAAGCGGGCCACCGTGCAAACTAGCTCCGCAGGCGGGCCGGTCTTTTCCAGACAGTGATGGCGGTGCCGAAGTATCTGCGGTATGAAGTGGGCATCCTGTTCGCCTGCCTCATGGCGCGCAGCAACGACAAAAGACAAGAACCGCAAGGGGACGATACATGAGCAGCCCTGCTAAGCCCGCATCGCTCGCCACCACGCCGCGCGTCGAACTGACGCTGCGCGGCCTGGTTCTCGGCGTACTCATCACCGTGCTGTTCACGGCGGCCAACGTCTACTTCGGGCTCAAGGCGGGCCTGACCTTCGCCACTTCGATCCCGGCCGCGGTGATTTCCATGGCGGTGCTGCGCGGCTTCAAGGGCATGACCGTCCAGGAGAACAACATCGTGCAGACCGTCGCCTCGGCGGCCGGCACCCTGTCCTCGATCATCTTCGTGCTGCCGGGCATGGTGATCATCGGCTGGTGGACCGGCTTTCCGTACTGGGTTTGCTGCGCGATCTGTGCCCTGGGCGGGATCCTGGGCGTGATGTATTCGATTCCGCTGCGGCGCGCGCTGGTGACGCAGTCCGATCTGCCCTACCCGGAAGGTGTCGCCTGCGCCGAGGTGCTCAAGGTCGGCGGCGGCGAACACGCCGATGCCGCGGCGGTCGAAGACAGCCGCGCCGGCCTGGCGGCCGTGGTCTGGGGCGCGATCGTGGCGGCGGCCTTTGCGTGCATCGTGGCGACGCGCATCTTCGCCGGCGACGTCGTGCGGTATTTTCGCCTCGGCGGTGAACGGGGCGGCGTGACCGGCTTCGATTTCTTACTGTCTTTCGCGCTGTTCGGCGTCGGCCACCTGGTGGGCCTGTGGGTCGGCATGGCTATGTTCGTCGGTGCGCTGATCGGCTGGGCCTGGGGCGTCCCGCACTTCTCGGCGCTCGCCGCCAGCACCGACCCCATGGCTCAGTTGGCCCAGCACACCTGGAGTCATCAGGTGCGTTTCGTCGGCGCCGGCACCATCGGGGTGGCGGCGGTGTGGACCCTCGCGAAGCTCGTCAGGCCGGTGGTCGCCGGCCTGCGCTCGGCCATGGCGGCCTCGCGGGCGCGCGCCGCTGGGAACGCCGCACTCCTGCCGCGCACCGAGCAGGACATCCCGATCGGCTATGTCGCCCTGGTCTCGCTGGCCTGCATGGTGCCGATCGGCGCGCTGATCGCCAACTTCGCCGCTGGCAGCGGCCTCGGCGGGCATATGCTCGCGATGGTGGCTGGCGCCGTGGTCTACATCGCCCTGATGAGCTTCTTCGTTTCCGCGGTGTGCGGCTACATGGCCGGGCTCATCGGCTCCTCGAACAGTCCGCTGTCGGGCATCGGGATCCTGGTGGTGATCGGCGCAGCACTCCTCCTGGTGCCCGGTATCCGCTCCGGCCTGCCGGCCGGCGGTGGTACGGCGCTGGTGGCCTACGCGCTGTTCGTCACCGCGGTGGTGTTCGCTGCGGCTGCCATTGCCAACAACAACCTGCAGGATCTCAAGACAGGCCAGCTCGTCGATGCCACGCCGTGGAAGCAGCAAGTGGCGCTGGTCATTGGGGTCATCGCCGGCGCCGCGATCATTCCGCCGATCCTCGATCTGCTGAATCATGCCTACGGTTTCGCCGGCGCCCCCGGTCCGCACCACGAGCACCCGTTGCCGGCGCCGCAGGCCGGCCTGATCTCGGCGCTGGCGCAGGGCGTGATCCAGCACAACGTCGACTGGAGCCTGATCCGGATCGGTGCGCTTGTTGGCGTGCTGGTAATCGCCGCCGACGAATCCCTACGCCGCACAACCCGCTCGGCGCACCTCTCGCCGCTTGCCGTGGGTCTCGGAATCTACCTGCCGACGCAAAGCACCCTGATGGTCGTCGTCGGGTCCATCGTGGGCTGGTACTACGACCGCCGTGCGCAGCGCGCGTCCAATCCCGAGGCCACCAAGCAGCTCGGAGTGCTGCTGGCCTCGGGCATGATTGTCGGCGAGGGCCTGGTGGGCGTGCTCATCGCCGCCTGCGTCGCATTCTCGGGTAAGGATTTTCCGCTCGGCCTGGTCGGCGATGAGTTCGCCGACAACGCCGCGGTATGGATCGGGAGCGGCGTGTTCGGACTGACGGTGTTTCTGTTATATCGTTGGGCGGCGCGGATGCGGCCTTAGGATCTTGCCGGCATTCCTCGCCTTATCGACGGCTGGTGACGCGCACCGGTAACGTCGAGGGCGTAACATTCTCAGAGCGGTCGGACGATGTGCGATGGCACCGGGAGGGTGAATGTCGCCAGTGAGGGGCGGTTTCTACTTTCAGCGTTACGTGGCGGGAGGACTCTGCGCTCTTCTGCTCCTGTCTGGGTCCTCATGGCCAGCATCCGGCGCAGATACGAAGTCTCTAAACGCCATCCTGATCGTCGCACGAGAGCACCTGCCCGATTCCAATTTCGCCGACTCGATTGTGCTCGTGATGAACAATCTCGGTCTCGGCCCGATCGGCATCATCATCAACAGACCGATGCCGATTCCTGTCTCTCGTCTGTTTCCGGATATCGCGCGCCTCGCGCAGGTGCACGACAAAGTGTATTTCGGCGGACCCGTTGACTTCGAGTCTGTGTGGTTTCTATTTCGCGCCGCCACGCCGCCCGCCCACGCGATCCAAGCCTGTGATGGCGTCTACGTGAGCGCGGACCGTGAGTTGCTGCTCCAGCTACTCGGTCGCAACAAGCCCATGGACAGCCTGCGGATCTTCCTGGGCCACGCCGGCTGGGCGCCGGGTCAGCTTGAAGCCGAGATCGAACGGCATGACTGGACGTCCAAGCGCGCCGAGATGGAGGCGATCTTCAGCGGCAAGTCCGAGCACCCATGGCCCGCGCCGCAGGATCCAACACACAGCATTTAGCGACCGGAGCCGCAATTTGGGCCCAGTCTTGGAGTGCTTGCTCTTGGGGCAATGCTGACCAGCGGACGTTCACGCGGTGAGTGTACGACTTGATTTCGAGAAACTGCCGACGCGGGTCTGGTTAACCCTGATCTGCGTGGCTGCGCTTGTGGCGTTCGAGCCAGGCGCAACACGTGCGGAAGATTCCATCGGGTTGTGTGCCCGCTGCAACGTACTGGTTGGCGTGGGAGCGACGTATCGCCTTTTCGGCTGGACAGACGGAGTCTTGGTGCCTGTAACGCTAGAATTGGATGAGAGTCGTTGGGAGCTGGGCGCTTTCCGCATGGCGAACGCGCAGCGCTACCGCGAAGACGACCACGCCACCAACCCTTACTGGGGATTTACTGCAATGCGGCGTTGGCAGGTGCTACACCGGTCACCGGGCAGGCTGTACTTCGGTTTCGGCGCGAACTACCGGTCTGAGATCGACTACCTCGAGACCACCCGGTGGAACTTCGCATATCTGGTGGCGGCGCGCTTTGATCTGGACTCGCACGGCAGGCTGCTCGAGCTCGGCATACACCACTGGTCGAATTTCTGGATCAAGCAGCCCAATCGCGGCCAGGATTTTCTAACGTTGAGCTTCGGGTTCTGACCGAAGCCGCGGTTGGTTTGAGCGTCCTACTTCTGAAATAGCGGTGTACCGACGTCTGGCCCGTCGGCCACGAAGCGGCACTCTCTATTCAATCTCGTCAAGTTGGCGACAAATGACCGGACCCATGTCGTCCCACCATCATTCGAATACCACTCCTCGTATTGGTGCGAATCCGATTTGATGTCGGACCAGACCGCCTTCACCAAGATCGTCTTGTCATTCACGGTGTTGTCCTGACCCACCAGTACGACTCGACCGTTCTTGAATTCTCCGACATTCGTCGACGTCAACGACAATGTCCCCACCTTGCTGTTCACGAACGACTGACTCCACTGGTGCGCGCTCGGGTTGTACAGAAACAGCGTGAGAGCCTTCCCAGTGGCCTTTCGGCCCATCCGCTTCGATCTCCTCCAGTTCCGCCTTGCCATCCCACACCTTGCGCACGGTCACAGTTCCATTCAGTTCAACGGATTCCGAACCGCTCGCAAATGGATCAAGAATTCGCTTGATGTGGGTGTGCCACACGCCGATGTTGAAATCAAAGTCGTGTTGCCCGTCGTGCATCGTGGGTGTCGGCGTGGGTGTCTGCGAAACGCCGACGCAGGGATAAGAGACACCTATGATTGTGGCCAATCCCATTGCGATCGATGTGTGCATCAAATGATTCAAGTTCTTCTCCTAGAAATTGATAATGAGTGTCGCGATATGATGTCGCCGTGCTTATCCAAGCGACATGGCCGCGGCTCCCGGCATTTCTCTCTTAAGGTGTTCTATTCGTGGCCCATACAAAAGAGCCACTTAGTAAAAATATTCGCGGGCCACTTCATGGATCCGTTGTTTGAGATCGAGATGGAACGCCCGATCCCAAGGATCGCGGGACGCCCCGGGTACGAAATGCCCGCCACAGAGCATCCACTCAAGGTATGAGGTAGGCTAGTCAAGTTTTTCGGCAAACATGAGCGCCCTCTTATGAAAGCCAAACAAGCACTGAAAGATCACTGTGGCGAGCACCGCGGTGATTGCCGTCTTGTTCGTCGGCCTCTGCGCACTCATCCTTTGGGAGGGCTCGAGCGCTCGCGAGGATGCGCCCGGCCCTCGAGGCGAACATCGCGCAATGGCTATTGCACTACACGGTGCCCGTCGCGTTTTAGAGCGATGCAAAATCCCGCTCGACGTGAGCCCGGGAAGCGCCGAGGTCGAGGCGGGGCACGGTGTACACCCAGAAGTGCGAGATCTGCCATGCCTATGATGGCGGCGGCAAGACCGAGATCGGCAGCGGCCAATATCCGCGGCCGCCGGACTTGCAGGCGGCCGCCGTCCAAGGCATGAGCGATGGCGAGTTGTTTTATCACCTCAAGAACGGCATCCGACACACCGGTATGCCGGCTGGACGTTGCCCGATCGAAAGCTCTGGCAGGTAAGCGCATACCTGCGACATCTTCCGCGTGTCGCTGCGCTGTCCCCGCCGACGGGCGGCCGAAGCAGTGCCGGCGCTCAGCGCCGCGCATTACGTGGGCTCCGCGGCCTGCAAGGACTGTCATACCGAGATTTACGATCGCTGGAAGAAGACTCGCATGGCGAACGTGGTGCAAGATCCACACGGCATCCCGAGGCGATCATTCCGGATCTTTCCAAACCGGATCCGCTGGTGACTTCACCAAGGACGAGATCGCCCTGATCTACGGCAGCAAATGGAAGCAGCGCTATTTCAAGCAGGTCGGCGACGACTATTTCGTGCTGCCCGCGCAGTGGGACGTCACCCATAAGATCTGGCGGCCGTACTTCGTCAAGAACGGCAGCGACTGGTGGGCGCCGCTCTATCCTCCCGACAACATGCAGCGGCCCACCGGCCCGCTCTGCGACGGTTGCCACTCGGTCAACTACGACATCGACACCAAGAAAGTCACGGAATGGAACGTCGGCTGCGAGAGCTGCCACGGCCCCGGCAGCGATCACGTCGCGCATCCCGGCGCGCCGAACATCATCAATCCCGCCAAGCTCGACTACGTGCAGGCCAACGACACCTGCATCCAGTGCCACTCGCAGGGCCAGCCGCTGACCAATCCGATCAAAGGCAAATACTACGACTGGCCGGTGGCTTTCACATGGGCAAGAGCTTGAGCGATTTCTGGAAGCTTGAAGACCACAAGCTGGGCGAGCTGTCGTTTACGCATTTCCCCGACGGCACCGCGCATAAGAACCGCATGCAGGGCAATGATTTCGTGCAGAGCCTGATGTACACGCGCGGCGTCACGTGCGTCGAGTTGCCACGACCCGCACGGCACCGACAATGAGGCCATGCTGATCAAGCCGGTCAAGGAGATCTGCTCGACCTGTCATGGGCCCAACACTCAAAACGGCCGCATGCGCCGACCGTCGAGGCGCATACCCATCACGCGCCGGGCAGCCCGGGCAGCGAGTGCGTCGCCTGCCACATGCCAAAAATCGAGCAGACGATCGCGGACGTCAATGTGCGTGCGCACACCTTCAAATTCATCACGCCGGCGGAGAGCGAAGCGATGAAGATTCCGAATGCCTGCAACTCTGTGTCATACCGACAAGACAACGGCCTGGGCGACCGAGGCGTTGAAAGGCTGGCAGGACCGATCGCCCTGGCGTATGGCGGCCCAGACGCCGATGCCATAAACGATAAATTTCACCTCTCCTGAGCTGCCACTCGCGTGACTAGATTCTCGTAAGTTGCCGAGTTGGCCGTGGGCTGCTAGTTTTCAGTCAGGCGCCCCCGAAGGTGGTGTTGTGAGAGGCCTAATGCAGCGAACCGCAACCGTCGGCGTCGCAGACGGGGCATCCTGGCAAGCTAAACATAAGCTTGCGGCAGCCGCGGCGCTTGCGGCCGCATGGCGTCAGGCAAGTCAATCGACGGGGAAATGAACCTTGGAGAGATACCGATCAGTGGTCCCCCTCGGAAAGACGACTATTGCCCGCGTCGCATGTGACATTCCGCAAACGAATGTGCATTGCCCTTAGGGCGGGTGATTTAGTTACGACTGCAGGTTCGGGCTTTGGGACATTTCCTAACCGCATCAACGACGGAGGGGTGATCACGGGACGCTACATTGATGCGCACAACGGGAACCACGGTTTCCTGCGCAGCACCGGGGGCAAGTTCATCACGTTCGACGCTCCCGGCGCGGGGACGACCGCAGGTTCAGGCAGTGGTACTTTTTCAAACAATATCAACGATGGAGGAACAATTACGGGACGTTACGTTGATGCGAACAATGTGAACCACGGCTTTCTACGGATTCCGTGACCGCTCACAACGAGTCGAAAGTTCGATGAGCGCGGAAGCGGCCGGTCGCATCCGGCGGTTTGGGCCAAATCCGGTCACAGAAATTCTACAGGTGGGGGCGATGCACATGCGCCGGTGCGGTCTGCGGCAGTTGGCAGAACGCTATTCGGGCACGGTCGACACCGGCGCATCGGGCTGGGATGCCTGGGCGGAGCGGAGCATGGCGATGGCCGCATAGGCGATGACGCCCGTGACGACCCAGCGCATCAGCGTGAGGTGATTGCCGAGCATCTTCACGAGCGGGAATGCGGCGAGCGTGCCGACGATTCCGCCGAGCGTGAGCCCGACAGCGACCGCGGGGGCGAAGCGGCCGGAGCGCAGGAAGCCGAGACTTGCCACCGGGATCAACATGGCGTCGCTCGCGATCATGATCGGGTAGGCGGCGATCGGGTGCATTCCCAGGAACGCGAGCAGCGCCATCGAGGGCGCGTAGTTGCCGATGCCGACGCACATGAGCGCACCGAGGACGAAATTTGCCACGACCGCCACCGCAAACCGCCAGCCCGCGAGCCCCATCGCCGAACCGGTCGGCGGGATGACGCCGAGGTTGGTCATCGTGAAGAACCCGGCGGCGAGTAGCAGCGCCACGCCCATGAACACCTGGATCACGCGTCGGGGCATTCGGCTGACGATGCCGGCGCCGATCCAGGCGCCGGCCCCGGCACTGATGACCATTGCCATCAGGAGCGTGGGCTCGACCTGGACCGTCGTGATGAAGAGCACCGCGCTGAAGGGATCCGCGACACGGCATTGCCGACGTTCAGTGTGCCCGGGATCAGCTCGTCCGGCGGATGCCCGCGCAGCTTGAACAACGCCGTGATCTGCGCGTAGTTACCGATGCCGAGCGTGTCGAGGAAGCTCGTCACGCCGCCGATCATGACGTCGCCGCTGGAGGGGCGAACTGGCCAGCGGTGCCTACGCGTCGCGAGCACCCAGGCGACGACGACGGCGACCTCGACGGCCGCGAGACAGACATAGACGATCACCAGCGCCGCCGACATACCCCTCCCGCGGCCGATGTCCTCACCTTACCAAAACACCGGCGGCTCCTCGTTAGCTTAGCCGATTCCTGCTGGTCGCTCCTGGGAGCTGTCTCCGGCGGCTCGGGTCACCTTGGATTACCGGCCAGCAGCTAAATTGACGTGTTAATAAATTCGAACGGGTGCGTCGGTTTTTCGCCGACGGCGAATATGAGACTTTTCAACTCAAGTAGTATCCTCAGCATGTGCGGTGGATTGTAACTCTCGCGATTTGCGTGGTAGTCACCGAATGCGGCGCAGCCCAGCCCGAGAGCGCAAGGACTGCGGCCGCTTTCGAAGTTCCACTTCCGTCGGAAGCAGACCGCAGCCAATTCTTGTCGGTCTTGTGCGCTGCGGCTGAAGCGGAGGGGATGCACGTTGATGCCGCTAGCAGCAATGAACTTGAGAAAATGACGAAGGCTATTAGGGAAAGACCCAACGCTGACCAGCAGATTCCGGGAAAACGCTATACGCGAGATCACGCTCCGATGGCCGGGCACTTTGTCCCTTCCGATCATGCCGACTGGCGCAATCCCCCTGCACCGTGACCTGGTCCGGACGCCCAATGGCTACATAGTCAATCCATCCGAGGCCCACAAATATCGCCTGGAAGGCGCGGAAAGCCGGCCGCACTGATTCGTCCGCTTAAGGTCGTCTTGACCCGCCCGCGATCGCCCTCCAAACCAGCGGTGTCAAATCTCAACATCGAGATCTGCCGACGGGTAGAGCCTAGGCATAATGTCCTGCTTTTGTCCGTTGAGTCGGGGCTGGCAGAGGCATTGCAGCCGCGGTAGGCTCTCCTATGTTCATCAGCGGAGAGGTGGCCATGGCGATCAAACGTCCAACAAAAAGCCGGGGTACGCCATTACACAAAACGGTCGCGTCAGCCCCATTGCGCCACGTCGATGTCAGGGCGCCGCAGCAGATGGTGCCGGGCGAGCTCTACGTAGGTTGGCTGTGTAAGAACCGATCGTGCGGGCTAGTCATTGCGATTGCGGCCACAGCGCTGGGCGGCAAAGCGTTGACGGATTTCGATGACCAATTGACTGCGATCAAATGCCCTCATTGTGGGGATGAAAATCTGTACCGCTGGAGCGCTCGGAGCGAACAGAAATACACGCCGAAAAGTGTGGAAACCTGATAGCGATGATCTTGGCACTCTCTCTTCCGATCACAAGCGGGCAGTGAGGGCAGCAAAATCCTCGCCTATACGCTCACCTCGACTTCACGCGGCCCGTGTTCGCACCCATCGACGCATCAGCCAGTGCGCGGTATCGTTGGGCGCTGACGTTTTCGAACTGGCTGAGACGGAGTTCCGGTGATCAAAGTTTGTCTGGCGGGTGCAACTGGCTGGGCAGGTTCCGAACTCGCGCGTTCGATGGCGCGGACCGCGGACCTCGCTCTCGTCGCGGCTGTGTCCCGCACTTACGCCGGCCGTGCTTTGGGGGAGGTGCTGGGAGAGCCGCGCCTTGACTGTCCTGTCTACGGCTCCGCGGCCGATGCGCTCGTCAACCCCGGCGATGTCTTTGTTGAATACACCAAACCGGATACCGCCAAAGCCAACATCATGGCCGCGCTTGAACGTGGCGCACACGTGGTCGTCGGTACCTCTGGTCTGACTGACGGTGATTTTGCAGACATCGACGTCGAGGCACACCAGCGGCAACGAGGGGTCCTCGCATGCGGCAATTTTGCTCTGACAGCGTGAATCCTGCAAGCCCAGTGGCTTCCTTCTCGGCTCATACCGCATCGCCACCACCCCCGAGGCGAACTCCAACCGGCTCACGAGCTTCAAGTCGACACGCTTCGATAGCCCCGCGAACAACGTCGGCCCGTGGCCCGCCAGCCTGGAATCGACTCGGTCCATGGTGCCCGACACGAAGTACTTCTTTGCCGCGTCGATCGTTCGAGCGAAGGGTTCCATCCAATCAGGCCTCGCTCCCGTCCGCGCCGGCGGCCGAAACGCTGCCTCCATCATTTCGTAAGTCACCCGGCCAAAGAGGAGGGCATCGGCCTGAGCGATGTTCTCGGCCGCGTGACGATGCAATTCTTCGTCCGCGAACATTTCACGATGATCGCAGCACCCGTCCAATGTGATGTTGATGGAATACCGAAGGGGTCGCATTGCGTAAGAGTATCGCCGACGGGGTAGACCAACAAGTTAGCCAAAATCGACATCGCATTGTCTGAACTCGACTGTTAGCGCGTGAAAACCGCTCCATGCGGTTTAGCCGCTCCCTTCCAGCCGTGGGGCCATTCTCGCTCCGCGAAGCTGAAGCCAGGTTTTCCGTCCGTGTCACGGAAATCGGTATCCACCGAGAGGGCGCCAGTTGTCTCGTCCAACTTCAACAAATACGTCCGGTCCGCTTCGGTCTCGTAGGGCGTCACTACTAAGCGTCGGGTCTTCGGGTCCCAACCCGTCCAGTGCGACCCAAATGTATCGCTGAGACTGAGTCTTGAGACTTCCTTGGGCTTTTCCGCATTGGCGATGTCGAGCACGATGAAGCCGTGCACTTCCGGAACGCTCTGGATTAAATAGTTCCCGACGATGGTGGGGACACCGCACCAGTTTCCAGGAAAAGTGTAGATGAGCTTTGACTTCGGCTCGCTCGACTCAACCCCCGTGATGCGCTCGATGCCACAGCCGAGTGTTTGTACGAATACCGACCCGTCCGGGCCGAGGCGCGGCTCTTCTGGACTGATATGAGCATAGAGATTGTCGCCCACATCAAAGAATGAGGTTTTCAAAAGTTTGAGGTCAGACAGACGCCACACTTGATACGTTACGCCGCTAAAAATATCCTCATCGTGCATGGACGAGTTTGTGGAGACGATGCGATCTATCTTTGGAATCACGACTAGGCTGTAAGGCATCAGCAGGGCGCCGGCGAATGCCGGATCCGCATTGCTGACGGAGCGGACCACTCTGCCGTGGTCATCAATTTCCACCAAACCGCCGGTCTTGCCCGTCTGCGCCTCGGGACCTACATGGTGAACGTGCTGAAAGGTTGCCAGTACATTTCCGTTTGGCAGCCGAAGAAACGAGTGAGGATGCATGTAGCCGGCCATGTCGGTAAAAGAAGCTGCAATCTTGGGATGTAGCGGATCCCGCACATCAAAGATGAAGGTGCGACCCACATCGTGGTCGTTAGCGAAAAGCATGCCGCTTGCCGGCATGGTGTATTCCGTGTGATGCACGCGCTCGGTTCGTTGATCCGTTGCCAGGGTCGTTACAAGGTGTCCATACGTGGGGGAGGATGGATTGGCGTCAATCACTGCGAGAAAATCGTTACCTACTTTCGCGCGGTCGCCCGCCCAAACAAGCAAGTAGTGACCCTTATCGGAGGATCGCGGCTCCGGTGGCACTGCCCAACTACTTACCCCAAAAAAAGCAGTGATGGGCAACAGCGCCAGCCGCGAGAGTGAAAGGAATGACATAGATGCACCCCGAGCGCTTTACGGAAGTGTAGGAGAATATCACCCTTTCTCCTGCTCACGCCGCGCTGCGCACCTACTGACCGACCCGAACGCCGGCCTTCGCTGCTGGCTGCTCCACGGGTCGATCAGAGACTAACGACGTCGGCCGGATTACCGACCGGAAAATACCGGCCACGAAGAGACATTCGGGCCAACGAAATCACATAGAGAGCGCGGCCGTTGGTCTGATTCCGTAAACTCCAGGGGTGGTAAACAAGGTGCCAACGCATGGCAGAGCGCGCAGAGGCAGACCCATCCCAGGTACCCGCGGACAGTGCGAAATCCGAGGTGGCATCAGATGCGGGAACACTGGAGATGTCACAACCTATGCTAGATGTCAACGCTCCCCACGAAGTTCTGCATACCTGGAAAGGGTTTTTCATTCACATTGCGACTATTGTCGTCGGTCTGTTCATTGCAGTAGCGCTCGAACAATCCGTTGAAGCCATCAACCGCCACGGCGAAGTTGCGGCTCTCAGGGAAGACCTCCGCCAGGAGAGCCACCAGATTCTTGCCGATGCTCGAAGATCTGAAGCTGCTCATCTCTACGAGATTCGCTGGCTCACGACGCGAATCACACAGACGCAGCGTGCCATCCGGGAGCGTCATCCTGTTGGACCTCGCGAGACAAACGATATGCCGAGCTATGCTTCTCCCGACATTCCCATTTGGCGGTCAGCCAAAGCCGGCGGTCGGACCGCGCTGCTCAGGAAAGGCGAGGTGAACGCGTACGCGGAAATCGAGTACGTGCAAGCACATCTTGACGAAATGGAAGTCGTCAAGAATACGGCTCGATACGCGGTCAAGAGCCGCGATGTTACAATCCTCGCCCGCCCGTCCTTGGTAGCCTACCGAGAGCCTGCGGAGACATACCAACAAAGGGGACAGCGATGAAATTCAGGTCATATGTGGTCGCCAGCCTGCTGGTGCTCGGAGTCCTCTGCGCGGCGGCTCCAGCGCTCGCAGCGGATGTGCACATGTTTGTTCGTCACGAAGTCGCGGATTACGCCACGTGGAAGAAGGCGTACGATGGGTTTCGCGCGACGCAGAAGAAGATGGGCGTCGTTGCCCAGGCCGTTTACCAGTCTGTCGAGAATCCAAATGATGTAACGGTCACTCATGACTTTCACAGCCTCGAACAAGCTAAGGCGTTTGCCGCATCGCCGGAGTTGAAGAGCGCGATGCAGAAATCGGGCGTCAAAGGAGCGCCGCAGATTTGGTACACGACGAAGAGTACAAAGTAGGAGCCGACCGGCTTGGTCGTACGCAGAACCCTGGCCACAGGCCGGGGTTTTGTTTTGAGGCCGGCGCGATACAAACCGGTCGGCGCCTATGATCAGACGCGGCAATCGCCAGCCGGACAGCGGACACTTGCAAACGGCAGCAAAGGGTTCGCGAAGCGAGTGTCGGCGAATGTGTTTGAGTTGAGTCGCTGACAGGCGGCCAGTTTCGGCCCTTGCGGCACTTCGACCCATGCAGATCCCGATTCTCTTCTACGCCCTCGTATGCATCTTTGGCGCCGCCGTCGTCCGAGGCTACAGCGGATTCGGCTTCTCGTTGCTCGCCGTAACGTCACTCTCCCTCCTTCTGCCGCCGACGGAGATCGTGCCGTCAATCTTTATCATGGAGGTCGCGGCAAGCCTGCATCTCCTGCCCAGCGTTTGGCGTGATATCCACTGGCGGGCGCTTCTTTGGCTCGCTGTTGGCTCCCTCCTGGGCACTCCCATCGGAGTCTATGCGCTCGCTCATGTACCAGCTGCTCCCATGACGCTGGCGCTCGCTGTCTTCGTGCTTATCGCTGCGATTCTCTTAGCCCGCGGCTACGCCCTTAACTCACTGCCCGGTCCCGCTGTCACCTTCGTGACGGGCACGGCATCAGGCCTTTTCAACGGCAGTTTCGGAATCGGCGGCCCGCCGGTGATCCTATTCTTCTTTAGTTCCCCCGCCGGCGCGACGGCGGGTCGTGCCTCGATGATCGCCTTCTTCCTCATGACCGACGTAACCGGACTCGCGTGGCAGGGCTGGAGCGGACTGCTCAGCGTGACGACGCTCTGGCGCGCCCTGCTCTTTCTGCCGGCGTTGACTGGCGGAATCTGGCTCGGCAATCGCGGTTTCATGAATGCAGACCCAGTGAACTTTCGACGCTGGGTCTTGCGCCTGTTGATGTTGCTGGCGGCGCTGGCCGGCGGAAGAGCATTGACCCAAATTCTGTGACGCCTGCAAGCAGTCGCTCGGGTAGCGTCCTCCCCCTTGAAAGAAATGGACCAGCATGGAGACTATTGTATTGACCCGATGACGGAGTTTCGGCTTTTTGCGTGTGCGGTCGCGGCAGTGCTTGGGCTCGCGGGCACCGCAATTCGGACATATCTGAACAGGCCGCCCTCGGTATCACCGATTATCGACGTGGCGGTGCTGGCGATCTTGGCGTTAGGTCTTTTTCTCTATGCTCGGCACACTAAGGTTGATCTTGCGAAATATAGATATCTCAAGAAGGCCTTCGTGTGAATGTATTACGCCCGCAAAGCGGTCATTCAACGCACAGTCAGGAAAGTCCGCTGAGGGGTCGAAAGCCGCCGACTGCTTACGGGACGCGTCGGACGCCGTCCGGTCAAAACCGGGCATTCAAGCAGCGGCGGTTCGCGACGTTGCCGACGGCACGGTGAAGGGCAACGCCGCGCGCGAAGGAAAGAGTAGCCATCTGTCTTTTGCTTATTCTCTGCGCCGCTAAGCACAATCGGTTTCTGATTTAACTTACCGCGATCTTTCGTGGAATGCGCGTCGCAGTGCTCGCATGTCCTTACCTGGGAAAGGGACCTGCCTGCCACACTGTGTCGAGATAGGCTTCGCGGATGGCATTGCCATCGCTGTAATTTAAGTATCAAACATCTTGGAGATTGTCTGGAATTCGATCCAATTAGAGGTATTTAAATACTTTTGGAGATTTGAATCATGAGTTGGACGCTAGTCTTCCTGATCTACACCGCACACGGGGCCGTTCACCGCGACGTCCTGCACGGGTACGGCAGCAAAGGTGACTGTCAAGTAGAGGCTCGGGCCTTCGAGCGCCGATTCGACTTGATCAATTGGGAATGCGTTCGCGACGAGAGCACCATAATCGCGACCCTTAAACGCTAACTGCGCTCCTACGTGCACCCCAGCCAGGACTCCTGATCGAATGAGTCCGCGGCCCCCTTCTGGCGAAGCCACGCGGAAGGCGCTTCCGGGATACATCGGCCGCAGCACGTCGGCCGAAACGCTCGGTTAGGCCTCAGCAATCGCCGCAATGGAAACCTTTAGACCAGGGATGCGCGCAGGTAGCTTGGCACCCTGACGAGCTGGTGGATTCGACGGGAACCATTTGAGCCACTCTTCATTCATGCCAGCGGCACGTTGATGTACAGCGCGGGGGCCGGCAAGCCGACCCTTTGCCTACCCAACGGGCGCGACCAGAACGACAATGCCGCACGCGTGGAAACGCCGGGGTTGGGACGCACGCTCTCGCCGGACGCGCCACCAGCCGCGATCAGCAGCGCGGTCATGGGCATGCTTGGTGACGAGGCCTTGCGCGCGGCGAGGCGATCTTTTGCCGCTGGCGTGTCGCGCTACGGCGAACTGACTCACGCGGCACGCCTGATCGAACGGGCGGTGATCATGTGCTCGGGTCAACTCCGGCGGATGCCAAGTGTGATTAGCGTGTGCTACCCGGATCCAGGCTTTTGCGCTTCATCGGCTTAATCATCGAGTCCCAGCCCTTTCAAAATCCTGGGCGCATGTCTCTCCACGCGTGCGGTACGAGTCGCCGATTGCTTCGCCCCCGCGAAATGCAGCAAATAGCCTTTCTGCCTTCCGGGGGTGAGCGCATGAAAGGCTTCCGCCAGTTCAGGGTCATCTTCCAAACGCGTTAGAAATTCCGCGGGCATCTCAAATTGTGCGGCGGTTCTCATCTGCACCTTGGCGCCGGATTTCTCAACTGCAATGGCCTCCCTAATATATGCCTTAACCGCCGCTTTCTGCTTGTTGATGTCGGCAAGAGAAACAAACCTGATTTGCCGCGCGGACTGCACGTTTTTGGTTTGCTGAACGAGGATGCCCTTGGGGTCCTTGAGCAAAGCGCCTTTCATGAATAGGAGGGCGCAATAGTCGTTGAAGCCATGGATCAAGACTACGTTGCCGCCATTTAGATCGTAGCAAGCTTGGCCCCATTTCAGTTCTTCATTGAGACCCGACGCAAGGCAGAGTTGGCGGAGCGCAGCATATTCAGCGCTCCAGCGTCTTGCCTTGCCATGAACCTTACTGACGAGTGGATTCATTGCTCTCTCCGTGAACAGCAGCTTAGCCCAAGTGTATAAGTTTGGCCGAGCAGGGTTCGCATTCGATCAAAGGAACGATTGTCTCCGATGCCAACAGCGGGAGTTAGGGCACGAATCGCGATTGGTCTTTTTGATATGACTGAGGCTTGCTAATCCCGATATCAGTTCCGCCCAGGGCGGACGGTCTAAAATCTACAATATAGGCAATCCCATCGCGCTCCGTTTTTAGCAGCCATAACTCCCGACCATCTTTCAGCAGCTTTATATCCTCAACCTGTGGTTTCGTCCTTCCGGCAACAGCTTCCAACTTCGCGATTTGTGCGAGAGCATCTTGCTTGACGACCGGATCAGCACGGCTAGGGCCGCTCGGCAGATTTGCCAATACCCGAATTAACATGGAGCCACCGGGCACGGTCTTGGACTTCCATCGAAAGGGGGAGCCATCTGCCTCGGCTTTCTTATTCGCATAGTCAACGCTGCTTGACAGGGGCGAACTCTGGCAGACGGCGAGACTAAATAGGATCGGTAGGCTTACAGCCCAGGACAGCCACTTCGCATAATTGCTTCCCTGCACGTGCCTTAACTCCTCGATAGGTCACATCACTAGATCACCAGTTTGGTTAAGGGTCAAATAGGGCTGTTTGCCCACTCTCCGCGAATGTCTGCTGCGGGTTTCTTGGGAATTGCTGCGTGTGACTGTGCGTGCGAATGCTGGGGCAACGTAGGGCTACCTCTAGATATGAGGCAGGCCCCAAATCGACGCGGATTCCCAACACTTTCCCACAGGATCAATGTCTTGACCCCTATCTCATATCCCCTTCGCGGCGGAAAAGCGGCCACTCAAGGATTTCAGGTAGGCTATCGGGATGATAACTACGAGAATGTAAATGGCCGACCGCGCCAAAGCAGAAAATCTTCGGAGACACGCCGCGACGCTGACGCCGTGACAGACCCGGGCCAGGCAGTGTTCCTGAGCTACGCGTCCCAGGACGCCGCGGCAGCGCTGCAGCTTTGCAACGCTCTGCGCGAGGCCGGTGTCGAGGTCTGGTTTGACCAAAGCGAACTTCGAGGCGGCGATGCCTGGGATGCATCGATTCGCCGCCAGATCAAAGCCTGCACCTTATTCATCCCAATCATCTCGCGCCATACGCACACGCGCGACGAGGGGTATTTTCGCCTTGAGTGGAAGCTCGCCGTTGACCGCAGTCACTTGATGGTCGCCGACCGGCCGTTCCTTCTCCCAGTCGTCATCGACGACACGTCAGACCAGGACGAGAAGGTCCCGGACCGGTTTCGCGACGTGCAGTGGACACGCCTGCCGGGAGGCCAGCGCGCCGATGCCTTTGTCGAGCGGGTGCGCCGATTACTGTCTCCCGACCCCACGACGCCCAACGCCACGAGCGTTTTATCTTCGGCGCTGCAAACGGCATCGATGCGTGCTGCATCGACCCGATCGACGCCTCCACCCTCCCGTTCGTTCGTGGCCTGGATCGTGGGCGGTTTGTTGATCCTCGTGACGGGTTATTTCGTCGTCGGTAAGTTCGCGCGGCCTGTGCACTCGGTGCGGTCAGCCGAGACACCAGCCGGGGCCGCCGCGCACGTCGAAGCGGTAAGCGACAAATCAATCGCGGTGCTGCCGTTCACCGACATGAGCGAGAACAAGGATGCCGGATTCTTTGCCGACGGCGTGCACGAGGATCTGCTCACCAACCTGGCGCTCGTGCCGGAGCTGCAGGTGGTTTCCCGCACTTCGGTCATGCAGTATCGCGGCACGACCAAGACGATGCGGCAGATCGGCCAGGAGCTCGGTGTGGCTTACGTTCTCGAGGGCAGTGTCCGTCGCGCGGGCACCAAGATTCGCGTCACAGCACAGCTCATCAATACACGCACCGACCAGCATGTCTGGGCGAAGAACTATGACCGAGACCTGACCGATCTCTTCAACATTCAGACCACGCTGTCCCAGGAAATCGCCACCGCGCTCTCGGCCGCCCTCTCGCCCGAGACCATGCGGCGCCTCGAGCGCCGGCCAACTGGGAACACCGCCGCCTACGACCTCTTCCTGCAGGGCAGGGCCGTCTTCAATAGCGCGCCCAGCGGTAATGCCAAGGCGCTGAACCAGTCGGCCGACTTCTTCCGGCGTGCCGCCCTGCTAGACCCCAAGTTCGCCGCAGCCTGGGGCGAACTCGCCGTGAGCTTCGCCTTTAAGGAATTCTGGAACATCGACGAGACCGCCGAACTCAAGGCCCAGGGGGAAGACGCGATTGCCCGGGCTCAGGCCCTCGATCCGGACAGCCCCGAGGTGATTCGGCTGGTGGGCAACTACGCCTACTACGCTCACCGCGACTATGCGAAGGCAACCGCTCAGTACATGCGGCTGGGCGCCCTCCAACCCAACGACCCGACTGTCTTCTCGGCCCTCGGTCTCATTCAGCGCCGCCAGGGCCACTGGTCCGAGTCGCTTGCCAACCTGCGCAAGGCGGCGGAGCTGGACTATGGGAGTATTCCGTATCAACGCAATCTTGTCAGCATGCTGATGATCGCCCGCCGCTATCCTGAAGCTCGTGAGGTTGCGCAGCGCCTCATTGCGCTTCGGCCGGGCAACCTCGACGAACTGCTGCTCCTAGCTGACCTTGTTTACGACACCACTGATTCGCTGCAGGCTGCGCAAGCCATCCTCGCCAATCTGGCTCCCGCCCAGCGCGAGGACCCCGATGTGATCTACCGCCGCAAGGGGTGGGCGCGTGATTCCGGCGACCTCGCGGAGTTCAAGCGCCTCGACGAGAAACAGCCCTACGAAGAAGACGGCTCGCCCATAGTCGGCGCCATCTTCGCAGGCTTGGTGTATTGGGGTGCGGGCGATCAGCCGCTGGCCCGGGCGCGGGTCGCTCCCTTTCTCGAGGACGCCCGCAAACTGGTGGTCAGTACGCCGGACAACTATCTTGCTTGGGGTAACCTCGGCCAACTCGAGCTCCTGAGTGGCCAGTCGAACGCGGCGATGGAACATTTGGCCAAGGCCGCTCGCCTGCTTCCTCCCTCCAGGGACGCCCTCAATGGACCCATCGCCAGATTTTGGTACCTCTCCGGCTGCGCGATGACCGGCCGCAAAGACGAGGCGTTAACCGGTCTGGCTGAATTGGTGCGCCAGCCCACGGGCATCCCGCTCATCGATATCCGGACTAGCCCGGCATTCCTGCCACTACGTGGCGATCCCCGCTTCCAGGCGATCTTGAACGACCCGAAAAGCCGCGCGCAACTTTTCTAGTCGCAACCCGACCGGAAAGCTTTAGGCCCCCCCTGAGTCGAACATCGAGAACGAACTCGACCGAGGGGGGAAATCGAGGAATCTAGCGGATGCCCACAGGGCATTGTGGCTCGTCCGCGCGAACGGATATTTCGATTTCGCAAGCGCGGAGCAGGAATTTCAGCGCGAAGTGCACTGGCGCCGGGGAGCGCGAGTACGCAGGGTGCTTTCGGCCGGAATTTAAGTTGGTCAGGCCATCATGAGGCAGCGATCCAGGCGCTGGGTCAAACGGGAAGCTATTTGGGCCACGGACAGCCGCAGTTGGCCAAGCAAATTGGGGCAACGTAGGGATGCGTTACGCCGCAACCTAGCGCTCCACTTCCCAGCCCTTGCACGCCAGCAGGACGGTACGCGGCACCTCATGCTCGCCGCTGGCGTAATACGCCGCTTGCCGGCGCGACAGCCCGAGCGCTTCTGCTGCATCCGTCAAACTCAAACCGTGTTTCCAACGCCATCGGATGAACTCGACCGCATCGGCCCGCCCGTTCTGCTCGAGCGCCAACTCGAGTAGCCGCGCGGCGCCCGGGAGACAATTGATCTCAATTGGTACCGCGTCCTTGTGAATTTGTCATGGGAGTCGAGGCGGTGGCACATGAACGGCTGGGTTCTCCCGCCTTCGATCCTCTGGCGCGGTTTGAGACGCGCCGTCTCCAGGTGAATGAGCGGTACTTACAGAACACCCTTGAGCAGACAGTTGTATTCGCCGCGGCTCTATTCGGGCTTGCGGCGTATTGCCCTACGGGTTCAGCCATGCGAGCGGTGGTCGCTACAACGGTGGTGTGGGTATTAGCCAGGTTTGCGTTCTGGGCTGGCTATCACCGCAGTGCGGCCATGCGTGGGTTAGGTGCGCCCGGTATGGCACTCAGTATGATCGTACTGGTGTATGTGACGGCCCGCGTCGCTGAAGAGATTGCCGGGCGCGTCGGCATCGTTGTGCTGGTCGCGGCCTTCTTGGGGTTCGAGGCGCTCCTCTTTTGGACAACTCGGCGTCGGTTACAGGATCAGGAAGATGACTCACATACCGGATGACCGCTCTCGCTACGAGTGGCGGGTGGGAATCACACAATTTATTCCTGTGAACCGCTGCGTGTGACTGTACGTGTGAATCTCGGGGCAATGCAGGGATACGTAAGGCCACGAGAGCGCCGCCCCCTCAGCGTCGATTTCCCAAGACTTTCCCATCGGATCATTATCTTGACGCCAATCTGGTAGCCTTGCGTGGCCTGGCATTGTCTGAGAGTGGAGCGGGCGATGAGTGCGCTTAGTTCAGTCTGTTCACTGGGCGCGGGTGGTGCGTGGCATCGACTTCAAATCCCGGGCCCACGAGCTAAATTCGGGGTGAATCGTCTGTAGACGACGCAATGTTTCGGCAGTACTGAGCGTTGCAAATTTATACGTTCCGTCGGGGAAGGCCTGTCGCAATGCCTCTAGAAATTCAACGCCGTGGCGGGCATAGACCTTCTTGATCTGCTCAAAAAACTGAGCCTGGTATCAAAGATAGTTCCGCGGATCGTTCACAGCAATTTGTAGGAAGTTCGACTCAAGGTCATCGAGCGACACATAGCGTTGCGGTTGACCCGGTCGGCCGCCGACCTCGAGAACATCGATCAGCCACAGCTGCTCAGGATGTTTGCTTGCGAGCTATGCATACAGGACATAGGAAGCGACCAGCTCGTTTAGCCAGCGCGTTCCCGGATTGATCCCGTAGGCATCGAGGATCGCATGGCCGAGTTCGTGCCCCCCAAAGATCGTAAGCGCTGCTAGCGGCTTCATCCCAGGGAAGACGATGCGCACTTACCGCTCGCCAGCCGCGGCGTCTTTCTCCTTCGGAAACACGTCCGGACCTCCGACGCAGTTTACCGGCATCATGGCTACCGGCGGATCTCCCGTGCACGAGGGCGTCGGGTAAGGCATCTGATGCTCCGTCAATGCATATTGGGCGGAGTCCAGGACAGCGAGAGAAACCGCTAGGTGAAATTTCATTCGGCGCTGCGCGAAGTGCAGCTCATCGGAAAAGAAGGTCTGCAGTTTGCGTGCGCGTGCTTCGTAGCCGGGCGTGTAGTAGGTCGGAATCGAGCCTTCGAGCAATGGATTTCCCAGCGTTCTAACCCGCTCTAACCGTCCAGGTTCAAAGCTCGCCGGTTTGGTTAACGGTTCTGCAGTTGGCGCTTTCGCGGCTTGTGACTGTGCGAGACCCCATTGAGTCTTGATGCTAGCCGGGAAGTGGAGCGCGCACCCGCGTCGCTATTCTTCTTTGTAGCCAGCCTCCAGTTGATGTCGAACCGCCAGAATCAATATCACGTCCTCAGCGGGCACCCAACGATATTTGGCCACGTAGCCGAAGCGGCCGCGCGACAATATCAGTTCACGGCGGCCGTCTTCGGCTTGTCGGCCCAGCAACGGATGATCCGCGAGTAGCTCGAGGGCTCGTCGGACACTGAGCATCCGCTCACGCGCTATTTTTGGGTTATGTTCCGCGAGGAAGTCGAATAACCGCCCAAGGTCGGCGAGCGCTCGGACGGTTATTTGGACGCGCGCCATGTGCGCGCTCGAGGACGACGGACCGCCTTTCCTGCAGCGCGACGCTCAAGATAGTCAAATGCGGTCGCTAATGGAATAGCCTTGCCGCTCTCTATCGTTTCGATCTCGGAAATCGCCGCATCCTTCGCGAATCGCTCGCGAATCTCAGCCCGATCCGCTTCCTGACTCAATGCCTCGACCATAAAGGCGTGCGGTGTCTTATTGGCAGCACCTGCAAGTCTCTCGATTCGACGCTTGAGGCCTTCGGGGAGTTTGAGACTTGTGGCGGCCATTAAGAACGCTCCGCGTGCTCTTGGGTAGTCACAAAGTACTACCCAGACCAATTAAAGTCAAGATCGACGGCATTGGTCGTCGATGCCGGCCGCTTTACGGCGACCGGCAGGACGCCGGAATTTTTAGCCGTCCAACTCAACGACATTGTAGCGTTCGCTGGTTTTACGGCGGCAGGACTGGTGCTGCGCGCGCGTCCAGCGGCGCATAAGCGTCTCATGTTGCTGGACCTCATTTATATCAGCGATGCTGGCTTCGCCCGGCTTCTAAACGGCGCCGTTGCCGCTCCACTTGCCCTCGGCGAATGGGGTGAACTCTATCTGGGGAGCGATCTCCTGTTGCTCGCGCTCGGCGTCTACGACTTGGCCACGCGCGCTAGATTGCACCCCGCGTATATTGCAGGCGTTGTCTGGATGATTGCCCTCCAAATCACCGCATTAGTACTGCTCGGCAACCCAGCCTGGAAAGCTCTGTCATTGCATCTGATCGGCCACTAGGCAAGGTCTCGAAGGCTCTTCGTCATCATGACGTCCGTGGAATGCGAATCGGCCATCCAAATACGGGTGTCGATCGGCGCGGTTGCTACAGTGTGCTACAGTGTGCTACAGTTCGATCATGAAAATTCGTACCATCACTCAGCGAGAGCTTCGCAATCAATCCGCCGCAGTGCTCCGTGAGGTGGAGGCCGGGCGAACGATCATCGTGAGCCGAAACGGCACGCCGGTCGGAGAACTGCGACCAATTAAGCGACGTCGCTTCGTGCCTCGCGCGGCCATCGCGGATGCTGCAGGAAAAGCCGCCAGGATCGATGCCGAGCGATTCCGTGCAGATCTCGATGCCGTAGTTGATCCTCGCCCTTATGACTGAGGCGAGTCGCGGTGTTCTGGACACGTCGGTTCTGATCGATCACGACCAGATCATTGCTGACCAGCTTCCTGATGAATCCGCAATTACTGCAGTAACGCTGGCCGAACTCGCCGCCGGCCCACATGCAACCGAAAATAAAGACGAGCGCGCTCGACGCCAGGATCGTTTGCAGTGGGCGACGGCCACCTGGGATCCATTGCCTTTCGATGCGGATTCGGCACGTATGTATGGCAGGGTCTTTGCTGCCGCGCGGGCAGCCGGACAATCTAGCAGGGCACGCCTCGCGGACTTGCTCATCGCCTCGACGGCTGCGGCAAATGGATTGCCGCTCTATACACGTAATCCCTCTGATTTCACCGCTCTAAAGCGCATCCTAAAGGTCGTCAAGGTCTAGTTGCCTGCTCACTGGGGTTTCTAAAAAGATTTCGGCTCGGAGGATTCAACGAACGTCGCAATCCTGGAATCAGGACAGGCAGCCGTCGGCCAACTCCGGGCGCTGGCAGTGCTCAAGTCACTCTCGAATCGCATGCGCCCTCTATCCATAGCGATACGACATCATGGAAATACTTTCCCTCAGAGTTTCGTTGTAGACGTCAAGGAATAAAGTGAGTAAGGCATTTGGGAGCGCCGTCACCAAAAAGTGGCCCGACATCCCCCGACATGGTCTACGTGGACGGGTGCTTCGTCCAGACGCCGATTTCGCATGTCGCAACAGGTTTTTGTATTGAGCGGCCGCCAAGCGGGGCTTATTTGTGGCGTTTCCTCCATCCCCTTTATGTCCCTGCCGAGAGCTTTCACCTCACGTTCAGCGCTCGTTTGCCACCGCCGTGCGAACCGGGATCCCAAGTGTGATTAGCGTGTGAATTATCGCGGTGTGTGGGGCAACGTACGGCTACGTGGAGATACATTGGCAGGCGACGCCCCGGGCTCAAGCCTTTCAGTCCTAGGTCTCTAATCGGCCACCATTAGACAGCTCTACCGCATCGCATTTACAGCGCCAGCGCCAGCTTTATGCCCGCCTCCACGTCGCGCAGTGATTGCGCAGGCAACCGACCCACGATCTCCGTGAGCATTTGCTTATCCAAAGTAATTAGCTGCGACACGTTAACCACTGACTCGTGGGGTAGTCCGCTGACGCGGCGGGTGACGCGCACATTGCCTGGCGCATCCGCCAGGCGCATGTTCGACGTGATCGCCGCACAGATTGAGGTACGGATCGCACTTTCGTTGAAATCGTTAGACTGAACGACTAGTACCGGTCTTCGGAAACCCGGCGCGGAGCCATGAGGCTCTCCCAGAGACGCCCACCAGATCTCACCGCGCCGCATTACCACTTCCCTTTCGGCAGGGCGCGTGCTTGGGCTTTGGCGAGGAGTGGATCCACAGCGGAGTCATCTACATTCTGTCCGTAAACGGCGTCGAGCTTTTCGCGAACACCCAAGAATCTCTCGCTATTTACGTACGCAGACACTGCATTTGAATAGAGCTCGCTCCGGGACCAACCTCGGATTTTGGCAAGCCTCTCAGCCTCCTCAAAAATGGTATCCGGAATTGAGATCGCAGTCTTCATTGCGGTAGTATAACCGTGGTTATACCTTTGCCGCAAGCCAGCCGAGTTCAAACCTCCACAGGAACCGCGAGCACGCGCGGGCAATGGCACGGCATTGCTCAGACGGCCTCCGTCTGAGACCCACCTAGAGACTTGCGCCATCGTCCTTCGCTAAAAGCGGAGAGCAATTTCTTGGCGCGACCGGAATCCATGGCGGTCCCCTGCTCCGTGAAAACACACGGTGCATACTTCCGGCGCTTTCCGCGCCCGGTCCTTAAGGCTAGGCGGCATTGCCGGCCGCCGCGCGGTTTACATTCAGACAGCTCTCGACAATGCTTCGGCCATCCGTGTTTGCCAGCCAGGGCCCGTAGCCTTCCAACGCGCCAGTGTTTCCGGTGGCAATCGGATAGAGATCGATGTACGCGCCCTGCCCGACTTCGGCCGTCCACGTGGTTTCAACATCTTGGCAGCAGACGCGGCGCCGAAGATTTCCGGCAGCACGTCACGCGCCTTGCGAGCACGCGCAAAGGTTTCCTTCGTCCACGCCGGGTTCTCACGATCCGCCTTCTGGGGATTAGGCTTGCGCTTCATATCGTTTCACCTCGCGTTTGTTGGCCTTGCGCAGACTGATCACATGCGCCTTGTTGGCGCGCGGCGTGAAAACCATCATATGCAATCGATTTCCGATCAGGCCTAACGCCTGAAATCGCCGCTCACCATTAGTCCTTTCGAAGATCCTCGACTATGAGCGCGCTGTCCCAGGCAAATTCCGCCGCCAGTTGAAACGGGACGCCCCGCACGAGTACATTTTTCTCGCTCTTGGCTGAGTCGAAGCTGATATCCACCATTTATTGTATATACGTATATACTGTAATGCAAATGCATTTCTAGCGCCCTGCGCTTCGGCGATCAGCAGAGCGTAGAGGTTGCCCAGACTCGACCGGCGAGCTAGTGCTTTCGTTAAGGGTTGCTCGACGCCTGCCCGTGAACGCAGATGCCGGCAAGCGCGCTGAGGTGTGAGGGCAGGCGTTGGGCAAGCGCCGAGGGAGGAAACCGCGGGGACGTACTGATGCCGATCAGCAGGATCGCGGATCCATGGGGATTTGAACGTCGGCAGAAGTCAGTGAGGCGAAGATAGTCGGGACGGCGTGATCGATGTGAGTCGCTGGCGTGCCAAGCACGCAGCGGCACCGGGCGTGCAAGAGGCGATTGTGTTGACAACACCCGAACGTTTTGCAGAACGAGGCCACGGGCGTTCGCGGCGGCATGGTTGAGGCGAATGCCGCGGGGGAAGTTCGGTTGATTGACGCGATGTCGATCATGGCGTGGCCTGGGCGAAATCCCAGGCTCGTGCCTACCGGTCTCTATCAACCGACGCGGCGGCCTTCGGCGTCGATCAGCGGTTGCCCATCTTCTTTGGCAAACGGCCCTTTTTGCGGAACCAGTAGAATGTCCAATACCGTCTCGGACGGTCTACACAGCTTCACGCCCCAAGGTGTCACTACGATCGGTCGATTGATCAAGATGGGGTGCTTCAGCATCTGGTCAATCAGCTCACCATCAGTCCAGTGATTCGCGCCAAGTCTGAGCTCATCGAAGGGCGTGCCCTTTTGCCGCAGTAGATCCCGTGGACGAATGCCCATGCGCTGAAGCAGCGATTCGAGAGTCGCGCGGTCCGGTGGGGTCTCCAAGTATTCGATGACCGTGGGTTCGACGCCGGCGTTGCGGATCAGCGCCAGCGTGTTGCGGGAGGTGCCACAGGCCGGGTTGTGATAGATCGTGACCGGGGTGGCGGAATCAGACATGGAAGGCCTCGGGGCGCTTTTCGTCGGTAGGTAGGGTAGCCGTTTCGAAGCCGAACGAGATGGTGGTTGGCTTGGCGGCTGGAAATAAGAGACGGCCGACACCCAAGGCAGCGATCGCACCGATGAGCTGGGCGCCGATAAACGCCGGCGCATCGATCGGTCGGATGCCAGCGAATGTATCGGTCAACGAGCGCGCGATCGTGATGGCAGGGTTCGCGAACGACGTCGATGCCGTGAACCAGTAGGCCGCACCGATCCAACACGCCACCATCCAAGGCGCCTGTTCGGCGCGGCGGTGGCCAATCACTACGAGCAGAAGTCCAAAAGTGGCGATCGTCTCGGCGAGCCACTGAGCGGGGCCGCTTCGAACGTGTGTGGATAATTGCCAAATCGGCAGCTCGAACATCAAATGGGCAAGAATCGCTCCGGCGCAGCAGCCCACAATCTGAATTGCCGTGTATGCAGCGGCATCACGCCACAAGAGCCGACCGCGAAGAGACTCGATGATTGAGACAGCGGGATTGAAGTGGGCACCACTGATGTGACCTAAAAGGGCAATCAGCGTGTAGAGCACCGCCACGGTAGCACCCGTATTCGCGAGCAGCGCGACTGCGACATTACCGCCGGCCAGGCGTTGCGCCATGATGCCGGACCCCACCACGGTCGCCGCCAGCAGCGCCGATCCTAGGCCCTCGGAGAGTAAACGGCGGGAGAGCGGTTCAGTGTGCATCGTCGGTAGGGGTCGGTGTGTGGCCAATCGCATCCAAGCGTTCCTTCAGCCGCATCCGGTCGATCGAGGCTAACGGCAGACTCAAGAACAATTTGATCCGCGTTTCCATCGATCTAAACGCTTCGCGAAACGCCAGGCTTTTGTCCATGTCCGATCCTTCGACCGCTGCCGGATCGGGAATTCCCCAGTGGGCCGTCATCGGTTGACCCGACCAATACGGGCACACTTCGCCCGCAGCGTTGTCACAGACCGTGAAGACGAAGTCGAGGTGCAGGGGGTTAGGTGCCGCAAATTCGTCCCAACTCTTACTCCGCAGGCCTTCTGTCGGGAAACCCAAATGCTGCAACACGTCGAGTGCGATCGGATGCACTTGACCCTTGGGGTGACTGCCGGCACTGAAGCCGCGGAACTTGCCCTTGCCGAGCTTGTTGATGATGGCTTCGGCGAGGATACTGCGCGCGGAATTGCCCGTGCACAGAAACAAAACGTTGTAGACCTTATCCGTCACTTCAATTTCACTGTCGGCTCGGAGGGCGGTGCTCGAGCTCGTTACCGTACGAGCGCGGATCTTACGCGATCCTTTTCCTTCTCCTCCTCGTCAAACGCGTCCAGCTTGACCCCGGTGACAGATCCATGGCCCCCGAGGAACGAGCCGGTAACTCCCTTCTCAAATCGCGCGGCCTGCGCAGACAATGCGGCGAGTGGTAGCGGCACATAGCCAACTTGTGTCACGTACTTGGTGTTCTCCGGTGCCAGATAGAAGCGAGTGAATGCCTTGACCTCCGGCCGAGCGGCCGCGGCTGAGTTGACATAGAGGAATAAGGGCCGCGACAAAGGTTGGTACGTCCCGTCCGCCACGGTTTGCGCGCTAGGGGTTACGCAGCCGTGGCCGCTGTCCACAGCGACAACCTTCAGCTCCTCCTTGTTGGCCTCATAGTAAGCGTAGCCGAAGTAGCCCAGGGCATTCGGTTCACCCGCAACCCCATGCTCGATGACCCTATCATCCTCGCTCTTCGTGTAGTCGCTTCGGCTGCTGGTTTCAGTCCCCACTATGGCCAACGTGAAATAGTCAAAGGTACCGGAATCGTTCCCCGGACCGAATAGCACCATCGGCTGGGCTGGAAAGCTCGTTCTGATCTGCTTCCACTGGTTCGTCTTGCCCTCCGCGGCGGGTTCCCACATCGATTTGAGCTCGTTCACCGTGAGGCAATCGACAAAGGTATTTTTGGGATTGACCACCACCGCGAGTCGGTCGAATGCCACCGGCACCTCGATGTATTCGATCCGCTGAGCCTTGCATTGTTCGCTCTCGGCGGACTTAATGGGGCGTGAAGCGCCAACCATATCCACCTGCCCGGCGCAGAATTTTCTGAATCCACCCCCCGTACCGGAGAATTCGTTTGCGAATTGCACAGCAGGGTTTACGTCGTGGAACGCCTGTGCCATCGCCTGCGAAAGGGGGAGAACCGTGGCCGAGCCGTCGATGGTGACCCTGCCCGACAGGGGGCCGGCCGGCTTGTTGTCAGAACAGGCGGGTAAGGTACCTGCCATGGCCAAACCGAGAAGGTAGGAATAGCAACGCAATTTTCGTGTAGCCATGTTTTTCTCCCCCAGTAGATAGACCGCGACCTCTTGGCAATCAATCCTCGATATTGAATCCCGCAAATGTCCTTACCTAACCTGGGAGACCCAATGCGCCGGTCCCGAGCGAGAAGCTCGTTCAGGTTGCACAGCAGGCCTCTTTCGAGGACGCGACGGTTGGATCACAGCACGGCTCATTCACCTTCGCCGCTAATGGAACGCAGCAGGCGCTAGGGACGGTGGAGGCACCGTGCTCGAAGACCGGCGTGTCCTCGCCATACACCGGGATGCTGCCGAGCGTGTGAAAGGTCTCCCATGCAATCCCGGTCGGATCAGTGACCCAATACTTGTCTGATTTCGCGTAGCAGCAGGGTTGCTCGTTCTCTTGAATCAATTGCGAGTCGGCCGCCTGCAGCTGTGAGTGCATACCGCGTAACTCCTCCCCGGAATCGACTTGAAAGCCCAGATGATTGACACCGACCGGCTGGCGATGCGTCGAGATTGCGAAGTTCACCCGCGGATCCTCGAGCATCCATTTGGCGTAATCCGATTGAAGAACGGTCGGCTGTGCGGCGAACAACGTCGAATAGAATCGGATGGATTCGTCCAGGTTGTTGACGCTGATGTGCAAGTGAAATCGCTTCATGGTTCACCTATCTGGTTAAAGCCGTTTCATCATGAACGCCGAACTCGCCGGACATAGCCTGGCAAACTCAGCTGTAGATTGAATCGCTGGAGGTGCTTGAGTGCGATCTATACGTCGATAGTCGCGCCGCTCAAAGAAGTCTTCCGCCGTCGTCGTGAGAAGATACAGGGCACTGACCCGGCGTGAGGTCGCGTAGTCCTCCGCATGCTGAACCAAGGCCGACCCGATGCCCTGCGTTCTCGCGTTTTCAGTAACCACTAGCGAACGGAGCAACGCATCGGTGCCGTAGATTTCAATGCCGACAAGGCCTGTGGGCGCGCCATCGGAGCCCATAAAGAAGAAGTGCTCTAGATGCTCATCCGTAATATCCGAGACCGGCAACCCTTGCGCTTGTAGCAAGGCCACCGCGGCGGCTCGGGGCGGCCGTCCACGGATCATGAGTGATTCGACCATGAAAGGGGCCTGTTAGGCGACTTTAGCCGAGCGTTTGACAGGCTTGGTTGCCTGGGCTGGTGCGCAACATTCGACACCGCTCTCGCGGCAGCAATTCTCGGTCAAGTAGCCCACGAGTCCATTCATTACCGCAAAATCGACCGAGTAAAAAAGTTGTCGGCTGACGCGCTGCTGCGTGATCAGCCCGGCGCGCTGCAGGTTCTGTAGGTGGAACGTCAACGAGGACGGCAGGAGACCGACCCGATCGCCAATGGCACCGGCCGACAGGCCTTCCGGGCCGCGCTCAACGAGGAGCCGATAGATTGCCAATCGATGTTCGTGGGCGAGAGCGCCCAACGCGGCTATGACTGCAGGGGTTTTCATGGACCTATGATATTACGAGTATTTTCGTATTGTCAATAGCAGTAAACGGAAGGCTCGGTACATTTGATTCTCAATCGATTGCAACCGGCTCTAGCCCGCTTCCCGGGGTCGGTCGCGGTCGCGAAATAGCTGCTCTAACGCGGACACTCGCATATCGATCCGCCGTGGTTGAGACGTGTACGGGCGTTGCACAGCCGCTAGCTGTCAGCCTTGGCTTGCTGCTGACGACCAAATGGGACTCAACCCGGATCATCCTTGGTGCTGCGGTGTGTTCCCTATTCGCGGACTCGCAGGGGACCATTTCGCAGGTTACCCCTAGGCAACGCAGGGACACGCCAGGCAGCAAAAAATGGAGCGGGCGATGGGAATCGAACCCACGGGGAAGGTACTGCCGGAACTATAAAACAAGCGGTTTCCTGCGGATGCTGATGCCAAGTGTGATTAGCGTGTGAATTTTCGCGGTATGTGGGGCAACGTAGGGCTGCGTAGGGATACATCGATGTGCGAGACCCGAACTCCACCCGTTCAGTCGTAGTATCCGATCGGGCCATAACCGGCCTCCCGGCTCCCGAACCTGGCTGCACGCAAGCGGACACAGGCTAGCCAACGTGTCGGGAACCTCGCTGCTTGATCTTATACGGCAGTGCCGTATAATCCTGCGATGTTCAGCTTCATCGAGACGCGTCTCTTTACGAAGCTCGTTCTCGGCTACATGACGGATGATGAGTACGTAGCTCTGCAGACAGCGCTGATGACGAATCCGGAGGCTGGACCGGTAATCCCAGGCTCGAGCGGTGTCCGCAAGCTTCGCTGGGCAGCACCGGGGCGTGGCAAGCGGGGCGGTTACCGGGTAATTTACTACGTCCGCCGTACACATGGTGTGATCTGGATGCTCACGATGTATCCGAAGAACGTCGCCGACAGCATCCCGACTCACGTACTCCGGCAGATCCGGAAGGAAGTGGAAGATGGCTAAGGCCAAGAGAAATGTGGGCCGCGAGATCCTGGATGGGCTGCGCGAGATCAAGCGCGGCGAGTACGGTCGCGTGATCAACGTGCCCGATGTCGCGATGATCCGAGAAAAGACTGGACTATCCCAATCGCGGTTTGCGTCGTTGCTCGGAGTATCGGTGCGTACGTTGCAGGACTGGGAGCAGGGACGGCGTGCACCGTCGGGCGCCGCGCGCACGTTGCTGCTCGTTGTCGCCAAGAACCCTAGGGCGCTGCTCGACGTCGCGTAGGCTGAGTCGGAATCCGCCGCGAGGCAGCGCAGGGACGACACCGGCAGCAAGATCAATCCGGCGGCAGTCGGCCAGCTGCGGACGATCAGGGCTCCAATCGGGCTTCTCTAGAGCTGACGTTTGTACTGCGAGCCATGTAAACGAGGTCCCTCGGTGCCGTAGCGCCGAGGGCACCCTTACCCCACTAAATTTCACCACCCCAAGACTGCTAAGGTGAACTGGCTATCGGTTTCGAGTGGTAGCCAACAGTTTCGTCAGCTCATGCCGATAGAGTGGCCTCACGGCCCGAGATGCCGACAGGACCGCAATGAGCAGCGACTTTCTAACGGTGAGCGAGTGCGACCCTCGCACCGTCGATGCCCTCTTAAGCATGGGCTCCGGAGCGGAGCTGTACCGTGCCGCGTTCGAGCAGCTGGCGGTCGGGGTCGGGCACACCACATTGGAGGGGCGCATCTTTGACGCCAATCCAAAGTTCTGCGAGTTGTTTGGCTACGGGCGAGAAGAGATGGTGGGCCTCGGGATCCGCGAGCTGACTCACATGGATGACATCGATCGCAGCGTTGAAGCCCGCACACACATACTCACCGGAACCGGTCGGAGCTACGAGTATGAGGTGCGGCTCCTGCGCAAAGGCGGCGAAGCGATTTGGACGCGCGTCTCGACTTCGCTGGTTCGTGCAGCAGATGGCTCGCCAAGACACTTTACGTCCGTGGTACAGGACATATCGCGGCAAAAAGACGTTGAGCGACAGAGCCTGGAGATCCAGCTGCGATTCCGACAACTCGCGGAAAATATCCGTGAAGTCCTCTTCTTGATCGACCCGACCGACGGCCGCACCCTGTACATCAGCCCGGCATACGAGGTTATCTGGGAGCAAAGCACCTCCGACGTGTACGCCGATTGGCAGGCCTGGATGCGCGCGATTTTTCCCGAGGATCTGCCGGGTGTTCAAGCCGCCGTGGCTGCCGCGCGCCTGACCGGCCACATGAACCACGAATACCGGATCCGGCGCCCGGACCACTCGATGCGCTGGATCAATGGGCGCACTTTTCCAATCCGTGACGGGGAAGGGAAAATAACCCGGCTCGCCGGCCTCGCCGAGGACATCACTGCGCGCAAGCTCACCGAGCAGCAGATCGAGCAGCAAGTCGCAAGCCTGCAAAAGGCCATGCGTAGCACCATCGATGTCATCGCCACGATCGGCGAGTTGCGCGATCCGTACACGCACGGACACGAGCATCGAGTCGGCGAGCTTGCAGCCGCCATCGCGATTGAGATGCAGCTGGAGCCGAGCCGCGTCGAGGGCATACGCGTCGCCGGCTGTTTGCATGATGTGGGCAAGATATGCATCCCCGCCGAGATTCTTGCCAAACCGACCCGCTTGACGCCGGAGGAATTCAACCTGATCAAGGTCCACCCTCAGACGAGCTTCGAGATTCTCAAGGGCATCGAGTTTCCTTGGCCGATTGCTGAAATCGCCCGGCAGCACCACGAACGCATCGACGGCAGCGGATATCCGCGGGGCCTCAAGGATCAGGAGATTCTGCTCGAGGCGAAGATCGTTGCCGTCGCGGATGTCGTCGAGGCGATGGCCTCACACCGCCCGTACCGGCCCGGACGCGGCATCGAGGTGGCGCTCGCCGAGGTAGAAGCCACCAAGGGGAAGTTCTACGATGCGGAGGTAGTAGACGCCTGTCTGCGACTGTTCCGTGTCAAGGGTTTGCAGTTGTCGATGGCAGGTTAGTCGAGCAGACAGCGATGCGGCTGGCCTCGATCTTACGGGCCGCGCATAGCAGGCGGTCGCTACACGTGGCCGCGAGGACAAACCGCCTGCCGATCCGGTTCTTTGAGTGCATCTCCGCAGGGCATCACGAATGAAGCAGCAACAGCAACCGAGCGGTACACCGATGACGGAACTTGAGCGCAAGCTTGAAGAGTTACCGCTATTGCCGGCGGTCGTAAGCGAAGTCCTTGCCCTCAACCCAAATGCGGATGATTATTTCGATCGTCTTTTGCGCCTCGCCGAACGCGATCCACCGTTCGCTGTCAGCGTGCTTCGGTGCGCCAACTCCGCCTCCAGCGCTCCCCTGACTGCCATAGTCTCCCTGGAGCAGGCCGTCACGCGGCTGGGCGCACAGCGATGTGCCGGACTGATCCTGGCGCTGGCGGTCATTAAGGTGTTTGTTCCACGCTCGGAAGCGCAACGCTACCTTTGGATCCACTCGCTGCAGACTGCGTTGTTTGCCCGGATGTTTTGCCGGATCCCCTCCCTTAAAAGCAACGCGGGCCAGGCCTACCTTTGCGGCCTTCTGCATGATATTGGCCGGTTCGTTCAGTTTGAAGGAGCGCCCGCTGATTTAATGCGAGTCGATGACATGCAGTGGGCATCGCCACAGGAACTGATCGATGCGGAGCGCAGCGCTCTCGGATATGACCACTCTCTGCTAGGTTGGCACGCGTGTGAGAAATGGCGTTTACCCGCGACGATTGGTGAGGTCGTGCGGCGCCACCACGAAATTCTCCCTATTGACTGCCACGGGACTAACGAGCTCGTCAGAGTGGTTCAATGGGCGGACAAGCTAAGCACGGCCTTGATCATGAACCCGACCATGTCTGGTTCCACGCCTGATAAGTTAATTAGCCGTCTGGAAACGGAGTACTCCTGTATTGGGCCAGCGGCTGCGCCCGGCGGCCAGCAATTTTGGCATCGCTGGGTTCCGGATGTGCGAGCCGAGTCGATGCAGCTTGCGGGCCAGTTAAATTTGATATAGCCGGGTAGCAATTCCGTTGCTTAGGTTAAGCGCCATCGCGTCGAACTTGCGGTCCACCCATTTATCGTCCTGCGAATACACCCGTTGTGTTGCCATACAGCAGACGCTCACGACAGGCAGGAACGGGGTCGAGTCCAGCCACCTGCGATGGATCGCTTACGGCGGGCAGCGTGGGAATTCACACAATTTATTTTTGTGAACTGCTGCGTGTGATTGTACGTGTGAATCCCAGGGTAAAGCGGGATACGTGGCCATGAGACCGCCGCTCTATCGGCGTCGATTCCCAGGATCTTCCCATCGGATCAATGTCTTGACCCCAATCTTGTAGCCTGCGTTGCCTTAAGAGTGGAGCGGGCGATGGGAATCGAACCCACACGGGCAGCGCTTCCGAGTCCTTAAAACAAGCGGTTTGGTGCGAATGCGGATGCCAAGTGTGATTAGCGTGTGAATTTTCGCGGTATGTGGGGCCACGTAAGGCTACGTAGGGATACATCGCCATCTCGCCCCCTCAAGTCTCCGATAGGCGGACAATCCAGCAATCTCTCCACGAAGCGAAGGAATCGCGTCGCACTCGGCTCGGGCACCGCTCCAATAGGTGGGAATTTCATCCGCGATCCCTATTCGTTGATCTTTGCCGTGAAACCGATTCCCCGGCGCTTGGGCTCAGGCTCCTTCATCAGGCTATGGATCGCGTCAAACACCACCTTGAACTGCCGATCGTACTTGTTCTCCAACGCCACGAGTTTGTGCGCCAAATCTTGGTGCGTTGAGACTGCCTGTCGCAGGCGAATAAACGCCCTCATGATCTCGATGTTTACTTGGACGGCGCGTTCACTTGTAAGGACGGAGGACAGCATGGCGATCCCGTGTTCCGTGAAAACGTACGGTGCATACTTCCGGTGTTTTCCGCGCCCGGTCTTTAAGGCGCCAGATTGGCTCCTTAAAGAAACAGACTCCTCAACCGCAAGTTGGAACATGAAATCGGCCGGAAAGCGACCCGGATTGCGACGCACTGCACGGGTAAGCGCCTTTGTCGCCACCTGATACAAAGTGGCCAGGTCAGAATCAAGCAGTACCCTCTGGCCACGAATGACGAGGATGTTCCGCATGATCGCGTCGGTATCGACAGAAACTGACCTGGTGTTGGCCATCATGCAACTGTAATCCGTCCGAGTGCTGCCATCCTCAGCACAAATGGAGGCGATCAGGCAGATTGAGCGTTCGCTTTCGAACACAGCCCGGTCCACTGGCAATACGCCGGCGGCAATAAGGCTTTGTGCAACGTCGCCATTACCCAAATAGGCTCGTGATGACTGAGCGGCACCCGGCTCGAGTGTGGCCACCGCGGGCAGCCCCGGCCAATACCGGGCGGAGGCGGCACCGAACTGAGTGCCTCGAAGCGGTCGCTCGCTGACGAGGGAAAGAGATCAAAGTAGATGCTGGCGGTCGTGATAGGGGAATGGTAGCGTCGGCAGGTGATTTTCGGATGTTGAGAATTCCGTGGGCTTATTTGACAAGCAGAAGGCTAAAGTGCGGGCTCGTGCCATAGGCCGCATCCCGTCGTCTCATTTCAATCAACTTACGATTCATAGCGAATCTCGAGCCGATGTGGTGTTCGAGAATGTTCGATGGGACGCGATTTCCGTCATAGCATCCAACCTGGTCGGATGCACTTTCAAGGACGTTCATGCAGAGAGCGTAAATCTTGGTGAGGGGCTCACTCAGTCAACGTACACAGATTGTATTTTCGAGGGTTGCAATTTCGCGTTTGGCGCGATAGGCAATGTTCGTTTGGCTCGTTGCAGCTTCAATCGATGCCGGCTCTTTAATTTCATTGGAACAAAGCTTGAAATGATTGATTGCACTTTTCCCGAGACCAGGATTCAGAAGGCGGTATTTCACCGGATTTTCCATTCTGCGGTCCCAGGACACATCGCCCGCGATAGTAATGAATTTTCGGGAAACGATTTTTCAGCTGCCAATCTCATTGACGTTGACTTTAGGGGCGGCATTGAACTAGAAAAACAGGTCTTACCAGGCGGATCGGAATATATTTTTGTCGCCGATACGCACCTGGCGTCGGAACTTGCACACGAACTGATTGCAGAGGTAGTCCAGGGGTCGCCGGATGCGAAACGACTTCAGTCTATCCGAAGGATGTTGGAGCGCGATCACTCGACGGGACAAAAACAGCAATTGTTGCGATTGACCGGATGCGACTCGCTGACAGACAGATTTCGCAAGAAATTGAATGAGTCTTTCTGACCTTGCGAGCGATGCCCTCGACCCCACCCGGCCAGGAGCCGCTATTGGGCGTCGCAGTTGGACCTTCACTTATCTGCCCTTCGCGGCTTGCGGTAGGCTACTGATCGATTCAAAAGAATGACAACGCAAGACTTCCCATTCCTTTGTTGTAACTTCGCTCTCAGATAGGCCTAATTCCAACGAGATTGGCGGGCTTGTGGGGATATCGAAGGAGACGAGATGGAAGAATTCAAGCGGCAGCGACGAACGGGAATGGTCATGATTGGTTTGGCGATGCCAGTGGCCGTGGCACTCTGGGTGGCGATCGATCAGCTCATGCCTCCTATCCTCTCGATGGAGAACTTCGCTTCCAGGGAAGCTTTTGCCCTTAAGTGTTGGTGCGTTGCTGTGCTCTTTACCCTTGTCATGGGAGTCGAGGCGGTGGCACATGAACGGCTGGGTTCTCCCGCCTTCGACCCTCTGGCGCGGTTTGAGACGCGCCGTCTCCAGGTGAATGAGCGGTACTTACAGAACACCCTTGAGCAGACAGTTGTATTCGCCGCGGCTCTATTCGGGCTTGCGGCGTATTGCCCTACGGGTTCAGCCATGCGAGCGGTGGTCGCTACAACGGTGGTGTGGGTATTAGCCAGGTTTGCGTTCTGGGCTGGCTATCACCGCAGTGCGGCCATGCGTGGGTTAGGTGCGCCCGGTATGGCACTCAGTATGATCGTACTGGTGTATGTGACGGCCCGCGTCGCTGAAGAGATTGCCGGGCGCGTCGGCATCGTTGTGCTGGTCGCGGCCTTCTTGGGGTTCGAGGCGCTCCTCTTTTGGACAACTCGGCGTCGGTTACAGGATCAGGAAGATGACTCACATACCGGATGACCGGGGTGTGTCCCACAAGGCGCGCATATCGTAGCCGATGGACGTGCGCGGACGGTCGTACTTGCGATACTTCACGTTTCAATTGCGGGCGCGCAGGTCGCCGGTTAGCTGCCGGCCACCTTTCTATTACACACATCTTGTGACGAACGGTTTGCATGACGATGATAATCGACGCCAAGCCTAGTCTATCCGCTGCAGAGTTGGCGTTGGAAGTCGCGCGCGAGCGGGTAGATCCAAATGCTCTTGATGGGTTGAGCGTTGCGATGCAGAACGTCGAGCTTGCCGCGGCCCTGCGTGTCGCCGAGGTGTCGCCAGTTGGCAGCCTTGTAGCAGGTGCCAGTAAAGCGCGGCTTCTCGACGAAGGTTTCGAGCAAGACGGGCCGATAGGCGTAGCGCACCTGCCAGTCCCCGGGCAGCCGTCGGCTCACCAGCGCGAGGATGCGGGAGGCCAAGTTCTTGCAACGGATCCACGGCAAGATGAGGAAGCGGGCATTGTTCACGACGAGATGCAGGTTGCGCTGTCGCTGCTCTGTCGTCCAGCCGATGAGCTGATCGCGGGGCTTGACCTTCCAGGCGCTCGCGCCGAAGCCAAGCGCAGCGACGATGTGGCCGGCGGCGCGTACGAAGTAGCGCAACTGCGCCCCGGGCATGAGCTGATGCCCGAGATAATGATGGCGTTCGATATAGGCGTTCCACAGCAGCGAGTCGGCTTTGGTGAGCACCGGATCGACGCTGAGTGTGCTCAGTTCGACGGCCGGGATGCGGATCGGCTCGAGGACGGCCTGCTCGATGTGCGGATAGGACCGATAGGCGACGGGTTTGGGATTTCGCGGCGGCGGCAGCGTGATCAACCCATCCGCCTGCATGCGACTGAGCGCCACCCGGCAACTCATGTCCTTCAGGGCGCCATTGTCTCGCCTCCAGGCGAGACTTTCGCAGACTTCGCGCGACAGACGGGCGCGGTTCATCTGCGGGACGTTGAGCAAGTCACGGATCAGATCGATCTCGGTCGGTGTAAAATCGCGTCCGCAGTAGCGCATCGCTTAACTCGAGTTGCCGAGGGAGTGTTTGTAGGCGCGCAGCGTCTCCACCGTCCCGTAAAGACTCGTCCAGCCGCGCCACAGCACGGTGACGCCGGGCTCGCCATCACCCTTGCGCCCCAAGTGCCCGCCGAGCTTGCCGAGCATCCGCACCACCTCACGCAGTGTCGGCGCTGGGGCCGCGGGCGGTAGCGCCTTGGTCACGCGAATGTGCAGCGCTTCGACCTCCTCCACGGAGAACACCTCGGTCGCCGGCAGATCCGGGTGTGCGCGGGCGAGGTAGGCGACATGCATCAGACGCACGCCGATAATGCTGAAGAGGGTCAGATAGCGCTTCAGCCGCTCGGCCTCCTCGAGCATGCAGTCCTCCACCTTGCACCCCGATTTGAGCACCTTGTGCCAGATCTCGATGCCCCAGCGCTTCCCGTACCAGCCCACCTTCTCCGTGGCGGACTCGAAGTCCTTGACGGGCAGGTTCGTCAGCAGCACCCAGCTGATCGAGTCACTTCCCGGGGGTGCAGATTGCTCGGTCGCACCGATCAGGGTGACCGTCACCGGATCGCTCGAGCCGGAGGCCTTGGCGTGCGCGCCGCGGCGGTGCGGCGCTTGGATGGCCACTGGCGCGACGCGCACCTCGATGCAGGCGGTGCGTGCCTTGCGGCTCCCGTTGCTCGGTATCTCGATCATCATCGATCCCAAGGCGGGTGCGTCGCTGAGCGCCTCGAGCATGCTGGCGCAGCCCTCGCTGTCTTCAGGCACAAGCTTGCGATCGGTGCGCGCGCGGATCAGATACTTCGCGCCCAGCTCCTTCGCGTGCGTCAAGAACTCAAAGAAGTCCGACTCCCGATCCGCCACCGTGACGACCGGCACGCCCGCCGGTGCTCGCTCGACCGTCTCCTTGAGCGCTACCAGCCACTTCGAGCTCTCTTTCTCCTCGATCGCCGTGACCTGCAGGCGTTCGATCTTCTCCTGATAGTCTTCTACAGGGATTTCCCGTCGCGCCCAGATACTCTGGCTCAGGATCCCCAACGGTACGCCCAACGTCGTGAAGGCCAGCGCGTTGTGCATGATCAGGCCCCGTTCATGCGCCGCGTTACTGCTGCCAATCGATCCCAAGCCCCGCGTCTTGAGGTGGGCGCCGTACGAGAAGAACACCGTATCCTGCACCACCAGCACCGCACCACCGCAACCGGCCATGCGCGCCGCCGTCGCTTCCCAATGCGGCTTCAAGATCCGCGCCGGGCTCACCTTCGGGTTGTTGAACAGCCGATACGCCGCCTGCGTGCTCGCCCAAGTGCCGCACGCCTCGTTGATCGGCGAAGCCGGCGACTGGGCCAGGTGTTGCACGGTTGTCAGCAAGCGACGGTCCAGCCGTTTGTCGCACAGATCAGCGCGGGTAAACTCCTGCGTCACCCACTCGACCGACTCTGTGCCAGCGTCCATGATAGCTTGCACGTCAGGATCTTCGTAGCGCCTCGACTTTCCCAAACGGTTCGCCATGCCTCGCCGCACGTCGCGACAACCGCAAGACTACGCAAGGCAAGGGTCTGTGTCCAGCGCTTCCGTACGTGACCCTCAAAATCTCAGAGAAAATCGCTCAAGATGTGTGTAATAGAAAGGCCGGCCACGACTAACACTAACCGGATCGGGGTCGAGTCCAGCCACCTGCGATCGCTCTCGCTACGAGTGGAGGGTGGGAATCACACAATTAGTCTTGCGTGGCCTGGCGTTGCCTCAAGAATGGAGCGGGCGATGGGAATCGAACCCACAGGGAAGGCGGTTCCGAACCTTGAAAACAAGCGGTTTGGCGCTATGGCCAATGCGAAGTGTGATTAGCGTGTGAATTTTCGCGGTATGTGGGGCAACGTAGGGCTGCGTACGGATACATGGGCCGAAATCTCGGTCAACCTGGCCGCCTTATTTCAGGTCAACAGATACGGCAGCAGCAAGCCCTGCTCGCTACTGGCGATGAAGGGGCGCCCGGCGGGAAACAAGCTTGGAATATTGACCACCTGCAATAGTACCCACAGTCGCATGAAACGCTCGCGGTAGCGCACCCGACTGCCGCGCTTTTCCAAAATCGCATTGTTGCCTTTCAAAAAGGGACGCAGTGCCGCGCCCACCGAGCTGTTGTTTTTGAAGCCTGCGAAGCGAATGAAAGAATCGGTGGAGGTCTCTTCATCTTCCCGGATAGCCGTGGCAAAGAGCACGCGCCGTTGTGCAGGAGTAGCCGATTCAAGGATTAGTTCACCACGCCGGCTCACCTCGGCGAGCAGTGCCGAAAACGCGCGTTTGAGCTCCTCTTGCCCCAGGCGTCCCGGCGTCGATTGTGTCCACAAGTGATAGGCAAGTTGTTGCTGGTCATTCGGCGACTCCCCGGCCAAGGCAAAAATCGCCTGCAGGGTGTCCGCGGACAGTTCGCGCTTACCGCGCGCGAATTGCTCCTTGAAGAATTTCGCCATGTCCGCTTGTGGGATCGGCCCCACATCGAGAATCGTCGCGGATTGGTAAAAATGACTGCGCTCTGCGGTAAAGAGTTCGAGCATCGAGCCCCGGGCACTGCCTGCGAATAGGTAAGCAACATGGGTGTGACGCTGGATTTCGGCACGTAGCACCCCGAGCAAGTGACGCGCCTCGCGCTCCTCAAGATTCTCGACGACCTCCTGGAACTCGTCGAAGAACACTACCAGCTGCCGCCAGCGACTCGCCCGCTCGATTGCGTCCATGGCGCGAATCACGGTAGAGGCCTTTGGCTTAGTCCGAGCGCTCACCGACAAAATTCCATGCAAGCTCAAATTCACTTCGCCGATGAACGCAAGCGCCTCTTTTAGCGGTTCCGGCAGGTGCTTGGTGAGCGCCCGATGCGCTTCGAGCGTCGTCGAGAGCCGCAGTAGTAGCCGGTCGATGAAATCCTCAACGGAGTCGAGGCCTCGCAGATCAACCGCCACTAGCACCCGATCCGGCCGGTTCAGCGTATGCTCGACCAAGCTCGATTTACCCATACGCCGCTCACCGAGCAGAACGATTCGTCGCTGATGGGCGGCAGCCTCGAGTACGCTCGACTCGAGCTGGGGGCGCGAACAGAAGGGTTTACCCGGGATCAGCACCTGGCCATACACAAAGGGATTGGGGATCGCCGCGGCGGTACTCATGGCATAACTCGCTGTGGGGTTCAACACAGATCAATGTTAAATTTAACACTAATATGTGTTATTTGGCAACCGGCGATAACGCAGGCTCGAAGTAGATGGGCTCATCAGCGCGGTGGCACCCATCCAGTCTGAAATTCTGCATCGCACCGAATCTTGGGCCGCTGCGCCAAAACAGCATCAAAGTAATTGACTGGACGCAACGGCTGCTTCCCGAAGAAGAATCAGGCAGTACTCGGCCCAATATCGGCTATTCGCAAACACCCATTGCCCTCCGCTTTGCAGTCATTCGCACAGCGGGCTATCCGTGACGCTTCTCAGCCGATTTTCTAACGGATTCGCGTCATCTCAATGAGAGACTCTTCGACACCCTTTAGGTTTTTCGATTTTGCGTGCATGATTCTCTCAAGCCATACGCCGTCTGCTGCAAGTCTTACGACTCGAAGCTCAATTCTCGAATCAGTTTTCGAATGTCTCTTCAGGCGCTCGCTCAGCCAGGTATCCCACACCCACCCGACCTGATCTTTAGAGGCCAACAGGCTCAAGAGCGCGCCCCACACTTTACGTTCCGCTGCACCTTCGGAGAATGCGGCCCTAATGTATGCACGAGTAAAGCATCCGTCGGAATTCTCTTCCTGCGCCATCAGTCGGTCAAACTGCTTGTCCAATCGCGTCAATAGCATCTGCATCAGCTCCGTCACCAACGTCTCTTTGCTATCGAAGTGATGAAAGAAAGCCCCCTTGGTAACGTCAGCCAATTCGCTCACTTTGTTGACGGTGACATCAGCTATACCCTTGGTCGCAGCGAGTTCGAAGGCGGCAGATAAAAGGGATTCTCTAACGAAGAGAGGGTCCTTCTTTTTCATGTACGCGTTTTTTACTTTAGTCGCCTTCATTTTCGAAACTCCCTCAACGTCTCAAAATTGTATTCCTTTGGATGAGACCAGTGGCGCAAATAAACTGATTGCATTAAAAGATACCGAATGGTATCTTTCACAACAATGATCTTCAGGACGAACCGTGACGCTGCTGTATCAGGGTTGCCTTCATTCCATCCGGCACTCAAGAGTCGCGGTGAAATCGTCGTTTTTAAAGACCCTTAAAGCTCCCGAAGTGGTAGGGCAATTTTACAGAACAACTTGTGAGGTGAAATCATGACCGGTTTAGCATTGAGCGAGATGAAGACTGCCGCTGACTTAGAATTGGCAGTAGGCCACCTTGTTTTTAAGGTGGCTGATCTCAAGAGCAGTTGCCAATTCTACTCGAATCTCGGCATTCCTCCATTTTTTACTGACGAAGAGGCAGCAATTATTGAACTACGTGGAGGCACTCATCTTATCTTGCTATCAGTTGATTCGATGGCTGGAGAAGGCATCGCGGAAAGTTTGACAGGACAATTCCATAAGAGATTTTCTGAGCAATTTGACCTCATGATTGAAGGCAAAGGTTTGGATGAGTTGAAAAAATATCGGTTGGAGCTAATCAGTCGGGGAATCGCGGCAGGAGAGATCCCTGATGAAACGTTTTTTGGACATCATCTTTTTTGCACAAAGGACCCCGATGGGAACGGTATAACGATTTATACCAGCCACTCAATTTACTAATGTGCCATTGATTGCTGCGCGGGCGCCCGCGTCACGGGATACTGTACGGTGCGGTCGTTCGGCCTGCCGTAAAGCCGACATTGACCACGAACCTCATCGGGTCCGATGACGGACGGAGGAGACCCTCGAGAACGAACTAGACCGAGGGGCCGAGCGACACATTCGATCAAAAGAAACGATCGTAGTCGCATCGAAACTGTGGGAACTGGACGGTAGTCCAAGGCGCGTCCTAGGACTACGTAGGGACACGCCAGACAACGAAAATTGGAGCGGGCGATGGGAATCGAACCCACGGCTCAAGCTTGGGAAGCTTGGGTATTACCATTATACGACGCCCGCACTGCTAGCGATTCTAGTCGCCTTCCAGAACCTGTGGCAAATAGATTCAGGGGAAGCGGAGCGGGAGTCCCCTCCCGCTCTTGATGGTAGCGAATTGCTCGCTCTTAGAAGTGCAGGTTGGCCGACAGCAGGTACGTCCGCCCGATGATGCCCGAAAAGTACAGCGACGTGGCATTCACGAAGTTGCCTCCCGTACCGGCGAGCGCGGGGAATGGCGGCTGTTTGTCGAACACATTGCCGACGATCAGACGTACCTTGAAGGTTTGGCGGCAATCAACGACTATCTCGCAACGCTCGATCAATCGCAGGTGGCCGTGAAATCCCTTGCCGAGCTGATCGCATTCAATGCTGCCCATGCCAACGAGGAACTGGTGGTTTTCGGTCAGGAAATCTTCGACATGGCCGAGGCGCGCGGACCCCTCACCGACGCCGTCTACCAGAAGGCTGTTGCGACCTTGCAGCGGGCCGCCGATACCGAAGGTCTCGCGGCGCTGCTCGGGCAGCAGGGGACCGAGGTGCTGCTGGCGCCCAGTAACGGGCCGGCGGAGCTGATCGATCACGTCTGGGGCGACCGCCGCGGCGGGGGCTGGTCGCAGATCGCCGGCGCCGCGGCGATCGCCGGGTACCCGAGCCTCACCGTCCCAGCCGGCCTCGTGAGCGGCCTGCCCGTCGGGATTACTCTCGTCGGCAATCGCAACCAGGACGGTCTGCTGCTGCAGGTTGCCCGGGCCTATGAACGTGCCGCCAGCCCCCGCATGCCGCCCCATCTCATGGTCTAAAGGAAAAGTTGCCATGCGAACAGCGCGGTTGCTCGCCTGTATCGGCCTCTGCGCAGCGCCGCCGCTGCTCGCCGCCGACTACACGCTGCTCGCGACCCCCGAGACCGTCGCCTGGGGTTACTACTCCGGTACGGCGAAGCCCGCTTTGACGGTGCACTCGGGCGACACGGTGCGAATGCAGACGCTCTCGACCTGCGGATCGCCCGAACAAATGATCAGCCACGGCGTGAAGCCGGAGGACATCCCGTCCTACACCGAGCGCCCATTCATCGAGAGGTGAAAGACATCGGTCCCGGGGGCCACATTTTGACCGGACCCGTCGCGATCGCGGAAGCCGAGCCCGGCGATGTGCTCGAAGTGCAGATTCTCAAAGTCGACCTGGACGTCGACTTCGCGTGCAATGCCTTCGGTCTGGGCCGCGGCTTCCTCCCCATGGAGTTTCCCTACAGCCGCTACAAGATCATTCCGCTCGACCGCAAAAAAATGCTCGCCAAGTTCGCGCCGGGGATCGAGCTGCCTCTGCATCCGTTCTTCGGCAGCATGGGGGTGGCGCCGGCGGGCGGCAAAATCGACAGCGCGCCGCCGTTCGCACACGCCGGCAACATGGACAACAAGGAGCTCGTCGCGGGAACGACGCTGTATATTCCGGTGGCGGCCAAAGGCGCGCTGTTCGAGGCCGGCGACGGGCACGCCGGCCAGGGCAACGGCGAGGTCGACATCACCGCCCTCGAGACCTACCTGTCGGGCACCTTCCGCTTCATCGTGCACAAGAACCGCCGCCTTCTCTGGCCGCGCGCCGAGACCCCGGAGTACTACATCTGCATGGGATTCAGCAAAGATCTGAAGGAAGCCACCGAGCACGCGGTGCGCGACATGATCGAATTCCTGGTCGAGGAGAAGCATCTCAGCCGCGACGACGCCTACATGCTGTCGAGCGTCGCGGTGGACGTCGACATCACGCAACTCGTCGACGGCAATGTCGGCGTCCATGCCATGCTGCCAAAGAAGATCTTTACCAACGACAGACCTTGAAGGTGCCGGTCGAGAGCCGGTGGCTGTCAGCAAATCCCTGCGGCGGCGGCTTGGCCCAGCTTCAGCGGACCAGCGCGATGACGAAGGGTTTGGTCCCCGTCTGCACGGTCGCCATGCTCAGCGGCACCAGCGAGCCGTCCGCCCCGATGGCGTACTGCGACACCGTGTTGTCGGTGATGTTGACCACGTACGCGTACTGGGCAGCCGGGTCGAGGGCGATCCATGCCGGTCCCTTGCCCGTGGCGACGGTCGGCGTGGTCATCGGTGCGAGCGATCCGCTCGTTCCGATCTTGAACTGGGATATCGTGCCCGCGCCTTGCACGGAGTTATTCGCGACATAGGCGTTTGTGGCGGTGGGATCCACGGCGACGTATACGGGTTGAACGCCGGTCCCGGCCGTGGCCGGACTTTGCGGTGCCAATACTCCGTCCATACCGATGGTGTACTGCGAAACGGTATTGTCTGAAAGGTTCGCCACATACGCGTAGCGGCTCATGGGATCAACGGCAATCCCGGTCGGACCCGCTCCGGAAGTTACGGCGGGATTCAGCGGTGTGAGGGCGCCGCTGGCCGCGATGGAATACTGCGACACGGTGTTGTCGGACATGTTGCCGACATAGGCGTAATGGCCGGCCGGATCGATCGTGATGCCCCATGGCTTGACGCCCGTGGGAACCGTGGCCGGTGTGATCGGCGTCAACGCGCCGCCCGCACCGATCGCGAACTGCGAAATGGTTCGATCCGAGCTGTCGAGCACGTAGGCAAACGCCCCCTTGGGGTCTACGGCCACCGCCCACGGCGCGACGCCGGTGAGGACCGTGGCCGGCATCATCGGCGTGAGCGAACCATCTGCCGCGATCGTGTACTGCGAGACGGTATTGTCATTTTTGTTCGACACATAGACGTAGCGGCCGGTCGGATCGACCGTGACCGACTGGGGAGAAGTTCCCGTCGCCACCGTTGCGACAGTCATCGGCGTGAGTTCGCCCGCTGCACCGATCGTGTACTGCGATACCGTGTTGTCGCCGTTGTTGACGACATAGGCATACTTGGGCAGCGCTGCGCAGACCACGATAACCGTCGTCACAGCAGCCATGGCGACCGTACCGGTGGCGTTTGCGACCGTGCAGGTCTGCCCCGTCGGCTGAGTGGCCACGCTTACCGAATAGCTGCCGTTGGCCGCAACCGCGGTCTTGAATGTGAAGGCACCATCCGCGCTCAGCGTCAGCGAGTCGGTTTGGTTATCCTGCAAGACTATCTGCTGGCCGGCAGCGAGTCCGGAAAGCATGCCTCCGATCGTGTACGTCGGCGGGCGCGACGCGCCGCCGCTGCCTCCGCCTCCGCCGCAGGCAGCGAGACTCAGTGCCGCAAAGATGAGGGAGATCGACCCGATCCGCGGGCACACGGCCATGGTTCCTTCCCTTAGCGACGCAGGTAGTCGTCGGTGCCGTTGAGCCAATCCTGTCGCGGCGGATTGAACACGTCGACGTCGAGCGTATCTTCGACGGCCAACGCACGATGCGGCAAGTGGGAGGGAATTACCAACACTTCGCCGGCGCGTACGGTCAGCTCGCGCTCGCCTTTTTCCCCCAGCCAAAAGTGCAAGGCTCCCTCGAGAATGTAGGTGATCTGCTCGTTTTCATGCGAGTGCTGCGGTACGTCGTCACCCTTCTTCAGGTACACGTGGGCGATCATCATGCGGTCGCCGGTAATCAGACGCCGCGTGATGCTGCCCTTCATCGGCTCGGCGGGCAATTCCTGCCACCGATAATGCTTTGCCGCGGCAGCGTCGTTGCTGTCCGTCCGTTTGGCGATATTCATTGCGAGCCCCCCGACTCGCCCGTGGCTTCGATCTCCACCAGCAAATCCTCCCGGCAGACATCTGCCTGCAAGTATACGATCGGGATCGAGGACGGCAGCGACCTCGACAGCGCCCCTTCGATGGCGCCAAGATCCGCCGGCTCTCGTATGTAAACCTTGAACTTCAGTCCGTCGAGGCGGTAGCGCACCGCTCCGACCACACGGTTCACTTCGTCCAAGAGCGCGCTGATATTGGCCATCGTCTCGCGGGTCTGCGCGCCGACGTCGCCTTGGTGGATGGTTTCGTGACCCACGATGCTAGCGGTGCCGGAGACGAACAGATTGGTGCCGGCTGACTGGTGCATTACGCACGCTCGCGAAAAGATCGGGCTATGCCGGCCAAACTTCGGCGGATAATAATACGCGCTGGTTTGCCGAGGATTTTCGATCATCTTCGGCGGCAGTCGAGCGGCCAGGAAATAAATGGAGATCGGACTGCCGGCAGGCGAGCCCAACGCGCTGGCGGCGGGCACGGTGCCCACGGTCGCCTGACCGGATTTGCGGAACGCCAGTTGGCGCGCCGAATTGAATAGACGGTAGCGCTCATCGCCGCCGGTTTCCCGGTTGATTTCCGGGAGATAGTTCCAGACGCGAATCAAATGCCGGTGTTCAGTCTCACGCAGCACGCCGAAAATCTCCTGATAGGCGGTTTCTGTCGCCCGGGAGAGCGCCACGGAGTCGACGCAGCCGTTGTCGGAAGCGCCGCCGAGGGCATACCCTGCCTCGAGCGGCCGCTCGTCGATGGTGATTGAGCCGAACAGCAGTTCGTCGCAGAACCGATAGCTGACCCGCCTGCCCTGCCCGGCGCCACTCGATAGTTGAACCCCTGCTCCGGCGACTCGCCAAACCTCGCAGACGGTGTCGTTGGCACCCAGCGAGGGCGTCATGCTGGCGGTAATCGGAATCTGGGTCTCTTCGATCGGCGGCGGCTTCTCGAATCCCACCACCCCCAACACGTTGTGCCACCACGCGGCGGGCTGGGAAGCGATCTGATCGGAAGACAAATAATCAAGCTGCAGCGCCGCTGTGCTTGCCGCCGGGGAAGTCGCCGTGGAAGACCGCGTGGTAGTCATCGACGAGAGTCTAACCCGCCGACGGAGCATGGGATAGGCCGGTCAGAAGGCGATGTAGGGACCTGTACCGACGGAGGTGGTGCTGTTCTCGATGACCGTGTATACCGTGCGCCCATAAAAAAACGGCAAGCCCCAATCGAAACTCGGGGTAGTGCCCGGAAACGGGCCGGCTAGCGTTGGGAAGGCCACGAAGGTGGGGTCGTTTGCGCCCAGAGTTTGCGCGTCGTCCACGCTGAAGCTGATGCTCGCCTGCACACCGTTCTGACCCTGCACTGCGGCGGTCAGGCTCTGCGTGCTGGCCGGGCAATAAAAGTCCTTGACGTTGGAAGTAGCCGGGCAAGGGTTCAGCGAGGAGTCGTTGAAATAAAGACCGTTGGATCCGGTATCCAAGAAGCTCTCGCTGAGGATTCCTCCGTTGAAAGCCGTTTCAAATTCGCCGAGATTGTCGAGAGTGATGACGGACTGACTGCCGGACTTATTGTTGGACTGGGTGTCGATTCCAAAAAACATCGATCCCGCCACGGTCGCCGCTCCCTGCGCGGCCACGCTCGGCAGCTGGATGATCACACCGTTGTTGTCGGTGGTGAACAAGGTGACCGGATTGGGCACCTGGCTCGCAAGCGCCGCCGTCGTCGGTTGGCATTGCGTCGAGGTGCAGGCGTAGTAATCCCCATTGTCCACGGTATTTACGCACCCTGCGCCGCAGTCTTGCGCAAATGCGCCCACACCCAAGATGCCGTTGGCGCCGAATGCCGCGACCGTGTCCTCCTCCGTCCCGGTACCGGAACAGGCTGCGGGAACGTTCGTGAAGCTCGGGTCGCCGATCACTTGCACCGGCACGGAATGCGCGGTTTCGCCCGAGATTTGCACGTCCGCCGTGGCGACCGGACCCCAGCTGTAACCGTCCACGAACACCGTGCATTCGACCAGCGAGTCGCCGTTCGTCAGGGTTTGCACCGGCAAGCTCAAGGTCAGCACGGGGGCCAGTATGCGCAGCCCATAGGACGCGGTATCCACTTGAATATGGTCGATGGACTGACAACTCGTGGTGCTGCCGGGGAGGCATACCGTGATCGTGGTGAACAGCGTGTTCACATCGCTCGTGCCGGCCGGACCGGCGTCGACCACGATACTGGCAACATTGGTGCCGGTGGGCGGCGTCGGGGCCGTGCCTCCGGGCTTGCTGTTGGTGTCACCGCAGGAGAGGGTGGACAGGTAGCATGCCGCGCAAAACGCCAAACGTAATGTCCGCGCCGCTGTACCGATGAGAGCGTTGCCGACCATTAGTGCAGCTCTCCGATGCTGACGCCGCTCGGCAGGGCCGGCGGCAAGTAGGCGACGCCCGAGAAGGCGCGCATATGGCCGCTCGCGTGCACGACCAGATCGCTTTGATTGATTTGCAGCTGATGGTGGCCCAAGCGGTTCGCCCGCGCCGCCGTCAGGTAATTATCGAAATACCGCCCCAGAGTCTGGCGCAGATTCGGCACAGTGGGACCGCTCCATGCGACGGCAAACACCGTGCCATCCAAGCCGGCGAACTCGCGCACCACGGTGCCGGAGGGCAACTGGATTTCGTGCACCCGATAATTCGCACGCTCGGTAACTTTGATCGAGCCGCGCAGCTGTGCCAGATCCGCTTGCACCGAAGCCTCCACTTCGCCCAATGCCGCAGTTGCGATGCACGGAATGAATGCGGCGCCGAGCAGACCGCCCGCGAGCACACACTTCTTGACGTTTCCGAGCAATCGGGTTGGTTTCATGGCGCTTCCTTTGCCGTGATTGGAGCCAAATCACGCCGGTTGGTTCACTCTAACGCATTCGAAACTTGAACCTAAGTGTGTCGGCACTATACGACATAAGCGGGACAACCCACGTGGCGCAAGTCTCAATCCTTGAATGGCGGCTTGGCGCGATATTGTCCTTGAAGCGCGAGCATCCATCCGGGATATTCCTGCGGCAATTGGCTCACCTCGTCGAGCAGGTTGATCTCCTCGGCCGTCAGCCGCACGCGCGGCGCGGCGATGTTGTCGCGCAATTGCTCCATCGATTTGGCGCCGATGATCACAGTGCTGACGAAGGGCTTGCTCAAGATCCATGCGAGAGCAATCTGCGCCACGGATACTTCGCGCCGCTGCGCCATCGGGCGCATGGCGTCGACGCACTTGAACGCCCGCTCCTTGTCGACCAGCGGAAAATCGAACGTCGTGCGCCGCGCGCCGCTCGGTCCGCTGTCGTCGACACCCCGGTACTTGCCGCTTAACAGGCCGCCCGCCAGCGGACTCCATACCATCAGCCCCAGCTTCTGATCCTGCAACAGCGGCACGACTTCGCGCTCCAGATCGCGGCCCGCGATGGTGTAGTACGCCTGTACGCTGACGAATTTCGCTAAGCCCCGCCTTTCCGACACGGCCAGGGATTTCATGATTTGCCAGGCCGCCATATTGCACAGTCCGATGTATCGCACCCGGCCCGAGCGCACGAGATCGCTCAACGCCGACAGCGATTCTTCGAACGGCGTCAGCGGATCGAAGCCGTGCAATTGATACAGATCGACGTAGTCGAGCTGCAGTCGCTTCAGGCTGGCGTCGATTGCGTTGAAGATATGATGCCGCGATTGGCCGCGCCCATTCGGCGTTTCATCCATGGTGCCGGTGGATTTCGTGGCGATGATGAGCTGCTCGCGCGGCACACCCAGGGTCTTCAGCGCCTGACCCAGCAGCATTTCCGATTTGCCCGTCGCATACACGTTGGCTGTATCGATGAAGTTGATGCCGGCATCGACCGCGAACTTCACCTGTTCGTTCACCGCGTCCTGCTGCAGGCTGCCGATATGCTCCCAGATGCCCTTGCTGCCGCCGTAGGTCATCGTGCCCAGGCACAATTCCGATACGTACAATCCGGTTTCGCCGAGTAGGTGATAGCGCACGACGGACTCCAAATTGGGGATGTTTGTTGAACGGGATTGCTTGAGTTTACAATGAATCCATGCCCCCCGTTCCACGCGCAACTTTGATCATCGCCGCAGCCGCAATCGCCATCGTCGGCTGCCAGATCGGCGTCAGATACTCCGTGGGCGGTACCGTGACCGGCCTCACCGGCCAAGGACTGGTGCTGGCGGACAATGCGGGCGATGACCTGGTCATTGGTTCGAACGGTAGCTTCGTTTTCACGAAGGGCATCACGAATAACGACACGTACTCGGTCACCGTCGCCACGCAGCCCTCCAATCCGGCGCAGACCTGCACCGTCCAAAACGGCTCCGGCACCATCGACAAAGCCGACGTCAGCGACGTCATCGTGTCGTGCCAGCAGGCCGGACACTATGCCTATGTCGCCAATCAACTTTCCAACAGTCTATCGGCCTATTCCATAGACGCCGCCGGCTTCCTTACGCCCGTCGCCGGCTCGCCGTTTGCGATCTCCGGTTCCGACCCGGTATCGCTGGCCGTCGATCCAAACGGTCGGTTTCTCTATGTCGCAAACCACGGCTCGAACGACGTCGCGGTCTTTGCCATCGACAGCACCACGGGAGCGCTCGCCTCGGCCGGCCTGCCCAGCTCGACGGGCAGCAGCCCCCAGGCGGTGACCTTGGATCCCACCGGCAGCTATCTCTACGTGGCGAACTTTGCCTCGAACAGCGTATCGGCCTATGCCGTAGAGAGCTCCACCGGACTGCTGACCGAGATCGCCAATTCACCGTTCGCGGTCGGCGCGCAACCGACCTCCCTGAAAGTCGCACCGAGCGGCAATTTTTTGTATGTCACCAATTTCGGCGACGGCACGGTCGACGCGCTGGCGATCGATTCCGCCACCGGTTCGTTGAGCAGGATTTTCGGCTCGCCGTTCGCCGCCGGCGCCGGCGCTCTCTCGCTCGCCTTGGATCCTTCTGGAGCGTACGCCTACGTCGCCAATGAGACGGCCGCCACGATTTCCGAATATTCGATCGATGCATCGAGCGGCGGCCTCACTCTGGTTGCCGGCTCGCCGCTGTCGACCGGAACCAGCCCCGAATCCCTGGCTGTCGACCCGGCGGGCCGCTACCTCTACGCCGCAAACGTAACCGCCAAAGATCAGGTGGCCGCGTTTTCCATTGCCCCCTTGAGCGGCGCCTTGGCTTTGACGGGTTCGCCGGTTGCCGCCGGCGCCTTCCCGATCGGCATCGTCCTCGATCCCTCCGGTCTGTTCGCCTATGTCGCCAACGACAGTTCCAACGACATCTCCGTTTATGCCGTCGAACCCACGACCGGGGTGATGACGGCCGTCAGCCATTCGCCGTTCGCCGCGGGCAATGAGCCGCGTTCGATCGCCATCGACTGATGGCGGGCGCGGCCCCCGCCGCCGGTTGATCCATGGCGGCGGAGAATCGCGGTCTGTGGTTTGCGCTGGCGGGGATCGCTGTGTTGCTGGCGGCAACCCTGGCCGCCTATCGACCGCCCGCGCCGCGCGGTTCGAACGCGCCGAACGGTGAATTCTCGGCGCGTCGCGCCAAGGCGATCCTGGAGGATTTGGTTGGCAACGGCGTCCCGCATCCGATCGGGAGCCCGGCCGGCGCGCAGGTGCGCGACGCCATCCTCAAACGACTGGCCGCCATGGGGTACTCCTCCGAATTGCAATCCGGCTTGGTGTGTGCGGGCGGGGCGTGCGGCAGCCCCATCAATATTGTCGCCACGCTGAGCCCCATTTCCCGAGATGACGAGGCGGTTCTATTGGCGGCGCACTACGACTCGGTGCCGGCCGGTCCCGGCGCCTCGGATGACGGCGCAGGCGTGGCGACGGTGCTCGAGATCGCGCGGATTCTGGCGGCACGACCGCCGCCGCGTCACCCCGTCGTTGTGCTGCTCAGCGACGGGGAAGAGGCGGGCCTGCTCGGCGCATCGTTGTTCGTGCACGAGCATCCTCTGGCGAAGCAAGTCAGGGCGGCCGTCAATCTGGAGGCGCGAGGCACCTCGGGGCCCAGCTTCATGTTCGAAACCGGCGCGGCGAATACCTGGCTCATGGGCCTGTATGCATCCGCGATCGCGCGGCCGGTTACCAATTCGCTCTACTACGTGGTCTATAAGCAGCTGCCGAATGACACAGATTTCACCGTATTCAAGTCCGCGGCCATGCAGGGGTTCAACTTCGCCTTCATCGGCAACGCCGGCCGCTACCATACGCCGCTCGACAGCGTGGCCAACGCGGACCCGGGCAGCATCCAACAGCAGGGCGACAGCGCACTGGCGGTACTCACGGCGTTGGCGAACGCTGCGACACTGCGGCCGCCCCTGGCGGAGTCGGTTTTCTTCGACGCGTTGACGCTGAGGCTCATCGCCTGGCCCGCCGCCTACACTTTGCCGGCGGCGCTGCTCGTGATGTTGCTGCTGTTGGCCGAAGCGTGCTTGTTGGTGCGCCGAAACGCGACGACTATGCGCGCCGTCCTGTGGGGAGCGGCGGGCACGCTTGGCATGTGGGTGTCGGGCGTGGCGCTGTGCGCCGCACTGCTCGCCGTGGCTGTAGCGGTGGGTAAGGTGCCCCCGCTCGGCGGCTCGTCTTGGATTGCGCAGCCCCTGCCCATGCACATCGCCGCCGCCTCCATTGCCCTGCTGGCGGCGGCCGCTGCCGGCGCGTGGCTGGCCCGACGCGCCGGCTTCTGGGGATTTTGGGTGGCGGCCAGCTCGTTCGGTGCGCTGCTGTCCGTCGCCGTTGCGGCCGCCGCTCCGGGCGCGAGCTTTGCGCTGCTGCTGACGAGCATCGCCTCCGCGCTGGGGGCGCTGCCACATCTCGCTTTGATGAGATCCCGCGCGCCGCCGCGATGGACAACTGACGTTGCCGCGCTCCTGCCCTGCCTGGTGATCTTTGCCGCCGTACTTCCCCTGCTGCGATTCCTGTACTCGGCGCTCGGTAGCCCGGCATGGCCGCTGTCGACCCTGGTGCTGTGCCTGGGAACGGCCACGCTGTTGCCGCTGCTGGCCGCAGCGACAATGCGCGCGCGGCGGCGAGTTTTGGCGGCGGCCGCGTCGCTCGCGGTGGCGGGTCCGCTGATTACTTTGAGCCTGCCCACCTATTCGGCGGACTGGCCGGAGCGGATCAATCTCGAGTACTGGTTGGACGCCGACACCGGTCGATCGCACTACCTGGCGCTGTGCGATTCGCGGCGCCTGCCCGCGGCGCTCGCCGCCGCGGCACAGTTCGATCCGGTACCGCACCCGCGCTTCGCGGGAAGCTCAGTGCGGGCGTTCTACGCCGACGCTCCAAATCTTGCGCTTGCCGCCCCGGAACTGTCGCTGACCTCGACACCCGTGCCTGTGAGGCAGCCCGCCGCAGCCTTGGGATCGACAGCTTCAGTCACTCATTTTGAACTGCGCTTGCGCTCGGCGCGCGGCGCGCCCGAAGCGATCGTGGTTTTTCCGGCCGGCGCGCAAGTGGCCGATCTTAAGCTGTCGGCACCGGCCGGCGCGGTGCGCGCCAAGCTGAGCAAGCTTGCGGGCCGTGCCACCCTCATCGACTTCGTCTCGCTGCCGGCTGCGGGGGTGCAATTCAGCATCGATGCAGCGGGCCGCTCGCCGCTGGCTGTCCAGGTATTCGATCAAAGCTACGACTTTCCGGCGCAGCTGCCCTTGCCGCGCGCAAGGCCGCCGAACGCGGTCAGCTCGCAGGATGGCGACATCACCGTGGTGCATCGCACGGTGTCGCTCGAACCTGCGGCCGACCGCTGAGAGTTGCCCATGGTTAGCCGTTCTTCGCGTGGTTGGCATGCAGTGCCGCGAGCTGGGGATTGCCGACCTGACTAATCGCCCTTGCAATGGCCTGTTCCCGGCACTGGGCGACCTGCTGCTGGGCGACAAGGTCTCGGATCGAGGCCGCCGGACACACTTGTCGGGCTGCAACTGTAATCCGGCGATACAGTTCGTTCACGCCGCCGCTGGATTCCAGGCTGGTCTCGCTATATTTGACAATAACGCTGGGCGCATCGCTGTCGGTGCCGGTAGCACCGGCTGCGCCGGCGGCGATAACGCCCGCCAGACTGCCCAGCAACAACAGAGTGAATTTGGCGCGCGGTCCGCAGGCCCCGGCCGGTGTGAAAGTGCTCATGAACGTTCTCCTGTGGTAACGGTGTTGAATGACGCCCTTATGAGACTCGCAGCGGGCCATCCGCGTCTGCGGGTCGGCGTCGAGGTCGTCCCGCCCGCTGACGGGTTCGTCCCGCAAGGAGACCGTGGGCTCCGCAACGAGCCGCAGTTGAGCTAGGCTTGCCACCATGATCGGAATGACCGAAATCTCGACGCGGCGCTTTGCGGGCGGCCTGACGCGGCTGCAGTTTCTCGGTATCACGTGCCTGTTCTGGGTGTACGTGACCCTGTCCAACATTTTGTACGCCTACAGCATGCGCACCGGCATGGCGCGCGTGACCAACGTCTCTTTGTTCTCGGCCTGGGATGCGCGTCTGTTGCAGCACGTTATGCTGCTGCCCGTCCTGCTGGTGTCCTTCTGGGCGTCGCTGCGAATCCAGTGGCGCCCGCTCCTGCTCACGTTGCCGCTGCAATTGATACTCGGCGTGGTATTCGCCGCCTTGGCCTACCCGGCCATCATCGTCGCCCAATTGACGCTGGGCGCGCCCGAATGGCACGAGCACGCGATGGGGCACGTCTCCGAGCCCTGGACCGACCCTTTCTTTCTGTCGCTGTGGATGGCGAGCTTCGTCAGTTTTCTGCCCACCTATGGATTTGGCCTGGCATTGACCACGGGATTGGCGCTCTATACGCGATTTCGCGATTCGGAATTGCGGCTGGCCGCGCTCGAGCGCGAGTGGAGCTCCGCGCGCCTGGCGGCGCTGCGCATGCAGCTGTCGCCTCACACTCTGTTCAACTTGCTGCACACGATTCGCGGCCACATCGAATGGGACCCCAAAGGGGCGCAGGTCATGGTCGTGCAGCTCGCGGATTTGCTGCGCCGGCTGCTGAACGCCGGCGAACACGACTTCTCCAAGCTCGGCGATGAACTGCAATTCGTCGAGGTTGTATTTGGAATTGCAGCAGCGGCGCTTCGCCGATCGCCTGACGGTGATTTTTCCCTCAGGGCTGGAGATACCCGCCGTGTGGGTGCCGAGCCTGATTTTGCAACCGCTGGTCGAAAACGCCGTGGTCCACGGATTGGCGGGCCATCAAGGTCCGGTGACGGTGCGCATTGCGGTGCGCATGGTCCAGGACGTGCTGACGCTGTCGGTGTTCAACACGACCGCGCCGGACCAGTTGCCGGGTGAGCCGGGAATCGGGCTCAACAATGTCCGCGAACGCCTTGCGGTTCAATTCGAGGGACGCGCCGGCCTTAGCGCGTCGGGGGCCGGCGGCGAGTGGTGCAGTGAAATCACGCTGCCGGCGGTTCACCAGTCGCCCGCACGCGAGCCGCGGCACGCCGTGGCATTGGTCGGCGCATGATGGACGTCATCATCGTCGACGACGAGCAGGCCGGGCGGCGCACCCTGCGCGAATACTGCGAGTCGGAGGGCGACTTGCAGGTGGTGGGTGAATACGCCGACGGCGCCGCCGCGCTGGCCGCGATTCGATTGCAGCAGCCGCAGCTCTTGTTCCTCGACATCCAGATGAGTCCCCTGAACGGCATTGAACTGGCGCGCGCGCTCGAGCCCGCACAACTGCCTTCGCTGGTATTCGTCACCGCCTACGACACCTACGCTGTCGAGGCGTTTGAACTGAGCGCGGTCGACTACCTGCTCAAGCCGTTCGATCAGGAGCGTTTTCGCAAGACTCTGCAGCGCGTGCGGCCCCGGCATGCAGCCTCCGGAACGGATGAGCGCCAGGCGCTGCTCGCCGGTTTGCTCGCGCAACTGGAGCGCAGTGCCCGCCCGCCGGGGGAGGAGCGGGCGCGCCTGCTGGCGGAATTCGGCGGTCATCTGCACGTGCTCGACGCCGCGCAGGTGGAATTGATCGAGGCCGACCGCAACTACGTCGTGATTCGGGTGGGCAAGGACAGTTTCCATGCCCGCAGCACGCTGCAGCAGGCGGAGCTGGCACTGCGCTCGCAACCCATGCTGCGCATCAGCCGCTCGTGTCTCGTCAACATGAATTTCGTCAAGGAAGTGAATCGCACGCTGCGCGGCGATTTCATCCTGGTGCTCGCCGGCGGAGCCACCGTCACGAGCAGCGAAGGATTTCGCGGCAAGGTCAAGGACTATTTGAGCACGCTGCGGCTGTCCTAAAACCCAGGTGCCTGTCTGGCTCCTACAGCAGCTCCTCCGGCGCGAACGGCGCCAGGATTTTCAAGGCAAAGCGCTGCAGACGGGTGGTTTCCGGGTCGGAGTACCAGGTTTTTTCCGCGCCCGGCTCGCCGCTCGACCATTGGATTTGATTGCTGTGATCCACCAGCTGCAATCGATAGCTGCCGTCCGCGCTGATGTCATCGAGCAGACTCGTGACCTGGCGGGCGATTTCGGCGCTGCGTAGTACGAGCCCGAGCTCGCTGTTGATGTGCGCCGAACGCGCGTCCATATTCATCGATCCGATGAAGACGGTTTTTTGATCGATGACCAGGGCCTTGGCATGCAGGCTCGCATTGGAACTGCGAAACGGGTGAAAGCGGGCGCGCTTCTGGCCGAGCTTGGGCCGCACCTCGGACAACTCGATGCCGAGCTTGAGCAGCTGCACGCGGTAGCGCGCGTATCCATTGTGTACGAGCGGCGAATCGGTCGACGCCAGCGAGTTGGTCAGTATGCGTATGTGCACACCCTCCTCGATGAGCTTGGCGAACATTGCGACGCCGTCGTTGCCCGGCACGAAGTACGGAGAAATGACGATGAGTTCTTGTTGGGCCGAGCGCATCAGCGTCGCGATGTCGCCGGCAAACGTGACCTCTTCGGAGGAGGAGGCGTCGCTCGCGATTTTCGCGGGGCGATCGGCGAGCACCGTGGCGGGCACCCAGATCAGGTGCACCCGCCCCGCATCGAGTTCGGGGCCCAGCCAGCTGGGGTTGCCGGTGGAGTCAGGCTCGGGCACCGGCGTCGACGCCGGCTCCGCGCTCACCGGAGCAGCCAGCGAGGCGATCGGGTACGCATACTTGCTGTTCCAGAAAGCATCGAACGAGGCCGACAGCTGCGGCACGATGGCGCCTGCCGCCACCACGTCCAGATCGATGAAATTGTACTTCGGATCGCGCGTGAAATATTCGTCGCCGATGTTGCGGCCGCCCGTGATGGCGAGCGCATTGTCGGCGACGAACAGCTTGTTGTGCATGCGGTGATTGATGCGGCGAATGTCGCTGGCCGAAGCGACGAAGCGGGTCCACATGGCGAACCTGCCGCCGGGAAACGGATTGAACACGCGCACTTCGACATTCGCATGTTCGCTCAAATGCATGAACCGCCGATCTTCACCCGCCGTATTGAGATCATCGACCAGGACGCGCACCCGCACGCCGCGATCCGCAGCCAGGCGCACGTGATGCAGCAGGATCCGCGCAGAGTCGTCCTGGTGGATGATGTAGTACTGAATGTCGAGCGTGCGTTCGGCGTGGTCGGCGAGCGCGATGAGATCGGCCAGCGCCTCCTCGCCCGACGTCAGCAGGCGCACGCCGGACAGATTCCTGCCCTCATCCTCGGACGCAACGAGGCGGCCCAGCGACGTCGTCGAGGGATCCGGCAGCGCGGTGCTGCGGGTTTTCTCGACGTGCCGCGGCAAGCCGACGCAGCCGGCCAGCAGCAGCGCCAGCACCGCAAACGCCGGCAATGGGCGGGATTTACGCATCGAGCGATGATATCAGGCACACTTTGCGCCCATGCAGCCGCAACGGCATATTCGCAGCTTCGTGTTACGCGCCGGCCGCATGACGCCGGCGCAGGAGCGCGCGCTCACCGAGCTTTGGCCGTCCTACGGCCTGGACTTGGGCGATGACCCACTGGACTTGGAGGCGATTTTCGGGCGCCGTGCGCCGCGCTGCCTCGAGATCGGCTTCGGGGTCGGGGAAGTGATCGGCAGTCTGGCGGAGAACAATCCCCACATCGACTATTTGGGCGTCGAGGTGCATCGTCCGGGAGTGGGCCGGCTGCTGCTGCGCGCCGCGCAGGCGAACGCACGCAATCTGCGCGTCATCTGCCGCGACGCCGTCGAGGTGCTGCGGGACAAAGTACCGAACGAGTCCTTCGACGAGATCCTGGTGTTCTTTCCGGATCCCTGGCACAAGAAGCGCCATCACAAGCGCCGCCTGATCGACGCCGCGTTCGCGGCGCTGCTCGCGGCCAAACTGCGCCGCGGCGGCGTGCTGCGGCTCGCCACGGACTGGCAGGCGTACGCCGAACAAATGTTGGCGGTGTGCAATGAAACACTCGAGCTCGCGTCGTTGAGCGCGGACGCGACCTTCGTGGCGCGGCCGGACTTCAGGCCGCCGACGCGCTTCGAGAGGCGCGGGGCGCGCTTGGGGCATGGCGTGTGGGATTTGGCCTACGCGAAAGTCGAGGCCGCGGCCGCGAGCGCAGCGGCGCGGTCAGGGAAAGCTGCCGCGAATACCGTCGACGATGAACTGCACGGCGAGGGCCGCGAGAATCACTCCGGATAACCGGCTCACGACATTGGCGCCGGTAACGCCGAGTACCTTCATCAGGCGCGGCGTGGCGAGCATCAAGACCCAGCAAACGATCAGCACCAGCGCGACCACGCCGAGGAAACCCCCGAACAACAGCGGCTTGGCGTCCACCTCGCCGGCGGTCAGTAAAATGGTGGCCAGCGCGCCGGGTCCCGCAATGAAGGGAAATGCCAGCGGAAATACCGAAATGTCCTCGCGCTTCTTGGCCTCTTCTTGTTCGGAAGTGGTCGAACGGGTGCCCGAGGGCCGTGCGAACACCATGTCGAGAGCGATCAAGAACAGCAGCGTCCCGCCCGCAATGCGAAACGAACTCAATGAGATTCCCATTAGACCCAAGAATTTCGCGCCGGCGAGAGCGAACATCACGCAGATCCCGAGTGCGATCAGGATCGCCTTGCCGGCCATTCTTTTCTTGTAGCGGCCGCTCGCGCCCACCGTAAGCCCGGCGAATAATGGGATCAGTGATATGGGGTCGACGACGACGAAAAAGACGACGAAGAATTTGACGAGCTGTTCGATCACTGGCGATGTTGCTGCGCGCAAAATATACATATTGCGCGAATCACCCATTCGGAGTTGAATGGAGTTGAGCATAGCAGACGGGGACTGGGAGACGGCGATGAACGCAATCCGGCCGATCGTAGGTCAGTGGTATCGAGGCGGTACCAACGAGCTCTTTGAAGTGGTCGCGATCGACGACCACGACCAGACCATCGAAATTCAGTATTTCGACGGTACCGTCGCCGAAATGGAATTCGATTCCTGGAACGAACAGCTGCTCGACGAACTCATCGACTCGGCCGATGCACCGGAGGACTGGTCGGGCGCCGTGGACGTGGAAGCCGAAGACCTCGATCGTGAGTTCGAGGACAATGCGCGCACGCTGTGGTCCACGCCGAACGATCGATCGCTGCGCCGCTGAGTTCCTAAATTCTCGTATCTTTCGAAAGCCAGCCGAAGCCTGAGCCAGTCAGCGGAAGCGTCAAGATTTTGCAGCTTCGCGCGCACCCAACTCATTCAGGGGCCTGCGCAGCGCCACCAGTAAAATCAGCCCCGGCACCGCAATCAAGCAGGTGACCACGAAGAAATTCGCCCATCCGATCACCGGGACCAGATGCCCTGCAATCCAGCCCGTCACGTTGCGCGGCAAGGTCGCGAGGGCGGAGAGCAGCGCGTATTGTGTGGCGCTGAAATCCGCCGAACACAGCGACACCAAGAAGGCGACGAACGCCGCCTGACCCATGCCCCCGACCATGGTATCCAGGGATGTGGCAAGCACCAGCAGCCACACTTTCTTGCCCGCGAGCGCGAGCCACATGTACAGCAAATTGGTGAGAGCCTGGCCGATGCCAAATACCAGGAGCGACCGGAACGTTCCCCAGCGCATGTATACCCAGCCGCCGAATGCCACGCCGATCATGGTGGATATCGTCATGTTGACCTTGCCGGCGATGCTCAGTTCATGCAGGGAAAACCCGACGCCTCGGATCATGAAAGTGCTGTACAGGCTGAGCGCGAGAGCATCGCCCACCTTGTAGAGGAGGACGAGGGCCAGAAACCCCCAGATGCCTTTTTGCTTGAGCAATGCGCGCAAGGGATGCCAGACCGCATCGGCCAAGGTGCGCGGCGCCTGGCCCGGCGCATCCGGCTCGGGCGCCCAGAGTGTCGCCAGCATGGTGGCCGCCATGAGGCCGGCCACGAATAGAAATGCCAGCTGCCAACCGACACTCGCGGCAACATACACCAGCACCGCGCCCGCCAGCATCGCCGCCGTGCGATAACCGAACGCCGCTGCAGCGGCGGCCAGGCCGCGCTCGCTGGGCGGAATGGTGTCCACGCGGTACGCGTCGATCACGATGTCCTGCGAGGCCGACAGGAAGACGAGCAAGACGGCAATGGCGCCGAGCACATAGGGTTCTTTCGTCGGCGAACTGAAACCCATGGCGCCGATGCAAATTGCCAGACAAGCCTGGAAGATCAATATCCAGCCGCGACGCCGGCCAAGAACCGGCGGCAGGAAGCGATCCAGCAACGGTGCCCACAAGAACTTGATGTTATAGGGCAGCGCGACCAGGGAAAAAATGCCGATGGCTTTGATGCTGAGGCCGGCGGAAGCCAGCCACGCCTGCAGGGTGAAATTCGTCAGATTGAAGGGCAGCCCGGAGGCAAAGCTCAGGAACAGAACGGCCGTCATGCGCTTGTCGCCGAGCGCTTGCAGCAGGGTGGGCTTCTTGGTGACGATGCGCATGGCGCGCGATAGTATCAGGGCCCATGACCCTGGCCTATCAAAGCGACTTCATCGAATTGTGCATACGGCTCGGGGTTTTGCGATTCGGCAGCTTTACGCTGAAATCGGGCCGCGAGAGTCCGTATTTTTTCAACGCCGGACTGTTCAGCACCGGCGCCGCCATCGGCGCGGTGGGACGCGCCTACGCGGCGGCGGCGGCGGCCTCCGGGCTGCAATTCGATATGCTGTTCGGACCCGCTTACAAGGGCATCCCCTTGGCCACCATCACCGCGGCGGCGCTCGCGGAACACGCGGGCCGCGACTTGCCGTTTGCGTTCAACCGCAAGGAAACCAAGGACCACGGTGAGGGCGGCGACATCGTCGGCGGCCCCTTGCGCGGGCAGGTGCTGATCGTCGACGATGTCATCACCGCGGGCACGGCGATCCGCGAATCCATCGACATCATTCAGGCCGCCGGTGCGCGTCCGGCCGGGGTGCTGCTCGCCTTGGATCGCCAGGAACGCGGCCCGCAAAGCCGTTCATCGGCGGTACAGGAAGTCCGTGATCGGTACGGAATACCGGTCGTGGCAGTCGTCAATCTGGCCGACCTGATGCACCATCTGTCGCAGTTGGGGCGCAAGGATGACCTCTCGCGCATGCAAATCTACCGGGAACGCTATGGGCTTGCAGATTGAGGAACAGGCCCTAGAAAAGGCCGGGCGCTCCCCTCACAATGTCGGCCGCTTCTCTTGAGGATATGCGCTTGAAGAATGTCGCTTCGACGGTTTGCGCCTTGGGTTCTGCTCGCCGCGGTGGGTTTGGCGGCCACCGCCGGCGCCGGCACCGGCCGTACCGTCTACAAATGGGTGGACCAACAGGGGGTTACCCACTACGGCGATCACATTCCGCCGGAATACGCGGCGCAAGAACAACAGCTCATCAACGCCCAGGGCGTCGAGATCAGCCGCCTCGAGGCGCAGAAGACCCCCGAGCAGTTGGCTGCCGAAGAACAGAAGAAAACCGAGGCGCAGCAGGCGCGCGACCGGGACCGGAACCTGCTGAACACCTATGCGTCGGTACAGGAAATCGAACGCCTGCGCGATCAGCGGATGACGCTGGTGTCCGATCAGATCAAGGTCACCTCGCAATTTCTCGAAGTGCTGAACGGTAAAATGAAAAAGCTGCGCGCCGGCAGCATGCACTACAAGCCGTACAACAGCGACCCGGCCGCTACGGCCATGCCGGACCAAGTTGCCGAGGATCTGGTGCGCGTCGGCAACGACATCCGCACGCAAGAGGAGAACCTGCGCGAGAAGCGCAGTCGAGGAAGCGACGATGAGGAAGCAATTCGGAAGCGACGTCGATCGCTTCAAAGAGCTGAAGGGCATCCATTGACGCCGAAGACCCGAATTCTACTGGGCGTCACGGGCGGCATTGCCGCGTACAAGAGTCCCGATCTGGTGCGTCGACTGATGGAGCGCGGCGCGGACGTGCAAGTGGTCATGACGGACGCGGCGCAACGATTCGTCTCGCCCATGAGCTTTCAAGCCGTGTCGGGCCGCCCGACCCGCACCGATCTGTGGGACGACGCGGCGGAAGCCGCGATGGGACACATCGAGCTTGCGCGCTGGGCGCAGGTGGTGCTGATCGCGCCGGCGAGCGCGGACTTCATTGCGCGGCTCGCCGGCGGGCGCGCCGACGATCTGTTGGCCACCCTGTGCCTCGCCACCGAAGCGCCGATCGTGATCGCGCCCGCAATGAATCGGGTCATGTGGGCGAACAAGGCCACACAGGCCAATCTGGAGATTTTGGTTTCCCGCGGCATCCGCATCCTGGGCCCCGGTTCGGGCAATCAGGCGTGCGGGGAAATCGGCGAAGGCCGCATGTGGGAACCGGTAAAGCTCGCCGAAAGCCTGCTGGAACCGCCGCCCAACGCCGGCTTGCTGGCGGGGCTCAATGTGTTGATCACCGCCGGACCCACGCGTGAGCGCATCGACCCGGTGCGCTACCTGACCAACCGCAGCTCGGGAAAAATGGGATTTGCCGTCGCCGCGGCGGCGCGCGAGGCGGGCGCGCATGTCACCATCATCACCGGCCCGGTGCAAATGCCGACGCCCGCGGGCATTACGCGCATCAACGTGGAAAGCGCGCGCGACATGTACGCCGCCGTTCACCGCCAAGTGGCGGATGCCGACGTGTTCATTGCGGCGGCCGCCGTGGCCGACTTTCAGCCGGTGAGCGTCGCCAAACAAAAAATCAAGAAGCAAGGCGTCGCAGTCAAACTCGATCTCGAGCCCGCGCCCGATATCGTCAAGTCGGTCGCCGATCTCTGCCCCAAGCGCCCCTTCGTGGTCGGGTTTGCGGCGGAGACCAACGACGTGGAAGAGAATGCGCGCAGCAAACTCAAGCGCAAGAAGCTCGATATGATTGCCGCCAACCAGGTCGGCGAGGGGATTGCCTTCGACTGCGATGACAATGCGCTCACCGTCATCTGGCCGGGCGGCAAGGTCGAGGTCGCGCGCGGACCGAAAATCGAGGTCGCGCGCCAGCTCATCGCCTTGATCGCCCAACGCTTGCCGCCGCCCGACGGCAGTCCACGGCGCGGTGCGCGCAAGCGCCGCACGGCGGCCGCCTTGCCGCGCGATCGAGTGCGCGCACGCCGCGCGCGCCGTTAGGAGTGCTTCTTGCAACGTAGCGTCAAGTTGCGGATATTGGATCCGCGCATCGGCCGGGAATTCCCGCTGCCGCATCACGCAACTGCCGGCTCGGCCGGCATGGATTTGCGCGCCTGCATCGAGGCTCCGCTGACGTTGGCGCCCGGCGCCACCGAGCTCATTCCGACCGGCATTTCCATTTATATCGCGGATCCCGAACTTGCCGCGGTGCTGCTGCCGCGCTCCGGGCTTGGCCACAAGCACGGGATCGTGCTCGGCAATCTGGTCGGGTTGATCGATTCCGACTATCAGGGACCGCTGATGGTGTCGGTTTGGAATCGCGGCTCCGCGCTCTTCACGGTCAACCCGGGCGATCGGATCGCGCAAATCGTGTTCGTGCCCGTGGTTCACGTGGGGTTCGAGGTCGTGGAGGATTTCTCGACGACCGCGCGCGGCGCGGGCGGCTTCGGGAGTTCGGGCCACAGTTAAAATCGGCGCGCCCGGCCTGACCGCCGCAGGCCGCCGGCCGCACCTGGCCGGCCGCACCTGGCCCGCCGCACCTGGCCCGCCGCATCAATCTGGTTGCTCGCCGAAGATATGCGCCTAGTGAGTTGCAGCTTGCGCCGCCATGCTGGCGCTCATGGCAATTCGGGATTGGCCCAGCGACGAACGACCGCGCGAGAAGCTTCTGGAGAAGGGCGCCGCGGCGCTATCCGACGCGGAGTTGTTGGCCATCCTGCTGCGTACCGGAACCCGCGGTCACTCGGCGCTCGATCTGGCGCGCGCCGTGCTCGGCAATTTTCATTCTCTGCGCAAGCTGATTGCGGCCGACCGTCAGAGATTCTGCGCCGAGCGCGGTCTGGGCCTCGCACGGTTTGCGGAACTGCAGGCAGCGGTCGAAATCGCGAGAAGGCAGCTGTCGGAGACCTTGCGCGCCGGCCCGTCGCTGGCGAGCCCGCGGGCCACCCGCGATTTTCTCTCTTCGCAGCTGCGCGACCTCGAACACGAATTATTTTGCTGTCTCTACCTCGACAAGCGCCATCGCCTGATTCAATTTCAGGAATTGTTTCGCGGCACGATCGACGGCGCCAGCGTGCATCCGCGCGAAATCGTCAAGCTGGCTCTGCAGCGCAATGCGGCCGCGGTCATCATCGCGCACAATCACCCTTCCGGCGTCGCCGAACCGAGTCAGGCCGACGAATTGATTACCCAGAGAGTCAAGGAAGCGCTCGCGCTGGTCGACATCCGCCTGCTCGATCACATCATCATCGGCGACGGTGCCACGGTGTCTCTCGCCGAACGTGGACTCATTTAGTATGTGAAGCTGTGCCGCATCTTCACTTGGCGTTCACGGCTGAGAATCGCCGGCAAGTCGAAGCCTTCTCCTGCAGAAGTCCAACATTGCGGTAAAGGTGGATCCGGAAAAATATCCCAACGGTCGATTCGCCAGACTGCACGTTTGTCGTATGATTCGTTCATGTCCGAAACCGCGCCAACTGCCCCTGCCGACGAGAATGCCCGCTACAAACGGGCGATTCGGGCCGCAGAGGAGATGTTCAAGCGGGTGGGCTTTCGGGCAGTCACCATGGAGATGGTGGCGCGCGAGGCCAATGTTGCCAAAGCCACCCTGTACAGCTATTTCAAGAACAAGGACGAGCTCTTCATAGCGGTATCCGCGCGCATGGCCCGGATCTTGCGCGGCGGCGTCGAGCAAGCCCTGGCCAAGCCCGATGTTCCATTGGATGAGCGGCTGACCGAGGCCGTGATTTCCAAGCATCGCCTCATCTTTACCTTGGTGCGTGGCTCGCCCCACGCCGCGGAACTCTTTTCCTATACGCACGCCATGGCCGGCGATATCTTCGCCGAATTGGACACCGCGATTCTGCGGCTGCTGAGCAGCGCCATGTCGAGCGATCCGCAGTTTGCAGCGACTGCCGAGCAGCTCGCCCGGGCGCTCTATTTTGGCAGCGGACAGCTGGCCAGCCGCTGCGAGTCGGTGGCTTCCATGGAAGCCGAATTGCGGAGCTTTTCAGCCACCCACCTGGCCGGGGCCCGGGCCCTTGCCGCCAAGTTGCCTCCCATGGCAAGTTGACAAACTAAACGAATATCGTATGATTCGTTCAATTCCGACACTCACGGAGATGGACGATGAATACTCGCAACGCTTGGATCGCGGCAATCAGCCTGTCGGCTGCCCAAATCACCCTCACCCCCGTCAGTCTGGCCGGCGATGTGTACGCCGACGTGCCGCCGCCCGCCCCCAGGATGGAACATGCCCCGCCGCCCCGCGACGGTTATGTGTGGGGTACCGGTCACTGGGCATGGAGCGGCAAGTCGTACTATTGGGTCGACGGCGGCTGGGTGGTGCAACGCCGGCACATGCGTTGGGTTGCAGACCAGTGGGAGCAAGGCGGAGAGAAGTGGCATTTCGTGCCGGCGCACTGGGTGCAGGATCCGTGACAGCCGCCGCCCGCGTGGTTGCCGCACCCCGTGCATCCTGGTATAAAGCGCGGCTGTTCCTCAGGTTGCAAAGTCATAGGTTTACGTCATGTCGCGAGTCTGCCAGGTCACGGGCAAGGGCCCCAAAACGGGTAACACGGTCTCCCACGCGAACAATCGCAAGCGGCGCCGCTTCTTGCCGAATTTGCACACTCACCGCTTCTGGTCGGAGATCGAAAAGCGTTTCCTGAGCTTGAGGGTGTCGACCCGGGGTCTGCGCACCATCGAGAAGCGCGGCGTGGACGTGGTGGTGGCTGATCTGCGCGCCAAGGGCGTCAAGGTTTAAGGAGCATCATGCGCGACAAGATCAAGTTGGTTTCTTCGGCGGGTACGGGGCATTACTACACGACCACGAAGAACAAGCGCCTGCATCCGGACAAACTAGAAACGAAGAAGTTCGATCCGGTGGTGCGCAAGCACGTCCCTTACAAAGAATCGAAGATCAAGTAACGCCCTCCGAGCTCAACTCACGCCTGAGCTTCCTGAAGTAGAAACGACGAGGCGCGGCATCGCGCCCGCTCTGCTGGAGCGGCGGGTCGTCGACGTCGTGGTGCGCGAACGGCGCCTGCGCTGGCCCATCGCTCGGCACCTGGAAGCCGCGATTCGCGGTCAAACGGTTCGCGGCATCGATCGGCGCGCCAAATACATCCTGATTCGCTTCGACCCCGGCACCCTGATCTTGCATCTGGGAATGTCGGGAAGCCTGCGCTTGGTCAAAGAGGACACCGCCCCCAAGACCCACGATCATTGGGACATTCGCGTGGATACGGGATGGGTGCTGCGGTTTCACGATCCGCGGCGCTTCGGCAGTCTGCACTGGACCGAAACCGATCCCCTGCTGCACCCGCTGCTGAAACGTTTGGCGCCCGAGCCCTTGAGCCCGGCGTTCGACGGCGAGTACCTGTATCGCGTGACCCGCAATCGCAGCGTCGCCATCAAGCAATTCATCATGAATTCCCAGGTCGTCGTGGGAGTCGGCAACATCTACGCGAGCGAGGCCTTGTTCCGAGCGCATGTTTCGCCGCGCCGCGCCGCGCGCCGCCTCACCCGCAAGGAGACGCAGGCGCTCGCGCAGGCCATCAAGGACGTGCTCGGCGAGGCGATCAAGATCGGCGGCACCACGCTGCGTGATTACGTCAATGCGGACGGCGCACCCGGATATTTCCGCCAGAAGCTATTCGTGTACGAGCGCGCGGGAGCGGCTTGCCGCGTGTGCAGGTCCGCCGTCAAGCAGTTCGTGCAGGGTCAGCGATCCACATACTGGTGTTCGAACTGCCAGCGGTAGCCTGCCGCGGCGTGGGCGCGCGCGGAGCCTTCTAATACACCAGCCCCACGCCCTCGCCGCGCGGGTCGGATGCCGCCTGCACTTTGCCGGTCGCGAAATCCCAGGTGATGACCTGCATATTGCCCCACTGCCGGCCGGACACCTTGAGCGTATGGCCCATGGCCTGCAGTTCCTTGATTTCAGCGTAGCTCAACGCGTTCTCTTCGTAGTCGACCTCATCCGGCAGGTATTGATGGTGGTAATGCGGGTATTTCACGATGTCCGCGGCGTTCATCCCATCGAGATAATTGAGCGTGCCCAGGAGCACCATGCTGATGATGTAGCTGCCGCCGGGCGAGCCTAAGATCATCAAACCTTTCGAGGTCTCGACGAAGGTCGGCGACATGCTGGACAAGCTGCGCTTGTTCGGCGCAATCGCATTCGCGGTGCCACCCACCAGGCCAAATGCATTCGGCCTGCCAGGCTTGATGGAGAAGTCATCCATGGTGTTGTTCAGCAGCACGCCCGTCTTGGGCGCCATGTAGCCCGAGCCGAAAAACAGGTTGACCGAGATCGTCGCCGCCACCCGATTGCCGTCGGCGTCGAGCACGGAGAAATGGGTGGTCTGCAATCCGGCCGGCTCCGACTCGATGCCCGGCAGCATATCGGACGGCATGGCCTTGTCGGTGCGAATGCTGTTGCGCTGCCCCGTCGCATAGTCCGGGCTCGATAGCAGCGCCAGCGGTACCTTGATGAAATCCGGATCACCCAGGTAAATCTCCCGGTCGCGGTAGACGCGGCGCAGGGCTTCGATCACCAGGTGTTTACGCGTCGCGGAATCATATCGGTGCAGATCGAAGCCGGACAAGATATTGAGCGCATCGATGATTGCGATGCCCCCCGAGGAGGGCGGCGAGGCCGACACGATGCGCGCCCCATGATATTCGCCGATCAGCGGTTTACGCTCGACGACCCGGTACGCCGCCAGATCCTCGAGCGTCCAGATACCGCCGTCCGCGTGCACGCCGGCCACGAGATCCGCCGCGACGCGCCCGGCGTAAAAGCCCTTGGCACCCTGATTGGCAATGGCTTCGAGGGTGTTTGCCAGATCCGGCTGCTTGATGACGGCGCCCACCTCCGGAACCGCGCCATCCACGGTCAAGAAGGCCTTCGCCGCGTCGGCAGATCGCAGCAACATCTGCCGCTTATAGCGAATGGCCCCTTGCAGACGCGCATACAGCGGGAAGCCGTCGCGCGCCAGACGAATCGCGGGCTCGAGGCTTTGCTTCAAAGGCAGCTTGCCGTATTTGCGCGCCAGGTATTCGAACGCCGCCGGTTCCCCGGGAATTGCCGCAGCCTTTGCCCCGGCAATCGACGCGTTCTCGATCGCATTGCCGGCTTTGTCCAAGTACATGTCGCGCGACGCGGCCCCCGGCGCCTTCTCGCGTGCATCGAGCATGGTTTCGTAGCCGTCGGATATTCGGTGCAGCAAATAGAAGCCGCCGCCGCCAAGACCGGAACTCGTTGGTTCCACCACGGCAAGTGCCGCCGACACCGCCACCGCGGCATCGAAGGCGTTGCCGCCCGCCGCGAGAATCTCCTGCCCTGCCTGGCTTGCCAGAGGATAGGCGCTCGCGATCGCCGCCTTGTGCGCAACCCCGGCGCGCGCCGGAAGCGAAGCCGCTTTGGCGGTTCCTTTGACCGGCGCGGCGGCGTCGGCGAACGCAGCCGGCACACCGCCGACCGCGGCGAGCGCCAATAGCAAGCAGAAGCCGCGCGCGCGTTGCGAAAGCCGGAGACTGCCGCTGAGCCGGATCAAAGCTTGCGATGCCGCTTCAATTCGATCTCGACGATCGGGTGGACGAACTCGGACACATTGCCGCCCAACACCGCAATTTCGCGCACCAGAGTCGAGGAAATGAAGGTGTATTGCTCTTGCGGCGTCATGAACACCGATTCTATTTCAGGCGTGAGGTGGCGGCTCATATTGGCCAATTGAAATTCGAATTCGAAGTCCGACACGGCACGTAAGCCGCGCACGATCACGGACAGCCCGTTTTGGCGGGCGAAATCGACGGTGAGGCCCACATAGCCCATCACCTCGACATTCTGCACGTCGATGAGCACCCGGCGCGCCATCTCGACCCGCTGCTCCAGGGTGAACATCGGCGCCTTGTTGGGATTGGCCGCAATCGCCACCACCAGACGATCGAAGATGCTGGCCGCGCGCCGCACCAGGTCTTGATGGCCATTGGTGATCGGATCGAAAGTACCCGGATAGACGGCTGTTCTTTTATGCATTCACTTCAAACCCGCGCAACGACGCGCGCCAAATGATACCCCACCTCGCCCGCCGACTTCGATTTGAGCAGCTGCCAATGTGCGGGCAGCGGCGGAACACCCGCCTTTTTCTCGTTCTCGAGATACACCAACGCTCCCGGCTTGAGCCACTGGCCCTCATCCAGCATGGGAACATATTCCGCCAAGGCATCCCGCCCGAACGGTGGGTCCAAGAACACGATGTCGAACGCCTGCGGGACGGAGCGCAGATAGCGTGCAGCGCCCATTTCCGCCACGTGGGCACGGGCCTGGCCGCCGAAGCGAATCAGTTGCTCCTGCAGGGCGCGCGCGGCGGCGACAGCCTGTTCGACGAACACGAGTTCCTTCGCCCCGCGGGACAGGGCCTCGAGTCCGAGCGCACCGGAGCCTGCAAACAAGTCGAGGCAGCGCGCGCCCGCGACTCTTTCCTGCAGCCAGTTGAACAGTGTTTCGCGCACCCGGTCGGGCGTGGGTCTGAGACCCGGAATGTCTGGGAAACTGACGCGCCGGCCGCGCCATCCGCCGCCGATGATGCGCACCGAATTGCGGCTGCCCGAGGCGCTCGATTCCGTCTTGAGGGTAGTCACTCCCGGTATCATACCCGGCAATGACGAACGAAGCCGACAAGCCCGGTGTGCGCGGATTTTTCAAGCGCCTGCGCGCCAAGTTGAACCAGGGTCCGGCGTGGCTCACCACCGATCTCACGGAATTGCTGCCCGGGCGCAAGATCGATGCCGAGATCCTCGACGATCTCGAGACCCGCCTGATCACCGCCGACGTGGGTGCCGAGGCCACCGGCCGCATTCTCGCCGAGTTGCGCGGGCGCGTGGCGCGCAAAGAGCTCAATGACGTGGATGCGCTGCTCAAGGCCTTGCACGATGCGATGTTCGACATCTTGAAGGCCGTGGAAACACCCCTGAGGGTGGATCCGAACATCAAGCCCTACGTCATCCTGGTGGTGGGAATCAACGGCGCGGGCAAGACCACTACCATCGGCAAGCTGGCGCACCGGCTGCTCGCGGAAGGACGTAGCGTCATGCTGGCCGCCGGCGATACCTTCCGCGCGGCGGCGCGCGAACAGCTGGAAGTCTGGGCCGAGCGCAACAAGGTGCCGATCGTCGCGAGCCAAGGGGGCGCGGAGCCGGCCGCCGTCATCTTCGATGCGCTGCAGGCCGCACGCGCGCGCAACATCGACGTGCTCATCGCCGATACCGCGGGGCGTCTGCACACTCAGACTCACTTGATGGACGAACTCAAGAAGGTCAAGCGGGTGCTCGCCCGCCTGGATCCCGGTGCGCCGCATGAAGTGCTGTTGGTGCTCGACGGCACGATTGGCCAGAACGCAGTCGCGCAGGCCGAGGAATTCAACAAGGGATTGGGAGTGACCGGTTTGGTCGTCACCAAGCTGGACGGCACCGCGAAGGGCGGGGTGGTGCTCGCCATCGCGCAAAAGCTGAGAATTCCCATCCGCTTCGTCGGCGTGGGCGAGCAGAGCGAGGACTTCGGCGTATTCAATGCATCGGAGTTCGTCTCGGCGCTGTTGAAATCCGCTCCCGACGGCGCCGGCGCATGATTCGATTCGACCAGGTTCACAAGCGCTATGCCACCGGGCGCGAGGCCCTGTCAGGCGTGTCTTTCAAGATTGACGAGGGCGAACTGGCGTTTTTGACGGGCCACTCGGGCGCGGGCAAAAGCAGCATCTTGAAATTGATCGCGCTCATCGAGCGCCCCACGCGCGGTCAGGTATTCATCGGCAATCAAAACACCGCGCGCATCAAGCCGCACGCAATCCCGCAGTTTCGCCGCGGATTGGGGGTGGTGTTTCAAGATCATAAGCTGCTGCACGACCGGCCGGTGGCGGACAACGTGGCGCTGCCCCTGATCATCGCCGGCTTACGTAAGCGCGAGATCGACAAGCGCGTGCGCGCGGCGCTCGATCAAGTCGGCCTGCTCGGCAAGGAGAAAAACCGGCCCCTGGAACTCTCGACGGGGGAGCAGCAGCGAGTGGGCATTGCGCGCGCGGTGGTGGCGAGACCAAAGCTGCTGATTGCCGATGAACCGACCGGCAATCTCGATCCGCAGCTTAGCTTAGAAATCATGAGGCTCTTCAAGCGCTTCAATGAGGTGGGCGTGACGGTGGTGATCGCCACGCACGATGTCCACCTCATCGAGCATTTCGCCGCGCGGCGTATCGTCTTGGGCGAAGGAAGGGTGACCGACGCCGGCGAGCGCACCGAGCTAAGCGCGCCGTGAGGGTTCAAGCCTACTTCGCGCGCCACGCGCAAACGCTCTTGGGATCACTCGGCCGGATCGTCAATCATCCGTTCGCGACGCTCATGACGATGGGCGTGGTCGCGGTAGCGCTGGCGCTGCCGCTGTTCCTGAATCTGTTCCTGGTGAACGTACGCACCGCCACCGAATCTTGGAACGATGCCTTCGATTTGTCGGTCTATATGGACAAGAGAGCGAGTGCCGTACGAGTGCAGTCGCTCGCCAAGCTGCTGCGCCGGCGCGACGATGTCGCCGCCGTGCGCATCATCACGGCGGAACAGGCGATGGCGGAGTTTCGTGCCGATTCGGGGTTCGGCAAGGCGCTGGATGCTTTGAGCGACAATCCGCTGCCCGATACCCTCATCGTCACTCCGACTTTGGCCGCAAGTACGCCCCTCGGCACCGATGCGCTCAAGGGGGCGATCGCCGCCATGGCCGACGTGCAATTGGTGCAGCTCGACACCGAGTGGGTAAAACGGCTGCATGCCATGCTGGATATATTGCGTACCGTGGTGGCGCTCACCGCGGCGCTGTTGGGCGCCGGCGTCGTGCTCATCGTGGGTAACACCATTCGCCTGGACATACTGAATCGGCGCAGTGAGATCGAAGTGATGAAGCTGGTCGGCGCCAGCGACGGCTTTGCCCGCCGTCCGTTTCTGTACAGCGGAATTTGGTACGGTCTGGGCGGCGGATTGATCGCGCTGATGCTGGTCGCCGTGGCCGCCGCCGTACTGGGCAAACCGGTCGAGAGCTTGGCCAGACTGTACGCCAGCCAGTTTCATCTGCGCGGCCTCGGGGCCACAACCGCGCTCGAGGTGCTCGGCCTCGCCATGGGTCTCGCGTGGTTGGGCTCGTGGCTTGCTGCGACGCGTCATATCCGTGCCATAGACCCCACGTAACCTATTGATTCTGAATCAATTGAAAACGATGTGAACTATCGGTAACATCAGCACTCAAACACTGGGAGTGCTACCATGGCACGCGCAGATTGATTGGGAGGTTTGAACTGATGACCACTGCTTTAGTCGCTAAACAATCGGGCGGATTGGTATTCGCCGGCCCCGTGGGGAGCCTTGATTCCTATATAGACCGCGTGTCCCAGATTCCGGTTCTATCGAAGGAAGACGAGGTGGCGCTCGCGGTTCGCTTTCGCTCCGAAGCCGATTTGGATGCCGCCCGGCAACTGGTGCTCTCGCACCTCAGATTCGTGGTGCACATTGCCCGCGGATACTTGGGCTATGGGCTGCCGATGGGCGATCTGGTGCAAGAGGGCAATGTGGGTCTCATGAAGGCGGTCAAGCGCTTCGATCCCGCGGTGGGCGTGCGCCTGGTGTCGTTTGCCGTGCATTGGATCCGCGCGGAGATTCACGAGTATGTACTGCGCAACTGGCGCCTGGTGAAGGTGGCCACCACCAAGTCGCAGCGCAAGCTGTTCTTCAATCTGCGCAAGATGAAGAAGAACCTGGCCTGGCTGTCCGAAGCGGAGACCGCCGCGGTGGCGCGCGAGTTGGGCGTGGAAATATCCGACGTTCGCGAGATGGAGCAGCGCCTGTCGGCACGCGACATGTCCTTCGACCCGACACCGGAGAGCGACGAGGAAGAGACCTACTCCCCCGCCATGTACTTGCCTGCGAGCAATGCCGATCCCGCTCTCGAGGTCGAGAACGAAGAATGGGAAGAAGACTCGACCGAGCGCTTGGAACTGGCGCTCGAGAAACTCGATGAGCGCAGCCGCAGCATATTGAAGCGGCGCTGGATGACCGAGGACAAAGCCACACTGCACGAATTGGCGGATGAATATGGAATTTCCGCCGAGCGCGTGCGCCAGGTCGAGTCGAACGCCATCAACAAGCTGAAAGGGCTGATGGCCGTCGCATGATCGGCTAGGCTCGGGCGGCCCCCTGTTTCACCTCGGTGAGCTTGAACCGTGAATAAATCATATGCGACGGGGGCATTGTCCGGCTTCATCGGCGGAATCATCGGCGCGTTTGTGCTCGGCCATCTGGGTTCCGTGGTGCCGCGGGCCGCTGCCGCCGCCCAGGATGTTGTGTCTGCGAGTCGCATTCGCCTGCTCGACGCGACGGGGCGCACGCGCGCCGAACTTGCCATGGCGCCCGACGGGGCACCCGGGCTCTTCTTCTACGACACTCACGGCGGAAACCGGCTCGTGCTCGGGGTCTACTCGCCGGCTGAGGGCGAATATCCGTTCGTGGTACTCAACGACACGCACCGGTTGGCCGCCGGCATTTTCCGCCTGTTTGGTCCCCAGGAAACACCGGTGGTCGTGCTCAAAAACAAGGGAGCAGACCGCTCCATCCTCGGCCTCAATCCGAATTCGACCGACCCTTTCTTGGTCAACTATTCCGCGGATCGGACCAAAACCGCCGTCTTCGGCAACTTCTAAGGTCCCGTGTCCACACGGCTCCAGCTGATATGCATCGCGGTGCTCGCCGCGCTCGGCGGCGCAGCCGCATGGCATCACGCGCAGACGCCGCGGCGCCCGCAGTACGTGCTGATCAACCAGACCGGCCAGCACGACTTCGACCTCGCGTTGCGCATGAGTCTCAAGCTCGCGGAAAACAAGTCCGGCATCGAGAACGCGCTGGTGCTGCTGCAATCATTGCCGCCCGGGAAAACCATCGAGGAAACCGCCTCAGACCTCCTCACGCGGCTGCAAATCGGCGCACGCCGCAGTGGCAGAGGCATACTCTATCTCTATGCCGTCAAGGAGAACCTCCTAAAGATCGAGGTTTCGTATGCGCTCGAAGGCGACATACCCGACGCGTTTTGTCATCGCCTGGAAGAAGCGGCAAAGACGTATATGCTGTCCGAGGTACCGCAGGACTTCATCTCCGAGCTCATCATCACCACCAATCTGCGCGGCATGGGCTCGAAGAGCGCCGCGGGCGGCCTCATGCAGCCTCGATGGCTGAACTCCGAGTTCCTGTCGGGCGGTGCCGGCGCACTGGCGCGCGGCCTTCGGCCCACGCTGGAGGACTATGAGGGCGCGATCCACCGCTTGCCGCAAGCTGCTTTGGGCGGCTTTGTGCCGTCGCCGGACGCCGCCGAATCCGTGCGGCGCTACCTCGCCTCGCTGGCTGCGGGCATCGGCGATCCGCGGCTGCCGCTATTGACCGAGGGCAGCCGGATCTTCCGCGTGGTCGTGCCGCGCAATGAAGAACAGCAGCTGCGAATCAACGACTACTTCGCGTCCGCAGGCCCCTACCGACTGCTGTTCGCCGGCGATCTCGGCCTCGCGGTGCCGGGCCCGGGAAAATCCAACTTGCCCATCGTGCTGCGCCGAGGTTCCGACGGCCTGTGGTACGTGGACGAAGCCAAGGCGTGGACCTATTTTCACCGCTTCGAGGATGACGTGAATTTCGTCGTCAAGTACGCGGACAATCCCTTCTTGGCGGCGCTGCGCACCGAGCATGTACCGAACATGAATTGGGCGGTGTACGGCGATCACGTCGCCACCCCGGCACTACCCGCATATCCGTTTGCCCTCGATGCGGCGGTACAGGCCGGCGAGGCAAAAATCCGCGCGGCGCCTTCGGTTGCGGCGAACTATGCGGAATTGGCCAACCTCTATCTCTTCGAGATGAACTGGCTCACGCGCGCACTTGATCTCTATGAAAAGGCCGCGGCGCTGGCGCCGGAGGAGTTGGCTTACCGCTGGCGGTTGGTAGACCTGTATCTCAATACCTCACGCGCCGACAAGATGCTCGCCGAGCTCAAGTACCTCACGCTGCATCTACCGCAAGACCAACAAACCCAGAGCTGGTATCGCGCCTACGCGAAGGCCTATGATTTCGGCCCGGAACCAACCGTGCCGATCGCCGGCGCGTCCAATTGAATCGAAGCCCGCGACAGGGTAGCGTGAGCGAATGCGCACCGCCGCTCAATGGCTCGACGACTATGGCGACAGCCATCGCAACCGCACCAATAAGGCGCTGCACTGGATTTGCGTGCCCGTGATTGCGTGGTGCGTTCTCGGACTCCTGTGGTCGCTGCCGTTTCCCGGCGGCCTGCGCTCGGCGCACCCGGCGGCGAACTGGGCCAGTATCGCAGTGCTCCTCGCCCTCATCTACTACACGGCGCTTTCGCTCCGCCTCGCGCTTGGCGCCCTGCCCTTCCTGTTCGCCTGTCTGTGGTCTTTCGATCGGCTCGATCATTCGGATGGCGTGCCGCTGTGGAGCATCTGCGTGGTCTTGTTCGTGCTCGCTTGGATCGGCCAGTTCGTCGGCCACGCCATCGAAGGCAAGCGGCCGTCCTTCTTCAAGGATCTGCAGTTCCTGATGATCGGGCCGCTGTGGCTGCTCGCCGATGCGTATCGGCGCCTGGGCATTCGCTTCTAGAACAGGCTCAATTCGCCGGGCTCACGCACTCCCGCTCGTACTCCGCCGCTTCGCGAAACACATGCGCATGCAGGTCGGCGGTCCGCGCTCTGGAAGGTGCGTAGCCGCCCGCCAACACAATCGTCAAAGGCACGCCGCGGCCGCGTACGGACTCGATCACGCATCGATCGCGGCGCCTGATGCCGTCCTCCGTGAGCGCCAGTTTCCCGTAGCGGTCGCCGCCGGCCACGTCCACGCCGGCAAGATAAAACGCGATGTCGGGTTTCGCGCTGTCGAGCACCGCGGGCAAATTTAGCTGCAGAACGTCGAGGTATTCCTCGTCCCCCACGCCGTCCCGCAACGGCACATCCACATTGGAACGCATCTTCGCCAGCGGATAATTCCGTTCGCCGTGCATCGAGAACGTAAAGACTTCGTTCTCCGCCTCGAAGATCGCCGCCGTGCCATTGCCTTGATGGACGTCGAGATCGATGACCGCCGCCCGCTCGATCGCGCGCTCGGCCTGCAGCTTGCGTATGGCGATGGCCACATCGTTCAACGCACAGAATCCCTCGCCATGATCGGCGAAGGCGTGGTGAGTGCCGCCGGCTAGATTGCCGGCGAGGCCTCGCTCGAGCGCCGTCCGCGCCGCGAGCAGCGTGCCGCCCGCGGCAAGACGTGCTCTTTCCCACAGCGCCTCCGACCAGGGCAGACCGAGCCGCCGCTGCTCCGCCGCGGATAGCCCCGAGGAGGCAAGCTTGGCCAAGTACGCGGGCGTATGCACGAGTTCCAGGGTGGGCGCATCGAGCGGCTCCGGCCGCAGAATATCGCCGGCAGCCAGTACCCCACCGGCGAGCAGCAGATCCAGGAGCCGCGAGTACTTGCTCATGGGAAACGGATGACCCGGAGGCAGCGCAACCTGATACGAAGGGTGGTAAGCGCACTTCATCGTTCCGCAAGTATGGCTGCTCGCTGCGAAAGCGTCGAACGGCGGGCTAAGCCGCCGACATCTCCTCGTACGATGGCGCTGCGTCGGCGGGAGCCGCGCAGGGTTCGTGCGCGGCGGCCAACTGGTCTCCCAGGGTATCCCTCAGTGTCTCCAACCTGGCGAGCTGCGCGCGAGCCGCGCGCCAAGCCTGCCTGCTAATCTCCAGAACTTCGAGCAGCACCTCGCACTCGGCCTCGAGACTCTTGGCGGCGGCTGCCGCGGCAAACCAACGGCGCTGCAACAGTTCTGCGGCCGGCCCGGCATCTGCCAGCGGAGTGACCCTGGCCCGGGTGTCGAGATCGAAATCGAGACTGCTCATGGGTTTTGCTCCTGGCCACGTGTAGCCGCGATCCTGCTCCGTCAATGTGACGCTTTGCGGACATTGAAACGGCAATTCGTTTAAGGCGAGCGGAGCAGTACTGCGCGTAGCCGGGCGCGCACCAGCCAGGAACCGGCGGCATCCCATTTCTTCAAGGTTTCAGACCTGATGGCCGCGCGCCCATCGCCGCCGCCGGCCGGCCTCTGCAGCCCGATTCCCGCCGCCAGATTTCTCTGCAGCATGTGCCAAGGCAGACTCCATCTTTCGGCGCTGTCGTGCGAGGTCATGCCGCCTGCCCCACCGGCAGTGCAATCGGGCGCGGGCGCGGCCTGCTCGCGCAGTTTCGGCCAATCGATCAGGCGCAGCTGTCCGTTCATGTCCTCGACCAGCGAGGTGCAGCTCTCCACCCAGTCGCCGTCGTTGCAGTACAGAATCCCGTCGATGTCGCGCATCTCGGCGCGATGGATGTGGCCGCAAACCACCGTATCGACGCCGCGCTTGCGCGCCGCCTGCGCGACCGCGTCCTCGAAGCTGCCGATGTATTGCACCGCGGTCTTGGCCTTGTGCTTCAGATACGACGACAGCGACCAGTGCGGCAGGCCGAACTTGCGCCGCACCCAGTTGATGTAGGGATTCGCCGCCAGCAGCACGTCGTAGATGTTGCTGCCCAGCTTGGCGAGCCAGGGGCTGCACTTCACCACGCTGTCGAATTCGTCGCCGTGCAGCACCAGCATGCGCCGGCCGTCGGCGCCCTCGTGGATGTACTCGCGATGAATTTCGAGGTTGCCGAACACGGCGCCGTCGAATTCGCGAAACACCTCGTCGTGATTGCCCGGGAACGAAGATCACCTTGGTGCCGCGCTTGGCCTTGCCCAGAATGGTCCGCAGCACATTGTTGTGCGACTGCGGCCAGAACATGGTCTTTTGCATGCTCCAGACATCGATGATGTCGCCGACCAGAAACAGGGTGTCCATTTCGACGTGATGCAGAAAATCGAGCAGCAAGTCGGCGCTGCAGCCTTTGAAGCCCAGATGGATGTCTGAGATGAAGACCGTTCGCAATCGCAGCGGCGAAGGGGCGTTACGCTCCAGCATGTCTCGTCCTCCTGAAGTCTTCGCGTCGCCTGCTAAGATCGCGATTCGGTGTTACGGAGGCGTTACTCGGGGAAGAAGATTTGTTTACAAAAAAGGAACTTAGGCGTGGAACATCGCGTGGAACAATAGAAATGAGACCCAGGTCTCATTCCGCCGCCGGCGCGGCCGGGGACGGCGAACCGATAGCCGAAGCCGCGCACCGTTTGGATGTAGGCCTCATAGCCTGGCTCGGTGAGAATCTTGCGCAGCCTCTGCACATTGACGTCGACGGTCCGCTCGTCGACTTCGCTGTCGCCGCCCCAGACCTGCTCGAGAAGCTGGTTTCGATTGAAGGTTCGGCCGGGATGCGACATCAAAAACTCCAGCAGCCGATATTCGACGCCGCGCAGTTTGAGCAGTCGGCCGCGGACGGTGACGCGATTGGTCGACGCGTCGAGCACCAGATCGTCGCAGCTGACGCTGCGAGTGATCGCTTTCTCGGGAAGCAGGGCGCAACACCGCGCAGACCCGTGCGACCGCTTCGCGTAACGAGAACGGCTTCGCGATGTAGTCGTCGGCGCCGAGATTGAAGGCCGCCACCACGTCGTGCTCGCTCGACAGCGCCGACAGATGATCAGCCTGACCGTGCGGTGCACGCGCGCTGGCGTGACTGAATCACCTCGAGCGCGGCAAACCCGGGCATGTTCCAGTCGATGATGACCAAGTGCGGCGGCCGCTCCGTCAACGCCGTGATGGCGGCAGCACCGCCGGCGATGGCGTGCACCTCGAATCCGGTATCACAGAGTCTGCGGCGAAGAGGCTCTACCGCCGCAACGTCCCGGTCGACTATCAGTATCTGTTTTTTGGACTCGGTGGCGGCCATGGCAACAGCGCCATTTGAGGCAGCGCGCTTTACAGGATGTTGACGCTTTCGTGAATTCCTGCGGACCAGCGCGTCGAGGGGCGCTGATCTCTGCGCAAGATGCGCCGCCGCGCGCACGGAGACGGCTGAATAGCGGCGCAAAGCCTCCGGCCGGAGCCGCCTCTGCGCGGGGTCGTCGGATGCGTTCCATGCGGCGAGCAGTAATCCGAGCGCCAGCCAGTTGAGCGACGCTTCGCGGTGCTGCGACCACCAGTTTCCCCAGCCGACCGCCAGCGCAGACCCCCGGTCCGCCCAGGGCCGCAATTGATGTCCCGGATTGATGTCGTCATGGTTCGCTCCTCGGTTTCGGTTTACGAGACCAGTGTCCCGTGCGATTACCGATCCTTCGGTGGCGCAAATCGGGCGAATCGGGCAGCGATCGTGGCGAATCATGGCGCGCTTTTCGCGGCGCCATCCTCAATTAAATTCCCGCCATCGGCTATGATTCGCCGATGAAAAAGCACATCGCGATCGTCGAGGACGAGCCGGCATTGCGCGAGAACTACGCGGCGGCGCTGGCCCGCCACGGCTACTCGGTCAAGACCTACGGCAATCGCAAGACCGCCATGCAGGCCTTTCAAGTTCATTTGCCCGATCTCGCCATCATCGACATTTCGCTCGAGGACGAGGCGGAGGGCGGGTTCGACCTGTGCCGCGACCTGCGCGCCCTCTCGGCCGAGCTGCCCATCATCTTTCTCACCGCGCGCGACAGTGAATTCGATGCGGTCTCGGGACTGCGCCTCGGCGCCGACGATTTTCTGACCAAGGATGTGAGCCTGCCGCATCTGGCGGCGCGCGTCGCCGCCCTGTTTCGGCGCATCGATGCGCTGCGCCGGCCGGACAATGCCGCCGAAATCGTCCGGCGCGGCGCGCTGTCGATCGACGGCGAGAAAATGCAGACCACTTGGAACGGCACGCCGGTCACGCTGTCGCTGACCGAGTTCTGGATCGTGCATGCGCTGGCGCGCAATCCCGGGCATGTGAAGAACCGGCAGCAATTGATGGACGCCGCGAACGTCGTCTTGGACGACAACACCATCACCTCCCACATCAAACGCATGCGCCGCAAATTCCAGCAGATCGATCCGGCTTTCGATGCCATCCAGACCGTGTATGGAATGGGTTACCGCTGGGTCGAGTGAGCATTCGCCTGCAACTGCTGATTGTCGCGCTCACCACGCTGGTGCTGCCCTGGGCCGGCTGCCAATATGCGCGCGAACTCGAGACGGCGCTGCGCGACTCGCAGGAAAAATCACTGCTGGCGAGCGCCGGCACCATCGCCAATGCGCTGTCGGCGCAGCCGCAGCGCGTATTCCGCGATTCGGGCGACGCTCAAGCATTCGCGGCGGACCGCGGCGACCTGTACGTCTACCCGCTGCGCACCCAGCCCCTGCTCGATGGCTATCGCGATGATTGGGGCATCGCGGCGGACCCCACGGCGCTGCCCACCTCCACCGGCTACGGTGCACGCGTGCAGGCGGGTTCCACCGAGCGTTACCTTTATCTCTATATCGAAGTCGACGACCGCCACTTCGACGCCGAGCCCGCCGACGCGCATCCCGAACGGGACCGCTTCGATCGGGTCGATCTCACTTTGCAGCGCCCGACGGCACGCAGGAGTCCTATTTCTTCGCCACCGCGCGCCGGGTTTGATCGCGGCGCAACGCATCGTCGCCGGCGACCAGGGACAGGATCGGGTGGTCGAAGAACCGCGCATCCAGGCCTTTTGGCTGCAGACGTCGGCGGGCTACCACCTCGAGGCGCGCCTGCCTTTGAGCTTCGTCGGATCGCGCCTCTGGATCGAAGCCGTCGACGGCCGCGGCACCGCGCGAGGCGGGCTTACGCCGCCGCAGGCGCGCCGGACGGCGGCCGTCTATTCTTCACGATGGCGGGCCTGAATGAGCTGCTGGGCACCTTCATTCGCGACGGCACCCGCGTCACCGTGATCGACGCCAACGCGCTCAAGCTGGGGACCGCGGGCAACCTGAACGCGGGCACTGCCGAGCGAGACCGAAGAGGATGCGCAGTCTTGGTATCGGCACTTCATGGCCGTCGACACCTCGAGTTTTCCGCTGCAGTCATCCGCGCCCGACCGGCTCGGCGGCAACAGCGTCAGCCGCGGCGCTCGCCGGGCAGCCGCATGCGGAATGGGTGCGCAGCGCCGCGAGTCAGGAGTTGCTGCTGACCGCCGCCGCGCCCATCGTCGGTCGACGGGCAGACGCGCGGCGCCGTGGTTCTCGAGCAGGCGGCGGATCAGCTGCTTGGCCTGCGCGATCGTGCGGTGACGCGTCTGTTCGATCTCACCCTCCTGGCCACGGCCGCGGCGGTCTTCGTCATGTTCGGCTTTGCGACCTGGATCAGCCTGCGCATCGGACGCCTGCGCGACGCCGCCGACACCGCCGTGGGCAGCGACGGCAAGATCCGTCTCGACATGCCCGAATCCGGCCAGCGCCGATGAGATCGGCGCGCTGTCGCGCGGCTTCGAGCGCCTGCTGGCTCGCCTCAACGAACACACGCAGTACCTGCGCACCTTGGGCGGAAAGCTGTCGCACGAGCTGCGCACGCCGCTGACCATCGTGCGCTCCTCGCTGGATAATCTCGAGTCCGAGGGCCTGCGCGAGGATCAGCGGCACTACGTCAACCGGGCGCGCGAGGGCACCCTGCGGCTGCAGTCCATCTTGAGCGCATTGGGCGCCGCGGCTCGGGTCGAGGAGAGCATCAAGCAGGCGGAACGCGATGAATTTCGATTTGCGCGAGCTGCTGTCCTCGGCGGTCGCCGCCTATCGCGACGGATTTCCGCAGGCGCACATCGTTCTCGACCTGCCGCGCCGATCCCTGCTTCGTGCGCGGCGCACCCGATCTCAGCGGTGCAGCTGCTCGACAAACTCGTCGAAAATGCCGTCGATTTCTGTCCTCCCGGCGGTACCATCACCGTGCGTCTTGAACGAGCCGCTGGGCAACTATCGTGCTGCAAGTGCAGAACGACGGGCCGCCGATTCCGCAAGCGCTACACGGACGCCTGTTCGAGTCGCTGTTCGAGCAGCGCCAGGGCCGCGACGACAGGCCTCACTTTCGGCCTAGGGTTGTACATCGTGCGGCTGGTCGCGGAGTTTCACGGCGGCACGGCCGTCGCCGCCAATCGACCCGACGGCGGGGGTGCCATCTTCACCATCACCCTGCCGCTGATCTAACAAAGGCAGCTGACGGCCGACTGTCTGCGCTCGCCAGTGCAGCCCCTCGTGCGCCAGCAGCCAACGTTTGCGCTCCAGGCCGCCGCCGTAGCCGGTCAAGGAACCATCGGCGCCGATCACCCGGTGGCACGGCACGAGGATGGAGATGGGATTGCGGCCATTCGCGAGCCCCACGGCGCGCGAGGCGCTGGGATTGTCGATGCGCTTGGCCAGCTCCCCGTAACTCCAAGTCTGTCCGTAGGGAATTTCCGTCAACTCCCGCCACACCCGCTGTCTGGAACTCCGTGCCCTGCATGCGCAGCGGCAAATCGAATTCGCGCCGCGTGCCGGCGAAATATTCGCCCAACTGCCGCACCGCCGCGGCGAGGGGCGCCACCGTGGCGTCCTCGCTCCAGCCGTCGGTGGATTGCGCCTTGCGGCTGGGCTCCATGTAGAGACCGGTGAGCGCGGTCCCGTCGGAGGTGAGCAACAGACGGCCGATCGGACTTTGGAAATAGCAAAAAAGCGTTCATGGAATGACTCCCAGTGACTGCCATAGATAATGCGTCGCGTACGCCCGCCACGGACGCCAGCCCTCGGCGAGCTGCTCCAATTGCCGGCGCCCGGCATTTGCCGCGCGCATGAGCATGAGATCGCCGCTCGGGAAGGCGTCGGGCCAATGCAGCGCCCGCATCGCAATGTATTGCGCCGTCCAAGGGCCGATGCCCGGCAGACGCAGCAACGCGTCGATCTGCTCCTCGACATTCGGCGCGAACGCCAAAACCACCTTGCGCTCGAGCACGGCGACGCTGAGCGCGGCCAGGCAGCGGGCCCGAGCGCCCACGATGCCGAGAGCGGCGATATCATTCGCCGCGACCGCCGCCATGTGCTGTGCGCTCGGGGCTAGCCGATTGAGCGCAGGATACGGAGTGGCGATCGGAACCCCGAAGGCCTGGGCCCACCGGCCGGCCAGCGTCGTCGCGCCTTTCACCGATACCTGTTGCCCGAGAATTGCCCGCACGGCCAGTTCGAATCCGTCGAACGCCCCGGCGACGCGCAAGCCGGGAATCCGCGCCACGACCTTCTCGAGCAGGGGATCCTTCGACAGTGAGGCGCTCACCGCATCGGGCACGGCTCCCAAATCGAACAGGCGCTTCACCCGGACGATGACCGCGCCGATGACCGGCGACAGCGAGGGCGAAATCTCGACGTTCAGCGCGTTGCGTTTTTTACCCAACGACACGGCGATCCAACCTTGATGCCCGTCGATCGAGACCGTGCGTCGATAGTGCGCGGCATCCGCCATCTCGACGCCCGGGATGGCGCGCAGCCGCAGGTAGTCCAACAAAGTGCGCCACGCGAACGGCGGGCGAAATTCCAATTGACAGTGCAACCCCTCCGCGGCGGCCGCGGCGCCGCGCAGCGCTCGCGGATTCAGCCCATAGCGTGACTTGAACAGCGCATTGAAACGCCGCACGCTGCCGAAGCCGCTGGCGAAAGCGATCTCCGTCAGGCTCAAGTTGGTTTCGCCGAGCAGACGCTTTGCCAACAGCAGCCGCTGCGTCTGGGCAAGCTCGATCGGCGACACGCCGAGTTCGGATTCGGTCACGCGGCGCAGGTGCCGGTCGCTCACTCCCAACGACGCCGCCAGTTCGCCGACTTTCGCGCTGGAGAGCGCATGCTCTTCGATGCCGGCGATCGCCGCGCCGACCAGCCGGCTGACGGCGTCGACGGATGCAAGGCCCGGCGCGCGTTCCGGCCGGCAGCGCAGGCAGGGCCTGAATCCGGCGCCTTCCGCGGCAGCCGCGCTCGAATAAAACCGCATGTTGCAGCGCTTCGGGGGGCGCGAGGGGCAAATGGGGCGGCAATAGATGTGGGTGGAGGTGACGCCTACGAAAAACCGGCCGTCGAAACGGCGATCATGGGCGCGTACCGCACGAAAACAGGCATTTGAGTCGAGTTCCATGGCCGCAGCATAGCAAGGCCCGCGTCAAATACTCGCCGTTTTCGGACCTCGCTATCCCCCCGCAAAAGGTCGGACCGACATCTAAACAATCGGACAGGCGCGCAACCCCAGGTATCGCAAGATGCCCTGCGCCGCTTCGCGCCCCTCGAACACCGCGGTCACCACGAGGTCCGATCCGCGCACCATGTCGCCGCCGGCGAACACCTTGGGATTGGTGGTTTGGAATCGATGTTGGGGGGCCGCGGAAACACGCACTTGGCCGTTGGCATGCAGCGCGATCTGCTGCTTGACGAACCAATCGGGCGGACTCGGCAGAAATCCGAACGCGATGATCACGGCGTCCGCGTCGATGGTCTCTTCGGTCCCGGGCACTACTTCCGGGATGCGGCGTCCGCGAGGCCCGGGCGGTCCCAGGCGCGTCTCGACCAGCTTCACACCCTGCACGCGGTCCGAGCCCACGATTTCAATGGGCTGTTTGTTGAACAAAAAGGTCGACGCCCTCTTCCTTGCTGTTCTTGTAGTCGCGCCGCGATCCCGGCATGTTGTCTTCGTCGCGCCGGTAGGTGCAGGTGACGCTGCGTGCGCCCTGGCGGATTGCAGTACGATTGCAATCCATGCCGGTGTCGCCGCCGCCCAGCACCACCACCTGCTTGCCGCGCATGTCGATGAAACCGGCCGGCCCGGCGTCAAGCTCGAGTTCGCGATTGATGTTGGAAATGAGAAAGGGCAGTGCCTCGTGCACGCCGGGCAGATCCTCGCCGGCGAAACCGCCTTTGACGTAGGTGTAGGTTCCCATGCCGAGAAATACGGCGTCGAATTCCCGGGTCAGCGCCTCGAAGCCGATGTCGCGGCCGATGTCCACGTTGAGACGGAATTCCACGCCCATGCCTTCCATGATTTCGCGGCGCTTCTCGACGACGTCCTTTTCCAGCTTGAAGGGCGGTATGCCGAAGGTCAGCATTCCGCCGATCTTCGAGTAGCGGTCGAACACCACGGGCGCCACGCCGTTGCGCACCAGCACGTCGGCGCAAGCCAACCCGGCGGGACCTGCGCCGACGACGGCGACGCGCTTCGCCGTGCGCACCACATTCGACATGTCGGGCTTCCAACCCTGCTTGAACGCCTCGTCCGTGATGTACTTCTCGATGGCGCCGATGCTCACCGCGCCGAGGCCGTCGTTCAGCGTGCACGCTCCTTCGCAAAGCCGGTCTTGCGGGCAGATTCGGCCGCACATCTCCGGCAGTGAATTGGTTTGATGCGAGAGCTCCGCCGCCTCGAACAGCTTGCCGTCGTTCACGAGCGCCAACCAGTTCGGAATGTAGTTGTGCACGGGGCATTTCCATTCGCAGAACGGATTGCCGCAGGCAATGCACCGTCCGGCCTGCGCTCCCGCCGATTCGGCGGCGTACGGCGCGTAAATCTCGCGAAAATCCTTGATGCGCACCTCGACCGCCAGCTTGTCGGGATCCTTGCGCGGGATCTCCAGGAATTGCAGGTGCTTATCGGCCATGCGATGTTGCCGCGCCGGTGCGTGGAGCGGCGCCGCTCAAGCGGCGCGCCGCAGATTTTCCAGCAGCGAATCGATGGCCGCCGCCTTCGGCTTGACCACCCAGAACCTGCCGATGTAGCTGCGGAAGTCGTTCAGCAGCTGCTCGCCCCACACGCTCTCGGTGGCTTCCACGTGCTGTTCGATCAAGCCGCGCAGGTGCTGTACGTGGATTCCCATGCCTTCGGGCGATACACGGTGGATGTCGATCAACTCATGGTTGTAGCGGTCGACGAAGTCGCGCTCCATGTCGAGAACGTAGGCAAACCCGCCGGTGAACCCCGCGCCGAAGTTCACGCCGGTGCGTCCGAGCACGCACACCACGCCGCCGGTCATGTATTCGCAGCAATGATCGCCGGCTCCTTCCACCACGGCCAGAGCGCCGGAATTGCGCACGGCAAACCGCTCTCCCGCCGTGCCTGCGGCATAGAGTTCGCCGCCGGTGGCGCCGTACAGACAGGTGTTGCCCATGATCACGGTGTCGCGCGCCGTGAAACTCGCGCGCACCGGCGGTTTCAGCACGATTTTCCCCGCCGCCATGCCCTTGCCCACGTAGTCGTTGGCCTCGCCCTCGAGATGCAGGTGCAATCCGCCGGCGTTCCACACGCCGAAGCTTTGGCCGGCGGAGCCCTTCAGTGTGACGATCAGCGGCGCGCCGCTCATGCCGGAATTTCCCCAGCGCTTGGCGATCTCGCCGGAGATTCGCGCGCCGATGGAGCGATGGAAATTGCGCACTTCATAGGAAAACGCGCCGCCGGATTTCGCCGCTATCGCGCCCCGCATGTCGGCGAGCATTTTCTCGGCCAGGAGCCCCTTGTCGAAAGGCTCGTTGTGAGGGTCGACGCAATATTGAGGCTTGTCGGACACCAGCGCGGAATTGGCCAGCACCGGCGACAAATCGAGCTTGCGCTGCCGCGCGGTCTCGCCCGGCAGGATCTCCAGGAGCTCGGTGTGCCCGATCAGCTCAGGCAGGGTGCGCACGCCCATGGACGCCATGATTTCGCGGCATTCTTGCGCCACGAATTTGAAATAGTTGATCACCATGTCGGGCAGGCCGATGAAGTATTTCGTGCGCAGCACGTTGTGCTGCGTGGCCACGCCGGTCGCGCAGTTGTTGAGGTGGCAGATGCGCAAATACTTGCAGCCCAGCGCCACCATGGGCGCGGTGCCGAAGCCGAAGCTCTCGGCGCCGATGAGGGCCGCCTTGATCACGTCGAGACCGGTCTTGAGTCCGCCGTCGGTCTGCAGACGCACCCGATGCCGCAGTTCGTTGGCGCGCAGCGTTTGGTGTGTCTCGGCGAGCCCCAATTCCCACGGCGTGCCGGCATACTTGATCGACGACAGCGGGCTTGCACCGGTGCCGCCGTCGTAGCCGCTGATGGTGATGAGATCCGCATACGCCTTGGCGACGCCCGCCGCGACCGTACCCACGCCGGGCTCCGCCACCAGCTTCACCGACACCAGGGCGCGGGGATTGACCTGCTTCAAGTCGAAGATCAACTGCGCCAGATCCTCGATGGAGTAGATGTCGTGGTGCGGGGGCGGCGAGATCAGACCGACGCCGGGCCGCGCGAAGCGCAGGCGCGCGATCATGTCGTTGACCTTGTGGCCGGGCAGCTGCCCGCCCTCGCCGGGCTTGGCGCCCTGCGCGATCTTGATCTGCAGCACCTCCGCATTGATCAGGTATTCCGGGGTGACGCCGAACCGCCCGGAGGCCACCTGCTTGATCTTGGAATTCTTCTCCGTGCCGTAGCGCGCCGGATCCTCGCCGCCTTCGCCCGAGTTCGAGCGCGCGCCGAGGCGGTTCATGGCGATCGCAAGCGCCTCGTGCGCCTCGGGAGACAGCGCCCCGAGCGACATGCCGGCGCTGTCGAAGCGCGCGATGATGGCCGAGATCGGTTCGACCTCCTCGATCGGAATCGCGGCGGCGCGCGGCTTCAATTTCAGCAGATCGCGGATGCACGATACCGGCCGGCCGTTGACCAGGGCGGCGAACTCGCGGTATTGCTCGTAGTCGCCGGTCATGACCGCCGACTGCAGCGTTGCGATGACGTCCGGGTTGTACATGTGGTATTCGCCGCCGTGCATGTACTTGAGCAAGCCGCCCTGCTCGACGTTCTCGCCCTTGTCCCACGCGCGGCGCGCCAGATAGTCGGCATCCGCCTTCAGGTCCTCGAAGTCGGCCCCTTGAATGCGGCTTTCGGAACCCTCGAAGCACATGCCGACCACGGCGTCGCTCAAGCCGACGATTTCGAACAGCTGCGCGCTGCGGTAGCTGGCGATGGTGGAGATGCCCATCTTGGACATGATCTTGAACAATCCCTTGCGGATGCCGCGGCGGTAGCTGCGGCCGAGCTCCTGGCGCATGGCGGCTTCCATTTTCACCGCGCCCTTGCGCATGAGATCGAACAGCGTCTGATACGCAAGATAGGGATAGACGGCGGTCGCGCCGTAGCCGATCAGGCAGGCGAAATGATGCGCGTCGCGGGCCGTGCCGGTCTCCACCAGAATATTGCACTTGCAGCGCAGCCCGGTCTTGACCAGCCGGTGATGCACGGCGCCGGTGGCGAGCAGCGCGTGCACGGGCACCTTGCCCTTGACGAGATATCGATCGGACAACAGCAGCACGATCTTGCCGTTGCGCACCGCGGCTTCCGCTTGATCGCAGACCTTCGACAATGCCGTCTTGAGGTCCAATTGCTCGTCGAATTGCAGGTCGATGAACTCGTTCGGCACGCCGGAATCCGCGAGCGCCACGATCTGCCGCAATTTGCGCTGCGACAGCACGGGCGAGGACAGCACGATCTGTTCGGCATGCTGCTGCGCCGGGACGAAGATATTGCACTCCGGGCCGATCTGCGTCTGCAGCGACATGACGATGCTTTCGCGCAGGCTGTCGATGGGAGGGTTCGTGACCTGCGCGAACTGCTGCCTGAAATAGTCGTACAGAGAGCGCACTTTCTTCGACAGCACCGGCATCGGCGTGTCGTCGCCCATCGAGCCCACCGCCTCGCTCTCGTCTTCCGCCAGAACGCGGATGATCTCGTCGCGCTCCTCGGCCGACACGTTGTACATCTTTTGAAACAGGGCCAGGGTGCCGCGATCGAAGGGCTCCGCAGCGAGGCGCGGATCGATGAGATCGGTCTGCAGGTAGCGCACGCCTTTCTTCAGCCACGCCTTGTAGGGATGGCGGCTCTTCAAGAGATCATCGACGCGCTTGGTGTCCATGAGCTCCGCGGTCTGCAGGTCGAGCGCCAGCATCTCGCCCGGCCCGAGCTTGCCCTTCTTGACCACATCCTCGGGTTCGTAGTCCCAGACGCCCGCCTCCGAGGCGATGGTGATGTGCCGATTCTTGGTGATGACCCAGCGCGCCGGGCGCAAGCCGTTGCGGTCCAGCGTGCAGCAGGCGTAGCGGCCGTCGGTCAGCACGATGCCGGCCGGACCGTCCCAGGGCTCCATGTGCGTGGCGTAGTACTCGTAGAACGCCTTGAGGTCCGGATCGATCATGTCGACCGACTGCCACGCCGGCGGCACCAGCATGCGCATCGCGTGCATGGGATCGAGACCGCCGACCAGCAACAATTCGAGCATGTTGTCGAGCGACTGCGAATCCGAGCCCGTCAACGACACCAGCGGCAGAATGTCGGTGAGATCCGGCAGCACCGGCGAGCGAAACAACGGGCCTCGCGCCACCGCCCAGCTGCGGTTGCCTTGCACCGTGTTGATCTCGCCGTTGTGCGCCAGGTAGCGATAAGGATGGGCGAGCCGCCACTGCGGCATGGTGTTGGTGGAAAAGCGCTGGTGGAACACCACCACCGAGGCCTCCATCCGCGGATCCTTGAGGTCCGGATAGAACTGCGCCAGATACTGCGGCATCACCATGCCCTTGTAGACGATGGTGCTGGCCGACAAGGATGGGATGTAGAAGATCGGGTCGCTGCTGTCCAGGCGTTTCTCGCAGCGCCGGCGCGCCAGATACAGTCTTCGGTTGAAGGTGGCCTCGTCGATGTCGCCGCCCGCGTTCACGAACACCTGCTCGATGATCGGCAGGGTTTTGAGCGCTTCCGAGCCGCAGGCCTGCGGGTCCACGGGCATGACGCGAAACCCCGCCACCTGCAGCCGCTCGAGCTGCAATTGCTCGGTGAGAATTCTACGTGCGAGGGCCGCCTTGGGCTGTATCGCGATTGAGGAACACGAGGCCGGCGGCGAACAGGGCGCCCACGTTGAGCCCGGACTCCCTCGCCGCGGCCCGCAGGAATGCGGTCGGCTGCTTGATCAGGAGGCCGCAGCCGTCGCCGGTTTTGCCGTCCGCGGCAATTGCGCCGCGATGAGTCAGCCGATTGAGCGAGCTGATCGCTGTCTCAAGCACCCAATGGCTGGGCTGATCATCGAGGCTCGCGATCAGGCCAAATCCGCAGGAGTCCTTCTCATAGGCCGACCGGCACAGGCCCCAATCGCCAATACGCGGGTCCCTGCCGTCGAGGCTGGTGTCGAAATCCGCGATGTCCTGCATTCGCCATATCTTGCGCCCGTACCTAAGGCCGCCCTACAGTTGCCTGGAGAGCCTTTTAAAAACAACAACTTAAAACGGTTCAAGGCGCTCGAAAAATCGAGCGCAAGGTTAAGGCAAACGCCGCTCGGCGCGCCTTGTGTATGCGACTCATGATACCTAGCCCAAGCGCACCGTCAATCGCGGCGTCAGCCGGCGATGTACCGCTCCAGCTGCTCGATGTGCTCGGATTGCTCCTGGATGACGGCCTTGACCAGGTCGCCGATCGACAGCATCCCGACCACACGGCCGCCCTTCACCACCGGCAAATGGCGAAAACGCCCCTCGGTCATGATTTGCATGCAGCGGTGCACCGTATCCTCCGGCGTCACGCTGACTGCCGGCGATGGTCATGATGTCGCTCACCGGAGTGTCGTGCGACGAGCGGTTTTTCAGAATGACCTTCCGCGCGTAATCGCGTTCGGAAATGATGCCGATCAGCGATCCCTGATTCATGACCAGGAGCGCACCCACATGCCGCGTTGCCATGACCTCGATGGCGTGCAACACGGAATCTTGCGGCGCGACGGAAAAGACCTCCGTGCCCTTTACTTGGAGCAATTGACCCACGGTTTGCATAATTCCTCCCAATGGCCGAGGTCGAGCGCTGCGGCGGCCACGCATCTGACTATACTCCCGCCGACCTTAAGGACAAGTAGTAGAAAATTCTATGATCGAACCGGATTTCAACCCTCCTGTCGCCGCTGTGCGACCCCACACCATCACCTCGCCGCATGGCGCGAGAATCGACCCCTACTACTGGCTGCGTGACGATGAGCGTGCCAACCCCGAGGTGCTGGCCTACCTTGCGGCGGAGAATGCGTATCGGGAACGGTGCATGGCGGCGGTCCAGCCGTTCGAGAACGCGCTATACGCGGAAATCATCGCCAGGCTCAAGCAGGACGATGCGAGCGTGCCGTATCGCAAGCGTGGGCTTTGGTACAGCACCCGCTTCGAGCCCGGCAAGGAACACCCGATCTTCACGCGGCGCAAGGACTCGCCCGACGCGCCCGAGGAGATCCTGCTGGATGCCAACGCGCTGGCGCTCGGGCACGATTATTATCGGATCGGCGCGCTCGAAGTCTCGCCGAATTGCCAATGGCTCGCATTTTGCGAAGACACGGTCGGCAGACGCCAATACACGTTGCGCTTCAAGAATTTGGCGACGGGCGAGCTGCTCGCCGCGGCCATTCCCGACGTCGAATCCGACATTGCATGGGCGAATGACAATCGCACCATTCTTTACGTGGAAAAGGATCCCGAGACATTGCTCGGCCTATATGTGAAAAAGCACGTGCTCGGCGCCGATCCGCAGCACGACGTCGTGGCATTCGAGCAAACGGATTTGACCTTCTACACCGGCGTGTCGAAATCGAAATCCGAGCGCTTCATTTTCCTCCACATGGAAAGCACGGTCTCTTCGGAGTGGAGGTACGCGCATGCCGATGACCCCGCGCTTGAATTCCGCACCTTCCTGCCGCACGAACGCGATCACGAATACCAGGTAGAGCATCTCGGCGACGGCTTCATCATCAGAACCAACTGGCAGGCCCGAAATTTTCGCCTGATGCGCGTGGCCGTAGGCGGCGAAGCGAACCGCGCCGACTGGCAGGATGTGGTCGGCCACCGCGAGGATACCTTCATCGAGGACTTCGACGTCTTCAATGGGTTCCTGGCACTCTCGGTGCGCAGCGGCGGCCTTGCCAAGATCAGCATCGTGCACGTCGGCACGGATCCCGCGGCGCAGGGCTCGATATCGGAGCAGGGCTGCGCGAAGTTCATCGGGAGCGACGAGGCTGCCTACGGCATGGCGCTATCGGTCAACCCGGAGCTCGACACCGACCTGCTGCGCTACGCCTATTCCTCTCTTACCACGCCGACGACCATCTACGACTACAACGTCCGGACCGGCGAGAAGATCCTGCTGAAACGCGACCCGGTGGTCGGCAGCTTCGATCCGGCGAATTATCGCTCCGAATTCCTGTTTGCGCCGGCGCGCGACGGATCGCGGATCCCCGTATCGCTGGTGTATCGCGACGGCCTCGAGCGCGACGGTACGGCGCCGCTGCTGCAGTACGCCTATGGCGCATACGGACACTCCACCGACCCGAGCTTTTCATCGGCGCGCCTGAGCCTGCTCGACCGCGGATTCGTCTATGCAATCGCCCACGTGCGCGGCGGCCAAGAAATGGGGCGCGCGTGGTACGACTTGGGGCGCAAGCTCAACAAGATGAACTCGTTCAACGATTTCATCGACGTCACCCGCCACCTCGTCGCCGAGCGTTACGCCGCGAAGGATCGGGTATTCGCCATGGGCGGCAGCGCCGGCGGCTTGCTGGTGGGTGCGGTCGCAAACTCGAGTCCCGAATATTACCGCGGCATCGTCGCGCAGGTTCCTTTCGTCGATGTCGTCACCACCATGTTGGACGACAGCATTCCGCTCACCACCAACGAATACGACGAGTGGGGCAACCCCAGGATCCGCGCCGAGTACGATTGCATGCTGTCCTACTCGCCCTATGACAACGTCCGCCCTCAAACGTATCCGGCCATGCTGGTCACGACCGGCCTCTGGGACAGCCAGGTGCAGTACTACGAACCCGCCAAATGGATCGCCAAGCTGCGCGCGGTCAACACCGGCCGGAACTTGTTGCTGCTGCACGTCGACATGCAAGCCGGTCACGGCGGCAAGTCCGGCCGTTTCCAACGCTATCGCGAGGTCGCGATGGAATACGCCTTCCTGTTGAACGAGGCAGGCGTTCGCGGCGATGGCGGATGATCCGATCTGACACGAAAAAAAAGCGCCGCGAGCGGGGGAAGCTTTATCGCGGCGCCGAGGTCGACTCGAGGGAGAGAAAACCGCGTTTAAGTCGCCGAAGGCTCCGTTACTTCGTAGCCGACGATCGTCGAGGTGATCGGATCCACGATCGGCGTTCCCTGACGAAACCAGGCTGCCGCGACCTGCGTGGCGGATGCCACCCGGGCGTCGATTCCTTCGAGAGCGAACTGGCCATCGGCGCGGCGCACCAGCATGGTGGCTCGGCGGCTGCCGCGAGGAACGAACAAGGCGACGATTTGCGACTGCATGCGAGAGAGCGAAGCAAGCAGCGTGCCAGATGGCAACTTCAATGCATTCAGCGGGTTAGAGAAAGAGTTCGACCCTAAGATCTGACAAGAATTGTCACACGCGTGACGCTCCCCGCCAGCCCAGCTTAAGTCTTGCTCGTCTAGTGAGCCCCTGGGTGAATGGGCACGCAGGGCTGGGATTTCTCCTTCAAGAATTTGCAAATCTCGCGCGCGCGTTTCTCGGTGAGCGCCGCGACCTGCAGGCGGTACAGGGTTCCCGAGGCAGTGTTCTTCGGCGCCACGGTCGGCGCAAGCCCGGCCAGGAGCTTCGGGTATTCCTGGTCCAAGTGCGCCCAACGCCGGTTGGCGGCAGCGGCGCTCGATTTGAACGCCCCCAGCTGAATGCCGTAAGACCCTGCCTGCTCAGAGGCTTTCGCGCTCTTCGCCGGCGCCGGGGCCGGCGCCGGTGCGGCGGCCGGTGGTGGCTTGGCCGCCGGCACGGCGGCGCTAGAGTCGGCGGGAGCGGGCTTGCCCGCGTTATTGGCAGTATCCGCTCCGGCAGGCGCTGTGTTCGAAGGTGCCTGCGCCAGGGAGAAATTTTCCACGCGGATGCGTGCTTCCTCCGTCCACTTCCCTTCCGGGTATTGCTTCAGGAACGCTTGATAGGCTTCTAGAGTATCGGCGTCACGCGCCTTCTGCCAATCGCGCTCCTCGTAAAGTTCCTTGACGCGCGCCTGAGCCTGCGCCGTGAATTCACCGCTCGGATACTTCTTGAGGAACTGCTCATAGGCATCCGTGGTGTTCGCCGCCCGGGTTTTTTCCCAGTCGCTCTGTTGGCGGCTGCAGCCGCCCACCGCGAGCAGCATCGCCAGGCCGAGACCGACGAACGCATTTTTCATGATATTTCTCCGCGAGAAACGCCGCACTTCAGGCCGGCTAGGGATAGCGACGCGCGTAGCGCGGAATGCATCCCATGCCTCGCATTTCTCGGTGTCTTCGAAGGTGTCATGGGGTGATTTATTGGTATACTGTATGGATGTCCAGTTCTCGACCTACTGCCGTTCGGGTCCTGCGCCTGCGGGTGAAGGACAAGCACGCCGCCTGGCTTTGCGGCTTGGGCCGAGAGGTCAACACGGTGTTCAATTACTGCAACGAACTGTCCGTCAAAGTGTTCGAGCGTGAGCGGCGGTTTTTGTCGGGATTTGATTTCTGGCCATTTCTCAAAGGGGCGACGCGCGGCGACTGCGCCTTGCATCTGCCGGCTCAAGCGATACAGGAGATCGCGGAAGAATACGCGCGGCGGCGCCGACAGCATCGAAAAATCCGACTGGCCTGGCGCAAGAGCGGCGGCGCCCGGCGCTCCCTCGGCTGGATTCCCTTCAAAGTCGGAACGATTCGCTATCGCGGGGGACAGGTCCACTTCGCGGGACGTTGGTTGTCGCTGTGGGACAGTTATGGGCTGGGCAACTTCGACCTGCGCGCCGGCAACTTCAGTGAAGACAGCCGCGGACGCTGGTATCTCAATGTCTGCGTCCCTCGCGCGCAGGCAGTGGCGGACGGGAGTAAGCCGCCGATCGCGGCCGAGCGCTTTTATCGCGACTTGGAACCGCTCCTGGCCCGCGCCCAGCGCGCCGGCCATCGAAACCGAGCCCGAGCGATTCACGCCAAGATCGCGAATCGGCGAAAAGATTTCTTGCAAAAACTCAGCACCCGTTTGGTGAAGGGCAACGGTGCTGTCTTCGTCGGCAACGTGAATGCGTCCGCTCTCGCCAAGACCCGACAGGCCAAGTCGGTGCTCGATGCGGGCTGGAGCGCATTTCGAACCCTGCTGCAGTACAAATGCGCTGACGCAGGCGTGTGGTTTGCCGAAGTCGATGAAGCGTTTTCCACCCAGACCTGCAGCGTGTGTAACAGCCGCGCCGGCCCCAAAGGCCGGAAAGATCTTGGAATAAGAGGATGGCAGTGCACTGTGTGCGAAGCGATCCATGATCGTGACGTCAATGCAGCTCACAATATCCTCGCGGCGGGACATCGCCGTCTTGCAGAAGGAATCTTCATCCCGTGAGGGCGAGGAGGATGTCAAATTCTACTTCGATGCGCAAATGTCGCGGCGACGCCAAGCTCGTCACATCACGGCCGGCCGAAAATGGGGTAAGAAGCTCCCATGGGAGAGCAAAAACGGCGGTTCTTGGAAGGTAATTCGGCGACCCCGACTTTTATAGGCGCCGAATCCGTATTCGTCGGCAACATCCGCGGCGCGGGACATTTCGTGGTTTCCGGCGAGGTCCACGGCGATGGGGATTTGCAGGGCGCCCTCAACCTGTCCGTCACGGGAAGCTGGCACGGCTTCATCCACGCGGAGCATGCCGTGATCGCCGGCAAGATCACAGGGGGTCTCACCGTCAGGGACAAACTGGAGATCGGCTACACCGCCGTGATACGCGGCAAGGTCAGCGCGCGCACGATCGCCATCGCGAAGGGCGCCATCGTCGACGGCGAAATCGAAGTCACCTCGGGTGCCCCTGTGCTGCAATTCGAAGAAAAGCGGGAGCCTTCTTAAGGCGCTTCGCGCCGGATCTACGGGGTCGATGCGACCCCGTCCTTGTTTGCGAATGGCGACAACGTGCAAAAGTGGTGTGTCCGGGCTTATTCCCGCATCCTAGCGCAATTTCCCGCAAACATAAGGCTAATGAAACAATACGATGTAGTCATCGTCGGCGGCGGCATCCATGGAGCGGGGGTACTGCAAGCCGCCGCAGCCGCGGGCCACAGCGCGCTGCTCATCGAACGGCTCGGTCTCGCCAGCGGTACTTCAAGCCGATCCAGCAAATTGATCCACGGCGGGTTGCGCTATCTCGAATCCGGTCAATTCGCGCTGGTGCGCGAGAGCCTGCGCGAACGGGCGATACACCTGCGCATCGCCGCGGAGCTGGTCGAGCTCAAGCCATTTTTCATTCCGGTGTATCGGGAGACACGGCGCCGGCCATGGCAGCTGAAACTGGGACTGTGGATTTATGCGCTGCTCGGGGGCTTCGGCGCCAGTACCCGCTTCGGCGCAGTGCCGAAGCGCGAATGGTCTGCGCTCGACGGTCTCGAGACCCGCCACCTCGACGCCGTCATCCGCTACCACGATGCGCAAACCGATGATGCGCTGTTGACGCGCGCGGTGGTGCAGTCTGCATTGTCGCTGGGCGCGGAGATTGCAATGCCCGCGAGATTCACCGGCGCCGACCTCACCGACGATGGCGTCACGGTGGCCTACAGTCTGGACCAGGAGCCCCTGCAATGCGCGGCGCGGGTGCTGGTCAACGCGGCGGGCCCTTGGGCACCGCACGTGGCAGGCACCATCCGGCCGCCCATCCCGATTCCGGAAGTGGATCTGGTGCAGGGAACGCACATCGTGCTGCCGTTCGCGGTGACCGCCGGAATCTACTACGTCGAAAGTCCGGCGGACGGCCGAGCCGTTTTCGTGATGCCCTGGCACGGCGCAACCTTGATCGGCACCACCGAAACTCCGTACCGGGGCGAACCCGACAAGGTGCACCCACTCCCTGAGGAAGAAGAATACCTGCTCGCCGTCGTGCGGCATTACTTCCCGGCCTTTCGCCACCTGACGCGCGCGCACATCACGCAGCGTTTCGCGGGCCTGCGCGTTCTGCCGGCCGCTTCCGAAGCGGCCTTCGACCGATCGCGGGAAACCATCTTCACTGCCGACCGCGAGCTTAAGCCCCGCGTGCTCGGCATCTACGGCGGTAAGCTCACCGGCTGGCGGGCGGCCTCAGCGCATGTCCTGGACCGCATCCGCGCGTCCTTGCCGGAGCGCGCGAGGCGAGCCGTAACGGATCAATTGATTTTGAGGAGACCCACATGATCAAGAATGGCATGGTAGTGCTGGCCCTGGCGCTGGCCGCGACGCAGGTTCTCGCCGATGATTACCTGAGCCCCACCAACGAGCGCGTGCGTTTGTCCTTAGGGTTCATGCATGTGTCATCGACCACCGACATCCGATTGGACAGCAGTCAGGGTCTGCCGGGTACCTCGATCAATGCGGAAGACGCCTTCGGCTTGGACAAGGCGGATTTCGAGCCCAAATTTCAGGCCATGGTGCGGGTCGGCGAGAGGCACCGCCTGCGCTTCGATTATTTCACCTTGGATCGAACCGGGCAGACCACGCTCACCGCTCCGATCGTATTTCGCGACGTGGTCTTGCAGACCGGAGACCCGGTGAATTCCAACTTGAGCATGCGCACGCTCGGCATCACCTACGAATACTCGTTTCTGCATCGCGAGAAATTCGAGCTTGCCGCAACCCTTGGCATCAACGACACGGATATCTCGGCCCGCGCGCGCGTAGCCACGCAAACAAGGCACGTGGATCAGCAGGAAGACCAGGCCGGTCCGTTCCCGATCCTCGGCCTCGATTCGACCTACGTATTGAGCAAGCGTTTCTATCTCGATGCCCGCGCGCAATACTTCAAGGCAGCCGTCGACCACCTCACCGGCTCGCTCGGCATTTACGAATTCGACGCCTTGTACCGGCTGCGCCCCAATATATCTTTCGCGTTGGGCTACACCGCGACGAAGGCGACCCTCGACTCGCGGCAAACGAGGACATCGGGATATTTTGATTTCGGGTCCAAGGGCCCGGAGTTCTTCGTCAGAATCGCGTTCTGATCCCGCGAGCGCGGGCGGGGAGCTAGTCCGAAGCGGATTCCGGCGCAAACTCGACCCGATTGTTGGCGGCGGCCGCGCGGTTCCACTCGCCCGCCGTGAGCGACTCGACCCGCGCCGGATAAGGTGTGCTCGGCCGCGTACTGCCTGCGTTTTCGATGGCAACGGTGATCGAGCCGGCCGTGCGCTGGCGCACGCCGGCAATCAGATTTGCGAACGCCAGCGATTGCCGCTGCTGTCCTGACAACGATTCCTCGAACGGATTGCCGACCAGGTCGCACTTGCTGGCCAGAAGGTTCGCGCCGGCCGGCGTGAATCCGTCCGCCGGATTGCCGCTGAGGCAAAAGAGTCCCGACAGGCTCGTGATCTTTACCACGCCGTGAAATCCCTGACCCTCGAGTTTTATCAGTAGATCGCGCAGCACGTCCAGGCGGCCGCGATCGAACGGAATTTCTCCGTAAGGCACCGGCTCCACGCGCGGCGCGATGGCGCCCGCGCCCGCGGCGAGCGGCGCGCCGCCGGGTCCGGCCGCCAACGCGGCAGTGAGATCCTTCACGGTCGCGGTCAGATCGGTGCGCCCATGCTGCAACTCGGTATTCGCCGACGTCAACGCGGCGATTTCGACTCGGGATTTCGCCAGCTCGTCGCGCGCAACGAACCATGCCGCGGCAAACGCCGCCGCCATGAGGCCCGTCGCGGCTACACCTGCGGCCCATGGCCATGTCGGCCGCGCCGCACGTGCCGGTGCCGGAGGGAACTCCAGCGTCGGCGGGGGCATCGAGCCGCGCACATCGTTGACGATGCGCGAGGCGAAGCTATCGAGGCTCGCGACGATGAAGCGGCGTACGTCGACCGCCTGATCCTTGACCGCCGATTCGAGGCGTTGGGCCCAATCGCCGGCCGGGGCCGCGCGCGCGCCGGCGTGCGGCCTTGCGATCGGCGTCGCCATCTTCAAGTTCCATCGGCGCCAGCGCCGATTCGCTCATGTCGCGCCGGTCCGGCAGCAGGTGCAGCTCGTATAGAACCTTCGACACATCGACGGGACGCACTTGTTTCGGCAGCACGCCCAGCGCACCGAGCGCCCGCGCTTGACCGACGTACAACTCGCCCTCTTGAGAGGTGTACATCATGATCGGAATCATGGCCGTCTGCGGATTGCTCTTGATCGCCTGCACCGCCTGCAATCCGTCCATGCCCGGCATGAGATGATCCATGAAAATCGCATCCGGGCGATAGCTCTTCAGATACTCGATTGCTTGCTCGGCGGATTCCGCCATGTCGACTTCGATGTCGTACTTCTCGAGCATGCGGCTCAAGATGACGCGGGCCGACTTCGAGTCGTCGACGACTAGTGCGCGTTTGCGGGCCATGGCATTAGTGTATCGCAGTCCTGTCAAGACCGGACCTCGCGGCTCACAGCCGTGTCGCACATTGCGGACGGATTCGCGACGGCGCGTGCACTGCGCCGCCGCGAATCCTTGGGCAGGCGCCGCTCGCTGTGCGGATTCATCGGGTGCGTCCGATGAACCTCAAGCCGCAGGTGCCGCGCCCGGCGATTCCTTGTTCTGCGCGATCCACGTCAGGGCGGATTCGACGTCCGCGAGCTCGCTGGCGGTAAAGCCCTCGATCCGCACGCCGGGTGCCTCCGCCTTTTTCTTGGCGAGTTCGGCGGCGGCGACGCTGTGGACCCACACCAGACCGCGGCGTACTTTGGCGGTAAATTTTTGCTGCTTCTCTTCGGTCATAGTTCGTCTCCTTAGAATTGTCCGGACTTAAGTTAGGCACGATACACGACTCAGGGTTCGTTAAGGAACCTTAAGATCGGGGGGCTGGGGCGGCACTGAAATGGCGCGGTCCAATCGCGCACTGTAGGCGCTGAGCGAACGCGAGACCACCCCTATATACCGATTCGCTTCATCCCACCGGCGCTCTTCGATCGCCTCGCGAATGCCGGGCAGCGTTTTCACGCCGTATCCGGTATGGAAACCCGGCGCGTAGATCATGTGCTGATACCAATCGCGGCCGGGCAACCCGTGCGAATCGGTCAGCGCCTGCTCCAGATCCGTCAGCGTCGCATTCACCCGCTGTTGCGCGGCGAGCGCGTCGTCGATGGCCGCAAGGCGCGCGTATTCCGCGTCGAATGCCTTCGCGCTCTGCGTAAGCTTCGCGATCGCGTTGTCGAGCTCGGCGAAGTTCAGGTAGGGGACATCAGCGGCCCGCGGCGGCGCCGCGCGCGGCTTCAGGGGATCCGCGGCCAGCTTGTACGCATCCTCGTCCAGCAATTTCGACAATTCGAGCGTCTTCGCGCGCATGCCGTCCGCGAGCTTGTGCAGCTCGTCGTCGTACGCGGCGATCGACGCGGCAAAATCGCTTTCCTTGGCCGGCAGCAATTGTCGCCTGCGCGGCGCGCAGCATCAGGCGCCCCGCGACCTTGGCGAGCGCCACACCGTACTCGAACGTGGGATCGACGAAACGCCGAAAATGATCGAACGAATCGTAGGCGGAATGATAGACGCCGTAATCAGCCTCACCCTCGAACCCAATGTCCAGGGAATTCACCCCCAAATGCTGCAGGAATGGCGTGAAGTCGGAACCTGAGCCGAGTGCGCCCAGCTCGAGTTCGGCGCTCGGCGAGCCGTGCGCGGCCGCATTCGTAGTGGGCGACATGTTCGTCTCGCCACGGCGCGCGCCAAAACGCTCGCGCCCGTTTCGGGGTCCTTCACATCGCGCGCCGCTTCGCTCGCAAAGTGCTGTAAAGCGTGACTGCCGCTCACGCCGACGTAGCCGCGGCCGTTGGTGTCGGAATTGACATAGAGAGCCGCTTTGGCCTTGAGTTCATCCGCGTGCTGTTCTGCCCACTCGGTCGAGCCCAGCAGACCCGGCTCCTCGCCGTCCCAGCTGGCGTAGACCAGCGTGCGGCGAGGCCGCCAGCCCTCCTTGAACAATTTACCGATCGCCTTGGCCTCGGCCATCAAGGCCACCTGACCGGCCAACGGGTCGGTCGCACCGAATACCCAGCCATCGTGATGATTGCCGCGCACGATCCATCGATCCGGCTCCTGCGCGCCGTGCAGCGTCGCAATCACGTCGTACAGCGTCTTCTGATTCCAGTCCGACAGCACTCTCATGTGCACTTTCGCCGGTCCCGGTCCCACGTGGTAGGTGAGCGGCAAGCCGCCGCGCCAGCCGGCCGGCGCGACGCGGCCGCCGAGTGCGGCCAATAGCGGCTCGGCCGCGGCATACGAGATCGGCAATACCGGAATTTTCAATATGGTCTTGGCGTCTTGAATCGATAGTCGTTTCGCGTCGGCCGTCGCGCCCACGCCGGGAGTCAAAGGATCGCCGGAATAAAGCACCATATCCTGCACCGAACCGCGCTGCACGGCGTCGCGCGGCCGATAGCCGCCCTTCGGATAGGTGTCGCCGGCACCGTAGCCATCGTCGCGCGGATCGGAATAGATCAAGCAGCCCACGGCGCCGTGTTCGAAGGCCAGCTTCGGTTTGAGTCCGCGCCAGCCCCCGCCGTATCGAGTCAAGACGATGCGGCCCTTGACGCTCACGCCCTCACGTTCGAGTTCCTGGTAATCGTCGGGCATGCCCTGGTTGACGTAGACCAGTTCCGCGGTCACGTCGCCATCTGCGCCGTAGACGTTGTATGCCGGCAACTCCTGCTTGGTTTGTGACGATGTGCCGTCGCCCGCGATGCGCGGTTCGGTCAGGCGGGCGACGAATCGGGTCGGTGCAACCAGTTCCACCGCCACCTCGCGGGGCGTCGGATACAGCACGGAGAACGTTTCGATGGACGCCTCCCAGCCCCACTCGCGAAATTTCTTCAGCTCGAATTCAGCATTCGCCTTGTCGTGGGCCGAGCCCACATGATTCGGCTCGGAGGACATCTGCTGCATCCATGAGCGCAAGTCCGCCGCCGACAGATCGGCATCGAAGCGCTGCTCGAGCTGCGTCTCGGCAGCCGCGCCGGCGGCGGAGAATCCCTGCATCTCGGCCGCGACTCGCCGAATACGCGGCCATCGCGACGATGGAAAGCATTGCGCCGTAGCGCCGCCATGACCCTGTTAGCCGTCGTGCCCGCCGCCTGCATACCGTCTCCTTTGCGTTAATCGCGGATACCCGCGCCGCGGTTCAGCAGCGCGACGGCCAGCGTGAACATGCCGGCGGCCCCGGCGATCATGATCCCATAGGCCAGCCTGAGATCGACATCCGTGGTGCCGAGAAAGCCGTAGCGAAACGCACTGACCATGTACAAGATGGGATTGGCGTGCGAGATAATATGCGCCCAACCGGGCAGCATCGTGATCGAATAGAACACCCCGCCCAAGTACGTCAGCGGCGTGAGCACGAAGGTCGGGAACCAGGAAATTTGATCGAAATTCTTGGCGAACAGGGCGTTGATGAATCCGCCGAGGGCAAACACCATGCTCGTCAGCAGCACCGCGCTGATGACGGCGAACACATGGGTGAGCGCCAGGCGCGTGAAAAATAGCGACACCAGCGTCACCACGGATCCCACCAGTACGCCGCGCAGGATGCCGCCGCCCATGTAGCCCGCCACGATCAGCCAATTCGGCAGAGGCGAGACCAGCAATTCCTCCAGGTGCTTGCCGAACTTCGCGCCGAAGAACGACGACACGACGTTGCCGTACGAATTGGTGATCACGGTCATCATGATGAGGCCGGGGGCGATGAACTGCATGTAGTCGTAGCCGCCGACCTGGCCGACCCGCCTGCCGATCAAGCTGCCGAAGATGATGAAGTACAGGGTGGCGGTGACGGCCGGCGGTACGATCGTCTGGCCCCAGATGCGCACGATGCGGCTGAACTCTCGAATGATGATGGTTTTGAAGCCGATCCACTCCGCACCGGCACGCGACGCGGGGACTTTCATGTCGGCGATGCGGCGGCGATCGGGCCGGAGGCACGGCCGGCCGATGCGCGGCCGTCGACCAGCCGGATGAACAGTTCTTCGAGACGGTTGACCTTGTTGCGCATGCTGGTCACTGCGACTCCCTGCGCCGACAATTGCGCGAATATGTCGTTGAGGCTCTGAGTCTTCGACATTTCTATTTCCAGGGTGTGTTCGTCGACGAGCATCGCGGTGAATCCCGACAGCCGCGGCGCCGCGTTGCGCGCATCGCGCAAATTGAACACGAACACCTCGGTCTGCAGCTTGCGCAGCACGTTCGCCATGCTGTCGCGCTCGATGATATTGCCGCCCTCGATGATCGCGACATTGCGGCAGAGATTTTCGGCTTCCTCCAGATAATGCGTGGTGAGGATGATGGTGGTCCCCGCATCGTTGATGTTGCGCAAAAACTCCCACATGGAGCGGCGTATTTCGATGTCGACGCCGGCGGTAGGCTCGTCCAAGATCAACAATCTCGGCTCATGCATCAAGGCGCGCGCGATCATCAGACGGCGCTTCATGCCGCCGGAGAGCGAGCGCGCAATGGAGTTGCGCCGCTCCCATAATTGCAGTTGCTTGAGGTATTTCTCCGCGCGCTGCTTCGCGATCGGCCGCGGTATTCCGTAAAACCCGGCAAAATTGACGACGATGGTCAGGCAGGTCTCGAACAAATTGAAGTTGATCTCCTGCGGCACCAGGCCGATGCAGGATTTGGCCACTTCGAGTTCGCGGTCGATGTCGTGGCCGAACACCTCGACCACGCCGCTGGTCTTGTTGACCAGCGAAGTGACGATGCCGATGGCCGTGGTTTTTCCCGCGCCGTTGGGTCCGAGCAACGCAAAGAAGTCGCCCTCATCCACCTCGAGGTCGATGGCCTTGAGCGCCTTGATGCCGTTCGTGTATATCTTGGTGAGCTGGCGAAGGACTAGGGCTTGCATAGGAACCGCGTAGCCTAAACCCCGCACGGCCCCGCCCGCAACGCCAATCCACGCGCGCTCGCGTCACGGGTCGGGCAACCGCGCCGCGGCCGCGAGCTGCAAACCGTAGAGCTGCACGCGGCGCAGCGCCTCAGGGTCGGCGCGCGACGCCGCGGCGGTGAGAGCGCTCCAGTATGCGGGACAGCCGCTCCATCTTGCGGACAGGTGCACCGCCTCGGTCGCCACCAGCGGCGGCAGTTGGTTCACCGTGACCAGCCGGAATGCGGCGGCGGTGCTGCCGTTCATGCCCAATAGCAGCTGAGCCTCGAGGCCGGCGCCGGCGGCAACGTGCCAGGCATAGAACAGCGCCAGGCGCACGAAGCCCACCGTCGCATCGTTCGCGCCGGGTTCATCCGCGACGCGCCAGGAACCCGAGTTCTGCAAACGCAGCTGCCAGTAGCCGTCGTCTTGGAAGCGCAGGTCGAACAGTGCATAGGGACAGCCGGCCGCGGCGGCCCGCTGCGCCGGCGACAGCGCCGCCACCCGCCCGGCCGCCCACTCGCTCCGTGCCGCGGCCAAATCCAGGAATCGATGATTCAGCTCGCGCAGCGATCTTAAGTTCCCGGCCGATAAGTGCGAATCCTGCGCCCAGCTGCCGACGAATGCATCCTGCATGACCGCCTCCGCAAAAATTGGGGAATCCATCGGGATTTGCGCGGCACCGGTGCATTTCACCGCAAACACAGCGGCAATCACACGCCGAAACCACTTGGCAGTCACGCTAACTTTGTGATTAATTTCTGTCAAATTCTTTTTGAGCCGAAACCGCACGAATTGCACCTTGAGGAGCCGCCATGAGAGTCTCAGACGACCGCTATACGAGGGACCGCCAGCGCCTGGATCTTGCGCTGCGCTTGATTCGCCACGAAGCCCGCACCTTCACCATTCGCCAGTGGACGGGTTTGAGCGACGATCGAATCCGCAAGCTTTATAGAAGCTATTGCCTGGACCAGGGTGCTCGCGCCGTGTTGCGTCACCGCGGCAAATCGCCGCGCCAGGCCGCATTCTTCTACCGCAGCCCGGAACTTGGTTTCCAGGCAGCAAATCTGGCGAGTTTGTTTGTGCTGTATGGCTTGCTGCGCGCAACGTCGCAAGGCATCGAGTCAAGCTATCGGGTCGGCTCGCTGGAATCCGGTGCGTTGCTCTGCGGGGGATATGAGGCTTATCGGGAACTGCACTCGCCGGCGGCCATATCCTTCGAGCACGCCTGGTTCCTGCTGCTCGCGCTCGGGCGTCGCGACGAAATTGCGCTCAGACGCTGCACGGAGTGCGGCGGCGTGCGGCTGCACGATCTGCTCGCGAAACGCGGCTCCGCCTGCCTGACCTGCGCGCCAGGCAACCAGCTCGGCGGCCAGGCGTAAACCCGGCGTTTTTGCGGCGAGAAGCCTTAACTGCGGGTTGTCGATGGTCGCCTGCGCGAGGAGTTGTTGCATGGCCCAGCCTGATGTGCCTGAAATCTTTTTTTTGAGTGCAACCCCTTTGCGAGATGTCCGCAAACACGGCGGTCAGCCTACACCAGCCGCCCCGCCTGTCGTACAGTGCAGGTCCGCCGGCTCACGGGCGGCGATAGGGGAGATGAGAACCTCCTGCCGGCACGCAGCAATTGCCCGCATCGCGCTGAGTTATCGACTCCGAATGGCGACGACTGTTCGCGTTGATCCGACCAGACTTTAGGATGGCCTCAGGAGACCTCCCGGGATTAGCCGGGCAGCTCCGGACGCATTGTTTAAAAACTGTGCAACCTGAACAGAACACCAAGCTCTACCGCAGCTACGTGCTGGATCACGATCCGCGTCTGGTCGCACGGCATCGCGGCAAGTCGCCGCGGCAGGCCGCCTTCTTCTTCAGGAATATCGAGCTCAATTTCCAGTCGGCACAATTGGCAAGCCTCTACGTGATGTATGGGCTGTTGTGCGGCACGCGCGCAGGGATAGAGCCGCGGTATCGCGTCGGGTCGCTGGAGTCGGGCGCCCTGCTGTGTCAGGCATACGAGGCATACATGGAGCTGCACGCGCCGGCGCGGATTTCCTTCGAACATGCGTGGTTCCTCCTGCTTGCATTGGTCCGGCGCGACGAAGTCGGAATCTCGCGCTGCGGCGTGTGCGGCGGCGTGCGGCTGTGCGACCTATCGGCGAAGCACAAACTCGCCTGCGGCACCTGCGGCCCGGCCGATTCGGCCGCCGCGCTTTAGGTCGGCGCCCTGCTAGAATCGCGGCATGCAGCAAAGGAATATCTTCGCCGGTCCGTACCTGGACCGCGCCGCCCATTTGCGCCAGGATCCTGAATGGTTTGCCGCCGCGCTCGCCGATGAGCGCAGCCGCGCGATCCCGGTGTGGAACTCGCGCAATCTGATTGCCGAGGGCGATATCCCGCGAGCGGTGTATTGGGAGCTGTCCCGCATCCCGCCGGAGCGGCGCACCGGCGAGGATTTGATATTGCTGGGCCGATTCGGCGAAACCAGCTATTTCACCTTCGAGATCGATTCGATCGAGCCGCCGCCGACGGCGCCGGAAACCCGCTTCGAGGATCTGCGCCTCGTCGCTGCGGTGCTGCCGATCGACGAAGCGGGGCTTCTCGGCTACGCGCGCGCCATCGTTTCCTGGCGGCGGCGGCACCGCTTCTGCGGCACGTGCGGCGCCAAGACTCTGCCGGCCAGGAGCGGCCACGTGCTCGTCTGCAGCGACCCGAGCTGCCGCCATGAACAATTCCCGCGGATCGACCCGGCCATCATCGTGCTGGTCAGCGACGGGGAGCGAGCCCTGCTGGGACGGCAAGCCAGCTGGCCGGTCGGGCGCTACTCGACGATCGCCGGCTTCGTCGAACCGGGAGAATCCCTCGAGGACGCCGTGGCGCGCGAGGTTTTCGAGGAAACCGGCATCGAAGTGGACCAGATTGAATATCACTCTTCCCAGCCCTGGCCCTTCCCTTCGTCGCTGATGCTCGGATTCACCGCCCACGCGCGCAGCACCCTGGTGCGGCTGCGCGACGAGGAGTTGGAAGACGCGCGCTGGTTTAATCGTGCCGACCTCGCATCGAACGGGACGCTGCTGCCGCCGCGCCAATCGATCTCGTACCGTCTGATAGAACACTGGTTCGATGCCGGTTGGAATACGCGCCTGCGCGACATCCAAGGGAGCACTCCCTGACCGCAATCGCGATAGGTGCAAGCTATGCGACCTTGGGGTTGGTGCTCTGTGCCGCCTTATCCGCCGGGTTCGTCGATGCCATCGTGGGCGGCGGCGGATTGATCCAATTGCCCGCGCTACTCGCGGCCTACCCGGGAGCCCCGCCGCCGCTGCTCCTCGGCACGAACAAGCTGGGCAGCATCTGCGGAACCGCCGGCGCGGTCATGCGGTACATGAGGGTGGTGCGCGTCCCGTGGCGGATTCTCATGCCCGCCGCCGCGGTGGCGTTCCTCGCGGCGCTGGCCGGCGCAAGCTTGGTGAGCATGGTGTCGCCCGCGCTGTTTCGGCCACTGGTGCCCGTGATGCTGACCCTCGTGCTGGTCTACGTGCTATGGCACAAGGACTTGGGTGAGCGTCATGCACCCATCGCATTTTCAAGGGCGCGCGCCTACCTCGCTCTGACGGCTATTGGCGGCATCGGTCTCTATGACGGCTTCTTCGGCCCCGGCACCGGCAGTTTCTTGATGCTGCTGTTCATTCGGGTGTATGGCTTCGATTTCTTGCACGCGTCCGCCGGCGCCCGCACCATCAACGTGGCAACCAATGCGGGCGCGCTGTTGTTCTTCGGCATTCACGGCGAGGTTCACTGGGGGCTAGGTGTCGCCTTGGGCGCATGCAATGCCACGGGGAGTGTGCTCGGGGCCCACACGGCGCTCAGGCACGGCAGCCGATTCGTCCGCCTCGTGTTCATTGCCATCGTCATCGCATTGATCGCGAAGACCGGCATCGACGCGTTCGGCTAGCTGCGCTCCCAGTGTCCAGGCTTCAAGCGCCAGCCATCGCCCTGGCGCACCCATTGATGGGCGACCCAGTGATGCCCGGGATTCGGCGCCACCCAATGGCCCGGGATCCATTCATGCCGGCCGCCCACCCAATTCCAATAACCGCCCACCCAGACGTAGCCTGGCTCCGGAGCGACTCCGATGACCTCCACACGCGGTGCCGGCGGTGCCACCATCACCACTCCGTCGGCATAGTGGCGCTGATCGGGTACCACCACGCACCCTGCCAGCGCCATGCCGAGCACCAGGCCGGACGCCAAACTCGCGCGCAACCACTTCTGATTCATGACGGTAACCAATGTTCTAAAAATGTATAGGTAACCTAACGCCTTCCGTCGCCCGGGGTTGACGGAAACGCTGAGCCGCGAAGGATAGCGCCGCCGACTACGGATCGCTACCAAGGAGTTGTCTTAAGGATGGGTGCGCCGGGGGTGCGCTAAAGCTTGGCCTGAGCGTCAGTCCTTAGCGAAGGGATTATTGTCGTTGCGGCGCCGGGCGAGCCGCTCCAGAGGCTTGTTGCTGCCCAGACTCACCAGCGGCCGTCCCAGACGGGCCTTCAGCCGGTACATGGCGCGGTCCGCGCGATCCAGCAGCTCATGGGCCGTTTTCCCATCGCGCGGATAGAGCGACTCGCCGATCGCGGCGGTCAAGTGCTGTTCCTGACCTTGCAGCCAATAGGGAACGGCCACCCGCTCGCGGATCGTATCCGCCACCCGGGTTACGGCAGCCGCGTCCGGTACGTTGGGCAGCACCACCACAAATTCGTCGCCGCCGTAGCGGCACACGAAATCACCATTTCGTACCCGCGCGGCGATACGCATCGCCACCGTGGTCAGTATTTTGTCGCCCGCTGCGTGACCGTGTTCGTCATTGACGCCCTTGAATCCGTTCAAATCGATGAACAGCAACCCGACGCATTGTCCGCGTTGCCCCGCGTCCGCGATAGCCGCGTCCACGAGCTCGAGCATTCTCCGGCGATTGTACAAACCCGTCAGGCCATCCCGCTCGGCGAGCCGCAACACTTCCGCCTCGCGTCCCCGAAGGGCTGCCACTTCATCCAGCAAGTAGGCGTTCATGCGGCGCAGCGTCTCAAGCTCGCGCTGTGTGTCGGCCGGAGCCCGAACGCTCCTGGGGTCATACCAACCGGAAGGTGGGCGAGCGGCCGGCTGCAGGAATTCGCTGCTCAGAAGGGTTTTAAGTCGACCGTATGCCATAAGTTCGTCCTGTTGTACCGCTGCAGATTGTCGCGAATCCGCCCCCGGGTTGGCGATCGGCAACCGGCTCGCCAATCTGTAAGATTTGGCTGACCCCCCATTGGTTCGAAATATCGACGCACCCCCCACCTGTGAGCTGATCGGCAGCCTCAAGTCAACCGCCACGGTGCTCTACCGTTAGCAGTGACATGATGCAAGCCGAAATAGCCGTCCTGCGCTTTGGTTTAGGAGCCCGGCCGGGCGATCTCGCCGCCGCCCAGGCCGAGCCGCGTGCGTGGCTGATGGCGCAGCTTAAGGGCGCCGCGCCGCTCGCGGGAAACGCCGCCCTCGCATCCTCCGAACAGATTTTCGCCGAGTTCCTGGCGGCGCGCGAGCAACTCCAGGATAAGAAGCGCGAAGCGGCGACGCCAGGCGCCGCGCCGGACGCGAGCGTAGCCGCCGCGTCCAATCCGGTGCGCGATGCCTATCTACCTCACTACCGCGCGCAGGTGCTGGCACGCGCGCAAAGCGCCGCTCTCACCACGCGGCCTTTCGCAGAACGCCTGGTGCACTTTTGGACCAACCACTTTGCGGTGTCGGCGGACAAGGGCGCCGTCGTCGGCATCGCCGGTACGCTCGAGAATGAGGCGATCCGTCCGCATGTCGACGGCCGTTTCGCCGACCTGCTCACCGCCGTGGAGCAGCACCCCGCGATGATCGCCTTTCTCGACAATCAGAATTCGGTCGGCAAGGATTCCGAGCTTGCGCGGCTCGCGGCGCGCCGCGGCCCGGGCAAACCCAAGCGCGAATTCGGCATCAATGAAAACTTGGCGCGCGAGATTCTCGAACTCCATACCCTGGGCGTGAACGGCGGCTACACGCAAACCGACGTCACCACCTTCGCGCAGATCATCACGGGATGGTCGATCGGCGGGGGCAAGGGTCGGCTTGCGGGCGGCACGCCCGGGCAATTTTATTTTCGCGACAATCTGCACCAACCGGGCCCGAAAAATTTTCTCGGCAAGACCTATTATCAAAGCGGCCGGCGCCAGGGCGAGGCCGTGCTCGCGGACCTGGCGGTGCATCCGGCCACGGCGCGCTTCATTGCCACCAAACTGGTGCGGCATTTCGTCGCCGATGATCCGCCGCCGGCCGCGGTCGAACGCGTCGCGCGTGTCTTCATCAAAACCGGCGGCGATCTGCCGCGCGTGTATGCGGCCTTGATCGAGGCGCCGGAGGCCTGGGATGCCGACATGCGCAAATTCAAGACGCCGGAAGACTTCGTGTTCTCGACACTGCGGGCCCTCTCGGCAACGCCACAGAAGCCCGAAGACGTGGTTCGTGCCTTCGATCTCTTGGGGCAGCGCCAGTACACCCCGGGATCGCCCGCCGGCTGGCCGGACACCGCGAAGAGCTGGGACGGATCGGATGCCCTCCTGCGTCGCGTGCTCTGGGCGTCGCGGGTCGCGGGCCGCTACGAGCAGGGCCTCGATCCCGCGGATCTCGCGCTGTCCTGCCTGGGGGCCTATGCGCGCCCGGAAACGGTCACGGCCCTGCGGCGCGCCTCGTCCGCCGCGCAGGGCTTGACTCTGTTGTTGATGAGCCCGGAGTTTCAGCGGAGATAGCGGATGCACCCATTTTCCTTGAGGACCACCCGGCGCCGTCTCTTGTTGGGCGGCGCAGCCCTCGCGGCGAGCGTGGCGCTGCCCGACGTGCTGTTTGCGCATACCGGCGGCTCCGCTCGCCTCGTGGTGGTGATCTTGCGCGGAGCGCTGGATGGTCTCGCCGCGGTGCCGCCTTACGCCGACCCGGCTTATGCAGGGTTGCATCGGGAACTCGCGATATTCGCGCCGGGCGCCGCCGACGGTGCGCTGGCACTCGATGGCAGCTTCGGGCTGCATCCTTCCCTGGGGTTTCTGCACGAGCGCTATCTCGCGGGTGAACTCGTGGTTTTTCATGCCGTCGCCTCGCCCTATCGCGATCGTTCCCACTTCGACGGGCAAAACGTCTTGGAGAACGGACTGGCGAAGCCCCTAGGCTCGGCCGACGGCTGGCTCAATCGGGCGCTGGCCGTCTTACCCCGTGGCGCCGGGCAACCGGGCGAGCGCGCCGTAGCGATCAGCCAGAACGTGCCGCTGATTCTGCGCGGCGACGCGTCCGTGATCTCGAAGTCACCGCAAACGACTCCGGATGTCGACGAAGAACTGCTGTCGCGCCTGGCCGATCTTTATTCCCAGGATGACTGGTTTTCGGCGCGATTGAGCGAGGCTGTGCAAACCGAAAAACTGGCGGACGATGGCGGTAGCCCGGCGGATGTGCCGGCGATGCGGCCAGCCGCGGGAGCCGATCGAGTCAGCGGTGCGGCGCGCATGGCGGCCACGTTGATGCGCAGCTTTGGGGGTCCCGAAGTGGCGGTCATCGAAGCCGGCGGCTGGGACACGCACGCCAACCAAGGCGGTGCCAAGGGAGCGCTCGCGCAACGGCTGAATGGGCTCGACAACGCGCTGCGCGCGCTTAAGGACGAGTTGGGGCCCTTGTGGCCGCAAACCGCGGTGCTGGTCGTCACCGAATTCGGCCGCACCGCCGCCATGAACGGCACCCGAGGTACCGATCATGGGACGGGCGGCTGTGCATTTCTCGCGGGCGGCGCCGTGCGCGGCGGCCGCGTCATCGCGGACTGGCCGGGACTATCACGCGCGGCACTGCTCGATAACCGGGACCTGCGGCCGACCCTCGATTTACGAAGCATATTCAAAGCCGTGCTCGACGAGCATCTGCGCGTCGACGCGAGGTCTCTCGGCACCCGAATATTCCCGGACAGTAGCGGCGCGCGCCCTCTCCAAGGGCTGATACGCGCCTAATCTTCCCTTCAGCGAGTCTTTAGAACGCCAATGGTTCTGTACCAGGGGGCGTCATCGATCCCGATGTATCCGATACCGGCGCTGCGGGTGGCGCGGTCGTCGGTGCCGGAGCCGGCGGTGCAGCCGGCCGGGCCACGCTCGGACGCGGCATGCTGGGTTTGGGCGCGGCCTTCGGGGCGGCGACTTTGGCTCTGGGCTTGGCCTTCTTGGGCGCAGCCTTGACCGCCTTCTTCGCCTTAACTGCCTTGCCGGCCTTCTTGGCCTTCGACTTCAACTTGGGCTTCGCTGGACGGGCTTTCTTTTTCGCGACGCTCTTCTTGGCGGCGTGGCGTTTGGCCTTTGCCACCGGACGCTTTTTCGACTTGCTCTTCTTTGCCATGGTCACTCTTCTCCTGGAGATCGTTCGAACTCGATGTGAGAGTAGCCCCGAAAAAGTCTGCTGTCATCTGCGCGTGATGCTGGAGTCAGTTAGACGGATTGCGTAGGCTGCGTGAGTGCTGCCGACCGAACCCGTTCACCCTCTGAAAGATGTCTGGTTGAGGCCGCGACGCGTGTTTCGCGAGTTGGCGGCACGACCCGCCGGGGTCACCGACTACCTATTGATGTCGGCCCAGGGCGTCGGTAATTTTCTCGCGCTGTACCGAGCCCTCGGCGCGGGCGCGCACAGCAGCGTGGCTGAGATTCTCGCCAACTCCGTGACCCATGGCGTCGTCGCAGGGGTGGCGAGTCTCTACTTGATGGCGATCATCTACCAGCGCCTCGGTACTCGCGCCGGAGGTAAATCGACGACCCACCAGGTGATCCATGTGCTCGCCTATGGCGGCGTGCCGATGGTGGCGTCGCTCGCGATCTGGGTGCTGACTGCGCTACTGGCCGGGGAGGACACGTTTCTCGAGACTCCGCGCCCCGATGTCGAGGGGTTCCTCGTGCTGCTGCTGCACGTGCAGTTCATCGCGTATGTCCTGCTGTTGATTTGGAGCATCGTGCTGCAGGTGATGGGTCTCAGCGAAATTCAGGGTCTGACTACCCGCAAAGCCCTCGGCGTGTGGGTCGTGGGTCAGATCATCGGCTTCCTGGCGTCATGGTTTCTGGCTTTAGCTATCGAGGCGCTCTTCCCCGGGCTCCTGTTCCACTTCATCCCACAACGTTGACGCCAGGAGGCGGTAGGACGCTTGCCAGTCGTTCGATTACCGCTTCCGCGGCCGGCGCCTGTGCGTTAGGCGCTGTGGGCGCGGCGGCGGGTTTCGGCGCGGCCCGAGGCCTGCGTGCGGGCTTGCGCGCCGCGGACTTGAGCGGAGCGGCTTGCGCGCGGCCTTACGCGGAGCGGGCTTGCGCGCAGCCGCCTTCGGCGGCGCGGCTCGGCGCGGCGCTTTGGCTTTTCGCTGTTTGGCCTTGGATTTTGGCCGCGTGACCTTGGCTCTCGCCGGCTTGGGCTTGGGCCTCAATTTGGACTTTGGCTGCAGCTTTGACGGCTTGGAGCGCATGAGGGCAGCTCGTGCCTCCTTGGCCTTCTTCTTGGCTTGCTTGGCAATTTTCTTGCTTGCCTTGGCCAACTTTCGGGCCCGCTTGAGCACCGCCTTGGCGGCGCGCAGCGCCTGCTTCACGGCGCCGGCGCGTGCGGCGGCCTTCTTTGCCTCGGCGCTCAATCGTTGCGCCGCAGCAGCTTGCTTGGCGGACGTTGCTGACACAGGTGCAGTTGCCACGACACGATCCCGTTGGAAGGAGGACCGCAGAGCTTAGCCTCCGTCGCCCACGCTGTCACCTTGCAGCCGCCATTGCGGCCGCGGCCTATGGCTGCGGCAAGATGCGGAACAGGAATTGGCGAATATCGGCGATCTCCGCCGCGCAGACGGCATGCGCCATTGGGTAGTCGTGCCACTCCACGGCATATCCCTGCGCCTTCAGGAAGTCGCGCGACTGTGTTCCCAAGCTCATGGTCAGGACCGTGTCGGCCCGCCCGTGGGCCATGAAAATCGGCGTCGCGTCGTTGGCCGGTGCGCGCTCCGCAAGAAAGGCGCTCTCGCGCGGCAAATAGCACGAGAGGGCCAGGACGCCGGCCAGTTTGTCCGGGTAACGCGGTGCGGTGTACAGCGACACGGCGCCGCCTTGCGAGAAGCCGGCGAGCACCACTGCGATTCGTCGGGATGCCGCGCGCAACCTCTTTGGCGATCAATTGCCGGACCTGGCATCCGTATCCCGGAAGCCGGCCACGTCCTCTGCAGCCCTGCGATCCAACCCCTTGAGATCGTACCAAGCGCGCATGGCCATGCCGCCGTTGATGGTCACCGGGCGGACCGGCGCGTTCGGAAAAACGAAGCGCCAGGCGCGCTCACCGGGGCGCACGATCTCGGGAACGATGGGTTCGAAATCATGTCCATCGGCGCCGAGTCCGTGCAGCCAGATCACCGCGGCGTTCGGCTTAGGTGGGTTTCTACTTCAATGGTCTCCAGCATCGTCGCCAATGTACTAGGAAATGAGTGATTTGGAATGGAATATCATCGCGGGATGCGGGTCACGTTGGAACATCTGCGCCGTTACGCCATCGCGCGTTCGCTGTTCAAGCCGACGACGCTCGGGCGCGCGATCTCCAAGCTCGGATTCGTGCAGGCCGATCCGATCCGTGCCCCGGCCCGCGCCCAGGACCTGACTCTGCGGCACCGCGTAGCCGGCTATCGCGCGGGGGATCTGGAGCGTCTTTATCCGAAGTTGGCGCTGGAGGAAGACTTCTTCGTCAATTACGGATATTTGCCGCGCGCGAATCACCAATTGATGCATCCGCGCACGGCGCGCACGGTCTGGACCGCGGCGCGCGCCGAGCAGGCGGCGGCGGTGCTGGCATTCGTCCGCGCGCGCGGCGCCGTGCACCCGCGCGAGGTGGACGCGCATTTCGCGCACGGCAAGGTGAGCAACTGGTTCGGCGGCTCGTCGAACGCGAGCACGCAATTGCTCGACGTCATGCACTACCGCGGCTTGTTGCGCGTGGCGCGCCGCGAAGGCGGCACGCGCATCTACGCCGCGCGCGAACCCGCGGCGCTACCCGACCCGGCGGCGATACCGGACCCCGCCGCCGCGAGCGCACGCATGGACGCACTGGTGGACCTGGTGGTCCACAAATATGCGCCGCTGCCCGCGCGCACCTTGGGTCAGCTCCTCAGTCTCTTGGGAGGCGGCGCGCCGCAGTGGAGGGGTCAACGCGCAGAGGCGCTCGCCCGCGCCAAGCAACGGCTCGCGGCGCGCGCGCGTGGAGGGCGTCGACTGGTATTGGCCGGCCGCGGACAGGCCGGCCTCGGTCCGCTGGCGGCCGGACCAAAGCGTGCGCCTGCTCACGCCCTTCGACCCCATCGTATGGGATCGCCGCCGCTTCGAAATCTTCTGGGGCTGGGCCTACCGGTTCGAGGCCTACACGCCCGCGCCGAAGCGCAAGCTCGGCTACTACGCGCTGCCCTTGCTGTGGCACGAGCGGGTGATTGGTTGGGGCAACGTGGCGGCGGTCGATGGCGGGCTGCGCGCCGCCTTCGGTTACAGCAGCGGCCGCGCGCCGCGCGATGCAACGTTTCGCGCCGGTCTCGAGGCGGAACTCGAGCGCATGCGCGATTTTCTCGGACTGCGGGATTGACCTGGCGGCCGAGAGGCGACGGCGCCTAGAGACTCTTTTGAATGTCGGCGGCGATCTCGTACGAACGTAAGCGAGCGGAGTGATCGAATATCTGCGCGGTGATCATCAATTCGTCGGGCCGGGTCCGCTCGATGAACGCCTTCACCGCACTGCGCACGGTTTCGGGCGAGCCGATGGCGGAACATGACAGCACATCCGCGAGCAGCGCCTTGGCTGACGGCGGCAGTTGCTCATGATATCCCTCGACCGGAGGCGGCAATTGCGCGGGCCGGCCGCTGCGCAGGTTCACGAAGGCCTGCTGCATCGACGTTGATAGAAACCGCGCCTGCGCATCGGATTGCGCCGCAAAAATATTGAAACCCAGCATGAGGTGCGGACGTGCCAGCTGCGCGGACGCCCGGAAGCGGGCGCGGTAAATATCGATGGCCTGCAGCATCATGGCGGGCGCGAAATGCGATGCGAACGCAAACGGCAGGCCCAGCGCCGCGGCGACCTGCGCACCGAACAAGCTGGAGCCCAGGATCCAGATCGGCACTTGGGTGCCGACTCCCGGGACCGCAATGACGCGCTGACCGGGCACCGCCGGCCCCAGGTATCCCATCAACTCCATCACGTCCTGGGGAAACTGCTCCGGATCGGACGCAAGATTGCGCCGCAGCGCCTGCGCAGTCGTCTGGTCGGAGCCCGGCGCGCGCCCGAGTCCAAGATCGATGCGGCCCGGAAACAGGCTTTCCAGGGTGCCGAATTGCTCGGCGATGACCAGCGGCGAGTGATTCGGCAGCATGATTCCGCCGGCGCCGACGCGGATCGTCCGGGTTCCGGTGGCGACATGGCAGATCACGACCGACGTGGCCGCGCTCGCAATCCCGGGCATGCTGTGATGCTCGGCCAGCCAGTAGCGCCGGTAGCCCCATTTTTCCGCGTGCTGGGCGAGATCGAGCGTATTGCGCAGCGATTGCGCCGCATTGCCGCCCTCGGTCACCGGGGATAAGTCGAGAACGGAAAACGGGATCATGGGCTGACAATACCGCGGCGCCGCGCATTGACAAGCATTGCATTTTTATGCAGGATGCGTGCAATTTTATGCAGCGGGTTGGATGAAATGCTCCGTGCCGATATCGATCACACCAGCGCCCCGGCGCGCCGCTCCACTCTCGCGAAGATCATTCGCGAGCAGGCCGTCGGGCGCCAGACGGAGTTGGTCGCGATGTTGCGCAAGCACGGCCATATCGCCACGCAGTCGAGCGTGAGCCGTGATCTGCGCGAACTCGGCGTGGCCAAGTTGGGCGATCGCTATGTGCTGCCCGAGATGGGCGCGGCCCCCAAAAGCGATTTCTCGACCCTCAAGCAGTTCGTCAGCGCGCGCTTGACGGCGGGTACGAATCTGACAATCTTGAAAACGACGGTGGGTTCGGCGCAAAGCGTGGCAGTCGCCATCGACACCGCACGTTGGCCGGAGGTGGTCGGCACCATTTCCGGTGATGACACCATATTCATCGCCACCGCGGGCGCGCGCGAGCAGCGCCAGCTTGGCCTGCGCCTGCTCGCCATTTTCGGACGCTAAACCCTATGACAGCGACTTCACGGCCGGGCGCCGAGCCCATTCTCTTGGCTTTCTCCGGCGGCCTCGATACGTCCTTCTGCGTACCCTGGCTCAAGGAGACTTACCAGCGTCCGGTGATCACCGTGACGGTCGATACCGGCGGCATCGACGCGGCGGCGGCGCAATCTCTCGCCGAGCGTTCGCAGAAACTCGGCGCCATCGAACATCATCTCATCGATGCGCGCACCCCCTATTTCGAGCAAGTGCTCAAATATCTGCTGATGGGCAATGTACGCCGCGGCGGGGTCTATCCGCTGTGCGTCGGCGCGGAGCGTGTGCTGCAGGCGCAGACCATCGCGCAAATGGCGCTGTCGCTCGGTACCAAAATGGTGGCGCACGGGTGCACGGCAGCCGGCAACGACCAGGTGCGGTTCGAAGTGGCGCTGCGCACCTTGGCCCCGGACCTCGAGATCATTGCGCCGGTGCGCGACCGCGCGTTCAAGCGGCCGGAACAATTGAAGTATCTCGAAGATCATCGGCTGCCGATTCCGCCCTTCGGCGCGGCCTATTCGGTGAACCGCGGATTATGGGGGGTGACCATCGGCGGCAAGGAAACGCTGACTTCCGAGGGCAGTATTCCGGATGACGCATGGGTACTCTCGAAGGATGCCTTCGCGGCGCCGCGCGCTCCGCAGCGCCACGTCATCGGCTTCAATCGCGGAGTTCCGATGAGTCTCGACGGCAGCGCGCGTTCCGCGGTCGCCATCATCGAGGAGCTCGAACAGCTGGCCGGTCCCTTCGGCATCGGCCGCGGCATTCACTTGGGCGACACCGTGATCGGCACCAAGGGTCGAGTCGCATTCGAAGCGCCCGCGGCGGATGTGCTGCTGACGGCGCATCGCGAACTCGAGAAGCTGGTGTTGACGGGCAAGCAGGCGCGCATCAAGGATGCGGTCGCCCAGCCTTATGGCGACCTGGTGCATGAGGGGCAGCATTTGGACCCGGTGTGCCGCGATATCGAGGCGCTGCTGCTCTCCTCCCAGGCGCGCGTGAGCGGCGAGGTCAGAGTCCTGTTCCGGCCTGGATCGATTTTCGTGGAGGGCGTCGCCTCGCCGTATTCGCTGATGGCTGCGTCGAAAGGTGTCTATGGTGAATCCGCGGGCGAATGGACGCCGACGGACGCCCTGGGCTATTCGAAAATGCTGGCCCTGACCGGGGTGTTCTACCACCGTGCCGGTGCCCATGCGGCGGGAGCTGACACATGAGCGGCATGCGTACCGTGGTCGTCGACAAAATCGCCTCGGTGACGCAGGCTTGCGCGCTGTCGCACGACATCCGCATCACCGCCGACATCGCTTGCGAGGAGGGGATGGTCGTGGTCGTCGAGATTCTCAACAACAAGTCGACCTACAACACCCTCGAGCTGACCAGCGGCCGGATGGCGAAGCTGGCACGGGGCGACGTCGTGATCGGTGCATTGGGCCATCGCAAGGCCTTGTTCGGCTACTCCGGCCACATTCCGCCGTCGCTCAAACCGGGCGATGTCATTCAAATGCTGAATATCGGCGGCGTCCTCGGCATCTGCGATTCAGCGACGCCCGACAAGGGCAAACCCTTCGACTGCAAGGTGCTGGGGGCAGTACTGACCTTTCCCTACCTGGGCGAGCGCATCGGCGTGCCGGCCAAGGCAGGCTACAAGGCGCTGGACTACGATGCCGCGCTGAACGTACGCGGTGTGCCGGTGGTGGCGCTCGCGGGCACGTGCATGGAGGCAGGCAAGACCGCCGCGGCCTCCGCCATCATCGCGCGCATGCGCCATCGGGGGCTCATTGTCGACGCATTCAAAGCGACGGGTGTCTCGCTTCGGCGCGACATATTGGCGTTCGAGGATTCGGGCGCGCGGCGTACCATGATTTTCACCGACCTCGGCATCGTCACCACCACCGCGAAGTGCGGTCCGGCGCTGACCCGTACCATGCTCACGGAAATGGCTACCGGACAGCCGGATGTCATCGTGTTCGAATTGGGCGATGGGCTCCTGGGCACCTATGGCGTGGAATCCATCCTGCGAGAACCCGATATCAAGGCGGCGTTGACCGCGGTGGTGTTGTCGGCCAACGATCCGGTTGCCGCTTGGGGCGGCGTCAAGCTGTTGCGCGAGCGCTTCGGCATCGAGCCCGCCGTGGTCACGGGACCTGCGACCGACAATCAAGTGGGCGTCGAAATCATCCGCGAGCAGATGAACGTCGAAGCCTTCAATGCCATCAGCAGTCCCGCGGATCTCGGCGATCACATCATCGCGCGCTTGGGCTTGAGCCACGTGCGCGAATCAAAAGTAGCCGGCGAATGAGCGTCACTCCGGCGATCGTGCTGGGCGGTACCGGCTACGTGGCCGGCGAGCTGCTGCGCCTGATCGCCGGTCATCCGCAGCTCGAGGTCGCCGCGATCCTTTCGGACAGTCAGGCCGGCGCTCCGGTGGCCGGTGCGTTCGCACACCTGCGTAGCGCCTATCCCGAGCTGAAATTCGCCGATCTCGATGCCATCGAGGCCGTGATCCGCGGCGCGCCGCGCTCCGCCCTGTTTTCCGCCGCGCCGCACGGCGTGGCCGCCGCGCTCATCGATCGTCTGCTGAACGCGGCCGAGCGGGCGGGCGCTCGCATGCACTGCGTCGACATCTCGGCCGACTTCCGCTACTCGAGCGCCGCCGCCTACGAGGCGGTGTACAAGCACGCGCACGGCGCCCCGGCGCGGATTCGCGAGTTTACCTGCGCCGTCCCGGAACATTTGTCAAAGTCGCCGACGCCGCATGTGGCGCATCCCGGATGCTTTGCGACCGCCACGCTGCTCGCCATCGTGCCTCTGTTGGCCTTGGGACTCACCGATCGGCGCCTGTTCGTCACCGGCATCACCGGCAGCACGGGTTCGGGCCGCAAACCCGTCGACGGCACCCATCACCCGCATCGGCACAGCGACCTATACACCTACGGTGCCTTGAGTCACCGTCATGTGCCGGAGATCATCGCCTGCGCGAAGCTCGCAACGGGCGTCGAGGCGGAGCTCAATTTCGTAGCGCATTCCGGCCCGTTCGCGCGCGGCATCCACGTCACCGTGCAAGCCAGTCTCGCAAGATCGATCGATACCGCGCAGGCGCTGCAGGCGCTCGAAACGTACTACCAGGATTGTCCCTTCGTCCGCGTGGGCGACACCGCGCCGCGCGTCAAGGACGTGGCGACCAGCAACTATTCGATATTGAGCGCGGTAACCAACGGCAATTCCATTGCCGTCATGTCGGTCGTCGACAATCTCAACAAAGGCGCCGCGGGCGGTGCCGTCCAGTGGATGAATCGGCTCTTGGGTCTTGCCGAGACCGCCGGCCTCACCGGACCCGCGCCCGGCTGGACCTAGGAACCCGCCGTGGCGACCACTCTGACGACGCAAGCCCTGAGGAGCCATCTGGCGCAGGTGTTCGCGCAATATCCCCTCGAAGTGGCGCATGGCGAGGGCGTATGGCTGCATGCGCGCGACGGCCGCAAGATCTTGGATTTCTACGGCGGCCATGCCGTCGCCGGCTTGGGCTACGGTCATCCGCGATGGCAGGCCGCGCTCGAGCGGCAAGCGCGGCAAATGGCGTTTCAGACCAACGCGGTGCCCTTGGGAATCCGCGAGCGCGCCGCCGCCCGCCTGGCCAAGTTCGCGGGCTTAGGCCTGGACACGGTCTTTTGGATCAACAGCGGCGCCGAAGCCAACGAGAATGCGCTGAAACTTGCCTTCAGGCACACCGGCCGCGGCAAGATCGTTGCCTTGGAACAGGGCTGGCACGGCAGGACCGCCGCCGCCGGCGCGGCGACCTGGGGTGCGCTCGAAAAATGGTACGGCTTTCCGCGCACGCCCTTCGATGTGAGTTTCGCGCCGCGCGACAATCCCGCCGCCGCCGGACAATTCATCGATCGGAATACCGCCGCAGTGATTGTCGAGCCCGTGCAGGGTGTAGGCGGAGCCTACGGCGTGGGCAAGCCGATGTTGCAGGCGCTACGCGAGCGCTGCGACGACATGGGCGCCTTGCTGATATTCGATGAGGTGCAATGCGGAATGGGCCGAACCGGGGCCCCTTTTGCGGCGAACTTCTACGGCGTCACGCCGGACATGATTACCGCAGCCAAGGCGTTGGGTAATGGCTTTCCGGTATCGGCATTGTTGTTGTCGGATCGCGTCGCAGGCAAACTCAAAGTAGACGACATGGGCACGACGTTTGGCGGCGGCCCCATGGCCTGCGCAGTGGCCGAAGCGGTGATCGACACGATCGAATCCGAATCGCTGCTCGCCAATGTGCGCCAAGTCTCGGCGTACATCCGCGGGAGCTGCGTCATCGGTCCGGTCACCGGCGTGCAGGGCGCGGGCTTTCTGTTGGGCCTGAAGACTTCGCGTCCCGCCAAGGAAGTGCAGGCGGCGCTGCTGGCAAAGAACATCCTTACCGGCACCAGCGCGGATCCGAACATTTTGCGCCTGCTGCCGGCCTATATCTTGAACGAGGGTCACGTTGATCAGCTGAGCGATGCCTTGGCTAGAATTTCCGCATGAAGCGCTTCCTCAATCTGTCGGATTTCAGCCGCGAGCAGATTCTTGATCTGCTCATCCTCGCTCAAGCGCTCCAGGACAAGCCTGAGCCGCGTGCGCTGGCGGGCAAGATTCTGGGCTTGGTGTTTCTGAATCCTTCGCTGCGCACCCTCGCCTCATTCCAGGCGGGAATGGCGCGCCTCGGCGGCTCATCCTTCGTCATCACTCCAGGCCAGGGAACGTGGCAGCTGGAAACGCGGCTCAATGCCATCATGAAGGGGGCCGCCGCGGAGCATATCCGCGAGGGCATCCCGGTGCTGGCGTCGTATTGCGATGCGCTCGGCGTGCGCGCTTTCGCCGAAGGCAAGAATCTCGACGACGATCTGCGCGAGTCCTTGTTCGCAATGATCGACCAGCTGTGCGATAAGCCGCTCATCAATTTGGAATCGGCGATGTCCCACCCCTGCCAGGCGTTGGCCGACTGGCGGACGATGGACGAACTGCATTTGCCGAAGCGAGCCAAGTTCGTTTTGAGCTGGGTTTATCATCCGAAGGCCTTGCCGTTGGCCGTGCCCGCAGCCACCGTGCACATGGCGGCGATGCGCGGGATGGAAGTCGTGGTGCTGCGGCCGGATGGGTTCGCCCTGCCGCCGCAGATCATGCTCGCCGCCGAGGCCGCCGCCGCCGCGGCGGGCGGTTCGCTCACCGAGACCTCGGACCGCACGGCCGCCCTGGCCGGCGCGAGCGTGCTATATGCGAAGGAGTGGGGCACGACGACGTACTACGGCGATACGGAAGCGGACTCGCGGTTGCGCGCCGATCTTTCGGACTGGTGCGTGCGCGAGCGTTGGTTCGCAGGGGCATTGCCGGACGCCAAACTCATGCATTGTCTGCCGGTGCGGCGCAATGTCGCGGTTGCCGATGAAGTTCTCGACGGCCCGCGCGCAGTGGTCAAGCGCGAGGCTTTCAATCGCATGGCGGTGCAGATGGCCGTTCTGCACCGCATGCTGACCTGATGACCCTTGAGGGTATAGGAGTGTTGCCCATGATGAAGAGTCGACCCGATCCATCCATCGCCGTGCGTGCGCTCAAGAGCGCGGCGCCGTACATCCGGATGTACAAGAACAAGGTATTCATCATCAAGGCGGGCGGCGCGGTATTCAGCGATGAGCAGTCGACGCGCGCTTTGATCGAGCAGGTCGCCATCCTGCACCAGGTCGGCATCAAGACGGTTCTCGTCCATGGCGGCGGCCCGCAGCTGGACCGATTGCAGGCGGCCCTGGGGCTGGACACGCGGATGGTGAATGGCCGGCGCGTCACGGACCAGAATTCGATCGACGTGACCGCCATGGTGCTGAACGGCTCGATCAACACGCGGATCCTCGCCATCTGCCGGGAGCTCGACATCGAGGCCATCGGCCTGAGCGGCGTCGACGCGGGACTGATACGAGCGCACAAGCGCCCGCCGGTGCGCGTCGCGGAAGGGTCGGGGGAGACCGTCGATTACGGATTCGTGGGCAATATCGATTCGGTCAATGCGGGAGTGATCGAGAAATTGCTCGAGAACGGTTTGATGCCGGTCGTGAGTCCGCTGTCCGCCGACTCGCACGGCACCTTGCTCAACATCAACGCCGACACGGTCGCCGCAGCCATCGGCGGCGCATTGTCGGCGGAGAAGCTCGTGCTGTGCACCGGCGCGCAGGGAATTCTCGAGCGAATCGAGGATCCAACCTCGGTGGTGTCGTACACGGACATCAAAGGGCTGAGGCGCCTGCGCGATCAGGGCGCATTGAAGGACGGCATGCTTCCCAAGGCGGCGGCGATCGAGAACGCCATTCGCGGCGGCGTGCGCCGCGTGCACGTGATCAGCTACAAGTCCACGGACAGCCTGCTGGCGGAAATCTTCACGAATGAGGGTACCGGCACGCTGGTGGTGGCGGACCTCACGGCCCTGAGCCCCGCTGAACAACTGAGCGCCTCGACGGTCGCTTGACATGACGCGACTCTGGGACAAGGGAACTCCGCTCGACGCGCGCGTACTCGCCTTCACGGCAGGGGACGATCATGTTCTCGACAATCGGCTGGTGCGCTACGACATCCAAGCCTCGATCGCGCACGCAGAAATGCTCGCGGCTCAGGGGTTGTTGTCGGCGCCGGACCTCGAGTCGATTCGCGAGGCATTGACGGCAATCGGCGAGGAGCACGCCCTCGGGCGCTGGCAGGTCGCGCTCGAACAAGAGGATTGCCAGACCGCGATCGAGAATCTGCTGACGGCGCGCATCGGCGCGGCCGGCGGTCGTTTGCATGCCGGCCGCTCCCGCAACGATCAAGTGCTCGCCGCCTTGCGCCTCTACCTGCGCGATGCCGCCGAGGAATTGCGGCGCGGCGCCGCGGTCGTCGCGGATGCGCTCGAAGCGCTGGCCGCGCGCCACGGTGCCATGGAGCTCCCGGGCTACACTCACATGCAGCACGCCATGCCGAGCACGGTCGAATTGTGGGCGCAGGGATTCGCCGCGGAAATCCGCGACGATGCGGAGGGTCTCGCGCTCACGCAGCGGCGCATCGGCAAAAATCCGCTTGGATCCGCCGCCGGCTACGGCACCCCGAGTCTCGAGCTGAGCCGCGAGGAGACGCGGCGGCGCCTGGGCTTTGCCGTGACGCAAGAACCGGTAACCGCGGTACAGCTGTCGCGCGGCAAGGCCGAGGCGCAGTTGCTGTTTGAGATCACCCTGCTGGCGCAGGACTCGGGACGTCTCGCCGCCGACTTGCTGCTGTTCTATACGCAAGAATTCGGTTTCGTGTCGCTGCCGGCGGCGTTCACCACCGGCTCGTCGATCATGCCGCAAAAGCGCAATCCCGACGTCTTCGAACTCGTGCGCGGGCGCAGCTCGGTTGCGCAAGCGGCGCTCAGCGAAGTGCTCGGCATCACGCAAAAGCTCACCTCGGGTTATCATCGCGACCTGCAGCTGATCAAGCCGCCGCTGTTCCGCGCCATCGATTCCTGCCTGCAGACTCTGGAGATATTGCCGAGCGCGCTCGACGGAGTAACCTTTCGCCCGGAAAATATCCGGCTCGATCCTGGAATTCACGCCGCCGCCGCCGCCAACGCCTTGGTGGCCAAACAAGGCATCCCGTTTCGTGAGGCCTACGCCTTGGTGGCCGCCAAGCTCAAGGAATCCGAATGACGATTTGGAAGACGCCGCGATCGGTCGAGGAATTGAATTCGGGAGGCGCCGGGACGATGGTCGAATATCTCGGAATGCGCTTCACCGAAATCGGCGATGACTTCGTCCGCGGCACCATGCCGGTCGATGCGCGCACCCGGCAACCTTACGGATTGCTGCACGGCGGCGCTTCCGTGGCACTGGCCGAAACGCTGGGCAGCACCGGCGCCACGATGTGCGTCGACACCACGCAATTTTTGTGCTTGGGCCAGGAGATCAATGCCAATCACGTGCGGGCGGCACGCGCCGGGCTCGTCACCGGCACCGCACGGCCGGTGCATTTGGGGGGGCGCACGCAAGTGTGGACCATCGATATTCGCGACGATGCGGGAAACCTGGTATGTACATCGCGCCTGACAATTGCGATCATCCGCCGTGGATCCATGGGCGCCTTTTAGTTCGCGCCATCCTTTTGCAACTCTATGAGGCGAAATTTCCACCATGCGACATAAAATCGGATTGATGCGCACGACCTGTGCCTTGGTATTGGTTGCCACCGCCCCGCTCGTCGGCGCTCAACCGCCCGCCACTTCGCCGAATGCGCCGCCCGCCGCCGCAACCGCACCCCCGGCAGCGCCTTCTCCCGAACAAACCAGCTACTTGTTCGGCCTGACTTTCGGAGAACAACTGAACCGCGTGGGAATCACCGATCAGGTGTCGATGGAGGCCATTACGCGCGGCATCAAGGACGGTCTGCATGGGAAAAAGAGCACTCCGGCCGACCAGCAGCAAGTGCAGATGTACGTCAGGTCCGTGATGGCGGCCGCGACCTCGAAGAATCAGGCGGCGGCGAAGGAATTCCTGGAGCGCAATGGGAAAGAGAAGGGCGTCAAGACGACGGCCTCGGGCTTACAATACAAGATCATCGCGGCGGGAGACCCCAAGGCGGCGGCGATCAAGCCCACTGACGAAGTGAGCGTTCAGTACCGCGGCAAACTCATCGACGGCGCGGAATTCGACAGCTCATACTCGCGCGGCGTGCCGGCAACCTTTACGGTGCAAGGCGTGATCAAGGGTTGGCAGGAGGCGTTGGCGCTGATGAAGCCGGGCGCCAAATGGACGCTGTACGTGCCGCCCGAGCTCGGCTATGGCGCGAGTCCGAAACCCGGCATTCCGGGCGGTTCACTCTTGATATTCGACGTCGAATTGCTGAGCGTCAAGCCGAGTGCTGCAGCTGCGGCACCCCCCGCCCCGGGACCGAAGGCGAACTAACGCGGTGCACCGCCGCGGACCTACACGCGGCCCCCACCCTCACCGGCGAAGCTCGAGCGAATTCGTCAAATCCCCCATGGGCGCAGCGCCGTGCGCCGCGAGCGCTTGATCGCGCGCCGTGATGCCCGGCAATGCGTCGAGATCGAAGCGGCGCGTGATCAAGCGCTGGATTGACCCGGTATCGTACTGAGTGTGATCCACCGTGCCGCGCTTCGCGAACGGCGAAATGATCAGCGCGGGAATGCGCGCCCCCGGTCCTAAGAGATCGCCGTTCGGCGGCGGGACATGATCCCATGCGCCGCCGAATTCGTCGTAGGTGATGACGATCACCATGTGCGACCATTGCGGACCGGCGCGCAGTTTTGCGACCACATCGGCGATATGCGCATCGCCTTCCGCCACCGACGCGTAACCAGGATGCTGGTTCACATTGCCTTGCGGCTTGTAGAACACGACGGGTGGCAGGCGGCCGGCGACGGCATCGGCCAGCAGCGCGTTGTAATCTTTCAAATGGGCCGCTCGCTCCGCCGCCCGGGCCCGCGGATCGAAGCGCTCGTAATAGTTGAAGGGTTGGTGATGCGGCTGGAAATCGGGATTTCCACCTGGAGCATCGGGCGCGTAGATCGCCTCGCGGCGTTCGCGCGGGGACCGTCGGCCGTCGGCCAGGGCCGCGTCCCAGGAACCGGAATACCAGGCCCAATCGATGCGTTTGGCGTTGAGTGCATCGCCGACGGTCGCCTGATCCTGCGGCGGTAGCGTGGTGGGATTGTCTGGGTCGGCGTAAAGGGTGTCGGCATCGCCGGCCGCCGGCTTGTTGCCGCTCGGTTGATACGCGGGCTGCATGGTGTTCACGGCGTGGAACTTGCCGTCGCCGAAGTAATTCGCCGGAGTGAGATTGCCGTTGCGCACAAACTTGGGCGGCCCGTCCAACGCCGAAGGCACCGCGTCGTCCGCCACCTTCAAGCGCGGCAGAAAATGTCCGGCCGCGTCCGTTTCGAGCATCGCTATGGAAGGCTTTGCGGCCGCCGTTTGCGCATCGGGATAAACCGGCGCACAGGCACAGATCAAATACTGGTGATTCAGGAAGGAGCCGCCGAACGCACCTTGGAAGAAATTGTCGGCGAGCACGAACTCCTTCGCCAACGAAAACAACGCCGATTGCGAGTAGTCGTAATGTCCTAAAGCGAGACCACCGGCGTCCGACCACGCCGCATAGGCGTCGTTCTTGCCGCCGTCGATCTGCATTTGGTGCTCGAAAAAGCGATGTACCAGGTCGCGCGTGATGGTCGCGGTCGACAGCGTCGCATTGGATTGCGGCGTGAAGGCGCGCTCGATGGAAAACGGCGCATTGGGCAAGCCGGCACTCTGCGCTTCCGTCACCACCGGCTTGACGCCCGCCGCCGTAACGCCGCCCCAGGTCCGCGGCAGCGTCGCAAGCACCGACCCATTGCGGTCGACCTGAGGCACGTAGGAGGGCAACGAACGTCCGTCTCGGTCGATGACTTCACTCAGCCCATGCGCTCCCGGGAAATTTCCGTACAAGCTGTCGAAGGCGCGATTTTCGGCGTAGATGACCACGATGGTGTCGATTCTCGAGCGCAGCGCGCGGGTCGTGGCAGCGGCGTCGTCCGAGCTCGCGACGCCATTCGGGATGCGCGAACTGGGGATGCCGCTTTCCCCGGCGCATCCCGCCAGAAGCGCGAACCCGAGGAGAAAGAACAAGCGCCCACGGCACTGAATGGCAAGTTTCATGCAAGCGAGTATAGAGGCCTGCACCGTGTCGCGCGACCGGTGCGACACGCGCAGGCGACGGCTCTACGCCGCGAGTGACTGCCGCGCGTTAGCGTGCGATGCGAAAACGCCGCATCGCTAAAATGTCCACGTCGCGCTGACGGTCAGCGCGTCGGGGTCGCCGAACTGGGAGCTGATGCGCTCATATTCGGCACGGAACGAGACGCCCCAGGCTTTGGACTGCACGCCTACACCGTACGCGAACTTGTTGTCGGTTTGGTTTTGGCGGGAGAAGATCGGGGGACAAAACTGCGTATTCACCGTGCATGTCCCCGTGCCGGGCGTTCCCGAAACAGTCGTCACGTCCGTTTGCAGGCGCGCGACGCCGGCTTTGCCGTAGATATCGAAAAACGGGATCGGCAGCGGCAGATAGCCCACGCCGAACAATGCCGCCGCGCGTGGGTGCGAATCGAGTCCGGAGTAACTGATGCTGTTGTAATTGAAGTGATTACCCGGCTGACCAAAGTCGATGTATTCGAATTCGGCGCCGATGATGGAAATCGGCCGCACGCCGGCGATTACCTTCCACGCCGTTTGGTGATCATTGTAGTAGCCGGGCAAACCGTAGCTCGCGTCGTCGCTGCGGATCGTGGAGTAACCGACGCCGGCGCCAAGATAAAATCCTACCGGATTCTCTGCCAGCGCCGCCGTCGAAGCCGCGCAGGCTCCCACCGCGAGCATTGCCAATAGGGTTCCCGAAATCCGCTTCATCAAGTTCTCCATCGCAGGTACACAAGTTTCGGACCGGCGGACGCCGCCATAAGTTCCTGCCGAACTGCCGCGTGACCGCACGCGGTATACTAAGCTCATGAAAATCATGCGCCTGTGGCTTCCGCTGTGCCTTGCCGGAATACTGGCCGGATGCGGCCAAAAAGGCCCTCTGGTGCAGCCGGATGCGCCTAAACACAAGAAGACGACGCCGACTCGGCCCAACGCCGCGCCCGCCCAGCCAGCGGCTGGAGCGGACCCCGCCGCAGGGGCGCCGGCCTCGTCGCCGGGCGGCACACCGGCGACCGACGCGACGAGCCAGCCGTCGGATAAGTCGCCGCAACCCTGATCGGGGTGCGCGGGTAAATCCATGAGCGCGGGCAAACTCATCTTGGTGGACGGCTCTTCCTATCTGTATCGGGCCTTCCACGCGCTGCCGCCCCTCAGCAACTCGAAGGGTGAGCCGACGGGTGCGGTGCTCGGCGTGCTCAACATGCTGAACAAGATGATCAAGGAGGAGTCGCCGGAACGGATCGGGGTGGTGTTCGATGCACCCGGCCGCACATTTCGAGACGACTTGTTTGATCAGTACAAGGCGCATCGCACGCCCATGCCGGATGATCTGCGCGCACAGCTGCAGCCGCTGCTGGAAGTGGTGGCGGCGATGGGGCTGCCGCTGCTGCGCGTCGCCGGCGTCGAAGCGGACGATGTAATCGGCACATTGGCAAGGCAGGGTGCGGAGTCGGGCTACGACGTGCTGATCTCGACCGGCGACAAGGACATGGCCCAGCTGGTGGGTCCGCGGGTTGGGTTGATCAATACCATGAGCAACACCCGCCTCGATCGCGACGGGGTCAAAGCGAAATTCGACGTCCATCCCGAACAGATCGTCGACTACCTCGCTCTGGTCGGCGACAGTTCGGACAACATTCCGGGCGTCTCCGGAGTGGGTCCCAAAACCGCGGCCAAATGGCTGAATCAATACCGCACGCTCGATGAGCTGATCGCCCATGCCGGCGACATCGCGGGCAAGGTCGGCGAGAACCTGCGCAACGAACTGCCGATGCTCGAGCTGTCGCGCAAGCTTGCCACCATCGACACCGCACTCGCGCTGGACCTTGACGCAGATGCGCTTGTTGCCGTCGCGCCGGATGTGCCGCGGCTTCGAGAGCTGTACACGCGGCTGGAATTGCGGGCATTGCTCAAGGCATTGGCTGCCTCGTCCGAGCCGCCCGTGGCGAATGCGGATCCGGCCGTGGTCGAAGTTGTCGTGGCCGCCATGCCATCGCCGGGTGCGCCGGCCGTGGCGGCCGTCGTGGTCGAAACGCCGGCGCTCGCTCGCGAGTACGCCCAAATTCTTTCGCAGGAGGCGCTCGACGCCTGGCTCGCAAAGCTCGGCGCTGCGCCGCTCATTTGCTTCGATACCCTGACGGACAGTCTCGATTACATGCAGGCGCGCATCGTCGGCCTGTCGTTCGCGGTCACCCCGGGGGAAGCCGCCTACGTGCCGCTCGCCCATGACTACGCGGGAGCGCCGCACCAGCTCGATCGGGCGAAGGTGCTGGCGGCATTCAAACCGCTGCTCGAGGACCGCACCCGGCCGAAGGTGGGTCATCGCCTGAAGTTCGACGCTCACGTGCTGCAGAACCACGGCATCGCGGTCGCGGGACAGCGCTACGACGCCATGCTCGAATCGTACGTGCTCAACAGCGTTGCGACCCGCCATGACATGGACTCGGCCGCCCAGAGATATCTTGGCATCAAGACGATTCAACTCGAAGATGTCGCGGGCAAGGGCGCCAAGCAGATTGCCTTCAATCAGGTCGATGTGGATCGCGCGGCCGGGTATGCCGCCGAGGATGCGGACGTCACGCTGCGTCTGCACCAGGCCTTATGGCCGCAAATCGAAGCGCTGCCCGGGTTGAAAACGGTCTACGAGACCATCGAACAACCGCTCGTGCCGGTGTTGTACCGCATGGAACGCGCCGGAGTGCTGGTAGATCGGGATCTGCTCAAAACGCAGAGTTCGGAGCTGGCGGCGCGCATGCTGGAGCTGCAGGCGCAGGCTCATCTCGAGGCCGGCGGCGTGTTCAATGTGGATTCGCCGAAGCAATTGCAGGAAATCCTGTTCGGCAAGCTGGGCATTCCGGCGATGCGCAAGACCCCAACGGGACAGCCCTCGACCGCGGAGGATGTTCTGGAAGAGCTCGCCGCGACATATCCCCTGCCTAGATTGATATTGGAGTATCGCGGCGTAGCCAAGCTCAAATCTACCTACACCGATAACCTCCCCAAGCAAATCAATGAGACAACGGGCCGCATCCATACCTCCTATCATCAAGCGGTCGCCGCCACCGGCAGACTCTCATCGACCGACCCGAATCTGCAAAATATACCGATTCGGACCAAGGAAGGCCGGCGCATCCGTCAGGCCTTCATCGCGGCGCCGGGTCACTCATTGGTCGCGGCCGACTATTCACAAATCGAACTGCGCATCATGGCGCATCTATCGGGCGATGCGAGCTTGCTGCGCGCCTTTGCCGAGGATCGCGACGTTCATCAGGCGACCGCCGCCGAGGTGTTCAGCACGCCGCTCGAGGCCGTGAGCTCGGATCAGCGCCGCTCTGCCAAGGCCATCAATTTCGGCTTGATGTACGGAATGTCGGCGTTCGGGCTGGCGCGCCAGCTGGGGATAGGCCGCGGCGAGGCGCAGAAATACATGGATCTTTATTTCGAGCGCTATCCGGGCGTGAAACGCTATATGGACGAGACGCGCCGCCAGGCCCGCGAGACCGGCTTCGTGGAAACGGTGTTCGGACGGCGGCTTTATCTGCCCGAAATACAATCACGCAACCATGCGTTGCGGCAATACGCCGAACGAAGCGCCATCAACGCGCCCATGCAAGGGACGGCGGCCGACATCATCAAGCGCGCCATGATCGAGGTGGACAGCTGGTTGCAGAGATCGCGGATAGCGGCTCGGCTCATCATGCAAGTACATGACGAACTGGTTCTGGAGGTGGCGGACGCGGCCGTCGAGGGAGTGGCCGGGCAGCTCCGCATCCACATGGCCCAAGCGGCGACGTTAGCGGTGCCGCTGAAAATAGATGTAGGAATTGGCCGCAACTGGGATGAGGCGCACTGAAATCTCCCGGCCGCCGGCGGGCGGCGCCGCCGCCGCCGCGGCGATTGTTGCCGGATGGCGACGCAGCGGCAGCGCACCGCACCAAGTATTATAATCGTGCACGAAGGCTGCGTTTGGGGCAGAATCCGCCCATATTCAGCGTGTTACCGGCGCGAAACCGCGCCGTGGCCGCATCGAGAAAATTGCTGTGAAGGGGGCTGGAACTTTCGGAGCGCATCCCCATCTAACCTAATGAGCGTGAAAGACGCTCCCCGCTCTTCTCCCTGAGCGGGAATGACCCGGTTTGTCATCCCCATGCCGGGTTGGTCTGCCTCGGTGGCTGCTTTTAAGTAACCACCGGGGCTTTTTTTTCGCCCTCCTTCAGCCACAGGTCCATCACCTGGCGCGCCTCCTCGATCCCTTCCTTGTCGTGCGCCGAGAACAATTGCGCGCTAACCGACGTATCGGAGCAAGCCTCGCGGGTCTCCCGCAACACACGTTGCGCATCCCGTCGATTGAGCTTGTCGGTCTTGGTCAGCAAGACATGGGCGACGCGGTCTCTGGCGAGGACCCATTCGAGCATGCCGGCATCCTGGGTGCCTAAGCCGCGGCGGCTATCGACAATCAAAATCAACCCGACCAGCGACTCCCGCACATTGAAATAATGTTCCATCAATTGCAGCCAATGGAGTCGCACTCTGTCAGGTACCTTGGCGAACCCGTACCCCGGCAAGTCCACCAAGCGACGTTCGGACGCCAGCTCGAAGAAATTGATCAACTGGGTACGCCCGGGCGTACGGCTCACTCGCGCGAGGCCCGGCCGTTGCGTGACGGCGTTTATGGCGGTCGATTTGCCGGAATTCGAGCGTCCGGCAAAGGCAACTTCCCTGCCGAGGTCCGGGGCCAGCTGATCTGCCTCGGCCGCACTGGTCAGGAATTTCAGATCGGGATAGATCGACATGGCCGCCCTGGACGCAAATTATTGACTCTAGTGTACAATTTGCCGCCGCGCGGTTTCACAACAGAATGGGGTACGAGGGGATCATGAAACGGTTTTGGATTCTCGCAGCAACAATTTCCGGCGCGATCGTCAGCCATTCGGCTTTGCCGGCAAGCGTCGAAGCCGGCGCCGCCAAGGCCGTTGTTTGCCAGGCCTGCCACGGTGCCAACGGCAATAGCGCGAACCCGGAATGGCCGAGCCTGGCGGGAATCGGCGCAGATTACATCGCCGAGCAGCTGAAGAACTTCAAAGACGGCAAACGCCCCAACCCGGTGATGATGCCGAATGCCATGTCCTTGAGCGACGACGACATGACCAACCTGGGAGCCTATTTCGATAGTTTGACCAATACGGGGTTGCAAGCGGACCCCTCATACTGGCAAGCGGGCCAAAAGGTGTACAGGGCAGGCGATCCGGCGCGCGGGATACCTGCATGCATGGCCTGCCATGGCCCGACCGGGCGTGGCAACGAGCCGGCGAAATTTCCGGCGTTGCACGGTCAACAATCGGTCTATGTGATGAAACAATTGAACGACTACGCATCGGGCGCGCGAACTACTGGACCGAACGGCATCATGCAAACCATCTCCAAGCGGCTCTCGCCCGACGATATCCGCAATCTCGCGTCATACCTGCAAGGTCTGCGCTGAACATGCGCCTTCGACAGTTGGTTTTGTGTCTTGGGTTGGGTCTCGCGCTGGCAGCGTGCGGCAGAAATCAATCCGCTCCCGAGCGGCCGGCAGCGAGTACACCGGCCGTCGCGTCCAGGGCCGCCGCGCCGAACGCCGCGGTAACTCAGCAAAAGGCGGCTGAGCAGGAGTCCGACCTGCCGTCAAAGATCACGCGCATGAACGAGGACGGCTCCGAAACCGTCGAGGATGTGCCCGGCGACAGCGGCGCGCACAACCCGCTGCTGGCGGCAGTCGCATCCACGGTTGCGGCCGCCACGACCGCTGCGTCCGCTGCGGCGCCGAGCGGGTGGCAGGAAGGCGTCAACTACACGCGGATCGTGCCGGCCCAGCCCACCGCGGTGCCCCCCGGGCAAGTCGAGGTATTGGAATTTTTCTGGTACGCCTGTCCGCATTGTAATGCCATCGACCCGATGGTCGAGGCGTGGAAAAGGACCAAGCCGCCCTACATCAGCTTCTCGCGCGTCCACGTGATGTGGAACGACGCGCATCGCGCGCACGCGCGGCTTTACTACACGCTGGAGAGTCTGGGCAAATTGGATCAGCTGCACGGGGAAGTATTCAAGGAAATTCATATGAACGGCGATCCGTTGGTCGCCGCCGATCCGGCGGAGACCGAGCGCATGCAGGCGGCATTCGTCAAGAAGTTCGGCATTTCGGAGTCCGCCTTCAGGGACAAGTATCATTCCTTCGATGTGGATAACGCGATGCGCAAGGCCGACGAACTGGTGCAGCGATATCGGGTCGACGGCGTGCCGCGCTTTATCGTGAATGGTAAGTATGTCGTCGATGTTGCATCGGCGGGCAGCCCCGAGCGGTTGATTTCATTGATTGGCGATCTGGCTGCGCAAGAGCACAAGCGCTAGCGGCGGCGCATGCGTACCCACACCGGTGGCTGTCATTGCGGGCGGGTCCGCTTCGAAGTGATCGCACCCGCCAGGCTCGAGGTGTCGGACTGCAACTGCTCCATCTGCAGCAAATGCGGTTATTTGCACTTGATCGTGCCTGCCGATCGATTCAAGCTGCTGAGCGGCCGCGAGGCGCTCACGACCTATTCATTCAACACGCACACCGCCAAGCATTTTTTCTGCTCCGTCTGCGGCGTTAAATCGTTCTACATCCCGCGCTCCCATCCTGATGGAATCAGCGTCAACGCGCGCTGCATCGACGGCGACACCATCGAAGCGATGTCAGTGACGCCGTTCGATGGCCGCGATTGGGAAAAGGGGCGGGCGGAGTACCCCGACGCGCGTTAAGTCTTGAGTGCGGCGCACGACCAACATAATTAGGCGACGTGCCGAGATTATGTTGACCTGAGTCGGTTTGCACTGCAGCCGCAGCGGAAATCTGTGACGCACGTCGCACGGCGGCTGCGGTTGGTTGGAGGATGCTGGGCGGGCTTGTAGGTCGCATTAGCCTTGATCAACCATGCCGCAAACCGATCCATATTCTGACTCGCCGCCGCCTGCTCGCGCCGTGCACGGTAACGGCATTCGAGACCGCGTGCTGCTCGGATTGGTGCTGTTCACCTTGGGTGGCGATGCTCTGGCGGGCGAGCAAAGCTTGGTTGCGAATCCCGCGCAGGATTCCGACGCGAATAAACCTCGCCGGTCGGCGCCGCCTGCTCAAGCTTTGCTGGACACGGCGCAACTCTTCAGCGTTCCGGCGGTCACCGACAGTCATGCTTTCTCTCCCACGGAATTTCGTCCGCGCAAGCACAGCGTCCTGGACAATGATTTCGTCAACCCCGTGGGCGACGCTCCCCTGCTTCGGGGCACGACCGTCTGGCAGCGCATGGCGGAATACAAGTCGCACGATCGGCTGCGGTTGCTCACTCTTTGGGAGTCGAGCGGCAGCACGGTTTCTCTCCAAACGGGCAGACATGGAGACCCGTCGCTGCAATGGACCAGCAATTGGATGAACCGCGGCGGCGCCACGCATGGTCTGCTCGACCGGCTGTTTTCGGCGTCCCTGGCGCATGCCGGCAGCAGTCTACGGAATGCGGCTCGGCAGGCGAGCACGGGTACGTCCAAAGAATCCAGCCTGCCGGCGGGCGGGGACCGGAAGTAAGTAGGCGAGAGCCCGGCGGGATTACTCGGCGCTGCGCGCCTCGCCCCTGCGCCCGGCGGGATTACTCGGCGCTGCGCGCCTCGCCCCTGCGCCCGGCGGGATTACTCGGCGCTGCGCGCCTCGCCCCTCCGGGGTCGCCCTGGCGGGCGATCAACGTCGCTGCGCGACGTTGTCGAACCCCTTTTTTGTCTGTCGTGGGTTCGAAATTGTCTCCGGTGTACGATTCGAATCGTCTAGCGCGGTTTGGGATTTTTTGAGAAATGGTGCGCCCGGCGGGATTCGAACCCACGACCCTCGGCTTCGGAGGCCGATACTCTATCCAGCTGAGCTACAGGCGCGTCTCACGGGGTGGCGATACTACTCGCCGCCGACGAGCCGCGTCCAGCCTCACGCACTGCGGGCGGGCCGAGTGAGCTGGGCAACGGCATCTATGCCGCCGTATTCGATGCGGCATGCAATTTGAGGACCGTCGCCCAATTGCGGGTTGTGACCGCCTCTCCGGCTCGGCGCGCAAACGCCTGGGATAGCTTGCTGTCAAGCACGCCAGCGGCGCACCAGAGGTAGGCGGCTCCCGCGCCGATGGCCAGCGCGTCCGGCGCCCACGATTCCTCCGCCATGGAACGCATCGGGTCCAGCGCACGCGGATGGGCCGCGAACGCTACAAGATGCCTTGATGGATCCTTGACGACGCGCAGCAGCGGATTGCCGCGAACGATGGCTGTCAGATTTGCGGCAGTAAGTACGGTCACCGACGCGGAGAAGCCGCATGTATCGGCTATCGCGTTCTGGATGGCGAGCGCGAGCTTATCGGTGTTGGCTCGGCCGCATCGAAACAGCACATTGCCGCTGTTCAGCACGGTACGGACGTTCTCGTGGCCGAGATCGACGAACAGATCGCGCAATTGAGCCATGGCGATGCGCTTGGCTCGCCCGACGTTGATGCCGCGTAGCAGTGCTATGCACTCCGCCATGTCGCGGCCTATTCCCGGCCGGTCTGCTCTAGTCCGTCAAAAAAATCGACAACGCCGGTCTGCAGCGAATATTCGGCGCCCACGACCATGAGCCCTGCCTTATGGATGAGCTGCTCGATAATGTCCGAACCGTGCCGCAGATGCTGCACCGACGCTCGGATATTGGCGCGTACCGCCGCTCGGGCCAAGGCGTGAAGATCGTGCCGCAGTTCCGTTGCCAATAGGCCTTCGACGGAGGGCCGTATCAAATCGACGATGGAGCGCAAATTACGCGACTGATTCTCGATTGGCCGCTGCAACTGCTCGAGGGTCGTTTGAATGGCGCCGCATTGCGTGTGGCCCAGCACCACCACCAAGCGGGTGCCAAATTGTTCGGCGGCGAACTCGACGCTGCCGATTTGGGATGGGGCGACGATGTTGCCGGCGACGCGGATGACGAACAGGTCGCCGAGGCCCTGATCGAAGACGATTTCGACCGGTACCCGGGAGTCGGAACAGCCGAGAATGGCGGCGAATGGTTCCTGAGTCGCAGCCAACTCCAATCGGCGCGCCCGACCGGTAATAGCCTCACGACTGCCGATGTCCGACACGAAGCGATGATTGCCCTCTTGCAGAAGCGCCAGCGCTTCGCGAGCCAAGATCATCGATGCTTCATTTTAGGTGCGGCCGGTGGAGCTGCCGCGGTAACCGAGCAGGCGCGCAGGCAGGAACAGAATGGCGCGAAGCAAGGCGAACATGGCATCGAAAGTGATGGCGACCACCCGGAACGGCAGCGATATGAGCCACAGAAAGGGCCACAGGATGATGGCCAGAACTGCGAGCGGCCAGCACAACAGCAACAGAAGACACCACGCGACAATCACGAGTAACGCTTTCACAGGGTCTCTCCACGGTTTCTGCGCACAACATTAACATAGTGCGGGTTTGTTGCGCGCTAGCGCCCGCGCGGATATTTCGCCAGAAGCGCGGCGCGGCGCTCCAAGCTCTCGGCCGGCCAGCGCGCCGACGCCTTGTAGTACTCGGCTTCGGCGGGGATATCGGGCGGCAGCTGCACCCACGGCTGCTTCGACGCGGTGTAAATGTGAATGTCGGGCGGCAGGCGCGAGGGTTCATCGAGCGTTCCGACGCGGACGAAGCGCATGGCGTCGCCGGCACCGGCATAGTTGCTCCATACGGCGATTTCGCATCTTGGGCACCGCGAAATCCGCTGGCCCTTGCCGCTCTGGGACGGCGTATCGATGACCACCACTTCGCCTTGCAGCAACTGCACGCGATCCGATTCGATCATGGCATTCAGGGCGAATGCCGAACCCGTTTCTCGCTGGCACCAACAGCAATGGCAGCAGTGAACGAACAGCGGCTTGCTCGTCATCCGATAGCGAACATGGCGGCAGGTGCAGCCGCCGTCGTAGACAGCGTTCCACTGCGGGTGATCTCGCTCATTTGCCGCGCTTGCGCGCGGTAACCTCGATTTCGATTTGCATACGGGGATCGGACAATCCGGCGGATATCATCATCGCCGGCGGGACGGACCACGCCAAAATATTTGCGCAGTATGGGCCAGCATTCGGGAAAGCGCGCGGCGTCGGGCAGGACGTAAGTCACCCGCACGATGTCCTCGAACTCGGCGCCCGCCTGCCGCAGGGCGGATTGAATGTTCTTCAAGCACTGCTCGGTCTGATCGGCCAAACTGTCGGAAATGGTCATGGTCGCGTAGTCGAAGCCGGTCGTTCCCGGACACGAACACCCACTCCCCGTCGACTACCGCCCGCGAATAGCCGATGTCGTGCTCGAATTGAGATCCCGAGCTGATCAATTGCCGGGTCATTGGCTGCCCCTCGGATACTGCGCGCGGGACTTGATCGGCGGTCTGCCATGGCACCCGATGCTCCAGCCAGACCTCCAAGGCGGCGGGAAATAGATTTGGGTTGTCCATGGATGCGGTGGTGATGTCGATGGTCGCCGGGCTTGCCACATTTTCGTAGAGCAGCTGGCTGCCGCAGGTGCCGCAGAACTGGCGAACGACTCCTAGCGAGGATCGATAGATGCGCGGCTGTCCCGACAGGATTTCAACTTGACCGCGATCGAAGGTTAGCCAGGCGACGGCCGGCGCGGCGCTCGCCCTGCGGCAGGTGGCGCAGTGACAGATGCTGGAAAAAATGGGTTCGCCGGAGATGCGAAATCGAATCGCCGAACAGAGACAGCCGCCTTCATTGATTTTCATGGTTTCCTGCCTCCGACTGGACGCCTGGGCACTGCGCACTACGTGTCGGGAGATCTTACCAAGTCGCCGCGGTCGCGAACACCGGCGGGAGCGAAACGGCGCCGTCGAAGCCCGGGGCTTTGGCCTGCGGATTCGTGCGCGTATATTGGCGGCTATGGCCGAACCGCTGCAAGTTCAGTGCTGTATCGCCGGCGGCGGCCCCGCCGGCATGATGCTGGGGCTATTTGCTGGGACGGGCCGGAGTCGAGACCGTCGTCCTGGAAAAGCACGCGGATTTTCTGCGCGACTTTCGCGGCGATACCGTGCATCCCTCGACGCTGATGATCATGCAGGAGCTGGGGCTGCTGGACGATTTTCTGAAACTGCCGCACTCGGAGATCCGGGCGCTTCGCCGTCGGAGATCGGCGATGCCCGGGTCAAAATCGCGGATTTCGCACGGGTTGCCGACGCCGTGCAAGTTCATCGCCCTGATGCCGCAATGGGATTTTCTGAATTTTCTGGCCGACAAGGGTCGGCGCTTTCCCGCGCTTGCAGGTCATGATGTCGGCGCAGGTGACCAGCCTGATCGAGTCCGGCGGGCGCGTCGCGGGCGTCCGGGCGTACTGCACCAGACGGGTCCGCTCGAGGTTCGCGCCGACCTGGTCGTCGGCTGCGACGGCCGCGCCTCGACGGTGCGGGCGGCATCGGGTCTCGTGGTGCAGGATCTTGGGCTCGCCCATCGACGTGCTCTGGTTTCGACTTTCGAAGAGCGCCGGTGATCCGGAGCAGGTGCTGGGACGGCTCGGGGTCGACAAGATGATCGTGACCATCGACCGCAACCGACTATTGGCAGTGCGCGTACGTGATCGGCAAGGGCGGTATCGAGCGCGTACATGCCGCCGGGCTCGAGGCGTTCAAGGCCGCTGTCGCGGACGGCGCACGCTTTTTGTCGGACCGGGTCGCACGAATTGAAGTCTTTCGACGACATCAAGCTATTGAGCGTGTCGGTCGATCGGCTGACGACCTGGTCCAAGCCGGGACTGCTCTGTATCGGCGATGCCGCGCACGCCATGTCGCCGGTCGGCGGCGTGGGCATCAATCTCGCGATCCAGGACGCCGTGGCGACGGCCAATCTTCTCGCCGCAAAACTAAAGGCCGGAACCCTGCGGGATGAGGATCTGGATTCCGTGCGGCGGCGCCGATTGTTTCCGGTGAAGGTGATCCAGGGCTTGCAGGTAGCGGTGCACAATCGGGTGTTGCAGCCGACGGTCTCGGGTGCTCGACGATCGTTGAAGGTGCCGTGGCCTATGAAGAGTGCTGGACGCCAATGCGTGGCTGCGGCGATGGCCGGCTCAATTGTTGGGTCTCGGCATCCGTCCCGAGCATGTTCGCTCGCCCGACAGTCCGTGAATTGCGCTACGTCTCCGGACTGCCGTGCCGCCGGTCGAAATACCAGAGACCGCCTGAAAACGCGAACCACCAAAGTACGGCGAACCACCATGGACCCAGTAAATGGAAATGGCGCGCCGTGAACAAACTGACATACGCGGCCAACACGCAGCCGGCGGCAATAGCGGCGAACTCTCCTATCGTCAATGCATATATGCCGAACAGGCGGATCAACGTTCCATAGCTCGCGGCGCCGATGAAGGCTGACAGTCCGAGCGGAGAATAGAGCCCGACCTTTCCGGGTAGTGCCGCGGATTGCTCCCGTGCAACGCTGCCGAAATGAAAAGTCATGACGCAGAGCGCGGCGGCAAACCCGATGAATAGACATTTTTTCCAAATTTCCTGGCGGCTCCGCACAGCGAGAACCAGCGCCGTGGCATGCAGCGCTCCGTACAACGCGAAGGCAACGGAAAGATTGCCGACGAGATGCAGTTGGCTCATGACGCCTATCAGCAGGCTGAAGCAGACGAGCAGCAGAAAATGTCGTGGGTAGAAAAGAGCCTTGGAATCCACCGCGGAGTTCGAGAAATGGCGCCTCAGATTCGAACCTTGCGGGTCAGAATGTCCCACCACAGTTTCCAGTCGCCCATCAAGCTGAACCAAGGATATTTGAAGGTTGCCGGCTTATTGTGCTCAAAAAAGAAGTGGCCTACCCAGGCGAACGCGTACCCCTGCACGAACGCGACGGCGATGAGCCACCATGTTTGTGTGGCCATAGCGGCGCAAAGCAGCGCGACCGCAATGCTGGTCCCGGCGAAATGCAGTTGTCGGCAGGTACGGTTGGCGTGCTCGCCGAGATAGAACGGATAGAAGTCGCGGAAACTGCGAAATGTCTTGTCGTTCATCGAGGCTCCCCGAATGCAGCCACCGGTGGTTGCGCTACTTAGCCCAGTACAATGTAACCCCAAGCCAGGGGATCGAGAAATACTTGAATGGCTTCATATCGGCTTGCAGCTGCCTTAACCGCCCTTGATCGTCGTAGCGAAGTTGAACCCGGACAGCGGAATCCCGGTAGAAATAGCAAACCTTGTTGTGGATGGGGACGGACACCAGTAACAGATTCCCCGGGGCGCAGCGATCCACGAAGCGAGGCCTCGAGATTCGGCACTGGGCCGCCGAAACCGCCTGTACTGAAACATGCGCGGCATTCCAATATTCTTGGGCCGACGTAAACGACGCGAGTGAAGGCTTGTTCTCCTGAATCTGGCGCGCCACGTTGTCAAATTCCGCGGTACAGGCGCCGTTCGTGAAAAACGGCGGCATGAGCACCGCCCACCCCAACACAATTGCCACGAGTAACCGAATCATGCCGCTACCACAGGGCGGGCGAGCCCGGTCTCCCCGCATGGTGGCAACCCGTGGTCAGGCACTGCCGTTCAGTCGTGTCGCAATCTGCCATGTGTTTCCCCACCTATCCCCGACCATAGCGCGGCGGTCGCCGTAGGGGAGGTCGACCGGTGGCTCGAGTGAGCGGGCCCCGGCGCGAACGGCGCGCCGATGCGTCTCGTCTACGTTCGCAACATAGACATACAAGAACGCATTGGCGGCACTGCGAGTGCCTGCGTCGCTGATCATGATCATGGAATCGCCAATGTGCAGGATGGCCGGGGCATCTGGCTGATAGTCGCCGGTCGCCCCAAATACGTCTTTTACGAATTGAACCAGGTCGTGCGCCTCGGGTACGACGATCCGCGGCGTGACGGTAGGCCAACCAGGAGGTTTGAAGTGAGATTGCGCCACTAGCGCGGTCCGGCACGCCGGGGGCGCTGCTTGACACTCACCGACTTGATGATGAGCTGTCGTTGCGCCTTGGCATCAATCGGCCTCACGGCCGCCGCAAGAGCCGCAGCGATCAGGTCGTCAACCTGCCTTAAACCAATGTCGTCTGCTTCACGCAGAACGATGTGGCGCACTTTGGTGCCGCTCCCTCGCAATAATTTCGCCGGGTCCCTCAAACGAGCTCCTTGAAGGAAGAACAGGCTGACCCAACGCGGGTATACGACAATCGAAAGATTGCCTCCGACGGCCGGTCGGGAAGCGCGAGGAATGCAATGATGGCGCGCCAGAGCATGCGATGCACCTTAACCCGGTCTTCGTCTTCGATTAAAGTAATTGTTCATGCAGCAGATGCACACCCGTGACCTATTCGACGCGGCTGCACCCGACGCGCGCGAGGAACAGCTCGCCCCGGGGGCGTGGTTACTGCGCGGCTTCGCACTCGATAGGATGACGGAGGTGTTGGCAGGTATCGGTTGCGTCCAGTCGTCAGCCCCCTTTCGTCACTGGGTGACTCGCGGCGGCTTTCGAATGTCGGTGGCCATGACCAATTGCGGCCGCCTCGGGTGGGTCAGCGACCCAGCGGGATATCGGTACGAAGCGTGCGACCCGCTGGATGGCCGCCCCTGGCCGCCGATGCCGTCGGCATTTCTCGGGCTGGCCCAAGCGGCAGCGCTGGCGGCCGAGTTCCCGGACTTTATCCCCGATGCGTGTCTGCTCAATCGCTACGAACCTGGTGCGCGCCTCACGCTGCATCAAGATAAGGACGAACGCAATTTCGGCGCACCCATCGTTTCGGTATCGCTCGGTTTGCCGGCGGTTTTCTTGTTCGGTGGCGACGCGCGGACCGACTCGCATCGGCGAGTGGTGCTGCATCATGGCGATGTCGTGGTCTGGGGCGGCCCGGCGCGCCTGCGCCATCATGGTGTGCTTGCGCTCAAAGACGGCCATCACGAGGTGCTGGGCTCACAACGCATCAATCTGACTTTCCGCAAGGCCGGCTGATTTCAAGACGTGCGTCGGAACTCACGACCGCGGCATCGCCGCGAGCAAGCGCCATGCCCATACCGAGAGCGCCGCCGCTGCAACCGTGAGAAGAAAGAATACGGGGTTCTTGACCATGGCGGGACCTTCCGCAACGGCGCGCCAAATATGCGCCGCCACAATCAGGCCAAACACCGTGCCCGTAGTTGCGAGATAAGCCTTCACGAATATATCTCCCCATTATGCCGTCATGGCATCTAGACGCCAAGTGTTGCGTATATCAGCCACGCGAGCAACAAGCACGCCGTGGCTATGGCGATTCCCGCGGTCGGAATCCGGAACCAATACAGGACGCTGAGGCCCAGATACGCTACCGCGATCAGAACGAAGAGAAGCAGAATCCAAGCTGGTACCGCGGTCGCGCCAATCACGACGCCAGCCCCAATGCACAGCATGCCAAAGAGGACCGCGCCTAAGCTGTGGCTGAAATTGAATCCAACCCAGGCACGCCACATCGTTGTTCCGCCACGAGCAATGCGAACATGCGACTCCGCCATGGCCCGCGCGACCGCCGGATCCTCAGGAACGAGCCGGCGAGGTCGGCCGATGTCGAGAAACGTGTAGAGGGCATGCAAGAGCCCTAGCAATACGAAAATGCCGCCGCCAAACTCGAGCAGAAACCGTGCAACACGCATGTTGATCCTTCGATCCAATTGTTAGAGCCCGACTTGAACTGAACGAAGGCGCACCGGCGCGCCTTCCGGCCCTTGATAGAACACGGTATATGCTCCAGCAGGCAGCACCCCTAGTTGTGCTGCCGGACATTGTGCAGGTTTGCCGACGCCGGCCAGGTCAGTATGGATCGTAAGGTAGATATCGCTGCGGATAATCTTGGCCACCACGCCTGAACATACCATTGCCGAATTCATCACAGTGGGCTTGGTTGTGAACGATTCCAGGCCTGAAACGTCCGCGCGCACCGGCAAGGTCCATGAGCCATTTGTTTTGACCGCGTCCCCAATCAAGATGCCGCCGACAGAAACTACGAACGCCCAGGACTGCGCCGTGGCAGCGGCAATGCTTGGTATACCGAGCGCTAACCCCACAAAAATACTGCGCACGTGTCTCATAGGGCTCCGACGATGAGGTTGAGCGGCGCGCTGCTTCACTGACGACGAGCGAAGCTGATTTATCCCAATCATCGACTTCCCTCCGGGCTCAACGAAGACGTAGCCCGCAATCGCGCAATCTGTTGTTAGACATCCGCTGCGGTTCACTCAAACCAGATCTCAATTTCATAGCCGTCCGGATCACGAACAAAGGCATATGGCAGGCCGGGACCGAATTCGCCACGAGAAGTAACGGCACCGCCGGCGCTCTCGACCGCTGTCACGGCCGCGTCAATATCTTCTGGCCGGATAAGCCGAAACCCAAAGTGAATGATTCCGCCTGGGACGCCCGCGCCGGCCGGACGTTTCTCGAAAGCCAGGACATCGTACTGCCCGGGACCCAACACTTGAACGGTGGAGTCGCTGCGAAAATATTCACACACTCCAAAGACAGATTGATAGAAGGCCAACGATCGGTCTAGATCCAGTACGGAAAGTGCGACGTGGCTAAGTCCGTGGGTCTTTATCATGGCAGTGCCTCCAATAAGGTGCCTAATAGTAAGGCTGAGCGACGCGGCGCGGCGCCGACGAAAAAGCGAAGCTGCTTTATTTCAATCATCGAACCTTCCCTTGGCCCGGCCGTCGGCCCGACCTCGCGATCGCTCGAACCGATTGTTAGGCGTACTGAGCTTTCTATTACACACATCTTGAGCGATTTTCTCTGAGATTTTGAGGGTCACGTACGGAAGCGCTGGACACAGACCCTTGCCTTGCGTAGTCTTGCGGTTGTCGCGACGTGCGGCGAGGCATGGCGAACCGTTTGGGAAAGTCGAGGCGCTACGAAGATCCTGACGTGCAAGCTATCATGGACGCTGGCACAGAGTCGGTCGAGTGGGTGACGCAGGAGTTTACCCGCGCTGATCTGTGCGACAAACGGCTGGACCGTCGCTTGCTGACAACCGTGCAACACCTGGCCCAGTCGCCGGCTTCGCCGATCAACGAGGCGTGCGGCACTTGGGCGAGCACGCAGGCGGCGTATCGGCTGTTCAACAACCCGAAGGTGAGCCCGGCGCGGATCTTGAAGCCGCATTGGGAAGCGACGGCGGCGCGCATGGCCGGTTGCGGTGGTGCGGTGCTGGTGGTGCAGGATACGGTGTTCTTCTCGTACGGCGCCCACCTCAAGACGCGGGGCTTGGGATCGATTGGCAGCAGTAACGCGGCGCATGAACGGGGCCTGATCATGCACAACGCGCTGGCCTTCACGACGTTGGGCGTACCGTTGGGGATCCTGAGCCAGAGTATCTGGGCGCGACGGGAAATCCCTGTAGAAGACTATCAGGAGAAGATCGAACGCCTGCAGGTCACGGCGATCGAGGAGAAAGAGAGCTCGAAGTGGCTGGTAGCGCTCAAGGAGACGGTCGAGCGAGCACCGGCGGGCGTGCCGGTCGTCACGGTGGCGGATCGGGAGTCGGACTTCTTTGAGTTCTTGACGCACGCGAAGGAGCTGGGCGCGAAGTATCTGATCCGCGCGCGCACCGATCGCAAGCTTGTGCCTGAAGACAGCGAGGGCTGCGCCAGCATGCTCGAGGCGCTCAGCGACGCACCCGCCTTGGGATCGATGATGATCGAGATACCGAGCAACGGGAGCCGCAAGGCACGCACCGCCTGCATCGAGGTGCGCGTCGCGCCAGTGGCCATCCAAGCGCCGCACCGCCGCGGCGCGCACGCCAAGGCCTCCGGCTCGAGCGATCCGGTGACGGTCACCCTGATCGGTGCGACCGAGCAATCTGCACCCCCGGGAAGTGACTCGATCAGCTGGGTGCTGCTGACGAACCTGCCCGTCAAGGACTTCGAGTCCGCCACGGAGAAGGTGGGCTGGTACGGGAAGCGCTGGGGCATCGAGATCTGGCACAAGGTGCTCAAATCGGGGTGCAAGGTGGAGGACTGCATGCTCGAGGAGGCCGAGCGGCTGAAGCGCTATCTGACCCTCTTCAGCATTATCGGCGTGCGTCTGATGCATGTCGCCTACCTCGCCCGCGCACACCCGGATCTGCCGGCGACCGAGGTGTTCTCCGTGGAGGAGGTCGAAGCGCTGCACATTCGCGTGACCAAGGCGCTACCGCCCGCGGCCCCAGCGCCGACACTGCGTGAGGTGGTGCGGATGCTCGGCAAGCTCGGCGGGCACTTGGGGCGCAAGGGTGATGGCGAGCCCGGCGTCACCGTGCTGTGGCGCGGCTGGACGAGTCTTTACGGGACGGTGGAGACGCTGCGCGCCTACAAACACTCCCTCGGCAACTCGAGTTAAGCGATGCGCTACTGCGGACGCGATTTTACACCGACCGAGATCGATCTGATCCGTGACTTGCTCAACGTCCCGCAGATGAACCGCGCCCGTCTGTCGCGCGAAGTCTGCGAAAGTCTCGCCTGGAGGCGAGACAATGGCGCCCTGAAGGACATGAGTTGCCGGGTGGCGCTCAGTCGCATGCAGGCGGATGGGTTGATCACGCTGCCGCCGCCGCGAAATCCCAAACCCGTCGCCTATCGGTCCTATCCGCACATCGAGCAGGCCGTCCTCGAGCCGATCCGCATCCCGGCCGTCGAACTGAGCACACTCAGCGTCGATCCGGTGCTCACCAAAGCCGACTCGCTGCTGTGGAACGCCTATATCGAACGCCATCATTATCTCGGGCATCAGCTCATGCCCGGGGCGCAGTTGCGCTACTTCGTACGCGCCGCCGGCCACATCGTCGCTGCGCTTGGCTTCGGCGCGAGCGCCTGGAAGGTCAAGCCCCGCGATCAGCTCATCGGCTGGACGACAGAGCAGCGACAGCGCAACCTGCATCTCGTCGTGAACAATGCCCGCTTCCTCATCTTGCCGTGGATCCGTTGCAAGAACTTGGCCTCCCGCATCCTCGCGCTGGTGAGCCGACGGCTGCCCGGGGACTGGCAGGTGCGCTACGCCTATCGGCCCGTCTTGCTCGAAACCTTCGTCGAGAAGCCGCGCTTTACTGGCACCTGCTACAAGGCTGCCAACTGGCGACACCTCGGCGACACGCAGGGCCGCGGCAAGCTCGACGTTCTGCATCGCAACGCTCAACCCATCAAGAGCATTTGGATCTACCCGCTCGCGCGCGACTTCCAACGCCAACTCTGCAGCGGATAGACTAGGCTTGGCGTCGATTATCATCGTCATGCAAACCGTTCGTCACAAGATGTGTGTAATAGAAAGGTACTGAGCAGTACTGAGCGAGTACTGAGCGATCTAATCCGTTTTTGCGCCGGAAAGACAGACTCCTGTATTCGCGTTACCGATTCTTCGCGCAATGAATACATCTGGGCCGAAACCAGGGCGGGCAACACCAGCTCCCCAGGAAATTCCTTTGCCAGTTAGCTTGTTCCCGTGGTTCGTAACTTCGATCCTATAACCGGCGTCCACTCCGTGTTGGAGATCAATGCTCGCGGAATCATCGGCGACTGACCACGACAACAGTCCATTCTTATGCATTCCCGCGTACGAGGGAAATCCTGCATCGACTTGAAGTGCGAAGCATCCGTTTAGAACCTCATGGCCAGCAGCGTGCCACTGGAATTGCATTAAATCGAATTTATCAACCTCGTTCTGCGGAATTCTATTATTGAATAGGACAAGAATTCCCGTGGCCTTTACATCTTTCCCGCTGCCGAAAGAACACGCGGCCGCACAAATTCGAAATTCGTATGCGCCTGAACCTGGTACCGCTGCGTTCGCTTTACCGCAGAGCGGCAACATTAGAAGTAGAACCGGGGCGCACAAAGACAGGATTCGTGAAAGCACGGAGGGCTCAACTACGCCTAACGATGAGGTTGAGCGACGCGCGGTTGCGTTGCCAACAAAGGAAGTCCCTTTATCCCGATCATCGAATCCCTCCTTGGCTGAACGGAGATGATACCCCCGCGATCGCTCGAACCGATTGTTAGCTTTCTGTGTGCGACGCCAATTCCTCACGCACAATTTCGCGCACCTGTTTGGCTGTGAGCGGCTTCTCCGCGACGCCCTGATGCGCCCGAAGTGCATCGTTAATCAGCGTCTGATATCCCTTTCCAGAGCTCTCTGCAGTCGACCTGAAGCGATCAAGCACTTCGTCATCCAGGTATATTGTGATGCGTGTTTTCCCTTTGGTCGAGACGACAGCACCTCGTTTTCCTTTCGAAAAATCATATTCCTTTTTCATAAGATTTGCGCTCCTTGGGCATAGCAGGGCGAACCGAGATTAATCGGTTCTCTTCCCCACGCTCAGTCCAAATAACAACCATCAATGTCCCGAGAGAGTTCGCGCCAACGGTAATCCAACGTTGTTCGTCCAGCGCGGACGAATCCTCAATAGTGATCGCCAAAGGGTCATGCAGCACACCGTCCCCGGTGGCCAGGGATACGCCGTGCTTGGTGATATTCTCGGCGTTCTTCTTTGGGTCGAACTCCGGACTCATATCGCGATTATATGCATTTTATGCATATACGTCAAGAACCTGCGGTGAAGTCGGATCAGGAAGCTAACGATGAGGTTGAGCGACGCGGGGTTGCGTCGGCCTAAATTGGAGGCACTTCATCTCAATCATCCACTACGCGACCCGCGATCGCTCGTACCGATTGTTAGAGATGATTGCGCGAACGGCCGCAGCATTACGCGCGCCGCTTGGCGTCGCGGTGCTCCTGAACTTCGCGAAACGTTGGCCCTACGAAATGTTGGATTAGCGCTAGTGCGACTACGCTTCCAATAAACACCTTCTTGGGATTCAGCGGACCAAAAAGTGACCACCCAAGCTCGTAATTGGCCAAACAAATCGCGGCCACACCCAATGCGATGCCGAGGCAAAGGCGTTTCTGGTTAAAGGTCAGATTAGCCACTGCCATTTGCTTTGACCTCCCTGTAGTACCGCTACGCGAACTTTGTCATCTAACGATCAGGTTGAGCGACGCGGGGCCGCGCCAACGCAGATCGAAGGCAGTTTATCCAGATCATCGACTCCCTCCTTGGCCCATCGAAGATGCGAACCCGTGATCGCTCGAACCGATTGTTAGATCCTCGCGCCACCTTCGACAGCGCCCGCCTCTCTTACAAGGGCGGCGAATGTCGAGGCCTCGACGTCGTGTATGGCTGGCATATAACCGTCTGCGCAATTCGCGTGCCCCACACCGGTAAATTTCATCCCGAGGTAATTGAAGGTTTCGAGAAACGCGCCCATAAATGAAGAAGAGGGTTGGTCACAGATCGACGTGCAGACTACGTACGCGTGTTTGCCCCGCAGCCTTCGACCCTGAGCGAGGAGGTCTGGTATCTCGAGAAAATCAGAGAACCGATCGAAAAATACCTTCATTGCTGGACTTACTGAATACCAATACTCTGGTGTTGCAAAAATGAGGTGATCATGCGCCAACACCCGACTCATGAGCGGCTCGAAATCATCATTCCGGTTGCGATGTTCGTAGTCAAATGACGACATGTGCTTGGCAGTGAGATCGACGACTTCGATATTAAGTTCCAGCGCAATGCGATCAATGAACTGACCAGTATTTCCATTGCGGCGAGAACTAGAGAGCAGAGCTATTGCGCTGGACATGGACCTAACGAATGTAAGGGACTTCCCCGTCCCGAGGCGGCACCTGTGTGCCAGGATTGGTTTGCGAGATCAATCTTTTCAAAAGACCCAGAACCCTATAATTCTGTTGACACAGTGGGGAAGTCCTTAGAGATGAGGTTGAGCGACGCGGGGCTTCGCCAACGATAAACGAAGCTGATTTTTCTCAATCATCGACTCCCTCCTTGGCTCAACGAAGACGCAACCCCGTGATCGCTCGAACCGATTGTTAGAGGCCGACCGAAGTGACGACGCCCTTCTTCGCGCTCGGGATTGCGGATATCAAATCAGGTACCGGCAAGACCAGATCGTCAAGTCGATTCGTCTTGGCTCGCAGCAGAATTACAGCAATGCCGAATTTCGGTAAATGCTGCTGAAACGGTAGGTTCCGATCAACAGTAACGAATACGTCAAATTCTGCTGCGGCCAAGGCCAACAGCTGGCCGTTCGATATTCCTAACCAACCCTGATTTGCGACGGTACGAACCTCAACGGTGGCGAGGCTGGCCGCCAAGCGAACATCAACGCATTCATCGAGAAGCACTCTCAAGCGGCATCAGTGACGGCCAAGGTGGTCGCGCGTTCCAGAAACGCAATCACCTGCGACCGCGATACTGAGGGAAACCCCGTGAGAAATTCGTCAATGGAATCGCCAGCCTCGAGATACTCAAGTAGCGTCTGAACGGGCACGCGAGTACCTGGGAATACTGGAGCCCCACTCATTACATCAGGAGATACGCTGACCACTGGATTGCTCATAGCAGATACGATAAACCAGTGCGATGCCCATGTCCAAAACGGCCTCTAACGATGAGGTTGAGCGATCCGGGCTTCACCGGCGTCAAACGAAGGCACTTTATTTCAATCATCGACCCCCTCCTTGGCCCTCCGAAGACGATACCCCGCGATCGCTCGAACCGATTGTTAGGCGTTGCGAATGACGGCTAGAGAATTCATTCCTGGGCTTTCGCCAAAGCTTCACGGCGTGACTGCTGTTCAAGTTCGTACGTCCGGCGCTGAGAAATGAGATACGCAAGAAAGCTCCTAACGATTAATTCGAGGAATAATTAGCGGACCCAACGGCGTGGCAATCGCGTTGAACGCGGCAAATATTCCGTTGGACCTTGAGACATCTTCCTGATTTCCTTGAGGTCGGATTGGGGTGTGTCGCGTAGCACTCCGTGGGGAATTATATGCCTGAGGGGCGCGGTTTGTTCGAGGTGGCGCGCGAGAGGATGCGCACTCGTCATTTGGCGCTGCGAACCGAACAGGCCTACCTGCAATGGATGCGGCGGTATGTCGAATTCCATAACCGCAGACATCCGCGCGACATGGGGCCGGCGGAGGTCGAGGCGTTCTTGACGCATTTGGCCGCCGACGCAAAAGTCGCGGCGTCGACGCAAAATCAGGCGCTCCAGGCGCTGTTGTTTCTGTACCGGCAAGTGCTTGGCATGAAATTGCCTTGGCTTGACGACGTGACGCGAGCGCGGCGGGCGAAGCGGTTGCCGGTGGTCCTGAGCCCGGCCGAGGTTCGGTCGGTGCTGTCGCACCCTGACGGTACGTCGTGGCTGATCGCGAGTCTTCTTTACGGTAGCGGGCTGCGATTGATGGAGGCGCATCGGCTTCGCGTCAAGGATCTCCTGCTCGAGCGCGGTGAAATCATCGTGCGCGACGCCAAGGGCGGCAAGGATCGGGTGACCGTGCTGCCGGTGAGCCTGGTGGGCCCCTGCGCGCAACGATGCTCTACACTCATGTGATGGGAAAGGGGGCGATGGGCGCAAAAAGCCCCCTGGACAGGCAGCCTTGATTTGTGCCGCGCGCTATCGCGAGCAGTCGGCTATTCCGCCAATCCCTTGCGGTGGCTATACTATGGCGGGCTTAAATTCAGCGAGTTACCGTGTCCAACACCGAATCTTCAGATACTCACTTCTTCAATTCCTTCAGTATGGTGCTGGGCGTGCTCATCCTGTTCGCGATCGTTCTATTCGGTGTTGCGCGCTCGATTGGCGCCGATACCCAGGGCGAAGGTGTGCTGCTCGACCCGCTGCATCTGAAAGAGGTGCAGGCGAACATCGCGCCCTTTGCCCGTGTCGCGATCGCCGGTAAGGACAACTCGGCGTTGGCGGTCGTGACGGCGCCGCCGGCCGGGGCGGCTGCGGATGTGCCGACTACGGGTGAACAAGCGTTCATGAAAGTCTGTTCTGCCTGCCACTCCACCGGCGTCAACGGCGCGCCGAAGATCGGCGATCATGCGGCCTGGGCTCCGCGCATCGCTCAGGGCAAGGACACGCTCTACAAAGACGCCATCGCCGGCAAAGGCAATATGCCCCCCAAGGGCGGCACGACCTGGCCCGATGCGACGATTCGCATGACAGTCGACTACATGGTGTCGCTCAACAAGTAAGGGCGCGCTCAACCGGCGAGCTTGTCGAGTGCGCGGAGCTGCACGGCTTCGGCTACGTCGGTGCGGCGGATTTTGGGCTCGCCCGCCAAATCGGCACAGGTCCGCGCCAGCTTCTGCACTCGATGACAGGCGCGGGCGGAGAGTCCCAGACGCGCGATGGCCGTGCCGAGCAGTACGCGCGATTCGCGCTGCAGGCCGCAGAATCTCGTCACTTCGGATGGCGTCAGGCGCGCATTGAGTTTGCCCTGCCTCTGCATTTGCGCTTGCCGGGCGGCGGCCACGCGCACGGCAACCGTGGCTGAATTCTCCGCATCCGCGGGCACATCGCCCAACAGGTGCTCGACCGGCAGCGCCATCAATTCCACATGCATATCGATGCGATCGATCAACGGGCCGGAGATTCGGTGGCGATAGCGCGCGATTTGCTCCGCCGTGCAATGGCACCGGCCGCTCCGATCGCCGGCGTAGCCGCAGGGGCAGGGATTCATCGCCGCAACCAATTGGAATCGCGCGGGAAATTCGCACGTGCGCTTGAGCCGCGAGAGATGCACCACGCCGCTCTCGAGCGGTTCGCGCAGCGCCTCGAGTGCGTTGCGCGCGAATTCGGGAAGCTCGTCGAGAAACAGGACTCCGAGGTGTGCGAGGGACAATTCGCCGGGTTTCATCGACCCGCCGCCGATCAGCGCGGCGACCGAGGCGGTGTGCTGTGGACTGCGGAACGGTCTATGCCCGCCGAGGCTGGGTCTGCGCCCGGCGGCGGATTCCAGGCTGGCGACTTCCAGGGACTCGAGGGCGGACAGCGGCGGCAGCAGCGCGGGCAATCGCTGCGCGAGCAGGGTCTTGCCGGCACCGGGAGGACCGATCATCAACAGCCCATGTTCGCCGCGCCGCCGCGATCTCCAAGGCGCGCTTGGCCGTGAACTGACCGCGAACCTCGGCCAAGTCCGCGGGCCTGTCGGCGCTCGATGGATCGCGCGCGTCCGCGATATTTCCGGCACTCGCGGCCGGCGGCAACGTCGCTGCGCCTCGCAGGGCGGCGCAAACCTGGTGCAAGTCGCTGGCCAGCTTGAGCTTCGCATGTCGGAGCAGACTCGCTTCGAGCCCATTGGCGAAGGGCAAAATCAATTCTCTTCCGGAGCGCGCGCCTGCGATGAGCGCCGGCAGCAGTTTGGGAGTCTGACGGAGCTCGCCCCCCAGCGATAACTCACCGTAGAACTCGCGCCGTTCGAGGGCGGGCGGCGGTATTTCTCCGGCGGCCGCCAAGATCCCGACGGCGATGGGCAGGTCGAAGCGTCCGCCCTCCTTCGGCAACTCGGCGGGCGACAAATTGACCGTGATCCGGCCCGTGGGGAATTCGAACCCGCTGGTGACCAGCGCCGAGCGCACCCGCTCCTTGCTTTCGCGAACCACCGCCTCGGGCAGGCCGACCATTGCAAATGTCGGTAGTCCGCTGCCCAGATGGACTTCCACCCGGACCAGGGGTGCGGCAAGCCCGAGCGGCGCGCGGCTCAGTACCGTGCTCACGTCCTTGTGGCGGCTCACGACGATCCTTGGGGCTGGCTTCCTTGGGGGTTGGCTATTGCGGCGTGAGCTTGCCTTCGATCTCTTTCAAGCGCGCCTCCATGGCGGTCAATTTGGCTTGGGTTCGCTCGAGAATGGCCGCTTGCACATCGAATTCTTGGCGGCTGACCAAATCGAGCTTGCTCAGCTGAGCCTGCAGCACAGCCTTGAAATTGCCCTCCAAATCCCGCCCAAATGCCCGCACCGACTCGGGCACGGACTCCGCTAGGCGTCGCGCCAACTCATCCAATCCGCTCGAATTGAGAAAACTCATGCTGACCTCCTTAAAACGCCTGCCTTCTGCACTCGCGTAACGCACCCCACGGCGCAAATCGCGCCATGTCGGTGCATTGCACCGCCCCCTATCGCGCAACCCTTTGATTTGGGGTGCGGCGCGGCTGGCACGAAAGCTGCATTACTCCATATCAATAATACGCGGATGCGGTGCGGGAGGCTTACGTCTAAACCGGTGAGTGCGGGGATAAATGCATGAAGCTGATCACCGCCGTCATCAAGCCATTCAAGGTGGACGAAGTTCGGCAAGCGGTGGCGGACATCGGCATTCAGGGCGTCACCGTCACCGAGGTGCATGGATACGGACGGCAGCGCGGGCACATGGAGATCTATCGCGGGGCTGAGTACCGGGTCGATTTCTTGCCCAAGGCCAAGATCGAGCTCGCGGTGGACGATTCGATTGCGGAGCAGGTGATGGAGGCGGTCTGTAACGTCGCGAGGACTGGGAAAACGGGTGACGGCAAGGTGTGGGTACTCGAGCTGGAACAGGCGCTGCGCGTGCGCACCGGCGAAACCGGCCCGGATGCCATCTAGGAGACATGCATGGATATGGATCGAAAATCGTTGACACTGCGCGAGGATTTCAGAGGCCTCGCCCGCTACCGAGCGAGGCCAACACTTCTGACGTTTTAGGAGCATCTCGCGCCGGCAAGCCAGCCAACTCCCCCGTCGGTGCGAAATCCCGGCGGCGCGGATCCTGCAAAGGGCCCGCGCCGTTTTTTATATTCGCGCGCCCGGCGCAAGACGCCATGGGTTTATACAATAGAAATATTCATTTCTCCATGCTGTACTGCAGCATATTCCGTTGATTTCCGCTGCTAGACTGTGCCAGTAATCGAATTTCGGAGATCGTCCGCATGAAAATGCTCATCGCCATCATAAAACCCTTCAAGCTTGACGATGTCCGGGCCGCCCTGGCCGAGGTTGGGATACAAGGCATTACCGTGACAGAGGTCAAAGGCTTTGGCCGTCAAAAAGGTCACACTGAACTCTATCGAGGCGCCGAATACGTCGTCGATTTCCTGCCCAAGGTGAAGCTCGAACTGGCGGTGGATGACGAACAAGTAGACCGGGTGGTAGAAGCCATCATTGAAACGGCGCGTACGGGTAAAATTGGCGACGGCAAGATATTCGTTGCGGATCTGGGGCAGGCGGTGAGAATTCGCACCGGTGAAGCCGGGTCGCACGCGTTGTAGAATGTAGCTTTGAAGCGAGGATCGGACAATGAAACGCTTTCTGTTGTTCGCGGCCTTGATCGCCTGGTCGGGCATGGCCGGCGCCGTCGTCTACAAGTGGCTCGACGCGAAAGGCGAGGTGCAATACGGCGACCGCCCGCCCAACGGCGTACATGCGGAAGTGGTCGAGGGGCTTGGCGCGCACGGGCCGAACTCCGCGCCGGCGCGCGCCCCCGAGCCGACGCCGAAGGTCGCAAGCCGGGATCAACCGGCGCCGGATGATGCCGGAGCCAAGAAGGCGGTGCAGGACGATGTGGCACAGACTCGCGCCAAGGAATGTTCCGAAGCCCAGGAGCGCTACCGGAAACTGATCGAAGGCCGGCGGCTGTTCAAGACCGGCGATAACGGCGAGCGCCAATATTTGTCGTCCGAGGAAATCGACTCTCAACGGTTGGAAGCGAAGCGCGACATCGACACCATCTGCAACAGCGCCACCTAAAGCCTTTCTCCTAGAACCTAATTGCGGTTCTCGCGCGCTTTGCCGCCCGCTGCGCAAAGCCTTAACCTAGCGTCTGATCATTCATCAGCCGGGTAGCGCGTATGCAAACAGGTTTCGTCGGATTGGGTGCCATGGGCGCGAATATGGCGCGCAGTCTGCAACGCGCCGGTCTTTTGACGGGCGTCTGGAATAGAACCGCGGAAAAAGCCCAGGCACTGGCCGGCGAACTGCACTGTCTCGCCTTCGCCAACTTGACGGAACTCGCCGGGAATTGCGAGGCCGTCGTGATTTGCGTGTCCGCCGACGAGGATGTGCGCGCCGTGGTCGCGGACCTCGAGCCGGGATTGAGCCCGAACATGATCGTCATGGACTGCTCCACCGTCGGCGCAGGCACGGCGCGCGCACTGCACACGCAACTCGATGCGCTCGGCGTCGGCTTTCTCGACTGTCCGGTGAGCGGCGGCGTGGAAGGCGCGCGCACGGCGTCGCTTGCCATCATGGTGGGCGGCGATGAACCGGTATTCCGGCGTGCCCAGCCGATCTTGGCGGCCATGGGGAAAAACGTCGCCTATCTCGGCGCGAGCGGCGCCGGCCAGGCGGCGAAGGCCACGAATCAAATCATGTGTGCCGGCATCATCCAAGCCGTCGGCGAGGCGATGGCCTTTGCGCATGCCGAGGGCTTGCCGCTCGACCGGTTGATCGAGCTCTTGGGCAAGGGAGCGGGCTCGAGTTGGTACTTCGTGCATCGCGCGCCGTTCATGGCCCACAAGCACTTTCCCGCCGGTTTTCGCGTGCGGCTGCACGCCAAGGATTTGCGGATTTGCCGCGAAATGGCGGCGCAGCACGGCGCGCAACTGCCCGTGGTGGAGTCGACGCTGGCGCAATACGCGCAGCTGATCATCCAGGGCTTCGGCGATGAGGACATCTCGTCGATCTACCGGCTGAAGTCGGCACTGTTTCCCGCCAAGCCCGGAAGCGCGCCGGAATCGGCATGAGCATGCCATCGACCGCGCCGCTGCGAATCGCGACCCGCAAGAGTCAGCTGGCCATGTGGCAAGCCGAGCACGTTGCGACGTTGCTGCGCCGGGCGCATAGCGGTCTCGAGATCGAACTCGTGCCGATGCTCACTCAAGGCGATCGCATCCAAGATCGAAGCCTCGCCGCCATCGGCGGCAAGGGTCTCTTTATCAAGGAACTCGAGGTGGCCCTGGAGGAGCGGCGTGCCGATATTGCCGTGCATTCGATGAAGGATCTGCCGGGTGAGCTTCCCGCGGGGCTGACCATCGCGGCGGTGCTCGAGCGCGCGGATCCGCGGGATGCGTTGCTGTCCACAGCGGCGGCGCGGCTCGAGGATTTGCCGCAGGGCGCACGCCTCGGCACCTCCAGCCTGCGGCGCCAGGCGCAGTTGCTGGCGGCGCGGCCGGATTTGCGCATCGAGCCGCTGCGCGGCAATGTCGATACTCGGTTGCGACGGCTCGATGCGGGCGCGATGGATGCCATCGTACTGGCTTGCGCGGGACTGATGCGATTGGGCTTGGAATCGCGCATCACCGCGCGTCTCGACCCCGTCATTTGCCTGCCCGCAGTCGCGCAGGGTGTGATCGGGATCGAATGCCGCGGCGCGGACACGCGCACGCTCGCATGCTTGAGCGTGCTCGAGCACGGGGATACGCGCATTGCCATGGACGCGGAGCGGGCGTTCGCACTCAGGCTCGGCGGCAGCTGCCAATCGCCGATCGCGGCGCATGCACGGCTCGAGGGTCGGCGCTTGATACTCGATGGTCTGGTGGCGGAGCCGGATGGCTCGCGGCTGCTGCGCGACTCCCTGGGCGGCAGCGTCGATGCCCCTGCCGCTTTGGGGCACCAATTGGCCGAGCGGATTCTGGCCGCAGGCGCACGATCGCTGCTCGAGCGCCTGCGCGCCGGTTGAGCCCCCGATGCCTGCATTGCACGGTGTCGGCGTTCTGGTCACTCGGGCCGAGCAGCAGGCGATGCCGCTGTGCCGCCTATTGGAAACTGAAGGCGCGAGCACGCTGCGATTGCCGGCCATTGAAATCAAGGCCGTCGGCAATCGGCGTGAAACGATGGCGCAGCTGGGTGCACTCGATGCATTTGATGTCATCATCTTTACCAGCACCAACGCCGTGCGATTCGGCGCCTCTCTGCTCGATCAAAAGCGCGACTTGACTCTGGCCGCCATCGGCCCGGCCACCGCCCGGGCCTTGAACCTGGCCGGCTATCGAGTGGCGGTGCAGCCGCGCGAATCGTTCGACTCCGAAGGGTTGCTGCTGCATCCACGGTTGGAACATCCGGCGGGCCGCCGCATGTTGATCGTCAAAGGCGTGGGCGGCCGTCCATTCCTCGAGCAGGAGCTGGCGCAGCGCGGCGCGCAAGTGGTCGCGGCCGAAGTCTATCAACGTGTTCCCGCCAACCCTAGCCCCGCGCTGCTTGCCGCTGTGCTCGATGGCTTCACCTTGGGAGCGGTGCAGGTCGTCACCGCGACCAGCCTGGATATTGCCGCCAACCTGCTCGTCATCGCGGGTTCCGCGCTGCGCGGTGAGTTCGAGCGCGCGCACTGGTTGGTGCCCGGCGAGCGCATCGCGCACGGCCTGCGCGAGCTGGGCTTGCCTGCGCCCGTGGTGCAGGCGGACTCCGCCGACGATCACGATTTGGTCGCGGCGCTCATCCGTTGGCGCTCGAGCGTATCCGGCGCGTAATCGAAGGAATCGAAGAACAGTCGGTCCGCGGCAATTCCGCGCGCTGCGAATTCGCGCCGTACCGCCGCGATCATCGCCGGCGGACCGGCGGCATACACGTCGTATCCGTGCAGATCGCCGAGGTTCTGCAGCACGGCCTCATGCACCCAGCCGCGTGCGCCCGGCCACTCGGGCGAAGGTTCGGACAGCACGGGCACATACCGCAGACGCGCGGGACCGGCTGCCGGTTGGCGGCCGGCGGCGAGATTTTCGAGCGCCGCGTGCGCATACAGGTCGCGCTCGCTGCGCACGCCCCAGTACAGAGTCATGTCGCGCTCGATCCCATTCTCGATGACGTGCCGCAGTATGCTGAGCAGCGGCGCGAGCCCCGTGCCGCCGCCCACGAGCAACATCGGTGCGGCGCCTGCTCGGTACGCGAAGTTTCCGAGCGGCCCCTCGATGGTCAGCAGCGCGCTGCGCGCGCCCGCGTCGAACAGCGGCGCCGAGAATTCGCCGCCCGCCACCCGCCGCACGTGCAATTCGAGCACCCGCGCGCTGTGCGGCGGCGAGGCGATCGAGAAGCTGCGGCGCCGCCCGCCGGGCAGCATGATGTCGATATATTGGCCGGCCTGGAAGCGGAATTCTTCGGCCACCGGGAGCCGCAGATGGAGGCCCATGACATCGTGCGACAGGGGCACGGCGCGCTCGATGCGGGCCGGCAGCCGCATGACCCGCGCGTGGGTCTGGCGTGGTGATTTCGCGGGTCTCGATGGTGACATCGCTGCGCGCGCGCGCCTGACACAACAGCACGAAACCGTCGGCAATCTCGGCATCGGACAGCCCCAAGGGCTGTCCATGGGGGTAGTAAATCTCGCCCTGCAGGAGGCGGGCGCGGCACGAGCCGCAATTCCCGCCCTTGCAGCTGTGCGGCAAATTTAAATGTGCGCCGAGCGCCGCGTCGAGCAGCGATTGATCCGGTGCCGCACTGAAGCTCAAATCGGACTTGAATAAACTGATACGCAAGGGTGTTCCTGAACGAACACCATAGCATGCTGCGGCCGCCGTCAGGCCGCCGGCTGGCTGCGCTTGCTATTGAGCCATTCGCCGATCGGCTCCCACTGCTTCCAGTCGGGCCAGGCGAGATACTCAGGCAGTTCCAGCACGCCCATGCCGCGCGCGTAGGCACGCACGTAATTCTGCGCCTCGCGCAAGCACCCGAGATAGGGTACTTTGAGTTTGCTCAGGTACTGATCCAGCTCTTCGTAGATCAACGTATATTCGCGAACGCGATTGGCGACGACGGCCAGGCGCGCCTGGCGCCGCGACACCTTGCCGATTTCGAGCAATTCCGCCATGAAATGTCCGCACGCTTTCATGTCGATGCTGGACGGCAGCACCGGCACGATGATGGTTTCGGCACGGCGCACCAGCTCGTTGAGTTCCGTGCCGTGGACGCGAGCCGGCGCGTCGATGACCAAGACCTCGGTGTTGCGCGCCACGCTGCGCAGGCCGTCTTCGAACGCGGCGGCGCCGCTGATGGCGGGTAGATCCGCCGGGCGCTGCGCCAGCCAATCGAGGCTGGAACGTTGCGGGTCATAGTCCGCAATGCAGACTTGGCGGCCCTCGCGGGCAAAAAACACCGCGATATTGGTCGCCAGAGTGCTCTTGCCGCATCCGCCTTTTGCGTTCAATACCATTACGTGGCGCATAATCCCCCGCTGTTGTTGTTTTCACTAAGGTAAAACTCGAGGCAACGTTGCGCAACCCCCGCTCGCGACAAACTGACGCATCGGCTATGCTCTCGAGTCATGCGCATCGAGTTTCTGAAGATGCAAGGCCTGGGAAACGATTTCTTGGTATTTGACGCCGCCGCTGCCCAACCGGACTCAAGCAGGCTGCGCGCCCTCGCCGACCGGCATACCGGTATCGGCTTCGATCAAGCGTTGATGCTGGAAAAACCGCGCGATGCGGACAGCCGCGCGTTCTACCGTATCTTCAATTCCGACGGCAGCGAAGCCGAGCAATGCGGCAACGGCGCGCGTTGTATTGCCGCTCTCTTGTACGCGCGCGCACCGGAACTGGGCCGCGACCTTAAGATGGGCAGTGTGGGCGGCACGGTTCGCGCGCATGTCCGCGACGACGGCTTGGTGTCGGTGGACATGGGTGTGCCGAACTTCGATCCGCGCGCTCTGCCGATGGAGGCCGAAGCCGAAGCGCCCATGTACTCGTTGAACGTCGACGGCGCCGAGGTTGAGATAGGCGCGGTGTCGATGGGCAATCCGCACGCGGTGCTGCGCGTAGCGGATGTGAAAACCGCGCCGCTCGAGCGGCTTGGGCCGAGTATCGAGCGTCACCCGCGTTTTCCGAGGGGCGCCAATGTAGGATTCATGCAAATCGTGGAGCGCGGCCGCATTCGCTTGCGGGTATTCGAACGCGGCGTGGGCGAGACTCGGGCCTGCGGCACGGGGGCGTGCGCCGCGGTCGCCGTCGGCAGCCGGCATGGGCTGCTGGATGAGGACGTGCAAGTCGAGCTGCCCGGCGGCACCGCCACGGTTTCGTGGCGGGCGCATACTGGGCACATATGGCTCACAGGACCGGCAACGCCGGTATTTACCGGATCGATCGACATTTAACGTGATGTACGGGAGCTCAATAATGACAACCAGTCAGGCGCGCGGAATCAAGCAGGATGGCCTCAACGACGCCAGTGTCGCGGATTACCTGCAGACTTTTCCGGATTTCTTCGAGCGTAATTCTCCGCTGCTGGCCAAGCTGCGGCTGCCGCACCTGCGCGACGTGGGCGCCACGGTGAGCCTGGTCGAGCGCCAGGTGGAGGTGCTGCGCGAGCGCAATCAGTCGCTGGAACGCAAGTTGAAGGAACTCGTCGATGTGGCCCGCGCCAATGACGCGCTGGCCGACCGCATTCACCGCTTGAGCCAGCGCCTGATCCGCGCGCATACGCTGTTGGAAACCATCAATGCGGTCGAGACGTCGCTGCGCGAGGATTTCGACGCCATGCACTCGGTGCTGGTGCTGTTCCTGGAGCAGGCGCCATCCCTGGAGGCGGAGGCGGGCCGGTTCTTGCGATCGGCGAGACCGGCCGATGCCGACATCAAGACGTTCGAATCGCTGCTGCAATCCGGCAAGCCGCGCTGCGGACAGGTGCGCGATGGGCAACGCGATTATCTCTTCGGCAAGGACTCGGTCGAAATCGGCTCGGTGGCCCTGACGCCCCTGGGTCCCAAGGGTGAGCTTGGGCATTCTGGCGATCGGCGCCAGCGATGCCGAGCGCTTCCATCCGGCCATGAGCACGGAATTCCTCTCCCGCATCGGCGAGCTCGTGACCTACGCGCTGATGCGCTAACCCGCAATGGATTCGGGCGAGCGAGCATGGATCGATCGATTTTTATCGCATCTCGCGCACGAGCGGCGCGTGAGCGGACACACCATCGCCGCCTACGGCCATGATTTGCACGCCCTGGCGCAGTTCAGCGGAGCGCGCCGCTCGAGCACGTGGAGCAAACTGGGGTCATTCGCACATGCGGGCGTTTGCCGCCGCCCAGCATGGGGCAGGCATGAGCCCGCGCAGCATTCAGCGGCGCCTGTCGGCGGCGCGTACATTTTACGAATTCCTGATGCGCGAAGGCCATTGCACGCGCAATCCGGCGCAGGGTGTGAGCGCGCCGAAAACCAAGAAGCGGCTGCCGGCGACTCTGGACGCCGATCAAATGGGCCGGCTGCTGGCGTTTCGGGTCGATGGAACGCTCTCCGCCCGCGACAAGGCCATCATGGAATTATTCTATTCGTCCGGGCTGCGCTTGACCGAACTCGTCGGTTTGAGCATGACGGCGGTCGACCTCAAAGACCGCACGGTGCGCGTGCTCGGCAAGGGCAGCAAGACGAGAATCGTGCCCATCGGCCGGCAGGCGATCGCTGCATTGAAGGAATGGCTGCAGGCGCGCGCGGCTCTCGTCAAGAGCGGCACGGACGCACTCTTCGTGGGAAAGAGCGGCCGCCGCCTGTCGGTTCGGGCCGTGCAGCTGCGCGTCGGCGCCTGGGGACGGCGGCAGGGCATCGGCGTGCATGTCCACCCCCATATGTTCCGCCATTCATTCGCCACGCACTTGCTCGAGTCGAGCGGTGATTTGCGCGGCGTGCAGGAATTGCTCGGCCACGCCGATATCGGCACCACCCAGATCTATACCCACCTTGATTTTCAGCACCTGGCGACGGTATACGAGGCTGCGCATCCGCGCGCCCGCCGCCGCAGCGCTTGAAAGGGCACCCCTCAAGCCCCACTTGAGGTTTCCTATGACTCACGATCCCGAGCGAATCTACGGAACCACGATTCTGGCGGTGCGGCGCCATGGGAAGGTGGCCGTCGGCGGCGACGGACAGGTGACCCTGGGGCAAAGCGTCATGAAGAGCAATGCCCGCAAGGTGCGCCGCCTGTACGGCGGTAAAGTGCTTGCCGGCTTTGCGGGCGGCACTGCCGATGCTTTCACGTTGTTCGAGCGCTTCGAGGCAAAGCTCGAGAAATACGGCAATCTGACCCGTGCCGCCATCGAATTGGCCAAGGACTGGCGCTCCGACCGAAGCCTGCGCCGGCTCGAAGCGTTGCTGTGCGTCGCGGATACGGAAAGCACCTACGTCATATCGGGGAACGGCGACGTGATCGAACCGGAGCATGATTTGATTGCCATCGGCTCCGGGGGAGGCTTCGCGCAGGCCGCGGCGCTGGCCTTCATGCAGGGAGAGATGTCGGCGCGCGACATCGTCGAACGCTCGCTCAACATTGCCGCGGATATCTGCATCTACACGAATCGCAATCTGACGATCGAGGAGCTGTAGCCCCATGTCGCAGATGACCCCGCGTGAAATCGTCGAAGAGCTGGACAAGCATATCGTCGGCCAGAAGGCCGCCAAACGAGCAGTCGCGATTGCCTTGCGCAACCGCTGGCGGCGTCAGCCAAGTCGCCGAAGCGCTGCGCGCGGAGATCACCCCGAAAAACATTCTCATGATCGGCCCCACCGGCGTGGGCAAGACCGAAATCGCGCGCCGCTTGGCGCGGCTGGCCAAGGCGCCATTCATCAAGGTCGAGGCCACCAAATTCACTGAAGTTGGCTATGTTGGTCGCGAAGTGGACTCGATCGTACGCGATCTGGTAGAGATCTCCGTGAAAATGACCCGCGAGGAAGAACTCGCCAAGGTGCGCCACCGCGCCGCCGACGGTGCCGAAGAGCGCGTCCTCGATGTGCTGTTGCCGCGCGCGTCCGCGTCCGCAGGATTCACCGCCGAAGCTGCACCGCGCGACAACGAGACGCGGCAGCGCTTTCGAAAAATGTTGCGCGAGGGGCACTTGGACGAGCGGGAGATCGAAATCGAGGTGCGCGCCGCCACCACGGGCGTTGAAATCATGGCACCCCCCGGGATGGAGGAAATGACCCAGCAGCTGCAGGGCATGTTCCAGAACCTGGGGCAGGGCCGCACGCGCCAGCGCAAGCTCGGATCAAGGAGGCGCTCAAGCTCTTGGTCGATGAAGAAGCCTCGAAGATGATCAACGAAGAAGAATTGAAGGTTCGCGCGGTCGAGAATGCCGAACAGAACGGCATCGTCTTCATCGACGAAATCGACAAGATCGCCCGCCGCCAGGAAACCATGGGGGCCGACGTCTCGCGCGAGGGCGTGCAGCGCGACCTCCTGCCGTTGGTCGAGGGATGCACCGTGAATACCAAGTACGGGACGGTGAAGACCGATCATGTGTTATTCATCGCCTCCGGCGCATTCCACATGTCCAAGCCCTCCGACCTGATTCCGGAGCTGCAAGGCCGCTTGCCGATCCGCGTCGAGCTCGAGCCCTTGGTGGTCGACGATTTCGTGCGAATCTTGACCGAACCCGATGCATCGCTGTGCCGTCAGTACACCGCGCTGCTGGCCACCGAAGGCGTGAACCTGGAATTCGCCGTGTCCGGCGTGCAGCGGCTTGCGGAGGTGGCTTTCGAGGTCAATGAGCGCACCGAGAACATCGGCGCGCGGCGCCTGCACACCGTCATGGAGCGGCTGCTGGAGACCGTGTCCTTCGATGCCGCGGACCGCAACGGCACCCATGTGCTCATCAATCGCGAATACGTCGAGGGCAATCTCGGCGAACTCGCGAAAGATCAGGACCTATCGCGGTACATCCTCTGAAGCGGTGCCGGTTCTCATGCCTCAGCCGACCGAGATCAAATTGCGCACCCAGTCGCGCATTCTCGACGTGCGTTTCGATGACGGATCGCATTTCGAACTGCCGTTCGAGTACTTGCGGGTGTTCTCCCCGTCGGCCGAGGTGAAGGGCCACGGCGGGGGCGAGGGCGTGCTGCAAATCGGCAAGCAGAATGTCGGCATCAAGGGGATCGAACCGGTGGGCAACTACGCCCTGCGCCTGCTGTTCGACGACGGCCACAACACGGGTCTCTACACGTGGACCCTCCTGCACGACCTCGGCGGCAATTTTCGGCGCAACTGGGCGCGCTACCTGGAACGCTGCGCCGAGGCCGGGAAAACCGCCTAGGACCGGTAGGCGCCTTTCCTCGCGCAGTGCGCCGACTCAAGTCGGCTACAATGCAGGCAATAATTGAGGGGCGCCATGGACAATTCCGGCCGCAAAGTCGATTTCGGATTTGAGAAGGTCGCCTGGGACGAAAAGGCGCAGCGCGTCCGCTCGGTATTCGCGTCCGTGGCGGGCAAGTACGATGTCATGAACGACCTAATGTCGTTCGGCGTGCATCGTCTGTGGAAGCGCTTCACCCTCTCGTTGACCGGGCTTAAAGCCGGCCAGCGCGCGCTCGACGTTGCCGGCGGCACCGGCGATCTCGCCGCAGGAATGCTGCGCCAGGTCGGCAAATCGGGGCGGGTGGTGTTGTCGGACGTGAACCCGGCCATGCTGGACGTCGGCCGCGACCGGCTGCTCGATCAGGGATTCGTGGGTAATGTCGAGTGCGTCCTCGCCGACGCCGAGCGTCTGCCGTTCGAGGACAACTCCTTCGACTGCGTCACCATTGGATTTGGGCTCCGCAATGTGACCGACAAGGCGGCCGCGCTTAAGTCCATGCACCGCGTGCTGAAACCCGGCGGCCAATTGTTGGTGCTGGAGTTTTCGACGCCCGTGGCACCGGGTCTCAAACCGATCTACGACGCCTATTCCTTCAAGGTGCTGCCGCTGCTGGGAAGGCTCGTGGCGCAGGATTCGGCGAGCTATCGATATCTCGCCGAGTCGATCCGCATGCACCCGGATCAGGAAACGCTGCTCGAGATGCTGCGCGCCGCCGGCTTCGCTCAGGCGCGCTACCATAATCTGACCGGCGGTATAGTCGCCGTGCATCGCGGCTATAAGATCTGATGCCCGCGACCGCCGCCTGGCTTGCATCGGCCGAAGCCCTGCTCAATCGAGGCATCGACGCCTCGGCGCGGGCGGCCGCGCTTGCGCGCCGACTCGAGGGCACCGCGTTGCAAGTCGACGTCGAGGGCTTCACCCGCATTCGCGCGACCGCCGTCGGCGGCCGGCTGGCGCTGATGACAGGCGAGGATGCCGGGGCGGCCCACCCCGGGGCGGCCGACGCCGCGGCCGACGCGGTCATTTCGGGATCGCCGCCGGCGCTCCTGCAGCTGCTCAAAGGCACGGCAAATCGGCAGGCGAGGCCCGCGGGCCGCCCTGCGCAAATTCGCGGCGACGCGGAAATCGCCAACCTGTATCGAGAGCTCTTCGATGTGGCGCGGCCGGATCCCGAGGAGGAGCTGTCTCGATGGATAGGCGACTTTCCCGCCCGCCGCCTATCGCTGTTCGCAGAACGGTCGCTCATGGGGCTACGCCGCGCGCGGCGCACCGCCGGCGACAACATTGCCGAATATTTGCAGGAGGAAGGCCGCGATCTCGTCAACAGGACCGAGCTCGACGAGTTCCTGCGCGGCGTCGACGAGGTGCGGGAGACCGCCGACCGGATCGAGGCCCGGCTCGGGCACCTCGAGCGGCGCCTGCAGGGTGCTGCTTGATGCGGCCGCGCGTCCTGGTACGGCTGCTGCAGATTCAACGCGCCCTGGTCAAGAACGGGCTCGACGACTTCGTGCGCGCGACGCATCTGTATCGGCCGTTTCGCTTTCTCGTCATATCTCTCGCCCTGGACTTGGTTCCAACGCAGTATCGGCGTCACCCGCGGCGAGCGGCTGCGCTTGGCGCTCGAGGAGCTGGGGCCGATTTTCGTCAAATTCGGCCAGGCCCTCTCCACCCGGCGCGACCTCCTGCCCGCGGACATCGCCGATGAGTTGGCGAAGCTCCAAGACCGAGTACCGCCGTTCGAAGGCACCATCGCCGCCGCCGCCATCGAAAAGGCCTTTGGACTTCCGCTTGCCGATATCTTCTTGCAGCTTCGAGACGGCGCCGCTCGCCGCGGCCTCGATCGCCCAAGTGCACGTGGCCGCGCTCAAGAGCGGCCGCGAGGTCGTGGTCAAGATACTGCGCCCCGGAATGCGCGAAATCATCGATCTCGATCTCGAGGTGCTCCACTATCTCGCCGAGCTCGCCGATCGATACTGGGTGGAGGCGCGCCGCCTGCGCCCGGTCGAGCTGGTATGCGAATACCGCAAGACCATTCTCGATGAACTGGACCTGCTGCGCGAAGCCGGCAACGCCTCGCAATTGAAGCGCAATTTCGCCGGCTCGCCGTTGTTGTACGTGCCTGAAGTCCACTGGGACTACTGCCGGGTCAACGTCATGGTCATGGAGAGAATTCACGGCGTCATCATCAGCGATGTCGAGGAATTGCGCGCCCGCGGCACGAACATACGCAAGCTGGCGGAGAACGGCGTGGAGATTTTTTTCACGCAGGTGTTCCGCGACAATTTTTTTCACGCGGACATGCATCCGGGCAATATCTTCGTGCAGACCGACGATCCGCAGAACCCGCGCTATGCGGCGGTGGATTTCGGCATCGTCGGCACCCTCCAGCCGCGCGACCAGCATTATCTCGCCGAGAATTTCATGGCATTCTTCGACCGCGACTATGCCCGGGTCGCGGCGCTGCACGTGGAATCGGGATGGGTGCCGCGCGGGACCCGGGTCGATGAACTGGAAACCGCGGTGCGCACGGTCTGCGAGCCGATATTCAACAAGCCCCTGAAGGACATATCTTTCGCGCAAGTGCTGCTGCGGCTGTTTGAAACCGCACGCCGCTTCGACATGCAGGTGCAGCCGCAGTTGATCCTGCTGCAAAAAACGCTGTTCAACATCGAAGGCCTGGGCCGGCAGTTGTACCCGGAGCTCGACCTGTGGCAGACGGCGCAGCCGTACTTGCGCAAGTGGATGCGCGCAAAAGCCAGCCCCCGGGCCATGCTGCGGCAAGTTCGCGCCCGCTGGCCCGATACGCTGATGGCGCTGCAGCAGGTGCCGCAGGTGTTCCGCACCGCCGTGCGCGATGCGGCGCAGGGAGGCCTGCGGTTGCAGCTGGAAGACGCCGCTCTGGCGCAGTTGCGCGCGGAAATGCGCCACAGCGACTCGCGCCGGGACGCCGCGATCGCGGCGGCAGTGCTGTGGCTGTCGGGATTGGTTTGGCTGGCGTTTGCGACGCGAATTCCTTGGTTGGGATGGTCGCAGATGACGGCGGCCATCGCGCTCTTCGTTTGGTCGCGGTCTTTCAAGCCGCGCCGCAAATGAGAATCCCGATTGAAAGCTCGACCAGCTACCGCGGCCGCAACGCGCGGCCGAATTGGCTGATCCTCGCGGCCTTCATCGCGGCGGCCTTGGGCGCCGGAGGAGTGGGCGCGCTATTCTCCCCTGCAGTGTCGGCGGCGGCGAGTCATTGGTATGCCTTGCTGGCGAAGCCGCACTGGGCGCCGCCCAATGGCTGGTTTGCACCGGTGTGGATCGCGCTCTACGTGATGATGGGCGCTTCCGCATGGCTCATTTGGCGAGAACGCTACCATCGCGGGCGAGGTCCGGCGCTGGCCGCCTACGCGATTCAGCTCATCATCAATGCTGCGTGGGCGCCGCTCTTCTTCGGCACCAAGAACATCGGCGCGGGCTTGTTCGTCATCGTCGCGCTGTGGCTGTCGATCGCTTGGACCGTACGTGAGTTTGCGGTGGTGAAGCCCGCGGCGGCTTGGCTGCTCGCGCCGTACCTGATCTGGGTCAGCTTCACGAGCGCCCTGAATCTCTCGCTCTGGAAGCTCAATCAGTGACGCACTCGTGACCATTCTCCGTGTCACACATCGAACCGAGTACCGCTACCGACAGCCCGTCGTCCTCGGTCCCCACCGCCTGATGTGCCGGCCCCGGGACAGCCACGATCTGCGTCTTCTCGACACCGGCATCAAGATAACGCCGCAACCTGCCGCTCTGCGCTGGATGCACGATGTGTTCGGCAACTCGATCGCAATCGCCACATTCTCCGAGGCCGCATCGCAGCTCGAGTTCGAGTCCACATTTCGCGCCGAGCACTTCCCGCTCGCCGAGCGCACACTCGTCATCGACGACTACGCCGAGACCCTGCCCCTGAGCTACTCGGCGTCGGAAGACGTGGACTTGGCATCATCGAAGGCCAGACATTATCCGGACCCTGAGCACAAGCTCGATGCCTGGGTAAAGACGCTGCTGGAGACGACACCGGGGTCCAAGACGCTCGACGTGCTGATGGCCATGATCAACGCGATCAAATCCGACTTCAGCTACATGCGGCGCGAGGAAGTCGGGGTTCAAACGCCCGTGGAAACGCTCGAGCTGGGGAGCGGCAGCTGCCGGGATTTCGCCGTGTTCATGATGGATGCGGTGCGTTTCCTCGGGTTGGCGGCCCAGTTCGTGTCCGGGTATCTCTACGACGAAGCGCTGGTCGATGCCGGCGGCGGACTAGTGGGAGGCGGCGCCACGCATGCCTGGATTCAGGTGTACCTGCCGGGAGTCGGTTGGGCGGAATTCGACCCGACCAATGCTTTGGTGGGCGGGCGCAATTTGATCCGTGTCGCGGTGGCGCGCGAGGCGGCACAGGCCGCGCCGCTCGTCGGTTCCTTCACCGGGGTTACCGGCGATTTCCTCGCCTTGCACGTCACGGTCGAAGTTACGGCGGAATGATGCTCTTGAAAACCCTATCGTGATCAAAGACGTGCCATCGAGATATTTTCGTAGACGCGGCCGCGGTCGTGCGCTGCTGGATCGCCCTGCGGCGATCGGCGAGCCGATTTCCGCCGAGATCTTCAGCGTCGAACGGCTCGAGCAGCATGCGGAGAGCCTGGCCAAAGCGCAGGAAGTGTACGCGACGCAGACCGCCGGCGTGTCGCTGCGCGGCCGTCTACGCTCCAATGCGCTCACCCTCGAAGCGGCCTTTCGCACGCTCATAGCCGGAATCCGCAAGGGCCGTGCGGTGACGCCGGCGGCCGAATGGCTGGTCGACAATTACTACATCGTCGACGAGCACATCCGTGCCGTGCGGCGCGATCTGCCGTCGGGATTTTACAAGCAGCTGCCGAAGCTTTCGCATGGACCTCTGCGCGGCTATCCGCGGGTCTACGGACTGGCTTGGGCCATTGTCGCGCATTCGGACAGCCGCTTCGAGCTCGATACGCTGTACCGCTTCTGCCGCGCCTACCAGCGGGTTCAGCCGCTCGAGATCGGCGAACTCTGGGCGATCGCCATCACCTTGCGCGTGGTGCTGATCGAAAACTTGACGCGGCTCGCGGCCGGCATCGTCTCGCGGCTGGAGCTGCGCGAACGGGCGGATGCCCTGGCCGACGAGTGGCTGTCGGATGCCGCCGCGCAAATGGCGCCGAGCACTGCCGCGCGCGCCGCGGAAGCGCAGCGCCTCGGGAACGCGTTCGGCGCGCAGTTGTATCAGCGGCTGCGCGATCACGACCCCGAAACCACGCCCGCCTTGGCGTGGCTGCACCGGACATTTGCCGCGCAAGGTGCCACGGCCGATGACATCGTACACGGCGAGCATCAGCGCCAGGGCGCGGTGAATTTGAGCGTCCGCAACGTCATTACCAGTTTGCGGCTCATATCAGCGGTCGATTGGGCAAAATTCTTCGAGAGCGTCAGCCTCGTCGACGAATTGATGCGCGAGCGCAGTTCGTTCGCCGCATTCGACTTTTCGACCCGCGACCTTTATCGGCATGCGATCGAAGACATTGCGCGCCGCTCGCACTGCACGGAGATGGATGTGGCGCGCCGCGCCCTGGATTTGGCGCAGCGCGCTCAAGTCGCGGGCGGCGCGGACGCGCGCGCACCGGAGCCGCAGCACGCGCACGAACCCGGCTACTACTTGGTAACGGCCGGGCGGCCCGAGCTGGAACGTGAACTCGGGTACCGTACGCCTTGGAGTCAGCGCCTGACGCGATGCACGCGCGCCGCGGGCCTGTTCGGATACGCCGGCAGCATCGTCGCCTTGAGCATCGCGATGACCGCGGCGATGGTGTCACGTCGCGGGGCCGCCGGGTCCCGCCCTGCTTCTCGCGGCGGCCATCGTGGCGCTCGCTTTCTTGGCGGCGTCCGACATAGCCGTCAGCATCGTCAATCTTTGGGTGACCCATTTCTGCGACGCCAAAGTGCTGCCCGGCCTCGAGCTGGTGGACGGAGTTCCCACGGAGCTGCGCACGGTGATAGCCGTGCCGATCCTGCTGACCAGCATTGCCGGCATCGATCAAACGGTACGCGGAATCGAGGTTCATTACCTCGCCACTCAAGACGGCGACATTCGCTTCGCGCTGCTCAGCGATTGGATCGACTCGGCCACCGAAACCACCGCCGTGGACGCGGAGTTGCTGGCCGCCGCGGCCGCCGGTATCGCACGGCTGAACCGGTTGCACGGCAGCGTGCACGGCGACGATCGCTTCCTGCTGCTGCATCGCAAGCGCCTTTGGAACCGAGCCCAAGGATGCTGGATGGGTTGGGAACGCAAGCGCGGCAAGCTGCACGAGTTCAACCTCTTGCTGCGCGGATCGAGGGACACGAGCTTCGTGCCCGTCGGCGGCCGGCCGCCGCAGGCGCCCGCCGGCGTGCGCTATGTGATCAGTCTGGACGCCGACACGCGCCTGCCGCGCGGCGCGGCGCTGTCGCTCATCGGCAAAATGGCTCACCCGCTGAACCGGCCGGTCGTCGACGCGGTCCGACAGCGCGTGACGTCAGGGTACGGGATACTGCAGCCGCGGGTGACGCCGTCGCTGCCCGTCGGCCATGAGGGGTCATTATTCCAAAGTGTATTTTCCGGACCCAGCGGCATCGATCCCTACGCGTTCGCGGTCTCGGACGTCTATCAGGACATGTTCGGCGAGGGTTCGTACAGCGGCAAGGGAATCTACGACGTCGCGCTTTCGAGGCGACGCTCGCGAATCGAGTCGGCGACAATCGGCATGCTCAGCCACGATCTGTTCGAGGGCATTTACGCCCGCTGCGGTCTCGCCTCCGATGTCGAGGTGGTGGAGGAATATCCGTCGCGCTATGGCGTGGCAACGGCGCGCCAGCATCGTTGGACCCGCGGCGATTGGCAGTTGCTGCCATGGGTGCTGGGCGCATACCCGTCGCTGCCGCCGCTCGGGCGCTGGAAGATGTTCGACAATTTGCGAAGGTCCAGCCTGCTGCCGGCGGTTCTTGCGGGATTCGCTCTGTGCTGGCTGGGATCCGCCGCCGCCGGCGTGGAGCCTGTTTTTCCTCGCGTCCATCGTGCTGCCGCCGCTGTTGCCGTTCATCGTCACTCAGTTGCCGCGCTTCGCGGACTTCAGCATGGAAGGTTATTTGCGCACCTTGTCGCAGGAGGCGTCGCAGACGGCCGCGCTGATTCGGCTTGCGGCTCGTCTTCTGGGCGGATCAAGCCTGGACCATGAGCGGACGCCATCGTTCGGACTCTGTATCGCCTGACTGCATCTCACGGCGCAATCTCCTGCGAATGGACCACGACGGCACAATCGCACGCCCGGGCGTCCGACACGATGCTCGGAATTCTACCGCGGCATGTCCGGCAGCGTCCTGCTGGTCGCGGGCCTGACCGTGTTGCTGCTTGTGACGGGCGCGGAGTGCCCTGGATCGCCGTGCCGCTCCTCCTGACATGGCTGTGCGCGCCGATCATCGCACGGTCCGTCAGCCTGCCGGCGCGGCCGGCGCGCCGGGAAGCTTTGACGGCGGACGATCGAGCGGCGCATGCGCATCATGGCGCGCCAGACCTGGAGCTTCTTCGATACCTTCGTCACGGCGCAGCAGAACATGTTGCCGCCGGACAATTTTCAGGAAACTCCGAATGCCGTGATCGCAAACCGCACCTCGCCGACGAATATCGGCCTGTACCTGTTGTCCGTCGCATCGGCCCGCGAATTCGGCTGGATCGGCACGTTTGACGCCGTGGAGCGGCTGGAAGCCGCGTTCTCCTCGCTCGATAAGCTCGAGCGGTATCGCGGGCATTTCTACAACTGGTATGACACGCATGATCTGCGCCCCCTCGATCCGAAATATATCTCGACGGTGGACAGCGGCAATTTGGCCGGGCATCTTGCTGGCGCTCGAAGGCGTCTGCCGCCGCTGGTCGAGCCGAGCCCGTGCCTGACTTCGGATCGACGTGAGCGGAATGCTGGACACGCTTGAACAATTGCAGGACGTCGCCCGCGATTCTCGACGACGGCCGGCGCAACTACGGCGTGTCGCCGCGCCAGTTGGACGCCGCGGTCGATGCCCTCCGTGCCTCGCTCGAATCCATCGACTCGGTCGATCAGGCCGCGGCGCTGTCTCTCGCAGCCATACTGCAGCAGGCCGACAGGCATCCGCGACCTCGCCCAGGCATTGACCGATGAGCGGCCGAAGGGCGGCAACATGCCGCTGCTGCATTGGTCCGACATGCTGCGCGCCAATGTCCTGAGCCACCTGCGCGACTCGCGCGCGGACGCTGCGGCCGCGGCTCGGCTCGGTGCGCGCGCTGGTGCGCTTGGGCAGAGGGCGCGCGCTCTTGCGATGGCCACTGGATTCGGATTCCTGCTCGAGCCGGAGCGGCAATTGCTGAGCATCGGCTATCGAGTGGCCGGACCGCACACAAGATCCCAGTTGCTACGATCTCCTGGCCTCGGAGGCGCGCCTGGCAAGTTTCGTGGCGATTGCGAAGGGCGATCTGCCGGTTCGGCATTGGTTCAGATTGGGCCGCACTGCTGACCCCCGTCGACGGCGGATCGGCGCTGGTCTCCTGGTCGGGCTCGATGTTCGAATATCTGATGCCCGTCCTCGTCATGCGCGAGCCGCGAAGGCAGCCTGCTCGGCGAAACCTCGCGGCTGATCGTCAGACGCCAAGATCGAGTATGGGAGCGAACGGAATCTGCCCTGGGGCGTGTCCGAGTCGGCCTTCAATGCCCGGGATCGGGAATTTACCTATCAGTACTCGAGCTTTGGCGTTCCCGGTCTCGGGCCTGCAGCGCGGCCTGGGTGACGAGGCCGTGGTGGCGCCCTATGCCACCGGACTTGCCGCGATGGTCGATCCCGCGGCCGCCATGCGCAATTTCGAGCGCTTGCAGAAGCTCGGCGGACGCGGTCCGTTTGGCTGGTACGAGGCGCTTGATTTCTCGCCGGCGCGCCTGCCCGAAGGCGCGTCGGTGGTGCCGGTGCGCGCCTACATGGCGCACCACCAGGGGATGATCTTGGCGGCTATTGCCAACGTCTTGAAAGACGGTATGTTTCGCGGATACTTTCACTCGAATTCCGGCCGTACAGGCGACTGAGCTGCTCTTGCAGGAACGAACACCGCGCGATTCCGATCTGTCTTCGCAGCGCACCGACGATGTGCAGTCGGCGCCGGAGCTGCGCGAAGAGCTGGCGGCCGTCGCACCGCGCCGCTTCACCTCGCCGCATCACGTCGCGCCGCGCACGCATCTGCTTGTCGAACGGCAACTATTCCGTGATGTTGACCGCCGCCGGGTCCGGATACAGCCGGTGGCGGGGCATCGCCGTGACCCGCTGGCGCGAGGACCCGACCTGCGATCCCTGGGGTTGCTACATTTTCCTGCGCGACGTGGCTCAGCGGCCAGGTCTGGTCGGCCGGATACCAGCCGGTGGGACGCGAGCCGGACAGCTATGACGTGGCTTTTTCGAGGACCATGCGGAAATCACCCGCCGGGACGGACGCATCATCACCTCGACCGAGATCCTCGTGTCGAGCGAGGACGATGCGGAGGTCCGCCGCGTCTCCGTGACCAACCAGGGAAGCCGCGTCAGCGAAATCGAATTGACGACCTACGCCGAGGTCGTGCTGGCGGCGGCCGATGCCGATTCCGCGCATCCCGCATTCTCCAAGCTGTTCGTGCGCACCGAATTCATCGCCGATACCGGCGCACTGCTCGCCACCCGGCGCGGGCGAGAACCCGACGATCCCCAGCTTTGGATGGCCCACATGAGCGCGCTGGAGGGTGAGGGCATCGGCGGATTGCAGTTCGAGACGGATCGCGCGCGCTTTCTGGGCCGCGGCCGCGATTTGCGCAACGCCGTTTCGATCATGGACGCCCGCCCGCTGTCGAACACGACGGGGACGGTGCTCGACCCCGTACTGGCGCTGCGCCGGCGTGTGCGAATCGCGCCGGGTGAAACCGCGCGCATTGCGTTTTGGACCAGCGTCAGCGCCAGCCGCGAAGATGCCATTGCACTGGTCGACAAGCATCGGGACATGGCCGCCTTCGAGCGCGCGAAAACCCTGGCGTGGACCCAGGCACAGGTGCAGCTGCGCTATTTGGGGATCGATTTCGAAGAGGCGCAGCAATTTCAGCGCATCGCCAACCGGGTGCTGTACTCCGATTCCTCGCTGCGCGCGTCCCGCGACATTCTCGAAAAAAACACCTTGGGCCCGTCCGCTCTGTGGCCGCATGGCATCTCCGGCGATCTGCCGATCGTGCTGGTCAGGATTGACGATGAGAGCGATATGGAAATCGTCAGGCAGCTGCTGCGCGCGCACGAGTACTGGCGGCTCAAGCGGCTGGCGGTGGATCTCGTCATTCTGAACGAGCGTCCGCCGTCCTACGCGTCGGAACTGCAGCAAGCGCTGGATGCCGCGATCCGCACCGCGCAAAGCCGCCGCGACGAGGACGGCACGCGGCGCGGCGCGGTGTTCTCGCTGCGGTCGGACCTCCTGCTCTCGCCCGTCCGCGATCTGCTGCAGACGGCCGCGCGTGCGGTTTTCGTCGCGCGGCGCGGCACCTTGAGCGATCAGCTCGCGCGGCTGCGGGAACCGGATCCGGTGCCGCGGCAACGCGCGCGCGCCGCCGAGCGGACGTCGCAGGACACGGCCGCGCGCACCACGCCGCAACTCGAGTTCTTCAACGGGCTCGGCGGGTTTGCCGCGGACGGCCGCGAATACGTCGTAATCCTCGACGAAGATCAGTGGACGCCGGCGCCGTGGATCAACGTGATCGCCAATGCGCAGTTCGGATGTCAGGTCTCGGCGGACGGCTCCGGCAGCACCTGGTCGCTGAATGCGCAGCAGAACCAAATCACGCCGTGGTGCAACGATCCGGTCAGCGACGCGCCCGCAGAGGCCATTTACCTTCGTGACGAAGACAACGGGGATCTTTGGAGCGCAACTCCCTTACCCATTCGTGAACCGTCGCATACCTTCATGGTTCGCCACGGTTTCGGATACAGCCGATTCGAACATACCTCGCATGGCATTTCGTTGGATCTGATGCAATTCGTGCCGCTCGAGGACTCGCTGAAGATATCGCGTCTCAAGATCATCAATCGATCGGCGCGAAACGCGGCGGCTCTCGGTCACTCACTACCTGGACTGGGTGCTCGGCAACCAACGCGGCCGAACGGCGGCGTTTATCGTGACTGAAATCGAACCGAAAACCCGGGCCCTGCTGGCGCGCAATCCGTGGAGCACGGACTTTCACGCGCGCATTGCGTTCATGGACATGGGGGGCCGGCAGCAGGCGTGCACCGCCGACCGCGCCGAGTTCATCGGCCGCCACGGATCTCTCGGTGAACCCAAGGCATTGCTCGATACGAATCCCTTGTCGAATCGCGTTGGCGGCGGCCTGGACCCCTGCGGCGCGATGCAGACCAAGTTGACGTTGGGTCCCGGGGAAGCCGCCGAGCTCACCTTCCTGATCGGCGAGGAAGCATCGTCCGAAGCGGCCGTTGCGCTCATAGAACGCTACCGAACGCGCGATCTCGATGCTGTGCTGAAGGAGGTAACGGACTTCTGGGATCAAACGCTGGGCGCCATCCAGGTGAAGACGCCCGATCGCTCGCTGGACATCTTGGTCAACGGCTGGTTGTTGTATCAGACGCTCGCCTGCCGTGTGTGGGCGCGGACGGCATTCTATCAATCGAGCGGAGCGTACGGTTTCCGGGATCAGCTGCAGGACGTCATGGCGCTGATGGTTTCGAAACCGAATATTGCCCGGGAACACATCCTGCGCGCCGCCGGGCGCCAGTTCGAGGAGGGAGACGTGCAGCATTGGTGGCTGCCTACGACCGGTCAGGGAGTCAAAACCCGCGTGTCCGACGACCGCATTTGGCTCCCCTTCGTGCTCGCCCACTACCTGGAAGTCACGGAGGACTTTGCCGTGCTGGATGAGCTGGTGCCGTTCCTGTCGGGCGGCCCCCTGCCCGCCGATAGCCACGAGGTCTTTTCCGCCCCCGAGTCGGCCACAGCCGGGTCGCTGTTCGAGCACTGCGTCCGCGCGCTTGATTCCAGCCTCGCGATTGGGTCGCACGGCCTGCCGCTGTTCGGCACCGGCGATTGGAACGATGGTATGAATCGAGTCGGGGCTCAAGGGCGCGGTGAGAGCGTTTGGCTCGGCTGGTTCCTGCACGCCGCGTTGCTGCGGTTCGCGCCGATCGCCGAGCGCCGCGGCGAGTCCGCCGCGGCCGCCGCGTGGCGCAAACATGCGTTCGCGCTGCAGCAGGCGATCGAGCGGGAAGCGTGGGACGGCGACTGGTACCGGCGCGGCTACTTCGATGACGGTACGCCCTTGGGGTCGGTCGCCAGCGATGAGTGCAGGATCGATTCCATTGCTCAATCCTGGGCGGTGATCTCGGGCGCGGCGGAGCCCGAGCGCGCCTTGCGCGCGATGTCGGCCGTCAACGCACAGCTCGTCAGCCGCAGCGACGGCCTGGTGCAGCTGTTCACGCCGGCGTTCGATCACACCGCGCACGACCCCGGCTACATCAAGGCGTATCCACCGGGCATCCGGGAAAATGGCGGCCAGTACACCCATGCCGCCATGTGGTCGACCCTTGCGTTTGCGCTGCTGGGCGATGGCGACCGCGCTGGGGAGCTGTTCTCGATCCTCAATCCCATCAACCATGCGAGCACCCGTGCCGGCATTCATCGCTACAAGGTCGAACCCTATGTTGCGTGCGCCGATGTGTACTCGTCCGCTCAGCATGTCGGCCGCGGCGGTTGGACCTGGTATACGGGATCGGCCGGGTGGATGTACCGCACCGCGGTGGAGGGAATTCTGGGCATCCAATTGCGGGGACGGGTTCTCGCGGTCAATCCCTGCATTCCGCGCGCATGGGCCGGCTTCGAAATCACCTATAAGTTTGGCGCCTCGCGCTACCGCATCGCGGTGGAGAATCCGCAAGGCGTGAGCCACGGCATCCTGCGCGCGACGCTCGATGGGCAGGAAATTTCAAGGGAGCCCTGTGAGATAGCGCTCATCGATGACGGCAACTATCACTATGGACAGGTGACGCTCGGCTGAGCAGCGCAGCTCCTCAGGGCTGCTTTGCGCGCAGTGCAGTAAAGGCGCGCAGCAGCAGCATCCGGCCGATTGCGGTGGCCGGCAACATTCGCAGAAGCCGCAATGCCAGGGCGGGCCGGGCGGCGAACAGGCCCGCTGCGAGGGCGCCCAAGGTGCCGAGTCCGCGGCCGCTCATGAGCATTTGTATGGTACGGCTGCGTGGAAATCCCGTGTGCCGGCTACCGCCATCGGCATCGGGCTGAGTGGGCGGCGGCTCGAACACCATCCGCAATTCCTCGCGCGACTGCGCGAGCCTGGCGAGAATGGCGGCTCTGGCTGCTTCGCTGTGATCCGTCACGCGGCTCACTCCTCTTCCGCGGTCAAGATGCGCTCGAGGAGCGCGCGATCCGCGTGCCATTCCCGGCGCAAGGAACCGAGGAACTCCGACTTCGCGCGCACGGCCTTGATTCGGTACCCGGCCGCCACGATGGCGGCGACCAGGAATCCGCCGCCCATCCAGGCAATGGCGGTCATCCGGTAGGGCGTGTCCCAGGTATAAGCCACCACCGCGAGACAGCCCATCAGCAGCGCAAACAAAGCACAAATGGCGAGGATGGCCGAAGTGACGAGTTCCGCCACCAGCTCCCGTTGCGCCCGGCGCAAATCCAAACTGACGAGGTCGATGTAGCCGACTAGATGGCGCAGCAGCGCCGGCGCCGCTTTCGGCAGTAACCAGAGTAGGCGCACCGTCGGCGACCTTAAGATCGGCGGGTCGCTAGAATCCCCACGACCGCTCCGACCAGCGCGGCGATGCCGATCGCCTGCCATGGGCTGTCGCGCACATAATCGTCCGCCGTGCTTGCCACATCCTGTGCGCGCTGGCGTAGGGCTTCGGCCCCGTCGGCCAGGCTCTGCTTGGTCGCATCGACAGCGCGCTGCACCTTGCTGCGCACGCGCACCACGTCCGCATCCTTCAAGTCCGCGATCCGCGCCATCAGATCCTCGACGTCCGCGAGCAAATTCTTGATCTCGCTCGAAGCAGCCGCCTTGATATCGCTTACGCCCTCGCTCAAATCATTCTTGAGACGTCGGCCGCTCGCGCGCGCATGCTCTCCCTCGACTGTGCTTTCCATTTGTTATCTCCTATCGAACACAAGGAACAGTATCAGAGGTATTGTGTTGGCAGCCGCCGCCCCCCGCCATCGGTTTCCACACCCCCCGTCCTGTAGGAATTGCCTCACATGCTAAACTTTACACGTTAAAGCACGGCAATCACATGAAAATCCTGGGCGAGGAATTGGGCGAAATCGGCCGGTGGTACATCGCCGTACCGCCGCTGCTGCTGATCGGCTTCCTCGTCGGCCTGTTCTTCCTGGCAGCCGCCGGACAGTCCCGGCTCAACGCGGCCAATGAGCGCGTGCACGCCTCGCAGCTGCGCCAGCAAGCCTTGAGCGAGTTCATCGCGCTCATCGACGATGCCGAGTCCGGCCAGCGCGGCTATCTCTTGACGGGCGAAAGCTCCTATCTGCAGCCGTACACGGAAGCGGTGGCAACGGTCGAGGCTGCGCTCGATCGGGTGCGCGACGCCTACGGCGGACGCGATGACAGCGCCGAATTGCGGCAATTGCGGATCCTGACCGGCGAAAAACTCGGCGAGCTCGAGGATACGCTCGCGCTCTTCAAGAAAAGAGGGGCCGCTCCCGCGCTGAACGTGGTGCGAACGGACGTGGGCAAGCGCACCATGGACGACATCTCGGGGATCATCGGCGACATGCGTATCGCCGAAGCGCGAGAACTGGCCGCGGCAACGGCGCAATGGCAGACGGATTTTCGCCTGTCGCGATGGGTCTCGACCGCCGGGGTGATTCTCAACATCGGTCTGGTGCTGCTCGCGACGCGCCTCGTGTACGGCGACATGCGCCGGCGTGCCCGCCAAGCCATCAACCTGCGCGATCAGAAGCAGGATCTGGAACAGCAAGTCGACGAACGAACCCGTGAATTGACCGCGCTCTCGACCCATTTACAGGGCGTATCGGAGCAGGAGAAATCCGCCTTGTCGCGCGAATTGCACGATGAGCTCGGCGGCTTGCTGGTGGCCGCCCGCATGGATTTGTCGTGGCTGCAGCAGCGGCTGCCGACCGGCGACGCGGCCATCGAACAGCGCTTCCGGCGCATCCACGAATCCTTGAGCGCGGGCGTCGATTTGAAGCGCCGTGTCGTGGAGGAACTGAGACCCACCCTGCTCGACAACATGGGTTTGTTCGCGGCACTTCGCTGGCAGTTCAAGGAAACCTGCCGGCGCGCCGGACTCAGCTGTACGGAAACGATTCCGGATTCGGAACTCAAGTTCAGTCCCGACGCCGCCATCGGGGTGTTCCGCATCGCGCAAGAAGCATTGACGAACATACTGAAGCATGCCGAGGCGAAGTCGGCGGCCCTGGTCATCGGCATCGAGAACGATACGTTCTCGATGCGCGTTGCGGACGACGGCAGGGGAATCCCGCCGAGCCGGCTGCAGAACATCACCTCGCACGGCCTGGCGTCCATGCGCCATCGAATTGCCGCGCTCGGCGGTACTTGGGAAGTGCGCAGTCCGGGGAGCGGCGGCACCATCGTGATCGCAGTGATTCCGCTGAACAGAATGCTGTTGCCGGTGCCGGTGCCGGTGCCGGTGCCGGTCCAAGCTGAAGCCCCCGCCGCCGCCGGCGAGGGCTGAGCCGCAACCCCGGCGTGGATCAGCTGCGCGGTGCGACGGCCGTGCCGTTGTCCCCGCCGATCACCACTTCGACGCGCCGGTTCAGCTGGCGGCCGCCCGAATCGGTGTTGTTGGCAACCGGGTAGGCTTTGCCGTAACCCTGGGTGGAGATTCTCGAGGAATCGATGCCCCGCACCAATAACGCCGATTTGACCGCATCCGCCCGCCGGCGAGACAGCTCTTCGTTATATGAATCCGAGCCGACGCTGTCCGTGAAACCGTCGATTTGCACCCGCCGCTCCTTGTGTTCGCTCAAGAACTGCGCGAGCTGGTCCAACTTGCGGCTCGAGCCCGGATTCAGTTCGGCTCTGCCGGTATCGAACAACACGTCCCCCAGAGTCAGCACCAAGCCGCGCGATGTGGGTGTCGCCTTCAGTTGGTCCACCTCGGCTTGCAGACGCGCCGCCTCTTGGGTGGCCTGCGCCGCCTCTTGGGTGGCTTGCGCCGCCGTTTGCGTGGCTTGATCGCGCTGATCGAGCGCATCGGTGGCCATCATTTTGGCCTCGTTGGTGGCCATCTTGGCGTTCTGCACCTCGCGATTGCGAGTCGCCAGCACGATCTGATCCCGCTCGGCCTGGCCTGCCGCCACTCGGGCGTCGTCCGCCTTCGCCGCGCCATGCATTTGCGCGAGCCGGGCGTTCTGCGCGGCCAGGTACGCGGGTTGCGCAATCGCCGCTTCATTGTGATGCAGCGCGGCGTCATCCGCGATGGCGAGATCTTTCCTCGCCGTCTCCACATCCAGCGCGGCGTACTTGCTGACATTTGGATCCGATTCGGCCGCTTGCACCGCGGCGTGCGCACTCTCCAGCGCCGCGTTGGGTGGCGGAGTCGACACGCAGGCGCACAGAGCCAGCCCCAACCCCATTCCCGTGAGTAGTTTCATGTTCATATAGGCACCTTATTGGTTGGATTGCGCGTTGCGCATGGATTCACTGCGCAAAGCCTGCATGCTGGCATCAAATTCCATGGCAGCTTTGCGCGCGCGCTGTTGCTGAGCCGTGGCCTCGGCAAGGCGTGCATCGACATTGGCCTGCTCCGCCAGCTGATTGGCGGGCACTGCCTCACGGTCGGCCGCCGCCTTTTCGGCGCGCGCCAATTTGTCGCGGGCGGCCGCCATTTCCACCGGCGCCAGCTCCGGTGCGCCGGATTGCTCGGCGCGTTGCACCGACTCCTTCGCCACGGCAATTTTTTCGTTCGGGATCGGGGTGCTGACGCATGCCGCCAGCCCGATGGCAATGACGGCGCATGCGGCTGCGCCCGGGGAGAATCTTGATAACTGCTTCAGCATATATTTACTCCTGTGCATGTCGGTACTCCTGTCGGAGGCGGCTCGAGGGCCGCGCATCGTATGCGAACGGCGAACAAGGTTAGCCGCGTTGCGCCGGCGTTGATGTCGGCTGCGCAGCCGTGATGGCTGTGGCAACTGCTGAAGGGTGTGTAGGCGATGCGGCACGCGGGCGCGGCGCGCAACCTTGGAAGGAATCAGTGCTTCGCGAGGTGCGATTCGCAGATTTCGTGCAGTACTTCCGGCAGCCTGCCGTAGTCGCGGGCCTTGTCCAAAAAGTGCGTCGCGCCAAGAGCCATCGCGGCATTCTTGTATTCAGGCAGATCGTAGTTCGTCAACACGATGATTCGCGGCTTGAGCTGCGCGGTGGCGAGCGCGCGCATCACGCCGAAGCCGGTGCCCTGTTTCAGGTGCAGGTCGAGAATGATCACGTCAACCGAATCACGCTTTGCCGATGCCACCGCCGTCGCCTCGGTGTCCGCGGTGCCGATCAATTCCACTTGAGGAATTTGCCTTATCGCTTCGGTCAATCGCTCCGTCAGCACCTTGGAGTCTTCGACGAGCAGGACTCTCAAGCACTGAGCCATTGACATTGCGTCCATAATCGGTGAGTACATCGCCATCGCAGTGTAGCGCCGCGCTCCGCGCAGCGGCCAGACCGGCTTCGCAGGTTCTGATGTAGGACGTTTCTCACAGACGTCGCTTACTGAATCAGTCCATTGCGCAAGGCGTAGGAAGTGATGTCCGCATTTGCGGTAAAGCTCATCTTCTCCAGAATACGGCTGCGGTAGGTGCTCACGGTTTTCACGCTGAGACTGAGCTCGTTGGCGATGTCCGAAACACCGCGGCCCGCCGCGAGTTTACAGAATATCTGGAATTCCCGGGTCGAGAGGCGCGCATGCAGCGGCTTGTCCGGGTCGCCATCGAGATCGGCAACCAGAATTTCGGCCAGCGCCGCGCTGACATAACGCCGGCCCGACAATACCGTGCGCACCGCCTTCATCAGTTCATCGGGCGCGCTGTCCTTCGACAGATAACCGCTCGCGCCGGCGCGCAGGACATTGACCGCGTATTGCTGTTCCGGCAGCCCGCTCATCACGAGTACGCGTACCCCCGGATGACCGGTCTGAATGTGCCGCAAGATGTCCAGACCGCTGCGGTCCGGCATGTGAATATCGAGCAGCACGAGATCCCAATCTTGCTCGCGCAGCAGATCGAGGGTCTCATTGCCGCTGGCGGCCTCGCCCACCGCATTGATGTTCGGGTCGGCTTCGAGGAATTGCTTGAACCCGGCACGAACCACCGCGTGATCGTCCGCGATCAGTACTCTTGACACTATTTTCTCCGTCGGGCGCTTATGTGTGCGCGCACTCTTGATTCTGCGAATAACCGTTGAGCTTGTTATACAGCGTCTTGAGACTGCAGCCCAGTGCGTCGGCGGCCCGCCGCTTGTTGCCCTTGAAATAGTCCAGCGTCGCCTCGATCAGCGAGCGCTCCATGTCGTAGATTCGCGATCCCACTCGAATGTTGAGCCGCTCGCGGTCGCTTAAGGGGTTTCCCTCGCGCCCCGCACCTGGAATCAACGGCGCCAAATCCAGCACCACATCGCCCAGAATGAACGCGCGCTCGATGCAATTCTTGAGTTCACGCACGTTCCCCGGCCAAGAATGCTGCTTCAGCATCATTCGCGCAAGCGCCGACAGGCGTTTCTGGGTCCCGGCGCGCGCGTTCAGGCCGGCCAGGAAATGCTCGGCCAGCAGTTCCACGTCGTCGCCGCGGCTGCGCAGCGGCGGCATCTCGATCGGAAACACGGCCAGGCGGTACAGCAAGTCCTCGCGCAATTGGCCGCTCTGCACGGCCTGCAATGGGCAACGGTTGGTGGACGCGATGACGCGCACATCGGAGCTAAACTCGGCGGATGCACCAACCCGGTAGAATTTTTGGGTCTCCAAAACCCGCAGCAGCCGGATCTGCATATCGAGGGGCATTTCGGTGACTTCGTCGAGCAGCAGCGTCCCGCCTGCGGCCCGCTCGAACACCCCGGTGCGTGCACGTTCTGTCCCGTTGAAGCTGTCGTTGGCGTAGCCGAACAACTCGGCCTCGATGAGTCCTGCCGGTATGGCGCCGCAATTGACCGCAATGAAAGGTCCGGCGCGCCGCGCACTGCAATCGTGAATCGAGCGGGCCGCAAGCTCCTTGCCCGACCCGCTTTCACCGGTCAACAGCACGCTTGCTTCGGTGGGCCCGACCCGCTCGATGAGCCGGAACACCTCTTGCATGACCGGGGATGCGCCCAACATGGAACCGTCTACGGCCATCGGCCCCGTCAGTCCCGCCACTCGATGGTTGACGCTGCTCATACTGACACTGCTCATTGCAAACCTCCTGCGCGCATCCGTGTAATCGTTACACTGAACACTGCGAGATTTGTAACCCGTGCAGCGCGACGTCGCCAGCGCCAGACGCTGATCTGGAGCTCAGAATTCGCGCGATTTCATGTCAGTGTTTGTCTGACACGCCGCTTCAGGAAAACGGTAGCTATGGCGTCTGCGGGGCTGCAGCCCCGCAGCGCCAGCAGCTGGTGAATTGCGGTTCGAGCAGCTCGCCGCAGATCTCGCAGGTCCAGCAGGCGCCGGTCGGCGCCGCGGCCGCGCGAGCCAGGGCGCGCAGGGCGGCAGCTTCGTCCGCGTCCTCGACATAAAGCTGCGGCCAGGTTTCCAACATCGGCAAATCGCCCAGCGCCCCGGCCAGGTACTGGTTGCGCAATTCGCTTTCGATCCCGGCGGTGAGCAGCACGTTGCGCGCATGCGCGACCTGGATGAGCGACCCCGCTCGGAACACTCGCTTCATTCGCGCAGCGACCGCAGGAAAGCACCCACATCCTCGCCTCGCTCCAAAACCTCCACCAAGGCGGAGCCGACCACCACACCGTCCACGTGGCCCGCAAAGCGGGCCACCTGCTCGCGCGAACGGATGCCGAAGCCCGCACACACAGGGATGTCGGAGCAGCGCTTGACGCGATCCATGTACTCGAGCACCTTGAGGGGCACGCCCGTCGATGGCCCTTTGCCTGCTCCCGTGGTGCCCGTCATGGTCACGGCGTAGACAAAGCCCTTGGCGCCCCGGCACAGCATCGCCAGCCGCTCGGGCGGCGTCACCGGGGTCACCATCTGCACCAGCGCCAGGCCCTCGCCGTCGAGCGCCCTCCTGAGATCGTCGCTCTCCTCGAACGGCAGGTCCGGAACGATGAAGCCGGCGACCCCGGCCGCTGCGGCCGCTCGAGGCAGCGCATCCAGCCCGTACTGAAGCAGTGGATTCAAGTAGCTCATCAAGAGAATGGGCGCCGTGTACCGCGGCTGCAGCGATTCGACCTCCTCGAGTATCCACGGCAGAGTGACTCCGTCCGCCAGGGCGACGTAGCTCGCCCGTTGGATGGTGGTGCCGTCCGCCATCGGATCGCTGAAGGGAACGCCGATTTCAACCACATCGCAAACCTGGGCGACCGCGGCCAGGTTGGCCTTGAACGCGCGCCGCGAAGGGAATCCAGCTGTGAGGAAACCCACCAGCGCCGGCCGGCCCCGCCCGGCCGCCGCTTGAATGGCAGCGGCGACCGCGTCACGCGGCACGGACGGCGGCGCTTCGTTCATTACCCCATGTCCTTCAAGAGCGTGCTCTGCAGAATGGACATGTCCTTGTCGCCCCGCCCGGAGCAGCCGATGAGAATTCTCGCGCCGCGGTGTTCAGCGGCATAGCGCCGCGCGCCGAAGAACGCATGCGCAGTTTCGATGGCCGGCAGGATGCCCTCGTACCGGGCGCATTCCGCAAGCGCATCCAGGGCCTCGTCGTCCGTCGCGGATTCATAGACGGCGCGTCCGCTTCTCATCAAGTAGGCATGTTCGGGGCCGACGCCGGAGTAATCCAGGCCGGCGGACACCGAATGAGTCTCCCGAACCTGGCCATGAGCGTCCTGCAGTATCAGCGTATAGCTGCCCTGCAAGACACCGGGAGTCCCGAAAGTCAGCGAGGCCGCGTTGTCCCCGAGTCCGGCGCCGCGGCCGCCCGCCTCCACGCCGATCAGTTTCACCGCCGCGTCGCCCAAAAAAGGATGAAACAAGCCAATGGCGTTCGAGCCGCCGCCCACGCAGGCCACGGCGGCATCCGGTAAGGCGCCCGCCGATTCCAGCATCTGTGCCCGCGCCTCGCGCCCGATCACGGCCTGCAGTTCGCGCACCAGGTAGGGATACGGGTGCGGTCCCACCGCGGAGCCCAAGTTGTAGTATGTGCCGTCGGGATCGGACACCCAATCACGCAATGCCTCGTCGATCGCCGCGCGCAAGGTCGCATCGCCGCCGGTCACGGGCACTACCGTGGCGCCCAGCAGCTGCATGCGTCCGACGTTGGGCGCCTGCCGCTGCACGTCGACCGCCCCCATGTAGACCACGCAGGGCATACCGAAGCGCGCGGCCGCCGCAGCGCTCGCCACGCCATGCTGCCCCGCGCCGGTTTCGGCAATGATGCGCTTGGCACCCAGGCGCTTCGCCAACAGCGTTTGACCAACGGCGTTGTTGATCTTGTGCGCGCCGGTATGAGCCAGATCCTCCCGTTTGAGCCAGACCTCGGCCCCCCAACGTTTGCTCAATGTCGGCGCATGGGAGAGAGCCGTGGGCCGGCCCGCCCACGACTTTAGTTCGTGATTGAACTCCGCCTGAAATTCAGCGTCGTGCAAGAAGCGCTCGACGCCCGCCTGCAGCCGGTCGAGCGCCGGCACCAAGGTCTCCGGAACGTAGCGGCCGCCGAAAGCGCCGTAACGGCCGCGCGCATCGGGATAATCGGCAGCCGCCGCAGCGTTGTGCCGTGCTGAATTCATGCGTCGTACTCCAGGCTTGCGGCGGCGGCGCGCGCCGCCCTGACAAACTCGTGGATTTTAACCGGGTCCTTGACTCCCGGGACTTCCTCGACGCCGCTGCTCACGTCCACGCCGAAGGGGCGTACCGCCTGGATCGCCTCCGCCACATTTTGGGGGGACAGGCCGCCGGCGAGAATCACCTCGGTTTGCCGCGCGAGTTCCGCCGCACGCCCCCAATCGGCCAGCTCGCCGATGCCGCTCGACGGGCCTTCGAACAACATGCGCCCGGGCAAAGGATTGGGCGTTTTGCGGCCGAAACGCACCACGGGAAGCACCTTGATGTGCGCCGGAATCTTCAATTCGCGCAAGTCCTCGACGTCCGTTTGAAAATAATCCGGTTTCAGTATTCGACAGATTTCGTCGACCTTCATCTGCAACGGATGCTGTGCAACCGCGATGCGCAAAATCCCCGGCGGCGCGAGCGCGGCGAGTTGCGCCGCCTGACCGGGCGTCACCTGCCGCGGGCTCGGCGCGAAGACGAAGCCGATCGCGTCGACATTGGCCTCCGCGGCGGCAGCCACCGCATCTGCACTGGTGATGCCGCATATTTTTATCCACATGGCGCCGAGTGTAGCCATTTAGGGTTGCACTGTGCGTGTCGCCGCGAAAATTTCGCGGAGCAGCTGCGCGGGATCGTCGCTCGCCATCAGGGCGGTACCGACCAGCGCCAGCCGATAGCCCAGCCCCAGTGTGCGGCGCGCATCGGCGGCCGATGCGACGCCGCTCTCGGCGACGGCCGGCCAACCCGCCGGCAGCAACGGCGCCAGCTCCGCGAACCGCCCCTCTGCGACCGCCAGAGTCTGTAGATCGCGGCAGTTCACGCCGATCAATATCGGCTCCGCGCGCGCACGCGCCGCCGCGAGATCGCGCGCGGTTCCCAAATCGACCGCGTCGAACGCCTCCAACAGCACGAACATGCCGTGCTCGGCCGCGGTATCCAGCAGCTCGATGATTCGCCTTCGGGGCAACATTCGCAGGATCACGAGGACGCCGCCCGCGCCGGCGGCGCGCGCTTCCAACACCTGGTAGGAGTCGACCAAGAAATCCTTGCGCATCGCCGGCACCCCTAGCGGGGCCAGTGCCGCCGCCGCCTGGCGCAAATGTTCCAGTGACCCGTCGAAACGAGTGGGTTCGGTCAGAACCGACACCGCTGCGGCGCCGCCGCGCGCATAGGCGGCGACGCGCCCCAACCAATCCTGGCTTGCGTCGCGGAGCAGCCCCGCGGCCGGGGACCGCAGTTTGAGTTCCGCGATGACATCGAACCCCAAGGCCGACAAGCGCAAGGGTGCGCTGGGCGGCGCAGCCCGGGCGCGGCGCGCCAAAGCCTCCGCCGGCTCATCGTGAAGCGCCCGCGCCACGCGCGCCGCGCTCGATCGAGCCATGTCGTCGAGAAAGCCGCTCAACTGTTCACACCCCTCGAGGCGATCTGCCGGTTTGCCGCCGCGAATTGCCGCAGGCCTCCCAGCCACTCCTGCGCCCGGCCGCTGTCCAAGGCGGTGCGCGCCAAGTCGATTCCGTCTTGCACGGATGCCGCGCGGCCGGCGATGTGCAAGGCAAGGCCGCATTGCAGGATCAGCGCACAATAGTGCGGACCGCGGTCGCGGCCTGCAAAAACATCGAGCAATGCCGCAAGATTCGCCGCGGCGTCGCCGCCGGCCAAGTCGCGCTGATGGCAGGGCGCCAGCATCAATTCCCGCGGATCGATGTCGTAGCGGCGAATCCCCGCACCGCTCACATCGAATGCCAGAAAAGGACCGATGGGTGTGGCCTCGTCCCAACCCGCGGCCCCGTGCACGACCCAGGCGCGCTCGATGTC
>CAVUYL010000012.1:0-10460 GCA_963745705.1 uncultured Gammaproteobacteria bacterium | reverse complement strand
ACCATGCCGACAGGATTCACCTCGAGGGGCAAGTCATGGTCGGCGCACCACTCATAGTAGTTCGGCGTGCCACTCGTCATGACGCCGGCCGTATAGCTCGGAATCACCGCGGGTGGACTGCTCAAGGTTGTGTAGTAGCCGTTCACGTCCGGATAACATGGAGGATTAAGCGTGTTGGTGGCTGTGTGGCCGAAGATATCCCAGCCGAGGCCCTTGCCCGACCAGTAGAAGATGCCGTCAGCGGCCTGGCCGGGGGTCGTATCGGTGTCGAATTCCATTCGTCCGGCCAACAGTGTCGGGTCCGTCTGGGTGACCATCAAGTGCCCGTCGCGTCCAAGGATGCGCACGTGGTTGCCGTGTTCGTGGAAGGGATGTTGCCAATGTCCTTGTCCGATATAGCGCACCAGCACTTGCTCGCCGGGATGCATGTGCGGGTTGGCGTTGTACGGCTGGTTCGGATAATTCGGCGCGTAGTTGGTATCCATGTTGTCCGGCATGGAGCGCCCGTTGATCATGAAATAATTCGGATGGTAGGGCTCGGTCACCACACTGAGCGCGGTCGCGCAGTTGAACTGGCCACCGGTCGCGCACGTGGCGATTTGCTTCAATTGATCCGATACCTGCTGATGAATCTTGGGATCCATTTCGGACCACTGCACCAAGTACTCGCGGTCGTAGCAGGTCGCGGCGTGATCGTAGGCGGCCGCCGATTGCCGGTAATCAACCCGACCCGGCTCCGTCACCGTGCAGTTGCTGGGAGTGGTCGCGGGCGTAACGATCACTGCGCCGAACAGACCCATCTCGATCTGCAAGTCCGGTTGAGTACCGCTGTAATAGGCGTGCGTCCCTGCCGTGCCCAGGGCGGCCGTCACGGTGTACGTCACAGTCCCGCCGGGAACCGCCTCGCACGTCTGGAGACCGGCAACGCCGACGGGCGTGGACGCGCTGCAGCTGGTGGTCACCGCCAAACCCGGAAACAAAATCGACGTATTGCCCGCGGGCTTCGGCAGACTGTTCGTCAGCGTCACCGTGAACGTGGATCCTTCCTTGACAATCAGTGTGGGACCCGGCAGCTGCACTGAGGGACAAAACCCGAGCGTGGCGAAGGCCGCCGGCGAATACGTGGCGGAGTTGACCGTGCTGCAGCCGTAGCCCCAGGAATAAATCAGCTCCCCGTCCGGCTGGCTACTGATGGTCGGGCCCGCGTTTAGGTTGAACACTCCTGGGCTGATGCTGGCTGGGGTGGCCGTGATGCCAGGGGCGGCGGCGTGCGCCGCAGCCGCCCAGACACCCGCCACCACACCGGCCGCGAGGAGTCGAGTGACCGCAGACATGTTATTTGAAGTCGCGTAGCTCATTGCTGCAGTCTCCTAAAGAACAACCACTTCGGTCATCAGGCCGCCGAAATTCTCGGCGTCGTTCGAAAGATGATCGAGTTGCGGCGTGTAGAGGAAGTAGGTACCGGGGGTGACGCCAGTGCTGTCTAGAATGACGTCGAGCGACTCGCCGCCGCCGAGAGTGATCGAGTTTGTTGTGATGTAGAGATTGTTGCCCGCCTGGTCGCGCAGGATCTTCGCGTTGAATCCAATCAGCAGCATCGGGATACCGACGGACGAAAGAGTCTGGTATTCCTGGACGTCGAGGTCCGAAATGCGCAGCGCCGCCCTCTGTCCGCATACCGGCTGGCCGCAGACGCCGCTGGGCCCACCCTTGCTGTTGAGCGTGATCAAGCTGGGCAGAGGCTGAGAAGGACGGCTCAAGCTGTCAGTGTCCGTCGTCGAGATGGCATGCGTCGCTGGATCCGGATTCGTGGCACCCGAGACACCGCCGGTCCAGGCCGCAGGCAGGATGTTCCCATCCACGGTCGCGCCCGGCGGGATGCCTACCGTGTCGGGATAGCTGCGGCCGTTCAGCAGGAAGTATTTATCCTTCATGTCCGCAAACCCTTCCGGGTTGAAGGTCATGCCGACAAAGTGAAAATTCGGATCGAAACCATGGATCTGAAGTGGCACGTCGATGTCGTAGCGCGTGCTGCCGTCGCCATCGTTGTAGACATACTTGTAAGTGTTGCCGCTCGCATCCGTCCCTTGTTTGAAGCCGACATCTTTAGCCGGCAGCGGCACTGAACAGAGAATATCGCCGCCCGGCTGCGTGGCCGGATTAGCAGGGAGTGCAGGATTGCAGGCTGTGCGCAGATCCTTCTGCTGAAGCAGGGACGTGTTGTAGACGTCGTTACCCACTGGCGTTCGATTCTGCCGCGGACGCACGAAGAGCTGCCCCGTCATACCCATCTGCAAGTGTTCGGGCGGGGTGATGTGGCAGTGAAAAAAATACGTCCCGGCGTCCGGAGCCAAGTAGTAATACGTGAAGCTGCCGCCGATGTTGATCGCGATCGAGGCATCCGGCACGCCGTCATAGAAGGACGAGGCGTTGGGATAGCCATGAAAATGCACGGTGTGCTGCTCGAACAGGTCCGGCCGCATGATCATGCCGACATTCGTGAGCGTCAGGAAATACTCGTCGTCCTCATCGAAGGCCATCAGCGGGGCGGGAATGTTGCCGTCGATCACGCCGGTATTCATGATTCCCGCGGGGTCGGTGATGGCCGCGTTCGCGCCAACGGCGATCGGATCATTCGGATCCGTGCCGGCGACATACAGCGGATTCGGTTGGCCATTCACGTAATTCGGCCCCGCCGTGTATGCGCTGTTGAAAACCGCGGCGAAGTCGGTCCCGGGTTGCCCGTTGCGGATTTTTCCGAGACCCGAGAGCGGACCGAACGAATACATGAAGGTCTGATTGCCGTCCGCCTCCGTCATCATCCCGTCGCCTCCCGAGATCTGCTGGCACTTGATCGCCCCGCCGCTGTCGGTGATGGTCAATGCGGGACTGAACGTGGTGCTCTGGGGGACCGTGGTGTAGTTCTGGTCGCTCGTGACGCCGGTCGACGAGGCTCCGTACACCGTTCTTAGCTGCGGCGGACTTTGCGTCACCGTCCTGACCACCGGGCCGGTATACGGAACCTCGGTAGTAGTAGGAGTGGGGTTTACGACAAGGCTCGGCGTGACGCCGGTGGATGTGGTGCCCGGATGCCGGATGGTGGCGGTTGGACATTGCACCCGAAACGATCCACCACCCTGGTACACGGATGTCTGAGCGCTCGCGAGCGCTGGAATGAGACCCAACAGCACGCGGGGCAACCAAACCTGGAGCGACTTTCTCATGGCAGTACAACCTCCTTCCAAAGCTGCAAGCGTGCGACGCGCCTGCCAAAGTGCTTTCTCACCGAACGTCGGCGACTCGATTGGCAACCCGCCGGCGCCAGTCGCGCGGCGATTACGCAAAGCTGAAAAAAAATGAATTTTGAAAATCCCCAACTTCATGTCGTTTTCTCTTGTCGTTCCTCGAAATCCGCCGGCGGCGATGTGCAGACTCAAGCGATAGTCTTGGTATTGCTAAGCCGTGTGCTCGTTATAAACAGCTGAATGCTTATTTAATAGAGGCGGAATACCTACCATTAAGGTAGGGAACGCTTTATTGGTTATTAGAAATACGCTTAGGGCGTTTGCGTATTTCTCGCGAGGTGCGTTTGGATTTAACGCATTCCCGGGCCAAGATCACACTGGGCAATGAGTGGATGGCAGCGGGGAAAACTGGCGCGTAGCCTCCGCGCCGGGAACTCGAACCGTTCTCTGCGAGTTACATCATCGCCGATTGCGTCTCGGTCTTCTTTTCAGCGCGGCGCATCTGCGCCTGCCGCACACGCGCTTCGTCCGCCGTGCCCATGGCGTCGGCAGGTCGGTAGGCTTGCAGAAGCGATCGGCGCGTCGCTGCTTTGCGACCGCCTAGGCGCAGCAACGCCTTGTTCAGGCGAGTCTGCACGAACCGAGTTGAAACATCGTGCTCCAAAGCGAGGTCGGCTAGCGTTTGCTCCTCGCAGCCGATGCCGAAATGGCTTTCGACGATTCTCCGATCCCGCGCCCCGAGCTTCAGGCCGTCCAACGCTCGGCGGATCACGTCGGCCTTCGTCTGCTCGTCAACCTCCTCCAGCAATTGTTCTTCAGGATTTTCCAGCAACGGCCGTTCAACTCTGCCGGATAGCTCGAGCAAACCGACTTCCGTGATGCAGCACTCGCCGCGGTTGTCGCGCAGCGTCAGCGTTCGCTGCGTCTCGCTGAAGAGTTCCTCGCAGGTACAGCCAAGCACCTCTGCCAAGGCGGCCGCCGGTCCGCGCCAGCGGCCGGCCCGCGTCAGCGGCGAGAGTTTCAAGTTCAACAGCGCACCGACCCGTTCGGGATGTAATCCGGACTTGCGGCACAGCTCACTGACGTTGCCAAAACCGCACTCGGCGATCTTGCGCCGGATGCGACCGTTGCGAACTTTAAACGTTATCGTGTAGTCGCTCATGTCGGTATGTCGAACCCCGGAGGTTTCAAGCTGAATGCCCGACCTCGAATCAGGCGTAGTGCTTCATTAGATCGGGCATTATGCTTGATATATATAGGGCTAATACCCACTATTATTTAAGCGTAATTCCCGCTATAGTCCGCCTTTTCGACCGACGCATACTGAAAGGGTCACCCGAAATTACTTAACATAAGTAATCGGGCAAGCAGTCCGAAATCCCTACCGCTGTCGGAACACCGGCCGGGCTTAAGTGTTTCACCCATTCAAATTCGGGCGTATCTCTCGGTATAGTTGGGGAGCAACAGTCTACAGTTGGTCGCTAGGCACGCTGGAGCGCCAGATTGATCAATATCATCATCGCTGATAGCCACATCCTCGTTCGCAAGGGCATTCGGGCACTGCTTGTTAATCAGCCGGATCTCAACGTGGTTGCGGAAGCGGGAACCTATGAAGAGGCGCTCGAGCAGCTGCAAGTACATCGCGTGGACGTGGTCATTTTCGATATCGCAATACCCGTGTCCGCGCCGGGACGCGACAGCCTCGACCTGATCGCGCACGTGCGCACGGCCCAGCCGCACGCTCACACGGTGGTGCTGACCATGCACACGGAAAGTGAATACGCGGCGCGCGCCCTCAAAGCCGGTGCGCACGGCTACCTGACCAAGGATGTCACCCCCGAACTCCTGATCAGCGCCATCCGACGAGTCGTCACCGGTGCGCTCTTTCTGAGCCCTAATATCGCGGAGAGCCTCGCTCTGCGCCTGGCGCTTCAGGATGACGTCGCGCCTCTGTACAAACGATTGTCAAGGCGGGAACTGGCGGTTTTCAGCCTGATCGCCGACGGCAAGACGATCAACGATATTGCGCGGCGCCTGACGCTCAGCGCCAAGACAGTCAGCGCTCACAAGCTCAACGTGCTGCGTAAGCTCAATATGCGCACCGTAGCCGAGCTCGTGCGCTATGCGATCGAACATCAGATCACCTTCTCATGATCGACCCCCCTCTAGAATTTGAAAAGCTATCCGATCGCCCGACGGCAGAGACGATACTCAAGTCCCGTTGGCCGCTGCCCCGGGGTGTGACCGCCGGCATCGCCGCGCTCTTACTCGCATTCGCCATCGGCACCGGCGTCGATGTTGCCCGCGACTTCCATCGCCAGAGCGACGAACGCCATGCTGAAGCCCAGAAGCGACAGCTCGCGCTGCTCGGACAGGTTGAACTGGGACATGCGGTGCAGGATTTCAAGGATTGCCTCCTGCGAGGCGACACCTCTTATTGCGACGACTTTGATCGGCATCTTCAGGCTGCCGACCGTACCGTGACTCAATATGGCGCTCAGGGCGCCCCTCAGCCAGATGAGACCCGGGTGCTTGGGGCTCTGCGGCCGGCGCTTTCTGCTTACCGAGCAGCGCTCTTCGAAGTGCGCAACATGCAGAGCAGACACGCCACCATTCAGGAGATCGACAGCGTAGTCAAAGGCGAAGACCGTCCGATTGCGGCGGGACTGAGCGAGCTTGCGGCTCTCTCCTCGAGCAGACACTCTGGATGGCACGTGCCGCTCGGCCAGACCTTCTGGCTGATGGTTTACACGGCCTTGGCGGTGTTATCGCTGTATCTGACTTTCCAGTCCTCCATACGCCACCCGCACGAAACCGCGCAATCGGTACGCCAGCTGTCGAACCGAATGATGGAGTGGGAGGAGGACAAGAAGACGAAAGCGTTTTTACGCCTGCACGATGGCGTTTGCCAGTCGCTCGCCGCCATCATGTATCTGCTGAGGAGCACGCAGCGCGTCGCTGCGGGCAGCCATTCGTCTGAGCGCATCCCGGAACCGATCATCCCTTCGCTGCAGGCGGTCATCCAAGATGCACGCGCCGTTGCTTTGCAGTTGCGGCCGCCGAGAATGCAGGAAGCCGGCCTGCTGGCCACGCTGAACTCGTTGTGGGTCGATTCCAGAGCGCTCGACCCCGGCTTGGTGATCGAACCACGGGCTCTGGTCAATGAGAGAGACATTCCGGATGGCCTGAAGCCCGTGATTCTGCGCATTGCGCAGATGACGCTGGACTTCGCCGCGCAGGATCCCTCGGCGCGCCATGTGACGTGGGTACTCGAGCGCAGCGGTCAAGAGCTGCAGCTGTCGGTCGATATGGCGGTGGACGCCCACGTATCGCCGCGACAGTCGTCGCAGCAGCCGAGCCCTTCGGCAGCGGCGCTCAATCCCTTGGAGGCGATCCGGGCTCGGGTGTCGCTCTCGGGCGGAAGCTCCGAGTGTGTCCGCAATGCCGCCGGTCGTGGGACAATAGTCTGCAGCTGGAGAAGCTGAAAGCGGGTCGTGCGGATCTGATTAATGCGGCGCTGCCGGAAGGCTAAATCCCCCGCACGTGAAAACATCCATTGCGGTTTTACTGCATCGCGACTGACAGGATGAATGCCCCAAAAGCGAATGACCCGCCCACTGCGCCGCCGCCGTCGGTCGCTGCATCCGCGTGGGCGCCGTTTCGCAACCGGCTATTCGCGCTGATCTGGACCGCAACGGTCGTGTCGAACATCGGCGGCTGGATGTACAACGTCGCGTCAGGCTGGCTCATGACGAGCCTTGACCCGGACCCGCTCATTGTCTCGCTGGTGCAGGTTGCCAACAACCTGCCGATGTTCCTGTTCGCCATTCCGGCGGGTGCGCTTGCCGATATCGTGGATCGGCGCCGACTCCTGATCTTCGGCGAGGCCGCGATCACCATAACCTCGACCGCCTTCGCGGTGCTCGTATGGCTGCATCTCATGACGCCGCTCTCTCTATTGCTATTCAGCTTCATTGTCACCGTTGGCTCGGCGATTACAGCCCCGGGATGGCAGGCGGTCGTGCCTCAGCTCGTGTCGAAGACCGATCTGCCCGCGGCCGTTGCGGCGAACAGTGTGGGCATCAACGTCAGCCGCGCCGTCGGACCGGCAATCGGCGGCATCCTCGTCGGAGCGATGGGAATTGCGGCGCCGTTCTGGCTCAACGCGTTCAGCAACGTAGGAGTCATTGCAGCCCTCATCTGGTGGCATCCACCGAGAAGAAGCCGCACGCCCCTTCCGCCGGAGTCCTTCGGCAGTGCCGTTCGCACCGGCCTCCGGCACGCGCGCTATAACCGGCACCTCAGCGCGACACTGATTCGGGCGATCGCGTTCTTCGGATTTGCGAGTGCTTACTGGGCGTTGTTGCCGCTCGTCGCACGCAGCCAGATCGCCGGCGGCCCGGCACTGTACGGAATATTGCTCGGCATCATCGGCGCCTCTGCCGTCGCCGGTGCATTCCTGCTGCGATCGCTCAGGGCGAGATGGGGCGCAGACCGGCTGCTCTCGATCGCCACCCTGGCAACCTCGATGGCGACCGGATTGTTTGCCCTCGCGCACGATTCCGCTACCGCCGTTGCAGCGAGTCTCATCGCCGGTGCCTCGTGGATCGCCGCGGTGTCGAGCCTCAATGTTTCCGCCCAAGATGCTTTGCCGGAGTGGGTGCGCGGGCGCGGGATTGCCGTGTATGTGACCGTGATGTTCGGCGCGCTGACGATCGGCAGTGCGATATGGGGCGAGCTTGCCGCCGTGATCGGCTTACCCGGCGCTCTGCTCCTGGCCGCCGCGGGTGCGATGATTGCGATTCCGCTGACTTGGCGCTGGAAGTTGCAGACGGGCGCGACGGTCGATCTGTCGCCGTCCATGCATTGGCCGGCGCCGATCACATCGCACGCCATCGAACCGGACCGTGGACCCGTTCTGGTGACGGTCGAATACCGCATCGACCCGAAGAACCGTGAACCGTTCCTGCACGCGCTCGCGGCGAGCGCACGCGAACGGCGTCGAGACGGCGCTTATGACTGGGGAATATTTGAGGACCCCGCGCAGGACGGCCGCTTCATCGAGACCTTTCTGACCGACTCCTGGCTCGAGCACCTTCGGCAGCACGAGCGCGTGACGAAGGCCGATCGCCTGCTCGAGCAGGTTGTGCGCCGCTTTCAAATCGGCGAGGGGCCGAAAACGACCCATTGGGTAGGGGCTCAGACGCGTCAATGAGGCCACAGCTCACAGCTGCGCTTTGCGATCGTCGCGATTCGATCAGGCGCGAATCGCGGCTCGCGATGTTTCGCCGCGCCGATCGAGCTCGAGAACCTCCGCCACCGCCTCCCCAGCCAGCGGCCGATAAAGAATATATCCCTGGACCGCATCGCAGTCGCTGGGCGCGCAGAAATGACAGCTGCTCCGCCGTTTCGACTCCCTCAGCCACTACTTTGAGCCTCATGCTATGCGCCATTGCGATGATGGCGCGAGTGATCTTCCGGTCGTCGGAGTCCGCCGGGATGTCCTGGATGAACGAGCGGTCGATCTTCACCGTATCGATCGGGAAGCGTTTCAGGTAGGCGAGCGACGAATAACCCGTTCCGAAGTCATCGAGCGCGATCTGCACGCCGAGGGATTTCAAGCTCTCGAGCACCGCGACGGCGCCTTCGCCGTGCGACATGACCATGCTTTCGGTGATTTCCAGTTCGAGCTTCGATGGATGGAGACCGCTGTCGCGGATGATTCGGGTCAATTTCGGCAGCAGCATGGGATCGGCGAACTGGCGCGCCGACAGATTGACGGCAACGCTGATGTTTGCATGCCCCTCGTCCTGCCACGCCTTGGTCTGCGCACACGCGGTGGCAAGCACCCATTCGCCGATGGGCACGATCAGTCCCGTCTCTTCGGCCAGAGGAGATGAACTCCTTGGGCGGTACCAGTCCGCGGATCGGGTGCTGCCAGCGCAGCAGCGCCTCGATCCCGCTGATTCGAGCCCGGTCGCCAATTCCACCTTGGGCTGATAATGCAGCAGCAATTCACCCTGCTCCAAGGCATGCCTCAAGTCCGATTCCAGCTCCAGCCGCTCCAGCGTGTGCACGTTCATCTGGGGCGAGTAATACAGGAAATTGTTTCGGCCGGTCTCCTTGGCGCGATACATGGCGACGTCGGCCGCCTTGAGCAGCGCCTGCGAATCGATTGCCGTCGCCGGGGAAGATGCTGATGCCGATGCTGACCGTGACGCGGCAATCCTTGCCCCGGAGACAGATAGGGTGCGCTCATTTCTTCGACGAGGCGCCGGCCGCAGGCCGAGACATCCGTCAGGTCTGTCGTGATTTTCCATGAGCACGGCGAACTCATCGCCTCCCATCCGCGCCACCGTATCCCCTTCCCGGCATTGCGCGCGCAGGCGCTCGGCCACCTGGCGCAGCAGATCATCGCCGATCTCGTGCCCGAGCGAGTCGTTGATCACCTTGAAGCGGTCCAAGTCCATGAACAAGACGGCCATGCCGTTGCCGGCGCGGCGGTGCCTGCCGAGCGCGCGGTCCAGGCATCGGTTGAACATCAATCGATTGGGGAGCGAGGTCAGATCGTCATGGAGGGCGATGTGGTTCAGTTGACTCTCGGTGCGCCTGCGCTGTCTGAAGTATCCGCAGCGACAACGCGATTCCCAGCAATAAAAGCCCGGGGGTGGCGGCGAAGATGACCACCCGCAGCCATCGGTACGTCATGCGCGAGGCTGTCGCTCAAGGCATCGACGAACCGGTTTTCGACGGGGGTGAGATTTTCGTTGATTCTGCCGATATCGGCGAGCAGCCGCTCGGAGGGCCGCGGCGCGCGGCGACGGCGACTCGATCTCGCGCTGCAGTAGATTTCCTGCCTCATTGAGTTGGGCGATGTAGCGGTCGCCCTCCTCCCAGGCGTGGGTCGCGCGCTGCATGGAATCCGAGCCAGTTGAATCTGCGGTAAAGATCGAACATGCCGTCGATGTCGTCCGGATGAATGCCGCCGTCGATGAAGCCCTGCCTTACCCGGTTGATGATCCGGAGACGGCTTGTTCATCTCGATGCGGGCAATCGTGGTCGCCCAGCGGGAATTGCGAGTTTGGCGCGAAATTGGCGCAGTTCTTCCGGATCCCGGTTGATGGCGTACTTTTGCAGGTGAAATACCGCATCTTTCTGCGCCTTCGACCACAAGCTTTCCCCGCCGACGTAGGCCCGCGCCGACGACAATAGCCC
>CAVUYL010000011.1:0-147623 GCA_963745705.1 uncultured Gammaproteobacteria bacterium | reverse complement strand
TCTTCTCCGCGGCCGGCTCGACTCGTCGTCTTGCTCTCTCAAGGCCTATGTGCTGGCGTACTTCACGGGACAGGCGCCGGCGCAATAGATCGCGGACTTAGACAAAACCGCACTCAGACGCCGTGCGGCGCCCCAAAGCCGCACGGCGTCATCGTTTGTACCGATGGGAGTCCGCGTGCAATCGCTATAAACTAGCGTCGCGCACACGCCACGCCGGCGGCGCGGCTGATCGTGCGATACATCAAAACAAACAGGGAGAGTCCAATGAAAAGAGTATTGGTATTGGTGCTGTTCATCCCCGCGATCGCCATCGCGAAAAGCCCGTTTGACGGAACCTGGAAGACACGGCTCGATTCGTATCAGTTCTCCGGCAAGCCCGATGTCTACGAAATCAGCAACGGCATATATGATTGCAAAAGCTGCGCACCGCCCTACAAGATCAAGGCCGACGGTACGGATCAGCCCGTGCCGGACCACGCCTATGTGGATCAAGAGTCGGTGAAAATACTGAATGCTGCGAGCGTCGAGATCAGCGACAAGAAGGCCGGCAAAGTCATATCCATCCAGACTGTCACCGTATCGCCGGACGGCGCGAAGTTCACCGGCAAGTTCACCAGTTACGTTGGCGAAAAACCATTCAGCGGGTCGTTCACCGAAAAGCGGGTTGGCCCCGCTGCAGCGGGCGCGCATGCGCTCTCGGGGTCGTGGATGCAGGACAGTGTGGCGGATATGTCGGACGTGGCGCGAACGGTCAGGCTGGAATCAACAGCCAACGGTCTCAAGATGATTTGGAACGGGCAAGCCACCGACGCGAAATTCGACGGCAAGGAGTACCCGACCGTCGGTGATCCCGGCAAAACCATGGTGACCTTGAAAAAGGTCAGCGACAGTCAGCTCGAGGAAACCGATCGGCGTCAAGGCAAGGTGTTTGACATCATCGTCTGGTCGGTTGCCCCTGACGGCAAGTCCATCACTTACGAGGACACCGACCCGGTGCACGGGACGAAGATGACCTCCGTTCTCGAGAAACAGCCGTAGCATGACGATTCGACAGGGTGCACGGCCGACACCGCGCCGTGCACCCCGACGCCGTATCGATACACGTTTTGGCCGCCACGATAGCCGGTCACGACCAGGGCCGCGGACGCGCCAGCAGCACACCACAAAGGGCCATGCAGGGCGCGACTCCTGACGCGCTGCCCGCGCCGCGCCACACCGCCAGCAACACCAGCCCAGGGTGGTGAACATTGCCCATCGCACATGCGGCGAAATGGCGTGGTGCGCGGCTGCGCCGACGTGCAGGTCGACCAGGCCGCCGCCACTCCGGTGGCGATCGCGAACAGGGCGGCGACGGCGGCGACGCATAGATTCCACGTGCCCACGGTGGCGAGCGTTGCAGCACGCCGCTGTTCGCGCACCAGCCGCGCCGCCAGCAGCAGCAGGGCCGCGGACTGACCCCGAGCGCCAGCGGGAAATGCACCACCATCGGGTGCCATCCCGGCAGCAGCGTCATGTGCACGCCGGCGCGTCGGCCAAGGTGCGCGCCACCACGCGATGGTATCGCTGAGGCCCTCATCCAAGGTGAAGCGCGGCCGCCACTGCGCCTCGTCGCGCAAGCGGCGCTATCCGCGGCACCAGCAACGGCGGTTCGCTGGCGCGCGGCGGCCGCGCGCCGAGGCGCACCAGATCCGATCGGCCGATCTGCCGCCCGATGCGCTCGATGAGATCGGCCAGGCGACGCGCTCGTCGGACCCGATATTCACGGGACCCTCGAGTTCGCCGTCCAGCACCGCCGCGAACGCGGCCCCGACGTCGGCCACGTGAAGAAAACTTCGAATCTGCCTCCCGTGCGAGCACGGTGCCTCGCGACCCTGCAGCAGATTGACGAATCACGAACGGCACCAGCCGATCCGGGTGCTCGTAGGGGCCGAATTGGAAAAAAATGCGGCCCCATGCCGTCGACACCTGCTCCCGGCGCCCGAATTCAGCGAGCGCCCTTTGCATGGCGATCTTGCAGGAGGCATAGGGACTCGGGGCGGCCGCGGTGTCGTCGGCCAGCGGGCTCCGCAGTTCGTCGCACTCGCCCGCTCGCGACCAATCGTATTCCGCGCAGGTTCCGGCCATCATGACGCGGCGGCCGCCGCGCGCGCCGAAGGAGCGCAGCAGGCGCTCGCTCGCCTCCACCCAGCGAAAATTCTCCGGACTGCTCCAATACACGCCGGGCACGGCGATCCAGGCGAAGTGCAGCAAGTGCGTCGGGCTCACCTCGCCCATCAATTCATCCGCGCACCTGTCGTTCAACAAATCGGCGACGTGAATCGTCGCCCCGCCGAGTTCCGCGGGTACCTCGCGGTCGGCCTTCCCGGACAGCACGGCGTGAACCTCGAACCCCCGTGCTCGAAGCGCGGGCACGCTCCAGCGCCCGATGAAGCCGCCCGCGCCGGTCACGAGCACGCGCTTGCCCTGCATCACCCGCGGCCGTGCACATCGAGGAGCGGATAGGAGGCGTCGCGCGCCGAAATCACCGCCGGCGCCACCGGCCACTCGATGGCGAACGCCGGATCGTTCCAGCGAAACTCCGCGGCTGAGCTCGCGGCGAATGCGCCACCGAGATCATGTAGTACACCTCGGCGTGCTCGCTCAAAGTCACGAAACCATGGGCGAATCCCGGCGGTATGAACAGCGAACGGCGATTGCCCGCGGTCAATTCCGCGCGCGAACCAACGCCGGTACGTCGGTGAGGAGGCGCGAATATCGACGATGACGTCGAACATCGGCACCTGCCGTGCACCGCACCAGCTTGTGCTCCTCGCGCGGAGCGGCCTGGTAGTGCATGCCGCGCAATGTGCCTGCATGCGCGTTGTAGGAGACGCTGCACTGGCGCAGTTCCTGCCCCAGTCCGGCGCCGCAAATTCCTCCGCGCAATACGCTCGGGCGAAGAACCCTCGTTCGTCCGCCAGGCGCTCCATCTCGATCACGTAGGCGCCCGCGAGGGGCGATTCAGTGAAGATCATGGATGCGCACCGTCGGCACCGGAGTGACGAACCGGCCGCCCCACTCTTCGATCTCGCGCAGCTGGTGGCGGATCTCTTCCTGCAGATTCCACGGCAGAATCAACACATAGTCCGGCTTCGATCGCAGCAGCGCCTGCGGGGAGACCACGGGGATGTGCGTGCCCGGCAGGAATTTCGACTGCTTGTGCGGATTGCGGTCGGCCACTTGGGCGATATCGGCCGGCGTCACCGCCGCAAAAATTCAGCAGGGTGTTGCCCTTGGCCGCCGCGCCGTATGCCGCCACCGTCCTGCCTTCGCGCTTCGCAGTCCGCGAGAAAGGCCCGCAGCGACCGCCGGCAGTTCTCGACGCGCTCTGCGAAGCGCAGATAAGTGGACAGATCCTGAAGACCCGGCCGCCTGCTCCTGCGCGCGCACTTCGCGCAGCAGCGCCCTGTCGCTCAACCCCGCGCGCTTGCGAGTGCGCGGCGTAGATTCGCAGCGAACCGCCGTGCGTCGGCAGCCGCTCGACATCGTAGATCTTGAGGCCATGGCGGCCGAACACCTGCTCGATGGCATACAGGGAAAAATAAGAATAATGCTCGTGATAGATGGTATCGAATTCCACGTGTTCGATCAGCTCGAGCAGATGCGGAAACTCTATCGTCGCCGTGCCGCGGGGTTTGAGCAGCAGCGCAATGCCCGCGACGAAGTCGTTGAGATCGGGCACGTGCGCCAGCACGTTGTTGGCGACGATCAAGTCCGCCTGCCGGCCTCTGCCCAGCCAGTTCCCTGGCGAGGCCCTCGCCGAAGAACTTCACCAGCGTGGGCACGCCGATTTTTTCGGCCGCGGCGGCCACGGTATCCGGACGGATCGATGCCCAGCACCGGCACGCCCATGTCGATGAAATTCTTCAGCAGGTAACCGTCGTTGCTCGCGAGTTCGACGACCAAGCTGCCGAGCCGAGGCCGAACCGGCGGCGCGCCATGCCGCAGTACTCCTTGGCATGCGCCAGCCACTCATCCGAATAGGACGAAAAATACACGTAGTTGGCGAACAATTCCTGCGGCGCGACGTCGTAGTCCAGCTGCACCAACTTGCACGCCTCGCAGACCTTGGCGCGCAGCGGATAGCGCTTCTCGTCGTGCGCAGAATCGCAAGCGACGCGATGAAGGCGTTCGATGCGGGCTGCATCCCCAGATCGGCCATGGTCACGGTCAAGCGGCCGCCGCATGCGCGGCAGCCGGTCACCGACCTACCATTGAACTGCACCGCTCATTTCGCCGCCCCGATCGCGTTCAGCCTTCCCATAGCTTCCACGGCGCCGCGCCGCTGTCCCACGAGCGAGTTCAGGTGTTGCTTGTCGCGCAGGGTATCCATCGGCTGCCAGAAGCCGCGGTGCACCCACGCGGCCAATTGGCCGTCCGGCGGCCAGGCTTTCCATCGGCTCCTTCTCCCAAACCGTGTCGTGGCCGTCGATCAACTCCAGCACACTGGGGTCCAGCACGAAGAAACCGCCGTTGATCAGGCCGCCCTCGGCGAGCGGCTTTTCCTCGAACGAAACCACCTGCGCGCCCTGCGTGACGATGCGGCCGAAGCGCGCCGGCGGACGCACGCAGGCCACGGTGGCCTTGCGGCCGTGATCGGCGTGGAATGCGAGTTCCGCGCCGATATCGATGTTGGCCAAGCCGTCGCCATAGGTCATGCAAAACGGCTCCCCGGCATTGAGATACTTGCGCACCTGCAAGAGCCGGCCGCCGGTCATGCTCTCCTCGCCGGTGTCGACCAGCGTCACCTTCCAGGGCTCGCTGCGGCAATCGTGGTACTCGACGCGGTTCTCGGTCATGTCGAAGGTGACATCCGCCTGATGCAGGAAATAATTCGCGAAATACTCCTTGATCATGTAGCCCTTGTAACCCAGGCAGACGATGAACTCCGTCACGCCGAACGACGCGTACAGCTTCATGATGTGCCAGAGGATGGGCTGCGCGCCGATCTCCACCATGGGTTTGGGGCGCGTGCTCGACTCCTCGGCGATGCGCGTGCCCTTGCCGCCGGCCAGAATCACGCACTTCATGGCGATACGCCGCATCAATTCGCGATACCGCGCGATCTGCGCTTCGGAAAATGCCGCCATGTTCTCCCCTGCCGAATGGGCCAAATACCAATCCGCGGTCCACGCGATCGATTCGCGCATGTCGAGCCTGCGGACGCCAGTCGAGCGCGTGCCGCGCCAGCGCCGACGACAAGGTCAGCGCCTGCGCCTCGGCGGGTTGCGGCGCCGGATCGCGCACCCAGCCCGGCCTGCCCGCGAATCGCGCCACTGAATGCGTCCACCACCTCGCGCACCGTGCAGAAGGATGCCGGGTCCGGACCGAAATTGACAGCGCGCGGCGCCGCTTTCGGCAGCCGTGACCAGGGCCTTCGGCCAGGGCGAGATAGCCCGACAGGGGTTCGAGCACGTGCTGCCACGGCCGCACGGCGTCGGGGTAGCGCAGGATCACGGGCCGTCCCGCATCGAGCGCCCGGACGCAGTCGGGAATGAGGCGCTCCTCCGACCAATCGCCGCCGCCGATGACATTGCCCGCGCGGGCGGTGGCGATCGGCGGCCCGCCGGCAAAAAAACTGTCGCGAAAGCTCGACGTCACGAGTTCGGTGCAGGCCTTGCTGTTGCTGTAGGGATCGTGGCCGCCGAGCCGATCGCCTTCTTCGAAGGCGCGTCCCTCGCCTCGGTTCTCGTACACCTTGTCGCTGGTGACGATGACGACGCACTCGAGATGCGCGCAGCGAGCGGCATGCCTGCAGCAGCGCGGCGGTTCCCATGACATTGGTGGCGTAGGTCGCCGAGCGGGTCGCGATAGGACTCCCTGACCAGCGCCTGGGCCGCCATGTGAATCACGATCTGCGGATCGGCCTGCGCCACGGTCTCGCCGACGAGCGCCGCAGTCGCGGATGTCGGCGATCACCGAGCGCCGCGCTTTCCGCGGCCTGCGCCCGGCGCAGAGCATGTTCCAGAGATTGGGTTCGGTCGCGGGCGGCCAGCGCATAGCCCGTGACGCTCGCGCCCAGGCGCCGCGAGCCACACGCTCATCCACGCGCCCTTGAACCCGGTATGCCCGGTGAGCAGCACCCGCCGGCCGTGCCAGAACTGCTCCAAGGTGCCGATCGTTTCATCGATGCGCCGCTACGCTGCTGCAGCCAGTAGGATTTCAAACGCGCAAGGTCGGCCGCACGTGCCGCAATCCCCAGCGCGCCGCCCAGCCGGACCTGCAGATTCAAGAATCTGCGCAATCCCCGAACCAACAGGAATACATCCCTGTACTGCGCCCGCCCCTGCGTGGCATAGGCGATTTTCAGCGCATCGCACACGATGGCGACGGGCAGCTTGTAGATGCCGCGAGCGCGCCACGAACGGATCGCGCACCCGCGCCGCGAAACTGCGATCCGTCACGTCAGCAGCCAGGTCGCGATCTCGCTCCATGATGAATATCTTCATCTGCACGTCGAGTGCCGCCGCGATAGCGCGTCGGCGCGCGCAACGCCTCGCCGAGCGCATCGGCCGGAGCTTCCGCGATCGCGAACATCTGCTCGTTGATCGCGAGCCACGCCCGCCAGAAGCGCGGCTTGGCGATGAAATAATTCGAATGCACGGTATTGCGCGAATCGGACACGAGCGAGTCCAGATCGCTCGGCACCCGAGCCGCTCGAACAGCCGCTGGGCGACGTGCTTGAGCCCCGGGTGCTCGGCGTCGCCGTGCTCGAATACGTTGAGATAGATACGCGCTGTTGTGAATGCTGGGGCTGAACAGCACGACCTCGGCCGCGCCTCCGCCGCCGAGAATGAACTCGCGCACGACGCGCGAAGCTCAAGCTGGTCTTGAGCTCGGAATTTTGGCGACAGAAAACCGTAATAGGCATCCTCGTCCAGCGCCTCGCTGCAGCAGGAATTCGGCGGATCGGCCAATACTCGAACCAATCCGGCCGCTCGTTCGCGGAGTTGTCCAACACGGCGAAGCCCGGATCGAGTTCCTCGCGCGAGGTGTAGTGATTCAGGATCTGAAAAATATGCATCGCGGGCATGGCGCGAAGGATACCGGCTTCCGGCCGCGACGCATTTCATTCCAGCCCCGCGGCGAGCCGCCGCGCCAGCAATTCCAGATATCGTGCCCGGTAAGCGCGCATCGCAGTAGCGCGATTCGACGTGCGCGCGCCCGCCGGCGCCGAAGCGCGCGCGCAGCTCCGGCGATCGTATCAGCGACTCCAGACTGCCGCTCCCACTCCTCGGTGCTGCGCGCATGAAAGCCGTTGACGCCCGTCGATGACCGCCTCGGTATTGGCGCCCACCGGCGAGGCCACGCAGGGCAGCGCGGCGGCCATGTACTGCAGCAGCTTGAACGCGCACTTGCCGCGCGACCATGCATCATCGGTCAGCGGCATGACGCCGATGTGCGCCCCGGCCAGCGACTGCGCCTCGGTTGCCGAGCTCCACGCAATGCGTTCGACGTTGACCTCGGGCCAGTCCGGGAACCGCGAACAGATGACCCGCATCTTGAGCGCCGGGTGGCGAATCGCTGAGCCGCGCCAGCGCCGGGCGGATCATCTCCAGATAGACGAGGTTCTCGGGGCTGCCGATCCATGACGATGGTCGGCGGATCGTCCGCCGTCGCCGTCGTCGGCAGGTACGCGCGCGGTATCGATCGAGGTGGGCAGGATCGTCGACGGCGCGCGCCGAGCGGCGCGCGCCACGCCGGCCAGAACCTCGTTGCCGGCAGCGACCACGTCCACCCAGCGGCAGGTCGCGGCGAATTTTCTCTTGCGCCACGGCGAATCGTCGGCCGCTTCGCCGAGCCGCCGCGGCTTGCGCACATAGATTGCATCGTCGACGTCGAATACCCGGCGCCGGCTGAGCGCGGCGAACAGGCGCGCTTCGAGCGCGCTCAATTTGATCTGGTGCAGCACCACCACGTCCGCCGCGCGCACAGCGAGCGGCGCTCCCAGGTGCGAAGCCCGTAGCGGCCGCTCGGAAAACGCTCGGCGCGCACCTGCCAACCGGCCGCCTCGAGGGTGCCGACGAGACTGCGCATGCGGTGCCGGAACGACGGCTGCTCGAGATCGTAGCCCAGTAGAACGACGTTCGGCATGGGATGCGGCGACCTTCAGGGCTCCGTCAGGCCGCGGGCGTCCGCGCGATCAGGCCGGCCAGCGCCTGCAGCGCGACTTCGACGCCGTCGGCGAGCTCGAGACCGGCGGCGCGTGCGCGCAAGCGCCGCGCGCGCGGCTCGTCCTGCAGCAGCCGGTCGGCGGCTTGCACGATGCTCGGCCGCATCGAGCGCCGCGGCGACGCGCCACGCCGGCGGCGACACAGCGGCGCATGCGCTCGGCCTGATCCTTGGCGATGGGCACGGCGACGCAGGCGTTGCCGCAGGCGATGGCCTGCAGCAACGTCGAGCCGCCGTTGGCCACGATCAGGCGCGCCGAGCGCATCAGCTCCGCCAATTCGTGCCTGCGGCAGCGGGCCGAGACGATGCCAGTTCGGATCCTGCAGGGCGTCGATCTCGGCGTGCCCGTGTCGCCGGCACGTGCGGACCCACGTACACCGTGGCCACGCCGCGCTGCGGCGAGCGGCGCGCGCCGCCGCCATGAATCGAGGCGCCGCGTCGGCCGCGCCGGGGTGGCCGGTGCCGCCGCCCGGAACGACCAAAACGAATGTGCCGGCGCCGCAGCCGATGCGCGCCAGAACCGCGCCGCGCTGCGCCGCATCCGCGCGCGACAAGATCACGTCGAGATAGCGCACGCCGGGCCGGCCGAGCGATCCGCAGCTTGAGCGTTCTCGAGCAAGCTCAAGCGGCCGGCGATGAATTCCGGATACGCGATCCAATGTTCGTCGAGCAGGCGCATCCAGCGCCAGGCGAAACGCCTTGCGGCGCTGGCGCCGGCGCGCGCTGATGATAGACGATGCGCGCGCCGAGGCGCCGCGCCGCGCGCAGCTGCGCCGTGCGCCCCGCGTTGTCGAATATCGACGACGTCGGGCCGCCAGTTCTCGAGCAAGCTCGATGACGGCCGTGGAATGAAACGTCGGCGAGGAGCCAACAAGGTCGCGGGAAACGGCGCATCGGCCGCATAGGGGCCGCGCGGCTCAGGGCGAAATGAATGGCGGCGCCGCGGCCAGCGCCGGCTCGCGGCCCGCGCGATCGCCAGCGAGCGCGCGTATTCGCCCATGCCGTATGGTCCCGAGACCGGCACGAACAGAATCCGCGGCGCGTAGGGTCGGCCATGTCAGCCAAAGGCGGTGAACCAGCGATCCAGCACCAACAGGGACCAGGCTCTGCGAAATCCCGGTCCGACCGCACGCTGCAACACGCCGCGATCCATCAGTCGCCGCACCGCATCGCGCAGCACCTCCGGATGGCGCCGCAGCCAGCGATGCACCGGCAGACCGAATCCGGATTTCGGCTGATTCAGATGCCCGGCCGGCAGGCGCGGCTCCATCAGTTGCCGGACCAACAGTTTGCCGCGCCGACGCCGCTGATCGACCAGCAGCTGCCGGATCCACGCTCAGCATGAACTCGACCAGGCGATGATCGAGCAGCGGCGGCCGCACCTCGAGCGAATGCGCCATGCTGGTTCGATCGACTTTCGTCAGGAGGCCTTCGGCCAGATCCGTGTTCAAATCGAGCCAGCGCAATTGCGCGAGCGGCTGCAGATCCTCGCGCCAATACTGCCGATAGAACCACAGGTAGTCGTACTCGGGCTCGCGCCAGTCGCGGGCCAGCAATGAATCGATCTGCAGCGCGGTCAGGCCGCCGAGCGCCGCGGCATACGCCGGCAATCCGACGTAGACGATGGCGCTGCATCGATGAGCCGAAGCGCGACAATGGCGGCAGCGAATCGGGCCAGCGACCTGTTGAGAACAGTCGAGCGCGCGCCGATGCGCGACCAGTAGCGCGGATAGCCGCAGAAGATCTCATCGCCGCCCTCGCCGCTCAACGCAACCTTCACTTCGCGGCGCGCAAATTGCGCGATCAGATAATTCGACCACGCGGCGCTGTCGCCGAACGGCTCGTCGAACAGCGCGGGTATGCGCTCGAGAGCCTCCGCGAAATCCGCCAGTGGCGCCGTCATCTCGAGGTGCTCGGTGTGCAGATGCTCGGCCGCCCTGCGCGCCGCGTCCGCTTCAGAGCGCTTCCTCAAATCGAATCCCAAGGTATAGGTTCGCGGCGCGTCGCAAATAGTATGCGGTGAGTGCGGAATCGATGCCGCCGCTCAGGAACACCCCGACCGGCACATCCGACAGGGTATGCGCCGGCACCACATCGCGCAGCAGGGCATCGAGTTCCTGCACGGTGTCGCCGGCGCTGCGCGCGACTATCGCCGTCGATGGATTCCAATAGCGCTCGATGCGGATGCGGCCCTCGGCCCAAGTCAGCGTGTGGCCGGCCGGCAACTTGGCGATGCCGCTGATAGATGGTCTTCGGCGCGGGAATATAGCCGTGAAACAGAAAATCGCGCACGGCGCTGCGGTCGATCTCCGGTTGACCCAGGACCAGCAGCGCCTTGAGCTCCGAGGCAAACGCAATGCCGTCCGGCAGCAGCCGGTAGTACAGGGGCTTGATCCCCAGCCGATCGCGCGCGAGCAGCAGGCGCTGCTCGCGCCGTATCCCACGCGGCGAACGCGAACATGCCGACCAAGCGGCCGAGGCAGGCGCTGCCTTGCTTCGCCAGTAGATGCACCAGCACCTCGGTGTCGCCGGTGGAGCGCCACGGTCCCGGTGAGCTCAGCGCGCAATCGCTCGTGGTTGTAGATCTCGCCGTTGTAGGTCAGCACCTGCGAGTCGAACAGCATGGGCTGGTGGCCGCCCTCGGACAAATCCAGAATGGCCAGCCGGCGGTGGGCCAGCGCGACTCCGGGCTCAGCCCACACGCCCTCGCCGTCCGGACCGCGATGGCGCAGCCGCTGCGCCATGCTGCGGGCGACCTCGACGCTCGGCCCGCGAACCGATAATGCCCGCTATTCCACACATGGCGCGCAGTCTAGCAGCCTGGCGCGCGGCCGCGGCCGGATCGCGAGGTACCGCTAGCCATCGGGCGAGCGGTTCGTTTAGGGTGCGCGCTGGAGCCGCACAGACATGGCAACACCCGCCGATCAACGACTGCTGGAACTATTGGACAAATGGCTCAAGAGCCTCGAGCTGCATGCCAGGTACTCCTCCCTCGACGACGACAGCTATTGGAAGATTCAGCCGTGGGTGGAGCACCAGCGGCCGAGCCGCTGGATCATCGATGTAGCGATGCAAAAGACCCTCGCCCTGCGGGCGCATGTTCAAGAGCGCGTGAAGATGGGTGACGCGAAGTATTCGGACTCGCTGGAGCTGATGATCTTCCTCGCCAACCTCGTCGGATCCGAGCACATCGAGCGCTTCATCCCCGTGGCCGAGGCGCAGAACGAGCGCCCCCTGACCCGGGAACCGCCCGGCGACGCCGCGCGCAACCGGCCGACACGGCCACGGGCACCCGGGAAATGCCGAAATTCCTGGCCGCCAAGCGCGCGCCGCCGCCCGCCGGCACGGCGCAGGTTGCGCGCACGGAACGCAAGGGCGCGGCGATACCCAAGCCGGCCGCAAGGCCCGTCAAACAACCGCCGCGGCTCGGCACTGCAAGGCAGCAGCGCCGTTGAAGCCTGCCGGCAAGAGCGCGCCCGGCAAAATTGCGCCGGCGGCGCCGTCCGGTCGCGAGACCGCCTCGGATGCGGCGCGGCTGCAAGTTGTGGCCGACGCCGCGCGGCTGGTGCAATGGGGACGGCGCTGGTACGAATTACCGGAGCTGATCGCGCGCATGGCGGGCCGGCCCTCCTTGCCCGAAGTAAGGCGCATACTCAAGGAAAATAAGCCGGCGATCGATGCACAGGCAGAATCGCCGGGCAAGTAGCCGCGTCGACCGGTACTCGCATAAAATAACCGCGAACGCATGAAATAGCCGCGATGGCATCGCGCAAAAAATTTGAACCTCTTCCCCTATGAACGCTCAAAGGCGCCAATGATCACGACGAAGAATCTATCCAAACGCTATGGCGACAAACTCGCGGTCGATGATTTGACATTTTCCGTGGCACCGGGCGAGGTGCTGGGATTCTTGGGCGCCAACGGCGCGGGCAAGTCCACGACCATGCGCATGATCGCGGGCTTCATATCTCCGACCGCGGGCCAGGTCTCGGTGTGCGGACACGACATCGAACGGGCGCCGGTGGCGGCCAAGTCCTGCATGGGATACCTGCCGGAGGGCGCGCCGAGTTATGGCGAAATGACGGTGAGCGAATTTCTGGATTTTGTCGCCGACGTGCGCGGCCTCACGGGGGACCGGCGGCGCCAACGCCGCGGCGTCGTCGTCGACCGGCTCGGGCTCGCGCCGGTGATCGAACAAGTGATCGAAACGCTCTCCAAGGGATTTCGCCGCCGCGTCGGGCTGGCGCAGGCATTGATACACGATCCGCAGGTCTTGATCCTGGACGAACCCACCGACGGCCTCGACCCCAATCAGAAGCACGAAGTGCGGCGTCTCATCAACGAGCTCAGCAAGGACAAGCTGGTCATCGTTTCCACGCACATCCTGGAGGAGGTGCACGAGGTGTGCACGCGCGCCATCATCATCGCCGACGGGCGCATCGTGGCCGATGAGACCCCGACCGCGCTCGAAGCGCGCTCCCGCTACCATCATGCCGTCAGCCTGCGCTTCGAAAAGCCCGCGGAACTCGAGGCGGCGCGCGCCAGGATCGCCCTGCTGCCGGAGGTCGCCGAGGTGGAATCGGACGCGCGCGAGCTGCGGCTCACGGCCGTGCCGAAGCCGGGTGCCAATACCCTGTCCGCGGTGAGCGCACTCATCACCGAGAACGACTGGGACGTGCCGGAGCTGCATCTTGAATCGGGACGGCTCGACGAGGTGTTCCGCGCATTGACCCAGCCGCCGCGCATCGCGGTCTCCGATACCGCGCAAGGAGCTTCAGCTGTGAGCGACGTTCTGGTGATTTTCCGGCGCGAACTGCGCAGCTATTTCGCAACGCCATTGGCCTATGTGTTCATCGTGATCTTCCTGGTGCTGGCCGCCGTGTTCACGTTCCAGGTCGGCGGATTTTTCGAGCGCGGCCAGGCCGATCTGCAGCCCTTCTTCCGCTGGCATCCCTGGCTGTACCTGGTGCTGATCCCGGCCATCTCGATGCGCCTGTGGGCCGAAGAGCGCAATAGCGGCAGCATCGAATTGCTGATGACGCTGCCCATCACGCTGTGGCAGGCGGTGGTCGGCAAGTTTCTCGCGGCGTGGTGTTTCGCCGGCATCGCGCTGCTGCTAACGTTTCCGATCTGGATCACAGTCAATTATCTCGGGTCGCCCGACAACGGCGCGATATTCGCGGCCTACCTCGGCAGCCTGTTGATGGCGGGCGGCTTTCTCGCCATCGGCATGTGCCTGTCCGCCGCCACCCGCAACCAGGTGGTCGCCTTCATCACCGCGGCGCTGGTCGGATTCGTATTCCTGCTCGCGGGTTTTCCGCTGGTGCTCGATTTCGTGCGCGGCATCCTGCCGCAGGCCATCGTCGACGCGATCGCCTCGCTGAGCTTTTTTACGCACTTCGAGGCAATCTCCAAGGGCGTCATCGATGTGCGCGATCTGGTGTATTTCGGCGCGCTGATCGGCTTCTGGTTGGCCGCCACGGCCTTGGTACTCGACATGAAGAAGGCGGAATAGGTGAACGGCAGTCGCTGGCGGAGAATGGGTTTCGGGGTCGGCGGGTTGATCGCGCTCGCCGTGCTGTTTTTGGGAGTCGTGATGCTGTCGAACGTGGGCCTGCGCGGCATGCGCGTGGATCTCACGCAGAATCGGCTCTACACCTTGAGTCCGGGCACGAAACAAGTGCTCGCAGAGCTCAAGGAGCCGATCAATCTATATTTCTATTTCTCGCGCGATGCCGCCGCCAAGCAGGCGCCGCTGCTGCTGCCGTACGCCACGCGCGTGCGCGAGTTCCTGGAGGAACTGGCGACGCGCTCCGGCGGCAAGATTCATCTGCGCATCGTCGATCCGCAGCCGTTCTCGGACGACGAGGACCATGCCGCCGAGTACGGGCTGCAGCCGCTGCACGGCGGCGCCGGCGATGCGCTGTACTTCGGATTGACGGGCACCAATTCCACCGATGGCCGCTCCTCGATACCGAGTTTCCAGGCTGATCGCGAGGAGTTTCTGGAATACGACGTGGCAAAGCTGATCAATGACCTGGGCACGCCGAAGAAGCCGGTGATCGGACTCATGAGTTCGTTGGGACTGCAGGGGCAGTTCAACCCGATGACGGGTCAGATGGGCGAGCCCTGGCCGATTCTGACCCAGCTCCAGGATCTGTTCACGATGCGCACGTTGACTACCGACGTCGATCACATCGACAAGGATGTCGACGTGCTGATGCTGGTTCATCCGAAGGGATTGCCGCCGAAGACCCTGTACGCCATCGATCAGTTCGTGATGCGCGGCGGCAGGGTGCTGCTGTTCGTCGATCCGAACGCAGGCGGGGACACCACCGGTCAGGATCCGTCCAATCCGCTCGCCGGCGCCATGGCCAACCATTCTTCGGATCTCAAGCCGCTGCTGGCGGCCTGGGGCGTCGATTACGATCCGACCAAGGTCATCGGCGACCTGGACCGCGGACTCGACGTGCGCACCAGCATGCAGGCGCCGCCGGTGCGTCACATCGGCATTCTCGGCCTGGCGCACGGCGACATGAATCAAAAGGACGTGGTGTCCGCCTCGCTCGACAAGATCAATCTTGCGACCGTCGGCTTTCTGAGCGCGCGCGCCGGCGCCAAGACCAAGTTCGAAGCGCTGCTGCAGAGTTCGGCGAGCGCGGCGCCGATCCCGGCGCAGCGTTTCAACGCCCTCTTGGATCCGGCGACGCTGCGCGATGGATTCAAGCCCACCGGCGTGCGCTACGCCCTCGCCGCACGAATCACCGGACCCGTGGACTCCGCCTATCCGCAAGGACCGCCGCCGGATCAGAAAGCGGCTGCCGGTCCGCCGGCGGCGCACCTGGCGAAGTCGGCGCAGGCCGCCAACATCGTCGTGGTCGCCGACACGGACTTGCTGATGGACTACATGTGGGTGCAAACGCGCGAAGTGTTCGGACAGCGCATGGCGCAGGTGTTTGCCAGCAACGGCGATTTCGTCGCCAACATCCTCGACAACTTGAGCGGCAGCAACGCGCTGATCAGCGTGCGCGGCCGCGCAACGTTTTCCCGGCCCTTCGAGCGCGTCGAGGCGCTGCGGCGCCAGGCGGATGATCGCTTGCGCGGCAAGGCGCTGGAACTGCAGGCGGAACTGCAGCAGACGGAAACCAAATTGACCCAGCTGCAAAGCAAGCGCAACGACCAATCCTCGCTGATGCTGTCGCCGGAACAAGAGGCGGAGCTCAAGAAGTTCGTGGCCGAGAAGGCCCGCGTGCGCAGGGAGCTGCGCGAAACGCAGCGCGGTCTGGATGTCGACATCAATCGCCTGGATTCCTGGCTCAAAGTCATCAACATCGCCATTGCGCCGCTGTGCGTGGCGGTGGCGGGCGTGATCATCCTGTCGCTGCGCCGGCGGCGCAGATCGGCCGCATCGGGAACGACATGAGCCGGCAACGATTCATCGCACTGCTCGTCGCCGCCGTACTCGCGATCTCGGGTGCGCTCTACTTGAGTACCGAGCGCAATCCGCCGCGAGATTCGCGTGGCGGCGCGTTGCTGCCGGCCTTGGCCGGCGAAATGAATACGGTCAGCGTCGTGAGTGTGCGCCGCGCCAGCGCGGCCCCCACCGCGACCATCCACCTCAAGGACGGCCGGTGGACGGTGGCCGAGCGCGGCGATTACCCCGCCGACGTGCCCAAGCTGCGCAAATTGCTGCTGGCCTTGAGCGACGCGAAGATCGTCGAGGAAAAGACCTCCAATCCCGCGAGCTTTCCCCTCATCGGGGTCGAGGATCCCTCCGCGCCGGGAGCGACCGGAGCGGAGGTCAGCTTCACGGCGCGCGACGGAACCCACGCCGTGATCGTCGGCAAACCGGTCGGCGGGGGCAACTTCGTGCGGCGCAAAGGCGAAAACTTGAGCTACAGCGTCGAACCCGGCATCTCCTTCGAAACCGAACCGCGCTTTTGGATCGAATCGAAGCTGTTCGACGCCGCGCCCGCAAACATCCAGAGCATCGAAGTCAAACCGGCGGCGGGAGCCGCTTACACGGTGCGCCGCGCCGCGCCGGCAGCGCCTGCCGGAACGCCGGCGGCCAGCGGCACTACGGCAGCCGGCGGCATCGCGGCGGCCGGCGGCACTGCCGCGGCTGCCGACTCGTTCACGCTCGAGGGCGTTCCGCCCGGCCGCAAGCCGGCCGACTCCGCCATGCTCGCGCCCTCACCCACTCTGCTCAGCTCCCTCACCGTCGACGATGTGGCGCCGGTGGGCGATGTCGACTTCAGCAAGTCCGTGGTGGCCACGGTCACCCTGCGGACGGCGACGCGATCACGATCAGCGGTGCTGCGAGCGGCGACAAGCACTGGATTCAGTTGCAGAGCGAGCAAGGACGCGGCCGCTCAATGCCAAGACCGCCGGCCGCGCATTCGAGATCGCGAGCTACCAATTCGATGCCATTTTCCGGCCTGTGGAACAATTGCTGGTGCCGAAGCCGCCTCCGCCTGCTCAGGCCAAGACCCCGCCCAAGAAAAAACCCGCGTCCTCACCCTGATGGTCAGCGGCACGAGTGCCGGATTCGGCCGCCGCTTCGCCGCCCTGCTGTACGACAGCGTGCTGTTGGCGGCGCTGCTCGTGGTGTTCACCTCCGGCGCCGTGTTCTTGAACCATCGCAGGGCGATCGAGCCTGCGACCGCGGGCGCGTGGGTGTATCTCTACCGTGCCGGGCTGATCGGCGTGATCGCGGGCTATTACGCGCTCAATTGGACTCGCAGCGGCCAAACATTGGGGATGCGCGCCTGGCATCTGCGCGCCGTCAGCGAATCCGGCATGCCCTTGGGGTGGCGAGCGGCCGCGCTGCGCTTGGGTGTGGGCGCGCTCGCCTGGGCGCCGGCGGCGCTCGGCGTGCTGTGGCTGTACATCGATCCCGATCATTTGGCGCTTCATGACCGTTTGTCAAAAACGCGAGTCGTGCATTTGCGGCCGTGATTAGCGCGTTCTCGCGATTGCGATCATGGTGCAGATGCCGATCGTAACCGTCGGCAGCCAGCCCACCAGCGCCGGATTGAGGCCGAACAGGTGGCCGCCGTTCTCGATGGTGCGGGTGATGAGGAAGAATATGACGCCCAGCATCACACCGATCACCGTGCGCGTGCCGGCGCCGGTGGTGCGCAGCGGACCGAATACGAAGGGCAGTGCCAGGAGCGTCACGATGATCACGGCGAACAGCCGCGCGATTCGCGACCAATAGCCGATCTCGTACGAGGCCGTGTCGAGGTTATTGCGCCGCAGATGATCGATATAGGCGGCAAGGCCGTGCAGCGTCAGCATTTGCGGATCGGTGGCGGCGAGTCCGAGGAACTCCGGATTGACGGTCGATTGCATGGTCGTCTCGCTGACCACACCGCCGGTGACGTGGTCATCGCCAAATCGTGAGGTCGCCACATTGTGGAGCCTCCAGCGACCCGGGTCCGCGACCGATATGCGCTCAGCTCGCTGGATCGAACGCAGCTTGGTCGGTCCATCCAGCTGGAACAGAGAAACGCCGCCGAATGCGCGGTCGACCTCGCCGGTTTGCACTCGCAGGATCAGATTGCCGTCCTTGACCCATGCGCTGCTCGATCCCGCGAAACTCACGTCCGCCAATTTCTCCGTGGTTTTTTCGCGTTTCGCGAACTGCGCCATTGGCGGTGCCGCGTAGTCGCCGATGCCGTACATCACGAGCGCGAGCGTCAAGCCGGCGAGGCCGACCGGCCAGGCGATGCGCCACACCGACACGCCCGAGGCGCGCGTCACCACGAGTTCGCTGCCCGAGGCAAGATGGCCGAGACCCATCAGCGCGCCGATCAAGGCGCCGATCGGCAGCAATTCGAATGCCGATTGCGGCAGATTGAGCATCGTGAATAGAAATGCGTCGCGCGGCGCCGTAGCTGCCGACGCCGATGTCGTTTTGCTGACGTAATGAACAGGAACAGCGCGCCCAGGGTCAGCAGCACGGCCATCGCCATGGCCGTATAGACGAGCACGGTGCGATACAGATAGCGGTCGAGCGTATTCACGCCGTCCTCGCTTCGCGCACGACCAGGTACAAGCCGAGCGCGAGTGCCGCCAGGTGCACCCACCAGACGCCGACCGCCGGCGACAGATCGCCCTTCTCCAGCCATGCCTTGGCGGCGTACAGCAATTGCGAATACACGAAGTACACCACGATGGCGAAGCCCACCCGGGCATAGCGTCCCTGGCGCGGGCGCAGCCGGCTCAAAGGCACGGCCACCAGCGTCAGCACGAGAGCCATGAGCGGCGTGGATACCCTGAATTGCAATTGCGCGATGTCGGACGGTGCGTCCGAGCCGACCAGCTCGCGGGTCGGCTTGGTGTCGGGATCCTTGGTTCCGACGACATCCGTGGGCGTCGCGATCGGAATGCCGTGCTCGCGAAACTCGATGACTCGAAAGTCCGGGCGCCCGGGGACGCCTTCATAGCGGCGGCCGTTGAACAGAGTCACGAGGTGCGTCCCGTTGGGCGCCGCCTTGGAATAGGTGGCGGTATCGGCGAGCGCCAGTTCGATGCGCCCGGCCGTCTCGCGCTGCACGAACACATTGTGCAGGACACCCTCGGAATCGACCCTTTCAGCGTAAAACACGGCGTCGCCGCCGCTGAACGAGCGAAATCGACCGGCGTCGAGCTGGCCGAAGCGCGCCTCCTTGATCGCCGATTGGCGCAGCAGCTGCGCCTCGCTGTCGGCCTGCGGCACCTGCACGAACACCAGCCACGCCAGCCCCAAGGCGATGGCGCCGGCGAAACAAAACAACGGCACCAGCAGCCGTGCCGGCCCGAAACCGCATGCTTGCAGCGCGGCCATTTCGCTGTCGTGGTACAAGCGGCCCAAAGTCAGCACCACCGCCAGCAGCAAGCCGACGGGGACGATAACCGACAAATTCATGATCGCGCCGAGGGCAATCAAATCGAACACCACGCGCCGGCTGTATTGGTTGCCCGCCGCTTGACCGAGTACCCGGGACAACTGATTCGACACCAGAATCGCCACCAAGACCCCGGTTACCGCGAGCCAGGTCTGCATGACTTCGCGCAACACATATCTTTGCACAGTCCATTTCATGGTGCCGAGCTTAGAGCCTTCGCAATAATCTAGTAAACTAATTACTCAAAGCTTTTGACACAAGAACGGACAAATACGGAGTTTGGGACATGGAATTCACGGCTATTATCGATGCGAAAGCGCGGCACGACACCGGTTGCGCGGTCGTGGGAGTGTTCGAGGACGGCGAGCTCGGCGGCGCGGCTCGCCGGATCGATGCGCAGCTGGACGGTATGATCCACACGCTGAAGGCGGATGGCGATTTCTCGGCGAAGCTCGGCGACATCCTGCTGCTGCCTGCGCCGGCCGGGGCGGCCGCCGCGCGCGTGCTGTTGATCGGCCTGGGGACCCGCGCGGCATTCGGCCGCAAGCAGTATCGCAAGGCGCTGCAGTCCGCCGCGTCCGCGCTCGGCAAGACCGGAGCCGGCGACGCGGTGGTGTACCTGGCGCTCGATCAGGCGGCGGACCTCGATGTACATTACCGGGCGCGCTTCGTCGCGGAAATCTTCTGTGCGCAGATGTATAGGATTCCGGATCTGAAGACGGGCGCCAAACCCAAAGCTCCGCGATTGTCGTCCGTTCACGTGGCGGTGGCCGATGCGCGCGCCCTGAAATCGGCGACGGCGGGCCTGCGCATCGGGGCTGCGCTCGGCAGCGGGCTCGCGCTGTCGCGGGATCTTGCCAATCTGCCGCCCAATGTGTGCACCCCGACCTATTTAGCGACTCGCGCGCAGGCGCTGGCCAAGGAGTTTTCCAGCGTCAAGACCAAAGTATTCGACGCGAACGGCATCAAGGCGCTGAAGATGGGCGCGTTTCTCGCGGTGACCCAAGGGTCGGATCAGCCGCCCCGCCTGATCGTGTGCGAATATCGCGGCGGCAAGAAGGACGCGGCGCCGATCTGTCTCATCGGCAAGGGTATTACCTTCGATTCCGGCGGAATTTCCTTGAAGGACCCGCCGGGCATGGATGAAATGAAATTCGACATGAGCGGTGCGGCGACCGTGCTGGGAGCGATGCGCGCGATCGCCGAATTGAAATTGCCGATCAACCTCGTGGTGATCATTGCCACTTGCGAGAACATGCCGAGCGGCGGTGCCGTCAAGCCGTCCGACATCGTCACCACCATGTCGGGCCAGACCGTGGAGATTCTCAATACCGATGCCGAAGGGCGGCTGATCCTGTGCGACGCCATCACTTACAGCCGCCGCTTCAAGCCGGCCGCTGTGGTCGACGTCGCGACCCTGACGGGCGCCTGCATCGTCGCGCTCGGCAATCACCTCAGCGGCCTCATGAGCAATAGCGAGGCGCTGGCCGACGAATTGCTGTCCGCGGGCCTGCGCGCGGATGATCGCGCCTGGCGGCTGCCGATCGGCGAGGAGTACGTCGATCAGCTGAAGAGCAATTTCGCCGACATCGCCAATGTGGGCGGGCGCGAGGGCGGCGCCTGCACCGCGGCATCGTTCCTGTCCAAATTCGCCAAGGATCTGCAATGGGCGCACCTGGACGTCGCGGGCACGGCCTGGCTCGGCGGCTCCCAAAAAGGCAGCACCGGCCGCCCGGTGCCGCTGCTCGTCGATTTTCTGATCAATCGCGTCCGGGCCGTATGACCGAACGCGTGGATTTTTACGTATTGACCAGCACCGCCGCCAAGCAGCGCTGGGCGTTCGCCTGCCGTCTTGCTGAAAAGGCCTATCTGCGGGACTTGCGCGTGGTCATCGTCAATGACAGCTTGAGCGATGCGCAGGCCCTCGATGACCTGCTGTGGACCTTCAACGACCGCTCCTTCGTGCCGCACCAGCTGTGTACGGATGAGCGCGCGCCGGATTCGGCCACTCCGGTGCAGCTTTGCGTGGAACCCGCGGCGCCCGCGGCCGATCTGCTGGTGAATCTCGCGGCCCGCTTGCCGGCTCATTGGGAGCGCTTCGCGAGAATCGCCGAGATCATCGACGCCGACGCGGAGCGCCGGCGCCTCGGCCGAGAACGCTTCAAGACGTACCGCGACCTCAAGCTCGCGCCGCAGACCCATCAGCTGAACGACGCGGCGGAGATCTGATCCGCCATGACAGCCGAATCGCATGACCCACGCGACATTCCCATTCTCACCGACAGCGTGCAGGAGAGCGGCCCGGCGCTGCTCATCGTCGACGCCAAGGCGGTGCATGCGGCGATCGTAACCGGGACCTTGAAGCTTGCCGATTCGCTGCTGCACCAGGCGGCCAAGGACATCGAGGCCACGATATTCGAGCGCGTCTTCGATCGCCTGCGCGCCGAGCTGCCGGAACTGGTGGATCGCATTTTGCACGAGCATGCCGCGCCGCAGGCAGAGTGCAAGGCATCGGACGACGGTCCCAAACACGATGGATAAAGCGTTCTCGCCCGCCGACATCGAGTCGCGAATTTACGCGCACTGGGAAGCGTCGGGATATTTCGCGCCGAGCGGTCGCGGGTCCGCCTATTCGATCGTCATACCGCCGCCGAATGTCACCGGCACCCTGCACATGGGGCACGCCTTTCAAGACACCATCATGGATGCGCTCATCCGCTACCATCGCATGCGCGGTTTCGACACGCTGTGGCAGCCCGGGACCGACCACGCCGGCATCGCCACGCAGATGGTCGTGGAACGGCAACTGAGCGCGCAGGGCTTGAGCCGTCTCGAGCTCGGACGCGAAGCGTTCGTCGAACGGATTTGGCAATGGAAGGAGCAGTCCGGCGGCCAGATCGCCAACCAAATGCGGCGGCTGGGCGCGTCGGTCGATTGGCGGCGCGATCGTTTCACCATGGACCCCGGCTTGTCGCGGGCGGTCACGGAGGTCTTCGTCCGTCTTTACCAGGAAGGTTTGATCTATCGCGGCAAGCGCCTGGTGAACTGGGATCCGGTGCTGAAGACGGCGCTTTCCGACTTGGAAGTGGTCGCCGAGGAGGAAGCAGGCAGCCTCTGGCATCTGCGCTATCCGCTCGAAGGCGGCGACGGATTTCTCGTGGTCGCGACCACGCGGCCGGAGACCCTGTTGGGCGACGCCGCCGTCGCCGTGCATCCCAACGACGAACGGTACCGGCATCTGATCGGCCGCCGCGTGCGTTTGCCGCTGCCGTCGCGCACGATTCCGGTCATCGGCGACACCTACGTCGACCCGAAATTCGGCAGCGGTTGCGTCAAGATCACGCCGGCGCACGACTTTAATGACTACGAGGTCGGCATCCGTCATGGCCTGCCGCTGATCAACATCATGAACCCGGACGCATCGCTCAACGATGAGGTGCCCGCCGCGTACCGCGGCCTTGACCGCACTCTGGCACGGACGCGCATTCTCGCCGACTTGGAGGAGCTCGGGCTCGTCGAACGAGTCGAGCCGCACAAGCTCACCGTGCCGCGCGGCGATCGCAGCAACGCCGTACTCGAGCCCTTGCTCACCGATCAATGGTTCGTCAACATCAAGCCGCTGGCGGAGCCGGCCATCCGCGCCGTCGAAGCGGGGCACATCCGCTTCGTGCCTGAGAATTGGTCCGCCGTGTATTTCGAATGGATGCATAAAATCAAGGATTGGTGCATCAGCCGGCAGCTGTGGTGGGGCCATCGCATACCAGCCTGGTATGACGGCGAGGGGCGTTTTTATGTCGCCCGCAGCGAGGCGGAGGCGCGCGAGCTGCACGGCATCGATCCGTCCGTGCCGTTGCGGCAGGACGATGATGTGCTCGACACCTGGTTCTCCTCCGCGCTTTGGCCCTTTTCGACTCAAGGCTGGCCCGAGCAGACGCAGGCGCTCGCGACGTACTACCCCACCGCGGTGCTGGTCACGGGATTCGACATCATTTTTTTCTGGGTAGCTCGCATGATCATGATGGGCTTGAAATTCACGGGCAAGGTGCCGTTTCGCGAAGTCTACGTGCACGGCCTGATCCGCGATCACGACGGCCAGAAAATGTCCAAGTCGAAGGGCAACGTCGTCGATCCGCTCGACATCGTGGACGGAATCTCGCTCGACGCCTTGCTCGCCAAGCGCACCAGCGGCTTGATGCAGCCGCAGATGAAACCCGCGATCGAGCGGGCCACGCGCAAGCAATTCCCGCACGGCATTCCGGCATTCGGCACGGATGCCTTGCGCCTGTGCTTCGCGCGCCTTGCCACGCAGAGCCGCGACCTGCGCTTCGACATGACCCGGGTCGAGGAGTATCGCCACTTCTGCAACAAGCTGTGGAATGCGGCGCGCTATGTGCTGATGAACGTCGAGAATCAGGAATCGAGCGCCGCGGGCGCGGAATTCAGCTTGGCCGACCGCTGGATTCAGGCGCGGCTCGGCGCCATGCTGGCGCGCGTGGCAAGCGGATTCGCCGACTACCGCCTCGATACCGTCGCCAACGCGCTGTACGAATTTACCTGGCATGAGTTCTGCGATTGGTACGTGGAACTCTCCAAGGCCGTGCTGCAATCGGATACCGCCGGCGCCGCGGCGAAGCGCGGTACGCGCCACACCTTGATCAACAGCCTGGAAGTGCTGCTGCGCGCGCTGCATCCGATCGCCCCGTTCATCAGCGAGGAGATTTGGCAGCGGGTGCGCGTGAGTGCCGGAGTTGCAGGCGAGACCATCATGCTGTGCGAATTTCCGAGCGCCGCCGGCATCGAGGCAGACCCGCAAGCGGAGGAGGAAATGCGCTGGGTGATCGCCTTCATCGAAGGCATCCGGCAGATCCGCAGCGGTTTGGATATCCGCCCGCCGAGCCGCAAGCTCGAGGTGCTGCTGCAGAACGCCCACTCGCGGGACATCGAATATCTCGACCGCAACGTGCACTATCTGATGCGCCTCGCCGGAATCGCGGTGCCGCGCGCGTTGGGACCGGCTCAAGCTGCGCCCATATCTGCCGTTGCCTTCGTAGGGTCGCTGGAGATCTTGGTGCCCATGGCGGGCCTGATCGACCCCGCGGCGGAACTGGAGCGCCTCGCCAAGCAGCACCGCAAAGCCGAGGTGGATCTCAACAAGATGGAGAGCAAGCTGAACAATGCCGAATTCGCCCGCAATGCGCCGCCGGAGGTCGTCGCCAAGGACCAGCAGCGGCTGCGCGAGCTGCGCACGGAAATCGGTCAATTGGCTGCCCAGATCGCCAGGGTGACCGCCCTCAAGGGCCATTGACATCCTTCTCGCCCTCAAGGGCCGAGGATTCCTTCTGCAAGACGGCGATGTCCCGCCGCGAGGATATTGTGAGCTGCATTGACGTTACGATCATGGATCGCTCCGCACACAGTGCACTGCCATCCGCTTATTCCAAGATCTTTCCGGCCTTTGGGGCCGGCGCGGCTGTTACACACGCTGCAGGTCTGGGTGGAAAACGCTTCATCGACTTCCGCAAACCACACGCCTGCGTCAGCGCATTTATACGACAGCATGGTTCGAAATGCGCTCCAGCCCGCATCGAGCACCGACTTGGCCTGTCGGGTCTTGGCGAGGGCGGAGGCATTCACGTTGCCGACGAAGATAGCACCGTTGGCCTTCACCAAACGGGTGCTCAGTTTTTGCAAGAAATCTTTTCGCCGATTCGCGATCTTGGCGTGAATCGCTCGGGCTCGGTTTCGATGGCCGGCGCGCTGCGCGATAGCCAACGCGGGTTCCAAGTCGCGGTAAAAGCGCTCGGCCTCGATCGGCGGCAGAGCCGCATCACTGAACGCGGCAAAGGTTCTCAACCCGAGATCGATTCCCAGACTCGGGACCGAGCGATCGAGGATCGAACCGACGGCGGGTTTATTTCTCTCACCCCCCGCTCGCTGCACGCTCGGCACGCAAACATTCAGATACCAGCGCCCGCGGCTGTCCTCACTGAAACACCCCGCGCGCAATTCAAAATTACCCAGACCGTAGCTATCCCACAGCGACAACCACCGTCCCGCGAAGTAGATCTGTCCTCCTCGATAGCGAATCGTTCTGACCTTGAAGGGAATCCAGCCGAGGGACCGCCGGGCACCGCCGCTCTTGCGCCACGCCAGTCGGATTTTTTGATGTTGTCGCCGCCGCCGCGCGTATTCTTCCGCGATCTCCTGCACGGCTTGGATCGGAAGATGCAAGGCACAGTCACCGCGCGTCACCCCTTTGAGGAACGGCCAGAAATCGAATCCCGACAAAAACCGCCGCTCGCGCTCAAACACTTTGACCGACAGTTCGTTGCAGTAATTGAATACCGTGTTGACCTCTCGGCCCAAGCCGCAAAGCCACGCGGCGTGCTTGTCCTTCACCCGCAGGCGCAGAACCCGAACGGTAATGGGTCGAGAACTGGACATCCATACAGTATACCAAAAAACCATCTCCTAACACCTTGGCAAACATCGAGAAATGCGGGTGGTGGGAAGCACGCAAGGCTACGCGTGTCGCTGTCCCTTGCCGGCCTGAAGGCCAGCGTCTCTCGCGCGGAAATACGATGAAAGCCGCACAATCCGAGATCGAGGCGGTTCTCGCCCAAATCAATCGAGTGATCCTCGGCAAGGATGCGCAGATTCGCCTGTGTCTGGCCTGCCTGCTGGCGCGCGGACACCTGTTGATCGAAGACATTCCGGGGGTGGGCAAAACCACCCTGGCGCACGCCATCGCCAAGACCCTGGGGTTGTCGTTTCAGCGCGTGCAATTCACCAGCGACCTGCTGCCCGCCGACGTGCTCGGCGTCTCGATCTTCGACCGCGAAACCGGCAAGTTCAGGTTTCAACGCGGCCCGATATTCGCGCAGCTGGTGCTGGCCGACGAAATCAACCGTGCGTCGCCGAAAGCGCAGAGCGCGCTGCTCGAGGCCATGGAAGAGCATCAAGTGACGCTGGACGGCCAGTCGATGCCGCTGCCCGAGCCGTTCTTCGTCATCGCCACGCAAAATCCGCAGGATCAGGTGGGAACCTTTCCGCTGCCCGAGTCGCAACTGGACCGATTCTTGATGCGCGTGCATCTGGGATATCCGGCGGCCGCGGCGGAGCGCGAACTCTTGAGCGGTGTGGACCGGCGCGACCTGGTGAACTCGCTGTCCACGGTGGCGAGCGTCGCCAGCCTGCAGCGGCTGCAAACACGCGTGCTCGAGATTCATGTGGCGCCGGCGCTTCTCGACTACGTCCAGGCCCTCGTGGCCCACACGCGCCACGCGTCGGGCTTGAACGTCGGTCTGTCGCCGCGCGCCGCCATCGGGCTGCTGCGCGCGGCGCGCGCCTGGGCGTTGATCGCCGGCCGCGACGCCGTCATCCCCGAGCATGTGCAAGCCGTGTTTGCGGCCGTCGTCGAGCACCGCGTGCGGCAGCGGGACAGCGGCCCGGCCACCGCAACCCGGCTGCTCGAGGCCGTTCCCGTTCCCTAACCTTGAAAGGCAGCAATGCGGCAGGCAGCCATCCGTAGACTACGTGCGTGGGCCGCGCGCCGCCACGGCCGCGATTCGCTGCCGATCAAGATCAACCGGCGCCGTATCTACATTCTGCCGACGCGCTTCGGCATCATGCTGGCGTTCGTGCTCATCGCGATGCTGATGGCCGGGCTCAACTACAACAGCAATCTAGGGCTGGCATTTGCGTTTCTCATGGTGAGCGTTGCGCTCGTCACCATGCATCACTGCAATCGCAACTTGCTCGGCCTGCAAGTGGATGTGACGACGGAGGTCGACGCATTCGCCGGCCGCGAGGCGAGTTTCGAGTTCGTGCTGCGCAACGAGTCGAATGTCGAACGCCGCGATGTCGAAATTCGCTGCCTGACTGCCTCGGGAATGCGCAGCGTTGCGGCCAAATCGAGCGAGTCGATCCCGGTGGCGGTGCCGGTGCCGCAGCGCGGCGTGGCGCGCGTCGATCAGTTCGAATTGCGCACGCGCTATCCATTCGGCTGGTTCCATGCCTGGACCTATGTGCAGGGCTCGCTCACAGCCTACGTCGCTCCCTCCCCCCAAGGCGATCGGACGCTCCCGGCCGTGGGCGGCGTAGGGACGGCCTCTCGATCCGAGGCGCGCGGCGACGAGGATTTCGCGGGACTGCGCGCCTACGAACCCGGTGTGCCGCTCAAGCACATGGCCTGGAAGGTGTTGGCGCGCGGCGGTGAAGCGGCGGTGCAGAGCTACACGAGTTTGGCTTCGCAGCCGGACTGGCTGGAATGGTCCTCGCTCGAGGGCCAAGAGACCGAGATGCGACTGTCGCAGCTGTGCCTGTGGGTATTGGAGAGCGACGCCGCGCAGCGCGTCTATGGTCTTCGGATTCCAGGCAGGGAGATTCCGCCGGGGCGCGGTGCGGCCCATCGCTTCGCTTGCTTGCGTGCGCTCGCGCTGTACGGATTCGCGGAACCGCGATGACCCCCGTCTCGTACCCACAACTCCTGGGAATCTTTGCCTGCCTCGCGCTCGCCCTGGTCGCGCACCTCGAGACGCTCCCGGTGTGGGTGCTCGCGACGGTCGCCGTGTCGGGCGGCATTCGGCTGCTGCTCGCGCGGCGCGGGCGCCCGGCCCCGCCGCGCGGCGTGCGCTTGAGTGTTGCGGCACTCGCGATCCTGCTCTTGTTCCTGCAGCTGCACACCTTCAACGGCCTGTCCGCGGGCACCTCGCTGCTGGTCTTGATGGCGGGCTTGAAACTGCTCGAGACGGACACGCAGCGCGACGTCTATGTCATTACGCTGATCATTTATTTCGTGAGCCTGTCGGCGCTGCTCGAGGGCAATTCCTTTTGGCTGCTCGCCTACCTCATCGGCGTCTGCTGGGTGACGACCGCGACCCTGCTGCGGCTGACCACCACTTTGCCCGTGCCCGATTGGCGCCGCTGCCTGCGCTATTCGGGACGCATGCTGAGTCAAGCGGTGCCGCTCGCGCTGGTGTTCTGGCTGCTGTTTCCGCGCTTCGCCGCGCCCCTCTGGCACCTCCCGGACGATCGGCACAACGCGGCATCGGGCTTGAGCGATACCATGAGTCCCGGCGATATCGATCAGCTCGCCCTGTCGGATGAAGTGGCGTTTCGGGTGCACTTTGCCGGCGCTACGCCTCCGCCCAACGAGCGTTACTGGCGCGGACCGGTGCTGTTCGAGTTCGATGGCCGCCGGTGGAGCCGTCCGCACGGAAGCCCGCTCGGCGCGCCGCCGCTGCAGCCGCAGGGCCCGGCCTATCGGTATACGGTGAGCCTGGAGCCGCACGAGCACAACTGGATTTTTTCTCTGGATTGGCCGTCGCACTGGAACTTGCCGGGCGGCTTCCTCACGGGCGATTACACGCTGGTGCAGCGTGACCCGGTGTCGCACCCGCTCGATGTCGAAGCCACCTCGTACACGCGCGTGCAAACGTCGGCCCCGCTGAGCGATTCGTTGCGTCGGCGGGATACGAAGCTTGCGCCGCGCCGCAATCCCCGCTCGCTGCAGTTCGCGCACACCCTGCGCGGCGAGCATCCGGACGATATGGAATACGTGCGCGCGGTGCTGTCCCTATTCACGGAGCAGCCCTTTTATTATACGTTGTCGCCGCCCAAGCTCCCGCGCGACGACTCCGTCGATGCATTCCTGTTCGATACGAGACGCGGATTTTGCGAACACTATGCCTCGGCCTTCGCGATGCTCATGCGCGCCGCGGGGATACCGTCGCATGTCGTGACCGGCTATCAAGGCGGGACCTTCAACCGCTTCGCGGATTACTGGATCGTGCGGCAGAGCGATGCGCACGCCTGGGACGAAGTTTGGATCGACGGGCGCGGCTGGCTGCGCGTCGATCCCACGGCGGCGATCGCTCCCAGCCGCGTCGAACAGGGGCTCAACGACTCGCTGGGCGCCGATGAGCCCTTGGTCAGCCGCTGGCAACGCAGCTCTCCCTGGCTCGCCGATGCGCGGCTGCGTCTCGATGCTCTGCGCCAGCTGTGGCGCGAGCGCATCCTCTTCTTCGATCAAGACGCCCAGCAGAAGCTGCTCGAGTGGCTGCACATTCCCGAGCCGGACGGCCAGAAGCTCGTGCTGGTGCTGACGGCTGCGCTATCCCTGGTGCTGTGCTGGCTCACGTGGCAAGTGCGCCGCGAAATAGATCCCGTGCGCAAGGAGCTGCTGATCCGCACCTATGCGCGCCTGTGCGCAAAACTCGCGGCCCTCGGAATGCCGCGCCGGGCACATGAGGGAGCGGAAGATTACGCGGCCCGCGTTGCGCAGCGCCGCCCCGACTTGGGCCCCTCCGTCACGGCACTCTGCCGCCATTATTCCAATCTGCGTTATGCAGCAGCCCCCGCGCGCATCACGGTCAATCAATTCGACGCCGCCGTGCGCGCGTTCCGGCCCAAGGCAAAACCGGCACGCGGCCAATCATCTACGCCGCCAGATTCTCGCGCGTCTTGAGGAATTCGATTTCCGGCCATCGCTCCTCGGTCAATCCCAGATTGACGCGTGTGGGCGCGAGGTACACCAGTTCGCCGGCGTGATCGATGGCGAGATTGTCATAGGCCTTTTCACGAAACTCTCTCAGCCGCTTCTCGTCGTCGAGGCTCACCCATCGGGCTACCGCCACGTTGATCGGCTCGAACACGCATTGCACGCTGTATTCGTCCTGCAGGCGAAATGCAACCACTTCGAATTGCAGCTGGCCGATGGCGCCGAGAATCAAATCATTGTTGCGCAGCGGCTTGAACAGCTGCGTCGCGCCCTCCTCGCAGAGCTGCGACAGGCCTTTTTGCAGGGCCTTCATGCGCAGTGGATCCTTCAAGCACCGCGCGCCGAAACATTTCGGGGGCAAAATTCGGCACGCCCGTGAAGGTCAGCTCCTCACCCTCGGTGAAGGTATCCCCGATGTTGATGGTCCCATGGTTGTGCAGACCGATGATGTCGCCGGCGTAGGCCTCCTCCGCCTGGCTGCGGTCGGCGGCCAGGAAAGTCAACGCATCGGCGATGCGGACTTCCTTGTCGAGCCGCGCGTGATACAGGCGCATGCCGCGCACATAGCGTCCGGAACACAGGCGCATGAAGGCGATGCGGTCGCGATGGCCGGGATCCATGTTGGCCTGGATCTTGAACACGAAGCCCGTGAGCTTCGGCTCGAAGGCGTCGACCTGGCGCTGCAGCGTCGGGCGCGGCAGCGGCGGCGGCGAATGCTGCGACGAAAGCCGAGAGCAATTCGCGCACGCCGAAGTTGTTGACGGCCGAGCCGAAGAACACCGGCGTCTGCTTCGCGGCACGATAGCGCTGCAAATCGAAGCGCGGACTCGCGCCGCGCACCAGTTCCACCTCGTCGAGAAACTCCGCGTATCTCGGCCCAAGGAATTCGCGCGCCGCGGCGCCGGCGATGCCGTCGATGGTCTCGTGGGTTCCGACGCGCCCCTTCTCCACGGGAACGTACACGTAGATCCTGTCTTCCAGCAGATGATAAACGCCGAGCAAATCGCGCCCCATGCCGATCGGCCAGGTGATCGGCGCGCACTGAATTTTCAATACGCTTTCGATTTCATCGAGCAGATCGATCGGCGCCCGGCCGTCCCGATCCAGTTTATTGACGAAGGTCATGATGGGCGTGTCGCGCAGCCGGCATACGTCCATGAGCTTGATGGTGCGCTCTTCGACGCCCTTGGCGCAGTCGATGACCATCAAGGCGGAATCGACCGCGGTCAGCGTGCGGTAGGTATCTTCGGAAAAGTCCTCGTGACCCGGAGTGTCGAGCAGATTGACGATGCAATCCTCGTACGGAAACTGCATCACCGAGGAGGTCACGGAAATCCCGCGCTGCTGCTCCAAGCGCATCCAATCGGAGGTCGCATGGCGGGTTGCCTTGCGGCCCTTGACGGTCCCCGCCATCTGAATGGCGCCGCCGAACAGCAGCAGCTTCTCGGTCAAGGTGGTCTTGCCGGCATCGGGGTGCGAGATGATGGCAAATGTCCGTCGTTTGCTGATTTCCTCGGCTAGGGGGCCGCTCGACATGGTGTTTGGTCTCGACAATACTGCCGCACGTAGGCAGCCGATCATTATAGAGTGCCCGCCCGCAGGACGCGAGGCGGGTGCGGCTACTTCAGGTCCGGCAGCAGCACTCGGCGCAACACCGCGGCGTCCTCGCGGCCGACGGTCGCCTGATAGTACCCGCGCCGCACCCCCACCTGCTCGAAGCCCATCGAGTGATAGAGACGGGCGGCGGTCGTGTTGGACGGCCTGACTTCGAGGAAGGCCTCGTGCATGCCGGCGGCGCGCGCACGGTCGAGGAGATACACGAGCACCTTGCGCGCAAAACCGCGTCCGCGATATTCGTCGCGGATGCACACGTTCAGGATGTGTGCCTCGCCCGCACCCACCGACATGATGCCGTAGCCGGCCGGGTCGCCGCCGACGTCGACCACGCGGCATACGTAACCAACCCGCAAGCAGTCGCGGAATATTCCCTCGCTCCAGGGGAATTGGTAGGCGGCGCGCTCGATGGCGACGATCACGGGCACATCGAGGTCGTGCATCGGCCTGATCTCGATCGGGGCAAACTCGTATTCTTGCTTGACGCTAGACACGCGCGCACACCTCGCGGGCGAACTTCAAATCCTCCCACGCCTTGCGCTTGTCGGCCGGGGTGCGCAGCAGATACGCCGGGTGATAAGTCACGACCAACGGCACACGCGAGAGTCCGAAATGATGCACCTGCTGCCGCAGCCTGCCCAAGGTCACCTCGGTATGCAACAGGTTCTGCGCTGCGATGCGCCCGACCGCCAACATGAGCTTGGGTTTTATCAGCGCGATCTGCTGCTCCAGATACGGCAAACACTCCGCGGCTTCGCTCGAGCTGGGATCGCGATTGCCGGGAGGCCTGCATTTCAGGACATTCGCGATGTAAACCTGTTCCCGCTTGAGTCCGATCGCGCGCAGCATGGAATTCAAGAGCTGACCGGCACGCCCCACAAAGGGCTCACCCTGGCGGTCCTCCTCGGCACCCGGCGCTTCGCCGACCACCAGCCATTGCGCTTGCGGGTTGCCCACACCGAAGACGGTCTGCGTGCGCGTGCTGCATAGCGCGCAGCGCGTACAGGCGGCTACACGTGCCCTGAGTTCGGGCCAATCGACACCGGCTTCGCGCCCCGCCGGCGCTTCACGAGTTGCCGGCGCTCCGCGGTCCGATGGCGCTCCGCGGTCCGATGACGCCACGCGGTCCGATGACGCCACGCGGCCTGATGGCGCCGTACTCTCGCCCGGCGCCTCGCGGAGTGCCGAAGCCTGGGGCGATGGCGCCGCGCTGCGCGCAACCCAAGTCTCCAAGCCTAGAGCCGCAAGGTAATCGTGGCGCAGTGCCGGGTTCACGCGTGCGGCGCCGGGTTCATGGGGGCGGCGCGCGAGCGGCGGCGCAATTTTCGATACGCCCACACCGCGGGCGCCGATAAGGCATAGCACCCGAAGATCAACAGCAGAGTGATTGCCGGGTGCAGGAAAATGAATACGAACGCGAGCGGCACCAGGACGATGTACGTGAACCGCACCTTCGCCCCGGGGTTGACCTGCTTGAAGCTGTAAAACGCGAATCGGCTGATCATGAGCGCGCCCGCGATCGCCGTCACAATGAATGCCAGAATCAAACCCGGCAAGCCGATATTCGTGCGGTCGCTTGCAAGCCACACCAGGGCCGCGACCACGGCCGCGGCCGACGGGCTGGGCAGTCCCTCGAAATAATGCTTGTCCTGGGTGGCCGAGCGGGAATTGAAACGCGCCAGACGCAATGCGGCGGCCGCAGCGTAGAAAAAGCACACCAGCCAGCCCAACCTGCGCCACAGCGGTCCGTACTCGGCAATGCGGGCGACGCCCCACTGATAGGTGACGATGGCCGGAGCAACCCCGAACGACACCATATCGGACAGGCTGTCGTACTCCTTGCCGAACGCACTCTCGGTGTGGGTCCAGCGCGCCACGCGCCCATCCAGTCCATCGAAGAACATGGCGACGAACACCGCGGCGCCGGCCAACTCGAACTTCAAGTCGATGGCCGCCACGACCGCGTAAAAGCCGGCGAACAACGCCCCCGTCGTGAGCAGATTCGGCAGCCAGTAGACTCCTCGCGGCCGCGCTGTTGGGTCGTCGTCACTCATGAACGGCGATGATACCAGGGCCCCCGGGCGAAAAAGCGCCGTATCTCTGTAGTAGTTAACTACTCTGCCATAACACATATGGCTTCCCCCGTCGGGCACGTTAAGATGCGCGGCTATGCGCCTATCCCAGAATCCGATTTCGACGCTCAAAGAAGTGCCCGCCGACGCGGAGGTCATCAGCCACCAGCTCATGCTGCGCACCGGCATGATCCGCCGCCTCGCGGCCGGGCTCTATGTTTGGCTGCCGCTGGGCTTGCGCACGCTGCGCAAGGTGGAGCGCATCGTGCGCGAGGAGATGGATCGGGCAGGCGCCTTGGAATTGTCCATGCCGACCCTGCAGCCGGCGGAATTGTGGAAGGAATCCGGCCGCTGGACCAAGTACGGTCCGGAGTTGCTTCGCTTCAAGGATCGGCATGACCGCGAGTTCGCGTACGGCCCGACTCACGAAGAAGTGATCACCGACATTGCGCGGCGCGAACTGCGCAGCTACAAGCAATTACCGGTGAATTTCTATCAAATTCAGACCAAGTTCCGCGATGAAATTCGGCCCCGCTTCGGCGTGATGCGCGCCCGCGAATTCTTGATGAAGGATGCCTATTCCTTTCATGTCGACCAAGCGAGCCTTGCCGAAGGCTACCGTCTCATGTACGAGGCGTACTCGCGCATTTTCACGCGCATCGGCCTGAAATTCCGCGCCGTGCAAGCGCACGGCGGCGCCATCGGCGGCAGTACGTCGCAGGAATTTCACGTTCTGGCCGACTCGGGCGAAGACGCCATCGCGTTCTCCAACGCCGACGATTACGCCGCCAATCTCGAGATGGCCGCCACCCTCGCGCCCACCGCGCCGCGTCCCGTGCCCCGGGAACCTCTCACGAAAATACCCACCCCGAACGCGCGCACCATCGCCGAGCTGAGCGCGCAGCTCGGCGTGCCTGCCGCGAACTGCGTCAAGACTTTGCTGGTCGACGGCAGCGACGGCGAGGTGATCGCGCTGGTGATCCGCGGTGATCATGAGTTGAACGCGGTGAAGTCGCAGAAACTGCCCGGGGTGGCCGAACCGCTGCGGATGGCGAGCGCCGAGCGCGTGCGCAAGGCCACGGGCTGCGAACCCGGCTTCATCGGGCCGATCGGCTTTTCCGGCAAGATTTACGTCGATCATGCCGCCGCGCATCTCGCCGACTTCGTCTGCGGCGCCAACGAGAAGGACATGCACTTCCGAGGTGTGAACTGGGGGCGCGACCTCGACGAGCCGCAATCGGTCGACATTCGCAATGCGCAGAGCGGCGACCTGAGCCCGAGCGGCCGCGGCACGCTGGAGATCGCGCGCGGCATCGAGGTCGGCCACATTTTTCAGCTTGGGACTCTGTACAGCGAGGCCATGCATGCCAGCGTGCTCGATGAGGAAGGCAAGGCGCTGACGATGTTCATGGGCTGCTACGGCATTGGCGTGACACGCGTCGTGGCCGCGGCCATCGAACAGAATCACGATGCCAACGGCATTCTCTGGCCGGAGGCCATCGCGCCGTTTCAAGTGATCCTGGTGCCGATCAACTATCAGAAGTCGACGCGCGTCCAGGAGACTGCCGATGCCCTCTACCGGCAATTCACGGACGCAGGCATCGACGTGCTGCTCGACGACCGCGACGCCCGGCCGGGAGTCAAATTCGCCGATTCGGAACTCATGGGGATCCCGCATCGAATCGTGATCGGGGAGCGCGGCCTGGCGGCCGGCAATCTCGAGTACCGGCATCGCAGCGAGACCGAATCGACGGAGATTCCCGTCGCGAATCCGGTAGGCTACATTCGCCAAAAATCAATCGCCTGAGGATACCGATGCGGCTGCCGCTGCGTGCGAAACTGGTCTGCGCCTTGCTGGTTCTGGTGGGGAGCTGCGTTCTGCCGGGCGCAGCGCGTGCCGACCAGCAGCGCGATCCGGAACTGAAGGCTCTGCTGCAGAGGATCATCGGCAGCTCGAATTGCTTCGCCGACAAATTCGATTCAGAGGTTTGGTATAAAACCATGGAGCCCCGGCTCGTGCGTCTGGTGCCCACCCACGCGGCGCGCGTGGAAATCCTGAATCATGTGTACTGCGAAGCAAAGCGCGATCCCTCGCTGCCGCTGCCGCCCGACTTGGTGCTCGCGCTGATCGAGGTGGAGAGCCGTTTTGATCCCTGGGCGGTTTCGCCGGCCGGCGCGGTCGGCCTCATGCAAGTCATGCCATTCTGGCCGCGCGAACTGGGCGTGCAGAATCAACTGGTGCGGGTCGAGTCCAATATCCGCATGGGCTGCGAGATCCTGCGCTTTTATTTGCGTGCCGAGAACCACAATTGGTCGCGCGCGCTAGCGCGCTACAACGGCAGCGTCGGCCGCAGCACCTACCCCGCGCTGGTGATGCAGCGCTGGCAGCGGGTTTGGCGCTATTAAAAAATTCCTGACGTTTTGACGTTTTAGCAACTGCGATAGCCCGTCAAAACGTCGCACTCAATCAATAAGAAATCCCTCTGGGAGCGGCGCCGCCTCGTCCGGCGCCAATTCGCGTACCTCGTCCACCCGTGCGTGCTTGGGTCCGCGGTGCAGCCAGCGCTGCAATTCCGCGACTGCGCCGGCGCCGCCTTTCACGAGCACCTCGACGGAGCCATCCGGCAAGTTGCGTGCGATGCCGCGCAGCGCCAGCCTGTCGGCCTCGAGCCGGGTGCTGTGCCTGAAGAACACGCCTTGAACACGCCCCAAGACGAGAAAACGACGAATGACCTCGTCCATTGGACTCCGACTCAGTGCGGCTGGGTCACAGGCGCATCGCTGTGTTGCGCGTTGGCGTTGGCAAGGGCGGCGGCGGCATGGCGCTTGGCTTCCTTCGCCGCCAAACGGGCCCGCGTGAATTCCTGTGCCTGCAGGTGCGATTCAGCGCGCGCGATGGCGGCTTGCGCAGCGGAGAAGTCCGGCGACGTCGCGCCGGTTGCGCCGGCCGCCTGGGCGGCGGCGATGGCCTGCCGCGCGTCGCTCATTTCCTGCACGGGGGCGCTGGCGCACCCGGCGAGGCACGCAACACCGATAAATACAGCAAGTAAGCGCAGCATAGGCTTTTCCGACACTAGCAATAGCCGCCAGAGCCGTCAAACGAGCCGCCGTTATACAATGCGCCGCAGAACGCGACGAATCCGTTGCGCCGGCGCAGCAGATGTACGCAATCGTTGACGATTCCCCGGAAGAGTACCGATGAACGAAATTCTGGTTCTGTATTATTCACGCCAAGGCAGCACCGCCGCTTTGGCCCGTCAAATCTGCCGCGGTGTCGAGAGCGTGAACGGCATACAGGCCCGGCTACGCACGGTCGCGCCGGTGGCCGTCACCACGGAAAGGCCTGACCCGCCGGTGCCGAGCGACGGCCCGCCCTATGCTAGCCACGACGATTTGCTGCAATGCTGCGGCCTCATCCTGGGCAGCCCGACGCGTTTCGGCAACATGGCGGCGCCGGTGAAATTCTTCCTCGACGGCACGAGCGCGCTATGGCTGTCCGGCGCCCTCGTGGGCAAGCCGGCCGCCGTGTTCACCTCCACCGCAGACTCTGCACGGCGGTCAAGAGTCGACGCTGCTGTCCATGATGGTTCCGCTTCTGCATCACGGCATGTATCTGGTCGGCCTGCCCTACAGCGAGCGCGGCCTGACCGACACGCGCAGCGGCGGCACACCCTACGGCGCAAGCCATGTGGCCGTCCTCAGCGGTCACGGCGAATTGTCGGAGACCGAGGGTGAACTCGCGCGCGCCTTGGGCCGGCGCGTGGCTGAGCTCGCGGATCGTCTCGCGGCGACCGATCGGCCGCGGAGCCGCGTGTGACTCTCGAAGCGGCGCGTTCGCTGGCGGTTTGGCTGTGGGCCGCGGTGGTATTGAGCCTGCTCGCGTGGATACTGGCCGGCTACCCGTGGCCGATTTGCATCCTCGCCGCCCTCCCCTTGCTGGCGCCGTTGAGCGGCCTCATCCGCGGCCGCCGCCACACCTACGCCTGGGCCACCCTGTTCGCCGTGCCGTATCTCGCGTTTGCCTTGACGGAGTTGCTGGTGAACCCCGCCGCACGCTGGGTGGCCGCCATGAGCCTGCTGCTCGTGTTCGGCTGGTTCTGCACTATGGTTGTGTTCCTGCGAGTTTCTCGAGCGCATCGCGAATGAATGGGATGGTGAGCCGCCGCTGAGCGGCCAGTGACGCCTCGTCGAGCAAATCCAGCACTTCGAACAACGAGCGCAGGTCGCGCGGCATGCGCTTCAGCAGATATTCAGATGTCTCGTACGGCAGCTGCAATCCGCGCTGCGCCGCGCGCAGCCGCAGCGCTTCGATGCGGCCCGCATCATCGAGTTCGCGCAATTGGTAGACCGCGCCGGCCGCAGCCCGCGAGCGCCAGTCCTCGAGGCGCCATTCGGCCTGGCGCGGCGGTGCGGCGGCGGCGAAAATCAGCCGGGTGCGGAGTTCAGCCGCCTCGTTGAAGACGCGGAACAGCGCTCTCTCCCACGCCAAATCGCCGGCCACGGCATCGGCGTCGTCGATGCAGAGGACTCCGCTGCGCTCGAATCCCGCCAGCGCCTCGGGAGGCAATGCGAGCGAACGTGCCAACGGAAAATACGCTGCGGACTCACCCGTGGCCGCGCACACCGCCTGCAGCAAATGAGTCTTGCCCGAGCCGGGCGCCCCCCAAAGCCACAGCGGCGTCGTGCTCGGCGCGCGTAGCGCCGCGACGATTTCGCCGTTCGGTCCCGGCCAAAAACTGTCGAATACCGCGCCCGCACGCAGGCGGACCCCGAGGGCAAGCTGCTTCACGAGGGTGGATCGCCGGCGCGCGCCGCGGCGCGCGGTCTTGCCGAGCTCAACGCGCGTCGCCCATAAATCAACACGTAATCCATGCCGCTGACCATCACCGTCACGAACACTAGCGCACCGAGCACCGTGACCATCCACGCCGGCGGCAGCGAAAGCTGTTCTCTGCCGACGACCGCCATGATGTACGCCGCCTGACAGAGCGTGTTGAATTTGCTCACGACCGACGGGCGCACGCTCAGAGCCCCAAAGCAAATCCGGTACAGGAGCGCGCCGCTCACGATGATCGCGTCGCGCGCCACGGCCGCCACCATCAACCACAGCGGCACGAGCTTCATGTACGCGAGTGCAATGAAAACCGTCACCAGCAAGAGTTTGTCCGCCGCCGGATCGAGCACCGCGCCCAGCTCGCTCTGCCAGCCGTTGCGCTTGGCGAGGAAGCCGTCAGCGGCGTCCGACAGCGCGGCGACCCCGAACAGGGCCATGGTGATCACGAACTGATGATGGATGAGCGTCACGGCAATGGGCGCGACGAGCAGAATTCTGATCGAGCTGATGACGTTCGGAATGTGGCGCGCTGACCAGGACACGCGATTAACGGCGTAATTGAAAGCGCAGGGTCCCACTGTCGCCGGCGGCGACCGGCTGCAATCGACCGTTCAAAGCGAGCGTGCGCTGCAGAGATTCGGCGCCGCCGCGGCTTACCAAGCGAAATCGTATGGTGTCGCCGGTCAACGCGACCACCGTCACATGCGATACGAACGTCAGCGATTCAAGATAGGCCTGAACATTTGCGTACTCGCGAAGATCGCCGATGCCGGTAACCTCCATGTCGATCGGCACGAGATTGCCGCTGGCGGCGAACAGGCCCGCATACAAATCCGCCGTGCGGTCGATCCCCTCCAACCCCCCGGAATATTCACTGCTGCGGTCCTGAAACAGGTGAATCCAGTGCACATTTGCGGTCTCGCCGGTACCGCTGGCCCGGCCGATCAGAGTCCCTTCGCCACCCAGGTGTCGGCCGATTTCCGCCAGAGTCGTGGGCGGGGCGCCGTTCACGGCGGCGTAGTCGAGATGATTTCGCTGCACGTCGACGGCGCTCGGCCAGTGCAGCGGCACGCCGCGCTGTGCCGCCTCCGCATCGATTGCGGTCTTCAACTCGGACGTATCGTCGGCGGTGATGATGGTGCCGGTTTGAGGGCCGGTTTGGGCTGTCAACCAGACAAAGGTCGTCGGTCGTTCGTGACCCCACAAAGGCTGGCCGTTCTGCGTGAGCCAGCGCTCGATGGCCGGACCGTCGAAGGACACCCACATTTGACCGTCCGGGGCAGCGCGATACTGCTGAACGTAGCGTCGCGCATTGCCGAGCAGCGGCGCCAGCGCGGGGTCATCCTCGGCGGTGCGGCGGCCGGTGACGCGCACCAGCACGATCTTTAATGCGGCTTGGAACGCGTCGGTCTGCGCCGTCTCGGAACGGTCGGCCAGCGGCGCCTTGGCCTGGTAGAGCTCCGCACGAGTCAAGGCGGATGCTGAATTCCCCAGGCAGAGTACGGCCAAGCTCAAGCACAGAAACACTGCCGGACGCAAATTTCGCCGAAGATAGACGCTGAAGTACTTTGACATGGTGTTAATCGCAGAAGCCTTGAGTCCCCTGATGTAAAATACCACAGGCGGCCGGCCGGCCGCTTCGGGCGGGCCGGGCCAGTCGGCGCCGACCTCAAGCCGGCCTATCCTAAATTAAGGGATCCAAATGACCGAGCGAGCCCCGGTAACCTATCGCGAGGCTGGAGTCGACATCGACGCCGGCGAGGAACTCGTCGAACGAATCAAGCCGCACGTCAGGCGCTCGATGCGCCGCGAAGTGCTGGGCGGCCTCGGCGGCTTCGGCGCGTTGGTCGAGGTGCCGCTCGACCGATATCGCAGGCCCGTGCTCGTTTCGGGAACCGACGGAGTCGGGACCAAGTTGCGCCTGGCGATCGACACCCAGCGCCACGATACGGTGGGCATTGATCTGGTGGCGATGTGCGTCAACGATGTGGTCGTCCAGGGCGCCGAGCCGCTGTTCTTCCTCGACTACTTCGCGACGGGCAAACTCGATGTCGACGTGGGCGAACGCCTGATCGCCGGCATCGTCGAAGGCTGCGTGCAAGCCGGATGCGCTCTGGTGGGCGGCGAAACCGCCGAGATGCCGGGCATGTATCACGGCGAGGATTACGATCTGGCGGGATTCTGCGTCGGCATCGTTGAAAAGGACGCCATCATCGACGGCTCGGCAACGCGTGCCGGGGACGTCGTTCTGGGATTGCCCTCCTCCGGTCCCCACTCGAACGGTTTTTCGTTGATTCGAAAAATACTCCAGGTCGCAGCCGCAGACCTCAACGCCCCGCTTGACGGCGTAAGTCTCGTGGATCGACTCATGGCGCCGACGCGCATCTACGTGAAGCCGCTGCTGCGGCTGATCGCTGAGCTCCCGGTGCATGGCCTCGCGCATATCACGGGCGGCGGCCTGCTGGAAAACATTCCGCGGGTGCTGCCGGATGGTTTGGAAGTCATCCTGGAACGCAAGTCCTGGCCGCGCCCGGCGGTGTTCGACTGGCTGCAGCGCCAGGGCCAGGTTGCCGACGCGGAAATGTATCGTGTATTCAACTGCGGTATCGGCATGACGGTTCAAGTGGCGGCGGCCAATGCCGATCGTGCGGTCCGCGTCCTGCGTGAAATGGGCGCTGAGGCGCTCGTCATCGGCGAAGTCCGCGCAGGCTCTCGCGGTGCCGTAGTCGCTTGAAGAGCGCGCAGCCTCGGGCTTCGATCGTCATCCTGATCTCGGGCCGCGGCGGCAACATGCGCGCGCTCATCGAACACAGCCGCGCTGCCGCGGCGGCCTATACGGTGTGCCGGGTATTTTCAGATAATCCCGGTGCCGGCGGGCTCGAAATCGCCCGCGGCTTCGGCGTCCCGGCACAGGCGCTGGGCGGCGCCAAAACGGCGGATCGCGCCGCCTATGATCGCGCCCTGGCCGCTGCAATCGACGCTTGTTCGCCGTCGCTGATCGTGCTGGCCGGGTTCATGCGCATCTTGTCGCCGCAATTCGTCGCGGGCTTTGCCGGCAGAATTTTGAACATCCACCCCTCCCTGCTGCCTAAATATGCAGGCTTGCACACGCACCGCCGCGTGCTGGCGGCGCATGAATCAGAGCATGGCGCGACGGTGCATTTCGTGACCGCAGAACTCGACGGCGGTCCGCCGATAATTCAGGCGCGGTTTGCCGTGCGGACGAACGACGACGAAGCCACTCTGGCGGCGCGGGTACAGGCGCTGGAACACCGCATCTACCCGTTGGCGGTGCGCTGGTTTTGCGAAGGTCGCCTGCGCTACGACGACGGGCAGGCGTGGTTGGACGGGCGGGTGCTGCGCGAGCCCGTGCAGATCATGGGCACCGAACGGTAAGATGTCGCATATGAGCGTTCGAGCAATAACCCTACCTTGGGCGGTGGTCCTGGCCGCCGCGCCGGTGGCGGCGCAGACGCCCGCCGCCGCGGAGGCCGCGATTGCGCCTTTTTCCGCCCACTATGTAGCGGACTGGAAGAGCATCAACGTCGGAACCAGTGATCTCGAACTCAAGGCAGACACGGAACCCGGGCACTACGTCTACACATGGACGATCACAGCCCGCGGCATTTTCCGGCTGTACCGCGCCGAGGTCACCCAGAAAAGCTGGCTCAGCATCAACGCCGGCCACGTTCGCCCGGAAAAATACCGCGCCGAGGATGGTTCGTCGAACGTGAATCTGGACTTCGACTGGGAGGGCCGTCGCGCCCGCGGCGTATCGGAAACGAAGCCGGTGGACTTGGCTCTCAGCGACGGGACTCAGGATGTCATGTCCATTCAGGTCGAAGTGATGCTCGACTTGAAGAACCACAATTTGCCGAAGACTTTTCAGATAATCGACAAGGACGAATTGAAGGAATTCACCTATTCAGAAGAGGGACCCGCCAGGCTCCGGACCGACCTCGGGGAACTCGACACTGTGATCGTTTCCAGCCAACGCACCGGCAACAACCGTATCTTGCGGATGTGGTTTGCGCCGTCGCTGGGATTCGTGCCGGTTCAGGCCGAGCGCACCCGCGACCGCAAGCTCGAATTCGCCATGCGCATCAAAAGCCTGAAGCAATAGCTCGGCATCAATTTAGGTCTTCGGCAACGTAACGCCCCGCTGCCCCTGATACTTGCCGCCGCGATCGCGGTACGAGGTTTCGCAGACCTCATCCGATTCGAAGAACAGCATTTGCGCCACGCCTTCGTTGGCGTAGATTTTCGCTGGCAGCGGCGTGGTATTGGAAAATTCCAGGGTCACGTGCCCTTCCCACTCAGGTTCCAAAGGCGTTACATTCACTATAATTCCGCAATTCTTCACGAAGACGCCGCTCTGCAACGCAAAGTTGCCTGCTTCGGGGACGGTCAGACAATAAACATCGTGATCGCCGGCAATCGGCCGAACGGCCACGACCTTGTGATTGCGATAGGCGGGCGTGCCCGTAAACCTGGCCATAACTTCAGGAAACCGGTTCATGTGATGGCGATGCGTCCCCGAAACCTCGTCGTAGATTTTATTCCTTAGATTCCACTCATCAGCCAGGCGATGGGTGGCGTAAAGATAGCCGTCGATCGGTTGATACACCTCTTCGTATCCACGGAACAGGTCGCGGTACAAGGGCATCAAGGCGTCGTGCGGACGAAGGGTGTGGGCCGCTCCCATGCGTCCGTCCCGTTTCATGAATTGATGATCGGGCGTTGCGTGAATCCGCTCGCCATTGTCGAGTTCGACTTCGAGCAGCGAATCTCGACCGATGAAGCGGGGTGCGTCCAGCAAGCTGACGATCAGGCGGCCGTTTTGTCCGATGCTATAGCCCCAAAACAACTCGCCTGAATCGTGCCTCTTGGCCATGTCTTCGAGAGTGGGCGCCGTCCCATCCACCAGGGCGACGCGGGTATCGCCGCTAAAACAACGTGCGTAGGTCGAATTGTGGACGATGAAATCGTTGGCGACGAAGTTGTGCAGCGTTGGCACGGTGATGTCATAGACTTCTTCGGATCCAACGGGCTCGATTCGTTCGACCTCATCCCATACAGGTCCGTCGACGAGCGGAGTGACATACGGATCGCCCGTCATGAGGGCGACCCGCGCCGCGACGAACTTCGGCATGGATTGGTTCGAGGTATGAATGCCGAGCGCGTTCAAGCTCAGTCCGCCAACCCGAGCAGCGGTGCCCGCGACCGCCCAGGCCTCCCTCGGCAGAGTGTCGAAGTTGCTCTTACGTCTCGGTTGCGCGGCGATCATCGGAAGCACCTTCTCCTCGAGCGATCGTTGCTTCGCCGAGCCCGGTGAGAAGCCGATTCTCCGGGCAAAACGCAGGATCTGATCCTTGTCCGTGACCTGTATTTTGCACGCCCGAGTCCCGATCGCGGTGGTCTTTTCGCGGATCAGCGACAAGATTCCGAATCGCAGCAGAAGATGGTGGACATCCTCGATCAGCCGCCGGGACTTCGAGTAGTACTCGAGGAAGAAGCCCCCATCGTTGTGATAAATGCTGCCGTCGCCGCTGAAGAGCGCCTGCAGAAACAGGCGAACCAAGGGCTCGGGAGCCGTGAAGATGATCTGCGGCACGAACTTGTCCGCGGCGCCGAGATTGAGTTCGAGATTTCGAAGCCAGTCGTGGGCGCGATTTCGCTCCGGGATTCCGCCTCTTCCCTTTCGATTGACTAGTCGATACCCGTAGTGACCCTTGTAAGTGATCACTCCCAGGCCGGAGGCCGCTATCGCGGACTCGAGTAGAGCGACCATGGCCGGATCCGCGGTCGTGTACGTCGGACCGTGTCCGGGCGTATTGCACTGCCCTTCTGAGATCATCAAGCCCAGGAGAGTCGCTTCCCATTCAGGGATAGGCGTTTTCCCAAATATGGGAATCTCGCGGGCAACCGCAATACGATCGCCGAGCCGCAAATCGCTCAAGGCCACCCACCGGTTGAGCATTCGAAACGGGTGATTCGGCGTCGCTCGAATGCGCAACCCCGTCCGGGTGCGCAGTTCGAAGATCTCTCGCTTGCCCTGCGGCACGAAGGCCGACACCTTCGCCGGCCGCAACCGCGAGCCGTCCCAGGCCAGGGTGCTCTTGCCCCAGCGCATCTCCGTGATCGGCACATAGGCACCGGTATCGGCATCGACCAGGCGGGTATCCCCGGTGACGCATTTCCCCAGGCACACGGTCAAAACGCTGCGCGGAATACGAAAAAACTCCACCGTGCTCGCCAGCGCGAAGGAGTTCGGCGGGATGATGCAGACCGGTCCCTTGAAGTCCACGAAGGACTTTTCATCGAAATTCTTCGGATCGACGATCGTCGAGTTGATGTTCGTGAAGATCTTGAATTCGTCGGCGCAGCGCACGTCGTAGCCGTAGCTCGAAGTGCCGTAGGACACGATCTTTTGGCCGGCCGCGACGCGGACCTGGTCGGGCGAAAACGGATCGATCATGCGCTGCTCGGCAGCCATGCGCCTGATCCAACGGTCGCTTTTGATGCTCACTGGGAGAGGCTCCATGGACAGGCTCCTAAGTCGATTCGACCGTAATCTTGGGAAATGCCCGGCTGTAATCCTTGTTAAGCGTGGCCAGGCGCGCGGCCGTGCGGCGCGCCATGCGCAAATAAGCCTGTGCGCGCACGCTGCCGGGCTCGGCCACCACGGTCGGGGAGCCGCCGTCGGCATCCTCGCGGATGCGAATATCCAAGGGCAACTCGCCCAGCAATTGCACGCCGTACTGGGCCGCCATCCGCGCGCCGCCGCCGCTGCCGAAGATGTGTTCGACGTGGCCGCACTGGCTGCAGACATGCATGCTCATGTTCTCCACCACCCCCAGCACGCGGACCTCGACCTTCTCGAACATCTTGAGACCCTTGCGGGCATCCAGCAGGGCAATATCCTGCGGGGTGGTAACGATGACGGCACCGCTGACGGGCACTCGCTGCGCCAGCGTCAGCTGTATGTCGCCCGTCCCCGGCGGCATGTCGACCACCAGGTAGTCCAATTCGCCCCAATTCGTTTCGCCCAGCAACTGGGTCAGCGCCGAGGTCACCATCGGTCCACGCCACGCCATGGGCTGTTCCGCATCGATCATGAAACCGATGGACATGACCTCGACGCCATGGGCACGCAACGGGGTCAAATGCTTGCCGTCCGCGCTGACCGGCTTGGCGCCGGCCAAGCCCATCATCAAGGGCTGACTGGGGCCGTATATGTCGGCGTCCAGCAAGCCGACTTTGGCGCCTTGAGCAACCCAGGCCAGCGCCAGATTCGCCGCCGTCGTGGACTTGCCAACCCCGCCCTTTCCCGAGGCCACCGCCACGATATTCTTGACATTGCTTAACGGTTTGAGCGTGCGCTGTACCGCGTGCGCGGTGATCTGGGAGCCCAGCTTGAGCTCCAGCCGAAGCTGCCCCAGCAGCGGCCCGAGGTGCTCCTGCAGCGCCTTCTTCAGTTCGTCCGTATAGTCCGCGCATGGAAAGCCCAGCACGAGCTCAATGGCCAGCACCCCGTCTTCCAGTGTGACGGACGACACACTCTTCGCATCTGCGAGAGACTGGGTGAGATACGGATCGATATAAGTGCCGAGACGTTCGCGGATAATGCTGAGGGCGGCGGTATCTTGTTTCATAGGATTCGATGATTGTACCGCAGGCTGGGAAGCGCGTGCGGTGTGGCATAATCTATAGCTCAAGATCGAAACCGCGGCAGCCTCCTAACGCTTACGGTGAGAATGGATGGCTCCCGAGGGACGTGCAAAGTGAAGGCACCGAATGAGTTTATTCGCCAATTATCGTGCCGATCGGCTCATCGCCGAGGTTAAATCCAGCGGCAATGCCGAGAGTCCGCTGGCGCAGAAGGCACTGGAAAAACTGGTTGCGCTCGGGCCGAGCGCGATCGAATCCATTGTCGCGGCCCTGAGCACGGCCGAAAAGCGCGAAACCCTGGCTTACGTCGAAGCGCTGTCCCGCCTGATCGACGCCAAGACCCTGCCCCAATTGTTCAAGACCATGGAGGACGCCAATGGCCGGACCATGTCCGGGATCGCGTGGGCGCTGTCGTCGAGCAAGAATTATCCGGCGAACGCCCTGCTCGACGCGCTGGCCAAGCCGGACATGCCCAAGCAGGCCATTCTGGATGTAATCGCGGCGCAAAAAAGCCGCTTTACGGTCCGCGAGCTCCTGAATGCCGCCTACGCCCAGGAGCCGAACGAAAGGAGCGGACTGTTCAAGATCATCGCCGAAATCGCCGATGAATCCTCGCTCGACGATTTGATCGCCAGGATCGAAGGCAAGGATCCGGTAGCCCGGCTGCACATCATCAACGTACTGGCGCGCTTCAATAATCCGCAGAGTGCAGCAGGCGGTGCAGAAGCAGCTCAAGGACACCAACAAGTTCATTCGCTCCGCCGCCCTCTCGGCGCTCGCGCGGATGGACGGGCAGTTCGACATTGCCCTCCTTTGCGGCATGCTGCGCGACCCGGAAATCGAGGTGCAGAACAAGGCGGTCGACGTCATCGTGCATGCCAATCATCCGGATACCATCAAGTACCTGGTCGACGTGCTCAAGGACGAGAATGAATACGCCCGGCGTGCGGCCGTCGAGGTGTTGAACGTGGTCGGCACCTCGAAATCGGTCAAGTACCTGCTGGAAGTGATTGCCGACAGCGATTGGTGGGTGCGCACCCGTGCCGCCGATGCGCTCGGCAAGATCGGCGGCCCGCGCGTGGTCGACGCCGTGCTCGCGCTGGTCAAGGACGACAATCAGGACATCCGGCGCGCCGCGATCGAAATCCTGAACCAGACCAAGGACGAGCGCGCGGTGGCGCAACTGCTCGAGGCCACCAAGGATTCCGATTGGTGGGTGAGCGAGCGCGCGGTCGACGCGCTGGCCGAGATCGGCAGCACCAAGTCCCTGCCGCGCTTCATCGAGATGTTGAGCGGCACCGAACCCAAGTCATTGCCGACCGTGATACGCGCCATCGGCAAGATCGGCGACCAGAAGTGCATCGAGCACCTGCTGCCCATGCTGCAGCGCCCGGAGAACGAGATCAAGGCCGAGGCGGTCGCGGCGCTCGCCAAGCTCGCCGACGAGCGGCGCGCCGAAACCATACGCGTCCGGCTGCAGGCGGTCGCCACCAACGCCGACGCGACCGTCAGTCAGGCCGTCGCGCGCGCCATACTGGCGCTCGATAACCGATTCTCCACGCAGCAAATCGCGGCCAATCAGCGCGCGGAAAAGATGCAGGAGCCGGCGAAGACGCTGCTGATCGACAATCAGGACATCGCCAAGGTGGTCCAGGAGCACGAAGTCCAGGCGAACAAGCTGGACATCGCCACCTTGAAGACCGGCGACATCATCGAGGGCCGCTACAAGTACATCGAGAAGATCGGCAAGGGCGCCTTCGGTACGGTGCTGCTGATGGAAGACACCGTGGTCGAAGAACGGCTCATCCTGAAATTCTTGAACCCCAATGTGTCGGCGGACGAGGAGATGATGAAGCGCTTCGTGCATGAGCTGCGCTACAGCCGCAAGATCACGCACAAGAACGTCATCCGCATCTACGATTTCTTGTACATCCGCGGCAATTACGCCATCTCGATGGAGTACTTCCCGTCCCACACGCTCGGCGGAGAGATCGTCAACGAAAAACCGGTGGCGCTCAAACGGGCGGTCAAATTCGGCATCGACATCGCGACCGGCATGGCCGTGGCGCACCAGGCCGGCATCGTGCACCGAGATTTGAAGCCGGCGAACATCCTGATCGACAACGACGGACTCCTCAAGATCGTGGACTTCGGCGTGGCCGCGGCACAAACCCAGGGCGATACGCAATTGACGAAGACCGGCTACGTCATCGGCTCTCCGAAGTACATGGCGCCGGAGCAGATTCTGGGAAAGAAGGTGGACGAGCGGGCCGACATCTACAGCCTGGGCGTCATTCTTTACGAGATGTTCGCCGGGGTACCGCCCTACTCGCGGGGCGATCATATGTCGGTCATGTACCAGCACGTGCAGGGCAAGGCGCGCCCGCCAATCGACATCAACAAGGATTTGCCGTTGGAATTGAACAACTTAGTCATGAAATGCATGTCGCTCGACAAGGCCAAGCGGTCGCAGAGCATGGATGAATTGCGCGTTTCGCTCGAAAAATTCCAATAAGAGTTGACGGACCTCACGTTTATCGCTTTAGGGTGGGGCCAAAGGCTCGAAAATCCAATTACTTACGGGTAGCCTTGCACGTTATGGCAAGAATCGACGCGTTCCTCAAGTTGGGCGTGGCCCAGGGTTGCTCCGATCTGCATTTGGCGGTCGGCGTACCGCCGATGCTGCGCATGCACGGCGATCTGATGCCCATCAAGTTTCGCGACTTGGGTGAGGCGGAGCTCGAGGCCTACATCACCGAGGTTCTGACTCCGAGCCAGCAGAAGCACCTGCGCGACGGCAACGACATCGATTTCTCGTACGTATCGGCGGACGGCGGCCGCTTCCGGGTCAACGTATTCCGCAAGGAGACGGGAATCGGCGCCGCGTTTCGCTCCATTCCCACCCAGATGCCGACCATGGAGCAGCTCGGCTTGCCGCCCATCGTGCGCAAGCTGTGCGACTACCACCAAGGCATGATTCTGGTCACGGGCTCCACCGGCACCGGCAAGTCCACCACGCTGGCCTCGATGATCGACTATCTGAACACGACGCGTTCGCTCAACATCATCAGCCTCGAAGACCCGATCGAATTCGTCCACCGCAGCAAGAGCAGCCAGGTCATACAGCGCGAGCTCGGCACGCACCTGCCCTCGTTTGCCGAGGGCGTGCGCGCAGCCATGCGCGAGGATCCGGACGTCATCCTGGTCGGCGAGCTGCGCGATGCCGAGACCATTACCATGGCGATGACCGCGGCCGAGACCGGTCATCTCGTGCTCGGCACCCTGCATACGACCAGCGCCACCAAGACCATCGACCGCATCATCGATGCGCTGCCCACCGAGGAGCGCGAGCAAACCAAGAGCTTTCTCGCGCAAAGCCTGATCGCCGTGATCACGCAGGTGCCTGATCAAGAGCCCCGATCAGCGCGCGCGGCGCGCCGTTTGCGAAATCATGGTGCTCACCAAGGCCATCGGCAAGCTCATCATGACCGACCAGTCGCATCAAATTCCCAGCCAATTGCAAATGGGCAAGGAATACGGCATGCAGATGATGGATCAGGCCTTGCTCGCGGCCATCAATGCCAAGGAAGTCGATCCGGAGCACGCCTACAGTTATGCCACCGACAAGCGTCAATTCCAGCGCTTCGTGAGCGATCTTGCCGGGGTTCCGACCGCCGAACCCGCGGCACCCTAGAGGAATTCTCGTGCCCGCCATCGACAGCTATTTGAACCAGGTACTGGAGCGCAACGGATCGGACCTGCACTTCATCGCGGGCGATCCGGCGCGCGTCCGCCAGTACGGCGAGCTGAAGCCCTTGAGCGCCGAGCCGCTCGCCGCGGACATGGTGAAGAAGACGCTGTATGAAATCATGCCGAAGTTGTCGATCGAACGGTTCGAGGCCAAGGACGGCACGGATTTCGCGTACAGCATGCCGGGCGTTGCCCGGTTCCGCGTCAATGTGATGCGCCAGCTGAACGGCATGGGCGCCGTGTTTCGCGCCATCCCATCGAAAGCCAAGACGGCGGCGGAGCTCAAATTGCCGGAAGCCGTGATGGGCCTGTGCAAGGTCAACAGCGGCTTGATTCTGGTCACCGGCAAAACCGGTTCGGGCAAGTCCACCACGCTTGCCGCGATGATCGATGACATCAACAGCCGCGAAAAAGGCCACATTCTCACCATCGAGGACCCGATAGAATTCGTGCATTTGCGCAAGAACTGCCTGATCAGCCAGCGCGAGATCGGCGTGCACGCAACCTCGTTCTCATCGGCGTTGATATCGGCATTGCGCGAGGATCCCGATGTCGTTCTGGTGGGCGAGCTGCGCGATCTCGAGACCATGAGCATCGCGGTGACTGCGGCCGAGATGGGCATTCTGGTGATGGGCACGCTGCATACCAACGGCGCCGCAGCCACGGTCGATCGCCTCGTGAACGCGTTTCCCGCGGACAAGCAGCCGCATGTGCGCACCATGCTGTCGACCAGTCTGCGCGGGGTCGTTTCTCAGCAGCTCATCCCCAAGACCGACAAGCAGGGCCGCGTCGCCGCCCTCGAGATCCTGATCAACACGCCCGCGGTCGCGAATTTGATCCGGCAGGGCAAGATGGACCAGCTGGAGAACGCGATGCAAAGCGGCTCGGCGGTCGGCATGCGGCTGATGGATACGGCCATTCAGGCGCTGATGGATCAGGGACAAATCACCGGCAAAGAAGCCTTCAAGAAGGCCATCAACAAGTCCCGCTTCGAGCAGTTCCGCGAGGCATCCTAAGCGCCCTAGCTCGCCTTGGCCTGGCGCCGGCCGCGCTGCGCGGTAAACTGTCGCGATGTCCCGCCAACTTTTTGTCACCACTGCTCTGCCCTACGCCAACGGGCCATTCCATATCGGCCACATCATGGAGTACATCCAGGCCGATATCTGGGTGCGCTTCCAGCGGATGCTCGGCAATATCGTGCATTTCGTCGGTGCCGATGACGCGCACGGCGCGCCGATCATGCTCAAGGCCGAGGCCGAAGGCATCTCCCCTCAGGAGCTGGTTGCACGCATCACGGCCGACCGGCCCCGGTACCTGCAAGGCTTTCATATCGGCTTCGACCATTGGTACACGACCGACTCGCCCGAGAACGTGGCGCTTTCGCAGGACATCTACCGCCGGCTGAAACAGGCGGGGCTGATCTACGTCAAGCCGGTCGAGCAGTTCTATGACCCGGTGAAGGCCATGTTCCTGGCGGATCGCTATATCAAGGGCGAGTGCCCGAACTGCCACGCGAAGGACCAGTACGCCGATGCATGCGAATCCTGCAGCATCGTCAATTCACCCGCCGATCTGATCAATCCATACTCGACCCTGTCGGGCGCAAAGCCGCTGCTGAAAACTTCGGATCACTACTTTTTCAGGCTGTCGGATCCCAAGTGCGTCGCATTCCTGGGCGCGTGGCTCGATACACCGGGACGATTGCAACCGCAGGTGGTCAACAAGGCCCGTGAGTGGCTCGCGGGCAGCGGCGACGAGGCGCTCGGCGACTGGGATATCTCGCGCGATGCTCCCTATTTCGGCATTCCGATCCCGGACGCGCCCGGCAAATATTTCTACGTGTGGCTGGATGCTCCGATCGGCTATCTCGCGGCACTGCAGAACTACTTCGACACCGGCAAGGCGCGAGAACGCGGCGAACCGCGCAACTTCGCGCAATTTCTCGCCGCCGCGGACACGGAACAGATACATTTCATCGGCAAGGACATCATCTACTTTCACACGCTGTTCTGGCCGGCCATGCTGAAGTTCGCCGGCCCTCCCTACAAGGTGCCCGATCACGTCTACGCCCATGGCTTCATCACGGTGTCGGGCGAGAAAATGTCCAAGTCCCGTGGCACCGGCATCAGCCCGCTGCGCTATCTCGAGACCGGAATGAACCCCGAGTGGCTGCGCTACTACATTGGCGCCAAGTTGAATTCGAACGTCGAGGATCTCGACTTCAACCCGGACGACTTCGTCGCGCGGGTGAACAGCGATCTGATCGGCAAGTACGTGAACATCGCCAGCCGCGCCGCCAGCTTTATTACGAAGCACTTTGGGGGCGAACTCAAGTTGGGCGGCGACCATGTCTTGATCGAGCGCCAGGCACGCGACATCGCTTTGGGCGTAGCTAGGTACTATGAAGCACGCGATACGGGCAAGGCAGTGCGCGAAATCATGGCCCTCGCGGATCGAATCAATCACGATTTCGACGCGCACCAGCCGTGGGTCCTTGCCAAGGATCCGGCGAACCGCACCCAGCTTCAGGAGGTGTGCTCGCAGGCGCTGCACGGCTTCAAGCTGCTGAGCGTCCTCATGGCGCCCGTGCTGCCGCAGGTCGCGGCGCGCGTGGCGCGCGAGCTGTTCGGGCTGGATCGGGCATTCGAGTGGAGCGACGCCGGTGTGCTGCCGGCGCGAATCAACCCATACAAACACCTGATGGCTCGCGTCGACCCGAAGCAGCTCGATGCGTTGTTCGAGACGGAAAAGGAACCCGCCGCTGCCGTCGCGGCGCCCCCCGCGGCGGCCGCCGCCGCGGCGGCGGCCGGCATATCGCCGCCTCCGGCCGCTTCCGATGCCGCCACCCTGGCGGCGGCGGCGGCGGTCGAGGGTAATTTGATTTCGATCGACGACTTCCTGCGCGTCGACCTGCGGGTGGCCAAAGTGCTGCACGCCGACCTCGTCGCCGGCGCGGACAAGCTCTTGAAATTGCGCGTCGATCTCGGCGATCTCGGCGAACGCGAAATCCTCGCCGGTATCCGGGCAGCCTATGATCCTGCGGCGCTGGTCGGGCGGCTCATCGTCGTCGTCGCGAACTTGGAGCCGCGCAAAATGCGCTTCGGCACCTCGGAAGGCATGATGTTGGCAGCCGGCCCTGGCGGGAAGGATCTATTCGTGTTGTCGCCGGACGCGGGCGCAACCCCCGGCATGCGCATCAAATAGTATGGCCACCGACACCGCGCCTGACATCGCGGCGCGTATCGATGCGTTGCTGCCCCAGACGCAATGCACGCGTTGCGGCTATCCCGGATGCAAGCCTTACGCCGAAGCCATCGCCGGCGGCGCGGCCGAGATCAACCAATGCCCGCCCGGCGGCAGCGCGACGATAGCCGCGCTCGCGGCACTCTTGAAGCGGCCCGTGTTGGTGCTGAATCCGCTCAACGGCGTCGAGTCGGCACCGCGCGTCGCCTGGATCGATGAAACCCGCTGCATCGGGTGCGCACGGTGCCTCGCGCCCTGCCCGGTAGATGCGATCGTCGGCGCGCCCAAGTACATGCACACCGTTCTCGGCGCGCACTGCACGGGCTGCGAGCTGTGCCTACCGCCCTGCCCGGTGGATTGCATCGAGCTTCGGCCGGGACCCGCGCCGGCGGCGAATCAGCCGGAGCTCAATCGCTCGCGCTTCGATGCGCACAACGCACGGTTGTTGAACAAGAACATCGAACGCCAGCGGGAACTCGATGCCAAAAAAGCGGCCGCGCCGCGGTGGACGAGTGAACCATGAACCCCGCGAAGCGGCGCGCAATATTCGAGCGCTTGCGCGCGGCCAATCCGGAGCCGCGCACCGAGTTGAACTATCAGTCGCCGTTCGAACTCTTGGTGGCCGTGATGCTGTCCGCCCAAGCCACGGACAAAAGCGTCAACAAGGCGACGGCGCCGCTGTTTCGCACGGCAAACACCCCGGCGGCGATCCTGGCGCTGGGAGTCGAGGGCCTGTCGGCGTATATCAAGTCGATCGGGCTGTACAACAGCAAGGCCAAGAACATCATCGCCACTTGCCGGCTGTTGCTCGAGCGGCACGGCGGGACCGTGCCCGCATCGCGCGAGGAACTCGAGCGGCTGCCTGGTGTCGGCAGAAAGACCGCCAATGTCATTTTGAACACGGCATTCGGCGAAGCCACCATGGCGGTGGACACGCACATCTTTCGAGTGGCCAATCGTACTGGATTGGCGCCCGGCAAGACGGTGCGCGAGGTGGAGGAAAAGCTCTTGAAATTCACGCCGCCGGAGTTTCTCAAGGATGCGCATCATTGGTTGATTCTGCACGGACGCTACGTTTGCAAGGCGCGCGTTCCGGCGTGCCCCGGCTGCCTGATTGTGGACCTGTGCGAATATCGTCATAAATCCCATGCCTCTATTTGACACCCGGACACGCGATCAATTGCGGCAGAGCTACGCGGATGCGTGGCGCAAGCACTTGGCGGACTCCCCGCTCACCGCGCTCGAGTCCATGATTGCCGATGTCATCGGCGCGCACCCCGAATACCAAGCCATCATGAGCGACGCGAATTCGGCGCTGGCGTTCGAGCCGGACCTGTTCGGCGGCAACGAGAATCCTTTTTTACATTTGGGGCTGCACTTGGCGGTACGCGATCAGGTGTCGATCGACCGGCCGCCCGGAGTGCGCGAGCTGCACCGCCTCTTGCAGGCTCGGCATGGCGACTTGCACCGCGCCGAGCATGTCCTCATGGAGGCCCTCGGCGAAACGCTATGGCAGGCGCAGCGCAGCGGCCGCCCGCCCGATGAAGCGCGCTATCTGGCGCTCGCGCGCCGACATCTCGAAGCATCCCCTGCCCCGGCTCCCCGCAAACGTTAAGGAAGCTTCATCAGCGCTTCATCGGTCCGGCTATTCGCCGGCGCTATCCTGAATGCCCGTGAGCGCCTGCCGGCGGCTTCGAGCCTTGGAGGAGATGTCCCGTGCGTTTTGCCACCGTGGCCGCCGCCGTGTTCCTGAGCCTGTTAGCCATTGCCGGCGGACTTGCCGCGGGGCCCCCTGCGCGGAGCACGGATATGCCGGCAGCTGCCGCCCCTGGGACGGCCGGGCCGGCGGCGGCCGCGGGGAGCGTCGCCCCCGTATCGGCGTCGAACGATGCGGCGGCGAAGCACGCCAAGCGCACCGCATGCCTCAAGAGCGCCAAGACCAAGAAGCTGATCGGCGCCGACAAGACCGCGTTTCTCAAGAGTTGTATCGCGGCGCCTTGAAGAAGTCCCGCGGCCTGCCGCGCGGACCGCTCAGAGAGGCGCCTTGCGTGCCCGAGGCGGGTTTTTTCGTTTGATGGACGCGGGCCTCAGGCGCTTGACGCTGCCGGCTTTGATGTGCGGGCCGACGTCCTCCAAGCAAAGCGCGGCAAGAGGTTGCAGGCTGGATTCCAAGCGGCGATAGCCTGCCACCAAGCGCGTCCCGAACGAGGACAGAACCACGCCGCCGCCGCCGCGTCCGCCGACGCTGGCGCGAGCCACAGGTTGATCGAAGCTCAAGTTCATATCCTCGAGCAGGAGCCACGCCCGGCGGTAGCTCATGCGCATCTCCCGGGCGGCTTGCGACAACGAGCCGGTGCGCGCGATGCCTTCGAGCAGTTCGACCTTGCCCACGCCAACGGAACAGCGGCTGCCGAAGTCGACTCGAAATCGCACTGTGAGTGCCGTCGCCACGCCGGTGGGCCCCGTCAAAGCTTCCGCGCGGGGACCGCAGTGACCGTGAGCCGAACATTGTCCTGCGTTGCACCGCTCAGCTGCAGAACAAAGGGCTGCGCGGCACTCAAGGCAAATACCACGATTTTATGCGGCGCGCTGCACTCGTGCTGTCCTTGAAAGTCTTCGGCCGAGACCAGCATCCCATTCGAAGCGACGTCGATCCAGAACGGCAGATCGACCGCAATCCGATAGCTGCCCTGGGCCGGGAGTTTCAGGGTTGCGAGACCGGCGTATACCGCGGTGCCCGCTGATTTCTTGGCCGGGGCGACGGCGAATTTCACATGATCCTGGGCCGCGAGCCGCAATGCGTAAAGTCGGTCCGGCACGATGACGGGTGCGGATTTCGGGTCCGTACCGGTGGTCACCGCAGTGGCGGTCCCGGCGAACAGCGCGCGCTCCCGGCTCACATCCCATTTGAAATCCATACATGCATCGCCCGCCTGCACCGGCAGCGCAAGGTTGCCGATGGCCAGTGCAAGAACCATCGAAAATGCCTTGTTGCGTGTCGCCGCCATGGGAATCACTTGCGCTTCGGAATGTAGAGATCGGTCAATGTGCCCTCGAATGCCTCGGCCGCGAATGCCACGGTCTCCGAGAGAGTCGGATGAGCGTGAATGGTCAGCCCGATATCCGTCGCATCGGCGCCCATTTCGATCGCCAGCGCCACCTCAGCGATCAAGTCGCCGGCGTTGGTACCGACGATTCCGGCGCCGATGAGTCGATGGGTCTGTTTGTCGAACAGCAGCTTGGTGAAACCCTCTTCGCGATTCAGCGCCAGGGAACGGCCGCTGGCGGCCCAAGGAAACAGGCCCTTGCCGTAGTCGATGTTCTGCGCCTTGGCTTCTATTTCGTTGATCCCCGCCCAGGCAATTTCCGGATCGGTGTACGCCACCGAAGGGATGCAGCGCGCGTCGAACGAGCTCTTCTGCCCGGCGGCCACCTCCGCGGCGACTTTCGCCTCGTGGCTGGCCTTGTGCGCCAGCATCGGCGCGCCGACCACATCGCCGATGGCAAAAATATGCGGCACATTGGTTCGCATCTGCTTGTCGACGGCGATGGTGCCGCGCGGGCTGACCGCGACACCGGCCGCGGCCGCGTTCGCCGCGTTGCCGTTGGCGGTACGCCCCACCGCCACCAGCACCCGATCGTACATCTGTGGTTCCGGCGCTTCCGGTCCGTCGAAACTCGCGCGCAGCCCCGGAGGGGTGGCCTCGAGTTTGGCTACCTTGGTGCTCAGCATGATGCGCTCGTAGCGCTTTTCGATGCGCTTTTGCAGCGGCCGCACCAGGTCGCGATCGGTGCCGGGCATCAAGCCGTCGCTCAGTTCCACCACCGAGACCTGCACGCCGAGCGCCTCGTACACGCAGGCCATCTCGAGGCCGATGATGCCGCCGCCGATCACCAACAGCCGTTTGCAATCGACCGGCAATTCCAGCGCGCCTGTCGAATCGATGACGCGCGGATCGTCCGGCAAGCCCGGCAAGCGCGCGGACTCCGAGCCCGCCGCGATGATGCATTGCTTGAAATCGACGCGCTGCGGACCCTTCTCGGTCTGCACGTCCAATGAATAGCGTCCGGAAAACTTGGCTTCGCCGTGAATCACCACGACTCTGCGCTGCTTGGCGAGCAGCGAAAGCCCGTTGGTCAAGCGTGTGACGACTCGGTTCTTCCAAGCGCGCAGCTTGTCTCGGTCGATCTGCGGCGGTCCGAAGACGATTCCGGAGCCGCCCATGTCGGCTGCATCTTCGATGACCTTGGCGGCGTGCAACAGCGCCTTCGACGGAATACAGCCGACGTTCAAGCAAACCCCTCCCAGCATCGGCCAGCGCTCGATCAGCGTCACCTTGAGACCGAGATCAGCGGCGCGAAATGCGGCGGTGTAGCCGCCCACACCGGACCCGAGGACCACCAAATCGACGGCCCCCGGCGGCGGCGAATCCGCGGCCTCGGCGGGCGGAGTTGCGGCTGTCGGCGCTTGCGAGGCGGACGGCGCTTGCGAGGCCACCGGGGCCGCCGCAGCCGTGGGTGGCGCTTGCAATGGCGCGGGCGGCGGCGGCGCTGCAACCGGCGTGGCCGCTGCAGCCGGCTTCGACTCAGTATCCACCACTTGCACGGTGGCGATCAGCGCGCCGGCCGATACTTCATCGCCCTTCTTGAGTGCGATGGAATCGACGATGCCGCTCACCGGGGAAGGCACGTCCATCGAGGCCTTTTCGGTCTCGAGCGTGATCAGCGGATCGTCAACCCGAATCTCACCGCCCTTTTTGATGAGAACGTCGACGACATTGACGCCCTTGGCGTCACCGAGATCCGGAACGCGTACCTCGACGAGGCTCATAGCAACGCCTTGACATCGCTCAGTACCTTCGCGAGATAGACCACGAAGCGCGCAGCCTCGGCGCCGTCGATTACCCGATGGTCGTACGACAGCGACAGCGGCAACATCAGGCGCGGCAGAAATGCGCCCCTGTCGTAGACCGGCTTCTGGCTGGACTTCGACACGCCGAGAATCGCGACTTCCGGCGCATTGATGATGGGCGTGAAGGAGGTGCCGCCAATGCCGCCCAGGCTGGAGATCGTAAAGGTTCCGCCCTGCATCTCGGTGTTCTTCAACTTACCCGCGCGCGCCTTTTCCGACATCGCGGCGAGGACGCGCGCGATCTCGTAGAGATCCAGCTTATCGGCGTTGGCGATGACCGGGACCACCAATCCGTTCGGCGTATCGGCCGCGAAGCCGATGTTGAAGTATTTTTTGAGAATCAAGTTCTCGCCGCCGGCATCCAGCGAGGAATTGAAGCGCGGAAATTCCCGCAGTGCCAGCAGACAGGCTCTGATGATGAAAGTCAGCGGCGTGAGCTTCACGCCTTCTTGCGAGGCCTTGCTCTTCAGCGCCGCACGCGCAGCCTCCAGGTCGGTGATGTCGGCATCCTCGTGCTGAGTCACGTGCGGCAGATTGAGCCAGCTGGCCTGGAGCCGGGATCCCGAGATCTTCTGGATCCGCGACAGCGGTTTGATTTCGATGGCACCAAACGAGGCGAAATCCACCACCGGCACCTTGGGCAACCCCGACCCGGGCGTTGCGGCCGAGGCCGGCGGCGCCGTCAGAATGCCCTTGACGTAGGCTTTGACGTCCTCGTGCGTGACGCGGCCCTTGGCGCCGGTGCCGGTGATGCGGCCCAAGTCGGCGCCCAACTCGCGCGCGAACTTGCGCACAGAGGGACTGGCGTAGGCCTTCGAAAAGGCCTGCTCGTCCACCTTGGCGACGGTGCGCGCGGCGGCGGGCGTGGCGGCGGCCGGCGGCGCCGATGCAGCCGGTGGCTTGGCGGCCGGCGCTGTGGCGTCGGCTGCCGGGGCGGGTGCCGCCGGAGCGGGCGCTGCCGGGGCGGCCGGAGCCGCAGCGGGTGCAGCGGTAGGCTGCGCAGCGGGCGACTCGCCGGCTGCGGCAGCCGGTTCGATCAGCAGGATCAGCGATCCTTCAGAAACCTTATCGCCTTGTTTGAGTTTGACCTGCGTAATGCGCCCTGCCATCGGTGCCGGCACGTCCATCGCCGCCTTTTCCGTCTCGAGCGTGATCAGGGGCGCTTCTTTGTCGATCTGCTGACCGTCCTTGACCATCACGTCGATGACGCTGACATCCTTGAAACCGCCGATGTCGGGAACCAAAACTTCGATGGGAGTAGGCACGGCAGTTAGACCGACAGAGGATTGGGTTTTTCCGGGTCGATGCCGAAGGCTTGCATGGCGTCGGTCACCGTCTGTTTGTCGATCTTGCCGTCGTCGGCGAGCGCCTTGAGCGCCGCGACCGCCACGTAGTGCCGGTCCACCTCGAAAAAGCGCCGCAGTTCCGCACGCGAGTCGCTGCGGCCATAGCCATCGGTGCCGAGCACGGCGTAGCGGCCGGGTATCCACTGCCGAATCTGATCCGCGACTATTTTCATGTAGTCGGTGGCGGCGATGAAGGGACCCTCGCGATCCGCCAAGGCCTGCTGAATGTAATTCTGCTGCGGCGCCTCGTTCGGATGCAGCAAATTACGCCGTTCGATCGCCAGTGCATTCTTGCGCAGTTCGCTGAAGCTCGTGACGGAATAGACGTCCGCGGGCACCCCGTAATTCTTCTCCAGCAGCTCCGCCGCCGCCTGCACCTCGCGCAAAATGGTGCCGGATCCGAACAGCGTCACGCGGACCTTGCCGCGGCCGCCGATTTGCAGCAGGTACATGCCCTGCAAAATGCCCTGCGCAACGCCGGCCGGCATCGCCGGGTGGGGGTAATTCTCGTTCATGCAGGTGATGTAGTAGAAGACGTTTTCCTGCTCCTGATACATCCGCCGCAGCCCATCCTGCACGATCACCGCGAGTTCATAGGCAAACGTGGGATCGTACGCCACGCAGTTTGGAATCGCGGTCATCACCAATTGGCTATGGCCGTCCTGATGCTGCAAACCCTCGCCGGCGAGCGTGGTGCGCCCGGCGGTGCCGCCCACCAGGAATCCGCGCGCCTGGCTGTCGCCCGCCGCCCACATGAAATCGCCGACTCGCTGAAAACCGAACATGGAATAATAAATATAGAACGGCACCATGCTGACGCCATGGTTCGAGTAGGCCGTCGCGGCCGCGAGCCAGGAGCACAAGCTGCCCGCCTCATTGATGCCCTCCTCGAGAATCTGGCCCTGCTTGTCCTCGCGATAAAACATGAGCTGATCCGCGTCCTGCGGCGTATATAGCTGCCCCACCGAAGAATAGATGCCCACCTGGCGAAACATGCCTTCCATCCCGAAGGTGCGCGCTTCGTCGGGAACGATCGGGACGATGTGCCTGCCGATGTTCTTGTCCTTGACCAGGGCGGTGAGCATGCGTACCAATGCCATGGTGGTGGAGATTTCGCGGTCGGCCGTGCCCTCCAGCAGGGAGCTGAACGCCTCCAGCGGCGGTACCGCGAGCGGCGGCGCCGACGAGCTGCGCGCCGGCAGATATCCGCCGAGAGCTGCGCGGTGCGCCTGCAGGTAGGTCAACTCTTCGCTGTCGGGAGCGGGCTTTCTAAACGTCAACCCGGCAATCTCTTCGTCGGTAATCTGAATATTGAAGCGGTCGCGTACTTCTTTGAGCGCCTCGTCGCCGAGTTTTTTCTGCTGGTGGGCGGAGTTCAAGCCCTCACCCGCCTTGCCCATGCCGAACCCCTTGACGGTTTTCGCCAGGATCACCGTAGGTGCGCCCTTGTTCGCAACCGCGGAGGCATAGGCGGCATATACTTTTTGCGGATCATGACCGCCGCGATTCAGGTGCCAAATCTCCTCGTCGGACATGTTGGCGACCATCTCCTTGAGCTCGGGGTATTTGCCGAAGAAATGCTCGCGAGTATAGGCGCCGCCCTTGGATTTGAAGTTCTGGTATTCGCCGTCCACGCACTCTTCCATCAAGCGCTTGAGCAACCCCTTTTGATCTTGTTCGAGCAGCGGATCCCAACGCGAGCCCCACAGCACTTTGATGACATTCCAGCCCGCGCCCAGGAATGCCGCTTCGAGCTCTTGAATGATCTTGCCGTTGCCGCGCACCGGCCCGTCGAGCCGCTGCAGATTGCAATTGATGACAAAAATGAGATTGTCGAGCTTTTCGCGCACCGGCATGGTGAGCGCGCCCATCGACTCGGGCTCGTCCATTTCGCCGTCGCCCAGGAATGCCCAGACCTTGCGGTCCGAGGGAGGCACGATGCCGCGGTGCTCCAGGTAGCGCACGAAACGCGCCTGGAAAATCGCGGTCATGGGACCCAATCCCATCGACACCGTGGGAAATTGCCAGAAGTCCGGCATCAGCCAGGGGTGCGGGTAGGAGGATAATCCGCCGCCTTTGACTTCCTGGCGAAAGCGCAGCAGCTGAGTTTCGTCCAAGCGGCCTTCCAGGTAGGCGCGCGCATAGATGCCGGGACTCGAATGTCCTTGCACGAACACCATGTCTCCGGGATGCGCCGCGCTCTTGGCGCGCCAGAAATGATTGAAACCCACCTCGTACAGCGTCGCTGCGGATGCGTACGAAGCGAGGTGGCCGCCGTATTCCGAGTTCTGGCGATTCGCCTGCACCACCATGGCGAGCGCGTTCCAGCGTATGTAAGCCTCGTTGCGCCGCTCGAGGGATCGATCGCCCGGATAGTCCGGCTCCTGCGCCTTGGAGATGGTATTGAGGTAGGCGGTATTCGGCTTGAACGGCAGGTAGGTGCCCGAGCGCCGTGTGAAGTCCACCAATTTCTCGAGCAAAAAGTGCGCGCGTTCCGGACCCTGTGCGCGCAAGACGGAATCGATCGACTCGAGCCACTCCTGCGTCTCGATGGGATCAATGTCTTCGAACGGCGATTGTTGAGTCATAAATGCACACGCCCACGCGTCCTGTTAAGATGGCGGACACGTTACAGCGCCGATGCGCTAACTGCCACTGCGTCATCAACCGGCACTATCTTCGGGGTTTGGTTTTTCACGGTCAAGCAAGAGATAGGCCTGCGGTTCCACGATATGCCCACTCGCTTGCCCTTCGACCAGCTGCTCGTGCCCGTGCGCCAAATCGGCGCGCGGATCACCGCGTCGCGGCTCGCCGGCTATTCGAGCGCCCTGCTATTCCTGCCGCTTACCCCCACCGATGCGGATTGGAAGCTGTTGCCGCACGGTGCCGTGCTGCGCGGGCTGTACGCGAACAAGGTCCGCAAGGCCGGCGATTGTTTTCACCTCCGGGTGGGCACGCGCGCGCAGACCCTGCTGATCGTCGCGTGCCTGGCCGACGAGGCCGCCACCTTTGAGCGGCTGCAGGCCGCGGGGAAACTCGCGCGCAGCGCATTGGACGGCGAACCGCAGTCTCTGCTTCTATGGCAGCAGGGGTGCCCGGCGGATGCCGCGAACGCGACCTTGAGCGCCACTCTCGCGGCGCTCGAGGCGGCGGCGTTTCGCTTCGCATCCTTCAAGAGCAAGCCGAAGCCGCGGGCGCGGCTGGTGCGTATCGACATCGCCGGACGAAAATTACCCGACCTCGACCTGACGCTGGCGACGGCCGCCGGGAATAATTTGGCGCGATGGCTGACGGCACTGCCGCCCAATACCCTCGATGCGCGCGGCTATCGGCGCTTCCTGCAGCAGTTCGCGCAACGCCTCAAGCTTGGCTTCAAGTTCTACACCGAGGCCGATCTGAAACGTCTCGGTGCGGGCGCGTTTCTTGCCGTCGCCCGCGGCAACGGCACCCGCGATGCCGGCATCGCACTGCTCACGTACCGGCCGGGCCTCTCTGCGCCGAGAGTCGCCGTGCCGCGCACCGCCGCCGCGCCCGCGCTCAGTCTGGTGGGCAAGGGTATCTGCTTCGATACCGGCGGAACGAATTTGAAGCCGCACAAAAGCATGCTGGACATGCACACGGACATGGAAGGCAGCGCCGTCGCGGTGGGCAGCCTGTACGCGATGCACGCCTTAGGTTCGCCATTGTCGGTCGATTGCTGGTTGGCGATCACGGAAAACCGCATCGGCCCGCTCGCCTACAAGCCGCAAGACGTGGTGCGCGCCCACAACGGCACGACCATCCAAGTGATACACACCGACGCCGAGGGCCGCATGGTGCTGGCGGACGCGCTGAGCCTTGCCGCCGCCAGGAAGCCGCTCGCCATCATCGACTACGCGACCCTGACCGGGGCTTGTGTGTATGCACTCACCGAGCGCTACAGCGGCGCGTTCACGAATCGCCCGGAGGCGCGCGATCTGATCGAGTCCGCGGGTGTCGCCAGCGGCGAGCGCGTGTGGTGCTTTCCCATGGATGCCGACTTCGAAACCGATCTGGAAAGCAGCGTCGCGGACGTATTGCAATGCGCCACCGATGGCAAGGGCGATCACATCTTGGCGGCGCGCTTTTTGAGCCGATTCGTACCCAAGGAAATCCCCTGGCTGCACCTCGATCTCTCGGCGGGTTCGCGCCACGGCGGCCTTGCGCACATCGCCACGGAAATCACGGGTTTCGGTGTGCGCTACACGTTGGATTTGGTGCGCCGCGGCTGGCCGCCCGGCCCCCTTAAGCGCGCGGCGGCACGCTCGGCCAGGCGCGTAGTTCGGCGCGCCGCCGCGCGCCCCGCGGCGCGCGGCCGCGAATGAACACGCTGCAGCTGCGGAGACCCGACGACTGGCACGTGCATCTGCGCGACGGTGCTGCGCTCGCCGCAGTCGCGAAATTCACCGCGGCGCGGTTCGGACGCGCCATCGTGATGCCCAATCTCGAGCCTGCGATCACCACCGCGGCGTTGGCGCAGGGTTATCGCGCGCGAATCATGGCGGCGCTGCCAAAAGATACGCGGTTCGAGCCGCTGCTCACCTTGTATTTGACGGATTCCACGCCGCCGGATGAGATCGATCGCGCGCGGGCCACGGGTTTCATTCACGGCGTCAAGTTGTATCCCGCCGGCGCGACCACCCACTCCGCTGCGGGAGTGACCGATATCGCCAAAGTGTACGCGGTGCTCGGCCGCATGGAAGAGATCGGAATGCCGCTGCTGGTGCACGGCGAAACACCGCGCGCCGAGGTCGACGTTTTCGATCGTGAAACTCACTTCATCGACGCGGTGCTGCAGCCGCTGGTCGAGCGCTTTCGGGGTTTGCGCGTGGTGTTCGAGCACATTACGACCGAACGCGCGGTTGCATTCGTCAGCGGCGCGCGGCCCGGGGTCGCCGCGACGATCACGCCCCAGCATTTGCTGCATAATCGCAATGCAATTTTTACCGGGGGTATCCGCCCGCATTACTATTGCCTGCCGATATTGAAGCGCGAGCGCGACCGGCAAGCGCTGCTCGCGGCGGCCACCGGCGGCAATCCGCGTTTTTTTCTGGGGACCGACAGCGCGCCCCATGAGCGCGCGCGCAAGGAGAATGCCTGCGGCTGCGCCGGCATGTTCACCGCGCACGCCGCCATCGAACTGTACGCAGAAGCGTTCGAGGCGGCGGGCAGCCTGGATCGGCTGGAAGCGTTCGCCAGTCATTTCGGAGCCGACTTTTACGGCCTGCCGCGTCACGATGACCTGATTGTCTTGGTCAAGGAGTCCTGGGTGCCCCCTCAAGTCTACGATTTTGGCAATGGCGCGCTGGTGCCCTATCGCGGTGGCGAGCCCGTTGCCTGGCGTCTCGCGGATTCTGTTTCCGCATGACGCAGATTCCTCCCATCACCTTCGCCACCCGCTTTCGCGGTTTTCTGCCGGTAGTCATCGACGTGGAAACCGGCGGCTTCAATTCGCAAACCGACGCGCTGCTCGAGATCGCCGCGGTATTCCTCGAGTTGCGCAGCGACGGAACCCTGGCGCGGGGCGAAACGGTTCGCTATCACGTGATACCGTTTCCCGGCTCCAATATGGAGCCCGCGTCGATGGCGGTGAACGGAATCGATCCCCATCATCCGCTGCGGCCCGCCATTTCCGAAGAGGATGCACTGCAACGCATATTTCGTGAAGTCCGCAACGCCATACGAGTGGCGGATTGCACGCGCGCGGTGCTGGTGGGGCACAACGCATTTTTCGATTTGAATTTCTTGAACGCCGCGGTGGCGCGCACGCAGATCAAGCGCAATCCATTCCATCCGTTCTCGAGTTTCGACACCGCGACCTTGGGCGGCGTCGCCTTCGGCCAAACCGTGTTGATGCGCGCGACGCTGGCGGCGGGGCTCGACTGGGACACGGCCTCGGCGCACTCCGCGGCCTATGACGCCGAGCGCACGGCCGACCTTTTCTGCACCGTGTGCAATCAGTTTCAGGCGGTGTTCGACGCCAGCCGCCGGCGCTTGGCGGCGATGGGTCCCTTGGAAACCGAACCCTCGGTCCCCGACGAGCCGCTCTGAGCGCAACGGCTTCAGGCGGGCTTCGGCAATAGCTCGGCCAGTGCATAAAGCGTCTTTTGCGGAAAACGCTCCAACGGGTAGTACTTGGTGATGACGGTCACCGCCTTCTCGTAGCTTCGGATCTCAAGAAGCCGCAACAGGAACCGCACGTCATCCTCGTCGTGAAACTCTGCGCCGATCCTCATCGATAGACACTTCATCGCCAACAGATATTCGGGTTGCGCCGTCATGATTCGCAGGTGGTCGAGTGCCAGGAAGGGCGCAAAATCCCCCTGCGAACTCATGAAGCCCTTGACTGCGTCATTCAGCCAATCCGCCTTCACCCGGGCCTGTGTCGCCACGCGTGCTGCGGCTTCGCGCACTTCAGTTGGCGGGCGAAACACGGCGTCAACGTCTTGGGTCGACGGCCGACTGGCATATACGAGGCACATGACGGCCCCGCCCACGATGAATAGCTCGCCCTGCGTCCCGGAGCGACCGAGTTCCTGGTTCAAAAGTTCGAACAACCGGCGCAGATCGGCTTGCGTCAGCGCCACGGCGTCAAACTCGGTCGCCCAGCGTCGAATCGATGAAGATGTTGCGGGCACGAAACGGCGGTGGCGAATGCGTCAGTAGATGAAGGCGCAGACTCTGCAGCTGGGAGCCGAACATGGGCTCGGTCAGGGGCGCGATCGAGCGCGTCCATTGCGGAACCGCAACTGCGCGCCGTGCGCAGGCGTACTCGACCATTGCGGCAACGTAGTTGCCGAGAAAAGGCGACAGCCCCGGCCTCGGGGACGTCGCGACCGCGTCGCGAAGCTCACCCGCCGTGAGATCCGAGAGCAGTGAGTTGAGTTCGGCGAGCGCGAAGCGAGACGATGCCGAGTCGGCGCAGTCCCGGACGCAGTCCTGAAAGTGCGCAGCCGGGACCGACAGGACTCGAGCCAGGACGTAAGCCGACATGTCCATTCCAGCCCGCGCGGCGGCGCGCTGAATCGCGATCTTCTCATTGGCGGACACGCGGATTTGCATCTGCGCGGTTTTCGGCGACTTGCTCATCGCGCGACCATCCGTCATTAGCGTTCAAATGTCAATACGTATGTATTGACATCAAATGGACACCCGACGCAAGGCGACGCGGTTTAGTCGCGAAGGTCGAGAAATGGGGGCGCGCGCAAAGCGATGAGCTCTGGCCGGTCTGCGCAGCCGCCCTTAGGCTGGTACGGCGCCGGCCTCCGCCAGCAGCTGCTTGAGTTCGCCCTTCTTGTACATCTCGATCGTGATGTCGCAGCCGCCGACCAGCTCGCCGTTGACGTAGAGCTGCGGGAAGGTCGGCCAGTTCGAATAGGTCTTGAGCGCCTCGCGCACCTCCGGGTCTTCGAAGATATTCACATGGGCAAACTGCGCCTTGCAGGCCCGCAGGGCAGCCACGGTCTGGGCCGAAAATCCGCATTGCGGAAAATCGGGCGTCCCCTTCATGTAAAGCACCACCGGCGCGCCCGAGAGTTGAGCCTTGATCCGTTCGATTGCATTCATAGTCCGCACTCCAAGTTATCCACACTACGATACCAGCCGGCAGCCGCCTGCGTGAGCCCGGGCGCAAATATTGACACCGGGCGTCTCGCAAGCGCCTGACCTCGTTGAATTATTGGGGTCAGTCCCCTATTCTTCCAGGCCGCCGCAGCGCACGATGCGCACAGCGGCTCTCAGCCCTTTCGGCTGGGCGTGCCGGATCCGACAAAAACTTCAGAGGGGAATCGCATGAACCCATTAACGACAGTTAAATGGCCTTTGATTATCGGCTTTGCGGTGGCAGTGGCGATCGCGGCCCTAGTCGGCGGCGGTCTCACCTTCAACGCCGCCACGCTGGCCAGCCTGACGCGCTGGCTGCACATCATCTTCGGGGTTTTCTGGATCGGCCTGCTGTACTACTTCAATGCCGTGCAGACCCCGGCCATGGCGGTCGCCGCGGCGGACAAGGGCGGTCCCGGCGGAGCCGGCGTCAATAAATATGTCGCGCCGCTCGCCCTGCTCTGGTTCCGTTGGTCGGCGCTGGCCACCTGGCTGGCCGGGGCTTTCTTGCTGTCGCAGACCCATGGCCGATTCATCGACGCCTTTACGTTCGGCCTGCTGCGGAACCCGGTATCCCCGGCCAATATCACCATGGGCTTCGGCGTCTGGTTCGGCACCATCATGCTGTTCAATGTCTGGGGACTGATCTGGCCAAACCAGAAAAAAATCCTGGGGATCGTGCCGGCCACGGACGAACAGAAAGCGGCGGCGCGCAAAGTGGCCCTGTACGCCTCGCGCGTCAACTTCCTGCTGTCCATTCCCATGCTGATGTGCATGGTCGGGCCGTCGCACGGGCTGCCCTTCTGACGCCATCGGTGCCGGTGCCCGCCGACCTGCCGCAGCAGGTCGAGCGTGCCCTGGCGGAGGATGTCGGCGCGGGTGATCTGACCGCGGCCCTGATAGCAGCGGACCGCATGGGCCGCGCTGCCGTGATCACGCGGGATCCGGCCATCGTTTGCGGCATCCCCTACGTTGAAGCGAGCTTCGCGCAACTCGAGCCGCGCGCGCAGCTCGGGCCGCGCGTGCAGCTCGAGTGGCAGGTCGCCGAGGGCGATGCGGTCGCGGCCGGGCAGCTGCTGCTCAAGCTTGCGGGGCCGGCGCGCGCACTGCTGACCGGCGAGCGCACCGCGCTCAATTTCCTGCAGCTGCTCTCGGGCACCGCCACGGCCGCCCATGCCTATGCGGCGGTCCTCGAGGGGACTGCCTGCCGTCTGCTCGACACCCGCAAGACGATTCCGGGCCTGAGGTCCGCGCAGAAGTACGCAGTGCGGGTCGGCGGGGGCCACAATCACCGCATGGGATTGTTCGACGGCATCCTCATCAAGGAAAATCACATCGTGGCCGCGGGTTCGATTGCGAGCGCGGTCAGCGCCGCCAAGCGCGGCCCCGCCCGGGTTCCCGTGGAGGTCGAGGTGGAGAGCCTATCCGAATTGCGGCAGGCGATCGATGCCGGGGCGGATATCGCGATGCTCGATGAGTTTTCGCTGCGGGCCATGCGCGAAGCGGTGGCAATCAACGCCGCCTCCCCGAGGCCGCTCAAGCTCGAGGCTTCCGGCGGAATCACCCTCACCACCATTCGTGAAATTGCCGAAACCGGGATCGACTTCATCTCTGTCGGCAGCATCACCAAGCACGTCCGCGCCGTCGACTTGTCGATGCGCTTCGAATTTGAGACATAGGAGACTGGCTGAACACGCTCCTGCCACGCGTGGCGGAACCCGCGCCCCGGGCTGATGGGCGATCCGCCGTCATCGATTCAAGATCAGGAGTCAAGGTATGAGACAATTTTTCGCGGCATGCTTGGCGCTCGGAAGTTCCTTCGCCGCGTTGGGTGCTTCACCCCCCACCCTGGCGATCACGCATGTCAACGTTATCGACGCGACCGGAGCGCCGCCGCGGCCGGACATGACGGTCATCGTCAGGGATGGGCGCATCGTCGCGTTCGGCAAGAGCGACGCGGTACACGCACCCGCCGGCGCGAAGACCGTGCAAGCCACGGACAAGTACCTGATTCCGGGGCTCTGGGACATGCACGTGCACACTGTGTTCGGCGATTGGTTGCCGCGGGACGAGAAAGTCGTGCTTCCGCTTTTCGTGGCGAATGGCGTCACGGGCGTGCGTGACATGGGGGGCGATCTCGACGTGCTCAAGGAGTGGCGCGCGGCGATCGCGGCCGGGCGGCTCCTGGGGCCGCGCATGATCATCGCCGGTCCCATGCTGGATGGTCCCGTCCCGCGCTTTCCGAGCTCAGCGCCGGTGGCGAACGCGGCGGACGGCCGCAAGGTGGTCGACGATCTCAAGGCTCGGGGCGTCGACTTCATCAAGATTCAGTCGCTGATTCCGCGCGAGGGCTACTTCGCGGCGGCCGACGAGGCGAAGAAGCTGGGAATGGTCTTCGTCGGGCACGTGCCGGATGCGGTGCGCGCATCGGAGGCTTCCGACGCCGGCCAGAAGAGCATCGAGCACTTCACCGGCATCTTCGAGGGATGTTCGACCATCGAGGATCAGCTGATCAAGGGTCCGAAGGGTCTCGGATTGAACGTCAAGACCTATGACCCGGGGCGCGCAAAGACCCTGATCGCGCTCATGGCGAAGAATCAAACCTGGCAGGTGCCTACCCTCGTGTGGGAGCGCGGACAGTGGCTGATCGACAACATCGACAAGAGCCACGACCCGCTCACCAAGTACGCGCCGGCCGCATGGAGGGATCGCACCTGGCCCATGTTCGTGAGCGACATCATGAAGACCATGGACACCGACCCCTTGCCGGTGCGCAAGAAATTCGTGCAGATGGAGCTCGACATGACGCTTGCCATGTTCCGCGCCGGCGTGCCATTCATGGCCGGCACCGATACGGCCGCGGGCGTCCACGTCTTCCCGGGCTTCAGCCTCCACGAGGAGCTCGCATTGTTCGTGCGCGCCGGCTTGACGCCGTTGCAGGCACTGCAGACGGCGACGCTCAATCCGGCCAAGTTCATGAATCGTCTCGCGGACATGGGCACCATCGAACAGGGCAAGCTCGCCGACCTCGTGCTGCTCGATGCGAACCCGCTCGACGATATCGACAATACGCGCAAGATCCGTGCCGTCGTGCTCGCAGGACGCTACTTCGATCGTGCGGCGCTCGATGCGATGCTGCACGGGGTGGAGGTCGCCGCGGCGGCGGAGCGCGACCCGCCGGTGAAGCAGGGCGCCGGGAAATGAGCGCGGATCGGCCCGTTGGTGTCGCGGCGACGGGTGCGCTCGCCGCGCTCACGATGATGATCGGCGCCGCGACGAACCTCTACGCGAAGCCCGTCACCGTGGCGGATCTCCTGGCGGGATCGCCCGCCGCGGACTGGCGCGCGCCGAATCCCGATGACACGGTGTACCTCGATCTGCCTCGCGGACGAGTCGTGATCGAGCTCGCGACCGGGGTTGCGCCTCAGCACGCCGCGAACATCAAGGCGCTGGCGCGGGCCCATTACTTCGATGGCCTGGCAATCATTCGAGTTCAGGACAACTACGTGGTTCAATGGGACGATCCTGATCACCACCGCCCCGTGCCGGCCGCCGTGCGTCCCTCCGTGGAATTCACGGCCGATGCCCGCGCCGCCCCGCGCTTCGAGCCCCTGCCGGACCGCGACCTCTATGCCCCGGAGGTCGGCTTTCTCGACGGTTTTCCGGCGGCCCGCGATCCGCGCACACACACGGTCTGGCTGGCGCATTGTTACGGCATGGTCGGCGCGGGCCGCGACGATCCGCCGGAGAGCGACGCCACGGAGATGTACGCGGTTATCGGTCACGCACCGCGGCAGCTCGACCGCAACGTCGCATTGTTCGGGCGTGTCTTGAAGGGGATGGAGCTGCTGTCGACCCTGCCGCGCGGCAGCGGCGAGATGGGGTTCTACGTCGCCTCGGAGGCCCCGGTTCCCATCGAATCGGTGCGCATCGCAGCCGATCTCCCGGCGGCGGAGCGCACGCCGATCGAGGTTCTTCGCACCGGGAGCGCCACGTTCCGCGCGGTGCTCGACCAGCGGCGCGATCGGCACGAGTCGTGGTTCAAGTTCAACCCCGGGCGCATCGACCTCTGCAACGTGCCCCTGCCCGCGCGCACGCCGACCGGGAACTAGAGGACGGGCCGAGCTACTTGCCGAATTTATAATTGAGGTCGATACCCGCCGTGCGCGGCTGACTCACAGCCACGCGGTTGAATGTCGGCAGATTCACGGCATCTTGTACGATGTTATTGAGCAGCACCCGCTTGTCCGCCACGTTGTTCACGAACAGAACGGCGGACCACCGCCCAGCATCGATCCCGGCGCGAATGTTGGTCAGGTCGTACGAAGGCAGCTGGTTGATTGCGAAGGTTGCGTCCGTGCGGCTGCCCACATAGGTGTTGTCGGCGCGCGCGATGAGCGCGAGCTGATCCGCGAGGGCATGCCGATACACGATCGACTCGGACGAGGTCCACTGCGGCACCTGCTGGATCGGCGTTCCCGGATCGAAACCCGCATCGATGAGAGGGGTGCTCGCCATGGCCGCATGCGAGTACCCGGCGTTCGCCGACACGGTGAGATCGCGCACCACGATGGCCTGGATCTCGAGCTCCGCGCCGCGGACGTGCGCATCGCCGGTGTTGGCCGTGTAAGTGTAACCGCAGGATGACAGGGAGTTGGCCTGCTGAACACCGTTCCATTTCTCGAAGTACACCGAGCCGTTGATGGTCACCCGGTTGTCGGCCAGGCGCAGCTTCTCGCCGAGTTCGTAACTCCAGACGTTGTCCGACTTGAACGAGATCGGGCCCGGCACGAACGACGTGCTGCCGTACTCCTGCTGCAGCTGGGCCTCGCAGGTCAGAGGTCCCGACGTTGGCACGGGCCCCGTGCCGCCGCCGGGCCGAAAGCCCTTCGATGCCGTCGCATACAGCATCAGATCCTTGGTGACATCATAGGAGAGCGAGACCTTGGGCGTGACGCCCTGGTCCTTCTCCGCGGTCGAGGTCACGACCGTCGCGGTGAGTGCACCGTACTGGTCGATGTTGACCGGGGCGTTGTAATGATAGCGGCGTGCGCCGATGGTAATCGCGAAAGGCTCCGTGACGTTGTAGGTCACCTCGCCGAACACCGATTGCTGATAGATCGGCATCGGGCTGAAATAGCTGAACAGATTGTTCGAGCCGTAGATAGCCGCGCCGTTCTGCGACGGAAAATAGATGTTCCAGGCCGAATGGAAATCCTCGTAGAAATAACCGATCAGCCACTTCGGATTCGCGTCGCCGACCGAGGTCACGCGCAACTCCTCGGTGGTCTGATGCGTCGGGTTGTACTCGATCGCAGAGGACGCGCCAATGCCCCCCTGAGCGGCCGTATAGGTCGACGGTCCGCCGGACCCCACCAGGCCCACGGTCCAGGACTCCGTGGTGTCCTGGTTGAGCGGCTCGTTCCTCGACCAGTAGGAAGTGGTCGAGCTCACCTCCAGCACCGGCGTCGTGTACTTGATGTTCAGGGCGCCGAGCTTGAACTCGTCCTTATAATTCTCGGCGACGTCGACGGGTTGGTAATGCGCGTCGGTGCCCGGATTGCTGTCGATGTAAGGCAAGCCGCCCGCGGCCAGCTTCTGATAGAAGAACGACGGCGTGATGCTCAAACCCTCGACGGGCTTGATGAGCGCGCTGACCCGAACCGTGGTGCGCTCGACATCGTTGACATCGTGGTATTCGGTCTGGATGGGCGCGCCCAGGATATTGCCGCGCGTCGCAGGGTTCGCCGGCGGAAACTCTCCGGGCGCAACGACCACGCGATCGATCCATCCGGCATCATGAGAATAGGAGCCGACGATCCGCAGCGCCGCCATGCCACCGGCGAAAGGCAGATTGACCATGGCATTCTCGGCGTGATCGAAACCGCCGTGGTCGGTGTCCGCGAAAGTCGCCTCCGCCGAGGCGTCGAACGCGTCGGGGTTCGGGGCGTTCGGGACCACCTTGATGGTTCCGCCCATGGAGCCCGATCCGTACAAGGTTCCCTGCGGACCGCGCAGCACCTCGACCCGGCTCAGGTCATAGAGCGCCGGGGAGATGACGATCTTGCCCTCGTTGGACGCGGAGGGCGCTGTCAACGGTGTGTCATCGTAGTAGAAGCCGACCGTGGGCGAGTTGCCGCCGGTCGAGGAGACGCCGCGCATCTCGAATTCGCCCATGCCGGGTCCGCTGGTGCGCATCGACACGCCGGGGACCGACTGCACCAGGTTGCCGAGGTCCGTGAGCCCGCGATCCTGAATGTTCGCGCCGGAAACCGCCGTCAAGCTCATCGGCGTCGTTTGTACGGTACTCTCGCGCTTCTCCGCCGTGACCACGATCTCCTCGAGCTGCGAAGAGTCGGAACGCGTTTGCTGAGCGAGTGCGACTTGAGCGAGTATTCCGCCGGAAAACGACAAGCAGACAGCGGCAACGCTCGAGATTTTATATTGAGACATGAGACTCCCATACGAGGCGCGACCAAGGCCGGCTCGTTGACTCGGCATTCGCGAGCGAAAATATCATTAATATAATGATATGGGAACGCGGATCGAACATGGATGAAGCTGGGAAAGGCATGTCCGATCCAGCCCCTCCGCGCCCCGCGACGTTCAAGCGATGTTGGCGGCCTTGAGGACGCGCTGCGGCTGCGACACGCCGTAGCCTTGCGCGTAGTCGACGCCGAGGCTCTGCAGCATATTGATGATTTCCTGATTTTCGGCGAACTCGGCGATGGTCTGCTTGCCCGTCAGGTGCCCGATCTCGTTGATGGAGCGCACCATCTCGCGGTCGATCGGGTCGTGCAGAATTTCCTTGACGAAGCTGCCGTCGATTTTCAGGTAATCGACCGGGAAATGCTTGAGGTAGCCGAACGATGACAGGCCTGTGCCGAAATCGTCGAGCGCGAACTTGCAGCCGAGCTCCTTCAGCGCCTGGATGAAGCGATTCGCCTGCGAGAAGCTTGCGATTGCGGCCGTCTCGGTGATTTCGAAGCAGATCTTCGTCGCATCCAGGCCGCTGCGGTGGAATTGATCGATGACATACGGCAGGAATTTGTCGTCGCCCAGGCTCTGGCCGGAGAGATTGATGGAGCACATGGTCAGTCGCGCTCTTTCGTCGGCCTCGGATACCAGCCATCGGAACGCGTTTTCGATCACCCAGCGATCGATGCTCGGCGTGATGCCGTAGCGCTCGGCCGCGGTCATGAAGTTATCCGGCGCGACGATCTTGCCGGTTTCATCGCGCATGCGCAGCAGCAGTTCGTAGTGGGCGCCCGGCTCGGTCTTTTGCAGAGGCAGAATCGTCTGCCTGAACAGCTCGAAGCGGCCCTCTTCCAACGCATTGTTGATGCGCGCCGCCCATTGCATTTCGCGGCGCCGGCGCATCAGGTCGATGTCGTTTTCCTCAAAGCTGTGGACGCGGTTGCGGCCCGCCTCCTTGGCCGCCTGACAGGCACTGTCCGCGGCGGAGAGCACCGACGCCACGTCGGCGTTGTCCGCCGAGATCGGCACCACGCCGATGCTCGCCCCCAGGCGGAAGGTGCGCTCCTCCCAGGTGAACTTGAAGTTGCGCACCGCCTCGCGCAACGCCTCCGCGGTGCGCATGGCCTCATCCAGCGAACAGCTTTCCAGCAGAATGCCGAACTCATCGCCGCCAAGACGCGCCAAGGTATCGCGCCAGCGCACCTTGGATTTGAGCAGCGCTCCCACCTGGCCGAGCAGGGCATCGCCCGCGCTGTGTCCGCAGGTGTCGTTGACGATCTTGAACTGGTCCAAATCGAGCACGCACAGCGCGTACGAGGTCTCGCGCGCCTTGGCGCTCTTCAAGGCCCGCTCCATGCGGTTTTCGAATTCGCGGCGATTGACCAGGCCGGTCAGCACGTCGTGGCTGGCGTGATAGCTCAAGCGCCGGTTCAGCTCGCGCGCCTCGCTCACGTCGTGGAACACGAGCACGCCGCCCGAAACCGCGCCGCTGCCGTCGCGGATCGGCGAGGCGGTGCTTTCGACGTAGATTTCGTTGCCGTCGCGCCGGATCAGCAGCATCGGCCGCACCGATTTGATGGAGCGGGTGCGGCGAATCGCGACCGCCAGAGGATTCTCCAGCGGCTCGCAGGTTTCCTCATGGAACGCGCGGAAGATCTCTTCGATGGCGCGGCCCTGGCCATCCTCGAGACGCCAGCCGGTGAGCGCCTCCGCCACCGGATTCACATAGTCGATGACGCCCTTGGCATCGGTGGTGATGACCCCGTCGCCGATGCTCTGCAGGGTGATTTGCGCGCTCTCCTTCTCACGGAACAGCGCCTCCTCGTACAATTTTCGCTCGGTGATGTCGAGTTCCACACCGACCAGGCGCAGCAGGCGGCCCTTGTCGTCGACCTTGGCTTTGGCGCGGCTGATCACCCAGCGCCATTCGCCCGTCGCATGCCGCATGCGATGCATGCTCTCGAAAATCGGCGTCTTGCCGGCCACGTGGTCGCGAATGGCGGCCTGCACGCGCGACATGTCGTCGGAGTGAACCAGGGTTCGCCAGTCCGGCGCCTGTCCCACCTCGGCTTCGTCGTAGCCCAACATCGCCTTCCAGCGCGGCGACAGATAGACGCGGTTGTTGAGTGTGTCGAAATCCCACAGCCCGTCGTTGGCGCTGTAGAGGGCGAGCTCGTTGCGCTCCTCCAGATCGCGCAGGTGCCGCTGGATCTCGATGCGCTCGAGGCCCGTGGCAAGGCTGCAGCCGATGAGCTTCATCAAGAGATGCAGCTGTACTTCCCAGTTGTCGCGCGGCAGGGAGCCGGCGATGCCGAGCAGGCCGGCCGGCCGGCCCTCGATGAAATAACCGATGATCAGCACCGAACCGATGCTGAGTTGACTCCAGATCGCGGCGTCCGCGTTCTGATCCTCGCGCGGTTTGGCGGTATCGCGCATCTCCGAGACCCGCAGCGGCGCCAGGCGCGATTGCAGCCACGGGAAAGCGTCCAGTGTTTGACCGCGCAACTGTTCCGGATTGCCGGTCGCCAGCAAGCCGCGCGCCACCTGAATCTCGGTGAACTGGCCGGACTCGGCATCCAGATGAATATGGAACGCAGCGTCGGTGCGCGTCGCCTCGCGCAGCAGCTCCAAATTGCAGCTGATAACTTCGAGCGCCGTTTGCGCCGTCATCGATTGGAAGTCAACTGCGATCTTGGTGCAGATCACGTCGAGGCCGGCCGTGTGGCGAATACCTCGCTTCGGCCAGGCCTGCGGCGACAACACGTCCGAGGCGGTGAGATCTGGGTGGCGGGGATCGTGGGGGGCTATTGCCATGCGCCTGCGTTGGTCCCAGAAGAATTGTTGCGGTTATAGATCAACAGTTTGCCACTGGAATCAAGTTTAAAACCGAATGCGTCACACAGTTTCTTCGAATTCGTATGTGGCACCTACATCTGGATTCTCGCATAAGTTGTAAGGAATACAAGCTAAGCGTTTGTATTGTTGGGGCTTGCCGCAAAACGTTAACCCAAGGCGGCCTCCGCCACGTCGAACAGAGCCCGCAAGCGCCGTTCCATATCGGCTTGGACCCGCTCCAAACCGGCGGCATCCAGGCCCTTGGGCACGTACACCGGCTCGCCTACGGCGATCGTAATCCGCGACCATGGCACAGGGATGACGAACCGATCCCACTTGATCTTCCAGGCACGCGAGGCGGCGTAGCTCAAGGGGATCATGGGACGCCCCGACAGTTGCGCGAGCAGCACCGCGCCGGGCTTGAACTTCCAAGGCGGACCGCGCGGACCGTCCGGGGTGATGGCGGGCGACACGCCTTCGTGCGCCAGCGCCTGGTAGTAATCGCGCAGCGCCCGCGCCCCGGTATGGCTGGATGAGCCGCGAATCACCTCCGCGCCCAAATTGCGCACGATCATGGCGCCGATCTCGCCGTCGACCGAGGGTGAAATCAGAAAACCCAGTTTCAGCCCTGCGCGGCGCTGCGCCAACAGAAGCTTCACGCAAAATAGTTGGTGCTGATGCCAGTACACCGGGATGAACGAGGGTGCGCGCGCCAGCGCTGCCGTCATGTGCTCGGCGCCGATCACATGGATGACGCGCGACCACGCCCACACCAGGCGCAGCAGCGACAAGCCCACGGGAACCAGCATCTGGTACAGCAACAGGCGGCCGCGGGTCAGCCGCCGACCGGAGCGGGTTTGCTGTTCGTAAATCGTATTGCGAAGGCCGCCACCGCGTTTTTCTTTCACGGCCGGCATTGTCGAGAAGGGCGCCGCGCTCCGCAATAGCCGCTGCCGGCGCCCCGCCCGGCCACGCGGAACCGACGGGCTCCTTGGGATGCCTACGTTACAATAGGACGATGCAGACCCTGACACTGCCCCCCGGCCCCGCCGACGGCTTCGATCTCGGCGGCAGCGATGAGTCGCTGGCGCGTCTGATCCGCTATTTCGCGGAGTTCGGCGACATCTATCGGGTCTTCGCGCCCGCGCGCGGCGTCTACAACTACGTGATCAACCACCCCGACGATATCAAGCGGGTCTTGCTGTCGAATCACCGCAACTACACGAAGGGCGAAGGGATGGATCGCGTCAAGATCCTGCTCGGCAACGGCATCATGACCAGCGAGGGCGATTTCTGGCGCCGCCAGCGGCGCATGATGCAGCCCGCGTTTCACCGCCGGGTCATCGATCAATTCAGTGCCTTGATACGCGAGGTCAACGACAAATTCGCGGCGCGCTGGGCGGAAAAGGCGGCGCGCGCCGAAGCGATCAACGTGGGCGACGATGCCAGTGAATTGACCCTGGAGATCGTGCTGCGCTCGATCTTTGGCAGCGATCTGGCCAGGCTGGAATTGGAGTTCGGCGCGAATCCATTCGAGGTCGTCGCCAAGGAGCAGAACCGCGACCTGAAATTCGCGTTCCGCTTCCGCTCGCTGACCAAGCTGGTCGCGCAGCTGGTCGAACGCCGGCGGCGCCTGTCGGAGGAGCATTTCGATTTCTTGAGCATGTTGATGGCCACCCGCGACCGAGAAACCGGTACGCCGATGAGCGACAAGGAACTGATCGACGAGGTATTGACCCTGATCGTGGCGGGTCATGAGACGACGGCCGCGGCGCTCACCTGGACCTGGTATCTGGTGAGCATTCACCCCGATGCCGCGGAGCGGCTGCAAGAGGAAGCGGATCGCACCAGCCCCGATCGGACGCTGGGTCTCGATGCCGCCGAGTCGCTGCAGTTCACCCACCAGGTGCTGCAGGAGGCGCTGCGGCTGTATCCGCCGGGGTGGCTGCTCACGCGGCGCACGCTCGAGGCGGACGAGCTCGGCGGCTACCCCATTGCGCCGCGCACCGACGTATTCATCAGCCCGTATATGCTGCACCGGCATCCGGCCTTCTGGAACGAACCGGAGGAGTTCAGGCCCGAACGCTTCGCCGGCGCCGACGCCGAGGAACGGCATCGCTTCTCCTACATTCCCTTCGCCGTCGGGCCGCGGCATTGCATCGGGGAGAATATCGCCATGTTCGAAATGTTGGTCCATGTGCACGCCATGTCGCGCCGCTTTCGCCTGACCCGCGCCGGCAACGAACCCATTGAACTCGAGGCGCAGATCAACCTGCGCCCCCGATCCCACCTCATGATGAACTTAGAAACGAGATGAACGACGCCAGTAAACTTATGAATTTCAAGACATTGTTCGACGTGCTGGAGAGCAATCGCGGCGTCGACCGGGCCGTCACCTATGTGGAGGGCGAGAACTCCGAGCGGCGCGTGACGTACGGCGATGTCTATACGCGAGCGCTCGGCATCTTGTATCACCTGCAGGCGATGGGCGCGCAGCGCGGCGACCCGATGATCATTTTCCTGAGCAACAACGAGCAATTCCTGGACGGCTTCTGGGCGGCGGTGTGCGGCGGGATCATCCCCGTGCCGCTCGCCGTCGGCATCAGCGACGAGCATCGACACAAGCTGCTGCGGGTGGCGCGCAAGCTCGGCAAGCCCCTCCTCTACACCGACTCGAAGAATCTCGAGCGCCTGCAAGCCCTCGCCGTTCAGGTGGGCGAGTCGGCCCTGTTCGATGAGCTCAAATCCCGAGCGTTCTTGGTCGAGTCGATCACCGATATCTCGCGCCCGGGCAAGCTGCAGCGGCCGGCACCGGAGGATCTGGCCTTCATCCAATTCTCCTCCGGCTCCACTGCCGAGCCCAAGGGCGTGATGCTCACTCACGGCAATCTGATCGCCAACACGCAAGGTGCGACGGCGGTCGACCAGTTCAACGATGAGGACGTGACGTTGAGCTGGATGCCGCTGACGCATGACATGGGATTGATCGGATTTTATCTGATGCAGTTCGCCAATCGCGTGCACATCCACCTGATGCAGACCGAGCTGTTCGTGCGGCGGCCCTTGCTGTGGCTGCAGGTGGCGGCGAAGAAGCGCGTCACCATCACCTGCTCTCCCAACTTCGGATATCGGCATTTCTTGAAAGTGTTGGGAGATCGCCGGCTCGAAGGCGTCGATCTGTCGGCGATTCGCCTGATCTTCAACGGCGCCGAACCCATCTCAGTGGAACTATGCAATGAATTCATGAGCAAGCTGGCCTATACCGGCCTCAGGCGCCAAGCCATGTATCCGGTCTATGGTTTGGCCGAGGCGTCGCTGGCAGTGACCTTGCCGGAACTGGGATCGGACTATCGATGGGTGCGCGTGAATCGGCACATGCTTGGGCAAGGCGCGCAAATCGAGCTCAATCCCAGGGACGCGCGCGACACGCTGGAACTCATGTGTGTCGGGCGTGCAGTGCCGAACACCGAACTGCGCATCGCGTCCCTGGCCCGCGAGCCGCTCCCGGAAGGGTATGTCGGCCATATCTTGATTCGCGGCGCCAGCGTCACGCGCGGCTACTTCGCGGATGCGGAGGCCACCGCATTGGCGGTCGGCGCGGACGGCTGGGTCGACACCGGCGATCTCGGTTTCCTGCACGAGGGTTCGCTGTACATCGCGGGCCGCAGCAAGGAGATCATCTTCGTCAACGGCCAGAACTACTATCCCTACGATTTGGAGAACATCGCGCAGCGGGCGCCGGGTTTGGATCTCAACAAGCTGGTGGCCGCGGGCGTCGCCAAGCCCGGCGCTCAGGGCGAGGAGCTCGTGGTGTTCGTGCTTCATCGCGGCAGCATGCCGGAGTTTCTGCCCACCGCGGCAGCGGTCAGCCGCCTCATCAACGAGCACACAGGACTCGAGGTCGCGCAGGTCATTCCCACCAAGCGGATACCGAAGACCACCAGCGGCAAGGTGCAGCGGCACTTATTGGAACAAGCCTATGTCGACGGTGAATTCGACGCGGAATTAGCCGAGCTCAAAGCACTGCGCGAGGCGCCGGGAGCCGCGGCGCACGTCTCCGGCACCGAGCTCGAGAACCGTCTGCAATCGATTTGCGAGGCGGCGCTGCCCGGCAAGCGCATCGATGTGCACGACAACCTATTCGACATCGGAGCAAGCTCGCTCAAGCTGATAGAGATCCACGAGAACGTCGATCGCGAATTCCCCAGGCTCATCGATTTGACCGAGCTGTTCGATCATCCGACCATCGCCGAGCTCGCGAAGCACTTGGAGGGCAAGCTCAAGGCGGCGCCGGCATGACACCCTGAAGTTTTAGGAAGCCGCGCTACGGCGAGGCGCCCGCGCTGAAGGTATCGCAGTTGTCGATGTTCCCGGCGTTGAAGCCGCGGCGGAACCAGCCGACGCGCTGCGCCGAAGTGCCGTGCGTGAAGCTGTCCGGCACGACCGTCCCCTGCTCGCGCTTTTGCAGAGTGTCATCGCCCACAGAAGACGCGGCGGTGAGCCCCTGCTCCAAATCGCCGGGCTCCAGGATTTTGCGCGCCGCGTTGGCGCGCGCGGCCCATACGCCGGCGAAGCAATCGGCCTGCAGCTCGATTTTCACCGACACGCGATTTGCGCCGACGCGGCCGGCGCGTTCCTCGGCTTGGGCGGCGGTGTCGGTAATGCCCAGCAGATTTTGCACATGGTGCCCCACTTCGTGCGCAATCACGTAGGCGCGCGCGAAATCACCCGGTGCGGCGAACTGCGTCGCCAATTGCCGGAAGAACGACAGATCCAGGTAAACCCGTTGATCGCCGGGACAATAAAATGGACCCGACGCCGCGCTGGCGAAGCCGCACGCTGATGAAACCTGCCCGCTGAACAGCACGAGCTTGGGACGCATGTAGGTCTTGCCCAGACTGCTGAAATAGGCACCCCAAACGTCCTCGGTTTCGCCGAGCACGGCGCGGACGAAGTCCACCTGCGGGTCGTTCGCTGCTGCCGTGCCCGATTCCGCGGGGCCGCTCTGGGTGACGGCTTGCGGGTCGCTGCCGTTCAACAAGCTCAACAGGGTCGATGGGCTTACACCCATGAAGTAGCCGATGACCACGATGACGATGGTGCCGATGCCGATACCGGCGCCGCGCCCGAAGCCCGAACCGCGCTCGTCCTCGACATTATCGCTGCGACGGCTGTCGTCGAGTTTCATGCGGCGCCCCTCGTGGCTGGTTGGATACCGTCGTCGCCCCTATCCTAGCAGGCAATTCGGGCGGCGGAGCCTGAAGGTCAATCGGTGCCGTACAAGGGCTTTTGCAGCCGCCAGCGCCGATACGACCAGAGCCAATCGGCGGGCGATTTGAGCACATCGATCTCGCAGGCGCGCGCGTAGCGCTCGGTCACCGCATTGGGCTCGACCGCCTCGCGCCCGTCCCACAGCGTTTTGAACTCGACCTGATAGTAGCCGCGCCCTACGCGCCGCACGCCCGCGTACAGGATGGGCAGGCGGGTCGCGCGCGCAATTTGCTCCGCCCCGATGTAGAACGCCGTGTCCAGGCCCAGGAATCGTGTCCAATAGCGCTTGTCGGTCGAGACCGGCGCCTGGTCGGCATTCATGGCCAGGGCGCGCACGATCCCACGCCGCCGCAAAAAATCCGCCAGCAGCTCCTTGGCCGGCACCAGCCGGGCGCCGAATCTCGAGCGGACCTTGAGCATGAGCCGCTCCGCCCATTGATCGTGCAAGGGCTTGTACGCCGCGTCGACGGGATAGCCCAACTGCAGTGCGACCCCGTGCAGCAGCCATTCCCAGTTGCCGAGGTGCGAGGTCACGAACATGATCGATCGGCCGGCATCCAAATAGCGCCGGGCAACGTCCAAATTCAGGATTCGCACCCGCGCGCACATCTCGGCCTCGCTCATGGTGACCGACTTCAGCACCTCGACCATGACATCGCAGAAATTGCGCAAAAACTGCTTGTGGATGGTCTCGCGCGCCGCGCCGCTCGCGTCGGGGAAGACCTTTTCGAGTTGTTCGCGAATCACCCGGTGCCGATGCCGCACCACATAGAACGCGAGCAGATACAGGAAGGTGGCAAATGCATACAGCGCGCGCAGGGGCAGGCGCGAGAAAAATTTGATCATGGGCCGCTCAAGTTTACGTCATCCGTTACCATAACGGGCCATCTTGGGTGCGCGCCTTGCAGTGTGCTTTGCGGTGCGGCAGACTTCACTGTCAGCAAAGGCCCCGGCACTAGGGGCCAAACGGCTTCGTCGTATGCACTCACAGAGATCCTTTCAGGCGGTTGGCGCGGCATGAGTCCTGCCTCGGCTACTGCCGTACCCATGAGCACGCTCGATGATGATGCATGGGACGATTTGCTGAGCTACATCGAGGAACGCCGCGTCATCCCGATCGTGGGGCCCGAACTCCTGTTGGTGTCGACCGAGCGCGGTCCGCGCCTGCTGCTCGACTGGGTCGCCGAGAAACTGGCGGGACGGCTCAACGTCAACATTGCCGAGCTGCCGCAGCCCTATACGCTCAATGACGTGATTTGCTGGTTCCTGTCGGCGCGCGGACGGCGCGAAGAGGCGTACGTCCGCCTGCGCGGCATCATCAAAGATGCCAATTTCGAACCGCCGGCGGCGCTGCGGCAATTGGCGGCGATCACCGATTTCGACCTGTTCGTCTCCACCACCTTCGATCCCTTGCTCGAGACGGCGATCAACCTGGAGCGCTTCAACGGCGCGCCCTCGACGGACGTGCTGTCCTACGCACCCAATCGCGTCACCGATCTGCCCACCGAGCGGGATCGCCTGCAGCGGCCGGTCGTCTACCACTTGTTCGGCAAGGTCTCCGCCTCGCCCACCTACGTCATCTCGGATGAGGATCTCTTGGAGTACATCTGCGCGCTGCAGAGCGAGCACTTGGCGCCCGAGAAGCTGTTTCATGAACTCGAGCACAATCATCTGCTGTTCATCGGCAGTAATTTCACCAATTGGCTGGCGCGCTTGTTTCTGCGCATGGCCAAGCGTCAACGACTGTCGGACCCACGCGATGTAGGCGAGGTGCTGGCGGACGATCACAGCAGCCAGGATGATCGCCTCGTCGCCTTCCTGCAGCAGGTCAGCGTCCGCACCCGGATCTACGTGGGGGCGGAGCGCTTCGTCGAGGAACTGCACCGGCGCTGGCAGGCGCGCCGCAAGCCGGCCGCCGCGGCCGCGGTGCCCGCCATGGTGCGCTTTGCGCCGCCGGCGCGCGAAATGCCGGACAACGCCGTTTTCTTGAGCTACGCGCGCGAGGATTTGGCAGCGGTGCAGGCGATCAAGGCCGGACTCGAGTCGGCCGGCATCGTCACTTGGTTCGACATCGACCGATTGGAAGTCGGCGATGACTACGACCGAAAGATTCAGCGCAATATTGCGCGCTGCTCGTATTTCATACCCGTGGTCTCGGCCGCCACGCAGCGGCGGCTCGAGGGCTTCTTTCGCCGCGAATGGAGCTATGCCATGGATCGGGTGCGCAACATGGCCGACGGCGCATTGTTCATTCTGCCGGTGAGCATCGACGCCACCAACGCGGCCGATGCGCTGGTGCCCGACAAATTCAAAGCGCTGCATTTTTCGCAATTGCCGGGCGGACAAGTGCCCCCCGAGTTCGCGCGGCGGCTCAAGGACTTCATGCAGGCTCGCGGGTCATGAACGCGCAGCCGCGCTACGTGTCCGCGAGCGATGCCGCGGCGACCACGGTCGATGAACGCAATCCCTGGCTGGGATTGGCCTCCTTCACGGAGGAAACCCGCGCATACTTTTTTGGGCGCGACGAGGAGGTCGCCGAACTCGCGCGCCGGGTGCAGCGCAAGCTGCTCACCGTGCTGTTCGGCCAGTCGGGCCTGGGCAAGACCTCGATCCTACGCGCCGGGCTCGCGCCGCGCCTGCGCAGCCAGGGTTACTGCCCGGTCTATGTGCGCATCGACTACGGCAAGGAATCGCCGGAGCCCGCCGAACAGATCAAGCAGGCGATCAGCCGCACCGCGCGGCGCTCCGGCCAATGGACTCAAGCCGGGGTCGCGGTCGAGGGCGAGTCGCTGTGGGAATTCCTGCACCATCGCGACGACGTGCTGCGCGACGAGTCGGGAGCCACGCTCATTCCGCTGCTGATCTTCGACCAGTTCGAGGAGATTTTCACGCTGGCGCAAAGCGATGAGTTCGGCCGGGCACGTGCGGCACGCTTCATCGACGAGCTGGCCGATCTGGCCGAGAACCGACCGCCCAAATCCCTCGAGGCCAAGCTCGATGAGGACGATTCAGGAGCGGAGCGCTTCGATTTCGCGCGCGGCGACTACCGCGTGCTGGTCGCGCTGCGCGAGGACTACCTGGCGCCGCTGGAAGGCTTGAAGAAGGTGATGCCCAGCATCTCGCAGAACCGGCTGCGGCTGGCGCCGATGACCGGCGAGCAGGCGCTGGCGGCCGTGCTGCTGCCGGGCAAGCGCTTGGTCACGGAGGAGGTCGCGGCGGCGATCGTGCGCTTCGTCGCCGGCGGCGCGGAACTCGCCCATGCCGAGGTCGAGCCCTCGCTGCTCAGCCTCATTTGCCGCGAGCTCAACGATACCCGCATCGCCCAAGGGCGCGACGAGATATCGCTCGACCTGCTTGCCGGCTCGCACGCCAGTATCCTCAGCAATTTCTATGAACGCTCGCTCGCCGACCAGAAGCCGGCGGTGCGCCAGGTGATCGAGGATGAGCTCCTGACCGCTTCCGGCTTCCGCGAAAACATCGCCGAGGAGCGCCTCCTCAGCCGCTTCCAGGCCGTGGGCGCGGCCCCCGATGCGCTGGCAACCCTGGTCAACCGCCGGCTGTTGCGCATCGAAGAGCGCCTGGACGTGCGCCGCGTCGAGCTCACGCACGACGTGTTGTGCGGGGTCGTCAAGAGCAGCCGCGATCTGCGCCGCGAGCGAGAGTCGAGGGAGGCAACCGAGCGACTGCTGGCCGAGCAAGGTGCGCGCGAGCTCACCGCGCGCCGCGCGCTGGTGCGCGCCCGCCAGATCGCCATCGGCTGCACGGCGCTCGCCATCGGCGCGCTGGTCGCAGCCGTGTTCGCCTATTTCAGCACGCAGCGAGCCCACCGCGCCGAACTCGAGGCGAGGCAGACTCGCGCGGTGTCCGAGCAGGCGCGCATGCAGGCCGAGCAGCTTCTCGGCTACCTCACCGACGACTTTGTCCGCGAGCTGCAAAGTTTCGGACGCCTGGACGTCATCGGGGAGTTCGCCAAGCGGCAGGTGGATTATTTTCACGCGTTGCCCCCGGCGCTCAAAGATACGCAAACCATCCGCAACGGCGCGCTCGCGATGGTGCAGTACGCCCGAGTGATGCGCTCGGTCGGCAAACTGAAGGCGAGCAGCGCCACGGATGCGGAAGCGCTGCAACTGCTCGAACACCTCAGGCGCGAGGGAGATAACTCGGAGGCCACGACCATTGCGCTGGCACTCGGCTACTCGGTTCAAGCACAGATATATGACAACAACAACGACCCCGCCGGGCCCGCGGCGGGCAAGCGCGCCGCCGACCTCTTGCGGCCGCTTGCCGAGGCTCCCAAAGCTTCGGCCGCCGCGCGCCGTGCCTACGTCGAAGTGCTGGTGCGCATCGCCTTCGAGCAGCAAGCCGCAAATCAGAACGACGACTCCGTGCGCACGGCGGAGCAGGCCATGCGGCTCGCCGAGACTCTGGGCGCCCGTGATCTTTCGAACATCGACATGGCAGCAGATTACGCAGAGGGCGGCGCCTGGCTCGTGTCGGCGCTTTCCAACCTGGGAAGAAACGAAGAGGCGCGTCGCCGCGGCGTGGACGCATTGGGCATCGCCGACAAAGTGCTCGAGAAACGGCCGGGCTACCGCCTTGCCCTGCATGCGGAACAAATCATCGAAGCGGATCTCGCGCAAGTCGCTAGCAACGATCTGAGTCCAAAAGACGCACTGCAGAGTGGCCAACGCGAAGTGCAAATCGGACAGGCGCTCCTGACGCTCGATCCAGAGAACGTCGTGAGCATGAATAACATGGGAGTGGCCCACCAAGGAGTGGGAGACGCTCTCTGGTCGATGGGCCGGGTTCGCGAGGCGATCCCTTGGTACTTGAAGTGTCTGGATGATTTCGGAAGAGCGGCCGGAGCCGGAGGCACGGGATTCGTCATCATCCACGGTTATGCCGTCGCTCAGACGGCGGTCCACCAGGCGCAGATCGGCGATGCGGCCGGTGCCGCCGCCACGATCGCGTCGGGAGAACCATTCCTGGCGAAATTACGCCGCAGCGAACCGCCGGGGAGCATGGCGGTGAGCATGCTCGATGGCCTGCAGCAACTTCCCGCCGCCGGCACCGCCTTCGAGGCGGATGATTTCGCCGACGCCCAGCGTTTGGCCCGCAACAATGCACGCGACATGGAGGCCACGAAGCCGAACGGCGGTCTCGAGGAAAGTCAGAAATACATCAGCCTGTTCGTCGGCTACCATGTCGAGGGACGTGCCGACTACATGCTTGGCGACTTCGCAGCCGCCGAACATGCCGAACGCGCATCGATGGAAGCGCGCAAACGTACGCCGATCGAGGCCGTCTCCGATCGGCGCGACGTCGGAGAACTCTCGACTTGGCTTGCCATGGCGATTTCCCGCCAGGGTCGCACCGCCGAAGCCGCCCAAGTCATCGCTCCGGTAGTGACATTTCAGCGCGAGCTTGCAGCTAAAAATCACGGCGACTATTGGCAAACGGTGGAGTTCGCCGCCGCGCTGTATGCTCAAGCCCTCAACGACCCGCAACGCAGTTCGCTCTTGCTGCGCGAGGCAGCGGCGAAGATAGACGCCCTGCCGGCCGCAATGCGGGAGTTGCATGATGTGCGCCTGTGGCGCGGCCTGATTTCGGCGGCGCAACGAGGGTGAACGCCGGGCAGGTGCCTTTGTTTCGTTCGAGCGGGCATCGCGGCTACTCGAACGAGATCAGCGCCGATCCGCGGCGCGTCTTTGCGCGCAAGCTGGAACGTGAAATCGACGTGCGCTTCACGCCGGTCGCCTGCACCGTGAAGACCTCCGAAGGCGAGGTGCATGCGGCGCCCGGCGATGCCATCATCACCGGCACCGCGGGGGAGCACTGGCGTGTGTCCCGCGCACGGTTTCCCGACAAATACCGCCCCGTGCCGCCCACCGTCGCCGGCCAGTCGGGGCGCTATATCAGCCTGCCGAATCGCATCATGGCGGTGCCCATGGCGGTGCCGTTCGAGGTGTTGCTCGCCGATGGGGTATCGCGCTTGAGCGGGGTTCCGGGCGAATGGCTGGTCGACTATGGCGACGGCAGTCTCGGGATCGTTTCCACGCCCATCTTTGCCACGACCTATGAAATCGTCGACTGACATGGCGCTGCATAATTTCGTTCAGCGGCTGTTATTGATCGGCGCTCATGTTCAAACCCTGCCGCCGGCCCCCGTGCCCCAGGCACCGGCGGCGCTAGTGCCGCTCATCGAGGCCATTGCCGGCCCGCACCGGCGGTTCGATGAGCGCGCCATGCTCTATGGGAACCGTTACCGCAGCGGCTTCTGGGCGATTTATCTGCTGAGCGCGGTTGCCGTATTGTTCGCCGTCATGCCCTTGGCGCTCGGCTGGGACAGCTCGAACCACATGCTGCATCCCTTCGCGGGATTGTGGGCGGTCGGCGAAGTCATGGTGATCGGCACCGTGAGCGCGATTTACTGGCGCGGTCACCGCTGCGACTGGCAGGCGCAATGGCTGAGCGCACGCACCACCGCGGAATTGAGCTGGTATCTGCCCATGCTCGCGCCCTTGCTGGATTTTTCGGCGCCGGCGAGCGCCACGAATTGGTATCTGCGCGTATTCGATCCTGGCCAGCACGTGCGCAGCGCGGACGACGTGGCTGCGCTCTGCGCAGAGAACGAGCCGCTGGCGCGGGGGCTGCTGCTCGACGCTTGGTCGGACCTCAAGTTCGTCTCGAGCTACGCGCAGTGGACCATCGACATTCTCGACGAGCAGCGCCACTATCACTACCGCATCGCGAGCAAGCACCACGCGCTGCGCCATCGGGTGCATGTCATGAACAGCGCTCTGTTCGGCCTGACGGCACTCGGTGCGCTGCTGCACCTCATCGTGCATACGTTTTTTCTGTCGGTGATAACGACTTTTTTCCCGGCGCTCGGCGCATCATTGCACGGCGCGCTCGCCCAATCCGAATCCTATCGGCTCGGCACCACCTCGGAACGCCTGGTCGCCGATCTGCAGGACGCGATGACGCGCATTCGCACCGCGCTCGATGAGAGCGTCTCCGCCGGCGACGTCGCTGCGCTCAAGGCCGCGATCGAGGCGGCGATCGCGCTGATTTTGGAGGAGCACCAAGATTGGCACCTGCTGGTCCGGCCGCACAATCTGCCGCTTGCCTGAGGCGTCGTTATGTACGCCACCGTACGGACGGCCCGGCTGCAACGGGTAGAATGAGCCCGATGGCCGATGCCTACGTCTACTTCTTCACCGCGTTGGATCGATCGAGCGGCAAAATCGTCCGCTCCACACGACTGGCGACGCTGGCCGCAATCAAGACGCGCGGCAAGCCGATCATGGATACGCAAACCACCGTCGATGAGAGCGAGCTCGATGCCGCCGGATTCCTCGTCGGTCGATCCGTCGGCGGATCGGTCTTGGGCGATGACATGCGGGGTGAAATCCGCTCGCTCAATCTGCGGGCAACTTCGCGGGATCGGGAGGCCATGGAGTTGGATGAGGGCACGGACGGCGCCCCGAAGTATCTATTGAGGGTGGAAAGCCGCGAGCTGCGCAAGCAAGCCGGCCAAATGCAGCAACAGCGCCGCGACATTCTCGCCACCGAATCCAACCAGGCCGATGCGGCCATCGACCAGCCTGGAGTTTGCCCAGACGCCGGCTAGCGTTTGGCCGCGACTCCCTGCTGCGCGGTATTTGACAATGTCCCTTGCGTCGTCGCCAGTGTGGAACCGCACTCGCCGGCCCGGCCTTTTTGGTGTTTCGCGTCACAGGCGCCGAGGCCGGGGTGACCTAAAGTCTAGGTCGCCCAGGCTTCAGGAGTTGGCAATGACGGACACCCGAATTTGGCTTGTGATCGCCGCGACCGCTGCAGCGTTCGTTGTATGGCTCGCCGCCAATGTGTTTTTTGTCGCCGTGGGAGATGCGGGCGCCATTGTGCCCTTATCCTCGCGCCCGAACTGGCGCGCCCGCGTGGACGCAGCCATGCTCGTATTGCCGGCGCTCGCCGGAGTCGGGGCTGCCTTGCTGATGCACTAGGCCTGCTGATGCACTAGGTCTTTCTGCTGAGCGGGTCGCCCCCCGACAGTCTGTCGGGTCCTGGCGACACTATTAACATATTCCAATTCGCAGTAGGTTCCTCCCCCGTGTACTTCACACAGGGAAGGAACCAAGTGACCAAATTTCAAGCCGAGATCAAGCACTCTCCGCCGGTCACGATGCTGCACACTCTCACGTGTCCGAATCTCGGATCGGGCGCCACCTGCACGACGGGAGACGTCAGAGTCATCCGCGCGCGCAATGTGGCGGACGCCGTACTCTGTCTCATCGAGACCTACATGAGCGACTCTGTCAAGCGCAAGGTCTTGGTGTGCAGCTGCTGCAACCAAGACGGAAAATCTCCATTCGAAGACGGCAAAACCCCATTCGAACTGTGGTCGAATCGGCGAACGACAAGCCATAAAAATCGCCGCGCCGGGTTCCTGCATTTCTTCTCCCGCCACTGAGGCCGCCGGAAAGCTAGATCCGCCGACCTTCGGCGACCGCTACGATCGATGGTAGTAGAGCGACGCCGCAGCCTAGACTGCGCGCCGTGCATCGTGATCTATTGCCAACCGCCGCATTGGTCGGTCTCCTGCCGCTGCTCGCGCCCCATGTGACCCTGGCCTCGGATGCCGACACGGCTCTTGAGGAAGTGGTCGTGACCGCACAAAAATACAGCCAGGATGTGCAGCAGATCGGTGTCGCCATCACCGCCGTCAGCGGCGAGGAAATGCAGACTCTGCGCATCCAGCAGCCATTGAGCCTTGCGGCCGTCTCCCCGAGCCTCTCGACCATGAATGCGACGACCGACAGCACGCCGCTGTTTCTCATCCGCGGCATCGGCCTGGATGACTTCAACATGAACAACAGCAGTGGTGTCGGGACCTATCTGGACGATGTATTCGCAAGTTTTCCGGGATTTCTCACCGCTGCGCTGTACGACCTGGACCGGGTCGAGATCCTCGAGGGTCCGCAAGGCACCCTGTACGGCAAGAACACCGCGGGGGGCGCGATCAACATCATCTCCAAGCGGCCCACGGACGACTTCGAGGGCTATGTCGACGTCGACTACAGCCGATGGGAGACGACCGACCTCACGGCCGCCGTCAGCGGTCCGCTCACGGATTCCATCAAGGCTCGGCTCGCGGCAACGGCGACCAAGCAGGGTGAGGGATATCAAACCGACATCGACACGGGCGAAAAATACGGCAAGCTCGATCGCGGCGGCGCCCGGACATTGTTCGACATCCGGCTGACCGACGCGGCCAGCCTGATGCTCAACCTGCACTATGTCTACGACCACTCGGTGCCATCCTCGCCTTCCACCCCGAACGTGGAGAGCCTGGTGCCGCCCAACCTGCCGTTCCCGACCGCCGGGCTGCTGGACAGTCCCCCGGGCGGCACGCTCGTCAGGGTCGGAGGCTTGCCGCTCTACAAGAACGAGCACGGCGACGGCGCCGTCGCCACTCTGAATGTGCGCTTTGAGGGACTGACTCTCACATCGATCAGCGCATTCGACGAGTTCTTTGCGCACAGTCTCGACAACTACGACGGCTACCCGGCGGCCGATAACAATTGGACCAAGAATTTCCAGCAGCAGCAGTTCAGCGAAGAGCTGCGCTTAGGCTCGGTTGCGGGCGGCCTCGTCGACTGGATCGTCGGTGCCGAGTACGCCCAGAACTGGTTTCACTGCCGCGACTCGCTCGACTGGACATTCGTGTATGGACTCGCGGACTTCATCACGGATTCGGGCAAGGCCATCACGGCCGCGAACTTCATCCAGACGCAGCAGTCGTCGGGGCTGTACGCCCACGCGGAAACCCATGTATCGAAGCGCTGGACACTCGTGACCGGATTGCGCTACTCGCATGACGAGGCGGCATTCGACGGAAAAACCATCGATCCGACGGGCCTGTTGACGTTCGCCAGCAATAACTTCAGCGGGCCGATCGTGCCGAATACCGTGCTCGCCGCGCTCGATCAGTCACGTTCGAGTCAGAATGTCTCCTATCGCCTCGAGCCCGAGTACCACCTCTCGGACAAAGTTCTGCTGTACGCCAGCGTCGCAACGGCTTACAAGGCGGGGATTTTCTATGGCCAGCCCGCCCAGGTATCGGTGGACTGGGGCTATGTGAATCCGGAGCACGTGCGTACCACCGAACTCGGGCTCAAGAGCCGGTTTTTCGCCGACTCCGTGCAGTTCAACGCCGCGGTGTTCGACACCGACATCCGCGATCGCCAGTCGAGCCTGTCCCTGTGGGCGGGTCCGGTCGGCACGCAGCCGCTGATAGCGGGACTAGGCAATGTGCCGCGCTCCAGGATCGACGGCGTCGAGAGCAGCATCGAGTGGCGCCCGCTCACCGGCCTCGAGGTCCACCTCGGCGCCACCTACCTCCATGCCCGCGTGACGGAGACCCTGACCAACGACAATGGTCTGGCGCTGTTCACGCCCGTCGCCGTCGGTCAAATGCTCCCCGATGCACCGACTTTCAGCGGCAACTGGCTGGCGCAGTACGAGCATTCCGTTGCGGGCGGCTTGCGGGCGTATGCCCAGGCCAACGACCACTACTCCGGCGCGGAACACCCCTACTTGGCGGACCCGACGACCTTTGGGCGCGGACATTCCCTGGGTGCGCGGCTCGGCCTCCGGAATCCGGCCGAGCACTGGGACGCGAGTCTCTGGGTCACGAACTTGACGGACGCGCGGCCGCTCACCTACGCGTACGCCGGCAGTGAAGGGCAGCAGTCCTCGTATTACCAGAAGCCGCGCTCCGTGGGCGTGAACCTCACCTACCACTTCTGAGGGCAGGCCATCGGCAACGCCGGGTGCGGCGACCTCAACGCCCGAAGGCAACCAGCGTTTCCACCAGTTCCTGGACGAACCCGTATAGCGGCAGCATAACGACTGCGACCAGCAGCGCACTCGAAATCAAGATTCGCATGCGAAACGCCCGCGTCGCCGCCGGGCACGGGGCCAGCAGCCGACGCACCCGGCCTTCCACATCATCCAAGGCGACGGGCATCATGAGCATGGCGAACTCGCGTTGCGCGCCCGCCGACAGCCGGGCGACTTTGATCAACGCGGACGCGAGCGCGACTCGCTTGCAACGATCGGGACCCGTCGCCAGCGCGTCCGCTTCGAGCTCCGCCGCCGCTCGCCAGCGCGCGGTCAAGGCACCCCCCGCGGGCATCCAGGCGAGCGCATCGGGGCATGCAAGGAGCAGCAGGAGCTTGAGATTATCGTGCGCCGCTATGTGCGCCGCCTCATGCCCGATGACCTGGCGAAACTCTTCCCGGCTGCAGGCGGCGAGGACGCGTTTTGCGGCAACGATTCGCGGCCGCCACGCACCGATCACCGCGACCATCGGTTGCGGGAGGTCGACGATGTCGATATTCAGCCCCGCCATTACGCAACGGCGATTGGCCCGGCCGCAGGTACGCAGCAGCGCGGCGGCCGCCACCCACGCGCGCCAGCCGCGCAGCATGCCATCGCCGATGATGAGCAGCGCGAACGTCGCCAGCCCCACCAGCAGAGGTCCCACCGCTTCCGCCGCACGGTTTGGCTCGTGGCTCAAGAACGCGGGCAACACCACGGCCAGCGTCAGAAATAATGCCCCCGCAGAGGGCAGCAGGCGCAGCGCCAGAAGGTCGCCGGAGGTCGCGCGCGTGCGCACCGGCCACGCGCCATAGAGGCCGGCAACCGCGATCGATAGCAGCAAGCTGGCGAGACCATAGGCCGCCAGCAGCACCAGGCAAAGCGTGCCGGCGAAGTTCACTCGTCCGCCATTTGCAGTCGCACGCGCTCGGCCTGAACCAGCGCATCGAGTTCGTCGAGCAGGGCGGCGTCCTGGCGGCCCACGCAGTGCACCAGCGTCGAGAGAATCGCGGTGCGGGTGCCCGACGCCGCCAAAAGATCGCTGACCTGCCCGGAGACCAGTTCGCCCAGCAGCTGCTCGCGCGAGCAGCGCGGCTCGTAAGCGAAGGCGCGGCCCCGTCGGCGTCGCAGCAGCAAGCCCTTTCGATACAGGCGGTCGAGCGTGGTCATCAGCGTCGTGTACGCAAGCTCGGGGAATACGGGCAGGAGGTGCCGAACGGTCTGCGCCCTGCCCTCGCCCCACAGCAGCTCGAGCACCCTGGTCTCGAGCGGACCCAAGCCGGGGCGCCTCTTGGCATCGTATTCAGATTGCACCAGCCCAGGCCTCATCTTGCGGGACGATCCGTCCGATGGCCTAGTTTGCGGCAAACCCCAGCTTGCGCGCCACTGCCGCGCCGTAGGCCGGGTCCGCTTTGCTGAAGTGGCCGATTTGCAGTTTCTTGATGTCGTCGGATACATACTTCATGGCGTTTGCGATGTTGGAGATCAATCGATCCTGGGCATCGGGCTTCATGATGCGGTACAGATTGCCCGCCTGAGTGTAGTCGTCGGCGGTGGCGCGCTCGTCGTAGCGGCCCGCGAGCCCCTGTAGAACCCAGCCCGGATCATCGTTGCCGAAACCCTGCGGCGCGGTGCCCGCGGCATTGACTGCCTCATAGTTCTGGGCGGCGCCGCCGTTGTGGACCGCCATCTGCCCATCGCGCTGCTGATTATGAAACGGGCAACGTGCGCGGTTCACGGGCAAGTGCTGGTGATTGGTTCCCACCCGGTACAACTGTGCATCGTGGTAGGCAAACAGGCGTCCCTGCAGCATCTTATCGGGGCTGTAGCCCATGCCCGGTACGATGTTGGCGGGCGAGAAAGCGGCCTGTTCGACGTGCTCGTGATAGTTGTCCGGATTGCGATTGAGCTCCAGGACGCCCACCGGGATGCGCGGAAAATCGCCGTACGGCCACACCTTCGTCAGATCGAAGGGATTCCAGCCGGTCCGCTTTTCCCACGCAGCGGCTTCGGTTTCCGCCATGACCTGAATCGACACGTCCCAGCGTGGGAAATCGCCCGCCGCGATCGCATTGAAAAGATCGCGCTGCGCATGGTCGGGATCGGAGCCGGCCAGCCGCTCGGCCTCCGCTGCGCTCAAGTTTTTGATCCCTTGCCGGGTTTTCAAGTGCCATTTCACCCACACGCGGTTGCCCGCGGCGTTGATGAGGCTGAAGGTGTGGCTGCCGAAGCCGTCCATGTGACGATAGCCATCGGGCGTGCCGCGGTCGCTGAACAGCATGGTGACTTGATGCAGGCTCTCCGGCGCCTTGCTCCAGAAGTCCCACATCATCTGCGCCGATTTGAGATGGGTCTGCGGGTCGCGCTTCTGCGTGTGGACGAAGTCCGGAAACTTGATCGGATCCTTGATGAAGAACATCGGCGTGTTGTTGCCGACGAGGTCCCAATTGCCGTCTTCGGTGTAGAAGCGCATGGCGAAGCCGCGCGGGTCGCGCTCGGTGTCGGCCGAGCCCTTCTCGCCCCCGACCGTCGAGAAGCGCACGAACGTTTCGGTCTTCTTGCCGATGCGATCGAAGAGCCGGGCGCTGGTGAACTTCGTGATGTCGTGCGTCACGGTGAACGTGCCATACGCGCCCGATCCCTTGGCGTGCACCACACGCTCGGGGATTCGCTCGCGGTTGAAATGCTGCAATTTTTCGACGAGATGAAAATCCTGCAGCAACAGCGGCCCCCGCAGCCCGGCCGAAAGCGAGTTTTGATTGTCGACGACCGGGATTCCGGATGCCGTCGTCAAAGAGGTCTTGGATGGGCTCATGAGAATGTCCTGGTGATGGCGGATGTGGGCCATCGTAGCGGTTGTGCGCTCGATATCCAGGTGATTGATACGATGAAATCGATCGATGCTGTCTATGGATCGGGCGCGCCTCAAGACCGGCCCTGATCGCACCCGCAGGGCAATATCGACAACTGCCGGCTGTGGGAGCCTAATAGGGATTACATCGATATCGAAAGAAGTGAGCCTCGATATGAACGAAGATGCGTTGAATCTCAGCATACGCAAATTTCTAAAATTGGTCGGCATCAGCTCGCAGCGGGAGATCGAGCACGCCGTGGCGAAAGCCGCGACGGCCGGCACCATTGCCGGCACTGAATCATTTCCTGCAAAGATGACGCTGGAAATTGCGGGACTCAAGGTAAACGTCGAATTCAAGGGCGAGATCACTCTCGAATAGAGCGGCCTCGGACGGCTACTTGCCGCCGCGGCGCCGGTATTCGCGCCCCACCAGCGCCGCCACCGCGGTGAGCGCGACGGTCAACGCCGCGGCAATCCACCCCCAGCCACCAAGGCCGACGCCGAGCCGGCCGATCAGCGACTGAATCCAACCCGACACCATGTCGGAGCCCCGGTACAGCGCCGTATCGATCACGTTTTTGGATTGGTACTTCGCGGCAGGCGGCACGACGGTGAAAAGCATGTCGCGCGACGGCTTAGCAAGCCCGAATTCCGCGCAGCGCAGGATCACGCTGACGCCGGTGAGCGCTGCCAGGGTCGGATCGAAGCCAAGCGCTACGAACGCGGCCAGCAAGACTGCCCCGGCCGCGACCAGCGCCGGCCCGACGCCGAAGCGGCGCGTGATCTGGCCCAGCAGAACGAGCTGCAGCACGAACGCGCCGCCGTTGACCCAAAGATCGCGGGTTGAGTAAAACGTCGTGCGTGCCACGGCACTGGGAAACGTCGCCGCGACCAAGCGCGCCATCTCGATGTACACGATCATGCCGAGGAAGGAGCCAAGGCTCACCAGTGCGGCGATGCCGGCCAGAAACGGCGTGCGGCCGATCAACCACAGGCCCCGGAGCACCGCGAGAGCGGTCGGTTCGCTCACCTTCGCCGCAGACGCCCCGGTGGCCGCGGCCGGCGAGCGCGCGAGCAAACTGAGCGCGATCAGTGCCCCGCTCAAAAGCGCCGCGCTGATCCAAACGAGACCGGTGATGGCGACGTTCGCCGCAAAGGTGCGCGCCAGCAGCGGCCCGGCCAAGCCGCCCAGGCTGCCGCCGGCGCTTACGATGCCGAAGTAGCGGCGACCCTGCGGCTCGCTCCATACCTCCGCCATCCGGCTCCAGAACACCGATACGGCGAACATGTTGAATACCGTGACCCAGACGAAGAATGCCCGCGACCACCAGGCCCCGATGGGGCCCTCGCCGCCATAGCGGCCGAAAGCGCAGGCGAAGATGCAGAGATTCACGATGAAGAAGGCAAACAGCCCCGGCACCAGCCGCGGACGCGGCACGCGCACGAACAACCAGCCGAACACGGGCACGATGAGAAGCATCACGACGAAAACCGCGCTGCTCAAATACTTGATCGAGTCGGCGCCCAAAGTCGCCGCCAGCGCATCGCGCACCGGCCGCAGAATGTAATAACTGGCGAGCAGCAGCGTGAACGACACAACGGATGTGGCGAGCTTGGGCAAATCCTCGGACGCCACAGCGAACCGAGCGCGTTCGAGCGTTGATGCCGACATTAAGGATTTATCAGGTACTTATGGCGCCGCGAAGGTGCACGGTCCCCGGTTGACGAGTATTGACGCGCCGCAGGTAGATATTCCAGCTGACTCTCAGATACCACAACTCCTGCCAATTATGCCGCAGCTGAGCTTCATCGGCACCCTGCTCCGCTTCGCGCAGGGCCGAACTCAAGGCCGCGGCATCGCGTGCAAATTCGTACCTCTTGCGCACAAACTCACCGTAAGTCAGCTCCTGATAATAGAGCGCACGGATGAGTTGATTGACACTGGACTGAAATATCTGGGCGAGGGCGAACATTTGTTGCAGCGAGGCCGCCTCGATCGCGCTTCCCGTGGCGGGTGGGGTGCGCGGCATTGCGAATCGCTTGCGGCAAAAATCCCGAATCCTCAGCCATTTGGCGATCTCGATGCGCTCGGAATCCGTCGCAAAGGTATCGTTCAATGCAATTCTGAAGGGCGGCGGACCATCCGCAGCCATTCTCGACAGATCGGCCTTGGCACGAATGGAATCCAAATCCTGCGCTTTCAAATCATCGACGCATTGCTCGAGTGGACCCCGCATTGCTACGCTCCATGCGCGGATGGCCTGATCGACGGGTGAATCGGGCGAATCAGCGGCAAATGCGCCGGCACTGAGCATGGCTGCAGCGATGAAAAAACGTATGAACATCCATCTTTTGAATGGAGAGCGCATATCTTGAGTTTCGCACGCACGCCCGACGGTCACAACAGCGACCGCATAGAGAGCCTAGCTTGAAGAATTTACAACTGGCGACCCTGGGCATTGCCTGCCTCATGGCGCTGCCGCTCGCCGACGCGGATCCGCGGGCCGACACGGATCCGCCCGCCGACGCTGTTGCCCGCCTCGTGCGCGCCGAGATGCAAAAACAGCATATCCCCGGCGTGGCCCTCTTGGTGTCACGCAACGGCCAGCCGATACGGGCCGAAGGGTACGGCCTGTCCAACGTCGAATTGCAGGTCGCGGTGAAGCCCGAGACGATCTTTCAATCGGGATCGGTGGGCAAGCAATTCACGGCGACGGCCGTGATGATGCTGGTCGAGGCCGGCAAAGTCGGGCTGGAAGATCCGCTCACCCGATTTTTCCCGGAGGCGCCGGCCTGGTGGAAGGACGTGACGGTTCGCGAGCTCCTGAGCCATACCGGCGGTTTCACGGACTATCCGGACGATTTCGACATGCGCAAGGACTATAGCGAGGAGGATCTCCTGAAAATTGTCGGCGCGATTCCTCCCGCTTACGCACCGGGTACGAAATGGAGCTACAGCAATCTAGGTTATCTGACGCTCGGAATTCTCATCCATCGGGTAACGGGCGAGTTCTACGGAGACTTCCTGCAACGGAGAATATTCAAGCCGCTGGACATGTCCACCACGCGCATCATCAGTGAGGCAGACATAATCCCGAATAGGTCCGCCGGATACCGCTGGGTCGGCGGCCAGCTGAAGAACCAGGAATGGGTTTCCCCTCTGTTGAATACGACCGCGGACGGCAGCTTGTATTTTTCAGTTCTGGATCTCGCCAAGTGGGATGCCGCACTCTATACGGAAAAACTTCTCAGGCGCGCGAGCCTGCAGCAGATGTGGCGCGTGGCGGCGCTGCGGGACGGAAAGCCGAACGCCGGCCATTATGGCTATGGCTGGTTCATCGGCAACAAGCAGGGCCATCACGTGGTCGAGCATGAAGGCCAATGGCAGGGCTTCGAGACCCAAATTTCTCGCTACGTGGATGATGGACTCACCGTCGTGGTGCTGACGAATCTCGCGCAGGCGCAACCGGAGCGAATTGCCGACGAAGTGGCCGCGATTTATTTCTCGAAGAATCCACCGCCATAACCGGATCAACCAACCGTCGGCTACACCGTGCCTCGGTGGGGAGGCACTACCCGCGTCACAGTTCTTCTCGGTCGAGGATGAGAAGAATTGAACGGGACGGGAGTATTTATCATCTGACATCTCTCGACGAATGCTTGATCATGGGGTAGGAGATTCGCCAATGACCGACACACCGCACAAGCACTACTTGCTCGCCTCAGACTTCGACCAAACCTTGAGTTTCAAGGATTCGGGAGTGGTTCTGGCCGAGCTGCTCGGCATTTCCGGCTTTGAAGAGCGAGTTGCCGGCCTTGCCCGGAGCAATCTCGTGCAGCAGGGCGGCGAGCTCGCCTATTTGATCCGGCACGATCCTGAATTTCGCGGCGTCCGGCGCGAACATCTGATCGAGGCCGGGCGTCGCGTGCGCCTGAAGAGTGCGATCCCGGCGTTGGCGGACTTCATGGAGCGGGGTACAGAAGGCTATCGCTTTTCCTTTTTCATCATATCTGCGGCACCGCGCGAGATTGTCATCTCAGCGCTGGCCGGCGTGATTCCTCCCGAGCACATCTACGGCACTGAACTCGACTTCGATGCGCGATCGGGGGAAGTTCGTGCCATCAAGCGCGTTCCCGCCGGCTACGGCAAGGTCGCGGTGATCGAGGAGCTGCAGCATCGACTGGGAGTCGCACCCGATCGCATGATCTATGTGGGCGACGGCAGTTCCGACGTGCACGTGATGCTGCATGTCAACAACCATGACGGATTCACGATTGCCGTGTCCGAAAACAAACAGCTGGCGCGGATCGCCAAGAGCACGGTGCTGAGCGACAACGCGTTCAGCATCATGGTGCCCATCCTCGATCAGCTGCTGCACTGGCGCACCGGCGGCATTCGGGAGTTGTTTGAATCCTACGGATTGACTCTGAACGAGTGGGAGAAGGACCGCACGGACCGCGTCAAGATCAGCGAAATCCTGTCCTTGGGCGCGCGAGCGGAAACCGCGGCGCTATGAGCGCCCGCGGTCAGCTCGCGATGCCATCAGCCCCGTAGCTGCTGCCATGCCTGCGCGAGCCGCGAGAACGCGCCGGCAAGCGCGTCGACGGCGGCCGCGTCATCGATACGGCGCGCGAACCAATGGCGTGCGGCTGCGTGGAAAATCGTACGCCCTACCGCAAACCCTTTGACGATCGCGAACGGCGCGGCGATTGCAAATGCGGCGATCAAGTCGGCTTCCGGCACGGACAGGCCGAGCAGCAGCACGCCGCGGCACCAGCGGTCATTCTCGCCAACTGCAGCCTCGATCTCTGCCCAAGTTGCCGCATCGGCTGCGGGAGCCAGCTTCCACCAGTCCGGCCGCACGCCGATCGCGTACATGCGCCGGATCACACGCGCCATGGTATCCACCGCGACCTCACTATCCTTGGGTGCGATGACCTCCAGCAGGAACTCGTGGCCCGTCTTGCGACAGGCATCATACAGCCGCGCAAGCTGCCGCTCCTGACGGTCGCGCAATCCCAGGTCATCATCGGGGTGATACGTTACGAGACATTTCACCACCTGGTTGCGCGGCCACTGCGCAATTTCCGCCGCGACGTCGGGCGTACTCTCGAACTCGATCGGACGGGACTGGGGAATCTCGATCGGCCGGCCGATCCAATAGGGCGAATCGGCGGCTCGCGCCAGCACGTCAAAACCATGGCGGCCATCAACCAGCAAGCCGAAACGGCTATCTCCCGCAGCGACTGATTCGACGGCACGGAGCGCCAACGCCTTGAACGCGCCGATCAGCCGAGTATCTGCGCCTGCTTCCCGGGCCAAGTCTTCGAACTGAGTACGGTGATCGATGGCCAGCACCATCAGCGCGTCATACTTGCCGCGCCGTGTCGTCGCCCAATGAATGTGCTCCAGTTCGACGTCGTCCCGCAGGCGATGCGGGCGATTCGACTTGGCGAGGAAGTTCTGCAGCTCCGGCCACGTCGGCATGGCCGGAGCACACCCATGGCGCGACACGACGATCGCGCCGCAGGCGTTGCCCCACTCGCAGCAGCGCTCGAGCGGCTCGCCGCGCAGCCAGCCGCGGAGAAACCCCGCCATGAAAGCGTCTCCCGCCCCCAGGACGTTGAATACCTCGACGCCAAAACCCGCGCCGTTCACGCCTTGATCGAGATCATCGGGCACCGCGCCAGGGAATGCCGCACAGCCCTGTGGCCCGCGCTTGCAGACGAGCAACGCGTCGGAGCGTGCACGAATGCCCTTCAATGCCGTGATCGTGTCGATCGAACCCCCCAGGATATGGATCTCCTCTTCGGTGCCGACGATCAGATCGCACAGCGGGATGATCTCTTGAAGCCGCTGCGTCACCGCGGAACTCACGACAAACCGATCCTCGCCGCGGTCGCGGCTCGCCAGCCCCCAGAGGACCGGCCGGTAATCGATATCGAACACCACGCGGCCGCCGGCCTTCTTGACGATCTCGGCGGCGGCGCGGCTTGCCGCATACACCGATGGTTGCGACAAGTGCGTGCCATTGATGAGCAGTGCGTGCGCGGAGGCCAACCAAGCCGCATCCAGGTCAGCCTCGGAAATTGCCATGTCCGCGCAATTTTCCCGGAAGAAGATCAGCGGGAAGGAATTTCGATCGCGGATGCCCAGTATGACGAGCGCAGTCAGCCTGTCCGGATCGGAGATCACACCCGTGACGTCGACGCCCTCCGCGGCAAGCTGCTCGCGAATGAACCGGCCCATATGATCGGCGCCTACACGCGTCAACAGTCCGGTCTTGAGGCCAAGCCGCGCACCGCCGCAGGCGGTGTTGGTCGGGCTGCCGCCGATGTACTTCGCGAACGATGCCATGTTTTCCAGGCGGCCGCCGACCTGTTCACCGTAGAGGTCGACACTGGAACGACCCACGGCGATCAAATCCAACACTGGGACTTCTGGGGGCATGCCAGCTGGCGGTGTTGCGCGCGCCGAACCGTTACCTGCCGCGCGATCGTGACTACTGGGACCGGTTTGCCTGCCGCGCTTGCGCCGGAGCGGCGCTCTGTCTCACCGGCAACCTCCAATTGGGCCGCACGAAATGACAGGTGTAGCCGTCCGGATACCGCTCGAGGTAGTCCTGGTGGTCGGGCTCCGCTTCCCAAAAATCGCCGGCAGGAGAGATCTCGGTGACCACCTTGCGTGGCCACAGCCCCGACGCATCGACATCGGCGATCGTGTCTTCGGCGACGCGCCGCTGTTCATCGGTGGTGTAGAAAATCGCTGATCGATAGCTCGTGCCGACATCGTTACCCTGCCGGTTGCGCGTGCCCGGATCGTGGATCTGAAAGAAGAATTCGAGAATTTGCCGATAGCTCACTTTGGCGGGATCGAAGATGATCTCGATCGCTTCGGCATGGGTTCCGTGATTGCGGTATGTCGCATTGGGCACATCACCACCCGAGTAGCCAACCCGCGTCGACAGCACGCCCTCGTGACGGCGAAACAGATCCTGCATTCCCCAGAAGCAGCCACCGGCAAGCACCGCGCGTTCCTTACTCATTGGACATCCTCCACCTGATCCAGATAGGCCGCGTAGCCCTCCGCCGCCATGTCGTCGCGGCGGATGAACCGCAGCGACGCTGAGTTGATACAGTAGCGCAGTCCCCCCCGGTCCGCAGGACCGTCGGGGAACACGTGACCCAGATGACTGTCGCCGTGTGCGGAGCGCACTTCGGTCCGGATCATGCCGTGGGTGCGGTCCGTCAATTCGCTGACGTTGGCGCGCTCGATGGGCTTGGTGAAGCTCGGCCAGCCGCACCCGGAGTCGAATTTGTCCGCCGAGGCGAATAACGGCTCGCCCGATACGATGTCGACGTAGATGCCGGGCTCCTTATTATTCAGATACTTGCCGGTACCGGGGGCCTCGGTGTCACCGAGCTGCGTGACCCGATACTGCTCCGGCGAGAGCTTGGAAATATTTTCGGGGCTTTTACCGTAGCTTCGCATATCTTCTATCCTCCGCGGAATATTTGGGACCGTTCGCGGCAGCATTCGTTCCGCCGCCGCCCCATTGAAATACTAGCGCAATGTGCGCATCACAGTATGTCGGCGATGGCGCGTTGAAATCGCAAAACCACCGGGTGGGGACCTATGCACGACATCCTGCTGAACCGCCGCGAAGTACTCGCTTCGATCGCCGCATCGGCGACATTGACCGCACTCCCGGCGCTCGGCGCCCTGCCGGCGGCGACCCTCGATTTTCTGGTCGTGGGGGACTGGGGGCGGGACGGCGCGAGCCACCAGCGTGAAGTGGCTGCGCAAATGGGTAAAGCCGCGATCAGCCTTGGCAGCCGGTGCGTGATCTCGGTGGGCGATAATTTCTATGAGGATGGTGTCAAGTCAACCTCCGACCCGCAGTGGCGCTCATCGTTCGAGGAAATCTATACGGCACCGTCCCTGCAAGTTCCGTGGTACGTTGCCCTCGGTAACCACGACTATCGGGGCGTCCCGCAAGCTCAAATCGACTATGCGAAGAGCAGCATGCGCTGGCGCATGCCGAGCCGCTTCTACAAGGTGGCGGGCACCGACATCGGCGCGCCCCATGTCGATCTTTTCGTGATCGACACGTCGCCCCTCGTTCACCAGTACCGCGACAAAGTGCACAGTGCGATCGCCCAGAACGTCGCGAGCCAGGATGTGCCGGCGCAGCTGCGCTGGCTCGACGAGCAATTGGGCCAGTCTGCGGCAGCCTGGAAATTGGTGATCGGCCATCACACCATCTACTCGGGCGGGAGCGGCCACGGAGACACGCCGGAAACCAAGGAGCTCGTCGAACCCCTGCTCCGCAAGCACCACGTGCAGGCTTACTTCAACGGCCACGATCACGACCTGCAGCACCTGCGCCGCGGCGGCGTCGACTATGTCTGTTGCGGGGCGGGTTCCGAGGTCCGGCCCGTAGGAGCCATTGAAGGTACGCGGTTCTGCGCGGCCCAGTCGGGCTTCGCGGCGGTGCGATCGCGTCCGGATTCGCTCACCCTTGAGTTTCGCGACTTCACCGGCGCAAAGATTTATCGTTCGACCATTCCACGCGACAGCACGGCCGTCGGCAAGGCGGCCTGAACGGACGAATCTGCGCCGTGAAGCTCCTGGTGTCCGGCGGAGAGGTTCAGCAACAGCGCCTTGAAGTCTTCCATCAGCACGTGGGCGCGGCGGCTCAGCACATTGTTGCCGAGCAGCCCGAGCAACGCGGTCGCGATTCCTATGGCGGTGGCGATCAGCGCGGTCCCGATGCCGCGGCTGACCGCCGCCGAGTCCGACACCCCACCGGCGGCTAGCGCGTTGAATGTCTCCATGATGCCAAATATCGTACCGAGCAGCCCCAGCAACGGCGCGGCCGTCACGATGGTGTCGAGTATCCAAAGCCGGCCGCTGACTTTCTTGTCGACGCCGATGAACAATGCGGAGGAGAAATCCTCCTGCCGCTCGCGGGTTGCGCCCGCCGCGATCATCTGCGCGTAGCGCACGACCGCGCGGCTTGCCGGATCCGCCCACGCTACGCCGCCAATAGCCTGCCCGGCAGTCCCCGGTGCACGACCTATGATCGCTGCCAGACGTTGCATCCGCCATCCAAGGTAGGAAAGATAGATGCCGCGCTCGAGAATGACAAATACCAGCAGACCGATACTGCCGTATAACACGTTGAAAGTAATGGTATGGAATAACTGATAGTTCATTCTTGTCTCATGCCTCGCTTACCGCGCGAAATTCAATCGTCACCGCGAACGGGTGTTCCGGTTCCCCGGCAAAGATTTTTGCCGGCATCGGCGGGTAGTGCCCGGATGCCACGATTGCCAGGGCCGCTGCATCGAGAATCGAGGATCCCGAGGATCGCAGCACCCGGACGACCGTCGGTTCGCCGTTGCGCATGACGACGAAGCCCACTCGCACCTCGCCCGACGGGCGATGCAGCCGATACTGAATGGAATCCGGCGGGTGCGTTCTGCGGTCGATGTCTGCGCGCAATCCCGCGGCGTATTGGGCCTCCAAATCCGCTCGTGCATCGGAACTCGGCGCGGCAACCGACGTCGCGTCCGACGATGCGACCAACGCGCCTCCCTCGGGCATGGGATCGTGCTCGACCGGCACGGGCTCAGGCTCAGCCGGCATCGGCATTTCCTCCGTGGGTTGCCGCCGCACCACGCGATGCGTCGGCAACTTGCGGGGCAAGGGCGGCGGCGGTGCGCGCGGGATTTCCGCCGCAGGCTGTTGCAGTGAGACCTCGATGCCCGATTGGCCGGTGTTCTCCGGCAGCACCGAGGAGCTGCGCCACAAATCGGGCTTGGTTGCGAACACGGCCGCCAACAGGGCACCGGTGAGCGCCAGCGCCATGCCGTCGCTCGCAATCTGCGCCAAATCCTCGCGATTTGCCGTCATTCCTGCTTGGCAATGATGGACGCAGAGCCGATTCCCGCACGCTTCACCGCTTCCAGCACGCTGACCAGCGGCTGCAGCCGCGCGCTCTGGTCGCCGGCGATGATGACCGTGAGCTTATTCGATCGTTCCAACGCCTCCAGTTGCTCGCTGAGTTCGGCGAGACCGGTTCGAGTCCCATCGAGATACACCTCGCCGTCGGCCGTGAGCGTCAGCGTCACCCGCTTGGGCACCTCCAGATGCGCCGCGTCGGCGGCATAGGGCAGCGCCACCTTCACTCCCCTCGACGGCAGGGAGTTCAAGCTGATGAGCACGAAAAAGACCAGCAGGAACATCATGACGTCGATCATCGGAATGATCTCGATCCGCGGCGCTTTTCGGGGGCGTGACGGCCAGTTGCGCATCAAAAACTCATACGCACGCCGGCGAGCAGCGTAATGTCGTAAAACTCGCGCTGGATGGGCCGTGAATCGCTGGTCCCCTCGGTGAACTCCAACGGCGTATTCAGCAGATTTTTCGCGTCGAAGTAGATCTTGACTTCATGGGCGATGGCATAGCTGCTGCCCAGGTCGAGGGTTAGCCGGTGGCGTGAATACACGTCGGCGGCATTGCCGATCGTACCGCCGAAGGCGAACAGATCCTGGCCGACATAGTCGGCCGCCACTCGCACCTCGAACGGCGCGCGCTCGTAAAAGACCGCCGCATTCCACGTGACCTTGGAAGTGGACGGCAGAAGACCGTAAATGCCCGGGTGAATCTGCGCCCGCGAATCGACCAAGGTGAAGTTGCCGCTGTAGCCGAAGCCGTCGAACGGCGCCGGCAGGAATTTGAACTGCTGCTGATACTGGCCCTCAACGCCCTCCGCGTGCGCCGGACCGTTGGTGTAGCTCTGAACCGTCGTAATGACGCCGGTGAGGCCCGGATAGTTGTATCCGGAGACGATCTGCTGCGACAAGAGGATGTAGTCGCGAAATTGTTTGTAGAACAACCCGAGGGCGGCGACTTGACCATCGCCCGGATAATATTCCACGGTGGCGTCGAAATTTTGACCGAGCGTGGGCTTGAGCGCCGGATTACCGACGGTCACGGCGGCATTCGACACGCTGATGGACGCCCCCGGCGTGATCTGCTCGAAACCCGGACGGGCGATCCCGGTCGAATAGGTGAGCCGCCCGACCAGATTCTCGAAGAAGTCATAGCGGCCCTGCAGGGTCGGAAAGTAATTCGTGTACGAGTTCCGCTCGGTCGTCGGTGTGTTCGTGTCCGCGTCGCTGTTGTAGAGATTGCCGCCGTAGGTGGCGCGCGTCGACTCGACCCGCACCCCGGCCAGCACTCCCACCTTGCCGAGCCGAGCCGAGTATTGGCCGTAGCCCGCAAAGACATTCTCGCGGTCGTCGGTGTTGGACGCGGCGTCGGCGGCCGCATCATCGGTCATCGTGCCCAAGTTGCTGTTGGCCAGCGTGCGGACCGACGGCAGGCTTATCGCAGGCCCGATATCGTAGAGATTGTTGTAATAGATCTGCGGCGAGCCATAGGTCGCGGGCAACAACGCAATGGTGCCGGTAGGCGTGAATACCGGCGATGAGGCAACGCTGGTCTTATGTCGATCGCGCAGCGAGAGGCCGAATTTCCACTCCCCCGCGTGATCACCGCTCCCCGTCGGGATGGTGGCGTCGAGCGCCGCCGCCGTCTCTCCATCGTGGGCGTAGGACGGTCCGAGATCGATCTCCTGCAACGCGTAATTGGCCGGATTGGCGGGATTGGTCCCATCCAGCGTGTGAAACCTCGGGTAGCGCGGATCGGTCGTGGTGTCATACGCGATTGGGACCGGGTTGGGGTCGGTCCACACGCTGCCGTAACTGGTGGATACTCGGTCGGTACCGAGCGCGAAGGAAGCGTGATAGTCGAGCTTGAAATTCGAGAATATGCTGCTGCCGCCGACCACACCAAGCCCGTTTTGAATGCGTTCCAAGGTATCGGTGGTCTGCTGTTGCAGTTGAGCGCCCGAGGCGATGAAGCCGTTCGGATTGCCGGGATCTTGGATGCAACTCGGCAGCGGCGTGCAGCCGCCTTGTGACGAATCGTCGAGGTTGTTGAGCACCAGATAGTGTTTGTCGGCGCCCTCCAGGTACCCGGAATACAGGACGCGCAAATACAACGACGTGCTATCGCTCGCTTTTGCGTCGAAGTTGGCCGCGGCACCGTAGCGGCGCCGATGGTATTCGTAGCGGCGGAACTGCAAATTGCTCAATACTTTATCCGGATAGCCGCTGCTCTGCTGGTCGGTGTAGCTCTCCTCGACGTCGTCGATCCCGCGCTTATCCTCGTGATAGACGGCGGTGACGACTGCGCTGAAGGCATTTTTCCCGGCAAACAAGCCGCCAATTCCGTCGCCGCCATCGAAGCTACGGCCGGCGCTGACTTCCGCGTGATACACCGGCGACTCGCGCAGCGGTTCGTAGCCGCTGCCCAGATCGGCATCGATGAAGGGCGCGCCGCCGTGTTCGGCGCCGCTCCGCGGCACGAGATTGATCGAGCCGCCAAGTGCCTCCGCGTCCATGTCGGGCCGCGAGGTCTTGGTAAGCTCGACGCCGCCGATGACGCCGGTGGGAAACGTATCGAAGGCGACCGCGCGGCCGCCGCCGGAAGGCGACGACGGATTGGAGGCGGGCAAGCGCACGCCGCCGTAGGTCGTGCCGTTGAGATCGGAATCGAGTCCGCGAATGTGCACGAAGCGTCCCTCGCCGCTATCGGTTTCGAGAGAAATTCCCGGGATTCTCTGCAGGGCCTCTGCGGTGTTGATGTCCGGAAGCTTGATGATTTCACTCAATGGCTGCACATCGATGAGGTTGGGCGCCTGCTGCTTTTCCGCGATCGCGTCGGCGCGATTGATCGTGGCGCTCGGTACCACCGGCGTGGGCCCATTCTCGCCCTGCCCCGCACCGGTGCTTACCCGCCCGATGTCGGTCTCGGCGGGTGCTGGCTTGCTTCCAGGGGGCGTCGATTCCGCCGCGGGCGGCGCGGCCGGAGTTTGCGCCACCGCCGAGTTCGCGATGACGGTCAGCCCTCCGGCCAGTGCGACAGCGCAGATGCTGAAGCGCGGCAAGAACGATCGCTGTCGGGGCATTTCGACCCTCCGCATGCTGGCGTTGGACTCGACAGCGTAGACAGTCAACGTTGCCATTTTCTTACACCGAAAAATCTTTCACTGCAGAGCTCCACGTCCGTTGCGTTGAACCAACCGAGTGCGTAGCGTTGGGCCGCCCCCGCATCGTCACGGAGTTCGAACACATGACTCTTTCCACGCAGAGCCGCGCATTCAGCGCAGCGAGCTTTCTCGGGCTCGCTCTTTCGACTGCGGTCCTTGCCGCAGGCGACAGCGGTTACAGCATCGTTGGCCGGTGGCCGGTCGGGGGCGCCGGAAAGTGGGACTACCTGATCGTCGACTCAGCACAGCATCGTTTGTTCGTCTCGCGCGCGACGCATGTGCAGGTGTTCGATCTCGAATCGGGCAAAGCCGCCGGCGATATCGCCAACACGCCCGGCGTGCACGGCATCGCTCTCGCATACGACCTCAACCGTGGCTTCACGAGCAACGGCAAGGGAGATTCGGTGACGGTGTTCGATCTAAAGTCGCTCGCGCCCATCACGGAGATCAAAATCTCCGGCAAGGATCCCGATGCCATCATCTACGATGCGCCCAGCAAGAGGATCTATACGTTCAATGGTCACAGCGACAACGCAACGGTCATCGATGCGGGTACGGCCCGGGAAGTTGGCAGTATCGCCTTGCCCGGTGGGCCGGAATTCGCAGTCACCGACGGCGCCGGACGCATCTTCGTCAATATCGAGGATAAGGGGCTGATCGCGGTGATCGATGTGGCCAAGGGCAGCGTACAGTCCACGTGGTCGCTCGCGCCCTGCTTGGAGCCCACCGGCATTGCCCTCGACGCGGCGCGACACCGTCTGTTTTCGGTGTGCCACAACGAGCGTCTGATCGTGACGGACAGCGTGACCGGTTCGCGCGTCGCCGAGTTGCCGATCGGCAAGCACGTCGATGCCGCGGCGTTCGACCCCTCCACCTCGCTCGTGTTCAGTTCCAACGGAGACAGCGCGGACGTGACCGTCGTAACCGAAGACGGCGGCGGCCATTTTGCGGTGAAGGGTAGCCTCGCTACGGCGAACGGAGCGAAGACGATGGCGCTGGATGCGGCGACCCATCGGATCTATGTGCCGGCGATGGGCGCGAGCGGCTTCGAAATTTTGGTGGCCGCGCCGAAATAGCCGCCTCACGTCCCGGCAATGCCGGCCTATGCGGCGCGCAGTTAAATCGCCACCAGCGTCTCGTGTTGGCGGGGAAGTGCAACTCCCTCCGGCGCCGCACGCTGCTTGCGACACTGCCGCAGGCGCTCGATGAGCCAGCGACCCGCAGGTCCGGGGGGTTTCGCCGTGAGATAAACGGCCGACATCGGCAGGATCAGACCCTCCTCCGGCAAATCTTCGATCGACAACTTCACGAGGCGGCCTTCCAACAGATCGCGCTTCACCGCGTGCATCGGCATGCCGCCCCAACCGAGGCCCTTGAGGAGAAACGCGTGCTTGGCAAATAAATCGCCCAATCGCCAGGTGAGCGGCGACATCACCCCGAACTCGCGCCCCGCCGTCAGATCGGATCGATCCGTCAATACCAGCTGCACGTGTTTGGCGAGTTCCGTTTTTGGAACGACACCCTGGAGCGCCGCGAGGGGATGTTCGCGCGCCGCGACCATGATCATCTCGACCCCCTGCAGCCGTTCCAGGGTCATGGAGTCCGGTACGATCCGGCAAGGACCCCACGACGCCCAAGCTGCAACGGCCGTCGAGCACGGGTTTGTAGGCGCCGCCGAGCGCTTCGACGTACAGCCGCAAAGGCGTGCGCGGAAATCGGTCCCTGAATTCCCTGGCCGATTCAGCGATCGCTTCAATCGGGAAAAGCACGTCAACGACGGCCGAGAGTTCCGACTCGAGTCCGGAGGAAATTCCCTTGGCGCGAGCCTTGAGCAGATCGACGTTGGCCACGACGCTGCGCGCATCGGCAACCAAGCAGAACGCCGGCGGGTGTGAGCTTGGGATAGCGCTCGGAGCGATCGAAAAGAACGACACCGATTTGCGCTTCGAGGTTACTGACGAGTTCGCTGACCGCAGATTGCGCACGACGCAGTCTGCGTGCACCGGCAGAAAAGCTGCCCTCATCGACTGCGGCGATGAAGGCCCGCAACTGGTCCAAAGAGACGCCATCCAGCATGATTTGCCCCCTATGTATCGGATATTCAGATGGATAGTATCGCAATATAACGGCTATTCATAGGAGATTCGCAGGCGCAGCATACACCCCAGTTTCGTTCTTAGCCAACGAGGCACACGGTCATGCAGCTCCTTCACATCGATTCCAGCGTTCTGGGCCCCACTCGGCAAGCCGCGCACTCTCGGCGGAAATCGTCGCGAAACAGGTTGCGCTGCAGCCGGGCATCAACGTCGTGCACCGGGATTTGGCGGCGGATGCGGCGCTGCACCTATCGTCCGGCACATCTGGCTGCCTGGCAGGGCGGCGCGGTTGAGGATGACGACTCTTGGGTTGCCGACTTGGCGAAGGGCGGCGCCTACTTGGAGGAGCTCTTTGACTGCCGACATCATCGTGATCGGCGCCCCGATGTATAACTTTTCCATTCCCAGCCAGCTCAAAGCGTGGATCGACCGCGTGGTCGTCGCCGGCAAAACATTCCGCTACGGCGCGAATGGTGCGGAAGGATTGCTATCCAAGAACAAGAAAGTCTTCATCGCTTCCTCTCGCGGCAACGTCTATGCCGCCGGGCTCTCCCGCGGCGGCCTTCGAGCATCATGAGAGCTACCTCACCGGCGTGCTGTCCTTCATTGGGTTGACGGATGTCACGATCGTCCGGGCGGAGGGACTTGCGTTCGGAGCGGAAGCCAAAGAGGCCGCCATGTTGAAGGCGCGCGCGAACATCGCGGCGATGGCGGCATGAGCGCGTATTGAAGGCGTCGCGTCGCGCGAGCGCCCTATTGTGCTACGGACCCGAGGGCGACGGCACGGACCCATCACGCGGCTGGTCAGCCCGTCGGATATCGGCGAGCTCATCAAGCCATTCGTGTTCCTGGATCTTTTCGACATCTCCGCAGCGAGCGGCCCGAACTTCGGCTGGCATCCCCATTCTGGAATTGCCACGCTCACCGTCGTTCATGAGGGTGCGATCGAGTATCAAGAGACCACCGGCGTCAAAGGGAATGCTTGCCGCCGGCGGCGTTGAATGGATGCGCGCCGGCCGCGGCGTGTGGCATACCGGGTCCGCCTTGGCACACGCAAAGAGGCTTTCAGTTGTGGATCGCGTTGCCGGAGGAACTCGAGAACGCGCCCATGCCAAAGCCAATACTTGTCTGCGGACGAAGTGCCCGAGGAGAAGCCCGCGCGGGTCATCTTGGGCTCCTATGGTCGTGCCAAGAGCGCGATTCGCGCGCTCCGAGGGCATCAACTATCTGGACGTTCAACTCGCGGCGGGCGAACGGTGGATCTATCAGCCACCGTTGGGTCACGAAGTTGCCTGGCTCGCTGTCTCCGACGGGACCCTACGCACACCGGAACCCGTTTCCGCAGGCGAATTGGTGGTGTTCGAGGAGTCCAGCGACGCCCTTGTCATTCAGGCAGACAGTGCATCGAGGTTCGTTCTCGGTTCCGCGGCGAAACATCCGCACGACGCTGGTGCTCGGCCACTACTCGGTTCACACGACTCGGCGGCTCTTCGTCGCGGGAGAATCGGAGATTCGACGCATCGGCAATCAACTCGTGGCCGCTGGGTTGCTCCGCTGGCAACTTAAACTCACTAAACTCTACAAGGACACTTATGAAACACAACTACGCGCTGCTGCTCCTGGTCTTGGGAATCACATCGGCGACCGCCGCATCCACTACTTACAATGTGGACCCGGACCACACCCACCCCAGCTTCGAGGTGGACCATTTCGGCGGCGTGTCCATCTGGCGAGGCACGTTCAAGAAGACCACCGGCACCGTCACAGATCGATACGGCGGCCAAGACGGGAACCGTCGATGTCGTGATCGACACCGCAACGATCGATTTCGCACACGACAAGCTCAACGAGCATGTATCGAGCCCCGAGATGCTCGATGTGGCGAAATACCCGACCGCAGAGTACAAGGGGAAGTTCGTTGAATTCGTCGGCGCCGCCCCGAAAACGATTTCTGGCGACCTGACACTTCATGGCGTCACGAAGCCCGTGACGCTCACCATCAATTCCTTCAAGTGCTTTCAGAATCCCATGCTCAAGAAGCAGGTCTGCGGAGCAGATGCCAGCGGCACCTTCAACCGCGCCGACTTCGGTGTGAACTACGGACAACAGTACGGATTCAAGCAAGATGTGCTGCTGCGCATACAGGTCGAAGGAATCAAGGTGAACTAAGGGTTTCGATCGGTCACTCGAGACCCAACCCATGAACGAACCAAAGACGTGGCGCCGCTACGGCGCCACGGCGCAGGTACTTCACTGGCTGATAGCCCTGCTCATCGTGGTCCAGTTCGTACTCGCCAGGATGGCCGCTCATTTGCCGCTGGGAGCGCGCAAACTCGCGCTGCTGGCGGAGCACAAGAGCTTTGGAATGACGGTGTTGATGCTGGCGGCGATCCGTCTCGCATGGCGGCTCAACAACCGGCCGCCGCCGCTGCCCGCGGACATGCACCGTGTCGAACGCCTCCTGGCTCGCGCCACGCACCTCTGCTTCTACGTGCTGCTTTTCGCGATGCCGTTGAGCGGCTGGCTCATGTCGTCCGCCAAGAATTACTCGGTCAGCTGGTTCGGGGCTTTCACCTGGCCAAACCTCATTGCACCGAACGAAGCCGCGTTCAACTACTTCAGAGCGCTGCACCACCTATTGAGCGACGCTCTGTTTGCGATCGCCTCGCTGCACGTTGTTGCGGCAATCAAGCATCACTTCTGGAACAAGGACGACGTCCTCGCTAGAATGCTTCCCGAATTCGGATCCGGGAACAAATCGCGATGACTCCGCAGCAATAGCAGTGCGGGCCATGGGGTATCATCATGCGCAAGCGGCTACGCGGGGCATGTCTCATGTTTGCCGCGCTGTCAATCGCGGCCTGTGCGGGGCCCGCCCGCCGCGAGCATCCGATCTATTGGTATGACACGGCACCGCCCGCCGGTTTTCCGGAGACCGTGCGAACCGTAACCGAGGATCGCGTCTCTTTTGAGAAGGATTCACAGCGCTACATCAGCCGGGTCAGGTCGGCTGCCGGGGGAGGCGTGGTGAACGTTCTTGCGCTGTCGGGCGGCGGTGCCGGAGCGGCGTTCGGCGCCGGTGCACTCGCGGGCTTAAGCACGGCGGGTACTCGTCCGCACTTTCATGTCGTCACAGGAGTGAGTGCCGGTGCGCTGACGGCGCCTTTCGCATTCCTGGGACCGGCATGGGATGGACCGCTGACGGAATCATTTTCCGGGCAAAGGTCGGCCAAACTGGTGCAGTTCAGTTTGACCGGCCTGCTCTTCGGGTCGAGCATCTTCAAGGGCAAGCCGCTGGCCGATCTCGTGAACCATTACGCGACCGAGGAGATGCTGCGCGCCGTGGCGGTTGAGGCCGCCAAGGGCCGGCTGCTCCTGATAGCAACGACCGATCTTGACAGCGAGCGCAGTGTGATCTGGGATATGGGCGCCATTGCCCTGCAAGGTGGCCCGGCGGCGCTCAAGCTGTTCCGCCAGGTGCTCATTGCGTCCGCCAGCATTCCGGGGCTGTTTCCGCCCGTCATGATTCCGGTGGAGACATCCGGCACCATTCTCGAGGAAATGCACGTGGACGGCAGTACCACGGCGTCGATGTTCATTGCTCCGGAGATCGCCTCCATCTTGCCCGATCGACTGGGGGGCCTGCGGGGAGCCAATATCTACGTCATTGCAAACGGCCAATACGGCGCGCCAACCATCACGACGCGAGTCAGGACAACTGCGATCGCAAAACGAGGAATCCAGGCTTCGCTCCACAGCAGCACTCGGGGTGCCGTCCTTGCCACGCTCGCTCTCGCCACCAGAAACGATATGCACATGAACGTCACGGCGATCCCCGACGACTATCCGTTCAACGGTCTGCTCGATCTCAAGCCCGAACGCATGCGCGCCTTGTTCAACTTCGGCGCAGACTGTGCGATGCGCGGCGAGTTGTGGACCACACCGGAGGGACTGCTGCAACGATCCTTCCGGGCGTCGCTGACTCTGCCGGGTTCAATTCCGAAGTGCCCCGGGCCGCAGTAGCGGGCGTCCTTTCAACTACCGCTGCATTTCCATGATAGCCGACGCGGGCAGCATGTTCGCGTTGAGGTTGGCCATGATCCAGAGCGACCCGCCGACAATGAGCACGGCGATGAGGACGCCGAAGGCAAGCGCGAGCACGTTGTTGGTGTTGTCCGGCCCGGTACTGATGTGGAGGAAGAACACCAGGTGAACTCCCATCTGAGCGATGGCGAGCACGGCAAGCCCGGCCGGTACGCCCGGCGCCCAGAGGAGATCGGTTTGCGAGACGATGAAGGATGCGGCGGTCAGCAGCAAAGCGAAGGCGAGTCCCACGGTGTAGGTAAGAATGCTGCCGGAGGACTCTTTTCTCATCCGCCCGGTTGCCGCGCATGTTCTTTCCATCATCGCGCCCCCATGAGATACACCAAGGTCAGCAGCCCCACCCAGATGATATCGAGTGCGTGCCAGAAGAGGCTGAAACAGAGCAGCCGGCGGCGCACGAAGTCGCGGGGTCCCCGCGCCGCGGTTTGCGCCACCATAAAGCTGAGCCACAGGAGTCCGGCGGTGACATGCGCGCCGTGCAAACCGACGAGACTAAAAAAGGCCGATAGGAAGGCGCTGCGCGATGGGCCGGCACCGCGCGCCACCAGGCCGACGAATTCGCTGATTTCCAACCCCAGGAACGTGGCGCCGAGCACGAACGTCAACGCGAAGGCAAGATAGAAACCCCGCAGCTGGCGCCGCTCGATGGCCAGGAGGCCAAGCCCGCAGGTGTAGCTTGAGAACAGCAGACAGAGCGTCTCAACGCCGACGTGGCGCAGCTCAAACAGCTCGCGGCCCGAGGGTCCCCCGGCTGTCTGTCCGGACAGCACCGCGTAGGAGGCGAACAGCGCCGAGAACATGATGATGTCGGAGAGCAGGAAGATCCAAAAACCATAGCCGACGACGATTCGCACCGGCGCCGGCCCCTCACCGCCCCGCGCCATCGTCGTGCCCAGTCCGGGGAGCTCCGCAGTGCCCATCTGCGCACTCATGGGGGAGCCGCCACTCGCAACCGCGTGCGCTCGGCATCGGCCAATTGTTCTCCCGACACCTCATCCTCGTGACGCTCCACCCAGCCAAAGACGAGCAACGTCAGCAGCGGCGCAGGCGAGACCCGCGATCGCCATCCACCAGATATGCCAGATCAGGGCGAAGCCCGTGACCACCGCAAAGAAGGCGGTGACAAATCCGTTCGGGCTATTGCGCGGCACCTCGATGGATTCGTAATGCTCAGGCGGCGCGACGGGCCCGCGTTGCTTCATGACCCAGAAGGCATCCAGCGACTCGACCCGCGGCAATACGGCGAAGTTGTAGGACGGCGGCGGCGAGGTGGTGGACCATTCCAGAGTTCTGCCGTTCCAGGGGTCGCCGGTGAAGTCGCGACGCTGCTCGCGCGTGCGGATGCTCACCACGAGCTGCGCGATCGTCGCGACGATGCCGCAGAGGATGACGATCGCTCCGACCTCCGCGACGATCAGATACGGCTGCCAGGTCACAGTCCGCGTAGTGCTGCATACGTCGCGTCATGCCGAGGAGCCCGAGGGCGTAGAGCGGCATGAACGCCAGATAGAAGCCGACGAGCCAGCACCAGAAGCTGACCTTGCCCAGCCGCCGGTCGAGGGTGAACCCGAACGCCTTCGGAAACCAGTAGTTGTAGCCGGCCATGGCGCCGAACAGCGACGGCGCCGATGATCACGTTGTGGAAATGCGCGACCAGGAACAGACTGTTGTGCAGCACGAAGTCGGCGGGCGGCACCGCCAGCAGCACGCCGGTCATCCCGCCGATGACGAAGGTCACCATGAAGCCGATGGCCCAGAGCACCGGCACCTCGAAGCGGATGCGGCCCCGGTAGAGGGTGAACAGCCAATTGAATAGCTTCACGCCCGTGGGGATGGCGATGATCATCGACATGATGCCGAAGAAGGCATTGACATCCGCGCCGGCGCCCATGGTGAAGAAGTGATGCAGCCACACCATGAAAGACAGCACGCAGATGGCGAGTGTCGCCAGCACCATGGAGCGATAGCCGAACAGCTGCTTGCCGGCGAAGGTCGCGATCACCTCGGAGAAGATTCCGAAGGCCGGCAGCATCAGGATGTAGACCTCCGGGTGGCCCCAGATCCAGATCAGATTGATGTACATCATCAGATTGCCGCCGCCGTCGTTGGTGAAGAAGTGCATGCCGCATAACGGTCGAGCAGCAGCATGCCGAAGGTCGCGGTGAGGATCGGAAAGGCGGCCACGATCAACATGCTGGAGCACAGCGACGGTCCAGCAAAATACCGGCATGCGCATGTAGGTCATGCCCGGCGCGCGCAGTTTCAAGATGGTCGTCACCATGTTGATGCCGGCCAGCAGTGTACCGATGCCCGAAATCTCCAACGACCACAGATAATAATCGACCCCGACACCGGGCGAGAATGCAGTTCCGACAGCGGCGGATAGGCGAGCCATCCGGTCCGGGCGAACTCGCCGACCACCAGCGACACATTCACCAGCAGCGCGCCCGACGCAGTCAGCCAGAAGCTGATGGCGTTCAGCACCGGGAACGCCACGTCGCGCACGCCGAGCTGCAGCGGCACGACGAAGTTCATCAGCCCGACCATGAAGGGCATCGCCATGAAGAAGATCATGATGGTGCCGTGAGCCGAGAAGATCTGGTCGTAGTGCTCCGGCGGCAGGTAGCCCTGCGCGCCGCCCGCGGCGATGGCCAGCTGCGAGCGCATCATGATGGCGTCGATGAAGCCGCGCAGCAGCATGCACCAGCGCCAGCAGGATGTACATCACGCCGATCCGCTTGTGGTCGACGCTCGTCAGCCACTCGCGCCACAGGTAGGGCCACCATCCCTTGCACGTGACCAGACAGCCAGAACGCCGAACACACCGACAGATCATCAACGAGCGATGCCGCCATCGGTATCGGCTCATCGAAGGGAATCGCCGCCCAGCTTAGCTTGCCCAACATTCAGTCCTCCGTCAGGGGCCGGCGGGCGGCTGCGCGCATGGCTTTGCGCTACGATGTGCTCGAAGAGGCCGGGGTCGACGCGGCGGTAGGTTTGCACGGACCGTCGTTGCTCGGCTCGCGCCAGCTGCGCGTAGGCGTTGCGCATCCAGCGTCGGGCCCGCGCCGTGCGCTGCGCGCTCCAGCCAGCCCACGAATTCCGCCGCCGGACACCGCGTGCACGACGAACCGCATGTCGGAGAAGCCATCGCCGCTGAAATGCGAGGACAGGCCCGCGATAGTCGCCAGGATGTATCGGCCATCAGATTCAGGCGCGTCGTCATGCCCGGCATGGTGTAGATCTGGCTGCCGAGCTGCGGCACGAAGAAGGCGTTCATGACACGGTGCCGAGGTCAGTACGAACTCGACCGGCGTACTCCGCCGGGCACAACCAGCTCGTTGACCGCCGCCACTCCTGCAGTCCGGATAGATGAACAGCCATTTCCAATCCAGCGATACGACCTCGATTCTGACCGGCTTCGCATCGGACTTGAGCTTGCGCGGAGGATCCAGCTCATGCGAGCCGATCCATGCGACGGCCGCCAGCAAAATCACCACCATCGCCGGTATCGACCAGACCACCAGCTCGATGTGACCGGAATAGCTCCAGTCCGGTGAGTAGGTGGCTCGCTTGTTGGACGCGCGATACCACCATGCAAATGCCAGCGTGAGCACGATTACGGGCACGACGACAACCAACATGATGGCGGTGCATTGAGCAGGATCAACCGCTCCGCCCCGGCAACCGGTCCGTGCGATCCAGCACACCCGCCCCGCGGCACGAGTCGACCAGACAGATAGCTGCGAGGGCCGCAAAGATACTCAAGGACGCAACGCGCCTACAGTAATCGGTGTGTCGCAAGCCGCGCATGTTTTCCCCGTGGCTACAATGACAGCGACTCACATGGTAGAATCATTCCCCAAACGCATTACATGCCCAATTTTTCGCCGGCATCCGCAATGCAGCGCGGCCGCCGTCACTCGTTTTGATTCTTCTCGTCTTCCGACCGAATAAGCGTGGCCGCGAACACGCCGGCAGCTATCGCCGAGCCCGCGCCCACCAATGCGGCCACGTGAAAGGCCGGAATGAAGCTATATGATGAATCTTGTTTTGCGAACACCAAGCCCAGCAGCGCAGTCGCCGCCAATCCGGCAAGGCGCGCGGTCGCATTGTTGAAGCCTGACGCGACTCCGACATGATCGGTGTCGACCGATGCCATCACCGACGTAGTCAGCGGCGCAACGCATACGCCCATACCCAGTCCCACCAACAACGTAGCAGGGAATACATCGAGCCAATAGTTAACGGCGCCCGTACCGATCCGGCAATACAGTGCAAGGCCTATGCCGACGAGCACGGATCCGCCGGCCAAAGGTATGCGACCGCCGATCCGGGCGGCGACCCGACCCATCAGCCGCGAGCCGAGGCCTATCAACACCGGCACGGGCAGTAGCGCAGCTCCTGCCGCGACGGCTGACCATTGATTTATTTGGATGAGCAGGAATGGCAACAAGACGATCAGCCCACCCAAGCTCGCGTAGAGAAAAAACGTCAGCAGCGTGAGACCCACGAACGAGGAAGAAGAAAACATGGCGAACGGCATGAGTGCGGCATCCGCCAAGCGTTTCTCGAGGCTGAGGAAAAAGCCTAGAAGCGCCAGGCCGCTGAGGGTGGCCATCCAGATCAAAGCGGAAGAACGGTGGGAACCCGTTGTTTCGGTCAAAGACCACGTCAGCAGGCCAAGCGCCGTGGTTGCCAAGGCTGCTCCGAGGACATCGAGCCGCGCCTTGGTGCGCTCCCGCTGTTCAGCAACATACACCGAAGCAAGATAACCGGCGGCCAACGCCACCGGAATATTGATGGCAAATATGATGCGCCAGCCGATGACGTCGATGAGCCAGCCGCCGGCGATCGGGCCGACGGCGCCAGCCACCGCGCCGACCGCCGCCCAGGTACCGATCGCGTGGCCGCGCTCGACGCCCGAAAATGCGCCTCCCAGGATCGCCAGGCTGTTGGGCATCAACAGCGCGGCGCCGACTCCCTGTAGGCCTCGACCGGCAAGCAGCCATGCAAAGGTTGGTGCCGCCGCGCACAGGATCGAGGATGACGCAAACAATACCAAGCCCACGAGAAACAGTCGGCGTCTTCCAAAGTGGTCGCCGAGGCTGCCGCCAAGCAAAATCAGCGCGCCTACGGGCAGCAAATAAGCGTTGATTGCCCACGACAGCGTCGAGGGATCCGGGTGCAATTCATGAGCCAACGCCGGGAGCGCCACATTGACCACGGAACCGTCAATGAAGGCGAGGCTTGATCCCAGGATGCTGGCCGCCAACGTCGCGCGAAGATGATTCTGTCGCAGATTGCACCTGAACTGTCGAGTATCAATCGTGACGGCTTCCAAGAGTACGCCGATTGGCGGATCATCGAAACGTGCCGTGAGAGGTTTTGGTGTGCCTACCTTGTGTCCGTGAACATTCGCCTCGGCGACAGTTATTTGATCGGCTTTGTTCTGGTGCGCGCCTGGCGTACCCGGTGTGCTCAGTTTCACAGCAGGAGTCAATCATCGCTCTGATCGTCGTGGCGCGTTTCGGCCCTCGAACGCGTGGCTTGGCTACCGTCGCAGTCCTCTGCGCAGTGACATCGATCGGCCGGGCCGAGACGTCGGCGTTCCCGCCCTGCGACTCGGATTTGCCGCCGCCTTTCTACGCTCCGGTTGGCGCGGCGCCAAACATCGAGATCTGGAAACAGCCGAACCTCGCCGCATTGCCCCCCCAAGCCGCGTGTCTCGGGTTAGCTGGACCGGATCTGCACATGCTCGTGACGGTCGCGGGCACGTTTGCGAACGCCGGCGGCGCGCCTGCCCTCCTCGCACGATTCGGCGAGGTATCGAAGCTTCTGGCGGTACGCTATTGGTCAACCACCGAAAAGCAATGGCGTCCCTTGGTTTTGGCCGCCGCTGCATTGACGACGCGCGATTCCGGCCAACCCCGCGACGATTTCACGAACGCCGAACTTCAGCGCGGGCAAGATGTGTATTTTTCACAAAGGGACAGCCGCGGGGCGGGCGAAGTCATTTACCGTGTGCGGGTACGGGAAAGCAGTCGAGCCCGCTTGGTCATAGAAACCGAGAACGTGACGGCGGTGCGTCTGTTCGCGCTGACGCTGCTCAAGCCCGGCGGCATGCGCGCCCTGTACTTCTTCGAAGAACGCTCGCGCGGCATCTGGACGTACTACGGCCTCACGAGATTCGCCGAGGGCAGCTGGCTCATCTCCGGCCATGAAAACTCCTACATCAATCGGGTCGTCGCGCTGTATCGGCACATCACCGGCATCCCCACCGACCTGGAGCCGCCGGCTGCGCCTTGATGCGGGCCTCGTTTCTTTTGTAGAGTGGCAGCCATGTTCTCGTGCAGTGAAATCCGCTCGATCTACCAGGTAATCACACCGCACATACGCCGCACCCCCGTTATCGAGGTCGACGGGTCGGACTTCGGCGTCGCCGCCGCCAGATTGATTTTCAAACTGGAGTCGCTTCAACATGCGGGCTCATTCAAGACCCGCGGCGCCTTCGCCAATCTTCTAACCCGACAGGTGCCCGGCGCCGGCGTGGTTGCCGCGTCCGGGGGAAACCATGGAGCGGCGGTGGCTTTCGCGGCCATGGCGCGTAACGTTCCGGCGAAGATATTCGTGCCCAGTGTTGCCTCGTCCGCGAAGATTCAGCAGATCACCGAGTACGGCGCGGATTTGGTGATTGCCGGCGAACGCTACTCGGATGCGCTCGCGGCAAGCGAAGCTTGGGTAGCCCAGTCCGGGGCAATGCCGATCCATGCCTTTGATCAGATCGAGACGCTGCTCGGGCAGGGTACCGTTGGGTTGGAGCTGGAAGGTCAGGCCGGCGAACTGACGACGCTTCTGGTCGCGGTCGGCGGAGGCGGCCTCATCGCCGGAATTGCGGCGTGGTACGCAGGGCGCATCAAGATCGTCGGGGTGGAGCCGGCCCAAGCACCGACACTCACACGTGCGCTCGAGGCGGGGCGGCCCGTCGATGCCGAGGCGGGCGGCATCGCGGCCGACTCTTTGGCGCCGCGCCGCGTCGGGGAGCTGGTTTTTCCCATCGCTCGGCACTACGTCAACGCGACGGTACTAGTGTCCGACGATGCAATCCGCGAGGCGCAGCGACGGCTGTGGACGAAGCTGCGCGTCGTTGCGGAGCCGGGCGGTGCAGCGGCTCTCGCGGCACTCATTTCCCGCCAGTACGTGCCGGCCCCCGCTGAACGGGTGGCTGTGCTCATCTGCGGAGGCAATACGACCGCGGTTGACTTTGAGCGCTGACGTTGGAGCCATAAACAAGAATGTCTGCACTGTCAGCTCTTGGCCAATGGCACGGGAAAAACCCCACGAATTGACTTGAGCTCCGCGCGATGCAACGCTGCGAGCTTGACGAGCAGGCGCTCGCCCTTTTTGAGAATGTGGCGCCGGATACGCGACTCAATCGAGTGACGGGCGACATGAGGGAACGATGTGAAAAACATTACCGGTGAACAATTCCCTGCGGCCAAGCTTGCATCGTCGCCCTGCTTGCTCGACGAACTACGAGAGGATGGCACGCCGATCGTGGATCCGGAACAAGTCCGAGACGTTGCGCGTTGGCGCAAAGCCGAGCGAGAGCGCTTGATCAGGGCGCGCTGCTCGTTGGACACGCAGTATCGTGCCGACCAGACCCTCGTCATCGCACGGAAACTGGAGGAAATTCTCGCCGCAAGCGGCTTAACGGCACCCGCCGTCAGCGTCTATTGGCCTATACGCGGCGAGCCCGATCTGCGCCCATGGATGCACGCGCTGTCTCAGGCGGGTGTCCGGGTGGCGTTACCTGTCGCCGTGGCGCTTGCTCAGCCGCTGATTTTTCGCGAGTGGCGGCCCAACGCGCGGCTGGCGCGGGGTCTTTGGAAAATTCCATATCCCGCCGACGGAGAGCTAATCGTCCCTGACGTGGTCATAGCGCCGGTGGTCGGCTTCGACCATGGGTGCTATCGCCTTGGGTATGGAGGAGGCTTCTTTGATCGAACACTCGCTCAGTTGAGCCCAAAGCCGCTGGCCATCGGTGTTGGCTATCCGGGCGCTGAACTGCGCACTATATTTCCTCAGCCCCACGATATTCCGATGGATTGGGTGGTTACCGGTTCAGGAACACTGCAAGTTCATTGCTGATCTGTTCCGCGAGCGAGAGGAATCGTGAAAGAGACCGTCGCGCCGGTACCGACTGCGCCCTGCGCCCAGATACGACCGCCATGATGATCCACAATGCGCCGAACCGTCGCCAATCCGATTCCCGTTCCAGGAAAATCTGCGGCGTTGTGCAGGCGCTGGAAGGGTTGAAAGAGCACGCCGGCATGGCTCATGTCGAATCCGGCGCCGTTGTCCTTCACCAGGAAGACGGTGTCCATTCCGGATGTTTGCGCCCCAAATTCGATTCGGGCGTCAACCGCTCGCACGGTAAACTTCCAGGCGTTGCCCAGCAAGTTATCCAGAAGGACGCGCATCAGACCGCGGTCCGCATATGCAGAGAGCCCTGCCTCGATCTGAAAGGCGACTGTCCGGTTCGGGCTCTGGGTCCGTAGCTCATCCGCAACGGTTTGCGCCAGCGAGGAGAGATCCACGTGTTCGCGACGGACCTGCGTCCGGCTGATGCGCGACAGCGACAGCAAGTCATCGATCAGCGCTGCCATGCGCTGTGCCGCCGCCCGAATCCGATTCAGGTAGTGCTGTGCCTCAGCCTCCAGCCGATCTCCGTAATCCTCGATGAGCGCCTGACTGAATCCGTCGATGGCGCGCAGCGGCGCTCGCAGATCGTGCGAGACCGTGTAGCTGAAGGATTCGAGTTCTCTGTTCTTGTATTCCAGCTCTTTAATGAGGCCCGCCTTCGCTTCCGCCAGTTCCCGAGCGGCGCGCGCCTCGGCCGCTTCTAACTCGCTGCGAAGCAGCTGATCGTGATTGCGGCGACTCTCATCCTCGAATTGTTTGCGGCGGATCTGGGCCTGAATCCGAGCTCGCAGTACGTCGAACGAGTTCGACTTCGCGATGTAGTCGTCCGCGCCTGCGCCGAGACCTTCGATCAACGCCTGCCGGTCCTCGACGGCCGTCAACAGAATGAGTGGGATATTGCGCAGCATCGGCGAGGCCTTGATGCGACGACTGGTCTCCTGACCACCGAGGCCGGGAATCGTGAGTTCCAGCAGGATGCAGTCGACGTTCTGAACGGCCAGGATTTCAATGGCCTCCTCGCCCGAGTGGGCCAGGACCACGTCATAGCCTTCGTCACGCAAGGCGAACGCCAGTTGCTGCAGATACGTCACGCTCTCATCCACGGCCAGAATGCGCTTCGAGCTCGCCAGATTCGATGCGGGCACGAGCTCCGGATGAGCGGTTCTCAGTATGGCTGCAAGACGCGCGAGAATGACGTCCATGTCCTCGTCCTTGCGTACGAAGGCATCCGCCCCGGCCTCCAGCGCTTGCAGCTCCGCGCCTTCTTCGTCCGATGCGGTCAAAAGCAGGCACGGCAAGCCACGCAGCGCGGCATCCAGACGCAGTTTGCGGACCACCGTGGCACCGTCCATCCGCGGCATCACACCGTCGATGATGAGTGCCGCCGGTCGGCGCGTCGCTGCCAGCCGCAACCCCTCCTCCCCGGATCCGGCTGTCATGACCCCGTACCCCGCCCCCTCGAGGGCTTGCCGCAACTCTGCGCGCGACGTCAAACTATCGTCGATCACCAGGATGCTCGCGTTCTCCGCAGCGCCAGGAATCGCACTCTGATTCTGACGCAGACGCACCAGCTCCCGCCCTCGCGCCACCACATAACCGGCGTCGTAGGGTTTTCCCACATAGTCATCGGCGCCCGTCTGTAAACCGCGGATGCGATCTTTGACCTCCGCTTCGCCCGAGAGCATCAAGATGGGCAGATCGGGTGTTGCCAGACGAGTCCGAATTTCCTTGAGAAACTCCACGCCATCGCCATCCGGCAACATGACATCCAGGACGACAAGATCGATGGATTCCACTGTGAAGGTCTCGCGTGCCTCGCGAATCGTTGAACACAGCAGGGGACGAAGACCCACGGTTTCGAAGGCGTCCGCCAGATCCATTCGCACGGTCAGGCTATCATCGACAATGAGCACGTTTCCCTTCATGCGTTCGCCGTTCGCCATCCTTCGAGCAGTTGTACGATTTGCGGACCGATTACGTCCCGCCCCTTTTCCGTCGGGAGGCAGGCTAACACCGCGGGTCACGCCGCGACACCCCCACCGTCATTGGACGTAGGAGTCGCAGGTTGCGTTTGGTGGCATTTACGCAACGCCAGGCGATATACTCTAGCGATAGTAATCCCATCAAGGACTGTGCATGCGTGCGCTGCATATAGATTCGGTTGGCCTAGCGGGGTTATTGGCCTGTCTCTATCTCGGTTCCGCTTACGCTCTCGGCCTCGCCGATCTGACGAATCGGGATGCCGCTCAGGGCATCAAGGGGGCGCTCAACAAAGGGGCTGCCTCGGCCATCGATAAGCTGGGCGTTGCGGGCGGGTTCCTCAATAACCCGAAGGTCAAAATCCCGTTGCCGCCCGCCCTCGATGATGTCGCCAAGGGCATGCGCATGATCGGTCAAGGCAAGGACGCCGATGAATTGGTCGAAGCGATGAACCATGCGGCCGAACAGGCCGTCCCGCAAGCAAGGGACCTTCTAGTTAACGCAGTCAAGTCAATGTCCTTAGGCGACGCCAAGGCTATTCTCACGGGCGGCGATGGATCGGTGACAAATTTCTTTCGCAGCAAGACCGCAGCGCCGTTGGCCGTAAAGTTCCTGCCGGTCGTGAAGCAGGCAACGGATCGAGTCGGCTTGGCCCAGAAATACGATCGGCTTGCCGGCGAGGGGGTCAAACTCGGTCTCGTCAAAGGAGACGCCGCCAACATCGAGGAGTACGTCACCCACAAGACATTGGACGGCTTGTACTTCATGATAGGCGAGGAAGAGCACGCCATCCGGGAAAATCCCGCGGCGGCCGGCAGCGCCATCATCTCGAAGGTATTTGGCGCGCTGCGCTGATACCCTAGGCAACGGCGAGTCCGCACCTCCTGAGGGCAACGTCATGGCTAAAAAAGAGCGCACGACGGAGTCCGGATCGGCGCGGGCGGTTGGGGGGCGCTCCGCTTAACGACTGTCACCCCGTTGGTTCACATTGTCCTCAATCGAAAGATCGTCGATCAGGCGTCGTTTCGCAGCCGCTTTCCTTGCAATGCGGACCGCGTCTAGTAAGTCCCACTCGCTGCTGACAATTCCGCGCAGCACGACGGCGCCATTTTCGACCGATACCGTAACATGTTCGTCATAGAAATACGGGTCTGAGTGCAGCGCATCCTTCACGCGCTTCCTTAACGTCTCATCCGACATTCGGTCTGCGCCCTGCGTTGACGAAATCGTGACCGAAGCTGACTGTTTCAATGCCGGAGCGGCCACGTCTTGCGCGCTTGCTTGCTTGGCGAGTCCAGCAACCCCACAGGCGGTTGCACCAAAAATGCCGCAACCGATCAAAATCAACTCTCTACATGAAATGTTCACTATTCGCTCCTCATAGGTTCCGAGTGATGCGCGATGGGCGCAGAATTTGCGGATCTCCGCTCGTCGAATGCATGGATGCAGATGTTGCGCGAGCGTCATGTCCCGGGCGTTGCCGCGCGGACCGCTTCGGTTACGGATGAAATCGCGGCCCTGCCGATCACCGAACATTTCATTTGCAATTCGCGCTCCTAGCCGTGAAATCATCCGATGACAGCGGGCGTTGAACGTCTCGGCACTTCTGATTGCGGTTTTCACTCTCGGGGCATCTCGCGCAGATGCACCGGCAGTGCCAGCCGACACCGGCACAGTTTCAGCGATGGATCTCGTCAACCAAACATCCAAGGGGAATCTGCATAACCCGTACAACGACTCACAGGCAGACATAGTTTCTCAAGGGGCAACTCTGTTTCGCAGCTATCCCTGTAGTGGCTGTCATGGCGGGAATGCCGGCGGCGGCATGTGCCCTCCGCTGACTACAAGCGACTGGATTTACGGCGGAGACGACGACTCGCTGTTTCGGCTCGTCACTCTGGGCAGCATCGAATTGCAGAAACAGGGTTACACCCGCCAGGGTCTCATCACCACGGCCGGTCCCATGCCACCCATGGGCGCAATCATCAAGGATTCGGATGATCTGTGGAAACTGCTCACCTTCATCCGTTCCCGTTACGACAGTGATCCTGCGTACAAATACGGGGCGCCCGCTTCGCAGCGGTAGCCGCGGCGTCTTCGCCAGGCACGGCTAGGGCGCGACCACAAACGCGTCATGAGATGTCGAGGCACACTCGAGCGAACGCCGGCCAGAGCCGGCGGATGCTTTCGCAGTCTCTCGCGGGCGCGGCACATACGCGCCTTGACGGTCCCGACCGGTGAGTTGGTTATTGCGGCAGTCTCTGCTACGGAATACCCCATTCGGTAGGTTAACTCCAATGTTAAGCGCTGATCGGGTGCCGAGGCCAAGCGTCGATAGCTAAGCGCAATCGGCGGAGGAGTTGAGTAGAAAGCGCCCCAAACCGGAATCGCTGGTCAGCCGCCCAGTCCTGCGAACGTGCCTTCGGGACTTCATTGATCCTTGGGGCTGTCCATACTTTCGACCCACTGCTTGCGCCATTCCCTGGCCTCGAAGGGATCGGCGAAGTATTGCGTCTCGTGCGCAACCTTTACTCCGTTGAACTCCATTATGCTCACGGTGTAGAAGGGTTGATCATCGTAAGTCAGGACATACTCACTGACCCACAAGTCCCCGCTTCCCATGATTCGATGAACCACAAAGCGCTTCTTGTTCGGCTGGAGGCTCCGGGTGATCTGTATGTTGTGCCGCCCGACGATTCGCTCGCGGGATTGCGGATAATCGAGGACGGCATCTTCCTGATAGATGTCGTGCTCTGTCGCAAAATCGCCGGACTCGGATGCCGTCCAATGTTGATTCAGTGCCTCACGTATTTCCTGATCTCTCATACGACTGTCCTCTTTTCGGTGCCCGTCGCGTCCGCCCATCAAATTTCGTACCCGGGGTTACGCCGAACTCAATCGTAGAAGGCGGGTGAGCACATCTTGTACCATCGCCGCGGCATATCCACGCCCGTGACATTGTGGCGACACTGCGAGCGATCTTAGTTGCACAACATGGCCCGATCTGCCGGGCAAACGCGTGATCGCTCTGGTTCACGGCGGATTCGTCGACGGTTCGGGGTGGGAAGACGTTTACCGGATCCTAAAGAAAGACGGCTATCGCGTCAGCATCGTGCAAAATCCGACAACCACTCTTGCCGATGATGTGGCCGCCACCAAGCGCGTCATCGCCGAGCAGCAGGGCCCCGTCATTCTCGTGGGGCATTCGTACGGTGGGGTCGTCATCACCGAAGCAGGCAACGACCCAGGTGTCGCGGGCCTTGTTTACATTGCCGCGTTTGCTCCTGACCGCGGCGAGTCGGTCGCCGCCCTGATCAAGGATGCTCCTCCGGGCGCACCGGTTCCGCCGATCCTTCCTCCCCAGGAAGGCTTTTTGGCGCTCGATAAACTCAAGTTTTCTGCCAGCTTCGCGGCCGATGTGGCGGCGGAGAAAGCGGAATTCATGGCGAATTCGCAGGTTCCTTGGGGTGTCGACGCGCTCAACGGCGCGGTAACCGAACCCGCCTGGAAGGCCAAGCCGAGCTGGTACCTGGTTGCAACTGATGATCGGATGATCCCGCCCGCCGCTCAGCGCGCCATGTCGAAGCGTGCAGGATCCAGCGTCGTCGAGGTAAAAGGCAGCCACGCGGTCTATGTTTCGCAGCCGGAAGCCGTCGCGGAACTCATCAAAAGGGCGGCGAAGAGTCTTTCGATGAAGTAGGAAATTGCATCCGTCCAAGCGGGCTGAATCGGGATGGCAGAAATTGACCTCTGGTTGACATTGCGGACAGCCGCGATGTCTCCCAGACTCTCGCTGAAGCGACATCGCAGGAGATCAGGTCATGATGAACAGCGACAGGCTGCCCGCACCGAACGCGCTCAAGGCTCCTGCCCAGGGCAGCATCCCGGTCGCCTTCCTTATATCGGAAGGAGCGGTAGTGATCGACTTCTCCGGGCATCGCGCATCACGTACCCTACCCCGCGCGCGCTGCCTAGCCGGGCTGACGATAGACGCAGCATTGGAGGTTTCGCCAATGAATGGATTGGATCGAAACGATAGGCCGGTTCTATGGCAATCCTTGGGCATTCCGGCGTACTCGGCCTGGAATGCGCAGGCGCGCGCAACGATCTCCCATGGGCCTAAGTCCAACATCGCGGTGCGCACTCGCCGACATGATTATGTAAAGCAACACCCTTGAAATCAGGCGCGCAAAGTATCCTAATGCGCTCATCTACGGACCGGCCGCATGCGGATTCCGCAAACAATAAGTCATCGCAGGGGAAAATTTATGAGCCATTCACCCGTCAATTCTGGGACAAGATTTTATCTGCTGCTTTACTGTGTGTTCGCCGCCTGTTGTCTGTCGGCTGCCGGCCTTGCCACAGCGGCTGCGCCGGATCCGGCCGCGCCGCTGACCGCGGACGTGGCGGCGAAATTGTCGCAGAACGTCAATCGTCGCGTGATCGTGGTTATGAAGAACGCATTCAGCGGTGCGGACGCGGCGCGCGACCAGGGGCCCGTAGTGAGCGAGCTTGGCAAGGTGAATGCCAAGCGCGTCAAAGCCTACCGTATGGTCAACGCGGTCGCGGCCACGGTGTCGGATGGGGAGGTTGCGCGCCTGAAGGCGAATCCGGCCGTTGCCCAGGTGGTCCCGGATGCGGTGATTCACCGCGCGCACCGTACCGCGACCGCCTCGTCGATCGCAGCGACCACGACGAACGTCAGCACGTCGCTGACGCCCCATGTTATCCCAGGGGCTTGCGGTGCGAACGGCAAGGTGCAACTCGCGCCCGAAGGGCTCGCGCTGACGCAGACCGCTTCGGACAACCCGTTCACCCGGACTGCTCGTGCGCTCGGCATCACCGGCAAAGGCGTCAAGGTCGCATGGATCGCTGACGGCGTGGATCCTTCCAACGTGAATTTCATCCGGCCCGACGGCAAGTCGGTGTTCGATCCCTCGATCGGGGGCGACTATCAGGACTTCAGCGGCGACGGACCCGGGCAGATCACGAGCGGCGACGAGGCGTTCCTTGACTCCAACACGATCGCCGGCCAGGGCATCCAGGTCTACGACCTCAACGGTTTCAGTGCCCAGGCCGATCCCTCCGCGTGCAACGTGCGCATCGAGGGCGTGGCTCCCGGCGCGGCGCTGGTCGGCCTCGACGTGTTCGGCACCTATGAGGACACGACGGAGTCCAACTTCCTGCAGGCCATCGAATATGCGGTGATGGTCGACCATGTGGACGTCATCAACGAGTCCTTCGGCTCCAACCAATTCCCGGACGTGACAGCGCTGGACGTGACCAAGCAGTTCAACGATGCCGCAGTCGCGGCCGGCGTGGTGGTCAGCGTGTCGAGCGGCGATGCCGGGTCGACCAACACCATCGGTTCGCCGTCGACCGATCCGCTCGTGCTCTCGGTCGGTGCATCGACGCAGTTCCAGTTTTACGTGCAAACCGACTACGCCGCCGCGAATTACTTCGCGACGACGGGCTGGCTCAGCAACAATTTCAGCTCGCTGAGCTCGGGCGGCTACAACGAGACCGGCGGCACCGTCAGCTTGATCGCGCCCGGCGACATCAGCGTCGCCTCGTGCGACGCGAGCTACCCGCTCTTTTACGGATGCATCAATTTCCCGGGTCAGCCTTCGATCATCGAGGAGGCCGGCGGCACCAGCGAGTCGTCTCCGTTCGTGGCCGGTGCGGCGGCGCTGGTGATCCAGGCCTACCGTAAGACTCACGGCGGCGCCTCTCCGACGCCGGCACTGGTCAGGCAGATCCTGATCAGCAGCGCGACCGATCTTGGCCTTCCGGCGACTGAGCAGGGCGCCGGACTGCTGAACTCGTACCAGGCGGTGCTGCTCGCCGAGTCCATTCACACCGCCGATGGCGCACCGGCGCCGGTCGGCAACACGCTGCTCCTTTCGTCGAATCAGCTGAACGCGGTGGGCATGCCCGGCACCGAGCAGCACTGGACCGTGACCGTCACCAACACCGGCGGGTACCCGCAAGCCGTGGAACTCAGCGGCCGCACCCTCGGGCCGGATCAGCACGTGCAGACCGGCTCCGTCGTGCTCAACGACGCGACGAGTCCGCAGTTCGCGAACTACCAGGGGCTTCAGAACAACTACGCAGTCATCCATTTCCAGGTGCCGCCGCGTGCAGACCGGCTTGACGCGTCGATCGCGTACCCCGGCAATCCGGCCAACGGGAACAATTCGCGCGTACGGCTGATCTTGATTGACCCGCAGGGCCGGTTCGCGGCGCACTCGCTACCGCAGGGTGTCGGTAACTTCGGCAACGTGGATGTGAGGTTCCCCGCTCCCGGACGTTGGACCGGCGTCATCTTCGGTGACGTCGCCAGCGCCGGCGGCACCAACGGGACTGTCCCGTGGCGGGTCGCGACGCAGCAGTACCAATCGTTCGGATCGATCGAGCCGGGCAGCCTGCTGCTGGCGCGCGGCCAAAGCAAAGCGGTCACGATCTCCGCCGCGACGCCCACTGCTCCTGGCGATGCGTCCGGGTCGATCATGTTGAGTTCGGACAGTGGCTCTGGCGGAACCACGTCAATCCCAGTGACGCTGCGCAGCCTCGTGGATGTCGCACACGGTGGTCGCTTCAGCGGCGTGCTGACCGGCGGCAACGGTCGCCCACCCGGCGAAGGACAGACGCAGTACTATGAATTCAACGTCGGGCGCGGCGTCAAGGACATCACGGCCAACGTGTCGCTGACCAATGACGCGAACGATCCGGTGGGGGCATATCTGATCAGCCCGGATGGCGACACGCTCGGCTACGGTCAGAATTCCCTCAACGGCATCAATGGATTGTCGCTGACGGCCTTTACGCTGAACCCGGTGCCCGGTACCTGGACTTTGGTCGTAGACTTCGCAAACCCCGTGGTCGGCGACGAGATCTCGCAGCCCTACACCGGCAACATCCGGTTCAACCACGTCGACGTCAGCGCCTCCGGCGTGCCGAAGAGTGCCGCTACCCTGCTCCCGGCAGGCGTCCCGGTGACGATCCCGGTGACGATCACCAACAACGGTGCGGCGGCACAGGGCTTCTTCGTCGATGCGCGGTTGAACGCGAGCACGAGCCTGGTTCTGGCAACGCAGTTCGGCACTTCCGGCAGCATCGCGCTGCCGAATACGGGCAATCCTCCGTTTTGGCTCGTTCCGACGCAGACATCGAGCGTCTCGGTGTCGCAGACCTCGAGCCTGCCCGCCATGTTCGATTTCAGTACGTGGGCGGGCGACCCGGATCTGCCGAGCGCCAGCTTTAGTGCGGCGTCGCTGTGCGCGACGACGGCGTCGGCTTCCTACACGCCGCCGGGAGGCACCGTGACTGCAGGTCTGTGGGGCGCGAACCCCACGGAATGCGGGCCCTACCCCGCCGGTGGGGCACCCGCGGGATCCGCGATGGTCTCGATGACGGCGCAGACGAAGGCTTTCGATCCCGCCGTGACCTCCGATACGGGCAACGTCTGGCTGGCATCCGCGAACCCGGCAGTGTCGTTCTCGCCGATAGTGATCAACCCCGGCCAGACGGCCACCATCAATGTGACGATCACACCGTCCGGAGCGTCGGGCACGCTGGTCACGGGAACCTTGTACGTCGACGACTTCCTCAGCAATGTGCCTCCGTACGGTAATATTTCGGGCGATGAACTGGCCGCGATCCCGTATACGTACACGATTCAGTAAATGCACCACGTCCGGCCGGGGCCTTAACAAGCCCCTGCCGGACCTCGACGATCGGGACACGCGCACGACGCGCGGCTCCGCGAGGCGGGAGTTGTGATGGGTGTCGCCGGCGCACCGGTTCAGGTACGAAATCCAGACGCAGTCAAAATCGAGACGCATTTTCAGCGCCACGGATCGCCGTGTCGCACTCATCACAATGTAAATGCCGTCATCGCCGGCCGGTGCTCAACTGTCCGCGGCTGTCCGCGGACACCGTCCGCAAATGTCCGTGGTCAACTGTCGGCAAAATAATCCTTTCAAGATTCGCGACTTAGCGTATTCCTGCAGTTGGCACGATGCTTGCTCTGATCTTAGTGTGGGCCGGATATTGAACCGCAAGATCTGGACCCCGTACCAACTCAAGGAGACTCACATGAATGCTCAGACAGGGTTAAAAATCATTGCTCTTACTGTCGCTCTGGCAATGAACAGCGTGATCGTGGTCGGATTGGTTCATGTCTTCGACAGCGAATCGCAGCGGCAGTCAGTCGTCATCGCATCCGCTCATGCGTCGACTCAGTCAGCGCGACAGGCGACGTGAGCGTCTTCCATTGTTCACGAACATGGGAATTCTTTGGCCGCGTCCAGTTTTCACGCGCGTTTGGGAGCTTCGCCTAGAACAGTCGCCAATGTTTGAAGCTGTCCGGGGCTAGCGGGTGACCGTTACCAGCAGGTGGCTGGGCGGCCCCGCGGGGGTGAGGCGCAGCGCCCTCCCCTACCGCACTCTGACGTCACGCGATGAGTATCATGCCCGCGCTCTTCGCGGCTCCACGATCAAAGGTCATCGTTTTCTCACATCCGGCGGATGCGGCCGAGCGTGCGATCAGGCAGTCGGCAAAATCGGAGTTCGCGGATTGAAAGGCGCGCAACGCTTGCCAGACGACTTCTGCCCGCTCGATGACTAATTCCTTCGTACGCAACAAACCTTCGAAGGCTTGCACGAGTTGTTCTTGCTTGAGATCGTAAGCGGACGACAGAACCCAGGCGAGCTCTACCACGGCAACTAAGGGAACAAAGCCGCGAGCGTCCGCGGACAGCGACTCCACGAGTCGTGTCGCCAGTGGGGCTTGCTTAGCGTCATCCTGCATGATGTAGCGAACAAGGACGTTGGTATCGAGGCCGATCATTTCCCGGCCGCACCACGACGGGCGATCGCAGCGTTCATTTCCTGAATCGATACCGATTTGCGGGGTTTGCCGAACATCCCCTTCAGGGCGGTGACTGATTTCGTTGCCGCAATGAATTCATAGCGGCCCGGCGCTACCTCGACAAACTCCACGCGATCGCCGGTATCCACACCGAGTGCCTCACGGACCTCGGCTGGAATGGTGATTTGGCCCTTGCTGGTCAGGGTCGCGGTGGTCACGGCAGGTTACCTCAAAAGTATTGCCTTACTATAATGTAAGGAGTGTTCTCCGGCAAGTCGATTCGGTCAGGATAGCCTTTGGAACTGGGCCTAAGACAGGTTGGTACTCTTGAACGCAGCGTTTCTTTGACATCGCAAAACGCCCGCAGTGATATCTGTACACGTATAACTTACAATGCGATGCCAGCCCGACAATAACGCGATTTCTAAGGTCTTTAAGGGAATACAGGGAGTTAAAGATGATTGCGCAATCCGGACGCGCGCGTTGTTACGCCGCGCTTGTGGCGGGAATCACGTTGATGCTCACGGGTTGTGGCGGAGGAGGTGGCGGCAACCCTGCAAGCCCGCCGCCGCCGATGACCCAGGCTCCGAGCGGATTGGCCTATCCAAATGTTGGAACTCCGGTGGTGGGAGTAGCGATGCCTGCGCTAACGCCGACCGTGACGGGTACCGTAAGTGCCTACAGTGTTACTCCTCCGTTGCCTGCTGGCCTGACGCTGGACACGACGTCCGGCGCCATCTCGGGCACGCCTACCGCGGCAACCCCAAAAACCTCCTATGTCGTAAAGGCAACAAACAACCGCGGCTCCGCGACGGCCACGCTTCAGTTCGCAGTAGGATCTGTCGACGTAGTGTCTGAGTCGAGCATCAAGCGAACCGTGGTGGCAGGCACTGCCGTGTATGTGGATGTCATGATCCAGCCGCGATACCTTCAGTTCGCCGGCACGCTATTCTCGATGGCGAGCGATCCTAATAATGTATTTGCGAAGCCCGTGTCGGTCGCAAACAACAATGACGGCACCTTTACACTCGAGTTCGCCACCTCCACTGCGGCGACGGCTGCCGAATACTCAGGCGCGGCCACGCTGAAATTGTGCAGTGATTCAGATTGCAATAATGCCCAACCGGTTTCGAGCGTTTCTACGAACTACGACATCCGCATCATGTCACCCACCTCAAATTGGCCGGGGGACAACCAGACTGCGCTGACCGCTTGGGCCAACGTGCCAGATTGGCAAACCTTCCAAGGAAACTCCGCCCATACCGGGTTCGTGCCGGTAACGATATCCCCCGATCAACTGATCACACGATGGCAGCACGGGGTAACAACAAACCAATACTTCAACGAACTGGTCAATCTAGCAACGGTGACGACCTACAACGGCATGTACTACATAGCCGGTGGCAATGCGCTGGAGGCACGAATGGAATTGGATGCGAGTCTCGTGTGGCGATACGATTTTAGCGGGCTGGCTTTTCCATCCGCAAACCCGCCAGCAGTATCCAACGGAATTGTTTATATCGCCGCGGGTCAGCAGTCATCGACCTACATGTTCGCGTTTGACGCGATTTCAGGTTCGCTGACTTTCAAGTCGCAGATGTCTTCCCAGTGGGAAAACTATCTGGCGCCAACGATTGGCCCCGACGGCGTTTACACGAATGCCGGTACCTACGGCGGGATGTATGGCTTCGGCTTCGCGGGCCAGCAGCTATTCTTCACCCAGCTTGATCAGCAATCCGCTTGGACTCCCGCGGCCGACGAGAACACCGTATATGCATACTTCGGATCGCGGCTCAGTCTCATTGATCCCCTGACCGGCCAGGTAAAAGGCTCCATCGTCGATCCCACATTTACCAATTACATCTACGTGGTTGGCGGCTCGGTCGTGTTGGGTACAGCAAATTCCGCGTTCGCAGCAGCCTACGACAACAGCTGGCTGAATGGCGGCGGCATCGGCAATTCTCTGATTCATTTCAACACCCAAGCTCTGACGGTCGATTGGCAGTCGGCAGGAGATTACCCAGCTACTCCTGCTTACAACGCTGGAGTGCTCTACGCTGTGAACAACAACCCGATGCAACTGGAAGCGCGCTCGGAAACCGACGGATCTCTGTTGTGGAACTGGGTGCCCCCGGCCTCCGGCGATGTCGGATTCAAGAGCGAGGTGCTGCTTACAAAAAACCTGGCATTCGTCAGCACCAATCTGTCTACGTACGCAGTCGACATAACGACGCATAAGACGGTTTGGAGTTACCCCGTCACAGGCAATCTAGCGCTGTCGAGCAATGGCGTTCTCTATCTTGAGGGCATCAACACACTCACCGCCGTCAATGCCAAGTGACCTGTCCGGCTTAGGGCTAGCGCGGGATCGACGGCGAGTTGGGCAACGCCCCCACCCACGGTCGCATCGCGGCCGCGACATACTTATTGCACCCCTCACCCCGCGGGGGCGACCTTGTCCTGCGTCTTGGTGTCGAAGTCGCTTGCCTCGTGTCGCTCGCGCAGCTGGCTCGCCGGGTCGCCGTAGATGCGGTTCACCATCCGCCCGCGCTGCACCGCCGGTCGCTTGGCGATCGCATCGGTCCAGCGCTGGACGTTCTTGTAGTCGGCCACCTGCAGGAACTCGCCAGCCTCGTAGACCAGGCCCTTGGCGAGCGCGCCGTACCAGGGCCAGACCGCCATGTCGGCGATGGTGTAGTGCGTTCCGCCCAGGTACTCGTTCTCGTCCAGGCGCCGATCTAGCACGTCCATCTGCCGCTTCACCTCCATGGCGAAGCGGTCGATGGCGTATTCGATCTTGGTCGGCGCATAGGCATAGAAGTGGCCGAAGCCGCCGCCAAGGTACGGCGCCGAGCCCATTTGCCACATCAGCCACGACAAGCACTCCGCCCGCGCCGCGGGCTCCGAAGGCAGGAAGGCGCCGAACTTCTCAGCCAAATGGATCAATATCGCGCCGGATTCGAAGACGCGGATGGGGGTCTGCCCGCTGCGGTCCATCAGGGCCGGAATCTTGGAGTTCGGATTCACGCCCACGAAGCCCGAACCGAACTGATCGCCCTCGCGAATGTTGATCAGCCAGGCGTCATACTCCGCGCCCGCGTGACCGCGCGCCAGCAGTTCCTCCAGCATCACCGTCACCTTCACACCATTGGGCGTGGCCAATGAATAGAGCTGCAGCGGGTGGCGCCCCACAGGCAGATCCTTCTCGTGCGTCGGCCCCGCCACCGGGCGGTTGATGTTGGCGAACTGGCCCCCGTTTCCCTTGGTCCAGGCCCAAACCTTGGGCGGTGTGTAGGCGGTATCGTCAGTCATGGCTTCAGCTCCGGGTGTCTATTTTATTGAGCGATCATAAGACGACACCGCCGCGGCGTACGCACCGTGTTCATTTGACCATGGCAACTTCGAGATCTACACCGTAGGGTACTTTACCGCGATTTGCGTCAGACCTGCGCCGTACCGCCATCCACAAACAATTCGATGCCGGTGACAAAACTCGAGTCGTCCGACGCCAGAAATACGGCCGCTTTGGCAATTTCATCCGCGCTACCCATGCGTCCCATCGGGATGCTGGCGACGATTTGAGCGATGGCCTCCTTCGGGAGTGGCGCCAAGATCGGTGTGTCGATCGTGCCGGGACTAATGACGTTGGCGCGGATCTTGCGATCCTTGAGCTCCAGTGTCCAGGTGCGGACAAAGGAACGGATGGCTGCTTTGCTGGCACTGTAGACTCCGAACGCGGGAATGCCTTTGACCGTGGCGATTGAGCCAGTGAGGATAATGGATCCGCCCTCATTGAAGAGCGGCAGTGCCTTTTGCACGGTGAACAGCGTGCCTTTGACGTTGACGTCGAACGTCGTATCGAAATGAGCCTCGGTCATAGCAGCTGTGGCCGCGAATTCGCCGACGCCCGCATTGGCGAAGACAATGTCGACGCGGCCCTTCTGCGCTTTGACAATTTCATACAGCCGATCGAGGTCCGTTAATTTGGCGATATCACCCTGCACGCCCGTGACACGGGTGCCGATCTCCTTCACCGCCGCATCGAGTTCGCGCTGGCGACGACCCATGATGAACACATAGGCGCCTTCGGCCACGAATCGCTTTGCCGTGGCCAGTCCCATACCTGAGGTGCCGCCGGTAATCACGGCCACCTTGTTGTCGAGCTTCTTCATGGTTTCACCTATCTATGTTTCGCCTACAAGGCGCGGCGCCCAGCACCGCCGGGCGGTTTCAGAACGTTTAGTACCTACTCACAGTGTCCCCCTCTTCTCCCACTTAGATAAGTCGGTCAATCTGGCATAATATTCATGCGATATATGCATGAATCTCCCAGCTCGAGACGTACCCATGGATAGATTTCTTCTCATGCGCAGCTTTGCCCGAGTGGTCGAGACCGGAAGCTTCTCCGCCGTCGCTCGAGAACTGGGGACGGGACAACCGAATGTCAGCCGGCACATCGCCGCGCTTGAGAGGCATCTGGGGACGCGGCTGCTCCACCGCTCGACCCGCAAGCTCACCCTGACCCCGGAGGGGGAGCGCTTTTACAGCGAGACGAGACGTATCATCGATGCCATCACAGAGGCCGAGTCGAACGCACGCGGCGAAGATGCCCCGCAGGGTCTATTGCGTGTGGCCTGCCCCACGGCGCTCGGTCGCTCCCATATCCTGCCCCAAGTGAAGGCGATCCTGGCGCGGTTCCCGGGAATGGAGATCGATTTGCAGATCGGCGATCGCTACATCGATCTGGTCGAGGAGGGAATTGATCTGGCAATCCGCATCGGGACCCTTAAAGACAGTGCGCTCAAGGCACGGCGCATTGGCGCCGCCGAGCGACTCTGTGTCGCAAGCAACGAGTATCTGGCTGAACATTCGACACCGACAAACCCGAACGATCTGCGCAGTCACAATTGTATCCTCTACACGCTCTCCTCTGCCGGCAGCACCTGGTCCTTTCGAGACGTCGATGTGGTGGTTGGTGGACGCTTTCGCGTGAATACTCCGGATGGCATCCGCAGTGCAGTGCTCGATGGAATCGGTATCGCCTACGCGCCGAGTTGGTTGTTTGAAGACGCGCTCGCCGATCGCCGCGTACGCTCTTTGCTCATTGAACATCACGGGCCACCCGTGCCCATCCAATTTGTCTATGCTGCCAACCGGCTGCTGCCGCGGCGAGCACGCGCGTTCATGGACTTCATCGCAGAGGCGTTTGCTCACGATCCGGCGCTCAACGCACGTACCGGCGGTTGATCTCGCCCACAGCTGCGCAGCAATAGCACAACAAAGCACGACTGGGTCACGCAGAAATCACGCAGCCGCACTGGTGACTCTCGCGGCTCGTAAGCATCATCGAGCGGCCGATTAAAAACCCGACGTGCGGTCGACACCAATGACCCATCAATCCGCACCAAGACTCATCACGTAACCAATGATGATCGTCGCACTCACCGCGAAAATCCACGTCGCATACAGGAAGCGCCAGTGTATTAAGGCGCGGTTTGCCTCCATGTAGTGCAGAATGACCAGCCGTGATTTCACGGCGGCAATCAGCACGATGAGAATCGAGGCGACACTGCGCTGCCATGCCTCCTCGATAAGAGCCACCGATAGGAGCGTCAACCCGCACAGCGCGCACCACACCACCAAAGGTAAGTTCCACTCTTTTTTCATAGCCGGCGACCAACCATGTACAGCAGCGGAAAAATGAATATCCAGAGAACATCCACAAAGTGCCAAAACAGGCCAACATTTTCCAGCCCGATCACGTAGCCATCCGTCCCGATACGGAGCCGCGCGTTGCTTCGGCAGTACCCGATAAAGAACATTCCGGCAATGACATGCAAGAAGTGCACGAGCGTTATAAAAAAATAAAATGAAAAAAAGGAGTTTGTTGCCGGGGTAATACCCGCACTCAATTTCAGATAGTACTCGGCAATTTTATCAACGGAAAATGCCAGACCCAGCAACCACGCCCAACCCAGAAACCAGCGAACGCGGCTGGCCTTCTGGTGCCTGGCAGCCTGAATCGCCGCGACAACCATCCAAGAACTCGTCAGCAAGATCAACGTGTTTGCAAGTCCGAAGATCTCATTGAGACGTAATTGAGACGCGGCGTAAAGGCTTACGTGCCTCAGGCGCTCGCTCATGAACGAGAAGAACATCATCAAGAAGATGACCATGTCGATAAAGACGAAGGTCCATAGTCCGTCGGTACCCGGCGGTCGGGAAGACTGAAAGGCGCTCATCCGCGTGTACAGTTAAGCGCGGCGAACCTTAGCTCGCCGGCAGCGCAAGGCGCCCGATCGAGGGCGCCCTGCTGCCCTAAAGCCAGTTCAATTCGCGTGCGACAGGACTTGCCGAGCAAGTCGTTTGTGCCCCATCACTTCTTTGAGCATGAAGTAGCCGATCGGAATTTGGAAGGCAAACAACCATATGGTGAAGATAAAGAAGAAGTTCCACATGCCGTTCACCGCGAACGGACCTTCCGTGACAAAGGGCATCAGCACCAGTGGTACGAACGTGATGCCGATAGCGATTGCGCACCAACCCGTCCAGGCTGGGAACGTAGTCTGTTTTGTGTTCAGTACGATGTACGCGCCCAGAGCGAGCAGCTGGATGGTCGTGATCATGTACGTGCAGTCAAAGATGATCCACGTCATCACATGCATCGCCTTGATCAGATCGGGGCTTACGCTCGTCGCCAGCAACGCGCAGGCAGCCCAGATGGCGGGGCAGAAAGCAAGCAACCATCCTGTCAAAATCCCGCCCGCAGCCTCAATCAGAGCGAGCACGCCCAACGAGCCGTCGTCATCACGCAACATGGTGGCTAGCAGCAGCGACCAGGGAGTGTAGAACATCCCCATGGTCGCGGATCCAATCATTCCAACGGCAATTTCGTTCTGGTACTTGCCGTAATACTCTGAAATAAGCTGCGCTGAGGACATGCCCATCATGTTCGGTGGAGGCACGTTGTGTCCAAGAACGGCCCAAAACACAATGAACCCAATGACGAACGCGGGGCCGCACCACGCTACCGCAATTTGGACTAGTCGCTTTGTATCAGCATCCATTTCATTTTCCTCATAGTTCGTCGGGCTTTTGGAACACCCTGCAGTTGGGATCGAGAGTTCTCCGAGAGATCTTAATGGTCGCAGTGGCCGCCGCCACGCCTCAGTCCTCTATGATGCTGATGGCACGTTCAGGGCACTTTTGTGCGCCGAGCCGCGCCGCAGTTCCGAGTGCGGGCGGTACGTCCAATGTCTTGCCTCGGTCCGCGTTGTAGCCATTATCGTCGAGTCGATAGAACTCCGGCGCAACCACACAACACCTGCCGTGACCAGTGCAAAGCTCACCGTCGATTTTGACTTTCATTTGCTTCAATCCTAGCCGCTGTGATTTGCCCAGGGAGCGGCGTCAACGCACATCTTTCATTCGACCGGACACCGGTAGTTGGTCGATCGCCGCAAGCGCCTCGAGGGCCAAACCATAGCCCAGGCCTTCTTGCATCAGCCGCTTAAAGCGCTGCGTCAGCGCGAGGCGGGTGTACCGTCGTGTTAGTGAGGGCATCGCGGCGATGTAGCGTGCGAGTTCCATTGCCCGCCCGAGGAGCTTGTCGCCGGGCAGCACTTCGTTGACCACGCCGTACTCGAGTGCCGTCCGAGCGTCGAGTTCCTGGCCGGTGATCAGGAAGTAGCGCCCACGGTTCGGACCGAGCACATGCGGCCACACCACATGCGCACCGTCCCCTGGGACGATACCCGACATGAAATGCGGCGCATCCTGGAACAATGCCGTGTCAGAGGCGAGAACCACGTCCGCCAGTACCGGAATTTCTGGATGAATGCGCACAGGCCCATTGACCGCGGCGATCACGGGCACCTCAATGTCCAGTAGATTAGTTAGCAGTCGCCGGCCGTCGTAGATGATATGGTCCCAGTCGCCGGCCGTGCTCAGCTTGAAACTGCCGGCATTGATATCGACGCAGTAGTTGGCGCCGGTACCTGTCATGATTACGACTTTGTTGTCGCGATCGCCGCTCACTTCAGCGAAGCAATGTCCCATCTCCTCGTGAGCTTCGAAGCTCCACACGAACGCGCCGCCGTCGGTGTGAAGCGTCATCGTGAGGATTCCGTCTTCGCGCTGCAACTTGATGTTCCGGAAGCGCCGGCGGTAGTTCTCGAATTTTGGTGATTCGGAGGACATGATAATCAGAACACCAGTTCTAGTTTGCGCATCGAGCGTAGGAACCCCGTCTCGTAGACCGGCGAAGTGCCGGGCTTCACGCCGAAATCGGGAATGCGCTTGAGCCACTCGTCGAGTGTGGCGCGCAACTCGAGGCGCGCCAAATTTGAACCCACGCAGCGGTGCGGACCGACACCAAAAGTCGAATGCAGAACACTGGCGCGCGTGATGTCGACTTTGCTCGGATTTTGAACCGTGCGCGGGTCGCGCGAACTCGCCGAATAGGCCAGCATCACGAAATCGCCCTCTTTCATAGCGGTTCCTGCCACCTCGACATCGCGTGTACACGTGCGTCCCAGGCCCACGACGGGAGGAAATACGCGTGCGAATTCCTCGATTGCGTTCGGCATCATGTCCGGGTTATCTACCAGAGCCTCACGATCCGCCGGATGGGTGGCGAGATGGTGAATCGCGGACGCCATGACGAAGGTGGTAGTGGCGATGCCGCCGAAGGTCAAGTCGACCAAGATGCTGAGCTTGTGCTCCCAGGGTGCCGCGGTCCCGTCCTCGTAGGTGACTCCCTTGAGGATGGTGTCGACCATGTCGCCGCGGGGTGCTTCGTTCGACCGCTGCTTGAGGTAGCGGTCCAGACACTCGAAAACCTTGGCGAAATGCCCGGCCCGCTCGTTGACAGGACCGAACGACCCTTGCTCAACGCCGTCCACCAACAGTGCCAAGTCTTCGACCGGCACACCGAGGATGTTCTTGAAAAACGCCCAGCCGGGTAGGATGGAGCCGAACTCGCTGATGAATTCGCAACGGCCATTGCCGATGAAGCGATCGATCAGCGTATTTACATCTGCGCGAACATTAGCCTCGTATCCTGCCACGACCTTCGGGCTCAAGTGCGGATTGATCGCATTGCGCCAAGCGGTGTGCCGTGGTGGGTCGCTTTCCTCCGGCATCAACAGCGGCAAGCCTTCGGGTCGATTCGGCTGGTAGCCTTTCGCATTGGAGAAGGTCTTCCAATCCTGACCGATGCGGCGCACGTCCTCATTACGGCTGACCCACCAATATCCGGTTCCGACTTTGCTGCGCGCTACTGGACAGTAATTGAGGTGAGCCTCCAGCGTCTCGACAAATTTGTTATTGAACTCAGGCGCGTCGTAGTCGAAATCCCGAAAGATATCCCTGCCAAAGCGTGCTTTGAGTTCTTGGGGACTTGGCGCCCCCGGCTCCACTTTCACCTCTGGATTGCGGCGCGAGATGGGGCATCGGGTCGATTCGTCCATCGCTCGTGTCTCCAATGTCGATGATACAAAAAAACAAACACTTGTTTTGAAGCCTAATCCCTTCAATTTAGCCTGTCAAGCTGCGATGCTGCTATCGGCAGTTTGGACCGCCGGTCAGGCTCGGCCTTTGGTCGCCGCGACCCGCTTGCGCGGCGCCGCTGTTCGCCCCGCTGGCAACGGCGCCTCCTCCACTCTTGATTCCGTCCATGCAGATCCTTCGCGCAAGCCGCATATCAGGGCTCCCGCCATCTTTTCCGCGATCTCTCCCGGGGTTTGTGCGCCTTTGTCGGAGTACCACTCAGGAATCCAATTCAACGCACCCAGTACGCTGAACACCGCGATGCGAGTGTCGAGGCGCGGGCTGAACTCGCCGGCGGCTTTGCCGTCGTCGATGATCTTCACGTAGGCGTTGGCATATCGCCTGCGCATGGCGACGGCGCTTGCCCGGTTTGGCTCGCTTAAGAACCGCCATTGGTGAAACACCACCAGCGAGCGCTGCGGGTCCTCGGCGACCACATCGACGTGCGCCCGAATAGCCTTGCGAAGACGCACTTCGGGCGAGTCGACTGAAGCCGCCAGCGACTGTTCGATTGCGAGAAAGCGAGCGATGCCGTCGCTCACGATCTCGAGCAGCAGGGTTTCCTTGCTGTCGATATGTGCGTAAAGGCTCCCCGGCAATACGCCCACCGCCTCCGCGATGTCGCGCATCGTTGTGCCGGTATATCCGTGTTCACCAAATAGCTTGACGGCGACGTCGGCGATGACCTCACGTGTGGAACTCTTGACCTGCCGCTTTTTCATTCGATCGTGCCCCGGTGCCGTGCTGAATTAACAGGCTGTCGCCTGACGATGCATGCAGTCTAGCGTCAACCGCCAACGAAACAAATGTTTGTATAAGCGCGGGCCGACTCGCCAGTTCTCATCGCCAATGCTCCATTGGCATTCCCGCTACCGGAGACTGCAACACCTGCACCGCGCCAATGCCCAGTCCGCCCAAATAGAGCGTCTTCAGGTCCGGTCCGCCGAAAGCAAGGCTGGACAGGTTTGACACACATAACCCGCGGCTTTGCACGATTTGGTCCCAGGTTAGGCAACCCTTAGCGTGCGCCGAGGCAATTGTCTCAAGCGTGCTGGGGGCGATGTCTTCGAACACGACGGTCCAGGTCAGATCCGGTGCGACGCGGATCAGGCGGTTGGACACAACGCAGATGATCCATAGCGCGCCCTCCGCATCGAAGGCCATGCCATCGGGGAAGGTGCCTCCTGGGAAGGTGAGCCGGAACGGATTGGTCAACACGCCGTCTGCCGCCACGTTGTACCGGGTGGTACGGCAGGCAAAGGTTTCATTGACGAAAAGGTACTTGCCGTCGGGCGAGATCCGCAGTTCGTTCGTCCAGTTCAGCCCGTCTGCCGCAACCGTGACGTTGCCATCCTGCACCAACAGGATCTGACCGGTGTTCTCTTCAGCGGTGAAGTGCACGTGCTTGCCCGTCGACGCACTGATAGTGATCCAGACCCGGTCGCCGTCTACCAGCACAAAATTGGTGGGCGGAATCGGACGGCCTGCAACCTCTGTTGCAAAGGGGCGGACCTCACCGCGCCGGCCGACCCGCCACACACCACCCGCCTTTTTGCTCAGATTGGCGAACAAAAAGTTGCCATCTGCCGTCAGCGCGATGCCGTTTGGCCGGAAGCCCTGCGCAATCAAATCTGCCTCGACAGCGGGTCCGGTGGTCCCATCGGGTGCGATCCGCGCGATGCCTAACGTCCAATCGCCGGTGTAAAGCGATCCGTCCCGCGCTGCTAGAACGCATTCCGGCCGGTTCAGGCCGGTACCAGTCTGCGCAAGATTCGTCGGCAGGAACGGCTTAATCTTGGTCAGCGCCATGTGTTTTTTCATCGTCGCGGGGCATGCCCGACACGTCATCGCCGATCACAGCGCCAGGTAACCGCCATCGATGGGGATCGTGACCCCCGTCACATAGGACGACATGTCGGAGGCAAGGAACACGGCGGGACCGGCAATCTCATGGGTCTCGCCAACACGACCCAGCGGTACCCGTTGAAGGAATTTTTCGCCCGCCTCGCCCGTGACCGTCATCAAGTCACTCTTCATCCGACCCGGTGCCAGTCCGTTGGCCCGACCACCCAGCGGCCCAAGCACGCGGGCGAAATACTGGACCAGCGAACGGATGCCCGTCTTGGACGCACCATAGGCGGCGCTTGATCTCGGCGCCGTGAACCCGGCAATCGACGAGACGAAGATCACGCTGACGCCAGCGTGCTTCAGCGTCGGCAACAGGGCAACGGTGATGCCCCACTGTGCGCTGAGGTTCACGTTGATGACCTGATCCCACATTTGCATCAGATTGGGATCGTCCAGCCTGATGCGGGGCGCGATGCCCGCATTGTTCACCAGAACGTCGATCTTGCCGAATTGCTCCAACATGCGACCACCAAAGGCCATGACTGCCTCACGGTCGCTGATGTCCAGGGTCTCGGCAGAGGCTGAACCAGCGGAGGCCTTGATTTGTGCAACGATGTCATCGGCCGCTTCCCTGTTCCTGTCGACCACCAGCACATGCGCCCCTTCGGCTGCCAGTCCAGTCGCGATGGCAGAACCCAAGCCGCGTCCGCCTCCGGTCACCACCGCCGTCTTACCAGAAAGTCGAATCATCAGTTTGTTCCTTCCTGTTTGAATCACTCAGCCTGCAGCGCGATTTCCCGCAATCACGACAGGATGAACCCCTTGTAATCGTGCTCGCGCACATCGTCACAGTACCGTCGGAACTTCGGATTGCCGCCGACGAACAACAACACCTCGCGCTTGTCGCGACCTGCGATGTTCTTGTTGATCCCGGTGAACCAGGAGTTGGTCTGGCCCAACAGCAGCTTACCCATCAGCTTGGAGCAATAAAGCGTATAAGCTTCGGCCGCGGCGGTTTCGGATTCGATGCGATGGATGCCGGAACTTTTGGCATGGACCATCATGTCGCTCAGCCAGTCAACGGCAAGTGCAGAACAGCGTGGAATGTTGCAGAAGGTGGCGCCACTCTGTGGCCCGACCAACATGAAGAAATTGGGGAACCCGGGGCACTGCATGCCCATATAGGTCTTGACGCCTTTAGCCCATTCGTCTTTCAGCGCAACGCCGCCCGTGCCGCGAATGTCGATGCGGTTCCACGATCCCTTGACCGCGTCAAAGCCGGTGGCATAAATGATGACGTCGAATTCGTGCAGGGCATCAGTGGTCTGCACGCCATCGGGGGTGATTCGGGTAATCGGCGTCGTGTTCAGATCGACAACCGAGACATTCTCTTGGTTGTAGACTTCGTAATATTTGGTCTCGAGCGGAACCCGCTTCAATCCGAAACCGTGGTCCTTGGGTATCAGCAGTTCAGCGATACGGGGATCCCTGACCCGTTCGCGGATTTTTTGCGCCACGAAATCCGACACGTATTTATTCGCTGCAGGGTCTAACAGGGCATCCTGAAACACCCCGAGCCACAGCGAGAAGCCCGGCCCCTTGTACAGTTCTTCGAGCTTGGCGTCGCGCTCCTCTTTCGGAACATCGAACAGGTTTTTCGGAACGAATTCGTGCGGGAAACCAGCGAGGGACGCATCGCATTTGGCGGTGAATTCATTGTAGTGCGACTTGATGTAGTCCATCCGCTCCTGCGTCATGGTCCCGTTGCCCAGAGGCGTACACCAGTTCGGCGAGCGCAGGAAGACCGTCAGGTGCCCGGCCTGCTTGCCCATTTCCTGAATCACCTGCACACCGGTCGACCCTAGACCGATTACCGCCACCCGTTTGTTGGAAAAATCCAGCTTGGCCGGACCAAAGCCGTTGGGATCGCGCGGCCAGGTGGCCGTGTGATAGCTCTCGCCCTTGAAGGTGTTGATACCGGGGATATTGGGCATCTGGGGCGCTGACAAGGGCCCGAGTGCCGAAAAGACGAAGCGTGCCATCACGGGCGCACGGTCAGGTTGCTGGAATTCAAGCGTCCAGAGGTTGGACTCTTCGTCGAAACCTGCCCTTTGAACCCTGGCGTTGAAGATGTAATCCTTGCGGATGTCCATGATCTCGGCCGCTCGATGAATATAACTCAGGACTTCGGGCTGCGCGGCAAAGCGCTCGGACCAGTTCCACTCTTGCATGAGCTGTTCGTTCCAGAAGTATCCATAAACTTCGCTCTCCGAATCGATTCGACAGCCTGGATAGCGGTTGTAATGCCAGACACCGCCAATGTTGTCTGACCCCTCAACCCCCAGCACGCGGTAACCCATCTCGCGCAGTCGATAGGTCTGATACAGGCCGGTCAATCCCGCACCGATCACTACAGCGTCGAAGTCTGCTTCTTTCGTCATTTCAACTTTCCATTCATTGGCTTGGCGCCGAGCATCTCGCACGACCGTAGAATTGGACAATGTTGCGGATGAGGCGGAAAACGAGACTCATGCGGGCGTCACCGCGATCGCCTCTTGGCGGTGAAGGGCCGCGCTGTGCATCAAGAATTCACGCGGACTGCTCAGGCTGAACACGGCGAAGACCTCGGACTCAGCGCAGCACAGGGCCACGAAGCGATCGTCGCGCGGGCCGCCCTTGACCCAACGAAGCGTGGGATTTTTCGGCACACGGCCGGCAAACTGCAGGCGTGAGCCGTACTGATCGGACCAAAAATAGAAATCATCGATGAAGCGTTCGCCGTCCCGCTCTCCGCGGATGGCTGCAGCGGTGCGTCGTGCCTGTTCCGTGACTTGAGTCCACTGACGGGTGGGGCGGTA
>CAVUYL010000010.1:452500-1074350 GCA_963745705.1 uncultured Gammaproteobacteria bacterium | reverse complement strand
CTTACGAACGGCAGGCCATGCGCCGACAGCCGGTCGCTGACGAGGCCGAGAACTTCGAGTTCTGTGGTCATAACGGAAGCTTAGCCGCTCGCGGTAATTCGCACTTCAAAGAAGGCATACGACGGGGTCACGCAACAAGTACGCACTGATCCTGCCGGGGGGTCGTGCCGAAGGAGCAAGTGCTTGATTTTATGGTGGTGAGAGAGGGACTCGAACCCTCGACCTCGGCATTATGAGCGCTGAAATCGAAAGATAGTCTGAGTATTTTCAATAACCTACCGCGTGGCGTCCGTTGCAATTGGCACCACGAAGCACAACGAAGCAGCACGGAGTCACGCAAAACTCACGCAAGATTGTGCGGCGTCTACACGGCGGACAGTACCGGTTTCGCCACCATCAAATAGAAAATTATCAGCACGCCGATGAATGCGGGCCACCCGAGCATAAACCATCGGCGACAATAGATCTCGTACTGCAAGGGGAGCGGTTGTCCACGGTGTGTGGCATCAACCGCCAAGTCGCGCATTCGCATTTGCAGCCACACGACCGGCAGCCAGCAACACCCGATCAGCCCATAGAGCACCATCGACAACACGAGCCAAGGCGTTGACAGCGGGTACCGTGCCATCAACGCCAGCGCAATGCCGGTCACCGGTTGCAACACCACGGCCGTCGCAGTGAACACCATATCGGCCAACACAACGTCGCGACTGACCGCGGCGATAATTCTCGAATCCCCCGACCGCTGCGCCCGCAAAAAGAAGAACGCAATGCCCGCACCCGTGCCAAACAACACGGTCGACGAAACAATGTGCAGCCATTTGATCAGTGGGTACCAACTACTCATCTCGTGAGCCTTTCAGTGTCATGTCATGCGCTCGCTGATCTGAGTCTTGATGCCCCATCGAGCGAATTCCGGTTCGAAATCGGATAGCTTGAGAAGTCCCATGCAGACCCGAGCGCCTGGCGCGACGGCGTCGCCTTGATGTTGCCGATTGGCAAGAATGACGGCGGCCATGCAGGGAATCTCTGGACCGTGATTGTTCTCGGCGACTAGCTCCCACGTTAAGCATTTCTCTTGGCCGGAATTATCGAATCCAACCAAACGAACCCTCATTCCGCCCGTATCGCTACCCAGCCAATTGAGCCAAGTACCGACACGATCGAAATGCGCTCCCCAACGAGCCATGGGAAGGCCCAACCCCATTCGCCGGCATTGAGCCAAAAGCCACAACGCATAGTGTTGCAAGGAAACTTCGAGAGCGGCTCGGAAGCTGACCGTCTGAACTCCGGGATATCGCACCGGCAGCAATGCCAAATCGGGTACATCACACGCGGCAGCACAGCGAGACCCGAAGGAAAGCTGTTCTCGCTGAAGCTCCTGCCATCCATAGACGCTCTGCCACTTACCCTCTCGCCACCACAAGAACGGCTGTCCGGCGTATCCCAGAACCCCGGCTACCGTGGCGGCACCGCGCGGCGCATGTTGCCCCGGCGCAATGACGATGTCGATCGCGCTTAACGTTGCCAGCGATTGCTCGAGATCGTCGACCACCGCCGAAGAGAGTGCCGGCAAGGTACTTGCCCCAGTGATCGCAAAACGCCCCGCAGCCTCCGCCGCAGGTCCAACCGCGCCGACGAACCCGGTCACAAAATCTCTCCCGTCCGCGATATCGATATAGTGGGTGTGGCACGCCATACTCGCCAATGCAACGCGATAGTCTTGACCCTGGAACGGCCCCGCGCAGTGAATCACTAGATCAGGGCCAAGACCCTTAAGATCCTTGGCAAATGATGGGGCACCCGTATCGAGCGCCGCCGTATTGAAGAACTCACCCTGAGAAGTCGGCCGTCGACTCGTCGCGATGACCTCAGTCCCCGGCTCTTGGGCCAGCCGCCGACAGATCCGTGCGCCAAAATTACCCAAGCCTCCAATGACGACGACCCGCATGATCTACTTGGGCAAGTAGCATGCACTGCGTCGCCCAAACCAGCGGTACCGATTCCGTGCCAGCAGCCCATACAGCGCATCGCGCCAACGTCGAGGCACGAGGCGGGCGACGTGAATCATTCGCCAAAGGCCGCCCGCCGCTGCGATCACATGAATCGACGCGTCGGACTCAGTGAATCGCTGGCCCTGATCCAAAACAAGCAACGTCACCGGATCTTCGGGATCGATACCGTATTCGACCAACAACGCCCTTCCCGCGGCGGATTGCATGGGAATGATCTGAAATGGCGGCTCGATGCGAAGCCGCCTCAAGAATCGAGCGCCCCCAGTGCACACGTGGCAAATACCGTCAAAAACGATGATGCGTGCTTCGGGTTTAGGTTGCATCATGACCCTACGAAAGGTCCCTACTCTTTCTTACGCCACGGTCCAGCAAGCGCGCGATTCCGCCACCCAATTTAATGAGGCTCGCAATCGTCGCCCGGGGCAGCGCAATCATCTGGTCGTACCACCGGCTGATGCGCTCGATGAAATCCAACATCTCTCGAAGTCGAAGCTGTACCACGGGATCCACGCTCTTGTCGTCCCGGCACATCTCCACGCATTGGCGCAAAGCGGCTGTGGCCGGATCGAGTTCCCGGGCCTTGCGGCCTGCCGCAATGCGGGAGACCAGCGTCCAAAGGTCCGTTTCGGCCTGGTAGAAAGTCCGCCGGTCGCCCAGTACCGGAACCGGCCGGACGAGATTCCACATCTGTAGTTCCCGCAGGGAATTCGACACATTGGAGCGCGCGATCCCAAGCGCATCGGCGATATCCTCCGCTGCAAGGGGTTGCTTGGACGCATACAGCAGCGCATGGATCTGACTCACCGAGCGATTTACGCCCCAACGCTCGCCCAGGTTTCCCCACTCCAAAACGAACTGCCGGACCGCAACCGGAACCGTATCCTTAATGTCTGTTATTTCTGTCATAACAGAAATTACAGACCATTAGAGATAACTTGTCAAGGTCTATGTCCCTCTGTGGCTTGTCTGGGCTGGCCGCTGGGCACTTTAAAGGTATAGTATAACTGCAGTAATTCTCGTATCATGGAGACTACTGCAATTTAACTATACCTGGATCCTGGGTGTCGATCATTGAAAGCAGAGCGCGTCTCGCCACCGTTCTTCGCAAGGCCGGGGAATTCATCACCGTGACTAATGCATGCGAGGCGCTCAATATCGATCGCGCCGCCGCTGCAAAATTGCTTGCTCGCTGGCACGGACAGGGCTGGATTACTCGGGTGCGTCGTGGACTATATGCGCCCGTGCCTCTAAGCTCTTTGCCGACGGACCAGATTATGGAAGATCCGTGGGCGATTGTGCCTCAATTATTCTCGGCCGCGTATATCGGCGCTGCAACGGCCGCCCACCACTGGGACCTCACCGAACAGCTGTTTCGCTCCGTCTTTGTCTACACCACTCAAGAGGTCCGACGCACGCATCAGACGCTGCACGGTACGGCATTCGTTGTTCGCCACATAAGTAAGGACAAACTGTTCGGCACCCGCGCTGTGTGGCGAGGGCGAGTGAAGGTACAAGTTTCCGACGTGCATCGCACGGTTATCGACCTGCTGAACTCCCCGGCCGACGGCGGCGGGATCCGCCAAGTTGCGGACTGTCTGCGAGCCTACTTCGCCCACCCGGACAGCAATACAACGACCCTCCTGGGCTATGCGGAACGATTCGGAAACGGCGCCGTCTTTAAGCGTCTGGGCTTTCTCGCGGAGACTCTTGGCGCATCGCCCAAACTCATTGAGGCCTGTGCCAATCACCTCACCGAAGGTGTCGTCAAGCTTGACCCCACGGCTGCATCACCCCGACTGACAAAACGCTGGCGTCTATGGCTGCCCGAGAGGTGGAAGGTGGGAGCAGCGAAATTTGATTGATCGCGGCGAAATTCTCGCAGTCGCGACTGATCTAGGGCTGGCTGCCGAGATCGTCGAGAAGGACTACGTGTTGGGTTGGCTCCTTAGGGGGATTTACAGTCACGAAGCACTGGCGCCGGCCTGGGCGTTCAAGGGCGGAACATGCCTCAAGAAGTGCTATTTCGAAACGTACCGCTTCTCGGAGGATTTGGACTTTACTTTGAGTGACGTCTCGCACCTGGATGCGGATTTCCTAAAAAGAGCTTTCTCCGAGGTATCGGACAAGCTCTATGAGGACGTGGGCCTGCAAATTTCAGCGGAACAACTCAGATTTGATGTCTATCGCAATTCTCGCGGCGGCCTCAGTTGCGAAGGACGTCTGTATTACGAAGGTCCGCTGCAACGCGCCCGCAGCCTACCGCGTATCAAGCTTGACTTGACCGTGGATGAGGTGCTGGTTCTTCCGGCGGTCAATCGGCCCGTCGGGCATCCCTATAGCGACCTGCCTGAAGGGGGTATCTCGGCTCGATGTTATGCGTACGAAGAGGTCTTTGGCGAAAAGGTCCGCGCGCTCGGGGAGCGCACGCGACCGCGTGACCTCTACGACGTGGTCAACCTGTTTCGGCACGACGAATTCCGACCCGAAGCCGCGGCCGTACTGGGTGTACTGCGGAAGAAGTGCGCTTTCAAGGGAATAGCCGTACCGACCTTCGAGACCATCATCGGGGCTGTAGACGAATTGGTCGCCGATTGGGCCAACATGCTCGGTCATCAACTCCCAAGGCTACCGCCCTTCGAGAGCTTTTGGTCGGTGATGCCCGAATTTTTCTCCTGGCTTGCGAGCGGCGTCGCTACGCCATCCTTGCCCGTCGCACCGATCGCACCGGATGAGCAACTCTTCAGACCCGCCGTGGGCCTGCTACGCCGTCAAGGCGCAGTTGGTTCCTCATCTTTGGAAGCTATTCGCTTCGCCGCGGCAAACAGGCTCTGCGTCGATCTGCACTACCAGGAACGTGTGCGCCGCATCGAACCGTACTCCCTTCGCCGGACGCGCGCCGGCGCGATTCTGCTGTTCGCAATTCGGACGGAAGATGGCGAATCACGGAGGTATCGCCTCGATCGGATCGAGGGCGCCATAATAACCGATGAGATCTTCACACCGAAGTTCGCGATCGAACTGACACCCGGCGATTCGTTATGGATTCCGCCCATCGCCCGTCCGCCAACCAGAGGTCGAATCCGGCGCCGTTGAGCAGTAGATTTGAGAAGCGGGCCCTCCAAGACCGCGCACCGCCCGAATGCTGCGGTTGAGCGTTGCATCGACCACCTCTTGCGCTTATAAGCGCGACTCTGACAATTGTTCAGCGTATTGCGCCAACACAGAGGACATTAACGTGCAAACCTTCATTGGAACGAAGCTCCTGTCGAGCAGGGCGGCTCAGCCCGCCGCAAAGCCGTTTGAGATCTACGACAGCCGACTCTCCGGCTTCACATTGCGTGTGCAGCCCACCGGTGTGCGGTCATACTACGCACGTTTCGGGCGCAGTCGCCGTATCGCGCTCGGGAAGGTTGGCACGCTGCTGCCGAATGACGCGCGGGAGAGATGCCAGCAGGTCTTGGGTAATGTGGCGCACGGCCGTCACCCGATGCATGGCCTCGGCGGCGACGGTCTGACGCTCGGTCAATTTATTGATGACACCTATACGCCCTGGGTCAGGGCCAATCGCCCGCGCACAGCCGCCAACACACTCGAAAAGCTTAATCGACTCTTTGGAACCTGGTCTGCCGAACCCCTCTCGACCATTACCGTTGAGCGTATCGAGTCGTGGAAAATACGGCGCGTGAACGCCGGCCGTGTCGCCACCACTGTGATGCGTGACATCTTCAACTATCGAGCGTACTGCGCCGTGCGGTCAGAGTGGGCAAACTGGAAGACAATCCCGTTCGCTGGGTAGACAAGCCGCGTATCGATCGAAGGCCCAAAGTACGGTATCTCGATGAGCCAGAGGAGGCACGGTTGCGGGCTGCATTGAACGCGCGCGATGGTGATATGCGCGCGGCTCGCGAGTCGGGGAACGCTCGGCGCGAAGATCGTCATGAGGAACTGCTTCCTCCCCTACCCCACTTTGGCGACCACCTGACACCGGCGATACTGCTCTCCATGAACACCGGACTTCGGCGCGGAGAGCTTCTAGCATTGCGTTGGGAATGCGTTGACTTCAAGCAGCAGATCCTCATCGTCGAAGGCGGAACCGCCAAGAGCCGCCAGACTCGTCACGTTTGCTTAAATGAGGAAGCCACTCGTGTGCTACAAAGTTGGCGCGATCAGGCGCAGGGTGGAATACGTGTCTTTGAAACCAGAACCAGCTTCAAAACGGCGTGGGCACCGCTCCTCAAACGCGCCCAGATCACGAAATTTCGCTGGCACGACCTTCGTCATCACTTTGCCTCGCGCCTAGTCCAGAAGGGAGTACCGCTTAACACGGTTCGCGATCTGCTCGGTCATAGCTCGGTCGCAATGTCGTTGCGATATGCACACCTGGCGCCCGACCAACGGCGCGAGGCGGTCGCCAAGCTCAATGAGAAGCCGCTCCTTGCGCTTACCATGCGCTTACACGGAAATGACGGAGCTCCCAGCGGCTTTCTACCCCATTGATTTGATTGGTGGTGAGAGAGGGACTCGAACCCTCGACCTCGGCATTATGAGCGCTGAAATCGAAAGATAGTCTGAGTCTTTTCAACAACTTACCGCGTGGCGCCCGTTGCAATTAGCACCACGAAGCATAACGAAGCAGCACTGAGTCACGCAAAACTCACGCAGGGATTGTATGCGATCCGCCACCTACTCTGGTGCTTCTGTCGCGTTGGTGGTAGTTTCTACTACCAGCTATCTTAGGGTGTAACTGTGAGCAAAGCTGTCAAGAAAGCGATCTCCTTACCAGCGGACCTTGCCGCCGAAGTCGAGGCTATTGCACGCGATGAGAACAAATCATTGAGCGCCGTAGTGCAGGACGCGCTGCGCGCCTTTAAGCGATCGCGTTTGCGTGGCGAGTTTCGGGAGTTGCAAGGTTACTGGTCCAGTCGCGCTCGGGCAGCAGGCATTCTGTCCGATCGGGACCTTGTGCGTTTACTGCGTCGTTGAAGGCAGTATTCGACACCAACATCTTCGTTTCCGCCTTGGCAATCTCTGGCGGACAGGCTGAACGTGCTATCGACCTGGTCATCGACACCCGGGTGAATCTTTGCATCTCAAAGGCAATCATTCACGAAGTGCTCGGCGTTTTGGCACAAAAATTCTCGAAGGGTCCGGAAGAGCTGTCCAGAACAGCAGTATTTTTGTCTGAATTGGGTGAACTCGTCGTTCCCCGCGAAAAATTAGCGGTTCTCGGCGATGAGCCTGACAACCGCATTCTCGAGTGCGCTGTGACGGGGCATGCCGACGTTATCGTAACGGGAGATCGGGCGATGCTGAATCTCAAGAAATATCAGGAGACCCGAATACTCTCACTCCGCCAGTTCCTGGATGAGATCTCGGTTCCCGACTCGTAAGCGGCGCCCCTCTGACGAATTTTGATCAGGGATTTCGACCATCGTGCGTGCCGATACAATAAGTTGCGACGCCGGTCGGCGTACAATCAGCTCGCCGGTTCATAGTCCTTTTATTCGCAGCAGTTGATCTCCGATAATTACTTTTGCGTATCCGGCAGGCTGAAGGCCATCACGTAGTCACTGTTCCCCATTCTCGTCGCGCATATTGCCAAATACCTTCCAGGTCGCGTTCTGCGGCGGGGGAAAGCCGATACTCAGCCATGTGCGCGGCGGAGTCTGCGCTTGAAGGCGCTTGCGTCCAAGCGCTTTGGCTTCCCGCTCTTTTCTCCCTCGATCAATGCCGCGCGAATGGCGTCAATCTCAGCACCGCGTTCTTGCTCTCTTCGAATGAGATCTCGTATGTATTCACTATCATTGGTGTAGTTGCCACCTTTGACCTGCGCCTTGATCCAGTCATCCTGCTGGTCAGTCAGCGTAATTGTCTTGCGAACAGTTGCCATGGCGAGCCTCCAATAGTAAGCACTCCAGCAAACACGTACTTTCCGTCGTGAGCTGCCCCGGCGAAGCTTCCACCGCGGCGCTGTTGCCGCTGAGGTGGAGAGAGCGATGTCTGAGCGGAACCTTGGAGCCTTGAGCGAACGGGAGCGAGCGTGTCTGACGCATCTGCGCCAGGCGGAGGAGCTGGGCGTGAGTTTTTCGCGGTACTGCCGCGAGAAGGAACTGAAGCTCCACGAGTGGAGTTGGGTCAAGCGGGTATTGATCCGCAAGGGCGTGATTGACGGGCGGCGCCTGGCAGAGAAAGCCACGCCTGCGGGGTTTGTACCGGTGCGCATTGCGCCGGCAGCGGTTGCGGCGGCGACTACGACGACGGTGTGTCGGATCCGTCATCCATCGGGTTGGACGATCGAATGCGCGAGTTATCCTGAGGCGTCGTGGATGTCGGCGTTGCTGTCGGGAGAGGCGGCATGATGCGGCCGGGCGAGGATGTGAAGGTGTACCTGCACCGGGCACCGATCGACATGAGGACTGGCAGGAACGGGCTGGCCGCGCTGGTGCGCGAAGGGATGCAGCAAGATCCGTTCGCGCCGCAGGCGCTGTACGTGTTCATCGGACGTCGGCATGACGCGCTGAAGATTTTGGGCTGGGATCGCAACGGCTATGCCATTTGGCAAAAGAAAATCGAGAGCGACGAGAAGTTTCACTGGCCGAGTCTGCTGCAAGAGGAAGTGATCACGTTGACGGCGGAGCAATTGAACTGGCTGCTCGATGGCTACGATGTGTGGTCGGCGCCGCATCGAATGATCCGCTTTACGCACGTGAGTTGAGTGTTATTTGTATTGAGTTATTTGCTCGGCGCGGTACAATTTATTTGTGCTCGCGCCGAACAAAAATCCCGTTGCACTAGCGGATAAAAACACGGAGCTTGCCGTCCGCCTGAAGGTCTCCGAAGAGCAAATACGGCTGCTGCGCGAAGAGAACCAAAGACTCAAGCAGATCGAACACGCCCACGAGCAGCTAAAGAGCGAACATCAGCAGACCGTCGAACGCAAGGTGCTGCTCGAGGAGGAAGTACGCTGGCTCAAGGCCCAGTACTACGGGCGCTCCACGCAGAGCACCGACGCCGTCGAACAGAACCCCGACCAGCAGATGCTGTTCAACGAGGCGGAGGTGCTGGCGGCGATCGAGGCAGCGGATGAGGCGCACCGACAACGCACCACGAAGATCGACGCGCATGAACGCAAGCGTTCCGCCGATTCTGGCCGCAAGGCGATCCCGGATCACTTCCCGCGCATTGAGATCGAGCACGATCTGGCGCCCGAACAGAAGATGTGCACGAAGTGCGCAGTACCTCATCCGCTGACCCGCATCGGACAAGAGAGCCGCGAGTGCTATCGCTTCGAGCCGCCGAAGATCAGCGTCGAGAAGCATATCCGCCCGACCTATGTGTGCGAGGAGCGCAACGAAGCGCCGATCACTGCGCCCGCACCGCCCGTCATTCTGCCGAAGTCGATGGCCAGTCCCTCCTTGCTCGCACACATCATCAAATCCAAGTTTGACCTGGGGCTGCCGATTTACCGAGTCAGTCAGGACCTGAGCCGCTACCAGATGAACCTGGGTCCGGGCACCCTTGGCACCTGGGTGAACACGGTGGGCGGTGAGAAGGTCGTGCCGCTGATCAACCTGATGGGCGAGGAACTGCTCGGCGCGGTGTTCATGCATATTGATGAGACGCCGCTGCAGATCCTGCGCAGTGACAAAGCCGTCGGTTCTGATCATTACATTGTGGTGCGAGCAGGCGGTCCACCGGGGCGGCGCATCATCTTGTACGACTACATCGCCTCGCGCACCACTGCCGCTTTGAAGCAGTTGTTTGTCGGTCCGGAGGGACCGTACCGGGGCAAGTTCATCAGCGATGGATTGGAGCGCTATGACGATATTGCGAGGCAGCTGAAGCTGCTGCATTTCGGTTGCCTACAACACTGTCGGACGATGTTTTTCAAGGCGCGCAAGGTTAGCCAGCTGCCTTCCAGCCGCACGCTGGCGAATGCCGCCATGGTGGATTACATCCGTCCGGTCTATCAGGTCGAGGAGCGGATCAAGGCGCTGCGGGAAGAGTATGCGGTGCGCGGGGAAGTCCTGCCTCTGGAAACGGTCCGGGCACTGCGCCAGGAGAAGTCCAAGCCCATCCTGGAGAAGTTCAAGGCCTGGGTCGATGATCTGCTGCCCGGCACCCCACCGAACAGCGCGCTCGGCAAGGCGCTCGGGTACACCAGTCGTCAGTGGCCAAAGTTGGTGCGGCATCTGGATCATGCCGAGATGCCGATCGATAATAATTACGTTGAGCGGCAAATAAAAAGCTACGCGACCGGCAGAAAAGCCTGGCTGTTCGCCTACGATGCGGCCGGCGCCCAGGCGAGCGCCAACCTGTATTCGCTGGTGATGACCTGCCGTGCCAATCACGTGGAGCCGTACGCGTACCTGAACTATCTGTTCGAGCATCTGCCCGCGGCCAGCACCGTGGTGCAGGTCGAGGCGCTGCTGCCCTGGAACGTCAAGCCGGTGCTGGAAGAACAGAAGAAGAAAACGCAGGAACGTTCGCAACCGGCCGCCGCCTGACGCGGCGGCCCTCTACTCCGATCTCGCGCGAAACACCAGTACGGGGTTAATCGAGCCTTGGGCGATTAGATCCCGGCGACGCCAGCGCCGCCGACGCTCGGGTCGGCAAACGGGGTTAGCGGAATGCTTACCTCCATATGCATCAATAGTGTGACTAAATCATACCATTGGTGTAGGCCGCCGCTCGCGTCTACGCTGGCACACAAATATGCGCGACGCGCACATGCCGGACAAATGCCGAGCGTTGAGTTCGTAACCCGTTGATTTTGGTGGTGAGAGAGGGACTCGAACCCTCGACCTCGGCATTATGAGTGCCACGCTCTAACCAGCTGAGCTACCTCACCACGAAGAGCCGCGGATTGTCCTCAAGGCAGCCTCGCCCGTCAAGCTCGATTTCGGATCCTCTTCTTGAAAATCAACAGCTTATCGACTTTTAGCTGCCGGCTGCGCCGTCGGTATCACCGGTATGTCTCGCCTTGCCGCCTCACCGATTTTCCAACACGCTCCAAATCGTATTTTCTTTGGACTGCCGCTCAGTGGTCAGGCGCCCCTACCAGCGCCGCGGCAAGCGCGGCGCACTGCTCTTGAACTGCGCGCCAGGAATTCCATGGCGCCACGATCCCCTTGTACTCGGACAGGTCAATGTCAGTCAGATCGTATGGATCAGGCAGGGTTAGCTTTACGACCAACGAAGTAAGCACGTCGCCGTTCTCACCCGTGAACTCCGCATTATAACCTCTGCATGCGCTCCAACGCCGCGACACTTCGTTTCAGACCAATATGGTGAGACAGCGCAGCAACATCGAGATAATCGCGAGTCGCATTGCGGTCAACAATCAGAAAAGCTTTGATGCGCAGCGTCTCCTCAAGCGTCGGCAATCGAAGGCGGCGACCGCCCTGCACTGACATCTCGATGGTCTCCAACGGCGCGGAGCGACGCTGGTTGCGCAATCCGGCGTCTATGCCTTCGACATTGCCTAGCACGATCTTACCCCTCACGCGGCGCCGCGTTCGCCAGCCAGCGATGGATTCCAATGCGCGGATCGCTGCATCGTATGGCCGCGGGTATTTTCGTCTGCAGCAGCGCTGCATGCGCAAGCAGAGCTTCCCAATCGGGAATGACCGCTCGCTTGCTCACTAGGCAACCGTGTCGCGCGCGGTACGCCGAAGCCTGCGTAAAAGCGATCCGAAAGCACGTGCCTTCAGGTCATCCTTACCCAAAGCTCGGGCCAAGTCACCGACTCGGCGAGCGATGCGCCCGGATGCATCGCGGTTCACCGCGTCAATGAGTTTGCGCCAGGTGCTGATGGTGCCCCGTGTAATGATATCGTCGATGGCAGCCTTGGTAAGCTCGCGCCCGGCTGTCTCTGATAGATGCCGATGCGCCATCAATGGCTCCTTGAGTTCAACTGGGCGAACTTCGAGCACCAAATCTACGGCGGCACACAGTCGACTGACGCGTTCCAGTCCGAGTTCAGATAGCTTGCCGGCTTCTAGGGCCGCGATCGTTGAGCGACCTACCTCCGCCTGGGAAGCCAATTGAGTAAGCGTAAGGCCCTTGGCGCGACGCTGATCGGCGATGAGGCGACCGATTGCATGCAGGTTCATCAGTCCAATATATTGGATCTTGCTGGGGGACCCCTAAACGTTGAACCTAAAGTGCATCACATCGCCCTCTTTGACAATGTACTCCTTGCCCTCCAGGCGCAGCTTGCCCGCCTCCTTGGCGCCCCCCTCCCCCTTGAACGCAATGAAGTCATCGTAGGCGATGACCTCCGCCCGAATGAAGCCGCGCTCGAAGTCGGTATGGATGACGCCCGCCGCCTGCGGCGCGGTCGCTCCCGCGTGCACCGTCCAGGCGCGCACCTCTTTGACGCCGGCCGTGAAATAGGTCTGTAAGCCCAGCAGCGAATACCCGCCCCGGATGACGCGATTGAGCCCCGGCTCATCCAACTTCAGCTCCGCCAGGAATTCGGCCCGATCGGCCTCCTCCAGTTGCGCGATTTCGGCCTCGATCGCCGCGCAGATCGGCACCACGATGGCGCCTTCCGAGCGTGCAATCTCGCGCACCTGATCGAGCCGTGGGTTGTTGCTGAACCCGTTCTCATCGACATTGGCGACGTACATGACGGGCTTGTCCGTCAGCAGGTGCAGATCGCGCAGCAGCGCGTGGTCGTGGACGTCGAGCTTGAGCAGGCGCACCGGCTTCGCGAGATTCAATTGAGCGCGTACTTTCTCCAGCAGGTCCCGCAATCTGACTGCATCCTTGTCTGCCGCCTTGGCCGCCTTCAACGCCTTCTGATAGGCCCGCTCCACGCTGTCGAGATCCGCGAGTGCCAGCTCGGTGTTGATCACTTCGATGTCGCCGGCGGGATCGATCTTGCCGGCCACATGGATGATGTCGTCGTTCTCGAAGCAGCGCACGACGTGCGCCAGCGCATCGACTTCGCGGATGTGTGCGAGAAACTTATTGCCCAATCCCTCCCCTTTCGACGCACCCGCCACCAGCCCCGCGATATCCACGAATTCCACCGTCGTCGGCAGAATCTTCTCCGGATGCACGATGGCCGCAAGCTTCGCAAGTCTCGGGTCCGGTACCGGCACCACGCCCACATTGGGATCGATGGTGCAGAACGGATAATTTTCCGCCGCGATCTGCGCGCGCGTCAGCGCGTTGAACAACGTGGACTTGCCCACGTTCGGCAAGCCGACGATTCCGCAGCGAATGGGCATCAGGTTTTCCCCGCCCGGCTATGCAGCCGGGTCATGGCGCGTTCCGCGCCCTGCTCGAGTAATAAAGGCATGCAATCCGCCGCAGTGCTGATCGCCTCCAGAATCAGGTCCTCTTCGGCGCGCGGTGCGCGCGTCAGCACATAGTCGATCACTTCGGCCTTGTTGCCGGGATGCCCGATCCCGAGGCGCAGCCGCCAAAAAGTCTCGCCGATATGCGCGATGGTGTCGCGCAGGCCGTTGTGACCGCCATGTCCCCCGCCCTGCTTCAAGCGCACGCTGCCCACCGGCAGGTCCAGCTCGTCGTGCGCGACCAAAATGTGCTCGGGCGCAATCTTGTAGAATTCGCTGAGCTGGCGCACCGACAGGCCGCTGCGATTCATGTAGGTAGTCGGCTTCAGCAAGTATCACGCCCTGCTCGCTGATGCTGATGCGCGCCGTTTCTCCCGAGTACTTGCGATAGTCGCGAAACTCGCCGCCATGCCGGCGCGCGAGCAGGTCCACGAACCAGAAACCCGCATTGTGGCGGGTCACCAGATGTTCGGGGCCGGGATTGCCCAGACCGACGATGATGCGCAACGGTAAACCAGACATGACGCTCATTGCACCGTAAATAGAAAAAACAAGGGCCGCCCTGCCGACGGCCCCACGGATCCAAAACTATGAAAGAAGCTATTTCTTGGCGTCTTTCTTTGCCGGTTCCTTTTTGGCTTCCTCTTTCTTCGCAGGTTCGGCCTTCTTCGCCGCATCCGCACCGGCTGCGCCGGTCGCTGCCGCTGCCGCGGGCGCCGCTGCCGCGCCTTCCGCCGTCGGCTCGCCGGCTGCCGCCACCGCCGTCGGTTCGGGCTCTTCGGCACGCGGGCTATGAATGGCCACCACCGCCGCGTCGTCCTTCACCAGATCCGTCAGCGTGACGCCCGGCGGTACCTTGAGCTGCGAGAGATGGATGCTCTCGTTCAAGGACAATCCGGAAATGTCTACTTCGATGAATTCCGGCAAATCCTTCGGCAGGCACGAGACTTCCGTCTCGGTGCGCATGTGCGACACGATTCCACCCTGCGATTTGACGCCGGGAGAAACGGCCGCGCCGGTGAAATGCAGCGGAATGCTGATGCGAATCTTCTCGTTTTCCTCGACGCGCTGAAAATCGACGTGCACGATGGCGTTCTTGAACGGGTGCCGCTGCACGTCCTTCAAGATGGCCGCCTGCGTCTGATCGCCCACCTTCAAACTGAGGATGGTCGAATAGAAGCGCTCGTTGTCGAGCATGATCAAGAGCTTCTGGTGGCTCAAAGTGAGGGTGCGCGCGTCGGCGTGCCCGCCATACAGAATTGCCGGTACTTTTCCTTCGTGACGCAGGCGGCGGCTCGCACCTTTGCCTTGCGTCTCGCGGAACTCGGCGACGAGTTCGAAAGAGGTTTTCATAATCTTCTCCAGTTACATTACAAACTAGGCGCCCGCACATCGCGACCAATTGCGCGGCCACCGACCAATCAATCTATGTACAGCGAGCTCACCGACTCCTCGTCGTTGATCCGCCGCACCGTCTCCGCGAGCAGTCCCGCCACGCTGAGCTGGCGAATCTTCGTGCAGGCCTTGCCGGCCTCCGACAGCGGGATGGTATCCGTCACCACCAATTCATCCATCTTGGATTTCGCAATGCGCTCGATCGCGGTGCCGGACAACACCGGGTGCGTGATGTAGGCGACCACCTTGAGCGCGCCCTCGTCCTTGAGCGCCTGCGCCGCCTGGCACAATGTGCCGGCCGTATCGACCATGTCGTCGATCAGCACGCAGGTCCGCCCCTCGACTTCGCCGATGATGTTCATGACCTTAGATTCGTTGGGCCGCGGCCGGCGTTTGTCGATGATGGCCAACTCCGCATCATCCAAGCGCTTCGCCAATGCGCGTGCGCGCACCACGCCGCCGACATCCGGCGAGACCACGACCATGTTCTGATACTTCTGCTTCCAGGCATCGCCCAAGAGCACCGGCGAGGCGTACACGTTGTCGACTGGTATGTCGAAAAAGCCCTGGATCTGATCCGCATGCAAATCGACGGTGAGCAATCGATCGACCCCGGCGCTCGCGATCATGTTGGCGACCAGCTTCGCCGTGATGGCGACCCGCGTCGCCCGCGGCCGGCGATCCTGGCGCCCGTAGCCGAAGTACGGCACCACCGCGGTGATGCGCTTCGCCGACGCCCGCCGGCAGGCGTCGGTCATCATCAAGAGCTCCATCAAATTTTCCGCCGGCGGATTGGTCGACTGCACGATGAATACGTCGCGGCCGCGCACGTTTTCCATCAATTCGACGCTCACCTCACCGTCGCTGAAGCGGCCCACGTCGGCCCGGCCCAATTGCACATGCAAGTGCCGCGCAATCTCGTGCGCGAGCGTCGGGTTCGCCTTGCCGGTGAACACGGCAATCGTCAATGCATCGAACTCTTTACTCTGCGACATGGGCTGAAAACTCTAAAGACAATTTCTCAGTCGACCAATTTCCCCCCGCAAAAAAATGGCTGGGGTGGAAGGATTATTCGGCCCTGCGGGCCTCACCCCTTCGGGGCCGCCCGTTCGGGCGTTATCCTTCCTCTGCTAACTTCTCTCTCTAGGACCATTTTTCGGTCGACCAATCGTTCCCACCGCAAAATTTTGGCTGGGGTGGAAGGATTCGAACCTCCGTATGGCGGGATCAAAACCCGCTGCCTTACCGCTTGGCGACACCCCAACTTGGAATCAACGATCGGCGAAACGAGCGGGGCCGAAACTCAAGCTGTCGCTAATCTTTCAAGCAAAGGCGAGTCGTTCAGTCCGCGCACCAAAAAACCATTCCAGCCCGGCGGCAATTCCCTCAAGATCTCGCGCCCACGAGCCGGCATCTCACAGGCCAAAAAAACACAGGCGCCGGTGCCCGTCAGGCGAGCGGGCCCGAAGCCCGACAACCAATCGAGCGCGCGCGCCACTTCGGGATATCGGCGCCGCACGACGCTCAAGCAGTCGTTCCGCCCACCAGACGCCAGGAAACCGTGAATTGTGATGGGCGCAGAATTCCTTGTCAATTCAATGTCCTGAAATACCTCGGCCGTGCTGACGCCAATATTCGGCTTTAAAATCAAGTAGTTAGTCTCAGAAGGCGCGTCCGGCGGATACAATGGCGTGAGGCGCTCGCCGATTCCCTCCGCCCACGCCGCCCGTCCCCGGACGAACACGGGCACATCCGCCCCCAGCTTAAGTCCGAGGGCCGCCAGATCGTCGATGGGCCAGCTTAGTTGCCACAGATGATTCAGGGCGACCAGGCAGGTCGCCGCATCGGAACTGCCGCCACCCAGACCGCCACCCATGGGTATGCGCTTGAGCACGCTGATGTCTGCGCCCAGTGCGCAACCGGCGGCGCTTTGCAGGGCGCGCGCCGCGCGCACGCAAAGATCGGCCTCCTCCGCCACATCGGCGATGGCGGCGACGCGGCGAATCCTGCCGTCGGCGCGTACCTCGAGCGAGATCTCATCGCAGAGATCGACGAACTGAAAGCAGGTTTGCAATTCATGATAGCCGTCGGGCCGCCTTCCCAGGATGTGCAAAAAAAGATTGAGCTTGGCCGGCGCCGGCCACGGACGTGCGGCGCTCATCGCGCCAGCCATCGATCGACCGCGATGCGCACGCGCACGCCCTCGCGGCTCATCACCAGGTGCCCGGGCAGCACGTCGCCGTCAACCGGCACATAGCGATCGTAGTCGACGGCCCAGTCGCCTTGAGTCAAGCGCAGAGCACGGTCCTGATCGTTGCGCGTGAGCTCGAAGGGCGCGCCCGGATCGGGCACGCCGAGCAGCCAGAACCGCAGATGATCGATCGGCAGCTCGAACCCCAGTCGATCCTGCAGCTGCGCGAGCACCGCATCGCTCGGCGGCGCGCCGTTCAACGATAGTCCGTCGGGTGTGCGCTTGAGCAGCAGCGCGCCGACGCCGAGCGGTCCCGACAAGTGAACTTCCGCCGCATCGCCGTGCTCGCGCCAGTTCAAGCTGGCTTGCCAGCCCTGCGTGCCGACGGCGACGGCCGCGCGGCCATCGAGCTGCCAGTACCTAAGCTTCTGCAAATCGGCGGCGCGCTGCTCCCAGCCTTCATTCAAAGGCACCGGTGGGCGCCGGGTCGTCACGCACGCGGCAAGCACGGTGCACATCAACAGCAGGGAAACCGCACCGCGCATCGTCTTTAGTTCGCAGTCGGCGAGGACTGTCGCAGCGCAGGCGGGGTCGCGGGTGCAGGCGGGGTCGTGGGCGCCGGCGGCGCCGCGGGCGGCGGAGGTGCAGGCGGGGCGGCGTGGAATCGTTGCCGCGTGGACTTGAGCAGGCGATTGTCGCTGTCGGCGATGCTGGCTTCGGACCAAATATGGTCCGCGTCGGCGGTGCGGCCGAGCTGCCATAGCACCTCGCCCAGATGCGCCGCAATGTCGCCGCCGCGATCATCCGCGTAGGCGTCTCGCAAATAGCCCTCGGCTTCCGCCGGATGGCCCTCGCGGAACAGCACCCACCCCAAACTGTCGAGAATTGCCGCGTTTTTTGGCGCCGCGGTGTGAGCGCTCTCGATCAGCCGGCGCGCCCGCTTCAGATCCCGCGAGTGATCGGCCAAGGTGTACCCCAGCGCATTCAAAGCCGCCGGGTCATCCGGCCGCGCATTCACGACTTTCGTCAGGTCGCGCAAGGCATCGGCCATGCGCCCCTGTTCCTCGAAGATCGACGCCTCGGCATAACGCAGGTCGACGCTGTCCGGATATTCCATGATGCCTTGCTCGAGTACCGCAACGGCCTTCGGGAAATCGCCTGAATCGGCGTAAAGCCGCGCGCGGGCCGCGACGATTTCCGGTGCGCGCTGCGGTTCATCCTCGATCAGCCGGTCGAGCAATTCTTCGGCGGCCGCGGCCGCTCCGTGCGTCTGCAATATGGCGGTCGCCCGCAGCAGCGCCGGCACCATGTTCTCGCCGCTCTGGACCTGCGCGTATAAGCGCAGCGCGTGCTCTACATCGCCGTGACGGTCGGCAATCAAGCCCAAATAATAGAATGCATCATCAAGATATTTCTCGGTCCGCAACAGCTCGGCAAACCTCACCGTGGCGGCATCGAGATGCCCCGCCTGGAATTCAATGAGACCCAACAGGCGCACCGCCAGCGGGGCGTATTCGGCGTTGCGCGCGAGCGTCTCCAGCTGCTGTGTCGCTGCCGAATCGCGTTGCGCCGTCATCAGCAACAAGGCGTAGTCGAGGCGATTGGCGGGCGAATCTTCGTGATCGAGTTTCTCCCGCGCCTGCGCCAACGGACCTTCGGCATCGCCCGCCAGGATCTCGGCACGCGCCAGCGTTTGCTTGAGTTCACGGCGTGCCGCCTCATTGTTGGGCCCGTTGGAAGCAGGGATCGCCAGCGCCGCGGTGAAGCTGCGTACCGCGGCGGACGGATCGTCCGCACGCAGCGCCGTGAACCCCTGGACTCGCAGAGCGGCCGCGGAGGACGGATACGACCCGGCCAGCCGATCCGCCAGCTGTCGCGCGCCGAATATGTTGTCATTGCCCGTGAGGTAGGCCTCGAGCGCCGTGAATTCCGCCTCCGTGCCAATCGGCGAGTTGCCGAGCACGAAGCCATAGTGAGTGGCGGCTTGATCGATCCGCTGCAGCGACAACGCGGCTCGCCCCGCCGCGCGTTGCGCTTCCACCGACTTGGGATCGACGCTGATCCAGCGCGCGGCAACCTGTTCCGCCAAAGTCGGTTGCAAGGATTCGGTCGCGACCTGCGTCGCGCGTGCCAGCAACTCGATGTCGGTTTCCCGCGACGCGGCGGCGGCGTACTGCAGCGCTGCGAGGCGCGGCTGATGCCGGGCAAGGGCTATCTCGGCCGTGACGGTATAAAATGCCTGCGGGACCGCGGCGTCTTCGGGCTTTTTGGCCATGCCGGCACAGGCGGCACAGACAACGAACCCGAGTCCTATGGCAGCCCTTGCAAAGGTTGATATCGAGGACACGGCCTCACTATAGCGAAATGACTACCCTGGTGCGGCGGATTCTAAGCTTGATATAGCGATGGCTCTTCCACCAGAATCATAGGGTTACGGTTCAAAAGCGCTTCAATGCCATTCAACGTCCTCGGCCTCAATCACAAAACCGCACCGGTCGCGCTGCGCGAAAAGGTGGCTTTCAGCGAGGAGCGATTGCATACGGCGCTGCGCACACTGCGGCAGGAAGCCGGGGTCGCGGAGGTGGTGATCCTGTCCACCTGCAATCGCACCGAAGTGTACTGGGCAGGCTCGGCGAGCGGCGCGGAGCTCTCGAATTGGCTCGAGAGGCATCACGGCAACAATCTCGACCTCGCGTCCAGCCTGTACGTGCACCGCGAACAGCGCGCGGTGGAGCACGCCTTCAGCGTCGCCTCGGGACTCGATTCCATGGTGCTCGGCGAGGCGCAGATCTTAGGTCAGCTGAAAGACGCGTACCGCGCAGCGCAAGCGGCCGGCAGTACCGGACCTGCGCTCAATAAGCTGTTCCAGGCAGCCTTTTCGGCCGCCAAGCGCGTGCGATCGGAGACCCGGATCGGCGAGAACGCGGTGTCGATCGCTTCCGCCACGGTCAGTCTGGCCCGGCGGATGTACTCGGATTTGAGCGCTCACACCGCCCTCTTGGTGGGCGCCGGCGACATGAACGCGCTCACCGCACGCCATTTCATGAGCGCCGGAGTCAAACGCTTGGTCATCGCCAACCGCACCTTAAGCCGGGCGCAGGCGCTGGCGGGTGAACTCAAGGCGCATGCCGTCGGACTCGACGACCTCGACAAGGAACTGGCCCAGGCAGACATCGTCATCGCCTGCACCGCCAGCGCCGTCCCCCTCATTACCCGCAACTCGGCGGAGGCCGCCATTCGCGTGCGGCGTCATCGACCGATTTTCATGGTGGATTTGGCGGTGCCGCGCGACATCGATCCGGCCGTCGCCGACCTGGAAGATGTCTACCTGTTCTCGATCGACGATCTGCAGCAGTTGATCGACGAAAACCGCCAGCAGCGCGTCGTGGCGGCGGGCGGAGCGCGCTTGGTCATCGATGAAGAGGTCGCGCGATTCTTGAGTGAATCACGCGCCCAGGACGCGGGCCCCGCCATCCGTGCGCTGCGTGAGCACGCGGATGGCATCCGCTCGCAAACCGTGGAGCAGGCGCGGCGACTGCTGGCGTCGGGCAAATCCCCCGACGAGGTTCTCGACTACCTCGCCAACACCCTGACGAATCGGCTGTTGCATACACCCACGCAGGCCTTGCGTCAGGCCGCCGAACTCGAGGATTCCGCCCTGGCCGAGGCGGTGACGCGGCTATTGACCGAAGAACGCGACCGGCATTGAGTTTTTCGCCGCTATAATCCCGCCGCCATGAAAGATTCCATCCGGCGCAAGCTCGAAAAATTGGACGAGCGGTTCGAGGAAATCAGCCGCCTGCTGTCGGACGCGGGCGTCATTGCGCGTCAAAACCAATTCCGTGAACTGTCGATGGAATACGCGAGGCTGGGGCCGCTGGTGGAGCGTTATCGGCGCTTCTTGGCGCTCGAGGAAGATTTGGGCTTTGCCCGCACCCTGGCCTCCGACAAGGACCCCGCCACGGCCGCCATGGGCGAAGAGGAACTCGCGGATCTCGCACCGCGCCTCGCAGCCGAAGAACTCGAGTTGCAGCGCCTGCTCGTGCCGAAGGATCCGCATGACGACAGCAATATCTTCCTGGAAGTGCGTGCCGGCACCGGCGGCGATGAAGCCGCGATCTTTGCCGGGGACTTGTTTCGCATGTACACCCGCTATGCCGAATCCAAGGGCTGGAGCGTCGAAACCTTGAGCGAAAGCCCGGGCGAGCATGGCGGCTACAAGGAGATCATCAGCCGCATCATCGGGCGCGGCGCCTATTCGCTGCTCAAATTCGAATCGGGAACGCACCGCGTGCAGCGCGTGCCCGCCACCGAGGCACAGGGGCGCATTCACACCTCGGCCTGCACGGTGGCCATCCTGCCTGAGCTGGAAGAGGTCGAGGCCGTCGAGTTGAATCCCGCGGACCTGCGCATCGATACCTTTCGTGCCTCGGGCGCCGGCGGCCAGCACGTCAACAAGACCGATTCGGCGATTCGCATCACGCACATACCCACCGGCGTCGTCGTCGAGTGCCAGGACGAGCGCTCGCAGCACAAGAACCGCTCGCGCGCCATGTCGCTCCTCAAAGCCCGGTTGTTGGCCGCCGAGCGCGAGAAGCAGCAGACCAGCCAAGCGCAATCGCGCAAATTGCAGGTCGGCTCGGGCGATCGTTCCGAGCGCATTCGGACTTATAATTTCCCGCAAGGGCGGGTCACCGACCATCGCATCAATCTCACGCTCTACAAACTCGACGACGTCATGAACGGCAATCTGGACGAACTGATTCGCGCCTTGAATCAGGAGTATCAGGCCGAAGAACTCGCGCAACAGGTCGAATGAACGCAGCAGCTCGAATGAACACCGTTTCCGCTGCTCTGCAAAATGCCGCGCGCGCTCTGCACGGCCACAGCGATTCGCCGCGGCTCGACGCGGAATTGCTGCTCGGCAAGCTCCTCGGGTTGTCGCGCCCGGGATTGATCGCGCGGGGGAACGAGCCTTGTGCGAGCGACTGCGAACAAAGCTACGCCCGCCTGATCGATGCGCGCCGGCAGGGTGTGCCCGTTGCCTATTTGACCGGGAGGCGCGAATTTTGGTCGCTGAATCTGCGCGTGACGCCCGCCGTGCTCGTGCCTCGGCCGGAAACAGAAGTCTTGGTCGAACAGGCCTTGCAGCGCTTGCCGCGCGATCGCGCGGCTGCGGTGCTCGATCTCGGCACGGGCAGCGGCGCGATCGCGCTCGCCATCGCGACCGAGAGGCCCGCCGTCGAAATCACCGCCGTCGATATTTCAGCCGCGGCGCTCGAGGTCGCAATGCAGAACGGGCGCGAGCTCGGACTCTCGCGCATCGACTGGCGCCTGGGGGATTGGTTCGCGGCGCTGTCCGGCAAGCGCTTCCACATGATCGTGGCCAATCCGCCCTACGTGGCCGCCGCCGATCCGGCGCTGCAACAGCTGGCGGCGGAGCCCCGGATCGCGCTTTGCGACGGGCCTACCGGCCTCGAGGCCCTGACGACAATCGCCGCCGGCGCGCCGGCGCACTTGCATGATCGCGGCTGGCTGATTATGGAGCACGGCCGCGATCAAGCGCCAAGCGTCGCGCAACTGCTGCTGCAGCACGGCTTCGTCTCCATCGGCTCGCATCTTGATCTCTCAGGCTTTCCCCGCGTTACGCTGGGAACCACTCACTCCCAAAACCAGGAAACCTCATGATCCGCTTCGAAACCACGCTGGGCGATTTCACCATCGAGCTGCTCGAGAAGGACGCCCCTCTGTCCGTTGCCAATTTCTTGCACTATGTCGACGATGGCTTCTTCGACGGCACGATCTTTCACCGCATCGTGCCCGGCTTCGTCATCCAAGGCGGCGGCTTCACGGAAGACATGGCGCAGAAGCGCACGCAGCCGCCCGTCAAGAACGAGGCGGACAACGGCGTCAAGAACAAGCGCGGCACGCTCTCCATGGCGCGCACCAACGACATCAACAGCGCGACTTCGCAGTTCTTCGTCAATTTGAAGGACAACGACTTCCTCGATCACTCGCGCGGCAACTTCGGCTACGCCGTATTTGCGCGCGTCACCGATGGCATGGACGTCGTCGACCAGATCGCGGCGGTCGAGACCGGCCGCCGGCGCGGGTTCGACGATGTCCCGGTGGATGCGGTCATCATGAAGAGCGTCAAGCGAATTCCTGCCTGACGCCTGCGTGGCGCGCAACCGATCAATCTTGGCCCGGCTGCTGCGGGCAATCGTGTGGCTGGTCGTGATTTGCATTGCGTCGAGCGTGCTCGCAGTGCTCATGCTGCGCTGGATCAATCCGCCCTTCAGCGCATTCATGGCACAAGCGCAGCTGGCGGCGTGGGCCGGCCGCGATTCGAACTACGCATCTCGCCATACCTGGGTCGATTTGGATCGGATCTCGCCCAACCTGCCGCTCGCCGTCGTCGCCTCGGAGGATCAGAAGTTTCCCGAGCACTGGGGCTTCGATGTCGAGGCCATCGAAAAGGCCTATGCCCTGAATCAGCACAGCCACAAGGTGCGCGGCGCGAGCACCATCAGCCAGCAAGTCGCCAAGAACCTCTTCCTCTGGTCAGGACGCAGCTATTTTCGCAAGGGCCTCGAGGCTTATTTCACGCTCCTGATCGAGAGCCTGTGGCCGAAGCGGCGTATCTTGGAGATCTATCTCAACATCGCCGAATTTGGGCTAGGCACCTACGGCGCCGAAGCCGCAGCGCAACGATTCTTCCACAAGAGCGCGAGCCGCCTCACGCGCGGCGATGCCGCCGTCCTCGCCGCCGTATTGCCGAACCCAGAGCGCTACTCGGCGGCGGCACCGTCCAGGTACGTTCAGCAGCGGCGAGAATGGATCTTGAGCCAGATGCAGGCACTGGGCGGCCCGGAAATGCTGGATGAAATCGACGCCTATCCGCGTCTGCATCGCTGAGGCGCAGGATTTCGCTCGAGGATGGCCGGAATTTCGAATATCGCGCGGTTTTGAATGCGGCCGACGCTGGCGCGATACTCGTCCAGCCGGCGCGGTCACCGCGGATACGCCGCTGCCGATCGCGCTTGAAGGAGTCGAGCACGACGCCGGCGCCGTGCTCCTGCACCCATTCGGCGTTGTAGCGCTCCTGCGGCATGGTCCATGCGTTGCGCACCACGATGACGGGCAGCCGCTGCTGCATGGCTTCGCTGATGCTGCCGGGACCGGGCTTGCCGATGAAGAAATCGCTGAGCTGCATGAAATAGCGGATTTGCGCCGAGAATCCGATGACGGCGCGCGGCGCCGCGCAGCGCATCGCGCGCAACTCATCCGCGAGCGTGGAATTGTGGCCGCAGATCAGAATGAGCTGCGTGTCGTCCAGGCGCTTCGCGATGCTGCGCATGACCTTCGATCCGTGGCCGCCGAACATGACGATACCCGTCGGCCGGTCCGGATCGAGCTGCAGCTTGATCCTCTCGGCGCGCCGATCGATGTTCAGATTCGCGGTAGAAATCCGGACGAATGATCATGCCGGAGGTCGCGTGAATGCGCGACTCGTCGTAGCCCGCGGCCCGGGCCTGCGCCGACCGCCTTGGCGGTCCCGCAAATCAAATGCTGCGCCTGATTCGGCTCGATCCAGAAATGCGGCGGCGATGTCGGCGAAGTCGGTCAGGATGGTCACATAGGGCACGTTCGGCCGCGCCGCCTTGCAGCGCCTGATACATGGCGCGATTGAAATTCGGGCACCAACGACACCACGAGATCCGGCCGGGTCTTCTGCCAATGGCGCCGCAACCGTGCGGTCAAGGATTTGTGGCTCAAGCGAATGAGCGCCTGCAACACCTTCAGCTCCTGACCCAAGCCCAAAGTCCAGCCGCGTGCCAGCCGCGCGTTGTAGTACTGTTCGGGCTTGATGCCCGGTGGTTTTGCCGAAGATGTCCCTGCGGATCGAGGACTTCGAAGAGATTGACCAGGCGTCACGCGTCCACGGCAGGGCGATTCCTGGATGACGGAGTCGAGCGCCAGGGCCGCGGAGCGATGCCCGCCGCCGGCGTTGAAATACACTAGCTCGATCGACTTCATTTTCGCCGCTATTCTGCGGCACGAAAAATGACCATCGATGACCTGTCATCCTTGTATTTGTCCGACCCGAGGTGATGCATGAGAGCTTTGCGCGTATTTCGATCGACGTGGCTGCCGCCGCGAGCCTGCTGGCGGCCTGTGCGGCGCCTGTCCGCCGGCAACGGCGCCGCGCCGGCTGCCGGCGACCGTCGGCGCAGCGGCCCCGCGACGCACCTCAGTCACGGCCGCTTCAAGGATTTGCCCATCTACCGGCCGGCCAGAACGCCCGCGGTTTCGTGCTGTTTGTGTCGGGCGACGAAGGCTGGAAGGCCACGGCGGACCGGCCGGCGCGGCAATTGGCGCAGCAAGGCGCGATGGTCGCCGGCATCGATTGGCGCCAAGTTCAGGGCAACTCTCGAAGCCGATGGCGGATGAATGCTTGTTTCCCGACGGCGACCTGGAGAATCTGAGCCACTTCGTGCAGGCCTACTTTCACAGCCTCCACTTATCTGCTCGCCCATCCTGGTCGGAATCTCCTCGGGCGCCGCCATGGCGTACGCCATGCTCGCGCAGGCGCCGCGCAACACCTTCGCGCGCCGCGATGACCTTGGATTTCTGCCCCAACCTCGACTTGAACAAGCCGCTGTGCAAGGGTTCCGGGCTCGAATTCACCCGCAGCGGCCGCGGTCTCGACCTGCTCCCGGTCAAGAGTCTGGGCAATCCCTGGGTCAACCTGCGAGGACGAAGCGCACCGCTCCTGCCCGGCCGGCACGGCGCAGCAATTCATCGCCCCGATCCGCGGCGCGGCGACCGTGACGCTGCCCAGGTGGGCGTGCCGCAATCACCGCCGGCTACGATGCAAGCTCGCCGCGCACAATCAGCCGCCGCGCGCGCGACGCGCGCTGCCGGCCGCGTTGAGCGATCTGCCGGTGGTCGAGGTCGCCGCGCAACCGCGGCATCGCCATCCGATGCGTTCGCCATCATCATGTCCGGCGACGGCGGCTGGGCCGGACTCGACCAGGATGTCGCCGCCGCGCTCAGCGCCAAGGGCATCCCGGTCGTGGGCCTCGATTCGCTGCGCTATTTCTGGACGGCGCGCACGCCCGAAGGTCTGGCGGCGGACACCGACCGCCTGATCCGCTACTACGCACCGCATTTCGGCAAGCAGCGCGTGCTGTTGATCGGCTATTCGCAAGGCGCCGACGTGCTGCCGTTCGCGGTGACCGGCTGCCCGAGGCCACCCGCGCCCGCGTTGCGTTGACCGCGGTCATGGGAATGTCCGAGCACGCTCTGTTCGAATTTCACGTGAGCAGCTGGATCTCGGACAGCAATTCGGGACCGGCGACACTGCCCGAAATCAACCGCATTACCGGCATGCCGGTGCTGTGCATCTACGGCGAGGATGAAAGCGACTCGCTATGCCCCAAGCTCGATCCGAAGAGATTCATCATCGTGGAGCTCAAGGGCGGGCACCATTTCGACGGCGACTATGCCGAGTCTCGCGCGGCAAATACTCACGGCGGCGAAACCTTAGAAGCGCTGCGGATCTCTTAGGCCGCGTCCGCCGTAGCCGGCACTTGCGCCGGATCCACCAAGTCCGGGTCATATCCCAGATTTGGTGCGAGCCAGCGCTCGGCTTGCGCCAGTGTCCACCCCTTGCGCTGCGCATAGCTCGCCACTTGATCGCGGTCGATTTGGCCGACGCCGAAATAATGCGCCGCCGGATGCGAGAAATAAAACCCGCTCACCGCCGCGGTCGGAAACATCGCAAAGGATTCGGTGAGGCGGATGCCGGCGTTCGATTCCGGATCGAGCAGCCGCCACAACGTGGCCTTCTCCGAGTGCTCGGGACAGGCCGGATACCCGGGGGCCGGGCGAATCCCCTGATATTGTTCGCGAATCAAACTGTCGGTGTCGAGTTGTTCCGTCGCGGCATAGCCCCACAGTTCGCGCCGCACCCTCTCATGCATGCGCTCGGCCAGCGCCTCCGCCAGTCGGTCGGCCAGCGCCTTGAGCATGATGCTGCTGTAGTCATCGTGCGCAGCTTCGAAGCGCGCCACGTGTTCGTCGATGCCGATGCCCGCGGTGACGGCGAATGTACCGATGTAATCGCGGCCGGCGCCCAACGGCGCCACGAAATCCGCCAGACAGGATTGCGCTTGATTTTGCGGCTTGGATTTTTGCTGCCGCAGGTGATGCAGACGAACCTGCGGGCTCTGCCGGCCCTCGTCCGTGAACACCAGGATGTCATCATCGCCGGTGCTGTTCGCCGGGAAGAATCCCACCACCGCCCGGGCCTTGAGCCACTTCTCCGCCATCAATTGCTCGAGCATGCGCTGCGCATCCGCGTACAGGTTCGAGGCCGCTTCGCCGACCACTGGATCGCGCAAGATGTCCGGGAATTTGCCGGCAAATTCCCAGGCGTTGAAGAACGGCATCCAATCGATATAGGGCTTGAGCTCATCGAGCGAATAGTCGTCGAAAGACCGCACTCCGATGAAACTCGGCACCGGCGGCGTGTAAGCGGCCCAGTCTAGTCTTGAGTTTCTTCGCGCGCGCCTGGGCCAACGACAGCCGCGGCGCCTTGACGCTCTTGTTGCGGTGCTGTTCGCGGCGCCGTTCATGTTCCGCCTTGATGTTCGCGATATACGCATCGCGTGTCGCTTGGGTCGCCAATTGCTGGCATACGCCGACCGAGCGCGACGCATCCTTCACATAGATGACCGCGCCCAAGTACTGCGGGTCGATTTTCACCGCCGTGTGGGCCGGCGAGGTGGTCGCACCGCCGATCAGCAGCGGCTGCGTGTAGCCCAGGCGCTGCATCTCCTTGGCCACGTGCACCATTTCATCGAGCGATGGCGTGATCAATCCGGATAGCCCGATGAGGCTGGCGCCTTCGCGCGTCGCCGCCTCCAGGATTTTCTCGCACGAGGCCATCACGCCCAAATCCACCACTTCGAAGTTATTGCATTGCAGGACGACGCCGACGATGTTCTTGCCGATGTCGTGGACGTCGCCTTTGACGGTGGCGATCACCACCTTGCCGTTCGATCGGCTCGCTCCGGATTTCTCCTTCTCGATGTACGGGACCAGCACCGAGACCGCCTTTTTCATGACTCGCGCCGACTTGACCACTTGCGGCAGGAACATCTTGCCGGCACCGAACAGGTCCCCGACCACGTTCATGCCATCCATCAACGGACCTTCGATCACATCGAGAGGCCGCACGGCCTTGAGGCGCGCTTCTTCGGTGTCTTCGAGCACGAATTCATCGAGACCCTTCACCAGCGCGTGCTGCAAACGCTGCTCCACGGGGAGCTTGCGCCACTCCAGATCATCGCCGCGCTTGAGAGCGCCACCGCCGCCCTTGAACGCTTGCGCGATTTCCAGCAGCCGCTCCGTGGCATCGGCGCGGCGCGCCAGAATCACGTCCTCGCAACGCTCGCGCAGGTCCGCCGGTATGTCCTCGTAGATCGTGAGCTGGCCGGCATTGACGATGCCCATGGTGAGGCCCGCGCGAATCGCGTGGTACAGAAAAACCGAATGCATGGCTTCCCGTACCGCGTCATTGCCGCGAAACGAAAAGGACACGTTGCTGACGCCGCCGCTCACATGCACCGCCGGCATGCGCTGCTTGATGGCCGCGGTGGCTTCGATGAAATCCAGGCTGTAGCGGTTGTGTTCCTCGATGCCGGTGGCCACCGCGAAAATGTTCGGATCGAAAATGATGTCCTCGGGCGCAAAGCCGATGCGTTGCGTGAGCAGTGCGTAGGCGCGCTCGCAAATCGTCACCTTGCGCTCGATGCTGTCGGCTTGGCCTCGCTCATCGAAGGCCATGACGACCACGGCCGCGCCATAGCGCATGCACAAGGCGCGCGTGCGTGAGGAACGCCTCCTCGCCCTCCTTCAGGCTGATCGAATTGACGATGGGCTTGCCTTGCACGCACTTGAGACCCGCCTCGATCACCGACCACTTCGACGAATCGATCATGACGGGCACGCGCGCGATGTCCGGTTCGCCCGCGATGAGGCTCAAGAATCTGGCCATGGCGGCTGCCGAATCGAGCATGCCCTCGTCCATGTTCACATCGATGATCTGCGCGCCGTTGGCCACCTGCTGCCGGGCGATGTCGACGGCGGCGCCATAGTCGCCGGCTTCGATGAGCTTGCGAAACTTGGCCGAGCCGGTCACGTTGGTGCGCTCGCCGACGTTGACGAACAAGCTCCGCGCATCGATGGTGAGCGGTTCCAGGCCGCTCAACCGGCAAGCGGGCACGATGCGCGGCACCTTGCGCGGCGCAATGCCCGCGACTGCGCGCAACCATGGCGCGAATGTGATCCGGCGTCGTGCCGCAGCAGCCGCCCAGCATATTGAGGAACCCGCTGGCCGCGAACTCACCGAGGATGGCCGCGGTCTGCTCCGGGCTCTCGTCGTACTCGCCGAACGCATTCGGCAAGCCCGCATTCGGGTAGGCGCACACGAAGATGTCGGCTATGCGCGCCAGCTCCTCGATGTAGGGACGCAATTGCTTGCCGCCGAGCGCGCAATTGAGTCCGACGACGGCGGGCCGCGCGTGGCGTATGGAATTCCAGAAGGCCTCGGTGGTTTGACCCGAGAGCGTGCGTCCCGAGGCGTCGCTGATCGTGCCCGAGACGATGATGGGCAGATCCGTCGCACTGTCATCCAGCACGGTGCGCACCGCGAACAGCGCCGCTTTGGCGTTCAAGGTATCGAACACGGTCTCGATCAAGATCATATCGGCGCCGCCCTCGATGAGGGCGCGTACCGCCTGCGAGTAGCCGGCCACCAGCTCATCGAAGCTGATATTGCGAAATCCCGGATCGTTGACGTCGGGCGAGAGCGAGGCGGTGCGGCTGGTCGGTCCCAGCGCGCCGGCGACGAAGCGCTGCCGGCCGGTCTGCGCGCTCACGTCGTCCGCCACCTGGCGCGCGAGGCGCGCGGCGCCCAGATTGAGTTCCCCCACCAGGGACTGCATTCCGTAGTCCGCCTGCGACACCGGGCTGGAGTTGAAGGTGTTGGTGGAGATGACATCCGCTCCGGCGAGCAGGTACTCGCGGTGGATGGCGGCGATGATCTGGGGCTGGGTGAGCGTCAGCAAGTCGTTATTGCCGCGTAAATCGCTGCGCCAGGCGGCGAATCGTTCGCCGCGGAACTGCTCCTCGGTCAACGCATGCCGCTGGATCATCGTGCCCATGGCGCCGTCGAGCATGACCAGGCGTTCGCGCAGCAATGCCATGAAAGCTTGCGCGCGCGAGTTTTTTTGCGGCGGCGTCGGCACGTCAAGCCACCTGCGCTTCGGCCAATCGAGGCCGCAGGCCCAAGGCATGACAGATCGCGTAGGTGAGCTCCGCGCGATTCAAGGTGTAGAAATGAAACTCCTGCACACCGTGCTCGCGCAGGCGCTGCACCTGTTCGATCGCCACATTGGCGGCGATCATGCGGCGCGTCTCGGGATCATCATCCAATCCGTCGAAGCGCTGCCGCAGCCACGCCGGCACGGCTGCGCCGCAGCGCTCGGCGAAGCGCAGCAGCTGCGGAAAGCGCGTGATCGGCAAGATGCCGGGCACCAGCGGCACGCGAATGCCCGCCGCCACGCAGCGCTCGCGATAGCGCAGAAACACATCGGTATCGAAGAAGAACTGCGTGATGGCACGCCCCGCGCCCGCATCAACCTTGCGCTTCAAATTCTCCAGATCCGCCTCGATGCTGCCCGATTCCGGATGCCCCTCAGGGAAGGCCGCCACTGAAATATCGAATTTCCCGACGCCTGCGAGTCCCGCCACCAAGTCGGACGCGTAGGCAAATCCTTGGGCGTTGGCACGATAGCTCCCATCCGGCGCTACATTGGCGGGCGCGTCGCCGCGCAACGCGACCAGGTGCCGAATACCCTGCTGCCAATAGTCCCGCGCAATTCGCAGCACTTCGGCGCGCGGCGCGCCCACGCAAGTCAGGTGCGGCGCCACGGTGAGATTCGTCTCGCGCAGGATTCTGAGGACGCAGTCGTGGGTCCGCGCGCGCGTCGACCCATCGGCGCCGTAAGTCACCGACACGAAATTCGGCTGCAGCGGGGCGAGGCGCTGCACGCAATTCCACAGCTGCTGCCCCATGGACTCATCGCTGGGTGGGAAGAATTCGAATGACACTGCCACTGGATCCGCCATTGCTTGTCTCCGAGCCGGATGATCTCGACGATTAGCTTGCGGCAGCCTAAGCTATGATCCAAGCTCATTATTCTCATACCAAGGATGAAACCGGCTCATGTCATCGACGGCATTGGAGCTTCGGCATTTGGAGACCCTGCTGGCCCTGGCCGAGTGCGGCAGCCTCTCCAAAGCGGCGGCGCGCCTGTTCCTGACTCAATCAGCGCTGTCGCACCAATTGAAGGCGCTCGAGAGCCATTACGGAGCGGCCCTGGTCGAAAAGAACGTCCGGCCCCTGCGTTTTACCGCCATTGGCCAGCGGCTGCTCGCCCTGGCGCGCGCGGTGCTGCCCCAGGTGGCGGAAGCCGGACGGGATGTAGCCCGCCTGGCCCAAGGTCATGCCGGGCCGCTGCGCGTCGCCGTGCAATGCCACAACTGTTTCGATTGGCTGATGCCGGCCATGGATGCCTACCGGACCCTCTGGCCCGAGGTCGAACTGGATATTATTTCCGGGTTCGTCGTCGACCCGCTGCCGCTGCTCGATCGCGGCGAGGCTGAACTCGCCATCATCCACGATCCGCAGGAAGCGCATGCCAACGTGGTGTTCAGTCCCCTGTTTCGCTATGAAAGCGTGGCTCTCATGAGTCCACGCCATCGGTTGGCCGCCAAGGCGTGGCTGGAAGCGGCTGACTTCGCGGATGAAACGCTCATCACCTATCCGGTGCCGGACGAGATGCTCGACGTCATGAAGCACTGCCTGACGCCCGCGGCGATCAACCCCAAGCGCCGCACGGCCGAATTGACCGTCGCCATCTTGCAGTTGGTCGCGAGCGGCCGCGGCATCGCCGCGCTGCCATCCTGGACCGTCGGCAACTACATCGAGCGCGGCTACGTCGTGTCGCGCCCCATCGGCCAAAGCGGTTTGCGCTGCGAACTCTACGCCGCCACCAGCCACGCCGGCGCCGAGGCCGCCTATATCAGAGAGTTCATCGCCCTGACCCGAGCTCAGAGTCTGACCGAATTGGCGGGCGTCTCGGCTCTGTAGATCGTCGACGGATCGTGAGCCGCCCGATCGGCAGATCACCCATCGCGCAGCAGCGCTTCCAGGCCTTCAGATGCGTCGCGGCCGTATCGCTTCGCGAGCCGCCGTACCAGCACGAGGTCGAGCGCCTGACGGCCTGCCCTGATCGCGTTGCGGGCGTCGGACATGTCCTGAGGACCGCCAGCGAACACCTTCATCGCGATGAAGTCTTCGAGCGAAATTATCCGCACGGAAGCGCCTTGAAACTTAACTTCGATTGCGCGCGAAAAAGCGTCCGGCTCAAGACCTCGCAATCCCACCAACAGGTCTACCCTATTTTTGAAAGCATCCGAGAGCTGCAATACCGCAGGGATCGGATCGTCTACACCGCCGAGCCGAAACTCCGTCTGAAAACCAGCCGACTTGAACTGCTGCTCCAAATCGGAGCCTTTGCGGCCGCCTAAAGAAAGGACCACATCCGCGTCGGTGCTTGCGCGCACGACACCGTGAATCGCCGCCGCCATGGCGCCGATCACCGCATAACCGATTCTCTCACGCGCCAATACCTCGATCGCATCCAGCAAGAGCAGCGCAGATTGGCCGAAGCCGTCCGATCTCACTTTGGCGACCGCCCCGATTTGGACCGAATTTCTTCCCCTGCCATATAAAGCTCCATCATCAATTGGCTGTGCGCCAGAAATGCCTCGAGGCGTTGCTCAGGAGTCATGCTCTGGGTGAGCGCCACCAGATCCAACTTGGCTTGCGCGGCGAGTTTTGATTCCGATTCCATATTCGTATCTTAGCCTGGGTGCTCCGGGCGGCGCGACGCTTGCGGGCCTTTCGTCTACCATAGCGCAAGAAATCACCACCAGGATGTTCCTAATGCGTAGAGTCCGGATCGCTGCGGCCGCGATTGCCCTGTTCTGCACCGGTCTGATCGCCGGCCCGTATGCCCGCGCACAGCCAAGGGCGGGCGAAGCGAAATTTCGCGAGCTGTACCAGGAGCTCATCGAAACCAACACCGCGCTCTCGAACGGCAGCTGCACATTGGCGGCGGAGCGCATGGCCGCTCGTCTAAAGGCAGCCGGTTTCGCCGACGCCGATCTGCACCCGTTCGCAGCACCCGATCACCCCAAGGAGGGCGGGCTGGTGGCCGTCTATCCCGGCAAGGAGCCGAAGCAGAAGGCGATCCTGCTGCTCGCCCACATCGATGTGGTCGAGGCCAAGCGCGAGGATTGGACACGCGATCCGTTCAAGCTGGTCGAAGAGAACGGCTCGTTCTATGCGCGCGGCGTCATCGACGACAAGGCCGAAGCCGCGATTTGGGTGGACACGTTGATCCGCTACCGCCAAGAGAACTATCACCCCCGGCGCACGATCAAGCTCGCCCTCACCTGCGGCGAGGAAACTGCCGGGGCCTTCAACGGTGCCCAATGGCTCACCGAGCATCAGCGCGAGCTGATCGACGCCGCCTTCGCGGTCAATGAGGGCGCCTTCGGCGAACTCGACACCGAGGGCCGCAAAGTGGCGCTGGAAATCCAGGCCGGCGAGAAAACGGCGCAGAACTTCCGCCTGGAAGTCACCAATCCCGGCGGCCATAGCTCCCGGCCGCTCAAGGACAATGCCATCTACCGGCTTGCCGCGGCGCTGCTGCGCATCGAAGGCTACGTTTTTCCGGCGCAATTCACCGACGGCAACCGCGCCTATTTCACCGGCATGGCAGAGATCCAGGCGGCCAAGGGCGACACCCCAGTGGCCGACGCCATGCGCGCGCTGGTCAAGGACCCGAACGACGCCGCTGCCATCGCGCTGGTCTCGGCCAAGGATCCCAGCTGGAACGCGACGCTGCGCACCACCTGCGTCGCGACCATGCTGGATGCGGGACATGCCACCAATGCGCTGCCGCAGCGCGCCAGAGCCAATATCAATTGCCGCATTTTTCCGGGAGTCGATGCGGAGACCGTGCGCGGCAAGCTCGAGCAATTGGTCGCCGATCCGAAGGTCGTGGTCTCGACATTGGAAACTCGCGGACCCAGCTCGCCGCCGCCGCCGTTGACGGCGCAAGTATTGGCGCCGATGAAAAAGCTGGCGGCCGAGTATTTTCCCGGCGTACCGGTGCTGCCCATCTTGCAGCCCGGTGCGACCGACGGCGAGTTCTTGAACGCGGCGGGTATTCCAACCTACGGCATCGAACCCCTATTCGCCGGTCCCGATCTCGGGCACGTTCACGGCCTCAACGAATACGTCAGCGTGAAGTCGCTGCTCGACTGCCGCGACTTCCTGTTTCGGCTGATCAAGATCTACGCCGACCAAAAATGACCCGGCCGGCATGACGATCGATCAGTGCGACGTGGCAGTGATCGGCGGCGGCCCGAGCGGCAGCACGGCCGCCGCATTGCTCGCGCGCCGCGGCTACCGCGTGATTGCGCTCGAGAAGGCGCGCCACCCGCGCTTCCACATCGGCGAGTCGCTGCTGCCGATGAATCTGCCGATCTTCGAGCGGCTCGGCGTGCTCGACAAAGTGCGCGCCCTCGGCGTCTTCAAGCCCGGTGCGGACTTCGAGGCCGACAACGAGCGCGGCTACAACACTTACGCCTTTGCGCGCGCCATCGGCGCAAGTCCGCCGCACGCGTTCCAGGTGTGGCGGCAGGACTTCGACAAGATGCTCTACGACCACGCGCGCGAGTGCGGCGCGGACGCGCGCGAAGGCCAGGAAGTGGTCAAGGTCGAGCAGAGCGGACCGCGCGATACGCGCCTGGACGTGAACAGCGATGACGGTCGAAGCTACCGTGTTCAGGCGCGTTACGTGGTCGATGCCAGCGGCCGCGACGCCTTCTTGTCGGCGAAGAGGAAACTGCGGCGCAGGAACGCTCAACATCAAAGCGCCGCCATCTTCGGCCACTTTCGCGGTGCCGAACGGCGCAGCGGCGCGGACGCCGGCAACATCAGCATCTACAGCTTCGAGCGTGGCTGGATGTGGATGATTCCTCTGCCCGACGGGGTGATGAGCGTCGGCGCGGTGTGCCGACCGGACTACCTCAAGCAGCGCAAAGGCCGCACCGTCGACTTCCTGCAAGCGACCCTGCAATGCAGTCCCGCGCTGTGGCGCCGCCTCGAGCATGCCGAACTGATCGGCAACGAGGTGCGCGTGACCGGCAACTATTCCTACGACTCGATGCAGATGGGCGGCCCCGGCTGGGTGCTGGTGGGGGATGCCTTCGCATTTCTCGATCCGGTGTTCTCCTCCGGCGTGTACCTCGCCATGAGCGGCGCGGAGCAGGCGGCCGCCGTGGTGGACACCGCCCTGCGTGAACCCAAGCGCGAGACTGCGCTGCTGCGCAAGCTGGAAAAGCGGCAACGCACCGGCATGGAGCGCTTCTCCTTCTTCATCTACCGCTTCAACGGCCCCGTGATGCAACAGATGTTCCGCCAACCGCGCAATACCTGGCAGCTGGAACAGGGCGTGATCTCGATGCTCGCCGGCGACCTGTTCGATACGCCGAAAGTGCTGTGGCGCCTGCAGCTGTTCAAGGTGATGTATGCCCTGTGCGGCCTGCGCGACTTGAGGCGCTGGCGCACCGAGCACCGCTATCGGCTGGCACAGGCGCGCAGCGAATTCACCGGCGGCACCACCCCGCTGGACAAGGCCTAGATGCCGACGCACCCATAGAGCCGGTCGTTTGGCACCTTCCGGGGCGTGACGCCGGTCTCGTTTCGCCCGCTGGCGCAGCCGTTAACCGCCCCAAACAGCCCGCTTCTGTTAAAGAAAGGCGCCGTCGCTCCGATATTCCCTGCAATGACGGGCTGAATCTCAAAGCCCGTTCGGCATGGAGTGTCGGATGTTCGGATTGCTCAAAAAATCCTCGGCCGCGAAGTGTCGCGTTGGCGTGGCGTTCGGACCGACGCAGGTTGCCGTCGCCGTCGTGCGCCGCGACCGTGGCGCGCCGGTGCTGGAGCGCTGCGAGCTGCTGCCGATCGCCGCGGATGCCGGCGGCGATGTGGCGTCCGAGGTGCTGCGTGCGGCGGCATTGCCGCGCGCTCCGGTCAGCACCGTGCTGCGCACCGATGACTATCAACTGGTGCTGGTCGAAGCGCCGGACGTGCCCCCTGCCGAGTTGCGTGCTGCGATGCGCTGGCGTCTGAAGGAATCCATCGACTATCGCGTCGAGGACGCGGTCATCGACGTCTTCGATGTTCCAGTGCAAGCCCGCGGCGGGCACGGCCGCATGATGTACGCCATTGCCGCGCGCCGCACGGCCGTCGACCGGCACGTCGCCGCCTTGGCGGCCGTATCAACCTTTGACGTGGTGGACGTGCCGGAGCTATGCCTGCGCAATCTCGCAGCCTTGACGCCGGCGGCGGCGGGCGGGGTTGCGATGCTGCACCTCAGCGAAAAAGCCGCCACCATCGTTCTGGTCAAGGGCAGGACTTTTTATTTCTCGCGCCAAATGGATCTGCAGGCAACGCTGCGCCTGGCGGCCGGCAGCGATCCGGACGCGCGCCTCGATGTCGCGGGCTTCGTACTCGAGCTGCAGCGCTCGCTCGACTACTACGAGCGCCACTTCGATCAGCCGCCGATCACTCGGATCGTGGTATCCCCCGGCAGCGCGCGCGGCGCGATGCTGGCCGACGATCTGGCCAAGGAAACCGGTTTCGAGGTCAATACACTGAATCTGCGCACGTTGCTGCAATGCGAGATACCCGCCGAGACGGTCGTCGATGCCACTTGCCTGCTGGCCGTGGGCGCCGCGCTCCGTGAGGAGCACCGCTCGCTCTGAGCCGCTACGTCATGGAACAGCAAGTCAATCTCTATCAGCCCATTTTGGGCGCCGAGAAGCACCTGTTCTCGGCGCGGGCCATCGGCATCAGTTTGGTCTTGCTCGCCGTGTCTCTCGGCGGCATCGACGGGTTCAGCGTGTGGCGCACGGCACGCGTCGAGCACGCGCTCACCCTGCTCGAGCAGCAACTCTCGACACAGATGACCATGAACGACCGGACCGGCGCGACCATGCGCCCGACTTCAAGTCTGGCGGAGCTCGAGACGCAGGCCAAGCGCTTGAGCGCCGACATCGCTGCCCGCGAGCGGGCGCTCGACCTGGTCCGCGTGGGCGCGGCGTCGCCGACCACCGGATTCGCAGCGCGACTCGAGGCCTTGGGACGCCGGCAGCTCGACGGCGTGTGGCTGCACAGCATCGTGCTGGGCTCGGGCGACGGCCGCCTCGCCATGCGGGGTGCGACCGTCGATCCGCGGCTGATACCCGTCTATCTCGCGGCCCTTGCCGAGGAAGCGGCGCTCGACGGCGTGCGTTTCGACAGTTTGGTGATACGCCGCGCGAAGCCGGACGAGGCGCCTGCGCAACTTCAGTTCGAGATCGGCGCGCCCGATCTCAAGTTCCCTGCTGCGGAGACACACCCGTGATGGCGCTCAGCGGCATCTTCAATCGATTGCGGCCGCTCATCGAACGGCTGGACGCGTTGACCCTGCGCGAGCGAGCGATCGTATTCGCCGCAGGCGTCGCCCTGCTCTACGTCTTCTGGCACACCGTTTTGATGGACCCTGTGACGGCTCGTGCGAAAGTCGCCGAACAGCGGCTGGCCGACGCGCATCGCCAGATGACCATGATCGATGAGGTCGGCGTTGCCGCGAGTCGAGACCCGGTCATTGCCGCCGCATTGCGCAACCGCGCGCTGCAGGAGCGACTGACTGCGCTCGAGGCAGAACTCAACTCGGCCGCGCAGGGCTATGTCCAGCCTGAGCGCATGACCGAGATGCTGCGCGAGCTATTGGCGGCGCAGCAGGGCCTCAAGCTGGTGAGCCTCGCCAATCTACCGGTGGAAAGTCTATCGCAGCCGGCGGGTGAAAAGCCGGGCGCGCCCATCGCCATCGACAACCGCGGTCCGTTCTTGCATCCGGTCGAGATGGTGGTGCAGGGAGACTACGCCAGCGTGGTTGCATATCTGCGCGCGCTCGAGGCCCTGCCGTGGCGCATTCGCTGGCAGGAGGTCGAACTCACTGCCGGCGAGTATCCGCAGAACCGCGTGCGCATCGTGATCGGCGCGCTCAGCCTGTCCCGCTACTGGATGACGGTATGAAGTGGCTGCTGTTCCTCGGCGGCTTCTGGTTGGCATCGAGCGCCGCCGGCGACGGCTTGCGCGATCCCACGCGCCCGCCACTCGCCGACACCCGCTCACCCGGAACGGTTCAAGAGGCGGGTCCGGTATTGAGTGCGGTGCTGAATTTCAACGGCGTGCGCACGGCGATTTTCAACGGCCAGCTCGTGCGCAGCGGCACATCGCTCGGCGCCTACACGATCGAGGCCGTGCTCGAGGATGGCGTGCGCTACCGCCATGCCGGGTTGACGCAGGTTCTGCACATGGCCCACACCGTGCCCACTTTGAAACAGCCTGCGGCCAAGCTTGCGCGGGCGCCGAACGGAGTCCAATGACGATGTGTACACGAATACTGCTTCTCTTCGTCCTGCTGTATGCCGGTCTCGTGCCGGCCGCGCGCTCGGATGAAGCCCGTTTCGACGTCGCGGTCGCCAATGCCCCGGCGCGTCCTTTCTTCGAAGGCCTCGCCGACGGCACGCCGTACAACATCGTGCTCGAACCGGGTGTCGGCGGCAGCATCACACTGAAATTGAAAAACGTCACCCTCATCGAGGTTCTCGACGCGGTGCGCGACGCCTACGGTTACGACTACCGGCGCATATCCTCCGGCTTCATCATTGTGCCGCCGTCGCTGCAGACGCGGTTGTTCCAGGTGAATTACATCGATCTCGAACGCCGCGGCACCTCGCGCACGCGCGTCTCCTCGGGTCAGGTCGGTCAAAGCTCCAACCCGCAAGTGCCGGGAGGGGGTCGGCGCAAGGGCCGGACATGCAGTCGCAGGGCTTGAGCGAACCGCCGGGCGCGGTGTTCGCCTCCCATGGCGGCAAAGACGAGCGAGTCAAGGAAATCACCGGTACCAGCGTCTCGACGCGCTCCTCATCGGATTTCTGGCCCGAACTCGAGGCGAGCCTCCGCGCCATGGTCGGCACGGAAGGCGGCCGCTCGGTCGTGTTCAACGCGGAGTCGGGCCTCATCGCCGTGCGTGCCAACCCGCGCGAGTTGCGCGACGTGCAGCAGTTTCTCGACAAGATCCAGCAGATCGCCACGCGGCAGGTCATCATCGAAGCCAAGATCATCGAGGTCAAGCTGTCGAGCGCCTTCCAGGCCGGCATCAACTGGGCCGCCATCGGCAAGAACGGCGGCAGCACCATCTCAGGCTTTCAGACCGGCCCGCAAAATGGCTTCGGCAGCAACAACCTGCAGCTCTTGAATCAACCGTCGGTTCCGGTGACGGTGGGACCCGGCAATCCGATCACCAGCGCGGTCACCAATACGTTGGGCGGTGCCTTTGCGGTCGCGGTCAATGCCGGCAGCTTCAGCTCCTACGTCGAAGCGCTGTCGACTCAGGGTAAGACGACGGTGCTGTCGAGTCCGCGGGTATCGACGCTCAACAACCAAAAGGCGGTCATCAAGGCCGGCGACGACGAATACTTCGTCACCGGCATCTCGAGCAACACGGTGGTCGGGACCGCCTCATCGACCAGCAACAATATCGATCTTGCGCCGTTCTTTTCCGGCGTCGCGCTCGACGTCACGCCGCAGCTCTCGGCCGACGGCCAGATCATTCTGCATATTCACCCCACGGTGAGCGTCGTCACGTCGAAAATCCTGTCGGTGACCGTCGGCACCACCGGCCCCAGCGGCACGACCAGCCTGCCGCTCGCCTACAGCGAAGTGCGCGAGTCGGACAGCGTGGTCACGGCGAGGAGCGGCCAGCTGATCGTGATCGGCGGCCTGATGCAAAAGAGCCATAGCTACCAGGATTACCGCGTGCCGGTGCTCGGCGACATCCCCCTGATCGGCAACCTGTTCAAGAGCCAGCAGAAAATCACCGACCACACAGAGCTCGTCATCCTGTTGCGGCCGATCATCGTCGAGGGCGATGCCCAATGGTCGGGGCTCGTGGGCGACGAAGTCGACCGCGCGGCGGCGCTCGATCCCAAGGTTCGCAGCAGCGCGCAGTGAGCGCGAGGATCAGCGGCCCATGACGATCAAGCGCAGAATCCGTCTCGGCGAGGTGTTGCTCGAGCAGGGCGCCATCACCGGCGAACAGCTGACCTCGGCGCTGGCTGAGCAGAAGCGCACGGGGCGCAAACTGGGGCGCGTGCTGGCCGACTTCGGGTTCGTGTCCGAGACGGCGCTGCACGATTTGCTGGCGAAGCACCTGCAGGTTTCTTTCGTCGATCTGAAACAGGCGCGGGTCGACCGCGAGGTGGTGAAGTTGCTGTCCGAGCCCCTGGCGCGCCGCTATCGCGCCATCGTGCTGCTGCAAGACGCGCGCGGCTTGCTGGTCGGCATGGCGGACCCCTCGGACATTCATGCCTACGATGAATTGCAGGCGCGGCTCAAACAGCCCATTCGCCTTGCGCTGGTGGGCGAGGCGGAGCTGCTCAAAACGCTCGACTCCGTGTATCGCCAGACCGACGAGATCGCCACCCTGGCGGAGGCGGTGCGCGACGACTTGAAGCAAAGCGACGTCGATATCGAACAGCTGTCGGCGGAAGAAAGTTCGCCCGACGCGCCCGTCATCAAGCTGCTGCAGACCATGTTCACCGACGCGGTGCAGGCGCGTGCCTCCGACATTCACATCGAACCCGGCGAGGGCAAACTGCGCATCCGGCTGCGCGTCGACGGTGTCTTGCAAGAGCAGGTCATCGATGGCAATCGCGTCGCGGGCGCCTTGGTCACGCGGCTCAAACTCATGGCGGGACTCGACATTGCGGAGAAGCGCCTGCCGCAGGACGGCCGCTTCAGCATGCGCGTTCGGGACCACGCCCTCGACGTGCGCCTCGCGACCATGCCGACCACGCACGGCGAGTCGGTGGTCATGCGCCTGCTCAGCCAATCCTCGGCCATGCAGTCGCTCGAGCATCTCGGCATGCCCGCGGCCACCGAGGCACGCTTCCGCCGCCTGGTCGAGCGCCAGGCCGGCATGGTGTTGGTGACCGGCCCCACCGGCAGCGGCAAGACGACGACGCTGTATGCGGCGCTCACTCATATCAACAAGCCGGGCGTGAAAGTGATCACCGTCGAGGACCCGGTCGAATACCGCCTCGATCGCATCACGCAGGTGCAGGTGATGACGAAGATCGGCCTCGACTTCGCACGCGTGCTGCGCACGGCGCTGCGGCAGGATCCCGATATCATCCTGGTCGGTGAAATGCGCGACCGCGAGACGGTGGAGATCGGCTTGCGCGGTGCGATGACCGGCCACTTGGTGTTCTCGACGTTGCACACCATCAATGCGATCGCGACCGTCAACCGCCTGCTCGACATGGGCGCGCCAGGCTACATGATCGCCGCCGCCGTTCACGGGGTCGTCGCGCAGCGCCTGGTGCGGCGCGTTTGCACCGACTGCGCCCAGGCCGCCGTACCGAGCGCAAACCAACTCGCATGGCTCGCCACCTGCCGCCCCGATCTGAATCCTGAGCGGCAGGAATTCAGCGAGGGCGCCGGCTGCACCTATTGCAATCTCACCGGCTACCGGGGCCGCGTCGCCGTGTACGAGATTCTGGAATCGACCGGGCGCTCGCCGATGCGGTGCGACGCGGCGACCTCGAGGGTTTTGCGCGCGCCGCGCGCTCGAGCGCGGGCTATGTGCCGCTCGCCCAGGGCGCCATCGACCTGGCGCTTGCCGGCGTCACCTCGCTCGCCGAGGCCATGGCCGTGGGCAGCGGGCTCGAGGAATTCGTCGATGTGGCGCGATACCGACAGCGCCGCTCGCGGACTCGACCGTCGCGCTCTGCTCGAACAGCGCGCGTAATCCATGTCCAATTTCCGCTATCGAGGCCGCTCGGGGCGCGGTGAACTGATCACCGGCCGGCTCGAGGCCGACAACATCGACGCGGTTGCCCTGCGCCTGTTGAATCTCGGCGTCACGCCGCTCGAGATCGCGCCGGCCGCGGCGCAGGGCACGTCGGTGCAGCGAGCTGCTGCAGCGGCTCGGCGCGGGCCGGCCCTCCACCGCCGACCTCGTGCTGTTCTCGCGGCAGATGTATTCCATCACCAAATCCGGCCTGCCGCTGCTGCGCGGCCTGCGCGGCCTGGCGCTGTCGACGCACAACGCGCTGCTGCGCGACGCTCTGCACGATGTGCTGCACAGTCTCGAATCGGGCCGCGATTTTGCCTCTTCGCTGGCGCGCCATCCCGACTTCTTTTCGCCGCTGTTCATCAGCATGGTACGGGTCGGCGAATCCACCGGCACTCTCGACAATTCATTCCTGCGGCTGTGCGAGTACCTGAGCCAGGACCAGGATGTGCAGGACCGGGTCAAGAGCGCGATACGCTACCCGCTGATCGTGATCGGCGTGATCGGTCTCGCGGTTGCAGTCATCACCATTTTCGTGATCCCGAACTTCGCGCCGCTGTTCAAAGTGCTCGGCAACGATATTCCCTGGCCGACGCGCGTCATCATGGGCACCTCGGATCTCGTCCGCCACCATGGCGTGGCGATCGTCGCCGGGACGCTGTTTGCCTTCTTTGCCTTTAAGCGGCACATCGCCACCGACACGGGCCGCTATCGCTGGGACCGCTTCAAGCTCAAGCTGCCGGTGCTCGGCGAGCTGCTGCATCTGTCGATCCTCTCGCGGGTGACCCGCTCGCTGTCGATCTCGCTGGAGGCCGGCCTGCCGATGATCCAGGCGCTCACCCTGCTGGCGCGCTCGGCCGGCAACGAGTATCTGTCGGAGCGGCTGCTGCGGCTGCGCGATGCGGTCGAACGCGGCGAAGCCTTGAGCCACGCGGCCGGCGGCGCCGGCATCTTCACGCCGCTGGTGCTGCAAATGATCCTGGTCGGCGAGGAAACCGGGGAGTTGACGCGGCTGCTCGAGGAGGTATCGGGCTTCTACCAGCGCGAGGTCGACTTCCGGCTGCGCAATCTCACCGCCATGCTCGAGCCCATGCTCATCATCGGTGTCGGCGCCATGGTGCTGATACTGGCCTTAGGAGTGTTCCTGCCCATGTGGAACATGATCGGCAAGGTTGGCCACCTGGGATGATGCAGGTCGGTACCGTGATGGGGTTCACGGCTTGCGCCGGTTCCGGTGTTTCCCGATGCGCTCGAGCTCAAGTAGTGCGGCGCAGCAGCCGATTACCATCCTAGTGCGCATCCTTGCGCCCATGTCTTTCAACACAAGGCGCTTTGACGCCCGGAGCTGCAAATGAAGTCGCATCAGTCTAGAGGTTTCACCCTGATCGAGTTGGTGGTGGTGATCACCATCCTCGGCATCCTGGCCGCATTCGCCATCCCCAGGTTCATTGCCCTCGACTCGCAGGCGCGCACCGCCACGGTCAACGGCCTTGCCGGCAGCGTGAAGAGTGCCGCGGCGCTGGCCCGCAGCTTGAGCATGGCCACCGGCGGCAACCCCGCCACTGTGACCATGGAAGGCTCGCCCGTCACCATGCTCTACAACTACCCGGACTCGGTCGCCCTCGGCATTCCGAACGCCATTAACGGCATCACCACGGCTGACTTCACGTATGCCCCCGGGGCGACCGGAGCCGTGGGAACGTGGACCCGAGTCGGTGCGTCGACGCCACTCCACTGCATTGTCACTTATCTGCCCGCAACGTCTGGCGGGTCACCGGTGGTGACGGCTGACACAACCGGCTGTTGATTTCGCGGGCGACTTATCGGGACGGATTCCCGCAGGGAGAAAAAAATGCGGCGCTCGGCGACTTACCGCGCGCACCCCGCGGGCCGGCGGGGTTTCACGCTGGTCGAACTGGTGGTGGTCATCACGATTGCCGGCGTCCTGGCGGCCTACATCGCGCCGCGCTTCTGGTCGCAACAAACCTTCGCCGACCGCGGCTATGTTGATGAACTCGCTGCGGCCTTGCGCTCGACGCAAAAGGCCGCGGTCATCACGGGTTGTCCGGCACAGCTCACCCTGACGGCGAACTCCTATGCCGCGACTCAGCAGGCGGCATCGGGCAACGCGTGCAATCTCAGTGACATCACCTGGCCGACGCCGGTCCTCTCCGCCGACGGCTCGGCAGTTCAGGACACGGCGCCAACCAATACCACCGCGGCGCCCACCGGCGTGTTTCAGTTCGACACTCAAGGCAGGTTGAGTTCGAGCCCCGGGGCCACCATTACCGTGGGCACACACACGATCACCATCATTGCCGCCACCGGCCTGGTGCAGGTGCAGTAGCCATGCGCGCACGGCATCGCGGTGTGACTCTGATCGAGATGGTGGTGGCCATCACCGTCGTCGCGATCGCGGCCACCACCATCTTGGGCGCCCTCGGCGCGGCCGCGAGCAGGAGCGCGGATGCCATGATGCAGCAGCAGGCCATCGCCGTTGCCGGCTCCTATCTCGACGAGATCATGCAGCGCTGGGTGGTCGACCCCAACGGCTCGCCGCCGAATACCGGTCGCGGCAGCTGGGATCTGGTGGACGAGTACAACGGCTTGGTGGACGTCGGCGCGCACGATCAATTCGGCAATCCGATCGCGGCGTTGAGCGCCTACACGGTGAGCGTCGTCACCTCCCAGTCGAGCGCGCTCACCGGTGTGCCGGCGGCCGCCACCCGCCGCATCGACATCACGGTGAGCTACGCGCCGGGCGGCAGCGTAACCGTTTCCGGCTACCGCACGAGCTACTGACATGCGCACCCTGCCCCACGTTGCCCGGGGTTTCACCCTCATCGAGCTCGTCATCACGATCACGGTCGGTTCCATCGTCGTCGCCTTCATGGCGCTGTTCATCGTGATGCCGATGAATGCCTACTCCACGCAGACCCAGCAGGCCGCGCTGGTCGATGCGGCCGACAGTGCGCTGCGCTTCATGGCGCGCGACCTGCGCAGCGCGCTCCCCAATAGCGTGCGGGTCAGCAGCGGCGGCACGGTCACGGCGCTCGAACTGCTGGCGACTGCCGACGGCGCTCGCTACCAGGACGGCGGGCCCGTCTCGAACCCGGCGCTGGTGCTCGACTTCACCGCCGCGGACGGCGCCTTCGCGACCACGGTGCCGTTCACTCAGCTCACTCTGCCTTGGAGCTCGAGCAGTTACTATTTGTCGATTTACAATGTCGGCGTGCCGGGCGCCAACGCCTACCAGATGGCCAATGTCATCACACCGGGCGGAACCACCATCACCATCGCGGCGGGCGCGACCGCCAACCAGAATCTGGTGACGTTGAACCCGGCCTTCCAATTCGCCTTCGGCTCGCCCGGCAAGCGCGTGTACCTGGTGAGCGGCCCCGTCTCGTATCTGTGCGACACGGCAGCTGCAACACTGACCCGCTACTCCGGATACACCATTGCCGGCACTCAGCCCGCCAGCGCCGCGGCGTTGAGCGCGGCCGGCGCGACGGCGGCGCTGGTCGCCGCCAATGTGGCAAGCTGTCAATTCACCTTGACCGCAGGCACGGCGGAGCGCAATGCGCTCGCCACGCTGACCTTGCAAATCAGCCAGAACGGTCAATCCGTGCAGCTGCTCAACGAAGTGCAAGTGGTGAACACGCCATGACGCCGTTCACGCCGCACGCACCGGGGACTCCGGCACATCCGCCCCAAACTGGTTTCGCGCTGATTCCGGCGCTGTTCCTCATCGTGGTGCTGGGCGCCCTGGCGCTGGTCGCGATCCGCGTCGGCAGCGGCCAGCAGCAGACGGTCATCATGGCGCTTGAGGAGACGCGCGCCCTTGCGGCCGCGCAGGCCGGTATCGAGTGGGGTGCCTATCAGAGCGGGAGCGGCAGCTGCGCCGCGAGCACGACGCTGACCCTCACCGAAGCCGCGCTCAACGGCTTTACGGTCGTCGTCAGTTGTGCCGCGACGACCTTTGTGAATGGCGCCACGACCAGCACTTCCTATGTACTCAAGTCGACCGCGACCACCGGAACGTACGGCCAGCCCGGCTACGTGCATCGGGTCGTCAGCGGCACGTTCACGAACGCGACCTGATGCAATGAGCACCCTGCGTCATCGGCAACTCGGATTTTCGATCGCGCAGGGCGGGTCCTGGCGCGCGCGTGCGCGCGGCGTCGCGCTGCTCGTATTGGCGCATCTCGTATTCGCGCACGCCGCTTTAGCGCAAGTCGCCTTCGTCCAATCCACCGGCTTGTTCGGCAATCCCGCCGGAATCACCGCCTCCTCCAGCGCGTTCGCGGCCAACCCCAAGGTGGGCGACACCATCGTGGTGCTGCTCTGGACCTGGTCGGAGAATACCGCGCCGGCAACCACGGTGTCCGACAGCGCCGGGAATACCTACACATCGAACGCACTGGCCATCATCGACCAATCGGCGTGGTACGAGAGCGCGCAGGTGTTCTCGGCGCCGGTCATGAGTACGGGCGCCGGTTTCAAAGTCACCGTCAACATGCCGGGCAACGACAGCGTGTCGCAGAGCCGGGCGGTGGCGCTCGAGTACTCCGGTATCGGTGCGGTCGACAAGACCAATGCCGTGACCGGCACCGCAGGAGCGGCCAGCGTCGCGACCGCCACGGCGACTTCGTATGCTAACGAGTTGGTGGTCTCCGCATTCGGCGTCGACAACCCGGCCGACAATTTCTCCTCGATCGCCCCTAGTGCCGGGTTCACCACCCGCGCCTTCGAGTATCAGAATTCCGGCGATACGGCAGGCGCCGGCGCGGACAAAATCATCAACGCCACCGGCGTGCAGAGCAACACCTGGACTGTGGCGCCGACCCTGACGGGGTGGGCGGCGGTCATTGCCACCTTCAGCCCGGCCGGCAGCACTACACCGGATCATTTTGCGATCAGCGATGCGGGCACCGCGGTCAACTGTCAGGCCTCGCCCGTAACCATCACGGCGCACAGCGCCACGCACACGCCGGTGGCGACCACGGGCACCATCACCGTAAGCACCAGCACCGGGCATGGCGACTGGACGCTGACCACGGGCGGCGGCACGTTCAGCGCCGGTGCCTCGAACAGCGGCACGGCGACTTATACCTATGTCACGGCCGACAACGGCGCGGTTACCTTGTCGCTCAAAGATTCCTACGCCGAAACCGTGACCATCAACGTGGTCGACGGTGCCGCGACGCAGAAATCCGGCAGCGCCATCGCATCCGAACAGCCGCCGCTGACCTTCGTGGCCTCGGGCTTTCGCATCACCAACGGCGCCAATGTCGCCTCCAGCATCGGCACCCAGATTGCGGGCAAGACCTCGACCCAGAGCCTCGCGCTGCAGGCGATCCGCACCGACACCAATACCGGCGCTTGTACAACGGCGTTCGCCAGCGGCGCGACCGTCAATATCAGCCTCGCCTACCAATGCAACAACCCGGCCACCTGTGTCGCCGGCCAGGCCTTGGGGATCACCAACAACGGCGTCACCACCAATATCGCGTCGAATCCCGCGAGCGGCGTAACGACGTATACGACGGTGCCGCTCAAGTTCAGCACCGCGGCCGCCGAGGCGCCGTTCAGTCTCAACTACTCCGACGCCGGCCAGATCACGCTCGACGAGCGCTATTTCATCCCGCTGGGGTCGGGCGCCGGTTCGGGCAATACCATGCTGGGCAGCGGCCAATTCGTGGTGCAGCCGTACAATTTCACGCTGTCGAACATCAAGTGCACGGCCTACGGCGCGGCCACCTGCGCAGCATCGCTCGCCGCGCCCGGCTTGAATCCCGGCGCCACCTCGGCGGCCGGCGGCGCCTTCATCCAGGCGGGGCAGCCGTTCTCGGCCTCGGTCACGGCCAGCAACTACCTGGGTGCCGCGACCCCCAACTTTGGCCAGGAAACATCGCCGGCGGCCGTCACGCTGACCGCGAACCTGGTCGCGCCCGCGGGCGGCGATGCGGCCGCGCTCAACAACGGCTCGGGCTTCGGCAGCTTCAGCGGCGGCAGCGCCAACGGCACGACGTTCAACTGGCCGGAAGTCGGCATCATCACACTGACACCGAGCGTCGCCAGTTACTTGGGTTCCGGCACCGTGACCGGCACGCCGTCCAGCGATGTCGGCCGCTTCATCCCGAACGGCTTCGCCGTGGCGCTCAACACGCCGGTCTTCGGCACCGGCTGCAGCGCCGGAAGTTTCAGTTACTTGGGTCAGCCGCTCACCTACACCGTCGCGCCCGTCATCACCGCCACGGCGCAGGCGCTGGGCGGCGCGACGACCCGCAACTACACGGGGAGCTTCTTGAAGCTCAGCAACAGCTCGCTCACCGCTCGCACCTACACGCCTACGCCGGTGAGTCCTGCTCTCAATACATCGGGCTTGCCGGCCACCGGCATCGATCCTGCCATCGCTGATTTAGGGGCCGGTCAGGCGACCCTGACCTTCAGCACCGGCAGCGGTCTCTTGTTCACCCGCACCAGCGCCATCGCGCCCTTCAGCGCCAACATCGCGCTCAGCATCAATGTCATCGACACCGATGCCGCCGCCGCGCCGAACCCGGTGACTTTCGGCAGCGGCACCGGCATCAGCTTCAGCACCGGTGCAACGCAATACTACGGCCGGCTCGCACTGCGCGACGCCGTTGGCTCGGAACTCTTGGATCTGCCCATGCCGCTGACCACGCAGTACTACTTAAGCACCACGCAGGGGTTCACCACCAACACGGCCGACAGCTGCACCGCGGCGCCGGCCATTGCATTCAGCAATTATCAATTGAACTTGAGCACGGGCGAGACCTGCGTCCGCGACTCCGGCCACCCCGGATCATCCGGCCAGGGATGCAGCGCCGCGGCGGCACCCAGCTTGCAATACCACCCGATCGCCGTCGCCGGTAATTTCAATCTGGTGCTGTCCGCTCCCGGCACCGGTGACGCCGGCGCCGTCACCGTGACCGCTGCGGCACCCACCTGGCTGCAGTACAACTGGGGCAGCTTTGTGATCCCGCTCGGCATGGCGACCTTCGGCGTCTTCCCCGGCCCGACCTCCCGCGTCCATCAGCGCGAGGTGTATTAGCCCCGGGAGCCCTGTCTGGAGCCTGTCTGGCTCCTGTCCCGGCGGCTTGCTTTTCCCGGCCGTTGGCCGCAATTTACGCGCAGCAGCGATCAAAAGGGGGAGCTATCATGCGAATCGTTCACCGGCTGATTTTGTGCTTTGGCGTTGCGACAAGCTGCAGCGTCGTCGCGCTCACCGCGTATGCCGACGAGACCTGCAATTCGCCGTACATGTCCGGGCTCATCAAGGGCCAGGAGGATTTCGTGCACGTGTGGACGCTCGGCGTGCCGGGCTTGGGCGACGGATCGGACAAGCTCGTCACCATCGCCGCGAATCCCGCCTCGAAATCTTACGGGAAGGTCGTTGACAAGATTTCCGTGGGCGGCCGCGGCGAAGCTCACCACATGGGTTTCACCGACGATCGCAAATACCTGTGGGCCGGCGGCCTCGACGACAGCAAGATCTATGTGTTCGACGTGGGCACGAATCCATCACACCCGAAGCTCGTCAAGACGATTGACGATTTGCCGGCGAAGACCGGCTATGCGGGTCCGCACACATTTTATGCCCTGCCCGGGCGCATGTTGATCGGCAATCTCTCGAACACGGCATCCAAGGACGGTGTGACCGGCATGTCCGTCTACAACAACAAGGGCGACTTCATCGCGAAATACCCCATGCCCACGGGCGACATCCGCCAAGTCAAGGGCGACGGCTATGGCTATGACATCGCGGTGAATCCCGCCAAGAATGCCCTCTTGACCTCGAGCTTCGCCGGTTGGAACAACTACATGCGCGATCTCGGCGAGCTGATCAAAGATCCCGAGGCGATGAAGCATTTCGGCAATACCATGGTGATGTGGAATCTGAAGTCCATGCAGCCGGAGCAGATCTTCGCCGTGCCGGGTGCGCCGCTCGAGATTCGCTGGGCGCTGCCCGAAGGTCAAAATTGGGCGATCACCGCCACCGCGCTCACCTCGCAACTGTGGCTCATCAAGCGCGACGCCGGCGGCGCTTGGGTGGCGAAGGACGTGGCCGCGATCGGCGACCCTGCCAAGACGCCCCTGCCGGTGGACATCTCGATCACCGCGGACGCCAAGGGTTTGTGGGTCAATACCTTCATGGACGGCACCACGCATTATTTCGATCTCACCGATCCCGAGCATCCGCGGCAAACTTACAGCAAGCACACCGGCAGCCAGGTGAACATGGTGTCGCAGAGTTGGGATGGCCGCCGCGTCTACATCACCTCGAGCCTGCTGTCGAAATGGGACAAGAAGGGCAAGGATAACGAGCAGTTTCTCCGTGCATTCCACTGGGACGGCCATGAGCTCTCCCCGGCGTTCGAGATCGACTTCAATAAGGAACAGCTCGGCCGCCCGCATCACATGAAGTTCACCGCCACTCCGCAGCGGCTGGCATCGCTCACGGACGCAGCGCCGGCCGCGGACGGCCCGGCACGCTGATGCGTCGATGGCGCGGCGCAGTCGGTGCTGCGGCCGTTGTGAGTTGCGCCGCGCTCTCGAGCTTCGCCGCGGAAGATCCGGGCAAAGCAGCCGCGCCGCGCATGGAATTCGTGCCGCTGGCACCGGGCAGCTACACGCTGCAAAAAATCCAGCGCGTCGCCGATGCCGTTCTGCTCGAGAGCACGGGTCGGAGCGTCAGGCTCGCCGCGTTGACGCAAGGCAAGATCACGCTGCTGACGTTTTTTTATACTTACTGCGCCGATCCCTTGGGTTGTCCGTTCGCGCACACGACGCTGGCCGCGTTGCGCGATCGCGTACGGCGCGACCCGGCGCTCACCGGCCGCGTGCGTTTCGTGAGCGTGAGCTTGGATCCCACGCACGATACGCCCGCCGCCATCGCCGCTTATGGCGGAGAATTTACCGTCGATCCCCCATTCGAGTGGCGCTTCCTGACCGCGCGCGGCGTGCCGCAGCTGCTGCCCGTGCTCGCTGATTTTGGCCAGGACGTCAGTGTGGATATCGACGAGCGCGGCCGCGCAACGCGCACGCTGCACCACATGCTCAAGATGTTCCTGATCGACGCCCGGGGCGAGGTCCGCGAGATCTACACCCTGGCCTACATCCAGCCGCCGGTGATCTTCAACGACATCAAGACGCTGGCTCTGGAAGCCGGCCGGCAAGCGGCTAGCGCGGCCGATAACCGTCGCTAAGCGCATTCAAAAAGGCCACGATGTCCTTGATGTCGGCTTCGCTCATGGCGGGCGCATCGCCCGCGTGTCCGCCGAAGGGGGCCGCTGTGTCGACGTTGCCTCGATACTGCGGCGGCAGATCATCGAACTTCACCGGCCGGCCGTTTGCTTGGTGCCTGTACCAGTTGCGCGGCTGCGTATCGCGCTCGGCGTAGAAGCGCACCACATCTTCCAGGCGATGCAGCACGCCATTATGAAAAAACGCTGCGCGAGTCGCGGCGTTGCGCAACGAAGGCACGCGAAACATGCCGCAGTATTGCGTCCGGTCCTTCAAGTCGGTGCGCAGCGGACCGCACAACCCCAAGTCGAAGTAGCGTCGATCCGCGTTCGCCGGGATGTTCGGGTTGCGGGGCGCACCGAGCGCCGCGTAGCCGAAATCCGTGAACTGCGGCAACGCTCCCGCCTTCATCGCGCTCGGATGACAGCGTGCGCAATTACCCTTGGCCGGATCGTTGAAGGCGGCCAAGCCGCGCAATTCTGCGCCGGAGAGCGAAGCCTCATGCCGCAGCCAGGCATCATACTTGCTGCTGTACGGGTAGAACTCCGCGGAACTCTGCTGGTAGGTCTCCAGGGCCATCAGCACGGCCTTGAACGCCGCCGCCGTGTCCTCGAAAATCTTGCCGCCGAATGCGTCGCGAAACTCGCGCGCATAGCCCGCATTCCGCACCCTGGTGACGACGTCGGCGGCGCCGGCGTTGGCCATCTCGAACGGCGAGAACAGCGGCAGGCGCGCCTGGTCGTGCGCCGACTGCGATCGGCCGTCCCAGGTGCGGCCGCCCGCGGGCCCTTGATCGATGCTGTCATCACCGTCGTCGTCGAAATAATGCTCGGTGAACCGCGGCACGTTCTGGCCGTACATCAGCGACGGCACGGCGCGCACCCCGAAGTGCCGCGCGTTACGTCCGCCGCGCTGCACGGGCGAGGCGTTCGGCGGCGCGAACGCGCGCGTGGGGTCGTGGCAGGTCGCGCACGCCAGCTTGCCGGACGCCGACAGGGACGCATCGAAGAACAGCGCGCGACCGATGTCCGTCATCGCCGCCGCGGAGGGAGCCTTGCCGACGGAGTTCGAATAGAAGGGCGCATCGGCGCCGGCGCCCAGGGTCGCGGCGGCCAACCCAGCGAGTGCGCCGCCGGCCAGCAGGCGCCTAGTGCACCGAACGGCCGCTGTCGCTCGCGACACCCGCATTGAACAATTGCGCCACATCCACCGCGTCGAACAGGTAGGCGCGATTGCAGAAATCGCAGCGCACTTCGACTTCCCCGCGCTCCGCCAGAACCGAACGAGTTTCCGCTTCGCCGAGCCCCTGCAGCATGCTGCCCACGCGCTCGCGCGAACAGCGGCAGCGAAAAAACACCGGTGCCGGCTCAAACAGACGCACATCGTCTTCATTGAACAGCCGATGCAGAATTTCCTCATCGGCCAGGGTGCGCAACTCATCGGGTGTCAGAGTCTCGCCGATCAACTGCACACGCCGCCAAGCATCCTCGACGTCTGCGGCCGGCACCGCGTCCGCGCCCCGCGAGCCCTCCGCGCCGGGGAGCTTTTGCAGCAGCATCCCCGACGCACCCGACGCATCGGCATGCAGCCAGAGTCGAGTCGGCAATTGCTCCGAATTCTCGAAGTACACCTGCAGCGATTCGCCCAAGCGCTGACCCGAGAGGGGCACGATTCCCTGATAGCGCTGCGCGCCGTCGTCCGTCTCCAAGGTGACGGTGAGATTGCCGGTGCCGATCAAACCGGCGGCCGGGTGCGGGCCTTCGCGATAGCGCGCGAGTCCGCGCACGCCGAGGGCGCTGGTACATTGCGCCAGCATGAGACGCACGGGGCCGTCGCCCTGCAATTGCAGGGACAGGACGCCCTGGAACTTCACCGTCGCGGCCAACAAGAGCGAGGCCGCCACGGCTTCGCCCAGGGTATCGCGGATCGGCGCCGGGTACTCGCGATGCTCGATCAATGCGCGCCAAGCCGCGTCGAGATGCACCAAGTGTCCGCGGATCGGGTAATGCTCGAACATGAAGCGATGCAGGCAGTCGCGATCATGCATCTATGCGCCCAGCTTTTTCTTCAGCAGCTCGTTGAGCTGCGCCGGGTTCGCCTTGCCTTGAGTCGCCTTCTGCGCCTGTCCGACGAAGAATTGGAACAATTTGTCCTTGCCGGCACGATAGTCGGCGAGTTGCTTGGGATTGGCGGCGATCACGGCGTCGATCACTCCCTCGATTAGCCTCAAGTCGGTGATCTGTTTCAGGCCCTTCGCCTCGATGATGGCATCCGCGGACTTAGCAGAGGACCACATCGCCTCGAATACTTCCTTGGCGATCTTGCCCGAGATGGTCTCATCGATGATCCGCGTCAACAGGCCGCTCAATTGCAGAGGCGTGACGCGTGAATCCTCGATCTCGAGATTGTCGCGGTTGAGCGCGCTCGACAATTCGCCCATGACCCAGTTCGCCGCCAGCTTGGCGTGCGCCGCCCCGCACGCGGCGGATGTTGCCTCGAAGTAGGCGCCGAGCTCGCGGCTCGCGGACAGGACGCCGGCGTCGTAGTGCGAGAGGCCGAATTCGCGTGCGAAGCGCGCCGCCTTCTCGTCGGGCAATTCCGGCAGCGTCGCCCGGACCGCGTCGATGAACGGCTCGTCGATCTCGACCGGCAGGAGATCGGGATCGGGGAAATAGCGATAATCGTTGGCTTCCTCCTTGGAGCGCATCGAACGAGTCTCGTCCTTGTCCGAATCGTACAGCCGCGTCTCCTGCACCACGGTGCCGCCGCTCTCCAGCAACTCGGTCTGCCGCGCGACCTCATAGTGAATCGCCTTCTCGACGAACCGAAACGAGTTCAAATTCTTGATCTCGGCGCGCGTGCCGAATTTCTCCCGGCCCCGCGGCCGCACCGAGACGTTGGCGTCGCAGCGGAACGAGCCTTCCTGCATGTTGCCGTCGCAGATCTCGAGGTAGCGCACCAAGGTGTGGATCTTCTTCATGTAGGCCACCGCCTCCTTGGCCGAACGCATGTCGGGCTCGGAGACGATCTCGAGCAGCGGCGTGCCCGCGCGGTTCAAGTCGATGCCGCTGGCATTGTTGAGACCCTCGTGCAGCGACTTGCCGGCGTCTTCCTCGAGATGCGCGCGCGTGATGCCGATGGTCTTGATCACCCCATCGTCGAGCATGACCGTGATCTTGCCCTGCTTCACCACGGGCAGCTCGTACTGGCTGATCTGATAGCCCTTCGGCAAATCGGGATAGAAATAATTCTTGCGCGCGAACACCGAGCGGCGCGCCACCGCGGCGCCGATGCTGAGCCCGAACTTGACCGCCATGCGCACGGCTTCCGCGTTCAGCACCGGCAGGGTGCCGGGATACGCCAGATCGACCAGGCTGGCCTGGGTATTCGGCGGCGCGCCATACGCCGTCGCGCTGCCCGAGAAAATCTTCGACTTCGTGGCGAGCTGCGCATGAATCTCCAGCCCGATGACTACTTCCCAGTCGGTCATTATTCGTATCCGCGCGGCGCATGGCCGTGCCAGTCGGTTGCCTGCTGGAAGCGATGCGCCGCGTTCAGCAGTTTCGCTTCCGAAAAATGCGGACCGATCAACTGTAATCCCATCGGCAGATCGTCGACGTAGCCGCACGGCAGCGACAGGCCGGGCAGCCCCGCGAGATTGGCGCCGATGGTGTAAATGTCGTTCAGATACATGGTGACCGGATCGTCGATCTTCGCGCCGATGGCGAACGCCGGCGTCGGCGTGGTGGGTCCGATCAGGAGGTCGGCCTGGGTGAACGCGGCGCGAAAATCATCGGTGATCAAGCGGCGCACCTTCTGCGCCTTCAAATAATAGGCATCGAAATACCCCGCGGACAACACGTAGGTGCCCGTCATGATGCGGCGTTTCACTTCGGCGCCGAAACCCTCGCCGCGCGACCGCGTATACAAATCGAGCAAGTCCTTCGGCTGCTCGCAGCGGTAGCCGAAGCGCACGCCGTCGAAACGCGACAGATTCGAGGAGCATTCGGCCGGAGCGACCACGTAATACGTGGGCACCGACAGCGGCAGGTGCGGCAAGCTCACTTCCACCGTTTGCGCACCGAGGCCCCGGTAGATCTTCAACGCCTCGTGTATCAGCGCCGAGTTGCGGGCCTCCAGGCCCTCGAAGAACTCCCGCAACAGGCCGATCTTGAGGCCCGTGAGCGGCTTTCCCAGGGCGGCGGGATAGTCGGGAACCGGAGCATCGATGCTGGTCGAATCGCGCGGATCGAACCCCGCCATGGCCTTGAGCACGATCGCCGCATCCGCGGCGCTGCGCGCAAAGACTCCTGCTTGGTCGAGGCTCGACGCGAAGGCGATCATGCCGTAGCGCGATACGCGCCCATAAGTCGGTTTGATGCCGGTCACGCCGGTCAAGGCGGCGGGCTGACGGATTGAACCGCCGGTATCCGTGCCGGTGGCAAACGGCGCCAGCCGCGCCGCTGTCGCAGCCGCCGACCCGCCGGACGAGCCCCCGGGGACTTTCGTGGTATCCCAGGGATTTCTCACCGGACCGTAGAAGCTCGTCTCGTTGGAAGAGCCCATGGCGAATTCATCCATGTTAGCTTTCCCCAACGTGACGGCGCCGGCCGCCTTCAGCCGGGTCACGACCGTCGCATCGTAGGGTGCGATGAAATTGTCCAGCATGCGCGAACCACAGCTGGTGCGCACCCCGTCCGTGCAGAAAATGTCTTTATGAATGAGGGGGATGCCGAGCAGAGCGCCATCCTCGCCCGCGGCGCGGCGGGCATCGGCCGCCGCCGCCGCCTCAAGCGCCTGTTCGGCCGTGAGAGTGATCAATGCATTCAGCGCGGGATTCAAACGCTCGATCCGAGCCAGGAAGTGACGGGTGAGTTCAACGCTCGAAATCTGGGCCGATTTCAACTTCTCCCCGAGCTCGCCGATGGAAAGGGTGTGCAACATCGTCACCTAAGAATAGCAGGCCTCGCCCAAAATCGCGGGCTCGAGGCCCTAGTCGATCACTCGCGGCACGACGTACAGGCCGCCTTGCACAGCCGGCGCGTTGGCCTGGTATTTCTCGTGGTTGTCGCTCTCGGCCACCGCATCGGGACGCAGACGCTGATGCTGGCCATCGAGAGGATGTGCCATCGGCTCGACGCCGCCGGTCTGCGCACGCGACAACTCGTCGACGAAATTGACGATGCTCGACAAGCTGGTCACGTACACCGGCATCTCTTGTTCGGTGATCGACAGCCGCGCGAGGTGCGCGATCTTTTCGACGTCTTGACGGGTCAGGTTCATGGGTGTTGCCCAAAAGTGCGTGTTGTTTCACGCAAAATAGGGGTGACGAATGATACACGTTGCCTTGCTGAATGTCCCATCGGTTGTTACATTACCCCAACTTTTTTTCACCCCATTTGCAAGTAAAAATACCCCATGTTCAAACGCCTTAGAGGTTATTTCTCCAATGACCTCTCAATCGATCTTGGAACCGCCAACACGCTGATTTACGTGCGCGAGCGCGGCATTGTGCTCAATGAACCCTCGGTCGTCGCAGTGCAGGACGAACCGACCCGAGGCGGCAAGATCATCGTCGCGGTCGGGGTCGAAGCCAAAAACATGCTGGGGCGCACCCCCGGCCACATCACAGCGGTCAGGCCCATGAAGGATGGAGTCATTGCCGATTTCACCTACACCGAAAAGATGCTGCAGTACTTCATCAAGAAGGTGCACGGCAATCGGTTCTTGAGCCCGAGCCCCCGGGTCCTGGTGTGCGTGCCCTTCGGTTCCACCCAAGTGGAGCGGCGCGCGATCAAGGAATCGGCGGAAGGGGCCGGCGCCCGTAGCGTGGATATCGTGCCCGAGCCCATGGCTGCGGCGGTCGGCGCCGGTCTGCCGGTGCAAGAGGCGCGCGGCTCGATGGTGCTCGACATCGGCGGCGGTACGTCCGAGGTGGCGGTCATCTCCCTGAATGGCATCGTGTACGCGGCGAGCGTGCGCATCGGCGGCGACAAATTCGACGAGGCGATCACCAACTACGTGCGGCGCAATTACGGCATCTTGATCGGAGAGGCGACGGCGGAACGCATCAAGCTCGAAATCGGCTCAGCCTACCCGGGTCAGACGGTGCGGGAAATCTCGGTCAAGGGCCGCAACTTGTCGGAAGGCGTGCCGCGCAGCTTCACCTTGAACTCCAACGAAATATTGGAGGCGCTGCAGGAACCCCTGCAAGGCATCGTGGGCGCGGTCAAGCAGGCGCTCGAACAGACGCCGCCCGAACTCGGCGCCGATGTGGCCGAACGCGGCATCGTACTGACCGGCGGTGGTGCCCTGTTGCGGGACGTCGACAAATTGCTCATGGAAGAAACCGGCCTGCCCGTGGTGATTGCGGACGATCCGCTCACCTGTGTTGCGCGCGGCGGCGGCCGGATCCTCGAACTCACCGAGGAACACGGTCCAGGCATATTCGGATTGGAGTAATGCACGCGACTAGGGAAGCCCAGCTCACGCGGAATCCTAGAGACAGGTGACTAGCCCGTGGTCGCCTTTCGTAACTCCGACACATCCGGGCGCACGACGGGACTGCTGCTCCGCTGCGTGCTGTACTCGCTGCTCGCTCTAGCTCTCATCATCGTCGACAAGCGCTACGATCATCTCGGCAAGATCCGACGAGTGCTGTCGGTCGTGGCCTACCCCGTGCAAATAGCCGTCGCCAGTCCCTTCGAGGGTTGGGACTGGTTTCGTGAAAGCGTGTCGTCTCGCGGAGCTCTCCGCGCCGACAAGAGCAAGCTCGAGGCAGAGCTGCGCCTGGCCCAATTCCGCCTGCAGCGCTACGAGGCGCTGGAGGCCGAGAGCCAACGCCTGCGTGCGCTGCGCGACAGAACCGCAGGCGTCACCGACCGGTTCGTCATCGGCGATGTCATGGATGTCGACTTGGACGCGTTCCGCGAGCGCGTGCTGGTGAACAAGGGAGCGCAGGACGGCGTCTTCGTCGGTCAAGCGGTACTCGACTCCGGCGGGGTGTTCGGGCAGGTCGCGCGCGTCGGCCAGCTGACCGCCGAGGTCATTTTGGTGAGCGACGCGACCCATGCCATACCCGTGCAAATCAACCGCAATGGATTGCGGACCGTTGCCGTGGGCACGGGCGACATGGGCCGACTCAAGCTGCCCTACCTGCCGACCAGCGCCGATGTGGTCGCCGGCGATCTCTTGGTGACCTCGGGGTTGGGCGGTGGATTTCCGGCCGGCTACCCGGTCGGTACCGTTGCGGAGGTCAAACGTGATCCCGCGCAGTCCCTGGCCGACGTCGATGTGAAGCCGGCCGCCGCGCTCGATCGCTCGCGCGAGCTCATGTTCGTCTGGTTGAAGGCGCCGCCGCCGCAACTGCGCTCGCCGAGCGCTCTGCCTAAGCCCGCGACCTCGCCGCAGCCGCCGGCAAAGGCGCAAACACCGGCGCAGACGCCGCCTCCCTCGCCCTCGCCCTCGTCCGCGCCGACGCCAATCGCCCGCCGACCCAACTCCGACGCCGACGCCGACTCCGGGAGCGAACGACGAATGATGCGTGAGATGCGAATCCGCCGCATGCCCATGGCCCTGTCGGCTCTCGTCGCGCTGGCGCTGGCGGTGCTGCCGCTGCCGTCCGTTCTGGAAGCGCTTCGCCCGGACTTCCTGGTACTGGTGGTGTTTTACTGGTCCATCGAGTCGCCGCGCGCCGGCGGACTGACGCTCGCCTTCATGTCGGGTCTGGCGCTCGATGTGATCCAGGGCGTGGTGCTCGGACAGCACGCCCTCGCGCTCACGTTGATGGCTGCATGGGCAACGCATTTGCGGTTGCGTCTGCGTGTATTTTCGGTTCTGTCGCAATGCCTGACCATTTTCGCGCTGCTGACCGGCTATCAGTTCGTGCTGTTCTGGGTCGATGGCGCCACGGGCAATCCCGTGACGACATTCGGCCGCTGGCTCGCGCCCGTGATCGGCGCGCTGCTCTGGCCGTTGTTGGTGGGCGCGCTGAGCCGTTTCCACGAACGCTGAAGCCAAGTGCGGAACCACTATGATATACGATGAATTCTCGCCCTCCCGAACCCGCCGCACGCTGACCGCCGGCGGCCGAACCCTGCGTGCCCTGGGGTTGGACGGTCCGCTGACCGGCGTACTCGCCATCATCGTGAGCATCGGCATTCTGGTGGTCTACAGCGCTTCCGGGCAGAACTGGAAAATGGTCGAGCACCACTTGGTGAACATCGGCATCGCGGTCACCGCGTTGCTGGCGCTGGCCAAGCTCGCGACGCCGCAATACCTGCGCCTGTTCGCGCCCGCCGCCTATGTCATCGGCGTGCTGCTGCTGATCGTGGTCGACGTCACCGGTCATATCGGCAAGGGAGCGCAGCGCTGGCTCGATATCGGATTCATGCGCTTCCAGCCCTCGGAGATCATGAAGCTCGCGGTGCCGATGATGTGCGCCTGGTACATGCACGAGCGTCCCCTGCCGCCGACGTTCAAGGATCTGGTGGTCATGGGAATCATGATTGCCGTTCCGACGGCGATGATCGTCACGCAGCCGGATCTCGGCACGGCATTGTTGATCGCGGCCTCCGGGCTCATCGTCATGCTGCTGGCAGGCCTGCAGATTCAGATCATCTTGATATCGATACCGCTGCTCGGCGGCGCCGCCTGGGCGGGATGGCATTTCATTCACGACTACCAGCGCCAGCGGATCCTGACGTTCCTGAACCCCGAGACCGACCGGCTCGGCGCCGGCTACCACATCATCCAATCGCAGATCGCGATCGGCTCGGGCGGCGTATTCGGCAAAGGCTACATGAACGGCAGTCAGGCGCAGCTCGAGTTTCTGCCGGAGCGATCGACGGACTTCATTTTCGCCGTCATCGGCGAAGAGTTCGGCTTGCTCGGCCAGCTCCTGATCCTGTCGCTGTACGGCGTGGTCATCGGGCGCGCGCTGTACATGGCGATGCAGGGTCAGGACACGTTCTCCCGCTTGACGGGCGGCGCCATCGCGCTCAGCTTCTTTGTCTATGTATTCGTCAATTCCGGCATGGTGAGCGGCATATTGCCGGTGGTTGGAGTGCCGCTGCCGCTGATCAGCTACGGCGGCACCTCGATGGTCACGCTGTTGGCGGGCTTCGGCATATTGATGTCGCTGCACTCGCATCGCAAGCTCATCGGATCCTGAACGGCATGCGCTTTTCATCCGCCTCGAAGTGCCTGCTGCCGGCCGCGCTCCTGTTGTGGACGCACTGCGAATCCGCGTCCGCGCTCGACATCAAGCGCACCGACGTCAAGGACTTCATCGCGCATATGGCCGAAACGTCGCCGTTCAAGAAGCGGCAACTGCGCAAGCTCATGAAAGAGGCCCAGAGCCAGCCGGCCATCATCGAGGCCATGGACCGCCCCGCCGAAAAGGCCAAACCCTGGTTCGAGTACCGCCCGATCTTTCTCACCGAGCGGCGCGTGCGCGAGGGCACGGATTTCTGGCTCGCGCATCGTCTGGCGCTCGATCAGGCCAGCGTGCGCAGCGGAGTTGCCCCGGAATATCTCGCGGCAATTCTCGGCATCGAAACGTACTACGGCCGCCTGACCGGCTCGTACCGGGTGCTCGACGCGCTCGCCACACTGGCGTTCGACTACCCCGCTCGCGCGAAATTCTTTCGCGATGAGCTCGAGCAATTTCTCTTGTTGACGCGCGATATGCGCCTCGACCCCCGCAAGGTGAAGGGATCGTATGCCGGCGCCATGGGCGCGCCGCAGTTCATGCCGTCGAACTATCGCCGCTATGCCGTGGATGCGGACGCGGATGGGCGCATCGACTTGTGGACCAATTGGCCGGATGTGTGCGCCAGCGTCGGCAATTATCTCAAAGAGCACGGCTGGAATGCCGGCGAGCCCGTGCTGAGCGAGGCCAGCGTGCCCGCCGACAAAGCGCCGGAGTTGGACGGCCGCACGCTGGCGCTGTCGGAGACGGTCGGGTCGCTGCGCACGAAGGGAGTGAGTTTCGACAGTTCGCTGTCGGAGGATGCGCCTGCCCTGTTGATTGCCGCTGACGATGCGGACGGCGTTCACTGGCGCGTCGGCTACAACAACTTCTATGTGATCACGCGCTACAACCACAGCGCCCTGTATGCAATGGCGGTTTATGAACTGGCGGCGGCCGTCAAGCAACGGATCCTGCTCAACGACGCCGGCGTCGCCACGCCCGGCAGCGCGGCGCCAAGCGACGTAGGGTCGAGCGCCTCTCCGCCCACCGCAGCCCCGCCCGCAGACACCCAGGGCGCGGCCCTGCCGCCGGCATTGCAGCAGTGAGTATCGGCCGCGTATTCGCGGTGCCCCTGGCGCTGGCGGTGGTCGCGCTGGCAGCGTGTCTGAGTGCACCGCCGCCGCCCGAGCCGAACCCCAACAACACCCTGCCGCCGGCATCGCCGCCGCCGGCTCCGCCGAACGCCGTACCGGATGCCATCCCGCGCGCCGAACCCCGCGCGCGCAGCGGCAACCCGCCGTTTTACGATGTGCTCGGCAAACGCTACTACGTGCTCTCCTCGAGCGTCGGGTACTGGGAGCGCGGCGTCGCCTCGTGGTACGGGCCGGGTTTCCACAAGGTGCGGACCTCCATGGGCGAGCCGTACGATATGTACGGTATGACTGCCGCTCACAAGACCTTGCCCCTGCCCGCCTACGTGCAGGTCACGAATCTGCAGAACGGCCGCAGGGTCGTGGTCCGGGTCAACGATCGCGGACCCTTCGTCGGCAATCGCATCATCGACCTCTCGTATACGGCCGCGGCCAAGCTCGACATGCTGCACAACGGTACCGCCATGGTGGAGATTCGCACCATTGATCCGGCGACGCCGCCGGTGCCGGCAGAGACTGCGGATGCCGCTGCTCCGAGCCCCGCGCTGTTCGTCCAGGCCGGCGCCTTCTCCGACCCGGCCAATGCGCAGCGCATGGCGGAAAAGTTGCGCGGCGGCAGCTACGGCAAGGTCTTCGTGCGCGATGATCAAATCGCGGGCCGCAGGATGTATCGAGTGCGTATCGGACCGGTGCGCGACGTCGCGGAGTTCGACCGCGTGGTCGCCGCGCTCGAGCGTGCCGGCATCAGCGACGCGCATCTCGCGCTCGATTGAGATCCAGTCCCGCACCGCCATGCGATAATTTCTGTAATTTACCCATTCTCATCCAGGTGTTCATCCACTATGTTTCGATCTTCTCTGGCTTGCGTCTTTCTCACCGCGATCGCGACCGTTCACTGCTTCGCACAGGCGCCGACGTCGACACCGGCCGCCTCGATCGCCATTCCGACCGCGCCCCAGGTCGAGGCGCGCACCTACATCGTCGTCGACTACCGCACTGACAAGGTTCTGGCCGCGAAGGATGCGACGGCGCGCGTGGAACCGGCGAGCCTGACCAAGCTCATGACGGCGTACATCGTGTTTCAAGAATTGGCGGCCGGCAAGCTCAAGCTGGACGAACAAGTGACGGTGAGCGAACACGCCTGGCGCTCCGAGGGCTCGCGGACCTTCATCGAATTGGGCAAGCCGGTCTCGGTTCAGGATCTGATCTTGGGCATGATCGTGCAGTCGGGTAATGACGCCACGATCGCGCTGGCCGAACGCATTGCCGGAACCGAAGACACGTTTGCGCAGATGATGAATGCGAATGCGAAACGCCTCGGGATGACGGGCAGTCACTTCGAAAACAGCTCGGGACTGCCGTCGCCCCAGCACTACACCACCGCGCGCGATCTTTCGCTGCTCGCCAACGCCATGATTCGCGAGTATCCGCAGTACTACAAATGGTTCTCGGTGCGCGAATTCGAGCACAACGGCATCAAGCAGCAAAATCGCAACGGCCTGCTGGAAAAGGACCCCACGGTCGACGGTTTGAAGACCGGGCACACCGATTCGGCGGGCTACTGCCTGGTGACGTCGGCGCTGCGCGACGGCATGCGGTTGGTATCGGTCGTGATGGGATCGACCAGCATGAAGGCGCGCGAGAACGCCAGTGCCGCGCTGCTCAATTATGGATTCACATTCTACGACACGAAGTTGGTGGTCAAGGGCGGCGCGGTTCTCGCGACCGCGCGCGTCTGGAAGGGGCAGAGCCCCTCCGTCGATCTCGGCATCAAGGACGATCTCTACGTCACCGTGCCGCGCGGCGGCGCCGAGGGCCTGAAGACGGCCGCCGATGTGCAGCCGCGCTTGATCGCGCCTCTCGCCGTGGACGCGACGGTCGGCAGCCTGCGCGTGTTCGCCGGCGGCCAGACTCTGCAGACGATTCCCTTGCATCCGCTGAAGAGCGTCGCCGCCGGAGGCTGGTGGCGGCGGCTGATCGACACCATTCGACTGTGGTTCGCCTAGGAGCATGCCCGTGGCCGCGCCGCTGCCCATTTGCTACTTGAACGGCGCTTACCTGGCGCTGGCGGAAGCGCGGGTGTCGCCGCTCGATCGCGCGTTTTTATTCGCCGATTCGGTCTACGAGGTGGTGCCGGTCTACGCGTCGCGCCCGTTTCGCTTGCGCGAGCATTTGGACCGGCTCGATCGCAGTCTCGCCGGCATTCGCATGCCGGCGCCCGTGCCGCACGCCGACTGGGCAGGCGTGTGCGCGGAGCTGATTGCCCGGAACTCTGCCCGCGATGCGTATCTTTATCTGCAAGTCACACGCGGTGCCGAGTTCGGCCGCAATCACGCATGGCCGGAAGGCTTGCGACCCACCTTGTTTGCCTACGCCACGGGTCTGGATCCCGTCGCACCCGCCGTTCTGGAACGAGGGGTAGCGGCTGTGACGGCCGCGGACACGCGCTGGGCGCGGCGCGACATCAAGTCCACCGCCCTGCTGGCCAATATCTTGCTGAAGAAGCAGGGCGCCGATGCCGGCGCCTTCGAGACCATCATGCTCGAAAACGGCGAGCTCACCGAAGGCTCCTCCACCACCGTGCATGTCGTGAAGGACGGCGTCATTCGCACGCCGCCCAACGGCCATCATATTCTGCCGGGTACCACTCGTGATGTCGTCACCGAGCTCGCCGCCCGGCTCGGTGTGCGCTGCGACAACAGCCGCGTGACCGAGCCTGAGCTGCGCAGCGCCGACGAGATCTGGCTGGCATTCGCCACCCGCGGCGTATTGCCGGTCACGGCCCTCGACGGCGTCGCAGTCGGCGCCGGCAAAGCCGGTCCACTGTTCAAGCGAATGATCGCCGCGTTTGCCGACTACACGCAGGAACTGGCCGGGACGCCGGCGCTGTGAGCGGCACCATCGTGCAGATATTTCCGAGCGAATTCCCGATCAAGGTGATGGGGCGCCGCGACAGCGACCTGCGCGCGCTCACTCAAGCCATCATCGAACGGCACGCAGGACCGCAGCCCGAATCCAGCATACGCACCCGCACCAGCGGGGACGGCAACTTCCTGGCATTGACTTATTTGGTGCGCGCCAGCAGCCAACAGCAGCTGGATACGATCTATCGCGAGTTGACGGCCTGCAAATCGGTATTGATGGCGCTGTAATCGGGCCCGGGCACGGATCTCAAGTTGCGGTGTCGATTGGTAAAGTGATATTATACATTCACTTTACCGGTGGAGAAAACCATGGCGAAAACCGTCACATTGAGCAGCAAGTACCAGATCGTGATTCCGCAGGCGGCACGAGCGGCGCTCTCGTTGTCGGCCGGAGACGAACTCCTGGTCCTCTGTAAATCGGACCGTGTCGTGATAATTCCGAAGCCTAAGAAATTCGCGAAACGTACCCGCGGCCTGCACCGTGAGGTGTGGCAGGGAGCGGAGGCGTACCTGAAATCGGAGCGCGAGGCTTGGTAAGTAGCGCCGTTGCGCAGCGCCACCGGCGAGTCCTCATCGACACGTCGGTGTGGATTTACCACTTTGAGCAGCATTCCACGTTCGGCGAGGCCGCGGGTCGCGTCATCGAGGAACTGGAGGCCGGCAGATTTCGAGGCACCGCTTCGGAGCTCACGCTGCTCGAGATCATCGTCAAGCCGCTGCAGCTCGGCCGACAGGATGCGGCGGATGACTACGAAACCCTGCTCTCCTATTTTCCGAACCTCGACTTAATTCCGATCAGCCGGACTATCTTGCTCGATGCGGCAGCATTGCGGGCCCGCCACCGCCTGCGAACACCGGATGCGATTCAGCTCGCCACGGCGTTCTCGTCGGGTACCACTTTGGCGATTACAAATGATGAAGCTTGGGCTCACATTGTCGGTATCGAGACACTCCTGCTCTCGGATCTCGCCGCTTGAAGAGGTGACGGCACCCGAGATTGCAGCTGATACGATTTATCGCGAGTTGACGGCCTGCAAATCGGTATTGATGGCGCTGTAATCGGGCCCGAATCGAAGCTGGCGCAATAGATGCGGCGTCAAGCCGGTCGCCGCCGCCTGCATGGCGCCGGCGGCGCCGGGACCGGCGAAGTGCGCCACGTGATCCGCAAGCCGCGTCACCGCGAGACCCGCGTGTCCGCACACATTGATGCGCTCGAATGGTTCCAGATCGAGCGACACGTTGAGCGCCAAGCCGTGATAACTCGCGCCGCGGCGAATCCGCAAACCGACGCTGGCGAGTTTGGCGCCGCCGACATACACGCCCGGGTTGGCGCGCGAGCCCTGCGCCGTGACCCCGAGTTCGGCCGCATAGGCGATGATGGCATCCTCGAGCGCCACCACCAGTTCGCGCACGTTCAGGCGCCGGCGCCGCAAATCGACCAGCGGATACACCACCAGCTGCCCGGGACCGTGATACGTCACCTGACCGCCGCGGTCGATCTGCACCACCGGGATGTCGCCGGGGGACAACAGGTGCTCGCGGCTGGCGTTCAACCCCAAGGTGAATACCGGAGGATGTTCGACGAACCAGATTTCATCGGGCGTCGAACTTTCGCGGATGTCGGTAAACGCCTGCATCGCTCGCCAGGTGGGCTCGTACGGCGCCAGCCCGAGGTGCCGGATCAGGGGCGCATCGCTCATGGGTTGCGGCGCGCTGCGGCGCGCGCGGCGCCGGCGAGGCCAGCGCGGCGTTGTCGATGCCGGCGTTGTTGCGTGCCAGCGCCTGCTCCGCACGATAGCTCGACCGCACCAACGGGCCGGACAACGCATTCCACAAAGCCCAACGCCAACGCCCGATCGCGATAGTGATCGAATTCGTGCGGAGTGACGAACTTCTCGACGCGGAGGTGATTGGGCGTGGGCCGCAAATATTGTCCCAGTGTCAGAATATCAACCGCAGCGCCGCGCAGGTCCGCCATCGCCTGGTGGATTTCCGCATCGGTTTCGCCCAATCCCAGCATCAAGCTGGATTTGGTGAGTACCGCGGGCCGATGAGTTTTCGCCGCACGCAGCACGCTCAAGGTCTGCTCGTAACCCGGCGCGCGGATCGCGCACCGGATGAGTCAGCCGACTGACCGTCTCCAAATTCTGCGCGAACACATCAGGTCCGGCATCGAGGACGGTTTGCACGTCGGCGAGGACCCCCTGGAAATCCGGCGTGAGCGCCTCGACGGCGGTGCCGGGATTGCGGCGTTTGATCGCACGAATCGCCGCGGCATAGTGTGCGGATCCGCCATCCGGCAGGTCATCGCGGTTGACCGACGTCAGCACCACGTACTTGAGACCCATCAGCTCGACCGAGCGCGCGACGTTCTCCGGCTCCTCTGGATCCAACCAGCCCCGCGGATTGCCCGTGTCCACCGCACAAAATCGGCAGGCACGCGTGCACACGGCGCCCATCAACATGATGGTTGCCGTGCCCGCATTCCAGCACTCGCCGATGTTCGGGCATTTCGCCTCCTCGCACACCGTGCTCAAGCGGTGCTCGCGCACGATTTGTTTGACCGCCGAGAATTCCCTGCCCGCGGGCAACGGTGCCCGCAGCCATGGAGGCAGGCGCTGTGCCGTGCGCAATGCCGGCACGGCGCCGTGCCCCGCGGCGCCGTGCCCCGCGGCCGGCACCTTGACGCCGTCCTTGATGGCCGTAAAGCCTTGAGCCGTGGTGTATTTATCGCCGCTGCGAGGGGTGCGCTGCGGCTGCAGAATGGGTATGCCTTTGAACTCCGACATGGGTCAATTGTAACCTAGCCCGGAGTTTCAGCATTCAAAACCCGCAGCCGCTCCAGCGTGCCGACATCGTCCCACGCGCCGGTGTACAGCTCCGCGGAGCAGCGCTGCGCCTCCATCGCCCGCAGCAGCAGCGGCTTCAAGGGGAATACGCCGTCGCGGCAGCCGGCAAAAAGCCCGCGTCGATACACGCCGATGCCGGAAAACGTGTACTGAGCCGCGGCCGCCGGCAGCGCCAGCCCACCTTGCATGCCGAAATCCCCCTGCGGGTGCTGCGGTGGGTTCGGCACGAGCACGAGGTGGGCGTCGCGATCGGCGTCGATCTTAAGGCTCGCGAGCGGAAAATCCGTATAGATGTCGGCATTGACCACCGCAAAGGGCCCGGGATCGAGGTGCCGCAATGCGCGAAATATGCCGCCCGCGGTCTCGAGTGCACGCGGCCGCTCCACGCTGTACGTGATGGAAACGCCATAGCGTGAGCCATCGCCGAGATAATCGCTGATCTGCGAACCCAGCCAGGCGAGATTGATCACGAGCCGCGTCATCCCGGCGGCTGCCAAGGCCGCGACATGACGCTCGATCAGCGGCTCACCGCGCACCAGCAACAAAGGTTTGGGCCGCGCGTCGGTGAGCGGCCGCAGCCGCTCGCCGCGCCCGGCCGCCAGGATCATGGCAACGCGCGGACGCTCGGGCAGCGCGCTCACGCGAGTGCCCGCTCCTGGGCGCCGGGAAATTCCGGGTCGATGCGCACGGCGATGAAGTCGGCGAACTCGGCGGCTTCCGCGTATTCCCCGGCCGCCTCCTGCGTGTAGCGCAGCACGCGCGGCAAATCGTTGAGGTATTGGCGCTTGCCGTCGCGGTAGTGCAGGCGCGCGAAGATTCCCAGCACCTTGATGTGCCGCTGCAAGCCGACGAGATCGAACCAACGGATGAACTGCGACTCGGTCGCGTCGAGCGCAAAGCCTCCGGCCAGCAGCTTTTCGCGGTACTCGAGCGCCCAGGCGCGCACCCGCGGCACGGGCCATGCGACATAGCAATCCTTGAGCAGAGACACCAAATCATAAGTCACCGGTCCCGCAACGGCATCTTGAAAATCCAGGATGCCGGGATTGTTATCGCTGGTCACCAACAGATTTCGCGAATGATAATCGCGATGCACGAACGTGGCGGGTTGCTTCAAGGCAGTGTGCGCCAGCGCATCGAACAGCCGGTTCAACATGCCGCGCTCGGCGGCCGAGATTTGCAACCCCAAATGCCGCCCGAGGAACCACTCCGGCATCAGCTCCATTTCGCGCATCAGCATGGCGCGGTCATAGCGCGGTAGGCCGCCCATCGCCCCGGGGTCGGCCAATTGCATGGCGCTCAAGGCGCCGAGTGCGTCGGCATAAAGCCGCTGCGCGGCTCCCTCCGCCGCGAGTTCATCGAGATATTGCCGCTTTCCTAAATCCGACAGCAACAGAAAACCGCGTTTGCGGTCCTGCGCCAACACCACCGGCACGTTCAGGCCGATCCCGAGCAAAATCCTCGCCACCTTGAGAAACGGTTCGAGATTTTCCTTCTCCGGCGGCGCGTCCATCGCGATGTAGGTATCGGCATCGCGGGTCACGCGAAAATAGCGGCGAAAGCTCGCATCGATGGAGGCCGGCGCAATCTGGCTGCCGGCGAATCCCAAATCCTCGAACACCCATCGAGTCAAATCCGCCAGGCGGGAATCGCTTGCATCGGGTTGTCCCATGCTTGACCATTCGCAAACCGCAAAAATTTGCGGCGGCCGCTAGTATACCGACTAAGGCGATGTATTTTGTCCATGGCGTTTCATGTTCGGGCCGCATTCATCGTTTTCTGCCTCGCGGCCTGCATGGTCCGCGCGGGAGACATGTGCCCCGCGCCGCCGAAGTACCGCGCCCCGATCGCTTCGGACATTGCCGCGGACGATCATCGAATTCACATCGACAGCGACGATGCACTGCTGCAGTCGGACGGCAGCGCCGTTCTGAATGGCCGCGTCAGGGTCCGGCAGGATGCGCGCAGCATAACCTCGGATTCGGTCACCTATGACCCGAAAACCGGCCGCATTGCCGTCAAAGGCAACGTGGATTTCCTCGATCCCAAATTGCGCGTCGACAGCCTTACCGGCCACTACGATATCGACGGCGCCGCGAATTTCGACCAGGCGAACTTCCAGCTCATGGATCGCAATGGCCGCGGCTTCGCCAAAGACATCGATGTGATGCCGGACGGCAAGGTGCGGCTCGAACGGGTGCGCTACACCAGCTGTCCGGTGGGCATCGAGGACTGGATGCTGCAAGCCTCCTCCATCAGCATCGATACCAAGGTTCAAGAGGGCATCGCGCACAACGTCACCATGCGGTTCAAGGACGTGCCGATCTTCTACACACCCTACATCTCGTTTCCGCTGGGCGATGAACGCAAGAGCGGCCTGCTGTTCCCGAGCTTCGGTCATTCAGGAAACAACGGCTTCGAGCTGGAAGTGCCCTATTATTTCAACCTGGCGCCGAACTACGACCTCACGCTCACGCCGGGTTACCTGTCGGCGCGCGGCGTGCAGCTCGCCGAGCAGTTTCGCTACCTCACCGCGGCCTCCCACGGCCAGATCGACGCCACATTCCTGCCGAACGATTCGCAGTTACGCAGCAATCGCAGCTACTTCCGCTTCACCGACATCACGGACTTCAAGCGCGGGCTGCGCTTCGACACCGACATCGCGAGCGTCAGCGACAGCAGCTATTTCGAGGACTTCGCCGTGGGCTCCGACCAGACCAGCGTCACCTTCCTGGAACGCCGGGCGGATCTGCTTTATTACGATGACGCCTGGCGCGTGCGCGCCGAACTGCAGAATTTTCAAACCATCGATACTTCGGTGCAGACGACGTGCACCGCCGCCGAGCTGAGTCTAGCGCCCTTGTCGGCGGGCCCTTGCGACGAGCGGCCGTACTCGCGCGTGCCGCGCATTCAGGCGAATGCGCTGTGGCCCGTGCCGGACACGAGCGTCGAGCTCGCGCTCGACAGCGAGATCGTGAATTTCTTGCGCGAGATCGGCCCCACCGGGGTGCGCATCAACGCGGCGCCGGAAATTCGCTGGTCGAGCCGCGGGCCGGGCTACTTCTTCGACCCAGCCATCGGCTACGACTTCACCCAGTACGATCTCAAGAATGCCGCCGCCATCGGCATCGGCGCTCCCAGCACCCCGACTCGGGCGCTGCCCTACGCGCGGGTCGACGCCGGCCTCGTGTTCGCACGCGAGGCGGGTTCGCAGGGACAGCGCACGCAGACTCTCGAGCCGCGCGTGGTCTACAGCTACGTGCCTTACCGCAACCAAGACAATCTGCCGATCTTCGACACCGGGCTGCCCGACTTGAATCTGACCGAACTGTTCCGCACCAATCGCTACGTCGGCGAGGATCGCATCGGCGATGCCAACCAGGTGGCTCTCGCCCTGACGACGCGGTTGTTCGATACCGTGTCGGGAAGCCAGTATCTGTCGGCGACCATCGGCCAGATTCGCTATTTCTCGATACCGCGGGTCGGTCTGCCGGAGACCGCCGCCCTGCAGTCCTTGGGTGCAACCCTGGTGACGATACCGGGAGTGAACCCCTTGGCCCTGCCGGGACAGGCGCTGGTGAACTCGCGCGGCCAGATTCTCATGTTCAATCCCGGACAATATGTCTCGGGGCTGCCTGCGCCGACTTTCGGCGCCGCGGGTTCGGCGCTGGCGCAGGGGGTCGAGTCCTTCCCGGCCTCTGATCTCGTCGCCGACGTCGCCGTGACGGCTTACAAGCACTTCAGCTTCAATTTCGACTACCTGTGGAATCCGTACACCTCGCAAACCGATAAATCCGAGGTTTCGCTCCAGTACCGCCCGGACCCCACCCGGGTGGTGAATCTCGGCTACCGCTTTCAGCAAAACGTCCTGACGCAGGGCGTCATCTTAAAGCAGTGGGACGGCTCATTCGCATGGCCGGTGGCCGCGCACTGGAACACCGTGGGCCGCTGGGTCTATTCCCTGCAAGACCGGAAAACCATCGAACAAGTGGCTGGTTTTGAGTACAAAGCCTGCTGTTACCGCATCCAGGTGGTTCAGCGCCGCTATATCACCAACCGCAACGGAGGACTGGACACCTCGATTGCATTACAATTGGAACTGACGGGCCTAAGTTCGGTCGGAAAGCGTGCGGATTCCTTCTTGGAACAATCGATCCGCGGGTACTCAACCAGGGACCCGAATGCCCAGAACCAGGCCCCTTGACCAGGATGCTTCGACTCATGCGTAAATATGCGGCGTTGTTCTTCAATTTGAGCGTGTTGGCTCTGCCGGGGCTGTCCGATGCGCAGACCCGCGACATCGGCGTGCACGGCGAAATGCTCGACCGGATTGCCGCCATCGTGAATGACGGGGTGGTGCTGAAAAGCGAGCTCGACGCCCAGATGGATTCCGTCACCAAGCGGCTGCAGGAACAGAAAGTCGAACTCCCCTCGCAGAGCGTGCTCAAGCAGCAGGTGCTCGATCGGTTGATCTTGCAGGAAATTCAGGCGCAGCACGCCAAACGGGTCGGCTTGACCGTGTCGGACGAGCAATTGAACAGCGCCCTGCAGGAGATCGCGAGCCGCAACAAGATTCCTTTCGACCAGCTGCCGACGGCGCTCTCGGCGCAAGGCGTCGACTACAAGCTGTATCGCGAGAGCATGCGCAAGGAATTGACCTTGAGCACCCTGCGCCAGCGCGACGTGATTGCGCACATCAACGTCAGTCCGCATGAGCTCGAGCAGTTTCTCGCGCGCCAGCAGTCCTCGGCCGCCAACGATGAGTTCAACGTGTCGCACATTCTGCTGTCGCTGCCGGAGGCCGCCACCCCGCAACAGCTGGAGGAGATCACGCGCAAGGCCCAGGATTTGGCCGCGCGCGCTTCCAAGGGCGAGGATTTCGGCCAGCTCGCGATCTCGAACTCCAACAGCCAGACGGCCTTGGATGGCGGTCAGCTCGGCTGGCGCAAGGGCACCCAGCTGCCCGAATTCATATTGCAGCTGGTCACCAAAATGAAACCCGGTGAAGTGAGCGAACCGGTGCGCACCCCGAGCGGTTTTCACATCGTGAAGCTGAACGAACGGCGCAGCGGCGAGGCGCAGGTGATCATCAACCAAATCCACGTCCGGCACATCCTGATGAAGACGAACGAGCTGGATGACGACGAAACGGTGCGCCAGAAGTTGAGCAGGCTGCGCGACCGCATCATGAAGGGCGAGGATTTCGCCGGCCTGGCGTCGACCAATTCGGCGGATCCGGGCTCTGCACCGGACGGCGGCGATCTCGGGTGGAGTGGGCCCGGCACCTTCGTGCCGGAGTTCGACAAGGCGATCGCCGATCTCAAGGTCAATGAGATCAGCGAACCGTTTAAAACGCGTTACGGCTGGCACATAGTCCAGATGCTCGGCACCCGCACCTACGACAGCACCGACGACGTGCGCCGGCAGCGTGCGTTCGCGGCCATCCGCGAGAGCAAGGCGGACGAAGAGACCGAATTGTGGCTGCGCCGATTACGCGACGAGGCTTTCGTCGAAATCAAGATGTAGGCGCGCGCGGCGGTGTACCTACCGCGGATCGTGATCACCTCGGGCGAACCCGCTGGAATAGGGCCGGATACCTGCGTCGTCCTGGCGCAGCAAGGATGGGAGGCCGACATCGTCGTCGCGGCTGACGCCGGGCTGCTGGCGGCCACGGCCGACGCCCTGCGCTTGCCGCTCAACATCGAGCGCTACGACTCCTCGCGGCCGTCAGCTGCGCATCGCACCGCTACTCTCAAGGTCATGCACATCCCGACCGCGCGCGCCGTCATCGCGGGGCGGCCCGATCCGCACAACGCCGCCTACGTGATCGACATGCTGAACCGCGCCTGCGACGGTTGTACGAACGGTGAATTCGCCGCCATGGTGACCGCGCCCGTGCAAAAGAGCACCTTGATGGATGCGGGCTACGCGTTCACCGGCCACACGGAATATCTGGCGGCGAGGACGCGCGCCGCGCTCCCGGTCATGCTGCTGCAGAGCGGCGGGCTGCGGGTTGCGCTGGTCACGACTCACTTGGCTCTCGCCGACGTACCGCGCGCCGTCACCCGCGAGCGGCTTCGCGCCACGCTGCGCATCGTCAATATGGATATGGAGCGGCATTTCTCCTTGGGCAAGGCGAGAATCGCCGTGCTCGGACTCAATCCCCACGCGGGCGAGGCCGGGCACCTCGGCCGCGAGGAAATCGACGTGATCGAGCCCGTGATTCGCGAGCTGCGGGCGGAAGGCTTAGGCATCGAAGGACCCGTGCCGGCGGACACCGCGTTTACTCCCCGCTTCCTCGAGACGGCCGATGTCATCGTCGCGATGTACCACGATCAGGGCCTGCCCGTGATCAAGCACGTCGGCTTCGGCAATGCGGTGAACATGACTTTGGGACTGCCGATCTTGCGCACCAGTGTCGATCACGGGACCGCATTGAGCTTGGCGCGCACCGGCAAGGCCGATGCCGGCAGTCTGCGCGCGGCGCTTACCTTAGCCATCGATCTGGCCGGTACAAGTTCCGTCCGTGCCGGTTCGTAGGCGCTTCGGCCAGCATTTTTTGCATGACCCCGGCGTGATCCGCCGGATAATCGACGCCGTCGCGCCGGTTGCCGGCGATCGCATCGTCGAGGTCGGTCCGGGGCGCGGCGCGTTGACTTGGGGGCTGCTCGAACGTGCCAAGCACCTCGACGTGATCGAGATCGATCGCGATCTGGCCCGTGCGCTCGAGAACGATTCGCGGGCGAGAAGCGGGCTTGAGGTGCACGTCGAGAACGTGCTCGACACGGACTTCATCCGCCTTCGCGGCACCGGCGAACCCCTGCGCATCGTCGGCAACCTTCCGTACAACATCTCGACACCGCTGCTGTTTCGCCTGCTGACGCAGCGTGCGGCCATATCGGATATGTACTTCATGCTGCAAAAGGAGGTCGTGGATCGAATGGCGGCGCAGCCGGGCACCAAGGATTACGGGCGCTTGACCGTCATGATCGCGGCCGTCGCCGAGGTCGAAGCGCTGTTCGATGTCGGCCCCGGCGCCTTTCAGCCGCGCCCCAAAGTCTGGTCTGCGATCGTGCGCGTGCGTCCCACGATGAGTCCCCGCTTCGACGCAGGCCGCGAGGGCGTCCTGCGAACCCTCGTGACGACGGCTTTCTCCCACCGACGCAAGACCCTGCGCAACTCTCTGATGGGCTTGCTCAGTGCGCAGGATATCGAATCCTGCGGCATCGATCCGCAATTGCGGCCGGAAACGCTGGCGCCGTCGCAATTCGGTCTGCTCGCCGCCCATTACTCTCGACGGCTCGGCTATACTTGAAGCCGAATGGCCGGCTACAAGAAGCTCCTGGTATTGTTGGACCTGTCGGAAGGCAGTGAACAGGTCGCTATTGCCGGGCGCGATCTGGCGGCGTATTCGAACGCCGCGCTCTCGATATTGCACGTGGTCGAATTCACGCCCGTCGAGCCCTTGGGCGAGTCAATGATCATGACGGCGCGGGTCGAGGATGATCTGGTCAAACGCTCGCGCGAGGGCTTGAGTGAGCTCATTCGGCGCTTGAAGTTGGAGCGTGCCACCGGGCGGGTCGAAGCCGGCAACACCAAGGCGGAAATTCTCCGCGTTGCCGCCGAGGAGCAGCCGGATCTGATCGTGCTCGGCAGCCGCGAGCGCCACGGTCTCGCCATCTTGCTGAATTTCACGGAAGACACCATCCTGCATGCCGCTCACTGCGACGTGCTGGCGGTGCGCCTGAAGTAATGCGATGCCCCTCATGACATCCGAGCCGGCGAGCCCGAGAATTCGTGTGGAGGTCGAGACTGCGTATATCGAGGAGCAGTCCGACCCGCGCGACAAGCGCTTCGTGTTTTCGTACACCATCACCATACGCAATGAAGGGCAGGTGCCGGCGCGTCTGCTCACGCGCCACTGGATCATTACGGATGCGAACGGCAACGTGAAGGAGACGCGCGGCGACGGGGTGGTGGGCGAGCAGCCGTATCTGAAACCAGGCCAGGGATTTCGCTACTCGAGCGGCGCGGTGATCGAGACGCCTGTCGGCACCATGCAGGGCAGCTATCAGATGGTTGCCGACGACGGTCTTAAGTTCGATGCGCCGATCGCGCCGTTCAGGCTGGCGATGCCCGGGGTTCTTCACTAGGAGCCGGTCCGGCTCTTAGCGACTGGGTGCCTGATGGCGCTGTACGCGATCGGCGACGTACAAGGCTGCGATACCGAACTCGGCGCGCTGCTCACCGCCCTGCGCTTCCGCGCGGATCGCGATCGCCTCTGGTTCGTCGGCGACTTGGTCAACCGCGGCCAGGACTCGCTGGCGGTGTTGCGCAGAATTCGCGCCCTCGGCGCCGCAGCGACGGTCACCCTCGGCAATCATGATTTGCACCTGCTGGCCGTGGCCGCAGGCTGTGCCCGGATTCGCAGCGACGATACCTTGAACGAAATCTTGGCCGCCCCCGACCGCGATGCCCTGCTCGAGTGGCTCGCGGCCCAACCGCTGCTCCACGAAGAGGTCGCATTGAATTTGGTGATGGTGCACGCGGGTCTGGCGCCGCAATGGGATTTGCAGCTGGCGCGGCAATGTGCCCGCGAATTCGAGGCGGCCCTGCGGCGCGATCCCGCAACACTGTTCGAGCGGCTCTACGGCGATCAACCGGACCGCTGGGACGACGTGCGCGACGGCGAACAGCGCCTGCGCTTCATCGCCAATTGCTTCACCCGATTGCGCTACGTCGACGCGGATGGCCGCTTGGCGCTGCGCGTCAAGGGATCGCCGAAGAAGTCGCAGACCGCGTCGCTGATTCCTTGGTTCGAGGCGCGCGAGGCGCGCTGGCGCGGACCCCGCATCGTCTTCGGTCATTGGTCGACCCTGGGCTTTTTTCGCAATGCCGACGTCATCGGCCTCGACACCGGTTGCGTCTGGGGCAGCACGCTGACCGCGCTGCGATTGGATGATCCCGAGGCCAGGCCAGTTCAGGTACCCTGCGCGGCGCGGGCGACCTAGGCCGGCTGCGGGCGAAGTTTCGCGGCACCGCTATAATACTAGGATGGCAATAACCCCTCCCTTCAATCTGTACCGCTGGATCGAGCAGAATCGCGCGCAGCTCATGCCGCCGGTGGGCAACAAGCTGCTGTTCCAGGACAGCGGCTTCATCGTCATGGCCGTCGGCGGCCCCAACTCGCGCAAGGATTTTCATCATGATCCGAGCGAGGAATTGTTCTTCCAAATCGAGGGGGACATGGTCCTCAAGACCGTGCAGGACGAGCGCGTAACCGACGTGCCCATCCGGCAGGGTGAGATTTTCTTGTTGCCCGCGGAAGTGCCCCACTCGCCGCAGCGTCCCGCGGGCAGCGTCGGGATCGTCGTCGAACGGCGCCGCAATCCGGATGAGTTGGACGGTTTTTCCTGGTACTGCGAGCGCTGCGGGCAGCGTCTTTACCTGGAGCGCGTCGCGGTGCGCAACATTGAAACGCAGTTGCCGGAGATTTTTTCGCGCTTTTACTCGAGCCTCGCTCGGCGCACCTGCAGTGCCTGCGGCAACGTCATGCAGGCCCCGGGCCAGTGACGCCCGACGCGGCAGGCGCACTGGCCGAGGACGCGCGCGATCCGCTCGCCTGCTACCGCGAACAATTCCATCATCCCTGCGGCGGCGATGGGCGGCGACTCATCTATCTTTGCGGCCACTCGCTCGGGCTGCAACCCACGGCGGCCGCGCAATACGTCGACCAGGAAATGCAGGACTGGCGGCGCTTGGGCGTGCTCGGCCATCACGCCGCGCAGCGTCCGTGGATCCCCTATCACGTTGAGGCCGCGGCACCCCTCGCCGCGCTCGTCGGCGCGGAAACGACCGAAGTCGTCGCCATGAATTCTCTCACCGTGAATCTGCATCTGATGATGGTGAGTTTCTTTCGGCCCGACGCCACGCGCAATCGCGTGCTGATGGAGAAATCGGCATTCCCTTCGGATCGATACGCCATTGCATCGCAGCTCGAGTTCCATGGATTGAACACGGCCGAACACCTGATCGAGATCGAGCCGCGCGACGGCGAGCGGCACCTCCGAACGGAGGACGTGATTCACCGCATCGAGCGGGAAGGCGCTTCGCTCGCGCTGGTTCTGCTGCCGAGCGTTCAGTATCTCACCGGGCAATCCCTGGACTTATGGCCGATGGTCAACGCCGCGCGCGGTGCCGGCGCCGCGGTCGGTCTCGACCTCGCGCACGGCATCGGCAACACCCTGATGAGCCTGCACGAATGGAACGTCGATTTCGCCGTGTGGTGCAGCTACAAATATCTCAATGCCGGTCCCGGCGCCATCGGCGGGTGCTTCGTGCACGGGCGTCATGCGCGCAGCTTCGATTTGCCGCGTTTCGCCGGCTGGTGGGGACACGACTCGGCGACGCGATTCCAGATGGGACCCGAGTTCCAACCGATGCCCGGCGCGGAGGGTTGGCAGATCAGCAATCCCCCGGTGCTATCCGCGGCGCCGCTGCTGGCATCATTGGAGATGTTTCAGCGCGCCGGCATCCGGCGGTTGCGCGAGAAATCGATCGCATTGACGGGCTACATGCAGCGCCTCATCGAAACACGGCTACCCGGATTGGTCGACATCGTGACGCCCGGCGCTGCAGCGCAACGTGGCTGTCAGTTGAGCTTACGCTTGGCGCGTCCGCGCGCCGCCGCCAAGCGCTGCCATGATCTCTTGACGGCGGCCGGCGTGATCACCGATTGGCGCGAGCCGGATGTGCTGCGGTTGGCGCCGGTGCCGCTCTACAACTCGTACGGCGACGTCTACGCGGCCGTCGACGCCTTATCCCAAGCCGCGCGCCAATGAGCACGGCGGGTCCCCCCGTTCGCATCGTCGGTGCGGGTCCCACCGGGGCGCTCCTCGCGATACTGTTGCAACGCCGCGGCCATGCCGTGGAACTCTACGAAAGCCGCGCCGATCCGCGCACGGCTGCCGCCGAATCGGGCCGATCCATCAACTTGGCGTTGGCGGATCGAGGCATTCATGCGCTGCAAATGGCCGGTGTGTTCCAGGATCTCAAGGCAGCGCTGCTGCCGATGCGCGGACGGCTCATTCATCATCAGGAGGGTGGCACGTCGCTGCAGCCCTATGGGCAGCGCGCCAACGAGCTCATCTTCTCGGTCTCGCGCGCATCAGCTCAACCGGACCCTGATCGAGGTCGCCGCGCGCCAGCCGCGAGTGACCATCCATTTCGAGCATCGCCTGGAGGCCGCCGATGTCGACGCGGGCACGGCGCTGATTCGCGATCTGCGCCAAGAGCGCCTCATCAGCGTCCCCATGCAGCCCCTATTGGCGGCCGATGGCGCGGGCTCGCGAATGCGCCGCGGCCTTTCGGGCCGGCATCTGATCGACGCCGACGAAACCGACCTCGATCACGGTTACAAAGAGTTATCCATACCGCCCGACGCGGCCGGCAACCACAAGATGGCCGCCGATGCGCTGCATATTTGGCCGCGCGGCGATTACATGTTGATCGCGTTGCCGAACGCGGACGGCACGTTCACCGCAACGCTGTTCATGCCCAAGCACGGCAGGATGAGCTTCGAGAGCCTGAACACGGACGCCGCCATCGAAGCATTCATCGCGCAGAACTTTCCGGACGTACGTGCACTGATGCCCGATTGCATCGCGGAATTGCAAAATCATCCCGTCGGGTCTCTCGGTACCGTGACCGCCGCGCCTTGGCATCATCGCGGCGTGACGGCGTTGATCGGCGACGCGGCGCACGCCATCGTGCCGTTTCACGGTCAGGGCATGAATTGCTGCTTTGAGGACTGCGTGGCATTCGATGTGAGCATGGGCCGGCACACGTCGTGGGAGGACGTTTTCGTGGAATTCGGCGCGCAGCGCAAACCCGACACCGATGCGATCGCCGCCATGGCACTCGACAATTATCTGGAAATGCGCGAACGCGTGGCACATCCCAAATTTCAGCTGCAACAGGCGCTGTCGCTCGAGCTCGAGCGGCGTTTTCCGCAGCGCTTCATTCCGCGCTACTCGATGGTGATGTTTCACCATGAGATTCCGTACCGCATGGCCCTCGAGCGCGGATCGATTCAGGCGGAGCTGCTGGCCGAATTGACCGCAGGCGCGGTGGCGCGCATCGAGGACGTGGATTTCGATCGGGCGGCGCGTGAGATCCGCGCCAAGCTTGCGCCCCTCAGTTGACGCCGGCCGATCCAGCGCGCTCGAGCGTGATGAAGCTGTAGGCGTAGGCATTTTTATCGTCCGCTGCATGGTCCTCGCGTAACGACTCCCGCCACTCCGGACCGCGCCAGCCCGTGAAGATCGTGTCGCCATCCGCGATATGCGCATGGACCAAGGTGAGGTGGATGCGGCTGGCCAGGGCCAAGCATTGTCGATAAATCTCGGCCCCGCCGATCACCATCAACGTCGACTGGGCCGCGGCCACTCGAGCGTCGTCGAGACTTTTCACGACGACGCAATCTCCCGGCGAGAATTCCGGCGAGCGGCTGAGCACGATATTCAGCCGCCCGACCAGCGCCTTGCCGATGGATTCGTAGGTTTTGCGGCCCATCAGCACCGGATAACCCAGGGTCAGCGCTTTGAAGTGCCGCAAATCGGCGGGCAGGCGCCATGGCAGTTGATTGCCGCGCCCGATCACGTCGTTCTCGGCCACTGCCACGACCAATTCGAGGGCGGCCGCGCCGGCAGCCGCCTCTGACCGCGATGCAATACCCATGCGGATTTATATCAAGGCGCTGAGCAACTCGCCAGCCGTCCGGGCCTCAAGCAACCCGACACTCGCTCAAGATCCATTGCGTCAGTTCCTGCAGATCCTCGCGCTTGCGGTCCTCGGGTCTGTGCAAGAGGACGTAGCTCTCGTTGGTGGTCAGTTCCGCTTCGAATAATTTCACCAAGCCGCCGGCGGCGAAGCGATCGGCGCTCAAGCGGGCCGGGACCAAGGCGATGCCCACGCCCTGCTCGGCTGCCAGCACCACCGCCGACATCGTGTCGAGACGCACCAGCCGGTTGGGCTTGATCGGCTCGATTCCCAATCCCGCCGCCCAGCGCTCCCACGCTTCACGCCGCTCTTCATGGAGCAGCAAGGTCTTGCCGCTCAAATCGGCATAGGAGTTGATGGGATTCTCGAGCAGGAAGGCCGGCGAGCACGCGGCGATGAAGCTTTGCGCAAACAGTTCGTAAGCCGTGAGGCCATCCCAGGGACCGGAGCCCAAGACGATGGACAGGTCCGCTTCCGCCGGATGGGTTTTGGGCGCGGAAAACGCCGTCTCGATGCGTATGTCAGTCTCTTCACGTGCCTGAGAAAACGACGCCAGGCGCGGCAGCAGCAATTCGTTGGCGAAAAACGGCGGCACATTCAGCCGGATGATGCTGCGGCCGAAGCGAACTTGAAGCTGCTCGGTGACGGATTCGAGCTTCGCGAAAATATCGTTGATGTGCTCGAGATAGTGCGCCCCGGCATCGGTCAGCGTGAGCGTGCGCACACCGCGCTCGAACAGCGCGACACCCAGCTGCCGCTCCAGCGCCTTGATCTGATGGCTCACGGCGGACGGAGTAACGAACAACTCTTCGGCGGCGGCCTTGAAGCTTTGCAGCTTGGCCGCGACCTGAAAGGTCTTGAGAAACTTGAGCGACGGCAAGCGCATAGGCAACCAATACTTCAAAGGGGCGGGAGTACCGTTGCGGCCCCTCACGGCAGACTCCCGCTATACTACACCATAGAGGCCCAGCAACATTCGTGCCAGGCGCTAAACGACGAATCAGACGGCCTGCGCCTGCATGAGGCGCTTCACTGCCATGTTCGCGAGCGTCGCGCAGGCCAGGCCGCACGATACTAGCGCAAGGAGTATTGCAAATTGACGCGAGCGGCCGGCAGCGGCCGCCGGCATCAATCGAATCGTCAGGGCGTCGCGGTGTAGGGAATGCTGACGGAGCCGGTCTTGGCCGTGCCCGAATTGTCGATGTAAGTAAAATTCAAGGACAGCGTGCCGGTCTCGACCGCCAGCGGAGCGTAGATCAGATTCAGAGCGCAGCCGCTGCCGGTGGTGACCGATGCACAGCTAAAGCTGCTGGGGCCGCTCCAATCGCCGGGCAGCGTGCCGAGACCGGACGCGATCGACAATCCACTCGCGGGATTGCCGTCATCGGTGATGAAGGTGACTGTGACCGGGACCGGCATGCCGCTGCCGATGCTGACCGTAGGCGAGGCCGGATTCGCCGTCCCGACGATGAGGTCGTTCGTCGTCGCGCGATAGGCGATGTTCACCGAGCCCGACTTGGACTGGCCCGCATTGTTGATGTACGTATAACTCAAGATCAGCGTGCCGCTGGCCGCCAGCGTCGGAGCGTACGTCAATGGCAGCTGGCAACCAGTGCCGCTGCTGAAGCCGCTGCACGAGAACGAGCTCGCCGTGCTGCTCCAGCCCGCGGGCAGCGCACTCAAGCTGCTGGTCAGCTGCAGCGCCGTGGCCTCGCGCGCGTCATCGGTCGTGAACGTCACCGAGACCGGTACGCTCCCGGGCACCACGGTATAGATCTGGCCGGTCGGTGCCGCGGTCGCGACCGCATTGTCGTTGGTCGTTGCGGCGTAATTGAGATTCAGCGATCCGGTCTGGGGGACGCCGCCGCCATCGGTGTACGCGTAGTCCAATATCAGCGTGCCGCTCGTCAATGCAGCCGGCGTGTAGGTCAGATGCAGCTGGCAGCCGTTGCCGGTGCTGACGCCGGCGCACGAAAAACTGGGCGAGCCGCTGCTCCAGCCGGCGGGCAGCGCCGCCAATTTGGACGTGATGTAGAGCCCGGAAGCCGCCTTGCCGTCATCGGTGGTAAAGGTGACGGCCACCGGCTGTGCGCCGGACTTTTCGACCGCGTTGATCTGGCCCGCCGGCGCGGCCGTGGCGACCACGGTGTTTGCCGCCGCTGTGGCATAGGGAATGTTGAGCGCTCCGCTGCGCGGCATGCCGGAATTGTCCGTGTAACTATAGTTCAACGTGAGCGTGCCGCGGCCGGAGGCAGCCGGTGCGAAGGTCAGCGGCAGCTGACAACCGCTGCCGGCGCCGACGATGGCGCAGGAAAAACTTGCCGCAGTGCTGCTCCAACCTGCCGGCAAGGCCGCGAGGTCGGTGGTCAGCACGAGGTTGGTGGCGGCGTTGCCGTCGTCGGTGGTGAAACTTAACGTGACCGACTGGCTGCCCGCACCGACCGCGTCGTCGACCTCTCCGGTCGGTGACGCCGCGGCAACGATATTGTTGGCCGTGGTCGCGGCATAGGCGATGGTCACCGAGCCGTTGGTATTCGGCACCGTCGCATTGTCGACGTAGACATAATTGATGGTCAGCGTGCCGCTGCCGGGCGCCGACGGCGCATAGGTGAGATTCAGGACGCAGCCGCTGCCCGCGCTGACCGACGCACAGCTCAAGGTGCCCGGTCCGCTCCAACCGGCCGGCAGCGTTGCCAGATTGCCCGAAACCCCGAACCCGGATATCGCGCTGCCGTCGCTCGAGGTAAACGTGATGCTGAGCGTTTGCTTGGCGCCGACGGTGACCGACATGGGGCCTACGACCGAGGCCGTGGCAATCACCGTGTCGCTGCTGCCGGTAGGGCTGCTGCCACTGTTGATCGGGTCGCCCGGAGGGTTGTTGCCGCTCGTGCCGACGACACCGCCGCTGCTGTCGATCGTTCCGCGGCTGCTGCTGTAGGAACTGGACCCACAGCCGGATAACAGCGACAGCGAACAAACGCCGATGAGTAGTGTACGTCCGCCTGCTTGCATGTGATTGGGAACGATGATCGAGGGGCGTCCAAGTTATGCCCGCACTCGCGAGTGCGGCGTTAACTGCGTCACGCAATGCGCGTTGCGTGCGGACAACTGACATAACGTGTCCGATTCAGGCGCTTGAAACGAACGGCGCGCTCCAAGATCGCCGCGCCACGCGATTATGTTCAGCGCGCGAGCGTCGTCAGCTGCGCGTGCGGAACCAGCCGCTGATGCTCAAACGCTCGCGCCGCGTCGGCAGCACCGCATGCTCGCGGCCCGGTGTGAGAAAACACACGAGACGGCCCGCGATCGGCTCGATGTCCCGATGGCGATCGGGTGCGTCAAAAAAACGCAGCTCGCCGGCGGCAGCGGGCGCCCAATCTTCGTTCAAGTACAGCACCAGCGATACCTGGCGCTGCGCATGTCCCTGCGGCTGATCGACGTGGCGCGTGTAGCCGGCGCCGGCCGGATACCATGCATAATGCAATTCGAGCTCGAATAATCCGAGCAAATCGCGCTCGTTCAGATGCAAGCGCAGCCGCTCGAGTTCCTCGAGCAGCGTGAGTTCCGCCGCCAACAGCGGCGCGGCGATCCAGCAGATGGAATCGCCGCGAATCTGCCGGCGCCGCTGCAGGCTGCGCTCGCCGCCGATACGCGCCGCCGCGAATTCACCGCGTTCGCGCCGCAGGTGAGCGCAATCGAGCAGGGCACGCACCTGCGTTGGCGCGAGGAAGCGATCTCGAACCGCGATGCCGTCGACCCAATCGACACCGATGCTCATGAGCTCAAGGGAACGGCGCTTCAGCCGCTGCGCCGCGACGTTCGATTGCCGGCGCCGGCGCGGCGCGCTGCCCTCTTGGGCGGCCTCTTACGGGCCCCGCTCTTGCGGGCCGCGCTCTTGCGGGGCGCACGCCGCACGGTCTTGCGCGGCTTGTTGGCCGCCTCCAGCATGCTGCCGCGGCAGCTCTTGGCGCCGCAGCGGCACGCGTAGACCACATCGACGTTGGGCGGATCGTCGCTGTCGCGCTGTATCTGATAGTCGTAGGATAATTCCTCGCCGGGCCGTATGGTCCGAATCGCCTCGATGAAGATGCGCCCGTTCATCGTGGTGCTTTCGCAGTTCGGATCGCAGCCATGGTTGATGTACCGCGCCTCATTGCCGTTCACGCCCGCATCGATCACGGTCTTCGCGTCCACCGTGAACAGAAACGTGTGATTGTCGTGCGGATCCTTGTCCTGGTAGCGCGCGTCCGCTTTTTCGTGGCTCACCCGCTCACCCAAGTATTCGATGATGGTCGTGCCCTTGCGGATGCGGCGCGCGGCGAACACGCCGAATCCATGGACGGGTGAGTGCCGCACTTCGAACAAGGGAGTGCGGCGGCGCTGCGGAGCTTTTTTCATACTGCGATAGGGGCCTTGATGGCGTCGTGATGGCGGTAGTCGAGGATCTCGAAATCCTCGTATGCATAGTCGAACAGGCTCGGCGGTTTGCGCCCGATCACCAGCCTCGGCAACGGGAAGGGTGCGCGAGTCAGCTGCAGGTCGGCCTGCTCCAGATGATTGAGGTACAAATGACAATCGCCGCCCGTCCAGACGAGATCCCCTACCTCAAGATCGCATTGCTGCGCCAGCATGTGCGTCAGCAAAGCGTAGGAGGCGATATTGAAGGGCACGCCGAGCAGAGCATCGGCGCTGCGCTGGTACAATTGACAGGACAGGCGTCCCTCGGCGACATAGAACTGGAACAGGGCATGGCAGGGCAGCAATGCCATCCGCTCCAGTTCGCCGACGTTCCACGCGCTCACGATGATGCGCCGCGAATCCGGGTTGCCCTTCAGCTGCTCGACGACGCGCGACAGCTGATCGATGGTGCGGCCGTCGGCGGTCGGCCAACAACGCCACTGTCTGCCGTACACCGGGCCCAGATTTCCGTCCTTGTCGGCCCATTCGTCCCAGATACTGACGCCGTGCTCGCGCAGATAGCGCACGTTCGTATCGCCGCTCAGAAACCACAAGAGCTCGTAGATGATCGACCGGAGGTGCAGCTTCTTGGTGGTCACGAGCGGAAAGCCTTGCGCGAGATCGAAGCGCATTTGGTAGCCGAACACGCTCAATGTGCCGGTGCCCGTGCGATCATCCTTGTGCGCACCGTGCTGTCTGATGTGGCGCAAAAAATCGAGATACTGCCGCATTACGCCTTCACTGCACCTAAATTTCCGGTCGCCTCGTTGCGTCGGTAGGCGTAGGCCACCATGCCGGCGCCGATGAAAATCATCGGCAGCGTCAACAACATGCCCATGGTCAGCCAATTTCCCACCAGGTAGCCGATATTCGCATCGGGCAGGCGCACCCACTCAACGGTGAAGCGGGCGCAGCCGTACACCAGCAGAAATAAACCCGTCGGGGCCAGTCGCGGCCGCGGCTTGGCGGTGAACCACCACAGCAGCGCGAACAGCAGCAACCCTTCGAGGCTGGCTTCGTAGAGTTGCGAGGGATGCCGGGCGATCAATGCGCCGTCTGCGTTCGGCACGCCGAAACCCCAGGGCAAATCCGTGGGTTTGCCCCACAGTTCGCCATTGATGAAATTGCCGAGCCGGCCGGCGAGAAGTCCGATGCCCGGCAGCGGCGCCAGGAAATCGAGCACATCGGAAACCCGCTTGTGCTTGACCCGCGCGAACGCGAGCGCCGCGAACCCCACGCCGGCCATTCCGCCGTGAAACGACATGCCGCCGTCCCAGATGTGGAAAACGTTCAGCCAATTCTCAGCGATGACGTCATGGCCGTAAAAAATACACCAGCCGAGCCGGCCGCCGAGGATGACGCCGATGGCGCAATAAAATATGAGGTCATCGATATCGAGCGCAGTCCAGGTCGACCCGGGCCGCCGCGCGCGGTAACGCGCAAGCCACCATGCGGCGGCGAATCCGATGAGGTACATGATCCCGTACCAGTGCACGCGCAACGGCCCGAAGCCGAATATCGGGCCGATTGAGATGGCGATGGGATTGATGTGCGGGTAGGTCAGCATGCGCGCTACTTTAGCCTGTCGTTAACGCGGCAGAAATAGGCTTTCAGATATCGGGTCTCGGGAATGGCGGGATGCACCGGATGGTCCGGTGATTGGCCGCCCGCTTCCAGGATCTGCAGGTGCTTTTCCGCCCCCCTCGCGGCCTTGGCAATGGCGTCCTGCAGCTCCTCGGGGCTCACATGGTGCGAACAGGAGCATGAAACCAGAATGCCGTCATCCGCCATCACCTGCAGGGCGAGCTGGTTCAGGCGCTTGTATGCGGCGAGCGCCTTGGGCGCTTCCTTCTTGCGCTTGGCAAACGCCGGCGGATCGATGACGACGAGGTCGAAACGCGCGCCGCTTTTTCCCATCTCCTCGAGCACGTCGAAGGCATCGCCGCGGACTGCCACGACCTTGCTCTGATTGCGCTCGGCATTGCTCACCGCCAATTCGAGCGCGGCCGCCGAACTGTCGACGCAGAGCACTTCGCGCGCACCGCTGCGCGCGGCGCGTACCCCCCAGGCGCCGACATAGCTGAATACGTCCAGCACTCGCGCGCCGCTGCGCACGTACTTCGGCAGCGCCCGGCGGTTGGCCGACTGATCGAAAAACCATCCGGTCTTTTGACCCTGGGCCAAGGGCGCGCGAAACTCGAGGCCGTCCTCCACGATCTTTCCTAATTCGTCGAACTCTGGCGTGGCGGCCTCCACATAGCTCGGCAGGCCCTCCATTTCGCGGGCGGCGCCGTCGTTCTTGAAGAGCACCGCCTCGGATTTCAAGACCTGCGCCAGGGCCTGCTGAATTTGCGGTTTGAGCCGTTCCATCCCGGCAGTCCCGATCTGCACCACGCAGGCAGAACCGTAGCGGTCGATCACCAATCCGGGCAGTCCGTCGGACTCGCCGTAGACCAGGCGATAGTACGGCTCGGGATACAGCCGCTCGCGCAAGCGCAGCGCCGCCCGCATCCGTGTCGCGAGCCACGCCGCATCGGGCAGACTCCACGACTCGAGCAGGCGCGCACTGATCAGCGACTTCGGGTTCACGTAGGCGAGGCCGAGCGCCCGATCATTGTGCGCCAGCACTCGCACCAGCTCGCCCGCCTCGAATCTCGTCAGAGGCGTTTGCTGAGTATCGACCTCGTTGCTGAAGATCCACAGATGCCCCGCGTGCAGACGGCGATCTTCGTTGCGTTTCAAGCGCAGGGCGGGTAACTCTGCCACTGCCGCCGCCCCCGCCGCCCCTTTACTGGAGTCTGACCCGGTGCTCATGCCGCCTTCTTCAGCGCGCGTTTCCCTGACTCGCATCGGCGAACTGCCTGGCTCGCCGGCGCCGCTTCAGAAGAGGACTCGTTCCCGCTCACGGACGGGGGCAACCTCCCCGCGGATAGGATGTTTTTCGCAGCATTGACGTCCCGGTCGTGAGTGTCACCACACTCGCTGCACATCCACGTCCTTACAGCACACATGTCCAGTCCCGTGGGGCCCGTGCGGGCCCCACAGCTGCTGCATGTCTGCGTTGTGTACCGCTCGTTGACGATGCGAACGCTTCTGCCGGCGTACTCGCCCTTGTACCGCAGCTGCGTTTTGAGCATGCCCCAGCCGGCATCAAGCACGGATTTGGCCATCCGGGTCTTCACCAGTTGCGCGCTGCTCACGTCGCCTACGAGGATGCTCTGATACTGATCGATGATCTTTCTGGAGAACCTGTGCAAGGCCTCTTTGCGTCGACGCGCCGCCGTGCGGTGTAAGCGCTTCGCCTGGCGCTTATGACCTCGCCGTTGGGCCTGGGCGATCTTCCACTCGATGTGTCGGTAAAAGTGCCCCGCCTCGAGCTTATCCCCATCGCTCGTCGCCGCCGTGTCTTTGAGCCCCAGATCTAGGCCCACCGCCTCGTGTGGGGCGACCGAGGGTTCCACCGCTTGTTCGACGGGAAGACACAGCCACCAATCCCCGACCGAATCTTGTGCGAAACTGCCGCATTTCCAGCGGGTCCCCTCGAGGACTTCCTGCTCGAACACCCGAAACGCCTTCCCGGAGAAGCGCAAGGACTTGCCCTTGCGCTTCACCTGCGCGGCTTTGAAGGGAATCCATCCGAGCGAGCGCCTCGCTCCCAGGCTGACTCGCCAGCGCAGTTTCGCCTTCTTGAACTGCCGCCGCCGGGTAGCGAACTCCGCGTTCACCCGCTGAATAGTCGTCAGAACCGATATGCCCAAAATACTCGGTCGCGCCCGCCGCGAGCTTATTTAGATCAAACCCGCTAAGCCATCTTCCCGGGCCCGCAAACGGGCGCGCCGCCTTATAGCTCGTCTCATTGGCCCAATTCCACACCTGGTTTACTTCGATCGCGGCGGCGTTGAGCCACGGATAGGCTTCGGTTTTCACTTTGAGACGGAGCGTACGGATACAGGTTGGGACGTGGATGGGCATCGACTCGCCTTTAGCAAACTTCCCAATCTACGGAAATCAGATACCATCATCAACAGTTGTTTCTGCAGGATTTATCAAGAAACGCGGGAACCAGACGGCATGAGCCATGCGTGATTTGCAGCTGGCGTCTGAAGCTTCACTGCCGTTGCGCAACCGCCGCCGCTGGGTCGCGTCGTCCGTGACGCTTTGTTGGCGCGCATTCTAACCGACGCGGAGCCGTAACATGCAGCGCAATCGCCTTGCCGCAGAAACCAGCCCGTACCTCCAGCAACACGCCGACAATCCCGTGGATTGGTATCCGTGGGGCGCAGAGGCTCTGCGCGCGGCCCGGCAGGACGACAAACCCATCCTTTTGTCCATCGGCTATTCGGCCTGCCACTGGTGCCATGTCATGGCCCACGAGTCCTTCGAAGATCCGGACACCGCCGCATTGATGAACCGGTTGTTCATCAACATCAAGGTGGATCGCGAGGAGCGGCCCGATCTCGACAAGATCTACCAGCTCGCGCAGCAGCTGATCACTCAGGGTGCCGGCGGCTGGCCGCTCACCATGTTCCTGACGCCGGATGATCAGACGCCTTTTTTCGGGGGCACGTACTTTCCCAAGGAACCGCGCTATGGCATGCCGGCCTTCGGGGACCTGCTGCGGCGCGTTGCCGATTACTACCGCAACCACCGCGCCGAGATCGCCGCTCAGAACGCACAATTGAAACACGCATTCACGGCGCTGGATCCTGCAGCGGCGCCCGCCGGCGTCAGGCTGGACGATTCGCCGCTGCGCGAATCGCGCGCGGCCCTGGCGCGATCCTTCGACGCGAAATTTGGCGGCTTCAGCCAGGCCCCTAAATTTCCGCATCCCGGCAGCATCGAGCGCTGCATGCGGCACTGGTATGCCGCCGCGGCCGGAGATGGCCCGGATCTCGAGGCACTCTATATGGCGACCCTCACGTTGACGCGAATGGCCGAAGGCGGAATCTACGACCAGCTGGCCGGCGGCTTCTCCCGCTATTCCGTCGACGGGGAGTGGATGATTCCGCACTTCGAAAAAATGCTGTACGACAACGGCCAACTGCTGTGCGAGTTCGCGCGCGCCGCGCTGGCCACGGGCGAGGCACTTTTTGCCCGCATTGCCGGTGAAACCGCGGATTGGGTGCTGCGCGACATGCGTGCGTCCCACGGCGGCTTTTTTTCCAGTCTTGACGCAGACTCCGAAGGTCACGAGGGGAAATTCTATGTGTGGACAGCTGCCGAGGTTCAGTCGCTGCTCACACCGCAGGAGTACGCCGCATTTGCGCGCCGCTTCGGTTTGAACGGAGCCGCGAATTTCGAGGGCAAATGGCATCTGCACATCCATGATTCGATCGATGCCATCGCGGCAGGGCTCGGCGAACCGGCGCCGGCCGTTGTGGCGCTGATCGACGCGGCACGCGCAAAACTATTGAAGGAGCGTGAGCAGCGCGTGTGGCCGGCGCGCGACGAGAAAATTCTCACCGCGTGGAATGCGCTCATGATCAAGGGGCTCGCGATCGCGGCGCGCGTGCTGCGCCGGCCCGACTTGGAGAGAGCCGCCGCGGCGGCCGTCGACTCTCTGCGCCGATCCCTGTGGCGCGACGGCCGGCTGCTCGCGGCCGGCAAGGACGGGCGCGCGCACTTGCCCGCCTACCTCGACGACTACGCCTTTCTCGTCGACGCGCTGCTCGAGCTCCTGCAAACCCGCTGGCGCAGCAGCGACTTGGAATTTGCGCGGCAGCTCACCCAAGTCCTGCTGGCGCAATTCGAAGATGCCGGGGCCGGCGGATTCTTCTTCACCGCCGCCGATCACGAGCAGCTGCTTCATCGCAGCAAGACCTACAGCGACGATGCGCTGCCGTCGGGCAATGCCGTCGCCGCATCGGTGCTGTGCCGTCTGGGATACTTGCTCGGCGAAATACCCTACCTGGACGCCGCCGAACGCACCTTGCGGGCGGGATGGCCGATGCTTCAGCAATATCCTCAGGCTCACATGAGCTTGGTGAATTCGCTGGAAGACTTTCTGGCCGCGACGCAAATCCTCATCATCCGCGGCGATGCCGCGGAGGTGCAGCGATGGGCCGCGGAGTTGGGCGCCCGCTACGCACCGCATCGCATGATTTTCGCCATCCCCCGCGATGCCGCCGATCTGCCCTCCCCGCTCGCGGCGAAACGCGCCGCGGCCGACACTGTGGCTTACCTTTGCACCGGCATGACGTGCTCGGCGCCGCGCGAGGACTTGCAGGCGGTGGCGCGCGAGCTCATGCGAGGTGCTCCCTCAAGCGGCGCTTGAGGTCGCCGTGCGCGGCCTCGGAGTAGGCCGGGGCGGCGTTCCAATCGAGCGCCCATGGCTGCACGGTGCGCGTACTCTCGGGTTCTGCGGCACGGCGCGGAAAAATATGCGCGTGCAGCGCCGGATCGACGTTGCCGAACATCGCGTAGTTGATGCGCACGGCCTCGGTGATGGCGAGCAGCGCATCGCCGATCGCCGCCATGTCTGACAGGAACTGCGCGCGCTCTGCAGCTTGCAGCGCATTCAGATGCGGTACCACGGGATCCGGCAGCAGCAGGCAATAGCCGGCGAATATCTGACGCTCGCCCAATACCACCCAGCCGGAACGGAGCCGCGCCGCCGCCGGCGGATAGTCCGCGGCACGGCAGCGATCGACCATGCGGTGAATGGCGGTCGGCGCCGTCATGGACCGAGAGCCTGGGCCACCGACGCGGCGTCGACCGGTGCTGCCGAGTTGCCGAAACTCGCGCGCAAATAGGTGAACAGCGCGGCGGCGTCCGCGGGTTTCATCCATCCGAACTGCAGCATTTGAGTTGAATAGCGGCCCACCGGCATGGACGGCGGTCTTTGCCCCTTGATCACCCACCGCGCCAATTCCGCCGGGTCGCCGCGCACCACGGGCGAGCCGGCCAAGCTCGGATACACGCCGGGAATTCCCGCACCGCTTTGCTGATGGCAGGGTACGCAGTTGCCGCTGTAAATACGTGCGCCGACATCCGAGGCGGGTGCAGGGGCGCTCCCGGCGCTGGGTGCACCAGGACCGCCCTCGAGTGCGGCGGGGTTTTTCGCGGAACAGCCCGCGATAAGGCCGGCCAGCGCCAGCATTGCCGATACTGTCCGGCGTGCCATTGGGCTCCGGCGTGCCATTGGACTCCGGTGCGTCATCCTGTCGATCCTAAAAGAATTCGTATTCGAACCGGGCCAGCCAAGTCTGCCGCGGCGCGTCGGAATTGAGTCCGAGCACCACGCCCACACGGTACTCCAGGTTGCCGTTGGTGCCGGGAAGATGCCATTCGCCTGCCGCAATCGGGCCGGCCTGGTAGGCATGATCGCCGCGCCGGCCGTAGGCCTCGAGGCCCGGACGAAATACCTGGGATACCGAATAGGTGCCCGAATAACTGTAGCGAAACTCATAGTTGCCGCCGGCACCGGCGCCGACTTGCTTCTCCCAAATCAAATTGACGACATGCGCGAAACGACCCGATGTCTTTTCCAGCAGCGGGCCGAACTCGACCGCGTTCGGAGTATTCGCGGCGGTATTGTGTTCGAACGACGCGAGAAAGCCCACATCGGCCCAATATTGCCCCTGCGCGGTCAGCTGGAATGTGTTCTCGAACTCATAGCCCTGAAGAGCGGCGCGGGACCCCGGGCTTTGCTGGTATTCCACCAGGTACAGCTCCGGTTTCCACCAGCTGTTGACGCCGTGGGAAACCGACAGCTCCGCCGCGCTGCCCGTAAGATCCGGCCGCGCGTCGCCATAGGCGTAGCCCCGCAGTTCCACTTCGTTCTGGGACTCGATGACGTAGGGCGCATACACGATGAAGTCGTCGGCGCGGAGTTGGGCCGGCGGGCTGAGCGCAAGACCCAGGAGCAGTGCGCCGGACACGGCAACGCGCCGCGGAAACATTTGAGTGTCGATTGGCCAGTCCTCTCGTCGCGCTTCAGTGTTGCGGTCTGGCTATCGTCGTCTGCCGAAACTGCGGCGCCGCCGCTCGCACGGACGCGCAGCGCCGCTGCCAGAGCACACCGGCGGTGAACAACGCCACTGTCGTCAGATAAAATGCGATCTGAATTCCCGCGGGCGCGGCTTTGTAGCCGATCAAGATGCCGAGCGTCCTGCCCAGCACCGAGTCGTCGGACAAAATGTGCGACGTGTTCCAAACCTGAGTGCCCCAAGCCGGCAGCAAATCGCTCTGCACCAGGAAGCCGGCTGCGGCCGACGCCAGGCCCGCGGCCAGCAATATCAGCATCGCGTTCGTCACCGAGAAAAAATGCTGCAGGGGAATGCGCAGTAAACCGAAATAAAGCGCAAAGCCGACCAGGGCGCCGCCGCCCACCCCAAGGGCGATGCCGCCGACGAGCCCGGCCGCCCCGATACCGCCGGCCGCCATGCCGTACAGAAACAGTACAACCTCCGATCCTTCACGCAGCACGGCGAGGGACACGACGGTCAACAAGACTGCGAGCGATCGCGAACCCGCCTTCACCGCGCCGCCGACGGCCTGCATCTCGAGCGCCATCTCGCGCCCATGGGCCGACATCCAGACCACGTGCCAACCGATCATGAGCACCGCGCAGAGCAGCACAGCCGCGTTGAACACGTCCTGCCCCGCACCGCCGGCCAGGTTGGCGATGAAGCCCGCCCCCACCGCCACCAAGAGCGCCCCCACGACACCCAACCCGATGCCACCCGCGACGAATATCCCGCGCCGGGGCACGCCCCGCGTTGCGGCGCAGACGATCGAGATGATCAACGCCGCCTCGAGGACCTCACGGAACACCAACAAGGCGACGCCGGGCACGGCTTACTCCACCACGAGCCGGCCCTGGGCCGTGTCTCGATGAAAATCGCCGAAGAACCCGTAGGTGCCGGCGTGCAGCGGGCCGATGAAGACGACGATGCTGTGGTTCGGCAAGACCACGCTCTCACGATTGAAATCCGTGCTTTCGAACTCCTCGGGTGTCGCGTCTTGGTTGGTAACCCGGATTTTGAACTTGGTGTCCGCCGGAACATGGAGTTCGGTCGGCTGGTACTGGTGGTTCTTGATCACCAAGGCGAACTCGGGCGGGTCCGCGGCGGCGGCGGGGCCGGCGCAGGCCAAAGCGGTCATTGCGGCCATCGGCAGCGACAATTTCATGATCGACAATTCCGGCACAAGAACTATATACGAATGATAATCGTTCTCATTACCGTCTGTCAATTTACATGGCCGTGGGAGCCTGTCTTAACTATTCCGCGTGGCTCCTATCCCTTCCACGTGCGAAATGCGCCGGTATCCAGGTGCACGAAATCCGAGGCGCGGTAGTAGCCGACGCCGCCGCACCGCAAGTCTTGCCCGCGCGCCGCCAGGGTCGCGCAATCGACGCGGGTCATACGAACGTCGATGGCTCGACCTTCCATATGCAGACTGCGCTGTGCGACGCCCATGCTCCGCTCGCGCAGGCGCGCGTTGGTCGCCGGGGAGCGGTAGCCCGAGATCACGCTGAAGGCGGGGTCGACTCCCAAGGTGCGCGCCACCTGCACCAGGTAGTCCATCAGGTTCGGATCGATGGGGTGCCGCTCGCCGGTGCGAAAATCCCGCAGCAGCACTTCGATGGCCGAGAGCGCCTCCGGCAGATACGACCCCTCGCGAGAGTATTCGATGTCGAGCCGCTCGAGGGTGTGCAAATTCTCGAGCGAGATGCGTTTGGGTGGGTCACTGCCGCGCGCGGCCTCGCGCGCCGGCGCCGCCGCGCCGCTGCGCGCCGTTCCCACGCCCACGCCCGCTAGCGCCGCAACGGCCAGTCCGGTGCCGGCTCTCAGAATCTCGCGACGGCGCCATCTCATCGGCGCACTCAACGGCGCGCTCATCGGCGCATCCTGTCGCTGAGCAGCCGGCCGCGATCGAGGGCCAGCACGGTGGCGCGTGGGAAGAAATTGAATTCCGACGCCGAGGCCCATGTGTAGGCGCCCATGCTGCGGCCGACGACGAGATCGCCCATCTCGAGTATCGGCAATTCCAGGTTTTCGCCGATCACATCGATGCTGTCGCAGGTGGGACCCGCGAGCACCGAAGGGAATGATTCGCCGCCGCGCGCGAGAGTCTCCACCGGGTAGCGCGAATGATCGTACACCTGCCCGCTGTAGCTGCCGTACAAGCCATCATCAAGGTAGTACCACCACCGCCCGCCGCGCAGCGCACGGCCCATGACCGAGGTCACCGAGATCGCCGCGGGCGCGGCGATGTAGCGGCCCGGTTCGGCAATCACGCGCATCGCCGCCGGCAGCTGCTGCAATGCACTTGAGATCGGCGCGCAGAATTCCTCGATCGGCATTGAGCGCTGCAGATAATCGACCGGAAATCCGCCGCCGATATCCAGGATGTCCAAAGCGTGTCCCATCTGCAGGGCGACCGCAACCAGCTCGCGGCATCTTGCGATGGCCTCGACGAACATTGCCGGGCCGGCCGCCTGGGAGCCGACGTGGAACGACAATCCGTCGATCTTGATCCGCAATTCAGCCGCCAGCTTCATGAGGTCCGCGGCCGCGTCCGGTTCGCAGCCGAACTTGCGCGACAAATCGACCCTGGCGTCCGGGCTGCTGAACGAAACGCGGATCAGCAGCGAGCAGCGGTTGCGGTATTTGACGAACTTGCGCAGCTCATCGGGGTTGTCGATGACGAAGCGACTGACGCCATAGGCCAGGGCGGTTCGTATATCGCTGTCGCGTTTGATCGGGTGCGTGTGAATGCAGCGTTCGGGCGGCACCTTCAGGCGCCGCACCAGTTCCACTTCGCCGTTGGTTGCCAGATCGAAGCACGCGCCCTCGGCATTGAGCGTGTTGATGACCGACGCGTGCGGCAACGGCTTGAGGGCGTAGTGCAGATCGACTCCGGGCAATGCCGCGGCGAGGCGCCGGTATTGCCGCCGCACGCGTTCCGCATCGATGATGAACAGCGGCGAGCCGTAGCGGCTCACCAAGTGCCGGATCGACTCGTGCGCGAACGGGTCTGCCGCGGGATCCAGTTCCGCCTCGTCGGCGACGCTGCGCGGGCTCGCCAAGGGTTTGCCCATCAGCTCACGCTCAGTTCGAGCGAATCGTCGCCGCCGATGCCGCTGGCGCGCTGCAGGCGGTCGAGAATCGCCGCCCAGCGTTCGTCCTCCGGCAGGCTCTGCACGAAAATCCTCACGCATCCGGCGCGGTCGAGCGTGCGCAGGTGGTTGTACAGATTGTGCGCATAGATGTCGGGGCGCTTGCCCGCGTTGATCCAAGTCATGTGGCGCTGAGTCTGCAGCGGCGGCCGCATGGCGAGCACCGCCGCCTTCTCCTGGCGTGCCGTGAGCTCCGCGGCACGCACTTCCAAGTCGTCCGACGGCACGATCTCGAGAGGCGTGGACGGCGCGTAGTGGAGGGCGCGGTCTCCCGGCGAGCGCGGCGCGACTCCGCCGATCGCGAGCTGCCCGACCACCTGCTCGAGCTGCGAGCGGGTGATGAAGCCGGGACGCAACAGACGCGCCTCGTTGTGCAGACACGAGACGATGGTCGACTCCAGGCCGATGGGCGAATCGCCGCCGTCGAGGATGACCCTGACCGCGTCCCCCAGCTCATCGCGCACGTGCTCAGGCTTGGTCGGACTCAATCGCCCGTAGCGGTTGGCGGAGGGCGCTGCGATGCCCCCGCCGAAGGCGTTGAGCAGCTGCTGCGCCATCGGATGCGACGGCACCCGGATACCGATGCTGTCCTGGCCGCCGGTCACGATGTCGTTGACGTTGTCCGCTTTGGGCAGAATCAGCGTCAGCGGGCCCGGCCAGAATTTCGCGGCGAGCGCCTCCGCAAGGGGCGGCACGGCGGACACCCAGCGGTGCAGGTAGCGCGGATCGTCCAAATGCACGATCACCGGGTGATCGGGCGGACGGCCTTTGACCTCGAATATCTTGCGCACCGCCGCCGGATTGGAGGCGTTCGCGCCGACTCCATAGACCGTCTCGGTGGGAAACACCACCAGATCGCCGGCGCGCAGGGCTTCGACGGCTTCTTCGATTTCTGTCTGAGTAGCTCTTACCACAGACCCATGATATCAAGACTGCGCTACCAACAAAGCTCGCTGACGCGCCGGCGTGGCCGATCTGTGCCGCAATGCCCGCTTTTGTCCCATGAGCGCACCAGTATCTTCACTTCGCAGCGGCGGCAAGTGTCGGTGGAAGGATACATTGCATGAACGTGAGATCGAGCCAGCGCCCGAACTTGAATCCCACCTCGTGAAAATGCCCGACCGTGGCAAAGCCGAGGCTGCGGTGCAAACCGATCGACACTGCATTGTCGGCGTCGATGCCGGCAATCATGACGTGTTTGGAGCTGGCGGCGGCGCGCCCCAAGAGCTCCGTGACCAGCGCGCGTCCGACACCCTGCCCACGCCGGTCCGCGCGCACGTGGACGCTGTGCTCGACGCTGTGCCGATAGCACGGCCATGCCCGAAACTCGCCGAAAGTGCCGAACCCGGTGATGCCGGAAATATCCCGCGCCACGACCAGCGGGAATCCATGCGCGGTCTTGGCATCGAACCAAGTCGCGCCGCGCGCCGGCGTGAATTCCTCCTCCGAATAGACGGCGGTCGAATTGCGAATAACTTCGTTGTAGATCGCCAGAATCTGCGGAAGATCGTCGCGGGACGCGTTGTCGATCACGGGCTCGTCGCTCACCGGTGACACCTCTGCATGCGTGGGATGCCATAGTAGACCAATCCGGAGCGGCGGCCCAAGGAGGCCTGGCTCAACGCACGCGGCTGCCTTACCATCTGCGTATGTCGGAACACGGCCATGGCCACGATCATGAGCACGAGCAGGAGCAGCGCACCCCGAGTCCGGAGGTGCTGCGCGTTCGCGCCTTGGAGACCGTGCTCACCCAAAAAGGCTACGTCGATCCCGCCGCGCTCGACGCGCTCATCGATACTTACCAAACGAAAATCGGCCCGCGCAATGGTGCGCAAGTCGTGGCGCGCGCCTGGTGCGATGTCGAGTTTCGCGGCTGGCTTCTCGAGGATGCCACGGCGGCGATCGCCTCGATGGGATTCTCAGGGCGGCAAGGCGAACACATGGTGGCGGTCGAGAACACGCCGCAACTGCACAACCTGGTGGTGTGCACCCTGTGCAGCTGTTACCCCTGGCCCATCCTCGGGCTGCCGCCGACCTGGTACAAGAGCGCGCCGTACCGCGCCCGAGCGGTCAAGGATCCGCGCGGCGTGCTTGCGGACTTTGGCGTGGTACTGCCGGCCGCGGTGCGGATCCGGGTTTGGGATTCAACCGCCGAGGTGCGCTACCTCGTGTTGCCGCGGCGTCCGGCCGGATCCGAACTTCTCAGCGAGCGCGAGCTTGGCTCCCTCGTGACGCGCGACTCCATGATCGGCACCGGCCTGCCGCTCGAACCCGGCGCGGCCGGCGTTTCAGCATGAGCTACCGCTCGCACGCCGATCTCGGCGGCCAAGACGGGTATGGGGCCGTGCACCTACAGGCCGAGGATGAATTGTTTCATGCTCCCTGGGAACCGCGCGTTCTGGCGCTCACCCTTGCCATGGGCGCGACCGGTCTCTGGAACATCGATGGCAGCCGTGCCGCGCGCGAGACGCTCGCCAACTATCGCGAGCTCAGCTACTACCAGATTTGGCTCGCCGGGCTGGAGAAGCTGTTGCTGCAGAGTGGCGCGCTGCAAGCCGGCGAGCTCGAGCAGGATCGATCGCTGCAACCCGCGGTGGCGGTTGCACGCGTATTGCGCGCCGATGGCGTCGCCGCCGCCCTCGCACGCGGTACGCCGACGGTTCGACCAGCGAGCGGACCGGCGCGCTACGCGGTGGGGCAATGGGTGCGTACCACTGCCGCGGCGCCCCCGCATCACACGCGCCTGCCCGGCTATGCGCGCGGCAAACGCGGCGTCATCGAGCGAGTGCACGGCGCCCACGTCTTTGCCGACACCCATGCTCAAAATCTAGGCGAACGGCCGCAGTGGCTCTACACCGTGATGTTCGATGAACGGGAACTCTGGGGCGCAAGCACAGCGCCGCAACAGGCCTGCGTCTCCGTGGACGCGTGGGAACCTTATCTGGAGCCGGCCTGAGGAAGTACCCGCCCTAAGGAGCTGCGACCACAGACGGCGCAGGCGCGAGCGCCGCAGTGGCCTCAGGCGGATCGAGCGCCGTGCGCACCCAGCTGCCGTCCTTTTGCCGCTCGAGTTCATACGCCGGCCAGTAGTGCTTGTCGAGTTTCAAGGTGATCACGTCCGTCTGGCCATTCCAGCTCACCGTGGTCAGACGCAGCGACGCCCGGTCGGGCTTGCCTCCCACCGCCTTGATGAAGGCGTCGATATCGGCCGTGGGTTGCCCGTCGACTTCGGTGATGCGCCGGCCGGCATACAGTCCGTAATGCGTTGCCGGGGATCCGTAGAAGAAGAACGATACGAATACGCCGAAGGGAGCGATACCGCGCTGCGCGGCCATGGCTCGATGCGGAGCTTGCAGCGTAGCGCCGGCCCATATCACCACGCGATCGATGCCGCGGCCATCGAGCGCCACCGAATTCATTTCCAGCGACTTTTCAGCGCCGTCCCGCCAGACGGTCACCTTGACCTGCGGCTTTTGCACGGCGCGCTCGACCTCGCGGAAGCGGTTCACCACCTTGCCGTCGATCGCGAGCAGCAAGTCTCCGGGCACCAGCAACGCCGCGGCCGGCGAGCCCGCCACCAGCCTGTCGATGCCGAGCACCTGCCGCCGCTGCGGGTTGTGCTCCTCGAAGCGGCGCATCCACTCCTCCGGCAAGCCCAGTTCGCGCGCTCCCGCCAAGGATTGCACGTTGAACTCCGCTTCGAAGGAATACAGCGGCCGGCCCTCGGCCACCACCCCGATCATCTCCGCGACCAGTTCCGCCGGCATGCCGCGATTGACCTGCTCGAGCTCGCGCTGGGTCTCGAAGGCGAAACTCGACCACAGCGCGAGCACGTTGCCTTTTTCATCCGCCAGCACGCCGTCGTAGTCGCTCGGCGGGTTGATGAGGCTCACCGCCTCGAGGTTGCTGTCGCGAAAGCGCAGCGTCCGCGACAGCGGGAACGAAACCACATCCATGCTGGAAACTTGAGTTTTCTGCGACAGGATTTTCGAATCCGCGCGCTCTCCCACCACCCACACATCGTCGCCGGGGCTCAAGGGCCGCGTCAGCAAGGTGGCGGCGCGAACCGGCGTAGTGCCGATCGACTTCGGGTCGTAAGCAACCACCGCCAGATTGTGCAGCGGATGGATGAACACGACCTTGCCCGGTACCTCGACCGTGCCGGCGAACGTGATCCGCACGTCGCCCATGGCGATCGGCACGGTGTTGCGGTCGATCGCCACCAGTCCGCGCTCGGCATCGAGGATCACGCCCGTGCCGTGATAGTTCTTCTCGGTCACGCCGGACACGGAATACGGCATGTCGAAGTTCACCATCACCAGCGACGGCGCCAAATGATCGATGCGCGCATCGCCGGTCTTGGCGAACTGCGTCGAGGCGGGGGCTTTCGCGCTCGAAGCGCCGGGTCCCGTGCTGATGGCGACGCACGGCCAGGTTCCCAAGACGTCATCACGCTGGCATTTGCGCGCGGGAAACCAGCGCCTGTCCATACGGATCACCTTCAACTGCGCGGCGCGCGGATCTTCCAGAGTCACATAGCGCACCGGTGCACTCGCCCCATCGGCGAGATCCGCGAGAGCCGCCTCGAAATCCTTGAGATCGTCGACTTTCTTGCCGTTGAAGGAACTGATCAAGGCGGCGCGCGGAATGCCGGCGCTGCCGAACACATAGCCCGGGTTGGCGACGTACACGCCCTTGATGGGCACGTTGAAATGACGCGCCTGCTGGTAAGACAGCGTGTGCACCACCGCTTCGCCGAATTCGATGTACTGGTCCGCCGTGATCGAGCTCAACGACTGCACGCCGAGGGAATGCCGCACCGTGTCGCGGCCGCGCTGCACTTCCAGCTCGACCTGCCGGCCGACGTGGCTGTCGAGAACATCCTCGAGCGCGAAGAATTCCGGTATGGGTTTGCCGTCGACCGCCACGAGAATGTCGCCGGGCGCCAGCACGCCGTCGGCCCCCGATCCCGGCTGCACGTCGTCCACCACCAGCATGCCGGTCAATTTCGGATACGAATTGCGAATCCGCGCCTCGATGTCGGGATTCAGTCCAAGACGGCGCAATTCATCGTAAGGGGTGTACTTGAACACCGTTTCCAGAGTGCCGCGCGGCACCGGTTTGCCTGCGTCGATGAACTTCAAGGCGCGAGTCACCGCGGTCAACGGCAGATAGAAGCTCGAGGCGGCGCCGGTCGCACCGCCGGCATTCAACGCCACCACGCGGCCCTCGATGTCGATCACCGGCGAGCCCGAGGAGCCGCCCGACGTGCCGGAGGCGGCCTGAAAGTAAAAGGTATTGAAGTCGTTGTACTTGCCGTAGCCGTATTCCGGCGCTTCCCGGTCCAGGCGCGCCAGCGTGCCGGCGAGGATCGACAATTGCTCGCCGGCATCGTTGCCGACCACGCGAATTTCGCGGCCGATGACCGCGCCTGCGGGATACAGCGGCAATTCGGCCGGTTGGATGAATTTGAGTTTCGCCGGGTCATAGCGATAGATGCCGAAGTCGTGGATCGGGTCGCGATAGACGGGATAGAGCTGCACCTCCTCGCGATTGAGGAAGATCGCCTGCGCGGTCACCGGACCCGGCGTGACCACGTGCCGATTGGTCAGAATGAGGCCGCGCTTGGCGTCGATGACGAAGCCCGTGGCTTGCGCGGTCGTGTTCCACTCGGTATCGAACGCACGCGTACTGTCGATTTGAATCGTGACCACGCCGCTGGCGATTCGTCTCCAGCGTCTGCGCCCAGTTGGCGGGCGAGCTCGGAATGCCGGGCGCGGAAACCGGCGCGGGAAGCGGATTGGCGGCGGCGAAAACTTTCGGCGGCGGACAATGCGAAAACGGACAGAAACAATGCGGTACGGGACATGCCGATCCTGGGGTTAAGTAATCTGTTCAGTGCCCGTGATCGGACAAGATGAGGAGCCATACGGTTCCTAGCAAGACGAAACTCAGCATCACGGCGGCCGATCCCATGTCCTTGGCCATGCCCGCCAGATGGTGGCGCTCGGTCCCCGACCGGTCGACCACCGCCTCGACCGCGCTATTGAGGATCTCGACCACCAAAATCAGCAGCATCGGGCTCACCAGCATGGCCCGTTCGACGCCCGAACGGCCGAAATACAGGCCCGCCGGGACGACGAGGAGCGCCAACGCCACCTCCTGGCGAAAGGCGGCTTCTTCCCGCCAGGTGTGCCGAAATCCTTGGAATGAATAGCCGAAAGCGCGCAGCAGCCGCGTGATTCCGGTCGGTTTGATGTCTATCGCTCATTCAAGCGGCGGGTTTCCATGAGAGGTCCAGCTGTTTCGCTGCGCGCACGTCATCGAGCCGCCGCACCGGCATTGTATGCGGAGCCGAGGAGAGTTTCTCGGGCTCCTGTTCCATTTCGCGCCGGATCGCGATCATCGCCTCGCAAAAACGGTCGAGGTCTTCCTTGGCCTCCGTTTCGGTGGGCTCGATCAGCAGACATTCAGGCACCAGCAAGGGGAAATAGGTGGTGGGCGCGTGAAAGCCATAGTCGAGCAGGCGCTTCGCCACATCCATTGCCGTGACCTGGTACAGCCGATTTTCCCGCTTCAACGTGATGATGAATTCGTGGCTGGCACGCCGCGTGGGATACGCCGCCTCGAACCCCGCCGCTTGCAGGCGCTTCAACAGATAATTTGCGTTGAGCGCGGCGAACTCTGCGACCCGAACCATGCCGTCGCGGCCCAGCAGCCGCATGTAGATGTAGGCGCGCAGGTTCACGCCGGCGTTGCCCATGAAGCCCGACAATCGGCCGATGGATTGCGGCAGGTCGCGCTCGGTCAACCAGCGAAACCGCGCGCCGTCCTTGCCGACGATGGGAAGCGGTAAAAACGGCCGCAAGCGCGCACCGACGCCGACCGCGCCGGAACCCGGGCCGCCGCCGCCATGCGGCGTCGAAAACGTCTTGTGCAGGTTCATGTGGATGACGTCGAATCCCATGTCGCCGGGCCGAACCTTGCCGAGTATGGCGTTGAGATTGGCGCCGTCGTAATACAGCAGGCCGCCCGCTGCATGCACGATGCGTGCAACCTCGGTGATCTTGCGCTCGAACACCCCGAGGGTGGACGGATTGGTGAGCATGATGGCCGCCGTCGCCGGGCCCACCGCGGCTTGCAGGGCGTCGATGTCGATGTCGCCGTTGGCGTCGCAGGCGATTTCCTTGACGGTGCAGCCGCACATCGCGGCGGTGGCAGGATTGGTGCCGTGCGCGGCCTGCGGCACGATGATTTCAGTGCGCCCCAGGTCGTTTCGCGAGCGGTGGTAGGCGCGGATCATGGCGACGCCGGCAAACTCGCCCTGCGCGCCGGCCATCGGCGTGAGGCTCACGGCCTGCATGCCGGTGATTTCCTGCAGCATCTCCTGGAGCTCGTACATGCAAGCCATGAATCCCTGCGGTTCCGGCCCGAGCGGATGCCTGCCTAAAAATTCCGGCAGCATGGCGAAGCTATTGCATGCCTTCGGGTTGTATTTCATCGTGCACGAGCCAAGCGGATAAAAGTGCGTGTCGATCGAGAAGTTCATCTGCGAGAGGCGGGTGAAATGGCGCACCACTTGCAGCTCGGATACCTCGGGCAGCAAGGGGCGGTGCCGCGCGGCGCAAATGCGCGGGAATCTCGGCCGAGCCCGTCACCTGCGGCGGGAACTGCGTGCCGGCCCGGCGTCCGCTCTTGCCCAATTCGAATATCAGCGGTTCTCTCGCTTGCAATTCAGCCATCGCTCCCCCCAATCGTAGTGCAATCTTTAAGCGGCGGCGCGCGACGACTGCATGATGTCGCCGAGGGCGGCGGCATAGGCATTGATGTCGGCGTCGAGTTTGGTCTCGGTGGCGCACACCAGGAGCGCGTGCCCCAATTCCGGATAGCGCTCGGTGAGGTCGAGATCCCCCGAAGATGCCGCGGCGCGCCAGCGCCGCCAGCACCGGCGCGACCGGCCGGTCCAGGAGCAGCACCGCTTCATGAAAGCGCGCCGCCGTAAAGGCGGGTTTGACGCCGGCGATTGCGCAGAGGCGCGCCACCAGATCGGCCGTGCGCTGCAAGCTGGCCGCCGCCACGCGGCTCAGGCCCTCGGCACCCAGCAAGGACATGTAAATGGTGGCGGCCGTCACCATCAGCCCCTGATTGGTGCAAATGTTCGAGGTCGCCTTGCTGCGCCGAATGTGCTGCTCGCGCGCCTGCAGGGTCAGGCTGAACCCCGGGCGGCCTTCGGCGTCCACCGTACGTCCGACGATCCGCCCCGGCATTTGCCGCACGAATTGCATACGGGTGGCCATGAATCCGAAATAGGGACCGCCCGCCGCCAGCGGCACGCCGAGCGCTTGACCCTCGCCGCAGACGATGTCGGCGCCCAGGTTGCCCTTAAGGCCCGAACCCCACTGCCCCGGCGGCGACAGCAGCGCCATTGCGATGGGGTTGACGACTGCAATCAGCAGGATCTTGTGCTGATGCGCCCAGTCGGTGAGCTGATCGGCCTCTTCGAGGCTGCCGAAAAAATTCGGCTGCTGCACGACCAGCGCGGTGACGTCCTGCCCGGCATACGGCTGCAGCGACTCGAGCAGCGTGAGCCCTGTCGGTTCGGTCGAAATCCACCGTCTCGAACACGATTCCCTGACTGACCCGCGATGGATTTCGCCACGTGGGCGTACGTGGGATTGACCGTGCGCGGCACGAGAATGCGGCGCGAGCTCGCGGTGCGATTGGCGCGCACCGCCATGAGACAGGCTTCGGCCAATGCGGAAGCGCCGTCGTACATCGAGGCGTTCGATACCTCCATGCCCGTCAGGGCGCAGATCATCGATTGGTACTCGTAGATCAGCTGCAAGGTGCCCTGGCTCGCCTCCGCCTGGTACGGCGTATACGCGGAATAAAATTCGCCGCGCGTCGTGATGGCCCACACCGGCGCCGGAATGTGATGTTCGTAGGCCCCGGCGCCGATGAAATTCAAGGGCCGGCCATCGCTCGCGGCGCGTTCGGCCAATAATCGCCCAACCTCCATTTCGCACATCGCCGGCGGCACGTCGAGCACGCCCGCCCGCAGCTCGCGCGGAATTTCATCGAACAGAGCGTCGATCGATTGCACGCCGATCACCTCCAGCATGCCGGCGACATCGGCGGGAGTATGAGGAATGTATGCCATGTAACGGGCCCCTATTCGGCTGCGTCGGCCAGGTAGTTCGCATAGTCCGCGGCACTCATCAGCGCGGCCTCGTCGGCCGGCGAGTTGGTCTGCACGCGGAACAGCCAGCCGGCCCCGTAGGGGTCCTGATTGAGGAGTTCGGGCTGGGCCGCCAACGCCGCATTGCCGGCGATGACCTTGCCGCTCACCGGACTGTAGACATCGGAGGCGGCCTTGACGGATTCGACGACGGCGCAGGCCTCGCCGGCGCTCACTGTGCGGCCGACGTCCGGCACCTCGACGAATACCAGATCGCCGAGCGCGGACTGCGCGTGGTCCGATATGCCGATCGCGACCGTACCGTTCTGTTCCCGGCGCACCCACTCATGGCTCTTGGTGTATCGCAAATCACTCGGAATGTTGCTCAATGTAAATCCCCCTTTCAGGCTAGACCGAAATCAACACCTTCCCATGACGCACGAACGGCGGCTTGACGATGCGTGCCGCATGCATCTTGCCGCGAATCTCGACTTGCACGCTCGAGGCCGCCGCGCCCGGCACCCGCGCCAGCGCGATGGAACGATTCATGGTCGGAGAAAACGTGCCGCTGGTGACTTCGCCGGTGCGCGGCGCCGCGGGATCGACGGCGGCGGCGCCGGTGCGCGCGGTCGAGGCCACCACGACTCTCTGATGACTGCGCAGCACGCCGCGTTCTTCGAGAATCAGCCCGACGAGCTCGATCGCCGGCGGCGCCGCGCAGGCCCTCGAGCGCCGGGCGCCCGAGAAAATCGCGGCCGCGGGGTTCGAAGGCCACCGTCCATGCCAATCCAGATTCCAGCGGATGATGCTGCTCGTCCATGTCGTTGCCGTACAGGTTCATGCCGGCCTCCAGGCGCAGCGTGTCCCTGGCGCCCAACCCCGCGGGTTGAACCCCCTGTGCGCGCAGCGCGTTCCACGTCTTGGCGGCTTCGCCGGCCGGCAGCATCACCTCGAAGCCGTCCTCGCCGGTATAGCCGGTCCGCGCGACGAACCACGAATCGAAAGCGGCGCCGCAGAACGGCGCCAATGCACCGGCGCTGCCGCGCAGAGCCGGCGCCAGCAACGGCAGCGTCTTGTCGCGCGCATTCGGTCCCTGAATCGCGATCATGGCCAGATCCCGCTGCAGGGCGACGGTGACGGCGAAATCCGCCGCATGCCGGCTGATCCACGCCAGATCCTTGTCGCGCGTGCCCGCGTTGACGACCACGCGAAACCGGGTGTCGGAGATGAAATAGACGATCAGATCATCGATCACGCCGCCGCCGGGCAGCAGCATGCAGGAATACAAAGCCTTGCCGGGAGTCGTCAACCGGCCGACATCGTTGGCCAACAGGCGCCGCAGGAAATCGCGTACGCGGTCTCCCTCAAGGTCGATGACGCCCATGTGCGATACATCGAACATGCCCGCATCGCGGCGCACGGCGTGATGCTCTTCGATCTGCGAACCATAGTGCAGCGGCATTTCCCAGCCGCCGAAATCGACGATTTTGGCACCCTGAAGAATATGGGTGTCATAGAGCGCGGTCTTAAGGCCCATCGCAACCTCGCGGCGAAAGAATAGGCGACACAAGCACCCTTGTGCCTTGCCCCTCTGTCCTTAGAACCTGAGAGATCGCACGCTTTGACAAGCGCTGCTCCCCTTCGGTGGATCGCCGCTCGCGCGATCGCTCTCCAGAGATCGCGAGAGTCTGCCGTTCGTGTGCCTGAGCGTTTCCGGGCGGTTGCGCCTTCGGCGGTCCTCATCGAAAGGACTCTCTCCAGACAGCTCTTATCGCGATGGCGACCATGATACACGAAACCGGCGCCGGCATCGCCGCGCCGCGGCCCGCAGCGCCACGGCCCGCGGGGCCGTCGCCGCCTATTCAACCGCCCGATTTCTTCGCCGGCCAGCCGAGCTTGGTGAGCTCGGCGACGATCAGCGTCGCGGTGATCCCCCTGAATTTCGATGACGCCGTCGCGCACCGTACCTCCGGAACCGCAGCGCTTCTTGAGCCGGGCGGCCAAGGAGTCGATTTCGGACAACGACAGGGCCAGGCCGGTCACCGTGGTGACGCCCTTGCCGGCCCTTCCCTTCGTCTCCCGGCCCACGCGCACGGCGCCGGGCTTGGCCGCGCCCGGAGACGCCCTTGGGGCACACACATTCACGCGCGGGCCTGCGACAATTGGGACAGAGATTGCCGATGCCGGTTGAGTAGATGATTCGTGCCGTCATGCCCGTATTATGCCGATGGGTATTGCGGCGCCATCTTCATCGATTCGCAGGATGAGTCCATGGGTTTCACAGATCCTGTTTCATTGCACGGGGAGCACGTATCGCTGGTGCCGCTCGGCCATGCGCACCTTGACGATATGATCGAGGCAGTGAAGGACGGCGAGCTTTGGACGTTGTGGTACACCAGCGTTCCCGCGCCCGATCGATTGCGGGCGGAAATCGACCGGCGCCTGGAGCTTCAAAAACAGGGTTCGATGATTCCTTTTGCCGTCATTGAAAGATTCACCAGGCAAGCGGTGGGCATGACCACGTTCATGCACATCGATGCGGTCAATCGGCGCGTCGAGATCGGCTCGACGTGGTATCGAAAGCGCGTGCAGCGCAGCGCGCTCAACACCGAGTGCAAGCTGCTGCTCTTGAGCCATGCGTTCGAGCGGCTCAATTGCATCGCCGTGGAATTTCGCACTCACTTTTTCAATCAACAGAGCCGCGCCGCCATCGAACGCCTGGGCGCAAGATTGGACGGGATATTGCGGCAGCACCAGATCGCGGGCGATGGCACGCTGCGCGACACCTGCGTGTACAGCATTCTCGACCGCGAGTGGCCGACGGTGAAGGCCCATCTCACGCACAGGCTCACGCCACACTAGCCCGCCAGCCGCAAACGTGATGACCGCCGGCGGCCGCTTGGAGGTTTGCAACTTTTCCCATCCAGCCGTGTTTTGGGTGTAAACGAACACACTCCAGTGCAACATTCACCCACCGGGCCCGACAGTGCAGCCGAGTTCACGACGTTTATGCGTGCCTATCAGGATATGGTCTTTTCAACCGCCGCCCGGCTGGCGGGCAATGACGGCCAGGCGGAGGACATTGCGCAGGAAGTATTCCTCCGGGCCTATGAACATTTCGCGCAGCTGCGCAGCAGTCCGGCGGCCGGCGGCTGGCTCAAGACGGTGACCACCAACTTGACGCTCAATTATCTGACCCGGTACCGCAAGCGCTGGCGCTTGTTCTCGGAGCTTAGGCAGGCGGCCGCCGATGACGACTCGCCCGGGCCGGAAATGCTGCCGCAAGCGGACACGTTGCTCGCCGACCTCGGCGCCGAGCAGCGCGCCCGACTGATCGACGGCGCGCTGCGCAGGCTCCCCGAGCATCAGCGGCTGGCGTTGGTGCTGTATCACTTCGAAGAGCTTTCCTACGAGGAGATCGCGGTGAAGCTCCGTGCGTCGCTTGCCAAGGTCAAAACCGACATACGCCGCGGCCGTGCCGCGCTGCTGCCCCTGGTGCAGGCCGGCGGCATTGCCGCCGGCGGACTGGAAAACTGAATGAACACCACCGACCCCCAAGATCCCCTGGAACAGCTGTTCGATCGCACTCTGCGTGAGCTGCCCCTGCGCCGCGCGCCGCCGACGCTCGAGGCGCGGGTCTGCGGCGAACTCACGCGCCGCGCCGCGCGACCTTGGTGGCGGCGCAGCTTCGCCCAGTGGCCGCTGCCGGCGCGCGCCGCCTTCCTCGTGGCTGTGCGCGGTGCTGATCCGGCTCGCCTTCATGGGCGGCTCGGCCGCAGTCGCCGGGATCCATTCCCTGCCCTGGGCGCGCCAGGCGGGAGTGCTCGTGGCGTCGCTCGCAAATTTGGCCGCCGCGATTGCACACATCTCGCCGCCGGCGTGGCTCTATGAAGGCCTCGCCGTCTGCGGCGTACTGTACGCAGTCTTATTCGGGCTCGGTGCGGTCCTGTACCGCATGCTCTACCTTCAATCAACGGCAGGTGACCCCATCGCATGAATACTTATACGCTGCAACGGCTGACATTCCTGGCCGTGCTGCCGCTGTGCACGATGCTCGTCCTGGCGGTCCACGCGGCGGAACCGCCTGCCCCGGCGGACCCTCCGGCACATAGTCACTCTCATCAGGGCAACGACGTGGTCAACATCGGCAGCGACTCACTGCTGCCGCGCGGGGAACACGCCGACTCCGTGGTGTCCATTTTCGGATCCTCGACTTGTGAGGGTGATGCCGGCGATGTCGTCTCGATTTTCGGCGACAACCGCATCACCGGAGCGGTGAGCGACAGTGCGGTCGCCGTTCTCGGCAATACGTACATCGACAGCAAGGTTGACGGGGACGCGGTGACGGTGCTGGGGAACGTCGAACTCGGACCCCATGCGGAAATCGGCGGCAATGTCGTCGCCATCGGGGGCACGCTGCAGCGCGACCCCGCCGCAATCGTTCACGGCAGCGTCCAGAACATCATTGCCGGCCACTTCGGCAGCGTCGGCTGGCTGCGCAGCTGGATCCAACATTGCCTGCTCTATGGACGTCCGCTGGCGTTGCAGCCGGGCTTGGGCTGGGCATGGAAATTGGCGTTTGCCTTCCTGGCGCTCTATGCGGCGCTTGCCCTGCTGTTTCGCGATGGGCTGATCCGTTGCGTGCAGACATTCGAGGCGCAGCCGGGACAATCGGTGCTGGCCGCGCTCATCGCGATGCTGCTGACTCCCGTGCTGGTGGTGTTGTTGTTCGTCACGGTGATCGGCATTCCCGCGGTGCCCTTCGTCGTGTTCGGCCTGTTCTGCGCGGGACTGTTCGGCAAGGCCGTGATGCTGGCATGGTTGGGCCGGCGCATCACGGGCAGGCAGGGACAGGGGTCGGCGAGTCATCCCGCCGTCGCCGTGCTGATTGGCGGCCTGCTGGTGCTGGTGTTGTACCTGGTGCCGGTGATTGGATTTCTCGTCTACAAACTTCTGGGCATCCTCGGTCTCGGCGCCGTGGTCTACACCGTGCTGCTCACCCTACGAGCGCACCAAGCCGCCAAAGCGGCTCCCTCGGCTGCGCCCGCGGCGCCTGCTGCGCCCGTAGCGCCCGCAGAACCCGCAGCGCGCGGTCCGATACCGATGCCTGGCCTCACGCCTGGCCCGACGCCGCCACCGGCACCGGACCCGGCTCCGGCCGCCGGCGCGACATTCAGCGCGACGGCAGCGGCGAGTGCTGCGCCTGAGGCCGCCACAGCGCGTGAGACCGGCGCAGCGCGTGAGACCGGCGCCGCCGATGCGCCTGGTCAGCGCGGGCCGGCAACCGCAGCGGCGGCGCGCCAGCCGGTCAGTGCGGCATTACCCCGTGCGGGATTCTGGATTCGCATGGCGGCGCTGCTGCTCGATGTGGTCTTGGTGGGCTTTTTCATGAGCCTGTTCCATCACGCGCACCTTCAATTGGTGGTATTGGCCGCCTACGGCGCGGTGATGTGGAAGGTTCGGGGAGCGACCGTGGGCGGCATCGTGTTCGATCTGCATGTGGTTCGGCTGGACGGGCGGGAGGTCGACTGGGAGACGGCGATCATCCGTGCCCTCAGCTGCTTTTTGTCCTTGGCGGTCGCCGGCCTTGGGTTCATCTGGATCGCCTTCGACGGCAACCACCAGGCGTGGCACGACAAAATCGCGGGCACCGTCGTGGTGCGGGTGGCGAAGGCACCGCCCCTGGTATAATTGCGGGATGAACCCCCGTAGAACGTCTCTAGCTGTAAAAGTGGGTGCGGTGACCATCGGCGGCAAAGCCCCGATCGTCGTGCAGTCCATGACCAACACCGATACCGCCGACATCGAAGGCACGGTGGCGCAGGTCAAGGCCCTGGCGCGCGCCGGGTCTGAACTCGTGCGGATCACGGTCAACAATGACGAATCCGCTGCCGCGGTGCCGCACATCCGCGAGCGATTGGACGCGCTCAACATCGCCACGCCCTTGGTCGGCGATTTTCACTTCAACGGCCACAAACTCCTGAAGGCACATCCGGCCTGTGCCCAAGCGCTCGCCAAGCTCAGAATCAACCCGGGCAATGTCGGCCGCGGCAGCAAGCGCGATCCGCAATTCGCGGAAATGATCGAAACGGCGTGCCGCTATTCGAAGCCGGTGCGCATCGGCGTGAACTGGGGCAGCCTCGACCAAGACCTGCTCACCCGCATGATGGATGAGAACTCGAAGCTGCGGGCGCCGCTGGCGGCGCTCGACGTGATGCGCGAAGCCATCGTCGTGTCGGCGCTCGACAGCGCCAAGCGCGCCGAAGCCTTGGGATTGAAGGCCGATATGATCGTGATCAGCGCCAAGGTCAGCGGCGTACAGGACTTGATCGCGGTCTACAGCAATCTGGCCGCACGCTGCAGCTACCCCCTGCACCTCGGCTTGACCGAAGCCGGCATGGGCAGCAAGGGCATCGTGGCGTCCACCGCGGGCATTGGCGTCCTGCTGCAGCAAGGCATCGGCGATACGATTCGCGTGTCTCTGACGCCCGAACCGGGCGGCGACCGCACTCAAGAGGTGATCGTCGCGCAAGAAATACTGCAGACCATGGGCCTGCGCGCCTTTACACCGATGGTGATCGCCTGCCCCGGCTGCGGCCGCACCACGAGCACGTATTTCCAGGAGCTGGCGCAGAAAATCCAAAACCACATTCGTCACCGCATGCCGGAGTGGCGCAAACGGCACGCGGGCGTCGAGGACATGTCCGTCGCGGTCATGGGCTGCGTGGTCAACGGTCCGGGCGAGAGCAAGCACGCGAACATCGGGATCAGCCTGCCCGGCACCGGCGAGTACCCGGTGGCGCCGGTGTACGAGGACGGCGCAAAGACGGTGACGCTCAAGGGAGACCGGATCGCCGAAGAGTTTCAGGAACTGGTGGAGCGCTACATCGAGCGCACCTACGCCAGGAGTTCTTAGGAGGCTGCCTGTGAAGGATCTGTCCGCCAGAAAATGCGCGCCCTGCGAAGGCGGCGTGCCGCCGTTGACGGCCGCCCAGGCGAAACTCTTGGCGAAGCAGCTGCACAAGGATTGGCAGATCGCCGAGGACTCCAAGAGCCTGAAGCGCTCGCTCAAGTTCAAGGATTTCTACCGCACCATGAGCTTCGTCAACGCACTGGCGCACGTCGCAAACACCGAGGACCATCACCCGGATTTGAGCGTCGGCTACAACTACTGCGACGTCACGTTCTCGACGCATTCCATCGGCGGGCTGTCGGAGAACGATTTTATCTGTGCGGCGAAACTCGATCGACTTATTTAGGCGCTACGCGCCGGATCTACGGGGTCGATGCGACCCGGTCCTTTGTGCGCTCGCTACGCGAGCGTGGGTGCGCCCGGACACTAAACTGGGTCGTTCCTGGCGTCCGCCTTCAAAAAAATTGGAAGATCGCCGGTTAACCCGAGGGCTCGCTGTGCCAGGCGGCGCTTGAGGAAGGGCACTCTGCCGACGGCGCTCAGGCCCATGGCGCGCAAACCGTCAGCCAAAGGATTCGCGCTCGAGAATAATCGCTCCAGTCCGTCGAAGGCGCCGGCGGCCAGCATGTTCTCGCTGCGGCGCCGGCGTTCGTAGCGCCGCAGCAGCCGGTGCTCGCCAAAAAATGGCCCGGCTCCCGCCGGCCCAAGCTCATCGGCAAGCACTGCGCAGTCGAGCAATCCCAAATTCAAGCCCTGCCCGGCTAGAGGATGGACGACGTGCGCCGCGTCGCCGATCAACACGGCGCGCGGCCGCGTGTAATCCAAGGCGTACTGCAGCTTGAGCGGATATCGCGTTGGCGGCGTCGCCAATGTGCAATCGCCCAAGGCTCCGCCGCCGGCCGCCGTGAGCGCGGCGCCGAACGCCTCGGGGTCCAGCGCGCTCAAGCGCGCCGCCTCGGGCACGGCGGTGCTCCACACGATGGATGAGCGGCCGTCCGGCAGCGGCAGGAAGGCCAGAGGGCCTTGGGCCTGGAAGCGCTGCCACGCGGTGTTGCCGTGGGGCTTGGCGGTGCGCACGTGCGCCACCAGGGCGTCTTGCTGGTAGGTATGACCGGCGGTATCGATGCCGAGCAGCGCGCGGGTCTTGGACTCCTGGCCGTCGGCCGCGATCAGGAGCTGGCCGCGCAGCACTCGTGCGTCGCTCAAACGCACCGCGATGTCGGCATCCGTGGCGCTGACGGCGTCGAGTCCGGCCTCGATCAGCACCGCGCCGGCGGCCCGCGCTGCTTGCAGACACTGCCACTGCAGGACGCGCCCGTCGACGATGTGCCCAAGATTCGGCTCGCCGATCTCCGCACTGTCGAAGCAGAGAGATGCCCTCCCGCCGGGTTCACCTTGCGCGTCCCAAACGCACATGCGCTCGTACGCGAACAATCGCTGCGCCGGCAGTGCATCCCACACGCCGCACGCTTCGAGCAAGCGCTGCGACGCGCGGCTAAGGGCGAACACGCGCGCATCCCAATCAGCGTCGGCGGCCGGCGCCGTTGTCAGCCGATCCGCGATGACGGCAACCCGTCCGGGTGCACTCAGTTTGCGCGCCACGAGCAGGCTCGCCATGACCGCGCCGATGACGCCGGCGCCCACGATGATCACGTCGAAGTCGCGCCCGTTCGAGGTGCTCATTGCAGCGCCACGCCCCGCGCGAGCTTCGGGATTCGCGTGCGGCCGCCGCCGCCCGCGCTTAAGGAGGACAGCGCCGCCTTCGCCGGCGGCAACAGGTCGAACGCCAACAGGCCGATATTGCGCAGCCGCCGCACCACGCTCGAGGGATTGGCAAACAGGCGCACGAGGCCGTCGGTGAATGCCATGACCCCGGCGCGATCGGCCGCGCGCCACGCATCGTATTCCGCCAGCAAGCTTGCGGCCCCCGCGTCGAATGACGGCTCGCGGCGGTGCTCGGCGAGAAGTTCAGCGAGGCTCGCGACGTCGCGCAACCCCAGATTGAAACCCATGCCGGCGACCGGGTGCAGACTCTGCGCCGCGTTGCCGATGATGACGCAGCGCTCCGCACTGGTGCGCTCCGCGCGGGTTAGCGACAGCGGATACGGCACGCGGCGCCCGACTTTGAGAAAACGTCCGAGACGAAACCCGAAGCGCCGCTGCACCTCGGCGAGGAATTCGACATCCGACCACCCCATGGCGGACTCGGCCGCGGCTCGGCTCAAGGTCAGCACCAGCGCGCAGCGGCCGCCTTCGAGCGGCAGCAGCGCCAGCGGTCCGCCGGCGGTAAACCGTTCGTATGCCACGTGGTCATGGAAGCGCTGAGGCAGCACGGTGGTGATGATGGCGGTCTGCTCATAGTCGCGGGTTTGCACGTCGACGCCAAAGGCGCCGCGCACGGCCGAGTGCACACCGTCGGCGGCAACCACCAGCCGGGCATCGATGCTGACCGTAGCGCCGGCTGCAGCGCCGGCCGCGGCGATCTCCAGCGCGACCGTGCGCTCGCCACGCAGGGTTCGCACCACCTGCGCGGGGCAGTGCACCTGAATGTGCGGGCACCCTAAAACGCGCGGCCACAGCGCGGCCCCGAGCGCGCGATTCGGCACGACATAGCCCATCGCCGTCAAGTTCTGCTCGGCTGCGTCGATGCGTGCAAAGCCGAAGCGGCCCTGATCCGAGACGTGGATTTTGCGGATCGGCACCGCCTGCATTTCGACTTGGGCCCACACCCCGAGCGTCTGGAGGATTCGGCAGCTGCCGTTCGACAGCGCCGTGGTGCGCTCGTCGAAGCTGGGCTGCGATGCGGAATCGTGCGCGACCGCCTCGATGAGCGCCACCTTGAGCCCGAGCGGCGCCACCGCAACGGCGAGGCTGGCGCCGACCATGCCGCCGCCCACGATGGCGATGTCGACGGCTTGCGTCACTGCACCAGCGCCTCGATCGCTTCCGGGGTTTTTTCCAGCGCCGCCGTCAGCACTTCGGCGGCATCGGCGGTGACCAGCACCTCATCCTCGATGCGAATGCCGATGTTCCAGAATTCCTTCGGTACCCGCGGCGACGGGCGGATGTAAATTCCGGGCTCGACGGTCAGCACCATCCCCGGCTCCAAAACCCGCCACTCGCCGCCGACCTTGTAGTCGCCGACGTCGTGTACATCGAGTCCCAGCCAATGCCCGGTGCGATGACTGAAAAACTGCCGGTAGGCTTCGGTCTTGATGAGCGCGGCGACTTTTCCGTCGAGCAAACCCAGCCTCGCCAGCCCCTGCGTGATCACGCGCACCGCGGCCTCGTGCGGATGATTCCAGTGGTTTCCGGAACGCACCTTGTCGATCGCGGCGAGCTGAGCCTCCAGCACGATGTCGTAAATTGCGCGTTGGGGCGGCGTGAACCTGCCGCTCACTGGAAACGTGCGCGTTACGTCCGAGGCGTAGAGATCGTGCTCGCAGCCCGCGTCGAGCAGCAGCAGATCGCCGTCGCGCAAGAGTTGATCGTTGTCGCGGTAGTGCATGACGCAGGCATTGGCCCCGCCGCCGACGATCGGATAGTAGGAAATGTCGGCGTTGTGCGAACGGAATTCATGCAGCACTTCGGCCATGACCTCGTACTCCATGCGCCCGGGACGCGCAAAGCGCATGGCGCGGCGGTGAGCGCCCACCGCGATCTGCGCGGCACGCCGCAAACTGATCGTTTCGGCGCGGCTCTTGTAAAGCCGCATGTCGTCGAGCACGTGCCTCAGCGCAACAAATTCATGCGGCGCCCCGGATGCGCGGCGCGACAGCACCTGCAGACCATTGACCCAATTGAGGACATGGGAATCGAACTCCGGATGGATGCCCATCGAGTAATAAACCTGCGGGCGCGTCTCCATCAAGCCCGGCAAAATCTCGTCGATGTCCGCGATGGGAAAGGCGTCATCCGCCCCGTAGCGCTCGACCGCGCCGTCGGTTCCGGCGCGCTTGCCGTCCCACGACTCGCGCAGGGCATCGTGCTCACGCACGAACAGCAGGTATTCCGCTTGCGGACGGCCCGGCGCCAAAACCGCCACGGCATCGGGTTCCGGGAATCCGGTCAGATAATGGAAGTGGCTGTCCTGCCGGTAGGCGTACTCGATGTCGCCATTGCGATGCCGGACGGGCGCGGCCGGCAGGATTGCAATGCCGTCCCTGCCGATCATGCGCATGAACTGGCGCCGCCGGCGCGCGAACTCCTTGCGGTCCATCAGGAGCCTGTCTCCTTGGGTTCAATGCAGCCGCTGCTGCGTCGGATAGACCTGCCGGCGCAGCGGCAGCAGTTCTTCGAACACGACCTGAGCCGCGACCCGGATGAACTCGACCAGTTCGGCGTAGGCCTGCTCATTGGATTCGTCCGCGTCCGCGTCATCGCCCGTCGCCCGCGAGATTTCCGTGAAATCGCGCACGATCTCCCCGACGTCGCCGTTCAGCGCTTCGAGATCGGAAATATGTCCAGTCCCCAAACCATAGAGAAAGCCCGTGCACCACAGCGCCAGCGCATTGGCGCGGCCGTTGAGCGGCTCTTCATCGTCCGGCAGCAAGGGCTCGAATTCCATTCCCTGCTCGCCGAACGAGGTCGCGGTTGCCGTGAATACCCTTTCGATCATGGCCGCCGACTCATCAGACAGGGCGGCGCCGTCGGGCAGGATCTCGTTGACCCAGTCTTGCATCTTGTAAGGCGACATTGCGCATAGGGCGCCGCACAACGAGCCATGCGCTTCGGCGGCATCGGCCAGACTGCCGGCGGTTGCCAGCACGTCCTCAAAATCCTGGAATCGAATATCCGCGAGCATACTGCGGGCAATAGTACCGCAGTAGGGGCCCAACCTGCCCTTTGCATTGCGCTATGCCCCGCTCTATATTGTGAGCCTATGAATGAAGCCAAGTCCAAGTCGGCGGTGGAACTCGAACTGAAGCGGCTGGAGAAGCGGCTCGAGGATCTCATCCTTACCGTCAGCCAGATCAAGGAAGAGAATCGCGCCCTGCGGCAGCGCCAGGAAACGCTGACCGCCGAGCGCGCCGGGCTGCTGCAGAAGAATGAGCAGGTTCGGGCGCGGGTCGAAGCGATGATCGGCCGATTGAAGTCGATGGAGCAAGCATGAGCGAGAATCAGGCAAGGGTCAGCGTGCGGATACTCGAGAAGGAGTATCACATAACGTGTCCGATCGAAGAGCGCTCCGACCTGCTGGATTCCGCGGAATTCCTCAATATGAAAATGCGCGAGATCCGCGACAGCGGCAAAGTCGTCGGCCTGGACCGTATCGCGGTGATCGCGGCGCTCAACATGGCGAACGAGTTGATTCGCTTCCGCAACCGTGACAGCGATCTCGAATCCGACGTCGGCGGCCGCTTGCGTATCCTGCGCGAGCGCGTAGAGTCGGCTTTGGAGAAGGGTCAGCAGCTGGAGCTTTGAGGCGCCGGCGGCACCTTCTTCGGACGATTAACTTTGGCGCCGCCTGCGGTGTTCGATGCGGATCGGGTTACCTCTCGACCCTAAGTTTTAAACCCCAGGGGCCATTGCTTGCTGGCAACATTGTGCAAGTCCGCCCCGAGCGGAAAGCCTTAAGTGCCGCAGTTAGCCCCACCTGGTGCAAAAGGCATCGGGAGCAACGGTCCAAAACGGCATTGCGGGTGGCGCCATCTCCTTCGATGAAAGCGAAGCTGCGTAAATATCTGCGTGCCCAACGGCGCTCACTGGGCGCGGCCGATCACGGACGCCGCTCGAGACTGGCCGCGAAGGCCCTCGCCGCATTGCCCGGATTCAGAGCCGGCAAGCGCATCGCACTCTACCTGCCCTTCGACCGCGAGACCGATACCGCCGCGTTGATCGCGGCGGCGAGGCGGCAGGGGGCGCGAGTTTTCGTGCCGGTCATCGTCAACCGGCGCCATAGCCGGATACGCTTCTACCCGCTCGACGGCAGGACCCGCCGCGGCGTGTTCGGCATCGCGGTCCCTTCCGCTCTGGCGCGCCCCATTCCGGCGCGGTGGCTCAATCTCATCGTCATACCCTTGGTCGGCGTGGATGCACGCGGCCGGCGGTTAGGGATGGGCGGCGGCTTCTATGATCGAGCGCTGGAGTTCCGCCGCCGCCGGGTCCGCTGGCGGGGACCCCTCCTGGTCGGACTCGCGTTCGATTGTCAGCGCACCGACTCGAGTTTCGCTGAAGCCTGGGACGTGAAGCTCGATGCGCTGGCGACGGAATCAGGACTGCAGCACTACTCGAGGGCAACCCATGAACCATTGGCTACTGAAATCGGAACCTGAGAGCTTCAGCATCGACGCCCTGAAGGCGGCGCCCAAACAGACGACCGCGTGGGACGGCGTGCGCAATTATCAGGCGCGCAACATGCTGCGGGACTCCATGAAAAAGGGCGATCAAGCGTTTTTTTATCATTCCGGGTGCGATGTCCCCGGCATCGTCGGCATCGTCGCCATCGCGAAGGAGGGCTATCCGGACAAGACGGCCTTCGACCCCAAGCATCATCACTACGACGCCGATTCCAAGGCCGACGCCCCTCGTTGGTTCGTCGTCGACGTGAAGTTCGTGCGCAAGTTCAAGCGCATCATCACGCTCGATGAGTTGCGCCAGCACGCGGCAAAAGCGCTGAAGGATTTTGTTTTACTGCGTCGTGGGAATCGTCTGTCGGTGATGCCGGTGTCGCAGACGGACTGGGAGTTTGTCCTCGCTCTCGAGTGAGGATCGTTGAGTGAAGTCGTTCACATCGCTAGCACATTCGCGGTCGAGAAGCGCGACGGCGCTTGTAAATTAATTATTCGTGTATATACTCGGACCCCGGACTAACCCGATAACGGAGTTTCTATCATGGCAGCGAAAGCAAAGAAGGCGAAGAAGAAGGTAGCTAAGAAAAAGGCCGCTAAGAAAAAGTAAGCCTTCGAAAGTAATCAACTGTGCCCGCGTAAGCGGGCACAGTTGTTTCTGAGGGTAGGTAATTTCGTGTCATCACTGGAAAAGAAACGTCGTGCGGCAGAGGCCGCTCTCGCATACGTTGAAAGCGGCATGCTGTTGGGCATCGGCACCGGTTCCACGGTGACCGAGCTCATAGAAGCGCTGAAAGTCCGCAAAATACAGCTTTCGGGCGCTGTTTCCAGTTCGCGCCGCACCTCTGAAAGCTTGGGCCTCGCCGGCATTCCGGAACTGGATCTCAATTCCGCCGGACCGTTGCCTCTCTACATCGACGGCGCCGACGAGGCCACCGCCAACGGCGTGCTGATCAAGGGCGGGGGCGCGGCGCTCACCCGCGAGAAGGTCGTCGCCGCCGCCTCGGCCCGATTCGTCTGCATCATCGACGACAGCAAGCTGGTCGCCGTGCTCGGCAAGTTCCCTCTCCCCGTCGAAGTGATTCCGATGGCGCGCTCCTATGTTGCGCGCCAGATCGTGAATATGGGGGGGCAGCCGGTCTGGCGCGACGGCGTGGTCACCGACAACGGCAATGTCATCCTGGACGTCCACAACCTCGAGCTCGATGACCCGGCGGCCTTTGAATCCAGCTTGAATCAAATCGCAGGGGTGGTGACGGTCGGTCTGTTCGCCCTGCGCCGTGCCGACATCCTGATCGTGGCGGGCGATGACGGCGTGCGGACCATCGATTGCCGGGCGGCCTCGCAGCCCTAGATTTCCAGGCGGGTCCCGATTTCAATCACGCGGTTCGGCGGCAGTCCATAATAGTCGGCGATCACCTGTGCGCTGCGCGCCATCTGCATGAAGGCGCGGCGCCGCAACGGCGATAGATCCGAGCGCTGTCCCGGCAGCAATTCCTCGCGGCTGAGGAAGAAGGTGGTGCGCTCGGGCTCGTATGCCACGCCGTGCGCTTCGGCCTCGCGCAGAATCTCCGTGATGCTCGGCTTCTCCATGAATCCGACCTGCGCCACCACCCGCACGATGCCTTCGCAAACCGGGGTCACGGTCAAGCGCTTCGATGAGGCGATTCGCGGTTGCTCGCGGGTCACCACCGTCAACAGCACCACCCGCTCGTGAATCACGCGGTTGAACTTGATGTTGTTGAGCAGGGCGCGCGGGATGCCCGAGGCCTTCGCATCCAGGAATATGGCGCTACCCGTCACCCGCACCGGCGGATCGCGCTTCAAGTCGTCGAGAAAGTCGCGGACCGGCTTCTGTTCGCGCAGCAGGCGCGCCATGACCGAGGCGCGTCCGCTCTGCCACGATTGCATGAGCCAATAGATGATCAGCCCGGACGCCAAGGGCAGCCAACCGCCCTCCTCGAGCTTGGTCAAATTCGCCAACAGAAAGGCGATGTCGACGATGAACAGCAGCGACAGGCCCGCCCGCAATACCCGGCTCTCCTTCCCGGTCCGCGACTTGATCAGGCTCAAGGTGAGCGGCGTCACGATGGTCATGGCGCCGGAGACTGCCAGACCGTACGCGCCCGCCAACGCCGCCGAGCTGCCGAAGCTCATCACCAACCCGAGTGCGGCGAGCATCAGTATCCAATTCATGGTCGGCACATAGATCTGACCGGCGTTGTCCGCGGAGGAATGCTGGATGCGCAAGCGCGGCAGCAATCCCAAGCTCACCGCCTGGGTGGTCACGGAGAAGACTCCCGAGATCACCGCCTGCGATGCGATGACCGTTGCCGCGGTCGCAATCATGACCAGGGGATACAGCGACCACGCGGGCGCCATCAGGTAGAAGGGGTTGCTGATGGCCGCCGGATTCTCGATCAACAGCGCGCCTTGTCCAAAATAGTTCATGACCAGCGCCGGCATGACGATTGAAATCCAGCCGAGGCGGATCGGCGCTTTGCCGAAATGGCCCATGTCGGCATACAGCGCCTCGCCGCCGGTGACGCACAGGAAGACGCCGGCAAGCACCGCGAGCGAGCCGATCTGGTGTTGCCCCAGCAAGCGCAGTCCGCGCGACGGATCGAGTGCCTGCAGCACCGCGGGTTCCCGCACGATCCAACCGACCCCCAACACCGCCAATATCGCGAACCAACCCAGCATCACCGGACCGAAAACTCTGCCGACCGAGCCGGTACCGTGCCGTTGAATCAAGAACAATCCCACCAACACCACAACGGTGATCGGCAGAACGGGAATTTGCGCCTCGGGCGCCGCCACATGCAGGCCCTCCACGGCGCTCAACACGGAAATCGCCGGGGTGATCGCGCCGTCCGCAAAGAACAGCGACGCGCCCAAGATGCCCAGCATCCCATAGATCCTGCGCCGCGGACTTTCGCGCGCGGTGTTGATCACCAGCGCCGTCAGCGCCAGCACTCCGCCCTCGCCCTTGTTGTCGGCGTTCAACACCACGCCGACGTACTTGAGCAGGATGACCAGCACCAAGGACCAGAAAATCAGCGATAGCACGCCGAGCACATGCTCCGGCGTGACGGCGATGCCGGGGCCGGTGAAACAGGCCGACACGGCGTACAGAGGACTGGTGCCGATGTCGCCGAACACGACGCCGAGTGCCGCGAGCGCCATCGGCGCCAGCCGTCCACTCGAATTTCGTTCGCCCGACATTTTTACCCGTGCATTGGCTTAAAAAGGCCCACCTTAAGTGGGCCTCAAATTTGGCTGGGGGACTAGGATTCGAACCTAGGTAAACGGTGTCAGAGACCGTTGTCCTACCGCTAGACGATCCCCCAAAACCGGCCGTTCCGCGATCAGCGTTTGGAGAACTGCGTGCCGCGACGCGCCTTACGGCGACCGACCTTCTTGCGTTCGACTTCACGCGCGTCGCGGGTCACGAAACCCGCCTTGCGCAACGGTGAGCGGAGCGTCTCGTCGTAAGCCATCAGGGCGCGCGTGATGCCGTGGCGAATCGCACCGGCTTGACCGGTGATTCCGCCGCCTTCGACGTGCGCGTCGACGTCGAACTTACCGCCGAGTTGTACCGCACCGAAGGGCTGCTGCACGATCATCCGGCCCGTCTCCCGGCCGAAGAACTCATCGAGGGTGCGGCCGTTGATCGATACTTTGCCCGTGCCTTGACGCAGATAAACCCGTGCGCTCGAGGTCTTGCGGCGGCCGGTGCCGTAAAAGGAATTGACCGCTGTCTTTGATGCCATTGTTGTCTGTCCTCGAGAGCTCTTAGATTTCCAGCGCCTTGGGCTGCTGTGCTTGATGGGGATGATCTTTGCCGCCGAACACGTGCAGTTTCTTGTACATGCGTCGGCCCAACGGACCCTTGGGCAGCATACCCTTCACCGCGAACTCGATCGCGCGCTCCGGGTGCTCCTTCAGCAGCTTGCCGAGAGAGATGCTCTTCAGGTTTCCGACGTATCCGGTGTGTTGATGGTAGAACTTGTCCGTGAGCTTCGCTCCCGTGACCCGTACGGTGCCGGCGTTGATGACCACGATGTGATCGCCCAGGTCTTGATGCGGCGCATAGTTCGGCTTGTGCTTGCCCTTCAAACGATGCGCGATCTCCGAGGCCAATCGCCCCAGCGTTTTGCCTGCCGCGTCGACCAGGAACCAGTCGCCGCGGGATTCTGCAGGCTTCGAAAATACGGTATACATGAAAATACTCAGCTGTTTCAGGTCGTTAACGAAAGGCGCGAAAGTGTACAGAACGGCGGGCAGAGATGCCAGTCCTCACGCGGCCGGGCAGCGTCTATAATATAGTGTTCACATGTGGACCCGGAGTTTTAGCCCAATCGATCGTTTTTTTGGTGAAATAGACAAGGCAATCAAGGTCTTAACCACTCCGGCACGTGCATCCCGCGCAACCGCGGCCGCGCCTGCGGCTGCCGCCCTCCCCGAGCCACAGCGCTCCGAGTCGGTTCGCCTGATGCGGGTCAACCATGCCGGCGAGGTGGCCGCGCAGGCCCTCTACCAAGGACAGGCCTTGACCGCCCGCGATGCCGCCGTCGCGGCTGCCATGCGCCATGCCGCCGCCGAGGAGAACGATCATCTCGCCTGGTGCGAGCTGCGCCTGGGCGAACTTGAGGGCCGTACCAGCGCCCTGAACCCGCTGTGGTATGCCGGCTCATTCGCAATAGGCGCGCTGGCCGGAGCCCTTGGGAATGGCCCGAGCCTGGGGTTCGTTGCCGAGACCGAACGGCAGGTGGAATTGCATTTACGCAGCCATATGCAGCGCTTGGGCAGTGCCGACCCGCGCAGCCGCGCCATCCTCGAGCAGATGACGCACGATGAGGTGCGGCACGGCGCCCACGCAGCCTCGCTGGGAGGCGAGGCGCTGCCGATTCCGATCATGGCGGCAATGCGCCTGACCTCGAAGGTCATGACTCTGGGTTCGTATTGGATGTAACCTAGTGGGGCGGGTGTTGACCCGCTGCTCGCCCGTTAGCGCTTGCGATTCCGGGACTTATGTAATAAAACGTGCGCCAGCGCAGGCGTTTAACCGACCTACAAAACCTTTGGGAGAGACCATGGAAGAAGGGGCAAAAGCCTTAAGCGATATCCCAGCGATCAATCGTTTCTTGAGCTACTGCCGAATTCGGACAGTCCCTTCCAAGACCGTGATCATTCACGCCGGCGATTTGCCGGACATTTTGTACTACATCATCTCCGGCTCGGTCGAAGTCATGATCGAGGACGAAGATGGCAACGAAATGGTGCTGGCCTACCTCAACAAGGGCCAGTTTTTCGGGGAAATGGGCCTGTTCTACGAGCAGCCGACGCGCAGCGCCTGGGTGCGCACCCGGCAGCAGTCCGAACTCGCCGAGATGACCTATCCGCGCTTTCGGCAGATCGCCGCCGAAAGCCCCGGGTTGATCTTCGAACTGGCCACGCAGCTCGCGACCCGGCTGGATCGCACCAATCGCAAGCTCGGCGATCTGGCCTTCGTCGACGTCACCGGCCGCGTCGCTCACGCCATCATGGATTTATGCGGCGAGCCCGATGCGATGACGCATCCCGAAGGCATGCAGATCAAGGTGAGCCGCCAGGAGCTGTCCCGACTGGTGGGCTGCTCGCGCGAAATGGCGGGACGCGTGCTCAAGGTTTTGGAAGAGCAAGGCCTGTTGCGCGCGACCGGGAAAACCATCGTCGTGTTCAATGCCCGCCCGAAAGTCAAGACACGGCCGCTGATCGTGCCGGTGAAAGCCGGCGCCGGCAGCGGAGCGGCCGCCGCCAAGAGCACGCGCACCGAGACGCACGGCGATGATGATGACGATGACGACGAGGACGACGAATAGCGCCTTAGGCTGAATCGCGCGCCGATCTCGATCTGCGCGCGCATGGCCTTGATGGTGCCGGCGTAGTCGCCGCTGCCGAATATCGCGGAACCGGCGACGAACGTGTCCGCGCCGGCTTTGGCGATCTCAGCCGCATTGTCCACTTTGACGCCGCCGTCGATTTCCAAACGGATGTCGCGTTTGGCGGCCTTGATGCGCGCGCGCGCCTCGGCGAGTTTGGGCAATGCCTGCCGGAATGAATTTCTGGCCGCCGAAGCCCGGATTCACCGACATCACCAGAATGAGATCGAGCTTCTCGATCACGTAATCCAGCCAGTTCAACGGCGTCGCCGGATTGAACACGAGGCCCGGCCTGCATCCGCAATCGCGAATGAGCTGGATCGTGCGATCCACGTGTTGGGTCGCCTCCGGATGAAAGCTGATGTAGCTCGCACCGGCCTTCGCGAATTCCGGCACCAGTTGATCCACCGGCGAGATCATCAAATGCACGTCGATCGGCGCCTTGATTCCCGCCCTGCGCAGAGCCTCGCAAACCAGAGGGCCGATGGTGAGATTGGGCACGTAGTGATTGTCCATGACGTCGAAGTGGATCCAGTCGGCGCCGGCGCCGAGTACCGAGTTCACCTCCTCGCCCAGGCGGGCGAAATCGGCGGACAATATCGAGGGCGAAATAATCATCGTCATGGTGACTCCTTCAGCGCATGCCGCGCGCCGCGCGTATCCCCTCATAGGCTTCCTGGATGCGCTGGGTTTTCTCCTTCGCCATCTGCGCCATCGACTCCGGCAGTCCATTGGCCACCAGTTTATCAGGATGATGGCGGCTCATTTGCCGCCGGTATGCCTTGGTCACTTCTTGATCAGTGATATCGGCGTCGATTTCCAACTCGGCATAGCACTCCGCCAGCGAGCCGGCGCCATGGCGGCCGGAGCCGGCCGAGGAGGCGCCGCGCGTGCCTTGCTGCGCCCGCAGCGAGGCCTCCATGTAGGCGAATTCGAGGCCGGACATGCCGAGCCGCTCCGCCACCCGCATCAACACCGTCCGCGCGGGCGGCGACAGACCGTTGCCCGCAAGCGCCGCGCGCAATTGCAATTCCATGAAGGCGCGCTTGAGATCGTAGCGCTGTCCGCACGCCTCGCGCAGGCGCTCGACGCTGAGTTCGGCGTCGTAAGCGGCGGCCTTGCCGGCCCGAAAGCAGGCGATCGCGGCGCCGATCTCGCGCTCGCCCAGGTTCATCTCGCGCATCAGGCGGCGCGCTGCGTCGATCTCCGCCTCGGTCACCCGGCCGTCGGACTTGGCGACATGGCCCATCAATTCGAACGTCGTGCGGAAGAACTCGTCGGGAATCGACAGCGAGGGCCCCGCCTGGCCTGCGCCGGCGCCCGCACCCGTACGCCGCGCGCCCTGGTCGAACAGCAGCCCGATGATGGCGCCGATGACGGCTCCCCACGGCCTCTGCGTGATCAAGAGGCCGACCAGGGCCCCGGAGAAAACACCTTTCCACATCATTCGCGTTGACCTATCCGCCTCGTCCCGCCACAATCGCCGGCCTTCCACTCCCCAATGTTAGCAGTCGGCAGGCCCCTCAACGATGCAACAGGTTTCGCAATCGGCAGCGCTTTTCGAGTCACATTTGCGCGGCCTGAAGAAGATCCATCAAGGCAAGGTGCGCGATATCTACGACGTGGATGCGGAGCATCTCCTGATCGTCACGACCGATCGATTGTCGGCCTTCGACGTGGTGCTGCCGGACCCGATCCCATTCAAAGGGCGAGGTCCTCACGCAGATCTCCCTGTTCTGGTTTGCGAAGACGCAATCCATCGTCGCGAATCATCTGTCCGCGCTCAAGGTCGAGGATGTCGTCGACGACAGGGAAGAACGCGCGCAACTGGCCGGGCGGGCGATGGTGGTGAAGAAGCTCACGCCGCTGCCGATCGAGGCGGTGGTGCGCGGCTATCTGATCGGCTCGGGGTTCAAGGATTACCAATTGCACGGTTCGGTATGCGGTATTGCACTACCGGGCGGATTGCGCATGGCGGATCAATTGCCGGAGCCCTTGTTCACCCCGGCCTCGAAGGCTCCCGCCGGATCTCACGACGAAAACATCGATTTCGACGCCATGGTGAAATTGGTCGGGCGCGACTACGCCGACGGCGTCCGGCGCATCGCGCTCGCGATCTACCGATTCGCCGCAGAGCATGCCCGCGCACGACAAATCATCATCGCCGATACCAAATTCGAGTTCGGCGTCGACAACACCGGACGCCTCATGCTCATCGATGAAGCGTTGACGCCCGACTCCTCGCGCTTCTGGCCGATGGCATCGTACAAGCCCGGCATCAGTCCGCCGAGTTTCGACAAGCAATTCGTGCGCGACTACCTGGAATCGCTGCACTGGAACAAGAAGCCACCGGCGCCGCATCTGCCGCCGGACGTCCTGAGGCGCACCAGCGATAATTACCGCGAGGCGCTGCGGCTTCTGACCGCTACGGCCTGAGCGACCTTTCGCCGCGAACGGCCAAGCCCATGCCCAATTGGATCGACCGTCTGGAAGACGGATTGTTTCAAAAGTCGCGCGACATGGGTCCGCCCTGGGGCGCGCTGCTGCGCTGGCTGCGCTACCCGGCGGCGCTGCTGCGCGACTGGTTGGGCGGCGACATCAGCGTGCGGGCCATGAGCCTGGCCTACACCACGCTGCTGTCGCTCGTACCGCTGATGGTGTTCAGCTTTGCGATTCTCAAAGGTCTCGGCGCGCGCGGCGACCTGAAGCTCATCGTCCATGAATTCTTCCGGCCCGTGGGCAGTGCGGCGACGCAGCTGACCGAAAGCGTCATGCAATTCGTCGTGAACATGCGCGGCGAACTGCTCGGCTCGATCGGCCTGGCATTTCTCGTGTACACCGTGATCACCACCATTCAAAAAGTCGAAGGGAGCTTCAACTTCGTATGGCGCGTGCAGCGCCCGCGAAGTTTTGGCCGGCGCTTCATCGAATATTTGAGCGTCATGATCTTGGGGCCCATCCTGCTCGCCGTCGCGATAGGCCTCCTGGGTTCGGCCGAGCACAGCCCGTTCGCGCAGTGGCTGCAGGCCGTCGCACCGCTCGCGGCAGTCTTGGGCGTTTTGGGCCAGATCGTGCCCTACGCCATCGTCACCGTCGTCTTCACGTTCATGTACTCGTTCGTTCCCAACACGCACGTGCAGTTTCGAGCGGCGCTCATCGGCGGGGTGACCGCGGGTGTGATCTGGGCGCTCGTCGGCAAGGTGTTCACCGCCGTCATCGTCTATTCCTCGCAATTGGTGGCGGTCTATACCGGTTTTGCCATCGTACTGACGACGCTGATCTGGGTGTACCTAAGCTGGCTCATATTGCTCATCGGCGCGCAGCTCGCGTTCTACGTGCAGTTTCCCCAGTATCTGCGCCACGGCCAGGAGAACATCGAGCTCAGCGGCATCGATTGCGAGCAGATGGGCCTGTCGATCATGTTTTTGATCGGGCGCGACTATGCAACGGGCAGCGTCCAGTGGGATGCGGGCCGGCTCGCGGCCGAACTCGACCTCCCGAGCATCGCCCTTGCGCCGGTGCTCGCGCGCCTGGAGCGCGGCGGCTTGATCGTGGCGACCGAAAAGGAGCAATACGTTCCCGGCCGCGATCCCTCGGGCATCCTGCTGGCCGACATCCTGGAAGCCGTGCGCACCCTGCAAATCGGGCGGCTGAAGATCGAGAGTCATCGGGTGACGGCCGGGGCCCGGGTCGTGCGCGACGTGCAAGCCGCCATTCGTGAGCGGCTGGGTGGGCGATCGCTCAAAGATTTGATCGCCGCCGAAACCAAGGAGCCTGCCTGAGTATTGCGCGTATTCCGCAGGGCCGCGATCCGAGCAATTTCAATCGCCGGCGATGGTCATTTCCTGCAGCAAGATCGACCCGACGCGCGTACCGCCGCGTACATCGACGTCGTCGCCCACGGCCGCTATGCCTTTGAGCATGGCGCGCAAGTTTCCGGCGATCGTGATCTCGGCCACCGGATACTGAACCGCGCCGTTCTCCACCCAGAAGCCGGCGGCGCCGCGCGAGTAATCGCCGGTCACCATGTTGACCCCCTGCCCCATCAGTTCGGTCACCAATAATCCCGTGCCGAGCCGCGACAGCAACACGTCCATGCCGCCGGCGAGATTCGGCGCGACAATGAGGTTGTGAGCGCCTCCGGCATTGCCGGTGGTCTTGAGTCCGAGCTTGCGCGCCGAGTAACTGGAAAGAATGTAGCCCGTGAGCACACCGTCGGCGACGAGCTCGCGGTCGCGGGTCTCGACGCCTTCATCATCGAATGGTGCGCTGCCGATGGCCTTCGGTATGTGCGGCCGTTCTGCAATCGAAAATCCGGCCGGAAACACTTGCTGACCCGCTGAATTCAGCAGAAACGAGGATTGCCGGTATTGGCTGCTGCCGCGAATCGCCGCCACGAAATGCCCGATCAGGCCGCGTGCAATCTCCGGCACGAATAGCACCGGCGCGCGGCGCGTGCTCAGTTTGCGCGGACCCAGGCGCGCGATCGTGCGCCGTGCACTCTCCCTGCCTATGGCCTCCGCCTGCTCCAATTCGCGCCAATCGCGGGAACTGCTGTACCAGTAGTCGCGCTGCATGTCTTCCCCGGTGCCGGCGAGCACCACGCAACTCAAGGTATGCGAGGTGGTCGGATAGCCGCCGACGAAGCCATGGGTATTGCCGTAGACATGCAGGCCCTGGTGCGTGCCGAGCGAAGCGCCCTCGGAATTATTGATCCGCGCGTCGAATCCCAGAGCCGCTGCCTCGCAGGCTTTGGCGATCTCGATCGCCCGGTCCGCGCTGACACTCCAGGGATGGGCGAGATCGAGATTCATGGGGGCGCTCGTCATCAGAGCCGCGTCCGCAAGCCCCGCACAGGCATCCTCCGCCGTGAAGCGGGCGATGCTGCAGGCCTTGGCCACCGTCGCCCGGACCGCGTCCAGCGAGAAATCCGCGGTACTGGCCGAACCCTTGCGCTGCCCGAAATAGACCGTGATCCCCATGCTGCGGTCGCGTTGGTGTTCCAGGGTTTCGACCTCGCCGAGTCGCACACCAACCGAAAGACCCGTATCCTGGCTGACGGCCGCCTCGGCTTGCGAGGCGCCTCGAACGCGCGCTTCTTCCAAGGCGCGCTCGATGATCGATTCAAGGTCTCCCTGGGCGAGGCGGACAGGGTTTAAGGACACGGCCATCAATATCTCCAAAACTCTCTTTGCGGATTCCGAGCGGCGATTCTACCGGTCTTGAGTGATAGCATGGGCCCTACTATGAAGAGCGAGAACGACAGCACCGATACCTCCGGCGAATCCGAAGAGCAGCGCCTGAGCAAGAGCGCCCGCAAACGGGAGGCGGCTTCTTTGCAGGAGTTGGGCATGAAATTATCGGCCCTTCCCGACCAGGAGATCAAAGCCCTGGACCTGCCGGACAATCTGTTCGTTGCACTGCGTGATCTGCGCCGTTTGCCCTCGCACGGAGCGCAGATCAGGCAACGGCAGTATATCGGCAAATTGATGCGCGATATCGACCCGGAGCCGGTGCTCGCCAAGCTGGCCGAGCGCAAGCAGCGCCATGACCTCGAGATTCGGCACTTCCAGGAGATCGAGCGCTGGCGCGATCGGCTGCTGTCCGAGCCGCAAATCGGACTCGACGAACTGCTGCGGGAGTACCCGCAAGCGGACCGGACGAGCCTGGTCAGACTGCTGGAAAAAGCCGAGAAAGAGCGCCTGGAACAACGCTCGCCGGTCGGCGCCCGGGAGCTTTTCGCGTTTCTGCGCGAGTTGCTCGGGTAGGAGCCTGGCTTTGCTAGACTAAGCGGCAAATGAAAGCCCTGGTCGGAATCATCATGGGATCGGCTTCCGACTGGGAAACCATGCAGGGCGCCGCCGACATGCTCGATTCCCTCGGTATCGCCCACGAAGTGCGGGTGGTTTCGGCCCACCGCACGCCCGATTTGCTGTTCGAGTACGCGGCCAGCGCGCGCGCGCGCGGCCTCAAGGCCATCATCGCCGGCGCGGGCGGCGCGGCGCATTTGCCGGGCATGACCGCGGCCAAGACCTCGGTACCGGTGCTGGGCGTGCCGGTTCAATCCAAAGTCTTGAACGGCCTCGACTCGTTGCTGTCGATCGCTCAGATGCCGACCGGCATCCCGGTCGCCACCTTTGCCATCGGCGCCGCCGGCGCAAAGAACGCGGCGCTGTTCGCGGCCGCGATTCTGGCCAATGAGAATGGCGACGTACGCACGGCCCTGGACGCCTTCCGCGAGGCGCAGACCGCCGCCGTGCTCGCCAAACCGGATCCCCGCGGCTCTTGAAGCTATCGCGGGTCGGCATCGTCGGCGCGGGTCAATTGGGGCGCATGCTTGCGCTCGCCGGCTACCCGCTCGCCATTCGCTGCCTGTTTCTCGACCGCAGCGCCACGGCCCCAGCCGCACAAGTCGCACCGATATTGATCGGTGATCTCGAGGATGCGGCGCAACTCGAAGCATTGGCCGCGGGCAGCGACGTCCTTACCTTTGACTGGGAAAATATTCCCGGGAAGGCACTCGCGCCGCTCGAGAAACTGACTCTGGTTCGCCCGCCTCGAGCGGCGCTCGAAGTGTGCCAGGATCGTCTGGCGGAAAAAGCTCTGTTTACCCAGTTGCGAATTCCCGTTGCCGCGCATGCCGCAATCGATAGCAGGGAGCAGCTGATCCGGGCGGCCCGCAAACTCGGCCTTCCCGGCATTCTCAAGACGCGCCGCATGGGGTATGACGGCAAGGGCCAGTTCGTCGTACGCGATACGGCCCAACTCGATGAGGCCTGGGCGGCGATCGGCGGTTCAGGCTTGATCTACGAGAAATTTCAAGAGTTCTCGCGCGAAGTTTCCCTCGTCGGAGCGCGCTCCGCGGCAGGCAAGATCGTGTTCTATCCTCTCTCGGCCAACAGCCACGGCGGGGGAATCCTGCGCTACGGCGTTGCACCTTTTACAAACCGGGCGCTGGAGCAGGCGGCGCGCCGCTGCATGCAACGCGTGATGCGCGCACTCGCCTACGTTGGCGTGCTCGCGATCGAATTTTTCGTGGTGAAGGGGCGATTGATTGCCAATGAAATGGCGCCTCGAGTGCACAATTCCGGGCATTGGACCATCGAAGGCTGCGTGACCAGCCAATTCGAAAACCATCTGCGCGCAATCTGCGGCCTGCCCCTCGGCAGCACACGTGCCTTGGGACACACCGCCATGGTCAATTTCCTCGGAGAAATGCCCGACCGCGAACGCCTGTTGGCCATCGATGGATTGGCGTTCCACGACTACGGCAAGGAGCCGCGCCCGGGGCGCAAACTCGGCCACTGCACGATCCTGAAGAGCCGCGCCGCCGAGCGCGATGCAGCGCTCGCGGAAACCTTGAAATTGGTTCAATGGCTTTGACGGTCTTTTGACCGGGCTTTGAACCATCATTTCACGGACCGGGGCTCGATCCCGTAAACTGTCTCCATTCATGTATCTAGAACTATTCAAACTCCATGAATTGCCCTTCCGCCTGAGCCCGGACCCGCAGTTCCTGTACTTGAGCAAGCAGCATGCGCGCGCCAAAGCGTACATGGAATCCACCATCTGGTTCACCGACGGTTTCGTCGTGATCACCGGGGATATCGGCGCCGGCAAAACCACCTTGATCGAAACTTTCCTGCATGAAATGCAAACCGACGCAGTCGTCGCGCAAATCAACCAGACGCAGTTGAGCCCGACGGCGTTTCTGCAGACCGTCCTCGTGCAATTCGGTTTCTCGCCCTTCAACATGAAGAAGCCGGAAGTATTGGCGACCTTGAACCAGTTCTTGGTGGAACAGCACATCAGCGGGCGCAAGGTGCTGTTGATCGTTGACGAGGCGCAGAACTTGAGTCACCGCGTGCTCGAGGAAGTGCGCATGCTGTCGGGCATAGAGACCACCAAGGAGAAGGCCCTGCGCATCATTCTCGCCGGCCAACCCGAACTCAACGACAAGCTCAATTCGCCCGAATTGGAGCAGCTCACGCAACGCGTGCGCCTGCGTTTCCACCTGACCGCGCTCACCGGCGCCGAAACCGCCGCATACATCGATCATCGCCTCGAAGTCGCCGGCTCGCAGGGCAGACGTATTTTTGCGGACGATACCTACGCCACGATCTACAGATACACCGGCGGCGTCCCGCGCCTGATCAACACCCTGTGCGACACCAGCCTGATGGCCGCGTTCGGCCGCGACCGCGATACGGTGGCCGCGGAAGACATCAATGCCGCGGTCGAAGAGCTGCAGTGGGTCGAGTTCGCCGCCCACACCAACCGCATGCGCATTCTCAATCTGGAAAACACGATGCCCGATGCGGACACCGGTCCCACGGTCGGACGGATTCTGCTGGCAAGCGACGGCAAGACCGTGATGGAGCGCGAGCTCAAGCCCGGCCGTCTGGTGATCGGCCGGACTTCGGACAACGATATACAGATCGACAGCAAGTTCATCAGCCGTCATCACTGCCAGATCGTGACGCAGACCGATGCCTGCCTGATCGAGGATCTCAACAGCACCAACGGCATTTTCGTGCAATCCAAACGCGTGCGGCGTCACAACCTGAACGACGGCGACGTGGTGAAGGTGGGGCAGCACGAAATCATGTACATCGACGAGCGGCAGCCGCGCCTGCGCGGCGGCGAACCCGACGGCGAGCCGAATGAAAAGCCGTGAGTCGGGTTAGGTTTGCAGGCTCGAGGGCAGGTCGATGGTCTCGCCCGAATACTCGCGGCTCAAGGCGCGGTAGTCCTGGCGCCGCAGAAGCAGCGTCAATGCCGCCGTTTCGACCACGACCCCGAGAACGAAGGCTATAACCGCGCGCGGACCGATCGGATCCACGTAGAACAGGAATATCGCCAATCCGCCAAGCGCCATATAGACGTAGGGCAGACTTTCATAAACGGGGCGAGCCAGGCGCATGGAAACGACCTCCATGCGCTATGTTAATAAATCCGCCGCGGAAATTCCCCCGGATTTTACTTAAAATCGGGCGAATACAGTGTTGTACCCAGGCTTTCCGGGCGGTCCTGCTCGCGCTGCCCCGGGGGGCGCCGATGCCGGCCCGCCTAGTCCTTACCGACCAGCAGCTCGGCAATGCGAGAAAGCCAGGAATTGCGCCAGCCCTCGACTCGGAGCTGCTCGGTCTTGGCTTTGGGAGCCCGTTTGGCCTCCGACACAAGATCTTTGGGCAGGTTGAGCTGGAAGGTGCCCGTCATTGAATTGTCGGCCATAGGAGACTCCGTCGTTGCATCGTTGATACCGTGAGGTCAGCCTACCGAGTCCCGTCGCAGGGCAGATGAGATCCGGTGCACGTTATTGTTGTTTCGCTTTGGCGCGCGAAGCAACCCGTCGCCACAATGCGACGTGGCGTAGGAATTTTTGCAATATGTTGAGGGCCGATTCCTACTGCGCGGTGTCACATTTGCGCGGCGTCACATTCACCTGCCCGAAAGGCGCGGGCCGACGTTGTTGAACGCCGCGCCCGCGCCGCGGCCGAGCTTCCTGCGGACCCCGCGCTGCTTCCTCCTTGAAAATGCCGCGCGATCATTCTGCATGCGTGACGCCAGGCATGAAATTGTCAATCGCGACGCAAACGCGCAGATACGCGGGCGGCCCGACGAACGGTGATCCGGTGCGGCGCGGCCCGCTGCGTCGACGATGTCAGCCGGTGCCGCCGACGGTGAGCGCATCGATGCGCAGAGTGGGTTGGCCGACCCCGACAGGCACGGATTGGCCTTCCTTGCCGCAAGTGCCGACCCCGCCGTCCAGCTTCAAGTCATTGCCGACCATGCTGACGCGCTGCAGGACATCGGGGCCGTTGCCGATCAGTGTCGCGCCCTTGACGGGTGCGCCGATCTTGCCGTTCTCGATCAAGTAGGCTTCGCTGGCCGAGAACACGAATTTGCCGGAGGTGATGTCGACCTGGCCGCCGCCGAAATTGACCGCGTACAAGCCCTTGTCGACCGACGCGATGATGTCTTGCGGCGCGTGCGCGCCCGCGCGCATATAGGTATTGGTCATGCGCGGCAGGGTCATATGCGCGAAGGATTCGCGCCGGCCGTTGCCGGTCGCCGGCATGCCCATCAATCTCGCATTCATCTTGTCCTGGATATAACCTCGCAGCATACCCTTTTCGATCAGCGTCGTGCACTGCGTCGGCGTGCCCTCGTCGTCCACGTTCAAGGATCCGCGGCGTCGATCGAGGGTGCCGTCATCGACCACGGTGATTTCCTCCGCCGCCACCTTCTGGCCGATGCGATTGGAGAACGCCGAGGTGCCCTTGCGATTGAAATCGCCTTCCAGGCCGTGGCCGATGGCCTCGTGCAACAGGATGCCCGGCCAGCCCGGCCCTAAGACCACGGTCATGGACCCGGCCGGGGCCGCGACCGCATCGAGATTCACCAGCGCCTGGCGCACGGCTTCACGGCCATGCTCGAACGGCTCCTCGCCGCGCAGCAGTTCGTCCAGGCCGAAGCGCCCGCCGCCGCCGCTATACCCCTGCTCGCGGCGACCATTCTGCTCGACGATGACCGAGACATTGACCCGCACCAGGGGCCGCACGTCCGCCGTCAAGGTGCCGTCGCTGGTCGCGATCAGTATCACCTCGTGCACCGCCGCCAACGACGCCATCACCTGTTTGACCCGCGGGTCGATGCGGCGCGTATCGGCGTCGATGCGCATCAGCCACGCCACCTTGTCCTCATCGCGGATGGCGTCGAGCGGATCGATGGGCAGATACAGCCGGTGAGTCAAGGGACGCTGCCAGGCCTTCACCGCGTTGCGCCCGCCGCTGTGTGCAATGGCGCGCGCGGCGGCAGACGCCTCGAGCAATGCCGGCAGCAGTACTTCGTCGGTATAGGCGAAGCCGGTCTTCTCGCCGCTGATGGCGCGCACCCCGACACCTTGTTCGATGCTGTGCGACCCATCCTTGACGATGCCGTCCTCGAGCGACCAGGATTCCTCGCGCGACAGTTGAAAATACAGGTCGGCGTAGTCCACGCCGCGGCTCATGACGGCATCGAGCACGCTCGACAAGCGGCCCTCGTCGAGGCCGGAGGGCGCGAGGATCATTTTTTCCGCCACTGCGAACATGGGTTCGCTGGTGTCGGCGCTGCGTGCATTCATGTGAGCACCGTCGCTGCGCTCGGCAGCCCCAGTTGCCGGTTGGTGAGCGCCGGAAAGCGCGCACGAGTCTCCGCCTCCTTGGCAAGATCGATATCTGCAGTGATCACTCCGGTACCCTTTGCCAGGCGGGACAGCACCTGACCCCAATAATCCACGATCAGCGAATCGCCGTACGTCTCGCGGCCGCTGGAATGCGTGCCGCTCTGCGCCGGCGCCACGACGTAACACAGGTTCTCGATCGCCCGCGCCCGCAGCAGCGTTTCCCAATGCGCACGCCCGGTGGGCACCGTGAACGCGGCGGGCATCGCCAGCCACTCGGCGCCCTGCGCGACGAGTTCCCGGTACAGTTCGGGAAACCGCATGTCGTAGCACACCGAGAGCCCGAGCCGGCCGACCGGCGTATCCGCAATCACGAGCTCGCGCCCGGCGGCGACGTGGGTCGATTCGCGATACTGCTCGTCGCGGCCGGGAATGGTCACGTCGAATAGGTGGATCTTGTCATAGCGCGCCACCCGCTTGCCGGCGGCATCGATCAACAGCGATGAGTTGGCGACGCGAACAGCGCCGTCGCCGCGGATGACGATGGTGCCGCCCAGGATCCACATCTTGAGCTCGCGCGCCGTCTCGCTCAGAAACGACTGCACGGGGCCCTCGCCGTCCGCTTCGGCAACTCGCACCTTGTCGGCATCGTGCAGGCCGATGAATGAAAAGTTCTCCGGCAGGCAGGCGATCTCTGCACCTAAGTCCTTGGCTTCGCGCAACAGGGCGGCGGCCGCAGCCAGATTGTCGGCAACGACGTGACTCGAGGTCATTTGAATGGCGGCAACTACGCCCATCTATTTCGGTGCCTCGGCAGATGCTGCGTCTGCGCTCTTGATTCGCTCGACGATCGGATTGTCCCAACCGCCCGTAATACGATAATACCCTCGTGCCAGGCCTTTCAGCGGTTGTTTGAACACTTGCGTGAAAAGAAGCACAGCGCCCGCCACCACCGGCCCGCCCGCCAAGGCCGCCAAGGGGAGCGAATTACCGACGCTGCCCGTAACCACCGCAGTTTGGTCGTAATCCTTGTTTTTCAAGCCGACCCGGCCAATTAGCCCGATTTCCGCCGCGGGCCCCTTCACCAACAGGTTATCGGTGTAGGCGCTGCCGCCGCGCAGATCGAAGTCGCCGCGAACGGTATCGAACGCCAGGCCCTTGTCGGTAAGATCGCTGAAATCCAGCGCCAGGCGCCTACGCAGCGCGGCAACGCTGGTAAGCCCCAACACACGGCCGGCGCCGGGTTTGAGGCCGACGATTTGCCCCTTGTCCAGGGTCAACTGCAGCTGCCCCTCCGCCTGGCTCAAGCTCATCGCCGAGGGCGCGCCGACCCAGTTCAGGTCGAAGTCCATGCGTCCCGCCCGAGCTTCGATGACCGGGATATAGCCCAGCTGCTTGAGCGTGTCCTGCACGTCGCTGCTGGTCAGACTGCCCTCGATGCGCCCCAATCCCGCGTCCTTGCCGCGCCACTCGCCCATCGCAGTGACGTTGAAGCTGGCACCGGCCACGGTGAGCTGCTGCAAGCTCACGCCATCGTCCATCTTGAGCAGGGTCGCCCGCACATCGCCCAAGTGCCGTTCGCCCCAATTCGTGTCGGCTGAGTGAAAATCGATCGCCGGGATACTGCGCGGATCCCCGGGGGTCTTGAGACCGCCCGCTGTTTGACCGCCGGCTGCATCGTCGGCCGCGCCGGGTGCGGCGCCCGCGCCGTCCTCCGGCTCGGGCGCCGCGTCGACGTTCAGATGCGCGAATTCCAGCTTCCAGGCTTCCGCCGAATCGGCGGCGCGCGGCAACATAATCGTCCCCGTGACATTGGGTCCCCCGACCCCGATGTGCAGGCTGCCTTCCGCCACCGCCAAATCCAATGACACGTCGCGAAACCGCAGGCCCAGGTAGTCGAGTTCGGCAACGTTCAGCCGGGCTGCGCGCAGGTAATCCGACAGCGGCCTCGTGGTCTTATCGGCGGGGCTCAACTTGAGCCAACCCGCGAGATCGAGGCGCGCGACCGATCCGCCCACGTCCAATATTTGCGCGCTGCTCGAAGTCGACTCGCCGGCGCCGAAATTCAAGGTCAAATGCGCGAGCCGCAATCCGCTCGCGTCGGATTCGAGGGCATAGGAACCGTTCACCACGGATCCTAACGACACCCGCCCTTGTGGACCGCCCGTCGCCGGCCATTGGATTTCGAACCAGGACGGCATCGGGCGTATCCGCGGCCTTATCCAACGGCGCCGGCGCCTTCAACTCCAGACCGACCAGAGTGCTGTTGACACGCAGGCTGCGCTCGCGATTGGGCTCGGGCGCCATTTTCAAGGCGGCCCGCCATTCCGTCTGGCCGCCGACGCCCAAGCCGGCCGGCAAGCCAAGGTCCGCGTGCAAGGCCTCGCCGCTCAAGGTCCCGCGAAACTCGAGTTGGGTTCGGGTCAGCGGACGGCTGCGCGATGCCCGGGCCTGCATTTGGAACGGGCCGCCGAGAACGCGGCCGCGAACGTCGGCGTGCGCCACTTGTGCACCGTCGATGTCGAAATCGCCGCTCAATTCGCTCGCCGTCACGCTCGAACCGGGCCGATTGAGCGTCACCCCTTCCAGCTGACCGTGCACCAGGATGCGCCGATGCACGAAATCCTTGAACGGCAGAAACAAATCCACCGTGAGGCGCATCGGTCCCCTGGCTTCGACGCTGGAGAACGCATGTTCGGCCATGTCGTTGAGCGGCGCGGCGCTCAAGAACGCAAGCGCGTCCGCGGCGTCGCCGTCGGCGCCGACGTGAATTTCCAGCTCGCCCGTCTTGAAATCGGCGAAGTGCGCGTCGGCCGAACCCACGGGGATGCCGCCGACTTTCCCGGAAATGAGGTGCGCGCTCATTCCCTCGTTGCGGAATTCCGCCTGTGCGGCGAGAGTCTCGAGGCGCGGCCATCCCTCGCCGTAGTCCAGCGTCACGCCGTCGAGGGCGCAGCGCGCCAGGAACAGGCCGCTGCCGTCGCGAAACGGGAAATGCCGAATCGGCCCTTGCAGTACGATTTCCGCGCGCGACAGGTGGCCCGCCACGAGTGCTCGGTCCAGCCAGGCGAGCGCCGGCGCCGCGATGAGAGCGCGCGGAAAATAATTGTGGGTGCTCGCGACATTGCCGTTCTCGACGCTGCTCACCAGCGTCAGCACCGGCGATGAGCCGTCGGCGGGCTCAGCCCAAGCCGCTTTCAGGCGCACGCCGGCGTCGCGATTCTTCATCGTCCAATCGGGAGTCGCCACCAGCAGCTCCTCGTTGGTGCGTTTCCAATACACGGTGGTGGTCAATGACTCGAGCTCCACGGGACGCGGAAACTGCGCCGGCCAGGAGAACACGGCCGTCGGGGTATCGATCGTCACGTGCCCGCCGCTCTCGGTGCCGGCAATCGAGCCCGTCAAGCCGCGCAGCCCCGGTGCACGGCCCACCGGCGCGAATCCGACGTCGCGAAACTTCGCCTGGACCTGCAGCCGCAAGGGATCCGCGGCCGTGCTGCGGGCCAGCGCGATCGCCGTGTCCGTCCATTCACCGGTCGGCGCCAGCTCGCGCAGCTGGTTGCGCACCTCCTTGTCGGGCAGCAACCCGGCGAGCGGCAGCAGAGAATCCGCGCGCAAGTAGCTCGCGCGGGCATGCAAATCGAGCAAGCCTGCAGCGGTGCTGCGCCAGCTCACATCGAACGATGAGTCGGGGTCGCGCCGGCCCGACCGCACCGTGCGCATCCGCTTGCCCAACAATGTCCAACGGTCGCCTGCGTGGACCACGCTGATGGCGCCGCTGATTTGTTGAAACTTCGCGCTCGGTCCATCGCTCAACTGCGTCACCACGTCCTGCGCCGCAAAATCAAGATCCGCGCTTGCGAGCGCGCGGCCCGTCCCGCTCGCCGCCAGATCGAATTCGCCGCTGCCGGCGTCGAGGCGGTTCAAGTAGTCGGGCAGCAGCAACCGCCATCCTGAAAAGGAGATGCCGCGCGCCCGCACGAGCGCGCTCCAATTCAGCATCGGCAGACCGCTGCGGCCGCGCGCGCTGCCGCTGACGCTCAAGGTTCCGCCGAGCGCCCGGGGCAGCCGCGCGCTGAAAACCATCGACAGATCCTCATCGCCGCGCTGGACGTCGAGATTGACGTCCTGCAATTCGAGCCGCGGCAACGCGGCGTTCCAATCCTGCATCGTGACCATGGCGTGGCGAATCGCGAGCTTGCCCGCGGGCAGATCATCGAGAGTGAGCGTCTCGAGCGAGGAGTTGCCGCCGCCCAACTTGAGCTCCGATGCCAGCGCGAAGCTGGTCGGGTCCCAAGCGTGCGATCACGATGGCCGGCGAATCGATTTCGATCCGGCCCGCCAGCAGCTTGCCGGTTCTGAGCAGCTGCCAGACGTCCGCGGCCACCCGACCGCCGGCGGCGTGCGCCAGCACGCGCTGCCCATCCTTGGAACGCAACTCCAGCCGCTCGAAATGCAGCTCCGGCCCGTACCAGCGGAAGGATGGCGAGACGCCGGCGAAGGCGATGTGATACCCGGTTTGCGCGTGCACCCACTGCTTGATCTCGCTTTGGTAGGCGGGTGCGCGGTCGAGCGCGAGCTTGAGGCCCAGCATCAACAGGAGCAGCACCCCCAGCAGTGCGGCGACAGTGTACAGCAGGATCTTTCCGGCTTTGCGCGCGCTCATTACATCAGGACGACGTCGTATTGATCGACGGTGTAAAGCGCCTCGGTTTGCAGGCGTATCGGCTTGCCGGTGACCAGTTCCAACTCGCCCAGTGCGGAGGACTCCTCATCGAGCAATCGTTCGATCACGTCTTGATGGGCCAATACCATCAATTGCTGGCACTCGAATTGGCGCGATTGCCGCACGATCTCCCGGAACACCTCGTAGCACACGGTTTCCGCCGTTTTGACGAAGCCGCGCCCCTCGCAGGTCGGACAGGGCTGGCACAGCATATGTTCCAGGCTTTCACGCGTGCGCTTGCGCGTCATCTCGACCAATCCCAGCGGCGATACCGACGAGATGCTGGTCTTCACATGATCGTCGCCAAGCGCCTTCTCCAAGGCTTGGATGACTTGCCGGCGATGCTCGGGCTCTTCCATGTCGATGAAATCGATGATGATGATGCCGCCCAGATTGCGCAGGCGCAATTGCCTCGCCACCGCCATGGCCGCCTCGAGATTGGTTCGAAAAATGGTCTCCTCGAGATTCCGGTGTCCGACGAACGCGCCGGTATTGATGTCGATCGTGGTCATGGCCTCCGTTTGATCGATGATGAGGTAGCCGCCGGATTTCAGCGGCACTTTGCGGTCCAGGGCTTTCTGGATCTCCTCCTCGACGTGGTGCAGCTCGAACAGCGGGCGCGTCTCGCCGTAAAGCTCGATGCGCGGCAGGGCGTCCGGCATGAACGTGGCCGCGAATTCGCGCATCTCGCGATGCGCGCTCGCCTGATCGATCAGCACCTTGTCGACATCCGGCCGCAGCAAATCGCGCAGGACGCGGAGGTGCAGCGGCAGGTCGGCATGCACCAGGTTGCCGGGCTCCGTACGCATTCCCTTTTGGCGAACGAACTCCCAGAGCTTTCTCAGGTAAATCATGTCGGCGCGCAAAGCCTCCGGCGGCGCGTCCTCCGCAGCCGTGCGCACGATGAACCCCGCATTCTCATTGGCCTCGATCCCGGCGAGCACGGCGGCGCGCAAGCGCTCGCGTTCCGCCTCGGTCTCGATCCGCGCCGAGACGCCGACGCCGCGTCCCTTCGGCATGTACACGAGAAACCGCGACGGCAGAGTCATGTACGTGGTCAAGCGGGCGCCCTTGGTGCCGAGCGGATCCTTGACGACCTGTACCAGGATCTCGTTGCCCTCTGCGACCAGCGAGCGGATGTTTTCGGAGTGCGGCGGCTCGATGCCGGTTTCCGCATGACGCGGATCGAATATGTCCGAAGCGTGCAGGAAAGCCGTGCGCTCCATGCCGATCTCGATGAATGCCGCCTGCATGCCCGGCAGGACGCGCGACACCCGGCCTTTGTAGATGTTGCTGATCAGGCCGCGGCGGCTGGCGCGCTCGAGAAACACCTCTTGCAGAACGCCGTTCTCGACGACCGCGGCGCGCGCCTCGTGCAGGCTGGCATTGACCAGGATTTCGGTGCTCATCGGGTCTGTCCGCGGCCCTGCCAGCTCCAGACGCCGGCCTCGCTCAAGAGTTCGGCCGTTTCGAACAACGGCAGCCCCATCACGCCGGAGTAGCTGCCGCGCAGTTCGGCGATGAATACGGCTGCGCGGCCTTGAATGGCATAGGCACCCGCCTTGTCGCAGGGTTCTCCGGTTTCCCAATAGGCCCGGGCTTCCGCGGCGGCGATGCGCCGAAAGGTGACTTCACTGCGGCTCAACCTGGATCGCAGGCCGTTGACGGTGCGCAAAGCGACGGCGGTCAAGACCTCGTGAGTGCGGCCGGAGAGATGCCGCAGCATCGCTTCGGCCTCCTCCCGGTCCGCCGGTTTGCCGAGTATCGTCGCATCGAGCACCACCGACGTATCCGCCGCCAGCACGGGGCCGTCGATCGCGTCGCGGTGGCGTTCCCACCCCAAGTCGGCTTTGGCCGCGGCGAGGCGCGCGACATAGGCCGCGGGCGCCTCGCCGGACCAAACCGCCTCGTCGACGGCCGCCCCGACCACACGGAAAGGCACGCCGATTTGCTGCAGCAATTCACGCCGCCGCGGCGATCCCGAAGCCAGGTAAACGAAGTCTGTGGGCATGTAGCGAGGATACCGAACCCAAGGGAGCCGGTCCGAGTATTCCGTGCTCCTAGCCCCGGTGATACGGATGGCCGGCCAGCAAACTCATGGCGCGGTAGATCTGTTCGGCAACCACCACCCGCACCAGCGCATGCGGCAAAGTCAGCGGCGACAAGGACCAGCCCTGATCGGCCCGCGCGCGGCATTGCGGCGAGAGACCGTCGGGACCGCCGATCAGAAGCGCAAGCGGGCGGCCCTCTCGCAAGCGCTCGGCAAGCCACGCGCTCAGCTTGTTCCGTGCTCATGCTCTTGCCGGCAATCTCGAGCGCCACGACATAGTCGTCCTGCCGCAGCGCCGCCGAGCATGTCGGCTCCCTCCCTTTGGATCGCCCGCTGCGGGCTCTCGCCGGCGCGCCGAGGCGCGAGCGCAATTTCATGCAGCGTGAGCTCCAGGGGGGTGCGCAGGCGCTTCCGGTATTCTTGAAATCCGCTGTTGACCCACTCGGGCAGACGCGTTCCGGCTGCGATCAACCGGCACTTCATCGTCGCGGCACGCCTTGAGCTACGCGCGCGCGGCGCGCTTCGTTGCCGTCATATCCCAGAGCTTCTCGAGTCCGTAGAACTCGCGCACGCGCGGCAACATGACGTGCACGATCATCTCGTTCAGATCGATAAGAACCCAATCGCTGTCTTGCTGACCCTCGACGCCGTGCGGTCGAAATCCGGCCTGCTTGGTTTTCTCGACCACGCGTTGCGCAACCGAGCGCACGTGCCGATCGGAAGTTCCGCTGGCGATCACCATGAAGTCCGCGATATCGGTGAGGCCCCGCACGTCCAGCACTTTGACTTCCAACGCCTTCATATCGGCCAAGGCATCGATCACGACGCTTTTGAGAGATGTCTTCGCGCGGCTGACGGGGCGATTATCGGCGGCTCTGAGCTTGCTGGCGGGTCTCGGCTTCGGCTTGACCTGGGTTTTGGACTTGGCCTTGGCTCGGGAATTGACGACCGTCTTGGTGCGGTCCTTGGACTTAAGCGGAGGGGTATTTTTGCTGATTGGCACTACGTTGTCCGTGGTTTGGAATAACAGTGGGTATCGAGGATCAGTTTACGCACTGCGTCCGGCATGAGGAAGCGCGGATCGCGGCCCATACCGATCAGCTGACGAACCTCGGTGGAGGAGATTTCCAGTTGCGTCACGGCATGAATGTAAATGCAGCCGGCGCGGGACTCGTGCAAATCGCCGATTCGCCCGGTACCGCGGTCGACCAATAGCTCGCCGAGCGGCCCCATGCCGGGCGCGCGCCAGCCCGGCCGGTGCGCGACCACCAAGTGGGCCAATTGCAGCAGCTCGCGCCACTGATGCCATTTCGGCAAGCTTAGGAAGGCATCCATGCCCACGATCAGACACAGGCTGCGGTCCGGATACTCGTGCCGCAGCTCCCCCAAGGTCTCGACCGAGTAGGAAGGCCCCGCTTTGCGCACCTCGCGATCATCGACGATGAATCCGGGTTGGTCGGCGGCGGCCAACTGCACCATCTGCAGGCGCAATTGCGCGTCGGCGATGGGTTGTTCGCGGTGCGGCGGATTGCCGGCCGGAAGAAATCGAATTTCCTTCAAGCGCAGTGCCTGCTGCAGCTCGAATGCGGTGCGCAAGTGCGCGTAGTGAATCGGATCGAAGGTGCCGCCGAAAATGCCCATGGGATTCATGGGCGTACCCTGCCTGATTCCGCGGTGGCTTGCAAAGCGCCGGCGAGGCCGCCGGTGAGTGCGGTCACCGCGCTCCACGCATCGCCCATCGCCAGTCCCTTGAGCACTCGATCGGTGTGGCTCGCCTGCATGAGCAGCGGCGACAGCGGCAGCTGATTGAGTCTCGACAGCGCGCGCGGCGAGGGCGTAGCAGCCAGGTGCCAGCCGCTGCCGCGCACCGCGGAACGCAGACGGCTGCGCTCGCGCGCCTGCCACAATCCGCGCAGTTCCCGGACCAGGGCCCATAAAATCAGGGTGGGCTCCACACCTTCGCTTTTCAGTCCGAGCAGCACGCGCAGCGCCCGCGCCGCATCGCCGGCGGCGGCCGCTTCGGCGAGCTGAAACACATCGTAGCGCGAGCTGTCGCCCACCGATCGCAACACCAGCTCCGAGCTGATCGTTTCTCCGTTGGCCAGCAAGCGAAGCTTCTCCAGCTCCTGTTGCGCAGCCAGCAGGTTTCCCTCCACGCGATCGACGATCAATTGCGCCGCGGCCGGTTCCATCTCGACCTTCAGCTGTTTGGCGCGTTCGCGCAGCCAACCCGGCAACACCGCCGCCGGTACCGCCCGAATGGGCACCCAGACGCCATGCTTCTCGACGGCGCGCACCCATGGAGCTTCGCTTGCCTTCTTGTCGAGCTTGCCGGTGACGATGAGGCACACCACATCGGGCGGCGGGTGCTCCGCCAAGTCCGCCAACTGCTGCGCGCCCTTGTCGGGTTTACCCGAAGGCATCCGCAGCTCGAACAGCCGCCGCTCCGCGAACAGCGACAGCGACTGGCTCGCGTGTTTGAGCTCCTCCCAGGCGAAACCGCGCTCGATGAAGAAGATTCTGCGATCGGCATATCCCGCCGCTCTCGCGGCGGCGCGAATCGCATCCGCCGCCTCGCCCACCAGCAGCGGCTCCTCGCCGGAGACGAGAAAAATGGCCGCCACAGAGCGGGCTAAAGCCGCGGGCAATTGCTCGGCGTTCAGGCGCAATCCGCGAGCCTCGCACGCACCGCGGCGTATTCTTCCGCCATCCGGTCGACCAGCGTCTGCACGCTCTCGACCTCGTGAATGCCGCTGACGCTCTGCCCGGCGCTCCAGATGTCCCGCCACGCCTTGAGCTCCGCGCTGCCGCCGGCACCGAAATTCATCTTGGTTTTGTCGGCTTCCGGAAGCTTGTCGGGATCGAGACCCGCGCGCGCGACGCTGCCGCGCAGGTAATTGCCGGCGACACCGCTGAACAACGAGGTATAGACGATGTCCTCGCCGCGGCTTTCGATGAGCATTTGCTTGTACTCCGCGCCCGCGTTGGCTTCCTCCGTCGCGATGAAGCGGGTTCCGAGATAGGCGAGATCGGCGCCCAACGCCTGCGCCGCCAGCACGTCGGCGCCCGTGCTCATGGCGCCCGACAGAATGATTGCTCCGGAATAGACCTCGCGAATCTGCTTGACCAAGGCGAACGGACTCAGCACGCCCGCATGCCCGCCCGCTCCGGCACATACGGCGATGATGCCGTCGACCCCCTGCGCCGCGGCTTTTTCGGCGTGACGCAAATTGATCACGTCGTGAAACACCACGCCGCCATAGCCGTGCACGGCGGCAACCACTTCCGCCGGCGGCCGCAGGCTGGTGATGATGATGGGCACGCGATGCTTCACGCATAACGCGACGTCATGTTCCAAGCGATCGTTGCTGCTATGCACGATCTGATTGACCGCGAACGGCGCAACCATGGACGCAGGGTTGGTGCGGCGGTGCGCCGCGAGTTCCGCCGTGATCTCCGCGAGCCAGTCGTCGAGCTGGGCCGCGGGCCGCGCGTTGAGCGCGGGGAACGAACCGACGATGCCGGCCTTGCACTGCGCGAGCACGAGACGCGGCGTGGACACGATGAACATCGGGGCACCGATCACGGGCAGTCGCAGGCGGCCTTGCAGAATCTCGGGAATGGGCATTACGGCTCCGCAGCGGGTGGGTTCATTGAAGTGTTTCTGTCATTATGGCGTACGCCGCACACGTTCGGGAATCATCATGCAATACGACACTTTGCTATTCGAGCGCCGGGACACCATCGTCCATGTCTCGCTCAACCGCCCCGACCGGTTGAACGCGTTGAATCGGGCGCTCATCACCGATTTGACCGCGGCCGCCGCGGCGATCGACTCCGAGCGGGGCATTCGTGCCGTGGTACTCACCGCCGTCGGCCGCGCATTTTGTTCCGGTGCCGATCTCATGGGCGATGATCTGCTCGGCAACCCTGAGCGCAGCCGCGGCGCGAACATCGCTGCCGGCCTGCGCGAATATTTCCACCCGATGGTGAACGCCTGGTTTCAATTGCGTGTACCGGTGGTGGTCGCGGTCAACGGCATCGCTGCGGGTGCCGGGGTCAGCCTCGCGCTGGTGGGCGACATCGTGGTGGCGGCGCGCTCCGCGACGTTTCTGCAGCTGTTTGCGCCCAAGCTCGGCCTGATGCCGGATCTCGGCAGCACCTTTCATTTGCCGCGCCTGGTGGGGACGGCGCGCGCCAAGGGCTTGGCGCTGCTCGGCGACCCCTTGAGCGCTGCGGACGCGGCGAACTGGGGGCTCATCTGGGCCTGTGTCGACGACACGGCGCTGCAGCTCCAAGCGGAATCGATCGCACGACGGCTCGCTGCCGGTCCCACCCAGGCCTTCCAACGCATCAAGGCGGTGTTCAATCGGGAACTGCCGCGCACGCTCGACGAGCAGCTGGAGATCGAGGCGGACGGCCAAGCCGAGCTGGGGGACACGCAGGACTTTGCCGAAGGCGTGCAGGCGTTTCGCAGCAAGCGCGCGCCGAATTTCGCGGGTCAATAGCAATCAGCAGGGGAGCGCAAACTGAACGGCGTCAGGTGGCGGAGGCCGCGACGTCCGCGGGCGTGCCGCTCGCCGCATCATCGACGCTGTGATAATCCAGCCCGCTCGCCGGCAGCTGCTTGAAGTTGGCGCGCAGCAAGGCATCGCGGCTGGCCTCCTTCAAGCGCGCCAGGCGCAGCTCGATGTTGCGCGTCTCGAGCCAGGCCGCGAACTCGCCCAGGCTCTCGAGCGCCGTGCCGTCGAGATCCGGAGATTCCTCCAGGCTAAGACCACCACCCGCGCATCCGGTCTTGCAGTATACGGTGCCGTGCCTGCGCCAGCAGCGGGTCGGCATTGGCGAAGAACAACGGCTCCTCGGGCCGCAGGACCAGGATGCCCGGCGGGCAAGTCGCCTGTGGAAAGCGCTCCACGCTGACGAAATCATGTGCGCCCATGCGGCCGAGCACGGACAGGCGCGGGCTCGACAATGAATGCAGCAACATCGCCAGACTGAAGGCGATTGCCGCCAACAGCCCTTCAAGCATGCCGAACGCAATGACCGCGGCCACGGCGGTGAGCGTGACCAGCCGGTCGCGCTGCCAGCGAAAGTACGGCTGGAAGACGGCGATGCGCAACGACTTGCTGACCGCGTGGATGACGATGGCGGCCAGTATCGGATCCGGTATGCGCTCGATCCACGGCAGAAACAGCAGCACCAGCGTCAGCACGGTCAGCGGCGGCGTACAGGCCGGCGGCGCGCGATTGCGCGCCGGCCGCTTCGTTCGCCGAAGTGCCCGAATAGCCTGCGCCGACCGGCGTCCCATGAAATGCGCCCGACACGATGTTCGCCACCCCCAATGCCAACAAGTCCCGATTCGGCTGCACGGTCTCGTCGTGCTTCAGCGCAAAGGTGCGGATCGAACTGTAGGACTCCGCGTACAGGATGAACATCAGCGCCAGCGCGAACTCGACCATCGGCAGCCATTGCCCGTGCGCCGGCAGCGCGAATGACGGCCGCTCCAGGGCGAGATGAATGGGCCCGGTGAGCCGCACGCCGTGCATTGCCAGCCAGCGGAGCCGCCGCGATACCGGCGACGATCACGACCAGCACGCCCGGAACACGCGGGATGCGCTCGAGCGCGAACAAGCCCAGCAGAGCGCCGACGCCGACGGCCAAGACTGGCCGGCTGCCAGTCGCCGGCGCCTGGCGAAAGATTTCGCCCAGCAGCGCGAACAGGTCCGTGCTGTGGGTCATGCACCGCCGGCGATATGCGGCCACTGCTTCACGGCGATGACCAAGGCCAGCCCGAACGAAAAGCCGCGCAGCACCGGCCGCGCGATCAAGTTCGACATCGCACCCAGCCGGGCGCTGCCGACCAGCAAGAACGCAATCCCCGTGCGCACCACCAGCATCGACGCCCACGCGATGCGCTGGGCAACCGCGTTGGCGCCGAGTGCCAGCATCGCCGCCGCCAGCACCGCCGCGGACGAGGAGGTCGCGCTGACGATCGCATACCGGCTGCGGCCGATCAGGGCATAGCAGACCAGCCCGGCGAACAAGCCGATCACCCCCGCCTGCGGCGGCAAGTTGGCCAGCCCCGAATAGGCAACCGCCTCCGGCAGCAGCAACCCGGCGAGCGACAGGCCGGCCAGCGCATCGGCAAAATGAAAATCAGGGGCCTTGTTCATTGATCATGCGGCCGATGGGACCGCACCAGCCGGGCAGATAGTCCGCCTCGCCGCTCTTGGCCAGCTTCAGCGCCCGCACCAGCGCGTCGGAAAAATCATTGGTCGAGCAGCTTGGGCTTGATCCGGCGGCGCAGAAAGTCCGCCCACAGAAATTCGCTGAAGGGCGTCGTGTCCTTGGCAAAGCCGCCGCTTTGACGCAGTTCACCCGCCAAGCTGCGATAGGGATCGTCCACCAATGCGGAGATTCGCTTCGGCACTTCGTCGTAGCTGCGCCGGCGGCCGCGCGCGTCGAAGGGGTGCAGCCAGCCGCGGTTGTCGAGAAACACCCAGAAGGCGTCGCGCGGCAGCCGCCGCAAATCAGCCACCACCGTGGTGGCAATGTTCTTGACGCCCTCCTGGTGCAAGGCCAGCGCCAGGTGGTGATGATCAATGACGTAATATTCTTCCTTTGGGCCCCAGATGACGGGAATCAGATGTTTGCCGAGGAAATCGGGCCGCTTGCGTTCGGGATGATCGCGCCAGCTCTTGCGCTTGGCTTTGACCTCGCGCATCCCGACCGTGATCTGCGTCGGCCGCAGCGCGGAAATCGCCACCGGATGAATACGCGGTTCTCTGGGTAAGGTCATTGCTCGCTCCTAGCGGCGGCTTAGCTTCTACGCCGGTCGATTAGTTGGCGGCGGCGTCCGGAACTTGAGACGCCGACCGCGATCCATTCAGCCGGCCGTCAAGGTCGCCCAACTCAGCCAGATCGGCGATCCAAAGCTGCCGCTGCCCGAGTCCAGCTGCAGCTCGATCTGCCCTTCGCCCGCCGGCGGCACGAAAGTCTCGTCGCCGAGTATGGTGACTTGCAAGCGCTCCTTGGCGGCGCCCGTGATCAAGAGTTGCCCCGTGTACGGGTACCGGCGTGTCACGGACGAATCGTCAATTTGTTTGAATTCCTGCGTCGTCGTCACGACGATGGTGCCGTTGAGCCGCGAGCTCGCGAGTATGAAGCTGAGCGATGAGTACAGTTGGTGCGGCGACACCGTCTGATCTTCCTCGAAATTGAAATCGAAGTCGGTCAGGGTCACCGAATCGGAGACCGCGCCGCTGTTGCTCACGGAGACGGCTAGACTCGATCCGGACAGATCGAAGGTCTCCGTCGTGACTGCGCCGCCGGCCGTTTTGTCCGCGGCAAAGGCAAACGCGTAATCACCCATTTCTGCGTAATTGACCGCTCCCACCACGATCGTCAGCGCGTCGCTGACGTTTGCCGAGATCGAGTCGGACGCGCTCGTCATCGTGAGCGTGAAATCCGTGTACGTCTGCGTACCGTTGACGGACGTTCCCGCGGCCTCCGAACAGTCGGCAAACGTGACGGTCAGCGTCATACCATCCGCGCTGGTGACGACGGTGATGCTGCCGCCGACCGTGCACGGAATCGTGACCGTTCCGGCGCCCGCAGGACGAACATTCGCGGCCGTCAGCATGCCCTGCGCAACCCGCCGGTCTGCGGCGCTGAGCGCGCCGGGGACGACCGCGGCGGGCGTTGCACTGATGGCGGCTGTCGCGCCGCTGCTCAACGCCGTCGGCGTGACGATCGCTTCGGCCGCCGTGGCGGTCGCGTTGCTTTGATCGATCGTGAGCGGCGAATTCACCCCGGCCATGGCGGACATGGTGGCGGGTCCGGAGGATCCAGCGCCGCATCCCGCCAGCGCGCCGGCGACCAGAGCGCCCAGGAGCGCCGCCTTCACTTTCGACAGATGCCGGCTCGTCAATCCAGGTTTTAGCATCGGCGTTCTCCGGAGACAGGACGGTTTGTCGTGACGTTATCACGAACCGGATGGCTCGGCCGATCCGGCCGGGATGGCTCGATATTGTTAAATGGTCGCCTCCGAGTAAGGCCCCGTGCCTACGAGCGCCGGCGGATGTTCGCCACCGGCACTCTCACTTCGACATCGGGCGCTTGCGCAGGCGACTCCTCCGCACCGCAGCTATCGCAGCCGCCGCAGGCGCCTTGTGCCTTGCCCGCCGACCGGACCGCGAGCCAATTCCGCCATTCGGCGCAGGCCGAGCGGGGCCGGCGCGCGCGCCATCACCCGGCTCGAGGCGGCGAGCACGCGTCGCCGCAGGCTGCGCGGACCGAGCGCTGAGGCGGCGTATGCCGCACTCACGATGAGCATGAGGCCCACCAGGACATGGTCGAGTAGGTGGCTCATACGTGCTTGGCGATCGTGTAAGTGATCCACGATCCCGCGTAGGCCAGCGCAAACATGTACGCCGCCATGATGATCGGGTACCGCCAGGAATTCGTCTCGCGCTTGACCGTGGCAAGGGTCGACAGGCACTGCGGCGCGAACACGTACCACGCCAGCAGCGAGAGCGCCGTCGGCAGACTCCATGACTGGGAGATCAGCGGCGTCAGCGCGCCGCTCACGTCGTTGCCGGTCGCCGACAGGGCGTAAACCGTGCCGAGCGCGCCGACGGCGACCTCGCGCGCCGCGAGCCCCGGCACCAGCGCAATCGAGATCTGCCAATTGAATCCGATCGGGCGCGAACAGCACCGCAAGCCAGGCGCCCAAGTGCCCGGCGATGCTGTACTGTATCGCCGGGCCCGGGGCGCCGGGCGGCGGCGCGGGAAACGAACTCAAGGCCCACAGAATCACCATCAGCGCGAGAATGATGGTGCCGACGCGGCTCATGAAGATTTCGACGCGCTGCCACAGACCCGAGCGCCAAATTGCGCAAATTCGGCCAGTGATAGGCCGGCAATTCCAGCATCAGCGACTGCAAGCGCGCACCCGGGCCGCTGCGCTTGAGGACGAAGGCCACCGCCATGGCGCTCGCGACGCCCGCAATATAGAGCGCGAACAGCACCACGCCCTGCAATTCCATTCCGCCCCACAGCGTCCGCCGCGGAATGAAAGCACCGATGATCAGCGCGTACACCGGCAGGCGCGCCGAACAGGTCATCAACGGCGCGATCATGATGGTCGCCAGCCGGTCGCGCGGATTTTGGATGGTGCGCGTCGCCATGATTCCGGGAATCGCACAGGCGAAGCTCGACAGCAGGGGAATGAACGCGCGGCCCGACAGCCCGACGCTGCCCATCACCCGGTCGAGCAAGAATGCGGCGCGCGGCAGATAACCGGAGTCTTCGAGCATCAAGATGAAGAAGAACAGGATGATGATCTGCGGCAGAAATACCAAGACGCTGCCGATGCCGGCCAGCACGCCATTGATGGCCAAATCCTTCAGCAGGCTGGCCGGCAGCGCCGCCGCCAGCCAATTACCGAACGCGGAGACGCCGAGTTTGATCTCGTCCATCGGCACCTGCGCCCAGGCGAACACCGCTTGAAATACCAGAAACAGAATGACCGCGAGGATCACCGGGCCCAGCACCGGATTCAACAGCACGGCATCGACGCGATCGCTCAAGGTCACGCCGTCGAGCCGATCGCCGCCCACCAGGCCCAAAATCCTGCGCACCTCGATTTGGTCGTGCTCGATGTCCGACGCGCTCGGCGTTCGCCATTCGACGCCCGCGACCCCGGTCGCGGCATGACGCGCCGGGGAAACGCCATCGAGCACAGTGACCAGGGCTGCGCACGCCGGTGGTCTTGACGCCGATCGTTTCGACCACCGGAAGCCCAAGTTCGCCGGCCAGCCGCTCGGCGTCGATCGTGAGCCCTTGCGGCGCGCGATATCGCTCATATTGAGCGCGACCACCATCGGCAAGCCCAGCCTTTTCAGGCTCAATACCAAGCGCAGATTCTGGCGCAGATTGGTCGCGTCGGTGACGCAGACGACGAAATCGGGCTGGGTCTCGCCGCTGCGGCGGCCCAGCAGCACATCGGCCGTGACTTGTTCGTCCGGCGTGAGCGGATCGAGGCTGTAGGCGCCCGGCAAATCCAGGATGCGCACGCGCTTACCCGACGGGGTCAGCAGCGAACCCTCCTTGCGCTCGACCGTTACGCCGGCGTAATTGGCGACCTTTTGACGGCTGCCGGTGAGAATATTGAAGAGCGCGGTCTTGCCGCAGTTGGGATTTCCCACCAAGGCGATGAGGGGACTCGGGCGCACAGCCTCCATGGACTCACGCGGGCCGCGGCTGCTCCGGGCAAACGCGCACACAGGCCGCTTCGAAAAGCCGCAGCGCAAAGGTGCCGGTACCGATCCGCACGGCAATCGGCGCCGGGGCCATCAATCCTCGAGCCACGATGTGCACGGCTTCCCCGGGCAAAAAACCCAACTCCGCCAGGCGCCGCCGCAGATCGACGGGTGCCGCCGCATCCGGTGCGCCAACCGACACCACCCGCGCACGCATTCCCGCCTTAAGTTCCGTCAGTCGGATGCCGGTCGCGGCGTCGGCCGCCGGGCTGATTTTGACGCTCAACATGAATGCGATTCTATATGAGAATCGTTCCCATTACCATTACGGGGTCACGTTGTTGCATTGCATATCCGAGCAGCGGTGCCGTTCCTGCTAATCTTGAGGTCCCATAAGTCTCGGAGGCATTGAAATGCCTACGCTTTTCGAGAAGATCATCGCCGGTGAGCTGCCGGCCACCGTGCTCTACCGCGACCCCCGCGTCATTGCCTTTTTGGACATCCAGCCGAAGGCCCCGGTACATATACTCATCGTTCCCCACAAGCCGATTCCCACCGCCGATGACGTCGCCGACGAGGATGAATCGTTGATCGGACACATGTTCATCGTGGCGCGCGATCTCGCCCGGCAGCAGGGCATCGCACAGAGCGGTTATCGGTTGATCGTCAATTGCAATGCGGATGGCGGACAGGAGGTCTATCACCTGCACATGCACCTGCTCGGCGGCCGGCCGCTCGGGCCCCTGGTTTCGCGGATAAACAGCTAGAAGAGGAAAACCGATGAAGAAGAAAAAAGGCGCGCCGGTCAAATCACGCGCCACGCCGGGACGGTCGAGCCCGAAGCGCGCGCCGGTCAAAAAAAAGCGCTTGGCTCACGCGGTGAAATCAGCGCCGCGCTCAAGGGCTGGCGGCGCCGCGCGCCGCGAGCTGTATCCGGCGATCGAGCCGTTTCGGCACGGCTACCTGCGCGTCTCCGATATCCATGAGATCTACTATGAAGAGTGCGGCAATCCGGCAGGCAAGCCCGCCGTGTTCCTGCACGGGGGTCCCGGCGCCGGCTCGGATAAGCGCGCGCGTCAATTCTTCGACCCTCTTCACTACCGCATCGTGGTGTTCGATCAGCGCGGCTGCGGACGCAGCCGACCGAGCGCGAGCCTCATCGAGAACACGACCTGGCATCTGGTCGCCGACATCGAGCGGCTGCGCAAGCACCTCGGCATCGAGCGCTGGCTCGTCTTCGGCGGCTCGTGGGGCAGCACCTTGGCGCTGGCCTATGCGGAGGCCAATCCGGAGCGGGTCAGCGAACTCGTGTTGCGCGGGATCTTTCTGTTGCGTTACGCGGAAATCCGCTGGTTCTATCAGCACGGCGCCTCGGAAATATTTCCCGATGCATGGGAGGCTTACCGCGACGCGATTCCGGTCGACCAACGCGATGATTTCGTGAGCGCCTATCACAAGCGCCTGGTCGGCAGCGATCAGCGGGCCGGCCTCGCGGCGGCGCGTGCATGGTCGGTTTGGGAAGCCTCGGCCAGTTTTTTGTACAGCAACGGCGACAACATCAAGAAATGGGGCGAGGATCAGTTCGCGCTGGCGGTGGCGCGAATCGAGTGCCACTACTTCGTGAACCGCGGCTTCTTGCGCAGCGAAAGCCAACTGCTCGATGATGTGCCGCGTATTCGGCACATTCCCGCGACCATCGTCCAAGGTCGGTACGACGTCGTCTGCCCGGCAACGAGCGCTTGGGATCTGCATCGCGCGTGGCCCGAGGCGGATCTGGTGATCGTGCCGGACGCGGGGCACTCGGCATTCGAGCCGGGCAATGCGCACGAACTCGTGCTCGCCACCGATCGGTACCGAAGCCGCTAGCGCACCCGCGGGGAGGCAGCATGCGTTTCATCCCATCGCGCGTGCTGGCCACGGCGGTTCTCATGTGCGTGGCCGCCTTGTCGGAGGCGGCCGCCGGCAAGCTGCTGCGCTTTCCGAACGTGTGGCATGACCGCATCGTGTTCAGCTACGCGGGAGATCTGTGGACGGTGGGCACTCAAGGAGGCACGGCCGTCCGGCTCACTTCAAATCCCGGTCTCGAGCTATTCGGCAAATTCTCCCCCGATGGGCGCCTGATCGCCTTCACCGGCCAGTACGGCGGGGATGAACAGGTCTACGTGATTCCCGCCGACGGCGGCATCCCGACTCAACTCACGTTTTATCCGGCGGCAGGTCCGCTCCCCGACCGGTGGGGTTACGACAATCAAGTCTACGGCTGGACGCCGGATGGCACGGCCGTGTTGTTCCGCTCCGCGCGCGAGGGCTTCATGCTCACGGACTCCCGGCTCTATACGGTGCCCGTGAAAGGCGGCGCGGCGACCGCGCTGCTCATGCCGGTGTCCGGGGCGGGAAGTTTCTCGCCCGACGGGAAAAGGATCGTGTACTCGCCTCTGTGGCGCGATTTTCGCAGCGAGAAGCGCTATCAAGGCGGCTGGGCCAACGATTTGTATATTTTCGATTTGGTGCATCCGGCGCTCGAGCAGGTCACCGCCGACCCGCGCACCGATCGCGACCCGATGTGGATCGGCGATTCCATTTATTTCAACTCCGACCGGACCGGCACATTCAATCTGTTCCGCTACGACGTCGCGACCCGGCAAACCAGGCAGCTGACCCACTACGAGGATTGGGACGTACGCTGGCCCAGCGCCGATGCGCAAGGCCAGATCGTCTACGAGTCGCAGGGCGAACTGCATATTTACGATACGCGCGATGAGCACGACCGCGCGGTGCCGATCGTGGTGCCCTTGGATGCCGACGCCGCGCGGCCGCAGACGATCAACGCCGCGGACAACATCGAGAGCTTGCGCCTGAGCCCGGGAGGCGAGCGCCTGGCGGTGGTGGCGCGCGGCGACGTTTTTTCCGTTCCGGTGGAACATGGCACGACCCGCAATCTCACCCAATCATCGTCCGCGCACGACCGCGAGGCCGCGTGGTCCACCGACGGCAAGCGCCTGGCGTATGTGTCGGATCGCAGCGGCGAAGAGGAAATCTACATGCAGTCGCAGGACGGCGTCTCTCCTGCGGTTCAGCTGACTTCCGACTCGAAGGCGCGCTACTACGCACCGCGCTGGTCGGGGGACGACGAACGTGTTGCGTTCTGCGACCACACCGGCCGGCTCTACGTGATCGAGGTGGCGACCAAGCGGCGCCTCACCGTCGCCCGCGACCCCGCTGATTTGACGCAGGACTATCGCTGGTCGCCCGACGGTCAATACTTGAGCTATTCGCTCAACGGCTCCAATGGCTACTCCGCAGTCCACATCTGGTCGGTGGCTGACGGAAAATCGCGCCGTGTCACGCCGCCATTCTTCAATGCTCATTCACCGGCATGGGCGCCGAACGGCGAAATGCTGTACTTCCTCAGCCAGCGCGACTATCAGCCGCTGCTCAGCACCGTCGAATTCGACTTCGCGACCGATCGGCAAACCGGAATTTTCGCGGTCACCTTGCGCAAGGACGTCAGGAATCCATTCGACTTGCGCGACGATGAGCCGGGCAGCCAACCGAAAACCGCCGACAAGAACTCCAGGGTTGCCATGAAGATCGAGTTCGAAGGAATCGAGCAGCGCGCGATACGCGTGCCCCTGGAGGCGGACAATCTCACCGATCTCGAAGCCGGCGACGAGAATCTTTTGTATCAGCGGAGCGGCCCGCTCTATTACGGGCGAGAATCGAGCCTCAAGCCCACCGTGATGACCTACTCGATCAAGGATCGCGAGGCGAAGGCGGTGGCCGAAGACGTGACCGAATGGTCCGCGACGGCGGACGGCAGGCACGTACTCGCGCAACTCTCGTCCAAGGAGCTCAAGTATTTCGAAGTCGGTACGGCTGCGGAAAATCAGAGCGAGGAAGCGAAGACGGTGTCGCTGGCCGGGCTCGTGACGACGCGGATTCCAGCCGCCGAATGGCGCGAGATCTTCGCCGAGTGTTGGCGCCGCTACCGCGATTATTTTTACGTCGAAAACATGCATGGCTACGATTGGCGGCAGCTGCGGGACAAGTACGAACCGCTGCTGCGCTTCGTCGGCTCGCGGACCGACCTCAATTACGTCATCGCCGAAATGATCTCCGAACTCACCGTGCAGCACGCCTACGTTGACGGCGGCGACCTGGGACTGCCGAAGCGGCCGTTCGTTGCGCTGCCCGGCGCCCGGTTCGAGCCGGACCTCAAGTCAGGCCGCTACCGGATCGCTGAAATTTTTGCCGGGCAAAACGAAGAGGAGCGCTACCGCTCGCCGCTCACCGAGGTGGGCGCGGATGCCCATGTCGGCGACTATGTGCTCGCGATCAATGGGCGGGAGCTCAAGGTGGGCACCGACCCCTACGAACTGTTGCGGGCGGCGCCGAACCAGCCCGTCGAGTGGCGCGTCTCGGCCGCGGCCGACGGCAGCGCGGCTCGCACCATCCGCTATCAGCCGCTGAGCAGCGAAAGCGGCCTGCGCTATCTCGCCTGGGTCGCCGGCAATCGCGCCCGCGTGGATCGCATGAGCCAGGGGCGTCTGGGATACATTCACATCCCGGACATGGGCGAGGCCGGCATCCGTGAATTCATCAAATGGTGGTATCCGCAAGTCCGCAAAGAAGGCCTGGTGGTCGATGTGCGCGGCAACCAAGGCGGCAATATCTCGGAATTGTTGATCGAAAGGCTGGCGCGGACGCTGCACGGCACGAACTTCGCACGCAATCACGCCGCGGCGGACACTTACCCGCGGGTCGTGCAGCCGGGACCGAAGGTGGCCTTGATCAACGAAGATACCTCCTCCGACGGCGATATCTTCGCGCACGCATTCCGGCAGTGGAAAATCGGTCTGCTGATCGGCAAGCGCACCTGGGGCGGTGCGGTCGGCATCGCCGACCATGGGCCGCTGCTCGACGGCGGCGCCGTGTTTGTGCCAGAGTTCGGCACGGCGGATGAAAACGGCAGTTGGATCATCGAGGGACATGGTGTGGATCCGGATATCGTCATCGAACAGGACCCGGTGCAAGTCATGAAAGGCCATGATCCTCAATTGGAACGGGGCGTTCAGGAGCTCATGCAGCGCTTGCCGGCCGCCCCGGCGAGCCTGCCGCGGCGAGCCGCCCCGCCCATCAAGACGGAAGGACGTTGAAAATGTCGGAACTCGCGACACTGGGACTGGCGCGGGCCGGAGATGCGCGCGAAATCGCGGAAATGTCGCGCGACTTGATTGAAAAGGGACTGACCTGGTCCTGGACGCCGGCGCGCGTGCAGCATTTCATCTCGGGAGCGGAATCATCGGTGGTGGTTGCGCGGCGCGAGCGGCACGTCGCGGCATTCGCCATCATGCATTTCGGCGATGAGGTGGCGCACTTGAATTTGCTCGCCGTGGCCCCGCAGTACCGCCGCCAGGGTCTCGGCAGTCAACTCATGGGCTGGCTGACCACGACCGCGATCGAAGCCGGCGTATTTCGCATCAATCTGGAACTGCGCACCGCCAATGAACCTGCGCGCATTTTCTACGAATGCTTGGGCTTCGACCAGCTCGGCGTGGTGCAGGGCTACTATCAAGGCCGCGAAGCGGCGCTGCGCATGTCGCGGCATCTGGCCAAGAACTCGGGCTGATTCGACTCGAGGGCGGTCGATTCGTCGGGCGCTTTAGTTCGAGGCAGACTGGCTGTGTGGGTATTCTTGTTTGATCAGCGCCTGGGCGGCGGCATGGGGGAACACCACCGAGACTCGGCACCCCTGACCGGGGGCGGTATCCACGGTGATCTCGCCGGCGGCGCTCCGCACGCGGTCCGCCACGCTCCACAGGCCGAACCCTTTCGCGCGCGGCTCGAACAGACTGAGTTGCCACTCGAATCCCACGCCGCGATCCTCCACCACGACGCGCAGTTCATCGGCTGTCTCCGTGACCGTGACGATCGCCGACAGCACACCGGAATGCTTGACGACATTGCGCAGCAATTCTCGAATCAGCTTGAATACCAGAACCCGAAGCTCGAGGTTATAGGCGGCCGCATCCGCGGCAATGTGCAGCTCGACCTGCAGATCATCCTTGCGGCGCATATAGACGCTGAGCCACTTGAGAGCGGGTTCCAAACCGAGATCGTACAGGCCCGGCGGACTCAAGTCGGCGATGACCCGTTGAGTGATGGCCTGCACCTCGCGCACCGTGCGGGTCGCCTCGCCGAGCACCAGCCGCACCTCCGGCGAGGCGCGCGCGACCACCGCATCCAGGGTCATCGCCAGACCCACCAGCTGCTGACCAATCCCGTCGTGCAGATCCACGGCGGTCGCACGCCGGGCGCGCTCCTCCGCACCGACCAGCTGCCGTGCATACTGCTGCAGCCGATCCTGCTTCTCGCGCAATCGATCGTTGAGCTCGACGAGCTCCGTGATGTCGCGCGCCACGCACCAGAGACGCACCAATTTGCCGCTTTCGATGACACCGCGGAATCCAGTGAGATAGGTGAACCGCTTGGCACCGCCCGACAGCGTAAATTGCAGTCCGTCTACCGAATGGTCCTGATTCGCCGCCTTGCCGAGGTGATCGAGGTAGATTGCCGACCAAGGCACGTCATCGCGCCACCGGTGCGCATCGGCATCCGGCAGGCCCAACAGCCGGCTCATCCGCAGATAGACCAGGTTGCACTCCGCCACGGAGGCATGCCCGCGCAGCCACGCGATCTGCTCGGGCGGCGCAAGATCGGCGGGCATCGGCACGTCGAGTTCCACCCGCCAGACGGCCTCGGAACTCTGTTCGATGAAGTTGTGGTAGCGCTCGGCGCTGGTTCGCAACAGCTGCAGCGCGTTGCGCATTTCGAGCAGGACCACCGTCAGTATGAAGCTGATGGCAACGAGCGCCGCCAGATACAATTGCACAGCGGCGACGCGCACGAAGGGATTGGGGTCGCCGGCGAAAGGTCCCACGCCGCGGCTCGCAAAATACGATGCCAACAAGGCCGCCGCCGTGGCGAGCGTGGTACACCAGCGGGGCGGCATGCGAAATGCGGCGACCAGCATGAACGCCAGCAATATGAACGGCATGTCGATGATCGTCGTGACGCTGCCAGGCGGCGCCGAGAACACCCGTACCGTCATGCCGAGCATGACGCAGAAAATCAGCGCCGACTCGATCGCAGGCCCCGGTGGGGCCGACAGTTGACGTAACCGCCAGCGCACCGCCCAGCTCATCACGACCGGCGCGACGCATAGTGACCCCAGCCAATTTCCCGCCCACCAGAGCTGCCATTCACGCAGGTACTCGGCGAGCCCGTACGATTGCGACCATCCAACGGCGCCGACCGACGCGCTGGCCGCGGCACCCAGCGCCACCGCCGCCAGGAATTGCAGTACGTGCCGAACCTTGGGGATTTCCGGAGTCGCCATGAGTCGCCTGGCCACCACCGCGCCGACAATGGCGTCGAGCGAGTTGGCGAGCACGAACGGCCCGTAGCGGGCCCACGAAAAATGCTCGGATCGCGCGACGTCGATCAGCATCTCCACGGCAATCTGCACGCCGAGGATCCAGATCCAATTGCGCCGCGGCGAGAACCACAGCGCCATGAACAAGAGGCCCGCGGCCGGCCAGATGATCGTCAGCTGTTTGGAGTTCTCGCGCAGCAGCAGGCCGAGAATGATCAGCGCCGAATAAAACAGAGCGAACGCGGCAAGCGAAAGGAAGCGTTGCCCCAATCCGAGCCGCATGAAATCCCAAGCGAGCCCGGGACTGCGCGGTGCACCGGGTACGGCCGGAACCGTCATGAGACCTCCCTTCTCCGCAACTCAGGGCCGGCTCGGCGCCCGCCGTTGTCGCCGAGCAATCTAGAGAATTATAGTGCGCCTATTTCCCGCAAGATTACAGGCGCCGCACCAACCATGCCCCACTCATCGCGCACCTTCGGCTCGACCCGGCGCCGCGTCGCGGCGGTCGGCCAGGGAACGTGGAAAATCGAGGACGCGGCGGATTCCGCCATCGCCGCCCTGCGCCGCGGCCTCGACCTCGGCCTGACGCATATCGATACCGCCGAGATGTATGGGTCCGGAGCCGCGGAAACGATGATCGGCACGGCGATCGAGGGGCGGCGCGACGAGGTTTTCCTGGTGTCGAAGGTGCTGCCGAGCAACGCCTCGAAGAGCGGCACCGTGGCGGCCTGCGAAAAGACGCTCGCGCGGCTGCGCACCGACCGGCTGGATTGCTACCTGCTTCACTGGCGCGGCGCTTCCCCCTTGGAAGACACCATCGCCGGCTTCGACGCATTGCTGCGCGACGGCAAGATTCTGGCGTGGGGCGTGAGCAATTTCGACGTCGGGGATCTTGACGAGGTCGCGGCCATCGCGGGAGCGGGACATCCGGCCTGCAATCAGGTGCTGTATCACCTGCAGGAACGCGCAATCGAGCATGCAGTGCTGCCTTGGTGCGCGAGGCAGGGCACGGCCGTGGTCGCCTACACGCCGTTCGGTCAATCGCCGGTTCCCTTCGATACGCGCACGAAGCAGGGGCGGACATTGGCGGAAATAGCTGTGGCCCATCAGGCCACCGCCCGGCAAGTCGCACTGCGCTTCTTGTTGCGGCAGCCGGAGGTTTTCGTGATTCCCAAGGCCTCCACCCTGGCGCATGTCGCCGACAACGCCGCTGTGCTCACGCTCGAGCTGAGCGATGCCGAAATCGCGAGGATCGACGCGGCATTTCCGCGCGGCAAGCCGCGGCGCGGGCTGCCGATGCTTTAGCGAACACGCGCGGCAATCCGCAACAGGTCCATTATGTCTAATTCAGCGCTCGCGGTTGATCGCGAACCAATGGGTCCTGCTGCGGATCGCAATCCCGAGTGCTCATTGCGCACGCCAATCTTCTCGCGGTAACAAGAACGGATTATGCTCGGCCGCATAAGTAATTAATAAAGGGGAACAAAAAATTTCTATCTCTCGCTAATACCAAACTTCAAGGACAAAAAATCTTAAGGAGAAACCCAATGTGTAGTCGATCGAAATTTTCGGTGCTGTGGATGATGGCGGCGCTGGCCGTTGGCTCCGGTGGAGCGACAGCGGCCGGTGCCAGTGCGACTAGTGGCGTCGCCTCATCGAGTTTGGGAGATTACTCGCCAACCTTCGTGGGGCCGGCCGCCACGGGCTGCGCCTCCGGTTGTAGTTTGCTGAGTGGCCCATTCGTGTCTCCGTCCTTCGAGTCTGCAGCCTCGAGCGCGGCCAATGTCGCCGGCCCTCTGAGCCTAGCGGCGACTTCGTCCTCTGCGCCGCATATCATGCCCTCACCAGTCCTTCGGCAGCCGGTGCGCGCGTCCCAAGCCTTGGCCTTGCTTTCGCCGCTAGCGCTGACGGTACCTCCCACAGTGAGCTGCGATCCGATGGGTCCCGGCTGCGACCACATTAGTTCATCGACTGGCGGTGCAGTGGGCGTGAAAGGTCTGAACGCGGTTGACAGCGGCGCGATATTCGGCGGCGACATCGAACCGGCGGATCAGGGTCTGTGCGGTGGTAACGGCTATGTGCTCGAAACCAACAACCAAGGGGAGATTCTGATTTTTAATACCTCTTTGCAACGCAAATCCTCCCCGATCTCTCTGGATACCGTCATGGGACTCTCGAAACGAGGCTGGAGCAGTGGTGGCGACATTTCGTGTGTTTACGATTACGACAATGGAGGCCACTGGTTCATTACGGAATTTGTCTCCGCGTCCAGCGAGGCCAGTGGGGGTACGTTCGCCGGTTGCTTTGCCGGGGTCGCCAATACCTGCTACGAAGGAATCGCGGTCAGTGTGGGTTCGAGTCCGTTCGGTCCCTACAACGTCTATTTCCTGAATGCCAATTTCAATCCAGCCGAGCCGGGGGCCCCGTATCTGCTCAATGATTTCGCGAAGATTGCGACCACCAGGGACGCTTTCCTGTTGTTTTACGACGAGTTCCCGCTCGTTACCACGGGCATCGGCGGTGGCTTCTTCAACGGCGCTCAAGAGTATGCGTTCAACAAAGCAGCGCTGGAACGGGGTCTAGGGGTGCTCGACAGACATGGAAACCCAAATCCCCAGTTCACGGTCGCCATTGAGAACATGGGTTTGTTGCCTACACCGGACGGAACTTGTACTTCAGATAATCAGTTCGGCTTGCCGGGCTTTACGTGCTGGTATTCCGTCATTCCTGCGCACCCATCCGACCCGAGCCAGTACGACAACAGTCATGGAGGCGCCGGATTCATGCTGAACACGCTCGACTTTTATGGCCACGGGGACAATCGAATCGCCGTGTTTGACTGGACCGGCCTCGGGAATCTCAACAGCCCCAACTGCTCGCACTGCAGACAAATCAGCTTCGGCGGCCAGCTGTTCTCCGGTGTGTCCGCTTACTACGGCGAGGGATTCCAGGGCGCCCAGAAAAGCGGGCCGATACCCCTGGGCGATATGTGCGGAGCCGCCGGGCTCAGTGTCGGAACCCCGCCGCCCGCTAGCTGCCCCGAGGGTGGAATTGCCACGAACGGCGATAATTTTACGCAGGTAGCGCAGGCGCAAGGCCACATTTGGGGCGCAGTTTCCACCGAGATTTCACAAACGTACGGTCGCGGAGCTTCGGAGTTGCACCAAGGCGCCGCCTACTGGGTCGTCGGTACCGACAGCTTTGATCGGAACGGCGTATTCAGCCTCGCGAGCCAGAGCTATGTCTCGCCGCGGCACGCGGATTTGGCATTCCCCGCCATGGCTGCCGTGGACCAAGAGCAAGGCGGATCCGTGATGACGTTTACACTGTCGGCTCAGGGCGCATCTCAAGAGGCCGACGACGATGGCAACGGCGGCTTTTACCCGAGCACCGCCTACGGTCGGCTGACTAGTTCGTCGAACGGCTTGATGGAATCTCAGGTCAATATTGCGGATTTGGGTCAAGCGCCTCAGGACGGCTTTACGGAGTATCAGGGCTATCCGAACGGTACGCGTCCGCGCTGGGGGGACTATAGTTCGGCATTTTATATGCCATCGTTGGGCCGTATCTACTTCTCGACCAACTACATCCAATATCCCAACTGCGTGGGTGCCGCCTTTAGCCTGGCGCTTGGAACTTGCGGCGGGACGCGGAATGGTTACGCCAACTGGGGCACTTCAGTTAACTACATCGTGCCCTGATTATTCGCGCTGATGCATAATGAGTTGCCCACTGCTGACAACAGTGGGCAACTCTCATTTCAGGGGCTGCTCCCAGCCAACACCAGCGCCGCATCGCCCATCACATATGGCACATAGCGGAAGTCGCGGATGCTCCTAATCTTTCTCCCTCGAAACCAAGCTCGATGAAGTAACCAGGCCGCGCGTCGTCGGGCGCGCGGAACACCGCGATCACTTCGCGCCCTTCCAGCCAGGCGGGTGCCAGCCGCCAATCGTGTAATCGATCGTAGTTGGTGAGGTAGTTGCCGACGGCGCGGCCGGCGCGCTGCGCGCGCGACACCAAATCGAGTTGCACGTCCTCGGCCAGCATGGCGCGCACGCCGTCCCAGTCGCGCGCATTGAACAGGGCGACGTAGCGGGCCACCGGGGGCGAGGTCGGCGGCGGCGCGCTCGGCTGTGTCTTGAGCTCGCCCAGCCGCGCCCGCCCCCGGTGAAGGGCCGCCTTCACCGCCGGCAGGCTCAGCTGCAGCAGGCTGCCGATTTCATCAGAGGCTCACCCATGCGCGCCCCGTAGCTTCGCAGGTGGTCGAGCGCTCGGTTGTGGGCAATGCGGAACAGCCACGGCCGGAACGCGGGTACTTCGTCCATCTCGGGCAGCAGGTAGTAAGCGCGAGCCAGGGTGTCCTGCACGATGTCCTCGCCGTCCGCCACGGAGCCGGTCATGCGCGCGCAGTAGCGATGCAGTTCCGGCCGTACGTCCGCCACCAGTTCGAGGAAGCGGCGGCGGCCCTCGTGCTGGACCGCGATCAAGGAATTCTCTTCGCTCACGCCGCTCAGGCTCCCAGTGCCACGATACCGTGGTCGCCCTTGATGCCGAAAGCCGGCGCCTCCTCGTACTGCGCCTCGGTGAGAATGCTGATCACGTACTCGCCGAAGTCGTGTGCGGACAGCGGCTTGCCGAAGCCGGCCAGGAACTGCTCCGGCGTGATGCCCTTACGTCGCGAGTAGTACTCGGAGCCGCTGCGCCCGATGCCGCCGGCCGCCGTCATCTGCTGCGGCACGAGGGCCTGGAACCGGAGGCCCAAGTCCAGCTCCGCCGAGACGACGTTCGCATAGGAGGCCATGAGCCACAGCATACGCTTGGCGCCGGCGTAGCCGCCGGACAGAGGCGAGCCGGAGACGGCGGCGCCGCTGGAGGCGATCAGTACGCGACTGCCGCGCGCCAGCGGCAGGCCGATCGCCGCCTGGATCCAGTGGAAGCCGGCCTTGACGTCGCTGTTCCAGGGCGCGCTGAAGCCCTCCCAGGTCTGCTCGTGCAGCGGCCCCCTCGTCGGCTTCGCGCCGGCGTTGAGCACCAGCACCGTGGGCCGAAACTCGTGCAGCAGCGACATGGCCAAGGCCCGGTCCGTAACGTCCCCAACGGCGCCGGCCACGCCGAGCCGCTGCTCGACCTCGGCCAGCCGCTGCGCATCGCGCGCCACCACCATGACTTTGGACCCACGCGCCACCAGCGACTCGACCACGCCCAAACCGAGGCCGCTGCTGCCGCCGGTGACGATGGCGCGTTCGTTCTTGAGGTTCTGCATACACGACTCCTTTGAGGATGGACTGAACCCCTACAACGAACCAGCCGGCCTAAAAGATGCGGTGGGTACCGATTTAGCGGCGGATCAGGGGCGGTCCATGAGCCGGTAATTTATTTAGAGCTGAGATGTCGATCCGCCGCCGGCTGGTTCGTCGTCAACATAGCGCGACAGTCAGCGGCGATGGTGCGCGCGGCTCACCGACAAGGAATGACTCCCATGAAATTCATGTTCATCGTTAAATCCGCTCACAAAGTACCTCCGACTCCAGCACTCCTGGAGGCGATGCATAAGCTCGCCAGCCGTGAGATCGAGGCCGGACGCATGCTCGACAACGGTGGGCTGATGCCTCTTGCCGAGGGCGCGCAGGTGCGAATCATTGGTGGGGAGCTCACTGTGCTTGATGGGCCGTTTGCGGAAACCAAGGAAGTCATCGGCGGCTACGCAGTCTTCGATCTACACAGCAAGGAAGAGGCTGTGGCGTCGGCAGTCGAGTTCATGCAGCTTCACAAAGACTTACAGCCGGGCTGGGAAGGAACCTGCGAGCTCCGCGCGTTAGCGCCTGGCGGCCCCTGAGGCTGCGCCGGCGGTGGCGTCAGTTTCCCTTACTCGGATACGGCGCCCCAGGCGGATAAGTGCCGGCGACATCGCGACAGATGGCCTCACGCGACGCTCGGACGAATCGCTGCGACCCGTACTGCCCTGCAACGACCAGCACCGCCCCATCCAGCGACAGCAACATGGGTCCGGCACCGAGCGAACTGACAGGGAGCACCACTCGATCCCGCGCCACCGTGTCGGCGCGAATCGCGGCACAGCGACCATTCGACTGCGTTACCCCAAAGCTCACGAAACGACTGGCGTCGATCTCCAGCCAGCTGTTGCCGCTGCCCGTGCTGCTCCAGACCCCATAGAACCGCGGCGCTAACGGCCTCGAATTCGGCGGCCCTGCAGCACACGCCACGAGCAGTAACGCGACCGACCCTGCCAAACAAGCTTTCGCCGATGCCAATTGCGCCACTTCTCACCTCCGGCTCCCAATCCTAAAAAATCGCGAGTTCCCTCGTTCAGGATAGCGCACCGCATCGCGGTCGCTGCGGACCCGGCTCTCACTGCGGTCAATCAACTCGATGCGTCAATCAGCCCCCAATTCGAACATCATCTGCGATCCAATTCACCTCCCACGTCTTGCCGCCATCGTCCGAGAACGCCTGTTCAAAGTGGCAGGACCTGGGGGTGATCGCGGAAATGACAAATCGCACCAGGATTGCGCGCGCCCCGAGCGTCTCCTGATCGAAAAACTCGCCGTGCCCGTCCTTGAACTCGCCGATCGAGGGCGTTCCCAGGGTGCCGCCGGCACTGTTCGAGAAATTGAGGCTCCACTGGTGCGAATCCGGGTTGTAGAGGCGAAGCGACAGAGCTTCGATGTGCCCTTGGGGTCCGTCGACCTCAAGTTCCACGAGATTGGCGCGACCGTTCCATACCTTCCGCACCAGGGTCGTGCCGTCATACTCGACCCAGGTGGTTGACCCCGTCAGTGGATGCAGGCGCCGCTTCAGGTGAGTCTTCCAGCTGCCGGTTTCGAAGTCGAAGTCATGCTGGCCGTCCCGCGGTGCGCCGGCCGGTTTCGCGGCCTGCCCCGCCTCGGGCGCTACCGGCTCGGCGAACGCATATATCGGGCAGGCGGCCAGGGCGGAGCAACAGACCGTAGCACCGAGGATCAGTGGCCTGAAGACTTGCATGCGCGAATCGCCTACCAGTGAATGAGGTGGGCCGGATCGTCCACCAGGACGACATCGTACCGGTCGATCATGGGCATCAATACGCTTTCCAGTTCGCGCTTCCATAACTCACCCTCGTAAAAGCTTGCCTTCAACGGTTCGCGGGAGGGGAGGTCAGGAAAACCGCGCATGAAAAAGAACGTATCCGGCTCCTCGATCGAGAGAAACGGCCCCAGAATCTTCATGCCCAAACGTCGATGCTCGGGGATGGATTGGGTGCGAAATACCTGCAAAAACCGCTCCCGCATGCCTGGTTTGAGCTTGTAGGTGCGCATCTCGACGACCATCTATAATCCTCCTCAGCGAGCGGCGATACTGCCGCGCGCACCACTCGCCCGACAAGAGCGCACTTTTTGGTAACCGGGACAGACTATGGATACCGCAGCTTCCACGAAACCACCGGATACGAAATCGGCGACGCGCTGCCCGCTCACCGCTGCGCTCAATGCGATCGGCGGAAAATGGAACATGATTTGTCTGTACTGGCTGGACGCGGATACGCGGCGATTCAATGAACTGCAGCGGCTCATGCCGAATATTTCGCACAAAGTATTGGCCGACACGCTTCGGACCCTGGAACAAGAAGGGCTCATTTCCCGCACGGAGTATCCGGAGGTGCCGCCGCGGGTTGAGTACAAGATCTCGGCCTACGGTGAATCCGTGCGGCCCCTCATCGAAGCGGTCCGCGTGTGGGGTCGAGCCCATTTGGAGCGCGGTCGCTCCTGACGCTAACCCGGCCGGCGCAGCATGTGCGGGCCGGCGGCATCGATCGTCGACGTCCCGGTCAACGCCAAAGTCACGCCCAACTCATTGCGCATGATCTGGATCGCCTTGATCACGCCCGCCTCCCCTGCGGCTGCCAGCGCGTAGAGAAACGTGCGGCCGATCAACGTCCCGCGGGCGCCCAATGCCAGGGCCTTCGCGATATCCTGGCCGGAACGGATGCCGCCGTCGAACATGACCTCGCAGCGGCCGTCGATTGCCGCGACGATCTCCGGCAGCACCGAGATCGATGACGGTGCGCCATCGAGTTGGCGGCCGCCGTGATTCGACACGACGATGGCGTCCGCACCGGCGGCGAGACCGAAGCGGGCGTCCTCGGCATCGAGCACTCCCTTGAGGATGAGCTTGCCGGGCCAGCGGCTTCTGACCCACTCGACGTCGCGCCAATTGGCGGACGCATCGAATTGCGTCGCGGTCCACTCCGCCAGCGTGCGGATGGCGCTCGAGCCGCCGATGCGGCCGGCCAAATTACCGAAAGTGCGCCGCTTGCCGAACAGCACCTTGAGCGCCCAGGAGGGTTTCGTGGCCACATCCAGGGCATTGCGCAATGTCAGCCGCGGCGGAATCGTCAGCCCGTTGCGGGGATCGCGGCGCCGCTCCCCCAAAACCTGCAGATCGAGCGTGAGCATGAGCGCCGAACACTGCGCAGCGGCGGCACGGTCGATGAGCTCTTGATTGAAGCCGCGATCCTTCATGAGGTATTGCTGGAACCAGAACGGCTGCTGAGTCGCCGCGCGCACATCCTCGATCGAGCAAATCGACATGGTGCTCATGCAGTAGGGAATGCCGCAGGCCGCCGCGGCCCGCGCCGCGAGTATCTCGCCGTCGGCGTGGAACAGGCCGGCAAGACCAGTCGGGCCGATCGCGAGGGGCATCGAAACGGGACTGCCCACCAGCGTCGTGGCAAGCGACACCTTCGACACGTCCACCATGACGCGCTGGCGAAAGGTCATCGCATCGAGATCGGCGGTGTTGCGCAGCAGTGTCCGCTCGTCGTAGGCGCCGCCGGCGGCATAGTCGAAGATGGCACGCGGAATGCGCTTCTGCGCGAGCTTGCGCAAATCATCGATGCTGAGAATCAGAGCCATGGCACGCGTGGTCGTCGCGTCAGTGATGATAGTCCGGATACGCGGGACGTGCCGGCTGCACCACGGGATGCGCGGCCAGTTCACGCAGCGCAATTGCGGCCGCCGCCTCCAATTGCGGATCGTGTCCTTCGCTTACGCCCTTCGGATCCTGCTCCACCACCACGTCGGGGTCGACGCCGTGATTTTCTACGTCCCATTCTCCCTTGGGCGAAAAGAACGCGACGCTGGGCGCGGTGACGTGCCCGCCGTCCATCAACACGGGGATTTCGCTGATGCCGACCAGGCCGCCCCAGGTGCGCTTGCCGACCAGTGCACCGAGCTTGGCCTGCTTGAACAGCCACGGCAGGGCGTCGCCGCCGGAGCCCGAAACTTCGTTCGCAATCATCACTTTGGGTCCGTAGATGCCGGCATTGGGCGTGTGTTGCACCCGGCCGTAGCGAGGCGACCAATAGGCTTCGATATGACGGCTCATGACTTCGATGATGTAGTCCGCCATCTGGCCGCCGGCATTGAATCGCTCGTCGATGATCGCGCCTTGCTTCTGCGTCTGAGCCAGGTAGTAGCGGTTGAAATCGGCGAAGCCCTCCGCGCCGGTGTTCGTCAGGTAAACATACGCGAGCTTCCCTCCCGAGAGCTGATCCACCTTGCGCCGGTTCGATTCGATCCAATCGATATGCCGCAGATTCGCCTCGCTGGCTACGGGCACCACGGTGACGTCGCGCACTTTGCCGCCGTTGACCGGCGCGATCCGCAGTGTGATGGGGTGTTCGGCGGTGCCCTCGAGCGGCTGCTGGATGTCCACGGCGCTCGTCAGCTCCTCGCCATTGATGGCAAGAATGCAATCGCCCACATTGAGATTGAGCCCGGGCTGCGCGAGCGGTGCCAAATCCCGTGGATTGAAGTCGCCGCCCGAATAGATCTTGGCCAGGCAGTAGCGGCCGCTGCGGATGGCATAGTCGGCTCCCAGCAAACCGCCGGGCACGTGGCGCGCCCGGGGAATGGCGCCGCCGCTGCCGCGCAAATGACCGACCGAAAACTCCCCCAGCATCTCTTGAAATATGTAGTTGAGGTCGGCCCTGGATGCGATCGAAGCAACATAAGGCGCATAGCGGCGCTCGTCGGCAACGGTGGGTGCCCCATGAAAACTTGGGTCGTAGAAGTACGCCCGTTCGATCCGCCACACCTCGCGATACATCTGCGCCCATTCGGCGGCCGGATCGACCCGCACCTGCAATGCCGCCGTCGAGAGCACGCCTTCGCCCGCTTTGAGCGGCACATTCGCGGGCGCGATGACCCAGGTCGGGCGCACCTCGTCGCCGCCCGGGATGGGCGGCGCATCGGGTTTGCGATTGGACACGGCGAGCAGCATTTTTTCGCCGTCGGCGGAGAGTTCGAAATTCTCGATGCGCTCGGCCAGTTTTTCCGTTTTGCGGTCTTCCAGCGTCCAACGGCTCAATGTAGCGCTGCGATCATCGTAGCGGCCTAAGTCGGCTCGCACGAGAAAATAAAGACTGCCGTGAGTTCCCGCGGTCAGCGCCACGTAGGCGGCGGTGGGCAGCGGCAGAGCCACGACTCGCGACCCAATACCGCTCAGATCGACCTTGGTCGGCGTGGCGAGCGCCGGCGCCGCGCCGGCGCTCGCCGGCTTGGCCCCGGCCGTCTTCACGGCGCCCGAGTCCGCGGCAGGCGCGCTTTCATCGGTGTCTTTCGGCTTGGTCGGTTTCGCACCCGGTGCCTTTTCATCCTCCAATTCCGGGGCCACGGGAGAGGCCTGATCCCCACTCAGTACGACGGCGTAGAGGTTCGAACGCACTTGGTACAGGTCGCTGGTCATGTCGAGGCCGTCGGAACTTGCGCCGGCATTGGTGCTGGCGGTGAAGAAAAGATATTTTCCGCCGCGGTCGAAGGCCGGCAGCCGGGCATCCGCCATCACGTCGGTCACCTGCGCCGACTTGCCGCTGTCGACGGAGTAAAGGTACAAGGCGTGCAAGTGATTTTCGACCGAGCGTGGGTAGGCGATCCACTTCGAGTCCGGCGACCAGGCGATATCGTAGCTGGCCTCGGAAAAGCCGCCGTACACGTTCTTGTCGTTGATGACGCTGAGTTTGCCCGTGACAGTATCGAGCAGATACACGTTCAATCGATTGTCGTGGAAGACGATCCGTTTCGAATCCGGCGACCACTTCGGCGCAAAGTAGTAGGCCGGTTCCGGCGCCAGCGGAAACTTCCTGACCGCGGCGGCGCCCGTCTGCGCGGCACCGGTCTGCGCGGCAACATGCAGCGCATATAAGCCGGACTCATCCGAGAAGTAGGCGATCGACTGGCCGTCGGGAGACCACGCAGGCGAACGCTCCATGATGCCCGGAGTATCGGTGATGTTGCGAACCGGCCCTGACTTCACGGGAACGGTGAGAATCTCGCCGTGCGCTTCGATTGCGGCGCGCAGCCCGGTGGGCGAGATCGCGGCGTGATCGATTTCCGCAGCTACGTTCTTGAGGCTGGGTCGCACTTCCGGCAGGTCGGTCTGGATGTCGATCGGCACGCGCCGGCTTTTGCCGGTGCCGGTATCGAACAGATTGATCTCGCCGAGTTGATCGTAGACCAGGGTGGACCCCTCGGCGGCGAGGCTGCGAATATCAGGGCCGTCGTTGTGCAGAACTTCGACAACGGCCTTGGTGCCAAGGTCGTAGCGGAATATTCCGATGTGTCCGGCACGCCCGGAGAGAAAGAAGATCTGTTGGCCGCAATACACCGGAAAGAGGTCCGAAGCCTGCTCGTGCGGAATCTCGACCGAGTCAAGCGCTGCGAGGCCGGTGACCCAGATCGTGCTCGCGCGGCCGCCGCGGTAGTTGCCCCACGACACGAACGCCGTGTAGTCGAAGCCGAAGGCGGGAGCCAGCGGCGAATAAGCGATGTGCGAACCATCGGGCGACATGTGACCCTGATATGCCATCGGCAGGGGGAGCCGGGTGGCCTCGCCGCCTGCGGCGGGCACGGAGTAGAGCTGCGTATATCGGCTCACGGACTCTCGGGCCGAGCGGAACAGGATCCGCTTGCCGTCCGGGGTCCATCCGACCGCAACGTCCGGACCCGGGTGATAGGTCACGCGATGCGGAACACCCCCGGCGGCAGGGATGGTGAACACGTCGGTATTGCCGTCGTAGTCGCCCGTGAAGGCAATCACCCTGCCGTCAGGAGAGAAAATCGGTGCGCTTTCCAGGCCCACGCCAGTCGTCAGACGTACGGCCCTGCCCCCCTCTCGAGAGACCGTCCAGAGGTCCCCGGCGTACCCGAAGGCAATGGAGTCCCGGCTGAGAGCGGGTGACTGGAACAGGTGAGGTTGCTCGGCGGCATGCGACGCAGCCGCGGCAAAAATCAACGAGCAGGCAAGTCCCGGCGCAACTGCGGGGAAGAAAGTGCGGCGCACGATGGGCTCCGGTAATTGGTGTTATCCAACCACCGATGTTGCGGCACGCGCGTGCATTTGCGCAACCGGCGCGCATCCGCGCCGTGGGAACCTAAGCGCACCAACTGGGATGCGCAGGATCAGCCGACCTTAGGGGACAACAGGCTAGAGCGCGATCCAGACGTCGATGCCACCGTGCTTCGAGCAGGCTCGGCTGCGATCTCGCGTCGTCGTGAAAAACCCGTCGTGGCAGCGGGCCGAAGCTCGCGGATGATCGTGACGGTATTGCGTGGCTTGGTCGCCCCGATCGCCGCCTGGATGATTGTCACGACGCGTTTGATCGTCATGCTTCGTCGCTTGATCGTCATGCTTCGTCGATTGATCGTCGTGCCGCGTTTGGTCGCCACGCTGCGGGGGCGGCTGGTCGCGATGCTCGTCCTGGCGGTCTTGCGCGCAAACCGTCAATGGAACCAGAGCGGTGAGTGAGAGCGATGCCAGCCCAAGAATAACCGGCATCCAAAGTTGCTGACGCATGGGATTGTCCTTCTGTCGTATGGCCGGAGCGAGTATGAACGCCCGTATGGGCCGTACAATGCCCGGCATCAGCAATCCGCTGTCAGTGGGGACCTACGGGGGCCCGGGGTGCGGGGCGCCTAAAACAATCGCGCCATCAAAGTGGCGGGCGTATCGAAGGTAACGGCAATGTCCCACAAGCTCACGATTATGACCAATACCCACATGGCCCGACCGGCCCAGTATTCCGTCGCGGCGGCCAGCCCTGATTCCGCCTCATCGCCTGAATCAGGTGTCGAGTCGGTCTTCGTCAACATATCGACCAGTGATTTCATTCTAACGTCGCGTTTTGTTCTGACATCCAGTCGCTCCCTACGACCACGGTGGAGGTAAGATTCGCCGAATTTCGAGCTAATGGCTATAAGTAATACACCGCAGACGATGTCGGACTAGGAGAGAGAAATTGGAAGATTTCCCAAGCCAATGAAGGATCGGTTGTGCGGCGTCGCGGCACCGGGGATTGGACATCTGCGCGCCATGGGCCCGGAGTACCTATTCGTGCCGGCGAACTACAGCGCGCTGCATTGACGGCGCGGTGTCAAACCAGGGGCCCGAGCGTCGCGGCACTTCTAATCTCGTCGGCCCTTTTCTTCGTCGTATTGCCTGCGCCCGCAGCCGACAAGCCACAGGAGATCACGATTGCCGTGGGGTCGCATCAGCTCCATGGCTGCTTTTGGACTCCGGCGGGGCCTGGACCGTATCCTGTCATGATCTTCAACCATGGCAGCGAGAAGAACCCCGCGCCGTGCGGCCCTCCGGACCTGGGGTATTTCTACCAAAGCCAAGGTTTCGGGTTCTTCACCTTCCAACGGCATGGCCACGGCGCTTCAGCGGGTGAATACATCATGGACCTGCAGCGGCATGGAAGGAGCGGTGGCCTGGCTCAAGGAGCAGACCTGGGAAGATGCGCAGCGCATCGCGATGACGGGCATCTCGTTTGGCGGCATTCAGACCCTCTTGACCGCGGAGAAGGGGCTTGGGATTCGGGCCTTCGTCGCGTTTGCGCCGGCGGCGCAGAGCTGGAATCCGGTGCTGGCCGAGCGGTTGAAGCAAGGGGTACGCCAAGCCCAAGCGCCCATTCTCATTATCCAGCGCAAAACGACTACAGTGTGGAGCCCTGCGAGGTGCTGGGTGTCGAGCTAAAAAAGAAGGGCTTCCCGAATGCCGCGAAGATCTACCCGTCTTTTGGAACTTCCGCACAGGACGGACATTGGGGTTTCGGCGCGCGCCGCGACGGCATCGCCGTGTGGGCGCCGGATGTCAATGCGTTCCTCGATGCGACGATGCGGGGCGAACGCAGCGCGCCCTCCGGGATGGAAGTCTCGCATTTGGGGCGACGGTCGCGATATCGGTGACCCAAGCGAAGTCAGCCGGGCGGTGTAACGTCAGTATGGGGGCGAGCTATGCGTTTTTGCAGGTGTCTGTGGCAAATTTTGGCGGGCAGCTTGCTGGCGAGCGGGGTGTGCGCCGCCCTAGCTCAAGATCCGGAGCAACCGGCGGCGCCGGTGGCGGGCGGAGACATCCCGGCCAAATTCGAGCCGGCGACAGCTCTCTATGACTTCGAGAAGCGCGAGGCGATGATCCCGATGCGGGATGGGGTGAAACTCTTCACTCTCATCGTCATTCCGAAAGGGGTGATGCATGCGCCCATCATTTTGAATCGCACCCCCTACAGCGCGGCCAAAGTTGTGCCCCGAGTTCCCAGTCCGCACGTCGCGTTGGCCCTGCCCCTCTCGTTTGGGGAACTGGCCCAAGCGGGCTACATCATCGTGGTGCAGGACGTGCGCGGCAAATACAAGTCCGGGGGCAACTACATCATGAGCCGGCCGCTGTCGGGCCCGCTCAATGACAGCGGTGTGGATCACGCCACGGACGCCTATGACACCATCGATTGGCTGGTCAAGAATGTCCCCGAGTCAAATGGCAAAGTGGGAACCATGGGAACGAGTTATGACGGCTTTACCGTCCTGATGAGTCTGGTGAATCCGCATCCGGCGCTGAAAGCGGCGGTGCCGTTCAATCCCATGGTGGATACGTGGATCGGGGATGATTGGTTCCACAATGGTGCGTTTCGGCAGAGTTACGCCGATTACATCTATTGGCAAACGGCGAGCAAGAAGTCCGACGAGGATTGGACCCCGACCCGCTACGACGCGTATGAAACCTGGCTGACGGCCGGATCCGCGGGCGCCTTTGCTGCGTCGGTCGGGATGGAACAACTGCCGTTTTGGAAACGGCTGACGAGTCACCCGGCCTATGATGTCTTTTGGCAGTCGCAAGCGGTTGACAAGATTCTGGCGCGCCAGCCGCTCACGGTCCCTACCCTGTACGTGCACAGCCAATGGGACCAGGAGGATATCTATGGAGCGACCGCGGCCTATGCGGCCACCGAGCCCAAGGACACTCGACACGACATGAATTTCCTGGTGATCGGGCCGTGGCGTCACGGCGGCGGCAATGGCGACGGGTCGAGTCTGGGTCCGATCAAGTTCGACGGCGATACCGGCCGCTGGTTTCGCCGCAATGTCCTGCTGCCCTTCCTCGACGCCCATCTGAAAGACGGCGCTCCTAAAGCCGAGATTGCCGCCGTGACCGTCTTTGAAACCGGCGCCAATCAATGGCGCCGTTATGAGCGGTGGCCTCAGTCCTGCGCCAGCGGATGTCCGTATCCGTCGCGCAAGCTGTATTTGGCCGCGGGCGGCAACCTGTCGTTCACCGCACCGACGTCCGATCCGATTGGATTTGATGAATATGTGTCCGACCCGCAGAAGCCCGTCACCTATCGCCCCCGTCCGATACGCCCCACGTATGCCGACGATTCCACGTGGCGGCGCTGGCTGGTGGACGATCAACGCTTTGCGGGTGATCGCTCCGACGTGCTCGTCTATACCAGCGAGGTGTTGAAGGCACCGGTGCGCATTGCCGGGCAGTCCATCGCGCATCTGTTCGCCGCGACCAGCGGCACCGATTCTGACTGGGTGGTCAAGCTGATTGATGTCTATCCCGACGAAGTCCCAGGCGAGGTAGAGTTGGGTGGCTATGAATTGCCGATTGCCATGGATATTCTGCGCGGCCGCTATCGGGACGATCCGGCCAAGCCGACCGCGATTCCCGCTAACAAAGTGGTCGCTTATGCGCTCAAACTACCCCATGCCGATCATGTATTTTTGCCCGGACACCGGATCATGGTGCAGATTCAATCGACCTGGTTTCCGCTCTACGATCGCAATCCGCAGAGCTTCGTGGAGAATATCTTCTTCGCGAAGCCCGGCGACTATATCAAGGCGCGGCAGCGCGTTTATCACACCTCTCAGCAGGCGAGTTACATTGATTTGCCGGTCGCGCCTTAAGTTCGTGTCGATCGTCTTGCTCGATGCGAAGGGAGCCAGTTGTGACTAACTCGAGCCTGCGTCTGCTGTTAGCGTCTGTCGCGCTGTTCGCCGGCGCGAGTACTGCGGCGGCCCCCGCTGGTGTGAAACACATTGCGATCGTCGGCGTGACGGTGGTGAACCCCGAGCGCGAGGGGAAAGATGCCGCCGTGCCCGATGCGACCGTCGTGATAGCGGGTGATCGCATCGTTGCGGTTGGGGCGCGTGCATCGACGCCGGTGCCGGACGGCGCCACCCAGATCGATGGGCGCGGCAAGTGGCTGATCCCCGGCATGATCGACGGTCATGTCCACTTTTTCCAATCCGGGAATTTGTACACGCGCCCAGATGTCGCCGACTTCAATGCGGTGATGCCGTACGCGCGCGAAACCGCGCGAAACAAGGCGCGGCTCGCGGCGACATTCAAGGTCTGGCTTGCCAGCGGCGTGACCGGCGTGATCGACGTCGGCGGACCGTTCTGGAACTTTGATGTACGCGCTGCGGCCGAGAGGAGCGACGCCGCGCCGCGCGTCGCAACGACCGGCCCGCTGATTTCGATGGTCGCGCGGCCGCAACTGGAACTGGATGACCCACCAATCATCAAGATCGACTCGCCGGCGGCGGCGCGCGATCTGGTGCGGCGCGAACTCGAACGCAAACCGGATTTCATCAAGGTCTGGTTCATTCACCGGCCCGGCGACGACATGGCCGCACAGGAAGCGATCGTCAGGGCCACGGCCGACGCCGCACACGCCGCACACGTACGTCTTGCCGTGCACGCGACCGAACTCGACACGGCAAAATCAGCGCTGCGGGCGGGCGCGGACTATCTCGTGCACTCCGTGTCCGACGCGCCGGTCGACGATGAATTCATCCGGCTCGCACGCAAGAACCATGCGCTGCTGTGTCCGACCTTGTTCGTGGTCAACGGCTACCAATACGCGTTGTCGAACCGCTGGCGTGCAACGCCCGAGGAGCAACGCCTGGCAGACCCGGAAATTCTGGCCGCGATGCACGATCTTGACCACATGCCGAAGAATCTCATCCCAGAACGCGTCGCCAAGTCGATGGCGGATGCAACTCCGCCGAGTGCGCCGACCCTGGCATTAAAAAATCTCAAGGTGCTATGGGATGCCGGCATTCCTATCGTTATGGGCACGGATGCCGGCAACATCGGCACGTTGCATGGGCCGTCAGTGTTCCGCGAAATGGCGCTCATGCGCGATGCCGGTTTGACACCGCTGCAGATTCTGCGCAGCGCGACGACGAACGGCGCGAGGGCCATGGGTAGATCGGATCTTGGCGCAATCGCGCCGGGCAAATTGGCCGATGTCGTACTACTCGATGCCGATCCGCTGGCCGATGTGGCGAATCTGAGCCGTGCCGAACGCGTGATCAAGGCCGGTGTAGTTTACGATCCGATGGCCCTGATCGACAGTATCCGCTAAGACCGCTCGCGTCCGGTGAATGAGGATTCACGTTCAGTCCGCCCGCGAGTCAGGTGGGCTCGACCATCACGGCAGTGCCATAGCAGAGAACTTCGGCCGCGCCCACCATCGGCCCTGTATCGTATCGAACACCCACGACTGCATTTGCACCGAGCCTTCTTGCGTGTGTGATCATCAGTTGAAACGACTCTTCTCTTGCAGATTCACAAAGCTCAGAAAATATTCCGACTCGCCCACCAAAGAGCGTCCTAAGTCCGCCCAGTATACTTAACGGTAACGATCTCGTTCTTACCGTAATTCCTCGGACCACTCCGAGCGACTTTGTGATGCGAAATCCGGAGAGCTCGAATGTTGTCGTGGTTTGCATGGTGCGTATGATATTCCGGTAGTGGTGAGTCCGGTACCTTTCCGTGCCAATGCGTCAAAGTGAATTCCGAATCCGGTCTATACTTGCAATCTCCGGGACTTGCAGTCGGGTGCGGCGGCTCTATCATGTAGAGCTGGCGCCGGAGCCGGGATGAGATAGGACTTTGTTTGGACTGGCACCGAGGTCGTGATGCGGCGGTTCGATCGTGGCGTCGGATTTTTGCTGGCACTGCTTCTGGGCGTAGGCAGCGCACAGGCAGTCGATTGCGCAGGTAATGCATTGAACGACGGTACTGTCACCGTTTGTCGAGTGGACCTGGTGCATGAGCAATTGCAGTTGTTCTGGCGCGATGACACCGGCCAACCCTACCGCCGATTTTCCGCGTTGCGTGAGGCTCTGGCCAAACAGAGTAAGACTCTGGAATTCGCAACGAATGGCGGAATGTACCGACCGGACTACTCACCGGTGGGCCTCTTTGTGGCGGATGGGCGCGAGCTCAACCCTCTGAATCGTCACACGGGTCCGGGCAACTTCTCGCAGCAACCGAATGGGGTATTTCTGGTGGAAGGGCACCGGGCTCGCGTACTCTCGACAGAAGAATATACCGAGGAAAAACCACAACCGTTTCTGGCGACGCAGTCGGGGCCCTTGCTCGTACACCACGGAGAACTGACGACATCGCCCGTCATGAACCCCGAGTCACAATCGCGACGTATCCGAAACGGTGTTTGCACCCCCTCCCCTGGCACCGCAGCGTTTGTGCTGAGCGACTCGCCGGTAACTTTTCACGAGTTTGCCGTGTACTTTCGCGAGTCACTGGGCTGCACGGAGGCGCTGTATTTGGACGGGTCGATATCGAGCCTTTACGCGCCGCAACTCGCGCGCGCGGACCATTGGTTCGACATGGGGCCTATTATCGGCGTGGTGCATTAAGATGACGCCGGGGATCAATCGGGGAAATGCTCGGATTGGGACAATGTGACGGACGCTCTCAATCAAGCCGAGGAGTCATTGCATGCCAACTCACGTTGAATCCCGGAACCGGATTTCGGGCGGTGCGTCCTTTGGCTATCTGACGGTTGCGGTGGCAGCTTCAGTCGGTTTCTTTATGGCGTCAACCATCGGAATGACCACCGGGGTCATGTTGAAATCGAGCGGCTCTTGGTGGCACACGGCACAATATCTGGCGGCTCTCCTGGCTTGGTCGCAGTGGCTTGGATTGGGCGCGTGGGCGGTGGTCGCCGGCGCGCTCGTATCAGCTGGCGTCCGGCGCTCATCGTTCGGGCTTCGGTTGGCGGCAATGGCATTGTTCGCCGGTGCACTCGTGCCCGTAGGTCTTGTGTTCGTCGCTGGTGCGTTGAATCACGTATGGCCCGGAACAACTGGTCCTAGCGACGTTCCCGCTCTGACATTGCTTCTGTTGCTTTACTCGCTGGTGTTTCCGTGGGCCCTGGGTCGAGCCATTAGACGCATAATCGCGTTCGGCTGATACGCAGTGCAATCAAACCGCGGTTCACTCGATGAATTCGGGCCGAGCCATCGAGGTCGATGCGTTTACGTGGAGTAGCACCCCGGCAGAGGTCGAACGCATGAAATTGGCAGTAGGTCCACTCATCTTGGATCCCGATCCTTCTGCTCGGGCGGAAAGCCAAAAGCTGATCGACATGTTGTTCGGTATTGCGCCGAGCTTGATGCCCAAGGTCGAGACGATGCTTGCGACTGCCACATCCCCGAGCTTCTGAGCGATGCCTGCGATGTCACGCGACGCCATAGAAGTCGGTGTCTTTACGTGGAGTCGCGTGCAGCGGTTCTACGATGCGGACACGGCGGTGCATTGGCAGCGCTGTGCCGCGGCGGGCCTGGAGTGTCCGCAGGAGGTGTTCGCGCAGCTGTTGCATGAGGATGCGAAAAACCCGGATTTTGCGGCCATCGTAAGTGCGGTAGATTGGGGACGGGTGAGCTGGGAGCTCGAGGAGTTGTCCGGCGTGGCGCTTCGGCAGGTTCGTGTCGATCGGGGATACCAATATGCATTGGACGAGGCGCGCGAGCGGGCGGCGCACTTTGGGATTGTCGATGAGCGGACGGAGGTGGTTGAGCATTGGAAGGATGCGAAGAGTTGGTTTTCACCGCCAGTGATGGTGGCAGGCGATATCCTGGGGTCTAGCGTGGGGTACGAGTTGCTAGTCGGGTATACGAGGCTCGGGAATCTGTTAGGGATGCAGGATCGGGAGGCAGTGCTGGAGACGAAGAAGCATCTCGTATGGGCCGGTAGACGCATAGAAAATACTTAGACAGATTGGTAGCCAGAAAGGGCGCAGCACCGTCAGGGATCATCCTTTCTGGCTCATCTTCTGCATCGCCTGTTGCATGTCCGCTGGGCTGACATCCCGAACGTGAGTGGCCCGCGGCGACGGCGCGGGCCGTGAATGCATCGACGTCATCGACATACAGGTGAATGACTACGGGCGAGCCCTTGAGGACCTTGGGACCGATCGATCCCCACTCGGGCATTTCATCGACGAGCATCACGGCGGAGTCGCCGATGCGGATGCTCGCGTGTATGAGTTTGCCGCCCGGTGCATCCTCGCGCTGGTGAGCCGACGGCTGACCGGGGACTGGCAGGTTCGCTACGCCTATCGGCCCGTCTTGCTCGAAACTTCGTCGAGAAGCCGCGCTTACTGGCACCTGCTACAGCTGCCAACTGGCGACACCTCGGCGACACGCAGGGCCGCGGCAAGCTCGACGTTCTGCATCGCAACGCTCAACCCATCAAGAGCATTTGGATCTACCCGCTCGCGCGCGATTCCATCGCCAACTCTGCAGCGGATAGACAGGCTTGGCGACGATTATCATCGTCATGCAAACCGTTCGTCACAAGATGTGTGTAATAGAAAGCCTGTTGGGTCTAAAGGAATTATACGAAAAACGTTGGACCCGGAAAGAAATGCGTTTGGATTAGGTTATCCTGGCGCCTCCCCTAACCCAGTTGCCGGTTCTGCCGCCGTAGCTCATCCTACAGAGCGCACGCATCGATACGGGAGATCGCAACCTATGACGCAAACATATTCAGGCGGCTGTCAGTGCGGCAAAGTGAGCTACGAAGTTCAAATGGACATCGGTGAGGTCCTGGCGTGTAACTGCTCGCGATGTGGGCGGCTGGGCTCGTTGCTGGCGTTCGCGCCGGCAACTCAATTCAAGCTTCTGTCTGGCGACGCCGACCTGACAAAGTTCGAATTCAACAAACACATGATCCAGCACCAGTTCTGCTCAATCTGCGGCATTCAATCATTCGCGATTGGCACGCACCCGAAAACCGGCGAAAAAATGGCTGCCATCAATGTCCGATGTGTGGATGGCGTCGACGTGGACGCCCTCACGGTGAAAAAGGTCGACGGCAGGAGCCTTTAATCAAGGTGGGGAGCCATGACTCAGGAACAATGGACTCGAGTGGACGAGTATTTTACCGACCTCTTGGTGCACCCCGATCCGAAGTTGGAGGCCGCGCTGAAGGCAAGCGACGCTGCGGGTCTACCGCAAATTCAGGTCGCTTCAAACCAGGGTAAGTTACTGATGCTTCTCGCGCGCGCTCAGGGTGCGCGCAGAATTCTGGAGATCGGAACCCTGGGAGGCTACAGCACAATCTGGCTCGCGCGGGCACTTCAGCCAGGCGGACGGCTGATCACGCTGGAAGCCGTCCCTACCCACGCCAAAGTGGCCCGCGAAAATATCGATCGTGCCGGGTTCAACGAGAATGTGGAAGTGCGGCTCGGCCGCGCGTTGGAAACTCTGCCGCAGCTCGCCGCAGAGGGGCTCGGCCCATTCGATTTCATTTTCCTCGACGCCGACAAGCGAACATATCCCGAGTACCTGCAGTGGTGCATCAGGCTCTCGCGCCGCGGAACGATGATCGTTGCCGATAATGTCGTTCGTAACGGAGCGGTAATCGACGCCGCGAGCCGGATGCAGACGTGCAGGGTGTGCGCCGCTTCCTCGAGCTGCTGTCAACGGACCAGCGCCTCAGTGCCACCGCGATTCAAACGGTGGGCACCAAAGGCTACGATGGGATCGCCCTGGCTGTTATGACGAAGGATCCGTAGTGGGTGATTCGATGGGACCATCTCGGCTTCGCGAGTCCCTCAGCGCTCTTCAGCCAGGGCGAAGGCACCCTGGAATTTGATCAGGCTGATCCGACGCAGTCGGCCGACGGTCGGCTTTGACGCACGGTATCAAAGATCGAAAATTGACAAAAATTTGCCCTTCTTTTGACTTATCGGTTGGACTTGTGCCAGAAAACATCGACAATCGTTTTGGCGACGGGAGATGGCACTGCGGGCGGTATGCGGTAACATTTGGCCGAGACCTGTCAGGAGCGAGTGCGAACAACCTTAGTGCGCCAAGGAAGCTACACAATGACGACACTTACCCACCGTCTGGTCCTCTTGGTGGGGTCGCATTCATCACTGGTGTGGCATGGGCGCGGACCGATATTCCCTGGGATGGCATTTACTTTGGCGGCAACGTGGGTGACGCGTCGAGTTCTACGTGCAACAGTGCGGCACTGAACGGTGCAGTGATCGATCCCGCCCTTGCATCTAAATTTAACTTCGGAAATTGTTCGAAGAGCGGCGCGCTACTCGGGGGCGTGCAGATCGGCGAAAACTTCCAGTCCAAACGGTTGGTGTTGGGAATTGGCGCTGATCTTGATTTCTGGAGCGCGAAAACTCTCAACCAATCATTGAAAAATACCGGCGCCGTGCCGCCTGCCGGCACTTACGATTTTTCGGGCAAGCAAAGCCCGAGCGGATTTGCTGTCATCGGTCCCCGAATCGGTTACGCCGGGGATACGTGGATGCCGTACTTGAAGGCGGGTGCTATCCTTGCGATAGGGTCGCACAGCAGCACGCTCTTTTATACTCCGACGGCAGTGACGCGACCCACGGCTTCGTTTAGCGGAAGCAAGGACTTTGCAACCACCGGATGGGTGGCCGGGGGTGGTTTCGAACTCGGCTTGAACGGCGCTTGGTCAATAACGGCCGAGTATCTTCATGCCAATCTTGGCAAGGGATCCAACTCCACTGCCGTTTGCAGCGGTACCGTCTCCGCGTGCGCTGCATTCTCGGGCATATCTTTCGACAATGCACACGCCGGTTTCAGCGCGAACCTATTCCGAGTCGGTATTACTTACTGGTTCGGATACTGGTAGCCGTGAGGGGGCTTCCCGCACGGGACCCCGCCTAGAGGGAATGATGAGTTCAAATGGCCTGCGGGAGACATAAGAAGCAGCGGCACAAGTCCGCCGCACACTCGATCCGTAGCGCGCCCGCGGCGGCGAGCGCGCGGGACGCGGGTGAGCGCGGAGGCGTCGATAAATGCCGCACTTCATGGTGAGCTGCAATTATTCCGCCGAGTCAAAGAACGCACTGATCGCCAATCCCGTCGATAGGACCAAGGCTGCCTCGGCGGCCGTCGAGGCGGTCGGTGGCAAACTTCACAGCGCTTTCATGACCTTTGGGGAAACGGACATCATCGTTATATACGAAGCGCCGGACGCCATCGCGTCAGCGGCACTCGCTATGACGCTCGGTGCCTCCGGTGGGTTCTCGTCGATTAAGACCACCGCATTGCTGACGACTGCGGAAGCGGTTAAGGCGCTTAAAATGTCGGGTGAGACCAAAGCAGCCTACAAACCACCCACAAGGTGACGTCACGCCGCTGGTTTGGTAACGATTTCGAAGCCGCCGTCGTCCAGCCGGTCAGCGACCGCTAAGGTCGCTGACCGGTGGGGGGGTGGGGGGGGGGGGGGGGGGGGGGGGTGGGGGCGATTAGGGGGGAGGTGTTCAGGTCATGGAGGGCCAAGCGAGAGGGCGAGGTTTGGCGATGAAGGGGAGTATCCAGGAATGGACCGGAATTCAATTCATGAGAGGGAAGCGAGGCAGGCGGACGTCGGTGTCACGACGGTGTGAATCGTCGGCAATCTATTTTTCACATCAAAGGGCAAGACACCGCTGATGAGTATTGGAGATGCGGCTCCGGCGAATCGCGCGCACCTCGTCGAACCCTTCGCCGCTGCCGGTTGTTGATTCATCACGAAACTCCCGTGCATCTACCGCCGCATTCAATGACCACCTCGCTCAAGGACGCGCCAAGGTAAGGGCCGAATGTCGGATCGCACCAGATCCGGTATCGACGTTCCTCGCCGGCCGCCCGCTGCGGCACGACCAGAACCGCCACCCCGATCATCAGCGTCATGATCAAAGGACGCGAGTCCAACGACAACGCCGCGAAGTTCACGTTGCAAACCTGCGCGAGCACGTCGTGAACGCCCTCGCCGCCGAGCACGAAACCCCAATCCTCGCGCAACACCGGATACACCCCCGGCGGATGCTCCTCCAAGGGTGGTGCAATTCGCGTCAGCGTAGTTCCCGACGCCGCCTCCTCGAGAAAGAATTCTGCGCTACCCAGTCGCGCCACCAGCAGAGCCTCCGCGGCGTCGGCCGGCGCCGGGTTCGTCCAGGTATTCGGCGCCGCCGGCGAGTCGATGCCGTTTGCCGCCAGCCATTGCTCCGCGCGCGGGCCTTTGAGGCCCAGCCGTGCGCGATGCGGCTGCCGTTCGAGAGTCAACGCGCTCATGCGGCCGCCGCTCCTTTCTGGCGCGCGTTCTTCGGATCATAGAACGGTGCCGCCGCCACTCTTGCCGCCAAGAGATCGCCGTTGTCGACGCGAATCTGGATGTCGCGCCCGAGCTGCGCCAATTCCGGCGCCAGCATGGCGAGCCCGATGGCTTTGTTCAAGGCGCGCGAATAGGTCACGCTGGTGACGCGGCCGGCGATCGCGCCCCGGTCGATGATCAAATGGCATTCCTTGGGCAGCGGCGCGGCCGCGGCAAGCTCAATGCCGACCAGCTTTTGCCGCGGCCCGCGTGCCTGCAGGACGCGTAAGCTGCGCTGCCCGACGAAGAAGGGTTTCTTCATCGACACCGCCCACATGGCATTCGCCTCGTTGGGGTCGGTCAGTCCGTCGGTATCTTGGCCCACGATGAAATGGCCTTTTTCCAGGCGCAGCACGCGCTGCGCTTCCACGCCGAAGGGCCGCAACCCGCGCGGGCGGCCGGCCGTGACCAGCGCCTGCCAGACGTCGGCGGCAGCGCCCGCGGCAACATGAATCTCATACCCCAGTTCACCCACGAAGCCGACGCGCAGCAGGCGGGCGGCGGCGCCCGCGACCTGTCCGCTGCGCACCGCGAGATAAGGGAACGTCTCGTCGCGCAGATCCACGTCCGTTAGTCCTTGCAAGATCTCGCGGCTCAAGGGCCCCGCAAAATTGAACGCCGCGCGATGCCCGGTGACGTTCACCAGCGCGCAATCCAAACCCCACAAGGCGTTGAGCCGCAGCAATTCGCGAAACACCGTGGCCGAGCCGCCGGTCGTGGTGGTGAAATAAAACTGCTCCGCCCGCAGGCGCGCGATGACGCCGTCGTCGACGATGACGCCCGATTCGTCCAACATCAGCCCGTAACGGGTCATGCCGACTTTCAAATCGGAGTACCGCCCGGCATACACCCGATCCAGGAACTCGGGCGCCCCCGGGCCGTAGATCTCGATCTTCCCGAGGGTGCCGACGTCGATGAGACCGACGCTGCTGCGCACCGCGTGCACCTCCGCTTCGATGCTTTGCGCACGCGACTCGCCGGACACCGCGTAATATTCGGGTCTTCGCCAGTTTGCCGCCGGCATCCACACCGCGCCGAGCGCGGCATGCTGCGCGTCGATGGGAGTGCGCCGCTCCGGGACGAAGCTGCGCCCCGCCAGGAGCTTCATCGGCACCGGGTGGTACATGGGTCGGGCCGTGGTCAGGCCGAGTTCTTGCACGCCGACGCCGCGATAGCGCGCCAGAATGCGCAGCGCGTTCATGTTCGAGTGCTTGCCCTGCGAGGGACCCATGCCCACGGTGCTGTAGCGTTTCAGCAGCTCGCTGGAATCGAAACCCTCCTGAGCCGCGTTTTCCAGGTCTTTGACTTGCAGATCTTCGTCGAAGTCGACGAAGTTCTTGGCATGGCTGTGATCGATGATGGGGAAGCGGTGCGAGGGGCGGCGAGTGCTGCGCGCGACCACCTCAGCGCGAGGCACGCCGAATCCGGCATGCGCGGCAGCCTGCGATCCCGCTCGCCGGCCGTCGGCGAGGCGCGACTCATCGTCGTAGACCCCGTTGAGGCGGCCGGCGGCGTAAACTCCCGGCGGCAGATCCCGCGGCACGAATTGCTGCAGCTCCTCGCAGAATTGCGTAGTGCCTCCCGCCTGGAGCAATAGCTGCGCCGCAGCCGCCCAGCCGACGCTCGTCAATATCGCGTCGCAATCGAGCTGCCGCGTCGAGCCCGTGTCCAGAGCGCCCGCGGCGCTCCACGGCGCGACCTTGAGGCCGGCGACGCTGCCGTCCGATCCGCGAATCGCCTCATACGGCGCATGTGCGTTCAATATGAGAATGCCGAGCGCAGCGCAGGCGGTTGCCGCGGCGTCCGTCTCGGGGTCGGCGCGCAACTCGACGATGGCGGCGACGCGCACGCCGCGGCGGCACAGCTCGAGGCAGGTAACATAGCCTTCCAGGTTGGCGGCGACGAGCACCACGCGGCGTCCGGGAGCGACTCCGTGGCGTGCGAGCAGCCGGGATGCGCCGGACGCCAGCATCACGCCGGGCAAATCGTTATTGCGGAACACCGCGGGCTGTTCGATCACTCCCGTCGCGAACACCACCGCCTTGGCGCGCATTTTCGTCATGCACGTGGGCCCGACGAGCGCCACCCAGTGATCGGCATAGTAGCCGGCGGCAACGGTCGCGGCATGCACGGTAATCGACTGCGAATCATGCACTGCCCGGACCAGTGCGGCCGGTGCACCGTTGCCGTCGATGCGCAACGACTCGTCCACCAGCGCCACGTGCGCGCCGGCCTCGGCCGCTGCCAGCGCGGCCGCCAATCCGCTGGGACCCGCGCCGATCACCAGCACATCGCAAAATCCATAACGCTTGGGCGTGGCCTCGCGCGCGGCACCGAGACTCACCGAGCCCAAGCCCGTGAGCGCGCGGAACATGCGCTCCCAACGCGGGAACAGCCGCTTGGAGTGAAACGCCTTGTAATAAAAACCCACCGGCAAGAGCCGCGCAAAGCGATCGAGCACCCGTGCCTTGTCGTGCGCCAAACCGCCGAAGGTGTTGAGCGCCGACACGCGCATGCCGTCGCGCAGCAGCGTCACGTCGCCGCGCACGTTCGGCACGCCGTCGACCTGGAACAAGGTGTTGCTGTCATGGTTGGCAAACGACAGGATGCTGCGCGGACGATGGTACTTGAAGCTGCGCGCGAGCAGCGCGAGGCCCGCGGCGGCCAACGCCGAGGAAATGGTGTCGCCCGCATAGCCCTGATATTCGCGGCCTTCGAAAGTGAACTGCAGCGGGGCCGACCGATCCAGCCATTCGCCGGCCTGTGCTGCGAGGCGATGCATCATCGCGCAGCGCCCCGCGTCTCGGTCAGCAGACCTTGGCGCACCGCCTCGGCCGGAAACGTGGCGATGACCTCATCGCGCAGGGTATCGCGCAGCACGACGAACCAGAAGCCGGAAGCGATGTGGCACCACCACTCGTATTTGACGCCCGGCGAGCCGGAGCGGTTGAACACGTAGCTGCTCCACTCCGCGTCGCTGCAAGTGGCGGGGTCGGGGCTGTGGCGGATCTCGCCGCCATAGGCGAATTCCGTGACCGGACGCGGCCCATTCAATGGACATACGAGGATCTTCATCAGTGACCCACCGACGCCGCGCCTTTTTCACCGGTGAGCCGGTAGCGCGCAAAGCGATCGAACGCGAATCCCTCGATCAGGGGATGATTGCGGCCGGTCGCCACGGTGTGGCTCATGGTCTTGCCGCACACGGGCGTCGCCTTGAAGCCCCAGGTGCCCCAGCCGGCGTCCAGGAAGAATCCTTCGATCGGGGTCAGTCCCATGATGGGCGCGAAATCCGGCGTCATGTCGGCGAGCCCCGCCCACTGTCGATTGACCTTGACCTCGCTCAGGAACGGAAACATATCGAGCATATGCGCCGCCAGGCCTTCGACGAAATCCAGCGTCGGCCGCGTGGCATGCAGTTCGTAAGGGTCGAGCGATGCGCCCATCACCAGTTCGCCGCGTGCGGTCTGCGATACATAGACATGCAGCGATCCCGACACGATGATGGGATCGAGCCAGGGCTTCAGAGGCTCCGACACCATCGCCTGCAGTGGATGCACGTAGATCGGCGTGTGCAAGTCCACCATGTCGAGAATCCGCGGCGTGAAGCCGGCCACGGCGCACAACACCTTCGAGGTGGCGATGGACCCGCGCGTCGTGTCGACGCCCACCACGCGACCGCCTCGCAGGCGAATTCCGGTCACCTCGGTTTGCTGATGAATCTCCACGCCGCGCCGGTCGGCGCCTCTGCCGTATCCCCAGGCGACGGCGTCGTGGCGCGCGATGGCGCCCGGCTCGTGAAACAACGCGCCGAGAATCGGCGCATGGCCGCCGCAGCTCAAGTCGATCGACGGAATGCCGCGCTTGACGAAGGCCGCATCGACGGCTTCGGAACGCACGCCGAAGTGCTTGTTGACCTCGGCCCGCCAGCGCATCGTGCGCATCGCCGCATCGGTGTGCGCCAGGGTGTAGTGGCCGCGCGCGGAATAGAACAAGTTCAAATCGAAATCCGCCGCGAGGTCCTGCCAGAGGCGCACGCTCTCGTCATAGAACTTCACCCCTTCCGGAGTCAGGTAGTTCGAGCGAATGATGGTGGTGTTGCGGCCGGTATTGCCGCCGCCGAGGTAGCCCTTGTCGAGTACCGCCACATTGCGAATGCCGTGATCGCGCGCCAAGTAATAGGCGGCCGCCAAACCATGCCCGCCCGCGCCGATGATGACCACGTCATACGCGGGCCGCAACACATCGTGGCGCGCGAACATTCGCGGTTCAGGATGCTTACGCGACAGGCCGAAACGAAGTAGGCGATGGGGCATGCGGGACTAGGGAAATTCGCCGGCGCGACACGGGTTCGTCTGGAGCGTGGCCATGTGCGAATCTAACCATGAAATTTAACTGTGGCGCAAATCATTTGCGTATTGTGCAATGAGGTCGGTGCCAAAAGACTTCGGTTTGTCACAGGGTGTAACATTTGAACTCCGCCACGGGGCCACGACAAGGATGTCTGCCATGTTTATTTCTCGAAAGGGGCTGGTTCTCACGAGCACAGCCGTGGCGCTGCTGTCGGCCTGCGGGGGCGGTGGCGGGGGCGGCAGCGCGCCGGCTGCTACCACTCCTCCCACCAGCACCACGGAATGGGTAAAGGGCCAATTTTCACCACCGACGACTTTCGCGGCGCTGTGCGTGACGCCGCGCAGCGGCACCGATCCGGCGACGATGCAACCCTACCCCGACCGCCCGGGCACCGCGCTTGACGAAAAGAACTGGCTGCGATCGTGGACCAACGACCTCTACCTCTGGTTCAGCGAGGTCCCGGATCAGGATCCGGCCGGCTTTGCATCCGACGCGACGTACTTCGATGCGTTGAAAACCTCCGCGACCACTGCGTCCGGCAAGCCCAAGGATCGGTTCCATTTCACCTACCCCACCGCGACCTGGGAGGCGCTGTCGCAATCCGGCGTGCAAGCCGGGTACGGGGCGAATTTCGTGATCCTGTCCGCGACTCCGCCGCGCCAAGTCGTGGTGGCCTACACCGAGCCGGGCTCTCCGGCTGCGCTTGCCCCGGCGAGCTTGGCGCGCGGCGCGCAGATTCTCACCGTCGATGGTGTCGACCTGGTGAATGCCAACGATCAGACAAGCATCAACACCTTGAACGCGGGCTTGAGCCCGCAAACCGTCGGAGAGAGCCACACGTTCTCGATCCAGGACTTGGGCGCGGCGCAGCCGCGCACCGTGACGCTGGTGTCCGCGAACATCACCGAAACTCCGGTACAGAACGTCAAGACGCTCTCGACGGCGGCCGGGGATCTGGTTGGATACATGCTGTTCAACGACCATCTCGCGACCGCAGAGAGCGAACTCGTCGCTGCATTCACCCAGCTGAAAAGCGCCGGGGTGCACGATCTGGTCCTCGACATCCGCTATAACGGCGGAGGCTACTTGGACATCGCCAGCGAGGTCGCCTACATGATCGCGGGGCCGACCCCGACGGCCGGACAGACGTTCGAGCTGGATCAATTCAACAGCAAGAATCCCACGGTCAACCCGGTGACCCTGGACGCCATTACGCCGCTCGGTTTTCACACGACCACTCAAGGCCTGTCGCTGCCTGCGGGCCAGGCACTCCCCTCGTTGAACCTGGCGCGGGTGTTCGTGCTGACCGGCGGCAGCACCTGTTCCGCCAGCGAATCCATCATCAACAGCCTGCAAGGCGTCAACGTGCAGGTCATCCAGATCGGCTCGACCACCTGCGGCAAGCCCTACGGGTTCTATCCCGCCGACAATTGCGCCGTGACCTACTTCTCGATCCAATTCCAGGGCGTCAATGCCAAGAATTTCGGCGATTATCCCGACGGCTTCACGCCCCAAAATACCGTGGCAACCGAAGGCGTCTTGGTGCCCGGCTGTTCGGTTGCGGACGACTTCACGCACACCCTCGGCGACACCGCCGAGGGACTTCTCGCCTCGGCGCTGAGCTACGGCGCCACCGGTGTTTGTCCCGTGCCGCCGAGCGGCATCAACGGCGTCGTCATCAAGCCTGTCTGGCGCAACAACCGCCTCTACCGCCCCATGACTGCGCGCTGAGGCGATCGTTTTTGTTGCAGAGCGGCCGCCGCGTGATACCGTTCGCGTCCGAGGGCCGCTAAAAGTTCAGCCGGCCGTGCAGGAGAAGCGGCCTTGCTCAAGAATCGAACGTTCGCGCGTGCCGGCATCCGCGCCGTCGCGCTGCTGGCGTGCGGCACGGCGCTCGCGGCCGCGCCCCGCACTGCGGGCAATGTCGACGCGGCGCGCTTGGCAGGAGCGGATGCAGAACCGCAGAACTGGTTCACCACCGGGCGCGACAAGGATGGCAGCTACTATTCGCCCTTGAGCCACATCGACGCGAAGAACATCGCGCGGCTGGGCTTTGCCTGGCAATACGACTTAGGCCTTCCGATGCGCGGCCAGGAAGCGACCCCGGTGGTCATCGACGGTGTGATGTACACCTCCGGAACCTGGGGCTATGTCTACGCGGTCGATGCCGCCACGGGTCGGGAGTTGTGGCGCTACGACCCGAAGCCCGACTATTTCACCGGCAGACACCCCTGCTGCGACTTGGTCAACCGCGGGGTGGCGGTGTGGAAGGGTAAGGTCTATGTCGCCTCCACCGATGGACGCCTGCACGCATTGGACGCCGCGACCGGCAAGAAAATTTGGGAAGCCGACACCATCACGGATCACAAGCTGCCCTACTCCAGCACCGGCGCACCGCAGATTGCCGGCAACGTCGTGGTCATCGGCAACGGCGGCGCCGACATGGGGCACACCGCCGTGCGCGGTTATGTCGCGGCCTACGATTTGGAGAGCGGCGCGTTCAAATGGCGCTTCTACACGGTGCCGCCGGCGGTCGGACAGCAGTACGAGAATCCGGAACTGGCGCTGGCGGACAAGACTTGGGATCCGCATCGCAGTCCGGACCTGCACGGCGGCGGCACGGCCTGGGATGGGTTTGCCTACGACCCCGGCTTGAACCTCGTTTACTTCGGCACTGCCAATGCGGCGCCGTATGATCTACGCCAGCTCGGGCCGGCGAAGCTCGACAGCCTGTTCACCGCCTCCATCGTGGCGCTGGATGCCGCCACCGGACACATGGCGTGGTACTACCAAACCACGCCGCGCGACAGCTGGGACTTCGATTCGGTGCAAAAATTGATTCTCGCCGATCTGCAACTCGACGGCAGTCAGCGCTCCGTCATCATGCAGGCCTCGAAGAACGGCTTCTTCTATGTCCTCGATCGCAAGACCGGCAAGCTGCTCTCAGCAAAAAACTATACTTACGTGAACTGGGCGTCGCATGTCGATATGGCGACCGGCCGGCCGGTACTCACCGCGGCGGCCGATTGGTATGCGTCGCCAAAGAACGTGTACCCGTCTTGGGCCGGCGGCCACACCTGGAATCCCATGTCCTACAGTGCGCAGACCCACCTGGTCTACATCCCGGTCATCGACATGTCCGCGGTCTGGATCGACATGCTGCACAACGGGGGCAGCCTGAAATATCTCGACGGGTTCTTCACGGTACAGGGGGTCTTTCCGGATGATACCTACGATGCCGCCGCCCTCAAGAAGCTGTACGGCCCGGTGCCCACCCTGCAGGCGATCAGGGCGACGCGCAAGGTGAATCCGGTGCGCGAGTTGCTGCGCGCGTGGGATCCGGTGGCGCAGAAGACCGTCTGGGAACACACCACATCCGCAGGGATACGCGGCTACGACGGCGGCGTGATGTCGACGGCCGGAAATCTCGTGTTCCAGGGACGCGGCAGCGGCGAACTCTGGGTCTATGCGGCCGATTCCGGCAAGGCCTTGAAAGTGATCAAGACCGGCAGCCATCTCATGGCGGCGCCCATGACCTACGCGGTGAACGGCGAGCAGTTCGTCGCCATTCAAGCGGGATATGGCGGCGCCGCGATTACGGTGGGCCCAATCCCGCCGAGCAGCGCCGCGCTCAAATATCAGAACACCAACCGCATCATTGCCTTCAGGCTGGGCGGCGGCGCCGTGCCGCCGCCGCCGCCGCGCACCGAAGAGCCGTTTTTCAAACCGCCTCCCGAGACCGCCGGCCAGGCGCAGATCGATGCCGGCGAGCTCAAGTTCGTCGCAGAGTGTTCGCGCTGCCATGTGCTCGGGCCGAGCAGCACCCCTGACCTGCGCAAGCTCAACGACGGCTTGCATGCGGCCTTCAAGGACATCGTGCTGAAGGGGGTGCTCGCGCCGTCCGGGATGGAGCGATTCGACGACATCCTGAGCGAGCACGACGTCGACGATATCCATGCATACTTGATCAATCAAAGCTGGGCTGCGTATCGGGAGCAAGAGGCCGCCGCCTCGCATCCATAAAGCTCGAGGGAGCGCATAAGAAAATGTTGATCCGGCCGGCAACGATCGAGGATATCGCGGGCATTGCATCGCTCGTGCAGCGCTACTGGGAATACGAGTCCGTGGAGGGTTTCGACCGGCCGCGCATCGAAACCCTGCTGGGTGCGCTGCTCGCCGAGCCCGACCGCGGCGCCTGCTGGGTCGCCGAGACGGAGGGTCGATTGTGCGGCTATCTGCTGGCGGCCTTCATGTTCAGCCTCGAGCACGGCGGCTCGATGGCGGAAATCGACGAACTATTCGTCTCCTGGGACAAGCGCTCGTTGGGCGTGGGCGCGCTGCTGTTGGCACGGGCCGAAGGCGAGCTGGCGCAGCGCGGCTTGGTTCGACTGCAATTGCAGGTGGGCGTCGCGAACGAACGCGCGCGCAATTTCTACGCGCGCCACGGGTTTCGCCGGCGCGCCGGTTATGAGCTGCTCGACAAGCCGTTGCCATCGCTGGAAGCTTGAGGCGCCACGGTAGGACACCGTGGCGCCTTGCGTGCCAGTTGAGCGACTCGGCTACTTCGCTATCCCGTTGGCGCCGTTGGGCGACCCCGGAATCGGCGTCGACAGATACGGAAACCCCGGCAGATACGTGTCCGCCGGATTGATCGCCCCGCTGACGTGCGCGTGCGCCGCGTCGGGTCCCGCCGAGCGCGCGCCATCGGTGTACGGATTGCCGTGATTCGGATCGCTGGTCTCCGTGCCGCAATTACCGATGGCGCCGCACAGCGCGCCCTCGGCAACCCGCAGGGTAATGTCCACGACATCATCGTAGGGGCGCCGGCCGTTGGGGAAACCGGCCAGATCACCTCCCAGCACACCCAGATCGTTCTGCGCTGCCGCCGGCGTCGGCGCAGTCGAGGTGTTCAAGCGCAACATTTCGCTGGGCGTCGCCTTGAGCGGCTGGTTGAGCCCCTTCACACCGGTCAGAAACGCGGCAACCAAATCGCTGCGCGGGGTGGCGGGAACGAGCGCGGCATTGCCGAACAAGGCATTGAGCAGTACCGGCAGCGATGGGTTGGTCACATAGTTCAAAAATTGCGCATCGTGAATCGGACTGCTGGCGTTGAATTTATCCTTGTCCGGCAAGCCGATGACCAGTTCGTTGACGAGCGGCATGCCCAGCCGCGAAACTTGGGCGCGGTCGCCATCCTGATCGCCGCCGCCCGCGGCCGGGAGGCTGGCTGTCGTCCACGCGCCGATCACGGGATCTTTGCCGTGCGTCAGACAGTTGGTCGGCACTTCCAGCGCAATCGAAGTGACGTTCTTGTACGTCAAGGTGTTCGGCTCGCCGTCTCGCGGACCCACGGGATTGGTGTTCACCAAATCGAACACTTCGCCGAGATTCACCACGAAGCCGTCCTTGCGCTGACCGACGAATACGCGCCCCGGGAGCTGGCAATCCGGAATGCTCACCTCGTAGATGAAATTTGCGGCGTAGGCGGCATAGTCCGCGATCGACTTGTGGCCGATGTTGTCGGCGGGTTTGTAGAATTTGGCGCCGCCGAGCGTCGCGTTGCCGAGCGCCTCGCGCCGGCCGCCGCGCTCGAGCGAGATCGAATAGCTCTGGATGAGGTTGAGATTCGTACCTGCCGGATCGATCGGTCCGATATTGATGAGCGGCACCGCGATCTTCTCGCCCCCGCTGGTTACCGCCAAGTCCTTATAAGTATTGGTAAAACTAAACTCGAAGCGCATATCGGCGGCGCCGTCGCCGTCATTGTCGACCTGGATTTCGTACACGGCTTGCGGGTCGAGACTGAAATAGTTCGGTCCGCCGTAGGCATCCTGCAGCGGGATATAATTGGCGATGAAAGTCACATAGCCGCTGCGCCCCGGTTCGTAGCTGCGAAACATGTAGAAGTCCGTACCATCGACTCGCGGCTGGCCGGCAATGGCCGGCGCCTCTCGGTGGCTGGATGCGGCGGCATATAATGGGAGCATCGCGGCGGCGAGCAGGCCTAAGCGATGTGGCAAATTCGATTTCATGGAAATCCCCTTCGATTGTTGAATGCAATCCGGCGTGTTCAAAGGTTCGAAGGGAATTCGGATTGCGCCCGCGATCGGATGCACGGGAGAGGTAAGAAATGCTGCAGCCTGGACTGATGATGAACCGGCCGTTGCTGATTTCCGGCATCATCGAGCATGCGGCAGCGCAATTCGGCGAAACCGCAGATCGTCGCGCGCGAAACGCACGGTCCGATCTTTCGCTACACCTATTGCCGATTGCGCCGCGCGGGTGCGGCAAACTGGCGAACGCCTTGCGCGATCTGGGACTTGGATGCGGGCTCCGCGGTCGCATCGCTCAGCTGGAACAATCATCGCCACTTGGAGGCCTACTACGCGGTCTCCGGCAGCGGCATGGTGATGCACACCTGCAACCCGCGCCTGCATCCCGAGCAGTTGATTTACATCATCAACCATGCCGACGATCGCGCACTGCTGTTCGACGCGACCTTCGCGCCGTTGATCTAGCGCATCGCTCCTCATTGCCCCACGGTCGAACTCTGGATTGCCATGAGCGACGCGGCCAACATGCCCGCGGCAGATGGGATACCCAACCTGCGCTGCTATGAGGAGCTGATCGCCGAGCACAGCGAGCAATTCGAGTGGCCGGAATTCGACGAACATACCGCTGCCGTCCTTTGCTACACCTCGGGAACGACCGGCAATCCGAAAGGCGTCCTCGTATTCGCATCGCTCGATGCTGATCAACGCGATGGTGATCTGCATGCCCGGCCATTGGGCATTTCGCAGCTGGAAACCATTCTGCCGATCGTGCCCATGTTCCACGTCAACGGCTGGTGCATCCCCTATGCCGCATTGGTCGGCGGAGCGAAATTGGTGCTGCCGGGCCCACGCCTGGACGGTGCCGCCCTGTACGAAATGATGGAAGCGGAAAAAGTCACCGTCAGTGCCGGTGTTCCCACGGTCTGGCTGTGCCTGGTGCAGTACCTCGAACAGCACGATTTGCGTTTCTCGACTCTGCGGCGACTGGTCTCGGGCGGATCCGCGATGCCTGCCGCCTTGATCGCCACCTTGAGCGAGCGCTACGGGATCGATGTGCGGCATGGCTGGGGAATGACGGAGACGGTCGCTGTGGCGACCATGGCACCTTGGATTGCGCGCAGAAGCAGCTGCCCCCGGCCGACCAGCATTCGATCATCGCCAAGCAGGGAAAGTCCGTGTTCGGCGTGGAACTGAAAGTCGTGGATGAAACCGGCGCCACGTTGCCGCGCGACGGCAAATCGCAGGGCGAATTGATGGTGCGCGGGCAGTGGATCGTGAGCGGGTATTACAAGAGCGATACTTCGCCGTTCGTCGCGGCTGGTTTCCCACCGGCGACATCGCCACCATCGATGCGCGCGGCATCATGCAGATCAGAGATCGCGTCAAAGATCTCATCAAGACGGGCGGCGAATGGATCAGTTCGATCGATCTGGAAAACGCCGCCATCGGCCATCCCGCGGTGGCCGCGGCCGCGGTCATCGGCGTGAAGCATCCGAAGTGGCAAGAAAGACCGCTGCTCTTCGTGGTGCGCAAGCACGGCCACGCGCTCGAGCGCGAGGAAATCCTCGAATTCCTGTCGGGGCAAGTCGCGCGTCTATGCGTGCCGGACCAAGTGATCTTCCTGGAGGCGCTGCCGCTCGGCGGAACCGGCAAAGTGCAGAAAGTGCTGCTCCGCAAGCAATACGGCAACGTGTTCGATTGAAGAAGGAACTGAAAACCATGGCGAGATATCCTCGCGCGCTGGCCGCGCGCATCGCACTCGGCGCCGCCGCCTGCGGCGCCGGCCTGATGATGCTGAGCGCGCGCGCGGCGGACGAGCCACCCTCAGACGTGGCCGCAAAGGTGACCGCGGACGCCAAGGCGGCCGGAGAGACGGTCAAGCGCGACGCCAAGGCCGTGGCGGACGCTGCTAAGGAAGGCGCGCAGCAAGTGGCGGTGTCGGCCAAGGAGGTCGCGCACGACGTGGCCGTCGCCACCAAGCAAGGAGCGCAAGAGGTCGCCGCCGCGGCCAAGCAGAGTGCGAAAAAAGCGCGGGCCGCCGTGAAGCCGGACAAGGCCCGTGACAAGCCCGCCGCCAATCCGGACCACACACCGGCACCCTGACGAACCCAAAGATGCCGCGTGATAAGCGGCGCCTATCGTGCGTAAAGTCCTGGTTTTCAGCGAATTTGCCGCGCGCCGATAGATGAGAGAATTCTCGCGTTTGGCGATTTTTCATCGTTTGTCGTCGCGCCGGCGCGGGACTATCGTGCACCGGAACGCTCATGCATTTGGCATGCGCCGGCAACTGGAGTGACGAATGAAGACGACCGCGCTTTCCCTCTTGGCGATGCTGACAGTGAGCGCCGCAGCCGGCGCCGCCCCTCCGCCGGCGCGATCGGTCTCGCTGACCCAGGACCCTCTCGTCATGCGGCTCAACAAGGATGAGTTCCGCATCGCGTTCGGCATCAATGGCGAAGGCTGCGGCGCCAACGGCTGCAGCGGCATGATCCACTACCGGGTGGACTGGAAGACCGCCGACGGCATGACGCGCTCGGAGACCAAACAGGTCAGCTACACCGTATCGCCGCTCGCGCCGCGCACCATTGCGGTCGACCGCCAGTACTTCGACACCGCCGAAGGTCAGCACACGACCGATGTCGTCAAGGTGCGCGTCGATGCCATCACCAGCTCCGCGGTGACTGTTCAATAATCCCGGCCGCGAACGGCCGCGTCTAGGCTAGCGCATACAGGTAGTCGACAAACGATGCCACCGCGCCGTCGAGTCCCTGCACCTTGGGATTGGTCGATTCGATCAGATAGTATTCGTCCGGCGCATGCGCGCCCGTGCCGTGACCCAATCCGAAATGCCCTGCCGGCAATTTCAACGGCGCGCCCGTGAATACATAGCCCGGCCAGGAGCCGGCCGAGCGCGGCCATAGCTGCGGATCCACCCCGAGCTTGCGGTACGTCGCGAGCTGCGTCTGTATCAGCTTGCTGGCCGGATCGGTTGTGGTGGGGTCGTAGCCGCCGCTCATGTTGACTTCGATGTCGGCGAATCCGTGCTTGGCCAGATGCGCCTGCAGCTTGCCGAGCGTGTCGGCGGCAGTCATGTCCGGCACCAGTCTCATGTCGATCTTGGCCACCGCCTTGTGCGGCAGCACGGTCTTGCCGCCGGGTCCGGTGTATCCGCCGACCAGCCCTTCGATATTGATCGTCGGCCGCGATTCCAGCAGCATCAAGGAATCCACCCAATTCTTGTCGTGCACCCAGTGCTTCACGCCGAGCACCTGCTGCACGGTGGCCTCGGAGGTCTTTGCCGCGTGCTCGCGGATCATTTGTTCTTGCGCGGCGGTCAACGGCCGTGCTTTGTCGAAGAATCCCTCGACCGCCGGCGTATGACCATCGGCCTCGATCAAGGTGTTCAGCGCCTGTACCAGATGCCAGGAGGGCGAATCCACTTGCGCCTCGAGGCTCGAGTGCACATCGTGTGCCGGCCCGCGGCCCCACTTCTCCCCGCTGGAGATCAACTCGAGTTCCACCACGCCCTTCGCGCCGAGCGACACCTGCACCCCGCCATCGCGATCCTGCCCCGCTTCGGGCATGAACACCCCGACGCAGCGCTTGAGTTCGGCCAGCACTTCGGGATTTTCGATCACCTCGTGAAAATGCGGCGAGGCTATCTCCTCCTCGCCCTCGCACACCAGCACGAGATTCACCGGCAATTTCTTGCCCGCCGCCTTGAACGCCATGAGCGCGCTCAGAAAGGAATTCTCGGGCCCCTTTTGATTCACCGCGCCGCGGCCCATGCATACCGTCCCCAGACCCGGCTTCTGCACCAAGCGGCCCTCGAGCGGCGGTGAACTCCACTCCTCGGGGATGAACTGTTTCACGTCGTACATGAAATAGATGGCCATCGTGGTGCGCGCCCGGGCATCGATTTTGCCGAACACTCCCGGCTTGCCCGAGGTCGGGATGAGCTTCACGCCGGTAAAACCCGCGTCTTTCGCGAGCTTGGCCATGTACTCCGGCCCTTGCGGGAAATTTCGGTTCTCCGCGGCGATCGACGGCAGCGCGATCCACTCCTGCAGCCGCCGCAAATTCTCGGCGTGCATCGGCACGACCTGCGCCAGTACCGCGGCCTTGTCCGCGTCCTTCGCGCCGGCGGCGTACACCGCTGCGGGAGCCGCGGCCAATGCCAACCCCGACACGGTTCCCTGCACAAATTCCCGCCTGCTCAAATCCCGATCCTGATCCTCCGGCATGCGCATCTCCTCGTTAGTGATTTTCAGGTATCAGCTGCAAATGACTGCGGTAGTGGGCACCGCGCGCCGCATAGTGTGCCGCAATCTCGATGAGATTGCCGCGCTCCTCGGGCTTGAGTTCGCGCACCACCTTGGCGGGCGCTCCGAGAATGAGCGTGCCGTCGGGGAAAACCTTACGTTCGGTAATGACGGCGCCGGCGCCGACCAGGCAGCCCCTGCCGATGACGGCCGCGTTCAGTACCACCGCCTGGATACCGATCAGCGAGCCGTCGCCCACGGTGCAGCCGTGCAGCATGGCCTGATGGCCGATGGAGACATTCGCGCCCACCAGCAGTGGAAAACCAAGATCGGTGTGCATCACGGCCCCGTCCTGCACATTGCTGCCGACGCCGATGCGGATGATCTCGTTGTCGCCGCGCAGGGTCGCTCCGAACCACACACTGCTCTGTTCGGCAAGAAACGCCTTGCCGATGACCGAGGCGCTCGGCGCGACGTAGGCGCTCGGCGCAATGGTTGGAGAATCATCTCCCAATCTATATAAGGCCATCTTGAACCTCCGCCCGCTCCCGTGCGGAACATACCGTAGAAACACGCGCTCCAGTAGCCTCCTGTTATCATCCACGACCGCCATGACCGAGACCGTCACGAACGCCGACCATCCGCCGCACGGTTGGCTAAGAACCTGGATGAGACTGTGGCTATTGAGGCCCGTGCCTTGGGCTCCGGCCGGCAACCCGCTGCGCGCGACGCTGCTCATGGGTGTGGCAACGCTCGCGGCCTGGGTTGCAATCGACCACTGGCAGTCTCAGCCCGACCCGCAATTCTTTGCGGACGACATCCCGCTCTTCGCCTGGTACGTGCTCGGTATCCTGACGCTGGCCGCCCTGCTGCAATGGCGGACACGCGTAAACCATACGTTCGGGCCCGTGTTCGCAGTTGCGATGGGAGCCGTGCCGGTGCCGCTGCTGTTCACGAGCGTGGCGGCGGTCTACCTCGATCCTGACGGGTTCCTGGCCGGGGCCATCCTGGTCGGTCTGTACACGCTGCTGTACCTGGCGCGCGGATTGCATGCCATCACGGGTGGAACACAGCGTGCCGCAGCCTGCGTCGGCGTCGCGTTCATCGTGGGGTTCTGCTGGCTGAGCGACGCACTCGATGTCATTCCCGACGTGTGGGCTCCGCTCGAAACGCCGGCAGTCCTGTCGGACGAAGCGGCCGCCGACGGCGAGGCAGTCTTGTTCTCACAGGCGGCCCGCATCGATCGCGCTCTCGAGGCGGTCGGCCGCGAAACTTCGCCGGTGGCCCAGTCGTTTTTTCTCGGTTTCGCCGGCGTCGGCGACCAGAAGGTGTTCACGCAAGAAGTCGGCTTGGCGTCGCGCGTCATCGGCGAGCGCTACGACACCGGCGCGAGACGGCTGTCGCTGATCAACGATCAGCGCGATTTGGAGGGCGCCCCGCTCGCGACCGTAACCGGATTGAAGTACGCGTTGCTCGGCCTCGGCTCGCGCATGAATCTCGAACGAGACGTGCTGTTCCTCTCGATCTCCTCGCATGGCACGGAAGACCCCGCAATCGCCGTGTCCAATTCGCAGCTGCCGCTGCAGGATCTGACTCCCGAAGACCTCGCCGATGCGCTGCGCGAATCCGGAATCAGGTGGCGCGTGATCATCGTTTCGGCGTGCTATGCGGGCGGCTTCATCGAGTCGTTGAAAGGCCCGCAAACCATCGTCATCGCGGCGGCTGCCGCCGACCGCACCTCCTTCGGCTGCTCGAATGACAGCGATCTCACCTACTTTGGCGAGGCCTTCTATCGCGACGCGTTGCCCGCCGCCGGCTCATTGCGCGCTGCCTTCGATACGGCCAAGGCGGCCATCGCCGCGCGGGAACGGCGCGAACACGTTACCGCCTCAAACCCGCAGGCCTACTTTGGCAAGGCATTGGAGGAGAAGCTGGCCTCGATGAGCGCCGCCAAGCCCCTCAATGCTCTTCATCGTAAATGATGATCGACAACATTCGAATCGGCACCCTATCCAAAGTCTCGGGGCCGTGGGGTACGTCGCCGCGGAAACTCAATGAATCGCCCGCCGCCAACGGATAGCAGTGGCTGCCGTGCCGATAGGTCAAGGATCCGGCGAGCATGTAAATGAACTCGGTACCGGGGTGCTGAAATCCGGGGAACACTTCGCTCTTGTCGGTTAGCGTCACGAGAAACGGCTCGAACGATTTTCGCGGGCCGCGCTGAGCAGCCAAGAGATGGTAAGTATGGCCGCGGCGTGTGCCGCGCCGAATGACTTCGAGTCCCTGGCCCGCCGGCACACGTTGCGCCCCCTCCTCATCCCCGCCGAGCTGCTGCAGCAGCAACGCCGGCAGCACGCCGAGCGCGTCCGCCAGCGCGACCAACGTCTCCAGACTGGGGGTGACGTGGCCCGTTTCCAAGCGGCTGAGCATCCCTGCGCTGATGCCGGCGGAGGTCGCAACATCCGTCAAAGTCAGATCCTGGCTCTCGCGGACGCGCCGCGCGACGGCGCCCAATTGCCGGCCGACGTTTCTCGAAGCGGCCGCCGATACGGCGCTTGATCTCGGTTTTTTGGGTAAACGCGCCACGCAAGGCCTCCGGATGCTTCCATGCAACTGCAGCTCAATTTACACTGCACGCAATGAATTTGCACTACAGTAACTGACATGCTATTTGTTTCCGCTGCCCGCGAAGAGACAAAACTCTGGAGGCAATAATTATGGCACTTAGCTGGCGTACTTCGGTCCTCGCGGACCGGCATCGAGCACTGGGATCGAAGCTCGAGGATTGGAACGGCATGGGCACCGCGTGGACCTACGCGAAAGATATTGCCCAAGATCACGTGGCGATCCGCACCAAGGCGGGTCTGATGGACGTGTCGGGCCTGAAAAAACTGCACCTCGTCGGGCCGCACGCCTCCGCCGTATTGAACTACGCGACAACGCGCGACGTCACCAAGATTTATCCGGGAAAATCCGCCTACGCCTGCATGTTGAACGACGCCGGCCACTTCATCGAAGACTGTATCTTGTACCGCGTGGGCCCGAATTCCTGGATGGTGGTACACGGCAGCGGTGCGGGTCATGAAACCTTGACGAAATACGTGGTTGGCCGCAACGCCGCGATGATCGTCGACGACGATCTGCACGATCTATCTTTGCAGGGTCCGGTGGCGGTCGATTTTCTTGCCAAGCATGTCCCCGGCATTCGCGACCTTAAATATTTTCATCACATGCCGGCGACCTTGTTCGGCCGTCCCGTCAAGTTTTCACGCACCGGTTATACCGGCGAACGCGGCTACGAGATCTTCTGCAGGGGCGAAGACGCCGGGCTGATTTGGGATACCATCCTCGGCGAAGGCAAATCGCTCGGCATCATTCCCACCTGCTTCACCACTCTGGATTACCTGCGAGTCGAGAGCTCGCTGCTGTTTTATCCCTACGACATGTCCCAGATGTATCCCTTCGACAAGGACCCTCCCGGCGACAGTCTCTGGGAACTCGGCCTGGATTTCACCGTCAGTCCCGGGAAGAACGACTTCAATGGCGCGGATGCTCACGCCCGCTTGAAGGGGAAGGAGCGCTTCAAGATCTTCGGCCTTTTGGTGGATGGCAACGCACCGGCGGACATGGGCGATATCGTCTATTCCGGCGACAAAAAGGTGGGCGTCGTCACCTGCGCCATGGTGTCGACCCTGACCCGCAAGTCCATGGCCATTGCTCGCCTCGACGTTCCCGTCGCGGTCCATGGGACCCGGCTGGAGATTCGCGGCAAGAACCTCAAAGGACCCGCAAGCGCGCATACCCTGCCGTTCGACGATCCGGAAAAGAAAAAGCGGATGGCGGTGGGCTGACGTGCTGGGCCCCAGGGCCTGACCCCGGACCTGCCGCTCATGTCCCTTTGACGAGCGGACCCAAGGCCTCCTTCAAAGGACCCAACCAGGGTTCGTAGTGACGCCATTGGTCCACGCCTTCGCGATAGATGGGCCGGCGCACCTGCTCGGAGCTCGCACTGTGCACGGCGCGCTCCGTATTGTAGAACTCGATGCAGCCCGGTTCGAACTCGATCTCGCAGAAATCGAGGATGCGGCGCACGTTCCCCGCGAGATCGTCGACCACGTCCTCGTGCTGGATCCGCAATATCCGGCCCGGGAGCACCTCGTTCCAATGCGCCATGAGCTCGGCATACATTCGATAATAACGAGCGATGTCCTCGATGCTGTAGGTGAACTGCTGTCCGGAGGCGAACAGCTGCTTGTAGTTGCTGAAGCAGCAGGCGATGGGGTCCCGGCGCGCATCGATGATCTTGGCGTTGGGCAGCAGCAAATGAATCAGTCCGAGATGCCGGAAATTGTTCGGCATCTTGTCGATGAAGAACGGTTTGCCCTTGCGGTACAACCGCGTGTCGTCGAGATACTTCTCCCCAACGCGCATGAACTCTTGCGCGCCGAGATCGGCGAGGACGCCCGGGTAGCGCGGGGCCGAGTCGGTCTGCTCGCGCCCCCGCAGATCCTGCACCAGACGCGGAATGTCCGCGAGCTCCATGGTTCCCTCCACCCGGGAGTGCGAGGAGAGGATCTGCTCGATGAGAGTGGAGCCCGATCTCGGCAACCCGACGATGAAAATCGGCGAGGGGTCGGGGCAGCCGAAGCCCTGACGCGCGGCGAAGAACTCCCGCGTGCATACGGCCGCCTGCAGCCGGGCGTTTCGCTCCAGCGGCTCCGGCCGGTAGCGGCACTCGGCCTTCTTCAGCGCGTTACCCCGTTCGTAAAACGCAAATGACTCCGCGTACTCGCCTCGGTCTTCGAGTGCCTTGCCGAGCGCGAAACATAGATGATAGCGGTCGGCCGGTTGAACGTTTGCCGCCTCGCAGGCGCGCATGCCGGCGATTTCGGCATCCGTAAACCGATAGGTCTTGAGATTCGCGAGACTCCAGTACGCTTCGCCGTACTGGGGCCTGACCGCCGTCGCAGCGCGATACGACTCGATCGCGTCCTGCGTCTGACCGAGCGTCTTCAGCGCATGCCCGATCGATAAATGGAGCTCGGGATCTTTCGGCGTCTCGGCCAGGATCTCACGATACAGCGGCAGCGCTTGTGCGTAATCGCCGAATCCGACGCATATCGTCGCACGGGTGGTGCGGTAGACCCTGTTGTTCGGATCGGTTGCAAGGAGTTTCTCCATCTCCTCGCGCGCGCGTACGTGTTTGTGGCGGTTCAGCAGCGCGAGCGCATACTCGTAGCGGGCGGCATGATAGTCCGGTGCGAGCACCAGCACCTGCTCGAGGAGAAGCTCGGCATCGTCCACGACGTCGAGTTTCATGCTGATCTGTGCGAGCAGCCGCATACCGTCGATGTGATTGCCATGGGTCAGCAAGTACTGGCGCACGACATGCTCGGCCGCCGAGATCTCGCCGTCCGCGAACATGCTGTATGCGGTCAGGATCTCCGCAGGCAAGTTCGCGAGCTTCGCGGCCTCTCTGGCGGCGTTGTCCGCATCGGCTTGGCGGCCGGCCATGCGGAACAGCACTTGCAGTGCGTTCCAGCTCGCGGGAAGCGATGGGTTTAGAGTCACTGCGCGGACGAAAGCTTCGATCGCAGGCTTCGCGGAACGCATCGCCACATGGCAATGGCCGCGTTCCTGAAACACTCGACTATAGTCCGGGTGGCGCCTTTCCAATTCTCCGAGCATCGCCAGCGCCTCGGGTATGCGTCGTAGATAGCGCAGGCTCACGGCGATCATGTAGAGCACATCGCGGTTCTCGGGAACCTGCGCGCGCAGCGCCTGGGCAGCCGCCAGTGCAGGCCCGAACTCGCTCCCCTCGAGGAGCTTGCGTATGCGCCCAATCTCGGTTTCGATCGGCGATGCAGGAGCGCTGAGGATGGCTGCTTCCATGTCCGCGTTCGATTCTAGTGCAGCGGATCATATTCCGTCTCGCTCGGGTGTCGATGGCCACCGATAAGCGAGTGGGCGAGGCTTACCCTAATTGCATCGCCCAATCGCGCCCAAGGCCACCCGCCACATCGAGCCGGACCCCACGAACATTTGACTGCGGCGGAGCACGTGATATACAGCAAGGAGCCGGCGTTTGTCGTTTAAAAGATCGACCCGGTAAAAGGGATGAAACCTAAATGGAGTTCGTTGACACAACGTGCGCTGCCGATTCGGCGACGCGCGAGTCATGATCTTAGCTAAGATTGGGAGAAACCTGTGACGCCCAACCAGAAGTTATCCTGCGCGATTTGTTCCATCCTTGGCATACACGGTGCTTCGGTCGCCATCGCGGCGAGCGCATCCGCGGAAAGCTCCTCGGACGCGCTCGGTGAAATCATAGTCACCGCGCAGCGCCGGACGGAGAACCTCCAGAACGTTCCGATCCAGATCCAAGCGCTCACCGCCGAGACGCTTGGGCAGTTGAACGTCGTGGACTTCGACCAGATGATCAAGTATCTGCCCAACGTGAGCCAGAGCACCAACGGCCCCGGGCAGGGCGATATCTTCATGCGAGGCCTGAGTACCGGCGGCGGGGGCAATCAGGGGAGCGGCAGCACCGGCGCGTTCCCGGCGGTCGCCATTTATCTCGACGAGCAATCGGGGCAGGTACCCGGCCGTAACCTCGACATCTATGCCGCCGACCTCGAGCGCATCGAGGTTCTCGAGGGCCCGCAGGGTACGCTGTTCGGCGGCGGCGCATTGACCGGCGTGCTGCGCTACATCACGAACAAGCCGAAGCTCGATGTCACCGAGGGCAGCGTAGAGGCATCCTACGGGACCACCGCCCACGGAGACCCGAATAGCAACATCACCGCCGTGCTCAACCTGCCGCTCATTGACAACACGTTGGCGGTGCGGGGTGTGATCTACAGTGACCGCCAGGGTGGCTACATCAACAACCTCCCGGCCACCTTCACCCGGTCGCCCACCGACCATGGCGCCGTCAATTACAACGGTGGTGTCATTCCGACCAACAGCGTATCGATCAACAACACGAGCGAAGTCGCCAACGCAATCAATCCGGTGACCTACACGGGTATCCGCGTGGAAGCCCTGTACAAGATCAACGACAACTGGAACGCGTTGCTGACGCAGGCGTACCAGAACATCGACGCCCAGGGCGTGTTCTACGAGATGCCCCGCGGGACGGAGGGCGCCGAGCTCAATGCGCTCGCCGAGCCGATCGGCGGCCAGCCGCTGCCGCCCCTGTCGGTGAACACGTTCAACCCGTCTTACAACAAGGACAAGTTCGAAAACACCGCGTTGGTCGTCAACGGAAATATCAACGACTTCAAGCTGATCTACAGTGGTTCCTATCTGGTGCGCAACGTCGACCAGCAGCAGGACTATACGAACTACGCGCGCGGCACTGTCGGCTTCTACTACCAGTGCGCCGGCTACTCGCAAACCAACCCCGCCGCCGGCCACTGCTACTCGCCGAGTACGACGTGGACGGAAGTCGAGAGAGTCACGCACAACAGCCAGGAGCTGCGCCTCAGCACGCCGGACGAGCTGCGCATCCGCGGCAACGTGGGCGTGTACTGGGAAAAATACAACATCGTGGACATGACGCACTATAAGTATGTGACGGTGCCGTTCTGCTCGCCGACCGGGCTCACCAACGACTGCTTCTTGCCCATCCAGCCGTGGCCGGGCTCGCCGGCGTTCAGCCCGAACCCTCCCATTGGCTTCTTCGACGACATCGAGCGCGGCTACAAACAGCTGGCAGAGTTCGCGTCGATAGATTTCGACGTGATCCCGCACACCTTGACCATCACGGGCGGCATTCGCCACTTCAAGTACGATGACGCCGAGGGTCCCGGCGGCGACGTGGGCAGCTTCTATTGCAAGGTGGGGGGCGTCTACGGCCTCACGGGCCCGACTACCTACTTCGGACCCTGCAAGGCTCCGTACGGAGCCAACGTCGGGACGCGCGCGCCGAACCGCACGACCCCCTCGGGCAACAGGGCGCGCGGGAACTTGACCTGGCACGTCACGGGCGACATTCTTCTGTATTACACCTGGTCACAGGGCTTTCGGGCGGGCGAGTTCAATCGCACGACGTCGTGTCACCTCCCTGGCTCAGACAAAATCGACCAGTTCTGCGTTCCGGCCTTCACGGTGCCGGACAATGTGACCAACAACGAGATCGGCTGGAAGACCGAGTGGCTCGATCACCGCGTTCAATTCAACGGTGCGATCTATCAGGAAGTCTGGGGCAACGCTCAGACCGGCTTCTTCGACCCGCAAGGCGGGCTTGGCAACCTGGCTTTCGCGACCAACGGGCCGAGCTACCGCGTCAGGGGGGTCGAACCCTCGATCATCGCCCGCGTGACGCACGGCCTGACGATCACCGCTTCGGCCGCCTGGAACTCGAGCTCACAGACGAACTCGCCTTTTCTGATCGACAACAACCCGGCCAGCGCGAATTTCGGTAAACCGATCACGAACATTCCGAATCCCTACGGACCGCTCGGTAGCCCGACTTCCTACTCGCCGCCGTTCAGCGCCAACGCCCGTATTCGCTATGAATGGGCGTTCAACGACTACAACGCCTTCGTGCAGGCGGGCGGCATGCACCAGGCTCACATGATCACGGCCACGGGCTATGTCCCCGCGTACGACCTACCGGCCTATTCGAGCTACGATGCCTCCGTCGGTATCGCGAAGGATCAATGGACCGTGGAGGCATTCGCGCAAAACCTGTCCAACGTGAACTCCAGCCTGTCGACCAACAGCAGCCAGTTCGTTCTGGCAGAATTTCCGCAGCGGCCGCGCGTGCTCGGCATCAAGTTCGGCTACAAGTTCGCGGGCAAGTAACCCGAGTGGATCAATCCGGCAGATTGCGCCGCTCGATTGACTGGAAGGGCGCGTTTTGGGTCGCGAGTGGCGTGCCTGCGCTGGTCTTGTTCTCGATTGGCCAGGTTGCCGGAGCCGTCGGCAAGCTCAGTTTTCTGATCTGGTCGCTGTCGATCATGATGGGGTTCATCCAGTCATTCACCTATGCCGAGATTGCGGGGCTGTTTCCCAACAAGTCGGGCGGTGCATCCATCTACGGTGCCGCCGCCTGGGTCAGGTACAGCAAAGTGATCGCCCCGCTTTCGGTATGGTGCAATTGGTTCGCCTGGTCGCCGGTGCTTTCACTCGGATGCAGCATTGCCGCGGCGTACGTACTCACCGCAATCGCGCCGATTCATGATTTCACGGCGTGGACTCTCTACACGCAGACAATAGGCCCGGTGACTTTTTCCCTCAATGCGGCCTTTTTCGTCGGCGCCGCATTCATGTTGATCACCTTCGCGATCCAACATGGCGGTATCGCCGGTACGGCCAACATTCAAAAATATATCGGCTTGCTGGTGATCGTGCCTCTGATCATCGTGGGCGTGGTGCCGATCCTGAATGGGCACGTGAACTATTCCAACTTCCTGCATCTGGTTCCCCCGGCGGCCAACGGTTTGCCCGACCCCGGCAGTTGGAGCCTCAGCGGTTGGACGCTCGCGCTGGGCGGCATGTTCCTCGCTGCCTGGTCCACGTATGCCTTTGAGACGGCGGTATGCTACACGAGCGAATTCCGCAATCCGGGAAGCGACACCTTCAAGGCCATCTTCTATTCGGGAGTCCTTTGTATCGGACTATTCGTCCTGGTCCCGTTCACCTTTCAAGGTGCGCTCGGCGTCACCGGCATGCTTGCTGCACCGATCAGCGACGGCTCAGGCGTCGCCGCCGCCCTGGCGCGCATGGTGGGCGGCGGCCGCGTTGTCGAGGCTCTGCTCGTCGTGATGATGGTCATGGCATTGCTTCTATCCATCATGATGGCGATGGCCGGCTCGTCGCGCACCCTCTATCAGGGTTCCGTCGATGGTTGGTTGCCGCGCTACTTGAGCAAGGTGAATTCTCACGGCGCGCCAACACCGGCGATGTGGACCGATCTCATTTTCAACCTGGTCCTATTGTCCATCGCGTGCGGCGGCGGTCCGAGCTTCGTATTCATACTGACGATATCGAATTTCGGCTACATGATATTCAATTTCCTCAATCTCAATGCCGGTTGGATACATCGCATCGACTCAGGCGGAACCCCTCGGCCCTATCGCGCTCCGACCTGGCTGCTCGCACTCGGCGCTATCTTCGCGTTCGTTAACGCGGTCTTCATGGGAGCAGGAGCGAAAGTATGGAGCCCCTGGGCGCTTAAGTCAGGCGCGCTTGCAGCAGCGCTCATATTGCCGGTTTTTTGGTATCGTCACTACGCGCAGGACAAGGGCAGGTTTCCCGACAAGATGCTCGAAGATCTGCAGGTCGGCGGAACACTGATCACTGAGACCAAGGCGGGTGTGTTGCCGTATCTCACCTTGGCGGCCGGCATTGCCGTCGTCCTGATCTCCAACTACTTCTTCAAGATCTGATCGTCCATGCCGGTTCGACACATCATGCTGGCGCTTCTTCCGGCGGTTGCGATTTTCATCGCCGCGGCAGCTCCGGCCGCAGACTATCGGCCGATCACTGCGGCGGCGGACGGCAAGAGCGTCACTCTGACCGGCCACAATCTGACCATCGAGGATGTCGTGGCAGTCGCGCGCAATGGGGCGCAAGTTCGCTACAGTCCGGAGGCGATCCAGAGAGCGACCGACGGCAATGATCTTCGGGCCGAGGCGGGCGCCGAAAACATTCCCGTCTATGGTCTCAATCGCGGCGCTGGCGCCCTGCGCGAGATCCAGGTCAAGCGCGACGAGTTTACGCAGTTGGCAAGCGCGCGTGCGGGAGCCAAGGAAGGCGTCTTGCCGGAAATCGCGGATGAGGATTTGGTCCGCGCCTTCCTGGTCATCCGTGCCAACTCGGTGCCGTTCGAGGCTGCCGAACCGCAATTCATGCAGCTCTTGCTCGATCTTCTGAACAAGCGCGTTACGCCGGTGATGTATTCACGCGGCACGTTGGGCGAGGGGGATCTGTTCCTGACCAGCAATTTCCTCGCGACCATGGTCGGGCGCGGGGACGCTTACTTTCAAGGCGTACGGATGAGCGCGGCCCAAGCGCTCGACAAAGCCGGACTGAAGCCGCTGTCCGCACGGATCGGGGGCGGCACCAGCAATTCCTATGCCGACGCGCTCGCGGCGCTCCTGGTCGCTGATGGACAGCGCGCATTGGAATGGGCGGATCTCGTCCACGCGATGGATAAACTCGGCATGAATTCCAGCGTCACGCCGATGGCCTCGTTGGTGCAGGAAAAGCGGCCCTTCAAATGGGTTGCCTGGGATGCAGCCCGGCTGATGGAGATGTTGAGGGGCAGTTACCTTTTCGAGAACGATCCGAAGCGCATTCTGCAGGACCCTGAAAGCATGCGCGCCTCCTATATCCGCCAGGGGTCGGCGTGGCAGGCCTGGGCGGCACTGCGTGACAACGTATTGGTGCAGATCAATTCCGGCGAACAGAATCCGGTGGTGTTGTTGGATGCCGGCCCCGGCGATTCATGGGAGCTCTCGACACCGCAATTCATGAAGTACTACGTGAAGGGCGGGCGGCTGAGCCATGGGCGGCACGGCTATGTGATCTCGACCGCCAACTGGGACCCCTACCCCATGACCAACGAGATCGAGGCGTTCACCATCGCGATGGCGAATATGGACGCAGCGGTCGCGCAGCGGATCGAACGCTTCAGCGACCGCGGGCCGACGGCATTCTTTACCGGGATCTATCCGAAAGATGTACTGACCCCGGAACAGCTGCGTCTTTCGCCGAGCCTCCTCGAGCCTTATTTCGCTTTCATGGACGTGTGGGCCGAGATTCAGAACGACGCTCATTCGATAACCGCCGAAGGCAATGCATCGGACTTCGGCGTCGCCGACATCGAAGCTTTCAGCCGGCTGAAGGCGGTTCGCGGGCGTCAGGTCGTGGATTTGACCATGCAGCTGCTGGCTTATGACCTACTTACCGCGACCTACTGGCTCGACGTGCGCAAAGCGGAGGATCCGAAGCGCAATTTCGCGCCGGCGCCGACTGCCGCCTGGATTGCGTTCCGGAACGTGCTGCCGTGGCAGCAGGAAGTCGACAGTCGCCCCGATGTTCCCTACGGGGCGGTCGCATACAACTTCCTGAAGCAAACGCCGGCATCGACCTTTTATTCCGGCGGACCCTTGATGCCGGCGACAGATGGCCAGTTGATGGCGGCGCATTAATAAACCGCGAGGCGATGAGTGATTGCCACCACGGCCATGCCCAGCACCAGCACTGCATAGGGCCAGAAACCCGCACGGTTGACGATCTGCTCGCCTCCGACCATCTCCAGATCCTCGGCCATTTCAGGAGGGAATGTGCCTTTATCCTGGATGTAGTGGCGGTACACGAACACCGGGATGATCAGCGCGGCAAAAATGAGCCCGGTCTTGAGCGTTCCGGCGCCATACACGTCAGCGCCAAAGCCCATGAAGGCAAGATTGACGAAGGACAATACCGCTCCCGCGGCAAGTATCCACGACGGAGCGCGCCAGGGGCGATCCTGGCGGGGCCGGTCCAGCCGGTGAATCCAGCCCGCATTCAAGTTCAGGAAATTGAACAGCAGATAGCCGATGTTGGCTGCGCCGATGACGAATACGGTGTCGGACAAGAGCAGCAGCACGAGATTGAATCCGAGGTTGGTGAGCATGGCATTGGTCGGTGCGCCGTGCGAGTTGACCTTGGCGAGGTACTTCGGCAGCCAACCGTCCAAGGACGCTTGGTAGAGCGTGCGCGAAGAGCCCGCCATCGAGGTCATCAGCGAGAGCACCAGCGCGAGGATCAACATGATCACGACCACCGTCCCGACGATCGCGCCGGCATGGACCATTCTGGACATGACGGCGGCAACTCCCATGCCGCTGTAGATATCCGGCGCAAGCATGCCGCCGTATTCGGCCGCCGTCGTCACTTGCCCGGCGGCATCGACGATCGCGGGATGGACCAAGCTGCCGAGGCCCAGAAAGCCTTGAAACGAGAAAGGCACCAGCGTGTACACCACCACGCACAACAGTCCGGAATAAAAGATCGCCTTGAAGGTATCGGTCTTGGGGTTCTTGAATTCACCCGTGTAGCACACAGCCGTTTCAAAGCCGTACGTGGACCATGCAGCGAGGAACATGCCGGCGGCGAAGACCGTAATTCCCGACATATTCCAAGAACCGTCGATGACGCGGCCCGCGGCGTCGTGCGCGAGCGGAGCCAATGGGAAGTAGTTTGCGTGGACGATGTCGCCGGTCAGGATCGGTACGATGCCGATCAGCAGCAGAGGAATCATCGCGGAGATCCCCAAGATCTTCGTGGTATTCGCGGACCGCAGGATGCCGCCATCCTGAATGAATTTGACCGCGAGCAGTATCACCGCGCCCAACACGAACGTGGCGTTGATACGCAAGCTGAGGCCGGTCTTGAGCGATCCGAGATCGAGCAGCGTGAATTGCCATGTGTTGATCATCGAGTCCGGCGCGTACAGGCCATTCAAGATATAGCCGGCAGCGAGGGCTGAGCCGATGGCCTGTACCGGAGACCAGGCGAACCAGTTGCACCAAACGGAGATGGGTGCAATGACCTTGCCGTATCTTACCCAGGCGATTGCGCCGTAAATCGAGGTCCCCCCCGCCTTGTTGGGAAACAGTCCGGCGATCTCGGCGTACGTGAACGACTGAATGAAGCCCATCGCGATCGATGCCGCCCAGATGACCCACGAAAGCTTTCCAACGGTGGCCGCCACCGCGCCGATGGAGAACAAAACCAGCGGCGGCACACCGCTGGCCACCCAAAATGCACCGGTCCAATCGATGCCGCGCTCCAGGCCGGCGCTCTTGACACTGGAACCGGCGGCGCCTTCGGCAGTGGCGCTCATATCAATGCGCTACGCGCAGATTTCAACGGGGTCGAAGCGACCCCGACCCAGAGGATTTGTGGGCAAGACGACCTTGAAACCGTCAAAAACATCGGCGTAGCTCCTCGGCAATGTCAAAGATATCTCCCACGATTCCGTATTTGGCCACGCCAAAAATCGATGCTTCGGCGTCGCTGTTGACCGCGACGATGGTAGCGACATGCTTCATTCCGGCCAAGTGCTGAATGGCCCCGGAAACGCCCATCGCAATATAGAGCTTACAGGCACTCGCCGTCTTGCCGGATTGTCCGACCTGGCGGCTCTTGGGCAGCCAGCCTGCGTCCGCGATGGGTCGCGAACAGCCGAGCGTCGCGCCAATGGCATCTGCCAATTCCCGGAACTGAGCTACCTTGGCTTCCTCGCCGATTCCGCGGCCGATGGTCAAAATGAACTCGGCCGCGGCGATGTCGACGTCGTCTCCCGAGCTCAATTCGATGAATTCGCGCGGCGTCGTGCGGCTCGATGTCGGCGGAGCGGCGAACGCGCTCAGCCGCGGCGATGCCCTCTGTTCCGGCGCTTTGTACACATTGCCTCGCATGGCGAGCAGCACGGTGGTGCGGCCGGCAAAGTCGACTTCGACGTTCACTTTTTGACCGTAGCCGCCGCGCGTGGCCACGAGCTCGCCGTCGACGCGCTCCAATTTGAAGACATCGGTCGCGAAGCCCAGCTTGAGTTTGGCCGCAAGCGCTGCCGCGTAGCCGAATGAGTCGACGCTATGCGCGACCATCACGACGTCCGGATGACGCTCGTTGATCAAGGCGCCGACCGCGGCCTCGAAGGTGTCGGGGTCGAAATCCGCCGCGGCTACCTTGACGGTGAGGATCTCGTCGACTCCTTGAAGCGCAAGCGCGTCGGTAAACCGCTCCGGCGCCGACCCGATGACCGCCACGGCGACCTCGCCCGAGCTGCCGCGCAGGGATTGCGCGGCTCCGATGAGCTCGAAAGAAACGGGCCGCAATTCGCCGCGCCGCTGTTCGGCGATGATCAGGACTCCGCTCATGGTGCGGCCCCCTTGAACTCGCGGATGATCTCGGCAAGGCGTTGTGCCTGCTGCGCCACATCGCCGGAAATGAGCTCCGCGCGACCCTTGTCGGGCATGTACATACGCCGCACGCGCGAGGCGGAGCCCGCTTCACCCACATCGCCCGCCGCCAGATCGAGCTCGGTCAGCGACAATGTCTCGATGGGTTTTGCGGCGGCCTGCTTGATGCTTCGCAGCGAGGCGTATCGCGGCGTGTTGATTCCCAATTGGATCGTCAACACGGCGGGGCACTGAATCTGCGCTTCGTGCAACAGGCCGCCCTCCAGTTCTCGGCGGAAGATCGCGCTGTTCGCGCCCGGTGAATAGCTCAGCTGGCTCACCACGGCAGCATGCGGCCAACCGAGGAATGCGGCGGTGGCGATGCCGGTGGCGGCGAACGCCTGATCCGAGGATTGCACCCCGGCGAACAGCATGGCGGGTGCCTCGCGCTTCGTGACCGCGGCCAATACGCGCGCGATCGCGATCGGGTCGGAGCCTTCGATCGCGGCATCCCAGACGCGAATCGCGCGGTCCGCACCCTTTGCCAGGCATTTGCGCAGGGATTCGTCCACTTCCGGAGGTCCCACCGAGAATGCGATCACTTCGACGGGTTCGGTCGCGGCCTCCTTGATTTTGACCGCTTCTTCCAGCGAAAAATCATCCCATTCGTTCAGGTCGCGAATGAGAAATTCCGCATCCACGTCGCGTCCGTCCTCGCGGATCGTGAAATCCTCATCGAGAGCGGCCACTTGCTTGACGGCGACTAGAATCTTCATGCCTGTACTTCCTCGGTGCGGGGCGCGGGGATGGCCTCGCGAATGAGCTCGATCAGTTCCCTGACGACGAATTTTCCCTCGTTGCCGGTCGTCTTCAGCGCATCTTCGAACATCGTCAAATCCTTCGGGCAGCTCACCACGTACACTTGAAGGCCCGGAATCGCCGCGGCCTCCTTGATGCGATTCTGGGCCGGCTTCTCCGTCGCCACGGGATCCGGGATCCAGATTCTGCCGCCGCCGGCACCGCAACAAAACGAATTTGCGCGGCTGCGGCCCATCTCGACGATCTCGCAGCCGAGAAGCTTCAGCAGGTCGCGGGGCGCTTCATAGCCCTTGTTGAAGCGCCCGAGATGGCAGGGATCGTGGAATGTGGTGCGCAGGTTGAGAGGACGGGTAACCCGCAGCCTCCCGCTTGCGAACAGTTCCTTGACGAAGCTCGTATAGTGCTGAATCTGGAAATTGCCGCCGAAATCAGGGTATTCATTGCGGATTGTATTGTAAGAATGCGGATCGGTGGTGACGATGGTCTTGAATGTCGCTTGCTTGAGCGCGGCGACATTGGCATTGGCGAGCACCTCGTACAGGCCTTCCTCGCCGACCCGCCGCACATCGTTGCCGGCATTCGATTCGCCGTCGTAGAGAATGCCGAAATCGACGCCGGCTTCGTACAAAAGGGTCGCGAATGTCTGCGTGACCTTTTGATTGCGCGGATCGAACGAAGCGTAATCGCCGACGAACCATAGCACCTGCGCCGGCTCCTTGCGCGCGTCCTTGACCTTGAACGGCAAGGTCTTGCTCCACGCGCCCCGCTTGCGCTTCGACTCGCCGAACGAATTGCCGGTCTTGTGAATCGTCTGCAGCGTCTTCGTCAGCAAGGGATCCATGGCCCCGTCCTCGACCAGCTTGCGCCGCATCTGCACGATGATCGGCACATGCTCGATCGCCACGGGACAGATCTCGACGCAGGCCATGCAGGTCCGGCACGACCAGAGCGTCTCCATCGCGATCTGGCCGGGGGCCTTGCCGTGGACGTCGAGTTCAGCGGCGGCGGGCAACGTGCGGGACTCGAGCGTGGCATTGGCGAACTCGCGCAATGACAGGATTACATCGCGCGGTGAGAGCGGCGCTCCTACCGCCCGCGCCGGACACGCTTCGTGGCAGCGGCCGCATTTGGTGCAGGCATCAAGATTCAGGAGCTGTTTCCAGTTGAAATCGGTGATTTTGGCCACACCCGGCGATTCTTGATTCTCCGGTATGCGAGGCAGCCGCTGCGAGGCTTGCGGGTCGCGCACCATCAAGGATCCGGCGGCGGTGAAGATGTGCTTGACCTTGGTGTAGGGAATCAGCGCGATGAAGGCGAGCGAGAGGATTCCATGAAACCACCAGAGACCGAGCCGCAGCAGCCCGCCACCATACGCGCTCATGCCGGCCGTGCGCATCCCCTGGGCAATCAGTGCGCCGAGGGGTGACCACCAGCGCGTATCCCAGACATCCGGGCGTGCTTGCAGCCACACCAAGCGAGCCGCCTCGAGCAGGTAGCCGGTGCAGCCGATGATGAGCAGCACCCACAGAAATGCCCAGTCTTCGCGCCGATATTGCGGTCTGTCGTAATCCGGATCGCCGGGTGCGCGATCGGGCCGCGCGTAATCTAGTTTCGGCAGCTTGAGCCAACCGCGCCGGTACATCATGTATGCAAGCCCGCCGATCAGGCCGGCGCCCGCGACGTCGAGTACCAGCGAAAAGATCAAGTAGAATTTGCCGTGCCAGAAGCGAATCCCGAACAGTGGCTCCAGAATGTCATATTCGAGCGTAATCGTTGCGGTACCCAGAAACAGCAGTAGGAATCCGTAAAATATCAGCCGGTGTGCGCCGCCGGCCGCCGGATCGCGGCGGTCGATGGTGCGATGGTTGAGCACTTTCGCGGTCATGTCGCCGAGGCGCGCCCACCGACTGCCTTCAAGGTGCAGTGCGGCGCCGCGGCGATACTTGCGGATCTGCACGTACACGCCGTAGCCGAAGATGCCGATCGCCGCGTAGGCCAGCGCGTAAAAGAGCCGCACCTCGGCTGTGGAGAACGCCTCGAAAAGGATCCGAGTCACAGCGTCAGTGCGGCTCACGGTCTACGTCTTGTACTCGAGCTCAAATTTTCCGTCCGGCATGTGGGCCGCGCCCCACACGGCGACCTCGCGCTTGTACGGCAGGGCCAGCTGCGCGTTCGGCTCCTCGATTTCGCGCGCAAGACGATGACCCGAGAAGGTTGCATCGGCAATCAGACGCGGCGCTTCGGCATCCCCGATGAGGTAGACGCTCTTCACGCCGTTCTTGGCCCACTCTCCCTGGCGTTGCTTGATCTCCCGATGCAGGCTGTCGTTCGAGTGCCGCCCGGTGACCAGCACCAGAGAATCGAAGTCCACCCAGCGATGGGTCTTGTTGGGTGTTCGCGGAAGATGCCCGACGCCCCGATAGGTGCGCTTCGAGCCGTCGCCCCAGATGTCATATACCTGTACCCGGCCCTTTTCGATCTTGCTCGCAAAGGCGTTGTGCATCTCCTGAATGTGCAGCTCGTGCAGGCGGCGCATCATGTTGGGGTATTCGAGCGTGAAATGCATATAGTTGGCCAGATGCACCCCTGTGACGATGGTTACCTCATGGCCAGCGACGGCGAGCTTCTCCGCCAGGCTCGGCGCCATGAAATAGGTATCGGCGTTGAGGATGAGCACCCGTTTGCCGATCTGCTTCTTGCCCTCCAGCACCTGCTCGGGGGTGAGCTGATCGGGCTGGGAGGCATCCGCGCCGGGAATCGGCTCGTGCGTGAGGCAGTTCGTGCCGTCGGTATTCCAGGAGGAGCCGGTGGCGATGACGATTTTTTCGGCGCCATAAGTCAGCGCCGCCTCGGCGCTGAGCGGCTTCTGCCCCAGCGCCACCTGGGCTTGCTTGTTCTTCTTGACCAGCTTGCCGATCTGCAATTCGCGGTAATCGCGGTGATACCCCCATTCGCCCAAGCCCGGCAAGCTCGCCACGGAGTTCAAATGCCCGCCGATCTTGGCCGCGCTGTCGTACAGATGCACCGTGTAGCCGCGCTCGAGCAACACCCGTGCGCACTCGGCCCCCGCAGGGCCCGCCCCCACCACCAACACCGAGTCGTCGCTGCCGCGCTTGGGGAATTTCTCCGGATGCCAGCCGCGCCGGTACTCCTCCCCGGCGGTCGCGTTTTGCGTGCAGATCATCGGCGGCCCGCCGATCTCCCAGCGCGAAATGCACACATTGCAGCCGATGCACACCCGAATGTCGTCATAGCGGCCTTCTTCGATCTTCTTCGGCAGCCACGGATCCGAGATGGACGGCCGCGCCGCACCGATGATATCCGCAATGCCCTTGGTGACGATTTCGGTCATCTTCTCCGGATCCGTGAAGCGCCCCACCCCCAACACTGGCTTCTTCGCCACTTGCTTCACAAAGCGCGTCCACGGCACTTGGTGACCCTGTTGGTAGAACCTGGATGGCCCCGCATCTTCGCCCCACTCGGCAATGTCGCCGACATCCACGTCCCACAAATCCACCAGTGGGTCGGCAAGTGCAATGAATTTCATGCCGTCCTGCTCGATCTCCACCCCCGCATCCCCGTACAGCGTGTCCACCGCAAAGCGCGTGGCAATAGCACAATCCTTGCCCACGGCACGGCGCACCTTCTCCAAGGTTTCGAGCCAAAAGCGCGCCCGATTCTCCAGCGTCCCGCCATATTTGTCCTTGCGCTTGTTGTAGTAGGGGGAGAGAAACTGCACCGGCAGGTAAGAATGCGCGCCGTACACATACACGATGTCGAAGCCCGCATCGCGTGATCTTAACGCGGCATCCACGTAGTACTGCTGCACGCTCGCAATGTCATCGAAATCCATCTCCTTGCAGTAGGTCAGCGTTTCGAACTCCGAGGCGTACTGGCTCGGGCCCCGCGGCGTCGCGCGCGACTCCATGCATGGTGCGTGCGAGGCCCCGTACCAAAGCTCGACCCCCGCCAGGGAGCCGAACTTGTGGATGTGGTCGGTCATGGCGCGCAGATTGCGCACATCCCCCGCATCCCAGATCCTCGCCGAGAGACGGTGAGTGTCGTCCGATTCGGGATGAATCGAACAATACTCGGTGTTGATTCCCGCCCAGCCGCCTTCGGCCTTGAGCGAACGATGCGCCGCCTGGAAGCCCGGCTTGTCGGAGCCCGCGCCGATGCAGTGCGGCACCTGATAGAACCGGTTGCGCAGGGTCTTCGGTCCAATCTGGATCGGCTGAAATAGAATGTCGTGTCTCGGATCGCGCGCCATATTTCTAGTCCTCTGTGCTGCGGTGGTCGTACCTTTGAATGCTTCTACATCGAGGCCCGCCCCCCGGGACGGGACCCGTATCATATTCGCGATCGAGCGGCGCTGGCCAGACCATGTGCGCCGCACCGGCGGCCTGCGCCCACATCCACCCAGTTGACCTGCGCTCGTCCGCCCACATGCGCCCGGCCGATCGCCGGGGAGTTCCCGGCCATTCGCCGGCAAATAACCCGCTTCTTAATTGTGTGCACCTAGTTGCGCGCGGTGTAAATTGGCGCACCGGCTTAGGACCGGAAAATCAACTTATGGGCATGGACGCGTTTACGGAGGGGATACGCGATGAAGCGATGTCGTGCTGCAAACATGTGGGGTCCGATCATGATTGGCGGGCTCATTGCAAACCTGCCCGCGCTTGCGGAAGCCAATTATCATCCGATCCGTCCCACCATGGTCGATAAGACCATCACGCTGACGGGTCATGATCTGACCATCGAACAACTCGTCGATGTCGCACGCAACGGCGCGAAGGTGCGGTTGAGCCCCGAAGCCAAACAGCGGCAAGCCGACAACTATGGCTTGCTGCTCGAGGCGGCCTCAGAGGGAATCGCGGTCTATTGGTTCAACCGCGGGGCCGGCGATCAACGCGAGACGATCATGTTTTCGGGCGACCCGATGTCGCCGAAGAACAAGGCATATCTTGAGAAGTCTCAATTGCAGGAATTCCGGATCGGCGCGGTCTGGGGCTACGGACCGGAGGTCGAAGAGGAAGAGATCGTGCGCGCCATGATGCTCGTTCGCGCCAATGCGATGACCCATAACGCACCGAGCCCGCAACTCGCGCAGATGCTGCTCGACCTGCTGAACCAGCGGATCACGCCGGTGGTGCAGTCGCGCGGCACGCTCGGCGAAGGCGATCTGGCGCAGCTGAGCAATGTGGGGGCCACGATGGTGGGAGCCGGCGATGCCTATTACCAGGGCACCCGAATGCCGGCCGCCGACGCGCTTGCCAAGGCTAACTTGAAGCCGATTCAGCCTTTTGCCGCCGACACCAATGCACTGACCAGCAGCGATGCGTACGCCACCGGCATTGCGGCGCTGACGGTCGACGATGCGCAGCGGGCGCTCGATTGGGCCGATCTCATTTATGCGATGGACCTGAATGGCATGAATTCCAGCATCACGCCGCTCAGCACGCTGGTGCAGCGGGAGCGGCCGTTCAAATGGCTGAACTGGGACGCGGCTCGCGTGCGCGAGATGATCAAGGGCAGCTATCTGTTCGCGGACGATCCTCACCGGATCATCCAGGACCCGGAGAGTCTGCGGGCTTCTTCCATCCGCCAGGCCTCGGCGTGGCAAGACTGGGGTGCTCTGCGCGACGCCGTGGTTCTGCAGATCAACTCATCGGATCACAACCCGGCGGTTCGCACCGATCTGTCGCCGGAGGATTCCTGGGAAATGTCCACCCCGCAAATGATGAAGTTCTACGTCAAGGGCGGCAAGTACAGCAATGGCAAGCACGGCTACATCGTGTCGAACGCGAATTGGGACCCCTATCCGATGGCCAACAAGCTCGAGGATTTCATCATCGCATTGGCGAACATGGACATTGCGGTATCGCTGCGCATCGATCGATTCTTCAATCCGTTCTTCACATTGACCAATCCGGCACAGGTGCTGCATATGTCTCCGGGCAACGGTTTCGCGATCTATATGGCCGGCGGCGGCGGTTTCACGCCGGTGGATCTGGAACAGGAGATTCAGAGTCTGACGAATCCGGTGGCGCCGTCGGGACAGGCGATTGTCGCCACCGTCGAAGACCTTCAGGCGCAAACCCGCGTCAAAGCCTATCGCGCCCGCCAGGCCGTGAGCACGACCTTCGATCTGCTCGCACACGACCTCCTGACGGCGACTTTGTGGTTGGATGTGCGCAAGTCGCAGGATCCATCGAGAAATTTCGGCGACGGTCCCACGGCGGCGTGGGCGGCATTTCGCAAAATCGTGCCGCTGCTGCCGGACATGGATGGGGTCCCAACGCAATCGCGGCCGATGGCCGCCGCGGCGTTCCTCAAGAGCACGCCCGCCAGCACGTTCTTTGCGGGCGGCGAGACCATGCCTCGCTCGGCGGAAAACCCCTAGGATGCGGCTCGCGTTGCGGAGGTTCAGCCCGCTGCTTGGTTGCGTGGTGGTCTGCGCGCTCAGCCCGATGATGCCGCCGGCCGGAGCGTTCGCGCAGAGTTCATACGTGCCGATCGTGCCGAGCCGCGCGGGCGACTCGGTCATTCTGACCGGCCGTGATCTCACCATCGATCAGGTCGTCGCGATCGCCAGATATGGCGCCAAGGTAACTTTGAGTCCGGAAGCCAGGCAGCGCCAATCGGACGCCTACGGGTTGCTGCTCGAGGCATCCGCCGAAGGGATCGCCATCTACGGCTTCAATCGCGGCGCCGGGGCCGGGCGCGAAGTTGTGCTGTTCAGCGGGGATCCCCTCGCGCCCGACAACCGAGCATTCCTGTCCAAACGAGTGGCCCGGATGTTCCTCAACGGTCCGCGCCAGGGAATCGGCCCGGAAGTGGCCGAAGAGGAAATCGTGCGCGCGCTGATGGCCGTGCGCGCCAACACCATGATCCATGAAGCAGCCAGCCCCGCACTCTCCGGCATATTGATCGAGATGTTGAACCGGCGCGTGACACCGGTGGTCCAATCGCGCGGCTCTCTCGGCGAGGCGGACCTTGCAGCCATGGCCAATGTGCTGGGTGCAATGGGTGGCGCCGGCGATGCGTACTATCAAGGCCGACGGATGAGCGCAGCGGCCGCGCTGGCCGCCGCGGGCCTCAAGCCCCTGCAACCGTCCGACGTCGTGTACCCGTCCGCGCTCACCAGCACCAATGCCTACTCCGTCGGGCAAGGTGCGCTGCTGGTACATGACGCGAAGCTCGCGCTCGACTGGGCCGACCTCATCCTCGCGATCGATTTGGAGGCGATGAACAGCAGCGTGACGCCGCTGACGACGCCTGTGCAAGCCAACCGCCCTTTCAAATACCTGAATTTCGAAGCGGCGCGCCTGCTCGATATGATCAAGGGCAGCTATCTCTTGGACATTGACGCCAAGCGAATCATTCAAGATCCCGAGAGCCAACGGGCCTCGTTCAGCCGTCAGGGCGCAACGTGGAAAGCCTGGTCCACCCTTCGCGATACGATGCTCACGCAGATCAACTCCTCGGACCATAATCCCGCCGTGAAAGTGCAAGTTGCGCCCGAGGACTCGTGGGAACTCGATACGCCGCAGATGCGCCAGTATTTCGTGAAGGGAGGCGCCGCGAGCCACGGCCAGCACGGCTTTGTTTTCTCCAATGCCAATTGGGATCCCTATCCCATGGCCAACGAGATCGAAGCGCTCACCAACGCGCTCGCCAACATGGACGTCGCCGTCGTCCAAAGGATCTATCGCTTCAGCAGTACGTTTTTCACGGTGGTCGCGCCCAAGGATGTGCTGCCGCAGGAAGAACTCGAGGCGAGCGTGCAATCCGACGTCGATGGCTATAACCCGACGGCGATCTGGCAGGACATCCAGAGTCTCGCGCAGATGGTCACACCGGAAGGCAATCCGATCAGCAACGACGTCGAGGAGTTGCAGGCGCAAACGGTGCAGAAGGTGACCCGCGCCCGCCGGACGGTGGACGATACCCTGCTGCTCCTCGGCGAGGATTTGCTGACCGCTACTTTTTGGATGGACGTGCGCCGTGCGCAGTCGCCCGGGCGCAACTTCGGCCGTGCGCCCACGGCCGCGTGGACCGCGTTGCGCAAAGTCGTGCCCTGGCAGCAAACCCCGCAGGGCCGGCCGCCCCAACCGATTGGCAACATCGTCTACTCCTTTATGACGACACACCCGGCCGCTGAATTCTATCCGCCGCTGGCTAAAGAGATCGATGCGGACAAGTAGCGCTGCCCGAATGCAGATCGCAGGCTCGAAGGAATATCAAACATGAAACACCGATGCGCACGGCGCGGCTGCGCGACGATTTCAACGCTGACGATCGCGGGCGCCTCGATATTCGCAGTGCAGGCGATCGCGGAAAATCTCGGCTATCACCCGATCGATCCGATCGAGGCGGGCGGGACCGTTACGCTGACCGGGCACGACCTGACCATCGACGAAGTGATCGAGGTCGCCCGCGGCGGCGCGAAGCTTCAGCTGAGTGCCGAAGCCAAGCAGCGCGAAGGCGACAATTACGGGCTTCTGCTCGAAGCGCCGGCCGAGGGTGTGTCGGTCTACTGGTTCACTCGCGGCGCGGGTGCCGCCCGCGAGGTCAATCAGTTCGAGGGCGATCCTTTGTCGCCCCAGAACAAAGCCCTGCTCGAGAGCAAGATGCTGGCGTCCTTTCGGCGCGGCGCCGCCAACCCGCTCGAGGGTCCGGAGATCGCCGACGAGGCGCTGGTACGTGCCGTGATGGTGGTTCGCGCCAACGCGATGACGTTCAACGCGCCCAGTCCGCAACTCGCGCAGATGCTGATCGACCTGTTGAACAAGCGCGTGACGCCGGTGATGCAATCGCGCGGTACGGTGGGCGAAGGCGATCTGTCGGTACTCCGCAATATCGGCGCAACGATGGTCGGGTCCGGCGAGGCTTATTATCAAGGAACGCGCATGTCTGCGGCGGAGGCGTTGAAGGCGGCGGGCCTGAAGACGCTTCGACCATTCGCCGCCGACGACAACGCGTTGACCAGCAGCAATGCCTATGCCACCGCGCGGGCCGTATTCGTCGTGTCCGATGCGAAGCAGGCGCTGGCTTGGGCGGACCTCACCTATGCGATCGACTTGAATGCCATGAACAGCTCGGTCACGCCGCTCAACTATTTAGTACAGAGCGATCGGCCGTTCAAATGGTTGAATTGGGACGCCAACCGCGTCAGGGAAATGATCAAGGGTAGTTATCTGTTCGGCGATGACAAGGGCCGGATCATTCAGGACCCGGAGAGCCTGCGCGCCTCGTCGATCCGTCAAGCCTCGGCTTGGCAGATGTGGGCGATGCTGCGCGACGACGTCGTGACGCAGCTCAACTCGTCGGATCATAACCCGGCGATCCGCGTCGGGATCTCGCCCGAGGATTCCTGGGATCTCAACACGCCCGAAATGCTGAAATACTATGTGAAGGGCGGAAAGAACAGCAACGGCAAGCACGGCTTCATCTTCTCGAATGCCAACTGGGATCCCTACCCGCTATCCAACGATCTCGAGGCCTTTACGATCGCGCTCGCCAACATGGATATCGCAATCATGCTGCGGGCCGAACGCTTCGGCAGTGAGTTCTTCACCGGCGAGGGCTCGCAAAAGGTTCTGGAAAGCCTGGGCGGCGGCTTTTTCGGCGGCTTCGGCAACCACGAGACCTGGCAGCACGTGCAGGCGCAGATCGTGCCCGTGCCGCCGGAAGGCTATGGCGGCAGTTCGGGCGTCGAAGAGCTGGAGGCGCAGTCGCTGCTCAAAGCCATCCGGGCGCAGACCGCGGTCGACGACACCTTCCGGCTGCTGGCGGCCGATCTGCTCAGCGGCACGCGCTGGCTGGACGTGCGCAAAAAGCAGGACGCGACGCGCGATTTCGGGCCGGGTCCGACCGCGGCTTGGGCTGCTTTTCGCAAGGTTCTGCCGTTGCAGGCCGATCCTGCAGTGCCGCCGCCCGGACCCGGCGCGGCGGGAATCGCGGCGCTCACCTTCCTGAAAAGCAATCCTGCTTGGACGTTCTTCGCGCTGACCGAGCCGGATTCTGCCGCCGCGAAGCCTAAGAAAAAGTAGCGGAGCGCGTCGCGCACGCGGGTCACGGCCGTGCCGGACCTGCCCCGCCCTCGCCCGGCGCTGCCACGACGCGAACCAGTGCGCCATCCGCGATCGAGTCCGGCGGATTGATCACGATGTCATCCGCGGCGCCGACTCCCGAAAGAACCTCGATCGAGGACCCAAAGTCGCGGCCCGCGTCGATGCGCTTCAGCCGTACGTGATGGTCGCCGCCGACCGCCGCGACCATGAGGCCCTGGGCGCGGAACAGCACTGCATTTGCCGGTAGTCGCAGAGTGTGCACCGCGGTGGCCAGGTCGAAGTGCACTTCCGCGTAGGCTCCCGGAAACAGCTCGTGTCGCGGGTTCTCGGCTTGCAGTTGCACCTGCAGGGTCCGAGAGGTGGGGTCGAGCGCCTGCGCGGTGAACGCCACCGTGGCCGGGTGGTGCTTGTCAGGGTGCTCGGCGAAGATCAGGTCCGCGCTCATTCCCGGGCGAACGCTTGACGCGTACGGCTGCGGCACCGACACGTAGATTCGCAGGCGATGGGTGTCGGCTACCCGGAATAACGCCGCCCCCGGGCTCTGCCCGGCGTTGATGAGCGCGCCGATGTCGGTGTTGCGCTGCGTGACCACGCCATCGAACGGCGCCAGCACTCGCTTGAAGGATTCCATATCGCGCAGACGCGCGACGTTCGCGGCCGCCGATTGGACGGCCGCCTTCTTGGCCGCGGCGTCACCCGCTCGCTGCTCGGCATCCTGCTTCGATACAGAGCCGGTCGCCAACAGACCCTGCCAGCGGACATCGGTCGACTGCGCGAGCCGGTAGTTCGCCTCGGCGGTTGCGAGGTCCGCCTGAGCCTGGCTCAGTTGCTGATCCACCTCCGGCGATTCGATCTCGGCGAGCAGCTGGCCCTTCTTGACCGGCGTGCCGATATCGGTGTGCCAGGCCCGAAGATAGCCGTTGGTTCGCGCATAGATAGGCGCCTCGTAATTGGCCTGCACACTGCCGGGCAAGACCAACGCTTCCGACCCGGGTGTGACGGAGGGCTTCACGGTAACCACCGTCGCGGCCGTCGCGACCGCCGATTGTCGACTGAGCGTATTGCGGGCGCTGACGCGGCTGACGATACCCCAGACCGCCAGCACGAGAGCGATCGCGACCGCGATCCAGGCGTACTTGCGTAACCGCGCGTCCGAAATCGCTGCAAGCGGTTTGGGGAGCGGGTCGGTCATCGGGGCACTCCGGAAGGGTCCGCAACACCCCCGCTCTTGCGGCCATGAGTCATGACGAAGACGGTCGGTACGAAGAACAGTGTGGCCACGGTGGCGAAGATGAGTCCCCCGATGACGGCGCGCCCCAGGGGCGCATTCTGTTCTGCGCCCTCGCCGAGTCCAAGCGCCATCGGCAGCATGCCGACGATCATGGCGAGCGCCGTCATGAGCACCGGGCGGAATCGGGTGTAGCCGGCGGTCAAGGCCGCCGTCAACGCGTCGTCTCCGGCGTTCATCCGTTGGCGTGCAAAACTAACCACGAGCACGCTGTTGGCGGTTGCCACCCCCATGCAGGTGATCGCACCCATCAATGCCGGCACGCTCACGGGCGTGTGGGTGAGGAACAGCATCCAGACGATGCCGGCGAGCGCGGCCGGCAGCGCGGTGATGATGATGAACGGATCACTCCAAGACTGGAAGTTCACCACGATCAGGAGATAAATCAGCACGACGGCGCCCGCCAGGCCCGCCAGCAATCCCTGGAACGAGTCGGTCATGGTCTTGATCTGACCGCGAACGATCACCCGCGAGCCGCGCGGCAGGTCGTGCTGCGTCTCGGCAACCAGCCGGTCGATCTGGGTGGAGATGAATCCGAGATCGGTATCCTGCACCGACCCGTAGATGTCGATGACGGGCTGAGAGTCGTAATGACTGATCACACCCGGCGCCACGCCGCGCCGGAAGGTTGCGAGGTTCGCGAGTAGCTGCGGCGCACCGCCGGCGGAGGCGCTGAGCGGAGTCGCCGCGAGGTCATCCAGCGATGCCAGCTTGTACTGAGGCGTCTGCGCGGTGATGCCGTACTGGCTTCCGGTCTTGGGGTCGATCCAGAAGGAGGGTGTCGTCTGAAAGCTGCCCGACAGCGACACCAGTAGATTCGAAGCCACGTCGCGCTCGGTCACCCCGAGCAGCGCCGCCTTGCTGCGATCGACATTCACCTCGAGCCGCGGATGGTCGAACACCTGGTGGACGCGCAGGTCCACGGCGCCCGGCACCCTGCGTAACCGTTCGAGCAGCATATCTGCGTACTGCCGGTTGCCCTCGACATTGAAGCCGGTCACTTGGATGTCGAGCGGGGCCGGCAGACCGAAGTTGAGGATCTGGCTGGCGATGTCTGCCGGCGGGAATGTGAACAGCGTCGAGGGGTAGACCTCCGGCAGCCTCGCGCGCAACGTACGTATGTAATCGTCGGTCGGCCGATGATCGCGGCCAAGGCTCACATAGATGTCGGCGTCACTCGGTCCGATGGGCGCCGAAGTGGAGTAGGTGAGATTGATGCCGCTATAGGGCACACCGATGTTGTCGACGATCGCGGCCAGTTCCGCGGCCGGGATGATGCCACGGATCGTGTCCTCGACCCGGTCGCAAAGCGCTGCCGTCTGGTCGATGCGCAGGCCGGTACGCGCCCGCAGGTGCAACCGGATCTGCCCGCCGTCCACGCTCGGAAAGTAGTCCTGTCCCAGGCCCGGGAGATACCGCCCCATGGGAAATGCCAGGATCGCCGTCGCCGCCATGGCGGCGAGGAACGGCACGGCGAAACGTGTGCCGCTCGAAAGCGACCGCTCGAGCAGCGCGCGATAGGTGTCGCGCCAGCGCAGGAAACCGTGCTCGAAGCGCGCCTGGAACCGGACAAGGAAGCCGCGCGCTTCGGAAGCATCCGGGTCGCGGCGCTGCAGCCAGTATTTCGCGAGCGTGGGCACCAGGGTGCGCGACAGCAGGTACGAGGCCAGCATTGCAAAGACCACCGCCTCCGCGAGCGGCACGAACAGGTAGCGCGCGATACCTGCGAGCATGAACATCGGCACGAACACGATGCAGATCGCAAGTGTCGACACCAAAGCCGGCAGCGCAATCTCGCGCGCGCCGTTGAGGATGGCGTTCTCGACATCCTCACCCCGCTCCAGGTGCCAGTTCATGTTCTCGATCGTCACCGTGGCGTCATCGACCAGGATGCCGACCGCGAGTGCGAGTCCGCCGAGCGTCATGATGTTGATCGTTTCGCCGAGCGCGGACAGGCAGATGATCGAGGCAAGGATCGACAGCGGTATGGAAATGGCGATGATGAACGTGCTGCGCCAGCTGCCGAGGAACAACAGCACCATGAGCGCGGTCAGACCTGCCGCGATCACGGCTTCACGCACGACCCCGTTGATGGCGCCGCGGACGAAGATCGACTGATCGCCGATCGCGTCGATTTTGAAGGAGGGCGGAAGCGCGTCGCGGATATGCGGCAGACGCTCCTTGATGCCGCGGATGATGTCGAGGGTCGAGGCGCTCCCGGTCTTCAGGATGCTCTGCAGGACGGCGCGGTGGCCGTCGCGGCGGGCGATGTTGGTCTGCGGGGGATAGCCATCGCGCACGTGCGCGACGTCGCGCACGTAGATGACTGTGCCGTTGCGGGTCGTGACCGGCACGTTGTTCAAGTCGTCGATCCGCTTGATGTTCGCGTTGAGCTCTACGAAGTACTCGAGGTCGCCGATTTTTTGCACGCCGGCGGGCAGGATCAGATTCTGCGCGGCGATCGCATCGGTCACGTCATTGCCTGACAGACCGCGTGCCCGCAGGGCGTCGCCGTCGAGGTCGATCTGAACCTGCCGCTGCAGGCCGCCGTAGGGCCAGGGCATCGTGGCCCCGGGGACCGTGGCGAGCGCCGTGCGCAGGACGTTGTTGCCCAGGTCGAAAAGCATGGCCTCGGATAGATCGTCGCTCGACATGGCGAGTTGCAGGACCGGCACCGTCGAGGCGTTGTAGGCGAGCACGTAGGGCGGCGTCGTACCGGGAGGCGCGAAGGACAAACCGGTCTGGGAGATGGCGGTGATCTGCGCGAAGGACAGCTCTTCGCTGGCGTACGGTTGGAAGAAGTACTTGACCACCCCGATGCCGCTCAGCGATTGTGACTCGGTGTGCTCGACGTCATTGACCGACACTTGCGCTGAGCGCTCGGAGCCCAGGACCATGCGGGTCGCCATCTCATCCGGCGACAGGCCCGAATAACGCCATACGACGGCGACCACGGGGATTTTGATGTTGGGAAAGATGTCGGTCGGCGTGCGCAAGATGGTGAACACGCCGAGCAGCGCGATCAGGAGCGCAAGCACGATGAACGTGTAGGGACGCCGCAGCGCCAGACTAACGATCCACATGAGCCCTCACGGGTTGCTGACCTTGGACATGCGCGAGGTTACGATACAGCCCTCGGGGGCCGAAGGAAATTGGAGTTGATCCAGCATGTTGACCCAGGCGCATCATCTCCTCGGATTGCCGCTTCCATCCGACCGAGGTCAGCCATATTTACAGCCGATACAAACGGGTTCAGGACGATACGATGGATGAGAGCTTTTTCCCGATCCTATGGTCGCGAACGGGCTATCGGTCCCCGCACCTAGACGCTGGTGCGGCTGTGTTGGCGTGACTCGCGCGGCCGAAGGTCCGCGATCACGCTGTGCCGCCGGAATTGACGCCCATCAGCTGGCGTCTTGCGTAATGCAAATGATTCGTGACTATGGCCACGGCCGTCTCGGTATCGCGCGTACGAATGGCCTCATATAGCGCGAGATGCTGCTGGTTATATTCGGCAATGCGCTGCGGCGTCAGAACCTTGTCCTTCATGGCGTTCCATTGAGTGTGCGTGCGCACGGCATTGATCTGACGATAGACCCAGACCATGAGCGGATTGCGGGTTGCTTCAGAAATCAACTGATGGAATTCCTCATCCCATAACGTGAAACTCTCGCTGTCGCCGCTCGATGCCTCCATACGCGCGATCGCGGCGTCCAAACGCGCGATGTCCTGACCGGCCGCGTTCAGCACGGCGAGATGGACCATTTTCGGCTCGATGCCAAGCCGCACCTCGATGAGCTCGAGCGGGCTGGTCAGCTCGGCAATACCCTCGCCGTCGCCGGGGCCGCAAAAATTCACGAAGGTGCCGGCGCCGAGACGCCGGGTCACGAGCCGCTCCGCTTCGAGCCGGTTCAAGGCGGTGCGGATCGTGGCGCGCGACGCGCCGAAGGCCGATGCGAACTGGCGCTCCGCCGGAAGCTTCTCGCCGTGCGCGTAGCGGCCGCCCAGGATGGCCTGACGCAATTGCGCGGTGATCCACCAGGAGCCAGGCACCGGGTCTGCCATGACCGATTCAGGGGGGGCGGTGGTCTCTCCAATTTCAGCCATATTGGTTGCCTGGGCTAGAAGTGGTCAATTTTGGTTTGAAATTGGCACAATCCTATGTGACACTATCCCCGTCCCGAGTCAAGCCCCTGTGAACATAAGCGCCGCAACCGACCGTCGGCCATGGAGCGTGTGACGATGGCCTTTCCGACCCACACCAAGTACCTCATCATTGGCGCCGGGATCCATGGCCTGAGCACCGCTTGGCACCTGGGTGAACTGCTGCGCCAGTCCGGGCGCGGCAGCGGCAAGGACATCGTGGTCGTCGATAAGTCCGATATCGCCGCAGGCGCCTCAGGGATAGCGTGCGGCGTCATCCGCAACAACTACTACCAACCCGCCATGCGGCGGTTGATGGCGCACAGCGTCTCGGTTTGGGAGAGCGACCCGACGGCCTTCAGCTATCACCCGGTCGGCTACATGCAAATCAGCCCGGAGGTCATGCACGAGCAGGTGGCGAGCATCGCGCGGCAACAAAAGGAGATCGGGTACGAGTCCGTCTTCATCGAAGGTGCGAAGGAGTCGACCGCCTACATGAAGGGCCTCTTCGAGGACTGGCAGGCGAAGGGCATCACCTCAGTGTTGCACGAGAAGAAGGGTGGCTACGCCAACAACACCGCGTCGATTCGCGGGCTGGCCAAGAAGGCCGAGCAGGAGGGAGTCCGGATCCTCAGCGGCGTGAAGGTGACGGGCTTCGAGAAGGACACCGGCGGGGCCGTGCGCACCGTACTCACGAACCAGGGAAATATCGATTGTGACACCGTGGTCGTCGGCGCCGGCCCCTGGGTGAAGCAGATCTGGGATATGTTGGAGCTGCCGGCGGCGATCACGATCAAGGGCCGCGACGGCAAGGTTCACGACAACGTCGCCATGTGGACGTTCTGGTCGCTGCAGGAAGGAACGCTCGGCGTCGATCCGATGCTGCAGCGGACCAACGACGGTAAACTGCCCCCGGTGATCCACGTCGACACCGATGCGACGCTCTACTCCGACGTCGATCACTCTGTGATCACGGACCGGATCTGGGGCATCTACTACAAACCGGATTTCAATTTCGGCGGCGTACAGGGCGGAGCCATGCCGTTCAAGGTGAAGGCCGATCCCGCGAAGGTTAAAATCGATCCCTACGGTCCGGCGTCGCCTGATTTCGTGGTCGGAGAGGATTTCGCCCGTATGTGGTGCTCGGCACTCGCGTTCTGTCAGAAGCGCTTCGAGGGCAAGCTGCCGCTATTCAAAAAGGAGCCCTCCGGGGGCATCGGTTCCTTTACCGCCGACAATTTTCCGGTATTCGACCGTTTCTGCGACAACGTCTATGTGATTGCCGACTCGAACCACGGCTATAAGATGATCGGCGTCGGCCATCTCGTGGCCGAGGAGATCTGCGGCCGGACGAGCGATCTCTTGGAGCCGTTCCGCTTCTCGCGTTTCGCCGAGGGCAAGCTGCATCCAACTTCCAACAGTCCGTTCCCGTGGAGCTAGAAACAGCGTGCGTGAGCGGAATATTTCGGCGGCGGTATCGCGCCTCAAGAGGGGAACTCAATGAGTGATTTGGACGCCCATGTAAATGCCGCGGGGCGGAGCGATCTCGTCAAGCAAGTGCGAGAGAAAATCAACCGGCTCGGCATCCAGTACCTCTACTGCCAGTTCGTATCGGTGACCGGGCGCATCGTCGGCAAGGGCATACCGTCGGATCATTGGGAGCGCGTCGCTGAGAAGGGCTTCCAACTCGTCTATGGATCCACCGCCAATCTGTATGTCGATCGCCACAAGAACTATATCGGCTACGGGGCGGAGGCCTCGGAACTGGTCGGAATTCCCGACCCCGAGACCTTTGCGCAGTTGCCCTGGGACAAGCGCATTGCACGCGTGTTCTGCACCTGTTTTCGCAACCGCGAGGAGAGAGAGAATCCCGGTGGGCATCTGACCTCCGACTGCCGCGGCAATCTGCGGATCATTCACGAGGCCTTCAAGAAGGCCCACAAGGGACTACACCTTCGCCATGGCTGCGAACCCGAGATGATGTGGCTCAAGAAGGGTGCAGACGGCCTGCCGGCCGGGGGATTCTCCAAACCCAACTGTTATCACATCGATCAGTTCGAATCGCTGCGTCCTGTGTTCATGCGTGCAATCGAGTACTCGCGCGCGATGGGTCTCGACATGATCCAGGGCGATCACGAGGATGCGCCGGGTCAGCTCGAGCTCAACTGGATGTACGATGATTGCCTGCGCACCGCCGATCGGCTCACCACCTATCGCCAGATCTGCGCTCAGGTGGCGCGCGAGTTCGACCTGATTGCCTGCTTCATGTCCAAGCCGTTCATGGGCGTCTCGGCGTCGGGTTGCCACCACAACCTCTCGCTATGGCGCGGCGGCGAGCAGAAGCTGAACAAGCTCGGCTTTGACGACCTGCCGGGGCTCGAGGAAAATTTCACTTATCTGGAAGGCGGCGAGAACACCTTCATGCCCGTGAAAGGCGACCCCAAGCCCGGCCCCATCGGATTGCATTGCATCGGGGGCCTCATCAAGCACGTGGGAGCGCTGACCGCGATCGGCTCATCGACCGTCAATTCGTATCGGCGGCTCTGGGACACGGGCTTCTGGGCGCCGGTCTATGCCGACTGGGGTTATCAGAACCGCACGTGTGCGCTGCGAATTTCCGCGCCGGGACGGTTCGAATACCGCTCGGTCGATTCGACCGTGAACCCGTACCTGATGGCGGGAGCCATCCTCAAGGCGTTTGACGACGGCATCAACCACAAACTCGATCCGGGCGAACCCGAGGAACGCAATATCTACGTCGCGATGGCCGCCGGCAAGAAGGTCAAGAAGTTGCCCATGTCGCTCGGCGAGGCATTGACCGAGCTGGAGAACGACGAGACGATCAAAGCGGCGATGCCGGGCGAGATGTACCGCGTCTTCACGCACTACAAGCGCGACGAGTGGGAGAAGTTCATGTCGACCGTGACGGACTGGGATTTGAAGCAGTATTGGGACTATCTGCCCTGAAGGGCGGCGCGAGGAGAGCGAATCATGTGTGGAATTGCCGGATTGATTCATCGTGGCAAGACCGGGGATGTGGGACGCGAGATGACCGCGATGCTGCAATCCCTGAAACACCGCGGGCCGGACTCGACCGGCTACGCGCTGTACGGCAAGCCGCACGGCAAGGAACTGGTGATACGCTTCAAAGTCGCCGAGCAGGACGAGATGTCGAAGGGGTTCGAGATTCACCGCCAGGTGAAGGAACGCCGCAGCGAGATCGAGCGGCGTCTCGCCGAACTCGATGCCAAGATCCTCGAGGAGGACATCGCGACGGAATACGCGTTCCGCTTTCGCATCGCCTATGAGGGCGACCTTAGACGCCTCGCGAATTATATCGAGGACGTCGAGGGCGCGGAGATCCTGTCGATTGGGCATGGCCTCGAACTGATCAAGGATTTGGGCGATGCCGCACGCGTCTCGGGTCAATACTCGCTGAGCGGCTTCGTCGGCACCCACGCCATCGGACACACGCGCATGGCGACCGAATCCGACGTCGACATCCGCTCGGCCCATCCGTACTGGGCATATCCCTTTGCGGATGTCTCGGTCGTGCACAACGGCCAGCTCACCAACTACTGGAACGGTCGCCGGGCATTGGAGCGGCGCGGCCACCGCTTCGTGTCGAATTGCGATTCGGAAATGATCGCGGTGTATCTGGCCGACAGGATGGCACAGGGCGCGACTCTCGAAGAGGCCATGAAATCCTCGATCGAAGAGCTCGATGGGGTCTTCACCTATCTGGTTGCCACCTCCGACAGCCTGGGAATGGCGAAAGACACGATGGCCGCCAAGCCGATGGTGCTCTACGAAAGCGACAAATTCATCGCGCTCGCTTCCGAGGAGGTGGCGATTCGCAGCGTCTTCCCGCACGAGATCGATACCTTCGATCCCTATGAGGGTGAAGTGCGCGTCTGGAAAAACTGAAACCTGTTCCGCATCAAGCCTCGAGAGAAACTATGGCAGCCACGACAAAAGCTACGGACTTGGGAATGCACACCGAGCAGCTCGCGGGGCGCTCGCAGCAGCGCTTCTTCCGGCCGGAGGAAGAGGAGCGGTTCACCTCTCCGCAGGCATTCGAAGTCGACTTCAAGAAGCGCACGCAATTCGACGCCGGTCCGATGAGTTCGAGCGAAGTCAATCTGAAGCTGCGCGAACTGATGAGCCAGGGCTACGGCAGCGTGGTGATGAAGAATCCGGGCGCCAAGCATTCGCTGGCAGTCGGCATCCTCAACCGGCTGAACCTCACCATCGAAGGCAGCCTCGGCTATTTCGGCTGCGGCTTGATCGACGGACCGAACATCCACATCAAGGGCCGTGTCGGCTGGTCGTGCGCGGAGAACATGCTCGCCGGGACCGTGGTCATCGACAAGAACGCGGGGTCGACTTTCGGCGCCGCGCTGCGCGGCGGCGACCTCGTCTGCAGGGGCGATGTGGGTGCCCGCGTGGGCATCGACATGAAGGGCGGCTCGATCATCATCGGCGGGCGGGCCGGCGCGTTCTGCGGTTTCATGATGCAGCGCGGACGCATGGTGATCCTGGGCAATGCCGGCAAGAACCTCGGCGACTCGATGTACGACGGCACGATCTATGTCGGCGGGAAGATCGATGGGCTGGGCGTCGATGCCGTACCGGCCGACATGACCGATCTCGACGTGCAGTGGCTCGAGCGCAAGCTGAAGATGTATGGCCTCGAGGCGCCGCGAGGCGCGAGGAACATGCAGAAGATCGTCGCCGGCCGGCAGCTCTGGAATTACGACAATCTCGAGCCTTCCGAGAAGAAGCTCATCCTCTAGATTCTGCGAGAAAGGAAAGCAAACCATGGCGAAGGAAAAGAAGGCGCCGGTGATGGTGCCGACGACCAAGAAGAAGCTCAGCCGAAACACGCATGTGCTCGGCCACAGCGGCATCTTCACTCCCCAGGTCATCGATGACATCCACATCAAGAGCGAGCTCGGCCGCTATCGCATGCGCGGCTTCTCGCTGTTCAAGAAGATCCCGAGTTGGGACGATCTGACGTTCCTGCCCGGCACCTTGACGCGCTTCGTGATCGAGGGCTATCGCGAGAAGTGCGAGACGAAGACCATCATCGGGCCGCGAGCCAAGCGTCCGCTGGTACTCGATATTCCGGTCTACATCACCGGCATGAGCTTTGGCGCACTGAGCTACGAGGCGAAGATCGCCCTGGCTCGCGGCGCGACCATGGCCGGCACCGCGACCTGTTCCGGAGAAGGCGGCATGATCCCCGATGAGCGCCGCTATTCCTCGAAATGGTTCTACCAATGCATCCAGTCGCGCTACGGCTTCAACCCGAACCACCTGCGCTTGGCCGATGCCTGCGAGTTCTTCATCGGTCAGGGATGCAAAGTGGGTCTGGGCGGCCATCTCATGGGCCAGAAGGTGACGGATCAAGTGGCCGAGATGCGCTCGCTGCCGGCGGGTATCGACCAGCGTTCGCCTGCCCGACATCCCGACTGGCTCGGACCGGACGACTTGGCCCTCAAGATCAACGAGATTCGCGAAGCGACCAACGGGGAAATCCCGATCCAGCTCAAGCTCGGTGCGGCGCGCGTATATGACGACGTGCGCATGGCGGCGAAGACCGGACCCGACAGCATCTACATCGACGGTATGGAGGGCGGCACCGGCGCCGGCCCGCACATTGCCACCGAAGAGACGGGGGTGCCCGGAATCGCCGCGATTCGGCAGGCCCGCAAGGCACTCGACGACGTGGGCATGACCGGCGAGATCTCATTGGTCTATGCCGGCGGCATTCGCAACGGCGGCGATGTCGCCAAGGCACTGGCGCTCGGTGCCGATGCCGTGGCGATCGGGCATTCGGCGTTGATGGCGCTCAACTGCAACAAGGACATCCCGGAAGCCGACTACGAGAAGGAAATCGGCGTCGAGGCCGGCCATTGCTATCACTGCCATACCGGACGCTGCCCGGTCGGAGTGACCACCCAGGATCCGGTGCTGCGCAAGCGCCTCGATCCTGATGGGGCCGCGGAACGGGTTTACAATTTTCTCCACACCCTCACCATCGAGGCGCAGATGCTGGCGCGCGCGTGCGGCAAGACCAACGTGCACAGCTTGGAACCCGAGGATCTGGCCGCGTTGACCATGGAAGCATCGGCGCTCGCCATGGTGCCTCTCGCCGGATCGCAGTACACCGTGGGCCGCCCCGACATGACTCGCTACTGAGAGAGCTAAGACCATGGCGAAAGTAGTCAAGCTGAGCAAATATGCCAAAAAAGCGGTGAAGACGGCCCCCAAGGGTCTGGGCAAGGCCTCCTCGGTCAAGGCGCCCACCTTCAAAGTGAGCGGCGCCAAAAGCGGCGCCAAGGACATCGATCACTTCATCAAGACGGCGGGTCTCGACACCCGGCGAGAGAAGGAGATCGGTCAGCACATCGGCTATCGCTACGATGTCAACCTGGTTCCCGACTACAACCGGCTCACGCCCTTCCTCAAGAAATACATGAGCACCATGGGCTGGTCGGACTTGAACTGGCTCGAGGACGTGCATTTGGGTTACGAGGAGGGCAGGGCCGCCGTCTTCGACCGCAACGTCAACGGCTGGGTCACGGTGCCGGAAGGCGTCAAGCTACCGGACAATCAGCAGGACCGCGACATGCTGGCGCGCGAGCTCCTGATCAAGTTCCAGATGTCGCCGCGCCACCCGATGGTCGATCTCAACAAGGCCTACCGCAAGTTCTAATCGCTGCGATAGCGCGCGGCATGCGCCCAATCCGGCTGGAATGAGAGAATCTCGATTCCCGCCGGAACGTTGGGATTGAACATCCGGTTGTGCCAATAGGTCGCCTGATGGAACGCGTGGCCGGCTGGGAGCCGTGCCACGGCACACGGAATGCGGTAACCCTGAGTGTACTGTTCGAACTCCAGGACGCAGCGTCCCTCGGCCGCGAGCAGTGCCGCGAGCGTCGAGCCCGGCCCAAAGAGCGCCGTCATCAAATCCGAAAAACGCGCCGGCTCCTGGAAATGGCTGCTCTGTAGGATCTCGAGCATCTTGTCGAAGCGCTCGTTCGGATCCTGCGTCTTCAGATACTGGTAGCGAAACAGCTCGGTGCTGACCTGCGGTTCGGACTCGACGATCAGCGTGACGATGCCGGGCGAAAGCTCGTCGCCCTCCGGTGTCATGACGCGCGGGCGCATTCCCGACGAGGGCCGGCCGCCCTCCTGGCGCGCCGCCAATTGCCGGAGGCGGCACTGCCAACCGATGAACTCGCGGCAAAGCGCCTTGGAAGCGGATCGGGTCAGCACGACATTGTCGGGCCAGCGGGCCATCGCTACGGTTTGCGCTCCTGCAGCCAGCGCGCAATGGCCGCAGGAACGGTTTTGCGGGCCTTTCCGCTCACGTACATGCCGATGTGCCCGACGTCGACCTGGAGCGATTCGTAGTCCTCGCTGCCGACATGCGCCCCCAGCGGGATGCTGGCACTGGGCGGGACGAGGTGGTCATTCGCAGCATAGATGTTGAGCACCGGACACCGGATGTTCTGGAGCAAGACCTGCCGGTTGTCGAGTGTCAATTCACCGCGGATCAGGCGATTTTCCTGAAAAAACCACTCGATGAACTCGCGAAATGCCCTGGCGGGCTGATCGGGGCTGTCGAAAATCCATTTCTCCATCCGCAAAAAATTTTCCAATTGCGCCCGGTCGCCCTCCATCTGCAGCAGGTTGACATACTTCTGCTGCGTCAGCCGGAACGGCATCAGTGCCAGATAGACAAGGTTCAAAAATTCGCCCGACACGTTGCCGGATTGAGTCAATCGTTCGATGTCGATGTGTTGCGCCCATTTCGACAGCAAGTTCTCCGGCGTCTTGAAATCCACCGGCGCCACCATCGTAATCAGGTTGGCGATGTGCTGCGGCTCGAGCGCGGCATAGCACAGGCTCATTGTCCCGCCCTGACACACGCCGAGGAGATTGAGCGCGTGGATTGCGTTTTGTTCGAGGATGAATTCAACGCAGCGTCCGAGATAACCGCAGACGTACTCGGTCAGGGGAATAAAGCGGTCCGCACCGTCCGGATACCCCCAGTCGAGAAGATAGACATCGACTCCCAGCGACAGGAGCTCTCGGATGAGGGACCTGTCCGGTTGCAAATCCAGCATGTACGGCCGATTGACCATGGCGTAGCAAATGAGCAGCGGCGGCACCCGCGCGGACCGGGCAAGGGGGACGTAACGGTGCAGCTGAATCTTATCTTCGGCGTATACGCAGGTCTTCTCGGACAGACCGACCTGGACCTCGCCGATTTCGCGCAGCGCGCGCAATGCCGACTGCCCCCGCTCTTGCATTGCTGCGGCATCGCTCATCAGTCGAGCAAACGATTCGGTGGTCGTCACTGATCGGCCCGCTCGGGGGTCTTGCGAATTTTTCGCTTGCCGCGCCGCTTCGCTCCCGGGGTTGGCTTGGCCGCGGCGGTTGCCTTGGCGACCCCTTTCGCCTTCACCGCCGCGCTCGCCTTCGCCGCCATGCGCGTTTTGACGACACCTTTCGCTTTGACCGCCGCGGATCTCAGGATGTGCACCTGGCGATGCAGGCTGTCCACCTCCGCCCGGCTCGGCCAATCAAATTGTCGCGCCAGGGCTTCGAGCAGTTTGCCGCGTTCGATCTTGAACCCGCTCAAGATATTGCAGAGATCAGCCAACAATCGCGCGAACGGTTCGCCATGCGCGGCTTGTGCATAGGCCTCTTCGGCACAGTCGATCCAAGCATCGTAGATCGCCGCCGGCGAAGCCAGCAGCGTGTCATCTTTTGAGGCTCGCCGTTGGGTCGCCTGGAATGCGCTTTGGCCAATGTCTGCGCTGAGCTGCAGAAACTCTGCGTAGCGGCGCTGAAATTGTCCGGTGAGATCGAGCATGCGTCGACCGATTTCCTGATATTCGCGCGAATATCCGAGCGCAGGAAACAAACTCGCGAACTGGTCCACGGGATTTGAACTTTCGCCCGGCGCGGCATCCCGGCGCATGCCGAGGCTTGCCGCAAAATCTTTCCAGGATCCGAGGAATGCGAGCGGCACTGCACCGCCGCCTGCGGCCGCCGCGGGATTGGACAAACGCTCGCACAAGGTCTGGCAGGCTGACACGTAATCGTCCCACGCCTTGAGATAGGGCGGTGCTTCCGGATGGGCCGTGGTGGAATCATTCATAGGGGTCTTGCGAGGAGCTCTTGCGGCGCATTAATAAAAACAAGATTTGTGCGTGATTACTCATATTTAACAATTGTGCGACGCATACTAAACCGCTATGCTGAGTCCCGGGGAAACCGCTGACAAGCAGTTTGCTGGACGCATTATGTCGAATCAACGAGTCATCAAGAAATACGCCAACCGGCGGCTTTACGATTCAACCGGCAGCCGCCATGTCACCTTGGACGACCTCCGCAAAATGATCGTCTCGGGCGATAAAGTAAAGGTGATCGACGACAAGTCGGGCGAAGATTTGACCCGAGCCGTGCTGCTGCAGGTGATTTCCGAGCAGGAACAATTCGGCACTCCCGTTTTAAGTATCGAGCTGCTCGAGTCGATCATCCGGTTCTACGGCAATCCGGTGCAGGAAATGCTGACGCGGTACATGGAGCAGAGCGTCGGTTCCCTGGTACGCCAACAACAAGCCATGCGCGCCGAAATGGCCAAGGTGCTGGAAGGGCCCATGGCCCCCATCGCCGAATTTGCCCGCCAGAACATGGAGCAGTGGTCGAAGATTCAGGCATCCATGATGTCGGCATTCACGCCCTCGAAACCGTCGCCTGCGCCGGACGACGAGAAATCCGCGCAGCCGGACAAGAGCAAGAAATGAAAATCCGTCTCAAGCGATCACGGTAGAAATATATGCAGATCGAAACAAAGACCATTGTGATTACCGGCGCCGGCCGCGGCATCGGCCGGGCCCTTGCCCTGCGATTCGCGGCTCGAGGAGCCCACATCGCCCTCTTGGACCTCAATGCGGCGGATCTCGAGACGGCGGTGAAGCAATGCACGGCGTTTGGCGTCCGCGCCAGGGCTTATACGGCCGATGTATCGTCGGAATCCCAGGTGTCGGCGGCACTCGATCGCGTGGTGACCGACTTCGGAGCGCTCGACGTGATCATCAACAACGCCGGCATCGTCAAGGATGCGTTGTTGATCAAGGTCAAAGACGGTGAAATCGTCGGCAAGATGACGCTGCAGCAATGGCAGGCGGTCATCGATGTGAATCTGACCGGGGTGTTTCTGTGTGCCCGCGAGGCGGCCGAGCGGATGATCAAACTCGCCAAGGGCGGCGTCATCGTGAATGTTTCCAGCATCTCGCGCCATGGCAATGCGGGACAAACGAACTACGCGGCCGCGAAATCCGGCGTCGCCTCGATGACGGTGGTGTGGGCCAAGGAACTGGCGCGCTACGGCATCCGCGTCGGGTGCGTGGCCCCGGGGTTCACGCACACGGATATTCTGGCCTCGATGAAGCCCGAAGTGCTCGAGAAAGTCATCGCGCCGGTTCCCTTGAAACGCTTGGGCGAACCGGATGAAATCGCGCACGCCGCACAGTTCATCATCGAGAACGACTTTTTCACCGGGCGCTGTATCGACCTCGACGGCGGTCTACGCCTGTAGCTGCGGGTAGTCGGCTGCCGCTGAAGCACTGTCGCGGGCAGCGCTCAGCAGCGTCCGTGCCGCCCATCGAACGCGGACCACGGAGCCGGCCAATAGATCGTCGGTGAGGGTCGCCACATCCAGCCCCTCCTCGGCATAGGGCGACACCTTGAGCTCGACGCCCACCCATCTTTCCACCGCTTCGGCTTCGTATTCGCAGACGGTACGGTTGAGCCGCGGCCTTGCGTCGCAGTGGACTATGAGATGAGTCAGCTCGTGCGCAAGCGTCAATACCTGCTGTTCCAGGCTGAGGCCGCTGCGCAACACGATGCGTTGGCCCTCGACGCGCCCCAGCACCCCGCCCGCGAGCGAATTGCGAATCACGGTGGCGCCGCAGTGCGCCGAAAACTGCTCCAGGCGATCGATATAAAGCTTAAGGCACATGGCGCGAGCCTCGCTGATAACACCAAAAACCTACCGCGGCGCACTAGTCATCGACTCTTTATGGGTTTGAGTCTCCCGTTTCTTGCAACTGATATACTTACAAATCAATCACATATGGAGCAGAAGAAGCACAAGGCAGATTTCATAAAAATCTTTTGCACTGCATACTTTTCTATGTATAATGGCCTCACCGAACAAGCCATCTTTCAACACCCTAGGAGACTACCATGACCCAACCGACATTCGACTTTACCGCCCTTTTTGACAACTATCGCCAGGCGTTTGCGCCGGTCATTACCGCACAGCAAAACTACTTGAAGACTCTCGAGCGCCTCGCTCGCTATCAGTTCGCGGTTGCGGGCGACTACCTGGATTGGTCCTTGTCGCATGCCAAGGCGAGCGTCGAGCCAAAATCGGTCGCCGATCTGGTCGGCAAGCAGACCGCGTTGAACACGTCGTTTGGCGACAAGCTGCGCTCCCGGGCCGAAGAGTTCACCCAAATTGCCTCCGAAACGCAAGGTGCCGTCAGCCAGTGGTTTGATGACGCCGGCGCGAAAGTTGCTCAGACGGTGAAAAAAGCCGCCTGATGACTTAAGCTTAAGCTCGATACGAGGAAGGGCGACTTTGGGTCGCCCTTTTTTTTATCTCGCGAATCGCGAGTCGGACTATCATCTGGGCGGGGGAATGAACTACATGACGGAATCTGACCTGGCGCGGGAAATGCGCGCGCAGTTGGCTGCAGTCACCGGCGGGCTGGCGCCCGATGACTATGCGCAAGCATGGTGGGACTGGTATCTGAATATCGCGCAAACGCCCGCCAAGCAATCCGAGATCGCCAAGACGGCGTTCGACGCTCTCTTGGACAACTTCAATTTCGGCATGCAGGCAGCGACCGGACAACCCGTCGCGCCGGGCGGCGGCGACAAGCGTTTTGCGTCGGAGGCGTGGAATCAGTGGCCCTTCAATGTGATGGCGCGGGGCTACATGAATTGGGAGAACCTCGTGAAGCAGGCGACCTCGGACGTGCCGGGGCTGTCGCCGCACAACGCCGATCTCGTCGCCTTTGCGTCGCGGCAGGCGCTCGAAGCCGCCTCCCCCGCGAACTACCTGCTGGCGAATCCGGAATTGCTCGAAATCACCCGCGCCCAATCCGGACAAAATCTCGTGGCCGGGTTCAAGAATTGGCTCGAAGACGTCGATGCGACGCTCAACCACAAGCCGCCCGCCGGCAGCGACGCGTTCCGGGTGGGCGAGAACGTCGCGGTCACGCCGGGCAAGGTCGTGTATCGGAACGACTTGATCGAAGTCATCCAATACTGCGCGACCACGCCGAGCGTGCATGCCGAGCCGATACTGATCGTCCCCGCCTGGATCATGAAGTATTACATCCTCGATCTGTCGCCGCGCAATTCCCTGGTGCGCTATCTGGTCGACCAAGGCCATACGGTATTCATGATCTCGTGGAAAAATCCCATTGCCCACGATCGCAATCTCGGCATGGACGACTACCAAGACAAGGGCATCCGCGATGCCCTGAATGCCGTGGGTGCGATCGTTCCGAACGTCAAGATCCACGCCGTGGGGTACTGCATCGGCGGTACCCTGCTCGCGATCGCCGCCGCGGCACTGGCCCGCGAAGGCGATCAGCGCCTGGCGTCCATGACCTTGTTCGCGGCGCAGACGGATTTCAGCGAGCCGGGCGAGTTGTCGCTGTTCATAAGCCCGAGCCAGCTCGCGATGCTCGAGGCGGTGATGCAAAAGGCGGGCGTGCTGAGCAGCGACAAGATGGGCGCTTCGTTCGCCCTGCTCCGGGCAAGAGACTTGTTGTGGACGCCGGCCATCAATACTTATGTTAAGGGCAATCGCGAGAAGCTCAACGACCTCATGTCTTGGAACAGCGACGGCACCCGCATGCCGTTTCGCATGCACAGCGAATACCTGAAGCAGCTGTACTTGCAGAACGATCTGGCGGGCGGCAGATTTCGGGTCAATGGTGAAGTGATCAATCTTGCGGCAATCACCGTGCCCATGTTCGTGCTCGGCACCGAGACGGACCACGTTGCGCCGTGGAAGTCGGCCTACAAGACGCGCGCCTTGACGCGATCACCGGATTACACCTTCGTGCTCACCAGCGGCGGCCACAACGGCGGCATCGTATCGGGCCCCGTGAATCCCAAGCGCCGCTTTCGCGAGCTGACCTGGAAAGACGCGCAAACCTCGCTGGATCCCGACGAGTGGATGCAGCAGGCGGTATTGCACCAGGGCTCCTGGTGGCCGGCTTGGGCTGCGTGGCTGGCGGCGCACTCGGGACCCAGCGATGCGCCGCTGCCCGGCCTCGGCAACCAATCCGCCGGGTACGGGATCGTCGGCGACGCGCCGGGAAACTATGTGCTGGAGCGGTAGATGGAACCAAAGGGGACAGCGATGGCTAGTAAATCATCCAGAATTGCGTACGTAACCGGCGGAATGGGCGGAATCGGCACGGCGATCTGCGAGCGGCTCTCTAGCGAGGGATACCGTGTGGTTGCCGGGTGCGGCCCGACCTCGACGCGCAAGGAGCGCTGGCTCGGCGACATGCGCGCCAAGGGGTTCGAGGTGCATGCATCGGTCGGCAATGTGTCCGACTGGGATTCCACCGTGGCCGCATTCGAGAAGGTACGGGCGGAAATCGGCCCGGTCGACATCTTGGTGAATAACGCCGGCATCACCCGCGATGGCACCTTCCTCAAGATGGGCAGGGACGCTTGGGAAGCGGTGATCAACACTAACCTGAATTCCCTGTTCAACGTCACCAAGCAAGTCATCAACGGCATGGTCGAGCGCGGCTGGGGACGCATCATCAATATCTCGTCGATCAACGGCCAGCGCGGCCAGTACGGCCAGACCAACTATTCGACCGCCAAGGCCGGGATCCATGGATTTTCCATGGCGCTCGCGCAAGAAGTCGCGGCGCGCGGCGTCACGGTGAACTCGGTGTCCCCCGGCTACATCGGCACGGACATGGTGAGGGCCGTGCGGCCCGAAGTCCTGGAAAAAATCGTCGCGACGATTCCCGTCAAGCGCCTCGGCGAACCGGCGGAAATTGCCTCCATCGTGTCATGGCTTGCCTCCGATCAGTCGGCATTTGCCACCGGGGCCGATTTCTCGGTCAACGGTGGGTTGCACATGGGCTAGCATTGCCGCACGGGGGGTTTGACATGGCGGCGATACGGCGAAGGCCTCTGCTTTCCTGGGCGATGGTCCTTCTGGCGCTGCCGCTTGCCGTGCGAGCCGGGGTTCAAGATCCGGGCGCGGCGCGGCCCATCAGCGGTGAACGCTTGGGAAGCGTTGCTTTCTCCGTCTCGTGCTCCGCCCAGGTGCGCGCACCCTTCAACCGCGGCGTCGCGCTGCTGCACGACTTCTGGTACGAAGAAGCGCAGCGCGCAGTTCGTTGAGATCGCCCAGCAAGACCCGCACTGCGCCATGGCGCATTGGGGCATCGCGATGAGCGTGTTCCATCAGATCTGGGATCGTCCCGACGAAGGCACCAGCGCGCGCGGCTGGGCCGAAATGCAGGCAGCGCGCTCGCCCCCGGCAAAGACCGCCCGCGAGCGCGGGTACATCGCGGCGCTCAGCGAGTTCTTTCGGCCCGACAAGCGCGACTACCAGTCCCGCATCGAGGGCTATGCCGCGGCGATGGCAGAGCTCTATGCCAGGCATCCGCGCGATACCGATGCGGGAGCTTTCTATGCGCTGTCGCTGCTGGCGGCCCAGGCACCGGATGACGCCAGCCTGACGGCGCAGCACAGGGCCATGGCGGTCCTCAATCCTTTGGTCGCGAAATATCCCGATCATCCGGGAGTCGTGCATTACATCATTCACGCCTGCGACACACCGCTGCTGGCGCCGGATGGGCTGGCAGCCGCCAGGCACTACGGCGAGATCGCCCCCTCGGCGCCGCATGCGGTGCACATGCCGGGGCATATATTCGCGAGGCTCGGCATGTGGCAGGAGGACATCGACTCCAATCTGGGCTCGGTGGCCGCGTCGCAGGCCGCCGCAAGCGCGGCACCAGAGCGGCGCCATGGATCAGTTCCATTCAGACGACTTTCTTCTCTATGCCTACCTGCAGAGCGGCGAGGACGCCCGCGCCAGGGCGGTGCTCGCCGACTCGGCGGCCGCCCTCGCCGGCTTCGAGTCGATGGGCGACCGGGGCGAGCATTACATGGACGGCATGTTTCCCTATTACAGCGCCAAATTCCCGATCTTCTTCCATCTGGAAATGCGGGATTGGAAATCCGCGGCCGCGCTCGAGCCGCTGGCCGCCGCACTGCCGGAGACGCAGAGCATGACTTATTGGGCGCGCACGGTGGCGGCGGGCCATCTACGCCAGCCGCAGCAAGCGCGGGCCGATCTCGCGCAGTATGAATCGCTGCTCGAGAAAGTGCGCCACGGACGGCACGCCTACATCGCCGATTCCACCGGCACGCGGATCCAGCGCGGCGAGATGCTGGGCTGGGCCGCCTTTGCGGAAGGCAACTCCGAGGCCGCGCTGCAACTCATGCGCGACAGCGCGGATCTGCAGGATAAGGTCGGTCAAGGCGAGAGTCGATATTCCGGCGCGTGAAATGCTCGGCGATATGCTGCTGGAATTGGGTCAGCCTCGGCAGGCGCTGATCGAATACCAGCAGGCCCTCGCATTGAGTCCGAACCGCTTCAACGGGACTTTACAACGCCGGCATGGCCGCCGAAGCGGCGGGAGACGCGGCGCAGGCCCGCAGCTACTACACCGCCCTGCTCAAATCGACGGGCAATGGCGCGCATTCCGCGCGCCCGGAGTTCGAACATGCGAAAGCGTACGCGGCATCGCCGGCGCTGGTCGCGAAGTGAGGCCGCGCGGCTGGAACTCCGGGGTGCTTGGCCGTGCGCCGCATCGGATGTCTGATTCTGGTGCTGCTGGCCGCGCCCGCCGTCGCCGGCGATCTCTCCTCGAACGGATCTTTGCGGATCCCGTCGCTCGCCGGCCCGACGCCGCGCGGCGTCAAAGTCTCCCCGGACGGCCGCCGCGTAGCGCTGCTGCGCGGCCGCGCCACGGATGCAGCACCAGCTCGACCTGTGGACCTATGACGTCAAGAGCGGCCGGCTCGAGCTGCGAGTGAATTCGACCCAGCTCTCGCCCCAGGAACATCTGTCGGATGCCGAGCGCGCGCGGCGCGAACGAGAACGCACCGCCGACTATCATGGAATCGTCGACTACGATTGGGCCCCCGATGGCCGCCACGTGCTGTTCACGATCGGCGGTTATTTGTATCTCTATGATTTGAACGCGGGGCCGGGCTCCGCGCTGCGCCGGCTGACGCAGACCACGCATCCGCTGATCGACCCGCAAATGTCGCCCCGCGGCCGGTACGTCTCCTTCGTGCGCGATCAGGATCTGTGGGTGATCGATCTTAAGCTGGGTGCAGGAACGCCGCCTCACCCAAGACGGCGGCGGCAGCATTCACAATGCCGAAGCGGAGTTCATTGCGCAGGAAGAGCTGCGCCAAACGAGCGGCTACTGGTGGGCTCCCGACGACTCCGCCATCGCCTACAAGCGCTTCGACGAGAGCGCCGTACCCATCGCACGCCGCACCGAGATTTATGCCGACCGCACCGACATGGTCGAGCAGCGCTACCCGTTCGCGGGAGATCCGAACGTCACGGTCAAGCTCGGGTTGGTGGCGCCGACGGGCGGCGAGCACTCGGTGGGTCGATCTCGGCTCCGATCCCGATATTTATCTGCCCCGTGCCGACTGGACCCCGGACAGCCGGCGCTTGGCCTTCCAGCGCCTCACGCGCAATCAGCAACGCCTCGACCTCGTCCTGGTCGACGCCCTCACGCTGCAGGAGACTTCCCTGGTCTCCGAGACCTCACCCGTGTGGGTCAACCTGTCGGATGATCTGCGCTTTCTGAAAAAGCAGAACTCATTCATCTGGTCCTCAGAGCGTTCCGGCTCGAACCATCTGTATCTCTACGATATGACGGGCCGCCTGCGCCATGCGTTGACGCAGGGCGAGTGGAACGTCGACGAATTGCTCGCCGTCGATGAATCCGCGGGAGTCGTCTATCTGGCCTCCAACCGGGACGCCATCATCGAGCGGCAAATCTACACGGTCCGGCTCGACGGGCGCGATGCCGCGGCTCCGCAGCGCATCAGCCGCGGCGATGGCTGGCACACGGCGCAATTCGCCCGGGAATCACCGCACGTTGCGCTGTACGTGGATACCTTCGCCGATTCGCGCACTCCGCCCCAGGTGAGCGTCAATGCACCCGATGGGCGCCGCGTGGCTTGGATAGAGGCCAACACGCTCGATGCCGCGCATCCCTACTGGCCGTATCACGACCGTCACGCCGTGCCGGAGTTCGGTCGCGTTCGCGCGGAAGACGGGCAAGATCTGCAGTACTCCTTGATGAAGCCTCCCGGGTTCGATTCGACGCGTCGCTATCCGGTCTTCTTGAATGTGTACGGCGGCCCCACCGTGCAGAACGTCAGACGCGCCTGGCCGGGCATGATCGACGAGTACATGGCGCAGCAGGGCTATGTCGTGTTCACGCTCGACAATCGCGGCACCGCGCGCCGCAGCCGCGCGTTCCAGGATCCGATCCGCGGGCGCCTCGGCGAAATCGAGGTGCGCGATCAGCTGGCCGGGGTGCATTGGCTGCAGAGCTTGCCGTGGATCGACGCCAAGCGGATCGGCGTGTTCGGCTGGAGCTATGGCGGCTACATGACGCTGATGCTGCTTGCCAAGGGTTCAGATGTGCTGGCAGCAGGCGCAGCCGTCGCACCGGTCACCGACTGGCGCCTGTACGATACCGGCTACACGGAACGCTACCTCGGACTGCCGCAGAGCAATGCACGAGGCTATGCCGAGTCCTCGGTTTTCTCCGCACTCGACGGTTTGAAGTCACCGCTGCTGCTGGCGCACGGCATGGCCGACGACAACGTGCTGTTCGTCAATTCGACGCGTCTCATGTCGGAATTGCAGAATCGCGGCGTGCAGTTCGAACTCATGACCTATCCCGGCGCGAAGCACGGACTGTCCACCCCGCAGATGAAGCGGCACGTGTACACGGCGATCCGCGATTTTTTCGAGCGGCGCGTCAAAGGCAATCAGTGAGCGCGGCGGCCGACCGCGGCTGATCGGGCGGCGCTCAGCACCAAGCCTCCCAACATCAGCAGCGCCGCGCTGCTCAGCAGCAACGGCAGGCCGCGGCTCGGCCACAGGTCCATGGCGATGCCGCCGAGGCTCGGTCCAATCACGCCTCCGAGGCAATACACCATGACGAACAGGGTGTTTGCACTCGGCAGATTTGCCACTGCGAATTGCTCGCCGAGCAGTGCCACGCCCTGGCTGTAGAAGGCGTACAAAGTGCCTCCCCAAATGAACAGCAAAGGCCACAACAGGAGCGGAGTCGCCAAGCTCACGGGCAGCAGCAAGGGTCCGATTGCGCTCGTGAGCGCGCACACCGCGAGCAGCGTCTTGCGCCCGTAGCGATCGGCGAGCAAGCCGATCGGCACTTGCAATGCCACATTGCCGGCCATGAACACGGCGACCAGCAGCAGCGCCGCGCGCTCATCGAGCCCGGCGTGCGTGCCGAACAGGGGCAGCAGCGTCAAATCCGCGGATTCGACCAAGCCCGCGACCAGCGCCGCCAACATCACGATCGGCGCGCTCTGCAGCGCGCCCGACAAGCCCCGCAACGGCGTGAAAACCTGCGCAACGCCGGTCACCGGGCGCAGCACCGCCAGCGGCAGCAGGGTCAGAATCAGGCAGGCGGCGCCGATCGCGAACGGCTTCGCGCCCTGCGTCCCGGTAAATTCGAGGAGGACGGGACCCGCGACGATGCCGATCGAAAAGACGGTGCCGTAAATTCCCATCACCGTACCGCGCGACTCGACGGTGCTGACGCTGTTCATCCAGATTTCGCTCGCGATCCACACGAGGCCGAGCGCGCAGCCGGCGACGAACCGCAGGATGAGCCAGAATGGAACGCTGGGCCGGAGCGGCATGAGCAGCAGCAGCGCGGCGGCAAACACGATGCCGCTCACGATGCAGCGCTTGAGGCCGAGGCGGATGATGGCGCGCGGGTAGAAGGGTCCGCACAGGATCACGGCAATCAAGCTGGCGGCGGTCACCGCGCCGATGGCAAAGCTCGAATAGCCCAACCGGCTCAAGGTGAGCGCGATCAGCGGTGGCTGAAAGCCGAAGATCAACCCGACGCCCAAGCAGCTGGAGAAGACCGCCGCGAGACTCAAGTGGCCTGACGGGCGCTGCACGCTCATTGGACTCCATCGCGGCGCGCGGCCGGCTGCGGCATTTCAGCAACACCCGAGCCTATCCGTAACATGCCTGTCGTGCAACAAACTTGCGTGTCAGTAAACCCTGTGCTACGAATTGGGTCCGCCGCTCGCTCGTGGGTCGCGGAACAGCCACAGCGGATGAATCGATCAAAGTTTTTCGCCGCGATTTGCGTTGGGCAAGCGTTTTTGCTCACTTCAGGGGAGATTCGACCATGAAAAAGCAGTTGTATGCGACAGACGCGCGCGAAGCAATCCGAGCATCGATTGTCTCAGCGCTGCTGGGCGTTCTGGCCCTGGGCGGATCGGTTTCGGCCGCCGCAGCCGCGCCGGATGCTGCGCAGCCAAGTGCCGCGGCCGCGGGACCGTCTGCCCCCCAAGAACTGCTGAACGAGGTCGTCGTGACTGCGCAACGCAAAGAGGAGCGGCTGCAGGACGTCGGCATCTCGGTTACCGCCCTGGGCTCCGACCAGTTGCAGCAGATGGCGGTCACCGAAGCAACCGACCTGGTACGAGCCGTACCAAGCCTGAAACTCAACGCATTCTCCTCTTCCGCAGTCGTATGGAACATTCGCGGCGTCTCGCAGAACGATTACGGCGACCAGCAGGAGCCGCCGGTTGCCGTCTACCAGGATGATAGCTACTCGAGCTCCATCAACACGGCCAGTTTCCCCACCTTCGACCTGGCACGCGTCGAAGTGCTGCGCGGCCCGCAGGGCACCCTGTTCGGCCGCAATGCCACCGGCGGCGCGATTCAATTCATTTCCAACAAGCCCACCAAGGATTTCGAGAGTTATGCCAGCGAAACCATCGGCAGCTTCAACGGGAATATCGTGGAAGCCGCCGTCTCCGGCCCATTGCGCGACAATCTGCAGGTCCGGCTCGCGGGAATCAAGGACAACGACGACGGCTATATCACGGATGTCAGCCCTGGAGAGGACAAATTTGGCGCCGCCAATCACTATGCGTTGCGCGGCATGCTGGCCTGGCAACCCTTTGACGGCACGAACGTCGGGCTTACCCTGCGATATTTGCGAGCCAACCGCGAGCGCACGGGGGGCGCCTATGGATTCCAGCCGGCTTGCCCGAACGCGAACTTACAGGGTGCCATCGTAGGGCCAAACCAACTCTGCTCCTTCTGGGGAAACACTGTGCCCGGCTCGGACGGGAACAATTATCGCAACGACGGGATTACCCCGAGCCGCGGCGGCGACCCCTGGTCGACGGCGGCTACCGCGTCGCCGACTCTCGGCGCTCTGGGGACCGACCGCCGAATCTGGGATTCAGCGCTGCGGGTCGACAGCAAAATCGCCGGCTATGACTTGGTCTCCGTTACCGACTATCAGTATTGGACCAAAAACTATCTCGAGGATGACGACTCATCCCCTCAGCAGGACTCGAACTTCTATATAAACAACTGGGTGTCTCAGCTATCTCAAGAGCTGCGCGCGTCGCACACTTATGGCAACAACGACCTCACCGTCGGTCTGTTCGGCATGCACATCATCGGCCACTACGTCGGGGGATTCCCGATTTACTTCATTGGGTACGTGCCCTCGGTGCGATACTCCGAGGACACGACCTCCTATGCCGGATTCGCCCAAGATGAGTGGAAATTCGCCGACCAGTTCAAATTGATCGCCGGCTTGCGTTATTGGCACGATGAGCGTGTGGCATCCTACTATGGCAACACGCCGGCGGATCCCGCGCTCAGCACCCAGCCGGACGTGACCATCATCTTCAATACCCACCAGGTTTATCCGAACGGCAGCAACCTCACGCCGGCCGATGCCGACAAGAACTATGACGGCGTGACCGCGCGGCTGGAGCTCGATTACAAGCCCAGCGACAATATCCTGTACTATCTGAGCTACAACCGCGGCGGCAAGAGCGGCGGCTTTACATTTTCGACCGGCACTCCATTCGCTCCTGGCCAAGTGGCATTCCTGAACGGCATGCCCTACAAGCCGGAAGTGCTCACCGACTACGAAGCCGGCGCCAAGGTGACCTTGAACAACACGACGGCGATCAACGCCAGCTTCTATCACTACAGCTACGACAACTACCAGGCGTTCGCGCAGGTCGGTACGACTCAAACCTTGGTCAATCTGCACGCCGTAGCCAACGGAATGGAAATCGAGCTGAATTCCCATCCCATCACCGGGCTCACTTTGCAGCTGAGCCCGGCGTTCGAGCAGTCGCGCGTCTATCACATTCTGTTGCCGGATTTCGTATCGGTTGTCAACCACGATCTGCCGCAGGCACCGCATTTTTCCGGCAATGCGTCGGCTAATTATGATTTCCCGCTGGGCACGGGAACAGGTTCGGTTGGGACCGACGTGACTTACCAGGGGCATACCTGCTTCACCATTCTATGCGCGCCCGTGGAGCACGAAGGGGCCTATGCGGTGGCGGGTGCGCGCATCGGTTTCAAGCCGGCCGGGGGACACTGGGAATTCAACGCCTTCGTGCACAATATGCTCGACCGGGCATATCGGCAGTATGCGTTTGACGCCTCGCAGTTTTCCGGAGTCGCTCTGGGGGTCTACGCGCCGCCGCGCACCTGGGGACTCTCGGCGACCTATCGGTTTGGAAAATAGAATCTGGATAAAGAGCTCACGGTCGAGGATACAATCAGCCGCGCAGCATCGGCATTGCGTTCGACACGAAGTTGTGAAGCCGGGGTGGAGTAAAGGGGCAAGCCGACAGTGACCGTCAATTCCGGAAAACCGGTCGATGCGGACGCCGACCAGCTGCGTGCCTTGGGCTACGTTTCGCATTTCGATCGCAGCATGTCGAAATGGGAGAACTTCTCCCTTGGCTTTACCTACCTGTCGCCGGTGGTCGGTGTGTACACGCTGTTCGCGACCTCCTTCGTCGCCGGCGGTCCGCCCATGTGGTGGACCTATATTTTGGTAGGCGTCGGTCAGCTCATGGTGAGTTTGGTGTTCGGCGAAATCGTCTCGCAGTTTCCGATCTCCGGTGGCCTATATCCCTGGGCGCGCCGTCTGGTAGGGAAACGCTGGGCGTGGATGGCCGGATGGGTTTACGCCTGGGCTCTGTGCTGCACCATGGCCGGGGTTGCGACCGGTGTGGCGCCGTTTCTCGCGCAATTGTTCGGCGTCGACAGCACTCCCATCGCCACGACCATCATTGCGCTGGTGCTCATCGTCATGACCACGATGCTGAATTTGAGCGGTACGCGCCTGCTCGCGCGGGTCGCGATGTTCGGCTTCGTTTGCGAACTGATGGGGGCCATCGTGGTCGGCGTCTATCTCCTGATATTTGCCCGCCATCAGCCGCTCACTGCGCTGGTCGACACCAGTATCGTGCACGCGAACGGCAATTATGTGCCTGCCTTTCTCGCCTCTTCGCTCGCCGCCATGTTCTGTTACTACGGCTTCGAAGCCTGCGGCGACGTGGCCGAGGAAACGCCGGACGCGAGCCGCATGATCCCGAAGGCCATGCGCATGACCATCTACATAGGCGGCGCTGCCGCCACCTGGGTCTGTCTGGCGTTCATTCTGTCCATTCCCGACATGGGCGCTGTGATGTCGGGCGCCGACAAGGACCCGATCGTGACACTGTTGCGTGCGGCCATGGGTGAAGCCGGCTTTCGGGCGGTCATCGTGGTGGTGCTGGTGTCCTTCATTTCCTGTCTGTTGAGTTTGCAGGCCGCCGCCAGCCGATTGATTTTCGCCTACGCCCGGGATCAGATGATCTTTGCCAGTCGTTTCTTGAGCCTGATGTCCCCGGGACGCCACGTCCCGGCCAACGCGCTCATCGTCATGGGCGCGATCCCGGCACTGATTGCGCTGTCGGCGCTGTGGCTGCAGGACGCCATCGCCACCATCATCAGCTTCGCCGCCATCGGGATCTATATCTCCTTCCAGATGATCGTGCTGGGCGCCTTGATTGCCCGCGCCAAGGGCTGGCGGCCGGCGGGACCCTTCACCCTCGGCACCCGGGGCTGGCTGGTGAACGGCCTTGCGCTCGCCTACGGGGTCGGCGCCATCGTCAATATCTTGTGGCCGCGCAGCCCGAACGATCCGTGGTATGTCAATTACGCCATGCTGGTCACGACCGTCGGCGTGTTGGTGCTCGGCGGACTTTATATGACGATCGGCAAGCCGTATGAGCACGGGGCTGCGCCTGCCGGCGATGCGCATAGCTTGGGTTCCGTTCGATCGCAGCCCGTTGCGGAAATCATCGGTTGAGTGCAGGCGTTGGCGGCCGCTTGCAGATCGAGGATTGGGACTCGCCATTCATCAAGCAGGGGAAGTCGGTCTCGAAGATATCCGCGAGTGCATCGGCTGCAACATTTGTGTCTCGAAGTTCCAGCAGGGCGGCCAGATCATGTGCACTCAGAACGTGACCATCGGCGAGGAATACCGCCGCGGCTGGCATCCGGAGATTTCACCCAGACCAGTAAGCTCTGCTCGGTGCTGGTGGTGGGCGGCGGACTCGCGGGCATGGAATGCGCGCGCAGGGTCGACGTCGAAGCGCGGTAACATGCGGTTCGCCAACCCAAGGGAAAACTAATGATCGACACGACATCATCCGCGCAATCCGCTCCGAAGTACGAACTCAGCCGCTCGCTGAAGGGCCGCCACCTGACCATGATATCCATCGGCGGAATCATCGGGGCGGGTCTGTTCGTCAGCAGCAGCACCTCCATCATTGCCGGTGGGCCGGCCAGCTTCATCAGCTACGCGATCACCGGGCTGCTCATCCTCCTGGTGATGCGGATGCTGGGAGAAATGGCCACCGCCCTGCCCAATGTGCGCTCCTTCACCGAATTCGCGCGCGCGGGCCTGGGCGATGGAGCCGGGTTCGTGGTCGGCTGGCTGTATTGGTACTTCTGGGTCTTGGTGGTGCCCGTGGAAGCCATTGCAGGCGCCAAGATACTGCAGCACTGGCTTCCCGGCTTCTCGCCCCTGCAGATCGGCATCGGCTTGATGACCGTCATGACGGGTGTCAACCTCATGTCGGCACGCTCCTATGCCGAATTCGAATTTTGGTTCGCCTCGATCAAGGTTGCCGCCATCCTCGTGTTCATCTCGATCGCGGCCTCGTACGCGTTCGGTTGGACCTCGCCGCACGGTGCCACCTTCGGCAATCTGGTTGACTACGGCGGCTTCACGCCGCATGGCTGGATCGCGGTCCTCGCCGCCGTCCCGACCGTATTCTTCGCCATGACCGGCGCGGAAATCACCACCATTGCCGCCGCCGAATCAGCTCAACCCGGCCGCGCCGTCGCCAGAATGAGCACGGCGGTGATCTGGCGCATCCTGTTTTTTTACGTCATCTCGCTGTTCCTGATCGTGTCGGTAACGCCGTGGAACAGCGTGCGCTCCGGCGAATCGCCGTTCACCTTGGCGCTCAACACCATGCATGTTCCCTGGGCGGGGGCGATCATGAGTGTGATCATTCTCACTGCGGTGCTGTCCTGCTTGAACTCGGCGTTCTATGTGAGCTCACGCGTGCTGTTCATCCTCGCCGCCCGCGGCGATGCACCGCAATCGCTGGTGAAGCTGAACGCGCGGCGGGTGCCCGTCGGCTCGGTTCTGATGGGCGCGGTCGCGGGCTTTCTTGGCATCATTGCGGCCACGCAGGCACCCCAAGTCGTGTTCGATTTCCTGGTCAGTTCCTCGGGCGCGGTGATCGTGTTCGTCTATATGATCATCTGCATTGCGCAAATCCGGCTGCGCCGGCTGCGCGAGAGCGCGGGCCTGCCCGAGCCGGCGGTGCGCATGTGGCTGTTCCCCTACCTGAGCATGGCGGCGATCTTGGGCATGTGCGCCGTCCTGATTGCCATGGCGTTCACGCCCTCCCTTCAGCGGGATTTCTACGTCAGCTGCATCACGCTGGCGGTGGCGGTGGCCGCCTATCTCATCGTGCAGCGCATGCGCCAGCCGCGGGCAGTGCCTTCCGCGGCCGCCTGAGACTCACGCACATCGGTGTCAAACGAAAAAAATTACATCGTCGCGTATAAAGCGTCCGCGCCGCAGGCGTTGTAATTTGGCAGGATGGACTCGAGCTTCGGCGCTTCTTCGAGAGGACACGAAGCCTTTAGGTTTAGGAGTATTTCGCGCCGGCAAGCCAGCCAACTCCCCCGTCGGTGCGATATCCCGGCGGCGTGGGTACCTCACAAGGCCCACGCCGGTTTTTATTTCGGGAAAATCCAGCGGCCCTGCAATCTCGATCGTTCAATTTCGATCGTTGCACGGCGGAACCGATCCGTCGCGGCACAGGGAGGGACCCAGGTCGCGTTTCGTCGCCCCCGGGCTATCCTCATGCGAGATGTTGCTTCCCGACACACACGCTGTCGCCAAGTACGCAGCAATGATCAGGCTCAATACGATCTTCATACCCCTCCTTGGCTCGGCTCTTTCGCCGACGCCCGGTCACCCAGTTGATCGACATCATGGACCGGAAAATGGAGGAGAAGCTAGGGTAGCAAGCCCTAAGTCGCTGTCGGCAACTGTCCTACCCGCGGCCGGAACGATCCCCCACACCCGGCGTCTAAAATACCCATGAGGCGGCCGCTACGTCTTTCCGCGTTGGCTTTGAGCGTCGTGGCGGGCGGCGCGCTGACGGGATGTGCGGTGTACGAAAAATGCGGGGTGTCCGGCTGCCCGGGCGACACCGAGATCACCGCGCAAGTACAAAGCCTATTCGTCAAGCACCCTGAACTCGAGCCTCCCAACCTCCTCCAGGTGCAAACTCTGAACCACGTGGTGTATCTGACCGGCGTGGTCGATACCGACTATGAGCGGCAAATGGCGGAAGTGGTCGCCCGCGAGGCACCGGGTGTGACCAATGTCATCAATTCGATCGGCCTGAGTGGAGGCCGGTAGGTTAAAACCTCTATATTGCCGGTCGCCCGCGGGCGGAACCTTGCCCTGTTTTTGGAGCGGCGATGAGTATCTCCCAACGATTGCACTGCTCCAGGCCAAAGCGGCTGGATTGTGGTCGCGATCCCAGATTCGCAACAATGTGCTGGCCGGTGTCGTGGTGGGTATCGTGGCGCTGCCGCTGGCAATGGCCTTCGCGATCGCATCGGGCGCGCGGCCGGAGCAGGGATTGTATACGGCAATCATCGCTGCGCTGCTGACGTCCATCTTCGGCGGAACCCGGGTACAGATTTCCGGGCCCACGGGCGCTTTCGTCGCCGTGCTCGCCATCATTACCGCCCAGCATGGCATCGCCGGGCTGCAAATCGCCACGCTGATGGCCGGGGTCATCCTGCTGGTATTCGGCATCGCCCGTCTGGGCGCGGTCATCAAGTACATTCCCGATCCCGTCATTGCCGCCTTCACGGCCGGGATCGGAGTCATCATTTTCGTCGGCCAATGGAAGGACTTCTTGGGTTTAGCCCCCGCGGCATCGGGGTTGCGGTTTCACGAGAAGCTCTGGTCGCTCATCCAGGCATTGCCCACCGTCAATCCGGCGACCGCCGGTTTGGCGCTGTTGGCGCTCGGCATTCTGATCTTGGGCGCACGTTTTCTGCGACGCGTACCGGCGCCGCTGATTGCCTTGATCGTGGTCACCGCGGTACAGGCGGTGTTTCAGTTCAAGGGGGTTGCAACGATCGGTTCGGCCTTCGGAGGTCGATGCCACGGGAATCTTCGCGATCGAGGAAATCATCTCCGATTTCAAGCGGCACGGCGCCACCGTGCTGCTGGCGGAGGTGCGGCCCAACGTGCGCTACAAGCTGGAACGCAGCGGCGTGATCGCGCATGCCGGAGCGGAGAATGTGCTCGACACGCTCGAACTGGCGCTGCAGCGCGCCGAACAATTGCAGCTGGTCAGCCATGCACCCGCGGACGGCCCTTAAGGCGCTCGGCCCAGCGCAAATGCAGGCGTGACCTGCGCCGCAGCGTACAGCACGAGGCCGACTCCCAGAACGATTCCACCCAGCAATAGGCAGGTCTTGGCGCGGCTGAACTCGCGCTTTTGCAGAGTTACCACTCGATCCAGCGGCACTGAGTCCGACGTTCCTTGGATGACGCCTTCGCCGAGTGCGCGGATCCGAAACTCGTGTGTGCGGTCGTCGCTGGTCACGATCGACACCCGATCCCCGACCTCCAGCAGCCCGCCCGAGCTGATGCGTCCTTGCAATTCATCCGCGGTGCCTTCGATGGGCTGAAGCGTCGTGCATCCGGCCAAGCCGATGATCGCGGCAAATAGAGTAAAGCGTTTCATGCGCCCGGAAGTATGCGTTCGCGGGAAGCCTCAACGCCTCATGGATCCTTGATGATTTGCTACGGATTGCTCGTCAGCACTCCATCGGAAAATAATCAGCGTCCACCACCAACCTTGCGTCAACGCTCGAATTTCGTCGACAGAATGATCGACGAGGTGGTGCGCTCCACGCCGTCCAGCGCGCCGATGCGATCGATGACTTGATCCATTTCGGCCACCGACGCCGTGGCCGCGACGGCGATCAAGTCGACCTCGCCGCTCACCGAATGCAGCACGCGCACCTGGGCGATGGCGCGCAGCGCGGCGGTGACCGCGCGCGCCTCCTTCGGCCCCACTTTGATCAAGACGTGCGCGCGCACGGCGCCAAGGCCATGCTCCGGCGCCAGCAGCACCGCATAGCCCACGATGACGCCCTGCCTTTCCAGCCGTTCGATGCGGCTCTGCACACTGGTGCGCGACCGCCCCACCAGCCGTGCCAATTCCGCGGTGGACGCGCGGCCGTCTTCCCGCAATGCCAGCAGTAGCTTCTCGTCGATCTCGTCCATGGCAATTCGCCGTTTACACCCTGCGTAATGCCGTGATTATACCTTAAAAACGACTATAACGACCCTACCATTCGTAGGGCTGCCGGTGAAAAATAGCGCCTACGAGAAGGACCCCTTATGAAAGACATCGTTATCGTTGGCGCGGGCAAAATCGGCTCGATGATCGCGGAACTGCTGGGTGGATCCGGCGACTACGCCGTGACCGTCATCGACCGCTCGCAGCAGCAATTGGACCGCTTGGAGACTTCCGCGCCGGTCGGCAGAGTCGCCGCCGACATCACGCAGGGCGACACCTTGCGCGACCTCCTGACGGGCAAATTCGCGGTGTTGAGCGCCGCGCCCTACCACGCGACCCGCACCATCGCCGAGGCGGCCAAGGCGGCGGGCGCGCACTACCTGGACTTGACCGAGGATGTGGCCAGCACCCGCGCCGTGAAGCAGCTGGCCCAAGGCGCCCGCACCGCCTTCATCCCGCAATGCGGGTTGGCCCCCGGATTCATCACCATCGTGGCGAGCGACCTGGCCTCGCGCTTCGACGAATTGCAGGACGTGCGCATGCGCGTCGGTGCGCTGCCGAAGTTTCCCTCCAATGCGCTCAATTACAACCTGACTTGGAGCACCGACGGCGTCATCAACGAATACTGCGAACCCTGCGAGGCGATCGTCAACGGCCAGCTGCGCGAGACCCAGCCGCTCGAGGAGCTGGAAGAATTTTCGCTGGACGGCATTTTATACGAGGCGTTCAACACCTCGGGCGGCCTCGGCACTCTTTGCGAGACTCTCGCCGGCAGGGTGCGCAACCTGAATTACCGCACCATCCGCTATCCCGGACATGCGGCCATCATGAAGGCGCTGCTCAATGACCTGCGGCTCCGCGATCGGCGCGAACTGCTGAAGGACATTCTGGAGAACGCGGTGCCCATCACTCTGCAGGACGTCGTGATCGTGTTCGTGACGGTGAGCGGCATTCGCGGCGGTCAACTCATGCAGGAGACCTACGCCAACAAGATTTACGCCGCACCCTTGGGCGGGCGCGTGCGCAGCGCCATTCAGATCACCACCGCGGGCGGCATCTGCGCCGTGCTCGACATGTTGAGCGCGGGCAAGCTGCCGCGCTCCGGTCTCATCCGTCAAGAAGACATCAAGCTGCCGGCGTTCCTCGCGAACCGCTTCGGCCGGTGCTACGCCATGGCGCCGGCGGCGGCCGCCAACGCCGCCTGACGGCCTGTCACGAATGCCGCGATGTCGGCGAGAGTCGGCGCCCGGCCGCGTGCCGGCAAGCTCAAGGCAGCCACCGTGTCGGCGTGCCCCTGCTTCGAATAGAGCTTGAGCGTCACGGGGACGCCGCGCGCAGCGAGTGCGGTAGCCAGATTGCGCGAGTTTTTCGGCCACACCGTGTCATCCCTGACGCCATGCACCAGCAGCATGGGTGGTGCATCGGCACGCACGAAATTGATGGGCTGCGATTCCGGATAGTTCGCGGGCGGCCCGAACATATCCTGAACGTCGGCCTCGATCAGCGGCAGAAAATCATACGGTCCGGACAAGCCGATCACCCCCGCGATGGGCGGCGCGGGCTGCCCTACCGCTAAGAAATATCGCGGGTCGAGCGTGACGAGGGCCGCCAGATGCGCGCCCGCCGAATGTCCCATCAAGTACAGGCGCTGCGCATCCGCGCCGAACTCGCCGGCGTGGCCGGCGGCCCAGAGGGCTGCGCGCGCGGCGTCGTCCATGAAGCCGGGCATTTTCACTTCGCTGAAATGGCGGTAGTTCGCCACCACGGCGACATAGCCCAAGGAAGCCAAGGCCGCGCCGACGAAGCGGTAGTCGGCCTTGTCGCCGAAGCTCCAGCGGCCGCCATGCCAAAAGACCACCAGCGGCCGCGCCGCAGCCGCTCTGTCCGGCACGTACACGTCCACGCGATGCTGCGGATCCGTGCCGTACGCAAGATCGGCGTGGCGCCGATGATGGCCGAAGGCCGCGGGCACATTGGCCGCCACGAAGGCGAGGCGTGAGCAACCGGCCGCCGCCCAGGCGCCCAATCCCGCAAGCAGGGTCCGACGCGACACGCTATCGGCAGTCATAGGTGAGGCCGCCCTGCAAGTCGAGCAAGCCGTGCCGAATCAACCAGTCGCGCGCATCCTCGGCGTCCTCGGCAAACCAGGTCGCGGCGCTGCTTAAGCGGAAGCTGTATCCCCAGTCGTCCATATCGCGGCACATGCGCTCCCGCGACACGTTCGGCAGCGTCTGCGCCAGCACCACTTGCAGGTAGCACACGGCGCTTTCCTCCGCGTCGTCGCCGCCCGCGTCCGTGTCGAGTCCTGCGCGCCGTTCCGGGGTCATGCAGATGAAATGCGCGCTCTCGTGCAGCACCGAGTGCAGGGGGGTATCGAGGCGCGCGTACAACGTCGCGCCGATCAGGCCCGCCTCGCGCTCGCCCCAATAGGAGCCCGGGATGATTTCCTCAGGCGCCACCATGCGCAATCCCAAGCCGTAACGGTCCAACAGCAATTCGAGACTCAGTCGATCGACGGCGTTGACCAACAGCATGACGCGGCACCGATCTGCTACTTCAATCGCGTGAGCCGGCGCATGGTAATGGCTACGAGGTCGCGCGCCATCTGTTGCCGCAGGATATCCGCTTCGTTCTCCTTGGCGAGCAGCACGTTCTCCTCGAAGCTGTAGTCCTTCGACAGGCTGATGGTCTGCGGCGCCAGCAATTCCTTGTCCGGGCCCTGCACTGCGAACGTGACCGTGTAGGTGAGTTCGTATTCGGTCGGAATATTGAGCGCCGAGACCGACAGGGTGCGCCGTTGCACCAGATCCTTGGTCACTTCGATGATCGCGGTGGCATTCGCGCGCACCAGCTGCAGCGTGGCGCCCGAACTCTTGAGCTGATGTTCGAACTCGCGCGAGAAATCGGTGTAAGGATCCTTGAGCGACAAATAGGGGCGCGCCATGATCCCGGGCAATGTATCGCTGCCCGCCAGCCGAAAACCGCACGCCGACAATGCGGCCAGAGCGGCCAGGGCCATAGGCGCCGCCAGGGCACCGAACGCCGCCGGCGCCTGCGGGGCGCGCACTTTCAAGATCGCCATGCTGCGATTACACCACGATGTTGACGAGCTTACCGGGCACGATGACAAGTTTGCGAACGGCGGCCGTGCCGATGAATTTCTGCGCATGCGGTTCGGCGAGCGCCGCAGCGCGCACCGTGTCCTCATCCGCGCCGACCGCCACCGTGATGTGACCGCGCAGCTTGCCGTTTACCTGCACGACCATGATGATGGAGGAGGTTTGCAGCGCCGCGGCGTCGACCGGTGTCCATGGTTCGTCGATCAGCGCCCGCTCATGACCCAGCGCCCGCCACAACGCATGGGTGACGTGCGGAATGATGGGCGAGAGCCCGAGCACGGCGATCTCCAAGGCTTCCTGCATCACACTGCGGTCCTGCGGCGAGCTGTGCGGAAACTTCGCCAGCGCGTTGAGCAGCTCCATCGCCGCCGCGATCGCGGTATTGAAGGTGCGGCGGCGGCCGATATCGTCGGTCATCTTGGCCAAGGTGTGATGCGCTTGCCGCCGCATCGTCCGCTGTGCGTCGTCGAGGGCGGCTTTGTCGAGCGGCATGGTTGAGCCGCGCCCCACATGCTCGTGCACGGCCTTCCACAGGCGCTTGATGAACCGATAGGCGCCCTGTACGCCCTCGTCCGACCACTCCAGGGTTTGCTCGGGCGGCGCGGCGAACATGGTGAAAAGGCGCGCAGTATCCGCGCCGAACTCATCCACCAGCGCCTGCGGATCGACCCCGTTGTTCTTCGACTTGGACATGGTGACGACGCCGCCCGACTCGACTTCCGCGCCATCGGCCCTTAGCACGGCAACGCGCCGCCGCGCCGTCGGATCCAGCGTGACCTCGACATCGGCCGGATTGAAATACTCCACGCGGCCCGCTTCGGGCTTGCGGAAGAACACTTCGTTCAAAACCATGCCCTGCGTGAACAGGTTGGCGAACGGCTCCTTGAAGGCGACCATGCCCAATTCCCGCATGAAGCGGGTCCAGAAGCGCGAGTACAGCAAGTGCAGGATCGCATGCTCGATGCCGCCGATGTACTGGTCTACCGGCGCCCAGTATTGAACGCGCGCATCCACCATGGCTCGATCATTGTCGGGACAGGCGAAGCGCAGGAAATACCACGAGGAGTCGACGAAGGTATCCATGGTGTCGGTCTCGCGCCGCGCCCCGGCGCCGCATCGCGGACACGCGACCTTGAGAAATGCCTCGTTCTTGAGCAGAGGGTTGCCGCTGCCGTCGGGCACCAGGTCCACCGGCAACACCACCGGCAACTGATCGTCCGGCACGGGCACGGCGCCGCAAGTTGCGCAATGAATCACCGGGATCGGACAGCCCCAGTAGCGCTGCCGCGAGATCCCCCAGTCGCGCAGCCGCCAGGTGATCTGCTTTTCACCCAACCCCGAGCGGCTCAAATCCGCCGCGATCGCGTCGACGGCGGCTTGGTAGTCCAAACCGTCATAGATGCCGGAATTGATGCAGCGGCCGTGCTCGGCATACCACGGCGCCCAGTGGCTCGTGGAGTATTCGCGGCCGCCGACGTCGATGACCGGCTTGATCGGCAAATGATATTTTTTGGCGAATTCGAAATCTCGCTCATCGTGCGCGGGCACACCCATCACCGCGCCGTCGCCGTAGCCCATGAGCACATAGTTGCCGACCCATACCGGGATGGCCTCGCCGCTGATGGGATGGCGTACCGCCAAACCGGTCGGCATGCCTTTTTTCTCCTGCGTGGCGAGCTCCGATTCGACCGCGGGGCCGCGCTTGCACTCCTCGATGAACGCCGCCAATTTGGGGTGGGCGCTCGCGGCATGCGCCGCCAGGGGATGTTCCGCCGCGACCGCGCAGAACGTCACGCCCATGAGAGTATCGGCGCGCGTGGTAAACGCCCACAACACACCGTTACCGTCCGCGGCGAGGCCCTCGATGTGGTACGGGAACCCCAGTCGCACGCCCACGCTCTTGCCGATCCAATTGGCCTGCATGGCGCGCACGCGCTCCGGCCAATCGTGCATATCGCTCAAGGTCTGCAGCAGATCCTCGGCGTACGCCGTGATCTTGAGGTAGTACATCGGGATTTCCCGCTTCTCGACCGGCGCTCCGGTGCGCCAGCCGCGCCCGTCGATCACCTGCTCATTGGCGAGCACCGTCTTGTCGACGGGGTCCCAATTGACCACCCCGGTCTTCTGATAGGCGATGCCTCGTTCCAGCATGCGCAGGAACAGCCATTGATTCCAGCGGTAGTACTCTGGACTGCAGGTGGCGAGCTCACGGCTCCAATCCAGCGCGAAGCCCAGAGATTTGAGCTGCGTTCTCATGGTGGCGATGTTGTCGAAGGTCCACTTCGCCGGCGGCACGCCGTTCGCCATCGCCGCATTCTCGGCGGGCAGCCCGAATGCATCCCAACCCATGGGCTGCAAAACGTTCCTACCATTCATGCGCATGAATCTCGACAGCACGTCTCCGATGGTGTAATTGCGCACGTGCCCCATGTGCAAGCGGCCGCTCGGGTAGGGGAACATGGACAAGCAATAATATTTCTGGCGGCCGGCGTCTTCCGTCGCTTGGAAGCAGCGCGCCCGGTCCCAGAATGCTCGAGCGTCCGCTTCGACGGCGGCAGGTTCGTATCTTTCTTGCATGATTGGGCCTCAGAATACCCGAGATGCCCAACAGCCGTGAACAGCATTGCCCGTGGATTAACGATGCTTAAGCTCAATTCCTACGCCGGTCTCGGCCTCGCCAGCTTGAGCGGATGTCTATGGTTCTTGGCGGTCACGCCCTTCGATCTGTCCGCCCTCGCCTGGTTCGCCGCCGTACCCATGCTGCTCGCGGTGGATCGGGCACCCACGTTCAAGCAGGCGCTGGCTCTCGGCTGGTGGGCCGGGATCGTCGAGACGGGGGGCGGCTTCTACTGGCTGATCGACGTGATGCAGCGCTTCGCGGGCTTCCCCAAGGCGGCGGCCGCGCTCGTGTTCCTCGTGTTCTGTGCGACGCGTGCCGTCATTTTTCTGCTGTTCACCGGCATCGTCTGCGGCATTCGGCGCAGGCGCCGCATCCCCATGACCGTGCTCGCGCCCGTGAGTCTGGTCAGCTGCGAGCTTCTGGTACCGCAATTATTTCCCTGCGGCCAGTGGATTTCGCAGGCCTGGCATCCGCTGGTCATCCAAGTCGCGGAGCTCACCGGCCCGCTCGGCGTCACGGCCCTCCTGATGATGGTCAACGGCGCGCTTTACGATTTGGCGGTGGATGGCCGCGCCGCTCGTTATCCGGCATTGGCGGCGGCGGTGCTGGCGGCGGCGGCTCTCATCTTCGGCGCCGTGCGCATGCGTCAAGTCGACGACATCATTGCCGACGCGCCGCAACTGAAGGTCGGGTTGGTGCAGCCGAATTTTGCGTACACGGCCAATGGCGAGTTGACTCGCGAGGAGGCCATCCGCCAGTTGACCGCCTTGCAAGAGGAGTCTCGCCGTCTGGAACGAGCCGGCGCGCAACTCATCGTATGGAGCGAAGGTGCCTATCCGGTGGCGCTGCCGCGCGATTTCAAGGCCGACTTCGCGCCGCAATCCTTAGGGATGATTCGCCGCGGTTTCACCGTGCCGGTCGTCGTCGGCGCTGAAATGTACGATGCGGCGCACGAGGACGCCTACAACTCGGCCATCTTGCTCGACGGCGACGGACGCGCGGTGGACCGCTACGACAAGGTGCGGCTGCTGGCGTTCGGTGAATACATACCCGGCATCGATACTTTCCCGAGCTTGAGGAAATTTCTGCCCGAAGGCATCGGCCGCTTCACCGCCGGCCGGGGCCCTGGGGTGCTGACCTTGCGGGGACCGCAGGATCAGATCTGGAAACTCGGCCCGGTGATCTGCTACGAAGATATCCTGCCGGGATTCTTGCGCGGCGTCGGCCGGCTGCAACCCAACCTTCTCGTCAATCTGACCAGCGACTCTTGGTTCGGCGCCGTCGCCGAACCCTGGGAACATCTGGCGTTGTCGGTGTTCGCCGGCGTCGAGCTGCGCGTGAGTTTGGTGCGCGCGGTCAATTCCGGAGTGTCTGCGCTGATCGACCCGAACGGGCGCGTGCTGCGGAAAACCTACGCCGACGATCCCTACCGCAATCCGCGCGCCGCCGACGGTGTGCTGGTCGCGGCCCCCATCGTGCCGGGCGGGCATACCGTCTTCGCGGCCGTCGGCAATCTGTTCGCCTATCTCTGCATGGCAGCGACCGTGATCCTCGCGGTATTCGCGCGCCGTCAGCGGCTGCCGAGGCCGTCGCGCTCGCATACTCAATAAACCCTGGTTCCCGCGACCCAGGTTTGTTCCACTTTGACCTTCCAGATTTCCGCCGCCGGGATATTGAACAAGTCGCGGTCGATCAGAATGAAGTCGGCCCACTTTCCCGGCTCGAGAGAGCCCAGCTTTTTTTCCTGATGTTCGGCGAAGGCCGCGTCCAGCGTGAATGCGCGAAACGCTTCCAACAGCGTCATCGCCTGCTCAGGGTGCCAGCCGCCGGCCGGCCGGTTCTCGTGATCGGTTCGGGTGACTGCCGCATGCAGACCGAAGAAGGGATTATCGGACTCGACCGGAAAGTCCGAACCGCCCGCGATACGCGTGCCCTGGCTCAGGAACGTGCGCCACGCGTACGCGCCCCTGATGCGCTCTTTGCCGATACGGTCCTCGGCCATGTTCATGTCGCTGGTGGCGTGCGTCGGCTGCATCGACGCGATCAAGTCCAGCTGCTTGAAGCGCGGGATGTCGGCTAGCGCGACCACTTGCGCGTGTTCGATGCGGTTGCGAAGTGCACGGCCTCCCGAGATTTTATAGGCAGCCTCGAAGGCATCGAGCACCTGTCGATTGGCGGCATCCCCGATGGCGTGCACATTGACCTGGTAGCCGGCCTTCAGGGCCGTTTCGATCTTGTGCTCCATTTCGCCGTCCGTCATGAACAGCAAGCCGCGTTGCTTCGGCGCATCCGAGTACGGCGTGAGCATGGCCGCGCCCCGGCTCCCCAGGGCGCCATCGGCAAATAGCTTGACCGAGCGCACACTCAAGCGCTCCTGCGCGTAGCCGATCAGCGGACCATTTTTCGACAACGCGGCGAAGTCCGCGCCGGTATCGCGGATCATGGCGTAAATGCGCACCGTCAGCAGCCCTGCATCGGCAAATGTCCGATACAGCGCGATGTCGTTTGCGTCATCCCCGGCATCGCCGACCCCCGTCAAACCGACCGAATTCATGTGGCCCAATGCACTTTGCAGGGCCGCCCGCCGCTCGGTATCGCCGGGCTGCGGTACGAACTTATCCACCAGATCCATCGCCTTATCGATGAGAACGCCGGAGGGATTGCCGGCGGCATCGCGCTCGACGCGCCCTCCGACCGGGTCGCGTGTGTCCCGAGTGATCCCCGCCGCGTTCAAAGCCTTGGTGTTCAACCACTGCGCGTGGCCGTCGACTCGGCTCAGAACCACCGGTCGGTCCGACACCACGGCGTCCAGTTCGCTCGCCAGCGGGAAGCGCCCGATCTTCCACTTCACCTGATTCCAGCCGCCGCCCAAGAGCCACGCGCGATCCGCATTGGCCCGCGCATACGCGCCGATTCTGGCTTGCGCCTCGGCGAGGCTTGCGGTGTCGTAGAGCTCGATCTGGGTGCCCTTGAAGCCCAGATCCAGGACGTGGCCGTGCGCATCGATCAGCCCGGGCAGCAGCGTCTTGCCGCCGCCGTCGATGACCTTGGCATCGGGAAATGCACGGTGCAGGGCGTCAGCGTCGCCGGTTTCGACCACCTTGCCCTGATCGAACACCAGCCCGGTGAAGTGTTGCAGCCGCTCGCCGGCGAGCGTGTATCCGCGCACGTTCTTGAGCAGGGTTGGGGCGCCGCGGACTGGTCCTGGGACGCCCGCGGCGAGGATCAGCGCCAGCGCGGCATATCTAAGAATGCACTGCATTTGATCGGCATCATATCGCGGCCCGCGATGCCCATTGGCAGGTTTTGCCGGACCCTCTATAGTGACTTACTGGAAGCCGACGCCCTGCCATTGCCTTGACGACAGGAGGGTCACATGGTCAGCCTGCGAATCAACAACGAAGTAAAAAATGTCGATGCTCCCCCCGATATGCCGCTTCTCTGGGTACTGCGCGATATCCTGGGGCTCACCGGCACCAAGTTCGGTTGCGGTATAGCGCAATGCGGTGCCTGCACCGTGCATGTGGACGGTGCGCCGGTGCGCTCCTGCCTCTTGCCCGTGGGCTCGATCGGCCAGCGCGCAATCACCACCATCGAAGGCGTCGGCGCGACCGGCGTGGGGGCCAAAGTGCAGCAGGCATGGCTCGATCTGGAGGTGGTCCAATGCGGCTACTGCCAGTCGGGGCAGATCATGTCGGCAACGGCTCTGCTCAACGCCACTCCGCATCCCGAAGATTCCGACATCGATGCGGCCATGGCGGGCAACATTTGCCGGTGCGGCACTTACGTGCGCATCCGTGCGGCGATCAAACATGCTGCCCGAGCATAGCGCCTTGCTGGACGACTCCGCGGCCGGCACGGCCCTGACGCGGCGCGGGTTTTTGCAGGCCGGAGTTGCCGTGGGCGGCAGCTTGGTGGTCGCCTTGCACCTGCCCTTGGCGTTGGGCGCGCCCGCCCAGAAGCCGGTCTTCGCGCCCAACGCCTTCATTCGCATCGACAGCCACGGCACGGTCACACTGATCATGCCGCAGGTCGAAATGGGCCAAGGCATCTATACGTCCATCGCCATGATCCTGGCCGAAGAACTCGATGCGGCCTTCGACCGAGTGACTCTGGAAGCCGCTCCGCCGAGTGACAAGCTCTACGGCAATCCGACGTTCGGCATCCAAGTCACCGGCAATTCGAATTCCGTGCGCGCCTTCTGGCTGCCGTTGCGCAAGGCTGCCGCCGGCACCCGAGTCATTCTGGTTCAAGCCGCTGCCCAGCAGTGGAAAGTCGATCCCTCCAGCATTCACACCGAGAACGGCGAGGCCGTCCATGAGGCGAGCGGCCGCCGGCTCGCCTATGCGGCGCTGATCGACCGCGCCCGCAGCCTCACGCCGCCGCACGATCCGCCGCTCAAGGACATCAAAGATTTCAAATTGATCGGCCACCCTCTCAAGCGGCTCGACACCCCCGACAAGGTCAACGGCAAAGTCGTGTACGGAATCGATGCCATGCCGCCCGGTGTGAAATTCGCGACCGTTGCCGCCTGTCCGGTGTTCGGCGGCACGGTGGGGCGCGTCGATGATGCCAAAGCCAAGAGCCTCCCCGGCGTGCGTCAGGTCGTCGTGCTCAACGATCGTGTTGCCGTCGTCGGCGATCACATGTGGGCGGCCAAGCAGGGCTTGAGCGCACTCGACATCACCTGGAACGAGGGACCAAATGCCGCCGTTTCTTCCGACGACGTCTGGAAACAGCTGCGCGCCGCCAGCAAAACGGAGGGCGCGGTCGCCCGCTCCTCCGGCGACATTGCCAAAGGCTTGGCGGAGGGCGAGCTGCTGGAAGCGGCGTATGAACTGCCCTTTCTCGCCCATGCCACCATGGAACCGATGAACTGCACCGTGCATGTCACGCCGACTTCTTGCGAGGTATGGGTGGGCAGTCAAGTGCTCTCGAGGGTGCAAGCCATCGCGGCTAAAGTCACCGGACTGCCGCTCGACAAGGTCACCGTGCACAACCACCTCATCGGCGGCGGCTTCGGCCGCAGGCTCGAAGTGGACATGGTCGACTCGGCCGTGCAAGTCGCGAAACAAGTCGATGGACCGGTCAAAGTGGTCTGGACGCGCGAAGAGGACATTCGACACGACATCTACCGGCCCGTGTACCGCGACACCTTGTCCGCCACCGTCTCGAATGCACGCATCATCGGGTGGAAACACCGCATCACGGGTTCCTCGGTCATTGCGCGTTGGCTGCCGCCGGCCTTTCAAAAAGGCATCGACATCGATGCCATCGACAGCGGCGCCGACATTCCCTACGACATCCCCAACCTGCGGGTTGAATATGTACGCGATGAACCGCCCGCGGTGCCCACGGGTTTCTGGCGCGGCGTGGGACCCAACAACAATGTGTTCGCCATCGAGAGCTTCATGGACGAGTTGGCGAAGAAATCCAACAAGGATCCGGTCGCCTTTCGCCGCGACCTGCTCGGCAATTCACCCCGCCTCAAGGCGGCGCTCGAACTGGCGTCGGACAAGGCCGGGTGGGGCACGCCTCTGCCCGCGCGCGCGGGCCGCGGCATCGCGCTGCAGGTCGCGTTCGGCAGCTTCATTGCAACCGTCGCGGAAGCCGAAGTCGATGCCAACGGCGAGGTGCGTGTGCGCCGGATGGTCTCCGCCGTGGATACCGGCATCGTCGTCAATCCGGACACCGTGGTGGCGCAATTGCAGGGCGGCCTGATATTCGGTCTCACCGCCGCCCTGTACGGCAACATCACCATCGACAAGGGTCGAGTGCAGCAAAGCAATTTCAACGACTACCGGATGCTGCGGATCAACGAGATACCGGAGATCGAGGTGCACCTGATCAAGAGCGCCGAAGCGCCCGGCGGCATTGGCGAGACCGGCGTGACCGCCGCGCCGCCGGCGCTCGGCAATGCTCTGTTCGCCGCTACCGGTATCCGCCTGCGCCGATTGCCCATAGACCGAGATATTCTGTCGGGGAAAAAACCATCATGAACGACTCCGCACCCGCCGGCCGCGCCGGACGCTATACCCTGATCGTGATCGCCTCGCTCCTCGTGGTGGTCCTGATCGGCTTCTTGTGGATGGTGGTGCTGGCGCCGCGCGCAATGGATTTTGCGGGCGGCGCACGCGTCGCGTTGACCGAGTATCGCGCGCAGGATCCCACCGGCGTGCCGGCGGAACTCAAGAGCGCGAGCCGCGCCGAGCAAGGCAAATATCTGGCGCGCGCCGCGGATTGCGAAGCCTGCCACACCGCCGACGGCGGAGCGCCCTTCGCCGGGGGACGCGCCTTCGTGCTGCCGATCGGCACCCTGTACTCGACCAATATCACTCCGGACCGGGACACGGGAATCGGCGGCTACAGCGACGCGGACTTTCTCAACGCCGTGCACGAGGGCATCGGGCGCAACCATACCCAACTCTACCCGGCCATGCCTTTCGCGAGCTACACCTACATGACGGACGCCGATGCGCTCGCCATCAAGGAATACCTCTTCAGTCTGCAGCCCGTGCATGCGCCGGCACCACGGAACTCGATGAGCTTCCCGTTCAACCAACGATCGCTGATGGCGGTGTGGTCGATGTTTTTCAACCCGGACCGGCGCTTCGAGCCGCGCAGCGCGCGCGACCCGCAGTGGAATCGCGGCGCCTATCTCGTGGAAGCCATGGCACACTGCGGCGAGTGCCACACGCCGCGCAATCTACTGCAGGCGCTCAACAACCGCGAAAAATTCGCGGGCGCGGTACAAGCCGGCTGGCGTGCCTACAACATTACCTCGGACCCCAGGAGCGGTATCGGTGCCTGGAGCGAAGCCGATCTGGCGCATTACCTGTCGATGGGACATGCGGACGGCCGGGGCACCGCGACCGGTCCCATGGGCGAGGCCGTGGACAACAGCCTTCGATACCTGACGCAGGGCGACATCACCGCCATGGTGTCCTATGTGCGCTCCGTCGCGGGAATTGCGACATCCGATCTGCCCGAGCCGAAGGCAAGTCCCGCACCCGCGTCCTACGCGCAGGGTGTTGCCGCCAACGTCGACTCGCGCGGCCGCGCGATGTATGCCGGCGCGTGCGCGGGCTGCCACGATTGGACCGGGGTCAGTCCGGTGCTGCCGGATGCAACACTGACCGGCGCGCGGTCGGTGAACGATCCCACCGCGACCAACGTGGTGCAAATCGTCCTATCCGGCGCGCACCGGCAAGCTGCGGATGCGGGACCCACCATGCCGGCCTTCGGCAGCGCCTATTCCGACGAGGAAATCGCGAGTCTCGCCAACTACGTCACCGCGCGATTCGGCGCGCAGCCGTCGGCGGTCACGGCGTCGACCATCGCGGCGCTGCGCGCCCAGAACTAACCCGAGCTGCGAGAGGCAACCTCAGCGCCGACGCGTAAGAGTACGCGCTGATCAGTGTTGCACCTGAGGCCATCTGGAATGGTGTTTTTGAAATGATTTATAGTTTGAGTTATAATCTACCTATGAGAACTCCACGCAGTAAGGTTTCGATGTTCCGCGCAGACGATGACCCACTCGCCCGCTTTGCGGGACCGTCGCAAACTGTTGCAGCGAGCGTGCCTCGTGCGCTAACCACGGCAATCCGAGCAAAGGTTGGCAAACGCGAGTTCTCGCGCTTCGTAGCCCGCGCCCTGGCGCGCGAACTGGTAGACCAAAACCGCGCCGTTTACGTTTCTTCCTATGAAAAAGACCATGGCCCGATTGATCCGCAGCTGACGGCCCGTCTCGAAGCCCTCTTTGCTCGGTGAGGATCATCCTCGACTCTGGCGCGATCTTCGCTTCGGAGCGCAACGATCCAACTTTGGCCGCGATACTGAAGGCCGCGCGCAAAAATCGGACACCGATCCTGGTGCCCGCAACCGTGGTTGCTGAAACTTGGCGCGGACCCAGGGCCCATGCACGCACCGCTCATTTGTTCGGCTCGGTTGACGGCTTCCCGGAATTGAACGAGCAAAGCGCGCGGCAAGTAGGGGCATTGCTCGCCGCCTCGAAGACCGCCTCCATTGTCGATGGCAACGTAGTCGCGATTGCGATAGCGCTCCGTCCCGCGACGATCGTGACCTCCGACGTGCATGACGTCACGCATCTCCTGAAGAGCGCTCGAATATCTCATGCGTTGTTCGGTGCACGCGTGCCCGCGGCTGCTCAAGTCATCATTATCCGTATCTGAATTGTCCCCACGATGGCGCAGCGCTTAACGCGTGCTCAGAGCGTCCAGCCTGCTGTTACGGTGCCGATTCGTTTTTCGACGGCTTGAACACGACGCCGTCCTTCATCACGAACTGCACGGTCTTGAGGGCATTGACGTCCGCCAGCGGATCGCTCGCCACCGCGATCAGGTCCGCATAGGCTCCGGGCGCCACCACGCCGATCTCGCCCCGCTTGCCGAGCAACTCGGCGGCGCGCGTCGTGGCGGATTGAATGGCCTGCATCGGCGTCATGCCGAATTCCACTTCGCGGGAAAATTCTTGGGCAATCGGCTCGGACCATTTGAAGCCGCCCACATCGGTGCCGAACGCCATCTTGACGCCGGCGTGCAGCGCCTTGGTGAACGACACGCCGTGCAGCGCCACGCGTTTGCGATCGCGTTTTCCCGAATCGGTGTCCGCTGGATCCCAGTCGGTGTAGTACACCTGCAGGGTTGGAACATACCAGGTGCCCTGTCTCAGCATTTGCGCAATCTGTGCGTCCGTGATCTCCAACCCGTGCTCGATCGAATCGCAGCCGCCGTCGAGCGCGCGCTGCAGACCCGTTCCATTGTAGGCGTGACAAGCCACCTTTCTGCCCCAGCCGTGCGTCTCGTCGACGATGGCTTTCAGTTCTTCGACCGTGAGCGTCGGCTGCGAAACCAGCGCACCCTGTGCGTCGACCCAGGAGCGATGAGTCATGTACACCTTGATCCAATCCGCGCCCTTGTCCAACTGCTCGCGTGCCGCCTTGCGAGCTTCGACCGGTCCGTCGATCAACTGTGATCCCTTCGGGACGGTGATCTCCGGCGCATAACCCTCGAGGGGATAACCGCCGGTCGATGAAATCGATACGGTCGACACCCACATGCGCGGGCCGGGAATGAGTCCTTCGTTGATCGCTTGCTTGATGCCCACATCTCCGTATCCCGCGCCCTCCGTCTCCACATCGCGAATGCTGGTGAAGCCCTGCTCGAGTGCCCGGCGAGCCGACAATGCCGCGCGCACCACGCGATAGGAGGCCGGGAATTTCAACAATTGCACGTCGTAGCCGCCGGCGGCAGGATCCTCGCCCTGCAGGAAAATATGCGTATGCGTGTCGATGAGACCCGGCAAAAGGGTCGCAGCACCCAAATCGATCACTTGCGCCGTCGCCGGCAGCGCCTGGGAATTGGCGGGCCGCACCTCCAGGATGCGATTACCGCGAATCGCGACCTCCATGTTGTGCCGCGGCTTCTCGGCAACGCCGTCGATGAGCCACTGCGCGCGCACGACGACCATCGTTGGTGTCATCGCCGGCGCGTCCGCCGCCGGGCATGTGTAGGCCACGAGCCCCAGGGCCAGCAAAATGCATTTCATAGGGAAGTCCACTTTAGCCAAATTGGAAGCCGGAAATTTGTTTGCCGCCGATGGACTCGCCGAAGCTGCGAAATCCGCGCTCGCCGTGGCCCGCGCCGGCCGCGACCATCAGAGGGATGAGATGCTCTTCGCGCGGATGCGAGGCGGCACCGCCCGGCGCTTCGCGCCACCTTGCCAGCAGCGATTCGCGGGTTGCGGGATCTTGTACGGCACTGCCGAGCCACGCATCGAAGGCGGCGGCGGCGCTCTCACCCCGGCCTGAAAACATATCGGCCAAGTTGTGATAGCTCATGCCGCTGCCCACGATCAGAACGCCCTGATCGCGCAACGGCGCCAAGGCGCGGCCGATGCTCATGTGCAGCGCCGGATCGAGACCCGCCTGCAGCGACAGCTGCAGAATAGGCACGTCCGCACTCGGATAGATGAGCAAAAAGGGCACGAAGACTCCGTGGTCCAGGCCGCGCCTCGACTCCACGTCGGTCTTGAATCCGGCATCGCCCAGCAACTGACGCACCCCCTCGGCGAGCTGCGGTGCGCCGGCCGCTGGATATTTCAAACGATAGGTATGCTCCGGAAAGCCGTAGTAGTCGAACAGCAATCCCGGCTTGGCCGCGACATTGAGCGTCGGCAGCGGGGTTTCCCAATGCCCCGATATCACCAACGCAGCCTTGGGTCTGACTCCCAGCGAGCGGTCAATGCCGCGAAGATAGGCAGCCAACCCGTCCCACATGTGCGGAGACTCGGCGGGCGGATCCATGAAGAAGCACGGACCTCCGCCATGCGGAATGAACAAAGTCGGCAGTCTTTTAATTGTGTTCACAGGGTCGCTTTCCGGCGGCCTTGAGCCTATCCGGGCGACCCCTTAACGTCAATCAAGGCTCCTAGGCGTTGAATCGCAACTTCGCGGCAGCGGCTTGCACGTTCTGCGGCGCGTTGTGCAAATAATTTTGCAGCAGCGTGTTCGCGATTGCGGCGCCCGTCGACGCAGCAGCAGTGGCGGTAGACGCGGCGGCCGTGCTGCCCGTCGCAGGCGCGGCACCGGCAGTTGCCGGCGCGGCCGCCGCGGCAGGCGAAGCCGGAGTCGATCCCAGGCCGATCACCTGCTCGAGCGACTGCAACAGGTTGCTGAATAGATTCTGCGCCGCGGGCACGGGAAGCTGCGCCGTGCTGTCATTGCTGGAAAGATCGGTGGACAGCGCATCCAAGCCGCCCTTTTTATGGCCGTGCGGATGGACGTTGAGTTGCGGGAGCGCCGCCGACGCGGCCCCTAAGTTTGCGATTGACGACATATGAGTTTCCTTTTGACGTTGCGGCCTCGAGCCCGCCTTTAACCTGTGGACAAGGGATCAAGCGGCAACGATTCGCCACGTGCGGCCGCCCGGGTGGCCGCGCGTTGCCGCTTGGGCGTGGCTGCGGCCGCTTCGCATCTCACCTCGATTGGCAAACCGCATCGTTTAGACCTCACTGCGCCTGAAATCCCGTTTCCGGACAGCAGCAGCCGCTGCCCTCCCCAGTACAAAGCAGCTTCCGTGCCAATTAACTGGGAGGAGCCCTAAAGGTTTGGCGGGGTGCGCCGATTAAGTGAAACTGGATAATGTTCAAAGGGACGATAATATGTTAACCAACCCGATTTCTTCGAATCTGCCCACTCTGCCCGTACCTTTCACCCCGCCCAACGACGCACAGCGCCAGGGCGGCGGCGATCGAGACTCCGGCGGCGACAATTCCCAGGGCATCACCGTACTGGCGAGCCTGCTGGAAGCGCTGGTTCAAGCGGCGAGCACACCGGCTGCCGCGGCGAGCCCTTCCGCCGGCGGCACCGCAACGGCCGGCACTTCGACGGCAACCGGCGCGTCGGCAGCAACCGGTGCTTCGACAGCAACAGGCACCACGACATCCTCCGGCACCGGCGCAACGTCCAGCTCAACGTCGGCGACGAGCGCCACGGGCTCGACGAGCTCCGGTACGGGCACCACAGGGAGTACGTCCACCTCGAGCCTGGTGAGCGATCTGCAGTCCTTCCTGCACGACCTTTTCTCGGCGCTGCGCCAGGCAGGCAGATCCGGTCACGGCGGCCGAGAACATGAACACGGGCACGAGCGCGTCCCCGCCGTGAGCACCTCGAGCGCGGCCCCGGCCACCACCACGGCGCCCAGCGCCACCACGGCGCCGAGCACCACGAGCGCGTCCCCGACCACGGCCCCAAGCACCACGACCACCGCCCCGAGCACCGTCGCCACTACCGCGGCGGGCAGCGCCACGCCTACGGTGCCGGCTACGACGAGCGTCGGCACCACCCCCGCCAACCCCGGCATCGGCGCTTACGGCCAGCGCGGCATCATCGCCGAGCTGAGCGCACTGGTGCAGGATCTCAGCGGCACGAGCTCCGCCTCTGGCGTGTCACCCCGTGTGTTGTCGAACCTCAATTCAACGTTCGAGAAATTGATCAGTGACTTGAAGGGCGCTTCGAGCGCCGCCAGCACTTCGAGCGCCGCCAGCACTTCGGCGCCGCGGCACTTCGACCGCCAGCGGCACCTCGACCGCGGTCGGTACCGCCTCGAGCACGGCGGCCGGCACGTCGGATCAGTCGACCACGGCATTGCAGTCGTTCTTGACGAATTTCGCGCAGGATCTCAAGAACAACGGCGCGAATTCGTTCAGCCCCTTGGGTTCCAGCGTCAACACCACGGCGTAAACGCACGCCGTGGTAGTCCGCGCGGCGCTCAGATGAGATGATGGGAGCAGTACTCTCACCCCTCTAGGACTTTGGTATGGCTGCCGCACCCGAACTGGGGGTAGGTCCGGATGCGTCCGCGGGGACCGCGACTACCCGCTCCCTGCGGCTTCGCCAGACGCTCATCATCGTCTTGCTGTTTGGCGGCTATGGCTCGCTGTATTTCTGCCGCGCCGACCTGTCGGTCGCAACACCGCTGCTGGTCGAAGAATTGGTCGAAGCATGGCGTCAGCCACGGCGATGCCATCATTCGCATGGGCAGCATCGCGTCCTTTGGCGTACTGGCCTACGCCCTCGGCAAGCTCTTCCTGACCGGATTGGGCGACTTCTGGGGCGGCCGGATCAATTTTCTCATCGGCTTGGGCGGGCGCGACCGCGTTCACGCTGATGTTCGCATCCGCACTTGAGCCTGCCGCTGTTCACCATCGCGTGGATCGGCAACCGCCTGACGCAGTCGCATCGCATGGGCGGGACTGATCAAGGTCTCCTCGAAATGGTTCGACTTTTCGTCCTACGGAATGATCATCGGCATCCTCAGCATCAGCTACCTCGTGGGCGACGCGGCGGCACGGCAGTGGATGGGAATGCTGATCGAGCATGGCTTCGGCTGGCGCGCCCTGTTTTACTTCGCCGCCGCGGTGGTCGGCTTGTTCTTGGTCATCAATTATCTTCTTTCTGCGCGAGTCGCGCCTCGATGCCGGCTTCAGCGAGGCCAAGCCCAATCCGCTCAATTTGTTTGCGGGTTCGGAGTCGCGGCCGCAAAGCGTGGCGCGAGCTTGCTGCTGCCGCTGCTGCGCAGCCGCGCATTCCTGCTGGTTTGCTTCCTGTCCTTGGGATGCACGATCATTCGCGAGAGCTTCAACTTTTGGACGCCGCAGTATTTGCGCGACTATCTGGGATACAGCGCGAGCAATGCGGCGCGCCTGAGTTCGATTTTTCCGGGCGTCGGCGCGGTATCCGTGTTGGCGACGGGCTGGCTCAGCGACCGTCTCGGCGTGAACGGCCGCGTCGCTGATCATGTTCGTGGGATTGAGCGCGACTGCCGCGGCCCTGCTCGTGCTGATGACCATGCGCTCGAGCTCACAGCGGGTCGCTGCTGCCGCTGATCGCCATCGGCACCATCGCCTTCTGCCTGCTGGGCCCGTATTCCTATCTCGGCGGCGCGTTCGCGCTCGATTTCGGCGGCAAGCAGGCGGGCGCGGCCTCATCGGGCATCATCGACGGGGTCGGATACCTGGGCGGCGCGTCGTGGCCGGCGATAGCATCGCCCGTGTCTCGGTGGCCTTCGGCTGGCAAGGCGTCTTCGTGGGTCTGGCGGCCGTCAGCGCCCTGGCGGCGCTCGGCGCCGGCTACCTGTACTTGTTGGGCGCGAAGGCAGCCGCCAGCAAGAGTCATCTGCCGTGAGCGTTGCCGCGGTAAAGCGCCTCTGGTCGAGTCCCGACCTGCTCGGCGTCGAATGGGCCGACGGCACTTCGAGCGAATTTGCGAGCATCTGGCTGCGCGACAATCTGCGCGACGACCGCGATCCCCACAGCGGGCAGCGGCTCATCGATATCGCGGACCTGCCCGAGAATCCGCGGATTCGCTCGGCGGTCGGCCGACAACGGCGCGGTGCAGGTCGAATGGGAAGGCGAACCGCGCACCGCGCGTTCGAGCTCGAGTGGCTGCTCGCGCAGCGCCGCGAACCGCTCCCGGCGGGCCGCCGGCGTTTGCACCCAAGCGCTGGCTCGAGGGCGCCGACCTCGATGCCGCGCGCGACTTCGCATGGGCGACGCTTCGCCGCTGCGCATGAGCGACCGTTCGCTGCGCGCGCGCGTGGCTGACGCGGCTGTTGCAAGACGGCATCGCCTTCTTGCGCGACGTACCGTGCGGCGAAGCCGGCATCCTCGAGGCCGCAGCGCTAATGGGGCGCGTTTCGGAAACCAACTACGGGCGCGTATTCGAGGTTCGCTCGGTACCCCAACCGGAAAATCTGGCCTATTCCGACTTGGGTCTGGGATTGCACACGGATAATCCCTATCGCGAACCGGTGCCCGGATTCCAGGTGCTGCACGTGTTGGTCGCCTCCCCCGACGGCGGCGAGAGCATTTTCGGCGACGGCTTCGCGATTGCCGAGCACTTGCGCAGCGGTCTATCCTGACGACTTCGCCATCCTGACACGCACGGCGGTGCCCTTTCGTTACCGCTCCCAGGATGCGGAACTGTACGCGGAGAGACCGTTGATTCAGTTGACCTGCGGCGGCGATGTGAGCGCCGTGCATTACAACAGCCGCTCGATCGCGCCCGTTGCGGTTCGAGCGCCCGCGATGCAGCGCCGTTCTACCGCGCGTATCGGCGCTTCGCCGCGCTGCTGCGCGACCCGCGGTTTCACTTGCGGATCATGCTGCGCGACGGACGATCTCGTGGTATTCGACAATCAGCGCACGCTGCACGGCCGCACGGCATTCTCATCTGCAAGGCACCCGCGGCACTTGCGCGGCTGCTATCTGACTCGCGACAGCGTGTACTCAGCGGCCGGCCTGCTGCGGCGCGAATTCCACCCGGACGCACGTCGATGAGCGTCACCGACGAAATTCTCGCTCTCTTTGACAAGCGCGGTTCGGACGCCTATTTCGGCGAGAGCGTCTCGATGACCGAGCACTGCTTGCAGGCCGCCTACTTTGCGCGAACCGCAGCCGCGCCGCCCGCGCTCATCGTGGCGGCGCTGTTGCACGACGTCGGACATCTCATCGAAGAGGTTCCGAGCGATATTGCCGACTGGACCACGGATGCGCACCATGAAGAGGTCGGCGGCCGCTGGCTCGCGCAGCGTTTTCGCCCCGAGGTATCGGAGCCGGTCCGGCTGCACGTTCCCGCCAAACGCTATCTGTTGGCCACCGACGCCGAGTATTTCGCCCGTTTGAGTCCGGCCTCGATCATCACCCTGAAGCTGCAGGGCGGTCCGATGGCGGCGCACGAGGTCGGCTCAGTTCGAGACCGAGCGATTTTACAAGGACGCCGTGCGGGTCCGGCAATGGGACGATCAAGGCAAGGTGGAAGGATTGGCGACCCCGCGCTTGAGCGACTATCGCGCACTGATCGAGTCGTTGGCGGCCTAACACTCCCTTCCTACTGCGCGGTCTTGAACCTCTGCCATATCCGGGTGATCGCACGCGACTGCTCCGGGGAATCTTCCACTTGCACGAACAACCTGCGCTGCTGGTCGGGCGGCGGATACACGGTGGCATCCGCGACGATCTCCTTGTCGAGCAGCGGCGTTGCCGCGGAATTCGCGTTGGCATTGCCGATGAAATTGGAAATGCGCGCTATGACCGGAGGGCTCATGAGGTAATTGATGAACAGATGAGCGTTGTCGGCATGCGGTGCGTCGCGCGGAATGGCCAACATGTCGAACCAGAGCAAGGACCCTTCATTGGGAATCACGTAGCGAATCGTGATGCCGTTGTTCGCCTCGTGTGCACGCCGGCGCGCCTGAAACGCGGTGCCGTTGTAGGTGAGCGCCACGCACACATCGCCGTTGGCCAAGGCCTCGGTATCGATCGAGGAGTCGATGTTGCGGATGTAGGGGCGGACCTTGATCAACACTTGCTCGACGTCCGCCAGGTCCTGTCGGGCTCGGCGAGTTGGGGTCCCTGCCCAGGTATTTGAGGACCAACCGCTCCACTCCCGCCGGTGCGTCGAGGAAGTTGATGCCGCAAGCGGCCAATTTCGCAGCAAATGTCGGATCGAAGACCAATCGCCAGCTATCGAAGGGGACCCCGGGGAGCGCCGCGGCCACGGATTTCTCATTGTAGCCGATGCCGTATGTCCCCCACGCATACACGACTCCGTGCGTGTTTCCCGGATCGTTGAGCGCCACGCGCGCCATGATTGCAGGATCGAGATTGACGAGATTGGGGAGCTTCGTTTTGTCGAGGGGCAGATAGGCGCCGCTGCGAATTTGCCGCTGGAGGAACGGAGCCGTCGGCACGACCACGTCGAATCCGCTATTTCCCGTCAACATCCGCGCTTCCAGAGTCTCGTTGGTTTCGAAATAGGAAACGCGAACCCTGATTCCCGTCGATTGCTCAAATGACGCGATGGTGTCGGGCGCCAAATAATCGGCCCAGTTGTAGAAGTTCAGAACCTTGGCGTCGTCATTTTTCTCGACCGCGCGAACATTGCGCGCCCCTGAATCAGGACTGCCGCAGCCGATCGGCAGCAACGCGGCCAAAATCGCCATTGCCCACGTATCACCCCGAAGCATTTTTCTCCCCGCTGCGCATCGGCGGCCTTACTGCACGATCCCAATTTCCTTGAGCGCCTGCAAATACTCGGTCACGAGGCCGAGCGGCACCGGGCCATATTCGGCCGATAATTCATCCGCGATCTCGCGCGCAGTATGCCTGCCGTCGGCGAAATTCAGCGTTTCATAGGCGTATTCTTCCCCGGCACCCCAGGATCCTTCGTAGCTCAGCAGTTTCGGCGTCGATATTCCCGCGGCCTTTGCGTGGTCCGCAAAATAATCGTATCCGAACACCATCAGGGGACCGCGCGGCTCCTTGAGCCGGCGATACACCACCGCACCGTCTCCCGTCGGCCTCAACCTCGAGCCAGCGGTCTTCGGCCGAGCCCCGGAAATGAATGCGTCGACGGAGCCGAGTATCGCGCGTTCATACCCTTCGGCCGTTTCCGGGGCCGTACCTCGCGCCATTGACGCCGCCGATCTCAGCAGTTTCCCGCTCGCGATCGCGCGGTCCGTCGCCGCCGCGTCACGCGACGAAAAGTTCGCGAGAAAATAACCGCTGGCCGCACCGATGAAAGCGGCCCGCTTGAGCTTGGTCGGGTCGATATTGGCCGCCGTGTCCAAATTGGTGTGAATGTAGCGATCCGGCCAGTCGTTCAGGTAGATGGCGGGGATTGCGAATGAGGAATCCTGATAAACATCGTGATCGCTGCCCATCGTGTACGCCGAATACATCGCGCGCAGCGGCTCCCTGCCGCCCTCAGGCGCGATCAGCGGGTACTCCGCAACACCGGTCGCTGCGAAGCGGTACGACTCGCCGTTCACCCAATCGGCAAACGCCCAGGCCACGTCGTGCACGAATGACGGCAAGCTCGTCGGCCCGCGTGTGACATGGAATACCGCCTTTGTTTCGGGGCCGCCGCCGACCATGTCCATGTGCACCACGGCCTTGATCCGATTCGCGAACTCCGGGCGGGCATTGAGCAGCGTCACGGTTCCTTCTATCTCCGGCGGCCAGATGAATCGAATGGTGCGCGCGGGGCGCGCCAGCAAACCATCGCCGATCAATTTCCGCAGCGTGCGCGCTACTTCGAGAATGGTTACGCAGCCGCTCGCATTATCGTTGGCTCCGGGGCGCTGATGGTCCAGGTGACAGGAAAATGCGATCTCTTGGTCCATAAGCCGCGGGTCCGATCCCGGAATGGTCGCGGTGACCACCTCATAGAACCCCGGGTGCTGGCCGGCCGCCACCACCGCTCGCAGCTGAATCGTTTCCTTCAACCGCAGCCGCTGCTGCATGGCACGTGCCGTCTTGAGTGAAACCATGAAGGCGAAGGTCTTGTTCGGCGTAAAGGACTGCAGATGTCCCCACCGAATCAGATTGTCGTTCTCACCGGACCAGGCGGTTTTCTGGTTCTGTGCGTAACTGACGATTCCCGCCGCACCGAATTTGCCGATCGCCAGATCCTGAACCTCGTCTGGTTGCGCCGCCACGAGAACCATCCGGCCGCTGACGTCCTTGCCGGCGTAATCGTCCGGATGCGTGCCGTCGGCCACATCGATCAGATCCGCCGTCACGTCGACCGACTCGCTGTCTTCCGCCAGCACGATGGGTTCAGCCGCGTAACTTGCAATCTTGATATTGCGTCCATCCCCGACCTCGGCGAGTTCCCCCGCCTCCGCGTCCCACGCCTGGCGCGCCCGCTGCGTGCCGTAGTAAACCTTTCCATCGGCGGGAAACTGCAGAATCTGCACGTCGCTCAAACCATAGGCGCGCGCCCGCTCGGCCACCAGTTCCGCGGCCGAATGAAATCCCTGCGACCCGCGCTGGCGGTGAAAGCGGGCGAGACCCTCCAAGTTCCGTTTTGCGGTCTCGCCGCTCAATTCATTCACGAGCGCCGCCACGCTCGCCTCGGGCAGCAGCGGCGGCGGCGCCGCAGCGGCGGATCCGACGCCGGCAAGCAAAATACCGAGCAACACGGCTGGTCGCATGGCGGTCCCCCTACTGAAGCGGCTTGGATGCACGAGGCTCACGCGTCGCAAGGTAACATTGTTTGACGCACGTCTCACTTTGCGCCCTAGAGTACTTGACGGGGCACAGTTTGCTCGCCTAAGCTAAATTCATGAACAGGCCAAGCGCGGTATTTCCCGTCCAATCCGAGGCTCCGGCGGCCATCGAGAGCCGCGCGCTCGGCACCCTCGCCTACATCCGCGCGTCCATCGAATCGTCGAGTTCGATGGATGTTCCCGGCATGGCCGGTATTGTAATGGGGATCATCGGCGTGCTCACGGCCATTGCGGTGTCGCTGCCTCGATTGGCGCCCCATTGGCTCGCCATTTGGCTGGTCGCTGCAGCGCTGGCGCTGGTCCTCGGCGGCGCTTCGGTGGCGCGCCAGATCGTGCGGCGCGGGCACTCGCGATATCTGGGGCCGGCCCGAAAATTCCTGCTTTGTCTTTGTCCCGCGCTGCTTGCCGGCGCGGTGCTGACGCTGGCGCTGGCGAACGCCGGCGCGTTGACCTTCATTCCGGGCACCTGGCTGCTGCTGTACGGCTGCGCGGTTCTCTCTGCGAGCACGGTGACGGCGACCGGAATCGCGCGGCTGATCTGCCTGATGGGCACGTTGTTCGTCGCTTTGGGATCGCTCACGTTTGCGCTGCCCGCGGCGGCCCATACGTTGATGCTCGGCTTGGGGTTCGGTGTCCTGCATGTCATTTTCGGCATCCTCATCGGACGCCACAGCGATGGCTGCTAAGTCCGGCGCCGTCAAGCGCCATGAGGCGCCTACGCCGGCCTCGGGCAAGGCGCCGGCGAAACCGGTGGCCGTGCCCCGTTCGCCGCATGTGGACGAGGAGGCGGGCTTCGACCGCCTCATTTACGAGCGCGTGCGCCTCGGCATCATGAGCGCGCTGGCCATGAATGAGCAGCTCACCTTCAACGAGCTCAAGTCGCTGTTCGACGTGAGCGACGGCAACCTGAGCGCGCACGCGCGCAAACTCGAAGAGGCGAGCTATGTCGTGTGCACGAAGTCCTTCGAGGGCCGCAGGCCGCGATCCGAATACCGCATTACGCAGGTCGGCAAGAAGGCGCTGCTGCGCTATCTCGAGCACATCGAAGCGGTAATCAAGGCAACGCGGCGAGCTTGAGGACGATGCACGTCGCCATCATCATGGACGGAAACGGCCGTTGGGCCACCCAGCGCGGGCTGCCGCGGACTGCGGGACATGTCGAGGGCGCCAAGGCGGTGCGCGCCACCGTCGAGACGGCGGCGCGGGCGGGCGTCGAGACGCTGACGCTGTACGCGTTCTCGTCCGCCAATTGGGCGCGGCCGCCGGCCGAGATCGCGGCGCTGATGCGCCTGTTCGGCCAGTATCTCTTTACCGAGACTCGGCGCTGCGTGGAGCAATCGATTCGGATCAACGTCATCGGACGGCGCGATCGGCTGAGCGAAAACCTGCTGCGCTCCATCGAGCAAAGCGAACGATCGAGCGCCGCGGGCTCAGGAATGCTGCTGCGGATCGCCGTCGACTATTCGTCCCAGCACAGCATCGTGCAAGCCGCGCGGCGCGCGGCCCACGATCCGCAGTTGGGCACTGCGGACTTCCACCGGCTGCTCAATGAAGTCGATCACTGCGCTTATCCGGTGAGCGAAGTGGACCTCTTGATTCGCACCGGAAACGAACGGCGCCTGAGCGATTTTCTGCTGTGGGAATCCGCGTTCGCGGAACTGCATTTCAGCGATTGCCTGTGGCCGGACTTCGATGAGCGGCGTTTTCACAGCGCCCTCGAGGACTATAACGGGCGGCAACGCCGCTTCGGCGGCCTCAATGCGAGGACGCTCTAGCACGGCGCCTGGTGCTGCCGCGGCGCGGCGAATACAATTGCGCCGTGGAATCGATCGACCTCGCTGCACGCATCCGCAATCACGCGCCGGGCCACGCGCTGGCGCGGGAATTCTATACCGACCCGGCCATCTTCGAGCGCGACATGCAGCGCATGCTGCTGCGCCACTGGTTTTGTGCGGGCCACGTCAGCAGCATCCCGCGGGCCGGCGATTACTTGGTGGTCGAACTCGGGTCCGAGTCGGTCATCATCATTCGAACCACGGCAGGCGAGGTGCGCGGCTTGCTGAATGTTTGCCGGCACCGCGGTTCGCGCCTCTGCGCCGGGCGCTCGGGGAAGGCCCAAGCTGCGCGGCTCACCTGTCCCTATCATGCCTGGACCTACGATCTGGACGGCAACCTGCTGGTTGCCCGCCAGATGCCGGAATCGTTTCGGCGCGCCGAGATTGCTCTGAAAAAGCTGCCGGTGCAGATCATGGAAGGCCTGATATTCATCACCTTTGCCGACGAGCCGCTCGATCTTGGGGTCGCCGCCGACGCACTGGCCCGTTCCGCGGGCGTGCACGGCTGGGCAGGCGCAAAGGTCGCGCACCGCGAGTTGTACGCGATCAAATCCAACTGGAAACTCGCCGTTGAAAATTACATGGAGTGCTATCACTGCACGCCCGCTCACCCGGAGTTCGCGAAGCGTCATGTGTTTGCGCGCCCGGCCGAGCTCAACGTGGAATTGGAGCGCGCCGGGCGCATGCGGGCCGAGGCGCTCGGTATCGTGGTGCCCGACATCGATGCGTATGGGCGCGCCGCCGGCGCCGGACGGGAGTCGGTTGCAGTCATGCGCAGCGCCCTGCACGACGGCGTCGCGAGCGCCACGGACGATGGCCGGTCGGTTGCGCGGCTGATGGGGGCGTTTTCGGCACCTGACGGCAACTCCACCTACTTCGATATCGGTCCGATCAGCGACTTTCTCGCCTACCCGGATCACGGCGTCATCTATCGATTCATTCCTAAGACCGTCGAACAAACGGAGATGGAAGTGATCTGGCTGGTTCATCAAGATGCGGTCGAAGGCGTCGACTACGACGTGGAACGCCTGACTTGGCTGTGGAAAACCACGAGTGCGGAGGACAAGAAAATCGTCGAGATGAATCAGGCCGGCGTCAACTCGCGTTTCTTCGAGCCCGGCCCCTATTCATTGCAGGAAACCTACGCGGCGCGCTTCGTCGATTGGTATCTCGCGGAATTGTCGGCCTAAAGCCCGGCGCGGGAAGGTGGGCCAGGAGCCTGTCTGCAGGCTCCTCTAGACGCCCTGCCGGCGGCGCCAACCGGCCAGCCCCAGCAACAGAGCGGCGCCGGCGACGACGGGGTAATTGCCGAATCTTGCGTACGGCGTGAGACCCGCCATCGGCAGCACGTCCGCGCGCAGCACGGCCTGGCGAAACTGCGGCAGGCGCGCCACGATTTCTCCATGCGGGCCGATGACGGCCGTGATGCCGTCATTGGCGGCGCGCACCAGGAAGCGCCCGGCCTCGAGCGCGCGCATGCGCGCGATCTGCAGATGCTGATGCGGCGCGCTGGAATCTCCGTACCAGGCATTATTGGTGACATTGATCAGCAGCGTCGCGTCGCGCAACACCTTGAGTTGCTGACTGCCGAAGGCATCCTCGTAACAAATCGTCAGCCCGAGCTTCTGTCCCGCGGCGCTCAAGACCGGCTGATGCTCGGTGCCGGGCGTGATGTCGTCGTACGGCAAGCTCATCAGCCGCAGCCATGAACGCACGAATGCAGGCACCGGAAAGTACTCGCCGAAGGGTACCAAGTGCCGCTTGTAATACCAGCCGCCCCCTGCGTCGCTCAGCACCAGGAGTCCGTTGAAATAGCGCCTGGTCTCAGGCTGAAAGTTGACGAGCCCGATCGCGAAATCGGCCGCATGCGCGCGTCCCAGCGTCTGCAGGTCCCGCAAATAATCGGGTATCTCATTCGCGAGTATCGGCAGCGAGGCTTCCGGCCAGACGATCAGCCGGGCTCCCCACGCCTGTGCCGTGAGCGTGGAATATCGCGCCATCGTCTCATCGAGATTCCGGGCCTGCCATTTTTGGTCCTGCGGCACGGCGCCTTGCACGGCGGCAACCGCAATCGGCGGCCCTATGGTGCGCGTCCAAGCGTGGCCGGCGAGAAGTCCCGGCACGAGGAACGAAGCGACGATAGCACCCAGCGCGGCCAGCCGGCGGACCGTCGCGACGGCCGGCATCAGCAGCACATTGAGCGCGGCGGCGATCGTGACGGCAGCCCACGTCACCCCATAGACCCCGAACAGCGGCGCCCAACCCCGCAACGGCGAATCGATCATCGCATAGCCGAGCGACAGCCACGGGAAGCCGCTCAACACCCAGCCGCGCAGCCATTCAGCCAAAACCCATAGGACCGGCAGCACCAGCCAGGCGCGCGTCGCGCCTGCTTTCAGCCAAAATCGATTGGCGAGATAGCACACGATCGCGAAATAGGCCGACATCGCCCCGATCAGAGCCGCCTGCAGGATGATGGTGAGCCAGATCGGCACCAAGCCGAAGACATGCAGGCAGGTGTAGAGCCAGTAAGTGCCGACGGCGAACAACCCGGCACCGAAGGCCGCACCCGCGCCAAAGGCGCGGCGCGGCGGCAGACCTCGGATGAGCGCGAACAGCGCGGCGGGGGCCAGCACCGCGATCGGCCACCAGCCGACTGGCGCGAAAGCCAGATTCAGGCAGGCGCCGGCGGCAAATGCGCCGACCGAACCGCGCGAGGCCAGCATCTGCAACGCGGCGCAAGAGCCGCGCGCACCGACGTTCAAGGAATCGACTCGTCGACGGGCGGCGGTTCAATATCGGTGGGCGTGAACACACGCAGAAGATCGATGCGGCGGCGATCGGCGCGCAATACGCGAAACTCCAACTGACCGATCTGAATCGTTTCTCCACGGCGCGGCAGGCGCCCGAACTCCTGCATCAACAGCCCGCCGATCGTGTCGTATTCCTCATCGGAAAATGCGGTCCCGAAGTAGTGATTGAAATCGGCGATCGGCGTGAGCGCGCGTACCGTGAATTCCCTCGCTCCCTCTTTGCGGATCGTCTGATCATCTTCGACGTCGTGCTCATCGTCGATCTCGCCGACGATTTGTTCGATGACGTCCTCGATGGTGACCAAGCCGCACACTCCGCCGTATTCGTCGACGACCATGGCAATGTGATTGTGGCTGCGCCGAAATTCCTTGAGCAGCACGTTGAGCCGCTTGCTTTCGGGCACGAATACCACCGGACGCATGTACTCGCGGATCTCGAAGCTCTCGTCGCCCGCGGCCTGCAAGCGCAGCAAGTCTTTCGCCAGCAAGATGCCGAGAATTTGATCGCGATCTTCGCCGATCACGGGGAAGCGCGAGTGTCCGGATTCGACCACCCGCTCGACCAGCTTTTCCGGCGGCTCGTCGCGCTCGACGAACACCATCTGCGAGCGCGGCACCATGATGTCGCGCACCTGCATGTCGGCCACCGCCAAAACTCCCTCGAGCATGACCAGCGCGTCGCCGTCGAACAGACCGCGCTCGCTGGCTTCGCGCAGATCCTCGATGAGCTCGGCGAGATCGCGCGGTTCGCCCGACATCGACTGGGTAATGCGCTTTAACCAGCGGCCGGTGGTGCCGCCTTGAGGTTGTTCTGACATGGGGGCCTTAGGATACTCGATCAGCAATACGGGTCCGAAAAGCCAAGCCGATCAAGGATTTGAATCTCCATCGCCGCCATTTTCGCGGCCTCTTGCGCCGCCTCATGGTCGAAACCAAGGAGGTGCAGCACCCCATGGACCGTCATGTGCGCCCAATGCGCCTGCAGCGACTTGCCGCTCACTTGCGCCTCGCGGGCGACGACGGGCGCACAGATCACGAGTTCGCCGAGGTAGTGGCGGCCGTCAGGAGCATCCCCGGCCCCGCCGAAGGACAGCACATTGGTCGGCTTGTTCTTGCGCCGGTAATGCGCGTTCAAGCTGCGGCTGCGGGCCCTCCCGACCACCCGCACGGAAAGCACGATGCGACGGCGCCTCGACGCAGCGCCGGTCGGCTCCACGCGGGTCGGCGCCCGGCGCGCCGGTGCGAGAGCCGCCGCGGCCCACCCGGCCAATTGCCGAGAGCTCGGCACCCATGGCCGCCGCGCCGCGTAACTCACTTCGAGTTCGAGCCGCGGTGCCACGATCTTAAGATCCTGTTGGCTCCTTGGAACCGTCGTTGGGCGCGCTCGCCTCGTAGGCTTGAACGATTCTCTGCACCAGCGGATGGCGCACCACGTCACGCGAGCTGAACATGGTGAAGGCGATGCCGCGCACGCCGCGCAGTATGTCGATCACAGTGCGTAGGCCGGATTGCTTGGAATTCGGCAGATCGACCTGCGTGATATCGCCGGTCACCACGGCCTTGGAGCCGAAGCCGATGCGCGTCAGGAACATCTTCATCTGTTCGTTGGTCGTGTTCTGAGCTTCGTCCAGGATCACGAACGAATCGTTCAGCGACCGGCCGCGCATGAACGCCAACGGCGCCACCTCGATGATGTTGCGTTCGATCAGTTTCGCCACGCGCTCGAAACCCATCATTTCATACAGTGCGTCATACATGGGACGCAGATACGGATCGACCTTTTGCGACAGGTCGCCGGGAAGAAAACCCAGGCGTTCGCCGGCTTCCACGGCGGGCCGCACCAATACGATGCGCCTCACCTTCTCCGATTGCAGCGCCTCGACCGCGCAGGCAACGGCAAGATACGTCTTGCCGGTGCCCGCCGGGCCGATGCCGAAGGTCAGGTCATGGGTGCGGACATTGTTGAGATATTCGGTTTGATTGGCGCCGCGGGCGCGCACCATGCCACGCGAAGTGTGGACCTTGAGTTCGTCTGAATCCGCATTGGCGTCGGTATTGTTGCTGTCCATATCCAGTTCTTGCAGCGCAATGTGCACGCGTTCGGAATCGACGGGCTCGCGTTGCGCTCGCGCGTACAAATCGAGCAGCACCGCTTCCGCGCGCTTGATGGCCGCGGGCAATCCGATGATCTGAAAGCGGTTGCCGCGCCTTCGCACTTCCACGCCGAGGCGAGCCTCGATCTGGTGCAGATGCTCGTCGAGCGGTCCGCACAGCTCCACCAATCGGATGTTGTCCGCCGGAGCGAGCAGCACGTCGCGCGTCAATGGACTTAAGCTCACGGTGCTCCGTCGGCCATGAGACGGCCGCGCAGCGAATTCGGCATGGCTTGGGTTACGATCACGTCGGCAAACTTCCCGATGAGTGCCATCGGATCATCCGCGGGACCGTCGAAGTTGACCCAGCGGTTGTTGTCGGTGCGGCCGGCGAGTTGTCGCGGGTCGCGCTTGGCCGGGCGTTCGACGAGCACGCGTTGCCGGCTGCCCACCATGCGTTCGGAGATGGCGCGCGCTTGACCGCTGAGGCGCTGCTGCAAGAGTTCCAGCCGTTGCTGTTTGACCTGGTGCGCCACCTCGTCCGGCAGCGCCGCGGCCGGAGTGCCGGGCCGGCGGCTGTAGATGAAGCTGAACGACTGATCGAAGCCCGCCTCCGCCACGAGATTCATGGTCGCGAGGAAATCCTCAGCCGTTTCTCCGGGAAATCCGATGATGAGATCGGTTGAAATGCTGATGTCCGGCCGCACGGTCCGCAATTTGCGCAGCTTCTGCTTGTATTCGAGCACGGTATGGCCGCGCTTCATGGCGGCGAGGATCCGATCCGAACCGCTTTGTACCGGCAGATGCAGATAATTATTGAGCTTCGGTACGTTGGCATACGCCTCGATCAGGCTGTCGTTGAAATCAAGCGGATGCGAAGTTGTAAAGCGGATCCGCTCCACGCCGTCGATCGCGGCGACAAAATGGATCAGCGTCGCCAAATCCGCCGGCGTACGGTCCGCCATCGGCCCCGCGTAGGCGTTGACGTTCTGACCGAGCAGCGTAATCTCGCGCACGCCTTGCTCGCTCAAGCGAGTCACTTCCTCGAGAACCTGGTCGAAGGCGCGGCTGATCTCTTCGCCGCGTGTGTAGGGCACCACGCAAAAGCTGCAGTACTTGCTGCAGCCTTCCATGATCGAAACGAACGCGGTTGCGCCCGTCGCGCGCGCCGCCGGCAGGCGGTCGAATTTTTCAATTTCCGGAAAGCTGACGTCGATCTGCGGACGGCCGGATTGCTTCAGGCCGTGCAGCATCGCCGGCAGCCGGTGCAGGGTTTGCGGGCCAAACACCAGGTCGACGAACGGCGCCCGCGCGGTGATGCCCTCGCCCTCCTGGCTCGCCACGCAGCCGCCCACCCCGATGACGACATGCGGCCGCGCCTGCTTGAACAGCCGCCATTCGCCCAGCAAGGAAAAGACCTTTTCCTGCGCCTTTTCGCGCACGGAACAGGTATTGACCAACAATACGTCCGCCTCGGCGGGGTTGTCGGTGAGCGTCATCCCATGGGCGGTTTCGAGCACATCCTGCATCTTGCCCGAATCGTACTCGTTCATCTGGCAGCCGAACGTTTTGATGTATAAAAGACCGGGCATATCCTCAGCATAGGCTCCCGTGGAAAAGGCCGCTAAGATACTCGGAACCATGGCAATACGCGAAGTTCTCAAAATGGGCGATCCGCGCCTGCTGGCGCTGGCGGCGCCGGTGCGCGAATTCGGCACGCCCGAACTCGACAATCTCATTGCCGATATGCGGGACACGATGCGCGAACTCAACGGGGCGGGCCTCGCTGCACCGCAAATCGGCGTGGGCTTGCGCGTCGTCATTTTCGGCTTCGAGGTGAACCAGCGCTACCCGGAAGCGGACCCTGTGCCCTTTACGGTGCTGATCAACCCGATTCTGACCCCGCTGAGCGACGCCGAGGATGAGGGCTGGGAAGGCTGCCTGTCGGTTCCCGGCATGCGCGGGCTCGTGCCGCGGTTCCGCGAGTTGCGCTATACCGGTCATGACGCGGCCGGCGTGGCCATCGATCGCACCGTCAAGGACTTTCACGCCCGGGTGGTGCAGCATGAGGTGGATCACCTCGACGGCATCCTGTATCCGCGGCGCATCCGAGACCTGACCCAGTTCGGCTTCAACGACGCCCTATTCCCGGGTGAGGATCTCGCCGACGACTAGATCCGGCCCCCAAGGTCACCGCACCGATGCCAGCAAGTCCTGCGCCTGCGCAATGAGCCGCTCAACCTCGTCCGCGTCGATCGATTGACCGTCGAACGCGGCGCCTTCGAGTATCGCGAATAATTTTTCAGTTTAACCATGTTGGCGTCCCCCATTGATTTTGTGCCGGCCGAACACCGAACCCAAGCCGGTGCGCTTTAGGAAGCCGACTGTAGGCGCGGCTGGCTACATGCCGGTGTCATTCACATTGCAGAACCATTGCCTGTTGCTGCGCCGCCGGCGTTCATGGGTCGATTTGTCGCCGCAAAGTTCGTAGAATCAACGACCGACCATTCGCGGAGAGATTCATGCCCACGGCATTCGTACTCAACGGCAAACCTGCCAGGCTGGATGCGGACCCGAACATGCCCCTGCTGTGGGCCATCCGCGAGGTCGCCGGACTGCCGGGAACCAAGTTCGGTTGTGGAATGGCGCTCTGCGGCGCGTGCACGGTTCATTTGGACGGCAAAGCCGTCCGTTCCTGCGTGACGCCCCTGTCGAGCGTCGCGGGCCGCAGTGTGACGACGATCGAGGGCCTCGCCAGTGCGCACGCCAAGGCGGTGCAGGCGGCGTGGATCAAGCTCCAAGTACCCCAATGCGGTTACTGCCAGTCGGGCCAGATCATGTCCGCGACGGCGCTCCTCGAAACGAATTCCGCGCCGAGCGATGCCGACATCGACAGCGCCATGAGCGGCAACATCTGCCGTTGTGCCACCTACAATCGGATACGCGCGGCAATCCACGCGGCTGCCGATTCCATCAAGGCGTAAATCATGGCCACCAACCCCAAAGCAGTACGGCGCTCGACACGACGCACTTTTTTGAAGAATGCCGGCACGGTCGCGGCGGCGCTGACGATCGGATTCGAATGGCCGGGCTCCGCCCGACGGGCGTTTGCCGCGGGCGCAGCGGCGCCGTTACCGGGCGGCACTTTCACGCCGAACGCTTTTTTGCGCATCGGCTCCGACAACTCCGTGACGGTGATCGCCAAGCATGTCGAGATGGGCCAAGGCGCGTACACCGGCATCGCCACGGTCGCCGCCGAGGAATTGGACGCCGACTGGTCATTGGTGCGGGTCGAAAGCGCCCCCGCCGACGCGAAGCGCTACGCCAATCTCGTGTTTGGCACCCTCCAAGGAACCGGCGGCAGCTCCGCCATGGCCAATTCCTGGACGCAGCTTCGTGAAGCGGGCGCCAAAGCGCGCGCCATGCTGCTCGCGGCCGCCGCCAAGCAATGGCAAGTACCCGTCGCCGATCTGACCGTCGAAAAAGGCATCGTCTACGGTGCGGGAAAGAAGCGTCAAGCGACGTTCGGCGCGCTGGTGAAGACGGCGGCTACCCTGCCGGTGCCCGAGACCGTGAAGCTCAAAGACCCGAAGGACTTCAAACTGATCGGCCGCCAGGCTCCGCGCGTCGATGCGGCGGCCAAATCGGACGGCACGGCGCAATTTACGATCGACGTCGCCATGCCCGGGATGCTGGTGGCGCTGCTCAAGCGGCCACCGTTGTTCGGTGCCACGGTCAAGTCGTTCGATGCCGCCGCGGCTGCCGCCGTGTCCGGCGTCGTCAAAGTAGTCCAGGTGCCGGGCGGCATCGCCGTGGTGGCCACCGGTTTCTGGGCCGCGAAGCAGGGACGAGAGGCGCTCAAGATTGAATGGGATGACTCAAAGGCCGAGAAGCGCGACTCGGCCGCCCTGATGGACGAATATCGCCGCCTCGCGGATCAGCCGGCTGTTTCCGCCCGCAACGATGGCGACGCGGCGCAAGCGATCAAGGGCGCCGCGAAGAAAATATCGGCGAATTTCGAGTTCCCATATCTGGCACACGCACCCATGGAGCCGCTCGACGCCGTGGTCAAGCTTACCGCGAACAGCTGCGAAATCTGGGCCGGAGACCAATTCCAAACCGTCGATCAAATGAATGCCGCGCACACGGCGGGATTGGACCCTCAACAAGTGAGCATCCACACCTTGTATGCCGGCGGCAGCTTCGGGCGCCGCGCCAATGTGTGGTCCGATTACATCGTTGAAGCGGTGTCGATCGCCAAGGCATTCGGCGCCGACGGCACACCCATCAAACTGCAATGGACACGTGAGGATGACATCCACGGCGGTCTATACCGCCCGATGTACTTTCACAAGCTCGAAGCCGGTCTCAATGACAAGGGCGAACTCATCGGCTGGCACCAAGTGATCGTCGGCCAGTCGATCATGGCCGGAGGTTTATTCGCCGCCATGATCAAGGACGGGATCGATCCCACGTCGGTGGAAGGCGCCGCGACCATGGCCTATGCCATACCCAACCTCAAGGTCGAACTATCGACGACGAAGGCGAGCGTGCCGGTCCTCTGGTGGCGCGTGGTCGGCAGCTCGCACACGTCGTTCGCGGTCGAGGCATTCATGGATGAGGTGGCCCACGCGGCGGGCGAAGATGGCTTCACGTTCCGGCGCAAATTGCTCGAACACTCGCCGAGAATGAAGGCCGTGCTCGAACTCGCCGCGGAGAAGGCGGGCTGGAACAGCGGTCCCCTCCCGAAAGGCAAGGGCCGAGGCATCGCGGTTGCCGAAGCGTTCAAGACTTATGTCGCCCAGGTTGCCGAGGTCAGCGTCGATGCCGACGGCCAGATCAAGGTCGATCGGGTGGTCTGCGCGGTCGATTGCGGCACGCCGATCAATCCCGACATCATCACCGCCCAGATGGAAGGCGGCATCGGCTTCGGCTTGGGGGCCGTGCTGCACAGCGCGATCACCCTGAAGGACGGCCGGGTCGAACAGGACAACTTCAATAATTATCGCGTGCTGCGCATGAACGAAATGCCGAAAGTCGAGGTGTATATCGTGCCCTCTGCCGAGGCGCCCACCGGTGTGGGCGAGCCGGGGGTGGCGCCGGTCGGGCCCGCTGTCGCCAACGCGATCTTTGCCGCGACCGGCAAACGCAGTTACGTCCTGCCCTTCTCCATGGCCGGAATCTCTTGACGCGCGCTACAAACCTTCCCGAGCGCGTCCTCTTGCGTGTCAGCCGCCGAGCGCAGCGCGCAATGCTCCGATCTCGGTGCTTGATTCGGCCAGCAGCTTTTTGAAGCCCTCGCCGTCGAGCCGAAAGCGGCGCGCGGCCGGCACGCCCTGCAGGTTGAGCTCGATGTCCTCGGGATGCTCGCGGTAGGCGGCCATGAGATTGGCGATCAATAGCACGTCGGTCAAATCGATATCGCCATCGTGCAAATATTCCAGGTCTTCATGCAAATGCACCGCGGCGACCACATCCGCGGGCATCTCCCAGTTCTCGAGCAGGGCTTTGGCGATATTGGCATGCCAGAGCTCCTCGATGCCGCGATACGCTTGGGCGTCCGCAAACAGCGCCGGATGCTTGACCGCGTTGACCAGGATGTAGAGCTTGCCGATGCCGTGAAGTATGCCGGCGAGAGCCGCGGAATCCGGATTTACCTTGCTGAGACGCTTGGCGAGCACGCTTGCCATCGCGGCCACGAGCGCGCTGCGCTGCCAAAGGACGCGCAGGGGTTCCCTGGCGGCCCGCAGATCCTCGGACTTGGTGAGCTGGGACATGGCGAAGGCGATGGAAGTGCTGCGCACGAGGTTCAGGCCGATCCGCGCGATGGCGACGCGCAAGTCCGTGATTTTCTTTCCGCTGCCGATGATGGCTGCGGAGTTGGCCAGCTGCAGCAGCCGTGCGGCCAGAGCCGGCTCCGCACCGACGATGCGCACTATTTTTTCAGCGGAGACCTCGGCATCCAGAAGGGCCTTGCGCACCCGTTGGGCCACGTCCGGAAAACTCGGTAGATCGATCTTGCCGGCGGACAGTTGCTTGGCCAGCATGGTCACGAACTCGAAGCCGTTCGACTCGCTGCCGGCGCTGCCGGCGCCGCTCGGGGAGGCGCTCACGAGGCGGCCGTTGAATCAAAGTGCCGTGCGATCAAAATCAACGTCCGAGAACTGTGCATGAGTCCTGCGCTCCAACCCTGTGGGAAGGCTATCGGCAGCGGTACCGACACCTTTAGCGTGCGGCGCGGCATCGGGCCAAGGCCGCCACTTATGCGCGGAATGTGACCTTCGTCACAGCGTCTCTGCGCAGCGCCGCACCTCTCTGCGCAGCATCATGCCGCACCGGGTTTCAGGCCGCGTCGAAGATGATCACGCCGCGGCCTTCGCGGCCCGCGGCGAGGTCGGCGAACGCCTGGGGCGCCTCGTCGATGGAATAGGTGCGCGTGATCAATTCGTCGAGCTTCAGTCGGCCGCCGCGGTACAGGCCGATGAGGCGCGGAAAATCCTGTTGCGGCCGCGCCGATCCATAGTAGCTGCCGGTCAAGGTCTTCTCGCTGATGCGCCACCTGTTGCGCATTCAGGGTGATCTCGTCCTTCGGACCCGCGATGCCGACGATGACCGCCGTCCCGCCACGGCGCAGAACGCCCCATGCCTGTTCCGAAATCTTGCCCAAGCCCACGCAATCAAACGCGTAATCCGCACCGCCGCCCGTCAACTTGTAGAGCGACTTGCCGACATTGTCCTGGCCGCTGACGTTGAACACGTGGGTCGCGCCGAATTTTCTCGCCAATTCGAGCTTCGGCTCGCTGGTGTCGACGGCGACGATCATCCCGGCCCCGGCGATCGCGCAGCCCTGAATGGCGTTGAGCCCCACACCCCCGCAACCGAAGACCACGGCCATCGAGCCCGCCTCGACGCGCGCGGTGTTGACCGCCGCGCCCACGCCCGTCATGACCCCGCAGCCGATCAGCGCTGCCCGATCCAGCGGCATTTGTTTGTCGATCTTGACCAGGTTGTCGCTGTGCAGGGTTGCGAATTCGGCCATGACGCCGCAGCCGCAGAACACATTGAGAGCCGAACCCGCCGCATCGCGCGTGCGCACCGTGCCGTCCGGCAAGGTGTACAGCGCCTTTAAGGATTGCACGCAGAATTGCGGCCGGCCGGTCTGGCAGTAGTGGCAGCGACCGCACATGCTGACGAAGGAACTGACCACGTGAGTCGCCGACCGCATAGCGGCTGACCCCCTCGCCGACCGCGGTCACGACGCCCGCGCCTTCGTGACCGAGTACCAGGGGCAGGGGATAGGCAATCGTGCCGTTGGTTGCGGACAAATCGCTGTGGCAGACGCCGCAGGCCGCCAGCCGAATGGTCACCTCGCCGTGGCGCGGCGCTTCGACGTCGATCTGCTCGACCACGACCGGCTGGCGCCGTTTCGCGCGCCACCACCGCCCATCGCCGGCTCATGCGCGCGAGAGCGCTGCGTAACGCTGCAGGTGCGTGTCGCTGTCGCCGAACATGATTTGCGCGGCGGTAGCCGCTTGAACCAATGGCTGATCTTGAGTTCGTCGGTCATGCCCATGCCGCCGTGCAGCTGCACCGACTGCTGCCCGACGAATCGGCCGGCCTGGCCGATCACCGCCTTGGCCGCCGACAGCGCCTTGCGGCGTTCGCGCGACGTCCTGCGCGGTACAGCGCAGCGCGGCCAGATAGCTCATCGAGCGGGCCTGTTCGAGATGAATCAGCATGTCGGCGATGCGATGCTGCAACGCCTGAAAACGGCCGATGGGCTGGCCAAATTGCTGGCGCACGCGCACGTACTCGACGGTGGCATCCACCATGGCCTGCATGACGCCGACCGCATCGGCGCACAACGCCGCAAGCCCGATGTCGAGCGCCGCCTCGACGGCGGCCAGCGCGCTGCCTTCGGGGCCGAGCCGGCTCACCGCCGGCAATTCCACTCCCTTGAGGTATACATCCGCGGCACGCTGGCCGTCGACGGTGGGATAGGCGTCCAGCACGCACGCCCGGCGCGGCGCGCGGCACCAGAAACAACGACACACCTTGAGCGTCGCCCGCCTCTCCCGCCGTGCGCGCCGAGACCAGCAGAGTATCGGCGGCGCCGGCATGCATCACCACGCCCTTGTGTCCGTCGAGCCGATAGCCGCTCGCCGCTGCGCTGCGCGCGCGTGGTCGACCCACTCGACTATCGAAGCGCGCACCGCTCTCGAAATGCGCGAGCACCGCGATCTTCCCGCCGCCGGCCATGCCGGTCAGCAGCTCGCGCGCGGGCGCCTCGTCGGCGAAGGCGCGCAACGCCGCGGTCGCGATCACGGCGCTGCTCAGCACGGGCTCGAGCAGCAGGCTGCGCCCGCAGTCGCCCATCATGGCCAATGTTTCCAGCGGCCCGAACCCAAGCCCGCCCTGCGCGGCGGGCACGGTGATGGCGAGCACGCCCAGCTCCGCCAGCCCTCGCCACACCGTCCGGATCCCAGCCGTCGGCCGAACGCTTGATCGACCGAAACCGCTCGAAGCTGTATTGCTCGCCGAGGTAGCGTTCGACGGCGTCGTGCAGCTGCCGCTGTTCGTCGCTGAATTCGAAGTTCAAGGGATGCTGCTCCTACAGACCGACGATCATCTTGGAGATGATGTTTTTCTGAATTTCGTTGGTGCCGCCGAAAATCGACAGCTTGCGCTGATTGAAGTACGCGGCCGCCAGTGTCGAGGCGTAGCGCGGCCCCGGCGGCTCGCGAGCCGGGATCGAATTGCCAGCCCGCTTCCATCGCTTCACGGCGAAACGGCAGCGCGTAGGGTCCTACCGCGCGCATCATGAAGCTCGGAAATGCTTTGCTGAATCTCGGTGCCCTTGATCTTGAGGATCGAGGCTTCGGGACCCGCCGCAGGCGATTTTCGCTCCGCCGACAGCACGCGCAGATTGGTGATCTCGAGCGCCCACAGGTCGATTTCGACCTGCGCGATCTGCGCGGCGAACAGGGGATCTTCGATCAGCGGCCGCCCTTGCGCTGCGCTCGTCGGCCGCGATGCGCTTCAGCCGCGTGAGTTCGCGCTTGGCGATGCCGATGCCGGCGATATTGGTGCGCTCGTGGCCGAGCAGAAATTTGGCGTAGGTCCAGCCGCGGTTCTCCTCGCCGATGCGGTTTTCGACCGGCACGCGCACGTTCTCGAACCATACCTCGTTGACCTCATGGCCGCCGTCGAGCAGCATGATCGGCCGCACCGTGATGCCGGGGCTCTTCATGTCGATCAACAAGAAGGTGATGCCGGACTGCTGCTTGGCCTGGCGGTCGGTGCGCACCAGGCAGAAGATCCAGTCGGCATATTGACCGAGGGTGTTCCAGGTCTTCTGGCCGTTGACGACGTAGTAGTCCCCGTCGCGCACGGCGCGGGTCTTCAGCGACGCCAAATCCGAGCCGGCACCGGGTTCCGAATACCCCTGGCACCACCACTCCTCGCCGGCAGCTGATCTTCGGCAGGAATCGCTGCTGCTGGGCGGCGCTGCCGAAGGCCATGATCACCGGCGCGACCATCTTGGTGCCGAACGGAATCAGGCGCGGACGCGCCGGCCGAGCGCCGACTCCTCCTCGAAAATGTATTGCTGCACCGAGTTCCAGCCCGGGCCGCCGAATTCCGTCGGCCAGCCCATGCCGCCCCAGCCGCGCTCGTGCAGGCGGTGCTGCCACTCGCAACATGTCCTCGCGGCCGAGCTCGTAGCCGTTGAGCACTTTTTCGCTGATGTCGGGAGAGAGCTTCTCGCGCAGAAAGCTGCGCACCTCCTCCCGGAACGACTGTTCTTCGTCGGTAAACTCAAGGCGCATGGTTGCCGCCGGGACTCATGGTGGTCGCACGTCGCTTGTTCTGCACTACAGAATTTAATTCCGAATTCGTGCAAAATTATGAGTACTCGTGTCGGAGCTTGTCAATGAATAACCCCAAAGCCGCCGAGCTCGGGCAAGCCGCCGCCAGGCGGCAGGCGTCAAAGCGCGTCGGCAAGGCCAGCAGCCCAAGGCCGATCGCCATTTCGTGACGGCGCTGGCGCGCGGACTCGAGGTGCTCGCCTGCTTTCGCCACGGCGACCGCATGCTCGGCAATCAGGAGCTCAGCCGGCGCTGCGGGCCTCGCCAAATCCACGGTATCGAGGCTCACGCACACGCTGACGCAGCTCGGCTATCTGGTCTACGTCGAAGACAGCGCCAAATACAGTCTCGGCACCGCCACGCTGAGCCTGGGCAGCGCCATGCTGTCGCGGCTCGACATCCGCAAGCTCGCGCATCCCTTGATGCAGCAGCTGGCCGAATTCGGCCAGTGCATGGTGAGTCTCGGCAGCCGCGATCGGCTCTCGATGATTTACATCGATGCGGTTCGCGGCTCGGCGGCGGTCACGCTGAGTCTGGACACCGGCGCACGAATTCAGATCGCCACCTCGGCGATGGGCCGCGCCTACCTGACGGCGATGTCCGGAAGACGAACGCAACGACATCATGGAGGGGGTGCGCGAGCTGGCCGACGCCCGCCGCTGGCCCGATCTGCAGCGCGGGCGTGGCCAAGGCGCTGCGCGACATTCGCGAACTCGGCGTGTGCTGTTCCTTCGGCGACTGGCAGAAGGACGTCAACGCCATCGCCGTGCCGGTGCGCCCGGGTGGCGGTCTGCCGCCGATGGCGATCAATTGCGGCGCGCCGGCCTACATGGTGTCGAAGGAGTTCCTGCTGGAGAGAGGTGCGGCCGCGGCTCATCGCGCTCGCCAACGATTTGGAGACCTCCCTGGGCACCGCCGGTTGACTATTTGGGCTCCTGCAGCGGAGCACGTCCGGTCGAGTTCGCCGCGGCGCTCTTCCCGTTTGCGACCGCGCGCCAACCGGACGGCGACTGGCCGGTCCAGCGGCGGAACGCGCGGGTGAAGGAACTGCCGGCGGAGAATCCCAGCAAATAGGTCACGTCGCTGACCGTGTGCCGCGGCGTGCTCAGGTACGCCAATGCCAGCACCCGCCGCGTGTCATCCAGTATTTCCTTGTAGGTGGTGCCGCTGTCGCCCAGCTTGCGTTGCAGGGTGCGGGCGCTCATGTTCAGGAGTTCCGCCACTTGCTCCTGAGAAGGCTCGCCGCGCCCCAATCGCTGTGTCAAAACGTCGCGGACGCGACCTCGAATGTTGTCGCGTTCGATCTGCGCCAGGTACTGCAGCGCAATCGCATCGTTTTGCCGCGCCAATTCCGGATTGCCGCCGTCGAGCGGTCGCTCGATCGCGTCGGCTGTCGAACACCAATCGCGTCTGGGCCGCGCCGAAATGCAGGGGAGCGCGCAGCAGGCCTGAAAATCCTCGACTCTGACTGGCCGCGCGCGCCGGAACTCTATGCGCAGCGGCGAATAGTCATGCTCCGATCAATGAACGGCACATGCGCAAGTAGGCCGCGACCAGGGCATCGACCGGTTCGTCGGCGATGTCGACCGCCGGCTCGATCACCAAGTGGTACTCAGAGTCGCAGCGACGAAACTCGTATTCGATGGCGTCGCTCGCCACGTGGCAATAACGTTGCACGCGTTCAAATGCCTCTTTCAGGGTCGAACTCGCACACAGCCCGTAGCTAAGCGAGTGAAAAGTGGTGTGCTTGATGTGGCTGGCGACCTTGAGGCCAAAAGCCGCATCGCCGGTCGCGCAAACCGCAATCCTCCACAACTGGGCGATACCGGCGCGATCGGGCAACGCGCAGTCGGATTATCGAGCAGACTGGCGTCGACTCCTGACTGCGCAACCAGCGCAGCACTGTCGCAGCCCGCGGCGTCCAGGGCGCGGCAAATCGCCTTGACCCAGGTTACGAGAATGGTCTTGCCGTGACTGTCCTTGGCCGGCGCGGTTCGGCAAGCCGCATAGGCCTGTATCTGCATGTCCGTAATCCCCCGTCTGCGGTCAGATCGGTCCTGCTACCCAGAGATCCGATCATAAGCCCAACGGCGCGGTGTCGGCACAGCAATATTTTCGCCGGGCAGCAGCAGCAATGCCCGGTTTCCCATCGATTCCCCGCAGCCGCGATCAACCACGATAGCCAAGGGCAGCGAGACCGGCCTCACATACTTGAATTCTCCGAGCGATCTGCGCCGCGGATTCGATGGCCTCGTGCGAACTCGCGCGCAATCCGTAGAGCGTTTCCAAAGTCTTCTCGTACCACTGCTTCGCGGATTTCCAATACTGAATTCGGTGCGCGGCATCGAGTTGCCGGTTCGACGCCAGGCTCGAGTAGACCTCGGCCAAGCGCTGCTGCTGAATGGCCTTCGAGGAGCGAAAATAGACGTTGACGGTCGCGCCGGTGCTGGCATCGTGCGCGTACTCTTGAAGTGCCTCCTGAAGATCGGTTATGGCGAGGCCGGTGAGTCCGCGCTGATTCAAAATGACCGCCATATTGGCGAGCGCCAGGGCCACATCCACATGGTATTCCGCGATGTTGGGATCGGCGGCCGACAGCGCCTTGAACTCGGTCAGCGCGGCGGCCTCATCGGCCTCTGCTCGTGCGAAGGCTCCCATCTTGATCAGCACGCCCGCAGTGTCGTGGTCGGAAAACGCCTTCAGATGGGTAAAATCAACATTGGTCGGCGCTCTCTCAACCAGCGACTGCATCAGCTTGCGCGCAGCTTCGTCCAGCGCCAACGCCTCCTCGTAGGTCACCTCGGCATGCGACAAAATCTCCGCGGTCCGGCTATACGCGAGCGCCAGTGTCCTGCCGACGTGCAGATCGCCGCTGTCTGCGGCCCGCAGCGATTGCAGCGAGGCAATCGCCTGCCGCCCGTTCTCGAGGGCGTGCACCGTGTCGCCTTGAATCTTGAAGCGCTTGAATCCATTGTCGAGCAGACTGCTCGCCAACAACATTTGATATTGTCGATTGTTCGGATCGCCACGAACGAGAAGCCGGCTATTACCGAGCGTGGCCTCTGAGTACAGCAGAGCGTCCGCGGGTTTGCCGCTACTCCACATCAAGTCACTGAGTTTGCCGTTATTGACGATGAGCTCGCGACGCACTTGCGTGTTGCCGGGCTGCCCGGCAACGATGGATTGACGCAACGCCAAGGACTGCCGATAGCTAGCGGCGGCGCCGGCATAATCCCCTTCGTTCGCCTCGAGCGCGCGACCCTGGACGTCACCCAATCTTTCATAAGCGGCGGCCAGCTCTTCCTGCAGCGATGGATCTCCCGCGGCCTCGCGCGACAAGCTATCCAAATACTGCAATCCGGTGCGCAGAATGAGGTGCCGCGCCTGGCTGGAGCCCGATATATTTTGCATGGAATCGTTGATGTCGAAAATCAGCGAATGGGCCAGCTTACGCACATCTCCGAAGCGATGCTCGGCGCGTTCGCGCTGTTCCTGAGCGATGCGCGCCTCGCGCATGGTGATGAGCAGCCCCACGACCATCGCGGTGCCCACCACGGCGGTCGCCGCGATTCCGACGGCATAGCGCACTGCGAACTTGGCTGCGCGGTAACGCAATGTGTCTTTGCGTGCGATGACGGGATGCGAGGACAAATGACGGCGCAGATCCTCCGCGAATTGTTCGACGGAACGATATCTTCGCGCCGGATCGGCACGCAACGCCATCAGCACGATGTTGTCCAGGTCGCCGCGCAGTCGGCGGCTCAGCTTCTGCGGAGACCCGTCGCGCAGGGTGCTGGGATCCTGCTCTGCTGCGGCTTCGCGGGCGCCGCTGTCAGCGAGCCCGGCGTCACGGCGGCGCACGGCAACACTCGGCTTGCGCGGTTCTGCCGCACTCCCGGAGACGGCTTGGAAACTGCGGCCGGTCAGCAACTCATACAGAATGATGCCGAGCGAATAGACGTCGCTCGCCGTGGTAATCGCCTCACCCGTGATTTGCTCCGGGCTGGCGTAGTGCGGCGTGAGCATGCGGATACACGCTGAGAGTCTCTTCCGTGCTTTTCGCGGTCTGACCCGACTCTAGAATCTTGGCAATGCCGAAATCGAGCAGCTTCGGCGCGCCGTCCGCACCGACCAGAATGTTGTTGGGCTTCAAGTCGCGATGAATGATCAGGCGCTGATGCGCGTACTGCACCACATCGCACACCTGCAGAAATAGGCGCAGGCGCGCGGTCGTATCCAGTTTCCGCCGATCGCAATAGCGATCGAGTGGTTCGCCCTGAACGAATTCCATCGCGAAATACGGCAGCCCCTCAGCAGTGGTCGCCGCCGTCGAGCAACCGTGCGATATTCGGGTGCTCGAAACCCGCGAGAATCTGGCGCTCATTCTTGAAGCGCTGCACGACAGGGGCCGAATCCTGGCCTGTCCGAATCAGCTTGATGGCGACCTGTTTCTGATACTCGTCATCTGCGCGACTTGCGCGGTAGACCTGCCCCATTCCTCCCGAACCGACCTCTTCGATCAATTGGTACGGGCCGATGCGCTTGCCGACCCACGGATCGGGACTCTCGACGTTGTCGAGAATTTCCAGCGCGGCGGCCGGCACGTTCAGGAAGGCGGAACCCGCCTGATCATGGGCGGCGAGCAAGGACTGCAATTCAGCACCGAGATCCCCGTCCTCGGCGGTGAGCGAATCGAGGTACACGCGGCGCGGCTCCGGCTCCAGCTCGAGCGCCTGGTGCAAAGCGACTTTGATTTGCTGCCACCGTTCCGGATTCACGGGCTCCCCGCACGCTGCAGCTCGCGCCGTAGCCACGCGCGAGCCGTGGTCCAGTCACGCTTGACCGTCGCCGCCGAGACACTCAGAGCGTCCGAGGTTTCGGCGATCGATAGGCCGCCGAAAAAACGCAACTCGACGACCCGCGCCTGCTGTGGGTCGAGATGCGCAAGCCGGGTCAGCGCGTCGTCGACGGCAATCACATCGACTTCGGATCGAGCCGAGAGGTCTAGCGCTTCACTCATGGTGACCCTGACGCCGCCGTCGCGTTTTGCCGCCGAACGCCCGCGGGCGTGATCGACCAGTACCTGGCGCATCAAACGCGAAGCCAGGGCGACGAAGTGACAATGATCTTGAATCACCACGTCATGCCCTCCCGCCAACCTCAGGTAGGCTTCATGGATGAGAGCGGTGGTCTGGAGTGTGTGATTGGCACGCTCAGCCCGCAAATGTCTGCGCGCTGCCCGACGCAACTCCTCGTAGATCAACGGCAAAAGGTCCCGCAGAGCCTGCGGGTCGCCCGCCCGCCATTTGAGTATCAGCTCGTCGGTGGACCGGTCAGCCAATCTGGCAAGCCTTGGTGGATGGGAATATCAAGCTCAATTCCAGGCATTTTGCCCATAGATCAAGCGCCGAGTCGAGGCCACCCAAGGATCGCGTCGACACTTATGTCGCATTGGCAAAATCGCATGGCTGGCCTCGAGACTCAAGGTGCACTGCCGGGGGGAGGGGGGAAGCGAGCCGATTGCAGGCGGCGGAGGCGGCGCTGCCCGACGCGTCGGGGGGCTGCCGGCGACCCTGACGATTGAATTCTTGAGCCATTCGGGCGCCGCTTTCCGCTTTGATCAATAGCACACCTGGTTCGCATGAGCGATCCTGACCCTGCAGGAGAACCCGTGAACTTTTCGCATAGCCACTGGCTGCGTTTAACGGTCCGATCGCGCGCTCGGCGCGGCGCCGCTCGCCTACAGAAACGCATTCTTGAAGATCGATCGTCGGTGCGGGGAGTCGCATTCATGCTGCTCGGCGTGTCGTGGGCCGCGGGCTCGCCCAGCGTTCCAACACGAGTCACTCACACTCGTCGCGGCGGCCGCATGAAATCTTCTTTTGAAATCATGTATTTAAATTTTGTTTCATAGGAGGCAACCCAGATGCGAACCGCCGTGCAAACCCTGATGGCTATCATAGGAACACTTGGCCTGAGCGCCACGTTGTTTGCGCAACAGCCGACATTGCAGCGACCGCCGGGAATCACTCCGAATCCACCGACGCTTGGCCCCAGGCTGATGCTCCATTCCGTCGGTGGCGGCTTTTCGATGATCGCGGGCAGCGGCCTGGTGCTGCAAATCAACGGTGGAACCCCGATAACAATCAATTCGAATGCCCCGTTTACCTTCCCGGTGGGGTTCATGCCAAACGCAACTTACGACGTCGAAGTCCGAATACAGCCGCCTGGGCAAAACTGCAGGCTGACCAACAACAGGGGAACGATCAGGTCCAGCAATGTCACCAACGTCTCAGTCGCCTGCTTGCTGACCGGCAACGCCTATCAAGTGAGCTATCTGGTTACCGGGCTTGTCGGATCCGGCCTACTTTTGACGGACGGGTTCGCATTGGGTGCCGCTGCGAACGGCCAGCCAGTGGCGTTCGGGAACCCCCTCGCAGAGGGAAGCCAATATGCGATTTCGGTCGTCACGCAACCGAGCAATCCTGGGCAGACTTGCATAGTCATAGCCAACGGCAGCGGCACGGTATCGAGAAGCAGCATTACGAATCCGGCGCAGATCGCCTGCCGCTAGGAAATGACCAGCTGTCCACGGATTCCTGCCAAGTCCACTGTAGCGATCGCAAGCCCGTGTGGAGGCGACGGCCGCCCTGCCGGCGCCCGATGTAGCGCTGACCTCGACTCTGCCATCGGAGGATGTGCCTGGAGCCGATCGCAGGCGGCAGAGGCGGCGCTGCCCGACGCGCCCGGTGGCTGCCCGCGAGCCCGAAGATTGAATTCTTGAGCCATTCGGGCGCCGCTTTCCGCTTTAACTCATCAGTAGATTTGGATCGCTTAAGCGATCCTGGCCCTGTAGGAGAACCCCGTGAACTTTTCGCATAGCCACTGGCTGCGTTTAACGGTCGCGATCGCCGCGCTCGGCGCGGCGCCGCTCGCCTACAGCGACGCATTCTTGAAGATCGATCGTCTGTCCGGGGAGTCGCAAGTCGCCGGGCACGTTGGAGAATTCATGCTGCTCGGCGTGTCGTGGTCCGCGGGTGCGCCGAGCGTTCCAACAGCAACCGGCAGGAGCGAAACCGGCAAGCTCAACGACGCACCGCTTCATGTGACCCTGGCGCTTGACAGTCGCGCGTTCGGCAGCGCCTGGATGGCGGTGCAGAACAACGCGGATTTGGGGTCGGCCACGTTGACCGTGAGCGAGTTGCCGCCCGGAGCTCGCCCCACCAACCAAGTGCAGATCGTGATGAGCCACGCGCGAATCAGCCGCATCGAGATCGGCGACTCCGGCAACAAAGCGACCATGACCTGGCTCTTGATCTACTCAGGACTCACGGTGGTTACGCCGAACAGTGGCGCCGCCAGCACCGGCAGCGTGACCGGTGCGGCGACAGGCGTCTCCGATGCCTCGTACGCAGGAGCGAATGCATCAGCCGGCAATTTGAATGGTCGACAGGTCGGGACTCTGGGAAGCCCGACGATTCAGCAGCAACACCCCACGACCACGCCTCCCCTGGCGCAACCCGCCAATTACCGCGCCGAGGCCGTGGCCGGGACAGGCGTGCGCTTCGCCAATGTCACTGCACTGGCTGGCAGCGGCGCCGTGAACTGCCCGGCACCGATCGAGTTGCAGGCCGACCTCTATTTCAGCGGGCCGCCGCGGCTGGCGTCTTACCGTTGGGTGCTGAGCGACGGCCAATCCACGCCGCCCCGTCAAGTCAACACGGGCGCGCGCGCGCCGCTGCATCTTGCCGACCGTTGGTCGCTCGGGACTCCGGGGAGAGCGGCGGATGGGTGGGCGCAGCTGGAAATCTCGAACCAGCCGCAGCAAACCGCGCTGCAACTATCGCCCCAGACGAAATTTCATCTGCAATGCCGTTAAAGAATAGGGTTCGCTGCGAAGATGAGGAGGCGGCGCGAAATGCGCTGTCGCTGCGAGGCGCGACATATCCGCGCAGGCCGCAGCGGAGAAAATTGGAGTCGGCGTGAAAAGAATAGCTCTGGCAGCTACGGCCTTACTGGTCACCGTGGCGTATGCGGCGGATCCGAAGATGAAGCCGGGATTGTGGGAGATTCACGTGACCAAAAACATCATGGACGCCCATGATCAGACCACGCGATCGGCAGCCATGACCGCGCAGATGCAGCAGGCCATGGCGATGATGCCTCCAGAACAGCGGGCTCGTGTCGAGGCCGCGATGAAGCAAAATCCAGGCGGCAGCGGCACCGTGCGCACTTGCATCACACCCGAGATGGCCAACCGAAATACGCCTGTGACCGATCAAACGGCACACTGCCCACCGGCGTCCGTCAAAAGGAGCGGTGATCACGTGAGCTATGACTTCAGCTGCGTGATCAATGGCATGTCGGCTACCGGAAAAGGCGAATCAACCGTCTCGAGCGAGCTGGTCACGACACGATCCGAGGTGACGCTGCATGCATCGAACGGTACGACACATTTGATGCAAAACGAGTCGCAGATGCGCTTCATCGGCGCCGACTGCGGCGATGTAAAGCCGCTCGGCGCTGCGACGACGCACTGATCATCAACCATGCGCAGCACGGCACTTCAGTCACTGTGGCACCCCCTCATCGCTCTTCGAACCTGCCACTGTGCACCGTTACGGCTCTCGATAGGTTTTCGTCAAAGCGCTTCGAAACTCCCGCTGTTGGTAAGCTCCTGGTGTGGCATCTCATGATTACCATCCCCTCCGTACGCGATTCGTGATGCGCGTCATCATTTTGCTTATGGCTGTGCTCATGCCCGGCGCGTTGCTGGTTGCACAGACTTCACCTTCCCCTCGGGTACCAGTGCTCCCGAGAGGCATCAATACGCTGCCGTCGCGCCCGCCATTCCCCGTGCCATTGCCCCTGCCTGCGGTGCCCGAGCCGCAAACGGTATGCGCACTGCCCAATCGGGTCCTGGTCAGGATCAATGACGGGATCGCAACCCTCACCGGGCAACAGTGCCCAATCCCGATCGTGGTCAATGTCCAGGTCTTCACCGCGCAGAACTTCAACTTTACCGCGCTCGCCAACCTGTCCTTGTCCTATCAGTGGCGTTCGACGGACGGTTCGATCGTCAACCAGAACAGCAGTTCGACCACGTGGCAGTTACCGGGCGGACCTGGGCTCCATTTCGCGTATGTGCTGGTGTCAAATCAGTTCGGTGGGTATCGCGAAGGACGCTTCTTTGTCAATACCGACGCTTTCGGGAATCCACCGGACGTTCCTATGGCGACGCTGCATTTTCCAACGATGCGGGTCGCTCAGCCGAACATGGGTCTAACCGCAAAGCCGCCAACGATCCCGGGCATTGCCGGATTGGCGCATGGCGCAGTCATGCCGGCGCCCCCGCCATCGCGCCAAAGTGCCTATGTCTTTCCACCCGGGATTGGCCCTGCGATCGCGCAGACTTCGCTGCCCACACTTGCCGCCCCGCCCAATGCAAATCCTTTTCTTTATGCCGTGAGAGGTTTTGACCTGCCCCCAGGAAGCCAGGTATACCTTGCCGACGGCAATGGCAACCGCTTTCCGCCCCAGGGCGCGGTGGCAACTGACGCGCGCGGACAGTGGATCATTCGGTTTCCGCCGCTTGCCAATGAACTGCTCTTCAACGGGACCTATAATTACGGCTCGATCACCCCGCCGCCCACGAACTCCCTTGTCGGTTACTGCGCCTCTTCCCAACGGCAGCACCCAGGCTCAATCCACCTTCTCGGTCTGTGTGACGCCCCAATTCGGTGTCATTCCCTTCGCGGGCGTGCCGATTCCTCCGTTCTATTTGACGTCGAATTACGGCAATGGGGTTGCCGGCTGGCAAGCCGCACAATTGGCGGATGGTTCGCCCTGCGGAATGACCAACCTTTTCTTTTGGCGTCGCAAACAGCGGGATATGCCCTATTGCAACCGCCGCGGGGGTCCTTGGACCCAGCGCTCCCGTCATCGTAAACATGACCGGATCCATCAATGGCAACCCCATCGCCAACGGGCTCTCCGGTTTGCTGGCGCCAAAGGCGACGGGAATTCCTTCCGATAATCTTCCGGGCGCCGAAAACTTCCTGGCGGCCAGGGGCCTGGATACGCCGCTGAGTGCGTGCCGGTACTACATGGCCATCGGTGCTGCGGGCGGCTGTAATTTGCAGGGAAATCTGACTAGCTCAGTCACTTTTGACCAGTGGAAGCGGGCGGTCCTGATCGGTGAATACGCCCCACCCGGGGCCCCACCCACATACCAGGCGGTCTTCGTCAACCATGCCGATTTGAACCTGACCCGCTTTCACTCATCCATCAGTTATGTGGCCCGAACCAGACAGCGGCGGTAGTTTGCAATTCCCTGGGGCCAACCAGTGACCAACCGGGCGATATCAACATGCCATCAACAGCTCGTTCTACGGCGGCAACCTCGTGGCCTGCGTCGCGATGGACTACATGGTGAGCCCGGGAGTCAATGGCAATCAGCCCTTCACACGTTTTTACATCTTCGGTCCGGATGGCCAGTTGCTGCCGTCCATCAACCTGGATAATCGGCGCGAGAAGTATGTGCCCGGCGCCTGCGTCGCCTGTCACGGTGGCGATTTCTACGCCGGCAAATTCCCGGAGGATGGTACCGGCCAGCCAAACATCGGCTCGCATTTCCTGCCGTACGACACCGGCAATTTCAGCTTTTCCACTCTGACCGGGTTTACCGAGTTCGACCAACAGCAGGCCATTTACCAACTGAACCAGAACGTCCTAAACGCGGGGCCCAATATCTCAATCAAATCCCTGGTTGCCGGCTGGTACAAGAACGGCACGGCGCTCGACAAATTCTACGTGCCGGACAGCTGGAAGGCCTGGAGCTCACCCGCGTCGACAGCCCCAACGGACTTCTACGTCAACGTCGTGGCGCGATCATGCCGCGGTTGCCACGTGGCGCTCACGGATCCCATGAGCTTTGAATGCGTCCCCATGGGTTGCAGCTCCCTCCACCTCAGCAATAGCGCGACCCAGGATTTCCAAGACCTCTGTGGAGATCACCCCATGGGATTGAGTGGGCGAATGCCCAATTCCAAAGTGGCCTTCGATCGTTTCTTTGCGCCTGGATCTAACCAGCCAGCCTTCATGGGTGCATGGGTTAATTTCCTGTGGAAGACTTTGAATGGAATCAACAGCGCCGCCCGCGGCTGCCCCCCGCCAAGCGCGGGATCCAACCCCGGCAATTGATGGAAGAGGCATAGGCAGCTCTCTCGCCGGCGCGATCCCCGCACGATGGCCGTCCCGCCTTCACGCTACAGACCAACCGTCCCTCACCGGGGCGAGCCGAACACAGGCGGCAGAGGCGGCGCTGCCCGCCGCGCCGTACGGCTTTCCGCGGGTCCGACGATTGAATTCTTGAGCCATTTTGACGCCGCTTTCCGCTTTGCCTAATCAGTATACCCAGTGCGCATCAACGATCCTGACACTTCAGGAGGGTCCCGTGAACTCTACCAGCCGATGCTCGCTTCGATTGTCGCCTCTGATCGCAACGCTCGGCGCGGCGCCGCTCGCCTACGAGGAGATAGTTCGTGAAGTACCTCTTAATTCGCACCCATGAACCGCTGTCGCGGGTGCTCGGTCTGATGCTCGCGACGTTGGTCGCTTTCTCGGGAGCGGCGCTCGCCGAGGATGTCAAAAACTTTCCGCCGGCAACGCCGGGAGGCGTTGCACTACAACTCTCATCGCCCAATGAATCTACTGCCACACCGGGTCAATCCGTGCTGTCCCCGCTCGGCAACTCAATCTCCCCCGCAAGCGTGTCAAACATTCATCTAGCTCAGGCGGTACCTTCGACCGTCACGCCGGCGCGGCCGTCCCAGGTAATTACGAACCCCGCCGTCCCCTCGCCGACGCAGATGGTGGCGCCGCAACCGCCACGGTCGCCTCAAGTCGCGTCGCCTTATGTAGTTCCCCAACCGCGGCCAGCGGTGCTATACGGTGGCAACAGCGTCACGATTACGCTCGGCAACACGTTTCGGTTCGCGATCGTCGGGGCCACTCGTCCCGCGAAAGAGGATGACATTGCGAATTATCCAATGGCGATCATCAATACGATTTGGAACGACATCGAAACTTCGTCACCTCATCCCGACTTCGCGATCTCGGCCGGCACATACGCATTCTCGTCTGACGGTGCGAAGGCGACAGAAAGTCAGCAGCTCAGCATGTACCTCGCAGCACGTGGCCGCTTCACGGGCCAGTTCTATCCAGCAATGGGTAACCATGAGTGCACTGGACAGCTCACCTCGAACTGTGGCCCGGGCAACCCCGATGGGACCACGTCCATCTACACGGCGTTCATGTCCCTGATGCTGTACCCGCTGCGGATCACTCTACCGTACTACGAGATCAATCTCGTCGCGCAGGATGGGAGTTGGACGGCCAAGATCGTGGTCATGGCCGCGAATGCATGGAATTCGGCGCAGGCAACCTGGCTCGATCAGACACTTGCGCAACCGACGACTTACACGTTTGTTGTCCGCACCGAGAGCGCTTTCGAGTCCATCGCGCCAGGCTTCACGCCTTCAGAAGCGATCATCAACAGACATCCATTCACCCTAGAGATTAATGGCCAACCTTATACGTACGCGTATTACCCGACTCAGAGAGAGGTCATCGTCGGCAATGGCGGTGCACCACTGAGCGCGCCGGTGGACTACGGCTTCGCGATTCTTGAACGCCTTGCAAGCGGCGTCCTGCAATTCTCCGAGTACGACTACCAAACCAAGGCCCTGAACACTCGGCTCCGTATCAACGCGGACGGCTCCCCGGCACCCTGACTTGTCGCTTATGAGTTTCGCTTATTGAATCGGTCCTAGATCACCCGCTACACTCACGCGTGATGAAACTGTCGCAATTGCAACTCAAATGGGGACGCGCGGGGGCGCGGAAGGCTGCTTGCGCGGTCCTGATCTCCGCGCTGTCGGCGGCCGGGGTCAGCGCAGCCGCGAGTCAGCCGCCGGTGAAGGATTTGCCCGGCATCATCTCGCAAAAGGACTTGCAGTCGGGCATGGTGGCACTGCAACCGGCGGATGTGCAGTTCTACATCAAGATCGAGCAGGCGGCCCTCGACAGGTATCAGCATCCGAAATCCAATGATCTGTCGGACATCGCCGAGGGGACGCGAGTGCAGCGTCTCGAAATGGCAGCTCTGGCGAAAAATAGTCAGATCGAGGCAGAGCTGCTCAAGAACGAGCAAGAACAAATGCAGGAAGCAATTAAGACCGGCAAAAAGCCAAAGGCGGTGGCCGAGCCCCAACTGTATAGCCCGACTAAGGAACAAGACGCGGCAGTGGCTCGCGGCGCCGCGTTACAGGGAGGCGTGGCCGCGATGCTGGCAGCGGAAGCGGGTATGCCCTCTGAGCAGTGGAGCCAGCTGAGCGATAAGGTGGAACACGCGGCCGGATTGCTCAGCTACGCTGGTGGATCGGGGGATGATGGGCCGGTAGCCAAGCTGACCGCCGAGCAGCAGGCGCGCGCAGACGGCTACGTGCGCATTCGAGGCGTCGACAAGAAGCTTCTGGCGCCCCACGTCGCGGAAATCACGCGACTGAAGAATCTGATGGAGTCGATCATCACGGACCGAGTTCAGAAGGCAAACCTGCCGTAGATTGCTCGTGCGGCGCGGCGCAAGAGTCGCTCACCCAGGTGCAGGCACTCCCTCGCAGAAGGCGATAACCGGTCGTTCCTATCGGGACGGATCGACATGCGGCAGCGCGGATAAGACGGCGTCAACGAGCGCACTCGCGTTGCTGGGGCCGCCCGGGCCGAGCGCCGTCCATGTCACAGAATGCTTAAGAACGCCGCCGCCTTTCTTTCGTTGTGCAAGAGTGATGCTCGTATAAACGCAATCGTCGCAAGAGTCGCTGCCGTCCACCCACGCCTCTGCCTGCGCGATCCGAACTTGCGCCGCCACTGTCGCCAACAGATCACGCGAGATCAGCAGCTCGGTGTTGCCGCGCGCGTTCGACGTCGCTCCATGGCCCTGCGAATTGATCGCGTAACCAATGTGCCTACCGGCCAAGCCGCCGGATATGGTGACATTGACGAGCCACGCACCGTCGGTCGCGGGAAGTTCGACCGATTTGGGTTTGGGGGTGGGTGCGGGCAACACGGCATCGCCAGAGTCTGTATCCAGCTTGACCAGCGTGAAGGCCTCCCAGGCGCCATGCCGCACCGCGTCGGTACGAATCGGCGAGATCGTGGGTCCACTGATGCCGCCGCCGTTCACCGCGGTGAGGAACCGGCCGTCAGGCACGCTGATCGTGACTTGGTTGTTCGGCAAGAAGTTGAGCGTCAGCATTTCCCATTCGGCAATTGACTTCGCATCGGTGTGCATCGGAGAAGTGCTGTCGTTGGGCCCGCCAACACCGCCGCCGTTGACAGCCGTCACGTAGTTGCCGCCGGATGTTTGCAGGGCGAACTGCGTGTACGTCGAGTTCAGCCAGACGATCCTGAAGGTCTCCCATGGACCCGCCGCGGTCGCGTCAGTGTGAAGTGCAACCGCAGCCGGCCCCGTGTCTGGACCGCCCAACCCGCCGGCATTGACCGCCGTGAGATAATTGCCACTCGCGGTTTGGATCGCCGCACGCATCGTACCGGCGGGAGGCTGCGCGGCACCGCAAGCCAAAGAGCACATGCCCACGGCGAGAAACGTAGCGATCCTTGACCGCCGTAGATGTGTCATTGGCTTCGCGTGCTTACTTCGCGGCGCCGCCCGTGTTGCCCGCCAATGACATCCGCTGCACGAGTTGCAACACCGCCAAGTCAATACAATTGCGCAGCGCCGTATCCACATTTCCCTTCTGCGCCGTCTGGTAGTTCACATCCGGAGTCATCGGATTGGCGGTTTTGCCAAAGTATGATGCCAACGTGCTCGCCGCTGCAGCGGTGCCGCTCAGAGCCTTATTTGAAGATTTGATGGCTTCGCGCACGCTGACGGAGTCCAGGATGTCTCCGCTTTGTCCATCGATGATGCGCACGTCGATCGCGATCATATCCTTATTGTCCGCGCCCCCGACATTGAGACCACCCATGGCGACACCACCCTGCTTTTGCGATTGGCCCGCACTAAATTCCGAGACCGTGCCGTCAAAGATGTATTGAGCGACGTGCAGCGGATATTGTGGCGGCGTGCCATTCGCCTGCGGCATGCCCATCGGCTGTTGCTGATTAATCCCATTCGCCTGCGGCATGCCCATGGGCTGCTGATAGGCCACGGTCCCCTGCGGCGTGCCCATGGGTTGCTGCGGATAAGCCACGGTCCCCTGCGGCGTGCCCATCGGCTGCTGCGGATAGGCCACGGTCCCCTGCGGCGTGCCCATCGGCTGCTGCGGATAAGCCACGGTCCCCTGCGGCGTGCCCATCGGCTGCTGCGGATACCTCCCATTCGCTGGCGGCACACCCATCGGTTGTTGCTGATAGCTTCCGTTCGGCTGCGGCGTACCCATCGGCTGCTGGTATTGTTGCGGGTATTGTTGCTGTACCTGTTGGGGGTATTGTTGCTGTACCTGTTGGGGGTATTGTTGCTGGTACGGTTGCGGGAAATTCCCGCCGCTCTGGGTTGGCTGCCCGCTCTGTACGACCCGAAATTGACCGGAGGCGAGCAGCGCAGTCGTGAACATGTCGGCGGCGGCGAGCGCCTGCACCTCCGGCACGTCGCTGTGAAACTGATAAACCGTCACGGGGACGCGTTCATTGAGCGGCCGGCGCGGTAGGGCACTGAGACCTTTGGGTTGATCGACGACGGGACCGTCATCGCTATTTCCAGCCCGCGCCGTTGAACCATCCACGGCGACCGACAAGCAGGACGCGATCGTCATCGTGGCAAGGGCTGCTGTTGAGATACGCATACGACTTCTCCCGGAACTGCTGATCGGAGCGCGAAACCTAGCCATCTTGAATTGCGGAAGCCGGATTCACGCCGCTCCTCGCTATGGGGCCAAGACGGTTGGGCTGCCGACACCCCCCTTGATCGAATTCAGCGTGACTATCGGATAACCGCCTTTATTGAGGATCAGCATTCCACCGCTGATACTGGTCTGCGCTGCGCCGCTGATTTGGGTCACGCCATAACTCTGCACCTTCATGTTCGCACCGGCTTGCAGACTCATCGAAGTCTGGGCGTTGAGCGAAATCGACTGTGAAGTGATCATGACACCGTTTGGGTTAACTTTGATGGCGTTGGTCAAATTCGCCATCTGCTGGCTCAAGCCGGCAACGCGCGTCGCAAGATCCGCGCTCGGCGCAGCGTTTGGATATTCCACGCGTGAGTTATTGCCCCGTTCCAACTGCACGATGCGAGTTTGGAGCGCGTTCAGTTGGGACATGAGCTGCGCGGGGCTCGGTTCGCTGGTCGCAGCGTCCATATTTTTCGGCGTCATGCCGAATATGAAAGTTGCGCCGGAAAACGCCCACAACAGTCGCAAAGTGCTTTGACGGGACATTATGTTCGCTCCCGAATGGCGAGGCGGATTGAATCTGCGGCGTGAGTCGCCGCACAACTTAAGGGCGGAAAAATTCCGGCTGTGTTCATCGTATCCAACGTCGTCATGGCGTTGCCTTTCATACCCCCTCCCTTACTGATAGATGCGTAAATGGACACGGTTTTGGCTCAGATGATTGGCAAATCAGCCCCACCTCGCTGCCACCCCGAAGTTGCTCCTCAACACCCGTCGTTGGTCACCCTGTGATCGTCGCCGACTTGACCAAAGGGCCGAGCCGCTCTGCCTGTGAGCTGGCCGAGGATTTGCAAACAATCTGAGCCAAAACGGCGCGCATTTCCGCATTTATCCCACAGGGAAGCGGTGCGACAAGTGAGTGCCGGTGCATGAGACACGTTGGAGCGAGGGAAATGAGCTACGCTCGGGGGCGGCCGTACGATGCGGCAGGTGAAGATCGCGCCATCCGGATTTCAGCCAACGGCGCCGCCGCGAAATGTGCAAGCCGTCGCGAGCTGTTGACGATTCTGGCGTGCGGCCTGTTGCTGATGGACACGCCATTTGCGCAAGCACCGGCCAGGCTACCGGCGACGAATCCCGCCGGGACTGTCCAACCGCGTCCAGGGCCCGCAACTTTCTCCGCCCAGTACCAGTCCGCGCAAAATCGCTTCAGCCCGGTCATCGATTCGATCACAAGCGCCGCCGGGCCGGTCACGACGGCAATGCCAGGCACCGTCCTGCAGATCCATGGCCGCAACTTCGGCGCTGCCCCACAGTCCGGCCAGTGGAACAGCATCGTTGGCTACTGTTATCCCGCGCAGCAGAGCTGCGCCCCGAAGTACGCTTTTAACGCGGCCACCGGCTGGTCCGATACTTTGATTACTATAACGGTTCCTTCGATCGGTGCCGGAACGTACTCGCTGGTCATATTCTCCTCCAACGCGACGGCCCCGGTTCCGTTTGCGCAGCCAGTCCCGCCAATCACGTTCACCAGCAATGCCGTCAGCTTCACAGTCGGACAACTGCCTCCTGCGATAGTCAATCTGTACGGCGGTGCGTTGGCCACGCCGAAGGGCTACCAGGCTCAGCCTGGTGCGGAGATCGGCATCGGTGGTACCAATTTCCTGGACTTTCAGGGTTGCGGGCCGCGAGGGAGAATCGTGATCGGCACGCTGGGGTCAACGAATTACCGGTACGGCCACAATGCAGCAGGAGCGGAGACTCTGACGCTCGGCCTCCCGCCCACCATTCCGCCGGGCGTTTATTCCCTGTATCTCGTGGACGGCTCAGGACGCACCAGCAATGCCGCATCGTTGACAATTGCCGGATCGGCGAGCCAGAGTTTTGAGATCATCGAAACAGGTCCAATGATCACCGCGATCAGCCCGAACCCAGCGTGGCCGCAGCCACCCGCCTACGTCGCGATCTCGGGGAGAGGATTTGGCGCCGTCCAGGGCCACGGCGAAGTGACGCTTACCCGCGCGTCCGGCACCGTCTCAGCCATCCCCGTCACGACGGGTTTGAATTGGAGCGACAACGCCGTCCAGTTTCGGCTGCCGGCGTCGCTACCGCTAGGCACCTATCATGTCGGCGTCTACGGGGACCCCGTGCTCGCGTGTGGCAAGGCGAGCAACAGCATGGATATCTCGCTGGTGTCCGGCGTTCTGACGAGCATCGCGCCGTCGGCGGGCGTGGTGCCGATGCTCGGCCAGCAGGGCACATCGGTGACGGTCACGGGAGGTGGATTCGGACCGGCGACGACCGTGCAATTCGGCAATGATCGGCCCATCACTCCGGCCTCGATCGCTCCGGACGGAACCTCTCTCGTCGCCGTCGTTCCGCCGACGGCGGCGAGCGGTCCCTTATCGGTGACGTTGCCCTCCGGAACTGTGCTGACCGGACCGAATTTCAGCGTCGACAATTACCGCAATACGCGGGGATTCGCGTGGAACAACAGCCCGCAGTTTCAGAGCATGGTGGGTGGATCCTACAGCTTCGACGGGGACGCGACGCCGCTGTTTGGGTCGTGGCAAACACACGCCGACGTCAATTTTCCATTTATCGGCACTGTCAATTTCGTAGGACCCTTGGTGAATCTTTTTCTCTTCATTGCGGATAATGCGCTCGACTCGAATGGTCAGTGCTTCGGTATGGCGCTTGGCAGTCTCCAACTGAACACTGGGCAGCTATCGATGGGAAGCTTCGCTCAGCAAACGCTCCCGTCGCCGTCCGTAGACCCCAACGGCCCAGTAGGCGCCGACGCCTGGATGCTCAACGGGCCCGGTTTCACTGGGGGCACCAACGTTCAGCCTGCCCTTGCGTCATTTGTGCATCAGCGAATGCTGGCGCAATTCAGTCAGGAGAGCATCAATACCTTCATCAACTTTCATCTCAACGTGACATCTGCAGCAGGCCTTAGAAACATACTTCTGCACGCGTTCGCCGCCGGGGGACACAATGCGGGCGCGATCGTCGCGCTCGACCCTGTCCTTGGAACCGGCCACGCCGTAGTTGCCTATGGAATCTCGGACACGGGGAACGGCAATTTCGACATCCTGATCTACAATTCGGATTCTCAATTCACGGTGAGCGAGGATTCCACACCCTCCGCGCGCACGCCGTACCCAAGTGCGAGCGTGATCCACGTAACCAACGACGGGAGCTGGACTCTGGCGGATTCCGCCGGGATGGCGGCAAATATCCCACATAACTGGACTGGCGGCATCGACACCACCATTACCGTGACGCCATGGAACGCCATACCCCTGCACCCAAGCCTGCCGTGGGCCGAACTGATCGCCGGCGTGGTACTCACACCCGCGCTGTTATGGATCGTCACCGGCGATGCTGCCGTGAGCCAAGTCAGTGATGCACAAGGTCATCTCCTCCTCGATCCTCGCGGCCAGTTGAATCCTGACCGAAGAACCATGTTGACCGGGGTGCGTCCCATGCCAAGCTACGGCGGTCTTGGCAAACCCCTCGCGCCCGCGTTTGTGAGCAACCGACCCGACGTGTTGACGCACACGATCACGGGAGGCAGAAGCGGTGCCTACCGGCTCGACTGGCTCGGTGGCGCAAGCGGTGTGACGCTAGCCAACGTGCCGACCACGCCGGGGGCGAAGGATACGGTCAAAGTTGACGTGAGCAGGGTTGACTTCAGTCCCGATCGGGATAAGGCGCTGAGCTTCACTATCATTGGCAGGAACACGGTGCGGGCCTTTCCACGCGTCGCAACTCTGACGACGCGGGCCTCGGCTGGCGGCAACGTCCGGTTCTTCTATGACGCGGCCACCGATACATTCAACTACGGACACACCGGTGCACCGGCGACCTACACCGTCGAGTTCCACGGCCTCGATGCGCAGGGTAAGGCCGTGACATTCGCCACCTCGCCCGCATCGATCGACAATGGAGCGACCCACACCTTTGCGCCAAACTGGTCGCAGCTGGCGACCAGGGTGGGAACGCTGAAGGTGCTCACGCCGGACGGGCGCGTCTCGAGCGTGCCGATGAAGTGACAGAATTGCTGCGTGCGGCAGGCGCAAAACACACCTGCCGAAACGCTAGAAGGGGATGTCGTCGTCGAAATCCTCTTTGCCGCCCGCGGGCGCCGGTGTCGCCGACTGATCATAATCGTCCCGCGGCGGAGCGCCGCCCCCGGCACTGCGCTCCGCGCCGCCGCCCCGCCGCGCCTGCGCCCGCGCCGCCCGCGCGGCCGCCGAGCATTTGCATGTTGTCGGCGATGATCTCGGTGGTGAATCGATCGTTGCCCTGCTTATCCTGCCATTTTCGGGTGCGCAGCTTTCCCTCGACGAACACCTGAGAACCCTTGCGCAGGTATTCGGCGGCAATTTCTCCCAAGCGGCCGAACAGGGCGATGCTGTGCCATTCGGTGCGCTCCTGTTGGGCCCCGGAGGCCTTGTCCTTCCATGACTCGCTGGTGGCGATCCGGATGTTCGTGACCGTCATGCCGCTCGGCATCGAACGCGTTTCCGGGTCCGCGCCGAGATTGCCGACCAGAATGACCTTGTTTACGCCGCGCGCCATACATACCCCCGGAAACAAATTGATGCCGGGCATTGTACACGCAGGTGGCCGCCCCAATAGCAGGCTTCCGCGGTGCGCTCGTGCAGATATCCGCGCGTTGGAGCTGCGGCTCACGACCGTACTCGGCAGCCTTCCAGCCGCCTTTTGGCGCCGTTTTACCCGCCCTTGACGCGGCGGGTATAGTAGTTGGTTACATGCAAAATATCCGCATCCGGGGTGCCCGGACCCACAACCTGAAGAATATCGATCTCGACCTGCCGCGTGATCGGTTGATCGTATTCACCGGCCTGTCGGGCTCCGGGCAAGTCCTCGCTCGCCTTCGACACCATCTATGCCGAAGGTCAGCGGCGCTATGTCGAATCGCTGTCGACTTATGCCCGGCAATTCCTCTCGATGATGGAGAAGCCGGACATCGACACCATCGAGGGTCTGTCGCCGGCCATCTCGATCGAGCAAAAATCAACTTCGCACAACCCGCGCTCCACGGTAGGCACGGTCACCGAAATCTACGACTATCTGCGGCTGCTGTATGCCCGCGCCGGCACGCCGCGCTGCCCGGATCACCACATCGACCTCGCCGCCCAGACGGTGAGCCAGATGGTCGATGCGGTTCTCGAGCATCCGGAAGGGACCGCCATGATGCTGCTCGCGCCGGCCATAGCCGAGCGCAAGGGCGAGCACGCGGAACTCATCGAAGAATTGCAGGCCGCCGGCTTCGTGCGCGCGCGCATCGACGGTCGAGGTCGTGGAACTGGATGAGGCGCCGAAACTCGACGTGCGGCGCAAGCATACCGTCGAGGCCATCGTCGATCGCTTCAAAGTGCGGCCCGACCTGGGTCAGCGCCTCGCCGAATCGTTCGAGACCGCGCTGCGCGCTGGGCTAGGGCGTGGCGCGCGTCGCCTACATGGATGATGCCGACAGCGCACCGAGCTCGTGTTTTCGGACAAATTCGCCTGCCCCATCTGCAACTATTCCTTGAGCGAGCTCGAGCCGCGCCTGTTCTCCTTCAACAGTCCGATCGGCGCCTGCCCGGCCTGCGACGGCCTCGGCACGCAGGATTTCTTCGATGCCGAGAAGATCGTCGCGAATCCGCATTTGTCGCTGGCCGGCGGGGCGGTGCGCGGCTGGGATCGGCGCAATGCCTATTATTTTCAGCTGATCCAATCGCTGGCGCGGCACACCAAGTTCGACATCGAGGCGCCGTTCGAGAGCCTGCCGCAGAAAATCAAGGATCTGGTGCTGTTCGGCAGCGACGATGCTGAAATCGAGTTCAAGTACCTCGACGGCAAAGGCGGCACCGTCAAGCGCAGGCACACCTTCGAAGGCATCGTCAGGAATCTCGAGCGCCGCTACAAGGAGACCGAATCGGCGACGGTGCGCGAGGAGCTGGCCAAGTATCGTTCCTCGCGCCCGTGCCCCGAGTGCGAGGGAACCCGGCTCAACCGGGCCGCGAGCAACGTCTTCGTCGACGGCCGCAGCATCCCCGAAGTGTCCTCGCTGTCGGTGGAGCGCGCCTTGGCATTCTTCGGCAAGCTCAAACTGCCGGGCTGGCGCGGCGAAATCGCCGTCAAAATCGTCAAGGAAATCGGCGATCGGCTCGGCTTTCTCGGCAACGTCGGCCTGGGATACCTCACCTTGAACCGCAGCGCCGATACTCTGTCGGGCGGCGAGGCGCAGCGCATTCGCCTCGCGAGCCAGATCGGTTCGGGTTTGGTCGGCGTCATGTACATTCTCGATGAACCGTCGATCGGCCTGCATCAGCGCGACAACCAGCGTCTGCTCGACACCCTCGTGAATCTGCGCGATCTGGGCAACACGGTCATCGTCGTCGAGCACGACGAGGATGCGATCCGTCAAGCCGATCACGTCGTCGACCTCGGCCCCGGCGCGGGCGTGCACGGCGGCCGGATCGTGGCGCAGGGCACGGCCGCCGAAGTCGCCGCGCATCCCGAATCGATCACCGGACAGTATCTGAGCGGCCGGCGCCGCATCGAGATTCCCGCGAGCCGGCGTGCACCCAACCCGGCGCGCATGCTGCGGGTCATCGGTGCGACGGCCAACAATCTGAAAAACGTGACCGCGGAATTTCCGTTGGGGCTGCTCACCTGCGTCACCGGCGTTTCCGGTTCGGGCAAATCGACCCTGGTCAACGACACGCTGTTTCGCGCGGTCGCGACCCAACTCAACCATGCCTCGGCCGGAACCGCGCACTTCGACCGCATCGAGGGTCTCGATTTCATCGACCGCGTGATCGAGATCGATCAAAGTCCGATCGGGCGCACGCCGCGCTCCAATCCGGCCACCTACACCGGGCTGTTCGCGCCGATCCGAGAGATCTTCGCCGCCGTTCCGGAGTCGCGGGCGCGCGGCTATGAGGCGGGGCGATTCAGCTTCAATGTCAAGGGCGGACGCTGCGAAGCCTGTCAGGGCGACGGCGTGATCAAGGTGGAAATGCATTTTCTCGCCGACGTCTACGTGCCCTGCGACGTATGCAAGGGCAAGCGCTACAACCGCGAGACCTTGGAAATCCGCTTCAAAGGCAAGAACATCCAGGAAATTCTCGACCTCACGGTCGAGGATGCGCTGCCGTTCTTCTCCGCCGTGCCGACCGTGCAGCCGAAACTGCAAACCCTGCTCGACGTCGGGCCTGTCGTACGTGCGGCTGGGACAGAGCGCGACCACCCTCTCCGGCGGCGAGGCGCAGCGCGTCAAGCTCGCCAAGGAGCTCTCGAAGCGGGCCACCGGGCGCACGCTGTACATTCTCGACGAGCCGACCACCGGCCTGCATTTCGCGGACATCGCGCAGCTGCTCGTCGTGCTGCAGCGGCTGCGCGACGAAGGCAACACCGTCATCGTGATCGAACACAATCTCGACGTGATCAAGACGGCGGACTGGGTCGTGGATTTGGGGCCCGAAGGCGGCGACGGCGGCGGCCGGATCATCGCCGTCGGAACGCCGGAACAAATTGCGGCGAACAAGGCGTCCTACACCGGTCACTATCTGCGGTCCAAGTTGGCGGCGCAACCTACGTTGCGCAAACGCGCATGAGCGCAGCAAGGGCGCCGCTGGGAAACGGCGCCGCGATCCGTGCCGCTGTGGGGCGCGCTCATCGGCGCGCTGGGCGGTGCGGTCTACTGGCTCGGCGCGCAACTCTGGCCGACCAGCATTGCCGTGGTGCTATCGATGCTGGCGACGACATTGCTTGCCGCTGTGCGCGAGCCGCGCGCGGACATGGGCGCCGTGGGCTTGGTGTTTAGCGTGCTGATCAAGTACAACGCGCTGATGGCCTTGTCCGCCGCCAGTCTGCCTTTCGCGTTGCCGGCAAATCTGGCGCTGGGCCTGATCATGATCGCCGGACATGCCTGCAGCCGCGCTCTCGTGGTCTCGGTACTCGCGGCGCCGATCCGCCCTGGAGCGAAGCCGGCATCGCACGGCGATCTCGGCATCGCACTGGCCATAGGTTTCGCACCGGCGGTGCTGATCGGCATGCCCGGCCTCGTCGGGCTGGCCGCGGCCATCGTCGCGCGGATCGCCTTCATCGCCTACGTGAGGCGCAATCGCCCCCCGGCCGGCCCCGCGGTACTCGACATGACGCTGCAGCTGACCGAGTTGTGCTTTTACTTGGGCGTTTTGGCAGCGTGGGCGTACGTCTGATGGAAGCCGGCCAGCCCGCCCAAAGTCCGCGAACGGGTTGTCGTCTATAATGCACAGTCTATGATCCGACACGCCGCATCCGCCATTGCGCGCGGCTCGATTCCCCTCCTCACGCGATTGGACCCGGAATTGGCCCACGACCTCGGGCTTGCCGGAGCGCGATGGATGCGGCCATTCTTGCCGGCGTTCGATCCGCCGCAGGCCGCTCGGTGCGTTGCCTCGGACTCTCATTTGCGCATCCCGCTCGGCCTCGCTGCGGGCTTCGACAAGAACGGCGATTACCTGGATGCGCTGGGGGCGATGGGTTTCAGTCACGTCGAACTCGGCACCGTGACGCCGCGGCCTCAAGCCAGGCAACCCCAAACCCCGGATGTTCAGAATTCCGGAACAGCTGCGCGCTCATCAATCGCATGGGATTCAACAATAAAGGCGTCGATCATCTGGTCGCGCAGCTCGCCCGCAGCCGCTATCGCGGCATACGCGGCATCAGCATCGGCAAGAATTTCGATACCCCGCTCGAAAATGCGCAGGACGATTACCTGGCCTGCCTGCGCAAGATCTACCTCTACGCGGACTACGTCGCCGTCAACATTTCCTCGCCCAACACGGCGCGGCTGCGCGAGTTGCAGGCGCGCCGACGGCTCTGCAAAGGACTCCTGGGTGCGCTGCTCGAAGAGCGCGGCGTGCTGCAGGAGCGCTACGGCAAACGCGTGCCGCTGCTGGTCAAAGTCGCTCCGGATCTCAGCGCCGGAACAGATTTCCGCGATTGCGCGGATTTGCGCGCTGCTCGAGATCGACGGCGTGATCGCCACCAATACCTCGATCGGACCGGAGCGCGGTGGGCGATATGGCGGCCGCCGCCCAAGCGGGAGGTTTGAGCGGCGCCCCCGCTGCATCCCCTGTCGGTGCGGGTTATCGCGCAGCTGCGCGCTGAATTGGGACCCGAGCTTCCCCCTCATCGGTGTTGGCGGTATCGTAGAGCGCCGAGCACGCCCTGGCACCCTCGCGCAGGTGCAAATTTGATACAGATATATACGGGTTTCGCCTACCGGGGACCGACTGCTGCTCGAAGAGATTCTGCGCGCCTTGTCCGAGCGACCGTCATGATTGACGCCTGCAACCGTCGAGAACTTTCAGCGCGACGGCGCCGCGTGCCTCCGCGAGTTGTTTCGGCCGGAAGAAATCGCATTGCTTCGCGCCGGCATCGACGAAAATCTCGGGCTTTGAGTCCGCGCGCCAAAGTAGCGAGCGGTGCGGATGACCCTGGCCGGTTCGTCGAGGATTTCTGCAATTGGCAGGACAACGCCTCGTACCGGCGCTTCATCTTCGACATCGCCGCTCGCCCGAAGCGGCGGGCCGGCTGATGCAAAGCACGCAGCGCGCGGCTTTACCACGATCACATGCTGACCAAGGAGCCGGGCACCCGGCAGCCGACGCCGTGGCACCAGGATCAGCCCTACTACAATGTCGAGGGCCGGCAGAACATCAGCTTCTGGATCCCTGCCGATCCGGTGAATCGCGAATCGACTCTGGAATTCGTGGCCGGCTCGCACCGGGGGCCATGGCTGATGCCGCGCTCGTTCATGGATGCCCAGGCCAAATGGTTCCCCGAGGGCACGCTCGCCGATCTGCCGAATATCGAGGCCGCCCGCGATGCTTTCCACATTCTCGGCTGGGCACTCGAACCGGGCGACGCGGTGTGCTTTCACATGCTCACGTTGCATGCGGCCGCAGGCGTCACCGGCCCGCATCGCCGCCGCGTATTCTCCGTGCGGTTTCTCGGCGACGACATGACGCACGCGCCGCGGCGTTGGCGCACTTCGCCGGAATTTCCCGGCCTTGTCACGGAACTCCCCGCCGGCTCGCCCATGAATCACCGGCTGTTCCCGGAAGTATGGCGGCGCGCCGCGGGGGACTCGCGCTTACTTGCGCAATACCGCCGTCAAGCTGATCTCCGGAACGGCGGCCAACGCCTTCGACAGCGGGCAATCCTGCTTCGCGCCCGCGGCCAGTTTTTGGAATGTCGCTTCATCGATGCCCGGCACATTCGCCTCCAGCTTGAGGCTGATGCGATCGATTTGGAATCCGCCGCCTTTCATCACCAAGCGCACGGCGGCTTGGCAGTCGATTGCCGTGGTGGCGAAGCCCGCCGCGTCGCACGCGAACGAGAACGCCATGGTGAAGCAGGCACTGTGCGCGGCCGCCAATAATTCCTCGGGATTCGTGCCGCGTCGATCGTCTTCGAAGCGGCTGCCATAGCCATACGGGTATGCTTTCAACGCATCGGTTTGCGTGCTGATCTTACCGACACCCTTCTTGCCCTGGCCTTCCCAGTGCACGCTCGCAGTTTTGTCAGTCATGGGAGCCCTCCTTCGATTGCTAGTAATTCGGCAACGGAATGAATTCGGTTTCGCCGGGCACGGCAGGAAATTCATGCCGCAGCCAACTCTCCTTGGCGCGCTCGATGCGCTCCTGAGAGGAGGCCACGAAATTCCACCAGATGTAGCGCGGCGTCGGAAAATGCGCGCCCCCCAACAGCATCGCTCGCGCGTCCCCGAGCGCGCGCAGCGTCGATTTCGCTTCCGGCTCGAGCAAGGCCAGTTGCCCGGCGGTCACGGAAGCGTCGCCGATGGCGAGTTCCCCCTGTACCACATAGACCGCACGCTCGCTGTAGTCGGCCGGCACCTCGAGCGCCGCGCCGCGGGTAAATTGCGCGTGAGCATAGAGCGTCGGCCACAGCGTGGCGACCGGCGAGCGCAGGCCGAATCCCTCCCCGGCAATGACGGTCAGATCGACGCCGTCGGCCGCCTGCCTCGGCAGCGTCGCCGCGGGATAGTGAACGAAAGTCGGCTCCCCATCCTCCTGGCCATCGGGCAGCGCCACCCAGCTCTGAATGCCGTGTACATGCTCGCCGGCTACGCGCGCGGCCCGCGGAGTTCGTTCCGAATGCGCGACGCCGCGTCCGGCCGACATCCAATTCACGTCGCCGGGGCGGATTTCGCGCACCGAGCCCAGGCTGTCGCGATGCTCGAGTGAGCCGGAGAAAAGGTAGGTCACGGTGGCAAGCGCGATATGCGGATGCGGCCTCACGTCGATCCCATACCCAGGGGCGAATTGCGTCGGGCCTAAATGATCGAAAAAGATGAACGGACCCACCATTTGCCGCTCGCCGGAGGGCAGCACGCGCCGTACGACAAAGCCGCCAAGGTCGCGTTGATGCGCATCAATCACTAGTGTCGCCATAAGCCGCCTGCGGAATTACTCTGTCGCAGGCTATTATGCCACTTTGAAGGATGTATCCCATGTCGGCCCAATTCACTCGAAGCGCGCGCCAACGCCGCGCCGGACTCATCCTCGCCGCGGCGGCTTTGCTGAGCGCGGCCCTCGCCCGCGCGCAGCCGCCGCCCGAGCTGATCTTGTTCCACGGCCGGATAATCACCGTCGATCCGCACGATTCGATTGCGCAAGGCGTGGCGATACGCGATGGACGGATCATCGCCATCGGCACGGATCGGGATGTTCTGCTCCTCGCCGGCGCCGCCACACGGCGCATCGACTTGCGCGGCCGCACCGCGACACCGGGACTCATCGACAGCCATGCGCACATCGCCGATGCCGGCGTCGAACAGCTCTACCACGTTCATCTTGGCGATGCCGCGAGCGTCGCGGAGGTGATTCGGCGGGTCCAAGCGGGGATCGCCGGGCTCAAGCCGGGAGAATGGCTGCAGGGCGATGGATGGGATGAGGGCAAGCTGGCCGAGCGCCGCTACGTGCTCGCTGCCGATCTCGACCGGGTATCTGCGCAAAATCCCGTTTGGTTGATGCATACGACCGGCCACTATGGGGTGGCCAATTCGCAGGCGCTGCGGCTGGCGAACATTTCCGCCGGCTCGCAGGACCCGCCCGCCGGCACGATCGACCGCGACGCGAGCGGCAAGCCCACCGGGGTGCTGAAGGAATCGGCCATGGATCCGGTCTTGGGTCTGATCCCGCCGCCGACGGCGCAACAACAGCGCGCAGGTATCTTGAAGAGCATCGACGATCTGCATCGCGAGGGCATCACCGCGGTCAAGGATCCGTCCATCGGCCAGCCCGTCTGGGATGCGTATCAGGCGTTGCTGAGCGAGAACAAGCTGTTGGAGCATGTGTGCGTATTGTGGTACGCGGGCAGCACCCTTGCTTCCGCGCGCGCGGCGCTTGCCTCGATCGAGGCCCGGCCCAAGCCGCCGCAGTCGCTCGGCGACGGCCGGCTCCTGTCCTGCGGGGCGAAAATATTCATGGACGGCAGCGGCGGCGCGCGCACCGCCTGGGTGACGCAAGAATGGCACAAGAATTCCACGGAGATCGATCACGGCAATTTCGGCTATCCATCGACCGACCCCGAGGTGTATCGCCAGATGGTCCGCTTGTTTCATCAGGCGGGCGTGCACGTCGGCACTCACGCGGTCGGCGATCGCGCCATCGACTGGGTGGTGGACACCTACGCCGAGGTACTCCGTGAGACGCCGACATTCGGCCTTCGGCACAGCATCATTCACGCCAATATCCCGAGCGATCACGCCATCGAGACCATGGCCGCCCTCGAAAAGCGCTATGACGCAGGCTATCCGGAAGCGCAGGCCCCGTTCATGTGGTGGATCGGCGACACCTACGCCGGCAATTTCGGCCCGGAGCGCTCGCTGCGCCTGGTGCCGCTCAACACGTTCGCCAGGAACGGCATCCGCTGGGGCGGTGGTTCCGATTACTCCGTCACGCCGCTCGCCGCGCGCTACGGACTCTGGGCGTCGGTCGCCAGAGAAACGGCCAAAGGCACCTATGGCCCACATCCGTTCGGCACCGCCGAATCGGTCGACATTCGCACGGCACTGCGCTCCTACACGGTGTGGGGCGCCAGGCAACTCTTTCTTGAAGACCGGATAGGATCTCTCGAGATCGGGAAAGAGGCCGACATCGCCGTCTGGGACCGCGATATGTACGCGCTGCCGGCCCAAGAATTGCGCAACCTCAAATGCACCATGACGTTGCTGCATGGCGAATTGGTGTTCGATTCCGAGCACCCCTAACGATGCTTGGGAGATTAAATGGCCAAGACGAAGAAACACGCGGTGACCCGCGAGGCAGCGGAAGCCGCCGTACAGACGCTGCTCCGGTGGGCCGGGGATGATCCGCTGCGCGAGGGTCTGCGGGACACTCCGAAACGCGTCGTCAACGCCTACCATGATTGGTTCTCCGGGTACACCATAGATCCGGGAGCGTACCTGCGCCGCACCTTCGAAGAAGTGGAAGGCTACGATGAAATGGTGGTGCTGCGCGACATCAGTTTCGAATCCTTCTGCGAGCATCACATGGCGCCCATCATCGGGCGTGCTCACGTCGGTTACCTGCCCACCGACCGGGTGGTCGGCATCAGCAAGCTCGCGCGAGTCGTCGACGGCTTTGCACGGCGCTTTCAAGTACAGGAGAAGCTCACCTCGCAGATTGCGGGATGCATCGACGAAATTCTCAAACCGCGCGGCGTCGGGGTCGTGATCGACGCCGTGCACGAGTGCATGACGACGCGCGGAGTTCACAAGCGCGGCGTCTCGATGATCACGAGCAAAATGCTCGGCACTTTCCGCGCGAATGCCAGCACTCGCGCGGAATTCCTGCGTTTCATCGATATCGAGGGCCGCTCGCAGCGCTGATCAATCGCCGCCGATCAGTTGTTTCGCTTGCGCTCGGCGGCGCTGCGGGCCGGCATCAAGTCGACTGAAAAACTGTATTTGTGCTTCTCGCCGGGCTGCAGTGCGCCGACGCCGACCACTTGGCGCGCAATTTTCTCGCCGCGCTCGTTGGTGATGGAGATCACCACGCAATATTCGCAGCTTTCATCGCGCGAAGTGTGGCGAATCGATCCTTCGATGCGCATCGCCGATATCGACTCCGCTTGCGGTTCGGCATTCGCGGAATTGAAACGCAGGTGATGGTGGCACCCCGGACAAATGTTGGCGCTTTGCAGAACGACCGCCTTGCAGTGCGGACATATTCGTGTCGCGCCTAAGGTCCCGGCCCGAGCGACGCTCATAGTGGAGCCTTTAGTTGCCGCTGCCCACCAAACCGGGTTTGACCTTTACCTTTTCATCCTCCCAGCCGAATTCGACGTGCCCGCGCATGCGCGACCCGGCCGCAACCGTAATTGACCCTGCCTTCACGTCGCCGACGATGATGCCCCCTTCCTGGACGTCGACCCGCTTGGCGGATTCGATGTTGCCCTGAAGTTCGCCGCCGACCACGACGATGCCGGCGAGAACCTGACCGGTCAGATGGGCGCCGTGTTCCATGGTGAAATTGCCGTCGATGCGGACATCGCCCTTGAAGCGGCCGGCAATACGCACGTTGCCCGAACCCTCGATCTTGCCCTCGATGGTGAGGTTTGCCGCGATGACCGATTCCCCGCCCTCCGAAGAGGTTTTGGGAGTGGGGCGGCGCGGCGAGACGGCCAGCGCCGGATCACTCGTAGTGCGCTCGGGCGAGCTCCGCTCCGGGGGCGGCGGCGGCGCCGACGGGGTGACGGCAGGACCCGCGGAGGCGGGCATAGGTTTTTCGTTCCAAAGCGCCATGAGTTGACTCCCATTGATATGGTGACTAAAGACTACACGCTAACGCCGGAAAATGTCATCGGACCACTGTCTTTTATTGGAGACGGGGATCATCACCGGCCGCCGTTGCGGGTCGCCCCTACAGGTGCCGCGCCGCCGCGGGCCGCATCGAGCAAATCGCATACTTCGCGCACCCCCTGCAAGATTCGCGGCGCCATCCGGCCGACCAGCGAGGGGTCCACGCTGAAAACATGATGATTGTGCACGGCGCGAATATAGCCGAAACGGTCCCAATCGGCACGCTGCTTGGCACCCTCGGCGCCGCTGGCGGCAATCAGTATCACGTCGGGATTGCGCGTGAGCACCGCCTCCCTGTCGATGGCAGGCGCCAGCGTGGTCAGGTCGGCAAACACATTGTCGCCGCCGCACAGCGACAGCACCTCGCTCACCAGGTGCGTCCCCGACAAGGTGTACAGCGGCCGGTCCCACACTTGGTAGAATACCTTGAGCCGCGGGCGAGCGGCGTACCGCGCCCGGAGGTCTGCGAGCTCGTCCCGGTAGCGGCGCGCGGCCGCCGCCGCCACGGGTTCCGTCCCCGCGAGTCGGCCGAACTCGAGCAGCGCGGTACCGATATCGTCCAGGTGGTGCTGATCCGTGACATACAATCGTAAATTCAGACGCTGCAGTTCCGCCTTGCGGCGCGCCGGCGTGCCGGAATCCCAGAGCACGATCAGCGTGGGCTTGAGTCTCAACATGCCCTCGACATCGAGCGCCGACGGTTCGCCGACGCGTGCAATGCCGGCTACCGCCGGCGGGTAATCGCTGGCATCGTCGACGCCGACGATTCGGTCGCCGGCGCCGGCGGCAAACAGCAATTCGGTGATGTGCGGACTCAGGCTGATGATTCTCGGTGACGCTTCCCCCCGAGGGCGCCGGCGGCCGGACCGCCGAACGCGAGCGTCAAACTCAACAGCCAAGTGCGGCGGATCGTCATGTCGGCATGGACTATAATGTGGCCGCACGAAAAATGGGGCGTAAACTCTTGTTTCAACAACTCAAGCGCTTGAACCCGGATACGATTCTCGGGGTGATGGCGAAATTTCGGGCCGACACCTCGCCATTGAAGGTCGATCTCGGTGTCGGTGTGTACCGCGACCTTTCCGGCAACACTCCGGTGCTAGCCTGCGTGCGCAGCGCCGAGCAAGCCGTCTTGGCGGCGCAAACCACGAAATCTTACGTGGCCGCCGCGGGGCGCGAGGAATTCAACCGCGCCGTCGAAGAAATGGTCTTAGGAAATGCGCATGCCGCGCGCCGCGACCGGCGGGTGCGTACCGTGCAGACCCCGGGCGGGTGCGGGGCACTGCGCGTGGGTGCCGAGCTGATTCGCGCGTCGGCGCCCGACGTTACCGTTCATGTGAGCGATCCCACCTGGGGTAATCACCAGCCCTTGCTGGGCAGCTCAGGCCTGCGGCTCGAACGCTACCCCTATTACGATGCAGCCGCGCACCGGCTGCGCTTCGCCGGCATGCTCGAGCGGCTCGACCGCGCCGCCGCAGGCGATGTCGTTCTGCTGCACGTCTGTTGCCACAACCCCACGGGCGCGGATCTGGATCCGGCGCAATGGCAGGAGGTGGCTCACTTGCTCACGCGCCGACGCCTGGTCCCATTTCTGGATCTTGCGTATCAGGGATTCGCCGTCGATTTGGACGCCGACGCCGCCGGCGCACGGCTCGTCGCCGAACAGGTTCCTGAGGCGCTGGTCGCCGTGTCTTTCTCCAAGAATCTGGGGCTGTACCGGGAGCGCGTCGGCGCGTTGATCGTGATCGGCGAGAACGAGTCTCGCGCCGACGCTTGCTTGAGCCACGTACTGCAGATCGCGCGCAGCATCTACTCGATGCCGCCCGATCACGGCGCGGCAATAGCCGCGCACATCTTTGCGAGTCCGGCGCGCACGGCTGAATGGATCGAGGAACTCAGCCTCATGCGAACCAGGATCGCGGACATGCGCGCGCTGCTCGCCCGGCATCTGGCCGAGGCAACCGGCGGCGGCTCGTTCGATTTTCTCCGCGCCCAGCGCGGCATGTTCTCCCTGCTCGGCATTTCGGTAGAGGCGGTCGAGCGCCTGCGCGACCGGCACCATATTTACATGACCCCGGACAGCCGCATGAATCTCGCCGGCATCATGCCCCACAACGCGCACTACGTCGCTGAATCGATCGCGGCGGAGCTCCTCGCTGAGGCGGCCGGCGCCTAGCCTAACTGCCGAGAGCCTGGTTGAGGGCGGCGACCTCGGCGGCCGAATCGCGCATCACGGCCTGGGTTCTCGCCCCGTTGAGGCCGAGGCGTTTGGCGGCGGCCGCCTCGTGCAAGGCGGCTTCGAGACCGGGGATGTCCGCCGGGTAAGAAGCCATGAGAATCGCGACCGAAACGACGTCGGTCAAATCGGGCGCGCCCTCATGGGTCCGGGAGAGATCTGCCTGATCGCCGACCGCCTGCGACATCGACTCGGAGAAATTCCAATTCTCGAGAATCGCCTTGCCGATCGACGCGTGCCACTCGGCGATGATTTGGTTCAGCGTTCTCTCGCTGGCGAACAGTTGCGGATGCTCGATCGCCCGCGTCAATACGTACAGCTTGCCGATACCGTGCATCATGCCCGTCAGCATGGCTTCGTCGGGATTGACCTTCGTGCAATGCCGCGCGAGCACAAAGGCGAACGAGGCCACCAAGGTACTGCGTTGCCAGAGTTCGTTCAGGTGATGTTCCAAGCCGGCCAGCTTGTTGCTGTTGCGGATCTGCGCCATCGAGAAGGAGATGGAGGCGCTGCGCACCATGTTGTAGCCGATCCGATTGATTGCCTTTCGCAGATCGCTCACTTGCCGGCCGCTGCGATTGAGCGACGCGGAATTTGCAATCCGCAGCAGGCGCGCCGCCAGGGCCGGCTCGGAACCCACGACCCGCACCACCTGATCCAGCGAAGATTTTGGGTCGGACAAAACCCGTCTGACGCGGATGGCGATTTCCGGAAACGACGGCAGATCCACATTCCCGCCCGACAATTCCGCCGCCAGGGTGCGGACGAAATCAAACGCGACACCGGGCTCCAAATTGCGCCCTAGCGCATTGCCGAGGGGCGGCTCTTGAAGCGCTGCTGCACTTCGCCATGGCGCGAGCGCTCGGAGTAGCTGCCGCCGCTGTAAACGGCGATCACGCGCCGCCAAAACGCGACGGCGCCGGGGTTGCGCTGATACTCGATGATTTCCCAATCGCCGGCAAAACGGTCGAAAATCAGTGTCGCCGCGTCGCGCCCCATGCCCACGCGGCGATGTTGCTTGCGGACGAAAAACTCGGACATCCGAAAGTCCGCGGCGGGCTCACCGGCGGCGGGAATGCGCGGCCGCGTCACCAGCGCAAACCCCACGGGCTCCGATCCCTTGAGAATCACCAGCGGGTGCGAGTGGTCGTTGGAAAACCAATTGGCAAATATCTCGTCTTCGCGCGGACTACCCGCGCCGATGACGGAAAACAGGCCCGTGTTCAAATCGGCCAGGGCATCGATGTATTCGCCGTAGACACTCTGGATCCATTGGCGATCCTTCTTCGAGTGTCTGCAGTCGCGAATACTGATTAGCAACGAGTCCGCTTCCCCAATACTTTCAAAAAAACACAGCCCGGACGAACGTGCCTGATGGCCGCCCGCCCGGGCATGTGGGTTCAGCTATCGAATTACTGCTTCGCAGCCGATGCTGCGCTCGAGGCTGCGTCGGCGGCTGCGCTCGCAGCTGCAGCTGAATCAGCGGCGGCGGATGCGGCAGCGGCCGCAGCCGGCGCGGCGGCCGGAGGAGTCGTATCAGCGGCCGGGGCGGGAGCCTCGGTCTTGCTGCCGCAGGCACTCAGTACGAATGCAGCGACAAAAGCGCTTAAAGCAAGTTTGGTCTTCATCTATCGATACCCCAGAGATATTTAAGAATAAAATTATAAGGCCGACCGTGTTGTTGGGCCTTCACCCAAATGTCCGGGGCGATTTTAGAGTGTTTTTCCCCAATTTCATATCTCTTTCGCCTTCCAGGTAGCGCCTTTAACGCTCGGGAATCGCGAGTGGGGTTAAAGGACTACAGAGGCAATGGCGTCTGGCGCATACTTTAGACAGGTTGCGCGGTCGGAGGAGAAGTGAGCGAATCGAGTATCGATCAGCTATATAAGGCGCATTTACAGACGCTCATGCGGCGCGCGGAGCAGGCGCTCGCCGCGAGCGGCTTCGATGCGTTGGTCATCCAAGCGGGCACCGCGCCCATCCAATTCCTGGACGATCAGGACTACCCGTTCAAGGTCAACCCCCATTTCAAGGCCTGGGTGCCGATCGTGGATAATCCACGCTGTATTCTGGTGATCACGCCGGGTGCGCGGCTCAAAGTACTGTTCCATCAGCCAAACGACTACTGGCACAAGCCGGCCAGTTTGCCGCAGGCGCCGTGGACGGCCGAGGTTGATTTGATCGCCATGGATGAGCCGTCGAAGGCCGGCGTTCACTGGGCCCAGCTCGGCCGAGTGGCCTACATCGGCCCCGATGCTTGCGGCGCCGAGACCGACCCTGCAAGCATCAATCCGCCGGACCTCCTCTCGCGGCTGCACTATGACCGGGCCGTCAAGACCGGCTACGAGCTCGAGTGCATGCGCCGTGCGAACGCGCTGGGCGCGCGCGGACACCGGGCCGCGCTCGCCGCATTTCGTGGCGGGGAATCCGAATACGCTGCGCATATGCGCTACCTGGAAGCCTGCTCCCAGCGGGAACAGGACACGCCCTACAACAACATCGTGGCGTACAACGAAAACTCCGCGGTGCTGCATTACCAGCATCTGGAACGCAGCGCCCCCGTCCCCCTGCGCTCCTTCCTGATCGATGCCGGCGCCCAATATCGGGGTTATGCGTCGGATATCACGCGCACCTATGCGGCCGCGCCGGGCCGTTTTGCCGACCTGGTGGAAGCGGTTAACGCTGCACAGTGGGCGCTCTGCGGCGAGATCGTGGCGGGGCGCGATTATCGGGATGTACATCTATCCGCGCACCGCCGCCTGGGCGACGTCATGCGGCAGATCGGACTCACGAAAATACCTGGACCGGAAGCGCTGGAGCTGGGCATCACCAGCGTATTTTTTCCGCACGGCATCGGCCACCTGCTCGGCCTGCAGGTGCACGATGTGGGCGGAGTGATGGGCGACGTGCAGGGCCATGAACGCCGGCGTCCCGAAGGCCATCCCTACCTGCGTCTCACGCGTATGCTCGAACCGGGCGTGGTGGTGACCGTGGAACCGGGCATCTACATGATCGATTCGCTGCTGGCCGCGGCGCACGCCGATGCGCGGCGCGACCACATCGATTGGTCGGTGGTCGAGGAGCTCAAGCCTTTTGGCGGCATTCGCATCGAAGACAATGTCGCGACCACCGCGGCACAGCCGGAAAACATGACCCGAGACGCGTTTGCGAGGGTGGCGTAGCTGCCGGCTCTCGCTTGCTGTCATGCGCATCCTCAAGATCTCCGACGTCTTTTTTCCCCGGGTCAACGGCGTTTCCACCTCGATAGAGACCTTTCGCCGCGACTTGGTCGCGCTGGGGCATGAGGTGGTGCTGGTGGCGCCCGCGTATGCAGGCGAGCCCGACCTTGCCGATCCGTCGATTCGCCGCGTGCCGGCTCGCGCCGTACCGCGGGACCCGGAGGACCGCATCATGTCCTGGCCCGGACTGCGCCGGGCGCTTGCCGACCTGTCCGCGCGCCGATTCGACGTCGTGCACATCCACACGCCGTTCCTCGCGCACTATGCCGGGCTTCGATTCGCCCGGGAGCAGGGCACGCCCGTGGTCGCGACGTATCACACGCTGTTCGAAGAGTACCTGCATCACTACGTGCCGCTGATACCGCGCAAAATCACCGGCAGCCTCGCGCGCCGCTTCAGCCGCTCGCAATGCAATCAGATAGATGCCGTGATCGCGCCGTCGCTCGCCATGCGCGAGGCCTTGCTCCACTACGGCATCGAGAAGCGCATCGAAATCCTGCCGACCGGGCTGCCTGCCGAACGGTTCCGCCCGGGCGATGGACCGGCCTTTCGCCGCCGCCACGATCTGAACCAAGATCGACCGTTGCTGCTGTTCGTGGGCCGGGCCGCGCACGAAAAGAACATCGGGTTCCTGCTCGAGATGATGCTGGCTCTCAAGGCGCTCGCTTCCGATTCGCTGCTGTTGATCGCCGGTGAAGGCCCGGCGGCGCATAGTCTGCGGGCCCAGTCGACCCGCATGGGGCTCGACGGGTCGGTCCGCTTTCTCGGCTACTTCGAGCGCAGCGGCGAGCTGCAAGACTGCTACAGCGCCGCGGATGCCTTCGTGTTTTCCTCTTTGACCGAAACTCAAGGGTTGGTCTTGCTGGAAGCGATGGCCCAGGGCATACCGGTGGTGGCCATACCCCGCATGGGAACGATCGATATTCTGGGACCCAATCTAGGCTGCCGCCCCGCCCCGAACGATCCGACGGGGTTCGCCCAAGTGGTTCGAGATCTCTTGGCCGACCGGGCGGCTGCCGTGCGCTGGGTGAGGAGGGCCGCCGGTATGCCCACACCTGGGCCTCGTCCACGATGGCGCAGCGCCTGTCAGCGCTCTACGCGAGCTTGGCTCCCGGCAAGACCGCTTAGGCACGCCTTGGCCTTGCGGCGCTTGGGTGCGGCCGCAGGGGCGGCTGCTGCGTCCCCTTCATCGGACGCCGCCTTCTTGGACTTGCGCGGCGCCTTGGGGGCCTTGGCGGCCTTGGTGTCCTCGGTCTTGGCGACCGGCACTACGGCCGGGTCGACCAGCTGCATCAACGCCATATCGGCCGAATCACCCGGGCGCGGCTCCATCTTGAGTATTCGCGTATACCCGCCGGCCCGCGCCTTGAAGCGCGGCCCCAGAGTCCAGGAACAGCTTTTCCACCACGCTCACGTCGCGCAATCGGGAAAACGCCAGGCGACGCTTCGCCAGCGAGTCGACCTTCGCCAGGGTGATCAACGGCTCGACCACGCGGCGCAGTTCCTTGGCCTTAGGCACCGTGGTACGGATGGTCTCATGGCGCAGCAGCGAGGTCGCCATGTTGCGAAGCAACGCGTGACGGTGGGAGGAATTGCGCGATAGCTGGCGCCCGCTGTTTCTGTGCCGCATGTTCTTAAGCTCTTAGGTTGAGTCGAGTGCGTTCAAATGCCGTCGCGCTCGTCGTCGCGCTTCAATCCCGGCGGCGGCCAATTGTCGATGCGCATGCCGAGCGTCAACCCGTGGCTCTCGAGCACTTCCTTGATCTCGGTCAGCGACTTCTTGCCCAGATTGGGCGTACGCAGCAATTCCACCTCGGTGCGCTGCACGAGATCGCCGATGTAATGAATGTTCTCGGCCTTCAGGCAGTTGGCGCTGCGCACCGTCAGTTCCAGTTCGTCCACCGGCCGCAGCAGGATCGGATCGAACTGCGTTTCGGTCGCCTTCGCGGTCGACTCGTCCTGGCCCTGCAAATCGACGAATACCGACAGCTGGTCCTTGAGGATGCCGCCGGCGCGGCGAATCGCCTCTTCCGGGTCGATGGTGCCGTTGGTTTCGATGTCGAGAATCAGCTTGTCGAGATCGGTGCGCTGCTCGACGCGCGCGCTCTCGACGTTGTAGGTCACCTTGCGCACGGGACTGAAAGAGGCGTCGAGCTGCAGACGGCCGATGGCGCGGGTCTGCTCTTCGAACGCCATGCGCTGCGCCGCCGGACGATAGCCGCGGCCGCGCTCGACTTTCAGCGACATCGACAATTCACCGGCCTTGGTCAGATTCGCGATCACGAGATCGGGATTCAAGATCTCGATATCGTGGTCGCCGGCAATGTCGCCGGCAGTCACGGGACCGGGCCCCTTCTTGTGCAGGCGCACCTCGGCGACATCGCGCGTGTGCATGCGGATGGCCACCGCTTTGAGATTCAGCAGAATGTCCACGACGTCCTCCTGGACGCCCTCGATCGCGGTGTACTCGTGCAGCACGCCTTCGATCTCGATCTCGGTAATGGCGGCGCCCGGCAGCGAGGACAGCAGCACTCGCCGCAACGCATTGCCCAGGGTGTGTCCGAAGCCGCGCTCGAACGGCTCGATCACGATGCGCGCATGGCGCGGCGACACGGGCTGTACCTTGACGACTCGCGGCTTCAAAAATTCATTGATCGATCCCTGCATGGAAGACCCTCGTTAACTAATTCGGGGACAAGGCAGCGTTGAGGCTGCGAAAGTTCAAGCCAGTGCGCTACTTCGAATACAACTCGACGACCAGACTCTCGTTGATGTCCGGCAGAATCTCCTGCCGATCGGGAACCGACTTCAGAATTCCCGAGAATTTCTTGTCGTCAACTTCCACCCAGTCCGGAAACCCGACCTGGCTCGCGATCGTGAGGGCGGCCTGAATGCGAGTCTGCTTTTTCGCCTTCTCGCGCAAGCTGATCACATCGCCCGCCTTGCACTGGTAGGAGGCGATGTTGACCAGCTTCTCGTTCACGGCAACGGCCTTGTGGCTCACCAGCTGGCGCGCCTCGGCGCGCGTCGCCGCGAAGCCCATCCGGTAGACCACGTTGTCGAGCCGGCATTCCAAAAATTGCAGCAAGGTCTCGCCCGTCGCGCCGGGGCGGCCGGCCGCCTTCTGGTAGTAATTGCGGAACTGGCGCTCCAACACCCCGTACATGCGGCGCAACTTCTGCTTCTCGCGCAGCTGCAATCCGTATTCCGACAAGCGCTGTTTGCGCTCGCTCTTCACGCCGCCGGGCGGCACCTCGAGCTTGCACTTCGACTCGAGAGGCTTTACGCCGCTCTTCAGGAACAGATCGGTTCCCTCGCGGCGAGACAGCTTGCACTTCGGACCGGTATATTTTGCCATTACGAACCCTTCAGCCTTAGCCTCAAACAATCACTAGACGCGGCGCTTCTTCGGCGGACGACAACCGTTATGGGGGATCGGAGTCACGTCTTCAATGTTCGTGATCTTGAGCCCGCATCCGTTCAACGCGCGTACGGCGGATTCGCGGCCCGGGCCGGGTCCCATCACCCGCACCTCGACGTTCTTCACCCCATGTTCCTGCGCCGCGGTGCCCGCGCGTTCGGCGGCCACCTGTGCGGCAAACGGCGTCGACTTGCGCGAACCGCGAAAGCCGCAGCCGCCCGAGGTCGCCCAGGACAGCGTATTGCCCTGCCGGTCGGTGATCGTGATGATCGTGTTGTTGAACGACGCGTGCACGTGCGCAATCGCATCGAGCACGTTCTTGCGTACCTTCTTCCGGGCGGGCTTGACAGCACCACCGCTGCTGCGGCGCCGGCTTGTCCCGCGTTCTGCTTCTGTTCTGCCATAGTATTTCACTTAAACCTTGCCCGGCGGCGCGTTCATCTTCACCGCCTGCTTGCGCGGCCCCTTGCGGGTACGGGCATTGGTGCGCGTGCGCTGCCCGCGCATCGGCAGCCCCTTGCGGTGCCGGATGCCCCGGTAGCAGCCCAAATCCATCAGGCGCTTGATGTTCATCGACACTTCGCGCCGCAAATCGCCCTCGACGGCGAATTTCGCGACCTGAGAGCGAAGCGAGGCCACTTCGGCATCCGTCAGATCCTTCACCTTGACGCTGTACTTCACGCCGGCAGCGTCGCAAATGCGCGCCGCGCGGCTGTTTCCAATCCCGAAAATGTGAGTTAAACCGATGACGACATGCTTGTTCATCGGTATGTTGATGCCGGCGATACGCGCCATCTAGTTCTCCACCATAGCGCACGCGAAAAAGCGCGCAAGTATATATTGTTTTGGCGCTTTGCGCCAGTTTTCAACGGGTAGGCCCCAGGTACGCATTACCCCTGCCGCTGCTTGTGCCGGGCGTCCGACGAGCAAATGATGTAAACGATGCCGCGGCGCCGCACGACTTTGCAGTTCTTGCAGATCTTCTTGACCGAAGGACGAACTTTCATTTCTTACTCCCGATGCCCCGCAGGCTGGATTTCTTCATCAACCCCTCATATTGGTGCGACATCACGTGCGACTGCAGCTGCGCGACGAAATCCATGACGCCGACGACGATGATCAAAAGAGAAGTGCCGCCGAACTGGAAGGGCACGCTCGGATTCACCATGCGAATGATTTCTGGCAGCAGGCACACCGCCATGATGTAGAGACCGCCCCACAAAGTCAGTCGGGTCAGCACCTTGTCAAGGTAATCGCCGGTTTGCTGCCCCGGACGAATTCCCGGAATGAAGGCGCCGGCCTTCTTCAAGTTCTCCGCGGTATCGCGTGCGTCGTACACCAGCGCCACGTAGAAGAAAGCAAATCCGATGATCAGCAGCGCGAACAGCAATACGTGCAGCGGTTGCCCGTAACCTAGGATCTGCGCGATCTTTTGCAAGGTCCGTTGAATGGCATTGGGATTCGGGCTGTTGCCGAAGAATTGCGCGATCGTCGCCGGGAACACCAGCAGGCTCGACGCGAAGATCGGCGGAATCACGCCCGCCATGTTGAGTTTGAACGGCAAATGCGTGCTCTGCCCCTGCATCATGCGCCGGCCGACCTGGCGCTTGGCATAGTTAACCTGGATCTTGCGCTGCGCCCGCTCGACGAACACGCAGAACAAGGTGACCAATATCACCACGACCAGGATCAACAGCACGATCAGTGGGTTCATCTCACCCGAGCGCACCATTTCCAGGGTATTGCCGATCGCCCGCGGCAGGCCGGCGATGATGCCGGCGACGATGATCATGGTGATGCCGTTGCCGATGGCGCGCTCGGTCATCTGCTCGCCCAGCCACATCACGAACAAGCAACCGGTGGTGATCGATATGGTGGCGACGAACAGAAACTGCGGACCCGGATTCGGCACCAAGTTGCCGCCGGAATTCTGAATTGCCAGGGCGGCGCCGAAACCTTGGAACGCGGCAAGTCCCACCGTGCCGTAGCGCGTGTACTGCATCAGCTTGCGGCGGCCGGATTCCCCGTCCTTGCGGATCTGATTCCAAGGCGGATACACCATGGAGGCCATCTGCACGATGATGGACGCGGTGATGTACGGCATCACGTTCAGTGCGAATATGCTGAATCGCTGCAAGGCGCCGCCCGAAAACATGTTGAACATGCCGAGCAGGGTGCCATTCTGAGTCGAGAAGAACGCCGCAAATCGGGCGGCATCGATGCCCGGCACCGGAATGAACGTGCCGACTCGATAGACCACGAGAGCACCCAGCAGGAACCATAGACGCTTGCGCATTTCGGCAAAGCGCGTCAGGTCTCCTAAGGCGGCGGTTGGATTGCTGGTGGCCACGGCTCTCTTAAACCTCGAATCGCCCGCCGGCCGATTCGACCGCGCTTCTGGCGCCCTTGGTTGCCGTAATCACCTTATCCTTGACGACGTACGGCCTTGGTGATTTTGCCCGACAGGATGATCTTCACGATTTTCGTGCTTTCGGGGACCAGATTCGCCTCGATCAGGCCGGCGAGCGTGACTTCGCCGCCGGCAACGCGCATCAGATCGGAGAGCGTCAGCTCGGCGCGCGAGGCCTTCATGGCCGAACGAAACCCGATCTTGGGCAGTCGGCGCTGCAAGGGCATTTGACCACCCTCGAATCCGACCTTGTGATAACCGCCCTTGCGCGCGCGCTGTCCCTTGACGCCGCGCCCGCACGTCTTGCCCTGGCCGGCGGATGCACCCCGGCCGACGCGCAAGCGCGTCCGCTTGGAACCCAAGCCCGGTTTGATGGTATTTAATTTCATCGTTTAAACCTTTCCCGAACCCAATGCGGTCTCGACTTTCAGCATGTGGCTCGCCGCGTTGATCATGCCCCGATTCGACGGCGTGTCCGCAACCACGACGCTGTGGCCGATGCGCCGCAACCCCAAGCCTTTCGCCGAGTTGCGAATGCTGGCCAACTGGCCATACATGCTCTTGATCAAGGTGACTTTGATTGACTTGTCGGTCATGAAATTAGCCCGTGATTTCCGCGACGCTCTTGCCGCGCTTGGCCGCGATGTCGTCCGGTGTGCGCAGCTTGGCGAGCGCATCCATGGTCGCGCGCACGACGTTGATCGGATTGCGCGAGCCATAGCTCTTCGCGAGCACGTTGCGCACGCCGGCGCACTCGAACACCGCGCGCATGCCGCCGCCGGCGATGACGCCGGTACCGTCCGCGGCCGGCTGCATGTAGACCCGCGTGGTCCCATGCCGGCCTTTGACCGCATAGAACAAGGTATCGTTCTTCAAGGAGACGGATACCAGGCTCTTGCGCGCCTGCATCATGGCCTTGGAGATTGCGACCGGCACTTCACGCGCCTTGCCGTAACCGAAGCCGACTCGGCCCGCGCCGTCGCCGACGACGGTAAGCGCGGTGAAGCCGAACTGCTTGCCGCCCTTGACCACCTTGGCGACACGATTCACCGCGACCAGCTTTTCGAGCAGGTCGTCGCCGGACATTGGTTTTTCTACTCTCGCCATAGTGCCTCTCAAGACCTCTTCGGTTAGAACTCGAGGCCGGCTTCGCGGGCGGCCTCGGCCAGCGCTTTGACGCGCCCGTGATACATGAAGCCGGAACGATCGAACGCGACCTTGGCAATCCCGGCGGCCTTGGCGCGCTCAGCGATTGCGCGGCCGACGGCCTTGGCAGCCTCGATGTTGCCGGTGGTCTTCAACGCTCCGCGCACGTCCTTTTGCACCGTCGACGCGGCAACCAGAACCTTGTCGCCCTCGGGGGCGAAAATCTGCGCATAAATGTGCTGCGGCGTGCGGTGCACCGACAAGCGCAACGCGGCGAGTTCCTTGATCTTTACCCGGCCCCGGCGCGCGCGGCGCAAGCGCGTATCTTGTTTGGTCAATTTCATGTGCTTACTTCTTCTTCGCCTCTTTCAGCGAAATCTTTTCGTCGGAATACTTCACGCCCTTGCCCTTGTACGGCTCCGGCGGCCGGAAGCCGCGAATCTCCGCCGCGGTCTGCCCCACCCGCTGACGATCGATGCCCTTGACGATGATTTCGGTCTGGCTCGGGGTTTCGATGCTGACGCCGTCCGGAATGGCGTAATTGATCAAGTGCGAATATCCCAAGGTCAATGTCAGGCTCTTCGCCTGAACGGCGGCGCGGTAGCCGACGCCGACCAGCTCGAGTTTCTTCTCGTAGCCCTTGGTGACGCCCGTGACCATGTTCGCGAGATGCGCGCGCGTGGCGCCGGCGATCGCATTCAGGCCTTCCGCGGCCGTGCTCGCTTCCACCTCGAGGTGCTTGTCCTGCTGCACGACTTTGATGCCGGTTTTGATACTCAGCGTCAACGTGCCCTTGGCGCCCTTCACCGTGACGGTATCCGCCCCAATCGTGGCGCTGACACCCTGCGGGAGATCTACCGGCTTTTTTCCGACTCGAGACATGGCAGGAACCCCCTTATTGCACGACGAAGAGCACTTCGCCGCCGGTGCCGGCAGCGCGCGCCTGTGCGTCGGACATGATGCCCTGGGGCGTGGAAATGACCGCCACTCCCAGGCCGCCCAGCACTTTCGGCAGCTCGTCCTTGCCGCGATAGATGCGCAGCCCAGGCCTGCTGATGCGCTCGATGCGGTCGATGACGGGACGGCCGTCGTGATATTTGAGCTCGATCGACAAGGTGCTCTTTGCACCGGCAGTGTCGACGCCGAAGCCCGCAATGTAGCCCTCGTCCTTCAGAACCTTGAGTATCGCCAGCTTGAGCTTCGATGCTCCCACGCCCACCGTGGGCTTGCCCGCAGCCTGGGCATTGCGAATACGCGTCAGAAGATCGGCAATCGGATCAGTCATGCTCATTGTGCGCGCCTCACCAACTCGCCTTCGACAGGCCTGGGATTTCGCCGCGGTTGGCGGCCTCACGCAGCTTGGTGCGTGCCAATCCGAACTTGCGGTACACGCCGCGCGAACGTCCGGTGATCGAACAGCGATTGCGCTGCCGCGACGCAGCCGCATCGCGCGGCTGGCGCTGCAGTTCCGCCTGCGCGGCTTCGCGCCCTTCCGCTCCGGTCTTCGGGTGGCGGATCAGCTCTTTGAGCTCAGCGCGTCGCGCAGCGTATTTCTTCGCTACCTTGAGGCGTTTCTTCTCGCGCATGAGCATATTCGTCTTGGCCATGAGCTATTACCCTACTTACGGAACGGAAAATTGAAGGCTTCCAGAAGCGCGCGCCCATGTTTGTCGTCGTGCGCCGACGTGGAGATGGTTATATCCATGCCACGAATTTGATCGATCTGGTCGTACTGAATCTCGGGGAAGATGATCTGTTCTTTGACGCCCAGGCTGTAATTGCCGCGGCCGTCGAAGGATCGGGTGCTGATGCCGCGAAAGTCCCTGATGCGGGGAATCGCAATGCTCACGAGACGATCCAGAAACTCGTACATGCGGTCGCCGCGCAGGGTCACCTTGCAGCCGATGGCCTGGCCGTCGCGCACCTTGAACGTGGCAACCGACTTCTTCGCCTTGGTGACCGCAGGCTTCTGTCCGGTAATCTTCGCCATGTCGGCGGTCGCGGCGTCCATGACCTTCTTGTCGGCCACGGCCTCGCCCACGCCCATGTTGACCGTGATCTTGAGGATGCGCGGAACCTGCATCGTGTTCTTGAGCCCGAGCTTTTCCTTGAGCTCCGGCACGAGCTTGTCGTGGTAAATCTGTTTGAGTCTAGCTGCCATATGTCACTCGCTAACCGGCCGCGCCCTACTTGGCGTCGACCATTTCTTTGTTCGACTTGAACACCCGCACCTTGCGGCCGTTCTCGAGGGCCTTGAAGCCGACGCGATCGCCTTTCTGCGTCGCCGGATTGAAGACCAGCACATTGGATACGTGCAGCGGCGCTTCGCGCTCGATGATGCCGCCCTGCACGCCCATCTGCGGGTTCGGCCGCTGGTGCTTCTTGGACATGTTCAGTCCCTCGACCCGCACGCGATCGTCCGCCAGCACTTCGATGACGGCGCCTTTGCGCCCCTTGTCCCGGCCGGTGATCAGCACCACCATGTCGCCTTTGCGAATCTTTTTCATCACAGCACCTCGGGTGCGAGCGAGATGATCTTCATGAACTGCACGTTGCGCAGCTCGCGCGTCACCGGTCCGAAGATACGGGTGCCGATGGGCTCGAGCTTGTTGGTCAACAGCACAGCAGCGTTGGTGTCGAAACGAATCAGCGATCCGTCGGCACGGCGCACGCCGGCGCGGGTGCGCACGACCACGGCGTCATACACCTCGCCCTTCTTGACCTTGCCGCGCGGGATCGCGTCTTTGACGCTCACCTTGATGACGTCGCCCACGGCGGCGTAGCGGCGCTTCGAGCCGCCGAGCACCTTGATGCACATGAGCCGCTTGGCGCCGCTGTTGTCGGCTACGTTCAATATGGTTCGCATCTGGATCATTTGGGGCGCTCTCTCATTCCGGCCGGGCGCGATCGACCACGCGCACCAGCACCCAAGATTTACGACGCGACATCGGCCGACACGGCTTGATGGACACCGTGTCGCCTTCCTTGCACTCATTGCTCTCGTCATGCGCGAGCAGCTTGGTGGTGCGGCGGATGTATTTTCCGTAGGTCGGATGCTTCACCAGACGCTCGACGGACACCGCGATCGTCTTGTCCATCTTGTTGCTGACGACCTTGCCCGTGAGCAGCCGCTGCCCGGGTACGGGTGCCGCGCCCGGCGCGCGCTGCGCCTGGTCGGGTTGGGCCGATTCCGCCTGAATTGGTTGCACGTCGGTCGACATCACGATTTCTCCCCATGCGCTACGCGCACCCTTTCATGCGCTTCGCGCACCCTTTCATGCGCTTCGCGCACCCTTTCAACGGGGTCGAAGCGACCCCGCCCGACATATGATTGCTGCGGGCAAGAAATCATCGTCGCACCTGTTGGGCGAGCACCGTTTTTACGCGCGCAATGTTCTTACGCACCTTGGAAAATTGATCCGGCTTCGCTGGCTGGCCCGTGGCACGCGCCATGCGCAGATTGAACTGTTCGCGGCGCAGCTTGAGGAGATCCTCGCCGAGATCCTTCGCCGCTTTTGCGCGCAAATCTTTGGCCTTCATGTACGCACCTTCACGTCCGGACCTGGCGCTTGACGAACGCCGTCGATACGGACAGCTTTGCGGAGGCCAAGCGGAATGCCTCGCGCGCGATTTCCTCGCTCATGCCCTCGATCTCGAACAACACCTTGCCGGGCAGCACTCTCGCCACCCAGTACTCGACGTTGCCCTTGCCCGAGCCCATGCGCACTTCGAGCGGCTTCTGCGTGATCGGCACGTCCGGGAACACGCGGATCCATATGCGGCCGCCGCGCTTGACGTGGCGCGAAATGGCGCGCCGCGCCGCCTCGATCTCGCGCGCGGTCATGCGGCAGCGATCCGTCGCTTTCAAGCCGTATTCGCCGAACGCGACCGAGTTGCCGCGCTGCGCGCTGCCCGAAATCTTGCCCTTGAACTGTTTGCGGAACTTGGTCCGCTTCGGCTGCATCATGCTCTTTCACCTATCAGCTTAAAGAAGGTGCCGGGGCTTCAGCGGCCTTGGGCGCACCCTCCGCATCCGCCTCGGCGGCCTCCGCCTGCGGCTGATCGAACACCTCGCCCTTGAATATCCAGACCTTGATGCCGATGACGCCGTACGTGGTCTGCGCCTCGGCGATGCCGTAATCGATGTCGGCGCGAAACGTGTGCAGAGGGACGCGCCCCTCGCGGTTGGTTTCCGTGCGGGCGATTTCCGAGCCGTTGAGACGCCCGGAAATGCGCACCTTGATGCCGAGCGCGCCCGAACGCATGGTATTGGTCACCGCGCGCTTCATGGCGCGGCGGAACATCACGCGCTTTTCCAATTGCTGCGAAATGCCTTCGGCGACCAGTTTGGCGTCGAGCTCGGGCTTGCGGATCTCGGCGATATTGAGCCGCACGTCGTTCATCGTCATGCCGAGGATCTTGGCCACCGCGGTTCGGAGCTTCTCGATGTCCTCGCCCTTCTTGCCGATCACGATGCCCGGACGCGCCGTGTGGATGGTGATGTTGGCGCGGCGCGCGGCGCGCTCGATGTGAATGCGGCTCACCGAGGCATCGGCGAGCTTCTTGTTCAAGTACTGCCGCACCAGGTAATCGGTGTGGATGTTCGAGGCGAACGTCTTGGATCCGGCATACCACTTCGACGTCCAGTCGCGCGTGATGCCGAGACGAATACCAATCGGATTTACTTTCTGACCCATTAGGCCTCTCGCTTGCCGTCGGATACTTGAACCAGGATATGACTGTTGCGTTTGGCGATGCGTACACCGCGCCCTTTGGCGCGCGCGTGGAAGCGCTTGAGCATCGGCGCCGGGTCCACCTCGACCCGCGTCACCTTCAAATCGTCGACATCGGCATTGAAATTGTTGTAGGCATTGGCGATCGCCGAGTCCAGCACCTTGAGGACGATTTTCGCGCCCTTCTTCGGCATGAACTTCAACGTATTGACCGCCAGGGTCGCCGACTTGCCGCGGATCGTGTCCACCACCAGACGGCATTTCTGCGGGGAAATGCGCGCGTACCGTAACACCGCTTTGGTTTGCATGCCCTACTCCGCCGCCGACACTTTTTTGTCGCCGGAATGCGCCTTGAACGTGCGCGTGGGCGCGAATTCGCCGAGCTTGTGGCCGACCATGTTCTCGGACACCAGCACGGGTACGTGCAACCGGCCGTTGTGCACGGCGATGGTCAAGCCGACCATATCGGGGATGACCATGGAACGCCGCGACCAGGTCTTGATCGGGCGGCGATCATTCTTTTGACTGGCCGTCTGCACCTTCTTGGCCAGGTGCAAATCAACGAACGGACCTTTCTTGAGCGAACGAGGCACAGGTATATCTCCAGTCTCTTACAGTCGTTTGTTCTTGCGGCGCTGAACGATCATGCCGTCGGTTCGCTTGTTGCGGCGCGTCTTCTTGCCCTTCGTCTGCAGGCCCCACGGGCTCACAGGATGGGGGTTGCCCTGTCCTGACTTACCCTCGCCGCCGCCGTGCGGGTGATCAACCGGGTTCATCACGACGCCGCGCACGGTCGGACGCACGCCGAGCCAGCGCACCGCGCCGGCCTTGCCGAACACGCGCAGGTTGTGCTCGTCATTGCCCACCTCGCCGATGGTGGCGCGGCAATCGACGTGAATCTTGCGCATTTCGCCCGATTTCAGACGCACGCTGGCGTACACGCCTTCGCGTGCGGCGAATTGAGCGGAACCGCCGGCGCTGCGCGCCAATTGGCCGCCCTTGCCGACTTTCAATTCGATGTTGTGCACGGTGCTGCCCACCGGAATGTGCCGCAGCGGCAACGCATTGCCCGGCTTGATCGGCGCATCGGCGCCGGAACGAATCTCATCGCCGGCCTGCACGCCCTTCGGCGCAAGAATGTAGCGGCGCTCGCCGTCCTTGTAGAGGACCAACGCCAGATGCGAGGTGCGGTTCGGATCATATTCCAGACGCTCGACGATGCCGGGAATGCCGTCCTTGTCGCGCTTGAAGTCGACCAAGCGGTAGCGCTGCTTGTGGCCGCCGCCGATATGGCGCGTCGTTTGCCGACCCGAATGGTTGCGGGCTCCGGTACGATTCTTCTTCGTGGTCAACGATTCGAGCGGGCCGCCTTTGTGCAGGTGCGAACGGTCGATTTTGACGACGAAGCGCGTCCCGGGGGAGGTCGGCTTCATTTTAATGAGTGCCATGGCCGTGATCCTTACTTCGAACCGCCGCCGGTGAAGTCGATCGACTGCCCGGCTTGCAAACGCACGTACGCCTTCTTGTAGCCGTTGCGCTTGCCGGCGACATTCTTGAAGCGCCGGGTCTTGCCCGGCTTGTTGAGCAGATTGACGCCGTCGACCTTGACCTCGAACATCAATTCGACGGCGCTCTTCACCTCGGCCTTCGATGCATCGTCGCGCACGCGAAACACATACTGATTCGCCTTCTCGGTGACGTTCGCCGCCTTCTCCGAGACATGCGGCTGGATCAGCACGGTCATCAAGCGTTCTTTATTCATGCGCGCCTCCGAGACGCTGTTCGAGCAACTTCAAGGCGCCGACCGTGGCAATCACCTTGTCGTGCTTGATCAAGCTCAACGGGATCGAGCGAGGCCACCGGAATCACGTCCACGTAGGGCACGTTGCGGGCCGCCAGAAACAGCTTCTCTTCGTAGGCCTCGACCAGAATCAAGGCACGGGTCAAGCCGAACTCGGCCAGCTTGCTGATGAGCAGCTTCGTTCTCGGCGCGGCCAGCTCCAGGGATTCGCACGGCGACCAGGCGATCTTGACGGACCAGCTCGGACACCATGGACTGCATGGCGGCGCGATACATCTTGCGATTGACCTTTTGCGAGAAGTCCCGCGGACGGGCAGCGAAGGCCCGTCCGCCGCCCACCCAGATGGGGCTGCGAATCGAGCCGGCGCGTGCCTGACCGGTACCTTTCTGGCTCCAGGGCTTCTTGCCGCCGCCGCGCACCTCGGCGCGGGTTTTCTGCGCCTTGGTCCCGGAACGGCCGGCCGCCATGTAGGCGGTGACGACCTGGTGAACGAGCGCCTCGTTGTAGGCGCGGCCAAAAGCCACGTCCGACAATTGAATGTCGCTGGCGGGAGTTGCGTTCTGTAGCTGGAGCTTCATGGGGGTCTACTTCTTGTCGGCTTTGGCTGCGCCCTTCGCGGCCGGGGCGGCCTTGGGCTGCGGCGCGCCCTTCGCGGCAACCGGGGCCTTGTTCGGCGTCAATTTCTGACGGCGGCGCTGACCGGCGGCCTTGACCGAAGGCCTGACGACGACGCGGCCGCCTTCCGAACCGGGAATCGCACCGCTGATCAGCAAAAGATTCCGCGGCACGTCGACTTCGACGATGCGCAGATTCTCGATGGTGCGATTCTTCACGCCCATGTGGCCCGACATGCGCTTGCCCTTGAATACGCGGCCGGGCGTCTGGCGCTGGCCGATGGAGCCCGGTGCGCGGTGCGATACCGAGTTGCCGTGGGTCTTCATGCCGCCGGCAAAATTGTGGCGCTTCATGGTGCCGGCGAAGCCCTTGCCCACCGTGGTACCGGTGACATCGACGATCTGACCGGCGGTGAACATGTCGACTTTGAGCTCGGCGCCGGTCGCCAGGGCCTCGCCCTCGCCCTTTTCTAAGCGGAATTCGCTGCGAGGCGTAGCCGGCAGCGACGTTGGCCTTGGCAAAATGACCTGCCAGCGCCTTGGGAATCCGCGACGGGCGGCGGCCGCCAATGGTGACCTGCACCGCACGATAGCCGTCGGTTTTGTCAGTTTTGACTTGCGAGATGCGGTTCGGCAACGCCTCGACGACCGTCACGGGGACAGTCACACCGGCGTCGGTGAATACTCGGGTCATGCCGCATTTGCGGCCAACCAGACCAATGGTCATTGTCAATCCTCATACGGCGGGAAGCCTCTGGCTCCCGCATTCGTTGCGATCAGTCGGCGGTTTAGGCAAGGGACCCCAATTACCCGTGGATAACTGGCGTCCGCGCCCACGCGCTCCGACCTCTAAAATGGACGGCGGATTATATACGAATCCGCCCCGGGTTCAACTCTTCGGCCGCGATCTCAGGCGGGGCCGCCCCGGCCCCGTTGAAAGTGGCGCGCAGCGCCTAAAAAGCTAATTTAACTTGATCTGGACGTCGACCCCGGCGGGCAATTCCAGCTTCATGAGGGCGTCCACGGTCTTGTCCGTGGGGTTCAATATGTCCATCAGACGCTTGTGCGTGCGGATTTCGAATTGATCGCGCGCATCCTTGTCGCCGTGCGGCGCGGTCAGTACCGTGAAGCGCTCCATTTTGATGGGCAGCGGCACGGGACCCTTGACGGTCGCGCCGGTGCGTTTCGCGGTATCGACGATTTCGCGTGCCGACTTGTCGATCAAACGATGATCGAAAGCCTTCAAGCGAATCCTGATGTTCTGATTAGCCATAAATTAAGTGCTTCCATAACGGACGGGGTCGCTTCGACCCCGTTCAGAGTTGCGCGCAGTCGCATGAAAAGGGTGCGGGATGTTACGCTAAAAACTGGGCAATCGCCATTAAGCAATGACTTTGGCGACCACGCCGGCGCCGACGGTTTTACCGCCCTCGCGGATGGCAAACCGCAGGCCCTGCTCCATCGCGATCGGGGCAATCAGCTCCACCACAATCTTGATGTTGTCCCCCGGCATCACCATCTCGGTGCCCTCCGGCAGCTCCACCGCCCCCGTCACATCCGTGGTGCGAAAGTAGAACTGCGGCCGATACCCTTTGAAGAACGGCGTATGACGGCCACCCTCCTCCTTGCTCAGCACATACACCTCGGCCTCAAACTTCGTGTGCGGCGTGATGCTGCCCGGGCTTGCACAACACCTGCCCACGCTCCACTTCCTCGCGCTTCGTGCCCCTCAGCAGCACCCCCACGTTGTCCCCCGCCTGCCCCTCATCGAGGAGCTTGCGAAACATCTCCACCCCCGTGCAGGTGGTCTTCTGCGTCGGGCGAATCCCCACAATCTCCACCTCATCGTTCACCTTCACCACCCCGCGCTCAATGCGTCCCGTCACCACCGTGCCGCGACCCGCAATCGAAAACACATCCTCCACCGGCATCAAAAACGCCCCCTCCACCGCCCGCTTCGGCACCGGTATGTACTCATCGAGCGCCTTCACCAGCTTGATCACCGAGGGCACCCCAATCTCGCTCCCATCCCCCTCCAGCGCCTTTAACGCAGAGCCCGTGATGATCGGGGTCTTGTCCCCAGGGAATTTGTACAGCGTCAACAGGTCCCGCACTTCCAGCTCCACCAGCTCCAACAGCTCCGCATCGTCCACCATGTCCGCTTTGTTCAAATACACCACGATGTAGGGCACCCCAACTTGCCGCGCCAGCAAAATATGCTCCCGCGTCTGGGGCATCGGCCCATCCGCCGCCGAGACCACCAAAATCGCCCCGTCCATCTGCGCCGCTCCCGTGATCATGTTCTTCACGTAATCCGCATGCCCAGGACAGTCCACGTGCGCGTAGTGGCGCGCCTCGCTCTGGTACTCCACGTGCGCCGTCGCTATCGTGATCCCGCGCGCGCGCTCCTCCGGCGCCTTGTCAATCTGGTCGTAGGCCTTGAACTCCCCGCCAAACTTCTCCGCCATCACCTTCGTCAAGGCCGCCGTCAAGGTCGTCTTGCCGTGGTCCACATGCCCAATCGTCCCCACGTTCACGTGCGGCTTCGTTCGCTCAAACTTCCCCTTCGACACGATACCTCTCCCAAATGAATGTAAACGGTTGTGTAACTACGAAGCCTTCTTCATGACGGCGTCGGCGACATTGGTGGGCACTTCCATGTACTTGGCGAACTCCATCGTGTAGTTCGCGCGCCCCTGACTCATCGAGCGCATCGCGGTCGAATACTGGAACATCTCGGCGAGCGGCACATCCGCGGTCACGACCTTGCCGGACGGGGAGTCTTCCATGCCGACGATCTGACCCCGGCGGCGATTCAGATCGCCGACGATGTCGCCGTAGTAATCCTCCGGCGTCACGACTTCGACCTTCATGATCGGCTCGAGCAATACCGGTTTGGCCTTGCGGAAACCTTCCTTGAAGCCCATCGAACCTGCGATCTTGAACGCCATTTCGTTGGAGTCGACGTCGTGATAGGAGCCGTCGAAAATCGTGACCTTGACGTCGACGATGGGATAGCCCGCGATCACGCCGGTCTGTACCGCTTCCTGGATTCCCTTGTCCACAGCCGGAATGAATTCGCGCGGCACGGCGCCGCCGACGATGCCGTTGACGAACTCATAGCCCTTGCCCGCGGGCAGAGGCTCAAGCTTCAGCCATACATGGCCGTACTGACCGCGGCCGCCGGATTGGCGCACGAACTTCCCTTCCGATTCCACGGTGGCGCGAATGGTTTCGCGATAAGCCACCTGCGGCTTACCGACGTTGGCTTCGACCTTGAACTCGCGCTTCATGCGGTCGACGATGATTTCGAGGTGCAGTTCGCCCATGCCCGAGATGATGGTCTGACCGGATTCTTGATCCGTATGCACGCGGAATGAAGGATCTTCCTTCGCCAGGCGCTGCAGGGCGAGACCCATTTTTTCCTGGTCGACCTTGGTCTTGGGCTCAACGGCCACAGAGATGACGGGTTCCGGAAACTCCATCTTTTCCAGAATGATGACGTGATGGGGATCCGACAAGGTGTCGCCGGTGGTGACGTCCTTCAAGCCCACCGCGGCCGCGATATCGCCGGCGCGCACTTCCTTGATTTCGGAGCGCTCGCTGGCATGCATCTGCAGCAAGCGGCCGATGCGCTCATTGCGGTTCCGATTGGGCACGAACACCTGGTCGCCGGAATTCAGAGTGCCCGAATAGACCCGAAAGAACGTGAGATTGCCGACGAACGGGTCGTTCAGAATCTTGAAGGCCAGCGCCGCAAACGGCTCGTTGTCGTCCGCCTTGCGCGTCATGGGTTCGCCGCGCTCGCTCTGGCCCTTGACGGGCGGCACTTCCGTGGGCGACGGCATGTATTCGACGATGGCGTCGAGCACGGCCTGCACGCCCTTGTTCTTGAAGGCGGAGCCGCAGGTCACCAGGCACACGTCGTTCTTGAGCGCCCGCGCCCGCAGACCCTGCTTGATCTCGAGGTCGGACAGTTCGCCCGTCTCCAGATACTTGGTGAGCAGAGTTTCGTTGCCCTCGGCGGCGGCCTCGATCATCTTGGCGCGCCACTCCTCGCACTCTTTGAGCATGTTCGCCGGAATGTCGCGATACTCGAACTTCATGCCCTGCGTTTCTTCATCCCACCAGATCGACTTCATCTTGACGAGGTCGACCACGCCGACGAAGCCGTCTTCGGCGCCGATGGGAAGTTGAATCGGCACCGGGTTGCCCCGCAGACGCGTTTGGATTTGCTCGACGCAGCGCAGGAAATTCGCGCCCGCGCGGTCCATCTTGTTGACGAAGGCGATGCGCGGCACGCCGTATTTGTTCATCTGCCGCCACACGGTTTCCGACTGCGGCTGCACGCCCGAAACGGCGCAATAAACGGCGACCGCGGAATCCAGCACCCGCAGGCTGCGCTCCACTTCAATGGTGAAATCGACGTGTCCCGGGGTATCGATGATGTTGATTCGGTGCTCGGGGAAGCTCTTGTCCATCCCCTTCCAGAAACAAGTGGTCGCCGCGGCCGTTATGGTGATGCCGCGCTCCTGCTCTTGTTCCATGTAGTCCATGACCGCGGCCCCGTCATGGACCTCGCCGATCTTGTGCGACACACCCGTGTAAAACAAAATACGCTCCGTCGCGGTGGTCTTACCCGCGTCGATATGAGCGGAAATACCGATGTTTCGGTAGCGCTCGATGGGCGTAGTTCTTGACATGTTCTATGCGCTTCGCGCAACCTTCAACGGGGTCGAAGCGACCCCGTCCGTTAAGTGCTCGCTGCGCGAGCATTAAGATCAAAACCCGGCGACGCAAAAGTCGTCAGGGCGGACTCTTGATATGAGGTCGCGCCGGCGAATTACCAGCCGCGGCGCTACCAGCGATAGTGTGCGAACGCCTTGTTGGCCTCGGCCATGCGGTGAGTATCTTCGCGCTTGCGGACGGCGGCACCGCGATTCTCGGCGGCCTCCATCAGTTCCGCGGCCAGCCGATGTGCCATGGATTTCTCGCTGCGGGCGGTGGCCGCCTCGATGACCCAACGCATCGCCAACGTCTGGCGACGATTGGCACGCACTTCGACGGGCACTTGGTACGTGGCTCCGCCGACCCGACGGGATTTGACTTCGACCACAGGCTTGACGTTGTCCAGCGCCTGCTGCAACACAGCAATTGCCTCGCCGCCGGCTCGGCCGCTCTTGTCGCCGATGCGATCGATGGCGCCGTAAACGATCTTCTCGGCTGCCGACTTCTTGCCGCGCTCCATCACCATATTGATGAATTTGGCCAACATATCGTTGCCGAACTTAGGGTCCGGAAGAATGGTGCGATGCGGGGCTGCTGCTCTGCGGGACATGGGAAACCTTTATTTCTTGGGACGTTTGGCGCCGTATTTGGAACGGCCTTGCCGACGATCGCTGACGCCGGCGCAGTCGAGCGCCCCGCGGACAGTGTGATACCGGACTCCGGGCAAATCCTTGACGCGGCCGCCACGGATCAAAACCACCGAGTGTTCTTGCAAATTGTGGCCTTCGCCGCCGATGTAGCTCGAGACCTCGTAACCATTGGTCAAGCGCACGCGGCACACCTTGCGCAGCGCCGAATTGGGCTTCTTCGGCGTGGTCGTATATACGCGAGTGCAAACTCCGCGCTTCTGCGGCGAGGCTGCCAACGCAGGAACCTTGGACTTCCAGGCAGGCTCGTTCCGGCCGGTGCGAATCAGTTGCGTCGTCGTCGCCATAAATACCTTTTGAGCCGCCCCTAGATCTTCGGGGCGGCCGATGCATAAACTTAAATAAACGGGCGCGTAGGGCCCCGCGCTTGTGCCCGGAGACAAAGGCCGGCGATTGTAGGAACCAGCCGAGCGAGTGTCAAGGAAATTGCTGCAACGCAGCGGTAGCGGGCAGAGGCCGCGGCGCGTTCACCCGACCAGCAGCAGGCCGCCGAGCGCGAGCAGGAGCGCCGGCGGCATGATCAAAAGACCCAATTTGAGAAAGTCCCGCGCTTTGACCTGGATGCCGTCCCGCCGCAGCGCGCCCAGCCACAAAATCGTCGCCAGCGACCCGGTCACCGAAAGGTTGGGGCCCAGATCGACGCCGATGAGGATTGCACTGGCAACGTTGGGCGGCACACTGGCCGTCCGTACTGCAGTGCCCGCGATCAGCCCCGCGGGCAGGTTGTTGATGAGATTCGAAGCGACGCCGACCGCAACGCCCGCCGCCGCCGCGGCGAGACCTGCCGAGTGCCGCGCTTGGTCGCGTAAGAAATCGCTGAGCGACTGAATGACGCCGGACCGGTCCAAAGCTTCGACGAGCACGAACAGGCCGGCCACCAAGGGGATCACTCCCCAGGAAACCTCGCGAAGAAAACGCCACGGCGACGAGCGCAGCGTCAACGCAACCGCCACGAGGGTCGCGAGACCCGCGATGCAGGTCGGGAGTCCGAGTTGAATCCCCAACGCCGACGCCAGCATCAGCGCGCCGGCGGTGGCCGCAATGCCCGATGCCGTCAATTTGCCCGCGCGCGACAAGGCCGGGACCGTCACGCGGGCCGCTACGGACTGCCGTAACGCGTCGCGTTGCGTCCACCGCAGGAGAGCGTAGGTGATGCCGATCGACAAGAGCGACGGCAGCGCAAAGCGCGGCAGCCACACCAGCAGCGGCGGCATGTGATTGGCGTAGATCACAAGATTCGCCGGATTGGAGATCGGCAGGACGAAGCTCGCCGCATTGGCGATGAATGCGCACACGAGGAGATAGGGTAAGGGCCGCTCGACGGCGGCTGCGCGGGCGACTGCCGCGACGGCGGGGGTCAGCACCACCGCCGTGGCATCATTGGACAGGAATGCCGTGACTACGATTCCGACGATATAAACGAGACCAAACAGGCGCGTCGCCGAACCCCGGGCCATGGACGCGGCTCGCGCAGCCAGCCAGTCGAACAGCCCTTCCTGCCGCGCGAGTTCCGCGAGCAGCATCATTCCGGTCAAGAACAGGTAGACATCAACTCCCCTGCCGACTCCGTCGAGCGCGGCGCTCACCGGCAGCAGCCCCAGGCACACCAGGGCGACGGCACCGCCCGACGCCCAAACCGCTTCCGGCACTTTCATGGGGCGAAAAATGACTCCCGCGGTGGCGAGTCCTGCGATTCCCCAGATTGCGACATGCGAGGTCATGGTCACGGCCCTACAATACACGGCGGGATTCAGGGAGCAGATTGAATGATCACGGTCTTTTCCACGCAGCATACGCTGCGCAGCCCGCGCACCGAACTTTACGGCGGAGAGTTGGTGCGCCCGCACGAATCGCCGCAGCGCGCGCAAATCGTCCTGGAACGCGTCGAGACGCAGCGGCTCGGCCAAGTCATCGGGCCGGCGAATTTCGGTTCCGCTCCGCTGCTGCGCGTTCACGACCGCAGCTACATCGAGTTCTTGCGGCAGGCCTGGAGCGAATGGGTTGCCGCCGGCAATCGGGGCGAAGCCATCCCCGATTGCTGGCCCGCGCGCCGGATGAATCAACGCTGCCCGAACAGCATTACGGGAAAACTCGGCTACTACGCCATGGCGGGCGAGACCTCGATCAGCCAGGGGACCTGGGAGGCTGCCAGCGCCGCCGCCGACGTCGCGCTGACCGGCGCCTCGCGGATCAAAGACGGCGATCGCGCCGCGTTTGCACTGTGCAGGCCGCCCGGACATCACGCGGCGCGCGATCTATACGGCGGCTATTGTTTCTTGAACAATGCCGCCATCGCCGCCCAATACCTGCGTGACAATGGGGCGGCACGCGTGGCCATTCTCGACGTCGATTTTCATCACGGCAATGGCACGCAGGATATCTTCTACGAACGCCAAGACGTCTTGTATGTTTCGCTGCATGGCGACCCGGCCGATGCATTTCCCTATTTTTCCGGGTATGCCGACGAAACGGGCGCGGGCGACGGCGCCGGGTTCACCCTGAACCTTCCTCTTCCCCGCGGCACGGGCTTCACGGCCTGGCAGGACGCACTGCGCGCCGCATTGACGCGCATCGCCGGGTTTCGCGCTGACGCGTTGGTGGTATCTCTAGGTGTGGACACTTTCGCGGAGGATCCCATCAGCTTCTTCCGGCTGCAATCTGCGGATTTTCTCGCCTATGGCCGCATGATCGGCGACTGCGCGTTGCCAACACTGTTCGTGCTCGAAGGCGGATACGCCGTCGACGCGATCGGCATCAACGTGGTGAATGTGTTGACGGGATTCGAGACGGCGCAGGCAGATTGACCGCGCGGCACGCCTACGGCGTCGCGAGGCGCACGAAGTAGTCTTCCAGATCGTGCCGCTCCGCGGGCGTCGCATTGATGTCCCGAGGCATCCGCGCCGCACCGGCCTCGGGTGCCAGACGATAGAGAATCTCGTCGAGCAGGCGGCCGTGCGCATAGCCGCCCGCCCGCAGGCGCGGAGCGAGCGCCTCCGGATCGCCGAACGGCAACGCCGGCCCCACATCACCGGTGTGGCATTCGATGCAGTGGTCGAGCAGCCGCGGAGCAGAGTGCACTTCGCCGGCCGTCACTGGCGTGCTCGCAGCCGCGCGCATGCGCTCGCTGCCGGCTGTGCCGTAGAACGCCGTCAGCTCGCGTTCGCTGCGCCGCGACAGCTCCGCGCAATAGGCATCGGTCGCGCTGAAGCTGCGAAAAGCATGCAATTCGCGCAGGTCAGGCTCGCTGCCGGCCAGCCGCTCGAACAGCAACTGTTCGAGCGAGAGCGCGCCCTCGGGAGCGGCCAAGTCGTACGTCCCCTCTTCGAGCGCCAGGCTCCAGCGCTGGCGCGGCATTCCAACCAGCCGCTCAGCGATGAACCTGAGCATCATCGGATCGCTGGTGGCGGCTCCGGCGCGGTAGCTCTCGGCATTGCTCGCGCGCCTCAGTCGCTTGGCCGCCTCCTGTTGCGCCCCCGCCGCCGCGGCCGCGGACTGACCGTAGTCGGCCATGGCTTGCGCCGAAGCGGGCCGCATCGATGCCGGAAAGAAGGACTTGAGATCCCCGCAATTGCCTGCAGCGGCGGCCAGCAGCACGTAGCGATGCGGTGCGAATGCCGGCTGGGCCGCCAGATTGGCGACCAACGAGCGCACGTTGAGCGTGGCGAGGAACACCGACAGACGTGCGTTCGGCGGCTCGAAATTCTCACCGTCGTAGAGGGCAGTGGAACTCGCGACGTAGGTCGCGCGATCGCCGAAGCGCCGCGCACCGATCAGGTACCGATAGCGCGGGTCTTGCGCCTGGCGCGCGAGAAATGCCTGCATGCCGATCGATTCCGGCTTCGACAGGCCGGCGCGGTAGCGCTCGCCGTAGACGCCGGGCCAGGTTGGGAGCGTATCCCAGATCGGCCGCGCCGGGCGCCCATGGCAGGCCGTGCAGCGCCCGGGATTGTCCTCGGATACCTTGGGGCTCTCGCCCGCGCTCGGGAACGACACCTCGCGAAAGTGGAAGCTGTTGCTGCGCTCGTCGAACTGCATCGTCTCGAGCACATCGTAGCCGCGCTCGCCGGCGTCGCCGTTGAATGTCACGATGAAGCGGCCATCGGCGCCGTAGAGAATCGCTCTCGGCGCGGCCGGCGCGGCGTCCTGCAGACTGCGGCTGGCGAACACGAGCGCATAGTTCGCGCGCAGCTCGGCGGGCAGGGCCGCCAGCGCTTGTTCGACGGTCGCCACGCTGTGGGAACGGACGAGTTCGGCGAGCACGTCGAATGTAAAATCCGCCGCGCGTGTGTCGGCCGCGACCAGCAGCCCAAGACACAAACACATGCTATTCACTGAGCGCACGACAACCCCCGGGGAATCGCAATGTCACCTGGCCGGCCGGTGCGGCCCCCTAGGCCGCGTGCAACTTGCCCGGCGCGGCCGCGGCGTCGCTCAGGCGAAACGCCGTCACCGAATTGACGAGTTCGGCGGCTTGGGTTTCGAGCGAAGTGGCCGCGGCGGCCGCTTGCTCCACCAGTGCCGCGTTCTGTTGCGTGGTCCCGTCGATTTCGGCTACCGCGGCGTTGATTTGCTCGATACTCAGCGTTTGTGCCCGCGAACTTTCCGATATTTCCGCGATAATTGCTGTGACGCGCTCGACGGCGTCGACAATCTCGGACATGGTCCGGCCGGCCGTATTCACGAGTTCCGAGCCCGCGCGCACCTGCTCCACCGAGCTGTTGATCAGCGCGCTGATTTCCTTCGCAGCGGTCGCACTGCGCTGGGCCAGTGCGCGGACCTCCCCCGCGACCACCCCGAATCCGCGCCCCTGCTCGCCGGCCCGCGCCGCCTCGACGGCCGCGTTGAGCGCGAGAATGTTCGTCTGAAACGCGATGCTGTCGATTACCCCGGTGATGTCGTTGATCTTCCTCGAGGAGCCGGTGATACCGCTCATGGTATTCACGAGGCTGCTGACGAGTTCACCGCCGCGGCGGGCGACACTGAGCGCACCGTCCGCGTGGCTGCTCGCCTGTTGCGCTCCCTGGGAGTTCTTGCGCACTACGCCGGTGATGTCCGCGAGCGAGCTGACTGCCTCCTCGAGCCCCGCGACTTGCTGCTCGGTGCGCTCGGAGAGGTGCTGGTTCCCCTGCGCGATCTCGCGGGTTGCGGTCGCAATCGTATTCGACGCATGCTTGATCTTGCCAATCATCACCTCGAGCGTATTCGCCGTGCGGTTCAAGTACTCCTTGAACTTGGCGAAAGTGCCGCCGTAGTCGCGATCAATGCGCTCGGAAAGGTTGCCTTCGGCAAACGCCTCCAGCACTCGCGCGATATCATCGAGACCGTCCTCGCTGCTCTCGAGAAGGCGGTTGATGCCCTCGGCGAGTTGCCGGTTGAAGTCATTGAGGCCGTTTTGGGAGCGGGCGACCTTGTCGCTGATACGCGCCGTGAAGTCGCCGCGTGACGCAGCGGCGACCACGGTGGCGACTTCGCCTTCGAGCGCGATCTCCGAGGTCCGGTCGGCCCACTCGACTACGTAGCCGACGCGGCTGCCGTTCGCGTCCAGCACCGGATCGATCGCCGTTCGAAACGTGTGCCCCCGCAGTTTCACGGTGCCGCTGTGCCGGCTCTTCAGCGACTCCGTGAGCCCCGCCTGGCCGAAAAGATCGTCCAATCGGCCACCCTCGAGATGATCGCAGCCGTTCGCAAAGCCGCGGCTGCGCAGTTCTCGGTCGAGCGAGGCGAGCTGCATGCAGACGGCGCGGTTGGCGTGGACGACGGTGCCTGCGGCGTCGGCCACTATGATGCCGGTGGAACAGTTATCGAGCGCATTGCGCAGCCGCAGCCCCTCCTCCGCGATCGCATGGTCCGCCGCGAGTTGCTTGCGCAGCCGCCTCTGCGTTCTGACGACGAAAACGTAAGTCAGCGCAAAGGTCACGAGCAACGCTCCGGCGACAATGATTTGCTGGCGCCGCGCGGAAGCCACTGACTCGTTGAAGACTTCGACGTCGCGGCGCGCCAGCTCATCGTCGATGTCCTGGGTCAGCTTGTCGGCGGCTTTTATCTTGTCGCGCTGCGACATGATCGTAGCCATCGCCGCCCCCTTGCCGAGTGCGCTCGAGAGCTCAGCCGCGATCTGCGTGGCGGAGGCGATCGCCGCGGATTTGTCCTTCGTGCCCAGCGCCTCGAGCCCTCCGGCGGCCGACGCGAGCGCATGCGCGGCCTGATCCGACAATGTGCCGGTGTCGACGGCGTCGGAGACGCCGTTCATGAAGGTCGAGTAGTCGACCCGGGCATGCTGCGCCAGTTCGTGCATCGGCCGGGATTGGGTCTGCGCCGCCGCGCGCCGCGAATCCGCCAGCATCTGAGCAAGCAGCACCACGACCACGGGCAACACCACAACCAGAAATTGCAGCGCCACGAGTCGATCGGTGTTTGGCGTTTTCATGGGGAAGTCGTCTGCCGTGTCCCGCCAATCGTGCGCTCAGATCTTGCCGATCAGCGTCAGTCCGGCCGGCGGCGCCGCGCCCAGGTACCCGCAGCCGCCCGGCGTGTGCTTGAGGAATTCGACGACTTCACCGTCGCCGCTCTTGACGGATGGCGGCGTCGAGCCATCGCGAAACGACTTCTTCGTCCACGCCGTGGTGTACTTGGTCGCGTCCATTTTCATGACCTTATCGAGGAACTCCGCCTGCGAGGCGGCGTTGTCGACCGGCAGCAGCTTGACCGGCCCGGCGAACTGCTTCTCGCCCAAGAAAACGTCGCGTATGTCCGTCATGGACAGCGTGACGCCCGCGCTGCACGCGATATAGATGTCGCCGGCGTGCGCGCGAGGGCCCCAGGCCGCGGCTATCAACAGCGTGCCGACGATGGGCAGGAGCATCGACCATGACGGGCCGGCATGACGGGTCGCGAATGGTGCTGTGAACTTGGTGTGCATCTCGTGGCTTCCTGTGGGGCCTAGAAGCGGATCGCGAGCTGAGCGAGGAACTCGTTGAAGCTCGTGACGGGCAGCCGGGCGAAGAACAGGTTGGGGTTCGCGAGCGCGCGATCCGTGTAGTGCGTGTTGGCCACTTCGAACTTGATCGCCACCTTCGGATTCAGATCGCGCCGAAATCCGGCGGCGGTCCGGTAGTAGGAGAAGCCGGTCATCTGCTGGGCGAAATACTGGTCGGTCTGATCCAGATGTGCGCGCTCGTAGCGGGCGTACGGGATGAAGGACGGTAAGCGGTAGCCGGCTTGCACGAAGTAGGCGTTGCTGCGGTGGGTTCCCTCGCTCTGATAGACGTCGACGTTGTCGAACAGGTAGGCCTCCGACAGCACTTCCCAGGTGTCCGTGTCGTACACGGCGTAAGCACCGGCGACCCGCACCTCGGTCAGATCCTCCGGTATTTGATTATCTTCGATCTTCGATTCGAAGGCGTTGGCACCGACCAACAGCCCCTCTGCCGGGCCGGCGGTCCACTGATAGCCGAGCCGGCCGCCGTAAATGAGCTTGCCGTGATCGTTGCCGCCGCTGCGCATGTCGATGAGGCCGTCGATGATCTGCTGGCCGTTGCCGGCGAACACGTCGTACAGCACTTTGCCGCCGTCGCCGCGCTCGGCGCCGGTCAGCCACGCACCGACCGTGTGCGCCGGCAGCACGCCGCCTTGGTCTTCGAACATGAGGAAGGCGGGTCGTCGCAGCGAATCATTGAGCCACACGCCGTGATGGAGCGCCGTATTGACGTACCCGTAGGGGGTATGGAAGCGCCCGACCCACACCGTCGCCGCATCGCTGAACTGGTAGCCCAGCTGCCCGCGCTCGATATCCACGCCGACGTTGCCCTGGTAATCGACCTCGAAGTTGAGTTCGAACAGCGACAGCCACTTGCCGCCGAGCTTCGGCGTCAGATAAAGATCAAGGTTGTTGAGGCTGGCGCCCTTCTCATACGCGTGAAACGGATTGTGGTTGCCGATGTCGACGTCGGCAAACCCATGCACCGGCAATCCGGTGTCATCGCCTTGACGCGAGGCATTCGCCGTCTCTATCTGATTGATCTGCTGCTCGACGGCCTGGAGGCGCGCCGCATCCTGCGGCGCCGGCACCGGCGCTGCGGCCACGGGTGGGGGTGCGGCAGGGGCGGCGGCGGGTATCGACGCGAGCTTCGATTCGAGTTCCTTCACCCGAGCTGCCAGCGCATCGATCATTTTGATGCTCTGCTCGAGCTCCTTGTGCAGTGTGGCCGTGTCGGGACTCGCCTCGGCCGCCCAGATGACGGAAGGCACGCCGACAGCTAGAAGCGCGCCGAGGCAGATGGCCCGGCCGTTTCGTCGTATCGATCTGATCATAAAACCTCGCATTGAGAATCCAAGTTTTTTCACAGCGCGTCCGACCAGTCGCCGGTCTCCGGACCGAGCTCACGCGCCAACAATCCATGGGTGTCGAACACGAGCACCCGCGAGTCATGCATCACATGCTCGTCGTATTTCCAGCGTTCAAAGTGGAGCTGCCGGGCCAACTGTGCCGTGTCGGCATCGGAACCTGTGAGGAAGTGCCAGCTGGGCCGATCCAACCGATGGCTGCGCCGATAATGGCGCCAAGCCGCGGGATCATCGTTCTCGGGGTCATAGCCCACGACCACGAACACTGCGTGCTCGCCCTTGGCATCGAGCGCGGCCTGTAATCGCGTGAGCGACGCGATCGTCATCGGGCAGATCCGGTGACAATTCGCATAGGCCATCGTCAGCACCACGCGCTGCCCGGTAAAACCGGACAGAGATATCGGGCTGCCGTTGTCATCGAGCCAGCTTTGCGGCAGAACCCCAAGCCGCACGCCGCCGACCAATCCTGCGCCATGAGCCGCGGCGGCTATGCACAGACCGCAAATGAGCGCCGCCGCGTTCCGCAGGCGGTATGGCAAGGCCTCTCGATGCTGCATTTGCTCCTCTTAAATTGACCGCGGTGTCTCGCTATTGATCCTTTAGCGGCCGCGGGCGCATTAAATGAAGCGTGCGTGCTGGAAAAATTGTGCAGGGCGGCCGGTGCGGCGGCCGGCAATCGCCGCCTAGAACTCCTTCCACTGCTCGTCGCCGGCCGAGGGCGCCGAGCGTTGGGGTGCGGCGGCCGCCGCGCTGGGTGCCGCCCGCTTCTTGCCGGTCATGGGGCGTGTGGGCGCGCGGCGCTCCACGAGTCGGGCTGCGGCCGGTGGCCGCGCGGCTGCGCGCGGAGCCTCATCGGCATTCCCCTCCCCGACCTGATAGCGTGCAATCATCTGTGTCAGGTTTGCGGCCTGCGCCGTGAGCGCCTGGGCCGCCGCCGAGGCCTCTTCCACCAGCGCGGCATTCTGCTGCGTCACCTCGTCCATCATCGTGATCGCCTTGTTCACCTGCTCGATGCCCGAGGCTTGCTCGCGGCTCGAGCTGGCTATCTCCGCCATGACGTCCGTAACTTTCGTGACGCGAGTCACGATTTCGGCCAGGACCTTGCCCGATTCGTCCACCAGCTTGGTCCCCTCCGTCACCTTGCCCACGGAGTCTTGGATCAGAGTCTTGATCTCCTTGGCCGCCTCGGCACTGCGCGACGCTAGGTTTCTGACCTCCGACGCGACCACCGCGAAGCCGCGGCCCTGCTCGCCGGCGCGCGCCGCTTCCACCGCCGCGTTGAGCGCCAGCAGGTTGGTCTGGAACGCGATCTCATCGATGACGCTGATGATGTCGGCGATGCGCTTCGAGGACGCATTGATCTCCCCCATCGCGACCACCGCCGCACCGACCACCGAACCACCGCGTTCGGCTTGCTCGCGGGCCGCGGAGGCCAGCTGGTTCGCCTGAGCGGCGTTGTCCGCATTGTTCTTGACCGTGGAAGTCATCTCCTCCATCGAGGAGGCCGTCTCCTCCAAGCTCGAGGCCTGCTCCTCGGTGCGCTGACTCAAATCCGCGTTGCCGCGCGAGATCTCCTCCGATCCCGTGCGCACTTCGGCCGCCGCTCGCGACATGCTGCGCACCACGTCGGCCATGTTGGCGAGCAATCGGTTCACCCCGGTCGCCAGAGTCTTGAAGAATGCCTCCTTGCCCTCCTCGCGGATTCGTGCCGTCAAATCCCCCTCGATCGCCTTCGCGACGACGGCCTCGACCTCGTGCTCCGTCGCGACTTCCGCAGTGCGGTCCACCCATTGCACCACCGAACCGACCCGCTTGCCGTCGGCATCGGTCACCGAGTTGATGACGGCGCGCAGCACCGCGTCGCCCATGTTGAGGTCAATCGTGTGCGTGCCCGTGAGGCCCGCCAGCAAATTGCGCTGATGAGAGGGGACCCGGTGGAAGGTGTCGAATGAAGCGCCGACGATGCGATCCGCATCGAAGGTCGGCAGCTGCTTGCGGATCTCGTTGACGCGGGTGCGGAATATCGCCAGCACGGCGTCGTTCGCATAAACGATGTTTCCGGCCGGATCTGCCAGCATGGCCCCCACCGACATCCGATCCAACGCGGTGCGCATCCGCGCGTTCTCCATGGCCGCCGTATGCTCCTTCTCGGTCCGCTCGCGCAATGCGGTCTGCATGCGCTCGAGACCCTGCAGGGTCTGGCCGAGTTCGTCCTTCCTGTCCACCGCTACCTGGCTGGTGTAATTGCCTTTTTCGATCTCCGCCAGCACCGCCACGGCATGGTTCAAGCGGATTCCTGATGGCGCGCGTGATCAGCCAGCTGAGCACGCAGGCAACCGCCACGGCGGCGAGCGCCAGCGCGATCAGAAGACTCTGGGTGCTGTGGTAGGAGGCGGCTTGATCGTCGGCCGCGCCTGAATGTGCACCCGTTCGTGCTCGCCCAACTTCTCCAAAGCCGGATAGACGCCAACTGCGCGGGTCGCGCGCGCTGCATCAGCAGTCTCCTTCGCAGCCTTGATGTCACCGGCTTCGATCTGGCGGAGGAATCCTGCATCGAGCGGCACGGTGGCGGCGTCGGCATCGAGCGCGACGCGCAGCAATGCCTTGCCTTCCGCTGATTGAACCAGCGAGGCCATCGTGTCCGCGAGTTGCTTTCTCTTCTCCATCGAGCGCTCGCAAGGCGGCGATTTCTCCCTGGATCTCGCCTTGTCGTCCATGACGAGCACGTTGCGTGTGCGGCGCATCGAATCCGAAACAGGCTGATTTCCCAGGCATCGCCGTCTCGACCTTCGCGAACTGATGGCTGGTGATGTCGCCGAGTCACGGCATTGAAGGCGGCCAATCTGGCGATGCTGAGGGCCACCGCGCCGCCGAAGACGACGATCACTGTGGCGAAGGCCAGCGTCACCCGGGCGCCGACGGAGTTGCGGTAATTCATGAGAACTTTCCTAGCATATTTACGATATTGAGTTGTTCAGCCGGCCACGCGCCGAACGTTCACCGGCGTGTCCGCGCGGTCGGAGGCTCTCTTCGGGCGCACCAGGTTGAGGAATCCCGATACCTCGGACTCGAGCGAATCGGTCTGCTGGGCAAGGTCGGCGGACGCATGCAGGACGCCCTCGGCCGCTTGTCCTGTTTCGCCGGCGGTGTCCTTGACCTCTTGTATCTGGTCGCTGACGCGCCGCGTGAAGTCGGCCGCGGACTGCACCGTCGAGCCGATATCGCGCATCGCGGCGCTCTGGCCGGCGACGGCACTGGAAATCGAGGCGGAACCGGTATTTATCGCGTGGATCGTCGCCGCGATCGAGGTCACGGCGCCCGCCGCATCGCTGGAGAGCGTCTGAATGCGCCCGACCTTGGCGGCGACGCCATCCGTCGCTTCCTTGGTCTGGGTCGCGAGCGCTTTGACCTCATTGGCCACCACCGCGAAGCCGCGTCCGGCGGGTCCTGCGCGTGCGGCTTCGATGTTGGCGTTGAGCGCGAGCAGGCTGGTGCGGCTCGCGACGGATTTGATGAAATCGAGCACCGAGCCGATCTCGAGCGATGCGGCGTTCACCGACTGCAGCGTGGTGTTGAGCTTGTCGACATCGCGAGTCGCGGCAGCGGCCATGGTCGAGGACGCGCTCACCTGCTCGGAGATCTGAGCGATCGATTTGCCGAGCTCGTCGAAGGAAGCGGCGATGCTCTGCACGTTGTTCGAGGCTTTCAAGGCGGACTGCGACACCCCCTCCGCCTGGGTGCTCGTGGCATCGGCGGCCGCGCCCATGGTGGCTGCGGTTTCCTGCAAGTTCGCGAACGCTTTCGCGAAGCTGCCCAAAACCGTGTGTGCGGTGGCATCGAAGCGTTCCGTCATCTGCGTCAATGAACGGGCCCGCTCCGATTCGCGCGTCATGCGGGCCTGCTCGGCCTTATCGCGCTCGAGATCCGCCGCCTCGCGCGCCAGTGCCCGTTGCCGCCCCTCTTCCTCGATGCGCTTGAGCCGTTCATGTTCGACGCCGTTGTCGCGAAACACGTTGACCGCGCGGGCCATGCGCCCGACTTCGTCGCCGCGCGCGGCGTACGGAACGCTGACGGACCAATCGGCGCGAGCGAGCGCGGCGACGACGCGCGTCAGTTCGACCAGCGGCGCCGTCAGGGATCGCGCCAGCCACAGGCTCACCGCGAGACCGCCGACGACCGCGAGCAATCCACCGATCGCAGTGCGGCGCATGGCGCTCTCTGCACTGCCTTTCATGCCGGCGAACTCGGCTGCCGAAGCCTCGTCGTAGGATGTCGACAGCACTTTGAGAGTGCCGTGCAATTCCTGGAAGAAGGCGCCGGCGGAGGTCGCATAGTCGACTGCGACGCTTGGATCGGCGAACAGGACTTTCGAGAACTCGGTGCCGGACCTGCGGTACTTGCCCGCCAATTCGCCGAGTTTCGCGGCTTCCGGCGCGTGGCCGCTCTCGGCGGCACGGCGGGAAACGGCGCTCAGCTTCTCGCCCAGTTGGTCCAGATCGTTCGGCAGGGAATCGACCAGACCGCGCACCATCTTCGGCGGTGCGCCGTTCTGCACGAGCGTCATGGCGCGAAACATCCGCCCATTGATGTCCAATGCGAATAAATCCGCCTCGTTGAGTTCGGTCAGACGGTGGACCGTGTCATTGAACAGGCGCGTCGTGGCTGCATCCACCGCGGTCTGCTGGCGGTAGGTCACCGCCTCGATGACGAGAATGGCCAGGATCAGCAGCAGCGGCGCGAACAGCATCTGCCAACGCAGGGAAATATCGCCGATGGTTTTCATGTGAGCTCTGCCGCCGGTCGCCCCACCTATTCGGTGTAGGTGCCTGCCTTGAAGATGAGTCCGTCGTGCACTTCCCAATACGCCGTCTTGTCCTGGAGTTTTCCCGTCGTGGGATTCTTCATCACATATTCGATCCAGCCGGACGGCTTTTGCTTGGCCGCTTCGACCAGGTCCTTGATGTAGAACTTGCCGGCGGAATCGGATTGGTCGAGCCGGTTGAGACCCACCTTGGCGGGAGAGATCGGATGCGCGACACATATGCCGCTGACGTCGTGAACGTCGACGTAGTCTTCGCCCTTGGCGAACAGACCGTCCTTCTTGTTGAACTCCACGAGCGCCTTGTCCTTGCCGTTGGCCTGGTAGAATTCCACCGCCTTCTTGACGACCGCGACGACCTCGTCCTTGCTCGGCGCAGCCGCCATGGCGCCCGCGAGCGGCAGTGCCGCGAAGATGGCTCCAATCAGAAATGTTTTCATCGTTGATTTCATCGTCGTGCCCTTGGCGACCGCGTCGCCCGTGAATCAAACCGTCAAAAAGGTGAGCACGCCGCCGCCGTACTTCGGCAATTGCACCTGAAACTCGCGGCGACCTGGCCGGTGCCGCCAGCAATGCCGCCGCCGGCGGCGGGCAGCGATTTGCTCGGATAGAGCTGATCGAGCTTCAAATGCGGCGAGGTATTCGTCCATCACCAGGCGCGTGCAGATATTCATGATCTCGCGCATGTTCTCGATCATCACCGGGGTGAGCTCGCGCGTCTTCGCGGCATCCTTGGCGGCCGCGACGGGCAGCATGGAGAACGCGGCGCCGAGCGTCGCAGCCAGATTCGCATCCGCGCCGCACAACGCCACCGGCTCGCCGCCATCGGCGACGAACACGCCGAACCACGCACCGCCCGCCGGGCGTCTGATCGAATGTGCCGCCGGGCTTCACATCCAGCCCGTCGAACAGCAGGCCCAGCATTTGAACTATTTTCGGGGCATCCGGCAGCGGGATAGGCGGTCGCCATGACTTTCTCTCTGGTCTCTCGAACGCGACTCAGCGAATGTGGGCGCCGAGGTGTTCTTTGAACGACTCCGGCGTGAACGGCTTGGAGATGAGAAATTTTGCACCGGCGCCCATCGCCTTGGCGCGCATGTCGGGCGTCGCTTCGGTGGTGATGAAGCCGAAAGTCAGCTTGATTCCGTCGGCCGCAGCGCCTCGAGCAATTGCATGCCCCGTCATGTTCGGCATGTTCCAGTCGGAGAGCACGAGATCCGGCTTCGACGCCTTGATCGCCGCCAGCGCCTTGGCGCCGTCATCGACTTCGGAAATCGTCGTGTCCCTCGAACCCTGCCAGGCGCAGCGTCTTCTTGACGATCATGCGCATGGCGGTGGAATCGTCGACGATCAGAATCTTCATCCAATGACTCCTACTGCACACCTGACATTGCAACCGCTATGTCACCTTGAGTAACGGACGCACTGCCCCTTTCTTGAGTGTCGCCGCAAAATAAAGCGTCAACCGGACTGGGCCTTGCACTGCAGCGATTCCGCCGGCGCATTCGCGAGTTCGACGATGCGTGCAGCGATTTCCTGCAACGGATGTAGGGATTGCACCGCACCGATCTGCCAGGCGGCGCCCGGCATGCCCCATACCACGCTGCTGTTTTCGTCCTGGGCGATGGTCGAGGCGCCCGCGTCCCGCATTTCCTTCATGCCCTCGGCGCCGTCGCGTCCCATGCCGGTCAGCATCACGCCGATCGAATTGCGGCCGGCGCTCTGCGCCACGGAGCGAAACAGCACATCCACCGAGGGTCGGTGCCGATTGACCAAATCGCCGTCGCTCAAGCGGCATTGATAGCGCGCGCCGTCGCGCACCACGAGCAGATGCTGATCCCCCGGCGCGATGTAGGCATGCCCGGCCAGGATGGGCTGCCGATCGCTCGCTTCGCACACATTGAGCACCGAAGAGGCGTTCATGCGCATCGCGAAGGGACCGCTGAAGGCCTTCGGAATGTGCTGCACGATGACTATCCCCGGAATGTCCGCAGGCAGGCTCGAGAGCACTTGTTTGATGGCTTCCGTGCCGCCGGTAGATGCTCCGATCGCGATGATCCGGTCGGTGGTGGCAAAATGCGTGGGCGCGCTGCGCTTCGGCAGCACGGCACCGGCATCGTGCCGCTCCTCGACGGCGTGCGGCGGGTGCATGCTCCACCAGCGGCCGCACCTGGGCGCGCGATGCCATCTTCACCTTGGAGACGATCTCCTGCGCGGCTTCCTTGATGCCGTGAATCACATCGACCGCCGGTTTGGCGACGAAGTCGATCGCGCCCAAGCTGAGCGCATCGAGCGCGACGGCCGCGCCCTTCTGCGTGAGCGAGGAGCACATGACCACGGGCATCGGGCGCAGGCGCATGAGGTTGCGCAGGAACGCGAGTCCGTCCATGCGCGGCATCTCCACATCGAGCGTCAGCACATCGGGGTTGAGCAATTTGATTTTTTCGCGGGCGACGAACGGATCCGGCGCGGTTCCGACGACCTCGATATCCGGATCGGAATTCAGGATCTCGGTCAGCAGCTGGCGCATGACCGCCGAATCGTCGACCACCAGAACGCGAATTTTCTTATTCATCGTTCACTCTCGCTAGAACAGTTCGACGGATCCGAACCCGACCTGCGCGGCCGTCGGCGCGGCTTCCTGCTCGCGTGCGAACACCAAGCGGTTGACGCTGGAAACCAGGCGCTTCACCCGCACCTTGCCGGTCGCCGGGCTGTAGTAAAGCTTGCGGGCGAAGCTGTCGCCGAGGTCCTCGGCGGCTATCAGAAAGCCCTCGGTCTTCAGGTAGTCCCGCACGAACTGCGCGTTGCGCCCGCCGACGTCGAGCGCCATGTCGAGCACTTTGCCGCCGCCGATCACTTTGAACTCGAGATTCGAGCGCTGGCCGCCGAGACTCATGATGTCGTTGATGAGATGCTCCATCGCGACATTGCCGTAGCGCGTCGCGGAGCTGACGATATTTTCGGCCCAGGCGCTGGTGCCGCCCGATTCGTCCAGCGGCAGCATGAAGTGATTCATGCCGCCGATTCCCAGCTTGCGTTCGCGCACGCAGGCCGACACGCAGGAACCCAGTACGGTGAAAATGGCCTCGTCGTGCCGGGTAACGTAATAGTCGCCCGGCAGCAATTTCGCGACCGGGACGCCCATCTCCGCGTCCCAGGCGCGGCGGATATGCGCGAATTGGGGCAGCGCCGGCGGCAACCGTCCGTCCAGGACTGCAAGGGTTGCGGTGGCCACGTCAGTCCGTCCGTCGATAGACCGTGCGCCCTACGAGCTTGTAGTGGCGCGTCACGTTGAGAAGACTTTCCGAGTGACCGATGAACAGCCAGCCGCCCGGCTCCTGCAACTCCGCCATCCGGTCAAACAGCGTGCGCTGCGTCGCCTTGTCGAAATAGATGACGACATTGCGGCAAAATATGACGTCGAACGGTCCTTTCATCGGCCAAGAATCGAGCAGATTCAACTGCTTGAAGGTGATCAGCGATTTGAGCTCGGCGGACGCCGCCTTGAAGCCGGGACGAGCCGCGACCTGCGGGAACCACTTCTTCAGGCGCTCGGCTCTGCACGCCGCTGAAGCGTTCTTCCGCGTACTCGCCCTCGGCGGCGGTCGCCACTACCTTCGAGTCGATGTCCGTGGCGAGAAGCTTGATGTCCCACCGCGGTAGATGGGCGAGCATTTCCCGCATGACGACGGCGAGAGAATAAGGCTCCTCGCCTGTCGAGCAGCCGGCCGACCAAAGCCGGATGCGCTGGGTGACGGAGCGCGCGGCCTCGATTTGCGGGAAGGCCTCGCCGGCCAGCATCTCGAAGTGGTGATTTTCGCGGAAAAACGACGTGAGATTCGTCGTGATCGCATTGGTCAGCTCCTGCAATTCCTCGGCGCCGCCGTGCTCGACCAAGTCGCAATATTTCGCGAACGACGTCATGTTGAGCTTGCGCAGACGCCGCGCGAGGCGTCCGTAGAGCATCTCGCGCTTGGCGTCCGACAGTGCTATGCCGGTGCGCAGGTGCACGAGATCGCGCAGCCGCTTGAACTCCGCGTCGGTGAGCTCGAATTCCCTTTCGACAGTCAATGTATTCACGGGTCTGCGGACCTAAGGTTCCGTTCCAAAGAGCTCCACGGCGTCGTGGGGATTCGCCGCCGCGTTCTCGCACGAATCGTGCGCGAGCATGCGCGCGAACAGCACACGCTCCTCGGCCATGCTGAACGACTGCATTTGCTGCTCGCGCAGCCTGCGCCATGCTTCGCTCGACTCCGCGCATCGTGCGTCGCCCAAATGTCGACGCAAGGCGCGCAGCGACTGCGCGACGTGACTGAGCCCCTGCATGACGCGGTCATGCCCTTGGACCGCGACGATGACGGCCGACATTTTCCGCGCCATCGCTGCATCGGCTGGTGAAGCTCCGCCTTGGGTGACGGGCTGCGCCAGGCTCATCAAATCGTCGAGCGACGCGAGCAGCTGACTGCAAGCCGTGGCGTCGCTGGCGAGACAGGTGTCCACTTGAGTGGCCGCCCATTCGAGCCAGGCGCCGCATTGCTCGGCGCCGACGCCCGGCGATTCAGGCGGGGGCACGATCGAGGCCCCGCACCGAATCGCTGCCGACGAAGTGCAGTGCTTCGGCAACGCCAATGAGTGCGGCGGTGTGCCGCAGAGCGTCCGACGCGGCCTGCCATGCGCAGGGAATGCCGCGCTCCCGCGCGGTACGCCAGAGGCTCGCGAGCAGCTGAAGCATCGCCGTGTCGATCTCCTCCACTCGGGAGCCGTCCAACACGACGGGACCGCCGTCCGCGAGCCGCGCCGCGAGCGACCGATGCAGGTCGGCTGCCTGCGCGATCGTCAGCCGCGAGTCGAGCTGCAGCGGCGCCGGCTGCGGCACGCATTCCGGTTGCGGCCGGCGCCTGGGTTGCACACGCTTGCTTTGCGCCACGCGCTTGGGCGTGGACGCGCGCCTTTTCGGGCCGCTCACGCTGCTGCCGTCGCGGATTCATCGGCGATGCTGTTGCCGATGAGCCGATCGATATCGAGCAGGATGAGCATCTTCTCTTCGATGGTGGCGAGCGCCTTGACGAACACGGTATCGACGCCGCCGCAGACGTCCGGCGGCGGTTTCGTGTCGGCCGGGTCCACGTTGTAGACCTCGGACACTGCATCGACGACCACACCCACCGTACGCTCGTTGCGTGCGCCCGCCACACGCATGACGATGATGACCGTAGTCGGTCCGAATTCGATCGTTTCGAGACCGAACCGGCGCCGCAGGTCGACGATCGGCACCACGGCACCGCGAAGGTTGATCACGCCCAAGACATAGTCGGGGCTATGCGGAATTCGCGTTACCTTGTCCCAACCCTTGATCTCCTGCACGCGCAGGATATCCACGCCATATTCCTCGCCGGCGAGCATGAAGGTCAGGTATTGCTCGCTGGTTTCCGTGGCGGATTTGTCCGCGCCCGCTTTCGATTTCGCCGTACTCATGATTCATATCCTCTAAAAACTGCTCACTTCATGCCGCGTGCGCGGTAACTGCGGCGCCGCCCTGCTTCATGGCAGAGCCGATCAGGCCCGGCACATCGATGATCAGAGCCACCTGTCCGTCGCCCAAGATGGTGGCGCCGGCGATCCCCGATACGGATCTGAAATTGGATTCGAGACTCTTGATGACCACCTGCTGCTGCGCGAGCAGATCATCGACGAGTACGCCGACGCGCCTGCCGTCCGATTCGACGACGACCAGGAGACCATCCTCCGCGCTCCTGCTGTCGGACTCGATGCCGAACTGGTCGCAGAGCTTGACGACGGGGAGATATTCATCGCGCAGTCGAAAAACCTGGGCACGCCCCACCAGGGTATTGACCAGCTGTTTCGTGACTTGAATCGTCTCGACGATGGCCAGCAACGAAATGATGTAGACCTCCTTGCCGACCCGCACCAACTGTCCATCGAGGATGGCGAGCGTGAGCGGCAGGCGGATGCGAATCGTGCTGCCGAGGCCCTCTTCGGAGGAGATCTGCACGTGACCGCCGAGGTCGTTGATGTTCCTTCGCACCACGTCCATGCCGACGCCGCGGCCGGACACGTCGCTGAGTTGCTCCGCGGTGGAGAATCCCGGCATGAATATCAAGTTGTCGATTTGCTCGTCGGTGAGATCTTGATCCGGAGCAATCAGCGCGCGTTCCCTGGCCTTCTTCAAGATCCTTGCCTTGTTGAGGCCGGCGCCGTCATCGCGCACTTCGATGATGATATTGCCGCCCTCATGAAACGCGCTCAGCTCGAGCGTGCCGGTTTCCTGCTTGCCGGCTGCGAGACGCTGATCCGGGGTCTCGAGCCCGTGATCGAGGGCGTTGCGGACCAGGTGTACGAGAGGATCGTTGATCTTTTCCAACACGGTCTTGTCGAGCTCCGTGGCTTCACCGACCAGCTTGAGTTCGACCTTTTTGCCCAATTTGCGCGAGAGATCGTGCACGATGCGCGGAAAGCGATTGAACGCGAAGCTGATCGGCAGCATGCGGATCTGCATCACGCTTTCCTGCAGCTCGCGCGTATTGCGCGCCAGTTGTGCAAGTCCCTGTCGCAGCCGGTCTAGATCGCTCGGATTGATGCCGTCCGCGAAACCGCACAGCATCGATTGGGTGATGAGCAGCTCCCCGACCAAGTTGATGATGTCGTCGACCTTCTCGGTGGCGACGCGGATCGAGTTTGGTTCACCGCTTGGGCGTTGTGCGGGAGCCGCGGCAAGCGGCGCAACGCCCGCCGCCGGTTCGGCCTTTGCCGCGGCCGGCTTGAGTGCGTCGGTCGGCAATTTCGAAGACGCCGGGGTTTGCGTGCCCGCCGCGGCGGGCCCGGCTGCGATTGGCACGGCCTCTCCCGTCGGTATGATTTCGAGCCGGCATCCGGAGTCCACCCAATCGAAAACTTCGTCGAGAGCGGCACGGGGAATCTGCCCCGCGAGTTCGATTTTCCACGACAGATAGCACGACTCCGGGTCGAGCGCATCGAGCAGCGGGATGCGGGATACGTCGGCGTGGGCGGCGAAATCGCCGAGGCGCTTCAGTTCCGCGAACATCCGGGTCGGCTCGTTGCGCAGGCGCAGGAGGTCCGCTACCGGTTCGAAGTTGATGCGCCAGCCGGCCTCTACGGCGCCGTTGGTCGCTGCCGGCGCCTCAGGTGCTGCGGGCGCCGCCCGTACCGAGGGCGCCGCAGGCACTGCGGGCGCCGCGGATATGGCTGGCGCCGCGGGCGCGGCATGCGGCCGCTCGCCGAGAATATTGGTGATATCGAGATTGAGGCTGGCGATTCGGCCTTGATCGAGAGGTTGTTCGGCTTCGGTTGCCGCGACCATCTCGCGCAGGCAATCGCAGGCTTGCAGCAGCGTCTGAACGGCCTCGGCGGTGACGGGCCGCACGCCGTTGCGCATTTCGTCGAGCAGCGTCTCCACGCCGTGGGTAAAGTCCGCGACCGCGGCAAAGCCAAAGGTCGCTGCGCCGCCCTTGATGGAATGCGCGGCGCGGAAGATGGTGTTGATGCTTTCGCTGTCGGCGGTCGCTCCGAGGGTCAGGAGGCCCGCTTCCATTGCATCCAGCCCTTCCCGGCTCTCCTGGAAGAAGACCTTGGCGATTTCCGCCATTTCCAGATCAAGGGTCATGCTCGATTCCTGCGGCACATGTTTTTAGAAATCCGTTGCGGCTGTCAGATGACGCGCGCCACCGTGGCGAGAAGCTGCGGTGGATTGAACGGTTTGACGATCCAGCCGGTGGCGCCGGCACGCTTGCCATCCATCTTCTTCTCTTGACTCGACTCGGTCGTCAGGATCAGCATCGGCACGAATTTATAACCTAGCAGAGCCCGCAGCTCGCGCACCAATGTAATGCCGTCCATGCGCGGCATGTGCACGTCGGTGAGCACCAGATCGACGGTGGACAGCCGCGCCACCTCCAGCGCCTCGACGCCGTCGCAGGCCTGCAGCACGTCGTATCCGGCGCCCTTCAGCGTAATCAACACCATCTGCCGCATGGAGGCTGAGTCGTCGACCGCAAGAATTTTTTTGCCCATCTCGAACTCGTCTCCGCTCTGCGATGCCCATCGTTCGTGCGAACTCACTGCATGAGTATCGTCAGCCGCCGGAGAAACTTGACGCTCGAGCCGATGAAAAGGCTTTCGTTAAGCGGCGCCGCCAATGTTGGAGCCGCGCAACAGGCGCCGCGGCAAAGCCGCGGCGTTCAAGCGGCGGTCAGCAGCGCCAGCACATCCTCGGCCGTCTCGCGCGTCTGGGCGATGATTTCCGTCACGCTCGCGGCATTCAATTTGGTGGCGCGCAGTGCAGCATCCGAAATTCGGGGCCCATCGCGCAGATCTGAACTGTCGATCTCCGCCAGCACGGCGACGCTATTCGCGACATGAATCGTCGCGACTTCGAGCGGGTGCGACGGTGCGTGTTGCGGCTCGTGATGAAATTCGATGCATTCCTGCAATGCCGGCGGCAATCCCCAGTTGCGTGCCAGCGCGACTCCAACGGCGGCGTGATCGAATCCCATCACTTCGCGCTCGCACAGGTACAGTCCCATGTCGTCCGGGTCGTCGACGGACATCAACAGGGCCCGCCGCGCGAGTTCGGGTGCGCGGCTGAACAGGACCAGTTGTCCGACGTCGTGCAACAGTCCCGCGACGAAAGGAGAATCGTCGCGGCCGCCGGCACGGCGCTCGGCGATATGCGTGGCGGCCACCGCGCACAAAACGCTGTGGCGCCAAAAGGATGCCATGGTCACCAGTTCGTTGCCGATGCCGTCGAAGGTACGAACCGCCGTCAATCCGACGGTCAAATCGCGCACCTGCCTTACGCCCAGCACGGTGATGGCGCGGCTGATCGTGGCAATCTTGCCGTGCTGCCCGAGTGCCGGACTGTTGGCGATACGCAGCAATCGGGCGGTGAGTGCCGGATCCTTGCTGACTTCACGGCCGATTTCGGCCGCCGAGGAGTTCGGATCGTTGACCATGCGCGCAATGCGCAGCGCCACGTCGGGCAGCGTGACGAGATCCTTGATCTCTGCGACCAGTCCTTGCGGAGTCAATTCGGCGGTATTCACACTTTACCTCCCGCCCTGTGTCGGCGGGACATGGCTAAAGTTGAGCGGTGTCGGGCATTGCCCCGCAGGACGGCTAAAGGGAAAGCGCGGCGGGGGTGCGGAGTTCCCCCGCTTGCAGCACGTTCACGCAGGGATTCGCGCCCAAACCGTAGCACAGTTCGGCGGGTCGATCGATGCGCCAAAACGCGACATCGGCACGCTTGCCCACCTCGAGCGTGCCGATATCTGCGAGCGCGCCCAGCGCACGGGCCGCGTGACGGGTGACGCCGCTCAACGCTTCCTGCGGGGTCAGTCCGAACAATGTGCAGGCCATGTTGAGCGCCAGCAGTATCGACGTGCAGGGTGAGCTGCCCGGATTGCAGTCCGTGGCCACTGCGAGCGCCACGCCCGCCTCCCGCAGCAGGTCGACGGGCGGGGGCGTGGTCTGCCGCAGTGTGAAATACGCGGTGGGCAAGAGCACTGCCACCGTGCCGGCAGCCGCCAGGGAACGCGCCCCCGCGGCGCTCAGGTACTCCAAATGATCCGCGGACAGAGCACCCCAGTCGGCAGCCAACTCCGCGGCACCCATGTCGCTCAATTGGCCGGCGTGCACGTGGGCCGGCAATCCCAGCAGCTTCGCCGCCCGTAGCAACTGCGCGGTCTCCCGCGTGGAAAACGCGATGTTCTCGCAAAACGCGTCGACGGCGTCCACCAGGCCCGCCGCGGCGAGAGATTCCAGCCAGGGACCGCTGACCTTGTGCACGAAATCCAGGCGGTCGGCGGCATATTCGCGCGGCAGCGCATGCAGGCCCAGAAAAGTCTTCTTGATCGACACCGGTAGTTCCTTGCCCAGATCCCGCGCGACTTCGAGCATGCGACGCTCGGAGTCAAGCTCGAGTCCGTAGCCCGACTTGACTTCGATGGTGGTGACGCCCTCCGACATCAGGCGCTTGGCGCGAATGGCGGCCGATGCATGCAACTGGTCGCGAGTCGCCGCCCGCGTCGCTTGCACAGTCGACTGGATTCCACCCCCGGCGCGCGCAATCTCCTCGTAAGAGACGCCGCACAGCCGCTTTTCGAACTCCTCGACGCGATTCCCGCCGTACACCAAGTGAGTGTGGCAATCGATGAGTCCCGGGGTCATCCACAAGCCGTGCGCGTCCTCAACCGGAACACCCAACGCTGCAGCCTTGAGCGCACCTTCCGCGGCGGGGCCGATCCACGCAATGCGTTCGCCTTTCACGGCCAGTGCGGCATTTTTTAGGTTGCCATAGGCATCCGCGCCCGCGACCATGGTGGCAATGTTGGCGCCGATCCAGATCTGGTCCCATTCTTTGCCCGAGGATTTTTTCAAATGCTGCTCGCACGCCGCCGGCCATTGCACGTATGATACGGCAAGGCGGTTCCCTATACAGGTATAGTCAACATGCGTCACTTCCGATTGCAATCAGCATATTTGCCGCAGGGTTGGGTGACTAATGCCCTGGTTACCGTCTCCGATGCCGGGAGCATCACCGGCGTCGCTAGCGCGCCGTCCGACAGCGGCGAAAACCTCTCCGCAGCGGAGCGCGTCGACGGCATCGTCGTTCCGGGCATGGCCAATGCGCATAGTCACGCCTTCCAACGTGCCTTGGCCGGCAACACCGAATATCGATCGTCGGCGCGCGACAGTTTCTGGACGTGGCGGCGCGCCATGTATGCGCTGGCGAATCGCATCGAACCGGACGACTTGCAGACCCTGGCAACGCAGCTATTCATCGAGATGCTCAAAAGCGGCTACACCTCGGTTGCGGAATTTCACTACTTGAACCGCCAGCGGGACGGAACCCCTTATGCCGGTACGAATGCATTGTGGGAGGCGATCGGCAGCGCCGCATCCGTCGCCGGCATCGGCCTGACCTTCCTGCCAACTCTGTACCAGAGCAGCGATTTCGGCGGCCATGCCTTGAAGCCAGAACAGGCGCGATTCGCATCCGCGACCGACGCCTTCCTGCGCGCGGTCGAGGAGCGCATCGGCGCTGAACGGCGCAGCGGCAGCTTGGGCGCCGTCCGCACGCAGCGCACCGGCGCGGCTTTCCATAGTCTTCGCGCGGTGCCGTTCGAGACGCTACGGGAGGCCGCTCTGCAGCTGCGCGAATTCGACGCCGAGATGCCCGTGCACATCCATGTGGCGGAACAAGTTCTGGAGGTAAAGGCCTGTGTCCGCGCGACCGGCCGGCGTCCCGTCGAATTGCTGCTCGACTCGGGATTGCTCACGCCCCGGTGGTGCCTGGTGCACGCCACTCATGCCAGCCGCGCGGAGCTCGCCGCCCTCGCCGCCACCGGCGCAAGCGTGTGCGTCTCGATCAGCACCGAGGCCAACCTCGGCGACGGATTCTTCGACACGGTCCGTTTTCTCAACGCGGGCGGACGTCTCTGCGTGGGCTCCGACAGCCAATCCAGCGTAAGTCCGGCCGAGGAACTGCGCTGGCTGGAGTACCAGCAGAGACTGCGCAAGAAGCGGCGCGGCGTGCTCGCCAGCAACACCGAGCCGCACGTCGGCACTCGGCTTTGGCGTGACGCCGCGCAGCACGGCGCGGACGCCATCGGCCAGCCGAGCGGAGCGATCGAAGTGGGCCGCCGCGCCGACTGGGTGGTACTCGATGCCGGGCATCCTTCGATGGTGGGCGCCGCGGCGGACGCTGCGCTGGACCACTTATTGTTCTGCGGGCGGAGACGCGGCCATCCGCGATGTCATGGTCGCGGGACGCTGGGTCGTCAAAGACAGGCGCCACGAAGCCGAAGACGCGGTGCTGGCGGCGCTTTGCGGGCCTGTTGCAGCGGCTCGGCGCGAATGTATAAATTTAAGTTGACTGTACCTGTCTATACAGCTTAATCTCCTGCCATGAGCAGATCCGCCGCATCGCCGCAGCCGCTGTATTTACAGGTCAAGCGGCATATCCTCGACCATATCGGCTCGGGTAAGTGGGGCGCTTCGACGCGTGTGCCGTCCGAGAATGACATCGTCAAATCCTTCGGCGTATCGCGCATGACCGCCAATCGGGCGCTGCGCGAATTGCGCGACGAGGGAATCCTGGTGCGCATCGCCGGAGTCGGCAGTTTCGTCGCCGACAGCGGAGCACACGCCCATCCTCTCGAAATCCGCAGCATCGCCGAGGAGATCCGCAGCAGAGGCCATGTGCACCGCGCCGAGATCGTTTCACTGGAGCGGGTGCGCGCCGTGGCGGAACTCGCCGAGGATTTCGGCATCGCGCCGCGCAGCGAATTGTATTGCTCGGTCATCGTGCACTTCGAGAATGACCGTCCCATCCAGCTCGAAGACCGTTACGTGCAGCCGAAGCTCGCGCCCGACTATTTACAGGTGGATTTCAATCAAACCACTCCCACCGACTACTTGATCAAAGTCGCGCCGCTGCAGGAAGCCGAACATGTGCTGCGCGCGGCGATGCCCGATGAGCGTACGCGCAAGCTCTTGGCCATGAAGCGCGACGAACCTTGCTTAGTTGTGATCAGACGCACCTGGACCGCAGGTATAATCGCCTCGGTGGCGCGTCTTTTTCACCCCGGTTCCCGATATGAACTGTCGGGGCGCTTCCGCCCCTAAAGGATGTGACCATGCTCGCCCCCGTGAAACCGAGAATCATCCGCGCGGCCCGCGGCAACACCTTGAGCGCGCGTACCTGGATGACCGAAGCGCCGCTGCGCATGCTGATGAACAATTTGGACCCGGAGGTCGCGGAGAATCCCGCCGAACTCGTGGTGTACGGGGGCATCGGACGCGCCGCCCGCGACTGGAATTGCTACGACCGCATCGTCGACACCCTGAAAAACCTGACCGAGGAGGAAACCCTGCTGGTGCAGTCGGGCAAGCCCGTGGGGGTGTTCCCGACGCATGCCGATGCGCCCCGCGTGCTGATCGCCAATTCGAATCTGGTGCCGCACTGGGCGACCTGGGACCACTTCAACGATCTCGACCGCAAGGGTCTCGCCATGTACGGCCAGATGACCGCGGGGTCGTGGGTCTACATCGGCAGCCAAGGAATCGTGCAAGGCACGTACGAAACATTTGTCGAAATGGGCCGGCGCCATTTCGACGACAAAGTCGCCGGCAAATGGCTGCTCACCGCCGGTCTCGGCGGCATGGGCGGTGCGCAGCCGCTGGCGGCCACGATGGCGGGATTCAACATGCTCGCGGTGGAATGCCGCCAGAGCCGCATCGACAAACGCTTGGAAACCCGCTACGTCGACGCGCAAGCCAAGTCGCTCGACGAAGCCCTTGCCATGTTCGAAACCGCCAATGCCGGGGCCAAGCCGATCTCGGTCGCGCTTCTCGGCAACATCGTCGACGTGCTGCAGGTTCTTCTGGAACGCGACATACGTCCCGATGCCCTGACCGATCAAACCTCCGCACACGACCCGGTCAACGGCTACTTGCCGCAGGGATGGACAGTCGCGCAATGGGACGAGCGGCGCGTGAGCGACCCAGCCGGCACGGCTGCGGCCGCGACCCGGTCGATGGCCCGGCATGTGGAGTATCTGCTGCGCTTCAAGCACATGGGGCTGCCGGTGTTCGACTATGGCAACAACATCAGGCAGGTGGCCTTCGATGCGGGCGTCGCCCATGCCTTTGATGTGCCGGGGTTCGTGCCGGAATACATCCGCCCGCTGTTCTGCCGCGGTGTCGGACCCTTCCGCTGGGTTGCGCTCTCCGGCGATCCTGAAGATATCTACAAGACCGATGCCAAGGTCAAAGAGCTGATTCCGGACGACCCGCATCTGCATCACTGGCTCGACATGGCGCGCTCGCAGATCCAATTCCAGGGATTGCCGGCGCGCATTTGCTGGGTCGGCTTGGGTCAGCGGCATCGTCTGGGGTTGGCTTTCAATGAGATGGTGAGGAGCGGGGAGCTCGCCGCGCCCGTCGTGATCGGCCGCGACCACCTGGACTCCGGTTCCGTGGCGAGTCCGAACCGGGAAACCGAGGCGATGAAGGACGGCTCCGACGCGGTCTCCGACTGGCCCTTGCTGAACGCGCTGCTGAACACGGCCAGCGGCGCCACCTGGGTATCGATTCATCACGGCGGCGGAGTCGGCATGGGCTACTCCCAGCACGCCGGCGTGGTCATCGTCTGCGACGGCAGCGAAGCTGCCGCCAAGCGCATTCGCAGGGTTCTGTGGAACGATCCGGGCACCGGGGTCATGCGCCACGCCGACGCCGGCTACGACACCGCGATTGCCTGCGCCCGCGAGCAGGGGCTGCACCTGCCGATGATCGACTGATGGAAAATGTCTTGGAGATGCGCGCCGGCGAGCTGACGCTGTCGTCGCTGCGCGCCATTTACCAGCAACCGGTCGCGCTGCGCCTCGCGGCCCAGGACCGCGGCCGCATTACCGTCGCCAGTTCCTTGGTCGACAAGATCATCGCCGGCGGCGATGCCGCGTACGGCATCAATACGGGGTTCGGCCTGCTGGCTCAGACTCGCATTCCGACCGACCAGCTCGAGCTCCTGCAGCGCAATCTCTTGCTTTCGCACGCGGCGGGCGTGGGCGATGCGCTGCCCGACGCAGTTGTGCGCCTCATCCTCGCTCTCAAGATCAACGCCTTGGCGCGCGGCCACTCCGGCATCACCATGGCGGTGATAGACGCACTGCTCGCGCTGCTGGAACATGAAATCTATCCCGTGATTCCGGCGCAAGGCTCGGTGGGCGCGTCGGGCGATCTGGCGCCTCTGGCCCATTTGAGCACCGTGCTGCTCGGCATCGGCGAGGTCCGCATGGGCGGCGCGGTGCGGCACGCGGCCGAAGGCCTGCGCGCGGCCGGTCTCGAGCCTTTGAAGCTGCGCGCCAAAGAAGGACTGGCGCTGATCAACGGCACGCAGGTGTCCACGGCGCTGGCGCTGGCCGGGCTATTCGGTGCCGAAGATGTATTCGCCGCCGCCGTGGTTGCCGGCGCCATGTCGGTCGATGCACTGAAGGGCAGCGATTCGCCGTTCGACGAGCGCATCCAGGAAGTGCGCGGCCAGCCCGGGCAGATCGCGGTGGCGCGCGAGTACCGCGGCTTGATTGCCGGCAGCGCCATTCGCGCCTCGCATCTGGATTGCACGCGGGTGCAAGATCCCTATTCTTTCCGCTGTCAGCCGCAGGTAATGGGCGCCTGTCTCGACCTCATTCGCAATTGCAGCGTGACGCTTAGGCTAGAGGCCAATGCCGTCACCGACAACCCGCTCCTGTTCGTCGATGCGGGCGACGTACTCTCGGGCGGAAACTTCCATGCCGAGCCCGTGGCGTTCGCGGCCGATACGCTGGCGCTCGCGATTGCAGAGATCGGCAGCCTGTCGGAGCGGCGGGTCGCCGTTTTGGTCGATCCCAAGATGAGCGGTCTGCCCGCGTTCCTGGTCGACAACAGCGGCGTCAATTCCGGCTTCATGATTGCACAGGTGACCGCCGCGGCGCTGGTGGCGGAGAACAAGACCATCGCCACACCGTGCAGCGTCGACTCGATTCCGACCTCCGCCAATCAAGAAGACCATGTCAGCATGGCGACTCACGGCGCGCGCCGCCTGCGGCGCATGGTCGACAACGCGGCCGCCGTGGTCGGCATCGAATTGCTGGCGGCGGCGCAGGGCATCGACTTCCACCGGCCCGCCCGATCGAGCGCAAGCCTGGAGCAGGTCCACGCCGGCATTCGCGGCGAGGTACCTTTCTATGCGGCCGATCGATACTTTGCACCGGACATCCGGGCGGCGCAGTCCTGGGTCAACGCCGGACGCTTCTCGCCGCTGGTGCAACGGATCCTGCCATCGCGAGCCGGCAACTGATCGATCAGCGCACTACTTCTGCCAGGGCGCCATCGGCGGATGTCAGCGCGTCGAGATAGACCTTGCCGATGGCGTTGTCGTGGCTCGAAGGCAGCGCGTGACTCCAGTCGCCGGCCTCATAGGCTTGGACTTGGTGAAGCACGCGTCCCACGGCGCCGCGTGTATCGCCGAGCAACGCATCGGTCACGTCGGGTATGAGCGCGAGACCCGAGAGGGCACGGACCATGGGCCGATCGAGAAGGGCGTCGAGCACCGACAGGAGCCCGCTCGTGAAGTACATGGAATCGTCCGAGCTGCCCTCGTTGCCGGCCAGCGAAGCGCACATATGGGCGCGAACCAACGCGGTGCGCAGCAGTTCGCTGGGCTTCCCGGAGCCTAGCCGGGACAGGATCAGCAGCGTGGCCCACTTCTTGACGCCATCGAGGCCGAGTACGACCACCGCGTCCTGTATGGTGGAGATCGGCCGGCGCCGCTTGAACAGCGCGCTGTTGGCGAGTCTGAGCAGCTGATACGACAAGGCCACGTCTCGGTTGACGATATGGGCCAGTTCCTTCGTGTCGTTGGCCGGATCCTGCAGCGCCGTGATCAGATCCAGCACCGCCATTTGATTGGCCAACAGGGGACGCGCCGCCAGCGTCTCGGGCCGGCAAAAGTAATAGCCTTGGAAGAGATCGAAGCCGAGCAGCGAGCATCGCTCGAATTCCGCACGCGTCTCGACTTTCTCCGCCAATATCTGCAAACCGCGCCGGGCCAGATGCGCGAGCTCGCGTTCGAGGCAGTCTTTGGAGGCCAGCACGTCGATCTTCACATAGTGCGCCAATGCTAGCAGCGGTTCGAGAGCCGGCCGATAAATGAAGTCGTCGAGCGCTATGCGAAAGCCCCGCGTTCGCAACCGGGCGATGGACTCGCACAGTTGCTGCGAGGGCTCGACCGTCTCGAGTACTTCGATGATGATCGATTCGGGAGGCAGCAGATCAAAGAGCGCCCGATCGTGCAGCAAGTCCTGGCCAAAATTCACGAATAGAGGCGCGGATCCCGAAATGTCGGCAACGCCGATGGACCCGATCGATTCAACCAGAACCCGCGCCGTGACCGTAGAATCCGACTCCCGCCGCTCGTGGCTAGGGCCGTCGCCGCGATACAACAATTCATACGCGACCCGCTGACCGCTGCGGTCGAAAATAGGCTGGCGAGCAAGCAATCCCGATCGAGGTCGAGACATGTCCATGGCAAAGTCGTCCCGGCCGCCCGGTAACTGAGAGCAGCCGTGCGCGACACTACATGCGGTCGACCTAACCGGTGTGAACTCGCGTCACAGCTGCAAGGGAATCAGGTAAATCCCCAGGTCGCTCAGCGCGCCCAGTGCCCTTCGTGCATGCGCCAGCCGCCGCCTTCGCGCACCCAGGCATGCGGCACCCAGCGATATCCCGGGCGCCCCGGGCCCCAGTGACCGGCCACCCACACGTGCCGGCCGCCAACCCAGTTCCAGTAGCCGCCGAACCACACGTAACCCGGTGTCGGCGCAACGCCTACCACTTCCACCTGCGGAGCGGGCGGCGCGCTAAACCTAAATACTATTAACGCGTATCCGCCGCAACGGATGACGTGACCGCCAGCACAAAATGGGAAAATGCGGGCACCGTGTTAACGTTTGAATTTACGAAGGGGGGCTGAAGTTCATGCCAGTGTCGCCGTCGCCGCAGCGGCAGATCGAACAGTTGCGCGATCAGGGGTTTGTGGTCGTGCCGGGATTCGCGCTCCGAGCCGCAGCTGGCCAAGCTCAACGATGCCGCAAAGGCTCAACTGGCGGCCCGCGACGGCCCGATCGAATTCGAGGCCGACCTGCGCTATCCGGGCGCGCCGCGCTCGCGCGCCGACGCCGGCGGCGAAACCGTGCGCCGGCTGCTCGACGCGTACGCTCGCGACCGCTGGTTCGCCGCGTGCGCCACCACGCCGCGATTGCGCGAATGGATGCAAGCCTACTTCGGCGAAGCGGCGCTGATGTCGAGGGCGCATCACAATTGCCTCATGACCAAGCACCCGCGCTACGGCAGCATGACGGGTTGGCATCGCGACATGCGCTTCTGGTCGTTCGAGCGGGAGGATCTGGTATCGGTCTGGCTCGCGCTCGGCGAGGAGACGATCGACAACGGGGCGCTGTGGTTCGTGCCGCGCTCTCACACCGCGCTGTTCGACGCCGATCGATTCGACGACGCGAAGTTCTTCCGCATCGATCGGGCCGACAACGCACGGCTCGTGCGCACGGCCGAATCGCCGCGACTCGCAGCGGGCGATGCGGTGTTCTTCCATTGCAATACCCTGCACTCCGCCGGCAGAAATCTCAGCGACGCAGTGAAGTTATCGCTCGTCTACACCTACCATGGCCGGAGCAACGCGCCGCTGGCGGGCACGCGGTCGGATTCCAAGCCCGAGGTCGAGCTGCGGCCGGACGCGCAGTAGCGCGCGCCCGGCATATCGTCCAGACTTGACCCGGCGCGGTAGTCCGCTCGCTAGGGAAAACGATGAAATCGTACATGCTCATCGGTTGTCTCGTCTTTGCGGCCGTCCCGTATGCGTGCCGCGCGGCGCCGCTGAATCTCGCGACGCTCACTTGCGGCAAGTACGAAAACGAGGTGCTGCCCGCCGCGGCCGCCAATCCCACCGCGGACTCGATCAACACCGTGATGTGGCTGTTCGGCTACTCGGTGGCGAAGTCCGGCGGCCACGTCTTGTACCCGGATGCGTTGGCACCCTTCGGGTTCGCGCTCGACGACGAATGCAAGAGCAATCCCGATCGAGGCGCTCCTGGAGGCGCTGACCATCGTCAAACCCGAGGCCAAGAATCCGATGGACCTCAGCACGCTCGAGTGCGCGTCATTCGCGGCGCGCCACACGGAGTTCATGCGCACCGATCCAGAGAGTGCGACCACCATCATGATGTGGCTGTTCGGCTTTTCCGTGGCGCGGTCCGGCAGCCATATTTTCGATGCGGACGCGCTCGGCGCGTTTCAAACCGGATTGCTGGCCGATTGCGCCAAGCATCCCGGCATCACCCTTCTCGACGCGCTGAGCCCCGCCAAAACGAAAAAGCCGCAGGGAAACCGCCGAACCGGAGCTAGCCGGAACTATTCCATTAGGGCGAGGCCAGACCCTCGATCCAGGTCTTTTGCACCTTGAACTCGTCATCCATCAGGACGAGATTCGCCCGGTAGCCCGGCGCGATGCGCCCGAGCTCGCCGCCCAAGCCGAGAAATTCCGCCGGATATTCGCTGGCCATGCGCGCGGCCTCGGCGAGGTCGAGGCCCAACAGCGAGACCGCATTGCGCACGGCCGCCGCCATGTCGAGCGCGGTACCCGCGAGCGTGCCGTTCTCGTCGCGGCAGATGCCGTCGACGACGCGAATCGTGCGCCCCTGCAGGACGAAGCTCGATTTCGCGGAACCCACCGTCGGCATGCCATCGGTGACCAACATGAACCGGTCGTGGCGTTTGCAGCGCAGCGCCAACTTCAGCATGATCGGATCGACGTGGTGGCCATCGACGATGATCCCGCACCAGGTATTTTCATCATACAGCGCGGCGCCGACGATGCCCGGGTCGCGCGGTTCGAGACGCGCCATCGCATTGAACAAATGCGTGAAGCCGCGCAAACCATGCGCGATGGCCGCGGTCGTCTCGGCGTAGTTCGCTTCGCTGTGGCCGGCGGATACCAGGATGCCGCCGGCGGCGAGCTTCGCGATGATCTCCGGCGTGGTCATCTCGGGCGCCAGAGTCAATACCGTGCGCCCGCTGCGCAGCCGGCACAGCAGCGACAGCAAGCTCGTATCGAGCAGCCGCAGGTGCTTCGAATCGTGCACGCCGCGCCGCGCCCAGTTGAGGAACGGTCCTTCGATATGGATGCCGAGCACTCCGGGCATGCCCGAGTCGAGCGCGCGACTGCACCGCCTCGATCGCACGCTCGATGGTGTCGAGGTCGTCGCTGATCAGCGTGGGCATGAAGCCCGTGGTGCCGAATGTGCGGTGAGCCGCGCCGATGGCGCGGATCGATTCGGAGGTCGGGTCATCGTTGAACAGCACGCCGCCGCCGCCGTTGACCTGCACGTCGATGAAGCCGGGCAGCAGCAGTTGGCCGGCCAAATCCACGCGTGGCCGCTCCGGCGCAGCGCGAATCCTTCGGATCGACCAGTGCTTCGATGCGCGCTCCGGACAGCGAGCAGCGTGCGTCCGCTGACGAACCCCGCAGTCCGTGAGCAGCCGGCCGTTCACGAGCGCGGTACGCATCACACCGTCTCCGTGACCTTGCGCAGATGCGGCGGATGATCCGGGTCGAACCCGCGCCGCAGCGCCAGCGCTGCGATCAGCCGATAGGCGCTTTGCACCAACAAGAGAGGAGCGATCTCGGCGCAGGCCGGAATGCGTGGGCAGCATCGACGGCTCGCGCCCGAACTGCGCGCCGGCGATCACTACCGGCACGCCGCGTCGCGCAAGTTCAGCGCCCAAAGCCGCGACTCCCGCCTGCGTGGCATCGGGCTGCGCGAACAACAGCGCCGGAAAGCCCGCGCCCAGCAGCGCGTAGGGACCGTGGCGCAGTTCCGCGCTGCTGAAAGCCTCGGCATGCAGACCGCAGGTTTCCTTGCACTTGAGCGCAATCTCCTGCGCGGCGCCGAGCCCGAGCCCGCGCCCCACGACGTAGAGATGCGCGGCTGACTCGAGCAGCGCCAGCGCCGCCGACCAGTCGAGCGCCCAGCTTCGATCCATCTGCGCCGGCAACGCCTCGAGAGAGGACTCGAGCGCCGCATCCTGCCGCCACGCCGCAACCAGGCGAATCAGCGCTGCCAGCGTCGCGAGAAAGGATTTCGTGGCGGCGACGCTGGTTTCGACGCCGGCGCGCAATTCGATCACGAGATCCGCCGCGGCGATGAGCGGCGCGCCGCGGACTGTTGCACAAGGCGAGAATGGTGGCGCCCGCCGCTTTCGCGGCCGCGACCGCGGCAAGCAGATCGGGACTGCGCCCCGACTGCGAGAGCGCGATGAACAAGCAGCCGCGAAGATCCTGGGAGACGCCGTAAACGGAGCTGACCGAAGGCGCGGCCGATGCGGTCAGAACCCCCGCACGTGTCTCGATCAAGTACTTGGCATAGGTGGCGGCATGATCGGAGCTGCCGCGCGCACAGGTGATCACGGCGCGCGGCGCGAGACGCCGCAGCTGCGCGCCGATCGCCGCGATCGCGGCGGCATCATGCTGCAGCTGCGCGCGCACCGCGTCCGACGCGCTGCGCGGCCTCCGTGAACATTTGCGTGCTTTCGATCGACTGGGGAAGCACGGCATTCATGTGGACGCACTCAACTCGGCGACGAAGTCGTACGTATCCCCACGGTAGAAGGATTGCGAAAACTCGATGGCGCGCCCGTCGGGCAATGAGCCCAGCCGCTCGACCAGCAGCCCCGCATCGCCGGGCTTCGCCTTGAGCAATTCGGCCTGATCGCCGGTCAGCAGCACGGCGCGCAAACGCTGCAGCGCGCGCACCGGACGTTGGCCGGCCCGCTCCAGCGCCTCGTACAGCGAGGCATCGACCGCTTCGAGCGAGGGCAGCGCGGTTGCGACGATGGTCGCGTATTCCAGCGCCATCGGCGCATCGTCGGCGTAGCGAATTCGATTGAAGCGAAATACCGGCGTGCCCGGACTCAAGCGCAGCGCCAGCGCCTCTTCGGGAGTCACCGTACCCGCCGCGCGCTTCAACCACACGCTGCGCGGCGTGCGGCCGCGTGCCCGCATGTCCTCGGAAAACGACGTGAGCATGGCGAAGTTCTTGTCGACGCGCGCCGAAACGAAATTTCCCGCGCCCTGGCGCCGCACCAACAATCCGTCGGCCACCAGTCCGTCGAGCGCCTTTCGCACCGTGATGCGCGACACCGCGAAGTCCGCGGCGAGATCGCGCTCCGACGGCAGCGCGTCGTCGGGCCCGAGAATACGGCTGTCGATGGCCTTGCGCAGCGCCCGCTGCAGTTCCTGATACAGCGGCAAATTGCCGCGACCGTCGAGCGGGCCGACTGCTTTGGCGAGTGATGTCATGGGGTTGAATCGCGCATCCGGTATGTCTTCAGTCATTGAACAATACCAAACAAATACCACTTTTTGAACAACAACCGGTATCATTATATATATCTCTTTCATTTTATTATATATTTAGGAAAATGTGATGTATTTATTACACGGCACTAGCAGATTTTCGAAATTGGTATTATATTGGGTCTTAATTGGTGTGGACGGGACAGACCTCGATGGGAAGGGTCGAACGGCGCTGACGACCACCCCGGCAGCAGCGATTTTCAAAACGAATGGGTGACAGGACAGGGAGCATTGTATGAATCGGACAGGGGATCTCTATATGAATCGGATCGCATTCGCGGTCAAGTCGGCACTGGGCCTTGCCATGCTCGTGCCGCCGTCTTTGACTCTGGCGGACGCGGCTTCCGACGCCGGCACGACTCGACGAAATCGTCGTGACCGGCATCCGCAAATCTCTCGATGTATCGCTCGAGGTGAAGCGCAACTCCACCGAGCTCACCGAAGTGGTCACCGCCGAAGACATCGGCAAAATGCCCGACAAGAATGTCGCCGATTCGCTCGCCCGCTTGCCCGGCATCACCACCAGCGCCGCCGGCGCCAACGAAGGCGGCTTCGACGAAAACGACCGCGTCAGCATGCGCGGCACCAACCCCAGCCTCACGCAAACCCTGATCAACGGTCACAGCGTCGCCGCCGGCGACTGGTTCGTGCTCGACCAGATCCGGCACGGTAGGACGCAGCGTCAGCTACACCCTGCTGCCCTCGGAAATCGTCAGCAAGGTGGTGGTGGAGAAGAGCTCCAGCGCCTCCTTGGTGGAAGGCGGCGTCGCGGGTTCGGTCGACATCATCACGCGCAAGCCGCTCGATTTCTCCAAGCCGTTCACCCTCGAAGCCTCGGCAGGCGCAGTGTACGCGGATCTGCCCTCGAAGACCGACCGCACAGTTCAGCGCCCTCGGCACTTTCAAGAATGATGCAGGCAATTTCGGCGTCATGGTGCAGCTGTTCTCCGAGACGCGGCACCTGCGCCGCGACGGCATCGAAGTGCTGGGCTACGACACGATTGCGCCGGTGCCAGACCACCGCGATCGCGACGGGCAATCCGGACCTCGTCGGGGTGCAATATCCGCATGAAATCGGCGCGGCGTTTTTCACCCAGAACCGCGAGCGCAACGGCGGCCTGGTCGACATCGAGTTCAAACCGGCCGACAACGACACGCTCGACCTGTCGGCGTTTTCCTCGAGATTGCTCGCCAGCAATTACAATCGCAATTATCTGTTCTGGCCGACGCACTTCCTCAATGCGGGCGCGGGCCAAGCACCGCTTCCGGGCTACACGGTTGCGGGCAACACCCTGACCTCGGCGAACTTTGCGCCGGTCGCGGGCACGGATCTATGGCGTCTACGACCAGATTTCCCGGCCGGACGAAGACGCCACCGCCAATTTCGTCAATCTGGATAACACCTGGAATGCCAGCGACGCGCTGTCCTTCCTCGGCCAGGTGGGCTACTCGTGGGGCGACGGCAAAACCCCCAAGCAAGACGTATCCGAAACCTCCCGGGCTCGGCACCGGCGCCGCTACCAGCTGAACGGCATCGGCAGCGGCCCGAGCTTCAATCTTGGCAACACCGATCAACACCACGCCGACCCGGGCGGCGTGCCGGTCGCCTTCGGCTGGATTTTCGGCGATCAGAACATCGACGTGCAGGACACGGAAACCTGGGCCAAGATCGACAGCGACTTCAAGATCGACGATGATTCTTGGAAGGACCTCAAGTTCGGCGTGCGCTACGAGAAGCATGACCGCACCTCGGCCAACGTGATCGGGCAGGGCCCGACCGCGCTCGCTTCGGGCGCTAGCCACCTTTGCGGGGCAGTACCCGACGGGAGGCTTCTCGAACTACCCGTCGAACTTCAATACCTTCGGCGGCTCGATTCCCACCGGCGTCTGGTATTGGTCCCCGGCACAACTGGCGGCCTACGACAGTCCCGGCCAATGTCAATCGCGATCCTGTATCGCGCGTGGACTGGAACTCCATGTTCGCGGTGCATGAGAAGGACACCGCGGCGTACGTGCAGGCGGATTTCAAGGGCGACAACTGGGCGGGGAACGCGGGCCTGCGCTACGTGCACACCGACGAAGACGTGCTCAGCTACACGCGGTCGGCGCCAACCACGCCCGGTGCGATCACTGACTTCGGCCTTCGGCCCGTTCATCCCCATGTACACCAAGCACAACTACAACGACGTTCTGCCGAGCGCCAATCTCAAGCTCGACCTGACGCCGGACCTGGTGGCGCGTTTCGCCGCGGCCGAGACCATGACGCGTGCCGATTACTCGGCGCTCGGCGGGATTCACCAGCCTGTCGCCTCCGGGCGCGCTGGCCCAGCCGGGACAGACCCAACAGCACGGCGGCGGCACCACAGGCAATCCGGACTTGAAGCCCATTCGTTCCACCAACCTGGACGCGGGCCTCGAATGGTACTTCGCGAAGCGCTCGCTGTTGTCGGCCACGGCCTTCTATATGGATCTGCGCAACTACGTCAGCTACGGCACGTGACCAAGTCTACGTCACGTACAGCACCGGAATTCCCAACGGACAGTCGCAGTGCCCTACGACTTGTCCGTGCCCATCAACGCGAAGGGCCGGGTCGAGGGCGCGGAATTCGCCTACCAGCAGGCGTTCACGGAGAACTTTGGCTTCATCGGCAATTACACCTATGCCGACGGCAAGCAGACATCGATCGTGCGCCGCCCGGAGCGGCGACGATCGGCTGGTGGGAACCTCGAAGAACACCTACAACGTTCAAGGCTACTTCGAGAACAAGTTCTTCAGTGCGCGGGTGGCCTACACCTACCGGTCGTCCTTCTACAGTGGACTGGATCGCAGCACGGCCTTTACGCAGTACAACATCGGTACCTTATCGGCATCGTTGGGCTACACCATGAACGATCACTTCTCGATCACGCTCGATGCAATGAACTTGAACAATCCGACCCTCAAGTACTATGCGCTCAACCAGGACCAGCCGCGCGCGTTCTACAAGAACGGCTCGCAGTACTACTTGAACTTCCGCTTCAAGCTCTAAGGGGTCGACGACCGCCGCGCGAGGCGATCAGGTACAGTGCGCAACGTGCGGTATGGTGCGAGTGTCGGAAGAGAAATCGGGGCGGCGGTGCAAGCCGCCGCCCTGGCAGTGGGTGCGGCGCTGTCCATGGCGGCGCATGGCGGAGTCATTCCGCTGCCTGCCGAGATAGTCCCCGGACCCGGCTACTTCAGCGTCGATGCCGACACCCGTTTGCGCGTGGCGCCGGGCGATCGCGACGCCGACAATGCCGCCCGCTACCTGGTTGCTCTATGGACTCGCACCAACGGTCTCACCGTGCCGGTCACCGTCGCACCGCTCGCCCCCGCCGCGGGCAGCGGCGCGCAGACGATCGCCTTCCGGCACCAGAAGGGCTTCGCACCTGAAGGCTACGGGATCGATGTCACGCCGGAGCGGATCACGGTGTCCGCAAGCTCGGCGGCCGGCCTGTTCTACGGCGCGGTAACCCTGTGGCAACTCCTGCCGCCGGGAACAAATGCGGGCCGGATCCCCGTGCAAACGATCCGCGATGCACCGACTTATCGCTGGCGCGGCCTGATGCTGGACTCAGCGCGGCATTTCCAGTCGCCGGCCTTCATTCGATCCATGATCGACTGGATGGCGTGGCACAAGCTCAACGCCCTGCATTGGCATTTGACCGACGATCAGGGCTGGCGGCTCGAGATCCGTAAGTACCCGCGTCTGACGAGCGTCGGCGCTTGGCGGATTGAACCGGACGGCACGCGCTACGGGGGCTTTTACACCCAGGATGAGGTGCGCGGCATCGTTCGCTTTGCAGCGTCGCGTCACGTGCAAATCGTCCCCGAAATCGACATCCCCGGTCACGCGACCGCTGCGATCGCCGCGTATCCGACGCTCGGGGCAGCGATGGCCGAAGCCGGCGCGCCGCCGGCCGTGTCGATGAGCTGGGGCACGCATACCCACATCCTCAACCTCGACGCCGCAACATTTCGCTTCCTCGAGGACGTCTTCGCCGAAGTCATCGAGATTTTCCCCGGTCCCGCCGTTCACATCGGCGGCGATGAAGTGGTCACAGACGAGTGGACCGCGTCTCCCAAGGTGCAGGCGCGGGCCCGGCAGTTGGGACTCAACGATCCCGGCGCGCTGCAGGCATACTTCACACGACGGGTCAGCCGCTACCTCGCCGCGCACTCGCGGCGGATCATCGGCTGGGACGAGATCCTGCGGCCCGGACTGCGGCAGGACGCCATCGTCATGTCTTGGCACGGTCTAGCCGGGGCGCACAGCGCGGCAGCCGCAGGCAACGACACCATCCTGGCACCCGATCCGGCGCTCTACTTCGACCACCGCCAAAGCACGCTGCCGATCGAACCACCCGGTCGCCTGAGCGTCATTTCGCTCGAGGACGTGTACCGCTTTGAGCCGCACGATGCGACGCTCGACGTCGATCAACAGCGGCACGTACTCGGCGTCCAGGGCAATCTGTGGACCGAGCACATCAAGACAGAAGAGCGTCTGCAATGGATGGCGCTGCCGCGCGCCGCGGCGCTCGCCGAAGTCGGCTGGTCGGCCGCGCCGCGCCGCCGCTGGACGGACTTTATCGACCGTCTCGTGCCCATGTTGGCGCGTTATCGAGCGTTCGGATTCAACTATGCGGACAGCGTGTTCGCGCCGGCCGCGGCGATTTCACCCGCAGCCGCGGGCTTCACGGTACGCCTGTCGAATCAGGCGCAGAACGACGCGGCGTCAGGCCGCATCCGCTACACGCTCGACGGCCGCGAACCCTCCGCCCAATCGACCGCGTACGACACGCCCTTGACCGTGGCAGTCGGCACCGAGCTGCGCGCGGCGGCCTTCGCGGGAACCACGCAGGCTTCGCGCACCGCGGTGCTGCACCTCGATGCAAGTTTGGCGCTGCGCCGCGACAGCCACGAGCTGGAATTATGCAGCGACCGGGTCGGCCTGCTGCTCGAGCCTGAGGGTGCGGCTACTTCGGTTGCCGTCGATATCATGAACCCTTGCTGGATCGAGCACGGAGTCGATCTATCGGCCGGTCCGCGCCTGGTTGCCGCCGTCGCTGCCCTGCCGTTCAACTTCGAGCTGGGCGCCGATGCAGCCAAGATTCGCATCGGCGAGGCGCGCACTGCCGAGGGCGAACTCGAAGTGCATGTCGACGGTTGCGACACGCCCGCGCTGACGGTGTTGCCCCTCGCCGCGGCGGCGCATGCGACCGGCGTAACGACGCTGCCGGCACAGCGGCTGCCGCGCATTGCCGGGCGGCACGATCTGTGCTTACGCTTCGCACGGCCGCACCGCAATCCGCTGTGGGCGCTCGACTGGATCGAGATCGGGGAGTAATGGGCGAATGTCGAGCCTAGAGATCCTGGCGCCTTTCGACGGCTGGTGCAGCGCGCTCGACGAGGTGCCCGACCCGGTATTCGCGGGACGCATGGTCGGCGACGGTCTTGCCATCGACCCCATCAGCGGCGTGCTGCTCGCGCCCTGCGCCGGGGAGATCATGGCGCTGCCGGCAAGCGCCCATGCCGTATCGATCCGAGCTGCAGGCATCGACGTGCTGATTCACATCGGCATCGACACCGTTGCCCTGCACGGGCGCGGATTCGAGGCGCGGGTCGGCCCCGGCGCAATCGTCCGGGCAGGCGATGAACTGATCCGCTTCGATCTCGAAACGGTGGCGCGGGCTGCCAAGAGTCTGATGACGCCCGTCGTCGTCACGCCGATGGACGGTCTTCGCCTTGCGCGATGCCGCGTAATGGGACCGGTGTCGGCGGGTGATCTGCTGTTCGAAGTGACGGGCATGACGGCACCGTCCATCGCGCCGGCCGGCACCGCACCCCGCACCGGCACCGCACCCCGCACCGGCGCGGCAGCCGATGCGGCGGCGGCACAAACGCTCGTGGTAACCCTGCGCCAGGGGCTGCATGCCCGACCGGCGGCGCTGCTCGCGCAACGCGCGAAGGCGTTCGGCGCGGAAATCTCGCTTGGCGCCCACGGCCGCAACGCTAACGCGCGCAGCGTAGTCGCCATCATGGCGCTCGGCGTGCGTCAGGGCGACGAATTAACGATTGAGGCCCGCGGCGTCGAGGCCCAACAGGCCGTGGCAAGCCTGGTAGCGGCCCTCCAGGAAGCACTGCGCACGGAGGACGCTGCGCATCGGGACGCTGCCGCTCAGAGCGCTGCCGATCAGAGCACTGCTGCTCACGGCGCTGCTGCGCCGCGCGGCGGCACGGCGGCGCCGCTGCACGCCGGGACATTCGCCGCAGTGCCCGCGGTCGCCGGCCTCGCGGTCGGCCGGGCGACGCGAATCGAGCGCCGCGAGATCGACGTCGCCGAACCCGGCGCGGGCGCCGCGCCCGAGCGCGCCAGACTTGAAGTGGCGCGGTCCCACGTGCGGGCGCGGCTCGCGCGCGTAGCCGAGACGGGAGGCGCCGCGCGCCGCGACATCATCGCCGCACATCTGGAGTTCCTCGACGACCCGCAGGTGAACGAGCAAGCCGATGAGCTCATCGGCCTGGGCAAGAGCGCCGGTTTCGCGTGGCGCGCCGCCATCCGCCGCGCGATCGCCGCGCTCGAGATGCTCGATGATTCGCGCCTGCGTGAGCGGGCGGATGACTTGCTCGACGTGGAATCCCATGTACTGCTGGCGCTCGCCGGTGAAGCGCGGCCGATGACCATCCCCTTGCCGGAGCGCGCGGTGTTGATCGCGGATGATTTGCTGCCGTCGGAACTGACCGCGCTCGACGCTAAGCGGCTGGTCGCGATTTGCTTGGCGCGCGGCGGCGTCACCTCGCATGTGGCCATTCTGGCGGCTGCCATGGAGATCCCCATGCTGGTGGGCCTGGGAAGCGCCATCCGCGATGTGGCGGCCGGCACCCTGGTGATCGTCGATGCCGACCGCGGCACGCTCGAGACGGCACCGACCGCGGCGGCAATCGCGCAAGCGCAAATGCAAGCCGACGCGCGGCGCATGCAGCGCGCAAAGGCACGGGCCGAAGCACAGGGGGAGTGCCGCGCGCTCGACGGCACCCGCATCGAAGTGTTTGCGAACCTCGGCAACCTCGCAGATGCGGCGGCGGCGACCGCGAACGGCGCCGAAGGGTGCGGCCTGCTGCGCACCGAATTCCTGTTCCTCGATCGGGAGACGGCGCCCGACGAAGAAGAGCAGTTCGCGGCCTACCAGGGCATTGCGGCGGCACTCGGAACCCGGCCGCTGATTCTGCGGTTGATGGATGTGGGCGGCGACAAGCCGCTACGCTACCTGGCGCTGCCGGCCGAGGAGAATCCGGCGCTCGGCTTGCGCGGCGTGCGCACCGCCCTCGCGCATCCCGCGCTGCTGCGTACCCAGCTGCGCGCCGCATTGCGGGTGCAGCCGGCCGGATGTGTGCGGCTGCTCATCCCCATGATTACCGACGTCGAGGAAATTCTCGCCGTGCGCGGCATCATCGACGAGCTCGAGTCGGCGCTCGGCAGCCGCGTGCGCATCGAGGTGGGTGCGATGATCGAGACTCCCGCCGCCGCACTCATGGCGTCCGGCCTCATCCGCGAGGTAGATTTTCTGTCGATCGGCAGCAACGACCTGACGCAGTACACTCTGGCGATGGACCGTGGCCATCCACAGCTGGCCGGCCGCACCGACGCCTTGCACCCGGCGGTGCTCAAGCTCGTCGCGGCGGCCGCAAGTGCCGGCGTCGCCGCCGGCAAGATGGTCGCCGTGTGCGGCGGCGTGGCCGCGGATCGCTGTGCGGTGCCCATCTTGCTCGGCCTCGGCGTGCGCGAGCTCTCCGTCGTGCCCGCGGCGGTACCCGCCATCAAGCGCCAGATCCGTGCGCTCGAGATCAGCACCTGCCGCGAGCTGGCGGTGGCCTGCCTCGAGCTCGGCTCGCCCGCCGAGGTGCGCGACCGGGTGGCGCAAACGCTGGGCCCGATGGGAGGAGATACGTGATGAAACTGCGCTTCGGAGGTTTACAGCAACTGGGCCGGGCATTGATGCTGCCGATCGCCGTGTTGCCGATTGCGGGTCTGTTGTTGCGCGTGGGGCAACCGGATCTCCTCGGATGGGCGGCCATGGCGGCGGCCGGCGATGCGGTGTTCGCGAATCTCGGGCTGTTGTTTGCGGTGGGCGTCGGTGTGGGCTTGGCGCGGGAAAATCACGGCGCAGCCGGCCTCGCCGCCTTGGTGGGCTATCTGGTGACCACACGCGCCGTCGAGGCCATGCTGCATGCGGCGCCCGGCTCGTTTATTGCCCCCGGATCCTTGTCCAAGCTCAGCGTTCCGGTGGGACTGCTGTCCGGCATCATCGCCGGCGTCAGCTACAACCGATTCAGCAACATCACGCTGCCGAGCTACCTGAGCTTCTTCGGCGGCCGGCGCTTCGTGCCCATCGTCAGCGGGCTGGCCGGGCTGGTATTGGCCGCGGTGGTGAGTTATGCATGGCCGTATCTGGAGCGCGGCATGGACGCCACCAGTCAGGCCATTCTGGGTGCCGGCTCGCTCGGCCTGTTCGCATACGGTGTGTTGAACCGCATCTTGATCGTCACCGGGCTGCACCACATCCTCAATAATTTTGCCTGGTTCATCGTCGGCGATTACCACGGCGCCACCGGCGATCTGAAGCGATTCTTCGCGGGCGACCCGACTGCGGGTGCGTTCATGTCGGGCTTCTTTCCGGTCATGATGTTCGGCCTGCCGGGAGCGTGCCTCGCCATGTATCACACGGCGCGGCCGGAACGCCGCGCTGCGGTCGCCGGTCTGCTGCTGTCGCTGGGCCTGACCTCATTCCTGACCGGCGTCACCGAACCGGTTGAATTCACGTTCATGTTCTTAGCTCCGGTTCTCTATGCGCTGCACGCCATCGCCACCGGACTCGCCATGGTCGTCATGAATCTGTTCGGCGTACGGCTCGGCTTCAGCTTCTCGGCCGGGCTGTTCGATTATGTATTGAACTTCAGCCATGCCCAGCGTCCGCTGCTGCTGCTGCCGATCGGCGCCGCCTACTTTGGGCTGTACTACGGCGTGTTCCGTATCTGCATCGTGCGCCTGAATCTCGCCACTCCCGGCCGCGAGATCGACGACGACGCAGCGCAGCCGCTGCCCACCACGGCGCCCCCGGGAGAGCGCGCTCAAGTCTTCGTGACCGCGCTCGGCGGCGTCGACAATCTCACCGAGGTGGCGGCGTGCACGACACGCCTGCGGCTGGTTCTGGTCGACAACCAGGCGATCGACGCGGCACTGCTCAAGCGCCTGGGGGCACGCGGCATTCTGCGCTCCGCGGATCAAGGGCTGCAGGTCGTGCTGGGCCCCATTGCCGATCAAGTCGCGGGCGAGATCCGTGCGGCGCTGCGCCGAGCACCGCCGGCGCCGGCCGTCGATGCGCGGGGCTTGCTGGCGGCCGTTGGCGGCCGCGACAATGTCATCGCTTTGGAAACCTTCGCGAACCGTCTCATGATCCGCATGGCCCACCCTGAGCGGGTCGACGAATCCGCTCTCGGAAGTCTAGGCCTCCGCGGGATCGCGCGCTCTGCCGCCGACCGGATCCAAGTGCTCGTCGCGGGCCCCGCCGAGGAGTGGGGCGAGCCGCTGCGCCAATTGCTATGACCGTCACCGCCACCCTGTACAACCAATCGGCCGCGGATGCGGCCCGGCCGTCGCGCCGCTCGGCGCTGCCCGAAACGGTGCGCCGCATCGTCGTGGTCGGCGGCGGCTCCGCCGGGTGGATGGCGGCATTGACTCTGGCGCGTTCGCTGATCGAACAGGGCGTTGAAATCACCGTGGTCGAGTCTCCGGCGGTCGGCATCATCGGCGTGGGCGAGGGTTCAACGCCCTGGCTGCGCGGCTTCTTCGACGGCTTGGGCATAGAGGAGTCCGAATGGATGCCCGAATGCCACGCCACCTACAAATGCGGCATCGCCTTCGAAGGCTGGTCGACCAAACCCAAGTTCGAACGCTACTTTCACCCGTTCGCCTCCATGCTCGACAACCTGACCATGACCCAGTTCGTGCACAACGCCGATGCGCGCGTCAACGGGGCGGACGTGTATGCGCATCCGGACCGCTTCTTCATCGCCTCGCGGCTCGCGGCCAAGCAGCTCGCACCGAAACCGGCTGAACACTTTCCGTTCGACATTTGGCACGGATATCACTTCGACTCCGTATTGCTGGGCCAATTCCTGCACAAGAAAGCGCTCGAGCGCGGCGTCCGTTATTTGAGCGCGCACGTGACCCACGCCAACCTCGACGAGCGGGGCGCGATCGCGTCATTGGGCACTCGGGAGGGACCCCCCATCGCCGGCGATCTGTTCGTCGACTGCACAGGTTTCGCGGGACTGCTGATCACGCAGGCCTTGAAGACGCCGTACGTGAGCTTCGCGGAGAACCTGTTCAACGATGCGGCCATCGCCATGCCGACCCCGATTGGGGATACCGTGCCGTCGGAAACCGTGTCCACCGCCCTGAGGCACGGCTGGGCGTGGAAAATTCCGCTCACGCAGCGATTCGGCAATGGCTATGTCTACAGCACGCAGTTCTGCACCCCGGACGCGGCGGAGCGGGAGCTGCGCGAACATCTGGGACTGCTCGATTCGGACACGCCCGCGCGCCACCTGAAAATGAAAATCGGACGGGTGACCAAACACTGGAACAAGAACTGCGTGGCCGTCGGCCTGTCGCAGGGCTTCATTGAACCCTTGGAGGCGACGGCGCTGCTCTTCATTCAACAGACCGCCGCGACCTTCGTCGACTTCTTGGAGCAGGGCGATCTCAGCGAAGCGGCGCACGAGCGCTTCAACGCGCAGGTCAACGAGCACTTCGAGGGTACGCGCGACTACATCGTGACCCACTACAAGACCAATAGCCGTACCGACACGGAGTACTGGCGCGCGAATGCCGCGAACCTCAATTTGTCCGAGCCCCTGCGCCAACTCCTGAGCCTTTGGATGTCGGGCAGAGGCATCGCGCCGCCGGTCCGCCAGCAGGCGCTCGGCAAGGGTTACCCGGTATTTTCCTGGTACTCCATCATGGCAGGCATGGGCATCTTCCCGGATTCGGCCGCCCTGCGCGCACCCAAGGGCAAGGAAGGCGTATACCGGATGAGCGACATCGACAACCTGCTCGAGCGCAGCGCGCAAAACTACCGCGATCACCGCGCAGTGCTTGCCGACATTCCACCGCGCCGTCGCAGCGACAGTCTGCAGGTCTACTTTTGGTAAGCGCCCAACCCAAGCCGCATCCCATTCGGGAGTGCTCCGCACTCGACAGCGACCGGCTGCGGCACGATGTGCTGGCGGACAAGCGGCCGGCGGTATTGCGCGGGCTGGTCAGCGAGTGGCCCGCCGTCAAGCAGGGACAGGATTCGCCGGCGGCGCTGGTCCGTTATCTCCATCGCTTCGATAGCGGCAAATCGGTGGATGCCCTGCTCGCGGCGCCGGAAATCGACGGCCAGATCTTCTACAACGATGCGCTCAGCGGGTTCAATTTTCTGCGCAATCGGCTGCCCTTGGCAGCCGTGGCGGAACAGATCCTGCGCTACGCGGCGTTCCCCAAGTCGCCGGCAGTTGCGGCGCAGAGCGCACTGATCCGCGATTGCCTGCCGGGATTCAGCGAGGAGAACCGCTTAAGCGTAGTCGACGGTAATGTGCTGCCGCGGATCTGGCTCGGCAATCGGATCACCACGCCCACTCATGTCGATGAGTGGAACAACATCGGCTGCGTGGTCGCCGGGCGGCGCCGCTTCACGCTGTTTCCTCCGGAGCAGGTGGCAAACCTGTATATCGGTCCGCTCGACTTCGCTCCCACCGGAGCGCCGATGAGTCTGGTTTCGCTGCGCCATCCCGACTTCGAGCGCTACCCCAAATTCCGCGAGGCGCTGGCGGCCGCCCAGACGGCCGAACTTGGCTCCGGCGATGCGATTTTCATTCCCCCGCTGTGGTGGCACCATGTCGAGTCGCTTGAACCCTTCAATGTGCTGGTGAATTACTGGTGGCATGATACGCAAGGCGACGGCGCGCTCGCGGATTCCGCTTTCGACGCGCTGCTGCACGCGATGCTCGGCATCCGCGGCCTGCCGCCGGCCACCCGTCGCGCGTGGGGCGCCTTCTTCGAGCAGTACGTATTTGGCGACGAGGCAGCGACGCTGGAGCACATCGCCCCTGAGCGGCGCGGCATTCTCGGGAGACTGTCGGCGGAGCAGCGCGACGGTCTGCGCGCGCACTTGGCGAAGCGATTGTCGCGGCTGTGAGATAAATCCTACGCTGGCAAAGGGTACCAACCGACTAGATCGCCGGGGCCCGCACCAAAACAATGAGGCAACTAATTACAACCGGGTGAGAGTCATGAACGCCCCCCTCCCGACTGCAGCCGCCGTCCATACTGCTGCTCGTGCGACACCCGCCGTTGATAGGCAGTTTGAAGATCTCTTCGACGGAGTCGACGATTTGATCAAGCGTGTGGCCGACACCGAAAACCCTGAAATTCGCAAGATCAGGGCGAAGGTACATGCCTCGATGGTGGTCGCCAAGAGCGCGTGCAAGGAGCTTAAGCCGGCGGTACGCCCGTCATCGCCGGTCTACCGCGCGGGTGCGAACCTCAGCGACGAGGGCTATCCCGGCGAGGCCGTCGGCGTGGCGTTGCTGGTCGGGCTTGGATTGGGCGTCATTATGTCAATGCAGCCGTGAAGACACTTCGGACACCTTTCCTACGTCCGTTCGATCCAGCCGCCGGATGCGAAGGTCTGCGATCCGTGGTCGACTGCTGGTATGCGCAAGCCCGGAATCGAAGTGGTGGTGCACGCTGCGGTACTCGGTCTGTACTGGGTCGCCATGAATACCGCCGCGGGTGCGCCGCCCTCTCACGCCAGGGGCCTGGCGACCCACGCTGATTTGCACCCGCGTTTGGACCTGCGCGCGTCGGTGAACGGCGTCGCCACCGCGGAAGCCGCCCCGGCGACTTTCCCTTCCGCGCTGCACCGACAATCATTGGGCACGCAGCAATTCGAGCTTCCGAACATGGGAGCCGAACGTGCCCCAGCCCGCGTCCCGGGCCGCGCGGAGGAATTCGCGCAGCGTGTGCGCCGCGAGGGACTGCCGCTCGCCCGCCTCTGGGAAAACAAATCCGCGCTGCTGAGCCTCGGACTCAACAAAAAAGGCAAGCCGGGACTATGGATAGTTCAGAAGATCCGTTGACCGGATCGCAGACCATGCTGTCGCCGCAGCGCATCCTGTATGTCGAGGATAATTCCATCGTCCGTGAAGTCACGGCTGAATTGTTGGCCCAGGAGCAACGCGACATCGTCGCCGTGGCCACGGCGGAAGAGGCGCTGCGCGAGTTTCGCGAGCACTCATTCAATGTCGTCATCACCGATGTCAGCTTGCCGCAAATGTCGGGCTTGGATCTGGCTCGAAAGATACTCGACATCGATCCGAAGGTGCTGATCATCGTCGCATCGGGCTATTACCTGGACTTGAGCCTGCAGAAGTGGGGGCCCAATATCCGCGCCATCGTCAAACCCTTTGAGGCCGCGGATATTGACGCGCTCATCGCGGAGTTGTGCAAGACCAGCGGCGCCGGCGATTAGCGCGGGGCGCAGCGGCGCCCCGCAGGCGGCATTGGCGGACTCAAGTGCCCAGGTTCAGCAGGACGGCGTTGCCGCCGGTCGCCGTGGTGTTGACCGTGAGTGTTCGCTCATTCGCGAAGCGCGTGAGGTAATGCGGGCCGCCCGCCTTGGGTCCGGTGCCCGACAGTCCGGTGCCGCCGAACGGCTGCACACCCACCACGGCTCCGATCATATTGCGATTGACGTAGGTATTGCCCACGCTCAAGTGCTCGAATACCTGGCGCCAGAAGGACTCCAGGCGGGTCTGCACGCCCAAGGTCAGGCCGTAGTTGCTGGCACGGATCGCCCGCAGCACCTCTTCGATGTCGCCGGAGCGATATCGAACCACGTGCAGTATGGGGCCGAACTCCTCGCGCGTGAGTTGCGCCGCGCTCTTCAGTTCGATGAAATGCGGTGCGAAGAAACTGCCGTGCGCATGCGCCGCGCCCAAGGTGCACGCTTTGATGATGCGCGCCTCTTTGCGCATCCGCGCCACGTGCTGCGCGAGACCGGCGGCGGCGGCCGGCGTGATCACCGGCCCCAAATCGGTCTCAAGATCCGCCGGATCGCCGATGATCAGCTCGTCCATCGCGCCTGAGATCATTTCCATCACTTGATCGGCGATGTCGTCCTGCAGGAACAAGAGCCGCAGCGCCGAACAGCGTTGCCCGGCGCTCATGAACGCCGAGCTGATCACGTCATCCACGACTTGTTCCGGCAGCGCGGTCGAATCGACGATCATCGCATTCAAACCTCCGGTCTCGGCAATCAACGGCACGATCGCGCCGTTGCGCGCGGCCAGGCTGCGATTGATCGTGAGAGCGGTCGCCGTTGAACCGGTCATGGCCACACCGGCCAATGCGGCGTGAGCGAGTGCGACCTCGCCGAATATGCGCCCCGGTGCGGGGATCAGATGCACGGCCTGCGGCGGTACCCCGGCCTCGTGCAGCAACTTCACGAAGCGCGCGGCAATCAGCGGAGTCGGCTCCGCCGGCTTCGCCACGACGGTGTTTCCGGCCGCCAGTGCGGCCGTAACCTGGCCGGCAAAAATAGCCAGCGGAAAATTCCACGGGCTGATGCATGCGAACACCCCGCGTCCGTGCAGCGACAGCTCGTTCAACTCGCCGGTCGGGCCCGCGAGCCGCTGCGGCGCCGCGAATTGCTCCCGCGCACGCACCGCATAATAACGGCAGAAATCCACCGCCTCGCGAACCTCGGCAATCGCGTCCGAGATCGTCTTGCCCGCCTCGCGCACCAGGAGTTCATGAAAATCCGCGCGGCTCGCTTCGAGCAGGTCGGACGCCTTGTCGAGGAGATTCGCGCGAATTTCTCCGCCACGTCCATTCCACGCCGGCTGCGCCGCGGCGCCCGCATCGAATGCGCTCGCTATTTCGGCGGGAGTCGCGTCGCGCGTGCCGCCCACCTGGTCGCGCCGATCCGCCGGGTTGTAGACCGGATGCGTGCTTCCCGGCAGCAATATCCCGTCGATGATCGGCCCGGCGAGCGGCTTGGGCTGGCGCCGCGATAACTCCTCGCGCAGCATGTCGATTTCGGGCGGATTGCCCAGATCGATCCCGTGGGAATTGCGGCGATCGGGATAGAGCGCCGCGGGGACGGCCAAGCGCGGATGCGCGTACGACTCCAGACGTTCGATCTCGGATATGGGATCGCGAACGATCTCGGCGACGGGGACTTCCTCATCCATGAAGCGATTCACGAACGAAGTATTGGCGCCGTTTTCCAGCAGACGCCGCACGAGATAAGCCAGCAGGTCCTTGTGTTCGCCCACGGGTGCGTACACCCGCACTCGCGGGAAGTGGGCGATTTGCCGCGCCGCTTCCGCGTACAAGAGTCGCCCCATACCGTGCAGCCGCTGAAACTCATAATCCGCGCCGGCCGGTGCCAGTTCCAGCACCGACGCGATGCTATGCGCATTGTGTGTCGCGAATTGCGGATAAATCACATCGGCATGGCTGAACAACCGGCCCACGCAAGCCAGGTACGACACATCGGTGGTGACTTTGCGCGTGAAGACCTGATAGCCGTCGAGGCCCCGCTCTTGCGCGCGCTTGATTTCAGAATCCCAGTACGCGCCCTTCACCAAACGCACGGTCATACGCCGGCCGTAGGTGCGCGCCGCCGCGGCCGTCCAGTCGATGACATCGAGGGCTCGCTTGCCGTACGCCTGCACGGCCAACCCCAAGCCCGGCCAATCCCGCGTGGCGGCGTCCTTGGCGAGCGCCTCGATGACGTCCAACGACAAATCCAGCCGGTCCGCCTCCTCGGCGTCGATGGTGAGCTGAATGCCGAGGTCGGCGGCGCGGCGCGCCAGCGCCGCTACGAGCGGAACCAAGCGCTGCATCACCCGCTCACGCTGCAGCAGCGAGTAGCGCGACTCCAGCGCCGACAATTTGATGGAAATGCTCGAGGCCTCTTGAGCGGGGCGGCCCTGGACCGCGGCGCCGATGACGTCGATGGCATGTTCGTACGAGGCGAGATACCGCTGCGCATCGTGCTGCGTCCTGGCACCCTCGCCCAGCATGTCGAAGGAGCACAGCGCGACTTCCGGCTCGCGCGCGCTGCGCGCCAGCGCCTCCTCGATGCTCCGCCCAACCACGAATTCACCGCCGATGATGCGCATCGCGCGGCGCACCGCCAGGCGCACCAAGGGCTCACCGGCTTTGCGCGTGAACTTGGCGATCCAGCCGGAAGTATCGGTCTTGATGGTCGGGTCCAGCTCGAGAATGCCGCCGGTGAGCATCAGCCCCCAGGTCGAGGCATTGACGAACAGCGATTCCGACTTGCCGGCGTGCGACGACCAATCGCCGGTGGCCAGCTTTTCGGCGATCAGCCGATCGGCGGTCGCATCATCGGGAATGCGCAACAACGCTTCGGCGATGCACATGAGCGCGATGCCTTCTTGATTCGACAGTCCGAATTCCTGCAGGAAGGCATCCAGAAACGGCCGCTCGTCCCGCCGAGCCCGCGCACCGTCAACCAGCGCCACGGCCGTTGCCACCGCGCGATGGCGCGCGCCGCCGGTGAGTTCCAAGGCATGCAGCAAGCCCGTCACCGCGCGATCTTCCGGCCATTCGCCGCGATCCCGCATCGAGCGACGCAAGGAATTCAAGTCGGGCGGTTGCGAAGGTTCGTGCAAATTGGCGGCCATGGCTAACCCTTAAGCAGCAGTTGCTGTCGAGTGTCTAAGATACGCTGTCAAGTATCGATAAGAGCGCTCGGGAATACCAGGGGTTTGCGCATCAGAGTGCTCTTGCCGAACAGCGATTCCACCAGATCGACGGCCAACACGGCCGTTTTGTTGCGCACGTCCAGGGCGGGGTTCAGTTCCATGATGTCCAGCGAGGCGACGCGCCCCGTGTCGGCGATCATTTCCATGCACAATTGCGCTTCGCGATAGGACAAACCCCCGGGTACGGTGGTGCCCACGCCGGGCGCAATTTCCGGATCCAGGGAATCGACGTCGAAGCTGACGTGCAAATGCGTGTCCCCGTCCATGTCCTGCAGCGCGAGCTCCATCACCTTCCTCACTCCCAACTCGTCGATGGAGCGCATATCGAATACATCGAGACCCTGTTCGTGCACGAAGCGTCTCTCGCCGGCGTCGACGCTGCGAATGCCGATCTGGCGGATCCATTGCGGGCGGATGGCCGGACTGACTCCGCCGATCTGCAGCAGCTCGCGCGGCCCGAATCCACAGAGGCAGGACACCGGCATGCCGTGCAGGCTGCCGCTGGGGCTCAATTCCCGCGTGTTGAAATCGGCATGGGCGTCCAGCCACAGGACGCGCAGCGGCCTGCGCAGCGTTGCGGCAATGGCGCGCCACCGCCGAGATGGAGCCGATGCTCAAGGAGTGATCGCCGCCGAGCAGAATCGGCAGCCGATGCTCGCCGAGCTCCCGATACACCGCATCATGCACTTCCAGGTTCCATGCGGTGACCTGCGCCAGATTGCGGTAACCGTTGGCCTTGATCAGGCCGGGATTCGGCGGGCCGCTGACATTGCCGCAGTCGACCACGTCCAGGCCGCGCTGTGTCAGCGCGGCATGAATACCGGCGACGCGCAGCGCTTCGGGGCCCATGGAAGCGCCGCGATCGCTGGCGCCGATATCCGTCGGTGCACCGATGAGGCTCGCGGTGCGCACTGCGCGGGTCGTCATGCGAACCTGCGGCGCCGAATCTGCGCGCGTTCGCGGCCAAGCTCGGCGTAGAGATCCTTGGGATCGTCCGGCTCCGGAATGAGATCGATGCGCTGGCCGCCGTCGGGCTGCTCGGCGTTCAAGCGATGCAAATAGCGCAGCGCCGAGAAATCGCTGAGCGCGAAGCCGACCGAGTCGAAAATGCTGACCTCGCGCTCGCTCAAACGCACGGGGCGCTGCGCGCGCAGTACCTCGGCGAGCTCGGTGACCTGCCTGCCGCCGCGGAGTTGTTGAATCTCTCCCTCGATCCGCGCCTGCGGCTCGAACTCGACCACGATTCGTACCTCCTGCGCACGCAGAATGTCAGCATGCAGTTCGGTCTTGCCGGGGCAGTCGCCGCCCACGGCATTGATGTGCATGCCCGGCTCGATCATGTCCGGCGTGAGAATGGTGGCGTTGCGCTTGTCGGCGGTCACGGTGGTCACGATGTCCGCGCCGCGCACCGCCTCGGCGGTGCCGGCGCAGCGAATGATCGTGAGATCCTGCATCTGCAAACGCGTCAGGTTGCGGATCAGCTTGGCGGTGGCCAGGGGGTCCGTATCGTACAGCCGCAGCTCCCGCACACCCGCCATCTGGTGAAACGCGATGGCCTGAAATTCGCTCTGCGCGCCGTTGCCGATGATCGCCATCACCCGCCCCGCCGGCCGCGCCAGGCGACATGCGGCCAGCGCGGATATCGCCGCCGTGCGCAGTGCCGTAACGAAGGTCATTTCCGACAGCAGCAACGGGTAGCCGGTGGCTACGTCCGCGAGCACGCCGAACGCCGTCACCGTGAGCAAGCCCTGCGCCGTATTCTTCGGGTGACCATTGACGTACTTGAACGAATACAGCCTGCCGTCGCTGGTCGGCATGAGTTCGATGACGCCGCCGGGCGAGTGACTGGCAAGGCGTGCCGATTTCTCGAACTCGTTCCAGCGCAGGTAATCGGCTTCGATCTCGCCGGCCAGCTCTTCGATGAAGCGGCCGGGCCCTTTGCGTGACACCAATTCCCGCAGGCGCGCGGTGCCGATGTAGTCCACCATGATTTCTCCCCCATCCAGCCAATCGCTAGTTTCGGGGGGCCAGGAGCTAAAGAAAAGCCAGAAACTTGATCAAAAAGCGTGTAATTTTGTTTATATCGTCAGGATAGAATGACTTTTTGTTCAAAGTTGCGCTCCGGAGATACCCATGGACTCGACCGATCGCGAGCTTCTGTCGCTGTTGCGCGATAACGCGCGCCTGTCGGTGGCCGCGTTGGCCAAGACGCTGCGCGTCGCCCGCGGCACCGTGCAGAACCGGCTCGCGCGCATGGAGAAGGACGGCACCATTGTCGGCTATACCGTCAAGCTCAAGCCGCAGGCCGAGGATCAACGCATTCGCGCTTTGATGACGGTGGCCGTCGAAGGCAACCGGACTGACGAGGTGCTGAGGAGCCTGCGCGGCGACCCGGCGGTGTGCGCTCTGCACACCACGAACGGGCGCTGGGATATCGTCGCCGAATTGCGCACCGACAGTCTTGAGGCAGTCGACCGGGTGCTGAGCCGAATCCGCCTGATCGACGGCATCTCCAACACGGAAACGAGCCTGTTACTCTCCACTCACAAATTTTAGAGTCGCCAGGAACACCGAGGTCGACACGGCCGAACCGGCCGACTCCAACCTGCTGAGATGCCCGCTGCATTGCGACAGCAGCGCCAGATCCCATGGCTCGAGCGTCACGGTCCTGCCATGATTGATGGCCAGCTTGATGCGGCGGTCGATCGGGAAAATGAGCTTCGTTTCATTCCGCGGCACGCTCACCGCAAGGGACTCGATGAAGCGCTCGATCCGAACCGCCACGCCGTCCGGCTTGGCGACCATGAGATTCAAGTCCACGCAGGGGCCGTTCAGCAATTCGCAGTACGTCGAAACGGCGCCGTCGAACTCCGCGAGATCGCCCACCTGCCGCAATGTTTTTGTCACGCCGCCGCCGAAGCGCAAGTCGACCCCCGCCCCCTTCAACAGCACCATCTTGCGGTTGTACCCGGCAAAATCCGAGAACGGCCCGGAGGCGTCGATGTGCGCCACACTCAGGCGCCAGCGGAACGGGTCGCCGCTCGAGGGCACGCGCAGCACTTCATACGTGATGCCGCCGCCGTTCTTCCACGGAGCGGCGGTCAACGACGACTTACGAATGATCTGCAGCTTGGGAAGTTGCACACGTGTCTTATACAGATTTCGGCGTGTCGGTTCACGGCAGGAGCAGTAGCATCGCCAATGTGAAGTTCATGCCCGTGGTCTGGTCTGCCCTCTGGCGCAACCGCGCGGAGTCGGTGCTCACACTGCTTGCGCTGTCCGTCGCATTTGCGCTGTTCAGCGTGATGATCGCGATCAATGCAGCCTATGAACAGGCCATCGACGAGACCCGAGAAGACCGCCTGATCGTGAGCTGCGCTTTCGACTGCGGGACCATACCGTGGGGCTACCGCGAGCAGCTGGCCCGTATCGGTGGGGTCAGCGCTGTCGGGGGCGAGGTGTGGGTTGGTGGCGGGAAGGACCAGGATGAGCACCACCTGACCATGGTCACCTTCATGGACGAGGGAATGCGCTCGGCGTGGCCGGAGCTGCCAATGACCCGTGCAGACTGGCGAGCTCTCGACATCTCTCCCACCGGCATCTTCCTGACTCGCACGGCGGCGGCGCGGCGCAGTGCCCGAATTGGGGACACCATGACGATGAACGCGGGGCCGGGCAGCGGCACGGACGGGTCCGGGACGTGGTTTTTCACCGTCCTGGGTTTCATCGCGGACCCCACGGGCTGGGGACAGCAGTGGTCCCCCGACATGATCGTCGGGAATCTGCGTTACTTCCAGAATTCCGGTCGTCCTGATGAGCGAGACTTAGTCAATTACCTGCGTGTCGCGGTCGACCGCCCCGAACACGCGCGCGCAGTCTGCCGTGAGATCGAAGCATGGTTCACGAACGCGACCCCCGCGCTGTATTGCGTTCCGGCGAGAGAGAATGCCGAGGAGCTGATGGATGCGAACATCAATATGCGGCAAATCAGTCTCGGAATCGGAGCGGCCGGTCTTTTTATGATCTTGTTTTTGTGCGCGAACGGCACTGCCGAGGCCGTCCGCGAGCGACTCTCGGAGTTTGGAATCCTGAAGGCCATTGGATTTGGGAATGGCCGAATAGCCTGGCTGGTGATCCTTGAAGCGGCCGCCCCGACGATTCTGGCCGCTCTGATCGGCAGTGCAGTCGCCCCCGGTGTGGGTATGATCCTTTCGCGCCTCACGATCAAAGGAGTGATCAACATACCCGAAGTGCGTGCATCGCCAGCAGCGCTTGGGTGGGCGCTGGCAGCCGCTCTGCTCATCGCGCTGTTGAGCGCAGTGGCGCCACTGTACCGATTGCTGCGCACCGACGTTGCCGCGATGATTGCCAGACGATGAGCGAGTTGCGGCAAATCGCGGCGGTCTGTGTCGTCGGTATCAGCACCCTTCGCGACAGGTACGCGCCCGCGCTCGTTATCGTCATCGGCATGGCGTGCGTCGTCGGGGTATTGACCTCGATGTTATCGGTGACTGCCGGTTTGACGCGCGCCTATCTCAGGACCGAAGACGCAACGCGTGCCATCGTGTGGAGCGGAGCGGCCAACTTTGACCAGAGCCGCAGCCTTAAACCCGACGTCATCGGCACGATTCTCGATGCTCCTGGCATAGCCAGGGAGGCCGACGGCGGACCACTTGCGGACCCTGAGTTCATGATGTGGCTGCCGCCGGTTGAGGGATTCGCCGCCGGCTCTCTCCAACTGCGTGGCATTGGTCCCGCCGGCCTCGCGCTGCGTCCGGCCTTTCGGGTCGTAGCGGGCCACATGTTCGGTGCAGGCATGCGGGAGTTGGTGGTGGGCGTGGGTGCGGCACGCAAATTTGGCCTCCACGTGGGGAGCGAAGTGCGGTTGCGGGACGGCAAGTGGCCCATCGTCGGAGTTTTCAGTTGCGGCGCCGACATCATCGAAAGCTATCTCGTTGGCGACGCGCTGACCGTCATGGCGGTGCGTAGAAGCCCGGGCTTCGCTCAGGTGATTTTGCAACTCGTGGACGCCCAGGCATATCCCGGATTCCAAAAGTGGCTCATGGAGAATCCTGCGATCAATGTCAGCGTCGAGCGCAAGACGGACTACGATCTGCGAGTGGTCGGAGCAGATACTGCCTTCTTTACACGCATGTCCTACATCATCGGAGTAATGCTGGCGCTAGGCGCATTGTTCGGGGTCGTGAAGATTATGTACGCGGCAGTGCGGGCGCGCACGCACGAGATTGGCACGCTGCGGGCCATTGGTTTCGGCTCAACACCGGTTGCCTTGTCTGTTCTCCTTGAGGCGGCGTTGCTTGGTGCAGGCGGTGCGGTCGTCGGTGCCGCGCTAGCTTGGCTGACATTCGATGGCCGAGAGATGTGGGTGCGGGGTGCATTCAAACTACATGTCTCACCGCAGCTGTGGGTTCTCGGGCTCGCGTGGGCGATCATTACCTCGCTACTCGGCGGTCTCGCTCCCGCGGTGCGCGCCGGACGTCTGCCACCGTCGGAGGCGCTTCGAGCCGAATAAGGCGATCAGCCCGACGTATCGTCGCGGGTGCAGTTAACCGTGCTGACGGCGGTCGGCATCGAGCGCGCGGGAAAACTCAATATATTCAGAACTAGACGCTTGAGATTGCGATGATTTTGGACCTTCCACGGTGTAAGATACTGGATATACAAACAGTATGATCCCATCGTGGCAACCCCGATCCCAGCCCCGGACATCTCTCGCGTCATCCTCGTCCTGCGCGGTCATCGCGTGCTGTTGGATTCGGATCTCGCGAGAATCTACGGCGTTGAAACGCGCGCGCTCAATCAGGCCGTCAAACGCAATGCGGAGCGCTTCCCGGATGACTTCCGGTTTCAACTCACCGTCACCGAGGCAGCTGTTTCAAGATCACAACCTGTGACCTTGAAGCCTCGCCGCGGTCAAAATATTAAATTCCTGCCGTACGCGTTCACGGAGCACGGCGCCATCATGGTCGCCACTGTCATCAACAGCCCTCGCGCCGTCGAGATGAGCATCTATGTCGTCCGCGCGTTCGTGCAGCTACGCGAACTCCTCAGCTCGAACAGCGATCTTGCCAGACGCCTCGATCAGCTCGAAGCCCGCATCGAGAAGAAACTCGCCACCCACGACGCTGCCATCGCAGCCATGCTTTCGACCATCCGACAACTCATGAATTCGCCGCCGGCGAAACGCCGGGGCATCGGCTTCACTGCCGATATCCGCGAGAAGCCGTAGCGAGCCCGTATAGCGCGCGAATGAGCGCCGGCGAAGATTATGAAGGCTTCCGCTCCACGACCTTCTTGGCAAGCTCGGCGAGTTCGGCGAGATCCATCTCCTCGGCCGGAACTTCAAACACGTCATCAGCCGGCGCGTGCACCGGCTTAGGAGCGGCTCGCGCAGATTTGCTCGAGGGTATCGACTGAGCGGGCGCGGCCGGCGCAGCGTTTGGCCTCGGCCTCACGCCTGCGCTACGCTGCGTCACGTCGCGCTCCGCGGAACTGCGCGGCAGCGCGGTCTGCGGCCGCACCCATTCGACGACCTGCTCCATCCAGCGTTGGTAGCGGTCGAACGTCCACATGCCCTCGTCGCCGCCCGACTGGAGCACGTTGGCGATCTGGCTGAAATTTCCTGCCCGAATCGTTCCCCGGGCGCCGGAACTCGGCAGCAAGATTTCGCAGCGCGGCACGCGCAGTCGATGGGCGCTCAGGTATTCGAGACGCTGACAGCTCAATCCGACGAGACAATCAGCGAGTTGCGCGCGGACGCTTGCCTGAATGTCCGACGGAAACGACATGCACAGTCGGCTCAACGCCTCCGCGCAATTCGCCGAGTGCATCGTCGCCAGAACCAGGTGTCCGGTTTCCGCGGCATTCAGTGTCAATCTCATGACTTCCGCCGTGCGCATTTCGCTCACCACCAGAACATCGGGATTCTCGCGCAGCGCATCGATGATGCCTTGCTCGAAGCTCGGTGAATGCGTCGGGATCTCGCGCTGCCGGATGAACGAGCGTCGATTGGAGTAGATGTATTCGAGCGGACTTTCCAGCGTAAGTACCGTCCGGGCACGGGTCCCGTTGATCTCCTCCACGAGTGCGGCAAGCGTGGTCGACTTTCCGGACCCGGTCGGCCCGGAAATAATGACCAAGCCGGCGGTCGCCTCGACGAGCTGTCGAAAGTCCGGGTGTAGATTGCAGCCGGCGAGGTCCATGACGCTTGGTGCGAGCAGCCGAATGGCGGCCGCGACGCCGCGCACGGTTTGAAAGAAATTGACTCGGCAGCGCACGCCGCCGATGGCCACCGAGAGGTCGGCGGATCCACGATCCCTGAAATGCGCCCAGCCCTCGGGGCCGAGGAAATCCTGCGCGGCTTGCACCAGGGTGTCGCCCGGCACGACGCCGCCCACCGTCTGCAGTTCGCCGCGCACGCGTACCACGAGGGGAGTCCCCGCCTCCAGGTGCAAGTCGCTTGCGCCGAGCGACCATGCGCGTTCGATCCACTCATCGACAACCATGGGAACCCCGTCTCATTTCACCTGCGGCTTGCCGTGAAAAGTCGCATCGATCAGGCGAAGCGCATCGGCTCCGTCCCATTGTCTCGCCCCGTAGACCTTCTCGAGTACCCGGCCATCGGCGTCGACCAACACGGTCAGCGGCAGCCGCGAGGCCCCCAGCATTTTTTCCATTTGCAGCCCGGTGTCGATGAACTGGCTGATCGTCGCATTTTCCTTCTTCAGCAGGCCTTTGGCTTGATCGGCATAATCGTCCGTCGAGACGCCGATGATCGCGAAGTAATGGTTTGGGTCGCGCCACGCGAGCCGCTCCAACGATGCCATTTCCTCCCTGCAGGGACCGCACCAACTCGCCCAGACATTGATGAGCAGCGGCCTGCCGCGAAAGGCGGCGAGATTTTGCGACGGACCATTCAAACCCTGCAACGCCGCGTCCCGCAATGTTCCGCCAATCGGCACTTCCTGTTCGCCGGCGAACACCGCCGAGGCCGCGACGGCGAAGCACAACCAGAAGGCGGACGAACGCAGCCGCAACGCTACTCTCCTTTGGGGACGAACCGTATAGGCTAGCACCTCAGCGGGCCTGAGCAAGGTCCGGCCGCGGGGGAGGAGTTTCCCCGGGGGTTCCCCGGGCCGTTTCTAGGCTATTGCCGCCACAAAACGATCAGGACGTAGATCAGGGTGATCACCGTCAACCCCACATTGCCGAGGCGCGATTGCACGAGTAGATCGTTGGATTCGGATTCGCGCGGCACGGTCAGTCGAACGATGGCGGCAAGGAACAGCATGAGGATCGAACCTAAGGGGAGGGCGAAGACTAACGATAGGCGCTCAGCGCTCACCAAAACCGTGACTTGACTCGCATCTTCCGCAAGGCACCTTCAATTCCGTGCGACCCGGACTTGCGCAAAGCAGCCGGCCGCGTGCCGCGCCTGTGTGAGAATGGGGCATGCTCCGCCCCTCGAAAGATTGGCATCGCGTCCTTGCCCTTCTCGTTCTGCTGTTCGGCATCACGTATCTAGATCGCGTTTGCATCTCCGTTGCCGGACCGCGAATGCAGGAGGATCTGCACATAAGCCCGATTGGCTGGGGCTGGGTGACCGGGGTGTTCACCATTTCCTACGGTCTGTTTGAAATTCCGACGGGCCTTCTCGGCGACCGGTTGGGTCCCAGGCGCGTGCTGACCCGGATCGTTCTGTGGTGGTCGGCCTTCACGGCGCTCACCGGCGCGGTGACGGGTTATTACCCCTTGTTGGTCACGCGGTTTCTGTTTGGCGCCGGAGAGGCCGGAGCCTTTCCGAACGCGTCCGTGGTGATCTCCCGCTGGTTCCCACCGGCCCGCAGAGCCACGATGTGCGGAGTCACGCTCATGGCGAGCCAAATCGGCGGCGCCGTTGCGCCATTGCTGGTAGTGCCGATCCAGAGCCGATACGGATGGCGGGCGTCGTTCTTCGTGTTCGGCATTTTAGGAGCTTGCTGGGCGGTCGCCTGGCACACCTGGTTCCGCGACACGCCGGATCGGGGGCACGCCGCAGAGCAGTTGGAAGTGCGTGCTCCGGTAGGACACCGTTTCCCCTGGCGGAGCGCATTTCGCTCGGAGAGCGCGGTGGCCCTCCTGATCACGGCATTCTGCTACGTCTACGTATACAATTTCTTCCAAACGTGGTTTCACACGTTTCTCGTCAAGGGCCGGGGATTCAGCGAAGCGAGCCTGTTGCTCTCGGCGCTTCCCTTTGTCGTGGCGGTTTTCGCGAACCTGACCGGCGGATTGGCGAGCGATGCGGCGGCTCGAAAGCTCGGGCTCAAACTGGGGCGACGAACGCTTGGCGTCACCGCACTTGCGATTGCCGGCCTGTTCACGCTCGCGGCCATGATTTCGCGGCAGCAGACCTTGAGCGTGGTCTTTCTGGCCGTGGTCTACGGAGCGATCACCTTCCAACAATCGGTGGTGTTCGGCGTATGCCTGGACATCGGGCGCGAGCATGCGGGCGCGATGGTCGGTCTCATGAACACCGCCGCGCAGCTGGGAGGACTGGTGGGATCGGTGGCCTACGGCTACATCGTCGAGCGCTTCGGGAATTACGATGCACCGTTCGTTCCCATGGCGGCGCTATTGTTCGTGGGTGCCGCGCTTTGGCTCAGGATTGATGCGTCACAGCAGTTGCGCGAGGCGCCGCAGCCCGCTGCCGCGGCACGGATCATCTAGGACAAACGGTGCGCCGCTTGACGACGCGCAAAAAAAAAGCCCTCGAACTCCTGCGAGTCCAAGGGCCATATCTTTAGATACTTCTTATTATTTTATTCGGCAGCCTCCGTATCCCCCGCGGGTACTGCATCATCCGAGTCGCCCATGCCGCCGCTCACATCCATGAAGCTGCGGCGGCGGCTGTCGTCAAACGCACGTCTGCGCCGCGCATGATACGCGAAGCCGGTGCCCGCGGGAATGAGCCGGCCGACGATGACGTTTTCCTTCAGGCCGCGCAGGTCGTCCTTTAAACCTCGAACCGCCGCTTCCGTGAGGACGCGGGTGGTCTCTTGGAACGAAGCCGCGGAAATGAAGGACTCGGTCGCGAGAGATGCCTTGGTGATGCCCAACAGCATGGGTTCCCATGTCGACTGGTGCTTGCCTTCCGCCTTTTGCTTCGCAATGACATCGAGCAGCCGCCCGCGATCCATCTGTTCGCCGCGCAGCAGCGCCGAATCGCCGGTATCCAATACCTCGATCTTGCGCAGCATCTGCCGCACGATGACTTCGATGTGCTTGTCGTTGATCTTCACGCCCTGCAGGCGGTACACGTCCTGAATTTCGCGGACCAGGTAATTCGCCAACGCCTCCACGCCCTGCAGCCGCAAAATGTCGTGCGGGTTCGGTTCGCCGTCGGCGATCACTTCGCCCTTCTCCACTTGCTCGCCTTCGAACACATTCAAATGGCGCCACTTGGGGATCAACTCTTCGTACTTGTCGGTGCCTTCGTTGGTGATGATCAGACGCCGCTTGCCCTTGGTTTCCTTGCCGAAGCTGACCGTGCCGCTGCGCTCCGCCAAAATTGCGGAATCCTTCGGCTTGCGCGCCTCGAACAAGTCGGCCACCCGCGGCAGACCGCCCGTGATGTCGCGAGTCTTCGACGACTCCTGCGGGATGCGCGCGATGACGTCGCCCACCGACACCTTGGAGCCGTCTTCCAGGCTGACGATGGCGCCCGCCGGAAGGGCGTAGACCGCCGGAATATCGGTGTTGGCGAACGTGACTTCCTTGCCCTTGGCATTGGTCAGGCGCACGACCGGACGCAGGTCCTTGCCGCCCGAACCGCGCTGCTTCGGATCGAGAACCACGGTGCTGGTGAGGCCGGTGACGTCGTCCACCTGGCTCGTGACGGTGATGCCGTCGACGAAGTCGGAGAACTTGATCATGCCCGCCACTTCCGTGACCACGGGGTGAGTATGCGGATCCCAGTTCGCAACCGACTGTCCCGCGGTCACCACATCGGCATCGTTCACCGTAATGGTCGCGCCGTAGGGAATCTTGTAGCGCTCGCGCTCACGGCCGAACTCGTCCACCACGCCCAACTCGCCGGAACGCGACACCGCGACCAGGTGCCCCTTCTCATGGCGCACGGTCTTGATGTTGTGCAGACGGATCGTGCCCTTCGACTTGACCTCGACGCCGTTCGCCGCTGCCGCCCGCGAGGCGGCGCCGCCGACGTGAAAGGTGCGCATGGTGAGCTGCGTTCCGGGCTCGCCGATCGACTGCGCCGCGATGACGCCGACCGCCTCGCCGATATTGATGCGATGACCACGGCCCAAATCGCGGCCGTAGCACTGGGCGCAGACTCCGTAGCGGGTTTCGCAGGTAATCGGCGAACGCACCATGACTTGGTCGATGCCCATCTTTTCCAGCAGCTTGACCAGTTTTTCATCGATCAATGTGCCGGCCTTGACCAGCGCTTCGCCGCTGGCCGCCACCACCACATCGTCGGAAACGACGCGGCCCAGCACACGTTCGCCCAAGCCCTCGACCACGTCGCCGCCTTCGACGATCGGAGTGATCGATAGTCCGTTGGTCGTGCCGCAATCGACCTCGGTGACCACCAGATCCTGCGCCACGTCGACCAGGCGGCGCGTGAGATAGCCGGAATTGGCGGTTTTCAGCGCCGTATCGGCCAAGCCTTTGCGGGCGCCGTGAGTCGAGATGAAATACTGCAGTACGTTCAGGCCCTCGCGGAAATTCGCCGTGATCGGCGTCTCGATGATGGAGCCGTCCGGCTTCGCCATCAGGCCGCGCATGCCGGCGAGCTGCCGAATCTGCGCGGCGGAACCGCGCGCGCCGGAATCGGCCATCATGAAGATGGAATTGAACGACTTCTGCCGGACCTTGTTGCCCTTGGTGTCGGTGACTTCGTCGGTGCCCAGCTTCTCCATCATGGCCTTGGCCACCTGGTCATTGGTACGCGACCAGATATCTACCACCTTGTTGTAGCGTTCGCCGTTGGTGACGAGTCCCGAAGAGTATTGCTCTTGGATCTCCTTCACTTCCTTCTCGGCCGTGGCCAGAATCTTGGTCTTCTGCAGCGGCACGACCATGTCGTCCACGCCGATCGATACGCCCGCGCGCGTCGCATAGTGGAAGCCGGTGTACATCAACTGGTCGGCAAATACGACGGTCTCCTTCAAGCCCACCGTGCGATAGCACGCGTTGATGGTTCCGGAGATCGTCTTCTTGGTCATGTCCTGATTGATGGCATCGAACGACAGGCCATGCGGCAGAATCTCGGACAACAGCGCCCGGCCCGCCGTGGTGGCCACCACACGCACGTTCTGCACCAGCTTCCCGGAAGGATCGCGCACGTATTCGGACAGGCGCACCTTGACCTTGGCCTGCAGATCGATGTTGCGGCTTTCATAGGCACGGTGGACTTCGGCGACGTCGCTGAACGCCATGCCCTCACCCTTCGCGCCCACGCGCTCGCGGGTCATGTAGTAGAGCCCCAGCACCACGTCCTGCGACGGCACGATGATGGGATCGCCGTTGGCGGGCGACAGAATGTTGTTCGACGACATCATCAAAGCGCGCGCTTCGAGCTGAGCTTCGATGGACAGCGGCACGTGCACCGCCATTTGGTCGCCGTCGAAGTCGGCGTTGAACGCCGTGCAAACCAACGGATGCAGTTGGATCGCCTTGCCCTCGATCAGCACCGGCTCGAATGCCTGGATACCGAGGCGGTGCAAGGTCGGCGCGCGATTCAACAGCACGGGATGCTCGCGGATCACCTCTTCGAGGATGTCCCACACCTCCGGTCCCTCGCGCTCGACCAGACGCTTCGCCGCCTTGATGGTCGAGGCTTCGCCGCGCAGCTGCAGCTTGGAGAAAATGAACGGCTTGAACAGCTCCAGCGCCATCTTTTTCGGCAATCCGCACTGGTGCAGCCGCAGCGTCGGACCCACGACGATGACCGAGCGGCCCGAATAATCGACGCGCTTGCCGAGCAGGTTCTGGCGGAACCGGCCCTGCTTGCCCTTGATCATGTCGGCCAGGGACTTGAGCGGACGCTTGTTGGTGCCCGTGATCGCGCGGCCGCGGCGGCCGTTGTCGAGCAGTGCGTCGACGGCCTCCTGCAGCATGCGCTTTTCGTTGCGCACGATGATGTCCGGCGCGTTCAATTCCAGCAGCCGGCGCAGCCGGTTGTTGCGGTTGATGACGCGGCGGTACAGATCGTTCAGGTCGGAAGTCGCGAAGCGGCCGCCGTCGAGCGGCACCAAGGGGCGCAGGTCCGGCGGCAGCACCGGCAATACGGTCAGCACCATCCATTCCGGCTTGTTGCCCGACTCCATGAACGCCTCGATGAGCTTCAGGCGCTTCGACAGCCGCTTGATCTTCGTCTCGGAATTCGTGTTCGCCATGTCCTCGCGAACCTTGACGACCTCGGACGGCAAATCCATGGACTTCGAGCAGCTCATGCACGGCTTCGGCGCCCATGCGGGCATCGAATTCGTCGCCGTGCTCCTCGATCGACTCGAGGTACATCTCGTCGGTCAGCAGTTGACCGCGCTGCAGCGAGGTCATGCCCGGATCGACCACGACGAAGGCCTCGAAATACAGCACCCGCTCGATCTCGCGCAAGGTCATGTCGAGCATGAGTCCGATGCGCGACGGCAGGGACTTCAAGAACCAGATGTGGGCGGTCGGGCTCGCCAGCTCGATATGACCCATGCGCTCGCGCCGCACTTTGGACTGGGTCACTTCGACGCCGCACTTCTCGCACACGACGCCGCGATGCTTCAGGCGCTTGTACTTGCCGCACAGACACTCGTAGTCCTTGACCGGCCCGAAGATCTTCGCGCAGAACAGGCCGTCGCGTTCGGGCTTGAACGTGCGGTAGTTGATGGTCTCCGGTTTCTTCACCTCGCCGTACGACCAGGAGCGGATCATGTCCGGCGACGCGAGCCCGATCTTGATCGAATCGAAGTTCTCGACCGGCACCTGCTGCTTGAACAACTTGAGTAAGTCTTTCATTGATTAGGCCTCGCTCTCTAGTTCGATGTTGATGGCCAAGGATCGGATCTCCTTCACCAGGACATTGAACGATTCCGGCATGCCGGCTTTCATTTCGTGGTTGCCATCGACGATCGCCTTGTACATCTGCGTGCGCCCGTTGACGTCGTCCGACTTGACGGTGAGCATTTCCTGCAGCGTGTACGCGGCGCCGTACGCCTCGAGCGCCCACACTTCCATTTCGCCGAATCGCTGGCCGCCGAACTGCGCCTTGCCGCCCAACGGCTGCTGGGTGACCAGGCTGTACGGGCCCGGTGGAGCGCGCATGCATCTTGTCGTCGACCAGATGATTCAACTTCAGCATGTACATGTAGCCCACGGTGACCGGCCGCTCGAACTGCTCGCCGGTGCGTCCGTCGTGCAGCGTGGTCTGGCCCGAGGTCGGCAGGTCCGCCAGGCGTCAGGAGGTTCTTGATCTCCTCTTCGCTGGCGCCGTCGAACACCGGGGTGGCCATCGGCACGCCCTTTTTCAAGTTGCTGGCGAGCTCGATGACCTCGGCGTCGCTCATGGACTTGATGTCCTCCTTCTGACCGCCGGTCTCGTTGTAGACCTGGCCCAGAAACTTGCGCAATTCCACGACGGCATGCTGCGCCTCGAGCATCTTGCCGATCTTGGCGCCCAAGCCCTTGGCGGCCCAGCCGAGGTGGGTTTCCAGAATCTGACCGATGTTCATGCGCGACGGTACGCCCAGTGGGTTCAACACGATGTCCACCGGCGTACCGTCGGCCATGTACGGCATGTCTTCCACGGGCACGATGGAGGAAATCACGCCCTTGTTGCCGTGTCGTCCCGGCCATCTTGTCGCCGGGCTGCACGCGGCGCTTCACGGCCAGGTACACCTTGACCATCTTGAGCACGCCCGGCGCCAGATCGTCGCCTGCGGTGATCTTGGCCTTCTTCTCTTCGAAGCGCTTCTCGAAGGCCTTGCGCTGGCCCTTCAGGCGCTCGGAGACCGTCTCGAGCTGCGCGTTCGTCTCCTCCTCCTTGAATCGGATCTCGAACCACTGCTCACGCGGCAGGTCGGCGAGATAGGCGTCGTCGATCTGCGTGCCGGCCTTGATCTTCTTCGGGCCCGCTTCGGCCGCCTTGCCCTCGATCATGCCGCGCACGCGCTGGAACAAATCGTCTTCCAGAATGCGCTGCTGATCGGCCAAGTCCTTGCGCACCCGCTCGAGCTCGGATTTCTCGATCGCCAGCGCGCGCGAGTCCTTCTCGACCCCGTCGCGAGTGAACACGCGCACGTCGATCACCGTACCGTCCATGCCGGGCGGCACGCGCAAGCTTGTATCCTTCACGTCGGAGGCCTTCTCGCCGAAGATCGCGCGCAGCAACTTCTCTTCGGGCGTCAATTGCGTCTCGCCTTTCGGCGTGACCTTGCCCACCAGAATGTCGCCGGCGCGCACTTCGGCGCCGATGAAGGCGATGCCCGCTTCGTCGAGCTTCGCCAGTGCCGAGTCGCCGACGTTGGGAATGTCGGCGGTGATTTCCTCCGGGCCCAGCTTGGTGTCGCGCGCGACGCAAGTGAGCTCTTCGATGTGAATCGTCGTGAATCGATCTTCCTCGACCACGCGTTCGGAGATGAGGATCGAGTCTTCGAAGTTGTAGCCGTTCCACGGCATGAAGGCGACCAAGAGGTTCTGGCCGAGCGCGAGCTCGCCCAGATCCGTCGACGGACCATCCGCCAGCACGTCGCCGCGCTTGATCGCATCGCCGGCCTTCACCAGCGGACGCTGATTGATGCAGGTGTTCTGATTGGAGCGCGTGTACTTGGTGAGCGAATAGATGTCGACGCCGGGTTCGCCGGCGGTCGTTTCATCATCGTTCACCCGCACCACGATGCGCGAGGCATCGACCGAATCCACGCTGCCGCCGCGCCGCGCCACCACCGTGACGCCCGAGTCGATGGCAACCGCGCGTTCCATGCCCGTGCCCACCAGCGGCGTCTCCGAACGCAGGGTCGGAACCGCCTGGCGCTGCATGTTCGATCCCATGAGCGCGCGGTTCGCGTCGTCGTGCTCCAAGAACGGAATCAAGATGCCGCCACCGACACGATCTGCTTCGGGCTGACGTCCATGAAATCGATCTTGTCGGGGGCCGACAAGGTGAACTCGTTCTGCGTGCGGCAGGAAATCAGGTCATCCGTGAACTCGCCCTTGTCGTTGAGGGTCGCGTTCGCCTGCGCGATCACGTACTGACCTTCCTCGATGGCCGACAGGTAATCGATCTTGTCGGTGACCTTGCCGTTCGAAACGCGGCGATACGGAGTCTCCAGGAATCCGTAGTCGTTGGTGCGCGCATACACGGCCAGCGAATTGATCAAACCGATGTTCGGGCCTTCCGGCGTTTCGATCGGGCATACCCGGCCGTAATGCGTCGGATGCACGTCGCGCACTTCGAATCCGGCACGCTCGCGCGTCAGGCCGCCTGGGCCGAGCGCGGATACGCGCCGCTTGTGGGTGACTTCCGACAGCGGATTGTTCTGGTCCATGAACTGCGAGAGCTGCGAGGATCCGAAGAACTCCTTCACTGCGGCCGCGACCGGCTTCGCATTGATCATCTCCTGCGGCATGATCGGCTCGCTCTCGGCGATCGTCAGGCGTTCCTTGACGGCGCGCTCGACGCGCACCAGACCGATGCGGAAGGCGTTCTCCGCCATTTCACCGACGCTGCGCACGCGCCGATTGCCGAGGTGATCGATGTCGTCCACGTGGCCGTTGCCGTTGCGGATGTCGATCAAGGTCTTCATGACCTCGATGATGTCTTCCTTGCTCAGAACGCCCGAGCCCGTGATTTCCTCGCGGCCCACGCGCCGGTTGAACTTCATGCGGCCGACCGGCGACAGATCGTAGCGCTCGCCGTTGAAGAACAGGTTCTGGAACAGGTTCTCGGCGGCATCCTTGGTCGGCGGTTCGCCGGGGCGCATCATGCGATAGATCTCGACCAGCGCTTCGAGGCGCGTCTTGGTCGGATCGATGCGCAGCGTGTCCGAGATATACGGCCCGCGGTCCAGGTCGTTGACGTACAGCGTGCGGATCTCCGTGATGCCGCTTTCGATCAGCTTGCCCACTGTCGGCACCGTGAGAATTTCGTTGGCTTTGGCCAGAATCTCACCGGTTTCGGTGTTGACGATGTCATGTGCCAGAACCTTGCCCTGCACGTATTCGGTGGGCACGGGCAGGCGCTTGACGCCCGCCTCTTCGAGCTCCTTCACGTGGCGCGCGGTGATGCGGCGGCCTTCCTCGACGACGACCTTTTTGCCGACGCGAATCTCGAATGCAGCCGTTTCGCCGCGCAAGCGCTGCGGAATGATCTCGAATTCGATTTCCTTCTTCGACAGATGGAACACGTTCTTCTCGAAGAAGATGTCCAGCACCTGCTCCTCGGTAAACCCGAGCGCGCGCAGGATGATGGTCACCGGCAGTTTGCGGCGGCGGTCGATGCGCGCGAACACGCAATCCTTCGGGTCGAACTCGAAGTCCAACCAGGAACCGCGATACGGAATGATGCGGGCCGAGAACAGCAGCTTGCCCGACGAGTGGGTCTTGCCGCGGTCATGATCGAAGAACACGCCCGGGCTGCGGTGCAATTGCGAGACGATGACGCGCTCGGTGCCGTTGATGATGAAGGTGCCGTTGTCGGTCATGAGCGGCAATTCGCCGAGGTATACCTCCTGTTCACGCACGTCCTTGACGGGCTTCTTCGCGCCGCTGGCCTCCTTGTCGAGGACCACCAGGCGCACTTTGACCCGCAGCGGAGCCGCGTAGGTCAAACCGCGCAATTGGCATTCCTTGACGTCGAAAACCGGCTCGCCCAGGCGGTAGCTCACGTATTCGAGCGTTGCATTGCCCGAATAGCTGGAGATCGGAAACACGCTGTCGAAGGCCGCATGCAAGCCGATTTCGTCGCGCTTGGACTCCGCCACATCCGCCTGCAGGAACCGCCGGTACGAATCCAATTGGATCGCCAGCAGATACGGCGTGCCGAGAATGCTCGGACGCTTGCCAAAGTTCTTGCGGATGCGCTTCTTTTCGGTGAACGAATAGGCCATTTGATCGATCATTCCTTCAGGCGCTAGCGCGCCGAATTCAACGGGGTCGAAGCGACCCCGTCCTTGACAAATCAGAGCAAATCAAGCGCGCAGCCGAGTGGCCGCCGAGTCTCGCGGCAACCATCGAACTGCGCATATCGACAATAATCACTACTTGATGACAGCCTTGGCCCCGGCGGCCTCGAGCTTCGTCTTGATCGTCTCGGCATCCGCCTTCGGAATGCCTTCCTTGACGGTCGAAGGCGCGCCTTCGACGAGGTCCTTCGCTTCCTTAAGCCCAAGGCCCGTGATTTCTCGAATGACCTTGATGACGCCCACTTTGTTGGCGCCGAACTCGGTCATCGTCACGGTGAACTCGGTCTGCGCTTCCGCCGCCGGAGCAGCAGCGGCGCCTGGGCCCGCCGCAGCAGCGGCTACGGGAGCAGCAGCCGTGACGTTGAACTTCTTTTCCATGTCGGCAATCAACTCGACCACTTCCATGACGGTCATCTTGGAAATTGAGTCGAGGATTTCGTCTTTTGTAACAGCCATTATCGTCTCCAAATATCTATATGGGTCCTAAGACCCGAATCAGGATTAACTCGCCGCCGCTTGCCGTTCACCGCTCTTCTTGGCTTCAAGAACAGCTGCGAGCGTCCGTACCAACTTCGAGTTGGGAGCGGCCAACGTACCTACGAACTTTGCAATCGGCGCCTTCATGACCCCCAATAATTGCGACAGCGCCTGCGCGCGCGTGGGCAATGAAGCCACGCGCTCGAGTGCATCGGGCTTGAGCAGTTGCCCGCCCAATGACACGAGCGTCGTCACCAATTTTTCGTTGTCCTTCGCAAACGCCTTGACGATCCGCGCGGCCGCGCCCGGATCATCGTTGGAGAAGGCGAGGACAATGGGTCCTTTCAGCGCCGGAGAAATGCACTCGAAAGCAGTGCCGGCAACGGCCTTGCGCGCGAGCGTATTCTTGACGATCCGCAGATAAACCCCTTCCTTGCGCGCCTTGGCGCGAAGGTCGGTCATTTGCGTCACGGTCAAGCCACGGTTCTCTGCGCCCACCACGGACAGGGCTTTCGCCGCGACCGCGTTGACTTCTGCCACCACGACTTTCTTCTCTTCTAACTTGAGTGCCATCTTTGGTCCCCGGAAAGAAGCGTCACACACCAGGCAGAAGCGCCGCCGCCCTGCCCACCCTTTGAGCACGTCCTCGTGCTCGTTGGTGCGACCTTCACCAGGAAAAGTCCTGATTTTAGGTCCCACCATCTGCGCAGGCTCGAGCTTCCTCGTCCTCTTTTAAGGGCCCTTGCCCGCCTGCGGTCTTCGACGGTGGTTGCGTTCGACTTCGCGTCAGGTCTCTACGCGACGCCGCCATGCGCTTCGCGCCTTGCCATGCGCTTGCGCGCAACCCTCAACGGGGTCGATGCGACCCCGTCCGATAAAATCCTAACCCAAGCCCAGGCTCGCCTGATCGACCGCGACGCCCGGACCCATGGTCGAGGAGACGGTCAACTTCCTTAAGTACACGCCCTTCGAAGTCGCCGGCTTGATCTTCTGCAGATCCGCCACCAGCGCGAGCAGGTTTTCCTTCAGCGCGGCCGGTTCGAAATTGGCGCGCCCAATTTGCGCGTGAATGATTCCCGCCTTGTCCGTGCGGTAGCGCACCTGGCCGGACTTGGCATTCTTTACGGCTTCCGCCACGTTCGGCGTGACCGTACCCACTTTCGGATTCGGCATCAGGCCGCGCGGACCTAAGATCTGGCCCAATTGACCGACGATGCGCATGGCATCGGGACTGGCAATGACCACGTCGAAATCGATCTGGCCGGCCTTGACCTTTTCGGCCAGGTCTTCGAATCCGACGATGTCGGCGCCCGCCGCTTTGGCGGCATCGGCATTCTTGCCCTGCGTGAACACCGCCACGCGCACGGTCTTGCCCGTGCCATGCGGCATCACCGTGGAGCCGCGCACCTGCTGATCCGACTTGGTGGCATCGACGCCCAGATTCACCGACACATCCACGGATTCATTGAACTTTGCGGTCGCGAATTCCTTGACGAGCTTGAGCGCGTCATCGATCGGGTACGACTTGCCCGGCGGCAGCTTTTCCTTCCACGCCTTGGTTCGTTTGACGGTCGCGGCCATGTTAGAGTCCCTCCACGTCGACGCCCATGCTGCGGGCGCTGCCCGCGATGGTGCGCACCGCCGCATCCAGATCGCCGGCGGTCAAATCCGGCATTTTCATCTTGGCGATATCCTCGAGTTGCTTGCGCGTCACCTTGCCCACCTTGGCGGTGTTGGGCGTCGCACTGCCCTTGGGGATGCCGAGAGCCTTGGCGATCAGCACCGACGCCGGCGGCGTCTTCATGATGAAGGTGAAGCTGCGGTCGCTGTACACCGTGATCACTACCGGGGTCGGCAAACCCTTTTCCAAGGCCTGAGTCTGCGCATTGAATGCCTTGCAGAACTCCATGATGTTCACACCCTGCTGGCCCAAGGCCGGGCCGACCGGCGGACTCGGATTCGCCTGGCCTGCCGGTATCTGCAGCTTGATATAACCCGTAACCTTCTTCGCCATGGTCGCTCTCCTGTGGGTACAAACGCTCTCCTGTTAGGAAAGCTCCCCTTGTTTGGGACGCGCTCCACCATCGCAACGACCTTGTCAATGCCCTTCGCTCTAGGCGCTTACGCGCCAACTCTCAACGGGGTCGATGCGACCCCGACCGATAGATTAACCCTTCTCGACTTGCGAGAAATCCAATTCCACGGGCGTCGAGCGCCCGAGGATCTGCACCGCCACCTGCAGCCGGTTCTTCTCGTAATTCACGGACTCGACCACGCCGTTGAAATCGTTGAACGGCCCGTCGGTCACTCGCACCACCTCGCCGGGCTCGAACAGCACCTTCGGCTTCGGCTTGTCCACGCCTTCTTCGACGCGGCGCAGAATCGACATCGCCTCCTTGTCGGTGATGGCCGCCGGCTTGTCGCTGGTACCGCCGATGAAGCCCAGCACCTTCGGCACTTCCTTGACCAAGTGCCAGGTGTCTTCGTCCATTTCCATCTGCACGAGCACGTAGCCCGGGAAGAATTTGCGGTCGGACTTGCGCTTCTGTCCGTCGCGCATTTCCACCACTTCCTCGGTGGGCACGAGAATCTCGCCGAACTTGGCTTCCAATCCGGCGCGCTTGACACGCTCCTTGAGCGACTCGGAGACCTTGTGCTCGAAGTTCGAATACGCGTGAACCACATACCATCGCAAAGACATAGACAGCTCCGAATTCGTCAGCCGGATTGACCGCTCAGCAGCCGAGTCAGCCAGGTGAGAACCCAGTCGAGTCCCCAAAAAAATACGCCCATCACGATGGCGAAAATAAACACCACGTAGGTGGTCTTGATCGTCTCTTCGCGCTCCGGCCACACCACTTTGCGCAGCTCGATGCGGGCGGCGTGCGCGAACTGCCAGAATTCGCGGCCGTACCAGCTGAACCACACGAGCCCGGCAGCCGCCGCGAGGCCCGCGATGACCATCGCGACGCGAAACGGCAGCGCCAGTTCGTCGATACCAATAGAACGCCACGATGCCCGCAAGAAGCGCCAGATCGCGAACGACATCAGCGCGGTGTCTTTGGCCGACGCGCCCGCGGGTGTTTGGACTTCTGCCATGTTTACTTAGCTTGACCTACAGGCTCGAGCATCGACTGGCAGGGCAGGAGGGAATCGAACCCCCAACCTGCGGTTTTGGAGACCGCCGCTCTGCCAATTGAGCTACTGCCCTAGTATCAATGCGCTTACGCGCAACCTTTCAACGGGGCCGAAGCGGCCCCGCCTGAAAACGTTAAGATCATGCGATCACCTTGGCGACGACCCCGGCGCCGACGGTTTTGCCGCCCTCGCGGATGGCAAACCGCAGGCCCTGCTCCATCGCAATCGGGGCAATCAGCTCCACCACAATCTTGATGTTGTCCCCCGGCATCACCATCTCCGTGCCCTCCGGCAGCTCCACCGCCCCCGTCACGTCCGTGGTGCGAAAGTAAAACTGCGGCCGATACCCCTTGAAGAACGGCGTGTGCCGGCCCCCCTCCTCCTTGCTCAGCACGTACACCTCGGCCTCAAACTTCGTGTGCGGCGTTGATGCTGCCCGGGCTTGCACAACACCTGCCCACGCTCCACTTCCTCGCGCTTCGTGCCGCGCAGCAGCACCCCCACGTTGTCCCCCGCCTGCCCCTCATCCAGGAGCTTGCGAAACATCTCCACCCCCGTGCACGTCGTCTTCTGCGTCGGGCGAATCCCCACGATCTCCACCTCATCGTTCACCTTCACCATCCCGCGCTCAATGCGCCCCGTCACCACCGTGCCGCGACCCGCAATCGAAAACACATCCTCCACCGGCATCAAAAACGCCCCCTCCACCGCACGCTTCGGCACCGGGATGTACTCATCGAGCGCCTTCACCAGCTTGATCACCGAGGGCACCCCAATCTCGCTCGCATCCCCCTCCAGCGCCTTTAACGCCGAGCCCGTGATGATCGGGGTCTTGTCCCCGGGAAACTTGTACAGCGTCAACAGGTCCCGCACTTCAAGCTCCACCAGCTCGAGCAGCTCCGCATCGTCCACCATGTCCGCCTTGTTCAAATACACCACGATGTACGGCACCCCGACCTGGCGGGCCAGCAATATGTGCTCGCGCGTCTGCGGCATCGGCCCATCCGCCGCCGAGACCACCAAAATCGCCCCGTCCATCTGCGCCGCTCCCGTGATCATGTTCTTCACGTAGTCCGCATGCCCAGGACAGTCCACGTGCGCGTAGTGGCGCGCCTCGCTCTGGTACTCCACGTGCGCCGTCGCTATCGTGATCCCGCGCGCGCGCTCCTCCGGCGCCTTGTCAATCTGGTCGTAGGCCTTGAACTCCCCGCCAAACTTCTCCGCCATCACCTTCGTCAAGGCCGCCGTCAAGGTCGTCTTGCCATGATCCACATGCCCAATCGTCCCCACGTTCACGTGCGGCTTCGTTCGCTCAAACTTCCCCTTCGACACGGCAAGTACCTCTTAAATAATTAAAACTGGAGCCCACGAGCGGGATTGAACCGCTGACCTCGTCCTTACCAAGGACGTGCTCTACCAACTGAGCTACGTGGGCCGCATCCATTTGGAGCGGGTGATGGGAATCGAACCCACGTGATCAGCTTGGAAGGCTGACGTTCTACCATTGAACTACACCCGCACTCCGCTATAAGCCTTAGCCAATGGCACCGAACCCCTTCCGCAGCTGGTGGAGGGGGTAGGATTCGAACCTACGAAGGCATAAGCCAGCAGATTTACAGTCTGCCCCCGTTGGCCGCTTGGGTACCCCTCCTCAAAATGAGCCGCGTATTTTGCGGTGCGAGTCACCCGGTGTCAATGCTTACCAGGCCCTCGAGCCAATTCCGCGACGGCGCAACTTCCCATCCCGCCCATTGCTCGCTGCGCGAGCACGGAATGCGAGCTCGCCCACGAGGCTTGACACTATCGTAAGATATATATATCGTAAGACATGTTTTAAAACATATCGAGAGATACACATGCATCATCGTTTACATCACTTCTTCGGGCGGCATCATGGCGGGCACGGCTTCGGTCATTTCGGCAGGGGCTTCATGGAAGGCGGCGGCATGGGTGGCCGCGGCCTTCGGCATGGGCCGAAAATTGGCGTCCGTCGACTTGCAACTCCTGATATTGGGGCTGCTGGCAGAAAAGCCACGCCATGGCTACGAAATCATCAAGGCCTTGGACGAACGCTCCAAGGGCTTTTACGTGCCCAGTCCCGGGCATGGTGTACCCCGCGCTCACCTACCTGGAAGAAATCGGCCACGCCACGGTCGAGGCCGAGGGCGCCCGCAAGCTTTACCACATCACCGAGGCGGGCAAGGAGCATCTGGAGAGCATCGCGACCGCGGCCGAGGCGCTGTTCGCGCAATTCGAGCCGGTCGGCGAGCGCATGGATCGCGTCCGCCGCGCGATGCACGCCGAAGAGACCGGCGAAGACGCCGACGCCGGGTCACGAGCGGCGGGGCAGCAAGGACTTGATGCGGGCCCGGCGTGATCTCAAGGCCGCTCTCGCCGACAAATGGGACAGCTCGCGCGAGGAACAGCAGCGCATCGCCGAGATCTTGAAGCGCGCCGCCGCGGAAATCTTGCGCGCGGTGACTGCGGGCGCAGCGCTACCGCAAATGACTCTCGAACAGCCGATAGATCCTCTTGTACTCATCCAGCCACGAGTCCGCGTTGGAGAAGCCGTGACGATCCAGCGGATACGGTGAGATGGTGAAATTGTCCTTGTGCAATTCGATCAAGCGCTGATACAGGCGCATCGAATCCTCGAACAGCACATTGTCGTCGATGACGCCGTGGCAGATGAGCAGCGGATCGCGCAAACCGTCCGCAAATTCGATCGGCGAGGAGCGCGCATAGGCGATCGGGTCGATCTGCGGATCGTTCAGAATGGCCGAAGTGTAGTTGTGGTCGTACTGCATCCAGTCGGTGACCGGACGCAATGCCGCACCGGCGGCAAACTCCCCCGGCGCCCGGAACAACGCCATCAGCGTCATGAAGCCGCCGTACGATCCGCCGTAGAGCCCGACCCGCTTCGGGTCCGACCGCGGCCTGCTCCGCCAGCCACTTCTTGCCGTCCAGCAAATCCTCCAGTTCCGGGATGGCCCATCTGCCGGTAGATCGCGGTGCGCCAATCGCGCCCGTAACCGGCCGACGCACGATAGTCCATGTCGAGCACGACGTAGCCGTTCTGCACCAGCAAGTTGTTGAACATCTGTTCGCGGAAAGTAGTAGGGATAGCTGCAGGTGCACATCCTGCATGTACCCGGCGCCGTGAATGAACAGCACGCCGGGTCTCTTGCCGGACGCGAGCCGCCGGTCCGATAGAGCTTCGCATAGATCACGCCGTCGAAATGCGTCGAGGGAATCTTGCACGATCTCGGGCTCGACCCAGGCCATGGACTTATACTCCGCCGTGCGCGTATCCGTAAGGTCGCGCGGCAGCCCCCGAGCCGTCCGACTTGAGCACGGCAATCTGCGCCTGCACATAGGACGAAGAATGGGTGACGAGAAGGCGTCTGCCCGCTCCGTCCAATGTAAACTTCTCGACTCCCTTCGAGTTGCGTGACCCGCTGCAACTTGCCGCCGGCGCTGGGAACCCGGTACACGTCACGCGAATACGGCGCCTCGGCGCTGCTCAGCACATAGAACCAGCGGCCATCCGCGGACAGCAGCGGAGCCGACACTTCGAATCGACCCTGCGTGAGTGCTTGCGCTTCGGCGTCCACCGCCTTCGTGTACAAATGCGCGTAACCGGTCTGCTCGGATTCGAACCAGAGCGTTCGGTGTCGTCGAGCCAGCCAAATTCGTTGAGTGTCCAGTTGATCCACGCTGGATCGCTCAATCGATGTTGGGGAACCAGCGTGTACCTGGCGAAATCCACGCTGGCGATCCAGCGGTCCTTGTTGTCCACGGAGAGGAGCTGCACCGCGAGCGCCCCGCCATCGCGGCTCCAGACGATTCCGCCCGCGCCCACGTCCGGCTCATCCGACACCACCACCACGCCGCGCGGCTTGGGGCTGGTGTTCTTGCCGTCCGCCGCGCTGCCCGGCGTCTCATGGATACCGTTCTCCTCGCGCACCGCCTGCAGCGGGTCGTCGGCGATGCCCGGCAGTTGGTCGACGCTCAGCGCATGCACGGTGTGATCGACGAGATTCAGCAGCGTCAGGGACTGCGGCGCCGGCGGATTGCGGCCGACGCGCACACGCTCGGTCTCGAACTCCTCATAGCCCGACTCGGTGACGTAGCGTGTCAGCTTGCCTTCGAAACCCTTGTCCGCGGACTTGGGGCTCGTCACGACGATCAGCCAGTGCGCATCGGGCGACAATTCGGCATCGCGAATGCTCACATCCTCGCCGATGTAAAACGGCGCCGCGGCGCGCGTCGGATCGCCCTTGCGCATCTCCTCGGCTCGCTGTTTGCTCATTTCCGATTCGTCGTGCAGCCGCTTCAAGGTTGCGAACGTGCGCATCTGCATGGCGCGCAAGTCGTCCGCTTTGGGCGGCGGCATTCGGATCCTTTTCCGCCTTGACTATGGCGGCCGGCGTGATGACCTTGGCCGCGAAATCGTAAACGTACCAATCGTTTCCGACCCGGAAACTCAAGCGCCGGCCGTCGGCCGAGAACTGCGGCGCCGCCTCGTCTTGCGGCGTTCGCGTGATTTGCGTCAGACGGCCGCTGGCAAGCTCGCGGACGAAGATGTCGCCGTTGCGGACGAAGGCCGCGCGCCTGCCCGCGTCGTCGAAGACCGGCGGCCCGTCGGAGTCGGCCATCGTGTCAGGACCGATGATTCGATCCTTGCCGCTCTGTAAATCGACGCGATGCAGATCGACGATCGGCGAGCCGCTGCGCTTCAGCGAGTAGTACGCGGAGCGGTCGTCAGCGGACCAATACGCGTCCTTCGCAGCCGCCCCGATCCACTCAGGGTCCGCCATGATTTTTTCGAGCGTGATCCCGGGCTGTGCCGCGGAGGCGCCGCCGATAGCCGCGGCCGCCAGCGCGCACGCATAGATCGCCAAATACATCGGTTTGGGCATTTTTTTAAGCTGAGGTGAGAAGGAGTTCCATATAGCAGACTCCGGCCATTGGATTGAAGTAGTAGGGTTGAATTTCGCGAAATCCGAGGGAACGATACAGCGCCTGGGCGGCGGTCATACCCTCGAGCGTATCCAAAACCATCCGGCGATAGCCGAGTACGCGCGCCTTGTCCACCACGCCCTCCGCCAACCGGCGCCCCAGGTCTGCGCCGCGAGCGGCGGGCCTCAAGTAGAGTCGCTTCATCTCGCAGACGTCCGCGTCGAAGCGGCGCAGCGCGCAGCATCCGAGCCACTCCTCGCCGCGGCTCGCCAACAAGAGGCACCCGGACGGCGCTCCGTACATGACGGACAGGCTGCGGAGCTCGGCCGACAGATTCTGGAAGCACAGATCGACGCCCATCCGCGTGCGAAGGTGCGCGGCATATTCCTCGATCAGGCTGCGCGCGGCGTCGAATTGCGCGGCGGTCCGAGCCTCCACCAATTGATGCTCCGGAGGTATGCCGGACGCGCTGCGACTCATCGGCCAACCGCGGGGTGCGCTAACGCCCGTACAAGCCGAGAATCTGCGCCTCTCCAAGCGAGTTGGCTTTCACATTAAAGCCGACGAGCGCTGCGCTGGCATCCGCCGGCAAATCGAGCTTCGGCACTTTCAACGCAAACAGGCGGAAGTAATAGTGATGCGGTTTGCCGGGAGGTGGACACGGTCCCCCATAGCCGGGCGTTCCGAAATCGGTGCGGCCCTGCACCGCCCCGCCGGGCATCAAGCCCTTCTTGGGATCGCCGGCATCCGCAGGAATCGACTTGGCGTCCGCTGGGATGTTGTAAACGACCCAATGCCACCACCCGCTCCCCGTTGGTGCATCCGGATCATGCGCGAGAAGCGCAAAACTCTTCGTGCCCGAAGGAACGTTGCTCCAAGCAAGCGCCGGGGAAATGTTGCGCCCGCTGCAACCGAAGGAATTGAAAACCTGCGCCTCGGACATTGCCTTGCCATTGGCGATATCGGGGCTGGTAAGCGTGAAGGGCGCATCGGCCGCCGCGGCGGAACCCATGATTCCCGGGAGCATGCCGATCGCAAGCAGCGCACTGCCGGCGCGGCGAAGAAAAGTGTCGTTCATTGCAAGTTCATCGCGCTCGTGACTGATGATTTTAATCCAAGAGCGGATGCCCTTTGGGCAATTGATGCGCATACCAGGTGGCGAGCCGGTGCCGAATTGTCTTTTCGGCAACCTGTTCCTCGGGCATTGGCGCGATGATCTTGTCGTGCACCAGCAGGCGATAGACGTAGAGCGCCTTGTCGCTCGCCGAGTCGGTCGCCTCGAACTCGACCGCCCCGCGTCCTTCGGCATATTGAACGCCCGCGAGCAAGGCTGCCTTGAACAATTCCGCTTCGTGTTTGAATTTCTTCATCGACCACCCTTCAAGATACACCCGCGTTGCGCACCGCCGCGGCAGCTACGCCCAGTTTGTTGGCTGCCGCCATCAAGATCCAGCCCGCGAAAATGAACGTTACCGCGATTCCGACCGCATGGACAGCGACGCCGGAGCCGCCCACGCTGGCGGGCAACATCGAGCGGCCGGCAGTCGAACTTCGCCCGAGTCCTGCCCGTGCCGACGGCGCCGGCATCACAGATCGAAAAGCGTAGGTTGTGTAGCGAACAGATAAATACCGACCGGAATGAGCAGCAGGGACGCAACGACGGTAATTCGTACCAGCACACCCCACGCATGCGAGCGGCTGTTAAACGCGCATCTCCATAACGCAATCAATTGATAGAGAGTGATAAGCAGCCCAATCAGCATGTACGTCCATGAGACTCCCGTGTTGTCGAGCGGAAGCATCATTCCGATTACAGTGTATGCCAGGGAAACCGCGAACCCATACACCCACACGACCTTCCACAACGGCGTCCGTCCCTGCAGCGGCTCCCAAATGCTCAACGTCATCACTGCTCCTCGTACCCCCATCCCCATTTTACACGCCCGCCCCGTCCGCCGCCGACCGCGGTGAGTTTCGCGGCCAGACATGGATTACCATGCCGAGCATGACGCATGACGCCAAGTCCTCGAATCTCGTTGCACTCGTGACCGGCGCGTCGCGCGGGATCGGCAGAGTCATTGCGACCCAGCTGGCGGAGCGCGGCGTGCGCATCGCCCTGCACTATCACAACAACCACCCGGCCGCCAACGACGCCCTTGCCCATCTTGCGGGAACCGGGCACGCGCTCTTTGCGGCAAACCTCGCGGATCCGGCGGCCACCACCCGGCTCTGGCAGCAGGTCATCGAGCAGTTCGGCGGCGTCGACGTCCTCGTCAACAACGCCGGGCTGTACGTCGAGCATGCGCCCTTGTCGACCAGCTATGATTCATGGCAGTCCGTTTGGCAAGCCACGCTCGCCGCCAATCTCGTGGGACCCGCGAATCTGTCGCTGCTGGCGGCGCAGCGCATGGCCACCCGTGCTGACGCAGTGGATGGCGCATTCGGTCGGGGGCGGCTCGTCAACATCTCGTCGCGGGGCGCATTTCGCGGTGAGCCCGACTGTCCGGCCTATGCCGCGAGCAAAGCGGGTCTCAATGCACTCTCGCAGTCTCTCGCCAAGGCGCTGGCACCCAGCTCGATCCACGTCTACTGCGTGGCGCCCGGCTGGGTGGAAACCGAGATGGCCGCCCGTCATCTCACCGGCCCGGACGGCGACGCGATCTTGGCGCAGCACCCGCTGGGGCGTGTAAATCGCAGCCACGAAGTCGCGCAGGCCGCCGTCTACTGTGCGCTCGACGCACCCGCCGCCATGACCGGGTGCATCATCGATGTCAACGGGGCAAGCTACTTGCGGACCTGAAACGGCGGTTTCGGTCGAGAATCGGCCCGCGACCAGCGGCGCATCGACACTTCGCTGCGTTCCAGCGAAACCGTCTCGTCTCATCCGTCGAGCTGGAGCACCAGGCCTATCTGCTTATATATCGCCCACCCCAGCCGCATGCGTCAATCCATGAATTCGACGCATTCGCCGTGAAACGCGGTTGCAGGGCGCTCAATGCCGGCGGAACAAATCCGTCATCACCTCTGCGCCGGAGTCGCACGCGTGGTTCAGGCACGGCAGGCCGAACCCGGCTTCCATCGTCTTGAGCAGCGAGAAGTGCGTGTAGAATTTGTCGCTCTTGGTGCCAGAAGAGTCCTGATCGTTGATGTCGACCAGCAGGACGACCTGGTTGGTCGTCGGATTCACGCTGTAGTCGTTCTCATCCCAAACGATCACTATTGCGTTGTTGCCGCGATTCCAGGCGGGTGAGCTCTTGATGGCGGTGACCAGACGCTCGAGCGCCGCATCGCCCTCGTACATGAGCGCCGGATTCAGGCCAACGAGGCTGCCATTGTCGTTCGGGTCAGACGCGCACTCGGGTCCTGACGTGGCGCCGCTGCGGCCGTGCTGGTCGTGGCACTGGTTCGGCACGATGTACACGAGATTCGGCAAGCGGCCCTTCGCAAGATCTGCGAACAAGCCTCTCGAGCCGTCGAACCCGACCATATTGTTGAGGCTGTTGCGGCTGTCGGTGCCCGCCTGGACATTGGCGAAATAAGCAAACGGATTGTGCTTCACCGCATAGAGCCCCTGCACCGTGCCCCCCACAGTGCCGGTCTCCTCGCCGCCCGGGATCGCGATGGTGAAATTGCTGCTGGTCGATGCGGTCGCGGGCGGGGTCGGCGGAATCGCAATGAGGTTGAGATTCGAGAACAACCCGTCCGCCACGTTGACGCCGTCGGCACCGGTGGGCGGCAGCGACTCCTCGTAGGCCTTCCAGCTCAGACCGTAATCCACGAGCTGATCGGCGATCGTCTTGCCGGAGGTGTTGGTCACCGCCGCGAAACCCACTTTGCCGTCGAGGTCGATGTCGCACCCCACACCGGTGGCAGGATTTCCGCTGGCCTCGTTGGTGCAGTCGAGCGGCGGCGTGGCGGCGTCCGTGCCGGTGCCGTCGATCGGGCAGATAAGGGTGGACACGGATTCCAACGATACGAACCCGTTGCTCAAATTCGCGGCGCAGCTGTTGTGCCAATTCGGCGAGTTGTCGTCTCGCACGCCGAAGTTCGAGCCGCCGACGATTTCGAGATAGTTCGTGAGGCTCGGGTGCCCGACCGCAAAATAGTTGGTCGCGAGATTCGCATGAGTCGCGTAACTATTGACGAACGGCATGTTCGGGTTACCGATCACCTGGCCGTACGCATGATTCTCCATCATGATCAGAAAGACGTGATCGAGATGGGCCACGCCGCGCGGTACCGGGCCTTCGGCGCCCAGCGCAGCGCCGGCGAGAATTGCGGCGGTGAGTCCGGCCAGCACACTTTGAATTCGAATCTTGCTTTTCATTATGGGAGACTCCTCGGGCGACTTAAGGGCCGGGCGAAGCGTAGAACGGGTACGTGAAAGATCGATGACAAGGCGGTGACAATGAACTCATCGATCGCGCCGGCTGCGGATCGCCGGGGGCCGGCCGCGAACGAGCGGCCCGGCAGCGCGAGGGAGGTCGCGGCCGCGTTCCTCAAACTCGGTTTGACATCGTTCGGGGGTCCCATTGCGCACCTGGGATATTTCCGTCGAGAGTTTGTCGAGCGGCGCCGTTGGCTGGATGAGGAACACTTCGGCGAACTGCTGGGGCTTTGCCAGTTTCTGCCCGGTCCCGCGAGCAGCCAGCTCGGCTTCTGCCTGGGACTGATGCGCGCGGGGTGGGCGGGGGCGCTGGCTGCCTTCGTCGGCTTCACATTGCCGTCAGCGCTTTTGCTCTATGTGCTGGCCGCATCGAGCGCCCATCTTGCCGGACCTTGGGGGCAGGCGGCGGTGCACGGACTGAAATTGGTTGCCGTTGCGGTGGTCGCACACGCCGTGCTCGGCATGGCGCGCACTCTGACGCCGGACCCGCCGCGCGTCCTGCTGGCGGCGGCCGCCGCCGGCCTTACCGCCGTGGGCGGCAGTGCCTCGATGCAATTGCTGGCGGTCGCCGGCGGCGCAGCGTTGGGTCCCTGGCTGTGCCGGCAGACTATGCCGCGCCCGAGCGGCAACCTCGCGCTACGCTACGGCCGGCGCACGGCAAGCCTGCTGCTGCTGAGCTACGGCACTCTGCTGATTTGCGCGCTCATGGTCGCGCCCGCGGCAGCCCCGCTCGGCCAGGCGGCGGGCGCGTTCTACCGCGCCGGCGCTCTGGTATTCGGCGGCGGCCATGTGGTCCTGCCACTGCTCAAGCAGGCGGTGGTCGATCCGGGGTGGATCGACGACAACACTTTCCTCGCCGGCTATGGCGCCGCACAGGCGGTCCCTGGACCGATGTTCGCAATTTCGGCGTTCCTGGGCGAGCGCCTGCATGGCGGCCAAGGCGGGGTGACCGGCGCGACGCTGAGCTTGCTGGCGATTTTTCTACCCGGTTTCTTGCTGGTTGCCGGCGTGCTGCCATTTTGGCAGGCCTTGAGTGCGCGCGCCGCGACGGCACGCATGCTGGCGGGCATCAACGCGGTCGTCGTCGGCCTTCTGGCGGCTGCCCTTTACGATCCGGTGTGGGTCGGCGCGGTGCATGATGCCAAGGACTTTGTCATCGTGCTGATCGGGTTTGTGTTTCTGGCGGGGGTCGGATGGCCATCCTGGGGAGTCGTACTGTGGTGTGTTCTGGCGTCCCTCGCGCGCTTCGCATTAGAGTAGCGAGCATGGACAAGAACACGTATCTAGCAGGTATTGGCGCGCTGTACGCCGCCGAGGTCCTGGGCGAAGGCCTGGCGTCGCGCTGGCTCGAGCTGACCTCGGACCCCGATCAGAAATACAAACTGAGCCTGCTTCTGCAACTCGAATCGGAGTCGAAGGTGAAACTCAGACCCTTGCTCGCGCGGCACGGTCTCAGCCTGGTGGAAGACGAGAGGCAACGCGCGGCCGGCGCCGCTGTGGCGGATCGATTCGCGTCAGCCCCGTGGAAGGATGCGATGGCTACTCTTGCGGACCTGGCTTTGCCATATGTGCACCGGTTCCAGGCACTCTTGGACGCCGCGCCGCCCGAAGATGTACCGCTCGTACTTTTTATGGTGGACCACGAGCAATCCATCGTCCGCATCGCCGCGCAAGAAGCCGCCGGCAAGGGAAGCATGGACCGGGAACTGCTGGTCATGCTGTCCTATCCCATTGCTCGGGCCGGTTGACCAAAACACATGCTCGCCCACTAGTGACGGTCGAGATCTTGCAGCACATTGCGCACCGCGGCGGCGAGCAGAGGCCAGTTGCCGGCTTTACGCAGATCCTCGCTCAATTCAATTTGCACGCCCTCGCCTGAACGGCCTCGATTGCAGATATTGCGCGGGTCTCTGCCCGGGAAGCGATGCCCGTCGGTCAGGCAAGAGAATCCGGTCTTTGCAAGTGCCTGCGCGATCTCCCGCTTGAGCCCCTCGTTCAGACCGCCAAGCAACACGTCGGGCCCCGATGCGGCGTAGCCATGCACGGCGACCACGGTATCGCAGCTCGCAATGAGATCGAGGGCACGCGGCTCGTCGAAGCGATGACTGGCAAGGTGCAGGCGGTCGAAGTTGTCGCCGGTCATCCTCAGGCCTTCGAAAAGATAGAGCCGATGTTCATCGCCGGCGATCAAACGCGCGATCTCGGAGGTGCGGCCTTCGATGCGCCCGCCATGAGGGGCGAGCACCGCCACCCCGGATCGCTCGCGCGCCGTGACGTGCACGGCGAAGTCGACGCCTTCCTGGTAGTGCTGCGCGAGATGGTCGTAGTTGCGAAGGTCGTTGGCAAAAACCGGCTTGCTCACCGAGACAGTCTACCGCTACTTCCCTACGGCAGGATTTCGACCAGTGTCCGGCCCGCCGTCAGATCCCACAGATCTTGCAGATCCTCATCGGCCAGAGCAATGCAACCGTTGGTCCAATCGCGTGTCTTGTAATAGGAGAGCGGCTTGGTGGGTCGATTGGGCTCTCCGTGGATGAAGATATCTCCGCCGGCGCGCAGGTGCAGCGTGGAGGATCGCTTCAGATCCGCCGGGCTTGGATAGGAAATGTGCAACGCCTTGAAGTAATGGCTGTGCTCCTGGCGAAAATCGATGATGTAGCTGCCTTCGGGCGTGCGGAAGTCCCATTGGTGCTCTTTGGCCCCGGTCGGACTCAGGCCGAGCGCAACGCGATAAATGCGCAGCGGGAAATTATCATGCAGCAAGTAGAGCTTGCGTTCGTGCTTGACGATTAGAATGGTGTCCGCGAGCGGGCTCGATCGAGCGGGGCTCTGTCCGCAAAGCACGAATAACAGCGCACCCACCCCTAGCCACCGGGAACGCGCGGCAATGCCGGCCCTCGCGTCGGGTCGCGGGCAAGCGCGGTGCGGAGTCTGACTAGACATATGCTGGCGGAGCCACTCGCTGAGCGAATGGGGCCACCTTAGCCAAATCGAGCTGGGAGGAACCTAGGTGCAGATCCCAATTGAACGCAAAGTCATTGGCCGCATCGCTGAATCACGATGAAATTGGTCACACTTCCCGCCGCTTGACAAAACAAGGCAACGTTAAGTCTATTTCGGGGCCGCGGGCATGAGTTCACGCAGCATGATCACTTCCGCGGCTACGGCGGCCTTGATGGTCGGCTCGCGGTCCGGGATGAATAGCGCAGAGTGCAGGGAGGGGAGCGCGGCCCCGGTTTTCATCGCGGCGTCGTACTTCGAGGGTTCCACGGCGCCGACGCGCAGCATGAGCGTCGGCACTCCCGCTCGTTGAAACTCCGAAAAATCCTCGCTCACCATTTCGGGCGGCGTATCCCTTACTTGCTGTGCTCCCAGTTCGCGCACCAGGGCGGCCGCCACGCGCTGCGTCGTCGCCGGATCATTCACCAATGCGTACCCCCCTTCGGAGACCTCGACCAGAGGTTCCCGCGGCGCGCCTGCGGCTGCCGCCTCCGCCTTGGCGATGCGCTGAATGGCGCTCAGTAGATGCTGCCGCACTTCTTCGCTGAGCGAGCGCACCGTGAGCTCGAGGTTTACTTCGCCCGGTATGATGTTGGGCCGGGTGCCGCCGTGAATGGAGCCGACGGTGATCACGGCGGGATCGAACGGGGATGTTTCACGCGAGACGATTGTTTGCAGCGCCAGCACCGTGCGGGCGGCGATCACGATGGGATCTACCGTCGCCTCCGGGCGGGCGCCATGACCACCCCGGCCGAAGATCGTGATCTTCACGCTGTTGACATTGGCGAGAAGCGGACCCGCATGATAGCCGATGATGCCCGCGGGATACCGCGCGTCATCGTGGATGGCCACAGCATAGTCGGGACGCGGGAAGCGCGTGAACAACCCATCGGCGAGCATCGCCTTGGCGCCGTCGCCATCTTCTTCGGCCGGCTGGCCAATCAGCATCAGCGTGCCGCGCCAGCGGGTGCGCGTACTGGCCATGATTCGCGCCGTCCCCATCCAGGAAGCCATGTGAATGTCGTGGCCGCATGCGTGCATCACGCCGACGTCGACGCCGTTGTCGTCCTTGGTGCGCACGGTGCTCGCGTAAGGCAGGCCGGTCTTCTCTTCCACCGGCAACGCATCCAATTCGGTTCGCAGCATCACCACCGGGCCGTCCCCGTTCTTCAAGATGCCGACGACACCCGTGTGGCCAACGCCCGACGTGACGGCGTAGCCGAGTCCGCGTAGTCCGGCCGCGAGCTTGGCGGCAGTCTGCTGTTCGTGAAGCGAAAGCTCTGGATGCCGATGCAGATCGATATACAGCGCCTCGGACTGCGCATATATCGCATCGACTTCGGCGGCAACCGATTGGGCTTGGCCGCGACCGGCGAGCAGAAGCAACCCGGCAAGACCAAGAATTTGGATTTTCATGCCCGCACCGTAGACCAAAATTTGTTGCAGCGCTAGAACACCCCGGCGCACCATACGGAACCCGCCCGCGAGAGGAGTAGCCGATGAGGGACCTGCTTGATCTTGACCGCTATCCCATCGACCGCCTCGATGCGCCGCAAGGCATGCGATTAGTCGAGCGGTGCAAGGCGGACCTGGCCCTCCGAGGCATGTTCAATCTCGAGGGTTTCGTGAGGCCCGCGGCCATAGACCAGGCGGTGTCCGTGCTCGAACCATTGATCGACACCGAGAGCTATAGGCATGCGCGCCGGCACAACATCTATTTCAAGAGTGTGATTCCGGGCCTCGCCGCCGACCATCCCGCGCTCATGCAGTTCGAGACCGTGAATTACACGCTCTGCGCCGACCAGTTGGCGGGCACAGTGGTCGACCGTATTTACGAATGGACGCCGCTGGCGGCGTTCCTGGCACGTGTGATGGGCAAGCCACGACTGTTTCTAATGAGCGATCCTCTCGCGAGGGTGAACGTTCTGGCCTATAAGCCCGGCGAGGCGTTGAATTGGCACTTCGATCGCTCGCAATTCACCACAACGCTGTTGATTCGGGCCGCCGAGTCAGGCGGCGAGTTCGAGTTTCGAAGCGGGCTGCGTTCCGATGCCGATCCCAACTACGATGGCGTCGCGCGGCTGCTGCAAGGCGCGGACCCGCAAGTTTCCGTACAGCCGCTCGCAGCCGGCACGCTGAATGTTTTTGCCGGCAGGAACACCGCACACCGCGTCTCTCCCGTACTTGGCCATTGGAGCCGGATCGTCGCCGTGTTTTCCTACTACGACGATCCCGGCGTCGAATTCAGCAGCGCAGAACGCCTGGGATTCTACGGCAGGGTTGCGTAGCATGAAAAACTCCGCGCGCTTGACCATCGCCACGCTGTTGCTGTCGGCGTCATTCACCGCCGGCGCGGTCCCGGCTGGTGCCCTTGCAGACGCCGCGAAAGTCGAGTGGCAATGGGGCGTGAAGATTCCGCTGCGGGACGCAGTGCACCTGAACGCCACGCTCTATAAGCCCGCGGGGCTCAAGGAAGCGCGGCCGTGTCTGTTCACGCTGACGCCTTATATCGGCCAGAGCTATCACGACCGCGGCATGTACTTTGCCGCGCATGGCTATCCCTTTCTGACGGTGGATGTACGCGGCCGCGGCAACTCCGAAGGTGTCTTCCAGCCCCTGATTCAGGAAGCGAAGGACGGTTACGACGTCGTTGAGTGGCTCGCCCAGCAGCCCTATTGCAATGGCAAGATTTCGATGTGGGGCGGCTCCTACGCCGGATACGATCAGTGGGCCACGGCGAAGGAGTTTCCCCCGCACCTCGCGACCATCGTTCCCGTGGCATCGCCGGCCGCCGGCGTGGATTTTCCTGCGCGCAACAACATTTTCTCGCCTTACGATATGCAGTGGCTCACCTATACGAGCGGTCATACGGGGCAGGACCGGCTGTTTGGCGACGACGCCTACTGGGTCTGGAATTTTCGCCGCTGGATCGAATCCGGGACCGCGTACCGAAAACTCGACGCCTTCTTCGGCAATCCGTCGCCGATTTTTCAGGAGTGGGTCAGTCATCCGGACCTCGACGCCCACTGGGATTCATACAACCCCAGCAGCGAGCAGTACGCCAAGTTGCAGATTCCGATCTTGACGATTACGGGCATGTACGACGACGATCAACCCGGGGCGCTCGCGCATTACAGCCGCTACATGCAAGTGGCTTCCGCGGCGGCTCGAGCCCGCCACTTCCTTGTGATCGGCCCCTGGGATCATCCCGGAACCCGGACTCCGAAAGCAGAATTCATGGGTATGAAATTTGGACCGGCAAGTCTCGTCGATCTCCCGCAACTGCATCTGGATTGGTATCGCTACACGATGGAGGCCGGCCCTAGACCCAAGTTTCTGCGCAAGCCCGTTGCCTACTACGTGAGCGGTGCCGAGCATTGGCGCTATGCCGATACTCTCGAGGCCATTACTGCGGAGTCGCGGCCCTACTTTCTTGATTCCAGCGGTGATGGTGCGCGCCAACTGTACGCCGCCGGCAGCCTCGCTCCCGGCCATGCCGGCCAAGGCGCTCCGGATCGCTATCGCTACGATCCGCGTGATTTGTCGCTGGCCAAGATTGAATCCGAGAGCAACCTCGATTCAGCGCTCGATCAGACCGTTCGTCTCGCAAATACCGCCCAGGTGGTGTACGTTTCGGCGCCGTTTGAGCAAGACCAGGAATTGAGCGGGTTTTTTCGGGTCGAGGCGTGGATCTCGATCGACCAGCCGGACACCGATTTCGTCGTCACGGTCGCGGAAGTCGATCCGAACGGTACGGTCACTCCCCTGAGCTCCGACATCATGCGAGCCCGTTACCGCGAATCTCTGCGCTTCCAAAAGCTGGTAGCGACAAAAGACCCGCTGCGCTACGACTTCAATCGTTTCACCTTTGCCTCGCGACTGGTCCGCAAGGGGAGCCGCCTCGCGGTCGTCATATCGGCGGCAAATTCGCTCGAGTACCAGAGGAACTTCAATTCCGGCGGCGTGGTCGCGGACGAGACGATGGAAAATTCTCATCCAGTGACGGTCCAGATCTTCCACGACGCCAAGCGGCGCAGCGCACTGTACGTCCCTTTCGCCGCCGCGACCGCATATGATGAAGATTGAGGCTGCGCCAACGGATATCCAGGTTCTGTTGTTCGACGTCGGCGGCGTGCTGGTAGAGCTCAGTGGCGTTGAAAAAATGCTCGAGTGGCTCGGCAACCAAGTCTCAGCGGATGAACTGTGGCGGATGTGGCTGCAGTCCGCTCCAGTGCGACAGTTTGAGACCGGACGCATCGATGCGCGCGCGTTCGCGGCCGGTGTGACGTCCGAGTTTGGTCTCCCCGTCGAACCGGAGCAATTCTTGGAAGAATTCATCGCCTGGCCCAGCGGGCTTTATCCAGGCGCATTGCAGATGCTCGCGCGAATACCGCGGTCTTATCGCCGCGCCATACTCTCGAACAGCAACGCTCTGCATTGGCCGCGGGTGCGCAACGACATGCAGCTCGGCGCGGCTTTCGATAGTCACTTCGTGTCGCATATCACGGGACGAATCAAACCCGATTCGGACGCGTTCGAGCATGTGGTGGAATCTCTCGGTTGCATGCCGGGGCAAGTGCTGTTCCTCGATGACAACGTGATCAATGTCCGCGCGGCACAGAGTTTTGGCATGCATGCAATCCGCGTCCGCGGAGCCCTCGAAGCGCAGCATGCACTGGCGGAACTCGGCATCATCGGACCGGCGGCCGAGGCGTAGCGCAACGAGAGCGGATGAAAGTGATTTGCCCTATCCCGAGTTCCAGTTTTCCTACGCTCCACGACGGGAGATGTCGGACAGACGGCAATGGATCACTTGAGTCACACTCCATCCCAACGCTGTTGGGCCTCACCGTCGGCGTATCGCTCCCCCGGGCCGTCTTGATAAAGCGCCCCGGGGGAGTTATTTAGACGAGATGGCCGTGGACTCGCACAAATCCGGCGAAACCGTGACGTTCTACGATCGACGCGGCAACGTCGTGACCCCCGATACCCGCTCAATCATCAAACCGCGACGCGGCGTATTTGCGCTGGTTGTCGCGGCCGACGACACTGCAATCATGCTTGCGGCCGAAGACTGCGCGCCCGACGTACCGGAACTTCCCGGCGGCGGCATCGAAGATGGCGAATCGCTCGATGAGGCGATCAAGCGCGAGTGGGCCGAGGAAGTCGGCATTGCGTTTGACGTCACCGGACCGTTTGGGCAATTCCAGCACGTGCGCGGCTTCTACGCCGATCATCGCCGGGAGTTCTGGATTTATGACCAGACCTTCCGGCTGTATCAATTTTCAGACCGCGTCCGAATTGGCCAAAAATGGCGGAACCCTGAGGGCGGAATGGCGGGCTGGGAGGCGATTGCATCATTGCCGAAAGTGACGATCAACCGCGCCCACTGGTGCGCCATCCCCACACTATTATCCAGTCTCGCCGCCGGCGCTAAGCCGACGCGACCAGGTGCTCGCGCTTGATGCTTGCAAGCGTGGGCGTGCCGGCTTGGCGCATGATGTGTATGAGTTCTCGGTTGAGGATGTCGAGAACGCTCTCGACGCCGCTTTGGCCGAACGACGCAAGGCCCCACGCCTGCGGCCGACCGATCCCGACCCCGGTCGCACCGAGCGCGATGGCCTTGAAAACATCGGTACCGCGCCGCACCCCGCCATCGAGAAAAATGGGCGCCCGCCCGCGGACCGCATCTGTGATCTCGGCAAGGCATTCGATGGTTGAACGCAGGGTTTCCTCGTTGCGGCCGCCATGGTTGGAGACGACGACGCCATCAACGCCGTGTTCCACCGACAGTGCCGCGTCTTCGCCCGCGACGATTCCCTTGACCAGCAGCTTGACGGTCACGAGTTTGCGCAATTTGCCGAGGAACTCCCAGGTCATCCGGGTGGGCGACAGTTCGTGGACGCTCGACATATCCAGCCCCGAGTACATCGGCGCCTTGTGCAGCTGGTCATGCGAGTTGCCGATGTGGCACTGGGTGCACACCCGGCTATCCGCCTGCATCGCACGCAGCAGCGTTTCATTATTTCGCGCCGGCATGCTGTCGACCGTGAGAACGATGGCGGTACAGCCCGCGTGCTCCGCCCGTTTCACGACCGCTTCGGTCACGCGCCAGTCATCGGTTGCATAGAGCTGTTGCCAGACCGGCGCGCCGCGCGCCTCCGTCACCGGCTCGACCGGCGTCGACGCTACGTTCGACAGCATCATCTGTGTCGAGCGGCTCCGGGCCGCGCGCGCGGTGCCGAGTTCCGCGTCCGGATGGAACGCGCGCTGGCCCGACACGGCCGACAGGTAGACCGGTGTCGGCCAGGCGGCGCCGTAGACGTTGCGCGCGGTATCGATTCGGCTCACGTCGACGAAGCGCCGTGCACGTATCTCGTAGCGGGAAAACGCGTCCTGATTGCGGGCCACGGTTCGGTCATCGTCGTTGCCGGTCGCGATGTAGCCGAAGTGCGCCGGCGGCAACGCCTCGCGGGCGAGCGCCTCGAATTGCATGATATTGAGAACCTGATCGGCGGCCGTGACCGGCGGTACGGGCTGCAGAAACGCGCGCGACGGCGGCAAGACGTCCGCAGCAAACGAGCGGCCGATCATGGCCGGCAGCGTTGCCAGGCCGCCCAGCACCGCGCGGCGCGTCACGCGGCCGAGTCTGAATCCGCTCATTGCATCCCCTTGTCGGTCGCCCGGCGCTGTTCCGCGCATGATAGCCGACCTGCGCTGCGGCGACCGAAGAACCCGAGGGCTTAGGCGGTCTTTTTGCGGCCGTGCAGCCGCGCCACCAGATCCGCCTCGCCGAGGCTCAGCCCGAACTGCTGCGTGAGCTTGCTGGTGTCGGCGCCGCGCCGGGCGTAGTCGATGGCTCGGTCGAAGGACTGCACTCCTCCCCGCAGCTCAACCTGCTCCACCCGCCCGGCAACGCCGGAATACTCATGTTCGACGCGCTGCAGACGGCGGCCGGTCTTGATGCTGACCGAGGCCACCTGCTCCAGTTCGCGGCGCACCTCCGACAAGCTTGACTCGACGGCGAGGCAGCGGGCCCGCCAGCCGCGCACCGCACGCATCGCCCACAGCGCCGCGATCAGACCTGCGAGGCCGAGCACCGCGGCCGTTAGTTCGAGAACCGTATAGATAGTCATGGTCATGGTCATGTTATGCGTACTCATCGATGAGAGACTTGGGAGGACGTGGCGTTGCCGAATCCGGGTCAGTGCCCGCTTGCGGCGGCTTGGGTTTGTCGGTCGGCTTTCTGTCGCCGCCCGGCGCGCCCTCCGAACCGTCCCTGGAAGGGCGCTTGCCGGGGATGGGGAGCGCCGGATAAAGGCCGGAGTTGCTCAGGCGGTCAACTTCACTCATTGCGTGACCTCCTCATTCTGTTTTGGGCTGTGCATTCGCAGGCGGTTTCGCCTGCTCTTTGACCAGCACGGTCTTCTGCACGTCCGCGGGCGGCACGCTGACCAGCAGGCGATTCGCGGCACCGCTCGATTCGGCCAGCTCGACCCCGGGCGCGGCGCTCGCAGGTGTTTGATCGTCGGTTCTCGCGGTCACCGGCGCGCCGGGCGCGATCTCTTCGAGTACCAAGACCACCACGCGGCGGTTCGCGTTGCGCCCGTCGCTCGTGTCATTGGGCTGCCGCGGATGAAATTCTCCGAATCCGACGATTTCGAGCCGCAGTGGATCGATCCCCTGCCTCGTGAACTGATGCACCACGCTTGCGGCTCGGGCCGCCGACAACTCCCAGTTGGAGGGAAATGCGGTGGTGCGGATCGGCCTGTCGTCGGTATGGCCCTCGACGCGAATCGGATTGGGGAAGGGCTTCAAGACCTCCGCCAACTTGTCGAGCACGGGCTCGGCGGCCGGCGCAAATTCTCCCGCACCGCTTGGGAACAAAATGTCCGCGTTGATCTCGATTTCCAGCCACATGTTTTCGCGGCGCACGGTCACCAGCTTGGCGTCGATCAGCGACTGCATCGCGTCCTGCACCTGGCGCTGCATGCGAATCAGCGCACCGGGGAGATCCGCGGAGCTCGCGCCCTCGGTCTTGGTCGGATCGCGCGGCACCAACTTGCCGTCCGGCGTGGTCTTGCCCTCCTTGATCTTGAGAAACACGGTCGGCGTGATTCCCACCAGCGGCTTGTCGCCGCCCTTACCGGGCTCCTTTTCGCCGATGTTGAGCGGCTGCATGCTTTTCGGCGCGCCGTTGAACGCGGCCACCATCGAATCGGACAGCACGCGAAATTTTCCTTCGTTGACCGACGACATGGCGTACATGACGGTGAACAACGCGAACAGCAGTGTCACGAGGTCGCCGTAGGGAATCGCCCATGCTTCCGCGTTCACATGCTCCTCGTGCTTTTTCTTGCGGGCCATGGCGTCCTGTCAGTGGTGGAAGTACCCTTGCAGCTTCGATTCGATATTGCGCGGATTCTCGCCCTGGGCGATGGCGATGATGCCTTCGATCACCATGGTCCGCACCTGCGATTGGCCGTGAATCACCGACTTCAGCTTGTTCCCCATGGGCAAGAACAACAGATTGGCGAACGCGATGCCGTAGATGGTCGCGATGAATGCGGCCGCGATGCCGTGCCCGAGCTTGGAGGGGTCATTCAGATTCTGCATGACCGCCATCAATCCCATGACCGCGCCGATGATGCCGAGCGTCGGCGAATACACGCCCATGGCTTCGAACACCTTGGCCGCCTGGGTGTCGAAATGCTCCATGGTTTCCAACTCGATTTCCATGCTGGAGCGGATCGCATCCGGCTCGCCGCCGTCGACCAATGATTGCAAACCCTTCTTCAGGAAGTCGTCCTTCTCCGACTCCACCGCGGACTCGAGACCGAGCAGCCCCTGCTTGCGGGCGATGTTGCTCCACTCCACTATTTTCTCGATCGTGGCGGCCGGATTGCTCGCCGGCGGCTTGAACACCCACGAAACGATTTTCCACGCCCGCAGGAAGGTGGGCATGGGCGTCTGCACCAGGCTGGCTGCCATCGTCCCCACGACGACGATGACGAATGCCGCGCTGCCGACCAATGCGCCGGCGCTGCTGCCTTTCAAGATCGCACCGCCGATGATCGCTATCAGCGCAAGTACGACACCGATGATGCTGAGGAGATCCATGAACTAGTTCGGCTGCAGCCACTCCGAGAGCCGTGCGCGCACGCGCACCAGCGCCTGGCCGTGAATCTGGCAGACCCGCGACTCGGACACTTCGAGCACCTCGCCGATCTCGCGCAAATTCATGTCTTCGTCGTAGTACAGCGACAGCACCAGCTTCTCCCGCTCGGGCAGCAGATTGATCGCCGAACTGAGCGCGTCGCGAAAGCCCGCATTCTCCATGTGATCGAACGGGCCCGGCCGTTCGTCCCGGGCGTGATCGGCCGGGCTCGATTCATCCTCGCTCGATCCCATCTGATCGAAGCTGAACAGACGGCAGCTGGCCGCGTCCTGCACCAGCTTGTGATATTCCTCGATCGATACGCCGAGACCCTCGGCGATATCGACGGGAGATGCGTCCTGTCCCTTCTCGTTCTCGATCTTGCGCACCACATCGGCCATCTGGCGCATATTTCGATGCACGGAACGGGGCGTCCAGTCGGACTTGCGCACTTCGTCGAGCATTGCGCCGCGAATCCGAATGCCTGCGTAGGTTTCGAAATTGGCGCCTTTGGTGGCCGAATAGTGCTTGGCCGCATCGAGCAAACCGATCATTCCGGATTGGATCAGGTCGTCGACTTCCACATTGGGCGGCATGCGGCTGACCAGGTGGTAGGCAATGCGTTTGACCAAATCGGCATGCCGCAGGACCAATTCCTGCTGCGGCACCTGATCGACCGGGACGTGATCGTCCGCGTTCGGTTTCGGGCCGCGCTTTTGTGCATTCAAATACTGTGTGCTTGCTCTCATTGCAATACCGTCGAAGGACCGATCCGGGCCCCTACCATGCGTTCTACGAAAAACTCAAGGTGACCTCGTGCCCCTTGTGGCACAGACCACTTATCGGCCTTCGATGCCAGATTCTTGAGCGCGATGGATGAAATAGACGCGGGGTACGCATCGACCACGGCGGTCTGGCGCTGCACCGCACGCCGCAGGTAGTCGTCAAACGGTATGGATCCGGCAAACTCCAGCGTCACACTGAGAAATCGGTCACAGACCCGGGCAATTTTCTGGAACAGGTCGGGACCCTCGCCCGACCGGCGGGTCTGATTCGCCAGGATCTGAAAGCGTTGCACCCCGTGTTCCCGGCTCAGCACCTTGATCAGCGCATACGCGTCCGTAATGGATGCCGGCTCGTCGCAAACCACCACCACCACGTGGTGCGCCGCCTGACTGAAGGTCGTGACGCTGTCCTGCAACCCCGCCGCGGTATCCACCACCAGGACTTCGACCCGGTGATATAGGTCGCTGAACGCGCGGATGATTCCGGCGTGCTCGGCATCCGACAGGTTCGCCATGTGCTTCATGCCGGATGCGGCCGGCACGATCTGCAGACCGTGCGGGCCGGTGACGATGGCGTCTTCCAGCGAACATTCACCCTTGATCACATGTCCCATGTGGAATCGGGTGTGAAGCCCCAGTATCACATCGACGTTGGCCAACCCTAAGTCGGCGTCGAGCAACATGACGTCGCGTCCCTGCGCGGCGATCGACACGGCCAGATTGGCGGAGACGGTCGTTTTGCCGACGCCTCCCTTGCCGCCGGTGACCGCGATCACCTTGACCGGGCGTGATGAATTCAGTTCGTCGAGGGCTGCGGCGCGCTCGGGCGATAGTCGGATGTTATGCATGGGCAGGTACTCGCCCGAAATTGCGGGCATGATGGGCTTGGTCGCGGGGCGGGGCGTGGATCTTCAGTTGTTCGGCGGCGCTCACCAGCCAGATGCGTTTATCGCGGGCGGCGTGCAAGTCATCCGGCACCCGCTGCCCGTCGCACACATAGGCTATTTTCAGCCGGTGGCGCAGCGTCGTGGAGATCGCCGCGCCGAGACTCACGGCCTCGTCCACCTTGGTCAGAATGCAGGCCAGCGGCTTCAGCGGCGCAAAGGCTTTGACGATCTCCTCGAGCGCGTGACCTTCGCCCTGTGCGGGCAGCGCCAGCAGGACCCGGGCGCGGGCGGCGCCGGATTGCAGCGCCGCCAGCTGCTCGGCCAGCCGGACATCGCGCGGGCCCATGCCTGCGGTGTCGATCAGAATCAATTTCTTGGATTTGAGCCGCTCCAGCACCTGCGCCAAATCCTTGCCGCCGTTGGCGGCATGCATCGGTGTGCCGAGAATGCGTGCATAGGTCATGAGCTGATCGCGAGCGCCGATTCGATAGGCGTCGGTGCTGACCAGCGCCAGATCCTGACTGCCGTGCTGCAGGCACCAGCGCGCCGCGAGTTTGGCGATGGTCGTGGTCTTGCCGGCGCCCGTCGGTCCGACGACCGCCACCACCCCTCCGCTCACGCTCGAGAGATCGTTGACGACGGGCAGGTGCCTGACGAGCAGCGCCATGGGAACGTGCGACGGGTTGTCCACGCTGGTGCACCGCGGGGCAAGCGCCGCCAGCGCCATGGCCACGTCGGGCGCAATGTCCAGCGCAGAGAGTTCTTCCAAGATTCGCGCCTGCTCGGGGTCGCGCAGCCGCTTGTCGCTCCATGTCATGCCGGCGAGTCCGGTCTCGAGCAATCGGCGCAGGTCGCGCAATTCGCGCTGCATTGCGTCGTAGCCGAAGTCCGGCCGAACCTCCGGCGCGGGCACCTTGCCGGGCACGGGCGTCTTGCCGGGCACGGCCGTCGGCGGCGCGCGCGAAGGCGTGACTGGCGCACGCAACGTCGGCACAGGTGCATGCGATTGCGTTGCCGGCGCACGCGCAGGCGTTGCAGTTGCAGGGGTGGCAGGGGCCGCCGCACGCGGCGCCGGGCGCGCCGGGGCACTTGGAGGTGAAGCTGCCGCCGGCGCGGCGGCGATGGCAGGCGCCGGCGGTTGCGGTGCGATCGGGTCGGGAGTGCGCTGCCGCGTCGCCGCGGCAAACAAGCCCTCGTCGTAGTCCACGGCGGCGATGACCTCGATGCCATCCTCGATGCGCCGGCTGGAGAGAATGACAGCGTCCGGTCCCTGTTCCGCGCGCACCTGCGCGAGCGCAGCGCGCATGCTTTCCGCCGTGTAACGTTTAATCTTCATGTCAACCTCCATGAATCAAGCAATGTCATCTGCCCACCGCGGCAATCACTCGGATACGGCGGTTTTCGGGTATTTCGTTGTAGGCGAGCACCGCCAGCGAGGGTGTCGAGTGGCGCATCAAGCGCGCGATCCACGGCCGTATTTTTGGCGCCACCAACAGCACGGCGGGTTCGCCCGCCGCTTCCTGGCGCCGCGTGCTGTCGGCCAGCGCCGTCTGAATCCTGTCCGCGAGTCCGGGCTCGAAGCCGGGCGCGGCGTCGGTGCCCGACGCCATCGAGTCCTGCAGCAATTGCTCGAGCCCCGGATCCAAGGTGATGACGGGGAGCTCCTGGCGCAGACCGCCGACGTTCTGCACGATGCTGCGCCCGAGCGCGATGCGTACCGCAGCCACCAGGGCGACCGGATCCTGGGTTTTCGGCGCAAACTCGGCAAGCGTCTCGCAGATGGTGCGCAGGTTGCGGATCGGCACCCGCTCCAACAGCAGAAACTGCAGCACCTTGACGACCACGCTCATCGGCAGCAGCTTCGGCACCAAATCCTCGATCAATTTCGGCGCGCTCTTGCCCAATCGATTGAGCAATTGCTGCACTTCTTCGTGGCCCAACAGCTCGTGCGAATGCGACTGCAGCAGATGGCTCAAGTGAGTGGCGACGACGCTGCTCGCGTCGACCACGGTGTAGCCCTGGGCCTGCGCCTGCTCGCGCCGGGTCTTCTCGATCCATATCGCCTCCAAGCCGAAGGCAGGGTCCTTGGTCGCCGTACCGGGCAGCGTGCCCGACACTTGACCCGGATTGATGGCGAGCTCGCGATCCGGAAACACCTCCGACTCGCCGACCGGTGCGCCGAGAATGGTGATGCGGTAGGAATTCGGGCCGAGTTCGAGGTTGTCGCGAATGTGCACGGCCTGCACCAGAAAGCCGAGCTCCTCGGACAGCTTCTTGCGCACGCCTTTGATGCGCCCCATCAGTTCGCCGCCCTGATTGCGATCCACGAGCGGAATCAGCCGATAACCCACCTCGAGACCGATCAGATCGACGGGTTCCACGTCGTCCCAGGACAGTTCCCGCTGCTCCGCGTGCGGCGTCACCGCGACCGCGGGGGACGCAACCGCCGCCTTGTCGGCCGCCTTGCGCTTGCTCAGAATAAAAGCGCCGACCGCGCACAGCGCCGCCATCCCCAGGAACACCAGATTCGGCATGCCCGGAATGATGCCGAGCAGAGTCAGGATGCCGCTGGTGACGCCGAGCGCCTTGGGCTGACCGAGCACCTGGGTCATGATCTGCTGGCTCATGTCATGCGGACGCGACACGCGCGTCACCAGGATGGCGACCGCCACGGACAGGAGCAGCGCCGGAATCTGCGCAACCAGTCCATCGCCGATGGTGAGCAGCGCGTACGTGCGGCCCGCTTCGGCGAGCGACATGCCGTGTTGGGCGGCGCCGATGATGGTGCCGCCGAATAGGTTGATGAACACGACCAAGATGCCGGCGATGGCGTCGCCGCGCACGAACTTGCTGGCACCGTCCATGGCGCCGTAGAAGTCGGCTTCCTCGCGAACTTCCTGCCGGCGCACGATGGCTTCGGCCTGGGTAATGATGCCGGCGTTCAGGTCGGCGTCGATTGCCATCTGCCGGCCGGGCATGGCGTCCAAGGTAAAGCGCGCGCTGACTTCCGAGATGCGGCCCGCGCCCTTGGTGATCACCACGAAGTTGATGATCACGAGCACCGTGAACACGACCATTCCCACGGCGTAGTTGCCGCCGACCACGAACTCGCCGAACGCGGCGATGACGTGGCCCGCCGCATGCGATCCGGTATGGCCGTTGATCAGCACGATGCGCGTGGAGGCCACGTTGAGGCCGAGGCGCAGCAGCGTGGCGCCCAGCAGCACGGTCGGAAAGGTCGCGAACTCGAGCGCCCGCCGCACGTAAATCACGGCCAGCAAGATCATGATCGACAGGGAGATGTTGAACGTGAAGAAGACGTCCAGCAGGAACGCCGGCAACGGCAGCACCATCATGGCGAGGACCACCATGACCAATACCGGCACGCCCAAACCGTTGCGGGCGAAATCGCCGAAGGTCGCTAGAATGGCGCGCGCGTTCATGCGTCGTCGAACTCAGCGCCGACCTGCGGGTTCGGGCGCGCAACCCGGGCGGCAATGGTCGGGTTCAACTTGCGGACCCGGAAGATATAGGAGAGCACCTGGGCGACCGCCGCGTACAGGCCGGCCGGAATTTCCTTGTTCAAGTCCGTCGACCGGTACAGTGCCCGCGCCAGCTTCGGCGACTCGAATATCGGCACGCGATGCTCTTCGGCGAGGCGCCGGATGTTTTGCGCGACCAGATCGACGCCCTTCGCCAGCACGCGCGGCGCGCGCATTTGCATCGGGTCGTACTTGAGCGCCACCGCAAAGTGCGTGGGGTTGACGATCACCACGTCCGCGGAGGGCACCTTGTGCATCATGCGGCGGCGCGCCAGCGCCTGCTGAATTTGACGGATGCGCTGCTTCGTCTCCGGCCGCCCGTCGGACTCCTTGGCCTCGTCGCGCAGTTCCTGGCGCGTCATGCGCAGCGACTTCCTGAACTGAAACAGCTGCAGGGGCACATCGACCATGGCCACCAACGCGAGCGAACCGCACAGCCAAACGAACGACCAGCTCACGATGCCGACGCCGCGGCCGATAGCCGCGCGCGGTTCCATGTGGGCGAGGCCGAGGACTTCGCGAAAGGTCCGCGACACGATCGCCGCGCACACGCCTCCCACCACCGCGCATTTCAACAGCGCTTTGCCGAGCTCGGAGACGCCGCGCAGCCCGAACAGCCGTTTGATGCCGGCGAGCGGACTCAAGCGTGTGAAGTCCGGGACCATGGCCTGCATGCTGAAATTCCAGCCGCCGAGCGCGAGCGTCGTCAGAATGACCACGCCGATCACCGCGGCGAACATCGGCAGCAGAACGGTTACGGCGCTCATGGCCGCCTCGCCGAGCGAGCCCAGCATGGCGTCCTGCTCGCTCAAGGTGCGCGGGTCGATGGCGAGCCCGTGCCGTAGAATCTTGGACAGGCACGCGGCCAGCGAGCTGCCGATCGCAACCAGCATCGCGCTTCCGCCCATCATCGTGGCGAAGGTGGTCAGTTCGCGCGAGCGGGGTACCTGGCCCCGCTCACGCGCATCCTGCAGGCGTTTGGGCGATGGGTCTTCGGTGCGTTCGCCGCCGGTTTCAGCTTCGGCGGCCATCAGCGGCTACCCGCGGCGGGCGCGCCGACCAGCTCGTTGACCGCCGTCAACGCGCTGTCGATGAGGTTTCCGATGCTCGTCATGATGCCTTCGAGTCCGACGATGAGCACGAAGAACCCGCACAGCAGCGTGATGGTGAAGCCGATGCCGAACAGGTTGAGCTGCGGCGCCGTGCGCGTCACTACGCCGAGCGCCAGATTCACGATCACCAGCGCGATCATGGCCGGCAGCGCGATCAGCAGCCCGGACTGGAAGACGCGCGCGCCCCACACGGCCACCGACAGCAGGAAATTACGGTCGATGTGCCCGGCGCCGATCGGCAGGCTGCGAAAGCTCTCCGCGAAGGCGCCGAGCAGTACCAGGTGACCGTTGATCGCGAGGTAGGTGAGCATGCCGAATATCATGAACATCTGGCCGAGCACGGTGGTATTGGCGCCGCGCTGCGGATCGACCAAGGTCGCGAAGCCGAGTCCCATGGTCATGGAGATCGTCTGGCCGGCGAAGGTCAGCGCCTCGAAGGCCAGCTGCACCACCAGGCCGATGGCGACCCCGATCAAGAGCTCCTGCACGGCCGCCAACATTCCGGCGGCGGAAAAGATCGACAGCGCCGCCGGAACCTGCGCCAGCGGCGCCATCAAGAACGCCAGCGCCAGCGACATGACGATCTTGATGCGGGGCGGGATGACGCCTTCGCTCACCGTGGGCGCCGCCAGCACGAACCCGCCGACACGCAGTATCGGCCACCACATTCGGCCCACCCATTGGGTCACGTCGGCGGCATTGAGAGTCACGGGTTGCATGCGCGCCCTAGCCGATGACCGCGGGAATGCTGGTGTAGAGATCGTGCGTGAAGTCGGTGAGTATGCGCAGCATCCAAGGGCCGGCCGCGAACAGGGTGAGCACCAACAGCAGCAGCTTGGGAATGAAGCTCAGCGTGGATTCGTTGATCTGGGTCGCCGCCTGAAACATGCCGATGATGAATCCGGCGACGAGCGCAATCAGGAGCAGCGGCGCGGCGATCATCGCCGTCACCATCAGCATGTGGTGCGCCAAATCCATGACGTTCTCGGGTGTCATTGGTGAAAACTCGAGGCCAGCGTGCCGATCAGCAGCGTCCAGCCGTCCACCACCACGAACAGCATGATCTTGAACGGCAGGGACACCAGGGAGGGCGACAGCATCATCATGCCCATCGACATCAGCACGCTGGCGACCACCAGATCGATGATCAAAAAGGGAATGAACACCATGAACCCGATCTGAAACGCGGTTTTCAGCTCGCTGGTCATGAAGGTCGGGATCAGGACGCTGAGCGGCACGTCCTCGGCGCTCGCAAACTGCGCCTTTCCCGAGAGCTTGGAGAAGAGCTGCAAATCATTTTCGCGGGTTTGCGCCAGCATGAATTTCTTGAGCGGCTGCAGCGTGCGGTCGAGGGCCACTTCGCCGGCCAATTGGCCGTCCACATACGGCTTGATGCCGTTCGCATACGACTGCTCGAGGGCCGCGCTCATGACGAAAAAAGTCATGAACAAGGCCAGTCCCGTGAGTATCTGGTTCGAGGGAGTGGTGGGCATGCCGAGCGCCTGCCGCAGAATCGACAGGACGATGATGATCCGGGTGAACGCCGTCATCGCCAGCAGCATCGCCGGCAGCAGCGTCAGCACCGTCATCAGGATCAGCACCTGGAAGGTGAGCGAGTAGGTCTGCGCGCCGTCGGCCGCGGTCTTTATCGCGAGGGCCGGCAGCGCGCCCTGGGCATTGGCCGCAGCGAGCGGCAGCAGAGCCAGCAACGGCAGCAAGAGCATTGCCGCCGCCGCCAAGCGGCGCTGCGCCAGCCGATTCACGACAACGCCCGCCGGTTCACGCCGAACCGCCCGGCCGCTTCATCAGGTCGCGCAAGCGCTCCGCGAACGCGGGCGCGGCGGGGACGCCGCCCTTGAGGACGATGGGTGTGGCGAGCGGCGTCAGGGGCACGAGGCCGGCGGCGCTCACACCGACCAGCACCTGGGATTCGCCGACGCGAATCAACACGATACGATCTCTCGGACCGACGCTGAGTTCGTCGAGGACGGCAATGTCCCCCGCGCCGCGCGGCCCCGCCATCCTGAGCCGCTTCAGCGCCCAGCTGATGGCGAAAATCAGCACGACGATGGCGAGCAGGCTCAAGGTGAGCTGCGCCAGGCTGCTCACGGACAATGGCGAGGCGGGTTGCGCCATCCCCGTCATCGGGCGTGTTCCATTCTTTCCGTGGCGCTGACGACTTCCGTCAAACGGATGCCGAATTTCTCGTTGACCACCACCACTTCGCCGCGCGCCACGCGAACCCCGTTCACCAGCACGTCGAGGGGCTCGCCGGCCAGACGATCGAGCTCGACGACCGCGCCGGGCGTCAGTTGCAGCAGGTCGCGCACCGACATTCGCGCGCGTCCGACCTCGAGCGCCAGCGTGACCGCCACGTCGAGGATCAGACTCAGATTCATTTCCTGGCCGGCGGCGCCGCGCGGCATTCGGACTCAAGTTGCCGAATTGCGCGCGCGCGACGGCGGCGCTCTTCGGATCGGGGGTGCTCATGGGGAGGCTCCTGAAAGAATCTTTAGCGCATTGCGTCCCTGCGAAACGCCGAAACTGCCGCGATACAGCGGCACATCGCCGGCGAGCAAGGTGACCTGCTGCGGCGCTTCGATGGGGATGATGTCGCCGGGCGACAGGCGCACCAATTCGCGCAGGCTGATCTGCGCCTCGGCGAGAATCGCGCGGGTGTCGAGCTCGGCGTCCTGCAGCGCCGTGGTGAGAACCGGCGCCCAGGCCTCTTGGCTACGCAGCGCCTTTTGCCCGCCGTCCGCGGCGAGTGCCTCGCGGACCGGCGCGAGCAAGACTTCCGGCAGCAGCCAATCGATCGTGCCGCTGCGCGAAGCGAATTCCACGGTGAATTTGACGACCAGCACGGCCTCGTTCGCGGCTCCCAACTGCACCAGGCGCGGGTTGGTCTCCTGCTTCACGAGTTCGAGCTCCACCGGCGTCACCGGCACCCATGCGGCCGCCATGTCCGCGGCAAAACTCCGCACCAACATCGCGAGGAAACGCTGCGCGGCCGGAGCGATAACTGCCTGGGGATCGGTGGGGGCCCGGCCCGTTCCGCCGAAGAAGCCGTCCAGCAGCGTCAACAGCAGGTTGGCTTCGACACTGATGAAGGCGAAGCCGGGCAGCGGCTTCAAACGCACCACGGCGAGACTCGAGGGCACCGGCAGCGCGGCCTGCAAATCCGCGCTCTTGGCGGACTCCAATGAATGGAACTGCATGCTGGCGTCGCGGCCCAACAGAGCGGAGAGCGAGGCGCCGGAGCGTTCGGCGAAGCTCTTGCTCACCGCCTCCAATAGCGGCAATTGCGTGCGATTGATGCGCTGCGCCGTAAAGTCATAGGGCCGCGGCCCATCGGCGGCGCTTTTCTCGAGCAGCGCCGACACCTCTTCGGCCGAGATGGTGGCGGGCGGCGCGGCCGTAGGCATTTACTGCACCACGAAGGTGGTGAACAGCAGGTCGTCCACGTCCGGACTCCCTTCTTTCTTCTGTACGGCGCGTACCTCGGTGAGCGCCTCCTGCCGGAGCTTTTCCTTGCCTTCGCGCGACATCATCGACTGATAATTGCGGTTGCTCATGAGCAGCAGCAGATTGTTGCGAATCAAGGGGATGTTCTTCTGCACGCTGTCGATGGCCTTTTGATCGTGGGCCATGATTTCCATGGTTATTTGCAGGAAACGCACCACGGAGCCGTCTTCGAAATTGACCACCAAGGGAGGATCGATTGCGTAGTACACCGCCGGCTTGGCGCTACCGCCGTCCTCGCCGTGCCCGGGCACGACCACCGGGACGATCGCCTTGATCTTGCCGTCCTTGTCCAATTGCAGATCCGGGAGCGGGTGCAGTTTTGCGTTGATGGATCCGCCCGCCACGACGGCGCCCAGGGTCAGCACGAAAATGCCGATACCGTTGACGAGAGTCCCCATGAAGCCGCCGGTTTCGGCGCGGGGGGCGGAGGAGGAGAATCGTCGGCTGCTTCTGCCATGGCTTATTCCTGCGCGGTCACATGCCGCAAGAGGAACAAAGCAAGTTCTATGCCAGAAGTTTTCTAAACCGTTTTTATAATATAATTCAGCACCTTACGTCGCACTAGCGCACCGTTTCGGCCGGCCGGCCGCCGATAAATTGACGCTTCCCACGGCGCCCTTTCGCGGCGCCTCGCTTTGTTCCGCCCTTCCGCCCCTGCACCCTTCAGAATTTCAGCGACACGCGCAGGCCCGGCCCGGCGTCATCCAGCACCAGGCGCGCGCCGTGCAATTTGGTGACGGCCGCCACCAACGAAAGCCCAAGTCCCGAACCCGGAAATTTGCGCGCCTCGTCCAAGCGGACGCGGCGGCCGAGCACGATCTCGCGCTTGTCCGCCGATATGCCCGGCCCGTTGTCCTCGACGACCACTTCCGGCTCGCCGGCGGAACCGCGCAGCAGCACGCGGATGCGGCCGCCATCGGGCGTGAACTTGATGGCATTGTCGAGCAAATTCGCCAGCGCCTGGGCCAGCAGCTGCCGGCTGCCCAGCACCTGCGCCCCCGCCGCAACCGAACTCAGCAGTTCGATGCCGCGCTCTTCGCTCACCGGCGCGTACAGTTCGACCACGCTCGCCACCAATTCCGACAAGTCGACCGGTTCGCGCGCCACGGTGCCGGTTTCCGCGAGCGCAATGCGCAGCAGCGCGTCCAGGGTGCTGCGCATCCGATCGACTTCGGTGGTGACGCGCTCCAGAACGCGCCGTTCGGCCGAACCGGGCTCGAGCTGGGCTATCGCTCCCTCGGCGGTGGCCTGCAGGCGATTCAGCGGCGTGCGCAGATCGTGGGCGGCGCTGTCGAGCACCGTGCGCATGCCGAGCGTGAGCTGCTCGATCTTGTCGAGCATGGTGTTGATTTCGCGGGCCAGCTTGTTGATCTCGTCGTCCGCGTCGCGGACCGGCAGCCGCTGCGACAGGTCGCCGCGCATGATCTGCGTCGCCACCGCCGAGATGGCCCCTGCCTGCGCGAGGATGCGCCGGCCCATCCAAAAGCCGCCGCCGAGCCCGAGCAGCAAAGTCATCACCACCGCCGCGATCAGACCGCGCATCATCAGGCTCTTGACGTCCTGGCGCTCCTGCACGTCGTGTCCCACCAACATTTGATAGCCGCTCGGCAACTGGAAATGCTGCGCGCGCATTTCATGCTCGCGGGTTTCATCGCCGAACGGCACCGACACCTTGAAGAGGAACCACTTGCCCTCGCCGGCGTCGACCTTCGGCCAGGCCGGCACGTTGCCCGCGACCGGGCGCAGCTGCGGATCGACCATCAGGTACACCGCGCCGCGCACGTCCTGATCCTGCGAGCGCTGTTCGATCAACTCGATGAAATCGCTGCGCGACAGCACGACCATCTGCTCGCGCAAACCCTGCACTTCGGCTTCGATCAGATTGTCGGTGCTGCCGTCGACCACGCGCGAGACGGCAAAATCGACCGCGCCGAGCAGCGCGGCGGCTCCGCACGCGAATACGATCGAGTAGACGATGGCGATACGGAAGGGCGAAGTATCGAGTACGCCGAGAAACCGCTGATCGGGTCCCACGGTCGGCCGCTATTCGTCTTCGCGCAAGCTGTACCCCGCGCCGCGCACCGTGTGCAGCAGGGGCTTGTCGAAATCCTTGTCGATCGCCTGCCGTAGGCGGCTGATGTGCACGTCGATCACGTTGGTCTGCGGGTCGAAATGATAGTCCCACACACCCTCCAGCAGCATGGTGCGCGTCACCACCTGGCCGCTGTGGCGCATCATGAACTCGAGCAGCTGAAATTCGCGCGCCGTGAGCTCGATTTTCTTGCCGTTGCGCATGACCCGGCGCGTCATCCGGTCGAGTTCCAGGTCCGCCAATTTCAGCTTGGTGTTCGCTTCCGCGCTGCCGTTCTCGCCGCGTCGGGCGAGCGCATCGATGCGCGCCAGCAATTCCGACATGTGGTAAGGCTTGGTCAAGTAATCGTCGCCGCCGGCGCGAAGGCCGGTGATGCGGTCATCGACGTCGCCGAGTGCGCTCAATATGAGCACCGGCATCTTGCGCCCGGTGGCGCGCAGCGATTGCACGAGGGCGAGCCCGTCGAGCTTCGGCAGCATGCGATCGACGATCGCCAGGTCGACGGCTATCGAGGAGGCGACGTGCAGCCCCTCGAGCCCATTGCCGGCGACATCGACCGTGTGTCCCACCTCGCGCAGCGCCTTGGCCAGGTAATCGCGTGCAACCTCGTCATCTTCAACAATCAAGATGTGCATGGCGTACTATCTTACAGACGTTGAACCGGTATTTGTCGGCGCGATACACTGAATGATTCTCTGGGGCAGTCCCCCATAGGCGCTAATCGAGGCCAATTTAAATATGCCCGAGCCGATTTCGCAAACCTGTGCACCCGGCGCGAAATCGGACCGCTGCGATGTCGTGGTGATCGGCGGCGGACCGGGCGGATCGACCTCCGCGAGCTTGCTTGCGGCACAAGGTTATCGCGTCGTGCTGCTGGAGAAAGCCCGCCATCCACGCTTCCATATCGGCGAATCGCTGCTGCCCGCCAATCTGCCGATCATGGACCGCCTGGGCGTCGCCGCACGAGTGCGCGCCATTGGCCTCGAGAAATGGGGCGCCGAGTTCGTGTCGGACAGCGGCCAACGTCACCAGGAATTCCAGTTTGCCCGCGGCTGGGACAAATCCTTGGCCCTGGCGTACCAAGTCAGACGCTCCGAATTCGATGAGATACTGATCCGGCGGGCGGCCGAGCTCGGCGCCCAAGTCATCGAAGGCTGCCGCGTCCGCGACGTGGATTTTCTCGCGCCCGCGTCGTGCGGAAAAGCACCCTGCGTGCGGGTGCGCGCCGAACACGATGACGGGCGCAGCGAATCGTGGACGGCGGACTATGTTGTCGATGCTTCGGGCCGCGATACCTTGCTTGGCAATCGCCTGCAAGCCAAGCGCCGCAACACGAAGCATGATAGCGCGGCGCTGTACGCGCACTTCCGCGGGGCGCGGCGCGACTGCGGCAAGCGCGCGGGCAATGTAATCATTTATTGGTTCGACCACGGTTGGTTTTGGTTCATCCCGCTGGCGGATGGCGCGACCAGCATCGGCGCGGTCGTGTGGCCGTACTACATGAAAACCCGCCGCACCCCCGTGCATGAATTCTTTCTCGATACGATCGCCCTGTGCCCGCCGCTCGCCGAACGCTTGCGCGGCGCCATTCTCGTGTCGGACGTTGAGGCCACCGGCAACTATTCCTATGCCTGCGATCACAGCCACGGTGCGAACTACTTGCTGGTCGGGGATGCCTACAGCTTCATCGACCCGGTGTTCTCCTCCGGGGTGATGCTGGCCATGAATACGGGCGTCGCGGCGGCCGACGCCATTCATGCCTGCCGTACGCGGCCCGCTGAGGCGCGCGCGGCGCTCGCCGAGTTCGATCGCGTTTCGCGGCATGGCCCGAAGCAGTTTTCCTGGTTCATCTATCGGGTCAGCCACCCGACCATGCGCGAGCTCTTCTTGGGACCGCGCAATGTACTGCGCATGGAGGAAGCACTGCTGTCGCTGCTGGCCGGCGACATCTTCCGCGGCACGCCCATTTGGGGGCGCCTGCGTTTGTTCAAGGCGCTGTACTACGTCTTGTCGCTCGCCCACTTGGGGCGCTCGTGGCGGGCCCTGCGCGCGCGTGCGGCCAATATCCGTTCCGCAGCGGAACATGTGACCAGCGGTTGATGGTTGGGTCGCCGAAGTTGCACCGCAATCACCGATTGTGCGCAGCCGCGCTGCTCGCGGCGGGCTGCTTCGCGAATTGCGTGCTGGCGAAGCAGGAACCGTTGTATGAATTCGGACTCGGCGTGGGAGCGATCGCGTTCGACGACTATCGGGGCTCCGCTACGGCGCACGGCTATCCGTTGCCCCTGCCCTACCTCTTGTACAACGGCAAATTCTTGAAGGCGAATCGCGACGGCATTCGCGGCACCCTGTTCAATCAAGACCGATTCGAACTGAACCTGAGTTTCGATGCCACCACCCCGGTGCGCAGCGACCGCGAACGCAGCGGGATGCCGGACCTCAAATCCACGGTGGAGTTGGGGCCCGCGCTCGATCTGCACTTGATGCGCAGCGCCGATGGGGACGTCAAGCTGGATTTGCGCATGCCGGTGCGCGCCGCACTGACGGTGGAAGCCTCGCCGAAAATCATCGGTTGGACATTCACGCCGCGGTTGGCTCTCGACCTCAAGCACCCCTTGGGATTCGCCGGCTGGAATCTCGGCCTGCTGACGGGCCCATTGTTCGCCGACCGCCGCTATCACGCGTATTTCTATACGATTGCACCGCAGTATGCGACCCCGACTCGGCCCGCCTATGAAGCGTCCGGCGGCTACGCGGGAACTCAATTCATCTCCGCCTTATCCAAGCGGTTTCCGAAGTTCTGGGTCGGCGCGTACGCCCGCTATGACACCTTGTCAGGGGCGACGTTTGCCGATAGTCCCCTGGTGCAGCGCAGGAGCTACATGTCGGGCGGCATCGGCATTTCCTGGATACTCAGCAAGTCCTCGCAAATGGTCGAAGTTCCCGATTGAGCGCGCAATGCGGCGTCCCCTCAAAATCCTCTACGAGTATTTCGCGCTCTACAGTTCGCTCGCGCTGCTGGGTCTCATTTGCCTGACGTGGTCGGTGTTCGCGCTGCCCTTGTATTTCATTCTGCCGCGCCGCGCCGGCACGGCGATCGGGCGGCGCGGCATCATGTCGGGCTTTCGAATCTATGCCTGGTCGTTATCCATCACCCGCACCTATCTCTTGGATTTGCGCGACATCGACTCGCTCAAGGGCGGGCCGCCGCTGATCTTGGCGCCGAATCATCCCTGCCTGATCGACGCCTTGCTGATCCTGACGCGCCATCCGAACATCGTCTGCGTCATGAAATCGGCGCTCATGAAAAATGTGTTTCTGGGTGCCGGTTCGCGCCTTGCCCGCTATGTCCCCAATGAATCGTCGCGCCAGATGATCAAGGAATCGGTGGCGCATCTCAAGGACGGCGGCGTCCTGTTGTTGTTTCCCGAAGGTACGCGCAGCACCCGGGCACCGATCAATGCGTTGGTCGGCAGCGTGGGCTTGATCGCCAAGCACGCCGAATGTTCCGGTGCAAACGCTGGTGATCGAGACCGACTCTCCGTTCCTGAGCAAGGGATGGCCGCTGTTTCGACGGCCCGACCTGCCCATCACCTACCGCGTCCGGCTCGGCAAGCGTTTCGACCCGCCCACGGATGTCGCCGCTTTTACGGCCGAGCTCGATCGGTACTACAGACAGGAACTCGCGGGTGCGCTGCAGTCTCGTTGGCTCGAGCGCGCCTGACGCCAAGCATGCCGTCCGGATCCGCTCAGCCCGACGAATTCGCTCCGCCGCAGCGCTCCGACACTCACTTGGTGATCATACCGAGCTACAACCCCGGTCCGAAGGTGGATGCGACGGTGCGTGGTGCGCTCGATCAGTGGACTCCGGTCTGGGTGGTGGTCGACGGCAGTACCGATCAATCCGCGCAGCGTCTCCTCGCCATGGCCGCAGCCGAACCCGGCTTGACGGTGTTCGTCCTCCCGGAGAATCACGGCAAGGGCGCCGCCGTGCTGTTTGGACTGCAACAGGCGCAACGCGCCGGGTTCACGCATGCATTGACCATGGATTCGGACGGCCAGCACCCCGCCGAGCGGATCAGGGTATTCATGCAGGCGTCGCTGGCCGACCCCGGCGCCATGGTGTTGGGCTGCCCGGTGTTTGATGCCAGCGCCCCCGGCTTGCGGGTCAAGGGCCGCCGAATTTCCAATTGGTGGGCCAATCTCGAGACGCTGTGGGCCGGTATCCACGATTCCCTGTACGGCTTTCGGGTCTATCCCATCGACCCGCTGATTGCAGTGATGCGCCGGCAACCCTGGATGCGGCGCTTCGACTTCGACGTCGAAGCGGTGGTACGTTTGTGCTGGCGCGGCATCCGGCCCCTCAATTTGCCGGCAGCGGTGCGGTATTTTCGTCCCGAGGAGGGTGGCGTCTCGCACTTCAACTACCGGCGCGACAATGCATTGCTGACCTGGATGCACCTGCGGCTGTTTTGCGGCTTCATTTTGCGCCTGCCGCTGCTCGGCATGCGGCGCTGGCGGAGCCGCGCCTGAGGATCCGGCGGGCGCAAACCTCTTCGAAAAATGCCCCTGCGGAGGCTTCCTTGAGGATCGCGGTCTTGGAACCGGTCGCCTGCGGGTTGCTGCGCGGGTCGGCACCTATATAATGCCCGCAACTCAAATCCCCAATCGAAAGCTTAAGCCTATGTCCGACAAAGCGTCGCTCATGCAACAGCCGGCGCCCCTGACCGATGTCGGTCTGCAGAGGGAGATCGCCGACCTGTTCGTGCAAGCGTTGAACCTCGAGGTCCTGCCGCAGGACATCGATCCAGAGGCGCCCCTGTATGGCGAGGGATTGGGGCTCGACTCCATCGATATCTTGGAGGTGGCGCTGCATCGTCTCCAAGCAGTACGGCATTCAATTGCGCGCAGACGCCGCGGAAAACCAGCAAACCTTCCGTTCCTTGAGGCACCTAGCAGAGTACATTGCGGCACACAGGACGAAGTAGCGATGCGTTGGCGGCGTAGATTGCAGCTAGCTGCCATCATCGCCTTCGTCTTCGCCTACGCAGGACTGTCCCATTACGGCAATTCGCTCGCCAAGACCCGCGATTTGGGGGTTGCGCTCGCGCTCAGGCCCTTGGCTCGTGGTCGGTCTCCTGCTGATCTGGCGCTGGACCCACTGGTTGGTCGCACTGCTCGCGGCGGCGGCCTCAGGCGTGCTCCTGCGCCACTACTGGCCGGTCATGGAACGGAATTTCCCCCTGGTCTATCTGCTCCAGGAGGGCGGCTTCTACAGCCTGATGGCCCTGAGTTTCGGCCAGTCGCTGCTTGGGCCCGGGCGGCGCTGTGCACGCAGCTCGCGGACAAAGTGCACGGGCCTCTGACGCCGCAAGAGGTACGCTACACGCGACGCGTCACGGCGGCATGGGCCCTGTTCTTCGTCTCGATCACGGCCGCGACCCTGTATCTTTACGCCTTCGCTACCTTAAGCGCTCTGGTCGCTGTTCGCCAATTTTTGCGTCCTGCCGCTGATCGGCCTCATGTTCGCAGGCGAATATGCCGTCAGGCGCCGCGTGCTGCCGAAAGTGCCGCGCCGAGGCATACTCGCCGCCGTACGGGTTTATTTCGCGAGCTCACACCTAGGAGCCTGAGCACTCCCGATGGATACGATCGCGCTACTGTCCCATGGCTCGCCCACGGCGGTGATTGCCTACCGAGCCGGCGTCCCCATCACGGCGCGGCGTTTCCTGTCCGACGCCGAACGCTTGGGCCGGAGCTTGCCGGCCGGCGTGCACGTGCTCAACGTGTGCGCCGATCGGTACCGCTTCACGGTCGGACTCGCGGCGTGTCTCATCACGGAGCGCGTCAGCTTGTTGCCGTCGACGCACACGCCCGAAGTGATCGGACAACTGCTGCGTTTCGCGCCTGACGCGTTCTGTTTGACCGATGACCGGGAATGCGACATCGCTCTTCCCAAAGTCTATTATGCCGGCGGATTGCCCGGCGACGAGGACGCCTGGGCGGTTCCGGAGATTCCAGTGACGCAGCTGGCGGCAATCGTCTTCACCTCGGGCTCGACCGGCGCGCCGCTGCCCTTCCGCAAAACATGGGGCAGGCTGGCACGCTGCGTGCGCGACGGCGCGCCGCGCTTGGGGCTTTTGGACGGCCACTCGCATGCTCTGATCGGCACGGTGCCCCCGCAGCACATGTACGGCTTCGAATCCACCGTGCTGCTCGCCCTGATGAGCGGCAATTCCTTCGCCGCCGAGCGGCCCTTTTATCCGGCCGATATCGCGGCCGCCCTGGCCGCCGTGCCGCGGCCGCGGGCATTGATAACGACTCCGGTTCACTTGCGGACCTTGCTCGCGTCGGAGATCGAGTTGCCGCCGGTGGAACTCGTGGTCTCGGCAACGGCGCCGCTGGGCGAGGATCTCGCGCGTCGGGTCGAAGCGAAATTCCACACGACGTTGCTGGAAATCTACGGCTCGACGGAAACCGGGCAGATCGCCATCCGCCGCACGTCCGAGTCGGCGGCCTGGCGGCTATGGCCCGGCGTTCGTTTGGAAGTCGCGGATGATCAGGTGTTCGCGCACGGCGGACACGTCGAACAGGTGACGGCCATGCAGGATGTCATCCAGATTATCGGCAACGATGAGTTCCTGCTGCATGGCCGCACCGCCGACATGGTGAACATTGCCGGCAAGCGCAGTTCGTTCGCCTACTTGAATGCGCAGTTGAATGCCATTCCCGGCGTGACGGACGGCGTATTTTTTCTGCGCGACGGCGCGACCGGCTCCACCGAGGTGGCGCGCTTGGGCGCGGCCGTGGTCGCCCCCACCTTGAGCGCCGCCGTACTGACCGAGCATCTGCGCCAACGGATCGACCCGATTTTCCTGCCGCGGCCATTGATCATGGTCGAGCGCTTGCCGCGCAATGCGACCGGCAAGCTGCCGCAGCATGAACTGCAGCATCTGGCCAATCGTCACTTGCAGGCGGACGAACTCCCATGACCGTGCCGGCGGCCGCAAGCGTGCACAGCCTGATCGAGATCCCGCAGGATCACCCCGCGTTCGCCGGTCACTTCCCGAAGTATCCCGTGCTGCCCGGTGCCGTGCTGCTCGATGAGGCGCTGCAAGCCATCGAAAGCGCCCGCGGCATCGATCTTCGAGATTGGCGCATAGCGTCCGTTAAATTCCTGGACGCCGTACGCCCCGGCGATGCATTGCGCTTGGAGCATGCCGCCTCGCACGGCGGCGTGATTCGCTTCACCATTCATGCCGCGGCTCGTCTGGTGGCGAGCGGCAGCCTGGCGCGCACGGCGCAGCCCGCGGGCGGCGCGCAGGTGGAGCGCGCATGACCAAGGCGGGAGACCTCACGGACCCCCAGCCCAAGGCGGATTGGGTCAGACACCGCGAGCGCGGCAGCATCGCACTGCTGCGCCTCATGGCGTTCGTCTCGCTGCGCTTGGGCCGCACCTTGAGCCGCGTTCCGCTGTACGGGATCGCCATCTACTTCTTTTTGTTCGCACCGAGCGCGCGGCGCCATTCGCGGCGCTTTTTGCGACTTGCGCTCGGCCGCAACCCGAGCGCGCGCGATCGCTTCCGGCAAATCTTGAGCTTCGCCACCACCATTCACGACCGCGTCTATTTGATCAATGAGCAGTTTCAGCTTTTCAATATCACGCTCGAAGGCGAGGACGCGGTGCGCGAGCAGTCGCAAAGCGGCCGCGGCGCCTTGCTCATGGGCGCCCACCTGGGCAGCTTCGAGGTGATGCACAGCCTCGGCCGGCGCCGTCGCGACCTCAACGTCGCCATGGCCATGTACGAAGAGAATGCCCGCAAGATCAACGCCACCCTTGCGGCGATCAACCCGCACCTCAATTCCGACATCATCTCACTTGGCCGGATCGACGCCATGCTGCATATCGCCGAGCGCCTCGATGGCGGCGCATTCGTGGGCGTGCTGGGCGATCGAACCCTGGGAAACGAGCCGGTGCAAGCGGTGAACCTGCTCGGCGAGCGCGCGTTCTTGCCCACCGGTCCGATGCGTGCGGCGGCCATTTTGCGCTGCCCGGTGTTCTTCATGGCGGGCCTCTATCGCGGCAGGAACAACTATCACGTGGTCTTCGAGCGGGTGGCCGATTTCTCCGCAACTCCCGCCGGCCTGCGCAGCATTGCCGTGCGTTCGGCGATCGAGCGCTACGCGGCCGTGCTCGATCAGTACTGCCGCAGCGAACCCTACAACTGGTTCAATTTCTACGACTTTTGGCGCTCCCCCGGCCGAGTCTCGCAGCCATGAGGCGGCGGGCTGTGGGACTGCTGCTGGCGGCCTTGAGCGCCGCTGCCGCGGCTGCGAATATCAACCCGCCCCCGCGAGCCGGGACCGAATATCTCGACACGGTGATGAGTCTGCTGGCGCAGCGTCAGCACGGGCGGGTCGAGTTCGTGGAGCAGAAGTTCCTGTCCATACTCGACCATCCGATCGAATCATCGGGCGATTTGCTCTACGACGCGCCGGATCATTTGGAGAAGCGTACTTTGCTGCCCCGGGCGGAGACGCTGGTGCTCGACGGCAGCGTATTGACCATGGAGCGCGGCGGACACGCGCGCGTCCTGGATTTGCATCGCTACCCGCAGATTCAGCCCTTCGTCGAGAGCATCCGCGCCACCCTGGCGGGCGATCGAGGCGCGCTCGAGAGGGTTTTTCGCGTGGAATTTGCCGGCGGCGTGCGGCGCTGGAGTTTGACTCTCTGGCCATTGGACCGCCAATTGCAGCGGACCATCAAGCAGGTGCAGATCGACGGATCGCAAGACCAATTGCAGCGGGTTGAAATTCGCCAGACCGATGGTGATCGCTCACTGATGACCCTGCGCGCACCCGCGACGCCATGAGCCGGCGGCGCCTGGCGGTACTGGCAGTCTGGCTTTGCTGCCTCGCCTTGGGCTGCGTGATCGTGGCGCGCGCTCGCTACATCACCGATCTGTCGGCGTTTTTGCCCGCCAAGCCCACTCCCACCCAGCAGCTGCTGGTGGATCAACTGCGCGACGGCCCAGCCTCGCGGTTGATTTTGATTGCCCTCGAACAGGGCGATGCCGCTGCGCGCGCCGAGGTGTCCGCCGCCATGGGATCCCGCCTGCGCCGCGACCCGCAGTTCTCGAGCGTCAACAACGGCGAGCCGGTCACGGCGGAGCGCGATCGTGAGTTTCTGTTTCGACATCGCTATCTGTTGAGCGACACTGTGACCGCGGAGCGCTTTGCGCCGCCCGGACTGCATGCCGCGATCGCGGACACGATCGACGATCTGACATCGCCTGCGGGACTACTGCTCAAAGCGCTGCTGCCGAACGACCCCACCGGCGAAATGCTGCACATTCTCGACCAGCTGCAGCGGACCCCCGCGCCGGCGTCGCGCGACGGAGTCTGGGCTTCCCCCGACGGCCGGCGCGCCCTGATGGTGGCGCAAACGGCCGCCGGCGGCTCCGATACCGATGCTCAAGAAAGCGCCATCGAGGCGATTCGTGCCGCGTTCGCGGCCGCGGTGCGGGCTTCCTCCGCGCGCGCCGCGCAGGCGGTGCAATTGAAATTGAGCGGACCGGGCGTGTTCGCCGTCGACGCCCGCGCCAAGATCGAACGCGCTGCCGTGCGGCTGTCGATCGTGAGCAGCCTTCTCGTCGTGACGCTGCTGTTCGCCGTCTATCGCTCCGTACCGGCGCTCGCGCTGGGTCTCGCGCCCGTGGCCAGCGGGGCGGTGATCGGAATCGCAGCGGTCGCACTGGGATTCGGCGCCGTCCATGGCATTACCTTGGGGTTCGGCATCACCTTGATCGGCGAGTCGGTGGACTATTCCATTTACTTCTTCGTGCAGTCGCGCCGCGCGCCGCAGAATGGCGCGGCGAGCGCAACCTGGCAGCGCGCATGGTGGCCCACGATCCGCCTAGGGATGCTGACTTCCGTTTGCGGCTTCGCTTCGCTGCTGCCGTCCGGTTTTCCCGGACTCGCGCAGCTCGGCCTGTATTCGATCAGCGGATTGGTCGCGGCGGCGCTGGTGACGCGGTATGTGCTGCCGGCGCTGCTGCCGAGCGGATTCGCCATTCACGATGTCACGCCGCTGGGTACCCGCTACGCTGCGCTGCTGAACCGGACGCGGCAGCTGCACCGCCGGCAGCTCGCCGCCGTCGGTGTCGCGCTGGCGGCGCTCGCGCTCACCGTACTGCACCGGCACCATGATTCGCTCTGGAATCGTGAACTCGCGGCGTTGAGCCCCGTATCCCCAGCGGATCAAAACTACGATGCCGCATTGCGCAGCGACCTCGGCGCCGCCGATGTGCGCGAACTCGTGGTGGTAGCCGCCCCGACGCTCGATGCGGCGCTGCAGTTGGCGGAGCGTGCGGCCCGGGCTCTCGAGCCGTTGGTGGGCTCTCATGTGATCGGCGGCTTCGACAGTGCTGCAAATTACCTGCCGAGCACCGCGGCGCAGGAGGCACGCCGCTCGAGTTTGCCCGCCGCGGCGCAGCTGCGCGAGAACCTGCGGCAGGCCACGGCCGGTCTGGGACTCGGCAGCGAGCGGCTGCAGCCTTTTTTGAGCGATGTCGACGCCGCGCGCAGCGCACCGCTGATCACGGCCCAGGATCTGCAAGGCACTTCGCTGCGCGCCGGTTTCGATTCATTGATCCTGCACCAGAAGGACCGCTGGAACGCGCTCCTGCCTCTGCATGCCTACCTTAAGTCGCAAACGATCGACACTGCGCCGGTGGCGGCGGCGCTGCAACGCGCGGGCTTAAGCGGGGCCCATGTTCTCGACCTCAAGCTCGAGTCCGACGATCTGTACGCCGCCTACCTGACCGAGGCGATTCATTTGTCGCTGGCGGGCATCCTGGCAATCGTAGTGCTGCTGTTGATCGCGCTCCGCTCGCCGCCGCGGGTCCTGCGGGTATTGGCGCCGCTGCTTCTCGCGGTGCTCACGGTGGCTGCCGGTCTCGCGCTCTGCGGCGTGCAGCTCACCATTCTGCACCTGGTGGGCATGCTGCTCATCGTTGCCGTGGGCTCGAACTACGCCTTGTTTTTTGATCGTCAGGCCAATCTGCACGAGGCCGGCAGTGAAGCGCTGACCCTCGCATCGCTGGTCATCGCCAATTTGAGCACGGTGATCGGCTTTGGCCTCTTGTCCTTCTCGCAAGTACCGGTGCTGGTGGCATTGGGCACGACGGTGGCGCCGGGCGCATTCTTGGCATTGCTGTTTGCCGCGGTGATGTCGCGTGCATAGCATATCCGTGCCAGCCGTCGCCGGGTCGGCGGCGCGCGCCTGCATGGTCTGGTTGCCGGGCGCCTACCAAACCGCCCAGGATTTCTTGACTGCCGGCTTCGCGGCGGCGGTGCGCCGGCGCCAAGCGTCCCTCGATCTGCTGTTCGTCGACATGGAATTCGCGTACCTTGGCGATCGCGCCGCGCTGCAGCTGCTGCGCTCCGACATCGTGCTGCCGGCACGCAAAGCCGGTGTTTCGATCTGGCTGGGGGGAATTTCCCTGGGCGGCCTGACGGCGCTGGATTACGCCGCCTCGTGTCCGGATGAAATCGATGGGCTGTGCCTGCTCGCCCCGTATCTGGGAAACCGCACTCTGACCGCCGAAATCGCCCGCGCGCCCGGACTTGCCGCGTGGCAGCCGGGTGAACTTGCGCAAATCGACGAAGAGCGCCGAATATGGCGCTACATCAAGAACCGGGGCGCCGACTCGGGAGCGTTGTACCTGGGATTCGGGCGGTGCGACCGCTTTGCCGCGGCACAGGAGCTGCTGGCGGCGACGCTGCCGGCCGACTCGGTCGACGTGATCGACGGCGGTCACGACTGGTCCACCTGGGTTCGTCTGTGGGAGATTTTTTTGCAGTCACGCTTCAAATGAGCGGCCGGCCCGGCACTCCGCGGCAAGCCGGCGCACTGTCGCGATGGTCGCCGTCGCCGCTGCTGTATGCATCCGCCGCGGTGCATTTGGGTGCGGCAACGGCGGTCCTGGTGCGTCCGCCGCTCTGGCCGTGGGCGCTCGGCGCCGTGGCCTTGAACCACGTCGGTCTCGCCGCCGCGGGACTCTGGCCGCGCAGCCAGTTGCTCGGGCCGAATTGGACCCGCTTGCCGCCGCAAGACGGCGCCGCGGGACGAGTCGCCATCACCATCGACGATGGGCCGGATCCGGACGTCACACCGCGGGTGCTGGCGCAACTGGCCGAGCACCGCGCGCCCGCGACGTTCTTTTGCGTGGGCGCTCGCGTGGAGAACCACGCCGACCTGGCGCGCGAAATCGTCAAGGGCGGCCACGACGTCGAGAATCACAGCCACCGACACCGGCACAATTTTTCCTTGCTCGGTCCGCGCAGCATGGCGGGCGAGATCCTGCGCGCCCAGGACAGCATCCTGCGCGTGACCGGCAGCAGTCCGCGCTTTTTTCGCGCGCCTGCGGGCCTGCGCAATCCTTTTCTCGACCCCGTATTGACCCGGCTGCAGCTGCACCTCGCCAGTTGGACGCGCCGCGGCTTCGACACCGTCAACGCCAACCCGGATGCCGTCTACCGGCGCTTGGCGCATCGACTGCAAGACGGCGATATCCTGTTGCTGCATGATGGCAACGCTGCGCGCAGCCGCAGCGGCACCGCGGTGATCTTGGAGGTTCTGCCGCGGCTGCTCGAGACCTTGGCCCTGCGGCGACTGCGGCCGGTGACGCTGCGCTCCGCGCTCGCACCCGCAACCGTGATCGCGAGGCCGCGATGAAACCGCTGCATCTGCGCAACTTCACGGCGACCAGCTGCATCGGCAAAGGCATGGCGGCGACCTTGAAGAGCCTCCTCGAACAACGCAGCGGCCTCGCCGGCTGTAGATTCGAGACCGTGGACATCCCCACCTATGTCGGCGAAGTGGCCGGCGTCGACGAAGAACGGCTGCCGGAGAATTTGCACAGGTTCGACTGCCGCAACAACCGGCTGGCCGAGCTGGCGCTCCGGCAGGATGGCTTCTTCGAAGCCGTGCAGCAGGCAGCCTCGCGTCTCGGCCGGCGCCGTGTGGGGGTTTTCATGGGGACCAGCACGGCGGGAATTCTGCAGACCGAGCTTGCCTATCGCGAACGCGATCCGATCAGCGGAGCGTTGCCCGCAAGCTTCGAATATGGATCGACTCACAATTCTTTTTCGGTGGCCGACTACCTGCGCCGGCGCTGCGGTTTGGAGGGGCCCGCGGTTGCGGTTTCCTGCGCGTGCGCCTCGAGCGCCAAGGCATTCGGCTCGGCACGGCGCATGCTCGAAGCGGGACTCATCGATGCGGCTCTGGTGGGCGGAGTGGATTCGCTGTGCCTCACCACGCTGTACGGTTTCCACTCGCTGCAGCTTTCGTCGCCGGCGCCCTGCCGTCCGTTCGACGTCGCACGCGACGGTATTTCGATCGGCGAGGGAGCGGCGCTGGCGCTTCTGGAACGCGCGCCGGACGACTTGGATGGCGACTCGGTCCTCCTGCTCGGGGTCGGCGAATCCAGCGACGCCTACCATATGTCCGCGCCGCACCCCGAGGGTCTCGGTGCGCGCCGCGCGATGTGCGCCGCGCTGGTATCCGCCGCGCTCGACCCCGGCGACATCGACTATATCAATTTGCACGGGACCGGCACGCCGAGTAACGATCGGTCCGAGAGCCACGCGGTCACCAGCGTATTCGGCCCGACCACCCCGTGCAGTTCGACCAAGGGCGCCACCGGCCATACCCTGGGTGCCGCCGGCGCGCTCGAGGCGGTCATCAGCGCCCTTGCCGTCAAAAATGGCTTCATGCCGGGCGGCGTCCACACCAGCACGAGATCGATCCCACGCTCACGGCACTCTATATCAGGGACAACCGCCGCGCTTCGATCACGCGCGTAATGTCCAATTCATTTGGATTCGGCGGCACGAATTGCAGCCTGATTCTGGGCCGCGCGGGGTGAAGTTATCGGCCTACGTCGGCGGCATCGGCGTCCTGGGGCCTGGCCTTGCGAATTGGCCGGACGCGGCGGCCGTGCTGTCGGGTCAAGCGGTCTTACCGGCCCGCGCCCACCGTCCTGCCCATGCCGGCGATGCTCGCGGCAGCCGAGCGCCGGCGCGTCGGCCGTGTCGTGAAGCTGGCGTTGGGCGTCGCGCTCGAAGCCACGTCGCAGGCCGGCGAGAATCCCGTGGAATTGGCCAGCGTGTTCTCATCTTCCGGCGGCGACGGACAGAATTGTCATGAACTCTGCCTTGCCCTGTCGCTCGCCGGCCGCGAGATATCGCCGACCCGCTTCGCCAACTCGGTGCACAACGCAGCCGCCGGGTATTGGAGCATCGGCACGGGCGCTACCGTCGAATCGAGCGTCTTGTGCGCATTCGATGCGAGCTTCTGCGCGGGTCTCTTGGAAGCGATGACTCAGATCGCAGTCGACCGGCTGCCGGTCCTGCTGGTCGCGTACGACAGCGAATATCCGCAGCCCCTGCACGCCAAGCGCCCCATCCCCGACGCCTTCGGTGTCGCTCTGGTACTGACTCCGCTGCGGCGCGCCTCGTCGCTGGCGAGACTGGACGCCGAGCTCAGCGACTTGGGAGTGGATCGATTCGAGGATCCGGCCTTCGAGGCGCTGCGCGCGTCGTTCCCGGCGGCGCGCGCGCTGCCGTTGCTGCGCCTGCTGGCGTCGCGAAACCGCGGCAGCGCGATTCTCGAGTATCTCGACGTATCACGGCTGCAAGTGGAGATCGAACCGTGCGTCTAGACCGCTCCTGGATCGAACGCAACATTCCCCATCATGGCCGCATGTGCCTGCTCGATGAGGTCATCGAATGGGATGCAGGACACATCCGCTGCCGCAGCAGCACGCACCGCCGGCCCGACCATCCACTGCGCTCGAAAAATCGCTTGGGTGCGGCCTGCGGCATCGAATACGCAGCGCAGTCGATGGCCGTGCACGGCGCGCTGGCGGGCGGCGCACTGACCGGCGCACTGACCGGCGCCGGAGCCGGCGTCATCAGATCCGAAGTCGGTTTTCTCGCCGGCCTGCGGGACGTTCAGCTGCACGTGGCGCGGCTCGACGACCTACGTGGCGACCTCATCGCCGACGCCGAACTGATTGCCGGAGATCACGGCAGCGCGCTGTACGAATTTGCCCTGACGTCCGAGGCGCGGCGGCTCTTGAGCGGCCGCGCGACGGTAGTATTCAACGCCAACCAACGGATTAACCTTTGATGCTGAACAAAACGGCGACTCGCGCTTTGGTGACGGGCGGCAGCGGCGGCATCGGTGCGGCCATTTGCCGGCGCTTGGGGCAGGCCGGGTACTTCGTGTATGTCCACGCGCATCGCGGCACGCCGGCCGCGGCGGCGATCGTCGGGGAGATCGTGACGGCCGGCGGCCGCGCGGCCGCGGTTCAGTTCGATCTGACCGATTCGGCTGCGACGCGCACCTCGGTCGAGCGGCTGCTGGAAGACGGACCGGTTCAGGTTCTGGTGAACAATGCCGGGATCCACGACGATGCCGCATTTCCGGGAATGAGCCCCACGCAATGGCATCGCGTCATCGACTTGTCGGTCAATGGATTCTACAACGTCACGCAGCCGCTGCTGCTGCCGATGATCCGCACTCGCTGGGGCCGGATCGTCAATCTATCATCGGTGTCGGCGCTGCTCGGCAACCGCGGCCAAGTGAACTATGCGGCGGCCAAGGGTGCGTTGAACGCCGCGACCAAGGCCCTGAGTCTGGAGGTGGCGAGCCGCGGCATCACGGTCAACGCGGTGGCGCCGGGCATTATCTCGAGCGGCATGGGAGATGCCGCGTTCGATGCCGCCGCCATCGCCGCCATCGTGCCGATGAAGCGCGCCGGGACGGCCGAAGAGGTGGCGGGCTTGGTGGCCTATCTCGCGTCCGAGGAAGCCGCTTACATCACCGGCCAGGTCATTTCCATCAATGGCGGGATGATCTAGGGCCGGGAGCCTGTTTGAGTATTCCGCGTGGCCGCGCGGAATACTCAGACAGGCTCCTAAGCATAGGCATCGACGGCGCCGGTCGCGAGGCGGAGGCTCGAACTCGCGGTTGATGGCACCGCGGCGGCGGCCGGGCTGCCGTTCGCGGAGGGCATCCATTCGTACGGCTGGGGATGCGTGGGGCGCTCCTGAAAAGAACGCTGTGAAATGTCGACGCTGACTTGACCGAATCCCTGAGCCCCGAGCATTTCGCGGAGTTTCGGCGAGCTCGCCTCCAAGGCATCGCGGGTCACGGCGCTGTGACTCATGAGCCAGACCTGCGCATGATCGCCCTGCACCGCGATCCGCACCTCGATGGGCCCGAGCTGCGGCGGATTCACCTGCAATTTCGCGCCGTTCAAATTGTTATCGACCATCCAGGACACGTGATTCGCCACGCCTTGTCCGAATTCCGGCGTCTCCACTCCCGCGGCGACATTCAATGTGGGCGTCGCCGGCGCATCGATCGACTGTGTGGAGTTCGCGCTCAATTGCGCGGCGCCTGCAGCGTTGCCGCCACCGGTGTCCACCGCCGAGGCAGCGTCTGCGACGCTGCGCGAGTGTTTGTCCGCTGCGCCGATATTGGCGAGCACCGCGGCGGCTTGCGCGCTTGCAGCGGCGGCCGGCGTGACAACCGCGGCCACCAGCTTCGGCGCAGCGTCGCCGGCCGGACCCGCGGCGTCTGCGGCAAGGCCGCCTACAGGCGTCGTCGCCTCGTCATTCGCGGACGATGATGTACCGGCGGCAATGGCGGCGCCGGAGGCTGCCGCCGCAAAGCCGCTCGCGCTCGCCGCGATCGCGGCCGTTGCGCTCGGCGGCGCAGCGGCAAGCGTAGCGGCAGCCGTATTCGCGGCGGCGCTGCTATCGGCGGCTGCCATCGAGGATGTCGCTGCATCGGTCGTCGCGGTCGTTGCAGTGGCTATTGGGACGCCCGTGGCTGCACCGGCTGTCGTCCGCGCGGCGGTGCTCGCAGCTGAACCCGTCGCCCGCTGGGCGGCCGCGCCTGCCGCACCCGTCGTGGCAGTTGCGCCCGCCGACGCTGACGAAGCGGCCGTGTCGCCGCGCTTGTCGGTTGGCAGGCTTTGGCTCGGCGCCGCGGCCTGCGCCGCAATGGATATCTGGTTCGCGCCGGCGAGCACCGGCGGCGGCGCCGGCGGTGTGGCGACTTGCACCGCGGCGGCGGGCGCGCCCGGACTTACGCCCCTGGCCGATGCACTGGCATGCACGTCGGTGACCGGCAAACCAAGCCCCGCTGACGGTCCGGCGGCCGCTGTTGCAGAGGCTGCCGTTGCGGCGACTGCTTTATCGGCGGCTGCCTTATCGGCCGCTGCTGTAGCGGCGGCGGTTCTAGCAGGGAGCGGCGCGTTGGGTGCGGCGCCGCCCGCCACGACCTGGCTCGCATCTTGGGCCTTGGGCTCGAGGATCTGTGGAGTTGCCGCGAACTGCGCCGTACCGCCGGCTAACGCGCCGTTGGCGCCGCCGGCCAGGGCTGCCGCGATACTCGGCGCGGCGACGGCCGCCGGCGATGCCGGGGGCGGCGAGGCATTGCCGGGCGGCGGCAAGCGGCCGCCGCTCGACTCGTCATGGGGAACTTTGGCCGCGGCCGGCTTGCGCAGCGGTTTGGGTCCCGCAGCCTGCAGCGCCGCCGCAAAATCCGTGGAATTGGGCTTGGCCTGTGAGGCATCGGCCGAGGCAGGGCCGCTCGCCTGCGCCGCCGCGACATTGATCGGAGCCTGCGAAACCGCTGGTGTTGCATTCATACCGACAGAAGTTTGCAAGCGACGTGCCAGGTACGGCCACGGAGGATACTTGGGACAGGTTCCTAGGCGGCGCGGCTGAACTTCAATACCAGCGTGGCGCAACCAAGCAACCCCGCGCCCTCGATCCAAGCCAACCAGCGGTTCATTCCGCTCGACACTCCGAACCGGGCCGAGGCACGCAGTGCGCGATGCGCGAGCCAGCCATAGCCCAGCAGTATGCAGAATTCCGGCAGCATCGAGGTGGCCGCCAAGATCAACATCTGCGGCACCACCGCTTGGGCCGGATCGATGAACTGCGGCAAGAGCGCCAAGAAGAACAGCAACGCTTTGGGATTCGCCAGCTGCAGAGTAAGCGCCCCCAAATAGACGCGGCGCCGATCGCCGAGCTCGGCAGCGCCGGTTTCGCCCAGGGCCACCGCGTGGCTCGACGCGGCCGAGCGCAGCGCTTTGACGCCCAAATAAATCAGATAGGCGGCGCCCGCCCACTTGGCAATCGTAAAGAAGCGCGCGCTGGCGGCGATGAGCGCACCGAGGCTGGTCGCCGAGAGCGTGAAATAAATGGCGTTCGCGCTGATGATGCCTGCGGCCGCCGGCAGCGAGCGCCGCAGCGCGCCGCGCACTCCCTGCGAGACCACATAAAACACAGCGGGGCCGGGCGACAGCGAGAGTGCCGTTTCCATCACCAAAAATAATAGCCAGGTCTTGAATGTCATCGCGCGTCCCTGATGCCGGAGCCGCTAGCCTACCGCGGCGGCGGCAGTTGCGCACCCGCGGGCCGCGGCGCTGGGGGGTGCATGCCGTTTGTGCTACCGTTTCAGGTATGCGTAGCAAATACCTTTTTATGCTGATCATCGCCGGCTGCTTGCCGGGCGTTTTCGTGCCGGCCTTGGGCGCCGCCTTGGGCTCCGCCGAGTCGCGTGTCGCCGCTCAAAACGCGCTGCTCGAGGAGTATTACCAAACGGAACTCAAGGCTCACCCCGAGCGTGCCACCGCTTACGGCGACTATCGCTACAATGATCGCCTCGACGAGTATTCGCTCGCGGTCCTAGCCGGCCAGCATGCCAACGATCAGAGTTTCCTGGCGCGCCTGGCAAGCGATCCCGACGGACGGGTTCCCCGAGCAGGACACGCTGTCACATGAGGTTCTGCGCAGCACGCTGCGGCAGCGCTTGGAGGATTATTCCTTCAAGGAATACGAGATGCCGGTGAACCAGATGGAAGGTCCGCACCTGCGGTTTGCCGATCTGCCGCTCGCCGTGCCCTTCGATTCGGTGAAGCAGTACGAGGACTACGTCGCCCGTTTGCAGCAGATTCCGCGGGTGTTCGCCCAAACCGAGGAGGTGCTGCGCGCAGGCGTGAAGGACCAGCTCATGCCGGTGCGCTTTCTCCTCGAGAAGATTCCCGCGCAATGCCGCGGGGTCGTCGAAGCAGACCCGTTTCTGCTGCCCACCAAGAAATTTCCCGCCGCATTTTCCGCGCAAGAGCGGCAGCGGCTGACCGAGGCGATCACCGACGCGGTGACGCGCGAGGTATTGCCGGCCTACAAGGCGTTTGCCGAATTCATAGCGGCGGACTACGCACCCCATGGACGCACCGCGCTCAGTGTGGCCTCGCTGCCGGGCGGCAAAGAACGCTATCTCAACGATATCCGCAGCCGCACGACCGTGAGCAGCCTCACTCCGGCGCAGATTCACGCGATCGGACTCAAGGAGATCGAGCGTATTCAGGCCGACATGCTGACCATTGCCCGCAAGGAGGGCTTCGCCGACTTGGCGAGCTTCCGCGAGTCCCTGAAGACCAATCCCAAGTACCGTCCGACGTCCGCCGTTCAGATCGTCGATGAATTTCGCAAGTACATCGCCCAGATGCAGCCCAAGCTGCCCGACCTGTTCACCTTCATCCCCGGCTCGCCGGTGACTGTCGAACCCATGCCGGATTTCCAGGCGGCAAACGCCACCCACTATCAAACCGGCACTCCGGACGGCAAACGCCCCGGCCGAGTCGTCGTGGCCGTAGCCAATTTCGCCGAGCGCTCGCTGGTCGATGACGAAGCCATCGCCTACCACGAGGGCATCCCCGGGCATCACATGCAGCAATCCGTCGCGCAGCAGCTCACCGGACTGCCCAAGTTCCGTCAGCATTCGCGGAATTCCGGGTACATCGAAGGCTGGGCTCTGTATGCGGAACAACTCGGCAAGGAGGTTGGGTTTTATCAGGATCCCGTGAGCGACTACGGCCACCTCGCCAGCGAACTGTTTCGCGCCGTACGTCTCGTGGTCGACACCGGCCTGCACGCCGAGGGGTGGACCCGCGATCAGGTCGTCGCCTTCTTCCGCCAGTCCGGCGCCGTCGACGAACCCACCATCCAATCAGAGACGGATCGCTACATTTCCTGGCCGGCGCAGGCACTATCGTACAAACTCGGCCAACTGAAGTTTCGCGGGCTGCGCGCCCGCGCGGAGCGGGAGTTGGGTCCGAAATTCGACATCCGCAGCTTTCATGATGAGATGTTGAACGGCGGCGTCCTGCAGCTGGACCTGCTCGATTCCCGCACCAACAGCTGGATTCAAGCACAGCAACACGGGGCCAAGTAGCATGAGCAACCGCAAGGCCGTCACCCTGCATCGGCTGCGCGAGATGCACGCCGCCGGCGAGAAAATCGCCATGCTGACGTGCTACGACGCGGCTTTCGCGCGCGTCCTCGATGACGCCGGCGTCGACTCCCTCCTCGTCGGAGACTCCCTCGGCACGGTGCTGCAAGGGCGTCCAACCACCCTCGCGGTGTCAATCGATGAAATGGCCTATCACACGGGATGCGTGGTCCGCGGCAATCGCTCGGCTTGGGTCATCGCCGATATGCCCTTCGGCAGCTATCAGCAATCGGCCGAGGCGGCGATGCGCAATGCCACCCTGTTGATGCAGCAGGGCGCGCACATGGTCAAACTCGAGGGCGGCGGCTGGACCGCCCCCATCGTGCGCTTCTTGGTGGATCGCGGCGTCCCTGTCTGCGCCCATCTGGGCTTCACGCCTCAGTCCGTGCATGCACTCGGCGGCTATCGCGTGCAGGGGCGCGACGAGGCGGCGGCCGCCACGTTGCGCCGGCACGCCGCGGAATTGGCCACATCGGGCGCGGAACTTCTGGTGTTGGAAATGGTGCCCGCCGCTCTCGCGCGCGACCTGACGAAATCGCTGCCAATACCGGTCATCGGCATCGGCGCCGGAGTCGGCTGCAGCGGCCAGGTTCTGGTGCTGCACGATATGCTGGGATTGACCGGCGGCGAGCTCAAGTTCGTGCGCAATTTTCTGGGCGGCGCCGACGGCATCGAGAACGCCGTACGCAAATATGTGGCCGACGTGAAAGGCGGACGCTTCCCCGAAGATGCGCTCCATGGCTTTTGAGCGGGGCGCGGCGTGCAAATAGTCCGCAGCATCGCTGAACTCCGCGCCTCACCCAAGGCCGCGCGCAAGCTGGTGCTGGTGCCCACCCTGGGCAACTTGCATGCAGGTCATTTGTCGCTGGTAAGCATCGCGCGCGAGCACGGTGATCTCGTCGTCGCGAGCATCTTCGTCAATCGTCTGCAGTTCGGACCGCATGAGGATTTCGCGACTTACCCGCGCACATTAGAGCGCGACTGCGAGCTTTTGTCGGCCGCCGGCTGCGACATCGTATTCGCACCGTCCGAGGGCGAGGTGTACCCGCAGGCTCAAGACTTCACGGTGCACCCGCCGCCCGTGCTGGCCGGCATTCTCGAGGGACAGTCGCGGCCCGGGTTCTTCACCGGGGTGTGCACCGTTGTGCTGAAATTTTTCAATATGGTGCAGCCCGCGGCGGCGGTATTCGGCAAGAAGGATTATCAGCAGCTGCTGGTGGTGCGCAACATGGTGCGGCAACTGGCGCTGCCCATCGACATCGTGCCCGCGGAAACGGTGCGCGATGCAACCGGGCTCGCGCTGTCATCCCGCAACGGCTACTTGAGCGATGCGCAGCGCACCGAGGCGGCGCAACTGCACGCGGTGTTGAGCAGGCTGATCGACGCAGCCCGCGCCGGCCGCACGGACTTTGGCTCCCTCGAGCGCGACGCGCTCGACACCTTGAGCGCACGAGGTTGGCAGCCGGACTACGTCGCCATCAGGCGGCGCAGCGATTTGCGAGAAGCGTCGGCGGGCGAGCCATTGGTCGCACTCGCGGCGGCCAAACTCGGCGGCACGCGGCTCATCGATAATTTGGAGTTTTGAGCGCGCCGGCGCCACCCGCAATCGGCGACCCTAGAGCAATCCGTCCAACCGATCGAGGTCGTTGATGACGCGCCAGTGGCCGCCACCCTTCTCCACCCTCGCGCGCCACTCGTCCAGCCGAGCGAAGTACTGACGCGGGTCGAAGTTGTCGGAGCGGAGCTTGGTCACATTGAGCGCGATGACGTCGAAGCCCGTGAAGTCGAGCGGGATATCGCGAACGTAGCCTTTGGCGAGATCCTCTTTCATGTCGGAGAAGATCAGGATCTCCCTGCGCGTGGTGTGCTTCTCGTTCAAGAACTCGATCGCCTGCAGCAGTCCACCGGTAATATCGGTGTAGGGTGAGGGCGCCGACACTTCGACGAATTTATCGACGAGGCCTGCGAATGCTCGTTTCTGCTTGTTTGCAGTACTCGGGCGATCGTCGAACGTCGCTTTGGCAATGATGTTCTTCTCGGTGAAGCTCGCCGTGTCTATGCGCGCCACCGCGATCGAGTCCGCGGGCTGCAGCCGTGTCAGCGCGTAGAGGATGATCTGCTCCGCCTTGTTCACCTGCCTGTTATATGATCCGGATGTGTCGACCAGCAGATAGACTCCGGTATTCTTGGGGCCGGATGGCGCGCAGCCTTGCATCGCAAGGGCGGCACCGAGCAGCAGGAGTCGGCATTTCATGACTGCGCCTCCTGCAAGGGTTTGGCCTCCCGGGAGACACGCGTGTTCCATGTCCCTTGTTCGGTCGCGGCCGCCACCCGGGTTTCGATCCACAACGGCACGCATAGCGGCAGGTCATACACGCGTTGGGCGAGCGCCCCCAGATGGCGGCATCCATTGCCGAGCACACGCAGGATCAACGCCAGCACTCGTAGAATTGCGATGCCTGTGAGGCCGACTACCGTTCGCAACGAATGCACGAATGTCTCGAGCGGAATCGCCACGAACACGAGCGCGAAAGGCAGGATGAACCCCATACCCATTTGAGCCGCGGTCGTGATCCAAAGGTACCCGTTTACCAACGACCCGGCGCCGTCGCCGCGCAGAAGCGCGCTGGTCGCCAACTCGTCCTGCAACAGAACCTCACGCATGTAGGCGAGCCCTGCTTCAACGCTCGCCATCAGAAGCAAAATCGCGAACGTGATGATCATCATCCGCACGCGCATCTTGTCCGACAGCGCGCCGATCACGGGAAACAAACTGGTAATGCGCAGAGACTCCATGAGAAAAAGGCCCATGGAGATCTCCACCATGATGATGACGAGCGCCGCGATATCCGCGGTGCGGAACGCGCCGACGAAATTCGTTCCTCCGACCATTTCGGCCATGGGACGTGCAATCAACGTGAAGTTGACTGCGGCGCCGGCAGTTGCCACCGCCAACACCAGAGCCGAGACGAAGAAGTACACGATCGACGAGGACGACAGTACCGAGACCGAGCGATCTTCGCCGCGCACGATTGCCTCATACTCCTCCATGCGATGGTCGATGGCGAGCGAACGCTCGATGACGCTTCCTACGCTCTTGTCTACGCGCCCGAGCGTCTCGTGGATCAAACGCCAGTCGGGCATCATCCAGCGTAGCAGCGCGTGTCGTTCAGAGCTCGCCTTTCGATAGTCGACCATCGCCCGCGCATGGGCCTTGACCATCGATTTGTGAATGTCCGAGAGGATCTCGTTTCCGGCATTTCCTACGTCGAGATTCGCGATGACCTTGACGGCCTGGCTCCAACCGGGCGCTTCAGGCGGGACTTCCACCGCCTTCTCTTGATCCTCCTCGATACGTACGATCGCCTCGCTCAGCCTACGGTGCATGTCTGGATAGCTCGCCAGGTCCTTGCGCACGGTATCGTTCACGCGCGCGAATTCGCGTTCTACGATGCGCTCCTTGGCTTCACGACCCGCAGCCAGCAATACCTCGCGATTTCGTGCGCCGAGACGCTGATGTGCGTGAGTGACGGAGTGCGAGGCGAGTCGCAACCCTCGTGCCAGTACACCCGCAGCGGCCTGGATCGCTTGGTGCGCGGTGTTTCGTGCAAGGTACATCGCCACGATCAAAAGAATCAGCAAGATCCCAGCCGACACCGCCGGCCAGGGCGTCAAAGCCAACAGGCTTGTCATGGACATGTGAGTGCTCGCTTGGGCTCCAAGAGCGGGCTCCAGTCAAACACAAAGGGATATGCGTTGGATCGATGCGCGCCTACGTCGGCGCGTTCCCAATCCGTGGGCGGTACGTGAAGCCGCGCCATCGTCGTGTCGTGTTCCATGCCGGCAACCCCGCTGTCATAGGAAATCCCTTAGACCGGTAGCTTTGCGACCCTTCCTTTCGAAAGGTGTGCCTTTACAGCTGCGTCACTAGCGTGAGGTACAGGACAGTCAATGTCAACGCGTGGCAAAGGATTGCGGCTTTGCGTCATCGTTATGTAAGGCCGAAAATCCGCCGCATCGCCGTGTCCGAAAAATCTGAACCACTTCCCACTTCTCGGCGCCGTCCTGCGATAGGTTAACTGGATGTGCGGCAGTTGCCCCATAACCTTGTACGCGGGCCGCGACCGACGCCCGCGCGCAAAGGCATTTGGTAGCCCCCTTCGGGTCTACACATGAATCTATTCGACTTTGACTCTAGAACCGCTGCGGCGGTCGCGGCCGCCGGTACGGTGATTGGTGCCTTGGCTCAACTGCGCGTCGCTTGGCGCAAAGAAGTGTCGGAGCGCGCACGCGGGGTACCGGCGACGAAGAAATCCCGCCGTGGCCCCGTACTCGCGGTATCTCTGCTCCTCATCGCGGCTGCAGTATGCGGTTTCGCGCTCTCGCAGTATTTGGTGAGGCGGTCGGACCATGAAGCGGCGGCGCTGCGCGGTGAACTGCAGTCACAGCTGGCACGGATCAGCGCAACTGCGGAGAGGCTGGAACGGGCGGCCCCGAGCGATCATGGTTCTAGCGTGCATGTGGATGACTTTCCGCGTGCAGCCGAAGACGTCGCTGTGACGACAACGCTTGGGCCGTGCCGCGCCAGCGCCGGTGCCGCCGCCGATGGGACTCCCACGTGCTCCGAACAGGAAGCACAGCGTGTGACGCTCTGCGGAAGCGTGCCATCATCCGCGACCATTACAGCCACGGTTCTGTACGCCCGGCCCGAAGAATCACCGCAATCCTGGACCGAGAGTCGAGTCGCCCCCGGCCAGGATGTCGGACGCGCGCGGTTTGCGGACAAGACTTTCGAGCGGGCTGAATCCGACCGGACGAAGCTGGTCTGCACGGGCTTTTCCGCCTGGGATGGCGAGCATGCATACACTGCACGCCTGGTCGTCACGTTTGTCGCCTCGCCTGCGGTACACGAGGTCTCCCAAGCGGCGGTCGTGCCGGCTTCCGACGTAGTGTCATTGGCGCCTTCGCGTTGACTCTGGCGGAGGGCGGAAAACATGATGTTCAGATCCTTGCTCTGCGAAGCGCGGATTTGGCTCGTGGACTGGCGAAGCCGACCCCATTTCTATTGGCTCGCAGGCGCCAAGGATAGTCTCGGCTTCCTTGCGATGCTCGGATTGCCGGTCGTCGCACTCATATCGATCGTTTGTTTCGCTTACAGCGAGCGAACACGAGTTGAGCCTGCACGCATCGAGGCTGAACGTCGGAATGCGGCAGCAGCAGAGCAGCGCGCGCTCGACTTGCAGTGCCTCGCTGAGAACATCTATTTCGAGGCGCGCGGCGAGCCGTTGGACGGGCAGCGCGCGGTCGCGGAAGTCACTTTGAATCGAACACGATCGCCATATTTCCCGCACACGATCTGCGCGGTGGTGCACGAGACGCAATGGGATCCGCTGCGCCGGCGTCTCGTCGCGCACTTCTCGTGGACCGAACTCAGCCTACTATCCGAACCGACGGGGTCGGCGTGGAAACAGGCGATGACAGTGGCGAGTGCAGCGTACGACGACACTTACATGCAGGTGGTGCCCGGGGCGCTTTTCTATCACGCCATCAGCATTCGCCCCGATTGGGCGAGGACCAAGACCGCCGTCGCGACGATCGGCAATCACATCTTTTATCGATGAGGGCGCCTCAGGGCGCGCTGACGATGCTCACGGACTCGGTCTCGGGATCAAATACGATCTGCGCTTCGCCGCGCTTGAGCCGGCCGATCACATGCGCCACTTTTTCCGCCAGTGAGAATTCTCGCTCGCCGTAGTCCGTGCCTTCCCGCAGCACATAGGATTCGACGACGGCGTGCAGCAGGTCGGGCGCCAGTTCGGTATACGGGACCGTCACCGCTTGGCGGACTTCCTCCGCCACTACGAGCCTGTGGGGGTAATCAGACAGGCTCCGCAGCGCTCGAGCGGCGCGCCAGCCACGTATCGAGATGCCCAGCGAAGGCGTTGCGACTCGCCTGCGTGAGCGGCGGCGGACCGCCGCCGATGTTGCCGCTGGAGCGCATGGTGTCCATGAAGTCGCGCATGGCGAGGATCCCCCGAATGGTATCCGGCGAATATCGCTCGCCACGCGGATTGAGCGCTTCGCCGCCCTTGGCGATCACCTCGGCGGCGAGAGGAATATCAGCCGTGATGACAAGGTCGCCGGCCGTCACGCGCTTGACGATCTCTCCATCAGCCACATCGAAACCGGAGGACACCTGAACGGCGCGCAGGCTCGGGATGCGAGGAATCACGAGCCGCTGATTGGCGACAAGCGTGACCAACACCCCCGTCCGCTCCGCTGCTCGAAACAGGATTTCCTTGATGACATTCGGACAGGCATCCGCATCGACCCAGATACTCGACGCTGCCACGGCCGCCCCTCGCACATTGCACTCGGGTTGCAATATACACGTCGGCGACCCGATAGCGCGGGCGGACACCGTCGGCAGGGACAGTGCCGACCGCCCTGGCACGTCAAGCGGGTTCCACAAATACTTGACTCCGGCAAGTAATTATCGGAGGATCGTTTCCATGCCGCAAGAGCTTGCAGTTGCTTAAGTCTGCCGCCGGCGAGGCGATCGACCGCATTCGCGGCTTCAATCGCCTGTACACGCGCCAGCTCGGTCTGCTCGACCAAGGACTGCTCGGCAGCGAATTCACGCTCACCGAAGCCCGGGTTCTGTACGAGCTGGCGAATCACGGCGAGACTACCGCGACCGAGATCGCGCGGGAGCTCGGGATCGATCTCGGCTACCTGAGCCGCCTGATCAAGAAATTCAATCGGCGGCGCTTCATCAAGCGCACTCGCTCACGGACCGACGCACGCCAGAGCCGGCTGCAGCTCACGGGAAAGGGCCGCATGGCTTTTGATCCGCTCGATCGAGCCGCGAGATCGCAGATCGCCGCGCTGATCGGCCCCATGACGCGCGAGCAGCGCTGCGAGTTGCTCGCGGCCATGCAGAGCATACGGCGGCTGCTGCAGCCGGATTCAGAGCCGCACCGCCGCGAAGCGTACGGCATTCGGCCGCTCAAGGTCGGCGACATCGGCTGGATTACGCATCGGCAGGGCCTTTTGTATGCGCAGGAGTATGGGTGGGATGGAACCTACGAGGCGCTGGTGGCCGAGATTCTGGCCGGCTTCGTCAAGCACTTCGATCCGACAACGAGAAAACGCTTGGGTAGCCGAGCGGGATGACGCCATCGTCGGTTGCGTGTTTCTGGTGCGCGCCTCGGACAGCGTGGCGAAGCTGCGGCTGCTGTACGTCGAGCCGGCGGCGCGCGGCATGGGCGTGGGCAGGCGTCTGGTGCAGGAGTGCATCGAATTTGCGCGGGCGACGGGATACCGGACGCTCACCCTATGGACCAATGACGTGCTCGCTGCGGCGCGGCGCATTTACGAGGCCGCCGGCTTTCAGTTGATGCGGGAAGAACGCCATCATTCCTTCGGCAAGGATCTCAACGGTCAGACTTGGGATCTTGCGCTGTGAATCCGCGCGCGACGCGCCGCGGCGTGAACTCAGTGATTCCCCGTCTCGGCCCGCGCCGCCACCGACGCCCGCAGCGCCGCGTCGTCGCCATCGCGCTGCTCGCGCGTGTCCGCCGCGTGCCTCTCTTCCTTGCGAAATCGATCCACCACCCGTCCGAGTGATTCGGCTTCGATGCGCTTTTCGGACCAGAGGGCGCGCCGCTTCTCGTACTCCGCCCGCGCGGCGTCCAGCAGCTGCAATTGCTGGCGCAATGCCTCGCCGAGGCGGTCGAGAAACATCCGATAATTCTGTAGTTTGACCGCATCGATCGGCCCGGCCGCCTGGGAGTTGCGCAGGTAGTCGTCGCGGTAGGACTGCAACTGCTGAACCTTGCCTTCGAGTTCGGCCACTTTGCGGCCGGCTTCGCCCATCGCACGGCTCAAATCCTTGGCCGAGGTCGAGGCGATTTCCCGGATCGGTTCGAATCGCTTGGACTTCATCATGGGCGCAATTTCGTCATGGGCGGCACACTATCGGCTGGTTGCCGGTGGCGGCGCCGAGAACTGCGTCACGAGTTGCCTAAGGTCGGCATAACTACGCTCGATTCCCACCGGTTCGTACATGTCCTGACGCAGGAAATCGAGCATCTTGGGCCATTGTTCGATGGCCAAATCCACCCGCGGATCGGAGCCGCGCCGATAGGCCCCGACGGTAATGAGGTCGCGGTTCTGTTGGTAAGTCGAATACACCTGCTTGAAGCGATTCGCGAGATCGAGCTGGTCGCGCGTCGCAATCTGATGCATGGCGCGGCTGATGGACGCCTCCACATCGATGGCCGGATACAATCCGTTCTCCGCCAGCCGGCGCGACAGCACGATGTGGCCGTCCAAAATAGCCCGCGCTGCGTCGGCAATCGGATCGTTCTGATCGTCCCCTTCCACCAGCACCGTGTAAAACGCGGTTATCGAACCGACACCGCGGTCGCTGTTGCCGGCGCGCTCGACCAATTGGGGCAGGCGCGCGAATACCGACGGCGGGTAGCCTTTGGTCGCCGGCGGCTCGCCGATGGCGAGCGCTATTTCACGCTGCGCTTGGGCGAACCGGGTCAATGAATCGAGCAGCAGCAGCACCTTGAGTCCGCGATCGCGAAAATATTCCGCGATCGCGGTGGCGAGCCAGGCACCGTGCACGCGCATGAGAGGCGGGTTGTCGGCCGGCGTGGCGACGACCACCGCGCGGCGCATCCCATCAGGTCCCAGGGTGTTGCTCACGAAATCCTGCACCTCGCGGCCGCGCTCGCCGATCAAGCCAACGACGGTGACGTCGGCCTTGGTGTAGCGGGTCATCATGCCGAGCAGCACCGATTTGCCCACGCCGGAACCCGCAAACAAGCCGATGCGCTGTCCGCCGCCGACGGTCAGCAGCGCGTTGATCGAGCGCACCCCGACGTCGAGCGGATCGCGAATTGCCCGGCGCATGAGCGGATTCAAGGGCTCGCCCGTGAGCGATACCCGGTCCGTGCACTTGAGTTCGCCCAAACCGTCGAGAGGTCGTCCCGCCCCATCCAGCACTCGGCCCAGCAATTCATCGCCCACCGCCGCCGACAACTCGCTTTGCGTGGGAATGACTCGCGCACCGGGCATCACCCCGCGGATGTCGCCGGTGGGCATCAGGAATAACTTATCGCCGGAGAAGCCGACCACTTCGGCTTCGATCTGCTTGCCTTCCGCTGTATCCACCAGGCACCGGCCGCCCACGGCGGCCTCGCAGCCCACCGCCTCGAGAGTCATGCCGACCATGCGATTCAGAGTGCCCTCGACCACGAATTCGGCGACATCGGCCATGCGGTCGGTCGCCCGCGTCAGCGCCTGCGCCCACTGCTTCGGCCGCGGCCGATCTCCATTCGCGGCGCTCATGAACGCGCTCCCGAGGTCTGGCGTTCCGTACCCAGGAGTTCGCTCAAAATGGCGCCGAGGCGTGTTTCCAGGCGCGCATCGATGCGCGATGTCGTGGTGTTGATGACGCAGCCGCCGCGCGCCATCACCGGATCCTCGACGATCATCCACGCACGCTCGCTTTCGGTGGGCGCCAGATTCTCGCGCACCACCGCGGCGTCTTCCGGATGCAAATGCACGCGCACCTCGCGGGCGGCGACCGGCAGGGCGGCGATCGCTTCGCGAATGATGCCGATGATTTGCGTCGGGTCGGTCTTGAGTTCGCGGCGCACGATTTGCCGCGCCAAGGCCATGGCCAAGGTCAGCAGCTCGCGCTCCACCTCGGTATCCAACACCTCGAATGGCTTGGCCAGGTCGTAGAACATCCCGGAGAGGCGTTCAACCTGCGCGCGAACTTCGGCGCGGCCGGCCGCGCGGCCTTCGGCGAGGCCTTGCGCGAAGGCTTCCTCGTGCGCCTCCGCCTGTAGATCGACGAGTCCGCCCACCGTGGCCATTTTTCGCGCGGCGGGAGGGCTCGCCATGTCGGGAGCCGTCCAAAGCCGGGCGCCGCTGGCATTGGGGTCGGCGTCAGACAAACTCGGCGCCGCCCTTGCCGCCAAGACTGATGGTGCCTTCCTCGGCCAAACGCTGCGCGATGACGATGATTTCCTTCTGCGCCGCCTCGACGTCGACCAGCTTCACGGGACCGCGAGCCTCCATGTCGTCCTTGAGAATTTCGGCGGCGCGCTTCGACATGTTCTTCAAAATCTTCTCCTGCACTTCAGGCTCGGCGCCGCGCAAAGCCACGGCCAGCGTATCCGAGCCCACTTCACGCAGCAGCGCCTGAATGCCGCGATCGTCGACATCCAGCAAATTGTCGAAGATGAACAGCAAATCCTTGATCTTCTGGTGCATGTCCCCGTCGGCTTTCTCGATTTTGCCGAGCTCCTCGCCGCTCTTGTCCCGTTCCATGGCATTCAAGATGTTGGCGGCGGTGCGCGCACCGCCGATGCGCCGCAGCGGCGCCGGAGGCGCGACATTGGCCTGCTTTTCGACCAATTGATCGAGTTCCGTGAGCGCGGTTTGCGGCACTTCGTTCAAGGTGGCGATGCGCATCAGGATCTCGGTGCGCATATCCTCGGTCAGCAGCGGCAGGATGGCGGCGGCCTGTTCGGGCTCGAGGTGCGACAGCACGATGGCGGCAATCTGCGGATGTTCGCCGCTGATGATTTGCGCGACGGCCTTCGCTTCCATCCATTTGAGCGACTCGATGCCCTGGCCGGCCTGGCCGGTGGTCACGCGGTCGAGCAGCATATCCGTCTTGTGCTTGCCGACGGCCTGAGTCAACACGCGCCGCACGAAATCCGGGGACCCGCCGGCAATGTTCGCTCGGGAGTCGGCGATGCCGATGAACTTGTCGAGCACGGATGACATTTGCTCGCGCGACACTTCCTTGAGCTCGGCCATCGCAATGCCCAATTTTTGAACTTCACGGGCATCGAGCTGTTTGAGAAGGTTGGCGGCATCCTGCTCACCCAAGCTCATCAGCAAGATTGCGGCGCGTTGCGTTCCGGCGAGGTCATCGAGCTTGTCAGCCATCCGCGGATACCCAGTCCTTTACGACCTGCGCCGCACGCCTCGGATCTTGCCCCACCAGGGTACGTGCCGCCGCGATCTGCTGCTCAAAACTGGGGGCGAGTTTGATTGCCTTGCCGCCTTTGCCCCCAATGCTCAAGCGATCGCCGTCGAGATCCGCATCCGCGCCGGCCGTGATCCGCGGCGCGGACTTGGTCAAGGATTTCATCAAGGGCCGCAGCACCAGGAATGCCACCACCAACACCAGCGCGGCGCCCACGATCTGCTTTGCCAATTGCGTGATCCACGGGGTCTGCCACAGCGGCAGGCTCTCCACGGGGCCAAGCGGCCCGCTGCTCTTGAAGGCCTGATTGAGCACGTTCAATTGATCGCCGCGATCTTCCTTGAGGCCGATGGATTCGCGCACCAGCTGCGTGAAGCGTTTGATATCCGTGTCGCTCATCGGCGCAGTCGTGACCTTGCCGTCCGCATCCGTCTTTTGCCAATCGTCGAGCACGACGCCGACGCTGAGGCGCTTCAAGACGCCCACCGGCTGCTTCACATAGGACAGCGTTCGATCGACTTCAAAATTGCGCGTACTGCGCTGCGCGGTCGAACTCGGTCCGCTGCCGGCAGCCGTGGACTGCGCCGCGCCGGGCGCGGGGTTGCCTGGTGTGGCGGCGCCGGGAATCGCGGGCGCGCCGGAAGTGCCCGGCGGTTGATTGCTGAGCGCTCCCGGTATGCCTTCGGCACCGTCGCCGCCCTTGCGCTGCTCGTTGCTGGTCTGTTCGCTGCGCACCGCCGTCTTCTGCGGATCGTAGTTCTCATGCGTCTCCTCGGTGACGGTGAAGTCCATATCCGCCGTGACCGTCGCACGCACCCGCCCCGGTCCGATCATGGGCTCGAGCAATTCGAGGATGCGCTGCTGATAGCTTTGCTCGAGCTTGCGCGTTTCCGCGAATTGGCGAGTACTGGCGGCCTGCTCGGCATTCTCGTCCGGGGAATTGAGCAAGGTTCCGGCCTGGTCCACCAGCGTCACGTCGCTCGGCGCCAATTCCGGCACGCTGGAAGCGACCAAGTGCACGATCGCAGCGACCTGGCCCGGCTCGAGACGCCTGCCGGGATACAACTGCAGCATGACTGACGCGGTCGCCTTGCGTGCATCGCGCAGGAATACGGTCGGCTTGGGCAGCGCCAGATGCACGCGTGCCGTTTGCACGCCTTGCACCTTGACGATGGTGCGCGCCAATTCCGTCTCGAGGACCGACTGGTAGCGGGCGGTCTCCATCATGGAGCTCGAGCCCAAGGCCGATTCCTTCTGAATCATCTCGATACCCATCGAGTCGCTTTGCGGCAGGCCCTGAGTCGCCAGGCGGATTCGCGCCTCCTGCACCTTGGCTTCCGGCACCGACACCGCACCGGAGGGATTGAGCTTGAATTCGATTCCCGCCGCGGTCAGCGCATCCATGACCTGGCCGCTTTCGCGCTCCGAAAGCTGGCCGTAAAGCACCGTGTAGTTCTGCCCCTGCGACCACAGAACCAGCCAGATTGCCGCGGCCACCGCCGCGGCGACACCGGCGAGCAAGCCGATTTGCTTGAGGCCGGGAATGTCCGCGATGCCGCGTGCCGGTGAAGGTACTATGTCAGCCATGGATTAAGCCTTCGCGGTCGATTAGACCGACATATTCATTACTTGGGTGTAGGCGTCGACGAGCTTGTTGCGCACTTCGGTCATGGCATGAAAGGCCAGGCCCGCTTTCTGCACTTCCAGCATCACCTTCGTCAGGTCGACGCTCTTGTCGCCGGCCTCGTAAGCATCCGCCAATGCGGTGGCTTGGTTCTGCATGGTCGCGATGTGATCGACCGAGCTCTTCATCAGGTTGGCGAAATCCGAGGGCTGCGCGCCCATGGCGGGAGTCTCGGCGGCGCCCGAGGCCCGCGCCTGCAGCGAGCGCATCTCTGCCAGTACTTGTTGAATTTGCATGCTGCTCATCGCTACACCGCCATGAATTGCTGTTCGTGCACGCGCGGCACGCTGACGCCCGCGGCCTTGAATTGCTGCAGCTTGTGGCGCAGGGTGCGCGGGACTTATCCCCAAGCGCTCCGCCGTCAACTTGCGGCTGCCTCCCGTTACGCGCAGCGTCGCCAGGATCAATTCGCGCTCGCGCTCCTTGAGGTCATGATCCAGGCCGGCGTCTTGCGGCCGAATCGGCGCGGCGGGCTGCTCGCCCGGCGCGCCGGCCGGTTGCACCAGGGCGGCGGCGCCGGGGGCGACGCCGGTCTCCAAGTCCGCCGCGCGGATCACGCCGCCGGAGGCGAGCCAGGCGGCGCGCTGCACGAGGTTCGTCAGCTCGCGCGCATTGCCCGGCCAATCGTGCTGCAATAACTTTTGCTCCGCTTCTGCCGTGAGACAGAGCGCCGCCTGGCCGGGGCGTGCGCAGGCCTGCATGGCCCGATGCGCCAGCGGCAGAATGTCGCCGCGCCTCTCGCGCAATGCCGGCAGCCGCAACGTCATTACATTCAGCCGGTAATAAAGATCGGCCCGAAAGCGTCCGGCACGGACCTCCTCGGGTAAATCGCGGTTCGATGTGGCGATCAAGCGCACGTCCAGGCTGATGGTGCGGGTGCTGCCCAAGCGTTCCACTTCGCGCTCCTGCAGCACGCGCAATATTTTCGCCTGCAATCCCAAATCCATTTCCGAAATTTCGTCGAGCAGCAAGATGCCGCCCTGTGCCTGCTCGAACTTGCCGGCGTGGGCGCCGAGCGCGCCGGTGAAGGCGCCTTTCTCGTAGCCAAACAACGTGGCCTCGAGCATGTTCTCCGGAATCGCCGCGCAATTGATCGTCACGTAGGGAGCGGCGGAGCGCGCCGAATGTTCGCGAATGAACCGCGCATAGACCTCCTTGCCCGTGCCGCTCTCGCCGGTCAGCAGCACCGTGGCGTCGTTTTCCGCGATCCGGCGCGCCAGGGACACCAATCGCTTCGACTCCGGATCGGCCGCGACCAAGTCGTTCGGCATCACCCGCATCGCCAATTGGCGCCGCGCCATCTCGATCAGGGCCTGCGCATCGAAAGGCTTGACGATGTAGTCCGTCGCGCCTTCGCGCATGGCCGCGACCGCCTGGGCGACCGTGCCATACGCGGTCATCAGCACGACCGGCAATTCCGGGCGCAGCGCCTTGATCGACGCGAGCAGCTGGTAGCCGCTCGGGCCCGGCATCTGCACATCCGAGATCACCAGCACGATATCCTGGCTCTCGAGCAGCTCGAGCGCGCTGTGCGCTTCGCCGGCGGCCAGCGCCGACAGACCGGCGGCCTGCAGCGTGTCAACCAATGCCTCGCGCAATGGGGCATCGTCTTCGACGACGAGGACGTATTCTTTGGGCGTGCTCATGCAAGAACCTCTGCTGGTAAATCGATGATGAAAGTGGCGCCGCGCGCCGAGTCGGCCAGGCGCACGGTGCCGTGATGGGCCTCGATCGTCGACTTGACGAAGGCCAATCCGATGCCGTTGCCGCGGGTGCGCGTGGTAAAGAAGGGCTCGAAAATTCGCTCGCGTATTTCAAGCGGCACGCCCGGGCCGTTGTCGCTCACCACGATCTGCGCGCGCTGCCCTTCCCGGCGCGCCAAGAGTTCCAGATCGAGGTCGGCGCTCGCGGCTTGCAGCGCGTTGGTCGCGAGATTGAGCACTGCGGAGACCAGCAAGGGGGCGTTGGCGCGCACCATGAGGTCCGGCGCCTCGGTGCGGATCGTCAGCCGTATGCCGGCGCGGAGTTCGGGACGCAGCCACTGCGCCACTTGTTCGAGCACTGCGCTCACGCTGACCGCCTCGCGCGACGGACCGCCGTGCGTGAAGGCAAGCATGTCATTGACCAGTCGGTCGAGTTGCTTCAGGCTGCCGACCGTTTTTTCGCCGCAGCGCGCCAGATCCTCGTGAGTGCGATTCGGCATGCTCATCTGCGACGCGTACAGCAAGGCGGCCGCCAATGGGGTTCGTATCTGGTGGGCGAGGCCGGCGGCCAGCTCGCCCAATGTCAGGAGGCGCTGTTGGCGCGTCAATAGCGTCTGCATCAGGTGCGACTCGGTGATGTCGGTCACCAGCACCACCTCGCCGTTGCCGCTCGATTGGCGGCGCGACAGGTTGACGAAGCGGCCATTGCGCAGCTTGGTGTGTTCGACGGCGCCGGCCGTATTGAGCGCGGCGCGCGCGAGCACGGCTGCGAACGATTGCCCGAGCAGCGGCGCGCCGAGTAAATCGATCGCTCCCGGATTGCATTCCTGAATGTCGCCCTGGGCGTCGAGAAGCAGCACGCCGCCGGGAATCCCATTGACCAGGGCCGCCAAGCGCGCCGCCAATTCGGCGCTCCCGGCCTGCGCTTCCTGCAATTGCAGCCGAAGCCGGGCGACTTCGGCGCGCAACGAGTCGAACGCGCCGGAGAGCTGCTCTGCACCTACACCGAATGCCTGGAATGCGGCGCGGAGTTCCGCGCGCCGGTCTTCGAGCATTTCCATTTGTGCTGCCATACCCGCAGCAGAAGCAACTTCCGTGCCTTGACCGTGTTTTGTCAGCGGATCAATCGGTTACGTGGATTGGAGATTCCGCAGCCGCCGCACCGTCAATAAATTGTCAGGCGCTCAGGCGGTACTTGCGCAGCTTTTCAACCAGCGTCGTGCGGCGGATTCGCAGCAGGCGCGCCGCCTCGGCTACGGTGCCGTCGGCTTCCACCAACGCTTTGCGAATGAGTCCGATTTCAATGGCGCACAGATGATCTTTGAGGTCGATCCCGCCGCTCGGCAGAACCGCCGCCGCGAGTTGCGCGGGATCGTTGATCTCGGGCTCGTTGAATTCGGGGTCGTTGATCTCGGGGTCGTTGATCTCGGGATCGTTGATCTCGGCGTCATCGATATCGGCGCCGTTGATCGCAGCCGCCAGCGGCGGCGTCACGCGCACGCCGCTGCCGATCCAACCGGCCGTTCCGGTGCTGCGATAGCGCTCGGGCAAGTCCTTCGCGGAAATGGTTTGCTCGGGATACAGAATGGCGAGCCGCTCCAGGAGATTGGACAGCTCTCGCACGTTGCCGGGCCACGGATTGCGCGCGAGGCAATTCATGGCTTCCTTGTCGATGCGGATATGGCGGCCCGAAATCTGCCCCAGCCGCTGCACCAGGTGCTCGGTCAGGACGGGCAAGTCTTCCAGCCGGTCGCGCAACGGCGGCATCTGCACCGGGAACACGTTCAGGCGATAGAACAGATCCTCGCGGAAGCGTCCGGCGCCGATGGCGGCGTCCAGATCACGGTGCGTCGCGGCAATGATGCGCACGTTGCACCGAATGGTGCGATTGCTGCCGACTCGCTCGAAGCTGCGTTCCTGCAGCACGCGTAATAGCTTGACCTGCATCTGCAGCGACATATCGCCGATTTCGTCGAGGAACAAAGTGCCGCCTTCGGCGAATTCGAAGCGGCCGAGGCGGGTGGTCAAGGCGCCGGTGAAGGCACCCTTCTCATGCCCGAACAGCTCGCTTTCCAGCAAATCAGCCGGTATGGCGCCGCAGTTCACCGGTACAAAGGGATGACCGGCGCGCCCGGACAGCTCGTGGATGTGCCGTGCGACCATTTCCTTGCCGGTGCCGGACTCGCCGAGTATCAGCACATTGCTGTCGCACGGCGCCACCTGTTCGATGAGACGATGCACCGCCCGCATCGCGCGCGAAGTGCCGCTGGGGCGGAAGCGGTGACTTCCCGGCTGCGTCGGATGTCCATTGCGGATGTTGAGGGCTTGATTCAGCACCGCGGACAGGCGCCGTTGCTTGACCGGCAGATCGAGATGAAACCAGGCAATATCGCCGCTGGTCTCGGCGATTTTCGGCAAGCCGTCGGTGCTCAAGTAGATCAGAGGCAGCGGCTGCGGCGTCCCGCGCAGGTGGACGACAAGCTCAGTGCCCTGCGCGGCCACCGCTTCTGCGCTCACGATCAATGCCAGGCAATCGCGCACCGCGCCCTGCTGGTATTGACGCAGTTCGGTCATATCGCGAACTCGGACTGGCTCGAGATCCAGGAAACGCAGCAGCGCCTCCAAAGACTGCGCTGCAGCGTCTGAGGGTTCCATCACAATTACTTTCGCATCTACCACCGTTCGAGGCTCCTTCCGTGAAAAGTGTGACGAGGTCCATAGCTGCCCCGTCTGATATCAAGTAATGGCGCTAACTTATTGAGATTGCTCAAATAAAATTGAATTCGAGCCGCATGGTAGCCGATCGATGGACGAGATTAGGAGTGGGCAAACACCCGTAAGTGGTGTAAGTGATTTCCGCAATCCCGGATGCAGGGATTCGCTGTACGGAGACTAGTGTGCGGCGAGCCGCGAGCCCGCGATCAGGCGTCTGTGGTGCCGGAAGATGAGTTTCTCCAGCAGTTCCACGACTGCGTCACTCAGTCCGGCGAACTGCATTTGCGCAACCTGCAGATCCGCTTCGCGCCGCTCGCCCACCACGCAGCAAGGAATCTTGAGCGGCTGCGGCAACGCCGGGTTGATATAAAGCGCCAACAAACCGGTTTCACCGACGATGGGCGCTTGCGCCGAGAACCACTCGAGGGCCCGCGCCGTTATCTTGACGCGCTGTAGCGGCGGCATTGCCCCGGACCGCAACTCGGCCACCAGCCGCAGCAAGATGTTCATCTTGTATTCCAAACGCTGCAGCTCGTGCAGCAGCGCGGCGGACTCGTCCTTGAGCGCCTCGCCGATGCGCACGTCGTCCAACGACGCTTCGGCGCCGAGCAATTGCTGATTGTCGGAGTTGAATCGGGCGAGGCTCAAGCCTTCCGCCAGCGGCCCGGGAGTCCACGCCAGCGGCAGGGTCTCTTCGAATATCAGCCCGCCGCCGAGAAAGGACTCAGGCATGGTCTCCACCCCGTGAACGCTTCCAAAGGGCGCTAGCGTCGCACCCGGGTCGTGGCATAGGCCGCCACCGCTCGCCGACCGACCGCGGCCATGTCCAGTTGCCGGCCCTTGCTGCGACGGTGATGCTCCAAAAGCCCCAACGATTCGTCGTTCAATTGAGCAATTTCCTGCAGCATCAGCCGCTCATCCACACCGATTGCGCCCGCGGCTTCCCGGCGCGCGAACTTTAGCAGCTCGAGGCGCGCGACGTCGAGGCGCATCGCAGATTGCGTGTCGCCCTTGTCGGCGGCCGCCTTGAGCTCGCGCGACAGATCGACCGCGCGCCGCAGGGCCTCGGTGGCGGAGCCACTCATCGCGCGTCCTTGACGATTTGATCCCAGCCGGTTTTGATCTTGCGCACGAGATTCGCTACCTCGACGACGATCTGCGCATCGTTCGTGACATTGGCCTGGGTCAACCGGTCCAGCATATATAGGTACAAGTTGCGCAAATTCGCGGCGATCTTGCCACCTCGCTCCATATCGAGGCTGGCGTCGAGCTGGCCGATCAGTCGCACAGACTTGCTGATCGCAATGCCCTTGGCCTGGATGTCGCGCAGGGGCAAGTTACCCGTGATGCGTTCCATGCACCCTTGGGCGGTCGCGAGTTGCGACAGAATGTGCTCGAACATGACTTGCACCAGGCGCTCTGGGCTCGCGTCGGTGACCAGCCCGTGGCTGCGTACGGCGCGATACTGAGCCGCCGCGTTTCGTGAATTCATCATGATGGCGTCAATCTAGGTACTGGTTGTGCCGGTACTCAAGCTGCTGGTGGCGGCGCTCGAGGTCAAATTGGCGCTCGGGTTGAACTCGGCATTGAGGTAGGTCTGGGTTTCTTTTAGCGAGGCAACCGCGGTATCCATCGCGTTGTATTGGGTGGTGAGCGTCGCCGAGTAAGATGCCAGTTCCGCATTCAGCGCAGTCTGCTGCGTTGCCAAGTTGGTCAAGCCCGTTTGCAGGCCTTGATTGATGGTCGACAGCAAGCCGCCGGCCTGGGTGTACTGAGTCACCAGTTTATCGATTTGCGTCGCGATGCCCTTCGTGCCGCCCAGCAGTTGCGCGACTCCGGCGAGATTCGCGCTGAGCGCGCTGCTCAAAACGGTTGAACTGCTGTCCATTACGCCGGTGCCGGCATTCGTCGTGATTCCGAGATCGGTGAGCGAAGCCACGCCCGACTTGCTCGACGTGATGGTGTCGAGGATGTTTTGCAATTGGTTTTGGAACGATTGCAGAGTCGCATTGCCCTGCAAAGGACCCGCGGTCTGCGTAGTCGCATTGTAGCCACCCAGGGTCTGGATGCTGCTCAATACCCCATTTAAGGCCGTGACGAACGCACCGATCGAGGTCTGAGCGGCCGTCGTGTCGGCACTGATGGCCAGATTCGTCGGGGTGCTCGTGGTAACCGATCCGACAGTAGTCGATGCCGATGGTTTCAAGAGAGTGATACTGACGCCGGAGATTGCACCCGTCACCACATTGCTCGCACTGGTTCCTGCAAAGCCGTTGACGGTATAGTTCGCATCGAGCGCCGGTTGGGTTTGCGTCAGATTGGTGATGCCATTCGTCGGGTCATAAACCAGCGCGGACAATCCGCCATTGCCGCCCGATTGCGTAACGGTAATCGCGTTGGCGGCCCCGGTTGAAGTACCGGTGAGCACAAGCCGCGCGCCGTCCGTAGCTGTAATGACAGTTGCGCTGACGCCCGGATTATTTGGCGCCGAATTGATCGCGGCGGCAATGCCCGCGAGCGTATTATCGTTCGAACTGATACTGATGATGGCGGATGATTTACCCACCGCAATGGTCAAATTGCCCGTACCGATCGGTGTGGCAGGAACCTTCTCAGGAGCGGAAGTAAGCTGCGCCGCAGTGGCGAGGTTCTGCACGGACAGTGAATATTGACCCGCTACGGCGCCGGAGGACGCGGTGGCCGAGGCGATGCTCGTGTCGGCAACAGTCGCGTCATAACCGCCAAGCTGGGTCGGGTTTTCCAATGCGCCCAGCGTGCTTTGCAGCGTATCGAGCGCGCTGGTGAATGTGCCGAACGCGGATACTTGGGAATCCAGCGCGTTCGCCTGGTTCGTGATGGAGCTCTGCTGCCCCGCTCCAAACGAAGCGGTAAGCGCCGACACGATGCCGCTGATATTGAGTCCGGACCCGATACCTGTGGACGTGATCAGCGCAGATCCGGCGGAGCTGCTCGAATTGCCGCTAGGCGCTGCGGAGGAGGTAGCTGTCGGTGTGGTTGCCGGCGTCGTTGTCGGCGTCGTGGCACTCGATATGGTTGAACTCATGGCAATGCGTGTCCCGTTTCAGTTAGCCGGTTTATCGACCTGGCGCCTCGAAACTGAAGCAAGAGACGTACCAGTTCGTGAGTGCCTACGCCAAGCTGTCAATGAGCAGGCCGGAGGCTCCGACGCTGCGCGCCAAAGCCGGGAACTCGTCGACCGAAAACTCGCCAAGGACGGCGCCGTTCGCGGGGTTGACCTGCTGGATCAGTTTGGCCGAGGCGGGGTCCACCCGAAATTGGTCCGGACGTCCGGAATCGTTGAGATATTTGTTCAGCTGATCGACCAATGTCTGCGGATCCGCAGCACGGACCGCAGCGAGTTTGGTGGCTGCCGCGGCGGCCGATGCCGCTAATGTCGCTGTGTTGCCGCTGGGCGGCAAAGGCTTGCCGCTGCCTGATGGAACAGTTACTGAGGTTGCCGCCTGACTTCCCTGCACGAGGCTCGTTGCCGAGATCGGTCCCGGATTGCCGTCGGTCGCCATGTTGTACACCCGTTGTGACAAAAATAAAGGTGCGAAAGACTCCTGTTCTTGCCGCCGCGTGTAACCTTGAGGCTCGGGAGCCTTAAGCCCCCGAGCCTCGCGGTCATCCTTTCCTTACCCTTAAGCTTCGGCTGTTACTGCAAAAGCTTGAGGATCAGTTGGGGCTGCTGGTTGGCCTGTGCCAACACCGAGATGCCCGCCTGTTCCAACACCTGGGCCTGAGTCAAGTTCGCCGTTTCCGATGCAAAGTTCGCATCTTGAATGGTGCTGCGCGACTGAGTCAGGTTCTGAGCCGTTGACGTCAGGTTGCTGACTGCCGCTGCAAAGCGGTTCTGGATGGCGCCCAATTGGCTCTGGAAGGCGCTGACCGTCGTCAAAGCCGCGTCGATGGAGGAAATCGTGCTGTTCGCACCCGCCACCGTCAACACGTTTTGATTGGCCAGGGTCTGAGTGACGCCCGCCACAGTGTCCAGCGAAGTCGCAAAGCTGGTCCCAGCGGCGGCGCCCAGTAGCGCCACAGTGCCGCCCGCGGTGCCAAGATCCTTGACGGTGACTGGTTTCGAATCAGTCAACGTCACCTGACCCTGCGCGGTGTACCCTGCCGGGCCGGCCGCTGCAATGGTGGTAAAGCCGATACCGCCGGGTGTGCCGCCGGTTCCAGCGGTTACAGATTGGACTGCGTTGATGTCGCTGCCGTCGGTGTTGCTCAGTGTGATTGCGCCGGCGACGTTTACCGATGCGGTGACACCGGTGGTACCCGTGTAGAGATTGATTTGCGACGCCACTTGGCTGCCGGTCAATCCCGTGGCGACCGTGGTTCCAGCAACCGCGGTATTACCATAGATTACCGTACCGTTGATGCTCAGGTTATAGACGGCAGCCGTGGTGGTACCGCCAACGATGGTGCTGAACGCGGCCGTGTCCGTTTCCGTGGTCGCAGCGCTCGCAGTCAGTCCCTGCAGCCCGGCGCCGTTGATGGCCGCGGCTTTTGCGTAAGCTGAGCCCGCGCCCTGATAGGCCGTGGCGCCGATATAACTCGCTGTCGGACCAACCGTCACAGTCGTCGTGCCGTCGGTGATTGTTGCCGTCGACGTAGCCGTAAGGGCAGCCCCGGGTGCGGCATTGGTTCCGACAACACCGCCCGTGGCGGTGGAATACTGTCCAATCTGATTGGCGGCCACACCTTGCTGCAGACTGACCGCAATCGTGTTGCCGACATTGGCGCCGACCTGGTACACGGTGGTACCGCTGCTGCCGTTGAGCACATTCAACCCGTTGAACGTGGTTTGCTGCGCGATTTGGCTGATTTCCGCAATCTGCTGCTGAACCTGGTTGTTGAGAGCGGTGCGATCCGAGGAACTGTTCGAGCCGTTGGCGGCCTCAACCGCCAGAGTGCGAATGCTCTGTAGGTTATCGACGATGGTCGTGAGCGCGCCCGCAGTCGTTTGCGCTTCGGAAACCGCATCGTTGGCGTTGCTGACGGCTTGATTGGTGCCGTTGATCTGTGTCGTGAATTGCTGAGAAATTGCGAGACCCGCGGCATCGTCCGCCGCGCTGTTGATGCGCAAGCCGGATGAAAGGCGCTGCAGGGCCGTTGACAACTGCGCCTGCGAGCCAGACAAATTGTTCTGCGCGTTGAGCGAGTTGATATTAGTGTCGAGTACTAAAGGCATGTTGAGCTCCTGAAAGTTTAACCACCGGCCCGTCTTAGGCCATATTGCTTGTGTCCACTTCACCCACCTCGGGCGGACCGGTGACACATTCAAAAGGGTTATCGGAAAGGCTCGGGGCTTCTTGAGGGGAAAATTGACCTGCGGCTGATATTTATTTGCGTCACGTCACAGTTCCGATCATCACCAATTGACACGAAGATACATTCGGCCTGCGGCGATCCGGTCCTAGCATCCTTGTATCGGCCGCGAACCGGCATTTTGAATAGCGGTTCCCGCTAACCCCGTCACTGAGCCTCGCGCGTCACCCGTGTTAACGTAATCCGATGTCGCACAATATGTCTTCATCGCTCAGCTCCTCGCCGTCCCTCGATGAATTGTGCGAACGCGCAATGCAATTGCAGGTCGCCGGTCGCTTGGAGGCTGCGGAAGAGAGCTACCGCGCCATTCTCAAGACTCATTCGATACACGGCGCGGCCAACCACTGCCTCGGTTTGCTGCTGTTGCACATGCGGCGCCCCGCAGATGGGCTCCTCTATTTACTGGCAGCGCTGAACGGCGATCCGCAAAACCCCGATTACTGGCTTGGCTATCTGGAGGCGCTGCTTCTCGTCGCTGACACCGTCGAGGCCAAGAGCACGCTGGCGCTCGGTCGGCAGCATGGGCTTAAGGGCAAGGCGGTTGAGGATTTTGCGAAGAAACTTGACGCATCCTTGGCAGCCGAGGCGGCGCGTGCTGTGCAGCGCGGCGATTCCCAGTCTGCCCGCCGCGATGAAGACACTCTCTTGGCCGCTGTCGACCAAGGGCGCTTCGCCGAGGGGAAGTCGCGCGCGCGCGACCTGACCGAACGCCATCCGGAACGTGGTGTGGGCTGGAAAGTGCTCGGCGCGTTGTTGTGGGCGGAGAACCAGCGAGAGGAGGCATTGTCGGCGATGCGAACGGCCGTCTCACTGCTACCGAATGACGCAGAAGTCCGTTGCAACCTCGGGGTGGCGTTGAGCAAGATGGAACGCTACGACGAAGCAGAGATTTGGCTGCGCCAAGCGCTGCAGATCGATCCTAAATCACCGACAGGACTGACAAACCTTGCGGACGCCTGCTGGCTGCAGGGACGTCTCACCGAGGCGGAGGCGTATCTACGAACCGCCATCGCGCTGACGGTGGGTCAGGCGACGACCATCACCGATTCACTTCACACGAAATTACTCTATGTGATGAGCCACAATTCCGATGTGGGTGCAGACGCATTGTTCGCCGAGCATTGCCGTGTCGGCAAGCACCTCGAAGCGCCCCAGCGACCCTCCCGGCGGCACCACGCGAACAGCCGGGATCTGGAACGTCCGCTGCGGATCGGACTGGTTTCAGGGGATTTTCGCAACCACCCGGTTGCCAATTTTATCGAACCAGTGCTGGTCGAGTTACGAAACAGTCGGTTGCAAATCGCCATCTACTCCAACCACTGCGTGGAAGACCAGGTGAGCGAGCGCCTGCGCGGCCACGTGGCGCAATGGCGCGCGGTATCGGATATGTCGGACCGCCAGTTGGAGAGAACAATACTGGACGACCGAATAGATATCCTGATCGATCTGTCAGGCCATACCGCATTGAATCGGTTGGGCGTCTTCGCCCGTAAGCCTGCCCCGGTACAGCTAAGCTGGATCGGTTACCCAGGCACCACGGGGCTGCGCGCCATCGACTATTACGTGGCCGACAGGCATTTCCTGCCTGCCGGACAATTCGAGCATTCATTCATTGAAAAGATCGCGTATCTGCCCGCGGCCTGGACCTTCAAGCCCCACGCCAACTCGCCGCCGGTGAACGGCTTGCCAGCCCTTGAGGCGGGTTTCGTTACTTTCGGCAGCTTCAATCGATTGGGCAAGCTTAACCCGCTCACTGTTCGCCTGTGGTCCCGGCTGCTGCGGGAGACGCCCAACTCGATCATGATCATGGCGGGCATTCCGCTCACCGAGCGCCGGCAAGCCCTACTGGAGACCTTCAATGCGGAAGGCATCGTCAGCGAGCGCGTGGCTTTTTTTCCCCGCACCGACATGAATACGTATCTCGCGCTGCACAACGAAGTGGACATCTGCTTGGATACATTTCCCTACACCGGCGGGACCACGACCAATCATGCCCTCTGGATGGGAGTGCCCACACTGACCCTCGCCGGCCAAACACCGGCGTCGCGGCAATGCGCTGCAAATTTGGGCCATCTGGGATTGGAAGGATTCATTGCGTCGGATGCGGATGACTTCGTGGAGAAAGGTTTGTTTTGGTCGACCAAGATTGCTGCACTGTCCGATGTGCGCCGCGGGCTACGCGAGCGCTGGCTTAAGTCGCCGCTGCGCCAACCTGAAACCATCGCGTCAACTCTCGACGCTGCCATGCGTCACATGTGGCGGCGTTGGTGCAGAGATCTGCCGGCGCAGTCCTTTTCCATCACCGCCTCGAACCAGGTATGTCAATGACGCGTTCCAACACGTTGAAATCTTCGATTGCGCCGGTCACCCTGAAGCTCCAGCCGCCGGTTCGCGCACCGGATGCCGGCATCGACGGCATCAAGCCGATCACCGTGACCCAGCCTTATCTTCCACCATTGGCGGAGTTCATGCCGCTTCTGGAGCAGATTTGGCAGAGCAAATGGCTGACCAATAACGGACCCTTTCATCAGCGATTCGAAAACGCGCTCGGCCGCTATCTGGGACTCGAGCACCTGTCGCTGATGACCAATGCGACCATTGGATTGATCACGGCGCTGCAAGCGCTGCGGATCACGGGCGAAGTGATCACAACTCCGTATTCCTTCGTTGCCACCACCCATGCCCTGGTGTGGAACAACATTCAGCCGGTTTTCGTCGATATCGAGCCCGGGACCATGAATCTGAACGCCGAGCTGATCGAAGCTGCCATTACGCCGAAAACGACGGCCATCATGCCCGTGCATTGCTACGGGTATCCATGTCAAGTCGAACGCATCCAGCAGATCGCCGACACCTACGGCCTTAAAGTGATCTATGACGCAGCCCACACCTTCGGCGTGAAGCATCGGGGCACGAGCGTCGCACAGCATGGCGACCTCGCGATTCTCAGTTTCCATGCAACCAAGGTATTCAATACATTCGAGGGCGGCGCGATCGTCTGCCGCGATGCCAAAACGAAGCAGCGCATCGATTATCTGAAGAATTTCGGCTTTGCCGACGAGGTCACGGTGATGGCCACCGGGATCAACGGAAAAATGAACGAAGTGCAAGCGGCTTTTGGTTTGCTCCAGCTCGAGCACATCGATCGTGCTCTGCAGATGCGCAGGACCCTGGACAAAGGTTATCGCGAAGCACTTGGCGACGTGGCCGGCATCAGAGTTCCTGAGCCGCCCGCGGATACCGAGCACAACTGCGGCTATTTCCCAATTCTGGTGCAAGCCGATTTTCGAATGACGCGGGATGCGCTGTACCAGCGCTTGCGCGACGCACAGGTGCTGGGCCGCCGATATTTTTATCCCATCGTCAGCAACATGCCGATGTACCGCGGACTGCCGTCGGCGGCGACGGCGAATCTGCCCGTCGCCAATCAGATTGCAAGCCAGGTTCTGTGTCTCCCCATTTATCCCGATTTGACGCTGGAAGACCAAGCACGCGTCATACGCCTCATTCGAGGTTGAATGTCGATGTCCTTCCATACCGCGCAAGAACTCGCCGGATTGGGGCTGGCCGCATGCGGCGACGACGTTCGAATATCGACCAAGGCATCGATTCACAACGCGAAAAACATTCGAATCGGAAGTCATGTCCGGATTGACGATTTCTGCGTTCTCTCGGCGGGTCCAGGCGGCATCGTCATCGGCAGCTTCATTCACGTCGGCGTCTTCTCCTCGCTGATCGGCGCCGGCAAGATCACGCTGCAAGATTTTTGCAACCTGTCCTCGCGCACTTCCATCTATTCGAGCAACGACGACTACTCCGGCGTTCGCATGACCAACCCGACGATCCCGCCGGAATTCAGCGGCGTAACCCACGCTCCTGTGATCATCGGCAGGCACGCCATCATCGGCGCCGGGTCAGTTTTGCTCCCTGGCGTGATACTGGAAGAAGGAGTCGCAGTCGGCGCACTCAGCTTGATCAAGCAGAATTGTCAGGCATTCGGCATCTACGCGGGTTCGCCCGCGCGTCGGATTGGAAATCGCAAGCGGGATCTCCTTGAACTCGAAGGCCTGTTTCTACGGCAAATGGCGCCGGCACGGCGCGAAAAGGTCGACCGCGGTACGCGAGCCACGCTGAAGACACCGCCATGAATATAAACATCCGCCAGTGTTCAAGCTTCGGAGTCGGCTCCATTGTGAAGTACGACGGCAGCGCCCAGCGCCTGCTGGACAGCCGTTTCGTGGCGGCGGTCTGCGTCTGAAGGTCCGAGCCCTACGGCATCTACGCCGGCAGCCCGGCGCGCCTGATCCGATTTCGTTTTTCGGCGAAGATCCGCGAAGCACTACTGGATCTGGCGTGATGGCAGATGCCGGCCGACTGGATACGCGATTACAGTCAAAGCTTCATGACCGATTTGACGGTCGATGAGGGGCGCGGCGTCGAACTGATGGTGAAGCGGCGCATACCGGCGGCGGGCCTAAGCGCGTCGGACCGCGGCTGAAATGCCGCCCCGTGGGCCCGGGCCCGGAGGCCCATGCGCCTCCATCCATACGTGTTTTCGAGTATAATCTGCGGCTTCCCCCTCCAAGGTCGATCACCATTGAAAGCCGTTGTCCGCAAATCCCCCAAAGTGGGGTTTGTCAGCTTGGGCTGCCCGAAAGCCCTGGTCGATTCAGAACGCATCCTCACGCGTTTGCGTGCCGAAGGCTATGAAGTCGCCCCGAGTTATGCCGCGGCGGACCTGGTCATCGTCAACACCTGCGGTTTCATCGATGCGGCGGTGGACGAGTCCCTCGAGGCGATCGGTGAAGCGCTGGCCGAGAACGGCAAGGTAATCGTGACCGGCTGTCTGGGCGCACAGCCGCAAAAGATTCTCGATCGCCATCCGCAGGTTCTCAAGATTACCGGCCCGCAGCGTTACGAAGAGGTCGTGGCCTCGGTGCACGAACATCTGCCGCCGCAACATGAGCCGTTTCTCGATCTGCTGCCGGCGCAAGGCATCAAGCTCACGCCGCGCCACTACGCCTATCTGAAAATATCCGAGGGCTGTAACCATCACTGCAGCTTTTGCATCATTCCGTCGATGCGCGGGCGCCTGGTCAGCCGCCCGATAGGCGACGTTCTGCGCGAGGCGGAGCTGTTGGTGCGGGCGGGTGTAAAGGAACTACTGGTCATTTCACAGGACACCAGCGCCTACGGACTGGACCTGAAATATGCTGCGCAATTGTGGCGGGACAAAGAGCGGCGCGCCCGTTTTTTCGATCTCGCGGCGGCGCTCGGCGAGCTCGGCGCCTGGGTTCGACTGCACTATGTCTATCCCTATCCCCACGTCGACGACGTCATCGAGCTGATGGCCGACGGACGGGTACTGCCCTACCTGGACATTCCGTTTCAGCATGCCAGTGCGCGGATTTTGAAACTCATGAAGCGGCCCGCCGCCGCGGAGAACACTCTGGAGCGGATTGCCGTCTGGCGGCGCGTGGTGCCGGATATCACCATTCGCAGCACTTTCATCGTCGGCTTTCCCGGCGAAACCGAGCAAGATTTCGCAGAGCTGCTCGAGTGGCTCAGGGAAGCCCAGCTCGATCGAGTCGGGTGCTTCGAATATTCACCGGTCGAGGGTGCGGCGGCCAACTCGCTGCGCGAGCCGCAAGTTCCGGCGGAATTGAAAGCGGAGCGCCGCGGGCGTTTCATGGAGCTCAGCAAGGAAATCAGCGCGCAGAAACTCGCGCAGAAGGTCGGCCGCAGGATGCGTGTGCTTGTCGACCGGATCGACGGCAATGTCGCCGTCGCCCGCTCGAGCAGCGATGCGCCGGAAATCGACGGCGTCGTGCGCGTTCGACGGTCCAAGCCATTGGCGGTCGGCGATTGGGCCGAAGTTACGATCACACGGGCGAGCGACTACGACCTCGAGGCTAAAATTACATCAATGAACGGAGATTAAGAAGTGGAAATTGCAGCGGACCGGGTGGTCACCATTCACTACACACTGAAAAACGATGAGGGCGCGGTGCTCGATAGCTCATCCGGCGGGGAGCCGCTGGCCTACATCCAGGGCCACGGCAATCTCGTGACCGGGCTGGAAAAGGCTCTCGAAGGGCAGCAGGAAGGGGCTGCGCTGGCCGTCGTGGTATCCCCCCAGGATGGGTACGGAGTGCATGATGCAGCGCTGATCCAACGCGTACCGAAGCGCTCCCTGCAGGGCTCCGGCGAGATAAAGAAGGGCATGCAGTTTCAGGCGCGCACCGGCGACGGCATGCGCCTGTTCACGGTGACGGCCATCATCGGCGACATGATCACGCTCGACGGCAACCATCCGCTGGCGGACCAGACCCTGCACTTCGACGTGCAAATCGTCGGCGTTCGCGACGCCACGGCCGAGGAATTGGAGCACGGCCACGTACACGGCGCCGGCGGCCACCACCACTAGCGGCGCAAATGCCGGCTATTAAATATACTTGAAGAGGGTTAATCCCTGCGTCAGCGTATACGCCTGCATCGCCGCACTCAGCGTGGTGTTTTGAGAATCGAGGCTGGTGATGGCGCTGGCGTAATCCAGGCTCTGCAGGGACGATATCGATTGCTGCAATTGAGTCTGCTGGCTGGTCCCGACCGATTGCTGGGTGGTGATGGTATTGAGCCGGCCGCCGACACTGGCCTGCACGGTGGACGTCTGGCTGATCGCTTGGTCGATGTTGTTCAATGCGGTGGCGATCGCATTATTCAGCGGCGCGGATCCACTGGATGGGGCTGCTCGCTCCCGCTTGCAAGGCAGTGACCAGATTCTGCACCGTGGTGAACAGGCTCTGATTGCCGCTCGGCGTCACGTTGAAGTAGTCGCCCACGGCGGGTTGACCGCTCAAGGTAACCTGCGCGCCGCCATAGGTGATCGTTTGGCCCGGCGTATAAGTCCCCGAGCCGATGACCACGCTGGCGGCATTTTCCACGTTATAGGTGTTCGCCGCCGTGAAGTTGATCGAAAAGGTGCCTGCCGGTATAGCCGGCGGCACCGGTCACGGTGGTGGCACCGATGACCCCGGTGCCGGTGTTGCCGGCGTTGGCCGCCACGGTGAAGACGCCGTTGCCCGTCTTGATCTGGTTGAAGACCGTATCGCCATTGTCGCCGGCGGCAACCGTTTGCCCCGCCGCGATCTGTACTTGCCGCTGGCCTTGATCGCCGGCATAGCTCGCGCCGGTCGCCGTCAATGCAAACGGCTGGGTCTGGGTTGCGAAACCGCTGAATATGTATTGGCCGTTGCCGTCTTGGGTGTTGGCCAGCGTCAGCAGGCTGTTCTGGATCTGCGTCGCCTGCGCCGCAATCGCGGTGAGATCTTCCCCGGTCTGGGTGCCCGAATTGGCCTCGAGCGCCAGGCTGCGCAGACTCTGCAATTGGTTTTGCAATTGCGTCAATGCGTTGCCTTCGGTCTGGAGGCTGGTTTGCGCGCTGTTGCCGTTGGCCGTGTACTGCTTGCTCTGCGCCAGCACCTGGTCGTAATTGTTGACGGTGCCGGCGGCGATGGGATTCTGCGACGGCGTCGTGAACGCGAGCCCGGATGAAACCTGGTTTTGCGTTTGCGAGAGATTGGATTCGAGCGAATCGAGCGCGGTGAGGAACTGCGTTTGATTCAGGCTTTGGGTGACGCGCATGCGAATATCCTACGAGTACGTACCGTTGATCGAGTCCATGAAAAAGGTGAATGTGCTGTTGGCAATGGAAAGCGCCTGAGCCGAGGCCTGATAGGCCTGCTGCCACTGCAACAAGTGCGCGGCTTCCTCATCCAGATTGACGCCCGACACCGACTGGACGTTTTGCAGCGCTGGAACTGTTGACCGCCGTTTGCGCGGCTTGGGCCGTGTTGACTTGTTGCGCCTGACTGCCGACGCCGGTGATCAGCGCGCCCACGGCGCCGTTGACGCTGACGGTGCCGTTCAACAGCACTCCCTGGGTTTGTTGATTGGCGCTGGCCAGAGCATTGCGATTGTCGCCCGTTACCGCCGGCGTTGCTTTGCACGGTAAAAGTATCGCCGGTGACGGGAGTGCCGCTGATCTGCACCTGCCAGCCGTTCTGCGAGATATTGGCCCCCGGCGTGTACGCCTGACTTGCGCCGCCGTTGATCGTATAGGTCGTCGGGCTGGTGAAATGAATGTTCACCGGGTTGAGCAAGGCGGGATTGGACGCCGTTCACCACGGTGCCGCTGCTGATCGTCGCGTTGCCGGCGTTGCTGCCGGCTGCGGAGGTTTGGATGGCGCCGGCCGCGGCCAATTGCGAGGTACTGGTCAATGCCACGCCGAAGGTCCCGGCCGCCTGCGCAGTCGGCTTGATCAAGAATTGATCTCCCGAAGCCGGTGTTCCCGACAGCACGATCGACAGCCCTGCGGCGCGTGATCGGACTCGCCAGCGTGCCGCTGCCGGTAAAGGCGACGGCGCTGCCCGTCGCTGGCATTCGTCAGGCTGTAGGCACCGCCCTGGTACCTCAGCAGATAATCATTCGTGGTCAACGCACCGACATTGGTGATGCTGACCGCGGCGAATGTGCCATCGGTGTTGCTCGCGGAAGCGGCCGCCTGAGGGCCGCCCACCGAGAATATGTTCGCGCCGAGCTGGCCGTTGAGATCCAGACCGGAATTCTGCTGCGCATTGGCGGTCTGGCTCAAGGCCGTGGCGATCTGGCCCAATTGATTGATGGCCGGATCGACCGCCTGGGTGCGCGCGGCCAAGAGACCGCCCAAATCTCCCGAGGTGATCTGACTGCTGATCGGGTTGGTCGGGTTGTTCGCCGACGCCACCTCGAGCTGCGTGGCGTTGAACTGGTTGGGTACGGTCGTCAAGGCGCCGGCAACGTCGCCCAGCACCAAGGGCTGGCCGTTGCCGGTGAAAATGTTCACTGCGCCACTGGTGCCCGCGGTCGTCGAGATACCCACGAGCTTCGACAAATTCGACACGAGCTGATCGCGCTGATCGATCAAATCATTGGGCGGTTGACCACCGCCGTTTGCCGTGGCCACTGCGACTTGCTGGTTCAGAGCCGCGATCGATGAGCCGAGCGAGTTGATCTGAGTGACGTCGGCCGAGATGGCACCATTGATGTTCGAGCTTAGGCTTTGCATTTGCCCATTGGTGGACGAGAACGCAGCAGCGACGCTCTGCGCCGCGCTGAGCAGCGCCTGACGTGAGGCGGTCGAGGTCGGATCGTTCGATAGCGTCGACCATGCGCTGTAGTAATTCTGTATCGCGGTGCTCAAGCCCCCGGCCGTTGTGCCCACGATATTGTCAATTTGGCTGGTGTAACTCTGCAGGCTATTGAGCTGCCCCAGATTACTCTGCGAGATATTGAGCTGATTGGCGCTCAATTCGCTGTAGGCACGGCTGATCCCGGCGACGTTGACGCCCGCGCCGATCGGCGCACTGCCGGCCGATTGCGGTATCGCGTTCGTGAGTTCGACCGTCTCCTTGTCGTATCCCGGGGTATTCGCATTGGCAATGTTATTGCTCGTGACCTGCAGCGCCGTTTGATACGCCTGCAGCGCCGAAATGCTGATTCCAAACACATCTGACACAATTGTTCTCCGCAGCGCCGATCCCGGCGGTTCAGCCTATCCGGGGAATATCGGCACGGTTTCTCATTTCTATAATTTTTTGCCGCCGACGTTGAGCGCCATGCGCAAGGTGCTGCCGTTCAGGATGTCATTTAACTTATTGGCGTATTCGGGATCGGTGGCATAGCCGGATTGGCCGATGCTATTGACATAGGCCTGCGCGTTGCCGCCGGCCGCGATGGCGTTGCGGTAGCGGTGTGAGCCTTTCAGCAAGTTGGCGAAGTCGCTGACGCTCTCTTGTATCGAGCCATAGGCTCGGAACGCCGTTTGCCGCTGCGTCGCCACGCCGCCGCTGAACTCGACGGTGCTCGCGACCGCGCGCGCGCCGGCCCAGCCATCGTCCGCTTTGATGCCGAACATGTTGAGGCTCGGCGTGCCGTCGGCGTTGCGCGGCATGCGCTGCCCCCAACCCGTCTCCAAAGCCGCCTGCGCCAGCATTCCCAAGGGGCTGACGCCAAGGGCATTGGCGGCGCGCTGGATCGTCGGCAGGACGTCGCTGACGAATTGGGTTGCGCTTTGCAGCATGCTGGTCGGGGGCGATGCGCTCGAGCCTGCCGCCGGTGCCGCCGGCGCGGCGCCTCCCGCAGCCGGGGCCCCTGCGGCCGCGCCGCCCGCCGCTGCTCCTTGAGCCGCGCCCGAGGCCGGTGTTGCCGCCGCCGGCGCGCCTGCCGGGGCGGCTGCCGCTGCCGCATTGGATAACTGGCGGGTCAAGGCGGTGCCAATTCCCAGCCCTTGATGCTGGCTCAAGGTGAGTGCGACCTGCTTGTCGAACATGTCCTGGTACATGCCCATCTCGTTGCTGTCGGCCTCGCCCTGGCCGGCGCTCGCATCGCGCATGCTCTTCAGCATCATCTGCAGGAACAGCGCATCGACCTGCTGCGCAATCGCGCGAATGGCCTGCGGCGACTTGGAATCCTTCTTGAGCGCCGCCAGGCCGTTCAAATCGGTATAGGTGTTCGCGGTGGACGCCGGCACCGGCATCGGCGCGACGGGTTGTAAGGGATTGCCCATTTAGATCACGATGAGCTCGGCTTGCAGTGCGCCGGCCTCCCTGAGTGCTTCCAATATGGCAACCAAGTCGCCGGGTGCCGCTCCGACCTCGTTGACGGCGCGAACTATCTGCTCGAGTTCAACGCCCGGCTTGAACAGGAACATGCGATTCGAGCCTTGATCGACTTTGATGGTCGAATTCGTGACCACCGCGGTCTGGCCGACCGTGGCGAACGGCGCGGGTTGACTCGACGGTCTGCTCTTCTTTAATCGTGACCGACAGCGAACCATGGGATACGGCGGCCGGGCTCACGGTGACATTGCTGCTGATCACCACGGTGCCGGTACGCGAATTGATGATGACGCGGGCCGGCGCGCTGGCCGGGTCGACCTGCAGGTTTTCAATCTGCGACAGAAAGGCGATGCGCTCGGCGACGTCCTGCGGCGCGCGCACGCGGATCGAGCCGCCGTCGATAATCGTCGCGAAGCCGATGCCGATCCCCTTGTTGAGGCTCTGCACCAGTCGCGTCGCGGTCGTAAAATCAGGATCGTTGAGATTGAGGATGATGGCATCGCCCTGCGCTATCTGCGTGGGCACCGCGCGCTCGACCGTGGCGCCATTGGGAATGCGGCCGGAGCTCGGCACGTTGACGGTGAGCTTCGAACCATCGTTGGCTTCGACACCGAAGCCGCTGACGAGGAGATTGCCTTGAGCTATCGCATAGATCTGGCCGTCGAGTCCGTGCAACGGCGTCACCAGCAGCGATCCGCCGCGCAAGCTCTTGGCGTTCGCAATGGAATTGACCGTGATGTCGATGGTTTGTCCGGGTTTGACGAAGGCCGGCAACACGGCGTGTACGGACACGGCCGCGATGTTCTTGAGCTGCGGCGGCGTGCCATTCGCGGGAACTGTAATGCCGAGCTGGGCCAGCATATTCGTCAAGGATTGCACCGTAAAAGGCGCTTGGATCGTTTGGTCGCCGGTGCCGGGCAACCCGACCACCAGCCCGTAACCAATGAGCTGATTGGTCCGCACGCCCTGGACCTGCGCCATATCCTTGATGCGTTCGGCGCGCGCGACGGAGGCGCCCAGCAACAGCAGCGACATTGCGCAGATTCTAATCATCATGTTGAACGATCCCATCTTTAGAAAGGGGCAAAGGGGGAGTTGAAGAACCGCGCCAACCAACCCATGCGATTGGCGCTGTCGACGGCTCCCTTGCCCGAGTAACTGATGCGCGCATCCGCGAGTTTGTCGGAGGTAACCGTGTTGTTCGTGGCAATGTCCGCCGACCGGACCACCCCTGAAATATGCACGAACTCATCGCCCTGATTGAGCTTCAAGGTCTTGTCGCCCTGCACCACGAGATTCCCGTTGGCCTGGACGTCGACCACCGTCACGGTGAGGCTGCCGGCCAAGCTATTGCTCTGCGTACTGGAGCCTTCACCGTCGAAGCTGTTGGCGCCGTTCAAGGTCGCGGACAGAATTGGCGCGCCTTTGATCGTCATGCTTTGCCCGAAAATCGTGGGCGCGGAGTTCGCGACCGTCGTCGTTTTCGCCGTCTTGGTGATGGCGTTCTTGCTGGCATTGGTGGATTCATTCAGCACGATGGTCAGGAGGTCGCCCACTCGACGTGCTTTTATGTCCGAAAACAGCTCCATTTGCTGGCCAGCCTGATAGATCGCCCCTTCGGTGCGTGGCGTGGGCGGCGGCAATACGCGCGCGACGACCGGCTCCGGCTTGTGATCCTTCGCCGGCAACATGCCGCACCCCGTCAACAGCGCGGCGAGAAGAAAAACGCAGACGAAAGACTGAGAAGTGAAATTATGCATCATGACAAATTCGTAGTGAGGTATTGCAGCATCTGATCCGTGGTACTGATCGCCTTTGAGTTCATCTCGTAGGCGCGTTGGCAGGTGATCATGTTCACCAGTTCGGTGACCGTATTCACGTTGGAGGTCTCGAGCGAACCCTGTTGCAGGCTACCCAGGCCGTTGATACCGGGCGCGCCGACCTGGGGTGCACCGCTCGATCCGGATTCGACCAGGAGGTTATTACCGGCCGGTTGCAGTCCTTCCACATTGATGAAATTGGCCAATTGAATTTGACCGACGGTAGTCGCCTTCGCGTTGCCCGCCGTGGTCACAGACACGGTGCCGTCGCTGCCGACCGTGACCGACTGTGCGTTGACGGGAATCGTAACTGCGGGCGACAGAGGGTACCCGCTCGCAGTCACCACGTTGCCTTGCGCGTCCATTGAAAAGGATCCGTCGCGCGTATAGGCGAGGCTGCCGTCCGGCATCGTGATCTGAAAAAATCCCAGCCCTGTAACCGACATATCCAAGTTGCCGCCGGTCTGCAGAACGCTGCCCTGAGCGTAGTTCTTTTCGGTGGCGGCGATTTTGACGCCGGTTCCGAGCGACAGGCCGGTCGAGTACTGCGTATTTTGCGTGCTCTGAGCGCCCACCTGCTGCACGTTCTGGTACATGAGGTCCTGAAACGCGGCCCGATCGGCTTTGAAGCCGGTGGTGTTGCTGTTCGCAAGGTTGTTGGCGATCACCGCCATCTGGGTGTTTTGCGCGTCGAGGCCGGTTTTTGCGGCCCATAGTGCCAGGTTCATTGGGTAGTTCCTCGAAGGTTATGAGGTCAACATCATGCGCTCGGCGCTCTGCTCGTCGGCGTCGGTGGCGTTGATGCTCTTGATCTGAAATTCGTACAGGCGCTGCAGCTCGATCATGTTGACCAGCGATTGCGCGGGGTTGACGTTGCTCGACTCTAATGCGCCCGATGTCACGGTGACCGTTTCATCGGTCGGGGCCGTGCCGCCGCTCTTAAGGTGCAGCAATCCATCCGCGCCTTTCTGCAAATCCTTGGGTGGCGGATTGACCAACTTGATGCGGTCGACCAGCGACTGTGCGTCCGGCGGCGAGCCCAGCGGAACGACTGATATCGTGCCGTCGGTGCCGATGGTCACCTGGGTCGACGGCGGTATCGCCAAGGGACCTTGCTCCGATAACACCGGCAGTCCGCTGGCCGTGACGACGGCCCCGGATTCCATCACCCGCAGATCGCCGGCGCGCGTATAGGCCTCCTTGCCATCCGCTCCCTGAACCGCAATGAATCCCTTGCCGTTGACGGCGATGTCGAGCGGGCGGCTGGTGGAGGTCAGCACGCCGCTCGAGAGGTCGGTCCCCCCGTCGCCCGCCACGGCGTTGACGCGCGTCGCGTAACCCGCACCGTAGATGGGCTCGCTGGTGAACGAGACCGCGTCCGCGCGAAAGCCGGTCGTGCTGACGTTCGCAATATTGTGATTGTTGACCGCCTGTGCCTGCATGATTTGCTTGGCACCGGTCATCGCGACGTAGAGTCCTCTATCCATGGTTCAGTTCCTTAATCGTGACGAGGACTAGTGCGAGATCTGGATGACGGTCTGGGATTCTTGATTGGCCGTCGTGATGACCTGCGCATTGGAGTCGAACGACCGTTGCGCAGTGATCATGTTGACGAGCTCGGTGGTCAAATCGACATTCGAGCTTTCCAGAGCGCCGGACTGAATGCTGCCGAAACCGGCCGAAGAAGCCGTGCCCTGCACCACGTTGCCGGAAGTGAAGGTCTCCGACCAATTGGTGTCGCCCAGCTGCTTCAAGCCCTGGGGGTTGGGGAAATTTGCCATCGCGAGTTGCCCGAGCTGCGTCGAGCGGCCGTTGGTGTAAACGGCGGAGACGACGCCAGACGCGTCAATGGCCACGGTGCTCAGCTGTCCGGTTGCGAATCCGTTCTGGGTGATGGAAGTCACGCCGAAACCTCCGCCGTACTGCGTGGTCTGGCCAAAATTGAAGTTCATGCTCATCGCCTGCGCCCCGTCCGGCGGGGTGAATCCGCCGAAGGTCACGCCGCCACCCACCGGCGCGGTCACCGCACCGGTGTTCGAAAACGTCAGCGGCTGCGGAACGCCGTTGGGGTTCGCCACAGTGGCGTTGACCGGCGTGCCGTTGACCGTCATGTACACGTCCACCACGTTGGGCGCCGCGGTCTGCACGAAGTACATGGTCGCCGGGTACGATTCGCCGAGCGAGTCATACACCGTGGTCGAGGTCGACTGGTTGTAAGTCAACGAGTTCGCCGGATTGAACGCCGGCACGGTCGGAACGGGTGCGCCCGCCGGCAGATTCAGGATCACGGTTCCGGTGGTGGTCGTTTGCGGCGCGCTCTGCGCGGTCTGCAAGTTCAAGTCGCTCAATGCGCCGGTGTTGAAGCCGCCGCTGACCAGGGGCGGGTAGACCTGCAGCGCCTGCCCGGTGGAACTCACCACGTTGCCGCTCGAGTCCTCGGCGAATTGGCCGTTGCGGGAATACACCACGCCGTTCGCGTCCTTCAAGGTGAAGAAGCCGTCGCCGCTGATGGCCAGGTCGAGGTTCGATGACGACGTGGAAATATTGCCCTGCGTAAACTGCTGCGCAGTGCTCGCGAGCCGCACGCCTTCGCCGGTGACCGAGGTATTGAGATTCACGGCGCCGGAAGCGTATACGTCGGCGAACTCGGCGCGCGATCCCTTGAAACCGACCGTGTTCGCGTTGGCGATGTCGTTCGCGGTGATGTCCAAATCCGAACTGGAAGCGGTCAATCCCGAGAGCGCGATGCTGAAACTTGACATGTAGTTACTCCTGAACTAGCTGATTAATTTGAGATTTGCTGAACGCTGCTGAACGGCACACTGCCGAGCCCCGCGACGTTCAAGGTAAGCCCCGTGGTGCCGGCGCCCATGGTGACGCTTTGCACGGTGCCATTGACGTACGTGCCGACCGCCGTGCCGGAGGCGACGCCGGCGACCTGTGCGGTCAAGGTGTACTGCCCCGCGGGCGCTTGTGAGCCGTCGCCCTGCTTGCCGTTCCACGAGAAATTGGCGAGCCCCGCTGATTGCGCCCCGAGATTGATTTGCTGCACCAGAACGCCGGCGCTGTTGGCTATGTTCAGCGTCACCCCGGACGTGGTCTGCGGCACGGCCACCGCTCCCGTAATCGTGCCGCCGGCGGTTGCCAGCGACGCCGCCGAGCTGCTCACCAGCGCTTGATGACCGAGCAAGGAGGACGCCTGCAGCGCCTGGCTCGAGACCATCGAACCCGACAGCGCCGAGAACGAGGTGTTGAGGTTCGTGATGCCCTGCACTTCGCTGAGCGAGGCGAGCTGCGACAGAAACGTGTTGCTGTCGACCGGACTCGTCGGATCCTGATTCTTGAGCTGCGCCAGCATCAGCGTGAGGAAATCCGTACCCCCGAGGCTGGTGGCGCTGGTCGCGCCCGCCGCGGCGCCGCTGCCCGACGACGCATTGGCGGCGGTGGGAGAGTAGTTCGGGTTGGGAAAGGTCGTGGGAATGGTCATAAATAATTCCTAGTGGTTCTCAATGTCCCATCGAAATCGTTTTCAGCAGCAGATCGCGCGCCGTATTGACGGCCTCCACGTTGGTCGCGAAGGAGCGCTGGGCTGAAATCATGTTGGTCATTTCTTCGATCGAATTGACGTTCGACATGTAGATATAGCCATCCTTGTTGGCGAGCGGATTGTCCGGCTGATAGCGCATCGTGGGCGGAGAGGTGCTCTCTACGACTCCCAGCACGCGCACGCCGGCCGTCGCGTTCTCGCCGTCGAATCCGGTATCCGACGGGTCGAGCATCGTTTTGAACACCGGATGGCGCGCACGATAGACTTTGCTCGGGTCGCCGTTGACGCTTTCGGCATTGGCGAGATTGCTCGCCGTGGTGTTGAGCCGGATCGTCTGGGCGTTCAAAGCGCTGCCCGCGGTATTGAATACGTTGAATAGCGACATGGCTGATCCTACTGGCCGGCAATCGCGAACTGCAGTTCCGCGATCCGGTTGTTGATGAATTGCAGGCTTGCCTGATAGCGCACGTTGTTCTCGGAAAACGCCGCTTGTTCCACCGGCATTTCGACCGTGTTACCGTCCAGGGAAGCCTGATAGGGATTGCGGTATTTCAATTCGCCCGAGGGCAGCTCGCCGTCGAGCGGGGTGATGTGCGCCGCGTGAGTGACGCTCACCGCCAGCGGCAGTTGCTGATCGGTGGAACCCAGCACCGCGGCAAAATCGATGTCGCGCGCCTTGAAATTCGGTGTATCGGCGTTGGCGAGGTTGTTGGCCAATATGCCGATTCGCTGCCCGTGCAGCAGCAGCGCTTGCTCATGGATGCCGAAGATGTTGTCGAACATGGTTGCGAATACTCCTCGATGGATACCCTAAGCAAGAGCTGTGCCAGCGGGCTCAAACCTAGGAAAATGTGAACGGCAGCACGGTTCGCCGCGGCTGTAGGCGGGTTTGACGCCTGCGCCGCGGCCCAAGCGGCAAGGAATTGCCGGGTGCGGCACCGGCGGCGGCAAACCTCGGGCCGCGCGCGCACCGGCCGCCATGCGCGCTGCAGCACGGCCACTGACAATGCCGCCAGATTGGATGGCACGCGGCTTGCTTATTACTCTCTATGATGCGAAGACCGCCAAATTACCGTCGCCTGCTGCTGCTGGCCTGTGTGGCGGCAATGCCGGCGTGGGGCGCTGATTTTCAGGATGTCGCGCAGCTCGAGGCGCTGGCGAAGTCCGCGGCCGCTCCGCTGCTGCCGCCGCCCTCCGACAGACAACGTCTGCAAGTGGGTCCCGTCCAACCCCGCTTGCAGCTGCCGCGCTGCGAGGACGTGAAGGCGGGCATTGCGCCCGGCCTGCGGGACCGCAGCCGGGTGCTGGTCGAACTGCGCTGCGACGGCCGCACGGCCTGGCATCTCTTCGTTCCGGTGAGAATCGTCGGCACCTCTCCGGTGGCGGTCGCAGCGCATGCGATCGTTGCCGGCACGGTTTTGACCGCGAAGGACATGAGCGTCGAGCAGCGGGATCTCACGGGCCTCCCGCCCGGGTATCTCGACGACCCCGCGATCGCGGTCGGGCTGACCGCGAGCCGCGGCATCTCCGGCGGGGCAATCCTGACGAATCAGCAATTGCTGGGGGCCAAAGCGGTGCAGCGCGGCCAAACGGTCACATTGATCGCTGATGCGGGCGGTATGAGCGTGCGCATGTCGGGGCGGGCCCTGATGGATGGCCTGATCAACCAGCGAATCCGGGTTGAGAATCTGTCCTCAGGGAAAGTCGTCGAAGGCATTGCCCGTTCCGAGCAAGTGGTGGAAATTGTTTTTCAATAGCCCTTTAGTGAACCGGCGTCACAGTCGATAACACCATACCGGTGGCGGGATGTCGTGTTAAACGCTAAAGTTCATCCAAACCCTGACGATAACTCGGTACAGGGCATACTGCTTGCCTAGGAGAAATTTCGGTGTCCAATAAAATCAGTGGCTATCCGACCGAACCGCTCGTGCCCATCAAGGGTTCGAACAGCAACGCCGGCGTGACTGACAAGCCGCAGGGCGACGCGGCCCCGGCGCCGAGCACCGCGCAGACCGGCGATACCGTCACGCTCACCGACTCCGCACGCACCCTGCAGAAGATTGAAGAAGCGGTGGCGAAGGCCCCCGTGGTCGACGCCGCGAAAGTGGCTTCGGTCAAGCAAGCGGTGCAGAGCGGCACCTACAAAATCGACGCCCGCCGAGTTGCCGACAAGCTGTTGCAGTTCGAGAAGGGGCTGAAATAGCGCCATGAATCAGGATGTGCGCCACCGACTCGAGGATTTGCTGGATCGCGAGATCGTCGCTGCGCGCCTATTGTCGAGCACATTGGCGGCCGAACGCAGCGCCCTGACCGGCGATGCGCCCGACGCAGTCCTGCAGCAAGCGGCTGAAAAGGTGCAGCTCCTCGGCACGATTGAGCGCCTGGAGAGCGAGCGCCGCGATATATGCACGGCAGCCATGCCGAGCGCGGCGGGCGGTGAACCCAATGCCGATGACTCTGGGATGGCCGCGATGCTCGGCGAGCGCTGGCGCGCGTTGATGGAATTGATGGCCGGCTGCAGAACCGCCAATGAGGTCAACGGATACATCATTCGCGTGCGCCAGAACCAGATCCGGCAGCTGATGGACATCGTCAGAGGCTCATCGCCGGTCATTTATGGTCCGCAAGGCAAGACTTTCGCGACGAGCGCTGCGCGCGCTGGCGCGGGCGTGACTTATGTTGGTCTTAAGTCGCCGCGCTGACGAATCGATCCTCATCCAGCCTGCGGACGGCGTGGACGTGAGCATGACCATGGCGCAACTGTTCGCCAATGGCCCCATCCAGATCACGTTGCTGGGCGGCACGGGCCGGCGCGTCAAGATGGGCATCGACGCACCCGAACAGCTCGCGATTCGACGCAAAGACAGTCCGTAAAAATCCATCGCGCGAATCTCGCGCCGCCCTCGAGGGCTGGTTGATCCCGCAACGACGACGTCCATGCCGACCACCGATCAACTGCTGCAAACTGCGACCGAGCAGCACCGCGCCGGCGAGCTCGCCGAGGCGCGCAAACTTTACCGGCACGTACTGAGCGAAACGCCGGCTCACGCCGCCGCCCTGTTCCGCGCCGGCTTGCTGGAACTGCAGGATGGGCAACCGCAAGCTGCGCTCGCGCTCGTCGAACAGGCTGCTGCGGCCGCTCCCGGCGAGCCGCGCCACCACTTCGGTCTGGGCCAGGTCTTCCACGCACTGCACCGCTACGAGGAGGCGGCGGCCGCGTACCGCCGCGTCCTGCAGGCCGATCCGCACTCAGCGGATGCTCACTTCGCTCTCGGCGTCTCGCTGCAATCGCTGGGAGATCATGCCGACGCCATAGTCGCCTACGAGACCGCTGCGCAATTGCAGCCGGATTTTTCCGACGCATTCTTGAACCTCGGCAACTGCCAGCAACTGTGCGGGCGCACGACGCAGGCGGCGGCGGCTTATACGCGCGCGCTGGCACTGCGGCCCGACAACGCAGGCGCGATGGCCAATTTAGGGCTGGTGCTGCAGGCCATGAACCGGACCGACGAGGGGGTTGTGCTCCTGCGCGCCGCGGCCGATCTCGAGCCCGGCGTCGCCTCGCACGCCATCAATCTGGGCATCGCGTTCTGCCGCCAAGGCGACTTCGCCGCCGCCGAAACCATCCTGCGCCGTTTGCTCGAACGCGAAGCGAACCATCCGGAAGCGGCATTCAATCTAGGCAATGCGCTGCACGGGCTCGGCAGGCCGCGCGAGGCGGCCGCTCAATATCGCCGCGCGGCCGCTCTGCGTCCCGGCTACGCAGACGCGCTGAACAATCTTGCGAACATTCACAAGGAACTGGGCGAATTCGGCTTGGCCGAGACCGCTTATGAGTCGGCGATCCAGGCCAGCCCGGACCATGTCGTGGCATTGAACAACTTAGGTTGCCTGCTGCGTACGCTCGGCCGTTTCGACGAGGCGGAAACGCTGCTCCGCCGGGGCTTGCAGCTGAACCCGCGTCATTCTGCCCTCCTCGACAATCTCGGCAGCGTGCTCAAGGACGCCGGCGATCTCGACGCGGCGATCGACTGCTTCCGCCACGCCGTGGAACTCGATCCCGGCAATCCGGCGACCCATGGCAACCTCGCGTATGCACTCAGTTTTCAATCGCCGCAAGGGCGCACGATACTCGAAGAATGCCGGCGCTGGAACGACCGCTTCGCCGCGGGATTGCTGCCGGCGGTTCGCAGCTACGCGAATGATCCGGCGCCGCAGCGCCGCCTGCGAATCGGCTACGTCTCGCCGGATTTTCGCGACCATTGTCAGAGCCTGTTCACGATTCCGCTGCTCTCGGAGCACGATCATGCCGGCTTCGAGATATTTTGCTATGCCAGCGTGGAGCGCCCCGATGACCAGACGCGCCGCATTGCCGGCTTGGCGGATGTCTGGCGCGATGTACGGATGCTGGATGATGCGGCGCTCGCCGGCGTCGTTCGGGACGATCGCATCGACATTCTGGTCGATTTGACCATGCACATGGCCAACGGCAGACCTCTGCTGTTCGCCCGCAAGCCGGCGCCGATCGGAATCGCATGGCTCGCCTATCCCGGGACCACCGGCAGCGGCGCGATCGATTACCGGTTCACCGATCCGCGCCTGGATCCCAAGGGCTCCGAAGGCGAGTACAGCGAGCGCAGCATCCGGCTACCGGACTCGTTTTGGTGCTATGACCCGCTGGCGAATCAACCTGAAGTCAACGCGCTGCCCGCGCTCGAGCGCGGCTATCTGACCTTCGGCTGTCTGAATAATCCGTGCAAAGTGACCGAGTCCACCCTGCATCTTTGGGGCGGAGTGATGCGCGCGCTCCCGGAGTCGCGGCTGCGGCTGTTGGCGCCGCCGGGCCGCGCACGCCCCCGATTGTTGCAGCGGCTGACGGCGCACGGCATCGCCGCGGAGCGAATCAGCTTCGTCAGCTTCAGACCCCGCGCCGATTATCTGCGTTACTATCACGACATCGACATTGGTCTCGACACGTTTCCCTACAACGGCCACACGACCAGCCTCGATTCACTGTGGATGGGCGTCCCGACCCTCACGCGAGTCGGTGAGACCTGCGTTGGCCGCGGGGGCCTGAGCCAGCTATTTCAGCTCGACCTTCTCGAACTGGCCGCCGCCAGCGACGCGGCGTTCACCGCCGCTGCGGCCCTGCTCGCCGCTGACCTGCCGCGGCTCGCCGAGTTGCGGCGGGGGCTGCGCGCGCGGCTCGAGCGATCCCCGCTGATGGATGCGGGGCGCTTCGCGCGCAATATCGAAGCCGCTTACCGCAGGGTTTGGCAAGATTATTGCGGCGTTTGAGCAGATAGGCCCCCAGCCGGGCCGGTTGCGCGCCAAGCGCGTGGCTCCCAGGAAATTATTTATCAACAGCCCTTCAGCGACGCCGGCCGCCGTCGATAACATAATCAAGCCGGCCGTTCTGTGAGACTCGCCGGCTAAAGTTCCTCCAAACTGTGACGATATAGTCGATATGGGGTGGTTGCACACCCTAGGAGACGCAGGTGCCGGATAAAATTAGTGGATTCGACGCGAGCGACGCAGCCGCACCCGTCAAGGGTTCGAGCGGCGGCGCGTCCGCGGCCGACAAGAACCGGGGTGCCGCGGCAAGCACCACCGCAACGGCTGTGCCGACCGCCGATCATGTGACTCTGACCGGCTCCGCCCGCATCCTGCAAAAATTGAGTGAAGCCGTCGCCGGCGCTCCCGTCGTCAACGCGGCGAAAGTGGCCGCCGTGAAGCAAGCGGTGCAAAGCGGCAGCTACCAGGTCGACTCCGGCCGGGTAGCGGACAAGCTCTTGACCTTCGAACGCGGACTCGAATAGCGCCGCTGCGCGTTCGCCCTATGTTAGTCATTAGACGCCGCCCCGATGAATCCATCGTCATCCAACCCGCAGACGGCGCCGATGCCAACATGACATTGGCCGAATTGTTCGCGAACGGTCCGATTCAGATCACGCTGCTCGGGGGCACGGGCCGGCACATCAAGGTGGGCATCGAAGCCCCCGAACACCTCGCCATTCTGCGCAAAGACGCCGCCTAATCGTCCGTCCGCGCTGCGGTCCACTTCTTGGCATTCGCCCTCGGGCGCGTGTAGCTCCTTGATTTTACAATATCAACGCCGCGCCTTACATATCTTTCGGTCATGCAATCAAGCACTTCGCTAACTACTTCGCTATGTGCATAATGGATGTCCTACAGCGCTGATCAACCGAAGGGATAGAACGCCATGGAGCGTCGCTTGCACACCCGCCACCGAGCACGTACCACCGTGTACGTGGTGATGTCGGGACGAAAGAGTCGCATTTGCAAGGCTAAAAACCTGAGTGCAAACGGCGTGTTCGTCGAGACGGAAAATCTCGGACTGAGAAAAGGACAGCAGGTGCAGCTCGCCTTTGCGATCAACTTAGGGTTGGTCACCAAGATCCATCGCCGCACGGCCATCGTTGCCCACGTCACGCGCGGCGGCACGGGCCTCATGATGGAGCAATTCGCGGGACGCTGACTTGAAGCCCGTCTTAAGTATCTCGTGGCCGATTACGCTAGACTATCGGCGACATGCCGCCTTTCGATCCGCCCCGCTCGGATGCCATCCGCATCCGTGGCGCGCGCCAGAACAATCTTAAAGCACTTGACCTGGACCTGCCCCTCAACGAATTGATCGTTGTGACCGGGGTGAGCGGCTCCGGGAAATCCTCGTTGGTGTTCGACACCCTCTACGCCGAGGGGCAGCGCCGCTACGTCGAAACCTTCTCGCCCTACGCGCGCCAGTTCTTGGATCGAATGGATAAGCCTCTGGTCGATCGCATCGAAGGAATTCCACCCGCGATTGCCATCGACCAAACCAATCCGGTGCGCACTTCCCGTTCCACCGTCGGCACGATGACCGAGCTCAACGATCACCTGAAGCTCTTGTATGCGCGCACCGCGGTACTGCACTGCCAAGATTGCGGCCGGCCGGTGCGGCGCGATACGTCCGCGAGCATTCAAGATGCGCTGCGAATTCTTGCCCGCGACAATGGCGATCCGCCGCTGCTGCTGACCTTTCCGGTGCCCATCCCGAAGAACTTCTCCCAGGCCGAGATCTTAGGATTGCTGTCCGCCCAAGGCTACACGCGCATCCACGAACAGCGCGGCGACATTCTGCAGGTGATTCAGGATCGGTTTCGATGGTCCGCGGTGGAGCCGGCCCGCGCCGGCGATGCCATCGAAGCGGCCTTGAAAATCGGTCAAGGCCGGCTCGACGTCTACCCCCGCGTCATCCATGGTGCGGCTGACGGCGCGGACGCCGCGGGTAACGGCGCGGGCGTCGCGTCTGATCGCGCGGGCGACGCGGCCTTCGGGGCGCCTTGGCGCTTCTCCACGGGGCTGCACTGTCCGGACTGCGACTTGAGCTACAAGGAGGCGAGTGCCAGCACCTTCAGCTTCAATTCACCCATCGGCGCCTGCGAGACGTGCCGCGGTTTCGGCCGCAGCATCGGCGTCGACTATGGCTTGGTCATACCGGATGCGGCCTTGAGTCTCCGCCATGGGGCCATCAAGCCTTGGCAGACCGAGTCCTATAAAGAATGCCAGGCGGATCTGCTCAAGTTCGCCCGCAAGCGCGGCGTTCCGACCGACACCCCCTGGCGCGATTTGACCGACGCCGAACGCGCCTGGGTCATCGAGGGGGAAGGCGAGTGGACCAAGAATGTCTGGTACGGCGTGCGCCGCTTCTTCGCCTGGCTCGAGACCAAGGCGTACAAGATGCACATCCGGGTGCTGCTCTCGCGCTATCGCTCCTACACCGAATGCAGCGCCTGCGGCGGCGCCCGCCTCAAGCCCGAAGCGCTGCTGTGGCGGGTCGGCGGCATCAATATCCGCGAAATGATGCTTTTGCCGATCGACGACTGCCGCCGGTTTTTCGCCGCGCTGGAATTGCCGGCGCCGCTCGACCAAGCCGCCGACCTGCTGCTATCGGAAATACGGGCGCGCCTGCAGTACTTGACCGAGGTCGGTCTGGGTTATCTGAACCTCGACCGCCAGTCGCGCACCCTGTCCGGCGGCGAAGTGCAGCGGATCAACCTCACCACCGCGCTCGGCACTTCACTGGTCAACACCCTGTTCGTGCTGGACGAGCCCTCCATCGGCCTGCATCCGCGCGACGTCGACCGCATCGTCGGCGTGATGCGGCGCCTGCGCGACGCCGGCAACACGTTGGTCGTAGTCGAGCACGATCCGAAGGTGATCGGGGCCGCGGATCGCGTCCTCGATATCGGGCCCGGGCCCGGCGAACATGGCGGAGAAATCGTGTTCTTCGGGCCGGCCGCGGAACTCGACCAGGCCAAGGGATCGCTCACCGCCGACTATCTACTGCGCCGCAAGCGGGTCGAGATACCGCGAGCAGCGCCGCGCGCGAGCAGCGCCGCCATCTTGCGGCTGCGGGGCGCCGCTGAGCACAACCTGAAAGATATCGACGTCGAGATTCCGCTGCACCGCCTGGTCTGCGTCACCGGGGTCAGCGGCTCGGGCAAATCCACCCTGGTGCATGACATCGTGTTTCCGGCGCTGCTGCGCGCCAAGGGCAAGCCCACCGAGAATCCCGGCCGTCACCGCGCACTCGAGGGCGCCGAATTCATCGGCGATGTGGTCATGGTCGACCAGAGCCGAATCGGCCGCACGACGCGCTCGAATCCCGCGAGCTATGTCGGCGCTTTCAACGCGATTCGCGACTTGTTCGCCCGCTTGCCGCAGGCGCGCGAGCGCAAATACAGCGCCGGCACCTTCAGTTTCAACGCCGGCAACGGCCGCTGTCCGGGATGCGGCGGCAACGGCTTCGAGCACGTGGAGATGCAGTTTCTCTCCGACGTCTACCTACGCTGTCCCGATTGCGATGGCCGGCGCTATCGGGCGGAAGTCCTCGAGGTGCGGTTGTCGCGCGGCAACGCGCCGCCGAAGAGCATCGCCGATGTTCTCGATCTGACCGTCTCCGAGGCGCTGCGCTTCTTCGCCGCCGACGCGGACGTGTGCCTGCGGCTGGCGCCGCTCGCCGATGTCGGCCTCGACTATCTGCGCTTGGGTCAGCCCGTTCCCACGCTGTCGGGAGGCGAGGCGCAGCGCCTCAAGCTTGCCGGGCATCTCGCCGAGAATGCCGTGCGCCGCAGTTCCACGCGGGGCGCCGATGCCGCGCGCCGCAAAGGCTCGCTGTTCTTATTCGACGAACCGACCACAGGACTGCATTTCGACGATGTCGCGAAGCTGCTGCGCGCCTTCCGGCGTTTGATCGACGCCGGCCATTCGCTGCTGGTGATCGAGCACAATCTGGATGTAGTGCGCGCCGCCGATTGGGTCATCGACCTCGGGCCCGAGGGCGGCGCGGCGGGCGGCAGCATCGTCGGTGCGGGCACGCCCGCCGATATCATGCGCATCGAGGCCTCGCACACGGGCCGCGCGCTGCTTGACGCCGAGCAGGCGGCGCCGCCGTCCGCCGTGGGGGCCCGGCGCGCGGAAAAGCCGGCGGCAGAGTCCGGCGTTCGGGATCGCGATGTACCTTACGGCGCGCCGCTGTCGATCGAGATTCACGGCGCGCGCGAGCACAATCTCAAGAATGTCGATGTGAGCCTGGGTCTCAATCGATTCACCGTCATTACGGGCGTGTCGGGCAGCGGCAAGAGCACCCTGGCATTCGACATCCTGTTCGCCGAAGGACAGCGCCGCTATCTCGAGTCATTGAACGCCTACGCCCGGCAGTTCGTACAACCCGCCTCGCGGCCCGACGTCGACGCGATCTTCGGCATTCCGCCCACCGTCGCCATCGAGCAGCGCACCAGCCGCGGCGGCCACAAGAGTACGGTGGCAACTCTCACGGAGATCTATCATTTTCTGCGCCTGCTCTATGTGAAGCTGGGAGTGCAGTACTGTCCGGCCTGTGAGGCGCGCATCGAACCGCAATCGGCGGATGCCATCGCCGCGCGTCTGCTCAAGGACTACCGCGGGCAGGACATCACCGTGCTGGCGCCGTTGATCGTCGCGCGCAAGGGCCTGTATACCGCGCTCGCCAAATGGGCGCGCGGCAAGGGATTCGCTCAGCTGCAAGTCGACGGCGGACTGCTGCCGACCGCAAAGTGGCCGCGCCTCGACCGCTTCATCGAACACAACATCGAGCTCCCCGTGGCCACGCTTAACGTCAGCGCGGCGCGCGAACCCGAGTTGCGGCGCGTTCTCGATCTCTCGTTGGAACACGGCCGCGGCGTGGTGCACGTCGCCGCGGCGAGTGGCCGCGTCGCTGCGGCGAACGGCCCCGCCGCCACGCCATCGGTGAGCATCTTTTCCACCAAACGCGCCTGCCCGAACTGCGGCACCGGATTCCCGGAACTCGACCCGCGGCTATTCTCCTTCAACTCGAAACATGGTTGGTGCAAGAGCTGCTTCGGCACCGGTCTGCAACTGGAGCAGTTCGACGCCTCGCGACGCGGCGAAGAGACGGCCTGGCAAGACGTGGATGCCGCACCGGCAGACGCCGCACAAGCCGAGGACGGCCAGCCAGTCATCTGTCCGGACTGCGCCGGCCAACGCCTGAACAGCGTCGCGCTGCACGTCCGATTCCGCGGACGATCGATCGCCGCGCTGGCCGATTTGCCGGTGCGGGAGTTCGCTGCGAACCTGCAGAAGCTCGAGCTGGTGGGCCGCGAGCGCGACATCGCGCGCGACCTGCTCGCGGAGCTTGCCGCACGCACCCGATTTCTGTGCGATGTGGGTCTCGGTTATCTGCAACTGAATCGCGCCGCCCCGACTCTGTCCGGCGGCGAGGCTCAGCGCATTCGCCTGGCGGCGCAGCTCGGCTCGAATCTACAAGGCGTGTGCTATGTCCTCGACGAGCCGACCATCGGCCTGCACCCGCGCGATAATGCGGCGCTCCTCGGCACCCTGGACAGACTGCGTGCCAAGGGCAATACGCTGGTCGTGGTCGAGCACGACGAAGACACCATTCGCCGCGCCGACCAGGTGATCGACCTGGGTCCCGGCGCGGGTACCCGCGGCGGCCACGTGGTCGCGCAAGGAACCGCCGCGGAACTTGCCGCCTCCGGGGTCTCTGCGACCGGCCGCTGTCTTGCGGCGCCGCTGCAGCATTCGCGCTCCCGCCGCCGCGGCATCGATCGCAAAACGCCCGCGATTGATCTCAGCGGTGCCACTCTCCACAATCTTCGCAACGTCGTCGCGCGATTCCCCTTGGCCCGATTGACCGTGGTCACGGGCGTATCGGGCTCCGGCAAGTCCTCGCTGGCACGCGACGTATTGTTGCGCAATTTGCAGCGCTTGTTGGTGCGGCCGCAACGGACCGACCGTGCCGGCAAGCTCGACATCCTGCCCGCGGGATGCGGCGCAATCACGGGCTGGCAGAAGATCAGCCGCGTTCTCGAGGTCGATCAAACTCCGATCGGCAAGACGCCTCGCTCCTGCCCCGCCACCTATATCGGGTTCTGGGATTCCATCCGGCGCCTGTACGCGGATACCACCGAAGCGCGCATGCGCGGATTTACCGCCAGCCGGTTCTCCTTCAATACCGCCGGCGGCCGCTGCGAGGCCTGCGAAGGCCAGGGGATGCAGCGCATCGAAATGAGCTTCTTGCCCGACGTGCAGGTCATGTGCGACGTCTGCGGCGGCAAGCGCTTCAATCCGGAGACTCTGGCAATCTTGTTCAAGGGCAGAAACATCGGCGACACGCTCGCGATGAGCGTCGACGACGCGCTCGAGTTCTTCGCCGCCCAGCGCAGCATCAGCCATCCCTTGAGCCTGCTCGCTGACGTGGGTCTCGGCTACCTCACGCTGGGTCAACCCAGCCCGACGCTCTCGGGCGGCGAGAGCCAGCGCATCAAGCTGGTCACTGAACTCACGAAAGTACGCACCGATGCGCTCGGGTTGGACACGGCGCGCCGCGAGGGCCAGCACACTCTGTACGTGCTCGACGAGCCCACGGTGGGCCTGCACATGGCGGACGTCGAAAAACTGGTGCGCGTCCTGCATCGTCTGGTCGATTCCGGCAATACCGTCATCGTCGTCGAGCACAATCTCGACATCATGGCCGAGGCGGATTGGATCGTCGATTTGGGCCCCGAAGGCGGCGACGGCGGCGGCCTGATCGTGGCGCAGGGCGCTCCCGAGAGCATCGTGCGCAAGCCCGGCAAGAGTCACACCGCGAAAATTCTCGGCGAGTTCCTGGCGCAGCGGAGCGTGGCGTGAGCGCCCCGGCGACCGGCCGGGCGGGCGCTTGAATCACTTCCCCGCCGGCTCGTCGGCGGCGTTCTCCGTTTGAGTCGTGGATTTCGCGCCCTCGTGCGGATGTTTCGCGCGCAGCCCTTCGTCCTCGATCAAGCGCTTGCGAACGTACAGGAAACGGATGTTTTCATACTCGAAGGGCGAGCCGGTCGAGTAGTAGCGAAAGTTGATGTTCGAGCGCTGGTCGACCGCATTGAGAGCGCCCAGTCCCCACGACACGTTGCCGCGATACAGCTTGGCGACGTCGATGCCATACGACGTGCCGTAGTCGCCGGCAAAACCGATGCCGTCGCGCAACGTGGACGGCCCGAGAAATGGAATGACGAGATACGGTCCCGGGTGCATCCCCCACTTGGCCAGCGTCGCGCTCAAGCCGGTCGGCGCGCCCTGCAATCCAAGCTTGGCCGCGGCATCGAACAGGCCGCCGATGCCGATGGTCGAGTTGATCGCGAAGCGTCCTAAACTGCGCGCACCGAGCTTGAGCCGCCATTGCAGGGCATAGTTGATCACGCTGTCGACCTCCGACAGATTGCCGAAGAAGTTGTGCACGCCGGAGCGAATCGGCGCCGGGACTCGGGCGTACGCGTTCGCCAAGCGCAGAAACACCGCTTCATCGAACCGCGCGTTGAAGCGGTAGGTGAAGCGGTTGAGACGTTCCCAAGGATCGTAGGTCCGCATGGACGGTGCATCCGCCGGAGTCACCGCCGGGAACATCGCCGCGGCGTCTTGAGCGGTGCGGCCGGCTTCGGACGCCGCCGCGCTCTGCGTGGCCGCCGCCGCGGCGAACGCCGCCGCGCTCTCGACCGCAGCGGCATCGTCGGCCGCCGGATGTTCCGCGGGCACGCTGTGAATGCTCATGCTCTGGGACGCGCAGCCGGCGGCCGCCAACGCGAGCAGGCACGGCCAGTGGGCGCCTCTCAATGGGCGGTCCCGGCCCAGTTACCGCCGAGCATCTGCAGCATGTCCGACACCTGCTGCCGCTCACCGATGTTGCCCAGATGGCCGCCGTGGTCGTAGACGGCGATCCTCGAGCCGAGAGTGTCCTTGAGCCACTTGAGTTCCCGCGCATCGAGTATGACATCGTCGCTGTTGGTCTGGGCGTAGTAATCGGGATCATTGCGCAGCGTGTCGCCGATGACGTCGAGGCGATTATCGGCGATCAACGATGCAGCGGTCGCATCCGGCCGCTGCTGCAAATAATAGGGCGCGAAGACCTTCGTGAAATATTCCGCGAACGGCTTCAAGCGCAACAGCCGTTGGATCTCCTCCAGCGAATCGCCGACCTTCGGCGGATGTTTCGGATCGACGACCACGCCGGTGCCGGTGTACAGGTCGCCTGCGAAAAACACATTCACCAGGTCGATGCGGAAGCTCAACGCAATCGCCGCCGAGAATTCCGCATCGGTCTTGAGGATGGCGGCCGCCGCGCCCAGGATGAATTCCTCGTCGATTTGCACTCGATCGGATGCCCGGTATAGATTCGCCAGCTCCGCGTAAAGCCTGCGGTACATGCGTTCGATCGCATCCTCGCCCGCGCCGACGTCGATGGCGAACAGCTTGTCGAGCCGACCGATCGACGCGAACAGGCTGACCGGCGGATCGATCATGACGGCACGGTGGATCTTGAGCTTGCCCTGCGCGGCATCGATGGCTTTGACGATGGCCGCATTGGCGCCGCCCAAACTGTAGCCGAGCACGTCGATCTCGGTGACTTGCACTTTGCGCGGCAAGCGCGCGACGATCTCCTGCATTGCCGCGTACAAATCGCGGCCGTCCTGCATCAGATCGCCCGCGACGCCGGTGCTCGACGCCGCCACGATGAAGCCCGGAAATGTCGGTGACGGCATCGTCAGCACGTGATAACCGGCGCCGTACAGCGCGCCGCGCAGCGTCGAGAGCTTGGCGGTGTTGCCGTCGCTGCCCGTGCCGGAAATGACGATGGCCAAGGGAGCCGGCCGGGACTGCACCGAGAGCCAGACTCGCAGCTTGCGGTCGAACCAGAACACATCCGGCACCGGCCGCGCCCACGGCAGCGCGATGTTGATTTCGGCAAGCGGTACTCGGCTCGGCATGGGCGCCAAATTCTGCGGCGGCGCGCCGAATACCGTCGCGCGCAAGCCCGCTGAATCGGCGAGGCCTGCGGGCGGCCCCGGTGCGGGCGGCGGGGCAATCGCCGGCGCAGAGATTTCCGCGCCGTGCGCAATGGCGGCGCCGGACAACAGCGCTGCGAGGGCGAAGCGCACGGGCCATCCGTGAATCCGACTCTCCCGGGCCGAGGAGGTGTCGCTCGCGGTCATTTATGTCATCCTTCTCTCGCGTAATTCTCGAGGCCCGGTTCGATATTGGGACCATTGCCCTCGCCGAAACAAGCTAATTTTCTCCGACCGCTCCGGCGCGGGTGTGTTCTTGGTAGTATTTACAAAACTTCGCGATTAACGCATGCCCGCCAACACCGCTCTCGCACCGCTCCGGACGCTTGTCGATTCCAAGCGCGGCCGGCTGCTGCCGCTGCCGTCAAAACTCGCGCGCTTGTACGGAGATTTTCGCATGCCTGTGCCGCGTTCGCGTCCGCAGGTGTTCAGTAATTTTGTGAGCACCCTGGACGGCGTGGTATCGCTGCAGGTCAAAGGGCATGCGGGCGGCGGAGATATCAGCGGTTTCAGCGCTCAGGATCGCATGGTGATGGGCTTGCTGCGTGCCGTTGCAGATGTGGTCATCGTCGGCTCCGGGACCTTCGGCGCCGACTCTCGGCAGGTTTGGACGCCGGAGGCCATTTGTCCCGAGCTCGCCAACGATTATCAGCGGCTGCGCGATGCGCTGCTCCAGCGGCGCATGGCGCTGAACGTGATCGTCAGCGCGAGCGGCAACATCGATCTGCGGCTGCCCATATTTGCGGCCGGCCGCGTGCCGGTGTTGATCCTGACCACGCCGGCGGGGGCCAAGCGCCTGGCCCGGCAGAAGCCTCCTGCGTCGGTCGGGATTCGCGCCATGCGCAGCGTCGGCGGCAGGCTCGCGCCGCGCGCCATCCTCGAGGAGGTCAGTCGCGCAACTCCCGGCAAACGGGTCCTCATCGAAGGCGGCCCGCATCTACTCGGTTCGTTTTACTGGGAGCGGCTGATCGACGAGCAGTTCTTGACGCTCGCGCCGCAAATAGCCGGCCGCGAGGCGGACGACCGCCGGCTCAGCCTCGTGATGGGCAAGCAGTTCGCGCCCCGCCGCCCGCTCTGGGGCACTCTGACCGATGTGCGCCTCGGCGGCAGCCAAATGTTTCTGCGCTATTCTTTTTAGGGAGTCCTCAATGAAAGACCACTCGGTGCAAATTCTACGGTCTGCCTGCCTCATGGCCGGCGCAGCGCTCGGCACCACCGCCGTCCGAGCGGACGTCACCATCGAACAGAAAATGACGCTGGACGTGGCCTCCGTCATCCGCACGCACGGTTCGAGCACCACCAACATCGCTGCCGACAAGAAGCGCGAGGACACCGAGTCGCACTGCGAAGGCATGCTGTCGCTGGTGTGCGGCAACGTTCGCGGCGGCGAAATCGTGCGGCTCGACCGTGGGCTCAGCTGGCACCTGGAGCCGGACAAGAAGAGCTACCGCGAAGACATCTTTGCGACGCCGGAGGAACTGGCGCAAATGCGCGCCAAAATGCAGGCGCGGCTCGAGAAGATGCGTTCGTGCCCGGTGTCCCCGCGACAGCAGCCCATCGACAAATCCAAATGCGAAATGTCGCCGCCGAAGATCGATGTCCGCAAAACGGACGATAAGGCCTCTATCGCGGGTCACGACGCACAGCGCACGGTGGCCACGCTGACGGAAACCTGCACCAACAAGGACACGGGCGACGTCTGCGACACGGTGGTCGCCATCGATGTATGGTTGACGCAAGACAAACTCCCCGGTGTGGAGGACAGGCACGCATTCAATCAGGCCTACGCGAAAAAACTGGGACTCACCGACGAGCAAGGCGCATTGAGCGGCGAGTTTGCCAAGTTCCTGGCGCCTTATCAGACGCAGATCAAGCAGTTGACCGATAAATCAAGCGACCTCAAGGGCCAGCCCCTGAAGACCTCACTGCGCGTCATGATGGGCGGGCAGCAATGCAGCGCCACCGCGAAGATGAAGTCGAACGGTTCCAGCAGCGCCGATAGCGCGGCCGGCAGTCCCAACCCCATCGCGAATGTGGCACAAGCGGGTCAGGCCGCGGGCAAGGCCATCGGCTCCGCGCTGGGCGGATTGTTCCACAAGAAAAAGGCCGACGACGCGACGCCGCCGGGCGGCAGCGCAACGCCGCCGGACGCGGCATCCAGCGCGAGCTCAGCGCCCGCCGCTGCGCCCGCCGCCGCGCCGGCAGTGGCGCCGCTCGCGCCGGATCCCTATGCGCAGCTGGTGCAACTGGCGGCATTTACCACGGAAACCGTCGCCATCAACACCGAGGCGGTTCCCGCGGGCCGCTACGATGTTCCGCCGGACTGGAAGAAGGATGTGCCGAAGGCTGCCAAGCAGGGCGATGACGACTTTACCTGTCCGAAGACGGCGAATTAGCCGGATCGCCGCGCAGGTACACTCCGCCCATGAACGAGGAAGCCCTGGAGCAGATCCAGACCAAGATCGCCTTTCTGGAGCGCGCCGCCGCCGACTTGAGCGACGTCGTTTTCCGGCAGCACACGGAGATTCAGGCGATCGAGGCCAAGCTCAACGCGATCGCGCGACGGCTCGGCGATGCGCAGTCCGATGAGAACCCTCGGCCTACCGAGGAAGAGCGGCCGCCCCACTATTGAGCTCGAGCCGGGCTTGCGCGCCCCGCTCACCATCGAATTGCCCCTGGAAATGCCTATTTTTATGGGAGTAACGCGAATTCGATAGTCGCGGTCGCCCAGGAAGTTACTAAGACACGTTGGCGCTTCGCTTTGTCTTGAATTTAGGACAGAGCGTACCAAGTTCCACGTCCCCGACCATGGCGCACCAGATGGGCCTTGTCTACAAGCGCCGTTACGTGATCTTTTATGGTGTTCCGGCTTGCGCCGGTTGCCTTGGTAATGTCGCTGATCGTGACATGACCCCGTTCGCGGCAGAGTTCAAGGATCTGTACCGATAGCTCTGGCAGATCGCCAAGCAAGATTCGTTCGCGTGCGATCTTTTTCTCAAGACGCAATTTTTGTTCGGTTAGCACTCCAAGAAAGTAGACCAGCCAGGGCTGCCAGTCGGGCTTATCTGTTCTGATTGTGCCTTGCGTTTGCCGAAGCGCGATGTAGTAGCTCTCCTTGGTTTGCTCGACGACGCTCTCTAACGAGCTATACGGGACGTACGCATAGCCGCTGCGCAAAAGCAGCAGCGTCGTGAGAACTCGCGAGAGTCGCCCGTTGCCATCCTGGAACGGATGGATCGCCAGAAACGACACGATGAAGACGGCGATGATTATCAACGGGTGCAGGGCTTCGTCGCTGAGCTCTTTGGCGGTCCAGGCGATAAGGGCCGCCATCTGGCCGGGAGTGCTGAATGGCGTGGTGGTCTCAAACACGACACCGAGGTTTTTGCCGTCGGCGTCGAATGCGGCGACATCATTGGGAAGCGTTTTGTATTCGCCTCTGTGGCGCTCATCCTTGGTGGAGTATTTCAGAAGGTCGCGGTGCAGTTGCCGGACGTGATTTTCGGTCAAGTCGATAGCTTCCCAGGAAGTAAAGACCGTCTCCATGGTGTCGGCGTAGCCGGCGACTTCCTGCTCGTCGCGGCTGGTGAACGACTTGATGTCCAGATTGGAGAGGAGCTGTTCCACTTCCCTGTCGGTGAGCTTCGCACCCTCAATTCGGGTAGAAGACGCGGCGCTTTCGATGGTCGCTACGCGTCGAAGGGCAGAAAGCCGTTCCGGCGCGATACGTCCGATCGCGCGCCAGGCACCTTTGAATTCATCAATTCCACTGACAGATTTCAAAATGTCAGGGGTTATGAGTAGACCTACAATATTGGGCGTGCCATCCATTTATACCTCCAATTCCATCCAATTCACTATCTCATGGATACCTCCAATTTTCCATCCGATTCCATCCAATTTCTTGGCGAACTCTGCCTTCCTGCTTCTCCTGGCCCCGCAATCGTGCCCGAGCGGAGGTCGTGGGATGTTCGAATTCGGCGCGCGATCGTGAGTTACCCATGTTTTGTGCGGTGTGTAGCGAGCTTTGGTGATCGTTAGCGAACCTCAATTTCGGACTAGTTCGAGTCCGATACCTCAAGGCGAACGTCCCCGGAATAGTGCGCCGGGCGGCGACCCCTCCTACGCCGTGCATGCCGCGCGAATCATCGCCCGCGCATCCTCTGCCGGCCAGGATTCCAGCTTGTCCAACAGGCCCCAGGCCGCAGCCTCGCTCACCACCTGATAAGCATCATGGGGATTGCGCGCCCGATTGTGGGCGGAATAGCAGACACTCATGCCGAGGCGCGCCAGGATCAAGGGATATAGCGCCCGCTGTTCCTCTTCGCTGAGCGAACAGTAGTGGTGATAACCCCGGATGACCTGCTCGGCAACCGACAGAGGCTCGGCCTCGCCCAGCATCGTGTAGGCAAGCACGACTGCCAGGTCGCAGACTGTGGCCGAATAGACCATATCGCCGAAATCCAGCAATCCCGCCATGCGCCCATCGACCACGAGAACGTTGTGGTCGTTTGCGTCGCCGTGGATTGCGCTGTGCCTCAGACCCGTCCAGTCGATCTCCCGCCATTGGGAGAACAGGCGTTCGACATGGGCGCGCCGAACCTGCGGCAGCAGCGCCGCGTGCTCCCTAGCCATTTCCGCCCGGCGCAGGTCCCATTGCAGAACGCGGCGCATGGCCGGATGGGAGAAATCGCACAGCGCAGCGTCGATCCTGGCCATGCCCGCGCCAATCGACTCGTACAGAACGGAGCTGCGCGCCGCGCTGTCCGCGAGCACCGCGCCGTCCAGCCAGGTCAGCAGCCGCATCCGGTGGTCGCTGCCCGAGCGGGCGTTATGGATGGTGGTGATATCCGCGCCCTCGAGCGAGCGTACGATTCGCGGCACGCGATAGTCCGACACCGCCTTCTCGACCTGCCGCATGGCCTGATTCTGGCAATCCAACAATGCCAATGCATCGCTCGAATTGGCTATTTTCAAGACAAATTTGCCGCGGCGTTGGTCTGCGATCAAGAAGTTCTGATCGCGTTCGCTCGGCAATGGCGACACCCGGCCGGCCAGCCCATACAGCTCGCGCGCCAGTGCGAGCGCCTCGACGGGGGTGAAGCTGGGGATGCTCTCCAGCGGGATCGAACTCAAAGTTCTTAACCTTGCCGTTCCGGTGCCGCGGCTTGAAACTCCGCCAGTTCCCGACAGGCGGCGTCGATCCCGGCGATGCGTGGATAGGGACCGAGATCCACGGCGAAGCGCCGCGCATTCGCCACCTGCGGCACCAGGCATACATCCGCCAGGGTGGGCGCGTCGCCGTGGCAGAAGCGGCCGCTCGCCCCGTCTCGGACCAGCCAAAGCTCCAGCGCCTCGAAGCCGATCTGCACCCAGTGCCGGTACCACGTGTCCCGCGTCGCCTTGTCGAGCCGCAGTTCATTCTCGAGATATTTCAGCACCCGCAAGTTATTCAACGGGTGCACATCGCAGGTGATTGCCTGCGACAGCGCCCGCACGCGCGCACGCGCCAACGGCGATTGCGGCAACAGCGGCGGGTGCGGATAGATTTCGTCCAGATACTCGATGATGGCCACGGACTGGGTGAGCACCGCGCCGTCGTCCAAGGCGAGAGCAGGCACGAAGCCTTGGCTATTGACCCGCAGGTACTCTTCGAGCCGCTGCTCGCCGGCGCGCAAGTCCAACAACACCGACGTGACCCGCAAGCCTTTCAGAGCCAATGCGATCCGCACCCGGTAGGACGCCGAACTCAACGCATGGCCATACAGAATCATGGGCTCTCCGCCAGGAGCTGCTGCAGAGCCTAACTCTAGCGTAATTTGGCCGCTGCGGCGTCCTCCATCGTGCGCTTCATCGCCGCGAGCCCCTGCTCGATCATCGCGGTTACGCCCGGGGCCATATCGTGCGGCAGCAAATCCGCGATCCACACCCCGCGCGTCTGCCCCTGCTCAGCGAAGACTTGAAAGGAGGCATTGTGATGGGTCATGCGCGTACCGACGGCTGCCCAGGCGATGCGGCGTGCGGCATCGTCGACATCGACGATGAGCTCACGGGCCACCATGCCGTTGCCGAATGTCACGACGCGCGCGCCCTCCTCCAGTTTCGTATCGATGACGAACCCGGGCGCCACCCGGGTATGCAGCGCCCCGACGTCGCGCAGCGCGCTCCACACCTGCTCGGGCGGCGCGTCGATGGATATTTCGCGGTGAATGGAAGCCATTGCAGATTCTCCTGTGCCGGCAAAACGCCGAGACCAGGTTAGGCGGGCAGACGCAGCCGGTCTTGGAGAATCTTGCGCTCGGCGCGGCTGGCGCGCCGGAAGCGCTCGGGCGACATCCCCGCCGCCCGGTGGAAGGTGCGCACGAAGTTCGACAGGTCGTTGAATCCCACGTCGAATGCGACGCTAGTGACGGCGCGCGCATCGTGGGTTAGCAGGCGGACCGCCTGGCGAAGCCGTGAACGCACCAGATATTGGTGGGGTGTCACGCCGTGTACGCGTTTGAACAGGCGCAGGAAATGGAACACGCTGAGGCCGGTATCGCGCGCGATGGCATCGAGACCGATGGCTTCGTGCGAATGAGCATCGATCCATAACGCCGCTTCCACGGCGCGCCGGCGGTCGCGCGCAGCAGCGATGCGCTGCGCAGGCCGCCCGCCCGACGAGAGCTCGGCAAAGCGCCGCGTGAGAAGAATGCCGACCTCTTCGATGCTCAAATCGCTGTCGCCGCGCAGCGCCGATTGCGCAAGTTCGCCGAGGATCATCAGCTGCGGCAGCGGCGGGATGCAGCCCGAGCGCCACATGGGGGCGCGGTGCCCGATGGCTTCCGCCATCTGCGGCGTGAATTGAAACGACAGGCACTCATCGCCGCCGGCATGATGGTCGTGAGTGCACGAGTACTCATCGCCCGCGTGCCCCACCAACAGGGAGCCGGGAATGAGCTCATGGTCGCGGCCGCGCGACCGGCAGCCGAAGCTGCCCTTGCGCACGTACGAAACGCAATGCGCGGGAAATGCCTCCACCGAGGATTTGTCGCCGGGCGCGGCGCTGCAACGGTAGTCCAGCACCGTGATTGACGGAGTCCGGCATAAAATACTGACCTGCATACGTGCTGCTCCGCCATCTGCCGCCATCTGCCGCTGCCTGCGCCGTGTGACCGCGCGAACATTCACGCGAAGCTCCGGCTTACGAACCAGAATACGCCCAGCGCCACCAGGAAGGATGATGCCACATCGACCACCAACGGCCGCGGCAGCGCGAATCGGGACTTCGCCAGTATCCCGGCCAGCAGCATCGCGCCGGCCACCAGGATCAACTGTCCGAGTTCCACGCCGACATTGAAGCCCACCAAGAGCTCGGCCAAGCGCTCGGGCGGCAGCTGCAGCTCGAGCAGGTCGGCCGCAAAGCCGAAGCCGTGGATCAAGCCGAACACCAGGGTGATCATGATCCGCAGGCGCCCGGCATCGCGCAAGCGCCCGGAAATCATGAGGTAGTTGGCGGTGAATAACCCCGCGCCGAGGAGCAGCAGGCTCGGTAGGCCGCCAAAGCCCCACCAGTGCAGCAAGGCCATGAAGGCGAGCGAGCCGCCGACGGCCAGCGCTACCAACGTGGGTTTGTGGGTCTGCACCACGATGTTTTCCGCACCGATCAGGGCGATGGTGAGCGCCACCAAGGCGTCGATATATTCCGCGTGCGGACGCAACACCCCGGTGACCGCCAGCGCCAGCGTCAAGCTGTGGCCGATCGTGAACCCGGTGACCACGAACACCAGATCACGCAGCCGGCGCGATATCAGCACCAGTCCCAAGAGAAAGGACATGTGATCGACGCCGGTGAAGATATGCATCATGCCCATCCGGATGAACTCGGTGAAGCGTGCGCTCTTGAGGCGGCCCCCCTCGCCGCCGGTCACATCCACCGTCTGATGTTCGGCGGTGAGCAATTGTTCGGTGAATTCCCCGGTCAGCGCATTTTGCACCTGGGCGAAATTCGTGTGGCTTGCGACCAAATCGAAGAAGACTGCCGAATGGATTTGCAGGTCGTTGGGCGAGGCGCACGCGAACGTGAAATCGTATTTGCGAAAGCCCGCTGCCGACGACAATGTCTGAACCGGCGGCACCAGCTGACAACGCCTGCCGCCGGCCAAGGGATAAACGCGCTCGGTCAGGTAGCTCTTCACACGATCATCCGACGGCGCGCCCTGATCGAGCGACAGACGATTCGCCTCCAAGACCGGGATCGTCATCACAAGGTCGACTGCGGCGCCGTTGATCTCCCACAGGGAATGGGACTGGCTGCGTGTATGGGCGCCGGCGCCGGATGCAACAAGGAGCGCCGCGAACAACCCTAAGCCGAGCAGCGCCGGTGTCGTTCTGCGCTGCCGCTTCCCAGCCCGGATCACGGGCCCAGGTCGTCCGCAATCAAGATATTGGCGCGCTTGCGCAAGAAGGTCTCGTCGCCGGTGCGCAGATGCACGATCGCGTCATTGCGGAAGTCCGTCAAGACTCGATCGCGGGCGGCGGCGAAATCCATCGGCAGGGGTCTTGTGTTCTTGAACATGTACAGCACATGGATGCCGTCCGGACGCGCGATGGGAGCCGATGCGCCGCCGTCAGGCAGGCTGCGGGCTGCTTCGAACAGCCCCTCGCCCAGGTGAATCCTGGCGGCAAAGTAGAATTCCTCGCCCGAAACCTTGCCCGAGTCCGACGCATGCCACCGAGCCAGCAGCGCCGGCATCGGCGCGCCGCTCGCGAGCCCCTCGGCCGCTTGCGCCGCCGCGCTCGATTCGCCCGGCGGAAATACATAGTCACGCACGGTCATCATGCCTTCGCTGGCATAGCGCGCCTGATGCGCGGCATAGTACGCGCGCAGTTGCGGTTCGGTCGGTTGGGCGGTGACGGCGTCGGCGGCGATTTCCTGCTCGACCGCGTTGACCATGGCGGCGCGCACGTCCGGATCCGTCGACGCGACGTCGAGTTCCCTGCCCCTCTGCACGAACAATTCCTCGCGAATCATGTCGTCGAGGATCTTGCGCCGCTGCGCCGGCGTCGCATGCTGCAAATCCACGTTGTAGAGAGTTTGCAATTGCTGCAGGTAATCGCTGCGCGAGATCGGCTGCTGATTCACCAATGCAACGTCCTCGGGCGGGACGATCAACGTGGAGGTGCCGCGCGCCGTGAACAGCGAGTAACCCGCCATCAGGAGTCCGAGCAGCGCGCCGCCGCCCATGAGCACGAAAGACCTTAGGTGTGCCATGCTATCCTGCTCCGGGAGCCGCGCGCGCTGCCGCACCCTGAGGATGCGACAGCGAGTACACGAAGAGTGCCACCTCGCGAATTCCCGCCGCGCTGATGCGGGTCGCCCAGGCCGGGCACATGCCATGCCGTCCATAGGCGATGGACATCGACAGCGATTCGCGGCTGCCGTCGCCGTAGAGCGTGATTCGATCCGTCAAATTCGGCGCGCCGATCGCCGAGTCGCCCTTGCCGTCCGCCGCGTGACAGTCATAGCAGCCGGCGGCGCCGCGGAACAGTTCGGCGCCGCGCTCCGCGGCCGCGGCATCGGCACTTCGCCCCTGCTCGCGCGTCAGGAATTCGACCAGATCGCGGATGTTTGCCGGAGACAGCGCGGGGATTTTGTCATCCCGGATGCTGGGCCGCGCGGTCGCATAGGCCGGCATGATGGCGAGGTCCCAGGCCTTCGGATGGTGGGAGCGAATCCCAAACTTGATGATTTGTTCGATGTCGCTCACCGAGCCCGTGCCGTACAACCAATCGTCGTCGCTCAAATCGGGAATGCCGCGGGCGGGATCTGCTTGTCCCCGAGTGCCATGACAGGCGGCGCAATGCGCCTCGAACAGCGCCTCGCCACGGCTGCGGGCGAATCCCATCAGCGCCGCCTGAGTTGGTAACGAGTTGGGATCCATGCGCAGCAGACGCGCCTCGAGCAGCGAGGTATGCATCAGAACCGCGGCCGTGATGCAGGCAAACGCGGCCAAGAAGAGACTGATGCGCACCGCAAAAGCCTACCCGGAGGACGCCCGGGCGGCAACCGAGTCGGCCCTGAAGCGGCCGTAACCCCCAGATCTTCAACGCATTTCATCATCTGAAACTGCCCGCTCAGAAGAAGCAGTTGACAGCAGCCGCTGTTTGCGGATAATTGCTGCCCAAGCAGTCAATGCCGAGGCATTAAATGTCCAAGCAGCATTATCAAGTCTCCACCTACCGGGCGCAGCACGGGATCGGCTATCTCGTGAAGCGCGCGCATTCCCTGATGCTGGATGTCATGGAGCCTTTGCTGGAAGCGCGGGGATTCAGCTTCGTCCAGTACGTCATCCTGTCGTGGCTGCGGGACGGCATCGCGGTCAACCCCAAGGACATCTGTGTCCAGTATCGCCACAACAGCGGCGCACTCACGCGCGTCATCGACCAATTGGCGGAGCGCGGCTTTTTGGAGCGCATCCGCCGCGATCGCGATCGGCGCAAAGTGGAGCTGCAGCTGACCGCGACGGGCCGCGAAGCGATCGAAAGTCTCATCCCCTTGGTGGTGGAGAAGCTCAACCTGGCGCTGGCCGACTTCAGCAGCGCGGAGTTCAAGGAATTCCAGCGCCTGCTCATCAAGCTCAATACCACGCTGCAATCGCCCGCCGAGCCGCAGCCGGCGGCGGTCGGCGCGGACATCTGAGATTCGCCATGCACCTCAAGATCTGGTTGCTGATGAGTTCCGTCGTCTTCGCCGGATGCGTCCTGCCGCCGAAGGAAGCTCCGCATCCGCGGCCGCTGGCGAATGACACCGTGGGTCTGACCGGCGTTGCCGCGCAGCCGGCGGCTGATGGCTGGTGGGATTCCTTTCAGGACCCACAGCTCGATCGATTGATTCGGTTGGGGCTCAAAGACAGCCCCACCCTGACCCAGGCCCAAGCCCGCGTGGGCGAAGCGCTCGCGCAGGCCCAGTCGGCGCAAGCCGGATTGCGGCCGAGCGCCAACCTCGACGCGAGCGCGCTATATCAGCGAGCCCCGCAGAACTACGTCATTCCGCCGCCGCTCGCGGGGCACAGCTTCTGGATGGGGCAGGCCGGAGCGAGCCTTGGCTGGGATCTCGATTTTTGGGGACGCCAGGCAGACGCCGTGCATCGCGCGCAGGACCTCACGCAGTCCGCACGCTTCGATGTGGACAACGCCCGGCTCATGCTGGCCGGCGCCATCACGCAGGCCTACGTGGAGCTGTACCGCGAATACGCGCTCGCGGACATTGCCGAACGCTCCGAGGCACAACGCCGGAACATCGTCGACATCACGCGCCGCCGGGTGGCCGCCGGGCTCGACACGCAGCTCGAGTTGCGTGAAGCGGAGGGCCAATTACCGCAGGCACGCGTGGCGCGCGCCCAGGCCCAGTCGGCCGCGGATCTCGCGGTCCATCAGCTCGCCGCGTTGACGGGACAGGGCGCCGACGCCTACGCGACCATTGAACGGCCGGTGCTCCAAGTGGAGGCGGCGCTGCCGGTCCCAACCGCGCTGCCCATCAACCTGCTCGCGCGCCGGCCCGATGTGCTGTCGTCGCGCTTGACCGTGGAAGCGGCCGATGCGCAGCGCCTCGCCTCCAAAGCCGCGTTCTACCCCAATGTGAGCTTGCGCGCGCTTGCCGGCATCGGTGCCTTCGGCATGAATAATCTAGTGCAGTGGAGCGCCCGGGGCTACGGCGCCGGCCCGCTCATCTCGCTGCCGCTTTTCGACGGTGGCCGTCTGCGAGCGGAATATCGGGGGAGCGAGGCGCAGCTGGATGCGGCGATTGCCGGCTACAACGACACCGTCCTGCGCGCCGTGCAACAGACGGCCGATCAAATCACGCGCCTCGACGCATTGGAGCGCGAGCGGCTCGATCAGCAACAAACGCTCGAGGCCACCGAAGCCGCCTATCGATTGGCTGAGGAACGCTATCGGGCCGGACTGGCAAGCTACCTGTCCGTGCTCAACGCGGAAACGCAGGTGCTCGCCGCGCGCCAGTCCATGGTGGACATCCTGACCAGCCAGGCCGTCTCCAGGGTAACTCTGCTCCTCGCAGTCGGCGGCAGCTTCGATCCTTCTGCTTCCGGCGCACTCGCCGATGCACCTCACACCGAAACTTCTTCCGGAATCCTTACGCGGACAAACCCATGAGCACGCCAGAACCTTCAGTGACATCTGAATCCAAACCCACGCAACCCCCCGCCCGCTCACGCCGTTTGGGGCTGTTCAGCCTGGGCGCCGTGGTCGTGCTCTGCGGCTTCGGCTACTTTGGATACTGGTTTTTCGACGGCCGATTTTACGAGTCCACCGACGACGCCTACGTAAACGGCGACGTGGTGCAGGTGACCAGCGAAATTCCCGGCACCGTAATCGCCCTGAACGCGGATGACACGCAGCTCGTGCACGCCGGGCAGTCCCTGCTGGAACTCGACCCCGCGGATGCGAAGATCGCCGAGGCCAATGCGGAAGCGGATCTGGCCCGCGCCGTGCGCCAGGTGCGCGGCCTGTTCGCGCAGGACAAGGAATTGCGTGCCCAGATCGACCAGCGGGAACAGGCAGAACGAACGGCGGACGACGACTTGCAGCGGCGCGGCGGACTCATCGCCGACGGCGCCATTTCCGCCGAAGAGCTGTCGCACGCCCGCGACGCGGTGACTACCACACGCGCGAACGTCGCCGCCGCCCGCCAGCAATTGAGTCAAACCGTTGCCCAGATCGACGGCACCACCATTGCGGATCATCCGCAGGTGCTGGCTGCGGCTGCCGCCGTCCGCAACGCGGCACTCGCCTTGCACCGCACCGAACTCATCTCGCCGGTCAGCGGCGTAATCGCCAAACGCTCCGTGCAGGTCGGGCAGCGGGTGGCGGCGGGGTCGCCGCTCCTGGCCGTGGTGCCGCTCGATGACGTGTGGGTCGACGCCAACTTCAAGGAAGGGCAGCTCGAGCGCATGCGCGCCGGCCAACCCGTGACCGTGCACACCGATCTGTACGGGCACCACGTGAGCTACCACGGACACGTGGTCGGCATCGCCGCGGGCAGCGGCAGTGCCTTTGCGCTGCTGCCCTCGCAAAACGCCTCGGGGAACTGGATCAAGATCGTGCAGCGCCTGCCGGTACGCATTCTCCTGGATCCCAACGAGCTCAAAGCGCATCCGCTGCGCGTCGGACTGTCAACCACGGTCCGCGTGGACTTGCATGACACCTCCGGTCCCCTCATGACCATGGCCGTGCGCAATGTGCCGCAGCCGACGCAGCAGAGCGCGGGCGATGATCCGGCGGTAGGCACACGGATCGCGGAGATCATCGCCGACAATGCGGGCCCCAAGGCGCATGAGCCGGCGCGGCTCAGCCGCAAGGGAAAGGCCGGCGCCGAGAACGACTCACGGATATTGGCCGCGGGCTCGTGAGCACGGGGTCGTGAGCGCAAATCCTGCCATCGCTGGTCAGGCCCCGGCCCTCGTCGGCGGTCGCAAGGCGTTGACCGCGGTGGCCCTGGCCTTGGGCACGTTCATGCAGGTGCTCGACACCTCCATTGCGAATGTCTCCATCCCCACCATTGCCGGCAACCTAGGGGTGAGCGCCGATCAGGGCACCTGGGTGATCACCTCGTTTGCGGTCGCCAACGGCGTGTCGGTGCCGCTCACCGGATGGCTCATGCAGCGCTTCGGTGTGGTGCGTACCTTCGTCATCTCGGTCGCACTGTTCACCATCGCATCCCTGCTGTGCGGATTGGCGTGGAGCCTTCCGTCCTTGATCGCGTTCCGCGTGCTGCAGGGCGCTGTGTCGGGCCCCATGATCCCGGGCAGCCAGGCGCTCCTGATCGAGGTATTCGGTCCCGCCAAGCGCCACACCGCGCTCGCCATCTGGTCGCTGACCACGCTGGTGGCGCCCATTGCGGGGCCCCTGCTCGGCGGCTACATCTCGGACAACTATGTATGGCCGTGGATCTTCCTCATCAACTTACCCGTCGGGGTGTTCTGCGCACTGCTGTGCTGGAACAATCTCAAATCCCACGAGACGCCGACGCGGAAGCTGCCCATCGATCGCGTCGGACTGCTGCTCCTGTTCCTGTGGGTGGGTGCGCTGCAGATCATGCTCGACAAGGGCAAGGATCTCGACTGGTTCAATTCGCCCGTCATCGTGGTCCTGCTCGTCGTCACCGCCATTGCCTTCGCCGCCTGGCTGATTTGGGAACTGACCGACAAGCATCCCATCGTGGACCTGAGCCTGTTCAAATCGCGCAGCTTCTCGCTCGGCACCGTCGCATTGTGCCTGGGCTACGCCGTCTTCTTCGGCAATGTCGTCCTGATGCCCCTGTGGCTGCAAAGTTTCCTGGGCTATACGGCCACATGGGCCGGCTTGGTCTCCGCGCCGAGCGGCGTGACCGCCGTGCTGACCTCGCTCATGATCGGACGCTTGATGCGCCGCTTCGACCCGCGCTTGCTGGCCGCCACCTCTTTCGGCTTTTATGCGGCCTCCTATTTCATGCGTGCCGCCCTCACCTCCGACGCCAGCTTCATCGCATTCATGGCGCCGCAGCTGGTGCAGGGCTTCGCCATGGGATTGTTCTTCGTCTCCATGCTCGCCGTGATCTTCGATGGCCTCCCGCCGCACAAGATACCTGCCGCGTCGGGCCTGTCGAACTTTCTGCGCATCACCGCCGGCAGCTTCGCCACCTCGCTCACCACCACCTTCTGGGATCGGCGCGAAGCGCTGCATCAGACCCGGCTCGCGGATACCATCAGCGTGTATGCGCCCGCCTATCAGCAATCGCTCACGCAGATGCATCAGTTCGGAATGACCGATCAGAGCGCCGCGGGCGCGATGACCCAAGCCCTGGTTGGGCAAAGCTACCTGTTGTCTTCGCTCGATCTCTTCTATTTATCCGCGTGGCTGAGCGTCGCGCTGATTCCACTCTGCTTTCTCGTGCGCCGACCAGCCGCGGGCGGCCCGACGCCGGTGGCGGCGGACTGAGCTAGTACCTTGATTACTCTCGAGCATTTGAACAAAATTGGTGTCGGCAAATTGCCGGGTCATCTCGGCATCGTCATCACGCATGCGGCTGAATCAGAACTAAGAGCCGAGCTCGCGGTGTTGGAGACGCACATGGCACCGAATGGATACCTGCATGCGGGAACGATCGTTACCCTTGCGGATACCTGTGCCGGCTACGGATGCATCGTGAACCTACCGCCGGGTGCGACCGGTTTTACGACGATCGAACTCAAGTCCAACCATCTAGGTACCGCCAAACAAGGAACGATTGTCGCCAACGCCAAGCCCGCGCACCTCGGCAAAACAACCCAAGTCTGGGACACGATCGTTACCCACCGGGATTCCGGGAAGACCATTGCGCTGTTCCGTTGCACGCAAATGATCCTGTACGCCAAGTAAGGCTCGGCGAGCGGCGGTCACGACTGTTTTCCCCAAGCCGCGAAGGTCTTGCCCTCCGCGGCGAGTCGCTTGAGCAATGGCGCCGGTTTCCATGCATCACCCTGGTATCCCATCGCGAACTTGCCCATCGTGCGCAGGATATTGGCCAAGCCGACCGCATCCGCATAGAAGAGCGGGCCACCGCGAAAGTCGGGAAATCCATAGCCGGTCAGGTACACGACATCAATGTCCGAAGCGCGCACCGCGATGCCTTCCTCGAGAATCCGCGCACCTTCATTGACGAGCGAATATAGGGCGCGCTGCACGATCTCCTCGTCGCCGATCTCGCGTTGCGGCAACCCCAGGCGAGCCGACTCCTCGAGCACGATCTGCTTGACCACATCGGACGCGATGGGCGTGCGGTCACCGGCCTTGTAGTCGTACCAGCCCGCGCCGGTCTTCTGACCGAACCGTCCCAATTCGCAGATCCGATCCGGGATCTTGGAAAATACGCGGTCCGGATATTCGACGTACATGCGTTTGCGGATGTACCAGAGAATATCGTTGCCCGCGAGATCGCCGACGCGAAACGGCCCCATCGAAAAGCCGAATTTTTCGATCGCCCGGTCGATCTCAAGAGGAAAGGCCCCCACGTCCAACAGCAGCTCCATTTGGCGAAAATATGCGTTCATCATGCGATTGCCGATGAAGCCGTCGCAGACGCCGGAGATGACGCCGACTTTCTTGATTTGCTTGGACACGGCCATGCCGGTGGCCACCACGTCCTTCGCGGTTTTGGCGCCGCGCACGACCTCGAGCAAGGCGCTGACATTTGCCGGACTGAAGAAATGCAGGCCGATGACATCCTGCGGCCGCCGCGTGAAATCCGCGATCGTGTTCAAATCCAAGGTCGAGGTATTCGATGCGAGAATCGCGCCGCTCTTGGCGACCTGGTCCAGCTGTTCGAACACCTGCTTCTTCACCTGCATATCTTCGAACACCGCCTCGATGATGAGGTCGGCGCTCTTGAGGTCGTCGTACGCCAGCGTGCCGGTGATGCGGTTGATCCGCCTGTCGAATTCAATTTGAGTCAGCCGGCCCTTCTTCAGGGTGTTTTCGTAATTCTTGCGCACGGTGCCCATTCCCTTGTCGAGCGCGGCCTGGGTCGTCTCGAGCACGGTAACCGGGATGCCGGCATTGGCGAAATTCATCGCGATGCCGCCGCCCATGGTGCCGGCGCCGATCACGGCCACCGATTTGACGGCGCGCAACGGCGTGCTGCTCGGCACGTCCGGAATCTTGGCGGCGGCGCGCATGGCAAAAAACGCATGCCGCAGAGCCTGCGACTCGGGGCTGTTCATTAATTCGATGAACAGGGACTGCTCGACTTCCATTCCCTCATCGAACGGCTTGGCGACGGCCGCCTCGATCGCGTCGATGCATTTGAGCGGCGCCGGGTAATGCGTGGCGAGCGGCGCAACCGCGCCGCGTGCGCGAGCGAAAAACGCTTTAGCGTTCGGAAGATCGACTTTCGCGTCGCGGGCTTTCTTCAGCGGCCATTTCTCGGCGATGATGCGCTCCGCCAGGGCGATGGCCGCCGGCAACGCATCGCCATCCGCCGTCGAGTCGAGCAAACCCGTCTGCGCCAGATCGCGGGCAGGCACGGGCTTGCCGCTCACGATCATGTCGAGCGCGCGCTCCGCACCCACCAGGCGCGGCAGCCGCTGCGTACCGCCCGCGCCCGGCAAAAGGCCCAGCTTGACCTCGGGCATTCCGAGAGGTGCCGCCCCGGCCGCGACCCGGTAGTGGCACGCCATGCAAAGTTCCAGTCCGCCGCCCAATGCAAGTCCGCTGATCGCCGCCACCACCGGTTTGCGCGAAGTCTCGATGAGCGACAACAACTCTATCAGGGAAGGGCTCGCCGACATGGCGGGCAAACCGAACTCGCCGACGTCGGCGCCGCCGCAAAACGCGGTTGCAGACCCGGCAATAACCACCGCTCCGATCGACGTATCGTTCGCTGCGCGTTCGAGCCCGTCCGCGATCGCAGTCCGCAAGCCCACGCTCAAGGCATTGACGGGAGGATTTTTCAGGGCGATCACGGCGACGGCGCCCCGTGAAGTATAGTCAGCGAATGCCATGCGCTCTCCTTGGTCGACTGCCGAGTATACTGCCCTGCCGGCGGCGCCGCGCACCGCTGAGGTGCATGGTCCTAGAGTGCAGGCTACGCTGCCTCGCCGGCGACGGTGCCCCGGGGAGCGAAGCGCTCCAGCATCTGTGCAAGCTCCGCCGGCTGTACGGGCTTGCCGATGATGTCATCCATGCCGGAGGATACGCAGCGGTCGCGATCTTCCTGGAGCACGCTCGCCGTCAGCGCGATGATGGGCATGGCCATCAGACCCAGTTCATTCTCGCGGCGGCGAATTTCCACTGTCGCTTCGAATCCGTCCATCTCGGGCATGTGGCAGTCCATGAATATGAGGCTGTACGGCAGCCGGGTCGCCATCTGCACCGCCTCTGCGCCGTTAGCGGCGACGTCGACTCGGCATCCCAGGCGCTCGAGCAAACGCACCGCGACCAGTTGATTCACCGAGTTGTCTTCCGCCACCAGCACTCGGATGTGGTGGCCCGCCGCCGGCGCGGCGACCTCGGCTCCCGGCGGCGATGCACCGGCGAGCGTCGGCGGTTCTGCCGTCCAAGGCGACAGCGCGCGGCACATGGCGTCGCGTAGCAGGCGCGACCGCACCAGCGGTTTGGTCAGGTAGGCCGAAAACCCGCGCGCCAATAGCTCCCTGGCGCTGCCGAGTTGCTCAGCCGATGTGAGGAGGATGAGCCTCAGTTCGCCAAACCGAAGATCTGCATGGAGCATTTGGCCGAGCTCGGCTCCATCGACATCGGGCATCAAGTGATCGAGCAGGGCGATATCGAACGGACGGCCAGCCGCGAACGCTTGCTCCAGGATGGCGAGCGCCTGCCGACCACCCTCAGCGCTCGTGCATTCGGCACCCCAACTCCTCAGCTGAGACTCGAGCACGCGGCGGTTCATTTCGAGATCGTCGACGATGAGAACGCGCCGCCCGGCGATCTGCGGAGCCGCCGCGCAGGAGTCCATCGCTTCGCTCACTTCGACCGGGATCGTGAACCAAAACGTCGAGCCGGCGCCGGACGTGCTGTCGACTCCAATCCTGCCGCCCATGAGATCCACGAGTTGGCGGCAAATGGCGAGGCCCAAGCCCGTACCCCCATAGCGACGGGTCGTGGATGCGTCCGCCTGGGTGAATTTTTGAAACAACGCCGCCTGAGCGGCGTGCGGGATTCCAATGCCGGTGTCGTGCACACTGAACCGCAGCGAGCAATTTCCATCCTGGCTGATCGCGGTTACCTCGACGTGCACGCAGCCCAGCGTTGTAAATTTGATCGCGTTGCCGATCAGGTTCATCAAAACCTGCTTGAGGCGCCCCGGATCCGCAACCACACGTTCCGGTACGGCCGGCGCGATGGACAGACCCAGCTCCAAGTGCTTCTCCTCGGCTCTACCCGCCATCAGTACGGCCACTTCCTCGATCGCGTCCGGGAGATCGAACGGGATTCTCTCCAACGTCAGTGCGCCGGCCTCGATCTTTGAGAAATCGAGGATGTCGTTGAGGATGGCGAGGAGACTCTGGCCTGATCTCTCGATGGTGCGGACGAAATCGCGCTGCTCGTCGTTGAGCGGTGTGTCCCGCAACAGGTTTGCGAAACCGAGCACGCCGTTCATGGGTGTGCGGATTTCATGGCTCATCGTTGCGAGAAACTCGCTCTTTGCGCGATTCGCGCGCTCCGCCGCCTCTCTCGACCGATCGCCATCGGTACGCTCGCGCTGCAGCCGCCGGATGACGGGTTCCACGATCAACGCCACCACCAGAATGGTGGCGAGCACTTGAGCGACGGCCCACACCAGCAGCGTGTGCTGCTGCGCTTCGGTCTCCGCAATGAGGCGTCCGGCCAGCTCATCGCTCCACGCATCGGCCGCCGCAATGTAGCCGCCCTGCAGCGCCGCGAGCCGCTCGAGCGCCGCGGTGCGCTCGGTGGGCAGCGCTCGAGCGGCAGCACGCGCACTCGCCGCGACGGCGAGCATTCGCGCATCGAGGGCGCGAAAGTGAATGCATAGCGCATCGTCGCCCGCGCAGACTCGCGCCAGGAGCCGCCCCACCTGGGCCTGCTGCGCAAGCCAACTCTCGATCGCGCGATCGACGCTGTCGCCGGCCGCCGTCTGCGGCGCATAGACGCGAACGAACGCCGCGTGCATGACCTCGGTGGACTGCCCCGAGAGGCGGCCGGCAATGCCGGCGATCCGGCCATGTCCCGCATCCCACCCGAGAAATCCATGCACGCCGTATACGCTCCACATTCTCGCGAAAAACAACAGCACCAGTGCGACGAGATACGTGATGCGTATGCGGCGTCCGAAGAGCTTGGCGGCGGGTGTGTACGTGTTTGACATGGGTCGACCGGTGTATCGGCTCTGGGTAGGTTTACTTGACCGGCCCTGATGAATATTGCACGCAAGCGACGGCGCCCCGTGAAGTATAGTCAGCGAATGCCATGCGCTCTCCTTTGTGGACTGCGAAGTATACTGCCTTGCTGAAACTGCTCCGTTCACCGCTTGCCCTGGTTTCGGCGACATTGCTGGTGATTTGGTGCGTCGGCATGTTCGGTCGCGGCTATTGGACCCCCGATGAGCCGCGCGAAGCCGATATTGCCTGGCGCATGAGTTGGCAGGCGGACAAGGCGGTCCCGCTGCTGGCCGGCGAGGCCTTTTGTGAAAAACCGCCGCTGACCTATTGGCTCGCGGCGGTCCCCATCCGCCTTTTCGGCACCGCAGCTTGGATCGCGCGGTTGCCCAATCTTTTGTACGCCCTGATCACCGCGCTCGGCATGGGCTTGCTGGCGCGACGCTGCGCCGGAGGCCTCGCGGGCGTGGTCGCCGCAGCCGCCGTGAGCACCCTCCTGCTGTCATATCAGGTCGCCATCTGGCTTGCGACCGATGCACCCCTGCTCGCCGCGGTTTCGGTCGCGCTGTTGGGCGCATACCGGGGATTTTATGCGGCGAACACCCGCGAACGCCTGCGCGGCTACTCATGGATGCACTTGGCCTTGGGTTTGGGCTTTCTCAGCAAAAGTGCCGCCGCCTGGATGGTCCCTGCGACGGCCATTGTGACCCTCGCCATCTGGGAGAAGCGTTGGCGTGAACTCCTCCGCTGGGAACTGTACGTAGGATTCGTGCTGCAGGCCGCGATGATATTCACGTGGATCTGGTTCGTATACGCGGGCCCGGACGGCATGGCTCACTTGAAGGTGTTTTTCTGGAATAACTTGGTCGGCCGATTCACACACCTCGATGCCCCTAACGAAATCCAATACGCGGCAGCTCACCGCAATTTTCCGGGGAAATATCTGGTCGAGTTGCCCCTTTACTTATTTCCTTGGACTGTGCTGGTCATCGCCGCCCTGTACCGCGCGTGGCGACGGCGCGGCATTTCGCTCGACGACTATCGCCCGGTGCGCTTCGCCCTCGCCGCCTCGCTGCCGACGTTGGCAATCCTCTCGGTGGCCGCCACCGCCCGAAATGTCTATTTCGCCCCGGCGCTGCCCGGTGTCGCTTTACTGCTCGCCTGGTGGTCGCAGGAAATCGCGGCGGGCGCGGACCGCTGGGATCTGCGCGCATTGCGCGCCACCGCCGCGCTGCTGTTGGCGGGGATAGTGGTAATGGTTGGGGCGTTGGGCTTGATCGCCGTTGACGCCTGGAACACGATGAGCTCGCGCGCGGACTTCATCGTGATCTCCGCAGCCGGTCTGATCATCGCCGCGTGGCTCGCACTTCGTGCGTGGGCGGCGTCGGGGCGCGATCGACCACAGCGCGCGTTGTGGTCGCTGTTCCTGGCTTACGCCGCGCTGCTCGCGGGGCCGGCATCGCAGGCGTACCGCCAGGTCGACTCCTGGCAGGACTTAGCGTCGATCGCTCGCACCATTGGGCACGACGCGGCGGGCAAGCCTTTGATTCTGTTTGCACCGGACGAGACTACTCGGGCCATGATCGACATGTATGCGCGAACCACCGTGGACCTGATACCCGGTCCCATCGACGTGGCCGCCGTCGATCGACTCAAAGCCGATGTCGGCGCCGCACCGCAAAGTCTCGTCGTCGTACAACTGCCCGGCCACGCGGGTTCGCTGGCGCAACGGTTAAGGTATGGTTTTGAACCGTGGCGAATGCGCGAGGCACCGCGGTCCGACGACCAATCGGGGCCAGCCTGGCTAGGGGCGGCGGGACTACGGGTGGCGAAAATCTATTCCCTGCCCAACGGCCGCCGCTACGCGCTGCTCGAACGGAATCTCTAATCAGCCGCCGCCCAGCAATCCGCGATAGAGCGCATCGTATTCGACGATCTGCCGGGGCCAGGAAAAATCCTGCGCCATTGCATTTTGGATCAACTGTTGCCAACTCTTCGGATCGGCATACCAATCGAGCGCAGTCCCCACGGCCCAGATCACCGCCGCGGAGTCGTAATCATTGAACACGCAGCCGGTGCCGGTGCCGCTCGCGGCGTCGAAATGTTGCACGGAATCGGCCAGACCGCCGGTCTTGCGCACGATCGGAATGGTTCCGTACCGCAGACTGTACATCTGATTCAAGCCGCAGGGTTCGTAGCGCGACGGCATCAGGAATAGGTCGCTTCCGGCCTCGATCAAATGCGCCAGCGACTCATCGTAGCCCGAGCGAAATGCCACGCGACCCGCAAAGCGCCGCCCCAGATCCTCGAAAAACGCCGCGTAACGGGGCTCGCCGCTGCCCAATACCACGACGCCGAAATCGCGCGTCTGCAACAAACTCGGCAAGGCGTCGAACAGGAGATCGATGCCCTTCTGCTCGGCGAGCCGGGTCACCATGCCGATCAACGGCCGCGCCGGCACCATCTGCATTTGGGTGGTCTCGATCAGCAGTTCCTTGTTGGTGCGCTTGCCGCTCAAATCCTGCGGTCCGTAATGCGCCGTGAGATGGGGGTCGTGCCGCGGATCCCACTCCCGGTAATCGACTCCGTTCAGGATCCCGGCCACTCGATCCTTGCGCGCCCGCAGGGTGTCCTGCATCCCTAAGCCGAGCTGTCCCTCGCAAATTTCACGCGCGTAGGTCGGGCTGACCGTGGTCACCAAATCCGCAAACTTTATTCCTGTTTTCAAGGAGTTGATCATTCCCCGCGCCCGATCGCCGGGATCCAGCCGGGCCGCGGCGTCGCTCAGCCCCAAATCGGGCTCGGCGCCGCTCGGCATGATGCCCTGATAGCCGATGTTATGAATCGTCAACACCGACCGTGCGCGGGACAGCAGCGGATCGGCTGCATAGAGCGTCTGCAAATACAGCGGCAGGAATGCCGTATGCCAGTCGTTGCAATGAAATATGTCCGTCGCGATCTTGAGCCTGAGGCAGGTTTCGAGCGCCGCCCGGGTGAACAGCAAAAAGCGCCGATGTTCGTCCGGGTCGGTGGTATAGAAGTCCGGACGGTCGTACAGCTCCGGGCAGTCGATGAAGTACGTCGCGATGTCCGTGCCGGGGAAGCTCTCCGTTCGCACGGAGAAGCGGTATTCCGTGTCGCCGATGACCAGCGGCACATGTTGCGCGCCGAGCACGGGCTGCAGCTCGGGGTGTGCTGCGCGAACCACCGAATACAGCGGCATGAAGGCATGTACTTCGTGACCCAGGAGCCGCAGATTCTGCACCAGTGCCCCGGCAACATCGGCAAGTCCGCCGGTCTTTGCGTACGGCAAGAACTCCGAACTCAAGACACACAGCCTCAATGCAGACATTGCCGGAGTCTAGCAAAGGCCTCGGCGGCGCCGCGAGAAAACGTGCAGGCATCTGACGACTGTGGCACGCTGAAGGGTATGCGACACGCTGCGCGCAATACCGGACGCTATGTCAGCCGATTGACGAGCGGCACGCTGGCGGTGGTCATGGCCGGAGGGCGCGGCGAGCGGCTCAAGGCCCTGACGCAGCATCGCTGCAAGCCGGCGACTCCGTTCGGCGGCAAGTTCCGCATCATCGATTTCGTACTGTCGAACTGCGTCAATTCCGGGATTCGTCAAATCGCGGTGCTCACGCAGTACAAGGCGCAATCGTTGATCCAGCACATCCAGCGCGGCTGGAGCTATCTGCGCGGCGAGCTCGGCGAGTTCGTCGAGCTGATTCCGGCTCAGCAGCAAATCGGCACCCACTGGTACCGCGGCACCGCCGACTCGGTATATCAGAATCTGGACTTCATTCGGTCGCACCACCCGACGCACGTGCTGATCCTGGCGGGCGATCACATCTACAAAATGGACTACGGTCCGATGATCGCCTATCACGAGCAGTGCGAGGCCGACATCACGGTCGGCGTCGTGGACGTGCCGTTGGAGCGCGCCAACGAATTCGGCATCATGACCACGGATGACACGAATCGCGTCACCAAGTTTGCGGAAAAGCCGCAAAATCCCGATCCGATCATCGGCCAGGAAAATTTGGCGCGCGCGTCCATGGGCATTTACGTCATCGGCATGGACCGCCTGGAAAAGATGCTGACCGACGATGCGGCCAACGAGTCCAGCAATCACGATTTCGGCAGGAACATCATTCCTCCCGCGTTGGCGCGCTTGCGGGTATTTGCCTATCCGTTCCACGACGTCGAAACGCGCGCGCAGAATTACTGGCGCGACGTGGGCAACGTCGATGCACTGTACGAAGCGAACATGGAACTGGTCTCGCTCAACCCGGAACTGAACATCTACGATCATCAGTGGCCCATCTGGACCTACCAGGCGCAGCAGCCGCCCGCCAAGTTCGTGCTGGACGAGGAAGGCCGGCGCGGGATGGCGGTCAACTCCATGGTCGCCGGCGGCTGCATCATTTCGGGCGCCTACGTGAAGGAGTCGCTGCTGTCGAATGACGTGCGCATCGAAGACAGCAGCAGCATCGAGAGCTCGGTGCTGTTGCCGAGCGTGACCATCGGCCGGCGCTGCAAGATCACGCGCTGCATTCTCGATGAGGGCTGCATGATTCCCGATGACACGGAGATCGGGCAGGGATCACGCGGTCGACCGGCAGCGCTTCTTCGTCACCAAGCGCGGCGTGGTATTGGTGACCCAGGACATGTTGCGCGCCGGCGCGAGATGACGTACCCCGCGTCGCGCCTCTCGAGCGGCGTCAGGCGCGCAATTTCAGATCGGACCATGCCGCAATCACGCTGCGCGCAGTCGATTCCCAGCATATCGGGTTGCCCGGCCGCCTCGCCGCACAGCACCTTGACGTCCGCTGCCCGCCGTACCCCACGGCCGATACAGCGACGGCAGCGCCTTGCCGAACAGCACGACCAGCGGACACCCCACCGCCGCGGCGGCATGCGCCGGCCCCGAATCGACGCTGATCAAGCCGGCGGCGCGCGCCAGCAGCGCGACCAGCCGCGGAATGGGCAGATCGTCGGCGGCGTTGTACAGCCCGGCCGACATCCGCCAGCGCCAGCGACTTCCTGGTTCAGCGCGTATTCGGGTCCCGTGCCCAGCAACACGATGGCGTGATCCGGATGGTGCTGCCGCAGGTGGCGCAGCACCTCGGCCCAGCGCTCGTTCGGCCAGTACTTGTGGTTGACCGCCAGCCGGCGCAGTCCGCGCCGCATCGTGCGCTTGTTGCCGATCTGAATCAGGATCAAGGGCGCCGCGGCGAGTCCCCGCGCCCGCAGCCATTCGTCGAGCTCGCCGCGCTGCCGCTCGCTGACTTGCAGATAGCATCCCGGCGCGACCGCGGCGTTCGAGCGACAGGCGCCTGCGGCCGACGCGGCCACGCCGAATGCGGATGGCATGATTTGCGCCAGCCGGCGCCATTGCTCGGTCGCATGTTCGCCGGGCAACAACGGATGGTCCTTGACGTCGACGATGAACTCCGTCCGGAATTCCGGCGCGCGCCAGCAACGGCCGCGCCGCATCGCTGCCGTCGCAATACCAAGTCGGACCCGCGCCGCGCGCCGCGCAGGCAGCCGCACCACGAATCTCTGATCGGCGCTCAGCCAGTACGGGGTCTTGCGGCTGCGCAGGGTCCAGATTTCTCCGACGCCCGGCTGGCCGCGCAGCAGCGGCTCGCTCCACGGACCTGAGGTCACGATGTCCACCGGACAATGAAACTGCGCATGCAGCATGCGGATCAACGCGGTCAACAACACCATATCGCCGAACGCGCCGCACCGTACTGCCAGCGGCCGCTTCAAACGCCGGGCACCGACGCCGCCCGGGTGGCTACTCCCATGCGCGCTTTGCGCCAACCGCCGAAGCGGTAGTACGCAACGGCCATCAGCATGGAAATGACGGACGAGAGCGGAAAGCTCCACCAAATCGCGTCGGCTTGCCAGCGGTCCAGGACCGAAAAGGCAAACGGCACGCGGATCAGCCATAACGAGATCATCAGCATGATGAGCGGCGCGCATCACGGCGCCGGTCGCACGCACCACTCCGAAGAGCACGATCGACGTACCGAAGAAGAGAAATGACCAAATGACGATGCGGTTGAGATGCGACCGACAGGTTCAGCGCCGCGCCGTGGGCGGGCAAAAACAGGCTCAGGGCATGCTGGTTGAACACGAAGACGGTCGTGATCAAGGAGCCGCCGATCAGGAAATTGAACAGCACCCCCGTGGTGGCAACCTTGCCCACGCGATCCCACCTGCCGGCGCCGACGTTTTGCGCGGCCATCGAAGAGGCCGCGGCGCCGATGGCGAGCGCCGGCATTTGAACGTAGTTCCAAAGCTGCATCGCTGCATTGAAAGCCGCGGTCTCCTGCGAGCCGAAGCGATTCACCAGCGAGATGAGCGCGATCATGCTGGAAGAGATCACGAACATCTGCAATCCCATGGGAATGCCCTTCGTCACCAACAATCGCACCAAGGACCAATCGACCCGGAACAGGCGCAACTCGTTGCGGCGAATGCACAAGAAGTGGTGGGTTCTATAAAGATGGACCACCAGCGCGAAAAAGCTCAGTGCCTGGGCGATCAACGTCGCGATCGCCGAGCCCGCGATCCCCAAACGCGGGATCGGACCCAAGCCGAAGATCAGCAGCGGGATTGAGCAGGATATCGAGTGCGACGGCCATCGACAGATAGACGAACGGGGTTCGCGAATCGCCCGCGCCGCGCAGTACGGCCATCAAGAAGAACAAGCCGCCCATGAAGGGCAGCGCCAGAAATATGATGCGCATGTAGGTGAGCGCCAGCGGCAGGGCATCCGCCGGTGTACCCAGCCAGGCGACCAGCCGGTTCGCCGCGGCAAATCCGATCAGGCTCATGGCGAGCGACAGGCCCAGGAAGAAAACCGCGCTGGTGCCAACCACGCGCTTCGCCTCGGCAATGTTCTTGGCGCCCACGCACTGCGCGACCAGAATGGTCGAGGCCATCGAAAAGCCGAACAGCACGCCGAACAACAGGAACATCAGGACATTTGCATTTCCCACCGCAGCGAGGGACGCAGCACCCAAGAACTTGCCCACCCAAATCGCATTGACCGACCCATTGATCGATTGCAGCACGTTGCCGAACAGGATGGGCAGGGAAAAGGCCAGCAAGGTGCGCGGAATCGGTCCTTCGGTCAACGAAAACTTGGGCGACACGAACTCTCCGCACGGCGTGACTATCGGCACTTCAGTATAATTGATCGTCCGACGCCCAAGGAGAGCATGACGACGGCCCTGAATATCGCGGCGCAAGTCAAGCTGCTGTTGGAGAGTCTCAAGGAGCCGGCGCTCGCTCCTTTGCTCTCCGATTGGCCGCGCGGCGGCCGATCGCGCCCGGTGGCGGCGGCCGGTTTGCCGGTGCTGCGCTGGTTGCCGCAGATTGCCGCCGATACGGCCGCATTCGGCAACGACCTGGTGACCACCGTCGCGCAAACAGCGCCCTCGCTGGGCTGGCGCCAAACGTACTCCACGTACGAATTGGACACCAAGTTCCTCGACAATTACGGATGGAGCGAAATATTCGGCGCGCATGGACCTTTGGCGAGCGAGCGGATCGCCTGCGGGTTTCTCATGCTGGGGCCGGCCACTCACTATCCGCGCCACCGTCACGAAGCCGAGGAATGGTACTTGCCGTTGAGCGGCACGGCCGCCTGGCAACAAGGTGACGCCGGCTGGCGGGACCGGCCTCCGGGTACGCTGATTCATCACGCCGGCGACGAACCTCACGCCATGCGTACGGGCGCCGGCCCGTTGCTCGCGCTATACCTATGGCGCAGCGCCAACCTCGCGCAGAAGGCGCGGCTGGACGCGGTCGATGCGTGAGCGCCGGTTCGCGCGCGCGCTGATCGCACATGTTGTGGCACTGGGAATCATGCTAGCAGCCCCGCCGAACCCAGCCGCCGAATTCGCCGCGGCCCGCGGTGATCGCGCGAGCGGCTGGCTGGCGCAGTCGCGCTCGGAAGTCCTGGCGCGAAATGGAATGGTGGCCACGAGCCAGCCGTTGGCGGCGCAGGCGGGTCTGCAGATATTGAAAAGCGGCGGCAATGCGATCGATGCGGCGGTGGCGGCGGCCGCCGTCATGAATGTCGTTGAACCGGGCAGCGCGGGAATCGGCGGCGATGTCTTCGTGATCGCGTGGCTGGCGAAGGAGAAGCAGCTGGTGGCTCTGAACGGCAGCGGCCGTGCGCCCTCCGGGGCGACTCCGCAGCACCTCGCCGCGCGCGGATCGGTGCAGCAGATGCCGCAGCATGGCATCGACTCGGTCACCGTTCCAGGCACGGTGGATGCCTGGGATGTCTTGCTCAAGCGGGCCGGAACTCTGGGCTTCAAGGAACTGCTGCAGCCGGCGGTCACTCTTGCGGAGCAGGGATTCGCCGTCAGCGAGCGCATCCATAATGATTGGATCTATGGTGCCGAGGTTCTCGGGTCGGACGCCGATTCGGTCAAAACCTACCTGGTCGGCGGCAAGCCGCCGGCCACCTACAGTGTGTTTCGCAACGTCGAGCTCGCGCATGCGTTTCGCGTCCTGCAGACGCAAGGACGTGACGCGTTCTACCAGGGCGAGATCGCATCGGCCATCTTGGCGAAATCGCGCGCGCTCGGCGGAACCTTCACTGCGGCCGACCTCGCGGCCACACGGGCGGATTGGGTGGCGCCGATCGGCACCAATTACCACGGCTACGACGTGTACGAGTTTCCGCCCAATACGCAGGGATTCGCGGTATTGGAGATGCTCAACATTCTCGAGCTCTGTGCGCCCAAGTTGGGAGTCGACCTCGCGGCACTCGGTCCGAAGTCGGCGCTCTACTGGCACGTGCTCATCGAGGCCAAGAAGCTTGCCTACGCGGATCTGTACGCCTACAACGCCGACCCGCAATTTGCGCAGGTACCGCTGTCCAAGCTCATCTCGAAGACCTATGCCGCCGAGCAATGCCGGCGAATCGATTTGCGCAAGGCGAGTGTGCCCGAAGCCCGCGGCGATCCGGTGGGAGGAACGGTCTATCTGGTCACGTCGGACCGCTGGGGCAACATGGTGTCGTTCATTTACAGCATCTACGACACCTTCGGCTCCGGAATCACGGTGCCGGGCTACGGCTTCGTTTTGAACGACCGCGCCGCGCTCTTTTCGTTGAATCCGCGCAGCCCGAATCTCATCGCTCCCGGCAAACGGCCGTTCCACACGCTGCTGCCGGGATTCGTCATGAAGGACGGCCGGCCGCTCGCCGCGTTTGGCCTCATGGGCGGTGCTCAGCAGGCGCAGGGGCATGTGCAGGTGCTGCTCAACCTGATCGACCACGGCGCCAATTTGCAGGCGGCCGGCGATGCCGCGCGGTTCTCACACGCCCAAGCCACGAACACGGTGCAGCTCGAGTCGAGTCTGTACGAGTTGCTTGGCTCGCAGTTGCAAGCGCTCGGACACATCGTGATCTCAGCGAACGGCGAGGACATGGGCGGCTATCAGGCCATATCCTTCACGCCCTCCGCGCCGCCGGCTCCGGACCACGACACGCCGCCCGGTGCCCACACCGGCGCCGACGCCGAGGAGCCGATCGCCGGCGTGTACCGCGGCGCATCGGATCATCGCAAAGACGGGCAGGCCGTCGGTTGGTAGCTTTAAGTTCGCCTGCGCGGGCGTTCTAAGACCCTTAGCTTCGCGCCCGGCGCGTGACGCGCCGTGATCTCCTGCGCGGTGCTGCATGTCCGGCCGGCAGCGGGGCCGCGTCCGGGGTATCGATGCCGGCCGCCGTCAACAAGACCCGTGCCGCCGCCTTGGCGGCGGCGGCCATGCCGGGATCGCCGCGGACCAGCGCCGCGATGATGGCGCCTTCCGCCAAGATCGCGATCTGGGTTGACAAAGCCTCGGGGTCCGCGGCATTCAATCGAGTCAGCGCATCACGCAGCCACAGGCGTCGCTGCTCCTTGAAGGCCACGGCTATCTTGGTGCCCGGATGCGTGGCGTCGCCCAACTCGGCGATGGCATTGACGAAGCGGCAGCCCCGGAAGGTATCGCTCCCGAACCAACGTTCGAGCCAGTCAAACATGTAAAGGATTTGCTCGAGCAAGGGCCTATCGGACGTTTTGGGCGGGATGCAGTGCCGCGACAGGTAGGCGACGACGAGTTCGTCCTTCGACGGAAAATAATTGTAGAGCGTGCGCTTGCTGATGCCGATTTCCGCCGCGATCGTATCGACGCCAACGGCGCGGATGCCCTGCCCGTAGAACAGGCGGCCGGCTGTCTCGAGAATCCGCTCTTGCATCGCCTCTTTGGCAGCCCAGCGGCTCATGATTGCACAGATCTGTGTAATTTTTGCTTGACAGGCGGCATGAATAACGTTTTACTTACACCGATCTGTGTAGTCAAGTGATAATCCTCAAGGAGCTCGAACATGAAGCCTGTTAGCAAAGCATTGTTGGGTTTGCTGTGCCTCGCGGCGGGCGCGATGGGCGGGTCGATCGCGGCCCTGGCCGGCGCCGGACCCGAGGTTGCGCCCCCGGCGGCGCGCGATGAACGAGCTCCGGCGCCGCGTGATGGCTATGTGTGGGCTCCCGGCTACTGGGAATGGAGCGGTTCTGCGTATTCCTGGGTATCGGGACGCTTCGTGTATGCGCACCGGGGAGCTCACTGGGTTCCCGACCGATGGGATCAGGTCGGCTCGCAATGGCAGCACGTGAACGGCCATTGGGAGCATTGAGCGCAATGAGTCGGCTCATCCAGACTCATTTTTTCTCTTCTGCCACGGCCCCGAGCGGCGAGTCGACGGCATCGACCCAGATCGGGTCCGTGTGGGCTTTATGACCCTGTTCGTCTTCTACCATCAATGAATACCACGCGCGGCGTTCAGTGGACAGGGTAAAGTCGACGTGCACTTCCTGCGCCGGAGCATGAAACGATTCGCGTCTTGAGCACCGCCCCGGACCCGATCAGCTCGGCCTGTCTTGACGCCGGCGACGGACTTCAAGTCGAAGCCCAGCGTAAAGAATCTCGCCGGGCCGCACCTTCAATTCATCGCCGAACATCACCGACGGAAACATCAGCGGGCCGAACGTCACGTAAGCGTGGCCCTCCTTCAGCGCCTGCGCGAATGCCTGGGCGGTCACTGCGCCGTCGATGTGAGCGAAGGTGCGTACCGCTCCCGGATTCGGCGTGCCACACATCGTGCGTATCGGTGCCGGCGGTCAGGTAATAACGATGCCCTGCATTCCAGAAACTCCACAGGGTTTGCAGCACTTTCACGTCGTCGGCGGGTTCCGCCGCATTGATCTCGATGAGATCGAAGGCCGGATTGAATCCGCCCGGCGCCACGCCCGCGGCTACGCTGGTGAAATAGCCGTACGGGATGAAGGGATGATTCACCTGCACCACCGTCGCGCCGAGGCGGCGGCCCTCCTTGAGGATGTCATCGATGGTCGCGGTCCCGGTGTCGAGCTTCAGTTCCTGACCGGGCGACAACGGATAGGCGTTGAAATGACCCCAGGAGGCGGACAGCTCGATGCTCGGGATGAAAGCCACGCCGCGGCGAGCGGCGATTGCCTGCAATGGACGGCGTGGTTCACCATCGAGTCGTGATCGCTGACGAACAACAGATCGAGCCCGGCGGCCAGCTGCGAACGCGCCAAATCCGCGGGCGGGGTCACCGCCTCCGCCTGATCGGCGTGATGATGCAGATCCGCCGAATACCAATGCCGCGCCGGCGGATCGAACAGCGGCGTCAGCGCGGCATTTGCCGTCTGCACACCGCCCGGAGCAACCGCAAGTTCGACCTTCAGCCGCTCGGACAGGAATCCTCCGCCCGCCGACACCGTAAAGAGATAGTCGCCGGGCGCGATCGGCACGTCGGCACGGCCCTTGCGATCGAGGTCGGTGAAGAACGTGCTCGCGGCCGAGAAACTCCACCAATGGCTTCTGGCCGCGCTCGATGCTGATGCGCGCATCCAAGGGCTGGCCGTTGCGCGCATCCGAGACCGACCATTGGATGCTTCCGGGCCGCTGCAAATCGCGGAAATCGCGCATCGACGGCTGCGCCGGCCGCCACATGCACGGCAATCCGCTCGCTTTGTGAATAATTCTTGGCGGTGGCGTAGAGAGCGTAGTCGCCCACCGGAAGCGTGAACTCGTATGCGCCGCGGCGGCCCAACACCCACGCGTAGGGCTTGCCCTGCTTCTCGATCACCACCACCGGCGTCTCGACCGGCTTGCCGTCGCCGCCGCTGACCGCGCCGCGAATGACTCCCGATGCCAGATGCCTGCGTGCGATTTCCGCCGCGATGATCGGGCTTCAGGTCGCCGCTCGAGCCGACCTGCAACCAGCCATCGAATGACGCGGGCTGTCGCCCGGCTGCCAGCGAATGCGAGCCGGTACATGTCCATCGAGCCGTCGGCGATGTGATCGGCGTACGGCGCGTGCAGCGCCACGGTCCAGTTTTCATCATAGGCGACCACGCGGTCGGCGAGCGCCCCGCTCGATCGCGCCCTGCGCGACGCCGGCCATTCCCGGGAACGCCGAAAAAATATCCGCCCTTCGGCCATAGCGTCATGCCCGACAGGAGATCCGCGAGCGCCGCACCGCCACCGTTGTGTCATCGTCGCTCGAATCTCGACCGAGTCGGCGTTCGATCTCGAGACTGTAGACCGTCGTGACGGTCACCTTGCCCCAGTCGCGCACGGTGCGCACGACGACGCGTCGCGGGCCGCGCTCGAGAATCTCGATGTGCTGGATAGGTATTGGGCCAAGCCGACCAGTTATTGGGAATGAAGTCCGCGAACACCACGCAATCGCGGCCGATCTTCCGTCCACCACCGGCGCCACGTCGATGATTGCGCCGCGCGGCACGCCGTAGGGGACCGGCGATCCGACCGCCAGTGCGAACGCCAGCTTCTCGTTGACGACCGTGATGTCGCCGGCTGATCTGGCATCGCCGTCCGGGATCGGCGTGGGTCCAGACCACGCCGTGACAGCCCCTCGGCGCCCGCGCTCGCCGGCAAGGCGGTCGCCGCATCGAGAACCGCAAGTATTCCAGCGCGAGCGCCGATGACTCACCGTACGGCGCCGCGATACAGACTCAGAAATTCGTCGGCCGCCTTGTGCTGATTGCGCTGCCAATCATCCGCGGCCGCATGATCCGCACCGTCGCTCACGTACTTCGCGCAAGCGAAGCGGCGCCCGCTCGTACCGCCAACATCCTTGGCGAGCGCATAGGCCTCCATGTCGACGACCGCGCAGTCCATGCTCGGCGGCCCCGGTCGCAAACGAATCGCCGCTGCCGCACACCGCGGCCGGCAAGTGCTGAATACGGGTTCGAAGCGCAGCACGGGCGGCGCATCGTCGATACGGCGTCACCCCCAATGCGAACCCCAAGCCACGCACGTCCATGTCTCGCTGGACGAACTCGTGGCACCCACCAGCGTGCCCGCGGCGTGAACGCCGGCTTCCTGCAGATCCGAAATTCATCACCTGAGGCATGCCTGAGTCCGCGCAGCTCGTAGCGCGCCAGTTCGCGTGCGAGCGCGAACGCTGCATTGACCTTGCCGACGCCGCAATACAGCACCGGCACATTCCCGCCGCCTCGAATACGCCCTGCGGATTCGGTTCGCAAGGCGAACGACCACCAACGTGCCGCGGCAACTCTGCATCGACAGCCCGGGCATCTAGTAGTCGATGGCCGCGCGCAAGCGCAGGTCCGCCAGGTATAGTTCCTTGACGAGGTTCAAATCGATCAGGGCCGCCAGCGCCCGAACCTGTAACCGGCGCGTTCAGGCAGAGCTCGGCGGCCGCCGGTCATCGTGCCGCCGGTCGCGAGCACGTCGTCGATCAGCACCAAGCGCCCCTGCCGCGCTGCATTTCCAATACGCCGGAACCGTACTCGAGGTCATAGGCCACGTCGACCACCGGCGGCGGCAGCTTGCCCTGCTTGCGCACCAGAACGAAACCTTTACTGCGGCGCAGGGCGAGGGCTGCACCGAGAATGAAGCCGCGCGACTCGATGCCCGCCAATGCATCGATCTCGCCCCACTCCGCTTCGCTCAGCAACGCATCCAAGGCCTGCACCGTGGCGCCGAAATGGTCGCGCAGCAACGGCGAGATGTCGCGGAATAAAATACCCGGGCGTGGGAAATCCGCCACGTTGGCAATCGCCTGCTTCAACTCGAACATGATCCGCTACCCGATAAAAAACACTTCACACCGCACCAGCGGCCCGCCCTGCAACCGACATATGGTAGCGTCTTTCGCCGGCATCAAAGGGGTACGATTGAGTTATGTCCAAGCCAAATCCTCATCAAGGGGTCTCGAGGGCGGTGCTGACCCTGTGTCTCGCACTGACCGCATCGGTCGCCGCGGCGGCGCCGGCGGCCACTCCCGCAGGACAAGCGGCCGGCGCGACCGGCGGCGTCTCCGGCCGCACCGGCCGTGATCGCGCCGATGACCGGCCAGCAGGTCATCCAAATGCTCGATCAAACGATCGACTGGTACCGCACGCTCGGCATCCAACAGCAGGCGGCCGGCGAGCCCAGCGATCTCTTGATCCTGTATGACAATCGGCAGACGGCGAATCAAGTCATTGGCCTGGCCTTTGAACTGGCGCGGGCCAATGCCGAAATTCTCGCCAAGCAACCGCAGCCCAAGGATAACGGCGGCGCGCCATCCCGTCGCAGATCGCTGACTCAGCTGCAAAACAAATTCGCGGCGCAAGCCGCTCAGGTCCAAGCCGAATTGGACCATCCCGTGCCCAGCTTGCAAAGGCGCGTGCTGCGCAGAAGAGCGACCTGCAGGCCAAGATATCCGAGCTGCAGGGCGAACTCGAGCTTGATCAACGCGAGGAAGACCCTGCTCGCCACTATGTCGAGTTTCTCCGAGCCAAAACGACACGAACGGCCTTCAGCGCCGAGCGCGCTGAAGGCGCAGATCGACGCCATGGCCGTGACCGCGCCGGCATCGGTGGGCGCGCCTGCCGCGGCGGCGACCCCCGCGGCGCCCGCGGCGGCCGCGCCGGGGGCCACGGTGTCCTCGATCCCGCGTCCATGGCGTCGCTGACGGGCGCCGCAGCATTGCCGCGGCCCGCTACGGCATCTGGGACTTGGCTGCGAATGTGATACGGCTTTCCGAGAAGGCCGCCACGATCAATGCCGTCGACCAGCGAACCGCGGCTCTGCAAGCGACCTTCGCGCAACTGCGCACGCCGCTCATCAGCCAGTTGAAGGGGCTGTCGGCGCGCGGCGATGCATTGGCGGCGCAGGCGGATACCGCGGACAGTGCGGCGCTCGGGCAGGTGCGCGATCAACTCGACGCCTTGTCGAATCAGTTCAAGCAAACGTCGGCGCTGATGATCCCGTTGAGCAAGGAAATCGTGCTGCTCAGCCAGTACCGCCGCAACTTGGGCAATTGGCGCGATGCCGTCAAGAGCCAATACCGCAACGCTCTCAAAATCCTCGGAGTGCGTGTCAGCCGTGCTCGCGGTGCTGTTGGCGATCGTGTTTGCCGGCCGCCGAAGTCTGGCGGCGAGCGGTGCTGCGATATGTACAAGATTCGCGCCGCCGCTACCAATTCCTGCTGCTGCGCAGGATCGCGCTCTGGTCCTTGGTGGTGTGATCGCCGGCTTTTCGTTTGCCAGCGAATTGGGTTCGATCGTGACCTTTGCCGGCCTCATCACCGCGGGTCTCGCCGTCGCCATGCAAAGCGTTCTCGTTTCCATTGTCGGCTATTTCTTTCTGATCGGAAAATACGGATTCCGCGTCGGCGATCGGGTGCAGATCGGCGAGGTGACGGGTGAGGTCATCGACTGGGATTGGTCAGGATGCATCTCATGGAACTCGGCGGCCAAGGGCTTGTCGGGGCCGACGGGCCGGGTCGTCGCTTTTGCCAATTCGATCGTATTTCAAGTGTCGAGCGGACTGTTCAAGCAAATGCACGGCGTCAATTTCGTCTGGCGCGAAATCACCGTCGGTCTTCCTGCGGGAATCGACTTTGCCGCGGCCAAGGAAAAGCTGTCCGCGGCGGTGACCAATGTTCTCAAGGATGAGTGCGAGGAAATCGTGCGGCAATCCAGGGAAATCCAAAGAGCCACGCGCATCGAGTATCCGGCGGCGACGGGCAACCGCGCGTGCAGCTGAGTTTCGCGGCGACGGGTGTCGATGCCCACATCCGATATCCGGTGCATCTTCGCAACGCGGCGGAAATCGAGGAGCGGGTATCGCAAGCCGTGTATGCCGTGCTCGCCACACTCGGCGCCGCCGACTCCAAGCCGGCAGCGCCCCACCTAAGTCGCTGATTCAAGGTAGTATTCGCGATTCACGGCGAATTTAGGTAACGAACTGCACATGATTTTGGTCATCGACGTGGGTAACACCCGCCTGAAGTGGGCTTGGCTCACGAGCACCGGGCTGTCGGATCAACAGGCCGTCGTGCATCGCGACGCGAAGCCCGGCATTTGGACCAGCGCCTTGTTCGAATCCGGCCAACTCCCGAGCCGGGTGCTGGTCTCCAACGTCGCCGGGCCGGCGATGGCGAAAGCGCTGGCTCGTCTCACGAAAAAGGTGTTTCGCGTCAAGCTGGAATTCGTGACCGCGACGCAGGAGTTTCACGGGCTCACCAACGGCTATCTCGATCCGTCTTTGTTGGGGGCCGACCGTTGGCTGGCCTTGATCGGAGCGTGGACCAAGGCGCGCTCGGCGCTGTGCGTGGTCGATGCCGGCACGGCGGTCAAGGTCGACAGTGTGGACGCCGGCGGCCGGCATCTCGGCGGACTGATCGTGCCCGGCATTCACATGATGCGCGAGGCCTTGATGAGCAAGACCCGCGATATCGCCGACGCGGTTGCGCGCAGCACGCCCTCGCTGGCCGGCGTGTTGGCCAACAACACCATCGGCGCCGTGTCGCGCGGCGCCGTTTTTGCATTGGCGGGGATGGCCGACCGCGCCGCCGAAGTGATCGAACAGAGCACCGGCACCCAGCCCAAAATGTTCATCACCGGCGGCGATGCCGGCATGATCACGGGCACGATGCGCGCGCGCGGCGAGATCGTTCCGGATCTGGTTTTGCAGGGTTTGGCGGTCATCGCCGCGCAGCCGCGCTAGAGCTTGGATACCAAGGCGGCGGCCAGCGCCAGCATCGTCACTCCGATGAGCACGTCCAAGACCTGCCAGGCTCGCGGCCGGGAGAAAAGCGGGGCTAGAAGACGGGCACCGAACCCCAGTGCCGTGAACCATGCGCCGCTCGCGAGCGCCGCGCCGCCGACGAACCACAGCCGCGAGCCCGCCGGCTGGCGGGCGCCGACGGACCCCATCAAGAGGATCGTGTCCAGATACACGTGCGGATTGAGAAACGTGAAAGCCGCCGCCTGAGCGACCGCGCCCCGCAGGGACACGCGCACACCGCCGCCCCCCCGCAGCGACTGCGGCCGAAATGCGCGGCGCAGCGTGCACAGGCCGTACCAGAGGAGAAACAGGGTGCCGGCCATGCCGAGCGCGGTTGCGAGCGCCGGCGCGCGTCCGAGTACCTGCGCAAGACCGACGACCCCGGCCGAAATCAGCGCGAGATCGGCGAGCGCGCAAAAGGCGACGATTGCCACGACGTGCTCGCGGCGCAGCCCCTGACGCAGCACGAAGGAATTCTGTGCACCGATGGCGATGATGAGCGTGGCGCTCAATACGAAACCGGCTGTGAACGCGGAGGTCGACATTCAGGCAGTGTCGGTTCCGTCTCTTCATGAATCCAGTTAAACTTCCTGAAGCGTATTAAGGAATGCTAATGCTCGATTATGCGTCGCTGGCGGCGGTCTCGACCGTGGTGCGTGAAGGATCATTCGAACGCGCGGCGCGGGCGCTCAACGTCACAGCTTCGGCGATCTCGCAGCGCGTCAAGCAGCTGGAAGAGCGCCTGGGTTGCGTGCTGATCGTGCGCGGACAGCCGTGCAGGGCAACCGAGACCGGCCGCTTGCTGTGCCGGCATGTGGAGCAAGTCGGCATGCTGGAGCAGGATTTGCGCGCGGCCCTGCCGCGCGTCGCTCCCTCGGGGGATGCCGGCGGGCGCGCGACGCTGCGGGTGGCTGTCAACGCCGACAGTCTGGGCACCTGGTTCATCGGTGCGATGACGGGGTTCCTGGGCGGCGATCGCGCGCTGTTGGACGTCGTGCTGGACGATCAGGAACACACCCTCGATTGGCTGCGTTCCGGCGAAGTGCAGGCGGCGGTGACCGCCAACTCGCGCCCGGTGCAAGGTTGCGACAGCACCGCTCTCGGCAAGCTGCGCTATGTCGCGGTCGCAAGCCCCGAATATGTGCGGCGCTATTTTCCCCGCGGCGTTTCGGCGGCCGCTCTGGCAGAGGCGCCGAGCCTCAACTACGACCGCAAGGACCGGCTGCAGGCGCGGTGGGTCCGCAGCGTATGCAAGCGCAAAGTCGATGTTCCCGCCCATTGGCTGCCCTCGATCCAGGCGTTCGTCGACGCGGGCGTCGCGGGCATCGGTTGGGGAGTGAATCCCCTGCTGCTCGTGCATGCGCAGCTTCGTGAAGGCACCCTGATCGAACTGGTGCCCGGCCGAACGCTCTCGGTGCCGCTGTTCTGGCAGCACACCCGCCTGCAAATGCCTATGCTGGCGCGCCTGTCCCGCGCGGTCATGGCCGCGGCGCGGAGCACCCTTAGGGTATGAACGTTCCGCAGAGCAGCGAGCGGGCGGCCAGCGCCATTACTTTGGCGGAGTTGACCATGTCCTCGATCACCACATATTCATCCGGTTGGTGCGCCAGATCGAGAATTCCCGGTCCGTAGGCGATGCAATCGCGCAGCTTGCCGACGCGATCGATGTGCTTCTGATCGTAAGTGCCCGGCGAACAAATGAACTCGGGTTGGCGGCCGAGCACACGGCGGATGGCCGCCGCGGTGCTGCGGGCTACGGGGCCTTCGCGGTCGGCCAGGGTGGGACGCACTTCGAAAATGTCGCGAATACTGTAGCGAAACCCCGCGCGCTCTTCGGCCAGCACATCCAGCAGGTCGCGTACCTCGCGCTTGACGCCATCGAGGCTTTCCTCGATCAGCAGTCTGCGGTCGATGACCATGCGGCAGGAATCCGCCACCAGAGGGGCGGGATATCCCGCCGTTTCCCCCTGGCCACCGTGGATCGAATTGATATTCAGCGTCGAATGACGCGCGCCTGAAGGCACCACGGGCATGTCCGTGCGCCGCGCCGCGAGCTTGGGGTAGAGATCACGCTCGAAGCGATCGAGGACGGCATGCATGTGGCGTACGGCGCAATCACCGAGGAAGGGCATCGACCCATGCGCAATGCGGCCGTGGGTTTCAATCTCGGCCCACCACACGCCGCGATGGCCGATGCAGACGCGATCGACGTTGAGCGGTTCCGGGATGATGACGTGATCGACGCGCGGCGGGGTAAACCAGCCGCGCTCCGCCAAATAGTGCACGCCGCCGAAGCCCCCCGACTCTTCGTCGACGGTGCCGGAGATCTCGAGCGTACCCGGCAACTTCGCGCCGGAGTCGACCAGCGCTTCGACCGCGATGATGGACGCCGCAAGGCCTCCTTTCATGTCGCATGCGCCCCGGCCATAGACTCTGCCTTGCTTCACCACGGCGGCGAATGGGTCCAAAGTCCATCCGCTGCCGGCTTGCACCACATCGATGTGGCTGTTGAAGTGCACGCACGGCCCCGCAGCCGTCCCGGCGCGGCGCGCAATGACGTTGATGCGCGGGTAGCGTTCGCTGTCGCCCGGGGTGCCTACCGCATGCACATAATCGACGGCGAATCCGCGGGTGCGCAGGCGCTGGCCGATGAATTCCGCGCAGGCGAGATACCCCTCTCCGGGCGGGTTCACCGTCGGAAAGCGGATCAGCGCGCGCGTCAGCTCGACGAGTTCGTCGCGCCGCTCGTCGATGGTCTTGAACAGAGCTTCCGCGGCGTCGCCGGACATCGAGGTTCCCATGGTGATCTCAATCCGGGTGCCGGGCTCGTGCCGCATCGGCGGCGGCGAGAATGCGTTCCGCGCGCGTCTCGTACCCAAGCAAGCCCGCGACGAAATCATCGATGCCGCGCAACGTGGAATCGCGAAGCGCGCCGACCGGATTGCCCAGATAATCTCGCACCATGATTCGATGATATCCCTCTACTTGTAGAAATTACACGCACAAGCGCTGCGCTTCCGTTTCCTTACGCGGAGCGTCACGGTCGCGGCCGCCGGAATACTCAGATGGGCTCCTTGCGGGTAGACTAAACGCTGGTCGATGAGGAGTCTTGCGCGTTGCGTTATCTCGTGTTCATCGTGTGCGCACTGCTGCAGACCGCCGCCGGCACGAGCCTGGCAGCCGATACGTCTCCGCTTCCCACACCGCTGTACACCGTGTCGAAGAGTTTCCACCTGCCCGGCAACGGCGAGTGGGATTACCTGGCGCTGGAGGCGAGCGGCGCGCGGCTGTTCGTCAGCCGCGGCGATCAGGTAGACGTCGTGGAAACCGTCAGCGGCAAACTCGTGGCGACGATTGCCAACACCGCGGGGGTTCACGGCATCGCGTTCGCGCCGGCGCTGAAGCGCGGCTTCACCAGCAACGGCCGCAGCAACACCGTCTCGGTATTCGAGCTCGACACGCTGCGCGTGATTCAAGAAGTCCCGGTCTCCGGCAAGAATCCGGATGCCATCCTGTACGAGCCGCGTCACAACTACGTCTTCACCGCCAACGGCGAATCGTCGAATCTCTCGGTGCTCGATGCGGAAACGCTGCAAGTCGCGGCGACCATCCCGCTTCCGGGTCCGCCGGAATTCATGGCGACGGACGGCGCGGGCATGGTGTACGTGAACATCCAAGGGGAGCCGGGCAAGCTGGTCGCCGTCGACGCGAAGTCGCTGATTGTGAAGGCGACTTGGTCCCTGCCGGAGTGCACGAACCCCACGGGCCTCGCGCTCGACGCGAAGCATCACCGTTTGTTTTCAGTCTGCGAGAACCAAGTCATGGCGGTGACGGATTCCCTATCGGGCAAGCGCATTGCCCGTATCGTGATCGGCCGAGGACCGGACGCAGCGGCGTACGACGCCGACCTGGGCCTGGTGTTCAGTTCGAACGGCGTGGACGGCACATTGACGGAGATCCACCAGGAGACTCCGGATGATTATACGGTGCTAGCGACGGTGACGACTCAGGTCAGCGCACGCACCATGGTGCTCGATCCCGCCGCGCACAGGATTTACATGGCGGCCGCAAAATTGGGACCCGCGCCGCCGGCAACCGACGAGCAGCCGCATCCGCGTCCCAGCATCGTCCCGGAAAGCCTCTCGATTTTGATCGTGCAGCCGAAATGAGCGCGGCCGCCGTGAGCAAAGCCGTTTTGGGCCGCCCCGCGGCGGCCTCAGCGCCGCAGCGGACGCCGATTCAATTCGCCATCTTGTGGAACACCAGCACGAAGCGATCGGTCTTGCCGAGCGCGGCGCCCTTGTAGCTTATCTGGTCGCGCGCATCGTCCGGCCTTCGCAACAGGTCACTTTTGGCGGCGACCTTGAAGCCGTGAGATTCGAAATCCTTGATCGCGTAGGCTTCGTCGATGCGATGCAGCGGCGATGCGGCAGCGGTGCCGCTGCCCGCCTTGGCCGAATGGTCCACCAACAACAAAACTCCGCCGGGTTTCAGCGCGTGCGCCAGCTGGTCGAGCACGCCCCGGGTGTCGATTTTCGGCCAGACGCCTTCCGAATCGATCCAATACAGATCGTGATACACCTTGACCAATAGAATCGCGTCCAAGCTTGCGGGCGCGAGCTTCATATGGTTGAGATCGAGCGTTTGATGCTCGACGTTGGCCAGCCGGTCCGATGCCAAGCGCGCCTGCAGCGGGCCGTCGCTCCAATGATCGAAGGCGGCATTGTTGATCATGAGCACCTTGCCCTTCGGACCCACGATAAGGCTCGCAAGCTCGCTGTAGTAGCCGTCGCCAGCGAGCACATCCGCAACTCGCATGCCCGGCTTGATGCCGGTGAGACGCAGCAGCTCGGCCGGGTGGTCCAAGGCGTCTCGTTTCACATCCGCGGCGCTGCGGCCAGGGTTGGCGACCGCCGCGTCGTAGGCGTCGGCATTTGCGTAGCCCGCCGCGCACAGACTCAGAGCGCAAAGGAGCGCCGACGCCTGAGTCGAGAGCTTGAATAGATTGCGAGTCATGGTCGATCTCCCCAAGTGCCGGCTCTCATCAGCAGCAAAGCGATCAAGGTGACGAGGCCGGCCGCCGACAGATAATACCCCACATAGGCAACGCCGTAGTGCAAAGCCAGAAAGGTTGCTATCGAGGGCGCCAGAGAGGCGCCCAGAATGCCCGCGATATTGAAGGACAGCGATGTGCCGGTGTAGCGCACCGCGGTGGGGAACATTTTTGCGAGCGCGCTGCCGAGCGGACCGTAGATGAGGCCGGTCAAGGTAAACCCCAGCGCCAAGAACACGAAGACGCTGTGCTCCTCGTGGGAGGAGAACAGCGGCCGGAAGGCGAACCCGAAAGCGATGATCAAGACCGCGGCAATCATCAGCATCACGCGCTCGCTGATGCGGTCGCCGATGATCGCGGATATCGGGATCGCCAGGCCGAAGAACAGCACTCCGACCATCTGCAGAATCAAAAACTCCTGGCGGGGAAATCCGAGCGAGCCGGTCGCCCATCCCAAAGCAAACACGGTCATGAGATAAAAAACGACGAATGCGGTGATCGCGCCCAACGTCCCCAGCAGGAGCCGGCGAGGATACTTCGCGAATACCACCGCGAACGGCACCCGCACCCGTTCGCCGCGGGCAATGCTGCGCTGAAAGTCGGGGGTTTCGACGAGCTGCAGCCGCACATACAGCCCCACCAGCACCAACGCGGCACTGGCCAAAAACGGTACGCGCCAACCCCAACTGAGCAACTGCGTCTCAGTCAGATGATTGCTCATCAGCAGGAACACGCCGGTCGAGCACAAGAATCCGAGCGGTGCGCCGAGTTGCGGGAAGCATCCGTACCAGGCTTGTTTGCCGGGCGGCGCGTTTTCAGTCGCCAGCAATACGGCGCCGCCCCACTCGCCGCCCAAACCCACACCCTGCCCTATTCTGCAAAGCGCCAGCAAAGCCGCGGCCGGCACGCCGATGGATGCATACGTCGGCAACAGCCCTATGCACACGGTCGAAATTCCCATCGTCAGCAGGGCGGTGACCAGGGTTGCCTTGCGTCCGATGCGATCGCCGAAATGGCCGAACAGCGCCGAGCCGATGGGACGCGCGAAGAATGCCAGTGCGAAGGTCGCCAACGACTGCAGCATCGCAGTGGCCGGATCGCCTTTGGGAAAGAACAGCTTGGGGAACACCAGCACCGCCGCCGTAGCGTAAATATAGAAGTCAAAAAACTCGATGGTCGTGCCGATGAGACTCGCAAACAGGATGCGGCGCGTTTGCCGCGCGTCGGGGCGGGGTATCGAGTCGAGCAATCCGCAGAACTCCGGCGAACCCAAGAGTCCTCGATAGTAGCAGCGCGCGGGCCGCGCGTCAGTGGCGGGAGCCGCGCGAGCCGTGCGGAATCGACGGGGTTGGCCGCGATTCGGGTGCCGCGCGATACGGCCGCGAGGGATGCTCGCCGCGCCGATCGCCGCCGCGCGGATCACCGCCGCCGCGCCGATCGCCGCCGCGCCGATCGCCGCCGCGTCCGGGCCCCACACGGTAGCCGTCACCCCAACCGCCGTAGTCGTAGCCCCAGGGTTCGTAATAGCCGGCATCGTAGCCGTAGCCGGCGGTGCCCTCGACGCCCACGCCCGTTACCGCGCAAGAACCGAGTACCAGCACGAGCAGCGCGAGTCCCGGCGCCAACCACGGGATGTGCGGGGCTTTCATTTCGGTTCTACCTTGCTGTCGCTGTCGGTCCATTCCATCAACCCGAGCGGCGCTCCCGCCGGATCGGCGACAACCGCAACCTGGCCGCCGTGGCGGTCGACGTGCGGCTCGACCAGGACGCGCCCACCCGACGACACGGCCTTGGCCACTGCGTCGATGGTGTGCTCGACTCTGATGAAGTTGAGCCAATGCGGATGTCGGTGTGCGGCACCGGGCGGAAATGCATTGACGCTCGCGCGGGCGAAATCTTCGCTCGAGAGAATCACGTGCTCCAAGCCGTCCTCGCTCGCCAAGTCGAAGACATCGTAGGAAAACACCTGTTGATAAAAGGCGGCTTCGGTTCCGGCATCCTGGGTCAGCAATGAGCTCCAAATCCACTCCCCGGGGACCGCGAGCAAATCCGGCGCATCGCCGCTGCTCGACGCCAGCATCGCGAACACGGCACCCTCCGGGTCGGCCAATACGGCCTGCCTACCCCGCGCCGGGTAGCTCTTGGCATCCGACACGACTTTGGCTCCGTGCGCCACCGCCGCCTGCTTCGCGGCGTCGACATCGCGAACCGCGATAAAGGTCAGCCATGCGGACTGGCGATGTTCGCCGGCCGGAATCGCCTTTTGGTATAGGCCTCCCACCGGACGGCCATCTACCAGGGCCACCGCGTAGTCGGACGTACCGGTATGAACGCTTTGAAAAGTCCAGCCGAACAGTCCGCCATAGAAATGCTCGGCCGCCGCGAGATCGGGCGTCACCAATTCGGCCCAGACCACTTTGCCGACGTGGTGTTCGGGGCTGGCGGGCGAGTTGAGCGGCGGCAATTCGAATGACGCCGCGCTCGAAGTCGGTGGATTCGCCGCCGACAGCAGCGAAGCCACACCCAAGGCCAAGACGAGTTTCAGCCGATAATTGCGACCGCCGCTCATTGCGTTCTTCCTCGTGCGCGCACGCCTGCGACGTCACTTGAGCGTGCATGCTGCGCGCAATCGCCGCAAAGCTCTGTACGCGTGGAGTGCGCGTCGCTGTCAGAAAGCGCCTACCGGCGCGCGATTGTCTCGGTATTTCTTGTCCGCCGATTTACACTGATCACGCGGGAGGCATGAGGAATGCGGATGCACATCAAGTCCGGCGATTTTCGTGTACGCGAAGGCGATGAGGTCGACCTCGAGCAATGGCCGACGCTCGTAGCTCCCGTGTACCAGACGACCGAGCAATATCAGGACCTGCTGAGCCAGCACGTCAAGGAACTCAGCGCGCAACAAGAGTTGCTCTATGCGTCGAACCGCTACGCGATATTGTTGATTTTTCAGGCCATGGATGCCGCGGGCAAAGACGGTGCGATTGCGCATGTCATGTCGGGCGTCAATCCCCAGGGCTGCCAGGTGTTCAGCTTCAAGCATCCGAGCGCGGCCGAACTGCTGCACGACTTTCTATGGCGCACCACCCGCGACCTGCCGGAGCGCGGTCGGATCGGAATCTTCAACCGCTCATATTACGAGGAAGTTTTGATTGCCCGGGTACATCCGCAGATCCTGCGCGGCGAAGGCCTGCCGGGCAAGCTGCGCGAGAAGACCATCTGGCAGGACCGATATCGCTCGATCCTGAATTTGGAAAGGCACTTGGACCGCAACGGCACGCGGATCATCAAGTTCTTCCTGCATCTGTCCAAGGAGGAGCAGCGCAAGCGGTTCATCGACCGCATCGATCGGCCGGAAAAGAACTGGAAATTCAGCCTCGCGGACGTCGAGGAGCGCCGCTTCTGGAACGACTACATGCGCGCCTACGAGAAAGCCTTGAGCGCGACCAGCACCAAGCACGCCCCGTGGTACGTGGTTCCCGCCGACGACAAGCGGAACACCCGCCTCATCGTGTCGCGCATCGTGCTCGATACCCTTGACACGCTCGAATTGAGCTACCCCAAAACGAGTGCCGCGCGCCGCCGCGAATTGCGCGCGCTGCGCAAACAGCTGACGAAGTGAGGGCGCGGGCTAGTGCAGCAGCTCTGCGTAGGATTTTCGGTCGGCCGCGTAGCATGCGCACGCCGCCGCCTCGAGCCCGCGGCGATTCAGCACGACGACTTTCCCGCGGTGATATTCGATGACTCCGGCGCGCTGCAACGCGCCGGCGGCCGCGGTGATGCCGACTCGCCGTACGCCGAGCATGTATGCCAGGAACTCGTGGGTCACGTGGAAGCTGCTGGCATGAGCCCGGTCCTGGGTCATCAGCAACCAGCGCGCCAAGCGCGGACCGATGAGATGAAAGCGCAGGCAGGCCGCCGAGACGGCCAACTGCGCCATGACCACGCAAAGATAGCGATCCAGACAGTGCCGCAGTGCGGGACTGCGTGCCAGTTCGCGCCGAAATGGCAGTGAAGCGACCGACCACGCCTTGCCGGGCCCTTGAACGACGGCGTGCAGCGGCGTAGTCGTGACGCCGAGCACGACTTGCGCGCCGACCATGCCTTCGCGGCCGACCATGCCCACCTCGAGTGCCGGCTTGCCGTCGATTGGGGTGACCAGCGAGATCGTGGCGTCGATCGGGAAATAGACGTGCGCCGTGCGGCTGCCGCTTTGCTGCAGCACTTCGGCCATCGCCAACTCCGTCGGCTCGCAGATGGCCAGCAAGCGCCGGCGGTCGCTGCGCGGCAGCAACTCGATCAAATGATTCTCGGCGGCCGTCATTGCCGTGCCTCCCCTGGTGCACGCGTAGCCGGCTACTTAAGGCTCGGCGCGCTTGTCTGACCGAGTATGCATCAAATCCGCGAGCGCAACTGTCTGCCAGCGTACATATCAAGCGATCATGACAGTTCCTGCGTAGCGCTCGCGGGTGCGCTCTGCGCGCTACCAGCCGCCCCGTATGTTCGATACCGCACATAGAATGGCTGGGAGACAGGCCCCTAGGGCTTGCGGGCGCCGACGATGATCAAGACCAGCCCGCCCGCGAGCGCAACGCCGCCCAGCCACGGCGGGATCGCCTGTTGCTGGGCGACTTTCGCTTCGACATCGCCGATCTTGAACACGCTTTTTTCGCTCGAATAGGACGGTGACTTGATCAGAACGAAAAGGCCGCCGGCGATCAGAATCGCGCCCACGATCTGCAGAATTCGCATGTCATACCTCTTCAGCTTGCTCGAAACCACCCGCAATTGTAGGCGCGCAATGCCGCAGCCGCATCCGACAGCGCCGGCGGGCCGGTGATGGTGGTGAATGTCGCGGTGACCGCCAGGATCGCACCGCCCAGCAGCAATTCGAACCGGATGGTCCTTAGCAATCTCGCTGCGGCTCGGCCGTCGCCGGCCAGCAAGCGCGGCGTCAAGCGCCACTTGTTGAATGCCGCCAGGCACAATATACAGGCAACCAACGCCAGCTTGACAATCAGCCAGCGGCCGTAGGTGCTGGTCCACAGTGCCATGGATTGGCCGAGCAGCAGCCACAAGAGCGCCGCTCCGGCGAGGACCAACGTGCCCACGACGACCACGGCCGCGGCGCCAAAGCGTGCCGCCGCCGCGGCGATGCGCGGCAGATCGCCGCCGCGCGCGACCCAGCTCAGGGGCAGCAATGCACCCAGCCAGAACGCGATTCCGAGCAGATGCAAGCTCAGCAGCAGAATCGGCAGCACGTCCGGATTGAGCGCACGCGCGTGCCCGGTCCAGGCAAACGATGTCGCCGCCGCCGCGGCCCCCAAGCAGGCCCACCAGGAGGCGCGCGGTGACCACGCCGTCACCGCCGCCAACAGCAGCCCGGCCGCGCGCATGCCGTTCGTGCGGCCCGCGCCGGTTTGCCAGACCATGCCTATCAGGGACCCATCCAACATTCCGGCTGCACCGCCGCTCATCGAGGCCGCCGATGCGAGGATCTGTGCGGCGCCACCGAATACTGCCAGCAGCGCCAAGCGCAGTACGAGGCGCCGAATTTGCAGGAGATCCCCGCCGGCAAGCAACGATCCGCATGCCGCTAGAAAAAAAACCGCACCGGCCGCGCCGAAAGTCGCCGCGTAGGTGACCGCTTTGGAGGCGATCACCGCAGCATCCCATAATCCTAGGGATGCGGGCACCGGCTCAGCGGGCCGATGCCGCCGGTGCCGCCGCCGCACCCGCGATCACGAAGGAGAACGTCCCCTTCGTGACATGACCGTCGGCGGCGGACAAAGCGCTCCATTGCACCTGGTATTTTCCGGCCGTCAGTGCCGGCAATGGAACGCTTACTTGCGGCGCGGGCGGCAGGCTTCGATCGACTGCCACGGGAATGGTCTTGCCGTGTGCCGTCAAGGTCAGGACCGCGAGCCGCACATTCTCGTTGAATGTCAGCGTCAACGATGCCGGCGCGGCCGGCAGTTGTGCATCGGCGGCGGGCACGGTGCGGAGCAGCTTGGCATGCCCGAACGCAGGACCTGCCAGGAGCATTGCGGCAACGCCGGCGGCCATCAACGAACTCCTCAGCAACATCAACGCCTCCATTGCCTTAAGGTCGCGGAAATTCCAAGCGTAACCCAAGACCTGATGGGTGCGCGTGTATTATTGCCCGCGCGGTGGTATGTTTTCGCTCGAGATGAGACTCCGCAGAACTTTTCGCGCCGCATTCATGTGGCTGTCCTTGCTGCTGCCGCTGCAGAGTTTTGCGGCGGTAACCTGCGGGCAACGTGCTGCCGCGAACCCGGGCGCCGCCAGCGTAGCCGCCGCGTTCGCCGCTCAGGATCACTGCGCCCACGGGTCGCCCGCAACCCATCAGCACGGCGACCACCCTTGCGGCAAATGCTGCTGCGGCGCTGCGATGGCAGCGACTACCTCGCATGACCTCGCGGCGCTCCCCGCCGCCCCGGCAATCTCCAGCGCCGTGATCGGGCGGCCGCCGATCATCGCGCTCGATCGCCTGGATCGTCCCCCTCGTTCCGCCTGACCTGATGCGGCGCCGCCGCCGCGTTGCCAACTGAAGCTCGAGCCGACTCCGTTGGCCGCGAGCACGGTCCATCAGGGCGTCCGCGGAGAACCTTTGTGAACGATAGAAATTGGCATCCGAAGCGTGTGCTTCGCGCGCTGACCCTCTTTGCGGTCTTCGACGCGGCCGCCCTCCCCGCGCTCGGCGCGGACGACATGAACCACATGTCCATGGCGAGTGACGACTCGATGGATCACGTGATGATGGGCGCGCTGGGATCGTATCCCATGACGCGTGAGGCATCCGGCACGTCCTGGCAACCCGACAGTTCCACGCATGGCGGCGTGCACCTCATGGAGGGAGACTGGATGCTCATGGGGCATACGCTGCTGAATGGCGTCTATGATTGGCAACAGGGGCCGCGCGGCGATACCGATACCTTTGTATCCGGCATGGCGATGGGGATGGCCAATCGGCATTTCGACAGCGGTGATACCCTGCAATTTCGTGCGATGGCGAGCCCCGAGCCCTTGATGGGCAAATCAGGCTACCCTTTGCTGCTCGCAACCGGCGAGACCGCCAACGGCACGACGCCGCTCGTCGATCGACAGCATCCGCACGATCTGATCATGGAGCTCTCGGGCATTTATTCGCATGCGCTCACCAATGAAGACAGCGTCTTTCTATACGCAGGCCTGCCCGGCGAGCCGGCTTTCGGTCCGCCGGCCTTCATGCACCGGCAATCGATTTCGGACAGTCCGGAAGCTTCCATCGCCCATCATTGGTTGGACTCCACGCACATCACCGACGGCGTGGTGACGATTGGCGTGATACACGACGCGTGGAAAATAGAGGCATCGCGTTTCCATGGCCGTGAGCCCGATCAGTTTCGGTACACCATCGAGCATGGCGCGCTTGATTCGAGCAGCGCAAGGCTTTCCTGGAATCCGACGCACGAATGGTCCATGCAAGCCTCTTGGGCCGATCAAATAAGCCCCGAGCAGCTGCAGCCCGAAAAGAATGACGAGCGCTTCTCGGCGAGCGCGATTTTCACGCGGCGGCTCGGTGCGCAAACCGCGTGGTCGACGACGGTGGCATGGGGTAGGCGCCGCAGCACGGGCGAAGAGGCATTGAACGCCTATGTGCTCGAGAGCTCGTTGCAACCCACCGACCTCTGGACCTTGTTTGCCCGCGTCGAGCGCGAAAAGAACGATGAGCTCATTATCATGGGCCCGCTGCGGGGGACCGCGTATACCGTCGGCAAGACATCGATCGGCGCGATTCGCGATTTTCGATTGACCCGGCACGTCAAGGTCGGCGCGGGCGCACTCTACGCATTCAACTTCGTGCCGCAGACCTTGGCGCCTCTCTATGGCCGCACCGATCCTCAAGGCGCGATGGCGTTTATCCGCCTGAAGGTCGAATGATCGCCGCTTAAGACGCGCGCTCAGCGCCCCTGCAGGCGATCCCGGCTATAGATGAACAGGCAGTTTCCCACGATGCTCACGGCGAACAAAGCGAGCGATGCAGGGACGACCTCGAACACCTTGTGCAGGCCGAGCCAGTGCTCGGGTGCGTCGAGCCACTGCATGAAGGTTGCGATCCGGCCGCTCGCGCCGTCTTTCACGCAACAATGCAGCAGTCCCTCGCGCAGCCCGTCGGCCAAACCAACGTGCGTCCACTCGCCGTCTCGAAACCAGCGGTACACCTGGGTTCCGACCAGCGCCAGGAAGGCGAACAGACAACCGTAGCCGATCGCGGCGCCGATGGCGCTCGAGAACCGCAGCATGGCGGCGGCGGCCTTCATGTCGACGCGCCCGCCATCGAGGGGCAGCCTTTCACTTCGAGGCGCACGATGTGGCCGCTTTCCCCCTGCAAATCGGTGGGGTTCAATAAACTCTCGGTTGGCTTCAAATCGATGTCTATCCAATACACATTGCCGGTGCGCTTGCGGTCGGCGATGCCCGGATTGAATCCCAGCGCCTGTGCCTGGGCAACTCGCGCCTGGGCGCGCTTGGCCTCGCTGTACAGGCCGAGCGAGATGACCGAGCCTTCATTGGGACCGGGCATTTCCAGGGCGTCGTCAATACCGCCTGCTTTGAGCTTGGCCAATAGCTGTTCTGCGTTGGATCGCGCGGGCGGCAGCGGCAGATAGACCCAGACCCCGGCCCAGACGTCGCCTTCGGCGACACGCTGCCTCGGATCGTAGCCGGCGGTGCGCAGCGTGGTCGCGGCGTGGGCGGCTTCGGACACATCGCGGAACGGCCCCACGCTGATGCAACGCTTCACGTTCGTCAGGAGGCCCGGCTTCGCGCCCCCGCCCGTCTCGGGGCTGCTCGCGCTGCCGCTGGTGCCTGCTGTGGCCCCGCCGGCGGTGGCGGCAATGGCGGCGGCGGTGCTGCCGGTGGCGGTGCTGCCGGTGGCGGCGGCGGCGGTGCTGCCCGCCGCGGCAACTTCGGTGCCGGTTGATTCGGACCTCAGCCGCAAAGTCGGCATCGGTGCCGCTGGCGCCGGCTCATCGCCGGTCGTGGCAATGCCGCGGGCCCACAAGAAATAGCCCACATTGGCCAGCACCAAGCACACCACAATGCTCTTCAGCAGCGTCAAGTGTCATCCTCCCCCGCGCGCAAACTCGCCTCGCCAGACACGAAACGTTGCATTCCGTGCCCGGTCTCGAGCAGCAACGCCCCTTCCTGGTCCACCCCCCGCGCCGTACCCACGATAACCGCATCCGCCAGCAGCACGCGAGCGGGCCTGCCGTGCAGCGAATCGAGAGCCATCCAGGCGTCCCGGAACGCGGCGAAGCCCTCACGCTCGAATTGTCCCAGCATACTCAAAAGTTCGTCCAAGATGGCCCCCGCGAGCACATTGCGCGACGGCGCCACGGCGCAGGCGTCCGCCACGGCAGCGACGCGTGCGCCGCCCGCCTCGATCTCGCGGCGCGCCGCTGCCGGCAGGGCAGCGTTGACGCCCACGCCAATGACCACATGGGCGGGCCCGCTGGCCTCCGCCCGCAGCTCAACGAGCACCCCGCCGATCTTGCGCTCCGCGAACCAGATATCGTTAGGCCACTTGAGCGTCACGCCGCGAGCGCCGGCGCGTCCGGCAGCCCGCGCCACGGCCACGCCGACGGCCAAGCTCAAGGCCGGCAAAGTACGTGCGCCATCGCCGAAGGTCCAGGCCACCGACAAGGCGACCCCGCTCCCGAGCGGGGCAATCCAGCGTCGCCCTCTGCGCCCGCGGCCCGCGTGTTGCATCTCGCTCAAAATTGCATCCGCGCTGCCCCGGGGCGGCGCTGCGTTGCCGAGGAGCCGGGTGTTGGTCGAATCGACTTCGAACAGCAGTTCGAGATTGCGCAGCAGCCTTGAGCGCTCGGGATCTATTTGCGCGCCGATGCGCTGCGCATCGAGCAGTTCCACCGGCTCCGACAGGCGGTACCCGCGCCGCGGCTGCGCCACCACATCGAGTCCCATGCCGCGCAAACGCTCAACGCCTTTCCACACCGCCGCGCGGCTCATATCGAGCTGACTTGCCAACCATTCGCCGGAATGCAGGCGGCCATCCGCCAGCAGCACCAGCAGCAACGGATGGCTCAGGCGGTTCGCGATCGAAACAGCCATAGCCGTCGTACCCGGTTCTCCTGTCCGGAACGCATGCGCACGATGTTGCTGCGATGGGTGAAAATCACGAATGCGGTCGCCAGCCAGCAAAAAATCAACAGCGGCGCATTGTTCGGCTCGAGCACGTGGACGGCGGCGATGAGGGCGACGCCGGCCAGCATGGTGGCGAGGCTCACATAGCCCGTCAGCAGCAGCACGGCGAACCAGCAAAGCAGCATGGGCACGAGCAGGCGCAGTTCCAGACCCGCGACGACTCCGACCACGGTCGCCGCTCCTTTGCCGCCCCGGAAGCTGAACCATACGGGATAGACATGCCCGACGATCACGGCGAGGCCGCAGGCGAGCGTCAACCACTCGCGCGGCAGAGCGGGATCGATTCCGACGGCCGGCAACACCGCCGTCGGCAGCCACCAGACCGCGACCATGCCTTTGGCGATGTCGATGATGAGCACCAGGATGCCGAACAGCTTGCCCTGGGTGCGCAGCGCATTGGTCGCCCCCGCGTTGCCGCTGCCCATGCTGCGGATATCGATGCCGCGCAAACGGCCTAAAATCAAGCTTCCCAGCAGCGTGCCGAGCAGGTAGGCGATGAGCATCTTGACGCCGAGTTCCAGCATGCGGCGATTATGACATCAGAAGCAACGGTCGCCCTACTTAGGAGCCTGTCTAACCCCGTTTCGGGAGGTGCAGCTCCGCCAACATGCAGCGCACGCCGCCGCCGCCGATGCGCTCGATGGTGGGAATTGCCGCCGGGATCACCTGCGCGTGCGACTCCAGGACTCGCCGCTGTGCCGGCGCAAGACTGCGCCACGCCGTCGTCGACAGTGCGATGACCCGGCCGCCCGCCGGCGCCAACTCCAGCAGATTCGCGGCGAACTCGAACATCTGCTGCTGCGTGATGTCGACGATGTCATGGCCGGCGCTCCGCAGCCGGTTGAACACCGCCTCGCGGTGCAGCGGCTGTGCGATCGCCGCGCCGCAAATCACCGCGAACCCGCTGCCGATCGCCATCGCGACATTGGTGTGATACACCGGCTGCGCAGCAGCGCCCTGGGCCTCGAAGGTCACGAGTTCGTAGTCGAGCAGCTGCGCGAATTCCCCGAGCACATCGAGATCGGTGCGCGGCGACAAGCTGGCGTAGGCCACGCGATGCGCCCGATCGAGCACCAAGCTGCCCGTGCCCTCGAGAAACTTTCCCTCCGCCTCGCGATGCGTGAGGTCGACGGTGCGCGTCACTCGGAATTGCCCCTCGCGCACCACTTGTTCGAGAATGTCCTCGCGCCGCTCGGCGCGGCGGTTGGGCGCCAGCATCGGATACAGCGTCACGGTGCCGTCGCCGTGAAAGCTCACCCAATTGTTCGGGAAAATGGCATCCGGCTTGGGCGGACGCAGAGTGTCGGCCGCAATCAGGACTTCCACGCCGGCCCGCTGCAGCGCCGTCGCCAGAGCGTCGAACTCGCTTAAGACGAGCCCCTGCGTTTCCGCCTCGCCGGGCGCAGGCGCTTGCTGGAAGGCGTTGCTGGCCGCCGTTTGCGAATTGAACCCGAAACTCGCCGGCCGCACCAAGAGCACCGCCCGGGCGCTTTGCGGTTCCTGGACAGACGATGAGGGGGCCGCCACGTGTGGCACTATATCAGGGCCGCCCGATGCAATGCCCGTTGACAGACTTACTCAGTTTCATCAAGGTTAGCCGGCCGGATCCGCTGCAAATACCCAAAGGGTGGGGCCTTCCGGCAAATCAGTGCATCAGTCCTTCCGGGGCTTAAAGTTGGGGGAGCCTTGCCGGTTTCAATTGCCAAATCAATGCTGCTACTCGCGCTCGCACTCGCCGTGGTCGACGTGCGCGCCGAGAACCCACCGGCTTCCGACGCGGCGCCCGCCACCTACCCTTTCACCTTCGATACCTTGCTCGCGGATGCCAAGCGCCGCGCAACCACGCCGTACGCCCCGCAGCGCAATCGCCTGCCCGCCGGCCTCGACAAATTGAGCCCGGAGCAGTACCGCAGCATTCGCTTCAACCCCGACGCCGGCATCTGGCGCAAGGAGAAATTGCCGTTTCGGCTCGAGCTATTGCGGGCCGGCTCCGCCGCGCAGACCGCGGTCACCGTGTCCACGGTTCAAGACGGCATGGCGCAGGATGTGACCGCCACGCCGGCGATGTTCCAAATGCAGTCCACCCTCACGGCGCAATTGAGCAAGGTGTCGCTGCCGCTGTCGGGCTTCCGCATCCGCAGCCGAATCAATTCGAACAAGGTCTGGGACGAATTTCTGGTGTTTCAGGGCGCGAGCTATTTTCGCGCCGTCGGCAAGGGCCTTCTCTACGGGGTGTCCGCGCGCGGCCTCGCGATCAACACCGCCGAGCCGTCGGGCGAGGAATTTCCGGCGTTCACGCATTTCTGGATCGAGCGCCCGGGTCCGCGCGCGAATGCCATCGTCATCTATGCCCTGCTGGAAAGCGAATCGGCGACCGGCGCCTATCGGTTCACCGTGCAGCCGGGCGTCGAGACGCTCATGGACGTGGATCTCACGCTGTTCCCGCGCACCGAGGTGCACGTCGCCGGCATCGCGCCGCTCACGTCGATGTTTCTGTTCGACGAAACCAACCGCGGCCGCCTCGATGACTATCGGCCGGAAGTGCACGACTCGGATGGCCTGCAAATCGAGTCGCAATCCGGCGAACACATATTCCGGCAGCTCGCGAATCCGCTCAAGCTGCAAGTCTCCACCTTCACGACGCAGCAGCCGCGCGGTTTCGGCCTCGTGCAGCGGTCCCGGCAGCAGAGCGACTTTCAGGATTTCGAGGCGCAGTATGAGCGCCGGCCGAGCGCGTGGGTGGAGCCTCAGGGCGATTGGGGACCCGGCTCCGTCGAGCTGGTCGAGATTCCGTCGGGGCGCGAGACCAACGACAACATCGTGGCATTTTGGCGTACTACGCAGCCCCTGACCTCGGGACATCCGGCGCATTTCGCCTACCGGATCGTCTGGTGCGCGGAGCCGCCGCTGCCCGCGTCCTTAGGCAAGACCATCGCCACCCGCTCCGGCGCCAGCCTCGACGGCAAGCGGCGCGTCTTTTTATTGGATTTCGTCGGCGCCGGCGAAAAAGTCGACGGTTTGCGCCTCGACGCGAGCTCGTCGGCCGGCAGAATTTCGAACGCCACGGTCATGTCGAACAGCGCATTGCATGGCCTGCGCGCGAGCTTCGAGCTCGACCCTCGCGACGCCGATATCATCGAATTGCGCTTGCGAATCGTGCGCGGCGACAAACCGGTCACTGAAACATGGCTGTACCGATGGACCCCCAGCTGAATCCCGCCGCCGCGTTCGAACCGCGGGCTGCGTCGGGCGGCATGCCGCCTGAGAACCCCGTGGACATGCCGCCGCAGGAGCTGCGTTACTCACCGTCGCGGCGCCCGCGGCGTGCGGCGGGTGTCGCGGTGCTGTACGCGCGTTTCATTTTGGCGACGGTCACGGTCGGGGTCACGACCTATGGCGTGTATCAAATGCTGCAGGTGGTGCGCTTCGCGAGCATGACTCTGCTGCAAGGCTTGATGATTTTCTTCTTTGCGGTATCCCTGGGCTGGATCGCGTTCGCGGCGGGCTCGGTTCTGGCCGGCGCCTCGAAGCGGCGCGACCCCATTCCGCCGCCGGACGCAGCCGCTTCGCTCACCGCGCTGGTGATGCCCATTTACAACGAGGATCCGCTGCGCACCACGGCGGCGCTGCAAGCCATGGCCGAAGCGCTGGCCGGAATTCACGCGCAACGGTGCTTCGAGATCGTGATCCTCTCGGACTCGACCAACGCCGATGCGTGGATCCGCGAAACCCTGCGCGTGAACCAGCTGCGCAATTCGCTGCTCGCCATCATGCCTGTCTGGTATCGGCGGCGCTGGCAAAACATCGCGCGCAAGTCCGGCAACATCGAGGACTTCGTGCGGCGTTGGGGCGGCCGCTACCAACATATGGTCGTGCTCGACGCCGACAGTCTGATCGATGCGCCGACTCTGCAGAGGCTGGTGCAGGCTATGAACGCCGATCCGGATCTCGGGATATTGCAGACCGCTCCGCAGCTGATCGGCGCGACGACTTTCTTCGGCCGCCTGCAGCAGTTCGCGGGCTGCGCCTACGGACCCGTCATCACGCGCGGCTTGAGCGCGTGGTCCGGCGACAGCGGCAATTATTGGGGACACAACGCCATCATTCGCATGGCGGCGTTCGCGCAGCACTGCGGCCTCCCCGAACTCGCGGGCCGCAAGCCCTTCGGCGGCTTCATCCTCTCGCATGATTTCGTCGAGGCGGCGCTGATGCGCCGCAGCGGCTGGACGGTGCGCATGGCCACCGACTGCGGCGGCTCCTGGGAGGAATCGCCGCCGTCGCTCATCGATGTCGCCGTGCGCGACCGCCGCTGGGCGCAGGGCAACCTGCAGCACATGAAGATCATCGGCTCGGCAGGCCTGAGCTTCACCAGCCGGATGCATCTCGGCGTCGGCATCATGAGCTACCTGTCCTCGCCGCTGTGGCTGGTGATGCTCGGCATCGGCTTCGCGCTCGCGGTGCAGTCGCACCTCATTCGTCCCGAATATTTCAATCACGATTTTCAGCTGTTCCCCACATGGCCGCGATTCAACGTCGAATTGATGATGACGCTGTTCTGGTTCAGCATGGTGGTGCTGTTGATTCCGAAGATGCTGGGCCTGCTTCACGCCCTGCTGTCGAGACGCATCCGGCGCGGCGGCGGCGGCGTCATCGGCGTCGCCGCGAGCGTCTCGTTGGAGGTCGTTCTCTCGGCGCTGTACGCGCCGATACTCATGCTGATCCAGAGCCGGCATGTCTTCGAAGTGTTCGTGGGACGGGACTCCGGCTGGAAACCACAGCGCCGCGACGGCACCGGCACCACCTGGTCGGATGCGTGGCACTATCACAAGCGGCACATGCTTTTGAGTTGCGTGACCGCCGTCATCGTATGGTTTCTTTCGCCGCCGCTGCTCGCGTGGCTGTCGCCGGCGCTGCTCGGGCTGTTTCTGGCCGTGCCCCTGTCGCGCGCCAGCGGCAGCGAACGGCTGGGCCGATGGCTGTCGCGCTTGGCGCTGCTGCGCACGCCGGAGGAGGCTGAAACGCCCGCGCTGGTGGCGCGGCGCGAGGAGTTGATGCGGGAGGCGTCCTCGTCGCCGGACGACGGGCTGCGCCACCTGGCGCGCAATCGCGAGTCGCGCCTGACGCACATCAACGGCAATCTGGCGCGGCCCGCGGATCGGCGCGGCCATCCCGATCCCTATGCCTTCACCGCCGAGCAGAAGCTGAAGGATGCCCGCTCGCTCGACGAGGCGCTCGCGTGGCTGACCGCCGTCGAACGCGTCGAAGTCGCGGGCGATGCTCGATTGCTGAATCAGCTCGCACTGCTGCCGGACGGCGAGCACCCCTTATTTCTGATTTAGAGGAAAGAACGATGGTTCGACGACGTGCAATTCTCAAATCAGCCATGGCGCTGGCCGCCGCCCGCCTGGCCTATCCGCGACTCGCCGCCGCGGCCCCGCCGGTGGCGGGGCCTGCCGCACCGGTGCCCGCACCCGCGCCGCTCGCGGCGCAGCCCATCCAACCCTTCGACTATGCCTGGCTCAAGGGGCAGGCGCGCAAGCTCGCCGGCAATCCCTTTCAAGCTTCGCAAGATGTTCAGCCGCCGGCGATGGCGAAGCTCAGCTACGATCAATTTCAATCGCTGCGCTTTCGCGCCGATCACGCCCTGTGGGGCGATGCCGGACTGGAGTTTCGCCTGCAGTTCTTCCATGTCGGCCGCACTTTCACCGAAGCCGTGCGCCTCTACGAGATCGTCGACGGCCAGGCGCGCGAAATCATCTACGACACCGCGATGTTCGAATTCGACAAGGCCGGTATCGATCCAAAGTTGATGCGCGACCACGTGGGCTTCGCCGGCTTTCGCGTGCAGTTCGTGACGGACTGGAAGGATGACGTGGCCGCGTTCCTCGGCGCCAGCTACTTTCGGGCGGTGGGCGGCGATACGCGGCAATACGGATTGTCGGCGCGCGCGTTGGCGGTGGACACAGCGTTTCCGCGTCCGGAGGAGTTTCCGCGCTTCACCTCTTTCTGGTTCGAGCGGCCGCCGAAGGATTCGGGGACTTTGACGATGTACGCATTGATGGACTCGCCGAGCATCGCCGGCGCGCTGCGCTTTCAACTCGTTCCCGGCGGCACTCTGGTCATGGACATCGACAGCGCGCTGTATCCGCGCAAGCCGATCGAGCGCTTGGGTGTGGCGCCGCTCACCAGCATGTTCTTCTATGGCAAGAACGATCGGCGCGCGGCGAATGACTGGCGCCCGGAAATTCACGATTCCGACGGCTTGTCGATGTGGACCGGCGCCGGCGAGTGGATCTGGCGCCCGCTCACGAACCCGGGACAATTGCACTTCAGCTCGTATCTCGACGACAATCCGCGCGGTTTCGGCTTGCTGCAGCGGGACCGAAATTTCGATCACTACCAAGACGACGGCGTGTACTACGACCGCCGGCCGAGCTTGTGGGTGGAACCCAAGCCGGGCGGCTGGGGCAAAGGCTCGGTGCAACTGGTCGAGATACCAACCGTGGACGAAACCTTCGACAACATCGTCGCGTTCTGGAATCCGGCCGAGAAGCCCAAGGCGGGGCAGGAGCTGCTGTTTGGGTACCGCCTCCATTGGGGCACGCACATGCCGTACGCCTCGCCGCTCGCGCAGACCATCGCGACGCGCACCGGCATCGGCGGCACGGTGGGCCTCAAGCGCCAGTACTACTCCTGGCACTTTGCGGTGGACTTCGCCGGCGGCGAGCTGGGCGCCCTCCCCTGGGACACGCCGGTCGAAGCGGTGATCACCACTTCGCGCGGTCAGGTCGAGCACGTGACCGCGCACTACGTCGAGGAATTTCACGGCTATCGTGCGCTGTTCGACGTGAAGCCGGACGACGGGATCGAGCCGATCGACATGCGCCTGTACTTGCGCATCTACGGCCGGGCGCTGACGGAAACGTGGATCTATTTGTGGACGCCGCCGTCCGCGAAGGAGCGCAAAGCGGCGTTGAGCTGAAGCTTAGGCGAAGGATCCGCGCTAGCCGGCGGCGCCGAGCGCCACGACGTGCTCGCGGCCGGAGACCACGACGCCGCCCGGCTTCTCGATGGTCACGGCAAACGCCTTTGGCGACAGCACCGGCAGCGCGGCGCGGATCGGGAGCACGACTTCGGTCGCGTTCGCGGGGATGTCGAAGACGCCGCCGTCCACCGGGTAGCGCTTGTCGCGGCCGCCGTCGAAGATCCAAAGTTGATACTGGCGCACCGCAGGGTCATTCGGCGCCAAGCCGACCAAGCGCATGAAGCCGCGCTGCGTGGCCGGATCCCACACCACATCGCCGCTGACGCCGTGCGCCGCGGGATCCTTGGTGGCGCCGAAGGTCACTTTGAGCGAGTCCGTCCTGGCGAGCAGCGCAGCGCGCTCCTCGGCCGGGGTCGGCGGCGCCGGTGGTGCGGCCGGCGGAACCGCAGCGGGCGGCGGGCTCAGCTGCGCCGTCGGCGCCTGCTGCGGCGGACGATTCCACGCGATGACGGCCAGCACCAAGCATGCAGCCGCCGCGAGCCAACCATAAGCTTGGGATCGCGGCGCTGCGGCCGGCGCACGGGCTGCGGCCGCGCTGCGCGCGGCGGCGAGATCGATGGGTTTGTCGGCGCCGGCCATCGCGCCGAAGTGTTGTTCCGCCTGACGCGCCACCAGCTTCGCCAAATCCGGCGGCAGCGGCGGCGCATTCGCGCTGCCGGCGAGCGCAATCGCAGCCGCGGCGTGTTCGAAGTCCCGTAAGTGCGCGCTCACCACCGCGCTGTCCAGCACATCGAGCGCACGCTGTTCAGCCGGCGACAGCCCGTCGGTGACCTGCTTGATCAGCAAGTCCACCATGGCTTCGTCGGGCTGATCTTGTGGACCCCTCTCGGACATCAACCCTCGCTCAAGACGCCTTCGGCGTCTACGTTCATATATTCGCGCACTCTGACGAGACCTCGGCGCATGAATGATTTCACCGTTCCCAGCGGCATCTGCAGGCGCGCCGCGATTTCGGACTGGGTAAGGCCGTGCAGGAGCCCGAGTTCCAATACCTGCCGCTGCTCGGGACGGAGCGCCGCCAGTGCGCGCGTGGCTTGTTCGGCCTCGAGCGACGTCTCCGACGCGGTGCCGGGATCCGCCCAGGCCACAGCTTCCAAAGTCTCGACGGGATCCATCGGCGGTTCGGCGCTGGTCTTGCGCAGTCGGTCGATCAACCGGCGCCGGGCAATCATCGCGATGAACACCTTGTCGGAGCCTTGCGCCGCATCGAAACGGCCGGCACTACGCCAGATGTCGAGAAAAATCTCCTGCGTCGCGTCCTCGGCATCCGACGGCGAGCGCGACAGGCGCCGCGCCAAACTCCACACGAGCGCACCGTACTGCTCGATGCAGTCGCGCACGGCGGCAGAATCGCCGCTCGCTATGCGTTGCAGGACGGACGGGCTCATGGCTGACCTTGAGAGCTTATTCGGATCAACTGCAAGCGCGGATGCAGATGCCGCAGTTCAAACCTTGAGAATCGGCAGGCGCTGCGTGTCGCCGAGCGGGCGGCGCAGTTCGCTCTCGCGCTTCACGCGCGGCTGGGCCTGGCGCGGATTGAGTATCAGCCAGCGCCACTCGGTGAGCTGATGCTTGAGCAGCGGCAACAACGCCAGCTCCGACGCCGACTCGACACCCTCTTTGGGAAATAGCGTGGCGCAGTAGAGACGGAAATATTCTCGATACAGATCTTCGTAGTGCTGCATCGGGTCGAGAAATGCAGGGTCCTGAACCAAGCCGGTACCGACGTGGCTGGCGCAGAGGTAGCTGCAGGCCTTGCGCAGATAGCCGCTGTGTTCCGCGATGACCGCGTAGTGATAGCCGCGCGTGGGATAAAAGTGCTGCAGGATCTGCGTGCGCTCGACGCCGCGCACCTCGTTCCTGCGCAGGTATTCGAACAGTGCCTTGCCGTGAATCAAGCGCAGCGCGGTATGCCTGAGCGCCGCGGCCTGCGACCGCAAAACGCTGTAATCCGCGACCTGGCGCATCAGGCTCGAGTGCTCGCACTCCCACAGCTCCCAAGTCTTCGGATTCTCGAAGATGCGCTGCGCGACCAGGTGCTCTCGATCATCGTCGCTGTGCAAGGCAACTTCGACTCGATCGGTCGATTCGCGCATCAGACGCGCATGACTGATGGCACTGCGGTGCACCCTTCCCATCCTCCGGTGACGCTTCGTATTCCGCGGCGGCTGTTCGAACCGCAGCCTTGCGACTTACCCCTAAGATCAGCTTATGTCCGGCCGCTGTCAACGTCGATTTATAAAATTTTCAATTTTTTGGGCCGGAAATGCTGCTTTGCAGCCAATAACGGCGGCCAAGCGTCTTAAAGGTGTCATAAATCGCTATGCAGCATGGCACTTTGTGGGCTTTCAGCGCACCTCAGTACTGCCGCGACAGCAGCCAATGGGCTAGGGAGCGTAGCGGCTGCGCCCGCTCGCCAAACGGCGTAAGCGCAGTGATCGCCTGATTGTGCAGCAGGCGCACGCGCTGCTGCGAAGCCGCGATACCGATGATCGCCGGATGCGTGGGCTTGGCGCGTTCGCTGTCGGCTCCCGTTGCCTTGCCCAACGTGAGTGCATCGCCGGTCAGGTCGAGGAGGTCGTCCTGAATCTGGAAGGCGAGACCCACTGCCGTCGCGAAGCGGTTGAGCGCGCCGTACAGGCTCGTGTCGAGGGATGGTGCGCATTCGGCGGCCATCAATACGCTGGCGCGAATCAGGGCCCCGGTCTTGCGGGCGTGCATGTCCTCGACCTGTCCGATGTCGAGCCGCATGCCCTGCACTGCCAGGTCGATGGCCTGGCCGCCGGCCATGCCAAAGGTGCCGATGGCCTGCGCCAGCAGATCGATCAGGCGTAAGCGGATCGCCGGCGAGGCGGGCAGCGCCTCGTCGACGGCGAGCAATTGAAATGCCAGCGGCTGCAGCGCGTCGCCCACCAGCAGCGCGGTGGCCTCATCGTAGGCCTTGTGGCAGGTGGGCCGGCCGCGGCGCATGTCGTCGTCATCCATCGCCGGCAGGTCATCGTGCACCAGCGAGTAGACGTGCACCAACTCGATCGCACAGGCGGCCGCCTCGACCTCATCTTCCGACAGCCCCAAGGTGAGCGCGGTGGCGAACAACAAGGCGGGCCGTATGCGCTTGCCGCCACCCAGCACGCTGTAGCGCATGGCCTCGTGCAAGCGGGCCGGCACCAGGTCGGGTTCCGGTAGACGCGCCGCCAAGGCACGTTCCATGCGCACACGCCAGGTTTCGAGCTGCGCACCGAATTCCTCGGCGCTCGCGGGCTCCTCCTGTGCCCGATCAGCCGCGTCGTTCACGCGCGTGAAGCCCGGTCGTTCTCCAGCCTCATGCGCCCTCGCGGCTCACGCGCTTGATTTCGCTCAAGGGGATTGCCGCGACCGTCGGCGCATGCGCGCCGGCGGCGTACTTGATGGGGAGGTCGGGCGCCATCGGTCCCGCAATGCGCGGTCCGCGCATTGAGACCAGCAACGCTTTGAGCGGATGGCTGAATGCATCATTGACGGCAGTGCCCTCGAATCCGCAATGCGCCATGCAGTTGTCGCAGCGCGGATTCTTGCCGACGCCGTATTTGTCCCACTCGGTGTCCTCGATCAGCGACCGGTAGCTCGGCGCGTAGCCTTCATCCGACAAGAGATAGCAGGGCCGCTGCCAGCCGAAAATGTTGTAAGTGGGGTTGCTCCAGGGCGTGCACTGATAGGTCTGATTGCCGGCGAGGAAGTCCAGGAACAGCGCGGAGTGATTGAACGACCACTGCTTGCCGGAGGGCCGGCGCCGGCGGCTGAATATGCCGCGGAACAGCTGCTTGCTGGCGTTGCGCGCGAGGAACACGTCCTGTTTCGGCGCGTGGTGGTAGCTGTATCCGGGCGAGACGGTGATGCCTTCGACGCCGAGCGCCGTGGCCGTGTCGAAAAAGTCGGCCACATCCGCCGGGTCCTCGCCGTTGAACAACGTGCAATTGATGGTCACGCGAAAGCCCTTGGCTTTCGCCAATTGAATCGCCGCGACCGCCTTGTCGAAGACCCCCTCCTGGCACACGGATTCGTCGTGACGCTGCCGATTGCCGTCTAGATGAATCGAGAAGGTCAGGTAGGGCGACGGCTGATAGTCATCGATGTGTTTCGCGAGCAGTATCGCGTTGGTGCATAGATAGACGAATTTCTTGCGCGCCACGATCCCGGCCACGATCTGCGGCATCTCCTTGTGGATGAGCGGTTCGCCGCCGGGAATGGACACGATGGGCGCGCCGCATTCGTCGACCGCGCGCAAGGCGTCGTCGACGCTGACGCGCTTTTGCAGGATCTCCTTCGGATAGTCGATCTTGCCGCAGCCGGAGCAGGCGAGATTGCATTGGAACAGGGGTTCCAACATGAGCACGAGCGGATAGCGCTTATCGCCGCGCAATTTACGCCCGGCGATATAGCGGGCGACCTTGTACATTTGCAGGAGTGGAATGGCCATGACGTATATTACCGCGAGCGGCCCCCGGTGCCCAATTCAGTTTGCAAACCAAGCACTTGAGCGCGGTGATCTCGCCACACCCGGGCCCATTCGATCTTGAACCAGGGCGTAAAGTTCCCGCCACCGGCAGTCATTTCCATGTGCAGCGCCTCTGGGCTGACCCAGCGCCAGGCATGGATTTCCTCGGCATTGATGCTGACGGGCTCGGTGCTGCCGCCGATGAATACCGAGCAAAGCTCGTTCTCGGCGCCGGTCGCGTCGAATTGCGCCTGGTATTGGAACTTGAACAAAAATTGCAGCGGGCAGCGCAGCCCCAACTCTTCGTGCAGGCGGCGATGGATTGCGGCCTCCATGGTTTCGCCGCTGCGTGGATGGCTGCAGCAGCTGTTCGACCAGTACAAGGGCCACAGGCGTTTGGCGGCGGACCTCTGCTGTATGAGGAGCTCGCCGCCGGCGCCGAAAATCAGCAATGAGAACGCCCGGTGTAGGACACCGCGGCCCACATGGCACTCGGTCTTGCTCAAAGTTCCGACCCCGCGGTCGGATTCGTCGACCAGAATCAGTGCCTCCGCGCCCGCGTCAACACTTGCGGCAGCGCTGCAGTTGTCGTGAAATTCGTCCATGGGGCGGATCATAGCCGCTCGCGAAACGTCGGCGCCACCCTCGCGGCGCCGCCACTGCATCGGCCGTCAAGATTTCGGAGTGTGCATCCCTTGAGTTCTCCATCGACGCTCGGCCAATCCTCGGTCAAGCAACCGTCCCTCGCCGAGGGCCCGATCCGCTTGGGCAGCGATGCGCACAAGAAGCTGTTCTGCCGCACCCTGCTCGACACTTTCAATCCTTACAAACCGGCGGTGATCGATTGGCCGGAGCTCGACGCGGAGGCGCGCGCGCGCTTGGTGAACCTGCCCATCTGGGATATCGCGGTCCAAACGGAGGGGCGGGCGCGGCTCAACGTCGCCTCCTACGCCGCCGTCACCACCGATCCCCTGTTGCGCGAAGCGATCGAGCTCAACGCCTTCGAGGAGGGGCGCCACAAGCACGTGCTCTCCAACATGGTGGCCGCGTACTCGATTGCATTGGCTCCGGAGCCTGAATACACCGCGCAGGGCAAACCGGAATGGGCCTTCATGGTCACCGGCTACAGCGAGTGCATCGACAGCTTCTTTGCCTTCGGCCTGTTCGAATCGGCGAAGCGCTCCGGATTTTTTCCCGAGGCTCTGGTCGACACATTCGAACCCGTGATCCAGGAAGAGGCGCGCCACATTCTGTTCTTCGTGAATTGGGCCGCGTGGCATCGCCGCACCATGCCGCTGTGGCGCCGGCCGTGGTTCGAGCTCAAAGTGCTGGCCGTCTGGCTGTTTCTCATCTGGGAGCGAATGGGCATCGCCCGCAACGTGGGCGGCGGCGTGCAGGACAACAATTTCACCGTGACCGGCGCGAAGTCCGTCGGCGATGATATCGACGTCGCCGAGCTGCTCGACATTTGCCTGGCCGAAAACAGCCGCCGCATGAGCCGCTACGATCAGCGTTTGCTGCGGCCGTTCGCAGTGCCGGCGCTCGCCGCATTGGCGCGCCGTTGCATGCGATCGAAACCCAAACCGCGCGTGTCCTAGCAGCCGCGCACCGGCAGTCTCATGGACTCCGACCAGCGGCAATAGTCACCGGCTAGCGCAGCAGCCCGCGCCCGCGAAACCAGGCCACCGCGTCCTCGAACGCCGCGAGCGGCGGCCGCGCGTGATAGCCGAGCTCCCGTGCCGCCTTGGCGCTGCTGAAATACATGCGCTTGCGCGACATGCGCAGTCCCTCGAGAGTGAGTCGGCCGCTGCGGCCGGACACCCATGCGACGCCTTCTGCGACATACGCCAGCGGCAGAATCGCCGCGTACGGCAGGCGGATCGCGGGCGGTTTGCGGCCCACCAGCGCCGCGATGACACTTAAGATTTCGCGCAGCGTCATGTCCTGCCCGCCGAGAATGTAGCGCTCCCCCGATTTGCCGCGTTCATACGCCAGCAGATGCCCGGCGGCGACGTCATCCACGTGCACGATGTTGAGGCCGGTATCGACATAGGCGGGCATTCTGCCCGCGGCGGCATCGAGCACGAGCTGACCGGTCGGCGTGGGTTTGATGTCGCCTGGGCCCACCGGCGTCGACGGATTGACGATCACCACGGAGAGGCCCGCCCGCGCCGCCTCGCGTGCCGCTTCTTCCGCAAGATACTTCGAGCGCTTGTAATGGCCGATCATGTCGCTCAAGGTCGCCGGAGTGCTCTCCTCTCCCGGCACGCCGTTGGCCGGTATGCCGATGGTAGCCACGCTGCTCGTGTAAACCACCCGCCCGACCGCTGCGTTGCGCGCGGCATTCAAGATGTTGCGGGTGCCGTCCACGTTGGTGCGATACAGCGGCTTGGGATCACGGGCGCCGAGTCGATAATCCGCCGCGACGTGAAACAGTGCCGCGCATCCCTCGAGCGCACGCTCGAGCGACGCCACGTCCGCGAGATCGCCCTCCACCACCTGCAGCGCGAGCTGCCGCAAATTGCCGCGCTCCGAGCCCAAGCGCGCGAGCACGCGAACCTCCCAACCGGCAGCGCACAGGGCCCTCGCGACCGCTGCGCCGACGAAGCCGGTCGCGCCGGTGACCAGCGCCTTCATACGGCGCGGCTGCCGAAAACCTGCGGTGTGGACACAGCGGCGCGTGCGACTGCCGTCAACGAACGCGTCGCCGCCCGATAATGCTGCGCGAGGCGGATCAACGCGGCCAGCTCCGATGGGGCCCGCGCGAGTCCGCCGAGCAAGCGGCCCACACTCAAGCCGCCGGCGCGGTTGGCGGCCAATACGGCTTGCGGCAGCTCGTCCGCGGCCGTGTCCACGATCACGCGCACCGCGATGAACGGCAGACCAAACGCGGCCGCGACTTGTGCCACGCTCAAACTCTCCATGTCGACCGCGACGGCGCCGGTTTCGCGAAACGCCAAGGCCTTGCCTGCGATGGAGCCGATCGGCACGCCGCGGGTGAGCAATGGCCCCCCCACGAGCGGCAGCGGTGCAGCGGTCGCAACGCGCAGCCGCTCGCGCCAATCCGCCGAGGTCGCGATTCGCGCACCGGTGCCGGAAATGATCTCGGTCGGGCAGACGACGGTTCCGGCGCTCAAACTAGGATCGAGGCCGCCGGCGAACCCGAAGCTCAGCAAGCCGGCGACTCCGGCATCCACGAGGCGACGGGCGGCGGCCGCGGCCAACTCGCCGCCCATGCCGCCGACGGCGAGCAGCGTGCCATCGCCGAGAGACGCCAATCCATCCCGCCGCCGCACCGCCTTGCCCAGGGTGCGCGCTTCCGCCGCGAGCGCCGTGACGACGCCCACTCGATTCAATTGCTGCGTCCGCGGCGCGTCAACGTGCGGTAGGCAGCCAGCGCCCACAGGGGGAAGTAGGCGGAATAGCCGTGATAGCGCAAATAGAACACGCGCGGAAATCCCGGTGCCGTGAAACTTGGGTCGCTCCACAGCCCATCGGCTTGCTGCGTGTGCATCAGGAACTCGGCACCGCGGTGCGCGGCATCCGATCGAACCTCCCCCGCCGCGAGCAACCCGAGCAGCGCCCAGGCGCTCTGGTAGGCGGTGCTCGGGAAGTGTCCGCTGACACCCGGCCCTTGCGCGTAGGTATCGTTGCTTTCGCCCCAGCCGCCGTCCGGGTTTTGCTTGCTCTTCAGCCATAGGGCGGCGCGCGCGACGGCAGGATCGGCGGCGCCTAAGTGCACTTGCGCGAACGCCATCAGCACCGACCAGGTACCGTAGATGTAGTTGGTGCCCCAGCGGCCGAACCATGACCCGTCGGCCTCTTGTTGCAGGCGTAGGTAATCGATCGCACGCTCGAGAGCCTGCTGATCTTGCGGGCGGCCGATGCGGGCCAGCACCGTCACCACACGCGCGGTCACATCGCTCGTGGGAGGATCGAGCAACGCGCCATGATCGGCGAAGGGAATCGCATTGAGATAGTAGCTGGTGTTGTCGGCGTCGAAGGCGGCGAAACCGCCGTCCTTGCTCTGCATTCCGACGAGCCAGTCGAGCGCGCGGCGCACGCTGCCTGAGTAGCGGGCGGAATCGCGGGCCTGATGCATGGCCCAGACGACCACGGCCGTGTCGTCGAGATCCGGGTAGTAGCTGTTCGCGAATTGAAACGCCCAACCGCCGCCCGGCAACCCCGGGCGTTTGACCTGCCAGTCGGCGGGCTCGTCGAGAAGCTGGCGCGCTTGCAGCCAGTCGAGTGCCCGAGTCGAGGCCTCGGACGCGGCCGCATCGCCGGCCTCCTGCATGGCGAGGCTCGCGAGCGCCGTGTCCCAAATCGGCGAGACGCACGGCTGACAGTAGGCGCTCGAGGGGCCGACGACCAGCAGCTTTTGCAGCGCACGTTTGGCGGTGACGCGCCGCGGGTCGTCGGCGGCATAGCCCAAGATCACCATCGCTTCCAAGGCGTTGACCATGGCCGGAAAGATGGCGCCGAGGCCATCCTCGCCGTTCAGCCGCTCGAGCATCCAAGCTTCGGCGCGGCGCGTGGCTTTTTCGCGAATGGAGGCCGGAATCAGCGGATCGATCAGGCGCCCGAGCCGGTCAGCCGCCAGGAACAGCTTGGCCACGAAGCCCTTCCGCCGGAAATAGTCCCGCTCCTTTTCCGGCGCAATCGTGAACAGCTCGCGAATCTGCACCTTGCGCGGGTTTTTCGCGACCGGCTTGCGCGTGCACAAGATGAACAGCGGCACCATCACGGTGCGCGACCAGTACGCCACCTTGTCCACATGAAACGCGAACCAGCGCGGCAGCAGCATGATTTCGACGGGAATATAGGGCACGCCGCGCCACGGCAGTTGGCCGAACAGGGCCAGCGCAATGCGCGTGAACACATTGACGCTCGCGGCACCGCCGTGCGCCAGGATCGCCGCGCGCGCCCGAACCATATGCGGTGCATCGAGGCTGTCCCCGGCGAGCTTCAGGGCATAGTAGGCCTTGACCGAGCAGCTGATATTGAAGTCGCCGCCGTGGTACAGCGGCCAACCGCCATGGTGGTCTTGCGCGGCGCGCAAATACCGGCAGAGCTTCGCCTCGAGCGCCGCATCGATCTCGTCCAAGAAGTGCATCATCATGATGTACTCGGACGGAATGGTGCAGTCCGCCTCGAGCTCGAACAGCCAGTAGCCGGATGAGTCCTGCCGCGCGATCAGCGCATCGCGCGCCTCTTGGACGGCGTGATCCAACGGCGAATCACTGACCCGGCGCAGCGTGTGCGAGACGATGTCGTCACGCAGATCCGGCTCTGGTACCGGATAAGTACCGGGCTTCGGCGCCATGCGGCTCAAGATCCGGAGTTCCCGTAGAAGCGGCGCAGCGCATGCTCCGGTTCATCGACCGTCGCTGCGTCGAGGCTCGGCGGCGCCGGCCGCGCGCGGCGCAGATCGGAGAGGCGTGCCAGAGGCAGACCGCGCGCAGCTTGCGCAAACAGCAGCCTCAGCGCACCGTCGCTGCGGCCCGCAACATTCGTCAACAGGCGCGTCATCGCGACCGCAGACCGTGTCACCTTCACCTGGGCGCCCGCCGTGAAGCGCGGATTGCGCTCGATCTTGCGCAACGTGAGCACGGCCAGCCCGATCGCCCACAAGCAGAAGCGGCGTATGCCGGTTTCGTTGCCGGGAATCAGCAAGGTGTAGTCGAGCGCATTGCGCAAGTGCGCATGCGCCACGCCCACCAGCTCGCGCATGCCGGCGCCGAAGCGCGGATCGAACGGCTCGCTCGCGAGATCGCCAAGATCGACGCCATGACGCGTGAACACCTCTTGGGGCAGCCAGCAGGCGCCGCGGCCGCGATCCTCCCACACGTCCTTCAGAATATTGGTCATCTGCAGCCCCTGCGCAAACGAGGCTGCGATGGCCGACAGCGCCGCGCGCTGCCGGGCGATCTGCGGCGAGTAGTCGCAAAACAAGTCGGTGAGCATTTCGCCGACCACGCCCGCAACGTAGTAGCAGTAGTCGTCCAGGTCGCTCGACCGGGCCAGCCCCTTGAGGCTCGCGCTGAACTGAAAACGCGGCATCCCCCGGCACATGAGCTCGACGCAGCGCTGGATTGCCGCGCGCTGCGGCGCGTTGAGCTGCGCCAGCACGGCGACGACGCGCTCCATGTTGCACACCAGGTCTCGCTCGGCAGGCAGAGTCCGCTCCGACAGCCGCGCCGCGATTTCCCGGGCGAGCGCCTGCGGGTCGCCGCGGCCGAGCAACATCTCGCTGAAGCGGTGCAAGAAGGCCAATGTCTCGGCGGGCGACAGGGCTGGCTCGTCCTCGATGGTGTCGGCGATGCGGCACAGGAGATAGGCGCAGGTGACCGCCGTGCGCAGATCCGCAGGCAATTGCGGAATCGTCAGCGCAAAGGTGCGCGAGACGTGGGGGAGAATCTGGTCTTGATAGACTTCATCTGAACTGACGGAATCCATGGAACAGTATCTCGGAAACCCTGAATGATAGCATCATGTCAGCGGGCCGCCCGTGGTGCAAATTTGCAACATCGGGTGCCGGCCGTTGCCACTGGGGCGGCGCCACAGTATAAACTGCCGTAGATGAGCGCCCCCTCCGCAAGCTACCCCCTGCTCGATGCCATTGAAACGCCGGCCGATCTGCGCCATTTGCCGATCGCCAAGCTCGCCGAGCTGTCTGAGGAGCTGCGTCAGTTCCTGATTCACAGCGTCAGCACCCGAGGGGGTCATTTTGCCGCGGGTTTGGGTACCGTGGAGCTTACCATTGCCCTGCATTACGTGTTTAACACCCCCTATGACCGGCTCGTTTGGGACGTGGGGCACCAGGCCTACCCGCACAAGGTGCTGACGGGCCGCCGCGAGCGGCTCCACACCATCAAGCAGCACCAGGGTCTGGCGCCATTTCCCAGCCGCGCCGAAAGCGAATACGACACCTTCGGCGTCGGACACTCCAGCACCTCGATCAGCGCGGCCCTGGGCATGGCCGTAGCGGCCGCGCAACGCGGGGAGGAACGCCGCGCCGTGGCCATCATCGGCGACGGCGCGCTGACCGCGGGCATGGCCTTCGAGGCGCTCAACCATGCCGGTTCGCTGCCGACCGATCTCCTGATCGTCCTCAACGACAACGACATGTCGATTTCGGAGAATGTCGGCGCCCTGTCCAATTATCTGGCGCGCGCCTTGTCGGGCCGCATGTATTCGCATCTGCGCGAAAGCGGCAAGAAGGTGCTGCGCCAGATGCCCACCGTGTGGGAACTCGCGCGCCGTTCGGAAGAACACATTAAAGGGATGGTCCTCCCGGGCACCTTGTTCGAGGAAATGGGGTTCAATTACATCGGGCCCGATTGACGGTCACGACGTCAAGGCGTTGGTCGGCACCTTGCGCAACTTACAGAAACTGCGCGGACCCCAGTTCCTGCATGTCGTCACGCGCAAAGGCAAGGGCTACGCGCCCGCGGAGGCGGATCCGATCAAATGGCACGGCCCGGGACCATTCGATCCCGCGAGCGGGATGATATTCAAGGAAGCGAGCGCCGGGCCGACCTATTCGCAGATTTTCGGCAAGTGGCTGTGCGACATGGCCGAACGCGATCCCACCATCGTCGGGATCACCCCGGCGATGCGCGAGGGCTCCGGCCTCGTTGAATTCTCGAAGAGATTCCCCGAGCGCTATCACGATGTTGCGATTGCCGAGCAACATGCGGTCACCTTCGCCGCGGGACTCGCCGCCGAGGGGTTCAAACCGGTGGTCGCGATTTATTCGACTTTCCTGCAGCGCGCCTACGATCAGCTCATTCACGACGTCGCGCTGCAGAATCTGCCGGTGATATTCGCGCTCGACCGGGCTGGTCTCGTCGGCAGCGACGGTGCAACCCACCAGGGCAGCTACGATCTGACTTTTCTGCGCTGTATTCCCAACATGGTGATCATGGCGCCGGCGGACGAGAACGAGTGCCGCCAGATGCTGTACACGGCGACCACGCTGTCCACTCCTTCCGCGATACGCTACCCGCGCGGCACGGGCCCCGGCGCCGCCATCGCGGCGGAAATGACGGCCCTGCCGCTGGGGCGCGCTCAAATGAGACGCGAAGGCCGCAGCGGGCTCGCGATCCTGGCCTTCGGCGCGCTGGTCGACTCCGCCCGCAAGATCGCCGAGCGCCTGGATGCCACGCTGGTCAACATGCGCTTCGTCAAGCCGCTCGACGAGAAGCTGGTCTTGACCCTTGCGGCGCGTCATCGCGCCATCATCACGATCGAGGAGAACGCCATCATCGGCGGCGCCGGCGCGGGCGTCGGCGAACTGCTCGCCGCCCATGGGGTGCAATTGCCGCTGCTCCATATCGGCATACCCGACCGCTTCATCGAGCACGGTTCGCGCGAGACCTGTCTCGCGGCGGCGGGCCTGGATCTCGCGGGTCTCACCGCGGCCGTCGAGCGCTGGTGGACGCCGCAGTCTCAGGAGCGGATTCGCGCGGTCGGCGCGGCGCAATGCAGCTAGGCTCGAGGAAGCTACCTATGCCTAAGCGAATTAATGTGGATGCGGTGCCGGTGGTCAAGGGCTCGAGGTATCCGCCGCCCTTCGATGCGCCCTGCGCGGCACGCTCGCGGCAGCGGCTCGGGGATGCGGCAGACCTGTCCGACTTCGGCGTGAACTTGCTGCGCCTGGCGCCCGGCGCCTGGTCCAGCCAGCGGCATTGGCATTCAGCCGAGGATGAGTTCATCTACGTCTTGGATGGCGAGGTGGTCCTGGTCACCGAGGCCGGCGAGGAGATTCTGCGTGCCGGCGATTGCGCCGGGTTCAAGGCGGGGGTCCCGGATGGGCACCACTTGCTGAATCGAGCCGCACGAGAGGCAGTTGTACTCGAGGTCGGATCCCGCAAGATCGCCGAGGATGAGGGAGAATATCCGGATATCGACCTGCGATTCCTCAAGGGCCGCGCAGGCTTCGCCCGCAAGGATGGGACCGCGTACTAAACGGGCCCTTCGGCTCGGGAACGCGGCGTGCGAACTCGGCAATCCAGCGGGCTGTTGCTTCGGGAGCTGCAATGGGCAGCATGTGTCCGCCCTCGACGAGCGATAACGTCAGGCCGTCGATCTTCGATTGCATGGCGATGCCGTGTTCTTCGTGGCTGAGGATCTGATCGCTCCGGCCGAATAGAATGCCGACCGGGACCCGGATCGACGGATAGCGCTGCATCATGGCCGGCAGATCGTCGTTCACGCCGACCAAATCGGACGACGCCGCGAAAAATTGTCCCGGCCGCAGCGCGAGCAGGCCGCCCGCCGCAGTGGCAAAATCAGCCGGCACGGCATCGGGACGGAATACCAGATCGAGGATCCTGGCACCGGTAGCGAGGGACGCCGGTATGGCAATCGTCCACGCAACGAGCTTTCGCAAACCCCGCGAAGAAATCACCAGATCACGAAAGGCCGGCGGAGCCGCGTCCTGCGCATGAGTCAACGGGGCCAGCAAGGCCAGGCCGCCGACTGCCGCGGGATGATTCAACGCCAGGGCGAGCGCCACGGCGCCGCCGTACGAGTGGCCGACGATGATCGGCCTTTTGAGGCCGAGCGCCGCGATCAGTGCCGCGATCGTAGCCGCCTGACCCGGCAGGGATGCCGGCACACGCACGGGCCGCGTCGAGTATCCGCAGCCGGGACGATCGATGCAGATGACGCGAAAATCCGCAGCTAGATGGGCGGCCAAGGCATAGGTAAAGTTTCGCAGCTGCGCCCCGAGGCCATGCACCAGCACGAGCGCTGGACCCGAACCCTGCTCCACGATGTGCAGCCGCGTCTCGCCCACCTGCACGAACCGACCGAGGGGAGGCACCGCCGCTTCCACGCGCCGGCGGATGTAGAGCGTGAACAACGCCAGCCCGGCCGCGAGAAGCAGGGTTATCGCCAATAGTCCGCCGAGCATCAACGCGGCGCTCATCGCAAGCCGCGGCCCAGCAAATTCCAATACGACACCGGCATCAATCTCTCGATGAACGAGGCGAGCTTCGCATCCATGCCGACCAAAATACGCGCTTTACCTTTTGCCACTCCCTTGACGATGATTTCAGCGGCGTCGTGCGGCGGCATGCGCAGCAATCTCTCCACTCGGGCAAGGGTCTGTGCAATCTCTTGCGCGGATTTGCCTTGGGTCCTGCGCGCATTCCTCGCGATGGAGGTCGCCACGCCGCCCGGGTGGACGATGGTCACCGCCACCGTGGAGCCTTCGAGCTCGTAGCGCAGCGCATTGGAAAAGCCGCGCACCGCAAACTTGCTGGCCGAATAAGCCGCCTGCCCGGGAGGAGAAATCAAGCCGAACAGGCTCGAGATGTTGACGATGCGCGCCGCATCGCTTTGCCTGAGGACCGGCAGGAACGCGCGCGACATGCGCACCACGCCCCAGAAATTGATGTCGAACAGCCACTGAAAATCGGCTTCGCTGATCTCCTCGAAGGAGCCGCCGAGCGCCACGCCGGCGTTGTTGAACAGCAGATCCACCTGGGGGTGCCGCTGCGCAACCGCCTTGGGCAGGGCCGCCACGGCATGCGGGTCGGCCACATCCAAGTGATGCAGGCTGACTTTCACGGCGCGGTTCTCGACCAAAACACCGGTCTGCGACAGCGCGGCATCGTCGATATCGGCCAGTGCGAGATGGCAGTGCCGCCCGGCCAGCGACACGGCAAGGGCACGCCCGATACCGCTGCCGGCACCGGTGACCACCGCGGTGCGGCCTGCGAGTTTCACGCCGCACGCCGCGCCCGCGCGCGCTCGAAATCAAGAACGCCATCGTCGATCCGGGCCCAGCGCAGAGTGAGCGCGTCCAAAAAAAAGTTCTGGTAGACCTTCCATGGACGCTGGGAACCCTGCTTCGGGAGGATGTTCAGGGCTCGAACCACATAACCGGACGTGAAAGCCAAAAAAGGCTCCTCGGCCAGCGCCGGATCGGGCCGGGGTATGGCTATTGCGTAGCCGCGCGAATCCATATGCCGCAGCAGGCGGCACACGTAGTTCGCGGTGAGGTCCGCCTTGAGCGTCCACGAGGCGTTCGTATAGCCGAACGCGTACGCCATGTTGGGCACACCGCTCAGCATCGCGCCCTTGTAGGCCATGGCCCGCGACAGCTCGACCGGCGCACCGTTCACCGTGAACTCGATGTCGCCGAGCAGATTGAGCTTGAGGCCGGTCGCCACCACCACGACATCGGCCGCCAAGTGAGCGCCGGACTTCAGAAGGATTCCGTGGCCGGTGAAGGCCTCGATCTCGTCCGTGACGACCGTGACCGCGCCACTGCCGATCGCTTCGAATAGGTCGCCGTCGGTGACCACGCAGACGCGCTGGTCCCACACGTTGTAGCGCGGCGTGAAATGCCGGTCGATATCGAAGTTAGCCGGCAACCGCGCGCGAACCATTCGAATCAGCCGCTGCTTCGCCAATGCCGGCCACCGGCGGGCAAATTGAAAAATCGCCACGCTGATGAGAACGTTCTTCGTTCGGAGCAGTGGGTAGGCGAGCCGCGCCGGCAGCCAGCGCCGCAGCGTTGCCGCCATGGCGTCCACCGTGGGCAGGTTGAACACATAGGAGGGCGAGCGCTGCAGCATGGTGACGTGGGCGGCGCGCTTCGCCATCTCCGGAATCAAGGTGACCGCGGTGGCGCCGCTGCCGATGACGACTACCCGCTTGCCCGAATAGTCCAACCGGTCGGGCCAGAACTGCGGATGCACCATCGCGCCCTTGAACGCCGCCTCATTCGCAAATTCCGGGCGATAGGCCGACTCGTAGTCGTAGTAGCCGCTGCAGAGGTACAGAAATCGGCAACTAAAACGCACCGAGGTCTGGTCGCCGCGCCGCGCTTCGATCGTCCAGCGCGCGGCGCCGCCGCTCCATGCGGCCTTCGTGACCCTGGCCCCGAAGCGGATATGCGCATCGACGCCCGCCTCGCGCGCCGCGTCGACGATGTAGCGCCGGATCGATTCTCCCTGCGCGATCGCGTTGGCGTCGGTCCACGGCCGAAAGGAGTAACCGAGCGTGTACATGTCGGAGTCGGAGCGCACGCCGGGAAATTTAAACAGATCCCAGGTCCCGCCGATGGCGCCGCGCGCCTCGAGGATGGCGTATGTTTTCGAAGGGCAGCGGCGCTGCAGATGGATCGCGGCACCGATGCCCGACAGTCCGGCGCCGACGATCAGCACGTCGAAAGACTCGAGGATGGCTTCCGGGACTTCGGGCACGTGCAGGATGGTATCGCGTTACGACCGTGTATGATCATCGCAAAGACCCATCGATGATTTCGCACAACCATGATTGAATTAAAATCAGATTTCCTGCGCACGCTGACCGAGCGCGGCTACATCCATCAGCAGACCGACGCCGCGGCACTCGACCGGCGGGCGCGCTCGGGTATTGTCACGGCATATATCGGTTTTGACGCCACGGCGGACAGCCTGCACGTCGGCAGCCTGGTGCAGATCATGCTGCTGCGGCGCCTGCAGCAGACGGGTCACCGTCCCATCGTGTTGATGGGCGGCGGCACCACGAAGGTCGGGGATCCGTCGGGACGCGATGAAACGCGCCAGCTCCTCACGGACCAACAGATCAGTGCCAATATCGCCGGGATTCGCGAGATTTTCGGCCATTTCCTGCGCTTCGACGCTTCCCCGACCGGGGCGGTGATGGCCAACAACGACGATTGGTTATCGAACCTGCGGTACATTCCGTTCCTACGCGACATCGGCCGGCATTTTTCGATCAATCGAATGCTCACCATGGACAGCGTGAAGCTGCGCCTGGAGCGCGAGCAGCCGCTCACATTCCTCGAATTCAATTACATGATTTTGCAGGGCTACGACTTCGTGGAGCTGAACAAGCGCTACGACTGCATCTTGCAGATGGGCGGCTCGGATCAGTGGGGCAACATCCTGCAGGGGGTTGAGCTCGGACGGCGCGTCCGGGAGCAGGAGTTGTTCGGACTCACCTCGCCCCTCATCACGACGTCCTCGGGCGCCAAGATGGGCAAGACGGCGAGCGGCGCGGTGTGGCTCGGCGATAAACGCCTGTCGGCCTACGATTATTGGCAATATTGGCGCAATACCGAAGACGGCGATGTGGGGCGCTTCCTGCGCATGTTCACCGACCTGCCGCTGGCGGAGATCCGCCGTCTCGAGGACCTTCAGGGAGCGGAGATCAATGAGGCCAAGAAGATTCTCGCCACCGAGGCCACGCGTCTGTGCCACGGCGATGCCGCGGCGCAGGAAGCGATCGACACGGCAGCCCAGGCGTTCACCGGCGGTACGGCCGAGGGCCTTCCCACCCTGACCTTGGGATCACGGACGCAGATATCGGTCCTGGACGCGGTGGTGGCGCTGCGCATGGCCGCCTCGAAGAGCGAGGCGCGGCGGCTCATCGAGCAGGGCGGCGTGAAATTGAACGACCAGCCGGTGCAATCGGCGACCGCCGCCATTTCCAGCGCGGATCTGGATGAGCGGGGCACGGCGCGCCTGGCGGTCGGCAAAAAGCGCCACGGCTTGATCAAACGCGGGTAGCGAGCGGCCTGCCCACGACTTCAGGGAAGCTGCAGCACCTTGCTGACGTCGGCCATGATTGCCGACGCGACGGGTTCTGTGAGGCCGCCGGCCAGAGTGGTCGGAACTCCACGAGCCTCGACATCGACCCGGTAGGAGATCGGGCCCAGCTTGCTGATGGCCCAGTTCATTCCCGATACCGTGTTCTGCTGACCTGAATTTACGTTGGGATTCGCTACCACGATGATGCCTTCGGCGGCCTTGAGAACGTGGTTGCGAACGATCACGCGATGGATGGCCTCCTTCGCGATCGTGGTACCACCGACCTCGACCCCCTTCGGCGAAACGCGAAATTTTGCGGGAGTGCGGTACAGCGTGGCTTGTTTCGAATGCATCAGGAGATACATCGCTCCGTAGCAGAAGCCCGCCGCTATCACACCGTAGATGAACTTCATCGATAGCGCGATCAGGACCAGCAGCGTGCCGGGAATGGCTACCAGTGCCCACGGCGGGGGCACCGTCTCCGGTGTCGTCGAGATCTCGGTGGCTCCATCGACTTGTTGCGATTCATACCCGGCCATTTGATTATCTCCCTGATTTTTAGGCGAAGGTCCCCATCCCGATTGCCATACTTGCGCAACAGAGATTGAGGGTCAATGGCAATCTGCCGGCTGCGCCGGCGTCCTTACCTGGATCGGAACCGGCCGACGGTGCACAATCGGCAGAACATTTGGTTCTCCGGCGGCGATAGCGGGCGGCGGCATCGCCCGGCGTACCAAGGACGAGGCGAGCCAAAAAAGGGGTGTCCGCGATGCGTATTCCAAAAATCGTCTCAGTGGCGGTGGTTCTGTCGCTGCTGATCCTGGCGCTGGTCCCGGCGGCAGCACGCGCCCAAGCCGGCGCCGCCGGCGTCGACCGTCCCTATCACCTGCACGACAAGGTGCAGGTCAACGCCCGCGGCGTCGGCTGGATGGACGGCGAGATCGTCTCCATCGCGGACGGCATCGAAACGGAATACAAGGTCGCGGTGTCGGGAAACCGGTTCCTGTTGGCGAGCTATCACGATCTGCGTTTCGTATCGGCGGCACCCGCAGCGCCGGCATTCCAGGCTGGACAAGCCCCGAAGCCGGGCCTCGCGAGCTGCGCCGGGAAGTTCGAGGGAAGGTATGGACCGGCAGCGGGCCCGGGACCGACGATCATGTTCCACTCGGGCAAGGCGACGCTTCGCGAGCCCGACATGGTGATGACGGGTGGGAAGTTGAGCGCACAGACGAGCGACAAAGAGGCCGAATGCTGGACCGGCGGCGGCAAGATCTATCTGCGCTGGGTGGACGGTTCGCAATACGACTTTCCCATCGACATCAATGACGATGGCACGATCGATACGCCCGAGGGCGAGTTGAAGAAGAAGGGGGGCTAGCCGCGGAGGAGGCTGCCGTCGAGAGAGCCGATCTAACGGCCCAGAATTACGTCGACTCCGGCTAACCGGGAGTTCTTGGTCGAGGTGGAGGGGATTTCTCGGTAGATCAGGGAGTTGAGGCATTTCTCGGTGTCGTGCGTGTGGCTACACAGTGATCGATTGCAGCAGCTGCATTGCTCGTTGTTGGGCGGGACTCGGCATCGTGGTCATCTGGAACGCGGAACCGCTGCGCTGACCGACTCGCGCCTCGCAGGTATTGCGCACGATGGTGGAGAGTTCGTCGAGCAGCGTGCGAAAGCTGTGTACGGGTGACCCGTTTTTGAGTTTGCGAGTGGCGACTTTGTCGAGCGCGGCCTCGGATCGCTCGGCGGCGGCGACCGGATCGCGATGTTTTTTGCGCTCCAGGTCCTCGTCGGCAAACATCAACTCGCGCCACGCCTCACGCATGTGCCACTCGACGTAGTAGGCGAGCATGCACAGGAAGATGTGCGCCCGCACGCGCTCCTCCAGGCGATGGTGGATAGGACGGATGTGCAAATCGATGGTTTTCATCGAGCGGAACGCCCGTTCGACTTCGGCGAGGGCTTTGTAACTGCGCACCGCCTCAGCCGAGCTCATCTGCTTCTTCGCTACGCTGGTGCGAATGACGTAGAGCCCATCAAGCGCGGCTTCGGCGGCAATCTGTTTCTCCAGCCGCTGGAACTCGAAGCCGCTCTCCTCGATGGTGAGCGCGAAGTGTTTGCCGACTTTGTACTTGTTGACGACCTTGCCGACCCGCACGCCGATCTTGTCGCGCCCGGCGAGCGAGCCGTTCTCGATGCGGGCACGGACTTTCTCAAGCTCCTTCTCCGTCGCCTCCAGCAGCGCCTGGCGCTTGTGCGAACGCAGCCGACCGAGATCGACATTGCGGCAGGCCATCAGCCGCTCGCCGGGAAAATCCGGATGCGAGAACTCAAAGAGATTGCGCTCATCGAACAAGCCGAGCTGTAGCTCACCGCCCTGCACCAGGGCGCGGATCTGCGAGCTCTTCAGCGCTGTGATCCATGCCAGTCCGTCCAGCGAACGCAGGGTGTCGATCGCTTTGTGCGAGATCATGCCGCGATCCCCGACCAGCACCAGTCGCTCGAGACCAAACTGCTCACGCAGTTGGGTCACTTGCGGCATCAGCGTGCTCACATCCGCCGTGTTGCCCTCGTACACCGAGATCGCTACCGGGCAGCCGGCGCGCGTGGTCAATAGTCCGTAGTTCACTTGTGGCGTATTGCGCTTGCCGTCGCGGCTGTAGCCGATCTTCGCCAGCGGACAGCAGTTCCCTTCGAAGTAACTTGAACTCAAGTCGTACAGCGCGAGGGCACCCTCGGACAGGTGTCGAGCGGCGAGCTTCTTCTCGATAAATTCCTGGCGCTCATGCAACCAGTCCATCGCCGCGTACAGGTCCATCTCATCCGTCTGGACCACACCGTATTCTTCGGCGAGCGTCGTCGTGTGCCACCAGCGCGTGGTGGCAAGCTTCGTGTGCGGCGCCAACACCCGCGCGGCCACCATCGCACACACCGCATCGCGCTGCGGGCTCGGCCGCGAGGCGATCAAGGACTCAAAGCCGAGCCTTTGCATGGCTACACGCACCGCCTGCACCGCGCCGTGTGAGCGCGACCGCGTGGTCTGCCACAGCCCATCCACCGGGCCCATGCTTTGTCCTGAGAGGACTGCGCGAATGGCCTCGATTTGCTCGTCGGACAGCGCGGAAAGATTGGCCAGCGTGCGTTTACGCACCTTCTTGCCTTCGCGGTACGACTCGCGCAGCAGGTACGTGGGCCTTGAGGTGCGGTTCGGCACGCCATCGATATGCATGGCTACATGATGCCATCGTTCGCACCGAAAAACAATCATCAAGTCATATTTACATGGCTACATTACGCAGCGACAACAGGCGCAAGAATGCCCGCAAAGCCCGGTAATTCCAGGCTCCGCGCCATCTCATCTCAGAAACTTGGGGGAGAACTCCCGGCTAACACGAGGTCGACTTGGCGTCGCGCGATGGCTCCGACTCGTTCCGTGAGCTGCCGCTTGTCGAGCGCGACAATGAGCGATACGTTGGCGACGGAGTCCTTTGATAGACCCGTTGCACGCGCCGCCAGGAAGACATTCCCCGGTGCATCACCCCACCTGAGGTTGCTGGTCAGCGGGATGCAGACAACGGTACCGATGAGACTGGCGTTGATTGCATCGCACTGAACGACCAGCACCGGGCGCCTGTACCCCGGAGCAGACCCGATGGGCTCACCAAGATCCGCCCTCCAAATCTCACCCTGCCTGATCACCACTCGGTGCGCTTGAACACTCGACGCGCGGCCTCTGTGCCGAACACGTCGGGTTTATCTACCCCGATGCCGTTGACGACCTGATTCATGGATTCCGTGACGCGCTCCGGAGAATGATGACCGACGAACTCGGCGAGGGCGCGGCTGTAGAGCTCGCTGCGAGACGTCTTAAGGCGACGGGCGAGGCTTTCAGCTTCATCGAAAATGTCGTCAGGAACTGAGATTGCCACTTTCATACCAAAAGTATGACCAAGGTTCCGAGCCCCGTCAAGAAAAAACCCCCGCCGGCTTGCGCCGACGGGGGTTTCGTTTTCATCAAATCAAGAGCCTGGCAGTGACCTACTTTCACATCGACAAAGTCGACACTAGCATCGGCGCAGAGCGTTTTCACTTCCGAGTTCGAAAAGGGATCGGGTGGTTCCCACTCGCTATGGCCGCCAGGCAAACCGGTCGCAACGGGAGCTGGTCATGTCCAGCTCCCGCCGCTAATTCGCACAATTTGTTTCGACGTTTAGTCGCACTCAAGTCATCAATTGATTTCCCACACACGATTCGACGTTTGGCAAATCGCTTGGGTGTTATATGGTCAAGCCTCACGGGCAATTAGTACTGGTTAGCTAAACGCATTACTGCGCGTACACACCCAGCCTATCAACGTCGTAGTCTTCGACGGCCCTTTAGAGACCTTAAAGGTCTAGGGAGATCTAATCTTGGGGGGGGCTTCCCGCTTAGATGCTTTCAGCGGTTATCCCGTCCGTATATAGCTACCCGGCAGTGCCACTGGCGTGACAACCGGAACACCAGAGATACGTTCACTCCGGTCCTCTCGTACTAGGAGCAACTCACCCTCAAATCTCCAACGGCTACGGAAGATAGGGACCGACATTCTGTTACTTCCTCTCACCTATCTGAGAGTACTGACCACCCCTAAAGGGCGGCGCTTTGCCGCGAGGCAAAGTCTGCATATCGCTATGCAGATCGGACTATATCTTGACCACTTCGGCTGCATCGGCCTTGGTGGTCTCTGGCGTATAGTCTCTGAGGATTCCGGCGACTGTTCACCGGCCTTTCCTGCTGATTGTCTGCACTGACAGATTTTCACTACCGCCCGCTCGACGCAAGCGATGAGTACCGTCAGATACTCAGAGTTTCCAGCAAATAGCCAAATTTATAGACAGCAAAGTCTACTGTCTCACGCATGTGTTTCCACCATTTCGGGTGGCATGGACTATACCATCATCCTTCGCTTGCGACGAAGGCGGTCGGCGTCTTAGCCGCCGGGCGAACCCAGCGACTCTCTCCACTTAAGGATCAGTCTCTACGGGGGCAAGATAACCGTGTGATTTCAGAAACTCTTCAACAATGACAGAAGTGTTTACTCGCTTCTTTGAATAGTTGAGGGTTCGAAATCGATCGACCAGCCGGCACAGTGACATTAGTCTCACCGCATCAACTGCCTTCGGAATGTCATCCAAGATCTGCAAGCCCAACCTCACGTGCTCCTGCTTGAGGCGCACATAGGGTTGCAATAACTCGAGAACTCTTCGAACTTCCTTAGGTTCTACGATCGTATAGTCGCTAATTCCCGTCTTTCGGCGTCGAATGTAGCCCGATAAGAACCGCTCCTTCAGCCATAGGAGAATTCGTTCATTCTCCGTCTTCTGATAGAAAGCGATCGACGTTCTTACTTGGTACCCGAAGCAGTAATCCTTTCGTCTTACCAACTGAAAGAAAATACTGCCGTCACCGTCAAGGAAACCAGCGATATAAGCAAGGACCGTAGCGTCCATGAATTACCCGCCTTCCCTCGGTATTACCCTTTGAAGTCAGTTCGTCTTCAGGAGGGTTTCACCGATATGAGCCAACTTTATTTATCCAGAAATTACTCTCTGGCAACGCAGTGTTGTCTACGTTCTGAACCCAGCTCGCGTACCACTTTAAATGGCGAACAGCCATACCCTTGGGACCTGCTACAGCCCCAGGATGTGATGAGCCGACATCGAGGTGCCAAACTCCTCCGTCGATGTGGACTCTTGGGAGGAATAAGCCTGTTATCCCCGGAGTACCTTTTATCCGTTGAGCGATGGCCCTTCCATACAGAACCACCGGATCACTATCACCTACTTTCGTACCTGTTCGACATGTCCGTCTCACAGTTAAGCACCCTTATGCGATTGCACTCTATGCGCGATGACCGACCGCGCTGAGGGTACCTTTGCACTCCTCCGTTACTCTTTGGGAGGAGACCGCCCCAGTCAAACTACCCACCATACACTGTCCCCAACCCGGATTACGGGCCAAGGTTAGAACTGCGAAGTTGTCAGGCTGGTATTTCAAGGTTGCCTCCATGAAGACTAGCGTCCCCACTTCGTAGGCTCCCAGCTATCCTACACAAACAAATTCAAAGTTCAGTGTAAAGCTATAGTAAAGGTTCACGGGGTCTTTCCGTCTTTCCGCAGCTACGCCGCATCTTCACAGCGATTTCAAGTTCACTGAGTCTCGGGTCGAGACAGTGGGGCCAGCGTTACGCCATTCGTGCAGGTCGGAACTTACCCGACAAGGAATTTCGCTACCTTAGGCATTTTTGTTAGCTTGATGTCGCCATCAAGATCGGACTATATCTTCACCACTCAAGGGAGAGTGGGTTTGGCGTGTAGTCTCTGAGGATTCTTTCAATAATTTCCCCGATTGGTCGTCTTCGCTGCTTGCCTGCCATGTTCATTTGGTAGGCAGACTCAACGATTTTGACCAGCCCTTGGGGATCGAAATGGCGTTTTTGCTCCATCGCCATCACGATGTCACGGAAGAGTTGGAAATCACGCACCTTGTGTGAAAAGGTCATGTAGCGTCGAAGAACGGAATCACTTTACCTACAATGATCCGACGACTGATGATCGAGTAGACCAACACGTCCTCGTTTCCTTGTTTCGGTCGAATGCCTCCGGTACCGAACACTTCCTGTGCGAGTTCGAGCAGTCCGCGTCTCACTTGATGCTGGTAAATGAAAAATTCCGGTTGTACCAGGTAACCAAGCTTCCGCGGTTCGTCTTTCTTGATCGAAATGCAAAGGCTGCCTTCGCCTTCGATCAGACCCGCAAGGAACCAACATTTCTTCTCGTGAATTGAAAGGCTTTCCTGCTGATTTGCTGCACTGTACGGATTTTCACCTTGTGGCTCCGCCACTCGGTACCGACAGATACTCAGCTGTTCCAGCATATAGCCAAATTTTACAACGGCCGCTAAGAGGTAGCTTTTGCATTACTTGCGTAATGCTCCACTTATTTTCAACCGTTCTGATTGTTACACCAACACGCAAAATCAACGTGTTTGTGGAGTTATGCATTGCGCTTAACTCCTGCATGTCGCCATGCAGTTCGGACTTTATCATCTCCCCGAACAGGGAGCCTGGCGTAAAGTCTCTGAGGATTCCGGCGAAAGCCGGTCTTTCCTGCTGATTGACTGCACTGAAAGATTTTTACTACCGCTCAGCCATCCAAGCGATGAGTACTTTCAGATACTCAGTGTTTCCAGCATATAGCCAAGTTTATTTACGTAACTACAACTATAGAAGTTGTCCCAATTTTCTTACCCACGAACTCTACATCGTCGACTCGACTCTCTCGTCTACCAATGCCTATAGTTACGGCCGCCGTTTACCGGGGCTTCGATCAAGAGCTTCGCCTTGCGGCTGACCCCATCAATTAACCTTCCGGCACCGGGCAGGCGTCAGACCCTATACATCCACTTTCGTGTTCGCAGAGTCCTGTGTTTTTGGTAAACAGTCGCAGCCCCCGATTATCTGAGACCTCTAACAGCTTGAGGAGTAAATCCTCTCACCATCAAAGGCACACCTTCTCCCGAAGTTACGGTGTCAAATTGCAGAGTTCCTTAACCCGAGTTCTCTCAAGCGCCTTAGGATTTTCTCCTCACCCACCAGTGTCGGTTTGCGGTACGGACAATTATTACCTGAAGCTTAGAGGCTTTTCCTGGAAGCGTGGCATCAACAACTTCGAACTCCGAAGAGTCCTCGTACTCAGTTCTTGGGATTAACGAGACTCCGGATTTACCTGGAATCTCTCCCTACGACCTTGAACCGGGAACCAACCCCGGATTGTTTAGCCTTCTCCGTCACCCCATCGCAGTAATAATCGGTGCAGGAATATTAACCTGCTTTCCATCGACTACACCTTTCGGTCTCGCCTTAGGATCCGACTCACCCTCAGCTGATTAACATAGCTCAGGAAACCTTGGGTTTTCGGCGTGCGGGTTTTTCACCCGCATTAACGTTACTCATGTCAGCATTCGCACTTCTGATACCTCCAGCAAACCTCGCAGTTCACCTTCGCAGGCTTACAGAACGCTCCCCTACCGCGTAACTATCCGAAGATAATTACACCCATAGCTTCGGTGCTCGGCTTAAGCCCCGTTAAATCTTCCGCGCAGGCCGACTAGACTAGTGAGCTATTACGCTTTCTTTAAAGGATGGCTGCTTCTAAGCCAACCTCCTAGCTGTTTTAGCCTTCCCACATCGTTTACCACTTAGCCGAAACTTTGGGACCTTAGCTGATGGTCTGGGTTATTTCCCTCTTCACGACGGACGTTAGCACCCGCCGTGTGTCTCCCGTGATAACACTCCTGGGTATTCGGAGTTTGCATAGATTTGGTAGAACGGGATGTTCCCCTAGTCTAAACAGTGCTCTACCCCCCAGGGTGAATGACACGAGGCACTACCTAAATAGCTTTCGGGGAGAACCAGCTATCGCCAGCCTTGATTAGCCTTTCACTCCTATCCACACCTCATCGACGCACTATTGCAACAGTGGTTCGTTCGGGCCTCCGGTAGGTGTTACCCTACTTTCACCCTGGACATG
>CAVUYL010000010.1:0-447500 GCA_963745705.1 uncultured Gammaproteobacteria bacterium | reverse complement strand
AGGAACGGATCGCACGCCTGAGCCGCATACAGGCGGTGCTCAGCGGCATCAACTCGGCCATCGTACGCGTTCGGGAACGGGGCGAGTTGCTGCGCGAGTCCTGCCGCATCGCCGTGCGCGACGGCGGATTCAAGATGGCGTGGATCGGACTCACGGAACCGGGTGCGCTCAAGGCGACACCCTCGGCCTGGGAGGGTGTCGACGAAGGCTACCTGCAAGAGATCGGATTGACGCTCGCGAATCGAGCGGCGGATCCAGGCCCGGTGGGCGAGGCGATTCGCACCAAGAGAATGGTGGTGGTCAACGACATCGACGCCTCTTCGCGGCCCTTGCTGAAGCGCCAGGCGTTGGCGCGCGGCTTTCGTTCGCAAGTGGCGATGCCGCTGTTGGTCGATGACGGCGCCGTCGGGGTGATGGTGCTGTACGCGGGAGACACCGGCTTCTTCGACCACGAAGAACTGCGGCTGCTGAAGGATCTTGCCGGCGACATTTCGTTCGCGCTCGACTACATCGGCAAAGAAGAAAAGCTGACTTACGTTTCTTACTACGATACGTTGACGGGGCTCGCCAATCGCCAATTGTTCTTCGACCGCCTCGGGCAGGCATTGCACGCGGCGCGTGTCGAGGTGCGCCAGGTCGCCGTCATGATCATCGACCTGCAGCGATTCAAAAGGATCAACGACACCCTGGGCCGCCACGCCGGCGACCGGGTGCTCAAGGAACTCGCCAACCGGCTGCAGCGGACCATCAGCGAGTTCGCCACGGCGGCGCGCATCGGCGGGGATCGGTTCGCCGTTGTCGTTCCCGACCTTCCGGGCACATCCATGGCGCGCTGGATCATCGACTCGTTCGCTGAGCCGATGATCGTCGATGACATTGAACTCCGCACCATGGCCAAAGTCGGAATCGCGGTGTATCCGGCGGATGCGGACACGGCGGAAGAGCTGTTCGCGAACGCCGAAGCCGCCCTCAAGCGTGCCAAGGATGCCGCCGATCCCTACCTTTTCTACTCGGCGGAGATGAACGCACGAGTCACCGAGCGCCTGGATCTCGAAAGCCGCTTGCGCCGCGCCGTGACCAATCAAGAATTCGTTCTGCACTATCAGACGAAAGTCGATCTCGGGACCCGTCGAATTCTGGGTCTGGAAGCACTGATCCGCTGGAATGACCCGGCGGCCGGATTGGTGTCGCCGCTCGACTTCGTGCCGATGCTCGAGGAGTCCGGGTTGATCGTCGAAGTGGGGCGCTGGGTATTGGAACAGGCGGCGGCCGATATGCGGCGCTGGAAGGCGCAGGGACTCGACGTGCCGCGCGTCGCCGTCAATGTGTCCGAGGTGCAGCTCAGGCAGCCTGATTTTGTCGTCACCGTGCTCAAAGCCTTGGGTCCGAGCCAAAGCCGTGCGACAGGAATCGACATTGAGATCACCGAGACCATGGTCGCCCAGAACACCGGAGCCAACGTGCAAAAACTCCAGCGTTTGCGCGACGCGGGGCTGCAGATATTCATGGATGACTTTGGCACCGGCTACTCGGGACTCAGCCAGATCGCGCAACTGCCGTTGGACGGGCTCAAGATCGACCGCGCTTTCGTGGCCGGGATGACCATCAGCGCCGAGCACATGGCCATCGTCTCCACCATCATCAATCTGGCGAAGGCCTTGCGCATCTATGTGGTTGCAGAGGGCGTCGAAACTGAGGAGCAGGCGGCGCGGCTGCATTCCCTCGGCTGCGACGAGGCTCAGGGTTATCTCTTCAATCGTCCGCTGCCTGCAGGGGAGATTTCGAAGCTGCTGCCGCCGCCGAAATGAACGACTGCTCGATTGACCGGGCGGAACGCCGCGGCTAGCCTTGAGCACCGTCTCGCTAGGAAATTTCTATTGCATCGCAATAATTCCGACCCTGCACCATCATCTCGGCGAATCAAAAAGCAGGTAATTCGGCTGGCATTGTACGCGGCGGCAGCGAGCGCCGTTCTCCTTCTCTGGCACGCCGCCGGCGATTCGGCGGCTTCGGCAATCGTCGCGCCCGCCCCCTCGATATCCCGCAACACGTCCACCGCGCCCGCCTTGCCTACCCTAAGCGCCGCCACGCTTCAGACTGCGAGTCCGACCGGCTCGGCCGCAGTCGAAGTACGCGTCGGCAGAAACGACACCCTTGACGCCATCTTTCGCCGTATGGCGTTGGATATCGCTGATTTGGCGGCCATTCGTCAAATGCCCGGCATTCGCGCGAGCTTGGACTACCTCAAACCCGGCGACGCGATCGAACTCAAGCACACGGGCGCACGGATCGAAGAACTCACGCGCAAGGTCAGCGAGACCCAAACCCTCAAAATCGTGCGTCAAGCAGCCGGCTTCACGGCGCAAATGATCGCCGACCCGGTGCAGACGCGCATTCGCACCGCCTCCGCCACCATCGACTCGTCGCTGTTTCAGGCAGCCGAAGCGGCCGGCATTTCCGACGGCATAGCGCTGAAACTCGCCGCCGTGTTCGCCTGGGATATCGACTTCGTGCTCGACATCCGCGAGGGCGACCGCTTCACCGCCGTCTACGAGCAGATCTTTCAAGACGGGAAGTACTTGCGCGACGGCGAGGTGCTGGCCGCCGAATTCGTCAACAGCGGCAAGGTCTATCAGGCGGTGCGCTTCGCAGCGGACCCCTCGCGCGGCGCCGGCTACTACACGCCGAGCGGTTTGCCCATGCGCAAAGCGTTTCTGCGGGCGCCGGTTGAATTCACCCGGGTCAGCTCGGTATTCAATCCGCACCGCCTGCATCCCATCTTGAACCGCATTCGCGGGCACATGGGCACCGATTATGCGGCCCCGACCGGCACTCCGGTGCACGCGGCGGGCGATGGGCGCGTGAGCTTCGCCGGGCCGCGCGGCGGCTATGGCAATGCGATTGTATTGGCCCATGGCAGCAGCGTGTCGACCTTGTACGGTCATATGTCGCGCTTTGCCAAACACCTCCGCGTCGGCACTTCCATCAAACAGGGCGACGTCATCGGCTACGTAGGGATGACCGGACTCGCCACCGGCCCTCACCTGCATTACGAGTACATCGTCAACGGCGCGCACAAGAATCCGCAGACGGTGCACCTGCAAGGCGCCGAGCCGCTGCGCGCGGAAACTCTGCAAAGATTTCGTGATGCGACCGCGCCGTTGCTCGCCGATTTGTCGGCAGGCCGGCCCGCAGCCAACGCCGCCGACGGCCCGCTCGTCACCGATCTCCCCGCCGGCGAACCGCTGGCCAGCAGCATGTTTAGCGTATCCTCCGTCCTCAACGATTCGAGTTCCACCCTGGGCGACCATCGGTCGCAGTTCTCGAGCGAATAACGCTACGGGCCTGGCAAGCAATGGGCTTCTATCTCGGTCTCATGTCCGGAACCAGCATGGACGCCATCGATGCCGCCCTCGTCGATTTCGATTCGTCGCCGTTGGCGCTCGTCGCCGTCAGCGCCACCGCCCTCGACCTCGCTCTCAAGCGCCGCATCGCGCGCGTCCTCGATTCTCCCGAGCGCGTTGCCGTCGACGAACTGGGTCAACTCGATGTGGAATTGGCCAAGGGTTTTGCCGAAGCCGCACTCGCATTGCTGCGCGATGCCGGGGTCGACCGCAAGCGTGTGACCGCGATCGGCAGCCACGGTCAAACGCTGCGCCACCGCCCGGATTTGCCGACGCCCTTCACGTGGCAAATCGGCGATCCCAATACCCTGGCCGAAATGACCGGCATCACGGTGGTGGCGGACTTTCGCCGCCGCGACGTGGCCGCCGGCGGACAGGGCGCGCCGCTGTTGCCGGTGTTCCACGACCAGGTATTTCGCAGCGGCGCCGAGGATCGCGTCATCGCCAATTTGGGCGGCATCGCGAACATCACCATCTTGCAGCGCGGAACGACCGTCACCGGCTTCGACACGGGGCCGGCCAACCGCTTGCTCGATGCCTGGATGGCGCTGCATCAAGGCCCGGATTTCGATGCGGGGGGCAATTGGGCCGGCACGGGGCGCTGCGACGATGCCCTGCTGCAACAGCTTCTGGATGAGCCCTACCTGAGCATGAGCCCGCCCAAGAGCACCGGCCGCGAGCTGTTCAACCTGCCCTGGCTGGAGCACAAGCTCGGCCTCATCGAGCGGCGGCCGCAGGATGTGCAGGCGACCTTGCAGCAATTTACGGCAGTCACGGTCGCGACGGCGGTGCGCCGGCACGCCCCCGGCGCCGCCCTCTACGTATGCGGCGGCGGCGCGCACAACGCCGGACTGCTGCAAGCCATGGCGCAATTGATGGCGCCGAACCGGGTCGCCACCACCGCCGCCCTCGGTCTGGATCCGGATTACGTCGAGGCGGTTGCCTTCGCCTGGTTTGCACGGCGCACGCTCGAGGGACTGACGTCGAGCGCCGCCAGCGTGACCGGGGCTGCCGGCCCCAGAATCTTGGGCGGCGTGTATCGTTACGCGTGAGCATCATCATACTGTCACACCGACACCGCCAGACTTCGCCGCCATGAACGACACCGACCTGCAAACGCCGCAGCTCTACCTCAATCGCGAGCTCTCGTTCCTGGAGTTCAACCAGCGCGTGCTGGATCAGGCCAAGGACGGCCGCATCCCGCTGCTGGAACGGGTGAAATTCCTGTGCATCTCCTGCGCGAACCTCGACGAATTCTTCGAGATCCGCGTCGCCAGCCTCAAAGAGCTGTTGGAGGCCGGCGCCGTGCAAGGCGGACCCGACGGATTGTCGGTTCCCGAACAGCTGAAGGCGATTCGCACCCGCGCCGTGCGCCTGGTCGACGAGCAGTACCAGCTGCTGAACGATGTGCTCATGCCGGAACTTGCGCAGAGCGGCGTGGTGTTCGTGTCCCCCGAAATGTGGACCGAGGCCCAGGCCGCGTGGCTTGCCGACTATTTCAGCCGCGAGGTGGAGCCGGTGTTGAGCCCGCTGGCTCTGGATCCGGCGCGGCCGTTCCCGAAAATACTCAACAAGAGCTTGAATTTCGCGGTAGTGGTCGAAGGCGAGGACGGCTTCGGCCGCAACAGCGGTCTCGCGGTGGTGCAGGCCCCGCGTTCCCTGCCGCGCCTGATCAAGCTGCCCGACGAGCTCGGCAGCCGCAACTTCGTGTTCCTGGGCACCATCGTCGAGGCCTTCGTCTCCAAGCTGTTCGCCGGCATGAATATGCGCGGCTGCTACCAGTTCCGGGTCACGCGCAACAGCGACTTGTTCGTCGAGCAGGAAGAAGTCGACGACCTGCTGCGCGCAGTCGAGGGCGAACTCGCCCCGCGGCGCTTCGGCGATGCCGTCCGATTGGAGACCGCGCACGACTGTCCGGATGACATTCTGACCTACCTGCTCGGCCAATTCGGACTCACCGGCGACGATCTCTACAAGGTGTCGGGACAGGTGAACCTGAACCGGCTGATGGCGGTATACGATTTGGTGGACCGCACGGAACTCAAGTACGCGCCATTCGCGCCGAGCATTCCGGAGCGACTGCGCATGGGCACCGATATTTTCACCACGCTGCGCGCCGGCGACGTGCTGCTGCATCACCCGTTTCAGGGATTCGGCCCCGTCACGGATTTCATCAAACAGGCGGCGAGCGACCCGCAGGTGCTGGCCATCAAGCAGACCCTGTATCGCGCCGGCAGCGATTCCACGATCGTCGGCGCGCTCGCCGAGGCCGCGCAGGCCGGCAAGGACGTGACCGTCATCATCGAGCTGCGGGCGCGCTTCGACGAAGAAGCGAACATCGAACTCGCGACCCAGCTGCAGGAAGCCGGCGCGCACGTCATGTACGGCGTGTTCGGCTTCAAGACTCACGCCAAGCTCGTCATGGTGGTGCGGCGCGAGGAAAAAGGCCTGCGGCGCTACTGCCACCTGGGCACCGGCAACTATCATCCCAAGACCGCGCGGCTCTACACCGATTACGGCCTGATGACGGCCGATGAATCGGTCGGCGAGGATATCCACGAGATATTCCTGCAGTTGACCGGACTGACGCGCGTGCCGCGCCTGCGCAAGCTGCTGCATGCGCCGTTCAGCCTGCATCAAGCGCTGCTGGCCAGGATCGAGCGGGAATGCGCCCACGCCAGAGCAGGTAAGCCCGCCCGCATCATCGCCAAGCTCAACGCGCTCACCGAGCCCGTCATCATCCAGGCCCTGTACCGCGCTTCGCGCGCCGGCGTGAAGATCGACCTCATCGTGCGCGGTCGTGTGCTGCCTGCGGCCCGGCGTGCCGGGCGTGTCCGAGCGGATCAAGGTGCGCTCCATCGTCGGCCGCTTCCTCGAACATTCCCGCGTCTATTATTTCGAGAACGCCGGCGCGCGCGAGATCTACTGCGGCAGCGCCGATTGGATGGACCGGAATCTATTCCGCCGCATCGAGGTCGCCTTCCCGGTGGAGGCGCCCGACCTGCAATCGCGGGTCGCCGACGACTTGCAGCTGTACCTGGCCGACGACACGCAAGCCTGGGTGATGGACTGCGACGGGCGCATTACGTCGCGCGCCGAGGGCGGCGCGGCCATGTGTGCGCGCAGACGCGCCTCCTGAACCTGTACGACGAGCGCGTGCCGCTCACCGACGCCTAAGGCTTAGGCTCAGACGATATTCAGGCGAAAGCCGGCGTCCTTCAGATACAGCCGCTCCTGCTCGAGGTCCTCGAGAGTGAGCGGATGCTCTTTCATCCAGCCTTGCGGCAGCCCCATGTTCACGGTCCGGCCCTTGACCTTGAGCTGCACCTCCGGCAGCGGCTGCGGGCTGCGCCCGCGGTGCAGCAGCACCGCGAGCCGCAGCACCACCATCAGATACTCGGCGAGATGATCCCAGGGCGGCAGCAAATCCTCCAGCGATTCGAAGAGAATTGCCGGCGATGCCCGCCGACCAAGGCGGACAGCAGCAGCTGTTCCTCGCGCGGAAACCCCGGCATGTCCGCATGCTGCAGCAGGTATGCGCTGTGCCGCTGATACTTGGAGTGCGCGATATCGAGCCCGGTTTCGTGCAGTCGCGCCGCCCAGCGCAGCATCGACTCCGCCAACGGATCCTCCAACCCCCATTCGGATTCGACCTGCTCCAGCAGCGCAACCGCCGTCGCTTCGACCCGATCCGCCTGCGACGCCGTCGACGTGATAGCGCATTTCCATGGCGCGCACGCTGCGCACGCGCGCGTCCTCGTCGGTGAAGCGGCCCATGAGGTCGTACAGCAAGCCCTTCGCGCATGGCGCCTTCGGCCACTCGAACGCGGTCGATGGCGAAGTTCTCGACGATCTCCAAGAGAATCGCGAGTCCCGCCGGAAACACCGGCGCGCGCTCCGCGTCCACGTCCTCGAGATCGAGTTCGTCCACGTGACCCGCCGCAATCACGCGCTCGGCGAGCAAGCCGCAGGTTGTCGAGCGTGATGCGCGGCGACTCGGGATTGAGCCGGCGCAGCACATCGCCGATGACGCGCACCGTCCCGGAACTGCCGAACGCCTGCAGCCAACCGAGCTTGCGATAGGCCTCCTGGATGGGCTCGAGTTCGAGCCTGACCGCCGTGCGCGCGCGTTCGAAGCGCTTCTCGGAGATCTTGCCGTCGTCGAAGCAGATGGCGCTCAAGCCCACGCATCCCACCGACAGGCTTTCGAGCAGCAGGGGATTGAACCCTTCGCCGATCACCACCTCGGTCGATCCCCCGCCGATATCGATCACCAGCCGCTTGTCCGGGCTCATCGGGCTGGTATGCACGACCCCGGAGTAGATCAGCCGCGCCTCTTCCAGCCCGGAGATGATTTCGATGGGATGACCGAGCGCGGCGCGGGCGCGCTCCAAGAACCAGCGCTTGCGCTTGGCGCGGCGCAAGGCATTGGTGCCGACCACGCGCACGCTGTCGGCGTGCATGGCGCGCAGCCGCTGCCCGAAACGCTCGAGGCAGCGCAATGCGCGCTCGGTCGCCGCGTCATCCAGCCGCCCGCTGTCGCCGAGGCCCGCGGCCAGACGCACCATTTCGCGGAGCCGATCCAGAATGACGAGCTGGCCGTGCGAATAACGCGCGACGACCATATGAAAACTGTTGGAGCCCAAATCGACGGCGGCGAGCACGTCGGGCACGACACGGCCGCCGCTCATCTACAGCGGCCACTTCTTAGGCGGAGAATGAAGACCCGCAACCGCAGGTTGTTTTGGCGTTCGGGTTGCGGATGACGAACTGGGCGCCCTGCAGATCCTCTTTGTAGTCGATTTCCGCGCCCATCAAGTATTGCGCGCTCATCGGGTCGACCAGCAGCTGCACGCCGTGGTTTTCGACGCAGAAATCGCCGTCCTCGATCTTTTCGTCGAAGGTGAATCCGTACTGGAAGCCCGAGCATCCGCCGCCGGAGACGAAAACGCGCAATTTGAGGTTCGGATTCGCTTCCTCGCGGATCAGCTCGCCGACCTTGCCCGCCGCGGCGTCGGTGAAAACCAACACATCGGGCGGGGGCGGGGCCGATATCGCCCGCAGTTCTCGATTCTGAGTGTCGCGTTCATGATGTCATTCTACTCCGCCGGCCGCCGGCCAATCAAAGTTCCCGAACCCTGTTTGCGACCGGGTTCACTCATACCGGGCCCGCCTTGCGGACCCGATTCCTCGGTGGATCAATTTCCCATTGATTTGGGCGCCAACCGCCGTTTCAATGATGGTGTAGTGAACATTGCCGAGAACGCGCGCTTTGGCGCCCAGTTCGACCCGGCCGGTCGCATCGATGTCGCCCTTGACGATGCCGTTGAGGATGACGTTGGGGGCGATCACCGATCCTTCGATGCAGCCCTGCTTGCTCACCGATAAGAAGGTGCTCCGCCGAGAGTCGCCCTTGACGTTGCCGTTGATATAGCCGTCAAGGTGCAAGCCGCCGGCAAATTCGACATCGCCGTTGATTCGCGTCTTCGGCACCGATCAAGGTGCCGATCATTCGCGTTCTTAGTCTGTTTCCGTTTGAACATCTGCTTCACCCTTGGCCGCGGGATTGGGCCGCCTCGGTCTCGACCGACATTCCCTGCGCCTTCCAGACGAACGCCTGTCGAAAACTGTGGCTGGGATCTCTGTCTTTGCCGCTGTGAATCTCCATCTCCGACGCGCGTCGGCTCGAACCCCTGCGGCAATTGGATGGGTTCGTCGTAGTCCTGAAAGTACCGGAAGGAGTATGCCAGGCTGACACGCCGGGAGGCGCCACCTGCGCGAAGCTCAAGCTCGAGGGTTTACCCTGCTGCAGCCCGTCGATGGGGATTGCCGCACTGCCCGCCACCTCTTTGTCCGGCTTGCCGGTCTGCATCAACACGAATTTGAGGTGGTATTGGCCGGGAACGCGTCCGGCACGATCTGCATCTGCTGCACTTTCACGTGAATGACCGAATCCGGCTGCACCAAACCCCGGTAAAACGACAAGTCCTGATTCAGGCGGGCAATCTGACTCTGCATGTCGCCGAGGCTGCGCTCGACCTGCTTATAGCCCTCGCGGTCGACGCGCCGCGCCACTTCGGCGGCTTCCAATTGGCTGCGCTGTTTTTCGTTTTCCGCCTCGAGATCTGCGGATGCGCGCGCTGGCGATAACGCGCCCGCGCACGGAATCGACCACCCGAAATCCGGCGTCGTATCGGCCGAGTTCGAACGCAGAGTACAAGCACGGCGAGGCGCCAGCAGCACGGCCGCGCCCGAGCAGCACCGCACGAAGTTTCGGCGCATGCGATCTGACGACCAGATTGCCGGGGAATCCGCCATCCAAGACCTACCGATACCCGCGAGGAGCCGACATTATCAAGGCGACGCTCCGGAGGCAGTTTGCGACGCGATAGGCGCGGCCGCCCATCGCGGGGTAGGATGCCCGATAAACTAGGGAACACTTGATGCTCTGGCTCAAAGCATTTCATGTCGTCGCGGTGATCACCTGGTTCGCGGGGCTGTTCTATCTGCCGCGGCTCTATGTCTATCACGCAGATGCCCGGGACCCGATCAGCATCGAGCGCTTCAAGCTCATGGAGCGCCGGCTGTTTGCGATCATGACCATCGGCGCCGTTGCCAGCGTCGGTTTCGGCGCGGCGATGTTGCTGGCGAGTCGCCCCTTACCTCTCGATGCAGTGGCTGCGGATCAAGCTCCTGCTGGTGCTCCTGGTTGTTCGCGTATCACGGCTACTGCTACAAACTCATGCGCGATTTCGCACGAAGATCGCCAACGACGCAGCGCCCGTTGGTATCGCGCGTTCAATGAGGTTCCCATCGCTGTTGCTGATCGCCATCGTGCTGCTGGCTGTGATCAAGCCGGGGTAGCGGCCCCACCGTCGAGACCGGCTAGGATGCCGCCGCTATCTCCGGCCACCACTCAGGGTAAGGCGGCAAGCCTTCGGGAAACATCAACTGCCCAGATCGTGCAGCGCCCGCATGTACACTCGGCGCTTGAAATACACCACCTCACGCACGGGCGTCCAATAGTCCGCCCAGCGCCAGCGGTCGAACTCCGGCGTGGCGGTGGAGTCGAATCGCAACTTCGATTCGTCGGCCATGAGCCGCAACAGAAACCAACGCTGCTTCTGCCCGATGCAGCGGTCGCGCACGTATTGCCGCGGCAGGCGATACCGCAACCAGCCCTCGGGTCGAGCCCAGCACCTCCACGTCCCCGGGCTCCAGGCCGATTTCCTCCTTGAGCTCGCGAAACAGCGCCTCTTCGACCTGCTCCCCGCGATTGACGCCGCCTTGGGGAAATTGCCAGCCGCGGCCGCCCACCCGGCCGCCCAGGAACACTTCCCCGCTGCCGCGCGTCAGCACGATGCCCACATTGGCACGAAAACCGTCCTTGTCGATGTAGTCGATGGTTGGTTGGATTGACATGCCCGCAATTGTTCCATAATCACCGGCCGCTTGTGGTCGCGGCGCAAGGGCCCTAAGGTACGCGGCACATGAAACCCGCCAGACTGCTCCCATTTTGTCTTTGGCTCGCCGCTGTTGAGCCTCGGATTGGCCATCTCCGTCGGCACCACGGCCGTGCGCCTGGACAGCATCTTGGCGGCTGCTGGGCGGACGGCGATTCGGTGATCCGCGAAGTCATTTTGGACCTGCGCCTGCCGCGCGCCCTGAACGCCTTCAGTACCGGGGGCCTGCTGGCTCTGGCCGGCGTGCTGATGCAGGTCTTGCTGCGCAATTCGCTGGCCGACCCGTATGTACTCGGAATTTCCGGGGGAGCCGCGGTCGCGGCCCTCGGGGCGATGTTATTGGGGTTCGGCGGATTGATCGTCGACTGGGCGGCGGGCGCCGGTGCCTTGGGCGCGACCCTCTTGGTGTTTGCGCTGGCCCATGCGCGCGGCGGCTGGACGCCGCAAAGATTGCTGCTCAACGGCGTGGTCGTCGCCTCGGGCTTCGCGGCGGTGGTCAGCCTGATGCTCGCGCTCGGCGATGAAACACGATTGCGCGGCATGCTGTTCTGGCTGATGGGGGATCTCTCATTCGCGCCGTTCTCCGCCGCGGCGCTGTGCATGCTGCTGGTCTTCGGCGGCCTCGCCATCGCCGGAGCGCGCAGTTTGAACGTGCTGGCACGCGGCGAAATCGAATCCCAATCTCTCGGCGTGGCGCTCAAGCCTTCGCGAATCGCGCTGTTCTGTGCGACCGCCGCACTGACCGCCACGGCGGTCACCACCGCGGGCGGCATCGGTTTCATCGGGCTGGTCACACCGCATCTGGTGCGGCTGGTCGCGGGCAGCAATCACCGCATCGTGGTGCCGGCATCGATCCTGCTGGGCGGCACGCTGTTGACCCTGGCGGACACGCTGGCGCGCATCGCCGCATCACCGCGGCAGCTGCCGGTGGGCGCGCTGACCGCGCTGATCGGCGTGCCCCTGTTCTTGGTGCTGATGCGGCGTGAGCGGCGCATCACCTCATGATCGATAGAGCCGCGCGACGATCATCCCAAGAATCACCATCAGGGCGCCGTCGAAGACGATCTGCTTGATGACCACCTCGCCTGGCATCGGCTGCACGACGAAGTAGATCAGATAGGTTGGCACGACCGTCAGCAGTGCGACGGCGACGCCGAAGCGCACGCCCTGTGCCAACCACGGCTTCGCCTCGACGCCGCGCGCGTAGATCCACACGAACGCGCCGGACAGCATCGCGTGCGCCAGGATCATCAGGGGAAAGTATTTTTGTTCGTCGGCTTCTGCGCGGAACAGGCTGGTCAGTTGCATGTAGTCGGCGCGTAACAGCACGCCGTGAACGACAAAGCTGCCGATGAACCACGCAACAAACAGCACGATCCAGGCGATGAGGAATTTCTTGTTCATTGATCTCTCCCTTTCGAGCCCGCGTTGATTGTAACGCCGTGGGCCGTTATCCCGCACCCACCTGGACGCGATTTCGCCCGAGCGCCTTGGCCCGGTAGAGCGCCGCATCCGCATCGGCCAGCAGACGGTCCGCCATGGCCTTCATGTCCGTCTCATGGCGGCCCGGCGCGACCGCCGCGACACCGACCGACACGGTCAAGCTGCGTTCGATGTGAGCCGTCAGGGCGAAGGGCTCGGCGGCGATGACTTCACGAATGCGTTCCCCCAGCGTCGCCGCCTCGGCCGCGGTTGCTTCCGGCATCAGCACCGCCAATTCATCGCCTCCGAAACGCGCCGCCGTGTCCATGCTGCGAATTTGCCCTTCGACGCGGTGCGCAATCTCTTTGAGCGCATTGTCGCCCGCCAGATGCCCATAACCGTCGTTCACGCCTTTGAACCGATCGATGTCGATCATCAAGCAGGCCATGCTTCCGCCGTGCCGCTGCGCACGCGCCAACTCTTCCTTCAATCGTTGCTGCAGATAGCGGCGGTTGTGCCAACCCGTGAGGAAGTCGGTGATGCCGGCGCGCAGCAAGCGCGTACGGTTGACCGCATTCTCGAGGCATACCGCGGCGACCGCACCCAAGTGCCCCAGAAAATCCGTGCCGTGGTGGCGCGTGAAGCGCGTCGGATCGCGGCTGCCGAAACACAAAGCGCCCGTGGCGCGGTCCTTGCGCGGCAGCGGCACCAACGCCGCGCTCTTGAGATTGGCGGCGCCCGGAAACAGCAGATGGTGATCCGCCCCGACGAAGGGACCGAGCCAGGGTTTGTGCAGGGCGGCCAGCTGCGGCGCGAGCCCGACCAACGAATCGACGAAGAAGATTTGCTTGAATTCCTCCGGCCGGTCGCCGCCGGCGATCAGCAAGTGCCGTATCTCATGCTGCGGGTCGAGCAGCACGACGCTGACGGCGTCGAGCGAGTAGGACTCGCGCAAGCCGTCGACCATGGCGCGCAGCAGCTGCGCCAAGCTGTCGGCCCGCAGCAGGGTCAATTCCCGCGCCTGCGTGCGCTTCAAGATCGACTCGTTATTGGCGGCCTCCGCGGTCATTTCCAGGAGGCGCTTCTTGAGGTCGTCGTTCTCCCGATTGAGTTCATCCATGTCCATGACTTGAAACCCCTGCGGCGCTTTAGCTGGCGCGCGCCGCCGCCCGTACGTCCAGGTACGCCCGGCCGCGATTCATGATGGCGCCGAATTCGGCCCCATTCCCCGTCTTCACGGTGGCGATGAGACGCTCGACCGCCAGCTGCAATGCCAGCAGCGATTCGCCGCCGTACTCATTCAAGCTCTGGATCTCGAAATAGAGCTCAGGGCTTTCGGCGGCGACGCGGCTGGCAACCTCGAGTTGCGAATCGAACGTGGTGCTCGACAGCTTCGCCAGTCGGGGAGCCGCTTCGCCGCTGTCGGCGAGCGCGGTAAAGAACGCGATATTGAGCGCATGCGACAACCCCAGCACATAGGCGATCAAGCGATCGTGCTCATCCAGACCCATGACGACCCGCTCCGCCATCGTCGGCGCGAACAATTCCTGCGCTTCCTGCAAGGCCTCGGCATTCCCCAGGTCGATGAAGATCACGTGCCGACCCGACAGCAACTCAGTATCCGGTCCGAACATGGGGTGCAGCGAGGTCACCCGGCAGCCGGCCTTCACCAGTGCCTCGAGGCCTGCCCGCAGAGGGGTCTTGAGCGAACCCAAGTCGAATATCAGCCCGCGCGGCGCGCGCTGCGCCAGGAACTCCAGCAGGCCGGCGGTGGCGCTCAAGGGAGTGGCCAGCACGATCATGTCGAAATCCAGCGGGTCTTCGCGCCACTGCGCAACGCTGTCGAATCCTGGAAGACTACCCTGGGGGTCGGCAATGGCCACGCGGAAGCCCTGCGAGGCGAGAAATTCCGCGAACCAGCCGCCCATCTTGCCGTGGCCTCCGATCACCAATGCAGTTTTGCCGCTGCCGTGCGCTTGGGCGGCAACCCGCGCCTGCTCCTGGGTGGCCAACGAGGACTGTATGAGCTGCCGCAGCAGTGATTCGACCAAGTCCGGCGAGACCCCGAGCCGCGCAGCCGCAGTCCGGCCCCGCAGGATCACCTCGCGCTCGCGGCCGAAGTCCCGCGTCGCCCGTCCCGTGGCCCGCTTGACGGCGGCCACCTGCTCGCTCAATGCCTGGCGGCGCGCCACGAGTTCCACCAACTGTGCGTCGAGATCGGTCAGAGCAGTGCGCAATTCATCGAGATTCATAGACCAAGACCCCTCAAATTGCCGTGCCCACCTTAAGGCCGGCTTCGGCTACCGCAATTGCGCCGTCGCAGCTACCATTCTCTTATGAGTAGCAGCATAAAGACACCTTGGACCGAAACACTGCCCGATCCATTACCGCCGAATCCGCTCACGGTGGTCGCCGACTGGCTGGCGCAGGCTGGACGCGATGCCGCGCAGCCCAATCCCAATGCCATGGTTCTGGCGACCGTGGACGATCGCGGCCACCCGTCGGCGCGGGTCGTGCTCAGCAAGGAGATCGACCCAGAGCGGGGCTGCATTATCTTCTACACCAACTATCGATCGAGAAAGGGCCTGGAACTCGCCGCCAACGGCCGGGCCGCATTGGTATTTCACTGGGACCACCGCCACCGGCAGGTGCGCGTCGAGGGGTCCGTGGAAGCGCTATCCGACGCGGAGAACGACGCATACTTTCGCACCCGGCCCTGGCAGAGCCGTCTCGGTGCGTGGGCCAGCGAACAAAGCCAACCCGTGGAATCGCGTCAGGCGCTCGAACGCAGCGTCGCTGCCACGGCGCGCCGTTTTGGCATTCCCTATGAGGGCCCGGGCGCTCCCGAACCCGACCGGGTCGCTGTGGATGTGCCGCGCCCCCCGCATTGGGGTGGCTATCGTCTGCGTGCCGACGCCGTGGAGCTCTGGGTGGAGGGTGAGTTCCGCATCCACGACCGTGCACTCTGGACGAGATCGGAGCGCGCAGTGCCGGGCGCGGCCGGGGCATGGTCGGTCACTCGCCTGCAGCCATGAGCCTCGCGTGACAGCGCAGCTCGCGCGGGCGGCGCGCCGCCCGCGGAGATGTCGCGTTTACTTCAGTTCCGCAACCTGCATGGTTTTCGAGCCCAGCACGGTGCGTATTTTCGCGCGGTCCGACTCTGCCTGGTTAGCCTTCTCGACCGAGCCCTCGACCTGTGCGCTGACCGCGTCCAGCTTGCTGCCGATACCGTCGAGCGCGGCCCAGTTCTTGTATTCGACGACCAAGTAGATATCCGGGTCGTTCGGTCCCTGCGACTCGACGACCAAGACCTGATACTTGGTGATGAGCCCGGCCTTCTTGGCCGCCTCCTCCTGCTTCTTCCAATTTGTTGCAAGCCATCGCATATAGTCATCGAAATGGCCATCCACGGTCTTGATCGCTGAGACATTAACGACCGGCCCGTCGTTGTAATTGCGTCCATCGGCGCAGGCAAGCGCCGTGAATAGCAGCAGGGTGCTGGCCGCACCAATTCGCTTGGTCATGTGCAACATGAACTTCTCCCAATTTGAGTGATTCCAATATTAGTCTTGTGGGGCGAGCTGGCGGCGCAATACCGGCCGGCTGACGCGCCGCGGCGATCCTACGCTGAGCGTACGCTCGCCGCAATGAGACGGGTTGCGCCGCTGCACATGACTTGGCTGCCGACGCTCAGACCGGACTTTCGCGCTAGCGGTACCGCGCCATCAACTTGTCGAGCGCGGCGCGGCCCGGAGAGAGCTTCTCGTACGGAATGCTGTTGAGGGGAGCCGCAGCGGTTCGGTTGAGATTGTGGAACTCGGTGGAGTCGGTTTCGTCGATGTGGATGAGTCCCGTGACGTATTCGCCGGCTTTGAGCTTGGTCCCTATGTAGTTATATGCGGCCGTCCTGTCCGTCGGGTCGTAGGTGGGGTCGAGCTTTCGCAACACGACCTGGCTGCCGTCGTGCAGGCTCACGGGTATCGACTCGCCTTCGGCATAGTCGACCGCAATTTCCTGCGCCCGCGGCACGAAATCCGCCTCGACCGCCGCATGGTAGTGCTCGCGCGTGAAAGTGTAACTCTTGGTCGAGCCCTCGTGATCGTTGAAGGTCACGCACGGCGAGAGCACGTCGATCAGGGCGAAGCCGTTGTGGCGCATGCCGGCTTGAATCAGCGGCACGAGCTGCGCCTTGTCGCCGGAGAAGCTGCGCGCGACGAAGGTCGCACCCAAGGTCAGCGCCAGCAACACCGGATCGATCGGCGGCGAAGAATTGATGTCGCCGCGCTTGGCCTTGGTGCCGATATCGGCGGAGGCCGAGAATTGTCCCTTGGTCAAACCGTAAACGCCGTTGTTCTCGATCAAATACAGCATGTTCACGTTGCGGCGGATCGCGTGCACCAATTGACCGATGCCGATGGAGAGCGAATCGCCGTCACCGGACACTCCGACGTAGGTGAGGCGCCGATTGGCCGCATTGGCCCCGCTCGCGATAGACGGCATGCGCCCGTGCACCGAATTGAATCCATGCGAGCCGCTCACGAAATAGGCGGTGGTCTTCGATGAACAGCCGATGCCCGACAGCTTCACCAGCTGTTCGGGGCGCAGCGCGAGACCCCAGCAAGCCTCGATGATCGAGGCCGTCACCGAATCGTGGCCGCATCCGGCGCACAATGTGGACATGCTGCCTTCGTATTGACGGCGCGTCATCCCCAGCGAATTGGTCGGCAGCGACGGATGGGCGACTTTGGGCTTGTTGATGTATGACATGGTTGGACTCGTTCAGGCTCGGGGAACCGCGGTCAGCCGCGGCGCTTCGGCGAGCTTGGCTCTGATGCCGTTGACGATCGGCTCGGCCGACATCGGGAATCCGCTGTAGCTCAAAATCGAAAATAGCTTGGACTTCTCCACCGCGGTCTCCAGGGTCAGGAGGGACTTGAGCTGCGCATCGCGGTTTTGCTCGACGACGAAAATGGTCGAATGCGATTTCAAGAAGGTTTCAACGTCGTTATTGAACGGAAATGCCTTGACGCGCAGATAGTCGACCTCGATTTTCTGCCTTCTCAGCACGTCGAGCGCTTCGCGAATCGCGCCATCGCAACTACCCACGCTCACGATCCCGACCTCATTGCCGCCCATCGCCGTGATCACCGGCTTCGGCAAATACTTCGGCGCGTTCGCGAACTTTCGCTTCAGCCGATCGAGCACGACCTGGTATTCCGCGGAATCCTCGGTGTAGCCGCCGTATTGATTGTGGCCCGAACCGCGCGTGAAGTAGGCGCCCTTGGCGCTGGACCCGGGCAGCGTGCGGTACGTGATGGCATCGTCGTCGCGATCCACATAGCGGTAAAATTTTTCGAGACCCGCGAGCTCCTCCGGCGAGAGAATCTTGCCCCGATCCGGCCGATAGGCATCGTCCCATTGAAGATCCGGGCACATCCAATCGTTCATCCCGATGTCCAGATCGGAGAGCACGAACACCGGGGTCTGCAGGCGCTCAGCCAGATCGAAAGCCTGCGCCGCCATATAGAAGCATTCCTCGGGATTTGCCGGAAACAGCAGCACGTGCCGCGTATCGCCGTGCGAGGCGTAGGCGCAAATCAGGAGGTCCGACTGTTGCGTTCGCGTCGGCATGCCGGTCGATGGGCCGACCCGCTGCACGTCGAAAATCACGCACGGCACCTCGGCGTAGTACGCCAAACCGACGAATTCGTTCATCAACGAAATGCCCGGCCCGCTGGTCGGCGTGAAGGCGCGCGCTCCGTTCCACGATGCGCCGAGCACCATGCCGACGGCGGCCAGTTCGTCTTCGGCTTGCAGAATCGCGAAATTGCGCTCGCCGGTCTGCGGATCGACGCGATAGCGCTCGCAAAAGCCCTTGAATGCGTCCATCAGAGAGGTGGACGGCGTGATGGGATACCAGGCGCCCACCGTTGCGCCGGCATAGACGCAGCCGAGGCCGGCGGCCGTGTTGCCGTCGATCATGATGTGGCCGCGGGTCTTGTCCATGTGCTCGACCTTGAGCGGCAGCGGCGCGATCAGATTCTGTTTGACGTAGTCGTAGCCGAGACGCAAAGCCTTGGTGTTCGAGTCGAGCAATTTCGGTTTCTTGCCGTAGCTCTCGCTCAAGAGTGCGCTGATCACCTGCAGATCGACGTCGATCAACGCGGCGAGCACGCCGGCATAGGCGATGTTTTTCAACAGGATGCGGTTGCGCACGCCGTCGAAATTCTCATTCACGATTTTGGCGAGCGGCACCTCGATCACCGTGATGTCGCCGCGCTGCAACAGCGAGCTGCGCGGCCAGGTCGAGTCGTAAATCAGATAGCCGCCGGAAACCAGCTCGCGAACGTCGCGCGAGTAGGTTTCCGCATTCATGGCCACCATGATGTCGACCTGGCTGGCACGGGCTTGGTAGCCGTCGCGGGTCACCCGGATCTCGTACCAGGTCGGCAGACCCTGAATGTTCGACGGGAAATAGTTCTTGCCGGTTACCGGCACGCCCATGCGAAAGATCGCCTTCATGACCAGCGAATTCGCGCTGGCCGATCCGGTGCCGTTGACGTTGGCGAATTTCACCACGAAATCGTTCACGCGATTGGCATTGGCAGTCACGCCGGGCATGCTGAGACCTCCTCGTCGATCGCGCGCGGAATGTGGATGGTCGACTTTTGCATGTCCCAGGCGGCGGTCGGGCAGCGCTCCGCGCACAAGCCGCAGTGCACGCAGACGTCCTCGTCCTTGACCATGACCCGCCCCGTTTGCGGCAGCGCCGCCGAGACGTACAGTGCCTGAGATCGATTGGCGGCCGGCGCCGTCAAGTGGGTGCGGAGTTCAGCCTCCGTCCCGTTCTGCGTGATGGTGAGGCAGTCGACCGGACAGATATCGATGCATGCGTCGCATTCGATGCAGAGCTTCGCCGCGAATACCGTCTGGACGTCGCAATTCAAGCAGCGCTGCACCTCGAGGGCCGCCTCTTCGGCGGTAAATCCGAGTTCGACTTCGATGTTGATCTTCTTGAAGCGTTCGATCAGCCCGACGTGCGGCACGAGGCGCCGCGCCACGCCGTTGTACTCGTTTTTGTAGGCCCACTCGTGCATGCCCATCTTGCGGCTGGACAAGCTCACGCCGCGCGGCATGCGCTCCTTGACGGGCTCGTCATGGCAGAATTTATGGATCGAAATGGCGGCCTGATGACCGTGTTCCACCGACCAAATGATGTTCTTGGGCCCGAATGCCGCATCGCCGCCGAAGAACACTTGCGGAAGCGTGGATTGAAACGTGGTCTTGTCCACCTTGGGAACATTCCACTTGTCGAGTTCGATGCCGATGCCCGCCTCGATCCACGGAAAGGCGTTTTCCTGACCGATTGCGAGAATGACGTCGTCGCAGGGGAAAAAGACCTCGCCGAGGCTGCGCGTTGCGGTGATCTCGCCGTGCTCGACGTCGTATTCGAGTTTTTCGAACATCATGCCGAGCAGCCGCCCGCCCTCGGTAACGAAGGACTTGGGCGCGTGGTTGACCACGATTGCGACGTTCTCGCCCTCGGCATCTTCGAGCTCCCATTCGGACGCCTTGAAGAACTCGCGCGGCTTGCGCGCCATGACCTTCACTTGCTTGGCACCGAGGCGCAGGGAACTGCGGCAGCAATCCATCGCGGTATTGCCGACGCCGATGATCAAGACTCGCTCGCCGATGCGGTCGACGTGGGCGAAGGCGACCGATTCGAGCCAGGTGATGCCGATATGCACGCGATCGGTTTCATGGCGGCCCGGCAGTTCGAGCTCCTTGCCTTTGGGCGCTCCCGAACCCACGAAGACGGCATCGAATTCTTCCGCTTCGAGCAGCCGGCGCAAGCTCTTGACCGGGGTGTTCAGGCGCAGATCCGCACCCATGTCGACGATGTAGCCGATTTCCTCATCCAGCACCTTGGCCGGCAGGCGGAATGCCGGGATATTGGTGCGCATCAACCCGCCCGGCACGGCGTATTGTTCGAATATCGTGACCTCGTAGCCCATCGGCAACAGGTCGTTGGCGACGGTCAGCGACGCAGGTCCCGCGCCGATGCAGGCGATGCGCTTGCCGTTCTTCTGGCGCGGCGCCGTGGGCAACAGCGCGGTGATGTCGTCACGATGATCCGCGGCGACGCGTTTCAAGCGGCAGATGGCAACCGGTTTGGCCTCGATTCGTCCGCGGCGGCAGGCGGGTTCGCAGGGTCTATCGCAGACTCGCCCCAAAATGCCCGGAAATACGTTGGATTCTCGATTCACCATGTAGGCGGCGGTGAACTCGCCCTGGGCGATCAGCCGGATGTATTCGGGGACATCCGTGTGTGCCGGACAGGCCCATTGGCAATCTACAACCCTATGGAAATAGTCGGATTTTGAAGTATCGGTTGGCTCCATGATTCCTCGAAACTGTGCCCCAGCCAGTCTCCCAGTATAACGGTCCCTACCCCGAAACGCCCCGTCCAGGGGGTATTATTGGGTCCAATCGCCATAATGTGATCGACCGCACAATGAATCGTCTCCAAGGCCAGGACGCCACCTGTCCACACTGCTGGGAAACCATCAACTTGACCCTCGATCTCTCGGTACCCGAACAGTCCTATATCGAAGATTGTCCGGTGTGCTGCCGGCCCATGCTGGTGTCCTATGCTGCGACCGATGGTGAAGTCGCGGAGTTCCTTGTCGAGTCCGCCGAGTGACGCCGGGCGGGGCCGCTCCACCCGCCCGCGGCGCTCCACCCGCCCGCGGCGCTCCACCCGCCCGCGGCGCCCCCAACGCGTGCGGCGGCTCGCCCTCGCGATACGCAGCCGCGCGGCGGCGGCTTCAAGATGCTGCGCATCTTGATATTGCTGCTGGTTTTGCTCGTGGTTGCGCTGACGACCTGGCAGGATCGTTACCGTAGCACGCGCTGGCATGAGCCTCTGTACGTTGCGATCTACCCGATCGCAGCGGACGACAGTCCGGCAACGCGAGCGTATCTGGCAGCTCTCGACGTCGAGCGTTATAAACCGATCGATCGGTTCTTCGCGCGCGAGGCCGCACGCTATCATTTGGACACCGGCGAGCCGATCAGAACCCGGCTCAGGGCGGAATTGCACGATCGTCCGCCGTCGCGGCCCGCGGACGCCGGACTTCTGGCGACGGCACTGTGGAGCCTGCGGCTGAGATCCTGGGCCTGGCGAGTCAGCGGACATGCCCATGACCCCGAGGATATTCGCATGTTCGTTCTCTATCACGACCCGGTGCTGACGCCCAGCGTGCCGCACTCTCTGGGCCTGACGAAGGGGCTGATCGGCGTGGTCTATGCGTTTGCAACACCGACGATGAACGGTGCGAACGATGTGGTGATCGCCCACGAATTGCTGCACACGGTGGGCGCCACGGACAAGTACAACCTCGCCGATGACGCGCCGCGCTTCCCCGACGGCTACGGCGATCCGGCGCAGCAGCCCCTTTATCCGCAACTGACGGCGGAGTTGATGGCGGGACGGCGCATGCTTGCGCCCGATCACTGGGAACAAGTGGACAGCCTGGACGAAGTGGTCATTGGCCCGAGCACGGCGCTCGAAATACGCTGGCCTCAGCATGCACGCTGAGGCCGCGGCGGAAAACGCTGCCGTGCTGCTCGAGTGCCGCGGCATCGATGTTTGCGTCGGGTCGCGCACCCTGGTGCGCGGGCTCGATCTGCAAGTGCGCCGCGGTTCGATGCTGGCGGTTCTCGGCCCGAACGGTTCCGGCAAGAGCCTCTCGCTGCATACCCTTGCCGGCCTGCGCTCGCCGAGGATGGGCGAGGTATTGATCGCGGGGCTGCCGCTGGCGCAGTGGCCGCGCCGCGCGCTCGCGCGCGAATTGGCGCTTTTGCCGCAAAATGTCGAGGACCCATTCCCGGCGAGCGTCATTGAAACCGTGCTGCTGGGCCGGCATCCGCATATCCCGCGGTGGCAGTGGGAGTCGGCCGGCGATCTCGCCATCGCGTCGGATGCGCTTGCCGCCGTGGGACTCGCCGGTTACGAGCAGCGCGACGTGCTCACCTTGTCGGGGGGCGAGCGGCGGCGCGCCGCGCTGGCGGCGGTCCTCGCGCAAACACCGCGCCTCTTCTTGTTGGATGAGCCTACCAACCAGCTCGATCCGAATCACCAACTCGAGGCGCTGCAGCTGCTGCGCGAGCGCGCGGACGGCGGCGCGGCCGTCATCGTCACGCTGCACGATCCGAATCTCGCGGCGCGATTTGCCGACGCCGCCCTGCTTATCGGCAAGGACGGCGATTGGCGTTGCGCCAACGTCGAGAATATTCTCACCCCGCAGCATTTGTCGGCGCTGTACGACACGCGCTTCGAGGCCGCACAGATCGGCGGACGGCGGGTGTTCTTCCAAGCTTAGGAGCCTGTCTGAGTATTCCGCGTGGCCGCGACCGAACGGATTTGCCTTCAGTCGAGGCGGAGCCGACGAAGTTGGGTTAAACCCAATGAGGAGGACAACGACGAATGAAGGCAAATCCGTCCGGTCCCTTCGGGTTGGCTCTGCAAGGGGCGTCTGCGGCGTTGCGCGGCTTGCCCGTGGAGTCCACCACGGCCGGCGCCGCGCGCCTTGCATCCGCTCCCTTGCAGAGCCAACGCGGCTCACGCGGAATACTCAGACAGGCTCCGGGGCGGCGTCTCGAGGTGCCTAGCTCAACGCCGCCAGAATCGGCGCATGCAGGCGTCCGTTGGTCGCGAGCACCGAGGTGGATTGCAGGGTTAGCGGCGCGCCGTTCAGGTCCGTGAAGCGGCCGCCCGCCTCGCTGACGATCGCCGCACATGCCGCGATATCCAGGATATTGACATCGGTTTCGATCACCGCATCGATCTTGCCGCTCGCCAACAGATGATAATGCAGAAAATCGCCATAGCCGCGAATGCGGCCGACTCGCGCGACGAGCGCGCCGTAGCGGGCCCACTGCCCGCCGCTCGCCAGCGACTTCATGTTGCCGGAAGACAATGCCGCCGCCTCGAGCGTCGCGACCTGGCTGACGGCGATGGGTTTGCCGTTCAAATACGCGCCGCAGCCGCGTTCGGCAAAGCTAAGTTCGCCGTACACCGGCGCGCTCGACACGCCGAGCACGATCTCGCCGCCTCGCATCAGCGCGATCTGCGTGGAGAACATAGGGTATTCGCGCACAAACGCCTTGGTGCCGTCAATGGGATCCACCAGCCACAGACTCTCGGCATCTGCGTCGCGCGATCCGGTTTCCTCGCCGAAAAATCCGTGAGCGGGAAAGCGCGCCTCGAGAATCTCGCGAATCGCAATTTCGCAGCGCACGTCGGCTTCGGTCACGGGCGATTTATCCGCCTTGATGCGTACCTCGAGATTGCATTGGAACAATGTGCGTGCGATGCCGGCGGCCTGCTCCGCCGCGTCGAGGGCCGCCTTGAGTTCGGGTGAAGGATTCACTCCCGCAACCATAGCAAAACTTTGTGCTAACGTCGCACTTGGGGCCATGGAGAATTCGAGCGATGGGCAACCGGCTTAGCAAGATATATACGCGTACCGGCGATGACGGCAGCACGGGCCTCGGCGACGGATCGCGGGTGCCGAAAGAAAATCCGCGGGTCGAGGCCTACGGCACCGTCGACGAGGCCAACAGCGCGATCGGTGTGGTGTTGAGCGTCGCCGCATTGCCGCCCGGCATCGCCGGCTGTCTCACGGAAGTCCAGCACGACCTGTTCGATCTGGGCGGTGAATTGTGCATTCCCGGGCATCGCATGATCGAGGCGGCGCATGTCGATCGGCTCGAAACAGTGTTGGACGAATTCAACGAGACCTTGCCGCCCTTGAAGGAGTTCATCCTGCCCGGCGGCGGCGCAGCGGCCGCCGCCTGCCATGTCGCCCGCGCCGTATGCCGGCGCGCCGAGCGGCGCTGTTGGTCCCTGGCGCGAACCGAAAGCGTATCGCCCGAGGCTCCTCAAATATCTGAATCGTCTGTCCGATCTCTTGTTCGTGCTGGCGCGCGTACTCGCGCGCCACGAGCACGGCACCGAGGTGATCTGGCGGCGCACGCCAAAGTAGCGAAGGCCGTGAACCTGACCTAAGTATTCCTAGGCGATGCCTGTCGACTTGAACTCGTTGGCATGCATCCAATCCGCGTGCCAGCTCTCCAGGGCGTCAAGCGCCAGCGGCCGGCAGAACAAAAAGCCCTGCACCTGATTGGCATCCCGGGTTTTCAGGTACTGCCACTGTGCTTCGGTTTCGACGCCCTCGGCTACCGTCGCCAACCCCAAGCTTTTCGCCATGGCGATGATGGCGTCGACCAGCGGTGCGTTGCCGCCGTTCTTCGAAGCGATGTCGCGCACGAATACCCGGTCGATCTTGAGCGTGTCGATCGGAAAGTGCCGCAGATATGACAGTGAACTGTAGCCGGTGCCGAAGTCGTCCAGCGCCGTGGCCACGCCAAGCTCTTTGAGCGATTTGACCGCCTTGTTCACCGCGGCCGAATATTCGATCAAAGCGCCCTCGGTGAATTCCAGTTCGATCATGCGCGAATCGATGCCCGCGGCATCCACCGCGTGCGCGACGCGCGACACCAGGCTACCGTCGCGAAATTGCACGCCCGACACGTTCACCGCGACTTGCCAACCCGGGCCGCCGGCGTCGCGCCAGCGGCGCGCTTGCGCACACGCCTCGCGCAGCACCCAATCGCCGATTTCGACGATCAAGCCGGTTTGTTCGGCGAGCGGAATGAACTCGTCGGGCGCGACGAAACCGCGCTGCGGGTGCCGCCACCGCAGCAGCGCCTCGACCGCTTCGACCCGTAAATCCTTGAGTGCCAGGCGCGGCTGATAATTCAAGGTAAATTCGCCCCGCTCCACCGCCTTGCGCAAATCGGCTTCCATGGACAGGTGCCTGGCCGCACGCGTGCTGATGGATTTGTTGAAGAATTCGAGCCCTCCGTGCCCGGTCTTCTTGCCGTGATGCATGGCCGCGTCGGCATTTTTGATGAGGGCACCGGCAGTCGCCGCGTCGCCCGGGAACAAACTGATGCCCATGGTCGCCGACAGCGGGATCTCAGCCTGCGCGAAGACGAAGGGCCGGGCCAACGCCAGCTGCACACGCTGCGCCACGGCTTGGGCCGCCTCGGCCGTGAAGATGCCGGGGAGCGCCAACGCGAATTCGTCGCCGCCGGTGCGCGCCACCCAGTCGGTGATATCTATCTTCTCGGCGGAATCATCCGCCCGGTCCACCGGGCGCTGCGAATCGCGCAGACAGTTTTGCAGCCGATGTGCGACTTCCTTCAACAGAACGTCGCCCACCGCCTGCCCTTGCGTGTCGTTGATGCGGGAGAAATTGTCGACATCGAGCATCAACACCGCGAGCCCGCGCTGCCGCGGCAGGGCCCACTCCACCTGCTGTTCCAAAATCTGCAGCAGGCGTTGACGGTTCGGCAGAGCGGTGAGCGGGTCATAGTAGGCGAGGTAGCGCACGCGCGCCTCGCTCTCGCGCAGTTGATCTTGAGTCTGTTTGGCCCGTACCAAGAATTTGACGCGTTGCGCCAGCAGCATCGGATTGATGCCCTTGGACGAGAAATCCGTGGCCCCCGCGTTGTAGGCGCGATTGACCGACTCCATATCGTCGAGGCTGGTCTGCATCAAAATCGGCACATGGCGGCTCTCGGGCAAGGCGCGCAGTGCGCTGCAGACATCGAAGCCGTTCATGCCCGGCATGACGACATCGAGCACCACGCAATCGGCGGGTTGCTCGCGGAATTGACCGAGCGCGCTCGCCCCGTCGGCTGCTGCGATGACGCGAAAGCCCGCCATCTCCAAGGCGGTTCCGACCAGCAGTCTGGCACCGGCATCGTCGTCCACGACCAGCACCGTTGCGGGGCCGTTGGCTTGATTGTCGAATGTGTTCATCGCTTCCTTTTGAGTCTTCGCGTAACCATTACGCGGCATTAATTGACCGTTCGCGCGCCAGGGCACCGCAAAAATCCAGATATTCGCGGCGAATTTTCGCCACGACCGGCGCGACCTGGGTGATCGCTCCGCCGCGCACCAGGTTCTCGCATTCCTTCGCCACCATCGCCAGGCGCGTGCCCCCCAAATTCGAGGTGCTGGATTTGAGCGTGTGCACGGCCTGCGTGAGCGCGTCCGCCTGCATGTTCGCCGCCGCGGTTTCGATGGCTCCGATCAAGCCCGGCGAATGCTGCAGGTACAAGTCGATCATCGAATTAAGGAGCGTTGGTTTGGCGAGCGCGGCGATGTTGCGCAGCACGTCGGAATCGATCAGCGGCACTCGCGACAGATCGCGCCGCTCCGACTCCGGCAGCACGCGCAGCGCCAGCCATCGCCTCAGCAGCGTCGCCAATTGCCGCTGGGTAAAGGGCTTGCTCAGGAAGTCGTCCATGCCGGCGGCGAGACACCGTTCGCGCTCGCCTTCCATGGCATTCGCCGTGAGCGCAATGATGGGCACGCGCGCGGCTCCCGACGTGTGTTCGCGCCGTCTTATCTCGCCGGCCGCGGTCAACCCGTCCATGATCGGCATTTGACAATCCATCAATACCGCGTCGTACGTCGTCGCCGTCATCGCCTCGATGGCCAGCCAGCCGTTTTCCGCGGCCTCGGTGGCGCAGCCCAGATTCTCGAGCATGGCGACCGCCACTTCGCGGTTGACGGGATTGTCCTCGACCAGAAGAATTCTTGGTGCCGCTCCGCGCGCGGCCGGGGGCGGCGCGGCGGGCGGCGCTGCCGGCAGCGTTTCCGCCGCGGTTCCCGGCTGGCCGCTCATGACGCGGGCGACGCCGGTGAAGAGTTGTGACCGGCGCAGCGGTTTGGCGAGGACTGCCGCGAACAGGCGCGCGCTTTCGCCGCTATCGTGATCGTCGCGCGTGGTCAGCAGGATGAGGCGCAGTGCCGACCAGCGGGGGTCCTGACGGATGAGTTTCGCCAGCGCAAAGCCGTCTTCGCCGGGCATTTGGTCGTCCACCAAGGCGAGATCGAAGGTGCGGTCCGTCGACGGCATTGAGCGCGGCCAGCGCCACGGCGCTGGTTCCCGCAGTGGTTACCTGGACGCCGCATGACAACAGATGCTGCTGCAATATTTCGCGATTGCTGGCGTTGTCGTCCACGATCAGCGCGCGCAGGCCGGCGAGATTCAGCCGCTGCAGGCGAGTCAGAGTCGGGGTCGATTCGGCGGGCGCCAGCCGCACCTCGAACCAAAATGTCGCGCCGCGGCCGGGCGCGCTGTGGACACCGATTTCGCCGCCCATCAAGGCGGTGAGCTGCGTGCAGATGGCCAGTCCCAAACCGGTGCCGCCATATTTTCGCGTCGTGAACGAGTCCGCCTGGCTGAAAGAATTGAATATGCGGCCCTGGACTTCCTCGGATATGCCGATTCCCGTGTCGATGACCTCGAATCGCAGCAAGCCATCCTCACCGGCTGTCCGCACCCGCACGATAACCTCGCCGGAGTCCGTGAACTTGATGGCGTTGCCGACGAAATTGATGAGGATCTGGCGCAGCCGCATCGGATCGCCCCACACGGTGCCGGGTACGTCGAGATCGATGGCACAGGCCAGCTCCAGCCGCTTCGCATGGGCTCGGCCGGCGAAGATCTCGATGGTTTCTTCGACGGCTTCTTGCAGTGCGAATTCGACGCGCTCGAGCTCGAGTTTTCCGGCTTCGACCTTCGAGAAATCCAGGATGTCGTTGATGATCTGCAGCAGCGCTTCGGCCGAATGCGAAATGGTTTCCGAGAGGTGGCGCTGCCGGGGCGTGAGCTCGGTCGACTGCAGCAGTTCCGACATGCCCATGACGCCATTCATCGGCGTACGGATCTCGTGGCTCATGCGCGCCAGAAACTCGCTCTTGGCGCTGCTGGCGCGCTCGGCCGCCTCCTTGGCGCGATTGGCCTCCGCGATCGCGAGCTTCAGCTCAAGATTGGCGTTGCCAAGATTGATCGTGCGCTCCTCGACCTGCTGCTCGAGGAATTGGCGATACTTCTCCAGGCGCGAGTCGCGATGGCGAATCTGCGCCAGCATTTGATTGAAGCCGTCGATGAGCGAACCCACCTCATCTTCGGAATTTCGCTCGACTCGCAGGCTGTAGTCCTGTTCCAGGGACACGCGCTGCATGGTCTGCGCCAAGTTCACGATGGGTCCGGAGATTTGCTGCTGCAGGCGCGCGGCGAGCCAGTTCGCCGACAGCACGGCGGCAAGGATCGCCGCGAGCGTGATCAGAAGGTACGCGGGCCATTCCGGATAAACCACCTCGAACGGCACGAGAATGTCGATGTATCCCATGACATCGCCGTTGCGCGTGACGGCCGCGATGATGTGGAATTGCGTTCCCCGCAGGTACAACTGCGGATGCTGCGGATCCACGACCGGCATCGAATGCGAAATGGCCATGGCGTTTTTTGCGGCCGTCGACTCGAGTTGCGCGTCGTTCTGGCCGCGCCGGTAGGTGGCGATCCTGTGGCCGTTCGCCGCCAGGATTTCGGCATCGCTCACCAGCCACTCTTCACGCAGGCCTCTCACGGCCTTGAGCGCCGCCTTGTCGTCGCCCTGCCGCAGCGCGTCGATCGTGTTCGCGCCGGTGACCCGCGCGACGCGCGACGCGCTCCACAGCAAGTCGTCGCGCAAATGCAGCAGATTCATCGCGACGTGCACGACCATCGCCACGGCGAAAACGGCGATTGCGGGGACCAAGATGACCACGCGCAGCTTGCGCTCGATGGGAAGGTCCGAGAACCAACGAATCAAAAGCCCTCCCGGCCACCTAGCATGGTTTCAAAGCACCCACTAAGTGTCGGCCTGGCCGGGAAAATCTGTGGCTTCAGCCTGAGGATATATGCCGCGGAAAACGTGACCAAGTTCACGTCTGGGGCCGGCGGCGTATGGCAGCTAGCGTCGAGGCGTATGGCACCTAGCGTCGAGGCGGGACTGTCCGCAGGCGGCGCCGATGAGGCGCCGGGCGCGCGGCCAGTCGAAGGCGGGGCCGGGGTCGGTCTTGCGGCCGGGCGCAATGTCGCTGTGTCCCGCCAGGCGGTCCGCAGACAGACGAGGATAGGCGGCGCACAGCGCCGCCACCACCGCGGCAAGGGCCTCGTACTGCGCCGCCTCGTACGGCAGCGTATCGGTTCCCTCGAGCTCCACGCCCACCGAGAAATCGTTGCAGGCCGCGCGGCCCTGATAATTCGATTGGCCGGCATGCCAGGCACGATCCTCGAAGCTCACGAATTGCGTCAGCCGCACCGTCGCGCTGCACGACCAAATGCGAGGACACGCGCAACGGCGCCACTTCGGCGAAATAGGGGTGAATTTCCGCGGGCAAAGTATTGGTGAATAGGCGCTCGATCCAAGGGCCGCCGAATTCTCCCGGCGGCAGGCTGATGCCATGAATGACGATCAGGTCCGCCTCGACCCCCGCGGGCCGTGCGTCGTAGTTCGGCGAAGCGATTTGTTTCGCCCCGCGCATCAGCCCCGTCTCGAGGTCGACCTGCAAATTCATGTCCTTGAGGCACCCGATCAGTCAGGCGGTAGCATATGCGACAATTCCGCCGAGATGAAACTCATCGCCGAATATCGGACAAATTCCGAGCGCGCACCGTGCGCTTGACGCGCGTCTATGTCGAGGGCGAGCTGACGGCGGGAAGCGTGGTCGAGCTGCCGCCGCGACACCGCTGCGCACCTCGCGAAGGTGTTGCGGGCGCGCAGCGGGGATGAGGTGATTTTGTTCAACGGCAATGGGCTCGAGTTCACCGGTACGATCCAGGCCGTGCGCGGCGCACGCGTGTCGGCCGCCGTCGGCGACAGTCGCAGCGTGGACCGAGAATCGCCATTTGCCATAACGCTCGTGCAATGCGTGCCGCGGGGCGACCGCATGGATTTCATCGTGCAAAAGGCCACGGAACTCGGCGTCGCGCGGATCGTGCCGGTATTGAGCCAGCGCAGCATCGTCCGACTCGACCAGGCCCACGCACAATCGAAAGCGATGCATTGGCGGGCCGTGGCCGTGAGCGCCTGCGAGCAATGCGGCCGCAATCGCATCCCGGCGGTCGAGCCGCCGCAACCGCTGCTCAATTACTTGGGCGGATCGGCTGCGAGCATTGGGCCGAAACTGGTATTCGAACCGGATTGCGCGGCGCATGCGCTCCTCCCGGCGCACGGCCGCGGCACTGCGGCTGAAATTGCGATTGGACCGGAAGGCGGCTTCGCCGCCGATGAGCTCGAGGCGTTTCGGGTGGCGGGATATTCTCGGGCCGGACTGGGTCCCCGCATCCTGCGCGCCGAGACGGCCGCCATCGCGGCCGTGGTGTGGTTGCAGGCACGCTGCGGCGACATGTAAGCGGATTCGGACAGCGAATCGAGCGGCGCCGGCATCAATTCCGCGCCGCACTTCTGCTGTAATTGGCGTGGGACCCGAACCGCGCGCCATGAACCCAAAAAACCCGTTCGCACTCGGCTTGGCTGCATCCGTACTGCTCGCTGCATGCGGCGGCAACGGCGCCCGCGTCACCTCGGCCGCGGCTTCGTCGAGCTCGATGACTTCCGCGCCCGCGATCACCATACAACCGTCGGATCAGAGCGTGTCGGCCGGGCACCCGGCCACTTTTACGGTGACGGCGACGGGGACAGCACCCTTGCGCTATCAATGGCAGAAAGATGCGGCACCGATCGCCGGCGCGACGGCGCCGATTTATACGACTCCGGCCACTGCACTCAGCGACAGCGGCAGCAGTTTTGCCGTCGCCGTCAGCGATGCCAACGGCAGCACTACCAGCCGCAGCGCGAAGCTGCTCGTGGCAAGCGGCGCCATACCCGCGGGTACCGATGTGCTCACGTACAAGAACGATCCGAGCCGCACCGGTCAAAATCTTGCGGAATCGACCCTGACCCCGGCCAATGTGACTCCCGCGAGCTTTGGTTTGCTGCGCAACCTGATGGTGGACGGCAAGGTCGATGCGCAGCCGCTCTATGTATCGCAGCTCAGCGTATCGGGATCGGCCCACAACGTCGTGTACGTCGCCACCGAGCACGACTCGGTCTACGCCTTCGACGCCGACACGGGGTCGGCTCTGTGGCAGGCATCGCTGCTCGCATCGGGCGAAACCTTGAGCGACACACGCGGCTGCAGCCAAGTGGTTCCTGAAATCGGCGTCACGTCCACGCCGGTGATCGATCGCGGCGCCGGGGCGCATGGCATCCTCTATGTGGTCGGCATGTCGAAGGATGCATCGTCGGCCTATCATCAGCGGCTGCATGCCCTCGATCTCGTCACCGGAGCCGAATTGCTCAATGGACCGTCGGAGATCGCGGCGACCTCTCCGACCGCCGGCGGCGGCACCTCGACGTTCAGTCCCGGCCAGTATGAAGAACGGGCGGCGCTCCTGTTGCTGAACGGGACCCTCTACACGAGTTGGACTTCTCATTGCGACATCGCGCCGTATTTCGGCTGGATCATTGCCTTTTCCGCGAGCACCCTGTCGCGCACCGCCGTGCTCAACGTCGCGCCGAACGGCGGCGGCACCGGGCCTGCGATCTGGATGAGCGGCGGCGGGCCGGCCGCCGATTCGGCAGGCAACATTTATCTGCTGACGGCAAACGGCGCCTTCGAAACGGCGCTGGACGCGAATGGCTTTCCAAAAAGTCAGGATTTCGGCAACTCTTTCCTCAAGCTCTCGACGGCCGGCGGCTCTTTGAGTGTCGCGGATTATTTCACGATGTACAACGAAGTCGCGGAGTCGGCCGCCGACGAGGATCTGGGCTCGGGCGGAGCCATGCTGTTGCCGGATTTGACCGACTCGAGCAATACCGTCAGGCACCTCGTCATCGGCGCGGGCAAGGACGGCAATGTCTATGTCGTCAATCGCGATGCCATGGGAAAGTTCAATTCATCCGGCAACGGCCAGATCTGGCAGCAGCTGAGCGGCGCATTGGCGGGCGGCGTTTTTTCGACGCCCGCCTATTTCAACGGCACTGTCTACTACGGCGACGTCGGCGACACCCTGAAGGCGTTCACGGTGTCGGGCGCCAAACTCCCGGCGACTCCCCAATCCCAGTCGGCGGCGCTGTTCGGATTTCCGGGCACGGCTCCCGCGGTATCTGCAAACGGCACGTCCGCCGCCATCGTCTGGGCGCACGAGAACTCCAATCCGGCGGTGCTGCACGCCTTTGACGCCGTCAATCTCCAGCACGAGATTTACAACAGCAATCAAGCCGCCGGAAATCGGGATCATTTCGGGATCGGCAATAAATTCATCACGCCGACGATTGCCGACGGCAAGGTGTTCGTGGGTACGACGAACAGCGTCGCGGTGTTCGGCCTATTGCATTGAGACACGAACGCCGGGCCTGCTGCACATCCGACGACGCAAGGGGGAGCGGTGCCGCGGCGCTTCCTTGCCCGTCATAGACCGGGCACAATGGCAATGAATCCCGCCTATCCGTCACACGGGGAATTACGCGCATGGGCGTCGGCAAACCCAAGCATCGAACAGCGCCGGGCACCTGGCTGGACGGCACGTTGCGCCGGTTCAACATCTTGTCCGCACTGCGGGAAAACCGGCACCTCAAACGCACCTGCCGCGAGTGTCTGCAACTTTACCGCGGTCTAGGAGAGCACCCGAACGCGACCGCGCGTGAACGCTACGCTTTGGTGGTTACAAGACGCACGGGCGCCGACGCGAACGGCGCGAATACCATCCTGCAACGCGCCGAGGAAAGCTTGGCAACCTGGCCGAACGAGCGGCCCCTCACCTTTCGCGACGTGGTTCACTACCTCGCGGTCACGGAATGCCTGAGTGACGACAAATCGCAGATCGGCGTCCGCGCCGATGTAACGATGCTGGTCGCCAAATTGATTCCTGCGAACCTTTAGGAGCTTGTCAGGTCGGCATCACCGAGGTCTCCTCGGCGATCATTTGCTCCAAGCGCTCCAAATCGGGGATCAGCGGCGTCTCGTTGACCATGCGTACCTGACAGATGATCGGCGAGCGCTCGGGAAAGCTGCGCGAGGGATCCGGCCGCAGCACATCGGCGTTGACGCGCACGAGTTGCGGGAACCCTTGAGTCAACATGCCGAAGTATCCGGACTGCAAGCTGCCGCCGGAGGCGTGAAAAATCACGATTCGCGTGCGGCTGGAGACCACGGGCAGCGTTTGGCCGAACGCGCCCTCGAAGGACACCACCGGCACGCTGCGTCCGCCCCAGCTCACGACGCCCGCGTACCACGGCGGCGCATTGGTCATTTCGGCCGGTGCCTGATAGCCGATGACCTCGGCGACGCAGGCGCGCGGCACGATCAATCGCTCCCCCGCCAGTGGCACCAGCAAGCTGTACAACTCGTCGCGCAGGTCGGACATGGCGGCTACTTCGCGATGGCGCTGCGGCGATTGACGAGGGGTTCGATGGCATCGAGCAGTTGGCTTTCCTGGTACGGCTTGCCGAGATAGTCGTCGACACCGAGTTCAATGGCGCGCGCTCGATGCTTTTCGCTGACCCGGGAAGTGATCATCACGATCGGAATGTCCTTGAGGCGCGGATCGTTTCGAACGTGAGCGGCCACCTCGTAGCCGTCCATCCGCGGCATCTCGATGTCGAGCAAGATGATGTCCGGCAGATGCTCCTGCAGCAGCGAGACGGCGTCCACGCCGTCCTTGGCCGTCAACACGCGCATGCCGTTGCGCTCCAGCAGCCGCTGCGTCACGCGGCGCACGGTGATGGAGTCGTCGACGACCAGCGCGAAGGTGCGCCGGTCGCGTTGATCGAGAACCGCGGTTTCGGCGGGCCGCGCGCGCCACTCCGAGCGCACCAGCGAGCCCATGTCGAGAATGATGACGATGCGGCCGTCGCCGAGAATCGTCGCGCCGGCAATTCCGCGGATGCCTGAAATCTGCGGTCCCAATGATTTCACGACGATTTCGCGGCTGCCCACCAACTCGTCCGTGACCAGGGCGGTGGAGTGCTCACCCGCGCGGATCAGTACCACCGACATCGAAACGTCCGATTCCGGAAGACGCGTGGCACCCAGGCCCACGAAGGAACCCAGCTGCTGGAAGCGGTATTTTTGGCCGCCGTATTCGAACAAAGGCGCGTCCTTGCCCAGATGCCTGGCGACGATGTTCCTGGGCAGGCGCACCACACCTTCCACCGTGGCAAGGGGCAAGGCATAGGTTTCCTCGACAACGCGCACGATCAAGGCCTGGCTGATTGCCAGCGTGAAGGGCAGGCGGATCGTAAAGCGCGATCCCTTGCCCGGAGTCGTGTCGATGAACAGTCCGCCGCCGAGCTTCTTTACTTCGGTGGCCACAACGTCCATGCCGACGCCGCGGCCGGCCGCCTGCGTGACATGGCCGGCGGTGCTGAAGCCGGGTTCCAAAATAAGCTGCACGGCTTCCTCATCCGTGAGTTTTGAGTGCGGATCGGCAAGCCCGAGGGCGATCGCCTTCTCGCGAATCAGCTTGACGCTGATGCCGGCGCCGTCGTCGGCCACCACGATCACGACCTCCGCGCCGTCGCGCTCCAAGCTGACCGAAATGCGGCCCACATCCGGCTTACCGAGCGCGGCGCGGCGTTCCGGAGCCTCGATGCCGTGCACTACGGCATTGCGCAGCATGTGTTCCAGGGGCGGCACCATGCGCTCCAACATCTGCCGATCGAGTTCCGCGGCGGCGCCCTGCACGACTAGTTCCGCGCGCTTGCCGGTGTCGTTCGCCGCTTGGCGTACCAGGCGCGTCAACCGCTGCACATGGCGCTGGAACGGCACCATGCGCGTGCGCATCAGGCTGTTCTGCAACTCCGTGATCACGCGCGCCTGCTGCGTGAGGAGATTCTGCGCCTCGCGCGTCAAGGTCTCGAGCAATCCCTGGATGCTCGCCACGTCGCTCGAGGTCTCGGCGAGGGCGCGCGAGTACTGTTGCAGAGAGGAATACCGGTCCAGCTCGAGCGGGTCGAAATCGCTGCGCCGCGGTTCCACGTCCTGATGGCGGTTCAGAACCTGCGCCTCGGTTTCCATCTCGAGGCCGCGCAACTGCTCCTTGAGGCGCGTCACGGTGCGCGCCAATTCTGCGAGGTTGAAGTCGATCGAGTTGACCTGCTGATCGAGGCGAGCCCGGAAAATGCTCACTTCCCCCGCATTGTTGAGCATGGTGTCGAGCAGATCCGCATCGACGCGCGCCATTTCCACGCGTTCCGCCGTCGGCGCGGTTTCGCGTCCGGGCAATACCGGAGTGCTGCTCAACTCGAGACCCGCAAGAGAATCTTCGCTCGCGGCGGCCGGGGCGCGCACTTGCAGGGACGGAGCGGCGGACGCGGCCAAATCGGCCGGCGGCGCGAGCGGCGGCGGCGCGGCGGGCGCAGCCGAGGGCGCAGCAGCGAACGTGGTGGTGCGCGCGGGATTCGCCAAATCTCGGATTTGCGCGATCAGCGCGGTCGCGGCGACCGGCAACGCGCCGTTGCTCACCAGATCGCGCATGCTCGCGAGTTCATCGAGACTGGCCTGCATGACGGCGTGCGCATGATCGTCGCCGACCACGGTTCCGCCGTCGATCTGGATCACCAGTGTCTCGAGTTCATGGCTCAAATCGCCCATCGCGCTGATGCCCGCCATCCGGGCGCCGCCTTTCAGGGTGTGCAATTGACGCTGCAGCTCCGCAACCCGCTGCTTGTCCTTGCGGTCGCGATTCCAGGCGGCCAGCGATAGCTGCCCCGCTTCGAGCAATTCGGTCGCCTCTTCGCTGTAGATGTTCGCGATCTCGTGGTCGAAATCCTCGGCCGGCGCCGCGTCTTCAATTTCCACCGGCGCGGCTGCGGCGGCCGCAGTCCACGCAGCCGCGGACTTCGTGTCAGCCGCAGCTTCGGGTACCGTGTCGGGCGCGGCCTCGGAGGCGGCCTCGGGAACGACAGTGAGGGCCGGGACGAGGGCCGATGTGCTGGTGTCGATCGCTTCGCGGGCGATGTCAGCCTCGAGTTCGGCCTCGACATCATGCAGGCGCGTGAGCAGCGAGGGATGTTCCGAGAAAAAGGCGGTCGATTCGTTGATGTGTGATACCACGTTGTCGATCGCGCGAACCGCATCGCTCAAAGTCGCAAGCCCCAGGTCGGACAGCCCGTGACCGCTGTCAAAGACCTTGCGCATGACGTGGTTCAGCGGTTCGGTGATGCGGATGCCATGCCGCGCTTCGGCCATCTTCGATGAGCCGCTCAAAGTGTGGATGGCGCGATACACCGACTCCGGCAACTCGTGCGGCGCCGGCTGACCGGTGCGCTTGCGCAAGTATTCGCGTATCTCGGCGAGGTGGCTCGAAGTCTCCTTGCTGTAGATGTCGTGCAGCAAAGGATCCATCGCCGGCGGCTGGGACGCGGCGGGTTCTGCGGGTGCGGCAGGCGCGGCGGACGCAACGGGAGCGGCGGCCGCGACGGGAGCGGCGGCCGCAGGGCGATCCTCCGGTGCCAGTGTCACCGTGCCCTGATCGGCCTCGCGGCCGTCGGCGTAGGCAAAGGCGCGCGCCATCAGCGCCTCGGTCGGCACCGGGTTGTACCGCCCGGTTTCCAATTGCTCCACCAGTTGCGGCAGGGCGGCGACGCCGCTTCGCAGCAGCGTCATCATTCCGGGCGTGCGCGACAAGGTCTTGTCGATGATGCGATTCAGCAAGTTCTCGATTGACCAGCCGAATTCCGCGATCGCCCGTGCGCCCACCATGCGTCCGCTGCCCTTCAGGGTGTGAAAGCTGCGGCGCATGATTGCCAATGACTCCAAATCCATTGGATTTTGGTCCCATTGCGGGAAGCTGCGCTGAATCGACGCGATCTCTTCCTTGGCTTCCTCGATGAACAGCTCGACGAATTGCGGGTCGACCGGCTCCGGCTCGGGAACGGCAATCAACGGATTGGTTGCCGCGTGGGCGCGTTTGGTGCGCTCCAGTGCGATCGTTTCGGCCGGATCGAGCTTGACGGTCCTGGCGGCGTCGCCGGCCGAGACGCTGATGTTCGGGACCCGCGACGGAGCCTCGTCCGCCAGCGTCTTGATGCAGATTTCGGCGTTGTCCAGCATGTACCAGGGATCGGTGCGCCCGCTCTGCAGCGTTTCCATGTAGTACTCGATACTGACGATGGCGTCTGCGACTCTCTCCAAGCGGATGGCGTCCGGCGCCGGCGCCCCGGGTTCGATGAGCTTGCGCACCTGCGTACCGATCGCATCCATCAATTCCACGGCCCGGCCCTTGCCCAGCATCAAGAGCCCCGCGGTGATGCCGCGCAGCAGCTGCGGCACGTTGTCGAGGCCCTGCGGCGGAAAATCGCCCTGCTTCTGCACGGCAATCGACACGGCCTCCTTGATGCGCGCCATGTTGACGATGCACTCGCGCAGCACCGCTTCGCTGACCAGTCTGAATTCGAGATCCTGATCGGGCGGCAAATCGGCGGCCGAGCCTTCCGCTGCGGCGGGCAATATCAGGCGCACCAACTGATCGTCGAGGCTGTCTTCCACCGAGAGCAGCACGCCGGCCACCTTGATCAGGGACTCCTCGGACGGCGGCTTGCCGTCGCTGACCATGGCGGATAGCTCGGCAATCTCTTCCTGGACACGCTGCCGCAACTCCCCAAGTCCCAATACTCCCAGCGTGTCGCTGATCTTCTTCAGCAACTCGAGCTGCGGCGCGAGTTCCTCGCTGTGGCCGCCGCCGCGGCGCACGAATATATCGAGCACATCCTTGACCTTGGACAGATCTTCCTTGATCGCGGCGGCCACCGTTCGCATCAGCTTCACGCTGGGCGCCGACAGGCTTTCGCGCTCGTGCTCGATCGAGTCGTCGACCGGCAGAAGCTCCGAGAGCTTGAACGAGGCGCGTACTGCGGCAATGCGGCCGCCGGAATTCGATGCTCGAGCGACGTAGTACAACAGGTTGTTCAAGAGATCGACCGGCGGGTCCTCGCAATAGCGCCCTTCGCCGAGTTCGTACAGCGCCTTGATCTGCCGGTCCGCTTGGCCGAGCAGACGCTTGAGCGTCGCACTACCCTCCAAGCCGTTGGCGCGCAGCGCCTCCAGAATGGCGCCGACGACCCACCAGAGCTGGAATACCGGCTGGGTGGTCGCGACCTGCTCGAGCTTCTCGGCTACCTTCGACAGAATCTCCAGATTCTGCACCGTGCGTTCGCCGCGGATGTACCCCAAAAGTCCGATTTGGAATCGTGGCCGCAGGCGTCTGGCCCACTGCGCCACCGTGATCGTCAGCTCGCCCAGCCGCTGCGATTGCGGCTGCGCCGGCTGATCGGATTTCAGATTCAGCAGCAGCAGCGTGCCCTCGGACAACAAAGGGCTGCCGCGCACGGACCGCAAGTCGTTGAGCAGCGGCAGCAGCACCAAGGCCAGATCCCGGCCGCCCGACAAAACCCGCTCCAGGTAGGTCGGCAACTGCACCATCGCACGCATCAATGCATCGAGGCCGTCGACTTGACGCTTCTGGTCATTGTCCGAACTCAGCAGGTAGCGGGTGACGTGCTCCATTTCCTCGGCCAGCAGCGCCGCGCCATAGACCTCCACCAAACGCAGCACTCCATGGGCGGAATGCAGTTGGTCGGCGCACTTCTCCAGCAACACTCGCTGGTCCGAACGCTCCGCGTACGCCTCGAGCGAGGCGCGGGCATCGTTCAGCGTCGCCGCGAGCTCTTTGGCGACGATGTGCAGGGTTTGGGAACTGATATCGGTCATGCCGGAATCGTTTGGCGCCTCAAGAGCCGAAGCCGCTGGCCTTGCGCATTTTTCCGGAATTGCCGGTGGTGCTGGTGTTCCCGCCCTTGACCTCGGTGGGTGCGGCCCCGGCCGCGACCGCGGGGTCGCTCAAGGCCTGCAACCGCGTGGACGAGGCTCCCAGCGTGGTGGTGCCGCCGCCGTAATCCGGCAGACGGAATCCCGCCACGGATTTGCGCAGCTGCGCCGAGAGGGCCGCCAGTTTGGCAATCGAAGTGGACGTCGCGGTCGAGCCTTCGGCCGTCTGCGCCGAAATTTCGCGCACGACCTGCATGTTTTTCGAGATGTCTCCCGGAGGCCATCGCCTGCTGCCGCGCGCTCGCCGAGATGTTCTGCACCAAACTCGCGATCTGATTCGAAACCTGCTCGATTTCTTCGAGGGCGGCGCCGGCATTTTCAGCGAGCAGCGCGCCGCCCACCACGTCGGTGGTGCTGCGCTCCATGGATACTACCGCCTCGTTGGTGTCCGTTTGGATGGTGCGCACCAGCACCTCGATCTGCTTGGTGGCGTTGGCCGCGCGCTCCGCCAATCGCTGCACTTCATCGGCCACCACCGCAAAGCCGCGGCCGGCCTCACCGGCCATGGAGGCCTGAATGGAGGCATTGAGCGCCAGAATATTGGTCTGCTCGGCGATATCGTTGATGAGTTCCACGATGTTGCCGATTTCCTGGGAACTCTCGCCCAAGCGCTTGATGCGCTTGCTGGTTTCCTGGATGGTCTCGCGAATCGCATTCATGCCGTCGATGGTGCGGCGGACCGCATCGCCGCCCTTGTGCGCGATGTCCACCGAATGACGGGCCACGTCCGAGCAGCGTTCTGAATTTCCGGAAACCTCCTCGATCGAGGCGGCCATGTCGGCCATGGATTCGCTGGCGGAGGAGATTTGCCGCGACTGCGCGCTGCTCGCCTTCGCCATGTGCGCTGCGGCGGCTTGCGTTTGCTTGGTGGCCCCGTCCAATTGGATGGCGCTGTCGTTGATCGTCGTGACGAGCTCGCGCAGCGCCTCGATGGCATAGTTGATCGAGTCTGCGATCGCGCCCGTGATGTCCTCGGTAACCGTCGCTTGCACGGTCAGGTCGCCGTCGGCGAGACTCGACAGCTCATCGAGCAGCCGCATGATGGCTTCTTGATTGCGCTCGTTCTCGCGCACGCGCAGCTCGCTGGTGCGCCGCACATTGGCGGTTTTCGAGTAGACCCACACCAGCGCCGCCAGCAAGCGCTGCGGCCAGGACCAACAACGCCACGACCCAGGGCTTGTAGCTCGCGCCGGATTCAGCGCGGAGCGCCGGCGCATCACCCAATTCGGCCGCCAGGCTGTTCGCCACCCCCGGCAGGCTGCGAGCCGCGGCTTGCGCCTTGGAAAGCGGTTCGGCGGCGCCGATCGCCTTGCGCACCGCGTTGCCGTATTGCTGATTGCGGGCGACCACGGTCTTCAGGCGCTGCTCGGCATCCGCCCCGGTGACCTTCGATAGCGCGAGGCCCGATTCCTCGCCCGATAGGCCGCGCATGACCTGATTGAGAAACTCCAGGCTGTCGGCGAGGCGTTGCGCGGCCGGAGCCGCATCGCTCACGCCCGACGCGAGACCGTTCAAGTCCTGCTGGATACGCTGCACCATGAGCTCGAAACGCTCCAGGTAGCGGCTCATTCCCTCGAGCTTTTGCACGCCGACCGCGCTCGCAAGATCGCCGAGCTCCGATAGCAGCTTGGGCGCCAATTCGCGGGCCTCTTGATTCGATGCTTGAATGGTCTCCACGGGAGCGCGAGCCTCACCGACCGTGGCGATGCCTTCGTTCAATTTGTTCCAGCCGTCTTTGCCGGCCGCGCCAGCCGGTCCGGCGCCGCTCCGCCCGTCGGTGCCCGCGCCCGGCAGGGCGGCGCGCAGGCTCTTGAGCCGCGCCGCGCTCTTGGCGAGCGCATCGAAGGCGCTCGCTTCGCCGCGCAGCGCGTTTTGCGCCTCGTACGGCACGCGCTGCACCACGAGGGAGATTTCGGCGGGTGTCCCCGCCGGAGCGGCATTGTGTGCGAGCAGCGTCAGGGCGGCGACGCCGGCCAGGCAGAGCGCGATCAGCCCCGCCAGCACGGGCAAGAAATTCACCCCAGAACCTGTATCGTTTCGCGTGCTCATCTATTTTCCAGCGGAGCCTAGCTCGCAGCCTGCAAAAAGCTCGGGCTCTCCACCAAACTCTTCAAACTCAATACCGGCCAGACTTCGCCGCCGCGACGGAAAGCTCCGGCGAGAAAACTATCGCAGCGAATCACCGTCGGCGGCGCTTCGGCGTTGAATTCCGCTTCGGCAAAACGCCGGAAACCGAGCACTTCGTCCACCATCAGTCCCGCGGATATTTCCCGGTGGTTGACCACGACGATGCGGGTATTGCGGCCGGAGACGGTTGCGCCGCTGCCGAGAAACTGCCGCAGATCCAGCATCGGCAGCAATTGCCCGCGAATGTTCGCGAGTCCCTTGACCCAGTTCTTGGCCCCGGGAATGCGTGTCACCACCGCCGGATAGCCCAATACCTCCCGGGTTTCCTCGCGCGCCACCAAGAACGTCTCGCCGCCCATGCGAAACGCCACACCCACCCACTCGCGCCCCGCTTGGCTTTCGGCGACCGCCCCGGTCACCACCGCGCGGCTGCGCTTCTCGAGTTCCTTGAGCAATTCGAATGGACGGTCGCGCAAGCCGCGTAAGCTGACCTCGGCCCCGCTCATCGCAGTGGTCATACGGCCAGCGCGGCCTGTGCCTTCTCGACCAACGCCTGAGCCGACACGGGCTTGACCAGATAGTCCACTGCACCCTGGCGCAGGCCCCATACCCGATCCGTTTCTTGACCCTTCGTGGTCACCATGATGATCGGGATCAGGCTTGTCTCCGGGTCGTTGACCAGCATCCGGGTGGCTTGATAACCGTTCACGCCCGGCATGACGATATCCATGAAAATGAGGTCCGGTTTCATGGCCTTCGCCTTGCGAACGCCCTCTTCGCCATTTTCGGCCGCGGCGGTCTTGAATCCGTGCTTCTCCAGAGCCTTTTGCATGACGAATACCTCGGTGGGTGAATCGTCAACAATGAGAATCAATGCCATTCTTATGTCTCCGTCATTTGCCGACGTGAGCTTCGATCGCGCCCAGTAACTCGTCTTTGGTGAACGGCTTCGTCAAATAGTGCTCCGAACCGACGATCCGGCCTCGGGCCCGATCGAACAGCCCGTCCTTGCTCGACAGCATGATGACCGGGATCTGCCGGAACACCTTGTTGTGCTTGATCAGCGAGCAAGTCTGGTAGCCGTCGAGGCGCGGCATCATGATATCCACGAAGACGATATCGGGCTGATGGTCGGCGATCTTGGAGAGCGCGTCGAACCCATCGACCGCGGTGAACACTTCGCAACCCTCCTTGGTCAGGAGGGTTTCGGCGGTCCGCCGGATCGTCTTGCTGTCGTCGATCACGAGAACTTTGAGCCCCGTGAGCTTCGGCTTGCCGTTGGTGATCATGCTCTCCATGAATCTGCCTTTAGAGAACCTCAAGGCTACGTGTGCGTAGGTGCTGGAATCTTGTGGCTTTTTAACATATCCAGGCCGCGCAAGCCACGGTATGGAGTGCACATTTCGCGGTAAGCTGCCGTAAACAACGGTGGCGTGGTTCACAGTTTTCTCAAGTCAACCAGCGCGGCGCCTGCTTGCGTCCGCGTGCGCTAGACTTGAGTGCCGCTGGAATTTTTTTAGGCCTCTTGAGGAACGAGCATGTCTTCCCGCGTCCGTCTCGTCGTGGTCATGGACCCGATTGCCGCCATCAAGCCCGCCAAGGACAGCACCCTGGCAATCCTCATGGCGGCGCAGGCGCGCGGCTGGCAGCTCTATTATGCGGAGCAGAAGCACCTTTGGCTGCGCGACGGGGTTGCCTGGGGGCGGCTGGCGCCGCTCCAGGTGTTCGATGACCTCGGAGCATTGGTTCGTGCTCGGCGCGGCGCAAAGCGCCAAACTGGGTGAATTCGACGTCATTCTGATGCGCAAAGACCCGCCTTTCGATACTGAGTACATTTATACCACGTACATTCTCGATCGCGCCGAAGCCCAAGGCGCGCTGGTATGCAACCGGCCGCAGGGCTTGCGGGATATGAACGAGAAGGTGTACACGGCCTGGTTTCCCGAGTGTTGCGCGCCCACGCTCATCACCCGCGACATGCAGGATATGAGCGAATTCCTGCGCGAGCAGGGCAAGGCGGTGTGCAAACCCCTGCACGGCATGGGCGGCAAGTCCATTTTCGTCCTGGAACAGGGCGACAAGAACCGCAATGTCGTGTTCGAGACCCTGACCGACTACGGCACGCGGTACGCCATCGTGCAGCGTTACCTGCCGGAAATCGTCACGGCAGGGGATTGCCGGATTCTGCTCGTGGACGGAGAGCCGGTGCCGTTTGCGCTGAAGCGGATACCCTCGACCGATGACCACCGGGGTAATCTGGCGGCCGGGCGCGCGCGCCGAGAGCCGTGCGCTCAACCAGCGCGACCGGTGGCTGTGCTCGCAAATCGGGCCCAAACTCAAGGCGGCCGGAATGATCTTCGTCGGACTCGATGTCATCGGCGATTACGTCACTGAGATCAATGTCACGAGCCCAACCGGGATCCGCGAACTAAACAAGAAGCACGGTGTCGACATTGGTGCGATGCTGGTGGACGCGATCCACGGGACCTTGAGCGCTGCGTGACTCCCGATACCTATCAAGCCGGCGACATGCTGCGGGCCGGACTGCCGCCTGCGAGCGACCGCATGCTGACGACCTGCTTTTTGGCGGCGCTGATTCATGGGATCGTGATCTTGGGCGTGACGTTCAGTGCACCGGGCGGCAAGACGAGCGGCGACGATGCACGGGCTTTGGAGGTGATCCTGGTCAACGATCAGGCGCCGAGTGTTGCGCAGAACCCCAATGCGCAATACCTTTCCGAGCGTACTCAGCGGGGTTCCGGCAATACCTTGAAACGCGAGCGCACCTTGATACCCAAATCCTCCCTGATGCCGGTCGAGCGTCCGGGCATCCCGAGCGGCGAGGGGCTGGCGGCGCTGCAGGCCGGCACCGTCACGGGTGATGAGGAACTGATCGCCACTCAACAGCCGGGACAGAAGATCTTGTATTTCGCCTCGTCCACGGCCGCTCCGGTACCGTCCCAACTGCCGTTGTTGCTGGAAAAACGGCCTGACCTTGGCATGACTCCCAATGACGACGGCGTGGAGCTGCGCATGCGGGGCGAGGCGATGCACCAGCTATGGATCGCCGCGGACACCCGGGAGTCGGATGTCGCCGTTTACTTGGATAGCTGGCGCCGCAAGATCGAGCGCGTCGGCACGATGAATTTCCCCGACATCGCGCGGCGCCAGAAGCTTTCCGGCACTCCGGTGATCGAAGTGACCATCGGTGCCAACGGCAACCTTCTGCAAACCATCGTTCGGCGCACCAGCGGACACCCGGAGATCGACGAAGCGGCCATGAGAATCCTGAAGCTCGCCGCACCCTTCGATCCGTTTCCCGGCGAATTGAGCGCCAAACACGACGAAATCCGCATTGCGTACGAATGGCAGTTCTTGGGCGGCGCCTCACAGGGTACCGGCGTATTTTATTCGGAGCCGAGCCATTAGCGACTCGGGTTACCTGACCAATCAGTTGCTGATCGCCATGCCGGCGATGGGCGATCCCAATTTTGCGCAGACCGTGGCACTGGTGTGCGATCACAGCTCGCGCGGGGCGCTCGGACTCATCCTCAACAAGCCGCTGCCGATGCGCATGGGCGAGATTTTCGAGCAGCTGGAAATCGAACTCGCCAAGGGGCCGCTGCGGGAGCGCCAGGTGCTGCGCGGCGGGCCGATGCAGACCGACCGCGGCTTCGTCGTGCATCGCGCCGGAGGCGAATGGGACTCGACCCTGAAAGTGTCCGACGTCATCCATGTCACGACGTCGCGGGACATATTGGCAGCCATGGCGCGCGGCCAGGGTCCCGCAGAAGCCGTCGTCGCCCTGGGCTATGCCGGCTGGGACGGCGGACAGTTGGAAGACGAGATCCGAGCAAACGCCTGGCTCAGCGCGCCGGTGGACCCCGGCCTGATCTTCGAACTGCCGTTCGAATCCCGCTGGCACGCCGCGGGACGCTTGTTGGGAGTGGAGCTGTCGCGCATCAGTCCGATCAGCGGCAATGCCTGAACCGGTCGGTCCGGCCGCGCCTCCGCCGGTCGCACCCGCAGGGCCCGCCGGCGGCGCGCCGCGGGTCGTCCTGGCTTTCGATTTTGGACAGCGGCGCATCGGCGTCGCCTGCGGCGACACGATCAGCCGCACGGCTGCGCCCCAGGGTGCCGTGCCGATGGGCGACCGCGGACCGCGCTGGGAGGCAATCGGCGCGCTCCTGCGCGAGTGGCAGCCGGCCCTGGTGGTAGTCGGCCTGCCGTATAATGTTGACGGTTCCGACGGGACAATGACGACTGCCGCGCGCAGGTTCGCCGCCGACCTTGGGCGCCGCTTCGGGCTGCAGACGGTCTTGGTCGACGAGCGCTATTCGTCCAGGGAAGCCGAGGCCCGGCTCAAGTCGGCGCGGTCGTCCGGTCTGCGCCGGCGGCGCGTCGTCAAGGCCGATGTCGATGCAGCGGCGGCCTGCGTCATCTTGGAACGTTGGTTCACCGAAAATACATGAGGCGCAAATGCGTTCACAACAAGACAACGCCGGGGGCTTGCGCCACCTCATTACCCTCGACGGCTTGACGCGCGATGCGTTGACGACGATTCTCGACCGCGCGGAGAGCTACCGGCGCCTGCCTGGGCAACCTGCCTACGAGGGCCGCGAACTTGCCGGCGTAACCCTGGCCAACCTGTTCTTCGAACCGAGCACGCGAACCCGCGCGTCGTTCGACCTCGCCAGCCGCCGTTTGGGCGCACACGTGCTCAATTTGGACCTGCACTCGAGCTCGCGGGCCAAGGGCGAAAGCATGTTGGACACGATCTATACCCTCGAGGCCATGAACACCGATGTGTTCGTGATCCGCGATTCGGAAGCAGGCATGCCGGAATTTCTGATCGACCACGTCGCCCCGCACGTCTCCGTGATCAGCGCGGGCGAAGCGCATGTATCTCACCCCACGCAGGGGCTGCTCGATGTCCTGACCATCCGCACCCACAAGCGCCGCTTCGCCGGCCTCAAGGTGGCCATCGTCGGCGATATCAAGCACTCGCGGGTCGCGCGCTCGGCGCATCAGGCGCTCACCACGCTGGGAACGACGGATCTCAGGCTGGTGGCTCCGGAAGCGCTGCTGCCGGCCGAGGGCGAGTTTCGCGGCGCCGCGCGCTTCACTCGCATCGAGGACGGCATCGCCGGAGCCGACGTCGTCATGATGCTGCGGATTCAAAAGGAGCGCATGGCGCAGACTGCGTCGCTCGACGATGCCGCCTATTTCCGCGATTTCGGTTTGGATGCCAAGCGCTTGAAGTTAGCCGCACCCAGCGTGCTCGTCATGCATCCCGGGCCGATGAACCGCGGCGTGGAGATCGCGTCGGACGTGGCGGATGGCCCGCGCTCCGTCATCCGCGAGCAAGTGAACAACGGCGTCGCGGTGCGCATGTCGGTGCTGGCGTCGATTGCCGCCACGCTCACCCGCCATCGCCGGCCTTTGTAAATGGGCTTCGCCCAGAATCTACGGGGTCGGGGCGACCCCGACCGATAGGCTCGCGGAGCGAGCATGAAAGAGGGAATCGGTCAGACAGCGCCTAGCCGGCGGTGTTGCCGCCGTCGACCAGCCAAGCCGCGCCTGTGACGTAGCTGGCGGCGTCGGATGCGAGGAAGGCTACGACCTTCGCGACCTCGCCCGGTCGGCCGACCCTCCCCAGGGCGAACGCTGCGCCCTTGCGCGCCAGACCCGCGGCGACGTCCTCGCCGCCGGATTGGATGCCTTCCAGCAACATTGGGGTCTCGACGTCGCCGGGGCAGACGGCATTGACCCGGATACCCTGGGGTCCGTGATCCAGGGCCATCGCCTTGGTGAGCTGTAAAACCGCCCCCTTCGAGGCGCAGTAAACGGCTTCGCCGGTTCCGGCGACCACCGCAAAGTCCGATGCGATGTTGATGATCGTGCCGTGACTCACCGCGACCATATGCCTGAGGGCTGCGCGCGAACAACGCATCAGTGCCGTCACGTTCACGTCCATGACGCGCGACCAATCGTCGTCGCTGGTTTGGAGAATGCTGCCGCGATGCGTGATCCCGGCATTATTGATGAGGATGTCGAGGCCGCCGAATGCCGCCAACGTCGCGGCGATCAAGCGATCCGGAAAAGCCGGCTCGACGATGTCGCCCGCCAGAAATCGCCCGCCCAGTTCGCTCGCGAGCGCAGCGCCCGCCGCGCGGTTGCGGCCCGTCAGCATCACATTCGCGCCCGAGGCTGCGAGTTCCCTTGCGATGGCGCAGCCGATGCCCGACGTCGCGCCGGTAACCAACGCGGTTTTCCCCTTCAGCATGGCTGTTTCCGTTCCTCAAATGGCGGCGGTGCCGCCATTGTGTAGCCGCTGCCGCAACCTTTGTAAAGCGCCGCGCGAAGTCCGCCGCGGCGCCGCCCTCGCCATGGGCCCCGGTGGGAGCGCGAAATTGGTCCTTAGAACACGCCTCGTTGCGCGGCGTTTTCTTTTATATTATTATCAAAACAATATAACAAATTACCGATTCATCTCTTCTGGGAGCAACGTCATGAACGATGGGGAAAGCGCGGCGCCAAAGCGGGCTGCGGCTGCGCGAATGATCGGACTGTCGGCCATCTGCGGCGCTGCGATGCTGGGCGGCGCGCGTGTCAATGCTGCGGGCGAGTCGGCGGCCGCGGATACCGAAACCATGGAGGCCATCACCGTCACGGCACGCAAGCGCGATGAGTCGCTCGCCACCGTCCCGGTCAGCATCACGGTGTTCACCGGGGAGGCCCTGGAGAACTACAACATTCAGTCATTCACCGACTACGCCACCAAGACGCCCAACGTGTCCTTCAGCTACGGCGGCGGTCCGACCGGCATCGCCGACGCGCGCACCGTGGCCATTCGCGGCATCACCGGGCAGAACCTGTACGGAACGGCCGGGGCGACCGGGTTCTACATCGATGACACGCCGGTTCCCGGTTCGGTCGATCCGCGCGTGTTGGACATCGACAATATCGAGGTATTGAAAGGCCCGCAGGGCACGCTGTTCGGCGAAAGCTCCCTCGGCGGCAACGTCCGGCTCATCACCAAGAAGCCCAATCTCTCGAAGGATGAATTCAGCTTCACCACGCAGGCCGGCTGGACCTCCGGCGGCGGCAGCGCCGACGGCGGCGGCAGCATCATCGGCAACCTGGTGCTGGTGCCGGACAAGCTGGCGCTGCGCACGGTCCTGTTCTTCAACCACGACGCGGGCTACCTCACGCGCACGTTTCCCGATCCTTCGAGCCCCGCAGTCGCCGACCCCAATCTTGCGGCGCCGCGCACCAGTGTCGGCAATCAAGGCGCGGTGAGCACCTTCGGCGGATCGCTGGCGGCGTTACTGCGCGTGACGGACGAATTCGACGCCACGCTGCGGGTCATGTTTCAAAATACGACCGATCATGGCTTTCCGGCGACCTTCGCGCCCCTGCCCGCCTTCACCCCGGACTACACGCTCAATCGAGCCTTCGATGTTCAGCCACGGGCCTCGGATGTCTGGGCGCTGCCGTCGCTCGACCTCAAATACGCAGGTCGTGGCTGGTCGTTCGTCTCTTCGACCAGCTTTTTCTATCGTCATACTCAAGACATCGAGGATTCCACCTACGGCACTCAACAGGTGTTGACGAACTACTATCAGGTCAGCGGCCTGCCCAACCAGCCCTATCTCTGGGACGGCGAGCACTATCACGACCAGCTCACCGAAGAGATGCGCGTGGCCTTCGATCCGGTGCACAACTTGAGCGGCACGGTCGGCGCCTTCTACTCGCAGACGCACACGAAGTTCTACATTCCACCCACCTTTGCCGTCGGTCTGCCCGCGGCCACGGTCGGCAATGCCGTGGTCGGACCTTGGCCGAACGATGAGATCTGGACCCAGACGAATCCCGGAGTACAAAAGGACAAGTCGATCTTCGGCGAGTTGTACTACAAGTTTCTCGATAATTTCACGCTGACCGCCGGTGCGCGCCGGTACTGGCTTTCTCAGGAAACCGACTTCACCGCCGACGGCTTCATGAACTTCGGGGCTACGCCGAGCGATCCACAGCGCAACAGTCAATCCGGTACGGACCCGAAGGTCGGCCTGTCATACCAGGCCACGCCTGACACCATGCTCTATGCGTCCGCATCGAAGGGGTTCAGAGCCGGCGGCGCCCAAGCCTACGCGCCGTTCTGTTCTCTCCCGGCTTTGCCGGTCACCGACATCACGCAGCTGAAATCGGACACGCTGTGGAGCTATGAGGTGGGCACTAAAGTGCAGCTGCCGAACCCGGGTCTGCTGTTTTCCGCGGCGGCATTCCACATCGATTGGAAGAATATCCAGCAGCAAATCGCGCTTCCCTGCGGCTACTACTTCGACATCAACGGCGACGCCGCCACCATCAACGGCGGCGAAATCGAAATTGCCGGCCACCTCTCCAAGGCCCTCCAAGTACGCTTTGGCGCGGGCTATGAGAAGACGAAGATCACGGAACCGGGCGCCCTTGCAATCGTGGGCGTCGAGTCAGGATCGAGGATCCTGGGAACGCCTGCCTGGACCGTCTCGCTCGGCGGCGTTTATACCCAGCCGCTCAGCAACAGCATCGACGGTTTCGTGTCGGCCGACTACAGCTATACCGGCGATAGTGTGGCGCTGCTCAACGGAGGCTACGGTGCCGAAGCCACGCGGCCCGCCTATTCGCTGGCCAATGCGCGGTTCGGTATCAATCGCAATCAAACCGAGATCTCGCTCAATGTTCACAACCTCACCAATGCCAAACCGAACCTCGGTGATATCGGCTACGTGGGGTACGCGCAGTACCAGAACTATGCGGCGGGCACGATCATTCCGCAGGTGGCGACCCTGCAGCCTCTGACGGTGCTATTGCAGTACAAGCAGAGTTTCTAGATCGATTCGCATCAGGGCTTGTCCCATTCGGACGCGGCTGCCTTCCTGAACCCCGCCGCTCAGCGAGGCGCCGCGCGGCGCAAATATGAGAATGGTCGAGCCATGCTCGAACCAGCCCATTTCCTCTCCCCGGCGCAGCGCGGCGTCGCAGGGGATGACATTGGGTCCGCGATAGCGAAGGTGCAGCAAGACGTCGAGAAATTTGAGACGCATGCTGGCGACCAAAATCGCCGCCACGGGTACGAGCGTCACCAGGGCGCCGTGCTGCGGCAGCCGGCAGCGAATGACCGCCCGTTCGTTCTTGCAGAACAATCGCTCCACCCGCTGCAGCGCGATGGGATTTACGTTCCAGGTGTCGCCGGAAATGTAGTTGACCTGTTCCACCCGGCAATCGGCCGGCGCGTGAAAGCGGTGATACATGCTCGAGGTCAGACGCAGCGTCACGTACAGGCCGCCTTGGTAGTAGCGCACCAGTGCCGCATCGCCGAGCAGATCCAGCAGAGGATAAGAATAGCCCTTCGCCTGCAGCGCCGCTCCTTCGATCACCGTTCCACATGCACCGACCAGGGCGTCGCAGGGACTGACCAGCACACGCGGGTCCGGATCGATGCGGCGTGCACCCGCTTTGAGTTCGCGCGTAAAGCAATCATGCAGGCTCGTGAAGCGAGTCTTCTTCGCGTCGCTCAAATCTAGATCGGAGAACAGCCGCCATAAGGCCATGCCGACGGCGCAGACCCAGGGCTGCTCGATCCGGCTCAGCCACCCCATGAAATGCGTCAGCACGCGGCGCGGGACGCGGTTTGTCAGCAGAAAATTGATGTCCTCCTGCTGAACCACTCTCGTGATCAGGGACCGTACGGTCATCTCACTGTCATTCGTCTGCAATAGAGTTCGCCGCCAAGAGATCCGATCCGAGGACTACGGCCATTACCATATTCTTGTTTGCGTTGGGCGGCTTCGCGCTCGTCATGGTGCTGCACAAATTGCAGATGCGGCTGCAGCTCTCGCGTGCCAAGCATCGCTCGTTGAGCGGGCATTCGCGCATGGCGCGCCGCTTCGCGGCGCTGGTGCCGTTCTACGAGTACGGCGAATCGCTGTTCTTCCGCGTGGATGCGGCTCCCGACGACATCGCGGCCGCGCGCCGCGCGGGCTTCATGCGGCTGGCCGCCGTGTTTGCCGAGCGCTTCCGGAAAACGGCCGAGCTCACCCGCGAAATCACCGGCGGCGTCTCCGATCTGCAGTTCACTTCCCGCTACCGCGTGCCGTTTCAATTCAGCGGCTTCGTGCGCCGGCACCTCACGGCGGGCGCTTTTCTCGAGTCCTCCTCCGGGGTGACGGTGACCGATCTCGACGGCAATCGGTCGTACGATTTGACCGGCTCCTACGGGGTCAACGTGTTCGGCTACGACTTCTACAAAGAGTGCATCGAACGCGGCAGCGAGCGGGTTCGCGGCTTGGGACCGGTGCTGGGCGCCTACCATCCGGTGACTGCCTACAACGTGCGGCGCCTGCTGCAGATTTCCGGACTGGAGGAGATATCCTTTCACATGTCGGGCACCGAAGCCGTCATGCAGGCAGTACGGCTCGCGCGCTACCACACCGGGCGAACTCACCTGGTCCGCTTCTGCGGCGCCTATCACGGCTGGTGGGGCGACGTGCAGCCCGGCGTCGGCAATCCGCTCGCGGCCCGCGAAACCTACACCTTGAAGGACATGCACCCGGATAGCTTGCGCGTGCTGCGCCGGCGCCGCGACATCGCCTGCGTGCTGATCAATCCGCTGCAGGCATTGCATCCCAACAGCGGCGCACCCGGCGACTCGACGCTCATCGACAGCGGACGCCAGGCGCATTTCGACCGCGCCGCCTACGCCGCGTGGCTCGCGCAATTGCGCGAAGTGTGCAGCGCGCGGGGCATCGCGCTGATTTTCGACGAAGTGTTCGTCGGCTTTCGCCTTGGGCTGGGAGGCGCGCAGGAATATTTCGGCGTGCGCGCCGACATGGTCACCTACGGCAAGACGGTGGCCGGCGGGCTCCCGGTTGGGGTGTTGTGCGGCAAGCCCAAGTTCATGCGCCGCTTTCGCGAAGAACGGCCCGCCGATATCTGCTTCGCCCGGGGCACGTTCAATGCGCATCCCTATGTCATGGGCGCCATGTGCGAATTCTTGACCAGGCTCGAGACCGATGCCGTACGCGGCCTCTACCGCGATCTCGACACCGTGTGGAATGCGCGTGCGCAGGCGCTCAACGAACGCTTGGCGGCCGCCCAGCTGCCCGTACACGTGGCCAACCTCTCCTCGATTTGGACGATCTGCTACCCGTCGCCGTCGCGCTACAACTGGATGTTTCAATATTATCTGCGCGCCGCGGGACTTTCCTTGAGCTGGGTGGGCACGGGACGCCTCATTTTCAGCTTGAATTACACGGATGCCGACTTTGCCGAGGTCGCGGCGCGAATTCTGTCGGCAGCCGGTGAAATGCAGCGCGATGGATGGTGGTGGAGCGCACCGCAACTCACCAACAAATCCATCCGGCGCCGCGTATTTCGCGAGATGATTCAGGCTCGATGGACTTCGGCTTCGGCCACTTCGCCCATCGGGTCGATGAGCTCGCCGCGCATCAAGTAAAGAGGCGCCTTGTAATAGGTCTTCACATCGTTGAACGGGTCGGTGATGATTTTGGTCAGCCATACGAGCCCGGTCTGAACGTCCCTCAGGAAGAACAGGTGCACGGTGCGCAGCAGCAGCGCGCCGATGCCGACGATGAGCCAAATCTCCCCCACGTGGCGCAGGAATTCCTGCCCGTTGGCGGCGCCATGGAACAGCCCGAAGAAGGTCGGATCCAGCCACAGCAGCGCCGGGCTTAACGCCCAGACGGCGTGCAGGATCACCTTGCGCCTGAGGTTGTAGCCCACCTTGATCCTTTCCTTGTACTCGTGGCTGGCGCGGTTGACGGCATCATAGCCCTTGGGCTCGAAGAAGAAGTGTCCGGATTGCCGGCTCACCATGGATACCAGCCAGCCGATCAATGCCGACTTTGCCGGGTCGGTGAACGCCGTGACATAGGCGATGATGAAACTGACCGCACTCAACAAATGCAGCGACTGATTGATGCGGCTGTGATGATAGTAACGATGATCATCCCAGCGCTGTGTGCGCAGTTCCGCCCAAAAGCTTTGCATGGTGTTTCCTCGAAATTGCAACATAAGGCCGCTATGAAGCAAATATAGGAATTTCGTTACAAGCCTATTACAAGGACGGGGCTCTCCGCCGGTAATGCGCACGGCGTCGCAGGATTGCAAAGACATTGGCTTGTCGCGTTCATCGTATCGTCATCCCGTCATGCGATGGTTGCCGGGCATGAGAATCATGATCGTCACCGACGCGTGGTTTCCCCAGACCAACGGCGTGGTCAGTACATTGGCGCAGACCGCCGCCTGGCTCGGCCGCTTCGATCATGAAGTCAGAATCATCAATCCGGGCGATTTTCACAGCGTCGCCTGCCCGACGTACCCGGAAATCCGCCTCTCCATCCTGCCTTACCGGAAGGTGGAACGCAGCATTCTGGCGTTCTTGCCGCAGGCACTGCATATCGCGACCGAGGGCCCGCTGGGCATGAGCGCCAGGCGCTTTTGCGTGCGCAACGGCGTGCCCTTCACGACCTCCTATCACACGCAATTCCCCCAATACCTGCGGGCGCGCTTCCCGATACCGCTCAGGGCATCCTACCGGGCGCTGCGCTGGTTTCACGGCGCGGCCGCGCGCTGCATGGTGAGCACGGCCTCGGTGCGCCGCGATCTCGCGGCGCACGGCTTCAACAACCTGGCGACCTGGCGCCGCGGCGTGGATACCGGGATTTTCAAGCCCTACGCCAAGGATTTCCTGGCGCTGCCGCGGCCGATTGCCGCCTACGTCGGGCGTGTCGCCGTCGAAAAGAACATCGACGCATTCTTGAAAATGGACTGGACCGGCAGCAAGATCGTCATCGGCGACGGTCCCGAGCGTCCGCGGCTTATGAAGCAGTACCCTCGGGCGACTTTTCTGGGCTACCGTTTCGGCGAGGATTTGGCGCGCCATTTGGCGGCGGCCGATGTCATGGTGTTTCCGAGCCGCACCGACACATTCGGCCTGGTCAACCTCGAGGCGATGGCGTGCGGTGTGCCGGTGGCCGCGTACCCCGTGACCGGTCCGATCGACGTCATTGAGGACGGCGTCACGGGCGCCCTCGACACCGATCTCGCGGCTGCGGCGCTGCGCGCGCTCAAGATCAACCCCGGCGCCTGCCGGGAACACGCCCTGAAATCCGGTTGGGAAGTATGCAGCCGGGAGTTCGAGCAAAATCTCGAGCGTTGCGAAGTCCAGCTTCAGCCGAAATTGATCTTGGCTTCGAGATTGGTGCGCGAATCCGCGCTCGACAGCGCTTCCTCGAGCTCGATTCGGCCCTCGCGCACCAGATTGTAGAGCGAGCTGTCGAAGCTCAGCATGCCGCGCTCCGTGCCGGTGCGGATCGCCTCCTTCACGCCGATGACATCGCCCTTCTTGATGAGCTCCGACATGTAGGGGGTGTTGACCATCACCTCGGACGCCGCCACCCGCGAACCGGTCTTCGCGTGCACCAAGCGCTGCGACAGGATGGCGCGCAGGTATTGCGACAGATCGAGGAATATCTGGTTGTGCTGGTCGCGCGGAAACATGTTGATGATGCGGTCCAGCGTCTCGGCGCAGTTGTTGGCGTGCAAGGTGGCGATGCACAGATGCCCGGTGCCGGCGAGCGCAATGGCAGCCTCCATCGTTTCACGGTCGCGGATTTCGCCGACCAGGATCACGTCCGGCGCCGCACGCACGGCGCTGCGCAGGGCGCGGGCAAAGGACTTGGTGTCCAACCCCACCTCACGCTGATTCACGATGGACTTCTTGTTGGTATGCAGAAACTCGATCGGATCCTCGATCGTCAAAATGTGATCGGACGAGGTCTCATTGCGGTAATTGATCATGGCGGCAAGCGTGGTGGATTTGCCGGCGCCCGCCGCGCCCACCATGAGGATCATGCCGCGCTTCAGCATCACCAATTCTTTCAGGATGTCGGGCATGCCGAGATCTTCGAGCCTCGGCATCTCCGCCGTGATGTAGCGCAGCACCATCGCGGGATAGCCGCGCTGGTAGAAGACGTTGACCCGGAAGCGGCCCAGGCCGGACTCCGAAATCGCGAAATCGATCTCCAATTCCTCGTTGAAGTACTCGATTTGCTCGGCCGTCATCAGCCCGAGCGCCGCCTGGCGCACGGTATCCGGACTCAAGACCTGCTTGTTGACCGGGAATATCTTGCCCTCGATTTTGATCTTGACGGGTGCGTTGCAGGTAAAAAACAAGTCCGACGCCTTGCGCTCGACCATTAGCTTGAACAGCGGCTTGGTGTTCATCACCTGAGCCGGAACGTCGGGCGACGCGGACATGGACTAGAACACCTGGCCTTCTTCTTCCTCGACGATTTGCAGCGATTGACCTTCCGCCTCCGGATTCTTCATCTCCCGCTTGCTCTCGAGCTTCACCCGCAAACGCAGCTCGTTCTTCGAATCCGCGTTGCGCAGCGCGTCTTCGTAGGAGATCAATCCCGCCTCGTACAGTTCGAACAGCGCCTGGTCGAAGGTCTTCATTCCGAGCCGGTTGGAGCGCGCCATCACTTCCTTGATCTTCGAGACTTCGCCCTTGAAGATCAAATCCGAGATCAGCGGCGAGGCCAGCATGATTTCCATGGCCGCGATGCGGCCGGTGCCCGCTTCGCGCGGTATCAGCCGCTGCGAGATCAGCGCGCGGATGTTCAAGCTCAAATCCATGAGCAATTGCTCGCGCCTTTCCTCGGGAAAGAAATTGATGATGCGGTCGATTGCCTGGTTCGAGCTGTTGGCATGCAGCGTGGCCAGCACCAAATGCCCCGTCTCGGCGAATTGAATGCCGTATTCCATGGTTTCGCGGTCGCGAATTTCGCCGATCAGAATCACATCGGGCGCCTGGCGCAGCGTGTTCTTCAAGGCAAGGTGCCAGCTTTCACAGTCGACACCGACTTCGCGGTGCGTGACCACGCAGCCCTTGTGCGCGTGCACGTATTCCACGGGGTCTTCGATCGTGACGATGTGGCCGCGGGTCTTTTCATTCCGGAAACCGACCATCGCCGCCAGCGACGTGGACTTGCCCGACCCGGTGCCTCCCACCAGGATCACGAAGCCGCGCTTGGAGAGAACGACCTCCCTCAAGATCGGCGGTAATTCCAGCTCTTCGAATGTCGGAATCTTGGCATTGATGGTGCGCAGCACGGCGCCGGTAAACCCCTGCTGCACGAATGCGCTGACGCGAAAACGGCCGATTCCGGGCGGTGCAATCGCGAAGTTGCATTCCTTGGTGGCATCGAATTCCTTGGTCTGCCGGTCGTTCATGATGGCGCGGACCAAGCCCGCGCTCTGCTCGGGGCTCAAGGAGCGATCGGACTGCGGACGGATCTCGCCGTCCACCTTGATCGCGGGCGGAAAGCCGGCCGTGATGAAGAGATCAGATCCCTTCTTTTCGACCATGCGCCGGAGCAGATCCTGCATCAGGCGTATTGCTTGTTCTCGTTCCATAGTTTGTCTGTCCTTATCTTACGGCGCGCCCGGCGCGCCGCCCCATTGTCGGGGTTCGCGCTCCTCGCGAACCCCGTTGACAGGGCGCGTAGCGCATCAAATTGAATCCTTGTTCTGAGCTTTGTACTTGGCCTCTTCGCGGCTCACGACGCCCTTTTGCACGAGTTCTTGCAGGCATTGATCCAGGGTCTGCATGCCCTGGCCTTGGCCCGTTTGAATCGCCGAATACATTTGCGCGATCTTACCCTCGCGAATCAAGTTCCGTATGGCGGGCGTACCGATCATGATCTCGTGCGCCGCAATACGGCCGCCGCCGACCCGCTTCATCAAGGTCTGCGATATGACCGCCCGCAGACTTTCGGACATCATGGCGCGGACCATTTCCTTTTCCGACGCCGGAAACACGTCCACGATGCGGTCTATGGTCTTGGCGGCGGAGCTCGTGTGCAGGGTGCCGAACACCAGATGCCCGGTTTCCGCCGCCGTCAGCGCCAGGCGGATGGTCTCCAAGTCGCGCATTTCACCCACGAGCACGACATCCGGATCTTCGCGCAGCGCCGAGCGCAGCGCCTCGCTGAATCCCAAGGTATCGCGGTGCACTTCGCGCTGGTTGACCAGGCAGCGCTTGCTCTCGTGCACGAACTCTATGGGGTCCTCGATCGTGATAATGTGGTCGGGACGGTTGTCATTGCAGTGATTGACCATGCCGGCGAGCGTGGTCGACTTGCCCGACCCGGTGGGCCCGGTGACCAGCACGAGACCGCGGGGAAGCATGCACAGATCTTTGAATGTCTTGGGCGCGTTCAGTTCGTCCAGGGACAGGATGGTGGACGGAATGTTGCGGAACACCGCTCCGGCACCGCGATTTTGGTTGAAGGCGTTGACGCGGAAGCGCGCCAACTTGGGGATTTCGAACGAAAAGTCCGTCTCGAAGAACTCTTCGAAAGCTTTGCGCTGCTTGTCGTTCATGATGTCGTACACCATGCTGTGCACTTCTTTGTGCACCAGGGCGGGCATGTTGACGCGCTTCATGTCGCCGTCCACGCGGATCATCGGCGGAACTCCGGCCGACAGGTGCAGGTCCGACGCGTTGTTCTTGACCGCAAAGGCGAGAAGCTGCGCGATATCAACCGCCATTTACGGCTCCTAAATTCGGCTTCTTAAGCCGCTAGAGTATATAAGAGGGTGTCGCCACCCAATATGTTAATTGGTCCGCAGAATTCGACGGTTCATGTGAACCACGTCCGGTCTCGGATACGTCAGGCGGCCGTTGCCGCCGGACGGGACCCGGCCACGGTCACTTTGGTTGCCGTCACCAAGGCACAGACTGCCGAAACCATCAGGGGGGCCGCCACGTGCGGCGTCACGGATTTCGGCGAAAACTACCTGCAAGAGGCTCTGGACAAGATGCGCAAGCTCGCCGACCTGCCGCTGCGCTGGCACTTCATTGGTCAAATCCAATCCAATAAGACCCGTGCGATCGCCGCGAGCTTCGATTGGGTGCACAGCATCGATCGTTTGAGCATCGCCCGGCGCCTGTCGGAGCAGCGGCCCCACCACGCGCCGCCGCTCAACCTGTGCATCCAGGTCAAGCTGGTGCCGGAGCCGAACAAGGGCGGCGTGGAGCCGGGACAGGTCGGCCAACTTGCGGCCGCCGCCGCCGAACTACCCAAGGTCCGCCTGCGCGGGTTGATGTCCGTGCCGCCGCCGCAGGCGAATGCGGCTGCCGAGCGCGCCGTGTTCGCGCGCCTTCGCATTCTGCTCGAAGAGCTGAACGCGAGCGGCCGGAAGCTCGATACACTGTCGATGGGGATGAGCGGCGACTTCGAGGCTGCGATATTGGAAGGTGCGACCTTGGTCCGCATTGGGACCGCGCTATTCGGGCCGCGCGCGGCCTGAACTTTGAGAGCCGGGCAGACACAAACGGGGACGGGCATGAACAACATACGTAGGCTTGCGTTCATCGGCGGCGGCAACATGGCCGCCGCACTGATCGGGGGCCTAACGAAACGCGGCCTGCCGCACGAGCGCATTGTCGTTGCGGATCCGAGCCATGAGCAGCTGCATCGGCTGGTCCGTGAGTTCGGCGTCACGACCGCCGCCGACAACGCGGCCGCGGTGAAGGGCGCCGAGGTGGTGATACTTGCCGTCAAACCCCAGCAAATGCGCGCCGTTGCGCTGGGGCTTGCGCCGCACATGGCCGAGACGCATCCCCTGTTGATTTCGGTCGCGGCCGGTATTCCCCATGCGGCCCTCGCGCGCTGGTTCGGGCCCCAGGTGCCGGTGATTCGGACCATGCCGAATCGGCCCGCGCTCAATGGCTTCGGCGCCACCGGTTTGTACGCACCGGCAAGCGTCGGCGCCGCCAACCGGGCGCTGGCCGAGATGATCATGGCCGCCGTCAGCGCCACGGTGTGGGTGGAACATGAGTCGCAGATGGATACGGTCACCGCACTTTCCGGCAGCGGGCCGGCGTATTTTTTCTTGTTCATGGAAGCGCTCGAGGCTGCCGCTCACGAGCGCGGTCTGCCCAACGAAGTGGCTCACCAACTGACCTTGGAAACCGCGTTCGGAGCGGCGCAGATGGCGCGCGAGTCGCGCGAGTCGCTTGCAACGCTGCGCGAGCAGGTCACCTCAAAGGGGGGCACGACCGCTGCGGCGCTCGCAGTACTCGACGCCGCCGGCCTTCGTGCTATCGTCGCTCACGCCGTGGCGGCAGCCGATCGCCGCTCGGCCGAGCTCGCCGCCGAGTTCGGCGCCCCGTAGGAATTGACTTGATTTCGGTCGGGGTCGCCTCGACCCCGTTTAGAGGTGGCGCGCAGCGCCTAGAAATTGGCGCGCAGCGCCCGGAGAATGGCGCGAACCGCTTAAAAATACATGGAAGCGATCAGATACATCGTTGATATGCTGTTTTTGCTGCTGACGCTGGCGTTTGTGCTGCGTCTGCTATTTCAGTGGGTGCGGGCCGATTTTCGCGACCCCGTTGCCGATGCCATCGTGCGCGTGACCAATTGGCTGATCATGCCGCTGCGCCGCGTGCTGCCGCCCATCGGCAAGATCGATACCGCGACGGTGGTGGCGGTGATACTGGTCGCTGCGCTGCGGACTTTCGCCATATTCGCCCTCGCCGGCGCAAGCGTCGCCGACGTCAGCGTGTTCCTCCGCGTCGCCATGGTCGATCTGGCTGATTTGGTGCTGTACATCTACTTGTTCGCCCTTCTCCTCTATGCGTTGACGAGTTTCGTGTCGCCGGGCGGCTACGCTCCCGGCGTCCGGCTGCTCTCGCAACTCTGCGAACCCATCCTAAGGCCGGTGCGCCGGATCATTCCGCCGATCGGTCAAATAGATTTCTCGGTGCTTTGGGTGTCGATCGCGATCGGTGCGCTGCTGCGGCTGCTTGTGCTGCTTCGTTGAACATGGTCTCCTACATGCCTGAAATCACTGCGAACGAGCCGCTCGCCAACGCCGCGTCCGCGTTCGAATCGACGCGGACGCCTGAAAAACCAGCATGTTCCGCGCCGTGCGCCGAAATCTTTTTTCGCAATTGCGCTAAACATCGGCTTTTTTCTATGTTATTTTCGGCGCCGAGTTGAAATTGTGGGCATTTGATGCCCGCGCTCGCTAACTAAGCAGGAGATTTAATATGGCGAAAAAGAATGCAGCACCGACCAAGTCTGAGATTCTCGCTAGCATATCCAAGGAAACAGAGCTCACTAAGAAGCAGGTCGGAGCCGTGTTTGACTCGCTTTCCGCCTCGATCAAGAAGAGTCTTCGCAGTCACGGCCTTTTTACGATGCCCGGACTTCTGAAGATGAAAGTCGTGAAGAAACCAGCCACGAAGGCGCGTGAGGGAGTCAATCCTTTCAACGGCGAGAAAATGATGTTCAAAGCGAAACCGGCGAGCAAGAAAGTGCGCATAGCCGCGCTCAAGAACCTCAAGGAATTCGTGAACTGATTTTTTTCAGATTCGGGGCGGCTGTGATCGGCCGCTCCGAATGCATCATTCGATCGCGACGAGATCGATGTCGAACACCAACGTGGCGCCCGGCGGTATGACGCCGCCGGCGCCGCTGTCGCCATAGGCCAGTTCCGGGGGAATGATGAGCCGCCGGCTCCCCCCTACTTTCAGGTCGAGGACGCCCTGATCCCAACCCTTGATGACCTGACCGGCGCCCACCGGGAAGCGAAAAGGCTGGCCTGCCTTAAGCGAGCTGTCGAATTGCTTGCCCTTGTTGTCCTTTGCCGAGGCGTCGTACAGCCAGCCGGTGTAGTTCACGACCGCAATCTTGCCGGCGGTTATGCCTTCACCCGTTCCCGCTTTGAGCTCTACGGACTGCATCGTGTTGACCCCCTTCGCGGGCACTGCAGCAGGCTCGCCGCCGCTGCAGGCCGCGATCAATCCGAGGAGGACGACACCAGCGATACTACGCAGGGGGCCGATGCATGTCATGGCCGCTATCTTAAGTGATTACAGCGGCGAAGGATCGCCGTGCAGCGGCTTGGAATGGGGTTGGAGTTGCGATTGGTGGAATTTCAGAGCTGAGCCTAAGGCCAGCATGAGGGACGCTGAGCAGATTAAGGAAAATTCGGCGCCCGTCGCCAGCGCGGCGCCGATCGCGCCGATGCCGAGGCCGCCGGCCACCACCAGGCCGATTTCGGCGGCCAACCCGGCGCAGCAGAACCGCAGCGCGCCGATGAGGTCATCGACTTCGTCGAGAACTTGCAACATCCACTCCATTGGGCTCGAGTGTAGGCGACCGACCCGGCTCCCACCGTGAGTCGGATCACACCCTTGCTATGGTGCTTGGGGCTGCGTAGGCTAAAGCCCTACATGCAGCGAATTCTCGTCCTGAATCCGAAAGGCGGTTCGGGTAAAACGACGATAGCCACGAATCTCGCCAGTTATTTTGCGAGCCAGGGGGATCGTCCGCTGTTGTCGGATAACGACCCGCAGGGCTCGAGCACGCGGTGGCTGAAGAAGCGCAAGCCCGAACAGGCATTCATTCACGGGATTGCCGCTTTCGAACGTAACACGCGCATGACGCGGGCTTTCCAGATGCGAATTCCGTCGGACGCGGCGCATGTGGTGGTCGATACTCCCGCCGCCGTGACGGCGCACGACATGCCGGAATTTACCAACAGCGCCGACGCCATCATCGTGCCGGTGCTGCCCTCGGATATCGATATTCATGCCTGCTCGAAGTGCATCGCCGACCTTCTGCTGATCGCCAAGGTCAGGCGCGACGAGAACCGGATCGGCGTGGTCGCCAATCGCGTCAAGCGCAATACGCTGATCTATCAGTCGTTGATGCGATTTCTCGAAACCTTGCGCATTCCGGTGGTTGCGACCCTGCGCGACTCGCAGAACTACGTGCGGGCCGCCGAACAGGGCATCGGCTTGCACGAAATGAAGCACCACCTCGTGGAACAGGATCTGGCGGACTGGCAGCCGATGCTGGCGTGGTTGAAGGCCAAGGAGGGTGCGTGGCGTGAGACCGCCTGAAGGGATGCGCGGCAGCCGGATCAGCTTAGGTCTTACGCTACTTCTTGTCTTCCCAGGAACCGCGGATTTTTTCCGCCCAGTTCTTGTAGCTGTGCCAATTGTAGAGGTTGGTGGTGATCGCTCCGTGGCGGCCGCCGGTCTTGAACTCCCGCGGCGCGACGGCACCTGGTTTGAGCGCGCCCGGCTCAGCGCGAGGAGCCCGACGGTCCACGCCGCTGTATCGAGTGTGATTTTTAAAGTCGCTCATCTCTTGTGCCTCTGTCGATGTACACGACAGTAAGTGTCGCGCAGCGTCTATGGCAGGAACTGTGTCACAGGGGACTCCGTGCTGTCGCAAGCCCGCGACGAGCATTGGGATGCGCCTCTCAGAGACTGTCACGGTAAGTTAAATCGCTCAGATTGTACTCCTCACCAGGCGTCGAAAAGAGGCTTCAGTTCCTCGAGTGAGGATTCGAGCGCGGCCGGCAGTAATGTCGTGTAGGCGTCGAGCAGCGCCATCGCGTTGCGCGCGGGATCGGTCGGCGCGGCCGCGCCCAGGCGGCGCGACATGTCGCGGTTCACGACATGCAAATTCTCGTAGAGCCTTTCCAGAGCGGTAAACCCGCGGCCGTCGCCGGCACCGGTCAATTCGCGCGCCAGCAGGAACATGCCGATGCTGCGATAGAGCGTTTCGGCTTCGCTCGCGAACGGCAGATGGAAACGCGCCATCGGGCGAAAGCGGTCGGTCCAAGGACACCCCGCCGTCGCCATGATCAACCCGAGCACGGAACTCATCGCCTGCTGCGCCGTCGTTTCGGCATAAATCGAGCGCTCGGCTTGCGTGACGGTCACGCCGACCGTATCGAATGAGACCAGGGCTTTGAGCGGCTCGATTGCCGACGCCATTTGCAATGCCGCCGGGCAATGCGGGTGTTCGGCGGCGCTGAGCGGACAATTGGCGCATTGTTTGAACGTGAGCGCGGTCCAAAACGGCGCAACCTCGGGCGCCGGGTTGGCGAGGCGGAAATCCCCCGGATCAAAAGTGAAATCCAGCGCCTTCTGCGATCCATCCGGCAAGTCGAAGCGATAGCGGATGCGATGCGGTTCGCTCATGCCACGAGTCTGTAGCAGGGCGTGTATTCGGCGCCCGTGAATTTCATGCGGCCTTGCGCCACAAAGGAACGCAACAGCCGATCGAGAGGCTCCATGATCGACGGTTCACCCGCGAGTTCAAAGGGGCCGAAGCGCTCGATGGCGTTGATGCCGTACTCCTTGATGTTTCCCGCCACGATGCCGGAGAATGCGCGCCGCAAGTTCGCGGCGCGCTCGTGCGCCGGCTGATCGCGCGACAGCCGCAGCGCCCGCATCGACTCGTGCGAGACCTCGAACGGCCGCTGGAATTCCAGTGGAATCCGCAGCAGCCAGTTGTAGCCGTATGAATCGCTTGCCTGCCTGCGGAAATCGCGGACTGAGCCCAAGCCTTGCACCATGGCACGCGCCACGCCCGCGGGGTCGTCGATGATCATTTGATAGCGGGATTGGGCGGCCGACCCCAATGTCGCGCCGATGAAGCGATGAATTTGTTCGAAATACTCGGCGCTGTCGGCGGGACCCGTGAAAACCACGGGAAACGGCAGATCACGATTGGCCGGATCGAGCAATATGCCGAGCAGGTACAGGATTTCCTCGGCCGTGCCGGCGCCGCCCGGAAAAACGACGATGCCGTGCCCCAGCCGGACGAACGCCTCCAGGCGCTTCTCGATATCCGGCATGATCACCAGGTGACTGACGATCGGATTGGGCGGTTCGGCCGCGATGATCCCGGGTTCGGTGACGCCCAAGTAACGTCCATCGACGATCCGCTGCTTCGAGTGCCCGATGGTGGCGCCCTTCATGGGTCCCTTCATGGCGCCGGGACCGCATCCCGTGCAGACGTCGAGGCCGCGCAGCCCCAGCTCATAGCCGACCTTCTTGGTGTAATCGTATTCGATGCGGCGGATGGAATGACCGCCCCAGCAGACGACCAGATTCGGCCGCATCTGCGTCTCCAGGACGCGTGCATTGCGCAGGATATGAAATACCGCATTGGTGATGCTGGCGGAGGAAGTGAGGTCGAAGCGCCCGCTTTCCATGATTTCATTTGAAATGAACACGACGTCGCGCAGCACGGCGAACAGATGCTCCTTCAATCCCCGGATCATCACGCCGTCGACGAAGGCGGCCGCCGGCGCGTTTTTGATCTCGAGCTTGATGCCCCAGGCCTGGCGCACGATGCGCAGATCGAAGTCGCGGTACTTCTCGAAGATCAGCCGCGTATCGTCGATGTCGCTGCCCGAATTGAGGACGGCGAGCGCGCACTTGCGGAACAAGGGATACAGGCCGCCTTGCCCGGAATCGAGCAGTTTCGCGATCTCTTGCTGCGAGAGATGCTCCAGGCTGCCCTTGGGCGCGACGCGCGCATCGACCAAGTCAGACGATAGAATCGTGGTTTCCACGCGGTGCCTGTTAGGGGTAAATGTCGATCGGAATATTGTCTTGGGTGCGCATCCACACCTCGACCATGTCGGAATTGGACAGCGCGATGCAGCCATCGGTCCAATCGTTCGACTCGTAGTACGAGGCCGGATGCTTCGGCGCATTGGGGAAGCCGTGAATCATGATCGAGCCTCCGGGCGCCCAGCGCATCTTGCGCGCCCGCAGTTCGTCTTCCTTGTTGGGGTAGGACACCTGAATGGCCAGAAAGTAATCGCTGCGCACATTGCGCCGGGTCAGGTAGTAGCGGCCCTCCGGGGTCCGAAAATCGTGCTCGCGCTCCTTCTGGCCCGACGGACTCAAACCCAGCTGCACCTTGTACTCGCCCAGCAGGCGCTCGCCGCTGTACAGGTATAGCTTGTGTTCCGCCTTGTGCACGACCACCCGGTCGGCGGCGGCGATTTCTTCCGCCGAGACCCCCGCCATCCCGGCCGTCACGCAGCTCACCAGCGCCACGAGCGCCCACAGAGACTTCGCCGGCCAGAGAGCGATTCGAATGCTCATTCGCAAAATTATAGCGTGTAGTCGGCAAGACATAATCGGCTCTAGCTCACGTCTCGGTATACTTGAGGCAAATGCGCGGTCCATTGATTTCGGTGATTTTGCTCGTGTGGCTGGCCGGCTGCGCCGGCCAGTCCTCCTTGAAGCCGGTGGAAGTCCTCGACGATCGCACCGGCATGACCGTGGGCGTGCTCAAAGAACCGATCGAACTCGCGCCGGGGACGCAAAATGCGGTATTGGTCTCCCGCAAGCACATGAGCTTCGCCTATTTGGGCCCGGTCGAATGGAATCGCAGCGGCACCTTGAGCTACGGGCTGTGGGTGCACATTGCCCCCGGGGTCGACCAGCAACCCGGCGATATTCATGCCCCGGCCGCCGTCGCGCTGATCCTCGACGACGGTCCGTTGGCGCTGACCCTCATGGAGGCGCCGCGGCTCGGGAACGACCCGTATCGGCAGGTCGCTCCGTGGGGCCAAACTGCGTACTTCGGCCTTGACGTCGAGAGCTTGAGGCGCATGGCCGCGAGCCGCAAGCTCGAACTCGAAGTTCGCGCGCCGGCGCATCCAGCGCGAGATTTGCTTCCACTTCGGATACCGGCGCCATTCTCACCCAGTACCTGCGCTCGCGCGGCCTCACTGGCGATTGATGACCTCCACGCGCGGCAGCGTGATCGCGGTCCCCGGTCGCACGTCATTGAAATCCACGTCGGGGTTGTACTGCGCCACCAGCCAAACCGGCAAATCGGCATGTTGTTGCGCGATGACCCACAGGGAATCGCCCCGCTTGACCGCGTAGGTCTCGGTGCCGGCGATGCGGTGGCCGGCAAAATACTCCTCTTGGAGCCGGCGGTGGTACTCGCGGCGCGCCGCTGCGAATTGTTCGGCGCTCACTCGTGAGAAATCCAGCTTGACCTTGCGGCCGAGCGTCACCATCGCGTTCTTGTGCAGTTTGTTCAGTGTGCGCAGCGCCTGCGAGCCGATCCCCGACCAATCGGCGTAATGTCCCAAGGTTTCCGCTGCCTGCACGATTACCGTACTGTCGGCGGCGACGCTGTAATCCGTGGTGTCCGAACTGCCCGAGGGGGCCGCGGCCGGCAGCAAGGCCGCGCTGCCGGTCTGCCGCGCGGAGACGGGTTCCTCCGGCGGGCGTACGTACCTCTCGGCCATGACCTCCAGCTCCGGCAGCGCTTCCACAGCGGCTGCAGGCGGCAGGGCCGCGACGGTTGGCGGGGCGCCCGCCGCGGCCCCCACTGCGCTTTCCGCGCGCGACGCCGGCAGCGGAATTCGCACGCTCTCGCCGCGGGCGACTGCGTGGGCGGCGTTCCAACCATTCGCCGCCAACAAGCGGCTCAAACTTACGCCGCTGACTGCCGCAATACTCGCCAGGGTCTCGCCGCGCCGAACTTTGTGGCTGCCGTCATTGCGCTGGGCCAAATACCGTTGCGCCGGCGGCAAGCGCTCCCATGCGGCGGCGATTTCGGCTTGCGGCGGAGTGCCGGGCAGCCGCAGCATATAGCCGCGCGGCACGAGTCGGCTGCCGCTCCAGATAGGCGGCCGCAGTGCCGGATTGAGCACGCGCAGCGCTCCCATGTCGACCTTGAATGCCCTGGCCAGAGCGTCCACCGGGACATAGTCAGGCAATTCGACCGGCGTGCTGTCGGTGTCCGGCAGACGAGTGATGGGCCCGAAGTAGCGCTCCGCATGACGGTCGACTTCGAGCGCCGCCAGGAATGCCACGTAGAAATTGCGCGAGGCGAAGCCGAAGGTCTTGCCCTGGTAACGCTTGACGATGACGGCGATGTCGCTGGTGCCCAACTCTTCCTGCGCCCGCCGCAAGCCACCCGGCCCATGGTTGTATGCGGTCACCGCCAGCGGCCAGGTGCCGAGCAGGTGATAGTTGTACAGCATCAAATTGGCGGCGGCTTCGGTGGCGCTGTACGGATCCAGGCGCTGGTCGACGACGCCGTCGACCCGCATGAAGCGCCTCGCGGTCGATGGCATGAATTGCCACAGTCCGGCAGCGCCCACCTTCGAGTAGGCCGCCAGATTGAACGAGGATTCGACGTGCGGCAGCGCCGCGATCTCGGCGGGCACGCCATGTTGCGTCAAGGTGCGCGCAATATGCTTTTCCCAGGCCGCGGCCCGGATCAATCCTTCATGAAATCGATCGGCTTGGCCCAACTGGAAGCGTATGCGTTCGATCGCGTCGCGGAAGTCGCGGGGGCCGGCCGCGGCGCCGAAAGCGTGCAGGATGCGTGTTTCATGGGGTGTGAGATTGTCGGTCGAACCCGCCGCAAATCGCTTCAGCAGGCTGGTGTAGCGGGCCTTCGCTTCTGCGACGCGCCGTTCGCGCTGTGCGGGCGAGTCGGCGGGCTCGAAGCGCAATACCTCATAAACCAGCGCGAGATTCCAGTCGTCGTGCAGCAGGCCCTGGTCGGTGGTGACCTCGGTATAGACGCGAATCCAAAACCGCACGTCCGCTTCGAGTTCCGCCGGATGAGCGAAAGGATCCGGCTCGGCGCCTGCCGCGACAGAGTGAAGAAGCGGTGCAAGCAGGAGCGCGAACACCGCCAACTTGGTTAGCTTACCTATCGACGAATTATCCGCACTTGGAGTCGCCGCAATTCAAGCACGTATTGCAGCCGTCCATCATCACCACGGCGGCGGTGCTGCATTTCGCGCACAATTGCGCGCCTTCGGGGAAATGCGATTTCGCAAAGGCGTCGGTTTGCTTGGCGCGAGCCTCGAACTCCGCGCGCTTCTCCTGCACCAGCTTGCGCTGATGCACGTCGAGCTCCGGTTTCTTCAGCAATCCGATCGATTGCAAGTGACGCTCGATGACGTAGCCGAGCTCGGCGATGGTCGACGGCATGAATTTACCGCCGGGCTGCCAGTATCCGCCCTTCGGATCGAACACCGCCTTCAATTCGTCGACCAGAAAAGTCGTATCGCCGCCCTTGCGAAAGACCGCGGAGATGACCCGGGTCAGCGCGACGATCCATTGGAAATGGTCGAGATTCTTCGAATTGATGAACACCTCGAACGGCCGCCGCTGCTCGTGCGGCGTGCCTTCGTTGAGCACGATATCGTTGATGGTGACGTACATGGCGTGGTCGGACACCGGAGTCTTGATCTTGTAGGTCGAGCCGATCAGAACCTCGGGCCGCTCGAGCTTCTCGTGCATCCAAATGACGTTGTCTTGCGCCTTCGGCGCCTCTTTGGCCGCGGGCGCGTCCTTCGCCTCCGGTTTCTGCACGCGGTATTTGGCAATCTTCTTGTCGATCTTGATGTGAGCCATGATCAGAATTTCCCGTAATAGCCTTCTTTCAGCGCGTCGTAAAGATTGGCGGCGGTGTGCATTTCCCCGTCGTATTCAATCTCCTGATCGCCCCTCGCCTCGACTTCGGTGCCGTCCTCCAGGGTGAACACATAGGTCGTGTTCTTGAGGTCGTCCTCCTTGACCAAGACCCCCTGGAATGCTTCCGGATTGAAGCGAAACGTCGTGCAACCCTTGAGGCCCTGTTCGAAGGCATACATGTAGATGTCTTTGAAGTCCTCGTACTTGTAATTGGTCGGGACATTCGCCGTCTTGGATATCGACGAGTCCACCCACAGCTGCGCCGCCGCCTGGATATCGACGTGTTCCTTCGGACCGATGTCCTCCGCGGAAATGAAATATTCGGGCAGTTTTTCCGCCGGGTTCTGCGAATCCGGCATGGCGCGCGAATTTATGAGCTCGCGGTAGGCCAGCAGCTCGAACGAGAATACGTCGACCTTTTCCTTCGACTTCTTGCCTTCACGGATCACATTGCGAAAGTAGTGATGCGCGAACGAGGGTTCGATGCCGTTCGACGCGTTGTTGGCGAGCGACAGCGAGATCGTGCCCGTCGGCGCGATCGAGGTGTGATGGGTAAAGCGCGCACCGACCTCGGCGAGCTCATCCACCAGTTCCGGCGAAGCCTCGGCGATGCGCTGCATATAGCGGCTGTAGCGCGCGTGCAGCACCCGGCCGGAAATGCGCGCGCCGACGCGCCAGCCGTCCTTCACCATTTCCGGCCGTTTGCGCAGCATGGCGCGCGTGACCGTGAACTCTTCGTTCATGATCGGCGCAGGACCCTTCTCGCGCGCGAGATCGAGGGCCGCTTCCCAGCCTGCCACGGCCATCTCGCGCGATACGTTCTGAGTGAACGCCACCGATTTTTTCGAGCCGTACTTCATGCAGAGCAGGGTGATGGTCGAACCCAATCCCAAAAAGCCCATGCCGTGGCGGCGCTTGCGCATGATCTCGTCGCGCTGCGGCGCCAACGGCAAGCCGTTGATCTCGACGACGTTGTCGAGCATGCGGGTGAACACCTTCACGACTTTGCGGTAGGTTTCCCAATCGAATCGCGCATTCTCCGTGAACGGATCGACGACGAATTTGGTGAGATTCACCGAGCCCAGAAGGCAGGAGCCGTAGGCTGGCAATGGTTGTTCGCCGCAGTTCCCTGTCACAATTCCATTAAAGATCAAGTTGTTCTTATCGGGTTGTGTCGTGTCGAATACCGCCTCGCGACCAACATAATCGATGGTGACTACGGAGCTGACGAACTTCTCGCAGTATGTACTTCGCCGCTGCAGTTTCCACTCGCGGTATTTGTCATTTTTTTCGTCCGTCAGAAATCCGATTTTCTCCATGAAGTAATCGCGCGACTCGGAGCCGATAATCAATTCGTAGTCTGCCTGACAATCATACAGCCGGCTGCCGCCCTTGCCGTCCGACATGAGCCGTTGACGAGCGTCTCGGCGCTTCAGAACTCGACAGAAGATGCCGAAGTTGGCGAGCAGCATCTGGACGTCCTTCAGCAAGGACTGCCTGCTCGACGCAAGCCGGATCGTGCAACATGCTTTCTCATCGTCGCGCTGGACCGTGCCGTCCGTCTGGAACAGCGCGCGCAGATACCCTTTGACGCACTCTTCATTGCCGCGCCAGACGATCTCCGGAACCTTGAGTTTGGTCTCCGCAGTAAATCCGTACTGCGCCAGCACACGCGCGAGAATGACCGAGCGGATCATCACCATATTGCGCTCAGGAACCGCAACCGCGCTTACGCGGTAGTTCCTCGGGTGCCCGGCGGATCCGGTGATCAACGAGTTGACGTACGCGACGACGGTGTCGGCGATGGCACGGTCGGCGCCCCACAGATTGACGACCGCCGCCTCCTTGCCCTTGCCGCGATTCGTGAAATGACCATCACCCGCGAGTAGGCCCAACAGCTGCCCGAGCTCTGCGCTGCCGCAACCACCGAATTGCCCCTTGCCGGACTGAATCAAGAGCTCATCGCCAGGCTTGAGATCCTTGAGCTTGATCTTGCCGCGATTCGTATAGAAGTCGTGCCACTCAGTCGCCTTGATCTCGTAGCCATCCTGCGTCACGACGCGGTACACATCCGCGGACGATGAAGTCATGAACGCCGGAACGGCCGGCCGAGCCGCAACGCCCAGGCCTTCGCCGAGAGCCCTGCAATCGACAGTCGCCTGAATGTCGACCCGCGCCTCGTACAGATCGCCGATCCGCACCATACCGAATTGCGTCGCCAGCCGGGTGTCGGCAGTCACGCATGGGTTAGTGGCGCGGATGTTCTCCGTCCACCAATTGTTGTTCATCTCGTTGACTTTATCGACGAGGATGAAGCCAGGCTCGGCAAAGTCGTACGTGGAGGACATGATCAGGTCCCACACGCGGCGCGCCGGCAAAGTCTTGTAGATCTTGCAGGCAACCAAGCCCTCTTCGTTCGCGACATACCCGTCGGTGTACGGCCACTCGCGCCACAAATACTTCGAGGCATCCTCGAGATCGGGCCGCTCCGCCGGCGAGCATGCCTCGTATTCCCGCAGTCCCACCGGAAATGCCAATTGCCATTCGCCGTCCTTCTTCACGGCCTTCATGAAATCGTCGGTGACGAGCAACGACAGGTTGAATTGCCGCAAACGGCCGCTCTCGCGCTTGGCGCGGATGAACTCCAAAACATCGGGGTGCCCGATGTCGAAAGTACCCATCTGAGCGCCGCGCCGGCCGCCGGCCGAAGACACGGTAAAACACATCTTGTCGTAGATATCCATGAACGACAAAGGGCCGGACGTGTAGGCGCCGGCGCCGGACACGTAGGCGCCGCGCGGACGCAGCGTCGAAAATTCATACCCGATTCCGCAGCCCGACTTCAACGTGAGGCCGGCCTCGTGCACCTTGTTCAGGATATCGTCCATCGAATCGCGGATGGTGCCGGACACGGTGCAGTTGATCGTCGAAGTCGCCGGCTTGTGCTCGAGCGCGCCGGCGTTCGAGGTAACGCGGCCGGCGGGAATGGCGCCATGGCGCAGCGCCCACAAAAACGACTCGTACCATCGCTCGCGGGATTCGTCGCTCTCGACATCGGCGAGCGCGCGCGCGACGCGCTTATAAGTATCGTCCATCGAATTGTCGATGGGCGAACCATCCTTGGCAGTGAGACGATATTTCTTGTCCCAGATGTCGAACGACGCTTCCTGGAATGAAATATCGCCAATATCTTTGGGCTGTATATTGACCACCGTATTCATGGGTATTGGAGCCGCTCCCTTATAATTATCTCGCCAAAATTAAACACAACCTGCGGCGGTCCTTAGAAAAAGCGAGAGTTAGCTTTGAGTCAAGACCGACGGGGACTAACGCGAACTACCGACCACAACATATTGTGTGCGGGCTAAGAGGTTACGGCGCAGCCCCGATCATCGTCAAGAGATTTCTCATACAATTTTTGATATAAAAAACACATATATATCAACATGTTATGAAAATGTCCCGATAGATTAGCTGATTACACTTCGGCAGGGTCCGGTCAAGCGGAAAAAACCCGAATCGCAACATATTGTGTTTGCACACCTTATCCACATTATGTCCCATTGACTTTGAACCACGTCTCAGTTTTGGCCGCTGCGTGCCGCCGTTGAAAAGCGCGGCGGCAACCCCACGTTGCTGTCCATGCGCGCGCAATTTGAAAATGAATTGAACCCAATTTCTACGCAACATTTTTACCAGGAGTATTTGCAATGACCGTCGTACGTTATGAGCCTTGGGCACTCGTCAGCCGGCTCCAGAAGGATATCGATCGCTTGTTCGGCGCGCCGTTGACCACGGCCGCGGATTCCGGCGCTTGGTTGCCGCCCGTGGATATCCACGAGGAAGCGAACCAGTTCGCGCTGCATGTGGATCTACCGGGTGTAGATCCGAAAGCGGTGGAAATCACCGCCGATCAAGGCGTGCTCACCATTCGCGGACAGCGCGAGGCTGGCAAGCGCGAAGCGCGCGAGGGCTATCGCCGAGTGGAGCGCATTACCGGGGAGTTCCAGCGCCGTTTCAGCCTGCCCGATTCGGCAGATGCGCAGGGCATCAAGGCGAAGTTCCTCAATGGTGTGCTGGAAGTCACAATTCCGAAGGTGGCGCAGGTGCAGCCGCATCGGATCACGGTGGAAGCCGCCTAAGAGGGCCACACCCCGCGCGCAATCTTCCGTGTAATATTGCGCAAATCTCGGCGATCTTAACGGGCCGGACGTTACTCGTCCGGCCTTGTTTCGCCCGCCGGGTAGAAGTCGAACGGAAGGACTGCAAATGAATCTGCGTGTCAATCTTGCGGCGGCGGCGCTCGCCGCGGCGCTCGCCGCCGGACCGGCGATCATGGTTCTCCGACCTGCTTACGCCGCCTCGCCGGCGCCGGTCGCGGACGCCGCGCCGATGCCCTCCCTGGCGCCGATGGTCAAGCGTGTTTCGCCGGCGGTGGTCAACATTGCAACGCGCGGGACGATCAAAGAAGAACCCGGCCAGCGCAATCCTCTGCTCGACGACCCATTTTTTCGCCGCTTCTTCGATGCTCCACCCGATTCGAGACCGCGCGAACGTCAGTTCCAAAGCGCGGGCTCGGGCGTGATCGTCGACGCCAAGAACGGCTACATCATCACCAATCACCATGTGGTCGAGAACGCCAGCGAAATCACCATCACGCTGCTCGACAACCGCAGCTTTTCCGCCAAGGTCATCGGCAGCGACGAGGGCGCGGATATCGCCGTCCTGCAGGCCAAGCAGCCGAATCTCATCGCCATGACGCTGGGTGATTCGGCCCGGCTCGAGGTTGGCGACTACGTGGTCGCCATCGGCAACCCTTTCGGTCTGCAGCATACGGTGACCGCCGGCATCGTCAGCGCACTCAGCCGCACGGGAATCAACCCGGAGGGCTATGAAGATTTCATTCAGACCGATGCCTCGATCAATCCGGGAAATTCCGGCGGCGCCTTGGTGAACCTGCGCGGCGAATTGGTCGGCATCAATTCCGCCATTCTGTCGCGCAGCGGCGGCAACATCGGCATCGGTTTCGCAATCCCGGTCAATATGGCCAAGGGCGTCATGGATCAATTGATCAAGTACGGCCAAGTGAAGCGCGGCGTGCTCGGCGTCAATATCTATAATGTGACCCCCGATATCGCCAAGGAATTCGGGCTCAGCGAATCGAGCGGCGCACTGGTGGCAGGGGTGGCGCAGGGTTCAGCGGCGGAGCGGGCGGGGGTCAAGACCGGCGACATCATCACCTCGATCAACAGCGTCGCCATGAAGGACGCGAGCGAACTTCGCAACACCATCGGCATGCTGCGCATCGGCGACAAAGTCGAGATCGGCCTGCTGCGCGACGGCAAGGCGCTCAAGGTCACCGCGCTCATCGCGGAACGCAGCGACCTCGAAACGGCCAATGCCGTCGACATCAACAAGGGCCTGGAGGGCGCGGAACTGCACGACGCGCCCGACAACGGCGGTGTTCTCGTGAAAGCGATCCAGGAAAGCAGCCCGGCGGCGCAAAATGGCCTGCGCGCCAACGATTTGATCGTGGGCGTGGGCCGCACGCCCATCGCGAACACCAAGGATCTCAAGGAAGCGGCGAAGAACGCCAACGTCCTGGTCCTCAACGTGCGGCGCGGTTCCAGCGTGCACCTGATTCAAATTCGCTGAACCGATGCGGCCGCAATCCATAGCTGTTCTCGGCGGCACCGGCTTCCTCGGCACTCGTTTGGTCGCGCGCTTGATCAAGGACGGCCGCCGGGTCACCGTTTTGTCGCGCGACCGGGAACAGCACAAGCATCTGTTGGTGCTGCCCGGCCTGACTTTGGAAAACTGCGAGGTGTACTCGCCCGCGCAGCTGAGCGAGCGCTTCCGCGGCAAAGATGTCGTGATCAATCTCGTCGGCATCCTCAATGAGCGCGGATTCGGCGGCTCGGGATTCAGACGCGCGCATACTGAACTCACTCGGGGCGTGCTGCAGGCGGCGCGCTCCGCAGGCGTCACCCGGCTCCTGCAGGTGTCGGCGCTGAAGGCCGCGGTGGACGCGCCGAGCTACTACCTGCGCTCCAAGGGGGAGGCGGAACAGCTGATCCGCGAGACCAGCGCGGCGCTGGACTGGACCATTTTCCAGCCGTCGGTGATGTTCGGCCCCGGCGATTCGTTCCTGAACCGCTTCGCGGGACTGCTCGCCGCCATCCCCTGGGCCTTTCCCCTGGCGAAGCCCGACGCGCGCTTTCAACCGGTGCTGGTCGATGATGTGATCGAGGCCGTCATTCGCTGTCTGCACGGCGGCGCCTCCAGCCGGCAAACTTACGAGCTGGGCGGCCCGCAGGTCTACTCCCTGCGGGAAATCGTCGCACTTGTAGCCAAGCTCACCGGCCGGCGCCGCTGGATAGTCGGATTGCCCGACGCGGTGGCACGCATGCAGGCGCTCGCCATGGATTTCGTGCCGGGACGTCCTTTCTCCAGCGACAACTATCGCTCCTTGACCGTCGACAGCGTGTGCACCGAGAACGGCCTCGCAAGGCTCGGCATCAAGCCGCAATCGATGCTGGCATCCGCGCGCCAGTATTTGGGTGCTTTCGAAGACAACGCGCGCCTCAGCCACAATCGCGCCAGCGCCGGCCGCAACAAAGCCGTCCAGCCGTAGCGCCACCGGCACGCAGCATTCCACATGCATCAACTGCGCAAGCCCTATCTGCTTTTTCTCGGCGACGTGCGCGACAAGCTCACGGCGAAGACCGCGTTCGGCCTCAAGGATTGGTGCGGCGCGGACGTGCTCGGCGAATGGAGCTTGCCGGGCTGCAGCGTCACTCTCAACCTCGAGCGCCTTTCGCCCCAGCAGGCCGCTGCGCGCGGCGCCGGTTCGATCATTGTCGGTATCGCACCCACCGGCGGCAACCTGCCGCCGCATTGGGTCGCCGAATTGGCGGCGGCGGCCGATGCCGGACTCGACGTCGTGAGCGGTCTGCACACGCGCCTGACTTCCTTTCCGGGGCTGGTTCAAGCCGCGACGCGGCGCGGCGTACGGCTCGTCGATGTACGGCACAGTGACCGGACCTATGGCGCCGCGAGCGGCCGCAAACGCAGCGGCAAGCGGGTCTTGACGGTCGGGACGGACTGCGCGCTCGGCAAGAAATACACGGCCTTGGCCCTTGCCGAGAGTTTGCGGCGGCGCGGGGCGGACGCATCGTTTCGCGCCACGGGTCAGACCGGCATCATGATTTCGGGCGCAGGCATCGCCATCGATGCGGTGGTCGCCGATTTCATCGCCGGCGCCGCGGAGCAGTTATCCCCCGACAATGCACCTGATCACTGGGATGTGATCGAGGGCCAGGGATCGCTGTTCCATCCGGCCTATGCCGGTGTGACCCTCGGCCTGTTGCATGGGTCGCAGCCCGATGCCATCGTGCTGTGCCACGATCCTTCGCGGCGGACGATCGACGAATATCCGGATTTCCCGATTCCGGATCTGCAAGTGGCGATCGACGATTATCTGCGCGCCGGCCGCCTCACCAACCCTGCGGTGCGCTGCGTGGGCTTGAGCATCAATTCCTCGAGCCTGTCCGATGCCGGACGCGACGAGTATTTTCGGCGCCTGACGGCCGAGCTGGGCCTGCCGGTGTGCGACCCCGTGCTTACCGGGACGGATGTGCTGGCGGCGGCGCTGCTCGCAACCTAGCGCAAGATAATCCCACTCAGCCGACAGCGGCAATTGCTAGCGACAGGCAACGCCCGCCGGCTGCTTCCGCACCTCGGCCTTGGACCCACCCGGATCGCCCCGCAAGAAGTGCATCAAGAAACCCTTCGTCCGCACCATTCTGGAAGCGTCCGATGTGGGGACCAGAACGCTCATCAGCAGCGCCTTGGCGGCCGCAAGGGGGGAGCGCCTCAAGAAGAAAATGCGCGCAATTGGATTGGTGGTCGCTCCCTCCAGATACGCTCGATATCGGGAAGTATCCGCATGTCACAGTCTACAATTGAGCTGCCGGTGGGAACTGATCTAGATCAGTTAACGCAGCGAACGATGCGCCTGCAGTCGCGAAAACGGCGGTTCTTGCGGCCGAGAGCGGACGCGGTGCGCCGAGATAAGCGAAGAGCGGCAGGCGACTGCACGATGTGCGGATTGCATCGCATATGCTTTGCGGCCCGCGTGGCGAGCGGCAGCGACCGAAATGCGAATGCCGTGCGTATCCGCCGCTCGCGCATATCGATCGGCAATGCCTTGTACCGCGCCGGTGACCGGATCGAATCCTTGTACATGGTACGCAGCGGCTGCATCAAGGAACTCGACGGCGCGGACACCTACCATGATTCGATCGCCAATTTTTGCCTGCCGGGGGAATTGCTGACATTGCAGAGTGCGGGTCCCATCTGCAGCCGCACGACGTGTCTTGCGGTGGAAGCTTCGTTCATTTGCGCCGTCCCTTGGCGCATCGTCGAGGAAGCATGCGCAGCGGCGCCGAAAGTCGCAAGCGATCTGATCAATCTCATCACGAAGGCCGGCGTTGCCACGCGAGATTTGTTGACCCTGATCCGCAGCAAGGGGGCGCTGCAGCGCGTCGCGGGGTTTTGCTTGAATATGTGTGCGCGCGTGCAGAGGCACGGACATCCTGCCGGGGAATTCAGGCTCGGCATGAACCGCGAGGAGATTGCCCAATACTTGGGCCTGCGCAGCGAGACGGTCAGTCGCTGTTTTTCCGAGCTTGCGCGCCGCGAATTGATCAGCGTGCGGGCCAAACGCGTACGGGTATTGGCGCCGGCCGAATTGCGAAGCGTCTTTCTTGGTGAGGGTCCGAGGGGATGAGTCGCGCTCGCTCGTGGAGACCGGCGAGAATAGCGCAACTGGCTAGCTTGCCGCAGTACGACGCGCCGACCGCCAGAGCTCGGCGATTGCCAATGCCGTAAGGTAGGGCTCCGGGGCGTCGCGATTCGTCAGCACGATGACCGATGAGCGATCCGCAAGGTTGCGCACGATGACATGGCGAAATCCGACGGACTCGCCGGAATGCCAGCGAGTGTCGCCCGTGACGCGCCAGCCGAAGCCATAGCCGACCGCCGGGTCGTCGGTCGGCGTCGCCGGCTCAAACGCCACGCGCAGCGACGCCGGCCGCAGCAACCGATCGTCGCCGAGCGCGGCATCCCATTGCGCAAGATCGTCGATGGAGGAATAGATCCCGCCATCGCCGAGCGTCGCACTCGTCAGACTCTGATCCGTGCGCACCCAGATCGGCGGCGACCAGCTATGGCCGAAGGCGCGCTCGACGACCGCCGAAGCCCCCGCTTCGAACGCGACGCTGCCCCGCATGCCGAGCGGCAGGAAAATTCGATGGCGCAGAAATGCCGCGAAATCCTCTCCCGCAGCGCGCGCGACGATGAGCGCCAGCAGGACGTAGCCGCTGTTGCTGTAGCGGTAGCTCGTTCCCGGCGGAAAATAACCGCGATTACCGTTCTGCAGCAGCCGCAGCACGTCCGCGTCGCGCAGCTGCGCAGTGGCGCCCTGCGGGATCAAGTCCTCGAAGTCGACCACTCCGGACGTATGCGTGAGCAGGTGGCGAATCGACATGCCATCGGCCGCCTCCGGCATCGGCAACCACCGCCGGACGGGGTCGTCGATCGAGAGCCGTCGGTCTTCCGCCAGCAGCAATATCGCGGCCGCCGTGAATTGTTTGGTGAGCGACGCCAGACGATAGTTGGTCGCGGTGGTCGCGGCGACCCGGTTGTCGACGTCGGCCAGGCCGTAGGCGCGCCGCATGACGGGTGCGCCGCCCTGCAGTACGCCGACACTGGCGCCGGGTACCGCGCCCTGGTACGCGCGCATGAGCGCATCGATCTGATATCCGAGGTCGATCATCGCCGCATCCCTAGTGGCCACCCGGCGCGGGGGGGCCCGGAAATTCGCGCGCAGCGGCCAACAGCCACTCGCGAAATTGCGCCACTTTGGGCAGCGTCAGGAAATTCTTCGGGCAAACGAAATAATAGGCCAAGCCGTAGGGCAGCGCGCCGCGCCCCGCGAGGCGCAGCGTGCCCTTCTGCAGAGCGCGTGTCACCAGCGTCCAGCGCGCGAGTGCGTAGCCCAGGCCCTCTTCCGCCGCCGCCAACAGCCCGGCCGAATCCTCGATGCTCGGCACCCGCGACAGCCATGCGGCCTCCTCTCCGGTTTGGCTCCAGGCGCTCCATGGCTCATCACCGCTTTCGAGCAGCGGGTATTTGCTCGAGCTCGAGCCGCGCTCGATCATGCCGTATTGCTTGATGAGATCGGGGCTGGCCACCGGCACCAACCAATCGTCGAGGATCTTTTCGCTGTGCAGATTGGCGTAATCGCCGCGGCCGAAACGGATGGCAACATGGTTGGTCGTGCGCGAGAAATCCACCAGCTCGCGCGAGGTGTGGAAGCGCAACTCGACGTTGGGATGCTTGCGCCGAAACGAGCGGATGCGCGGCAGCAACCATATCTGCAGAAACGATGACAGCGTGGTGATCTGCAGCGGGCCGGCGCGCCGATAATGCTTGATCTGCTGCAGGGCGGACTCGAGCTTCTCGAGCCCGACTCGCACGGCGGGCAGCAATTCCAAACCTTCGTCGGTGATTTCAACACGCCGGCCGGTGCGCCGAAACAGCGGCACCTGAATGTACCCCTCCAACGCCTTGATCTGCTGGCTGACGGCGGCCGGCGTCACGTTGAGCGCCTCGGCGGCAGTTGAGAAGCTCAAGTGAGTGGCCACGGCCTCGAAGACACGCAGGGCTCCCAACGGCAATCGGTCGAAGGCGGCTGGCACTTTAAGGTTTCCTTAATCGGCTGTCAGAGATGGCGTTTGTTGCGGATGTTCGCATGGCGCAATGTGTTCGTCGCCGGGGACAAAGCAATTCGGAGTACGTCATGAACCAGATCAATCTCGTTGAAAGGCTCGCACAAGGGCTGCTTGCCGTCACCATCGTGTTCGCCATCGGCCTGGCGTTCGAGTTGGCCCTGCTGTACGAAGGCGGAATTTATGCCGTTTGACCCGGCATCGGCCGCGCCGCAGAGGAGAGCATCGCGTGCGGCCTGATCGAGTTTTGCGAGCGCGCGAACCCGGGCGTAAAAGGCGGTCAGGTTGCCGCCCGTTGCCTTAAGTTCGCGCTCGAAGCCCGGCACGCAGGCGAAATAGGTGGCAACCGAGGCCAGGTGGGCATTGTTGAGGTCGCCGTCGAACCAGGTTTCGAAGGGAGCGTGGCCGCCCCAGCCGGCTTTGAGCCGCGCGAAGGAGGCGCGCATGGCGGCGAACGCGGCGCGCTTTTTCTCGCGCTTGAGGTCGGGCCGGAGCGCGGAGGCGTACACGGCACGCAGCTCGGCGCGCGTCGCGCTCAGCAACTCGATGACCTCGGTATAGCGCTGCTGGCGCTCGAGGTGGTTCGCCAAATCCGCGTCGCGCCCTTGAGCGAGCAGCCAGCGCCGAACACCCTCCTCCTCGATTGTCGTCGCGAGCGCTTCATTGAACGATGAATCGTTCGGCACGTACAGCAGCTGATGGGTAAGCTCATGGAATATGATCGCCGCGAGCTCGACGTCGTTCCAACCCATCATGGTGTTGAGCACGGGGTCGTTGAAGTGACCCAGGGTGGAATACGCCGCCACGCCGCCGACCGTGACGTCGAATCCCCGGCCGCGCAACGCCTGCGCAAAGCGGCGTGCCTTGCGTTCGGCGAAATAGCCGCGATAGGCGACGCAGCCGACGATGGGATAGCACCATTGCTTGGCGTCGACCGAGAACTCCGGTGCGGCGACCACGTTCCAAACCACATAGGGCCGGCCCAGATCCGCGTAGCTGCGGTAGCTGCCGTTATCCGGCAACCCGAGCTCGCGGCTGGCGAAGTCGCGAATCGCGGCGATCGTCTCGAGTTGCACCCGCAGCGCGGGGGGCGTCGATGGCTTGTCGATCACACGGTTGATCGGTTCGCGCTTGGACATCAGCGCCAGCTGACCCTGGACGCTCTGCAATAAGTAGCAACCGGCGCCGGACAGCGCAATCAGCGCCACGCCGACCGCGGCGCGGGCGCGCGCGGTTATGCTGCTAATATTCACGCATGCAAGTGTATCTGGTTGGCGGAGCCGTTCGGGACGCCCTGCTTGGGCAAGCCGTCAGGGAGCGCGATTGGGTGGTGGTCGGAGGCACCCGCGAGGAGCTGTTGCGTCTTGAATTTCGCGAGGTCGGGCGCGACTTCCCGGTATTTCTGCACCCCGAAACTCACGAAGAATACGCGCTGGCGCGCCTCGAGCGCAAAGTGGGGCCGGGCTACCGCGGCTTTACGGTCGAATTCGGGCCGGGCGTCTCGCTCGAAGAGGATCTTGCGCGCCGTGACCTCACCATCAACGCCATGGCGATGGCGCCCGACGGTACGTTGATCGACCCCCATGGCGGCAAACGCGATCTCGACGCGCGCCTGCTGCGCCACGTATCCCCGGCCTTTGCAGAGGATCCGGTGCGCGTGCTGCGCGTGGCGCGCTTCGCCGCACGCTTCGCGCCGCTGGGATTTCACGTAGCGCCCGAGACCCTGGAATTGATGCGCACCATGGTGGAGCGGCACGAGGTCGACTCGCTGGTCCCCGAGCGCGTCTGGCAGGAAACCGAGAAGGCCCTGCGCGAGCCCAAGGCGAGCGAGTTCTTCGCCGTGCTGCGCGCGTGCGCGGCGTTGCAGCCGGTCTATCCCGAAATCGACGCGCTGTTTGGCGTGCCGCAACCGGTGCAATGGCACCCGGAGATCGACACCGGCGTGCACACCCTGATGGTGCTCGATCAAGCCGCCCTGCTGAGCGGCGAACCGCAGGTTCGGTTTGCGGCGTTGGTGCACGATCTCGGCAAGGGCGCGACGCCGCGCGAGCAGTGGCCGAGCCATCGCGGCCACGAGGAGCGCAGCGTTGCTCTGGTCGAAGCGCTGGCCGAGCGCCTGCGCCTGCCGGGTGATTATCGCGACCTCGCGATCATCGTCGCGCGCTACCACGGCATCGTGCACCGCGCATTCGAACTTAAGGCCAAGACCGTTCTCGAGTTCATGGAGCGCGCCGACGCGTTCCGCCGCCCCGAGCGATTCGCGCAGGCGCTGCTCGCGTGCGAGGCGGACTCGCGCGGCCGCACGGGGTTGGAGCGTGAGCCCTATCCGCAGAGGCAATACTTGCACGCCGCGCGCGACGCCGCTGCCGCGATCAAGCCCTCGGCCGAAGACATTGCGGCGCATTCCGGAGCGCGGATCGCAGAGCTCCTGCATCAGCGGCGCGTGCAGGCAATCGCAGAGCTGCGCGTGCGCTCCGCCGCGCGCCATCCTTCCGCCGGCTCGGAAGACCGCCCATGACGTCGCGCGTCGGAGTGTGGTTGATGGCCGCGGCGGCAAGCCTCGCCGGCGTCTCGCAGGCGAAGACCGTGCTGATCGACGCGGCCGCCTATCCGGAGGGCCCGCTGTGGCGGGACGGCAAGCTGCTGTACGTGGAATACGCCGGCCCCGGAATCAAGATCTGGGATGGCCGGCGCGCCGCGGGCTATTGGCGGGGCGAGCATTGCGGCGCGTCCGGACTCATCAGCTACCGCCGCAATCACCTGCTGGTGGCGTGTTACGACATGAATGCCATCGTCGAACTCGACGAAACCGGCAGGCAAATCCGCGTCATCGACAAGGACAGCGCGGGCAAGCCCTTCATCGGCCCCAACGATTTCACGGCGGACGGCGCCGGTGGAATTTACTTCTCCGCCTCCGGCATCTATGACCTGAAAGCACCGATCAGCGGCACCGTCCTCTATCTCGCGCCGAGCACGGACAGTCCGGTCGAAGTGGCCAATCTCATTCACTATTCGAACGGCCTGACGGTGTCCAAGGACGGCAAGAACTTGCTGGTGGCGGAAATGCTGGCCGGCCGCATCCTCTCGTTTCCCATCGGGCCCGGCGGCACCTTAGGGAAGCGCACCGTGTGGGCGCGCCTGCAGGACCTGGCCCCGCCGACCGCTCACGAGGACGCCTACAATGGACCCGACGGTCTCAAATTAGGTCCCGACGGCAACTACTACATTGCGCAAAACGGCTCGGGTCGAGTGCTGGTGGTGAGCGACGCCAAGCAGCTCGTGCGCATCATCACCGTACCCACACCCTATGTGACCAATGTGAACTTCGGCGCGGATGGCGCCGGTACGGTGTTCATCACGGGGGTTTTCGATCCGTGGAAGGCGCCGTTCCCTGGCGCCGTCTATCGCTGGACGAAGTAGCAATCCCCGTCGTCCACTCAGAATTTATAACCGAACGCGACGCCAATGACTCTCGGCCGCAGGACTGTCTGCGAGACTATGAATTGGTCGGTGTTCGTGAACAAGCTGGCGTTCGAATTGGTCAGATTCTGCACGTACAGATGGGCGCTCCAGGCATCTTTCGCCACCCCCAACGACGCATCGTAGGTGGTGTACGCAGGGTCCTCGAACCGCAACCTGCCCGTACTGACGGTACCGCTGCTCGCAATGGTGGGATTCGAACCGGCCTGCGTGAATGAATGGCCGGTGTGGGTGGCGCCGAACTGCGCGAAAGCGTTGTACGAGGCCACGGACCAATCGTAGCGCGCGCGCAGGCTGAACTGGATCGGCGGTGAATTCGCGCTCGGTGAGCCGATCGGGCCGAACGGGTTGGTAATCGGCGCGCAATTGGTGCCGGCACTGCTGCAGGTTTCCGTGATGGCCTTGCCGAAGTTCACGCTGTTGGGATTGTGATCGATCAGCGCCGGCGAATTGGTCTGCCTGCTCTGGTTCCACGATGCGGCACCCTGCAGCGTCAATCCTTCGACCACGCGGGCCACGAGCGAGGTCTCGACGCCCTTGACCAGAAAGTTTTGGCCATTGGTGTTGAAGAATATGTTGCCGATCAAGCCGGGGTCGAAGAACGCGACCTGCACGTTGTTCCAGTTCTCCCGGTACACCGCGCCGTTCCACTGCAGACGGCGGTTGAACAATTCCGTTTTCCAGCCGATTTCGTTGTTCGTCAGGTCGTCCGAGTGGTACGAGGACGGCGTCACGTACTGCGGCTGACCATCCGGTCCCGGGGCATGCAACGCGCCGCCGCTTTGATTGAAACCACCCGGACGAAATCCCTGCGAGTAGGTGTAATACAGCATCATGTCCGGCGTGATGTGCCAGGTCAGGTTGCCGCGGCTCTTGAATCCCGACTCGCGTGTCGGATAGGTGCTGCGCGTCGAGGTTGTAGGAAACGAGCGGATTGTGGCATCCGCCCGGCGGCGTACCCTGCTCGAAGCAATCGAAACTGCGACGAGACGCTGCCCTGCGAAGAGTTGTCGAAGCGGAAATGGCGCGTGCCCGCCGTGATCGTCAACACCTTGGGTATCAGGTCGAAGTCCAACGAGACGAACACCGCCGTCTGCTTCGTTTCGCGCCGCGTGTCTTGATAGAAGGAGGTGTTGTCGTTCCGAACACCGGGGTTTTCGACGCTGGTCCCGGGAAACGTGCCGACGTCCGAGAGGCAGCCGGTGTTGCCCGGCGTGCCCGGCGCGCCGTTCGACGTGCAATTCGGAATGGATCTTGTACATCCAGTCGGTCCGGTCGAAGAGTTTGTTGTCCTCGTAGTACGCGCCGACGATGCCGCGCAAACGCCATTCATCCGGCGTGCTGAGGCGAATTTCGTGCTGCATGTGTTCATTGCGCTCCGCGGTTCGCCAGGAAGCGCTCGGCGAAAAGCACTTCGACGTGAGGGTCGCATCGCGGCCGCTGCCCGGGCCGTAGCACTGATAGTAGTCGGCGAACGTGCCGCGCGAGTAGTTCGTGTAGTCGCCGACCTGGTCGACGTGACGCACGAGGTAGCCGCCGGTGTACACCGCCTTTAAGTCGCCCAGTTTGCCGTTGAGCGTCAACGCCGTGTTTTCAAATCTATCCTTGTCATAAGCGGGGTTGAACAGCGTGACTTCGAGCGGCGCCAGCGGCACGCCATCCGAGGACTTGGGATTCTGGTAGAACACACCCTGCGAATCCATATCCTGGTACGATCTGCGTCAGCAGAGCTTCCAATCGTCATTGATCTGGTACAGCGCCTCCGCTCGGATGCCCTGGTAAGTGACCGGATTGATGGCCTTGGCGACGATGCTGTTGTTGTTGATGACCGGGGAGTTCGGCGGAACGCCGCCGCCGGTGTAGTTCGCATAGTGAATGCCGATATCGGTCGACCGCCGCGTGAACGTGCCCGGCACATTGTCGATGTAGCCGCCGCGGCTGTCGTCGTAAATCACGGCGCGCACGGCCAGGGTATCGGCGATCAGCGGCACGTTCAGCACCGCCGTCGATTGGTGCTCGGATCGCCATGAGCGGTGACTCCGTAGCCGGCGTTGACGTTGCCTTCGGTCACGTTGAGCTTCGGCTTGTTCGTGATGTAGCGAACCGTACCCGCCTGCGCGCCGGCACCGAACAGCGTGCCCTGCGGGCCTTCCAGAACCTCGATGCGATCGAGGTCGGCCGCATAAATATCGAGGTTGCGGTTCGGCAGCTGACCGGATTGATCATCCAGGTAGATCGCGACGTTCGGGAACAAGCCGGTCGAACCGCTGCCCTGGCTGGGCTGTACGCCGGCGCTGAGGCCGCGCATGAAGATCTCGTTCTGGCCCGGGCCGTTGCTGGCCGCCGACACGTTGGGCAGATATTTGATGTAGTCGTCGAACGTCGTGACGTTGAGCTCCTTCAGCGTTTGTCCCGTGAACGCCTGAATCGAGATCGGAACGTCCTGTATGCTCTCCGAGCGCCGCTGAGCAGTCACGACGATCGTCTGAATCTGATCCGACGTCTCGGCGCTCGGCGCCTCCGCGGCCGTCTGCGCATATGCGGCGCCGCTGCCGCTCAAGATCGCGGCGATCGCATAGGATAATTTGGATTTGAATTCATGCTCGATCCCTTCCCTTGACAGGTTTATTCATCTCGCCGACTTGGGGAACATCATTTTTGTTGCCGCCAAGCAACGCGCGCGGATAGTCGATTCAGGTAACCAATCCTACATTGAAAGGCGCATCGAGCGCCTGTTCTGAAGTCGCCGTGATCCGGTCTAAATCCGGCATCGTCACCTAAGGGACGGGTGTCGGCGCCGGCAATCGTACCGTTACGCGGCAACCCTCGCCTAGGCCTGAGTCGAAGTCGAGCGTACCGCCGGCGGCACGCACGCGCTCTCGCAACTGTGCAAGGCCGAAGCCGGACTGCGGCTCGCCACGCCCTGCATCGAAACCGATGCCCTCGTCCACCACCATGATTTCCACCGCTGCGGCCGACAGATCGACTTCCACCTCGGCGGAACGCCGCTGAGAATGCTTGCGCGCGTTCATCAGCAGCTCCCGAATGCAACGGTAAATCAGCCGCAGCCGCTCGCGGGGAAGTTCCATTTCGCCGATCACGCGCCACGCCACGCGAAAGCCGAAGCGCGTCTCGAAGAATTCAGCCAGCCAGCGCAGAGTCTCCTCGAGCGATGCCTGATCGAGCCCCGGAGGCGTGAGATCCTGAATCATCGCGCGCAAGCCCTCCTGCGCCTCGCGGGACGCCTGGGTGGCCTCATCGAGCAGTACGCAGAGCGTCGAGCCGCTCGCGTGCGCTCGCATGGCGGCGAGCGTCATGCTCTGTCCGGCCAGCACCTGGCCGATGCCGTCGTGCAGATCGGCCGCCGTCTTGCGGCGTGCGGTCTCCTCCGCAACGCCCAGGGCACGTGCATAGTCGCGCAGCGCCAAGTGCTCATGGGCAAGCTCGTCGAGGAGCGCCCGCTGTCTCAGCGTCATGTGATTCACGAGCAGAGCGCCGCCGCAGCCGATGACGAGAAACACATCGATCGAGACGACGATGTGTTGCCAATCGTCGATGCCGGCCAGACCGCGGAAGATTCCGACTCCGTGCCCCGCAAAGAGCACCACTCCGATCGCCACGATCACCACCCCGAGGTTCGTAGCCCGGCGCGAAAAGCGCAGCGCCAGCCAGACAAGCGGGGCCGCAAACAGCATCGATTCCACCACCGGATCGACCGCGGCCCGTCGCAGGACGGCAAAACAGGTGAACAGCACCAGGATGCTGGACGAGACGGCCCATCCCTCCCATGCCCGCGCGGGAGTCCGCCCGGATTCCGCAAAACCGAGGATGAGGCCGAACGCCATGGGCCCGCAAGTGACGATGGTGAGCACCGCCGCCAGCAGCCATAGCCCCATGTCCGTCGGCACGAACCCAATGGTCGCAGTACCTGCCCGGGTTGCCGCACCGAGCAGGGCGCCCGGTAACGCCCCGGCAAACAGCGCCACGATCCACAGCGGCGAGATCACCAGCGCAAAGCGTTCTTGTCGGCGGAACAGCCGCATCATCCGCGCCAGAGCGGCCGGCCCTGCCGTCGTCAGAATGTTGGCGCAGGCGTAGCCGCAACTTTCCGTCAGCGAGGGGTAGGATTGGATCGTCACCCAGTAGAGGAGCGGCCGCGACAGCACCTCCCAAAACAGGACACCGAGCGCAACGATCGGCCACCGCCGCACCGGCAGTAGCATGAACGCGGCAAAGGTGAGCGCATGCGCGGGCCAGATTGCCGCTGATCCGGCCGCGGACTTCGACAGGTAGCCGAGTGCGTAGAGCAGCGGGTACCCGAAGCTCAACCACAACACCACGTGCCAGTCGAAGCGGTCGTCCGGCGCACCGGTGGAATCAGTCCATTTCATCGCAAGCTGATTCCTATCACAACGTGTGCCGCAGATCCTGCAATGCGAAGCCGGCCAGCGGCAGCTCCAAGCCGCGCAGCCACGCCATGGCCTTGAATCGTTCGCCCATTTCCCCGGGCATCATCAGCTGGCGCGCCTCACCGGCCAAGCGCGCGAATTTGCTGGCATCGCCCCCGGCTATCCTTTGCATTTCATGGTCTATCCCCAAACCGGCGAGAAAGAAGCTCTGCGTGGTGAAGCCCGCGAGCTTGAAGCCGGCCGCGCGGGAGGCTTCCGCAAGCTCGGTGTAGTCCACCCACGCGGTGATGTCCTGCAGTCCGGGATAGAGAAACGGATCGGCGTGCGCGCGCTGTTGGAAATGGCACATCAGCGTGCCTTCGTGCCGCTCCGGTAAGTAGTACTGCGGGCGGGGCAGGCCGTAATCGAGCCACAGGACGGCGCCGCTACGGAGCTCTCGGGTGACGCTCTGCGTCCACGGGATCAGACGCGGGCAATACTCCGACACATATCCGTCATCCCAGCTGCCGCCGGCCTGCCACCGTCGGCGGCAGGCCTCCGCCAGCGGTGGACCCGCCGGCCGCGATTCCCATGCGAAGCGGCGGTCGTCGATCACGACTCCGAGCTCCTCGACGCGATCGCGATGCCAGCGAAAGCGGGTGACAGGCAGGGCATCCAGCACTTCATTGGCGAGGATGAGGCCATCGAACGCCGTGTCGGGAGGCCGATCTAGCCAATGGACGCGGGACTGCAAGTGCGGCACGTGCTGCGCGATGCAGCGGCGCTGGCGCTCGCGCAAGTCGGCGCTGATTTCGAGAATCCAGTAGCACCTGGGTAAAAACCCAAGCTGCTCGAGGCGGCGCAGAATGTCCACTGCCAGGCGCCCGCTGCCGGCGCCTATTTCCAGAATGGATCCTCCCGGAAGCTCGCTCAAGACTTCGGCACATTGCCGAGCGAGGCAGGCGCCGAACAGGCGTGAAACTTCCGGAGCAGTCGTGAAATCGCCGCCGACGCCCAATTTGTGCGCACCCGCGCCGTAATAGCCCAAGCCCGGCGCGTACAGCGCCAAATCCATGAATCGCTCGAAGCTCAACCAACCCGCAGCAGTAATCTCCGCGGCGAGATATTCCTGCATGCGCGCGCAGTGCCGCGCTTGCGCGTCATTCAGCATAAGTTCACGCTGCAAATCCATTGCGCCATGATTGATAGGCATGAAACTCAGTATTGAGAGCTCTGCGCTGCGGGACCAGGGGGTTCTGATCACCGGCGGCGCGCGCCGGATAGGCGCAGAAATCGCGCGCACGCTGCACGCGGCCGGGGCGAACATACTCATCCATTACCGCGCCTCCGCCGCCGCCGCGACGGCCTTGGCGGTAGAGCTCAATCAAGTACGTCCCCATTCCGCCGCGATCCACGGCGCGCATCTCTCGACGGCGGAGGCCGCGGAAAAATTGGTGGCCGCCGCGCTGCTGGAGTTTGGACGCTTGGACATTCTAATCAACAACGCATCGAGTTTTTACCCGACGCCGGTCGGGGGCATCACGCTGCCGCAGTGGGACGATCTCATGGATAGCAATTTAAAGGCACCGTTGTTTCTCTCGCAAGCGGCCGTGCCCGGCTTGGCGAAGCAGCGCGGACTCATCATCAACATGATCGACATCCACGCGCTGCGACCGCTCAAGGGACACCTGGTGTACAGCACCGCCAAAGCCGGGCTTGCGATGTTGACGCGTGCGTTGGCGCGCGAATTGGGGCCGGATATCCGGGTCAACGGCATCGCACCGGGACCGGTGCTTTGGCCGGAAGGCGACATGGAGGAGGAGTTGAAGCGCGAAATCGTCGACAAGACCGCGCTCAAGCGCCAGGGCACCCCGCAGGACGTCGCCCGCACCGCGCTGTTCTTGGCGAAGGACGCGCCGTACATCACGGGTCAAATTATCGCCGTCGACGGCGGCCGCAGCATCTAGAGGAGCCTGTCTGAGGATTCCGCGTGAGCCGCCGCGCACAAATCCGGCGGCGGCCGCCGCAGCAGCTCTCGAGCCGTCCGAATATCGGCGCTCAAGGGACGATCGTCTCTGAATTGAGGAACCAAGCCGCGGACCCGCCGGTAGACGGCGTCGGTTTGCGCTGCCCGGGCGCAACCATCGCGCTGCAGCTCGTAGGCCTGCACCGCCGCCAGCAATTCGATCGCGACGATGCTCTCGGCATTGTCGATGATCTGCAGAAGCTTGAGGGCGCCGGGAGTGGCATGGCTCAAGTGATCTTCCTGCAGCCCGGATGTGACCCCGCCGTCCAAGCTCGCGGGCGCGGCGAGACGGCGATTATCCGCGACCAACGAGACCGCCGTGTACTGCGCGATCATGAATCCCGAGCCCGTGCCGTCATCGGTCGCGAGAAAGGCCGGCAGACCGCTGAGCAGCGGGTTCACCAGGCGATCCACACGGCGCTCCGACATGGCCGCCAATTCCGCCGCGGCAACGGCCAGCGAATCCATGGTGAGGCCGAGCGCTGCGCCGACGGCCTGCGCGCCCGACAGCGCGCGCGGCTCATGCGCCGTGCCGACGACGGCCGGATTGTCGGTCACCGACCCGAGCTCATCGTCCACTACCCGACCGGCGTGCGCGTGGAGGTCGCGCACGGCGCCATGCACCTGGGGGACGGCGCGCAGGCTTAAGGGATCTTGGGTTCGCCGGCCGGCGCTCTCCCGAAGGATGCCGCTGCCGCTCAACAGGGCGCGCAATCGCTCTCCGACCTCTGCAACTCCCGCCGATACGCGCAGCCCCACCGCGTCGGCATCGAATACCGCGATTTGACCGCGCAGATTTTCGAATGTCATCGCCGCAACGACATCCGCCCAGTCGAGCAGCCGCTGCGTTCTTGCCAGGGCGATCGCCGCCAGACCCGTGGCGCAGGGGGTGCCGTTGACGAGACTCAAGCCCTCCTTGGACGCCAACACCAGCGGTGCCAGGTGCATCGCCTCCAGCGCCTCGGCGCCGCTCATCGGCCGGTCAAGCAGCCGCGCCCTCCCCGCCCCGAGCAGCACCAGCGCTATGTGCGCCATGTGAGTCAGGTATCCCACCGATCCCCGGGACGGCACTTCCGGGATGCAATCATGCCCGAGCAGCGCGAGCAGCCCTTCGACGACGGCTGGGCGAACACCGGAAAACCCGTGCGCAAAATTGTTGATGGCCGCGGCGATGATGGCGCGCACGGCCGGCGCTTCGAGGGGGGGCCCTAGACCCACTGCGTGGCTCATCACGATGTTTCGCGATAGCTGCTCCAGCTTGGATTGAGGTATCACCACGTCGCAGAGCGCGCCAACCCCGGTATTCACCCCGTAAGCGCGCACGCCTTTGGCGACGATGGAATCCACGAGCGCGCGCGCCGCGCGGATTCTCGATTGCGCTGCGGCGCCGAGCGCGAGCGGTGCGCCTTCGGCGACCTCGCTCACTTGGCGCCAGGTCAGGGAGCCATCGAGAATAATGGGTTGCGGCATCGGGCGGCGGCGAGTGTCCGGTCAGCGCTTGGCAGCCGCCGCATGCGCGCGCCACTGCTCCAGATGATCGCGGCCCCGCTCGATGGTCACGCCCACGTCGCGCGAGCTGCGGATGGCGCCCGGTTTGCTCAACGATAGGCGGACCCACGCGATGCCGAAGTCCTCCAGAATCAGCATGGCGACGTGCTCGGCAAGGGTTTCGACCAGATGAAACTTCGATGCCTCGACGAATGTCAGGACGCGCTTGGCAACCCGCTTGTAATTGAGCGTGTCGTCGATGGAATCGGACAACGCGGCCTTGGTGACGTCCACGCCGATCTCGATATCGACGATGACCGTCTGCTTGACCTGTCGTTCCCAATCGAAAATGCCGATGATCGCCTCGGTCTTGAGCGCGTGTATGAAGATTTTATCCATTAAGGCGTCATATCCCCTGTTGCTCCGGCGTCCCCGAGTTCCCAATTCGCCCGCGCCTCGATGACCGCCGCCGGCCTGCATGCCGGCCGCCAACCGCATGCAGCCCGCCAGCGCGATCATTGCCCCGTTGTCGGTGCAAAACTCGGCGCGCGGAAAATACAACTCGGCGCCCGCACCGCGCACTACTTCCGCCAGCCGCTTGCGCAAGCGAATGTTGGCTCCCACACCGCCTGCAATGACCAGGCGCCGATGGCCGGCAGAGGCCAGGGCTCGGCGGCATTTCTCGGCGAGCGTCTCGACCACTGCGTCCTGGAAACCGCGCGCGACGTCCGCGCGAATCGCGTCGTCCAAAACGCGGCCCCGCAAGGCTACTAGGGCGGCGGTCTTCAGGCCACTGAAACTGAAATCGAGACCGGGACGATCGAGCATCGGCCGCGGAAACACAAAGCGGCCGGCGCGGCCCTGCTCGGCCAGCCGCGCCAGTGCCGCCCCGCCCGGATAGGGCAACCCTAAGAGCTTCGCGGTCTTGTCGAAGGCCTCGCCCGCGGCGTCGTCCAAGGTCTCACCCAGGATCCGGTAGTTACCGAGACCGGCCACATCCACGAGTTGGGTGTGGCCGCCCGACACGAGCAGCGCCAGAAACGGGAAGGCGGGCGGGTCGGGCTCCAACAGGGGCGCCAGCAGATGGCCTTCCAAATGGTGTATCCCGAGCGTCGGCTTTCCCCAGGCGTAGCCCAGGCTCGCGGCAAAGCCGGCTCCGACCAATAATGCGCCGATGAGGCCCGGTCCCGCGGTATAGGCCACGGCGTCAATCGCGCCGAGATCCGACTTCGCCTCGGCCAGCGCCTGCCGGACCAACGGCAGCAGGCGCCGCACGTGGTCCCGCGAGGCGAGTTCAGGCACCACGCCCCCATAAGCCTGGTGCATTGCAACCTGGCTATGCAGGCAGTGGGACAGGAGGCCGAGTTCGGCGTCATAAACCGCGACCGCCGTCTCGTCGCAAGAGCTTTCGATGCCGATTACACGCATAAACCCTTCTAGTCAGGCGCTGCGCGCCGAATTCACGGGGTCGAGCGACCGAAGTTCGCTTAGACTTTGCCTTTTACAGGGGCGCACTTTAGAATGCGCCCCCCTGTCGCCGAATGCCGGCGGCCGCGCCCTACATTTTGAGGTTTGAATGCCCAGCGTTCGTGTTCGCGAGAATGAGTATTTTGACGCCGCCTTGCGCCGCTTCAAGCGAGCCTGTGAAAAAGCCGGCGTCCTCACTGAGCTTCGGCGGCGTGAATTCTACGAGAAGCCCACCCAAGAACGTAAGCGAAAAAAGGCTGCCGCGGTAAAGCGGCATTTGAAGCGCCTGTCTCGAGAGAACATGCGCGGCACCGGCGGCGCCCCGGCCAGCCCCCCGCCGGCCGCCCCGCCTCGGCCTTCCTACTAGGGGTTGTCCGACTCAGGATGTCTCTAAAAGAGCGAATTACCGATGACATGAAGGCGGCGATGCGCGCCGGCGCGAAGGAGCGGCTCGGGCTGATCCGCATGATCACCGCCGCGATCAAGCAGCGCGAAGTCGACGAACGCATCGTTCTCGACGACACCCAAGTGCTGATAGTGCTTGAGAAAATGATCAAACAGCGCAAAGAGTCGCTGGTGCAATTCCAGGCCGGCAATCGCCAGGATCTGGTCGAGAAAGAGGCTGCGGAAATCACCCTGTTGCTGGGCTACCTGCCTACCCAGTTGAGTGCCGCCGAGATCGACGCCCTGATCGCTGAGGCGGTCGCAGCAACGGGCGCGACCAGCATCAAGGACATGGGAAAGGTCATGGCCGTCATCAAGGGCAAGGCGCAGGGCCGCGTCGACTTGGGCAAGGTAGGGGCCATAATCAAAGCCAAGCTTGGGCCAGGTTGAATCGCGGGCGGGTTTATGGCCGGCCGCATTCCCCAGCCGTTCATCGACGAGATCGTCGCCCGTTCCGATATCGTCGAGATCATCGGTGCCCGGGTACCGCTGAAAAAAGCAGGCCGTGAATTCAAGGCCTGTTGTCCCTTCCACAACGAGAAATCGCCGTCCTTTTGGGTAAGTCCCGACAAGCAGTTCTACCACTGCTTCGGCTGCGGCGCGCACGGCACCGTGATCGGCTTTCTCATGCAGTACGAGAAGATGGAGTTCTTCGACGCCGTTGCGGACCTCGCGCAACGCGCGGGCATGGAGATGCCGCGCGAGGCCTTGCGGAGCGCCGACACCGGCGGCCCCGACCTGCACCAGGTGATGGCGCGGGTCGCACGCTTTTTCGAGCAGAACCTGGCTGACAACGACCGCGCCCGGAGCTACGTGACCGCGCGTGGAATCGATGCAGAGGTCCAGGTGAAGTTCGCGCTCGGGTACGCGCCGGATTCCTGGGATGCGCTGCTCAACCGCTTTGGAGCGCAGGAGGAGGAGCGGCGCGAGCTGCATCGGCTCGGCCTCATCATCGAGCGCGATACGCGCGGCGGCGAGCGCGCGGCCGGGTTTTACGATCGCTTCCGTGATCGGCTGATGTTTCCGATCCGGGATTCGCGCGGGCGCGTCATCGGTTTTGGCGGAAGAATCATCGATCAGGGTGACCCCAAGTACCTCAATTCCCCGGAAACGCCTCTGTTTCACAAGGGACGCGAACTCTACGGGTTGTACGAAGCGCGGCAGGCGCGCGCGGATTTCACCCGCCTGATGATCGTCGAAGGATATATGGACGTCGTGCGGCTGCACCAAGCCGGGATCACCTATGCCGTGGCCACCCTCGGCACCGCGACCACCCAGGAACATCTCAACAAGATATTCCGACTGACCAGCGAGGTGGTGTTTTGCTTCGACGGCGATCGCGCCGGGCGGCAAGCCGCCTGGCGCGCGCTGGAAAACTCCGTAGGCTTGGCGCGCGATGGCCGCGAGCTCAAGTTCATGTTCCTGCCCGAAGGTCACGACCCCGACACGCTGGTCGCGGCAGAGGGCGCTCGAAGCATTCGAGAACCGGCTGAACACCGCGCTTCCCCTGTCCGAGTACCTTATCCAACAATTGATGGCCGACGTGGACTTGGACCACGTCGACGGCCGCGCCAAGCTCAAAGCCCTGGCAGCGCCCCTGTTTGCCCGCATGCCGGAAGGCATTTACCGGGAAATGCTGGCCGATCGGCTCGCCGTGCGGGTCAGCATGCCCGCGGCGACGCTCAAGAAGTCGTTCATGGCCGGCGAGGCAAAGCGCCCGCCCATGGACCGCCCGGAACCCACGCCACAGCACCGCGGTCGAATGAGCATTGGGCGCGGCAATTTACTGACGCAGGCCATCACCTTGGTTCTGCATCACCCCGCGGCGGCGGCGGCCGTGCGGGACCCGGAAGCGCTCGGGCAATTGGACAAACCGGGTGTTGCGGTGCTCAAGGAACTGCTCATGCAGGCGGCGGCGGTCTTGAACCCGAGCACGGCGATGCTGCTCGAGCGCTGGCGGGATCTTCCCGAATATGACCGCTTGGCCGAGCTCGCCATGGCCGAGCCGTTGGTGGCGGAACCCGAGTCGGCCGCCAAAGAGCTGCAGATGGCGGTTGCGAAACTGCTCCAGGAATATGGGCCGGGCCGCCGGATGGACGATTTATTGCGAAAAGCGGAGGAATTGGGGTTGAATTACGAGGAAAAGGCCGAATTAAGTCTTCTGCTCAAATCCAAGGGTCGATCCTAAAGCTACCCCCTAATTCCACGCATAAGTGGCTACCCAGTGGCCAGGATCGTATACTTGTCGGCTTGCATTTATATCCTATAGATCTCTAACGAGGCGTCCACCTTGATCAAAAAAGCGCCAACCGGCACAGCGACTCAAATTGCAGACGAACGTCAGTCGCAACTGAAACTGTTGATCGCGCGCGGCAAGGAGCAGGGCTACCTCACGTACGCGGAGGTCAACGATCACCTGCCGAGCGAAATCGTCGATCCGGAACAGATCGAAGACATCGTCAACATGATCAATGACATGGGAATTCCGGTGTACGAAAAAGCGCCGGATGCCGAGTCGTTGTTGTTGACGGATGCCACCGCGGCGCCGGACGAAGAAGCCGTGGAAGAAGCCACCGCGGCGCTCGCCAATCTCGATGCCGAATTCGGACGCACGACGGATCCGGTGCGCATGTACATGCGCGAAATGGGCACCGTGGAATTGTTGACCCGCGAAGGCGAGATTCGCATCGCCAAGCGCATCGAAGAGGGCTTGGAAGCGGTGAAGATCGCGCTCGGCAGCTACCCGGGCACGTACGACCTGCTGCTGCGGCATTACGAGACGGTCAAGGCCGGTCAGATGCGCCTGGTCGACGTCATCGTCGGCTTCGTGGACCCGAACGCGCCGGATGAGATCGCGCAGCCCCAGAATCCAAAAATGATGGCGCTCGAGCGCGAAGAGGCCGCCAACGACGACGATGAGTCGGAGGCCGACGAGGACGAGGAAGTCATCGACACGGGTCCCGATCCCGAAGAAGCCGCGAAGCGCTTCAATTCGATCGCCAAGGTTCACCACCAGTTCCTGAATGCGCTGGACAAGCTGGGCTCGAAAGATCCCAAGACATTGAAGATCCGCAAGAAGATCTGCGGTGAGCTGATGGAATTGAAACTCAGCCCGAAGATGTTCGATCAACTGATCGACAATCTGCGCGAGCACGTGACCGAGGTGCGGCTGCTCGAAAAAGAAATCATGTTCCTGTGCATCAAGCAGGCCGGCATGCCGCGCAAGGACTTCATTTCGACGTTTCCAAAGAATGAGACCAGCACGCGCTGGCTCGACAAGCACATCAAGGCGAAGAAGCGCTATTCGGCGCCGCTCGCCAAATTCAAGGATGAAGTCGAGCGGCGCCAGAACAAGCTGAAGGACCTCGAAGGCTTGTTCCACGTGCTGATCAGCGAGATCAAGGAAATCAACCGCGAGGTCTCCATCGGCGAGGCCAAAGCCCGGCGCGCGAAGAAGGAAATGGTCGAGGCTAACCTGCGTTTGGTGATTTCGATCGCCAAGAAATACACCAATCGCGGCCTGCAGTTCCTGGATTTGATCCAGGAGGGCAATATCGGTTTGATGAAGGCCGTCGACAAGTTCGAGTATCGCCGCGGTTATAAATTCTCGACTTACGCGACATGGTGGATTCGCCAGGCGATCACGCGCTCCATCGCCGACCAGGCGCGCACCATCCGCATTCCGGTGCACATGATCGAAACGATCAACAAGCTGAACCGCATCTCCCGGCAGATGCTCCAGGAGATGGGCCGCGAACCCACGCCCGAGGAACTGGCGGTGCGCATGGAAATGCCGGAGGACAAGGTTCGCAAGGTGCTCAAGATCGCCAAGGAACCGATCTCCATGGAGACGCCGATCGGCGACGACGAGGACTCGCATTTGGGCGACTTCATCGAGGATACGTCCGTGTCCTCGCCCATCGATTCGGCGACCACCGAGTCCTTGCGCGAAACCACGCACTCGGTGCTGGCGCAGCTGACCCCGCGCGAAGCGAAGGTTTTGCGCATGCGCTTCGGCATCGACATGAACACGGACCACACGCTCGAAGAGGTGGGCAAGCAGTTCGACGTGACTCGCGAGCGGATCCGGCAAATCGAGGCCAAGGCGCTGCGCAAGCTGCGCCACCCGAGCCGCAGCGAGCAGCTGCGCAGCTTCCTAATGGATGATTAGCTCGCGCCGAGGTTTTTCCGAACTTTCGAGGACGGGGTCGCATCGACCCCGTAGATCCGGCGCGTAGCGCCTAAACAAAGACCTCGGCGGTGAGGTGGCGTTCGCTGTTGAGCGAGTTGGCGACCAGGCACGCGAGTTCGGCCTTTTCGAGCAGTTTCTTCCCGCGTTCGCTGTCCGCGCCCTCGGGCACGTGGAGTTTGGCGTGCGTATCGAAGCGGGTGAAGCGCATCTTGCCGTCGATGCGATCCAGGGTGCCCTGGGTTCTGGCCTCCAGGCTGACCCACGGGAATTTCGATGCCGCAGCAATCGCACGGAAGCTGAGAACGAAGCAGTCTGCAACGGCCGCGGTCAACAGACCCTCGGGCGACCACTGATTGCCGGGACCGTCGAACTCCTTGGGCGGTGCGGATTCGATGATCCTGACGCCGTCAGTCGACAGCGGCACGTCGCCAACGGGTCGCACGGATGCATTGACGGCATAGTGGTGGGGAAAGGGGTGCATTGTCATCTCCGCGATTTAGGTTCCTTGAATTGCCATTAAAGCATGATCGACTCCGAATTAAGCGGGCCCGAATAGCTTGAGTTCGGGGCTGTCCTTATCGAGGCTGATCATGCGTTCGAACTTGAGCCCTATTTTCTCGAGCACGGCGATCGAACCCAAGTTCTCGGGTGCCGTGATGGCGACGATGCGCTGCAGGCCCAATACTTGCCTGGCGTGGTCCAGGACTGCCGACGCAGACTCGACGGCATAGCCCATTGAACAGTGCCGCGACAGAAAGGCGAATCCCACATCGACGTCCGCCAGACCGTCGCGCTTGACCAACCCGCAGATCCCAACCGGCGTGCCGTCGCGCAGACAGGTCGCGTACAAACCGAAGCCGTAGCGCCAATAGCTGTCCATCGGACCCTTCAGGATGTAAGCACGAGCGTCCGCCACGCTGCGTACGCCTTTGTCGCCGATGAATCGCAGGAACGCAGCTTCATTCAGCAACTCCAAAATGAATTCGGCGTCGGGCAATTCGAGTCGGCGCAGCGCCAGGCGCTCGGTCTGAATGACGTTCATGGTGGCCGCCGCATCCGACCAGCCGGACCTAGCCGAGCGGCCCGTCCCCGCGCTCCGCCTCTAAAGAGGAGACCATGTCCGCGACTTCAGCGGATTCCGCACCGGGAGCGGCCCGCAGTCCCTCCACGACCCCGCGCCGATTGGCGGCGGGATGATTCTGGCTGAGTTTCCATTTACCCATCAAGCTAGCCACCGAAAACTCGAAACCAACGATCATGGACAGCATTTTTTCGATGTAGGGCGGCGGGGCGTCGTCAATTTTCCAGGGTGCCTGCCGCGATGCCTCATGCGCACTGGTCAATCGCGTCACGAATGCCCGCAGCCACTCGCTGTCCTGAATGAAGCGCAAGCTGCCATGGGCGTGTACCACCGCATAATCCCATGTCGGAACCACTTCGCCGGTCTCAAGTTTGGATGGATAGAAGGAGGGCGAGATGTACACCTGCGGTCCCTGGAAAATCGCGAGCGCTTCGGAGTCGGCACGATACGTGCGCCACAAGGGGTTGGCGCGCGCAATGTGACCTCGGATCAGTCCGTGCGGGGCGGGCTCGCTCAAGGTTTCGACCGGAATGTGGTTGGCGACGATTCCCGAATCGCACACCGTCACCAGCGTCGCCAATGGGCGGGCGCGCATCAGGGCGTGCAGCACCTCGGCGCGCTGTTCCTCGAAATACGCTGGCAAGTACAAAAGCTATCCTCGGATGATAAAAGCCTTGACCGTCTCACGCATCATATCGTGTACTGCCGCAAAGATTAACGGCCGGTGGACACTATTGAATATCGCGGCATGGACCAAGGAATCGAGGGCGGCAATCGCCTGCGTCTGCGTGTTGGCGTCATTGGCGAAAATTGCCGCGGCGGGCGGCGTCAGCGGCTACCTCCCGCTCAACCTCGAACCGGAAATGGAACGGCAGATCGAACGGGTGCTCATTCTCGCGGACGAACCGATTCTCAAGCGGCCATTCGCCGTCGCGCTGGTCGAGGACGCGCTGCCGCAGGCCTGCATGGTCGACAAGCCGCTGTGCACCAAAGTCAAGCGCTACCTGCAGCGCTACTCGCGTGATTATGCCGTGACGCATGCCAGCGCGACCGGCGCGATCGCGCACGACCGCGATGCCGGCGTCGTGCCGAATGCGCACGGATTGCCGGTGAAAAGCGATTGGGAGTTGTCGGCGCAGGGATTTGTGCAGCCCAATGACTATGTTCTGCTGAGCGGCGGAGCAATCGCCTACAAGGGCCGGACCGAACCCACCGGCTCCATGCTGAGTCTCGGCTTCAATTGGGCGCAGCTCGATATCGGCTACCGCGATCACTGGTGGTCGCCCGCCACCGACAGCAGCATGCTGATGAGCACCGAAGCACCGACCACCCCGTCCGTGACTTTGTCGAACTACGAGCCGCTCACCAGGCTCGGGTTCCAATACGAGTTCTTCCTGACCCGCCTGTCGCAGCCCGGCGACAACAACATCTTGTACAACGGCGTGACCAGCAGCGGCAGCCCGCGTCTATTCGGCACGCAAGTTTCGATAGAACCGTTCCCCGGCTGGTCGCTCGGTATCAATCGATTGCTGGAATACGGCGGCGGCAGCGGTTTGCCGGATTCAGCGCGCTTTCTGCTGCGCGATTTCTTCAAGCCCAGCGGCGCCTCGCAGAATCAAGGCAACCAGCAGGCCTCCTACATCAGCCGCTTCCTATTTCCCGGCAAGACGCCCTTCGCCGTGTATTTCCAGTATGCCGGCGAGGACACCTCGGACGGGGGCAGCTACTTGCTCGGCAACGCCGCTCTCACCGCCGGCATCGATATCCCGCGGATCGCGCACTACTTCGATGTCACTTACGAAATCTCGGAATGGCAGAACATCTGGTACGTCCACAGTATTTTCCTGGACGGCATGACGAACGACGGGCTCGTGCTCGGCAACTGGGGTGCGGACCAGCGCAATTTCGGCGACGGCGTCGGCGCGCGCATGCAGATGCTCCGCGTAGGCTGGGAACCGCCGTTCGGCGGGTATTTAGAGGAGCGCGTGCGTACGGTCGCGAACCAGACCTACTTCGGCGGCGACACGCGCGTGTATTCTCCGGGGAACATCCCATTTCCCTATCATCATTACTACGATTTCACGGTGCGCTACTCGCGGCCTTGGAAGGATCTGACAATCGGCGGCGAGGTGTTGGGCGGGCGCGACATTGACGGCAAGTCGTTCTCGCGGTTGTCGGGTTTCGTGCGCTACGGCGGCGATGAGCGCACCCGGGACGACGACTCCCTCAACGAGGACTCCTATGGCGGTGGTCCCGACGCGCATGGAGCGGAAGTTTTCGTCGACGCCGGCATGAACGTCAATCAAGTTCGCGCATCTCTGCAGCCGACCATCCCGGCCACCACGAGCAAATGGGGTTTCGATCCCCATATCGGCGTCGGGGCGCGCCGCGCGGTCTCAGCCAACAACGATTTGGGCGTACGTGTCGAAGCGGATCAAGTGGACGGACATTCGCTGCTCGGCGTGCGTGCCATCGATTATCGGTATCGCTTCTCCCAACACTTCGCGCTCGGCGTGTTTGCCGGCGTCGCCCGATACAACCTGGCGACCCCCGCTTATTCGCAATACGCCGGTATCGGCGCCCTATGGCGCAACGTCCTGCCGAAGTGGGATGTGGGCGTCGATTTTCGTTATGCACAGAATGTCGCGCGCGATCATTTGCTGGCGAGCGATCCCCGTGGCCCGCGGCCGGATAGTTTCTACAAGATCGAAACCGGACTTTTGTATCTGTCGCGACGATTTTAGAGCGGCGAAGCCGGCTCAATCGATTCAGCCATGGCGAGCTTCGAACACTCCGCATCCTGCGTAAACAATAGATTCAGCAGCAATCCGCGCCGCTTCGACAAAGGTAGCAAATGAGCCGAAAACTCCGCAGCACGGAGGAACTTCATGCTGCCATCCACCACATAGGCGGATTTGAAAAATCCGGCGGCAAGTGCGATGAATTCCTCGCATGTGGCGCCCTGTTCACGCAGCTGCTCCGGCGCGAATTCCGCATACAGTCGCTTCGTTTTCACCAGTACAGCCCGGGCTCCCCGCATGGCCGCTACCTCGCTGCCCTCTACGTCCATGACGATGAGATCGATCGAGTCCCATTCCGGCGGAACGGAGCGGTCCAGCGTATCGACCGGAACGGCAAGTTCACCGCCCAACTTGTCCACTCGACAGTTGCCGGTATTGATGCGATTCTCGGTAAAACGGACTGTTCCGGGCGATTCACCGAGAGCCGAATTCCTCACGACGATGTCGTCGATCCCGTTCAAGGCCAAATTCATCGTCAACAATTTATAGTTGTTCGGGCTCGGTTCGTACGCGTATACCGCTCGAGTTCCGGAAGCGCGCACGATGGGAATCAACAGTGCACCGATGTGCGCGCCGGCAAAGATGAGCCGCGAACTCGCTCCCACCAGGCCGCTCAGCAACCCGATTTGCGGCCAGTCGTATTCGCCCGCTTGCAGGAGTGCGCGCGAGACGTTGAAGTCGCCCGGTTGAACAGCGAGCAGTCCATTTTTTGCATTCGCCACCACAGCGATGCCATGGGAAGCGAGTATCTTCGCACGCCAGCGACCGCGCACTTGCCTCGACAGCCGTTTGAAAAAGGGCACTTTCATGTTTTTTTCCCATATGGCGTGTTGCGCTCGCGGCCCGTCGCTTAAAATCAGCCGCTGCGCCCCCATCAATCGAGGGGACAGCGCTTTCTCAGGGGCTACGGGGACATGAAAATCGACCGCTTCGAAACAAATTATAACCGTTCGCCGATCAACTAGTAGCCGTCCATGCGCATAATGCACGTCATTCTGTCCCGCGGCTTCGCCGGCTCCGAACGCTATGCTGCGGAACTGGCGAGCTTTCAGGCGGCCGAGCACCAGGTCATGCTGGTCGTGCGGCGCCTGCATAGGAGCCGTTTCGGCACGTCCATTCTCGACGCAGTTTCGAACCAGGTACATGTGTCTCAAGTGCCGACTTGGCTGGGTACTCAGCGAGCGGTTGAGCGGGAGGTTCAGCAATTTATTCCGGATGTCATTCATACGCACCTGCGAAGATCCGGACGCATCATTGCGCGTGCGCATACCGAAGCGCCGTCGGTCGCGACTTTGCACAATAGGGTCAATGGTCCGCATTTCCTGGAGCTGGACGGCCTAATATGCAACGCCCATTGGCAGGTGCGGGAGATTCCCTCCACATACCAGGGCAAAGTGTTCAAGCTCAATCAGCTGTTCACTCCGCATCGCCGGCTGGAGACCGCTGAAATCGCGGCGCTGCGCAAGTCTCTTGGCGTCTCGCCCGAACAATATCTCGTGGGCGCAGTAGCGCGTCTCGCGTACAGCAAGGGTCTGGACAGTCTGATCGAGGCTTTTCGCGTCGCTGACTTGCCCAACGCTCGCCTCGTCATCCTTGGCGAAGGCCGGGAACGCAATCGGCTCGAGCGGCTTCTCGGCCCGAATATGACCATGCCGGGCTTCCGAAAAAGCATCAAGGAGTACTATCAGGCCTTCGATCTATTCGTCTGCCCGTCGCGCCGCGAGCCGTTGCCGCTGGTAATGCTGGAGGCCTTCGATGCAGGACTGCCGATTGTTGCCTCGACCGCCGATGGCTGTCGAGAGTTGATTGAAGAATACGGAGGCGATCTTTTTCCGATCGGTGATATTCAGGCGCTGGCCGCGATCTTGCGCAAGCACGTTTCCGCGCCGCGGCGGCGCATTGCACGCGACCTCAGTCCTCATTTCATCGAGAACGTCAATCGAACGATCATCGAGGTTTACAATACTTTGATGGAAAAGCGCCGGCAACGAATTATCGGGTAGGCCGACGCGAGGCACCGGACCTAAAGTCTTGGCGGCGCGCCGTGCGTAGGAATTATCGGACACCATTTTCGCGTTTATCTGATGCGGTACGGCTTCAACTTGTGAAAGCATGACGTCATGGAACACCGCTGGGGCGAGCGCGTTCAGGTTGATTTTCCGGTCCGGCTTACCGCGCATCGATTCTCAGTGAGCGACGGCAGGCTCACCGATTTGAGCGTCAGCGGCGCTCTGGTCGAGGCGGAATTGGAGGCGCGGGCGTTGTCCCGCGTCCGGGTTGCCATCGATTTGCCGCTCTGGCCCAAGCATATCGCCGTTGGTCGAAGCGTATGTCGTGCGCAAGAACAAGTACGGAATTGGCCTCGAGTGGTGTGAATTTGCACCCGACGCCGTCAGGGAACTGCTTCACGCGATTGCGGCACGGCCTCACACGCGTGCCAGGCGGCACGCCGCATCCGCGTCGTTGACCGTGTCTCGCCTGTCGGCGCCATTGCTGAAGCACCGCTCCTGACCTGGTAAGGACTATGGAAAACAAGACAACTCATGCCGGCGGATGTCTGTGCGGGGGCGTTCGCTATCGGATCCACGGCGCGCTGCGCGGCATCCTAGCCTGTCATTGCTCGCAGTGCCGCCGCACGAGCGGACATTACGCCGCCATGACCAGCGCGCCGTCGGCCAATATCGAACTGACCGCCTCCGCCACTCTCGTGTGGTACCAGTCGTCGGACATCGCCGAGCGCGGCTTCTGCAACCGTTGCGGCGGCAATCTGTTTTGGAAGAAGCGCGGCCGCGACGCGATCAGCATCACCGCCGGAACGCTCGATACTCCGACCGGCCTCGCGGTAGAGGAGCACATATTCGTCGCGGATAAATCCGACTACTACACGATCGAAGACGGTTTGCCGACGAAACAGCGCTGGTAGCGCCGCTCGGCCGCCGAGGCCTTAGTCTAGGGCACGAGCGCGGCACGCACCGCCGGCGCGATCTCATCGGCTTCGAACACCGGCGTCGAGCAGGTGCTGCCGCTGCACGCAAAGGCGGCTGCCCGCCCGAGTTGCGGGTACTGAATCTCCGGATTCGGCAGCCGCCCCTCGGCGGGATCCCACCAGTCGACCTGCAAGTAATCGGCCGGATAGCGCAACGCCGCGCGATGCAGGGCCTGCGCCTCCTGGTCGCCATTGCGGCCGACCACGGTGATGTGAATCGGCGCGGTCGACAGCTCGCGATCTGCCAGCAAGATCTCCGCATGGAACTGCCCGGGGGCGGCGTGCGCATACGCGACGATCGTCGCGGGCCAACCCCAGTCCCCGTAACGGCTGGTCAGGTCCGGATATTCATCGGCGTCGACGCTGACCGTCACGTAGTATTTGGCCATCAATGCCTGGACTCGAGGATCACTGTAGGTTTTTTCGTCCATGACGTGACACCAGTGACACCACACGGCGTGCAGATCGAGCAGGACGAAGCGATGTTCGCGCTTGGCGCGCGTAAACAGAGCATTTTTCCAATGTGTCTGCCAGGCAATCGGCGTCGCGGCTCTGGTTTGCGCCGTCATCATGAGCGCCGCGCACGCGCACGCCCAGGCAGTCAAGGTCAGCCAGCGGCTGTGCATGATTGGCCGCCCTCCCATCGTTGTGGTACTTGACTGATATTCGCAATCGAGCAGCGCGCGGATGCAGACAATCGCTTGAGGCCGCTAGTTTGGTATCATCGATTCGGCGGCGCAGACCCATCGCAGTCCAAGGTTTTTGGAGGAGTGTGCTCATCACAGCTGGCAGTCAATGAAATCCGCGAGCAGGGGTTTCGTTCCCGCGGCGGCCGCTTTCGCGATCTGGGGTCTATTCCCGCTCTATTTCCACCTTCTGCGCGAGGTTTCCGCAATCCAGATCATCGCCCACCGCGTGGTATGGTCATGCGTCTGCGTGCTCGCGTGGCTCGTCCTGCGGCGCGAGTTGCCCACGCTCGCTGCGCCGCTCGCCGACCGCCGCGTGGTCTGGCGGCTCGCTCTGACGGCAACATTGATATCCCTCAATTGGCTCGTCTACGTTTGGGGCGTCATGAACCGTCACGTCGTGGAGACCAGCCTCGGTTATTTCATTGGTCCGCTGGTCAATGTGTCGCTCGGGGTCGTGCTCCTTGCAGAGAAGCTCACGCGCCTGCAATGGACGGCCGTTGCGCTGGCGGCTGCGGGCGTTACGTATCTGACCATGATGGCCGGCGGCCTGCCTTGGATCGCGCTGACCCTTGCGTTCTCGTTTGCGAGCTACGGCCTGATCCGCAAGGTCGTGAAAGTCGACTCGTTGCCCGGACTCGCGATTGAAACGCTGGTGCTCTTTCCCTTCGCCGCTCTGTATCTGCTGTGGTGCGAATTCGCCGGTAGCGGCGCATTGGTCCACGCGGGACTCACCGCCACCGCGCTCCTGATCGGAACCGGCCCTCTCACCGCAATCACCCTGTTCCTGTTCGCCTACGGAACTCGGCTGCTTCCCTACTCGACCGTGGGGCTGCTGCAATATATCGCGCCGACATTGCAATTCGCTTGCGGCGTGTTCGCGCTGCACGAGCCTTTCGAGCGCACGCGCGCAATTGGTTTCGCGGTCATCTGGACGGCGCTGCTGATCTACGCCGGCGAGGGCTGGCGGCTGTCGCGCCAGCCGCAGAGCGCCTGAAGGAGCTGCGCCCCGGCCCATCATGACCCGAGGCGCCGCGCAAAATTCACCATGCCGGCACCCGCTCGTCCGCGTAAAATCTCGCCGATGTGCTACTCCGCTCAGGTCATACAAACCGCCCGCAAGCTGCATCGCCAGCTTGGGCTCAGACTCGACTACGCGGAAGCCGAAAGGCTCTTCTTTCGGCGGCTCGATGACCCCACCCTCAACATCTCGCGCGGCTTTGAGGCGAACTTCGACGAGCCGGCAACGGAGCAGGAACGAGCGATCAAGCGCGCCATCGATGAACATCGTTCGCGCCTGGGCTCGAAGCTCGAGAAAGAATTGTTTTCGCAAAAGACTCGCCTCGTCAACGCTGAGCGCTCCCTCAAAGAAAGGGAAACAAAGAAAGCCCGCGAGGACGTTCGGATCGCCACCGGAAAAATCGACACCCTGACGACGAAGCTATCGAACTTGCGCAGCACCGATACTCAGCCCGACGACAACCGCATTTTCCCGATGGTCTATGCCGGAGTGATCATCAAGAAGGACGGTGTCAATGTACTCACACCGATGCGCTACTTCTGCCGTCCGGCAGGCAAGCCCGCGTCCTATGACAAGCAGTTTCCAGGCCTCTACAACGCGCGGCGCGACAATCTCGAAAAGTTCTGGGGCCAACAATTCGGCCATCGCCACGCCGTCATGGTCGTCGAGAGTTTCTATGAGAACGTCAAATTGCACGCCTCTCAACGGCGCGCGTTGCGCGCCGGCGAGCGGGAACAGAACATCGTGCTGCAGTTCACGCCGGATCCGCCGCAAACCATGCTGATCGCCTGCCTCTGGTCCCACTGGAGGGATCCGAGAGAAGCGGATGTGCGAGGATTTGCCGCCATCACCGATGAGCCGCCCGCCGACGTAGCCGCCGCCGGCCACGATCGCTGCATCATCAATCTGCAGCCAAAGCATGTGGACGCGTGGCTGACGCCGGAGGGCCGAAGTACGCGGGAGCTGCAAGACATCCTCTCGGATCACGCCGTCTCGACCTATCAGCATGCCGAGGCTGCGTGACCCGCCGCGTGAAAGAGCAGGTACCGACGGATTGACGGGCGCTTTTGCGACGCGATTCGGTATCGATTCGTATTGCCAATGCTGCGATGCAGCATGGGCATACGCTTGTAGCCCTGTTTCGAACCGCCGCGAGCGTGCGGCGCACGTTAAACTTTGGGGGTCGGCTGCCCCAATTAGACCCCCCCCCCAGAGGAACACTATTGACTATGACGGCGAGTGGCGCACCTTCGAACGAAACCAACAGCCGCCACTTGCTGCTGCAGCTCGATCCGAAGAAGATTCGCGCGACCAAGTTCAAGAATCGCGACGATCGTTCGCTCCTACTGCATGATCCCAAATTCATCCAGCTCACCAAGAGCCTAGCCGCCCACGGCCAAGAGACGCCGATTCGGGTGCGCCCTGTGAAGGACGCCCAGCCCGTCGAGTTTGAAATCATCTCGGGTCACCGTCGCCACGCCGCTTGTCTGGCCCTCGATGCGTCGACCAACAAGGGCTTTCCCATCCTCGCGATCGTCGATGCGGCGGCCGACGACACCCGTGAACTCGTATTAAAGATGTACCGCGAAAACGCCGATCGCGAAGATCTATCGCCATACGAGACCGGCAGCATGTTCAAGCGATGGCTCGCCGCAGAGGTTTTTCCCACCCAAGAAGCCATCAGTGTTGCGACCGGCCAATCGAAGCAGAATGTCGGCAGGTACATTGCTTTGGCCTCCTTGCCCGATTGCATCCTCGCCGCGTTCCGCGATCCGCGACGAATATCGCTGCGCTGGAGCTCAGACCTCGCCGGCACCGCGGCAGCCCGCAGCCCGGAGTTCGAGGCCATGGCCGAGGCTCTCGCCAAGCGCAGCCCGGCGCCCTCGCCGGAAGAGGTATTCGCCGAGCTGCTGGCCGCGGCGCCAAAACGAAGGTCGCCGGCCAGACGCGCAGAATCGATCAAGGATGGCGGCAGGGTGCTGTTTCAATTTTCCGCGCACGACGGGCGCTATGGCATTAGATTGGGTAAGCACATCGACAAGCAGCTGCGCAAACAATTACAGCGCGACCTCAAGGACTGGCTGCGCGTCTGGCTCAAGGAACACGCGCCGGGGGCTGCCGAGTAAAGAACGAGTCGCCCTCTGCTTGTGCCGGCTCCGGTAACACGCGTGTTACAGTGCATCCCATCTCGCCGCTGAAGCACTAATTTACGTTATTATTCAATTAGTTATGCGATCGTTATTACCCATCTCGCTAGTGTTGCTAAGCGCATCAGGCCTCGCTGACACACGCGCTGTGAGGACCGACGCAGGCCTCGTCCAAGGTGTCCTCGACGACAACGTCATCGTCTACAAAGGTATCCCCTTCGCCGCACCGCCCGCCGGCAATCGGCGCTGGAAAGCACCGCAACCTGCCAAACACTGGAGCGGCATACGCAAGGCCGACCGCTTCCCGTCCCAGTGCTCACAACTTGGGCCGACGCTTCCCACCATGCCCGAGGAGCCAAACAGTGAAGATTGCCTGTATCTCAATCTCTGGGCACCCGTTACGCGCACGAACTCGAAATTGCCCGTGATGGTGTTCTTTTACGGCGGCGGCTTTCGCCACGGCTCCGCCTCCACGCCTTTGTATGCCAGCGGTGGTTTGCCTAACGCGGCCGGCATTGTTCTAGTCAATGTCAACTATCGCGTCGGCCCGCTTGGCTTTCTGGCCCATCCCGAGCTCAGCGCGGAGTCAGCCCACCACGTCTCAGGAAACTACGCATTGCTCGACGCCATCGCCGGATTGCAGTGGGTCAAGCGCAATGTGTCCGCCTTTGGTGGCGACCCCAACAAGGTCACGATCTTCGGTCAATCGGCCGGGAGTCAGCTCGTCAGCAAGCTCATGGTGTCGCCGCCCGCTCGAGGCCTGTTTCACGCGGCGATCGGTGAAAGCAACGCCGACATGGGTCCAAAGCACACCAACGAAGGCATCGCAGTGCTTGCCGACGCCGAAAAGGCCGGAGTGGCGTTTGCCGCCTCCTTCGGAGCGAAATCCATCGCTGAGCTGCGCAAGGTTCCGGCCGAAAAGATTACCGCCTCGACGTTCGAAGGACTACCCGGCGTTTACGGGACGGGTCAGACCCTGCCGATTGTTGATGGGTACGTACTACCGGACGACACTTACACACTCTATGCCGAGGGCGAACAAGCTCAAGTTCCGCTGCTCTTAGGCTACAACGCAGACGAAGGAGAGTATTTCCAAACACCGATGACAATGACTGCTTATGCCGCCGCCGTTCGCAAGAAATACGGCGCGTTCGCCGATCAAGTCCTGGCGCTCTTCCCCGCGAGCACCGATGACGAGGCCATGCGTTCCAACAGTCAACTCGACGCCGAAGGAGCCTTTGGCTGGCAAATGTGGTCATGGGCTCACGTCAACGCCCAGACCTCGCACAGCAAGACATTCTTTTACTACTTCTCCTGCAAATACGGCAATGGCCACGGCGCCGAGCTCCCGTACGTATTTCAGTATCCGTTCGGCAAACCTTGGAACGACGACCAGCGTCAGATTGGCCGAACCATTGCCGCTTATTGGACGAATTTCGCAAAGTCGGGAAATCCCAACGGCCAGGGATTGCAAAATTGGCCCGAGTTCAGCCCGAAGACTGAGCGAGTAATGTACATCGGACAGGCATTCGAGCCCGGAACGATGCCTGACCTGTCCGCGCATTTTTTGATGGACACCTACATGAACGCAAAGAGGTCGCGGTAATCGAAAAAAGCGACGGCAGCTTTGCGGCATGCATTTGGATCAACCGCACATGATAGATTGCGGTGCGATGCTTTGGTCGCATCGAAATGTGGGGAAAGAAAATGACAATTACGGGTGGCTGTTTGTGCAGAGAGATCCGATACGAATCCACGTCGGAACCAATCATCACGCGCATGTGCTGGTGCCGCGTCTGTCAATATCTCGGAGCGGGTAGCGGCACGGTCAACGTCTGCTTCCCCACGGCGACCTTCACTGTTAGCGGAGCGCCGCGCGATTACCGTAGCATCGCCGACAGCGGCAACGTGATGCACCGGCGGTTCTGCGCGGCTTGTGGCACGCAGCTATTCAGCGAGGCCGAAGCGCGTCCCCATCTTATTTTCGTTCGAGCTGGAACGCTCGACGATCCCGAGGTCGCGAACCCCACGGCCACGATTTGGACGTCACAAGCGCCGAGCTGGGCCTGCATTTCCAACAAAATGCCGAAAGTCGATCGACAACCCCCGCCGGCGGCATGAGGGCAAAGCTTCAAACGCCCGGGTGTTTGCTTCTAATTCATCATCGTGCTATTTCGAGTCCAGTTGCCCACATTGGGGAGTGCCATGAAGCTGATTTCGTCCTTAGGTCTCTGCCTAGCGCTCTCGGGTTGCGCGACGGACTACGCCTCCCAGCTGTCTGAATCCAATTTCGGTTATCGCGTTCTGTATTCGAGAGACCCTGCGGATTCAGCGCAGTTGATGAACGGCTTATATTCTTCGGGACCTGCAGGGGCGGCGTTCTGCTCGACTTTATGCTCGCGGGAAGCGCCGCTGTGGTCGTCCGGTTTCGCGCCCTAGACGGGATGCCGGTGGCACGCTCCCAACTGCTAAACCGACTCGTAGGCGCGACGCTAAGCTTCGTGCCGGCGATAGCCGGTTAAGGATGCCTGCGCGGGTTCGCGGCATGGCTCCTGGCCAAACCGCCGGATGGGAGATTCGCGCAGCCGCCCTGCCCTATTTGCTCAAGAAGGAACGTGGACCAAGCGAGCATATCGGCAGGGACAAAAGGTGCGGCGGTTCTTCCGCGAGCTCGAGGCCGCTGGCTATGTGAGCACGACGGATGCGCAAGGCCGACGGACGATGGCGAACGCTGACTCACCATCCGCACGTGCATGGCATCGTACCCGGCGGCGGCCTCGCACCGGATGCCGACCGCTGGGTGCCGTGCAAGGCGGGCTTCTTCCTCTCGGTCCGGGTGCTCTCGCGGCTGTTCCGGCGCCGCTTCCTTGAAGAACTCCAGACCGCCCATCGGGACGGTCAGGTCAGCTGAAGTTCTTCGGCGAGCATATCGATTTGGCCGACGCCGATGCCTTCGCCGACTGGCTCGCACCGCTCCGTCAATGCGAGCTTCTGCATCAGCCGGCGCCAACGCCTCCCGTTGAGCCCGGCGATGGCAGCGCCGATCACGCTTGCCCTAGGCCCACCTTCCTGTGCCGACACTGCGGCGCGCCGATGCTCGTCATCGAGACCTTCGCGCGCGCTCAACACATCCGTGGTCCGCCGGGTTCATCGATCTCACCATGATCGGCATCGCGTCAATCAACAAAACCTTTACGTCGGCATATTGCAAAATCATGCCGCCGCGAACGCCCGTGGCCTCGTGCTGCAAAAAATGCCAACCGTCGCTTCTCGTCAGTTCGTTAGTCGCGCCGGTAGGTAACCGGCGCCGCAGCGGCAATGGCCCGCGATGAAAGCCTCGCGCCTCGCTTCGCTCCAGTTCTGGATATTTGTACTAATTTAGCTACACCAAGCACGTTGATCGGTCTTTATTTCACGCTGAGCGGTGGACCGGAGCTACCGACAATCATCGGCTCGCTTGGATTGCTGCTTGGAGCTATCTTATTTTTCGTCGTGCTAGCTTAGCTAAGCTAAGGCAGCGCATTCTGGCGACTCTATCCGCGGCGGAGGGAATCACGGTCAGCGACTTATCAACGCGCGCTGAGCGTGATGTCGCTCAGACCTCGCGCGCTATCGGGACTCTGGCACGTGAGGGATACCTTAAGCACCTGGCCAACCCAAATGCATGATATGAGTGAAGATCAAGTTCAACACTTGTGTACTGCTATTTCAATTCTTCGCAACACGGTCTCCTAGTTGAAGGCATCGGTTTCGATCGGTACGCCGATCAATTCCAAGTAGCCCGATGTCCCTGGTTTGTTAGCTTAGATTCGTATCGTGTTAAAATGGGCCGGCGATCTTCAGCCCAAGCCCAGAGCGCACGTAGTAACAATTGTTTGGCGTCGTACAGGCGAAAAAAGCATTCAGCGTCACCTACGGAGGAATCCGCGCATGCCAAGGAACTTGAGCTGGATCTGGGTGTGGTCGACCGCAATGACGACCGTCATGCTGTTGAACGGTACGCGGGCCATCGCACAATCCGCGACGCTGCTACCGAAAGTAAACCCGGCCGCTATGCCTATACTGCGCCTGGTCGATCCGAAATCCATCCCTCCGAGCCGATTTTCCCGTCCCCTTTCCGATGCGGAGCGGAATTTCTTCGTCTCCCATGCGATCGTCAAGCCGAACGATCCGACGCTGCGCCCGCTGTTCCACGTGCACCCGATGCGCAGGCTTGGCGCGCCGGCCTCGCCTACCGGAACCAAGGTGTTCTGGGGAAATACTCTGATCAACCCGGACGTGAACTACTGGGGCAGCATGGTCCTGAGCAATCCGGTCGTCGTCCCTGTCTTCTGGGGCTTTAAGGTCACCAAGGGATACCCGGACCCCTTCAGGGATTCATCCGGGGTCATGCCCTATGCGCTGAATTTCATGAGATCCCTGGCGGGCAGTTCGTGGCTAGCGACGGTCGATCAGTACTATGAGAACAGCGGGGTGCCGCACGTGCAATCGGCGTCACTGGTAGTGACCAACCCGATCTTCGACGATACGACCGACCCCGGCCCGAAATACAACGATGCGGCCGTCCATGCCGAGGTGGGCAGATGGGTCAACAATGCCATCGCCGGAAATACGAATGAGATCTTTGTCGTCTTCACCCCGGAGGGCAGCGTCAACACGGACCTGGTTGCCGACTGCGCTGCCCACTTTAGCGATCAGTCGGTCAGTTTCAGCCAGATGCAGCTCAACTACACCTATGTCACGGTTCCCTACATGCCGGACTATGGAAAAAATTGCGGCGCAGGCATGGTGTCGGGGCCGCTGGACGGCGTGAGCATCGTGGTTGGCCACGAGATCGCCGAAGCGATCACAAATCCCTACGCGACGTTCACCGATCCGACCGCCTTCAAGAGTCTATACACCGGTGCCTGGGCGGCCTGGGCCACGGACCCATTTACCGAAGGTGGCCAGGAAATCGGCGACCTTTGCGCGTGGCAAGGCCTGCAGAATACGATCTTCCCTAACGGCATGGCGTTTCCGACGCAACCGTTGTGGAGCAATCGAGACCATCTGTGCGTGCAGCAGGCGACCGCGCAGGCCCAGCCAACCGGCCTGTCGATCTTTCATACGGCACAACTGACACCTGGCGGAAGCTGGGGATATGTCGCACCGCTGGCAAGCAACGTTTCGCGGGTCAGCGTCGGCCAAAACGCCGATGGTCGCCTGGAACTGTTCTTTCTCGATGCGAACGGCGAGATCTACCACATGTGGCAGGTCACGCCGGGGGGTACCTGGAGCGGCATTGCGGCGATGAGCGGATTTGCGAAGCAGCTTGTCGTTGGCCGCAACCAGGACGGCCGGCTCGATATAATTTATACAGGACCCGACAACGCTATTTATCAAATCTGCCAGACAGCACCGAACTCGGGATGGAGCGGCGAGTATCCGATAGAGGGGCTCGCCAAGCAACTAAACGTGGTGAGCGCGAACGGCCGCATGTTTCTCTTCTACGTGGGGGCCAACGACGCGCTGTTTGAGAACCCGCAGGCCACGGCGAACGGCGACTGGTGGGGTGAAACCGTAGTTTCCAACTATGCCCACGTCGGCATCCGGCAGGTGGCCGTCGGCCAAAATCTAGGTGGCGAATTCGACGTGTTTGGCATCGCGCTCGCCAATGGGGCCATTCTGCGCGCCGGAACCAATCAAACTGTGCCGCCGCCGATCGTGATCGGCGGCCTGGCGGTTCAACTTGCCGTCGGGCAAAACGCCGACGGACGCGAAGAGCTCTTTTATGTGGGGACGAATAGCGCCTTGTTCCACAACTGGCAGGTTTCACCCCTCCTCGGATGGAACGGCGAGCAACCGTTGGGGGGCTTCGCCAAGCAACTAGACGTTGCATCGAACGCAGACGGTCGACTGGAGGTTTTTTACGTGGGCGATAACGGCGCCATTTTTCATAATGCGCAGGTGTCCCCCAACCGGGGATGGGCCGGCGAATCGGCGCTGGTGGGCACTTTTGCGCAGGCTACGCAAGTCGTGTCCGCGCGAAATGCTGACGGCCGACTTGAGCTCTTCTATGTTGGGGTCGCCGGGCGCTAGGCAAGCGCGGAGCGGCTGTGGTGACACGGTCCAATTGCGTCGCTCGAGCGTGGAATGTGGTGTATGATGTGTATAGATATCCACATCGCACTCCACATTCATGAAGACCATTCAAATGACTATCGATGAGCGACTGCTGAAGCTTGTCGACAAGATGAGCCAGGCGCGGAAGACCACCCGTTCGGCGTTCATTCGCGACGCACTCGAGGCAAAGATCCGGCGAGAGCGAATCCGAGAGGAAGAAGTTCGTCACGCCGACGGTTACACGCGCAAGCCAGTCGAACGAGGCGAGTTCGACGTCTGGCTCAACCAACAAGACTGGGGCGCGTCATGAATCGGGGAGACGTCTGCTGGTACACATCCAAGGCACCGGACAAGAAGCGACCAGTGTTAGTGCTCACTCGCGAGTCAGCAATTTCGGTACTGAATTCGGTCACCATCGCGCCCATCACATCGACGATCCGCAGCATTCCCACCGAGCTGTTGTTGACGGAGCAGGATGGCGTGCCTCACACCTGCGCAGCAAACTTCGATAATCTTCAGACCGTACCCAAGAGCAACATCGGCGATCGCATTACGCGGTTAACGTCGCGGAGAATGAAAGAGGCAGCGGCTGCGGTGTCATTCGCGCTCGGGTTCGACGATGAATAAGGGTCGCGCTGCACAAGGAGCTAAGTGACGTCAGGCCTGGGCCACGGTGCGGGGCGCGAGCGGGGCTTATCTGGTGATCTATTTGGCCACACGACCCAAAGCGGTTTACGAACAAGCGCACGGCTTTTCTCCGAGGAGGGGTATTCTGATTTTTCGCGGTCGTGAGCCGCATGGACGCACTGCCGCGATGGACGCGGAGAACACGCAATGCATTGTTTTATTTAGCTATTAATTTACATAGTCGGACGCCGGCCTACACGCCAAGACGTCCGTGGATGGATGGTTGGTGGGCCCGCTCGGACTCGAACCGAGGACCAAGGGATTCACTTCGGCCCCGCCGTTTCCGGAGGGAGTGGACTATCTCTTCACCCCAGAGGGGTGCGGGAAGCTCTAGCCTGTCATTAAGCGCGACTGCAGCGCTCAGGTAGTCTCTGCACCTTCCGGCGGTGTACCGCCGGCTTGGCTCAGGGTTGCCATCAGCTCCAACTGTTAAGGTTTCCCTGAATTCATCCCGTCCACTTCGCACCTTGCGATGCGAAGGCACCATTTGTTGATGAGTCCCCTGCTCTAACCAACTGAGCTACAGGCCCGACGGGGCGCATCTTAACATGCGCTGCGAAGGCCGCCCGTGGGTTATCTTAGGCGCTCGTGAATCCGCCATCGCTCCCCGATCTACCGATCAATGAAGCGCTTCCCGCCTTGGCCGAGGCGCTGACGAGCCGCCGCAGCGTGCTATTGGAGGCTCCGCCGGGCGCCGGCAAGAGCACCATCGTGCCGCTCTTCTTGCGGCCGAGTCCCTGGCTCGGGGACCGGAAAATCTTGATGCTCGAACCGCGGCGCATCGCGGCGCGCGCCGTCGCCGGCCGCATGGCGCAGCTGCTTGGCGAAGCGGTCGGCAGGAGCGTTGGATTTCGCACCCGGCTCGAGACGCGGGTGAGCCGCGAGACGCGCATCGAAGTGGTCACGGAAGGCATTCTCACGCGCATGCTGCAGGATGACTCGGGCCTGAGCGGCATCGGTTGCGTGATCTTCGATGAGTTTCACGAGCGCAGTTTGAACGCCGATCTGGGATTGGCGCTGTGCATCGAGAGTCAGCAGAACTTGCGCGAGGATCTGCGCCTCCTGGTGATGTCGGCGACCCTGGATGTGCAGCCCATCGCCCGGCTGCTGGACGACGCGCCGATCGTTGCCGCGCGCGGCCGCAGCTTCGAGGTCGCGACCCACTTCGTTGCGCGGCGCCCGGAAGATCAACCTCGAGCAACAAACGGCGCAGGTGATCCGCAACGCCCTGCGCGATCACGACGGCGACATCCTGTGTTTCCTGCCCGGTGCCGCGGAGATTCGCCGCGTGCAGCGCGCGCTCGAGGAGTGCGGGCCTCGATCCCCGGGTGCGCGTACTGCCGCTGTACGGCGATCTGGAGGGCGCGGCGCAGGATGCGGCCCTGGCCCCGGCGTCCGCCGGACAGCGCAAGATCGTGCTCGCCACCAGCATTGCCGAAACCAGCCTGACCATCGAGGGCATTCGCGTCGTCGTCGATTCAGGGTTGCGCCGCTACGCGGAGTTCGATCCTGCCACGGGCATGAGTCATCTGGTCACCACCAAGGTATCGCAGGCCGCGGCGGATCAACGCCGCGGGCGCGCCGGCCGCTTGGCGGAGGGCACTTGCTATCGGCTGTGGTCGGAAGGGACGCAGGCGTCGCTCGCGCCGCAAACGGCGCCGGAAATCCTGCACGCGGATCTTGCGCCGCTGGCCCTTGAGCTCAGTTGCTGGGGCGCCGTGGACGCCGCGAGTTTGCGCTGGCTCGATCCGCCGCCCGCGGCGCCGCTCGCGCAGGCGCGCGACCTGCTGCGCCAGCTCGAGGCCATCGATTCCGCCGGCGCGCATCACGCCGCACGGCAGAATGCTGGCGAAGCTCGGAACGCATCCGCGGCTGGCTCACATGCTCGTCAAGGCGCGCGAGCACGGCGCGGCGCGTTTGGCCTGCGATCTGGCGGCGATCTTGAGCGAGCGCGACATCCTGCGCGCTGCCCCGGCGCGCGCGATGTGGACTTGCGGCTGCGCGTAGCGGTCATGCGCGGCGATGTGCGGGATCTCCCGCCGGGAATCACCGTGGATGCTCGCGCCATGATCCAGGCAAAGCGCAGCTCCGCGCATTGGCAGCGCGACTTTGCGCGGCCGCGCCGATGCGGCGGATCCGCACGAATGGACCGGGATACTGCTGGCCTGGGCCTACCCGGATCGAATCGGCCAGGCGCGCGGCGACGGCGGCCGCTACCTGCTGGCGAACGGCCGGGGCGCGCACTTTGCGGAGCCGCAGGCGCTCTCCAAGGCCGAGTACATCGTCGCCGCGGAACTCGACGGGGCCGAACGGGAGGCGCGCATCTTTCTCGCGGCCCCCGTGCGCTCGCGGATCTTGAGGAGCATTTTTCGGCGCAAATTCTCGAGCGCGCCGACATCTTCTGGGACGGACGCGAGCAGGCGGTGAGCGCGCGGCGCGAGCGCCGCCTGGGCGCCCTGCTGCTGGAATCGGCCGACCTTCGCGATCCCGACAGCTCGCGCCCTGCAAAAGGCCGCGCTCAGCGGCCTGCGAGAACTGGGCATCGCGCGCCTGCCGTGGACTTCGGAGTTGCGGCAATGGCAGGCGCGAGTGATGTTGATGCGGCAACACGCCGTCCCCGCACCGCAGCCTTGGCCGGATCTGAGCGACGCGGCGCTCGCCGCGACCCTCGAGGAGTGGGCGCCGCCCTGGATTGCCGCCATGACCCGCCGCGAGCATTTTGCGCGGATCGACTTGCGCGGCGCACTGCAGTCGCGTTTGAGCTACGCGCAAGGGGTGATCCTGGAGCGGGAAGCGCCGACGCATTTCACGGTGCCCAGCGGCTCGAATATTCCGATCGATTACCTGGATGGCGAGATTCCCACCCTGTCGGTGCGCCTGCAGGAAATGTTCGGACTGAGCGAGACCCCGAGCGTCGCCGCCGGCCGGCTGCCTCTGCTGCTGAAATTGCTGTCGCCGGCGCGGCGCCCGGTGCAAATTACCCGGGATCTGGTGAGCTTCTGGAATCGCGGATATCACGAAGTGAAGAAGGATTTGAAGGGTCGCTATCCAAAGCACTACTGGCCCGAAGACCCTTACAGCGCGGAACCCACGCGCCGCGCGCGTCCGCGCTCACCGCCTCGTTGAACACCGTGGCTCCGGAAGAGAAATTGCCGGCAGATCCTGCGACCATCGACTCGGCGCAACTCGCGCGCCGCGCCCTGTTCGGTTTTATCCTCACATTCATCACGGCGCGCACGATCGTCCTCCTGATCATGTCGCACAGGATGCCGAATCTCTATTTCTTTCTGCGCGGCACCCACGTCCATCATCTCAATTACGGCATATTTTTGCTGGCCGGCGTGGGTGGCTATCTCTTGTTCAGCGCCCGCGGTGCAGCCGGGTTGCGCTTCGCCGCGATGGCTTATGGCATGGCCATGGCTTTGACCTTTGATGAATTTGGCATGTGGTTGCATTTGGGAGGCAGCTACTGGCAGCGCGCGAGCGTCGACGCCATCATCGTCGTCGCCGCAATGCTCTGCTTTATTGCCTTTGCGTCGGCAATTCGCAGTTTCGAGTCGCGCCATGTGAAGGTTTTTATTGCCCTGGCCGCCGCGCTGGCCGCGTTCGGCGTCGTGCTGTACGACACCTCACTACACATTGGCAGATTGGAGGGTCCGCGGCTGGAGGCGCTAGAATTGTCTTCGTCACCCTGAACCCTCACCATTCGGCGACTCGATGAAGGACTATAGCAATCATTTTCGCGAACTCGTCAAGGGTCAGCTGGGCGACGACCCGCGCATCCTGGTACCGCGCGGAGCGCAAGACATGATGATACTGGCCACGTGGCGGCTGGCGGGCGGCTCGTTCCGCGCCGGCAAAAGATCGCGGATGATCCGCATCGTGATCGCCCAGGATGCGCTCGAGGACTATGCCCGCGGCAGCGATGATGTGCGTCGCGCCAGCGACGAGCGTTTCGTGACGTGGCTGCGACGGCAATTGAGCGGCTTCGATCCCAATCACGATTCGCCGCTCGGCGTCGAGCCGCCGGCCGTGACTTGGCCGGTCAGCACGATGGTCTTGAACGCTTGAGCCGGCCCGCGGACGACGGCTCCTAGGTATTTTTCGCTGTTTCCGCCGCCTCGATCGCCGGCGTACGCCAACCGCTGCGCAGCCCCCAAAAATAGAAGACCAGCGAGGCCAGCGCAACGCAAAGCTGATCCCAGCCGTAGCTGATGTAATCGTGGCCCTCGAACTCCTTGCTGCCCGCCCACGACAACACGGTCATTGCCAGCAAATAGGCGAGCAGCCACCACGCAGCGCGCATTTGCAGGCCGAAATTGCGCCAGCCTGCCTGAGCCTGGTAGTACAGATACACGGGCAGCGGAAGGATCAGCAGCAGCATGATCTCACCGGTGTGCGGCCAGCGCGCCCAGAACAGCATCAGGCTGGCGAGCACGAAGGCCATCGGCGCGAGCACGGGCAGACCGGGTACGCGCAGCGGCCGGTGCAGTTTCGGCGCCGTGCGCCGCAGCACCATGACGCTGATCGGCACCACGAGGTAGGTAATGATGGTGGCCACCGAGATCACGGCCGCGAGCTTTCCCCAACCGCGGAAGAAGAACAGAAAGATGAAGGACACGACCAAATTGAACCACATGGCCGGCCGCGGTATTCCGAAGCGCGGATGCACCCGCCCGAGCACCTCCGGAACGGTGGCGCTGCGCTCCATGGCGTAGATCATGCGGGCGGTGGTTGCGGTGTAAGTCGTGCCTGTGCCGCTGGGGCTGACGAAGGCGTCGGCGTAGAGCAGCAGGGCGAGCCAATTGAGATTGAGCGCGAGCGCAAGCTGCGCGAACGGCGAGCTGTATTCCAGCCCTCCCCAGCCTTCGTGCAGATGATCGGGCGCCACGGCGCCCAGGAAGGCGACCTGGAGCAGCAAGTAGACCACGGTGCTCAGCGCGATCGAGCCGAAGATCGCGAAGGGCACGCTGCGCCCGGGGTTGCGGGCCTCGCCCGCCAGGTTCACCGGACTCTGGAAGCCGTTGTAGCTGAAGACGATGCCGCTGGTCGCAACCGCGGTGAGGATCGCGGCGACATTCCCGACATGCGGACCGCCGTGGATGCCCACGTGGAAATTCTCCCAGTGAAAGCCGGTGCACATCAGCGCAACGGCGGTGGCCGCCGGCACGATCAGCTTGAAAAAAGTGATGGCGCTATTGGCATTGGCAAATACCTTCACGCTCCAGAAATTGAGTAGGAAATAAATCACGACCAACACGGCGGAAATGGACAGGCCGGGCTTGCTCAGCTCGCCCTGACCGTTGGGCTGGTGCACATACAGATCCTGCGCCCAGGTCCACGGCCAGGAGCTCATGTATTGCACCGAGGCCTCGGCCTCCACCGGGATCACCGATACGATGGCGATCCAGGCCGCCCAGCCGGCGACGAAGCCCACCAGCGAGCCATGCGAATAGTGGCCATAGCGCACCGCTCCCCCGGATTCCGGAAACATGGCGCCAAGTTCGGCGTAGGTGAACGCGACGAAGAGGATGATCACCGCCCCGATGATCCAGGAATAGACCGCGCCGGGCCCCGCTAGCTGGGCAGCCCGCCAGGCGCCGAATAGCCAACCGGAGCCGATGATCGATCCCAAGCCGGTGAACATCAGAGCGATGGCGCCGACTTCGCGGCGAATCGCACTTTCATTGGACATGCCTGTTTTCTCCCTGCAAATCGGCGCGGTCTTTAGGCCGAGGATAGCAGGTGCGCTCTTGGGGCCACAAAGTTTTGAGGCTGCGGCTCAAAGCGAAGATGCTCGCTGGTCGCGCGCGAGCTAATCAGGCATCAGCTTCGCATCCGTGTTCGCAGCGGTCGCGCTCGATTTGCAGAGTGGCATGATGAATGTGAAAGCGGCGCTTAAGATCGGGAGTGAGATAGTCCAGCAGCGCTTGTTCCGCACCCCGTTCCGGCACGACCAAATGCGCCGTCAGTGCCACGCTCGTGGTGCTGAGCGCCCAGATGTGCAGATCGTGCACGTCGGTCACGCCCCGCTGATCGGCCAGGTAGGACATGACGGCCGAGGAATTGACGCTCGCCGGCACGCCGTCGAGCGACAGATGCAATGAATCTCGCAACAGTCCCCAGGTGCTGACCAAAATCGCCGCAACGATCAGCAGACTGACGATGGGGTCCAATCGGCTCCAACCGGTGAACAAAATGAGCGCACCCGACAGCAGTACGCCGACCGAGACTGCGGCATCGCCCAGCATGTGGATGAAGGCACTGCGCCGGTTCAGATCGCCGTGACTCCCGGCGTGCAGCAGCCAGGCACACGCGCCATTGATCACGATGCCGCTGGCAGCGACCCCGATCACGGTGGCCCCCGCTACGGCGGGCGGCGAGGCAAGTCGGCCCACGGCCTCCCAAGCGATGGCGCCGCACGCCATCAACAGCAGAACCGCATTCGCCAGCGCCGCCAGCACCGAGGAGCGTCCCAAACCATAGGTGAACCTCGCGCCGGGAGGCCGCCGCCCCAAATACATGGCGGTCCACGCGCACACCAACCCCAGCACGTCGCTCAAGTTATGACCGGCATCCGCGATCAACGCCACCGAGTTCGACAAGAATCCAAAGCTGGCTTCGATCATCACGAAAATCAGGTTGAGCGCCACCGCGATGGCCATCCGGGTATTGATTGCCTGGCCGGTCAACGCGTGCGCATGCCCATGTCCATGATCGTGGTCGTGGTCGTGGTCGTGGTCGTGGTCAGAATGATCGTGTTGTTCCATACGGTTCATCCTAGTCGATACATGGCGACCTACGGGCCGAAAAGCAAGCCTTGGCGCAATGCAGCGCCGACAATACCGCAAAAAGGTCCCGCGGAATGGCCGCCAGTCTCGAATTGCGATGAAAGTGAGCGGCCGCGCCGCTCAAAGCCCAAGATCGCTCAATGCCGGGTGGTCGTCGGGCCGGCGGCCCGGCGGCCAGCGAAATCGGCGTTCGGTTTCGACGATCGGCAAATCGTTGATGCTGGCAATGCGCAATCTCATCAGCCCGTGTGCGTCGAACTGCCAATTTTCGTTGCCGAAGCTCCGAAACCAATGGCCGCTATCGTCGTGCCACTCATAGGCAAAGCGCACGGCTATTCGATCCTCGCGAAACGCCCATAATTCCTTGATCAGCCGGTAGTCGAGTTCGCGCGACCATTTGCGGCCGAGAAACGCCTCGATGGCGGCGCGTCCCTGCAGAAATTCCACGCGATTGCGCCAGCGACTGTCCGTGGTGTACGCGAGCGCAACTCTGGCCGGATCCCGCGTGTTCCACGCGTCCTCCGCCATGCGCACCTTTTGCGCGGCAGTCTCCAAGGTGAAGGGAGGCAGCGGTGGTCTGTCGATCGGATTACTCATCGACGGCTCCTGGTGCACGTTAGCGTATTGGAGGGATGATGACCTGCGGCGCTTTGCAGACGCCGCGCATCGCGCCGGGGGAACAGTCGCGCGGCGTCAGATTGCGGTCGAGACAAATGTGCACCTCCCTGAGCCGCGGTGCGTCTTGCCCAGTGCAGGTCACCACGACAGACCGCGGCTGAAGACGAGGATTGGCGCGCAGAAATGCGTCCTTTACCGCAGCGGGCGCGAGTTCGAGCGCTTGCGCAGGGCTCGACAGGGGTTGCGGAATCACGATGTTTGCATGGGCACGGCGCACCAGTTCAAAGTACTCCGCCGGCTCCAACCCGCTGCACGTGCCGTGCGTTGACCATTCGTGGTAGACGAGGCCGCGGGCCGGCATCAGATCGGCGATGCCCCGCACCACATCATCGGGCACCTCGCGGCGCACGTCGCAATGTTCGGGCCAGCCCTGCTCGTATTGCGGCCACAGTCCGTGGACGATGAAGCCAAAGCGCCGCGGCCCGTTGCACTCGGCGGCGGCCGGCGACGAAACGCAGTACGCCGGCGACCAGGATAAAGACAGCAGATAATACGCGAAGTCGCCGGGCGTCCCGGCGCTCGGCTCGCTGCGGTGCCGTGCGGACGCAATGCCGCACGCGAACGAGCACGCGATGGCCAGCAAGGCGATGGCGGCGGACGGAGGCGGGCGAAGCTTCAACCAGATGCTCTCATCCGCCCGCGCGGATCGCCGTCAAGTCAAAGCCGCCGGAACCGCTCAGCCAGGTGTCCTTGTCGCGAATGATCGCCTGCGCCGGCAGCGTCTGGGTTTTGACTCCCATGCCGGACAGCTTCCGGACCGCCGTGCCCACCGCAAAAATCTCGACCAAGCTCGATCCGAGTTCGATGATGTAGGTCTTGATGCCAACGACTTCCTCGGCGCCGAGCGCGGCCGCCTCGCTCTTCACCCGGTCGAAGACCTGCTCGCGCGCATCGTAAATGAGCGTTGTGAGATCGCCGATCTCGCCCTTGACGAAACTGCGAAAAGCCGCCTTGATGCCGCCGATGGCCCCGAGAGAATAGACCGAAGTCGAGATGAGAAGCTTGATGGGCATGTATCCCAATTGCGCCATGCCCCACAATTCCTCACCGGTCAGATCGCTGGTGACGGGCGCGTTCTGCGTTTGCGGCGGCAGTTGCGCGTGGAAGGCCGCGGTCCCCGCCATATACATCTCGTGAAAGCCCGCGAACTGCAGCACAGTGGTGCGCACGCCGACCACTGCATTGGCCCGCACCGCCTTCGCGTGCGCCACCAGCCGTTCGAGCGCGTGGTGGCGGGTCGCATTGAATACATCGCTGAACTCTCTGATCTCGCCGCGCACCAGCGTCTTCAGCGTCCCGGCGATGCCGCCGACGGCGCCCACCGAGTAGGCAATATTGCCGAACACGAACTCTCTCGGATCGTACCCCGCATCCATGTGGCAATACAGCTCCTGGGCGTCGCCGGCACTGGTAAACAGCGCGCTTCCCTGCGCGCGCGTGACGCCGGACCCGACAAACAGAAACTCGGAATTGCCGGCGAGACTGCGCAGTTCCGAGGTCACCCCGACGACTCCATGAACCTGTTCGCGGTTCGCCTCGGTCCGCATGCGGTCGAACGCCGCCTCGCGGCCCTCATGGATCATGTTCGTGACATCGGGAATCTCGCCGCCGACGATGCCGCGGAATGCCGATCTGACGCCGCCGAGGAACCCCATCGACTGAATGCTGTTCCCGATCAGCACCCCGCTTGGGGTCAACCCCTGCAGCCGCATGCAATAGATCTCGTTGCCCGACAAGCCGGTCAGCTTGCATTCAACCGCCATGACGCACCTCGAATCCGTTGCGGATATTCTTGGATGTGAGCCCTTGGCCGTCGGCGCGCCAACCCGGCGGACCGAAGACTACGCCCGCCGCCTCGCGCAGTGAGCGAGCGGCACTCAGGTCGCGTACGATGGCAAGCCATTCGTGAAAGGCAATTCGTATCGGATTGAAGGTCTCGATATTCCTGACGATCCCGTAGCGGGCAGGCTCATCGTCCCGCTCCGCGGCGAAGGAGCCGAACAGGCGATCCCATACCATCAGGACGCCCGCGTAATTGCGGTCGAGATAACGCGGATTGGACGCATGATGGACGCGGTGATTCGAGGGCGTGTTGAACAAGTATTCGAACCAGGCGGGCATGCGATGCACGGCCTCGGTGTGAATCCAAAACTGATAGAACAGATTGAAGCTCTGCTGAGCCAGAATCATGGTTGGCGGAAATCCCAGGAACGCCAGGGGGATCCACGGCGTCCACGTACCCACGATCACGCTCGTCCAACTCTGTCGCACGGCGGTCGAGAGGTTGTATTCCTGCGACGAGTGATGATTGACGTGCGCGGCCCACCAAAAACGGCATTCGTGACTGATGCGGTGGAACCAGTAGTAGATGAAATCATCGAGGAAGAAAATCGTGAGCCATGCCCACGGTGAACTCGGCGATATCGTGAACAGACGGTGCTCATACGCGGCCGACAGCCCGGCAAAGACGACGCCGGCCATGATGAGGTTCATCGCGATATTGCCGGCCTGCATGCCGAGCGATGCGTAGGTGTCGCTCGCCCGGTAGCGAGCCTTGATGGCCGCGATGCGCCCGAGCGCCGCCTCTGCGGCAATCGTCCCCAGAGAAATACCGAGAAATATCTCCGGCAGATGCGGCTTCCAATTCATCGCGCGCATCGTAAGATATTGCGTGCACACTGTCGATGCGGGCTTCCATCATGGCCGTCAACGAAGATTTCTTGAAGTACGTGCTCGAGCAGCTTGCCGGCCTCGGCCATGCGACCGCGCGGCGCATGTTCGGCGGCGTCGGGCTGTATCACGGCGAGCGGATCTTCGGGCTCATCTTCGGCGATACTCTGTATTTCAAAGTGGACGATTCCAATCGACCGGACTATGAGGCGCGCGGCATGGGGCGCTTTCGCCCTTATGCGGACCGGCCCCAGTTGAGCATGACCTACTACGAAGTGCCGGCGGATGCTCTGGAAGACGCGGACGAATGCGTCGTGTGGGCGCGAAAGTCCGCCGCGATTGCCGCAGCCGGACCCAAGCGGGCTGCGCGTCGCCGCCGGCAGAGCGCGCGCTGAATGAAGGCGGTTCTCCTCAAAGGTCACGGCGGATTCGAGCAGCTCGAATACCGGGATGACGTGCCGGTCGCCGCGCCCCGCGCCGGCGAAGTGCTGATCCGCGTGGGCGCGGCCGGCGTGAACAACACCGATATCAACACACGCACGGCCTGGTACTCCCGCTCCGTGATCGAGGGCACCACGGCGCAAGCCGGCGCGGCCGGCATCCCGGCCGCGCGCTCCGAGGACGCGGGCTGGACCGGTTTGCCGCCGAACTTTCCGCGCATCCAGGGTGCCGATGCCTGCGGCCGCATCGCCGCCGTTGGCGACGGCGTCGATCCGCGGCGAATCGGCGAACGGGTGCTGGTCGAGCCCGTGTTTCGGATGACGGACGCCGCGGGTCAAGCCCAGGCGATCTATTTCGGCTCGGAGTGCGATGGTGCGTTCGCAGAGTTCGCCAGGGTGCCCGCCGCGCACGCCCATGCCATCACGTCCGGCCTGACGGATGCCGAACTCGCCACCTTTCCGTGTGCCTACTCGGCCGCCGAAAACATGCTGACGCGCTTGAGCCTGACTTCCGGCGAGACCGTACTCGTGACCGGCGCCTCCGGCGGAGTTGGTTCGGCCGCCGTGCAACTCGCGAGGCGCCGGGGCGCCACCGTATTCGCGGTCGCAAGCGCTGCGAAAGCGGCAGGGGTCGCCTCCTTGGGAGCCGCTCGAGTGATCGCGCCGGATGCCGATCCGGCGGCGGAATTCGGACGGGAAGGAATCGACGCGGTCGTCGATGTGGTTGGCGGCGAGCGATTCCCGGCGCTGCTCGAGGTCCTGCGGCGCGGCGGCCGTTACGCGGTGGCCGGCGCCATCGCCGGACCCATCGTCGAACTGGATCTGCGGACTTTGTATCTCAAGGATCTTCGCTTGCTCGGCTGTACGGTGCTCGAAAGCGAAGTATTTGGCCGTCTCGTGGGCTACATCGAGCGGGGTGAAATCAAGCCGCTGCTGGCGGGGGTACATCCGCTCGCCGCCATCGTCCTCGCGCAACAGGAATTTCTGGCGAAGCGGCGTATGGGCAAGATCATCCTCGTGCCTTGAGCCACGGCAACCATCGCGGCGTCGCCCGATCAGGGCGGCAGGTGGCGATTCACGAGCGAAGCCATCCGGTCGGCGGCGGCGTGGAACGGGTCAACCCCGAGTTCCGGAAGGTCGACGTAATTGGCACCGGGTTTGAGCAGAGGTTTGACCCGCAAAGTTTGCTGAATGATGTCATCGTGCGGCGCAAATACCGTCAATGGTGTTTTCAGGCTCTTGAGTTTCTTCTCGATCGGATAACCGCACACGGCGCGAAACGCCGCGCCCGGATTCGCCGCCAGCACGTGTTCCACAAATCTGCGGTGCACGTCGGCGAGATCGTACGGCGGATGGCGAAATGCGAAGCCGCCACGCCACGCGCCGAGCACGTGGCCGCCCTCGGTCGCCGGTCTCAGCGGCTGCTCGCTGTACTTTTCCAGCTGCCGTTGCTGCTCCTCGGTCGAGAACAGCGGCACGCCCACGGCGATGACCCGCCGGACGCGTGCGCCGATTTGGTGGGCCACCTCGATCGCTTCGATGGCTCCTATGTGAATACCCAAGAGGTCGATGTCGCCGTCGATCCCCGCGGCGTCGAGCGTGTCAACCGTGCTCTGGGCGTACTGCTCGAGCGACAAGGCCCACGGCGGCGCGTCGGAAAAGCCATAGCCCAGTCGATCGGGCGCATAGGTCGGCCGCTCCAATCTCTCCTGCAGCAATTCCCACATCGCACCGGAGCGAGGCGACATGTGCAACAGCACCAGCGGCACACCTTTGCCGAGGGTGAGGCGCAGGTGCATCTGCCCGAAGCGAGTCGGATAAATGCGGCGCGGCATTTAATGAGCGTCCAGAAACGATTCGATCAACGGCGCCACCAACTCCGGCTTTTCGATGTGCAGCATGTGCCCCGCGCCCGCGACCCTGGCGATTTCAATATGCGGAAATATGGCGCGGAATGCCGCCGCGGTGCCGTCGGCGCCGAGTTTCTCCATATGATCCGACTCCTCTCCCACCAACATCAACAGGGGCGCGCGCAGCTCGCGCCAGCACGCTTCCGTATCTTCGCGCTTGTAGAGTATGGGATTCACCCAGTGGTGGCGCGGATCGCCCGCCAGCCGCACGCGGCCGGGGCCATCGAGCTTGCCCCAGGCCTCCGCTACGAACACCGCTTGTGCCGCCGAAAACCGCGGATAGCGGAAGCGAATGATGGCGGCCAGTTCCTCGAACGAGGCATAGTCCTTGCGCACCGCCGGCGTCCTCAACTGATCCAGCCATTGACGCATTCGCCCCGGCGCTTGCGCCGATGAAGTCCGCGCAAGTCCGAATCCTTCCAGATTGATGACGCAGCGCACTCGCTCCGGGCGAATGCCCGCGTAGGAGCAGGCAATATTGCCGCCCATGCTATGGCCCACTAGACGGGCGGGCGCTCCCGCCGACAGCTCATCCAGCAGGGCATCGAGATCCCCCAAATAGTCCGGGAACCAATAGCCCTGCTGCGGCCAGTCGCTGCGGCCAAAGCCGCGCCAATCGAGCGCCACCAGCGGCCAATCGCGCCGCAGCGCATCGACCATGAACTGAAAGGTCTCGCCGCTATCGAGCCAGCCATGCAGCAGAAATACCGGCGGCACGGACTTCGAAGGCTTCGGCCCCCACCGTGTCAGATGCATGTCGAGACCGCGTACTCGCAGAGTCTCGTGCCGCGGCTCACGCAGCACCCGGTACGCCGTCACAGCATCCAACTAGTGATGCATCCCGCTGCCGATCAATGCACCGACCACTCCGCCGATGAGACCGCCCACTGCGGCAGCGGCGGCGATCGCCTTTTGGCTCTGCGGTGGTTCATTGTTACCCCCTTCCGGGGTGACGCCGCCCGATCCTGTTCCGGTGCCGCTCCTAGTGCCGCTCCCAGTGCCGGTGCCGGTCCCGGTGCCCGTTCCACTGCCGGTTCCCGTTCCCGGAGGAGGCGGTTGTTTATTGGGGTCGTGTCCGTTTGGCATGTCGATCTCACTCCTGCGCTGCGCGATGAGGCGTTACTTACATACACTCAAGCAGCACCCGGCTGCAAGAGCCGGCCACGTTTGCGGTACTCCTGCATCGGGGTGCATGCTTTGAACCATGGAAGGAGACCGCATCGGGCCATATCGAGTGCTGCGCACCTTGGGTGTGGGCGGCATGGGGGAAGTTTACCTTGCCGAACGTGCGGACGCCGAGTTCGAACAGCAGGTAGCCATCAAAGTGGTATTCGGCAGCGCGCTCGCCCGCGGAGTCCAGTCGCGCCTCAAGATCGAGCGTCAAATCCTTGCCCAGCTCGATCACCCGAACATCGCGCATCTCCTGGACGGCGGCTCGCTGCCGGACGGCACCGCGTACATCGTCATGGAATACGTCGATGGTCTCCCCATCGACGCTTTCTGCGACTCGAACCGGCTCGATCTCGCGGCGCGGCTGCGCTTATTTCAAACCGTTTGCTCCGCGGTGCATTACGCGCATCAAAACCTCGTCGTGCATCGCGACCTCAAGCCCTCGAACATTTTGGTCACTGCGGCCGGCGTGCCCAAATTGCTCGATTTTGGCATCGCCAAATTATTGGATGAGCGCCAGGCGGGGCGCCATACTCTCGCCGTTACGCATGCCGACGTACGCGTCCTGACGCCCGACCATGCGAGCCCCGAACAGATCCGGGGGCAGTCGATCACGACGTCGAGCGATGTCTATGTGTTGGGCGTCCTGCTGTACAAATTGTTGACCGGAAGCAGCCCCTTCGTCATTCCGACGATGCGCCTCTCGGATATCGAGCGCGCGATCTGTGAAAAGGATCCGCCGCTGCCGAGTCACTCCATCGGCGCGGACGATTCGGCGGAGACTCGCAGTATCGCCGATGCGCGCAACTTGAGCCCCGCGCGCCTGCGGCGGGTACTCTGCGGCGACCTGGACAACATGGTGTTCATGGCGATGCGCAAGGAGCCCGAACGCCGCTATGCGTCCGCGCAGCAGATGGCCAGCGACATCCAGCGCTATCTGGATGGCAAGCCGGTCATCGCGCGTCGCGACACGATGTCCTACCGCACATCGAAGTTCGTGAGGCGCCACTGGCTGCCGGTGGCGGCGGGGGTGAGCGCGATATTCATGATCGTGGCATTCGCGACCACGACCTATATGCAATCCGTGCGCATCGCCGCGGAACGCGATCGGGTCGCGGTGCAGCGCGAACGGGCCGAACATGAAAGGGTCCGCGCCGAAGAGGTCTCAAAATTTCTCGTCGATCTGTTCAAGCTGTCGGATCCGGAAGAGAACCGCGGCAACAAAGTCACCGCCCGCGAATTGTTGGACACGAGCGCGAAACGCCTGCGGGACGGGCTCAATGACCAACCGGAGACCAAGGCCGCATTACTTTCCACCGTTGGCGCCGTCTACGACAGCCTCGGGCAGTATCAGGATGCGCTGCCGATATTGGACGAGTCCTTGCAGCTGCAGCCGCAGGCTCACGACAGGTCGCGGGTCAATACATTGCTGGAACTCGGCCGCGCACGCATCGGCGCCGGCAAGCTTCCCGACGCCGAGGCACCCCTGCAAGAAGCGCTGCGTCTCGCGCAAAACAATTTCGGCGCGACGAGTCTGGAATCGGGGCACGCTCTCTGGGAACTTGGAATGCTCAGGCTTCAACAGAGCCAGAATGGCGATGCCAAGGATTTGTATATCCGAAGTCTGGCTATCTTGGAAACCAGCAACGCCCCGCAAACCGACGTCTCCGCAGTGCTCGACGACCTGGCGACGGTTTACACCCGCGAGCAGCAATGGGCGCTCGCGAAGCAGACCTATGAGCGATCGCTGGAGATCGATCGGCGTGTTCTTGGCGATGATCATCCGCGTGTGGCCAAACGCTTCAATAATCTGGCGATCGTTGCGCAAAACATGGGTGATCTCCCGCAGGCAGAGCGCCTCTATCGAGAGTCGATCCGCCTTCACGAGCGCATCTATGGGGAGCGGCATCCTGAAACCGCGGCGGTCAAGGGGAACTTGGGTCTGCTGTTGCAGCGTGAAGGCCGATTGGCGGAAGCGGAACCGCTATTGCGCGGGGCCCTCGATGCGAAGCTTGCCGTGTATGGTCCCGACAACTACAAAGTCGGCTACACCCGGGTGAGCTTGGCGATGCTGCTGCACGATCAGGGAAACTTGGCGGCCGCCGAGAGCGAATTTCGGCAGGCGCTCGCCATCTACGATAAAACGCTGCCGGCCAATCACCTCTATCGCGCGTCGGCACTCATGTATCTGGCGCGGCTGCTGGTGGACAGCGGCAAATCCGACGAAGCGCTGGCTCTAAGCGAGCAATCGCTGAAGATTTTGACGGCGATTTTGCCGGCCTCGAGTGCGCCGACAGCCCAGGCCCGTGCCATTCATGCGTATGCCCTCGCCCATCTGGGCCGTTCGCAGGAATCTGCCGATGAGCTGGCGACCGCCGTGCCCGCGCTGCTGAATGCGAAGGGGCCCGATGATCCGGCAGTGCGCCGCGCGCAGGATTGGCTCAAAGCGGTGCGTCCGCAGCCTTTGCAGACCGCCAGCGCAGCGCACTAACTAAGTCAGCCGCCGAGAAAAATCTTGTAAGCCGGGTTGTCGGTCTCTTCGGTATAGGGGTAATGCAGTTCGTTGAGATGCAGCAGGAAGTCGGTGCGCGTTTCGAGGGGAACCTGGATGCCGGCGAGAACGCGCCCGTGATCCGAGCCGTGATTGCGATAGTGAAATAGGCTGATGTTCCAGGCGGTGCCGATCGCCTGCAGAAACTTGAGCAGCGCCCCGGGACGCTCCGGAAATTCGAAGCGATACAGCCGCTCGTCGGCGAGATCGCGCGCCTGGCCGCCCACCATGTAGCGCACGTGCAGCTTCGCCATTTCATTATCCGTCATGTCGCGCACGGCAAAGCCCGCGGCCGCAATGCTGCGCAGCAGCCCGTCGCGCTCCACCCGGCCTTGAGTGAGGGCGAGACTGACGAAGACTTGCGCCGCTTGCGAGTCCCCAAAGCGGTAGCTGAACTCTGTGACGCTTTGCCGGTCCAGCAATTCGCAGAACCGCAGGAACGAACCCGGTGCCTCCGGCATCTCCACGGCGAACAGCGCCTCGCGCTGCGCACCCAGATCCGCGCGCTCCGCCACGTACCGCAGGCGATCGAAGTTCATGTTGGCGCCGCCGTTGATCGCGATGAGCGTGCGCGCCGCGCAATTCTCGCGCGCCACGTATTTCTTGATCCCCGCGACGGCCAGAGCGCCCGCCGGTTCGGCAATGGAGCGCGTATCTTGAAAAATATCCTGGATGGCGGCGCAGATCTGATCCGTCGTCACCAATATGATTTCATCCACGTACGCGCGGGCAAGGCGAAAGGTCTCCTCCCCCACGCGGCGCACCGCGACGCCGTCGGCAAACATGCCCACCCGATCGAGCGTGACGCGTTTCCCGGCGCGCAGCGATTCGAACATTCCGGCTGCGTCTTCCGGCTCCACGCCGATGATCTTGATGCGCGGATACAGCGACTTCGCAAAGGCGGCGATTCCGGCGATGAGGCCGCCGCCGCCCACCGGGACGAAAATCGCATCGATGTCGTCGCCGTGGTGCTGGCGCAGGATCTCCATGGCGATCGTGCCCTGTCCGGCAATCACGTCGGGATCGTCGAAGGGGTGCACGAACACCAGGCCGCGCGCGCGGCCGAGCTCGAGTGCGTGTTCGTAGGCATGATCATAGTCATCGCCGTGCAGCACGATTTCCCCGCCAAGGTCCGCGACCGCCTGCACTTTGATCTCGGGTGTGGTCAATGGCATGACGATGACCGCCGGAATGCCGCGAGTGCGGGCGCCCAATGCCACCCCCTGGGCGTGATTGCCGGCCGACGCGCAAATCACGCCGCGCTGCGCGCTGATCGGCGACAATTGGGCGATCTTGTTGTAGGCACCGCGAATTTTGAACGAAAACACCGGCTGAAGGTCTTCACGTTTGAACAAGATGCGATTGTTCAGGCGTCGCGACAGGCGCGGCGCCGATTCCAGCGACGTCTCGACGGCGACGTCATACACCTTGGCCTTGAGAATGCGTTCTACGTAGTTTTCTTGCATGGGCGGTTATCGTTGATGGACGGCTACATTAGCGCAAGCGACCGCTCTGCGGTATGGCGGCCTCGAGACTGTGAGTTGCTCCACAGCCCTCCGAGTCCAAAGGTTATGCCGCGCTTAATTGGGTACCATAGGCTTATGCGCAACGCGACATTTTGGCTGTTGGGCTTGTTGCTGGCCTCGCCGGCGGCGTTTCCGCTGTCGGGGAACGTGGTTGCCACCGACAACGTCCAGGCACATTTGGCAAGCGAAGTGAGCTCCATCGCCCCGGGCCAGTCGTTCTGGGTCGCCCTGGAATTCAACATACGCGACGGCTGGCATACCTATTGGCGCAATCCCGGCGACTCGGGCCAGGCCACCACCCTCAAGTGGCAGCTGCCGCCGGGATTCACGGCAAGCGACATCAGCTGGCCAACGCCGCATCGCTTCGAGCTCCCGCCCCTGGTCAATTACGGCTACGACAAGCATGCCGTGCATCTGGTGAACATCGTTGCTCCCAAGGACTTGAAGGACGGCGGCGCCGGTCGTGCTGTCGGCCAAGGCGAGCTGGTTGGTCTGCTCCGATGTGTGCATTCCGGAAGACGCCGAATTGCAATTGAAGCTGCCGGTGAGCCCGCAAGCGGGTGCCGCCGATCCCAAGGACGCGGCATTGTTCGCGGCCGCCCGCAGCGAACTGCCGGGCGCGGCGCCGGCGGCGAGCAGCGCGCGTACTCGCGACGGCCAACTGGTGATCACGCTCGGCAAGGAATGGGGCGCCGCACTGTCGCAGATCAAGTCACTGGCATTCTTTCCCTATGACGAGGGCGGCATCGAATACGCGGCGCCGCAGGTGCTGACCCGCGCGAAAGACAGCGTCGAGCTCGCCATGAAGCTGGGCGACCAGCCGCCCCAGTCGGGGACCATCCGCGGCGTGCTCCTGGCGACCGAACAGAACGGCAACGACTTGAGCGTCGTGCCCATGGAAATCGCTGCGCGCTTCTCGGGTCTCGGTGGGGCCGCGCCCGCCTCGGCCGCGGCCCCCGCCCAGAAAACCGCGACCTCGCTGCCTGTCCTGCTTCTGTCGGCCATCCTCGGCGGGCTGATCCTGAACTTGATGCCCTGCGTATTCCCGGTGCTGTCGATCAAAGCCATTGGGCTGGTCGAGCAGGCAAAGCGGCATCCCGCTGCCGTTCGCACCAAGGGTCTGGTGTTCGCGGCCGGTGTCGTGAGCTCGATGCTGTGCCTCGCGGCTGCCATGCTGGCGCTGCGTGCGGGAGGCGAGGAGATCGGTTGGGGCTTCCAGCTACAGTCGCCGCTGTTCGTCACCCTGCTCGTGTATCTGCTGCTCGCCGTGGGCCTCAACCTGTCCGGCGTTTTCGAGATCGGCGCCGGGCTGGCAGGCGTCGGCGACAGCCTCACCCAAGGCGACAGCTACCGGGCCTCGTTTTTCACGGGGGTGCTCACGACGCTGGTCGCGACGCCGTGCACGGCGCCGTACATGGCGTTCGCGATCGGCGCCGCACTCACCCAGCCGCCGATCTACGCGCTGTGCATTTTTGCAGCGCTGGGTTTGGGGCTTGCACTGCCGTACTTGCTGTTGTCATTCGCGCCTTGGATGCGCCGCGCCCTGCCGCGGCCGGGTGCGTGGATGGATACGCTCAAGCAGTTTTTTGCGTTCCCGATCTATGCATCGGCGGCCTGGCTGTTGTGGGTCCTCGCGCAGCAGACCTCGTCGATCGGCTTGGGCGCGGCCTTGGCGGGCGCGGTGCTCATCGCATTGGCGGCGTGGGCCTATCAAAAGTCCAAGTCGGGCTCTAGCGGCGGACGCGTGGCCGCGCTCGTCACGGCAAGCCTCGCGATACTGCTCGCCTTCGTCCTGCCCATGCGCTTCGCAGAGGTTGCCGCGGCTTCGCCGGGTGTCTCCGCGGGAAGCGCGCACGCCACGGATGAGTGGCAGCCCTACGATGCTGCGCAAGTGGCCGCGCTCACGGCAGCCGGGCGGCCGCTGCTGGTGAACTTCACCGCCAGCTGGTGTCTGACTTGTCTGGTCAACGAGCGCAATGCCTTCGCCGACCCCGCAGTGCAGGAAGTCTTCCGCAATAAGAACGTCACGTTGATGAAGGGCGATTGGACCAATCGCGACCCGACATATCACCCAAGCCCTGGCCGCTTTCGGACGCGCCGGAGTGCCGCTGTACGTGGTGTACAACTCGCGGCCGGGTTCATCCGAGCCCGTCATTCTGCCCCAGCTTCTCACCGCGGCCGTCGTGCAGGGCGCGTTTGCGGATACTCCCACCGCTACCGCCGCCCGCTAAGATTTTCGCCGCCGCAGATTTTCAACGGGCCGTGAATGCGGCATGCTGCGGGCATGACGTCCGAAAACGCCACGACCATTCCGGTGATCGATTTCCGCCGCCACAGCATGGCGCTGCGATGGCACGCGCTGGGCGGGACGTGGACCGCCTTTGACACCCCGCCGCCACTGGTGCATGGCGTGGCGTTGATTCGCGCCGCGCATCCCAACATCTGCGTGTATGGGCGAGCGGGCCGCTTGCGCTTGCAAATTGGTCCGAACCAGTACGCACTGGCGGAAAACTCGCCCCGCATCACATGTACCCGCGGCTTGGCAAGCTTCGGATTTCGTAGACGTTTTACGGTCGAGTCGAGCACCGGCGGGGTACTCTATAGCTACGCGTATTGGACTACGCAACACCACGATTTCTTTCGCTGGTTGGCTGCCAGGGCCGAAGATCCCGACTGGCGCGTCACCAGCGCACGGCAATGGTCGGAAGGTCTCGCCGCGGCGGCACTGCGCGCCAATTAGCGGGTTTAGCGCGGCAGCAAGCCCGCGAGTTCTCGCGTCGTGAGGTGGCGCCACTGCCCGGCGCTCAAAGCTCCCAGGTGGACGTTCATGATGCGTACACGTTGCAGACGCTGCGCTCGGTAGCCGAGTGCCGAGCACATTCGGCGGATCTGCCGGTTCAACCCCTGGGTGAGAATGATGCGAAAGGACCGCTGATCGATGCGGATCACCTGGGCCGGCTTGGTCAGTTCGCCCATGATTTTCACGCCTTCCGCCATCATTTTGAGTGCCAGGTCGGTGATCGAGCGATCCACCGTCACGAGGTACTCTTTTTCGTGATTGTTCTCGGAACGGAGAATCTCGTTGACGATGTCGCCGTCGTTCGTCAGGAGAATCAGCCCCTCCGAGTCTTTGTCCAATCTGCCGATCGGAAAGATTCGCTCCGGATACCCGATGAGATCGATGACGTTGTCCTCGATATGGGCCTCGGTGGTGCAGGTCACGCCGACCGGCTTGTTGAGGGCAATGTAAATCTGCTGCTTCTTGACGCCGACCGGCTCACCGTCGATGCAGACCTTGTCGCCCTCGGTGACCCGCGTGCCCAAAGTCGCCACCTGACCGTTGCAGGTGACCCGGCCCGAGTCGATCCACTTGTCTGCCTCGCGCCTCGAACAAACGCCCGTCTCGCTGATGTACTTGTTGAGTCTCACCTGAAACTCAAGGCTGACCGGCCAGGAACGAGCCGATTTGCCGCGCCAAGGTCTGGGCGGCGTCGGCGGAGAGATCGTCCCCGTAAGCCTTGGTGTCGAGCATCAAGCGCCGATGCTTGGGCTGAGAGCGGTCCGCGGCTGGGCCCGCCATCAAGACCAAGCGCCGCACGAGTTCGGGCCGCCCCGTCGCGAGCGCCAGAGCCACCTCGGCCCCATATTGAACGCCGAGCAGATCGATCTGACGCAGGCGTAGATCGTTGGCTAGATCGCCAATCGCGAGTGCGGCATCCGGCACGCTGCGCGTCGGCGAGGAGTCCGATTCGCCGTAGCCCGGCAGATCGGGGGCATAGACCGAGCGCACGTCGGCAAGATCGCTCGCCAAGCGGCTGAAGGCGCGGCTCGTGGCATCGGCGGCATGCAGACAGATCAAAGTCACTTGTTCATCGAAGCCGCCCGTGGTGGGAAAGGCCGTGCGCACATGCAATTGCCCGAATCGACAGTCAAAATACGCCCGGCGCGTGCGGACCGTAACGGGCGGAACGGGTAACTTTGAGGCCTTGACCACTCTCGACTCTCCAACAACGGGCATTTTCCTGCGGCAAGGATACGCGAAGTCGCTATTTTGACCGCGCTGCAGCCTGCCGGTGCCTGCCGCTCGTTGTTGCTTTTATGCTACATTAAATTTTGCACTTCTTTGCAATTGGGCTAGCTTCGGCAGCGGCGCGGGATTAGAGTGTTGCTCGGACGCAATAGGATTGTAGGGAAGCAAAAAGACCAATCTTCGCCAGGCGCAATAAAAGCGTCACATAAAGGCATGGGGACCTAAAAGCCGGGCACTGCCCGGCTTTTTTATTGCTTCGACACGGTCCCAGACGCGCGACATCGTGAATCCGCTCGAACGACCGCCCTTGAACTCCACCACCTCGACGAGACGCCGACCATCATCGGACAGACTGTAGTGTTCCTCGAACGGCGGATGATCCTCGTCGGGATCGCCGCCCCGCACGATCAACGTCTTCTCCATCCAACCACAATGCGCGACCGGCGCATCGCGCGCTCGAGGCGGCGCATCGCGTCCCGAAGACGCACTACCCTCGGCACTCGACGGATGATGTCGATGTCCCCCCTCCGTGGGCTGACAGACGCGGTTGATCCCCTCCGAAATGAAGGCCACGACTCCCGCCACCTGCTTGATTTCGAGCTGCTTTGCCCGGCCAACGCAGGCCTTCGCTGAGAAACGCCACCGGCGGCATCACGGGAGCCCGGACCCCCGGAATAAGCGCCGCCCGCTCCGCCCCGTGCCCCGCCGCGGCCACCCCGGCCGCCCGATCCGCCCGAGGGCGAGGTGCCGCTCTGCCCGGCCGCAGGGGCATTGAACTGAGCCTGGATCAAGCGCTGCGGATCATCGCTGTCGGCTGCATTGAGTTTCCAGCTGCCGCTGAAATCCACGCCGGCGGGCGGCGCCTGCTCGAGCTTTTCGCTCGCACATCCGGCAAGGCACATCACGGCCAGTACGACGACAAAACGCATGCCGCAATCTTATATGGAAGCCCGCTGCAGCGGGTATTCGGCGAGGCTTTAGCCTGCCGAGCGGTTCGTTCGAGGCGCCGCTCGCAAGTCCGTCGGTCCGCAGACCCACACTCGGCCTTCGAACGGCTGAAAGCACACACGCAGCGCCTCGGTTCGGCGCGTCGTCTGGGTGCCGCAGGCAATTTTGCCGTCGGCGAGATCCGCTTGAATCAAATCGACCAGCGAGGCGCTGGGTTCGCCCGCATCGGTCGGCGGCAGCGCGTGCGCAAGAATACGCGCCTGCACTTCATCGCCGCGCGCCGCATTGCCGAGCACGGCGCGCTTGAAGCGGTCGAGCACGACCAGCACCGAACTCAAGGTATTGTCCGTCACGTCGCTGGGGCGGCCGGTCCCCCCATGAACCGCAAATGCAGCAGGCCGCCCACGGCCCGGCCCTCGTCATGCAGGCAAAGCGCAAGGGCGCCGTGCAGATCGGCGATCATGAGCATGGGTTCGGGCGAGACATGGTAAGTGTCCGGCGCGACGATGACTTCCGTGAGATCAGTAGCCAATGCGGACCCCTAAATTGATTCCGGCGATGCTGCCCGTAACTCAAGATTCCCTCTGCCGAGCAAATCACGGTTTCGGGAATCCCTTGGCAAAGTCGGCTGCCAGGCGGACGGCTTAGGCCCTAGGACCGGCAGTCATAAGCTCATGCCTACCGGTAATTGGCGGCTCGAGGGGCACCGCCGTATCGTCAGCGCATGTATCGCTATGACGTAGTCGACAAAACGCTGGTTGATGAGCGCGTCGCACAATTTCGCGACCAGACGCGCCGATTCCTCGCCGGCGAACTGAGCGAGGACGAGTTTCGCCATCTGCGCCTGCGTAATGGCCTGTACCTGCAGCGCCACGCCCCGATGCTGCGGATCGCGATCCCGTATGGCCTCCTGTCCTCGACGCAACTGCGCGCTTTGGGGAGCATCGCGCGCCGCTACGATCGCGGCTACGGGCATTTCACGACGCGCCAGAACATCCAGTTCAACTGGCCCAAGCTCGAACAAGTTCCGGATATTCTGGCCGAGCTCGCCGCAGGTGGAGATGCATTCGATTCAGACCAGCGGCAATTGCATCCGCAACACCACTTCCGATCACCTCGCGGGGGTGACGCCCGAGGAGTTGGAAGATCCGCGCCCCTGGTGCGAGCTCATCCGTCAATGGTCGACTTTCCATCCGGAATTCACCTACCTGCCGCGCAAATTCAAGATAGCGGTCACGGGCGCTGCGCAGGATCGAGCCGCCTCGCTGGTCCATGATGTCGGCGTACACATCGTGCGCGGGCCCGGCGGCGAACTCGGCTTTGAAATTCTGGCCGGCGGCGGTCTTGGCCGAACGCCGATCATCGGCCAGGTGGTGCGCGAGTTCCTGCCGCGCGAGCACCTGCTGTCGTATCTTGAAGCCATATTGCGCGTATACAACTTGGAGGGCCGGCGCGACAACATACACAAGGCCCGCATCAAGATTTTGGTGCGCTCGTTGGGAATCGAAGAGTTTCGCTCGCGCGTTGAAGACGAGTGGGAATTGACGCGCGCCGGCGGTCCGCGCGTCGACGGACGCCGAAATTGCACGCCTGCGCAGCTTCTTCGATCCGCCGGCTTATCGGAGTCTGCCGGACAGCGACCCCGCAGCCGGGAAAAGCACGGCATTTCGCGCTTGGTACCGCTACAACACGGCTGCACACAAGATTTCCGGCTACCGTGCCGTGTACGTATCGCTCAAGAAACCCGACGTGGCGCCCGGCGACATCACCGACACCCAGATGGAATTGCTCGCTGATCTCGCCGATCGCCATAGTTTCGGAGAAGTGCGCGTCACGCACACCCAGAATTTGCTGCTCGCGGACGTGGAACAGGACCGAGCCTTCGAGCTCTGGCGGGCGCTCGACGCGGCGGGTCTCGCGACGCCGAACATCGGCACCTTGACCGATATGATCTGCTGCCCGGGGCTGGATTTTTGCAGTCTCGCCAACGCCCGCTCGATCGACGTGGCGAAGCTCATCAATGATCGATTCGACGACTATGATTACCTGTACGATTTGGGCGAGCTCGAAATCAAGATGTCGGGCTGCATGAATGCCTGCGGGCACCATCACGTCGGGCACATCGGCATTCTCGGCGTGGATAAGAGCGGCGAGGAGTGGTACCAGATCACGATCGGCGGGGCGGCGGGCGCGGACGCAGCCTTGGGACAGGTCATCGGCCCGTCGGTGCCCAAGAGCCGATGTCCCCGAAACGATTGCGCGGCTGCTCGAGGTCTATGTCGAGCGGCGGCGCACGGATGAACGCTTCATCGATACGGTGCGCCGTCTCGGCGTAAAGCCGTTCAAGGAGAGGGTGTATGCCGCGCCGATTGCTGCGTGACGGCCGAATCGTCGACGACGATTGGTCGTACGTCGGTGAAGCCGCGGACAGTGCGCCGGCTGCGCTGATCCTCCCTTTCGCGCAATGGCAGAGCGAGCGCGACGCGTGGATTGCGCGCGGCGGCCGGTTGGGTGTCGTTCTGCAGCCGGCTCACCGGGTGGAAGCGCTGGCACCCGACATCGCTCGGTTTGCCCTGATTGCCGCGGAGTTTCCCGGGCCCAGCGAAGGACGCGGCTATTCCCAGGCGCGCGTGCTGCGCGAACAATGGAAATTCGCCGGCGAGTTGCGTGCCACCGGCTACGTACGGCGCGACCAGTTGTTTTTCATGGCGCGCAGCGGCTTCAACAGCTTCGAATTGCCCGATGCCGACATCGAGGCCGCAGGTGCGGCGCTGTCGACGTTTTCATGGGCCTATCAGCCGGCGAACGACGCGGGACTGCCGCTCAAGCTGCAGCGCCGCCGGCGGGATACACCTGCCAACGCCTGAAGCGCAGGCCCACTTTCTGACCGACGGCGAAGTGCTCGCTCTCGTAGCGCTCGCGGCTGATTTCCGCCTCCATCGGTTCATTGACCGGCCGGCCCTCGGCACAGAGTTCCAATCGCACTATCGGCCCGATCACGCGCACGGCGGCGACCGTCGCAGGCCAGCCCGATGCCTCGGGACCGATTTCGATCTCATGCGGCCGGATCAGCGCCATGTGGTCCGCGGCACCGGCCCGAAGCGCTGCGGCGGGCGAAATCTCGATCGGCCCCAGCATGGCGCGGCCGTCGCTGCAGCTGCACCGGCAATTCGTTGACCTGGCCGAGGAATCGATGCACGAACGCCGAGGTCGGCAAGTCGTAGACTTCGCTGGGAATGCCGAATTGCTCGATTCGTCCCGCGATTGAGCACCACGATGATGTCGGCAAGCTCGATCGCTTCCTGCTGATCGTGCGTCACGAAAATGCTGGTGAAATGCAGTTCGTCATGCAGGCGCCGCAGCCAGCGGCGCAGTTCATGGCGCACCTGGCTGTCGAGGGCGCCGAAGGGCTCGTCCAGCAGCAGCACGTCGGGATCGACCGCCAGCGCGCGCGCGAGCGCGACGCGCTGCCTCTGGCCGCCCGACAGCTGCGCGGGATAGCGCTCTCCGGCCCAGTCGAGCTGCACCAATTCGAGCAGTGATTGCACCTTCTTGCGAATCTCGGCGACCGCCGGCCGTCACGGCGCGGCTTGACCTTGAGCCCGAAGGCGACGTTTTCGATGCACCGACATGTGGCGGAACAGCGCGTAGTGCTGGAACACGAACCCGACCTTGCGATCGCGAATCGGCCACAGGGTCGCATCGCGGCCGTCGAACAGAACCTGGCCCTCGTCGGGCGTCTCGAGACCGGCGATGATGCGCAGCAGGGTCGTCTTGCCGCAGCCCGAGGGACCGAGCAGTGCAATCAACGCGCCGGTCGGCACGTCCAAATCGATGTTCTTCACTGCGGCGAATTCGCCGAACTGTTTGCCTATGCCGCGCAATGCGATGCTCATGTATTTATCCTCCGCGTCCGATCGTGCGCCGGCGCGACCGCGTGCCGCAGCTCCGGTTGCCGCCATTCCAAGAAGCTCTTGCCCGCCAAAGTCAGCAGTGCCAACAGGGCGAGCAAGGAGGCGACGGCGAACGCCGCCGTGTAGTTGTATTCGTTGTACAGAATCTCGACGTGCAAGGGCATGGTGTTGGTCAGGCCGCGAATGTGGCCGGAGACCACCGAGACTGCGCCGAACTCGCCCATCGCCCTCGCATTGCAGAGCAAGACGCCGTACAGGAGCCCCCAACGAATATTGGGCAGAGTGACGCGCCAAAATGTCTGCCAGCCCGTGGCCCCGAGCGAGAGCGCGGTTTCTTCATCGTCCTTGCCCTGCGCCTGCATCACCGGAATGAGTTCGCGGGCAATGAATGGAAACGTGACGAAGATGGTGGCCAGCACGATGCCCGGCACCGCGAACACGACTCGGATGTGGTGCATCCGGAGAAAGCCGCCGAACCAGCCGTGCGAACCGAACAGCAGCACGAAGACCAGCCCGGCAATGACCGGCGACACCGCAAACGGCAAATCGATGAGCGTGATCAAGGCGCTCTTGCCGCGAAAATTGAATTTGGCGATCGCCCACGCGGCGGCTACGCCGAACACCAGGTTGCAGGGAACCGCGATGGCCGCGACGTAAAACGTGAGCCTCACTGCGGTCCACGCCACCGGATCGGAGATCGCGACGAAGTAGGCGCCCATGCCCTTGGCCAGCGCCTGCACGAACACGACCAGCAGCGGCATCAGCAGGAACAGGCCCAGGAACAGCAGCGCCACGGCAATCAACACCAGGCGGGCCGGCCCCTGCGCGCGCCCTCGGGACAGCGCTTCAGCGGCCGCCATGTCGCGACAGGGCCCAGTGTTGCAAGGCGTTGATTCCGAGCATGAGTGCGAAGGACAGCACCAGCATCACCACGGCGATGGCGGTGGCGCCGGCATAATCGTACTGCTCCAGTTTGGTGACGATCAGCAGCGGCGCGATCTCGGATTTCATCGGCATGTTGCCGGCGATGAAGATCACCGAACCATATTCACCGACGGCGCGCGCGAAGCTGAGCGCAAATCCGGTGAGCACGGCCGGCCACAGCGCCGGCAGTATGACGCGCGCAAAGGCTTGGTACCGCCGAGGCACCGAGCGTCGCCGCCGCCTGCTCCACCTCCCTGTCCAGATCCTCGAGCACCGGCTGCAAGGTGCGCACCACGAACGGCAAGCCGATGAAGGTCAGCGCCACGACGATCCCGAAGGGCGTGAAGGCCACGTTGATCCCGCAAGGACTGCAGCTCAGATTCCGAGCCACCCGTTGGGCGCATACAGCGCGGTCAAGGCGATGCCGGCCACCGCCGTGGGCAGGGCAAACGGCAGGTCCACCATGGCGTCGAGCGAGCCGCTTGAACGGGAAGGTGTAGCGCACCAGCACCCAGGCGACGATGAGGCCGAAGATGGCGTTGATCAGTGCGGCGATGAGAGAAGCGCCGAAGCTCAAGCGCAGCGACGCCAGTACCCTCGGGGCCGTCACGACGTCCCAGAAATGACCCCATCCCGATCCGAGACTGCGAATGAACACCGCCGACAAGGGGATGAGCACGAGCAGCGACAGATACAGCATGGTGTAGCCCAAGGTCAGCCCAAAGCCGGGCAGCACGCGCCGCGGGCGCCGCCGCGGCGCGGGTTGTGGCGAGTTCTTCGACTGCTGCGATGGGCATTGCCATGGTGGATCCTGACAGCCATTCAGGACTTCAAGGCGTTACTGGCCGTAGATGCGGTCGAAGGTACCATGGTCCGCGAAATGCGTGGCCTGGGCACGGGTCCAACCGCCGAATACAGCGTCGATGGTGACCAACTGCGGGATGTTTGCGAATTGCGCTGCGTACTCGCGCCGCAACGGCTGGAGTCCCGCGGGCGATAGAAGTGCTTTGCCGCGATCTCCTGGCCCTGTTTGGAATAAAGATATTTCAGAGTATTCCTCGGCGACCTTGCGCGTGCCGTGCTGGTCGACGTTCTGGTCCACGATGCTGACCGGCGGCTCCGCCACGATGCTGAGCGACGGCGCAACGATGTCGAACTTGTCCGGACCCAGCTCCTTGCGGCCAGATAGGCCTCGTTCTCCCACGCCAGCAACACATCGCCGATGCCGCGTTGCACGAACGTTACCGTTGCACCGCGCGCGCCGGAATCCAGAACCGGCACATTGTGGTACAGCTTCTTGACGAAGGCTTCCGCGGTGGCATCGGTAGCCGCCGGGCTGCTGCAGCGCCCAAGCCCAGGCGGCCAGATAATTCCAGCGCGCACCGCCCGAGGTCTTCGGACTGGGTGTTATGACCGAGACTCCCGGCCGCACCAGATCGCTCCAATCGTGAATGCCTTTCGGATTGCCCTTGCGCACCAGAAACACGATCGTCGAGGTATAGGGCGTGCTGTTGCATCGGCAGCCGCGTCTGCCAGTTGGCCGGGATCAGGCCGCCTTGCGCCGCCAACGCATCGATGTCGTAGGCCAATGCCAAGGTCACCACGTCGGCCTCGAGTCCATCGATCACCGAACGTGCTTGTTTACCCGATCCGCCGTGGCTTTGATTGATGCGGACGTTGTCGCCGGTTTTGTCCTTCCAGTAAACCGCGAACGCCCTGTTGTAGTCCTCATACAGCTCGCGGGTGGGGTCGTAGGAAACATTCAGCAGCGTGACTGTTGCCGCGTGCGCTGCCGAACCCAATAGGATGACGATCAGCGCCAGCGCAAACCAGAAATACTCGCGCCTGACGCGCCTGCCATTGTCCTCGATCATTACACCCACCCAAAAGCGCGCTCGACGGTGAGCCCAGGCTAGCGGCTGAACTCGAGCGCCGGAACTAACATCCCGTCATCTGCATATGCGCTTACGGTATGTCGCGCAGCGGAATATGCAGATCGCCCAAAATGCGATCTACCTCTTCCTGGGTCTCGAATTTCTCGGTTTCGCGCACCAACTTGCGCGGCAGGTGAGGCGCCAGCAGCTCGATGAACTCATACATGTAGGCGCGCAGCAACGCGCTGCGGCGGAAGCCGATCCACGTCGTGTGGCCTTCAAAGAGGTGGGAGGCATCCAACACGACCAGATCCGCATCGGTCGCGGGGTCGATGGCCAGCCGGGCCAAAATGCCCACGCCCAAACCGATGCGCACGTAGGTCTTGATCACGTCCGAGTCGCGCGCCGTCAGCGCGACGTCGAGCGACAGGCCGGCCGTCTCGAACAGCGCCGGCAGCGAGGATCGGCCGGAAATGCTGAATACATAGGTGACGATCGGGTATTCGGCCAGCTTCTTGAGAGTGAGTTTGCCGGCCGCTGCCAGGGGGTGGCCGCGCGGCACGACCACCGCTCGGTGCCACCGGTACACCGGCAGACGCACCAAATGCGGGAATTGCTCGTCCGAACCCGTGGCTATGGCGAAATCGACGCGGTCGCGCGCGACCATTTCGGCAATTTGCTCCGATGTGCCTTGGTGCAAGTGCAGCCGCACCTTCGGATACTTGAGCCGAAATGCCCGGATCACCTCCGGCAGAACATAACGCGCCTGGGTGTGTGTGGTTGCGATCGACAGCGTACCGCCGTCGGCCTTGCGCAGCTCGGCGGAGGTGCGGCGAATGTTCTGCATTTCGCGCAGGATGCTGGCGGCGCGCGAAATGATCTCCTCGCCCGCGTCGGTGGTCCGCGTCAGGGCGCGGCCCTCGCGCTCGAACAGCTGAAAGCCGAGTTCCTCTTCCAGGAGCTTCAGCTGGCGGCTCACTCCGGGTTGCGAGGTGTGCAGCTGCCGCGCCGCCGCGGTGATATTCAGGCCGTTCTCATGGACTGCTACCAGATAGCGCAATTGCTGGAACTTCATCGGCGTCCGGCCTTATCGTCGTGAGTGCTTATCGCCATAGAATATAAGTTTAGAGCGGCCGACGCTTAGCTCGTCGCCATCACAAAAGCGCATGTCCTCATGCGCGAAAGTGTGTTTCGCACGGGATGCCGCCGCCTTATAGTTTCTCTCCCTAGTCGCAGCAAACCGTCGAGATCCGCATTGTCCGAGCTACCCAAGTCCCTGCGCGACCGCGCCGAGGACAGCATTTCACAACTCCGAAGGGCGGTCTCGGAGTTTAAAAACGTGTGCTATGCCAATAGCTTAGGGTCTGAATCCGTCGTGCTGACCGATTTGATTTGGGGTGCCGTGCCGGAAATCGAGATCTTCAGCATCGATACCGGGCGGCTGTATCCTGAGACCTATGATCTCATCGATCGGATACAGCAACGCTACGGCCGCGCCTTGACCATCTATTATCCCAAAACCGTGGAATTGGAAGGCTGGGTCGGCGAGAACGGCATCAACGGGTTCCGCAACGGTCTCGATCAGCGTCGCGGATGCTGCGGGGTGCGCAAAGTGGAGCCTTTCCGCCGCGCCGTCGCGGGCCGCGGCGCCTGGGTTACGGGCATCAGGCGGGGTCAATCGGCCAGCAGGGCGCTGGCGACGCCCGTGGAATGGGACGGCGAATACGGTCTGCACAAGGTGAGTCCGCTGCTCGAATGGTCGGACAACGAGGTGTGGGACTACATCCGCAAAAAGCGCTTGCCGTACAACACATTGCATGACAGCGGCTTTCCGAGCATCGGCTGTGCCCCGTGCACGCGAGCGGTCCAGCCCGGCGAGGACGTCCGCGCGGGCCGCTGGTGGTGGGAGCGCGGCGAATCCCGCGAGTGCGGCTTGCATCCGCGGCACCGGATGGGGTTCTCCAATTGAATTATTTTCCGGTCTTCTTCGATCTCAGCGGCCAAAAAGTGCTCATCGTGGGCGGCGGCGAAGTGGCGGTGCGCAAAATCTCATTATTGGAGCGCACCGGCGCATTGATCACGGTGGTCGCGCCGGATGTTGCGCCTGAACTCATGTCGCGCGCCGCCGCCGGCAAGGTGAAGCTTTTCATCCGGGAATTCTCGCCCGACGATCTGCAGGGTGCGCGTCTGGTCATCGTTGCGACCTCGCGCCGCGCGGTCAATCGATGGATCGCGTCGTTGAGCGAGTCGCGCAACATTCCGGTCAATGTGGTCGACGACGCGGCAAGCTCGCGATTCATCGTGCCCGCCATCATCGATCGCGATCCCGTGCTGGTCGCAGTCTCGACCGGCGGCGCGGCGCCGGTGTTGGCGCGCCGCCTGCGCGAGCGCCTCGAGGCGCTGATTCCCGCCGGAATCGGCGAATTGGCGTCGTGGCTTCGAGCGTTGCGCGAAGCCACGCGCCGCAAACTGCGCGGCAGCGGCGCACGGCGCCGATTTTTCGAGGCCATCGTCGACGGCCCGGCGGCGCGGCGCTTCATCGCGGGCGACAAGCAGGGCGCAACGCGCATGGCGCGACGCTTGCTCGCCGCGACATCGGCTGCGCCGCGCGCCGCCGGCGAGGTGACCCTGGTGGGTGCCGGCCCCGGCGATCCGGAGCTCTTGACGCTCAAAGGGCTGCGCGCGCTGCAGGATGCCGATGTGATCCTGCACGATCGCCTGGTGCCGGCCGCCGTGCTCGATCTCGCACGGCGCGATGCGCAGCGCATCTGCGTGGGCAAAGCGGCCGGCAATATCGGCAGTACGCAGCAGGAGATCAATGCGTTGCTCATCGAGCACGCGAATCAAGGCAAGCGTGTGGTGCGCCTCAAGGGCGGCGATCCGTTCGTCTTCGGGCGCGGCGGAGAAGAGTTGCAGGCACTCGCGGCGGCGCGCATCAACTTTTCGGTGGTGCCCGGCATTACCGCGGCGCTGGGGGCGGCGGCGTACGCGGGTATTCCGCTGACGCATCGCGAACATGCGCATAGCGTGACGTTCGTTACCGGTCATGGGCAGGGTCGCGGCCCGGAGCCCGATTGGCGGGCGCTCGCGATGCCCGGCGCCACCGCCGTGTTCTACATGGGGCTGGCGCGACTGGATCGCATCGTGGAGATGCTGCTGGCGCACGGCGCCCCGGGCACGCGCCCGGCGGGCATCGTCGCGCAGGGCACGGCGTCCGATCAACGCGTGGTTACCGCAACCCTCGCCACGATTCGCAGCATCGCTTTCGGCGCGAACTTGCAGGCACCGGCGCTGCTCATCGTCGGCGACGTCGTCGGGCTGCATTCTTCGCTCGCTTGGTTCAACGTCGAGGCTGCGGCCGACTTCTCGCAAACGGCTTGACGACGCGGAGCCGAACCGGGCGTCGAAATTCTCAGACGGGCTCGCGACGGACGGCCTCGAGAAACCCACGCTCCTTGATCCAGTCTTTGTTGAACAGCCGCGATTGATACTTCGCTCCGCCGTCGCACAAAATCGTGACGATGGTATGCCCGGGACCCAATTGTTTCGCCAGCGCCGCAGCCGCTGCGACATTGATTCCCGCCGTGCTTCCGAGCAGCAGCCCCTCTTCGCGCAGCAGCCGGTAAACGAAGTGCATGGTGAGCGCATCCGGGATCCGTAGCGCGTCGTCGATCGGCGTGCCCTCGAGATTCGCGGTCACACGGCCGGTGCCGATACCCTCGGTGATCGATGAACCGCCGTCGGTTTTCAATTCGCCGTCCTTGACGTAGTGGTACAGCGCGCTGCCGGGAGGATCGACGAGCACGATTCGAACCGCGCTGGACTTCGACTTCAAGTAGCGGGCAACGCCCGCCAGCGTGCCGCCGGTGCCCGTGGACGCGCAGAAGGCGTCGATCTTGCCGTCGGCATCGCGCCAAATCTCGGGGCCCGTCGACTCGAAGTGAGCATCGCGGTTCGCGGTATTGTCGAATTGATTTGCCCAAATCGCGTCAGGCAACTCCTCCGCCAGCCGACCCGCCACCTTTTGGTACTGATTCGGATTGCTGTAGGGCACGGCAGGTACCTTGCGCAATTGCGCCCCCAGTGCTTCGATGATTTGATATTTCTCGGCCGCCTGATTGTCGGGCATGACGATCACGCATCGATAGCCGCGTGCATTGCAGACATGCGCCAAGCCGATTCCCGTGTTGCCCGCGGTGCCCTCCACCACGGTACCACCCGGTTTCAAGAGACCGCGCCGCTCGGCGTCCAAAACGATCCATTTCGCCGCTCGATCCTTCACCGAACCGCCGGGATTCATGAACTCGGCTTTGCCCAGAATCTCGCACCCCGTTTCTTCGCTCAAGCGGCGCAGGCGAATCAGCGGGGTGTTGCCGACCGCATCCGTAAACCCGTCACTAATTCGCATCCATAGTCCTTCATCAACGCACGCCGCCAGTGCGCGGCGCAGATGCGACTTTACGGTACCCAAGGGCATCCTGGGTACGGATTCACGGGGATGGGCGGCGCAGAAAAGAATCCCCGGACTTGCCGGGGAATTCGAGTGGAACAGGTGCTAGGTAAAAACCCGACACGTCCTTAAGCGGAAGATACGTACGTGGCAGTGCCCTTACGTTCGACCTTGTTTGTCTCATTCCAGTGTTGCAACTAAGTAACGCTGGTTTCAAATTGCGCGCTGCGTCGACGACTGGAGCATAACAGATAATACATATAAATCTAGTAGTTATAGCCGAAAGTTTGGCAATTGCTGCACTATGTCAAATGTGTCGCCAAATTGTGACAAATGAACAACAGCCGGCGTCGGGACGGAGGTTTGCTTTTGCGCCCTGCTTGCCCCAAATTCTCGGCATTTCGCGAGGTTAATCCGATGAAATATCTGCACAGCATGGTTCGGGTGACGGACGTCGAGCAATCACTGCGCTTCTATCGCGACGCCCTTGGTCTCGTTGAATTATCGCGCCGGGATTACCCGGAAGGACGCTTCACGCTGGTGTTTTTGGCGGCGCGCGGCGACGAGAGCGCCCAAGTCGAGCTCACCCACAATTGGGACAGCCAGGCCTATCCCGGCGGACGCAATTTCGGACATTTGGCCTATGCGGTGGACGATATCTACGCGGCTTGCCGGCGGCTGATGGAGCACGGAGTCACCATCAACCGGCCCCCGCGCGACGGCCGCATGGCATTCGTACGTTCGCCGGACAACATTTCGATCGAGCTGCTGCAGAAGGGCGCGGCGCTGACGCCGGCCGAGCCTTGGACCACCATGCCCAATGTCGGTGCGTGGTAGCGCGGGTAGCGCGAGTTAAAACATTTCCGAAGCGTCCGGTGCTTTGATGTCGACCTTGGTGCGCGACGGAATGTGTTCGCCGGTGATCATGTCCGCGTATGCCTGTCCGGGGCCCACCATGGGATAGACGCCAGCATCCGGGTCGATCATGACTTCGAGGAACGCGGCGCCGCCGAAGCGGATGAATTCGTCGATGACGCGCGGCACATCGGCTTTCTTGTCGAGGCGCGCGGCATATTTGAAGCCGTCGGCCAGCGCCGCCTTGACGAAATCCTTGGTATGCAGGCTCTTGTCGCTGGCACTCAAGCGGCCGCTGTGGAACAGCTTCTGCCACTGCTTCACCATGCCATCCCCGCAATTGTTGAGCACCACGATCTTGATGGGCAGATCGTAGGTCGTGACGGTTTCGAGCTCGCCTATATTCATCCGAATGCTGGCGTCGCCGTCGATGTCGATCACCATGCGTTTGCGCTGCGCATACTGGGCGCCCACCGCGGCCGGCAGGCCAAAACCCATGGTGCCCATGCTGCCCGAGGTGAGCCAGAGGCGCGGGCTGCGAAAATCGAAATACTGCGCCGCCCACATTTGGTGCTGGCCTACGCCCGTGGTAATGATGGCCTCGCCGCGGGTCAGCCGGTTGATCTCTTCGATGACGTAGTACGGCTGTATCAACTCGCTGTCGCGAGCGTAGTTCATGGCGTATTTCGAGCGCAGCTCAACGCAGTGGCGATGCCACTCCGACCAATCGCGTTTGAAGCCCTTGCGGATGCCATAGTCCAGCAGGCAAGCCAAGGCATCCGGCATCAAGCCCACGTGGCTTAAGTCCACCCGCTTGACCTTGTTGATCTCCGAGGCATCGATGTCGAAATGTGCGATGAATTTGGCGCCGCCGGCAAATTTGGTCGGATTGCCGGCGACGCGATCGTCGAAGCGCGCGCCGAGCGCCAGCAGACAGTCGCAGTCGTCGACGGCGTAATTGGCGAACGCCGCACCGTGCATTCCGAGCATGCGCATCGACAAGGTATGCGTCGTATCCACGGCACCGATTCCCATCAGCGTCGTGACGACCGGAATCTGAAAGGCTTGTGCGAAGTCGCGCAAGCTCTGCGCCGCTCCGCCGTTGATCACGCCGCCGCCCGCGTAGATCAGCGGGCGCCGCGCCGCGCCCAACGCCGCAAACAACTCGGCGCACGCAGCTTCGGGAACCTTGCTCGCTTCCAAGCGATTCATCCGCTGCCGGTAGCCGGGCACCGGCAGGCTTCCGGTGCCGTGAAACACGCCTTTCCAGTTCTGCACGTCCTTCGGCACGTCGAGTACCACCGGCCCGGGGCGGCCGGTGCGGGCGATTTCGAACGCGGTGCGCACCGTAGCCTCCAATTTGGTCGGGTCGGTGATCAGGAAAACGTGCTTGGCCACGGCGCCCATGATGCTGGGCACGGGCGCCTCTTGAAAGGCGTCCGTGCCGATGGCCGTCGTCGGGACTTGCCCGCAAATGACCACGATGGGCACGGAATCGGCCATCGAATCGCGCACGGGAGTGACCGTATTCGTAGCCCCCGGGCCCGAAGTGACCAGCGCCACGCCCACCCGGCCGCTGGCTCGGGCGAAGCCCGCGGCCATGAAACCGGCACCCTGTTCATTGGCCGGCACGATGAGCGGCATCGCGGCTTGGTGCAGTTGGTTGTAGCGAAATACGGCATCGTAGATCGGCAGGATTGCGCCGCCGCTGTAGCCGAAAATCGTATCGACGCCCTCGTCGGCCAGCACCTGCACCAGCATATCCGCGCCGGTCATGGTGGCGCCCGCCAGGGGGTGTGCGGCTTGATTTAACATGTCGTAGCGCTCTTTCACAGGGAAAGACTAGCAGTTCTCGCCCTGGCGCCCAAGTGCTGCCCTCCCGTATGCTTCGGTCTCCGATGCGGCACCTCATAGCAATACTCCTGCAAAATGAAGCAGGCGCCCTCACGCGCGTGACCGGCCTGATCTCCACTCGCGGCTACAACATCGAGTCGCTGTCGGTGGCTCCCACCAACGACCCCACCGTATCGCGGGTCACGCTCGTTACGATCGGCTCCGACCAGGTCATTGCGCAGATCAACGCGCAGCTCTTGAAGCTGGTGGACGTGGTGGCGGTCGAGGACATGACCAGCGAACATCACCTGGCCCGCGAATTGCTGCTGATCAAACTGCAGATCTTGCCTAAGGACATCGAGGCCGTGGGTACGTTGCTGCGCCGCGTCGGCGGCAGGGTGCTGTCCGCCAATCCCTCGAGCTACATCGTCGAGCTCACCAGCACTGAAATCGAGATCGGCGAATTCATCGCCAGCGTCGCCGCGTTCGGCGACATCGTTGAAGTCGTGCGCAGCGGCGTGCTCGGTATCGCACGGGCCAATCCGCGCCTGCACGCAGTCAAGTAAGGACATCCTTCATGCCTGAGATCGAGGTCAAACCCGAACACGCGGCTGATCCATACACCCGCGGCGTCGGAATCTTGGTGGGAGTGGTCGGCATTTTCCTCTCGGTGGTCACCATCGCCTCGCACCGCGCTCATACGGATGCGGTCATCCACAGGACCGAATCGAACGATGCATGGGCGTACTATCAGGCCAAGAAGATTCGCGAATACACGAGCGAGGTCGCGGTGACCCTGCTGCACACCCTGGGTGCGGATCCGGTGAAAGCGGAAGCCCCTTTGCAAAAGCTCGAGGCGGCACGCGCCAAATACGCTGCTGACGCCGAAAAGATCCAACAGGACGCCAAGGCCAAGGATGACGAAAGCGACGTCGAACAGGTTCGCGCTCTGCGCTTCGACATCGGCGAGGGCTTGCTCGAACTCGGCCTCGTGCTCTGTTCCCTGTACTTCCTGGCGCGCAAGAGTTTTTTTCCGATCCTCGGCGTGATCTCCAGCATCGCCGGCACCGTGATGGGGATCTGGGGCTTCCTGCTTTGAGGCGGCCGGCCGCGCTCTGCTTTGCCGGCGCGATTGGCATCCTCGGCATCGCCGCCATGGCGCCGGCGACGGCGGCCGGCACGTCGGAGCCGGCACCGGCGCGCATCGAAGCGCGCTCGGCCGATTTGCTGGCGGTCGGGGTGGTGCAGGATGACCGGATGAGCATTCATCTGAGTCGTTTGCTCGACAACGCGCCGGTCCGCGACGTCGCCGTGACGGTGTTGCTGCGCGGCGTTGCGCACCCGACCACCGCGGAGGCCGACGGCGGCTTTACATTGCAGACCCCGGACTTGAGGCTCCCAGGGACGGCCGGAGTGGAATTCCGGGTCGCGGGGGTCGCGGCGCACGAGACGCTCAAAGGCGCGCTGCAAGTCGCAGCCGGCGCGGGTCAAGCGGACGACAAGAATTCCGCCCGGCAACTCTGGTGGTGGGTGCTGAACTTCGCGGTCTGCATCGGTTTCCTGTGGCTCATATCGCGGCGCCGCAAGTCGGCGCAGGGGTAGCAGCGCCGGCGGCGCTCAAAAGCTTTGCATGGTTTGCACCAAGAATTGGAAGGGTTTGATCCCGGCGATATGGTTCAGCGGAAACGCGAAATCGATGTGCAGCACATTGCCGAGTCCCGAGCGCGTATTGCCGATCCGGAGGCCAAATCCCACGTCGCGCAGCAGTCCCGGATCGCTGTTGCCGATGACGCCGCTGCCCCAGGTGCGGCCCACGTCGGCAAAAATGGCGCCACCCACCCTTACTAAGCGAAACGGGTACCAGTCGGTGTAGAACCGCTGTTCCACGGTCAGCAGCGCCCGCGAGGTGCCGGACTCGTAGCGCAACGGATAGCCGCGCAGGCCATTGTCGCCGCCGAGCAGAACCTGCAAGTCGGGATCGAGTGAATCCGTGACGGTCCCCGACAGTTCGGCGTACAGCAGCCAATCCTTGCGCCAGCGCCAATAGTATTTGGCGCCGGCATCGGCGATCAGATTGCGCGCCTGGCCATCCTCGATGCGCGACGTGAAATTGCTCGTCATGAATATCTGCTGCAGTTCGGTCAATTCGATTCCGCGCAGCACGTGCGCCCTCAGCAGGACGGCGTCGCGATCGGCACCAAACGCCGAATTCACCCAACCCATCTCGCCCGAGACTTCGGTGCCGAAATACAGATCCTCGGTGCGGCCGATCTGATTTTCGTCGCCGATTTTCTGGTACTTGTCCTGCAGGATATCGAAGCCGACGAAGGGATAGGACAGAGTTCGGTCCGGCGGCAGCTGGCGCGCGGGGATGCCCGTACCCGGCGTCGGCAGGAACAGATTGCGGTCGTAGCGCACGCCGAACGTGAGGCGCTTGGTCCAGCCATCGACCAAACCGTTGGAAAGACCGCCGCTCAGCTCGTACGAGGATTCGTTGTCGTTGAATTGGTCGACTTTTTCGCCCAGATTGTAGCGCGAGATGGTGCGGTCGATATTTGACGGCGGTAATCTGCGTGCTCCACGGGGTGTCGAGCGAATAAAAGGGATGCGCGACCTGCGCGACGCGCTCCGTACCGTCGCTCGAGCCGACGTAGGCGGCGGCCGAGGTCCATTTCGAGCCGAACACGTTCGGGTCGGCCCACGCCACCGTGTTGCTGGTGCGGTCGACGGTGCTGCCGTGCGACACCTGCAGGGCCTTGCCCCAGCCGAGAAAATTCGTGTCCTGCAGGTTGAAATTGGTGCTGTTCGAGCCGCCGGCGCGGCCGAAGGAGAGGCCCGGACTCAAGGTCCACACATCCTTGGTGATCACCTTGATATCGACCTTGCCGTCGGCGTAGTGCACCGGCACGATTCGGGCGTCGTAGATGTAGCTCAGCAGACGCAGGGCACGCTCGGTTTCCGCGAGTTTGCGCGCGCGATATCTGTCCCCGCTCGCGAACAGCAGTTGCGCCTGAATGCTGGAGCGTTTGGTGCGTATGTGCAGGCGGTTCGCGAGCCGAAACAGCCCATTGGTTTCGCGCGGATCGGTCTGGTCGAAAATATTGCGAATGTCGAGGTCGATCTTGCCGATGACGGCCCCGGCCGCTTCGAGCTCGCTATCGCTCGGCACATCCGCGGGACGCGGCTCCTCGATGCGGGTGTGTTCCTGATCGGTGAACTTCGCCGCCAGCCCCGTTTCGGATATTGCCGCGGCCAGGACCGCGAACCCAAGCAGCCTGCAACCGTCGGCTAGCTTCATCCGACGAAGCGGCTACAACGCGGCGTTGTCGGTCTCGCCGGTACGGATGCGAAGAACCCTCAGGATGTCGGTGACGAAGATTTTGCCGTCGCCGACTTTCCCGGTTTTTGATGCGCCGACGATCGCCTCCATCACTTGATCGACCAGCTCATTCTTGACGGCAACTTCGATGCGCGTCTTGGGCACGAAATCGACGACGTATTCCGCGCCGCGATACAGCTCGGTGTGGCCGCGCTGGCGTCCGAAGCCCTTGACCTCGGTGACCGTCATGCCTGAGACCCCAATTTCGGAAAGCGCCGCACGCACGTCGTCGAGCTTGAAGGGCTTGATAATGGCAGTGATCAATTTCATCAGACTCTCCGCGAGAAGACTCATTTGGGCCGTCGCGACAATACTATTACGATTGCGAGCAACAGGCACGGCCATATGCGGGTTGGCTCCAAAGCCCTATCCGACGCGCCTCCGACCCGTTATAAAGGCGTGCCCAATCGAAGCTGCGGTCAGTTCCGAGGAGTCCGATCATTTCCAGCATCCTCATCGTAGGCGGCGGCCAGGCCGGCGCCCAGGCAATCGACACCCTCCGGCGCGAGGGTTTTGGCGGCCGTTTGGTGTTGATCGGCGATGAGCCGCAGCTTCCGTACCAGCGGCCGCCGCTTTCCAAGAAATACCTTGCCGGGGAAATGTCGGCCGATCGCCTCCTGTTCCGTCACCGCGCCTTCTACGACGAACATCGCGTCGAGCTCAAGCTGGGAATTCAGGCCGTGCGGCTCGATGCCGCCGCGCGGCAGGTCGAGCTCGCGGACGGCGAACGATTGGGCTATGACCGCTTGTTGCTGTGTCTCGGCGCAGGACCGCGCAGGTTGACCTGCCCGGGAGCGACACTTCCGGGCGTGCACTATCTGCGCGGTCTCGCCGATGTGCCGCCAATTCAGGCGGCCTTGAAGCCGTCCGCTCGCGTCGTCGTCGTCGGCGGCGGCTACATAGGACTCGAGACGGCGGCGACCTGCCGCCATCTGGGATGCGAAGTCACGGTGCTGGAGATGGCCGACCGGATCATGAACCGTGTGGTCGCGCCCGTGGTCTCCGAGTATTTCGCGCGGGAACATCGCGGGCACGGCGTCGGCATTCTGTGCGACATGCGGGTGGTCCGTTTCGAAGGCTCCGGAAGGGTCGAACGCGTGGTCTGCGCCGACGGCAGCGTTCATGCTGCTGACCTCGTGATCGTCGGCGTCGGCGCCATTGCGACCACTGAGCTCGCGAGCAATGCGGGGCTGGCCTGCGACAACGGCATCGTGGTTGACGAGTACTGCCGCACCAGCGATGCCTCGATCCATGCCGCCGGCGACTGCACCAACCATCCGAGCTTGCGCTTCGGCCGGCGGGTTCGGCTCGAATCGGTCGATAACGCATTTGAGCAGGCAAAGACGGCGGCGCTCAGTCTGCTGGATCGGCCGGTCGCGCACGATCGAGTGCCGTGGTTCTGGTCGGATCAGTTCGACAACAAACTGCTCATCGTCGGACTTTCGCAGGACTTCGACGGCCAAGTGCTGCGGGGCGATCCGGCCACGCGCAGCTTCAGCATCTGCTATCTCAAGGGTAGAGAATTGGTTGCGGTGGAAGCCGTCAATCATTCGAAGGACTATATGGCAGCGCGCAAACTCATCGCCGAGCGCGCGCTCCTGAATCCGGAGAAGCTGGCGGACATCCAAGTGCCGCTCAAAGATTCGATTTGATGCCCAAGATCGTGTTCACCGAGCCCGGCGGCGGCCAGCGCGAGATCAACGCGCCGCTTGGGCTGACCTTGATGGAGGCGGCGCGCCAAAATGGCGTGCAGGGCGTGGTGGCGCTGTGCGGCGGCGCGTGCATGTGCGCAACGTGCCATGTGTACGTGGATCCGAAGTGGCTGGCGCGGCTCGAACCGCGGGAGGAAATGGAGGAAGGCATGCTGGAGACGGCCTGGGAGCCGCGCGCCAACAGCCGCCTCAGCTGCCAGATTCAAATCACGGCGGATTTGGATGGGCTGCAGGTGACCGTGCCGCAGCGACAGGGGCAGTAGCCGTGCTAGCCTTGGCGTCACGCGGAATACTTGAGACAGGCTGCTAGATGTTCGGGCTAGCGATTCATGGCGGAGCAGGGACCTTGCCGCGCGCGGAAATGCGCGGCGAGCAGGAATTGAATTACCGGGCCGGCTTGGGAGAGGCGCTCGAGGCCGGTTACACCGTGCTCCGGGCACGAGGCACGAGTTTGGACGCGGTGACGCGCGCCGTCATGGTGCTCGAGGATAACCCGCTGTTCAACGCGGGCCGCGGCTCCGTGTTCACCCGCGACGGCCGCAACGAATTGGATGCGGCGATCATGGACGGACACACGCTGCGGGCCGGAGCGGTAAGCGGTCTGACTCACATCAAGAACCCGATCGATCTGGCGCGCGCCGTCATGGAGCATTCGGAGTACGTCATGCTGAGCGGGGCGGGAGCGGAAGAGTTCGCCTTGAGCCGCGGCGTCGCACTGGTGCCGCAAAGCTATTTTCATACTCCCGAGCGTTGGCGCCAGCTCGAACGCGTCCGCAGCGGCGATGCCGGACTGTCGCCGCTGACCATCTCGCATGTGGGTACGGTCGGAGCGGTGGCGCTCGACGTTGACGGCCGCCTGGCTGCCGCCACCTCGACCGGCGGGATGACCGGGAAGCGTTATAGCCGAGTCGGCGATTCCCCCATCATCGGCGCCGGTACTTATGCGGACGACCGCTCCTGCGCCGTGTCGGCCACCGGCCATGGGGAAATATTCATTCGCGCCGCGGTCGCGCACGATATCTGCGCGCGTGTGCGCTTCGGCGGCCGCAGCTTGCGCGACGCCGTACGCGAAGTCGTCCTGGAAGAACTCCCGGCGCTGCACGGCGAAGGCGGTGTCATCGCGATCGATCGGAGCGGCGAAATCGCCACGGAATTCAACTCGGAAGGCATGTTTCGCGCCAGCCGAAAATCCGGCGAAGAGCCGCGGATCGCGATCTACCGGCCATGAGCCGCGCGACTCGTCGAACGGGCCGGGAGCCTGTCTGCAGGCTCCTAGAGGCCGCCCTGTCCGCGCCGCTTTTCGAAGCGGCCGGTTCTCAGCGTGTGATATTCGGCCTCCATGACGACCACACGATTTCTGCCTTGTTCCTTGGCGCTATACAAGGCCTCGTCGGCCAATTGGATCAAACCCTCGTGGGTGCGGGCGCTGCTCGGCAGGATAAAGGCTGCGCCGATGCTGACCGTCAGCCGGCTTGCCACTCGCGATGCCTCGTGCGGAATATTGAGTTCCGCGATGGACCGCTGAATTCGCGTCAGCACTTCGGCGACGTATTCGCGGCTGGCCTCGTACAGAATGACCGCAAACTCCTCTCCGCCGTAGCGCGCCACGAAATCGAGCGGCCGGCGCGCGCACTGACTGAGGCACACGGCCACGGCTCGTAGGCATTCGTCGCCCGCCTGATGTCCGTAGCGATCGTTGTAGTCCTTGAAACAATCGATGTCGGCGAGCAGCACCGCCACCCGTTCGCCGTCGCGCACGGCCTGCTGCCAGACGCGCTCGATGTGCTGGTCGAACATGCGCCGGTTCTGGATGCCGGTCAGGCCATCCCGCGCCACCATTTCCCGCAGCAGGCAGGCCTCGAGAAAGCGCATGCGGCTGGTTTTTTCATGCATGTAGACTACCGTGGCGCCGAACAGATTGGCGGCGATCATCGCCAGCGCGTCGTAGGCGAACTCGTGCCCCGGCAACTGCAGGGTGGTGCCCGCGGCAAGGTAGACGAACATCACGATCATATTCGCCGCAACCGCGTGATAGAAAATCAGGCCGCCCATGAAATAAATGAACGTGATGGTCAACATCATGCACGGAAACAGTATCGGCGTGCCGCCGAGAGCGGCGACGATCTGAGTCGCGGCCACGCCCAGACCGAGAATGGTCGCCGAGATCATCGCGAACGGCGGATAGATCCGATGGCGGTGTTGCGAGAAGCTCGCCACCAGCCCGATCAGCAGCGTGGGAATGATCAGCAGCACATGGATCATGCTGGGTATTCGGTTGAGCTCACGGCCGAGTATCGCGGAATCCATGGCGGTAAACGCGATCGAAATGACCACCGCCAGGATCAGATTGACGCGCGTGTAGAGCAGGTGCTCATCGAGCTGCGTGCGCCGGAATTCCGGCTCGAGATCCGGACTGAATGTCAGCCAGGGAAAACCCGCTTGCAGCTGGCGAGCCTGCGGAGAATCCGGTAGATCCGCCGTGGGGAGTCGATCGGGATTGCTCATTCCGTGCACCGTACTAGAGCCGCCCGGACCAGCTCAATGACCTGCGCCACTCTTTGGAGCAAAACTCTGTGCGGATCGTGGTTTGCATTATGTCAAATCAACAAGATCCTGTCATAGCCGCCGGGGACGCTGCGCTCAATCGCGGAGATAGTGCGCGAGATAGGTGTCGAAATCCGTGTCGTCGGCGGCCTCGACGCGCGCTTGCGCCTCGCGCGATTCGCACGCCGCAGCCGCAAACTCCTCCAAACGACGCTCATTGGGCGGATACAGCCCGAGAAAGTAGTCCTTGTGCAGCTTCGACATGCGCTGCGCCAGCTGGAAAAACGTCTCGCCGCTCTGCCGCATGTCCGCCAGCAGGCGTGCCGACGGCGTGCGCTCGACGTCGTCGATCTTCGCCCGCTGCTGTTCGAGAGCCGAGGCGTACGGGCGCGCCGACTCGCCATGATCGAGCAGTTCGCACAGGCCTTGCATCGCGTCGAGCAGCTCGCGCGCCCAATCGAGCATGGGGAAATCACGGCCATCGCGCTTCAGCTTGAGCTTGGGTTCGCGGCCGCGCCGCGCAACCAGCAGGTGATTGGCGTCCAGGCTCGCCTGTTCGCTCTGGCCGATCGGCGCGCTCTCACGCAGCAGACAGAGCGCGAGAAATGCCTCCAAGAATCGCAGTTTGTTCTGGTTGACGCCGACCGGATCGAACGCGCTCACGTCCAGCGCGCGCACTTCGACGTATTCCACCCCGGCACGTTGCAACGCCTTGGTGGGCCGCTCGCCGGAGCGCGCGACCCGCTTTGGCCGGATGAAGCTGTAGTATTCGTTCTCTATCTGCAGGATGTTGGCATTGAGTTGCAGGTATTCGCCGTCCACCTTGACGCCGATTTTCTCGTACGGCGGATAAGAGGTGGCCATCGCGCGCGACAGATCGCGCACGTACTCCTCCAGGCTGTTGACCGACACGCTCACCGTCGCTTGATTCTTGTTGCGATAACCGATGTCGCTCATGCGCAGAGACGTGCCGTACGGCTCGTAGAAAGTGTCCGCATCGAGCATGGAGAGGGTGGTGTCGCGTCCGGCAAAAAAGCTCTTCGACACCGCGGGCGAGGTTCCGAACAGATACAGGACGAGCCAGCCGTAGCGACGATAGTTGCGCAGCACGCCGAAGTACTGCTCGGACACGAAGCTTTGCCGGGCCTGTTTGGATTGGTTGACCTCCTGCAGCACGCCCCACAAGCGGGCGGAAAAGGAATAATTGAAATGCACGCCTGAAATCGCCTGCATGATGCGTCCGTAGCGGACTCCCAGGCCGTGCCGATATACGGTCTTCATGCGGCCGACGTTGGAGCTGCCGAACTGTGCAAGCGGAATGCTGGCGTCGCCCTCGAGAGCGCACGGCATGCTGGTCGCCCACAGCAATTCGTCGTTCAGATGGCGATATACGAATTGATGGATGTCGCACAAATACTGCAGCAGCTCCCAGGTTTCGCCGAACGGCGGCGTGACCAGCTCGATGAGCGACTCGGAAAAATCCGTGGTGATGTGCTCATTGGTGAGGGGGGCGCCGAGAGCCTCGGGATGCCGTGTCTGCACGATGTCGCCGCCCGGCGAGACGCGCAGCGACTCCTTCTCGACGCCCTTGCGGCCGCCGCGCAACACCCCTCGTTCACCCGAATTGATGAGCCCCGCGAGGCGGCGCTCGAATTGCTTATCGACCACGTTACGCAATACCTCGATCCTCTATGGCAGCTCTGCAATCACCTCGATTTCAACGAGGAACCCCGGGTCGACCAGACGCTGCACCTGTACCCAGGAGGTCGTCGGCAGGCGCTCCTTGTCGTAATACTCGAACCTCAAGTCGGATGCTTTCACCAAAGCGTCCATGTTGGTGGTATAGATCGTCTCTTTGACGACCTCGCCGAATCCGACCCCGTGCGCGGCGAGCGTGCGGCGTACATTGCCGTAGGCGGCGCGCAGTTGTCCGGCCATATCGCCGGGCGCTATCAATCGCCCGCTCTCATCCGCGGCCACCGAGCCGGAAATATACAGCGTTTTGTCGATCAGCACGGCCTGCGAATAGCCGAAATCCTTCTCGTAGGGATTCAAATGGAATACCTGCTTGACCCGCGGCGGCGGCGGCTCCGGCTGGCGCTCGCAGGCGCAGAGCCCGAGCGTCGACGCAATCCACGCCAGCAGGAGCAGCCGGCCCAGCTTGGGTTCGCTACTGCGGTTTCTGATTTTCGAGGAACTCGGCACGCGTGCGCAGCGCACGCAACATCTTCGGCAAGTCGCGCCGCAGGGCGGCCCGCACGACCCAGCGCGGCACCCAAAAACCCGGCGCCAGGTCCACGGCGTAGTGCGCGACCGTCTCCTCGCCGTCGCTCTGCAATGCCCACGATCCGCGCAAGATGCGCAGGTCGCCCGAGACGCGTTCGATCGACACGCGGGAGGGCCGATCATAGGATGCACGAATTTCATAATGCAGTTTGGGGGTGTACCAGGAGTAATCCATCACATGTCGAATACGCTGCCAAGACCGGTCCGGCGCCGTTTCCATCACCTCACAGGCGACCAGGCCCGGAACCAGGTGCAGCGCCTCCGAGCAGCTCGTGATCAAGGACCACACCACCTCGCGGTGCGCATGAATCCTGACCGATGCGCTGGCACTGCCGCTCTGTTCCGCGGCGTCGAGCGACACTGCCACCTCGATGTCGCCATGCTGCGCGGACTCCTGTGCGAGGTTCGCGGCGCGCGCCGCATGGACCGCGAGGCAGAGCAACATGATGATGATGAGTGACGAGCGCACGAGTTAGTCTGACTCCTACCGGTCCACACGGTTCGACGGATATCACCGCCTGGCGGTTGTTCGAAAGCGCATGCATCAGCGTCGAGCCTCCAACCAGAGCTGCATTTTTGCCTCGAGAATGTCGAGCGGCATGGCACCGTCCTTGAGAACCTCGGAATGAAACTCGCGGATATCGAAGCGTGCACCCAGCAACTGTCTCGCTCGGGTAAGCAGCGCCTGGATCTTGAGTTCGCCCATCTTGCACGCCAACGCGTCACCCGGCAATGCCACGAAGCGGTCGGTCATCAAATTGGCCTCGGCATCGTCGAGCATGAGCTGCGCGCGCAGATACGCGGCCGCTTGCGCGTGCGTCCAGCCCTGCGCGTGCAAGCCGGTATCGACGACCAGCGCAGCCGCACACTTCAATTGCCCCAACAGAGCGCCTCGGCGGGCTTCATCGTCGCGGTACAGGCCCATTTCCTCGCCCAGGGACGCCGCATACAGAGCCCAGCCCTCGACGAAGGCCGGCTCGGTGCCGAAGCGGCGGAATCTGGGTAAGTCGCCGCGCGCCTGCTGAAGCGCGGATTGATAGTGGCGTCCTGGAATTGCTTCGCTGAGAAAACCTGCGCTATCCAAGGTCGCGGGCGTGCCCGAGGTCGGAGCGGCATTTACATACAGGATGGCGGGCGCCGCGCTCTGCGGGGCGGCGGGCCGATAGACGAGCACAGCCGTTGCCTCGCTCGACGCGCCGAGTGCCAGAATTTCGAAGTCAGTCGGCGGCGGGCTTGAAAACAAGTTCGGCATCGCCGCCAGCGTTTGCACCTTCAGCCCCTGGTACGCGTCGAGCAGGTTGCCGGCGCCGGCAGCCGGTATGCCCGCGGGCAGCGCGAGCAGCCGCGTCCGGATGCGGTCGACCTCGGTCACGCCGATGTCGTGGATCTCGCTCGGCCGCAGCTGGCTCCCCGTCGCGCGCTTCACCAACATGGCGTACCAGGACGCCCCCAGCGGCAGCGCCGGCAAATCGACGCTGGCCCGCGCACGCGGCAAATATTCGGCTCGAATGAAATCGTGCAGCTCGCGATAGGCGGGCAGCAGCTTGCCCTTCACCGCACCCTCGAGCTTCGTGGTGTAGAACACGTTGCCGGGAGCATCCTCTCCGAGGGCCTTGAGCAGCGGCAGCATCCGCTCCATCAGTACCCGCGGCGAGGTGTAACCGCGGCGCATTCCCTCGCGCATATTCGCGATCGCTTGTTCGGTCCAACGGACGTAGTCATCGATCCGCCGCTGCCAATCGGCCAATTCCTCGTCGGTCTTGCGCGGCTGCTGGCCGAACCTCGCAGCCGCGCGTGCGAACTCAAGAGGCCTTGAATCGAAAGGATTGACCGGCAAAAGTTCGCTCGGATAGGTGAAGCCTTCGATGGCCAATTCGCGCCGTCTCTTGAAAATGTCGTACGTCAGAGCGGCATCCGCGTCCAGCGGGGCGCGCGGCACGGCGAGCACTTCGGCAAGAAAACGTCGTTCCAGACTCAGGGAATCGGCCAAGAATTGCGGCGCAATCGAAACCCCGGCGGGCGCACGTTCGTCCCAATATCGCTCGACGATCCCGTTCAAGTTCTCGTGCGGCGCCACCGCGTTCGGCCGCCGGGGAGGGCGGCGGCGCAGGGGCTCTGCCGCAGGCGGCGAGTCCCAAAAAGGCGAGTGCGAGCGAACTCAACGGCGAAAAATCGAGTCATCCAATCGATTATAAGCCGGCAGGTAGGTTCATAATCGACGCTTAGGTTTCCAGTCGTGCGGGAGAGCCCTATGTTGGTCGGAACAAGTCCGCGCCGCGTCGCGATCGTCGGCGGTGTGCGCATTCCGTTTGTCCGCGGCAACGGCGCCTACGCTCAGGTGGGCAATCAAGACATGCTGACCGCCGCGTTGCGCGGTGTGGTGGAGCGTTACGGGCTGCAGGGACAGCGGCTGGACGACGTCGCCGCCGGGGCGGTCATGAAACATTCCAGCCAATGGAATCTGACGCGCGAATCGGTGCTTGGGTCGGGACTCGCTGCGGAGACGCCGGGACTCGATTTGCAGCGCGCCTGCGGCACCAGCCTGGAAGCGGCGATTTTGCTCGGCAACAAGATCGCGCTCGGCCAGATCGACTGCGCGATTGCCGGCGGGCGTCGATACCGTGAGCGATCCTCCCGTGGTCTACCCGAAGAGTTTCCAGCAGCTGTTGCTGCGAAGCTTCCGCGGCAAGACGTTCGGCGAACGCGCGAGTCCTTGGTTCGGTTTGCGCCCGAAAGATTTGCGCCCCGTGCTGCCCGGCGTCGCCGAGCCGCGAACCGGATTGTCGATGGGTGAAAGCACGGAACTCATGGTCAAGACCTGGGGTATCACGCGCGCCGAGCAGGACCAATTGGCGCTCGAAAGCCATCAAAAGGCCTCCGCCGCGTACGCCTCAGGATTCTACAAGGAGTTGGTGCGCGATTATCTCGGGGTCGCCCAGGACAACAATATTCGTCCCGACACCAGCCTCGAAAAACTCGGCAAACTCAAGCCGGTGTTCGATATCTCGGGAGCCGGTACCCTGACCGCGGGCAATTCGACGCCGATGACCGACGGCGCGTCGGCGGTGCTGCTCGCGTGCGAAGCATGGGCGCGCGAGCGCAACCTGCCGGTGCTGGCGTACTTGAGTTACGGCAAGGTGGCGGCGGTCGATTACATCGATAAAAAAGAGGGCCTGCTGATGGCGCCGGCTTACGCCGTACCGCGAATGCTGAGCGACGCGCAGCTTGCACTGCAGGACTTCGACTTCTACGAGATCCACGAGGCGTTCGCCGGTCAAGTGCTGTGCACGCTCAAGGCCTGGGCGGACCCGATATTCTGCCGCGACAAGTTAAGATTGCCCGGCGCACTCGGCAGCATCGATCGATCCAAGCTCAACGTGAAAGGCGGCAGTCTCGCGATAGGCCACCCGTTTGCCGCGACCGGCACGCGCATCGTCGCCACGCTCGCCAAGATTCTCGACGAACAGCGGGCCAAGCGCGGCCTGATCTCGATCTGCACGGCGGGCGGCATGGGCGTCACCGCCATTCTGGAGCGTTGACGAGTTCGCTGAACGCGTTATCCTGCTGACCATGCAACTCAAAGATCCTCTGCTGCTGCGCGAACTGTGCTTCATCGACGGCGCCTGGGTGGGCGCGGAGAATGGCGGCACGCTGGCCGTCCACAACCCCGCCACGGCCGAAAAAATCGGACTCATACCGAACATGGGCGCCGCCGAATGCCGCCGCGCGATCGCCTGCGCTGCCGCTGCCCTGCCTGCCTGGGCGGCCCGCACCGCCAAGGATCGCGCCGCGGCACTGCGGCGCTGGTTCGAGCTGATGCTCGCGCATCAGGAGGACCTCGCCATCCTCATGACCGCGGAGCAGGGAAAGCCGTTGGCCGAGTCCAAAGGCGAAATCGCTCTACGCCGCTTCTTTCATCGAGTGGTTTGCGGAGGAAGCCAAGCGCCTGTACGGCGATATCATCCCCGGTCATCAACCCGACAAGCGGATTCTCGTGCTGCGGCAGCCGTCGGCGTGGTCGCGGCCATCACCCCGTGGAACTTTCCGGCTGCGATGATCACCCGCAAGGCCGGGCCCGCGCTGGCGGCGGGATGCACGATGGTCTGCAAGCCGGCCACCCAGACGCCCTATTCCGCCCTCGCGTTGGCGGAGCTCAGCCATCGGGCGGGCATCCCGAAGGGGGTATTCAACGTCATCACGGGTTCTGCGGCCGCGATCGGCGGCGAGATGACCTCGAACCCCGCCGTCCGCAAGCTGACCTTCACCGGATCCACGGAAATCGGCAAGAAATTGATGGCGCAATGCGCCGCCACGGTAAAGAAGATATCGCTGGAACTCGGCGGAAATGCGCCGTTCATCGTCTTCGACGACGCCGATCTGGACGCGGCGGTGCAAGGAGCCATCGCCAGCAAGTATCGCAACACGGGTCAGACCTGTGTTTGCGCCAATCGACTGTTGGTGCAGGCCGGCGTGTACGACGAGTTTGCGCGCAAAGCTTTACGAAGCCGTCGGCAAATTGCGCGTCGGCGACGGACTGGCCGGCGTCACCGACCAGGGCCCGCTGATCGACGCCAAGGCGATCGCCAAAATCGAAGAACATATCGCGGACGCCGTGGCCAAGGGCGCATCGGTCAAGATTGGGCGGCAAGCGGCACGCGCTGGGGGGGACGTTCTTCGAACCCACCATCCTCACCGCGGGTGACGCCCAACATGCTGGTGGCGCGCGAAGAAACCTTCGGTCCGGTGGCGCCGCTGTTCAAATTCCAAACGGAAGCCGAGGCGATCGCCATGGCCAACGACACCGAATTCGGCTTGGCGGCATATTTATATACGCGCGATCTGGCGCGGAGTTGGCGGGTGACCGAAGCCATCGAATATGGGATCGTCGGGCTGAACACCGGCATCATTTCCACCGAAGTGGCGCCGTTCGGCGGCGTGAAGGAATCGGGAATCGGCCGCGAAGGCTCGAAGTACGGGATCCTCGACTACACCGAACTGAAGTACGTGTGCGTCGGCGGAGTGAGTTGAGAGACCGGTGCTCGGACGGTTCCTGGAGTTCTCGCTCGCAACGCCGGACATTCAGGCATCCTTGGATTTCTACACGAGGCTCGGATTCTCCCAGGCGGAGGTCGGCGAGGCTTGGCTCCATCCCTACGCGGTCGTGACGGACGGCAGGATCTGCCTCGGGCTGCATCAAGAGCCGATGCCGGCGCCCTCCATGACTTTCGTCAAGCCGGATCTGCTCAAATACCTGGGGACGCTCGAGGGCTTGGGAGTCGAGTTCGAATTCCGCCGCCTCGGCAACGACGTATTCAACGAAGTCGGCTGGTTCGACCCTTCCGGTCAGCTGGTCAGACTCATCGAGGCGCGCACCTTCTCGCCGAGCAAGCGCGACCGGCAATGACACGTCGCGATGCGGTTATTTCCTGGAAATCGCGCTGCCCACGCCGAACCTTGAGGCGGCGAAGGCCTACTGGGAACAATTCGGGTTCGTCGGCATCGACGAGACGCAACGACCGCCTGCCCCACGTATCGTGCACCAGCGACTACGTCGATCTGGGATTGTATAACCCGGCGCATTTGCGGCGCTCGACGCTGCGGTTCGAGGTCGACGATGTCGGCGGAACCCTGGCGCGCCTCGCCGACATCGGCATATCGCCGACCGGCGAAATACCGGCGCCGCTGCGCCAAATTCCCGCCGCGGTTTTGACCGCCCCGGAGGGGACGCCGATCCTGCTGACCGAAGCGGCCTGAAAGGTGAGTGCCGAGGGTGCGCTAATTTGCAGGTGGCGACGAATCGGAATTTGACCGTCATCGCATCCTGAACCTGCAACGCGCCCAGCATCAAGCTGTACGGAGTGAGCCCGAGGACGGATTGGCGCAATTCGAAAGAACCGCTTGCCGACAGGCGCCCCGAGTCGCTTTCAAGTACGAAAGGCACCTCGATCGTCGATTCATGTCCCGCGACGCCGATCGTGAGGGTCGCAACCCGCGGGGCGGCGCCTGAGTCCGGCGCGCCGGCGGCGGCGGTGCCGTTGATGCTGATGTCGGGATACTCGGCGGCGTCGAGAACCGCCGCGCTCAGCATGTTGTGCAGAGTTCCCGATCTGGCGTCGTCGGGAACGTCGGCGGCGAAATCCGCGCCTTCTTCGCGGCGCGCCTGGCAGCTCGTCGACGATGAATTCGGCGACCGGCACACTGAGCCAAAATGCCGAGGCACCCTCGGCTGCGCAAGATTGACCGCTCCGTGAACCCTGCGATTGACCATGACGTGGTTGTGCCCGAAGCGCGCCAGAGGGCCGGCGCGGTATACCAGGATGCGGAGTTCGGATCGATTTTCATCGATCTGGTAGGCCCGGCCCGGCAGCGGCAGCTCGATACTCGGAGCGGGTCCGGGGCTTGGCGGCGCGGCGTGGCGGCCCTTGAGCGCGCCGCAGGCAGCCAACGACAATGCCAGAACCCCGATCCCAACGATTTTGAACACGAGCAGGGCCCCGCTGTCTTGCTAAACTTGAAGTCGCGCAAGTTTGCGCGCGGAGCCAATGGCATGCCAATTCGAACCTCATCGGGGCGCTACACCGCGGTCGCGCAAACATTGCATTGGCTCATCGCCGGGTTGATCGTGACGCAGTTCGTGCTGGCGATTTCGGCGGACGATTTGCCGATCGGGGCGCACAAATTGGCGCTGCTCGCCCGCCACAAGAGTTTCGGCATGACGGTGCTGATGCTGGCGATCTTGCGCCTGCTGTGGCGGCTGAAGAATCCGCCTCCCGAACTGCCTGCCGGTATGACGCACTTGGAACGGGTGCTCGCGCGGACCAGTCACGCCGCGTTCTATGTGCTGCTGCTCGCGATGCCGATGACGGGATGGCTGATGTCGTCGGCGAAGAACTACTCGGTCAGTTGGTTCGGGCTGTTCACGTGGCCGAATCTCATCGCCAAGAACGAAGCGGCGTTCGACGTACTCCGTTCGACGCATCACATTTTGGGCGACGTTCTTTTCGTCATTGCGGTATTGCATATCCTGGCCGCGCTCAAGCATCATTTCTGGAATAAGGACGATGTGCTGTTGCGCATGCTGCCGTTCGTCAAATTGGCGAAGGCCAAACCGGAGAACCGACCATGATGAGACGCCTCGCCGCATCGATTGTCTTGCTCGCCGCCGCAGCCGTTCCGGCCGCGGCCCTCGCCGCGCCGACCGGCTACACCGCCGACCCGCACCAAAGCCGCCTGGAATTCATCGGCGTGCAGGCCGGCGCCGAATTCAGAGGTGTTTTCCATAAATTTACAGCGGACATCCAGTTCGCACCGGAGGCGCTCGCGAGCTCGCATTTCGACGTGCAAATCGACTTAACTTCGGTCGATTCGATGGACAAGGATCGCGACGCGACCATCCGCGGTGCCGACGTTTTCGACGTGGCGCACTTTCCGCTGGCGCACTACGTCACGCGCAGCTTCGCCAAGACCGCGACCGGTTATGCGGCGGTGGGAGCGCTGACCTTGCGCGGCGTGACCAGGGATGTGCCGATCGATTTTCAGTTCACTCAGGCCGGCACGGGCGCGACGCTCGAGGGGAGCGCTAAACTCAAACGTTTGGATTTTGGCGCCGGGCAAGGCGACTGGAAGAGCACTGATGAGGTGGCTGACGCCGTGAAAATAAATTTCGTTCTGGCGCTGAAGCCCAATAACTAGATACCCGATCTAGCGCACCGGCAACTCGCGCGAGTGCTGCACCGTGCGCAGCGCGAAACTCGAATGCACCCGGGCGACATTCGGCAATCGTGTGAGATGCTGACTGTGCAGACGTTCGAAATCGGCGGTGTCGGCCAACACGACCCGCAACAAGTAGTCATATTCACCGGACATGAGATAGCACTCCATGACCTCGGGGACCTTGCGGGCCGCCTCCTCAAACGCGTGCAGATGCGCCTGCTCCTGGCGCTCCAAGGTAATGTTGACGAACACGTTCACCGGGCAGCCGGCCTTCTGCTGATTGATCAAAGCGGTGTACCCCTCGATGAAGCCCGACTCCTCGAGGGCGCGAACCCGTCTCAGGCAAGCGGACTCCGACAAGTTGACGCCTTCGGCCAATTGACTGTTGGTGACTCGGCCGTCGAGCTGCAGGGCGCGCACGATGGCCCGATCGTAGCGATCCAATTTCATTTGCTGTCCCTCCGCGGTTTCGGCAGTTTCTTGCCGGAAATGGCCATTAGCCGCCATATTCTGCCATTTCACCCTGTTGCGGGACCAGTTTTTGCAATGTTCCTGTTACGGGCTTACGTACCCTAGCGGTACTCAAACCTGGCTGCAGCGAACGGAGCGACTCATGAAAATCGGCGTCCCCAAAGAGATCAAGATTCACGAGTATCGTGTTGGGCTGGTGCCGGCGGGCGTTCGTGAGCTCGTCGATTCGGGACATCAGGTGCTCGTGCAGAGCGGCGCCGGTTCGGGTATCGGCTTCGAGGATGCGCACTATCAAGCGGCAGGCGCGCTGATTGCACAAGGTGCGCAAGACATTTTCGCGAGCAGCGAACTTCTCGTGAAGGTCAAGGAGCCGCAAATCGCCGAATGCCGGCAGCTGCGCAGCGGGCAGACCCTGTTCACCTATCTGCATTTGGCGGCGGATCTGGCCCAGGCGCAGGCCCTGCTCGCCTCCGGCGCAACCGCGATTGCCTACGAGACCGTCACCGCGCCTGACGGCTCGTTGCCTCTGCTCACGCCGATGAGCGAAGTTGCCGGCCGCATGTCCGTGCAGGTAGGGGCCAACAGCCTGCAGAAGGCCAACGGCGGATTCGGAGTCCTGCTGGGTGGAGTGCCGGGCGTGGCGCCCGCAAAGGTCGTGGTGCTGGGCGGCGGCGTTTCCGGGACGCACGCGGCGGAAATGGCCGTCGGCATGCGCGCCGACGTCACCGTGGTCGACCGATCCGTCAAACGGCTGCGCGAGCTGTCATCCATCTTCGGCAGCCAATTGAAAACCGTGTACTCGACCGCGCACGCGATCGAAGAACTCGTTCGCGACGCGGACCTCGTCATCGGCGCGGTGCTGATCGCCGGCGCCGCGGCGCCGAAGCTCGTGACCCGCGCAATGGTCAAGACCATGAAGCCCGGCGCAGTGCTGGTCGACATCGCCATCGATCAGGGCGGTTGTTTCGAAACCAGCCGACCCACCACGCATGCCGAGCCGACCTACGTGCTCGACGGGGTGATTCACTATTGCGTCACCAATATGCCGGGCGCGGTGCCGCGCACGTCGACTTTCGCCCTGACCAACGCCACGTTGCCGTACGTGAGGGCGCTGGCCGACCATGGCTGGCGGCAAGCAATCGCGTATGATCCCGGCTTAGGCAGAGGCCTCAATGTCCACGCCGGTCAATTGACCCACGAGGCGGTGGCGAGCGCGCTCGGTCTCGACTTCCGGGCCTTCCGCGCCGCCTGACGCGCAATCCTCGAGCAAGCCATGTTTGGCGCAGTGCGTCCGCCGGCGCACAGCGCCGTGCTCTCCGGCATCGGTTGCTACTGTACGATCGATCAATTACTCTGCGCACACTCTTCGAGCCGCAGCATGCAAGGGATCCGCCATGGCGCGCAATCCGCGCTTTGATGTCTTATTCGAACCGGTGCGCATCGGACCCGTGACGGCGCCGAATCGCTTCTATCAGGTGCCGCACGCGAGCGGCATGACCAATTCGCTGCCGCAGGTGCGCGCAAGCTTCCGCGAGACCAAGGCCGAAGGCGGTTGGGGCGTGGTCTGCACCGGCGCGGTGTCGATCCATCAGAGCTCGGACGACTCGCCGCTGCCCTTTGCCGTCCTGTGGGACGACCGGGACATTCGTTCCCACGCCGTGATGACCGATGCCGTGCACCGGCACGGGGCGCTGGCCGGAATCGAACTGTGGCATGGCGGGGCATGCACGTTGAACCGCACCAGCCGAATGGCGCCCCTGTCGCCCTCGGGCATGCCCTGGCTGTCGACCCATTTGGGATTCATGGGCAATCTGCGCCCGCGAACCATGGATACGTCCGACATCCAGGATTTGCTGCGCTGGCAGGCCGCTGGTGCGCGTCGCGCCATGCAGGCGGGCTTCGACATCGTCTATGTCTACGCCGGCATGGGCTATCTGCCCTATGAATTTCTGCTGCCGGAATACAACCGCCGCACCGACGCCTATGGCGGTTCGATCGAGAATCGCGTGCGCTTGGTGCGTGAATTGCTGGACGTGACGCGCGACGCCGTCGGCGACAAGTGTGCCGTCGCGCTGCGCATCAGCATGGAAGAACTGCGCGGCAGGCCCGGCAGGAACGCCGTCTCCGAGGCCCACGAAGTGGTGGCGCTGCTCGCCGATGTGCCGGACCTGTGGGACGTCAAGATGGATTCCAGTCCGACCGATTGTGCGCCTTCGCGGTTTGCCCCCGAGGGCAGCCACGAACCCATCGTCAACTTCGTCAAGCAGTTGACCAAACGGCCGGTGGTGGGCGTCGGGCGCTTCACGTCGCCCGACGTGATGGTGTCGCAGGTACGGCGCGGAATCCTCGATTTGATCGGCGGCGCAAGACCTTCCATCGCCGATCCATTCCTGCCGAAGAAAATCGATGAGGGTCGGGAGCACGAGATCCGCGAATGCATCGGCTGCAACATATGCATCTCGAGCTGGCACGACGGCGTTCCGGTGCGTTGTACTCAGAATCCGACCGCCGGTGAAGAGTGGCGCCGCGGCTGGCATCCCGAACGGTTTGCGCCGCCGGCCAGCGACGCCGCCGTCCTGATCGTGGGCGGCGGTCCGGCCGGCCTCGAGTGCGCCACGACGCTTAGCAAGCGCGGCTATACGGTGACGATCGCCGACTCGGCCAAGGAATTCGGCGGCCGATTGCGTTTTGAAACCGCGCTTCCGGGACTCAAGACCTGGAGCCGGGTTGCCGACTGGCGTTTGGGTCAGCTGCGCGACCGGCCGAACGTCAGCATGTACCCGGGCAGCGCGCTGGGTGTGGACGATATTCTGGGTCTGGAACACCGCCACGTCGTCATCGCAACCGGCGCGCGCTGGACCAAGATGCTATTTTCGACCCTGGAGTTTCCGGCCGGGGAATTGGCCGGACCGGCCGTCTACACGCCCGATGACCTTGCCGCGGGTGTCGTGCCGCCGGGTCCCGTGGTCGTGTTCGATTTCGACAATTACTACCTGGCTGGCGCCATTGCCGAACAGCTGGCCAAGTCCGGCGGCGATGTGGCCTATGTAACCACTGCGGGCAACGCGTCGGCGTGGACATTCATGACCAACGAGCTGCCGCTGGTGCATCGTGCACTCATCAAGGCGCGGGTTGCGATTCATACGCTGCAGCGCGTGACGGGCTTCGATGGCGAGGCCGTCACGCTCGCGGATGTGTACAGCGGCACGGAAAAGCGCCTCGCTTGCCGCTCGCTGGTACTGGTCGGAGTGCGGGTGCCGCGCGACGATCTGTATCAATCGCTCATCGCCAGAGGCGCCGATCTTAAGAGCGCCGGCATCGCGGCGGTCACGCGCATCGGCGACGCGCTCGCCCCGGGAGCCATCGTGCACGCGGTTCACAGCGGACATCGCTACGCGCGGGAGTTCGATGCGCAGCCCAAGACCTTAAGCTACACGAGGGACTTTCCGATATGAGCGCCGCGCAATTGGAACGCACTCTGCCCTCCAGCTGGTACCGCAGCACGGAGGTATACAAAGCCGAAAAAGAGCGCATTTTCTGCCGCGAGTGGCTGGGGGTCTGCCGCGAGGAAGAATTGCGGCAGCCCGGAGACTACCTGGTGTTGGACGTGCTTGGCGAGAGCGTGCTCATGGTGCGCAATCGCGCGGGCCAATTGCGGGCCTTCTACAATGTGTGCCGGCATCGTGGATCGCGTCTTTGCAGGACGCCGGCGGAAACGCAGGCCATGCGCGTGGCGCTACCCGGCGGAATCAGCGCCGCGCGCTTGATCGTGTGCCCGTACCACCAATGGTCTTACGACTTCGACGGCGCACTCATCGCCGCGCCGCACTTGAGCGGCGTCGCGGGGTTCAAAAAGGACGACTTCCATCTGTATCCCGTCGGCGTCGACACCTGGGGTGGATTCGTGTTCTTGAATTTGACGCCGGCCGAGGCCAAGCCCCTGGCCGCCCAATTGGACGGCATCCCGGAGCGGTTGCGGCGCTATCCACTGAGCAGCTTGAGGATAGGCGCCACCATCCGCTACGAAGTCGCGGCGAATTGGAAGGTCATTTGCGAAAACTATAACGAGTGCTACCACTGCGGCGGGGTGCATCCGGAGCTCTGCGCCCTGGTGCCCGCGTTTCGCGAGGCAGGCGGCGCCCATCTGGACTGGAATCGCGGCATCCCGCATCGCGACGGGGCCTATACCTTCACCCGCAGCGGATCGACCGTGCGCCGCCCCTTTCCAGGACTCGACGCGGACGAACAGGTACGGCACAAGGGCGAGCTCGTCTACCCCAATCTCTTCTTGAGCGTGGCCTGCGACCATGTGGCGGCGTTCATCCTGCAACCCCTCGGCCCTGAACGCACCGCCATCGCCTGCCATTTTCTGTTCGAGCCCCATGAGATGGCGAAGCCCGGGTTTGACGCCTCGGACGCGGTGGATTTCTGGGATCTGGTCAACCGGCAAGATTGGGAGGTATGCGCCGGCGTGCAAAATGGAATCAGCTCACGTGTCCACACCCAGGGCTACTACGCGCCGATGGAAGATCATAATCTCGACATCAGACGCTATGTAACGGAGCGAATCGGGACCTTCGTCAACGAACGGCCGTCGTAGAGCGGGTCAGACGCCCACGCTTGAGTATAATCCCCTGAAAAGGACAACAAATGGCAACCAAGCGGCATGTACCGAAATTTCACCGTGCGACTCCCGAAGTGCGGCGTGAGGCGCTGGTCGACGCCACCCTGCGCTGCTTGAAGCAGTTTGGCCACGAAGGCGTCTCAGTGCGCCGGATCAGCGCCGCTGCCGGGGTGTCGATCGGCTTGATCAACCATCATTTTCCGAGCAAGTCGGGCCTCATCGCGGAAACCTACGAAACGCTGGCTCTGTCGCTGCTCGACTCGATCCGCCGCCAGGCGGAAAACAAGACGGTGTCGCCGCGCGAACGATTGAGCAATTTCTTCCGCGCTTCGTTCGCGCCCGAGATCCTCGATCCGCAGCTATTCAATGTGTGGCTGGTGTTTTGGAGCATGGTGGCTCATTCGGCCGAAATACGTGCCGTGCACTTCAGCACCTACGGCAAGTACCGCGCGGTCCTGGAGTCGCTGCTCGGCCAGTTGGTCGACTCCGGCGCGGCGCCGCCGTTCCGGCCGCGGCCGGCCGCAATTGCGCTGTCCGCGCTGCTCGACGGGTTCTGGGTCGAATTGAGCCTGAGCCCCACGGTCTTCAAGCCGCGCGAGGCGATCGCGCTGTGCGAGGATTGGGTCAACGCGCTGTGCCAGGGCGGTTTTCCCCGGCTTTTGGCGGCGCCGCGAACCGCCAAGGCGGACGCCGCGCCGAAACGGCGCTGAAGCTCGAAGGCGCCACCATGGGTTTGAGCCACAGCCATGGTTGACTCGACGCCGCGGGACGTGGTGGTCGTCGGCGGCGGGCACAACGGGCTCGTCTGCGCCGCTTATCTGGCGGCGGCCGGCCTCAAAGTAACCGTGCTCGAAAGACGCGACGTGGTCGGCGGCGCGGCCGTGACTGAGGAATTTCACCCGGGCTTCCGCAATTCCGTCGCGGCATACACCGTCTCGCTGCTCAATCCCAAGGTCATCCGGGATTTGGACCTGCCGCGGCACGGCTTGCGCATTGTCGAGCGCAAGCTCGCCAATTTTCTGCCGCTCGACGCGGCCCGGTACCTCAAGATCGGCGCCGGCAAGACCGAGCAAGAGGTGGCGAAATTCTCGGCACGCGACGCCGCCCGGCTCGCCGCTTACGCCGAACGCCTCGAGGTGATCGCCGATGTGCTGCGCGATCTGGTGCTCGAAACGCCGCCGAATGTCACCGCCGGCAGTTGGCTTGACGCGTTGCCGGAATTGCTGCGCAGTGCGCGCCTGGGCAGGCGAATATCCAAACTCGATATGCCGATGCGCCGTGAACTGCTGGATTTGTTCGTCAAATCCGCGGGCGATTACTTGGATGCCTGGTTCGAAAGTGCGCCGATCAAGGCGGCGTATGGTTTCGACGGCATCGTCGGCAACTATGCGAGTCCTTATACAGCCGGCTCCGCCTACGTCTTGCTGCATCACGTGTTCGGCGAAGTCAACGGCAAGAAGGGCGCCTGGGGACATGCAATTGGCGGCATGGGCGCGATCAGCCAGGCCATGGCCAAAGCGGCGGTCGAACGCGGGGTGGACATTCGAGTGTCGAGCCCGGTGCGTGAGGTGCTGGTTGAAGCCGGCCGCGCCGTGGGTGTCGTCACCGAACGAGGCGATGCGATTCGTGCGCGCAGCGTCGTATCGAATTTGAATCCGAAGCTCTTGTACGGCTCGCTGATCGATCCAAAGGCTCTGCCGCAGGACTTTCGCGAGCGCATCAGCCGCTGGCGCTGCGGGTCCGGCACATTTCGCATGAACGTCGCTTTGTCGGAGTTGCCCGACTTCACGGTACTGCCGGGCCGATCGCTCGCCGAGCATCATGCTTCCGGCATCATCATGGCGCCGAGCCTGGACTACATGGATCAGGCGTATCTCGATGCCAAGGCCGGCGGGTGGTCGAAGCGCCCCATCGTCGAGATGCTGATTCCCTCGACTCTGGACGACAGCTTGGCGCCCGCGGGTCAGCACGTGGCCAGTCTGTTCTGTCAACACGTCGCTCCCGTGCTGCCGAATGGGGCTTCATGGGACGCGCACCGCGAACAAGTGGCGGACGTCATGATCGATCTCGTCAACAGTCATGCGCCGAATTTCAAGGCCTCGGTGCTGGGACGGCAGATCATGAGCCCGCTCGATCTCGAGCGGACCTTCGGCCTGATCGGCGGCGATATCTTTCATGGTGCACTCAGTTTGGACCAGATGTTCTCGGCGCGGCCGATGTTGGGACACGGCGACTATCGCGGACCCTTGAAGGGACTCTATATGTGCGGATCCGGCACGCATCCCGGCGGGGGCGTGACCGGTGCGCCGGGCCATAATGCCGCGCGTGAAATCATCGCCGATTTTAGGCGCGGGCGGGTCAAGCGGGCTTGAGGCCACGATTCCACGGCCGGCCATGGCGGATAGCGAAGATCGCGGGCGCTATTTCTTCGCCGGGTCCGGGTAATGAAAGGGATCAGTGACCCGGGGTTGACTGGGCAGGATCTTGCGGGGCAAGGGCCGGTCGACGTTGGCCGCATCCAGGAGGACGCTCGCGAGGACTACCACCGCCTGTCGGAGATCCTCCGGACGCAAGTGATCGAAGGTGTCGAGGTCCGTGTGGTGAACTCGAGTTTCATAGTCGAGGGGATCTTGAATGAATTGAAACGCCGGCAGACCAAGCCGGCTCAGGAAAACGTGGTCCGTCGCATCCGTGGGTTGCGCGACCACGGCGGCCGCGCCCAGGCTCGCAAACGGCGACAGCCATTCGCGAAAAATCGGCACCACGCTGAAATTGCCTTCGGTATAGATACCGCGGATCTTGCCGGAGCCGTTGTCGAGATTGAAATATGCCGCCAGGTCCGCGAATCCCGGCAGAGTCTGTACCGGAAAGGTTTCCAGGGAGAAAAACGGCGGAATGTCCGCGAGCGACGGATCGGTTTGCGGCGCGCGCCGCGCGAGGTGTTTCTCGACATATGCGCCGGAACCCAGCATCCCCTGCTCCTCGCCGGCCCACAGAGCGAATCGGATGGTGCGCCGGGGCTGCGCGCCGATACTGGCTAGGATGCGGGCAGCCTCCATCACCACCGCGCTGCCGGCGCCGTTGTCGGCAGCGCCGTCCCCCGCGACCCAACTGTCGAGGTGCGCGCCGGCCATCACATAGCCTGCTTGTGGATCACGGCCCGGAATGTCCGCAAGGATGTTGTAGGCGTTGTGATCGGCATCCTCGAAGTGAACGCGGCTGTCGATTTCGAGCGTGACGCCGCCGAGCGTCGCGAGGCGGGCGAGACGCCGGTAGTCCTCGGCTGCGAGCTCCAGGGCCGGCAGCTTGGGTGTTTTGCCTACGCGATACGAATAGCCTTCGCCATGCACCAGCCGGCCTTCGACTCGCGACATCTGCACCCAAGCCACGGCACCCTCTTCGGCCAAGAAGCTGTCCAGCTTGGCTCTGAAGCGAAACCGCTCCAGGCGTTTCTGCCTCGCTTCCGGATCAAACGTCGGCTCCTGGTACCTGTCCAGCCTCGCCACGTCCGCGTCGCTCAGCCGCTGGAATGGCGCGTCGGCGTCATCCCGCGGCGGCCCGGGCCAGGTCACCAGGACGATTTTCCCCGACAACTTGCCCTTCCAATCCGCAAAGTCCCTGTCGTTGAGCATGGGCGCAACGATTACCGGCGCGGTCAAGACACCGTTGGTGGCGGGTGTCCAGGCGATGGGAATGCCGCGCAATTCGAGCGGACGCGGCGCCGTCATGCGCACCTGAGCGGATTCTATCCACCACCCGCGGCCAAAATCGAAGGCCTCGGTCCTGACGTCCTTCAATCCCCAGCCTTTGAACTTCTCCTGCGTCCAACGCTCAGCCTGGCGCATGGCCGGAGAATTGGTCATTCGCCCGCCGATTTGATCGGCCAGATAGGCTGCGATGTCGACCACCTCGCCATGGTTGAAGGCTGCATCGGCGATGCGGTTGAGGCTGACGGGATCGGCCGGCAGCGGCGCCGCCACGGAGAATGCCGAGAGCAGAATATATACGCACGAGCCAGCCGCTAGGTTCCGCACCGTCATCCCCCTGGACGCGAATTTCGCGAATCGTAGCAAGCTATGACAGAGTCCCGCTATACCTCGATTCCCTGGCCCTTCAGGTACTCATCGTAGGTACCCCGGAAATCCGTAACGCTGCCGCCCGGACGGAGTTCGATGATGCGCGTGGCGAGGCCGCCCACGAACTCGCGGTCGTGCGACACGAAAATGAGGGTGCCGGGATAGTGCTCGAGGCCGATTTGCAGCGACTCGATGGTTTCCATATCCATGTGATTGGTGGGTTCGTCCATCAATAGAACATTGGGCTTGGTCAACATCAGTTTGCCGTAGATCATGCGGCCCTTCTCGCCGCCGGAAAGAACCTTCACCGACTTCTTGGTCTCTTCTCCCGAAAATAGCAGCCTTCCCAAAGTCGCACGAACGATCTGATCGTCATCGGCCTTGCCCGTGTATTGCGACATCCACGAAAATAGATCGGCCTTGTCGTCGAACTCGGCTTGCGGGTCCTGCGGCATGTAGCCTGGTTGAGCGTTCTCCACCCAAACGATTCGGCCGCCGGTGGGCCGCAATTCGCCGGCGAGACAGCGCATCAGCGTGGTCTTGCCGGCACCATTCGGTCCGATGATGGCGATGCGCTCGCCGCCTTCCACATTGAATGTCAGATCGTTGAGGACTTTCTCGTCCGACCCTGGATAGCTGAAAGACAGCTTCTCGACCGATACGGCCGAACGGTACAGCTTCTTGCCTTGCTCGAAGCGGATGTAGGGGTTTTGCCGCGACGACGGCCTGATCTCCTCGATCTTGATTTTTTCGAGCTGCTTTTTGCGCGAGGTCGCCTGGCGCGCCTTGGACGCGTTCGCGGAAAAGCGCCGCACGAATTCCTGCAGGTCGGAGATGCGGTCTTTGGCTTTCGCATTCGCGGCTTCGACGCGCGCCCGAGCTTGAACCGACGCCAGCATGAAGTCGTCGTAGTTGCCGGGATAAATTTTCAGCTGCTGAAAATCCAGATCCGCCATGTGGGTGCAGACCTGATTCAAGAAGTGTCGATCGTGGCTGATGATCACCATGGTGGCGTCGTAGTTGTTGAGCGCGCTTTCCAGCCAGCGGATGGAATTGATGTCGAGATTGTTGGTCGGCTCGTCCAGCAGCAGTACGTCCGGTCTCGAAAACAGCGCCTGCGCAAGCAATACGCGCAGCTTGAGCCCCGGGGGTACCTCGCGCATCGGTCCGTTGTGCCGCGACTCGTGAATGCCGGCATCGGTGAGGATGCTGCCCGCCCGGGCCTCGGCATCGTAGCCGCCGTATTCGGCGAACACACCCTCGAGCTCTGCCGCCTTCATGTAGTCGTCGTCGGTCGCGTTCGGGTCGGCGTAAATGCGATCCCGCTCCTTCATCGCAGCCCACAGTTCGGTGTGACCGCGCATGACCACATCGAGCACACGCTCATCCTCGTAGCCGAACTGGTTTTGATTCAACTTGCCGAGACGCAGGCCGGTTTGCAGCATGACGTCGCCGGCGCTCGGTTCGAGATCGCCCCCCAGCAGCTTCATGAGCGTGGTCTTGCCGGAGCCGTTCGCCCCGATCAAGCCATAGCGATTCCCGTCGGCAAACTTGACCGTGACCTGTTCGAAGAGGGGTTTGGCGCCGAACTGAATGGCGACGTTGGAAGTGGAAAGCATCTTTATCCGATCAAATTGATAACGGCCGGTTCGGTCGCGGTTGCACTCATGGGGATACTCGGCTGGGGCGGCGTCGTCATGCGAACCGCCCTTGGGTCCGGCGGACGCGATTCTAACCGAGCCGGCGCCGTGAGTCTGTGCTTTTCGACATAAACCGAGCGGCCGTCCCACATGCACAGATGGCGCCAATCTCGGCGATTAGGGCAGTTATATGGCTTGACGCGTGTCGCGGGCAGGGACGATATAGAGTGCTGATCGGCCCCCTGCTCCAGCTCGACGCGGAGGAAAAGCCAGCTTCGCCGGATCCGGTCAACCTGTCGACGAGCTCCTCCAACGCGTGGTAGCTGGCGGATGCCGATGAGTACATCGCGCCCCTCGCGCTGCAGCAGGTAACATCTCGGCCTGTTCCGCGTGGTGGCAGTTACGGTCACCTTGCCTTGGTTCGAACGTCACCATCCTCACCCGCCGCTCGGCGTCACTCCCGACCTGCCCCCGGGCAAGTCATCTGCCCGCCCGTCAGGCATACTGATCGGCGAGACAAGGAAGGACATCCAGGGATTGCCCGTGCGCGCGGATTCAAACGGCTTTACGAATTTTGCAGACACGAGCGCTGGCCGATGACCGAGTCTGCGAAGGCCGTTTTCCTGAGCTACGCCTCGCAGGATGCGCAGGCCGCGCGGCACATTTGCGACGCGCTCCGGTCCGCCGGCGTCGAGGTATGGTTCGACCAGAGCGAGCTGCGGGGCGGCGATGCCTGGGACCGGCAGATTAGGCAGCACATCCACGATTGCGCTCTGTTCGTACCGATCATCTCGAGCACGACGCAGGCACGGCTCGAGGGTTACTTTAGGCGTGAATGGAAACTTGCCGTCGATCGCACGCACGACATGGCGGACGGCAAGCCGTTTATCGTGCCGGTCGTCATCGACGACACGAACGACCAAGAGGCCGAGGTTCCGGAGTCGTTTCGCGCGGTGCAATGGACGCGCCTTCCGGAAGGACTGACGACGCCTGCTTTTGCAGAGCGCGTCTTGCGTCTCTTGTCGCCTTCGCAACCGCGCGCGCCGCTGCACTCTCGGCCGTCGGCCGCTCCCGCAGCAGCGACCCCGGCCAACGATGCAGCGCGCACCTCGCGGCGATCACGATCGGCGGTGCTGCTGATTGCGGCGGCAGTTGCCGTCATCGCTGCCGGCTACGTTGCCATTGACAGATTGGTGCTCACGAAGCATGTCGCGGAGGCAAAGCCCGTGCCGGCGCCCGCCGTTCAATCCGTCGTGCCCCAGAGCACGGTCCCGGAGAAGTCGATCGCAGTGCTTCCGTTCGTGGACATGAGCGAGAAGAAGGACCAGGAATACTTCTCGGACGGCTTATCAGAGGAGTTGATTGACCACCTGTCGCATTCCGCGGACTTGAAGGTGATCGCGCGGACCTCGTCATTCCAGTTCAAAGGCAAGAATGAAGACGTCCGCATGATTGCCGAAAGGCTGGGAGTCGCAAACCTGCTGGAGGGCAGCGTGCGCACCTCCGGCCATGCGGTGCGCATCACCGCCCAGCTGATCCGGGCTTCGGATGGTACGCACCTTTGGTCGCAGAGCTATGACCGCCAAATGAGCGACATATTCAAGGTTCAAGAAGAGATCGCTGCGACGGTGGTGGAGGCGCTGAAGGCGACTTTGACGCGCGGCACCGCCGACTCCGCCGGCAAGGAACAAAACATCGAGGCGTACAATCTGCTGCTCAAGGGCAACTTCATCTATGAACGCAACCATCCGGGCGACTACGACCTGGCGATCGAGCAGTTCCAGCAAGCGTTGAAGCTCGATCCGAACTATGCACTCGCCTGGGCGAAGCTCGCACGCGTCTACATCGTGCGAGGATACAGCCCGAAATACTCTCAGTCAGAGCAAGAAGCCAAGGCTCGCGATGCGCTGCAGCGGGCGCTCTCGATCGATCCCAATCTAGCGGTCGCGCATCGCTGGCTTGGCCGCGTTTATCTAAATTTCCGCTGGGATTGGCCGGCCGCCAAGCGCGAGTTCGAGCGAGCCATCGCGCTCGATCCGAATGGCGCCGAGGGCAATTACGCGTACTATGACCTGCAGATAATGACGGCGTTCATGACGGGGCGGTTTGAAGACGTCATCCGGCAGCAGTCCCACGAACTTACGCGCAATCCGCTCGATACCAGCAGTCTCTTTACTCTGGGTTGGATCCTTATCGACGGGGGACAGCTCGAAGAGGCGGCCGCAGTCCAGCACCGTCTGCTAGAACTCGACCCAGCCTATTCTGGTGCCCACGCCTACGCCGCCACGACGGCGCTGCTGATGGGCAAGTTTGCAGACGCGCTCGCGGAGGCGCAGGGCGAGACCGAGGAAGTCAGCCGGCTCCCAATTCTCGCACTCGTCTACTGGGCCACGGAGCGCAAGACCGACGCGGACCTGGCGCTGCGCCAGCTCGAGAGCAAATTTGCCGACGTTGACGCTTATGACATCGGCGTCGTGCATGCTTATCGAGGGGACACGGATGCGGCGCTCACTTGGCTCGAGCGCGCGTACAGGCAACATGAAGGCGGCATCGTAGCCCTCAAAGTTGACCCGCTGCTGCGCAACCTGCACGGCTTGCGCCGCTACCAGGCGTTGCTGGACAAGATGAATATGCCGGAGTGAGTTATTTCTTGCCGCGCGGCTTACGTCACACCGCCTTGACGCATGCCGACGGCGGCGATCCGGCGCGCCTGTTGACGCAAGATGCTGCCGAAGCCATGCGTATTGAAAAATAATTCGAGCGCCGCGCCGTCCGGTTGCCGCGGCTTCAAGTCATCGAGCGTCGCGGCGAGCGGAATGTCGCACACGATGCCGGTCAGGCGCCGCGCCAGATACGCCGCTTCCTTGTGCGCGATGAGTCTGGCCGCGATCGCGGCGCCGCCCCGCAGCTTCATCGCGGGTATGCGGTGGAGATTGGCATAGAGTTCATCGAGCGAGCCGAAGACCGCAAACAGCTCGGTCGCGGTTTTCTTCCCGACCCCGGGCACCCCGGGAATATTGTCCACGCTGTCGCCGGTCAGCGCCAGAAAATCCGCGATGAGCTCCGGCGTCGCGCCGAAACGCGGCCCGATATCGTGATAGTGGTATCGAGTGTTGCCGCTGTAGTCCCAGAACACGTCGCCGTCGCGGATGAGCTGCGATAAATCCTTGTCGCGGGTCACCAATATACTGCGCAGACCGGCGGCACGCGAACGCGCAACCAGGGTTCCTATGATGTCGTCGGCTTCGTACATCATGCTCGCGAACTCGGCGACCCCCATGTGCCGGCAGAACTCGCGGCACAGCGCGAATTGCCGCTCCAGATCGGCGGGGGGTGCCTCGCGGTTGGCTTTGTATGGCGGATAAATGCCGTTGCGGAACGACGTTTCGTGGCGCGTGCTCAGGTCGAAGGCGACGCCGATGCGCTCCGGGCGAACCTGTTCCAATAAATCCGACAGGAAGCGTGCAAAGCCGTACAAGGCGTGCGTGGCATTGCCGTCGCCGTCGACCATGTCCGGCGGCATGGAATGGTAAGCCCGGAAAATGAAATAGCTGGCGTCAACATGGTAGACGACACCGGGCCGCGCCGGCGCGTTACCAGCGTCCGCGCTCACATCGGCCAGCGTTGCATGCGCTCGTGCAGCGGGCTCGAGCGTGGGAAATGCGCGACCAGGTATTCCATCTGATCGGCGAGTACGCGGCGGCCTTTCAAGAAGATGTACTCGGCGTAGGTCGGGGTGAACGGGACCGCAAGCAGCTGCATGCCCGCCTGCTCCGGAGTCCGCGACGCCTTGGCGTTGTTGCAACGACGGCACGCGGACACCACGTTGCTCCAGATATCGTGCCCGCCGCGGCTGAACGGCGTCACGTGGTCCCGCGACAGCAGGCTATAGGTGAAGCGCGCGCCGCAGTACAAGCATAGATACGCGTCGCGCCGGAACAAGGTCTGATTATTGAGCGGCGGCGTATACGACGAGCCGCGTAGATTCCCCGGATTGCCCGAGGTCCCGAGCGTCGCAATGATCGAGTTCACGTCTACGATGGTCCGCAGCCCGGTTCTCGCACACGTGCCTCCGTAGAGCCGGTAGAGCAGCGTTCCGCAGGTATAGGCCACCTGTTCGGTGTGATAAAGGCGAGCGGCTTCCCGGTAATCCACCCATTCCAGCGGCATTCCAGACACGTCGGTGCGCAGAATCTGTTGCGACAGCGGGTACCCATGGGCCACCACCGCGATGTCGTCGCGCCAGTCCAATAGGTGCTGCCTGTGATTGAGCATCGGCTTCATACATACCAAAGATAGTCGAGTCTTATGCCATAATTCAATGTTTAGCATGAACTTAAGGTTTTGGAGAGATCTGCATGGCCGTCGTCGTCGGTGTCCTGAGGGAAACCCAGCCTACAGAAACTCGTGTCGCCGTGGTCCCGGAAATCGCCGCCAAACTGCGCGCCGCCGGCGTTCGCGTGCTGATCGAACGCGGCGCAGGGATGGCGGCCCATTTTCCGGACGCTCTGTATACGGATGTCGAGTTTGGCGATGCGGCCGCTGTCCTTGGCGCAGCCGACGTGTTGCTGAAGGTTCAGCCGCCGAGCCTCGCCGAAGTGAACGCGCTCCGGAAAGGCACGGTGGTGATCGGCTACATGCAGGCCTACGCGCGGCCCGACCTGGTCCGTGCTCTCAAGGACCACGGGGTCACCAGTTTTGCGATGGAGCTCGTGCCGCGCATTTCGCGTGCGCAGTCGATGGACGCGCTGTCCTCGCAGGGATCCGTGTCGGGCTACAAGGCGGTGCTGATCGCTGCCAACACCCTGGAAAGGTTTCTGCCCATGCTGACGACTGCTGCGGGCACCATCCGTCCGGCTGCGGTCCTGGTGATCGGCGCGGGCGTCGCCGGTTTGCAGGCAATCGCCACGGCGAGGCGTTTGGGGGCGGTGGTCGAAGCATATGACGTACGCAGCGCGACCAAGGACCAGGTGAAATCGCTGGGCGCCAAGTTCATCGAAACCGGCGTCACTGCCGAAGGCGCCGGCGGCTATGCCCGCGAGCTCACCGCCGAGGAGAAGACCAAACAACAGGAAGTTCTGGATGCGCGAATCGCCGCAAGCGACGCCGTCATCTGCACCGCCTCGGTGCCGGGACGGCCTGCGCCGCGAATCATCACTCAGGCCGCCGTCGAACGCATGAAATCCGGCGCCGTGATCGTCGACATCGCGGCCGAGCAGGGCGGCAACTGCGAACTCACGCGTGCCGGCGAAACCGTCGAGCACGGCGGCGTCAAGATCGTGGGTCCCGTGAATCTACCCGCCTCGCTGCCCTATCACGCGAGTGAAATGTATTCGCGCAATCTGTTCAATCTGCTGAAGCCGGCGCTCGCAAAGGGTGAGCTTGCCATCGATTGGAACGACGAGGTGTTCGCCGGGGCCGTGCTCACGCACGACGGCCAAATCAAGCACGAAGCGACGCGCAAAGCGATAGAGGGGCAGTAACCATGATCGACGGAGTCATCGCGCTGTATATATTCATGTTGGCGGCGTTCACCGGCTACGAAGTCATTTCCCGCGTGCCGGTCATCCTGCACACACCGCTCATGTCCGGCTCAAATTTTGTCCATGGCATCGTCTTGGTTGGCGCGATGGTCGCACTGGCCGCGGCCGACAGCACGCTGTTGCGGGTCATTGGCGTCATCGGCGTGATCCTCGCCGCGGGTAACGCCGTGGGCGGCTACGTGGTGACCGAACGCATGTTGAAGATGTTCGTCTCCGCCGGCAAAAAACAAGGATCTTGATGATGCCTTCCCCTTCCGACGTTCAAACCCTGACGCAGCTTTCCTATCTGGCGGCGGCGGCGCTGTTCATCCTCGGCCTGAAACGCATGAGCTCGCCGCGCACTGCCGTCAGCGGCGTGCGCTGGGCCGGCGCCGGCATGGTTCTCGCCACGGTCGTGACCTTGGCTTTCATGGGCGCTTCGTCCTTCAATTTGTTGCTGGTCATCGGCGCCATCGCGGTCGGCGGCATTCTTGCCTGGGTCAGCGGCAAGCGCGTCGCCATGACCGACATGCCGCAAATGATCGCGCTGTACAACGGCATGGGCGGCGGCGCCGCGGCCGCCATCGCCGCCGTGCAGCTGTATCGCGGCGGCGAGCATGGCATCGTGCACCTCATCATCGCCGCCGTCGGCGGCTTCATCGGCTCGGTATCGTTCAGCGGCAGTCTGATTGCGTTCGCGAAATTACAGGGCTTGATCACCAAGTCGGTGCGCTTCGGCGGCCAGAAATTCGTGAATCTGGCGATCTTGCTGGTAACCCTCGGCCTGGGTTTTCTGGTCGTCGCCGGCGCCGAGTCCGGGCTGCCGCTGGCCGGCCTGCCCGCGGTTTCCTTATTCTTTGCCTCGTCCCTGTTGCTCGGCATCGCCATGACCCTGCCCATCGGCGGCGCCGACATGCCGGTGGTGATTTCACTGTACAACGCACTGACCGGTCTCGCGGTCGGCTTCGAGGGCTTCGTGCTCGACAACGCCGCCATGATCATCGCCGGCACCGTGGTCGGTGCGGCCGGCACGTTGCTCACGCAGCTGATGGCGAAGGCCATGAACCGTTCGCTCGGCAATGTGCTGTTCTCGAACTTCGGCGAGAGTTCCTCCGCGGGCGGCGCCGGCATCACCGGTTCCCAGAAAGCCATCGAAGCCTCGGATGCCGGAGTCATGATGGCGTACTCGCAGAAGATCATCATCGTGCCGGGCTATGGTTTGGCCGTCGCGCAGGCGCAGCACAAGGTTTGGGAACTGGCGCAGCTGCTGATCGATCACGGCGTCAAGGTGCGGTTCGCCATTCATCCGGTCGCCGGGCGCATGCCGGGCCACATGAACGTGCTGCTCGCGGAGGCCGGCGTGCCCTACGACTTGATATCCGACCTGGACGAAATCAACGCCGAGTTCGAAACCGCAGACGTGGCGCTGATCATCGGCGCCAACGACGTGGTCAATCCGGACGCCCGCGCCAACCGCTCGAGCCCGATATTCGGAATGCCGATTCTGAATGCCGACAAGGCGAAAAACGTCATCGTCATCAAGCGCGGCCAGGGTCAGGGCTTCTCCGGCATCGACAATGCGCTGTTCGTGCTCGATCAAACGCGCATGCTGTATGGCGACGCGCAGGCGGCCGTGAGTCAGCTGATTCAGGCCGTCAAGGCCGCAGGCTAGCTACGGCGGGCAAGGGATCGCGCCTGCATCGCCATGAGAATTCTCGCCCTTGCGATACTATGCGCCCTGAGCGGTGCCGCGGCGGACGCGGCGGCCATCGGCCAGCACGCTCGCCTGCAGCAGCATGCCGAGAACGTCCGCATCGTCCGCGACAACTGGGGCATCGCGCATATCTACGGCAAATCCGACGCAGACACGGTGTTCGGTATGATCTACGCGCAAGCCGAGGACGACTTCGGCCGCATCGAACGGAACTACCTCGTCAGCTTGGGGATGTTGGCGCAGGCCGAGGGCGAGGCAGCCGTATACAGCGATCTTCGAGAGCGTCTGTTCGTCGACCCGCGCCGCCTGCGGCAGGCCTTTCGCGAAAGCCCGGCGTGGCTCAAGTCGCTGATGGTGGCTTGGTCGGACGGACTGAATTACTTCCTGTCGAAACATCCCGCCGTTACGCCGAAGGTCATCCATCGCTTCGAGCCTTGGATGGCGCTGTCGTTCACTGAAGGCAGCATCGGCGGCGATATCGAAAGCGTCGACCTACCCAAGCTGCGGGAATTCTACTCCCGGCAACCGCGCCCGCAGACGCTCGCCGCCGCTGCGGCGATTGAGGCGGCGGAGCCGGTTCCCGGCGGCTCCAACGGCTTCGCCATCGCGCCCGGGCGCAGCGCGTCGGGGCATGCCCTGCTCTGGATAAACCCGCACACCTCGTATTACTTCCGTTCGGAACTACAGATGGTCAGTGAGCAGGGACTGAATGTATATGGCGCGGTGACCTGGGGTCAATTTTTCGTCTATCAGGGATTCAATGCACGCAACGGCTGGATGCACACCTCGTATGGCGGGGACGCCATCGACGAATATGCCGAGAGCATCGTCAGGAAGCCGGACGGACTCTATTACCGGTACGGCGGCGCATTGAGAAAATTGCAGGTAGGTCGAATCACCATTTCGTTCAGGCAAGGCGGCCGCCTGGCGCATCGAACCTTCACCGTGTATCACAGCCATCACGGCCCCATCGTCCGCGCCGACGCCACCCGCTGGATCGCGGTCAAGCTGCTTGAGGACCCGGTGCCGGCGCTGGCGCAGTCGTACTTGCGCACCAAGACGACGGACTATGCGTCGTTCCGCAAAATCCAGGACATGCGGACCGATACTTCCAACAATACCGTGTACGCCGATGCCGACGGCACAATCGCCTACTTCCATGGGAATTTCATTCCCCGGCGCGACCCGAAGTTCGATTTTACCCGGCCGGTGGACGGCAGCGATCCCGCCACCGAATGGCACGGTCCGCATGCGATCGAAGAGACGATCACGCTGCTCAACCCGAGCAGCGGGTGGATCCAAAACACCAACAACTGGCCGTTCTCGGCAGCCGGCTCCGCAAGTCCGAAGCGCGAAGACTATCCGGCGTACATGTGGATCAAGGGTGAAAATCCGCGCGGCATTCACGCCGTCGAGCTATTGCAGAATATCCACGATGTCACCTTGGATAGCTTGATCGCCGCCGGCTACGACAGCCACCTCACGGCTTTCGAGGTGCTGCTGCCGCCCTTGTTGCAAGACTTTGACGCATTGCCGGCGGAGGATCCGCGGCGCGAGAGCCTCGCGGGGCCGGTCGGAATCTTACGCAGCTGGGATCGGCGCACCGCGGCCGATTCGCGGCCGACGGCCGTCGCCGTCTTCTGGGGCCGCGAGCTGATCGAGCGCAGCAGTACGGCGGCGAGCGCGGCCGGCCAGCCGGTTTACGACTACTTGGTCGGACACCTGACGCCAGCCGAGCGTATCGATGCGCTGACCGCCGCCGTTGCAAAATTGCAGCGCGACTTCGGCCGCTGGCAGATCCCGTGGGGCGAAATCAACCGTTTTCAACGCTTGACCGACGATATCGTGCAGCCCTTCGACGATGCCAAAGCCAGCCTCCCGGTGGGCTTCGCTTCATCCGCGTGGGGCGCACTGGCATCGTTCGAGTCCTCGTATCCGCGCACCACCAAGAAAATATACGGGTCGGTCGGCAACAGCTTCGTCGCCGCGGTGGAATTCGGTCCGGTCCTTCACGCCAAGGCCATCATGAGCGGCGGCGAAAGCGGCGACCCGGCGTCGCCCCACTTCACCGACCAGGCGCTGATGTTCACCCAGGGACAATTCCGCGACGTGCTCTTCAGCCGCGAGGACGTGATGGCACACGCCGAGCGCAGTTATCGGCCTTGAGCCCAGGAGCCTAGCGGGGGATGCGCCGCTGCGGCGGATGCTGGGTCACGCTGCGACGCTGGGCCGGACTCATCTGGCGCCACTGCCGGCGCAATTCCTGGCGCTTTTCCGGCGGCATCTGCCGAAACCGGTTGAACGATTCTCGTACCCGCTGCTGCTGTTCCGGCGGCAGGCTTTTAAACTGCTGCCAGCGCTGGCGCAGCTGCTGCCGCTGCTCCGGCGGCATGGCGCGCCATTGGGTGAAACGCTGCTGCGCGCTCGAACGCTGCTCGGGCGACATCGACAGCCACCGCTGACTGCCCTTTGCCAGCGCCTGTTGGCGATCCGCGGGCAAGCTATCCCACTTATCTTGATAGCCGTGCAGTAATTGCTGCTGCTGCGGAGTCATTGAAGACCATGCCTTGGGAGCCGCAGTTGCTGCCGGAGCCGCGGGTGCTGCCGGAGCCGGAGATGTGGGCGCCGGCGCAATGGGAGCCTGCGCGACGGCGCTCGCCGCCGCGAGCAGCAAACTTGCACAGACGAACCAGGCCCTGATCATCACTTTCCTTCCTGGGGTGGCGTTGCGGGAGGATTCCCTCCGCGCGGCGGCACCCTTTTCAAGAACTCCCACCAAGCTGCATCACCCACATCATCCGCGCCCAGGAACTCGATGAAATCACCGTCGGGCGCACCCGGCGGCGGCGGCTGCTGCGACGCTTCCGGTGACTGCGACTGCGACTGCGACGGAGGCGGCGGCGGCGGCGGTGGCGGCGTGGCATGAGCTACCGCGCACGCGGAAACGCCAACCAACAGCCAAAGCCGTCCCCAATTCAAGTCAGCTCGAGGCTGCCGGTCCCGAACTCGCGGCCTTTTCCGCCCAATCATAGAATTCAATATCGTCTTGCAGCATGTCCATGGCGTCGCCCGAACCCTCGTCCGTAGACGCAACAAGTTCCAGATCTTCGAGATTCGAGCCATCAGCTACTGTAGCGGCGTGCTGACCCAATGGCGATCCCAGCCAAAGGAACGCGCCCAGCACCGCGGCAGCGGTCACGCCGGCCGGCGCCAGCACCCCGAACCTAAAAAACCAGGACGGACGTCGCGTGGCGGCGTCGAGTGCGGCATTGCGCGCCCGCGTGAGACGCGAGCGCAGCGCAAAGTCCAAGCCGTCGACACTCTCGAGAAACAGCGCACGGCTGCGCTCCTCGAAAGAGCCGCGGGGTTCCGAATATTGCTCGTTCATCACCAAACCTCGCCCAGTTGTGCGCGCAGCGCATGCACCGCGCGCGAGTAATGCGTCTTGACGCTGCCTTCCGAGCAGCCCATTGCGGTGGCCGTTTCAGCCACATCCAAGCCCTCGAAATTACGCAGCATGAAAGCTTCCCGCTGGCGCGCAGGCAAGGCTCGCAAGCTAACCTCCAGCTGCTCCATCGCCTGCGCCTGCATCAGCACCTCAGGGATGGGCGGCGCCAAATCCGCCACATTATCGAGCGGGTCCTGGGCTTCGTTGTCCGGATCCTCTTTCGCGCCCGGCAGCCAAGTCATGAAGCGCTTGCGCACGGACCGCCGCCGCTGCAGGTCGCGTATGCCATTTTCCAAAATTCGATAGAACAGCGGCCGCCACTCGGTGCTCGGGCGCGACGCGTAATTGCGCGCGAGCTTGAGCATCGCGTCTTGCACCGCGTCCAGCGCATCGTCCGGGTCGCGCAACGCCACCTGCGCCATGCGAAAGGCACGCCGCTCGATCTCAGCCAAGAATTTCTCGAGTTCTCGCGTGTACTCCAGAACCGCTTCCTCAGGTGCTGGAGCGGGACCATCCCGGACCATCCAAGCTGAGTTCAGCGTATCAAAGCCGGACATGCCTCGTCCCCTTGACGTCGACGGAGCGTCGCCGTTCCAGGTATAAACGCCCATCCGCCGCTGCGGTTGACGGCGCGGTTTGCGCAAGATCAGCGACTTACGCACACCGACTGTGACTTCCACTGCAATATTTGCAATCAAGACCTCAGGGCGGAATCTAGAGGACGTTCTAACTTATTGAATTTAAAAGATTCATTTCTATTTAGGGTACTTTTTGGCCATTTTGAAAGGACCCGAAACGGAACGGGCACTTACGGTTGATGATCCTTAGGTTCTCAACAGACTTATCCACACGTTTTGTGGACAAAGGACCGATGATTCTCCAGATCGCGTTAGATACGCCCTTGCGCCGCATCTTCGACTATCGACCGCCGGCGCACTTAGAAGGCATGGCGGCGCCGCCGCTCGGGGTGCGGGTGCGTGTTCCGTTCGGCCGCCGGCAGCTGATCGGCGTCCTGGTTGGCGTCGCGGGCGAATCGGCAGTCGCGGCCCCGAAACTCAAGGCCGCACTCGCCATTTTGGACGAATGGCCGGTCGTCGACCCGGTCACCTTCGACCTGCTCCGTTGGGCGGCCGAGTACTATCACCACCCGATCGGCGAAGTGTTTGCCGCGGCATTGCCGGTGAGTCTGCGTACGGGTCAAGCGGCGCTGCGGACCGTCGAGTGGTGGTGCGTAAGCCCTGCCGGACGGCGCGAATTGTCGGCTCCCAGCGGGCGGCGCGCCCCTCAACAACGAGCCCTGCTCGCCTGGCTCGCGCAGCGCGCCCGAGCCACCGCCGATGAGGCGGGCGCCTTCAAGCCGGCGCAATTGCGGGCGCTGGCGATACGCGGCTGGATCACCCAAGCGGAGGCGCCACAACCGGCGGCGCTCACCTTGCGCCCCAGCGAAGTGACGCTCACCGAGCACCAAGCGCAGTGCGTCGCCGCCATCCTCGCCGCCCCGCACCGCTTCGCGGCACATCTCCTCTATGGCGTGACCGGCAGCGGCAAGACCGAGGTGTATTTGCGCGTCATCGCCGCCGCAATCGCCGCCGGAGGCCAGGCTCTGGTGCTGGTACCCGAGATCGCCTTGACGCCGCAGCTGGTGGACCGGTTTCGCCGCCGCTTCAGCTCCGGGGTCGTGGCGCTGCATTCGGGCTTGAGCGGCGCTGAACGGCGCGACGCCTGGCGGGCGGCGCACAATGGCGAGGCGCGGATCATCATCGGAACGCGCTCCGCCGTATTCACCTCGCTGCCCAAGCTCGCGCTCATCGTCGTCGATGAAGAGCACGACCCCTCGTACAAGCAGCATGAAGGGTTTCGCTATTCGGCGCGCGATCTCGCGGTGATCCGCGCGCGCGGCGCGGCGGTGCCCGTCATCTTGGGCTCCGCGACGCCATCGCTCGAAACCCTGGAGAACTCCGCGAGCGGGCGCTATGTCAAACACCTGTTGCCGCAGCGCGCAGGGGAGGCGCAACCGCCGCGAATGACGCTGATCGACCTGCGCAGACACGCTGCCGAACAGGGATTGTCGACGCCGGCAATGCAGACGATGGCGCAGCATCTGCAGGCCGGCGGCCAGATCATCGTGTTCTTGAATCGTCGCGGGTATGCGCCAAGCCTCTACTGCAACGCCTGCGGCTGGGTCGCGCCCTGTGCGCATTGCGATGCGCGCATGACCTTGCACCGCGGCGCTGGGCAGCTACGCTGCCATCATTGCGGCGCGCACGGTCCGGTTCCGAGCATTTGCGCCAGCTGCGGGCAGGCCCTGCATGCCGTGGGTCAGGGGACCGAGCGGGTCGAGGAGACCCTGGCAAGGCTGTTTCCGGAGGCGCCGCTGGCGCGCCTCGATCGAGACACGGCGTCGGCTCGAGGCGCGGTGGTGGACGTGCTCGACCGCGTGCACAGCGGCGAGGCGCGAATTCTGATCGGCACGCAGATGCTCACCAAGGGCCATCATTTCCCCGAGGTCAGTTTGGTGGTGATTTTGGATGCCGATCAGGGGTTGTTCGCCAGCGATTTCCGCGCCACCGAGCGCTTGGCGCAGACCGTCACGCAGGTCGCCGGCCGCGCGGGGCGCGGGCGCCTGGCCGGGGAAGTTCTGATTCAGACGCAGTTTCCCGAACATCCGCTGCTGAATCGACTCATCAAGGACGGCTACGAGGGATTCGCGCTGAGCGCCCTGGAAGAGCGCCGCGAGGCTGGTTGGCCGCCCTACTCACGGCTCGCCATGCTGCGTGCGGAAGCCAAGGACAGCTTGGGGCTGGACGCATTTTTGCGCGCCGCGGTCGAGTGCAGCGGTCGGCTGCGCGAAGCGGCGGTCAAAGTGCTGGGGCCCGCGAGCGCCTTGATGGCGCGGCGGGCCGATCACTTTCGCGCGCACCTCTTGGTCGAAACAGCGTCGCGCGCCAATTTGCAGCGCTTTCTCAAGAATTGGCTGGCGCTGGTGGATGAGCTGCCGGGGCCGCCCGGCCTGCGCTGGTCGATCGACGTCGATCCGCTCGAAGTGGATTGAGAGGATTCCGGGCGCGCGCAGCGCTAAACTGCCGACCCTTTGTACTCCTCGAAACCTTGGACCCGCCTTGAAGACATTGATCGAAAAATTGCTGACGCAAGCCTTGGCAGCGTTGCCGGAAGACCTGGTGCCGCTCGGCGCGCGCGGTTCGAGCGTCGAGGTCGAGAACACGCGCGACGCGCAGCACGGCGATTTCGCGAGCAACCTTGCCATGCGGCTCGCCAAGGCAACGCGCCAGAATCCGCGCAAACTGGCGGAGGCGCTGGTGGGCAGGCTGCCGTCGAGCCCGGCGGTCGCCAAAGTCGAGATCGCGGGCGCCGGCTTCATCAATTTCTTCCTGGCGAATGACGCCTATCACGCGGAGATCGGCAAGGTGCTGCGCGAGGGGCGCCGGTACGGCCGGTCGACGGCGGGCGGCGGGCGATCGGTGCAGGTGGAATTCGTGTCGGCAAATCCCACGGGCCCGCTGCACGTGGGCCACGGCCGCCATGCCGCGTTCGGTGCGACGGTCGCGAATCTGCTGGAGGCGGTGGGCTGGCGCGTGGAGCGCGAGTACTACGTCAACGATGCGGGACGCCAGATGGAAATCCTGGCGGTGAGCACGTGGCTGCGGTATCTGGAACAGTGCGGCGAGCGCTTCGCCTTTCCCGCGAACGGCTATCGGGGCGACTACATCGCCGCGATCGGCGAACGCCTGTTCGCCGCGGAAGGCTTGGGCCTGCGGCATGGCGCGGCCGAAATCTTCAAGAATCTGCCGCCGGATGAGCCGCAGGGAGGCGATAAGGACGCGCACATCGATGCGCTCATTGCCCGCGCGCGGGCGCTCATCGGCGAAGCCGCATTCCGCCGCGTGCTCGATCTGGCGCTCGGGGAAATCTTGGGCGACATCCGCGAGGATCTGCGCGAATTCGGCGTCACCTTCGATTGCTGGTTTTCCGAGCGCTCCTTGAGCGACGACGGTGCGGTGGAGCGCGCGATCGATGCCCTGAAAAAGGGCGGACACGCCTACCTCAAGGACGGCGCGCTGTGGTTCAAGAGTACCGACTACGGCGACGAGAAGGATCGCGTGATGATCCGCGAGAACGGCGTCAAGACGTATTTTGCGTCGGACATTGCCTATGTCTTCAACAAACTGGAGCGCGGCTTCGATCATCTGCTGTACATCTGGGGCGCCGATCATCACGGCTATATCACCCGGCTGCGCGCCGGCCTGGCTGCGCTCGGCGGCCCGGTCGAGTCCTTCGAAGTGCGCCTGGTGCAATTCGTGTCGCTGTTCCGCGGCGGGGAAAAGGCGCAAATGTCGACCCGCTCGGGCGAGTTCGTCACTTTGCGCGACTTGCGCAAGGAAGTGGGCAACGACGCGGCACGGCTGTTCTACGTCATGCGCAGCAACGATCAGCATCTGGATTTCGACATGGAGCTGGCGGCCTCCCGCTCGAACGACAACCCGGTGTACTACATTCAGTACGCGCACGCGCGGGTCGCGAGCGTGATGCGGCAACTGCAGGAGCGCGGACTCGCCCACGACTTAGGCCAACGGCGTGGCTTCGTTGGGCAAGCTGGCCGAGGCGCAGGAGCTGCAATTGATCAAGCGGGTCGGCGCCTTTCCGGAGATCGTGCGGCAGTGCGCGGCGCAGCGCGCACCGCATACCTTGGTGCACTACCTGCGCGACCTGGCGCACGACTTCCATACCAATTACAGCGCCCATCAGTTCATCGTGGAGGATGCCGCCCTGCGCGACGCTCGCCTCACCCTGGCCGTGGCGGCGCAAACCGTCATTCGCAACGGGCTCGAACTCCTGGGCGTATCCGCACCCGAGACGATGTAGATCAAGGGAATGGCGCGCGACTACAAAACCAAACGCGGCAAGCGCGCGGGCTTCTCCGGCTGGATGGGCGTCGTGTGCGGCCTGGGCGTGGGCCTCGGCGTGGCCGGCATCGTGTACATCAAAGACCATCGGCCCGACGCTCCGCTCGCCAGAACCGGCAAAGCGGAGAAGCGCAAGTCGCACGGCAATGAGCTGCCCGATGCCGATGCCGCGGACACGGGAGCCGAAGAGCCGGCGAAATCCTACGACTTCTACGACATGCTGCCGAAATTCGAAATGGTGGTTCCGGAGAAGGACAAGGATGTCCGGCCGGACACGAAATCCGTCCCCGAGACTCGCCGCGGAACCTACGTTCTGCAGGCCGGCTCGTACAAGAACTTCGCCGACGCGGATCGCGTACGCGCGAAGCTCGCGCTGCAAGGCGTCGAATCCAAAGTGCAGAAAGTCTCCGTGGACAACGATACCTGGCACAGGATCCGCATCGGTCCGATTTCAAAGCTGGACGAACTCAATCGCTTGCGGCAGATCCTGCGCAAGGCGGACGTCGACGTGCTCGTCATCCGGGTCGGGGACTGAGCGCTGTGAGGTTTAGCGGGGCGCACGGAGTGGGGTGAGAGGCAGCGGAAGGCAACGGAAAGGCAGCAGTTGCCTTCCCGCTGCCTCTCACCCCACGCAATGCGCGGGCCCGCTGACATCACACGCTGTCGCCGGTGTGCGGCCAACGGCCACCAAACCAAGCACCCCCCCAACACCGAGCGAGATCGCTGTTAATCCTCGCCCAATTGGCGAAAATCGACCCCTAATGCCCGCAACTTCCGGTATAAATGCGTGCGCTCCATGCCCACCCGCTTGGCGAGCTGACCCACCTTGCCGTTGCAGAGGAGGAGCTGCTGCTGCAGGTAAGCGCGCTCGAATTGTTCGCGCGCCTCGCGCAGCGGCAGCGCCAGCAAGTCTTGCTTCACCAGCGGCTCGTCCACCGCCAGTTTCACCGCCAGTTCGCGCTCGATCTCCTCCAGCCGAATCTCCTCGCCCACGCCCAGAATCAGCACGCGCTGCACCAGATTCTTGAGTTCGCCGATGTTGCCGGGCCAGGGATAGTTTCGCAGCCGGTTCTGTGCGGCCACGCTGAAGCGGCGCAGCGGCAGATGCTGGTCGTCGACCAGGCGATCGACGTAGTAGCGCAAAAGATCCGGCACGTCCTCGGCATAATCGCGCAAGCTCGGCACGCGCAGAATGATCACGTTCAACTGCGCCACCAGATCGCGTCGGAAAGGTTCCGGCGAAGCGCGCAATTCGAAGGTGTCCTGCGCGGAGCTGATCCAGCGCACATTGAGCGGCAGCCGCTGCCGGCCGCCCACGCGGGTGTAGCCGTTCTGCTCGATGGCTCCCGCCAGCGCGCGCTGCGCCTCGCTGTTCAAATCCTCCAATCCGTTCAGGTACAGGGTTCCGCCGGCTGCCTGATCGAAGGCGCCCAGTTCGATTCGCCCATCCCGTTCGCTGCCGAACAGCGCCGCGGACGGATCGGCCCCCAAACTCGCCGCAACCACCATGAAGAACGGCTTCGAGGCGCGCGCGCTCAGCGAATGCAGGTAGCGCGCGTAGGCCTCCCGTCCGGATCCCAATTCGCCGAGCAGCAGCACCGGCGATGCAGCTGGATGCGGCGTGCTGCACCTGTTCCCGCAGCGCCTGAGTGACCTTGCTCTTGCCGATGGGCACGGCGAGCGTAGACCCTTGCGCGCGCGCCGATAGCCGCTTGCGGCGCCCGGCATCGAGCGCCCGTTCCACCGTGCGCAGCAGTTTGGTCAATGACAGCGGCTTCTCGACGAAATCAAACGCGCCGAGGCGCGTCGCCTCGACGGCGGTCTCGACCGTACCGTGCCCGGACATCATCACCACCGGACAGTCGTAGCCATCGGTCATCGACCATTCGCGCAACAAGGTGATGCCGTCCGTATCCGGCATCCAGATATCCAGCAATACGAGGTCGGGAACCTGGGCGGCGCGCGAAGAACGCGCCTGCGTCGCGTCAGCCGCGACCTCCACTTCGTACCCTTCTTCCGAGAGAATCTCTTTGAGCAATCCGCGGATATCCGCCTCGTCGTCCACCACCAGTATTCTCGAAGCGGTCATACACGTTCTCTCCTGTGTTCGCCTTTGCGCGGCTCCCGCGTCCCCGTGGAACGCGCGCTGTCGCCCAACGGCAATAGAATTCGCACGCGGGCGCCGCCGCTGCGCCGATTATCCGCCTCAATGCGGCCGCCGTGTTCCTCGACGATCTTCTTCACGATCGCAAGCCCGAGGCCCGTGCCCTTGGGTTTGCTCGTGACATAGGGATCGAACACGGTTCCGATCAAGTCCCGCTGGAACCCCGGTCCATTGTCGGTCACGACAATTGCCACCGACGCTATGTGCTTGGGACCTTCCTCGGCCACATGAGTTTCGATCTCGATGCAGGCGTCCGTGCGGCCCTCCAGCGCTTCCAGCGAATTGGTGACCAGATTGTTGAGAATCTGCCGGATCCGCATCCGGTCCGCCGAGATGGGCGGCAACTCGGGGGCCAGCAGCAATTTGAGGTCGGCGCTCGACTCCTGGGCCCGGTAGAGATCCGCGACTTCGGTGATCAGCTGGTTGAGGTCGAAGCGCGAAAAATGCATGTCGGGAGCGCGCGCATACTCGCTGAATGCGTTGACCATCTGCTTCATCGCATCCACTTGCGCAACGATGGTGGTGGTTGCGCGCTCGAGGATCTGGGCGTCCTGGGCATTCATTTGCCCCAAGAACTTGCGCCGCATACGCTCGGCCGACAGTTGAATCGGCGTCAGCGGGTTCTTGATTTCATGCGCCAGGCGGCGCGCCACTTCGCCCCATGCCGCGTCGCGCTGCGCCTGCAGCAGGGTCGTGATGTCGTCGAACACCAGTACCACGCCGGGCGCGCCGCCCAAGTCGTTGGGCAACGCCGTGCAGGCGCACATGAGCACCCGTTTGCCGGAGTCGGACAAGAGTTCGACCTGGCTGCGCCAATCCAGGTCCTCGGCGCCCAGATGCAATTTGAGCGCCGCCAGAAACTGGGTAAACAGCGTCGTGTCGCTGATGGACTCGTCGAACCGCTTGCCGACGGCGGCCTCGAGATCTATCCCGAGGATGGCGCTGGCCGCCTGGTTCGCCGTCCGCACCGTCAGGTCCGCCTCGAGCGACACGACTCCGGTCGACAAGCGCGCGAGAATCACGGCAAGCCCGGCTCGTTCGGCCTCCACCGCCTGCTGGCTGCGGCGCGTTTCCTCGCGTGCCCTGGCCAAGCGCTTCGTCATGTCGTTGAACGAGGTCACGAGAAAGCCCAGCTCGTCGCGCGAGGGCAGCGGCAGCTTGGTATCGTAATTGCCTTTCGCCACGGCGCGGGTACCGGCGATCAGATCCTGCACCGGCTGCACCAGCCGCTGCGCCGCGAAGAAAGCGCCATAGACCGCGGCGATCAGCGACATCAATACCACGAAGGTCAAGATCAAGACGAACGTCGACTTGAGCGGGCCGCGCAGCTGGACGAGATTGGCGTACTGGGTATAGGAGCGCTGCACCGTGTCGGCAAGCTGGCTCAACTGCTGCGGCACGGGATACAGCGCGATCAGTACTCGGGAACCTCCGCTGCGGGCGTCGAGCGGCGCCGCCGCGCGAATCAGATAGCCGCCCACCGAATCGGTGTCCAGACTCACGTACGGCCGGCCGCGCCGCAGTTGCAGCATCATTTCATCGGTCGCGGGCACCGGCAGCGTGTCCATCGGACGATCGGAGCTGGTCGCGAGAATTTGCGCCTGCGCGCCCACGATGGTGAATTCGAGCGCGGTGCTTTCGCGCCGCTCGCGATCCAGGGTGCCGAGCAGCTCGATATCCGAACTGGCCGATAAGGTGCGCGCAACCACTTGCGTGTGCTGCAGGAATTCGCCTTTCCTAACCTCTAGAGCGGCATGCGCCAGTTCGCGCGTGTCCTTGAGTCCCTGGCTCACCTCCAGCTCGAACCAGCTATCGATGCCCCGATTGATGAATTGCAGGGAGAAGTAGTAGACGACCAGGATCGGCGCCACGGCCAGGGCGCTGAAAATCGCGACCGTGCGGCCCTTCAGGCGCGACCCCGGGACGTGCCTGCGGTAATCGCGCACCAAACGGGTGAGCTTGGCGGCGAGCAGCAAGACCAAGGTCAGCAGCCCTGAGATATTGATCAGCAGGATCCACGGCATCCACCGCTCGAACCTGGCCGAGTTCTGCGCCGCCGACGCCAGCAGATACAGCGCAACCAGCCACAGCACCACGCCGATGCCGCCGAGCACGGTCGAGCCGTATTTGCGAATCAGGGCTGCAGCGTCCATGTGTACCAGTCGCTTTCGCGATGCCAATCGTTGACCCAAAACATCACCACCCGCAAGGTGAACGGCACCGCGCCATAATCGAGCTTGGCCCGCACGCTCGCCTCGTAGCGGCGGTCGGCGCTGATCAAGGCTTTGTCGAGAGCCGGTAGGCCGCGAACTTCGGAGAGGTGCTCGATCGCGGCATCGATGGTGCTCAACGACTCCTGTTGACCGCTATTGTCATTGCGCAATACGTAGCGTGCGCTGACCGCGTTGTACTGCAAATGGTAGCGCTGCGTCAGCTCGGCGACGCGCGAGTTCGGCAGCAGCTGGCGCACCCGCTCGATGTCCAAGTCGAGCTCCAGCGCGAGCGGCACGCCTTCGGCGAGTCCGCGCCGCACGGCGTCGCCCACCGGTAGATCAATGTGCACGTTCAAGTGATAAACGCCGTCCGTGAGCTGCAGATCGGCGGAGCGGACTTCGAAGCGCCCCTCGAGCCCATCAGCCTGCAGCGGCGTCATCCACAGCGCCGCCGCGGCTGCCGTGCAACACAGCCATCCGTACGACAGCGGTCGCCGACGGCGTATACGGAGTGGGGGCTTGGATCGCACGGCGTTCATTGTCTTGTCAGGGCAGCATAATAGAAGCCGTCAGCACCCGCCTCCCCGGGAAGAATTTGCCGGCCGAATTCATCCGCTTCGCCGAAATTCGGCCACCCTTCCCAGCTCTCGGCCGGGAGCACCCTTGCATCGGGGGTGCTGCGCAAAAACGCAGCGAGGAGATCGCGATTTTCACTGCGCGTCACGGTGCAGGTGACATACACGAGACGGCCTCCGGGCGCCAGCATGTTCCAAGCCGAGTGCAGCAAGCGGGCTTGCAGCGCCGGCAATTTGTCGATTTCGGACGGGGACTTACGCAGACGGATATCGGGATGGCGGCGGATCACTCCTAAGCCTGAGCAGGGCGCATCGAGCAATATGCGATCGAACGCGACACCGTCCCACCACGTCGCGGACTGGGCGGCATCGCCGCTGATGAGTTCGGCACGCAGTTGTCCGCGGCTCAAGTTCTCTTGAACGCGGGCGAGCCGCTGCGGGTCGATGTCGACCGCCACCAGCTTGCTCAAGTGTGGTTCCCGTTCGGCAATGAGCGCCGTTTTTCCGCCGGGCGCGGCGCACGCATCGAGCACCCGTTGACCGGCCGCCAGCCCCAAGGGAAATGCGGCGCATTGCGCTCCCAAGTCTTGCACGGAAACCACGCCCTGCGAAAACCCGGGCAGCTCCTGCACGTCGCACGGTGCATCCAGCACCACCGCCGTGGGCACGCGCGCTTCGGCGCGTGCGCCGATCCCGGCCTCGCGCAGCTGCTCTAGATAGGCCTCAGGGGTGGTGCGCTCGCAATTGACCCGCAACCACATCGGCGCCTGAGCGTCACCCGCGGCCAGCAGCTGGGTCCACCGCACCGGCCAATCGGCGCGCAGGCGATCGGCGAGCCACACCGGCGCGGCATGACGAGTGGCCGGATTGCGTGCAATGTCCGCATCCAACTTCTGGCGCTCGCGCAAGTAACGGCGCAGCACCGCATTGATGAGCCCCGCCGCGCGCGCAGCGTCGGTGGCTTTCGCGGTCTGCACGGCTGCGTCGACCACGGCATATTGCGGCGTCCTCTCATCCTCGAGTTCGTAGAGCGCGACCGACAGCAGTGCGCGAACCAAAAAATCCAAGGACCTCACCGGGGTCGACAAGAGCCGCCCCAAGATCGCCTCGTGGCGATAGTAGCCGCGCACCGCTCCGTAGCTGAGCGAGCGCACCGCAGGCGCGAGCTTCGGGTTGGCCGCGGCAAGCGCATCTTTGAGCGCGGCGTCCAGAGTCACGCCCTCGCGCAATATCCGGGCCACGGCGTGTGCGGCGAGAGAACGCGCACTGCCGGCGGTGGCGTTCATGTTGCCGCAAATCGTGCGTGGTCGAGCCGCTGTCCCTGTATGAATTCCCGGGCCAGGAGCGGTTTTCGGCCGGTGAGCTGCAGGCGGAGAATCCGCAACACGCCGGTGCCGCACGCCACGTCGATGCCCTCATCCGCGGCGGCGAGCACCGTGCCGGGTTCGATTCCCGGCGCGCCGCCGGCGCGCAAATCGGAGTCGCGCAGTTCGGCATCCCAAATGCGCAGCTGCATGCCATCGAGGCGCGTCTCGGCAACCGGCCAAGGATTGAAGGCGCGGACGCGGCGCCAAATCTGCAGCGCATCCTCACGCCAATCGATGAGCGCCTCAGCCTTGGTGATTTTCGCGGCATAGGTGACGCCCGCAGAGGGCTGTGGTTCCTCGTGGATGCGGCCCGAGTTGAGCGCAGCCAGCGTTTCGACGATGAGATCGGCGCCCGCCCAAGCAAGGCGATCGTGCACGCTCTTGGCGGTATCGTCGGCGCGGATGTCCATGGCTCGCGCCGCAAGCATGGGACCGGTGTCGAGGCCCTCGTCCATGCGCATGATGGTGACGCCGGTGTGTGCGTCTCCCGCCAGGATGGCGCGCTGAATCGGCGCCGCGCCCCGCCAACGCGGCAGCAGCGAGGCGTGGATGTTGATGCAACCGAGCTTGGGACAGCCCAGTGCGGCCGGCGGTAGCAGCAAGCCGTAGGCAACCACGACCAGGGCGTCGAGCGCCAAGCTGCGCAAAATCTCCAATGCTTCCGGGGACTTGAAACTCGCCGGTTGATGCAGGCGAATGCCATGCGCGACTGCCAGCGCTTTGACCGGACTCTCGCGCAATGCCTGACCGCGCCCGGCCGGGCGGTCCGGTTGGGTGAATACGGCGCAGATCCGGTGTGCCTGTCGCAGCGCGTCAAGCGCCGGAACGGCAAACTCCGGCGTGCCGGCGAAGCCCAGCCTTAGGTGCGGAAGAACGGTGCTCAAGGCTCAAAGAGCCGGGGGTCGAGCGCTCAGCATCACAGCGCTGGGCGTCGCCACGCCGCGCGCTGCGGCGCGAGTTTCGCCCCCTGTGGATCGCTGTTTGCGCTCCTTTTCGAGGCGCCGGCGAATCAGCTGGCGCTTGAGCTCCGATAAGTAGTCGACGAATAGCTTGCCTTCGAGATGGTCCGTTTCATGTTGGATGCAGACTGCGAGCAGGCCCTCCGCATCCATCTCGAACGGCTGTCCGTTGCGATCCAGTGCGCGTACGCGAATATGGGTTGCGCGCGACACTTTGTCGTAGATGCCCGGCACGGACAGGCATCCCTCTTCGCCCGGGCCGGAGCCTTCCAGCTTCAGGATCTCGGGGTTGAACAGCACGAGCGGCCGATCGCGCTCCTCGCTGACGTCGAGCACGATCAGCCGCACGTGCGCATCCACCTGGGTAGCCGCGAGACCGACGCCCTTATGCGCGTACATGGTCTCGAGCATATTGTCGGCCAATTGACGCATTGCGTCATCGACTACCGTCACCGCTGCGGCCTTCTTCCGCAGCCTCGGATCGGGATACTCCAGAATTGCGAGCTTTGTCATGGGAGTTATGAGAGCAATATCGTGTTTTTGGCCGAGGAATGTTGCTAAAGTTCCGCCGCTGCTTAACTTAATGCCCGTCTTGCAGCGCGTGCGGCGTCGGCAAAGGGCAAAAACGGGCGATACGTCCCAGTCTTTGGCGGCAGGTCGGCAGTATACCAGCCAGTCAGCGACTTCAAGCTGCGGCAACGGAGCGAAACGAATGCTTAGGTTTAAATTTATTGCCCTCACTCTCTCGGTGGCGGTGCTCGCAGGATGTGAAACCGATCGGCCCGTAACGACACCGGTACCGGTGGCGGCGCCCGACAACACGGTGCAAGGCACGGTGGTCGGCGACGATCGAACCGCGATGGAAGCGGCGGTCGATGTGGGCGCCGGTGCGTCCGCCGCGGCGCCGGCGACAGAGGCGCCCGCGGGCGGGGTCGCAATCAACCCCAATGCCCCGGACAGCTATGTCGTGAAGCGCGGCGATACCTTGTGGGGCATCGCCAAGGTGTTCTTGCGCGATCCGTGGTATTGGCCGGAAATCTGGCAAGTCAATCCGCAGATCCAGAATCCGCATTTGATCTACCCGGGCGACACGCTGCGCCTGGTCTATATCGAAGGTCGGCCGACCATCATGCTGCAGCGCGGCAGACGCCGCGCGGGTATTGCCGCGAGTACGCAGTCAGCCGCTCGAGGGGGCGATCACCACGATCCCCTACGAAACCGTTGCCGCCTTCATGTCGAAGCCTTCGGTGCTCGCCAAAGAACAGATCGCGGCGGCGCCTTATGTGCTCGCGACCCGCGACATGCACGTGATCATGGCCGACGGCGATACCCTGTATGCACGCGGATTCACCGAGTCCGGTCGAACTCGGCACTCATTACAACGTGGTGCGCGTCGGCGACGCGCTGCGCGATCCGGACGACAACCGCATCGTGGGTTACGACGGCATCTTCACCGGCGCCGGTCATGTGACCCGCGGCGGCGATCCGGTCACGCTCATCATGACCGAATCGGCGCGCGAAACCGAAGCCGGAGACAAATTGATCGCGGGCGGCATCGATGTGCCGCTCGACTTCATTCCCAGCCCGCCCAAGGTCAAGACCAGCGGCAGCATCATGGCTGTGTCGGACGGCGTCACCGTCATCGGCCAGTACGAGGTCGTGGTCATCAATCGCGGCGCCGCCGACGGGCTTGCGCCGGGCAACGTGCTGGCGGTGTACCAGGCCGGCGAGGTCATCCCTGATAACGCGAACAAGGGATTCCTTAATTCCATGACCCGGCTGCATTCGCCAGAAGGTTCGGCTTCCCGACGAGCGGACCGGCACGTTCATGGTGTTCAAGACATTCGATCATTTGAGTTATGGCTTGATCATGGAAGCCACGAACGTCATTCGCGTCGCCGATCGAGTCGAGAACCCTTAAGTCCCTCTGCCTTTAGCCCGGCCGGCCGCGCCGCGCAAATCTGCGCGTTGACGCTAAGTTAAGGCGCGGCGCCGCGGCTGCGCCGGGCCGATAATCGGCCCAATGCAAGCGAGCCGACGAGTCTTCGGCCTGGATGACGCTCACGCGCGCGCCGGCGCTCGACACGTGTACCCTCGCCAGAGCGCTGGCGGTGTTCGGGGCGGCCCGACGGCATCATCCAGGCGTCCGATGCGGCGCGCGCGACAAGCCGGCATGCCGCCGCCGGCGCGCGAGTTCTTGTCGGGCGCCGCAGGCACAATTGAGCCGCGCGGAACGCGCCTGGCTGGAAAATCCCCGCCATTGCATCGTGCCCTTCACGGACCCGCGCTATCCCGCCCTGCTGCGTTCGGCGGCCCGCCACCCGATCGCGCTGTACGTCGCCGGCAACCTCGACGCCTTGAACGATCCCCAATTGGCCATCGTCGGCAGCCGCAATCCGACGGCGCAAGGCCGGGAGACCGCGGAGGTATTCTCAGAATATCTCGCCGCGCGCGGGCTCGCCATCACCAGCGGACTCGCCGTCGGGATCGATAGCTGCGGCACATCGGGGCGCTCTCAAGGCGCAGGGAATCACGCTGGCGGTGCTGGGGTCGGGGGTCGATGTCGTCTACCCGTCGAGCAATCGTCCGCATGGCCGACGGAAATTCAGCTCCGAGGTGCTTTGATCAGCGCATTTCCGCTGGGCAGTCCCCCTCGCCGGGAGCATTTTCCGCAGCGGAACGCGATCATCGCCGGCCCTAAGCCTGGGCACTCTGGTGGTCGAAGCGGCGCGCCGCAGCGGTTCTCTGATTACCGCGCGTCTGGCGCTCGACTTGGGCCGTGAGGTGTTCGCGATTCCGGGATCGATCCATGAGTCCCTTGAGCCGCGGCTGCCACGAATTGATCCGGCAGGGCGCTTACTTAACGGAAACTGCGCATGACATATTGAGCGAGTTGAACTTTTCAGCGTTTTTCGCGGCGCTTAGCCGAAGCCCCGGCGGGGGCCGCCGCGGCGCCCATTCCCGCATCGGGCATGGACAAGGAACACAAAATCTTGTTAGATGCGCTCGGCTTTGATCCCGCGGACCTCGATGTACTGGTCGTTCGTACCGGATTCAAACCAGAAGCCGTGTCCTCGATGATGCTGATCCTCGAGCTCGAAGGCCACGTTCAGGCCGCCCCCGGGGGCCGCTACTCCCGAGTCGTTAGGAGCCGGAGGTGAAAGATAACGTTCTCGATCTACTCATCTATCTGTTCGAGAATTATATGAGCGCCGACGACGAGCCGCGGCCGGACCGCGATGTCTTGAAACTCGAGCTGGATAAGGCGGGTTTCGCGGAACCCGATATCGAACGCGCTCTGGAATGGCTGGACGGCTTGTCCGGCGAACAGCTGGGCAAGGTCGCGGAAGCCACCGCACGCGCCGTGCGGGTGTTCAGCAGCCAGGAGCTGCTGCGGCTCGACACCGACGTGCGCGGTTACCTCATGTACCTGGAGAACGTGCGGATACTCTCCGGCACCCAGCGCGAACTCGTCATCGACCGCCTCATGGCGCTCGAAGCCGACGAAATCGACATCGAACAAGTAAAATGGGTCGTCTTGATGGTGCTTTTCAGCCAACCCGGACAAGAATCCGCTTACGCGCAGATGGAAGACCTGGTCTTCGAAGAGCGCTCTGACGCATTGCATTAGGCGACTTTGAGCACCAACCTCGTTATCGTGGAATCACCCGGCAAGGTGAAGTCCATCAAGAAGTACCTCGGCAAGGATTTCGAAGTCCTTGCCTCCTATGGTCACGTCCGCGATCTCGTGCCCAAGGAAGGCGCCGTCGATCCGGCCCATCACTTCGCCATGAAGTACCAGGTCGTCGAACGCAATCAAAAGCACATTGACGCCATTTCGCGCGCGCTCAAGAAGGCGAAATCGCTGTATCTAGCGACCGATCCCGACCGCGAGGGCGAAGCCATATCCTGGCATCTGTACGAGCTCCTGAAGGCCCAGGGCGAGTTGAAGGGCAAGGATGTGCGCCGCGTCGTGTTCTACGAGATCACCAAGAACTCGGTGCAAGAGGCGATCTTGAGTCCGCGCGAGTTGTCCGTGGATCTCGTCAATGCCCAGCAGGCGCGCCGCGCGCTCGATTTCTTGGTCGGATTCAATTTGTCGCCGCTGCTGTGGAAGAAGGTGCGGCCGGGGCTCTCGGCGGGCCGAGTGCAGAGTCCGGCGCTGCGCATGATTTGCGAGCGCGAAGACGAAATCGCGGCGTTCGTGGCGCGCGAATACTGGTCCATCGACGCCGAGCTTCTGCATTCGGAGCAGAAGTTTCCGGGCAAGCTGGTCGAGTATCAGGGCGCCAAGGTCGAACAGTTCAGCTTCACGACGGAAGCCGACGCCCGCGAGGTCGAGCGTACGCTGCAAGCCGCCGCGCATGGCGAACTCACCGTGTTCAACGTGGATCGCAAGCAGCGCAAGCGCAATCCCGCGCCGCCGTTTACGACCTCGACTTTGCAGCAGGAGGCCGCCCGCAAATTGGGCTTCAGCGCGCAGAAAACCATGCGGGTCGCGCAGCAGCTGTACGAAGGCGTCGACATCGGCGAGGGCCAGGTCGGTCTCATCACCTATATGCGCACCGACTCGCTCAATCTCGCGCAAGAGGCCATCGGCCAGATTCGCGACGTCATCGTGCAGCTGTACGGGCAGGAAGGGCTCGCCGAAGAGCCGCGGATCTACAAGACGAAGTCGAAGAACGCGCAGGAAGCGCACGAGGCCATTCGCCCTACCGCCGCCAGCGTTCTGCCCGCGGACATCGAACAGAAAATGGAGAGCGATCAGTTCCGGCTGTACTCGCTGATCTGGAAGCGCACCGTGGCCTGCCAAATGGCGCCGGCGATCTTCGATACGGTCGCCGTGGAGATGCTCGCGGGCGGCGACGGCCCGAAGCGAAACGTGCTGCGGGCGAACGGCTCGACCCTGGTGAAGCCCGGCTACATCTCCGTCTACCAGGAAGGCATGGACGACGTCGTGCAGGACGATTCCGATCATGTACTGCCGCCGATGCAGGAAGGCGATCGGGTCAAATTGACCGGGATCGTGCCGACGCAGCATTTCACCGAGCCGCCGCCGCGGTTTTCCGAGGCGTCGCTGGTCAAGGCGCTCGAGGAATACGGCATCGGCCGGCCGTCGACTTACGCGTCCATCATTTCCACTTTGCGCGATCGTCAATACGTCGAAATCGAGAGCCGGCGTTTCACGGCGACCGACATCGGCAAGATCGTCAGCCGGTTCCTGACGCAATATTTCACGACCTACGTGGACTACGACTTCACCGCGAAGATGGAGGACTCGCTCGATGCGGTGGCGAATGGCGAGCAGGAATGGGTGCCGCTGCTGGAGAAATTCTGGAAGCCGTTCATCGATCTGGTGAACCATACCGAGTCCTCGGTGAGCCGCGAGGAAGTGGCGCAAGCCCGGGACTTGGGGGTGGATCCCGCGAGCGGCAAACCGATGAGCGTGCGCATGGGTCGATTCGGTCCCTTCGTGCAAATCGGCACCAAGGACGATGCGGATAAGCCGCGCTTTGCGGGCCTCCGCCCCGGCCAAAAGATGGATGCCATCACCCACACGCAAGCGATGGAACTGTTCAAACTGCCGCGCAAGCTTGGGCTGACGGCGCAGGGCGAGGAGATCACGGCCAATGTCGGCCGGTTTGGTCCCTACGTGAAATACGGCGCCAAGTACGTTTCGCTCAAAACCGACGACCCGTATGAAATCACGCACGAGCGCGCACTGGAGGTCATTCGCGACAAGGAAATCGCGGACGCCAATCGGCTGATCCTGGACTTTCCCGACGCCGGCATACAGGTGCTCAACGGCCGCTACGGGCCCTACATCACCGACAAATCGCGCAATGCGAAAATCCCGAAGGACAAGGAACCGAAGAGCTTGACCTTGGAGGAATGCCAAACCCTGCTGGCGGCGGCGCCGGCGCGCACCTTCGGCAAGTGGGGCCGTAAGTCCAAAGGGCAGAATGGCAAGGGCACGCCCAAAGGGTTGGCGGCCAAGGCCGCGAGCGCGACCGACGAAACTGGGGCCGTGCGGGCCAAGCCGACGCGGCTGGCCGCCAAGGGCGCGAAGGCATCGGCCGACAAGAAAGCGCCCCCAGACCTCACCGCGTCCAAGACCAAGGCCGCCACAGCCAGGCCCAAGGCCAAGGCCAAGGCCAAAGCCAAAAAGAGTTCCGCCAAGAAGACCTAGCGCTCAAATGGATGCAACCGCGGTCAAGCGCTACTTGAACGACTTGCATGACCGCATCACGGCGGCCGTGGAAGCGATCGACGCCGCGAAATTCCGGCGTGATCCCTGGGTGAGACCGGAAGGCGGCGGCGGCGAGAGCCGCATCTTGAGCGAGGGCACCGTGTTCGAACGCGCAGGCGTGTCGTTCTCGCACGTGTTCGGCGAGAAGATGCCGGCGTCCGCATCCAACGCGCGTCCCGAAATCGCCGGCGCGCCGTTCGAGGCCATGGGTCTGTCGCTGGTGTTTCATCCGCGAAATCCGCATGCGCCGACGACCCACTGCAATGTCCGGTTCCTGGTGGCGACGCCCCGTGCCGGCGCTCCTCACTGGTGGTTCGGCGGCGGCTTCGATCTCACGCCGTACTATCCGTATGACGAAGATGTCCTGCATTGGCATCGTACGGCCCGCGACGCCTGCCAACCGTTCGGCGCGCAGATCTACACCCAATACAAGGAGTGGTGCGACCGCTATTTCTTCCTGCCGCATCGGAACGAGACGCGCGGCGTCGGCGGCCTGTTCTTCGACGACCTCAACGAAGGCGGCTTCGATCGTTGTTTCGCCCTGATGCAGAGCGTGGGCGATCACTTTCTGCCGGCATATCTCCCCATCATCGAGCGCCGCAAGGATCTAGGCTTCGGCGAGCGCGAGCGCCGGTTTCAGCTGTACCGGCGCGGCCGTTACGTGGAATTCAATCTGGTCTACGATCGTGGAACCTTGTTCGGCCTGCAATCGCGCGGCCGCACCGAATCGATTCTGATGTCCATGCCGCCGCTGGCCCGCTGGGACTACGATTGGCACCCCGAAGCAGGATCGCCCGAAGCGCGTCTGTACGAAGATTTTCTGCGGCCGAGAGCCTACCTCGACGAGCTCGGTCGGCCTTGATGGCCGCGAATTCTCAGCCGCCGATCTCCACTCGTGCGATCACGCCGGCCAACGTTTCCTCGCCGAGCGACAGGTAGAGGTGTTGCTCGGCCACCGTCAGAGTGAACTCCATTCGCCGCGTGAGGCGCGCCGCGACGCTCGCCAGCCAGTCGCGATCCACGGCATAGAGTTCCATCGCGGCGACGCGATGAATCCGTTCTGCCCCCAGCCGCGCGGCGAGCTGCGCCGCGTCTTTGTTCGTGTAGATGGCCACGCGCGGCGCGAGCTTGGCCGCCCGGTGCAGCCGCGCCGCTTCCGGAGCGCCGACGTCGATCCACACGCGGAGCTGGCCGGTCAGATCGCGTACCGCAATGGCCGGCTGATCCGAATCGAACAATCCGTTCGAGAATGAAATGCCTTCGCTGTATTCGAGGCAGTACGCCAGCACGCGTGTCAGCAAATGATCTTCCGTTTCCGACGGATGACGCGCCACGCGCAGCTCCAACGGCTGATAGACGCCGCGGTCCGAGTCGGCAAGATCGATTTTGAACACGTAGATCGTGGCGCCGAGCGCCATGGGTCACCTCGATCGGAATACTCTAGCATCGCCTCCCGAGGCGTGAGCCGTGACCATTGGCGTCATACAGGTCTTTTATGATTACATGCCTGACTCCAGGGAGACCAAGCAGCGAGCTTCGCAGCACCGACCAATGGACGACCAATCCGCCCTTCTCAATCAGCTGCGCATCGATCGCGGCAGCGAGTCGGCACCATCCGGCAAAGCTTGGATCTGGCTGACGGCAGGGTTTGTGCTGCTGGCAGCGGCCGGCATCGCAGTCTGGTTTTGGATGCGGCCCAACGGCGTGCCCGTGCAAATCGTGACGGCACGGGCCATTGCCGGCGACGGAGCCGCTGCCGGCTCCATCCTGGACGCCTCGGGATACGTCGTGGCGCGCCGCCAGGCCACGGTGGCCTCCAAGATCACCGCCAAGATGGTGGAGCTTGATATCGAGGAGGGCGACCACGTCAAGGCCGGCCAGATCATCGCCAAGCTCGATGACACCAACATCCGCGCCGCCTTGAATCAGGCGAGCGCGCAGCTCGAGTATGCCAAGGCCGGCCTGACCGAAACCGAGGTCAATCTCACCAATGCGCAGCGCGACTACGACCGCCAGAAGAGCCTGGTGCAAGCGCACTTCGTCAGCCAGGCGGCGGTGGACAATGCGCAGACCAGCGTGGATGCGCTGCGGGCGCAGCTCGCCACTCAGCGCAGCAATGTCGATGTCGTGGCCCGCGCCGTGAGCGTCGCCGAGCGCAATCTCGACGATACCATCGTGCGGGCGCCGTTCTCCGGCATCGTCACCGTCAAGGCTGCGCAGCCGGGTGAAATGGTTTCACCGATCTCCGCCGGCGGCGGCTTCACGCGAACCGGCATCGGCACCATCGTCGACATGGATTCGCTTGAAATCCAGGTGGACGTCAATGAGAATTTCATCAACCGAGTGCGGCCCGCCCAACAAGCCACCGCCAAGCTCAATGCCTACCCGGATTGGCAGATTCCCGCGCACGTCATCGCGGTGATTCCGACCGCCGACCGCAGCAAGGGCACGGTGACCGTGCGCATAGCGCTCGATCAGAAGGACGCACGCATCCTGCCGGAGATGGGCGTGCGGGTGTCGTTTTTGGACGACCCTGCGGAGCCGGGCGGCAAGGTTGCCGCCGGCGTGACGCTACCCAGCAATGCGGTACAGGGAACCGGCGCGGCCGGCACGGTTTTTGTCGCGCACGGCGAGACCGTCGAGCGGCGCGCGGTCCGCCTTGGAGCCGGCAGCAGCGACAGCATCACCGTTCTGTCGGGACTGGCTGCGGGAGAGCGCGTCGCGGTGGGCGATTTCAACCAGCTGAAGGACGGCGCCAAGATTCGCGTCGAACAGGAGCGTTAAGAACATGAGCGATGCCATCGTATCCCTGCGCAACGTCGACAAGCGGTATGTACGCGGCAAGCAGAGCGTGGAAGTCCTGCAGCACCTGAATCTGGACATTCCCAAGGGCGACTTCGTCGCGCTGATGGGCCCGAGCGGTTCCGGCAAGACTACCCTCTTGAATTTGATCGGCGGCCTCGACACGGCCACCGCCGGCGAGATCACCGTCGCCGGCCAGCGCCTCGATCAGCTGGGCCAGGGCGCACTGGCACGCTGGCGTGCCCGCCATGTCGGATTCGTGTTCCAATTCTACAACTTGATGCCCATGTTGAGCGCCCAGCGCAACGTGGAGCTGCCGCTGTTGCTGACCCACCTGTCCGGCGCACAGCGCAAAGCCAATGCCCTGGCCGCGCTGACCCTGGTCGGCATCGCCGATCGCGCCAAGCACAAGCCCGGCGAACTGTCCGGCGGCCAGGCGCAACGCGTTGCCATCGCGCGGGCCCTGGTGGCGGACCCGACGCTCCTGGTATGCGACGAACCCACCGGCGACCTCGATCGCAAGTCCGCCGACGACGTGCTGCATCTCCTGCAGATGCTCAATCGCGAGCACGGCAAGAGCGTCGTCATGGTCACTCACGACCCCAAGGCCGCCGAGTTCGCGAGCCGTCAGCTGCACATGGACAAGGGCACCTTGCTGGAAGCAGGCACCTTGGCGGCCTAGCCTGAAGCTCTCCCATGAAATACTTTCCTCTCATCTGGGCCACGCTGTGGCGCAAGAAGACCCGCACCATCTTCACCCTGCTGTCCATGGTCGTCGCCTTTCTCCTGTTCGGTGTGCTGGAAACGGTCGACTACGCGTTTGCGCATCCGAGCGGCGGCGCGACCGGAGCGGACAAGCTGATCACGACCAATAAGTATTCGATCACCCTGTCGCTGCCATTTTCCGACACGCAAGAAATCCGCGCGGTGCCGGGCGTGGCTGAAGTCACCTGGATCAGCTGGTTCGGGGCCTACTATCAAGAGTCGAAGAATTTCGTGTTCGCGCTTCCCGTCGACACCGACAGCTATTTCAATCTGCACAAGGACGAATTCATCGTCAGCGGCGATCGAGATGCAGGCGTACCGCAACACGCGCAGCGGCGCGCTGGTCAATTCGGCGCTGATGAAGAAATTCGGCTGGAAGGTCGGCGACAAGGTGCCGCTGCATTCGACCATCTGGACGCAGAAAAAGGACGGCTCGCTCGACTGGACCTTCGACATCGTCGGCACCTTCGACGCCAAGGATCCCACCCAGGCCAGCCAGCAGGCGTCGACCTTGCTGTTCCACTACGACCTGTTCGACGAAGGGCGTAGCTTCGGCAAAGGCACCGTGGGCTGGTTCGAGGAGCGCGTCACCGACCCGTCGCAGTCCGGCGCGATCTCCGGCCGGATCGACGCCTTGTTCGCGAATTCTCCGAACGAGACCAAAACCCAGCCGGCCAAGGATTTTGCGTTGGCGTTCATGAAACAACTCGGCGACATCGGCTTCGTTTTGCGCGCCATCTTGGGTGCGGTGTTCTTCACCTTGCTGTTCCTGACCGGCAACACGATGATGCAGTCGGTGCGCGAACGCACGCCGGAGCTTGCCGTGCTCAAAACCATCGGCTTCGGCGACGGCAAGGTGCTTGGCTTGGTGATCGGCGAATCCCTGCTGCTGTGCTTGATTGCCGCGGTCATCGGGCTGGGCTTGAGCTACGCGGCGCTGCCCATCATCAAACTCGGTTTGCAGGGCGTGGAGCTCTCACCCACGGCGCTGCTGCCCGGAATCGGCGCCGCGGTGCTGCTGGCGCTGATCGTCGGATTGCCGCCGGCACTGCGTGCCGGCCGATTGAATATCGTCGACGCGTTGGCGGACAAGCGCTGAACGCCGCATATCCTCAGGACCCGCCATGTTCAAGCAATTGGTCGCCGCGATCTCCATGAGTCTGCAAACACTGCCGCAGCGCATCGGCGCCTCCAGCGTCATCGTCATCGGCATCGCCGGCGTGGTCGCGGTATTGGTCTCGGTGCTGGCGATGGGCGCCGGATTCCGCCACACCCTGGCGGACAGCGGCCGCGCCGATCGCGTCATCATCCTGCGCGGCGGCTCCGACGCCGAACTCAACAGCAATCTGACGCGGGCCGATGTCGACACCATCAGCAATGCGCCGGGCCTCGCCCGGGATTCGGCGGGCAAGGCCGTGCTGTCGAGCGAGCTCGTGACGGTGGTGAACATACCCAAAATCGATACCGGCACCGACGCCAACATCACGCTGCGCGGGGTCGGCCTCGAGCTCGCCGAAGTGCGTCCGGAACTCAACATCGTGGACGGCCGCATGTTTCATCCGGCGGTGCGTGAGCTCATCGCGGGCGCCGGCGCCGCCAAGCAATTTCGCGGGCTCACCGTCGGCAGCGTGCTGCATCTGCGCAACGCCGATTGGACGGTCACCGGCATGTTCACGAGCAACGGCGACGTGCATGAATCCGAGCTGCTGGCCGACGTCGATACGGTGGGCTCATCCATCGAGCGGAACGGCTACAGCTCGGCGGTCGCTCTGCTCGCGAGCGCGGCGGAATTCACCCGCTTCAAGGATGCGCTCACCACCGATCCGCAGCTGAAAGTCGACGTGCAGCGCGAGCCCGACTACTACGCCGCGCAATCCAAAGCGCTCACCAAGGCCATCAATGTGGTGGGCAACACCGTGGCCGTCATCATGGCGATCGGCGCGATGTTCGGCGCGCTCAACAGCATGTACTCGGCGGTGGCCGCGCGCGGTCTGGAAATAGCCACGTTGCGGGCGATCGGTTTCGGCGCCGTGCCGGTGCTGCTGTCGGTCATGATCGAGGCGCTGCTGCTGTCCCTGCTGGGGGGCGTGATCGGCGCGGCCCTCGCCTGGCTGTTCTTCAACGGGCACACCGTGAGCACGCTGGGCGGCGCTTTCGCGCAGGTCGTATTCCAGCTGACGGTCACCCGGGCGTTGATCATCACGGGCATCGCCTGGGCCTGCGTCATCGGGCTGCTCGGCGGGTTCTTTCCGGCACTGCGTGCAGCGCGCCTGCCGGTGGCGGAGGCTTTGCGCGCAGCGTAGACGTCGGTTAATCGCCACGGGACGCAGCGACGCAGGCACAATGCCGGCGGTGAACTACAAGCACATTTATCACGCGGGAAACTTTGCGGATGTGGCGAAACACGCCGGCCTGACGTATTGCGTCGGCCGCGCTCAAGCGGAAAGACGCCGCGTTTTTCGTGCTGGACAGCCATGCGGGCCGCGGCTACTACGATCTGCAGGCCCCGGAGGCGCACCAATCCGGCGAGGCGGCACGCGGCGTGCAGCGCTTGATCGAGACCAGCATCGGCGCGCCGGCCTTGGCCGGCTACTTTGCGGCAATTCGGGCGCGGCGCGGCAAACGCCTGGCGCGCTATCCGGGTTCGCCCGCCTTGATTGCCGGCAGCCTGCGTCCCCAGGATCGCGCCCTGTTCGTCGAACTCCAGCCTGCGGAGGCGCGCGCGGCGGAGCGGGAGATCGAGTCCGCGGGCCGCGTCCGCACCGAAATCGGCGACGGTTATGCCGCGCTCAAGGCGTTTCTGCCCCCGGAAGAGCGCCGCGGCTTGGTTTTGATCGACCCGCCGTACGAGAGCCTCGATGAATTGAAGCTGATGCTGCAGGCATTTACGGAGGCGTATCGGCGTTGGCCGAGCGGGATCTATCTCATGTGGTATCCGATCCGCAGCGCCTCACAGCGCAGCATGGTGCATGCGCGGTTCGAAGCGCTGCGAATTCCCAAAATGCTGTTTGCGGACCTTGCCATTCATCCCGATGACGCGGGGGTCGGACTCGCCGGCAGCGGCCTGCTGATCGTGAACCCTCCCTACGGCGCGGACGAGCACCTCGCCCACGCCTATTCGGCAATTCACGGCGGCCTCGCAACACCCGGAGCCGGCTATGTGGAAGTGGGCCGCCTCACCCCGGAGCGAGTGGCACAATAGCCGCACTCATCGCAACGCATGTGCTCTCTTTCAGGACAAATATATGGATCAAGATTCCTTACGTGATCTCGTCGCAAAGCTGCACGAGCAGTTGTCCGATGCGCTTCGAGAGGACCCGAAGTCCAGGGAACGGTTGAGCGACTTGATGAAGGACGTCAATCGCTTGATCGACAAACCCGCCGATCCGCCGTCCGAGGCGCAGTCGCTGCCCGACCGATTGGAAAGAATCGCAGTTCAATTCGAGGCCGATCACCCCACGCTGGCGGCGAGTGCGCGGCGCTTGATCGACTTGCTCGGCGAAGTCGGCATCTAAAGCCGAGCAGCCGAGGGGTCTTCGGCCCACACGATGGAATCGAGCACTCGATGAGCGATGTGCTGGATGGTCCCGAAGTCCGTGGCCGGACCACGCGTGAGCACCGCCAGGCTGCCGTGACCGGCGACGGGCACGATCACCCCGCGGTAACCCTGTTCATCGAACTGCACCGGTTTCAGTGCCTGTTCATGTACCAGCACCATCACGGTGACGGGCCCCGATTCGGTTTGTATGACCAGGTGCGGTACCTGATGACCGCGGAAGCGGCAGCTGCTGGCATAGCTCACGACGCCGGTCCCGGCGGCCAGGTGCATGTGGGAATCGCGCAGCACATTCTGCAGCGCGGCACCCGGCACCGGCACTTCGGTGCGCCGCCACGCCTGCGGCTCCTCCCGCATGTGCGTGACCACGTCGGCGGCGAGGCTGGCTCGCGGGACGCCGAGCCAGAGGCCTCCCGCAACCACGACTGCCATAGCCAAGCCGGCTGCCAGGGCCCAGCCCTTGCGCAAGCCCAGGGCGCGCTGCGGCGCCTTGGGGCGTAGCGGCACCACCGCGTCGGCAACGGTCACGCGCAGGGCGCGCTGCAAACCCGACTCGAAACGCAGCAGGCGCTCGGTGAATAGAGTGCACTCCGGGCAGCTGGCGCGGTGCTCGCGCAGCGCCGGATCCGCGTCGTGCGGCTGGGCCAGCATTGCCTGTCGGTAGCGGGTACAGTCGATCATGATTCCGGATCCAGGCTCGTATCCTCGCCGCACAACGCGCGCAGCTGCTTGCGCGCGCGAAACAGCCGCGTCAGGACCGCGGCGCCCGACAGCCCGAGTTCGCGGGCAATTTCGGCGGTGGAGAAGCCCATCAGCACCTGCAGCACCAGCGGCTCCCGGTACTCATCGGGCAATTTGAACAAGGCGGCACGCAATTCAGCGAGATTCTGCTCCTCGGCGGCGGCCAGCATCGGCTCCTCGCGCGCCACCAACTCATCGACATCCACGGTGACGAATCGCTTGCGCTCGAAGCTGCGCGCAAATTCCCGGCGGATGATGGTCAGGAACCAAGGTTTGGCGGCAGCCTCGTCCAGCAGCGAGTCCTGAGCCTTCCAGGCGCGCAGCATGGTTTCCTGAACCACGTCCTCCGCCAACGCGCGGTCGCGGGACAACCAGAAGGCGAAACGCAGCAGATCCGGGCGCAGCGATCGGCACAAGGCCTCAAAGCGGGCGCGCTTGTGATTTCCGCCAACCTGATCCTTCATGGTTAAATCAGCACCCGGCTTAAGATTTCTCGCCCGCGATAGTACCGCGTTACGCCGCCGGCGCGGACTTGCATAAGGCCAATCCGGGGGCAGGCGCGCCGAATTCGCCGGGCTTAGGCTTAAGTCAGGAGTCACAGTCAAGATGACCGGAACGACCGCCAATTCATTTCCGAGCACCCGCATGCGGCGCATGCGCCGCGATGATTTTTCCCGCCGGCTGATGCGCGAAACCCGCTTGAGCGTGGATGCGCTGATTTACCCGATGTTCGTGGTCGAAGGGCGCGGCGAGCGCCAGCCGGTGGCCTCCATGCCGGGGATCGAGCGGCTGTCCGTCGATCAAGCTTTGCGCGAGTGCGAGGCATTGCATGCGCCTCAAGGTGCCGGCCATCGCCCTGTTTCCGGTCACGCCCCAGGAGAAAAAGACGCTCGATGCACGCGAGTCCTGGAACCCGAACGGCATCGCGCAGGTGGCGGTGCGCGCGGTCAAAAAGGAGTTCCCGGGTCTCGGCGTCATTACCGACGTCGCCCTCGATCCCTTCACCACCCACGGCCAGGATGGCCTGATCGACGCCGACGGCTATGTGCAGAACGATCTGACCGTGGAAACGCTGGTACGCCAGGCACGCTCGCACGCGGATGCCGGCGCCGACGTGGTTGCACCCTCGGACATGATGGACGGACGCATCGCTGCGATTCGCGCTGCGTTCGAAACCGCCGGATTGGTGCATACGCGGATATTGGCGTACGCGGCCAAATACGCCTCGAGCTTCTACGGCCCGTTCCGCGAAGCCGTCGGGTCGGCCGCGACAATTGGGCAGCGGCAGCAAGCACACGTATCAAATGGACCCGGGCAACTCCGACGAGGCGCTGCGCGAAGTGGCGCTCGACATCAGCGAGGGAGCGGACATGGTCATGATCAAGCCGGGTCTGCCCGTACCTCGATATTGTGCGGCGCGTCAAGGATCGCTTCGGCATGCCGACTTTCGTCTACCAGGTGAGCGGCGAGTACGCGATGATCATGGCGGCGGCCGGCCATGGTTGGATCGATGAACGCGCCGTGGCTCTGGAGGCGCTGGTTTCCATGAAGCGTGCCGGGGCAGACGGCATTTTGACTTATTTCGCCAAGCGCGCCGCAGAGTGGCTCGCCGAGTGAGCGTGGCGCCGGACACGCCCGATCAATACGGAGTTGTCGGCCACCCCGTCGCCCACAGTTGGTCGCCGTTCATCCACGGGATGTTCGCCAAGGCGACCGCCCAGAACTTGGTGTACCGGCTGTTCGACATCGCGCCGGATCACTTTCGGCGCGAAGCGCTGCGCTTGTTCGCGAGCGGCGTGCGCGGCCTGAACGTCACGCTGCCGCACAAGCAGGCGGCGGCGGAACTGGTCAACGAGCTCACGCCGCGCGCCGAACGCGCGCAGGCGGTGAACACGATCGCCTTCTTCAAGGATACCTCCCTGCTCGGCGACAACACCGACGGGCTGGGGTTGACGGCCGATCTCGAGCGCAACCTCGGAATCAGTCTCGCCGGCAAGCGCGTGCTGATTCTCGGGGCCGGCGGCGCGGTGCGCGGCGTGCTCGGTCCCTTGCTGGAGCGCGACTTGGCAGAGCTCATCGATTGCCAACCGAACGCCCGACAGAGCCCGCAAATTGGCCGCCGAGTTCGCCGACTTGGGGTTGATTTCCGGCTGCGGCTTCGCGGATATCGAGGGACCGCCCTACGATCTCATCGTCAACGCCACGTCGGCGAGCCTGCGCGGCGAAATGCCGAATCTGCCGGTCGGGCTCGTGGGCGAAGAGACGATTTGCTACGACATGGCGTACGGCCGCGGCCACACCCCTTTCACGCTGTGGGCGAAATCCTTGCACGCCGGGCGTACCACCAAGGGATGGGGCATGTTGGTCGAGCAGGCGGCGGAATCATTCTTGCTTTGGCGCGGCATACGGCCGGATACCCAACCCGTTCTGCAAGCCCTCGCGCAGCATAGTTAGGAGGCAACCGCCAAGAGCCCCCTAACGCATCGTGACCAATTCTTCCGCGCTGGTGGGATGAATCGCCACGGTGTCGTCGAAGTCCTGCTTGGTCGCTCCCATGCGGATCGCCACGGCGAATCCCTGCAGCATCTCGTCGGCGCCGGTGCCGATGATGTGACAGCCGACGATCCGTTGTTCCGGTCCCACGCAAACCAGCTTCATGTCGGTGTGCGTTTTTCGCGTCGTCAAGGCGTGGTACATCGGCGTGAAGTCGGCGACGTACACCTTCACGGCGTCTCCGTACTGGGCGCGCGCCTCGGCTTCGCTCGCACCCACGGTGCCGATGGGAGGGTGGGTGAACACCACCGTCGGGATCATGCTGTATTCCAGGCGGCGATCGGCCTTGCCGCCGAACAGCCGATCGCTCAAGCGCCTGCCGGCGGCGATCGCAACGGGCGTCAGGGCGGCGCGACCGGCAACGTCGCCGATTGCATAGATGCCGGGCACGTTGGTGTTCTGAAAGCCGTCGGTGACGACGAAATCGCAGTCGTCGAGGGCAACGCCGGCACGCCTCAACTCGAGGCCGCTCGACATTGGCGCTGCGTCCGACCGCCCACAGCAGGCAATCGAAGCCTGGAAATTCCCGGCCGTCCGCCACTGCCAGGGTCTTCCTGCCCGGCGATTCGCGTACCCCCGTCGGCACGGCGTGCTGGTGGATGGCGATGCCTCGATCGCGCATCTCGCGCATCAAGGATTTTCCCAGCATCGCGTCGAAACTCGTCAGCAAATGGTCCTTGCGGATGAACAGCTCCACCTCGCTGCCAAGCTCGTGAAACGCTCCGGCCAGCTCGCAGGCGACATAGCCGCTGCCGGCGATGGCGACTCGCTTCGGCCGCTGCTCGAGGGCAAAAAAGCCGTCGGAGGTGATGCCCAGCTCGGCGCCCGGCAACTCCGGCACCACGGCCCTGCCGCCGGTCGCGATCACGATGTGGCGCGCGGTCAAGCGCGCGCCGTTTACCTCGACCGTATTCTTGTCGAGGAAGCGGGCGGCGCCGCGCACGTAGGTCACGCCCTTGGTCGCCAGATTGCGCTCGTAGATGCCGTTCAAGCGCAGCACGTACGCGTCGCGCTTGCGCTTCAGAACCGGCCAATCGTTGCCGCCCAGAGTAAGGTCGAATCCATAGTCGCTCGCATCGGCAAGACCCAACGCCACGCTCGCGGCGTTCCACATGACCTTCTTGGGAACGCAGCCGACGTTCACGCAGGTTCCTCCCAAGCGGTGTGATTCGATCACCGCGGCCTTGGCGCCGAACTCGGCGGCACGCTGCGCGCAGGCGAGGCCGCCGCTGCCCCCGCCGATGCTGATGAGATCGAAGGATTGCTCCGGCACTGTGAACTCCATCGTGAAAGGCCGTTGAACCCCGATGATATACTGCCCGCGCCCCAAACTGCCCGATGAGGTGCTGTCGTGATCGGTCTCGTCGTGATCCTCGCCTTGATCGTGGTCTTGATTGCTTACGTCGCCGGTATCTACAACGGGCTGGTGAACCTGCGCGAAAACGTCAAGGTCGCGTGGGCCAATATCGACGTGCTGTTGAAACAACGTCACGACGAGCTGCCGAAGCTCGTCGAAACCTGCAAGCGCTACATGCAATTCGAGCAGGATACGCTCGAGAAGGTCATGCGCGCCCGCGCCTCGGTCAGTCAGGCGAGCGACTCGGGCAACGTAGCCGCCGTCGGTGCGGCGGAGCAGCAGCTGCGCGTCGGCGTCGGGCGCTTGTTCGCGGTGGCGGAGAACTATCCGCAGCTCAAGACCGATGAGACTTTCAAGCAGCTGCAGGGCAGGATCACCGCCCTCGAAGAGTCCATCGCCGACCGCCGCGAGCTCTACAACGACCAGGTCAATCTGAACAATATCCGCGTGACCGTGTTTCCGGACGTCATGATCGCGCAGCGATTCGGCTTCCTGCCGGCGCACCTCCTGGAATTCACGAGCGAGGAGAAGCGCGACGTGGATGTGGGCGCGCTGTTCAGCAGCACCTAGAGTTTCAATCCGGCCATGTCCGGCGCGCGATTCAAAATTTGGCTCATCATGCTCGGCCTCGCGGCGGCCGCGGTGTATTCGTTTTGGTGGGCCTGCAAGTCGTGGGCCAAGAATCGCGCCATCGCGGACACGCCGACCTCGCGCATCCGCTCCGCGGCGCAGGGCTATGTCGAGCTCAGCGGCCACGGGGTCATGCCGCCGAATGCCGCGAACAAGGGGCCCTTGACCGCCATTCCCTGTACTTGGTGGCGCTACAAAATCGAGGAACGCAGCGGCGCCGGCCGATCGGACTCCTGGGCCACGATTGACAGCGGCACCAGCGAGGCGCCTTTCCTGCTGGACGACGGCACGGGTCGGTGTCTCGTCGATCCGCGCGGTGCCGAGGTGTTCCCGGGCATCAAGGACGTCTGGTACGGATCGACGGATTGGCCGGACGTGCGCATTCCGAACGGCACTGGAATCTTCGGCTGGCTGGTCGACGCGTGCGCGAGCGGCAAATACCGCTACACCGAGCATCGCCTGCAGCCGAACGACCAGGTGTGCGCACTCGGTGCGTTTCGCAGCGTCGGCGGCGCCAGCGTCGAGGACCCCGACGCCGCGGTGACGGAACTGCTCCGCGAGTGGAAGCGGGACCAAGCCACGCTGCTGGCGCGCTTCGACACCGATCATGACGGAACGTTGAGCGCGGCAGAATGGGAGCAGGCCCGCGCGGCCGCGCGCAAAGAGTTTCTCGAGGGACGCGCGGCGCAACCGCTCAGCCCAAGCGTGAACGTGCTGGGCGATCCCAACGATGGCCGCGCATTCCTGCTCGCCGCATCCGACGGCGAATCGCTGGCGCAGCGATTCCGGCGGCGCGCCCTTGTCGGAGTCGGTGGGTTCGTGGGCAGCAGCGCCGCGCTCACCTGGATGTTGACGCACGTCTGATAGAATCGCGGCGGTGAACAACCCTCTGCTGGAATTGGAATCGCTACCCGCATTCGGCCGCATCGCGCCGCGCCATGCGCGTCCGGCCCTGGAAAAGGTGCTCGCTGAAAATCGGGCGCGTCTCGCGGAATTGACCGCTCTGTCCCGGCCGACATTCGCTTCGCTGGTCATACCGGTGGAGGAATTGAGCTACACCTTGAGCCGTGTTTGGAGCCCCATAGGTCATCTGAACGCAGTCGCCAATTCGGCGGACATGCGCGAGGCGTACAACGAATGCGTGCCGCTGCTGACCGCTTATTCCTCAGAGCTCGGCCAGAACGCCGCCCTGCAGGCAGGCTACGCCTACGTGCTGCAGCACGAAGGCAGCGCGCTCGATCCGGCGCAGCGCAAGGTGGTGGAGAACGCGCTGCGCGATTTTCGCCTCGCCGGCGTCGATCTGCGCGCCGAGGACAAGGATCGCTACCGCGAGGTTGCGCAGCGCCTGGCACAGTTGGCGACCAAATTTTCCGAGAATGTGCTCGACGCCGGGCGCGCCTACACGCGCAGCGTCACCGACGAGGCGGAGCTCGAGGGCCTGCCGGCGAATGCCGTCGATCGGGCCGCCGCCGATGCGCGCGAAGCGAATCAACCCGGCTGGCTGTTCAAGCTCGATCAGCCGACCTACATGACGGTCATGTCGAGCGCCGCGAGCGTGCAGCTGCGCCGCGACATCTATGAAGCCTGGATCACGCGGGCGTCCGAGCTCGGCCCGAGCGCCGGGCGATTCGACAACAGCCCCATCATCGCCGAGATCCTGCCGCTGCGCCACGAATTGGCGCGCTTGGTAGGCTTCGAAAATTACGCCGATTATGCCTTGGCCACGCGCATGGCGAAGAGCAGCAAGCAAGTGCTCGCCTTCTTGGACGACTTGGCGCGGCGCTGCATGCCGGCGGCACGCCAGGAATTTGCGGATCTCGAGGAATTCGCGGGCCGCAAGCTCAATGCCTGGGACATGGCGTTCTACAGCGAGCGGCTGCAGGAGAGCCGCTTCAAGGTGTCGCAGGAGGCGCTGCGCCCGTATTTCCCGCTGCCGAAGGTATTGGGCGGCTTATTTGCGCTGATTCGCCGCCTCTACGGCATCGGCGTGCGTGAACGGCCGGGCGTCGGCGTTTGGCATCCCAGCGTGCGCTACTACGATCTGCTCGATCAGAACGAGCGGGTGGTGGCCGGGTTTCTACCTGGATCCGTATTCGCGCACCGAGAAGCGCAGCGGCGCCTGGATGGACGAATGCGTCATCGCCAAATCCCTGCCGTTGGGAACGGCGCTCCCGGTGGCGCAGTTGGTGTGCAATTTCACCGCCCCCGTCGGCAGCGGAGCCGCGCTCCTGACGCATGACGAAGTGACCACGCTGTTTCACGAATTCGGCCACGGATTGCATCACATGCTGACGCGCGTGGCCTACCCGAGCATCGCCGGCATCAACGGCGTGGCGTGGGACGCGGTGGAGCTGCCCAGCCAGTTCATGGAGAACTTCGCGTGGCGGCCGGAGGTTCTGCCGCTGATCTCCGCCCATGTGACAACCGGCGAATCCCTGCCGGTCGACATGCTGCGGCGTTTATTGGGCACGCGCACCTTCAATGCGGCGCTCGACACGCTGCGGCAAATCGAGCTCGCGAGCTTTGATTTCGAGCTGCACGCAAACTTCGACGCCGCGCAGGGTGCGCGCGTCGCCGAGACGCTCGCCGGCGTACGGCAGCGCGTGGCGGTCGTGCCGGCGGCTCCGTTCAACCGGATGCCGGCGAGTTTCGCGCATATATTTGCGGGCGGATATGCCGCGGGCTACTACAGCTACAAATGGGCGGAGGTTCTCGCGGCCGACGCATTCGAAGCATTCGAGGAGGCGGGGGTGTTCGACGGCGTCACCGCGACGCGTTTTCTCGACTCCATTCTTGCAGCGGCGGCAGCGTGGACGCGATGGACGCTTTCGTTCGGTTTCGCGGCCGCGAGCCCGACGTTCGCGCGCTGCTCAAGCAAACCGGAATCGCGGCGTGAAATTCTCGGCTGCGCTGCTGCCGGTGCTGATGCTGCTGCGGCAGGCAGCGTCCGCGCGGCGACCGCCTTCGTCAGCGATGAGCTCGTGCTCGGCGTCTACGCCGAGCAGAACGGCCAAGGGCAGCGGCTTGCCACCCTGCATTCCGGCGCCAGCGTCGAGACCTTGAGCGTCAACGGGGAGTACACCCAGGTTCGCTTGGCCGACGGCACCACGGGCTGGGTGAAAACCGTCTACCTGACCACCGCAGGTACCCGCGACGGTGCGCGTCAAGCAGCTCGAAGAGGAGCTCGACCGCAGCCGCGCGACGACACCGGCGCTGGCCGAGGCGGCCGCGCGCAGCGAGGTCCAGCAGCTCAAGCGCGAGCTCTCGAGCATGCAAGCGGCGCTCGACGCCGCAACCGCAGCTGCGGCGCCGGCCGGCTGCCGCTCCGGGCGCGCCGACGTGGGCGCCGCCGCGCCGGCGGACGTCATGGCCGGCATTGCAGCCGCGGCGGCCAAGCGGCCGTGGATTGCGGTCGCTGCCGCTGCTCGCCGCGCTCGGCTGCGGTTTCTGGCTCGGCTATGCGACCCTGGCCCGGCGCGTCAAGCACAAATTCGGCGGCCTCAAGGTGTACTGAGGCTGTCGGCCGCGGCATTTGACAATAATGCCGCCGCCGTCGGCGGCAAAAGGAGAACCAGGCACATGGCGCGAACGGCGCCAAAAGCCTAGACTTCCACGGATGCACGACCTTCGCCGTAACGACTATGACGTTACGAATTCTGTACAAGTCAGCTCCACGGCGGCGGTGACCGTCGCGGTGCGCGAACTATTCACGGCCGCCTTTCCGGGCGAGTCATTCGATCGGTTGGCGGTTACGTTCGAGGAGTTCGACAAGCTCTTCACCGGCCGCATGCCGGGCTACCACGGCGTCGATACCGTCTATCACGATCGCCAGCACTCGCTCGACATGACCCTGGCGATGGCGCGCCTGCTGGTCGGGTACGAGCGCAGCGTCGAGCCGCGCATGCGCTTTGGCGCCGAGCGGGCGGTCATGGCACTGGTCACCTCCCTGTTTCACGATGCGGGATACATCCGCGAATTCGGCGACAAGCAGCATCGCAACGGCGCCGAGTTCACCCTCTACCATGTGACTCGCAGCGCGCGCTTCCTCGCCCGCTACCTGCCGAGCATCGGCATGGAAAGTTGGGTGCCGATTTCGACGCGCATCGTGCATTTCACCGGCTATGAAATCAAGCTCGACCAGATCCAGCTCGCCGATCCGCGCGACCGAAAACTCGGTCATCTGCTTGGGCACGGCGGATTTGATCGCGCAAATGGCGGATCGTTGCTATCTCGAGAAGTGCCGCGACCGGCTGTACCCGGAGTTCGTGCTCGGCGGAATCGCCGCGGCGACCGGCATCGATGGCGCCCTGCAAGTCCGATATAGCTCAGGTTTGGATCTGCTGCAGGCAGACGCCGGAGTTCGTGCGCGAAACGCGCGTGCAGCGGCTGGAAGGGGAATTCGAACACGCCTACCGGTATGTCGAACCGTTGTTCGGCGGCAAGAACCCCTATCTCGAGGCGATCGACCGCAATTTGGGCTACCTGCACCGCGTGCTGCGCACCGAGCGCTGGCCGATGCTGAGGCGAAATCCGCCGCTCTTCACCGCGGGCGAGAATCAGCTCGGGCAGGTGCGCGGCCTGATGCTGAGCCATCTCAAGGCCCTCTGGGCCTAGCAAATCCTAAGCTAAGAACCTGTCTCGGCCGCCTCAAGGCCAATCGATGGCCGCGACGTAGCGCGCGTGCAGCTCATCGAGCCGCGCGAGTACTGCATCTTTCCCGAGTAGCGCGGCCGCGGCGATGGCCCGATGCAGCACGCCCGGGGTCAGGCGGCGGCGGGCGTTTTCCGCGATGGGTGCGAAGCTGAAATGCCAGGGTTCGGGCTGTACGCCCGACAGTACACCGCGAAACGGGCGGAAAAACCCGAATCGCGCCGCATTGTCCGCCAACCATTCGGCCAGTGCGGCGAACGGACCGCCCGGCTCGAACTCCTGCGGCGTGAGCTCAACCCGGTAGCCCTGGCGCAACGGCGTGCCGATCGATGAGATCGACGTCGGTGCCCCAGTGGTGCCGGCTGGCTCCGGGAAGGGCGGACCACAGCAGAATCGCCTCGATGCGCTCGGCGGCGTCGAGCTTGTTCGTATCGAGGGGCAGTCCTGCCGCGTCAACCATCGGCCTCGCGCCGCTGAATTTCTGGTTCCAGATCGTCAATTGGCGCGAGAAATCGCGAAAGCTGCTTTGCGGCACAAGATCGAAGCCGTCGGCCAGGGCCGCGCGCCGTAGGTTCAAGAATGGCTTGACCACGTGATTGTGCAATGCACAATCCGGATCAGAGACATCGGCAATGTGGGTGCGGCTCTGCCCGGTAAGCTCCCCGTCGTTCACGACACCGCGCGGCGCGGCGGCAAACTCGGCCACCTGGTCGAACACCCGGGTGAGCGTGCCCACCTCCTGTGCGCCGGAAATGGTGTACTGGCCATCGAAGACGAAGGTCGGCACCCCCGTGATCCCGAGAACCCCGGCGTGGCGCTCGGCGGCGACCACCCCATCTTGGCCGGACCGCAGAACGAGAGCCGAGCGTGACTCGCGCTCCGCGAGCCCTGCCTCGACACCCAGCCGCACCAGTTCTTCGATATCCCCGATGTCGCAGCCCTGCTCGAAATAGGCGCGCATGATTCGCTCCTTGACGGCCGTCTGCCGGCCGGAGCGCGCCGCATGCGCAATCAGCAGGTGAGACCGCCGGGTATTTGGCATGCGGGTCATCAAATCGAAGCGGAATTCGATGCCGCTGGCCGCACCCTGGCGCATCAATTCGGCGTGCGCCTCCGCTACTGCGCTCCGCACTGCCCAAGCGGGAGGCCAGGTACGCCGCGCGCTCGACGCCCTCGGGGGGGATGTCGGGATTCAGCTCGAAAGGCCGCCAGGTCACCCGTGCCTCGTACTGTGGGCGCGCAGCCAGCGCGAGCTCGAAGCGCCGTTTACCGAGGTAGCACCAGGGACAAACCGTGTCGGAATAGATGTCAATGCGCATATTTCGGATCCGATTGTACTGGCCCCTTATAGGGTTTGGCGTGAACGAGTATCATGCCAGGCAGTTCCAGAACGCGAACGGCCCGGTGTAATCAATGGCGCGAAGCCTGAAAACCAAGTATCTGCTGCTCGCACTGGCGGTCGGAGCGGTGCTGTCGCTGCTGCTGGGCGGCCTGTCGTACTACGAACACCGGGTCGATGCGGCGGACGTCAACCAGCTCACGTATGCCACCGTGGCGCAGAAATTGGAAGCCGACCTGGAGACTCGCGCGAGCTCTTTGAGCGAGATAACCGGCACTTCGCTCGCGCCCGCGCTCGCATCGGGCAATAAGGCCGCAGTCGCAGCAATCGCCGAGCGGCTGCTCGACGAGCGCGACATCGAAAGAGTCGAGGTTTTCGACGCGCACGGGACGGCGCTGTTCAGCGGCGGCGATCCCGCGGCGCAACAGTCGAGCGACTGGTTCGTATTCCAAAGCACCGTGCACTCTAACCTGGTGTCGGCGCCGGTGCAGCGTGTCGGCAGTTTGCGGATCTCCATGAGCCGCGCCGAGATGCGCGAGACTCTGGCCAGCATACGCAAGCAGCTGGAAAGCCAACAAGGCATGCAGATCAAGCGCATGCGCGGGTTGCTTGCCGGCATTACCTTGCCGCTGCTGGTGTTGGGCTTGGCCGGCGCCTGGTTCATCGCCCGGCAGCTGGCGGGCCCCATCTCGGCGCTGGTCAAGAGCGCCGACCGGATCGGCCAGGGCGATTACACCCGGCCGCTTGCCGTGGTGCGCCACGATGAGCTCGGCGACCTGCAATTCGCGCTCGAACGCATGCGCCAGAAGCTGAACGAAACCACCATCACCAAGAATTACCTGAACACGGTGCTCAACAGCCTGAGCGACGCCGTGCTGGTGACCTCGCCGGATGGCATCGTGAAGAGCTGCAACGAGGCCGCTCAACGGCTGCTCGGCTACAGGGAAGCGGATTTGTTGGGTAAGCCTTTGGTCGAGCTTCATCGACGAAGCGCACCGCAACGCCTTCGACTGGAGCAACTCGGCGCCGGAAGCCCGCGAAACCGTACTGCGCACGGCCAGCGGCCAAACCATTCCCGTCTCCATGGCCGCTTCCTCGATCACCACGGCCGATCCGCAGTTCCAGGGAAACATCTACGTGGCGCGCAATATCACCGAGCGCAAGCGTGCCGAACGGCGCATCCGGTATTTGGCCCGCTACGACACGCTCACCAAAATGCCGAATCGCATGCAGTTTCAGCACCTGCTGCAACAGGCAATTGCGCGGGCGCGGCGCAGCCAGCGCTCGCTCGCACTGCTCTACCTGGATCTGGATCGGTTCAAGGAGGTCAACGACACCTTTGGACACGCCGCGGGCGATCGAACGCTCGAGATCCTGAGCGAGCGCCTCACCAGAAACTTGAGCAAGGACACCGTCATCGGCCGTCTGGCGGGCGATGAGTTCGCCATGTTCATCGATGATCTGCCGATGGATGTCGACAACCGCGCGGGCATCGGCGCCCTCGCGCGCACGCTGCTCGATGAAATCAGCCGCACGTTTTACGTGAACCAGCAGGAGGTGTACCTGACCGCCAGCGTCGGCGTCGCCATCTGCCCGTACGACGCGGAGAATGTCATCGATTTGATCCGCAACGCCGACGCGGCGATGTATCACTCGAAACAGAACGGCGGCAACTCCTGCGCCTTCTACGTACCCGAGATGAATGCCGCGGCAGTCGAAAGATTGATGTTGAAGAGCAAGTTGCGGCGCGCACTCGAACGCGATGAATTGGTGATCCTGTATCAGTCCAAAGTGGATTTGCGCGACGGCCGCGTGGTGGGGGCCGAGGCGCTGCTGCGCTGGCGCCTGCCGGGTCACGGCGACATATCTCCGTCGCAATTCATTCCCCTCGCCGAAGAGACCAGCCTGATCTTGGATATCGGCGAATGGGTCTTGAATCGCGTCTGTTCGGACTACCGCGAGTGGCAAAAAACCGTGCCGGAGCCGGGCCGCATCGCCATCAATCTTTCGTTGCGCCAGCTCAAGCAGGCGAGCTTCATTTCGCGTTGCCGCGGCGTGTTCCGCAAGCACAACGTATCGCCCACGTGCTTCGAATTGGAGGTGACGGAAACCACCTTGATGACCGATCCGAAGCGCACCATCGGGCTCTTGAACGAGCTGTACGCCATGGGCTTGAACCTGGCCATCGATGATTTCGGCACTGGGTATTCGTCGCTGTCTGCATTGCAGCAATTTCCGATCGGCACGTTGAAAATCGACCAGTCTTTCGTCCGCGACGTCGCCGTGGACTCGGACGACGCGGCCATCGTCCGCACCATCATCGACATGGGCAAGAGCCTCGATCTCGAAGTGATCGCGGAAGGCGTGGAAGCCAGCGAACAGCTCGAATTTCTGCGCAAGCATGGCTGCTACTATGCACAGGGCCGCCTGTTCGGCGACGCCATGGAAGCGGGCAAATTGCTCGGCATTCTCTCCGGCCAAGCCGGCGGAACCGCCTACCACGCCAAGTTGTGCGTGCCGGCGCTGCTGCGGCCGCTCCGATTGTCTTCGTAGCCATCCGGCGTGTTATCTGCTCGGGATCTCACCCTGCGGCGCGGTCCGGAGCCGCTGTTCGAGCAGGTCAATTTCACCGTGTTCCGCGGCAACAAGGTCGGGATCACGGGCGCCAACGGCTCCGGAAAATCCAGCTTGTTTGCGGCGATTCGCGGCGAGCTCAACGCCGACCGCGGCGATATCGATCGGCCGCCGAACCTGAAAATCGCCCATGTGGAACAAGAGGTCGCCGCCAGCGACCGCGCCGCGATTGAATTCGTTTTGGACGGCGACGCGGAATTGCGCGCGGTACTTGCCGCCATCGAGGATGCCGAGCGGCGCGATGCGCCCATGATCCTCGCCGACGCTCATGCGTCGCTGCAGGCAATCGACGGCTATCGCGCCAGGGCACGCGCGGCGGCCATCATGCATGGGCTCGGCTTCAAAACCGCGGATCATGAACGCGGGGTGGCGGAGTTTTCGGGCGGCTGGCGCGTGCGATTGGCCATGGCGCGCGCACTGTGCTCGCGCGCCGATCTCTTGCTGCTCGACGAACCCACCAACCACCTGGATCTGGATGCCATCGTCTGGCTGGAGGATTGGCTGACGGCTTTTTCGGGCACCCTGCTGATGATTTCCCACGATCGCGAATTCCTCGATGCCGTCATTGACCGGGTGCTGCACATCGAGAACCGCGCCATCCACGCCTACTCGGGCAACTATTCGCAATTCGAACAGAAGCGCGCGGCTGAACTCGCGCTCGAGCGCGTGCTCCAAGCGCGGCAGATCAAGCGCGTGGCGCAAATCACCTGCTTCGTGAACCGCTTTCGCGCCAGTGCCACCAAGTCGCGGCAGGCGCAGAGCCGGCTGAAAATGCTCGAGCGCATGGAGCGCATCGTGCCGGCACACGTCGACAGCCCATTCGAATTCGAATTCGCGGCTCCCCTCAAGACGCCGCGCCCTCTGTTGACCGTGGAGGACGCCGTCTGCGGCTATGCACAGTTGTGCGTCGTCGCCGGCATCAACGTATCGATCGGACCGCTGGACCGCGTCGCCCTGCTCGGGCCCAATGGGGCCGGCAAATCGACGTTGATGAAGATGCTGGCGGGCGCTGCGGCACCGCTCTCGGGCGCGCGCATACCCGCCGCGGATTTGAGCATCGGCTACTTTGCGCAGCAGCAGATGGAGCAGTTGCAGCCGGATTGCCATGCCTTCTGGCACTTGCGCAATTTGGGCGGACCGGATTTCGCCAAGGGCGATGAACAACGCGTGCGCGACCATCTTGGGATGTTCGGCTTCGAGGGCGATCGCGCGTTCGTCCCCGTCGAGCGGTTTTCCGGCGGGGAGAAGGCGCGGCTGACCCTGGCGCTGCTGGTGGCGCGGCGGCCCAATCTGTTGCTGCTGGATGAACCGACCAATCACCTCGACATCGACATGCGCCACGCGCTGACCGTCGCGCTGCAAAGCTTCGAGGGCGGCATGTTGATCGTGTCCCACGACCGGCACTTGATCAAAACCGTGGCCGACTCGCTGTGGCTGGTTGCCGGCGGCAAGCTCGAAGTGTTCGACGGCGACTTGGATGATTACCAGCGAAGCTCGCGCGTGCGCACACAGGCGGCGCCGGCCGCACCGATCAAGGAAACGCCCAAGCGGGCGCCGCGGGCCGCAGCCAAAGGCGGTTCGAAATCACGCGGCCGATTGGGCGAGTTGCGCCGTGAAATCGAGCAGATCGAGCAGCGCATTGCCGCGGTCGCCGAACAGCGGACGCTGGTGGAGGCGGAGCTGTGCAAAAACCCCATGCATGTCGGACTGCAGACTCAGCACGCCGAACTGACTCGCGACGCAGCCGGCTTGGAGACGCGATGGATGGATGTGGGGACGGCGATCGAGGCCGCCCTGGCCACGACCGAGCATCCGGACTAACGGTGCGGGGCGCGAAGATTCTGTTGCTGGTGCTGCTGCTCGCCTGGTTGTCGCTCATGTTTTGGAACACCGCGAAGCCGTTGCCGCCGGGCACCCACCTCGTCTCCCAGACCGCGCGCCTATCGGACGCAGACGTCGATTTCCTGTATGAGTCGCCGCGGCGCCGTGCTGCCGTAGCACCCGACTTGGCGGCAATCGATCATGCCGAACAGTTGATCGTGCTCGACCGCTCCCCGGTGACGCGAGAGCTTGCGCAACGCTTGTTGGCGCGCAAGCATCTGCGGCCCCATCTCAAGGTCGTGCTCGTGACCGATCCCGCCAATGAGGCGTTCGGCGGCAGCCCCGCGCAAACGCTCACGTCCCTGGAGGAAGCCGGCGTCATCGTGGCGCGCGTTCGGCTCGATCGATTGCGCGATTCCAACCCGCTGTACTCCGGCCTATGGCGCCTGGCGTTCGGCTGGTGGAGCGACCCGTTCGATGAGACGCCCGGCCGCGCCACGCTGCCGGCTCTGGCGCGAGCGCGCAACTCCAAGTCGGACCAGCGGCAGCTCGTGGTTGCCGACGACGGGTCCGGAGGCTGGAATGCCATCATCGCGCCCGCCGGCGCCGGCGCGAGCCTGATACTGCGGGGACCGCTGGCGCGCGCGATCATCGCCGGCGAGCTCAAAGTGGCGGCTTGGTCCACGGATGACGACCGCCTGCCCGTGGGTCCCTCCATGGACGATCGCGGCGTGGGTTCCATCGATGCGCGGTTTCTCACCGAAGGCGCCATCGCGACCGCGCTGCTCGACGCGATCGGGGCGGCCGGCAGCGGTGATCGGCTCGGCATCGCCGTGGAGAACTTCAGTGATCGGCGGCTGATCGCGGCCGTGCTGCGTGCGGCGCTGCGCGGCGCCAGCCTACAAGTGCTGCTGGCGCGCAACGTCACGCCGAACCAGGCGGTGGCCGACGAACTGCTGCGCGGCGGCGGCCGCATCGAAATTCGCTGGTACTTGGGCGGCGACGCCGCCTCGCTGCCGAAGCTCCTGCTGTTCCGGCATGGCGACGACGTGTGGATGAATCTGAGTACGGCGAACTACACCCGGCGCAACCTCGGCGATCTGAATCTCGCCGCCAGCGTCGAGCTACGCATGCCGGCGCGCGCCGCGGCGGCGCGCGCGGTAACCGAGTATTTTTCCGAAGCCTGGTCGGTTGCCGCGATCGACCCAAAGTTCGCCGCTGAATCGCCCGCGGATTATTGGCAGTATCGATTTGCCGAGGCCAGCGGCCTATCGAGCTTCTGAGACCGTGGCGAGTTCTTCCCCGGCCTGCGCCGCGATCTGTGCCAACGAGGCATCCGCCGCGTTCGCGAATGCGTCCACGATCGAACTCAACCGGTTCTCGGCGGCGGCTTTGAGCGCCGTGGCCACGAACTGCCCGACGAGATGCCGGTCGGCGGAACGGCCGAGGCGCGCACGCAAGCTCACGCGCACCGAGGGCGCGGTCGCCGCGAAAGTGTATTCGGCCTGAAAATCCGTGATTTCGATTTCCAGCCAGTAAGCGCTCGCGAATACCGATGCATCGCCGCTGACGGTGCGCAAGCGGACGTGGGAGCGGAACTCTTGCACCGCGAGGTCTTGCAGCACTTCACCCAAGGGTCCGCTCCAGCGAGCGTCGGCGAAAAAATCCAGACGCCGGTCCGGATACAGCACGGCGATGCGATCGGATTCGAGCCCGGCGCGCACCTTGGGTTTGAGCACCGCCAGATCGACGGGAATTTCGGCGGCCGGCGCACCGGGGGCCGGCGCAGGCTCTGCATGCGATGCCGGTACCGCGGACAGCATATAGGCGGTGGCGGTGGCATGGCTGCGGAACAGCGAGCCCGTACAGGCTGCGAGACAAAGCGCCGGAACGATGAGCGCGCCCTGGATGAAGCGATTCACTTTGCCACCTCGACGCCGCGGTAGTTCGGCTCATAGATGAGTTGCGAGGGATTTTGCTTCAGGCTGCGCGACAAATCGCGAAAATCGCGCGCCGCCTCGCGGCTCTCGCGCAGCAGTTGTTCCAGTTGCGGCAGGCTCTGATGCGTGAAGCGCGATACTCCCGGCTCGTTGTCGGCGACGAAGTGCTCCAATTGCTCGGAGGTCTTCGCCAGGTTGTCCGAGATGTGCCTTATTTGTGCGATGGCGGTTTCGATGTCGGGGGCGGAGTGCTCTTCGATGGCCCGCAGGTCGGCGGCTGCGCCCTGCACGTCCTGGCTGGCATGGCGGACGTCGGCCACCATTGCCTGCACGTCGCGCAACGTGGCGGGCAGGCGCTCGCTCGCCATCCGCGCGTTCTCGAGAATCGCCCTGAATGCACGCACATTCTCGTCGCTGAATACCTGATTGAAGCGATCCGCCAGCTCCACGAGGTGGGTGGTCAATGCCGGCAGGTTGGTGAGCAGCACGTCGAAATCCGACGGCGCGGAGCGAATCACGGGATAGTGCAAACCCTCCGCCAGCGCGGCGCCGGGCGCGTTGGCCTGCAGATCCTGCTTCAAATCGATGTACAGCAAGCCGGTGATGCCGAGCAGGCTCAAGGAAGCCCGGGTGCGCCCATCGATGGGTGCGGTGGCTTCGATATCGGCGAGAACCAGCACCCGGTTGCGCTGCTGCGGATCGATCAGGATGCGCCCCACCTTGCCGACGTCCACCCCGAGATAGCGTACCGGACTGCCGGGCGTGAGTCCGCTGACGGTGCCCGGGAAATAGATTTCGTAGCGCAGATAGATGCGTTTGTCCTGCTGATTGGTGTACCAGAGCACGAAGGACAGGGCCATGGCGCTCACCAGCAGCACGAAGGCGCCGACGGCGAAGTAGTTCGCATCCCTATCCATGGCTGTCCTTATCGGCGGCGCGCGCTCTCGGCCCGTGAAAATAGTCGCGTATCCACGGATTCTGATTCTGCATCAATTCAGGCAAGGTGCCGCTGATCATGCGTCGATCGACGATCACCCCGACCCGCGTGCAGGTTCGAAACAAGGTATCCAAATCATGCGTTATCATGACGACGGTGAGGCGCAGTTGCGAATGAAGATATAACAGTAGCTCATCGAAGGCGGCGGCGGAAATCGGATCCAGGCCGGCGGTCGGCTCATCGAGCAGCAGAAGCTTGGGTTCGAGGCTGAGCGCGCGCGCCAGGGCGGCGCGTTTCACCATCCCGCCGGACAATTGCGAGGGATATTTTTTGCCGTCTTCGGCCGCCAGCCCCACCAGGGCCAAATTCAATTCCGCGAGTTCGTCGAAGGTCCGCTCGGACGCCGGCAGGTATTCGCGCAGCGGCAGCTGGATGTTCTGCGCGACGGTCAAGGAGCTGATCAACGCGCCGCTTTGGAACGTCACTCCATAGCTTTGCACCAGCGCATTACGGTCGGCGGCTGCCATTTGCTGCACGTCCTTGCCGTACAACTCGACCGTACCGCCGTCCGGCTCGCGCAGCCCGAGAATCGTGCGCAACAACACGGTCTTGCCGCTTCCCGAACCGCCGACGACGCCGAAGATCTCGCCCGCCGGCACATCCATGTCGAGCCCGTCGTGAACCTCTTGTGCGCCGAAGCGGCTGACGAGCCCGCGAACCCGAATGACCGGTGTTGCGCTGGCCTCGGACATCAGAATCCGATCTGCACGAACACCACGGCGAACAGGGCGTCGGCCAGAATGACCAGAAAAATCGATTCCACCACGGCGACGGTGGTCAAGCGCCCGAGCTCCCGGGCGGAATCCTTCACCTGCATGCCGCGGTAAGTACCCACCATGGCTATCAGCAGCGCAAATACCGGCGCCTTCACAATCCCCGCCCAAAAGGTCGTGGGCGAAAGCGATTCGCGCAGCCGATTGATGAATTGCGGCAGTGGGATGTGCAGGTTGAGCAGCGACAAGAGTCCGCCGCCGGCCAGTCCCATGGCATCGGCAATCACGGTCAGACAAGGCATCACGATGACCAGGGCAAGTACCCGGGGAACCACCAGCAGTTCGATCGGATTCATGCCCATCGCGCGCAGCGCGTCGGTTTCCTCGTTGATCTGCATGACGCCGATCTCGGCCGTGAAAGCGCTGCCCGATCGTCCGGCGACGATGATGGCGGTGAGCAACACGCCCATTTCTCGCAGCACCGATATGGTCACGAGATCTACGACGAAAATGTCGGCGCCAAAGCGGTTCAACTGCTGCGCACCCAGGTAGGCCACGATCACGCTGATCAGGAAGGCAATGAGCGAGACGATGGGGATGGCAGTGATGCCCGTCTCATAGATGTGCCGTGCCAGCGACGAGGGGCGCAGCGCCCGCGGCCGCGACAACGCCGCGTCGAGGACCCTGACAATGCGGCCAAAGAAGGCGATCACGGCACGCGCCTCGGTGCCCTGAAGCACGGCCCATCGTCCTAGATTGCCCACCGAGCGCTGCAGGCTGGGCTCGTCGGCGGCGGCCCGCGGCGCGTGCCGATCCGCGTCGAGCTTCTGCAGCAATGGCAAAAAGTGGGGTGGATTGCCCGCGTGCCGCACGTCCAAACGCCGGCTGCCGACTGCGTCCAAGCGCATCAGCAACGCCCAGACGGGGCCTATCCCCGGTGCCTCGGCGCGCGACCAATCACAGACCAGCGCGCCCTGCAGCGCGTCGGGCAGGCCATTGAGCTGCGCCTCGATCTGCGCCATTGCCGCCAATGACCAGTCGCCGCTAAGGTGCAGATGCCGGTCCTCGGCTGCTCCCTCGAGCTTGAGGACGGTCATACTTGGACTCATCGCTATATGCTAGCAGGACGTCATGCATCATAACGATCCGCTGCTGCAAATCCTGATCCTGCTCACCGCGTCGGTGTGCGTGGTGGCGGGCGTGCGCAAGCTGAAACTGCCGGCAATTCTAGGCTATCTCGTGGTCGGGATGCTGCTCGGGCCGCACGCGTTCGCGCTCGCGGCCGACAACGAAACGACCCGGCTGCTGGCCGACTTCGGCGTGGTATTCCTGGTATTTACCTTGGGACTGGAGTTCTCCCTGCCGCGCTTGGTGGCGATGCGCTGGGAAGTGCTCGGCGTGGGCGGCGCGCAGGTGCTCGTCACCACCGGCATCGTCGCGGCGGGAGCCATCCTGGCTTTCGATGTCGCCCCCGCGGCGGCGGTGGTGATCGGCGGCGCCATCGCCATGTCATCGACGGCCATCATCATTGCGCAGCTCACCGAGCAGTCGGAGAACAACCGCACCCATGGCCGGCTCGCCGTGGCCATTTGTCTGTTTCAGGATCTGAGCTTTCCGCTGTTTCTCGCCTTGGTCTCGAGTTTGAGCGGCGGCGGACAACCGGCAAGCGCCGTGAATGTCGCGGTCGCCATCGGCATAGCGGTACTCGCGCTGCTCTTGGTGCTGGCCGCCGGACGCTGGCTGCTGCGGCCGCTGTTCCTCATGATCGCCTCGGTGCGTTCGGCGGAGCTGTTTTCGCTGGCCGTGTTGCTCGCGGTGCTGGCCTCGGCCTGGGCGACTCACGCAGTAGGCCTGTCGCTCGCGCTCGGCGCCTTTCTCGCGGGCATGATGCTGGCGGAGACCGAGTTTCGCCATCAGGTCGAAGCGACGATTCGCTCGTATCGCGACGTGTTGCTCGGCTTGTTCTTCATCACCGTCGGCATGCTGCTCGATGTCGGCCTGCTGCTGCGGCATTTCCCGCTGGTGGCGGCGCTGCTCGCGGGAATGTTGCTGCTGAAGACGGCGGTGGTCGACTCTCGCGGCGAAGCCCGCAACGCACAGCTGGTTCAAGTCATTGCGCACCGGCGTGGTGGTGAGCCAGGGCGGGGAGTTCGGCTTCGCGCTGCTGATCCTGCTGCTCCGGCGCGAGCTGCTCGGATCCGGCCGTGGTGCAGCCGCTGCTCGCCGCCATCGTTCTCAGCATGGTCCTATCGCCGATCCTCATCCGGCACAATCGGCGCATCACCCGCGCGTTGCTCAGCGAATCCGGCCCTCCGGATAGCGCAGCGATGCGCGATACCCAGGCGACGCTCGCCGTCGCCGGAGCGCGATCACGTCGTCATCTGCGGTTTCGGCCGGGTCGGCCAGAACATTGCGCGCGTGCTCGAGCAGACCGGCTTCGAGTACATTGCGCTCGACTTCGACGCGTCGTCGGATCCGCGCCGGCAGACAGGCGGGCGACCCGGTCATTTACGGCGACGCGGGCGAGGCCAAGGTGTTGGAGAATGTCGGGCGTCGCCCACGCGAGCTGCGTGGTGATCACCTTTGCCAACCCCGAGGTGGCGCTGCGCATCCTGCGGGCGGTGCGCGATTGCGCGCGCGACGTGCCGATTCTGGTGCGCACTCAGGACGACACCAAGCTCGAACAGTTGCAGTCGGCGGGAGCGACGGAGGTCGTGCCGGAGACCTTCGAGGCCAGCCTCATGTTGCTGTCGCACCTGCTGCTGCTGTTGAAGCTGCCGGTGCCGAGGGTGATCCGGACGGTCAACGACATCCGCAGCCATCGCTACAGCATGCTGCGCCAGTATTTTCCCGACGCGGACGCCGAGCACCTCGACGAGACCCACGCCTTTCGCGAGGAACTGCACAGCGTCATTCTGCCGCCGCACGCCTGGGCGGTGGGCCGCAGCATCGCGGAGCTGGCCGCCCGGGCTCGAGGGCGGCGGTCAGCGCGGTGCGCCGCGACGGCATCGTCGGCCGCGACCCCGGCGAGGATACGATGTTCAAGGAGGGCGACGTGGTGGTGGTGTGCGGCACCCCGGAGGCCGTCGAGCACGCCGAAACCCTGCTCTGATGGGTTGAAAAAAGCCCTTTACAGGCAAGGCACATCGGTCGCATAGTAGGAGGGCTGTTCAAGGGCAAACCCGCCGAAAGGTGGGGACGCAAAACCACCGGTCTAAGGGGCTTCTGTAGAGAAGTCTGACGATAGCGGGGCTGCCAGTATCTTTTTGGTGCAATGCGCACCGCGAAACCGTCCGGTTTTGTAACCCCCGACAGCAAGCGGTTCAGCTCATTTGTCTTCCGGGGGAAGCGTATGGTCAGTAAAGTCACTCGTTCGCGCAGCGCGGACTCGTCGGGTATTTATCGTCGGCCGCGGCTGGTGATCAAGCTCAAGCGCTTTGAAGACCTGCCGACGGTTCTCAGCCAAAACCAAGAGCTATCCCACCCCGATTCGCATGGTGGGCGCCGATTATTCGCAGACGCGCTGCGTGGGAGGCGACGGCGGCACGACGGTGGACACGGGCGGACTCGATAAAATCCTGGAATTCGGCGAGACCTTCGTGCGGGCGCAGGCCGGTGTACGTGTGGGCACCCTGGTGCACGCGCTCGCCGAGCGCGGGCTCGAACTGCCGCTGACGCCCGAAATGGGCCAGATTTCCCTGGGCGCGCTCGCCGTCACCACGCTGCCGCAGGCCTCGCACGGCGCCGGCGTCGCGCAGCTCTCCTCCTTGGTCACTGAAATCAAGCTGATCACGCCGCAGGGCAAGCAAATGATCGTCACCGAGCGGGAACGCGACCTGATGCGCGTGCTGCGCTCGAGCTTTGGCTTGCTCGGCGTCGTGCACGAGGTGGTGCTTCGCGTGCGGCCGCTGACGCCGGTCAAAATCGACTATCAGGTGCTGTCTCTCAAGGAATTCAGCGGCCGCTTCGCCTCCATCATCCGAGCGCCCGGCGCACTGCGTCTGCACATTTCGCCGTTCAACGACCGAATCACGGTCGAACGCCGCACGCTCGACGAATCGGCGTCCTTGAGCCGCTCCGGGATCTGGCAAATTCGCAATTCGGTCATGCGCAATGTGCTGCCGGCATTCGGCTCGACCGTCGGCAGCGTGCTGGCCGCGCCGGGACTTCGTGCCGCAATGCAAAAGGCGCTGCGCGCAACGCTCGACCGCAGCACGCGCGGCGTCATGATGTATGCCCATGAGTGGATGCGGGACCTGCCGATCGAAGCGTGGAAGGCGCGCCATACCTACAGCCTGTGGGCGTTTCCGGAGGCCGACTTTCCTGTGGTGCTGGCCGCGTACTATTCGTTCTGCAAATCCTACTTCAAGAAGAACCGCTACCGCTGCAACGTCGTCAGCGGCGCAAGCCGGCTGCATCAGGACAAGGGTTCGCTGTTCAGCGTCAGCTATACCGGCCCCATGTTCACCCTCGAGCCCTCGTCCACGGGCGACGAAGGCTGGGATGATTTCTTGATCGACTTCAACGATTTCGCGTCCGGCTTGGGCGGCACGCCCACGTTCAATCAAACCCGCGCCTTGCAGCCCGAGCACGTCGCGAAATCGTTCGGGGAACGCGTCAAGCTGTTTCGGGCGCTGCGGCAACGGACCGACCCGCTCAATCGGCTGCGCAACAGCTACTTCGCGTATCTATTCGGCTAGTTCACAGGCCGGAGACGATTTTGGCCTTGATCGACTCGAATTCGGAGTCGCTGATGAGTTTGGCATCGAGCATTTCGCGCGCCTGGCGCAGCCGTCGAGCCGGCTCTGATTCCTGGCCGGCGATCTCCGCGCCTCCATAGGGGCTTTGACCGCTGCCGATCTGCACGCCGCCCGATTTGGCGCGCAATTCCTCGAGTTCCCGGATCCGGCGCTTCTCGCGCCACACTTGGTCGTGCTGCTGGCAGATCCGATACATGGCCTGCGCCTGATCCTTGCGCAGGCCGGCAAAGGTCCAGATGCGGTTCACTTCGGAGCCGATATTGAGGTCGGAGCTCGCCTGTGCGATCACGGTGATGTCCGCCGCAAGAATTCCCGCGCTGATGCGGGTTTCCTTGAGATCCTGCCAGCGAATGTCCGCCGAGTCGTAGCCGCCGAGCAAGCGGCGATTGAGCGAGATGAAGCGCCCGCTGGTCGCGGCGATACAAACCCGGCGATGCGTCAGGGCATACAGGCGATGCTGCACCGCCCAGGCCTCCAGGGTTTCCTCGGATGTGAGCAGGCCGCGCAACGTGGCGAGTGCCGACTCGAGACCCGGCGCCTGCTCGCCGTCGATCGAGGAACCTGCCATCAGGCCTTCTCTTGCAGATGCGCTTCGAGAAACCAAAGATACTTGTCGACGTCGCGGGAAATCCCGGTGAATAGATCCGCCGTGTCCGCGTCGCCCAATTTGTCGGTGTCGTCGATGGCCGTCCGCACCGCCTTGGCCCACACCGACAGCTGGGTCGACAAGTAGAACAGATGGTCCTTGCCCGCTGTGATGCTCAGCGGATAATTCTTCAATTTGCTGCGCTTCGCGGCCACGGCCACGGTGCCTTCGGCGGTGCCGCCCAAGCTCGTCACGCGCTCGGCGATTTCGTCGATTTGTTCGAGGACCAGATCGGAAATCTTGTCGAATAACTCGTGCAGCGCGATGAAATTCGGGCCTTTCACGTTCCAGTGTGCTTGTTTGACCTGGCCCTGCAGATCGATCGCATCGGCCAATCGATCGTTGAGTATGACGATCACGTTGCGGCGGACCTTCTCCGAAAGGTCAATCTTCGTCTTGTACATCGGCGCTCCTTCGACATGGCGGAATCAATTGAGTCCGCTATTTTGCACTGCTTGGTCGTGAATCCCAAGAAGCAATGCGTAGCGCCGTCAGATCTCCAAACGCCGCATCCGCAATTGGATGACGCCGACGATCAGGGCGATCCCGGCGGCGGCGCCGATCCAGGTTTCCGGGCTGGAAAAGAATCCGCCGGCATTGACGAAGCGATACACGCTCACCGGAGCGGTGATGGTGTCGTGGCCGATCTCGGTGTTTACCCAGTTCTCGGTACCGGGCGCGTACTGGAACGCGTGCGAAGCGTAGCTCAAGAGCCCCAGCCGCGCTCCGAGTTGGTGCGCGATCACATGAGTGCCGAGGAACACACGCTCCGCAAGCACCAATGCCAGCGGCGGAAGGATTGACCACAGAATCACGGCGCGCTTCGCCCAGGCCGACACGGCCAAGAGCCACCCTGCGATCGGCAGGTACCAGATGGCGGTGGTCACTATCAGGTAGAGCCAGAGCCCTTGGATCTCGAGCCAGAGATCGCCGCGCCACAGGGAACTGCCGATGGATGCCGACCGAACCGAGATGATGAAGGCCATCAGGAGGGTCGTCAGGTCGGCGAACGCAAAATAACACAGAGGAATCACGATCAGCGCCATTGCCAACTTGGCTATCACAGTGGCCGTGTCCGATATCGGCATGGATTTCCAGAACAGGATGCTGCGATCCTTGCGGTCGCCGTACAGGCAGTCCAGGAGGTACCAGGTGGAATAGATCGCCATGACGCCGAAGAACGTCATCGAAATCATGAGCATCCCGTCGAGCGCGCCGGCTTCGATCACGGCGCGAACGGTCGTGAGGTCGACGGCGCCCACCACCCGGTAGCCGCCGAATAGCGCGGCCAGAACCAACAGCGCGCCGAGCGCGGCGGGAACCAGCCAAATCGCGCGGTTCTCCCAAAATTCCCGGCGCATGAGCCAGAGATAGGTGTTCATGCGACGCCTCCGGACAGCTTGGCGACAAATAGATCCGCGACGCTCGGCGTATGGATCTCGCCGAACCCTGCGAGTTTTTCCAAATCGGGCCGCTCGAAATACAGGATCACTTTGCCAAGCATGCGGCGTTCGAAGAACGGCTTCTCGGCACGCGCCGCATCGAGATGATCGCCGGCCACCGCCACCGCCGCGTAGCGGGCCGCGATGTCGTCGAGCGAGGCGTCTAGAACGATGCGGCCCTTGTCGATGAACAGCACGTCGGTGAGCAGATTCTCAACCTCTTCGACCTGGTGCGTCGTGATCAGTATGGTCCGCGTCTCGTCCATGTAGTCATTGACCAGCGCATCGTAGAATGCGCTGCGCGCGAGAATGTCGAGCCCCAAGGTGGGCTCGTCGAGCACCAGCAATTGGGCATTGATGGCCATGGTCAACGCCAGATGTACCTGCGTCTTCATGCCCTTTGATAATTCGCGCATGCGGCGCCCGCCCGTGATCCCGGTCTTGGCCAGTAGTGCCGTCGCCCGGTCCCGGCGAAATCGCGGGTGCACGCCCGCGACGAAGTCGATGGCCTGGTCGACCCGCAACCAGGCCGGGAGCACCGCGACGTCGGCAATGAAGCAGGCGTCGCGCATGAGGGCGGCACGATCGCGCAACGGTTCGCGGCCCAAGACCTGCAGCTGCCCTTCGTAGGCCGTGAGGCCGAGAACGGCGCGCAGAGCGCTGGTTTTGCCGGCGCCGTTCGGGCCGATGAGGCCGACAATGCGTCCGGCTGCCACGGAAAAGTTGATCCGATCGAGCGCCACATGCGCGCCGTACTTCTTGGTCAAATCACGAGCTTCGATGAGCGCAGACATGATGATTCTCATTCTTCCGTAGGCAAGCCGCCGCGAGGCGGCGGAGCCGGATGGGTAACCGCCGGTGTTTGCGCGAACAGTTCCTGCGCGGAGAATCCGAGACGGCGGATGACCGCCAGAATCTGCGGCCACTCCTCGTTGAGGAACCGCTCGCGCTCTCCGGCCAACAACAGCCGCCGGGCACCTTCGCTGACATACATGCCCCGACCACGACGCTTCTCGACCAGGCGTTCGTCGACCAGTTGCTGATAGCCCTTGAGCACCGTGAGCGGATTGAGCCGGTAATCGGCGGCAACCGCCCGCACGGAGGGTAGTGGGTCACCCTCCTTGAGCGCGCCCTCCAGAATGAGGGCGACCATTCGATCGCGCAGCTGGCGATAGATGGGTTGGTTGTCGTTCCAATTGGGGTCCATTTCCTCACTCGATCTGCTGTTGTGGGTCTATAGCACACTAGTTAAGGCAACGCAGGCCTTCGGTCGGTCAGACGGCGTCGTGCGAGCTCGATGTGGCGGTGTGGGCGAGCGAGCTGAAAGTCGCATGCTGCTGCAGCTGGCTGTTGAACATGTAGGCCACTGCGCCAACGATCAGGGTGTTCATCATCAGGGCGACGGCGAGGGCGGCGAGCTTGGTTGAGATCTGAGTGGTCATGGAAGTCTCCTTGGTTGGTAGTCATCGAGGTGTTTCGGTGACTTGGTGATATAGTTACATATAACACTGATACATGCAAGCACTTACGCCAAATTATTTTGTGCGGGCGGTATGGCGGATGGTGCCACGCAGCATAAATCCCGCCGGCACCGTGGTGGCGTATGCTCTCTCGCATGCAGTCCCTCGATGAGGACGCGACATTGATGGTGCGGTACCGCGACGGTGACGCGCGGGCATTTGCGGCGCTCTACGCGCGTCACAAAGATCCTCTGTACCGCTATCTGTTGCGCCAAGTACGTAACGCGGGCGCGGCCGCGGACTTGTTTCAAGAGGTTTGGTCGCGCCTGATCGCCACGCGCGGCCGCTACCAGGCGCGCGCAAAATTCGCGACCTATTTGTTTCATATCGCGCACAACTGCAGCGTCGATTTTATCCGCCGCGATCTCCTCGCACGTCAGGGTGAGCGATCGGACGCCATCGCTCCCCCGACGGCGGAGCCCGAAGTTCCCGAGTACCAACGTCCCGACGGAATCGCGGAACTCGCCGAGCAGCAGTCCGCGCTGCTTGCGGCGCTGGGTGCTCTGCCGCAGGAGCAGCGCGAGGCATTCTTGCTGCACGAAGAAACCGGCTTGACCATCGAGGAAATCGCGCGCGTCACCGATGTCGGCGCCGAGACGGCCAAAAGCCGACTGCGCTATGCGATCCGTAAATTGAAGAAATCGTTGGCCGCGGAGGCGGAATTGCACCGCTTTCGCAGCACCTATCCCGATTACGCGGCTGCTCCGCAATAGGCTAAGATTCCTCGTTTTTGCGCTTCGGAGCTAGTCATGAAAAAGCCAGTCACTGTCACCATCACGGGCGCCGCGGGAAATATCGGCTATGCGCTCGCGTTTCGCGTCGCGTCCGGTCAGATGCTCGGCCCCGATCAACCAATCAACCTGAATTTGCTGGAGATCCCGGCGGCCAACGCGGCCGTTCTGGGCGTGGTGATGGAGTTGAACGACTGCGCCTTCCCGACGCTGAACAGAGTGACGGCGACGAGCGACGCCGCCGCCGCTTTCAAGGATTGTAATTTCGCCATGCTGATCGGTGCCCGGCCGCGCGGGCCGGGTATGGAACGCAAGGATCTGCTGCTCGAGAACGCCAAGATCTTTTCGGCCCAGGGCAAGGCGCTCGACGCGGTCGCGAGCCGCGACGTGCGCGTGCTGGTTGTCGGCAATCCCGCCAATACCAACGCGCTGATCGCACAGCGCAACGCTCCCTCGCTGCCGCCCAATCGATTCACGGCGATGACTCGACTGGATCACAACCGCGGTTTGGCACAGCTCACCGAGAAGAGCGGCGCGCCCCTGGCGGAGGTCAAGAGAGTCATCATCTGGGGAAACCATTCGGCGACCCAATATCCCGATCTCCATCACGCAACGGTCCGAGGCGTACCGGCGCTGTCGGTGGTCGAGGCGAGTTGGTTCAAGGACACATATATTCCCACCGTGCAGCAGCGCGGCGCGGCCGTCATCAAGGCGCGCGGCACCTCATCCGCGGCCTCCGCCGCGGCGGCGGCGCTCGACCATGTTCACGATTGGATGCTGGGCACGCCGCCGGGCGATTGGGTCAGCATGGCGGTGACGTCGGACGGCAGCTACGGCATTCCGGAGGGCGTGATCTATTCCCATCCCGTGACCTGTAAGAACGGCGAGTACAGCATCGTTCAGGGACTTGAGCTCAGCGATTTCAGCCGCGAGAAGATGCAGGCCACGCATCGCGAATTGCTGGAAGAGCGGGACGGCGTGAAGGATCTCATCTGATCTGGGCTGCGTCGCTACTGGTAATCGTCCTCACGCTCGCCTATCGCCGGGCGAGCCTCTGGTTGAGTTGCTGCGTTCTGGGGCTTTTGCTGATCGCGTATCTGGTACTTGGGCCCGCCCCCGAGTGGTGGAAGATCGCCATCACCATTCCTTACGCCACGTTGGTATTGCTGAATGTACGGCCGCTACGCCTGCGCCTGGTGACGCGGCCCTTCTTGCGGAGTTACCGACGCCTGCTGCCTTCGATGTCGGCCACGGAGCGCGAAGCCCTGGACGCGGGCACCGTGTGGTGGGATGGGGAATTATTTACCGGGGGTCCGGATTGGCAAAAACTCATGTCCGCAAAGGCGCCGACGCTCAACGAGGCTGAACAGGCTTTTCTCGACGGCCCGTGCGAAGACTTGTGTGCGATGCTCGATGATTGGGATATTACGCACGTGCGAGCCGACCTGCCGCCCGAGGTTTGGGCTTTCATCAAGTCGAACGGCTTCTTCGCCATGATCATTCCCAAGAGCTACGGCGGCCTGGAATTCTCGGCGTACGCGCATTCCTGCGTGTTGGTCAAGATCGCCTCGCGCTCAGGCACCGCGTCCTCGACCATCGCGGTACCAAATTCCCTGGGCCCGGCGGAACTCCTGCTGCACTACGGTACCGATGCGCAAAAGAATCATTTCCTGCCGCGCCTCGCACGCGGCGAGGAAGTGCCGTGTTTCGCACTCACCGGTCCCCGCGCAGGCTCCGATGCGGCCTCCATTCCCGACAGCGGCGTGATCTGCAAGGGCCGCTGGCAGGGTGCGGACATCATCGGGATCAAGCTCAACTTCTCCAAGCGCTACATCACGCTGGCGCCGGTCGCCACGGTGGTCGGATTGGCGTTCCGCCTGTTCGATCCCGAGCGGCTGATGGGCGACGTTAAGGATCTCGGAATCACCTGCGCCTTGATTCCGCGGGACACGCCCGGGGTCAGCATCGGCCGGCGGCACTTCCCGCTGAACGTCGCCTTCCAGAACGGTCCGATCCAGGGGGTCGATGTATTCGTGCCCATCGACGCCATCATCGGCGGCTTCGGCATGGCGGGCCAAGGATGGCGCATGTTGGTCGAGCAACTATCGGTGGGCCGCTGTATCTCCCTGCCTTCCAACGCCACCGGCGGGGCGCAGGCGGCCGTGTATGCCTCGGCGGCTTACGCGCGCATTCGGCGCCAGTTCAACATGCCCATCGGCCGCTTCGAAGGCGTCGAGCAGGTGCTGGCGCGCATGGCGGCGCGCACCTACATCATGGATGCCGCGCGCTCGGTCACCGCGGGCGCGATCGACGGCGGCGAAAAACCTTCGGTACCGTCGGCCATGCTGAAATATCACGCGACCGAATTCGGCCGGATGATCGCCAACGATGCCATGGACGTGCACGGCGGCAAGGGCATTTGCCTCGGGCCGAACAACTATTTGGGACGCGGATACCAGATCGTGCCGGTGGCGATCACGGTGGAAGGCGCCAATATCCTGACGCGCAGCCTGATCATCTTCGGGCAGGGAGCCGTGCGCTGCCACCCGTTCGTGCTGCGTGAAATGAATGCGGCGCGCAATCCCGATCACGACGCCGGCGCGCTCGAGTTCGATCGCGCGCTCATGGGTCACGTGGGGTTTGCAATCTCCAATGCTGCGCGTTCAGCGATCCTGGGGCTGACCCTGGCACGCTTCACGCGGGTGCCGCACACCGGCGCGACCGCACGTTATTTTCAGCACGTCAACCGCTACAGTGCGTCATTTGCGCTGGCGACCGATGTTGCCATGCTGGCGCTCGGCGGCTACCTCAAGAAGAAGGAGACCTTATCGGCCCGCTTGGGGGATGTGCTGTCGGCGATGTACCTGGCCTCGATGGTGTTGAAGCACCACGAGAATCAGGGCCGCATGCCTGAGGATCTGCCGCTGGTCGAGTGGGCCTGCCGCAGCCTCCTGTATCAGGCGCAGGAACAGCTGCATCTATTCCTGCGCAATTTTCCAAACCGTCCCCTGGCTGCGCTCATGCGCCTGCTGATCTTTCCGCGCGGACTGACGTATTTTCCACCCAGCGACCGCTTAGGACGCGATATCGCCGATTTGATCATGCACCCGACGGCGGCCAGGGAGCGGCTGAGCCGGGACATCTACAAGACCCAGGAATCGCACAACCCCGCAGGATTGCTGCAAGAGGCGCTGATTCTGTCGACCATGGCCGAATCCCTGGAGAAGCGCATTCGCGTGGACGGCATCAAGACCGGCCGCATTGGCGCCCTGGATCTGCCGGGACAAATATCCGAGGCCTTGCACACCGGCATCTTGAGCGAGGCCGAGGCGGCCGTGCTCCGCGATTACGATGCCAAGGTCTCCAAGCTGCTCGCTGTCGATGATTTCGCGCCGCAGGAATTGGGCGCGGGACGGGCGCAGCTGTAAGATGGGGCGCTCGTCCGCTCTTTTGAGGAGATCCGCATGAATCGTCTACTGCTTGCACTGGGCATCACCCTGATGACGACCCTCGCCGTGGCGCAAGACCGCTCGGCGCCGGCGCCGAATGCCGAGGTTTACATCATCGCGCCGCGCGACGGCGCGACCGTGCACGGACCGGTCACCGTGAGCTTTGGATTGAAGGGTATGGGAGTGGCACCGGCGGGGATCAAATTCGACAACACGGGTCACCATCATTTATTGGTCGACACCGACTTGAGTGGTCTCAAATTGAATGCGCCGCTGCCTGCCACCGACAAGATACTGCACTTCGGCAAGGGTCAAACCGAGACCATGCTCACGCTGGCTCCCGGCAAGCACACGCTCGAGCTCGTCTTTGCCGACTACCTGCACAACTCTTTCGATCCGCCGCTGCACTCGAAGAAAATCACCATCACCGTGGAGTGATCGGATGCGGCGCAGCGACGCCCGGGCCATACTGCACATCGACATGGACGCATTTTATGCGTCCGTGGAAGAGCGCGATCGCCCCGAACTCAAAGGCAAGCCTCTGATCGTCGGGGGCGGCAGCCGTGGAGTCGTGGCCGCGGCCAGCTATGCGGTGCGCCGCTTCGGCGTGCGCTCGGCGATGCCCATGCGCGAGGCCTTGCGCCGCTGCCCGGAAGCCGTCTGCGTGCAGCCGCGAATGGCGCGCTACCAGGAGGTTTCCGAACAGGTGTTCGCGATTTTTCACCAGTTCACGCCGCTCGTCGAAGGTCTCTCCCTGGATGAAGCGTTTCTCGACGTGACCTTAAGTCGCGCGCTGCTCGGCAGCGCAGTGACGATCGGCGGCGAAATCCGGCGCCGTATCGCCTTGCAATCCGGCCTCACTGCATCCGTGGGAATCGCGCCGAACAAACTGCTGGCGAAAATCGCCTCCGACCTGAACAAGCCCGACGGCATGTGCCGGATCGGCGCGGACAATATGCGCGAGATTCTCGCCGGCTTGCCCGTGGAGAAATTATCCGGCGTCGGCCCGAAGACCTTGCTGGCGGTGCATGCAGCGGGGATACGCACCTTCGGCGAATTGCGCGACGCCGGCGACGCGGTGTTGTGGCGCCTGTTCGGCAAGCACGGCAAGTCCATGCGCGACCGCGCGGCCGGGCTCGACGACCGGCCGGTCGAACCGAATCGCGCAGAGAAATCGATCAGTGCGGAGGAAACCTTCGCAGGCGACATTCGCGGCGCGGCGCCGCTCACGGTGCAACTGCTGCGGCTCGCCGACCGGGCGGCGGCGCGGCTTCGCGCGCACGAACTCGCGGCCGGCACCGTCAGCATAAAAATCCGCCGCGCCGATTTCACCACCTACACTCGGCGGCGCACTTTTCGACGCCCGACGCAGGATTCGGGCGTGGTCGCGGCGGCCGCAAAGTCGCTGCTCGAGCAATGGCTGGCCACCCAACCGAATGCTGCGGTGCGCCTGCTGGGGGTCGGGGTCAGCAACTTGCAAATGGCGACGCAAGGGGATCTGTTCGTGCACGGTCCGGCGCGAGGGTCGCGCCTCGACTCCGCGATCGACGGCATCCGCAACCGGTTCGGATCGGACATGCTGACTCGCGCCAGCTTGTTGCCGCGGACAGGCTAAAGCCATGTACCTGCGCTTCTTCGGTCTCGATGAAAAGCCGTTCGCGATCACGCCGGACCCGCGTTATCTCTACTTGAGCGAGCGCCATGCCGAAGCCCTGGCGCATTTGTTGTACGGCATCAATGAATCCGGGGGCTTCATTCAACTGACCGGGGAAGTGGGCACGGGAAAAACGACCGTCGTGCGGACTCTGCTATCGCGCGTTCCGCATCATGCGGACGTAGCAGTCATATTGAATCCGCGGGTGACGCCCGTCGAGTTTCTGCTGACCATCTGCGAGGAGCTGGGTCTCGGTATTGCCGACTCGGATCGCGACAGCGTCAAGCAAATGGTCGATGCGCTGAATCGGCGGCTGCTCACGGCCCACGCCGAAGGGCGGCGCATCATCGTGATCGTGGACGAGGCCCAGAACCTGTCCGCCGAAGTGTTGGAACAGGTCCGGCTCTTGACCAATCTGGAGACCCCCACGCAGAAGCTGCTGCAGATCATTCTCATCGGGCAGCCGGAACTTCGCGAACTGCTCGACCGCACCGACCTGCGCCAATTGGCGCAGCGAATCACCGGTCGATACCATTTGGAACCGCTGTCGCGCGAGGAAACGCGGGGCTATGTGCGCCATCGGCTGCGCGTGGCGGGTGCCGCCGAGGAGATATTCACGCCCGCGGCGCTCGGCGAAATTCACCGCTTGTCGGCAGGCATCCCGCGCGTGATCAATGTGACTTGCGATCGCGCTTTGCTGGGGGCCTACACCCAGGAGACGCGCAAGGTCACCCCCTCGCTGGTGCGGCAGGCGGCGGCCGAGGTCTACGGACGGCGATTTCTGCCGGCGTGGCTGGGCTGGCTCGCCGCAGCTTTGGGGTTCGCCGGACTGGCCGGCATGGCTGTGTTCGGCTGGCTGCTGTGGCAGCGGCAAATCTATCCCCTCCACGCCGCCGCCAAGCCGGGCAACGCGGCGCTTGCCCCAGGGCAGGCGGCACCGCCCGCGCGCACCGTGGCGGCGGGAGCGGCGGCGCCGGGGCCCGCGGCCGCACCGTCTGCGCCGCCGCCGCCCGTGCCTGCGGCCGCGACCATCAACACCTTGCTCGCGGCCAACAGCGCCAATACCGGAGATGCGGCCGCGTTCCGCCGCCTGCTCGCGCTGTGGGGCACGGCCATGGGGGATGACAACGACCCGTGCGGGCAGGCGGCAAAGGCGGGATTATCCTGCCTCGAGCAACGCGGCTCCTGGGCACAAGTCAGAGCCTTGAATCGGCCGGCCATCCTGACGCTGACCGACGATCACGGACAGCGGCACCGCGTGGTGCTGTCCGCCTTGGACGATCGGTTCGCGACATTGAATTTGGGCGAACACAATGAAAGAGTGCCTGTCGATGAGATTTCGCGCGATTGGTTCGGAGAATTCACCGTTGTTTGGAAGCCGAAAACCGCGCGCACCCGGCTGTTGACGGTAGGCATGAAGGGAGACGAGGTCCGTTGGCTGCGGCGCAGCCTCAATGCCCTGCAAGGCGCCGCATCGGATCCGGAGCACGGCGATGTGTACGACGAAGAATTGGCGATTGCCGTGCAGAACTTCCAGCGCGAACATCGGCTGACCGTCGACGGCATTGCCGGAGTGCAAACCCAGCTCGTACTCGATACGGCGTTGGCGGAACCTGGTTCGCCCTTGCTGCTCCCCAGCGCACCGCGGGGCGGTTAGGATTCGACATGTCCTTCATTCTCGACGCGCTCAAGAAATCGGAAATCGAACGGCAGCGACAATCCGTGCCGGGCCTGATGGACACGCGCGTCGCGCAGCGGCGCAACCGACTGCCCGGCTGGGCCATTGCGCTGGGCGTGTTGCTGGGCATCAACTTGCTCGCGTTGACGTTCGTCTTGTCGCGAAAGAGCGCGCCGGCGACGCCGGCGGCGCGGGCCGCCGAGCCCGCGATGACCCCTCATGCCGACGCGCCGCCGCCCGTGCCGCAGCACTTCAGTCCGCTGGATCCGGCGCCGGTGTACGCGCCGGAAATTCCGGTCGCGGCACCGGTCAACCCGGTTGCCATGGAGCCCGCGCCGTCTCGCTCGGCGGCGCACCGCGTACACCGGTCCGACCCCTTGTTGACCGACCCCGACGCCGGCGCGCAAATCGAGGAATTGCTGCCCTCGATCAATGAAATCAGCTTGACGGGTTCGCAAGCGCTGCCCGCGTTGCACCTCGACGTTCATGTGTATGCGACCAAGCCGTCGGAGCGCTTCGTGTACATCAACATGCGCAAATATCACGAAGGTGCGACGCTGCAGGAAGGTCCCGCGCTCGAACGCATTCGCCGCGACGGAGTGGTGCTGAATTACCAGGGCTTGAGATTCGTTCTGCCGCGACAGCCCTAGGAGCCCGCCTTGGGATACGAGTTTCTCGTGCGCTTGTCGTTGGCGGCCGTGTGCGGTTGCGGCGCGTTGAGCCTGATCATGCGATGATTGACCCATGCGCAAGATATTTACGCTGACCATGAGCGGTTTGGTGACCGTGCTGCCGTTGGCCTTGACGGTCTACGTGATTTGGTGGCTGGTGCACACGGTCGAGGGCTGGCTGCGGCATGCGCTGATTGCGTTGGGCATCGTGAGTCAGGAGCACTATTGGCCGGGGCTTGGATTGATCGCGGGCTTTCTGCTGCTGCTGATCGTCGGCAGCTTGGTCAACGCCTATGCGGGCAAGCTCCTGCTCAAGTATTGGGACGATTTCTTGGGTCGTATTCCGTTCGTGAAGACGCTCTACGGCGGATTTCGCGACGTGGTCAGCTTGCTGCCTTCTGGCAGCGGCGAGAAGCGCGATCTGCAGCGCGTGGTGCTGGCTCGCTTCGCCGACGTGCATGCGATCGGTTTCGTCACTCGCGAAGACGTACCGTCGGTGCTGCATGCGCATGGCGGCCAGGACTGGGTGACGGTGTATTTTCCCATGAGCTATGCATTCGGCGGCTACACCATTTACTTGCCGCGCGACCGCATCCAGCCTCTCGATATTTCGGTGGAGGACGCCATGCGGCTGGCAATCACTGCGGGACTGACGGCTGCCGGAAGCCGCGCCGGTATTTAGGAGCCGTCTCAAGTAGCATGGTCAAGCACTGTGTGCTGCTGCTTGCGCTGGCCGCGGCCCATTCCGCGGACGCTTCCGCGTCCAAAGCGCACGCCCGCACGGAATCCGATAAATACGCGGCCTGGACCGCCCAGGCTGCGAAGATCCTCGGTGCCCGCGCGGATGCAAACTCGCTGGCCACGGCCGCAGCTCTCACCGTCGTCGGTTCCGGGCTCAGAGCCGATCCGTCGCGATCGGAACTGGCAGCGTTGGATCTGGCCGAGCGGGCCAGCGAACTCGCGCCGCAGAATTCCGCCATCGGCTGGCTGCGCCTGCAGCTGTGCGCCCTGACCCCCGCCTGCGGCATGCGCGACATTGCGACCGTCATGCGTTGGGTCGACCCGGACAATGCCGCGGCCTGGTTGCCGACGCTGGCTGTCGCGGAGCGCGACAAGGACACGACCGAAGTCGACCGAGTTCTCGCAGACATGGCCCGCGAGCCGCACTTCGATTTCTACTGGAATCGCATCGTGGTATTCATGTTCGATGCGCTCGATGCCGCGCGCAATGAATTGACGGGCGGCTATGCAGGCTCGGATTCCGCGCGGTATGCGGCTGTCATCGGCATCGCGGGCGGCGAGGTCATTCCGCCCTTCGCACCGTTGGTCGACGCTTGCCGGGAATCGGCCGCATTTCCCGAGCGGCGCGACCTGTGCTTGAGGCTTTCCAAGACCATGCAGCGCGGCGACACCATCGTCGCTCAGCTGATGGGTTTCGGCATCGAAAAGCGCCTGCTTGCGCCCGACAGCAAGGAGGTGCGGGCGATCGCCGAGCGCCGGCGCGTATTGGAGTGGCGTGTGGCGGCCGCGGCCAGGTTCGATAACCCCTTGCTGCCGTGGACCAAGAATGCCCGCGCCCGCGCACGCCTTGCGCAGATGCGCGCCCTGCCGCGCGAAGAAGACGTCTGCATAGCGATACTGCGAGAACACAAAATGGCGGTCGACCCGCCGGAGGTGCACCCATGATCGACTTGTATTATTGGCCGACGCCCAACGGACACAAGATCACTCTGTTTCTCGAAGAGACGGGCATGCCGTACACGATCATTCCGGTGGACATCGGCAAGGGCGAGCAATTTCAGCCGAAATTCCTCGAAATCTCGCCGAACAACCGCATGCCGGCCATCGTCGACCACACGCCGATGGAGCGCGGCGCGCCGATCTCCGTGTTCGAGTCCGGCGCGATTTTGCTGTATCTGGCGGACAAGAGCGAACGGTTCATCGCGCAGGATCTGCGCGGCCGCGTGGAAACGCTGCAATGGCTGTTCTGGCAAGTGGGCGGGCTCGGGCCCATGGCCGGCCAAAATCATCATTTTTCCCGTTATGCCCTCGAGAAAATTCCGTATGCCATCGAGCGCTATGTGAAGGAGACCAATCGCCTGTACGGGGTGCTGAACAAGCGTCTCGCCGACCGTGAATTTCTCGCCGGAGCCTACTCGATCGCCGACATGGCGGCGTATCCCTGGGTGGTTCCGCACGAAGCGCAGGGCCAGAATCTCGACGAGTTCCCGCATCTGAAGCGCTGGTTCGATGCCATCAAGAGCCGTCCTGCCACGGTGCGCGCCTATGAGCGGGGTGCGGCGGTCAACAGCAACCCGACGGTGACCGAAGAGTCGCGGCGGATTCTGTTCGGTCAGACTGCGCAGACTATCGACAAAAGGTGAAGCGGCTTCAGGGGCGGTTTCGGCGGCTGCGCAAAACTCGGCGCCCACAGCACGGTCGAGACGAACACCACCACGCCCCGCCGCAGCCGCAAGAGCCGCAACGCACCCCCATCATTCATGCCGATTTCCTTTGCGCCACCCAGCAGTAGCGTTGATGTTCATCGACGATTCCCACGGCCTGCATGAATGCGTAGCAAATGGTGGACCCGACGAAACGGAAGCCGCGGCGCTTCAGATCCTTGCTCATCGCATCGCTCTCGGCTGTGAATTGGGCAATGCCGCCCAGGTACAGCGGCCGCCGGCGCAGCGTTTTCCCGCCGGTAAACTGCCAAATGTAGTGGTCGAACGACCCCGAGTTAGCCTGGATCTCAAGGTACGCCCGGGCATTCCCAATGAAGGCTTCGATCTTGAGCCGATTCCTGACGATGCCGGGATCGAGCAATAGGCGCCTGCGCTCGCGCGAGCCGTAGCGGGCCATTTTCTCGGCGTCGAAACCGTCGAACGCTTTGCGGTAGGTCGCGCGCTTGCGCAAAATAGTGAGCCAGCTCAAGCCGGCCTGTGCGCCTTCGAGACACAGCATTTCGAACAGCTGCCGGTCGCAATGCTGGGGCACCCCCCATTCGGCGTCGTGATAGGCGACATACAAGGGGTCCGCCGGGCACCAGGCACAGCGCAGCTTGCCGTCGGTATGACGCTGCGCACCCAGTGTGCGCCGATCGGGTTGGCTCGCCATCGGGCGCTCGCTTGGGTTCAACCGTGCAGGCGCACGGCGTGGGAATCCTTGTATACCAGCTCGATGCAATCGACTCCCCGCGTGCGGCGCGCCGTACTGCGGATTTCGTGCATCAGTTTCAGCAGCACGCGGGTATTGAGCTCCGGCGTCATGCTGAGGCGCGGCTCCACGCCAAGATGCAGGACAGCGAATCTTTCATGCGCCGCGCGCACGAAAACGGCGACGCCCAAGGGTCGCCCGATATCGGATATCGCGAACAGGGTCTGCACGCCCGCGATATCGCCGACACGCACCCGCAAGCTGCCGTCTTGCTCGTGAATCTCCGGGACTCCATAGGTCTCTATGGATTGCTGGATGCCGACTCGCACGCGATGTTGGTTGACATTGAAGAACAGCAGTTGCTCCAGCGCGGCGCGCTGGTCCACCGGCAATCTTGACGTAATCCCGATTGATCCGCTCAATGATCCCCCGCCATGAGCACCGGCCGCCCACCAGTTGAGTGTCCTATCACAGAATTAACTTATCGCAGTGCAACAGACATTGTCTGTGTCTTAAGACTCCGTATCGTATAGCGTCGCCCATGGAATGACACTAGCCTAGTGCTGTTGCCCAGCGGTGCTGCAGTGCGGTCAGCTGCTCCCCGTGTCGCGATCAAGGTCTCAATGAAAGGAAACAATCGGTGCTAGCTTCGGACGAAGAGGGCGCCACGCTGGATGCGCTGCGGTTCAGCCTCGCGAGCGACATCGTTGAACTCGTGGTGCTGACCACTGACGAAATATTCTTGCAGACCCTGCGCGAGGCGGTGGGCGGTGCCCGCCGCCTATGGCATGTGGCTTCCGCCGACAAAGTGAGCGATCTCTTGGTGGCCGGTGGAGTGGGCATCTTGGTGCTCGACGTGGACACGCTGAACGAAGCTCCACCGGTGTTCATCGGACAGATCAAACGTCAATTTCCGGATCTCGTGGTCGAGGTCGCCGGCAATCGGGACGCAGAGACTGCGCTCGCCGGGTTGATCAGCGCCGGCACCGTCTATCGATTCATCCACAAACCCATGTCGCCGGCGCGTGCCAAATTGTTCGCCGAGGCGGCGGTCAAAAAATATGACGAGCAACGCCGGCGCGCGGCGGTCCCCGTTCCGGTCAACCGCCAACCGCAATCCAATCGCGGTGTGCTCATCGCCGGCGCGCTCGGCGTCTTGGGTGCGATCGTGCTCGCCGTTTGGGTCACGCACAGGAACTCGGAGCAGGAAGCCGCTGCGCCGCACAGCAGCGGTGTCGCCCGTCCGTCGCTGGAAGAATCGCCGCTGCTGGCGCAGGCCGCGGCCGCGCTCGCGGCGAATCGATTGACTGAGCCTAAGGGCGACAATGCGCTCGAACTCTACGGCCAGGCGCAGGCGCGCAACCCCGGCGACGCGGCGGCGCGCGCCGGCCTCGCCGAGGTCCGCGAGCGCCTGTTGGCTCGCGCCGAAAACTCGATGCTCGAAGAACGTCTGGACGACGCGGCGGCGGCGATCGCGGCGGCGCGCACCGCGGGCGCTGACGGCGGCCGCATCATGTTCCTGACTGCGCAGCTCGCGAAATCGCGCGCACAGGTGAAGACCGCACAGAACGCGGTGCGTGTGCACAATGAATTGAAGGCCGATGCGGATAAACTGACCAATTTGGTGGCGCTCGCCGCCCAACGCATGAATGACGCGCAGCTGGTCGACCCGGCGGGCGACAGCGCGCGCTTTTATGTCCAGGAGGCGTTGCGCGTCGATCCGAATAGCGCGGCCGCGCTCGAGGCAGAAAAAGCGCTGGCGGCGCGGCTTCTTACGGAGGTGCGCGGGGCTATCGACGCCCGCGATTTTGCGCGCGCGTCCGATCTGCTCGAGGCCGCCAATGGAATCGCGGCTGCGACCGACCTCGCGGCTGCGCAAGGCTTGCTGGCCGGCGCGCGCCGCGAAGCGGACGCCGCTGTATCGGCTCAGCTGCTGAAGAGCGGCACGGAACGCTTGCAGCAGGATCGGCTCGTCGAACCGGCCAACGACAGCGCCAAGTACTACCTGCTGACCTTGCGCGGCCGGGATCCGAGCAACGCCGGTCTCGCGGGTGCGATGCAGGATCTCGGGACCCGCCTCACGGACAAGGCGCAGCGCGCGCTTGGCATGGCGCAATACGATGCCGCGCGCAGCTGGCTCGACGAGGCCGCCGCGATCGGTTTCACCTCGCGCGAAGCGAGTACCGTACAGCACGATTTGGACGCCGCCTTGAGCCGCCGGATATTTCTGGCGAACATCGTCGACGCCGGCAGCCTCCCGCTCGTCAAGTCGGTAAATCCCGCCTATCCGAGCAAGGCTACTTTAAGCAAGACCGAGGGTTGGGTGGAATTGGATTTCACCATCGCCGAAAGCGGCGCAGTGCAGGATATCGCGGTCCACGCCACCAGCGCCGCCGGGGTGTTCGAGCAGGCTGCGATCAGCGCGCTCGAGCAGTGGCGCTATAAGCCGATTCTGCGCGACGGCGCACCCAAGGCGCAGCGCGCCCGAATTCGAATCCGTTTCGTGTTAGGCCGCTGAACTCTGGGTCAGCTCGGCGGTATCCAGTTCCTGGATGAGAGCGCCGATCTCGGCCCCGATGCGCAGATCGTCCACTGCACCGAAGGCGTGCTTGCGCACCTGTCCATTGCGATCGATCAACACCAGGCTGGGCGTGCCGCGCATTTTATAGCGCTCCATGGTGTGCGGGATCGGGCTCGCCGGGTTCGGCTCATCGAGCGCGATCGGAAACTTCAGTCGATATTCCTGGATGAACGCCTTGAGCATCGCCCAGCTTACGGCGTCATGATGTTCGAACGTGGCGTGCAAGCCGATCACCGCCACATCCTTGGGCTCAAAGGTCTCGTAAATCCTGCGTGCCTGGGGAATCCCGCCGCTGATGGAGTTCGGGCACAGCACCTGGAACGCGGCGAGCACGACAACGCGGCCGCGCAATCCCGATAGCTGGAGCGGACGTTCCGTATTGAACCAGGTTTGCACGAGTAGTTCGGGCGCATGCGTCGATGGGGTCATGACGCATATTTGTGCCCGAAACAGGCATCAAACACAAGCGGCGGAAAAGGTTCGAGGAATTCTTGCGATTTCCCCGTCAATCGGTTAATGAGCCGCTTCTGGAGGTCAGCGCTGCGACGCCGGCTCCGCGCTGCTGCGCAGGGGCTCGCGTTCGCGCTGTTTGCGCTCCGCAATTTCTTCACGGTCGACGGCCACGTTGCGAGGCGCCTTGATGCCGATGCGAACTTGAGAGCCGTTCACCGCCATCACGGTCACTTCAACATCGTCGCCGATGCGCAAACTCTCACCGGTACGGCGCGTGAGTATCAACATGGGGAAGCTCCGGCTGAGGACTTGGGAAGCCATTGACTCACGTCGGGAGTCCGCGCGCTGTGGGCGTTTTACTGCAAATCTCTGTAGGACTACGCTGACTCGGGTTCGCCGGTTCCGGCCCAATCGTTGACCGTGGCTTCGTAGATCGCGAGTTCCCGCAGCAGATCCTCGAGCGGCTGGGCCCTGCCCATGGCAAAACCTTGTCCGTAGTCGACTCCCAGATCCGCCATGCGCGCGCGCAGCACGTCGGTTTCGACGTACTCGGCGATGGTCTCCATGCACATGACCTTGGCCAGCTGAGCGATGGCCTTGATCATCGATTCCGAACGCGAATTGGTGATTGCATCGCGAACGAAGGTGCCGTCGATCTTCAGATAATTGACCGACAGATCCTTGAGATAGGCCAGCGAACTCACGCCGGTGCCGAAATCGTCGAGCGCGAACTGACAACCGAGATCCTGCAAACTGCGCATGAAATTCTGCGCGTTGGCCAAATTGCCGATGGTCGCCGTTTCGGTCAGTTCAAAGCACAGCACTCCCGGCGCCAGGCCGCTGCTCTTGATCTGCTCGATCACGAACGGCAGGAACGACTCGTCCTGCAGTGATTGGCCGGAAAGATTGATGGCGAAGCGCGCGATATCCTCGCCCACCGACGCGCTGTGTTCGCCGAGCAATTCACAGGCGCGGCGCACCACCCAGCGGTCTACCGTGGGCATGAGCTGGTAGCGCTCCGCCGCCGAAATAAACTTGCCGGGAGGGATGATTTCGCCGCGATCGCCCAACATGCGGATCAGCAGCTCGAAGCGCGGGCGGCCGTAGTTGCCCCGCAACGGCAGAATAGGCTGCGCATCGAGACGAAAGCTGTCGTTGCCGAGCGCATCGCGCAGCTTGCCGATCACCAATATGTCCGTATGGCGCCGGATGATGCTCTGATCGGAATCCTGGAATATTTCGACGCGATTGCGGCCGCGATCCTTGGCCGCCTTGCAGGCGATCTCCGCGGTGGCCAATGCGTGCGGCAGCGGGTTGTCGGAGCGGCCTATCGGCGCGGCCCCGAGACACACGGACACTTCGTAGGAGCCTTGCCCGGCGCGCGGCGTGATGGCGGCGGCTGCCGCACGAATTTTTTCCGCGACGCTCGCCGCTGCGTCCATGTTGGAATTGGGAATGAGGGCGGCGAGACGATCGCCGGAGATTCGCGCCGACAAGGCTCCCGGCGGCAGGGACTTGGCCATGCACTCGGCGACGCTCGCGATCACATCGTCGCCCACGTGCATGCCGAAGGTTTCGTTGATGACGTGCAGCCGGTCGATGTCTAGATAGAGAATGATGTGCGTATTCGCCGACGCCGTCGCGCCGAGCAGCGCGGAGGCCTGGCGTTCGAACGCCTGGCGGGTCATGAGGCCGGTGCTGGAATCGTATTGAGCCTGGATTATGCTGGTCGCCCGCTTTGCCAGCACCTCGGCAATGCGCGTTTGATGCAAATCGAAATCTTGCGCACTCGGCGGATTGAACAGGGCGAGCACGCCCATGACGCGTTCCGACGGGTGGCGCACCGGGCAGGCCAGGATCTTGTACGGCGCCGCGACGTCGCTCGCCACCTTGGAGATGTGATTGACGACGATCGTGCGCTGCTGCAGCTGCATCCAGGCCATCAGATGATGCTGCGCGCGCTGCAGCGACTCCGGCGACATGGGCGCGCCGCTGCGCGTCAGCGACAGCGCGATATTCTTATCCGGCACCCACAATGCCGCCAGCGCGCAGCCCATGCGTTCGAGGCCGGTCTTCATGATGAGGCTGAATTCGTCGGCATCGCTCGCGGCCGCCGATTGATGCGAAGAAATTTCCAGCATGAGATCGAGATCGCGTTCGCGCACATCGAGGTCGCGTTCGCGGGAGCCGAGTTTCGAACGCAGCGAGAGCTCGCGCCGCAGGCACTCCAATGCCGGCTGCACCAGCTGGCGAACGGTCTGCAGGGGCCGCGCCTCCGATTGCTTTCCCGACAAGCGGGCGATCAGGCTGACGACCCCCAGCAACTCGATGTGCTCGCCGCGAATCGCGAAGCAGTATACGGCGCGGTCGGCGTCCAGGGTGCGCACGACTCCGGGATATTCCGCGCCGTCCGACAGGGCATTCGCGATGGTTTCCTTGATGATGCCGGGCTCGTCTGCCAGATCCCATTCGTCCGATGCCCAAACCAGATTGGCGAAGCCGTCATGCACAACCACGCCGCGCAAACTCGGCATGAGCATTCGCAGCAACCGGCCATAGGGGTCGAACGAGGAGTCCGCGGCAGGGTGCTCGGCGACGGTAGACTTCATATCCAGCACTGCGGCCATATCCTCAGGCTTGCGAATCTTGGGGCTCATGGATCAATGTGCGGCAAAGGCGCTGCCACATCCTTGACGAGTGTCCCAATTCAACGTAACGGGGAAGGGTTCCCCCCGGATGCGTTGCTGTAGCCGCGAATTATTGTGATCCAGGTCGCGTATTTCACTGTCCGCGGGCGCGGCGCGCCAAAAACCCGAGTAGATACCGGCCGCCGGGGATCCGGACCAGGCGAAACACCCGGCGCCAAAAACGCCGCCCCGGCTCCTCGAGACGGGCCAGCGGCAGAGCCGCGTAGAGCCGCGGCAGAGGTTCATGCACGATCGCGCCTTGCGCCTGGACGGCGATGGGCCGTCCGTCCGAGATGAACCTCAACCAAACCGAATCTGCGCGCCATTCAATGTCGATGTCGCGAACCTCGAGTGCCCGTGAAGATTCGGCCGTCGGCGCAGCTGCACCCAGCACGAGTACTTCGACGGGTTCGGGTTCGCCGCGCGACAGACGCCACCTGTCCTGTCCAAGGGTCCGCGTCAGAAATGTTCCCGGTAAATTGCATCGCATGTTTGATTCCACTCAAGCATCCTACCCTTAGATGGACACGCCGATAAAACTACTCCCGGGACTGCGTTTGAGTTCGAGCGGCCGCCCGCAGCTCGACCTCAAAGCGGTGGCCGCGCTGGCATTCCCGTTCATGTTGAACAGCGCAGTGCAAGCCGTGCTGAACGCGACGGACACCTGGTTCATCGGCCGGCTGTCCCCGGCGGCGACGTCGGCCATCGGCGCGGTGTACTGGCCGATTCTGGTATGCGTGCTGCTGTTCGGCGGCGTCGCCTTGACGGTCCAGACGCTGGTGGCCCAGGCGTATGGCGGTCATCGCTATGCGCGCGCCTCGCAGGCGACCTGGACCGCCCTGTGGGCATCGCTCCTCACGGCGCCCCTGTTTGTATGCTTAAGCTTGACGGGCTCGTGGCTTTTCGCGCCGTTCGGCATAGCCCCGGATACCCTGCGGCTCGCGCTCGAATACTGGTTTCCGCGCATGCTCGGCGCACCGTTCGGCATCGCGCTGTGGTCGCTGTTGGGTTTCTTCAACGGCATCGGCCGTCCGGCCATCACGCTGTGGGTGACGGTGGGCGTGGCCGTGTCGAACGCCCTGCTCAATCAACTGTTCATGTTCGAGTTCGGAATGGGCGTGGCCGGGTCCGGCTGGGCAACCGATGTCGCGCAGATGATCGGCGTGGCGACGGCGGCCGTTTTATTCTTGAGCCGCGCGACTCACCCACGTTACCGGGTGCGTCTCACCACCCGGCTGCATGGGCGGGCGCTGCTGCGCCAGCTGCAGCTGGGATTTCCGATGGGACTGCTGATTGCCGCGGACATTCTGGGATTTGCACTGTTCCAATTGATGCAGGTACGGCTCGGCACGGTCGACGGCGCGTCCACGCAGATCGTCATGATGCTCACATCCTTTTGCTACATGCCCGCCGTCGGCATCGCCATGGCGGGCACCACGTTGGTCGGACAGGCGATCGGCGCGCACCGCCGTGATTGGGCGTTCAAGATCGGCAACGGGATCATCGCGATGGCGGTGCTCTACATGGGGGCGATCGGCCTGTTGCTCGCCGCCGCCGGCCCGTGGGTGTTGCCGTTCTTCATCAACCGCGCGGATCCGCAGGCCCCCGCCGTGGCGTCGCGAGCATGCGTGTTGCTGTGGATTGCCGCCGGCTATCAATTGTTCGACGGCTTGAATATCAGCAGCAGCGCGTGTCTTCGCGGTGCGGCGGATGTGCGCCTTCCGGCCCTGATGGTGCTTGCGTTATCCTGGCTGCTTTTCGTGCCATTGGCGCACAGCTTATCGTTTGCACCGGGCGGCGGCTGGGTGTCGTGGTTGCCGCAGTTCGGCTTGGGAGCGCTCGGCGGGTGGTTCGCCGCCCTGGCGTATGTGTGTTGTTTGGGAGTGGTACTTTTTCTGCGATGGTGGTCCGGTGCCTGGGCTCGCATCGCGCTGCCGCTCACGTGAGAGAAGGCTGATGCGTGCTTAGGATCGCGATCATGGTGCTCGGCTGCATGCCTGCGTGGGCGTGGGCAGCCGCGGGCGAGGAAGTGCCGGCGCCCGTAACAACGGTGATTGCCGCGCAGCGGCTGCCGCCGGGCGCAGTGAGTTTCGCCGTCGTCGATCCGGGCTCCGGCCGCCTCTTGTACGGCGAGAATCCGGACACGCCGCGCAGTCCCGCCTCCACGATCAAAGTCGTCACGACGTTCGCCGCTTTGGATTTGCTGGGACCGGCGTACACCTGGCACACGCGGGCGTCGATCCGCGGGGCGCTCCGCGGCGGAGTGCTCGACGGCGACCTCATCCTGCAGGGAGGCGGCGATCCTTACATGACTTTGGAGCGATGGTGGAGCTTCGCCGGCGCGTTGCGCGCCAAGGGACTTAAAACCATCCTCGGCGACATCGTCATCGACAACACCGCATTCTCCCTGCCTGCGGAGGATCCCGGAGAATTCGACGGCCGGCCGAATCGTCCCTATAACGTGCTCCCTGATGCACTGATGGTGAATTTCCAATCGATCGAGTTTCGGGTGCAGCCCGACGTCGATGCACGGCGGGTCGACGTCATTGCCAACCCCTCTCCGGTCAATCTCGCCATCGACAACCATGTGCGCTTTGCCGCGGGGCGCTGCAATGGCGCGGCCGGCAGAGTCGATTTCAAAGTGGCCTCGACGAGCTGGGATCGGGTGGTATTCAGCGGCGCCCTGTCGGCGCATTGCGCCGAGCGCAGCTTTACCCGCGTGCTGCTGCACCCCGCCACCTACGCGTTCGGGACCTTCGTCGAGCTGTGGCATGAGCTGGGCGGAGAGTTCCTGGGCAAGCTGCGCGTCGAGCCCGCGCCCGCGGATGCGCAGGCGCTGCTCAGCTTCGACTCCTTGACCTTGAGCGAGATCGTGCGCCTGACCAACAAATACAGCAGCAATTTGATGGCACGGCACCTGCTCCTGGCCATCGGCCAGGAACGGTTCGGCGGCCCGGCAACGCTCGAGAAGGGCGCGGAGGCGATCGCGGAGTGGGGCCGCGAACGCGGCCTCGATGATCGATCGATGGAGATCGACAACGGTTCAGGATTGTCCCGCAGCACGCATATTTCTGCGCTGCAGATGGCGCAGATCCTGAGCTTCGCTTATCGCAGCCGGTATGCGCCCGAATTTATCGCATCCTTGCCGTTGGCGGGCATCGACGGCACACTGCGCTCGCGCATGAAGGCTAGCCCAGGCGGCGCCGTGCGCTTGAAAACGGGCCACATCGACGGCGTCAGCGGAGTCGCAGGCTACGTCACCGCGGCCAGCGGCAAGACCTATGTGCTCGTCTCATTGATCAATCACAGCCGCGCGGATATTGGTGCGGGCGAAGCCGTGCACGCCGCGCTGGTATCGTGGATTTTGGACAATCTCTAGGAGCCTAGGCAGGCTGCTAGGGCCGTTCCAATTCCCAGACGATTGCGGTCGCGTTCTTGCGCAGCCAGACGCCAAAACCCAAATAGTTGAAGCGCTTTTGCAGTCGCCGCCGGTACCAGTCCCCGGATCTCAAATGGACGGATCGGTCGGTGCGGGTGCGGTCGCAGTTCGCGCGCCAATCCTGCTCGGTCAGCGCGGAAACATACAACGCGGCCCGCGTCAGCCGCGCCAGATTCGCAATGGCGCGCGCGGCGGCGCGATCATCGAGATACTGCAGCACGTCGTAGCAGATCACGAGATCGCTGGGCGTGCGCGGCGCGAAGTCGACCACCGAGCCCTGGGTCCAGCGATATCGGGCGCAGAGGTATTCGCTGGCTTCGAGACCCTGATAACGGGCACGCGGCAGCGCCGCGGCGAACGGTTTGCGCAATAAGCCAACGCCGCAGCCGGCATCGAGGATGCTGCGGACCGGTATGCCGGCCTGGCGCACCACCGCGGCGATCAACTGTGCGCGGCGGCGCATCTCGGCCGCGGTCGTCACGCGAGTCGCCGCGTCGAAGTAGTACTTGCGAAAGTACGCGGAGTCGAAGGCGCCGTTCATTCAACCGTGAGGCTCTTTGCCAGATTGCGCGGTTGATCGACATCGGTGCCCTTCAGCACGGCAACGTGGTATGCGAGCAGCTGCAGCGGAATGGCGAATACCATCGGGGCCTGCAGTTCGGATACGGACGCAGGCATTTCGATCACCGTCACTCCAGCTTCGCTGCGCATGCGCGCCTGAGGATCGGCGAACACGAACAGTTGCCCGCCGCGCGCGCGCACTTCCTGGAGATTGGATTTGAGTTTCTCCAGCAATTCGTTGTTGGGCGCCACCGCGACCACCGGCATGTCTTCGTCTATCAGCGCCAGCGGGCCATGCTTGAGTTCGGCGGCGGCGTAGCCTTCGGCGTGAATGTACGAGATTTCCTTGAGCTTGAGCGCACCTTCCATGGCGATGGCATGCAGCGGCCCTCTGCCGAGGAACAGGGCGTGATGCTTGTCGGCGAACGCCTCGGCGAGCGTTTGTATGGTCGCGTCCAATTTGAGCGTCTTCTCGACCAGTCCGGGCAGCTGCAGCAGCTGCGAGATCAGCTCGCGCTCATCGATCGCCGGGTGCCGGTTCCTGGCCAGCGCGATGGTGAGCATTGCGAGTGCGGTCAATTGCGTCGTAAACGCCTTGGTCGATGCGACCCCGATCTCGGGTCCGGCCCGCGTCAGCAGCTTGAGCTCGGACTCGCGGACCATCGAGCTTTCCGCAACGTTGCAAATGGTGAGAGTCGATAGATAATCCGCTCGCCCGGCATTGCGCAACGCGGCCAAGGTATCGGCGGTTTCACCTGACTGCGACACGGTGACGAATAGGGTATCCGGCGTGATCACAGGATCGCGATAACGGTATTCGCTGGCAATCTCGATGCGCGCCGGGATACGGCAGATTTGCTCGATGAAATAGCTTGCCACGAGGCCCGCGTGGAAACTGGTGCCGCAGGCCGCAATGTGCACGGCCTTGACCTGCCTGAACACCTGGTGGGCGGCGGGTCCAAACGCCGCATCCAGCAGCTTGCCGCCGGCGACCCGCTCCTCCAGGGTTTGCGCGATCGCCCGCGGCTGCTCGTGAATTTCCTTGAGCATGAAGTGGCGGTACTGGCCGCGTTCCACGGCATCGGCCGGCAGATCGCTTTCGCGAATCGCGCGCGCGCCGGGCGCGCCGCGCGCGTCCAGGATGGTGATCGACTGGCGGCGAATTTCGGCGACATCGCCTTCCTCGAGGAACATGAAGCGGCGCGTCACGGGCAACAATGCCGCGACGTCCGAGGCGACGAAGTTTTCATCGATGCCGAGCCCGACGACCACGGGGCACCCTTCGCGCGCCACCACGATGCACTCCGGATCGGCCTCGCACACCACCGCCAGTGCGTAGGCACCGTGCAATTCGGCAACGGTCTTACGAACCGCGTCGAGCAGATCGGCCGAGCCGCCCAGATGGTGATGAATACGGTGCGCGATCACCTCGGTATCGGTTTCGGAGGTGAAGCTGTAGCCCAAGTGTTTCAGTTGGGATCGCAGCGTCTCGTGATTCTCGATGATGCCGTTGTGCACGATCGCGATCCCGTCGCGAGAGATGTGCGGGTGGGCGTTCAGCGTCGTCGGCACGCCGTGGGTGGCCCACCTCGTATGCGCGATGCCCACGTGGCCGCCGATGGGGGCCGCGTCCAGCGCGTCCTGAAGAACCTTTACCTTGCCGACCGTGCGTAGGCGGGCGACCCGTCCGTCCTCGATGACCGCGATCCCCGCCGAGTCATAGCCGCGGTATTCCAGTCGCCGTAAGCCCTCCATCAAAATGGGGACTGAGTTGCGCTCGGCAACCACACCTACGATTCCGCACATTGAGCACGCCCGTTTTGCTGAAAATAGCCGCTTAGTGTGCCCGAGCCCGAACGGAAATCCAGTGAGCCGTCGCCGCTAGTGATTATCTATTTATACTGGTTGCTATCTACTATTAGTCACTATACAGTATAAGTAGATGGATGATAGTAGCGGTCGGAAATTTCAAAAGGAACTGAACGGGGGCCTGGTGGGGCTGGTCCTGCTGGCCGTCCTCAACGGTTCCAGCGAGGATCTATACGGATACGAGATCGCGAAGCGTCTCGCCGTCGCCAATGACGGAACCTCGATCTTCAAGGAGGGCACCATTTATCCGGTGCTGCGTGCCCTATCGGCCGCTGATCTCCTGACCAGCCGCATCGTGCCCTCGTACTCCGGACCGCCCCGCCGCTACTACCGCATAACCCCACAGGGGCGCGCGGTCCTCGCCGAATGGAGGACCATTTGGCAGGAGACGCGCAGCTTCGTCGATCGCTTCATCGAAACAGGAAACTCGCCATGAATCGCAGCGCACCACGATCCATCGATCGCGACACCGAAGCGAAGGTGAAGGCCGCGATGACGACCCCGCGGCGCGTGCCCAAAAGCGGGACCGGCGCATTTTTCAGCGTGTTCCTCGATCCGCGCGCCTACACATCGCTGTTCTTCATGTTCCTGTCGCTCGCCACGGGCGTCATCTATTTTACCTTCGCGGTGACCGGCTTGAGCCTATCCGCGGGTTTGGCCGTGCTCGTGGTAGGTATTCCGTTCTTTCTCGTCTTCGTAGCGCTGAGCCGCGTCGTCTCCCTCGCCGAGGGGCGCCTGATCGAGGCGCCGCTCGTCGCAACCGTCGGGCGCTTCGAGTGGTTCGGCATACCCCCGGATGTGCACACAAGCCCGGCATGGCTCGGTTCCTTGTGTTGACGCTGCTCATGCACCTGGCACGCGGCATCGGACGGCTGCACGCCATGTATGCAAAGGCCTTGCTGGTGGCGCCCGTCACTCAGTGATCGAACCGCCGAGAGCCTGGAACAAGGCTGCCGTGTCGGCATACCGATTGGAGCGGGCCTGCGCCAGTGAGACCATGGCTTGCTGGTAGCCCTGTTCGGCATTGAGGAGGGCCAAGTAACCGACGGAGCCGAGTTCGAGCTGATGCCGCACCACGTCCAGGCTTTTCTGCGACGCGCTCATCGCGCGGCTCGCCGCATTCAAGGCATCGGCATCCGTGTCGAGTGCGTGCAATGCATCCGCGACGTTTTGAAATGCAGTCAAGACCGCTGACTGGTACATCGCACCCGCTTGATCGAGCGCGGCATCGGCCGCGCGTTTGCGGTGGAGCAGCGTGCCGCCCGCAAACAGGGTTTGCGTCGCATTGGCGCCGATGCTCCAGAATCCGGTGCCGGCTTTGAACAGATCGCGCATCGCCGTGGCGGAACTGCCGATGTCGCCGGTTATGGTGAGCTGCGGCAGGAGATTGGCGGTCGCGACGCCGACTTGCGCCGTGGCGGCATGCAATTGCGCCTCGGCCGCTCGAACGTCGGGACGTCGTTCGACCAGTTGGGACGGGATACCCAGCGGCAAATCGGTGGGAAGCACCAGCTGGTCGAGCTCGAGCTGGGAAGGCTTGAGATCCGCGGGCAGGCGGCCGGTCAGCGCGGCAAGCGAATCGCGCACTTGCTGCAACTGACGATTCAACGGCGGCAGGGTGGCTTCCAATTGCGCCAACGCGGCGTCCTGAGCGAACACGTCCCCTTCGGCGATGGCGCCGAGCTCCAATTCGCGGCGCAACACCGCGAGCGCTTCGCGCTCGAGTTCGATGACGCTGCGGGTGCCCGCGATTTGGGCCCGCAGGCCCGCCTCCTGAATTGCCGCCGTTACCACATTTGCCGTGAGAGTGAGATAGGTGGCGTCGAGCTGGTAACGGCTCGCTTCGGCCTGGGCGGCGAGCGACTCCACCTGCCGTCGGTTCGCACCGAATATGTCCGGCACGTAGCTCACCGTAACCTGCGGCGTAAACAAATTGTAGAGCGCCGCCCCGGAGGCAAGATTGGGCGCAAGCACGCCGACGGCATTGAGATTGCGGCTGGCATCGAAACTGCCCAGTACGGTGGGGAAAAAGGCGCCGCGCTGCGCGGCCGTGTTCTCGAGGGCTTGCCGCAGCGCGGCCTGCGCCGAGCGCACGTCCGGATTGGCGCGCAGCGCCGCGCTGACCAGCGAATCGAGTTCCGCCGAACCGAACAGTTTCCACCAATCCCGCGGCACTTCTTGGTCGGTCAGGAAGCGCTGCGCGGCTCCTCCCGGCCCCTCCGCCGCGGCGGTCGCGGCGGGCAGCGGGTCGACGGTGTAGCGCTCCACTGTCGGCGGCGCCGGCCGGTGAAAATTGGGGCCGACGCAGGCGCACAGGCTCAGGGCGGCAAGCGCGGCGAGGCCGCGCGGCGTCGCCCGGCTCACTCCGTGGCCTCCCGTGGTTCCTCGGCGGGAATTTCGCGGGCCGTGGAAAACTTAAGAACGAGCACGGGCAGTACCAGCAATATCAAGACCGGCGCGAGCAGCATGCCGCCCACCACGACCAAGGCCAACGGACGCTGCACCTGCGAACCGATGCCTCTCGACAGCGCCGCCGGTATCAGTCCCACGCAAGCCACGATGCAAGTCATCATCACCGGGCGCAGCTGCGTACGGCAGGTTTGCAGCATGGCGCTGGCGCGATCGAGTCCTGATTCGAGGCTCAAATGGTAATACGAGAGCACGAGAATGCCGTCCATGGCGGCGATGCCGAACAGCGCAACGAACCCGATGGCCGAGGAGACGCTGAACGGCGTGCCCGTCACCCACAGAGCAAAGATACCGCCCAGCAGCGCCATGGGAATGACGCTGGCGGCGAGCAACGCGTCGCGCAGGCCGCCGAAGTTAAGATAGAGCAGGAGCACGATCAGCGCGATCGAAAACGGCACGGCGACGCTCAAGCGCGCTATGGCGTCCTGCAGGTTGCCGAATTCGCCCACCCACTCGAGGCGGTAGCCGCCCGGCAACAGACCTTTGGCCTCCACGGCACGCTGCGCTTCGAGTACGGCACTGCCGAGATCGCGGCCGCGCACGCTGAATTTGATGGGCACGTAGCGCTGCTGCTGCTCGCGATAAATGAACGCCGCGCCCGACACCAAACGCACGTCGGCGACTTCCTCGAGAGGTACTTGAATGGAGCCTGCGCCGGTGCTCGCGGGCGCCGCGATCGGAATATGGCGAATCGCGTCGAGGTTCTGCCGGAAAGGATTGGCCAAGCGCACCATCATCGGAAAATGGCGGTCGCTGGTTCCTTCATACAGGTCGCCCGCGCTCTGGCCGCCGATCGCCGCTTGAACCACCGCATTGACGTCGCCCGGCGCAAGCCCGTAGCGAGCCGCCCGCACGCGGTCCACGTCGATGCGAATCGTGGGTTGTCCCAGCGATCGCAGGACCGCGAGGTCCGTGATTCCGGGTATCTTGGCCAGTACGGCCGCAATCTCCTTCGCCGTTTTCTCCAAGGTCTCCAGATCGTTGCCGTACACCTTGACGGAGTTCTCGCCTTTGACGCCGGACGCCGCTTCCTCGACGTTGTCCTGGATGTACTGCGAGAAATTGAAATCCACGCCGGGAAATTGCTGATTCAGGGCGTCCATCATGTCTTGAGTGAGCTTGTCTTTGTCGATGCCCGCCGGCCATGTCTCGAACGGCTTCAGAGGCACGAAAAATTCAGCGTTGAAGAAACCCGTGGCGTCGGTGCCATCGTCGGGCCGGCCATGTTGTGAAACCACGGTCTGCACCTCGGGATACCTGCTCATCAGCACGCGCATGCGGTTGACGTACACGTCGCTGTCTTCCAGCGAAATCGATTGCGGAAAGGTGGCGCGAACCCACAAGTTGCCTTCCTCGAGCTTCGGCAAGAACTCCAACCCCAAGGAACGCACCGCGAATACCGCCAGCACCGCGATCAAGCCCACACCGGCGAAGGTGACGATGCGATTGGCGAGCACGAACTCGAGGGCGGGCTGGTAGACGCGCCGCAGGCCGCGGACCACGGGCGTTTCCCGCTCCTCGATCACCTGCGGAAACAAAATCAAGCTCAAGGCCGGCGCGATCGTGAAGGTCGCAATCAATCCTCCGGCAATGGCATAGGCGTAGGTCTTGGCCATCGGACCGAAAATGTGGCCCTCGATGCCGGACAGCGTGAACAGCGGCACGAAGCCGGCGATGATGATGGCCGCCGCGAAAAAGATCGATTGGCTCACCTCGGCCGCGGCTATGGAGATCGTGCCCGTTTTGCCGCGAAAACCGCTACGCACCCGCATGCGGTGCAAAGTGCTGGGTCCGTGACCCAAATGCGCGGACGCCTCGGCAAGGTGCCGATAAATATTCTCGACCATGATGACGGTGGCATCCACCACCAATCCGAAGTCGATGGCGCCCACCGACAGCAGGTTCGCCGACTCGCCGCGCAGCACCATGAGCCCGATGGCGAACGACAATGCGAACGGTATGGTCATCGCCACGATGAAGGCGCTGCGCAGATTGCCGAGAAAGGCCCACTGCAGCAAAAAAATGAGCAGCACGCCCGCGACCATGTTGTGCAGCACGGTGTGCGTGGTGATGTGTATCAGATCGCTGCGATCGTAGATGCGCTGGATACTGACGCCGGGCGGCAAAATGCCGCTCTCGTTGATCTTGTCCACTTCGGCTTCGACGCGCTTGATCGTCGGCACGCTCTTGGCGCCGCGGCGCATGAGCACGATGCCCTGAACGATGTCGTCCGAGTCGTTGAATCCCGCGATGCCGAGACGGGGCAGATTGCCGATGCTCACCGTGGCCACATCGCCGATGACGATCGGCGCACCCTGGTTATTGGCGATCAGAGTGTGGCGAATCTCATCGGCCGAGTGAATCAGCCCGACGCCGCGCACCACCGCGGACTGGGCACCGAAATTGACCGTTTGACCGCCGACATTGATGTTCGCGTTGCCGAGCGCGGTCAACACCTGCGGCACGGACAGGCCATAGCCCATGAGTTTGCGTTGATCGATGGCGATGTCGTAGGTCTTGGTCTTGCCGCCCCAGCCGGTCACATCGATCACGCCGGGAACGGCCTTGAAGCGCCGCTCCAGCACCCAATCCTCGAGAGTCTTGAGGTCCGTGACCGAATAATTCGGCGGCCCGACGACCCGGTAGCGGAAGATCTCGCCTATCGGGCTGGTCGGCGAAATCTGCGGCTGCGCCCCGTTCGGTAGCGCCCCGAGCTGCGACAAGCGGTTGGTCACCCATTGCTCGGCTTGGCTGTAGGTAAAGTCGTAGGTAAACTGCACCTTCACGTCCGAAAGACCGAACAGCGATATCGTGCGTATCGCCTGCACATTGGGGATGCCGGCCATTTGGATCTCGAGCGGGATCGTGATGTAGCGCTCGATCTCCTCGGCCGATTGCCCCGTGCTCTGGGTAACCACATCGACGAGCGGCGGCACGGGATCGGGATAGGCCTCGATGTTCAGCCCCAGAAAACTGGCGATGCCGGCACCCAGCATCATCAACAGCATGACGACCATCAGCACCCGCTGACGCAGCGCGAAAGTGACGATCGAATTCATGAGGAGGCGGGCACTGCCACTTGATCGATGAACAGACCGCCCTTCGTCACGACTCGTTCGCCCGGCTTCAGGCCGTCCAGCACCTCGACCAGCCCGTCATTGCTGCGGCCGGTGCGGATGGCGCGAAGGCTGAGCAAACCGTCGCCTGCCGCCACCCAGACGTGGGCGGCATTTCCTTCGTAGACGACGGCCCCTTCCGGCACCGCCGGCGCTTCTGCCGTGTCGCCCGTGAGGATGCGGAAGGTGGCGAACATCTCGGGCTTGAGCGCGCCATCGCGATTGTCGATCTCCGCCCGCACCGGCAGCCGGTGGGTGGTCGGGTCCAGCTCGGCGGCAATGTAGGTCACGCGCGCCTTGAAGGGGCGCTTTGGGTAGGCCAGCACATGAACTTCCACCGCTTGGCCCAGGTGGACGAGCCCGGCATCCGTCTCGCGCACATTGGCAAGCAACCACACGTTCGAGGGATCGGCAATCGTGTAGACCGGTGTGCCGCTTGCCGCTTGCAAGTACTGGCCGGGACCCAATTGGCGATCGACGACCACACCGGAAATGGGCGCGCTTAAGGTCGCCACGGGATCGATGGTCTGCGCGGACTCGAGCGCCGTGATCTCTGCTTCCGACTTGCCCAGGATCCGCAAACGGTTGCGTACCGCGGCGTATGCGGTGGTCGCAGCCGTGAGGTCCGACTGCGCCTGCTGCCAATCCTGCAAGCTGCCGCCTTTGGCGTCGTACAAGGCATGCTTGCGAGTTTCATTGATGCGCGCCAGTTTGATCTGAGCCGCCGCGGTGCTGAGATCATTTTGCGCCTGCACGAATTCCGAAGCCTCGATCGTGGCGAGCGGTGCGCCTTGTTTGACGGTATCGCCCAATCCGGCGATGACCCGCAGCACCCGGCCCGAGTAAGGCGAGAACAGCGGTGTCGCCCGATCCGCGTTCACGGCGATCTTGCCCTCGGTCAATTCTTCGCTGACGAACCCATGCAGTGCGACGGTTTCGAAGGTCAAGGTCTTGAGCTGTTGTGCCGTGGCGCGGAAGGTGCCGGGCGGCGCGGGCGGCCCGGCAGCGGGCGCCTCGTGCGGGCCAAAGACGCGGCCGCCCAACCATAGGGCGAGTACGGCAATGGCCGCCACCGCAGCCGCGACACCCACCGCACGCCATTGGCGCGCGGCTGACCACGCGCGCCGGTCGATGGAGTCCTGGCGCTTGGTCGACTGGCGTGGATCGATTGGCGCTTCGCTCATTCGTCAACCCCTATCAGGACAATCTCGCAAGTCTCCGGCTGCGTCGAGGTAAAGGATCGGATGGCGCATGGCAGAGCCTTGTTCATCAGCAACACTTCATTATGATGTCAATGTCCCCTAACCCGGGCTACTGTGAAGATTCCCTGTGAAGATTCACAGTTTCGCGGCGATGCCTGCTTGGCTCACAATCGGGTTCGTTATATGCCCATAGAATCCCTGTGCTCGCTCTGGCTATACCAACCGTGACGGGTTAGCTTTTCGCCATGGTGTCGCCGAGTAAAAAAATCCTCTGTATTGAGGACGATGCCGAGACTGCGGCATTGATCATGGAAGACCTCGAGGAGCGTGGCTATGCCGTGACGATCGCAGTTGATGGCCATGCAGGTTTGAGCGCGATACTTAAAACCGGACCGGATCTCGTTCTGTGCGACATCAACATGCCGGGCATGACGGGATTCGAAGTGATGCAGTGCTTGACGGCACTCGCGCCACGGTTCGATGCCGTGCCGTTCATTTTTCTGACGGCGCGCACGGATCGCGACAGTGAACTGAAGGGTCGGCGTCTCGGTGCCGATGATTATGTCACCAAGCCGGTCGATTTCGAGATCCTGGCCGCCATCATCGAGGCGCGATTGGGAAGGGGCGCACGAAATGAAGTGTGGTCTCGCCACGTGGCGCTGAATGATCGGGAATTGGAGTGCCTCACTTGGTCAGCGCGAGGAAAAACTTCGCCTGAGATCGCCGCGATTTTGAACATAAGCAAACGCACGGTGAATTTCCATATCGAAAACGCCTGCCGTAAGCTCAATGTGTCCACGCGAACCGAGGCCGTGGTCAAAGCCACCTCTGGCCGGCTCATCGACCCTAGAGACGCCCGTGAACCACATGAGTGACGCGCGCTGGATTCGAAGATTGCAGGCCCGCTCCGTCCGAGTACGGCTGTACTCCGTCTTTGCGCTGCTCTTCTTTCTTGTCACCGGTCTGGGCGCCTTTGGCATTGCGCGCCTCAGTGAGGTCAACCGCGTATCCGAGGTGATTCGTAATCATTGGTTGCGCGACACGCGCATTCTCGGCGACCTTAGCAACTACATGTCGGACTACCGCACCGCCGAGGCGACGCAATTGCTAGCCTCGACGCCGCTGGAATTCGCCGCAAGCGAAAAGGAAATCACAGCGCTGGGTGCCACGGTTACCCGCAGCCAGCGTGCCTATGAAGAGATCTCTCAAGACCCGCCTGAAGCCTTGTTGTACGCCCAGTTTACCGAGCAATGGGCGGCATATCAGGCGGTCGCCACCCAAGTGATCGCGCTCGCGCGCACCCTACACACTTCGGACGGCGTGCATTTGTACAATACAACCTCGCGCCGCGCGTTTGATCTTTCCAGCGATACCCTGAGCCGACTTACGGACCAAACCGTGGCCAAAGCGCAAAGAGACAGTGCTCTGGCCGCGGCTACCTACCAGCGCGCTCGAACCCTGATTGTGACTGCGATGCTATTGGCAACGTCTCTGCTGGTCGGCGTGATCCTCTACATTAGGCGCTCCATCTTGGTCCCCCTGCTGGAGCTTGCGACCCGCATGCGCGCGCTGGCCGATCAAAACACCGAAATCGCGATTCCCGGCGTCCGACGCGAGGATGAGATGGGTGAGATGGCTCGCTCTGTAGCCGTTTTTCGCGACAACGCGGTGGCTTTGGCGAATAGCCAACGTCGACTGATCGACCAAGCGGCGGCGTTGGAGCAAGGGCTCGAGAACGAACGCCGGCTGACGGCTCAGGAACGTGATTTCGTCGCCATGACTTCCCATGAATTCCGAACTCCGCTCACGATCATCGATGGGCATGCGCAGCGGCTGATCAAGATGTGCGACAGGCAGGGTCCCAAAGACATCGCAGAGCGAGGCGCGCGCATACGCAGTGCGGTACAGCGGATCACGAATATCATGGACAGTTTGCTGAGCGCATCGCGCGTGCTGGATGGACAAGCTGTGTTCCATCCAACTGAACTCGATCCCGGTATGCTGCTGCACGATGCATGCAAAGTGCATCGCGATGCGACTCGCGGTGTGACCATCAGCGAGGATTATTCGTCTGTGTCGGCGACCATTCGCGGTGATCCCAAATTGCTTTTTCACGCATTTAGCAATTTGATTTCCAATGCGATCAAATACTCGCCGTTGGGCAGCCCCATCGAGGTGGTTGCCCGACAGGAGGCGGCATGGCTGGAGGTACAGGTGCGTGACTGTGGCATCGGCATTCCCGCTCGTGATCGCGAGCACCTTTTCGAGCGCTACTTCCGCGGCAGCAACGCTACCGGCATCGCAGGCACGGGAGTTGGCCTGCATTTGGTTTCCATGGTCGTAGCATTGCACCGCGGGGAGGTTTTCGTGGAAAGTCTCGAGGGGGTAGGTTCGAGATTCATGGTGCGGCTTCCGATTCCAACGTCGGAAGAGGCTGCGCCAGAGGGCTCCAAGCGCGATGCTGCGTGACAGTCCTAGTACTTCACCAGGACGCCGGCTCCCCAGACTACTTCGCGAGTGCGAAGGTCGGGAAACCAGTCCGTCGCGGCGCATTGATTGCTGGCGGGATCGGCAGGACCGCCGACGCAGCTTCCCGGCGAGCCGTTGTTGCCGCCGGGAGGCGTCACGCCGCCCGCCCCGGACCAGTAAGGCACGTTTGAATGCCGAAACGTCGCTTCGGTCCACCAAGTAATCCAGTCCTTCGGCATGTACTGAAGATTCAGCTGCGCATCCCATTGAGTGAGCTTTTGTCCGGGCTGCTGCGTGAAGTAGGGAGAACCGGTTGCGGCGGTCGCTCCGTTGATCGGCGGAGTCAGGGCCAGATAGCGCCCCGGATTGTTCATGAACCCGCCGCCGATCGTTACGGCGTACAGATCGTTATCGAACCACGTGCGGTCGTAGCCCATCGCACCGACGAAGCTCTCCTTGTTTTGTCCGCTCGAACAGCTTACGCCGCCGCCGTATTCGCAACCGACATCGACCGTAATGCTGAATGCCATTTTTGATACGCCGGCGCCGCCCTTGCCGTGCGCGTCGTAGTATTTCACCACGACGCTGTCGTCCTCGTGAATGCGCTTCACCCTGGACCAGTCGACGGGTCTTCCCGCTCCCACCAGCGACCCGGCGGCGGCATAGGGGTTGCCGCCGTTTTGAGGCTGGCAAAGCGTGTCGACCGTTCCCACGATGCCATTACCTGCTTTTTGGCAGTCCAGATTGTCCTGTCCGATGGAATAGCTGTTGAACACCAATTTGAACGAATCGTTCGGTATCCACAGTATCTGTCCTCCGAAGCCCGGCTTGCTGTTGAACTTGGCGTACGATTGCCAGCCGTTGATGAGCCAGGGTTCGATTTTAAGGTTTTGCGTGGGCCACCACTGGACGCGCAGACCGTTGAAAAACCAGGGTGTGTTGGATGATACGAACGACGGCTGGTAAGTCCAGTTATCGAAGTTGTAATAGCTGAAAAGACCGATGTAGGAGACGAAGACGCCGGCATCGACATTCAGGCCATGGTTCACATCGAAGTGATACCCGGCATTCGCTTCCGAGAAGTATCTGTAAGCATTTTCAAGATCCCACTGGCCGACCGCGGAACTCGCGTCATTGCGCGGCGTGGTCGTTGCGAACATGCCGAACATCGAGAGGAAGCGGGCTCTGACGTTTTCCCAGTGAAAGTCGCCGCCAAGGCTGACTTGCTCGATCTGGAATTCGCCGGAGCGGAATTCCTCGGTCGAGCCGACGATAGTGTGGTCCTGCGGATGATTGCCGCTTTGCAGGTAGTTGACGTCCAGGCGGATCTCGGGCGTAAAGAACTTCGTGTCGAATACCGGCGCTTTTTCACGTGAGGTGCCATTCATCCAGCCGATGTAGCCCACTGCGAACGGGGTTTGCAGGTCCACCTCCGGACCGGGCGGAGGCGCTTGGAGGGCCTCGGGTACCGTCGCCGCCGTCTGAGCAGCCGCCGGCACAGCGGCAGGTGGGGCGGAGCCGACTGTCGCAGCGACCGCAGGTTTCACCGGGACATTCATGACAATGTCGCGCCGAGATGCGCGGCCGGCGACGACTTGCAGCGAGGGCACGCTCGCATCCGGATAGCCATCGACCTGCACGGTGACGGACCAAGCGCCGGGCGCAAGGTCGGCAAACGAGTACACGCCATCGCTACCCGATACCGTTGCGCGAATGCCGCCGCCATCCACCCTGACGGCCGTTACGGTTGCGCCCGCAACGGCAAGCTTCGCCGAATTCATCACGATCCCGACGATGGCCCCGAATGATGCCTTGACCACAGGTGCCGTATATTCCTCGGCGCCGGCTGCAGACAACGCAGCGCAGGCCGCCGCGACGCATATGAAGAGAGATTGGATGTGCTTTCGCGTTTTCATTTGGCTTGTCCATTTCTCGGCACGCAGAGCACGTGCGCGAGGCTCGCGCCATCATTTGGCCGACGCCAGTGTACGTACGGGTCGGTTCTTGGGTAGAGCAAAGGTTGTCAAAAGAGGCGCGTCGCGCGTAAGAAAGTTGTCAAAAAGCAGTTGCGCCGGCCCATCAGCTCTCGGCAAACTCCCGAATCTTGAGAGCGGCCTACCGCCCCTTCAGCGCATCAGGGTTTCGGTTTCAGCGCAGCATCGGGTTTCAGCGCAGCATCGATGGCAGCTGCTTTCTCGTCGTCGTCGAGCTTTCCAAGCCGCTTCCATCCGGCAACCGTGGTCTGCTGGGCTCGCGTCAGCGTGAGCTCGCCGCTGGGAGCGTTCTGCGTAATAGTCGAGCCGGCGCCGATGGTCGAGCCGGCGCCGATTCGCACCGGCGCCACCAGCATGCTGCCCGAACCGATGAAGGCGCCATCCTCGATCAACGTCGGCCATTTATTCTGGCCGTCGTAATTGCAGGTGATGCTGCCGGCCCCTATGTTGACCGCCGTTCCGATCCTGGCGATCGCCCACGTAGCTCAGGTGATTCGCCTTGCTGCCGGCGCCGATTTCGCTGTTCTTCACTTCCACGAAATTGCCGATGTGCACGTCGCGATGCAAAACCGTGTCGGGACGCACGCGCGCAAACGGACCGATGCGGCAGTTCTCCGCGATGCGGGCATGGTCGATGACGCTGTTCGCGTACACCTCCGTGCCGGCGCCGAGCTCTGAATTGCTGATCACGCAGTTGGGCCCGATCTTGACTCCGGCACCCAAGCGCACGCTGCCGATCAAGACCGCGTTGACGTCGATGAACACGTCGCGGCCGACCTCGACGTCGCCGCGAATATCGATGCGCTGCGGATCGACCAGGGTCGCGCCGGCGAGCATCAACTCCGCGGCGCGCTCGCGGCGGTACAAGGCTTCCACCTGCGCAAGCTGGATCTTGTCGTTGACGCCCGTGACTTGCCAGGCCTGCTCGATTCGCTCCGCTTCGACGCGGTCCCCCGCGCGCACCGCCGCCGGCAACCACGTCGGTCAGGTAGAACTCGCGCTGCGAATTGTTGCTCCCCAAGCCCAGCAACCATTCGCGCAGGCGTCCGGCCGGAGCCGCCATGAGTCCCGAATTGACTTCGCGAATCTCGAGCACGTCCGGGCTTGCATCCCCCTGTTCGACGATGGCGGAGATACGCCCGTCGGCGCCGCGGACGAGGCGCCCATAGCCCGCCGCGTCCTCGAGCTCCACGGACAGCAAGGCCAGCGCGCCCGCGCGCGCGCCCGCGACCAGCTCTTTCAGGGCGGGAGCGCGGATCAGCGGCACATCGCCGTACAGCACCAGCACGATGTGCTCGTCCGGTATGACGCACATGGCCTGCATCACGGCATGGCCGGTGCCGAGCTGGTTCGCCTGCAGCACCCACTCGACGGGCGCGGCGCCCAAGGCCGCCTGCACCTGGGCGCCGCCATGTCCGTAAACCACATAGATATTGGCCGGCTGCAGCTCCTGCGCCGTGCGAATCACGTGCTTGAGAAGCGGCTGCCCCGCCAACGGCTGGAGCACCTTCGGTAGGTCGGAATTCATCCGCTTGCCCTGGCCCGCTGCCAGAATGACGACCGACAGTTGCATGCAGACTCCGTGCGCGCAAGATCCCTAGCGTTTCTTGCGCAAACGCTCGATGGTACGCAATTGTGCCACGGCGCGGGCCAGCTCCACCTGCGCCTCGGCGATATCGACCTTGTCGGTGCGCTCGCGCATGGCGTCTTCGGCGCGCTGTTTCGCCGCGATGGCAGCCGCTTCGTCCAGATCGTGCGCCCGCGCCGCGGTGTCCGCGAGCACCGTCACGAGATGGGGCTGAATCTCGAGCGCGCCGCCGCCCACGTAGAACGATTGTTCTTCCTGGCCTTCGGACTGCACGCGGACTTCGCCGGCCTTCAGCGTGGTGAGCAGCGGCGCATGGCGGGGCGTGATGCCGAGTTCGCCCTGCGAGCCCGGCACGAACACCATGGTCGCCTCGCCCGAAAAGATGTTGCCTTCGGCGCTGACGATGTCGACGTGAATGGTGTGGGCCATGTTCTGCTCAAGCCAAGGTCTTGGCTTTTTCCACGGCTTCTTCGATGGCGCCGATCATGTAGAACGCCTGCTCGGGCAGGTGATCGTATTCGCCGGCGATGATGGCCTTGAAGCCCCTGATGGTGTCCTTGAGCGGTACGATCTTGCCGTCTTGCCCGGTGAACACCTTGGCCACGTTGAAGGGCTGCGACAGGAACCGCTGAATCTTGCGCGCGCGGTAGACGCTCAATTTGTCTTCTTCGGAGAGCTCGTCCATGCCGAGGATCGCGATGATGTCCTGCAGCTCCTTGTAGCGCTGCAGCACGGCCTGCACGCCGCGCGCCGTATCGTAGTGATCCTGACCCACCACCAAGGGATCGAGCTGGCGGCTGGTGGAATCCAGCGGATCCACCGCGGGATAAATGCCGATGGAGGCAATCTGCCGCGACAGCACCACCGTCGCGTCCAAGTGCGCAAAGGTCGTGGCGGGCGAGGGGTCCGTCAGGTCGTCCGCCGGGACGTACACGGCTTGAATGGAGGTGATCGAACCCGTCTTGGTCGAGGTGATGCGCTCCTGCAGCACGCCCATTTCCTCCGCCAGCGTCGGCTGATATCCCACCGCAGACGGCATGCGGCCGAGCAATGCCGACACTTCGGTTCCGGCGAGCGTATAGCGGTAGATGTTGTCGACGAAGAACAACACGTCGCGGCCTTTGCCTGACGCCTGTTTCTCATCGCGGAAATACTCCGCCATCGTGAGGCCGGTGAGCGCCACGCGCAGGCGGTTGCCCGGCGGCTCGTTCATCTGGCCGTACACCATGGCCACCTTGGAGTTGGCCAGATTGTCCTTGTCGATGACGCCCGACTCGATCATCTCGTGGTAGAAGTCGTTGCCCTCGCGGGTACGCTCGCCGACGCCGGCAAATACCGAGAGGCCGCTGTACTGCTTGGCGATGTTGTTGATGAGCTCGAGCATGTTCACCGTCTTGCCCACGCCGGCGCCGCCGAACAGGCCGACCTTGCCGCCCTTGGCGAACGGCACCAGCAAATCGATCACCTTGATCCCGGTCACCAGAAGATCTTGACCGCCCGCCTGTTCGTCGTAGGCCGGAGCGGGGCGGTGAATCGGCAGGTACTCGGTCGCCTGCACCGCGCCCTTCTCGTCCTGCGGCTTGCCGAGCACGTCCATGATTCGGCCGAGCGTGCCCGCGCCCACCGGCACCATGATGCCCTTGCCCGTGCCCTTCACGGTGAGACCGCGGCGCAGGCCTTCGGACGGCCCCATTGCGATCGTGCGTACGATGCCGTCGCCCAATTGCTGCTGCACTTCGAGGGTCAAGTCGACGTCATCGAGCTTGAGCGCGTCGTAGACCTTGGGAATCTGATCGCGTGGAAATTCCACATCGATGACCGCGCCGATGATTTGCACGATTTTGCCGCTTGATTGCATTTTGATTGACCTCTCAACGGGGTTGCTTCGCAACCCCGAACACTATGCGGCGCTGCGCGCCGATTAAATCTAAACAGTACCTGGCCCCTATCCACCTGAACGCTACACCGCGGCCGCACCACCTACAATTTCGGAAAGCTCTTTCGTGATCGCGGCCTGACGGGCCTTGTTGTAAATGAGTTGCAGCTCGTCGATGAGCTTGCCGGCGTTGTCGGATGCGCTCTTCATGGCCACCATGCGCGCCGCCATTTCGCAGGCCACATTTTCGACCGCGCCCTGGAACACCTGCGATTCGATGTAACGCATCAGAATACCGTCGAGAAAATCGCTGGCATCCGGCTCGTAGATATAGTCCCAGCGTTCCTGAAGCTCGTCCTTGTCGATGGTCTGCAGCGGCAGCAGCTGCGAGACCACGGCCTTTTGAGTCATCGTATTGACGAACACGTTGTGCACCAACAGAAGCTGGTCGATCTTCGCCTCGCTGTAGAAGTCGAGCATGACCTTGCTGGTGCCGATCAACTCGATCACCCGCGGCTTGTCGCCCAGGTGCGTGACCGACGCGGCAATCTCGACGCCGGCGAGGCGCCGAAAGAAACCCAGCGCCTTCGAACCGATGACGCACAAGTAGATCTTGGCGTTCTTGCCCTGCGCTTCGCGGATCGCGCTCAAAGCCGCCTTGAACAGGTTCAGGTTCAGGGAGCCGCACAAGCCGCGGTCCGTGCTGATGACGATGATGCCGACGGACTTGACCGGCCGCTCGAGCGTGAAGGGATGTTTGTATTCCAGGTTCACCTGCCGCAGATGGCCGATGATCTTGCGGATCTTCTCCGAATAGGGGCGCCCGGCGCGCATCCGGTCCTGCGCCTTGCGCATCTTGCTCGCGGCCACCATTTCCATGGCCTTGGTGATCTTCTGAGTATTCTTGATACTCGCGATCTTGCCGCGGATTTCTTTTGCGCCTGCCATTGCCGTCTCTTACACCTTGCCTACAGGGTCGCGAAGAATTCGTCGCAGCACTTCTTGAGGGAGGCTTCGACGTCCTTCGACAGATCCGGCTTCCCATTGATGCCCTTCAAGAGATCTGCGTAGCTGCTGCGGGCGAAGGACTGCAATCCGGCCTCCGTTTCCACCACCTTGCGGCGATCGACCTTGTCGAAGTAACCGTTGTTTCCGGCAAACAGCGACAGCGACATCTCCGCCACCGACATGGGCGCATACTGCTTCTGCTTCATCAGCTCGCTGACGCGCTGACCGCGCTCCAGCTGCTTGCGCGTCGATTCGTCCAAGTCCGAGGCGAACTGCGAAAAGGCCGCGAGCTCGCGGAATTGCGCGAGAGCCAGGCGAACGCTGCCGCCCAGCTTCTTGATGATGTTGGTCTGCGCGGCGCCGCCGACGCGCGACACGGAAATGCCGGCGTTGATGGCCGGACGCATGCCGGCGTTGAACAAATCGGTCTCCAAGAAGATCTGGCCGTCGGTGATCGAAATGACGTTGGTGGGCACGAATGCCGTGACGTCGCCGGCCTGGGTTTCGATGATGGGCAGGCCGGTGAGCGAACCGGTCTTGCCCTTGACGCGGCCATTGGTGATCTTTTCCACGTATTCCTCGTTGACCCGCGCGGACCTTTCCAGCAGGCGCGAGTGCAGGTAGAACACGTCTCCGGGATACGCTTCGCGTCCCGGCGGACGGCGCAGCAGCAGCGAGATCTGGCGATAGGCGACGGCCTGCTTGGACAAGTCGTCGTACACGATCAGCGCATCTTCGCCGTTGTCCATGAAGTACTCGCCCATCGCGCACCCGCCGTAGGGCGCCAGGTACTGCATCGCTGCGGGCGTCGAGGCGGAGGCCGCCACGATGATGGTGTGGCCCATGGCGCCGTGCTCTTCGAGCTTGCGCACCACGTTGGCGATGGAGCTCTGCTTCTGCCCGATGGCCACATAGACGCACTTAACGCCCGTGCCCTTCTGATTGATGATGGTGTCGATGGCGACCGCCGTCTTGCCGGTCTGGCGGTCGCCGATGATGAGTTCGCGCTGGCCGCGGCCGATCGGCACCATGGCGTCGATGGCCTTGAGGCCGGTCTGCACCGGCTGCGACACGCTTTTGCGGAAGATCACGCCCGGCGCCACGCGCTCGAGCGGCGATTTCAGCTTGGCATTCACCGGACCTTTGCCGTCGATCGGCAGTCCGAGCGCATCGACGACGCGGCCGAGAAGCTCGGGGCCCACCGGCACTTCGAGGATGCGGCCCGTGGTTTTGACCACCGACCCTTCCGAAATGTGCTTGTAGTCGCCGAGCACCACGGCGCCCACCGAATCCTGCTCGAGGTTCAATGCCAAGCCGAAGGTGTTGCCGACGAACTCGAGCATTTCGCCGTAGCGCGCATCCGCCAGCCCATGGATGCGTACGATGCCGTCGGTGACGCTCACCACCGTGCCGACGTTGCGCGCCTCGTTGGCGGATTGGAATTTTTCGATGCGCGCCTTGATCAGGTCGCTTATTTCCGATGCCTTGATGGACATATCAATCCTCTAAATCAGTTTAGCTTCCCAATTCCGTGGCGAGTCGTTCCAGGCGGCCCTTCAGCGAACCGTCGATGACCAGATCCCCGGCGCGCACCACCGCGCCTCCCAAAAGCGTCGAATCGACGGCAGTTTTCATGTGCACCTGGCGCTTGAGCCGCGTGCTCAAGGCCTGTTTGAGCTTTTGCGCCTGCGCCTCGTTCAGCGGCACCGCGGATGTCACCTCGACATCGACCGTATTCTCCACCGCCGAGCGGAATTGCTCGTAATGTGCGGCGATTTCCGGCAGCAGCAGCAGGCGATGATTCTCGGCCAGCACGCGCACGAAGTTCTGCATGCCGGCGTCGAGTTTGTCTCCCGCGACATCGATCACGAGATCGGCCAGGTCGGCCGCGGTCAGCGCCGGATTCTTGGTGAGCTCTTCGACGCGCGGATCGGCGACGACTTTGGCCAGCGTAGCGAGGCCCCGCGACCACTGCGCAAAGGCATTCGCACCGCGGGCGAATTGGAACGCGGCTTTTGCATAGGGCCGCGCGATGGTGGCGCGCTCAGCCACGCGCGACCTCGACAGCCAATTTGTCCAGGAGCTCGGCGTGAGTTTTCTCGTCGATCTCGCGCCCGAGCAGACGCGACGCTCCCGCGACCGCGAGCTTTCCCACTTCCTTGCTCAGTTGTTCGCGCGCGCGCGAACTCTCGCGTGCCACCTCATCATGCGCTTGAGACACCAGGCGCTGCGCCTCGCTCGATGCCGTTCCCTTGGCTTCCTCGACGATCTCGTTCGAGCGCTTGCCCGCGAGATCGACGATGTGCGCCGCGCGCTCGCGCGCCTCGCGGATGATCTCCTTGGAGCGCTCCTCGGCCTGCGCCAGATCCTTTTCGCTCTTGCTGGCCGCCGCCAGGCCGTCCGCAATCTTCTTCTGCCGCTCCTCGATGGCCCCCATGAGCCACGGCCAGAAGAATTTCATGACCGCCCAGGCGACCAGGAAGAACACGACCCCTTGGATGACCAGCGTAAGTGCTAAGTTCATTGCGTACTCCTTGCTGGACGCCGTTCAGGCGTCCGCGCGGCGCTGGTTACTTGAGGCCGAGCGCGCCCAGGAAGGGATTGGCGTACAGCAGCAAGAAGCCGACGGCCACGCCGATGATCGGCACCGCGTCCAACAAGCCCGCAACGATGAACATCTTGGTCTGCAGCATGTTGGTGAGCTCCGGCTGGCGGGCCGAGCTCTCGAGAAACTTGCCGCCCAGAAGACCGAAGCCGATGGCGGCGCCCGCACCACCTAGGCCGATCACCAAGCCTGCTGCGATCACGGTGGAGCTCATGAGTTGAGCGATCTGGGTCACATTGTCCATTATTGTCTCCGGTCTTTAATGTCTTGATGAATCGAATCTAGTGTTTCTCGGCCGCAATGCCCACGTACACGATGGTCAGCACGCATGAAAATGAACGCCTGCAGCGTGATGATGAGGTAATGAAACGCGGTCCATATGACTCCGGCGATGAACTGACCGGCGCCGAGAAAATAAGTCGACACGTGATTGAGCGCGGCGCCCAGCGTGAAGCAGGCGATCAGCAAGAAGATGAGTTCACCGGCGTACATGTTGCCGAACAGTCGCATCGACAGCGATAACGGCCGGACTACTTCCTCGATCACCCGAAATGCGAAATTGATGGGCGCCAGCACCAGTTTGAGCACGATGTTATGGGCATGAAACGGCGCGGTGAACCACTCCCCGGCAAAAGTACCGAGACCCTTGTGCGTTATACCCACCCATTGGATGAGCAGAAACACGCCGAGCGCCATGCCGACCGTCGTATTGAGGTCGGCCGTAGCCACCGTGCGAAGATGCTCGACGCCAAACAGCTTGGCGACGGCGGGCAGCGCATCGACGGGGAGGATATCCATGAAATTTTCCAGGAACACGATGCAGAAGATCGTGATCGCGAGCGGCGCGATGAATTTATTCGAGCCGTGATACGTGTCCTTCACCATACCATCGACGCCTTCGACCAGTATCTCCACTGCGGCCTGCAATTTGCCCGGCACGCCGCTGGTCGCGCGGCGCGCCGCGAGGGACAGCACCAGAATGAAGACGAAGGAGATGATGAGGGTAAAAATGATGCTGTCGATGTGGACCGACCAGAAAGCGCCGTGCCCCGTATCCACGGTGTAATGAGTCAGGTGGTGCTTGATGTAGCCTGTCACCCCGCCCGAGGCATCTTCTTCCGCCCTGATTCCGAAACGCATAAGTCCCCAATCGTCATTTGAGCCGGACTAATCCGACCCAATATCCCAATTGCGCGGCCACCACTCCTATCAATAGCGGCGCCGCGTCGAGTTTCAACCGCGCGAGCGCCAAATACAGCGCGATCGCGAACCATAACCACTTCAGCGCCACACCGGCATACATCGCCGTCGTGAGCGTGGCGCCTCCCGCGATCCCGGGTTTGAACAGGCGCCAGCCGAACACTGCACTTCCGGCAGCCACGATCAAACCGCCCACCAGCGCCGCAATGGCTTGGTGCGCGCCCTTGAACACAAGAAACACAGACGCGACTAATGCCGCGCAGCCTGCTTGCAGAAGCACGACCCGAACGACCAGCCGGTAACTGCGGACCAGGACGTCGCTCATCGCGAAGGGAACCGGACCGGCGGCGCTACTCTCGAGTTGCACATTATGAGGCGTCGCCAGTCAAAATTGCCGGCGCATTATAGAGAGGCAGCCCCGCTGCATCAAGGCGTTTTGGCCTACTGGATGTGCCCGAGGATGCCCTCGAGTTCGTCCAAGCTGTTGTAGCTCACGACGAGCTTCCCCTTGCCGGAAGCCGTGTGCCGGAACGCCACCTTGGCGCCGAGTTTGTCGGCCAATTCGCGCTCCAGCCGCGTGAATATCCGGATCCACCGCCGCAAGCTGCTGTGGACCGGCGGAAGGCGGGTTCATGATGCGTCGCACCAAGCTTTCAGTATCGCGCACCGACAGCGATTTCTTCGCCACCAGGCCGGCCACTTCGATCTGCTGGCGGCGCGAATTCAAGCCGAGCAGCGCGCGCGCATGGCCCATTTCAATGCGGCGCTGCTCCAGCAGCTCCTTGACCTCGTCGGCCAGCTCCATGAGGCGCAATAAGTTGCTCACGGCGGCGCGCGAGCGCCCGACGGCTTCTGCGGCCGCCTGGTGGGTCAATCCGAATTCCTCGATCAGCCGCAGCAGCGCACCCGCTTCCTCCAGGGGATTCAGGTCTTCGCGCTGAATGTTTTCGATGAGCGCCATGGAGACGGCCGCTTCATCCGGCACGTCGCGAATGACCGCGGGAATCTCCGTGAGTCCGGCCATTTGCGCGGCCCGCCAGCGCCGCTCGCCGGCGATGATTTCGTAGCGCTGCGATTCACCCGGATTACGGCCTCCCACGGGGCGCACCAGGATGGGCTGCACCAAGCCCTGCGATTTGATCGAGTCCGCCAGTTCGCTCAACGTCTCGGTGCGCATGTCGACGCGCGGCTGAAACTTGCCCCGCTGCAGCAAATCGAGCGGCAAATTCGCCAACCGGTCGCCGGCGAGCGGAGCCGGCGCTGGCACCGGCGGCTCATAGAGCGGCGCGCCCGCGCGCTTCGCGAGCAGGGGAGAGAGCTCGGCGAGACCTCGACCCAAAGACGGCTTTTTGCCTGACATCGGTCGATTATACGGGCGCGGGCGGCAGATCGTCGCGGCGAATCATCTCGCCGGCGAGCGCGAGATATGCCAGGCGCCGCGCGACTCCTTGTCGTGAAAAAGCGCGGGCTTGCCGAAACTCGGCGCCTCGGCGAGGCGCACATTGCGCGGAATCATCGTGCGAAATACCTTCTCGCCGAAGTGCTCGATCAACTGCGCGGACACCTCATTGGCGAGATTATTGCGCGGATCGAACATGGTGCGCAGCAGTCCTTCGATTTCCAGATCAGGATTGATGCTGGCGCGGATCTGCTCGATGGTTTGCACCAAAGAACTCAGGCCCTCGAGCGCGTAGTACTCGCATTGCATCGGAACCATGACCGAATCCGCGGCGACCAGCGCGTTCAGCGTCAGCATGTTGAGCGACGGCGGGCAGTCGATCAGAATCACGTCGAAATCCTCGCGTACGGGCTTCAGCGCATTGCGCAATTTGAACTCCCGGCCGGTCATCATGCCGAGCAGCCGAACCTCGGCCGCCGTGAGATCCTGGTTGGACGGCATCAGCATGAAGCCGCCGTACTCGACCGGCACCAGCGCCTCCATTGCGGCGCAATCGCCCAGCATCACATCGCAGCTGGTGCGCGATTGCGCATGCTTGTCGACTCCGCATCCCATGGTGGCGTTGCCCTGCGGATCAAGATCGATCAGCAGCACGCGCCGTTTGGTGGCCGTCAGCGAGGCGGCGAGATTGACGGCGGTGGTGGTCTTTCCGACTCCGCCCTTTTGATTTGCAACTGCGATGACCCGCTTCATGGTTTGCTCGATTTGGGCCGGACCGGTGAGAGTTCCACAAGATGCCGCTCGTCGTCCAGCCCGGGCACCTTGAGGCGGTGCACCGCCAGGACGCGAAACGATTTGGGAAGGGCGGAAATCTCCTCGTCCGGCCGTTTTCCCTTCATCGCCAGCAAGCGCCCACCCGGAGCGCACAAATGGCCCGCATAGGCGGCGAAATCGCTCAAGCGACGCCAGCGCCCGCGCCACCACTGTATCGAAAAGTTCGAACGGCCTATAGCTTTCCGCCCGAACGTGCTCGACCCGCACGTTGTCGCACCCCAGATGGAGCGCCGTTTGCTCGGCGAATCGGGCCTTCTTGCCGGTGGCCTCGATCAAGGTAAAGCGGCGCTGCGGGTTGACGATGGCGAGCGGCAGGCCGGGAAAGCCTGCGCCGGTGCCGATATCGGCAATACGCATGCCGCGCAGGTAGGGCTGCAGGCTCAGGCTGTCCAAGACGTGTTTGCGCAGCATCCCCAAGCGGTCGCGGATCGCCGTCAAATTGAACTGCGCGTTGCCGAGTTCGAGTTCGTCCACGAGCTTGAGCAGCGTCGCCGCGCGCGCCGCATTCAAGTCGATCCCGATGTCGCGCGCGCCCGCGGCGAGCAGTTCGAGTTCGGAATCTCGCGTCAGGGGCGTACTGCTCAAGGATCGGCAGCGTCGTCTAAGGTGATGGACAGAGCGATTCCGCTTCCTGCTCGAGCCGGCCGCGGAAGCGAATGGCGCCGTCGCGGCCCTCGCAGGCAGGGGCGGCGGCGCCCCACGCGGCGCACGCCGCGGCGAACACGCCGTCCGCTTCAGCCGCCGGCAACAGCACGGCCGCTTGGATGCGCGACAAGCGATCCTGCTTGAAGCACAGCACGTACTCATCGGGCGTGCGCCCCAAGAAAAGAGGCGCGGGCGCGTCGGCGGCGTAGCACTCCGATGCCGCGGCCGCGTTGTCGGCGGCGCCATCGTCCCGAAACAGCAACACCTCGTGCAGCGCCATGGGAACATCCTTGAGCACGCTGCCGAAGGGAGCGATGACGAGACCATGCCAATCATTGGATCCAAGCTCGAGCTCATGCGCCTCCGGCGGCGGCGCGTTGCGATCCGGTGCGCTGACTCGGGGCGGCGGGGCGCGGCAGCCGGCCAAGGCCAAGAGCAGGGCCGCGCACAATGCCATTCGAATCACGGCGAGACGCCGGGGCTCAGGCGGGTTGCGAGTTCCTCGAGTTCCGCGGCGGCCTCCGGCTCCTGCGGCCGATCGCGTTCGAGGACCCGACGCAGGGCCTGCGCCGCTGTGTCCTTGAGCTTGGCGCAGGCGCTCGCGTAGTGCACTCGCCAGTCCGCGATCAATTCATGCTCGAACAGCTCATAGTCGCGGCCGTTGACGATGGCGTCGAGGACCATGGCGCAGACCGCGAGTTGCTGCACCCGGCTCCACGATAACTGCGGGGCGGAATTGCCTTCGGCAAAGCAGCGGCGCAGGTAGGCGGGCGGATCCGCGCTCGCGATCTCATCGAGCTGGTCGCCGATGTCGTAGGATTTGACCAGATGTTCGTAAGTTGCCATCGATACCATTATCGCTGCGGTATGAGAACATAGTCATCATGACGCGCATTTTTTTGCTGCTGTTGTCGGCGGTACCGTTCCTGCTCGCCGCTCCGGCTGAGGCGCTGCCGCGGCTGGAGCGCGGCAATTTGATCTTTGACAACATCCCCGAAGCTGCGCCGGGTTTGAGCGAGAAACTCGATGCCTACCTGAACGCGCGCCAGGCGACTCCGCTCGGCTTCTCGCCCAAAGGTCAGCTGCTGATCGCGACCCGGTTTGGCGACGTCGATCAACTGCATCTCGTGGAGCGGCCGGGGGGCGAGCGCCGGCAGCTCACGTTTCAGCGCGAACCGATCACGCAGGGCGCATTTTCGCCCGATCCCGGCCGCACCGCCTTCGTGTACCTCAAAGATGTGGGCGGCAACGAGAACGCCCAACTCTATTATCAGCATCTGGGGGAGCCTACACCTAAGCTCCTGAGTGACGGCAAGTCGCTCAACGGGGATCCGGTGTGGTCGAACGCCGGGCGCGAAGTCGCGTTCTTCAGCACCGCCCGCGACGGCGTGAGTTATGACATCGACGTCGTCGAGCCGGAAGCCGGTTCGCTGCCGCGGCTCGCCGTCACCGGGGGCGACGGCGCCAACTGGTATCCGCTCGATTGGTCGCCGGACGACCGCAAGCTCCTGGTTTTGAAGTACCTGTCGATCTCCGAGGCATACCTGTACGTGATCGATCTCTACACGGGGCAAAAGCGCGAGGTGGACCCGACACCGGCCAAGGTCGGAATCGTGAGCGCCAGATTCTCCCGCGACGGCCAGGGGGTGTACTTGATATCGAACCGCGACGGCGAGTTTGCGCAGCTGCGGTACGTCAATTTCTTCAGCGGCGAGAAGACCGTGATCTCAGGCGCCATTTCCTGGGACATCGAGGAATTGGCGATATCGCGCGACGGCCATTATCTGGCCTACGTCAGCAACGAGGGCGGAGCCGACAAACTCAATCTGCTCGATCTCAAGGCACACCAAGATTTGAATCCACCCAGGCTCGCTGCGGCCGGGATCATCGACTCCCTGAGCTTCGACGCGGAGGGCAATCGCCTTGCTTTCGGCTTCGCGGCGCCGAATCGGCCGCGCGATGCCTATGTGCTCGACATCGCATCGAATCACTTGGAGGCCTGGACGCACAGCGAGGCGGGTGCCGTCGACACGGCGAAGTTCGTGACGCCGCGGCTCACGCATTTTCCGACCTTCGACCGCGTCGACGGCCGGCAGCGAGAAATACCGCTGTACGTCTACGAACCGACGACTCCGGGGCCGCACCCGGTGCTGATTGCCCTGCACGGCGGCCCCGAATCGCAGTTCCGTCCCGGCTTCGATCCCTGGCTCGAGTTCGTCGTGAATGAGCTCGGATTTGCCGTCGTTGCCCCCAATGTGCGCGGCTCCTCCGGCTACGGAAAAAGCTATTTGGCGCTCGACAACGGCAAGCTGCGCGAGGACGCCGTCAAGGACATCGGCGCGCTGCTCGTCTGGCTGCGTCTGCAGAACGCGTACGACGCCAAGCACGTGGTGGTGTCCGGCGCATCCTACGGCGGCTATTTGACTCTCGCCACGATGGTGGAATTCAGCGACCGCCTGCGCGGCGGGGTGGACTTGGCGGGCGTCGCCGACTTCGTCAGCTTTTTGACCAATACCGCGCCGTATCGCCAGAATCAACGCCGCGCCGAGTACGGCGACGAGCGCGATCCCGACATGCGGGTATTCTTGCGGCGGATTTCACCGCTGACGAATGCGGAGCGCATTTCCCGCCCCCTGCTCATCGTGCACGGCAAGAACGATCCGCGGGTACCCTTGAGCGAAGCCGAGCAGATCGTCAATCGCGTGCGCGCCAAAGGCGGCGAGGTGTGGTACCTGCAGGCCGGCGACGAAGGCCACGGCTTTCGCAAAAAGCAGAATCGCGACGCCTACTACCGGGCGTTCGCGCAATTCCTCATCACGTTGAGTAACTGACCAAGCTACTTGCTGTCGATGGTCGCCGTGGCCAGGGGTGAAGCCTGGCTTGCAAAATACGCCGCCGCGATCCTCACGTCTTGGTCGGTGGTGAGCAGCTTCGCCATGCCGGCCATGACCACATTCTTGCGCCGGCCATTGCGATAGGCGGTCAGAGCCTGTTCCAGATAATCGACGTGCTGGCCCGCCAGCACCGCGGGCTTCGGCGTAAGCGGCGCCTCGACGCCCAGGCCGTTCTCGCCATGACAGGCGACGCACGCGGCGACTTGCTTCGGTGCCTTGCCGTTCACCGCCGCACTGGGTTTCGCGGGCGTGGCCCCCTGCAGGTAGGCGGCGATATCTTCCATGTCTTGGTCGGACAGCGAAGCGGCCTGCGCGTGCATGGTCGCATGGGGGCGCTCGCCGCTGCGGTATTCCTGCAGCGCCGCGACAATATAGGCGGCGTTTTGATGGCGAAGCCGAGGAACGGTGTAGTCCGGATACGCGTTCCGGTAATCCTCGAGGCCATGGCATCCGTAGCAGGTGTAGAACTTCTTCTCGCCTTGTACCGGGTCGCCCGCGGCGTGCGCGCCGAGTGTCCAACTCAAACTCAACGCCGTGCCAAGCCACATCAGCGCATTCGATCGAGAAATCATCTACTTCTCCGGGCGGCGGGATCATTGAGAGCGTCGATGTTAAAGAGTGGAGGGACAAATTGCCACTCGGCAGCCGCGCGCTCATAAAACATCCGCTAGATCCTGCAGGAAAGTCGGGTCCGTCGGCTTGGCCGCCGACGGGTAGCGGTTGACCAGACGGCCATCGCGATCGATCAGGAATTTTTCGAAATTCCAGCCAATCTCGCCGGGGAACCCGTTTTCCTTGGCGGTCAGCCAAGCGTAGAGGGGATGCTGATGCGCGCCCTTGACGTCGATTTTCGCCGCCAGCGGGAAGGTCACGTCAAAGTTCCGGGAGCAGAAATCCCGGATCTGGGCCGCGGTGCCGGGTTCCTGCGCGCCAAATTGGTTGCAGGGAAAGCCGACCACGACGAAGTTTTGATCCTTGAGCTCCCGGTACAGATCTTCCAAGCCGGTATATTGCGGCGTGTAGCCGCACTTGCTGGCGACGTTGACCGCCAAGGTCACTTTGCCGCGCAAGGGGCCGAGCAATCCCTCGCTGCCGTCGAGAGCCTCTACCGAGAAATCGTAGAAACTCGTCACGCTGCGCGATCACGCTTCTTGAGATGCACCAGCAGCAGCGACACGGCGGCCGGCGTCAGACCCGGAATCCGCGCGGCTTGACCCAGGGTTTGAGGACGCACGTCCTGCAACCGCTGGCAGGCTTCGTTCGACAGTCCGCGGACGGCGCCGTAATCGATGTTCTCCGGCAGCCGCAAATCTTCGTTGCGCTGCTGCCGCTCGATTTCCTCGCCTTGGCGCTTGAGGTACCCGGAGTACTTGGCCTGGACGTCGACCTGCAGCTTCACTTGGGTTACCAGGCGCTCATCGCCGCGCCACTGCGCGTCGGCGGAACCGTCCGGCGGTGCCACATGTTCCAAATCGTCATACGCCAATTCCGGACGGCGCAAGAGATCGAAGGCATGCGCCTCGCGCAACAGCGGGGAGCCCAGTTTGGCGAGCAACCTTAAGTCCACGGCAGCGGGATGCACCACCGCCGCGGCCAGCCGCGAGACCTCAGCCGCGACCGCCGCGCGCTTGCGCTGAAAAAAATCCCAACGCGCGTCATCGACCAACTTGAGCTCACGGCCGTGCGCCGTGAGCCGAAGGTCCGCATTGTCTTCGCGCAAGCTCAACCGATACTCGGCGCGGCTGGTGAACATGCGATAAGGCTCCGGGGCGCCGCGCGTGATCAGATCATCGATGAGCACCCCGATGTAGGCATCGCTCCTCTTCGGCCACCACGCATCGCGTTGATCCGCGAGCAGCGCCGCATTGGCGCCCGCGAGCAGCCCCTGCGCCGCGGCCTCTTCGTAGCCCGTGGTGCCGTTGATTTGCCCGGCGAAAAACAAGCCGGTGAGAAACTTGCTCTCCAAGCTGAATTTCAGATCGCGTGGATCGAAGAAGTCGTATTCGATGGCGTAGCCCGGGCGCGTGATATGGGCATGCTCGAACCCGGCGATGGTGCGCACGAACTCGTATTGCACGTCGAATGGCAGACTCGTGGAAATGCCGTTGGGGTAGACCTCGTGAGTGTCCAGGCCCTCGGGCTCGACGAAGATCTGATGCGAGCGCTTGTCCGCAAATCGCACGACCTTGTCCTCGACCGAAGGACAGTAGCGCGGGCCGGTCCCTTCGATCAAGCCGGTGAACATGGGCGAGCGCGCGCTGGCGCCGCGGATGATGGCGTGAGTGCGCTCGTTGGTGGCCGTGATGTGGCAGGGTACCTGACGCGGGTGTGCCGCCTGCGTTTCCAGGTAGGAGAATACCGGCCGCGGATGGTCGCCGTGCTGTTCGCGCAAACCCGAATAATCGATGCTGCGGCCATCGATTCGCGGCGGTGTGCCGGTTTTCAAGCGGCCTACAGCCAAGTTCAACTCGCGCAGACGCGCGGCCAGATTCGTCGACGGCGGGTCGCCGGCGCGGCCGCCGGGGTGGCTCTCCAAACCGACGTGAATCTTGCCGCCCAAAAATGTGCCCACCGTCAACACGATGGCGCGCGCCCGAAATTCCACGCCGCTCTGCGTGACCACGCCGACCACCCGCCCGCCCTCGATTTTGAGATCAGCCGCTTCTTGCTGGAACAAGGTCAGGTTCGCTTGGTTCTCGAGCATGCGGCGGATCGCCCGCTTGTAGAGTTGCCGGTCCGCTTGCGCCCGCGTGGCGCGGACCGCCGGTCCTTTGCTGGCATTCAAGGTGCGAAACTGGATGCCCGCGGCGTCGGCGGCAAGTGCCATGGCGCCGCCCATGGCGTCGATTTCCTTCACCAAATGGCCCTTGCCGATCCCGCCGATGGCCGGATTGCAACTCATCTGCCCCAGCGTCTCGATGTTGTTGGTGAGCAGCAAGGTGCGCTGGCCCATGCGCGCAGCCGCCAGCGCGGCTTCGGTGCCCGCATGCCCGCCGCCGATCACGATTACCCCGAATTCCGCACCGAAACGCATGGCGCGGTACTCTAATCGGGTCGATCTGAAAGCGCCAGGGAACTCATGCTCGAGGAGGCCATGCTGGCGGTCGTGCAGGGCAGCCCGGTCGCCCATCCGGTCACCCGGCCTTACGGCTGCTCCGTCAAATACTAAAGCCGGTCCACCGTCAGCGGCCGGCTACTCCACCGTCAGCGGAATGCCGGCAAATTTCCCCGCCCAGGCCTTGGGTCCCGTCTCATGCACGGAAACACCGTCTGCGCTGACTGCCACGGTGACCGGCATGTCGCGCACGTCGAATTCATACACCGCTTCCATCCCGAGGTCGGGGAAGGCCACGATGCGGCTGCCGCGAATCGCGTTGGAGACCAGGAAGGCGGCGCCGCCGACGGCAATCAAATAGGCGGAGCGGTGCTTGGCAATAGCCGCGACGGTCTGCAGGACCGCGCTCGGCCTTGCCGACCATCGCCAGCAGTCCGGCCTTGCCCAGCATGGTGTCGGTGAACCGATCCATGCGATTGGCGGTGGTCGGCCCCGCAGGTCCCACGACTTCCGTACCGACGGGATCCACCGGTCCGACGTAGTAGATAACGCGGCCGTGAAAATCCAAGCCCTCCGGGCAGCGGCTGGCCGGCATCCAACAGTGCGCAAATACGCTTGTGCGCAGCGTCGCGGCCGGTCAGGAGCTTTCCCGACAGCAACAAACGCTCGCCCGGCTTCCAGCGCGCAATCTCGGCCCGGTCGAGGCCATCGAGAGACACGCGCCGCGCGCCGGCGTCGGGCGCCCACTGCACCTTCGGCCACAGCTTAAGATCCGGCGGCTCGAGAAGCGCGGGGCCCGAACCGTCCAGTGTGAAATGGATGTGACGCGTGGCGGCGCAGTTGGGGATCACCGCCGCCGGCAGGGAGGCGGCATGCGTCGGGTAGTCCAGTATCTTCACGTCGAGCACGGTGGTGAGGCCGCCCAAGCCCTGCGCGCCCAGCCCGAGCGCGTTGACTCGTTGAAATATCTCCAAGCGCAGTTCTTCGAGCTTGGTTCCAGGCCCGCGCGCAATCAGCTCGCCGATGTCGATGGGATCCATCAATGACTTCTTCGCGAGCAGCATGGCTTTCTCGGCACTGCCGCCGATGCCCACTCCCAGCATTCCGGGCGGACACCAGCCGGCGCCCATCTCGGGCACCATGTCGAGCACCCAGTCGGCCACGGAATCGGAAGGGTTCAGCATGGCGAACATGGCTTTGTTTTCCGAGCCCCCGCCCTTCGCGGCAACGGTGATCTCGACCTCCTCTCCGGGAACGAATTCGGTATGGATCACCGCGGGCGTGTTGTCGCGGGTGTTGACGCGCTTGAATGCAGGATCGGACACGATCGACGCGCGCAGCTTGTTGTCGGGATTGAGGTAGGCTTGGCGCACGCCCTCGTTGATCATCGCTTCGAGATCGAGCGTTGCCTGCCAGCGCACACCCATGCCCACTTTCACGAACACCACGACGATGCCGGTGTCCTGACAAATCGGCCGATGGCCCTCGGCGCACATGCGCGAGTTGGTGAGTATTTGCGCAATGGCATCGCGGGCGGATGGACTCTGTTCCATCTCGTACGCGCGGCCCATGGCGCGAATGAAATCCGGGGAGTGGTAGTAGGAAATGTACTGCAGGGCGTCGGCGACGCTGGCAATCACATCGGCTTCGCGAATGACGGTCATGGCTAAGGATAGCGAATCCCCTACAATCGGGGAAATGTGGAAGTCCCTCGTATTCAGCACCCTGGCGAGCGCCTTGTGGCCGTGGCCGGCACTCTGCCGCGCCGCCGGCACGGCTTGCTCTGCACGAGTGCCGCCTCGAGCATCCGCTGCGTCTGGCGTCGATTCCGGCGCGGTGCGGCGTGCTCAGCGTACCTTTGGATCGCACGCAGCCCGCCGGCGCCCGCATCGACTTGAGTGTTGCCGTGGTGCCCGCGCTCAACCGGCGCGCCGCGGCGGCGCCGCTGTTTCTGCTGGCCGGGGGGCCGGGTCAGGGGGCCACCGCCATGTACACGGGCTTGGCCGCCGCGTTCGCGCGGGTGAATCGCAATCACGATATCGTGCTGGTCGATCAACGCGGCACGGGCCGATCCGCGCCCCTGACCTGCGAATATCCCGATGACTGGCAGCCGCCGAGCGACGTCATGCCGGCGCTGCGGCAAGCGACGCTGGCCTGCCTGCACAAATACGGCGAGCGGGTGCGCTTCTACACCAGCAGTGCGGCGGTGGCCGATCTCGAGGCGGTGCGCACGGCGCTCGCCTTCACGGCAATCGACCTCTATGCCGCTTCTTACGGCACGCGGGTGGCGCAGCTCTACATGCGGCGATTCCCGCAAGCGGTGCATGCGGTCATCTTGGACGGAGTGACCTTTCCGCAGCAGAGCATAGGCCCGGCAACGCCGCTGGACGGTGAGCGCGCCTTGGACCTCATCGTGGCGCGCTGTGCGGAATCGCAGGATTGCGCGGCGGCGTATCCACTGCTCCGCAGCGAGCTCGAGGCTCTGCGCCGGCAATTCGGGCCGCAAAAATCGGCGCTCGTCTTGGATGATCCCAACAGCGGGCTGCCGCTCAAAATCGAATTCAATCGCAGCATGCTGAGCGCGAGCTTGAGATTTCTATCGTATAGCGCCACCCAGGCCTCGTTGCTGCCCACCCTCATTCATCGAGCGGCTCAAGGGGCGCTGGCGCCGCTCGCCGCGCAGACCATCATGACCGCACGGCAAGTGGGCTACAGCCTGGCGAGCGGCATGCAGAACAGCGTCATCTGCAGTGAAGACGTGCCGTTCTTCGCGGCGGACGTCGACCGGGCGGCGATCGCTCAAACCTATCAGGGCGCGGATCAGCTCGACGCGTTTGCGGAAATTTGCAAGCTATGGCCGCGCGGACCGGTGGATGCCGACCTGCACAGCCCCTTGGTGAGTGCCGTCCCCACCCTGCTCTTGTCCGGCGAGGCCGATCCGGTGACGCCGCCCGCGGATGCAGAACGCGCCGCAGCGGGACTTGCGCGGCATTTGCACCTGATATTGAGCGGCGAAGGACATGGCCAGGTGGCAACGGGCTGCATACCGAAACTGATGGCGGAGTTTCTGGACGCAGCAACGCCGGAAAAGCTCGACGCCGGCTGCCTGAAGCGGCATCACCCCGCGCCGTTCTTCGTGAGCATGACGGGTCCGGCGCCATGAGGAGGGCCGCGGCATGATCGAGGCCACGAATTTGAGCAAGCGATTCGGCGACATCGAGGCGGTCCGCGACATCTCCTTCGTGGCGCACGACGGCGCGATCACCGGCATCCTCGGCGCCAACGGCGCCGGCAAGTCGACGACCTTGCGCATGTTGTACGGAGTGCTGACGCCGGACAGCGGCAAGGCATCGATCGACGGCATCGACATCCGCGGCGAGACCTCGAAGGCGCGCGCGCATCTCGGCGTGCTGCCGCATGCCGCGGGTCTATACGGCAATCTGACGGCGCGCGAAAACATCCACTACTTCGGATCGCTGCACGGGATCGGCGCCGGCCTCCTGCGGTCCCGCACGGCCGAGCTCGCCCGCCTCCTTGGCTTGGAAAGCTTCATCGAACGGCGCGCCAAGGGCCTTTCGCAAGGGCAGCGCATCAAGGTGGCCCTGGCTCGAGCGCTGATTCACGATCCCGGCAACATCGTGCTCGATGAACCCACCAACGGGTTGGACGTGATGGCGATCCGCAGCCTCCGCGAGATGCTGCTCTCATTGAGGGCCCAAGGCCGCTGCGTGCTGTTCTCCTCGCATGTCATGCAGGAGGTGGCGGCGCTCTGCGATCGAGTCGTGATCATCGGCCGAGGCTGTGTGCTCGCGGATGCCACCGTGGACTCGATCCGGCAGGCGAGCGGCGCGGCCTCGCTGGAAGAGGCCTTTCTGCAGGTGCTTAGGCGTACCGAAGGGGTGAGCTGAAGTGCACGCCGTCTTCAGCGTTTTCGCCAAGGAATTTCTGGAGAACCTGCGCGATCAACGCACCCTGCTGTCGGCGCTGCTGTTCGGACCCCTGTTCGGACCCCTGCTGTTCGGTCTGATGGTGTCGCGCATGCTCAATCAGAGCGTCGTCGAGGCGGACGAGCCGCTCAAGCTCACGATATCGGGCAGCGGCAATGCGCCCGGACTTACGCACTACCTGGAAGCACAAGGCGTCAAGCTGACCATGGCGGCGCTGTCGGAGAATGAGGCACGCGCCGCCGTCCGCGGCGGTACTGCGCAAGTCGTGCTCATCATTCCGGCGGAATACGGCCCGCGCTTCACTGCGGCGACGCCGGCGCCCGTGCTGCTGGTCGCGGACAGCGCCGACTCGCAAACCCGGAAAAGCGCGGATCGCGCCAGAATCATTCTGGGAAGATACGCCAGCAGCATCGCGCAACTGCGGCTCGAGATCCGCGGGGTGAATCCGCTGCTCACGGTGCCGGTGGCCGTGAACGAGATCGACGTGGCGACGCCCACCGGGCGAGCCGTCGTGGTGCTCGGCTTCATGACCTACTTCGTCCTGTTCGCGGTATTGATGGGCGGATTGTATCTGGCCATCGATTCCACGGCCGGGGAGCGGGAACGAGGTTCCTTGGAGGCGCTGCTCAGCCTGCCGGTGGCGCGCTCGAGCCTGGTCGGCGGCAAGATTCTGGCGACCTGCGCCTACATGTGCATTTCCTTAGGCTTGAGCCTCTCGGCCTTCGTTTGTGTATTTCGTTTCGTGCCGCTGGAGAAACTCGGCATGAGTGCGAACTTAGGTGTAGGCACAGCGCTGATTTTCTTTGCGATTTGCCTGCCCTTCGTGCCCTTGGGCGCCGCCCTCATGACCTTCGTCGCCTCGTTCACCCGCAGTTATCGCGAGGCTCAGACCTACCTCACGGCGGTTCTCTTGGTGCCGACCTTGCCGATCGCATTTGCCAGCATCTATTCGCTGAAAACCCGCAGTTCACTGATGTTCATCCCGTCCTTGAGCCAGCATTTGCTCATGACCAGCGTGCTCAAGGACGAGGCTGTTGCAGCGCGCGACGTGTGGTTGTCGGCTTTGGGCTCGATTGGGCTGGCGCTGTTATTGATGGTATTGACCGCCCGCCATTGGCGCCGCGAAACCATGCTCGGGTAGTGCCGTGTCCCGTTAAACACCCAGGCAGTTTTCGCTCTTTTGGGGTTTTTCCTGTATAGCCGTTTAGTAACATAAGCGGTATAACGTACGCGGAAGTTAAAATACCGTGGATCTGAGGGGGAGCTGGCATGACTGAGGCGTCGCACACGCGGACCAAGATCGCCGCGCTTTGGACAATATTGACGTTGTCCGCACTGATCATGGTGTGGTTGTTCTGGCGTTTTCCGCTGATCACCGCGGTCGCCACGGTCGCTATATTGACGGTTCTCGGGGTCTCGGCCCGCCTGGCGCGGCTGATCGATACCGACATCACGGAAATGCAGAGCGACAAGCAAGGCGTTTGACGACCGCGCCGCCGGCGTCACTTTCCGATACAAAAGCTGCCGAAGATCTCGCCCAGCAAATCCTCGCTGGTGAACTCGCCGGTGATCTCGCTCAACGCAAGCTGCGCGAGCCTCAAATCCTCGGCGAATAACTCAAAAGCCCGCGTCTCTATCCAAATGTCGGCGGCGCATTGCACATGGCGGCGCGCGCGGGCGAGTGCGTCGAGATGGCGCCGGCGCGCGGCGAACGCGCCGGACTCGGCCTTGAGGTAACCGGCGCTCTGCGAGAGGTGAGTGCGCAAGAGGTCCAACCCTGAGCCGGTGCGAGCGCTCAAGAAGATCCGCGGCGGGGCGGAGGCGTCATCGAGCCGCGCGGGCAGGCCGGAGAGATCGATTTTGTTGAACACCAGCGTGACCGGAATCCCGCGCGGCAGTTGCTCGAGCTGCGAGCCCAACGATTGCGAATCGGCGGCGATGCCCGCATCCACGACATAGAGGACGCGATCGGCGCGCGCGATCTCGCTGTGCGCGCGCCGCACGCCCTCGGCCTCCGCCGCATCGAGCGCGGCGCGCAGGCCGGCGGTGTCCACCAGATGCAAAGGCAGGCCGTCGAGATGCACCTGCTGGCGCAGCACGTCGCGGGTCGTGCCGGGCACATCCGTGACGATGGCGACGTCGTCGCCCGCGAGGCGATTCATCAAGCTGGATTTTCCCGCGTTGGGCAAGCCTGCAATCACGACGTGCATACCTTCGCGCAGCAAGGCGCCTTGGCGCGCTGCCGCGGTAATCGACTCGAAGCGGCTGAAGACCTCCGCGAGCTTCTCGCGCAGTGTCGCCGCGGAAAGGAAATCGATTTCCTCGTCGGGGAAATCGATGGCGGCCTCCACATAGGCCCGCAGTTCGGTGATTCGCAACTTCAAATCGGCGATGCGGGCGGAGAACTCGCCCTGCATGGAGCGCACCGCGGCCCGGGCCGCGGCGGCGGTGCCGGCATCGATCAGATCGGCAATCGCTTCGGCCTGGGCGATGTCGATTTTGCCGTTCAAAAAGGCGCGTTCGCTGAACTCGCCTGGCCGCGCCATGCGGCAGCCGAGTTCGAGCAGGCGCCGCAATACCATGTCGACGATGAGTGCGCCGCCGTGACCCTGCAGCTCCAGGACGTCTTCGCCTGTATAAGAAGCGGGCGCGGGAAAATACAAGGCCAGGCCCGCATCGAGGTTCGAGCCCTCCGCGTCGATAAAATTCGAGAGCCGAGCGCGGCGCGGCGCCGGCAGTTCGCCGAGAATACCGAGCGCGATCCGCGGCACGAGCGGACCCGAGACTCGAATGACACCCACCGCGCCCCGCCCGGGAGCGCTGGCGACGGCGGCGATGGTGTCGGGCGGGTTCACGTCCGCAGCTTGGCAGCCTCGGCTTCGACTACTTGGTTGACGCGCCACTGCTGCGCAATGGTCAACAGCGTATTGGTCAGCCAATAAAGCACCAGGCCGCAGGGGAACCACGCCATCATGCCCGTCATGACCAGCGGCATGAACTGCATGATTTTGGCCTGCATGGGATCGGGCGGCGCCGGATTCAGCTTGAACTGGGCGAACATGGCGGCACCCATCAGCAAGGGCAGCACAAAGAAGGGATCGCGCGAGGAGAGATCATTGACCCACAGCAGAAACGGCGCCTGGCGCATTTCCACGCTTTCCAGCAACACGCGGTAGAACGAAATGAAGAAAGGAATCTGCACCAGCATGGGTAGGCAACCGGCCAGGGGATTGATTTTTTCCTTCTTGTACAGCTCCATCATGGCGCGCCCGAGCTTTTCGCGGTCGTCCTTGAAGGTCTCCTGGATCTGCTTCATCCGCGGTGCGACCGTGCGCATTCTGGCCATCGAACGTCCGCTCGCCTGACTCAACGGATAGAACAAAAGCTTGATCAGAGCCGTGACGATGATGATGGCCCAGCCCCAATTGCCGACGAGGCCATGGACCCAGTTGAGGGTCGCAAACAGGGGCTGCGCGAGCACGGTCAAGATGCCGAAGTCGACCGTTCGCTCCAGGTGCGGAGCCGTCTCCGCCAGCTGCGACTGCAATTTGGGGCCGACGAACAATTTCTCGCGGAACTGGGTTTTGGCACCGGCGGCAATTTCGACCGTCGGGCCGGTGGCGCTCAGCAGGTATTCCTTGCCCTGAACCTGCAGCTTGTACTCGTAGGGCTGGTTTGCAGGCGGCACGATCGCCGATACGAACTGATGCTGCAATGACGCGAGCCACCCGTTGGTGATGGTTTCGGAAAACTTGACGTCGGTGTCGTTCTCCACGTTCAGGTCGTGGGATTTGGCACCGTCATACACCGCGGGGCCCTTGAACGAATAGGTTTCGACATCGAAATAGGAGCGCGACGGATGTTCCCAGTGGCGCTTGATTTGCGAATAGGGCACCAAATTTCGCGGGCTTGCGCCGCTGTTCTGCACATCGTAGATCAGATCGATGGAGTACAGGCCGCGCGAGAAGACGAAGGTTTTGGTGACGGTCAAGCCCTGGCCGTCGCTCCAGGTCAAGGGCACGCGCAGCTCCTTGGCGTCCGCTGCGAGCGCAAAGGATTTTGCCTCGGAGCTCCAAGTTACCAGATGCGTGGGCGCGGCATCGCCCGATACGCGCAGCCCGGTCTGCAGGAGATACAACGAGGCCGGCGGATCCCGGCTCAGCAGCCGGACCGGTACGTTGGGAGCATCCTTGCGCAGCGGATACTGCAACAAATCGGCTTGATCCAGTTCACCGCCCTTCAAATTGATCACGACGTCGAGCACGTCGGTCGTGACATGCAGCGGCAGAAATGCACTGGCGTTCGACTCGGCCGCAGCGCTCGACGGAGGCGGGAGCGGCTCCGCGGCCGTCGGTGGTACGGCCGTGGGAGCTGCGGCAGGTGTCGAAGGAGTGGGGCTCGCGACCTCCGGCACCGAATCGCCGAGAGTACCGGGCTTGTTTCCGGCCGCGGACAGCGCGGGGGTGCCCTGCGTCCCCGACGCCGGATAATCGTGCATCCACGCTTCGTAGTTCAAGTACAGGATTGCAGCAAGCGCAAACCACAGGAGCATGCGAGTGTTAGGCATTGATCATTCTCTTCCCGGCACTGGGTCGTAGCCGCCCGCGTTCAAGGGATGACAGCGCAGCAGTCGGCGGAGACCGAGCCAAGCACCGCGCCAGGCTCCATGGCGTTCGATCGCGTCATGGGCATAGCACGAGCAGCTGGGATAAAAGCGACAGTGACCACCCAGCCAGGGACTCAAGCTGAATTGGTAGCCGCGGATCAGACACAGCAAGAGTCGGCTCACGGCAGACATCGTTCGGCAATCGAGCGCCAGTGGCGGTCGAGGCTCGCGCGCAAATCGCCGGAGCTGGCCGCGCGCGCTGCGTCGCGGGCGGAAACCGTGATATCGACCGGCGGCAGTGAGTGTTGGTTCAAGCGAAAGGACTCTCGTGTGAGGCGTTTGATGCGATTGCGCGCCACCGCCGTGCCGAAGGTGCGCGTCGCTATGCTCAATCCTAACCGAGGATAGGTTTCATGATTGACCAGGACCGATAAACTAAAAAATGCGTCGGCAAACTTTCTGCCGCGCCGCTTCACTTCGCGAAATTCGGCCGGCTGGTGCAGACGCTGGCGCGGCTCGAACGTCAGTTGATAATCCCGGGGGATCGTTAGACGGTCCTGATTCTTGGTGTCAGGGACAGAGGCGCTTGCGTCCCTTGGCACGGCGGCGGGCGAGCAATCGGCGACCGCTCTTCGTGGCCATGCGCGCGCGAAAGCCGTGAGTGCGGGCACGATGTAAATTACTGGGATTGAAAGTACGTTTCATAGCGCAACTCGAGCAAAAACCACTGGCCAAATCAATGAATTGGGAGATTTACGAAAGGCGGCAAGGGTACTGAGCGAGGATGGATGTGTCAATAGACGCACCGGCAAGTTGGAGCTAGACTCCCTGCCCTTTCGTGCACTTTGCCCCTTTGCCTGAATCTTGAGGAGAGCGCTCTTGTCGGAGTCGCTATGGAACCGCTGTCTGCGAGTGCTCGAGAGCGAACTCCCGGAGCAGCAGTTCAACACCTGGGTGCGACCCCTGCAGGCGATCGAACGTGAGGGCGAACTCAAGCTGCTGGCGCCCAACCGCTACGTGATCGAATGGCTGGGCCAGAACTCCCTGCCCAGGATCAAGGAGCTCATTCGGGCGTTCGCCGAAGAGCCAGCCCCGGAGCTCGTGCTCGACGTGGGTACGCGGGCCGGCGTCGCGGCCCCGGCGGTGGCGGTCAACGGCAGCCACCCGGCCGCCAACGGCGCGGCGGCACGTACCCGCAGGCTAGCGCCTTCGCTCCTGGGTGGTCCGATCAATTCCAGCTTCACATTCGACAGTTTCGTCGAGGGAAAGAGCAATCAGCTCGCCAAGGCGGCGGCAATTCAAGTCGCGGGAAATCCCGGCAGGGCCTATAACCCGCTGTTCATCTACGGGGGCGTCGGTCTCGGCAAGACGCACCTCATGCATGCGGTGGCCAACAAGATCAGGGAAAAGAATTCGGAGGCGCGTGTCGCGTACGTGCACAGCGAGCGCTTCGTGGGGGACATGGTGAAGGCCCTGCAGCACAACACCATCAACGATTTCAAGACTGCCTATCGATCCCTCGACGCGTTGATGATCGACGATATTCAGTTTTTTGCCGGCAAGGAACGCTCGCAGGAAGAGTTCTTCCACACTTTCAACGCACTGTTGGAAAGCCAGCAGCAGGTGATATTGACCTGCGATCGCTATCCGAAGGAGGTCGACGGGCTCGAAGAGCGTTTGAAGTCGAGATTCGGCTGGGGATTGACGGTGGCGATCGAACCTCCGGAACTCGAAACCTGTGTCGCGATCCTGATGAGCAAGGCGGCGATGTCGCAGGTCGATTTGCCGGAAGAAGTCGCGTTTTTCGTTGCCAAACGGATTCGCTCGAACGTGCGCGAACTCGAGGGTGCTTTGCGCCGGGTGGTGGCGACGTCGAACTTTACCGGGCGGCCCATCACGCTGGATTTGGTCAAGGAGGCATTGCGCGACTTGCTGGCGCTGCAAGAGAAGCTCGTGACCGTGGAAAATATTCAGAAGACGGTCGCGGAATACTACAAAATTCGCATTGCCGATTTGTTGTCGAAGCGCCGCAGCCGCTCCATCGCTCGTCCGCGTCAAGTTGCAATGGCGCTGGCGAAAGAATTGACCAATCACAGCCTGCCGGAGATCGGCGACGCTTTTGGCGGCCGCGATCACACGACAGTGTTGCATGCATGCAGGCGAGTCAAGGAGTTACGCGAGAGCGAACGGCGCATTGGCGAGGACTATATGAACCTGTTGAGAACCCTCGCTGGATAGGGTAGGAAAAGCTGTGCACGACGCTGTGGATAAAGATATCCACAAGTCGATGACAGCTTCCACGCCGTCGGTGGACAGGAGTGAGTGGTGTTTGTGTCAGATGTAAGGTACTGATTATTAACTAGTTAGCGGAGTTATACCGAAAAGGCGGTTGCTTCATAATCATAGTAATAGTCTCTTTTAAGAATCTAAATCTAAGATTGGTGAGACGGGTGTTCCCATGAAATTGACGGCTGAGCGCGAGAAATTACTAGCCCCATTACAGGCGGTGATCGGGGTGGTGGAACGGCGCCAAACCATGCCGGTGCTGGCCAACGTGTTGCTTGGCGTTCGCCAGGGCCAGCTGTGGATTACCGCCACGGACTTGGAGGTGGAGTTGGTGGCCTCGACGGAGGTGGCGGTGCAAGAGGCCGGCGACATTACAGTTCCGGGCCGTAAATTCTTGGATATTCTGCGCGCGCTGCCGGAGAAGCTGTCGGTGTCGCTCGCCGTCGAAGGCGAGAAAGTCGTGATCAAGGCCGGCCGCAGCCGCTTCAGTTTGTCGACGCTGCCCGCCGCTGAATTTCCGGTGATTGACGACATCAATGCCCAGCAAACCGTGCGCGTGCCGCGCAAGGAATTGCTGCGTTTGCTGGAGAAGACCCATTTTTCCATGGCTCAGCAGGATGTTCGCTACTACCTGAACGGCATGCTGTTGGAAATCGACGGTCAGCTGCTGCGCGCGGTGGCGACCGATGGTCATCGCCTGGCGCTGTGCGAGACGGCGCTGGCGGCGAAGGCGAAGACCTCGCAGCAGGTGATCGTGCCGCGCAAGGGCGTGCTGGAGTTGCAGCGGGTGCTGACCGACGAGGGTGTGGCCGACCTAGGCATAGGTACAAATCACATTCGTGCCCAGATCGGCGATGTTCGATTCACTTCGAAGCTAATTGACGGCCGGTTCCCGGAATATTCCAGGGTAATCCCGGCTGCGCCCGCCGCCGCGATCCGCGCGGATCGGGACATCTTGCGGCAGGCTTTGCAGCGGACGGCCATCCTTTCCAACGAAAAGTATCGCGGCATTCGGGTCACCGTGAAAAAGAACGTGGTGACGGTGCAGGCGCACAACCCCGAGCAAGAGGAAGCGGAGGAGGAAATCGAGGTGGGCTACGACGGCGGCGACCTCGAAGTGGGCTTCAACGTGAATTATCTGCTCGATGCCTTGGCGGCAATCGACGGGCAGGAAGTGGAGCTCGGCCTGACGGACAGCAATAGCAGTTGCCTGATTCGCTCGCCGGGCAATGCCTCGGCACGCTATGTCGTGATGCCGATGAGGCTTTGAATTGTCGCTGGGCCGGCTGCAAGTAACGGATTTCCGCTGCTTGCAGTCGGTCGGCTCTTGATCTTGATTCCCGATTCACGCTGATCAGCGGCGCCAACGCGTCGGGCAAAACCAGTCTACTGGAAGCCATCTATGTGTTAGGCCGCGGGCGGTCATTTCGGACCCGGCGGCTCGAACACTTGATCCGGCATGGCAGCGCGAGATTTGTCGTGTTCGGCGAAGTCGACGCCTTCGGCCGCAGCGTCTCGCTGGGCGTTGAAGGTTCCGTCGCCGGCGTCCGCGCCAGGTTAGGCGGCGCGAAGGCCAATTCGCTGGCCGAGTTGGCGCCGCTGCTGCCAGTGCAAATCATCGATCCGGAGATTCATCGGCTGATCGAGGAAGGTCCGAGCCGCCGTCGACGGTTCCTAGATTGGGGTGTGTTCCACGTGGAACCAAGATTCGTCGAGGACTGGCAGCGGTTCCAACAGGCGTTGAAGCAACGGAACGCCGCTTTGAGGTCGGGCCAGCCGCGGCCGGTAACCGCCGCCTGGGATGGGGATCTGGTGCGCTACGGCGAGTCGCTGTCGGCGGCACGCACCCGGTATGTGGAGGCCCTGACCGAGCATGCGTTGAGCACGACCCGACACCTGCTGGATATGGAACTCACGATCAGTTATCGGTCGGGATGGGCCCGAGGGCTCACTCTGGCGGAGGCCCTTCAACAGAGTCGGCGGCACGATGAGGAGAGCGGAGTGACTCAGGTAGGTCCACATCGGGCTGAGTTGGCGATTCGATTGAACGACGTCGGTGCGAAGGATCGAATTTCCAGAGGGCAGCAGAAGCTGCTGGCGGCCGCACTGTTGATGGCCCAGGTCAAGCTTGTTCCCGACCGATTCACCCGTGAGGCCGAGCCTGCTGCTGGACGACCCCGCAGCGGAATTGGATAATGAGCGCTTGACCCGGCTCATCTCGGAAGTTTCCGCGCAGTCCGTGCAGCTCATCGTGACCACGCTGCACCCCGAGTTCTCGGAATTCGGCACGCCCGGCAGACACTATCGGATTGAGGCGGGAAGCATCCGCGATGCGTAGCCACTGTTCCACGTGGAACAGCCGGACGACGCCACCCAAATCGCGTTTGCAACCGAATGATTTGACTGGGATTTATCAAGCAAACAGTTTCGATATCGGCGCCAAAAACTGTTAGAATGGAGGGTCTTCAAATAGGATCCATCATGGCCGATAGCGACGTCTACGATTCCAGCAAAATCAAAGTCTTACGTGGATTAGACGCGGTTCGAAAGCGGCCCGGAATGTACATCGGCGATACCGACGACGGCAGCGGGCTGCACCACATGGTATTCGAGGTGGTGGACAACGCGATCGACGAGGCGCTGGCAGGGCATTGCGACCGCGTGGTGGTCACCATTCATGCCGATGAATCGGTGACGGTCTCCGATAACGGCCGTGGAATTCCTGTGGATATCCATGCCGAAGAAGGCCGTTCTGCGGCGGAAGTCATCATGACCGTGCTGCATTCCGGCGGCAAGTTCGACGACACATCGTACAAAGTGTCAGGCGGGTTGCACGGCGTCGGCATCTCGGTCGTCAATGCGCTCTCGGATTATCTGGAGTTGTTGATCCGGCGCGACGGCAAGCTGCATCGGCAAGAATATCGGCTGGGAGAGCCGCAGGCGCCGCTCGCCGCCATCGGCGATACCGATGAGAAAGGCACGACGCTGCGCTTCAAACCGAGCTCGCAGATTTTCACCCACATCTCTTTCAACTACGACACGCTCGCGAAACGTCTGCGCGAATTGTCGTTTCTCAACTCGGGCGTGCGCATCGAACTGATCGACGAGCGCGACGAGAAGACGGAAGTTTTCCAGCACGAAGGCGGCCTCAAGGCTTTCGTCACGCACTTGAATCGCAGCAAGACGGCGGTGCATCCCACGGTGCTGTGGTTCCAAACCCGCGACGGCAATACGCAGGTGGAAGTGGCCATGCAATGGAACGACTCTTATCAGGAGAGCATGTACTGCTACACGAACAACATTCCGCAAAAGGACGGCGGCACGCACCTCGCGGGCTATCGGGCGGCGCTCACCCGGACCCTCAACAACTACATCGAAAAAGAACTCGCCGCCAAAAAAGAAAAGATCCAAACGACGGGCGATGATTCGCGCGAAGGGCTCACGGCGATATTGTCGGTGAAACTGCCGGACCCGAAATTCTCCTCGCAGACCAAGGACAAGCTCGTGTCCTCGGAGGTCAAGGGAGTGGTCGAGTCCGCGGTCGCCGGACGCCTCGAGGAGTTTCTGCTCGAGCACCCGCAGGAAGCGCGCGCCATCGTCAACAAGATTCTCGAGGCCGCTTATGCGCGCGAGGCCGCGCGCAAGGCGCGCGAAATGACGAGGCGCAAGGGCGCGCTCGACATCGCGGGCCTGCCCGGCAAACTGGCCGACTGCCAGGAGAAAGATCCCGCGCTCTCGGAGATGTTCCTGGTCGAGGGCGATTCCGCCGGCGGCTCGGCCAAGCAGGGCCGCGACCGGCGCACTCAGGCCATCCTGCCGCTCAAGGGAAAAATCCTCAACGTCGAGAAGGCGCGCTTCGACAAGATGCTGGCATCCGCAGAAGTCGGCACCCTCATCACCGCATTGGGCTGCGGCATCGGCCGCGACGATTTCAACGTCGACAAATTGCGCTACCACCGCATCATCATCATGAGCGTGGATGGCGACGAACATGTCTTCGTCCGGGATGACCGGCGCGGCGTGCGCATGGTCCGAATCGGAAGCTTCATCGATGCTGCTCTCGCGTCGCGTGCACCGAGTGGTGCCGTGGACAAGTTGACCAGCGACGCGCTCGGGGAAGTCCTCTGTTTTGGACAACAGGATCACACGGTTCGATTTCGCAGGATCAAGAGCGTCATTCGACACCCGTTGGACGAAAAGCTCTTCCAAGTACGCACCTCCTATGGCCGCCGCGTGCGGGTCACGTCCAGCCACAGCGTTTTCGTCCATGAGGACGGAAAACTGAAGCTCAAACGGGGCGATGAACTGCGCTTGAATGATCGCGTGGTGGCGCCGCATCGCATCCGATTTCCGGACACCGCCCCTGAGCGAATTGATCTGCTGCGCGCTTTGCACGCGGTGCCGAAAGCATCGCGGCAGATCTGGGTGCGCGGTCCGGCCGTAGAAGCATGGTTCAAGGCCGCCGTACTCGATAGAAATAAGCAGCAGCCGGACCTCATCGACCCACGTGTGGAGATTCCGGAGGAGCTACGAACGGAACTGGCGGAGCTCCGCCGCTACAGCGGCGTTTCAAATCGCGCGCTTTGCGCGACCGTAGGAATTCGCCAGTCGGTCACGTTCTATTCCTGGGAGAAGGGGCTCTCTCGACCGGCGCTGCCGCATTTCCAAGCCTATTTGACTGCGATCGGTGCGAACGCAGAACGGGTGTTGAGCAGGACAACGGCCGCCCCGAGCCGTTTGGACCGGATCTGGAAAGAACAGTACGCTGGTTCCGGCCGAAACGTCGTTCGCGATTACGTGCGCCTCTCCGACCTCGATGCCGAAGATCTGGAGTGGTTTGCCTCCCGAGAGGATCTATCGCTGACCCCGGAACACTATGGCCGAAATGGAATTCCTCGATTCATTGCCGTCAACGAAGCACTCCTGGGATTACTCGGCTTCTATCTTGCCGAGGGCTCGTGCTCGGATCGGAACGGAATTCGACTCTCGATTGGGTCGGGCAATCAGCGCTTCGCCGAAGAGATGGCAAACAAGCTGACCACCGTGTTCGGCCTGCCTGCAGTAACCTATTCGTCGCCGCAGCGTTGCACCGAACTCAAGCTCGTGAACCGAGTTGCCGCCCTCGCCTGGCAACACCTGTTTGGTTTTGCCGGTTCCGATTCGATGACGAAGCAGATTCCGGATCTGGTATTCAATGTTTCCGAGGATCTTCGCCGTGCCTTCTTGCGCGGTTACCTGCTTGGCGATGGTACCGTCTGTAAGAATCGCATAGCGTTCGGCACATCGTCGTACGACATCGCGAGCGGAATTGTCTACGCCCTGAGTTCTTTGGGCGTGGTGCCGTCGATGTCGCAGCGTGAACCTGACGGCGTGATTCGTGAAATTAATGATCAGCCGTGTGAGACCAAGCACCGGCATTGGATTGTCAGCGTGACGGCGAAGGAAGACCTGGGCAAACTGCGTGACGTTTGGCAGGATCATGCGGGTGCCGCCGAACTTATGGAATTCCTGGCTTCCCATCGACTGTCGGGCAAGCGGGATTTTCAAATGATCGATGGCGACCTGATGGCGTTGCCGATTCTGGAGATTGAAGAAGTGTCGGCGAGCAACGGGAACGTCTATGATTTCTCGGTAGAAGGGGACGAAAATTTCATCGCCGGCATGGGTGGACTCTGCTGCCACAACACCGATGCGGACGTCGACGGCTCGCACATACGGACGCTGCTGCTGACTTTTTTCTACCGGCAAATGCCCATACTCATCGAGCGCGGCCACATTTACATCGCTCAGCCGCCGCTCTACAAAGTGAAGAAAGGCAAGCAAGAAACCTACGTCAAGGACGATCTGGAATTGAATGCCGTGCTGCTCGGCACCGCCATCGATGGCGCGGCGCTGCACGTCACCGCCGAGGCGCCGCCGCTGTCGGGCCTGGGCCTGGAATCGCTCGCACGAAAATACGTCGAGGTGCAGGCCATCGTGCGGCGCTGGGCGCGCCGTTACGATGAGCGCTTCCTCGAGCAGCTGCTGTACGTGCCGGTATTGAGTACGGAGGCATTCGACCGCGCCGACGCGCTGCGCGATTGGTGCCGGAATCTCGAGCAGCGGCTCAACTCGCTCGACGATGTGTCGCGGCGCTATCGCGTCACCGTGGAGACCATGGCGAGCGGCGGGCACCGCGTCAATCTGCAACGGCTCGAGCACGGCCTCGTTTCGGAGAAGCACATACCGCGGGAGTTTTTCGACTCGGCGGAATACCTGCGGATCGCGGAGCTCGCGCAGACCTTGAGCGATTTGATGGGGCCGGGCGCCTTCGTTCAGCGCGGCGATGAGCGGCAGGAAGTGGCGAGTTTCAAGGTCGCCATGACGTGGTTATTCGAGCAGGCGAAGAAAGGCCAGACCATTCAACGCTACAAGGGCCTCGGCGAAATGAATGCCAGTCAATTGTGGGACACGACCATCAACCCGGAAACGCGCCGGCTCATGCAAGTGCGCATCGAGGACGTGGTTGCAGCGGACGATATTTTCACCACGCTGATGGGCGATGCCGTGGAACCGCGGCGCGAATTCATCGAAAAGAACGCGCTGCAGGTGTCGAATCTGGACGTCTAGAGACCTATCGATTGTCTCGACAAATCTTACGATAGGTGTGTATACCTCTGACTACCTATCTTTTGCCGGTGCATTCTTGCGCTTGGAAACGGCCTGACGCAAAAGGAATTCGATCTGCGCGTTGACGCTTCGCAGGTCGTCAGCAGCCCATTTCTCAATATCCTTCCAAAGATCAGGGGGTACCCTGAGCAGAAAGGGTTTGCGTTGTTCCGACGACACGATCAGTTATAGAGCGTGCCGGTATTGATCACGGGCGATGCCTCCGAACTGCCGCATAACACTACCAACAAGTTACTGACCATCGCCGCCTTACGTTCATCGTCGAGTTTGACGACATTCTTTTTGTCCAATTCATCAAGCGCCATATGGACCATTGTAACGGCGTTATGCACGATGATTTGCCGCGCAGCGATGATAGCCTCCGCCTGCTGTCGGCGCAGCATCGCCGGAGCGATCTCTGGGGCGTAGGCAAGGTGAGTTAAGCGCGCCTCTTCCACGGCCACACCGGCTTTTACCAAGCGAATTTGTAATTCCTCCTTCAGAGCAAAGGCGACTTCGTCAGCGCCGCCACGTAATGTGATTTCGTGCTCCTCCCCATGATCGTACGCATAACGGCTCGCGATACTTCGAAGCGCTGATTCGCTTTGCACTTCGACATAGCTGCCATAGTCCTCGACATCAAATACTGCTTGCGCCGTATTCTCCACACGCCAAACCACCACGGCTGCAATCTCGACCGGATTTCCACGCTTATCGTTGACCTTCAACGTCTCGCTGTTGAAGTTATGTGCTCGAAGTGACACCTTCGTTGTGAGCGATTGGAACCCCATTGCTCCCTGAGTACGGCCGAGCGACAACCTGTTTCGTGGTCCGTTGTCGCTAGTGGTGACGCCTTTGGGCGGCATGCTCCCTCGTTTGCGTGCGTACAACGGATTAGCCCAGTGAAAGCCGCTGTTGCGTGCGGTGCCTTTATAGGCGCCGAATAGAATCAGCACTCGTGCTTCGTTTGGTTGCAAAGTGAAGAAGCCGAAGAGGAACGCCAGCCCGATCGCCGCAATTAGAGCCCCAAGCATGTGAACTGGACTTCCGGGAGGCGCGGTAATTTGGATCAAGAAACTGGCCGCGACTAGTAGCGCAACGCTGAGAAGCAGCATGGCCCATCCGTTTGCAGCTCGCGTTATGTGCTCTAACGAGGGTGATTGTGGCACTTGGCTAGGCATTTTCGGCTCCCGTGATATGATATTGCCGTGATATCATAATGAAATCTATGACCACGTCAAATCATTTGCAAAGCTTCACTTTTTCTGTCAGGAGAGACCACGGATTCTCTCTGCCACGATTAATGAGAAACCGTCGATGAATCAAGGTGTTCATTTTCGCTATAAGTGTCACCCGACGAGACCCCCCGAGCACCGGTAAGGGCGCATACTAGTCCCATGGGCAATCTAAAGAAGCTCAGAAAAAGAGCGTCGCGCGTGAGCCTGGCGTCGAATCTGCGCGCCGGCCGGTCGCTGTTTCGATGGTCCCAGGAAGAATTGGGCCTGCGATGTGGACTGAAAAGAACCTACATCGGCGCCCTGGAGCGGCGCGAGGTCAATCCCGGCATCGACAACCTCGATAAATTGGCGCTTGGCCTGGGGGTTCTCGCCCACGTGCTGTTGCTCAGCCCGGAGCTCGCCTACGCTGAATTTTACGGCGTCTTTTCGGCGATGTCCGAGGCTCCCCGCCCGTAGCCTAAATGCCATTGAAACATGGCATGCCGCCACCTACGGGGGGTCGTGCCCGGCTGGCTTCTGGCTGAGGATTTCGTCGTCAGTCGATCGCAAAGGAGCTGCCTCGATGGTCGCCATTTCCCCGGCTCTCGCGCGCAGCGTCTTTCACGACGCCCCGGATGCGCTGATCGTCATCGATGCCTTCGGCACCGTCTGGTTTGCGAATCGCCAGGTCTGCGCTCTATTTGGCTACTCGGCCGAGGACATCATCGGCGAGGGCATCGAAAAGCTCTTGCCCGAGCGCTTTCGCGCACGCCACGTTGGACACCGCGGAGCCTTCGGCAACAACGTGAGCGCGCGTGCGATGGGAGCCGGTCTCGATCTCTATGGCCGGCGGCGCGACGGCTCGGAGTTTCCGCTCGAAGTCAGTCTCAGCCCGATCGAGGACGTCGGGCGAACGCTCGTCGCCGCCGCCATTCGCGATGTGACGAAGCGCAAGCGAGCGGAAAACGAACTGCTCGTGGCCCGCGACGCCGTCGAAGCCATGCGCGAACTCGCCGACCGGGCCAACCAAGGCAGAAGACGCTTTCTGGACGCGGCGGGCCGCGAGCTGCGCCAGCCGCTGCAAACCCTGGCGCTCCGAAACGAAGACCTGCGCCGGCATGTCAGCGGCGCGGCCGCCCTCGAAGCGCTGTCGCAACAAGAGCAGGCGATCAGCACGATGTCGAGACTGCTCAACGACCTGTTCGACATCGGCAACCTCGATTCCGGAGCGGTCAGCCCCCAGCCGACCGACTTCGAGCTGGCGGCGCTATTACGCGAACTGCAGGGGGAATTCACCAAGATTGCGGCCGACAAGGGCCTGCGGTTCGAGATCGGGTCCTGCGATGGCGTGGTGCGCAGCGATCCCAAATTGGTGCGCAAGATGTTGAGAAATCTTGTTTCAAATGCCATCCACTACACCCGCGCGGGTCGAGTGCGAGTGCATTGCCTGCACGAAGCGGCCGCAGTTCGCATCGAAGTGCTCGATACCGGCATTGGCGCGCAGGACGGCTATGGATTGGGATTGAACATCGTCAAGCGCCTCGCCCATCTGCTCAAGCTCGAACTGCAGGTGCGTTCCGAGGAAGGCAGAGGTTCGGCCTTCTCGATCGTGCTGCCTGCGGTAACCGCCGTGCTAAAATCCGGCCCGGATGCCGCATGACACTGCCTTCGACTTGACCGAATTGGAGCGGGCCGCGGCGCTCGTCGGCCGGGTGATGGCGCCGACGCCGCAATATGCCTGGCCGAAGCTCAAAGTGCGCGCCGGCTGCACCGTGTGGGTCAAGCACGAGAATCACACTCCGACCGGCGCCTTCAAGGTCCGCGGCGGACTCGTGTACATGGACCGGCTTTCCCGCGCCGGCCACAAATTTCCCGGCGTCATATCGGCGACCCGCGGCAATCATGGCCAATCCATCGCGTACGCCGCTGCGCGCGCCGGCATTGCGGCGACCATTTACGTGCCGCGCAACAACTCTGAGGACCAGAATTCGGCCATTGCCGGCTTCGGCGCGCGCGTCGTCGAGTTCGGCGAGGACTTCGATGCCGCGAAGCACGAGGCCTTTCGCGTGGCCGCCGCGGAGGGGCTGCACTTCGTGCCGTCGTTCCATCGCGACCTCGTGACCGGAGTCGCGACATACGCCTTCGAACTGTTCCGATCGGTCGCGGCGCTCGACGCCGTGTACGTCGGGGTCGGCATGGGCTCCGGCATCACGGGGTTGATTACCGTGCGCGACCTGCTGGGTCTCAAGACAGAAATCATCGGCGTGGGTGCGGCGCAAGCCCCGGCCACGGCGCTGTCGTTCGCCGCGCGCCGCGTCGTCAACGCGCCGACCGCCAGAACCTTTGCCGATGGATTGGCGACGCGTGAACCGCATGCGGAGGCGATCGCGAGGATTTGCAGCGGGGCGTCGCGCATCGTCGAAGTCACTGAACAGGAGATCGCCGAGGCGATGCGGATCTATTTCGACGACACGCACCAGATCGCTGAAGGCGCGGGGGCCGCCCCTCTCGCCGCGCTCCTGCAAGAGCGGTACAAAATGGCCGACAAAAACATCGCAGTGGTGCTGAGCGGCGGCAACATCGAGCGGGCGCGGTTCCTGCAGGTGTTGAGCGGCGCTACGCCAGGGCAATGACGGCGACGAAGAGCGCATACAGCCCGGCGAGGGGCATCAGCAATCGGGCGTTGACAGAGTTCTTCGAGAACAGTCCCAGCAGAATCGCGACCGCCACCATGGTGATGATTCCGGAGACGATCAGCTCGCGCGAGAACACCCATGAGGTAAAGGCCAAGCCGAGCGCAGTGGGAATGGTGGCCTGTATCATCATCGCTCCCGAGATGTTGGCAAGCGCGAGCCGCTCCTTGCCCTGACGCACCCAGATCAGCGCGTTCATCGTTTCCGGCAGCTCCGTGGCGACCGGGCTCAACAGCAGCGCCACCAACTGCGGCGACAGCCCCGCCCAGACGCCGATGTTTTCGAGCTGACTCACGAACACCTTGGAGGCGATCGCGATGGCGATGAGCGCCAGCCCCGTCTGCAGCAGAGACCAGAGCAAGCGCGGATCGCCATGCGGGTGCAGCTTCAGAGGCTCGAGCACCTCCCGGCTCGTGACTTGCGCGCCGCGCAACTCCCGCAGCAGATACACGGCGTACGCGATCAGAAACGCCGCACCGAACCAGGGCTTGTAGTGAAATACCAGCAGACCGAGCGCCAACTTGACGATGAAAATGGACAGGAACCACGCTTGGTCGCGCCGCAGCTTGGTCGAGTCGCACTCGATGACATGGGTCGCACGGCCGAGGCGCTTGTGGTTCCAGAACAGCGCAAAACCGACGACGGCATACGAAATGGTGGCGAGCACCATCGGGCCGCCCAAGGCCGCGCCGACGCCGATGTCCTTTTGGGCGCCGTCTCGACCGAAGACCACAGCCACGAAAGTGACCGCGCTTTCGGGCAGCGCAGTGCCGAAGGCTGCAAGCACGGTACCGGTCGCCGTCTCTCCCACGCCCAGCTTGCGGCCGAGCCACTCGACGCCGTTGACGAAATATTCGCACGCAAAATAAATCGCGGCTGCGGACCCGAGGAAGAGCACGACTGTGAGCATGAACCGCAAAAGTATACGATACGATTCGGTTACGAACCCAAGTAGGCACGATGGCCACCGGTCTTCAACATCGCGATGCGACCGCCAACGGCATCCGTATCCACTATGCGGAGCAGGGAACGGGACCCCTCGTCTTGCTGTGCCATGGGTTTCCGGAAGGCTGGTATTCGTGGCGAGATCAACTGGCGGCGCTTGCCGCCGCCGGGTTTCGTGCGGTCGCGCCGGACATGCGCGGTTATGGACGCACCGAGGCTCCGGCTACGATCTCCGCGTACAACATCCTCGATATCGTCGGCGACATGGTCGGGCTCGTGAGCGTGCTCGGCGAAAGCCAAGCCGTGATCGTCGGGCATGATTGGGGAGCCAACATCGCGTGGCACGCGGCCTTGTTTCGGCCGGACGTATTTCCCGCCGTCGCCGCCCTTAGTGTGCCCTTTCGCCAGCGCGGCCCGGCCCCGCCGTTGCAGATGTTGCGCGCGGCCGGACAACTCACCCACTATTGGTTTCACTTTCAAGAGCCCGGCGTAGCCGAGGCTGAATTCGAGCGTGATCCGCGCGCGGCGCTACGCCGCGTGTTGTTTTCGATCTCCGGCGACGCGCCGCCCGAGACCCGGAGACTCACGCTGCAGCCCGGCAAGGGATGGCTCGCCAATACACTCGACCCCGCGCAGCTGCCGGCCTGGCTTACCGACGCCGATCTCGATCATATGAGCGCGGAGTTTTCGCGCAGCGGATTTCGTGGCGGGCTCAATTGGTACCGCAACCTCGACCGCAACTGGGAACTCACGGCGCCGTGGGCCGGCGCGCTGGTCCGGCAACCGGCCTTGTTCATCGCCGGCAGCGCCGATCCCGTGGTGGAGTTTGGTTCGGGCGCCGCAGCCCTAAAGGCTCTATCGACCACGGTCCCCGGGTTGCGCCGAACATTGCTCATCGACGGCGCCGGACACTTCATCCAGCAAGAACGCCCACAACTCGTGAATGAGGCGATTCTCGATTTTTTAGCCACCGTCGCGGCATGAAAATTGCCGTGCTATTCGGCGGTACGAGTGAAGAGCGCGACGTGTCGATTGCGAGCGCGGCGCAAATCATTCCGGCGTTGCGCAATCTGGGTCACGAAGTATTTGCCGTCGATACGGCAACCGGACGTTTGGGATTTGCCGAGGAGCGACGCTTGCTGTCGGCCGCGGTCGGTGCGCTGCCGCCCTCGGATACGGAGATCGCGCGGATGCGCAGCGGCGCTCTGGCATTGACGCCCGCCGCCGACTTTCGCGACGCGGACGTGGTGTTCCTGGCGCTGCACGGCGGCGCCGGCGAGGATGGGCGCGTTCAAGCGCTGCTCGACTTGGCGGGAATCGCGTACACCGGCAGCAATCACATCGCTAGCGCCGCGGCGATGGACAAGGACTTGAGCAAGCGATTGTTTCGCTCGGCCGGCGTTCCGACGCCGGATTGGCTGATGGCGCCGGCCACGGACCGTGAGGTGGGCGCGGCCCTTGGTTGGCCAGTGGTCGTGAAGCCCAACAAGCAGGGGTCGACGGTGGGATTGACCGTGGTTCGCGAAGCGGCGCAGCTGCCGGACGCAATCGCTCAGGCGCTTCGCTTCGATGACGAAGTCATGGTGGAGCGCTTCATTGCCGGGCGCGAGTTCACTGTCGGCGTGTTGGACGGCGCCGCTCTCCCGGTTGGGGAGATCATTGTGCCGGGCGAGGTCTTCGACTATGAGTCCAAGTACCAAGCGGGCGGCGCGCGTGAAATATTTCCCGCTGAAATTTCGCCGGTTGAGTCCGCGACGCTGCAAGATTACGCGCGCCGCGTGCATCAGGTGTTGAAACTCGGCGCTTACAGCCGCACCGACTTCCGTCGCGACACCGCCGGCGGATTCTGGTGTCTGGAGTCAAACTCGCTGCCCGGAATGACCGCCACCAGTCTCCTGCCTCAGGCTGCGAAGGCCGCCGGCATCGAATTTCCCGAGCTTCTAGATCGTATCTGCCGAGGTGCTCTCAGGGCGCCGCGCTTGCGCAGCTAGCGGCTTCGGACGTTTCCGCGGGAGTGTCACATTTCTCGCGGGCGCGTTCCTCGCTGGCACGTTTGGCCCGCTGGCACAGCACCCACACGCCGAGGTCGTAGTCCATGCGCTCGCCGCGCCAGCGGGTGGCTGCGGTGTCGCTGTTGATGTGAATACCGAGGGCGGCGTGCGTGTCCTCCAGATCATCCGCGTCGTACGCCCGTGTGCAGCGGATCACCTCGAAATGGCGGCCATCCGGATGCAGGAAACGCCAGCCGCCGGTGGGAGTGATCTCGATCATGATCTCGCCCTCGTGCACCAAGCGGTGATGCAGACGGCACAGGGTCACGAGATTGGCGAGCTTCGTCTCGCCGCCCTCGGCCCAGTGCTCGATGTGATGTGCGTCGACGTAGCGTTGGTGCGTGCAGCCGGGGAAGCGACAGCCGCCGTCGCGGCTATGGAGCGCGCGGCGGATATTCGGTGGGATGCTGCGCGTTTTGCGTCCCACATCGAGCGGCTCGCCCTGCGGATTCTCGAGCACACGCAACAGACTGGCATCGCAGGCGAGGCGGCGCACGGTCCCGACGGGAATTGAGGGTCCATGCTCGATCTCGCAGCGCCCGGCGCCGCGCTCCTTGAGGGTCTCGGCATCGACGTGAACGACGACCTGGTAGCGGTCGGCCGTGCTGGACGGGGTGCGCGCCTCGGCGAGGAAGCTCTCCGCCACGGCGGCGAGCGCATCGGCACGCCGCGACTCATACGGGATCGGCCGCTCCGCGACTACGTCGGCGGAAATCGCGTTCTCCGGCAGGCTCTCAAGAGCGGCATCAAGCGCCTTGATCAGCAGGGCGCCCGCGAGGGCCGGCAACCGGGCCTTCAAGAGCAGACTGCCGTCCTCGGCATAGTGGTAGGTCACGCTGCGCTGGGTGTGCTGCTGAGCCTCGCGGGAAAGCTCCTCCGCTTCCTGCGCCCGGCGGTAGCCCTGCACCAGGCGCTCCACGTGATAGGCGGTGCCGTGCAGGGCGATCATCAGCAGTGTCTCCTCGGTGGCCGAGCAGGCCACTCGGGTCAGTGCCCGGACTTTGGAGTAGCTCAATTCGCCCCGCCCCATGGCGGCGGCGATCTTAGGCAAGCCGGCCAGTGCATGCGCGACGCGCACCTTCTCACGCGCGGCCCCCAGGTTCAGTCCGACTTTGAAGTTCAGCCAGTGCGCGCAGGAGGGCAGCTTTCCATCCGCCCAGCCGTGGCGGCGGTCGAACTCGGCGATCAGCGTGAGCCAACGGAAATTCGCGGCATTCAGCTGGCCGGCGAGTTCGGTGATTTGTGCTTCGAGTTCTTCGAGGGAACAGGCAGCGGTGAGCGATGAGGCTCCGTCCATGAGGGGCTCCTAGAAACTGGTATTATATACAGTCATTATAGGGGAACGCGTCGCCAAAATCACGCGCAAATGTAGGTGTTTTCCCTTTATTTATAGGTAGTTGAGTGGCCCCGGGCTCGATGCGCGTCGGTCCTTTGAGAACGGCCATTATCTTGGTGCCGATCTTGCCTGGGCTGGCTTTGATCGGGCTGACGGCAGCGCTGGCGGCAATCGTAGTAGCCGCCCTTTCCTTGGTCTATTTCTACATGGAACTCCTGGGCTTCCCCCATTTGAGTACCGCGTGGATATCCAACGTCGTTTGGGCGGTTTTTGTGGTGCAGATGGTCAGGCTCATTGCAACGGGCAAATGACCAATTCAGTCCCGAACTTGCGCTCAGAGCGCGGCTGGACGCAAGGCGATCTCGCGAAGCAGCTCGGAGTGTCGCGCCAAACCGTGAACGCCATTGAAACCGGCCGCTATGACCCGAGCCTGCCGCTCGCTTTTGCCATCGCGAAACTCTTTAGAAGACGAATCGAAGAGATCTTCCGACCGTGAAGTAACACGCGTGTTACTCGGGTGGGCCCGGCGCTCACGGCGATGCGATGCGCGCAAGCCCCGCTTCGATCGATTGCTTCACCTCTTCATTGAGCTGCCGCGGGTTCTTGCCGGCGGGCTCGATCGGCTCGCCGATGATCACCCGGATCGTGCCGGGCTTTTTCAAGAAACCGCGCCTCGGCCAGAATGTGCCGGCATTGTGCGACAGAGGCACCACGCTCTTGCCGGATGCGATCGCAAGCATGGCGCCGCTGACCCCGAACTTGCGCGTCTCGCCCGCAATGACCCGGGTACCTTCCGGGAAGATGATGATCCACAGGCCGTCCTTGAGCCGCGACTGGCCCTGTTCGATCACCTGGTTCACGGCGCGGTGCCCCTCGCCGCGATTGATGGCGATGGGCCGCAGCAGTTTCAGCCCCCAACCAACAAACGGAATCCACAGCAGCTCACGTTTCAGCACCCACACCTGCGGCGGGAAGATCAAGAATTGCGCCACGGTTTCCCATGCCGAGGTGTGATTGCTCATCACGATGTGGTTGCCTGGCGGAATGCGCTCGCGCCCTTCGACGGTGAACTTGAGGCCGCACAAGCGCTCGAGAATCCAAAACAGGATCCGCGCCCAGCAGCGCGCGATCGCAAATTGCGCGCGGTAAGGCAACCAAAATCCGAGTGCCATCACCGCGCCGAACAGGCACGCCGAGACCATCATGTAAGTGGTGAACAGCAGCGACCGCAACAGCTGCACGGTTCGAGCTCAACCTGGCAGGCGCTTGAGGTCGGCGACGCCGCCGAGCAGCAGCTGGACGTCGCGCAGCAGCGCCAAGCGGTTGTTGCGCCGTCCGACGTCCTCGTCCATCACCATGATGCGCTCGAAGAAATTGTCCACCGGCGCCCGCAAAGCCACCAATGACTTGAGACTCTGCGCATAGCGGCGATCGGCGACGGCGTCCTCCACGGGGACGCGTACATCGCGCAGGGCGTCGTGCAGTTGCCTCTCAGCGAGCTCGGTCAGCGCGGCGGTGTCGACGGCAACATCCGTCCCAAGCGAGGTCTTCTTCAGGATGTTCGCGATGCGCTTGTTGATGGCGGCGAGAACACCTGCCTCCGGCAGCAGCAAGAATTCCTTCAGCGCGTGCAGGCGCATTACCGCATCGAGCGGCGAGCCCGGCCGGTTCGCAAGCACCGCATCGAGCATTTCGACCGTCGTGCCGGATTCTTCCAGCAGCAAGCCGCGCAGCCGCTCGGCGATGAAATCGTAAACCTCGTCGATCACGCCCGCGCGCTGTACCGGCTGTGCCGCGGCTGATGCGCCCAGCAGCTCGAATAAATCGAGGTCCAAACGGGCCTCGAGCAAGATGCGCAATAATCCTAAGGCAGCGCGCCGCAAGCCGAACGGGTCCTTGGCGCCGGTCGGTCGCTGTTCGATGGCGAAGATCCCTACCAGCGTATCGATCTTATCGGCGATCGCGACGGCCTGGCCGGTCTTGGTGGCCGGCAGCGAGTCGCCCGCGTAACGCGGCAGGTAGTGTTCCTGCAGCGCCAACGCCAATTCTTCCGGCTCACCTTGCGCCTCCGCGTAATAGCGGCCCATGGTGCCCTGTAGTTCGGGAAATTCGCCCACCATGGCGGTCATCAGGTCGGCTTTCGCGAGTTCGGCGGCTCGCCCGACGTCGGCGCCGGCGTCGATGCGGCTGCCGACCATTTGCGCCAGTGCCTTCACCCGCAGCGTCTTGTCGGCGTAGCTACCCAGCTTGGCCTGAAACGTCATGCCGCCAAGCTTGGCCGCGTGCGCCTCGAGCGATACCTTGAGGTCCAGCTCCCAAAAGAACGCGGCGTCGCTCAACCGCGGCCGCACCACCCGCTCGTTGCCCTCCCGCACCTTGGACGGGTCACGGCTCTCGATGTTGCTGACAGTGACGAACCAGCCCGACAGCTTGCCGTCCGCACCCTCCACCGCGAAATAACGTTGATGGTCCTGCACCGTTGCGATCACAACCTCGCGCGGCAGGCTCAAAAATCGCGCCTCGAATCGGCCGGCGATGGGTACCGGCCACTCGACCAGCGCGGTGACTTCATCGAGCAATGAAGCGTCGATCAACGCCCGGCCGCCGTCGGCCGCCGCGGCGGCCGCGGTCACGCCGGCGCGAATCAGTTCGCGGCGCGCGGCGAAATCCGCCACCACCTTGGCGCGGCGCAGCCGGCTCTCGTAGCCTTTGGCCGATTTCAGCACGATGGGCTGCGGCGCATGAAAGCGGTGGCCGAAGGTCGCGCGGCCGGTCGCGAGTCCGAGCACCTCGGCGGGAACCACCGTCTCGCCATAGAGCAGGATCACGGTATGCACGGGCCTGACGAACTCAGCGCTGCGGCTGCCCCAGCGCATGCGTCTGGCGATCGGCAGCTCGGCGATGGCTTGATTGACGATGCCGCCGAGCAGGCTCGCCGTGGCCGCGCCGCGCTCGGTGCCCCGGAATATCAGCCACGCGCCTTTATCGGTTTCGAGCCGTTCGAGCTCCGCCACCGGTACACCGCAATTCTTGGCGAATGCGATGGCGGCTTGGGTCGGTACCCCGTGTGCATCGAAGGATCGATCGAGCGGCGGCCCGCGCCGCTCGACCTGCTTATCCGGCTGATGCGGCGCGAGTTTCTGCACCCGCACCGCGAGCCGCCGCGGTGTGGCGAAACCCTGCACCCGGCCGTGCGGAATGCCGGCGGCATCCAATCCTGCACGCAATCCTTCGGTCAGGGCATTCGACAGGATCGGCAGCGTGCGCGGCGGCAATTCTTCCGTGCCCAGCTCGAACAACAAATCCTGGGCGATCATCAGGCAACCGGCTCCGCTGCGGCATTCTTGATGAGCGGATAGCCCAGCGCTTCACGGCTGGCGCGGTACGCCTCGGCTACGCCGCGCGCCAGAGTCCGCACGCGGAGAATGTAGCGTTGCCGTTCGGTCACGGAAACCGCGTGCCGCGCGTCCAGCAAATTGAACACGTGCGAGGCTTTGACCATCTGCTCATAGGCGGGCAGCACCAATTTGTCCTCGAGCAGCCGCCGGCAGGCGGTCTCGTGCGCTTCGAACTCGCCCGAAAGCACCGCGGTGTCGGCCTTCTCAAAGTTATACGTGGACTGCTCCACTTCGTTCTGGTGGAACACGTCGCCGTAGGTGACCGTACCCAACGGACCGTCGGCCCACACGATATCGAAGATGCTTTCCTTGCCTTGGATGTACATCCCGAGCCGCTCGAGCCCGTAAGTGATCTCGCCCATTACGGGTCGGCAGTCGAAGCCCCCCACTTGCTGGAAGTAGGTGAATTGCGAGACTTCCATGCCGTTCAGCCACACTTCCCAGCCCAATCCCCAGGCACCCAACGTGGGCGATTCCCAGTTGTCTTCGACGAAACGAATGTCATGGGTCAAGAGGTCGAACCCGAGGGCCCGCAGGGAACCCAAGTACAGGTCTTGAAAGTCGTCGGGCGAAGGCTTGACGCAGACTTGGAACTGATAGTAATGCTGCAGGCGAAATGGGTTATTACCGTAGCGGCCGTCGGTGGGCCGGCGCGAAGGCTGCACGTAGGCCGCGCTCCACGGTTCCGGGCCGACCGCGCGCAAAAACGTTGCCGAGTGAAAGGTGCCGGCGCCCATTTCCATGTCGTAGGGCTGCAAAATGATGCAGCCCTGCCCGGACCAATATTTCTGCAGTGCAAAAATGAGATCTTGGAAGGTGCGGGGCGGCTTGGGGAGAGCGGAGGCCATCGGATGCTCGCGGCGAAGGCAAAGTCAGCGAGTATAGCGACGCTGGTTCTGCGTGTCCTTGCAGAGAGGGCCCGGCCTCAAGCCGTGCACTCAATTCGCTCACCGCGGCGGAATATTCACGCCGCGGCGCCATTAACCCGCCTCGAACGGCTCGCAATGCACCAATTAAGGGCGCGCCTTCCGGCTCGTGATCCATTATGATGCACGAACCGGCGCTGGCCAACTGCAAGTGCTTGATCCGTATACGCATCGCAATGGCACATTAGCTGCATTGTCGACTGCACCCGAGGCCTTCGCTCGGCCCATAAAACTTAAACGCGAGGACGCCAATGACTCCCGCCGATGTTCTAAAGTTAATCAAGGAAAAAGAGGCGAAATTCGCCGATCTTCGGTTTACCGACACGATCGGCAAGGAACACCACGTCACCATCCCGACACGCCTGGTGGACGAGGGCTTTTTCAAGGACGGCAAGATGTTCGACGGCTCCTCGATCGCCGGCTGGAAGGGGATCAACGAGTCGGACATGATTTTGATGCCGGACCCCGCCACCGCCGTCATCGATCCCTTCTACGAAGAGACGACCGTCGATCTGCGCTGCGATGTCATCGAACCCATGACCATGCAGGGTTATGAGCGCGACCCGCGCTCGCTCGCCAAGCGCGCGGAAGCCTATCTTAAGTCCTCGGGAATCGCCGACTCGGCGCTGTTTGGCCCCGAGAACGAATTCTTCATTTTCGACAAGGTCACCGTCAGCTCGGGCATGAATGGCTGCGCCTACGAAGTTGACTCCTACGAAGGTTCTTGGAATTCCGGCAAGGCCTACGAAGACGGCAACAAAGGCCATCGTCCCGGCATCAAGGGCGGGTACTTCCCGGTGCCGCCCGTCGATTCGCAGCAGGACATTCGCACTGCGATGTCCATGGCCTGTGAAGAAATGGGTTTGAAATTCGAAGTGCATCACCACGAAGTCGCGACCGCCGGGCAAGGTGAAATCAACGTGGCGGCGAATACGCTCACCAAGAAAGCCGATGAAGTGCAGATTCTCAAGTACGCCCTGCAGAACGTCGCCCATGGTTACGGAAAGACCCTGACTTTCATGCCGAAGCCCATCGTCGGCGACAACGGCAGCGGCATGCACGTACATCAGTCGCTGCAAAAAGAGGGCAAAGCGCTGTTTGCCGGCGACAAATACGGCGGCCTATCGGACATCGCTCTCTACTACATCGGCGGCATCATCAAGCATGCGCGTGCCATCAACGCGTTCACCAATGCCAGCACCAATAGCTACAAGCGCCTGGTACCCGGTTTCGAAGCGCCGGTGAAACTCGCCTATTCCGCGCGCAACCGCTCCGCCTCGATTCGCATTCCCTGGATTGCCAATCCCAAGGGCCGGCGCATCGAAGTGCGCTTTCCCGATGCGACCGCCAATCCCTATTTTGCGTTTGCCTCCATGTTGCTCGCGGGTATCGACGGCATTCAAAACAAGATTCATCCCGGCGAACCCGGCGACAAGGATCTTTACGATCTGGAGCCGGAGGAGGACAAGAAGATACCGACGGTCTGCCATTCGCTCGACATGGCACTCGATTATCTGGACAAGGATCGCGGGTTCCTCAAGGCCGGGGGCGTCTTCACCGACGACCTGATCGACGCCTACATCGAGCTGAAGATGAAGGAAGTGACGCGCGTGCGCATGACGACGCATCCGATCGAAGTCGAGATGTATTACAGCCTGTGACTTATTGCAGGCTGCGAGCCCGAAGGTGACGGCGGTCACGCCGCCGTCACCTCGTTTTGTGGCCGGGAGACGATAGGTCTATGCTTTCGACTTATGCACCCTTGGAGACCATGGATAGTGCTGGCCACGCTCGCGGCGTTTGCGGCGCAGGCAGCCGTGGTTTACAAATGGACCGACGCCGATGGGGTGATCCATTTTTCCGACCAACCGGTGCCCGGCGCCGAAAAGATCCATACGTCGTCCGGCTCGCTCAATGGAGCGGCTGCGCCCTGCCCTCGCGCTCGAACCTGGACGCGCCGCAGGCCGGCGCTCAGAAAGAGGCGCAGGTTTTGGGTTACACCGAGTTTGCCATCGCTTCGCCCATTGCCAATCAAACCTTCTTCGGCGACGAAACCATCAATGTGAGTTTGACGCTGGAACCGGGCATCAAGGCGAATCACACGCTCTCGTGGCACCTGAACGGCAAAGAACTCGAGGATCAGGGATCGAGCGCAACCCAATTCAAGCTGCCGCATTTGGATCGCGGCACCTACGCGATCACCGCGACCATCACGGATCCGCAATCCGGCGAATCGCGCAGCACCGAGAGCGTCACCTTCTACGTTCGGCAGCCTTCCGAGCTGTCGCCCCAGCACCAGAAGCCCTAGCGCCTTTTTTCGGCCGGCCGGACGCACCGGTTGGCCGCTGAAATCAAATTGGACGTGATTCACGTCGCCGGCACCGAGCTGCTCGATGGCCTGGTGACCAGCGTGTTTCTGCTGGATCACGGCTTGCGTGTCGGCTACCTGAACTCCGCCGCGCAAACGCTGCTGGGTTTGGGTCCCAATCAAGCGCTCGGCCGCAGCATCACGGAGTTGGCGAAGGGTGCGGAAACCCTGCTGCCGCTGTTCGACCGCGCGCGTCACGGCAACGAGGGAGTGGTGCAGCGCGAACTCGCCTGGCCGGCACCGGGAGGCGTCGATCGCATCCTCGATTGCGCGGTAACCCAAATCACGCTCGGCCCGGACAATGTACGGCTGCTGCTGGAAATCGAAGACATCACCCAACATCGGCGCCTGACTCGCGAGAACGCGCTGCTCGCTCAATTGGGCGGGAGCCGATTGATGGTCCGCCAGCTCGCGCACGAAATCAAAAACCCGCTCGGCGGCTTGCGCGGCGCCGCGCAGCTGCTTGAACGGGAACTCCTTGGATCCGGCGTTGCGAGAATACACGCGCGTCATCATCAGCGAAGCGGACCGGCTGACGAATCTGCTCGATTCCATGCTCGGGCCCGGACGCCCGCCCGCGAAGCAGCTGATCAACGTTCACGAGCTGCTGGAACGCGTCTATCATTTGCTGCGCAGTGAGGCGCCCGAAGGCGTCAGCGTCGAGCGCGACTACGATCCGAGCCTGCCGCCCCTCACGGTTGACCCGAACCACATCATTCAGGCCATGCTGAATCTGGGCCGCAACGCCCTGCAGGCGCTGTCCGGCGGGCACGTGCAGTCGCCGCGGCTGATCCTGCGAACTCGCGCCGCGAACAATGCGAGCGTGGGCGCGCAACCGCACCGGCTGGTCGCCTCCATCCAATTCGAGGACAACGGCCCGGGAGTGCTCCCGGAAATTCGCGACACGATTTTCTATCCGCTGGTGTCCGGGCGCGCCGACGGCTACCGGCCTCGGGCTCGGGATCGCGCAGGATCTGGTCAGCCGCCACGGCGGCCTGATCGAATTCGACAGCGCTCCGGGTAGAACCATATTCGTCATTTCTCTGCCCATGGACTCCGCATGAACTCGAAGCCGCTGCAGGTCTGGTTGGTCGACGACGATGCCTCCATCCGTTGGGTGCTCGAGAAGGCGCTGAAAGGCAGCGGCATGACCGCGAAGTGTTTCGATCAGGCCGACAATGTCTTGACCGCGCTGCGCACCGGCGCGCCCGACGTGCTGATGACCGACATCCGGATGCCGGGACGCAGCGGCCTCGAGCTGCTCAAGGAAATTCAAGCGACGCGTCCCGGCCTGCCCGTCATCGTGATGACCGCGCACTCCGACTTGGACGCGGCGGTCGCGGCCTATCAAGGCGGCGCGTTCGAGTACCTGCCCAAGCCCTTCGACATCGACAAGGCGGTGGACCTGGTGCGCCGCGCCGCGCAGCAGGCCACCGTTTCCATCGACGCCGAAGCCGCACGGCGCAGCATCCCCGAATTGCTCGGCCAGGCGGCAGCGATGCAGCAGGTGTTCCGCGCGGTGGGCAGGCTGTCCCGCTCCAGCATGACGGTGTTGATCACCGGCGAATCGGGCACGGGCAAGGAGCTGGTGGCGCGCGCTCTGCATCGCCACAGTCCGCGCTCCAACAAGGCCTTCGTCGCCCTCAATACCGCGGCCTTTACCGCGGATCTCCTGGAGTCGGAGCTGTTCGGCCACGAGAAGGGCGCATTCACCGGCGCCGACGCGCTGCGCCGCGGGCGCTTCGAGCAAGCCGACGGCGGGACCTTGTTTCTCGACGAAATCGGCGACATGTCGCCGGCGCTGCAGACGCGGCTGCTGCGCGTGCTGGCGGAGGGCGAGTTCTACCGAGTCGGCGGTCAAACGCCCGTCAAGGTCGATGTGCGCGTCATCGCCGCGACTCATCAAGACTTGGAAAAACGCGTGGGTTCCGGCCACTTTCGCGAGGATCTGCTGCACCGGCTGAACGTGATCCGCATCGAAATCCCGCCGCTGCGCGAGCGGCGCGAGGATATCCCCGAACTGTTGCGGCACTATCTGGCGGTTGCCGGGCAGGAACTCGGGGTCGAGCCGAAACTGCTGACCACGCCGGCGGAGAACCGCGCTCGTCACCTTCGATTGGCCGGGGAATGTCCGCCAACTCGTCAATGCCTGCCGGCGTCTCACCGTGACGGCGCCTGGGCGCGAGATTCGCGCCGAGGACATCCCGCCCGATCTCGGCGGCGTTCCGGCCGGACACGCTGCGAATCATGATTGGATGGCGAAGCTTTCGCATTGGGCGGAGCAGGAATTGGACGCGGGCACGCGACGGCTGCTGGATCAAGCGGTTCCCGAGGTTGAGCGCATCTTGATCCGCGTGGCCTTGCGCAAGGCCGACGGCCTCAAGCAGGACGCGGCAAAGCTTCTGGGCTGGGGCCGCAACACGCTGTCCCGCAAGATGAAGGAGCTGGGGATGGAGGACGTCGCCTAGCAGGGGTTTATAATCGAAACCCATGGGCGCTTTCTTCTCGCATAAAATCGACGCGGTGCAGCGGCTGCTGCTCAGCAACTCGATCAGCGATTGGCTGATCGCCGGGATCGTGGCCGTCGCGGTCTGGGCCGGACTTTGGATCTTGCGGCAGCTGATTGCTTCGCGCTACAAGAAGTACTCGGTCGCTCAACACCGTCTGCCCTTGAGGCTCATCGCCTACCTCGCCGGCAACACCCGGCAGTTCCTGTTTTTCGCCATTGCCCTGTACGCGGCGCAAGACAGCTTGAACCTGCCGGATCGAATTCAGTACATCGTCTCCCGCTTCGTGCTGATCCTGTTCCTGCTGCAAGCCGGACTGTGGGCGGGCCGATCGGTGCGCTTCTATCTCGAGTCGAAGCAGCTGGAGCGCGGCGCGGATCAGGTTTTCGCGGGCTCGTTGGATATCATCAATTTCGTCGCGCGCCTGGTCATCTGGTCGTTGTTGGTGCTGGTGGCGCTCGACAACGTGGGCGTCAACATCACCGCGCTGCTCGCAGGTTTGGGGGTCGGCGGCGTCGCGGTCGCCCTTGCTCTGCAGAACGTTCTGGGTGATCTGTTCGCCTCTCTGTCGATCGCGCTCGACAAGCCGTTCGTGGTGGGCGACAGCTTGTCGCTCGACACCTATATCGGCAAGGTGGAGCACATCGGCATCAAGACCACTCGCTTGCGCAGCGAGAGCGGCGAGCAAATCATTCTCTCCAATGCCGATATCCTGAAGAGCCGAGTGCGCAATTTCGGCCGCGCCCAAGAACAGCGCGCGCTGGCGACCATTCGCGTGGCCTACGAGACGCCCAGCGAGAAGCTCAAGAGCATCCCGAGGCTGCTCGAGGGCATCGTGCGCGAGCAGGCGAATGCTCGTTTCGAGCGGTGCCATTTGAAGACTCTCGGCGATTCGGCTCTGCACTTCGAGCTCTCGTATTTCGTGCAGCAACCCAATCTGAATCCGCTGCTCGATCTGCAACAGGCCGTGAATTTCCGCATCATCGATGAATTTCGCCGCTTGGGCGTCGAATTCGATTACCCGACCCAGCGCGTGATTCTGGCGCGGCCGCCACCCCCATAATGTTTCATGTCGTGCTGTTCGAGCCGGAGATTCCTCCGAATACCGGCAACGCCATTCGCCTGTGCGCGAACAGCGGCGCGACGCTGCACTTGGTGAGGCCGCTGGGCTACCGCCTGGATGACAAGAGCCTGCAGCGATCGGGACTCGACTATCACGACCTGGCGTGCGTCAAAGTCCATGCGAACTTAAGCGATTGTTTGCTCGAACTTGTTCCGGCGCGGCTGTTCGCGGTGGAAACCGGGGGGCGCCACCGCTACAGCGACGTTCAATACCGTGCCGGCGACGCATTCTTGTTCGGACCCGAAACGCGCGGGTTGCCGGACGCCGCGCTCCGCGCGGTCGGGCGCGACAACAGCGTATTCATTCCGATGCAGCCGCACAGCCGCAGCATCAACCTATCCAATGCGGTGGCGCTCGTGGCCTACGAAGCATGGCGGCAAATCGGCTTTACCGGTGCCGCGGCATCATTCAGTCTCTGAACGAACTTCACGCTCCATCAACGCTTGCACGGCGGCTCGAACCGGCTTGCCTTCGTGCATGACCCGGTATACTTCGCGGCAGATCGGCATGTCTACGCCAAGGCGCTGCGCGACGGCATGAATCGCGCTGGCGGCGGGCAGCCCTTCCACGACTTGATGAATCTCAGCCTGTGCTTGGCTCGTAGATCGACCTTGGCCCAACGCCATGCCGAACCGGCGATTGCGCGATTGATCGTCGGTGCAGGTCAGGACCAGATCGCCCAAACCGGCAAGCCCCATGAAGGTCTCGCGCACCCCGCCGAGCTTGACGCCGAGACGCATCATTTCGGCGAGTCCGCGCGTGATCAGCGCCACTCGAGTGTTGGCGCCGAAGCCCATGCCGTCGGCGATGCCTGATCCGATCGCAATCACGTTCTTGACGGCGCCGCCCACCTCGACGCCGGTGATATCGGTTTGCGTATAGGCGCGGAAGTTCGGTCCCGACAGACTCAATGCCAGTTCCTTGGCGAAGCGCACATCCCGGGAGGCGACCGTCATGGCGGTCGGCAGACCGGCGCCGACTTCCTTGGCAAAGGTCGGTCCGGACAGCACCGCTCCCGATCGGGAACCCAAGACTTCAAGGGCGACCTGGTGCGGCAAGAGACCGCTCTGGATCTCGAATCCCTTGGTTGCCCACGCGACGCGCGTGCCCTGACTCAAGTGCGGTTTGATGCTTTCCAAGGTGGCGCGAAAAGAGTGCGATGGCACGGCGATCAGCGCATCGCCGGCGCCGTTCAGCGCCTCACTCAGTTCGTCGACGACGCGCAAACTCGCCGGGAAGGCGGCGTCAGGCAAATAACGCGTGTTGCAGCGCGCACGCCGCATGGCGTCGAGCTGCGCGCCGTCGCGTCCCCACAACTTGGTGGCGTGCCCTTCGCGGGCCAGTTGAATGGCGAGCGCCGTGCCCCAGGAACCGGCGCCGACGACCGTGATCGGTTCTGCGCGCCGGTACTGCATCTATCCCTAGTTGACCAGACCCTGTTGCGGCACCTCCGACGCCTGCGCAAACAGGGCGTCGAAGTTGACCAAGGGGAGGAGAAAATTCGGGAAGCCGCCCTTCACGATCAGATCCGAGATCACCTCGCGTGCGTAAGGAAACAGGACGCTCGGGCAAAAGCTGCCGATCAGGCGCTTCAAATCCTCCACCGACGCGCCGGCGATCGAGAACACACCCGCCTGCTTCACTTCGACCAGATACAGCGTCGCCTCTCCTTGCTTCGCCTCGAGCGTGATGGTCAACAGCACTTCGCGGACATCGGCCGCGAGCTCCTCGGCGGAGGTATTCATATTGAGCTGAAATTTCGGCTCCCATGCTTGATTGTTCGGCAGCCGCGGACCGTTCGGCGACTCATAGGAGCAATCCTTCAAGTAAACGCTTTGCAGGCTCACTTGCACGCCGCCGATGTTGGCCTCTGGCCCCGGAGTTCTAACCTCGTTCATCAAGCCCCCTGGATTAAGCGATCGAGTTCCCCACTACGATCGAGTTCGAATAAATCGTCGCAGCCGCCGATGTGCTTGTCGCCGATGAAAATTTGCGGGACGGTGCGCCGCTTGCTGCGCGCGAACATCTCTTCGCGAAACTTGGGCTCATCCTCGACGTTGATCTCGCTGAACACCACGTTCTTTTGACTCAACAGACCCTTGGCCCGCTCGCAGTACGGACACCAGTCTGACACGTACACCGTCACGACCGCCTGGGTCATTTCGAGCTTGCCTTGCCGCCCGGTGCCGTCTTCGCCAACGGCAAGTTGTCCTTGACCCAGGCATTCAAGCCGCCGTGCAGATTGAATACCTTGGTGAAGCCGAGCTTCATCAGCGTCCGCGCCGCATTGGCGCCGCTGGTGCCGCTGTCGCAATACGTAATCACGGTCTTATCGCGCCATTTCTTCAAGCTTTCGGCCTGCGCCTCGAGATCCGCCGCTGGGACGTTGCGCGCGTCGCCGATGTGGCCGGCGTCGTACGATTCCTTGCCGCGCAGGTCGAGCACCAGAGCGCCCTGATTCATGAGGCGCACCGCCTGCATCGCGCTCAACGCGGCAAACGCCTGCAGCCGCTCGCGGATCTCGTAGAAAGCCGCGAACGCCGCCGCCAGCACCGCCGCGGTCGTGAGGTATGGATGATGGCCAATGTACTCGAACAGTCGCTGCATGCGGCCCGCACAATAAGTTTTTCGGGCCGACAAGTATAGCAGCGGCTACAAGGCTTGTATGCTTGCCGTCCAGATGAACGTCGCTCGCAACGTGAGCTTAAGATGCCTCTGCGCGGCCGCTGCGTTCGCCGCCCTATGGTGCAGCGGCGTCTGGGCGGCGGCCACGGACTCCGAGCAGGCGCAGGCCAAGCTCGCCGCCGTGCGCGCGAGGATCGCGGCGCTCACCAACCGCCTGGGCGACGAGCTCAAGGAGCGCGATGCATTGAGCTCGCGGCTGCGCGCGGCGGAACTCGTCATTACGGCGAAGCGCCGGCGGCTGGAAACCCTGCGCGCCGAAAAAATCGCGGCGGAGCGGCGCCGAACGGAGCTGCGCGGCGAGCAGGCGGCCACGCAAAATGCGCTGCAGGCCGAGCGCGCCGCCTTGGGGGACCAAGTGCGGGCGGCGTACATGATCGGCCGGCAGGAGGAGCTCAAGCTGCTGTTGAACCAGAGCAATCCGGCCAGCCTCGGTCGTACGCTCACCTACTACGGATACTTGGCGCAGCAGCGCGGCAGCAAGATCGAATTCATTCAAGGACGGGAACTCAAGCTGCAGCAGTTGGTCGCGGAAATCGATCAACAAAGCGCGCAGCTCCGCGCTCTCGAGGGCGAGGCTCGCGTAGAAATGGCCGCGGTGGAAAATGCCCGCGCCGAGCGCGCCGACGCGCTGCAGGCGATCTCCAAGCAAGTGGCAAACGGCAATCAGGAGCTGGCCAATTTAAAGCGCGAGGAACAGGCGGTGGAGTCGCTGGTGGCGGACCTGGCCCGCGTTTTGCAGGATTTTCCGATCGACGCGACGCAGAGCTTCGACCGCATGCGCGGCAAACTGCCGTGGCCGGTACTCGGGCGGGTGACGGCGCACTACAGCCACGGCGAAATGATCGCAGCGGCGCGCGGCGCCAAAGTGCGCGCCGCCTTCTTCGGCCGCGTCGTGTACGCCGATTGGCTGCAGGGCTTGGGGCTCCTGCTCATCATCGGGCACGGCGGCGGCTACATGACGCTTTACGGTCATGCCGAGGTTCTCTACAAATCGGTGGGCGACTGGGTCGCTCCGGGCGACGTGATCGCGGCCTTGAGCGACGCCGGCGGCGCCGCCCCGCAGCTGTATTTTGAAATACGCCAAGGCCGCAAAACCGTCGACCCCAAGGATTGGCTGAAGACGAATCCTTAGATTATGTCGCATGACGGAACCGCCGATGAATGGAACTGCCGAACACTTCCTGGATTCGCCGCGGCAACTGTCGGATTCTCGGGTTGATGACAGCATCGGTTGAAACTTGGAAATCCTATGCGCGCTTGCTCGCGCGCTTGAGTCCGAGAATCAGCCACATTTTGTTCGCGAGCGCCGACGGTACCTCCTGGTGGTCGAGCGATCCTGCCAGCTCATCCCGCGTGCAATACGCGCTTTCCCTGTTGCTGAGTGAACCGGCCTTGCGCGACCGCGAGATCGACGGCCTCATGGAAACTCAAGACAGCGCCGAATCGCGCTACGGATTTCGCCTCCGCGGCGCGCTCGGCGAACTCACCGGTCTCCTCGTCATCGCGCTGCCGACGAATGAGGCGCGGCTCGACCTGCGCGCGGTTTACGCGTTGATCAAGCCGGTGCTCGACTGCCTGCAGAGCGAACTTTCGGCGCGCGGCGCGGCGCCCGAGGGCCTGGAGACTCTGGAGCACATTCCGACGCTGGCAATTGAGCGACTCGCCGGGGTTGCGGCGGCGATTCTGCTGCCGGAGCGAAAATTGACGATTTGCCGCAAGCGGGCGGATCAAGCCAGCGGCATCGAGAGCGACGTCCTGGCGCAAATGCATCGCCACCTGATGACCCGTGCGCAGCTGCACGGGCGCACGCTGGTCGCCAACCGCATGCCCTTCAAGGCCATCTCGGCGCCCATACGCAATGAGCTCAATCGAGTCGTCGGCGTGCTCGCCGTATTCCGCGCGGATGGCGACCCAGATTTTCAGCCGCGCGATGCCGGCGCCGTGGAGCTCCTGGCGCGCCAGGCCGCACAGATCATGGGTTCGAACTTCGACTCGCTGACCGGCCTGCTGACGTTCGCGGCGTTCAAGTCGCAAGCCGCGGCCACCCTGGCCGCGCGGGATCGCCGGCAGTGCAGCCACGGATTGCTGTACGTCGACATCGATCAACTGAACGTCGTCAACGAGAATCACGGCATGCATGTCGGCGACGAGATCATTCAGGGCGTTGCGAACCTGCTGTCCCGGCGCGTGCGCGCGGGCACGATGGCGGCGCGGCTGGGAGGCGACCGGTTCTGCATGTTCGTGCCGGGCTGCGGCATCGAACCCGCAGCCCGGATTGCCGAGGAACTGCGCAGCGCGGCCATCCCCTTGAGCCGCACGCACGGCGACAAACCGTTGCTGGTGTCGTTGAGCATCGGCGTCGCCCGTCTCGGCGAACCCGACGGGAGCGTCGACCCGGCACTCACCGCCGCCGAATTCGCGTGCCGAACGGCGAAGGAACGCGGCCGCAACCGCGTGGAGGTTTTCTACGGCGGCGAGCAGAGCGGCGCGGATCGCCCGGCTCTTGCGAGCCAGGTCGGCGCCGCGCTGGCCGCCGAAACTCTCGAGCTTCTGGCGCAGCCGATTTTGCCCTTGAGCTCGGCGCCGGCCGATCCACGCTTCGAAATTCTATTGCGCATGCGTGCGGCAGATGGCACGCGGATCGGCTTCGATAAACTGATTGGCGCCGCCGCCGCTCCGGAGCTGCACCGTGCCGTCGATCGCTGGGTGGTCGAGCAGGCGATCGAGCGGCTGGCCGATCACCGGCAGATGCTGCGGCAGCACCCGGCGAAGTTCTCGTTGAATCTGTCGGCCTCGTCGCTGGGCGACGGCGAATTCTGGCGCATGTTGGCCGACCTCGTGCGCAAGAGCCGCATCGAGCCCGGCACCCTCGGCTTCGAATTTCCCGAGCAGGCTGCGAGCGAGCACCTTGCCACCATTGCGCCGTTCATGTGCCGATTGCGCGAGCAGGGCATCTCGTTCGCGCTCGACAGCTTCGGCCGCGGCATGGGTGCGCTCAGTCGTTTGAACGCATTACCCGTCTCCTGCATCAAGCTCGACGGGGCCCTAAGCCGGGATCTCGTCGACAATGCGCAGTCGCGGTCCCTGGTCCTGGCCATCGCCGGGCTTGCGCACTCCTTCGGCATGGAAGCCGTGGCGACGCACGTCGAGACCGACGCGATCCGTGCCTGCGCTGCACAATTAGGCGTCGACTATGGCCAGGGCTTTTTCATCGGCAAGCCGCTGGCGCTGGATGATGCGATTCACGACCTGCCGCTGTATTCATGCTTCGCCACGTCCACCGGCTTGTTCGATCCGTCAATCGGTAAAGCGGCGGCGCTCGGCTAGGCTGACTCGCCCTAGCGGCGGATCGCCGCCGCACGTATGCTGCTGCGTTGATGAAACCTAAATCCCGCAATATCTTGCCGCTCGCCTTAGGGGTGAGCATGGGCGTGTCGCTCGGGCTGGCCGGCATGGTGCTCGCCGACAAGCCGGAAGCGCTGCGGACCGACCTGCCATGGCAGGACGCGCGCATGCTGGCCGACGTGCTGGAGCGTGTGAAGCATGAATACGTGAATCCGGTCGACGACCACCAGCTGTTGCAGGCGGCCATCCGCGGCATGGTCTCCTCGCTGGATCCGTATTCGGCGTATCTCGACGGCGAGGAGTACGACGAGGTCAAGATCTCGAGTTCCGGCCAGTACTCGGGCGTTGGCATCGAGGTGTCGATGGAAGACGACGAGGTCGTGGTCGTGTCGCCATTCGAAGGCTCGCCTGCGGCCGCCGCCGGTATTCGCACCGGCGATATCATCGCGACGATCGACGGCATCCCGGTGAACACGGCCACCCTGGCGGACACGATCGGCCGCATGCGCGGCAAGGAAGGAACCACGGTCAAGATCGGCATTTTGCGTGAAGGCAGCGCCGAACCCCTGCAATTTACACTGAAGCGCTCGCGCGTCGAATTGCGCAGCGTCAGGTCGGAATTGCTCGAACCCGGCATGGGGTACGTGCGCATCTCGCAATTCAGCGAAACCACGGGGGATGATCTGGAAGCGGCGCTCAAAGAACTGCGCAAGCGCAACGCGGCGCCGCTCAAGGGGCTGGTGCTCGATTTGCGCAACAATCCGGGGGGCGTGCTCGAGGCGGCAGTCGCGGTCTCCGATACTTTTCTCGACTCGGGCGTCATCGTGACCGCGAAAGGGCGCACGCCGGAGTCGAAATTTGAAATGGATGCGACGCCGGGCGACGCACTCAACGGCGCACCGATCGTGGTGCTGATCAACGGCGGATCCGCGTCGGCGGCGGAAATCGTCGCCGGTGCCCTCAAGGACAACCATCGCGCGAAGCTCATGGGGCGCACGACATTCGGCAAGGGCTCGGTGCAAACGGTCATTCCCCTGGCCGGGGACCGCGCCATCAAGCTCACCACGTCGCTCTATTACACGCCGTCGGGAATATCCATCAATCACCGGGGCATCGCTCCCGACATCGAGCTCGAGCGGGACCAGAAGCCTCAGCCTGAGCCGGCGCCCGCCGACGCGCCGCTGCTGCAGCGTGACGCCGAGGTGCGGCGCGCGGTTCAGGAACTCAAAGTGCCGACCGTCGGCGGCTTGGGCTCGGTATCCGCGGCGATTCGTCCAAGGTAAGCGCATGCGCAGCACCCGGTCCATCGAAATCCTGTGCCTGGCGCTGGCCGCCCTGGTGCTGGTGTGGTCGCATTCGCCGACGACCCCCCTGTGGCCGGTGGTAGCCCTGCTGGGCGCCTTCGCGGCCGCCATCGTCATGTTTCGGGCACGCCGCTTCTTCCCGCGGCGCACGCGAACACGGCTGCTGATCGAGTCCTGGTGCATGGTGATCTTCATCACCGGCGTGCTCTGGTTCACCGGGAAGAGCACGAGCCCCCTCCTCAACCTCTACTTGCTGCCGATCATTCTGAGCGCGCTCACCCTCGGACGGCTGGTAACTCTCCTGCAAGTGGCGGTGGTCGCGATTTGCCACGTACTGCTGGCCGCTGCGACCCCCGGGCTCGATGTCCTCTCGTTGGTCTACGCCAGCGATGCCGTGGGCCAGTTGGCGCCCTTTCTACTGGTCGCCTATCTGACGACGACGCTATCGGCGGATATCACGGAGGCGCGCGAGCGCATCGAAAATCTGGCGCAAACCGACACATTGACCGGGCTCTACAATCTGCGCATGTTCAATGAAGTGTGGCAGCGCGCTCACGATTCGGCCGAGCGCGAGCACGGCGTGTACGCGCTGCTGATGATCGACATGGACAAGCTCAAGGACATCAATGATGCCTTCGGCCACGAGGCGGGGAACAGCGCCATCACGCTGGTTGCGCAATGTCTGCAAAGAAGCATTCGCAATACCGACTACGCCGCGCGCTTCGGCGGCGACGAGTTTGCGGTGCTGCTGCCCGGCGCCTCGCCGGAAATCGCCGAGGCGGTGGTCAAGCGCGTGCGGCACAACGTCTTCAAGACCACGCTCGATCTGCGCTCGCGCATGATCCGCTGCAGCGTCAGCATCGGCGTGGTCAATTACCCCAAAGATGCGCGCGACATGCGCGAACTGCTCAGCATTGCCGATCGCAAGATGTACCGCGACAAAGAGCTGCGCCGTGCTCCCGGCAGCGAAGCGAGCGCCTGAAGCGTAGGCAAATGTCTGAATGTGCTGGACATTCAGAAAAATAATGGCAAAGTTAGGGCTGCGTCACGTCGCGACGTGATTGACATATGTCAGCTTGCCGTCTTTCCCCGAGCACACGGAAGATTCGTTAATGGCATCGAACCCGAGAGAGCCGTCCCGCCGCAAGTATGCGGCAGCAGCCGGCTTGAGTCTGGCCCTGCTGGCATTTCAAGCCAACGCAAAACCCATTCACGATCCGAAACTCAAGTCGAGCTCGGTGCTGATCATCGATCAAAGCGACTCCTCGGTGCTGTACTCGCGGCATTCCGACGTACCGATGCCGATCGCTTCCATCACCAAGCTGATGACCGCCCTGGTGGTCCTCGATGCCAAGCAGCCCCTCGATGAGCCGATTCAGATCACCGAGGCCGACCGGGACTTCCCGAAAGGCGGCTTTTCGCGCCTGGCCGTCGGCACCACCCTGACCCGGGGCGACCTGATGCACCTGGCGTTGATGGCGTCCGAAAATCGTGCCGCGCATGCATTGGGGAACAATTACCCGGGCGGAATGCCCGCCATGGTCGTCGCCATGAACGCCAAGGCCGCCGCGCTCGGCATGACCAGTGCGCATTTCGTCGACCCGACCGGCCTGTCGAGCCAGAATGTGGCGAGTCCTGAAGATCTCTCCAAGCTCGTGATGGCCGCCGCGCGCAACCCGAGCATCCGCGAATATTCGACCGATCGGCGCTACGCCGTGAAAGTCCGCCGCCACATGGTCGAATTCCATAACACCGACAACCTGGTGGCGAACCCGACCTGGAACATCATCGTGCAGAAGACCGGCTATATCACCGAGGCGGGCAAGTGCCTGGTCATGGCGGCCGTCATCGAAGGCCGTTCGATCGTCATCGTGCTGCTCGATTCGTTCGGCAAGTACACGCGGGTGGCGGATGCCAAGCGGATCAAGACGTGGATGGAGGCGGGCGCGAACGCGCGGGTTCAAGTGTCGATGCGCTGATGGTACGCAGCCGCCAGTCGCGGATAAAAAACTATTTTGCCGAAAACCGGCTGTTTGCCGTCCGCAGCATCGTAGCGGGCGTCATCGCCGGTGCATTGCTGATGGCGGTTGCCGGCCGCCTGTTCTACCTGCAAGTGCTGAAGCACGATTACTACGCGACGCTTTCGCAGGGCAACCGCATTCGCACCGAGCCGATCCCGCCGAGCCGCGGCCTGATCCTGGATCGCCACGGCGTGGTGCTCGCCGACAACCTGCCGGCGTATCAAATCGAACTGGTGCGCGAACAGGTCGGGGACACCAAGTCGCTCGATGCAACCCTCGCCCTGCTGACCGACATCGGGCTGCTTCGCCCGGAAGAGGTCGCCAACATCCGGCGCACCATCCTGCTCCACAAGGTTTACGAGAGCGTGCCGATCAAACTGCAGCTGAACGAAGAAGAGATGGCGCTGTTCGCCGTGCATCGCTACCAGTTTTCGGGCGTCGATATCCGCACGCGCCTGGCGCGGCACTACCCGTTCGGTGAGATGGCCGTTCACGCCATCGGCTACGTGAGCGCCATCAACGAACAGGACATGAAGCAAATCGACACCGACGAGTACGCGGGCACCAGCCTCATCGGCAAGCTCGGCGTCGAAGCCGCGTACGAACAGCAGCTTCACGGCAAGCGCGGCTCCAGGGAAATTCTCGTGAACGCCGCGGGGCGGCCGGTGGACAAGCAGGGAGATTTCGCACCGCGGCTCAATACCCGTCCGCCGGTGGCGGGCGACGATTTGATCTTGGGAATGGATGTGCGCGTGCAGAAAGTCGCGGAAGAGGCATTGGCGGGCAAGCGGGGATCCGTGGTGGCGCTCGACCCCAAGACCGGCGATGTCATTGCGCTCGCCAGCACCCCGGGATTCGACCCGAATAATTTCGTGCGCGGACTCACCGTTGCGGAATACGCGGCGCTGTCGAACAATATCGATGTGCCGTTGTTGAACCGCGCATTGAGGGGCGCGTATCCGCCGGGCTCGACGGTGAAGCCGCTGTACGCCCTGGCCGCGCAAAAGTACGGCGTCATATCGCCGCAGCAGGTCATGTACTGCCCGGGCTTCTTCACCCTCCCCGGCAGCAGCAACAAGTATCGGGATGACGAAGTGCATCATGATGTTGATATGCGCAGCGCCATTTCCCGATCCTGCGACGTGTACTTCTACCGGGTCGCCGAGAAAATGGGCATCGAGCACATGCATGAGTTCATGAGCGCCTTCGGCTACGGTGAATTGACGGGAATCGACATCCCGGGCGAAAAGCCCGGCCTGTATGCCTCGCCCGATTGGAAGCGGCGAGTCTTCAAACGCAAGGCAGACCAGGTATGGTTCCCCGGCGAGACCGTCAGCATGGGGATTGGCCAAGGACCAATAACGGTCACTCCACTGCAGCAGGCGCACTTTGCCGCCGAAATTGCCGAGCGCGGCAAAATCATCGCGGCGCCGCGGCTGGTGGCCGCGACGCGCGCTGCCGGCTCAGCGACGGTGGTGCCGCGCAGCCCCACCTTGATGAAACCCGTCGATATCGCCACCGATGAGCAATGGAGCGTGGTTTTCGACGGCATGGAAGGAGCGGTATCCCCGAGCGGTACCGCGCACGTGGCCGGTGCAGGCGCGAAATACAAATGGGCCGGCAAGACGGGCACCGCTCAGGTGGTGACCGTGAAGCAAACCGAAAGCACGAAACACAAGGAAGCCGATGAGCGCAAGCGCGAACACGCGTGGTTCATCGCCTTTGCGCCGGCCGATGATCCGAAGATCGCGATTTCCGTACTGGTGGAAAACGCCGGCTTCGGCGCGTCGAACGCCGCGCCCATTGCCCGCAAGGTGCTCGATACCTATTTGCTCGGGAATGACGCGTCCGCGGATTCGCAAAAGCCCGTCCCACCGAGCATCCCGAAAGCGAGCAGCCCCATTACCTGACAGCTACGGCCGTGTCGTCCGCAGCTCGTAATTGACGGTGATTCCCACCTGGCGGGGGTCGCCCAGCTGCAGGAAGGATTGGTTGGGATAATTCGGGGGGATCAACCCGAAATAGAATCCCTGCTGGGCATAGCCGGCACCGAAAAGATTGCGGACCCACAGACTGCCGCTCCACGAGCCGTGTTCGTAGCCGACCCGGACGTTCTCCAGGTTGTACGCGCGCGAGGCCAGTGCATAGCTGGTGTAGTAGTAGAAGCTGCCGATGGCGGAGGCGTCGAGGCGTGCAAACCAGCCGGACGGGTGGCGGTATTCCACGGCCGCGGAGAATTTGTAGCTGGGTGCGAACGGCTGGGCGCGTCCATCGAGATCTAGGCTTGAGAACAATCCGCTCACGCCGATGTAGCGTGTGTGCAGCAGCGAGCCGCTGCCGGAAAGCTGCCAACGGTCGTTGAGTCGGTACCCGGCCTCGCCCTCGAGACCATAGTTCTCGCCGTTGCTCGCATTCTGCGTGTAGAACACATAGGCGAGCGGATTGTTCTGCTGCAGCTGCTCGGAAAGATACACCTGCATGTTTTGACGCCGCATGTAGAACACATCCGTTTGCAGCTGCAGTGGGCTTGCCGGCTTGCGCATACTTCAACCCGGTCTCGAGGCTCCACAGCGATTCAGGATAGAAGCTGCGCTGTTCGGACAAGATCTGCGAACCGATGTTGAAGCCTCCGCCCTTGTACCCGCGCGTCAGCGTGGCATAGACATGCTCCCCGTCCCCGGCGGCCGTTTCCCAGGACACATTGCCGCCGATCATGTGGTTCGTCTGTTCGGGAAACGGGCTTTGGACATCGGCGCTGTCGGAGTAATCGGCGACCCGGCGCTCGACACGCAGGCCGCCCGAGAGCACGCTGCGCGCGCCGACATTCGCTTCCAGTGAACCGTACATAGCCACATTCGTCGCGCTGTACTTGCTGCCCAAGCCGCTGCTGCCCGCGCCCGGGGTGGCGTCGTATGCGTCCCAGGCAAACACCTGCCTGTCCGACTCGGTAAGTCGAAGCGCATACACGCCGGCCAGCCAACGCAGCCGGCCAAACAGCGCGCGTGATGGATCGCCGGTCAGCCGCAGATCCTCGGCCAACGTGCGCCGGTTTCGATTGTCGCTCTGGAAATAATCGTAAGGCGCATAGCCCGTGGTGGCCGCCCAGTAGGGGTCGTTGCCCCAATCGCCGTCGAACGAATACGTGATCTTGGAATTGGCCGCGCTCGTGACGCTGCGAAGTTCCCCGACGCCGTCAATCGTATCGACCAGACGCAGCGCCGCGCCATTGGACAGCTGCGCATCGCGGCCGGGCTGGTTCGAGTAAGTCGTGTAGGTGTTATAGATCGACCAGGCATCGTAGCCGTTGTCGATGTTCACGTGCATCAGCGTGAGGTCCGCTCTGAGAGTGTCCGTGAGCTGCCAGCGCAGCTTGCCGCGCAGCGTGCCTTCGTCGTAGCCGTTGGTGGAATTCTCATTCAAATAGGCGTTGTGGCGGAAGCCGTCGCTCAGGTACTGCTGCGCCACCAGACGCCATCCGGCCCTACCGTCAGCGAAGCCGTCGCCGACGGCGAGGGCTCGCCGCGCGTGTGTCGTAATCGGCGCCGGTGACTTCGCCGTTGAGCTCGAAATCGGACCCCGGGTCCATGGTGCGCACGCTGATCAATCCCGCCAACGCGTTGGCCCCGTACGCCGTGCCTTGCGGCCCGCGCAGAACTTCAATCTGCCGGGTGTCGAATAGCGTCGCCGGCATGCCGACACCGGAGAAATCGATGTCATCGATCAGAAAGCCGACTGAAGGGTTGGGCGCGCCTTGATACTGCTCCACCTCGCCGATGCCGCGCAGCTGGAAAAAGCGCGGCCGCGAAGTTCCCGCGGCCCAGTTCAGGTCGGGTATCAGGCCGAGCACATCCTCGAAGTGCTGCACGCCGGCCGCGCGCAGCGTGTCGCTATCGAGTACGGTCACGCTCTGCGGCAGATCCGCCGCGTTGGTTGCGCGCAAGGTGGCGGTGACCACGATCTCCTGCAACGCGTCGTCGGCCGGCAGCGCCGGCGGCGCCGAAAAAAAACACAGGAGCGATCCTGTCCAAAGCGTCGGAAATCTCATTCACCTGCTCCCTACGCCGGTACTAACCGGATCAGGTTCAACGGGTTCGCCGGTTTACCGACGTCTCAGGCCTGAAAGGCCACCCCAAGGTTCATGGATACGATATATCGGCCAAATGGTCGGCCAATGCAAGACGAGCTTCAGTGCGCGATGAGCTGCCGAACCGCACCGGCCAAACCGCCCACCACCAAAATGACGGTCGGCACAAAGCTCACGCCGTAGCCGGCGCTGCGCTTGGCCGGCTCCTTGACATAGCCGGCCGCATAGACCTCGCGGCCGATGAGATAGATCACTCCGAGCGCGGCCGCGATCGGCGGGCTCCAGTACCGGCTGAAAAGATACAGACCGGGGACCAAGGCGATGAGCAACTCCAGGGTGTTTTGCTGGACGCGAAAATGCCGTTCAAAGATGTCGTTGCCGGTAATGGCCGGCGCCTTCACGCCGTAGCGGCCGCGCGCGCCGCCGACTTTGAAGCCGAACACAAAGAACTGCAGAACTGCGAGCGCGGTCACAATGTCAACATAAGCCATGGATGTTCCTCGTCCGTTGAGAGATTCTAAGCACTGCGCCGCCGGCGCCTTTGAGTCAGGCTATCGACATGAGTGTACATCGTAAATCCGCCCGCAGCGGCACGCGGGGCTATGCCCACTTGGTCGAGATCGACGTGCCCGTCGCCCGAGTGTGGCGCGCCTTGACCGATCCCGGCCTGATTCGGATCTGGTCCGGCCAGGACGCGGAAATCGATCCTCGCAAGGGCGGCTTGTATCGCCTTGGCAAGCGCAACGAGGATGGTCGCGAAGCGCATATCGACATTTTCGACGTGAATCGGCGGCTGCGGTTGATCTACCTCAGCGGCAGCAATTGGCCGCCTGGCGATAGCGCCGTGGTTGACGACTTCATACTGGATGTGCGCAAAGGCAAGGGCACCGCTTCGTTGCGGTTGCTGGGATCGGGGATTCCGGAGGCCGCCGCTTGGGACCGGACCTACGTGCGCATTCGCATGGGCTGGGAGCGCTTCATGGCGCGCATCAAGGTGACGCTCGAAAGTCCGCCGGTTCCCAAAAAAGCCAAGACCTCGCCTCCCAAAGACCCGCCCCTGGCCGGACTCGATTATTGACGGCGTGGTGGTATCGTGGAGCAAGCATGCTCGGGTTCCTACTGCGCGCACTCATCGTTGCGCTGGGTTTATGGCTGGCGACCGTCTGGGTCAACGGGGTCTCGATCGACACTCCGGGCACCCTGATTCTGGCCGGTGTGCTGCTGGGGATCGTCAATTCCATCGTTCGGCCGATCGCCATCGTGCTTACCCTGCCGATGACCATCGTTACTCTCGGCCTGTTCCTGCTGGTGATCAACGCCGGCATGGTGGGACTGGTCGCATGGATACTGCCCGGCATGCATGTGGCGGGCTTTTGGTCCGCTTTTTGGACCTCGGTGCTCGTGAGCCTGGTCAGCTTCGTCGGGTCATGGTTCGTGGGCGGCAAGGGCAAGGTCGAAGTGTACGTGAAGCGCCGCTGACGCGCCGCCGGCGCGGCGGCTACTGCGTCTTTGGCTCGGCGAGCGTTTTTGGGTCGGTAAGGCTGCCGCCGGGGAGCGTCAAGATGCTCACGCCGACGATGATGACCACCATGCCGACGAGCTGCACTGCGGATAGATGCTCGTGCAGAAATTGCCAGCCGAGAAACGAGGCGATCGCGGGGTTCACGTAGCCGTAGGTGCCGATCAAGGCTGGAGTGCTATGCAGGCTCAGCCACCCGTAGGCCGTATACGCCAAGCAGGAACTGAAGAAGGTCAGATAAAAGAGCGCGATCAATCCGGACGTGCTCGGAGCCCAGTGTGCCGCGTCGCCGTGCGCGATGCCGACGCCGAGCAGCATCAAACCGCCCATGCACATCTGCAGCGCCATGAACATGAGCGAACTCAACTCGGTGTCTATGCTTCGGTAGTACAAGGTGCCGAGCGACCACGACAGGCATGCCGTCAATACGCCGGCTTGCGCCAGATAACTCTTGGTGCTCAATGGTTCCTTCGGGATCAGCATGAGTGCGGCTCCCAGAAAACCGATGGTCATTCCAAGAACGGCCCAACGAGTCAACGGGTGGCCGCGGCGCCCGAAGACGCCGAGGCCGGCGATCCAGAACGCCGATGTGCCGTTGAGCAGCGCCGATTGATTGGACGCCAGGTAGCGCATCGACCAGGTATTCAGGCCATTGCTGACGAACACCAGAAGAAAGCCCGCGACGATGACGTGGCGCCATTCGATCAGGCGCTTGGGGAACGCGCTGCCGTTCCAGAGGCTCGCTATGAGTGCGAGTACCGTACCCGCCGTGACGAAGCGAATACCGGAGAACAACGCCGGCGGTAGGTTGGCGACGGCGATCTTGGTGAATAGGAAGCTCGAGCCCCACACCAGGTAGATGGTGCAGAGCGCAAGCATGACCTTCGCGGAATGACGTGGGTCGCGCAATCCAGCCCAAGCGCCCTTAAGCGGCCCGCGGCGGCGGATTCATCGGACGGTCCCCATCAATTTTTTAACCGGATGGCTGAGGATCAGGAGGACGGCGCCCAAACCTACTGCGAAATAAACGATGTGCAAGTATTGCGCCGGCATCGCGGCGACGTTATTGGCATCGAATTCGCCGGCGATCAGGCCGGCAACCAAATTGCCGAGCGACAGCGACAGAAACCACATTCCCATCATTTGTCCGACGAAGCGCTTGGGGGTCAATTTCGTGTAATAGCTCAAGCCCACGGGGCTCAAGCAAAGTTCGCCGAAGGTGTGCAGCAGATACGTCAGTATCAACCAATACGGCAACACTTTCGAGCCGGAAGCGACGATTGCGGCCGCCGCCGCCATCACCAGAAAACCCGAACCCATCAACATGACCCCGAGCGCAAATTTCGCCGGCGCCGACGGATTGAGATTGCGCTTGGCCAACGCGATCCAAGCCCAGGCAAAGAACGGCGCGAACAGGATGATGAAGGTCGAGTTCAGCGATTGAAACCAACCTGCGGGGATCACGAAGTGCAGCCATCCAACGGCGCGATCCGTGTAGCGCTCCGCAAACAGGTTGAGGCTCGAGCCGGCCTGTTCGTAGCCCGACCAGAACAAGACGCTGCCGGCGAACAACACCACTAGCACGATGCCGCGCTTGCGTTCTTCGGCCGTCAGGCCCGCCGCGCTGAAGTAGTACAGGAAATACAGCACGACCATGGCGGCGATCAGGTAGCTGACCGCCTGCGCCAGGCTGACCGGATTCACCTGAATCCAGCCGAAGCCAACCGCGGCCAGCAGCAGCGACGACAGCCCGAGCGCCACCCACAGGTAAAGCCATTGCCGGGCAATGCCGGCGCCGCGCACGCCGGCGGCAGCGACGAAGGCCCCCGCGCTTCCCAAATGCCGGCGGGTAAAATAAAACTGCACCACGCCGACGGCCATGAAGAACGCGGCCGCGGCGAACCCCGCACGCAGGCCGAAGTAGACCTGAGCCAACCCGGTGACGAAGGGTCCGAGGGCCCCGCCGACATTGATTCCGATGTAGAACACCGTAAATCCGGAATCGAGCCGCGCACCGCCTTCCGGATAAAGGCCCGCAACGATGGCGCTGACGTTGGGCTTGAGCAAGCCGACGCCGATGACGATAACCACCAGGCCAAGATAGAATCCGCGCGGGCTCGCGGACACCGCCAGCAGGGCATTGCCGAGGCTGATGGCAAGACCGCCGATGAGCACGGCGCGCTGCGCGCCGATCAGTCGATCCGCAATCCACCCGCCGGGCAGCGCCGCCAAGTACACCCCCGCGGTGTACAGTCCGTAGATCGCCGTCGCCGTCTTGTCGTCGATGCCGAAGCCGCCGGCCGCCACCGTCGCGACCAGGAACAGCACCAGGACGGCGCGCATGCCGTAGTAGGTGAATCGCTCCCACATCTCCGTGAAGAACAGCGTGGCGAGGCCGCGCGGATGCCCGAAAAAAGTGGCACTCAACTAGAGGCTCCTAAACTCCGGCTTCGCGTTCGGCCTGTTCCGCTTCTTCTTTGGCGCGTGCCGCTATTTTATCCTTGAGCAGGAGTCCTGCCATGATGATGCCTATCTCGTAGAGAAAATACATCGGCACCGCCATGGCGCTCTGCGACACCGCGTCGGGCGGCGTCACGAAGGCGGCGAAGATGAATATCCCGAGCAACACGAAACCGCGATTTCTCTTGAGTGTCGCGAGCCTGACAAATCCCGTCCACACCAATAATACAGTAGCCACGGGCACTTCGAAGGCCAAACCGAACGCGAGCAGCAGGACCATCACGAAATCGAGGTAGCTGCCCATGTCCGTCATCATCTGTACGCCATGCGGGGTGGTGGCGACGAAAAAGCTCAGCATGACCGGGAACACCACGTAGTAGGCGAAGGCAGCGCCGAGGTAAAACAGCAGCACGCTGGATACGAGCAGCGGCACGGCGAGCTTCTTTTCATGCCGGTACAGCCCGGGCGCGACGAACGCCCAAGCTTGATACAGCACGAAGGGCATGGCGAGCCCGATGGCAAGCAACAGCGCCATTTTGAACGGCACGGTGAACGGCGCGACCACGCTGGTCGCGATCAGCGTCGCGCCCGCGGGCAATTTGTGGATCAACGGATCCGCCACGAACGTGAACAGCTGGTTCATGTAGTAGGCGCAGGGAACGAAGCAAATCCCGACCGCCAACATCGCTTTGAGCAGGCGATCGCGCAACTCCAGCAAGTGCGAGATCAGCGTACCTTCGGCAAGCTCGCCGGGATCGCCCGGCTCATTCATGGGGCGGTTTTATATCGGCGGGCGGATCGGATGCATGCATGGCGGCCGCGGTGGTCGCGGACGCGGGCTGTCCGTAGACCGGCTCCGGCGCGGGCGGCGCAATGGACTCGGGAGGTTTGGCGTCGCCCGGCGCAGCGCTGCCCGGAGCAGGTTTGCTTTGCGCTTTCAGCAACTCTTCCGCGCTGACTTCGCGCTCCAACTGCTCGCTCAATTGGCGCGCCATGGCGCGCGCCCGGCCCATCCAGTTGCCGACTTGGCGCGCAACCTTGGGCAACCGCTCCGGACCCAACACGATGAGTGCTATGGCCGAGGTGAGGAGTATCTCCGAGAACCCGACATCAAGCATGCGGCATCAGGCGTTGGTTTTCGGGGGCGCCTTGGCTTCGGCCTCGCGGCGCGCTGCGCCGCCGTCGAAGTCCGCGTCCTTCTCTTGCTTGAGCTGCTTCAGATTTTCTTCGGCTTCGCCGTCGCTCATGGACTGCTTGAAGCCCTTGACCGCAGCGCCCAAGTCCGAACCGATGCTGCGCAAGCGCTTGGTGCCGAATATCACCAAGGCTATGAGCAAAATGACCAATAGCATTTTTGAATCGAACATGTCGCTTCTCCGATCCGAAAGTAAAATCCAGTAGGGCGCCAATAATACGCCAAAGAGATTATGACATTGGACCGCGCGGGATCGATGCGTGTTCGGTCTAACTTTCGAGCCAGAACGTCACGGGCCCGTCGTTGGTCAGAGAAACCCGCATATGGGCGCCGAAAACGCCGGTTTCGACCCTGGGATGCCGGGCGCGCGCCGCTTCGGCCATGGCCTCGAACAATGCGCGGCCCAGTGCCGGAGCGGCCGCAGTCGAGAATCCGGCCCGCGAGCCCTTATGGGTATCCGCCGCCAAGGTGAATTGCGGCACCAACAGAAGTTCGCCCCGGGTCTCGAGCAGGCTCAAATTCATCTTTCCGGCCGGGTCCTCGAAGACGCGGTAGCGCAGCACCCGCTCGAGCAGCCGCACGGCGGAGGCCGCGTCGTCCGCTGGGCGAACCCCAACCAGCACCAGCAGGCCGGGGCCAATGGCCGCGACGGGCGTGCCGTCGATCTCCACGCGGGCGTCCGTGACGCGCTGCAACAATCCAATCATCGTTTCTTCGAACGGCTGGGTTTGTCGGCGTTCGCCCGGCCGCACAGCGCCCGAAAACCGGCCGCGACATACGGCGCCAGCCGCTCATGGACGCTGTCGAGGTCGGACGACCTGCACAGGCCGCCCGACAAGGTGTCGATGCGCCCGGTCTCGGCGAAGGTCAAGGTGAGCGCCCCGGTGAGGAATTGGTAGCCCCAGTAAATCTCCCGCGCCGAGCAGCCCGGCAGCGCCTCGCGCAACACGGCGATGAATCGCGCGACCAGCGGGTCGAAGTGCTGCGTCATCAGCACCGGCGCCCATTCCGGAGAATTATTGACCTGCGCGACCAGCGCGAAATAACTCTTCCATCCCGGACCGCCGCGCGCCGAACGCTCCAGCAGCGGATAGGTGAAGGCATTGACGATGTCCTCCAACGTCGGCACGCCGGGCAGCGCGGCGCGCCGCACCTCCTCCAGCATGGCGAGCCGCTCCGGATTCAGCAGCTCGGCGCGCCGCTGGAAAACGGCCGCGAACAGCTCGCGCTTGCCGCCGAAATGGTAGCTGACCAGAGCGACATCGACCCCGGCCTCTTCGGTGATGTCGCGCACCGAAATACCGTAGAAGCCATGCCGCGCGAACAGGCGCTCCGCCGCGTCGAGGATGCGCTCCTTGCCGGGCTTGGGCCCGGATTTTTTCTTGCTCGTCATTTTGCGGCGCGTTACGACCATCGATCCATTCTCCAAGGTTCGTACCGCCGCTGCAACGGCTGCGCGCCCGCCAAGCCTCTTGACTATTCCTCAACGATCGTTGAATACTCCCTCAACGACCGTTGAGGGGCGTGGACATAACTAGAATTCTCGGGGAGGGATCATGAATAAGACCATTACGAACTTGCTTGCCCGGGCGGCGGCGGTCCTCGCCGCGGTGGCGCTGCAGACTGCGCCGGCGCGCGCGCAGATCGCGCCCGCTGCGGCGCCGGCTGACGGATTGGCCGAGATCGTGGTGACCGCACGGCGCCGCGCGGAGAATCTCCAGGACGTGCCCGTGGCCGTGACGGCGATCAGCGCCGCCGCGCTGGAACAGCAGGCCATTACCTCGCTCGGCGACCTCAACAGCTTCGTGCCCAACATGAAGATCTCCAGCGACCGCGCGACCAGCAGCACCATCAACGTCTACATACGCGGCGTCGGCCAGAGCGATCCGCTGTGGGGCTTCGAGCCCGGCGTCGGGGTGTACATCGACGACGTGTACCTGGCGCGGCCGCAGGCGGCGCTGCTCGATGTGTACGACGTGGATCGGCTGGAAATTCTGCGCGGACCGCAGGGCACCCTGTACGGCAAGAACACCATCGCCGGCGCGATCAAGTACGTGACGCGCGATATCGTCGGCCCCGCGACCGTCACCGCCTCGGTCACCGGCGGCGATTACGGCGAGCGTGACGTGAAGCTCTCCGCCTCCACCCCGGTCATTGCCGACAGCGTGTACTTCGGCATCGCGGTTGCGGATCTGCATCACGACGGCTACGGACACGTGGTCGCCGAACCCGGCACGACGCCGAGCCCCTACAACCACATCGGTGAAGACGTCTCGAACCGCGACGTGCTCGCGGGGCGCGCCAATCTGACGATTGTTTGGGGCCAAAGCTCCAAGCTCAAGATCGTCGCCGATACCACCCAGGATGATTCGAACGCCTCCGGCGGCGAGCGTCTCAACAACGCGCTGGCGCCGCCGACGGACAGCCGCTACGACACGCGCACCGACATGCCGGTCGATCAGGACCGCTATTTCCGCAACGGCCTGGCGGCCACCTACACGCAGGGATTGGCGCAAAATCTCGATCTCAAACTGGTCGGCGCCTACCGCGACGGTCACGGCAGGCAGTTCATCGACTTCGAGGAATTGGACGCCAATCTATTCCAGGTGCCGGCGCAGTACAGCGAGCACCAGGCCTCGGGCGAAGGGCAGCTGACGTTCACCAACGACATCGTCAAAGCGGTCGGCGGCCTCTTTTATATGAACAGCACGGCGTGCGGTACTTACAACGCGTCGGTAGGGGTGCTGGCGACGGCCCTTGACCTCTACCTGACCTCCATCGTCGACGGCTGCGTGCAGACGAAGAGCACGGCGGTCTATGGCGACACCGCCTGGAAGCTCACCGACCAGCTCAATCTCGATGCCGGCCTGCGCTGGAACCAGGACCGCAAAACGGCCTCGGTCTATCAAGCCCAATACGCGAGCATCGGGCCGACCCAGCTGCTTGCCAACGAGACATTTTTCGATCCCGCGAAGCCGCCCAGCGGATTCTTTCTGTTCCCGACGCCCGCCGCCGGAATACTCACGGACTACACCAACAGCCGCACCTTCTCTAATGTATCGCCGCGCCTCGGGGTTGATTTTCACATCACGCCGCAGGTCATGACCTATGTCTCCTACAGCAAGGGCTTCAAGAGCGGCGGCTTCGACATGCGCGGCAACGCCGCGGTCTATCCACAGACTGAAAACGGCTATAACTCGGAGACCGCGGACAGCTACGAGCTTGGGCTGAAGTCAACGCTGCTCGCCGACACCCTGCAGTTGAATCTCACCTTGTTCTACGATCCCTACAAGAACGCGCAGATCGGCGTGCAGCAATTCGTCGACACCGCGGGCGTGCCGCAGAACGTCACGGCGGTATTGAACGCCGGCAAGCAAATCAACCAGGGCGTGGAGATCGAGTCCGCCTGGCGCCCGGTCAAGGCGCTAACTTTCGGGCTCAATGTCGGCTACCTCGACTCGTACTATCAAGACTTCCTGGTCGGCTGCACGGCGTTGACCCCGGGTTGTACGGTCAATTCGCCGCCGGTGAACATTGCCAACTTGAATCGGCCCATCAACGCGCCGGCCTGGACTGTCGCTACCAAGGCCGCGTACGTGTGGGATCTGCCTGCGGGGTCGCTGCTCGCGCGGGCCGGCTGGGACTGGCGCAGCTTCACCAAGGTGGCCAACACCACCGCCAGCGTGACCGATCAGCCGGCGTACGGCCTGATCGATGCCGGCCTTGCTTTCACCACCAGCGGCGGCGCGTGGCGCTTCTCGCTTGACGGCAAGAATTTGTTGGATCGCTGGTATCGCGTCGCGGGCTATGATTTTGGCGGCACGGGCACCGGCCTGCTCGCCAACGTGAGCCAGATCGGCTTCTATGGGCCGCCGCGCACCTACCAGGTCACAGCGCAGTACCATTTCTAGCGGAAGCCAAAGCAAGGTCATGGCCTGGTTTCAGGCACCGCAAGTCACGCTGCCCGCCCTGGTCGCACTCAATGGAAAATGGCGCGGCGCGCGGACGGCGCTGATCGAGGGCGAGCGGCGCCTCACGTGGCGGGAGTTCGAGCGCGAGACGGCGCGCGCGGCCGGCGGCCTCAAGATCCTCGGGCTTTGCGCCGGGGATCGGATTGCCGTGCTCATGGACAACAGCCTGGAGATGGTGGTGCTGTTGTTCGGCATCCTGCGCTTTGGCGGCGTGGCGGTACCGCTGAACCCGTCCATCAGCGACAGCGCGGTGGCGCGAATGATCGAAGATGCCGACGCCCGCGCCATATTCGCATCTGAGCGGCACTGCCGGCGCATCGACGAGTTGCGCGCGCAGTCCGAGGTGGTTGCCCGGGCAGCGCGCGTGGGTCTGGGCGGCGCGGCGGCTTGGTTCGACTTCCATGGCTGGCTGGCGGCACAGTCGCCGCAGTGGCGCGACGAGGTTGGGCCCCTGCAGGAATGCAACATCATCTATAGCTCGGGCACCACCGGGTCGCCCAAGGGCATCGTGCATACGCATGCTTCCCGCATGCACTGGGCGGTCGATCTGGCGCTGGCGCTTCGCTACCGCGGGGATTGCGTGACGCTGTGCTCCCTGGGACTGTTCTCGAACATCACCTGGGTTGCCATGCTCTGCACCGTGCTGGTGGGCGGGACCCTGGTCGTCATGCCGAGCTTCGACGCCGCCGCGGCTGCCCTGCTGATGGCGCGCGAGCGCGTGTCCCACGGAACCTTCGTGCCGCTGCAGCTGGAGAAGCTGCTGGACGTCGCGAATCTCGAACGTCACGATCTGTCGAGTCTCGATACGCTCATGTGCTGCGGCTCGCCGTTGGGGCTGGACATCAAGCGCGAGTTTCCGCGGCGCTTCGACTGCCACCTGATCGAGCTGTACGGCCTCACCGAGGGGCTGTGTACCATCCTCTCGCCCGAGGATTTCGCGAGCAAGACCGATTCGGTAGGCAAGCCCTTTCTCGGCACCGAGCTCAGCATCATCGGCGACGATGATCTTGAGGTGGCGGCGGGCGAAACGGGCGAGATCGTCGGCTTGAGCCCATTGCTCATGTCGGGCTACCACGGCAACGACGCTGCCAGCGGCGAGGCGACCTGGACGGACCGCCGGGGACGCCGGTGGCTGCGCACCGGGGATCTCGGGCGGCTCGACGCCGAAGGCTTCCTCTACATCGTCGACCGCAAGAAGGACATGATCCTGTCGGGCGCGCAGAATATCTATCCTGCGGATATCGAAGCGGTGATGCGCACGCACCCCGAGGTCGCGGACGTGGCGGTCGTCGGGGTGCGCAGTGTTCAGTGGGGCGAGACTCCGGTAGCCGTGGTGGTGCCGGCGGGCGGCGCGCCGCCGGCTGCGCAACCGCTGGTCGAATGGACCAACGCGCGCGTCGGCAAGCAGCAACGGATTCGCGGCGTCGTATTTCGCGCGACCCTGCCGCGCAACGCCAACGGTAAAGTGCTGAAGCGCGAATTGCGACAAGAGCTGGCCGACGTCGTCTATTAATCGGAGAAATCGATTGGCGGAGCAGTATGCGGAGATCCACTGGCAGAGCCATGACGGCCTGGGCCTCTATTCGCGCGTTTATCCGGCACCCGAAGCCGGCGCGCCGACGGTGCTCTGCCTGCACGGATTGACGCGCAACAGCCGTGATTTCGAAGAGCTGGCGCCGCATCTTCAGCGGCGTTATCGCGTGATCGCCCCCGATCTGCGGGGGCGGGGTTTCTCGGCGCGCGACCCGCAAATTCAAAATTACCAGCCCGCGGTCTACGTTCAGGACATTGTGGCGCTGCTCGACAGGATGGATGCGCTGCGCGTCGCGGTCATCGGTACTTCGCTCGGCGGCATGCTCGCGATGATGCTGGGGTTCGGCCAGCCCGGCCGCATCGCCGGCATGGTCCTGAACGATGTGGGACCCGAAATCGACCCCGTGGGAGTCGAGCGCATCAAGCAATATGCGGGCCGGCTGCCGCCCGCAGGCTCCTGGAGCGTGGCGGTCGCGCAGACTCAGGCGATGTTCGGCGACGCATGGCCGGACCTCTCGGAGGATCGCTGGCAAGCGCTTGCGCGGCGCGGCTTTCGCGCGAATGCGGCAGGCCTCGTCGAGGTCGACGCCGATCCCGGTATCGGCGCCGCCCTGCGCGCGGCCCCGGCGGCGGCACCGGACCTATGGCCGCTGTGGCAGGCGCTGCGCGACGTCCCGACGCTGGCGATTCGCGGGGCGCGTTCCGACATCCTGAGCGCCGCCACCTTTGCGCGCATGAAGAACGAGAATCCCGGCTTGCAGCAATTGGAAGTCGCCAACCGAGGCCACGTACCGCTGCTCGACGAGCCTGAATGCATCGCGGCCTTGGACGGGTTTCTGTCGCGAATTCTGCCGGCGACGCCCGCATGAGCGCCGCTCCCCCGGCGGCATCCTTGGGCTACCGCTCGTATGTGCTCGTAGTCCTGGTCATCGTGTATACCTTCAATTTCATCGACCGGCAGATCGTCGGCATTCTGGCCGTTCCGATCAAGGCGGAGCTGCATTTGACCGATTCGCAGCTGGGACTGATGGGCGGCCTCGCATTTGCCTTGTTCTACACGCTGCTCGGAATACCGATCGCGCGAATGGCGGACAGGGTCAGCCGTACGAGCATCATGACCGTGGCGCTCGCGCTGTGGAGCCTGATGACCGCGGTGTGCGGACTCACCCACAGCTTCGGACAGCTTTTCATGGCCCGCGTGGGGGTGGGTGTCGGCGAGGCGGGCGGCGTCGCTCCGGCCTATTCCCTCATCTGCGATTACTTTCCGGCCAAGGAGCGCGCGAGGGCTTTGAGCGTGTACTCGTTCGGCATACCCATTGGCGCCGCCCTCGGCATCGTGCTGGGGGGCTACATCACCAGCCTCGTGAGCTGGCGCATGGCGTTCTTCATCGTCGGGCTCGCGGGTCTTCTGATTACGCCGCTGCTGAAATCAACGGTCCGCGAGCCCGAGCGCGGTGCGCTCGATCCGGAGCGCGTCGACGGTGCGCCTGCTCCCTCCTTGTTCGAGGTCATCGCCGTGCTCGCCCGCAAAGCGAGTTTTTGGGGATTGTCGCTGGGCGCCGCGTCCGCCTCCATGATGGGATACGGATTATTTTTCTGGGCGCCGTCGTTCCTGGTGCGCAGCTTTCATTTGACTTTGCTGCACGCGTCGTTGGGGTTCGGCGCCCTGGTGCTCGTCGGCGGACTGATCGGGATATGGTTCGGCGGTGCGCTGGCCGACCGATACGGCGCGAAGCGCAGAGCGATGTATGCGTATATTCCCGCAATCGCCTTTCTTGCGACCCTGCCGTTCTATGCGGCCGGCGTACTCTCTACGACCCTTTGGATCAGCTTCGCCGTGCTGCTGGTGCCGACAGCGCTTGGATTGGCGTGGCTGGGCCCGGTGTTGGCGGCGGTCCAGCATCTCGTCCCCGGCAACATGCGCGCCACGGCCTCGGCACTGTTCTTGTTCATCAACAATCTCATCGGCATCGGACTCGGTACGACGTTGATCGGCGTAGTGTCGGACTTGACGCGGGCGCGATTCGGCTCGGAATCCCTGCGTTATGCCATTTTGGCAGGCACGAGCTTTTACTTGATTGCCGCGCTGCTTTTGTTCTTCGCCGGCAGGAAGCTCGCGAAGGATTGGGTGTGATCGCCTGCCGTGCTCATTTCCGCCACAGCGTCGGCGTGAACAGCACCAGAATGGTGAATACCTCGAGACGGCCGAGCAGCATCGCCGCCGAGCACACCCAGGTTTGGAAATCGCTCAAGACGCCGTAGTTGCCGCCGGGGCCGACCAATCCTAAGCCGGGGCCGGCATTGTTGATGCAAGCCAGGATGGCGGACAGCGAGGTCATGAAATCCAAGCCGCTGGCCAACTGCACGAAGATCAGCGTCACGATGCTCATGAAGTAGAGAAACACGAAGGCCAGTACCGCAAACACCACGCGATTGGCGATCACCGTGCCGCCGACCTTGAGCGGACGCACCATGTTGGGGTGTACCAGCTGATTGAGCTCGCGATGCGCCTGCTTGGTCAGCACCAAGGTACGGATCATCTTGATGCCGCCGCCGGTGGAACCGGAACTCGCCACGATGCAGCTCAAGAACATCATCCACATGGGCGCGAATATCGGCCACTTTGAATAGTCCTGGGTGTGCAGCCCGCTGTCCGTCGCAATGGATACGACGTTGAAGACTGCGTGGCGCAGCGCCGTGGGGTAGTCGGCATAGCTGCCTTTGAGATACAGGAACAAGGATATGCCGATGCAGCTCACGCCGAGCACGCCCAAGATCGCCTTCGCCTCCGCGTCCCGAAAATAGGCCCAGACTCCGCGCTGGCTCCAGGCAAGATAGTGCGTGGCGAAATTCAAGGCGGCCAATACCTGAAATACGGTCAGCACCATCTCGATGGGCAGTGAATTGAAGTGCCCGATGCTGGCGTCGTAAGTTGAAAAACCGCCGAGTGAAAGCGCTGAAAACCCATGACAGACGGCGTCGAATGAGTTCATCCCGGCCAATTTCAAACATACGATGCAAGTCACCGTCAGTCCGGCATACACCGCCCACAAGAGCTTCGCGGTCTGACCGATGCGCGGCGTGAGCTTGGTGTCCTTCATCGGGCCCGGCATCTCCGCGCGATAGATCTGCATGCCGCCGACGCCCAGCATCGGCAGGATGGCCACGGCCAGCACGATGATGCCCATGCCTCCGAGCCAGCTCAGCAAATGGCGCCAAAGATTGATGGACCGCGGCAGGAATTCAAGTCCCGAGAGCACGGTGCCGCCCGTGGTGGTCAGGCCCGACGCCGCCTCGAAGTACGCTTCGGTGAAATTGATGGGCAGAAAATGCCAGAGCGGGAAGCCGGCCACCGCCGGCAGAGCGACCCACGTGAGCGCGACCAGCATCAATCCGTCCCGGGTCTTGAGCTCGCGCTTGAAGCGTCGCGTGGCGAGCCACAACGTCGCGCCGAGCAAGAAAGTCGCCAGTGCGGAGATGACGAAGGACCAGAGAGCCGCATCGAGCGCCCACACGGCGAGCACTAAGGGCGCCAGCATGGTCACGGCGAACACCATCATGACGAGGGCAAAGACGTGCGCGACCGGCAGTAAGATGTCTTTCACAAAAAGGAGGCGGAGCCTTGAAAGAGCTTTTCGACGGCTTCGATATGCCGGCGGTCCGTCAAGAAGAGGATCAGATGATCGTCCGGCTGCACGGTGGTGTCGTGATGCGCGATGATCACATCCTCGCCGCGCACCACCGCCCCGAGCGTCGTACCTTCGGGCAGGGTGATATCCTCGATGCGGCGCCCGATGACTTTCGAGCTGTCGGCATCGCCATGGACCACCACCTCGAGCGCTTCGGCCGCGCCGCGCCGCAGCGAGTGCACGCGCACGACGTCGCCGCGCCGCACGTGCGCGAGCAGCGAGCCGATCGTCACCGTTTGCGGCGATATGGCGACATCGATCGAGCCGCTCTCGATCAACTCCGCGTATGAGGGTTTGTTGATCAGCGCCATGACCTTGTGCGCGCCCAGGCGCTTGGCGAGCATGGCCGACAGGATGTTCGCCTCCTCGGAATTCGTCAGGGCGGCAAACACGTCGGCGCTGTCGATGTTCTCTTCGAGCAGCAATTCCTCGTCCGCCGCATCGCCGTGCAGAACCGTGGTGCTTTTCAGCTGTTCGGAGACCTTTCTCGCCCGCTTGCCGTCGCGTTCGATCAGTTTCACCTGGTTCCGGTCCTCCAATTCGCCTGCCAGGCGTACGCCGATATTGCCGCCGCCCGCAATGACGACGCGGCGCGCGGGCGCCTCTTCGCGGCGCATCTCCTTCATGACGATGCGAATATCCTTGCGCGCCGCGAGGAAGAACACCTCGTCGCCATCCTCGACCACCGTGTCGCCCTCGGGTTTGACGCTCTTGCCGGCCCGGTAAATGGCGGCGACGCGCGCGTCCGCCGTGGGAATGTGCTCGCGCAGGGTCCGCAGCGCCTGCCCCACCAGGGGACCGCCCTGCAGGGCGCGAATCCCGACCAAGCGCACGCGGCCATCGGCGAAATCCAGTACCTGCAATGCGCCGGGATATCGAATCAATCGTGCGACGTGCTCCGTCACCAGCTGTTCGGGGCTGATCCAAACATCCACCGCGATCGCGTTCTCGCCGAACAGCCTGTCCCGTTCCGTGAAGTCGGCCGAGCGCACGCGCGCAATCTTCTTCGGCGTCCGGTACAAGGTCCAGGCGATGTGGCAGGCCAGCATGTTGACCTCGTCGCTGTTGGTCAGCGCGACGAGAATATCGGTGGCGGCGATCCCGGCGGCCTCCAGGATTCGCGGGCTCGCCGCGTTGCCGTTCACCGTGCGAATGTCGAGCCGATCCTGCAGATCGCGCAGAATCTCCTCGTTCATGTCGATGACGGTGACGTCGTTCGCTTCCTCCCGCGAGAGGTGGTACGCCGCCGTGCGGCCGACTTGTCCAGCGCCCAAAATGATGATTTTCACAGCCGTATTACTCTACACGAACGAGATTGGCGTAAGACAGCATCAGCCACTTCGTCCCCTGTCTCTCAAAATTGACCTGGACGCGGGCGTGCGGTCCGTTGCCCTCGAAATTGAGCACGACCCCGTCGCCGAATTTCGAATGCCGGACCCGGCTGCCCATGCGCATATTCGCGGCGGGCGGCTCGTCGAGGCTGCTGCTGCGCCTGACGAATACCGGCCGCGACACCTGCAAGCGCGGGCGGATTTCCTCCACCAGCTCGGGCGGCAACTCGCCGATGAAGCGCGAGGGCTGCCCATAGGTATCCACGCCATAGAGGCGGCGCTGTTCGGCGTACGTGATGTAAAGCTGGCGCATCGCCCGGGTCGCGCCGACGTAGCACAGGCGGCGCTCCTCTTCGAGGCCCGCCAAATCGGCGACGGAGCGCTGGTGCGGAAACAGCCCGTCTTCCATGCCGGCGAGAAACACCACGGGAAATTCCAGGCCCTTGGCTGAATGCAGCGTCATCATCTGCACGCAATCATCGTAGGGGTCCGCCTGGCCTTCGCCGGATTCCAGAACCGCATGCGCGAGAAAGGACTCGAGCGGCGATAGTTCGGCTTCGGCCTCGCTTTCCGGGGAAAACCCCCGCGCGGCGCTGACCAGCTCCAGCAAATTCTCGATCCGCCCTTCGCCCCGCTCGCCCTTTTCCTTCTTGAAGTGCTCGATGAGCCCGCTCATTTGAATGACGTGATCTACCTGTTCGTGAAGCTCCAGACCCTGGACCTCATGCGCCAGCTTGTCGATCAGCGCCATGAAGGCCTGCAGTGCCAGCGCGGCTCTTTGCGGCAGCGCGCCCTGCATGCAGCTCTGCGCGCCGTTCCAAAGGGAGGTCGCCTGGTTCCTGGCGAAATCGCGTACCGTATCCATGGTTTTCGCGCCGATGCCGCGGACCGGCAGATTCACGACCCGCTCGAACGAAGTGTCGTCCGCGCGGCTGGCGATGAGGCGCAGGTAAGCGAGCGCGTCCTTGATCTCGGCGCGCTCGAAGAAGCGCAAGCCGCCGTAGACGCGATACGGCATGCGTGCGTTGAGAAAGGCCTCTTCGAAGACTCGCGACTGCGCGTTCGAGCGGTACAGAACCGCCACTTCGCGGCGCGCGCCGCCGTGCGCGACCCAATCGCGGATCCGATTCACCACGAAGTCGGCCTCGTCGCGCTCATTGAAGGCTGCGTACACCTTGACGCGTTCGCCATCCTCGCCGCTGGTCCACAATGTCTTGCCGAGCCGCCCGGCATTGTTCGCGATCAGGGCGTTGGCGGCCTTCAATATGGTGCCGGTCGAACGGTAGTTCTGCTCCAGTTTGTACAGAACCGCCTGCGGAAAATCGCGGCGAAACTGCTGCAAGTTCTCGACGCGCGCACCGCGCCACCGATAGATGGACTGATCGTCGTCGCCCACGACGAACGGCAACCCTTGAGGCCCGGTCAGCAGCATCAACCACTGGTACTGAATCGCGTTGGTATCCTGAAACTCATCCACCAGGACGTGGCGAAAGCGGGTGCGATAGTGCTGCAGCAGCGACGGATTGTCGCGCCACAGTTCGAAAGCGCGCAGCAGCAGCTCGGCAAAATCCACGGCTCCGGCGCGCTGACACGCCTCTTCATAGGCCTGGTAGATCTTGATCAGTTGGCGGCGTGTCGGATCGCCGTCATCCTTGATGTGTTTGGCGCGATGACCCTCGTCCTTCTGCGCGTTGATGAACCACAGGATCTCGCGCGGTATCCAGCGGGTCTCGTCGAGATCCAGCGCCTTCAATACCTTGCGCAGTACCCGCGCCTGGTCCTCGGAGTCCAAAATCTGGAAGCTTTGCGGCAGGCCCGCTTCACGCCAATGGATGCGCAGCAGCCGATGGGCCAATCCATGGAACGTGCCCAACCACATGGCGCCGCTCGGCAACCCCAACAGGGTTTCGATGCGGCTGCGCATTTCGGCTGCGGCCTTGTTGGTGAACGTGACCGCGAGAATGCTGTTCGGCGAGGCACCCTCCACCTGGATCAACCAGGCGACCCGATGCACCAGGACGCGGGTCTTGCCGCTGCCGGCGCCGGCCAGAATCAGGGCAGCCCCCAACGGCGAGGCAACCGCCTGTCGCTGATGGTCGTTCAGCCCGTCGAGAAGATGCGATACGTCCATAAGGGCGCGGATTGTACTTGAGGCTTGAGGTCAGGGCGCGCGTGACCGGCTTTCCTCGGCAAACTCGATCAGGGCCAGCGCCAGGGACAGCACCACCGGGCCGGCAATGATGCCGATGGAGCCGAATGCGGATATCCCGCCCAGCACGCCGACGAACACCGCCAACGCGGAGATTCTTGCCCGCCCGGAGATCAGCATGGGTCTTAAGACATTGTCGAGGCCGCCGAGCAGGATACCCCAGGCGAGCATGAATATCCCAAAGCCCCAGCGGCCGGAGACGAACAGCCAGATCGCCGCGGGACCCCAAACGAAGGCCGCGCCGCCCACGGGCAACATGGACAGAAGCGCAGCCAGGACCCCGAACACCACCGGCGAGGGAAGGCGCGCAATCGTGAACCCGATGCCGATCAAAACCCCCTGCAGCATGGCCGTGACGCTGGTGCCGATGACGATCGCGCGGGTGACGCCGCTCAATTGCCGGAACAGACGTTCCTTGCGCTCATCGTCGAGCGGAATCAGGCGGCGCGCCCGGGCCAGCATGCCATCGCCGTCGCGCAGGAAAAAGAACAGCAGAAACAACATGACTGCGAATCCGAACAGCGATCCCAAGGCGCCGAGAAAGAAACCGCCGCTCAAGGTGGCAGCGCGCTGCAGAACCTCGCGGGTGCCCGAAACCAGCCAGGATTGAATCTGCTCCGCCGAAACGCCCGCGTGCGCCTCCAGCCAAACGTTGATGCGCGCGATCCAGGGAAATTGCTGCAGATCAGAAAACGATTTGATGTCGAGCTCGGCGGCGGATTTTTGCAGCTTCTGCAAGAGCGCCGAAATTTGCGCCACGAAATCGATCGACAGCGCGCTCAGGGGCAGGAGGATGGTGACCGGCGCGAGCACCGTCAGCACACCCGCCGCAATCCCCCGGCCGGAAAATCGGCGCCGCAAGCGCAGATTCAGCGGGTACAGCAGGAATGCGAGAAACGCGGCCCAAGCCAGGGGGCCGACAAACGGCGCGAAAATCAGGGTCAGGGCGTAGCCCAAAGCGGCGGCGACGACGAGCGCAAAAATGCGCGGATAGAAGCTCGTTGCGGTCGGCATCGCGCCATCCTACCATTGCGGCCTGCCGGGAGACCCCGCCAACGGGATTACAATGATACCAATTACTGTCAACAATCAGGTGGTTAACGTCGACGCCGAGCCAGATACGCCGCTGCTCTGGGTGCTGCGCGATCATCTCGGAATGACCGGCACCAAGTACGGCTGCGGCATGGCTCTGTGCGGAGCCTGCACCGTGCACATCGACGGCGCCGCGACGCGATCCTGTGTGCTGCCCCTGAGCGCCGTGTCCGGCAAGTCCATTACGACGATCGAAGGTCTATCGCGCGACCGCAGTCACGCGGTGCAGAAAGCTTGGCTGGAAATCGACGTACCGCAGTGCGGTTATTGTCAGTCCGGGCAAATCATGTCCGCGGCTGCGCTGCTCAAGGCCAATCCCAAACCCAGCGACGCCGATATCGATGCGGCCATGTCCGGCAATATTTGCCGTTGCGGTACCTACCCAAGAATCCGCCGGGCGATTCACCGCGCCGCGGAATTGCTCGACCAGAGCGCGCCGCAGTGAGGTCGGTTTCCGATCCGAGCCGTCGCGGCTTTCTGAGTGCGACGGCCACCGTCGGCGGCGGCTTGATACTGGCGCTGGCGCTGCCCAGGCCCGGCGGCCGGTCGAGTTCGGCGGCGCCGGCCCGTGCCGCGGGCGCCGGCGGGCGGTCAACTGAATGCCTGGCTAAAAATCGCCGGCGACAATTCCATCACCATCATCGTCGACCGCTCCGAGATGGGCCAGGGCGTATACACCGCCCTGCCCATGTTGCTGGCCGAGGAATTGAACATCAACTTCGATGCGATCCGAATCGAGGCGGCACCGGTGGGCGACGCGTACATCAGCCCCGGAAACGGCGGACAAATTACCGGGACCAGCAACAGCGTGCAGGAGTCCTGGGACAAGCTGCGCATGGCGGGGGCAACCGCGCGCACCATGCTGGTTGCGGCTGCGGCCAAGCGCTGGCGCGTGGATCCGGGAGAGTGCCGCGCCGAGAATGGCAGCATCACCAACGCACAGGGCAAGGTCCTGACCTACGGCCAGCTGGCCGACTCGGCCGCGCAGCTGCCGGTTCCCAAAGACGTGAAATTAAAGCCCAAGAGCGCTTTCCAGATCATCGGCAAGCCGCGGGCCCGCATCGATACGCCGGGCAAGGTCGACGGCAGCGCCGAGTTCGGTCTCGATGTCAAATTGCCCGGAATGCTGTACGCCGCGCTCGCGCAGAGTCCCGTGCTGGGCGGCAAGGCGACTGCGCTCGACTCGGCAACAGCCGAGAAAATGCCGGGAGTGCGCAAGGTGCTGCGGAGCGGCAGCGGCGTCGTGGTGGTCGCCGATCATTTCTGGCAGGCGCTGAAGGCGCGCCGCGCTCTGAATATCACTTGGGATCCCGGCGCCAACGTGCGGCTCGACAATGCCGCCATCCACGCGCTGTTGAAAAAAACCGCCGCAGCCGGACCCGGCCTCACGGCGCGTACCGATGGCGATGTGGCGGCGGCACTCAAGTCGGCGAAGCTCACTTTAAGCGCGTCGTACTACCTGCCGCTGCTGGCACATGCATGCATGGAGCCGATGAATTGCACGGCCGACGTCAAGGCCAACGGCTGCGACTTGTACGTCGGCACGCAAGTTCAGCAGGTCGCGCAAACGACGGCGGCAACGGCGGCAGGACTGTCGCCCGCCCAAGTCAGAGTGCATACCACCTTGATCGGCGGCGGCTTCGGCCGGCGCCTGGACATTGATTTCATTCCCGCGGCGGTCGAAGCCTCGAAGGCGGTCGGCGTGCCCGTCAAGGTCATTTGGACGCGCGAAGATGACATGACGCATGACACCTACCGTCCGCCGGCATACGAAGAGGTCAGCGGCGGCGTCGATGCGGCCGGGAAAGTGATCGCCTGGAAATTGCACATCACCAGTCCCTCGATTACCGAGCGCATGTTTCCGCCGGTCAAGGGCGTGGACGACTCGGTGATCGAGGCCGCGGTCAATAATCTCTACGACGTGCCGAATCTTGCGGTGAGCTATTCGCGGCAGGAAATCGGCATCGATGTGGGCTACATGCGCTCCGTGAGCCACGCGCCGAATTGCTTCGTGATCGAAAGCTTCATGGATGAGCTCGCGGCGGCCGCCGGCATGAACCCCTACGATTTTCGAATGCGGCAACTGGCCAACAAGCCGCGCCAGCGGCGCGTACTCGAGCTCGCGGCCGAACGGGCCGGATGGGGCAAGGCGCAGGCGGGCCGCCATCAGGGCGTGGCGCTGATGGAAGGTTATACGAGCCACCTGGCGCAGGTGGCGGAAATCTCCATCGTCGGCGGTGAGCTCATCGTGCACAAGATCGTCTGCGTCGTCGATTGCGGTCAGATGGTCAATCCGAGGATCGTCGAGTCGCAGATCGAAAGCGGCATCGTCTTCGGTCTGTCGGCCGCCCGCTGGGGGGATGTGACGATCGCAGGCGGCAAGGTGCGGCAGACCAACTTCAACAATTATCGGGTGCTGCGCAACAACGAAATGCCCGAACTCGACGTGCATCTCGTGGACAGCGACGCGGCGCCCGGCGGCATCGGCGAAGCCGCGGTGCCTCTGGTCGCCCCCGCGCTTTGCAACGCGATATTCGCGGCCACCGGCAAGCGGCTGCGTGCCCTGCCCATCGGCACCGAAAAACTGGCTTAAATCGACTCGAGATAAGCGACGACGGATTGCATCTGGTCCTTGGTCAGATCCTTGATCACGCCGTGCATGACGGGCGCGGTGCGCAACACATTTTGAATCACCAGCAACTGCTTGAGCAGATACGGAGCATGCTGGCCGGCGAGACGCGGAAACACCGCCTGCCCTTCGGCGTGGGATCCGTGACACGACGCGCACGGCGGGATCTGGCGCGCCGGCACGCCCTCTTCGAACAGGCGCTTGCCCTTGGCGATCAGCGCCGGGTCGCCGGCCTTGGCGGGGGGCGCCGGCGGCTGTCCTGCAAAATAGGCGGCGAGCGCACTGATCGTGCCGTCGCTCAACTGTGCCGCCATGCCCCACATGTAGGCCTGGGCGTCGGGATCCGCCCGCGACTGATCCTTGAACGCCTTGAGTTGGGTTTCGATGTACGGAACGGTCTGGCCGGCCAAATTGGGAAACGTCGGCGAGATGCTGCGGCCGTTCACCCCATGACACGAGCCGCAGACCTCCGCTGCAGTCTTCGCAGCGGCACGTTGCGCATCAGGGGGGATGTCCGCACTCTGCGCGCAGGCGCAATACAGCGACGCGCCGAGCGCGATTACAGCGTGGGCGCAATAGGTGAAGCGGCTCATTTTCATTTCTCTCTCCCGCCCTTAAGCCTAACCGGCATCAAAACAAAATCCAACCCAACAAATACGCCGTGTTGTTATCCGAGGCGTTGCGCCCCGCACCATCGTAGTTTTGCTTTGCGCCGTTGAATTTGTCGTAGCTCACGTACTGCAATTGCAGCTTGGTATTGAGCCACGGCAGGTAATTCACCTCGGCGACGTAGCCGCTGGAATCGGGGCTGTTCGTTATACTGCCCGATACCGGCACCGGAGCAACCGGCGTTCCCGGATACAGTCCCGAGTCGGAACTGCCCGTAGTCCTGAAATATCCCAAAGACCCGCCGATCATGCGTTGGTAGCTGTATTCGCCGACCAGCTTGAAGGTCTTGAGGTCATTGCTGCTGTTTTCCGCGAACTGATCCATGACGCTCGCATCGAGCTTCTGCTTTTCGCTGATGTAAGTCGACAGCACGGTGAACAAATGTTCCTCGCCGATGAACTGATACTGGAAGTCGGCGGCCGTGTCGGTATAGCGATCCGTCCGGCCCGCGAGCGGCGTCCCGCTTCCCGGATGCATCTTGGTCTGGATGCCGTAGGTGCCGATGGACACACTGTTGCGATCCCAGCGGTATTCATACGCGAGGCGCCAGTACGGCGATATGCCGTGAATGACGTTGGTCTGCGTACTGTCGAGAGGATGGTTGCCGCCGCGGATGGCCGCGCCATACACGCTGAATTCAGCATAGATGCTGTTGTCGATCCAGGTGTAGACGCCGATTCCGGCGGCGTTTTGGCCTATGCCGCCGGCGCCGCTGTCGAGTTTGGCCGAGGCGTTCGGGGTCGGCGCCACGCTGCTGCCGGAATAGGGGAAGCCCCAGGCGGCCGTTGTGTTCCAGACGTCTTGCACCGTGGGCCCATTGTTCACCGTGACGCCGAACAGCACGTTGGGGTGGGCCGAGTCGGGACCGCCGCCGAAATCCAGATGTTTCGCATAACGGATGTCGGTGTTGTCGAACCCGAAACTGTCGCCGACACCGTCATAGGTGAGCTGCACGAAGGCGCCCAGTCCATCGGCAATTTTGCCGGCGTAGAAAAAACTCGCCTGCTGCGGAAACAGCACATCGCCGTCCTTTGCCTGCGCGCCCGTCACGCCGGCATCCGGAAGCGCAGCCCCGGTATGCGTATACGAGATCTGCAGCATCATGCTCAGGGGCGGCAGCGAGTTGAGCGCCAGCGTTTCGCGGTTCTCGACCGTGATTCCCTTGATCTGCTTGATATTGTCGAGCACGTAGCCATTCAGCTTGAATTCACGGCCGAAGGGTGTGAGCTCGGGAAACACGGTGTGGCACGCGGCGCACGCCATGCCGGTCTGGCGGGCAAAGCTCGGCACCGCCCAACTCGGCGTTGTCGATGCGCAGAACCACACAAGAAAGAGCGCGAGACGTTCGATGGCCCGGCGCTGAGTTACTGCATGCGAACGGGTCATTGTTTTTTTCACTCAGCTCTAGTGCGTACAAGGCTGTTATCTACTCCTTACGCCTCAAGGCGTCGGTGCGGTAACGTACTCAGATGGAGCTGCGTTGGCCCTGCCATGTTGGAGAGCCTGGTGCTGATCCCGTCTATTCCTTGAACAAGAAATAGTGATCGAGAATCAGAGCTGCGAACAGCAGCAGCAGATAGGTGATGGAGAACCTGAACGTGCGTATCGGCAGGTCGGGCCGCCGGCCGCGTTGCAGCGCCAGCACGTAGTAGAGGAAGCGGGCGTTCAGCGCGAGCGCCGACCCCAGGTAAATGAAGCCGCTCATTCCGGTGAGATACGGCAGGAGCGTGGCCAGCACCAGCAAAATGGTGTAGAGCACGATTTGCAGGCGGGTATACGGGATGCCGTGAGTCACGGGCAACATGGGAATGCCGACTTTGGCATAGTCGTCGCGCCGCGCGATCGCGAGGGCCCAAAAATGCGGTGGGGTCCAGGTGAAAATGATCAGGAACAAGAGCAGCGCCTGCGGATCGATCGAATTGGTGACGGCGGCCCAGCCGAGCACCGGCGGCGCGGCGCCCGCGGCACCGCCGATCACGATGTTCTGGGGCGTCGCGCGCTTCAGCCACATCGTATAAACCATGGCGTAGCCGATCAGCGAGCAGAAGGTCAGTGCAGCCGTGAGGCGATTGACGAGGAGCCACAGAATCGACATGGATGCGAGGCCGAGCAGGGCGGCGAATGCGACCGCATGCCGAGTCTGCATATGCCCGGTGGGCAAAGGCCGCCGGCGCGTGCGCGCCATGTGCTCATCGACGCGCCGGTCGAGCACATGATTGAAGGCGGCGGCGGACCCCGATGCCAATGCGATGCCGAGGGTGCCGAAGAGCAGCGCGGGCAGCGGCACCAGCCCCGGCGACGCCAGTACCATGCCGACCACCGCGGTGAACACGATCAGCAGGCTGACCTTGGGTTTGGTGAGCTCGAGGAAATTCCGCCAACGGCGGGGGCCGACGAGGGCGATTCGGAGGCTATCGGGAAGTGTCGGCACGATGCAAGGGTACCACGCTGATTGCGGCGGCCGGCACATCTAGGGCCGGCCAGAGGGCGCGCAGCAGAGTCGCGATGCTGATGACCAAGAAGGCGTCGCCGGCATTGTGCAGGGTCGCGAGGCTCAGGGGGACGCCCCGATTCACCATCGTCACACCGATCGCAATCTGGACGACGACGGCAAGCATCAATAAGCGCCCGGCGCGCGCGAGGCGCGGGTTATGGGCACGCACGGCGGTGAGGATTCCGAGGCCAATCAATGCCGAGCCCGCCAGCAGCGCGCCCAGTCGATGCGTAACGTGGATGGCGACCCGAGCAGGATTTGCCAACACGCCGCCTTCGTAATCGATGTCGAGCCCACGCCACAAAACGAAGGCATCCCGATAATCCATTCGCGGCCACCACGCGCGTTGGCAGGTCGGAAAATCCGGACAGGCGGCGGCGGCGTAGTTGGTGCTGGTCCAACCCCCGAGTGCGATTTGCAGCATCAGAACGGCGAGCCCCGCCAGGGCAAATTTTTGCAGAGCGGTATCGCGCTCGCCCGCAGCCCTCGTCGGCGGCGTCAGGGACAGCCACCACAGGAGCCCAAGAGTGGTGAGGCCGCCCAGCAGGTGCGCGGTGACGATCAAAGGCTTGAGCAGCAGGGTCACCGTCAGGGCGCCGAGAGCGGCCTGCACGCAGACGATGACGAATAGCAGCGCGGCCGCAATCATCGGTTGGCCGGGGTCCTGGCGAAAGCGCGCCGTCCACAGCAACAGGATCGTAATGACCACGACCAGAGTCCCCGCGAAATACCGATGGATCATCTCGTGCAGTGCTTTGCCGCCGCCGTTCGGATAAATATGCCCGTAGCAGCCCGGCCAATCCGGACAACCCAAGCCGGCGTCGGTGAGGCGCACCCAGGCGCCGAGCACGACGACGGCCGCTGCGAACAGCGCACCGGCGAGAGCCAACCGCCTGAACCAGTACAGACGCCGTTGCGATTCCATGCGCTAGCCTATGGAAGAAAGCCGCAGCAATCGCTTCAGATCTTCGAGCATGCCCTTGGGCTTGGCGTCAGCGGGATAGAACATCATGAGATTGCCCAGCGGGTCGATCAGATAGACGCGCGGCGCGCGGGCCGCGCGTCTAGTTTCTTGCGGCAAGAGAGCGAGCAGGGGCGCAGCCGCGGCCCGCTGCAATTTGATCAAGTCCGGGTGCTGGTCGTGCAGAAACTCCGCATCGCAGCAGCCGTCCTCGGCGATGAACACGCGCTGCACGCGTTTCATGTCGCGATCCAGGGCCAGCCGAACTTGCCGCGTGTCGTACAGACGCGCGCGGCACGCTGCCTCGCAGGACCCGGATTCGACCAGCAGCAATGTCCACTTCCCTTTCAGGAAACTCGCACCCGGGAGCGGCCGCGCGGGGTCGATCAACTCGCCGGTGTTGACGCGGCCGCCGGGGTGCCAACCGGCGTGTGCGTAGTACAAATAGAAGGCTAGCCCTAAGGGCGCAAAGAATAGCAGCGCCAGGCCGACCAGCACTCGCCGCCGCCGGCGGTCTTGGGCGCCGGGATCCGTCATCGGCTGCGCCGCAAATTGGTGACGACGTAGATGACCGCCAAAGTCAGCGCCAGGGCGAACCATTGCACGGCGTAGCCCACGTGGCGCATGGGCGGGAAGCCGGGCGCCGACCAAGTCACGGACGTAGCCATCGGGCTCGCCGGGGTCGAGCAGCACCAAATCCGTCGCGCGGGTCCAGGAGGACTCGCCCAGCAGCTGCGCGATTTCAAGGCGGCTGGGAAAGCTGGCAACGACGGGATAGGGCGGGGCGAGCGCCGCCTTGGTTCCCATCTGGATGCCGGGACTCGGCATATGGTCGGCGCGGCCGCGCACCAGCCGAGTGTTGCCGGCAACGGGGATGGCCGGCCGCGCGGCACGGCTCGGTCCCAGAGGCACCCAGCCGCGATTCACCAACACCCAACCGCCCCCCGTCAGGGCGAACGGCGTAATGACGAAGTAACCGGCGCGTTCGGCATGGACCATGTTGTCGATCAATACCTGCCGGTCCTCATCGTAGTGGCCGCCGGCCTCGATGTGTTGGTAGCGTCTCACGGGAGGTGTTTGCAGATCCACCGGTTGCGTCGCGTCGGTTCCCGCCGCGAACGAATCGAACAGCACGCGCTTCTCGTCGGCGCGGCGCAACTGCCAGCGGCCGAGCGATATCAGCAGCACGATCAAACCCACCGTGAGCAGCGTCGTGAACACCCGCGGGGCGAAGATGCGGGAACCTATTTTAATCGCCACGATATACTGCTTATGTGATATTCAAATATCTCGTCATCGCGATGCTGGTGCTGATCTTGATCAGCCTGGGCAAGGCGCTGTTCCACCTGACGAGCCGCAATCCGGAAGACGGCGCCAAGATGGTCAAGGCATTGGCTTGGCGCATCGGCCTGTCGGTGGCGCTATTTGTGCTGCTGATCGTCGCCTATTACAGCGGGTGGATCGAGCCGCAGCACGTGGTGCCGGGCTACAGCCAATAGACGAAAGTAAACAGCCCGAGCCATACCACGTCGACGAAGTGCCAGTACCACGCGACGGCCTCGAATCCGAAATGGCGCTGCGGCGTGAAATGGCCTTTCATCACCCGGAACCAGATGACCGTCAGCATGATGGCGCCCACCGTCACGTGCATGCCGTGGAAGCCGGTCAGCATGAAAAAGGTCGAGCCGTAGATGCCGGTACCGAGTTGCAGCCCGAGCTCGGTGTAGGCCTCGTGATATTCCGTGGCCTGCAGGCCCACGAACGTGAAGCCCAACAAGAAGGTGGCGGCCAGGAATATCTTGAGGCGTGTGCGGTGGCCGGCGATCAGCGCGTGATGTGCGATCGTGACCGTGACGCTGCTCGACAACAGGATGGCGGTGTTGACCGCGGGCAAACCCAGCGCCGGTATGGTTTCAAAGGTGCCGTTGGGCCGCGGGCCTACGGCGGCCGGACCATTGGTGGGCCAGATCCCGTCGTAATCGTTCCACAACAAGAGCTTGGTGAAGATCTTTACGCCGTCGCCCGACAGCCAGGGGACGGCAAAATTGCGCGCGTAGAACAGCGCGCCGAAGAAAGCGGCGAAGAACATCACTTCGGAGAAAATGAACCACATCATCCCTAAGCGGAACGATCGGTCCACCGCCATGTTGTATATGCCCCGCTGGTTCTCGTCGATGACGGTGTGGAACCAGAAAATGAACAGCAGCGCCAGCATGACGAAGCCCGGAATCAGGGCATAGGCCGGCAGCCATCCGTCGAGAGTGGCAATGGCGCCCGACATCAACGTGAACAACGTTACGGAGCCGAAGATGGGCCACGGGCTGCCGTGGGGGATATAGTATTTTTCTGCATCCGCGTGCGCTTGCGCCATGATTCGATCTCTAACCGTTGAATGAAAACCGTGAGTTTAAGACGTTTGGCTATGGACGTGTTGCCGATTGCGCGGCCGCCGTCGCGGTCGCGTCGTAGATCGTGTACGCCAAGGTGAGCTTATCCACATCGCTAGGCAATTTTGGATCCACGATGAAGCGCACCGGCATATCGCGTGCCTCGCCGCCGGCAAATTTCTGCGGGGTGAAGCAAAAGCACTCCGTCTTATGGAAGTACTTCGCCGTGCCGGTGGGCGAGATGCTGGGGACCGCCTGCGCCACGGCGGGCTGCCCGGTCAAATTCTTGGCATGGAACACCGCGTCGTAGAGCTTTCCCGGATGAATGCGCATCGACGCGACTTTCGGCTGGAAATCGAAGCTGCCCACCGACGCCGGCTCGGCGATAAACTCGATCGTCACCTCCCGGTTGGGATCGAGCGCCTCGTGAACCACCGATTTCCCGGCCTTGGCTTCCGCATTGCCGATCCCCGCGGCTCTGCAAAAGACGTCATACAGCGGCACCAAAGCCCAGCCGAAGGCGAAGCTGCCGGCGGTCATGATCAGCAGCGCCCGGAGCAGCTTGCGGTTGGCGCGCTTTTTTGAGTCGCTCGCGTCCATCAGTGATGACTGCGCAGTACCAGCAGCACGATGAAGCCCAGATAAAATGCCAGCGCCAGTGCACCCAAGCCCAGCGCGCCATTACGGACGCGGCGTCTTACCGAGCTGTTCATTGGATCTGGGGAGCCTCGGTAAAGCTGTGATACGGCGGCGGCGACGGTAAGGTCCATTCGAGGCCCGTGGGACGCGCTCCCGTCCACACCTCGGCAGTCGCCGGCTTGCCGCCGCGCACGCACTGCACGATCACGATGACGAACAGGATCTGCGACAGGCCGAAAGCGAACCCGCCGATGGACGACACCATGTTCCAGTCGGTGAACTGCACCGCATAGTCGGGAATGCGGCGCGGCATGCCCGCCAGTCCCAGAAAATGCTGCGGGAAGAACAGGACATTGACGAAGATCGCCGACAGCCAGAAGTGCGTCGTGGCCAACGTCATGTTGTACATGTGGCCGGTCCATTTCGGCAGCCAGTAATACACCCCGCCCATGATTCCGAATATGGCGCCCGGCACCAGGACGTAGTGAAAGTGCGCGACCACGAAGTAGGTTTGATTGTATTGGAAGTCGGCCGGCACGATCGCGAGCATCAAGCCGGAAAAGCCGCCGATGGAAAAGAGAAACAGGAACGCGATGGCGAACAGCATCGGGGGCTCGAAGGACAGCGAGCCGCGCCACATCGTTGCCGTCCAGTTGAACACTTTCACGCCGGTGGGCACCGCAATCAGCATGGTCGAAATCATGTAGAACAGCTGCGCGGCCAGCGGCATGCCGTCCACGAACATGTGGTGGCCCCAGACGATGAAGGACAGAAACGCGATCGACGCGATGGCGTAGATCATCGAAGTCGCACCGAACAGGGGTTTGCGCGAGAAGGTCGGCAAGATCTCCGAAATGATGCCGAACGCCGGCAGAATCATGATGTAGACCTCGGGGTGCCCGAAGAACCAGAAAATGTGCTCGAACATCACCGGGTCGCCGCCGCCCGCCGCATTGAAGAAGCTCGTCCCGAAGAAGTGATCGGTGAGCAGCATGGTCACGGCGCCCGCCAATACCGGCATCACCGCGATCAAGAGATACGCGGTAATCAGCCAGGACCACGCAAACAGCGGCATTTTCAGCAAGGTCATGCCGGGAGCGCGCATGTTCATGATGGTCACGATGACGTTGATCGCACCCATGATCGAGGAGATGCCCATCATGTGGATGGCGAAAATCAGCATCGGAAAGACTGTCGCCGGTCTGCAGGGACAGCGGCGGATACAGGGTCCAGCCGCCCGCGGCGGCTGCCGCCGGGGACGAAGAACGTCGACAACAGCAAGGTGAAGGCGAACGGCAGAATCCAGAAGCTGAAGTTGTTCATGCGCGGCAATGCCATGTCGGGCGCGCCGATCTGCATCGGAATCATCCAATTGGCAAGGCCGACGAACGCGGGCATGACCGCGCCGAATATCATGACCAGCGCATGATTGGTGGTCAGCTGATTGAAGAGCACCGGATCGACGAGCTGCAGGCCGGGTTGAAACAGTTCCGCCCGAATGACCATCGCCATCGCACCGCCGATGAAAAACATGATCAGGCTGAACACCAGGTACATGGTGCCGATGTCTTTGTGGTTGGTCGCAAACAGCCAACGCTTGATCCCGGTCGCCGGCTGATCGCTGTGGTCGTGGCTGGTCGTCGTGGTGAGCGGTATCGCTCGTTGTGGGCGTTAGCCATGGTGCTTAAGTTCTCGTTCGTGTAAGGCTTGCACGGAACTGGCGGTGCGAAGATCCGCTGGCTCCGTCCGCAACTTGCGCGACTGCCGGCTTTGCCGCGCGGCTTTCTGCTCCCCGACCCATTTCTTGAAATCATCGGGCGTGCGCACGTCCACCACGATGGGCATGAAGCCATGGTCGCGGCCGCACAGCGAAGTGCACTGTCCGCGATAGATGCCTTCCTTGCCGGGGTCGACCCTGAACCACAATTCATTGACGAAGCCCGGGACGGCGGAGCGCTTGGCGCCGAAATCGGGGACCCACCAGGCATGGATCACGTCCTGCGAGGTCAGCAGCAGGCGCACCTTGGTGCCGCTCGGGATGACCATCGGATGATCCACCTCCAGCAGATAGTTCGGGACCGTCTTTGGATCGATGCCCGAACGCAGCTCGCGCGCGAAATTCGAGTCGCGCGCCAGCGTCGAGAAGAAATTAATGCCCTCGCCGGCGTCCATGTACTGATACTGCCATTTCCATTGGTAGGCAGTGACCCGGATCGACAGTTCCGAGTTGCGCGTGTCCTCCATCATGAGGATGACCTTCGCGGCCGGAATCGCCATGACAACCAGGATCACGACCGGAATGATGGTCCAAATGATTTCCACCTTGGTGCTATGCACCAAGGTGGTGTCGGCTATGGCGCCCTGCGAATGGCGGAATTTCACCAGGGCAAAAATCATCACGCCGAAGACCACCACCGCGATGGCCACGCATACCCAGAAGATCTCCATGTGCAGGGTGTAGATGTCGCGGCTCAAGGAGGTGACGCCGAGAGGCAGGTTGTAGCCATTCGAGGTATTGGCGCCGGCCTTGGCCGCCAACCCGAAGGCGGTTAGGCCAAGCGCACGGCCCCAGGCGTTGAGTCGCGGTTCGGAAGTCATGCTCATCTAAACGGATCCCCTACAGTTCTATCGATTTCAAGCGGCGGCGATTCGTTCATCCCGCCTACCAAGTAACGTAAACGCTCTGCCAGGCGGCACCGGTCTTCCTCGGTGAGGAAACTGCCCACTTCGTAGGCCCGTCCGCGGCTCTCGATGGTCAGCTGGCTCGTGCCATGGCGCCTCGACGGACTGCGAAGTCTAACCTTCGCCCAATGCCGCGCAAACTCTTGTTTTTGCGCGCCGTGCCGCGAGCGGGTGACGAGACTGATTTGCGAGTCCGTGATCAGCACTGTTTGCGAGTAATTCCCGCGCCGCATGCTGGCCTGCAGGGCGAGTCCAAGCCCCAGCATTTCGAGAGCCGCGAAGGGCAGCACCGGCCAGAAACCGCGGAACACGAAAAAAAGCGCAAAACCCATGGAAAACAGGCACGTAGCTACAAACAGAAGCGTCGCGCCGGCAGGCTTCAGCGAACAATTTGGCTGAAGTTCGATGCGCTGTTCCATGCATCCTAGAATAACTCAGCTGCCCCCTTTCATGCTTGCCGTTGGCGCCGTGCGCGCAATTGCTGCTTGACGTCCTCGAGCGATACGCTCGTACCATCGTGGGTGCGGCGCGGGGCGGCGCCGGCCGGGGTCCAAGCGTGGCCAAAAATCACCTCGTAGGTCGCCGGCAACCGGCCGTCCTGTCGAAATGCCTCATACGCGGCCTTAAGTCCGGCGAATTGACGGCGTCCGGTGAGGCCGCGGGCTCGACCCATCGTTGAGTTGTGGGCGCCGGTGGCCTTGAGATCCGCGGCAACGCGCGGCAGGTCAAGGTAGGTCAAGGTGTAGCGCTCCACATCCAGCACCGGCGAGGCGAAGCCGGCGCGTACCAGCGCATCGCCGATGTCGTGCATGTCGATGAATTGACTGACATGAGTGCGCGAATCCACCTTCGCCCAAGCGCTGCGCAGCTCGCGCAGGGTGTCCGGACCCAGCGTGGTGAAGCAGAGGAGGCCGTGCGGCGCGAGCACGCGGCGAAACTCCGCGAACACCGGGTCAGGACTGCACCACTGCAGCATGAGATTGCTGAGAATCAAGTCGACGCTGCCGTCCGCCAGGGGCAGCCGCTCGGCATCCGCGCACACGCGCAAAAAACGGCGCAGCCAGCTTTGCTGGCGGGCGGCGGTTTGCAGCATGCCCTGCGAGATGTCCAAGGCAATGACCAGCGCTCTCGGGTAGCGGCGCTTGAGGGCGCGCGAGGCATGGCCGGTACCGGCACCGGCATCCACCGCCACGCGCGGTGCCAACGCCATCAGATCGAGGCGCGCCAGCAGGCTGTTGCGCACCTCGGCGTGCAGCACGGCAGCCGCATCGTAGGTCGCCTGCAGCGCGATCGAACGAGCGCCGCACCCGCGCGGCATCGAGTGCATAGGCCGCGACGCCGGGCGGCGCAGGATCATCGCGGGCGCTCACACCGCCGCCTGCACCGCGATTTTCAACCGCCGGAACAGACTTTGATCGTGCTGCGTGTCCGGGTTGCCGGTGGTCAGAAGCTTTTCGCCATAAAAAATGGAATTGGCGCCCGCCAGGAAGCACAGCGCCTGCAATTCGTCGCTCATCTCGCCGCGGCCCGCCGACAATCGCACGCAGCTCTGCGGCATGAGAATGCGCGCGACGGCGACGGTACGCACGAAATCAAAGGGGTCCAACGCCGCGGCGTGCTCGAGCGGGGTACCCGGGACGCGCACCAGCTGATTGATGGGGACGCTTTGCGGATGCTCGGGCAAGGTTGCGAGGATGTGCAGGAGTTCGGCGCGATCTTCCGGTTCCTCGCCCATCCCGACGATCCCGCCGCAGCAAACTTTCATGCCGGCACTGCGCACGGCCTCGAGCGTGTCCAGCCGATCCTGGAAGGTGCGGGTGGTGATGATTTTTGCGTAATAGCGCGGCGAGGTGTCCAGATTGTGGTTGTAGTAGTCGAGCCCGGCCGCCTTGAGCTCGTGCGCCTGCTGCGGCGTCAGCATGCCGAGGGTCGCGCAGGTCTCCATCCCGAGGGCTCTTGCACCTCGCGGATCATGGCGAGCACCTTGTCGAGATCCTTGCGTCGAGGCGATCGATACGCCGCGCCCATGCAGAAGCGCGTGGCGCCGGCCTCCTTCGCTCGCGCGCGCGCGTGCGGCAACATCTTCGATCTCGAGCAGCTCCTGCGTCTCCAATCCCGTATCGAAACGCGCGCTCTGCGGGCAGTAAGCGCAGTCCTCGGGACAGGCCCCCGTCTTGATGCTGAGCAGCGTGCTGATCTGCACGCTGTTCGGCGCTTGAAAGTCCGGTGCACCTCGATGTGCCATGAACATCAATTCCATGAACGGCAGCGCGAACAGCGCCTTCACTTCAGCCAGCGTCCAATCATTGCGTACAGCCACAAATCCTCCTCATTGAACGGGTACCATCTGCAACGGTGCGTCGGCCCACGCGGCCATCGCAGTCGCCGCAATACGCGGCATCGTAGCGGCCGCGCATCGAACCGCGGCGGATACTTCTCGCATTCCATCGACAGCGCTCTCAGTTGCTGCGGCGTTCAGCTGCCCGACCGGCGGACTGTGCGACAGCCTGATGGGGGCGAGATCCGCGGTATCGCCGCCGCAGCCTGCCGCATGCGGCAGATGATGCGCCAGCAGCAGCGCGAGCGGCATCAGCGTACAAACTGATATTCCAACGCCATGCCGATGAACACCGCCATGCCGAAATAGTTGTTGTTGAGGAAGGCGCGAAAGCAGCCGTCGCGATCGCGCGCCCGTATCAGCCACAACTGATAGGCGAAGAACGCCGGCGCCCGCCCACAATCCGCCGTAGTACCACCAACCCATGTGAATCATGCGGCCGACGAGGTACAGGCAGAGCAGGGTCATGAGCTGCAACACCGCGATGATGTGGCGATCCGAATCGCCGAACACGATCGCCGTCGAGCGCACGCCGATCTTGACGTCGTCGTCGCGATCCACCATGGCGTACATCGTGTCGTATACGGTGACCCACAGCACATTCGCCAGCAACAGCAGCCACGCGACTCGCGGTACCTGCTCGAACTGCGCCTCGAACGCCATGGGGATTCCCCAGCCGAACGTCACCCCCAGATACATCTGCGGCACGGGCAGAAAGCGCTTGACGAAGGGATAACTGATCGCCAGAAACCCGCCCGCCACCGCCAGCAGCAGCGTCGCGCTTGTTCAGTTGCAACGCCAGCATCAAGGCCGCCAGGGACAGCGCGGCGAACAACAGCAACGCCTCGAGCGTCGAGATGCGGCCTGCCGCCAAGGGCCGATCCAAGGTGCGCGCCACGTGCGGATCGAAGCTGCGGTCGGCGTAATCATTGATGGCGCAACCGGCGCAGCGCATGATTACGGTGCCGGCCACGAAAATGATGAATATGCGAGGATTCGGTTTGCCGCGGCTGCTGATCCACAACGCCCATAGCGTCGGCCAGAGCAGCAGCCAGATGCCGATCGGGCGGTCCAAGCGCATGAGCCGCCCGTACTCACGCAGACCGTCGAGGATTCTCGGCAGTTCCTGGGTGGTGAACGGGTGGAAGCGGATGCGATAGGCGATCCATCGCCAGCGCTCGGCGACCCGCTCGATCAACTCGACACCTGAGCGCGGCAGTGTCATGCGCCATTCTACCCGACGCGGCCGTATTGCTCCGCATGCCCAACCCATCGGCCGACCAGCGGCGCGACGTGCAGCGGCCATTCGCGCAGCATTGTTTCCGCCGCGATCTGCACCCGCGGCAAGAGATCGGCGTCGCGCATCAAATCGGCGACGCGCATTTGCGCGAGCCCGGTCTGGCGCGTTCCGAGCAGTTCGCCGGGTCCGCGCAATTCGAGATCGCGCCGCGCCACCTCGAATCCATCGTTGGTGTCGCGCATCACCGCCAGGCGTTCCCGCGCGAGCGGCGACAGCGGCGAGCGGTACAGCAGCAGGCAGGAGCTTGCGTGCTGACCGCGCCCGACGCGGCCGCGCAGTTGATGCAGCTGCGCCAGCCCGAGCCGCTCGGCATTCTCGATGACCATGAGTGTGGCGTTCGGCACGTCGACGCCGACTTCGATCACCGTGGTCGCCACCAACAGCTGGATTTTTCCGTCCTTGAAGCGCCGCATGGTGCCCTCCTTCGCGGCCGACGGCATGCGGCCGTGAACCAGCCCGACGCAGAGCTCGGGCAACGCGGCGGCCAGGGCGGCAGCGGTTTCCTCCGCGGCCTGGTAGGGCATCTCCTCCGATTCGTCGATGAGCGGGCAAACCCAGTACGTCTGCCGTCCTTCGAGACAGGCGGTTCGAATCCGCTGCACCACCTCATCGCGGCGCGCCTCTGCCAGTACCACGGTCTTCACGGGCGTGCGGCCCGGCGGCAGCTCGTCGATCACCGAGACATCGAGATCGGCGTAGGCGGTCATCGCCAGCGTGCGCGGAATCGGCGTCGCGGTCATGATCAGTTGATGCGGCTGATGCCCCCGGTGATGCGCCTTTTTCGCGCAGGCTCAAGCGCTGATGCACGCCGAAGCGATGCTGCTCGTCGACGATGACCAAGGCGAGCGCGGCGAACTCGACGCTCTCCTGAAACAGGGCCTGTGTGCCGACGACGATGGGCGCATGACCGGCGCGGATCCCCTGCAAGACGGCGCTGCGCGCCTTGCCGGTTTGCCGCCCGGTCAAAAGCGCCACGGCAACCCCCAGCGGCTCGAACCAGCGCCGAAAATTCTGTGCATGCTGGTCGGCCAGAAGTTCGGTCGGCGCCATGAGCGCTGCCTGCCGGCCCGACTGCACGGCTTGCGTCGCGGCCAACGCCGCAACCAAGGTCTTGCCGCAGCCCACGTCGCCCTGCACCAGGCGCAGCATCGGCTTGGCTTGCTTGAGATCGTCCTCGATCTCGCGCAGCGCCCTGGTCTGCGCCGTCGTCAACTGAAACGGCAGCGCAGCCAGCAAGCCGGCTTTGAGGGCGCCGTCCGAGTGCAGCGGCCAGCCCGGATCGCTCTGGATGCGCCGGCGCAGCAGCTTGAGCGACAGCTGATGCGCGAGCAGCTCCTCGAATGCCAGGCGGCGCTGCGCCGGATGGCGCCCGCTCAACAATAATTCCACCGGAGCGTCCGCCGGCGGCCGATGCACGTAGTTCGAACGCGTCGCGCAGCGGTGGCAGGCGCGAATCGGCGAGGACGGATGCGCGGCAACCAGTCTTCGATGTCGCCGGCGTGGGTCTGATCCAGCGCCATGCCGACGAGCATGCGCAAGCGGCCCTGGGTGACGCCTTCCGTGCCGGGATAAATCGGGCGTGAGATGCTCCTCGGGCGCCTCGGCGGCACTCGCATCGACGCGCCGGTATTCCGGATGCACCATTTCCAGACCCATGGGGCCGCGGCGCGCTTCGCCGAAGCAGCGGATGCGCGTGCCGCGCGCGAGTCCGTTCTGCTGTTGCGAGGTGAAGTAGAAAAACCGCAGCGTCAGAAAGCCCGAACCGTCGGCGATCTTGCAGAGCATCTGCCGGCGCCCGCGAAATACCGCCTCGGTGAGCAGCACCTCACCCTCCACCGCCGCGCGTTGCCCGGGCCGCAATTCCCCCAACGGCACGACACGCGTTCGGTCCTCGTAGCGCAACGGCAGGAGAAACAGGAGATCCTGAGTGGTCTCGACTCCCAAGGCGCGCAGCCGCAAGGCGAGCGAATCGCCGACGCCGCGCAGCACCGTGACCGGCTTGAGTAGGGTCACAGAGCGACGATGCACTCCACTTCGATCTGGGCTCCGCGCGGCAGCGCCGCCACGCCGACCGCGGCCCGCGCAGGATACGGCTCGCGAAAATACTCGGCCATCACCTTGTTGACCAGCCCGAAATGAGAGAGGTCGATCAAGAAGACCGTCGCCTTGACGACGTCGTCGAAGCTCGCGCCCGCGGCCGCGACAATCGCCTTCAGGTTCTCGAACACCTGGCGCACCTGCGCTTCCACATCGCCCTGCACCAATTCCTTGGTCTTTGGGTCCAGCGGAATCTGGCCCGATACCCAGATGGTGTTGCCCACCCGCACGGCCTGCGAATAAACGCCGATGGCGGCGGGAGCGTCCGGCGTCGAGATGATTTGTTTGCTCATGGATTTCAAGCCAGGGTGCGAAATACCCGCTGCACGTCCGGCATGCGGCGGATGGTCTTGATCACGCGCGCCAGATGCCTGCGGTCGCGCACCTGGAGCTGAAATTTGAGAGACGAGCTGTTCACGTCGCGTTCTTCCAACGACACCTGATCGATATTGGTTTCAGTTTCCGCGATGCTGGAAGCGACCGCGGCCAGAACGCCGACCCGATTATTGATGTCCAGCTGGATCTCGCAGCTGAACAAGCGGCCCTCCGTCGCTTCCCACGCAACCGACAGCCACTTGTCCGGCTGCTTGCGATACTCGGCGAGATTACCGCAATTCTGCCGATGAATCATCACGCCGCGGCCGGCGCTCAAATAAGCCATGATGGGATCGTTCGGAATCGGAAAGCAGCAGCGTGCATACGTGACCAGCAGGCCTTCCGTGCCGGCGATCATCAGCGGACCGCTGTGCACCGCGCTACGGTCGGCGCCCACATGCGCGGGCTGCAAACGGCGCGCAACCAACGGCGCCAACCGCTCGCCCAGGCCGATTTTTTCGTAGAGCTCGGCCGCGTCCTTCAAGTTCAGCTCCTTGACCACGGCGTCGATTTCCGCCGGCGGAATCTTCTTCAAGCTGAGCGAGAATTCCTCGAGCGCGAGCTCGAGCAGCCGCCGGCCGAGCTCCAGGGCCTCGCCGCGCTTGAGGTTCTTCAGGTACTGCCGAATCGCAGCACGCGCCTTGGCCGTGACCAGGAAGCTCGACCAGGAGGGGTTCGGCGTGGCGCCCTTCGCCGTGATGATCTCCACGGTCTGCCCGTTGCGCAGCGGGGTGCGCAGCGGCACCAGCCGCCGGTCGACCTTGGCCGCCACGCAGCGATTGCCGACGTCCGTGTGGATGGCGTAGGCAAAATCCACCGCGGTCGCGCCGCTCGGCAGCCGCAATATCTTCCCCTTGGGGGTGAACACGTACACTTTGTCGGGAAACAGATCGACCTTGACGCTCTCGAGGAATTCCTCGGAGCTGCCGCCTTCCTGAATCTGCACCAGGCTCGCCAGCCATTCGCGGGCGCGATCGTGTTCGATGCCGCCGAACGAATCGCCGCCGGACTTGTACTTCCAATGCGCGGCGATGCCGGACTCGGCGACGCGGTGCATTTGTTCAGAGCGAATCTGCACTTCGATGGGCACGCCGTTGGGTCCGAACAAGGTCGTGTGCAGCGACTGGTAGCCGTTGACCCGCGGTATGGCGATGTAGTCCTTGAAGCGTCCCGGCATGGGCTTGTAGACGCCGTGCACCAATCCCAAGGCGCGGTAGCAGGTATCGGCGCTGTCGACGATGATGCGAAAGCCGTACACGTCGACCATTTCGTTGAGGGAGATTTTCTTGTTCTGCATCTTCTTGTAGATGCTGTAGAGATGCTTTTCGCGGCCTTCCACCGCGCCGGCGATCCCCGACTTCTGCAGCGCGGCCTTGAAGGTCTCGGCGATCTTGCCGATGAATTCCTTTTGGTTGCCGCGCGCGCGCTTCAGTTCGCGTTCGAGAACCCGGTAGCGGTACGGATACAGGGCCCGAAACCCCAGATCCTCGAGCTCGAGCTTGACCGCATACAGGCCGAGCCGCTCGGCGATCGGCGCATAGATTTCCAAGGTTTCCCGGGCGCTGCGGCGCCGCTTGATCGGCGGCATCACTCCGAGGGTGCGCATGTTGTGCATGCGGTCGGCAAGTTTGACCATGATGACGCGGATGTCGCGCACCATCGCCAGCAGCATCTTGCGGAAGCTTTCGGCTTGCGCCTCCTGACGGTTCTTGAACTGAATCTGGTCCAGCTTGCTGACGCCGTCGACCAACTCGGCCACGACCTGTCCGAAGATCGACGCTATTTCTGCCTTGGCAGTCGGCGTGTCTTCGATGACGTCGTGCAAAATGGCCGCGACCAGCGTGTCGGCATCCAGACGCAGATCGGCAAGAATATCGGCGACGGCGACCGGGTGGGTGATGTACGGTTCGCCCGAAACGCGCTTCTGGCCGCGGTGCTTTTCCGCGCCGAATTCATACGCCTCCCGCACCCGCTCGACTTGCGGAGGAGGCAGATACGCTTCGAGTTTGTCTAAGAGCTGGCTGATCCCGGTGGACCGTCTTCCACCGGGTAGGAAACCGAGTATGGAAGACGCATAGTCCATCGTCGCTCTTGGGAAGGCCGGTCTTGGTTAGTCCCCAAGGCCGAGTTGCGGCGCACGGAAATCAGACGGCATGTCCAGCTCGCTCACCGGCGGCGGAACCGGCTCCTCGGGCTCTTCCAACATTTCGAGCGTGATATTTCCGGCGGCAATCTCGCGCAGCGCCACCACAGTCGGTTTGTCGTTTTCCCATTCCAAGGTGGCTTCGGCACCGTTCGCCAGGCGCCGGGCCCGCTTGGCGGCCAACAACACCAGATTGAATAGATTGGGTTCGTTCTGCAGGCAGTCTTCGACTGTGATACGCGCCATACTCAAGGTTCCATTGAAGGGATTGTCAGAATAGCAGAAAACCCCCGGGTTCGGCCAATTGTGCGCGCCTCGAGCTTATTCTAAGCCCCTGCCAGCAATTGCGCCGCGAGAGCCGCCACGTCGGCTCTTTGCGCGGTTAAATGGCTGCCGCGATCCTCGACGATGGCCTGCAAGTCCACGAGAGCACGGTCGAAGCGGTCATTGATCACCACGTAGTCGAATTCCGCCCAGTGGGTGATGTCCTGCGCGGCGTCCTGGAGCCTGCGTGCGATCACGGCGTCGGCATCGGTGCTGCGGGCCTTGAGCCTCTGCTGCAATGAATCGCGCGACGGCGGCAGGATGAAAATGCTGCGCGCCTCGGGCAGGCGGGTCCTGACCTGCCGTGCGCCCTGCCAGTCGATTTCCAACAACAGTTGTTCGCCGAGTGCGAGCGCTTCTTCCACCGCGCGCACGCCGGTGCCGTAGCAATTGTCGAAGACCCGGGCGTGTTCGAGGAACTCGCCCTGGGCGGCCATCTCGTCGAAGCGCTCGACATCGACGAAGTGGTAGTCGCGCCCGGCGACCTCGTTGGGCCGCGGCTTGCGCGTCGTATAAGACACGGAATAACGGATACGCGGCTCGCGCTCCATCAAGGCCTTCACCAAGCTGGTCTTGCCCGCTCCCGAGGGGGCTGATACGACGTAAAGGCGTCCGCGCGGCATCGGCGGCTACTCGATGATCTGCACTTGCTCGCGCGAAGTGCAACTAAGAGATTGATTTAACATGATATGCCAAGTGGACGACAGCATTCAGCTACGTAGTTAGCTACAAGTTGTTGGGCGCCTGTGCCTGAGGAGTGATCGTGCATTAGCAAATCTTTGTCGCGTTTTAGAGTGATGGCAGGATAGCCCGCGGCTTACGTTTGGGCCACATTGTGACCCGAGAAGAAGTTGGCTTCGGTCACGCCTATCAGGGTCGGGCATACAAAATGAAACGTGCTGCGTTGTTGCTGTCGTTGGGACTGGCGTTGCTCCCGCATGCGGTTCCGGCCGATCAAGCGCCTGTATCTGTATGCGTGGATGCGCTTGAACAGTTGGAAGCGCTCAGGACGATCGCTCCCGTATACAAGCTTATGGAAAGCCAGGGACGTCAATATCTAGCTGACGCGGACCGTCCGACAGAGATAGCTCGTCTAAAGGCAATCGTCGCCGGATCGTGCAGCGCGGGCCCCAAACATCGGCAGCGCGAGGAGTCTGAAGCGGAGCAATTGCACCTCGCGCGCTCGCCAGGGTGCATGCAAGATCGCGACAGACTTTCGATGATGGAAAGGAAAGATGCACGTACGCCGGAAGATGATCTCGCAAGGACGCGCAAACGAGTCGCAGCGCAATGTCCCGACGTCAACCTTTCCGATGTATGGCTCGTAGAATGGATCCCGATCCCCGTGCCCCCCAATGGGTGAGGCGATAGGCGCCTCCCGTTAAGGGTTGCACGACGCCTGCCCGTGAACGCAGATGCCGGCAAGCGCGCTGAGGTGTGAGGGCAGGCGTTGGGCAAGCGCCGAGGGAGGAAACCGCGGGGACGTACTGATGCCGATCAGCAGGATCGCGGATCTATGGGGATTTGAACGTCGGCAGAAGTCAGTGAGGCGAAGACAGTCGGGACGGCGTGATCGATGTGAGTCGCTGGCGTGCCAAGCACGCAGCGGCACCGGGCGTGCAAGAGGCGATTGTGTTGACAACACCCGAACGTTTTGCAGAACGAGGCCACGGGCGTTCGCGGCGGCATCGTTGAGGCAGATGCCGCCGGGGAAGTTCTGTTGATGGGTGCGCTATCAATCATGGTTGGAGCGATGAGCCCGGCGGGCCCCGAATGTGCTGAGCGCGCGCGAAGGTCTCGATGACGAGCATTGGCGCGCCGCAGTGTCGGCACACGAAGGTGGGCCTGGAGCCGGCGTGATCGGCGCTGCCATTGCCGGGCTCAGCGGGACGCGTTGGCGCCGGCTGATGCAACAGTTCGCGAGCGGTGGCGATGTCGCGCTGGCGGTTGGCGTTGGCGAGCAAGCCGTAGTGGCGGATGCGGTGAAAGCCGGAGGCCAGCACGTGCAGCAGGAAGCGGCGCATGAACTCCTCGGTCGCCAAGGTCATGGTTTTATAGCGGGTTCGCCCGTGTTCGCGATAGTCCTTCCAACGAAAGGTGACGCCGTGATCGTCCAAGGCCACGAGGCGTGAGTTGGAGATTGCGACGCGATGGGTGTAGCGGGACAGATAGGCGAGAACCTGCTCAGGTCCTGCGAACGGACGCTTGGCGTAGACGACCCACTCGCACTGGCGCAGCGGCATGAGCCAGTCTGCAAAGGCGCCGGTGTCGGCTAAATCGACGTGCTCGCCGAAGAACTTGAGTTGTCCGGCACGATGCGCGTTCTGCAGCTCTTCGAGGAAGCGACGCCGAAACAGCCGCGACAGCACGCGTACTGAGAGGAAGAAGCCTGGCTTGCAGGGCACCCAGCGGTCGGCATCGGGTGCGAGGCCGCCGCCGGGCACGATGCCATGCACATGTGGATGGTGAGTCAGCGCCGAACCCCACGTGTGCAGCACGAGGGTCGTGCCGATCCGGGCACCCAAATGCCTCGGATCGGCGGCGATCGTGCGCAGGGTCTCGGCGGCGATGTCGAACAACAGTCCATAAATAATCTCCTTGTTGGTGTAGGCGAAGGCGCTTAAGGGCGCGGGCAAGGTGAACACGACGTGGTAGTACGCCACGGGCAAGAGGTCGGCCTGGCGTGCTTCGAGCCAGCGCTGTGCGGCGCTGCCCTGGCACTTCGGGCAGTGTCGGTTGCGGCACGAGTTATAGGCGATCTGCGCTTGCGCGCACGATGAACAGCGCAGCGCATGGCCGCCGAGCGCGAGGCTGCGGCACTGTTCGATGGCCGACATGACCTTCAACTGGCCGAGGCTCAAATGCCCCCGCTGATGCTCTCGCCACGCCGGCCCGTGGCCGCGGAAGATATCCGCGACCTCCAGGGCGGGACGGTGCACGGACCGGCTTTACGGTGAGGGGCCGGGCTCCAACGGACCGATCACCTGGCGCAGGATCTCGGTGCCCACCTGGGTATAGAGCGCCGTCGTCTCGAGTTTTTTGTGCCCGAGCAGCACTTGGATCACTCGGATATCCACCTTCTGCTCGAGCAGGTGGGTGGCGAACGCGTGACGCAGCGAATGCATCGAGACGCGCTTGTCGATGCGCGCTGCGAGAGCGGCCTCATGCACGGCGCGGTTCAGTTGCCGCGCGCTCAAGGGCTCGACGGGGTTCAAGCCCGGGAACAGCCAGCCGCCCTCGAGCATCTTGCCCTGCGCCCGTGCCACCCGCCACCAGGTCCGCAGCCGTTGCAGCATCACGGGCGAGAGCATGGCATAGCGATCCTTGGCGCCCTTGCCCTGTTCGATGCGCAGCGTCATGCGCGTGCTGTCGATGTCACCGACTTTAAGCGCCGCCACTTCACCGGCGCGAAGGCCCGCGCCGTAGGCGACCGAAAGGGCCGTCTGGTGCTTCAAGTTCCTGCACGCGCTGATCAGGCGTACGACCTCCTCGCGGCTCAACACCACAGGAACCGTACGCGGCATGAATACCGGCTTCATCTTCGCCATCAACTCGCTCCGATCGAGCGTTACATCGAAGAAGAACTTCAATCCGGTGATGGTCGCGTTGAGCGTGATCGGTGAGGTGCCCTGATCGACCAGATGCAACTGATAGTTGCGCAAATCCTCTAAAATAGCCGCCGCGAAGCAGACACTCGGGTCTTACGGTAGGCTACGGGGAACGCCAACCAAGAGCCCTTGCATGGCCGACCGTGCCGAACCAACGGATCTTCAGGAACACGCTGCGACGGGCGCGCCATGACGGACCCGAACGAGGCAGTGTTCCTAAGCTACGCGTCGCAGGACGCTGAAGCAGCCCAGAACCTATGCAATGCGTTGCGTGCCGCCGGCATTGAGGTCTGGTTCGACAAAAGCGAGCTTCGTGGCGGCGATGCCTGGGATGCGTCGATACGCCGCCAGATTAAGAGCTGCGCTTTATTCCTGCCTGTCATATCCCGGAACACGCACGATCGCGACGAGGGGTATTTCCGCCTGGAGTGGAAGCTCGCGGTCGATCGGTGCCACCTAATGGCTGCCGACAAAGCTTTCCTCGTGCCAGTCGTGATCGACGACACGCCTGATGATGACGAACGCGTGCCGGAGCGGTTTCGGGAGGTGCAGTGGACGCGCCTGCCGGGCGGGGTCACGCCCGCTACCTTCGTCGAGCGCGTACGGCGTCTGCTGTCAGGCGTGCTGTCACAGGGGCCGACAAAAGCCGCATCGGAAGCCGCTCGGGTGTCTGCTGCACCGACGACCGGACGGCACGTCCTGGCATCCTGGCGGTCAAAGACGGCGCTCTTCGTGACGATCGCAGTAGCGGTCGTCGCACTGGCTTACCTAGTGGCAAACCGACTCGTACCATCGAAACGGTTCGCAGAGGTTGGAGCGCCACCCGCGTCTACACTTCAGAGCGCTCCAGCCATCGCCTTCAACCCGCCGCCGCACTCAATTGCAGTGCTCCCCTTCGTGAATATGAGTGGAGATCAGGAGCAGGAATACTTTGCCGACGGCATAACAGAAGAGCTGCTGGATACTCTGTCGCGGGTGGACCGGCTTCAAGTTGCTGCCCGAACTTCTTCCTTTTCATTTAAGGGGCAGACCGCCGATACCGCGACGATAGCGCGCAAGCTAAACGTCGGCGCGCTGCTCGAAGGCAGCGTGCGGCGTGCCGGCCGGACGGTGCGTATTACCGTACAACTCATCAACGCCACGAGCGGGTTTCATATCTGGTCCCAGACCTATGATCGGAACCTCAGCAATATCCTGACCGTGCAACGGGATGTCGCGACGGCGGTCGCTGAGCAGCTGAAGGTCAAACTCGGCGACGAGGAAGTCGCGAAGCTCGATGCTGGTGGCACTAGCAATCCCGACGCCTACGATGCGTACCTGCGGGGCGAACATTTGTATAACGCCGGCTTGAGTGGACCGGAGGCCTGGCGCAAGGTTCTCGCGTACTTCGACGCGGCCATTGCGCTCGATCCCAACTACGCCGCAGCATATACCGGTCGCGCGCGCGCCTATGGGCACGCGGTCATTTTTGTCGTCCCGCCTGAAGAGCGTATGGCGTTGCGAAAACAGGCTCTCGCGGCCGCCGAGCGGGCGGTCGCGCTCGCGCCGGGCTGGGGTGAGGCGCGCTCGGTGCTCGCCACGATACGCGCGTACGTCATGATGGATTTTCGCGGCGCAGCGCCGGAACATGAACGGGCCATCGCGCTGGCCCCCGGTAGCGCGCAGGTGCAGCGTCGTTATGGTCAGTTTGTCGGTACCCTCGGTCATTTCGACCGTGCCACCGAGGCGCTGCGGCGCGCCGTCAGCCTGGACCCACAGAATTATCTGGTGCACCTGAGTCTAGGGCAGAACTTAGATAAAGCTCGCCGCTATGATGAAGCGCTCGCGGAGTTCCGTGCGGCGGCGGCGCTTGTATCGGACCCGAAGGCCGTTGGGGGAGAGTTGGCGCAGACCCTGCTCGATGCAGGGGACAATGAGCAAGCAGGGTCAATGTGCGAATCGCCCGCTACGCCGCTCGATGATGACGACCGCGCCGCGTGCCTGGCACAGGCCTACCACGCGCTCGGGCGCGTCGCCGACGCGCAACGTGAAATGGCGAAGTACAAGGCTTACGGGGGTGATCGCTCGTCCTATGAATACGCGAGAATCTACGCCTGCTGGGGAGATACAGCGGAGGCGCTTCGCTGGCTGGAGAAGGCCGAGCAGCTGGCCGATCCAGGGTTCCAGAGTTTCAGGGTGGACAAGTGTCTGGATACCATTCGCCAGGAGTCCCGGTTCAAGGCGATCGAGGCGCGCCTTAATTATCCGCCATAGGCATTACATCGCTGGGCCGGAGACCGGACATTCGCCACCGGCTGCTCAGGGGTCGATCAGAGACACACGATTGTGGTCGACAGCGCGGCGTTTTGCTTAATGGGCAGGATAGGCATTCGGTCACTGTTGTCATACAAATGTCGCTGTTTCTGCGGAATCGCTATACCTTCTCGCGAATATCCGCGGTGAAGCCGATAGGCCGGCGCTTCGGGATGGGTGGGTGCATGAGCTGGCGGATGGCAGCGAGGATGGCGGCGATGGCTTCATCGTGGGTGGTGAGCCTTTTGTCGAGCCGGGTCTCGAGCTGTGCGAAACGACGTGCCAGTTCTTTGTTCGAAGCAAGCATCTCGCGCAGCTGGACGAAGGCGCGCACCACGTAGACGCTCATTTCGATGGCGCGCGGGCTGTTGAGAATCGTGGCGGCCATGATCGCGCCATGTTCTGTGAAGACGTAGGGCAAGTACTTGCGATGCCGGCCGCGGCCGGTCTTTAAGGTCGCAATTTGCGACCTTAAAGACCTGGTCTCCTCCACGTACGGCGAGTACATGCGATGGCGGCCGCCGCTGGTCTTTAAGGTTGCAATTTGTGACCTTAAAGAACTGGTCTCCTCGGCGGTGAGCTGAAACATGAAATCGGCCGGGAAGCGCTTACGGTTGCGGCGAACCTGTTCATTGAAGCGCTTGGTGCTCGCCCCATAGAGGGCGGCGAGTTCGGAATCCTGCAAGACGCGCTGTCCGCGCAGGATGAGGATGGCGCTGGCGATTTGTTCGGGGGCAATCGAATTGTGCATGGGTGCTTCCGTGCTCTGGCGTTACGAGTTGGAGCGACGGGATTGCATGGGCGCCACCTTGCGCTCGCCGCGCTCGATTTCCAGGAGGAGCGCGGTCCACGTTTCGAGTGCGGCTTTGCGCTCCGCAAAAAAATCATGCGTGTTGTATATGCCCTGGACGCCGGGCAGCTTGTGGTTGAGGCAGCGCTCCGCGACCTCGCTGCGAATGCCCAAGGAGGACAAATGCGTGCGCATGGTGCGCCGTAAGTCATGAATCGTGAATTCATCCAGTCCGTGATTGACGCCGGCGAGAGCCGCGTTCAAGGTGTCGATGCCGACATGTAGCGCACGTTGCCGGCGGTCTCTGCGCCGCTTTGGAAGTACGAATTCGCTGCCGCAGGCGACTTCGCGCAGGGCCTTCAGCCATCCGACGACCGCCGGCACTAACGGGATCGAGAGCGGCGCCGCGGTCTTGGTTCGCTTGGCCGGTAGCCGCCACACTGGACCCAAGTCCGTCGCGCCATCGAGATCGAACTCGCCCCACTTGGCGCCCAGCAATTCACCTTTGCGCACGCCGAGCGCCAGCAGCAGTTTGATCGTTAGCAGGTTGGTACCGCCGAAGCTTAGGTCGTCGCGCAGCGCCTTGAACAACCGCTCGAGCTCATCGCGGCTCAAGGATCGTTGCCGCGCCGACTCCTGGCCGCCGGCGTCGCTGAGATTGAAATCGGCTACCGGACTGGACGCTATCAGACGCCTGCGGACGGCGAATCGGAAAAGACGCCGCATGTGGCGCAGCAGATCATTCGCCGCCGTCGGCGCCTTCTTGGCAACGCGGGCCAATAAACGTGCCGCCGCGGCCGGCGTAATGTCGGCGGGCACGGCACTGCCGAACTCGGGAAGCATGTATTTGTCCAGATACCGGCGCGGCACCGCCGGGTGCTTGAGGTGTCCGCCCTCGATCTCGGTTTCGTACCAGTCCTCGGCCAGCTCCTTGAACTTACCCTGTGACTTCTTGGCCGCGCTGGCTTTGAGCTGCGCTTCGATTTCGCTCTGCTTCTCCAGCAGCGGGTCCCGGCCGGCGTCGACCAGCGTGCGTTTGGCGCGCGCAGCCCTGCGGGCCGCCGCCAGCTCCATGTCCGGGTAGCTGCCGAGCGCCATCCACCGATCCCGGCCGCCAAAGCGGTAGCGCAGGGTCCAGGTCGAGCCCAAAGCGGATTGCTTGCGCAGATAGAGCCCCGCGCCGTCGGGGAGCAGCACGGGGTGGCCCTTCTCATGCGCTCGCTTGACCTGCAGGGCCGTCAGTCTATCCCGCGCCATGGCCGCACCTTTGTAGTAGTACTGGAACACGCGGTTCCTCTCGGCTGTAGCTAGCCTTGTAGCTACGCGCCTAGCAACAAACTTTAGCGCGGCAGAGCCTAGAAGTCCATGGACGGCAGTTGTCAATAATTGCTTGATTTATAGAGAAATGCGAGCGAAGTCCCGACGGGGCCAAATGGCTCCGGACGCTACTCGATGTTCTGCACTTGCTCGCGCATCTGCTCGATCAGCACCTTCATGTCGACCGCCGCACGCGTGGTTTCTATGTCCTGAGACTTGGACGACAGAGTATTGGCTTCGCGATTGAGCTCCTGCATCAAGAAATCGAGGCGCCGCCCGGCGGCTTCCTGGCCGCCGAAAGTCTTGCGCACTTCGGCTACGTGGCCGCTAAGGCGGTCGAGCTCCTCGTCGACGTCGAGCCGCTGGGCCAGGATCGCGAGTTCCTGTTCGAGCCGTTCGTGGTCGACGTCGCTCACCAGCTGCGCGATGCGCTCCAGCAATTTCGTGCGCATGCGCGCCCGCACCTCCGGCAGTCGGTCCATGACGAGTGCGGCGAATTCGATCAGCCCGGCGCAGCGCTGCTCCAGCGCGTCGCGCAGCCGTGCTCCCTCGCTGTCGCGGGAGCGGGCGAGCTCCGCCAGTGCGTCGGCGAGCAGCGCATGTGCGGCTGCGATCATCGGCGCGTGGTCGCGGGTGCCGTCGCGGATGACGCCCGGCCAGCGCAGCAATTCCAGGACGTCGATCCGCGCCGCGCCGCCCGCCTGCGCGGCGATTTGCTGCGCCCGCTGGATGAGGCTGGCCAGCAGCGCGGCGTCGACCTCGAATGCGCCAGCCATCACGGCGGGGCGAAAATGCAGGGAACACTCGACCTTCCCGCGGCGCACGGCGGCGGCGATGGCCTGCCGGAACTCCGCTTCGCCGACGCGGAACTCCTCGGGCAACCGACATCCCATTTCCAGAAAGCGATGATTGACCGTCTTCAGTTCCCAGGCCAACAATCCCCAAGGGAACTGCCGCTCGCGTCGCGCAAAGCCGGTCATGCTACGAATCATAGGGGTCTGCGCTAGAATCGGCCATAATCCTTGCGTTGCAGTTTAACAGAAGCCCAGGAGCTGACATTGCAGATCGAGACCGCGGATGTCAGCCTCATCGGCCACCGCGAAGAGAATCAAGACCGGGTCGCGGTGGCAGCAGCCGACAATGCCGTGCTGCTGGTCGTGATCGACGGCATGGGCGGCCATGCCGAGGGCGCGCGTGCCGCCGAAACCGCGTTGGCGACGCTGCTCGAATCGTTTTGGCAGGCTCCGCATCCTATTTTCGATCCGCTGGGCTTTTTGCACCTGTCGTTGGGCCGCGCGCACGAAGAGGTCGTGAAGCTCGGGGTTGGCTTGAGCGTGGAAGCGCGCCCGCGCGCGACCTGCGCGCTGTGCCTGGTGCAGGACTCCGCGGCGTATTGGGCGCACGTGGGCGATAGCCGCATCTATCAATTGCGCCAGTCGCAGGTGCTCGAACGCACGCGCGATCACAGCCACGTCGAAGTGCTGCTGCGGGAAGGGTTGATCACCGAGGCCGAGGTTCACGGACATCCGATGCGCAACTACGTCGAATGCTGCCTCGGCGGCGATGCGGCACTGCCTGAGATGACCATCTCGACGCGGCGCAAGCTCAAAGCCGGCGATGTCCTGCTGCTATGCACGGACGGCGTTTGGGCGAACCTGCGCGATCAGGATTTCGTGCGCTTTGCCCAGACCGCCGGCAAACCCCTGCGCGAGTCGCTGACGGATCTCGGGACGCAAGCGGTGGAAGCCTCCGCGCCCTACAGCGATAACGCCAGTGCGGCGGCACTACGCTGGCGGGCGGCGTGAGCCTTCGACCGAGCGGTCGGGCACCCGACGAGTTGCGCACTTTAAGTTTCGAGCGCGGCTATACCAAGCATGCGGAGGGCTCGGTGCTGGTGGGATTTGGAGCCACACGCGTCTTGTGCACGGCCAGCGTCGAAGACAGTGTGCCCTCATTTCTACGCGGGCAGGCTCAAGGCTGGGTGACCGCCGAGTACGGGATGCTGCCGCGCGCCACCCATACGCGATCCGCGCGCGAGGCCGCGCGCGGCCGTCAGACCGGCCGCACCCAGGAGATTCAACGTTTGATTGCTCGCGCGCTGCGGGCGGTGGTCGACTTGAAGGGCTTAGGGGAACGCACCGTGACCATCGATTGCGATGTGCTGCAAGCGGACGGCGGAACCCGGACGGCGGCCATCACCGGCGGGTTCGTGGCCTTGGCGGATGCCGTCGACACGCTGCTCAGGCGGCGTGTCATCAGTGCGAACCCGCTGCACGGCCAGGTGGCCGCCGTATCCGTGGGCATCTACCGCGGCACGCCGGTGCTCGACTTAGATTATGCCGAGGACTCGAACGCCGAGACGGATATGAACGTCGTCATGAACAGCGGCGGCGCTTTCGTCGAGGTGCAGGGCACCGCGGAGGGCCATGCATTCCGCCGCCACGAGCTCGAGCAATTGCTGGACCTCGCCACCTCGGGGATAGCCCGCCTGCATGCCGCTCAAGCTGGCGCTCTTGCCGCATAGGAGCCTGTCTGAGAATTCCACTGGTCATCGCAACCGCGAATCCCGGAAAGCTGCGCGAGTTCCGGGCGCTGCTGGCGGACCTGCCCTTCGATCTGCACAGTCTCGGCGAACTCGCAATTGCGCCGCCCGAAGAGTCCGGCGCGAGCTTCGCCGAGAACGCCTTGCTGAAGGCGAGGCATGCCGCGGTTGAGGACATGGCGGCGATCGCCGACGACTCCGGTCTCGAAGTCGACGCCCTGGGCGGCGCGCCGGGGATTTTCTCGGCTCGCTATGCCGGCGCGGGCGCCGGCGACGCGGCCAACAACGCGAAGCTTCTGGACGCTCTCGCAGGCATGAGCAACGAGCAGCGCCGGGCCCGCTACCGCTGTGCATTGGCGTTCGTGAACGGGGTCGACGATGCGGCACCCCTGATTGCCGAAGCGGTTTGGGAGGGGATCATCGTCGACACGCCGCGCGGCGCGGGCGGCTTCGGCTACGACCCGTACTTTTGGCTGCCTGAACTTGGGCTGACGGCCGCGCAACTCGATCCTAAGGAAAAGAACCGGCTCAGTCATCGCGGCCGCGCCATGCGCGCGCTGCGCGATCAATTGCGCGCGCCCGGTCGGTTGCCGGTGCGCCCGTGACCGAGATTTCGGCCGCGACAGAGCTGCCGCTGGCGCTGTACGTGCACATGCCCTGGTGTGTGCGCAAGTGCCCTTACTGCGACTTCAATTCGCATCAACTGAAATCAGCGGCACCGGACGCGTCGTACATCGAGGCGCTGATCCGCGACTTCGATGCGCAGCTGCCGCAGGTCAGGGACCGGCGGATCGACACGGTATTCTTCGGCGGCGGCACGCCGAGCCTGTTCCAACCCGAAGATTTCAGCCGACTGCTCGGCGCCGTGCGAGATCGCATCGCATTCGCGCACGATGCCGAAGTCACCCTCGAAGCCAATCCGGGGACCATCGAACGCGGCCGATTCTCGGGTTATCGAGACGCCGGCATCAATCGCGTGTCGTTGGGGGCGCAGTCCTTTGCGCCGCGGGCGCTGCAGGCCTTGGGACGCATTCACTCGGCGGACGACACGCACCGCGCGGTGGCGGAACTGCGCGCGGCGAAACTGGACAATTTCAATCTCGATTTGATGTACGCCCTGCCGCAACAGACGCCGGAGGAAGCGCTCGATGATGTGCGCACGGCGTGCGCGCTCAAGCCTTCGCACATATCCTATTACCAGCTCACGCTCGAGCCGGGCACCGTGTTTCATGCGCGGCCGCCGCCGTTGCCCGACGAGGATGCCGCGTGGAGTGTGCAATGCGCAGGTTGTGCGCTGCTGGCCGATGCGGGCTATGTCCAATACGAAGTCTCGGCATACGCGCGCGATGGCGCACGCTGCCGGCACAACCTCAACTATTGGCTGTTCGGCGATTACCTAGGGATCGGTGCCGGCGCGCACGGCAAGCTCACGCTCGCGCTCCCGCAGCGCATATTGCGCACGACGAAGCCCAAGCAACCGCGCGAATACCAAGCCCGAGCGAGCGCCATCGGCGAAAGTTGGATACTTCCCAAGGATTTGCCGTTCGAGTTCATGCTGAACGCGCTGCGCCTCAACGAGGGGTTCAGCGAGCACGTTTACCGGCAGCGAACCGGGCTCGACCTCGATTCGGTGGCCGCCAAACTCGCTGCGGGCGAGGCACGAGGACTCCTGGAGCGGCGGGCCGACGGCTGGCGCCCCACGGAGTTCGGCCGGCGCTTCTTGAACGATCTGCAAGCAAGTTTCCTGGCCTAAGCTTATGCACACGGGGGGTGGGGCCCCGCATAAAGGGGTACCTACGACACATTGCATCTGCATTAGGTCAGATGCAGCCCTCAAGTAATTGAAATATAAATAGAAAATGACTTGTCTATTTTTTGATCAAGTTAACAATTACTCGAATTTCCGCTGTCTGAATCAGGCGACTCGGCTGCCATCCACAGACTTATCCACAGTTATTGTGGACAAATGCGCAAAACCGTGTCAGACAAAGACTTACACGCTACATCTTGTGGTAAACAAGCGTGACGGATACTATGTGCGGCTTACTATTGCGGCGTGGCGATGCGCACCTTCGTCGGTGCCCGTCGATTCTGCTGCCAGCGTCATATCGAGGTTTCCATGAAAGCCGGCATCCATCCAGAATACAAAGTCATCTCGGTCACCTGCACCTGCGGCAACAAGTTCGAGACGCGCTCGACCATCGGCCAGGATCTGCAGGTCGAAGTTTGCTCCAACTGCCATCCGTTCTATACCGGCAAGCAGAAAATTGTGGATACCGGCGGCCGCGTCGATAAATTCCGCAAAAAGTATGCGGCGGCCGCGAAAGCTTAAAATCGGCTGACGACTCGCGAGTTCCCGCGCAGCGCTGATCCGGCGCGGCTTATCGTGCGCGTGCGCACGCGGTTAAGCCGTGCTCCCTTGATTCCGATGTACGGCCGTGCAAGGCTGCGGAACCTAAAGCGACCATCCGTCGGAAAAGCGCATGAGCACGAAATACGAACTCAAGAATCTCGCGACCGGAAAGGCGACTCTCCTGAACGCCGTTTCGGGAACCATCGGGCCCGAAGCGCTCGATATTTCGAATTTGACCAAGGAACAGGGAGTGTTCACGTTCGACCCGGGCTTCATGGCGACGGCAAGTACCGAGAGCAAGATCACCTACATCGACGGCGACGCGGGCGTCCTCTTGTATCGCGGCTATCCGGTGGAGCAGCTCGCCGAGAAGTCGAGCTATCTCGAAGTGGCGAATTTGCTCATCTACGGCGGTCTGCCCACCAAAACGCAGCTCTGCGAATTCCAGAATTCGATCATGCGGCACACCATGGTCAACGAGCAATTGCTGCGCTTTTTCCAGGGTTTTCATCACGACGCGCACCCCATGGCCATGGTGTCCGCGGTGGTCGCTTCGATGGCCGCGTTCTATCACGACACCACGGACATCGATAACCCGCGGCATCGCGAGATTTTCGCGCATCGAATCATCGCGAAGCTGCCGACCATCGCCGCCGCGGCGTACAAGCACACGCTCGGCCAACCGTTCATTTATCCGCGCAATGATCTGCGCTACTGCGCGAACATGCTCAATATGTTCTTCGCGGTGCCGTGCGAGCCGTATGCGATCGACCCCGTCGCTGCCGAAGCGCTGGATCTCTTGTTCATTCTGCATGCCGATCACGAGCAAAACGCCAGCACCTCGACGGTGCGCTTGGCCGGCAGCACCGGGGCAAACCCTTACGCGGCGATATCGGCCGGCGTATCCGCCCTGTGGGGGCCGGCGCACGGCGGCGCCAATGAAGCCGTCCTCGACATGCTGTACGGAATCGGCTCGGTCGCCAACATCGATAAGTTTCTGGTGCGCGTCAAGGACAAGAGCGACCACGTGCGCCTGATGGGATTCGGGCACCGCGTCTACAAGAACTTCGACCCGCGCGCCAAGATCATCCGCGGCATGTGCTATCGCGTGCTCGAGAAGCTGGGCAAGACCGACAATCCGCTGTTCGAGCTGTCGCTCAAATTGGAGGAAATTGCGCTCAAGGACGAGTATTTCGTATCGCGCAAGCTGTACCCCAATGTGGATTTCTACTCCGGCATCATCTACAGCGCGCTCGGGATTCCACGCTCCATGTTCACCGTCATGTTTGCGATCGCGCGGACCGCCGGATGGGTGGCGCAGTGGCAGGAAATGGTGTCGGATCCGCACATGAGGATCGGGCGGCCGCGCCAGCTCTACACCGGCTCCACGCAACGGGATTACCAGCCCATAGATAAGCGCTGATCGATGGCGGCGCGATCGCATGCAGCCTTGGGTTTGGCGGCATTGGCGCTCAGCGGCGCCGCGAATATTGCCTGGGGGAACAGCGGCGACTGCCCGAGCCCGTCCGGCCCCGTGGCCTTGGGCAGCGTGCAATGGAATGGCTGGGGCCGCAGCGTCGACAATACCCGATATCAGCCCGAGCCGGCGATTCGCGCCAGCGATGTGGCGAAGCTCGCGTTGAAATGGGCTTATGGCTACCCGAGCGGCACGGAATTCGGCCAGCCGACCGTGGTGGACGAGCGGCTATTCGTCACGAGCTCCACAGGCCGGGTTTACTCGCTCGATTCCAAATCGGGCTGCACCTATTGGACGTATGACTCCGCGGCGGGCAGCCGCACGGCGGTGACCATCGGTGAACTGGCGCGTGCGAGAGTCGCGGCGTTGCCCCGCAAGCTGAAACGCACGTTGGCGCATCTCGACGTCATCAAGGCGCCGAGCGCCGCGTTCTTCGGCGACGATACCGGCGCCGTGTATGCGCTCGATGCACAGAAGGGAACCCTGCTGTGGAAGACTCAAGTGGACACGCACCCGCTGGCGCGCATCGTGGGGGCGCCGACGCTGTACGGCGACCATCTGTACGTGGCCGTGTCCTCGACCGAGGACACGGCGGCCGCCGATCCGAGCTACAGCTGCTGCTCCTTCCGCGGCAGCGTGGTTGCGCTCGACATCGCCAGCGGCCGGACCTTGTGGAAGAGCTACACCGTTCTCGAGGAACCGCAGCCGACCCGCAGGAATAACGCGGGCATCCAGGAATTCGGCCCGGCGGGTGCGGCGGTCTCCTCGCCACCCACCATCGATGCCAAGCGCAATGTGGTGTACGTCGCGACCGGCAGTTCCCCGACCGGACTGAAGCAATCTCTTACCGACGCCGTAGTGGCCTTCGATCTGGCGGACGGCAAGCTGCGCTGGGTCAAGCAGTTGGTCCGGCCGGATGTCGGACCGGCCGGCGCCGGCTTTTCGAGTTCTCCCGTGCTGCGGACGCTGGCGACCGGCAATCAGGTTCTGCTGGCGGGACAAAAGTCAGGGATCGTTTACGGACTGGATCCAGATCACGGCGGCGAGATTCTGTGGCAGACGAAAATCGGCGACCTTGCCGCCGTCGCTGCCGGGGACGCGTCCGCAATCACCAGCGTAGTGGGGCCGCCCGGGGTCGCGGGCAGCCCCGGCGGCGTGGCCTGGGGCAGCGCGGCGGATCACCGCAGTCTCTATGTCGCCATCTCAGGTGCGTTGGCGCAGCCGCCGAACGCCGGCGGAAGCTTGACGGCGCTCGACATGACCACCGGCGCTGCACGTTGGCACACCGCCTCGCCGGAGCCGGCCTGCGCTTGGACCGACCGCAGTTGCTCGCACGCACAAGCGCAAGCGGTCACGGTCATGCCGGGCAGCGCATTCTCGGGATCGATGGACGGGCATTTGCGCGCGTATTCGACCATCGACGGCAAGATCCTCTGGGATTTCGATACCGCCAAGGATTTTCAAACCAAAAACGGTATCAAGGCGAGCGGCGGCCCCTTGGATCATGGCGGAGCGACCATCGTGAACGGCACGGTGTACGTCAATTCGGGAAACGCTCTGCTTGCCTTCTCCGTCGACGGCAAATAGGACTCGATAAGCAAACATGACATTTTCAATGCGGCTTGGGTTGGTCGGCTCAATTGCACTGTGCGCCTTGCATGCGTCCGGGACTGAAGGGTCAACGGCGCGCGCCGCGGATATCAACGCGGCGCCCGCGATCGAGAATTCGGTGGTTAAGGTGTTCGCGACCATGCGCTATCCGGACCCCTTCAAGCCCTGGACCAAACAGGCGCCGGGCGACGTGACCGCCTCGGGCGTGGTGATCGAAGGCAAGCGCATCTTGACCAATGCCCATGTGGTTCTGTACGCCAGCCAGGTACAGATTCAAGCGAATGCGGCGGGCGACAAGGTGCCGGCCACGGTCGTAGCGGTGGCACCCGGCATCGACTTGGCCGTCCTTGAGCTCGACGACGCGGCGTTCTTCGACGGGCATCCGCCGCTGTCGCGCGCCAGCAAGCTGCCGCGGATCAAGGATGCGGTGCTGGCCTATGGATTCCCGACCGGCGGCAACTCGCTGTCGATCACCAAGGGAATCGTGTCGCGCATCGAGTTCGTGTCCTATAACTATCCGGTCTCGGGACTGCGCATCCAGGTCGATGCGGCGATCAACCCAGGCAACAGCGGCGGTCCTGCGATCGCCGGCGACAAGATGATCGGCCTCGCCTTCAGCAAGCTGGGAGGCGACACGCAGAACATCGGCTACATCATCCCGAACGAAGAAGTCGAATTGTTCTTGAAAGACATCGCCGCGGGTCACTACCACGGCAAACCCGCCATGTACGACGAGTTGCAAACGCTGGAAAATCCGGCGCTGCGCGACTACCTCAAGCTGGACAAAGGCGTCGAAGGAATGGTGGTACACCGTCCGTACAAGACCGATGCCGCATATCCCCTGAAGGAATGGGATGTTCTCACCCGTATCGGCGACACTCCCATCGACAATCAGGGCATGATCAAGCTGGATAAGGATCTGCGGGTCAGTTTCGCCTACCTGGTGCAGCGCCTGGCGAATGACGACAAGGTGCCGATGACCCTCGTCCGAGGCGGCAAATCCATGCAGATACAACTGCCCGTGTCGGCGGAGCACCCCACTCTGGTCGCCGATTTGCGCGGCGGATACCCCTCGTACTTCATCTACGGCCCGCTGGTGTTTTCAACCGCCACCTGGCAATTGCTGTCGAACCTGGAAAACAACGCGGGTCTGATGCGAATGTTGGGCGCCGTGAAGAGCCCGTTGATCACCCGCGCGCTCGATCCGCCGGATGCCGAAACGCAGGAGTTCGTGGTCATCTCCTCGCCGCTCTTCCCGCACAAGCTCGCCAACGGCTACTCGAACCCCGCGGGATCGGTGGTGTATTCGATCAACGGCACGCACGTGCGCAGTCTCGAGCACCTCGTTGCCGTGCTCCGCGACCTCAAGGATCCCTTCGTCACCATCGAGTTCGATCAAAAGGGCAATGAGGCATTGGTATTTTCGCGCGCGGCAATGCTCGCGGCCACCGATGAGATCCTGACCGACAACGGCGTGCGGGCCCAGGGCTCGCCCAACATGATGGCGGTTTGGCAGGGGAAGCCGGCGGCGATCAGTAGCGATAGGTCGCGGTGACCCCGATGGTGCGCGGCCGCACGCCGCGTCCGAAGTACAGTGTATCGGTTGTCGGACCGGTCGCGCCTCCGGTGCCGGGTCCGAGCGCATAGGGTGCGATATCGCGCGACTCGAACAGCAGAGGGTGGGCGTTCGTCAGATTGTTCGCGTACGCCGAGATATCGAAGCCGCTGAATCGAAGCCCCGCCCGCAGTGAGAGGTTGTTGACGACGGGCAATCCCGGAATGGTCTTGTCAAACAGCCCATTGTTGTCGTCCTGTCCCGGCAGCAGGGATTTCTGGGCAGTCGAATGCTGGAAGTCGAGCCGCGCGTAGGGCGTGCGAGCCGACCACTCCGGAAAGTGATATTCGGCCGATGCCGTGAACGCCCATGGGGCGCCGAGCAGCGCATCGCCGTTGGTGGCGATGGGGCTGGCGACGAGCGGGCCGCCGGTGCAGCTCGCGCTGGCGGCGTTGTAGGTCAACGTCCCGGCGCACGACGATTTCGTCAGCCGGGCGTCGGTATAGGCCGCCGTAAGATCGAAGGTCAGCGCGTCGACCGGCCGGTAGAGCACCTCGACATCGCCGCCCTCGCTCTTTGCCTTGCCAAGATTGGCGGTGAATTGCTCGCCGCAAACCGGCAGGTACACGTTCTGCTGGATGTTGTTCCAATCGATATAAAACAGGCTGGTGTTGATTTGCAGCCGATGGTCGAGGAAGGTGTTCTTGCTGCCGATCTCGTAGCTCCATAGGTTGTCCGAAGAATACTGCGGGGGCACTACACTCAGCCCGAGGGACGTGAGGTTGCTTTGGCAAATGCTGCCGACGCCGACATTGGGACCGCCGGGGCGGAAGCCCTTGGAACCACTGACATACACGAGGTTGTCGTGATCCGGCTGCCACGACAGTACGGCCTTGGGTGTCACGGGCTTTTCGGTGGCGCTCGACGATGTGATGATGGTGGTCCCAAGGAACGGTCCGGTCGCATTGACTGAGCCGGTGTAGTCGACTTTCGAGACGCGCAGGCCCACGGTCGCCTTGAACGTGTCGGTCAACCGGAAGGCCACTTCGCCGAAAGCCGCGATCTGCTTGTCGACGACCCGGTCGATCGGCCCATTGAAGATCAGTCCATTGGGGCAAGGCAGCCCCTGGGCCGGCGCACAGACCGGCACCGGAGGGTTGGGACCGAAGTAGCTGAGCACTTCGGGATTCAGCGTCTGGTCGATGATGCTCTCGGGCACGTTCTCGCTCAGATGCGAGAAAAAGAGCCCGGCGTTCCAGACGACCCGCGCATCGGTATCGCTCGAGGCCAGCCGGAACTCCTGATAGAAGTTGCGCTGATCATCCTCGAACAGTGCATAGCCGTTGTCGCCCGCCGACGGAAATACGTTGGCCAACTCGCCGAAGGAGTTCCAGGTCGCGCGCAGGTATTGCGTGTAGTCGGATGTCGCATTTTGATTGCGGTCGTAAAACGAAGTATTCGAGAACAGCGACGCGAAACCGAAATCCCACTGGATCTTGATGGCGCTCAACGTGAACGCATCGTTGCTGGGATTGGTCCCGAAATTTCCGTTGCGGTAAATATTCGAGGCAGGATCGGAGAGCGAGATCCAGTAGGCCGAGGTGTCGCTGATCTGCAGGCGCTGGTAGTAGATCGACGGCGTGATCTCGAGCGTGTCGCTGACCTTCCACTTGACCGCGAGCCGGGCCGTCGTGGTTTCAGAAGAGTTCGCATTGGCCTCGGTGGTATTGCCGTTGTAGACGGGGGTGGGCAGCGCCACCGTGTCATTCGGGGACAGCGAGTAGCCGACGCGGTCCACCCAGCCGCCATCGCGCCGGAACGAGACGCTGGCGCGAAATGCCAGCACGTCGTCGATGATGGGCGCGCCGAAGGCGGCGCCGCCTTCGTAGCTCGGGGCGCCGCCGTCGGTCGTGGCGGCATCCACTCGAGCGTAGCCCGCGGATTTGTTCACGTTGGGTTCGGGCGCTATGAAGCGCACCACGCCGCCCTCGGCGCCGGCCCCGAACAGCGTGCCCTGGGGCCCGCGCAGCACCTCGACCCGATCGAGGTCGAACAGCGCCGGGAAGGCGTTGATGGAGCCGAATCCGATGTGGCGGGTCTGAATCGGCGAGTCGTCGATATAGATGCCGGTGGTCGAGGTACCGGCGGTCGAGTCGACGCCGCGGATGTTGATGTCGGACCCTTCGTCGTTGTAGTTGCCCGCCGAGCTCATGCCATTGCGTTGAAAGTTGACTCCAGGGGACAGGCGCGACAGGTCGTCGATGTTTTTGAGCCCCTGCGCATCCAGCTTCTCTTGGCTGAAAGCCATGACGCTGATCGGCACGTCTTGCAAGCGTTCGGTGCGCCGCGTCGCGGTGACGACAATCTCTTCGAGACCGCCGCCAGGTGTCGTCTCGACATCCGCACCCGCCGCCATTGACGCCGCCGGCCACGCAATAAAGCCCGCGAAAGTGATTGGCCATGAGCATCGTCTAATTGCATCCCAACGCATTACACACCCCTAATTGTTGCTTTTTCCCTACAAGCGGCGCCAGGTTTATTCTAGTTCTTTCCCATCATCGTTGCTCAAGAAACTCTCATTGAACAGGAGCTGATCCGCTTCGATTTTCAGGCTGCTTATAAACCCTCTCACCCCTGAACCAGGTCTCGAGCACCTGGGTGTTCGCAATATCTTGTCCGTGGCCCGAGTCGGCGAGTTTCACGATGTCGCGATCGAGGATGATGAAGTCGGCCGACTTGCCGACCTCGATGGAACCCGTCTCGCGGTCGCGGTTGAGGTAACGCGCGCCGCGGATGGTATAGGCGTCAATGGCGCTCTGAATGGAGATGCGCTGCGCCGGCGTGATCGGCGGCTGCCCCGGCAATGCCCGAGTCACGGCGGTCGCAATATTCACGAAAGGCTGCGGATTGCGGGTATTGACCGGGGCGTCCGAGCCGCCGAGCAGGATGCCGCCGGCATCTTCAAGCGCCTTGAATGGATATACGGCGCTCTCGTAGTAGCCGCTCGCCGGGTGCAGCGCGGCGTAGCCATTGCCGGTCACCTTGTCGAAGAATGGGACGACCGTCATATCGTACTCCGGCTCGAAGTTTGCCCAGGAGAAGGTGCAGGCTAGGTACAGGTGGTCTCGGCCGATGCGCTTCACGTCCTCGGGATTCACGACCTGCACGTGCGCAAGCGCATCATGCTGGGTGGCGATGCCGTCGGCGGCGCGCGCTTGCTCGATCGCGTCGACCGCCGTCCGCACTGCAGCGTCGTTGATCACGTGAATGTGCAGATTGAACCCTGCCAGGTGGAACCGGCGCACGAACTCCAGAATCACGGCGCGGTCATGCTGCAGCTGCCCGGTGCTGATGGCGCATTGACCGGGATGGTAACCATTCGCCTTGAGGAAGGCGCCGGCCACGTCCGGATTGGCGTACTTCGCGGCGTGCATACGGACGTCTTGGCAAAGCGTCGAGCCCGTGTCGACGTAGCCCGTCACGGTGAGGCGCCCTTGCTTGTCCCTGCCGAAGATCGGCTGTCGGTAGGGATGCAGCGACGCGACTTCCGGCAGCGTCGGCGGCACGGCGTTGGGATTGCCTTCGAGCACGCCGTCAGCGAAGAGTTTGACCACGTCGGCGCGAATGAGCGCATCGTTCGCGTACTTCGCGCGAACGGCGCTCGCCTCGCGCACCATGCGGTCGTAGTCGACCGTGCCGCTTGCGCCGCGATAATTCTCGGGGTCGTACCACTGTGCGAGCGTGGTTCGCACCGTGAGCTTGCCGCTCTTCTCCAGCTCGTCATACATCGGCAGGAGTTCCGGTGCGACCGCAGCATCCAGCATCCCGGTTATACCGACACTATTCAGGCGCTGCGTGATGCGCTCCGGCGCCTTCATCACCTCGGGCAGGTCCACCAACAGGATGGGCGTCGCATCCATGATGTAGCGCGCTTCCTCATTGGCGGTGCCGTTCGGCTCGCCGTTGGCGTCGACGCCGACGAGCTTTGCGACCCCGGCAAAATCGGCGGCGAGCGTCGCCCGCGAAAAGCCGATACGTTCGCCTTTGGCATTCTTGGCGCGGGCGAGGGCCATGCTGTTGAAGGCCCCATGGTGCGCGTCGTTGCCGAGCAGCTGAATGGGATGCCGGGTCGAGGCGAGGTCGAGCGCCGCGCGCAAGGTTGGGTGGCCGCTGTCGGGTTGATTGTCGTCGGAGAAGTTCCACTGCCTGACGTTCACCCACTCGCCGGCCGGAGTCTTGTAGCGCTCTATGCAGCCGCGCACGAAGTCCGTCAGCCGCGCGAGCGACATGGGTTTGCTGTCGAGATCGCAAACATCGAGGTCGACAATGCCGCTGGGATGGATGTGCGAGTCGATGATTCCGGGTAAGACCAGCTTGCCGTGCAGGCTTTCGACGCGGGTGGCCGGCCCGATCCACTCGCCCGCGCCGCTCTTGCCGCCAACGTAGACGAGCCTGCCGCCGCTCACGGCAAGCGCCTCGGCGTAGCGATGGTCGGCGGCGGCGGTGTAGATGCGCGCCTCCGTGACAACCAAGTCGGCCGAAGCTCCGGCCGCTACGCTCGCTCCCGGAAGCAGCATCGCGATCAAGAGGAGGGGTGCGGGTCGACGCATGTTGGCTTTGGCTCCCTGAGGTTTGAGCGGCGCCGCTCAATCAACCCGATGTTAAACTGAACATTTAATCGGAGTCAAAGATATTCAGGCCGGAAAATGCCCAAGTTCGGGTTTGACCGAGGCATAGATCTGACTTATTGTTCAGTTTGTGCGGATAGGTCGAATCGCATGCCAGTGAAGTCGTCTCGCTCAAACCTTGCGGCGCAGCGGCGCGGCCTCGGCATGCGCCGGCAGCCGTCGCAGGCGCGGGCGCAGCGGACTTTCGGCACGGTCCTCGACGCCGCTGTCGGACTCATCGAGCGCGAAGGCGTCGAACGAGCCACGACGCGGCGCATCGCCCTCGCCGCCGGCGTCTCGATCGGCGCGGTTTACGAGTACTTTCCGAACAAGGAATCCATTGTCCTGCATCTCGGCACGCAGTGGCTGCGCCGCATCCGCGAGATCGTCGAGGCACTTCATCCCGCTCGCAGTGCGATTCCGGATTTGCTCGGGTATCTGGAGCGGATGTTGCGCGAGGTGGGGGCACTCTATCGAAATCAGCCCGGCGTGCTCGCGGTCGTGCGCCTGATCGGCGCGATTCCAGAACTACGCGAAGCCGAGCAAGCCCACGACGCAGCGGTAGTCGCGTCGGTCACCAGCGCAATGCGTCATTTCGCTCCCGACGCGGACGCCGCGGAAGTCCGGTCCGCGGCGAGCTGCATGATCATCATGGGCCACGGCGTGCTGAGCGATGCTTGGTCGCGCAAGCCGACGACGCCACCCGGCTGCTGCGCATGTTCCGCCTCTCGATTTACGCGATCGCGACGGCGATCTTGCTGCCGGTCGAGCGTTAGTTGGGGCCCACCAGCTCCGACACTTCGCGGGCGTCCGCCCGCTTCATGGGCCGGCCGTCGACGGGCGAGTAGGGCGATTGCCTGATCCCATCGATGGGAAACACGGTGGCGTCGACGGTTCGACCGTTGGCCTCGAAGCGCAGCGCCGGATAGTTGATGCTGCGCTCGGCGTCCATCTTGACGCGCCGCTCATAAAATTCATGCGGTACGCCGATTTCGAGCAGCCGTATCGCGACCGACTCGGACGCGATCCGCAAACAGATGCAGATTGATGTCGCTGTAATTCGTGGCGGTGCCCGTGAGCACGGAACCGACCAGCCGCGGCTGGAACTCGTCCAGCATTCGCATGGTATCGCAGGGCGATGCGGCGCTGTTCCTTCAGGGTCATGTCGTGCGAATCGCGCCCGAACAATCTCTGATGCGCGCGCAGCGCCGCTTCGATCTCGATGTTTTTCGGCAATACCGCAACGTCGTTCACGCCCAGCCGGTCCGCCGCCTTGCGCTTGGCCTGAAGAAAATCCCCGATCCCGTGTTCGGCCATGATGCGCGCGGCCTCCTGGGCGAGAGCGCGGCGCAAATCCTCTGCACGCTGCGAAAATTTCTTGGCCATGATTCTTAAAACCCTAAAATAGCGGCTTATCGCCGTCGTTCATCGGATTCGGGTTATTCGGCCCTTCGTATGCCTCGGGTTTGGGCAGATTGCCCTCGATGAATTTCTCCATGATGCCGTTGGGATTGTCGGCTGCTCGCGAGCAGACCCGTTTCGGGCGATATGCGCACGGTGACGATGCCGTCGGGCACCGGGACCCCGTGTCTCGGGAGCGCCGGCCAGCGCCTCATGCATGAAGTAGGTCCAGGCCGGCACGGCCGTACGGCCGCCCTGCTCGCCCTCGCCCAAGCTTCGATCCTGATCGAAGCCGACCCAGACCGTCGTCTCGAGATCGCCGTTGAAGCCATTGAACCAGGCGTCGTGCTGGTCGTTGGTCGTGCCGGTTTTGCCGGCGATGTCCTCGCGATTGAACGTCCGCGCCCGCACTCCGGTGCCGCGGCGGATGACATCCTTCATCATGTCCGCCAGCAAATAGGCGACCTGCGGACGGATGATCTGCGGCGCCAAATTCTTGGCGGGAATCAGCGTCTTGCCGTCGTGCGGCGCCTCGTCGATCAGGGTCGTGCGAGCGCCGGCGGCGCTCCTGATCGCGGCCGGATCGCTGATGCGATCGCATTCGGAGCAGGCGAGGGCGGGGGTCGCCTGCTGGAGCACCTTACCGCTCGCGTCTTCGATCCGGTCGATGGTGTAGGCGCCCACCTTGTAACCCCCGTTGGCGAACGTCGAATAGCCGATGGCCACCTGCAGCGGACTCAATTCGGCGGTACCGAGCGCCAGGGTCAGGTCATTCGGCAGCTGCGATTTGTCGAAGCCGAAGCGAGTCACGTAATTCCAGGTGTAGTCCCCGCCGATGGCGCGCATCAGCCGCACCGACACCAGATTTCGCGAGAAGGTCAATGCCTCGCGCAGGCGGATCGGGCCGTAGAACTTGTTCGTCGTCCTCCTTCGGGCGCCAGGCCTGTTCCCTGCCGGCCTCGTCGATGACGATCGGCGCATCCAGCACGACGCTGGCCGGGGTATAGCCCTTGTCGAACGCCGCCGCGTACACGAAGGGTTTGAAACCCGATCCCGGCTGGCGCCGCGCCTGCGTCACCCGGTTGAACTTGCTTTGAAAGTAATCGAAGCCCCCGACCAGGGCCACCACCGCACCGTCGCGCGGATCCACCGACACGAGGGCGCTTTGCGCCTCGGGCACCTGCACGAACAGCAGTGATTCGGCCGTCCGGCCCACCGTATAGATCACGTCGCCGCGCGCCAGAATCTCCGCGGCCGCCACCGGCGCCCGATCGGTCTTTTCGTCAGGCAATTCGCGCCTCGCCCAGGACAGCTTCTCCCAGGGCAGAGTGGCCTCACCGATGTCCTTGACGTAGATCTTCGCGCTTTTCGCCTCGACCTTCTCCACGATCGCGGGCCGCAGGCCGCCGATGATCGGGAATTCCTCGAGTTGGCCGTCGAGCTCCGCGGGCGTGCGCGATCTTGGACAGATCCACCTTGGCGGTTGCGCCGCGATAGCCGTGGCGGCGATCGTATTCCAGGAGCCCGGTGCGCAGCGCCACGGTGGCCGCAGCCTGCAGGCGCGAATCGATGGTGGTGAACACCTTGTAGCCGGCGGTATACACATCATCGCCGTACTTGGCCTGCATTTCATTGCGTACCATCTCGGCCACGTAGGGGGCTTCCGCTTCGATCGAGGAGCCGTGCAGCCTCGATTCCATGGGGCTATTCTTCGCCTCGTCGTATTCGGCCTGGGTGATGTAGTTGAGTTCCAGCATGCGCCCGAGCACGTGCGCGCGACGGACCTTGGCAGCTTCGGCGCTGGCCACGGGGTTGACCACGGAGGGAGCGGTCGGAATCCCCGCCAGGGTGGCCATTTCAGCCACCGTCAATTGGTCCAAGTTCTTGCCGAAATACACCTCCGCCGCGGCACCCACGCCATAGGCGCGCTGGCCGAGGAAGATCTTGTTGACGTACAGGGAGAAGATCTCCTCCTTGGTGAATTCCGCCTCCATCAGGAGCGAAATGTAGATTTCGCTCATTTTGCGTTTCATGTCGCGGCGCGGCGTAAGAAACATGTCGCGCGCCACCTGCATGGTGATGGTGCTCGCCCCCTGGCGAATGCCGCCGGCTTTGAGATTGGCCACCGCGGCACGCAAAATCCCTTGCCAATCAACACCATGGTGCCTGAAGAAGCGATCGTCCTCGGTGGCCAGGAACGCCTGGATGAGCCTTTTCGGCAGCTGGTCGTAGCGCACCGGGATCCGGCGCTGCTCGCCGATGGCGGCGATCAATTTCCCGTCGCGGGTATAGACCCGCAGCGGAACCTGCAGCTGCACGTCCCGCAGGCTGTCGACATCGGGCAGCGCGGGCCTCAAGTAGACATAAGCACAGACGTTGGCGAACGCAATTAACGCTATTACGCCAACGAGACATGCACAAATGCGCGAGATGAGAACTAGGTAACGTTTGGTCACAGAAAACAGTTCTAACTTATTGCACCGGCGATATCATGCTACAGCATATTACCGCCGGATACATGGGCATACTCATCGAAAGATGAGGACGCAAAGCCACCGGTCCTCGCGGGCTTGCACCCGCACGAGGACAGCGGGGTTGCCAGACCAAGCTTAACCAATCGCCCCGAAGCTTACGGGCGACGAGGTCTGAACGGATGACTCGAGCGCGGCTTCGATCGCGCCGGATTTGCCGCAGATCCCACTTTGCGCAGCGGCAAGCTGCCCGGCGGTGATTACCGTGAGTAGCTTCACGTTCTATTTAACAGTTTCTTGCTAAGTTTGCGCGGGCTAAGTTAGTCTCGTGCACCAGTTTCGGCCTCCAAGGTACTGAGCGAAAAAGGAAAAAAGCTGTGTGGTCGTTCGGCAAAAGATATCGTCCGCTTTTGGGACTTGACATAACCACCTCGTCGGTGAAGCTGATCGAGCTCTCGATGTCCGGCGGCCAGTATCGCGTTGAGTCCTATGCGGCGGAACCCACGCCGCATAACGCCATCAACGAGAAGGCCATCGTCGATGCAGAGGCGGTCGGCGAGGCGATTCGCCGCGCGGTGAAGCGCTCCGGCGCCAAGAGCCGGCTTGCCGCGATCGCGATCTCAGGCGACGCCGCGATCACGAAAGTGATTCAAATGCCGAAAAATCTCGGCGAGAACGAACTCGAAGGTCAGGTCGAGATGCAGGCCGACCAATACATTCCGTTTCCGATGGAGGAAGTCAGCTACGACTATCAAGTCGTGGGACCCTCGGAAAAAGATCCGGATATGCTCGACGTACTGCTGGTCGCGACGCGCACCGAGAACGTCGAGCAGCGCCAGGCGGCGGTCCAGGCTTCGGGCCTCACGACGCACCTCGTCGACGTGGAGGCTTTCGCGCTCGAAAATGCCTGCGCCCTGATGCGCCACCAGATGCCGGACGGCGGACTCGACCGTACCGTCGCGGTGGTGGATTTCGGCGCCAGCAGCACGACCTTCAGCGTGCTGCGCGACATGCGGGTCATCTACACCCGGGATTTCGCCTTCGGCGGGCAGCAGCTCACCGAAGAGATCATGCGCACCTACGGGCTCTCCATGGAAGAAGCCGGCCGCGCCAAGAAGGAAGGCGGCCTGCCCAGCAACTATCAGCCCGAAGTGCTCGATCCCTTCATCGACGACATGACCCAGCAGGTCAGCCGCTCGCTGCAATTCTATCTGGCATCCGGCAGCGGCCGCTCGCAGCCCGACCAAATATTGATTTGCGGCGGCTGCGCCAACATACCGGGCGTGGCGGAGGTCATCTCGAGCCGCGTCGGCGTGCCGGCGGACAAGGGTGACCCGCTCGGCAACATGAAGGTGTCGTCCAAGGCCAAGGCGCAAGCCGTCGGCCGCGATGCCACCGCGTTACTCACAGCCTGCGGCCTCGCGCTGCGAAGCTTCGACTAAAGAGCAGCCATGCCGCGTATAAATCTACTTCCCTGGCGCGAACAAGAACGCAAAGTCCGGCGCCGCGAGTTCCTGGTCGCCGCGGGCGGCGCCGTGATCGCCTCCATCGTGCTGCTCGGCGTCGGCAAGCTCCTGTACTCCGGCTGGACCGAAGCGCAGAACGAAAAGAACAATCTGCTGAAGAAGGAGATCGTCAAGCTCGACGCGCAGATCGCCGACATCCAGGATCTCGAGAATCGCAAGCAGCGCTTGGTCGCGCGCATGGAAATCATCGAGAAGCTGCAGCGCAAGCGGCCGGAGATCGTGCATCTGTTCGACGAGATCGTGAAGACGGTGCCCGAAGGCATCTACCTCACCGCGATCAAGCAGACCGGCAACAAGCTCGAGATTCACGGCATCGCGCAGTCGAGCACGCGGGTGTCGACGTTCATGCGCAATATCGATTCCTCGGTATGGATGGATAACCCGGTGCTGCAGGTGGTCGAGTCCGCGAAGGACTCTCCGACGGGCGGCTCGAATTTCACGCTGACCAGCGACGTGGTTGGCGTGGACCTCGAACACGGCGGCGAAACAACGGTGAAGAAGGTTGCGGCGAAATGAAATTTTTCGATCAGCTCCGAACTCTCGATCCACGCGACGTCGGCCGCTGGCCGCTGCCGGTGCGCGGTTTCTTCATTGCGGTGATATTCGCCGTGTGCTCGTCCGTCGCCTGGTACCTGTTCGTGTGGAACGACGACCGGCCGGTGTTGCAAAAAGCGCAGGCGGACGAGCTGGATCTGCGCTCGCAATTCGAGAGCAAGCAGCAGCGCGCCGCCAACCTCGACGCCTACCGCGACGCAGCTCGCGGAAATGGAGCGCAGCTTCGGCGCGATGCTGCGGCAATTGCCCGGCAAGACCGAAGTTCCGAATCTTCTGGTCGATATTTCCCAGACCGGCCTCGCGGCGGGATTGCAGGAAAAGCTGTTCCAGCCCGGCGGCGAGAAGAGCAACGGCTTTTACGCGGAGCTGCCGATCAAGATCAAACTGGTGGGCACGTACCACGATTTCGGCAATTTCGTCAGCGGCATCGCGGCGCTTGCCGCGCATCGTCACGCTGCACGACATCCAGATCACGCCGGTTGATGCCAAGGGCAGCTACGACAATCTGACCATGGACGTGACCGCCAAGACCTACCGCTACATCGAGGATGAAGGCGGCGCGCATCCGGCGAAGAAGAAGGCGGGAGGTGCGACGTGAGAATACGCTATGCGCTCGCAAAGCGGGCCTGATCGGCGCCGTGCTCGCCGGCCTGGTCGCTGGCCGGATGCTCCGGCGGCCAGTCGGATCTGCGAGAAATGGATTGCCGACACCAAGAAAAAGCCGGGCGGGCGCATCCAGGCGCTGCCGGAAGTGAAGCCGTACGAGACCTACGTGTACAGCGCCGCGAAGCTGCGCTCGCCGTTCCAGCCGCAGGGTCCGAGCGCAGGCCTGGCCGGGCGTGCGGCCGAGTTCGCGGCGCAACCGCGAATTTTTGGAAGGCTTTTCGCTCGACACGCTGAAAATGGTCGGCACCTTCAAGGTGGGCAGCAGCTTCTACGGGCTGGTCCAGTCCAAAGACGGCCTCGTGCACAAGGTTCAGCCGGGCAACTACCTCGGGCAGAACGACGGCAAAGTGACGGAAATTACCGGCGGGAAAATTAGCCTCGTCGAAATCATTCCGGATGGTCTCGGCGGCTATATCGAGCGACCGGCCTCGTTGGCGTTGGCCAATTGAGGCCACAGGGAGAAGAGAGCATGATTAGATTCAAGATACGAACGTCGGCGATCGGCGCGATAGCGCTCGTCGCCTTGGGCGCAATCGGGTTCACGGTACGTGCCCAGGATCCGCTCAAGCTCGACGTCAATCGACGTTCAGACCTTAGCGGGTCAACAGGTGCAGCTCAAACTGCACCTGAGCGGCCCGGCTCCCGAGCCTCTGCCATTCACCATCGACAAGCCGGCGCGCATCGCGTTCGACCTGCCGAACACCACTCTCGCTCTGCGACGCGGCGCTTCGACGTGCGCTCGGGCGGCGTCGACACGGTGCTCGCCGCCGAAGCCAACGGCCGCACCCGCGTGGTCGTCAACGTGGACTCCCTGCTGCCGTACACCACCAAGGTCGACGGCAATAACATCATCGTCACGCTCGGCGGCCAGCCGGGCGCGGCAGCCGGCCAGATCGGCGCGCGGCGCGGCGCCGGCTCCGGCCAGGCGGCGACGCCGGTCGAGCGGGCGATCCGCACCATCGATTTCCGGCGCGGCGCCGACGGCACCGGCCGGGTGATCGTGCAGCTGACCGATCCGCGCACGCCGGTCAACGTGCGCCAGGAAGGCAATCAAGTCGTGGTCGACTTTGCCGGCACGCTGATGCCGAAGAACCTCATGCGCCGCTATGACGTCATGGACTTTGCGACCCCGGTGCAGACCGTCGACGCGCTGCGGGTGGAAGGCAGTTCGCGGCTGGTGATCAGCGCGCAAGGCGACTTCGAGCAGTTGGCCTACCAATCCGACAATCAGTACACCATCGAGATCAAGCCCTCGCTCAAGCGCGCCGACGCCGACGAGAAGAAGGAATACACCGGCGAGCGCTTGACGTTGAATTTCCAGGACATCGACGTGCGCTCGGTACTGCAGCTGCTGGCCGACACCAGCGGCCAGAACATCGTGGTCAGCGATTCGGTCACGGGCAACCTGACGCTGCGGCTGCAAAACGTGCCCTGGGATCAGGCGCTCGACATCGTGCTGCGCACCAAGGGTCTGGACAAGCGCCGCCAGGACAATGTCATCATCATCGGACCGACCGCGGAACTCGCGTCGCGCGAGAAGGCCGAGCTCGCGGCGCACAAGGAAGTGCAGGAACTCGCGCCCGATGCGCACCGAATTCATGCAGGTCAATTACGCCAAGGTGGCGGATCTCGCGAAGCTGATCAGGCCCACCGCGGAGCCGGCGCCACCGGCGGAGGAACTCCATGCTGTCGCCGCGCGGCAGCCTGTCGGTCGACGAGCGCACCAACACCCTGCTGGTGCAGGACACGGCGGAAAAACTGGCCGATATCCGGCGCCTGGTGCAAACGCTCGACGTACCGGTCAAGCAGGTGTTGATCGAAGCGCGCATCGTGATCGTGAGCGATACCTTCGAGCGCGATTTGGGCGCCAAGCTCGGCATCTCAGGCTTCACCACCGCCGGCAACAACAGCCTCCTTACGGTGTCGGGCACCAACGTGGGCACCGACTCCATGCTGAGTTCGGCGTTTCCGCCGTCGACCACGACACCTTCGGGATTCGTGAACTTCCCGACGCTGACCAACCGCTACCAAGTCAATCTGCCGGCGGCGAATACCAACGGCAGCATCGGCGTGTCCGTGTTGTCCGGGACCCACCTCCTCGATCTGGAGCTGTCGGCCGCCCAGAACGAGGGCAAGAGCGAAGTCGATCTCCTCGCCGCGCATCATCACGGCGAACCAGAAGCAGGCCACCATCATGCAGGGTGTGGAGATTCCCTATCAGGAATCGGCTTCGAGCGGCGCCACGACGACGCAATTCAAGAATGCCGTGCTCTCGCTCAAGGTGACGCCGTTGATCACTCCCGACAACCGGGTGGTGCTGGATCTCGACGTCAGCGACGATTCAGTCGGGGCACAGGTGACGAGCGCCACCGGCGGCACGGTGCCCTCGATCGATACCCGTCAAATCATCACCCAGGTCTGGTCAACGACGGCCAGACCGTGGTCCTGGGCGGTATCCTCGATACCACCAAATCCTTCTCGGCCAACAAGGTGCCGTTCCTGGCCGACATCCCCATGCTTGGCAACCTGTTCAAGAGCACGATCAGGATCAACAACAAGACCGAATTGTTGATCTTCATTACGCCGAAGATTCTGCGTGAGGGATCGAATCTCTACTAAACGCCGACCGGACGGCAGACTCGAGAAAACCGCCAAACCCTGGCGGTTTTTTCATTTCTCAGTCGGGCGCGAATTGATACAAAATGCCCGCATGCTGGGCAAGCGCAACGTCTTTCTGATCGGCCCGATGGGTTCGGGCAAGACCGCCGTGGGGCGCCATCTGGCACGCATGCTGCGCTTTACTTTTCACGACAGCGACGCGGATATCGAGGCCAGAACCGGCGTCGATATCGCATTCATTTTCGAGAAAGAAGGCGAATCCGGCTTCCGGGTCCGCGAAAGGGAATCCATCGAGCGCCTGACTCGCCTGGAGTCGATCGTGCTGGCCACCGGGGGCGGCGCGGTGATCGATGAGGACAACCGCCGTGCGCTCGCCGAGCGCGGCATGGTGGTGTACCTCGCAACTTCAATCGATCAACAGCTCGAGCGCACGCGCCATGCGCGCCATCGGCCCTTGCTGAACGACACCGATCCCGAACGCAAGCTTCATGAATTGATGCAGCGCCGGGCCATCCTGTACGCCCAAATAGCCGATTTCACCGTTTCCACGGATGGCCGGCGCGTGCAGCTCGTGGCCGAAGAGATTCACCATGCGCTTCGGCGGGCACAGGCGCCGTAAGGTTCGTATAATCAACTCCGTGCAAACGCTTCAGGTAGACGTAGGACATTCACGCTATCCCATCGCGATCGGCTCCGGACTGCTGACGAATCGGGAGTTGCTGGACTCCCACATTCGCGGCCGGGATCTGATGATCGTCACCAATGCGACGGTCGCGCGCCTGTATCTCGCAAAATTGACCGGCGGTCTCGCCCCAAGAAGGGTCGCCGAATGCATCTTGCCGGACGGCGAGCAGCACAAAACCCTGCAGACCGCCGGATGGGTATTCGACGCGCTGGTCGGCCAGAAGATGAATCGCGACGCCACCGTGCTGGCCCTGGGCGGCGGTGTGGTCGGCGACATCGCGGGCTTTGCGGCGGCAAGCTACCAGCGCGGCGATCGGCTACGTGCAGCTGCCGACGACGCTGCTGGCGCAAGTCGACTCTTCGGTCGGCGGCAAGACCGGGGTCAATCATTCGGGCGGCAAGAACTTGATCGGCGCGTTCTATCAGCCGCTCTGCGTCATCGCGGACACCGATACGCTCGCCACTCTGCCGGACCGGGAGCTGCTGCGCCGGGCTCGCCGAAGTGATCAAGTACGGCTGCGTGTGGGATCCGCTGCTGTTCGACTGGCTGGACAACAACATGGATCTCTTGCTGGCGCGCGACGTCGATGCGCTGACCTACGCCATCGGCAGGTCCTGCGAGATCAAGGCCACCGTGGTGGCCAAGGACGAACGCGAACAGAACCTGCGGGCCATCTTGAATTTCGGCCACACCTTCGGTCACGCCATCGAAGCCTCCACCGGCTACACGGCCTATCTGCACGGCGAAGCGGTGGGCGTGGGGATGCTGATCGCCGCGAGTTTGTCGCATCGCCTGGAGCTGATCGACGCCGCCACGGCCGATCGCCTGCGCGATATCCTCGTCAAAGCCGGCCTGCCCACCGAGGCGCCGCGCGTCGGCGCCGCCCGAGATCCTGGAATTGATGCAAATGGACAAGAAGGTGCTCGGCGGGTCGCTGCGGCTGGTGCTGCTCGAAAAATTGGGACGCGCCATCGTGACCGGCGGACTACGGTCAAGCCGCGCTCGATGCCACGTTGGCGGAACACTTCGGATGAGCGCCCTCGCCGCCTATGCCGCCCTCGACGAGCATTCGCGCGGGCGCCGCTACGCCGAACCCAAGCCCGCCTATCGCTCGGAATATCAACGGGACCGCGATCGCATCGTCCATTCGACCGCGTTCCGCCGGCTGGTCTACAAGACCCAGGTTTTCGTCAATCACGAAGGCGATCTGTACAGGACCCGGCTGACGCATTCGCTCGAGGTGGCGCAGATCGCGCGCACCATCGCCGGGGCGCTCAAGCTCAACGAGGTGCTGTCCGAAGCAATTTGCCTCGCGCATGACCTGGGCCATACGCCGTTCGGGCATGCCGGGCAGGATGCCCTGAACGAATGCATGACGGATTTCGGCGGCTTCGAGCACAATCTGCAGTCGCTGCGCGTGGTCGACGAGCTCGAGGAGCACTACGCGGATTTCGACGGGCTGAACCTGAGCTTCGAATGCCGCGAGGGAATCCTGAAGCACTGTTCCTACAACAATGCGCTTCGGCTCGGCGACGTCGGCGAGCGCTTCATCAACCGGCAGCAGCCCGGACTCGAGGCGCAACTCGCGAACTTCGCCGACGAAATCGCCTACAACAACCACGACGTCGAGGACGGCATCCGCGCCGGCCTCATTACGGTGGAGCAGTTGCTCGGCCGTGCCGTTGTTCCGCGAATATCACGCGAGGTGCGCTCGAAGTACCCGACCTCGCGGGCCGGCGGCAGGTATATGAGATTCTGCGCCGCATGATCAATCACCTCGTCACCGACTTGATCGACTCATCCGCCGCGCGCCTCGGCGGCCTCCGGGGTGCGATCGATCGCGGAAGTCAGGTCGCATCCGGGGCCGCTGATCGGCTTCAGCGAGAGGACGCGCGAGCTCAACCATGCACTCAAGACATTCCTGCGGGAATATGTGTATAAGCATTACAAGGTGCGGCGCATGACCGCGAAGGCGCGCCGCGTCGTACGCGAGCTGTTCGATGCATTCTTCAACGACCCCACCCTGATGCCGGACGAGCACAAGGCCACCGGATCGCGCGGCTGGAATCGGTGCAAGGGCCCGGCGGGACGCGCTCGCGCGGTGGCGGACTACATTGCGGGCATGACCGACCGATACGCCATTCTCGAGCATCGCCGATTGTTCGATCCGAGCTGAACGAACCTGAACGTCATGAACGCGGCCCTGACCAACGATTTGCTGCTGCGCGCCCTGCTGCGCGAACCCGACGCCGCGCCGGCCGATTTGGCTGATGCGCCAGGCGGGCCGCTATCTGCCGGAATACCGCGCGACCCGGCAGCGCGCCGGCGGCTTTCTCGCAGATGTGCACCAACCCCGAGATCGCCTGCGAGATCACCCTGCAGCCCGTCGACCGATATCCGCTCGATGCCGCCATCCTGTTCTCGGACATTCTCACGATTCCGCATGCGATGAACCTAGGGTTGGAATTCGAGGCCGGCGAAGGTCCGAAGTTCGAGCGCCCGGTCCGCACGCCGGCCGACATCGACAGGCTCGTCGTGCCCGATCCCGGGACGGGAACTCAAGTACGTGATCGACGCGGTCGCGCTGGTGCGCCGCGAACTGCGCGGGCGGGTGCCCCTGATCGGCTTCGCGGGCAGCCCGTGGACCGTGGCGACGTACATGGTGGAAGGCGGCGGCAGCAAGACCTTCGGCCAGATCAAGCGAATGATGTACGAATCGCCGCGGGAACTGCATCGCTTGCTCGATCTTCTCGCCAAGGCGACGATTCTGTATTTGAACGCGCAAATCGCCGCCGGCGCGCAAGCCGTGATGCTGTTCGATACCTGGGGCGGCGTCTTGACCCCGGCGCAATACGAGGAATTTTCCCTGCGCCACATGGCGCAGGTGATCGATGCGCTGACGCGAAAAGTCAGAGGGACGCAGAGTCCCCAACATCGTGTTCACCAAGGGCGGCGGCGCCTGGCTGCCAAAAATCGCCGCCATCGGCTGCGACGCCGTCGGCGTCGATTGGACCACCGACTTGAAGCAGGCGCGCGAAGCCGTCGCCGGCCGGGTGGCGCTGCAAGGCAATCTCGATCCTTCGGCCTTGTTTGCGCCGCCCGAGACACTGCGCGCCGAAACGCTGCGCGTGCTCGAAAGCTACGGCGCGGGTCCCGGCCACGTCTTCAATTTGGGCCACGGCATCACGCCGGACGTCGATCCGGATCGCGTAGCGCTGCTCGTCGAGACCGTGCGGGCGTACGACCCCTAGCGCGGCTCAAGCTCGCTTAAGCCGCAGTGCCGGGCGGAGCGCCGCGCAGTTCGTCGCGCAGTGCGCGGCGCAGGATCTTGCCGACGTTGGTCTTGGGCAACTCGCTGCGAAAATACACGTGCTTGGGTACCTTGTAGCCGGTCAATTCGGTGCGGCTATAGTCGATCAAGGCTTGCGCGGTGAGATTCGGATCCTTCTTGACCACGAATAGCGCGACGACTTCGCCGGAGTTCTCGTCTGCTTGCGCGACTGCGGCGACTTCCAGGACGCCCGGGATGTGCGGCAATGACGCTCTCGACCTCGTTCGGGTACACGTTGAAGCCGGACACCAGAATCATGTCCTTCTTTCGATCCTCGATGAAAACGAAGCCGGCGGCGTCCATGCGGCCGATGTCTCCGGTGCGCAGCCAATCGCCGAACATCACCTTCTCGGTCTCGTCCGGCCGATTCCAATAGCCGCGCATCACCTGCGGCCCGAACACGCAGATCTCGCCGACGCCGTTCACGGGCAGTTCCTTGCCGGCATCGTCGCGGATCGAGATATCGGTCGAGGGAACCGGCAGGCCGATGGAACCGTTGAAATCGAGGCCGGGCGGATTGGCGGTGGCGATCGGCGAGGTTTCGGTCAACCCCCACCCTTGCGTCACGACGCAGCCGGTCACCTCCTTCCAACGGGCGGCTACGACGCCCTGCAGCGCCATGCCGCCCGCAAACGTGACGCGCAGGGCGCTGAAGTCCACGGTCTCGAAGCCCGCAGTGTGCAGGAGCGCGTTGAACAGCGTGTTGACGCCGCTGATGAAATTGAATTTGTACTTTTTCAGCTCGGCCACGAACGCTTTGAAATCGCGCGGATTCGTGATCAACACGTTGCGCGCGCCGAGCGACAGGAAGGCGAGGCAATTGCTGGTGAGCGCAAAGATGTGATAGAGCGGCAGCGCGGTAATGACGATGCGCCCTTCGTTGGCCTTGAGCGAGGGAGTCACCCAGGCGGCCGCCTGCAGCACGTTGGCGACCATGTTGCGGTGGGTGAGCACGGCGGCCTTCGCAACGCCGGTCGTTCCGCCCGTGTATTGCAGGAAGGCGATGTCCTCGCCGCCCAAGGGAACCGGGTCGAGTTTCAGTCCGAGGCCGCTGCCCAAAGCGCGCTTGAAGGTCGACGCGCCCGGCATTTTCCAGTCGGGTATCTGCTTGCGCACGTACTTCAAAACGAAGTTGACGATGAAGCCGCGCGGCACGCCCAGCAGATCGCCGATGCGCGTGACGAGTACGTTTTTCAGATCCGTGCGCGGCAGCACTTGCTGCAGCACGTGCACGAAGTTCTCGACGATGACGATCGCTTTCGCTCCGGAGTCCTTCAGCTGGTGCTCGAGCTCGCGGGCCGTATAGAGCGGATTGGTGTTGACCACCACCATACCGGCCCGCAGCACGCCGAACAGGGCGATCGGATACTGCAGAATATTGGGCATCATGAGCGCCACACGATCGCCCTTGCTCAAGCCGGACCTTTGCTGCAGCCAAGCCGCAAACGCGCGGCTGAGCTCGTCGAGCTGAACGAAGCTCAAGGTTGCGCCCATGTTGGTGAACGCGGGCGCGTGCCCATGCGCGGCGCACGCCTCCTCGAAAATGTCCCGCAGTGAGGGGTAGCTGTCGGCGTCAATATCGGCCGGTACACCTGGCGGGTATTGCATCAGCCAATTTCGATCCACTCGGCAAGCTCCTCATGCGCTTCGCGCAACAGTCAACGGGGTCGAAGCGACCCCGTCGTATATGCGCGAGCAAGAAAAACAGATTCTCGGTTCGCGTGTATAGCACCCGGTTGCGACGCCAGCAAATCCTATGCAGGGCTCGAATCGGAGAGCACACTGCGAGCGTGGTTTGATGGGGAGCCGACGATGAGAATTTGGCGAGCATCCTTCATCGGTGCGTATCTCGGCTTGAGCGGCTGCGTCATCGGCTACGGGCCCTGCCTGTTCCAACAGCCGGTCAAGAACAACCTGACGGGACGCGTTCATTTTCGCGATTACCCGAGCGCCGACGGCATGGACAATGTTCCGGTGTTGGCGCTCGATCGGACCGCCTATGTCTACGCGCCCGCCCAAAGCCACCTTTGCCTGCCGGCGAACGACGTGCAGCTGGTCGGCATCGCGGAATTCCCGCAGAATGTCATCGAGAATTCACACGTCAGCGTCGATGGAGTTCTGTTTCAAGCGGGGTCGGGCCGCCAGCACACACCGTTCGTGATGAATGTCACCACGATACTGCCGATTGCCGGGTCTCATTAACTGGGAGTGAAATCATGAAGAATATTTATCGTGCCGGTCTTCTCGCGATGTCCCTGCTGGGATTGGCCTTGGCGCTGCCGGCGCGCGCCGCGGACACTGCCACCACCACAACCTGCAAGGACGGTACGACATCCACGGCCACCGGCCGCGGTGCGTGCAGCGGACATGGCGGCGTGCAAAAGGCATCGAAGAGCAAACCCGCCTCGGACGCGACGGCGGCAACCCCCGCTGCCGCGGCGGCGACCTCAACCGCGGCACCTGCCCAGGCCAAGTCATCGACGGCGTCGAAATCGGCACCCACAACCACGGCCGGCAATACCGACCCCACCGGAGCGACTGCCAAGTGCAAGGATGGCACTTACTCGAAATCGCAGCACCACTCAGGGACTTGCTCGAGCCACGGCGGCGTCGCCGAATGGCTCAATGGCCAGAAGTGACGCCGGAGCGCGCAAGGTCGGGCTGCTAATGGTGCAGCAGCGGCTGCAACGATGGCCAGACATTGGCCAGCAGCTTCGGCTGCCCGAGTTGCGTTGGGATGTATTCCATCCGCTTGCATGAGATCCGGCGACTGCGCGATGTCGGCGAGTAGGAAGGGCACCAGGGGGAGCTTCTTGTCGCGCGCCAGATCGCTGTAGCACGAGCGAAATTGTTCAGTGTATTCAGGGCCATAGTTGGGCGGTATGCGCATCCCCAGCAGCAAGACTCTCGCGCCGGCCGCCGCTGCGAGCTCGACCATGCGCAGCATATTGGCGCGCATCTGCGCGATGGGCAGGGCGCGTAAGCCGTCGTTGCCGCCCAATTCCAGAATGACGATCTTGGGGTGATGCAGGTCGAGCGCCCGCGGCAGCCGCGCGAGGCCGCCTGCGGTGGTCTCGCCGCTAACGCTGGCGTTGACGACTTGGTAACCGTAATCTCCATCCTTGAGCCTCGTTTGCAGCAATGCCACCCAGCCCTGTTCTACGCGCGCCAGCCCGTAGCCGGCACTGATGCTATCGCCGAACACGAGAATCACCGGCGTTTCGGCCCTGGCCGAGACGGACACCAACATCGCCAACAGGATCAACAGCCGTTTCACAGGCGCTCCTCAATGCAAGATCAAATCGTTCTCGAAGCGAGCAATGTATCCAAAACCGTCGCGAGCCCGGAGGGCCAACTGACGATTCTCGCCGATGTGAGCCTCAGTGTGCGAACCGGCGAGACCTTGGCGATAGTCGGGGCTTCCGGCGCCGGCAAATCCACTCTGCTGGCATTGCTCGCGGGACTCGATTCGCCGAGCACGGGTCGAGTATCGATCGCGGGTGTCGATATAACCCTGCTCGACGAGGACGGCCGAGCCGCCATTCGCGGTGCGCACGTGGGATTCGTGTTTCAGTCGTTTCATTTGATTCCGTCGCTCACCGCGGTGGAAAACGTCATGCTGCCGCTCGAGCTCAGGCAGAGCCGCGACGCGCGGCAGGCGGCGGCCACCGCGCTGGCGCAGGTCGGCTTGACGCCGCGCCTCGCCCATTATCCGAAGCAATTGTCCGGCGGTGAACAGCAGCGCGTGGCCATCGCACGCGCCTTCGTCACGCATCCGGCCGTCCTGTTCGCGGATGAACCGACGGGCAATTTGGATACGGCAACCGGGCAACGCATCACCGATCTCTTGTTCGATCTCAATCGCAGCGCGGGCAGCACATTGGTCCTGGTCACGCACGACCGGGGGCTCGCAGGGCGCTGCAATCGCATCCTGGAGCTCGACGCCGGCCACACGGTGAACTGATGCAAGCGCTGCGCTTCGCCTCGCGCAACCTGTGGCGCGACCTCAAGTCCGGCGAGCTCTCGGTGCTGTTTCTGGCTCTGTCGGTGGCGGTTCTGTCCTTGACGGCCGTCGGATTCTTCACCAGCCGCATCTCCCAGGGAGTGCGCGCGCAAGCGGCCGAGGTGCTCGCGGCCGATCTGCGCCTGGAATCCCCCAACCCCATCGCACCGCGCTATTTTGCCGAAGCGCGGGGCCCGGGGATTGAAGAGCGCGCTGATCATGTCGTTTCCCACCGCAATATTCAGCGGCGATGAGAGTCAGCTGACGGCGCTCAACGCGGTGTCGGCGGGCTATCCGTTACGCGGACACCTGCGCATCGCGGACACACCCTTCGGCGTCGCGCGCGTCACCGATCGCATCCCCGACCGCGGCGAGGTTTGGATCGACGCGCGCATCATTGCCCGATTGAAAATAGCGCTGGGAACGCCCTTGAAGATCGGCGCGGCCTCGTTTCGCGTGACGGAGGTGCTCGATTACCGCCCCGATCAGGGCACGGGCTTCGTGAATCTCGCGCCCGCCGCACTGTTGAACCTCGACGACGTGGCGTCGACTCAGCTGATTCAACCCGGCAGCCGCGTGACCTACGCCGCCCTGTTCGCAGGTCCGACGGCGGCAATCGCGGAATTTCGCGAGTATCTGCTGTCGACCAAGGCGCCCGGCGAGCGTCTGCGCGAGGTCGACGAATCGAGCCGGCAGCTGAATTCCGCCATCGATCGCGCCAGCCGCTTTCTGAATTTGGCCAGTCTCGCTTCGGTGCTGCTCGCAGCGGTGGCGGTGGCGATGGGTGCCAGACGCTATGCGATCCGCCACATCGATGCCGTCGCATTGATGAAGTGCATGGGCGCCTCGCAAGGATTCGTGCTGTCGATCTCGATCATCGAATTGGCGCTGTTGGCGGTGTTTGCGGTGGCCGTCGGCGCGCTCCTCGGCTATCTCGCGCAAGAAGGTCTGGCGTGGGTTTTGCGCGATCTCATCCGCACGGAACTGCCTGCGGCATCGCTGGCGCCGCTGCCCATCGCCCTCGTCACCGTTCTGGCCATGCTCATCGGTTTCGCTCTGCCGCCGCTGCTGCAATTGAAAAGCACGCCGCCGGCCCGGGTGCTGCGCAAGACGGTGAGCGCGCCGCCGCTGCGCTACGGCTTGAGCTACGTGCTCGCGCTCTCGGCGCTGTGCGCCATTTTGTGGAGCCTGGTGCGCGATACCGAGTTGGTGCTCTCCGTTCTGGCCGGCGTGCTCGGCGTGGGATTGGTGCTCGCCGTGGCAGGCTACGGATTGGTCCGGCTCACGGGCCGGCTGCGCGGCGGCGTGGGTGTCGCGTGGCGCTACGGGCTCGCCAACGTGTCGCGGCGCGGCGGCGACAGCGTCGTTCAAATCGTCGCCTTTGGATTGGGTTTGATGGTGCTGCTGTTGCTGGCCGTGGTGCGCGGCGACCTCCTCAACGATTGGCGGCGCAGCCTCCCCGCCGATGCGCCCAATAATTTCCTCATCAATATCCGGCCGGAAGAGCGCCAATCCCTGGAACAATTCTTGGGAAAGCATGGATTGGGCCAGCCGACGATGTTTCCGATGGTGCGCGCGCGCATCACCGCGATCAACTCGCGCCCCAGCGAATCGATCAAATTGCACGGCGACTCCGGCCGCGGGTTCCTGGAGCGGGAACAGAACCTGACCTGGTCCTTAGGTTTGATGGAGGACAACCAGCTGATTGCAGGTGCATGGTGGACGGCCGCCGACACCGGTAAGCACTTGGTATCCATTTCCACGGAATATCAAGAAGCCCTGCAGCTGAAGCTGGGTGACAAGATGAGCTTCGATGTTGCCGGCGAAAAATTGACGGTGGAAGTAGCGAGTATCCGTAAAATTCGCTGGGACAGCTTCCGCCCAAATTTCTTTCTGGTATTCCCGCCCGGGCTCCTGGACGGAGCCGCCGGCACATATATGACCGGCGTGTACCTGACGCCGCAGCAGCGGCCGGCACTGGCCGACCTCGTCAGCCGCTTTCCGACGATTTCGGTATTCGACGTCGACGCCATTCTCAAGCAAATCCGCGACATCATGGATCGTGCGTCGCTGGCCGTGCAGTACGTCTTCCTGTTCACGCTGGTGGCCGGCGTCGTGGTGCTGCTGGCGGCGGTGCAGTCGACGCGCGACGAGCGCCGTTATGAAAGCGCCATGCTGCGCACCCTGGGTGCCAGCCGCGGCACGGTATTGCAGGGCGTCGCCGCCGAATTCTCCGCGCTCGGGTTTTTGTCGGGCACCCTGGCGGCGTTCGGCGCCACCGGCATCGGCTGGGTGCTGGCGCGCCGCTTGTTTTCGCTGCAGTACACCCTCGATCCAAAGGTGTGGGCGGTTGGTCTCGTGTGCGGCACGATTCTCGTCGGCTTGAGCGGCACCTTGGCGACGCGCCGCGTGGTCAACACCCCGCCCATCAACACCTTGCGTGACGACTAATTCGGCCGTCCGGCCGAATTGAACGCCGCGAATGCGGCGGCCCGGAGGGCGAGGCGCCCACGCGCCGAGTAATGAACGTCACTTCACTTCGAGGATCAACCAACCCAGCGGAATGGGGCTGCCGCGAAACGGCAGCGCCTCGATCCGCGCCGTGTAGATGCCCGCGGCCAGTCCCGTGGAATTGAGTGTGATTCGCAATTCGCCGTTCGAATCCTTGAGTAAATTGTTCAAAACCAGGGCGCGTCCCTGATCTTGCTTGTCGACGAACATTCGAAATTGCATCAGCTTGTTGGTATAGCCGAGATCGATATGCAGATCCATGAGCTGCGGCGCGCTGCGGCTCACCACGATCCTTGCCCGATCGATGCCCGGGGCGCGGTCCGGCGTGACGTGCATTTCGCTCGTTGTCGCGGGCTGTACCAGCGAACCGCGGCTCATTGTCATGCGGGTTTCGTCGAGCTCGCCGCGCAATAGTACGTACTTGCCCAGCAGGACCCAAAACGCAATCAGGCTTAGGGCAGCAACCGCACCCAAGCCGGCCAACACATAAACCGATTTCCACCAGGGCGGCTTGGGTTCGCCCAAATCCGCCGGCCGGCCGCTGGCTTCGAGCAGTTTGAGGCTCGCTTGGGCGCGTTCCGACAAATTGAGTTCATTCAAATACTCGGGATGCGCGCGGCACCACTGCTCGAGGTCGCGTGCGCCTTTGACCGGCAGCTTGCCCTGCAGATAGCGCTCCACCAGCTGGTGATCTTCGATGAACTTCCGATCGAAGCGCGGGGACGCAGTCGGCGGATTTCCTTGTGCAATGGTGCGGGCGTTCATGACTCGAGCATTCCTCTCAACGCTTATCATGACGCGTCCCGCGTACGGAATATGTGAAATGATCGGCATAAGATCGGCCAAAGCAGAGGCCGAAACACCGAGGCCGAGACGGCCGTCACGATTCTAGGAGCCTTCTCAAGGCTCCTTGGCGTCGGGATGCCGTGCCGCCGGCAGGAGGCGGCCGCTGTCCAATTGAGCAAAAACCGCTTCACGCTGCGCCGGCGTGAGGCGCCGCCAGTCGATCTTTTCGGCGCCTTCCAGGCGCAGCTGCGCATCGTCGATGTGCCGCAGCACCCCGGGTTTGCCGCGCCAGCGCTGCGGCAGGCTCGCGGTGCGTCCGCGCCGCACAAGATCGATGATTGCCTGAATCACCCGTGGGTTGTTCGCGAGATCGGCATGCGCTTCATCCACGAAATAGCACTTGAGCTTGGGAAGCCGAGCCAATGCGAGCGGTACGGTGCCGTCGCCGCTGCGGCTCATCGCGTACTCGAATCCAGCGGCGGTGCGGCGCATACCGACCACGGTTTCCTGGTTGACGCCGGCGATGTTGACCATCCGGGCGTCCACCGGCGCCAAGCCGGCCCGCGCCGCCGCGGCCCGAGCCAGCAGCTTAGGGTCGGGTCTTGGGCCGTCGCCGGGCCAGCACCGCGCATCGAATAGGTCCATTCCTTTGACGCATTGCGGCGTCGGCAGCATGTGGTAGAGGCCGGGAAACGTACAAAAAACGCTTTGAGCGAGGTACTCCGCCGAGTGCCTGCGATCCAATGTCGCCAAATGGCGGACAAATGGATAAGTTCCGCGCAGGGCCTGCACCGGTGCAAACGAACCCTGATTGGGGGCACCCAGCATGATCAGCTTGCGCACCAGGCGCTTGGGCAAGCTATGCGCCGCGGCACGCGCGACCAGGCCGCCCATGCTGTGCGCCACCAGGACGACCGGACGTCCGTCCCGCGCGATCCGCGCCGCCAGCGTCGCACCCAGGCCATCCAGAGCGAGGCGCCAGTCGTAGGGGTAAAAGCTCACGTCGCAGCCGGCGATTTGCAGCTGCAATTTCAGCCGCGCATACGAGAACAGCAGTACTCCGGTGGCCTCGAGCGATCTACCCGACGGCAGAGTCAGCACGGTCAAGCGGCCCGCTGCAATCTGCAAGGGATCGATCCACAGCACCGTAGATCGCGCGCCTGGGCGCATCGGCCCCGCGAGTTTCGAACCCATGATTCCAGGCAGAATCAAGACCCGCGGGCCGCGAGGTTTCTTGATGGCTTTCGCGGCGGCCGCGAGCGCCGAGAGTTCCGCGTAGGCCGGTGCGCCGAAGTATTCCCGCAGGCTCCCCGCGTGGCCGCCGTTGGCGAGCGCATCGAGCACCGCCGCGTCCTCCGCATGAAATGCCCAATCGGCGCTCTTGGCTGAGAGCACTCTAACTCCTGCTGGTCATGAAGCGATCGATGACGTCACACACCGCGGTGATGACGGGAGTTCGCGTGCTCGATTTGCGCCAAACGGCGCCCACGGTGCGGGACGGTGCCGGCTTGGCGAACCGGCGCACCGCCAGGCCGCGCTGCGAGCCGAACGGCGACTCGACGGCGAGTTCCGGGAGCAAGGTGATGCCGAGGCCCGCGACCACCATTTGCCGCAGGGTTTCGAGACTGGTCGCGCGAAAATCTTCCGCTTCATGCACATCGACCCGGCTGCAGACTTCGAGGGCCTGGTCGCGCAGGCAATGACCGTCCTCGAGCAGCAGCAAGGTATGGCCTTTCAGATCCGCCACCTTAATAGTCGATTTGGCGCATAGCGCATGATTGTTCGGCAGCGCAACAGTAAAATCCTCCACGTACAGCGCGCGCGACTCGATACCGTCCTGTGCGGCGGGCAGCGCCATCAGCCCAAGATCTATTTCGCCGTCGCGCAACCGCTTCAGCAGCGGCTCGGTCTGGTACTCGTACAACATGAGACTCAAGTTGGGCAGCGCCTTGCGAAGCTTCGGCATCACTCGCGGCAAGAGATAAGGGCCGATGGTCGGAATCAAGGCCATCTTGAGCTTGCCGGCGAACGGATCGGTATTGTTGCGGGCGAGAGCGACGATTTCATCGCCTTCGCTCAACATGCGCCGCGCGCGCACCACGACCTGTCTGCCGACCTCGGTGAGCTGCACGTTCTTTGGTTGGCGCTCCACCAGCTTGACGCCGAGATAGTCCTCGAGCTTCTTGAGCTGGGCCGACAGCGTGGGTTGGCTCACGAAGGTCCGTTCGGCCGCCTTGCCGAAGTGGCCGGTGTCGGCCAGCGCGACCAGATACTTGAGATCCTTGAGATTCATCGCCTGTGTCCCAATCTAACCAACCATGGCAATAGACGCAGTCTATCAAGACCATCGTTATTATCCAATTATCAAATGACCGCCGGGTTGCTAGGATGGCTGCGTGCTCAAGAACTTTCTCCGAGGATCAATTCCATGTCCCTGATCAATACCGAAATCAAGCCCTTCAAGGCGACCGCCTACCACAATGGCAAATTCGTGCCGGTGACCCACGAAACCCTGAAGGGCAAGTGGTCCGTCCTGGTGTTCTACCCTGCGGATTTCACGTTCGTCTGCCCGACCGAGCTCGGCGATCTCGCCGATAACTACGGCGAATTCAAGAAGCTGGGCGTCGAAATATACGGCGTATCCACGGACACGCACTTCGCCCACAAGGCATGGCACGACACCTCCGATACGATCGTGAAGGTGCAATACCCGCTGGTCGGCGACCCCACTGCGCTACTTGCGCGTAATTTCGAGGTCTTGATCGAAGAGGAAGGTCTCGCGCTGCGCGGCACCTTCGTCATCGACCCCGAAGGTCGTGATCAAGGTCATGGAAGTGCACGACAACGGCATCGGACGCGATGCCAGGGAGCTGCTGCGCAAAGTGAAAGGCCGCGCAATACGTCGCGTCGCACCCGGGCGAAGTTTGCCCGGCCAAGTGGACGCCGGGCGCCCAGACCTTGGCGCCGTCCTTGGATTTGGTCGGCAGGATCTACGGCGACGAGAGCCATGCTCGACAGCAGCCTAAAGGCGCAGTTGAAGGGCTATTTGCAGCGAATGTCCCAGCCGGTGGCAATCGCGGCATCGGTCGACGACGGCGACGGCTCACGCGAGATGCTCGAGCTGCTGGCGGACATCGCGTCGACATCCGAGTTGATCACGATCGATGTGCGGCGCGACGACGCGCCGCTCAAGCCTTCGTTCGCGCTGCACCCGCCCGAGGCGCTCCCCCGGGTGCGTTTCGCCGGATTGCCGATGGGTCATGAATTCGCGTCCCTGGTGCTGGCGCTGCTGCAAACCGGCGGCCACCCGCCGAAGGTGGATCCCGCCGTAGTCGAAAGGATCCGCAATCTGGATGGCGACTATCGCTTCGAAACGGTCGTTTCACTCAGCTGCCAAAGTTGTCCCGACGTGGTGCAGGCCTTGAACGCGATGGCGGTACTCAATCCGAACGTGCATCACACCATGATCGACGGAGCGCTGTTTCAAGACGAGGTGCAGCGGCGCCAGGTGCTGGCTGTGCCTGCCGTGTTCTTGAACGGCCAGCCATTCGGACAAGGGCGCATGGAGCTCAACGAGATCCTCGCCAAACTGGATGCGGGCTCCGCGGCCGCGGCGAGCGCCGGCCTCGTTGCCAAAGCGCCTTTCGATGTCCTGGTGATCGGCGGCGGTCCGGCCGGAGCTGCGGCGGCGATTTACGCCGCCCGCAAGGGCATTCGCACCGGCATCGCGGCCGAACGCCTCGGCGGGCAGTTGCTCGACACCCTGGGGATCGAAAACTTCGTTTCGGTGAAGGCGACTGAAGGTCACGCATTGGCCTCCGGCCTCGAGCAGCATGTCGGCGACTACGAGGTCGACATCATGAGTCTGCAGCGCGCGGAGGCGCTGATTCCCGGCGATTTGATCGAAGTGAGACTCGCCGGCGGCGGCGCATTGACGGCGAAGTCGGTGATCATTGCGACGGGCGCGCGCTGGCGCGAAATCAACGTGCCGGGTGAGCGCGAATACCGCAACCGCGGCGTCGCATACTGCCCGCACTGCGACGGTCCTCTATTCAAGGGCAAGCGCGTCGCGGTGATCGGCGGCGGCAACTCCGGTGTCGAGGCGGCAATCGATCTCGCCGGCCTCGTCGACCATGTGTCGCTGCTCGAGTACGACGCGCAACTGCGTGCCGATGCGGTTCTCACCGCAAAGCTGCGCAGCCTGCCCAACGTGACCATCGTCACCGGTGCGCAAACCACGGCGGTGACCGGCGACGGCGAACGCGTCAATGGACTCGTCTACAGGGACAGGCAGAGCGGCGCCTTGCATACCGTGGAGCTCGCCGGCGTGTTCGTACAGATCGGCCTGCAGCCGAATACGGACTGGCTGAAGGGCACTGTCGAGCTCTCGCGCCGCGGCGAGATCGAAGTCGATGCGCGCGGCCAGACATCCGTGCCCGGAGTTTTCGCTGCCGGAGATTGCACCGTAGTACCCTATAAGCAGATCGTGATTGCGGTGGGCGAGGGGGCGAAGGCATCACTCAGTGCTTTCGACTACCTCATCCGCGCGCCGCTGTCCGCCGCCGCGTAGTGCCGGGGGCCTCCAGGGACCGGCGAGCGCCAGTCCTCGAGGGAGAACGCGAATGCCTGCACCTGCCCTGCCCCATCGACTGTCCGCAGGCGTCGTGGTGGTGAGCCTGGCGCAGCGCAAGCTGAAATTCCTGCTGCTGCGCGCCTATCGCAATTGGGATTTTCCCAAGGGTCTGGTCGAGGCGGGCGAGGAGCCGATCGACGCCGCCCTGCGCGAAGTTCGGGAAGAGACGACGCTCGACGACCTGTCCTTCGACTGGGGTCTCGCGTTCATGGACACCGGCCCCTACAACAAAGGCAAGATCTCCCGGTATTACATCGCACGCAGCAAGGAAACGCAGGTACGGTTGCCGGTCAATCCGGACCTCGGCATGCCCGAACATCATGAAGCGTGCTGGGTGGATTTCGCCAAGGCTCTAAGCATGGTTTCGCCGCGCCTGCAGCCGGTCGTGCGCTGGGCCCACGCCATCATCAATCACGAGCGGGTCAACAAGATCTAGCCGAGGCGGATCGTACCGCTGCCGATTTCGATCACATCGCCGCCGACGAGAATCTCCCGCTGCGCGGACACCTGCAAGATACAGGGACGACGGGCGGCCCACGAACTCGCCCTGCGAAATCTTGATTTCGACCGGCAGCATGCGCTGCATGGCCAAGCACCATCCGCCGAAATTCGCGGTCGCCGATCCGGTTGCGGGATCCTCGAGAATGGCAGGTCCCTGCGGGAAGAAGAACCGCGCCAGGGCGGTGCCGGAGTCTCTTCATGGCAAACACATAGGCCATGCCGACGCCGTCCTCGCTGCGCATCCTCTGCAGAGCCTGCGGCTGCGGCGACACGCGGCGCACGGCTTCGACCGAGGTGAGCGGCACCACCAACTGTTCCTTCCCGGCCTTCATCCACAGGGGTCGGTCGCCGATATCGCGCTCATCGATGCCCAGCGCCTGGGCCAGAACGCTGCGCGATTCGTCGACCTCACGCCAGGTCGGCGTTGGAGCGGTCAATGTCCAGCGGTCGCCCTGTGCGCGCACGCCGATCACGCCCGCCGGCATTTCCAAGCGCAGCGACTCCCCTCCCAACCGAAGCGCCCGGCAAACATGCGCCGTCCCCAGGGTCGGATGTCCCGCGAAAGGCATCTCGTAGGTCGGCGTGAAAATCCTCACGCGCGCGTCGGCGCGCGAGGAGGGCAGAATGAACGTGGTCTCGGACAAATTGAACTGCCGGGCCAGCGCCTGCATGACGTCCGTGTCGAAACCCGAGCCGTCCTCGAACACGCACAGTGGATTGCCGCTCAACGCTGCCGCGATTGCTGGGTGAAGACGTTGAGGATGCGAAACGGATGGGTCGCCATACCTGGCGCGAATTTCGCATGACCCGCACGCGGCGAGTGGCAATTACGGCCGTACCACGATCACCGGGCCGGCGCGACCACCGCCACGCGCGGCCCGTAGTAGCCGCGGTGCCAACCCACCGGGGCGACCACGCAACCCGTCAAGGCGGCCGCCATTAAACATAATGAAATCAATAATTTAACTAGATCCTACCATGGTGTCTCCTGAAAGTTTTAACGCCTCAGGGGTAGAACGCCCGGGGGCCTCCTCCGGATGACAGGATGAACAATGCTTAAGACTCTCGAAGATGCGCCGAACGGCTCACGCCAGGGAATGGAAGACCTTTTGCACGTCATCGTCCTGTTCGAGCTTGTCGATCAAGGCCAAGACCTCGGCAGCCTGATCTTCAGGCAATTCGATCGGCACCGCGCAGATGTACTCGTGCTCGGCGGACAGCGGCGTGATGCCGCGCTTCTCGAGAGCCTCCTGCAATTTGCCAAAATCGTTGAATGCGCCGCGAATCACCAATTGCGGCTCGCCCTTGTCGCCGGTGCTCTCGCCCATCTCCTCGAGTCCGTAGTCGATCAAATCCAGTTCGAGTTCGTCCTGATCCTTCACGGCGGCAGGGTCAAGGCGAAACACGCCCATTTTCTTGAACAAGAAGCTGACGCTGCCGGTAGCGCCGAGATTGCCGCCGCCCTTGGCGAAAATGTTGCGCACGCTGGCCACCGTACGCGTAGGGTTGTCGGTCGCGGTTTCGACCAGCAGTGCCACGCCATGCGGCGCGTAGCCCTCGTAGATGATTTCCTGATAATTGGCCGCCTCCTTGCCCGAGGCGCGGCGGATCGCCGCATCCGTCTTGTCCTTCGGCATGTTGACGGCGCGTGCATTCTGCAGCACCCGCCGCAGGGTGGGGTTCGCCGCAGGGTCGGGACCGCCGGAATGCACTGCAATAGCGATATCCTTGGCAACGCGGGTGAACTGCTTTGCCATCCGGTTCCAACGCGCAAACATCGCGTGCTTTCTGACTTCGAATATGCGGCCCATGGCGCGCATGGTAGCAATACCCGGCTAAACCGCTAGACTTGCCGTTACCTCCCTAAGGCGATTCCTATGAGTGCAGTTCCTGCGGACGACGACATTCCGAGCGCATGAGCTTCCGCGACCTCGCACTATCGGAGCCGGTGCTGCGCGCCTTGATCGACGTGGGCTACGAGTCGCCGTCGCCGATTCAGGCCGCGACCATTCCCGTACTGCTGTCGGGAGCCGACATGTTGGGCCAGGCCCAGACCGGCACCGGCAAGACCGCGGCCTTTGCCTTGCCCGCGTTGACCCGCATCGATCTGTCCAAGCACGAGCCGCAGGTCCTGGTGCTGGTGCCGACCCGCGAACTCGCGTTGCAGGTGGCGGAGGCGTTTCTGAAGTACGCGGCGCACCTCAAGGGATTTCACGTGCTGCCCATCTATGGCGGCCAAAGCTACCAGCCGCAACTCAACGCGCTGCGGCGCGGCGTGCACGTGGTGGTGGGAACGCCGGGACGGGTCATCGATCACATGAACCGCGGCACGCTGAAGCTGACGGGGCTGACGCTGTTGATCCTCGACGAGGCTGATGAAATGCTGCGCATGGGGTTTGTCGATGCCGTCGAAAGCATCCTCGAACAGACGCCGGCGCAGCGGCAGGTGGCGTTGTTCTCCGCCACCATCCCCGCGCCGATCCGCCGCATCGCCTCCAAGCATCTGCGCTCGCCGGTCGAGGTCACGATCAAGAGCAAGACCAGCACGGCCACCAACATCCGCCAGCGCTACTGGATGGTCAGCGGCATGCACAAGCTGGATGCGCTGACGCGGATACTCGAGGCCGAACCCTTTGACGGCATGCTGGTGTTCACCCGCACCAAGCAGGCCACGGTCGAACTCGCCGAGAAGCTCGAAGCACGGGGTTTTGCCGCAGCGCCGCTCAACGGCGACATTCCGCAGCCGCAACGCGAGCGCACCGTCGCCCGGCTCAAAGCCGGTCAAATCGACATCCTGGTCGCCACCGATGTGGCGGCCCGCGGCCTGGATGTCGAGCGCATCGGACATGTGGTCAACTACGACGTACCGTATGACACCGAATCCTACGTGCATCGTATCGGCCGTACCGGCCGAGCCGGACGCAACGGCGAGGCGATCCTGTTCATTGCGCCCCGGGAGCGCAACATGCTGCGCGCCATCGAGCGCGCCACGCGGCAGGTGATCGAGCCGATGAACCTGCCGACCGTTGACGCGGTCAATGCGCTGCGCATCACGAAATTCAAACAGCGGGTCAGTCGAGACCATCGCCAAGGGCGAGGCGGCGGCATTCAGGCCCGTATTGGAGCAGTTCGAGGCGGAAACCGGTCTGCCGCTCATCGAGATCGCCGCCGCACTCGCGAGCCTGTCGCAGGGCACGACGCCGTTGCTGCTGGCGGGTAAATCGGAACGCCCAGCGGAACGTGCAGCGGAGCGGCCGCGGCTACCCGATGCCGCACCGGCCGTTGTGGCGGCCGCCGCCGGATCGCGCCCGGCCGATTCCGCGCCGGAGCGAAAGTCCCGCGTCAAATTCGGCGCCGGCCACATGGAAACTTTTCGCATCGAAGTTGGGTCGATCCATGGAATCAAGCCCGGCAACATCGTTGGCGCCATTGCCAACGAGGCCGGAATCGAGGGAGTGCATATCGGCCGCGTAGACATACGGGAGGATTACAGCTTCGTCGACTTGCCGGAAGGCATGCCGAAGCAGATATTCACGGAGTTGCAACAGGTGCGTGTAGTGGGGCGCGAGCTTCGGATCAGCCGCGTCTACGAAAAGCCGGCGAAGCCGCCGCGGGACGCGACGGGCCGGCATCCCACCGGCCGCCGCGACCCCGGGGGCCGCAGCCCCGGCGCCCGGCCCTTGATGCGCAAAAAGTTGAGCCCGCGTACCGCGAAAAAGTGATGTTCGATTGTCAGGCAAACCAGGAGTGAATCATGGGCAAGGGCATGGACCGAAAGAAGGAAGAGAAAAAGAAACCGACCAAGACATTGGAGGAAAAGCGGGCTGCGAAGCGGGAAAAAAAGCAAGCGCGGGGCTAGGAGCCTCAAGACAGGCTCCTAGACGACGCGTGAGCGGCGTCCGCCGCCCGCAAAATCCCGGATATTGGCGGCTATCTCGTCGAGGCAGCGCTGCCGGGCCTCGCGCGCCGCCCACGCGACGTGCGGCGTCACGATCAGATTCGGAATCGCGGGATCGAGCAACGGATCGCCGCTTGGCGGCGGCTCGTGCGCCAGGACATCGATACCCGCCCCGCCGAGCCGGCCCGATTTGAGCGCCGCCGCCAAGGCGCGGCCGTCAATGAGCGCGCCGCGGGCGGTGTTGATCAACAGTGCGTCGGATTTCATGAGCGCAAGTTCGCGCGCACCGATCAGGCCGCGGGTGGCGTCATTGAGCGGACAGTGCAGGGAAACGATATCCGCCATGGCGAGCAGTCGATCCAGTTCCATCCGATCGGGATCTAAAGCATCCGCCGGGGCGGCCGGCGATGACCACGCGCATGCCGAAGGCTTCCGCAATCCGTGCGGCGCCGCGGCCCAACTCGCCCCAACCGACCACGCCGAAGATGCGGCCGTCGAGTTCGCGGATCGGCCTTGATAGCACCGTGTGCGTTTCGTTGCGCGTCCACGAGCCATCGCCCACCAGCCGCGCATAGTCGCCCACATGGCGGGTCAGGCTCAAAATCAGCCCCCACACATGCTGCACCACCGACGAGGTGCAGTAGCCGCGAACGTTGCACACGGCTATGCCAAGATCGCGCGCGGCGGCGACATCGATGTTGTTGGTACCCGTTCCGGCGGCGGCGACCAGCTTGAGCTTGGCAGCCCCTTGCAGCAATTCCCGCGACAATTCAACCTTGTTCTGCAGGACGATCTCCACGTCGCGAATCCGCTCGGCGGTCCTGGCATCGTCCGAGTTGCACAGAGTCAATTCATCGACGGCGGCGCGCAGGGCCGACTCGTCGAGATCGCCGTTCGACACGGTGTCGTAGTCCAGAAATACCGCTTTCACGAGGGTTTAGCCTTCAGCCCGGGTAGAATGCACCGCATCATGAAACTCACCGCCGTCACCATCTTGATCGCCGCGAACGTGCTGGTGTTCCTCCTGCAGCTGCAGTCGGGCGGCGCTCTGGACGACGGGGTGTTCGCGCTGTGGCCGCTGCAGCCCATCGACGGTGTCTCGTATTTCCACATCTTGGCAGATCATTACGTATGCGTTCTTGCATAGTACCCATAACAACTTTCATCTGCTGTTCAACATGCTGGGGCTGTGGATGTTCGGCGCCCAAATCGAACGTTACGTCGGGCCGCGGCGCCTGCTCGCCTGCTACTTCGCGTCCGTGGTCACTGCCGCGCTGACTCAATTGTTCGTGCCGATGCTGTTCGGCGCGCCGCCGGGGCCGACGATCGGCGCTTCCGGCGGCGTATTCGGCTTGATTCTCGCCTATGCAGTCATGTTTCCCAAGAGCAAGGTTGCCGTGTATTTTCTCATTCCGATGCCGACCTGGCTGTTCGCCACGCTGTATGCCGGCATCGAGTTGCTGCAGGGCGTTACCGGCAGCCAATCGGGAGTAGCGCATTTCGCGCATTTGGGCGGGATGGTCGGCAGCGCCTTGGTGATCCTGCAATGGCGGCGCGCGCCCCGTAAACGGCTAGGCTAGATCATGAAACTGCAAATGCTGAAGTGCATCGCGTACTTGACGGCATTTGTGTGCCTCGCCGCGCCGGCGCACGCAGACTGGGTGCGGCGCGTCACGGACGGCATCATGGGCACGCGGATCACCGTGGAACTATGGGCGGACGACGAGCAAAAGGCCGAGCGCGCCATCGACGCCGTGCTCGACGAAATGCGGCACATCGATGATTCGATGAGCACCTACAAGCCCACCAGCGAGGTCTCGCAGGTCAACGCCAAGGCGGCGGACGGCCCGATGAAGATCAGCAAGGAATTATTCGATTTGTTGGTGACGGCCAAGGAGTATTCGGTCCTGACCGACGGGGCGTTCGACATTACTTACGCCAGCGTCGGCTATATGTACGACTTCCGCAAACACGTTCATCCGGATGATGCGCAAATCGACAAGGCGTTGCCCGCGGTCAATTTCCGCCACGTGCTGCTCGATCCGAAGAATCAGACGGTGCAATTCTCGCAGAAAGGCGTGCGCATCGACCTGGGCGGCATCGCCAAGGGCTACTCGGTGGACAAGGGAATCGAAGTTTTGCAATCGCAGGGCTTCACGCGGGCGTACGTCTCCGCGGGCGGTGACAGCCGCATCATCGGGGATCGGTTCGGCAAGCCCTGGATGGTCGGGATACGCGACCCGCGCAAGGGGGAAGGGTCGGTGATCACGCGGATTCCCCTGGCTGATGCGGCGATTTCGACTTCAGGCGACTACGAGCGGTTCTTCGAGGAGAACGGCGTACGCTACCACCACATCATCGATCCCCGCACCGGCCGCTCCGCGAGCAAGGTGCGAAGCGCGACCGTGATCGGCCCCTACGCCACGCGAACCGACGGCTTATCCAAGACGGCATTCGTGTTGGGACCGGAAAGGGCCATGGAGATCTACAACCGCATCGAGGACATCGACGCCATCATCGTCAAGCTCGACGGCACGGTGATCTATTCCAAGGGAATAGAGCCGGCAAAGATGGCCGCGCCCGCCAAGCAATGACCGCCGTGCTGCTCTGGGGATTGCTGTTCGGCTCGATCGGGCTGGGCTATTTCATTTACGGCAAGAAGCAACGCGCGGTGGTACCGCTGGTTTGCGGCCTCGGATTGATGATATTCCCGTACTTCGTGCCCAACACGATGCTGCTCGTCGGCGTCGGAGCAATGCTCATCGCCATCCCGTACTTTTTGCGGCTGTGATGCATTCTCAGGAAAAAGTGGCGGTGTTCGTCGATGTGCAGAATATCTACTACACGACGCGGCAGCGCTTCTCACGCCACTTCGATTACAACAGTTTTTGGGACGAAGCCACCCGCGGCAGGCGGGTCGTCAAGGCGATCGCGTTCGCGATCGACCGCGGCGATGCGAAGCAATATCAGTTTCAGAACATCTTGCGCGCGATTGGATTCGAAGTGAAATTGCGGCCCTTCATTCAAAGAATCGACGGCTCCGCGAAAGGCGACTGGGACGTGGGCATCACCTTGGATGTGCTCGAATTCGCGCCGCAAGCGGATGTTGTCGTGCTGGCGTCGGGCGACGGTGATTTCGATCTTCTGGTGCAAAAAATCCGCGAACAGCACCAAGTTGCGGTCGAAGTCTACGGCGTCGCGGAGCTCACCGCCGCCTCGCTGATTCGTGCCGCGAATAGGTTCGTGCCGATCCAGGAGCACCTGCTCTTAGGGGACAGGTACGCCGCAGGGGAATAAACTAGGGCGGCCGTGAGTCTTAGCATCCATGGATGAGAAACGCGCTCGATTCGAGGCGCAGGTTTTGCCGCATCTGGACGCGGCGTACAGGTTTGCCCGATGGTTGTCGCATGCGCCCGGCGATGCGGATGACGTCGTGCAAGAAGCCGTCCTGCGCGCTTTTCGCGGCTTTGACGGGCTGCGCGGCTCCGATGCGAAGGCATGGCTGCTGGCGATCGTGAAAAACTGCCACTCGACGGCGCTCAAACAACGGCAACGGCGCGCCTACGTGCCGCTGCCGGAGGAAGACGATGCGAAAGACGGTCATGCCATGACGGCGGCGACCCCCGATCCCGAGAATGACACCATCCGCCGGGATGAGCAGCGCACGCTCGAGCGGCTGATTGCGGCTTTGCCCGACGAGCACCGCAGTGTTTTGATGCTCCGGGAGATCGAAGAAATGGACTATCGTCAGATCGCGCTGGTCACAAACGTGCCGATCGGGACTGTGATGTCGCGGCTGGCGCGCTCGCGGGCGGCGTTGAAGGCGCGGTGGCTGCGGGAAGCCGAAGGAGCGACGCGTGCCGTGCGCTGAGTCCCTGCGCGTACAGGCGTACTTCGACTCCGAAGTGGACGCGGTTTCCGCCGCCGATATCGAGCGGCACATCGAACACTGCACCGAGTGCCGCGCGCTGTTGCGGGACCTCGAGCAGGTGCGCACTGCGCTGCGTCACGATTCGGCTTTTCTGCGTACGCCGCCGGCGCTGCGCGCCCGGGTCATGCGGGCATTGGATGAGGAGACCGCGGCAAACCCCACGATCGCTCGGCCCAAGGGAGGGTCCTCGCCCCGGGCCTGGCGGCCGCGTTCCTTTTGGGCGGGTGCTTTCGGCGGAGCCTGCGGCACCGCCCTGGCGGCGAGCCTGGGATTCCTTCTCCTGGCGCCGCGGCTGGGCAGTCCGTTGCTCGACGAATTGGTGAACGCTCATGTGCGTTCGCTCATGCCGGCACATCTCATCGATGTGGTCTCGACCGACAGGCATACCGTGAAACCGTGGTTTGCGGAGCATGCGGACGTCTCGCCGGTGGTCGCCGATTTCGAGGCGCAGGGCTACCGGCTCGTCGGCGGCCGCGCGGACTATCTGGACCACCAGCGCTCCGCGGTCGTGGTCTACCAACACGGCGCGCATGTGATCAACGTCTTCAGTTGGGCCGGTACCGGCCGGCCGCTGCCCCCCGACACGATTCGCAACGGCTATCGCTTCGTGTTTTGGCAATCGGGGAATCTCGAGTACTGCGCCGTTTCAGATACCGGGCGCGACGAACTGCAGGGGCTGGTCCGCCTGCTGCAAGACCTCGCCGCACGCGGCTAGGATCAGTCGCGAAAGTTATTGAATTGCAGCGGCACGCCGAGCGCCGCCTTGCGCAGGAATGCGATGGCTTCCTGTAGATCGTCGCGTTTTTTACCGATCACTCGGACCTTGTCGCCCTGAATTTGCGCCTGCACTTTGAGCTTGGAATCCTTGACCAGTCGCGAGATCTTCTTGCCGGTCTCCGCGTCGATTCCGTGCTTCAAGATCGCCAGCTGCTTGGCCCGCGCCAGATTGATCTCGGGATCCTGCACATCGAGACAGGCGACATCGATGCCGCGCTTCGCTATCTTGAGCTTGAGGATGTCCAGCATTTGCTTGAGCTGAAAGTCGGCGGGGGCAACCAGGGTCACCGTCGTCTCCTCGAGCTCGAACGTCGCGTCGGTGCCTTTGAAATCGAAACGCTGTCCCAGCTCACGGATCGCCTGATCGACCGCGTTCGTCAACTCATGGGTGTCGATTTCCGATACGACGTCGAACGAGGGCATGTCAGGACTCCGCGAGCAACTGATCCAACGTGGCTTTCACTTCGTGCTCCAATTGCGTGTAGTGATCTCCGGTGGCCGGGCCGGAAAAGCCGGTATGGATCTTGCGCACGTTGCCCCTGCGGTCGACGAAAATCGTGGTGGGAAAGGCGTACACGCGCTCCAACATCGGCAGCTTTTTCGCGGCCTCATCCTTGTCCGAAATGCCGGCGATCAGCGTGGTGTATTCGATGGCGTAATGCTGCCGAAATCTCAATGTCGCGGCCGCGGCGTGCGGAAAGTCGCCGAAATGCTCGAACATCAGGGAGACGATTTCCACGCCCCTGCCGCGATATTCCCGATATAGGGGTTCGAGGAATGCAGCCTCGTCGTGGCAGTTGGGACACCAGCTGCCCGCCAGCGCCACGAGCAGAACCTTGCCTCGAAATGCCGGGTCCTTGGAGGTCACCGTATTACCGTCAAGGTCCGGGAATGCAAAATCGAAATGCCTGGCGCCGGCCCGCATCGATGTCAGCGAATAGGCATCGGGCAACGCGGCGTTCGGATCGCGCTTGCCGACCCAATGTTCGTGGTGCGCCGTCCCGACCCAGAAATCGCCCGCCAGAGCGCCGTCGGAATCAACCTTTGCCTTGTACAAGAAGGCGTGGGCACCGTCGAAGGTGGAGAGGTAGAGCTCATCGCCCTGCATCTGTCCGGCGAGGAAGCGGTGATCGCCGGTCTCCGCCAAGAACGTGCCGCTGACGGCATCGCCCGACTGGGTAAATTCGCCGACCGCCGCCTCGGGTTTGCCGTCGTCGCTGGTGAACGTCACCGCCCAGCGCCCCGACACGTCCGTGGGAAGGCTTGCGGCCTTTTCGAAGAAGCGGTAGGCCTGCCCCAACTGCGCGTGCAGCGTGATGTGTTGCTGAATGCCGCCCCCCTTGGACAGCACGACCTCGCCCAGCAGCCGGCCGTCCTTGGCGTCGGCGACCAGCCGATTCTCGTATCCCGGCATGCGTATCTCCAGGTGCCTGCCTAAGACCGTGACCTCGCTCAGCCTCACCCGCTCCTTGCCGTTGACCAAGTACCCCACGGTCGCCGCGCCCTCGGGTTCGATCTCGAGCCCGAAAGGCAATTCGCCTGCCGGCAGCTCGAGCACGGCACGGTACATCCCCGGCGTGAGCAGGGCGGTGGACTCGGGCTGCGGCGCTTCGCGGTGGCATGCACCGAGCGCCAGAGCACCGAGGGTAACGGCAATGCGGGTTGGTCCGTTCATCACCTAACGATACCCGCGTGCCTGCAAAGTGAATAGCTTCGCGTAGCGGCCGTCGGCCGCCATCAGTGATTCATGGCTGCCGCGCTCCACGATGCGGCCTTCCTCGAGCACCAATATTTGGTCGGTCATGCGCACCGTCGAGAAGCGATGCGAGATGACGATGGCGATGCGGTTACGCGTCAACTCCCGGAAGTGTTCGAACACCTCCGCTTCCGCTCCCGCATCGATGGCGGCGGTCGGCTCGTCGAGCACCAAGATATCCGCCTCGTTGCGCATGAAGGCGCGAGCCAGGGCGATTTTCTGCCACTGGCCACCCGACAGCTCGCGTCCATCCTTGAACCACTTGCCCAATTGGGTGTGATAACCCGCCGGCAACGCCTCGACGAATTCCGCGGCCAAGCCCTGGACCGCCGCGCTGCGCCAGCGCTCCTCGTCCTCGAAGGCGCGCGCGTCGCCCGCTCCGATGTTTTCGCCCACCAGCATCTGGTAGCGGGCGAAGTCCTGGAAAATGACCCCGATACGCTGGCGCAGCGTGGTCTCCTCCCACTCGCGGAGGTCGAGTCCATCGAGCAGGATCCGCCCTCGCGTCGGTTGATAAAGGCGGGTCAGCAACTTGATCAATGTCGTCTTGCCCGAGCCGTTTTGACCGACCAGGGCGAGACTCTCGCCCGGCCGAACATGCAGATCGATGTTCGATAGTGCGGGTTCGGTGGCGCCCGGATAGACGAACTCGACGTTCTCGAAGCGGATGCCGTCGCCGGGATTCGGGCCGCGCTTGACATCGCCGCGGCTGCTGCCGACGGGCTGCTCCAGGTATTCGAACAGATTGGACAGATAGAGATTGTCTTCATAGAGGCCGCTGACTGCCGACAGAGCGGCGCTGACCGCGGTCTGCCCCTGGCGAAACAACATCAAGTACATGGTCATTTGACCCACGGTCATCGCGCCCAGCACCGTTTCCGCGGCGATCCACGCATAGCCGCCGTAAAGCGCCGCGGTTCCCACCAAACCCAAGCCAAAGCCCCAGGCATCGCGGCGCAACGTCAGATCGCGGTCTTCGCGGTACAAACGCGTGAATATGTCGCGGTAGCGATCCAGCAAGCGCGGCCCCAATTCGAACAGCTTGACCTCCTTGGCCGTGTCCTCGCGCGCCAGTACGGACTCCAGGTAAATCTGCATCCGCGACTCGGGTGCGCGCCAGCGGAACAGGCGAAACGCTTCGCCGGAGAATTTCGCCTCCGCCAGGAACGCGGGCAATCCGGCCAAGATCAGCAGCACGACCGCCCAGGGGGAGAAGCGGATGAGCAAGCCGCCGAAGGACACCAGCGAGATCGCGTTTTGCAGGAGCCCGAAGGTACGCATCACCAGGCTCAACGGGCGGCTCGATGCCTCGCGGCGCGCGCGCGTCAACTTATCGTAAAATTCCGAGTCTTCGAATTGCGTCAAATCCAGAGTCAACGCCTTTTCCAGAATCATGACGTTGACGCGCTGGCCCAGCTGCGCGCGCAGCAGCGACTGCGCGAGAGAAATGCCCCGCTGCGCCATGGCTGTCGCGGCGACCGCCAAAGCCTCGAGCCCGACGTACTTCACCACCGGGGCGAGCAGCGTCGCGCCGGATTGACGGTGCAACTCGGCAGCATGGATCACCGCGTCCACGATCTGCGCGCCGATGAAGGCGACCGCCGCCGGCAGTACGCCGGCAATCAACGTGAGCACGGCAAGCGTGATGCTGAGCCCTTTGTTGGTGGTCCACACGAGGTTGAGCGCGCGCCTGCTGTAGGCGAACACACCCAGCCAGCTACGCTGCAGGCCGCCGGGGTCGGCCGCCGGCGGCTCCTGCCTAAGCGTACCCGCGGCATGGGGTGAGGGACGCGCGCTCATGTGCTTGGCCTCGGGTTTGAAGTTGGTACTGGGTCGCGGTGCGCGCCGAACCTCAGGGTCTATAATGTGCATATCCTTATAGCCTGGTAATGGCGGAGCAGTCGTGAAATTCAAGCCCTTGCTCGATCACTGGAAGAAGGAAGCGGCGCCGCTGCGGACCGCGAAGGAGTACGCGCTCCACTTGGATCTGGACGACGCCGCGCGGCTGCATGCCTTGGCCGAATTGTTTCCCGGGCAGCCGATCGAGGCGATCATCGCCGATCTGCTGCGCGCCGGCCTCGACGAAATCGCCGCCGCCATGCCCTATGAGCGCGGTCCGAAAGTCATTTCCAGGGACGATCGGGGCGACCCTCTCTACGAGGACATCGGCCTTACGCCGCGATTCGTCGAGCTGACCCGCAAATTCAAGAAGAGCCTGGTGGCGGAAACGAGGAAATAGCGAGCTTGACGCTGTCCGCCCGGCAAGGCGATACTCCCGGCATGTCGACTTTTAGCATCCTGCGCAAGGCTTGGTGGTGGCGCGCTCCTATCGCAAGGAGTGGGCGCTGGTGGGTCGAGATTTAATCTAGTTCGTCGGTATCCAGAACCCATCTCCGCCTTAAAAACGGTGGTGGGTTTTTTGCTGTCCGTGAAATTTGCTTAAGTTGAACGCATGAAGCCGCCTTTTGACATTGCCGCCGATCTCGATACGCCGGTATCGGCGTACCTGAAGCTCAAACCCTTTCGGCCGAGATTTTTGCTGGAAAGCGTCGAGGGAGGCGAGCGGCTGGCGCGATATTCCTTCATCGGCTTCGGCGATTGTCTGGAAGTGCGCTTGGACGCCGCGGGGCTTGCCGTCGGCGGCGTGCGCTCGCGCCGGCCGCAAACCAAGCTCGAGCTCCTGAATGCCTTGCGCGGCGCGCTGCGCCAAGCGCCGCAGCCGCTGCCGGAAGTGCCGGGGGTGCCGCTGCTCGGCGGTCTGGTCGGCTATACCGCATACGATGCGGTCCGCTACTTCGAGCGCGTAACGGGCCGCAGTCTCGATGCAACCGAGACGCCGCACGCCCATTATGTGGCGCCGCGCTCCTTGCTCGTGTTCGATCACCTGACTCGCACGGTGGCGCTGCTGCACGATGGCAGCGAGGCCGAGCGGCAGGGTCTGCGGCGCGAGGTGATGCGGGCGCTGCGCGGCGGGGTATCGGCAATGCCCGCTCCCGGAAGCTTCTCGCCCGCAACGCCGTCGCTGACGGAGGAGGCGCATGCCGCGCGAGTTCGTCGCGCGCAAGAATACATCGCCTCCGGCGATGTCTATCAGTTGGTGCTGGCATCGCGGTTCGAGGGCCGGCATGCTCTCGCGCCCTTCGAGGTATATCGGGCGCTTCGGCTGCTCAATCCCTCGCCTTACATGTATTTCTGCGAGCTCGGCGACATCACCGTGGTGGGTTCCTCGCCGGAGGCGTTGGTGAAGTGCCACGGAGGCTACGCTCAGTTGCGCCCGATTGCGGGCTCGCGTCCGCGCGGCGCCGATGCTGCCCGCGACGCCGAGCTGGAGGCGGAGCTCAAGGCGGATCCCAAAGAAAATGCCGAGCACGTGATGTTGGTCGATTTGGCGCGCAACGATTTGGGCAGGGTTGCCACCGCGGGCTCCGTGGCCGTCGACCCGTATCGCGTGATCGAGCGCTACAGCCACATCATGCACATCGTGAGCGGTGTCAATGGGCGGTTGGGGCCCGGGCAAGATGCCTTCGACCTGTTTGCCGCGACCTTTCCCGCCGGCACCTTGGTGGGCGCGCCGAAGGTGCGGGCGATGGAAATCATCGACGAACTCGAACCGGTGGGCCGGCAACTCTACGGCGGGACGGTCGGCTATTTCGGCCGGCGCGGCGACATGGACCAAGCGATCACGATCCGCACACTCGTGTTCCGGGGCGACTCGTACAGCTACCAGGCGGGGGGCGGTATCGTCGCCGATAGTTCCCCGCGCGCCGAATACGATGAGCTGATGGCGAAAAGCGCCGTGCTGCGCCGCGCGCTGGAACTTGCGGCGGGGGGTCTCTAAGGTGAGGCCGAAGATTCTCCTGATCGACAACTACGATTCTTTCACCTACAACCTGGTGCAGGCGTTTTTGGTGCTGGGCGCCCTGGTCGAGGTGTATCGCAACGATGCCATCACCGTCGATGAGGCATTGCGGCAGGATCATTCGCACTTGGTCATTTCACCGGGGCCGGGCACGCCGCGAGAGGCGGGCATTTCCATGCGAATGATTCACGCATTCGCCGGACGCATTCCGATTTTCGGCGTCTGTCTCGGCCATCAATCCCTGGTCGAGGTATTCGGCGGCAAAGTGGTGCGTGCCTCGCGCCTCATGCACGGCAAGGTGTCGCCCGTCCAGCACGACGGCAAGGGTCTTTTTGCCGGCCTGCCGCAGGACTTCGAGGCCGGCCGCTATCATTCGCTGATTGCGGACCCGGCAAGCATGCCGGCCGTGCTCGAAGTCACGGCGCGGACCGCGCAAGGCGAGATCATGGGCGTGCGGCATCGATCATTGCCGATCGAAGGGGTGCAGTTTCACCCTGAAAGCGTGCTGACGCCGGATGGCCCGCTTCTCATGGGAAATTTTCTCAAGGCTTGAACCGTGACCCATCCGCGCCACACGCTCGACTCCCTGGTGCAACGACGCGACCTTGACGAAGCCGAGGCGGCGGCGCTCCTCAAGTTGTTGACCACCGGCGAGCTCGCGCCCGCAATGGCCGGCGCGCTGCTGACCGCGTTGCGCGCCAAAGGCGTCACGCCGGCCGAGGTCCGAGGTTTTGCCGCCGCCATGAGAACGCTTGCGCGCCGGCCGGAACTGCCGGCGGGTCTCGATGCGATCGACATCGTCGGCACCGGCGGCGACGCCTCGGGCAGTCTCAACTTATCGACCGGCGCGGCGCTGCTCACGGCCGCCTGCGGGCTGCCCGTCGTCAAGCATGGCAATCGCGCCATTTCCAGCCGCAGCGGCAGCGCGGATCTGATCGAGGCACTCGGATTCGATTTGCCGCTGGACGAACGCCAAGCGCAGCAATGTTTTGCGGCCACCGGGTTCACGTTTTTATTCGCGCCGTATTATCACCCCGCGATGCAAGCTATCGCGCCGATCCGCGCCGCGCTCGGCATTCGCACCGTGTTCAATCTGCTCGGACCGTTGACGAATCCCGCGGCGCCGCGCTTCCGCTTGATCGGCGCCTACGACGCGGCCGCTGCGGAGCTGATGGCCGGCACCTTGGCGGGGAT
>CAVUYL010000009.1:0-750666 GCA_963745705.1 uncultured Gammaproteobacteria bacterium | reverse complement strand
CACTCCAGCAAGCCCGTCCTTTCCGCCGTGACCTGACCGGGCGAAGCTTCCACCGCGGCGCTGTTGCCGCTGAGGTGGAGAGCGCGATGGCGAAGTGGAACCTTGAAGCGTTGAATGAACGTGAGCGAGCGTGTCTGGGGCACCTGGAGCAGGCGAAGAAGCTGGGCGTGAGCTTTTCACGGTACTGCCGGGAGAAGGAGCTGAGGCTGCACCAGTGGGCGTGGGTCAAGCGGGTATTGGTCCGCAAAGGCGTGATTGGCGGGCGTCGCCGGGCAGAGAAGCCATGCGGCGGGGTTTGCGCCGGTGCGCGTTGCCCGGCAGCGCGCGGCGGCGACCGGCGACGGGGTGTCGGATTCGCCATCCATCGGGTTGGACGATCGAGTGCGCGAGTTATCCGGAAGTCTCCTGGCTGTTGGCGTTGATGTCGGGAGAGGCGCCATGATGCGCCCTGTCGGGGAGGTGAAGGTGTACCTGCACCGGGAACCGATCGACATGAGGAGGGGCCGCAACGGACTGGCGGCGCTGGTGCGCGAGGGGATGCAGCAGGATCCGTTCGCGCCCGAGGCGCTGTATGTGTTCGTCGGACGTCGCTATGACGCGCTGAAGATCTTGGGCTGGGATCGCAACGGGTTTGCGGTGTGGTGGAAGAAGATCGAGAGCGATGAGAAGTTTCGCTGGCCGCGGATGTTGGAAGAGGAAGTGGTCACGTTGACGGCGGAGCAATTGAACTGGCTGCTCGATGGCTACGATGTGTGGTCGGCGCCGCATCGGATGATCCGATTTACGCACGTGAGTTGAGCGTTTTATTTGTATTGAGTTTTTTGCTCGGCGCGGTACACTTTATTGGTGCTCGCGCCGAACAAAAATCCCGCAGCCCTTGCGGATAAAATCACCGAGCTTGCCGTTCGCCTGAATGTCACCGAAGAGCAAATTCGGCTGCTGCGCGAAGAGAACCAGCGGCTCAAGCAGATCGAAGTCGCGCATGAGCAGCTGAAGAGCGAACATCAGCAGACCGTCGAACGCAAGGTACTGCTCGAGGAGGAAGTACGGTGGCTGAAGGCCCAGTACTACGGCCGTTCCACGCAGAGCACCGACGCCGCCGAACAGAACCCCGACCAGCAGATGCTGTTCAACGAGGCGGAGGTGCTCGCCGCGATCGAAGCGGCGGATGAAGCGCACCGCGAGCGCACCACCAAGATCGACGCGCATGAGCGCAAGCGTTCCGCCGATGCTCACCGCAAGGCGATCCCGGATCACTTCCCGCGCATCGAGATCGAACACGATCTGGCGCCCGAACAGAAGATGTGCACGAAGTGCGCCGTACCGCATCCCTTGACCCGCATCGGACAGGAGATCCGCGAGTGCTATCGCTTCGAGCCGCCGAAGATCAGCGTCGAGCAGCACATCCGCCCGACCTATGTGTGCGAGGAGCGGAACGAGGCGCCGATCACCGCCCCCGCGCCGCCCGTCATCCTGCCGAAGTCGATGGCGAGCCCCTCGTTGCTCGCGCACGTGACGAACTCGAAGTTCAACCTAGGGTTGCCGCTCTACCGGGTGAGCCAGGACCTGAAGCGCTATCGGATGGACTTGAGTCCGGGCACGCTCGGCACCTGGATGAGCACCGTCGGCGGCGAGAAGGTCGTGCCGGTGGTCAATCTGATCAGCGAGGCATTGCTCACCGCCCCGTTCATGCATATCGATGAGACGCCGCTGCAAATCCTGCGCAGCGACAAGGCGGCCGGTTCCGATCACTACATCGTGGTGCGGGCGGGCGGCCCGCCCGGGCAGCGCATCATCTTGTACGACTACCTGGCCTCGCGCACCACGGCGGGCTTGAAGCAGTTCTTCATGGGTCCGGACGGACCCTATCAGGGCAAACTCGTCAGCGACGGACTCGAGCGCTATGACGATATCGCGGGCAGCTGAAGCTGCTGCATTTTGGCTGTTTACACACTGCCGCACGATGTTCTTCAAGGCGCGCAAGGTGAGCAATCTACCCTCCACCCGCACGCTCGCGAATGCGGCGATCGAGGACTATATCGGTCCGGTCTATCGGATCGAGGGACAGATCAAGGCGCTGCGGGCAGAGTATCAGCAGCGCGGGGAACCCCTGCCGCTGGAGACGGTGCTGGCACTACGCCAGGAGAAGTCCAAGCCCATCCTGGAGAAGTTCAAAGCCTGGATCGATGAGCTCCTGCCCGCCACCCCGCCGAACAGCGCGCTCGGCAAGGCGCTCGGGTACGCCACTCGTCAGTGGCCGAAGTTGGTCCGGCATTTGGATCACCCCGAAATCCCGGTCGATAACAATTACGTCGAGCAGCAGATCAAAAGCTTTGCGACGGGCAGAAAAGCCTGGCTGTTCAGCTACGATGCGGCCAGCGCCCAGGCGAGCGCCAACCTGTTCTCGCTGGTGATGACCTGCCGCGTCAATGACGTCGAGCCCTACGCGTACCTGAACTATCTGTTCGAGCATCTGCCCGCGGCCAGCACCGTCGAGCAGGTCGAGGCGCTGCTGCCCTGGAACGTCAAGCCGGTGCTGGACGAACAGAAGAAGAAATCGCAGGAACGTTCGCAACCGGCCGCCGCCTGACGCGGCGGCCCTCTACTCCGACCTCGCGCGAAACACCAGTACGGGGTTAATCGAGCCTTGGGCGATTAGATCCCGGCGACGCCAGCGCCGCCGACGCTCGGGTCGGCAAACGGGGTTAGCGGAATGCTTACGGTCAACCACATCGTCCAGTCCCGAAACCTCGCGGGTCTCGCCCGGCGATGGCAAATGCCGAAGATTCCAATCGCGGGGTCGCTTTGGTACTTACTTGCGACATCCTGGCACTGCTACGCCCAATAATCCCAAAGACTGTATCGGTGAACACCCGGCCCGCGATTAATGTTCAAGCCGCTCAGTTGGGGCTAGCTCGTATCAAGACAAGATGTGCCGCCAAGTTTATGAGCGATTGATGTGGCGGATATCGAGCGGCGGAAGCGCGTTGCCTGCGGGGCTTCGCTCAATCGCGTGGCGCATCGCGCCTGAGTCCGTCAAATTACGAGCCAACGAGCAGTTTTAGAACGTCACCGCTCCGATAATTCTCGGGAGCTACGAAGGCTCCACTTCCAAACGCTGCGAACAGATGGCGACGGACCTCTAAGCGGTCCGCCTCTTCGATCACGTGCTGGGAGTGGCAAAGTTCCGCGTGAGCAAGGTTGTGCTTGTTGCTTGTGTCGAATACGCAGACGGTTCGAAATTCCTTGCCTTCGATCTTAATGTCGCGCACTGACTGGCAATTCGCAGATAGCACCCCGTACCAATTTTGCTTTCCGCTTGCGATCATCCCTCCGACGAGAGCCGCCAACTCAGTTGTCGACGCCAAAGATTCTCGCTGTATTGAGCAGCCCTCTGTTCCGGCCTGAGAAAATATTGACGGCAAGAACTTACCCTTCTTAAAGTGAATTGGCGTCAGAATGAAACGGGCCAGCGTTTCGGCACCCTCCACGGGCCTGGGAGAATATCTGCTGGTGCGGAATTTCTCGCAGTGGCAATCCGGCGCTTCTGAATTTATTACCGCGACTCTCTGTTTATCGTCAGCAGTCCGTCTGTTTAGGTGGCGGCAGTGGTAATTTCCGCCAATGAAACGGGCGAGCAGTGATCTAAACTTTAAGGAGAGACTCGAGCATAACTGGCATTTGCTGCTTCGAATCAAGATGAACGATACCCTTGTGCTTATCCTTGCCCCGCTCTATGTAGTACGCAACTTGCTTTGCGCCCAAAAATTCGAGATCCGCATAGAGATCACCCGTTTTCCAGAATAGCCCGGCGCGACCGGAAGCCAGCAACATCGGATCCGGGAGCGAGTGGGCATCGTTCAGCATTCGAATAAACGAAACGGCGTCAGAAATTGAGGCATCGACGGGCGCGGCAGCGTTCTCACCGTCCCAATTGGATTCTAATCCGCGCCAGCGTCGAAATTCGCCTGCAATTTTTTCGGCGTCCGTCGTCTTTCGCGCAGCGTCTTGATCCGCTATCAAGCCGGCGATCGAAGCGAGATTTGTTTCCGATGGCGTTTCGCCAGGAAAACTCGATTGACTGCTGAGCACCACCGTGCGCGGCATCAGCACGGTTTTGTCGGTTGCAAATACTTCGCTCACCGTAGTCGAATTCGACGGCACTAAGGCCAGAAAAAGGTTCGCAACGGTCGCGGTTTCAGCACAAACGAAAGTTGTCATGTTCGCTCTGTCAGTCCGATCCGATGAGACATGGCATCATTGATAACACAGCCAAAAACCTCTTTACTCAACGCATGCAACTGGTTCATTTCATGAGCGCAGAAATCTGCGAGAGAGCCACCCCCTAAGTCTAACCGGTCATAAGTCGGCTGATTGATGAGGTCCGTCACAACTGTGGTGATACCCACCACACGACGCTGAGTTTGACCCAGATTCTCATCAATATAGTCGACATTTACGTTGAGAAGGCGCTTGATCTGATTGGTGGCTCGAATGAAGTGCCCGGTGTGATTGTGCCAGAGATCCGTTATATCGTAGACGTAGGGTGCTACGTAATTAGAGGCAGGTCGCAGCAAAAGGTTCGGCTTGCACGCCTTGATGTCCCCCGTCCAAACGAACTTATCCACAAAAGTTAGCCCGACAGTGCTCACCGGTAGAGTCTTTGCGTAAACGGGCAGCAGTTCAAGAAAATACGTGCCCACCTTGCCCCATGTGACGTCCCATCCCTCATACGCGGAAGTGCGGAATGTTATGGAGGTTCTGTCGACCTTAAGTTCGTTCTCCATCGTGCCGTCCCGACGCGAGCTCCGCAAAATTCGTGCGCCGGGTAAGGCTGAGGGCGGAGCCTGAAAGGGATTAAGCATCGGGATGCCAAGCTGAAACCCCACGGCTTGCACGGCCTGCGCAGCTTGGCCTGCGACACCAGGCATGGATAGAGCTCCAAATGACGCCGGGAACCCTTGGGCATCCATTCTCCAGGAAGTTCCTTACTGTATGGCTCGGCTACATTGAGCAGCTCTTGATATGCCCCATCATCCAAAGCATTGCCAAACTGAACGACGAAAAGGGCCTGATCAATCGCGTGCGCGTCATGCAGGGGCTCGAACCGAGCGCCCGGTCGCGTTTCAGGGGTCATGTCCGTATTACTCATGTGCGCGATTTGGTCTCAGAATTCTAACTTGTATGTTGCTTCAGCGGAGGTCTTTTTCGCTCGGCAAAGGGACACATATCTCCACATATCGCCAATCTTGAATAGCCGAACCCCACCTTTCTCATGGAAGGCACCCTGGGCTGGCGCGTTAACCCGCGGCGCTCCTCCTCCAAACTAGCCATTGCGGATTGGATGTCACCACTATCGGGCAAACTCGTTCAGCATCCAAACGGCACAGCGCTTTCAAAATGTGAATTCTTAGCGCGCCATTTCGATTTCACGGGTTTTGGGTTCGCGAGCGTGCTCTAACAGTTTCGTGGCGATATATTCCTTCTCCGTTAACGGCTCTCGGCATCTGCTCCACATATCGCCTAACCTGCGCCGCGATCTCGGGGTGCCCTTGGCGAGTAAGTTCATCGCTTACAGCCTGCCATCCACGCCGGACTTCCTGGCGCGTGCGGATCAGTTTGGCTTTGCCCGATTCGACTTGCAGTTTGCCTTTCACCAACTCACCGTGCTACGGCTTCGACGCGCTTTCGGAAATGGGTCGACTCGCCTCGTGACATTGCGCGATAGATGCCATCTGACTTGCGGGGTCTCGTTTCACCCCGGACGTGCCGCGGCGTTGCGTTTGCCGCTACTCCCAATGCCCGAAGATGGTGTGCGAACCCCTCTCGCCATTGCCGGAGCGTGGCTTTGCGAAGGTACAACCGCTGGCCCTCATCGCTTCTGGCCTTGAGAACCAAGTGGACATGCGGATGAGGCTCATCGGTATGCAGAGCCATCACATAGCGATGCTTGAGTGCAAACTCCTCCCTGGCGAAATTCCGCACCGCCGCCTGGACCTTCTCGGGCGGCGTACCGGCGGGCATGGAGAATATGAGTTTGTAGACGAGTCTTGGCGGCTGCTTCGGCTTATTGGGGGTCAGATTGATCTTGCCGCGTTGCTCAATCAGATCAAGATTCCAATCCTCCAGCAGGGCGTTCCCGACCTCTGGGCCTTGCAAGATCTCTCCCGTCATCGGTTTCAAGCTCCACCTCACCCTGCCGACCGATATAGCCAACATGCCCGCCGACCCCTGCCAGGCTGCTTGAGCCTTTATTGACTACCTTGACCATGACTTCCGGGGTGCGCCCCACGGTGCGGGTAATGAGTTTGATTTGGCTTATCGACAGCGGGCGCCCGCGCTCAGGAACGGCGCGTCCGTAGCTGACAAGGTCGAAAAACGGTTCGAGTTCGTCGTCACTCACTTTTGATCCTCATACCCTTGTTGCCAACTCTTGGCATTCGCCTGGAGCAATCCCTTGGTGTTGACGCGCAGTGCATTCGCAGATCGTTGAGCATGGCTCGAAACTGGGTCGACCCCGGGTCGCTTACCCGCTCTCCCCGGTTGGCAGCCCGAGCGATCTGATTGATATTTCTGCCCAGCTTGCTGAGCTCCGTCACGATTCTCTCCAGAGTCAGCCACTCCGCCTTCGGTAGCGGCGCAAGAGATCTCAGGTGGGAGCGGGTCAGGACCGACACGTAGGTTGCCGCCGCCATCCCCCGCGCCGCCGCACGTTCACGCAATAACAGCTGATCGTCGGGGCGGATTCGCACCGTCAAGCGCGAGTCCCGAGAGGTCCGGTCTGCGCCCCCTGGTGTCCCCACTTCTGCGGCGCTGGCGCCCTGCAGCATGAGATCGACCAGGCGCTTCAAGAGCGCCGAGTCGGACAACCCTTGGTGACGCGCAACCGCCGCGAAACGCTCCTTCGTCTCCCGCGTCACCCAAGTCGTGAGATGTGTTCCATCGCTCATCGTGAGCGACAGTTGTAGCAAATAGCAGCCGTAAGGCAATCCTGCGTTTCGCCCTATTTTCAGCGAAACTCAAACAAAGGCCTGACGCAGCAGCAGAGTTCAACCAGCGAACGCCTAGCGCCCAAGTGAAGCTACCCATTTTGGAAGCAGCCGAACCCGGCCACGCTCAGTGGTGACGTGCCAGTCCGTGATAGCGGCACCGGTGCTGGGATAGGTCGACTATCACATTTAACGCTAGACTATGACCGATGTGATCCATGCAAAGCTGCCGCAGCGCAAGCCAACGGAGGAACATTGAAAGCTGTCCGCTTATACGAGTATGGAGGGCCTGAAAACCTCAAATTTGAGGTTAATGTTCCTGAGCCTACGCTTGGCGCCGACTCTGTGATGGTTGAGGCCGCGGCCACGAGTGTCAACCCCATCGATTGGAAGATTCGGTCGGGCGCAAGGCAGAAGGATATTCCCCTGACGCTTCCGGCGATCCTCGGCAGAGATGTCAGCGGAGTAGTACGCGCGGTGGGCAGCAATATTCGCACTTTCAAGTCGGGGGATCGCGTGATTGCGTTAACCCAAAGAGCCTATGCTGAACTCGTTGCAGTGGAAGGCGCCCAGCTCACGCACTTACCCGAGGGGATGAACTTGGTCGATGCGGCAGCGATTCCACTCATTGCTTTGACGGGCGACCAGTTGGTAAGGATGGCCGCTCGCGCGGAATCTGGGCAGACCTTCATTGTATCGGGGGCGCTTGGAAGCGTCGGTCGCGCCGCCGTGCACACCGCAAAGAAGCTAGGAGTCCTAGTGATCGCCGGCGTCCGTGCCCGTCAATTATCGGAAGCGGCGGCGCTTGGGGTTTCCGGTACCGTGGCCATCGATGACGAGAGTGCGATCGCAAGGCTTGCGATGGTGGACGGCGTCATCGATACTGTAGGCGGTGAGACGGCGGCAAAGCTCTTCGCCAAGGTGAAGAATGGCGGGAGTTTTGGCTATGCCTCGGTATTTCCCGATGGCGTATCCGCAACGAATCCGACCGTCAAGGTCACTCGTGTTTTCGCGAAGCCCGATGCGTCGAAAGTGCGAGAATTTGCTGATGACATTCGCGACGGTAAATTTGTGCTACCGATCAGCCAGCGCCTGCCGCTCCAAGATGCGGCCAAAGCGCATGCACTGGCGCAAAAGGGTGGTGCTGGCAAGATTGTCCTCGTGATCCGCGATCCGGCACTGCAATGATACGAAAGGGTACCGCAATTGCGTAGCCTCGACGTGAGTCGCCAACGTGCTCGCCGATCTGGATTGATATTTGATACTTGGGGCTAGGAATCCATACCGAGTGTCGATTTCTATAGCCAGTGTTCAGATGTTCGACAGCAGTCGAATGAGTACATGGTAAGGCACCAAGGCGATCGCAAAGCCTAACGACAAGGCGAGCATTGTCCACACAGGGAATTCTGGCGGCCCCACTAGATAGAAAAAAGAGTCGTCAGCAGTCCTAATAAAGCGAGTGCCCCCAGCACAAAAGTGACCAGAGGCTCCAGGATCACGAGCACCATGAGAACGGGCAAACAAGCCGCCCGCCAGAGCCATCGAATAGATGGGATGGTGACGGCGACATTTTCCCATATCTTCGCTGTCTCACGGACATGTCGCGTCAAACTGAGCACGCCGCCTCCTTTGGTTCTCAAGTTCAAACCAACTCATGCGTTAGCAGGCGAGTCGTCTGAGTTCCGCTGAAAATACCGCGATACTCTCGCGCCATACGCCGGAGTCCTGACGCATCATTGCCCATACGTGGCAACTTGACCCCGAACGACCGGAACCGCATTGCGAAGAGGTCATCCATGAATGATTCATCGCCTGTAGCTAACACCCACTTTAAAATATTGCGTCTTCCTCAAGTATGCGAAGTCACCGGTCTACGCCGATCGATGATCTATCAATTGGAAACCGAACAGCGATTTCCGCGCCGAATTAAAATTGGCCTGCGCGCCGTCGGATGGATCCAGGGGGAAGTGCAGCAATGGGTCGCACAAAGGATCGAGCGGAGTCGCGGCTCCTCGGCGCGTTCGCCGTAACGCGCGGAATTCCTGTGCAAACTCAAACGCTCTCCTCGACTGGGATGTCGGTCTTTCCGGCACGAAGGTTATCCAGGTAGTCGGACCAGAACTGCATCATCTTGCGGCGCTGGGGCAAGTACTCCGCGTAGTTGTATGCCGCACGGACGCCGTCTCGCTCGGAATGTGCCAGCTGGCGCTCGATGGCGTCCGGATTCCATCCTTGCTCATTGAGCAGCGTCGACGCCGTTGACCGGAATCCGTGGACGGTGAGCACGCCCTGCTCAAATCCCATCCGTCGAAGCGCTGCGAGCATGCCGTTTTCGGACAGCGGCCGCTTTTCAGTTCGCGGGCTCGGGAACACGAAGCGGCCGGCGCCGGTCACCGGCTCCATTTCACGCAGAATCGCAACCGCTTGGCGGGACAGCGGCACGATGTGCTGGACGCGCATCTTCATGCGCTCGGCGCCGATGCGCCATTCGCCGGCGTCGAGGTTGAATTCCTTCCATTCGGCCGCGCGCAGCTCGCCCGGCCGCACGAATACCATCGGCGCCAGGCGCAGCGCGTTGCGCACCACCTTCGAGCCGTCGTAGCATCGATCGCCCGCAGCAATCCCGCGAGGCTGTTGGGATCGGTAAACGACGCGTGATGCCTCTCCTGTCTTCGGCGGCAACGCCCCTCGCAGGTCACCGCGACGGATCGCGCTCGGCACGACCGGTCGCCACGGCATATCGGAAAACGCGTCCGCAGACCTGGAGCGCCCGATGCGCCGTTCCCAGTTTGCCGCGGGCCTCGACGCGGCGCAGGCACGCCAGTAGATCCGGCGCCTTGATCTGCGATATGGGCATCGAGCCGATCCACGGGAAAACGCAGATCTCGAGCCGGCGGATGACCTTGCTCGAATAGCCCTTGGCCCAGTTGGGCGAGAACTTCTCGAACCACTCCCGGGCGATGGCTTCGAATGTGTCGCCGCGCGCCATCTTTTCGGCCCGCCGTTTCGCGGCCGGATCGATGCCCCTCGCGAGTTCGCGCCGAGCCGTCCCGGCGTTCGCGCGCCTCCTCAAGGGGACATCGGGAAAGACGCCCAAGCTCAGCAGTTTCTCCTTCCCGTGGACCCGAAACTTGAGGCGCCACCAGCGTTTGCCCGTTGGGTTGACCAAGAGGTATAGGCCGCCGCCGTCGCTCAATTTGAAGGGCTTTTCGCGCGGTTTGGCAGCTGAAATTACCGCATTTGTGAGCATTTGTGGGGGTAACACCTTTTGGCGATGACCCGTTACCCACATATTACCCCCACTGGGGCCGGCTGTCAATGGATGTGACCAGACGCCAATGGTGCAAAAACACCGGCAAATAAAGCCAATATTTCACTCGTTTGTGGAAGTCGGTGGACGTCGGTGGATGATGAAATGGTGGCCAGGGAGGGAATTGAACCCCCGACACGCGGATTTTCAGTCCGCTGCTCTACCAACTGAGCTACCTGGCCAAACGGCAGCCGCGTATTAAACAGGGCCGTCGGCCGAACGTCAACTACAGCTTAAGAATCAATGAATTAGCTAGATAATGGCGGCAGGATTCGTCCCAAATCGATGCCGTTTACCACCACCCGCGACGCTTAAACCACAAGATCGGCAGCAAGGTACTGAGCGCAATGAGCGCCAGGACGTACGGATATCCCCAACGCCAACTGTACTCGGGCATGTCGTGAAAATTCATGCCGTACATACTCGCGATGAGTGTCGGAGGAACCCCGACCACGGATACGATGGTGAGCACCTTGAAAATGTCGTTCTGCTCAGTGTTGATAAAACCAAGAATCGCGTCCAGCAGGAATTGCGTTTTACCCGAGAGATGGGCTTCGAAGTCGACTAACGAAGCAAGGTCCTGTTGTGCCGTGACCAAGCGCGTTTTCTGTTCGGGCGACAACCAATCTGCTGCCATTTTCAGGACGAACCCGATGATGCGCTGCAGACCCAAGACACTTTCGCGAATGCGCGACAGTTGGTCCCCCGCGGTGCCAACCGCATTGAGACTTTCGCGCAGGGCACCCGCGACGCGCTTGTCCACTTGCCCAGGGGATCCCTTAGGACAGAACGCGGTTGCCGAGACCGCCGCTAGATCACTGCTCAACTTCTCGAGCCGATCGGCAGCGAAATCGACCACGCTATCGATGAGTGCGGCAAACGCCGATGTGCTGCCCTGATCCAGACCCTTCTTGACCCGCACCTCGACCGGATCAAAGCCGTGAACTTCGGAGTAACGCACGGTGACCAAAACCTGCGGCGAGAGAATAAATCCCAGCGGCACGGGCACGAAGCCGGCGGCCTCGTCTTGTAGCGTGAGCGGCATGCTGACATACAGCACCTGTCCCTCTGCTCGGAGGCGGCTGGAAGTCTCAATTTCCTGTAAAGAGTGGCGCGAAGGCACGTGGATACCAGATTCGGCCGCCACTTGCGCGATCTCATCCGATGTAGGATTGAACAAATCAATCCAGAAAGGCTTCGCACCTCGTGAGCCTGCAACGCCGGTATCCGCGATATGTGCATTCAACATGAGGCCAGCCCAAAGACACTGTCGCAACCGACAGCGTACCAGCCTTTCACTGATAGGCCCCCAATCATCGTGTTACAGAACTGTTTCTGACACCCTGCACGCAGCTCACCGAAGGCCCGCACTACAAGGACCAAGGCAGCAAAACAATCTTGCCGCCAAGCCCACCTCTGTCGATACGAGCATGGATATCGCTTGCGGCGGCGAGCGGCAGTCGCTCGATCACGACGGGCTTAATGGCCCCTTCGCGCAACAGCTGGAACAGCGTCGCCATGTCGCCCCTAAACTCCTCCGGGTGAGTCGACCGGCGGGCCGTGATGCTATAGAAGACGGCGCTACGGCCGCTGAAAAGGAAGCTCAAAGCGCTCCACACTTTTAGCCTGGCCAAGCCGAGGCCTGCGGCAACGAGGCTCTCGCGGCCGACGGCCATCGTCTGCGACCCGTACCCCACGAGTAATCCTCCGGGCACGAGGCACGCAAACGAACGACCGAAGTGGGCACCGCCAATCGCATCAAAGGCGATGTCAACTCCGGCACCGCCCGAGGTTAGTTTGCGCACGGAAGTCACGAAGTCACCGGCCATGTAGTCAATCGCCGCTGCCCCGAAGCGCTCAATCACGGGGAGGTTCTGCGCAGAGCACGTGCCAATTGCCTTCAGACCAAGATGGCGCGCGAGGTCGAGCAGCGCCGTGCCGACCGTGCCCGAAGCGCCAATCACCAGAATTGTCGCGCCCGACGGCAGGTTGCGGCAGCGAGTCAACATCTGAAAGGCAGTGAGGTAGGCAAGAGGAATGCATACCGCTTCGGCGGGATCGATGCCAACGGGGACAGGCACGAGAAATCGCGCCGGGCGGATCGCATACTGTGCATAGCCACCCACCACACACAGATCCGCGACCATCTCGCCCTCGAGTGGTGCAACAACGCCGGGACCACTCTTCTCGACGACGCCAACGATGTCGTAGCCCGGCGTAAACGGTAGCGGCCCCTTAAAATCCGGATAACGGCCGCGCCGAATCATGGTATCGGTAAAGCCGGTGCCGGCGGCGAGCACCTTGATCCGAACCTCTCCGGCTCCTGGCTCAGGGAGCGCCGGTTCCTCCACCATTTCCAGGACTTCGGGACCGCCAAAACGCGAGATGCGCAAGTGTTGCCAAGGCATTGAACCAGCATAGGCGCATTGGTCACTGCGCGTCGAGCGGCATGCAAAGGTTCCCCTACGTTCAAGATCCTTAACGACTGCGCATACAGTACTTGCCTTGCTTGAGTACTGGATGGACGAGATGGACATCGATTTGGCACGATTGGCGGAACCCTGGGGAGACCACCATGCCTGCGTCGCAACCGATTACGCTCTTCCATTCACCACAAACACGGTCCTGCGGGGCGTTGGCGCTTCTGGAAGAACTCAAAGCGCCGTACAAGCTGCACACACTGAACATGAAGGCGGGCGAGCAACGCCAAAGCGCCTATCTCTCCTTAAACCCGATGGGGAAGGTTCCCGGCCATTCTGCATGGCGATGTACTCATTACTGAACAGGTGGCCATCGGCATCTATCTTGCCGATCTTTTTCCCGAAGCCGGCATCACGCCCGCGATCGGCGACGCGCTGCGCGGACCCTATCTACGCTGGTACGTCTTCTACGCCGCATGCTTTGAGCCGGCGTCGTCGACAAAGCCATGAAGCGCGAGCCGGGACCGGTGGCCATGGTCCCTTATGGCGACTTGACGACAACACTCAACACCCTCACGGCCCAGCTCAGCAAGGGACCGTGGATTCTTGGCGATCGATTTACGGCGGCAGATGTCTTGTGGGGAACCGCGCTCACATGGATGACGGGTTTCGGTCTGGTCGAACCCGTCGCACCCATCAAGAACTATGTTGATCGTTGGAATGCGCGACCGTCAGTCTCCAAGAGTGGCACAGATTGACGCCGATTTGCTCAAGGCGCAGGGCAACGCGTAGACCGGCGGAAACCTCAAGACTCCGCCCATCGCACATGGCACACTGAGACCGGCATTGCATGCGACACGCCGTACTCCAACAGGCGCCGCTGGTTGTCCTGCAACCGATCCCCGGGCCCCTTCACCTCAATCATTCGGTAGCGCCGCTCGAGCGGCCAGAACTGCACCAGATCGGGAAATCCCGCCCGGTTGTCCCGAACATCCCGCAGGATCCACTCAAACCAAACCTTAAGATGCGCGGCGGGGATACACGTCAATGCCGATTCTAAGAGCGGCTTGCTCAACAAGCGCCACACCACAAAGGGCGATTGAATGCCGACCTTCTCGGCAAAGCATCGCCGAATGGTGGACTTGTACTGCTCGGACTCGAGCTCGGCAAGACACTCTGCAAATTCCTGACGCCGACGCTCAGAGAAGTCGCCACTCGACAAGTCCGCGGGGCCATACTGAAACTCGTGAAAAAACGCCCCGGGGATGGGTGCGAAGATCGCCTTCCAGCACAACAGGCCGAACAGCGAGTTCACGAGTCCATTCTCCACATAATGAAGGGTGCTATGCCCTTCCCCTGCGTGCTGCAAATGATCGAGCGCGCAGTATTCGACGGAAATTTGGCTGTTTGGTCTGTCACGCACAATTTCAAACGCCGGCACCCTCGGCGATTTGCGCGACAACTTAACGGCCACGCCCAGCTTTCGATTCAGCCGCGGCAAGAGCCGGCCTAACTGCTCAAGCTCCGCCTCATTCTCTAAAGCGCCTATCCCGGCGAGACACAGATCCCGCGCAATCTCCCGCTCCTGAGCACGCTCCAGCAATCGGATGGTCCGCACGAGTGCGCCGCGGTGGGTGCAGGTGGAATAAACCGCCAATGCGGACTTCGGATCACCCGCCCGCTCAGCGGCTTGACCGACTTGAAAAAGCAGCTTCTGCCGCCGCTGCTCCAACCAGTCCGAATCCGCGATCGGCGCCGGAATGGCCGCCATCACTTGATCCAATGCCACCCCTGTGTCCAGCCACTGCCCGCACCGATGCAGTTGCTCGAACGCGTCGACGTGAGCGCGAGAGCAAAACGGGCGCGACTGCAGCGAAGACGGTATTTTCTCGTAGGTAAAAATGCCGAGATCCCTCAAGACAAACTCGCTCCAGTCCTGGTGAAAATTGCCGAAGAACATCAGCCGCAACCGCTCGCACACCGGCGCCACCAGAAGCCGATAAACCCGGTCACTCGATTCACTGCACCACGCCTGAAACGACCTTGATTCCGGGCATTGCCCTCGCAACATCGTAACGAGATCAGACTTCGTCAGGTTTCTGTACGGCCGCGACCACGCAAAGGACCGCAGTAATTCTTCTTTGGTGATCAGCCGCTGCAACTCGGCGACATCCAGCTGAGGCTCATCGTCAACCCAACCCACCTTCACTAAAGGTGCCATCGCCGCCGCCGTCTCGCCAATTTCCGGGTATTTCAGCCGGCTGGCGCGAAACAATACCCCTTCGCGCATGACCATGCGCACGAGCAGTGCGCGCGAAGTCTTTGGAAGCCCCTGAAATGCGGCCAGGAATTGCTGCTCTTCGGCGGACCATAAATCCACGTACCGCACATTGAGCGACGCGAGCACCGTTTCAAAGTTACTGAGGTAGTAGAACGGATCCGGCAGCACCACCCGCGCCCGCGGCTCTTTGAGTTGCTCGGTACGAAATTTGCGCGCCATACCGCATTCTACGTCTGGCCGGGCCGCGGAAGCGGGTCCGCAGGATGCTGCCAAAGACGATTGGATGACGCTTCGTCAATTCGTGTGCGGGCAATTCCGCCAAGGTTTCATAGAGGCGATCATTGGCCCACGCGGAATATCGTGACAACATCGTCAAATGTTGAAGCTGAGACATTCAAGACATAGCCCCTTCAGACGATCACGATATTTCCCATAAACTCGATAGTCGTCAAACCGATCCGGATATCATGGCGGTACGATGGTGGTGAATGGCGATAAGGGTGGAGGAATGCGCGCCCTGATGCGGGTCTCGTTGGCGACGATGTTTGCCATGCTGGGCCTTGCCGATATCGCCGGCGGCGGCGACCATTCTGCCAAGAAGGCTTCCGAATCGGCACAATGCCACTCCATCGGATTGTCGGCTTGCCCACAGCCCTTCGACGCCGTGTTGCCGCCGGCCGAGACCATGCTCACTTGGGATCGGAGCAGCCGGGTCATTGGATTTCGCAACACCTATCGTCTTTATCAGGGCGACGTTTTTCGAACGCTGGGCGGCAAGGCCTATCCACTGCTGGCAGCGCCCTATCCCCTGCCCGCGGTGCATTACCGCTTGGACGGGCATACCTATGATCTTGCCGATTATCTGCGCCGCCAAGATGTCACCGGACTGCTGATCCTGAAGCAGGGTCAGGTTGTCTACGAGTATTACGGCCGCGGCAATACCGACAAATCGCTGTGGACTTCGCGGTCAGTGGCGAAGTCCATCGTCTCCATCCTCGTCGGCATGGCCATCAAAGAAGGATTCATTGGATCGGTCGCCGATCCGATCACCCGCTATCTACCCGAACTCAAAGGCAGCGCCTGGGATGGAGTCACTCTGCGCGATCTGCTGCAGCATACTTCCGGTGTGGCATGGAATGAAAATTACACCGACCCAAACTCGGATTTTGCGCGGCTCACGCGTTGCGAAGCCGGACCGGACGCCTATCAGTGCGTTCGGCATTTGATTGAGTCGCTGAAGCGAGTGCCGGGTGCGAACCCCGGTCAAGTGTGGTCCTACAATACCGGCGGTGCGTGGCTCGTGGGTCGGGTATTGGAGAAGGCCACCGGCATGAGCATTGCCCATTATCTGGAGACCCGCCTGTGGAGTCGCTTCGCGATGCAGAGCGACGGGGTTTGGGAGGCGCTCGTCAAGGGTCACGTGGATATGGGGGGTCACGGCTTCAACGCCACCTTGCGCGATTGGGGCCGATTCGCCCTATTCGTTGCCGGAGGCGGCAAGCTTCCCAGCGGCGAGGAACTACTGCCCACCGACTGGATCGCACAGTCGGTGGCATGGAGCAAGGCAAAAGGCTCAGTGACGCCGGAGACGCCGGATGGGCAGTTTGGCTATCAATGGTGGTTCGGCACGGTCGACCAGAGCCGCCGCGATACCGACAATGTCATGCGGACCGCGAAACAAACTTTTTGGGCTGAAGGCATCTACGGCCAGGCCATCGCGATCAATCCCGTCGACAAGCTGATCATGGTGCAATGGTCGACGTGGAAGGAAGCGGAAACTCCGGCCTCGCAATACGATGAACAGGTGTTGCTGTTCAATTCCATTGCCCGCGCCCTCGGAGCCCCACACGAATGAGCACACGGACTTCAAAGAATCCGCACGAGCTTTGGTCAATCGCGAATCATCCAGCACGAATTGTGAGCGCGATCACTGTTCAGGGTACGGCAGTTGCGTAGGTTCGAGACATTATGCTTGAGACAGAAAAGTGCTCACGCCACTCGGATGTTCCGCTCGCGTTCCAGCTACGCTGGCACAGACGCATCGCCTATTTCTTGATCGCCGCTTCGATATTGGTACTTCGGCTGTGACAGGCTATCGGTCGCCCGCGGCGCGAAACACCGCCAACTTGCTATGCGTCCTCGCAAACTCCGACGCCTGCGCGTCCGCCTCCTTGGGTGAGTACACATTGGCGAGTGCGGCGACCTCGGCGGCCGGGACCGCGGGACTCATGAGGAATCCCTGGTACTGATCGCACCCCAAGGCTTTGAGCTGCTCGAGTTGCGCGGAAGTTTCAACGCCCTCCGCCACGACTTTGAGCCGCAGGCTATGCGCGAGCGAGATGATCGCGCGCACGATCGAGGTATCATCGGCACTGCCGGCCAGATCGTGAATGAAGCTGCGATCGATCTTGAGTTTGTCGATGGGAAACCGCCGCAAATAGCTCATGCTCGAGTAACCGGTGCCAAAGTCGTCGATCGCCACGATCACCCCCATGCGGCTCAGCTCCTCCAGCGTTTCAATTGAGCCTTCGGCATGACTCATCACCGTACTTTCTGTTACCTCGATTTCAAGGAAGCGCGGTTCAAGGGCGTGATCGTTGAGAGCGCCGCGAATCACGGCGAGGAACCCGGGCTGCCGAAATTGCACCGGAGACAAGTTCACCGCCACTCGTAGGAACGGCAAGCCCTCGACCTGCCACTGCCGCGCTTGCCGGCACGCCTCGCGCAGCACCCAGCGGCCGATGGGCAGAATCAAGCCCGTTTCCTCCGCCAGCGGTATGAACTCGCCGGGAGCCACGAGGCCGCGCTCCGGGTGGCGCCAGCGCAGCAGCGCCTCGACACTTTTCATCGTACCGGAGACGATGTCGATCTTCGGCTGGTAATACAGCTCAAACTGCCCGTGTGCAAGCGCGCGCCGCAGCTCGTTTTCGAGCTGCAGACGGTTGTGAGAGAACACCTCCATCCCGAGCTCGAAGAACTGATAGGTACTTCGACCCCGCTTCTTCGCGGCATACATGGCCTCGTCCGCGTGCGCGAGCAACTCGTCGGCCGACTCGCCATCGACGGGGTACAGACTAATCCCGATACTTGGCGACGTATGCAGCTCGGTCGTCGCGATGGTGCAAGATTCGCTGACCGCCGCCACCAGTTTCTCTGCGACCATCGCGACCCCGTCGCGGTCAACGACGTCATCGAGAATTAGCATGAACTCGTCCCCACCCGCCCTCGCCACTGTATCGGTAGCCCGCAACACCCCTTTTAGTTTCTGCGCGACGTGACACAGGAGTTGGTCACCAACCCCGTGGCCCAACGAATCGTTGATCAGCTTGAAGCGATCGAGGTCGAGCACCAAAACCGCGAATTGACGCTGGTCGCGTGCCGCGTGCGCCATCGCCTGGTTGAGCCGATCCGAGAACAGCGTGCGATTGGGCAGTCCCGTCAATGCATCGTGCGTCGCCTGACGATGCAGCTCCGCGTTCACATGCTCAAGGCTCACGCGATTTGCCGCGAGCTCCACATCCCGTTGGCGCAGCGACTCGAGCGCTTGACTGAGCTCCTGGTGGCGGCGGCTCAGCGCATCGCGCAAGCCCTTGCCGAACGCGCCGAGCAAGATACAGCGCCCGAGCGTAGCCCCGAAGCACAGCCACACCAAAATCCGTTCCGTGGCGCTGCGCATCGGCAGCCATTGAGTGTCTGCGACGAAGTAAAGGGTGAGGCCCATTGCCGCTAGAATTGCCAGCCAGCTGAGCAGCGCGTGGCGCGATGACAGACGCAGGCTCGCGATCCCGAAAACGATGAACAGCAGCGTCAGGAAGAAGAACGCCACCTGCGGCACGAGAGCTATGCCTGACAACTGGATCAATGCCGCAACGATGAGATTCGGGACCACGAGATACGGATCACCGGACTTGGCGATCCCGGGACGGCCGCACAGCCAGTGCAAGATCCCTGACGCCAGGCATCCCGCCCCGGCATAGGCTACCGGCACCCACGCCGGGATTGTACCGGCGAGTACGAAGCCGCCGAGCAGCACCGCATCGACGCCATAGCTGGCGAGTGTTCCGCGCAGGATTCCGGAACGGAGCGCTCGCCTCTTATTTTCCCGCGGCATCGACATCTCCGAGATCAGGGCATCAGCTTGAACCAGCCACCGGCGCCCGCGACGGTTCACCCTTGTGGTACTGATATCGTTCTGATGAGTGAATTCTTGAGGGCGGCGCTCGTCGGGAAGGGCCCTGGACCGCGATGGTGCACCGCCGTAACCGTCGTTTTGGGCCTCAAGCGTCAGCCACTTCGGTCGATACAGTAAGGAGTACGTGCGGCGGCTGACGTTGTGTTGGCCGCGAATTCATACTTTAGGTCACGGACTAAAGAGGCCTCGCGTGGATACGCCGATGCAGGGATCTTGGGATCGGGAGCTTCGTGTGCTGCTGGTCGAGGATTCCCAACCGGATGCGGAACTGACCATCCGGCGCCTCAATGCGGCGGGATTTCGCTGCGCCTACCAGTGCGTCGTCAGCGAGGCCGAAATGCGCAGGGCGCTGCGCGCCGGCCTACCCGACATCATCCTCTCGGATTTCAGTTTGCCCGGCTTCGATGGCATGTCGGCGCTCGCGATTGCACGCGTTGAAGCCCCCGGCGTCCCCTTCATTTTTCTCTCCGGGACCATCGGCGAGGAGCGCGCCATCGAAGCGCTCAAGTGCGGGGCGATCGACTACGTCCTGAAGAGCAATCCCATTCGCTTGGTGCCCGCCATCCAGCGTGCGTTGGCCGATGCCGAGCTGCGGCGCACCAGCCGGCTGGCCGAACAGCAGGTCGAGCGCCTCACCGGTGTTCTACAAATGCTCTCGGGAATCAATGCCGCGCTGCTGCGCATTCACAATCGCGATGAGCTGATGAATGAAACCTGCCGCCTGGCGCACCGCGTCGGCGGCTATGCGGTGGCCATGGTGGCGTTGATCAATCCGACCACGCGCATGGCGCGCCCCGTCGGATGGGCGGGTTGGAATTTCTTGCCGCAACCCGAGGCTGAGTTTCCAGTCGCAGACCACGAGGCGGCGGATACGAGTCTCATGGGGCGCGTGATCCGTACCGGCCAGGCCGCGTTGTGCGAGGACATCAACCACTCCCCGTTCGTCATTCAAGGACGAGAGGTGCTGATCGCTGCCGGGCATTCGCTCACTGGCGTGTCTGCCGCTGCGCATCGATGGCACCCCGGTGGGATCCTTCATCTGCGGCACGATCACCTCGGGCGTCATCGGTGCGGAGGAAATGTTGCTGCTCGAAGAGGTCGCCTCCAATCTCTCGTTCGCGCTGCAATACCTGGATAAGCAGGACGCGGTGCGATTCCTGTCCTACTTCGAGCCGCTGACCGGGCTCGCCAAGCGCGCACTGTTCTGCGAGCGCCTGAGCCGCCTGCTCCAGCGCGGCACCGAGAGTCTACCGCGGCTCGAGGTGGCGGTGTTCGACATCGAGCACTTGAGCGTCATCAACGACTCCTTCGGACGGCACACCGGCGATCGGCTCTTGCAATGCGTCTCCGACCGGCTCAAGGGCCATTACCCCGATACGGAGCAGCTCGCACACCTCGGCGGCGGCACCTTCGTCATCATGAGTGCCCTGCCTGAGCGGGTCGAGGACGAAGTCCCGGATTTGCATCATGATTTCACGCGGCTATTTGACCGACCGTTCAGCGTCGATGGCCGCGAGATCGCCGCCCGGATCAAGAGCGGCGTGGCCTGCTATCCGGAGGACGGGAAAGAACCCAACGAACTCGTGCAGAACGCCGAAGCCGCCCTCAAGGAAGCGAAGGCCTCGGGCGAGAAATATCTGCACCACCGCGTCGAGATGAACTCGGAACTCGCGAAACGCGTCGGCATGGAACATCGCCTGCGCTTCGCACTCGAGGATGAGCAATTCGAGCTGCATTACCAGCCGAAGATTATGCTGCGCACGGGCAGAATCGCCGGCGTGGAAGCACTCCTACGTTGGCACGATCCGGAGAACGGACTGGTGGCGCCAGGCGTTTTCCTGCCGCTGCTCGAAAGCGCCGGCCTGATGACGGCGATCGGTGCGTGGGTGTTGATGCAGGCCGCTGCCGATTGCCGCCATTGGCGCAGCGTGGGGCTGCCGCCCGTTCGCGTCGCCGTCAATATCTCTCCGCCGGAGCTACGGCGCCGCAATGCAGCCGCGGGACATGCTCGAGGCTATCGGCGATCTCGCGGGCGAACGCGATTGGGGCATCGACGTTGAAGTCACCGAAGGCGCGTTGGCCGGAGATTCCTCCACCTGCGTTCATGCCTTGAGGTTGCTGCGTGCCGCGGGCGTACGCATCGCGATCGATGATTTCGGGACCGGCTTCTCCTCTTTGGGGCGCCTGTCCGAGCTGCCGATCGACACATTGAAGATCGACCGCTCCTTCACGGCCCGTCTGCCCACCGACCGCAAGGGCTGCACGCTCGTATCCACCATCATCGGCTTGGCACATGCGTTTGACATGACCACGGTCGCCGAAGGTGTTGAGACCCAACAACAGCTCGACTATCTCATTCGCGAAGGCTGTGACGAGTCCCAAGGCTACTTGCACAGCCGGCCGATGCCCAAAACGGAATTCGAGCGCCTACTCGGTTACCAGGCTATCGTCGACCCGCGGCCGCAATCGATGTCTAATACGGCAACCTTGGCAAATCCCGATACGCTCAGCGGTAAAAGGAGCCGCAGGTAATTACATGAAACAAATCCAGTCCTTTTGAAGGATGGCATGAATGAAAAGACGAGACGTTTTGTGCAGTACCCTGGCGCTTCTAGCTGCACCTGCGCTGGCCCAAAGAGCCCCGATCAGCGCATTAACGGACTATGAACGAGACAGTGGCGGCCACATCGGTCTTTATGCAGAGAACCTTCGGACGGGCGCGAAAATCGCCTGGAGGGCTCATGAGCGCTTCGTCATGTGCAGTACATTCAAGGCATCGCTCGCCGCCTGCGTCCTGGCCAGTGTCGACCGCGGTCAGGCTCGGCTGGATGAGCTGATCGCTTATGGCCCCGATGACCTGATGGAATACGCGCCCGTCGCCAAGCAGAACTTGGACAAAGGCGCCATGTCGGTGGCCGACATGTGCGAGGCCGCCGTCGAGCTCAGCGACAACACCTGTGCTAACGCTCTGCTGGCGCGCGTCGGCGGCCCGTCCGCCCTAACCGCATTTTGGCGATCCATCGGCGATGCGGTAAGCCGCCTGGATCACAACGAACCGGAGCTGAACCGCTCGCCTCCCGGCGATCCGCACGACACCACCACGCCCGCCGCCATGGCCGGCAACCTGCGGAGCCTCATACTCGGGAAGGCACTGTCGCCAAACTCCCGCGAGCGCCTCACGGGCTGGATGCTGGGTTGCAAGACCGGCGACAACCGGTTGCGCGCCGGCCTGCCCAAAGGCTGGCGGATCGGCGACAAGACCGGCAACAACGGCAAGGATGCCTCTGGCGACATCGCCGTGACCTGGTCCCCGCGCGGCGAGCCGGTGTTGATCTGCGCGTACACCCAGGGTGGTTCGCCGACGCCTCGCCAGGTCGAGGCTGTCTTTGCGGGGATCGGGCGCTTTGTAGGAATGCATCTCTCTTCGTAGCTCCGATCCCGTACCTCGGCGGGTATAATCGAGTTCACATGTCGGCCCCATCGGAATTGGCAATCACGCAGTTGCTGCATACGGATACCGTAACGCTGCGCAATGTCCGTTGCAGCGGTGCGTGCCGTCATCGGAGTGAGGAAGAATCTACTTCGGCCACGTATTTGGTGTTCCCGTATCGCGGTGTATACCTACGGCATGTGGGTAGCGACCAAACGGTCGCGGATGCCAACCAGCTGCTGTTTTTCAATGAGACGGAAGGCTATCAAGTGAGTCATCCGATGGGCGGCGGCGATGCCAGCCTTTCCCTCTCACTATCCACGCTCGTGCTGCAGGAACTCGCGCCCAAGTCTCTCTTGAAGCGAGGAGACGGGAGCGCTTTTAGTCGCCAGCATCAGCGTATCGATCCACGGGCGCAAGCCCTGGTGGCGGTGCTTCGCCATAGCCTGAATAACGGGACCATCGAGCCCTTGGAGGCCGAGGGCCTGGTGCTGACCTTGGTGTGCCGATCATTAGGACCCCGCACATCGCACCAACCCGGCGCGACCCGTTCACGCCGACGGCTGGCCGACCGGGTGAAAGTCCTGTTGGCGAGCGATCTTTCAAGACGCTGGCGCCTGGCGGAAATTGCCGCGGAGATCCGCGGCTCGCCGGTTTATTTGACACAAGTGTTCCAACAGACCGAGGGTATACCGCTGTATCGCTACCAGCTGCGCCTGCGCCTCGCGCGAGCTCTGGATCTGATCCCTCGATACGACGATTTGTCGACGTTGGCTGCCGATCTGGGATTTTCCAGCCATAGCCATTTCACGGCCGCTTTCCGGCAAGCCTATGGCCGATCGCCGACGGCCTTCAAGCAATCCGCCCAACCCGGGTAGAAATCGCTAAAGATTTCGACAGCGGCCAATGACCCCGGATGGTCTCCTATGCCTGCCCCGAAACGAGGGCGGTTTACGGAGATAAGACGATGGCTCAAAAAACCTGTGCGGCCTGCGATTGCCAACTCGACGAGACGGCCATCAAGGTCACTATCGGCACCCGCGTTGTTGAAGTCTGCTGCGAGGAGTGCGCGCAGAAGCTGCGCGAGTCCCTACCGAGCAAGAATTCATGAGCGGCCAAGACTTCTTTGCGAGCCAGCGCCAGGTGACCACGCCATCCGGGCAGATCAGCTACGTCGAGCGTGGCAGCGGTCCAGCGGCGCTGTTTGTGCACGGTGTGTTGCTCAACGGCTATCTTTGGCGGCATCAGCTCGCGAAACTGAGCGATGTCAGGCGCTGCATTGCCGTTGATTTGATGGCGCACGGCAATACGAAGATATCTGCCACTCAAGACGTATCGGTAACCGCCAATGCCCATATGCTGGCGCAGTTTCTGGATGCGCTGCACATCGATCAAGTCGACTTGGTGGGCAACGATAGCGGCGGCGGCATCTGTCAGATATTTGCAGCCCTGTACCCGCAACGAGTTCGCAGTCTGGTGCTGACCAACTGCGATGCGCATGACAATTGGCCACCTGAAGCATTCAAAGGATTTGTCGGCATGGTCGCCGCCGGTGGTCTCGGCAAAACGCTCAACGCGATGCTTGGCGACAAATCGATCTATCGGTCACCGCAGGCACTGGGACTGGCCTACGAGCGTCCCGAGGCAGTCTCGGACGATACCATCGAGACGTACGTGCGGCCGCACCTCACCTCCCCGCAGCGCACCCACGACCTGGAGCGATTCGTCAATGCGTTCGACTGCCGCCACACGGTCGAGATAGAAAGCGCGCTCCGACGGCTACCGGCGCCGACGCTCATTGCCTGGGGCACAGACGATATATTCTTCGACGTGAAGTGGTCGCATTGGCTGGAGAAGACCATTCTGGGTGCGAAGCGACGGGTGGAGTTCAGGGATGCCCGCATCTTTTTTCCGGAAGAACGCGCCGGCGAATTCAACCACGAGGTAAGAGCGCACTGGGTGGCGACACCGGAGAACCACGTCGTTCAGCCGTAAGTCGCAGGCGTCAAAGAGTCGGCCTGCGATTGCGCAGGCCGCGTAGGCTTGCTACTGCTGCGCCGCCGGTTCGGAGTGATACTGTGCTAACTCCTTTCCGAAGCGATTCATTCCTGTGAATGCGATTGTTCCCTTGCCACGGATAGGCTCTGCGAGGCCGTAAGTGAGCACGAGCACTCCAATGTCCTCGCCGTGGTCTTGAAGAATGTAGCGATCGATTCGTGCGCCACTGCTGTCCTCGGTATCCTGTTTTTTGAGGGAATACACCTGCTTTAGAGCGTCGACTACGTCATGGGGCTCAAATACATCAGCCAACATGATGGCGAATATGTCGTTGGTGCCGTCGCCGCCGAGGAAAACTCGATGTCCCGAGAAGCTTGTGGCGTACGCGACCTTGGCATTGATCATTGCGTTGAACTCCGGCCGCGTCTTTCTCCAGTGAGAGGCAGCCGCCAGAGTATCCAAGACGCTGGTCGGTCGCTGCATTCGCGCTTCGCCGATCAACCCGATCATTGTGTACGCGGCCTGTGTCGAGACCGACACAGTGCGATTCGTGGGGGGTTCCAATTGCACCGGAGGCGGTTCTGCGGCCATTTGACCGGCGGAGGGCGTTGGGATCGCAACTGAGCGATCACCGATCAGCACCAGGACCATTGCCCAGAGCGGTGACCACGCTGCTCTGGGTAAAATCTCCGGCCTCACCGGCAGGAGCCGACTGTGCCACATTCTGCCCTCTCCGCAGTTATCCAAAGCAATTAACTCGCAACATTGACGGACTCGAACTGAACGATACGCGGCGGGAGTCTCGCAAACGATAGGTAATTACACTCATGGGGGGAGTAGAAATACCCATACTTGGGGACCGATGCTGAAGGCTCCCGACGTCACTTGCTTGCACTGCACCAAAAAGCGCTCGTCGATTTAAAGTTATGACCTTTCGAGCGTGACAGGGTGGCGCCTCCAGTACTGCGAAGCGGTTCACGATCGTTGGCGGGCGGCGAGTCCTACTGACCTCCGATTCGCGGGCTACGGTGCGGAGAGCGCACTGACTGTGACGTAGTATCCGTCCGGATCCCGGAGCGAGAACTCCTGCGTTTCAGTGCTCGAGTTCAGGTGAGGCTCCTCGTCGAGTCGCGAGACAAGAGCGCGGGCCCGCGTCAGTGCCATGTCGAAATCATCGACACGGAAGAACAAAAGTAGCCCGTTTCCAGGCAGCGCCCGGTCCGGGCTCGTCAAGGACGGGTGCTCGTGAGCACCCCACTGATGGAGACACAGCAAGACAGTTCCATCCGAATCGCGGATCTGACCAAAGTAGTCATGGCCCGGAGCCGTTTCGGGCTGCCCAAACAGCGACTGGTACCATTTGAAGCTGGCCGGAACGTCTCTGACGCCGATGATCGTCCATGTGCGCTTCATCGTGCACTCATAGGCGGAGTTCGAAGAAAACGAGCCAATTCTTTAGCGCCGGGGGGCAGTCGTAGTAAGGATCAATGCGCTGGAAACCCAGTTTCGAATATAGCGCCTGCGCTTCTTGCTGCCTCCAGCTGGTGTCAAGTCGCATGATTGCATATCCCGCGGCCCTTGCATCGCGAATGATCGCCTCTCCGAGTTTCCTACCAATTCCCTTGCCAAGATATTGGGGGTAGAGAAACATGCGCTTCATCTCACAAACTTGGCTGTCGATTCGGCGCAGCGCCACGCAGCCTGCCGGCTTGTCGTCGTAGCATGCTAGAAAAAGCTGTCCGTCCGGCGGTGTGTACTTACCCGGCAAGGAGGCGAGTTCTTCCTCAAACTCATTCTTATCGAAATACTCGTCGATCAGTGTCAAGTCTTCTACGTGCCGCTCGCGATGCCACGCGACAAACGCCCGCATAAGTGCTCGAACATCATCTACGTCGGCAGTAGTCTCCGGGCGCCTTACTGTTATCACGAACACGCCTCCCGCCTGACAGGGAATGCAGGCACAATTCCAACGATTTCGTTTCCGAGTGAATTATACCTGCGCCAAGTCCACCCGTTATGAGTCACCAAAGCCGCCCCACCGCGCCTTCCGCCCCCATCGACGGAGGCCTTGTCGAGCGAGTCACTCGTTGGCTCATTCGTTCCTACATATAATGCCGGTTTGCGCCTACTTGCCTATTCGACTACGCCGCTACACTGGGCTGAACTGACCTATAAATTTGCCGGAGGCGTACAAATGGCTACTGTATCGCTCAAGCAGAGGGCCCATCGAGATTCAACTCAACGCGCTGATTACACTCCAACCCCTGACCGTCGGTATTTTGTTGTACGTGGTCGTCTATGGCGCCTGAGTAATCCGTCGCTCGATCCTGAAATCCATGAGCGTCTTGTTCGGGAACTCATCGCCGCGAGGCGTGCCATCCGGGATGCCGCTGACCGCAAAGAGAGAATTGCAGCGCGGCTAAAGGTGGATGCCGCGAAAAAGGCGCTAGGAGAACGTGGCGAGGTTTGGTGGGATGACGGCGCTCCGGACTACCATCGTCGTCTTGCAGTCGACACCCCTTATGCTGCGTGGTTCAGCCTAAATTCGGAGTGACGGACGCCTAGTTCCACGCTGCGTTCAGCTGCATGGCAGCGCGTGCGACACACCCTTCGACATCACTACTGCAGATACCTGCCATCGATTGAATGTCGCCATAAAACTTCCTTCACTGCATGCGATTGAGCTTTGCGCAAAATCACGGACGCGCGCTCTCGCGTGGGCAGAATGTTCTGGAGAAGATTGGGCAGATTGATTGACCGCCATATCCCCTGCCCCGTCTTTTTGACTTCCCCTGGCTGCAGATCCTTGAAGTGATGGAAATAAGAGCTGGGCCGTTGGAATACTGTCCTCTGGAGTACCGAGAACCGTTCAACGTACCAATGCTCCACATCATTTTCATCCGCATCGAGGTAGATGCTAAAGTCAAAGTAGTCTGCGGCCACGGCGGCGCTATCCCGCGACGACCCCTGCAAGACATTGAGCCCCTCGAGAATCAGGACTTGGGGCTGGTTTATGCTTTGAAATTCTCCTGGGACAATATCGTACAACTCATGGGAGTAGACAGGCACCCGAAGCTCCGGCTTCCCTTCCTTTAGCTCCTCGAGAAACACCAGCATTCTTTCGAGATCATAGCTTTCCGGAAAGCCCTTACGGCGCATCAGGTTTCGTTGCTCGAGAATTGCGGTTGGCCACAAAAAGCCGTCTGTCGCGACCAATTCTACCGTTCGGCCTGCCTGAGCCACCAGCGCGCGGAGAACCCTGGCGAAGGTGCTCTTGCCAACGGCTACGCTGCCGGCCACTGCAATCACGAAAGGACGAATGCCATTGGCTTCCATTTGAATATCAAGGAGTCGGCAAAGAGGTCCAATGACCTCTTCCACCTCCGATATAGGCATTGGCTCATTGACGCCCTTGAGCAAAGTCAGCGCAGCCGGAGCGAGCCGGTAGCTTCCCGCATCGAATCGCGCCCACTGTTGTCGAGTGAACGAATCGTAGAAGTATTGCGACAAATCACGTCTCATTGGATCAGACCCCGTAAGGAGAGCGCTGCGTTATTTTCATATTTGACCCACATCGTCGCGTCATTGGGCTTCCGCCGCCCCCGCCATCCCACCCCGAACGGCCAATACATGCAGCTTAAAGGTCTCCGCCTACATGCAGCTTAAAGATCTCCGCCGCCGAATTCACCTCCAATCTCTCCGCTAGATTCGCTTTTCGCGCGAAGCGGCGGCCTCGCCGAAATCCACGATTCGCCACCATGGTTACCTCACCACAGAATGGAGGTAAGTCGCATGCCTCCGCCGGCGCCGTCCTGTCGCCTTCGGAGCGACGCCGACCGCAAATCCCTGTCGCAAATCAACTTCATGTCTGGCGCGGACGACAGATTGCGTTGAAAAATATCGTGTGTGTAAATCCGCTCATACCAGGGCCAACCTGTCACGAGACGGGGAAAGCCTCCGGTCTTCTGGAGTTCAACTCGTTTCAATTTTGGGACAACGGACATGAAGCAATCGATGAGCCTCCCCTCCTTTTGGGAACAATCCACGAGCGAAGCATTCTGCGCCGCCGTGGTTGAGTTCGTGCAACGACAAGGCGCCGTGAGCGGCATTGTGAAACGTATGGAACAGTTGGGCCTCGGTGCGATCGCCCGTTCTTGGCTGGCAACCGATATCCAAGTCCCGATCTTCAGTGAACAGCTCCATGCACTATTTGGCACGGGCGCCCTGCGCGCATTCGCTGCCAGGTTGGGCTTGCAACCGCGAGATCTCGTGCGCCGTCTGTCGCAATCGTTACCTCGAATCTTGAATAACCTCGCATCATCACAACGCCTAACCCCGTCGACGAGATACCGAATCTCCTAGAACCGGGCGAACGCTGGACTATAGATGGATCGATGAGGAGACTACAAAAGATCCCTTTTGATGGTGCTGGGCGTCTCTCTGCGGAATATCTCCACGTCGCCTTTCTTCGCCACCACCCACTCTTTCAGATGGAACTCTTCAGCGCTAGCCGTCAGGTCGCCGCCGTACTGGATGGTGCAATCCCAATCGCCGCGCTGCCAGCGATCAGTGTGGTCAAATTTCATGCGGCAGCTGGTCGGATCCCCTTCGGTGACCTCGATGGTTCGGCTCGAGGCGCTCGTACTGGTGGTGCCGACCGCCGATATGAACGTGCTGTCCGGCTCGCCTACCCTGTCATATCGGATTCGCCCCGTCGCATCGCGTGTCGGCATCTGCGCAAGCGCGGGATTCGTGAGTGGCGTGGCGGCGTGGATGACCGGGATGGTGAACGGCGCTTCCCTTCCAGGAATGGGGCGCACCGGGAGAACGAGATGTGAGGCGCCGAGCGCGATATGAAGCGTTGCGATCCGGGGCGAGGGCCAAATCAGCGGCCACAAGCTCTCGGAAACCGCAACTCGGATGCGATTTCCCTTTTTGAATCGATGCGCAATCAGGTACAGAGGGAGATCGACATCGTAAAACTCGCCGGGCTTCAAGGCGGTTGGTTGTTCCATCGAATCGCGACGCGTCAGATTGAGCACGTTGTAGGTCACCAGCCAGGATTTTCCCGTCGGCGTCACTTCCGTTACGCGCACCGCAATCTGGGCGACCGGTACATCGGCGCTGACGCGAATCTTCGCGATCGGAAGCCCGAGGATTTCCAAGTCGCGGTCCAACGGTGCGGAATCGAACAGCAGCGAGTTTCGATCGTCGGGAGTTTGCTCGAACTCGGTGGGGCGGCCGTAGACCCATTGTGGTTTGGTCAACCCGACGATTTTGTCGCCTACATACTGGACGCGGTCGCGAGAATTTGGATTCGGCGACAGCCGGCGGCCGGCATCGAAGTAAAGGTTTAAAGATCGGTTGCGAGGCGAGGGCCAGACATGCTCTGCCACCCAGCGGCCGGGCACCTCGGCGGGAAAGGCCTCCGAGTCCGCCTCGTACATCATGTAGACCCTGAACATGGGCTCATTCATGATTCCGGTCTCTTTACCCTCGAGCCATTGCTGCCACCAGCGCACTTCTTCATGGGGCCAGTCGAGCCCGAGGGGCGTGGCGAGATTGGGGAAGATGTGACCCCACGGGCCGATCAGACCCTTGCGCGGAACTTTGAGATTGGCGAGCAGGTCGCCGATGATGCTCTCGTAGGGATCCCCCCAACCGTCGATGACATAGACCGGGCATTGGATGGCGGCATAGTCAGTCGCGATGGAGCCGCGCTTCCAGTAGGCGTCGTAGCGCTGATGCGTTGACCAGGTTTGTAGTATCGCAGGCGTCGCATCCAGACGCTGACGCCACATCGCCTCCCAGCCTGCGCCAACCACTTGCGGATCCGGCGGAGCCGCCATGTGGCCCTTGAAGGACGCACCCCAGCCCATATTCTGCTCGCCGTAGGCGCCGCCCATGTAGTGAGCATCGCCGGTGTAGCGATCGACGACGCATCCCATGGGCATGATCGCCTTGAGCTCGGGAGGCCGCATGGCGGCGATCTGCAGCGCATTGATCCCGCCCCAGGAAATGCCCCGCATGCCTACCGATCCGTTCGACCAGGATTGCCTGGCGAGCCAGGCAATGATCTGCACGCCATCGGTCAGTTCGGGAACGTCGTACTCATCGACCATGATTCCTTCAGAGTTTCCGGTGCCGCGGATATCGACCCGAACGAAGGCAACCCCGTAGGGCGCGAGATTCTCACCGGTCTTATCATCGCGCCACCTCAAGTCATCCCATAGGCGGTAGGGAAGGTATTCCCACACCACCGGCACGGCATGGGATTCGGCTTGCGCCGGCACCCAGATTCGGGCGGCCAGTCGCACCCCGTCCCGCATCGGAATCCACTCATTCTCGATGACTTTGAATGGCTGCTTGGCCGGCAATCTCCAAGCGGGAGCAGAGCCGGATCGGGGGGTGCTCAGCGCGAGCGGACCGCCGATGGCGGTGAGCGAGGCTGAAGCAGCGGTACCGAACAGCACATCGCGGCGGGATATGGTCATCGAATCCCCTTGCAAACCTCACGGCTCATCCGTGGGAACCAATACTTGGTGCTTGAGCAACATTCGGACTCCGCTCGCCCAGCCATCCGGGCCTCCCGCAAAGTTGGCATCCTGTTGATTGAGAACCTTGCCGGTACGAGCGTCGCTAATTTGGACCAGCACGTAGTAGTCCGTCTGGGTCACTCTTCTCACCACTCCGAGCAGCGCCTGTTCGGCGCCGGCCTGCGACGCAATGCCGGCCTCACACCCGTTGCAGTTTCGCAGCGACTTTGCCTTGACCGGCTCTGCATCGATTTTGCTCACGTCAACCAGGATGAACCGTCCGGACCTCTCCAACATGCGCCGCGCCTCGCTGCTGACGTTCTCCATAATGGCCTCATTATTGGTGCTCTGGCCTAGCAGTGATGCCGCGGGACTGACATCTTCCATCTCGAAATCAAAGACGGCGAGCTTGACCACCGTGGGTCTCGGCGGAGGTGGCTCTACCGGAGCGCCGGGCGGCCGCACGCATTCGGCATAGCCGCTAATTGGATTGACGATGGCCTCATCGCACAGCGCGGCGGGTCCGGACGGCTTAATCTCAGAAGTTTCCCTAGAAAGCGCGACTCCTGAGAGCCCCGCAATTGCCGCACCGAGCACGGTTAAGCATGCAATGGCTGTGATATTGAATTTTTGCACGACACCCCTCCGTATGAGTCGGGAATTCCGACGACGAGCCGGGCTTGGAGATCGGCGAGGGCGGCCTCATTTACCTGACTCACCGTGCACCTCCCGCCACAGCGCGTGACTGTATGTACGTGAGCGCCGAGTCGACGGCCGCATCGATCGCTGCGTCATCCTTGGTAAGTTCGGCCTCTGAAAGGTGGAACACCAGATCCACAACGCTACGAATGTAGTGCGGTTTCAACGAGTTAAGCGCCAGGCACGCAGCGTCCGCGATCAATTCCGGATTGTTGGCGACGGCGGGATATCGAGCGGCGGCCTTGAGTACCTGATCGAAGACTCGCTGCTCGTGTCGATTGCGGATCGATGAGAAATCAGGCTCCATAACGCTCCTTTTTGTGGAGGGATGTCCCGTGAGGCGAACTACGCGCAAGTCTATACCCAACCACGGATATCCCGCCCCTGTTCTCGCAGTGTGTCGAGATAGAGGTCGACCGCCCTCGCTGCAAACTCCCGCGCTTCTATCTCATATTTATTCTGCCAGTAACCGCAACGCACGCACTCCGCCACATACCGCCAGCGCGTCAGGTACCCACATCGCCACTGGCATAGCACGTGATAATACTCATGCAAAAGCAATTCCGGCCTTGCAACGAACTCGGCTCCGCTCATCGCGAGCAGAATGCGGTTGGGTCGCGTAGTCGCAGACATGCCTCGATGAAGCTTCGCGTAGCGAGAGCGCTCGATCACAATCACGCCATCCGCCGGTCCCTCGAACACCCGCTCGAGTGCGGTGGCGACTGCTCGTGGAAGCACGTACCGTCGTCCGATCATCTCCCTCTCTCGCGTCGTATCGCGCACGATCAAGCGTGCTGAGATTAAGCGAAACTAAACGACTGTAAACGACTTCGAATCATGCCGAAGTCTGCGACAGGCACACTCTGGCACACCACACATCGTGGAAGGACAATCGGGGAGTCGCCATGTCACCGCTTCATAAAATCGCCCTTCGTATGATTGCGCTACTTGTGATACCGACGCTGCTGGTCTCGGAGTCTGCCTTGGCCGCGGCACGAGCCGAGGAAGTCCCGTCAAAAACCGTGCGATATCACGATCTCAATTTGAATAGCCCAGAGGGCGTTGCCAGCTTATATGAACGAATCCACGCCGCCGCGCTCGATGTTTGCAAGTCCGCGGAAGGTCCCTGGCGCCAGGATCTTGAATCTTGGACCGAGTGGGATTGGTGCGTCAACCACGCGGTTGCGGATGCCGTGCAGTCGGTGCACAACGAGAAGCTGAGCGCCTATTATTGGCAGCAAATTCGTACTCGGCGGGTCCAATAGGCCGACTCCGTCTGGAGATCATCGCCGTAAAGTGGTAGCACGGCTAATCCGCCGCCACCGCCTCAATTCCCAACAGCCATGATGTCATCTCGCTAGTGACCTCGGTCCGGTCTATGGCAGACTATTTAGGCTCCGGCGGCTTTATCGGAATCGTTTTTTCGATCGGCAATCCCTCGATCATCTGTCGAGAACTGGCGTTAAGTCCCGCAAGAGACTGCTCCAAGGAGTCCTCGACCTTCCACGAATAGGTGCGGCTGCTGGTGCGCATGAACTGATGTGTTCCTACGTAGGTCACCGTATCCGTCTTCACTATGAATGGCACCCGATTGAACGTGCTCATTCCCAGCTGCATTCCCGAAACGATTCCGCCAAACGAGTAGGCGCCGGGCCTCATCTTGAAAAGGTAGGTCTTGTTCGGCGTGAATGGCGCGAATACCGCACCGCTCCAGAAACTATCGGATTTGAGAGGCAGTGTTCCGGACATATCGGATTGGACGGTGATCAGCACGTAGCCGCGATTGGCGGGCGCGCCGACGGCCGTGCTGTTGAGGGTCGGCAGCCACTGCGCAACGATCACGATCATGAGCGACTGGGCCACGCGACGCATCATTCTATTCATGCGGGTTCCTTGGATTGCGGATCAACATTAGATCATCGTAGGTCAACCGAATAGTCTCGTTTGTTCTAAGGATATGGCGCAACGTCGCCAAGAAAGTTGATTCCTTGTCTCCCGTTGCACGAGCACGCCGTATTGGGTGGACCCTGGGCACCGCAAACCATGGGCGGTCCGCCAGGTGAGAGAGCAGGAGTCAGGCGCGCATCGCTCACGCAGGCCAACGGAACTGGCTTGGCAAATTCCGCAGGGCAGTTCGCCGGCATGAAAGCCACCATTGCCGTTCCATTCTGATACGGATCGAACACCACCGACTCTCCCGTGTTTAGGCTTTCCAACGAATAAGAACGGCCGGCGGTCGCCCGCATCATCGGTACTCGTAACGCCTCAGGAACGGTGTCGCGAACCGCAAAAAGCTGAATCATTGACGGACATTGACTCGTGTATCGAATCTTTGTTCCCGCCTGCTGCCTATGATCGCCGTTCGGCAGCCGTTCCCAAACGCCGGATTGCCCGTTGCGCGAGTACGCGTCGAGGCAGCCGCAATGAAGGAGCGGTGGCGCGACCGCGATCGGCGATTGATCAACCCAGCCAGCGGTCCGCGGGGATCGTTCGTCAACCGGCAATTGCGGGGCTTCCTTGGGCACGGGCTCGTCGACGACTGCAGGTTTCGCCTCCTTGCCGGGACTGCAGCCCCCGCCAACGATTGCTGCAATTAGGCAAACAATGCCTGGAATGAGTACCTTGTCCATTTCGTGCTTCCCTGAAGTGATGAACAGCTATCCCTACCGAAGTGACGGCAGCAGGACACACCCTGGCTCTCTGGAACCTGACAAACCTGATTGGGGGCTGCCGCATCGGGCGATGCGCAGCTCGAGAACACCGCCCGGAGGGCAGCAGCCGCAGGGGCACCCGGCGTTTGAGATGCCGCCGCCGAGGACTCCCCCATCCCGCCCTCCGCCATAACCCGCTCCCTGCCGTAGCAGGGGCAGTTTCGCGGATGCCGCCGCCGCAAGCAAGCGCACAACAATTCGACTAGGTCTTCGACACTTCTCACGAATAGCGCCGGCTGAAGATCCTTGTCGCTAATGACATCCATGTCTCGCGCAGACGACATATTGCGTGGAGAAATATCGGGTGTATAAATCCGCCCATACAAGGGGCAAACCCGTCACGAGACGGGGTCGCAAAGCCTCCGGTCTTTTGGGTTTATCGGTACTTCACGAGATAGCGGGGCTACCGGCAACGTGGGAGATTTCCTATGAATCGCGTAGTGCCGATGATTGCATTGACAAGCGTGATGTTCGTCGGCACGCAAGCACATGCTGTCGATTCCACGAGTCAGTCGACGATGAGCAAGCGTCAGATGATCGTACGGATCGTCGATTGTATGAAAAAGCGAATGTCTGCTGACAAAAGCCACTCATACAATGACGCGATGAAAGCCTGCAAAGACCAGATAAACCGGGAAAGCGACGACCTATCGTCCGGTGCTCTAGTGGCGTCCGACACTTCGGCGAAGCGGTAAACGCTGGTCACGCATCTCGTCAGTTGACGAAGCGTCCCGGCTCGCGCGCTATTGAACTGAAACCACCCGCTCGTCCCGCGGACGCGGCTCGATGTGAACCTGGGTTGCGTGGACGGCGAATGTGGCGAGCAGCCGCAGCAACAATGGCAACACAAACACATCGTCGACGATGCCCAAAAATGGGATCGCGAAGTTAGACGGTTCCAGGGCGAAGAATGCCAGGGCGATCGTCGCCGGTATGAGCCACCGCGGACGGTTCGGGTGCCGCAAGGCCATCCATAAGAGGCGCAGATCCCGAGCTCCTAATCGCCAAAGCCTGAACAGCCGTCGCATCACAACTCCCGTGGCTGAGGAAGTCTTAACACAATCATGGCGAGAAATCGCCTTTCAAGTGCGAATGCGCCGTTCTGGCTGCCCAGCGCCGTCGCGGCCTATCAGCTGGGGAGGTTTCCCGGCCTTAGCACCGCGGCAAGCGAGTCCGCGCTCGCCCCGTCTATCTCCAGTACCTTCCTACGGCTCGCAGCTCCAGAAGCTACGCGCACACAGCGCTTGGCGATCCCGAGTTGCCCCGCAACAAACTCCACCAACGCCCGATTGGCCGCATTTTCGACTGCCGCTGCCGCAATGCGAATCTTGATCACGCCATCGTGCATGCCCGCGAACTCTGTCTTGGAGGCGCGCGGCTGAATGTAGACTTCGAGACGAATGGGCGGCATGTGCATACATTCTCACGTTTGCCCGTCAGGTCACGATACTTTCGACTTAAACTGTGTCGCTTCTCTAAGGATTGGACACATGACCATCGTCGAACAACGCACGCACACTCGATATGCCCTGCTGCGTCAACCGGTAGGGGAATTTCGGCTGCACACCCCGACCGCCGCCTATCCTATAAAAGTCATCAACGATATTTCGAGTTCCGGAATGCGGATCTATCTCGAAACAAGCTTGACGTCCCGCTTGCGAGTTGCCGTCGAATACCTCGAGCCCAGCCTCAAGCTCGAGGTGAACGGCATCGTCGCGTGGTGCGCCACCCGGCTGCGCCCGACCGATGACGATGACCGGGGTCGTTTCATCATCGGTATACAGTTGCTGAGCCCGATGCTGCTCATGGCCATGTCCGGAACCTACTGATCCAAGACCGATAAGCGATGCACGCGAGCCAGAGTCTCCCGGTCATACAGTGACCGCAGCGACCCAACACTGTACGAGTTATACAGCAGCGATCCACAGGCACTCGGCGCTAACTTTGGCGCCATGGAGTACGCCAGGCTCGAGACGGCCGCCCTCGCCCACGTTGATGATTCGTACTTCTATGGCGCGTACTGCCGTAAATGCAAGCACGCGGCCCGGCTGTCGCTCGCGAAACTGCGTGCTCGCCTGGGCGACACCTTTCCGCTGAGAAGGGTCAAAGATCGCTTACGGTGCGAGTGCTGCAGATCGCGGCAGATCGTGATCACGTTCCTGGCGCCGGATCAGAAGACCGGCAACCTGGCGCAACTTTTTCAAAAAATGCCGCGCAATTGACCGCGTGCACCCTACTGATTTTCTACCGCTGCGGCTTAAGACTTGACCGGATCATTTCGCAAGATTGTAGACCGGTGTGGCACCGTTCTGAATGAAGGTGCAGTCGTTTCCTTACGGGGAGAATCGGGCAGCAACGATGCTACGCCATCACACCCATACCATCTTCTCGGACGCCAACTCGCTCTCGCCATCAAATCGATACGCCAGCAGCGGTCCACCCTTGGCGACACTGTAATCCACGCAGGCGAATTGCGGCGAAATCACCGCGGGCGGACCGGAAAACCAATAATGACCGAACAGTACCGGCGGCCCTGAATACGGATGTCCCTTCCATTCCGCCGGCAACGGCACATCCGGAATCCGATTCTCATTTCCCGGCGGAACGATGGCAGCGTCGCGGAAGGTCTTGGCCTGCGGCAGCCACCACCGCACTCGGACTTCCTGCCGACTCTTGCCTTCCTTGTCTTGAAAAGAAACACCGTCGGGCAGCGTCACCTCCGGTCCCTTGCACACGATCTCGATCGCCTCGTACACCGGGTCCCCCTTGCGGCTTCCGAGCAGGATGGCCTCCTCGGTCAACGTCTGATTCGGTCCCAGCAGCGGTCGTAGCAAGTCCATTGACTCCTGGTGCCAGCACGCATGCACCACGCGCAAGCCCGGAAGATCCAGCCACAGCGGCAGGGTCTTGAACCAACCCGTGATCTCCTTCTGCCGCGGCGTCCCTTCGACCACCTCCAAAAACGCCTGATGCTGCTCGCGATTTCCCGGCTTGTGATGATCCCGCAAGAACTTGCCCGGATGCTCCGGATCCGGCGTCACCCAGGCAACCGCGTTGAATTCGTGGTTGCCGAGAACACACTGCGCCGAACCCGCCCGCACCATTGCCCGCACCAACTCGACGGTTGCCAACTGCTTCGGGCCGCGGTCGATCAAATCCCCGACGAAGATGGCCGTGCGGCTCTCATGCGCCCACACCCCACCCGACTCGCGATACCCCAGTTTGGCGAGAAGATCGGTGACCTTGTCGAACTGGCCATGGATATCTCCCACGATGTCAAAGCGATTCGTCACCATTCACCTCCCTTGACCCTAAAGTCCATCGCCCGCCATGGCGCCAGGTCTCTGGCGATGCTATTTCGCCAATCCCATCGCATCCAGCACGAAAGAATAGACATCGGCCGTCTCCTCCACCCTTTTCGCCACGGGTTTCCCGGCCCCATGCCCCGCCCGCAGGTCGATGCGAATCAGGATGGGCTTGCCTTGCGGGTCCGCATTCTGCATCGCCGCCGCGAACTTGAAGCTGTGCGCCGGGAACACGCGATCATCGTGATCCCCCGTGAGGATCAAGGTCGCGGGATAGGCGACGTTCGCACGAACGTTGTGGACCGGTGAGTAAGCCCGCAGCGCCTTGAACTCATCTTCATGGTCGACCGATCCGTAATCGGCCTCCCAGGCCTTGCCGACCGTGAATTCTCGAAAGCGCAACATGTCCATGACCCCGACCTGCGCCACCGCCACCGCGAATAAATCCGGCCGCTGCTCTTCCACCGCGCCGATCAGCAAGCCGCCGTTGGATGCGCCATTGATGGCCAAGCGCTCGCGGCTGGTCCAGCGCTGCGCTATCAAATACTCCGCCGCGGCGATGAAGTCATCGAACACATTCTGCTTGTGCGTCTTCATTCCCGCTTCGTGCCATGCCCGCCCGTACTCCCCGCCACCGCGCAAGTTCGCCACCGCATACACGCCCCCGAGCTCGAGCCACGCCGCCACGGCCGGCGAGAACGTCGGATGCAATGAATCGCTGAAGCCGCCGTATCCATACAGAATCGTCGGATGACTGGCATCCAGCGCCAGTCCCCGCCGTGCGGTCACGAACATGGGCACCCGCGTGCCATCCTTGCTGGTGTAGAACACCTGCTTCGTCTCATACTCCGCCGGCTTGAATCCGCTCAAGGTAGGCGCGCGCCACAGCGCCGTGCGCCCAGTCTTGAGATCCAGCCGATAGATCGATGCCGGTGTGGTGTAGTCCGCGTACGCGTAGTACGTCACCGCATCCTCGATGCGCCCGGCAAAGCCGCTCGCCGTACCCAGTCCGGGCAAAACCACATCCCCCAGCGGCTTACCCGTCGGCGAGAACCGCTTCACCACGCTGTGCGCATCATGCAGATACTGCGCAATGATCTGATGCCCGACCAACGTCGCGCCATCGAGGGTGTCGGCCGACTCGGCCACGACGCTGCGCCAGTGTTCCCGCTCTGGCTTGGCCAGGTCGATCGCGACAACGCGATAGCGCGGTGCGTCGTCGTCGGTTTGCACATACAGCGTCGAGCCAATATTGCCGATGAAGGTATAGTTCGCGCGCGGCTCGGCGATGACCGGTCTGACCGCCGCATCCGCGGCCAGGTCCGCCACCAAGAGCGTGTTCTTCACATCCGTCCCATGGTTGGCCGTGACAATCAGGTAACGCCCGTCATCCGTCACCTGCGCTCCGACAAACCAGTCCGGTTCGTCGGGGCGCATGTAGATCTTCGTGTCCTGCGCCTCCGCAGTCCCCAGCTTATGAAAGAAGACGGTGTGAAATTGACTCTGCGCTTTCAACGATTGGCCGGCATCCGTTGCTTTGAAGCCGCTGTAATAGAAACCACTGCCGTCCCTGCGCCAGGATGCGCCCGTAAACTTCGCCCATCGCAGCTGGTCCGGCAGATCTTTGCCGCTGGCCACCTCGCGCACGTGCCAGGTCTCCCAATCGGAACCCGCCTCGGAAAGGCCGTAGGCCATCAACTTGCCGTCGTCGCTGTACCCGGCACCCTTGAACGCCACGGTCCCATCCGCCGACAACGCATTCGGATCCAGCATCACCCGCGCCGGTGCTTCCGGATCCGCGGTCATGAACAACACCGATTGATTCTGCAGCCCATCGTTGTGGGTAAAGAACCATCCCGCCCCATGCTTCTCCGGAGCACCCCAGCGTTCGAAGTTCCAGATCTCCTTCAGCCGCCGCGCAATTCGCTCGCGCCCAGGAATCGCCGCGAGGTAATCACGGGTGAGTTTCGCCTCCGCCTCCACCCAGGCCCGCGTCGCCGGCGCGTCCAAATCCTCCATCCAGCGATACGGATCGGCGACCATGGTGCCGTGGTAGCCATCGGTCTGTTCGCCGCGCGCGGCGTTGGGATAGCGCAGCTCGACCGAAGCCGGCGCGGCATCCGCGACTGCATTTCCCAGCAGAACCGATGGCAAGGCGGCGAGGGTCAACAGCAACCGACCCCACATTTTGCCCATATCCATGTCATTCCCGTTCGTAGTGTTATTCGTTCAGACTACCCCATCGGCACCGTGCTCGCTCGGCTCCGCCTTGAAGTCCGGATAGCGAGCCAGAAGTTCGCGGATTCGCATCAGCCCCACCGCCGGCAGAAACCGGTCGGCATCATCGTGAGAGATATCGGCAGGGTCTCGAGTCGACGTAGTTCTTCACCAAGGAATCGTGGGCGTCAAGAAGAGCGCTGATCTCCGACTCGGTCATGTCCTTCAAATCATACCGGCCGTACCAGCCCATTCAAAGCGGACGCCCTGCCGTCGAGTCGCACTTCGCCTACATCAGCACGAGCGATACGCCTACAGCGGGCGAGCCCGGATTGCCTTCCGTGCGCGCTTTGTAGGCGAATCGGAATGGCTGATTGCGCCTGGGTCTTGCTTCTTCTGGCACTGCACTACGTTATCGTGATCGTTAAGTATCGGTGGCTCTCCGATGAGCCTTGTTCGAATGCCTCGCAAGAGCGCATATCCCCCATGGAGACCTTTATGAAAGTAATTGCTGCAGTCCTTGTATCCACGTTCGTGTTTGGCAGCGCCATCGCGCAAACCTCCGACCCATCGTCGTCCAGCCCGCGAGCCTCGGCCGCGACCTCAGGCTCGACGACGGCGAATTCGGATGCCAAGCGCGATGCTGCGGTCGAAAAACATATCGACCAGCTTCACACCACGCTCAAGATCACCCCGGCCCAAGAAGCTCAGTGGAATGAAGTCGCGGCAACGATGCGCGATAACGCCAAGGAGATGGATCGAGCGATCGACAAGCGCGCCGCCGGCGTTGCCAGCGCGACGGCGGTCGACGATTTGAAGGCCTATGCCGATATCGCGCAGACCCACGCGAACGGGGTCAAGAAGCTTGCCACCGCCTTCTCCGGCTTGTATTCCGCCATGTCCGACGAGCAGAAAAAGGCGGCCGATGAGGCCTTCAATCATCGCGGCCATGAAGGCAAGCGCGTCGCCAGTCGATAAATAAACTGCGTCGCGGCAACTGTGCAGCGGCTCAAGCGAGAAACTCTTATGAATATTCAAATTCGGTCACTTGGCATGGTCGCGCTGATGATGGCGACCTCCGCCGCGTACGCTGATGCCCGCGTCCGCGTCGATATCAATCCCTTTGGTTGGGGAGCCCCGCCTCCGGTGGTCTACGCACCGCCCCTCGAGTATGCTCCGCCTCCCGTGGTCTACTACGGCGGGGGCCATTGGGGCGATCGACGCGAGAGACGCGACCGTGACCACGGTCGGGACCATGACCGCGGTCGGTCCGATCACCACGATGGCGGCGATCGACGCTGATATCGATACTCGGCGTTGCTAATGGCGAGGTCGTCAACGACGACGCGCGGCGCCGGCGGCGGGATGTGAAACGCATCCCGCCGCTCTAGGAGTGCGGCTTCGCTATTCCCGTAGTTTCACGATGCCGTCATCCCGATCTGCGATCCACATCGTGACGCGGGAGTCGGACCACTGACCGTTGTCTTGCTCGATCACGGTTTCCCCGGCCTGGCGCTGTGCAAAGACCCACGCCAGGAGCGCCTCGCGCGCCGTATCGAGCGTGGAATAGCCCTGGCGATCCCCCGTCTTTGAACTGCGTAGGTAGTAGGGGTGTGCGCCTTCAGCCGGCATTAGCGATCCTGCGCCGGCTTGGCGCGCGCGTCAGAGGCCATCAAGGAATTCGCCGCGTCGTCGTTGTTTGCTGCATCCCTGCACGCGCGTATCGCGTCCCTGTAGGAGACGGTTCTGGTTGCCACGCGCTTCTTCACGCAATCGATCATTTGTTCAACCGTTTGGCGTTTGCCGGCGAAAGACCGCTGAGTGGGATCCGCTGCAAGCGCGAGCGAAATGATGCAGGTTACCCCGCCGATGACGACACCGGTCGCGATGCACCGCATTCCTATGCCTCGAGACACGCCCATGGCGCCAGTCTCCCCCCTGGCCCACCGCCGGCAAGGGCGAACCCTCGTCATTTGATGTGGGTTTTCTCCGACTCGAGGTGCTCGAGGCGCGGGCGGGGCCGATTTGACAGTAAAATCAGCGCTAATGGCGGCCCAGGTGCCCGGCTCGCCGCGAGGTACCAATGGAAGACCGAATCCTGGTGGTGTATGGCTCCTATCGGTCAGAACGCATGGGTATCCGGCTCGCCGACTTCGTGGTGGCGAGTCTTCGCGCACGCGGTGAGTCGCCCGAGCTGATCGATGCAAAAGCCGTCGGACTACCGCTATTGGATCGCATGTACAAGGAGTATGCGAAGGGCGCGGCACCCGCCGCAATGGAGGCTCTGGCGACCAAGATTCGCGGCGCCGATGCCTTCATATTTGTCGTCGGCGAGTACAACTGGGGCATGCAGCCGGGTTTGAAAAATCTCACCGACCATTTTCTCGAGGAATGGTTCTGGCGGCCGGCCGCGATCGTGAGTTATTCCGCGGGGCGTCTGTCGGGCGCGAGGTCCAATTTCCTGTGGCACGGAACTCTCTCCGAGATGGGGATGGTGGTGATTTCCAGCACCCTCACCGTCGGACCGATTTCACACACGCTGAGCGCGAGCGGCGAGCCCCTGGGCGAGCCTGGACTTGCCCTGCAGAAGGCATTTCCTCGATTTGCCGACGATTTGGCGTGGTGGACCCAGGCGGCGAGAGATCAGCGCGCCCGCAAGGCGCCCCCCTATTGAGCGCGCGTTCCATCCAAGCGTTGCGTTGCCGAACAGCAACTGCGCTGCTCTTGAATGGGAGGACAGGCGACCGATCCGTAAGAACAAAACACGCAGCAATCGCCGGCCTTCGGTTTAAGCAACGTCTTGCAGTGGGTGCACTCGTAAAAATACTGACACGCATCCGTCGGCATGACCTCGTGCTGCGCGTGGCCGCAGTTTGGGCAGGTCAGGACGGACTCCAGGATAACCGTGCTCACGGCTGCGAAATGACCTTCGAAGGAAAGCCTGCGTCCGTCGTCGCCTGAGTGAGCTTCGCCGAGCTCGCCTTGTCAGGATCAAAAGTGACGGTCGCTATTTTCTTGGATCCAAGCACCGCTGATTCCCAGAGTCAGCAACACCAGCGGCGCTACGCAGCAAAGCGAGCCGACGACCGCTGCCAACACGCCGGCCCACAATTGCTTGGTTGCGGTCTGCATGGGGATATAGCCTACACCATCGGCTTACGTCGAGATCTTGATCGAGTCGATAAAGTTCATATCGCCGCAGTCTCACGGAAGCTCACCGCGGAAGCAAGACTTGACGGCCCACAAAGAACTAGAGCAAAGAAAGAATCTCATCGTTCTGAAACACGGCGGCCTTGCGCTGCCGGCGATACAGCCATAACAGCAGCGCCATCAGCGAGCCCCCTGGCAGTATTAGCTCGATCAGTGCATAGGGCGCGAGATCGCGCAGTTTCGCCACAATGGCCGCTGCAGAGAAGCCTAGTCTCAAGATCCCGGACGTACGCTGCGCATCGCGCCCACCTCGAACTCCTCGCAGCACATTAAAAATCGATGTGGACTCTGTTGCCGACTTCATGTTCATCTCGCTTAAATGATCGTTGACTTACCCTAAAGACGAATACCGCGGCTCGGAATCGACACCGTCGAAGAAAAAAATCGAGCGACAGCCCGGGCTAACCCACCAGCATCGCGAACTGCAACACCAGAACCGAAACGGCGGTGGCGGTGACGGCGAGCAGGGCCTGCACGACCCGGCCGGCAAGGGTTGGATTGATCATGTGATTTCTCCGTTGAGTGAATTCATCTGACGGAGGACAGATTGCACCGCGCGCCGGTGCACGACAAACACACTGTCTGACTCGCTGTTAAGGAATACTTAAGTATCCACAGCTAGTTCAGGAGGCCCGCCTCGAAGCGAGATCCCTCAATCCAGCTTCCGGTAGGCGCGCTCATCGTAGAGCGCTCCCAGCATCGGCGCGAGCGCTTCGCGATAGGCTTGGGCGGTTCCCGCTTTTTGGTGCGCTTGCAATGCCGCCGCATCGATCCAGCTCTCGATGACCGTAAAGTGATTGGTATGCGGCGGTAGGGTCTGCAGAATGTCCAAACGCTGCAGACCCGATTCTGCGCGAGTACGCTCCGTATAGGGTTTCAGGATTCGGTCGTAATCCCCGACGAAGGGGGGAAGCACGTCGACATGGACCAGGAGCGTTATCGCGTGTGGGGCGAGGACTGCCGCCGAGCCGAGCGAATAGGCAGTTTGCACTCGCTCGTCCAACGGAGCGAGCTGCATCGGTTTGATCTCACGCCTCAACCGCTCGATCGCCGCCGCCTTGCCGTGAGCCTCGAATGCAGCGCTATCGCGCCACACCTCGACGATGCCAAAACCGCCGGCCCGACCCTCCTGCGCAAACACATCGACGCCCGTTGCTCCAGGTTCTTGGCGGCTCTCGGCGCGATAGGCCTTGAACGCGGCAGCCGCTCGCGGGGCGGCGCTCGCCAAGACGTCGACATACACGACGACATACACCGGTTGCGACGCTTCAGGCGTCGCGGCCGTTGCTGCCAGCACCAGCTGCGGCAAGAGGCACGATAGGAACAAGAATTTCATTGTAATCACCTCGCATTCTAGTCCACTCTTGGCGCTGCAGACGATCCGCATCGGAGTTCCGCCCCATGGCCCGGCGAAGCCCTAAAGTCAACCGCAATGTTAGCTGGTCTTGGCAGCTCAAAATCGAGCTGCTCGACGTGGTTCCGACGGTTTGGCGCCGTCTCATCGTGCCCGAGACCATCAAGCTGCCGAAGCTGCATCTTATATTTCAGGCTGCGCTTGGCTGGACTAACAGTCACCTGCATGAATTCGTCATCGGCGGCGTCCGCTACAGCGAACCCGATCCGGATTTCGACGAAGAACTGCAGCACGTCGATGAGCGCAAAGTCGTATTGGAGAAAGCTCTTGGGATCGATGCGCGCTGCTTCGACTATGTCTATGACTTCGGAGATGATTGGCATCACGTGGTGTTGGTCGAGGACCAGCACATCGATGTCAAGCCGGCATCCATCCGCTGCGACGACGGTGCCAACGCCTGCCCGCCGGAAGACGTAGGCGGCGCGCTACGCTATGCGGAGCTGCTGGCCGCGATCGCCGACCCGAACCACGAGGAGCACGACGCGCTCCAGGAATGGTCAGGAGGGCAGTTTGATCCGCGGCATTTTGATCTCGAGGCCACCAACCGGGCGCTCGCTAAAATCAGGCCTTAATTCAATCACTTGAGATGTTTTGTTTATATTTCACATCATCACTGCTTCGCGGAGTGAACCATGATCGCGCACACCACCCTGGGCATCAGCAACTATCGCAAATCAAAAACGTTCTATTCCAAGATCCTCGGCCCGTTGGGCTACAAGAACAATATGGAGTTCGGCACATCCGCGGGCTTCAACGATGGCAAGAACACGGATTTGTGGATCGTCAAACAGAAAACCGTGGTGCCGATGCACTTGGCCTTTCAAGCGCGCAACCGCAAGCAGGTCGAGGCCTTTCACAAGGCCGCGTTGGCGGCAGGCGCCACAGACAACGGCGCCCCTGGTTATCGCGACTATTCGCCGGGTTACTACGCTGCGTTCGTCCTGGATCCTGATGGCAATAACATCGAGGCGGTTTGGTACGACCCCCGCAAGACCCGTTAAGGACGTGATCCATGTCCCAGTTCGTGCGGCCCCCTACGCCGGCTTTTTGCGGCAATCGGGGTTACACCTATTGCGACAGTTCCTGAATCATGGAAACCACGCCCGCCAGGACGGCGCCGCCAACCCGCAGATGGCAGCCTTCGATCTCCGCCCGAGTAAATGACTGCCCTACGGTTCGACCCTTGACCGAGATTTCGATTTTGGATCCGCTGGGAACAGGATCCGCAGGTTCGATGTCGACGAATGTAATGCTGCCGAAAAACCCATGCGTGACGAGCCGGCTTTTTATTTCGTGCCTGATCTTGCTCAGGCCCGTGTCGAATACCTCCCGAGTTAGCTTGTCTTCCATGCCTGCACGTTACACCGATTTGCAGTGCGGGTAGTTGATATCGGCGCTGCGTGATACCCTCCCCTCTTCGTGGCAAAGCGTGGGCACAACGATTGAGAGTCCTCGTACTGATTACACTGGCTGGGCTTTCCGCCTGCGGTTGGTTCGCGCGTAAAACGCCGCCTCCGGACCCGACAGAGATCATCGTGACCGGCGCGCCGGCGGCTTCGCTCGTATTCATCGACGGCGTGCAATCCGGACAACCCACGGCGAGCAACGATCATACGCAGATCCTGATGGTCGCGGCCGGCGACCACAAAGTGGAAATACACGTGGGTGACTCTGTCGTCTATCGGGAGGATACCTATGTCGGTCCCGGCGAACGCCGCGTGGTCATGGTTCTGTCGGGTTTGAGCCGGTAACGCCGCAAAGTTTGCGGCATCTAAAAGCTCCAAGCACCTAAAAGGTCCAGCTTCCCATGAGCCCCACCGTGCGCGGCTGCAAGGTGTAGGCGTATATCAAAGCGGACCCGGGAACGTCCCCGTAGCGCTGCAGCATGGGCCTCTCATCTGCGACGTTATTCGCGAACAGCCGGACATTGACGCCGCGCCAAGTCAGGCCCAACTGCAGATTGAGCAGATTGTAGGCTGGGTCGGCGCTGAGTGTCGGTGCGTAGGAAAGACTGTTTGCATCGTGCTCGGTAAACGGCCCTGGATTGTGGCTGCGAGCGATTTCCTCGGCACGCAGGTAAGCGCTCGTGGTGCCGATGAGAGGCCATTCGTAGCGGGCGCTCACGTTGCCGCTCCAGGGTGCGGGCACGGACGGAACCCCGCCTACGACGGTGCCCCGATCGACGATGATTTGTCCGCCGGCGGTTCGCAGCGTTCGGGTGTAGCGGACATCGACATAACCGACCGCCACCGCGAGCTGCAATCGATCGGTCAACGAGGCATCTGCGCTGATATCAAAGCCGGTACTCCTCGCGACGCCGGCATTGGTGGTGAAGCTGTTGCCGCAGGGGTCCTGAAAGCGCTCCTGGATCCCATCCCAGCGAATGTCGAATAGGTTCGTGTCGAGGCGCAGACGGCGGTCGAGGAGCTCGTTCTTGGTGCCGACCTCGAAGCTCCAGACCGAATCCGGACCGAAGGATGAGGGGTCCACCGTGCCGCCGCATCGTGCCGGTGTCCCGGGACCGCCCGCGCGAAATCCCTTCGCGATCGCTGCATAAAATAAATTGCGGCTGTCGGGCTGGTAGGACAGATCGAAGCGCGGCGTGGGGGGCAGCGTTTCATGATCACTGATTGCTGCGAACGGTGCGGATCCCGTATTGGCGAAGCCCGCGGTATGCGAGGAGCTTTGGCTTTGCAGCCAACCCACCCGCATTCCAGCCCCGGCGCTCAAGGCTGAATTCAGCGACCCGCGGATCTGACCGAATGCCGAACCCTCGGTGACGGTCCCGTAATCATCGTCCAATATTCCAGGGTTGGCCGGTGCCGTGAGCACGAAAGTATCCTGCGTCGAGTCCTGGCGCAGCCTCGAGTAAAAGAGTCCGCCCAGCCACTTGAACGGCGCTGCGGAATCCGCCGACGCCAGCCGCACCTCCTCGGAAAGTTGAATTTGATGCAGGGTCAACAGAGTCGGAACGGCATCCGCATAGGAGGTCGGGAACGCCGGACCCAAAGGGTTGCCGAAGCCGCCGAAATACACGATCCCGGCGACATTCGTCGTATCGACCGTCGCGGCCGCCCGGCGATCCACATAGGAGGTAATGGCCGTCAAGTTCGCGGCGCCCAGGCGGTCTGTCGCGGTGAGCGACCCGATCATGAGGTCGTCCTCGCTAGGCTGGCGCAACAGTTTGCCGTTCTCCAGAATTTTCGGCGTCGGCGGAGCCGCATAAAACGCGGGTGTGTCGTGCAGGTTCATGGATTGATAGCTGAACGATGGCGTGATGCGCACCGCATCGCTCGGCTCGAATGCCAGACTGATGCGCACCGCTCGGCTCGCGGAGCGATTCGCATCGGCATCCACCACCGCGCCCGTAAACGGATCGATGCGATCTACGTAGCCGCCGTCGGCCCGGTACCAAGCGCTGATTCGGGCACCCACGGCGCCTTCGACCAGCGGACCGCCCGCGGCGGCGCCGGCTTCGAAGTTAGTGCCGCCGCGCTCCGTCGTCGAGACCTCGGTGCGATACAGCTGGCTCGCGGTGGTCGTGCTCGGTTCATTGGTGATGAAGCGGATCGCTCCCCCCTCGGCGCCCCGGCCGAACAGCACTCCCTGCGGGCCGCGCAGCACTTCGACCTGCGCCAGATCAAAGGTCACGGGGTACGCATTGCCGAACGTAGTGTGCGGAGTCTGAATCGGCGTGTCGTCGACATAGATGCCCGTCGTTGCATCGCCTTTGTCGGCGCTGATGCCGCGGATCGCGATGTTGGTGAGGATTGCCGGACCATATTGCGGGCTGAAATCGTATTCGATCCCCGTGGCGAGCGCGGCGATGCCCCCGATCCCCTGAATGCCGGCGGCCTCCAAGTCATCGGGCGACAGCACGCTGATGCTCATGGGGACCGTGCTCAAGAATTCGTCGCGCTTCGTCGCCGACACCACGACCTCCTGCAGCGAATCCGCGGCGGACGAGCTGCTGTCGGTCGATTTCGAGTCGGGGATCGCTGCGGGAACGTGCCCTCGCGGGCGCTCGAATATCTTGATGGTGCGGTCGTTGAGAAACTGAAATTCGAGGCCCGTGCCTTCGAGGAGCCGCGTCAAGGCCAGCGTCGCCGGCAGACCGGCCGGCACGGCCTGAGACGTCTTTCCAAGTGCCAATTGCGACACGTACACGAGTTGCAGATGCGTCGACGAAATGAACGCGGCCAAGGCCTGTTCCAGCGGCAACGCCGCGATGGCCGCCGGGACCGGGCGCAGAGGCGGTGCGTCGTCGATCGCCAGCGCATGGGTCCGGCCGACCAACAACAGACAAAGCGCGCACAGCGCGGTTGGGCGGCCTAACCGCACCCTGCGTTCTCCCTTTTCATCTTGATTGCTTGTTACGGGCGAGACTCTAGCCCGAAGTGTCGGGGGTTCGCCAGTCGCGGCGTGTTTCCGGCGACCGGGGAGGCAGGCGGGTCTTGCTATCGGGATCCGCCGGCGCGCAGGCGGCTGCCTGCGCGGCGCGGCGTTTGATTGCCCATGTCAATTGCTGGCGAGTTGCACCACCACGCCTTTATCGCCCTTGGTGCGCAACTGATGATACTGCGACAACAGCGGACGATTGACGCTGGCAACGGCATCCGCGATCGCCTGGTTCACGCAGGCGCGGTGCTTCTCCATGAGCCCCAGTACTCGGCTGTCGAGAGACTCGCAGACTGCGTCCGCGGCCTGGCGGATCCGGCTATATACCGTGATCGCGCCGTCGATTTTGGAAAGATCGACATCGGCATAACGTACAACATATTGATGCGACTCGTTGGTCGCTGACTGGTCCTTCGAAACGTCGGACGCATGCGCTGCACTGCACCCGATTACCGCTGCGAGGCTGATCGTCATTGCGCGAACGGCGCTGGTCGTGGTCTTGTTCATTTTGATCTCCTTGAAAAATGGTGTTTGGCTGTCGGCGATGGGAATGCTAGGCCCGCATGGCGCGCCATTGAATCGCGAGAAATGACTAGAGAATCGACCCACGGTCCGCCAGCCCGCCCTCATCCGAAATGATTAGCGGTATTCACCGGGCTTTTCCTGCGAGCCGCGCCTTGGGCGAATCCGCTGTCGAGCGGCGCCCTGGCCGCGGGTCAAGGACCGCGGTTCCACCACCAACCGGCGCCGGACAGCGGGCAGCCCGAACATCAAGCCGAGCAGCGTGCCCGCGAAGGCGCCCCACACCGCCTGCCGACTCGCCCCCACGCGTTTCGCGCCCAAGGCGCCGGCAAGCAAGTCCGCGGTCAGTCCAATCATCCCGATGACCGCGATGCCCACCAGCCACCCTGGACCGAGGTGCCGGTAATGATCCACGGCGGCGGTCAGCCATATTCCGCCGAAGATCAACGGTATGCCCGGCACAGCGGGCACGATTGCGCCGGCCAGCCCCGCCAAAATCAGCATGGCCGCGAGGGCATACAAGAGCAGGGACATCATTGGTGCTAGCCTATGCGCTTGGCCGGCAACATTCACGATGCTTGGAGAAACGATGGCGAGCAAGGCGCAAAAAATTCCAGGTGCAGATCATCCGATTACCGTCACGCCGAATCCGCAACGCGTGGTGGTAAAAATTGCGCGGCAAGTCGTTGCCGATACGCGCAACGCATTGACACTGCAGGAAGCGAGCTATGGACCGGTTCAGTACGTCCCGCGCAGCGACGTCGATATGTCGAGGCTCGAGAGATCCGGGGGCCGGGCAAATGTCGCGTGGACCTACGAGGAGCCTTACGAAGCAGTCTCGTCAATCAAGAATTATCTGGCGTTTTATCCCGATCGTGTAGACCCTTGAATACAGCCCCCGCGGGCCCCGCGCGGCGACGACCCTGCGCCGCTCATTGAGGATCCGTCGCGCGCCGCCCGCCCTTCCGACGCTCTTGTCCGCGGTAGCGACCGAGCCCGGGGGTCCAGGGATCTTGAGTCCGTCGCGCGAAGCTGCGCCGGTCGTCGTGATGCCGGTACGCACATCGGCACTCGGCGCTCATCGTGCATGTCTTGAGCGGCAACTGCAGCGCTTCCCTCGATAAGAAGCGAGTCCCCAGGAGAGCGAGCGCCTCCGGGCAACAGGTGGTGGTGCTCACGATCGACACCGCGTGCCAGGGGCTGTACGGCGCACAGCGAGCCGCAGATTCTCCCGCCTCCGGCGATTTAATCAGCCGTTTCCACTTGAACATCATCGACGTCGCCTCATCGGTACACCATGCGCGAAGAGATTAATCGTCCCCCCATCCGTACCAAGAGTGGATGGCGCGGATTTCCGCTACCTTCATTTCGCGCAGGCCGGCGCTGGGTGAAACGCGCACACTCCAGGGCTAGTGCACCGCAGCATCCCAGCTTTTGGTTATCTCAACCCCCAATCTTAGGAACGAATGAGGTAGCGGAAAGATTGGCGAGGCACTCTTATATGACAAGCGCCCACACAGGCAGGGGGCCGGACGTACGCATGGCGGATGGAAAAAGAATGCTGATCGAGCGGCTGTTCGCCCACCATCGCGCAGCGCTGCAGGCGTTCTTTTATCGGCGGGTCAAGGCCAAGGACGATACCGCGGATCTGGTCCAGGAGGTTTATTTACGCATGCTGCGAGTCAAGGACACTGACGCGATCAAGAATCCGGAGGGATATCTATTCGCGGTTGCCGGCAACCTCGTATTTGAACAATCGGTGCTCAACCGCCGCCAGCCGACTGCAGCCGAAACCGAGCGGCTGCCCGACCACGCCGATGCCGCGCCGGATGGCTTCGAAGAGATGTTCGATTTGGCCGCCCGAGTCTCGCGATTGCGCAAAGTCCTCGCGCAACTGCCGCCCAAGTGCCAGGCCGTTGTCCACATGAAATATCAACACGGATTGAAATATGACGAGATCGCCCGACAGCTCGATATTTCACCGCACATGGTGCAGAAATATCTGGGAATCGCTCTGGCGCATTGCCGCCGCCGTATGGCAGGACTGAAATGACATGAACACCTCCGAACAGCGGATTCGTTCCGCCATCACCGAACTGGCAGCCGACTGGTACATCGCCCACCGCAGTGGTCCGCTGCCGGAAAGCGAGCGCGGGGCATTTCTTAGTTGGCTGAAATCCTCGCCAATCCATATCGAGGAATACCTCGGGGTCGCGGCGCTCGATCGCATCCTCCCCGAGGTCACCCAGCATCCCGGCATCCCCGTGGCGGCGTTGGCGGCGATGGCGCGCGCGGACGCCTCCGTTGGCGTCGTGGAGCTGCTCCCTTACTCACGCGTCAGCACACCGGCAACCGCGCAGAGCCGGCCTACGCGCGGCTTCCTCTGGCAGGCCGTTGCAGCATTCGGCGGGTTGTGCGCGGTGGTCATCGGTGTGTTGTGGGTCATGCGCACTGCACCCTCGCGCGATCATCCGGTCATTTACCAGACCGCCCATGGTGAGCAGGGAACTTGGCAGTTGCCCGACGGCTCAACCCTGCGCCTCGATTCCGAGACAGCGGTGACCGTGCATTATTCATCGGCCGGCCGGCTGGTGGAGCTCAACCGCGGACAACTGTGGGTGGCCGCCGCGCACGACGCTCGCAGACCCTTTCACGTCCGTGCCGGAGCCGCGGAAGTGGTGGCCGTCGGCACCGAATTCGATGTCTATCGCATGCGCGCCTCGACCCGGGTCACCGTCCTGCAGGGCCAGGTTGCGGTATCGGTCCTGAATGCCGGCACGCAGCGCACGCTGCGCGTCGCCGCGGACCAGGAGGTACAACTCATCGACGGAGTGCTGCCGGATGCTGCGGCGCCGGCCCATCGACGCGAGACCATGGCGTGGCTCGAGAAAAAAATTGTATTCGAACGACGGCCGCTGGGAGAGGTCGCTGAGGAGTTCAATCGCTATAACGCGGTTCCCTTCGCCATTGATGACCCGGCGCTGCGCCGCCTGCCCATCAGCGGCGCTTTCGATGCCGCCGATGTCGAATCTTTTGCCGCATTTCTGCAATCCCTGCAGGGTGTGCGGGTTGAGAAGCTGCCGGACGCCTTCAAAATCACGGCGTCCCGGCGTTGATCCGGCGCGGAAATCGCGCCGCTTCAGGCTCCGCTGCCGGAGCCGCGGCGCATCCCGATTGTCTTTGTGACGCGACACGTCTGCAAATTTTGCAAACTCGCGTTCGCGCCTTGGTTGCCCGAGTGCAGGTGAAAGAATACTGAAACGCCCTTGTTATGTTGGACGACTAGTTTTCCTCCGGCTCATCAAACTTGAACCTGGAGGGAGCGATGCTTCAATACATCACGAAACTTGCGCGGACGAAAATCGGCGCGTGTGTCTTTGCCACCGTCATGTCCGCCTTGAGTTTGGGCGCAGCGGTGCCCGCCGGTGCCGACACATCCGTCAACGAGATCAGAACGGCCACGCCGATCAAGCACGTCATCATCATTGTCGGAGAAAATCGCAGCTTCGATCACCTGTTCGCGACCTACGTGCCGAAGAGCAAGGACGAAAGGGTGCGCAATCTCTTGTCCGAGCACATCATCAATGCCGACGGCACGCCGGGCCCGAAATTCGCCAAAGCGCACCAGTTCCAGATCACATCCGCGCCGAATGGCGGAAAATTCTTCAGCAGTGCGGATCTCAAGGACAAGACGCTGTACGGCACACTGCCGCCGCCCGATGTGGCCGGTGTGGGAGCGGCGTCTCCGTATGCGGGCATACTGAGCATTCCGGGCGGTAATCCCGGCCTGCCGCCCCAAGATCAATTTCTCTTCGGCACGGGCGGCACCGGGCTTAGCTTCACACTGGGTCCGGACACACGCATCACGAATGTCAATGACCTACCGCCGGGACCATTTCAGATGACCGGGCCGACCATGCCCTTCGACGCGTTTACCGGCGACACGATCCATCAGTACTTCCAGATGGTGCAGCAGGTGGATTGCGCCATCGACGCGGAACACGTGACGCGGGAGAACCCGACCGGCTGTCTGCACGATCTGCAATCCGCGGTCACCACGACCTATAGCACGCCGCCCACGGGCACGCCGCACGACACCGGCCAGACCATGGCATTCTTCAATATGCAGCAGGGCGATGCACCGCTGTTCAAGTCCCTGGCCGATGAGTACACGATGAGCGACAACTATCACCAGCCGGTGTTGGGCGGCACGGGCCCGGACAGCCAGCCGCTCGGCTTCGCCGACCAGGTCTTCTTCAGCGACGGCAACGGCCATCCCGCCACGCCCGCCGCGGCCAACATCTATGACCCCGACCCGCAGGCCGGAACCCTCAACCTGTATACGCAGCGTGCACAGTGGTTCAATTGCGCCGACGAGACCCAGCCCGGAATCAGCGCGATCACGAGCTACCTGAAGTCGCTGCCCTACGCCGTGCAGACCCAGTGCGGTGCGGGCGAGTATTGGCAGGCGGTCAACGTCAATCCGGCTTTCACGCCGAAGGGTTTGGCGCAGAGCGGACTCGTGGTGCCGCCGACCCAGCAGCGAAGCATCGGCGATGTCCTCAGCGCCCACAATATTTCTTGGAAGTATTATGGCGGCGGGTTCAATGCCGATGGCACGTCCAGCCCGTTCAACGGCAGCTACTGCAACATCTGCAATCCGTTCGAATACGAAGCCAATTACCCCTCCGTGGTGGCCGACCATATGCGGGACGTCACGGATCTGTTCACCGACATTGCGAATGGGACTCTGCCGGCTGTGTCCTATGCGAAGCCTGACGGCACCATGGACGGGCACCCGGCCTCCTCCAAATGGACTCTGTTCGAGGCCTTCGCCAAAAACATCATCGAGCTCGCCCAGAGCAACCCGCAGCTGTGGGCGGAGACCGCGATTTTCGTCACGGTGGACGAAGGCGGCGGCTTTTACGATTCGAGCTTCATTCAGCCGGTGGACTTCTTCGGGACGGGTCCGCGCATTCCGATGATTGCCGTGTCGCCGTTCTCGCGGGGAGGCCATGTCAGCCACGTCTACAACGAGCATTCGTCGTTCGTGAAATTCGTCGAACGGAACTGGAAGCTCGGCGGCACGCTCAGCCAGCGCAGCCGCGACAACCTGCCGAATCCGGTACAGGATGGCGGCAATGACTACGTGCCGCGCAATATGCCGGCCATCGGCGACTTGTTCGATTTATTCGATTTTGATCATCGCGACTGAGCGCCGGGCGCCGGCGGCCACGAGCTGCCGGCGCCTCTTTTGATTGCGCTGCCTGACTTCGCACGCCGTGTACAATTGAAGGCGCTCAATACATCGCGCCATCGACATTTGCGTTGGCGTCATCAGCGACCCCGCGCCGGACCCCAATCATCCGCCGCGCTCGGCGCAGGTGCTCGTTCCCAGCCACGGGCTCGGAATGAACGGCTTGTTCTATGAGCGATCAGCGCAGGGTTCGGATGGTCACGGCAGCGCGATCGTTCTCGGCGGTCACAGCATGGGGGGCTTTGCAAGCGCAGCCCACGCCCGATTCGATGCCGCTTTGCTCGGTGCGGTACTGATCAACGCCTGGAATGTCGGAGCGGACGGAGAAGGGCTGAGCAAAGTGAGCGGGGTCGAGCGCGCCGCCCTGGCCGCGAAGAAGTTCGACGACCTCGGCAATTCCTTGCGGGGTGCGACGGCCACGAGCATTGCCGATGAAATCGTGGCGCACCGCGCCGATTGGAACTACCAATCCTGGGCCGCGCGCCTGAAGCGCCGGCCGCTCCTCGTGATCGGCGCGTCACGGGCGTTCGGCGAGGACAACCGTCAGCTCGCCGAAGCGGTGACCCGTGCCGGTGGAAAAGTGACAGCGGTAACGCTGCCGAGCGACCACAGTTTTCAAGATCACCGGATCGCCCTCGCTGCGCAAGTCGTCGATTGGCTCGGGAAACTTCCCAACAATTCAGCGGTCAGCGTAGGGTTCGGATGGTCTCGACCACGGCGGCGCGGCAGTCGTCGATTGCATCGGTCACGGCATCGGCGTCAGGGTCCCGGGTGCCTATCCCCTCCCAATGGCTCTGCCAACTTTGCATCAGCACTTCGGCCTTGGCCGGCACCGGTGCCGGCATTGCCGAGCTAAAATCCCGGATCGTCTCGACGTAAACCCACCCCGTGCGGGGATTGCCGCGCTCGGCGTCATGATCGTAGTGACCGTGATAGACGACCTGCTTCATCTCCCCGAGAGCGACCAGCATCTGGAACGCAGCTTGGCGCGTGGTGCGATTACGTTCGCTGCGCTCGGTGCGCCACGCAGTGTAGCTAAAGCTCGACAAGGCCACGACGAGACTGATGATCGCGATCGCGTTGCTGCGTAGCTGAGATTTTATGGTCACCGCCAACAATGAATCCCCCGGCCATACCGACGCAATCGTACGCCCCCGCCGGGCAGTCGACATTGGCAAGCGGGCGCGTGGTCGCCCAGCGATCATTAGTTGACACCTGCGGGCCGCTTCAGACTACCATCGTAGGGCTGGTGAGGCACGGCCACCGCGCCAAGGGGGCAGGCTGTGAGCGAGGTACGTTCCGCTCGGATTGAGTTGCGCCATTCGGCGCAATGGATTTTGAGCGCCCTGCTGTTTTTGAGTCCGGCGTGCGGCCGCAGTACCGACGGCGGCGCGCCCACGAGCCGGTTCGCGACCCTCATCGAGCTCAACGGTCCCATCGGGCCCGCCATGAGCCGCTACGTCGAGCACGCGCTCGCGGATGCTGAGGAGGAGCATAGCGCTGTCGTCATCCTGCAAATGGACACGCCCGGCGGTCTCGACACCTCCATGCGCGATATCATCAAGGCAATTCTGGCCTCGCCGGTGCCGGTGGTGGCCTATGTGGCGCCGAGCGGCGCGCGCGCGGCCAGTGCAGGCACCTACATCCTTTACGCCTGCCATGTCGCCGCGATGGCCCCGGCGACCAACTTGGGCGCGGCCACGCCGATTTCGATTGGCGGCGAACCCAGTACGCCGCCGGCCGAGCCGGCGGGCAACTCCAACGACGATAAGAAGCCGCAAAGTCCGCGTGAGATCCCGGCAGGCTCGCCCAGTGACCGAAAAGCGGTAAATGACGCCGTTGCCTATATTCACGGGCTGGCGCAATTGCGCGGCCGGAATGCCGTTTGGGCCGAAGCCGCCGTGCGCGGCGCGGCGAGTCTGTCCGCCAGCGACGCGCGCGAGCAGAACGTCATCGACATCGTCGCGAAGGACGTTCCGGATCTCTTGCAGCAGCTGCAGGGGCGCAAGGTCAGCGCGGCGGATCATGAATTGGTGCTCGATACGCGGGGACTTGCGCTGCGGAGCGTTGCGCCGGACTGGCGCACGCGGGTGCTGTTGATATTGACTCATCCCACCATTGCCTACGGACTGTTGTTGATCGGTATCTACGGCTTGCTGCTGGAAGGCTATAACCCCGGCGCGGTCCTGCCCGGTGTGGTCGGTGCGTTGTCGCTGCTGCTCGGGCTTTACGGTTTGCAACTGCTGGCGGTCAACTACGCGGGCCTCGCCCTCATGGCGCTCGGCATCGGCTTGATCGTCGCGGAATTCTTCATGCCGGCATTTGGATCCCTCGGCGTCGGCGGCCTGGCCGCATTTGTCATCGGCTCCCTGATTTTATTCGACAACCATGCGGCCGGGATGCAAGTCGCATTGCCGTTGATCGTCGGCATCGCCGTGGGCGGCGCCCTCGTCATCGTCGCCATCATCCGGCTGGCGGCGCGCGCGCGCCGCCGGCCCCCGAGCACCGGCGTCGAGACCATGATCGGCGCCACGGTTGAAGCGATCAATGATTGTCGGGATCAGTGCGTCGTGCGCTTCGGCGGAGAGTTGTGGAATGCTCGCACCGCGAGTCCACTGCACGCGGGTCAACGGGCCCGCATCGTCAAAGTCGTGGATCTGACGCTGTGGGTGGAACCGCTGCAGAATTAGAAGGAGTCGCGTCATGAGCTTTTCGTTGCCCATCGTTGTCGTCATATTGCTGTTGGTAGTGATGAGTTCGATACGTATCCTGAAGGAATATGAGCGCGGGGTGATGTTCACGCTCGGCCGGTTCACGGGCGTCAAAGGCCCGGGCGTGCGCCTGGTGCTGCCGCTCGTTCAGCAAATGAAGAAGGTGGAACTGCGCATCGTCGTGCTGAATGTGCCGAAGCAGGACGTGATATCCAGGGACAACGTGTCGGTGAAAGTCAGCGCCGTGGTTTATTTTCGCATCGTCGACCCGGAAAAGGCCATTCTGCAGGTCACCAATCCCTGGGAGGCGACCAGTCAGCTCGCACAAACGACGCTGCGTTCGGTGGCCGGGCAGCACGAAATGGATGAAATGCTGGCCCAGCGCGATAAGCTCAACGCCGCCATTCAGCACATACTCGATGCCAATACCGCGGCCTGGGGTATGAAAGTGAGCAATGTCGAAATCAAGGATATCGATCTCGACGAAACCATGATCCGGGCGATGGCTCGACAAGCCGAAGCCGAGCGCGGCAGACGCGCCAAGGTGATCCACGCCGAAGGCGAGAAGCAAGCGGCGCAATCTCTGGCGGAGGCGGCCAAGCTCCTGTCGAACGAGCCAGCGTCGTTGCAATTGCGCTACTTACAGACGCTCGCCGACATTTCCAGCGAAAAGAGCTCGACCATCGTATTCCCTTTGCCCATCGATCTGATCGCGCCGCTGCTGCGAGCCGTGAAGCACGCACCGGAATCCCCTTGATTTCTGCAAGGGTATTTGATGCCGACAAAAATCCGGCTAATGCGCCGGATTTACCGGGAGCAGGCGGTCGTACTCCCTTTTGACCACCGCATAACACTCGCAGCTGCGCCTTTCCAGTCCCGCCCGGTCGAGCACCGTGATGCGGCCGCGCGCATATTGAATCAATCCTGCGTGCTGCAGCTTGAGCGCACCCTCGGTGACGCCCTCGCGGCGGACCCCCAGCATGTTGGCGATCAGCTCCTGGGTCATTACCAGTTGGTTGCCTTCCAGACGGTCCAAGCTCAGCAGCAGCCAGCGGCACAGTTGCTGATCAAGCGAGTGGTGCCGGTTGCATACCGCGGTTTGCGCCATTTGGGTAATGAGCGCCTGGGTATAGCGCAGCAATAGATGCAACACCGGTCCCGCTCGATTGAATTCATCCTTCAAGACTTGCGCTTTCAATCGCACGCCCTTGCCCGCGCTTTGCACCACCGCGCGGCTGGTGGTGGACTCTCCCCCCATGAAGAGAGAAATGCCGACGATGCCTTCATTGCCCACCACGGCAATTTCCGCCGCGGCGCCGCTTTCCATGACGTAGAGCAGCGAAATGATGGCGGTGGTGGGAAAATAGACGTGGCTCAGTGTGCCGCCCGCCTCGTACAGCACTTCGCCCAGAGGCAAATCGACGGATTCCAGGAGCGACATCCAGCGTTGCGCCTCCACCTGCGGCAGCGCAGCGAGCAAGTGGTTTTTTGAAACCTCCGACGAAAGAATCTCCACGGAACTCCCAGGTGTATGTAAGTTTCAAGGCACGCGCGATGCCGCGATTGGCCGAGCCCATCATGTTAATACACAGAGGCGAATTCCGGTTCGACAATTCAGTTTTTCGAGCTTTGCTCCTGCCCAAAACGGCAGAACTTTGCTATGTGCGATATCGTACAGACATGGCGGAGCACTTGATCCTTTATGGGGGGTTCGGTGCCGAGTTGGCGCACGGCTCGCCATCTATCCCGAGCACGCTACCGGCGGCACCGGGGATGAGAGTTGGGCTCAAATCCCATCGCGCCGAGGTGCTGGTCGGTGTGTCGTTGGGCGATTCCCGGCGGCTCAGGGCGCGCGTCACCGGTTGATTTCGTTTCCGAGCGACGTCTAATTGCTAAGACCCGGCCAGGCGAGCGAATATATGGACACGTGGCGTGGCCATTTCCCAATCACCCATTTCGTGCTGCGCGCGCTGCTGAACAAGTGTAACGGCGCGGACGCGGCCGATTTCTCGAGGCCCGAGGCGGTCCTTCTGGCGGCATGCGAATTCTGGGCGGCGGCTGCCACTCGGCAGCTCCCCGCCTATCTTGGCTCGAACCCTGTGCCCAAACTTCTCGTTGCCTTCGAGGCATTTTCAGAAATTGGCGCCGTGCGGGTCGCCAGCGCTCTGCGAGTGGCGGTAGGAGCTTATCCGGACACGGGGTCGCTGCGGGAAAAAGCGCTCGATCTCGAAGCGCGTCTTTTGGACACGGAAGACGCCATCGATCGCTTGATCGCGCAATTTGCGTCGGTGCACTTGGCGGGCGATTCATCCGGGAAGAGCCGCGGATATCCGCAGCCGCATTTGGTTGATCCCGGGGTGATGGATGACTTCAGTTCACCGTAACGCTGACCGGCGCCGACGCAATGCCATTGGCAACGACCGCGAGCGAGCTGGCGCCGGTCTCCGTGACCGATGGCACGTCGAACGAGGTGGACACGATGGTGCTGCCGGTCGCGACCCCCATGCTGCTGTGACCGTGGGTGCGCGCATAGACCACATGGCCCGAGGCCGTATTCGTGATGCGCACCAACGGATAGTTGGTGGCGGCGTGGAGTTCATCACCCACATCGGCGGCCTGCGACAAGCCGTTGAACTGCGTGCCTGAAATCGGGTAGGTCGAACCGCGTGTCACGCTCGCCGGCGTAGCGGTGACGGCGGGCGCCCAAGCCGGATTCGCGCTGCCCGCGCCGCTGTAGATCTGTGTTACGCCTCCGGTCACCAGGGTCTGACCGTTGGGCAGCGGCAGTACGAAGTAAAACGTGTTGCCGCCGTTGTTGGGCAGGACTCCGGTGACCGGCATGGCAGTGCCGTCATATTCGTAAAACTGGCCCGACGTCGCGGCGATCAACACATGACCGGAAGGCAGTAAGGCGGCGCTGGCGTCGGCGGCATCGTCGCCGGCCGCAAAATCAGGTCCCGCGGTAAAGCTGCCCGGATCCGCAGGCGTTGGGCCCGGAGTATAGAGCGCCGTGTGGGCGGTAGATCCGCCCGTTGCGGCGCCGGTGGCGAAGACCTTGCCATCGGGCAGCAGCAGGGCTGGGCCAATTTCGCCTGGCGGAAAATAGATGCCCACCGGACCTGGGCCGTAGCTGACGCCGCCCACGACTTGAGCCGGCGCGGGACCATAAGTCAGGCCGCCCGGGGTGTCCGAAGGCGAGGTCAGTCCCGTCGACGTGCTGCCGTCGCCGTACCATTGCCCGGCGGCGGGATCGTAGTGTTCAGCATGCGGCGGATTGCCGACATCGATGGTAAAGAGTTCGCCGTCAGGCAGCAGCGTCCAGCCCTCTTCGGCGAAATCATCCGCTTTACCGGCGGCCGGCACTGAGGTCCAGGTCAGGCTCACCGGGTCGAGGCGCCACATATCCCGCCCGAGCTTGGCGCCAAAAATAAAGCTGCCGTCGGGCAGCACGGCCGATGGTGAATCGCCGATATAAGCGACACCGGGCGGCGGGGCAATCATCGTCCATCGATCAGCGACCGGGTCATAGATGGCGGACATATTGGTGAGCCCGCTGGGGGCGAACTGGCTGTATTGGTTCTGGTTATATTCGCCGCCGACGAACAAAACCCGCCCGTCGGCGAGGACGGCCTGCGAACCGGAATACGGGGCGTACCCGGCGGGCGGACTGGCCAGCACGCGCCAGGTCCCGTTGATGTAGCCACCGTCGACGGCCGGCACCAGATCGTAGAATACGCCGGCATCGTCGATCGACTGCATCATGACGCTGCCGTCGGTCAATAGCAGCGCCAGATAGCCGGGCTCCGGCGGCTGATTGGCCAGTGCCGTGAATCGGATCGTGAAGGTGGCCAGCGGCGCGGCTGAGTGGCCGCCGCCGCATGCGCCGAGCGAGGTCAGCAGCATCGTGACCCCGACGCTCCCGAAAAGCGGCCGCTTAGATTCTGTCATCGCACCCCTACTCACGCATGAGTAGATGGCACAACGCCGCGAATGCCGGCAGCGTTATCGGATCGTTCGCCGCGCTGCTCGCGATCGGATGCGAGCAAAACCGCGCGATGACGGTTTCGGCCTGCGGCGCGACGTACAGCCGCTGACCGTGGATGCCGCGGCCCTCGAACGCACCCAGTGAGTTGTGAGATACCCACCACATGTTGCGATACGAATAGCCGGGCAAGAGCGTGTATCCGGCCGGAGCGAATTTGTCGCGCTCGGACCCGCGCCGAATATCGGCGACGACCGCTGCGGGAATGACTTGCTTGCCGCCCCGTGCGCCCTCACAGCGCATCAATTCGCCGAAGCGGCACATATCGCGCAGACAGGCGCTGAGGCCGCCGCCGCCCATCGCGACGCCGATTGAATCGACGGCCAGGTAGCCGTCCTCTTCGCAGCCGATTCGCGACCAAATCCGTTCACTCAACATGTCGGGCAACGGCACGCCGGAGGCGCGCGCCATGATCCAGCACATCACTTCCGTGTTCACCGTCTTGTAATCGAACACTGCGCCATGAGCTCCCGCTTCGCGCAGCGTGAGGAGATAGTCGTAGTAATTGCCGGGGCCTGCATAATCCGGGCGGCGCGCGCGCAGCCCGCCGGCGCGCGAATAGGCCCAGATATCCGCGCGCGGATCCTCGTAGTCTTCGGAGTAATCCACGCCGACCTGCATGTCGAGCACCTGGCGCAGCGTCGCATCCCGATAGGCCGTCGAGCCCATCTCAGGCAGGTAGTACGGCACCATCCTTGCCTCATCCAGAACCCGTTCGTGAATCAGCGTCGCCGCCAACGTGGCCGCGTACGACTTCGTGATCGAAAAGCAGGCGTGCGGCCGCTGCGCTTGCAGCGCCCCGAAATAGCGTTCGTATACGCGCACCCCGCGATGCAGGACGATGATGCCGTCGGTGTAGGTTTGTGCGAGCGAGTCCGCCCAGGTGCGGCGCCGCCCCTTAAGATCCTCAAACATCAGTGCATCGATCCGCGCTTCGCCCTCGGACGTGGCGGCGCCAAGATCGCTCGCCGCACCGACGCCGCGCCAGACGCCGGCCGTCGGCACCAGCTCGCGCATATGCGACAAGCTCCAGCGGATCTGCGGGAACTCCAGATACCGGTCGTCTTCGAAGCGGATGCGCTTACCGAGCGGCGGCGGTGACCCCTGCATCAGCTTCAGCGTCCGCGGATCCGATGCAATGCCGTCCGGATATTCGGTGCCGTCAAACTCCATCGTGCCGGTTTTCATGGCGTTCCTCAGGCAAACGGTCGGATGTATCCTGAGGATCTTAATGGATTTCGCGGGGGCGCCGCTCAACCCAGTGCAGACGCAGAGCGCCGGCGGTTAGCCGATGGCGTCCCCAGCATCGTCGCCGCGCAGTTCGGCGAAGGCCGCCAACATTTTTTCCATGGACAGATGGCCTTCGTAGCACGCTGCGATCATGGGCGAATCATCGGCAATCCCATCATTCTGCGACGGCCACTCGGAGCGCAGCGACTGTCTTTTGGTGGGTCGCGGTCCGAGAGCTCCAGGCCGCCGCAGCACGAACTTCGCGTTTCGCGGGAGCGGCGCCTCGAATCCGGTGTGCCGTAGCGGGTGCAAGCGATTGTCCCTGTCCTTGTGGAACTTCATGGCGCAGAACAAGCAAACGCCATACCAAGCGAGGGCTCCAAGACGCCGCATCCATCAAGGCTGATTTCACTGCGTTTTTTACGGTCGATTGCCTCCCGCCCGATTGATATACCACCAGGGTGCACCACCGTCGCTCAAGCTAGAGATCGCCCCGCACCACTCCAGTGCCCTTCGCACGGCGCAATGACCATCAGAACGGCTCGTTATGGCTGCGCAGTTCCAACTCCCAACTCCACGCGCCCGGCGGTTGCCGCAGAGCGGCCATGTAGGAATCGGCGATCGCTTGCGGCGTGAATACGCCCGCCTCACGACTGCCCTGAACGACTCCCCCATCGATGACGAAGTGCACCACGTGAATTCCCGCGGGCCCCAGTTCGCGCGCCAAACTCTGCGCGAGTCCCCGCACCGCGAATTTCCCCATCGCAAACACCGACGAGCGCGCGAACCCCTTGACGCCGGCCGTGGCGCCCGTAAAGAAGATGCTGCCGCTCCTCCGGGGCAGCATCCGCCGAGCAGCTTCCTGTGCGGTGACCAGCGCGCCGATGGCGGTTGTGCGCATGGCGGCTGCGGCGGCATCGATATCCAGGCTCAATAAATCCCCGCGGATACGCGCGCTGGGATTGAACAGCACGACTTGCGGTTCGCCGAGCGCGCGGTCCACCTCTTGAAATAGCTTCACCAGACTGTCGGTGGACGAGGCGTCGGCCTGAAACGGCGCCGCACCCATCCGGGCCGCCAACGGCTGCAACTTTCCCGGATCGCGCGCCGCCAGCGCCACTTGATAGCCATCGGCAATCAGCGACTCGCCAAATGCGGCGCTGATCCCCGGACCCGCACCCACGATCAATGCGACGCGTTTACTCATGTGCGGCCCCATTCAGGTGAACGTAATGCCGGTATTGGCCTGCCAAAAACCATCTCTCAACCATGCTGCCCTCCTCACGCACCACCACATCAGCGTCATATGCAAGGCTCCCCAGGGTTCGGCGCACGGAATAAAGCAGCTGTAGCCGGGCAGATCGTCCTGCGTATGCAATCCCCATGCCCCGAGGCGCGGCACGAAATCCACCTGTTCGAGTTCCAGTTCATTGAGCCGACGACAGAGCTCCGCAGCGTTCGGCGGCGAGTGCGTCAGCGGCAGAGAAATGGTCGCCAGATAGCCGGCGCCGGCGATCGGATGCGGGACTGCGGTATTGACCTGCAGCAGAGCCGTCGCGGCGTGCGGATCGATCGATCGCGATGGGCAATCGCCGCTGAGCGCGAGCTCCGCCCACACGGACGCCGTGTTATTGGATGCCGCCAATCCGCGTTGCTGCAAGGTCGTAGTGGCGGCTATCAGAGCGGGCTCATCCAATGGCTTCGGCCATCGGCTGGGCATCGCGTGGTGCGCCCGCTGTTGCTTGAGCACCGCGGCAGAGGTCATCGCCAATGCATTGGACCGGCCCAGCGGCAGCTGGCCCCCGAATGCGTTGAGAATGATTTGCACTGCGAGATGCACGGCGGGCTCGTTGCCGTAGATCGAATACTGCGCCTTCTGCTGCAATCGACCGTCGTTGAGATGGTAGGCGCCATAGACCGACCAGGCGTTGAGCCGCTGCACGCCGGTCGCGTGAAAAGGCGGGACGCCGGTTGCATTGTACTCGGCGACAATCTCTGCAATCGCGGCGACGGGCATGCCGTCACGAGCCTCATTGACGGGCAAGATCCGCAGGGTACTGGTCCCCGACCCGTCCGGATGCACGCGCCGATAGCCGTCCTCGAGCCGCTCGAGGGGATGCGGCGCCAGCGCTTTGTGAATGCGTTCTTCTACTTCAGTGATCATCGCTCTCTGACTCCACTTTTCCACCCCACGGTCGGTGCCCAAGGTGATCGACCGGGCGGATTCGTCGAGGTGTATAATCGAAGCTCAACCTGGAGGTGTGCTCATGACTCCTTACCTGCGCGCTGCCTGTGCAATCGCTCCGCTCTTGGTCCTCGCCGCCTGCGCGGCCACGACAGGCGTGAAACCCAACGCCGCCGTGCCGGGGCCGGTTGCGAACAATCCCGCTTGCCTTAAATCTACCGGCAGTCGAATCCCCGACAGCGCTGGGGGCTGCTCGGCAGTCGGCCGATCTTATTCGAGCGAGGACATTCAACGCACCGGTGCTGTCAGCGCGGATGAGGCGCTGCGGCTGTTGGATCCTACGATTACGGTCCATCGCTAGAATCATCGCGGCGCTGCGCGCGGCGACGATTTGCCCGGCGGGGTGAGCTTGGCGAACAGCACGCCGGCCACCAATCCGACCGCCATCTGCGCCGCGAGACCCATCGTGCCGCGCGCGCCGAAGATGCCGACCGTTCCCAGCACCATCTTCAGCGCGGTGAATTGCACAAAGATCGCCAGCGCGCCGGCGGTGCCGAACACGATCACGCGGTGCCCACTGAAACGGGCCACCGCTCCTGCGCTCAAGAGTGCGAGCCCCAAGGCGATCGAGGTCACCAGGGCGTACGAGCGGAGCATGCCGCGCAGATCGTGCGCGGCCCAAGCCAGGCGATCGAATATCGGGATTGCGGCGGGTGCCGTGCCGCCGGCATGGCCCGCGGCGAGCGACCAAGCCTCCTGCACGAAGTACGAATGGGCAGCCGAGCCCAACACCACCATCACGGCGGCGGCAACGACAAATGCGGCTATCCGGCGTAGCATCGTCGCCATCGTAACGGATGATCGTTCCCTGCAGGAGGTTTACACGCGAGTCTCATCAGTGCTGGCCGTCGCGGCGGCGGCCATGATCGCCGGCCAGGCGATGGCCGAGATGGCGCCCGAAACACTGCGCCCAGCGCCGCCCCCGCCGCAGCCCGCCAAGGTGGTCAAGACCGGATATCAGGTCAGGGAAATTGCCAAAGGACTCGATCATCCGTGGTCGATGGCTTTTCTGCCGGACGGTTCCTTGCTGGTGACCGAGCGCGTGGGTCGGCTGCGCCTGATCAAAGGCGGCTCGCTGCAGCTTCAGCCCATCGGCGGTGTCCCGGCCGTGCATACGGGCAGCCAAGCGGGACTGTTTGACATCGTCCTGCATCCGGACTTCGCACGGAACCATATCGTCTTTTTGACTTATGCGGCGGGTACCAAGTCCGCCAACGGCACGCGCGTGGCGCGCGCCCGCTTCGAGGCGGGCATGCTGCAAGATTTGCAGGTAATCTTTCAAGCCATGCCGTTGAAAGGCGGAGACAACCACTACGGCGGGCGCATGGCCTTCCTCCCCGACGGCACCTTCGCACTGACGATCGGCGAGGGCTTCGAATACCGTGAACAGGCGCAGGACTTAAGTTCCGATCTGGGCAAAATCGTCCGCCTGAAAGAGGACGGCGGCGTACCGCACGACAATCCGTTCGTGGGCTATGCGGGCGTCCGTCCCGAGATCTACTCATTGGGCCATCGCAACCCACAGGGCTTGCTCTTCGATGCGCCGAGCGGCCGGCTCTACGAAACGGAGCATGGGCCGCGCGGCGGCGACGAATTGAACATCATCGAGGCGCACAAGAACTACGGCTGGCCGGTGATCACGTACGGGATGGACTATTCGGGCGCCTATGTGTCGCCCTATACGCAGCGCGCCGGGCTCGAGCAGCCGGTGATCTATTGGACACCGTCGATCGCGCCATCCGGACTCGCCCTGTATCGCGGCGACAAGTTCCCCGCGTGGCAGGGCGATCTGTTCGTCGGGGCATTGGCGTTCAAGCATCTGCGCCGCGTACATCTCGACCGGCTCGGCAACGTGGTGGACCAAGAAGAATTACTCAACGATCAACACTCGCGCATCCGCGACGTGCGGGCGGCGCCGGATGGCTATCTCTATGTCTGCACGGACGAGGCGGACGGACGCGTGCTGCGGCTCGAGCCGCCAAACTGACGTGCGCAGGGTCTTCGTTCTCTATCTGTGGGTCGCCGCAGCCGCGAGCACATTGCCCCTCAACGGCGAAACTGCACGGGCAGGCGAGCTATGCCCCAAGGGGTGGTGGGCCGATGTCATGATCGGCTCCTACCACATTCATCCCTATAAGCACTTCGATGACATCAATCCGGGCGTCGGCCTCGAGTGTTCAGTCACGCCGCAATGGGCGGCGTCGATCGGCTATTTTCGCAATTCCTTGGATCGGCCCTCATTCTACGCAGGCGCAATAGTTACCCCGGAGTTCGCACATTGGAACTGGTTTCGGCTGGGTGCCATGGGCGGGATCATCACGGGCTATAACTACGGCCAGATCGGCCTCGGGGCGAATAATCGAACGGGGCCCATATTGGCCCCGACGGCCATCACCCGGTTCGGGAGATTCGCTGCGAACTTCATCCTGATTCCGCCGATCCACGCCGACAATCTGCCGTTCACCGTCGGCCTGCAAGCGAAATACCGCTTCCACTAGGGCCCTCGCGGGCGGCCCCGCCCATCCTCAGGAAACAATCAGCACTTTTCATCGCTTCATCAGCACTTCCTCAGGCGCCATGCCGATGCCGGCCGCACAATCCGCCAAACACACACCGCGCGATCGACTCCACGATCGCGTACAGAATTGCGTAGGGAGCCATGATGAAAACCCTCTTCTCCTGCCGGCGAACCGCCGCTCTGTTCGGCACGCTATTCATGCTGAGCGGTCTGCTGGGCGGCTGTGCATCCTCACGTCTGCTCAAGAATCCCAAGCCACCCACCGTGGCGGACGTGGGCTGGGCGGCAACCGCGCCCGAAGGGCTGACCGTCGAGGTGCATGAGCTCATCTTTCGCAACAGCGGCGGCACTTGGGTGCGGAACGCAAACTGGGACGAGTACGTGCTCACCGTCACGAATAGCTCTGCGGACGCCATCGAGATTCAGGAAATCGATCTGTACAGCGACCGGCTCCCCGCGCCCGAGGCCAGCAGCACCTCGCGCGCACAGCTGGATGCGCGCTCGAACCGCACCCTGCGGGCAATGAAAGACGCCGGCATCGTCGCCGGCGTCGGAATTGTGGGGCCCTCCGCGTTGATCGTCGCCGGCGTCGGCACGAGCGGCGGCATGCTGTCGGCGTCGGGCGCCGGAGCGGCGGCGGCGACCGTCGGCCTCTTCGCGATACCAGTCGGTCTCATCGGCGGCACCTCCTACGTCATCAGCCGCCACCGCCAGGACAAGAAGGACAAGATACTGCTGGATCGCCGTCTCACCGAGCGCGGCTACGCCGTGCCGCTGCAAATCGCTGCGCAATCTCAAATGACCAAGAGCGCCTTCTTTCCCATCACCCCATCGCCGTCGCGCCTGGTGCTCAATTATTCCATCGGCGGCGAGGCTCACCAGGTCGCGCTCGAGTTGCCCGATCTCGCGGGCCTGCATATGAAGACACCGGCCGTGAAGGCGCCGCCGCCGATTACGGCACGGGCTGTCACCGGGAAGGACTCCTAGGAGAAGTTCCCGTTTCTTTGGCGGCACCGCGTAGGGTGCGCTCGCTCCCTTGCGCCGCGCTCGGCGGCGGCGTAAATCCGATCATGCAACGGCCAAGTACTGCATCGGATTGACAAGGAGTCGAATCATGACCACGTACGAAGAGTCGCCACTGTTGTCGGGCCGCAGGGGTGCCGCCCTTGCCGCCGTCGTCCTGCTGCATCTGGGGTTGGGATTCGCCCTCTATTCAGGACTGGGCGCGCAGATCAAAAAAGCACTCGACCCCGCGCCACTGAATCTCATGCCGATCGCACCACCTCGAGATCCCGTCAAACCACTGCCGCGGGTGCCGGTCATCAACGAGCTCAAGCTGTATGTGGCGCCTCCCGAAGTCCCGCCGTCGCTGCCGCTGGCCGAACCCGAGCTCAGCGTCGAGGACTCGCCGCCGGAACCGCGCACGATGATTCAGCCCAGCGTGCCGCAACCCCGCGTCCATGTGCCTGCCCGCCTGGACCCGAAGCATCCGCTGCGGATCGGCGAGGCCTACTTTCCGGATGCATCCAGGCGCGCCAACGAAATGGGACGATGCGTGGTTGAGGTGACGGTGGCGGTCGACGGCCGGATCACGGCCGCCGCCATTCAATCCAGCACAGGATTCAAACGACTGGATCTGGCCTGCGTGAATGCCGTACGCGGCCAGCGCATGCTGCCGGCATTCGAGGACGGCAGACCCATTGAGAGCAGCGTTGCCGTTCCGATCGTGTGGAATCTCACCGACCAGTAATTGCGCACGCGGTTCATCAAGCGCGAACCGGTCTGCATCTCATCCCCGCGGCGTGAGCAGCATTTTCATCCCATGCCGGGCCCGCAACGTGATCAGTCCCTGAGGCTCGACGGGATGTCCTGGCAGCAGCCGCAGCCGGTGGCGTTGCGCAATGGTCGCGAGCAGCAACGTCGCTTCGGCCATGGCAAACGCCGCTCCAATACAGATACGGCGCCCGCCGCCGAAGGGAAGGTACGAGAAGCGCGGCCGCGCGGCGCACTGCTGCGGCGAGAAGCGCTCCGGATCGAATCGTCCCGGCTGCTGCCACAGCTGCCGGTGCCGGTGCAGCACCCACGGGGAGATCAGCACGGCCGAGCCCTTGGGCACGTGCAGGCCGGCCACGGTGTCGTCGGCGAGCGCCTCGCGCCCAATGGTATGCACCGGCGGATACAGCCGCATGGACTCTTCGATCACCATTCGAGTATAGGTGAGCTTGCTCAAATCCTCCGCCTCAGGTGCGCGCCCGCCGAGCACGGCCTCAAGTTCGGCATGCAGTTTCGCCTCCTCGGCCGCATGCTGCGACAAGAGATACCAAATCCAGGTCATCGCCATGGCGGTGGTTTCGTGCCCGGCCATGAAGATCGTGATGACGTGATCACGCACTTCCTGCGCGTTCATGCCGCCGCCGGTATGCTCGTCGCGCGCCGCGATCAGACGCGCCAACAAATCCTTGGGGCCGTTATCCGGATTGCTCGAGCGCAGCTTGATCAGCCGATCGATTTCCTTGTCGAACTCACCGAGCGTGCGGTCGGCGACGTTGAGCCGTCCCAAACTCGCCAGCCAGGCAGGAAGCCCCAGGAAATCCATCATGTTGGGGCGCATCTGCGCTTGATAACGCCCGGCGCTGCGCTCCATGATGGCGACGATTTGGTCGGAGTCGGTGGAAAACATGGTGCGGGAAATGATGTTGAGCGTCACTTGCATCATCGCCGGGGCGACGTCGATGTCGACACCCGCACCGAGATCGCTCCAGGCGGTCAGCATCTCTTGCGCAGCCGCCGTCATGATCGGCGCATAGGCGGCGATACTGCGCTGGTCAAAGGCCGGCGACATGGCGCGTCGATGGCGCCGCCACGTCTCCCCCTCCGAGGTGATGAGCCCACGGCCGAGGCCGGGCTCGAGAATGCGGCGAGTGATCTCGGTCTTCTGATAGTTCGATGCGTTGTCGAGCAGAACGTGCTTGATTGCCGCCGGCTCGTTGAGCAGGAACCGGCGCCGGCCGAACATCTTCCTTTCGATGATGCCGCGCTCGTAGGCTTCTTCGGCATAGGTCGCGATCATGTTGTCGTGCAGGGTGCGAAAGAACTCGAACAGCGGCAGGCGTCCGCGGCGCAGCGGCGGCGCGGGCAGCACCGGTGCGATTACCGATTCGTCGCCGCTCGCCATTACGTCAACTCCTGCGAAGGGTGGCCTCATCGGACATTGTACTGCAGGGAACTCATGGCGCGGCGAGTTCGTCCATGACCGTCACCAACGCCGAACGGATGCCGGGCTCGGTCGCCGAGTGACCGGCGTCCTCGACCAGGATGAGCCGTGACCCGGGCCAGGCACGATGCAGCTCCGTCGCGGTGATCGGGGGACACAGGAGGTCGTAACGGCCCTGCACGATCGTGGCCGGAAGGTGGCAAATGCGCTCCATGCGCCTCAGCAATTGATCCTCCGGCTGGTAGCGATTGTTGCGGAAATAGTGAACCTCGATGCGCGCCATGGCATACGCCACCGATTCCTGAGCCGCGTCGGCGATTCTCGTCGACTCCGGAATCAGGTTGGCCAGCGTCGCCTCGAAAACGCTCCAGCGGCGCGCAGCCGCCAGCCGCAGGGCGTGTTCCGGATGCTCGAGCAGCGTCGCATATGACTCCAGGAGATCACCGTCGCGCAGCTCGGGCGGGAGGCCATCGAGCAGCGCCTCCCAAGCGTCCGGCCGGAATAATCGCCCGACCTCGAAGAGCCAGCGAATTTCCCATTCGCGCATCAAGAAAATGCCGCGCAGAATGAGGCTCCTGCACGCCGCGGGAAATTCCTGTGCGTAGGCCAGCGCCAGCGTCGAACCCCACGAGCCGCCGAACACATGCCACGTGTCGATCTCACGCAGCTGGCGCAGTGTTTCCATATCGGCGATGAGGTCTGCGGTCGTGTTGCTGCGCAGCTCGCCGTTGGGCGTCGATCGGCCGGCGCCGCGCTGATCGAACAGGATCACCCGATAGCGTGCCGGATCAAAGAAGCGCCGGCTGGTGGCAGAGCAGCCGCCGCCGGGTCCGCCATGCAGAAAAACCACCGGCACGCCCTGCGGGTTGCCGCACTCCTCCCAGTACAGCGAGTGAATGGCATCGACTCCTACACGCCCCGAAACGTAAGGTTCGATCTCCGGATATAAATCGCGTGTAGTCATAGTCAAGTTTGCCCACCTATTCGCCGCCGCTCGCGTACCCGCTCCCATCACGCGCACACCTCATCGACCCGACTATCCGGATAGCAACAGGGGGGACGACCATGAGCAAAAGTAGCACGCATTCGCAACACATACGCTGGAGCCGCCTTATCGGGCGACCGGCAATTCTAGCGCTCGGGCTCGCCGCCGGCGCCGCATGGCCCGCAAACGATCTCCATACGCTGAATCCACCGGGCGTCGGTTCAGTAAGCGTCGCCGCCGCTAAAGTCCCTGCGGTAATTTTGGCGGCTTGGCGCTGACCAGCGCGTCATCCGGTGCCGGGATTTTCGCGCCCCGGTTCGCCAGCAACGCCGGCAGCGGCTGTGCGTTGACTCCTCCCCATGGCGCGGGTGCGGCGGGTGCGGGCGTCGGGCTGGGCGGCAAAGGCTGCACGATGCTGCTGCCAAAAGCCGGCGGTGCCGCGCGAGTCAACGCGGGGTCGACGCGTCCAGCCAGGGAAGCGGAGGTATCAACCCGAGGGATGCCAAATGGCGCGAGTCCGAAAAGATCGATCACCGTCTTGAGAATCACCGCATGCGAGTGCCAGTTGATGTCGATCCCCTGCTTGACCTGCCCACCGAACACCAGCATTGGGATCCGCGAACCGCCGATGAGCTGAAAGCCCGCGGGATGCAGCGCGTCGATGGTTGTTTCCGCGTTCGGCGTGGACACATGATCGGCGTAGCCGCCCCAGTCGTCCCAGGTCAGGATGAAAACCGTGTCGGCCCAGCCGCCCGCCTTGACGACTGCATCCACCCGTTGCCACGATAGATTTTGGCCCTTGGTCACATACTGAGGATTGGGAGTTTGATCCGGCGCATGCTCATCGTAGCCGGCGGGGCTCCACACGAAACAAAAATCCGGCAGCGTCCCCGCAGCGGCCATCGCGGTGAACGCGTCATCGCTCGGCTGCGTGGACGTATGGATGCTCTGGCGGCTCGTCGGATCCGACAATTCCTGATAGAACTTCAGAGGATAAAGATCGGTTCCGGTAAATGCGCCCCACGTCCGTCCGCCGGCCTGCACATGTTTGAAGATGGTTGGCAAGTCCCACACCGGAGATGTGCCGCTCGGCGGATTGCGCAGCGTCGGCGTCTGGCCGCCGACGGCGAGCATGTGGCCCGGCGTGGAGTTGGTGCCGAGGCCGAAGTGGTAGTCGCAATAGGTAAACTGCTTGGCGAGCCAGCTGTAGAACGGCAGGAGGGCATCGTTATCGATTTGCAGCGTCGTCGGCGCGTAGTCGCCCATCTTGTAATGCACCCACGCATCCCGGTCGTGCTGCGGATCGGGCAGAGGCGGTGACTTGAGAAGGTTGCCGCGATTTTGAATATTGGCGCCCCACGCCGACAGTGTGGGAAAGTAGAAGTCCGGGGTCTTGTTTTCCTGCATCAGGATGACAACGCGTACCATGGCCATGATCTCCTGCAATCCGCCGCGCAGCGACCTGCCCATCTGGTCAGTAGACCATGGGAAAAGTGCATCGTACATTGGCAGCGTTACAAAGGAGTTTCCCATGGCCACCCCCGCCCTGCCGTTGCAAGATCTGTCCGATGCGCTCGCCCATATCGTGGGGCGAGCAGCAGCGAGTGTGGTGGCCGTTCGCTGCGCGCGCGCGCAGTCCAGCGGATTCCTCTGGCGCCCGGGATTGATCGTCACCGCCGATGAGGCGCTGGACGACGAGGGCGGCATCGCCGTCGCCCTGCCGGGCGGTGCACTGGCCGCCGCGACCCTCGTCGGCCGCGACCCGACCACGGATGTGGCGCTGTTGCGAATCGAGAGCGCCTCTGCGCCGCCGCTGACGCTTCATGCCGCACCGATACCGGCGGGCGCACTGATATGCGCCGTCGGCTCGCTGCCGGGAGGATCGATCAGCGCATTCGGGACGGTGGCTTTCGCGGGCGGCCCCTGGCGCAGCCTGCGCGGCGGCGAGATTGATGCACGGATTGAACTTGATATTTCCTTGCGTCGCAGCGGCGAAGGCGGCGTGGCGCTGGATGCCTCCGGCCGCGCGTTCGGCATGGTGGTATTCGGCCCGCGACGCCGGGCGCTCGTCATTCCGACCGCAACGCTCGAACGGGTGGCCGCCATGTTGGCAACGCATGGAAAAGTGCCTCGAGGGTACCTGGGGCTCGGCCTGCAGCCCACCCAGCTCGATGGCGGCGAGGGGCTCGGCGTCATGGTGATGAGCGTCGATCCGAATGGGCCCGGCGCGGCTGCCGGGGTTCGGCAAGGAGATCTCATCGTCAAGTGGAATGATCGCCCGATTCAAGGCGTGCGGATGCTGTTGCGCGCCCTCGGCCCCGACACCGTCGGGTCCACCATCCAGCTGGTCTTGCGGCGCGCCGGCGATCCGGCCGAGGTCCAGCTGACCGTGGGCGAAAGGCCAGCCGCTTGACCCGTGATGCCGTGGCGCAACGGATCGTCCTCGCGATCAAGGTCGACGATCCGGCACTTGCGCACCGGCTCGAGTTGCTGCTTGCCGACGTTCCCGGCGTGCGCCTGGCGCGGGGCAACGAAATGGCGGACGTTGCCGTCATTTCAACGCACGAGGCCGGGCGATCTGCCGAACCCGACGCGGCGCTGACGCCGCGCGAAATCCAGGTGTTGCGGCTCCTGGCGGAGGGTGCATCGAACAAATCGATTGCACGACGGCTCGGAATCTCGGTCCACACGGTCAAGTTCCATGTTGCCTCGCTTCTCGACAAGTTCGAAGCCATCGGGCGCACCGATGCGGTGACGCACGCCGTGCGCCTTGGCCTGATACAGCTGTGAGGAACGAGTGCACGCACGCGTTCGCGCGGCGCGTGTAGCCGGCACCGCAGCGCTGGGCAATAATGCCTGGTGATCGTTCATCTCATCGACGGAACCTACGAGCTGTTTCGCCACTTCTATGGCCTGCGCCGCTTCACCAAGGGCCAGGATCGGCCGTTCGGCGCCGTCGTCGGTCTGCTCAACACCGTCCTGCAGATGATCGAGGAAGGTGCGACGCACGTCGGAGTAGCGACGGACCATGTCATCGAATCCTTCCGCAACGAGCTTTGGAGCGCCTACAAGACCGGCGCGGGCATTGAGCCTGCCCTCCTCGCACAATTTGAACCGCTCGAGCACGCCCTGGCCGACATGGGTGTCGCCGTCTGGCCGATGATCGAACTCGAGGCTGACGATGGGCTGGCCTCTGCCGCCGCTCTCGCCTCGCAGGATTCTCGCGTCGATAAAGTCTGTATTTGGACACCGGACAAGGATCTGGCGCAATGTGTCGACGGGGATCGCATCGTGCAGGTGGATCGCAAGAGCAAGGCCATTCGCAACGCGGAGGGCGTGCGCGCCAAATTCGGCGTCACTCCGGTGCTGATCCCGGATTATCTGGCGCTGGTCGGCGACGCCGCGGACGGCTATCCCGGCATTCCCGGTATCGGCGCCAAGACTGCCGCGAGCCTCCTGATGCGCCATGGCCCGATCGAGGACTTTCCGCCGCAGCTGCTCGGCGAGCGCCGCGATCTCGCGCTGCTGTTCAAAAGGCTCGCAACCCTTCGAACCGATGCACCGCTCTTTACGAACGTTGATGAGATACGCTGGCGCGGACCCACCCGGACATTCGCCGGCTGCACCGCAAAGCTTGGCGACGCTCGACTGCTCGCTCGCGCTGAAAAAGCCTTTGCGCAACCCGCTGCACGCTAACGGGCGTCGGAAGAATTGGAGCCGAGTACGGCCGGATAGAGCTCTTTCCAGAACCCACACTGATGCGCTTGCGCCGCATCGAACACGCCCACATGCCCAGGCTCGAGGCGCATCACGTCGCGAGGCGAACGGTAAGCAGGCCATGCCGCCTGACCCGGCACCGAGGGATGACCGGTACGCGCAAACTGACTCCAATAGGCGATCATCTGACGCGACAGCGGCTGCGAGCGCGGCGGCAAATCCGGACCGTCGATGTGGCGGTTGAACGAGATGTGCGGGTAGAAGTAAAGAAGCTCGGCCGAATGCACCGCGCCCGTTTCCAATCCGGGCTTCGGCATCACCGACGGCGCGTCTCGGTCCGCGAACTCGAACTCGTACACCGGCACGAAGCGCGAGGCAAGCCGTGCCGTCTCGAGGTACAGGCAATTGTTCAGAGGTCCCCCCGGCATGAAATCCGACTCCGCACGGCCCACCGCAGCCGCGGGTGAAAGATCGGCGCTCAGGGGATAGTGCTTTGCGACCTCGGCAGCGTTCTCGCCGTAACTCGCGTGCAGCCGCTGCACATAGTTATCGCGGGTGATGGTGCCGCCCGCTTGGATTTCGTAGGTCACGTAGAGGCCCATCTCATCGCTGTTGCCGCCATTGATCATGGGCACCTTGACGAACTGACCCGTCGCGAAGGCCTCCGCACCCTCGCGCGGCACGCTGATGGATCCCACGCCCAAGCCAAAGGCACGCACGTCCGAACCGCCGACCGTCACCTGCGCCTCGAGCAGCTCGTGCACGGGCTTTTCGCGCAAACACGCGACCGCGGTTGCCGGATCCGTGCAATGTACGAGGCGGGCGATCTTGACGCCGGTCTGCGCCGCCTCCTCGGCGCTGCGCAATTGAATCGTGCAGCCGATGCTCTGGATGATCGCCTTGTCGAAGAGACCCGTCGCTTCATGCGGAGCGATCAGCTGCATGCACACGCTGGCAGCGCCGGCTGACTCGCCGGCCAAAGTGACGTTATGTGCATCTCCGCCGAAGGCGCCGATGTTGCGCTTCACCCAGCGCAGCGCCTCGCGCTGATCCTCGAGCCCGAGACTGCCGTTGTGGGCCGGATCAAAGGCGGGATGCGCCATGAAGCCGAAGGCACCCAAGCGGTAGTTGATCGATACGATGATGACATCGCCCAAGCGTGCGAAATAATCCAGAGGATAGATGTCGGCGGAACCGCCGACGTAAGCTCCGCCGTGGATCCATACGATGACCGGCTTGCCGTGCTGCGTGCCGCGCGCCGCGGCGCGCGGCGCAGGCACCGTGATATTCAGATACAGACAATCCTCATTGTCGCTGGCGTCGGTTTGGCCAAACCGAGATACCTGCGGACAGGGGCTCTTATACTGAGTCGCATCGAGCGTGCCGGCCCAACGAGTCTGTGGCACGGGTGGGGAAAACCTGAGATCCCCGATCGGCGGCAATGCGAACGGGATCCCCTTGAACTCCCGCACGCCTTTGCCCGGGACACCCCGCAGCACTCCTGTATCGGTGTCCACCCGCAGCGGATCAGACGATTCCGCCGCCAAGCACGCGCATGTCGCAAGGCCGGCCAACACGAGCAACGCCCTCATCCTGCCGAACAATTTAGGCATAGAGATCTCGACTCTTGGGTTCACGGTCAACCGACTCTGATGGCGTCGGCGATATAGGTCGCCTCATTCGCGGTGTCGGCCAGCGATGTCTGTTTGCTCATCATGACTGGGCTCTTTCGCTACTTCAGTGCCGGCAAGCTACTCGTACACCGAAACTCGTGTCAACTTGCCGCATGACCGTGCTGACGATCACGGGCGATACCGACGCCTTTATACTGCTCCGATGAGCCTGCTTTACACATTCACACCGGTGACCCGGAGCGATTTGCCGCTGCTCGAAGCGTGGCTGCATGCGCCGGAACTCGTTGCTTGGTGGGGCGACCCAGTTGAGCAAGCGCAGCTGCTGCGAACGGACATCGATGAGCCGCGCATGCGCATGGAACTGGTTCTGTTCAAGGGGCGCGCATTCGCTTACGCACAGAGTTATGAAGTTCACGCCTGGCCGCAGCCGCATCTTGAGCATCTGCCGGCGGGGTCACGCGCCGTCGATACCTTCATCGGCGATGCAAGGATGATCGGTCGAGGCCACGGCTCGGCTTATCTAAGAATCCTGGCACTGCAGATGCTGGCCGAGGGTGCGCCGATGATCGCCATCGATCCCACTGCAGCGAATCTGCGCGCGATCCGCGCCTACACCAAAGCGGGCTTTCGCATCGACTCACCATTCATGAGCCATGAGGGTGCAGGCGTGCTGATGCTATTCGATGGCTGATGCAGCGATCGGCTTTACGACCTCGCCGCCCTTCATCACGAAGGCCACGGACTGCAGGACGGCGACATCCGCAAGCGGGTCGCCCGCGACGGCGATGAGATCGCCGAAGCGGCCGACCGCGATGGCGCCGACATCTCCCGGTCGGCCGAGCGCCTGGGCCGCCGTGACCGTCGCTGCCTGAATCGCCTGCATGGGCGACATCCCCCACGTCACCATCGTGACGAATTGTTTGGCGTTGTCGCCGTTGGGATAAACACCGCCGTCGGTGCCGAACACCATTTTCACGCCGGCCTTGGTCGCCGCACGAAATGTCTCGCGCTGCTTCAGACCGATCAGCCGCTCCTTTTCCAGCGACTCCTTGAACACGCCGTTTTTCTCGCCTTCGGCGAGAATGTAATCATCATCATAGACGTCCATCGAGAAATAGGTGCCGTGCTGTTTCGCGAGAGTGAATGCTTCCTCGTCGGCGAGGCTCGCATGTTCGATCGTGTCGACACCCGCGCGGATCGCATCCTTGATGCCGGACGTGCCATGCGCATGCACGGCCACCTTGAGTCCGAGCATGTGAGCCTCGTCCACGATCGCCTTCATCTCTGCGAGGTCATACTGCTGGGCGCCGACGGAGTCGGTCTTCGAAAGCACACCGCCGGTGCCGCAAAATTTGATGACCTCGGCGCCGTACTTGCGCAGTTTGCGCACCATGGCGCGCAATTCGTCGGGACCGTTCGCAATGGCGGCGCCCGGCGTCTTGATCGATGGTGGGAAGCGCGTGTCATCGCAATGCCCGCCGGTTGCGCCGATGGCGTAGGTCGCCGGTACGATCCGGGGTCCTGGAACATATCCGCGCTCGATACCCTGCTTCAGGGCGACGTCGTCAAAATTACCGGAGCCGACATTGCGAACGGTGGTGAATCCCGCCTCCAGCGTCCGCCGGGCATTCGCGACGCCGACGACGGTCCAGAAGTTATCGGTGAATTCCAGCTTCCGATAGCCGCTGATTCGGGGATCGCTGGTGAGATGCACATGCATGTCGATCAAACCGGGCAGCAGTGTCATCCCCGGCAGATCGACTCGCCGCGCGCCGGCGGCAACGGGGGAACCCTGTGCGGCCACGGCGGTGATCCGACCGTCCGTTATCGTTATCTGCGGATGTTCCACGACGCGGCCGGCGATCACGTCCAGCATGCGATCGGCCGTGACCACAACCGTGTCGGCGCGCACCCGTGCCGCCGCGGCGATTAGAGCACACACGGCCAGAAGGCCCGCGAAAGTCTTCATAGGATCAAACCCCCTGCACCTGTCGATGGGTCGCTCATTGTTCTACTTCAGCTCGGTGATGACGGCATGGGCTTTGCCGCTGACGAGGATTTCGCTGTGCGAGCGGTTGCGAGTACTGAATCGCACATCGCCAAACCGGCTTTGGTTGACCACACTCTTGCCATCCGGCGTGACCGACTTCAAGGCACCGGTCGCCTCAAAGACCACGACGGCATCCTTGTCGTGAAAATGCATGGGTGTGGGGTCACCCGGGCGCCAAATATAATCCCAGACGACCACCTGCGAGTTTTCCAACAGTTTCTTCACGTGCTTACGCGGAAACGCGAGTGGATAGCCGGTGTCATTGGCAAGCGGCACCACGGGGAGGTTCTTGAGCTCGATCACGATGGTGCGTGCACCGCTCTTACCCGGTCGATCCCCCTGATGCCCGAAGCTCGCTGTGCCTTTCTGCGACAGGGAAACTTCGACGAAATCATGCTGTGCCGGCGGCAGAACCGCCGCCGTGTTCCAGACCGTCACATGCTCGTTGTCGACGAGCGGCTCGGCGCCGTGAGCTGACGCCGCGAAGCTCAGCGCACACAGAATTAGGGCGATCTTCGGCATGCGGCGATTCTAATTCAGCGCGGGCCTCGGGTCGAATGGCGTTCATTGCGTCGACGGCTCGCCGCCCGCACTATGTCGGATCAAAGCTTGGTAGAAGCGAATCAGATCCGCATAGTTGGCCACTGCCATGCGTAGCAATCGATCCCACTGCAGCGAACCTGCGCGCAATCCGTGCAAGAAAGCGGGCTTTCGCATCGACTCACAATTCTTGAGTCATGAGGGTGCGGGGGTGTTGATGCTATTCGACACCTGATGCAGCGATCGGTCGCGTCTCCGTTCAGAGACAGGAGACACGACAATCGTTTTCGCATAGAACGCTCACGCGGAAAATATCTTCCGACGGGATTGGTGCGCGTATCATTTCCCGTTCTGAAATTTTTACATCTTTGGTGATGTAGAAATTGCGAGAAATCTTTCCGGCCGATCACGATGCAGGCGATTGATGCGCGATGCATCTACGTCTAACGATCCGTAATTAACTCATTCCAGAAACGTGCTTGTTCCCCAACAAGCACGTCCATGTCTGCCGCTGCGGCAACAATTTCAGTGCGCCATCCAGTGCGCGATCTGTCGTGAATGCAACAAATAGGAGAAGAAGGACAATGAAGATGCTTGCTTGTGATGACGATGCTGACAACCACGGCGAGCGCGGAAACACTCACCTCGTTGCAACAGCCCGCAGCCTTAAACGGCTATAGCACGGGGCACTGCGTGGGATTGAGCCTCGGCTCGGGTGACTCGGTCAGGGTCGCGGCTTAGACAACAGTAGTTTCATAAACCAACGAAGGGGAATAGCAATGAGGACGATTCTTGCGAGTTTGATTTTCTTGGCAAGCGCAGTGAGTGCGCAAGCCGTCACCCTTACCCCCCTTGCAGTTCCGTCTGGAGTTCCGGATGCGTATCCTGCTCGTGTGGCCTGTATTGCCACATCCTTCAATGCGGATGATTCCGTAAACGGTACGTGCCAGAGTCAGACCGCTAGCGGGAGCAGTGGTCGGGGCGGTCATCCGACCTATACCAATCTCGTGTACACCGCGTCATGGGGCGTGAACGGGAACGCACTCTCTCCCGGCACTTACTGCGGGACGTTTGTGGTGAATGTCCCATCAGTGCATATATGGACGTACGCCGCGGGCTTTAACGCCACCACCTGCTACGTGCCCAATCCGGGTTCGACGCAGATCCTTCTCTACGATCCTTCCTATGGCTTCGATGTGTGGTTTTTCTATATCACTACATCAGCGAATGGCGCCTATGCACTGATCGCAGAAGGGGTTTACGGTTATATATACGGGTTCTAGACGTGATCGGCGAGGCAACGGCTGTAGCGCATGCCACACTCGTGCGAACGGCGTTCATTGCCTCGCCGGCTCGCCGCCCGCGCTATGGCGGATCAAGGCTTGGTAGAAGCGAATCAGATCCGCATAGTTGGCCACTGCCATGCGTTCATCGGTGCCGTGAAAGCGTGACAAGTCTTCGGCCCGGGCGCGCACGGGAGAGAAACGAAAGATGTCCTCCGCGACCGCGCTCATGTGCCGAGAATCCGTCCCACCGATCATGAGGCCGGGAGCGACGACGACATCCGGGAACGACTCGCGGATCGTCCGGTTGAGCATCTGGTACGCGGCCGAGGTGTGCGAGGCGACCGGGGAGGCTTCGGTCGCCGGTGGGACGACCTCGATCGCCACGCCATCGTCGCCGATCACGTGCCTGACATGATCAACGACCGCGGCAACGCTGTCCCCCGGGATGAGTCGGAAATTCACCAGCGCTACAGCCTGCCCCGGGAGCACATTCTCTTTATTGCCCCCCTTGATGACGGTGATTGCCGTGGTGGTTCGCAGCATGGCGTTGGTCGACGGTGCCCGCTCGAGCTGCGCACGAATCAGCGGTCCGAACAGCCAGCGGTTCGACAGCACCACGCGGTTGATTCCGTGCATCTCCGGAACGACAGCATCGAACATGTCGGCCGTCACGCCGCCGATCGCCGCCGGCATCGGCGACGCCTCGAGGCGCACCAGCGAGCGCGCCAGCGTGCCGATCGCGGATGTCTTCGACGGCATCGAGGAGTGACCGGCGGTTGCCGACGCGGTTAGTCGCACGGTCACCGAACCCTTCTCGGCCACACCCACCACGGCGACCGGCGCTGCGACCCCCGGCATGATGCCCTCGGTAATCAGCAATCCCTCATCCAGCGCGAACTCGCAGCGGACGCCGCGTTTGGCAAGCAGCGTCGCGATGGCCGCGGCACCCTCTGCGCCGCCATTCTCTTCGTCATGTCCGAATGCGAGGATAGATGGTGCGCCGAGGTTTGAAGCCCGTCGCGGCGAGTGAATCGATCGCCTCGAGAATCGCCATCAGGTTGCCCTTGTCGTCCCAGGCACCGCGCCCCCAAATGAACCCGTCGCGGATTTCGCCGCCGAACGGGTCCGCATGCCACTGCGTCTCGGTGCCCGGCGCAATGGGTACGACGTCCTGGTGTGCCATGAGCAGAATCGGTTTCGCGCGAGCGTCTCGGCCGACCCAGGTGTAGAGCAAACTGTAGCCGCCGACGATTTCGCGGCTGAGCGCGGCGTGCGCACTCGGGAACGACTCAACCAGGTAGGCCTGAAATTTCAGCAGTTCGGCCAGGCTTTCTTGCGACGGAGTTTCATAGGAGATGGTGCGAAACTGCACGGCGCGCGCCAGGCGCTCCGCGACGGCACGTTCGTCGATGGCGGCGCGGGCCGCAGCCGGGACCACGATCTGCTGCGACGTGCGCCGCAGTGTATTGATGGTGAGAACCGCAGCGAGCAGAACCAGGACAACGGCGGACCACCTTAGAGCATGTCGGGTCATATGAACGTTGATTTGAGTGCGTGTCAGCCGGGCGGCAGCCGCCGTGCGCGCACCGGCCAGGGTCCTGGGTTGATCGTGAGCCCTGCGATCCGTCCGCGCGCGTCGCGTTCGATATGCAAACGATCAGCGCGCGGCGTCCCGAGTTCAAATTCGTCAATCCCGACCGCTCCCAGAGACACCCACCGCCCCACCGGCAGGTAGAGGCTATCTTGCCCGGTCACGCCAATCTCGAGACCGGCGCCGGCGCGCCTGATTTCGGCGATGACGCCGGGTGCGAACTCATAGCGCCCGACATAGACATTGATCAATGCAGACGTGAGAGCGATCTCAGCGCGGGGCCGAGCCGCCGGAAGCTCCGGTGCACTCGCGAGAACAGCGTCCCACACGGCTTCCGATGCGAGCGCCCCGAGATCGGGCATGCCGAGCTCGGCGTTTTTCACTTCTCCTGTGGTGACCGCGAAGAGCGTGTCACCATCGAACTCGGTTCCGAACGGCTGGATTGCGCGAGCCATCGAGTTATGCACTTGAACCGCTAACCGCTGCAGCGCCCAGTATGCAAGCGCCTGGTTCGTTACGACGACCGTAATCGTCGTGTTGGCGGTCGGCCCAGAATGGTTCCCGACGCTGGCGTCGCCCAGCTTCGCCCCAGTGAGCGCGGCGAGATGCGAGGCGAGCCGCTCGGCGATGAGGCCGCAGTCGCCCGCGACAGGATGCGAGCAGCGCAACATCCGACCGTTTCGATCCACAATCGATCCCAACGCATTCACCACGGTAACGACCAGAACCTTGACATCACCCAACTGGCGAAAAGCCGCGCCCTGGCCGGAGTGCTGTCGGTCGCCGAGGTAGCCGCCCTGCATCGCGAACCGACCCGCCCCGCGCGCGCCTACCGGAAACCAACCGCTGCGCACGGCCTCGAGCGCGGCACGAGCGAGCCTCTCGTCCGGCGTGATGGCGTTGAATCGCCGCCCGCCCAGATCGAAGATAATCGCTCCGGGAACCACTGCAATATTGTGCCAGTCGCCAGGAGCGGCGGTCTTCTCCTTGAGAGCATTCGCAATGCCCGTCGCGAATGCGAGGCCGTATGCAGAACCGCCCGCCAGCGTGATCGCATTGACGAACGGCTCTTCATACGCAAGCCGCAATGCGTCCGTATTGACGGTACCGGGTGCGCCGCCGCGCACGTCAACCGCGGCCATGACCGGCTTGCGGAACAGCAGGACGGTCGCCCCCGTCGGGCCTTCTTCGTATTCGGCAACGCCGATCTGGACTGCAGGGAAATCAAAGGTCAGCGCCGGTCCTTCGAAGGATGCCCGCGGCACAGGGAGAGGCTCGGCGGCCCGCGCATCGGCATGAAGCTGCGCATGGGCCGCGAGCGGCGCTGCGAGCAAAGCGGCGCAGAGGACAATTTCTATCCGCATCGATTGGCTCCCATCCAGCCTGCAGCGGTGATAATGATGCCAAGCATACATTGCCGCGCGTTTTGTATTGCGTGCTACTCTCGTTGCGGCTGCCCCAGGAGTTTTAAGTCGATGTGGCACTACCGCGCGCTGTTCCTGTCGTTGACCCTGCTGTTGTGCTGCCGCCCCGCCCTCGCCGAGAACAACCCTCGGCTCGGCTCATACTTCAACCAGGCGGGCCGCGACGATGTACTGACCGGCGGCGTCCGCTTGATCACCGTCCAGACTCCCAAGGGTCCCTTCCGGGTGTGGACCAAGCGGGTCGGCAATAATCCGCGCATCAAGGTGCTCCTGCTGCATGGCGGACCGGGAGCCACCCACGAATACTTTGAAGCGCTGGACACTTATTTCCCGGGCGCCGGCATTGAGTACTACTACTATGACCAGCTAGGCTCGGCCTATAGCGACCAGCCGGACCAGCCGGACCTCTGGGCACTGCCGCGTTTCGTCGAGGAGGTCGAGCAGGTCCGCCAGGCACTGAAGCTCGACAAGGGAAATTTCTATTTGCTGGGCCATTCCTGGGGCGGACTCCTCGCCCTGGAATACGCCCTCAAATACCAGCAGAACCTCAAAGGCCTCATTATTTCGAACATGGTGCCGAGCATCCCGGCGTACAACCGCTACGCCCGGGAAGTCCTGATGCCGGCCATGGATCCAAAAGTCCTGGCCGAAATCCGGAGTCTCGAGGCGGCCGGCAAATATGAGGATCCTCGCTACGAGGAGTTGCTATCCAGCAATTTCTACAATCAGCATTTCCTGCGCATGCCACCCGCCGAGTGGCCCGACCCGGTAGTGCGCGGGTTCGGCAAAACCAATAAGAAGATCTACATCCCGATGCAAGGGCCGAGCGAAATGGGCGCCAGCGGCAAGCTTGCCGATTGGGACCGCACCGCCGACTTGAGCAGAGTCGCCGTGCCGACCCTCGCCATCGGTGCGCACTACGACACCATGGAGCCGGCACAGGTGAAGCTGATCGCCGACCGCGTTCGCCACGGCCGCTACCTTTACTGCCCGAATGGCAGTCATCTTGCGATGTACGATGATCAAGAGATCTACATGACCGGGCTCATCCGCTTCATTGAGGATGTCGACTCAGGGCGATTCTGATCCGGACCGCCGGCTAGGCCCGGTTAACGAGACAGGAGAAGCATCCCCGCTTAGCGTTGTGCAGGTGGATATAGGCGACTCTGGTGTCCGAAAACATCGTCTGGATTGCCGAGGTAGTATCGCTGCCATCGCACACCGTCGCGTCGGTCATTTGGCCGGCATCGTCGTAGGCGCGTACCGACAAGAGACGCCGTCGCACGTAGTCCGGCACCACCCCTGGGTCGAGGCGGGCTTGGGACGCCCCTTTGCGCACAAATATGGGGCCCGATGCCCGGTAGGGTGAATTGGCCGGCTGATGCTCGAAGGGCAGCAAGAGAAGCTCTTCGCCGATCTCGGCATCGATGAGACTCACGCGGCATGGATAGCCAGGATTTGAGGTCGCGACAACACGCTGAACATTGCATGCGGCGAGTTCTGAATCCGGAAGATCGAACAGAGGCGCGAACGGTTCACTCGGGAGACCGACTAACTGGAACAGAGTCATGAAAGGGACCTGCCATGAGCGGTTGAGAGGCTCTCATGATCGCGCACCACTGACTTCAAGTCTGGCCGTTTCCGGACATCGAATTTCGATTTATCTCGCGCCCACTGCACCGCGCACAGCAAGTCCTGTATTGTCTTGAGCAGGGGACTCAATTCAGGCGGGCGCATGAGAAGCCATTTCCGCATGATTACATCTCGCATGATGGTCGCGGCTGTCTTCGCCGTTGCGGCGAGTGGTGTTGCAAACGACAGTCCGAATTTCATACGCATCAGCCCCGCCGACGTGCATTGGCAGGACATTCCCGATGGGCACGGCGCACAGCAAGCGACCTTGCTGGGGAACCCGGACAAGCCGGGCATGTATGTCGTGCGGGTCAAATTTCCGCCGCACGTGATGGATCGTCCGCATTGGCACCCGAATGCTCGATACGTGACGGTGCTCGAGGGTACCTGGTACGCGGGCACCGGCATCACCTTTGACGTTGCCCACGCGGTACCTTTGCCGCCGGGCAGCTTCATGCTGCACCCGGCGAAAGCAGTCCATTGGGACGGCTCGGGCGGGATTGAGACCGTGATTGTGCAGATTGTCGGCGAAGGTCCGGGCGAGTCAACGCTGGTCGACCCCACAAAGCCTTTTTGGATCGAAGTCCCGCATTAGCGAGCTGATCAATGTCGCGATGGGAGAATTGTCTTGAGCCCGCACGATTGGGATTCTGACCCGGATAAGTTGGCAGCGTTGCGGCGTCTGCCGCTCGATGACGGTGCGCCGGTCTTCGCCGAGCCGTGGCAGGCCCAGGCGTTCGCGCTCGCCGTTCGGCTGTCTGCGCAGGGGCATTTTACCTGGAAGGAATGGGCAGCTACCTTGGCTGCCGAACTGAAGGACGATGCGGCGCGCGGAGAACCCGGCGATGGTTCGCGGTACTACCACTGCTGGCTGGCGGCTCTGGAGAATCTCGTGGTGTCGAAACGCCTGTCTGACGTCGCGACCCTCTCGGCGCAAAGGGAGGCCTGGGCCGAAGCGTATCGGCGTACTCCGCACGGTCAGCCGATCGAATTGAAAGACGATCCAGCCTGACGAGCTGACTCTAAAGCTTCGACTTGGATCGCCCCAGCATCATTCCAACGATCATGATGCCCAAAGGCACGGCGAATCGACAAAGGACCGCCGCAAAATACACGAGCTGACGCGGAATCTCCGCATCAAGATCACTGGCAATTGCAAGCGAAGCCGGGGCGACGGCGAGAACGACGAAGTGACAGATCGCAAACGAGATCGCCGCCGCAGTCACAATCGACCTTGACCTCGAGGTCGAAGCCAGGTGCAGCAAGTCGTCCACTAAGCGAAACTTATGCGCCATCGAAAACCGATCCTTGAGTGTCTGCGCGCGCCCATTGTGATCGGCATGTCGGCCGACAACCGCGAATCAGGTCTCAATTGACGATGCCCGCCAGATACGCCGCCAGCATCTTGCGCGCCTGCGCGATCAGCGCCTGTCCGCCCTCCTCTTGCTCCTTCGCCATACCAACCGCCACCTCGCTGCGCGCTGCGCCGACCCCGCTCAAATGGGGTGTGTTGCTCGCTGCATCGCTGCTGTTCATCGTTCCGCTCGAGCTGATTCACCTGCCCGCCGCCCTGCTGCTCGGCGCCATGGCCGCTGCGATTCTGGTCGCGATATTCGACGGCAAGCTGGCGGTGCCTCGTTGGACGACGGCGGTGTGGGGTTCCGCACCCGGCGCCGCCACGGTGATGGTACTGATGTCCGAAGGCTTCGGCGGCGACCCGCGGCTGGTAGCCTACATGCAATTCCTGCCGGTGATGATGGTGGCTCTCGCGGCCTCGATCGTCGCGCGGCTGTGGGGCCCGCACGACGGCGGCATCAGAGCTGCCATTGACTGGTTTCCGGCCGTGGCTGCGGGGCCGTTGTGGGAAACTCTGGCGCTGGCCGTGATCGGCGCCCTCGCCGGCGCGTGGTCCAAAATACCCGCCGGCCCCCTGCTCATCCCGCTGTTCGCCGGCATCGCGCTCTCGCGCACGCACCGCATCGCCATCACCCTGCCGCCCTGGCTGATGGCGGGTTGCTACACTCTGATCGGTTGGTCCATCGGCCTGCGGTTCACCCGCGAGATCGTGATCTACGCCGCGCGCGTCTTTCCGACGATCACCGCCTCCACGTTCACGCTCATCGGGCTGTGCGGCGTTCTGGCATGGCTTCTGCACATCACGGTGGGTATCGACCCCCTCACCGCCTATCTTGCCACCAGCCCCGGAGGCGCTGATTCGGTGGCCATCATTGCAGCCTCCTCGCCCGTGGACCAGCCGTTCGTCATGGCAATGCAGATGGCGCGGTTCATCCTCGTATTGCTGGTGGGGCCGACATTGGCAAGAACCGTGGCGCGCCGGACCGGCAGTTGAGGCGCGGCACGCTGCCGCTCAGTTCTTCACGAGCCGTGCATGCAGCGTTGCGCCGAGCCAGGTGAGCAGCGGCAGCGATACGAGAAAAACCAGGTGGTACCAGAGCGGGACCTTGGTCCATACGTAGTAGTGTGTGGGCAGGAATATCGCCAACAGGACGATGGCGAGCGCGGCGACGGCGCGGCGATTGCCGCGCGAAATCCAGGCGCCCGCAAATCCGGCGGCGACCGACGGGACTGCGCCGGGAAGCGCGAGCCTCGCGATCATCATGGGCAAGGTGAATTGCAGCTGCGGCTCCGCTGCGGCATATCCCGGAAGTGCGTATCGCAGCGGGATATCCAGCACCGTCGCGCAAATGACCCAGACCATCAGACCGATGATGACGGCAAGGCTTGCGCGAATCACCGCTGTCTCCCATCCAAATTCCGCATGGATGGATCGGGCACCGAGCTCCCCCATCGAAGTGCGCCCAACACGCCGGCCGTGAGCGCGAAGCAGATGCCAATTCGCCAACGGTGCTGCGGCGACAAGGCCTGCAGATACGCGGGAATGCCGAGCTGATAGAGCCAGGTCACCAAGCTGAGGGCGAGTGCCGCACAGAATGTTGCGAACGACGCCGGGTGGTTTCGCACACTGAGGTAGAGCGACACGCTGAACAACACCACCACGAAACCCATCAGCACAAACAATCCGGGCGGCATTGCGGCCGCGAACGGCACGAATCGATCGTACTGAAATTCCCTCATCCACCATCCCAAGGCCGAGGCCATCCGTTGGTAGCCCAGCCGGGCGGCCAAAGCAATGCTTACGTTGAAGGCGCTGCTGACGATGAAAATGGCGATCCACAAGATTCCGAGCGAGTGCGTCGAGAACAGTCCACGCACGCGCAATACGCGGAACCGTTCGGCGGCGCAGGCGCAAACGCTGCCGAGCGCCCAGTGCAGCGCCTCGCGATCGTCATTGATGTGCTGCACCTCGGCGTGCATCGCAGCCGTCCAGCTCACTCGTTCGGCAGGCAACAACGCGGCGCCCAAGCGCAGCGCGGTCTGCGTGAGCCGTCGCCGCCATGTCGGCGGGTGAATCATGCGCCCAACTTCATCGGCTTGGGCAGTGCGCCCACGTTTGAATTTGCCCGTTGCTCGCGCGCCAGAGCCAGGCCTGCGGCGGTCGGCCGGTACAAGTGCCGTGGGGGCTTACCGGGTTGGTCCGACTCGGTCCAACGCGCATCGAGTAATCCTTGGTCGCTGAGACGCATCAGCAATGGATACAGCGTGCCGGACTTGAGACCCGTCTGCTTCGCCAACTCGTAGCCGTGTCGCCATACGCGCGGCCGTTCCAGCAGTGCGGCGAGCAGCAAGTGGGTTTGGCGCGAGGCATTCGGTGGACGCGGCATGCACGTATATCAACATAGGTAGAGTTATTAGTCAATAAACCGGTCGCTCTGCATGCGCGCTGCCCGTTGTGCGATCCTTGTCATGGCGAGCCGCAGACGAGAATACGATAGCCGACATCCAGCTCCGTAAGACCCACAATCGCGCCGTAGCGACGCCGCCATTCCCCGGTTTGCAGATCTTGCCGCAGCCGCTCCAGACCTTCGGCGGGTTCCTTGAATTTTGCAAAGGTCGATATCGCGGATCGGACTCCATCGCTAAGATACGCCTCCGGGCGGCGCCAATACGCGCCCAGAAAGCCGTCGCTGCAATCATGCGGAACCATCAATTTGGAAACGGTGATATCGCCAAGCACACGGCTGACTTCCCGCAGCGTTGGAAAGATTTCTCGGTCGGCTGCCGATGCGCCCGGGAAGTAGTCGCTCAACCAAAATCCGGGACCTTCCGGATCCCATGTCACGATGACGACCCGGCGGCGTGCCACGCGCCGAAGCTCCAGCAGTCCCTGTTCCAGACCCGGCCAGTGATGGATCGTGAGAACGGCCATGGCTGCGTCGAAGGCCGCGTCGCGGAACGGCAAGGCCGTTGCCGTCGCTTGAACAGCGGGGGCGCCGTGCGCCCGCTGTTGAATCATCACAACCGAGGGTTCAACAGCGATAACCTTTCTGTCAGGCGGCTCATACGAGCCAGCGCCTGCGCCGACATTCACGACCGTGAGGGCATCGCCTAAACTGTGGACGATCACATCGCGGATTCGCGGATCCGGCCGCCGATATTGACGATAGTGCTGCCCAATGGAGTCGTAGAGTACGGCCACATTTTCAATTTTATCATCGAAGTGATTGCGACGGCGCGCTCGGTAGCGACAAACTACAAGGACCTTATGGCATCGCAAGACAATCGATCCATTTATGCCGAACGCATGCATCGGGTACTCGAATACATCGACCGCAATCTTGATCGGCCACTCGAGCTGGATACGCTTGCCGGGGTTGCACATTTCTCCGCGTATCATTTTCACCGCTTGTTCAGGGCCTGGGCCGGTGAAACTCTGGGCGATTACCTGCGCCGGCGACGCGTAGAACTGGCCGCCATCCGCCTTGCCGCCCAACCCAAAGTGTCGGTCCTTTCCGTAGCGTTGTCGGTCGGCTTCAGTTCCACCGAGGCGTTCGCGCGGGCGTTCAGGGCCAGATTTGGGTGTACGGCCACGGCGTGGCGACGCCAACACAGCAATCCCGGTCAGGCGATTAGCAAGGCCGGACAGGCGCTCGAACACACGGTGATTCAACATGAAGCCTCCCCTCAACTCAAATCGGAGAACCTCATGGAAGTTACAGTCATAGAGCGGCCGCCCGCCAAAGTTGCGTACCTACGCCACGTTGGACCATACGGAGAACCGATCTCGCTGTTCTGGCAAGAGGTTGTGTACCCTTGGATGGTGGCGAACAGCTTGTTGGGACAGCCCCGGTATGGGATCAGTCACGACGACCCCACCGTGACTTCCCCGGATCAGTGTCGATACGACGCCGGCGTGGAAATCAAAGGCCCGCTGGCCGCGCCAGGCAAGGCTCTCACCACGGTGATCCCCGGTGGAAGCTACGCCGTCGCCAGGTTTCGAGGCGGCGTTGAGGCGATCGAAAAGGCGTGGGATCACTTGTTGCGCATTTGGCTGCCGGATAGCGGTCTGCAGTTGGACGCGCGCCCGCTCTTCGAGTACTACCCCAGGGACTCTACCTACGATCCGGCAACCGGCTTGTTCACCTGCGATATCGTGGTTCCGGTGGCGAGCCTTCGTTCTTAGCGTGGCCTGCCAATCAATCGGTAGCCCGCGGCTTTCAAACTGGCATCGACGCGGTCAACTTCGGCGGCGTCGACGTCGGAGACCGTGCGGACATCGCAGCTGGATCCGCTGGCAAGTCTCAGCTCGTCTCTGAGGAATGCGGCGACATCGCTGCACGGTACAGCGCTGCCTTGCGCCTCATCGTGGAGAGCGACGACGCAGGCGTGGCGCACGTCATCGATCGTAACGATTGCGTCGGGTTTCTCGGCCGGTGCGCAACCGCCGAGCACCGCGAGAACCATGCATACGCCGATCAGTGTGCGCAGTGCGTTCATAGCCGCCAATCCTTTGAACCTCTGGTTCAGTGAGAATGCTTGCAGCCCGCCAAGGCATCGTCCAGCTCGATCCGCGAAATAGTCCCGGCGTGATAGTCCGTCAGCCATATCGCCCCGTGCCCGATCCCCAGCGAGTCGCCGCCCGGACCCACCCACTGACAGAGCAACGCGGCCGTAGCGCCATCGATCATCGAGAGCGGCACCTTCGCGACCGTCGTCCAAATCATTCCACCCCCAAAGCTGATGTCGCCACCCTTGCCGGGTATCCCCAGAGCCGTCGTGTGGGTGGCGTGTCCGGTCTGGGTGTCGACGCGCGTCAATGATCCATCGCCCTGATTGAGTGTCCACACCGCCCCGGCACCCGCGGTCAAGAATCGCGGGCCAGGCCCCGTGCGAGCCGTCGCCAGCACCGCACCCGTGGCCGCGTCGACGCCCGTCAATTCAGACCCGTCGGCACGCGTCACCCAGATCCGGCCATCGTAATACAAAGGATTGTGCGAACCCGCCGGTAGGTGGACTATCTGGCGGATGGTTCCGCTGCCGGGATCTATGCGCACCAGCGAGCCATCGTTGTCAACCACGAGCCAAACGCTGTCCGCACTCGTTGTCACGCCGCCCTCCGCAGCCGCGGGGCCAATCATGAGCACGTTGGCCAGTTCGCCGGATTTGAGATCCACCCGCGCCAAGGTTGCAGGCTTCCCGCACAGTGGAACCCACAGACTGCCGAAGCCGGCCGCGAGACCCGAGCAAGGTTCGCCTTGCAGCTTCACGGTCGCGACCCGCATGTTCGTCGTTGGATCAATCCGATGTACCGCAAACGGACCGGTACTTCCGACCCAGACCGCGTCGGCGGTGATTGCGACCCAATCGGCGGTCTTCCCCAAGTGGATCGTCGCCGTTCGCTTTAGCTCGCCGATCGACCGGGGTGCAACGGCGCGCTCGACGTTCGCAGCACCGAGACTCCTGCCGGGCGAGAGGATCAATGCCGCGGCGGTCAATGCCGGCAGCAATCCAGCCATTACAGACTCTGGAATGACGAACCCCTGGGAATTGCGGACTCTCCGCATACACGAGCGTGTTTTCTATCTTGACGGCAATCTAACATGCCCATCCAGAAACTGGAACGCACGCCCCTCGCCAACCTTCCCGCTATAATTCGAGCCCATGCCGATATCACGCTGCGACTCATGAATCCCATTCACAGAGGCGTCGGGGTCTCATTCGTCGCATTGTGCCGCGCCATCGTCCACCGCGGGATGCGTGCCGGCGTTCTCTGCATGGCCGCCCTAGGGGCGAGCGTGGGCGCGGCGCAAGCAACGGGTTTCACTCTGGAGCAGATCTTGAGCGCACCCTTTCCTTCCGGGCTCGTTGCAGCGCCGGCAAAAGCTGGCACGCTGAAGTGCTCTGAGCAACGCGGATGACCAAGGGTAGAGACAGTGGCATGCCGGCGGTCGAGCAATGGGAGTCGTTTTTCGACGCGGCCGGCATCCTCGAGTCGCTGGGCTGTCGTCACCTGACAGGAGACGTCGTCGAATTCGGCTGCGGCTATGGCACGTTCACGATCCCGGCCGCTCAGAGAACATCGGGCACGGTCTTTGCGCTCGACATCGATCCGCTGATGGTGGCGGCAACGGCGGCTCGTGCTTCACAGGCCGGCTTGCCGAACGTCATGGTCGAGCAACGCGACTTCGTCGCACAAGGTTGCGGGCGCGAACCTCAGTCGTCGAGCTTCGCCATGCTTTTCAATATCCTGCACATCGAAGACCCGGTCGGGCTGCTGAGGGAAAGTCACCGCGTCCTGCGTCCCGGCGGATTGGTCGGAGTGATTCATTGGAACCACGACAGTCGCACACCGCGAGGGCCGCCGCTCGATATCCGTCCGCCGCCCGGGCAGTGTCGCGCTTGGGGCGAAGAGGCGGGACTGCGCTGGGTCCGCAACGAGATCCTGCCGGGCTCCCCATGGCATTGGGGGATGGTGTTTGCGCGCTGATAGTCGCGTCCTTCAAGGGGATGGGCGTTACGAGCCATGACCACGGCTGCGCCAGGTCCGACCCTCGTTCTGCTGCCGGGCCTGGACGGGACCGGCAAACTCTTCTCCGAGTTGGTGCGCGCGCTGGACTCCGACCTCGATCCACAAATCGTCCCTTATCCCGTGGACCAACCGTTGGGGTATGCGGAGCTCGAGGCGCTGGTGCGTGCGGCACTGCCGGCGGACCGCCGCTTCGTCGTGCTGGGGGAATCATTTTCCGGACCCATTGCCATTCGGATCGGCGCGGATCCGCCGGCGGGTCTCGCGGGCGTCATCCTGTGCGGTACATTCGCCAAGAATCCCTACCCGCTGCTCGGGTGGGCACCGTCGCTGGCGGCGTGGTTTCCGCTCAAGTCTCTGCCGCGCTGGTTGCGGGCGCCGTTGATGTGGGGATCACTCGCCGCGGATCGCGCCCCTGCCCAGTTGAACCGAGCCATGGCCGCAGTCTCGGCGGATGTGATTCGGCATCGCATTGCCGCGCTGCTCGCCGTGGACGCGAGCGCGGCACTGGCGCGCGTACGACTGCCAATCCTGGTGCTGCAAGCGGCGCACGATCTCGTCATACCACGCCCGGCGACGCAATCGATTCTTAAGACCGCGCCTCATGCGCAGCTGGTCGAGATCGACGGACCTCACTTATTATTGCAAACGCGGCCTGAGGAATGCGCGGCCGCGGTGATCTGCTTTGTCCGCGCAGCCATCCCGTGAATCAGGCCTGTTTGAACTTCTTGAAGATCCGCTCGATCATCGTATCGCTGACGACGCTTTCGATCACTTCAATCTGCGACTCGTCCACGAAGTCGATCGTATCCGATTGACGCTGCGGCTTCTTCGGTGCAGCGGCAATGCTGTTCCGGCTTGCCGGATCCTTGCTCGCCCACTTGTCTGACATGAAAGCAAAATAATCGTCCATCGTAGAGTTGCTCATCGAACTTGGCTCCGGTCCAAAGATAAAGTCGAGCGCCATGCACCAGCGCACGCGATAAAGTATGTCGCAAGGCAACGGCCTGAAATATGTAACCGACCGCAGATCGCTCGTTTTCAGGTTTTTGCTTAACAAAAACCGCCCCTCGAGGCCCACCCCGGCCAAATGCCGTGAACCCGCGCACAGATGAACGCTGCGCAGCATCGACACGGTCAAGGTTTCGAGATTCGACGCGTTTCGGTATAATATGGGCATATGCCCGTGAATGACCGGATCAAGCCGAGACAGAGCGCTGCGCCGTTGCCCCGCAATGCGTGCACTTGCGGGAGCTTGCGCAAGGCGTCGCGGCGAATTTCGCAGTTCTACGACACTGCACTCGCGCCGGTCGGCATCAAATCGACCCAGTACTCGATTCTCTCGGAAGTGGATCGCGGCAGCCTCGAAGGTCCGGTCACGATGTGCGAACTCGCGACGGCGATGGTCATGGATCGATCGACGTTGGGCCATAACCTCAAGCCCCTGGAACGGGACGATCTCGTGATCCTGCGGCTGTCGGCCGACGATCGGCGCAAGCGCTACGTCGAGCTGACGAAGAAGGGCCGGCTGATGCTTCGCAAATCCCGGCGCCTGTGGCTGCACGCCGAAGGGCGCTTCGAGAGCATTTTCGGCAAAAAACCGGCGGCGGAACTCAGAGCCGTCTTGTTGAGCATTGCGGGCAACAAGGAACTGGACTCCCTCCCGATTCTCTAGCTCGTTCGTCCGCCGCCGGACGGCGATGCGCGCTATGCCAATTGACTTATAAGGCCGTTTCGCCTACATTTCCGACTTATTAAGGGCATATGCCCCTATCTACAGAATCCTACTTCGGCAGCTTCCGCGCGATTGTCATTTCTACAAATGTTTCCAACTCGGGTGAACGCAGGTACCTACAATCGAGCCATGGCGCGTCGCTGCACTGGGCGTCGCGCGGCGCAGCATGGCGGAGGCCCGTCCGGCCCCTAGCCGTTAGCGTCCGCGATCCAATCGGAGCAGATCATGTGGATTGTCAGAGTAGCCCTGCAGCGTCCCTACACCTTCATCATGTTGGCGGTGCTGATCGTGCTGATGGGCGGCTACGCCATCGTCAAGACCGCGACGGACATCTTTCCGAACATCAAAATTCCGATTGCCGCGGTGATTTGGCGCTACAACGGCATCCTGCCCGAGGAAATCGCGAATCGCATCGTACTGTTCTCCGAGCGCATTGCACAAACCACCGTCAATGACGTCGAGCATACCGAATCGCAATCGGTCTACGGAACGGCGGTGGTCAAGTATTTCTTCCAGCCCGATGTCGACCAGGACCTGTCCTTCGCGCAGATCACCGCGGTGTCGCAAACCCAGCTGGCGTTTTCACCGCCGGGCACCACGCCGCCCTTCGTCTTGTCCTACAACGCCTCCAGCGTGCCGATTCTGCAGCTGGCCCTATCCAGCGACAGCCTGCCCGAGTCGCAAATCTACGATCTCGGCAATACCATCCTGCGCACGCAATTGGCCACCGTCGCCGGCGCCTCCATACCCTTTCCGTTCGGCGGCAAGCAGCGCCAGGTGCAGGTGGATCTCGATCCGCAGGCGCTGCGCGCGAACGGCTTGTCCGCAAACGACGTGGTCAACGCCATCGGCGCTCAGAACCTGATCCTGCCGGCCGGCACGCAGAAGATAGGCGCGCTCGAGTACTTCATCAAGCTCAACGCGAGCCCCAATCAAATCGAGGATTTGAACGGTCTGCCGATCCGCACGCATAACGGCACCGTGACCTATGTCCGCGATGTGGCGCACGTCCGCGACGGCTATTCGCCGCAGACCAACATGGTGCGCTTGGAAGGACGGCGGGCCGTGCTGATGAGCGTGCTGAAGACCGGCAAAGCATCCACGATCGACATCATCAACAGCATCAACCAGAAGCTGCCGCAGATCCGCGCGTCGCTGCCGGCCGATCTGAAAATCGAGGCGCTCAGCGACCAATCGGTGTTCGTGCGCGGAGCCATCACCGGCGTCGTGCGCGAAGCGGTGATCGCCGGAGCACTGACGGGCTTGCTCATCCTGCTGTTTCTCGGCAGCTGGCGCAGCACGCTGATCATCACGATTTCGATCCCGCTGTCGATTCTGGCGTCGATTTGCTGTCTGTCGGCGCTGGGCGAGACGATCAACATCATGACTCTCGGCGGGCTCGCGCTGGCGGTCGGCATTTTGGTCGATGACGCGACGGTCACCATCGAGAACATCAATTACCATCTCGAGCACGGCAAGGATGTCGAAACCGCGATTCTCGACGGCGCGCACCAGATCGCCCTGCCGGCGCTGGTCTCGACCCTGTCGATCTGCATCGTGTTCGTACCCATGTTCTTGCTGGCCGGCATCGCCAAGTTCCTGTTCATCCCGTTGGCCGAAGCGGTCGTGTTCGCGATGCTGGCCTCGTACATCCTCTCGCGTACCCTGGTTCCGACGCTCGCGAAGTTCTGGCTCAGACAGCACGACGGCGGCGCGAAACGCAATGTCCGCAACTTTCTGGCGCGCTTTCAGGAACGCTTCGAACGAGGCTTCGAGAGAATGCGCGACCGCTATCGCGTGCTGCTGGGGACGGCGCTGCACAGCGGCCCGCGCTTTGCCGCCATATTCTTGGGCTCGATGGCTGCCACGGCCCTGCTGGCCTTCCCGCTCGGGCCGCTGCCCGGGCTAGGCCAGGATTTTTTCCCGTCGGTCGACGGCGGCCAGATCAAGCTGCATCTGCGCGCGCGTACCGGTACGCGAATCGAGGAAACCGCGGCGCTCTGCGATGCGGTCGAGGCGACGATCCGCGACGTGGTGCCGAAGGCTCAAATAGCGAACATCGTCGATAATTTGGGCCTTCCCTACAGCGGCATCAATCTGGCGTACAGCACATCGGCGCCCGTCGGTCCGGGCGATGCCGATATCTTCGTGAATCTCAACGAAAACCATCGGCCGACCGCGGATTTCGTCCGCGAACTGCGCACCAAACTCGCGGCCGCCTATCCATCGACGTCGTTTGCGTTCCTGCCGGCGGATATGATCACCCAGATATTGAATTTCGGCCTACCCTCGCCGATCGACGTGCAAATCGTCGGTTTCAATGTGCAAGGCAACCGTGCATTCGCCAACGCGCTGATGCAGAAACTGCACGGCGTGGCCGGCGCGGTCGATTTGCACATCCAGCAATCCGGCGACTATCCGCAGTTCAACGTCGACGTCGACCGCACCAAGGCCCAACTCGTCGGTCTGACCGAACAAACCGTGGCGAGCAATATGCTGGTATCGCTGTCCGGCAGTTTCCAGACGTCGCCGTCGTTCTGGGTGGATCCAAAGAGCGGCACGCAATACCAGGTCGCGAGTCAGACACCGCAATTTCGCTTGGAAAACCTCAACGATCTCGGCAATACGCCGCTCAGCGGCGGGGTCGGCGGTTCGTCGCAGATACTGTCGAACCTGGCCAGCATCCATCGCAGCGTGGCCCCTGCGGTCGTGAGCCACTACAACGCAACCCCGGCGATCGATATTTTCGGATCGGTGCAGGATACCGATCTTGGATACGTGACCGCACAAGTGAATAAAATCATCGCCGCAGCCGAGAAAGACCTGCCGAAGGGTTCGCATGTCGTGCTGCGCGGCCAGGCACAGACGATGAAGGCGTCGTTCAGCGGCTTGCTGATCGGCCTGGTGGGTGCCATCGTGCTGGTGTACATGCTGATCGTGGTGAATTTTCAATCGCTGCTCGACCCGTTCATCATCATTACCGCCCTGCCCGCGGCGTTGGCCGGAATCGTCTGGATGCTGTTCCTGACCCACACGACGGTCAGCGTTCCCGCGCTGACGGGGGCAATCATGTGCATGGGCGTGGCCACGGCGAACAGCGTGCTGGTGGTGAGTTTTGCGCGCGAGCGCATGAACGCCGGCGATAACGCATTCGAGGCGGCGCTGGAAGCCGGATTCACGCGGCTCAGGCCGGTTCTCATGACGGCCTTGGCCATGATCATCGGCATGATCCCGATGGCGTTGGGGCTGGGGGACGGCGGCGAGCAGAATGCACCGCTGGGACGGGCGGTCATCGGCGGCCTGATGTTCGCGACCGTCGCCACCCTGTTCTTCGTACCGACCGTATTCTCGATCATTCATGGGCGCCCCGCGTCGCACCCGATTCATTCCGTGGAGATTCCCAATGCCTGAGCCAAGCGCCGCTGGGTCGGACAAGAACTTGCGCCATCAGATTCGCCGCTATTCGCTGATTCTGCTCGTCGTCGCGCTGTGCCTCGCGGTGTGGGGCGAGGTCAGCCGCGTGCGGGCGCGTGCGTCGCTCGGCAAGGAAGCGGCGCAAGCGGCAATCCCCACGGTGGTCACCGTCACCCCCAATCGCTCGCCGCTCGGCGAAGAACTGGTGCTTCCCGGCACCGTCCAGGCCTATATCGAGGCGCCCATCTACGCCCGCACCAACGGCTATCTCAAGGAGTGGCGCACCGATATCGGCACGCAGGTCACCAAGGGCCAATTGTTGGGCGAAATTGACACGCCGGAAGTGGACCGGCAGCTGGCCCAAGCGGAGGCCGATCTCGCCACCGCGCGCGCCAACGAATCCCTGTCCAATAGCACCAATGTGCGCTGGAAGGGATTGCTCGCCACGGAATCGGTCTCCAAACAGGACGCCGATGAAAAGGCCGGCGACGCCGCCGCCAAGAAAGCCGCCGCCGATTCGGCGGCCGCCAATGTGGCGCGGTTGCGCGACCTCACGTCGTTCAAGCGCATCGTGGCTCCCTTCGACGGCGTCATCACTGCGCGCAACACCGACATTGGAGCGTTGATCAATGCCGGCCAAAGCACCGGAGCCGAACTGTTCCGCATCGCGGATATGCATAAGTTGCGCATCTTCGTGCAAGTGCCGGAGGCTTATGCCGCCGCAACCCTTCCCGGACTCGAAGCGGATCTGCGTTTTGCCGAGCAGCCAAACAGGACATTTACGGCGCGAACGGTCCGCACCTCCAACGCCCTCGATCCGACGCTCCGCACCTTGCAGGTCGAACTCGAATTGGACAACGCAAAGCGCGACGTATTCCCCGGCGCCTATGCGGAGGTGCATTTCAAGCTCCCTGCCAGCGCCCAGAGCTTGCGTTTGCCGGCAAATACGGTGTTGTTTCGAGCAGCCGGGTTGCAGGTGGCCACGATCGACGGGCAGAAACGCGTGAAGCTCAAGAGCATCGTCCAAGGGCGCGACTTCGGCAGCACGATCGAGATACTCTCAGGCGTCGAGGCCGATGAGGTGGTGATTCTCAATCCGCCCGACTCGCTCACCGATGGCGCGGTCGTGCGCATTGCTCCGCCTGCATCGAAGGACAAGAGTAAACCCACATGAACGGATCGCTCCCGGGCGCAACGTTGCTGCTCATCGGCGCTCTGACGGCGTGCTCGTTCGCACCCGTCTACAGGACCCCGGTCAGCGTGCCGGCGACGGACGCATACAAAGAGTCCGGGGACTGGAAGGCGGCCGAACCACTGGACAACCAAAACCGCGGTGCGTGGTGGACGCTATTCCAGGATCCGCAACTGGACACACTCGAAGCGAAGGTGGGCGACGCCAACCAAGATTTGAAGGCGGCTTTCGCGCGGCTGCAGCAGGCGCGCGCCGCCACGCGAATCGCGCGCGCGGACTTATTCCCGACGCTGACCGTCGGCCCTACCGCGACCCGCGCCAGAGCGTCTCTCAATTCGCCGACGTACGTGCCGGGCGGGAATCCGATCTACAACAACTTCGACTTGCAAGCCGACTTATCCTACGAATTCGACGTCTGGGGTCGGGTACGCAACGCGGTGACGTCGGCGAGGGCCAGCCAGCAAGCAAGTGCCGCCGACCTGGCAACACTGAATCTGTCGATTCACGCTGAACTCGCGACCGATTACTTCACGCTGCGCGCCGAGGACGCTCAGCAAGTGCTCCTCGATAAAACCGTGGCGGATTACGCCCTGTCGCTGCAGCTGACGCAAAATCTCTACAACGGCGGCGGCGCGGCAATTGCGGATGTGGACCAGGCACAGGCGCAGCTCGAGACCGCGCGCACCCAGGCCGCCGATATCCGGCTTGAGCGCGCGCAGACCGAACACGCCATCGCAGTACTGCTCGGCGAAAACCCATCGGCGTTCCATGCGGAGCCAAACCCCCTGCCGCTGGAATTGACCCCCCCGCTCATCGATCCCGGCCTGCCCTCGTCTCTCTTGGAACGCCGCCCCGACGTCGCCGCGGCTGAACGGCGGGTCGCAGCGGCCAACGCACAGATCGGCGTGGCGCGGGCAGCGTATTTTCCCGTGTTCAGTCTGGCCGCCGCCGCGGGTTACGACAGCACGAGATCCTCCAACTGGCTTACCGCACCGAGCCGATTGTGGTCGCTGGGTCCCGCCGCCGGCGTATTGACCCTGTTCGACGCCGGCCGACATCGAGCACAGACCGCGCAAGCGAAGGCGATCTACGACGAGCAGGTCGCGGGTTATCGAAGCACCGTCCTCACCGCCTATCAGGAGGTCGAAGACAATTTGGCCGCCCTTCGCCAATTGCAGCAGGAAAGCATCAGTGAAGCGGCGGCCGTGACCGCGACCGCCAAGGCCTTGCAACAGGCGCAGTACCGCTACAAGGCGGGACTGGTCACCTATCTCGAAGTCGCGACCAGCGAAAATACTGCTCTACAGGCCGAGCTCTCGAATGTCACCATTCTGCAGCGCCGAATGGATGCGAGTGTGCTGCTGGTGAAAGCGCTGGGCGGTGGGTGGCAGAACTCGCTCAACGTTGCGCGCCGAGAGTGAGATATTGAGGCGCCGGCGCCGCTAAATCCCGCGCGTGTACGGCCTCTGCGCCGGCGTCTGCGAGCCGTCCGATCGTCTCCACGCTGTCGGATACGAAGCGCCATGGGGTATTGGCCGGCGCATCGCCGCCATCCTCGCTGGCAAATAGGATGGCATCGCGCAGAATCGGCACCGACGGCGAATACACCAACAGCCCCTCGCGCGCGACCGCGGTCTCCGCCACATGCAAAGCGGCGCACAAGCGCCGCTTGACCTCGACATCGCGCACGTCGGTATCGCGCGAGCGTTGGATATCCTGCTGAATGACGTCGCTGACGACTCGACCATCGCGCTGCAATACCGGCAGCTCGCGAGCCCACGCCTCGGGCGGACAGGCCTTGTTCTCCGTCTTGAACTCGACGAAGGGGTTGATCTCCACCGGATAGATGCGGCACACCAACGGCCGGCGCTCGTAGATCCCGCAGCGCATGTCCGGCAACAGATTTGGGCAGCCATCGGGTACGTGAGCGACGAGGATTGCGATGACGCGCACCTGCATGGATCCGCTGGTCGCCGCAAACGACCGCCTCCTGAAATGCGCACGTTTCGGATCCTCAAGCGGCGCCGGCTCGGGCCACGGCGACGCCTCGCAGGCGAGCTGCACCTGATGACCCGCGTCCAGCCAGTCGAGAGTTTCCCGCACGGTCAGCGGAATCTTGGTTTTTTGACAGCATTTTCCGCATTGCGTGCAGCCGAAATTCACATCCACTTCAAACGCTCACTGGCGGGGTCGGCATTTCTTGCTTGGCTTCGGTGCGGCTTTTGGTGGTTGAAGCGTACACCAGCGCGGACTGGACGTCCGAATAAAGCGCCCCGCGGGATGCGCACGTGCAGTAGGCCGATTCCGACAGCAGAAATCTCTATCTTGGAGGTGCACAAATGAGAGGAATGACGGTATCTTTTTTCGCGCCGGTAGTTTCTCGGCAGATCGGGCTGCACCGCGCGATCGGCCTCGAGCATGGTGCATTGCCGCGTCGGCGATCGAACGGCTCATACGCGCTGCGGAGGCGCTCGCGATTACCATAATGAAACGAAGTGTCACAGTCTCCCTACAGCCCTCGATTCCGGGCGCGGATAGAGTTTGGGACTGCCGCGATCCACGGCCGGAGAACCGCATGATATTTCCACCCAGCCGACGACCTACGGGCACGGCCGCGGCGGTCGCGTCGGCGGCCGAAGAATTCGAAAGTCTCGGCAGCATTTTTCTCGCCCGGCTGCAGAGCGAGCGGGTGCATCTCGCGACCTTGAGCGCCGCCTTGGCGCGGGCGGACGACAATCCTGAAGCCATTTTCCACGAGTTGCACTCTCGCGCTCGTCGGCTGAGCGGTACCGCCAGTATCTTCGAGGCCGCCGACATTGCGGCGGCGGCACATGCCTTGGAACAGGCCGCAGCCGCGGCCGCGCACAGCCACGCCGATAACGCCAACCCTCACGTCTGGGGAGCCATGCTCGTCCTCATGAGCCTGCTGCAGCGAGTCGAGGCCGCTTAGGTAAATTCGCGCCACAACGCCGGAGGAACCAATCCAATTTCACCTGGCCAAATGAATTTGCAGTCATCGCGCGTTGCGTTGCACCTTGAAGGAATCCCTGACGGGGAAATCCTTACACATTATTTTGCGTCGACCGCGCAGTGCATCGCGAGCGCTGATGTTGTGCGCCATGCAATGAACTCTGCGGACATCTTGCAACTCACTCGGGCGCGACGCCTGCTATAATATTTTGTATGTTCGCTACCGCACCTAGAGGAATCGGCATGGCATTGGCGATCGGCCCCAGAGAAAATCGGCTGCTCGCGAGCCTGCCCGACGAGACGTTGGCAGGCTGGTTGCCACACCTGGAGCCCGTGGAGATGCAGTTAGGCAAGGTGCTCTATGAACCCGGCGCCACACTGCTGCACGTTTACTTTCCCACTTCAGCGATTATTTCCCTGCTGTATGTGATGGAGGACGGGTCTTCCGCCGAGATAGCGGTCGTCGGCTTTGACGGGATCGTCGGCATTTCGCGTTTCATGGGCGGCGAATCGACACCGAGCCGCGCGGTCGTGCAAAGCGGCGGGACCGGCTATCGGTTGAAGGCGAGCTTGATGCTGGATGAATTCAATCGCGCCGGGCCGGTGATGCACCTGTTATTGCGCTATACCCAGGCGCTGATCACGCAGATGGCACAGACGGCGGTTTGCAACCGCCACCATACGCTCGATCAGCAACTATGCCGTTGGCTGTTGCTGAGCTTGGATCGGCTGCGCTCGAACCAGCTGGTGATGACGCAGGAATTGATCGCCAACATGCTGGGAGTGCGCCGCGAGGGGGTCACGGCCGCCGCGGGCCGCTTGCATAAGGCGGGGCTGATCGACTACCAACGGGGTCATATCACCGTGCTCGACCGACCGCAACTCGAGCAGCGCACCTGCGAGTGTTACGCCGTGGTGAAGAAAGAATACGATCGCCTGCTCCCGGACATTCTGGCAAGTTGAAACCAAGACGAAATCGACCCGCTACTTCACTTCCTGCCGGCCCGGATCTGCGCTTCTTGCTGGGCAATCGCCTGCGCGAAGGTCACCGATTCGTGCGCACGGTCGACACGCAGGTCGCGGATGGAGTCGGTCTCCAGGTCGATGGCATACGACACCACGCCGAGCAGGGTCGCCTTGGTCTTGGCAAACAGCAGCTCCTCGCCCGTGTAAGGATCGGTCTGCACTTCGCCCTTTGAGTCGATCTCGGCCACGCGCCTGGCGATCAGGCACGCCTCGATCGGTTCGCAGCCGTTCTTTGCCAGAATGAGCACCATTCCGGGTTTCATGTCCCGAATGATCGGGTACTCGAGAACGACCACGACGTTTTCGCTCGGAGTTTGCTCCGTCGCCAGCGTCGAACCGACCAACAGAAGCTGCCCGCGGCCGGCGGCGGCCACGGCCTTGGCATCTGCGAGCGCGGCGAGCGCGGTGTGTGCCAGCTCCGGGCGAACAGTCGCCGGGGCGACCGACGCGTACAACCCCACGGCCGAGGCGCACAACGCCGCCAAACCCTGTTTCATGAGATGCCCGTCCATGCGAATCAAGTGCTTCTCTCACATCAAGTTGAACTGAAGACTGACGCGATTCCGTGTCGCGGGTTCCAAAAATGCCACTCTTTTCCCGGCTCCGGGCGTGCAGCAGGCGCTCGAGCGCTCTCATCGAGCGTCTTGGGCGGAAATAAACCTGCCTGCCTGCCGGTCTTCGACATGTGTACCATTGAGGCGCCCGCCTGACCGAAAGGCAAGACGCGGCGTTTATGAAGAAATCCCGTGGGAGCGTTCATGAAACTATTCGTACGATGGCTGATCGAGTGGCCGAGGCACATCGCGCAGCATTTGACTTGGTTGGCGCCGCTGTTTGCACGCATCACCGTCGGATGGGTATTCATGTGGAGCGGATGGGGCAAGTTGCAGGCCCTGCCGCAAGTGACCGAGAACTTCGTCGGCTGGGGGATCCCGCTGCCCCATCTCCTCGCTCCCTTTGTCTCCGGAGTGGAATTTTTCGGCGGATTGTTCTTGCTTGCCGGCCTCCTGACCCGCATTTCGGCAGGGGCCCTCGGGATCACGATGATCGTCGCCATTCGATCGGCGAAATGGGGCGACGTCGATTCGCTCGAGACCCTGCTCGGGTTCGATGAGTTCGAATATCTGGCGCTATTCCTGTGGCTGGCCATCGCCGGGGCAGGCACGCTTTCCGTGGATCACTGGCTGGAACGATGGTACCGAGGCGCAAGCCAATCAAAGGGCTGACTGCTGCGCCGCATGGTGCAATGCAATAGGCCGTTGGATTGCCACGCCTCGCACAATGCTGCAATTCACCTGGGCTGGGGCGTTTACCCCACTAGCCCGCGGGAGCGCGCTATGGCAGGGTAGAGCTGCGAAGCCACATGCGGAACCATCTACTTAATTCCGGACGACGCGACTTATTCACCAGCCTGCTGCTGGTCGCCCTGCTGTTTCGCGCGTATGTGCCGGTTGGCTTCATGCCGGCGAGCGGCACGCCGTTTCTGCTGGAAATGTGTCCCGCGACCTATCCAGTGCCGATGCCCGCGCACTCTGGGCATCACCATTCGGGAACGCACAGTCATTTCGAGAACTGCCCATTCGGCAGCGCTCCCGCCGCGGGACCGATTTCTCACATCATCGCCTTTGAACCCCCGGCGCCCATCGTTTCTCTGCCCCTCGTCGCATTCGAAGCCCTGCGACTGGGCGTAGATCTCCCACGCGCTCATCAGCCTCGCGGTCCCCCAGCTCTCGCCTAAATTGAATTTGAGCGGCTGATCGCTGCGGTAAACGCCTTGTACCGCAGCCTTAGGCCCTTTCAATCATTTGCGTGAGGCGGCCGCCTTGGCGGTCGCGGGAGTCTTCCGATGATTCATTCAGTCAAGCGGCCAAGCGTGGCGGCGCTGTGCATTGCGCTTGCTCCGGCATCGACGTGGGCGTGTGCCACCTGCGGCTGCACCGTCAATTCCGATGGGGCCATGGGCTATTCGGCGACTACGGGCTGGCGCGTCAACCTTGAGTACACCTATATCGACCAAGATGAGCTGCGCATTGGCACCCATGCAGCAACCCCGGCCGAGGTTGTCAACAATCCGTCGAACCCGGCGCTGGGCGGCGGCGAGATCGAGAAAGACACGATCAACCGCTACGCCACCTTGGGGATCAACTACCGACCCAGTGCGGATTGGAATGTCAATTTGCTGGTCCCCTATGTGGTGCGCACCCACACCACGTACGGCACGCAGCTGCAACCCTACACGTCTGCCGAAACGGCACCGGATCAGATCAGCGGCGCGCGCGTCGACAATCTTGGCGACATCAAACTTCTGGGCAACTATCAAGGACTGCTGCCGACGCATAACCTCGGACTGCAATTGGGGGTCAAGCTGCCGACTGGTCAATACGGCACGGCGGTCGATTTCTACAACGGTCCGAACGCCGGCACTCCTCTCGACGCGAGCTTGCAGGCCGGGACCGGCAGCACGGATATCATCGTGGGAGCCTATTATTATCAAGCTGTGAGCCAGAACTTCGATATCTTTGTAAACGGCCAGTTCCAGTCTGCGGTGGCTCACAAACAGAATCAGCCGGGCAATGATTTTCGCCCGGGCAATTCGGCGACCTTTGGCGTCGGGCTACGCTATGAAGCCAATCCGAAGTGGATACCCCAGGTGCAGCTCAACGTCTATCACAAGAGCCCCGATCAAGGTGCTCTGGCGGACACGACCGACACCGTGGGCACGGTTGCCTATATAAGCCCGGGCCTTACGGTTCAAGTCACCCCCAAGCTCCACGCTTACGGCGTGATGCAGGTGCCGATCTATAGCAATCTCGATGGCTACCAGTTGTTCCCTCATTACACGGCGACCGCGGGGTTGAGCTATGCGTTTTGAGTCAGGCACGACAGCAGTACGAGCGGGGCAGGCGAGCGGTGACCCGGCCCGCAGCACGGAAATTGAGTCCGCGACGCGGCGCGCGCTGCTGCGCGGTGCGGCGGCGTTGAGCGTTACGGGACTGGGTGCGCTCATCGCGCCATTGGCATCCGCCAATGCACTGCGCGTCGGTGCACCGGCTCCCGGTGCGACACTGGTCACGCTCGATGGACAACGCATCGCCACATCGGATCTCCTCGGTCGCGTCGTGATCCTCACGTTTTGGGCCACCTGGTGCGCTCCGTGCCGCGAAGAATTGCCGCTGCTGTCCGCCTATGCGGCACAGCATGCGGCCGAGGGGGTAACGGTGCTGGGATTCGCCTTGGATTCACCCGAAGACGACCCACTCAAAGTACGGCAAGTGGCGCGCTCATTGAGTTTTCCCGTGGGTCTGCTGGCGAACTCAAGTCTCCCGGGCTATGGACGCATTTGGCGCATCCCGGTGAATTTCACGATCAACCGCGAAGGCCACTTGATCGACGATGGCTGGAAGGATAAGGACTCGACCTGGACGCCCGAGCGCCTGAAGCGCGTCGTCACTCCGCTGCTCGAGTCCGGATGAATGAGTGTCGACGCGTAGCGCGCCCGGCGGCGGCGATAATTGACCTCGAGGGCCCTATACTGCGCCTCTATGCGATCAGTCATCCGGTTGCCGGCGGCCTTGCAGCGTCGCCTCGACGGTACCATCAGCACGCTCTTGACGAGTCAGCAAAGCCGGACCGTCGATTTCGGTCGGCCGCTGCGGGAAGAGGCGTTGGTCGGCCCGGATTCCGTGTCGTGGCGCATTTTCAAGAACCCGATCGCTCTATTCGTCGGCGGCGTCGCCGCCGTGGTACTTGAATTGGCGGAGCCGTCGGTTCGAGCGGGAGTGTGGGAACATTCGTCATTCCGCAAGGATCCGATCGGACGCTTGCGGCGCACCGGGTTGGCGGCAATGGTCACGGTTTATGGAGCCCGCAGCGTTGCGGAGCCCATGATCGCCGGGGTGGTGCGCAGGCATGCGGCCGTCGATGGCGAAACGCCGGCGGGAATCCGCTACGCGGCCAACGATCCTCGCCTGTTGGAGTGGGTGCATGCCACCGCGGCATTCAGCTTTGCCGAGGCGTACAGCCGCTACGTTGCTGCCTTGAGCCCCTGCGAGTTCGACGGTTTCTATCGGGAGGGGACGCCCGCCGCCCGGCTCTACGGTGCGGTCGACACCCCTCAATCAGTCGGCGCGATGCAGGATCTGTTCGAATCCAAGCGCAGCCGTTTGGAGCCCTCCCCCATCGTGTTTCAGTTCCTCGAGATCATGCGCGAAACCGCCACCTTTCCACGTCCGTTTCTCTGGCTGCAACCCCTGTTGGTGCGCGCCGCGGTGGATTTGGTGCCGGAGTGGATCCGCCAGCTGCTCGGGCTGACCGAGGCGCAGGGACTGCGCCCGCGCGAGAGGTGGCTGGTCAAATGGGCGGGCGACGTCTCGAATCGGATCATTCCCTTGGAGAGTCCCGCGACCCAGTCCTGTCTGCGGCTCGGACTGCCCGCCACGCACCTGTACTCGTGAATGCACTGGTGCGGGCGTTGGGCGACCGATGTCACATCGATTGAATGTATTGCGCGAGCGCCTCCAAGTCCGATCTATTCAGGGCACTGGCGTACGGGCGCATGATGTCCGTACTGCGCAAGTTGCTCTGAAAAGAGCGCATCTGATTCAAAAAATATTGCGGGTGCTGTCCGGCCAATCTGGGGAAATCCAGCATGCCCTCGCCCTTGGATCCATGGCACGAGCGGCAGGGGGGCACATGCAGGGTGTCGACCCCCAGTTCATAGATCTCTTTACCGCGTGCCTGCATCGTCCGGTCGCCGCTCGCGCCGGAACGAGCCGGTTTCGCCGACGAATAGTACTGGGCCAGTCCGTCGATCTGCGCATCATCGAGGGCCGCAGCCATCCCCCACATGAAGGCCAATGCATCGGGATCGCCGCGGCTGCGGGACCTAAATGCCTTGAGCTGTGCCGCCAGGTAATTTGCCGGCTGGGCCGCGAGGTTCGGGAACTTGGGCACGATGCTGGTGCCCTGGGCACCATGACAGGTTCCGCAGGTGCTGACCGCGATTCGTTCGGCCGTGGAACGGATTTCCGGGGTGAGTTCGGCGGATTGCGCCAACGCTGCCGTCATCGCCAACGTAATTGCCGCTGTAATGAGACGACGAATATTCATTGCCTTGCCCTCCTTCCTTCGCCCGACTTTCTTCCATCAGCCCCAAGGGGCGCCCGCGCTCCCGGGGCCCCCTGCATCAATAAGCAAACCACGTCAAGATATAAATCGTGTTGTTGTCGTGCGCATTGCGCCCGTAGCCGTCGTAGTTCGTGCTGCCGCCATTGAACTTCGTATAACTTGTGTACTGCAGAGACAGCTTTACGTTTAGCCACGGCACGTAATTCGCCTCGACGATCCACCCCGTGGTGTTCGGACTGCCATTCGCACTCGTGGTGACGCCGGGCTTCGATCCAATCCCATAAAGCAGCGCATCAGTGCTGCCCGTGGTCGAGAAATAACTGGCGGAGCCGCCCCACTTGCGGCGGTAGAAATACGTGCCGGTGACCCGGGATGTATTCAGATCATCCTTCGGATTGGCACTGTTGCCCGATGCGAAACTTGCATCCAGCGTCTGCGACTCGTGGATATGGGTGGCCGCCATCGAGAAGATGTGTATGTCGCCGAGGAACTGGTATTGGACATCCTCTGCGACATCCTGAAACCGATTGGTGGCTCCCTGCAGAGGCGTCGGTGCCGTCGCGGACGCGGCTCCGGGCAGCACCTTGAAGGTCGCGCCATAGGCGCCGATCTCCAGGGAGTGCTGATCCCACTGCTGCTCATAAGCGACGCGCCAGTACGGGGCGACTCCGCTCACAACGTTCGAGGCGGTTCCGTCGAGCGGGCCGGCGGCTCCGGTAACCGGATTTGAGTAGCCTTGCAGCGCCGAACGATAAACACCGAGTTCCGCATACACCGATTCATTCCAGAGCGCATAGGCGCTCAAGCCCGCGACGGATTGTCCAAAGGTGCCGTCGATGGCGGTACCGGCGAGCGGCGAGACATTGGCATTCGATGCTTGGTACGGAAAGCCGAACGCCGGCGTACTATTCCAGAGATCCTGCAGCGTCGGATTGTTGTTCAACGACAGGCCGTAGATGAGCGGCTTCTCATTGGGCAGGATCACCAGGTCGGCAAAGCGGAAATCGGTATTGTCGATTCCAACGGTGCCGCTGCCATTGTCGTACGTCAGTTGTCCGAACACCCCGAGCTGCGGCGCGATCTTCCCCGCATAGAAAATGCTCACTTGCTGCGGAAAAGCCACCGTGCCGTTCTGGGCCCGACCCGGCAGGCCGCTACTGTCAGGCAAAGCCTTGGCGAGCTGCGTATCTGATACCTGCACCATCATGGAAAGCGGCGGCAGCTGATTGAGCGACAATCGCTGCTCCTTCTGCTCCGTCATGCCCTGCACCTGCGGCAGGCTTGTGAGGGTGTAGCCATTCGCCTTGAACATGCGGCCAAAATGGGTGAGTTCGGGAAACACGGTGTGGCAGGCTTCGCACGACAGGCCGGTCTGGCGTGCAAAACTCGGCACCGCGAGCGCGGAGGGGGTCATCAAGAACATGCCCGCGGCTACCGCTCCCAGCAGAATTGCGGTCCGCTCTGCGTCGGAATTGCGCTCCATGCGGCGCGCGCGGCGCAAATATATCTCACACGGATATATCTCGCTTCGCGCCATCGTCGACTCGGTGTTCCGTGACATGAACACCAAAGTATGTCGTCATTTTTTTTCGCACAATACTCGCTATGCCCCATAAAGCTCCGAGGGAACAACGTATCTCAGCGGTGTAGGAAAGAGAGTAGGCCGCGACGCGCGAACTGTTTTCGTGCAGCGCCGCGCGCCGCGAGCACTCATTTTGCTCACGCCGACTGCGTGAAGTTTATTTTTTCACACCGATTAAACCGTTCGCGCGCGAAACGGTACTCAGAGGTTGTGCGCGCCTTTCGCAGCATCGTGCGGCAGAGTCGCTCGCCGCGGGGCGAATTGCGCGCCACGAAGCGAACCTGAACAGGTGCAGCGCTGATTTGCGCGCGGGAATCGTCTTACCGGGATCTCCTGAAACCGTGCCTACATCCGGAGTAGGACGTGTCTGACGACCGGCGCTGATCGTTTGCCCTAGAAAACCGCGCCGGCTCCAATAAGCTCCCTACATGATATTTCTGCATCTGTTTTTGGCGCGGGAGGCACCGGCCACGGCTGAACGGGACAGTCTGCATGCAAAATGAAGCATCCACGGTATCGCCGCCCCGAGATCGGCTACTCGCCGTCCCGGACGCGGACTTGCTCGATCGCGTGGCCGAGCTCGACGCGCTGGTGACTTTTCTTCAGGCCGACTTCGAACAGAAGAGCAGCGTGGTTGCTCGCAAGCTGCATGACGAGATTGGCGGCGCCGTGATTGGCGCGATGATGGACGTGGCCTGGATAGAACAGCATGATTCCGTACTCACCCCCGATACTTCCATGCGGTTGGGACGGGTGAAGGAGGGATTGCGGGGCGCGATCGACCTGGCGAGGACGATGGTCGAGGAACTGCGACCCACGCTGCTCGATTCGGTGGGTTTGTTCGCGGCGCTGAGTTGGCAATTCAGGCGCGGCTGCGCAAATGCCGGGATCGGCTATCAGGAAACGTATCCAGAATCAGCGCCCGAGATGGAAGCCAACCGCTTGATCGCCCTGTTCCGCATCGCGCAGGAAGCCTTCAACGTTGCGCTCCAACAAGGATCGGTGGGCTTGGTCAGCCTATCCGTCGAAACAACGGGCGGCCACCTCATGGTGCAACTCGCGGACGATCGCCGGCAACCCGCGGCCGGCGCCGACCGAGATGTGCCGTCGAATCCCATGTCCTCGATATTTCATCGAGTGAAGCAGCTGAACGGGCAAGCAGCCGTCATGTCGCCCGCCGCGGGAGGGTCCGTATTTCGCGTGACGATACCACTCAATCGAGATTAGCAATAACACGCAGATATATCTCATATTTAATTGATAATAATAATTTAATGCGCGATTCGATCAACATAGGGATTGCCGGCGAGCCGCGGACTTCGTCGGAGCTGGGCTTTCTCGCGGGGGGCGGCGAGATGGGGGCGCGAATGCGGGCGCTCGACTGGAGCCGAACGCCGCTAGGGGTTCCCAGCCGCTGGCCGCAATCGCTGAAGACCATCGTACGGGTGATGCTCGATTCGCGCTACGCCATGTGGATGCTGTGGGGACCGGAATTAACCTTCTTCTGCAATGATGCGTATCTCCCCACCGTCGGCATCAAGGCGGGTTGGGTGCTTGGGGCCCGCTCGGACAAGGTGTGGGAAGAGATTTGGCCGGACATCGGGCCCCGCATTGCGCGGGTCCTCGAGCTAGGTCAGGCCACATGGGATGAGGGATTGCTGCTCTTCCTGGAACGCAGCGGCTACGCCGAAGAAACCTACCATACGTTTTCGTACAGTCCCGTCTATAACGACGACAGCCGCATCGCCGGGATGCTGTGCGTCGTCACGGAAGTAACCAACCGGGTCATCGGCGAACGGCGGCTGAGAGTTCTGCGGGACTTGGCCGCGCGCCCCGTGGGTCTGGAAAGCGTCGACAAGAGCTGCGAACGCCTGTGCGAGGTCTTGGGACAATCCCCCCTGGATACGCCCTTTGCCGCCCTCTACCTCAGGGACGCCGGCGCACCCCGCCTGCGCCGCGCCGCTCAAACGACCGGCGCGGGCGCCGCGTTGCCCGCAACACTCGACATCGACGATCCGGCCTGGCCGGTACGGCAATTGATCCAGGACGAAGCCGCTCAAGAGCTGAACGCCCTGCCGCGAATGGGAATCGCCATCCCCACAGGTCCGTGGCCCGACCTCGTACAACGCGCCCTGCTGCTGCCGCTGAAGGGCGCGGGTTCAGAGAGCCTCGCCGGCCTCCTCATGGTTGGAATCAGTCCGCGGCGGCCGCTCGACGGCGAGTACCGTTCCTTCCTCGAGCTCGCGGCGCGCCAAATAGCGACCGCCATTGGCGATGCGCGGGCCTATGAAATCCAGCGCCGGCGCGCCGAGGCGTTGGCGGAGATCGATCGCGCCAAAACGGTCTTCTTTTCGAACGTCAGCCACGAGTTTCGAACGCCCTTGACCCTCATGCTCGGGCCCTTGGAGCAGATGATTGCCGAGGGCGGTCTGCCCCTCGCCGCGCGCGAACAGCTGCACTTGGTCCATCGCAATTCGTTGCGGCTTCTGAAGCTCGTCAATTCGTTGCTCGATTTCGCGCGCATTGAAGCGGGGCGCGTTCAAGCGTCGTTCGAACCGACCGATATGGCCGCATTGACGCGCCATCTGGCGAGCACGTTCCGGTCGGCAATCGAGCGTGCCGGCCTGGCTTACGTCGTCGATTGCGAGGATCTGCACGACCCTGTGTATATCGACCGCGAGATGTGGGAGAAAATAGTACTCAATTTGCTGTCGAACGCCTTCAAGTTCACGCTGCGTGGACAGATCGCCGTAGGCTTGCGCCGCGACCGGGCGCACGCCGTGCTTACCGTCGCCGATACCGGCGTCGGCATTGCCGACGCGGAGATCCCGCGTCTGTTCGAGCGATTTCACCGCGTCGAGGGCGGCGAAGCGCGCACCCGGGAGGGATCGGGGATCGGGCTCGCGCTCGTTCAGGAGCTGGTCAAACTGCACGGCGCCGCCGTTGACGTGATGAGCGCACCCGGGTGCGGGACGACAGTTCGCGTGCGTGTTCCGCTTGGCGCCGCGCACCTGCCGCCGGAGAGTGTGCACGCGGCGCGCCCGCACGGTATTGCGATGCTCGGTGCACGGGCATTCGTGCAAGAGGCCTTGCGCTGGCTGCCGGACGCAAAGGTCGACACTACCGCGACGCTGCCCGCCCTGCTCGATACCTCGCATCCGGTCCGGGATCCGCGCTTTGCAGCCACCTTCGGCGCGCGCGTGCTCCTCGCGGACGACAACGCCGACATGCGCGCCTATGTGCGTGAGCTTCTGACACCGGTTTACGCGGTCGAGGCGGTTGCCGATGGCGAGGAGGCGCTCGCCGCCGCCCGTCGGGAGCGGCCCGACTTGATTCTGACCGACGTCATGATGCCGCGCCTCGACGGTTTCGGACTCTTGGCGGCGATTCGCCAGGATGAGTCGCTGCGCAGCGTGCCGGTCGTCATCCTCTCGGCGCGCGCCGGCGAGGAGGCGAGAATCGAGGGTTTCGATGCCGGTGCCGACGACTACCTCGTCAAGCCCTTCTCGGCGCGCGAACTGATTGCGCGCGTCGGCGCTCTGCTGGAACTCGGCAACATGCGCCGGGAAACCGAGCACGCACTGCGTTTGCGCACCGCGCAGTTTCAAACGCTGCTGAACGAGGCCCCGCTCGGCGTCTATCTCGTAGATGCCGAATTTCGCTTCCGCGAGGCCAATCCCACGGCGCAATCCTTGTTTGGCGATATCCCCAATCTGATCGGCCGCGATTTCGACGAGGTCATCCGAATCCTGTGGCGCGCGGAGTTTGCCGACGAGCTGGTGCGGCTGTATCGGCATACGTTGGAGACGGGAGAACCCTATTTGGCGCCGGAGCGCCTCGAGGAGCGTCTGGATCGACGCACCGCCGAGATTTATGAGTGGCAGATCAATCGCATCGAATTGCCGGACGGGCGCTATGGCGTCGTGTGCTATTTCCGCGATATTTCCGTGCACGTTCGCGCGCGCAACGCGCTGCAAGATGCGGATCGGCAAAAGGACGAGTTTCTAGCCATGCTGGCGCATGAATTGCGCAATCCGCTGGCACCGATACAGAACGCCAGTGCCCTGCTGGCCGCCATCGCCCTCGATGAACCGCGGGCGCAGTTCAGCGTCGGGGTCATCAAAAGGCAGGTGACGCAACTCACCCGTCTCGTCGATGATCTGCTCGACGTCTCGCGAATCACCCAGGGACGAATCGAGTTGAAGCGCGAGCCGCTCGAGCTCGGCAGCATCATTGCGCAGGCCATCGAGGTCGTCGATTCCCTCATTCGCGAACAGCGGCACAAAGTTTCCATTGCCGCGGGATACCAGCCTCTGTATGTGCTCGGCGACAATGCACGCCTCGTGCAGTGCGTCGGCAATGTGCTCACGAATGCGGCGAAGTACACCGATCCGGACGGCGAGATCAAGATTCGCTCCTACTCCAGCGGCAACACCGCGGTTTTGCAGATTGCCGACAGTGGCGTGGGCATCTCGCCCGATTTGCTGCCGCGAATTTTCGACCTGTTCGTGCAAAGCGAGCGCACCCTCGATCGCTCGCAGGGCGGATTGGGCATCGGCCTGTCGGTCGTCAAGCGGCTCATCGAAATGCACGGTGGCCAGGTGCAGGCAAGCAGCGACGGGCTTGGCCGCGGCGCCACGTTCGAGATTCGGCTGCCGCTGATTGAGCGACCGCGCGCCCCGGTCGATCCACCCCCGGCGTCGCGCCTGCCTCGGCAAAAAATATTGATAGTCGACGACAATGTCGATGCGGCCGATACCCTGGCCTTGCTGCTCGAACTCGAGGGCCACGAGACTCAGGCGGTTTACCTCTCCACCGAGGCGATCGAGCGGGCCACCTGGTTCAAGCCTGATGTCGCGCTGCTGGACATCGGTCTACCGGTCATGAATGGCTACGAACTCGCCCGGAAATTTCGATCCACACCGGAGTTGGCCGGCGTGCGTCTCGTCGCTCTGACCGGCTATGGAAAGAGCGAGGACCAGCGGCGGACGAAGGCGGCCGGCTTCGATGATCACTTGGTGAAGCCGGTCGACGCGGCGACGCTCAACGCAGCGCTCGCGCAGCTTGCGCGCGACGCTTGAGACCGAACAGGCTCGCGCGCGCGCCGAGCGCGTGCTCCGCCAGCAGAAACGCCGCGGCGTTCCACGACTGCCCAGGCATGCCCCGCGGCGCCAACGTCCGGCCGTGCAGCCATTCCGTGAACGACCAGTCGCGCAGGGCGCAGGCCCGCGCCAGCCCGACGAGGTCGGCTTTGGCCTGCTCGACCCGGCCCGCCGACACCAGCGCGGCGATCCAAAAGCCGCCCACCATCGGCCAGATGCCGCCGTTGTGATACTGCCAGACGAGGTTCTGCCGGTGACGCCCCATGTAGGCCCGCCACAGCGAGCTATCCCGCTTGATCGGACGCGTGACTGCACGCACCGGGTAGGGTTGATTCACCTGCGCGAGCGTGAGCGCGTCCAGCGTTCGTTTGCGCGCGCGCGCATCGGCAAGACCGAGCAGAATGGCCAACACATTGCCGAATACGTCGCCCTCTTCGCCGAAGAACGAGAAGTTGACGAAACTCAAGTACAGGTCGCGATCGCGCCCGCCCCGCAGAGCGTAATCATTGAGCAGCCTCGCGCGGCGATACTGCGCGAGACCCGCGGAAAACGGATGGAACAGCCCGTTGAAATTCGCGCGCGTCTCCTCGGCATGCGCGACGCGGAAGAGGCGTTTCACGTAGTACCACAAGGCGTTGGTATAGAGAACGAACCCCGAGCGCGGCATGATATCGGCCCAGTCGCTGGCTTCGTTTTGCTGCAGCAGATAAAAGCGTTGGTGCTCCTGTGCCAGCAGCCATTGAATCGCGAGCTTGATGTGCCCGGCGTAGCGCCGCCGCAACCCCCGCGCCCGGCGGCGTCGATCGAGAAACGCCAACGCGATCAGCCACCACAACGTCGAATCGATGCATCCCAGATACCAGAAATCCGCCTCCTGCTTCTGCAGATCCACGAACTTGGCAATCTGCCCGTTCGGCGCCTGGTGCTGCGCCAAGGTGTGCAAACCCGCGGCGGCTGCGCCCTCCAAGACCTTGTCACCGGAGACCGCCATGGCGATCGCGCACACGGCCGCGTCGCGCCCGAATATGGCGGTATAGCCGCGCGCCCTGGCGCGCGCGCCGGGGGATGCCGCCAATATCCCTTCGGGGGCCAGATTCCGCTGCAATAGCGCGACCGAGCGCTGGTGGCAGGCGTCGAGCAGCGAGGGTTCGTCCAAACGTCGGGTGACGGAGCGCATCGGACCGGCATGATAGCGGAACCTATATGAACGGTAGGTGCCGTATAGTGGTACAGCAATTTATCGAGGAGAGGTCGATGGCGACGGGTTGGGCGGCCGAAGGCGCGGTGCAGGATCAAATAGACGCCACCGTGAAAGACGGGATCGAGCGGGCCAAGAGCCGGCTGTCTCAGGGGCCGAGCCTGACTCATTGCGCGGATTGCGGCAGCGAGATTCCCGAGGCTCGCCGGCACGCGGTTCCCGGCGTGCGCCTCTGCGTCGCTTGTCAGGACGCGAGCGATCGCGAGGCCGCGCACAGCGCCGGCTATAACCGGCGCGGCAGCAAGGACAGCCAGCTGCGCTGACAAACTGCCGACCGGAAACTGCCGCCCGGAAACTGCCGCCCGGAAACTGCCGCCCGTGCGGCGCCGGTCGGGCTCCTTACGCCTGCGGCGCGGCCAGCAATTGGACCCAGTACAGACCGTGCTTGGCGGCCTGACCTGGCGCGTAAGCGATGCCCATCTCGGCGAAGCGGGGATCCATGATGTTCTCGCAGTGACCGGGGCTGTCGAGCCAGCCTTGCACCACTTCCTCGGCCGATTTCGGCCCGTAGGCAATATTTTCACCGACGAGTTTTTCGCGATAGCCGACGGCGCGCACGCGGTCGGCCGGCGAATGCCCGGCGCGATCTTCGTGTTCAAAATAATTGTGCTGGGCCATGTCGCTCGCATGACCGAAAGCGACGCCCGCGAGCGTCCCGGATAATTTCACGGCCGGTGCCGGAGCAAAGGATCGTTCGCCGCAGCGCGCACCGCGGGCGCGCACCTCGTTCACGAGCTCGAGCGCGCGCGTCGCCAGCACCGGCGCCTGCGCACGGGTCGGCACCACATAGGCCGCGGCCAGCACGAGCCAAGTATCCGCGCCGTGGCGATAGATACCTAAGTCGCGCAAGCTTGGGTTCAAGACCGTGCGGCAGCTCGAACGTTTGAGCAGTTGCAGCGTGGCTGACTCCGGTCCGTTGATGTGCAAACCGGCCGTGGCTGCGGCCTCGTAGCCGCTGCGTTCAGCCGCAGCCTCGGGCGAGCGTCCGCCGGCCCATAGTTGCGCGGCCCGATCCAACAGCGGATTGTGATGCAGTCGCGCGGCGGCCGGCAGGATGCCGCCGCATCCGCCTTCGCGAAGCGATTGCACGGTGGCGAGCGCGTCCGCCCGCGCCGGCAACGCTGCCGTGAGCCCGCTCAGGAGGATCCCGATGCAGCATAGCGATCTGTGCGTCCAGCGATTCAACGGTACTGCTCCCAAGATACTGCCGCAATCCAAGCGACACTACCCCTGAGCAACGCGCCATGACTGTGTCCGATGACCGTTGGCGGCGGAACTGGATCACAGAATTCACGGGAGTTGCGCAACGACGAGGGAAGTCACGCGCGCGCCGCGGACGGGAGCAGAATTTTGATGCCCTGGCGCTCGCGCGCCGGCGGCGGGACCTAAATCGTCGCCGCGCCCTGCCGATCGATTCGCCGGGGCCACGACATCATGCGATCGACGGCGTCATTCTCCATCGACAATTTCATGATCTGCAGGCGCTCCTTCGAGGTGGCATCCCACTTCACCTCATCGTAGGCGCAGCGAAGTTCGATGGGCTCGCCGGTTTCGAGTTTGCGCTTGATTTCAACTTTGGAAACCGACACGGCGCTGTGGCGCTTGCAAACACTACAGGTGATTGGAACGAAGATCGCTTCCATCGGTCGTTGTTCCTTGATGTTCGTTGGAGGAGCGAGCGCCGAACTCTACAGCAGTGGGCCGGCGCCGTGAAGCGGGCGCGTTGAATAAGGGCCGCGCCGCCGCGCGGCCGGCTGTGACGGATGCGCTCTTTTTCCATTTAATTCAATAGTTCGCGGGATATACATCGGAATCGACGCGAATATCGCGGTGTAAGCCGCGAGCGTTGCGCCCCTGCACCGCGCATAGGACAATCGCCCGCTTGCCGGCGACGCCGGTTCCAGCGGGGATCACAATGCGCATGCGCTTTTTCGGTGCAATCGCTCTGGCGGCCACCATGCAGACGACGGTGATCGCACAGGAAGCGCCTATGACGACGCTGCGGCCCGATCAACTGACCTTCCTCGCTCTCTATAAGGAACTGGTCGAGACCAACACGACGCTGTCGGCGGGCAGCTGTACGCTGGCGGCGGAGCGGCTGGCCGAGCATCTGAAGTCGGCAGGCTTCCGCGACGCCGATATCACGTTATTTTCCGTGCCCGATCATCCCAAGGAAGGCGGGCTGGCGGCGATATTGCCGGGAACCGGCAAAACGGCGAAGCCCATGCTGCTGCTCGGTCACCTCGATGTCGTCGAGGCCAAGCGCGCGGATTGGACCCGCGATCCGTTTACGCTCGTCGAGGAAAACGGCTATTTCTACGGGCGCGGCGCGGCCGACATGAAGGCGATGGATGCGACCTGGGTCGATGCGCTGATGCGATTCAAGCAGAGCGGCTACCGGCCCAAGCGCACCATCAAGCTGGCGCTGACCTGCGGCGAAGAGACGACTTACGCGTTCAACGGCGCCGATTGGCTGGCCAAGAACCGGCCGGACTTGATCTCCGCGGCGTTCGCGTTGAACGAGGGCGGCGGCGGCCGCACCGATGGTCACGGCAAGTTGCTGGTGCAGTCGATGCAGGTCGGGGAAAAGGCCGCACAGAACTATCGGCTGGAGACGGTCAACGCCGGCGGCCACAGCTCGATCCCGATCCGCGACAATGCGATTTATGAACTCGCCGATGCACTCGCCAAGGTGCGCGATCACGAATTCGCGGTGAAATTCTCAGCCACCACCCGCGCGTTCTTCGCCAAAGCGGGTGCGGCACGCGGCGACGAGCTGGGTTCGGCCATGGTTGCCCTGGCGAAAAATCCGGACGACGCGGCCGCGGAGGCGATCGTCTCTTTGGATCGCAGCTATCACAGCATGCTGCGCACCACCTGCGTCGCCACCCTTTTGGAGGGCGGCCACGCCAACAACGCGCTGCCGCAGCGCGCCGCGGCCAACGTCAATTGCCGCATCTTCCCCGGTGAGACCGTGGAGGGCACGCAGGCCGCTCTCGTGGCGGCGATCGCTGATCCCGGTGTCAAAGTGACATTGGTTGCACCGGTCCGGCCGGTCGCGGTGCCGCCGCCGCTCGACCCGAAAATCATCGCGCCGGCTGAAAAGCTGGCGGCAAAATATTTCCCCGGCGTGCCCTTGATCCCCTCCATGTCGACCGGCGCGACCGACGGGATTTTTCTCGAGGCGATCGGCATTCCGGTGTACGGGGTGCCCGGCGGTTGGGGCGATCCCGACGGCAACGGTGTGCACGGGCTCAACGAGCGGCGCAGCGTGCGCTCGGTCTTCGTCGGCCGCGATTTCCTGACCGATCTGGTCAAGCTCTACGCGGATTCAGACTAGGCGCGAAACGCGCATGCGAATCTCCGGCACGCACTACCGCACCATCTGGCCCACCTCAGGCGGAGCCATCCGCGTCATCGACCAGTCGCGCCTGCCGTTCGAATTCCGGACCGTCGATCTGGAGACTCTCGATGAGGTTGCCGCGGCGATCCGCACGATGGTGGTGCGCGGCGCACCGCTGATCGGCGCGGCAGCCGCCTACGGCGTCGCGCTTGCGCTCCGCTCGGACGCCTCGGATGCCTACCTCGAGGAAGCGCTGCGGATATTGCGGGCGACGCGTCCGACGGCCGTCAATTTGAGCTGGGCATTGACGAGAATGCGCGGCGCGCTGGCGGGAGTCGCGCCGAAAGAGCGCGCGGCGGCAGCCTATCGAGAGGCGGCGGAGATCTGCGATGCGGACGTCGAACAGTGCCGTGCAATCGGCTTTCACGGCCTGGAGATCATCCGCAAGGCGGCAAAGACCGCCGGCCGCAGGGTCAACATCCTGACTCACTGCAACGCCGGGTGGCTCGCCTGTGTCGATTGGGGCACGGCGCTTGCGCCCATTTATATGGCGCATGATGCGGGTATAGAACTTCATGTCTGGGTGGATGAAACCCGGCCGCGCAACCAGGGCGCCGCCCTCACGGCGTTCGAACTGGCAGCGCATGAAGTGCCCCACACCGTGATCGCCGACAATCTGGGCGGTCATCTCATGCAACGCGGCGAAGTGGATTTAGTTCTCGTCGGCAGCGACCGCGTCACCGCGTCGGGGGACGTATGCAACAAGGTCGGCACCTACCTCAAGGCGCTGGCTGCCCGTGACAACGGCGTGCCCTTCTATGCGGCATTCCCGGTGAGCACCATCGACTGGTCCCTCGATCGGGGCGGCGATATCCCGATCGAGGAGCGGTCGGCGCGGGAACTCACGCATGTCACCGGTCAGAATTCCGCCGGCGCGCTCGAGACGGTGCGAGTGGTGCCGCAGGGGAGCCCGGCCCTCAATCTCGCATTCGACGTCACGCCCGCCCGGCTGGTGACTGCCTTGATCACGGAGCGCGGCGTGTGCCGGGCAACGCGCGGCGACTTGAGCAACATTCATCCCGGGCGGCGCGCGGCAGGATGACGGACGAAACCTCACGCGAAGCGGTGATTGCGGCCTGTCGCGAACTGCAGCGCCGCGGCCTGACTCACGGCACGTCCGGCAATATCAGCGTGCGCCGTGATGAGCGGGGATTCTTCATCAGTCCCTCCGGAATGCCCTACGACACCCTCGAAGCCGGGCATGTGCCGTTCATGGAAATGGACGGCCGCTGGTTCGGCCACCGCCGGCCGTCCAGCGAGTGGCGATTTCATCGCGACATATTCGCGTCGCGTGCCGACGTTTGCGCCATCGTTCACACCCATTCGCGCAGCGCCACGGCGCTCGCATGCAGCGGGCGGGGCATTCCGGCGTTCCATTACATGGTGGCGGTCGCGGGCGGTGCCGATATCCGCTGCGCGCCGTACCGCACCTTCGGTACGCAAGCTCTGTCGGACGCGGCGGTGGCCGCGTTGGACGGCCGCTTGGCGTGTTTGCTCGCCAATCACGGCGTGATCGCCGTCGGCACAGATCTGCCGGCCGCCCTTGCGCTGGCCGGCGAGGTCGAGAATCTCGCCGCGCAATACTGTGCGGCGCTGGCCGTCGGCGACGTCCGCATCCTCGACGAAGGCGAAATGCTGCGCGTGCTCGACAAATTTCGCAGCTACGGCAGGCAGGACGCGGCCGACCCCGGGCTGGTTTTTTCCGGCACTGCTCCTTGACCCGCGTCCTCTGCAAGGAGACTTGAGCTTGCCGCATGCACCGACCGCCTATCGAATGCTCGATCAGCAGAGCTTGCGCGCACTGCTCGCAGAGTTGAGCGATGTTCGCACGCGGCTCGGGGGACGCCCGGAAGATTGGCAGGTTCGGGAAGTGGGTGATGGCAATCTCAATCTCGTGTTCATCGTCGAGGGCGAGCATGGCTCGGTCTGCCTCAAGCAGGCCCTGCCCTACGTGCGCGCCGCCGGACCTTCCTGGCCCATGTCGCCGGAGCGGGCGTTTTTCGAAAATGCCTACTATCGCGCGGTAGCCCCGCACGTCGCCGGGCGGATACCGAAAATCTACCACTACGACGCCGAGCTCTATTGCACGCTCATGGAACGCCTTTCGCCACACATCATCTTGCGGCATGGCCTGATTGCAGGCCGGCGTTATCCGAATCTCGCCATGCACATGGGCGAGTACATCGCCAAGGCCTGCTTCTTCACGTCCGACTTGGCCGAGCCGTTCGAGCGGAAGATGGATCGCATGGCGCAGTTCGCCGCCAACAAGCCGCTCATCCGCATCACGGTCGATCTGATTTTTACCGATCCATATCGTCTCAGCGAACGCAATCATCACACTTCCCCGCAACTCGACGCCATTGCCGCGGAGGTTCGAGCCGACGGGCCGCTCAAGGCGGCGGCGGCACGTTTCGGCGAAAAATTTCTCAATTGCCCGCAGGCACTCCTGCACGGGGACCTGCACTCCGGGTCGGTGATGGTCACCGCCGACGACACCCGGGTGATCGATCCTGAGTTCGCCTTCTGCGGGCCCATCGGCTTCGACTTGGGCGCGTTTTTTGGCAATCTCTTCCTCAGCTGGTACTCGCAACCCGGGCATGCGACTGCGAGCGATGACCGCGTCGCCTATCAGGCATGGATACTCGAGCAGGCGCGCATTTTCTGGGATACCTTCCGCCGCCGCTTTCTCGCGCTGTGGGCCGAGCACGCAACCGGCGATGCCTATCCTGCGGCCCTGTTTACCGCACCGCATGACCGCGCCGCGCTGCAGGCGGCGCGGCATCGCTACGTCGATTCGCTGTTCGCGGACATGCTGGGGTTTGGCGCTTGCAAGATGATCCGCCGCATCTTGGGGTTCGCCCATGTGGTCGACTTCGATTCGATCCCGGATGCGAACCTGCGCGGCCGATGCGAAGCGAACGCGCTGGCGCTGGCCCGGCGGTGGCTCGCGCATCCCGAGCAGTTTTCCTCGATCGACGCCGTGCTGGAGGCGGTGAAAGGGGTGCCTTGATGCCCTGTGTGGGGCGCTTCTGACAAAGGGAGACAGTGGCGGCCTACCGCAATCCGCGGGTCGGTGCGCGACAATTCGCGTTTAGGAAACCTCAACGGGGCGAATGATGAAAAAAGCCAAAGTTCTCCACGACCTGACCAACGATGCTGAACTGCTGCTCGAGAGATTGGGCAACGACCAGAGCCAGGAAGTGCGCGAGTTGCGCGAACGATTGAACAACACCTTGAGCGAGGCGAAAGAGGTAATGGCGGACGCCAAGAGCAGGGCCAACGAGGCCATCAAGAACTACGCCGTGTCGGTGGATGACTATGTGCACGATTCGCCATGGATCGCCCTGGGCACGGCGGTCGCGGCCGCAGGCGTGATGGGTTTCCTTGCGGGGAGCCTGCTGAACAACAACCGGCGCATTTGGAGCTAATTGACCCATTTCACCCGCTCGGCCGCGAGCAACGAGGCCATTCGCATGAGTTACGAAAAACACGTCAGTCATTTGATCGAGGGTGCGCAGGAATTGGTGCACAAATTGCGGCATACCCAAAACCCCGACATTCAGCGGCTTCGCGATCGCGTGGACGCGTTTGTGGCGGATGCCAAGCAGGATAAATCGGAGCGCCGTGCGCGCTCGATGAGCATTGCCCGCGTTCCCCGCTCACTGGTCGAGTACGTGAACGAACATCCCTTCCTTGCCGTCGTCACCGCGGCGTCCCTGGCGTGGACGTTGGGCCATCTGTCCTCCGCCGCCCGCGGCGGGACGGCGACGCGCCGCTAAGGTGAGCAGGCGACGCACCGCGAAAGGTGCGTCGCCTGTTCTGTCAACGCGGGAACGCTGGACTCGGCCTAGATTCGACTCCGCCCGTTCATCAAGAACGTGACCACCGCACCGATCAAGAACACGACGAACAGAACTTTTGCAATGCCGGCAGCCCCGGCCGCAATGCCGCCGAAGCCGAACACGGCTGCAATCAGCGCGATCACAAGAAACACAACAGCATAGTGAAGCATGACGATCCTCTCTGAGTGCAATGACACTCGTCCTGCACAAACTAACGGGCTGGTGCGGGAGCGACAAGCCGCGGAACAGCACCAGCGGGCGTCGGATGCAGCCTACAGACGAAACCAAGCGCGAGTCCGAACGGGCCCGGGAGTTTAAGTCGAATGAGCGAACGCCGCGGCCGCGAGGCGCCAGGCGCTGGCATACAGGGCGAACAACAGCATGAGGCGCAAGAGCGCCGCGGCACAGCCGAGCTCCTCGGGCGTTGGATCGCGCAAGCCCGAGAATGATCCGGTCGACCAGTTCGACAGCCAATCGAACGCCGAGCTCGCCCAATAGAGTCCGCCCAGCACCGCGAGCATTACCAGGTGACGCATCCCCAAGGACATCATCGTCGGCGGACCCCAGCGTCCGGAACTCGCAACCATCGTGTGCCACACGCGGGTATCGAAGGCGAGAATCCCGATGTGCACGACGACCGCGGGTAACGGCCATGTGAGCGATGTTAGCCAGCGTGAGGGATCGCTGTCCTGCGGGTCTGACAACATACAGTCAGTATACACGGTAAGATATTGATTTATTGTAATTTATTATATAACTACCAACGCTGTTTAGCGCCGCTGCGTCGGCCGAGTGTCGGGCCTACGTCCGCCGCATCGAGACACGCCTCATCGGCAGCATGCGCAAAATCGAGTCGCGATACGAGCTGCTGGAATGCAATACGGAACCCGAGGTCAACGTGAACGCAAACATGCCCCGGCCCACGGTCTCAACGTAAGCAACGGCGCGAATGTTCACGAGCAGCGAGCGTTCGATGCGGATGAACCCAATGTGGGCCAAGTCGGCCGACAGACGCTTGATGGTATTCCTGCTGGTGTAATTCGCGTTTCCGCTGCGGATCGTCACATAGTTGCCGTTCGACTCGATGTAGTCGACCGCTTCTGGGTTCATCGGATAGAGCCGGTGCTCACGCTCCCCGATCAGCAGCTTCAACGGAGAACCGGGACTATCTGGAGCTGCGGTTGGGAATTGCGCCTGCCGCCGAGCGGGCGCCGCCTCATCGCCTGCGTCGGTTGGGTCACAGCGTTGCCGGGCCCGTTCGATCGACTGGTCAAAGCGATCGGCGCTCACCGGCTTGACCAAGCAGTCGAGCGCACCCGGTTCGTCATCCACAACGAGAAGTTTCATCACCCGGATGAGAACCGATGGCCCGGCGTGAATCCACCTGCGCAAATCGAGTTCGTCCCCACAACCGACCGATTCGTCCCGGCCGTTCCTCCCCGGAGCCGCGCCCGTCTGATCGCCTCATTCGGCCGTTCATTCGCTATCATGGCGGCGTGAGGATCGCCACCTACAATGTAAACAGCATCAATGCTCGCCTGCCGAACCTGCTGCGCTGGCTCGAGCAAACGGCTCCGGATGTCGTCTGCCTGCAGGAATTGAAGGCGCCCCAGGAGAACTTCCCGGAAACCGCAATCCGCGACGCCGGCTACGGGGCAATCTGGCACGGGCAGAAAAGCTGGAACGGGGTCGCCATTCTCGCCCGAGGTTCGCAGCCGGCGGAGATACGGCGCGCACTGCCCGGCGACCCCGATGACGTTCATAGCCGATACATCGAAGCGCAGATCGATGACGTGGTGATCGGATGTCTCTACCTGCCGAATGGCAATCCGGCGCCCGGCCCGAAATTCGAATACAAGCTGCGTTGGCTGAGTCGGCTGCTGGCTCACGCCGCTGAACTGCGCCTGTCCGGAGCGCCGGTAATCCTCGCCGGCGATTACAACGTGATACCCACGGAGGCCGACGTATACAAGCCCGAACGATGGGTGGACGATGCCCTGTTTCGAATCGAAGTTCGCGAGGCCCTCGCGCACCTGCTCAAGCACGGCTGGGTCGACTCGTTGCGTACCATCCATCCCCACGCAACGATCTACACGTTCTGGGATTATTTCCGCAATGCCTATGGGCGCGACGCCGGACTGCGTATCGACCATCTACTGCTCAGCCCCAGCCTCGCCGACCGCTTGGTCGATTCCGGAGTCGACCGGGAGGTTCGCGGCTGGGATAAGGCGAGCGACCATGCACCGGTCTGGGTGAGATTGGCAGACCGTGCTGATCGGATCAGCTAATTCCGTTGCCGGCCCGCCGCTTAGGATCAGTTCTCGAGATCCGACAGGCGAATGCGCAATTGGCCGGCAGGACTCAGGGTCGGCGCCCCTAGCAACATCGCCGGTTAGCGTCAAGACTTCCACACGACGATTCCATCGCGGTCAAGGAGTTCACATGTCGTTCATAGCTTGGATCATTCTCGGGCTCATATCTGGATTCATCGCGAGTAAACTCGTGAATAGGACCGGTGAGGGTGTTCTTCTCGATATCATTCTCGGCATCGTCGGTGCCTTCGTGGGTGGATGGCTGTTCAACAGGTTCGGCATGGTCGGCGTGACCGGACTCAACATCTACAGCATGCTGGTTGCCGCGATCGGCGCCATCGTGGTGCTGGTCATTTACCACGCCTTGGTGCGGCGCCGGGTCTAGAGTGCCTGCCGCGGGGGGCGGCTGTATGGATACGGATACGTCTGACGTGAAGACGTCGCGGCCGCCTACAGCGGAGCCGGCCCCCTGCGGTCTAGGATGTTGGAATATGGCACGCTTGAGCACCGCCATCGCAGCGCTCCTCGATTGAACGCACGCTCTGTGGAACCAGAGATGGCGCGGGTGGTCATGAACGCCACCGGCGACGCCGTGCTCGGCATCGACACGTCGGGCCGGTTGACGTACGTCAACAAGGTGGCTCAGCAATTGCTCGCCCGTGAGGCCTCGTCGTTGTACGGCGTCGAGTTCGCCCAGGCCTGCCGGATCTACAACGTCGATTCCAAGACCAGTCTCTCGAACCTGATGGCCGTCGTCGAAGCCGCGGAATTGGCCGCACCGAATGTACGAGGCAGCGTGCTCGTACGCAGCGACGGTGCCGAAGTTCCGATCGAATACTCCATCTCCCCTCTTTACGATCCGCGCGGAGTGCTTGCCGGCGCAGTGTTCGTATTCCGCGACTTGAGCGAGTCGCTGGCGATGGCCGAACGCACGTCTTATCTCGCGCATCACGATTTTCTCACCGACCTCCCCAATCGAATGCTTCTCAATGACCGCCTGAGTCAATGCATCGTTGCAGCCGAGCGCCACAATCGGCACCTCGCCATCCTGTTCCTGGACTTGGACGGCTTCAAACTCATCAACGATTCCCTGGGCCACTCGATCGGCGACGAATTGCTGAAGGAGGTGGCGCAACGGCTGATGGCGTGCGTGAGGCGTTCGGACACCGTGAGCCGGCAGGGAGGCGACGAATTCGTGGTGCTGCTCGCCGAAGTAGGCGCCGCGCAAGATGCCGCGGTGACCGCGGAAAAGATACGCATCGCCCTGGCAGCGCCCTACTTCATTTCGAGCCATCAGCTTCACTTGCGGTGCAGCATCGGAATCAGCGTGTTTCCCTACGACGGCCGCGACGTCGATACCCTGGTCAAAAGCGCCGATATCGCCATGTATCACGCGAAGGAGACCGGCCGCAATCGCGTTCAGTTCTTCGAAAACGAGATGAACGAGCGGGTCGTGAGGCGGCAATCGATGATCCAGGCTCTGAATGAAGCCCTGATCCGCAAGGAATTCGTGCTTCATTACCAGCCAACCTACAATCTACACACGTCGGAAGTTAAAAGCGTCGAGGCACTGATCCGCTGGCAGCGGCCCTCCCACGGCCTGGTAACCCCGAGTCACTTCATCTCGATCGCGGAGGATTCCGGGCTCATCGAATCCATCGGGCAATGGGTACTGCGCGAAGCCTGCACCCAGGCGCGGGACTGGATCGGCACCGGCCTGCCGATCGAACGAGTATCGGTCAACGTCTCTGCGGTCGAATTCAATCGCAAGGCGTTTTTGGACGGCGTTCGCACCGTGCTCAAGGAGACAGGCTTGGAGCCCCGGCGCCTTGAAATCGAGCTCACCGAAACGGCGGTTATGCGCGACGTCATGGCAACGTCCCATGTATTGGAGGAATTGAGCGCCGACGGCGTACGCTTCGCCATGGACGACTTCGGAACGGGATACTCGAGCCTCAATCATTTGATGCTGTTTCCGATCGACACTTTGAAGATTGATAAGTCGTTTGTGCAGGACGTGCTCACCAACGCGAATGCCGCCACCATCGTGACCGCGATCGTCCAATTGGGTCAGAGTCTCGAATTGGAGGTGATTGCCGAGGGTATCGAGACCGACGAACAGTTGCGATTCCTGGCGCTTCGCGGCTGCGATTCCGGACAAGGCTATTATTTTGGTCCGCCCGTGAGTGCAATCGAAGTGCCCAGGCACTTCGAGCCGCGGCGATTGCCGACCCGCAAGATCCCGGCCGGCTAAGGGGTACTCACCCCTTAGCCGGCACTGGAGCTGCCTCAGCGGCAGTACTCACCGTGCTCGGCGCACTCATGCCAGGCGTGCTCGCGGTAATATCGATGGTGGTCGCGGTCGTAGAAGCCTTCGCGCGGCTCCGCCACGACGCATGCCGACGCCAACGCAATGAGTCCCAGCAAGAAACCGCCCTTAACGAGGCCATGTGCAATTGTCATAAATCACTCCGGCAGCGAGAATTACCGACAGCGTAGCGCACCGGCGGCGGCGCACCATCGGCCGTAGTCGGCCCTCTCTGTAGGCTTCGCTCCTACAGCTCGACCTAAAGCGATGCGCGCTCATCACGATGAATTGCTCGAGGCTCGCGCTTGCCAACGGGGGCAGCCCGGGTAATTATCTCGCTCATCGGCGGATTCGAACCCCGGGCATCATGGGGGCTGCACGATCAGGGAGTGTTTCTATGGAAGTGCCTTTAACGCCGCTCGAGTTCGCGCGGCGCGCGCGAAAACTCTACCCGCAACGAGAGGCGGTGGTCGACAACGATCGGCGCTTCACCTACGCCGATTTCCTGGATCGCTGCGACCGCTGGTCGGCGGCCCTGCAGAAGCTCGGCGCCGTACCGGGTGACCGGATTGCCGTCATATCGCCGAACACGCATGCGATGCTCGAGGCGTTCTACGCCATACCGCAGGTCGGGGCCATCATCGTGCCCCTCAACTTTCGGCTGACGCCCGAGGATTTCCTCTACATGATCGATCACAGCGGCGCCACGGTCGTGTGCGTTCATTCCGATCAGATGGACGCGGTGGATCAGATTCGCGGGCGCCTGACGGGCGTACGGCATTTCGTCGCGTTCGAGAACCATCGATCGGGATGGCTTGACTACGAGTCGTTGATCGCGCAGGCGCCGAGCGGCTTTCGCCGCGTCGACATCGCGGAAACCGATGTCATCTCGATCAACTATACGAGCGGCACCACGTCGCGTCCCAAAGGCGTCATGATCACGCATCGCAATGCGTGGATGAACTCGGTCGGCACACTCGTGCATCACCCGATGTCGGCATCGGACCGGTATTTGTGGACGCTGCCGATGTTTCACGCCAACGGCTGGACCTTCGTTTGGACCGTGACCGCGGTCGGCGCCAAGCACATTTGCCTGCGCAAGGTCGATGCCGCGAGGATTTACTCGCTGATCCAGCGCGAAAAGGTCACCGTCCTCTGCGCCGCGCCCACCGTGCTCATCGGAATTGCCAATGGTCCTGAGGAGGACCGGCGCCGCCTGCCGAAGGGGGTGCAGGTGATTACCGCCGGCGCCCCGCCCGCCCCCGCCACCATCGAGTGCATCGAGGGTGCGATCGGCTGGCATCTTACCCACGTGTACGGCTTGAGCGAAACGGCGCCTTTCATCACCGTGTGCGAGCGGCGCTCCGAGCATGCCGACCTCGATACGCGCGAGAGGTCCATCATCAAGGCACGCCAGGGGGTCGAGCTGATCACGTCCGGCGAAACCGCCGTCTTCGATGAAAATTCCATCGAAGTCCCGCACGACGGTGCAACGCTCGGAGAAATCGTGACCCGGGGCAACGTCGTGATGCGCGGCTATTACAATGATCCGGACGCGACTGCCACCGCTCTTCGGGGAGGCTGGTTTCACACCGGCGACGCCGCGGTCATCCACCCGGATGGATACATTGAAATACGAGACCGCTTCAAGGATGTGATCATCAGCGGCGGAGAAAACATATCCTCGATAGAAGTCGAAGGAGTGCTCCTGCAGCACCCGGCGATTCTCGAGGTGGCTGTCGTTGGGATCGCCGACGAAAAATGGGGCGAAACACCCCACGCATTCGTGGTTCTGCGCGGCGGTTCGGCGGCGAACGCGGAGGAGCTGCGCGAGTTTGCGCGCGCAAACCTGGCGCACTTCAAGGTTCCGAGCGCCTATACCGTCGTCCCGGAACTGCCCAAGACGGCAACCGGCAAGATTCAGAAGTACGTGCTGCGAAAGCAAGGCAGCGCCATCAGCAGACAATAGCGGGACACCCTCTCTGCAAGCATCCGTTCGATTGACCCAATTGGCACGTTATTGTACGATTGTTCAATTACCAGCTTATCGCCAGATTAGAGCAAGCACATCCATGAATCAGCATAAATTTGTCGCGGACGGCGGCGCTCACGAGGCGCTGGTGGATTCGGCCCGGATCGTCCGCGGTGAAGTCGAGGTGAGCTGGAAACACGCGGCTCCGGCGTCGCAGTTCTCGCCATTCTGGCTGCGCGATCATTGCCGCGCCAAGCACAGCCTGAACCCCGACACCCTGCAGCGCGAGGTGGACACGTTCGGCATTCCGCCGCAGATTGCGCCGGCGAAAATCGAGATCAAGGACGGCGGCCGCATACTTGCCATCGGCTGGGCTCACGACGCGAGCGTCAGCATGTACCCAGCGGAGTTCCTCTGGGACATCGCGCGGCACGAGGGGCGGCCGCTCGCGCCGCGGCGCAGGCTGTGGGACCGCGATTCGATGGGCAAGGACTTTCCGAGCGTGAGTCTCGCGGAGGTCATGGGTTCCGATGCCGGGCTGCTGCATTGGCTGTCGCTGGTCGAAGAGTTCGGCTTCGCGCTGGTCCTCGGCGCGGAAGCTTCCATGGCGGGCACCGAAGCGCTGGTTAAACGAGTGGGTTACGTGCGTGAAACCATCTTCGGCGGAATGTGGGAATTCTCCGCCAACATGGCGTTCAAGGACACGGCTTACACGTCGGTTGCGATAGGTCCCCACACCGACGGCACGTACAGCAACGATTCACCGGGCCTGCAGATGTTTCAGTGTCTGGCATTCGACGGCTCCGGTGGAGACAGCACGCTCGTCGATGGCTTCAAGGTGGCGGAGACCATCCGCAATAGCGACCCAAAGGCATTCGAAATATTGACCGAAGTCAAAATACCCGCCCACTACTTGGGCGACGGCGTTCATTTGCGCGCCGAACATCCGGTCATCGGCCTCGATCACCGCGGCGATGTGACCCAGATCGCCTACAACAACTACGACCGGGCGCCGTTCAGGCTGCCGCCGGCGCGCATGACGGAGTTCTACCGCGCGCTGGCGCTTTTCAACCGCTTGATCAATGATCCGGCCCACGAGATCTCGATGCGGCTGTTACCGGGAACCGTATTGCTGTTCGATAATTGGCGCACTCTGCACGGCCGCCACGCATTCAAGGGGCATCGGCACATGTGCGGCGCCTATATCAACATGGAAGACTTCCAGAGCAAGCTGCGCGTCTTGCGCACGCCGCATTCAAATAGGAGCAAAACATGAGCCGATGTGCGGCGGCGATCGCGGCGTCCCTCGTTTTGGCGGCGCCGATCCCGGCGGCAGCGGCGCCCGCGGCCGGCGCGACTGATTCACAGCAGAAGGACCCGCTCAGTCTGCTGGTCGGGCGCCTCGACCTCGAGAGATATAAAGCCACCATCAAAGGCCTGACGCGCTTCGGTGATCGCCGCCAGGGAACGGATCGCAACCGCGCGGCGGTTGATTGGATCGAGGCGCAGCTCAAAAGCTACGGCTGCGCGAATATCACGCGGCTCAAGTACACCTTCTTCCCGAACGAGGCGCGGCACCCCAGCGGGCCGCCCAGCGCGGGGGCGGACCGGTCGGTGGGCGGCGCACGCTATCGCGGCGTCAAAGCTCCTACGGGCGTCAATGTCGATCCGAAGCTGCAGCCGGATGAGAAACTGCGCGCTCTTAATTCGCAGCCCAGCGAGGGCGGCGCCCGCGAAGAGGTTTATTGCACGAAGATTGGCGGCACGCACCCGGAAGAAATGTACATCGTCGGCGCACATATGGATGGTCACGGGTGGGGCGAGGCGGCCAACGATGACGGCTCAGGAACGGCGCTGGTCATGGAATTGGCGCGCATACTGTCGGCGCCCGACGTCAAGACCGAGCGCTCGATCCGCTTCGTGCTCTGGAACAACGAAGAGACCGGTCTAAACGGTGCTTGGGCCTACGTCGCGCAGCGGGCGGCGCTGCAGGGCAAGGAGGACCCGGCCGGGTCCGGGCGCTATCCGGAGCCCAAGTGGTTGGGCATGATCCAGCACGACATGATGCTTTTCGATCATGGGATGCCTCGGCCTGACGGCAGCGTCGCGAAGGAGCAGCGTCCGGAAGCGGATGTGAACATCGAATTTCAATCTCTCGCCAAGGCGGCGGACGGGGCGCAGAAATTGGCGTGGGCCTTTTACGCCGCGAACGAAGCCTATGCCACCGACTACCCCGCTGCGGTGGGGCCGCACATGACCAATACCGACAGCACGCCGTTCATGGATCTGGTGCCGGCCATCAGCCTGCGCGAGAACGAGCGCGGACGAGAGATCGGCGCGGGCTGGGATCCCCAGTGGCATCAGCCTACGGATGTCTACGCGGCCTACAGCGACGCGGACTTTCGCCTGGGCTTGAACGCAGCGCAGACCACTCTCGGCGCGATCGGCCGGCTCTGCGGCGCAACCGTCGCGCCTTGAAGCTCAGCGTTCGAGGAACGCGTTGATGATCGGGTTCAGCCATTCCGAGCGCCCGGAAAAAGTGGCGTGATCCGTGCCCGGAAGGACGCACAATTGCGCCTCCGGCAGAGCGTGGAATATTTCGAGGGTATGTTCGAGCGTGATGGCATCCCGGTCGCCGGAAATCACCAGCACGGGCTGCCGTATTTTTGCGAGCACGCCTAAATTGAGCTCCGCTTCGGTGGGGGATGTCAGCCACAGATGCGCAAGCTTCTCATCGATCGTCTTGGGGTGCGGGCTCTGCGTGGCGCGCAGCTCATCGAGATCCTCGGGGTTGAGACCCTCGGGCGCGACATTGACCCCGCTGATGACCAGCCGCCGCACCAATTCGGGGTGGCGGACGGCCAGCATCAGCGCGAGGATGCCACCGTCGCTGAATCCCACGAGGTCGACATGGTTCAGTTCGAGGTGCCGCAGCAGGGCCGCCGTATCATCCATCATGCCGGTGTAGGTCAGCGGACCGGGCACATCCGGTGTACGGCCCTGGCCGACTTGATCGGGCGCCACGATGCGATGCCGCTGCGAGAACACGTCGAGCTGGCGGGCGAATGAATGTTCGCCGGAATCCCCCCCACCGTGCAGCAGCACCAGCGTCGAGCCGCTGCCGCGCGTGGCGTAGTAGATCCTATGGCCATGAATCGCCGCCCAGTGCCACTCGGCGGGCGGAATCACCGCATCGGCCGAGTGCGACAGCAGCGACCAGGACAGCCCCAACATTAAGATCATCGCGCCGCGTTTCTCTGCCTGTCCCATGCACGGCATACTAACCGAGTGACGTCTGCCGTCCCTCAACCCGTGACGATATTTGTTACCGAAGCCACCAGCGTCTCCGGCCTTTGGCAGTGTGCGCCCGAATCCAAGGCATCATTGGTGCTCGCCCATGGGGCGGGGGCCGGCATGCATCACGCGTTCCTCGCGGGCGTGGCAAATGAACTCGAGGGCTTGGGAGTTGCCACCCTGCGTTATCAGTTCCCCTATGCTGAGGATCACGGCAAGCGGCCGGATCCACCCCCGCTCTGTCACGCAACCGTACGCGCTGCCGTCGGCGCGGCGTTGCAACTCGCGCCGCTCCTCCCCTTGTTCGCCGGCGGCAAGTCATTCGGCGGCCGCATGACCTCGCAGGCGCAAGCCGCATCGCCGCTCACGGCAGTGCGCGGCATCGCCTTCCTGGGGTTTCCGCTCCACCCGCCAAAACAGCCGTCCGAGGCCAGAGCGGAGCATCTCTTCAAGGTCGGCATCCCGATGCTGTTTCTCCAAGGCACACACGACGCATTCGCCGAATTGCCGCTGCTGCAGCCGTTGGCAAAGCGGCTCGGTGAGCGGGCGACCTTGACGTTGTTTCAAGATGCGGACCACTCCTTCCACGTTCCAGCCCGTACCGGCCGTACCGACGCGCAGGTGCAAACCGCGGTGCTGAGCGCGCTCTCATCTTGGATCGGGTCCATCATCGCGGGCGACTGATATTGCACCGCAGGACGCGCAGGCGGCGGCCCGGCGCACGACGCCCGATGAAAACTACCGGCCAATGTGGGCTATCGAACAGAGAAGCGCCTTTGTTCCGGCGTAAATGATGCCACGGAATCTGGCGCTCTCACCGCGAATAGGCATTCATGCTGCTACAAGAATTGCCGACGAAAATGGTTCGACATGTGATCAAAAGCGTCACCTGGGCCGACGTCGATGCCCGGGCGGCACGTACGCGGCGCCGATTCGTCGATCGTAAATCGCGGCCGGACCGGACGTCTGCCACTTGGCAGATCTATTACCTGACGAACGGAGCGAGGATCGTTCTGCTGCGCAAGATTCGATCCCTGATCACTCGTCTCGGCCGCTAAATCCAGCGCCAATGGCACACTCATTAATCGACGCAGAGCATCGTTGGGGCGCGCGAATCCGCGTCAGCATTCCGGTTCACGTGACATCGCCGTCCACGACCGACTTTGACGGCCGCATCAAAAATCTCAGTCTGAGCGGCGCGCTCATGACGACCAATTTTGACTTGCCGCTCAACGCCCGTATCGAAGTGAGCCTCGAGCTGCCACCGCCGCTGCTGGGCGACGCCGTGATCGCGGCGCACGTCGCACGCAGGGTCAATGGCGAAGTGGGTATTGAATGGTGCCAGTTCGCGCCAAATGCCGTCAAAGATTTGCTTCGCGCACCGTCCGTCAGGCTGCCTGCCTGAGCGGCGCACCTTAGAATCTGTCTGGTCTGTACGGCAACGCACAGACGACCGGCCCGGCGGATGCTGTCATGCAATTTGTCCGCGTTGATTCAGAGCTCTTTCGGGGTGAGCCGACCAGAGGGTGCCGAGCCGCATCGTCACGATACTCGGCCCGGCGCTCACCCTCTTTTTTCTGAGCTCTTACTGAATCCTGTCGAGAGCCGCATCGTCCAGGTGCAGGCGGAAGTACAGCGCCTTGCGCAGCGAATGAATCGCGATTTTGGTATCGCGAATGGCGGCTGCTTTATTGCCGCCGAAATCGTCGGGAGCGGCTTCCATTTCGCGCAGCGCTTCCCGCATGTGATGGATTGCTTCGACTATCCGGGGGTGCGCAGCGTCTTCCTGCTGCATGGTGAGCGCCGGTGCGGCGCCCGCCGCCATGGGCTGCATGCCGAGCATAAAAGTCGTGAGCACCGAGAACGTGCCGGCCGAGATGAGATCGCGCAGACTGAATTGCATTGAATTCTCCTCTGGTTGTGACTTTGGCGTCGCGCGTGCGGGTCTCCTCCTGCCGCGCGCCCCGATGATAGCGGCGCCGCGCCGACGCAGCAGAATGTTACGAAAAAGACATGGTTGCCGATCGGTAATGATTCATCCGGTGCCCCGGTCCTCTCTGTCGAGAGTACTTACATCTTTGGAGAACGAAATATGACACCCCACCACTACGCCGCCCTAGCCCACCGCTGCGCCTCGCTGGCGCTCATGTTCGCTTTTTTGACGACCGCTTCTTTCGCTGCGGAAACACCGTTCAACGCGGCGCAGTTCGAGGCGCAACGCGCCGCCGGCAAACCGGTTGCGGTGGTGTTTCACGCCGATTGGTGCCCCACCTGCCGCGCCCAGGCGCCCGTTTTGCGGCAATTGATGCAAACGCCGGAGTTCAAGGACGTGACTTTATTCGTCGCGGATTTCGACACCGAAAAAGCGCTGAAGCGCTCACTCGGAGTGACCCAGCAAAGTACCGTGGTGGTCTTCAAAGGCGGCAAGGAAACCGCACGGTCCACGGGCGACACCGGGCAAACGGCCCTGGCGGCACTTCTGCGCCGTGCCGTTTCGTAAGACACGGCCATCGCAATGACTTTCGGCGCCGCGACCTATGGGCTCGGCCTCCTTGCGGGTGCCCTGTCCACACTCTCGCCCTGCGTACTGCCCTTGATCCCGGTGTTGATCGCCTCCGCAGTCAATGCGCACCGGTGGGGAGCGTTGGCGCTCGGCGCCGGTTTGGCGTCGTCCTTCGCCGTGATCGGGATATTTCTCGCCACCGCGGGCGCATCGCTGGGGCTCGATCCGGACACGTTTCGCTTCGTGGGCGCCGTCATCCTTGCCGTGTTCGGACTGATTCTATTGATGCCGCGATTGCAAACCGCCTTCGCCGCAGCGACCGGAAGCTGGGGCAATTCAGGCAATCAATTGCTGGCGCGCGTGGGCGTAGATGGACTCGCGGGTCAATTTATCGTCGGGCTGTTGCTCGGTGTCGTGTGGAGTCCCTGCGTGGGGCCCACCCTCGGCGCGGCGACCACGCTCGCGAGCCAAGGCCGGGACTTGGCTCAAATCGCCTTGCTCATGTTGATCTTCGGCATCGGTGCAGCCGCACCTCTGATACTGCTCGGGTCCCTATCCCGGGCCAGCTTGGCGCAGATGCGGGGACGCCTACTTCAGACCGGCAAATTCGGCAGGCAACTCCTCGGTTTAATCATGCTGGGAGTGGGCGCCCTGATTGCCACCGGGCTGGATAAGTCGCTCGAGTCCTGGGTACTCGACCGGGCGCCGCAATGGCTTACGGCGGTCACCACGCGATTTTAGACGCGCCGGTGCCGCGGCCGGCGATCGACACTGATTTGCCTGCATCGCCGCACTGCACCATTCCATGTTGGGCAAACGCGACAGTGGTTGCCGAGGCGTCTGCGATGCCGGGAGAATAGCCGCCTTATCCGACATCTACCGCGCCAACATGCGGCGTTGTCTGACATACAGGACCGTCGCCGGCATCCAGAGTACGGTCAACGATGGGAAGGTTGAGGCGTTTTACCAAGAGACTATGGATTGATCCCTATGATTGAAGCCGATGCCGCCGCCGTCAGCCAGCCTGGAGTCAACATGGACAGCGAATTGCGGAACCGCCTCCATGAACTGGCCCGCGGCGACTACAGCGAGGCTGAGTTCGTGGGTGAGATTTCGAGTCTGGTGCGTGCCGCGCCCGACTCCGCAGGAAATGTGCTCGTTGCGATCAACCAACAGTTCATCCGCGGCGAGATTTCGGCCGACGAGTTTCGCGCCAAGGCGTCGAAGATCATCGGACGCGGAACAGCCACCACGCCCTACGCCGCCACGCTCGATCTTCGGACCCGGCCGGTCGAACAAACCGACGATTCGCACGATGATTCGAGTCGGTTCGCCGGCGTGGAAATCGGCCGCGTGTTGCGCGATCGCTATGTGCTCGAGAAGCGCTTGGGCAGCGGCGGCATGGGAACGGTGTTCAAGGCCCTCGATCGCTACCGCGCCGACCTTCCGCCCGCCAATCAATATGTGGCGATCAAAATACTGCATGAAAAGTCCGACAACCGCGAGGAGCTGCTCACCAACCTGCGGCGCGAGTTTTACTGCACACAGAGGCTGTCCCATCGCAATATCGTCAAGGTTTACGAGCTGGACCGCGACGGCGAGCTGGATTTTTTCACGATGGAGCTGCTCGAAGGGGATTTGTTGAGCAGCGTAACCGAGCGCTTGCATCCGTTGCCGATGCCGCGCCCCTATGCCTGGGCGATCATCCGCGAGATCGGCGCCGGCCTCGCGCATGCGCATGCGCGCAACGTCGTGCACGGCGATCTGAAACCGCACAACGTCATGATCACGCACGCGGGGGAAGTTCGCATACTCGACTTTGGCGCGTCGAGCACTGCCGTTACCCAGGCGGCGGACGCGCCGGTCCGCAGAACCACGACTTCCGCGCTGACGCCTGCCTATGCTTGCTGCGAGCTACTGGCCGGGCGATCGGCCGACCCGCGCGATGATCTCTATGCGTTCGCCTGCCTCTCCTACGAATTGCTGGCCGGCGCACATCCGTTCCAGCGCCGGCCGTCGACGGTGGCACGGGACCTCGGCATCGTGCCGGATCGGCCGCCGGGATTGAGCGGGCAGCAATGGAAGACCCTGACCATGGGCTTGTCCTGGCATCGCGGCGGCCGCTCGATATTGGTACGCACCTGGCTCGATCGATTATCGACTGAGCGCGTGGCGGCGAAGCAATTGCCGCGCGCCCGCGATATAGAGCCGGCACCGGCTGCGGCGCGGCCATTGGCGTCGTTCAAGGCCGCCACGGCGTTCGCCGTCTTGTTGATCACGGTATCCGTGTGGCTATCGTTGATTCGCGTGGCGCCGGCCGGAAAGTCCCGCGACAATGGCGGCACGACGACGCTCGCCGCGAACACCCGATCGAGCTTCGGGCCGGATGCAAACCCGCTGATGGACTTCGGACCGATGCAAGCGAGTCTCGGAGACACCGGACCGTTTGATACCCTGGCGGAGCATCCGCAGGCTGCCTCGTTCGCCGCTGCCGCTGCCGATGCCACTGCCGATACCGCGAAGCGCGATGCGATCCGGCCGAAACCTGCGGCCATGCTCGACCCCATCGTGGTGGTGGCCAGGAACTATAGAATCCGCTCGGGGGAGAACTTTGCCGAAATTCGCGTGCATCTTTCTTCCCAACAGCTGCGCAGAGATACGGCCCTTGAGTGGTGGACCGAGGCTGCGTCGGCAAAACCCGGCGTCGATTATGTGCAGCAGGGAAGAGTCACCCAGTTGATCCCCCGCGGCAAAAACTCCACCAGCTTCTTCATCAAGCTGCTGCCGACGGCATCCCGAAGTCAGGATGAAATGTTCTACATTGCCATCGCAGAAGCCGGCTCGGGCGGCGCGGCGCGGCGCGTCGAACGCGCCGCAGTTTGGCTGCCGCCGACGCGCGATCATTCCTAGCTGAGCCGACCCCACCAAGCGCCCGCGGACAACCCGCCGCGGCAGCACCGCGGCTCCATGCGGCCAGTGGCCGAACCCGCACTTTCCTGTACGATACGCGCCGTCCTCAATGGAGTAGAAAAAATATGACGCGTCGGATCGTTTCCTCTGTTGCCATCCTAGTCGTGCTCGTGCTAGCGCCATGGCTGTGTAATGCGGCCGCCCCCGACCTCGATCCCGCCTTGCTCGGCGGCATGAAATGGCGGCAGATCGGCCCATTCCGCGGCGGCCGCGTGGTCGCGGTGAGCGGCGTACCCGGCGATCCCAGCGACCTGGTATTTCGGCGGTGTCGCCGGCGGCGTGTGGAAAAGCACCGATGTCGGCGCTTCGTGGAAGCCGGTATTTGACGAGCAGAAGATCGCCTCGATCGGCGCGATCGCGGTCGCCGACTCGGATCACAACGTTATCTACGTCGGCATCGGGGAGGCCTGCCCGCGCGGAAATATTACCTATGGCGACGGTGTTTACAAGTCGCGTCGACGCGGGCCGCACCTGGAAGAACATGGGGCTGCAGCGACACGCGGCAGATCGGCGCGCGTGATCGTGCATCCGAAAAACCCGGACATCGTGCTGGTCGCCGCTCTCGGACATGCCTTCGGGCCGAACGAGGAACGGGGCATGTTCCGCAGCGCGGACGGCGGGCAGACCTGGACCAAGGTCTTGTACAAGGATCGCGACACCGGCGCGATCGATGTGGTCTTCGATCCCGGCAATCCAAACACTGTCTACGCCTCGCCTCTGGCAGATGCGCCGCCAGCCTTGGAATTTTTCGAGCGGCGGCCCGGGCTCCGGCCTGTACAAATCGACGGACGCCGGACTCACCTGGAAACATCTCGAAGGACATGGCTTGCCCGCGGGGATTCTCGGGCGTATCGGCGTGTCGGTGGCGGGCGCGGTTCCGGGCGCGTGTATGCCATGATCGAAGCGGCCGAAGGCGGCTTATTTCGCTCGGATGATGACGGCGATAATTGGACCCGGGTCAACGATGATCATCGTTTCCGGCAGCGCGCCTGGTACTACAGCCATGTATTTGCCGACCCCGTCGAGCTCCCGACGTGGTTTACGTGCTCGACACCGGCGCGTTCCGCTCCAGCGGACGGCGGCAAAACCTTCGACATTGATGCCAGCCCCGCATGGCGATCATCACGCGTTGTGGATCGATCCCAAGGATCCGCGCCGCCTGATCAACGGCAGCGACGGCGGCGCGAGCATTTCCGTGGACGGCGGCAAATCTGGACCCAGCCGTACAACCAGCCCACCGCCCAGTTCTATCACGTGGCCGTGGATAATCGCTGGCCGTACCGCGTGTATGGCGCGCAGCAGGACAATTCGACGATCGCCATCGCGAGCCGCGACGACGAGGGCGTCATCGGCCGCCAGGATTGGTTCGACGTCGGCGGCGGCGAAAGCGGTTTCATTGCGCCGGATCCGAAGGATCCGGAGATCATCTATGCGAATTCGGACAGCGGGCAGATGACCCGGCTCGATCACCGCACGAACAATCTGCGCGATGTGTCGGTGTATCCGCTCGACGTATCGGGCAACGGCGCCGCGGACCTGCGATTCCGCCTGCAGTGGACCGAACCGCTGTTCGTCTCGGCGCATGATTCCAATGTTCTGTACACGGCGGCGCAATTCGTGTTGCGCAGCCCCGACCAGGGCCGCACCTGGAAGGCCATCAGCCCGGATCTCACGCGCAACGACAAGAGCAAACAACAGCCCTCGGGCGGATCGATCACGCTCGACATCACCAGCGTCGAGTACTACGACACCGTTTTTGCACTCGGCGAGTCGCCGCGGCAACAGGGATTGCTCTGGGCCGGGACCGACGATGGCCTGATTCAAGTGACGCGCAATGATGGCCAGACTTGGGCAGACGTCACTCCGAAGGACATGCCGGCGTGGAGCATGGTGAGCCTGATCGATCCCTCGCCGCACGATGCGGCCACGGCCTATGTCGCGGTCGATCGCCACAAGCTCGACGACTTGAAGCCGCTGATCTACCGTACGCATGATTTCGGCAAGACGTGGACTCGAATCGTCAACGGCATCCCGGACGGCGCCTATGTGCGCGCCGTGCGCGAAGACCCTGCGGCGCAAGGGCCTGCTCTATGCCGGCACGGAACTCGGCGTGTACTTTTCCGCCGACGATGGCGCTCATTGGCACGCGCTGCAGCTCAATCTGCCGACCACGCCGGTCCATGATCTCGTCGTCAAGGACAATGACCTCGTGGCCGCGACTCATGGCCGCTCGTTCTGGATACTCGACGACCTGTCGCCGCGTGCGCCAGGCCGCCGCGGGCATCACCGCCGGCGATTTCCACCTGTTCCAGCCGGCGCATGCGGTGAAGCTGCATTATCCCAATCAAGTCGAGCGCCGGCTGCCGGTGGGCGACAACCCGCCGGCAGGCGCGGTGATCGACTATTACCTGAAGACCAAGCCTGCCGAGGACGCGGTCATCACGCTCGAGGTGCTCACCGGCGACGGCAAGCTGGTTCGCCGCATCACGAATCACCGGCCCGGTGGCTTCGAGCAGCCGGAAGAATGGACCGACCGCGAGAAACCGGCGGATGTGATTCCGGACGCCGCCGGCGGCAATCGCTTCGCGTGGGATCTTCGCTGGGAGGATCCGGAGAAAATTCCCGGGCGCGTTCTACGCCGACGACGGTCCGCGCGGACCCCTGGTCGCGCCGGGCCATTACCAGGTGCGCCTGACCGTGGGCGGCAAGAGCCAAACCGCGCCGCTCGAAGTCGTGCCGGATCCTCGGTTGCACGGCCAGCTCACTGAAAACGAAGTGAATGAACTCGCGGACTTGTCGATGCAGACCTGGACCGACATCGATTCGCTGCACAAGGCGGTGAACCAGATTCGCGAGACGCGGGCGCGCCTCGAGATCGTCAAGAACTGGAGCAAGGATAACGGCGAAGCCAAGCCGGTCATCGATGCGGCGAATGAACTCGTGGCCAAGCTCGCGCCGATCGAAGGGCGCTTGTTGCAGGTCAAGATGGCCGCGTCGGAGGACAATCTGCGCTATCCGAACATGCTGAACGAACAGTACGACACCTTCTCCGTCACGCTCGACTCCGAGGATTTTGGCCCGACCGAGTCGCAGCGGCAGGTCTACGCCTACCTGCACGGCGAGCTTGCCGCGGTGCTCGCCAAGTGGCGCTCGGTATCCGGCACCGATTTGCCGGCGTTCCAAGCATTGATGCGCGCGCACGGCGTGCCCGCCATCGGCGCCGCGCAAGGAACATGAGCGGCATGAGTATGGCGAGCCGCGCATGCCTGGCGGCATTGGCCGTGGGGTTCGCGCTGCCCGCTGCTGCGGCTGCAGCTGCAGCCGCAGCAGCGGAAGCGCCGCTCGCGGCGGCTCAGGCGCTGCAATGGCGTCTGGTCGGACCGTTTCGTGGCGGCCGTACGCGCGCGGTGACCGGCATTCCCGGTCAGCCCGAAACTTTTCTGATCGGCGCGGTGAACGGCGGCGTGTGGAAGACCACCGATTACGGCCGGACCTGGAATCCCGTGTTCGACTCGGCGCCGACGCAATCCATCGGCGCGATCGCGGTGGCGCCATCCGATCCGAGCGTCATCTACGTGGCCAGCGGCGAGGGCCTGGCGCGGCCGGATTTGTCGGTCGGCAACGGCATTTACCGTTCTTCGGACGCGGGGCTGAATTGGATCCACTTGGCGCTCGACGACGCTCAGCAGATCCCAGACCTTGCCGTGGACCCGCGCGATCCCAACCGGCTGTATGCGGCGGTCCTGGGGCACCCGTACGGCGCGAATGCGCAGCGCGGGATCTTCCGATCACAGGATGGCGGGAAGAACTGGACCCGAGTACTGCACACCGATGACGACACGGGCGGCTCCTGCATCAAAATCGATCCGCATGATCCGAACGTGCTGTACGCCGCCCTTTGGAGCGTGCGCTCCGGCCCGTGGGAAGATAAGAACGTGTTCAACGGATCGACGGGCGGTCTCTACAAGTCCTCCGACGGCGGCGACCATTGGCGCCGCCTGACGCAAGGCTTACCGGAGAATCTGGCGCAAATCGAAGTGGCGGTGGCACCGAGCGAGCCGGGCCGCTTGTATGCGACGGTCGCCACCACCGCCGAGGGCGATTACAGCTCGGCGGCGGGCTTGGGCGTGTACCGGTCGAATGACGGCGGCGAAACCTGGGTGCGCGCCAGCAGCGATCCGCGGCCGGCGCTGCGCATCGGCGGCGGCGATCTGCCCATCATCAAGGTCGATCCGCGCAATGCCGACGTGCTCTACAGCGCGAGCTTGGTGACCGTGAAGTCGACGGACGGCGGCGCGCATTGGTCATCGCTGCGCGGATCTCCCGGCGGCGACGATTATCAAAATCTTTGGATCAGCCCCGATGACCCCCGCCACATCGCGCTGGTCAGCGATCAAGGCGCCATCATCACGGTCAACGGCGGCGCGACCTGGAGTTCCTGGCTCAATCAGCCGACGGCACAGCTCTACCACATCGGCGTCACCGATACATTCCCGTATCGGATCTGCTCCGGCCAGCAGGAGAGCGGCTCGGTGTGCATCAGCACGCGCGGCAACGACGGCGAGGTCACGTTTCGCGACTGGCATCCGGTCGGCGTGATCGAGTACGGGTATGCCGTGCCGGATCCTTTGGATCCCGACGTCGTCTATGGCTCGGGCCGCAATGTCGTCACCAAAACACATTTGTCGACGGGGCAGGTGCAGGACATCACGCCGATCCCGCTCAAAGGCGCGGCTGTGCGCGTGGATCGCACCGAACCGCTGCTGTTTTCCCCGCAAGACGCGCATCGCATGTATTACGCGGCCAATCGTCTCTACGAGACCACCGACGGCGGTCAACACTGGCGCGTCATCAGCCCGGACCTTGCGCGGGACAACCCGGGCGCGCCGGCCAGCGTCGGCGCTCTGCACATGCCGAAGGCCGACCTGCAGCGCGGCGTCATCTACGCGGCGAGCGCGTCCGCTCTGGCGGATGGGCTCATTTGGACGGGCACCGACGACGGTTTGATCTGGGTGACGCGCGATGGCGGCAAGCAATGGCAAAACGTGACGCCGCCGGCCCTCACTCCGTGGAGCAAGGTGACGCAAATCGAGGCCTCGCATTTCGATCCCCAGGTTGCCTACGTGTCGGTGAGCCGATTTCGCGTCGATGATTTGCGGCCCTATGTCTACCGAACCCGCGACGGCGGCCGGACCTGGAGCCCGATCATCGCCGGGCTGGCGGACGATGCGCCGGTCAACACCGTGCGCGAGGATTTGAGCCGCCGCGGCCTGCTGTTCGCCGGCACCGAGAAGAGCGTGTGGGTCTCCTACGACGACGGCGATCACTGGAGTTCCCTGCAGCTCAATTTGCCTCACACCTCGATGCGCGACCTGGCGATCCACGGGGTGGATCTCATCGTGGCCACGCATGGACGATCCTTCTGGGTGCTGGATGACATCAGTCCGCTGCGGCAATTCCCTGCGCCGCCCGCAGCACGCGAGGCGATGCTGCTGAAGCCGGCGCCGGCCGTGCGCGTGAAGCGCAGCACCGGCAGCGACACGCCGATCCAGCCGGATGAACCGGCGGGACGCAATCCGCCGGATGGCGCGGTGATCGACTACTACCTCGCCCACGATGCCGGCCGCACCGTGACCATCGAGATACTCGATTCGAGCGGCACCGTGGTGCGCCGCGCCTCGAGCGCCGACCCGCCCCCCTTCACGCCGGCGCAACTCGAACGCGAATTGATACCGGCGTACTGGATCCGCATGACGCCGCCCCCCTCGGCCGGCGCCGGCATGCATCGCTGGGTCTGGGATTTGCACTATGCGCCGCCGCGCAGTGTGAAGCGCACATTCCCGATATCCGCGGTGCCCGGCGATACGCCGCAGGAACCCTTGGGTCCGCCGGCCAATCCGGGGACCTACCGGGTGCGCCTGAGCGTCGGTGCGCATCAGTGGGAGCAGCCCTTGAGCGTGAGCGCGGATCCGCGCGTCAAACTCAGTACCGAGGATTTCTCGGCGCAGTTCGATCTCGCGCGGCGCCTCGCCGCCGCGCTCGACGCCAGTGCCGGCGCATTGCTCGAGGCGCGCTCGATCCGGGCGCAGCTGACCGATCTTGGCGCACGCGCCGATGCGCTGCTCGCCCCGCGAATTCGCTCGCTCGATGTGCACATCGCCGCCCTGCTCGAATCCGCCGACGATGCCGCTGCGCCGGTCCGCGGGCTCGAACGCCTCAACGGCGATTTCTTGACTCTTTACACTCAAGTCACCGACGCCGACGCCGCGCCCACGGCAGTACAGGCGAGCGAGACCGAACTCGCTCTCAAAGACTGGAGCCGCATCGAGACGGGATGGCGAGGCCTGCGCGACGGTGAGGCGGCCGAGCTCGATCGAGAACTGCTCAAGGCCCGGCTGCCGCGCCTGCGCTTCGATATCGAACCGCCGCGAAACCTCGAGTTCGCCGACGCAGAGTAGCGACACGCCGCGCGCGCTGAAAATAGCCGTGCAGCTCGGCGCGCCGTTCGTACACGATGATTCCCCCGAGTCGGGTTGTTCTGTGAGGTAGGTGCCCAACGAACCGAGAAAGGTTTAATCTGGCGCGCATCGACGTCGCCGGAATCCATCGCCTCATGGACGATTTCCCATCCGTCTCGCTCGCCGCAAGCCGGCTGCGCGATCGCATGCGGCTTGCCGCAATATGTCTCTGCGCATTGTTCCTGCCCCGCTGGAATCATGCCGCCGATGTGTGGGGTGGATCGCTCGCCGTGACGAGCGATTACCTGGTGCGCGGAATTTCGCGCAGCAACCAAGGCGCGGCGGCTCAGGCGGATCTGCACGTCGCCACCGACACGGGACTCATCGGCGGTGTCTTTGCTTCCAGCGTGAAATTCGACGAAGGCGATCACCGCAATGCAGAATTGAGCGGGTTCATCGGCTACGCGTGGCAGGCGAGCAGTGCCTGGCGCGCCAAGGTGGTCGCGAGCTACTACGGCTACGTGTGGAACGACTCTGGGTCGCAGTACAATTATGCGGAGCTCGGTTTCGAGGCGGCTTTCGACGATTGGCTGGATGTCGGCCTCGTGTATTCTCCCGACGCGCCGCGTTATGTCTTCGGCGACGGTTTGTACGGAGTCGCCGCCGAAACGGCTGAAGTCACCGCGCGCACTCCCTGGAGCCACCGAGTGGCCGCGACCGTGGGTGTGGGGTACTCGCACCTCGGCGGGGCCGACGGGGCCGGCGGGGGCGGTTATGCCTATTGGAGCGCCGGCGGCGTCCTGGACCTCGCGCCCTGGTCGGTTTCACTGGCCTATGTCAATACCAACGCCGAGGCCGCGGCGTTGTTTTATAGTGCTGCAGCGCATAACCGCTGGACCGCCACGGTCATCTGGCGTTTCTAGAGGCAAGGCAACTTTTTCACGCGCCGCAGGTACTTACCGAATATGGTTGCAATACGCCAATACTCGAAGCAGCAGGACGAAGACCTGTTGAGCGCGGTCGCGCGCGGCGACGCCCAGGCGCTTGACGTGCTCTATCTGGGCTATCACCGGCGTCTGGCGCGGTTCTTGTCGAGAATTGCGCCGCGTTACGACACGGTCGAAGAAATCATCAACGACACGTTCATGGTCGTATGGCAGCACGCGAAGGAATTTCGCGGCGCTTCGCGCGTCTCGACCTGGATCATCGGGATCGCATACCGCATCGCGCTCAAGTCGCTGCGCGGCAATGACGGATTGCAGCGCGCCCAGAGCAGCAACGACCTGCCCGAGGAGTCCGTCGATCCGACGGCGGCCGCGGAATTGCGCGATTGGATCGCGCATGCCTTGAAACATCTACCGATGGAGCAGCGCCTGACCATGGAGCTTGCCTACCACATGGGACATTCGATCGAGGAGATCGCGGAAATCACCGCTTGCCCGGCGGGCACGGTGAAGGCGCGCATGTTTCATGCGCGCGAAAAATTGCGCCGCTCTCTGCCGGTATTGGGCGGCATTGCCGCCGCCGACATATTCAACGATTCAGCACCGCTATGAATACTTCACAGCCGCCGACCGCCGAGCACCGGGATATTTGGGAACTGCTGCCATGGCACGTCAATGGCCGGCTGAGCGAAGCCGACGGCCGGCGTGTCGAAGCGCACCTGCGCGTGTGCGGTGCGTGCCGCGACGAGTGCGCCGCCCAACGGCAGATCTATCAAGTGATCGCCGCCGACTCCGCTGTCGAGCAAATGCCGATGGCCGGACTCAACAAGCTGCGACAGCGCATCGAAAGAACCGCGGTCACCGCCGCGGCCGACTCGCCGCCGCAGCAAGCACGTCCCGCCGACGGCCGCCCGCGGCGCCGCGCCGCGGCGATCGCCGCTTCGCTGGTCGCCGTGACCGCGGCTGTGAGCATCCCGGCGACGCTCCATTGGCAGGCGCAGCGGCATGTGGGTCCGCCCGCCTATTACACGGTCACTGCCGCGGCGGCGCCGCAGGCAGGCGCGGTCATTCGCGCCGTGTTTGCCCCGACCGTGACCTTGTCCGAACTGCAGAGCTTGCTGGACGATGCGCATTTGCGGATCGTTGCCGGCCCCACGGAAGCGGGCGTATATGCCTTGGCGATGAGCGGGCCGCAATCGATCGATTGGTCGCTGCGCAAGCTGCGCGGACACGATACGGTGCGCTTTGCCGAATCGATCGGACCGGTATCGGGTCCGGTACCGCCCCCGTGAATTATCGGCCGCTGGCCGTACTGCTGGGCGCCGGGCTGTGCGCCTGCGCCGGCATGCGGCTGCCCGCGACGGCGCCGGTTGCGGCGCAACGCCTCAGCGATGAACCGGAGCGCTACATCGTCGCCGGGGTGGACAACGTGGAGCCGACTCCCGCCGGACACGCCGGCAGTTCCCCGAAAGGATACGATGGCTTGACCCTGTATGGGCCGACATCCCACGCGGCGCAGGTGCTCAAGGGTGTCGAGCGCGATTACGGGCTGCGCGAGGTGAGCGCGTGGCCCATTGCGCCGCTGCACATGCACTGCGCCGTGCTCGAGCTGTCCGCGAACGCGGATCGAGCCGCGGTCCTCGCCTCCTTGGCTCAGGATCGGCGTGTGCGAATCGCGCAGCCCCTGCAAACCTTCGCCACGCAGACCGCCGTTTACGATGACCCCTATGTCGGTCTGCAGCGAGGCTTTCAACAAATGGAGGTGGCGGAGGCGCATGCCTGGTCCCGCGGAGAGGGCGTCCGAATCGCGATCATCGATACCGGCGTCGATACTGAACATCCGGATTTGCGCGGCGCGGTCGTGCAAATCGGCAACTTCGTGGATTCCGACGCCGAGCAGTTCCGGCGCGATCGGCACGGCACGGAGCTCGCCGGCATCATCGCCGCCGTGGCGAACAACCACGAAGGCATCGTCGGCGTGGCCCCGGGCGCCCGATTGGCGGTGTTCAAGGCATGCTGGCAGCTTCACGACGACGCCGACGCGGCGCGCTGTAATTCGTTCACCCTGGCGCAGGCGCTCACCGCGGCGTTGGACGCTCACGTTCACATCGTCAATCTGAGCCTGAGCGGACCAGCGGATCCGTTGCTGCGCGACCTCATCCGTGAGGGGCTGCGGCGCGGAATCCTATTCATCGGCGCGGCTCCGGCCGAGCCCTCGACGGGCGACGATCATTTCCTGGCGGTCGACGGGGTGATCGAGGTGGCCAACGGCGGCACCGACGCAGACTCCGGCACCTCGTTGCGCGCGCCGTTGCATGCGCCGGGACAGGAGATTCTCACGCTGCTGCCGGGCGGCCGCTACGATTTTGCCTCCGGCACCTCCTTGTCGACCGCACACGTCACCGGCACCGTTGCCTTGCTGCTCGGACGCGACGCTAATTTGACCTCGGCGGCGGTCTATCGCCTGCTGCACGACACGACGACGCATCTTGATCGGCCGGGCGGCGGCGACAGCATCAACGCCTGCGCCGCAATCACCTCGCTGCTGGGGAGCGGAGAATGCGCTGCCGGTGTGCGCAGCGCACTAGCTACATCCCGTCACTCCTCCGAAGGCAATCGATAAACGGCGAGACTGTTGGTCACGTCATCGATGACGGCATAGTTGAAGGCGCCGCCGTGCAACACGGTATCGATGCCGAACGCCCCGCCCTGGCTCGAATCGACGTCGTACTCGCGCACGAAGTGTCCCGATCGGTCGAATTCCACGATTTCACTGGGATGCAGCGGATCGGCATTGACGGCATCGCCGTTCGCCGTGAGCAGATGACCGTTGGGTGCCAGGCGCAGCGCGAGCGGTCCGCGCAAGTGCGCATCGGCAAACACGAGCTTGCCGCGCCCGCTGCCATTGGATATCCGGCTCGCATGGGACACGGCGTAAATGGCATTGTCGGCGGTGGACGCCACGTACAATGTGTCGGACTCCGCGTCGAACGCCAGACCCGTGGGTCCCAGCACGACCGCCGCGGCATTCGGAACATGCGTGTAGCCGCCGGCCACTTGCGATTTCTTCAGGACCGAAACGCCCTTGCCCGTCACGGCAACGTCAAAGCGCGACACGGTGCCGTTCAGAACGCTGGACACGAACACCTGCGCCCAAGTTCCATGATCGTCCACAGCCAGGTCCCACGGACCATCGAGCAGCTTGGCATCGGTCAAGATTTGAACTGCAGTGCCGTGACGATCGATGACTTGCAGCGCGCCCTGGCCGGCGGTCGCGGCAGTGCCGTCCGTGGTGGGTAGGTTGCCGACCAGAACGAACCCGCCCTTCAACACGCCGAGCGCCGTACTCAAGCCCGGCAGCGCACTGGTGAAAAACGTCGTGGCGGCTCCGGGGGGCGCAATGGCGCCGGTGGGCGTAAATTGGATGATCGTCGTCCCGGTGCCTTGGATATTGGAGCTGGCGTTGAAGTTGGCGGCCAGCACGTCGCCGGGTGCGATCGAGCCGCCGGCCGGAAATCCCTCCGGGACGAAGGCGACGCCGTACGGATTGACATCCCCAATCGAGGGGACCGTGGAGGAATTGACGAGCGTCGGGATAAAGGCGTCCTGGGCCGCGGCGTCCTGCACGGCGGCGAGACCGCCGCTCGCTGCCAGCAAGATCATGGAGAGCGCGCGGCGCAAATTGCGGGCGCCCCGCGCTGTGTGTTGAATAATCATGAAGAGTCCCCTTTCGTTGGTTCGTTGATCAACTCGCGCAAGCGCTGGTGCCGTGCTTGCCGCATGGTCAATCGTAGGTACCTAAAGCCGGGGTCATTGGTTGCCGCGCGGGACGTTTTTTTGGCGACACGGCGGCAAGGCGGAGACAAAAAGGTATATTGCTCGCAGGGCACACCGAGGAAACGCTGTATGTTCAAGGCATTGGTGGTGGATAACGCCGGTGGGTCGGTCATCGCCGCGGTCCAGCAACTGGATGAATCTTTGTTGCCCCCCGGAAATGTCACACTCGCGGTGGAATACAGTACGGTCAATTACAAGGATGGCCTGGTCGTCACCGGAGCCGGGGGCCTTGTGAAACAGTATCCGCATGTGCCCGGTATCGACATGGCGGGCAGCGTGATCAAGAGCGACGATCCCAAGTACAAGCCGGGCGACAAAGTCATCCTGACCGGCTGGCGGGTCGGTGAAGTGCGTTGGGGCGGTCTGGCCCAACGAGCCGCCGCGAACGGCGAATGGCTGGTGCCGCTGCCGGCCGCCCTCAGTACGCGCCAAGCCATGGCGATCGGCACCGCCGGTTTTACCGCGATGCTCGCCGTCATCGCGCTCGAAGCGCAGGGACTCATGCCAAAGTCGGGCGAGGTGCTGGTCACCGGCGCCGCTGGGGGAGTCGGATCCGTGGCCACGGCCATCCTGGCAAAGCGCGGATATCAAGTGGTCGCTTCGACCGGACGCTCAGAAACTCATGACTATCTCAAGAGTCTCGGCGCGACCACGATCATCGACCGCTCGGGGTTCTCGGATTCCGCCAAGCGGCCGCTCGAGGGCGAACGCTGGGCGGCGTGCATCGATTCGGTGGGCGGCAATACGCTCGCCCGGGTTCTCGCGCAGACGAAGTACGGCGGCGCGGTCGCCGCGGTCGGCCTCGCCGGCGGCAGCAAGCTCGACCACACCGTCATTCCGTTCCTATTGCGCGGCGTGAGCCTGCTCGGCATCGACTCCGTCATGTGTCCCATGCCGCGCCGGCTCGAGGCATGGAACCGCCTGCAATCCGACCTGCCGCTCGACCAATTGGAGGCGATCATGGTCAACGCCCGCCTCGACGAAGTGCCGCGCCTGGCCGCTGAGATCCTCAAAGGCCAGGTGCGCGGGCGCGTGGTCGTCGATGTCAATCGCTGATCCGCCGCGGGCGGCGGTCTGGGTTTGCAAGCTGCTGGGTGCCTGGCTGCTTTTGAGCGGGCTCACGGCCGCCTCGCAGGACGTCGAATCCGGCGGCACTCTGCGACCCGGCCTGTCGCTGCTGGTGCTGGGTTCCGGCGGTCCGGGCGCCACCGGGCGCGCGGGCGCGGGCTACATCGTATCGCTCGACGGCCGGCCGCGCATTCTGGTGGACGCCGGTCCCGGAACCTTTGCCCGCGCCGGTGAAGCGAACGTGGATTTCAGCCGCCTCGACACCGTGCTGTTGACTCACCTGCACGTCGATCATGCAGCGGAGTTGCCGGGGCTGATCAAGGCCAGGATCGTAGCCGAGCGCAGCGGCGCGGAATTCAATATCTTCGGACCTCCCGGCAGTCGCGGCGGGCCGGACGCGGCACGTTTCCCCTCGACGACGCAATTCGTCGATTTGATGTTCGGAGCGCAGGGCGCCTTCGGCTACCTGCGCGACTTCGCCGGGCGCCTGACGCTGCATGCGCACAATGTCATGCGCAGCGCGCGGCCGCAGTTGCTCCTCAACGCGGATGGTTTGAGGCTGTCGGCCATCACGGGACATCACGGCGATGCGCCGAGCGTCGTGTATCGAATCGATTACCGCGGCCGCAGTATTACCTTCAGCGGCGATATCGACGCCGCCGGGCATGCGGCGCTCACGCGGCTGGCGCAGAACACGGATATGCTGATTTTCGATGCCGTCGTGCTCGATCCGCCGGGCTCGCCCGCCGTCCTTTACACGCTGCACACGCCGCCGCGCGACATTGGCCGCATCGCGCAGCGCACCGGGGCAAAGATGCTGCTGCTCAGTCACCTCAATCCAACCATCGATGCCGCGCGCGACGCCGTGCGCGCCTCCATCCAGGTCAGCTACACAGGTCCCATTGAATTCGCGCGCGACGGCTGGCGCGAGGCGCTGTAGCGGCTGCAGCAGCGATCGGCTTCAGCGCAGTGCGCAGGTTGCGGCGCCGATGATGGGGCCCTGGCCCGACGGCTGAACCAGCACGGCGACGTCGGTGGCATCGCCGGGCAGCGATTCGAGTGGCGCCCGGTATTGTTGGCTGCGCCCATCCCACGACCCAAGCGTGCGAATGGCGCGCACGATGTTAAATTCCGTCAGCGTGCGCCCCGAATTCTCGCCCCTGCCGATCGCCGAAACGGCGCTGCGGCGGTAGGCCACGAGCACGACGTCGCTCGGCACGGCGCGCTCCTGCGTACCCACATCGATTTGGACTTCGGCGCCCCGCACCGCGACGGTAAGCTCGATACCGACGCGTTTCGCGCTCAAGCGCTTGTCGATGGCCGGAGCGTCGCTGCCGACGATATCGGCACGTCCATCGATGATGGCCTGCGGCGTATAGACCGAGGAGAGACCCAGGGACTTCGCGTAGATACGCTGCCGCTGCACGCTCTCCGGGAGACCGAAGCGGTCGCGCCAACCCAAATCGTCCCAATAATCGACATGGAACGCCAAAGCCAGCACATCAGGCCGCTGCGCCAGCTCGCCGACGTGCGCCTCCGCGGGCGGGCATGAGCTGCAGCCCTCGGAGGTGTAGAGCTCGAGCACCGCGGGCCGGTGCTGCGCGGCGGCGCCGGCTGCCCAGCACAGCAGCGCGCCGGCCAGTAGATATTTTCGCGGTAACGAGCGCATGAGCAGGTGACCGGCGCGGCCGCGAAATCATTTCAAGGATCGATGCACCGCCCGCGCTGCCGCCAGTCAGTGCGTTGCCGGCGCCGCGAGCAGCGCACTGGATGCCGGCCGCTCGGCGCGCAGTCTCTCGGCAACCTTTTCCGTCGCCGCCATGACACGCAGCACGTTTTCACCCGCCAGCTTGGCCACCTCGGCATCCGTCCAGCCGCGGCGCATCAGCTCTTCGAGCAGCGCCGGATATCGATCCACGCCGGCCAGCCCCACGGGCGCGTCTCCAATCCCATCGAAATCCGAGCCCAAGCCGACGTGATCGACGCCCGCCACCTGCTTGATGTGATCGATGTGGTCGGCGACTTGCGCCAGCGTAGTCGCCGGGCGCGGGTGTCTTTGCTCCCAATCCGCAAGCGCCGCCTTCGCTCGTTCCGGCTGACCGATGTACAGGCCGACGTACGGCGGGCTATTGAAGCGGGTGCGCTCCGCCGCCTGGTCGGCATCCCAGCGATTGCGCGCTTCCGATACATAGCCGGGCGCAAAATTGACCATGACCACTCCGCCATTCGCGGCCACGGATCGAAGGATGTCGTCGGGGACGTTGCGCGGATGGTCGACCAGCGCGCGTGCCGAGGAGTGCGAGAAAATGACGGGCGCCGCGCTTGCGCCCAGTGCGGCCCGCATCGTGTCGGGCGATACGTGGCTCAAATCGACCAGCATGCCGAGGCGGTTCATTTCGCGAACGACCTCGATGCCGAACGGCGCGAGACCATGAAGAACAGGCTTGTCCGTTGCCGAGTCCGCCCACGCGGTGTTGCTGGTGTGGGTCAGCGTCATGTAGCGCGCGCCCGCGTCATACATCTGGCGCAGCACCGCCAGGGAATTGTTGATTTGATGCCCCCCCTCGATGCCGATCATCGCGGCAATCTTGTGGGAGCGGTGAATGCGGCGCACATCCGCCGCGGTGTAGGCCATTTCCAAATCGGCGGGATAGCGCTCCGCCATGCGCTTCACCAGATCCATTTGCTCGAGCGTCGTCTGGACCGCCTCGAAGCCCTTCGTTTCGGTCGGTATCCACACCGACCAGAATTGCCCTCCCACGTGTCCGGCGCGCAGGCGCGGAATATCCGTCATGAGCGGAGCCGCGCCCTCGGGAGCCGGCAAATGCGCGGTGTCGGATCGCAAATCAACCGCGGCGAGATCGCCCTTGAACCGCTCGCGGATCTCCCAAGGCAAATCATTGTGGCCGTCGATCAGCGGGGTGCGCAGCAGAATTTGCTCGACGCGCCGCTGGTAGTCGTCCGCGCGCGCGGCCGGCGAAACACCCAGCAACAGCAGAGCCAAGCCGATCGCCATACCGCGGGTCGCCGCTGGATAAGCCCGTCCGGTGATTCCTAGGATTTGCATGGACACCTCAATTAATATGGTACTGTACGATAACATCGTATCTTACTGTTTATATTCGTTTCTATTCTCAGCCCGCAGTTGGGGCCCGCCCAACCAGAATTGACGTTATGGCGCCATATTGTCTAGCATGTACATGTGAACATAATCCATGCCTCCGCCAGTGGAACCGGCCGACGCGCGCCAGGCGGCGGTGTTGGAGGCTGCCGTCGGCGTGTTCGCCCGCTTTGGCTTCCGCAAGGCCTCGATGGAAGAAGTGGCCCGCGCCGCAGGCGTCTCGCGGCAAGGCCTGTACTTGCAGTTTGCCAACAAGGAAGAATTGTTTCGCAAAGCGGTGGAGCACTCTCTCAACAGTCAGTTGAGCGCAGCCGCCGCGGCCCTGGCCCGCGGCGAGGACGGTTTGGAATCGAGACTCATTGCCGCCTGCGATGCATGGTCCGGGCGCTTCGTCGGATCGCTCGGCGCGGATGCCGCGGATCTCATGTGCGCGAGCACCTCGCTCGCGGGCTCGACGCTCGCCCACTACGAGGCGAAATTCGAGCAGGCACTGACGCGCGCCATCACGGATTCGCCGCTGAACGGCTTTTGCACCGCGGCTGATCTCCGCCCCGCGGACTTGGCGCGCACGCTGCATGCCACCGCGCGGGGCCTCAAGCAAAGTTGCACATCTCGGGAAGAATTTGTGAAGGGTGTGACGGTCGCGGCCCGCATGTTCTGCGCGCCGTTGACGCAGCACAGGTAGCGAGGTATGTCGATGCTGAACTCAATTCCATTTGGCGCGCGCTCGACCGCGGATAAGGTGCTGGCGGGAGTCGATCTCACTGGGCGGCGCATCGTGGTCACGGGCTGCAACTCCGGGCTCGGATTCGAAACCATGAACGCGCTCGCTGCCAACGGAGCGCTCGTGATCGGTCTCGCCCGGTCGTTTGCCGATGCCCGCGCGGCTTGCGCCAAGGCGGACCCCTCCTGCATTCCCGTGGCCTGCGACCTTGCAGATCTTGAATCGATCGCCGCGGCGGCGGACTCGATCCGTGCGCATCAAGGACCCTTGGATGCCATCGTCGCCAATGCCGGCATCGCCAATCTGCCGAATTTGCAGACCCGCTGCGGCGTCGAGATGCAGTTCTTCGTCAATCATATCGGCCACTTCGCCCTGGTGAACCAGCTCCTGGACCTGGTGCGCAATGGCACCGGGCGCATCGTCATCGTCGGCAGCAGCGCCAGCATCACGCACGCGCCGGTTGAAGGCATCATGTTCGATAATCTCGACGGCCGCAGATTCTACAAGCCCTTCATGTTCTATGGGCAATCGAAGCTCGCGAACGCGCTGTTCGCCAAGGAGTTGTCGCGCCGTCTCACCGCCCGCGGCATCGCCGTCAATTCGGTTCACCCCGGCGCCACGCGAGGCACCGGCCTCAACAAGAGCCTGACCCTGCCGCTGCGAATCGCCTTGGCGGCGGCGGCGCCCTTCTTCAAGTCGGCGCGGCGCGGCGCGGCCACCCAGGCCTTGCTGGCTGCGAGCCCGCAGGTCAGCGGCGTCACCGGGGAGTATTGGGTCAATTGTCACATTGCCAAAGGCAGCCCGCTGCTCGAGGATCTCGAACTCGCCCGGCGGCTGTGGGACGTTTCGCAGGACATCGTCTCGCGGCACAGTGCCGGCGCCGCGAACGCGCTGCGCGAAGCGGCCTGAACGGCGGCGCCGGTCAGGCTTGAGCCCGGTCAGGGCTTGAGCTGCGCGCGAATCTCGCCCGGCCTGTGCGCCGCGCTGTGGACGTTGACGTACAATTTACCGGCCTTGAAATTCGCGTACTGATCGGCGGTAAGCTTGGCGCCTGCGGGCACCTTCCATACCCCGGCGGTGCTCTGTTCGAGCGTGATGATGGGCGGCCCGCTTTGGCCCGCCGCGCCCACGTGAATGTGCGCGGCCGTCCCGTCGATCCCCGTGGTCTTGATGGTGCCGCTGACGGATTTGTCCGCAGCGATGGAAATGGTTCCGCTGCCCGATGCGGCCGTGGTCACCGGCGGCGTCTCTTCCGCGCCGGTCAAATTGACCTTCACGTCGACGGCGAAAGCGGTTGCGCTGAATACCATGATCGCGGCCGCCGCCACCAGGGCGCGAGCGGCAGATAGGCGGAGCAGCTGACTCATGATGACTTCCCCGATGGCTATGATGCGGCGCGTTTCATTATACCGACCGTGGCCGCGCGCAGGAGCACTTTTGAATATAGCACGTGAAATCGCAACAGTGCCCGCATGCCGCCGCCGAGCGCTGCAGTTCCGGTCCGATTGTCGCGTGCCGCCGCAACAGCCGTTCCGAACTGCAGCAGAGTCCGGTCGCCGCCCACGGGCACGGCGCGAAACCACGAGCGCGTGCGCTCGTATCGATCGCACATCAGCAATTGCGTGGTCGTGCGCTGACCGACGTACCACACCGCGAAAGATGCCGCCGATCCATCAGCCAGCGCACGCGCAGCCGCGTCGTTCGAGGGCATGCCGACGCACACCTGCAGAATCAGCCGTTCGATTCGAAATACGGGCGAAGTGTAGAAGGCAAACACGTACTCCGCCAGACTCACCGCCCGCTCGACCGTGACCGAAAAGCAGTCGCCATAGGCCCCCCAGCGTTCGGGGCCCATACCGCCGCGATAGGTGTTGAGCAGCGCATCCTGCGGCAGTGCTTCTCGAGCAATCGATCGCATCGTCCCCACCCGCCCCGTCAATCCGTTACAGTACTCGTCGTGGCAATTCGAATCGTGCGCCTGGGCACCGACCGCATCCCCGGCGAAGGCCTGCGCATCGGTACCGTGAGGCGCCCGCCCCGGGGTATTCCGAAAACGCAGTATGCCTCAAAGAACTTCTACGACGTGTGGCTGCCGACGCTGGCACCGAGCCCGGACACGGTGAAACTGGCGCTGGCGGCACGCTCGGAGCGGGATTGGAGCCGATTCGTGAAAAAGTACCGCCGCGAGATGGGCGGCACGAACGAGACGGCCGCGCTGAATCTGCTCGCCGCCCTGTCGCATCATGCCGACTTCTCGGTCGGCTGCTACTGCGCCGATGAGTCGCGATGCCACCGCTCGGTGCTGCGCGCCCTTCTGCTCGAGCGCCGCGCCCGGCTCGAATAGCCGCAGCCGCGCGCAGCAATGAATCGGCGCAGGCTTAGCTGCGGCCCAGATTCTCCGCGGCGAAATTCCAGTTGGCAAGCTTGTCGATCACGGCATTCACATAGTCGAGGCGCCGGTTCTGGTAATCCAGATAATAAGCATGCTCCCATACGTCGATGGTCAGCAGCGGTTTTGATCCCAGCGTGAGCGGTGAATTGGCGTTGCCCGTCTTGATGATCTTGAGCTTTTCACCGTCCTGCGCCAACCACGCCCAGCCGCTGCCGAATTCCCCCACGGCGGCCTTCGACAATTCTCTTTTGCAGGCATCGACGCTGCCGAAGGACGATTCCATCAGTCGCTTGAGCGCCGCCGGCGGCTCCCCGCCGCCGCTCGGCCGCATGCTGCGCCAATAAAAATTATGATTCCACGTCTGTCCCGCATTGTTGAAGATATCCGCATGATCCGGCTGATTGGCGGTTGCCTTGACGATTTTCTCGAGCGTCATGTCCGCAAACTCGGTCCCCCCGATGAGCTTGTTCAGCGTATCGACGTAGGTCTTGTGATGCTTGCCATGGTGAAATCCGAGGGTATTCGCGGAAATGACCGGATGCAGCGCGCTCTGCTCATAGGGCAGCGGCGGCAGCGTGACGGGGGAAGCGGTGGGGGTTGCCGTGTTCATGGACGTTCCTGCGGTGGGTGAAGTAACGCCTCATGGTAGGGAAAAGACCCGCGCCCGCACCATCGGCATCCGTTACCCTGAGACGTAGGCGTACTCTGACTCAGAAGGCGTACGGCACCACCAGGTGCACGTCGTGTAGCCGCAGACCCACGTCGTGCGGCCGTGCGAGCGACAGCGCGGACACATGAGTGCCGCCGCTCATCCCTTTGACGCATAGCCGCACGTCGCCGCTCTTGGTGTTGATCCGCACGCGGGCATGCCCATCCTCGTTGGTGAATTGCAGCCGCGATCCGGGACCGTAGCGCGACTCGGCGGGTTTGGGTCCAAAGCAATTCTTGATGTCGCCGCTGAAGGATTGCACATCGAACTCCGCGGCCGGCGCGGCGGCGAACGTCAGGCTCAAGTCGCCGCTCACCGATTCGCCTTCGATCTGTCCGTCGGGCGCCAGCGCCAGCGTCGCTTTCATGTCGCCGGACACGCTTTTGAAGCGGCCGCGCCTGACGTCGGCGAGTTCGACGCTGGCTTTACCGCTCACCGTGCTGATGTCCACCTCGCCGCCTCCGCCCGCGATCTGCATATCGCCGCTGATGGTCTTGATTTCAATCGCCTTGGCGGCGCGCGCGGTCAGACGAACGTCGCCGCTCACCGTGGTTGCGCGAATGTCGCCTCCCGCATCGCCGCTCAAATTGCCGCTCACCGATTGCAGCTTCAGATCGCCTGAGACTCCCGTGGTCTTGAAGTCCGTGCTGACCAGCGCGACTGTCACGGCACTCTTCGCCGGAACATGCACCACGAGGTGTGCCTCGTCATCGGAACCCCAGGCGTGAGAGGAGCGCGACACGACATGAATGGACGTATGGTTGCCGGCGCCCGTCACATCGACCCGCTCGACGTTATCGCCCGCGGTGCCGCTGACCTCGATCTCGCTCCGATCCCAGCCGTCGACCTCGAGCTTGCCCGATACGATGACGATTTCGATTTCGCCGTGAGGATCGGCGGCGCGATGCTCCTCGATGACCCGTCCCGCAAGGACCAGCGACCAGGGGACGACCAGCGACGCCAGTGCGCAGATTGCAATCCGGCCGGCATAACCCGCCGCAGAAAGTGATTTGAACATGGGTCAGGTCCTCGTCATCGTGGTTTGGGTGGCCCGCACGACGTTGTCGTACAGGTCGAGTTCGTCGTGCCAGGTGCTCTGCCAGAGCTGCTCCAGCAGCGGGCTTCCAGGGTCGCTCGCCAATGCCTTGCGGATATCTTCGTGAGCCTGACGAATGACCGTCAGGCTGGCCTCGATGCGCGCGCGTGTGGCCGGATCGAGCAGCTTCAGCCGCTCGCGAAAAGTGACTTCGAGCGACGCGCGGGCGGCCACGTAGCTCGGATTCCGCGGTTCGTCGAAGTTCGAGGCGCGCACCACGATCGGTGCTGGGGGCGCGGCCAGTCGTTCCTTGAGCACCGCCCAGGTGAGAGCACTCGCCACGCAGGCGCCGGCCAGTCCGGCCGCTGCCGCCCACATCAGCGGGCGCGCACGGCGCGGCTTCGGCTGCAGGCGGCCGGCGATACCGGGCCAGAGATTTCGCGGCGGCGCGATGTCGCGCGGCAGATTCGCGAGCCGTTCATCGAGGGGCTTGGCCCAAGGGTCGTTCATGACATCTCCAATCCGAGCGCGGCGGCCAGCAGACCGCGCGCGCGATGCAGTTGCGCCTTGCAGGTGCCTTCGGCGATGCCCAGTGTCTGGGCCGCCTCGGTGTGACTGAATCCATACAATCCGACCAGCACCAGCACGTGGCGCGCGCCGTCCGGAAGAGCCGCGATCGCCCGCTCCAGGTCGAGCGGCGGCTTCGCTGCCGGGATCCGCCACCTCGGGCAGTCCGGCCGCGGGCTCCGCCACTTCGTACGCGACGCGCAATCCCCGGCGACGTGCGAGTACCGTGTGCACGGCGATGCGGTGCAGCCAGGTGGAGAATCGGCTGCGCTGCTCGAAGCCGGTCAGGGCACGCCAAGCGGCCACGAAGGACTCCTGCGTACAGTCCTCGGCCGCTTCGCGCTGACCGGTCAGGCGCAGGCACAGACCGTAGACCCGCGGGGAGAACAGCCGGTACAGCTGCTCGAAAGCGGTCAGGTCGCCGCCGGCCGCAGCGGCAATCAGTTCGACCGGCTCAACCGCCGCGTCCATCGCGTCTGCAGCCCGCAGCATTTGAACCGTCCCCACTTAAAATCACCTGATGGCCTCACTCTAGCCATTAGAGGCGAGCGGGAGGACAAACGTTTAAAGGGCTCGTGGGCTCGTGGGCTCGTGGGCTCGTGGGTTCGTGGGCTTGTGGGCTCGCGCGGCTCGTGGGGCCTGCGGAGCCCGCGGGCGCCGCGGCGGCAACTAAGAGGTCAGCGTTTGATTTCTTCGACGACGGCCTGACCCGCGATGCGCGCCTGCAGGAGGGCCCAGCACAGGCCGAGCGTCAACAAGCACGCCATCATGACGAGGACCACCCAGATGAGCGCGTTATGGTTGGAAAGGCTGAACCAGCCCCAACTCGTGAAGAGCCAAACCATGGCCGCGAAGAAGGCTATGCCCAAGACGACGCCCACGGTCCCCAAGGAGCGCCAGGTGGAGTGCAAAAAAAACAGCCACAGCGCCAACAAGCCGATACCCACCACCAATTGCAGCGGCTCAAGGTGGGGAAAATGGCCGGCGATCCAGCCGACGAATGAGTATCCCGTCGGGTTGAACGTGGCGACGACCAAGATGAGCGACGCAAGGAAGCGCCCGACTACCCCGCCGATGCTTAAGTTTCGCATGCAACTCTCCGCTCGATGTTGGGCCCGCTCATCCCTGGTAGAGTCCGGCGATGGTGTTCACCGCAGTCTCCGCTTCGGCGCGGTCGGGCACCGTGGTAGCGTCATTGAAACCATAATAGTCGTCGTTGCCGATGACTTGGAATACCATTCCGTCGCGACGCGGGACGAAAGCGACGCCCTTGTAGATCAGCCCATAATTGACGTCCGGCTGAGGAATCATGCGCGCCAACTGTCCGCGCACGGGTGTGATGGATTCATCGCCGAACAGCGCGCGCGCGCCGTAGCCTGTGGCGTTGATCAGAACTTTTTCCCGCAATTTGGCGAGGTCCGCCGGCGTGTGAAATTCCGCGATCTCTATCTTTCCCCCATTGGCGAGAAAGTCCCCCATGAGCAGCCTGGCATAGGCCGTGATGTTGAACATCATCAGCGTATTGCGCCGCAGATAGTGCCCGCCCAAACTGTGACTGCCCGGTGTGAAGTCCTCGCTGCGCGGTATCAGATCGGCGATCAGCTCGCGTTGCAGCTCGGCGAACTTCGGCCGCGCATCGTTCTGCAAGCCGCCGCGGCGCAGGCTGATCGGGTCATCGGAGACGTAGTAGCTGTCGATGAATTCCACCGGATTTCCCGGCAAACCGAGCAGAGTCTGGTAAGTTTGAAACGATCGGCGGGCCATGTTCGCCCACAGCTGCTTGAACTCCGGCGTCGCGTTGTCCTCGAGGCAAATGCGCGAATCCGGTGTCCACAGACCCGTGGCGAGCGATGAACGCACATTCGGCGGCAACTCCTTGGCATAGATGGTGACGCGGGCGCCGGCACGTTGCAGCAGCAGGCTGGAGGTGAGACCCAAGGCGCCGCAGCCGATCACCGCGATATCGGTGTCGCCGCCCGCGGCCATCGCCTTCTCCACCGCGATGCTGCTCGATCCCCAGGACAGCGACCAGCCGCTGCCGCCGTGACCGTAGTTATGCACGACGATTTTTTGTCCAATCCGCTCAGCCTCGATGCGGGGTCCCTGAGCGCGAAAAGGCCGGGTACAAACGGTGATTTGGGTGATCCGGTCGCTGCCGGCGCGCAGCGGCGCCAACTGCAGCGCGGCAGCGGCCGGCATGCGGCGCTTGACGGCAAGGCCGCCGCTGCAGCCGTCGACGGCGCCGATCAACAGCGCCGCACCCGCGCCCGCCAACAAGCGGCGCCGTCCCAGCTGCCTCTGCAGCGGCGTCATTTGAGCTCGATCTCCACGAAGCGAAATTCGAAATCGTTGTCATTGACGACGTTGTGGGCAACGCCGGCGCGGCGCGCATAGGACGCACCGGCCTCGAGGGTTGCCTGTCTCGCACCCGCGGCCTCCTCGAGACGCAGAGTGCCGCTGGTCAGCGGCACGACGATATAGTCGTACGCGTGCACATGGTGTCCGGTGTCAGCCCCGGGCGCAAAGCGCCATTCCGTCACGATCACACGCTCGTTCTCGACTTGCACCTTCGCCACTGCCTTCACGATTTCTCATCTCCCAAGGCGCTTGATGCGCGCCGCCGCACAAGAATAACGCATCAAGGATTGCCCTGCGTGCTCGCAGCAACGGTCGAAATGAGTCCTCATCTGGGGTACGATGCGACCTTCATGCCGCCGGTGATCCTCTGCCCCGCCTGTGATTTGGCGCATCGACACTCGACCCCCGCAGGCGGACCGACCCGGTGCGCACGCTGCCGTGCGCCGTTGCAGCGTCCCGTGCACGCCGCGATTGAGACCGCCATCGCCTTGAGTATTTGCGCCCTGGTGCTTTGGTGGTTGGGCAACGCCTATCCGCTGGTCACCATGCACGTCAGCGGCAGCTCGCGCGAAACGACGCTGATGGGCGCCGCGCAAGGTCTATACGCTCAAAATTACAGGACGCTCGGCGCCCTCGTCTTCCTGACCACCGTCATCGCTCCGCTGCTGCAGATCGTGGCGCTGCTGTATGTATTGATTCCGTTGTGGCGCAGACGAGCGGCGATCGGCCAGAATGCGCTCATTCGCCTGCTCTCGCGGGCACGGCTCTGGAGTTTCATGGAGGTATTCATGTTGGGCGCGCTGGTCGCGCTGGTGCGCCTGTCCAAATTTGCGCACGTGGTGCCGGGAATCGCGCTTTGGTCCTGCGCGCTGCTCATGCTGTGCCTGTCCGCGCTGGCGAGCGTCGCCTCGCCCGAGCAGCTCTGGCGCGTGGGCCGTGCGGAGTCGAGCAATGACCCCTCCCGCCACCGGCCGCAGCCTGGGTCTCCTGTGTGCCTGCATTGCCGCTTGACGGTGCGCGACGCGAAGCTGCCGCGCTCGCAGTGTCCCCGCTGCCACGCGCGCCTGCACCCGCGCAAGCCGCACAGCCTTGCCGTCACCGCGGCATTGCTCGTCGCCGCCGCCATGCTCTATGTGCCGGCCAACGTGCTGCCGGTGATGGATACCCGGACCTTGTTCGACAACGAAAGCGATACCATCATGAGCGGCGTCCTGGTGTTGCTGCATTCCGGATCATGGCCCATCGCCGTGCTGGTATTCATCGCCAGCATCGTCGTGCCGCTGCTCAAGATACTCGCACTGGAGTGCTGCTATTCACCGCCTGGCGCCGCTCGCCGCGCGGCCGTCTGCAGCGCAGCCAGTTGTTTCGGATGGTGGAGTTCATCGGACGCTGGTCGATGCTCGACATTTACGCCATTTCATTGCTGGCCACGTTGGTGCAGGTCCAGTCATTCGCGTCGATCATCGTCGGCTGGGGAGCTTGGGCCTTCGGGGCGGTCGTGGTGCTCACGCTGCTCGCGGCGCGCAGTTTCGATGAGCGGCTTTTGTGGGATTCACCGCAGCATGACCGAACCGCCGCACTCCCAGCCTGGACGAGCTTCCGAGCGCCGTGCCCGCACGCTCGCGATGGGGACGGCTGCCGCTCATTTGGATGTTGCCGGCCGTGGTGATTCTGGCCGGCGCCTTCGTCGTCATCCACGAGAAGCTCGCGCAAGGAACCAGCATCGAGATCCGCTTCCACAACGCCGAAGACCTGGAAGCGAACAAGACCAAGATCCGCTACAAGGATGTCGAGATCGGCGAAGTGACGCGACATTCACGTGGCCAAGGATCGCAAGGAGGTCGTCGTCACCGCGATGATTCACCGCGACGCGACCGAGTATCTCGTGGATGACACCCGGTTCTGGGTGGTGCGGCCGCAGATCTCCGCCGCCGGAATCACGGGTTTGGGAACCCTGGTTTCCGGCGCCTACATCAGCGTCGACGTGGGTCGATCGACGACCCACAGCCGCCGCTTCGTCGGTCTGGAAGTGCCCCCCATCGTCACGGCGGACCTGCCGGGACGGCAATTCGTTCTGCACGCGGACGATTTGGGATCATTGAGCATCGGCTCGTCTGGTCTTCTATCGCCACATCGTCGCGGGTCAAGTGGTGGGCTATGAACTCGACCGGGGCGGGAGCGGCGTGACGATCAAGATATTCCTCAATGCGCCCTTCGACGGCTTCGTCACCGGCCGCGACGCGCTTTTGGCAGGCGAGCGGCATCGACATGTCGCTGAATTCCGACGGGGTCAAGCTGCGCACGGAATCCCTGACATCCATCCTGCAGGGCGGTGTGACATTCAGAGCCCTGCCCGGCAGCACCATGTCGCCGGTTGCCGCCGACACGGCGTTTACGCTGTATACCGACGAAGACCGCGCGATGCGGCCCACCGAAACGGAGATCCGCACCTTCGTCATGTATTTCAAAGGCTCGCTGCGCGGGCTGTCGGCCGGTGCGCCGGTCGAACTGCACGGGATCGGGGTGGGGGAAGTCAAAAGCGTGGACGTGGAGTATGACCGCGATGCCGCCTCCCTGCGCTTTCCCGTGGTCGTGGATTTGTATCCGCAGCGCATACGCGGCAGAAAGGCGCGCGGCACGCGGCTATCGGCTGCCCAAGAGGGTCCGGAAATGGTCAGCCGCACGCTGATCGACAGCTTGGTGGCGCGCGGACTGCGCGCCGAATTGAAGTCGGGCAACTTGCTGACGGGACAGAAATACGTGGATCTGGATGTGCACGCGGATGCGCCTGCGGAGAAGATTTGGTGGAAGGAACAGCCCGCCGTTTTTCCGACCGTCTCCAACGGTCTCGACGAAATTCAGGACTCCGTGGCGGGGATTGCTCGAAAACTGGACAAGGTACCCTTCGATCGGATTTCGGTGCGATTGCTCTCCACCATGACGAGTCTCGAGCAGACCTTGAAGAGCACGGATCAATTGATGCGGCACGTCGACGGCAGCCTGGCGCCGCAGATCGAGGCGACCTTGGCCGAGGCCCAGGCTGCGATGAAGAACGCCAAGGACCTGTTGGCGCAGGACGCTCCCCTGCAGAGCGATCTGGGTGCGATGCTGCTGCAATTGTCGCGAGCTGCCAAATCGGTCAGCGCCCTGGTCGATTACCTCGAGCGCCATCCGGAATCCCTGCTGCGCGGCAAGCCGGGAGATTCACCGTGAAATCACTCACCGCCGTGTTCTCATCGTGCCTGCTCTGCGCGTGCGCCGCGGTGCGGCCGGACCATTACTATATTTTGAGTTCGCAGCCGCCGGGCGAGATTGCGCCACGGTCGGCGTCCGCCAGGCAGGTGCTGCTCCGCGTGTCATTGCCTGCCTTGGTGGATCGTCCCGAAATGGTGCTCAACGTCGCCGGGGATGCCGTCACGGTGCTGGAACATGAACGATGGGCCGCTTCGCTTACCGACCTCGCCGCGCAAACACTGGCGCAGGATCTCGAGCGGCGCCGTGCCGATTTGCTGGTCACGGGCCCGGGGCTGAGTCAAGCGGGCGGGGCCGCCCTCAAAGTGACTGTCGAGGTGGTGCAGGTGACGGCGCGCAGAGGCAAACAGGTGAGCATCGATGCGCACTGGCGGATATTGGACATGCCCGCCGGCAAGGAGTGGGCGGGCGGCGACGTGTTCAACGCGTCTCTGGCGGAAGAAGATTACGCAGCCGTCGCACGCGCGTTGAGCGATTGCCTGGGTCTGCTCGCGGATCGGTTGATAGCGCAACTGCCGCCGCGGGAATGAGCATGATCAATACACGATACGCCTCGAGCCGTCCCGAGGCGCACCGTGTACTCAAATCGACGCCGGCGCACCGGCGTCGTCGCGCGATCAATCCGGCTGAACCGCGATATCGTTATGGACTGATTTCACACCCTCGGTGTCCTTGGCGATCATGCCGGCCATGTCGACCGCATCGTGGCTGGGGGCTCGCCCGCTCAACCAGACCACGCCATTCGCATCGGTATCCACCCTGATCTTGGTCAGGGTGGTCAAATGCTTCGCGGCCAGTTTCGATTTCACCTTGGTTGTGATCACCGAATCCTTGACGAAGTGATGCTCCCCGCCGGAAGCGTACTCATCGGCGAACACCATGGGCGCACAAGCAACACCGGCGACCAGCATGCCGGTTAGTATCAAACGTCTCATTATTTTCTCCTGCAACTGTAACCCACATTGGGCTTCATTCTCAGTCGCTAGAGTGGCTCAATGCGCCGGCCGCATCTGTAGGCGCGCGCAGTGAGCGCGTGACGGTCATGTCCCACACGTCTTGTGCACCCTACGTGCGTGACGCCACCGCGCTCGGGCGGTCGCCTTTTGCGGCGGCTATGCGCGCCTCGTGTTCGGGCATCGACAAGAGCCGCGCCGTATTGACCAGCGCCATGTGCGTCAACGCCTGCGGGAAATTGCCGAGCATGCGCTTGCGCCGCGGGTCGTATTCTTCGGCAAACAGGCCGACGTCGTTGCTCAACGTGAGCAACCGCTCGAACAATGCTTCCGCCTCGGGGCGACGCCCGGTCAAGAGGTAGCTGTCCGCCAGCCAGAACGAGCACGGCAGAAATGCGCCCTCCCCGGCCGGCAGCGCGTCGACCTGAGTACCGGTCGCATACCGCATGACCAAACCGTCCACCACCAAGCAGCGTTCGATGGCCGCAATGGTGCCGAGAACCCGCGGATCATCGGCGGGCAGGAACCCCACCTGGGGGATCAGGAGCAGACTGGCATCGAAGTACGGGGACTCATACGCCTGCACGAAGGAATTGCTGTGCGTGTCGAATCCCCGCTCGCAGACCTGCGCATGGATGATGTCGCGCAGCTCCCGCCAGCGCGCGATCGGACCCTCGAGGCCGTCTTGTTCCGCATCCTTGATGGCCCGGTCGAAAGCGACCCAGGCCATGACCTTCGAATGCGTGAAATGCCGGCGCGGTCCACGGACTTCCCACAAGCCGTCGTCGGGGAGTTCCCAATGGGACTCCAAGAATTTCAGCAAGGCGACCTGCACTTTCCAGGCCTCCGCTTCCGGCGGCAAGCCGGCCGCCCGCGCCAGATGCAAGGTATCCATGACCTCGCCGTAGACATCCAGCTGGAATTGGTTCGCGGCAGCGTTGCCGATGCGCACCGGCGTCGAGTTCATGTAGCCCGGCAGCCACGGCAATTCCTGTTCATCGAGGCGCCGTACGCCGGTAACGCCGTAGAGAATCTGCAGATCGTCGGGCGCTCCCGCGACCGCACGCAGCAACCACTCGCGCCAGGCTGCAGCCTCGTCGTCGTAGCCCGCGAGCAGCAATGCATTTAGCGTAAACGTTGCGTCGCGCAGCCAGCAGTAGCGGTAGTCCCAATTGCGCACGCCCCCCGGCTCCTCGGGCAAGGATGTGGTGGGTGCCGCGATCAGCCCGCCCGTCGGTTTGTAGGTGAGCGCCTTCAGCGTGATCAGTGAGCGCGCGACGGCGCCGCGCCAGCGGCCCTGATACGTACAGCGGCCGGACCATTCGCGCCACAAACCTTGGGTCTTGGTGAGTGCTTGCCCGGCATCAACCGTGCCCTGCGTCGCGGCATGCGAGGGATGGTAATTGAGCACGAAGGATTCGCGCCCGCCCGCACTGACGCAAAACTTCGCCTCGCTGTGCAGGTTCTCGCCCTCGACGGCGACCGAGGATGACAATTCCAACGTGTCCGGTCCCGCGGTGAGCAACAGTACGCCGCCGGATTGGTGAACCCACGGCACGATGGAACCGTAATCGAATCGGACCCGCATTTCCATGCGCATGTTGACGCGGCCGCTCAAGCCCTCGACGATGCGAATGATGTCCCAGCGCTGGTCCGACAGCGGCATGAAGTCGATCACGCGCACGGATCCTTCGTCGGTGTCGAATTCGGTCTCGAGCACCAGGCTGTCGCCGCGATATTTGCGCCGCACCTCAAGCACCGGCGCGGCCGGAGCCAGCAGCCAGCGGCCGTGCTCGGGACCTCCCAGCAGCGCGGCGAAACACGCCCCCGAGTCGAATCGCGGCAGGCATAGCCAATCGATGGAGCCATCGCTGCCGACCAAAGCGGCGGTATGACAATCGCCGACCAGGGCGTAGTTCTCGATCGGCAGAGACATGCTTCACTCCTGAGGCGAAGCATAGGCAGTGCGCCGTCCGCTGCCTACCCCGTGCGGGCGTCGGCGGTTTCCTACAAGCAGCGCTCAAATCCACCCGCAGCGCCGAAATTCGGGTACCGTTGCGGTGCCAATCCACGCGGAGTCGCCATGAAATATCGCCCCCTCGGCGACAGCCAGATCACCGTTTCGGAGATCGCGTTTGGTTCCTGGCTCACCTTTTCGAGCGGCGCGCAGAAAGACGCCGCCATCGCCTGCGTACATCGCGCCCTCGATCGCGGCATCACCTTGATCGACACGGCCAATGTCTACGGCCGCGGCGCCGCCGAGCAAGTCTTGGGCGAGGCGCTCGCGGGAATCCGCCGCGACAGCTACGTGTTGGCCACCAAGCTCTACTTTCCGATGAGCAGCACCGATCGGGGGTTGTCGCGCGCGCAGATTTTCAAGCAGCTCGACGCGTCGCTGGCGCGGCTCCGGGTGAGCCATGTCGATCTGTATCAATGCCACCGGTACGACGCCGACACCCCGCTGGAAGAGACGATGCAAGCCTTGAGCGAGGTCGTGAAGGCTGGCAAGGTGCGCTGCATCGGCTTCTCCGAGTGGCCCGTCGATCGCGTGCAAGCGGCGCTCGCCATCGCCCCGGTAAAGTTCGTGTCGAGTCAGCCGCAATACTCCCTGCTGCATCGGGACCCGGAGCGGGCGCTGATCCCGCTGTCGATCCGCAGCGGCATCTCGCAGATTGTTTGGTCGCCGCTGGCGCAGGGTGTTCTCAGCGGGAAATATCTGCCGCGCGCCGCCCTTCCCCAGGGCAGCCGCGCCGCCGACGCCGCGATCAACGGCTTCATCAGGCCGGAATGGCTCCAGCCGCAAGTACTGGAGGCGGTGCAGAAGTTGCGGCCGCTTGCGTCACAAGCAGGCCTCACGCCCGCGCAATTCGCGCTCGCCTGGATATTGCGGCAGCCCAATGTCGCATCGGCGATTACCGGCGCCTCACGCCCCGAACAGGTCGATGAGAACGCAGCCGCGTCGGGACACGCCGTCGCGCCGGAGCTGTTCCGCGAGGCCGAACGAACCATGGAAGATGCCATCCCCGGTGAACGGGCCTAATCAGCTATCAGCTAGGAGCAATCATGAAAGTCAGCGCACGCAATGTTCTTCCTGCCACGATCAGGCGCGTCACGCCGGGCGCCGTCGATACCGAGGTTCTGATGGAACTGGCGCCCGGCATCGAGATCGTATCGATCATCACCAAGGTATCGGCGGAGAAGCTCGGACTCAAGGCCGGCGCCAAGGCATACGCCATCATCAAGGCGCCGAACGTGATGATCGGAGTCGACTGAGCGGGCCGGGGCGACTCTGCAGATGCCCAGACATCGCCAAATTTGGCTTGAGCCGCACCGACGTTCTTGTTGATGTTGCCCTTCACCTGCTGAGTCGTGCTGCCGGTTGCCTTGCCCGCGACCTCTTGCACCTTGCCCGCCGCCTCCTTGGCGCGGCCTTCCACTTGATCTTTGTTAATGCCCATGGTCACTCCTGATGAGAACGCCGGCGGACTGCCGACGTCAGCGATGTTACGCGGCACAAGTTTTCGACTTGTAGGATGGGACATTCATCCGCTGTCGGAAAACCGACAATTCGCGGCGCCGCGCGCCGGCGCGATCAGTGTGGTCGATGCGGCGGAGAAACCCGTCCGGGAATCTCGGCCCATATTTCCCGCGCCCACCGCATCAATAGCGCGGCCTCCGCCCAGCGATCCGAGAGCTCGCGCCCCTGCGCATCGGTGAGGGCATAGTCGGGCGGGCCAAGTTCGCAGAGGAAGACCATTGCGGCATCCTCGTCTGCGTGGCGTGCACACCAGGACGCAAATCCCTGCCGCCACCATTCGCGAAACAACGTCACCCACTTCGCGTTCTGCGGAAAATTCAGTGCCACTTGAATCTGTCCGCGCGCCGCCACGCGGCCTTGGAACGAGTCGGATCGCTCGAGCACCGCCGTCATCAGGGCCTCGAGTTGCGGCGGCGGCGGACAGGGCATCTCGCGGTCCACCACATAGTGCGACAGATCGGCGGCCAAGCGCATCTGCGGAATCGCATCGAGCAGCTGCACCGTCGTATACAGGTCGTTGGTGATGCAGTTGCGGTGCGTCTCGAACTGGATCGGCATGGCTTCTTGCTCGGCGAGCCGCAGCCAACGCTCGATCACCGGCACCATGTCAGAGAGCTTGACCGGCATTTCCTGGCCGATCACCACCACAAACGGCGCGGCGATCTGGTGTGCCAGCTCGAGCGCCGGCCGCAAGGCCTCGGTGGAAGTCGGAAAGGCCGTCAAGCCGCCGGCCAAACCCGTGCGCCGAAAATGCGGCACGGTCGTCCGCGCTTGTTCCAGGGTGAGAGCGCCAAGATCGATAGCCATTCCCTCGAAACCAGCCTCGCGCACGCGATCGAATTTTTCGGCCAGTGCGGCCTCGGGTACGGCCAGCCGGTCCATCGCCCACAACGCTTGATAAACCAGCAGCCGGTTAGCCATGCGGCGGATCGGCAATCCAGGTGCGGTCGTCGGAGTAATCGGCTTCCGTCCTGCCGTGCGCGAAGGCGCGCAGCACCGCCATTTGAAAGCCCAGGTAGGTCATTGACGGAGGCGCCGCGCCGCGCGACGTGAATATGGCTTCGTGCAATTCACGCAGGCGGTGGAACGGCACCCCGGGGAAGGCATGGTGAGCGGTGTGATATTGCATCTGCCAGCCGAGCCAGCGCATGAGCGCGTTGGTACGCGTGCTGCGCGTGTTGATCAGCACGTTGTCTTCGTGAGGCAGGCCGAGGTGCTCCATCGTGTTCTGCAGCTGGTGAACTCCCTTCATCGCCAGCATCGGCGCAAGCCACAGAATGGCCGCCGCCCAGCTCTGTGCCCACAGCGAGACGCCCGCAATGCAGGCATAGCCGGCAAGATGCAGACGCGCTTCACGAATCAGTTCGCCGCGGCGTGTCGCCGGCAGATACGGCTCGGTGACGATTCCGGCGGAGAAGCGCACGACGCGGCGCCAGCGCGTGTACCAATAGCTCACCCCTGACATCCACTTGAGGTACGAGCTCAGCGTATAGCGCTCGCGCGCCAATTCACCGTCGCGCGCCCAATCCTGAGTGAATCGGTGGTGGGCCATGTGCTGCACCTGGTCGAAGGTGCGCGGATAGAAAAGCACGAAGCCGAAGATCCGCCCCACCCACTCATTCGGCCACCCCGTGCGGAACACGGTCCAATGACTGAGTTCATGCTGTCCGGCATACAGGAAGTTGAGCAGCACGCCGTGAATCATGAATACCGGCAGCGCCAGCACGCTGCCGCGCGTCAGCCACAGCAGCGTGCCCGTGACTCCGATGGCCCCGACATGCGACAGCGTCTGGATCGCACCCCGGCGGTTCGATGCGACACAGAGGCTCCGCAGCTTGGCACCCTCGATGACGTCGCGCCGCACGAAAATCTCGTCCACCGCTTGAGCCTCCCCCGAAAACCCGCATCCTACGACGCCGATGATCCGATAGCCATGGGACCGAAATGCATCTGCGCTACTGCGCGTGGTCCGCCTCGACCTTCGCCACCGCAGGGCGCGCCGCCACGATTTTCGCGTGCGCCTCGAGCTTTGGCAGGCGGCTGTACAGTTCGACCTTGTTGCCGGGGTACCAGCCCGCCAGCATGTAGAGGTAGGGATCGGCGCTCGAGTAGCTGCCTCCGAGCACGTAGGGCCCGAGCCCCTGGCTGATGAGCCCCAGGTAGGCGCAATAATCGGCGGTGGCCTGTTCGCGGATCACCTCGATATCCGCCTCGCCGCGGGTCGAATAGCGGGCCGAATAATAGATCCGCAGCGCCGCCTCGTAGACGTTGGCCGAGAGAAACACCATCCACTGCAGGAACGCGGCATGGCGGTTCGAGCCGGGCTGCGGCGCCAGGGCGGCTTTCGGATGACTCAGCGCGAGGTGGATCAACATCGCGGCCGACTCGAACATCACGGAGCCGTCCGGCAGCATCAATGCCGGCACCCGGCCGGTGGGATTGGTGGCGCGGAAGCTCGCCATGTCGGCCGCTTCGGTGCCCACCCAAATGCGCTCGTAGGGAGCGCCGATCTCTTCGAGTGCGATCTGCACGGCGAGTGAACCTGATCCCGGCCGTCCATACAGCTTGTACAGGTTGTACATCGAGTCGTCCCCTCTCTTGATGCTTCGCATAGTACGTCGCGGAGTCTCGATTGTCGCGATTTGCAGTATCCTCAGCGCTCGTCGAACGACAAAAGGGATGACCATGCTATCGAGACGCGTGTTTATTGAGGGTGCTGCCGGCGCCTCGCTGCTGGCTATCGGCGCACGCAGCGCGCTGCCCAATGCAGTGGGCGCAGAGCTGAAATCCATGACTGCCGGCGCCAAACCGATCTCGGCCGAGGAGCGGCGCGGCCGGATCGCCAAGGCGCAGGCGCTCATGGAGCAGCGCAAGCTGGCAGCTCTGCTCATCGAGCCCGGCTCGACGCTCGACTACTTCACGGGAATCAAGTGGCGGCGTTCCGAACGCATCACGCTCGCCATCATTCCCGCGCACGGCGACGTGGTGGTCGTGACGCCTGCCTTCGAGGAACCCTCGGTGCGCGAAACCCTGCAAGTGGGAGGCGATGTGCGTCCTTGGAACGAGCATGAGAGCCCGTTCGAACGGATCCTTCAAGGTTTGCGCGACCGCGGCGGCGCCTCCGGAACCGTGGCCGTGGAATCCACGGTGCGATTCTTCATCGTCGACGGCCTGCGCCAGGCGTCGACGGCCTATTCATTCGTCTCGGCCGATCCCCTGGTGCGCGCCTGCCGTCTGATCAAGTCGCCGGCCGAACTCGCGCTCCTGCAATTGGCGAACGACGTGACCATCGAGGCGCTGCGCTCGGTGCACGCGCACGTCGAGCGCGGCATGAGTGCGGCGGATATCGCCGCTCTCATGGATCGCACCAGCGACACGCTCGGCGGCTCGCCCGAGTTTTCGCTGGTGCTGCTGAATGAAGCTTCCGCCTATCCGCATGGATCGATACAGGTCCAAACCGTGCGCGAGGGCTCGATTGTCCTGATGGACTGCGGCTGCTCGGTGCACGGCTATCAGTCCGACATCTCGCGAACCTGGGTGGTCGGCGAGGCGAGCGCACGCCAGCGCAAGGTGTGGAACACCGTGAAGCGCGGCCAGCAAATCGCACTCGAGACGGCGAAGATCGGCGTGCCGACGGGAGCGATCGACGATGCAGTGCGCCGCTACTACGAGCGGGAAGGCTGGGGTCCCGGCTACAAATTGCCGGGACTTTCGCACCGCACGGGGCACGGCATCGGGATGGACGGCCACGAGCCCGCCTACCTGGTGCACGGTGATGCCACGCCGCTCGAGGCCGGCATGTGTTTCTCCGACGAGCCGGGAATCTATATTCCCGGTGAATTTGGCGTTCGTTTGGAGGACTGCTGGACCATGACCGCGTCCGGTCCCAAACTCTTCACACCTCTGGCGAAATCGTTGGATGCGCCTATTTGAGCCGCGCGCGGCGTACGCCGCGATGATCGTCGCGCCATCCTTGCTGATCTGGCTGTATTTGTTCTTTGCGCATGGCCGGTTCTGGCGATCCGCTCCGCAACTGGCGCCCGCCACGCCGCCGGAATTCCCGGATGTGGACATCGTGGTACCCGCGCGCGATGAGGCGGACACGATCGGGGCGGTGATCGGCTCGCTGCTCGCGCAGGATTATGCGGGCCGGTTCCGAGTCATCCTGGTCGATGACAACTCCACCGACGGCACTGCCGCCTTGGCGGGCGCGGCGGCGCGGCTCACGGTCATCTCCCTGCAGTCAAAACCGGCCGGTTGGTCCGGCAAATTGTGGGCCCTCGCCCAAGGCGTTGCGGCGAGCCACGCGGCCCTGCTGCTGTTTACCGACGCCGATATCGTGCACGACCCGCGGCACCTGTCGACGCTGGTCGCGAAGCTGCTGCAATCTCGCCTGGACCTGGTGAGCGAGATGGTGCACCTGGAATGCTCGAGCTTCGCCGAGCGCGCATTGGTACCCGCTTTCGTCTATTTCTTTCAGATGCTGTATCCGTTCAATCGAGTCAACGACCCGCAGTCGTCGGTGGCCGCAGCCGCCGGCGGCACGGTCCTGATCCGCCGCGAGGCCCTCGAGCGCATTGGCGGCATCGAGTCCATCAAGGACCGCCTGATCGACGATGTGGCGCTGGCGCAAGCCGTCAAGGCTTCCGGTTCGATCTTTCTCGGTCATTCCGGACTCGCTGCATCCATGCGCCCGTATCGGTCGTTTGCCGATATCTGGCACATGATTTCCCGCACGGCCTTTACCCAATTGCGCCATTCGCCGGCACTGTTGACGCTCACCCTGCTCGGTCTCGGCGTGGTGTGGTGGGTGCCCGCGGCGGCGCTCCTGCTCGGCCACGGCTGGGTACTCGGCTGCGGTGCGGTTGCATTTGCCCTCTCGGCAGGCAGCTACCAACCCACCTTGAGGCGATACGGGCGCAGCCCTCTTTGGGCACTCGCCCTACCGCTGATCGCGCTTTTCTACATGGCGGCGACCCTCGGCTCCGCGCTCAACTATTGGCGGGGGCGAGGTGCCCGCTGGAAGAGCCGCGCCTACGGTGCCGGCTGACTCGACCCTGGCCGGCGATAGGAGGACACTGGCGGCCCAACCGACACCAATCGAGCATCTTTCGCTTAGGGACATTCACGCTTAGGGACATATTTGTGCCGTTCAGAAAATCGGTCGCCGGGCGGTCGAAGGACCGTGAGAACCGGGGGTTGGTGCGCCTGGTCTACCCCTTGTCGCTCAACTGGATACTGCTTGCCTACGCCGTGGTGGCGGTGGCCATTGGCTGGGCCTACGCTGCCTCGCGCAGCCACGCGGACTACGAACAGACCTTGGAAGCGGAGCGCAATAAGCTGCGCGGCGTCACAGCGGCATTGCAATCGGGCACATCGGCAATGCTCAATGGCGGGGTCGGGGCGGCCGTGGCCGGTGCCAACGAGTTGCAATCGGAGGGAGGGCTCATTCGCGCGAGCCGGGCGCAAATCATCGCGACGTTGCAAAAGCAACTCACCGCCGGAAACTACGTGCGATTTTTGTTCCTCACCGACGGTACGCGATTCGCGCTCGCCAGCCGCGACGGCGCTTCCGGAGGGCTATTGGCGCCGGCGTGGCTCACGGTCGCGGGCGTGCCCGGGTCCAATACTGCATGGGTCGGTTCTCCGATTGCCGATCCCGAGCGACCGGATGATCTCGTCATTCCGATCGCGCAACGGGTCGCGTGGGGTGAAGGGTCGACGCTGTGGGCGGGAGCGCTGTTCAGTTTTGCTGGTTTTGACGAGCTGTACCGCCAATCCAGCGACCAGGTCGCAGTGCTGGGGTTGTTTGCAACCGACGGCACGATTTTGGTCCGCGAGCCGAAAATTGGCGGCCGCGATGCGTCTGCCGGCGTCAACGTCGGCTCGAACGAGGTGTTTCGCCGCGCGCTCTCGCGTGGCCACGGCGTCGTCGAGGGCTACGGAGTCGTCATCAAAAAGCAGATGATCTATGCCTACGATCTGGTCAGCGGCTATCCCATCTTCCTGGCCGCCGGCCAGTCCAGGGATGCGGCGCTTGCACCTTGGCGCGAGCGGCGCCGGATGAGCATCGCGGCCACCGCGGCATTCAGCGCACTGGTGCTGGCAATGACCGCGCTCCTCAACCACTACATCCTGACCCTGCGCCGGCGCGAGCACCACTACCGGACGCTGTTCAACAACGCGCAATTCAGCGTATTTGTTCTCGAGGGCGCGCGCTTCGTGGAAGCGAATCGCACGGCCGTTCGAATGTTCGGTCTCGACAACGAGCGCTCCGCAGCGGGAATGGCCCCCTGGGATCTCTCGCCGGAACATCAGCCCGACGGCCGCCGCTCGGACGATCTCGCGCGTGAGCGCATCGCCACCGCCCTGCGCGAGGGGGCCACGACTTTTGAGTGGCTGCACAAGCGCGCCGACACGGGCGAGAGTTTTCCGGCGGAGGTTGACCTATCGAGTCTCAGCGCGGGCAGCACGGTGCTCGCGCTCGCAGTCGTACACGATGTGACGCTGCGCAAGCGCGCCGAGCAGGAGCTGCGGCTCTTGTCGGCGGAGCTGATGCGGCTGCAGGACGAGGAGCGGCGGCGGATCGGACGAGATCTGCACGATTCGACCGGCCAGACTCTCGCCGCGTTGGAGCTGGGCCTTGCGCGGCTTCTGCATGACACAGCGTCGATCACGGGCGCGGTCCGCGAACGGCTCGAACAGTGCGCCCGCCTCGCAACGCAGTGCTCGGCGGAGATCCGCACGGCGTCCTATCTGCTGCATCCGCCGCTGCTCGATGAACTGGGGCTGCTCAGCGCGCTGCGCTGGCTGGCCGACGGATTTCGCGACCGCAGCGCGATCGAGGTGCGCCTGGACCTGCCCGAGGCGATGGAGCGGCTGGCGCCGGACCGTGAGCTCTGCCTGTTTCGCATTGCTCAAGAGGCGCTCACCAACGTGCACCGGCATGCCGCCAGTCCGTGGGTCGCCATCAGGCTCAGAGTACAATCCGATACTGTCATGCTCGAGATCGAGGATGCCGGGCGCGGCATGCCGCGCGGCACAGGCACGGAAAACGCCGTCGCGGCCCGGCCCGTAGGCGTCGGCCTCGCGGGTATGCGCGAGCGCATCCGCCAGATAGGAGGAACCCTTTCAGTGGAATCAACCCATACTGGAACCCGAGTCCGCACGACGATATCGATTCTCCCCCAACGCGATACGCTCACCGCGGCTTAAAGGTCCCACGGGAAAACTTCAATGAAGTCCGTACGCATTTTGATCGCGGACGACCATGAGCTTTTCAGGCGCGGCATCGCCGCCGAACTGACTCAGGTGCCCGGGTGGGCCGTGGTGGCGGACGCGGCCAACGGCAGAGACGCGGCTGCAATGGCGGCCGAGATCAAGCCGGACATCATCGTGCTCGACCTGACGATGCCCGAGCTCAACGGTCTCGAGACTGCGCGCAAAATCATCTCCGCCGACCCTGCGGCGCGCATTCTCATTTTGACCGCGCACGAGTCGGAGCAGGTTGTGCGAGAGGTGTTGAGCGCGGGAGCGCGCGGCTATGTTTTGAAATCCGATGCGGGCCGGGTGCTGGTGACGGCGGTGCAGGCACTGCTCGACGGGCGGTATTTCTTCACCTCGACGGTCGCGCAGATGGTCCTCGACGGCTATCTTCGCAGCGAAGCGCGCGACGCCGACGCCGCGCATACGCTGTCGGCGCGCGAGCGGGAAATCGTGCAGTTGCTCGCGGAAGGAAACAGCAATAAGGACATTGCCCGAGCACTTGACATAAGCGTCAACACCGCCGAGACGCATCGCAGCAACATCATGCGCAAAATGGGATTCGCATCGCTCGCGGAACTCGTCCGCTACGCCATTCGGAACAAAATTATCGAACCTTGATTTGTGTTGCACTGCGCAACCGCGGGCCGCTCCTACCGGCCTTTCTTGCCGCCGATACCCAGTGTTCGCGATGCCGCGTTGAGCTCATCGACGCTACCGTGTCGGGCTTCGTTGGCATGGCTACAAGGTTCGATTCATGACTGTACTGACAACCGACGTCTGGGCATTGGCCCTGGCGACGGTCATGGCGATACTGGCATCGCACACCACCCTCACCCTCGCGCGGCGAGTCTCGACGGTCAGCGCTCGCAACAGTGCGTGCGTCGTGTTGCTCAGCTCACTCGCGTTGGGATTCGGCCTGTGGGCCACGAACTTCGTCCAGGTCATGTCGCTGTGGCTGCCCGAACGGCCAAACGTCGGGATCTCCTGGTTCGTGCTGCCGTTTGCGGTTGCGGCGGCGACTCAAGGATGCGCGCTCCTCTTCATCGCGAGCCGTAAGCCGGACGCGGCCGCCATCACGGGGGCCGCCTTCGCTCTCGCCGTCGGGGCCGGCATGACCCGCTGTGCCGCGCTCGATGAGCTGCCCGGCTTGCTGGTGCTGCAGGAGGAATTGCCGTGGATAGGCGGCTCGTTCCTGATCGCGTTCGCGACCTTCCTCGCGGCGCTCTGGGTTTGGTTCAGAGACCCCCACGACCGTTCCTGGCGCGGCGAGTGCGCGCGTATCCTGGCAACGCTCGCGGCCGCGATCGGCATCCTCGGCACCAGCGCGCAGTCGCTGGCGAACTCGCGGCTGGTATTCAACGCCTGCTGTGAGGAGACGGCATCGCCCGGCCGCCTGCTCACGGTCAGCGTCGCGGCGCTCGGCTGCGCCGTAATGAGCGTGACCCTGGTGATCGCCATTTGTTGCACCCGGCTCAAGGACCGGGCGGGCCGCAACACGCGTGATCTCGAAGCAATCGACGCCCGCCTGCAGTACCTGGCGACCCATGATTCGCTCACGGGACTGCCGAATCGGCAGCGCTTCAAGGATCGCCTCGCGAATTCCATCGCCGACACTCAGCGTGCCGGCCGGTCCCTCGCGATTGTGGTGTTCGATCTCGATCACTTCGGCGCGGTCAATCATTCGCTGGGCTCTGGCGTCGGCGATTGGCTCCTGACCGAGGTCGCGCGCCGCATCGCCGCGGTCGCCTCCCGCTCGGCGGCAACGCTTGCGCGCCTCGACGGCGACGAATTCGCGGTTCTCATCGAGCACGTGGCAGCGCGCTTGGAGGCGCAGACCGTCGCCGCCGCCATCCTTGCGGCGTTCGAGGAGCCGATGCAGGTCAACGGCGTCGCGCTGCGGGTGCGCGCCAGCATCGGCGTGAGCGTGTGGCCCGATGACGGCCGCCGCGGCGACGATCTGCTGGCCCATGCCGAAGTCGCCATGACGATCGCCAAGGAACGCGGCGGCGGTCAGGCCCTGTTCTTTGAGCCGGGTATGACCGATTCGATGCACGAGCGATTGGCGCAAGAAAACGATCTGCGCCGCGCGCTCGCGGCCCAAGAATTCGAGCTCTACTACCAGCCCGAAATCTCGATCAAGACGGGAAAAATCGCGGCCGCGGAGGCATTGCTGCGCTGGCGCCATCCGAGCAAGGGGATCATCGGGCCGAACTCGTTCATCCCGCTTGCCGAAGAGACGGGGCTGATGATCCCGCTCGGCGAATGGGCGCTGCGCGAGGCGTGCCGGCAGGCGCGCGCCTGGCAGGTCGACCTCGGCGTCTCGTTCCCGGTGGCGGTGAATTTGTCGGCCACTCAGTTTCGCCAGCCGAACATCCTGCCGATGATCCGCGCCGCGCTCTTCGATGCCGGGCTCGACGCCCGCGCTCTGGAGATCGAATTGACCGAAAGCGCGTTGATGACCAATCCGGAGGAATCCGCCGGCGTGCTGAAGCAATTGCGCCGGATGGGGGTGAGTGTCGCCATCGACGATTTCGGTACGGGTTATTCGAGTTTGAGCTACCTGCGGCGGTTCCCGATCGACAAGTTGAAAATCGACCGCAGCTTCATCCGGGACCTCACGACCAGCCGCACGGATGAGTCGATCGTGCGTGCGATCGTGTCGCTCGCTCGCAGCGTCGGCCTGCGGGTCGTCGCGGAAGGAATCGAATCGGCGGAACAGCTCGAGCTCGTGACCCGGCTCGAATGCGACCAATGGCAGGGGTACCACTGCTCCGCGCCGCAGACGGCCGCGTGCTTCGAGGCCATGCTCGGGGATCTGAGCGGAACCCGGACCGGCTTCGCCGCAACGCTTGCCGCGCTCGTGGCGCGTGGAACAGAGCCATGATCAATGCCCTCTCGCGTGCCGGTCTCGCCCGCCGCGTTCTCATCGTCGATGAGCATCCCATCGTGCGCCTGGGTCTGCGCCGCGTCATCGAACAGGAGCAGGATCTGACCGTGTGCGGGGAAGCGGAGAACGCGAGCGATACGCGCACCGCCATCGCCGAACTGTCTCCGGATCTTCTGATCTGCGAAATCAGCCTGAAGCAGAGCGATGGCATCGAATTGGTGCGCCACGTGCGTGCGCACCATCCGCAGCTGCCGATCCTCGTGCTGTCGACCCTCGACGAAGCCGTCTATGCCGAGCGCATGTTGTCCGTCGGCGCAAACGGCTACATCACCAAAGAGGCGCCGAGCGAGCAGTTTCTGGTGTCGTTGCGCCGCGTTCTGAATGGCGACATTTACGTGTCGGAGGCCGTCGGCCACAACATGATCCGTAAATTTGCCGCCGGCGAATCCTACCTGGCGGCAGATCCGATCGAGCGCCTCAGCAACCGCGAACTGCAGGTTCTGCTGATGATCGGCAAAGGCATGAGTACCCGGGAGTCGGCGCACGCGCTGCACTTGAGCGTCAAGACCGTCGAATCGCATCGACAGCGCATCAAGCGCAAGCTGAATCTGCGTACCGGGCTGCAGCTGGTGCACTACGCGCTGCAGGGCAATCCCAAGCGCCGCGAATAACCGCTGCGGCGGTCCTCAGCCGCCGAAGCACGCCAACCCGCCGCCGCACGCTAACCCGTCGCCGCACGCTAACCCGTCGCCGCAGCCGTTATCTGGGGCGACGCTCGCAAGGCTTGTACCTTGACCGAGAACTCGTCCAGGGTGACATCGTGGGGAAAGCAATCGGTGCGATATTCGACGTTGCGCAAGCTGAAGTTCTTGGTGATGAGATCCTTCATTTCTCGCACCAGTTCGCAGTCGCCGTCGCCCATGAAGCTCGGGTGGTGCGAGGTCAATTGCAGCGCCGTCCAGCGCGCCTTGACCGCCGCGGACCCGGCCGTGTCGGCCGCCGGCGCCAGCGCATAGAAATCCGCGTCGACAAATGCGTCGTGGCTGGGCTCGTTGAACGGGCCAGGGCAGCCGGTCGCCGTCACGTGAACGTCGTTGCGGGCGCCAAGATGCAGCAGGATCTGCCTCACCTGGTCTTCCAGGCCATCGCAGGTATAGAGCGTGGTGAAGCCGACGTAGTTGAACGACACCTTGTGATGCTGCCAAGTGCTGTCGACGGCATCCCCGGGCGGCGGAGCGGCGGTGTGCACCGCAGCGCGGGCGATGGGCACCCGGTATGACAGGATGATCAGCAGTGCCGCGAGACTCGCGAGTGATATCCCCAATCGAATCGTTCTTCTCATGTTGGTGACCTCAAGTTTCGCAAACCACTTGGCGCAGATCCCCACATCGTTGGACGGACAATCCTTAAGCTAGTTCAACATCCCCGTTGCGATCCCGCACGCGCCCTGCTGGCTTCGACCACGGTGACCGCGGTCATATTGACGATGCGCCGCACCGTGGCCGCCGGGGTCAGAATGTGGGCAGGCGCGGCGCAGCCGAGCAAGATGGGACCCACGGCGACGTTTTGCCCTGCCGCCGACTTGAGCAAGTTGTAAGCGATGTTGGCGCTGTCCAAATTGGGGCAGACCAGGAGGTTGGCGCTGCCCTGCAGGGTGCTGCCCGGCAGTATCGCCCGGCGGGCGCCCTCCTCGAGCGCACAGTCGCCGTGCATTTCGCCGTCTACTTCGAGTTCCGGCATGCATTCGTGCAGCAGCGCCAACGTGGCGCGCATCTTCAGCGCCGAGGGCGCGTCGCTGCTGCCGAAATTCGAATGCGACAGCAGCGCCACTTTCGGAACGAGTCCGAATGCGCACAGTTGATCCGCGGCCAGCTGCGTGATCTCCGCCAGCTGCGCCGCCGTGGGATCGAGATTGACGTGCGTGTCCACGATGAATACCTGGCGGCCCGGCAGGATCAGGCCGCTCATCGCCCCGTACACGTTGACGCCGGCGCGGCGCCCAATGACCTGATCGATGTAGCGCAGGTGCCGCGCGGTGGTGCTGATGGTCCCGCAGATCAAGCCATCCGCCTCGCCCTTCTTCAGCAGCATCGCCGCGATCAACGTGGTGCGGCGGCGCATTTCGAGCTTGGCGTATTGGGCCGTCACGCCGTCGCGCTCGGTGAGCTTGTGGTAGGCCTGCCAGTACTCACGGTATCGGTCATCGTGTTCGGGGTTGACGACGGTGACCTGTTCGCCGACCCGCAAGCGCAGGCCGTGACGCTTGATGCCGCGCTCGATCACCGCCGGGCGGCCGACGAGAATGGGCGTCGCGAGCTTTTCGTCCACGATGATTTGCGCGGCTCGCAGCACCCGCTCATCCTCGCCTTCCGCGTACACGATGCGGCCGCGATCCGCGGGCACGGTACGCGCGGCGGCGTAGATCGGCTGCATCAGCGTGCCGCTGTGATACACGAACTGCAGCAGACGCTGCCCGTAGGCTTCCAGGTCGGCGATGGGCCGAGTCGCCACGCCCGACTCCATGGCGGCCTTGGCGACAGCGGGCGCGATCTTGACGATCAAGCGTGGGTCGAAAGGCTTGGGGATGAGATAATCCGGGCCGAACGCCAAATCCTCATTGCCTCCATACGCGGCGGCGACCACGTCGCTCTGCTCCTGCCGCGCCAACTCCGCGATGGCGTGCACGGCGGCGATTTCCATCTCGCGCGTGATGGTGGTCGCGCCGACGTCCAATGCGCCGCGAAATATGAAGGGGAAGCACAGTACATTGTTGACCTGATTGGGATAATCGCTGCGGCCCGTGGCGATTACCGCATCATCGCGCACCGACCGGACCTCCTCCGGCAGGATTTCCGGCGTCGGGTTGGCGAGTGCCAGGATCAGCGGCCGGGAGGCCATCTTCCCGACCATGCTCTGCGTGAGGACGCCGCCGGCCGACAGGCCGAGGAACACGTCCGCACCGCCGATGACATCGTCCAAGATGCGCGCCTGGGTAGACTGGGCAAAGCGAATCTTCTCCGGATCCATCAACTCCTGCCGGCCCTCGTAGACGACGCCGGCAAGGTCGGTCAACCACACATGCTCGCGCGCGAGGCCGAGATCGAGCAGCAAATCCACGCAGGCCAGCGCCGCCGCGCCGGCGCCGCTCACCACCATTTTGACCTTGGCGATGTCTTTGCCGACCACCTGCAGTCCATTGAGGCAGGCGGCGCCGACGATGATCGCGGTGCCGTGCTGGTCGTCATGGAACACCGGTATCTTCATGCGCCTGCGCAATTCCCGCTCGACGATGAAGCATTCCGGGGCCTTGATGTCCTCGAGATTGATCGCGCCGAAGGTGGGCTCGAGGGCGGCGATCAGCTCGACCAGCTTGTGCGGATCGCGCTGCTCGACCTCGATGTCGAACACGTCGATGCCGGCGAACTTCTTGAACAGCACCGCCTTGCCTTCCATCACCGGTTTGGCGGCCAACGGGCCGATGGCCCCCAAGCCGAGCACCGCCGTGCCGTTGGTGATGACTCCGACCAGATTGCCGCGCGCGGTAAAGCGGAACACGTTGAGCGGGTTTTCGACGATGGCCTCGCAGGCGGCCGCGACGCCCGGCGAGTAGGCGAGCGCCAGATCGCTCTGGTTGAGCAGCTGCTTGGTGGCCGTAATCGAGAGTTTTCCCGGGGTCGGAAACTCGTGATAATCGAGGGCCGCCTTCTTACGGGCTTCCTTGACGTCGTCGCTCTTCATGAGGCGGTCCTCAGGTTTGCATTGCACTCCGACATTGTAAGGGCGCGGCGCGGCAATTGGGACTAAACTCCTTCCAGGGCGGTTCGGTGGTTATCTTTCAGCGGGAGGATGCGACCATGGGCACGACACTCGTCAGTGGCGAGGATCGAATTATGCGTCTCGAGGTCATGCGGGTTCCGGTTTACCGGCCCCTCGTGTGGCTGCGGGACGGATGGCGCGATATGCGCCGGCATTGGGGCACCAGCCTGGGCTATGGTGCGTTGATCGTGGCGTTGGGCTGGACCCTATTGATATTTTGCGGCACCCACCCGTACTTCATCGCCGCGGCGATTTCCGGATTTCTGCTGGTCGGCCCGCTGATGTCGGCGGGGCTGTGCGAAATGTCGCGGCGCTACTCCCTGGGCCAGCCCGCCAATTTCGACGACTCGCTGGACGGATTTGTGCGCAATGCTCCGGCGCTGTTCGAGTTCGGCGTCATCTTGGCCATTTGCGCCGCCGTCTGGTTCGGTGTGTCGGCGCTGCTCCTCGGCACGGTGTTTCACATTGCGGCGCCCGATATCCGCGAGACTCTGTACCGTGGATTTCTCGATTCGACCAACCGCTCGCAGGTCGTGGCGTACATCGTCATCGGCGGACTGCTGGCAACCGGCGTGTTCAGCGTTTCGGTCGTGGCGATTCCGCTCATCATCGATCGGCACGCCTCCGCCGGCCAGGCCATGCGCGCCAGCGTCAACGCCGTCATTCACAACATACCCGCGATGATCCTCTGGAGTGCGTTGATCCTGGCGCTCACCATCGTCGGCTACGCGCCGCTGCTCATGGGTCTGCTCGTGATTGCACCGCTCCTGGGGCACGCCACCTGGCATGCCTACAAGGGAATGATTCGCTGACGATGCGGGATCTGGCCGCAGAGCTCAACGCCGAAGGGTATGCGATCGTCCGCGGTTTTCTCTCGCCGGAGCAAACGGCGCAGCTGAGCGCGGAAACGGACCGCCTATACGCGGAGGGACTCAAGCATCACGCGACGTATCGGGATAAAAACCTGCTGTTCGAGGTGCTCAACGACCCCAAGGCCAAGCGCCGCGTCGTGCTGCAGGCGCACTGGACCGCCTGGCTGAGTCCATTCATGGAGGCGATCCGCCGCAGCGAGCAGTACTTTCGGGTGCTCGAGCCTTTCTTGGGCGCCGATATCAAGCAGATCTCGCATCAAGTGCATTGGAAGCCGCCGGGCGCAAAATATACCTCGTATCGATTTCACCAGGACGCGCGATTTCGCGCCGGCAACATCAAGGACTTCTCTTACGCCCGCAGCACGCTGACGACGGGGCTCGCCGTCGATCGGCAAACCGCGGCGAACGGCGCGCTGCGGGTCATTCCCGGAAGTCACCGCCTGGGATATCTGGGTTTGTCCGACGACGGGCCGATCATGGTCGGCCAGACCCAGGATGAGGAACTGCGGCGCGCCGGTCTCGATCCCAAGAACATCGTCACCTGCGAAATGGAACCCGGCGATTTGCTGCTCTGGACGCTGTTCACCGTGCACGGCTCGGCGGCCAACTTAAGCGACTACGATCGGCGGTTCATGATCATGAGCTATGTGCGGCGCGCAGGACAGCGAGCGAGGCGAATGGGCGTTTCGCGGCGGCGTGTCCACCCCGCTCGGGCGCCGAGCCGCAGATTTGCAAGTACGAGCAGCTGCGCGAGCGGCCCGGGCCGTTCTACGTCGAATCCGACTGGACCGAGGAGGCCAAGGCCAGCGACCGGGCGATACTGCCCGCGAGCGCGAGCAGGTAGTGAATCGCACGCCCACCCGAAAGAAGCATCAAGGTCACCAAAGAAGTCCCTGTCGCGTGGCGTTGCGCCAGCGTCGCATGGCAGGCTGATTGGGCTGCTGCGCTCGCCGGCGCCGCGGCTGCGCCGCCGGGGCAGCTGATTCTGAAAGAAGCGCCGCCGTGCGGCGTACCGCCCGCGCCGTCCCGAGAATTGAAATCGAGCTCGGCAAAGCGGTCGATCGCCCAGCCCGTGAACAGAGGACCGCCGCCGAGCGCGAACACGCTCAAGCAAATGTACAGCACGGCCGTCGCGGTGGCGCGCCTACCCTTCGCGACGACATTCTGCACCACGCCGAAGGTCGGGCCGAGGGAGGCATACTGAAAGAATCCTGCGAGCGCGAGCAGCCCTGCCGCCGCCCTCCAGTCCGGCCGCACGACCGCAATCAGATAGCACGGCGCCGCGATGCAGCCGCCAATCGCCGGAACCAGCGCGTACCAACGCGCGCCCCGCTGGGCCAGGCCATCGGCAACGAATCCGCCCGCCACGATCCCGAACCCCACCGCGACTCCGCCCGCGAGCCCGGCAACGATGCCGATCGTGCCGTAGTCAAGATCGAAGGTGCGGCTGAAGTAGGCGGGTACGAAGGCATAGAAGCCGTAGGCGGCAAAGCCGCCGATGCTGACGCCGAGAACCATGTGGCAGACCGGCCGATCGGTGAGCAGAGCTCGGACCACGGCGCTGAGTTCACGGAATTCCGATCGGAGCGAGATCGGCGGCAAGCTGCGCCGGTCGCGATGACCCTGCACCGCCTCTGAATGGCCGCGCGGCGGCTCGCGAATTAGTGGCTTTGATCAGCAGCGCGATCGCGAGGCCCGGCAGTCCCACCAGGACGCACGCCGCGCGCCACCCCCAATGTTGAGCCGCATAACCCCCCGCCACGGCCGCCAGCAGATACCCGAGCGATGTCCCGCAGGAATAGACCGAGAGCGCCGAGGTGCGGCGCGACGGCTCGAAGTAATCCGATATCAAGGAATGCGCCGGCGGCGAGCAGCCGGACTCGGCGACGCCGACGCCGACTCGAATCAGCCAGCAGCTGCGGGAAGCTCGATGCCGCGCCGCACAGCGCGCTCAAGGCGGACCAGATGATGAGCGCCGCGGTGATGATGTTGACGCGGCTGACGCGCTCGGCGAGCCGCGCAATGGGGATTCCGCCGAACGCATACAGCACGGCGAACGCGGTCCCGCCGAGCAGCCCCAACTGAGTGTCGCTCAACTTGAGGTCGAGCTTCATCGACTGGCTGATGATGGCGATGATGTTGCGGTCCATCGCATTGAAGGTGTATGCCGTCATCAGCAGCAGCACCACGCCGCGCTTGTATGCCGCGGAGTATCGGGTCGGTTCGGGCTTCATCGCCCCATTCTCGCCCATCTCTTAAGGCCCGGCCCGCGATTAATGCTCGGGTTGCGCTCTCGCTTCGCGGCGCAGGAACGCCAGCACCAGGGTCTCCGCCTTGCGCGGAGCCGCGAGACTCAGGCTGCCGTTGAACACCCGGTGAATGAGACCCGAGCGCCAGGAGTCGAATACCGCGGGATTGATATAGGATTTGCGGCAGACAGCCGGCGTATTGCGCAGTTTGACGGCCACTTGCTTGACCACGTCGGCGATGGCCTTGCGCAGCGCCCGTTCGCTCGGCGCCTCCGGCAACGGGGTGCGCGCGAGCAGAGTGATGGCGTGCAGGGTTGCACCCCAGGTGCGAAAATCCTTGGCGGTGAAATCTTCGCCCATCGCTTCGCGCAGGTAATCGTTTACCTGACCGGAATCGATGGGACAGCGCTGGCCGTCGTCGCTCACGTATTGGAACAGATGCTGGCCCGGAATTTCCTGGCAGCGGCGCATGATTTGCGCGACGCGCTTGTCGCCGATGTGCACCTCATGCTGGACGCCGCCCTTGCCGCGGAAATTCAACACCGCACGTCCGTCGCGGATGAAGCTGACATGGCGATTGCGCAGGGTCGTGAGACCGAAGCTCTTGTTGTCGCGCGCGTATTCGGAATTGCCGATGCGCACGCGGGTCGCATCGAGAATACTGACGACGACCGCCAGAACCTTCTCGCGCGGCAGTCCATCGAGCCCCAGATCACGCTTGAGCTTGCGCCGCAATTTCGGCAGCGCCTCGCCGAACGCCACCATGCGATCGAATTTCGCGCTGTCGCGCACCTGCCGCCATTCAGGATGATAGCGGTACTGCTTGCGGCCGCGCGCATCGCGGCCGGTCGCCTGCAGATGCCCGCGCGCCTCCATGGAAATCCACACGTCGCGGTAGGCCGGCGGAATCGCGAGGCTGGCAATGCGCTTGAGTTCCTTGGCCGCGGCGAGCCGGCGGTTTTCCGGAGTCAGGTAGCGAAAGCCTTTGCCGGCGCGCAGACGGCGAATCCCGGGCTCGGCATCCGAGACGTAGACGAGACCGGCCTCGATCGCCATTTGCGCCGCTTCGGCGGCGACGCCGGTGAGAGCTGCAGCTGCTTGTGGAGATCTTAAGGTCATGGCGTCGGATTGTTAGCCATTCGAATCTCGCCGCGCTAGAGAGATTCGCGCCGACCTGGTAATTCTGTGACGTAATTCTGTGACGCGTTGGTTAGAAAATGTCGTCGGAGATTTCCTACAGCATTCCCCAGGGGCGGCGGCGCCCTGATTTGCCTTAATCCGGCCGCTTCAGATGTCGAGCACCAGCGGCTTTTTTGCGCGCATCGCCAGCACGAAATAATACAGCGCGCCGATGGCGATCCAGCACGCGCCGAGGAGCTTCGCGGCCCGGTCCATTTCGTACAGTACGTACACGATGATCGCCAATCCGGTCAGGGGGAATACCAGATGCCGCAGCCAATCGCCGCTGCGGCGGCGATGAAAGTAGTGGTTGACGACGGACAAATGCAGGAGCACGAAGCCGCTCAACGCGCCGAAATTGACGATCTCGGCGAGATCATCGACGTGGCCGGCAAAGAACAATCCGACCAGCAGCGATACCAGCGCCACCGCCAGCGTGCTCACGTAGGGAGTCTTGTAGCGGGGATGCACCTTGGCGAGAATCGCGGGCAGCTTCCCGTCGCGCGCCATCGCGAAAAGAATGCGGGAGACGGCCGCCTGGGCGGCCATCGCGTTGGCGACCGCCGAGGCGATCACGGTTGCCAAAATCGTGACGAGCCTGAGCCACGCTCCGCCGGCGCGCTGCGCCACGTCGTAGAACGCCGTCTCCGAGGAGCTGAACCGCATTCCGCGCGCCAAATCCGTGGCGATCCAGGTTTGCAGCATGAATAACGCGCCGACCAGCAGCAACGACAGCACGGTCGCTCGGCCGACCGCGGTCAGGTGTCCCCGGCTCTCTTCCGAGAGGGTCGAAATGCCGTCGAAGCCCAAGAACGACAGCACCGCAATCGATGTCGCTCCGGCCACGGTCGACAAGGAAAACACCTGAGGATCGTAAATCGGTTTGAGCGTGAGGCAGCCCGCCCCCGCCCCGCCGTACAGGGCGATGAGTCCGAGCACGACGAACAGGCCGAGCGTCGCCAATTCCATCACCAGCATGTAGCGGTTGACGCGCGCCGTGAACTCGATGCCGAGCAGGTTGACCGTCGCATTGAAGGAAATGAAAGCGGCCAGCCAAATCCACCCAGGGACGCCCGGCAGAATCGGCCGCAGCGCCACGGCGCTGATCAGATACAGGAGCGACGGCACCAGAATGTAATCGAGAAGGATGAGCCAGCCGGAGAAAAAGCCCGCGATCTCGTGCAGGCCGCGCTGTGCGTAGGTATACACGGATCCCGCCAGGGGAAATGCCCGCGACATGGCCGCGTAGCTCAGCGCGGTGAAGAACATGCCGATGAGACCCACCAAGTACGCCAACGGCACCATGCCCTTGGCTTCATTCCAGACGAAACCAAACACCCCGAAGGGCGCGATCGGCACCATGAATATCATGCCGTAAATGACCAGATCCTTGGTCGTCAGGACGCGGTTCAATTGTTCTTTGTAGCCGAATTCTTGCAGCGACATGCCGCCGCAGTCTAATTGAATATCGCGCCTGGCGCGCCTCGGGATTCCGTACAATGCGCGCATGGCGACGCACCCCCGCACCATCCATCAACACCACTTCGGCTGGGACCATAGTTTTCCGCCCGTCGTGCGCATCGCGCCCGGAGAGTCGCTGGAATTCGATGCCCCGGATTCCTCCGGCGCACAGCTCTCCACCGGCTCCACCGTCGGCGATGTGACGCGGCTGGATTTCTCCAAGGTCAATCCGGTCGCGGGTCCGGTGTTCGTCGACGGCGCGGAGCCGGGCGACGTGCTGAAGGTCACCCTGCTGTCCTTCGTTCCTTCGGGCTGGGGCTGGACCGCGAACATTCCCGGCTTCGGGCTGCTCGCGGATGAGTTCAAGGAACCTGCGCTGCACCTGTGGCGCTACGACCCGCAGACCCTTTCGCCGGCTCTGTTCGGCCGCTGGGCCAAAGTACCCCTCAAGCCCTTTGCAGGAACCATCGGTGTGGCCCCCGCCGCGGCCGGCTTGCACAGCATCGTCCCGCCGCGCCGCGTTGGCGGGAACATGGATGTCCGCGACATCGCGCTCGGCACGGAATTGTTTCTGCCGGTCGAGGTCGCCGGCGCATTGTTTTCCGTCGGCGATACGCACGCCGCGCAAGGCGACGGCGAGGTGTGCGGCACCGCCATCGAAAGCCCCATGCGCGTCGCCCTGCGGTTTGACCTGCTGAAGCAAACGCCGCTCGCGTTCCCGCGCTTCAGGACCGCCGGCCCGGTCTCCCGCCACCTCGACGCCAAGGGGTACGAGGTGACCACCGGCATCGGTCCGGATTTGATGGAGGCCGCGCGCGCCTCGGTGCGGTCGATGATCGCTTTACTCGGCCGTCAGCACGCGATGCCTGGCGTCGACGCGTACCTCTTGTGCAGTGTCTGCGGCGACCTGCGCATCAGCGAAATCGTCGACATCCCCAACTGGACCGTGTCGTTCTACCTGCCGCGGATCGTATTCGACTGACGGCCACGCGGAATGCTCAGACCGCGGGCTCCTGGGCGAGCTGCACCAGCATCTTTCCGGTGTTCGCGCCGTTGAACAAGCCGATCAACGCCGCGGGCGCCTGTTCGATGCCCTGCAGGATGGTGCTGCGGTAGTGGATGAGGCCTTCCTGCAGCCATCCCTTCATGTCGGCGAGAAATTGCGCGCGCAGGGGTTCGAACTCGTAAAACACGAAGCCGCGCATCGTCAGACGGTTGTAGATCATGTTCGACAGCGTGGTCACCGGCTGGGAAATCGCGCCAAAGTTATTGTAGGCGGAGATCATGCCGCACACCGCAATGCGTCCAAGCGGATTCATGCGCGGCAGCGCCGCGTTCAAATGCTCGCCGCCCACATTGTCGAAATACACGTCGATACCGCGCGGCGCAGCCGCCTTGAGCGCGGTGCGCAGCTCTTGTGTCTTGTAGTTGATGGCCGCATCCAGCTTGATCTCTTCCTTGAGCCAACGGCATTTATCGTCCGAACCGGCACTGCCGATCACGTAGCAGCCCCGGATCTTCGCGATCTGCGCCGCGATGCTGCCGACAGCGCCTGCGGCGGCCGAGACGAATACGTTTTCACCTTGCTTGACGGCACCGATGACCAGCAGGCCGCCATACGCCGTCAGGCCGGTCAGCCCCAACACGCTCATGTAGGCAGCGAGCGGCATGCCGTCGGGATCCAGTTTCGACAGGCCCTCGCCCGCTGAAACATAGTACTGGCGAAAGCCGTGCATCGATTCCACGAGGTCGCCGTCGGCGTAGCCGGGATGGCGCGATTTGAGCACGCGGCCGATCGCGCCGCCGAGCATGGCTTTGTGGAGGGGGGTCTGTCCGGCCAAACGCGGCCGCATGGCCGGATCGACCGACATATAGATATTCTCCACCAACAGCTCGCCGGCGCCCGGGTCCGAGACATCGGTTTCCACGATGCCAAACTGCCCGAGCGTGGGAATTCCTTGCGGTCGTTCGAGCAGGTGTACTTCTTTGCTGCGCATCCGGCTCGATTATATTGAGCGCGGGCCAGGGTTTTCGTTTATTTTTGACTCGACTTGAGGACTTAGGAGCCAAGCATGCAATCAAGCGACCGAGCCTTGACGATGGGATTGTGCGCGACGGCAGCGGCTCTGGGTCTGGCCTCGATCATATCGGGGCATGCTGCCGGTGCATCGCGGCACTATGACCTGCCCGCGACGCCGGACAACGTTCAGTGGGGTTGGTACGACCCGAAAGAGAAGCCCAAACTCACCATCCACTCCGGCGACACCGTGTCCATCGAGACCCTCGCGCATTCACTCGGCCAGATCAAGCCGGGCGTGGGCATGGAGGAGATCATCAAACTGCGCAAGGAGAACGACGGCGGCGGTCCGCATTCGATCACCGGGCCGATCTACGTCGAGGAAGCGGAACCCGGCGATACCCTCGAGGTGCAGATCCTCAAAATCGTGCCCAAGGCGGATGCCTTCAACTTCAACCTGCCGGGCACCGAATTTCCCAGCGTCGGTCTCTTGCCGGCGGAATTTCCCGCCGGTTTCGTGCGCTACTTTAAATTGGACCTGACCAGGATGGAGACGGTGTTCAAACCGGGAATCGTCATCGATCTGAAACCCTTTCCCGGGACGTTTGCCGTCGGCGTGGATCCGAACGAGCCGGAGGCCAAGGCGGGGCCGCCGATTCACGACGCCAAGGGCCGCACGAGCACCCTGCGGCCGTGGAAGAATGGTTCGAACATGGATCTCAGCGAACTGCAGGTAGGTTCCACATTGTATCTTCCCGTGTTTCTCAAGGGCGGTCTGATCTGGACCGGCGATTCGCACTGTCGCCAAGGCAACGGCGAGGTCAACCTGACGGCGCTCGAGTGCGCGTACAAGGAGATCGAGATTCGGCCCATCGTGCGCAAGGGCTTGAAAACGGAGTGGCCGTGGGCGGAAACAAAAACTCACTGGATTTTCATGGGTTACGATGAGGATCTAAATCTGGCGATGAAGATAGCGGTGGAACAGACGGTGCATTGGCTGTCCACACAATCCATCGTGCCGATGAGCCGCGAAGAGGCCTACGCGCTGACGTCGATCGTGGGCGATTGCCGGGTCACGCAGGTCGTCGATATCCGCAAGGGAGTGCACTGCATGATTCCGAAATCGGTGTTCACCCACCGGACGCATGAGCCCGCCCCCGCCTCCCCCCGTTGAAGCTGCGTCAACGCCTCGCGTATCTGCCGCGTTATGTAAGCGGCGGTACACTACCGCGACCAAGCTGGAGCGCCTAACATGAACAGATACTGGAAACTCGCGGCCTTGGGCTGGGTCCTGTTCCCTGCCTTGCTGAACCCACGGACCAGCTTGGCGGACGATCCGCCGGCTCGAGAGCCAGGCCACTGGCAGAAGCACGAATACTCGTTCCAATTCATGGGCTTTACCTCCACGTATTCCTGTGACGGTCTGGCCGACAAGATCAAAGTGCTGTTGCTCGCGGCGGGAGCCCGGCACGACGTGAAATCGACGCCCGGAGCATGCGCTTCGGGCTTCGGCAGGCCGGACAAATTCGCGCGCGCCGACCTGACCTTCTATACGCTGGCGCCGCTCGGCGGCGGCACGCCGCCGGAGGGCAAACCGGTCGACGGACAATGGCGGCCGGTGTCCTTTGCCAACCGCTCACCGCGCGAACTCGCCGTGGGCGACTGCGAGCTCGTCGAACAGTTTCGCAACAACGTCTTGCCGATGTTCAGCATCCGCAATCTGGAGAACCGGACCACCTGTATTCCGTATCAGGAGTCGGGCTCGGTGATCGATCTGCGCTTCGATTCGTTCGCGGCATTGCCGCGCGGCGCACACTAGTCTGCCCGGCGGTCATCCACGGTTCGCGGCTGCGCTAGGCACGGGTGCGATCACGGTGCTGCTGGCGAGCTGTGCGAGCGGGCCGCCCGCAGCTGCGCCCGCGGCGCGGAGCCCGGATCAGGCGCGCGCGATGATCGAGAAGTCCGTGCCGCGCACCGCGTCGGACCGCGCCGGCTGGGCCGCGGACATGTATGCGGCCTTCAGCGTGTTGGGCATAGAACCGACGCATGAGAACATCTGCGCGGTGGTTGCCGTGACCGAGCAGGAGTCCGGGTTTCGCGTCGACCCCGTGATTCCGGGATTGCCGGCCATCGCTTGGCGGGAGATTGACAGCCGCGCCGAGCACGCGGGTGTGCCGCGCATCGTCGTGCGCACCGCATTGCAGCTCAAGTCCCCGACCGGGCGCAGCTATGCCGAAAGGATCGACCGTGCGAGCACCGAAAAGGATCTGAGCGACATCTATGAAGATTTCATCGGGGCGATCCCTTTGGGCCGGACGCTGTTCGCGGAGCGAAACCCGATTCGCACGCGCGGACCCATGCAGGTCAATATTGCGTTTGCCGAGCAGTACGCCAGGGTCAAGCCCTATCCCTATCCCGTGAAGACCAGCATTGCGGACGAGGTGTTCACGCGCCGCGGCAGCCTGTATTTCGGCACAGCGCATCTGTTGGCCTACCAGGCTCCCTACGACGGGTATCTCTATCGCTTCGCCGACTTCAATGCCGGTCAATATGCCAGCCGCAACGCCGCGTTTCAGAGCGCCGTCAGCAGCGCTTCGGGGATTGCGCTGACGCCGGACGGCGCGCTGCTGCCGCACGACGCCGATGCACGGGCCGCCGGCAGCACCGAGTTGGCCGTTCGCGCGCTCGGCAAGCGGTTGAACATGGGAGACGGCGCCATTCATGATGCGCTCGAACAAGGCAAAACCGCGGACTTCGAGAGAACACAGCTCTACCAACGGGTATTCACGCTCGCGGCACAGACGCAGGGTCGCTCATTGCCGCCCGCGCTGCTGCCGCGGATCGAGCTGCACGGCCCAAAAATTGCGCGCCGGTTGACTACCGAATGGTACGCCCGCCGCGTCGAGCAGCGCTTCAATCGCTGTCTCGAGCTCTAGTAGCTCAAGACCGGCGCTAAGTTCGAGTTGACTTGGCCGCGGCCTGTCCGATGCGCCTTTCGCGTACGTAGCGTTCGTCGGTAATTTCGATTACCGCCTGCTTGCCGGTGGCGCCGACGTCCTTGCGCGCCTTGAGAGACTGATCCGCAAAGCGCTGGCGCTCGGCGGCGCTCACGCGTTTGATGGCGGGCTTGTCATAGAAGGCGGCAAGATAGCTCGCGACCGCGCTCGCGGCGATCTCCTCGCTGAAAAATCCCAGGCGCAATGCATGCACGATGCGGCCCTGATCGATACCGGCGACGCAGTACAGCCGATACACGCTGAAGATATCCAGGTTGGGCACGGTTTCCGGATCGAAAGCGTCCTCCGACAACGACAGCTGGATCACGAACCAACGGGACGCTTGCTCATCGTTCAGTTCCAGCTGCGTCAGCGCGCGCACTGTCTGCGTGCTCTCGAGGTCGGGCAGGGGCGTGCTGAGCTTATGCACCGGGCCCGGCGGCGGTACGGCGGGCGCTGCCGCCTTGATGGGCGGCACGCTCGCAACCACCGGCTTCGGCTGGGGTGCGCGCATGGGAACTTTCTGTTCGACTCGGAGCACCGGCGGCGCGGCCACCGCCGGCATGACCGATAGCGGGGTGTTCGCGCCAGGCGCGCGCACCGAGACCCTCTGCTCAACCGTCAGCACGGGCGGTGAAGCAACGGGCCGCGCCATTGCAGCCGCGAGGTTCGCGACGGGCCGGGGCGGCACGATTGCAGCCGCGGGCTTTACGACGGGTGGCGGCGGCGCCATTGCAGCCGCGAGGTCCGCGACGGGCCGGGGCGGCGGCACGATTGCAGCCGCGGGCTTTACGACGGCTGGCGGCGGCACGGCCTTCGGCTGCAGATTGGCGATGGCGCGCAGGTCTTCGCCGTCCGCTGTGGCGGTCAATGCGCCGGGATAGATGTCTCGCACTATCTTGAGAATTGCGTCGGCCTCGTCTTCGCTGGCGAACGGTCCGACCCGCAGCCGGTAGCGGGGACGCCGGTCCTCGATGCGTTGCAGTTGGTACAGTTGCGCGTGCTCGCATCCGGCAATGCTCTTCGCCGGCAAGGTGATCGGCGCGGACGACGTGGTGAGATTGATCACGAAGGGACCGGGTCCGCCGAGTCGAATCGTGTCCGGCAGCGGTGCGAACAAATCATCGATGCCCAAATGCCAAATGTCCCCGCTCAACGCAGTATCGATCGGTGCAGCCATGTTGTTTTCCGCGGACGGTTGGAGTGTCTCGAGCATAGTGACCAAGCGTGTCCGGCGAAACCGTGATGGGCGTCTCCGCGCGGCGACATGCTTTGGTTTATGTCAAAGCAACCTCGCGTTTCTCGCATCCGCCGCCTGAAAACGGCCATGAGAAGTCAAATCGCGAATTCATGGATGTGGCTGCTTCGGGGTGGAGGCGTACACCTCGCGCCCGTCGAGATAAGTCGCGACCACCTGCGTGTCGTGCAAATCGAAGGCGTCGATCGCGAAGATATCGCGATCGAGCACGATGAAATCCGCGCGCTTGCCGATCTCGAGGCTGCCGGTCGTCTGCTCCTGCTTCAGCGCCGCCGCAGCATTGATGGTATAGGCATCGACCATATCCTGCAGGTTGAGGCTCTGCTCGGGCAAAAGCGCGCGCTGGCCCTTGGCCGCGGAGCGCGTGATGGCGTGCTCCATCGCGATGAAGGCGTCGAAGCTGCTGACGCCCCAATCGCTGCCGCCGACGATCAGGGCGCCCGCATCGCGCAGCGAGCGCGCCGGATAGAGGTACCTGGAGCGCCGCGGCCCGAGATAGGGGATGGTCGCCTGGTCGATGTAGTCATCGCGCTGCGCCCACAGCAATTGTAGATTGGCAATCACGCCCAATTGCTTGAAGCGCGGCAAGTCGGCCGGATCGATCAGTTCCAAGTGCGCGATTTGGTCGCGATTGTCCACCGCACCGTTACGCCGCCGCGACTCCGCAATCGCATCCAACGCGCCGCGAACCGCGCGGTCGCCGATTGCGTGAATGTGCACCGTCAACCCGGCGGCATCCGCCGCAGTCACGATCCGATTCAGATTGTCCTGCTCAAAATACGACGGACCCCGGTTGTGGGTGGGAAGGCCGTGGGCATCAAGATAGGGCTGCAGCAGTGCCGCGGTCTGCGATGGATACTCGATGACGCCGTCCGCGAAGATTTTCACCGCGTCGGCGCGCAGGAAATCGGGATCGATGGCCCACTTCGCGCGAAACTTGACGGCCTCGTCGATCAACGCCGCGGCGGGCTCGCGCAGATTCTGCAGGTGGTAGCAGGCGCGAACCCGCATATTCAGCCGATGCGTGTCGTACAGACGCTGGTAAATCTTCATCCAATGATCATCGACGGCGGCATCCTGCACCGACGTGATGCCGGCTGCGCGCATGGAATCCAATGCCTGGCTGAGCTGCGAGACTTCATGTTCGAGGCTGACAGCGGGCTGCGCGGCCGACACGATATCGGCGGCGTTGTCACGCAGCGTGCCCGTGGGCCGGCCCGCGGCGTCGCGTTCGATGTGTCCACCGGCGGGATCCTGGGTCGCGGACGTGATGTGCGCGAGCTGCAAGGCGCGCGAGTTCGCCCAGACGGTATGTCCGTCCGAGCCGTCGAGCAGCATGGGTCTGTCGGCCAGTATGGAGTCGAGGTCCGCCAGCGTCAGTGTCAGGCCGGAGGGATTGACCATGACCACTTCGAACCACCGGTTGCGCTGTCCCGGATTTGCCTTCAGGCACGCCGCAACCCGGCTCTTGACGTCCACGGGGGTGACTGCCTTGTCGTCGAGGCTGCACTTGCCCAGATCCTGCGCGCTCTGCGCCGGATGCGTATGCGCATCGATGATTCCCGGCAGCACCACGCGGCCGCCCAGATCGACCTTGCGGGTACCCGGGCCTATGAGCGCGCTGACGGCTTCATCGGTGCCGACCGCCACGATGCCGTTGCCGCGCAGCGCCAGCGCCTGCGCCACGCTGCGGTTGGGATCCTCGGTGTGGATCTTGCCGTGAAGCAATACGAGGTCGGGCGGCGCCGCTGCCGCCGCGGCGCCGCACCCGAGCACGGCTGCCGGCACGAGGGCCCAAACATGGCGCGTCAGCATCGATCCGCTCCGCATCGCCGGCATGCTAAGCCGGCGGCGCAAAGCGCATGACCTCGCCGGCCATCAACTCGAGCATCTGTGCAACCCTCGCCACCTGACACGTGCCGTCATCGTCGAACACGTGTTCCCCCGAATTGATGGCGACGCCCATCGGCGTCGGCCAGCCGCGCAGCGCGTGCACGATGTCGCGCAGGGCGCCCAGGGTATTCACTGCGGCCGACCAGCCGCCCGCCGTCGCGATGCAGCCGACGGCGCGGCCGCTAAAGTAGGGCCGCACATCGGTGCGCAAGTCTTCGGCATAGTCCAACGCGTTCTTCACCAGGCCCGAGATGCTGCCGTGGTACCCGGGCGACCCCAGTACGATGCCGTCGGCGAGGGCGAGTTCCGCCACGAGGTCGCGGGCCGCGTCGCTGCGTTCCGCATTGTCGGGTTGATACAGCGGCAGTTGCAGAGACGAACCGCTGATGAGCTTGGTCCTCGCGCCCGCGCGCTGCGCGGCGTCGAGCACGTAGCGCATGGCTCTTTCGGTGGTCGAATTGGCGCGCAAAGTTCCGCCGACGGCAACGATATAAGGTGCACCCATGGGCTTAGATCCTACACGGTATGGCGGCGGTTGATCAGTGGGCAGTGTCGGCCGCTCGCGCCGCGAACGGCGGTTTGGCGAGCCACAGAAAGGGTATCAATAGCAGGTAAATCCAGGCCAACACGCGGAAAACGTCATTGACCCCCAAGGTCATGGCCTGCGTCGTGATGGCGCGCTCCACGTATTCGAAGGCGCCTGTGCCGGAGATTCCGAGGTTGCCGAGCTGCGCTTGAAAATCGGTCCAACCGCCGGCCGCATCGCGGATGTGTTCCGTCAGCACGGCATGATGATAGTCCGTGCGACGGTTCCACAAGAACACGGTCATGGCAGTCGCGATGCTGCCTGACATGGTGCGCACGAAGTTGCTCAAGCCCGAGGCCGAGGCCAGCTCGCTGGGCGGAATCCCGGACAGCATGATTTGGTTCAGCGGCAGGAAGAAAAACGCGATTCCCAAACCCTGCAGGAAACGCGGCGTGGCAAATTGCGCGAAGCTCGCCGTGTCATTGAGCGTGGCGGCCCAAAAAATGGCGAAGGCGAACACGCAGAATGCGAAGCTCGCAGCGAGACGCAGATTCAAGCGATTCATGTTGCGCCCGACGATGGGCGCCGCCACCAAGGCCAGCAATCCCACCGGTGCCACCGCGAGGCCCGCCCAGGTCGCGGTGTAGCCGACCGTGGTCTGCAGCCACAGGGGAAAAATGATGTTCACGCCGGACAAGGCGAAATACGCGAAGCCGATGACGACGGTGCCGACGCGAAAATTGCGCCGGCCGAACAAGTGCAGATCGATCACCGGGTGCTTGTCGGTGAGTTCCCACGGGATGAGGAACGTGACGCTGATCAGCGATACCAGGCCGGCCGCGACGATGACGGGCGAACTGAACCAATCCTGTTCATTGCCGTTGTCGAGCATGAACTGCAGGCTGCCGACCCCGATGACCAGCAGCGCGAGTCCGATGACATCGATCGGTAGTTTCAGCTTCTTGGACTCCCGGTGCCGCAGAATCGACCAGCTGGACGCCGCCGCAAATGCCCCTACCGGCAGATTGATGTAGAACAGCCAGGGCCAGGACAAATTGTCCGTGATCCAACCGCCGATGATCGGTCCGAAAATCGGGGCAATGATGATCACCATCGACCATAGAGCAATCGCCATGCCCCGCCGTTCGATCGGGTAATTGCGCAGCAAGATGGCCTGAGCCACCGACATCATGGGTCCCGAGACCAGCCCCTGGATGAGGCGCGCTCCCACCAACATCGGCAAGCTGGTGGCCAACCCGCAGACGGCCGAGAAGCACATGAACAACAAAATGGAAGTGACAAAGGTTCGGACTTCTCCGAAGCGCCGCCCTATCCATCCGGTGAGCGGCTGCATGATTGCCGCCGCGAGCATGTACGAACTGACGGTCCAGGTGCCCTCCGAGGTGCTGACCCCCAAACTGCCGGAGATGGCCGGCACGGAGACATTGACGATGGTCATGTCGAGAATCTCCATGAACGAGGCGGTGGCAATCGCCGCCGTCAGGAACAGGAGCTTGCCGCCGCGCAACGGCGGGTACTCGTACGCTGCAGCGGGCTGTGCCGCGGACTCAGCCATGGGGGTCGGTCTTAAGGAGTTTGAAGGTTGCGGCGCACGACGGCATCGGCTTCGGCGCCGGCTTTGTCGAGGTCCAGGACATAAACCTGCGTGTCGCCGACGGGCTCGTCGGCCGCGCTCGTCGCAAGGACCGGTCCGTCGCGAGTCGTCGTATCCACCGTCACGGTGGCGGACAGACCGACGCGCAGCGGCGAGTTCTTCAGATCGTTGTCGTCGATTTGAATTCGCACGGGCACGCGCTGCACCACCTTGATCCAATTGCCGGAGGCATTTTGCGCCGGCAGCAAGGCGAAGGCGGCACCGGTACCGGCCGCCATGCCCCTGACGTGGCCGTGGAATATGAACGATCCGCCGTAAAGATCGCTGCGCACCTGTGCCGGTTGTCCGATCCGCAGGTGCCGCAACTGGACTTCCTTGAAATTCGCGTCCACCCATAATGCGTTGAGCGGGATCACGGTCATGAGCGCCTGCCCCGCCTGGATGTGCTGACCCAATTGCACGCTGCGCTCGGCCACATAGCCCGTGACCGGCGCCACGACGGCGTTGCGATGCACGGCGATCCATGCATCGCGATACGCCGCCTTCGCTTGCAACACCGCCGGATTGTCTTCGACTTGCGCGCCGTCGATCAGCGCGTGCGCGGCGGCTGACTGCCGCAACGCCTGGGCCAGGGCGGCGCGCGCCAGGTCGACGCTTTCACGGGCGTGGCGCACTTCCTCCGGTGCAATCGCCTTGTCGGCGAGCAGGGGTTCGCGCTTCGCAAGGTCGGCCTGCGCCCGCACCAATTCGAGCCTCCTCGTTTCGATGACCGAGTCATATTGATCCGCGGTGGATTTTTCCTGGCGCACTTGACGAACGGCCTGCGCCAGCGCGCTCGCCGCGCGGTTCAAACTGGTATCTGCGTCGACGGGATCGAGACGCACCAGCACCTGGCCGGCCTTCGCCAGCTGCGTGTCATCGGCGAGCACCGCAACGACCGTGCCGGAAATCTGCGCCGAAATCACCACTTTATTGCCGTTCACATAGGCATCGTCGGTCTGCTCTCGCTTCGACAGAACCAACACCCAGTACGCCGCCCACAGCACGCCCAACACGATGAATATCAGCGCGATGAGCAGCAGGATTTTGGTCCGCTTGCCGTTGGCGGGCGCGGGAGCGGCAGGTGCTACGTTTGCATTCATGGTGTCGTCGTCGCTACAGCGGGTTGGGAGTTGACCAGTTTTTGCGGGTTTTCGTAGCCGCCGCCGAGGGCGCGCTGCAGGGCGATGTCGGCCGACAGCGCCGCCGCGTCGAGCAGCAGCAAGGCGTCGCGCTGCTCGATCCAGGATTCCGTCGCCGTGAGTTCGGCCCTTGCGTCGGTGAGCCCCTGTCTCGCGCGGGCCGCCGCGCTGCTCTCGAGCTGGCGCGCCGCCTCGACCTCGAGGCCGCGTTGGGTTCGCTGTGCGACGATGTGCGCACGGGTCGATGCCTGCGTCGCCACCTCCTGCGCCGCGCCGACCAGGGTTTCTCGATAGCTTGCGACGGCTGAATCGATGGCAGCCTGCGAGGCGCCATAGCGTGCCTTGAGCCGGCCCGCATCGAATATCGGCAAATGGACCGCCGCCGTCGCCTGCGGGACGCGGCTGCCGTACTCGAGCAATTTGCCGACGTCGATGCTCGACAGACCGAGCAGCGCGTTGATGGTGACGTCCGGAAAGAATTCCGCGCGCGCGGAATCAAGATTCCGCTCCGCCGCCTCGACGCGCCAGCGGCTGGCGGTGATGTCCGCGCGCCGCGCCATCAAATCTATCTTGACGTCGTCGGGTAAATTGCCCGAAAGCTTTGGCAGCGGTTTCGCCTGCAGGGCGGGCAGTTCCGCGATCGAGCCGGCCGGCCAGTCCCGCCAGCGCCACCACGCGCAGCTGCGCCGATCCTTCCAAGGCGGCGATCTGCTCGCGCGTCCCCGCCAGGGCAAGCTCGGAGCGCTGGGTATCATCCGCGGGATCCAAGTCCGCGTTGACGCGCTCGGCGGCGATCGCGCCTTCGCGTTCCACGACGCCGGCGCGTTCACGCGCAAGCGTGAGGCGAGCTTGATCCGCCTGCCAGCCAAAATAGGTATCGGCAATCGAACTCGCGAGCAGCAGCGCGGCAGCGCTGCGCTCCGCCTGCGCGGCGTGCGCCTGATCGACGGCCGCTTCCACCAAGGCGCGCTGTTTTCCCCACCAATCGAAGGTATAGCTCGCCTGCAGCCCGAGATCAGCCTGGTTGTACCAAGTGAATCCCAGCAATTGCGGCGGGATCAGGCCGTTGTCGCTCAGACGCTGCCGCTCCATGTCGGCGCTGGCTTCGACGTGCGCACCGGACGCCGCGCCGGCAACGCGCACCGACTGGCGCGCCGAATCGTAGCGGGCATGGGCCGTTGCGAGACTTGGGGAAGTTCCCACGGCGAGTTCGATCAGCTGATCGAGCGTCGGATCTTGGTAGCGCTTCCACCACTCCGCGGCCGGCCAGTCGCCGCCGGATGCAACGTCGAAGCCGTCGAGCGGCGCCGTGCTCGTCAGCTGTACGGGCTTGGGCTTCGGCGGCAGGCCGGCGCAGCCGACGCCGGCCAAGGCAATGGCGATGACCAACGATTGCAAACGCCTCATTCGGCCGTCTCGGGCGCATCGGGCTTTGGCACCTCGGGGTCCGGCGCACGCTGCAGGCTCATGTACAGGCGCTTCAACTGTGCGATCAACTGCCGCTGCTCCGCTTCCGGGAAACCCACCAGCATGCCGCGCAGCGGCGCGAACATTTTCGGCAGCAACTGACGCACCAATTCCTCGCCCTGCGGAGTTATGCGCAGCACCATGCGTCGCCGGTCTTGATCGCTCAAGACCCGCGTAATGAGATCCCGGCTCACCAGCGCATCGCAGATGCGCGACATATTCGCGGGACTCTGCGCCGCACGCGAACATAGGTCCCCGGGATGTGCGACGCCATCGGGCTGCGAGAACAAGGTCGTGAGGACGCGAAACTCGGCTTCAGCCAGGCCGAACGGCCGGATCTTTTGATCGAATGTCGCCGCTACTTCACGCCCCATGTGCAGCAGCAATCGGCACAAAAGGATCTCGTTGAGCGGCACGTCGGGCATGCGGGTGCTCAGGGCTCGCAGATTCGCTTCCAGCATGTCGAATTGGGAATCGCCGATATTCATTTGCATACTAACCATTCATTATAATATATTTTAGCGATGAATAACCAATTCGTAAATAGTTCTTGCGCTGCGAAAGCACGCATGTCATTTTTTAAGGGTAGATGTATGTCGTTTTCGGCCTCCGTCACTCGTCTAACCCCTGAACGGTCGATTAGCAAGATTGCAGCACTGCAAGGGACTGCGTCGGCCCAATAAGGCATTTGACATATGAAGAATCTCCTTTCGAAGAGCGTCCTGGCGGGCGCGTTCACAGCCGCGGTGACGGGATTGCTCGCCGCCTGTGCGGTCGGACCCAACTTCAAGGCGCCGCCGGCGCCGCAGAACGCAGGCTTTGTCCCGCCCGGTCAGATGCCCGCCGCAACCACGGCGACCGACACGGCGGGCGGCCAAGCGCAGCGCTTCGTCGAGGGCATGGACATTCCCGGCCAATGGTGGACCTTGTTTCAGTCCGCCGAGCTCAATGCGCTCATCGACCGCGCGCTCGCGAACAGCCCGACCCTGCAGGCGGCGCAAGCCGCGCTGCGGCAGGCGAACGAGATCGCCGCCGCACAGCGCGGCAGCTACTATCCGAGCGTCTCCGGAACGGTGGAGAGCCAGCGTCAGAAGGGCTCCGGTGCCGCGTTGGGCATTCCGGGATTCCCCAGCTCCTATTACTACAATCTGCAGACCGCCTCGGTGAACGTGTCGTACACACTCGATGTGTTCGGCGGCACCCGGCGCCAGGTGGAGGCTCTGCAGGCGCAGGCCGAGTACCAGCGGTTTGCGCTCGAGGCAAGCTACCTGACGCTCACCGCGAATATCGTCACCGGGGTCATCAACGAGGCCTCGCTGCGCGCGCAGATCGCCGCGACGGAGGATATCGCGGGCTCGCAAACGCGGCAGCTCGAGATCTCCCGGCGCCGCTTCGCGGCCGGCGCCACCTCGCGCGCCGACGTGCTGCAGCAGCAAGCGACATTGCAGGGCACGCTCGCCACTTTGCCCGGCCTGCGCATCCAGCTCGCGCAGCAACGCAACCAGTTGGCGGCCTACTTGGGCGCTCTGCCGTCCGAGGACGCCGGCGCGCAATTCAATCTGGACTCGATCAAGCTGCCGCAGGACGTGCCCGTGAGCCTGCCGTCGAAATTCGTCGAGCAGCGTCCCGACGTGCGCGAATACTCCGCGCTGCTGCATCAGGCCACGGCGCAGATCGGGGTGGCCACGGCCAATATGCTGCCGCAGATCACGTTGACCGGAAGCTACGGGCAAGACGCCGCGACCTGGTCGAATTTATTTTCGGCCGGTTCGAACGTATACAGCCTCATCGGTTCTCTGACGCAGCCGATCTTCAAGGGCGGACAGCTCTTGCATCAGCGCCGCGCCGCGGTTGCGGCCGCGCAGGAAGCGGCCGCCAACTATCAGGCCACCGTCATCACCGCCTTTGAAAACGTGTCGGACACCCTGTACGCCCTGCAAGGCGACGCGGACGCGTTGGCGGCGCAAACCATCGCCGAAGACACCGCCAGCCACAGTCTGGCGTTGGTTCAAGCGCAGTACAAAAGCGGCGGCGCGAGCATTGTGCAGGTGCTGAGCGCGGAACAGGCCCAGCAGAGCGCGGCCGTGGCTCTGGTGAAGGCGCGCGCGCAGCGTTTTGCGGACACGGCGGCGCTGTTTCAGGCGCTCGGCGGCGGCTGGTGGAACCGCAGCGATGCGCTTGCGGACAATTCGACTTCGGCGGGTCACCAGCCGGCGCAGTGATGACTGCTTGCTGACCCGACGACCCACATCTTCAAAAGAATGAGAGAGAGAATTCCGTGACGAAACGTATGATCATCATGATTTTGGGGGTACTCCTCTTGGTTGCCGTCATCGGCTTCGTGGTGTTCCGCAACATCATGAAACAGATTGCCCAGGGAGCGATGCCCCAGCCCGCCGTGGTGGTGACGGCCATGAAGGCCGCCCGGCAGGAGTGGCAGCCGCAACTGAATGCGGTGGGCAGCCTGCGCGCCATACGCGGGGTGGACGTCACCACTGAAATCGCGGGCTTGGTGCGCGAGATCCGCTTCAAATCGGGCGATGAAACCAAGGCGGGCGCGGTCCTGATCCAGCTGAACGCGGATTCCGAGCTCGCGCAGCTGGCCTCGCTCAAGGCGGCCGCCGATCTGGCGCAGGTCACGCTGACACGCGACCAGGCACAGCTCGCGGCCGAGGCGATCTCCCAGGCGCAGGTCGACAGCGACGCAGCCGATTTGAAGAGCAAGCGCGCCCAGGTTGACAGCCAGCAGGCGACCATCGACAAGAAGACGATTCGCGCGCCGTTCGCAGGCCGGCTCGGCATCACGCTCGTCAATCCCGGCCAGTACCTGAATCCGGGCGACAAGGTGGTGACGCTGCAGACCATCGATCCGATCTACATCGACTTCAATCTGCCCCAACAGCAAATCAGCGGCGTGTCGCTCGGGCAACCCGTGACGGTCCTGAGCGATGCCTATCTCGGACAGCCGTTCAGCGGCCAGGTGACGGCGATCGATGCCAAGGTTGATACCGCCACCCGCAACGTGCAGATCGAGGCCACAGTCGCGAATCCGAAGCGACTGCTGTTGCCCGGCATGTTCGGACGCGCCGCGGTCGACTCAGGCGAGAAGAAGGCCTACCTGACTCTGCCGCAGACGGCGATCACCTACAACCCGTACGGCGCCACCGTGTTCATCACGGCCGACAAGAAGGATGCGAAAGGCAATCCTCAGCTCCAGGCGCAGCAGGTGTTCATCACGCCGGGGCCGACGCGGGGCGATCAGGTCGCCATCCTGAAGGGCGTGCCGGAGGGGGCGATGGTGGTCACCGGCGGACAGCTCAAATTGAAGAATGGCACGCCGATACGCATCGACAACAGCGTGCAGCCGGCCGACGACCAAAGCCCAACCCCTCAAGAACGATGAGTCTCGAGCCATGAATCTTACCGATCTTTTCATCCGGCGCCCGGTTCTCGCGGTGGTCATCAGCTTGATGATCCTGGTACTCGGTTTACGCTCGCTCGGCAGCTTGCCGATCAACCAGTATCCGCACACCGAAAACGCCGTCGTCACGGTCACCACCGCTTACTACGGCGCGGACGCCGCGACCGTGGCTGGCTTCATCACCCAGCCGCTCGAGTCGGCGATCGCACAGGCGCAGGGCATCGATTACCTGTCCTCGTCGAGCACCACCGGGACTTCGACCATCACGGCGACCCTGCGCCTGAACTATGACTCGAATCGCGCGCTGACCGAAATCAACACGCAGGTCAATTCGGTCAAGAACCAATTGCCGCCCCAGGCCCAGCAGCCGGTGTTGACGGTGCAGGTCGGCCAGACGATCGACGCGATGTACCTGGGGTTCTACAGCGACACCATCCCCAGCAACAACGTCACCGACTATCTGGTCCGGGTGGTCAAGCCCAAACTCGACTCGGTGGAAGGCGTGCAGACCGCCGAGATCCTGGGCGCCCGTCAATTCGCGCTGCGCGCCTGGCTGGACGCCTCGAAGCTCGCGGCGCACAACGTCACGGCGCAGGACGTGTTCGCGGCGTTGGGCAATAACAATTACCTGGCGGCGGTGGGCAGCAGCAAAGGCCAGATGGTCACCGTCGACATGACCGCGGGCACCGATCTGCATTCGGTCGACGAGTTTCGGCAGTTGGTCATCAAGCAGGTGGGCGACTCGATCGTGCGTCTCGAGGATGTCGCCGAGGTCACGCTCGGCGCCGAGAACTACGATCTGAACGTCGCCTTCAGCGGTCAGCGTTCGGTATTCATCGGCATCAAGGTGGCGCCGCAAGGCGAACATCCTGTCCGTCGCGCAGCGTGTCCGCAAGGTTTTTCCGGACCTGCAGTCGCAGCTGCCGACCGGGGTCACCGGTAAAATCGCCTACGACTCGACCACGTTCATCACCACGTCCATCTCCGAGGTCGTGAAAACGCTGGTGGAATCGCTGCTCATCGTGACGGTCGTGATCTTTCTGTTCCTCGGCAGTCTGCGCGCGGTCATCATCCCCGTGATCGCCATGCCGCTGTCGCTGGTCGGCACCTTCTTCGTGATGCTGGTGCTGGGGTACTCGATCAATCTCCTGACGCTGTTGGCGCTGGTGCTCGCCATCGGACTCGTGGTCGATGACGCCATCATCGTCGTCGAGAACGTCGATCGGCACATGCGAGAGGAGCATCGCTCGCCGCTCGACGCCGCCCTCGTCGCGGCGCGCGAGCTCGGCGGCCCGATCATCGCCATGACGATAGTATTGGTCGCCGTATACGTGCCGATCGGCTTTCAGGGCGGTCTCACCGGCGCCTTGTTCACCGAGTTCGCGTTCTCGCTTGCCGGGGCGGTGGCCGTGTCCGGAATCGTCGCGCTGACGCTCTCGCCCATGATGTGCGCGACATTTTTCCGCTCCAGTCAGGATACCGGCCGCCTGGTACAAGCTCATCGATCGAAATTTCGAACGGTTTCGCGACCGCTATCACCGCATGCTGCATGCCTTGCTCGATACCGGCCGGTCGTGCTCGTCATGGGCGTGCTGCTGGTGCTGGTGCTGCTGGCGTGCTTCAAATTCACCAAGTCGGAACTGGCGCCGGAGGAGGACCAGGGCGTCGTACTCGCGCATATCCAAGGCCCGCCCAACGCGACTGCGCAGCAGATGCAGACCTACGCGGATCAGGTATTCCAGATTGCCAAGCAGGAGCCCGAGTACGCGCAAATGTTCCAGATCACGGGCGTACCGACCATCAACCAGGGCATTGGCGGCGCGCTGTTCAAGCCGTGGGATCAGCGCACTCGCAGCGCGCATGAACTGCAGCTCGACTTGCAGCAAAAATGGGCGCAGATCGCCGGCGCGCAGGTGTTCGCGTTCCAGTTCCCGCCGCTGCCGGGCTCGAGCGGCTACCCGGTGCAGTTCGTGATCACGACCACCGAACCTTTCCAGAATCTGAACGACGTCGCCCAGGCGGTGGTGGCCAAGGCCCTCGCTGCGCATGCGTTCTATTTCGCGGACGTCGACCTGAAACTCGACAAGCCGCAGGCGACCATCGAGGTGGATCGCGACAAGGTGGCCGCACTCGGCCTCAGTGACTCCGACGTGGGCAGCGCCTTGGGCGCCGCCTTGGGCGGCGGCTACGTCAACTACTTCTCGATCTCGGGGCGCTCCTACAAGGTGATTCCGCAGGTTCTGCAGGTGGACCGGCTGAATCCCGAGCAGGTGCTGGACTACTACATCCGCACCCCGTCGGGCGCCATCTTGCCGGCGAGCACCGTGGCGCACATCAAGTATTCGGTGGTACCCGAGTCGATCAACCGGTTCCAGCAGCTGAATTCGGTGACCATCGCCGGCGTCAGCGGCATGGCCCAGGGAGACATTCTCAAGCTCCTCAAGGACACGACCGCGCAAGTCGCGCCCAGCGGATATACCGTCGATTATGCCGGCCAGTCGCGCCAGTTCGTGCAGGAGTCCGGCGGCTTTTTCGTCACCCTCGGCTTCGCCATCATCATCGTGTTTCTGGCGCTCGCCGCGCAGTTCGAGAGCTTCCGCGATCCGATCGTGATTCTCGTGTCGGTGCCGTTGGCGCTTCTCGGCGCGGTGATGTTCATGACCATGGGGTTCGCCTCGCTCAACATCTACACCCAGGTGGGTCTCGTGACCCTCCTCGGCCTGATCAGCAAGCACGGCATTCTGATCGTCCAGTTCGCCAACGAGCTGCAGCGGACGCTGGGACGCTCGAAGCGCGAGGCGATCGAAGAGGCGGCCTCGGTTCGCTTGCGGCCGATTCTCATGACGACTGCCGCCATGGTGCTGGGCGTCGTGCCTCTGGTCGTCGCCTCGGGCGCCGGTGCCGCCGGCCGCCACGACATGGGGCTGGTGATCTTTGCGGGATTATCGATCGGCACGCTGTTCACGCTGTTCGTGGTACCCGCCGTCTACATGGCGATCGGCGCCGATCACTCGACCCGCTATGCCGCCGAGAGCGGGAACGTGCCGGCGGCTGCGGCTCCGTGATGCCGCGGCCGCGACGGACCCCAAGGCATGGCTGCGCCTGAGGAATTGGCGCCCCTCACGGGTGCCGCCAAGATTTTCGGCACGGTGTCGCTGGCGCTTGCCACCTTCATGAACGTGCTCGACACGTCGATCGCGAACGTGTCGCTGTCCTCGATCGGCGGTGATCTCGGCGTGTCGACAACGCAAGTCACGTGGGTCATCACGTCCTTCGGCGTCGCCAATGCCATCGCGGTGCCGTTGACCGGGTGGCTGAGCCAGCGCTTCGGGGCGGTGCGCCTCTTTACGGCGTCGATCGTGTTGTTCTCGATCGCTTCCCTGCTGTGCGGAATGTCGCGGTCGCTGCAGGAACTGATCGTCTTTCGCGTGCTGCAGGGCGCAGTCGCCGGGCCCATGATCCCGCTGTCGCAGGCCTTGCTGCTGTCGAGCTTCTCCAAGGCCAAGGCGGGTACCGCACTCGCCATTTGGGCAATGACCACGCTGGTGGCCCCGGTGATGGGCCCGCTGTTGGGAGGCTGGATCACCGACAATATTTCCTGGCCGTGGATTTTCTACATCAATATTCCGGTCGGCGTGTTCGCGGCGGCCGCGACCTGGGGGATCTACGCTTCGCGCGAAACCGCGCGCCGCAAGCTGCCCATCGACGGCGTGGGCTTGGGCCTGCTCATCGTGTGGGTGGGCGCGCTGCAAATCATGCTGGACAAGGGGCAGGAACTCGACTGGTTTCACTCCTCGGCCATCGTTGCGCTGGCCGTGGTCGCCGTGATCGTGTTCTGCTTCTTCGTCGCCTGGGAGCTGTTCGACAACCCCTATCCGGTGGTGGACCTACGGCTGTTCAAGCGGCGCAATTTCTGGACGGGAAGCCTTGCATTCGCATTGGGTTACGGCGTGTTCTTCGGCAATGTGGTGGTGCTGCCGCTGTGGCTGCAGCAGTACATGGGATATACGGCCACCGAAGCGGGCATGCTGACCGCGCCGGTGGGAATTCTGGCGCTGCTGCTCTCGCCCCTCATCGGGCGCTGGGTGGGCAGATTCGACCCGCGCTGGCTGGCCAGCGTGGCATTCCTGATTTTTGCGATAGCGCTCTACATGCGCACCGCTTACAACACCCAGGCGAATTTCGGTTTCCTGGTGGTGCCCATCATCGTGCAGGGTGCGGGCATGGCATTTTTTTTCGTGCCGCTGGTCAGCTTGGTGCTCTCGGGGCTTCCCCCGGATCGAGTGCCCGCCGCATCCGGATTGTCGAACTTCGCGCGCATCGTGTCGGGCAGCTTCGGCACCTCGATTGCAACGACGCTATGGGACAACCGCGCGATCTTGCATCACGCCCAACTCACCGAATACGTCAACACCTCGAGCACGGCCACGACGGGTTACCTGCAGACCTTGCAGGCCGGCGGCTTGTCCTCCACCCAAGCCGGCGCCGCCATCGACCGCAGCATCGAGGTCGAGTCGCACCTCCTCGCCGCCAATGATTTGTTCTGGATTTCCTCGCTATTGTTTTTAGCGATGATCGGCGTGATCTGGTTGGCGCGGCCGGTCAAGGCCAACTTGGCACCTGGCATCGCCGGTGGCGCTCACTAGTTTATAATTCAAACGCTTAGACTCGTTACATAATCGCAATTCGAGAAATCCCTTCGAAGTGGACTAAAAGCCGGTCTTGGCGGTGGTTCTGCCGACTGCTTCATAGAGTTCATAAATACCGCGTTGCGTTTCTATGATTGTCTTGTATATTCCGATTGCAGAGTCTTGATTTAACAAGATTCAAGCGGGGAGTCCAGCCTCGAAACCACTTTAAGGTTTCAGTGTTTGTTTAATCACGAGGCGTCCATGATCAGTGCCTGGGATTGTTTCCATTACGCAACGTTAGAGTTGGTGCGCTCGACCCCGATCAAGCAGCGCTTGATCTCTGCCTACCGTCGCCATCTCGCGGCACTCCCCGAAGACCAATTACCGAGCGAAGTACGAGAATCCTTCGGTCATGTCATGCGCGTCCTGCGCGGCGTGCAACCTCTGCCGGGCGAGGATGCCGTGGCCGCGTCGGTGCGCAAGATGTCCAATCAAGAAGCCGATGAATGCGCGTCGCTGATCGTGGAGATTTTCGGCTTGATGTCCCGGTTCAGTGTGGTGGCGAACCGACCGGCCGCGGTGGTGCAGCTGCACAGTGTGGATTGCGCTCCGGCGGACTACGAAACCCCGGCGCTGATCGCGCGCAACTAGTACGCGGCGCGGCGGCCGAGCTGGTACTCGGCGCTGCGCGCCTCGCCCTTCGGGCCGCATTCGCAAAGCCTCCGGCGTTCAAGTCGGCCTGCGGCCGACTTAGTCCAGCTTGAACTCGATGGTGTCCCAGCGCGTCGTTTCTTGATGCCGCGCCTGGCGGCGCAGCGAGTCGATCAAGTTGCGCTCGTTCCACGCGCTCACCTCATCGGCAAGATCCTTGATGGCCTTCGGCAGCGGTTCCGTCGAGCCAAAATTCTCCATGGCGACGATCGGCTTATCGGCGGACTTGGCAAAATTCATTTCGAACAGAATCAGCTCCGGCGCAATCTGGTACACCGCCGGCAGCACGATGATGACTTCGCTCGGCGCGATTTGCCGCCGCAGGTCTTCGCGCTGCGATTCTTTGTCGATCGGCCGCTTCTCCTGGGGCTGGCTGGTATTGAGGTAGTAAAAGGTTCCTGACGCCTCGAGATATTCGAATATTCGCGTGTAGTCGTCGTTTTCCAGCCACGCATGGGTGACGAAGAGGCGTATGGGATTCACCCGAGTCGACATTCTCCTAGTGTATACAATGGTCATGCGCGAAGCACCGGGCGCCGATACAATACGCCTAAGTGCGATTGCTGATTTACAATATACGATATGCCACCGGGACCGGGCCCGCATTCCACCTTCCCGTGCCGGGAGCCGGCTACCTTCGCTCGAGCCGCCAGGTTCTGTCGCGGATCACCGACTTCATCAAGGAGCAGGATCCTGACGTCGTCGGCCTGATCGAAGTCGATACCGGATCGATCCGCACCGGCATGGTCAATCAGGCGGATTTCATCGCGCGCTCGCTCGGCCATTATTCGACGTTCGAGTGCAAGTATGGCGTGTCTTCGGTGAATCACCTGGTGCCCATCGTGCGCAAGCAAGCGAACGCGTTTCTGGCGGCGCCGCGCGTGCGCGGCGAGCGCTTTCATTATTTCGACACCGGCATCAAACGCTTGATCATCGAACTGGAGCTCGATGACGTGGCGATTTTTCTGGTGCACTTGTCCCTCAAGTTCCGGCATCGGCAATACCAGCTGCGCTACTTGTACGATTTGCTGCGCAAGACTCAAAAGCCCGTCATCGTGGCCGGCGACTTCAACACGTACTGGGGCGATCACGAGCTCTACTTGTTCACTCAAGCAGCCGGCTTGACCAGCGCCAATCTGCATGGCCTGCCTTCCTATCCGAGCCGCAGCCCGCGCAAAGAGCTTGATTTCATTCTGCATAGCGGCCAGATCGAGGTGAATCGCTTCACCATACCGGACGTGCATTTCTCCGATCATCTACCGCTGATTTGCGACTTCACCATCCATCCGCGCATCCGGCAGGCGGCCTGATGGCCGGTACGGGAAGCTGGACCCTGGAAGTCGACGCCGACCGCGTGGCATGGTTGGTGCTGGATACCCCCGGTGTCTCGACCAACGTCCTATCCGCCGGCGTGCTGCGCGATCTGGCGGCACAGCTCGCCGATCTTGCCGGGAGAAGGCCCGCCGGCGTCGTGATTCGCTCCGCCAAGCCGAACGGTTTCGTTGCGGGCGCCGACATCAAGGAATTCGTGCAGATCCGGACCCCCGAGCAGGGCTATGAGCTGGTGCGGGCAGGACAGGCCGTTCTGCAAACGCTCGAGGATCTGCCCTGCCCCAGCGCCGCAGCCCTGCACGGCTTCGTGCTGGGGGGCGGCCTGGAACTGGCGCTCGCCTGCTCCTACCGGGTGGCGGCGGACGATGCCAGGCTATCCTTGGGCTTTCCCGAAGTGCTGCTCGGCATCCATCCCGGATTCGGCGGCACGGTGCGCAGTGTGCAGCTCATCGGTGTGCGGCCCGCCCTCGACCTCATGCTCAAGGGCAAGCCTTACAAGGGCGCGCGCGCTCTCGCGCTCAATTTGATCGATGAACTCGTGCCGGCGCCCGCGCTGCTCGAGCGCGCGAAGTCGCGCGTCCTGCGCCCGCCGCCCAAGGCCACCGCTCCGTTCGTCGACAAGCTGTTGAATTTGAGCCTGGCACGTCCGTTCGTTGCCAGACAGGCCGCAGTGGCGTTGCGGCACAGCGTGCGGCGCGAGCATTACCCGGCACCCTACGCCATTCTCGATCTATGGCAGCGCCACGGCGCCGCCGGCGCCGAGAGCTATGAAGCGGAGGCACGGTCCATCAGCGATCTCATGTGCACGTCCACGTCGCGCAATCTCGTGCGGGTATTCATGCTGCAGGATCGGCTGAAGAGCTTGGGCGGCAAATCGCCGGTGGATTTTCGGCGCGTGCACGTCATCGGCTCGGGGGTCATGGGCGGCGATATCGCTGCGTGGTCGGCCTACCGCGGCATGACGGTTACGCTGCAGGATCGCTCTGCGGAGTTGATCCGACCGGCCATGGATCGCGCCCGGAGCTTTTTCGACAAGCGCCTCAAGGATCCGGCGGCGGCCGCCGCGGCGTTTGCGCGGATGCGGATGGACGTCAATGGCGACGGTGCCGCCGATGCCGACGTGGTCATCGAAGCCATCTTCGAGAATCTCGACGCCAAGCGGGCTCTGTACGCGGAGCTCGAACCGAAGCTCAAGCCGGGCGCCATCTTCGCCACCAATACCTCGAGCATCATGATAGAGACCTTAAGCGAGGGGCTGCGGGATCCAGGCCGCCTGGTCGGCATCCATTTCTTCAATCCCGTGGCGCAGCTGCAGCTGGTGGAAATCGTGCGGGGAGCGAGCACGCAGCCGCACGTGCTGCAAAACGCGCTGCAGTTCACCCGCAAGCTCGACAAGCTGCCGCTGCCCTGCAAAAGCGCGCCCGGCTTCGTCGTGAACCGCATCCTGACGCCGTATGTCAACGAAGCGCTGTTCGCGCTGGAAGGCGGCATTCCCGCCGCCGTGATCGACCGCGTCGGTCAGGCGTTCGGCATGCCGGTGGGGCCGATCGAACTGACCGACATGGTCGGCTTGGACGTCTCGCTCCACGTGGGCAGGGTGCTCGCGGGCGCGCTGCAGCGGCAGGTGCCGGAGGTATTGGTCAAATTGGTGGACCAGAAGAAACTCGGGCGCAAGAGCGGGGAAGGATTCTACGTCTGGCGGGAAGGCAAACCGGTCAAGGCTGAGGCGCCCCAAATCGCCGCACCGGAGGATCTGGAGGACCGGTTGATACTGCCGATGCTCAACGAGGCCGTCGCCTGCCTACGCGAAGGAGTCATCGAGGACGCCGATTTGTTGGACGCCGGCGCCATATTTGCGACCGGATTCGCGCCTTTTCGCGGCGGCCCGTTGCAGTATGCCAAGACTCGCGGCATTGCGAACGTTACCGCCCGCCTCGAGGAGCTCGCGCGGCGCCATGGCGAGCGCTTTCGGCCGGACCCGGGCTGGCAGACCTTTTCTGCCTGATGCGCCGGCGCTCTGTGACTCACTGCGTGGGCGGATCTACCGTCGCCTATGGTAGGATTCGCAACCAAAATCATAGGGTTAAAGGCGGCGCATTACTCGATGGATGAACGACCTCTCGATCTCGCAGTCCTCAGGACTTTCTCGCCGCTCGACGGCCTGAAGGCCGAGAACCTGCATGCGCTTGCCCGCAAGACCCACATTCGCGAATTGGCCGCGGCGCGCGTGCTGTTCAAGGAGGGCGACACCGACAAGCGCACCTTCTATCTCGTCGCGGGAAGCGTCGAGCTGCGCGCCGATGACAAGCTCATCGGCACGCTGCGGGCCGGCACTCCCGAAGCGCGTGCGGCCATCGCTCCGGGTTTGCCGCGCAAGTTCACCGCGCGCGCCTCGACCGACATCGAGTACATCGTCATCGACAGCGATTTGCTCGATGTGCTCCTGACCTGGGACCAAACCGGGCAATACGAGGTGGCCGAATTGCGGGGCGACGGTCTCGACGTGACCGGCGACTGGATGACCACGCTGCTGCAAACCAAGGCTTTTCACCGCATTCCGCCCGCGAATATCCAGGCGATCTTCATGCGCATGCAGCGCATCAACTATCGCGCCGGCGATGTGGTCATCAAGCAGGGAACCGAGGGCGATTATTTCTACGTCGTCGTGGCCGGGAAATGCATCGTGATGCGCGAAACGCCGCTCAACAAGGAAGGCATCAAGCTCGCCGAGTTGGGCCCGGGCGACAGCTTCGGCGAGGAAGCCTTGATCGCCGAGGCGAAGCGCAACGCGACCGTCACCATGGCCGCCGACGGGACGCTCATGCGGCTCGGCAAGGCTGACTTTCAGACCCTGCTCAACGAACCTCTGCTGCAATGGGTGGAGCAGGACAAGGCCAGGGAAATCGTCGCGGCCGGCGGCAAATGGCTGGACGTGCGCTTGCCCAGCGAATTTCAGAACTTCCGTATCGATGGTGCGGTCAATATTCCGCTGTATTTCATTCGCCTGAAGCTCAATGCCTTGGACAAGAACACGCCGTACGTCGTGTGCTGCGACACCGGCCGCCGCAGTTCCGCGGCCGCGTATATCCTGAGCGAACGCGGCTTCGAAGCCTATGTACTCAAGGGTGGCCTCGCCGCCACCGAGGCCGCCCGCTCGCGCAGAGGTTGAATCGAGTGCCGAGAACGTTTCGCGGAGAAGAGCCCCGCTTTCCCGAAGCGGGTGCCATCGAAGAGTACAAGGCGCGCTCCATGATCGAGGAGTACCGCGGCCTCGCCATCGTGTTCGCCATCCTGTTACTCGCCTTGGGGGTGTACTTCATCAAGTCGGTTCTGGCGGCGCCGACACCTAAGCCGCCGCCGGCCCAATCCGTCTACGTCGAGATGGTTCCGAACGACCCCCCGCCGCAGCCACGGCGCTAGCCGCGCTAGCGGCGGCTACGGCCCAAGCACCGGCGCGAACCCAGGTTTGCGGATAAACGGCCGCTCGCAGCGTAAAAAATTGCCGCGACCCGCCTCGGAAGTCACCTCTCCGTCGGCGCACAGCACCTCGCCGCGCGAGATCGTGACGACGGGCCAGCCCGTCACTTGCATGCCTTCGTACGGCGTGTGATCGACGGCATGGTGCAGCATCTCGTTGCGGATCGTGACTCTCCGGTCCGCATCCCAAATCGCAAAATCCGCGTCCGATCCCAAGGCGATGACGCCCTTCCTCGGATACAGACCGTAAAATTTCGCGGGGGTGGTGGTGGTGATATCCACGAATTGATTCAGCGTCAGCCGCTGCTCCGGCTGCGTGGCCGAGAAAAGCAGCGGCAGCCGCGTCTCGATCCCCGGGATTCCGTTGAGCACGTCGCTGAAGGGCTTGTGCGCGCCGCCCGCGATCTTGTCCGAATAATTCCACGGCGAGTGATCGGAGGAAAACACCGCGAGCGTGCCGTCGAGCAGCCCGCGCCACATGTCCGGCTGATTGGCGCGGCCGCGCGGCGGCGGGGTGCAAACGCACTTGGCGCCGCTCATGTCCACGGTGTCGATGTCTTCCGAAGACAAAAAGAGATATTGCGGGCAGGTCTCCGCAAAGATCGGCAGACCGCGCGCTTGGGCGCGCCGAACCTCCTCGACCACGATGCCGGAGGATACGTGCACGATGAGGATGGGCGTGTCGAGGAGCTCGGCGAAACTGATGGCGCGGTAGGCCGCTTCGCGCTCGCCGATTTCGGGGTGGGCCGTGACGTGGTAGCGCAGCTCGGTCTTGCGCATTTCGAGCAGACGGTCGGTCAGCCAGCGGATGCAAGCATCGTTCTCGGCGTGCACCATGACCATGACTCCCTCGCGCCGCGCGAGCTCGAGCACCGACAAGACCTCGTAGTCGTCGAGCTTCAGACCTTCGTAGGTGAGGTAGAGCTTGATCGAGGTGCAGCCCTGCTCGATCAGCTCCGGCAATTCCCGGGTCAGCACCGCGGGCGTCGCATCGCCGACGATCAGGTGGAATCCGTAGTCGATATGCGCCTTGGAGCGCGCGCGCCGGTGGTAGTCATCGACGATGGCGCGCAAGGACTGGCCGCGCATCTGCATGGCGAACGGCATCACGGTCGTGTTGCCGCCGCACAGCGCCGACAAGGTGCCGCTGCGAAAATCATCGGCCGTGCTGCGTCCCTCCCAAGGCTGCTGATCCATGTGGCAGTGGCTGTCCACGCCGCCCGGCAGCACCAGCCGTCCGGCGGCATCGATGATCTTGCGCGCCTGCAGGGCCTGCGGCCCAATGTGAGCGATCAGGCCATCGCGCACGCCGATATTCGTCCGCGCTGGGCCCTTCCGGCAGCACGACCGTGCCGCCGGTGATGGCGAGATCGTGGAGATCGGGCGAGGATTGAGTGGGCGGTGGCGCCATCGGACTTCAGGCTGCTCCGCGGTGTAATGGCTTGGCCAAGTGTGCGGCAAGTCTGTATCTTTAACTGCGCATCGTCAATCGATTCGAAACCTAGAGCCGGTCCGAGTAATGATCGCCGCCGCAGCAGGCGCATCATTACTCGGACAGGCTCTTAAGTGAGTGCGAACTTTTTTTAGCGCGAGTTGCGGTCTATGGCAGATATTTTGATCGTCGGCGGCGGCATCGCCGGCGCCGGGGCGGCCTACGAGCTCGCCGCATTCGCTTCGGTGATCGTGCTCGAGCGCGAACCGCACTGCGGCTATCATTCGACCGGGCGCTCTGCGGCGAGTTTCACCGAGAACTACGGGGGCACGCTCATCAGCCGCCTGGCCATGGCGAGCCGCGCATTTCTCGAATCGCCGCCCGCCGACTTCAGCGACCACCCCTTGTTATCGCCGCGCGGCATGTTCACCATCGCGCGAGCGGATCAACTCGACCTGCTGCAACGGCAGTTGACGGTTGCGCAAGCGCTGGTGCCGACCATCCGGCAGATTGACGTCGCCGCCGCCATTGCACGGGTGCCGATACTTCGGCCCGATTATGTTGCCGGTGTTTTCGAAGAGCCGCACTCCAAGGAGTTGGACGTTCATGGCCTGCACCAGGGTTTCCTCAAGGGGGCCAGGGCCCGCGGCGCTCGGCTCGTGGTCAACGCGGACGTCGAGGCGATCGAGCGCAACGGGCGTGAGTGGCGCGTCACGACGACGGCCGGCGCCTTTGCGGCGCCGATCATCGTCAACGCCGCCGGCGCCTGGGCCGATACCATCGCGCGACCTGGCGGGCGTCAGCCCCGTCGGCTTGGTGCCGAAGCGGCGGACGGCGTTCTTCATTCCTGCACCGGCCGACCTTAAGGGGTGGCCCATGGTCAACGATGTGGCGGAAGAATTCTATTTCAAACCGGATGCGGGCCAGCTGTTCGTGTCGCCCGCCGACGCGACGCCGAGTGCGCCGATCGACGTCTACCCTGAAGATCTCGACGTGGCGACGGGAGTCGAGCGCTTCGAACGCGCAACCACCGTGACCGTGCAGCGTGTGGCGCGGGCGTGGGCAGGACTGCGCACCTTTGCCCGCGACGCCTCGCCGGTCGTCGGGTTCGACGGCGGCGTCGAGGGATTTTTCTGGTTGGCGGGACAGGGAGGCTATGGCATCAAGACTTCGCCCGCCCTGTCGCGCGTCTGCGCCGCGTTGATCCGCGATCGGCGCCTGCCCGGCGATTTACTCGAACTCGGCGTGACAGCCGCGGAGCTGTCGCCGGAGCGTCTGGCCGTCGGGAGTTTGCCATGACCATCCAGCGTTTCGAGAATGGAACCCGCTTTTGCCGCGTGTTGAGCCACAACGGCACCGTCTACTTGGCCGGGATGACCGCCGACGACACGTCCGGCGATGTCGTCCAGCAGACCCGCGCCACGCTCGCGAAAATCGATCACTATCTCGCGATGGCCGGATCCGACAAGAGCAAATTGTTGAGCGCGGTGATTTGGCTGCGCGACATCGCCGATTTCGACCGCATGAACGGCGTCTGGGACGCTTGGATCGATCGCTCGGCCATGCCGGTGCGCGCGACCGTCGAGGCGCGAATGGCGGGCGATGAGTACCGCGTGGAGATCATGGCGACGGCGGCCCTCTGAGCTCACGCGGCATGTCATCGCGCAGCGATTGCCGGCACGCCCTGCTTCCGAAGCTCCGCGATCAGCTGCGCGATGGACTGATGGATCGCCGCACGTTCATTCGCTTTGCGACGCTGCTCGGCGTGGCGGCCGGCACCGCCTACACCATGGCCGGCATCGCCGCGCCGGCCATGGCCGACGATACCATGCCCTTCCCGGCCGTCGACAAGGCCGCAAAGCGCGGCGGCACGCTGCGCATCGCGCAAATGGTGACGCGGATGCGGGATCCGGCGACCTACAGCTGGAACGAGATGTCCAATCAGACGCGGCCGATCCTCGAATATCTGACCATGGTGGGTCCCGACAATATCGTACGGCCGATGCTGGCCGAGTCTTGGCAGCCCTCGAGCGATCTTAAGACCTGGACGCTGCACGTGCGGCACGGCGTGATGTGGCACAACGGCGAGGAACTGACCGCCGAGCACGTGGCCTGGAACATTCGCCGCTGGGCGGATCCCACCTTGGGGTCGTCCAATTTCGGCCTGTCGACTTTCGCCGCACTCACCGAACTCACCGGCGGCAGGGATTCGAAGGGCAAGCCGCTGCGGCGGCCGCTCGGGAACGGCGTCGAGGTGCTGGACCGGCACACCGTGCGCCTCAATCTGGCAAAACCCGTGCTGTCGGTCGCGGAGGATTGCGCCGAGTATTGCGCGCTGATCGTGCATCCGTCCTTCGTCGCACCGCTGTCGCACCAACCCATCGGAACGGGACCTTTCACGCTCGAGGAGCTGCGCGTCGGCGAGCGCTGCATCCTGAAGCGCGTCGTCAAAACCACCGACGGCAGGGATTTCGTCTATTGGGGCGGGGAGGTGTATCTCGACGCGATTCATTTCTATCATTACGAGCAGGAGAACCAGACGGCGGCGCTCGCATCCGGCAGCGTCGATGCCATCTACGAGTTGACCGTCGAGCAGCTTGAATTGGCGCAATCGATTCCCGGGGCGCAGATCCTGTCGGTCGAGACCGCGCAAACCCTGTGCTGCCGCATGCAGGTCGACGTGAAGCCCTTCGACGATATTCGCGTGCGCCGCGCAGTGGTCAAGGCGGCTGATAACGCGGCGATCAAGAACCTGGTGTTCGGCGCGCACGGCTCGGTCGCCGGCAACTTTCACGTAGCCCCCATTCATCCGGAGTATTTTCCCCTGCCGCCGGCGGCGCGCGACGTGGCCGGCGCGAGGCAGCTTCTCAAAGAGGCCGGGTACGAGAACGGCCTCGATCTGACCATCTCGGTCGGCAACAATGATGGCCCTTGGCATCAAGCGGTGTGCGAGGCGCTGCGCGATCAACTCAAGGAAGCCGGGATCAACCTGGCGGTCGACGTGCTGCCCCCGACCAAGTATTGGGAGGTATGGAATAAAGTGCCGTTCGGCGCCACCTCCTGGTCGCACCGCCCGCTCGGCACCATGGCGCTCGCGCAGGCGTATCGCAGCGGCGCCTCCTGGAATGAAACGCACTTTTCGGATCCGGAATTCGATGCCGCGCTGTCGGAGGCCGAGGCCACCATCGATGTGGCCGATCGCCGGCTCAAGATGCAGAAGGTCGAGAAGATCCTGCGGGACGCCGCGGTGATGGTGCAGCCGTTTTGGCGGCCGGTGTTCAGCCTTGCCGCCGCCCGGGTGCACGGCTACCAACCGCATCCGGCGCGCCAGATTCAGATCACCAAGGTTTGGATGAGCTAAGCTCAAGCCGTTCGCGCATGCAAAAACTCCTCCTCCGCCGCCTGCTGCAGATGCTGCTGATCATGTTGAGCGTGTCGGCGCTGCTGTTCGCGATCTTCGACAGCGAGCAATTTCGCAAAAAGGTCGCCGTCGCGGAGCTCGGCGGATTCGGCATTGCCACATTGTCGGATGACGATTATCACGCGTGGCTGGACCAGAAAGGGCTGAACCAGCCGTTCATGCAGCGCTACGTGAAGTGGCTCGGAGCGATCGCGCGCGGCGACCTCGGCGGATCCTCCGAAAAGGACGTTCCCGTCGCCACTCTGCTCAAAGAGAGCTTGGCGAACACCGCCATCCTTGCCTTCTTCACCTTTTTGATCATGATTCCGGTGTCGCTCACGCTGGGCGTGCTGGCCGGCGTCAGCGAGGGATCGGCGCTCGACAGATTCATTTCCTTCATCGCGGTTTTCACGACCTCGATTCCGCAGATCGCGACCGCGGCGCTTGCTCACGGTCACCCTGGCATTGGGCTTGGGATGGGTGCCCACCAAATCGGCCATGATCGACGGCTGGTCCTTCCGCGAGCTCGTGCTGCCGTTGTTGACGCTGTTGATTTACGACATCGGCTACCTGGTCCGCATGACGCGCGCCTGCATGGCCGAGGTGATGGGTTCCCAATACATTCGCACCGCTCTCCTCAAGGGCCTGCCGCGCCGCCGGGTGATTCTCACGCATGCGCTGCGCAACGCGTTGGTCGTTCCCGTCACCCTGATTTTTCTGGAGCTCAACGGCGTGCTCTCCCAAGTCGTGGTGGTCGAGGTTTTTTTCCAGTACCACGGCTTCGGCCGTATGCTGTTCGACGCCGCGAATTTCGGCGATATCCAGGTGTTGCAGGCCGCCACGCTGGTGGCGGTATGCGTTGCCGTGGTCTCGCAGCTGCTGTCGGACGTGGCGTACGGGTATCTCAATCCGCGCATTCGTTTCGGGTGACGGTTGCGCACGCGAACCGCCGTGGTGTTGCTCATGTTGATCTGGCTGCCGCTGGTGTCGTATGTCATGTTCCGCCCGGCTCTCGGTGCCGCCGCGCAGTACGTCCTGCTGCCCCGCCATACCGGCGGTGATCGCGCTGTACGGCATGGCCATGCGCCGCTGGCGCGAGTCGTGGGTGGCGATGCTTGGGATTACGCTGGTCTGCTTCTGGCTGCTGATGGCGGTGACGGCGCCGTACCTACCGCTCGCCGATCCGAACAAGCCGCTGGTGCCGCTGCTGCCCCCGGGATCGGTCAGGCACGGCATGCTGTTCCTCTTCGGTTCGGACATGCGGGGGCGCGACGTGCTGTCGCGCACGCTGTGGGGCTGCCAGCGGGTGCTGGTATGGGGCATCACGGCCACCTCGGTCGCCTACGTGGTTGGGACGCTGTGTGGATTGATCGGCGGCTATCTCGGCGGCTGGTGGGACGAGCTCGTGTCCTTCATCGGCAACGTACTCCTGTCATTTCCGGTGATGGTGTTGTTCATCCTGGTGCTCAACGTGCTCGGTCAGAGCGGCTTCAATATCATCATCGCAGTCACCTGCTCTTCGGCGCCCATCATCATGCGCATCGTGCGCGGCCTCACGTTGGACGCGAAGCCGCGCGACTACATCCAGGCTGCGCAGACCCGCGGTGAGCACCCGCTGTGGATCATGTTGGTGGAATTGCTGCCGAATGTCCGCGGACCGCTCATCGTCGATGCCTGTTTGCGGCTGGGCTACACCACGGTCGCCATCAGCACGCTGACATTTCTCGGCCTCGGCCTGCAGCCGCCGGATCCGGACTGGGGCTTGATGATCAAGGAGGCCGCGCCCGCCGCCCTGCTGTGGAAGTACTCGTACATGCTGATCGTGCCGGCGCTGGCGGTGTCGAGCTTGATCCTGGGTTTCAACCTGCTTGCCGACGGCCTGCGCGAAATGAGCCAGAGGGACACCTAGATGGATGTGCCGATCTTGGAGTGCCGCAATCTGACGGTTGCCTATGCGGGCCGCGGCGGGCTGATCCCGGCGGTGACCGACTTCAATCTCACGCTGCTGCGCGGTGAGGCGCATGGGTTGGTGGGAGAGTCCGGCTGCGGCAAATCGACCATTGCGCTCGCCATCATGCGTCACCTGGGCGCCGCCGGCCGAATCGTCGGCGGTCAGATCCTGTTTCAGGGCCGCGATATCTTGACCATGAACGGCGAAGAGCTGCGCAGCATTCGCGGCGCCGCCATCGCCATGATCTACCAAGAACCGATGGCGTCGTTGAATCCATCCATGACCATCGGCGAGCAGCTGATCGAAGTGCCCCTATGCCACGAAAACGCGACTCGGGCCGTGGCCCGGGATCGCGCACAGGCGATGCTCGAGCGCGTGCGTCTCGCCGACGGCGCGCGCATCATGGGCTCCTATCCGCATCAGATCTCCGGCGGCCAGCAGCAGCGCATCGTCATCGCGATGGCGTTGCTGTCGAATCCCCAGCTGCTGTTGCTGGACGAGCCGACCACCGCCCTCGACGTCACTGTGGAGGCGGGAATCGTCGATCTGATCCGCGACATCTCGGCCGAATTCGGCACCTCCATGCTGTACATCTCGCACAACCTAGGGTTGGTGCGCGAGACCTGCGATCGCATCACGGTGATGTATTGCGGGCAGCCGGTGGAGAGCGGCCCGATCGCGAAGGTGTTTCGCAGCATGCGCCATCCCTACACGCAGGGCCTGTTTGCCGCCATTCCCGCGCTCGGCACGGACAAGAACACGCGCCCACTGACCGCGATTCCCGGGCAGTTGCCGTCGGCCGGCGCGCTGCCGCCCGGCTGCGCCTTCGGACCGCGCTGCGATTACTTCATTGCCGGACGCTGCGACGGCGCCGCGGTGCGCGATGCATCGCGTCGGCTCCGATGCCGAGCACACCTCGCGCTGCCTGCGGATTGCCGAGATCGACTGGAGCGCAGCGCGCGCCAACGGCCTGCGCAAAAGCGCCGGCGGCTTCGGCGCACCGATTCTCGAGGTCAACGAGCTGTCGAAGCGCTACGGACCGGTCGTTGCGAACGATCGCCTGACCTTCGACGCCCGGCGCGGCGAGACCGTCGCCATCGTCGGAGAATCGGGATGCGGCAAATCCACTTTCGCGAGAGTTTTGATGGGTCTCACGCAAGCCACGTCGGGATCGGTCGAACTTGCGGATCTGGAGCTCAGCCGGCTCCCCGTTACGCGAAGAAGCCGCCAGACCATTCGTTCGCTGCAGATGATCTTCCAGAACCCCTTCGACACGCTCAATCCGAGCCATACCGTCGGCGCCCAGATTGCGCGCGTGATCCGCAAGTTCGGCGTCGAGCGCGATGAAGTCCGAATCCGGCAGCGCGTGCTCGAGCTGCTCGATCTGGTGAAGCTGCCGCGCGATTTCGCGGAGCGCCGGCCCCGGCAATTATCGGGCGGCCAGAAACAGCGCGTGGGCGTGGCGCGCGCCTTCGCCGGCAATCCGGCGGTGGTGGTGGCGGACGAGCCCGTGTCCGCGCTCGATGTGTCCGTACAAGCCGCGGTGACCGAGCTTCTGATCGACATTCAGCGCCGCAATGCCACGACCCTGCTGTTCATCAGCCACGACCTCTCGGTGGTGCGCTATCTGGCGGATCGAATCATCGTCATGTATCTGGGCCGGATCATGGAACAGGGCACGACGCAGGAGGTGTTCGCGCCGCCCTATCATCCGTATACCGAGGCGTTGCTCGCCGCCATCCCGATTGCCGATCAACGCTTCACCAAGCGCAAGGTGCTGCTGACGGGGGAGATTCCTTCGGCATCGGATCCGCCGCCCGGATGCCGTTTTTCGACCCGCTGTTCGTACCGGATATCCGGGACCTGCGATGTCCTGCCGCCGCCGCTGCGGGAATTCTCGCCGAGTCACCGCATCGCCTGCCACCTCTCGCGTGAGAAGCTATTGTCGATGAGGCCCGTCTTTGAGGAGGAAACTGCATCATGAGCCGATTTCTAACCTTGGCTGCATGCCAGACCGGCCCCGTTCAGCGCAGCGCTTCGCGCCGCGAGACGGTGGGGCGCCTGGTGCATTTGTTGGAACGGGCCGCGGCCGCAGGCGCGGAACTCGCCGTGTTCCCCGAAATGGCGCTGACCACGTTCTTTCCGCGTTGGCAGCTCGACGATCCGCGCGAAGTCGACGCCTTCTATGAGACCGAAATCCCGGGGCCGCTGACGCAGCCCCTGTTCGATGCCGCGCGCCGGCTCGGCATCGGATTTGCATTGGGGTTTGCGGAGCTCGCGCAGGATCAGGGCCGCGAGCGCCGCTTCAACTCCATCTGCCTGGCGGGCGCGGATGGCGCCGTCATCGGCCGCTTCCGCAAAATCCACATACCCGGTTCGGAGGCGGCGGAGGCCGGTGTGACCACGCACTTGGAGCGCCGCTATTTCGAGCCCGGCGATCTTGGCTTTCCGGTTTATTCTTTCCGCGGCGTTCGCATCGGCATGTCCCTGTGCAACGATCGCCGCTGGCCCGAGACCTATCGCATGCTCTGCCTCAACGGAGCCCAGGTCGTGTTGATAGGCTACAACACCCCGGTGGTGCTCGAGGAGGCGCCCGCTCTGGCGCACCTGCGCATGTTTCACAATCATCTGCCGATGCAGGCAGGCGCTTATCAAAACACGCTGTGGGTCGCGGCCGCGGCAAAAGCCGGCCTCGAGGACGGCCAGGCGCTCATCGGCGGCTCGTGCATCATCGCTCCCACGGGCGAGATGGCGGCGCTGGCGACATCCATCGAGGATGAAGTCGTGGTGCATCGCGCGGATCTCGACTTGATCGCGGTCTGCCGGCGCGTGAATTTCGACTTCGCGCGCTATCGGCGCCCCAGCGAGTACGCTCTGATTGCCGAGCGCGCCGGACCGGTGGTCTCGTGATCGCGCGCCGCGCCCTCGCCTTCCTCGCGATCATGATCTCGGCCGGCGCAGAGGCTGAAGGCCTGCTCACATTGAACGCCGATGCGTATTTTCCCGAGGGACCGATCTGGTACCACGGCAAGCTGTACTACGTCGAATACGGCCGCAACGCCGTGATGACGTGGGATGGGAAAAAGAACCGGGTATTCTCGGCCGAGCGCGGCTGCGGACAATCCGCGGTCGTGCCCTTTGGGCATGATGAATTCCTCACCACCTGCTACGACAATGGCAGCATCGGGCGCATGGCGGCGGACGGCACCGTGCTGCCCGCCTACCGGCACGACAAGGACGGCAATCCCTTCCTCGGGCCGAACGATCTCGCGCCCGACGCCCGCGGCGGGGTCTATTTCACCGCCTCCGGCCACTTGGGGCCGGTGATCGACGCCAAGGTGTTCTACATCTCCGCCGCCCGCACGATCAGCCGAGTCGCGGACGACTTGCACAATGCGAACGGCCTGGCGGTATCGCCCGACGGCAAGATTCTGTACGTGGTCGAGACCGAGGAGCATCGCCTGCTCGAGTTCAAGATCGCGTCCGACGGCAGCCTGTCCGATCGGCGGGTGTTCGTGAACCTCGACGATCTCGTCAATCACGCCGCGCCGATTTGGCCCGATGGCGTGAAGGTGTCCTCCAGCGGGGATCTGTACGTGGGGCAAAGCCCGCGCGATCTACATAGGGCCTTGCTCGGTCAAATCTTCGTCATCGACGCGGCGGGAAAACTGCTGCGCACGTTGACGCTGCCGTCGCCCAAGGTCCCCAATCTAGCGTTCAGCCCCGATGAGAAGACCCTCTATGTGACCGCGGTCGATGAGATCGACAAGGCGCCGTGGCACGGCAAAGTCTACGCCCTGCCGAACAAATGACCGGCCGCACAAATGACCTGCGATTGGCCGGCCGCCTGCGGCGCGCTCAGAATTTAAAGGCGAATTTCACACCGAGCACCCGCGGCCTCGTGATGACCTCCGCCGGAACGAACTGCGTGCTCGAAGTGAATACGCTCTTGATCACATTGGTCAGGTTTTGGGCGTACAGCTCCGTCGTCCACGCATCCTTCGCCACGCCGAGCGATGCGTCGAACTCCGAGTACGCCGGATCTTCAAACCTGAGCTGCGTGGTGCTCACACTCGAACCGGCGGAGAGCGCGGGGTTGCTGCCGGACTGGGTGAACGAATGGCCGGTGTGCGTGGCGCCGGCTTGCGCGAAGGCATTGTAGGAGCTCACCGTCCACTGGTATCGCAAACGCAAGTTGAACTGCAGCGGCGGCGAATTGGCGCTGGGACTGCCGGGGGGACCGTATGGATTCACAACGCTCAAGATCGGCTGTCCGAATTCGGCCTTGGTCGCCGGGTTCGCCAGCAGCGCAGGATTGTTGGCGATCAGGTAAGGCGAGTTGGTCTGCACGCTGCTGTTCCAGGAAGCCCCGCCCTGCGCCGTCAGGCCCTGGGTGATCAACGCGATAATGGAAGTTTCCACACCACGCACCCGGTAGTTCGGTCCATTCACGCCGAAGCCGACATTGCCGAGCACCCCCGGGTCGAAAAAGTTGACCTGCACATTGTTCCAATCTTCTTGGTAGACCGCCCCGTTCCACTGCAGGCGGCGATCGAGGAACTCCGTTTTCCAGCCGACCTCGTTATTGGTCAGATTGTCGGAGGTGAACGACAGCGGCGAGCAATACTGGGCCACACTCTGTGCGCCCGGAATGTAGCAGGCGGAATTCCGATTGAAAGCGCCGGGACGGAAACCCTGCGACCAGGTGTAGTAAACCAGTGCATCCGGCAGCACGTGCCACGTCACATTGGCGCGGCTCTTGAAGCCCTTGTACTTGGTATGCAGATTTTCAGCGTCGATATTGGTTGCATACGTCAAGCAAGGGCCGGGGCCCGCCTCGTAACAGGTGAAGCTGCCGGTGTTGGCACCTTTCTCGGTATTGTCGAAATCGTAGTGGCGAGTCCCCGCCGTCACCGTCAGCACCTTGGGAATGATGTCGAAATCCAGCGAGGTAAAAAACGCCAGCTGCTTGTAGCCACGGTGAACGTCATTGAAGAATGCGGTATTGTCATTGCGCGTATTGGGGTCGGACACGCTCGTGCCGGGAGCCGGCGCAACATCGGTCAAACACCCCGCGGTAACGGTCGTGGTACACGCCGGCAAGGTCTTGTAGAGCCAGTTCAGCTGGTCTTGAATCTTCAGCTCTTCCCAAAAAGCGCCGACGATGCCGCGAAAACGCCAATCGTCCGGCGTGCTCAGTCGAAACTCATGACTCTGATGGGAATTGTGTTCCGTCTCGTTCCAGGTGGTGCTCGGCGAATAGCACTTCGAAGCCAATCCATTCGCCGGCTCGGCGCCGTGGCACTGGTAGTAGTCCGCATACACGCCGCGCGCATAATTCGTGTAGTCCTGGATCTGGCTCACGTTGCGCACGAGATACGCTCCGGTATATACCGCCTTGAGGTCGCCGAATCGCCCGTTGAGCGTGAACGCCGTATTTTCGAATTTGTCCTTGTTGAAGGAGTCGTTGAACAGCGTGACCGACTGGTTGGGCAGCGGCGCACCATCGGAAGCATTGGGCATCTGGTAGAACACGCCTTCGGCGTCGATGCTCTGGTAGCTTTGGGTAAAAAGAGCATTCCAATCCGAGTTGATATCCCAAAGAGCCGACGCGCGGATTCCTTGATAGGTGACCGGGTTGATCGCCCTGGCCGCGATGACTGTAGTTATTGATGGCCTGGCTGTCCGGGGGGACCTGGCAGGGGGTGGCGGTTGGCCCGCAGCCGGTCGGATACTGGGCATAGCCGATGCCAATATCGCTTGCCTTGCGCGTAAACGTGCCCGGCACGTTGTTGATGTAGCCGCCCCGCCGGTCGTTGTATATGACGCCGCGGACCGCGAGGGTATCGGCAATCAGCGGCAGATTGAGGACTGCGGTCAGATCGCTATTGGGGTCGCCGCCCGCGGTCGTGCCGTAGCCGGCGGACACGCTACCCTCCGTCACGTTGATCTTCGGCTTGTTGGTAATGTAGCGAATGACGCCCGCCTGAGCGCCGGCGCCGAACAGGGTTCCCTGCGGCCCCTCGAGAACCTCGACGCGTTCCAGGTCTGCCGCGTAGACATCGAGGTTGCGGCCCGGCAGTTGGCCTGACTGGTCATCCAGATAGATGGCGACATTTGGAAACCCGGTGATCGAACCCCCGGATTGGGTGCCGTTGTCTCCGGCACTCAAGCCCCGCATGAAAATTTGAGCTTGGCCAGGACCCGCGGTCGGTGCCGACACGTTGGGCAGATACTTGATGAGATCGTCGAATGTCGTGATATTCAATTGCGCCAGGGTTTCGCTGGTCAGCGCCTGGATCGCGATCGGCACATTTTGAATGTTTTCCGTGCGGCGCTGTGCAGTCACCGTGATTTCTTGGATTTGATCGCTCGCCGAACTCGCGTCGGCGGCGGTCGCCGACACCGCAGGGCCGGCCGCGCCGCCGCCCAGAATGGCCGCCACGGCATAAGATAACTTCGAGTATGTACGCATGGTGTATCCCGTTCTATTTTTGGAGTGATTCAAACGCACTCCCCCCAAAGCATGTCGCGCTGTTCTTTTTATCGCGATTGACGATTGCCGATCACTTGCTCTCCACCACCGAGCATCGGCCGAGGAGCCCTTGTTATCATAGATTTAACTGGTATGGAAGAATTTTGCATGGCGAGCAAAGCCACCCGCCGGCAGGCCGACGCCGGCGACATAAATTACCGATTCCGATATGCCGTCGATTCCCAGGTCCTTCTCGATCAGGGAATCTTTCAAAGCCGCGGTGCAGAAAGGCGCAAGGCCGATCCGGGTGGCCGTGAGACAAAACGTTTGGCCGAGATGGCCTGCATCCAGCAGCACCACTCGGTAGGCCCGGGGATGATGGTACTTCCACAAGGTCCGGGCAAAGACGGCCGTCATGATGAACAGCGCCGCCGAGCGGGCGGCAAACGGCTGATCCGCGCAATAAGCCCGCGCCATTTGCGGCGTCGCCTCGGAGGAGAGCTTTTCAAGAGCATGGTCCCTGGCGTCATAGTGGTAAAGGCCGGGATTGAGCCCTTCCACCTTGAGTGCCATCAAATACACTTCGATGGGATTTCGTGCTCCGGCGGACGGACTCGTCTTCAGCGGCAGGGGCCCGAAGCATTTCGACTCGACGTACCCTTGGACGCCCCAGGTCGTTTGCAGCAGCTTCGATATGCCATCGAGCGGTGCCGGCTCTGCCGAAAATTTTCGCCGCGTCCTCCGCGCGTGCAGCGTCTGGAAAAAACTGTCGGCCTCCGTTTCATGACACGGCAGCGAAATCGATTCGGATCCTCGGATCTTTTTGAATTGAGCGGGTGCGGGAGTATCGGGAATCGTCATCATCTTTTGCTCGAGGGTCCAGTCGCCGGCGACGTAGGAAGCGTCTTTCGTCAGAAAGTGAAATCCACCTTCGGGCAGCCACGGCTTCCACGAGGAATTGAGCAGATCATCTTGCGCCGCCTCGGGAGAGTCGCATTCGAGCAGAAGTTGGGCCTCGATGAGCTTTAATATCGCCTCCCCGACGCTCTCCCGCGTATAGGAGTCGAATTCGAGCATGGCGTCGCGGATCGTCCTGGGGGAGAAGAAGAAGCGGACGAGATCCAGAACGATCGGATTCGCGGAAAATGTTCCGCGAGTCAGATAATTGACGATCCGCAGATCTCCATCGACCCAATATGCCGACTGGCAATAGGCGCTTCGCAACTTGATGGCGCCGGACACCGGCGTCAACTCTACGGGCTCGCCCTTCGCCATCCGTTTCGGGTCGACGTCAAGACTCGTCGTCAGCATCGGCCCTGTGATTAAAGACATTCATCTGTTTCACGTCTTTTTCGACTTGACGAAGTCCAGTCTCCAAAGTGTGCTTATCGAGCTTGCCCGCCTTCACATCGGTCAGAAGGATTTGAGTCTCTTTCTCAACTTTATCAATCAAGGCTTTCAATGCCTTCGAATATTTCATCATAACGGCCTCCCTGTCGCTCGATTGGAACCACGACGTCTATATTTCTCGAGTATTTCTACTCCGGCAAGCTCAATTTGACCAGCAAAGTGTCTAGCCTTCGGTCGCCATGCAAGCTGCGGAGCAGAGGGTCTGTTTTGACAAAGATTACCTTGGAATTGTGCGTTTGAAAGCTGCGCTTCAGCCATTCGAACGCGGCATCCGCTTCTCCGCGATAAGCGTGGATCTCTGCGATTTCGTAGGCATCGGCCAGTGCGAAACTCTCTTCAAGCTCTTTTAGCGCTGCATCGGACTCGGCGCCCTTTCCGATCGCGGTATAAACCAGCGCGAGCCCGGCAAGCCTCGAATCCTTTTCGGGTTCCTTTTCCATGGCGCCCAGAGCATCGGGGAACTGTCCAAGGTAGAGGTATGCCATGCCGACCAAGCTATTGGCTCCGCGAAAATCCGGGTGCAGCTGCTGCAGCTTCAGACGGTACTGCAGGCACTCCTGCAGCCGGTTCAATGCGCACAAGGCGAGGCCGATCGCTTCCAGGGAGTACGGGTCGAGCGGATTTAGCTCGATCTCCCGCTGGTAGTGTTCGACCGCCTCGGCGACGTGTCCGGACACAAGCGCCAAGTCACCGAGCGCACTCGGGAGCAGGTAGGTGTTGCCGGGATCGATGGCACGCATACGTTCCTCATCCGCACGCGCGGCCGCCCAGTCCCACTTGATGGCCATCTCGTAACCGGCGCGCGTGTAATAAGCCCAGACGAGATTCGGGTCCAAGTGGATCGCCCGGTCGAGCGCACCGAGAATCTTCGCATCATCCTCGGCCGACGGAGTTCCACCGGCAACTTCGAGATCCATATAGGCGCTCGCGAGGCGCGCCCAGGCCAAGGCATAGCTTGGAGTGATATCGATCGCTTGCTTATAGAGCTGCACTGCTTTCTCGACGTTGCCTTTGGTCTGTCGCGCCTTGTAGTAGTTGCCTTCCAGTACCAAGTTGTAGGCTTCGACATCGGATTTCTGTCCGATCGGCCGGTCGACGATCGCCAGAGTCGCGTTGAGCGCCTTTGCGACCCGGTCTGAAATTTCGTCCTGTATTTTGAATACATCGGCAGTATTCCGATCGTAGGTCTGCGACCACAGATGCACGCCGTCGGAGGCCCGGATGAGCTGCGTGGTGACACGCAGCTCCTGCCCCGCCTTGCGCACGCTGCCTTCCAGAAGATGCGCGACTCCGAGCCTGCCGGCGATCGAGCGCACGTCCTCGTTCCTGCCCTTGAACTGGAACGATGAGGTGCGCGCGATGACCTTGAGACCGGGGCTCCGCGACAGGTGATTGATCAGCTCCTCCGACAGGCCGTCCGAGAAGTATTCCTGGTCTTTGTTCTCGCTCATGTCGACAAATGGCAGAACTGCGATCGATTTGTCCTCGGCGGATCGTGCCGATCCGTTGAAGGCGTGAAATCTCGTCCAGATGAACCAACCGGAGATGATTGCGAGAAGCGCCGCACCACCCACGACGAGCGGTCGCGCCTGCCGCCGTGACGCTGCCCGCACGGGAGAGATCGTCGACACCTCCGCAATGGGCAGCTTCGGGCCGGCCGTCCCGACCCTTTTGACCGGCGCGACGAGCCGATAACCTTTGCGCGGGACGGTCGCGATGTAGGTCGGATTGGGATCCACGTCCCCGAGGAGTTTGCGTAGTTGCGACACGGCCTGGTAAACCGAGGCGGACCCGACGACGACGCCGCTCCACACCTCCGTGAGCAGTCGATCGACGCTGACCACCTCGCCGGCAGAGTGCGCCAGGCACAAGAGCAGCCGCATGGTCCGCGGCTCGAGCTTCTGGGTCTCGGTGCCGCGAGTGATGGTGTCTAGCGCCGGATCGACGAACCATTCGCCGATCTGCACCGCGCCGCCGGGATTCTCGGTCTGCATCCCACACGTCTCCTGGCGCAAGTATACGGCTTGCGATCCGAAGGCGACGATTCGGGGCGTGCTCCATTGGGGTGCATAGGCATCAACAAAAGCCGGCGCCGCCGATGAGCACCTCGACATCACGGCGGCGCCGGGATCCATCACTTGCTGGCAAGCCGAATGTCGCCGCCGAAACGCAGCGAGGTCAGCGCGGGTGCATCGACTTTGCGAACTGCGTTGTCGATCGCGGTGTCAACGCACCCCTGCGTGCCCCCGCGCAGCACCGGGTCGCCGGAGGCCGAGAGCTCGCAGACGTCTCGCGCCGCAGCACGAATGCGATGGTAAAGAGCCTTGGCTCCCTCCGGGTTCGAGATATCAAGGTCGCTGTAGCGGACGGTTTTGGACGGTGGGCTTTCCTGCGCACCCGCCGTTGTTGCCAGCGTGCAGGCCCATGCCGCTACCATGAGGCAGTAGATGATCGTAAAGAGTTTGTTACGAGTGAGTGTGATCATGGTCGATTCCTCCAGGTTTAGTTCTAGGAACTCGCCACCGACATTGCATCGGTGGCTTGGAGCACGGTGTAAGCGCCGCTCCGAGCGAAGTCCTAAAGCGTTCCTAAAGGATGGCTAAAGATTGTCTAAAGCCCGCGGATCAACCACTGGGGAGCGTGGTCGGGCTTGGGTTCACATGGTGTGCGTGGGCTTGTCTCCGCCCAACGCACCGGCCAGATAATTCTCGATCTTCTTTTGGGTATTGCCGCGGTCTTGATCGCTGAACTGCACGCCGATGCCGGCGGTGCGCTTGCCCTGCGCGCCCTTCGGGGTCATCCAGATGACCCGCCCCGCCACGGGCAGCTTTTCCTCTTCGCCCATCAAATTCAACAGCATGAACACTTCGTCGCCCAAGCGGTAATTGCTGTTCGTCGGAATGAACAGGCCGCCGTTCTTCACGAAAGGCATATAGGCGAGATACAGCGCGCTCTTATCCTTGATCGTAAGCGTCAGCAAACCTGGTTTGTTACTTGGACTTCGCAATTCCTACCGTTCCTGCCAAAGGTCTTTAGGCCGCCAGCGCGGCGCGGCCGCCGAGCAGCAGTGCCTCGAGCGCCAGTTGTTGATTCAAGCCGGTCGATGTCAGACGCCGCAACTCCCGGGCGGCATCCAGCAGCTCGAATAGGGCTCTTATCTTGGGCTTAAGTAAAGCGGCAGGCAAGCGGACCGGTTCCGCACTTTGATGCGAAGTACCGCCGCCGATCCATTCATGTACGCGTCGTGTGATCCAGTTCTCAAGCCAGGCCAGGCGCAGTCCGGGATCGGACTGCATCCAGCGCTCGGCAAGCAAGGTCACATCCACCGAACCAGCCGCCAGCTGCCTCAAGGCCCCTTGCATCTCTGCGTCCAGCACGGCTACTCCCGCAGCATCCAGTTCCAGCGCCAGCAGCGGCGCGCCGCCGGCCAGCGCAAGAGCCGCCCCCCACGAGCGCGGGACCGAGGCGCCCGCGTGCGCTTCCAGCCATGCGATCGCGGCCGCGCTCGGCGGCGGCGACAGGCTGAGGCGCAAACAGCGGCTGGCGATGGTCGCCGGCAGGCGGTGGGTCGGCCTCGCAATCAGCACCAAGACGGTATTCGCGGTGGGCTCCTCCAGGGTTTTCAAGAAGGCATTGGCACCGTTGGCATTGAGCAGCTCGGCGCCCTCGATGACGCCTACTTTATAACCGCCGCGATAACTCTTGAGCGCCAGAGACTCGATCAAGCCGCGCACCTGGTCGACTTTGATCTGCTGCGCGTCTTCCTCGATCCGCACGATGTGCGAATCCGGATGGCTGTCGGAGCGCAGCAATTGGCAGGAGGCGCACACGCCGCACGGGCGCCGCCCCGTCGACTCGCACAGCGCCAAAGCAGTGATCCAATTCGCCAGTTGCTCCGCGCCGAGTCCGGGGGCCGACAGCAGCAACAAGGAGTGCGGCAGTCGCTGCGCCGCGAATGCGGCGCGCAGACGCTGCTGCGCGCCGTTGAGCCATGGCAGGGAATCGGCGCTCAGGATATCCATGAACGTGCCTCCAGCACCGCGAGGATTTGCGCAGCAACCTCATCGACGGCTTGGCTCGCGTCGACGACCGCGATGCGGGCGGGCTCAGCGGCCGCGCGCGCTAGATAAGCGTTGCGCACGCGCTCGAAAAACTCGGCACGTTCGCTTTCGAAGCGGTCGACGGCGGCACCGGCATTGCGCTGCCGCGCGCGCTGCAATGCCTGTCCACCGGCGCGTCGAGCAGCACGGTCAGATCGGGACGGCGCGCCCCCAGCACCATGACTTCGAGCTGCCGGATGTGCTCGGTGGGGAGGCCGCGGCCGCCTCCCTGATAGGCATAGGTGGCATCGGTGAAGCGATCGCACAGCACCCACCGTCCGGCCCGCAAGTTGGGCTCCACGTGGTTGGTCAAATGCACCGCACGCGCCGCGAACATGAGCAGCAGTTCGGCCGTCGGCGGTAGAGATTCGCCGCGCATGTTATCCAGCACGATGTCGCGGATTCGCTCGGCCAAGGGCGTGCCGCCGGGCTCGCGCGTCACCACATGGGCGATGCCGCGGGCGCTCAAGCTTTGCGAGAGCCGTGCCACCTGGGTCGATTTGCCCACGCCCTCGATTCCCTCGACGGTCAAGAATCGCCCCGGTGGTACCAGGCTCATCGCACCCCGCCTCCCGCCGCCGTCTTCTGACGCTGATGCGCCACGTAGGATGCGACGGCCGCGTTGTGCGCCTCGAGCGTCGCGGAGAACACGTGACTGCCATCGTCCTTGGGCGAGGCGACAAAATAAATGGCGTCGGTTTTCTCCGGGTGCGCGGTCGCGCGGATCACCGCGGCGCTGGGCAATGCAATCGGCGTCGGCGGAAGGCCGGCGCGGGTATAGGTGTTGTACGGCCCATCGGTGCGCAGGTCCACTGTGCGAATGTCGCCGTCGTAGCGATCCCCCAATCCGTAAATCACGGTCGGATCAGCCTGCAAACGCATGCCGATGCCAAGACGATGCAGATACAGACCGGCGATGAGCCCGAGCTCCTGCGGCAGGCCGCTCTCCTTTTCGACGATGGACGCCATGATCAGGAGTTCACGCGAATCGCGCAGGGGCACACTGGGATCGCGCCCCGTCCAGGCCGACTCCAATTCCCGGCTGAGCGCGGCGTGCGCCTGGCGCAGCAGTTCGATGTCGGTCGTGCCGGCGACGAAGCGGTACGTCTCGGGCAGGAATTGACCTTCCGACTCGAGACCCGGCAGCCCCAACTTGTCCATGAGATCCGGCGCATTGTCGCCGAGGGTCACGGTGACATCGGGATTGCGCCGCAGCGCGGCGAGCATGTCCTGCACCCGCCAACCATCGACGATGGTGAACGAGTGCAGCAGCACCTGGCCGTTCACCATTTTGGTCAGCAGTTCACGGGGTGTCGTACCGGGTTGAATCTCATACTCTCCCGCTTTGACCGCCGGCGCGAGGCCGCGGATCCTCGCGAACACCACCCAGGCACGCGGGTGCGCAATGACGCCCTGGGCCGCGAGCTCGGCCGCGACCCGGGCGAAGCTCGCGCCCGGAGCGACCTTGAAGCGCAGCGGCGCCGCGACCCGCAGCGGCTCATCGAGACTATGCACGCCGAACCAAACCACGCCGGCGGCGGCCGAGGCAAGCAGCAACAGGGTAAGCAGCAGACCGATGCGCCAGGCGCGGCTCAAAAGAGATCCAGCCGTTCACGGAAACGAGCCGCGGCCTCGAACGCCCGGTAATGTAGGCGTTCCCGGCCGCGCCCGATCACCGCGACCGATTTCAATCCGACGACGGCGTTGCTCATGAACACCTCCTCGGCGTCGCTCAAGTCCTGCCAGCGTAGGCGGCGCTCGGTCACGCGTAGTTGCAGATCGGCGGCCGTTCCCATGATCCAACGGCGCATCACGCCGGCCACACCGCAACGATCGAGCACCGGCGTCACAAGATTGGATCCACGTCTCAGAAACAAGTTCGACATCGTACCGCAGACGACGTTATCGTCCACGTCCCGCATCAATCCCTCCCAGATGCGCGCATCGTTCCATTCGCTACGGGCCAGCACCGATTCCAGGCGACTCAGGGTCTTGAGGCCGGCAAGCCGCGGATTCAAGCCCAGCCGCGTCGTACAGAGGCGCAGCCGCGCAGGCGTCGAGCCGTGGCTCTGCAGGCCCTGCGGCAATGAATGCACGCTGAGGATGCGCGTGCAGCGTTCGCGGCCCGTCGGCCCATAGCCGCGCCGTCCCGGTCCGCGGGTGACGATGAGCTTCAATACGCCCTCGCGCCGCCGCCCGGCGATGGAGTTGATTTCCCGGCGCAAGAGGCGGCTCGAAGGGGCCGCAATGCCGAGGCGCCGGCATCCCAGGGCAAGCCGCTCCAAATGATAGTCCAGGAGGCGCACCCGGCCGCGGCGGATGCGCAGGGTTTCGAACACGCCATCGCCGTATTGCAATCCGCGATCGCGAATGTCGATGCGCGAACCCTGGCGGCCGTTGATCCACGCGTTCACGGCGCCGCCAGTGCGCGCAGCAGCCCCTCGGCTTTGGCGCGGGTCTCGGCCAATTCCTGCGCAGGGTTCGAGTCCGCAACGATTCCGGCGCCGGCACGGAACTTGAACAAGCCGCCCTGCGCGGTGATGGTGCGAATCAGGATGTTGAGATCACAGCTGCCGTCGCGGTTCAAATAGCCGATGGAACCGGTGTAGGCGCCGCGTCCGACCGCTTCGAGCTCGGCAATGATCTCCATGCAGCGCACCTTGGGACAGCCGGTGATCGTGCCGCCGGGAAACAGGGCGCGGATCACATCGATGGGCGACACGTCGTTGCGCAGCCGTCCGCTGACATTCGAGACGATGTGATGCACGTGGGCATAGGTTTCGACACTCATGTACTCGTCGACCCGCACCGAGCCGCCGGCGCAGACCCGGCCCAAATCGTTGCGCTCCAGATCGATCAGCATCACGTGCTCGGCGCGTTCCTTCTCGTTGCCGAGCAGCGATTGCACCAGCGCCGCATCGGCCTCCGCCGTGGCGCCCCGCGGCCGGGTCCCGGCGATCGGGCGCGTGGCCACCGTGTTGCCCCGAATGGATACCAGCCGCTCGGGGGAGGAACTCAAGCAAGCGAAATCGCCGTCCTGCAGCAGCGCGGCGAACGGGCTGGGATTGGTGGCGCGCAGTCGCTGATAAACGGCGACGGGGGCGACGCTGCGCGCCGCTCTCGCAGCCCACGCGCGCGATAAGTTGGCTTGATACACATCCCCCGCCACGATGTACTCGAGAGCGCGGCGCACGGCATCGAGAAACATCCCGGGATCGTCCTCCTGTAGATCGAACGCCGGGAGATCGACTGCGGCACGGCTGCCCGGCCGGCGACGCGCGCAGCTCCCGGGCACGGCTCTCGAACTCGTCGAGCAAGTATTCAAATCCGCTTTCCGCCACCAGCCACGCCTGACCGGTTGCGCGATCACGAATCCACGCGGCCGGAGCACGGATGGCCAACGCGGCCACCGGGTCGGCGCTGCGCGGCAAGATCAGGCGCGACTCGATCTCCGCTGCCAGCTCATAGCCGAGATACAGCAGCCAGCCGCCGGTGAACGGCAGCGGCGACACCGCCTCGGGCACCCGCAAAGCAGTCCACCAACTCTCCAGCGCCGCGAGAAAGCCCCGCTTTCCGGCGTGGGGGCCGGACAGCCGGCCGTCCGATGCGAGGCGCAGAGACTCGCCGCTCGCCATGGCCAAGATGTCGAATCGGCTGCCGAGCCCGGCAGCCATGCCGGTGCCGCTCTCGAGCAGTCCCGGGTACGCAGCCGGGTACTTCTCGATGAGAGTCAGCGGCTCAAGTTCGGCGGAAGATGAGCGAACCGTTGGTGCCACCGAACCCAAAGGAATTGGAGAGTGAGTATTCGATCGGCATTTTACGCGCGGTATTGGGAACGTAGTCCAGATCGCAGCCTTCGCCCGGGGTGTGCAAATTGATGGTGGGCGGCGCCACTTGATCGCGCAGCGCCAGCACCGAGAAAATCGCCTCGACGGCCCCGGCGGCTCCCAACAAATGGCCGGTCATCGATTTGGTCGAACTGACCGCCAATTGATCGGCCGCCGGTCCAAAGGCGCGGCGGATCGCGAGCGTCTCGGCGCGATCACCCAATCCCGTCGACGTGGCGTGCGCATTGACGTACTGCACCCGCTCGGGGCTCAATTGCGCGTCGCTGAGCGCCTTGGACATCGCCTTGCGGGCCCCCTCGCCGTTTTCCGGCGGCGCCGTGACATGGAAGGCATCCCCGCTCATCCCGAACCCGACGATCTCCGCATAGATCTGCGCGCCCCGCGCCTTCGCGTGTTCGTACTCCTCGAGCATCATGGCGCCGGCACCGTCGCCCATGACGAAGCCGTCGCGATCCTTGTCCCAGGGACGGCTCGCGCCTTGCGGGTCGTCATTGCGCTGTGACAGCGCCTTCGCCTGAGCAAAGCCGCTCATCCCGGTGACGCAGGTCGCCATTTCCGACCCCCCGGCCAGCATCGCCTCCGCCTCGCCGTACTGAATGAGCCGCATCGCGAGCCCGATGGCATGGGTCGAGGTGGTGCAGGCGGTGGCGACGGCGAGATTCGGGCCGGTGATGTTGAAGGCGATCGACAGGTGACCGCTCACCAGATTGATGATGCTGGCCGGAATGAAAAACGGCGACACCTTCTTCGGCGAATGCGTCTCCAGATACTTGTCGTAGGTGTCCTCGATCGACTCGAGACCGCCCATGCCGGACCCCATCAAGATACCGATGCGATCCGAATTGGCCTCCGTGACCACCAAGCCCCGAGTCGCGCATGGCCTGCATGCCGGCGACGACGCCGTACTGCATGAAGGCGTCCATGCGGCGCGCATCCTTCGCGCTCATGTAGGGTTCGAGATCCAGGTCGCGGATCTCGCCGCCGAAATGCGTGGGGAAGCTGGCGGTGTCGAACCGCGCCACCGGCGCGATGCCGCTGCGGCCGGACAGGATCGAAGTCCACGCGCTCGCCACATCGTTGCCCACCGGCGAGACGATCCCAAGACCCGTAACAACGACGCGTCGTCTGCTCAACGGCGACTCCTCACGTGGATTTGCCTAAGTGCCCAAGCGCCTGTGCGGCGTTCAGGGCAATGCCACGCCGCCCAATGCGGGGTCAGGCCTTGCCCTTGTGCGAATTGATGTAGTCGATGGCCTGTTGAACCGTGGTGATTTTCTCGGCGTCCTCGTCGGGAATCTCCGTCTCGAATTCTTCCTCGAGCGCCATCACCAGTTCAACCGTATCCAGCGAGTCTGCGCCTAGATCGTCGACGAACGAGGCGTCGTTGGTGACTTCTTCTTCTTTCACGCCCAACTGTTCGGCCACGATCTTCTTAACCTGCTGCTCAACAGTACTCATCGTTATGGTGTCCTCTCGGAATTGCTATTTATGCGCTGAACTAACTTAAGCCCGCGACCAGCCTTAAGAATCGACAGGGCGCGTATTTTATGTGAACGCGGCGACGGCGGCTACCTGGAACGCACATTTGGTCCTTGGCCGCCCCGGTTCTTATTGACAAACCCGCGCGAATTAGGGCGCACCGACCCTTTACGGCATGTACATTCCGCCGTTCACGTGCAAGGTCTCGCCGGTGATGTAGGCACCGTCGGGCGAGCACAAAAACGCGACCGCCCCGGCAATATCCGCCGGTTGCCCCAGCCTGCCCAAGGGAATTTGGGCGTTCAAGGCGGTGCGCTGCGCCTCGGCCAGGGCTCGAGTCATGTCGGTGTCGATGAATCCCGGTGCGATCGCATTGGCCGTAATGCCGCGCGAGCCCACCTCCCGAGCCAGCGACTTCGTGAATCCGATGATTCCCGCCTTGGCGGCGGCGTAATTGGCCTGGCCGGGATTTCCGGTCAAACCCGACGACCGACGTAATGCTGACGATGCGGCCCTTGCGCGCCTTCATCATGCCGCGCAGGACCGCTTTGGAGAGCCGGAAGACGGAGGCGAGATTGGTGTCGAGCACCGCGTCCCAATCCTCCTGCTTCATGCGCAACAGCAAGGTGTCGCGGGTGATGCCGGCGTTATTGCAAAGAATGCCGACCGTCCCTTCATTGGCCTCGATGTCCTTCAGCAGCGCCTCGATCGACTCCGGTTTTCCCACGTCGAGAACGGCGCCGCGCCCGCCGCTTAAGCGAAGGTTCGCGCTGATCCGGGCGGCCCCTTCCGCCGTCGTGGCGGTGCCGATGACGCGGGCGCCATCCCGGGCGAGGCGCTCGGCGATGGCCGCGCCAATGCCGCGCGAAGCGCCGGTCACCAAGGCAATTTCTCCGTTCAACATGCTGCGTCCTCGTTGCGTTAGATTTTTAGCGCCGCGAGCGCATCGTCCAGGGACTGTGGATCCTCCAGCGCCATCATTTTGAGATCCCGATTCTTGTCCACGCGCCGGTTCAAGCCCGTCAACACCTTGCCGGGACCGCATTCCACGATGTGGGTCGCGCCTGCCGCGATCATCGTGCGCACCGTGGCCGCCCAATACACCGGCGTATACAGCTGCTTGACCAGCCCGGCGCGGATGCTTTCCGCAGTCGCGTGCATCTTTGACGTCGACGCCGTACACGGCGACGCTGAAGGCCGGCGTGAAGGCGGTGCTGTCCAATCGGACCTGCAGCTGCTGCGCCGCCGGCTGCATGAGCGAGCTATGCGCGGGCACGCTGATCGGCAGTGCGAGTGCACGCCGGGCGCCCTTCGCGGTGGCGATCTCGATGGCGCGCGCAACGGCCGTGGCAACTCCCGCAATCACCACCTGCCCGGGAGCATTGAAATTCACCGCCTCCACCACCTCGCCCTGCGCGGCCTCATTGCAAGCTTCGTCGATGTCGATGTCTTCGAGGCCGAGGATTGCGGCCATGGCGCCCTGCCCCGGAGGCACGGCCGCCTGCATCAATTCGCCGCGATATCTCACCAAATCGACGGCGGTCTTGAAATCCAAGGTGCCGGCGGCAACCAACGCCGTGAATTCGCCCAGGCTGTGGCCCGCCATCATCGCAGGCGGGGGCCCGCCGCGCTCCCGCCACAGTCGATAGGTGGCGGCCCCCGCAGTCAGCATCGCCGGCTGAGTGCACTCGGTGGCATTCAGCGCCTCGAGCGGTCCCTCTTGGCAGCGCCGCCACAGATCGTAGCCCAGAACCTGCGAGGCTTCGGCAAAGGTCGCCTCGATCACCGGCGAGACTTTCGCCAGAGCACTCATCATGCCGATGGACTGCGAACCTTGGCCGGGAAAGACGAACGCAAGTGACATGAAAAAAGCCTCTAGGCGCGGGAGCGCCGGCGAATTATAACGATCCTCGCGGACAGTGCAGCCCCCACGACAAATCCGCCGCACGCCCCGTACAGATGGGCATCGACCACGATCAAGGGCGCCGTGGCGCCGCCCCAGTGTTCCCAGGCGAGCTTCGCACACAAGCCGATGAACAGAATCCAGCGATCCCAGGCACGCTCCGCCAGGTGCTTCGCGACGCCCGCGGCCATCACCGAATGCAGAACTCCGGAGGCGCCCACATACCAACCGACCCGCGGACTCAGCCACCACAGGCCCGAACTGATCGCCAACGCACCGGCGCAGACGATCGCGCACCATTCCACCGCATCGTAGTCCTGCGCGAACAACGACCACATCAGCACCAAGCCCAGCTCGTTCAACAACAGATGGTGCGCGTCCAGATGCACGATGTGGGCTGTGAGCAACCGCCACCAACCGCCGGCCGCAATTGCACTGCGATCATAGCGTAAGAGTTGGCTGACGCTGTCGCCAAGACCCAACACCGCGTCCAATACCAGCAAAATCCCGAGCAACCAAAGCCATCGGCCGCGATCCCACTGAAGTGCGGCCGCAATCTCTGCAAAGCGGTTTGCGGCCTCACGCGGCATCGGGGTTGCCTATTTTGGTATCATTCATGGAATTTCCGAGGTCAACATGCGCAATGCTCAGAGCGGATTTACTCTCATCGAAATCATGGTCGTGGTGGTCATTCTCGCAGTGCTCGGCGCGCTCGTGGTGCCAAAAATTCTGGAGAATGTCGACAAGGCGCGAGTTACGCGCGCGCAGAGCGATATTCGTGCGATTCAAACGGCCCTCGACCTGTACCGGCTCGACAACTTCAAATACCCGACCACTGAACAGGGACTGCAGGCGCTGGTCAAACAACCCGCCGACCCGACGATCACCAATTACCGCTCCGGCGGGTACTTAGGGTCGCTGCCGAAGGATCCGTGGAACAATCCCTATCAATACGCGAGCCCGGGCCCCGACGGCCGTGATTACGACATCATCACGTACGGGCGCGACGGCAAGCCCGGGGGCGAAGGCTACGACGCGGACATCAGCAGCTCGACTCTCGAACAGCGCTAGTCGCGGCGCTTGGGCGGTGCCGCAGCATGCGCAGCAAGGGCTTCACTCTGGTCGAGATTCTGGTGGTGGTCGTGATCATGGCCATCGTCATCGGGCTCGCGATCCTGTCGATCGGTACCACCGGGCGCGACACCCAATTGGACGAAGAGAGCCGGCGCATCGAGGGGTTGGTCGGCCTGCTGCACGAACGCGCGCTGTTGGAAGGCCGCGACTTCGGCCTGCGCATCGAGCCCACCGCCTATGAATTCGTCGTCTACGAGCCGCGCCGCGATCGCTGGATGACGCTCGACCAGGAACACGAATTCCGCCATCGCGACTTGCCGAAGGGACTGAGTTTCCAGCTGGAACTCGATTCCCAGGTCGTCGTGATCAAACCCATCGACCGGACCCTGTCGAGCGATACAGCGCCGCCCGCCCCGCAACTGGCCATTGCCGCCAGCGGCGAAGGGACGCCATTTCGCCTGACGTTGCTGCGCGATGGCACGGCGGCGAAAGCCTCGGTGGACGGTGACGCGCTCGGCAAGGTCAGTCGCGTGAGTTCAGACCACCCGGCGGAGCAGCGCACTTGAAGCGCGGATACGCGCAAACGGTCCGCAGCAGCGGCTTCACGCTGGTCGAAGTGCTGGTCGCCCTGATGATCGTCGCCATCGGACTCGCCGCCCTGATGCTGACGGTGAGCAGTACCGCACGGACCAGCGGCTATCTGCGCGATAAGACTCTCGCCCAGTGGATGGCGCTCAACCGGCTCTCCGAGGTGCGTTTGAATGTGACCAAATTCGGCCAAAATACCGACACCGGGGAAATTTACTTTGCCAACCGAACCTGGCACTACGACACCCGCTACTTCGACACCAGCATCGCGACGATGAAGCGCGTCGTGGTGCGCGTCTATGCCGGGGACGCCAAGACCAAGGGCAATCCGCTCGCCGAATCCACCGGATTCTTGGGATCTTCGCTGGGGACGCCCGGCGGGTCCAACGTCGCGGACTGGACCTTCGGCAACGGCACGCCCGCGGCGGCCCCGGTACAACCCCCGGGACACCCGGCGCCACCCCGCCGGGCGTTACGCCGCCCGCGACGGTTTCCCCGACGCCGCCGGCCGGCCGCGGCTCGACGCCCACGCCGACACCGACCCCGACGCCCACCACCCCGAGCAACTGAGCCGCACGATGCGCAAATCATCCCGCTGCGCCGCCGGTTTTACCCTGATCGAAATCCTGGTGGCGCTGTTGATTCTGGGAATCATGTCGGCCCTGGGGTACGGAACCTACCGTGCCGCGCGCATCTCCGCGGAGCGCACCGAGGAGTCGCTGAAGCGCTCGCGCGAGATCGAATTCGGGATGCGCATGATGGTGCAGGACATTGCCGAAACGGTGCCCCGCCCGGTGCGCGACATCTTGGGGCAAACGCGCGTGGCCGGCGATGCTGGGCACGAGCGGATTCGGCACGCTCACCCCGATACCGAGCTCGGTCGGAGGCACAGGCTCGGGTTCCAGTTCGACTTCCAGCTCGAGTTCGAGCTCAGGCATGAGCTTCAACAGCATGAGCTTCAACTCGGGCTCGAGCTCCGCTGCCGCATTCGAATTCGAGCGCGGCGCCCATCGTCGATTTGACGCGCACCGGCTGGTCGAACACGGCCGGCCAGCAGCGCAGCACCTTGCAGCGCGTGTCCTATGGCCTGGTCGATGACGTGCTCAAGCGCAGCTACCAGGTGAACTTGGATAACGTGCAGGGCACTACTCCCGTGGTGCAGGACCTGTTCACGGGCGTCAAGGCCATTCAGATGCGCTACCTCGACGGCAACCAAGCCTGGCAAAGCCAATGGCCGCCGCCCGGCCTGCCGCAGGGCGAAAGCCTGACGAGCCGCCCGGTGGCCGTGGAACTCATCATCGAATTCAAGGATTGGGGACGGATTCGCCGGCTGATCGAGGTCGCCGGATTGAATATTCCAACGGTCGCTCATCGGACGCGGGGCATGGCGAAGCCAACGCGGCGTGGCGTTGATCATCGCGCTCATCCTGGTGGCTCTCGCCACCATTCTGGCCTCGAAACTCACTTTCGATGGATTTCTCGAGCGGCGGCGCGCCATCGGGGTGCTCGCCGCGGAGCAAGCCCTGCATTTCGGCCTGGGTGCCGAGGCGCTGGCCGCCGATGTGCTCGCCCAGGATGCGCAGAACAGCGCCACTTACACCACGCTGGCGGCGCCCTGGGCGCAGCCCACCCAGCCTTGCCGATCACCCCTCAGGATGACCCTGAAGGAGAACCCATCGGCACCTTGCAGGGCGCCTTGGAAGACATGCAGGGCCGCTTCAATCTGAACAGCCTGGGCAGGATGATCCATGGACCTGAAACTCGAAAACGCCCGGTGCAGGATCCGCAGCCGCTGGCGCAGTTCCAGCGGCTGCTGAGCCTTGGTCGGGCTCGAGCCCAAGTGGGCGGCGATCGCGCGCGATTGGATCGATGCCGACGATATTCCCGGAAGTCCCGACGGCGCCGAAGACCAGATCTATACCTCGCAGACTCCGCCCTACCGCACCGGCAACTACCCCATGATGTCGCCCAGCGAATTGATGAACATGCCGGGATTCGGCGCGGATCGATACCGCCTGATTGCGCCCTACGTGACCGCCCTGCCCGACGCGACCGTACCGATCAATATCTGCACGGCGTCCGCGCCTGTGCTCGATGAGCCTTTCGGAGAAATTGATGGGAGAGTACACCCCGCAGGTGCTGGCGGAAGGCCGCAAGACCGGCTGCTTTCCCGATTTGAACGCCTTCAGGAATATCGTCGGACCCCAATTCCTCGCGGAAATCAACGGCCGCTACGGTACCGCGAGCCAATATTTCCAATTGACCACTCGCGTTACCCTTGGCACTACGGAGTTCACCTTGTACAGTCTTTTGAAGCGCGGCAACGGCAAGACAACGCCGCTGCTGCGCTCCTTCGGAACCCCGTAACGCTATGCCACAAACACTACTGCTGCGCCTGCCCCCGCCCGGTCAAGAAGAGACCGAGTGGCTCGTGATGGACGATGCGGGCGATGCGGGTACGACTCGTCAGCGCGGGTCCCTCACCCTGGCCGCGGCCGTCTCGCGAACCGGCAAGGTCGTGGCACTGGCGCCGTCTACCCAGATTCTGCTGGCGGAGCCCGAGTTGCCCCCCGGCAGCGGCGTCAAGCTCGCCCGGGCGGTACCCTTCGCCTTGGAAGAGCATTTGACCGAAGACATCGATCACCTGACTTTTGCCGTCGGCCGGCGCCGCCCCGGCGGCGCTACCCCGGTGGCCGCGGTATCGCGCACCGTCCTGCAAGGATGGATGTCGGACATGGAGGCCGCGGGACTCGAGCCTTTGGCGATCTATCCGGACATTTCGCTGATGCCGGAGAACCCGGCCCAGACGGTGTTATGGGTGGAAAGAGAGCGGCTCGCCGTGCGCCGGCCCGGCGCACTGCCGTTCGCCGTCGAACTCTCGCCGGTGAGCGAAGCGTTGGTGGTAGCCGGAGTGATCGCCGATCCACTCGATACCGCCGGTGAGCTCAAAGTGCCCGAGAACGCGGTGCTGTACGTCACGCGCGAAGATTGGGCCCGCTCGCAGCAGGAGTTCGAACGTCTGGCGGAGAAGTTCGATTCGCTGAAGGTGCAGCTTCTGCCTGATGGACCCCTGCCGTGGCTGGCGCGCGGTCTTGACAGCGGCGACGCGGTCAATCTCCTGCAGGGCGAGTTTGCGCGCACGTCGGACTTCGGCACACGCTGGCGTCAATGGCGCATGGCGGCTTTGCTGGCGTCGATCTTGCTCGGCGTGCACGTCGCCGCCCAGGCGCTGCAGATTCGCCAGGCGAAGCATGAAACAGCCGCGCTCGACGAGCAAATCGCGAGTGTTTTCTCCGCCGCGATGCCCGCCGAGAGGCAGCAGGATGCGCGCCGCCAGATGCAGTCGCGGCTCGATCGCATCCATAAATCGGGAGCGAGTCCCGAGTATTTCCTGCGCACCTTGCAGGTCGTGAGCGGCGCGATGGCGGTGACCCCCAAGACCGAGATCCAGGCTCTGAGCTATCGCGAAGACTCCGTCGATATGAAGGTCAGTGCCCCGAGCCTCGCGTCTCTCTCGCAGCTCTCGCAGGTGATCGGCAAGCAAGGCATGACGGCGGAGATTCAATCCTCGACGCCGGTAGCCGGCGGAGTGGAAGCGCATATGCAGCTGCGCGGCCTCACGTCGAAGGCGCACAAATGAACAAACTTAGCGCCTGGTATGCCGGTTTGCAGCCACGCGAACAGCGCATGGTCGCGGTTGGCGGAGTCGGCGTGGCGGTTCTGATCTTGCTGTTCGGCATATTGATGCCGCTGCAATCGGCGGTGTCGAGCGCGGTCAAGAGCAATGATACCAAGCGCGAGGATCTGGCCTGGATGCGGGTCAATGCCCCGGAGATTCGCGCCTCGGGCGGTCAGCTGCCCGCCGACACGGGCGAGGCGCCGGTGGTGTTGGTCGACCGGGTCGGCCGCGAGGCAGGTCTCGGCAGCGCCCTGCGCGGCACCCAGCCCAACGGCACCGGCGTCCGCGTGCAACTCGAGGCCGCGTCCTTCGACACCTTGGTTTCTTGGCTCGCCACGCTCGACGAGCGTTATGGGCTCGCCATCGAATCGATCACCGTGGATCGCACTGCCCAACCGGGAACGGTGAATGCCAGCATCACGTTCAGCCAGCCGCGACGCTAAAGCGGCTCCGCGTTCGCGCAAACCTCTGGCCCGTTGTCCTCATCGGCCTCGCGGCGCTGCTCGCCGTGAGCATCGCCGCTGCTGCCCGCTTCGGTGATTACACATTTTCTGCCGCCGTCGGTACACGCAGAGGATTTTTCCGGCAGCATATGGCACGGCGCCGCGGGAAAGATCAGCGTCAATGCGCGCGACGCCGGAGCGCTCGAATGGCGGCTGCATCCGGCGGCACTGCTCGGCTTGACCGTGTTGACAGACCTGCATTGGGTCAAGACGGGCTTCGTCATCGACGCTACGGCCTCGCTCGACGCCCACGGCTTCACGGCGCACGCCGTCAAAGGCGGCGGACCCATCGAGGATCTGCAAGGTCTGGGCGTTGCGGCCGGGTGGCATGGCATCGCGGACGTCAATTTGCGTGAACTCAAGGGTGATTTCACCAAACCGCTGGGCGCAGCCGGGGATCTGCGAGTGTCGAATCTCAGTTCCGCGCAAATTGCCGGCGGCGCGGATTTGGGCGGCTACGATCTGCGCATGGACCAAAGCGCGGTGGGCTCGGACGGCAACGTCACCGCGCACCTCGTCGATACCGGCGGTCCCCTGGAAGTGCAGACGCTCATCCACTACTCACCGAGCGAGCGCACCGGCACGCTCAGCGGAACATTGAAAGAACGCGCGGACGCACCCGCGGAATTGCGCAGTCAGCTGGGAAATCTCTCGCAACTGCGCGGGCGGGACTCGCAGGGGCGGATTCCCGTAGACCTGGAATTCCGCCTGTAGAGCGCGTTATCGCGTGGACATGGCGTGCTCCCGCCATCATGTTCAAGGACAACGGGAGCACGCCGGCTTGTAACAAATGACGCTCAAGGCCAGATGCGCTGCGCCGTCGCCGTACCCGTCACCTCGACCTGCATGACGCCGTTGAGATCATAGATTTTTTGATCGTTGGTTCCGCTATACGAGTTACCGTCGCGCGACACTTCATCGGTTTCGGTCTCGGTGAAGTACCCGGTCACACTTCCGTTCGTGTAGAGCCAGCCGATGTGGTTCCGGAAGACATGCCTTGCATCGACGGGCTTCCACGAGCCCATACAGAGATTTCCGCCCAAGACCGGAAGATTGATGTTTTCCCATTCGGTGCCGTCGTCGTGCCACTGAATGAAAGCTTGAGCAAACGGACCGCCTTCGACTGTGTACGTCACGTGCCACGTGCCGACAATGCTGTTGGCGGCGCTCGAGGTATTGGCAAGGCTGCCGGCCGTCGAACTCTGCAAACGCAGAGCGGGCATCGCTTGAAATGCGCCCTGCTGACCCGCTGTTCGCGGGTCGGCGCAGCTCGCGTGGGCGGATAATCCGGTGAGAGACAACGCCGTCACTGCTGCAACCCCAATGAATGTACTCTTCATGAACTACTCCTTTAGATCCCTGGTTGAATTTATCGACGACTGCCACCCTACCTCAGGAGTCAGGAGAGAAATCGCCACGCCATTCGATCCTCACGAATCCCTCACAATCGGTGCCGCGAATCTGTCCTATGTTAGCCATCGTTCATGCGGAGATATTTTTCGAGGGGGTGGGTCTGGGCGCATGATTCGAGCAAGGAGAACGAGCAATGCACGATTCGCGAGACCTCAACGCTTCGGTTCTCGACGCGTTTCGCTCCCGCTTGCGGGGTACCATCTGCGTGCCGGGCGATGCAGGCTACGATGCTGCACGCCGCGTCTGGAATGGGGCCATCGACCGGCGTCCCTCCTGCATCATTGGTTGCGCGGACGCAGAAGACGTCTCGCACGCCGTGCGGATCGCGGCGGACAACGGACTGCCGTTGACGATTCGTGGAGGCGGTCACAGTGTGGCGGGTCGCTCGATCCGCGACGGCGCCCTGTTGCTCGACCTTTCAAGACTGCGCAACGTTTCCGTGAATCGCGAGTTGCAGATCGCGACGGTCCAGGGGGGCGCGACGTGGCGCGACGTCGATGGCGCAACCGCGATCGACGGGCTCGCGACCACCGGAGGTCTGGTGTCTAGCACGGGGGTCGGCGGATTCACGCTCGGCGGCGGTGCCGGGTGGTTGATGCGCAAATACGGTCTCGCCTGCGACAACGTGCGCGGTGCGGGCGTGGTGCTGGCGGACGGTCGCTTCGTCCGCGCGTCGGCGCATGAACATGCCGATCTTTACTGGGGCTTGCGGGGCGGCGGCGGCGGCCTCGGCGTGGTCACCAGTTTTGAATTTCAATTGCATCCCTTACGCGAGGTGCTGGCCGGACTCATCGTCCACTCGGGGGAGCATGCCCTCGAAGCATTACGCGCCTTCCGTGATTTCGCCGCGAATGCCCCCGATGAATTTTGCGCAATTGCGGTGATCGCGCATGCGCCGCCGCTGCCGTTCATCGATAAGGCCTGGCACGGCCGACCGGTCGTGATGTTCGCGGTGTGCTGGTCGGGTGAGCTGGCCGCTGGGAAACAGGCGCTGGCGCCGTTGCGCGGGTACGGTCAGCCGGTGGTCGACCACGTCGCTCCCATGGCCTATGCACACTGGCAGCAGTTGCAGGACCCCGGCGCGCCGAGGGGTCATTACTATTACTGGAAAACCGCCAACTATTCGGCGCTGAGCGACAGCACCTTGATGGAGTTCGCTGCCATGGCCGATCATCTACCGACGATGAGAAGCGAAATTCACGTTCAGCACATGGGAGGGGCGATCGCGCGCTTTGCCGCCGAAGACTCGGCGTTCGCACATCGCAACGCTCAGTTCTTCGTGAACTTCATCGGCATGACTGATACAGCGGACGCGGTGGATCGACTGCGTGAACGCGTCCGCGCACTCTACGAGACCGCAGCCCGCGATGCATTGCCGGGAACGTTGACGAACTTCACCGATCAGGACGATTCCGATGTGGCGCGGCGCTTCGGACAATTCGCCGGCCGGTTGGAAGGCCTGAGGCGCAAGTACGACCCAGCCGGAACACTGCTTGGGTGCTAGGGGGCCGAGAGACCGGCGCTGAATTCCCGGAGCAGCGCGGCTGCTTCGTTGACGATATCTTCCTCCCGCATCTGCGCCCCGGATCTGATGGCTGCTTCATAGTGCTGCCGGCCGAGAGAGGATCGAAGCGCGGCATGGGCCTCGTCATTGTGCCGATACCAAAAGCTGAACAAGGGCATCTCGGTGCGCTTGCGAATCTCCGCCGCGGCGCTTAGAAATCGGCATGCGTGATCCGGTTTGTCCAGTCGTTCCGCTATATAGGCGCAGCCTTCGATTGATCCCGCAACCCCACGGGCGTGGCCAACGGCAATTCCGTTGCGCATGGCTTCGAGCCATTGAGCCGCCGCAAGCCCCAGGTCGCCACGGCGGAACAGACCGAGGCCGATGTACATGTCGACAAAGTGATGCTGGTGATAGTCGCCGCCTAGATTGCGCACCTGCCGCAAGGTATCGAGAGACTGGTCGACATTTCCGTCCGCCAACTGCACCCACCCGCGTGCCAGTCCGGCAAGACCGGCGAGGATTCCATCGGCAAGTTGCAAGGCGACGCGCTCGGTCATCGCAATGTGCGGAGGTGCTTCCTGAGTTCGGCCGGTATGCGCAAGCCACAGAGCATAGTAACCGCTTGAATAGGCCGCCGCCCACTCATCACCCGCCTCCCGGCTGATGCTGGCTGCCTCGAGAAGCGGCTCGTCCGCGCCGGATTTTTCACCCATCGCGAGATTGACGCCGAGACACATCAATGCGAGCCCGCGCTCCCGGGTAGGCACGGCGGACGCGCCTGCAATGGCGCGCTCACAGAGGCCCTTTCCAAAGGTCCAGACACCGTGGGCTTTGAAATATTGCGTCAGCAGACCCACGATGCGCAGCGCCGCATCATTTGCGGCACCAAGCGCATACTCGCAAGCGGCGGCAATGTTGCCGTGCTCCCGCATTAGAAAGGCGATGCGCTCACGCATTCGTCCGCACAACATGTCCGTGTGCGCCGCTTCCGCCATATGCAACACATAGGCAAGGTGGGCGTCCCGTGCCCGGGGTTCATCGCCCAAGATCCGCAGCTTCTCCAACGCGAACTCACGCACGCTTTCAAGCAGCCGATAGCGCGGCGGACTGAGGCTGTGATCTATGACAACCAGCGATTTACCGGCGAGGCCGGTCAGCAAGTCGATGGCCGTCTCCGGCGTGCTGCCGAATGGCGCCGCAAGGTCGATCACGGCATCGACGACCCAGCCTTGAACAAAAACCCCGAGCCACGCCAGGAAACGCTGCTCGGCCGGTGAAAGCAAACCAAAGCTCCACTCGAGCAGCGCGACCAGGTTGCGATGGCGATGATCGCGGCCCGCGCTATCGCCTGTCAGAAAGCTAAACCGCTGATCCAGCCGTGCGAGCACCTGCTCCGGCGAGAGCAACGCGAATCGCGCCGCCGCGAGTTCGAGGGCGAGCGGCATGCCGTCGAGACGCTCGCAGATATCGGCGATCGTCGGTGAATTTTCCGCCGTTAGTTGGAAATCCATCTGAGCGTCGCGGATGCGCGCCAGCAGGAGCGAAACTGCCGGAGTACCGGCGACTTCCAGCAGCTCGGCCTCAGTGGTCGGATTTCTGACCGGAGGCAGGCGCAGCGGCGGCATGCGCAACACACGTTCGCCGACGAAATTTAACTGCTGTTGCGAGGTCGCCAGCACTTTGAGTTGGTCGGTAGCCCGCAACAGCTTGACGATCAGCGCACCCACGTCGCTGGACAGTCGGTCGCAGTTGTCGACCAGCAGAAGTGCGCGCCGATCCGCCAGGGAATGTGCAATCTTGCCCAGGAGTTCGGGCTCCGCGGACGCCGCGATCGAAAGCGCCAGCGCGAGCGCGTGAAGCCACTCATCGGCCGCGCGCATCGATACCAAGTCGAAAAACCAGACGCCATCCGGGTAGCGGTCCGCCTGATCGTGGGCAAATGCCAGCGCGCACTGCGTCTTCCCCATTCCGCCGGTGCCGAGAATGGTGAGCGACCGCCCGCCCAGGAGCATATCGCTGATCTGGCTCAGTTCGGGCTCGCGCCCGATGAGCGTTTGGAGTCGTGCCGGGAGTCGAGCGGATGGGGGCGGACCGAAGCGCGCGCGCGGTTCCGCGGGTCCGGAAGCGGTGGTCTCGATCGGTCCGACGTATCGATACCCGGCGCCGTGAACGGTCTGGATGAACTTCTGCCCGTCGGCGTCCTCGGCGAGCGCGCGCCGCGCCAGCGCAATCACCCGGTTGAGCGTCGACGGGGTGACATACCGGTGCCCCCAAACCGCATCCAGCAATTGGTCCCGCGTCAGCAATTGACCCGGGTGCATGATCAACTGGACGAGCACCGCGAACACTTTTGGCTCGAGAGCGTATTCCCGGCCGGCACGGGTAAATCGGCGATTTGCTGAATCGAGCTCGCAGTCTCCGCATCGATAAATGGATGGATTCAAGCGCGCTCCGTTTCGCCTGTACCGCGGCCGATTCTCACTAGGGCCCGTCGGACTTAGACTGCCAGTAGAGGGTATATCCGGCAAGACGGCAATATCATGACTACCGGCATGCGAAAGACCGAACAGGTCCAGCAAGTTCCGGCTGACTAACCGCAATCGTGAGGATACTATTACATGCCTGAACGCTTGGCCTGCCCGCTATCTGCGGGCTGTCCCTGGAAGTGGCGGGCTCAATATGCGGATATCTGGATTCGGCCATGCTCTGTTCGGAATCGCGGTGGCCGGACTCGCCCTACTTAGCTTGGTCTACGGCAACTTCGCACCGATATTGGAGCCGTTTCCTCCTTCGCTTCCCTGGCGGGAAGTTTGGGCATATGGATCGGCGGCGATCCTGCTGGCTGCAAGCGCCGGCTTGTTCTTTGCGCGCACGGCTTTGGTCAGCGCGATAATTATCGGGCTGTACGCATCGGTCTGGGTTGTGGCACGCGCGCGTGCCGTTCTGCTCAAGCCTCTGATCATCGGCGCCTGGTACGGCTTTGGCGAAGCCCTGGGACCCCTGATTGGCGCATGGATTCTCTACGCCGTGCTACGCCGCCAATATGACGCGCCCGCGGTGACTGTGATGACCGGCGACCGCGCGCTACACGTGGCGCGAGTTCTTTTCGGTGCGGCTTGCGTGGTGTACGGCGCCGCGCATTTCGGCTACGCAACGTTCACGGCGACAATGGTACCGGCGTGGCTTCCCGGTCGGATGGGGCTCGCGTATCTTACCGGAGTCGGTCACGCTGCCGCGGGCGTCGGCCTTGTCCTCGGGATTCTTCCCCGCTTGGCCGCGACACTGGAAGCCATCATGATGAGTCTTTTTGGCGTTTTGGTCTGGTTACCGAGTTTTTTCGCGCAACCTGCGCCTGAATGGGCACCCTCAAGGCAAATTCAATGGTCCGAGACCTTCCTGACCTGCTTGCTGGCGGCGTCGGCATGGATCGTGGCCGCATCGCTGCGAGGCACCCCGTGGAGTTTCGCGCCGACTGTACCCGGCGATTCCGCGGCGCCGGACCGCTAGACCATCAGCCACGGACTGTCCTGTCGAACTTCGATCAGCGTCGGACGATCCGCGACGAGAGCGTGCCGCACGGATTGCGCCAATTGTTCGGCACTCCCGGCGCGAGTGGCATGGCAGCCGAGGCTCTCCGCCAATCGCAGGAAGTCCGGGCTCTTGGGCTCCACGCCGATGCGCGGAATCTGCCGCTGGTCCATCTGTTCCACGATCGCGTTCAGGGCATCGTTGTTCCACACGAGGACGGGAAGTGCGAGGCGTTCTTCCGCCGCGGTGGCCAGCTCACTGACCGTGAACATGATCCCGCCGTCGCCCGCGACGGCGATCACCGGCCGATGCGGCGCGCCGATCTTGGCGCCAATGGCCATCGGCAAGGCGACGCCGAGGGAACAATAAGTGCCGGAATAGTACCAGCAGCGTTCCATTTCCATCGGCATTGCAAAAGAGCCGGTGTACACAATCTGCGTGGCGTCGCCCATCACGATTGCGTCAGTCGGAAGCGCTGACCGCAGGATCTCCCATACGCGCGCGTGCTGCTTTTCCAGGCCGGTCATACTCGCGGCATTGCGCGCGAGGATATCGCGGACCCGCATCTCGCCTTGCGACCGCTGCGCCGTCGGCTTGCGGCCGGCAAGGGCGGATGACAGGGCGAGCATCGCGGCACGGGCGTCGGCTTGAATGGGCACGGCCGCGGAATACATCGATGTCAATTCCGTGGGATCGATGTCGATCCGAATGATATCGCCAGAAATATCGAGTTTCGGCAGGAAGTGGTCGCCTTGGCCGACTTCCGAGCCAACCAGCAGCACCACGTCGGCGTCGTTCTGTAGAGCCTGCTGGCTTGATTTCTGCACGATCGAGCAGCCCAGGGACAAAGAGTGGGATTCCGGAAGAATCCCCTTGCCGGCGTTGGTGGAAAGAACCGGAGCCCCGATACGCTCGGCGATCGCGGTCAGCGCCTGGCGAGTGCCGACCGCGCCGCCGCCGACGAGAATCAGCGGGCGCTTTGCCTGCGCGAGGCGATCCGCGGCCTCCTCGATCGCCGCCGGATCGGGCATCGGCAAGGACGGGGCGCGGCGGGTCTTCCAGTCGCCCTCGACGGATTCCGGAAGGACGTCCCGTGGCAACGACAAATGAACCGGACGAGGCCGGCTGCCGCGAAACCCCGCATAGGCGCGAGCAATTAATTCCGGCAGCTCCTCCGGATATCGGACCATGGCGCTGAACGCGGTGAACCCGTTCGTGACCGCGGTCTGGTCGGCGAGTTCGTGGATCGCTCCCCAGCCTTTCCCCTGAGTGCGCGTCGCGCACGCCCCGGACAGCACGAGCATGGGCTGCGAATCGCAGTAAGCCTGGGCAATGCCGGTCGCGGCGTTGGTGACGCCAGGGCCGGCAATGATCGTGCAAACCCCGGGCTTGCCGGTGGCGCGCGCATAGCCGTCGGCCATGAGACTGGCGCCTTGCTCGTTGCGACACTGCACGTGGCGGACCCCGGCAAGTGCGATGCCGCGGTACAGCTCGACCGTCATCGTTCCGGCCATGCCGAACACCGTGTCCACATCATAGGCCGCGAGTAATTTCATCACGGCCTCGCCGCAGGTCATGGCTTTCACTCGCTTACTCCCGTGATCGGCTGATTCGCGGCGCACCGAACGCGACTGTAGCGATCACGCCGGTCAATGAGATTACTACGTTTCGAACTGAATCACGCAACGTTATGGTCGTTCGAGACGCAGCGTTGCAACTACTTGCCTGCGACAACGCACGTCACTATCGTTGAGTCGGTCCAGAGGACTCGAGGGACAATTTATGCTGCAAATTCGACCGACCTGCGAGAACTGCGGAGCTCGATTATTACCCAATTCCCTTGAGGCGATGATTTGCTCCTTTGAGTGCACGTTCTGTCGAACATGCGTCGAAGACATACTCGACAACGTGTGCCCGAATTGCGGCGGTGGATTCAGCACACGGCCCATTCGTCCAGCGCACCCATGGAGAGGCGAGAATTATTTGACCGCAGTCCCCGCCTCCGCCGAAATCATCTCGAAACCAGTTGACCACGCGTCACATAGAGCGTTTGCGGCGCCCATAAGGAGCATTCCGCCGGAAATGCGCTAGCAACTCGACTGCAACGCGAGTCCACTCATTTTGGCAAGTCCGGAACGAGGTCGAAGGTCAGCCCGGAGTGGGCAGTCAGCCTCTGGATCAGGCGGTCGCCGAAGATCGTGGCGGGCGTCCAGAAGCCGCCGCGCGTGGCGGCCTTAGTGACGTCGAGCGCGAGGCACGCAGCGGCTTGCCCCAGCATCTTGGCGGTCGAGCCGTAACCTGGGTCGCGGTCGCCTGTGACCTTGGTGCGTATCTGCCGACCGTCCGCAGTCGTACCGAGGAAGCGCAGGTCGAAGGAACCCGTGCGCTGCGCCTCGGGGCTCGGGCCCTCGCCGGGTTTGGGCAGCACGAAACGCTCGAGTACCGCACGCGCCGGACGAATGGCAGCCGCGAGCATGAAGCCGGAGAGGCCCGCGGCCATGGCGGTGGCAGCGACCCGACCCTTCAGTCCGCGGCCCATGAGCAGCGCCTCGTCGTAAGTGAAGTCGGCGCCATATGCCTGCTCCGACAGTGCGTTCGTGCGCTGGACGATGCGCGTGTTGATGCCGCTCATCACGAACGGCGCAACCCAGGCGCCGAAGTCGGCATCGAATTCCGCCGCTCTGACGTCGGGTTGCCGTACCTTTGGCGCAAGCCCGGCCGGGCACAGCGAATAGGGGTCAGCGAGCTCCTTGCGAAGCGCCGGGTCCGCGGCAGCCTCTTTGACAACGTTCATCAGGCTGGCGACGGTGCCACCCGAGAGCTCGCCGCGCATCACCTTGACGCGCATCTTGACGCGCGTGCACGGCGCGCCCAGTTGCCTCATCGCCTGGCGTTGCAGGAAGTGCACGCCCATGTCCGACGGAATGGAGTCGAATCCGCAACAATGCACGATGCGCGCGCCGGATTTACGGGCCGTAACCTCGTAGCGTTGCACCATGCGGCGAATCCACTGCACTTCGCCGCTGAGGTCGCAGTAATCTGTCCCGGATTCGGCGCAGGCCTTCACCAGCGGCTCGCCATAGAGCGCGTACGGGCCGACCGTCGATACAATGACGCGCGTCGACGCGCACAGCATGCGCAACGAAACCTCGTCAGCGGCGTCGGCGATAACGAGCGGCAGCGTCCCGGCCTTGGCTCCCAGCGAGCTGCGCAGCTCCTCGAGTTTCACCTTCGAGCGCCCGGCCGCGCCCCACTTCATCTCGCCTTGCGCGCCGAACTCTTCCCACAGATAGCGGCAAAGGATTTTGCCCACGAAACTCGTGGCGCCGAAAGCGACCAGGTCATAGGACGGAGTGCTCATGGTCGAGCCATTCTGCACGATTCAAACAGACGTGTCCGGGCGCTACGGCCCCACGCCGGGATCGAACATCGGCCGCACCTCCGACTCGCCGTCGAATCCGGGCCAGTACTTTCGATGCAACTCCATAAACTCAGTTGCGATTCGGACGGCTTCCGCCTTCGAGTCCGTCTTCAAGATCGCCCAGCCGCCGATAACTTCCTTGCTCTCGGTAAAGGGCCCGTCCGTCACGGTGATCTTGCCGTTGGCGAGCCGCACGCGAGCGCCGTCCTTGCTCGGCAGCAGACCGCCGGTATCAACAAGGATCCCGTCCTTGAGGGACTTCTCTACGAACTTGCCCATCGCCTCCATGAGTGCAGCCGGCGGCCCGGATTGGCGATAGGACTCGGAATGGCGGATGAAGGTCAGGTATTTCATGGCTCCTCCTCGGGTTTCCAGTCATACGACGAACGAGCCCGAGCCGGATCGACACGCCAGTTATTTTTTCCGGCGGCGCTACATCGGCAGTGGTTGGACGCCGATCAATCGGACGTGCAGCCAATGTTCGAAAACAACGTAAATCACAAGGCCGGCCACAATGGCGATGCCGTCATTCAACTTCATGGATGGCGCCGTGGGAATGGGCCGCGGCGTACGCCAGCTGAATGAAATGCGGTCGGCAACCGCCCACGCGAGGAAGCCACCAAATAGCACGACGTTGGCAAGCATGCCGGTCGCGATGAGATGTGCCACCGCCCAGAGCATGACGCTGAGCAGCATCGGATGCTTGAGAGCGCTTTTAATGCGACCCGGAAGATACGCGGCCAGAAACAATGTAAATACCGGAAGCATGAGAACGGCCGTGACGTAATGAGTCCAGGGCGGCGGCGCGTATAGCATCACCGGATTGTGACGTGCGATGCCATAGCCCCAGACAATGACAATCAAGCCGGCTATCGTTATCAGTGAATAGAGACCCCTCCAGGCATTGCCCAAGCGGGCAGCGGTTCGGTCGCGCCAGGCCGGTGCGACGATCGATATCGAATGCATTCCGAGGAAGAGAACCAGACCGAGCACGAGGTAGATCATCGGTTCGACTCCTTAGCGACGAACGTGGCAAATACCCCACGCGTACCGGAAAGTCAACTAAGTTCCCGGAGTTTTAGAGCTTCGAACCACCGTCGACGCGCAGCGTGTCGCCGGTGATCCACTGGGCCTGATCGGATGCGAGGAAGGTAATCGCGGCGGCGATCTCTTCGGGCGTGGCCAGGCGCTTCAATGCCTGCATCCCCAGGGTGAATTCCCGTCCTGCGTCAGTCTTGGTGAAGTTCGACATCTCGGTTGGCACCACGCCCGGGGCTACCGCATTGACGCGGATGCCCCGTTCGCCGAGCGCGGACGCGAAATGCTTAACCAGCGTGTCGATAGCGCCCTTGGTAGCCGAGTATGCCGACAAATTGCCGACCACGGCGCGTGCAGCGAGTGAGGAGAGCAGGATCACGCTGCCGCCCTTGCACATGACGGGCAACAGTTGTTGCACCAGAAAATACGGTGCGCGCACGTTGACCGCGAATAGCGCATCGAAATCCTCGACGGTGGTCTCCGCGATCGTGGCCGCCTTGGAGATTCCCGCGTTGGCGACGAGAATGTCCATGCGGCCACCAATGATGGCGCGCACGCGTTCGGCCAGCAGGTGAGGTCCATCCGCCATCCGCAGATCGGCGGTGACCTTTTCCGCCTTGCCGCCGGCGTTGCGGATGTCGCTGACGACGGCCGTCGCTTCTTTCTCGCCGCGGCTGTAGTGAACGATCACTTGAGCGCCGGCCTGCGCGAGCGCCAACGCGGTCGCGCGGCCGATGCCTCGAGAGGCGCCGGTGACCAGCGCGGTCTTACCCGAGAGATTGCTTTGAATTGCCATGTGGACTCCTGCGAGTTATGACGGAACTGTATGGGTCGCTGCCGAGGCCGCCAGCCTCGAGACTGCCGGCACGGTTTGCAACGCCCGCCGATCAACCCAATCTAGCTGGAGTTGGCGGTAATTAAAAAGACTTTGTCAGCTGAGGAGGTATGCTCTGAAAGCATGGGTTAGTCACAAGAGGTAGCCCGACGAGCCCAATGTCCTGGCGCTGCGGGTACCGCCGTGTACCTAACGGGATGGAGTCCGTCGGCGCGAACCCTAGTAACATGGATCGACGTTTTTTGCCGATGTCGTGTCGGAGCTGAACGCTTAGAAGCACTTGCTGAGGAACGCCGCCGCCTCATCCGAGATGCCGACGATCTTATTGGTTGCTTGCCGATAAAATTTGAAATTGAGTTCAGTCTCAGGCCGACCGTCATTCCAGTCGGTGAGATGCTTGAGCTCGCGGCGCCCCTGAGGTCGCTTCGCAAGCGCTGTTCGTCTGATCGTGACGCTCACTCGCGGCGTCTGGCGGGCGATGCCCCGCTTCTTCGCGATTGCCTCGGCGTGAGTGACGATACCGCGCGCGATGAGGCCTTGGCCGCCCTCGTTCTCGCTCGCGAACACGAAAACCGTGTCGCCTTCGGTGATCAGCTTGCCGCCGTACATCGTCTTGTGCGCGGTGAACGCGAACGTCCTCGCCCGCGGATCGACAACCTCCGCTTTGATCGCGAACACCATGATGGGTCTCGATTGAGGCATGATCCGCAAATCTTACAACACACCAGGAATGAAAGCTTCGAGGCACACAACTTCGCGATGCGACCGTCCAGTTCCGATTCCCTTTGCACAGGATGCAACTATGCGAAGTTGCCTTTCTGGGCAGCGCTGATCTCAGCCATTTCTGCGTCACACGATCGCCCGTCGGTTGCTCGATGGGGGGAGTTACGGAATCACCGTCACGTTCTCAACGGATTGAGAACCTCGACGCCCAAAAAGTGCTTTTCATTGTCCGTCACAATTACGCACTCGTTCGTTTCCCTTAGAGAGATTTGGACGATCCGCGTGCGCTTTGATTCGATCAGTCTACAGAGAGACTCCAGCGCCAGCTAACCCGGCACTGAACGCTTCAGAGCCGCACCGCGGTCAGCGGCGCTTGCCCAGCAAGCGCCGGATTTCCAGGTGCCGGATTGCCTGATTTCAAATCCATTTGATGGCGCTCCTGTTTGGAAGCGGAACACTAGCAGTTTGGCCGGGAGGCGGAAAGGCGGTTGGTGTCGTGGTCTCGGCGCGCCTTGTCCGGTGCGGTAACGGTGTCGGTACAGGCGACACGGCCGCCATCATTTGTCGTATAGTCCGACGCTGCATGGAGATCTAATTCGCTTTTCCATGGCACCGCGCTGCAACGGTCGAATAATCAATACGGGGAACAACATGCGGGGCATATTAAAGATCTGTCTAGTCATGACCGCCGCGACGATCGCATCGCTGGCATGGCCGAATCACGCCGACGCACGCGGAGTCAGGGCTCTCCCGGCCGCACGAGGCGCCGTGCGCCAACCTAACCTTCAAGCTGCCGTCAGTGCGAATAAAGTGCAGGCCTCCCCTTGGGTACCGCTGAACAATCAACCGACCTTCATGGCCAGTGGTGCCAGCACTGCCATGCTGCTCACTGATGGCACCGTTCTTGTGCAAGATACCTGCGCCACGGATTGGTGGCGATTGACGCCGGACCAAAGCGGCAGCTACGTCAACGGAACTTGGACGCAGGTGGCGTCGACGCCGATTGGCTACGCCCCGTTCTCTAACTCCGCTGCGGTGCTGGCGGACGGTCGGCTCATCCTCGAGGGCGGCGAATACAACTGCGCTGTCGACCCGGTAAATCCGGTATGGACCGCCCTCGGGGCGATCTATGATCCGGTTGCCAATTCCTGGACCCCGGTGGCGCCGCCCCCATTCTTCAGTGTCGTTGAAATCGTTCCGGGAATCTTCGGACAAACGATCGGTGATGCTCAGAGCGTGATATTGGCCGATGGCACCTATATGCAGGCCGATTGCTGTACCACGCAGAGCGCGTTGCTCGACGCGAAGAGCATGACCTGGACTCCGACCGGTAGAAACAAGTTCGACCCGAATGACGAAGAAGGGTGGACGTTATTGCCCGGTGGAGAGGTGCTGACGGTTGATGCGTACGTCCCGATCGCTCCCTTTCCGTACGAGCCGAAGGGAACGAATTCGGAGATCTACAACCCGAGGACGGGTGCCTGGAGATCCGCCGGCAGTACGATCGTGCAGCTTTGGGATTCGGCAGCCGCTTGCGGTGGGGAAAACGTGGGCACGTTCGAGGTGGGTCCCGCGGTGCTGCGTTCGGACGGGACCGTCTTTTATACGGGTTCGGATACCTGCCCCAACGGCCGGGGCAAGACGGCGATCTACGATTCGTATGCAAGAACCTGGACCCCGGGACCCAAGTTTCCGGTGGTCGACGGCGTTACCGATATCAATATTGCAGACGGCCCTGCTTCCTGGGAGCCAAACGACAAAGTCTTGATGATGGCGAGTCCTGGCTACTCAAACCCTCCCTCGACTTTCTTCGAATGGGACGGTCATGACCTGACGGTCGTCCCGGGCCCTCCCAATGCAGCGACCGAAGGGTCATCCAACGGGAACATGCTGGTGCTTCCCACCGGACAAATTCTGTTCACGGACCTTACCAACGACATTGAGATCTACACGCCCACCATCACGGAACGCGATGAGCAGAATGAACGGCATATTGCGCCGGTGATTTTCAGCGCTCCCCGAGAGGTCAAGCGAGGAGGCTCATATGAAATCTCCGGCATCCGCTTCAACGGAGTCACTCAGGGAGCTGCCTTCGGTGACGATGAGCAGATGGCGACCAACTTCCCGCTCGTGCGGATCACAAACCTGGTTACTTCCCATGTTTTCTACGGCCGCACGCACGATCACAGCAGTATGGCCGTGGCATCACAGGCGGAAGTTTCCACGCACGTCGACGTGTCGACCGAGCAGGAGCCGGGTCCCAGCATCCTGCAGGTCGTTGCGAACGGGATAGCATCGGAGCCTGTTTTTGTCCTCGTCAGGTAAAACCGAGCCACGGCGCATTTGACCCATGCACCATTCCCGGCTCTGCGCCGTGCTGATCGACTGCAGGACATCCGATTTGGACGGGGCCGCGCGATTCTGGGGCGAGGTGCTGGGTCGCCCCGTGGATTCCTAAGAATGCCAACCGCTGGGAGTAACCCAGCCATTCGCCGCTCTCGCAGCAGGCCCTACGCCGCCCACTCGCGCCATGCGCGCATCAGTGGAAAATACAGTCCGAGGCGCACCGGTTCGGGGCCGAGTCTTTTGACCAGCATGGCATAGCGCTGCAGCTGGGAGCGGTAGCGCTCGACCTCGCGGTCGAGGAATTCTTCGACACCGCCCCCGCTGTGCTGGCTCGTCTTGTAGTCGATGATCCAACGCACGCCCTGCTCGTCGATGAAACTGCGGTCAATCACCACACGCGCGACTTCGCCGCGCAGCGCCCCCGAACCGCCGCCCTGCAAGCGGCCTGACAGAGCGTGTTCGCGCCGCGCCTCGCGGGCGTTCTGCAAAATCCAGCGCCCGCGCGCATCGCCGTGCACCGCGATCAGCGCATCGACGACCCGGCCGGCAGCGCGCTGCAAGCGGTCGGCCGGTACGCCGTGCAGTGCCAGCCAGCGCCTGAAGTGCGTTTCGCGCTCGCGAATGCGCTGCTCGTCGGCGCTCGCCGCGATCCATCGCCTGAAGCTCGGCATGCACCAGGATGCCGACGCGGCGCGCCGTCTCCCCGGCCCAGTCGAAAACCGGTGTCTCCACACGCATCCCCGGCGGCACCGACATGGCATCGGCAGTGGCAGGCCCGCCGTCGAGACTCGGCGCCCAATCCCGCGGCACTCGGGACAGGGGTCCGCCGCGCGGCACGTACGCCGCCTGAGCTGTGCGGCGCCTGGACGGGTACGGCGAGCGCAAATTCCGCACCGACGACCGGCCACAGCACGGCAAGCAAACTGCCCGCGCGCGGCGGCGCGGCGCGGCGCGGCGTGCCGCCCTCTTCCGCCGCTGCCGCGGACCCGTCCGCACCGAATATCACCGCCGTCAATCGCAGCTGCCATTTCGCGCGGGTACATGCCACGTACAGCAGACGCTGCGCCTCGAGACCGGCCGCATCGCGCAGCTGATGGCGCAGAAATTCGAACAACCGGTCGCGCTCGGCGCCGACGGCCGGGCGCGCCGCCATCACCATGCCGTCGCGGCCGCCGCGGGCGAATTGATGCGAGACCAACAATTGATCGCGGCCGCGCGGCACGTGGCGATCGAGCGCCGGCACCACCACCATGTCGAATTCCAGTCCCTTGGCCTTGTGGATGGTCATGATCTCCACGTTGCTGGATGCGCCGTGATCGGCGTACAGATCGGCGAAGCTGCCGGGCAACTCCGCGGCGTCCGGCAGGCCGCGCTGTTCCAGCTCGCGCAGCCGCGCGAACGCGGCGCCCGCGAGCTCGAGGTCCTGCGGCCGAGGCGGCGCAGCTCGCGCCGCCCAAGGCGAGCCAGGTGCGTTCCACCCAGCGCGCGATCGAGCTGTCGTTGCGCACGCGAAACGCCGCCTCCAGCACCGAGTGCACACGCCGGCAGCGGGCCCGGCCATCCGCGCTCAGCCGCCGCAGCACGGCTTCGTCGCGCCAGCGCCTCCCACACCAGGGGCGCGGCGCGGGAGATCTGCAGCAGGTCAGCCAGAGACGATGCCGGCCCAGGGCGCGCGCAGTATCGCGAGCCACGCCGTGCGATCGCCGAGATGCAGCAGCGCGCAAACCAGCATGATGACATCGCGCACGATGGCGCGATCCTGCAGCGGCTCGATATCCACGGCCCGAAAGGCGATGCCCCGCGCGCGCAAGCCCGCCGCGATTTCGCCCGCATGCGTTCTTGCGCGCACCAGGATTGCGATGCGCCACTCGGGGTGGCGCTCGAGTTGCATCCGCGATCATCTCGGCGATGGCGGCCGATTCCTCGGCGCGGGACGCGAAGCCGCGCAGCGCAACGCTCGGCGACGCCGGCGGATTCTTCCGACTCCGCCACGGCGGCCGTGCTCGGGCGAAATGCGATGGCGCCGCGCGCGCGATCGTCGACGCGCGGCAGGATGCGTGAAAAGCAGGCGTTGGTCCACTCCACCAACGGCCTGGCGGAGCGAAAATTATCGCGCAGGCGCTGCACCTCGAAACGCAGTTCGCCGATTCCGTCCTCGGCAAGCTCCAAGAACGCTCGGACCTCCGCCTGCCGGAAACCGTAAATCGATTGCATCGGATCGCCGACGCAAAATACGCTGCGCCCATCCCCCGCCTGCCAACCGGCCGTCAACAGCCGCAGCAATTCGAGCTGAGCGCTCGAGGTGTCCTGGAATTCATCCACTAGAACGTGCTGCAGGCGGTAGTCCAGGCGCAAACCCAGATCGGTCGGCGCGTCGGCGTTGCCCAAGGCGCGCAGCGCCGCCAACGACACGGCCGGAAAGTCCGCCGCGCCTTGCTCGCGAAACACTTGATCCAGTTCCGCCGCCGCCAGCACCAGCACCTGCGCCACCTCGCGAACGCGTCCCCACTGCTCGTCGCTGTAGGCCGGCGGCGGCAGGTTGCGGATTTCCACCAGGGTTTGCCGCGCGGCCGGGCGCGCGCTCGAGTTCCTGCAGGAGATCCAGCATCGGCGCCTTGTCGGCGCATTGCGGGTCAAAGCCGTCGTTCTTGGTGAGTCGCTTGCGAAATTCGCCGGTCGCGGTCAGCAACAATCTCGCGACGGCGCACCACCGCGCGTGATCCGTCGCATCGGCGCGCAGCGGCGAGCCGTCCTCCGCCCAGTCGGAGAGATCAGGCCGCGTCCGCGCGCACGCGCTGTGCCGCATGGTGCACCAAGCGCGACAACGCAGCGATCCGCTCCGCGCCGAGGGCGTCGCGCGGCGCGAATCAGCACGCGCGATATCAAGATCCCCAAATCCTCATCGAGGTGTTGGCGGACCCGCTGCAGCTGTGCCTCATCGAGGGCGCTCGCCGCCTGCAATCGTCCCGCCAGCAGCGGCAGCCAGCGGTCGCGGCTCGGCAGCATGTCGGCGATGAGCGCCAAGAGCTGACGCCAGCGCTGATCGTCGAGGGCCAGCACCCGATCGACGGCAACGCCGAACTGATCCTCTCCTTCGTGCGCCAAAGCGCGGCGCGCCGCCTCCTCGTAGCACAGCGTCGCATCGGCGAGAACTTGAAACGCGGCGCCCGCACCGGCGGAAATGGGCAGTTGGCTGGCGAGCCAGGCGTTGAACGCGTCGATGGTCTCGATGCGCAGCCGCGACGGCTGGCGCTCGATGTCCAGATGCAGGGCATCCAGATGCCGCCGCGCGAGCTTCGCCAAATTCCACGTCTCGCGATTCATGTGCTCGGGACAGCGCTCGCGGCGGGCCGCGTCGAGCGCGAGCAGCACGCGTTCCCGCATTTCCTGTGCGGCGCGGCGCGTGAACGTGAGCGCCAAAATGCGCTCGGGCGCATCGGCGAGCGCCAGCAGCCGCAGGTAACGCTGCGCGAGCAAGGTGGTCTTGCCGGAGCCTGCGGGCGCCTGCACCAATACCGAGCCCTCCGCCGCGATGGCTCGCTCGCGGGCCGCCGTGTCGGACGTGCGAGTCAGTCATGCGCGTCCCCTGCGTCCTCGAGCGGCGCCGGCACGCGGCACAGGCCCTGCAATCGGCAGGACTTGCAGGCCTGGGCGGTGGGCGCCACGGCGGCACGGCCCGCCGCGAAGTCCGCAGCGAGCTTCTCGATGCGCTGCGACCATGCCTCGACCAGCGCCGCGAGGCTCCCCATGCCTTCGAGAGTGGTCTCGCGGCCTCGCGGCTTGAAGATCGCCGGCCGTTCCGCTTCGGCCACGAAGCTGCAATCGGCGGCGTTCACGCGGGCGTAGGCGACCGCGACCAACGCCGTCGGCTGCAGCTAGCGCGTAGAGCGGCAGCTGCGGATTGTCCGGCCGCTCGCCCCGCCAGTCGGTCGCCGCCTTGCCCGTTTTGTAGTCGATCAGGATGCGGGCCCCATCGGCCAGCCGATCCACGCGATCGATGCGCACCGCGAATTCGAGACCCGCGTGGCGCGCAGTCTGGCCGTACTCCAACTGCTCCACTTCGAAGGGCTCGCGCTGGCGTTCGGTGTCCAGCCATTTGCGCAGCACATTTCCCATGCGCTCGCGCTCCCGCAGCCGCCAGCGCGGACCCGGATCGCGCAACCGGCACACTTTTGCCAGCGCTCGCGCAATCCCCTCATCGAGCAGCTGCGCTTGCGCATCCGGCGACAGCGCGAGCAGGGCGCGCGAGTCGCGCAAGCGCGACCACACGAGCTCCAGCGCGTGGTGAATCAACTCGCCGCGCTCGCGATCGTTGAATCCGGGCACCGGCCGCTCCAGACGATCGGTGCCGAGGCGCGTTTCGGCAAAGCCGCGAAATGCGCAGCGCGACTGCGCTCGCAAGGTCGACACGCCGCGCGTGCGCTCATCCGCGGCAAACTCGGGCGCGATTTCATCCGTGATTTGCTCGAGCGCGGGCCGGGCTTGCAGAAGCGCGTGCCAATGCGGCCGCGGCAGCGCCGTCGCCGGTACGGCGGCGCCGCCCGGCAGCAGCGGACTGGGCGCGGCCGATCGTCCGTCGCCGGGATCCGCATAGCTGAAGACGCAGCGGGCCGCGCGCGCAGCCCATCGACTCTGCAGCTCGAGCGCGGACTGCAATTGCGACTCGGGCGACGCGGCGATCACACCGAAATCGCGCTGCAAACTCACCGGCAGCAATGCGATGGGCTCGACGGGCGGCGGCCAGCTCTCATCGTCGCAGCCGCTGACCCAGAGGCCCGTGTAATTCAGCCATGGGTCCATGATCTGTGCGCTCACCCACACGGGCGGAATCCCGGTCTGCGCCTGAAACGCCGTGTCGCGCGCCGCACGCCGCAAGATGCGCTGTGCCGACGGGCGCGATTGCGCGCCGAACAGCGCATCGGCTGTCGCGAGCTGGCCCAGAAGTTCGCGGAAGCGCTCCGCCGCCTGATATTCCACGCTCGACCAGCGGTGCCGCAGCGCCCAGGGTCCCAAGTCCAGGGCCTTGATCCACACCGCAACCCAGCGGCTGATGGGGTGACTGCCGCGCAGGTCTTCGAGCGCCTGCGCTGCCGCCGTCAGCCGCTGCAGCGCGGCGACGGCGCCGATTCCGTGCCGAGCCGCAATGCGTTCGGCGACGGTGAGCCACGTTGCCAAATCGGCTTCGCTCGGGCCGACTTTCCGCAACAGCACATCGAGTCGGGCCGCAGCGCCGGCTTCGGCCGCCGCAGCGTGCAGTTCCGGCGCACGCAGCAGCGCGCTGAATCGTTCGAAGGGGACCGAATCGGCGCTCGCGGCCAACATCTCGAGCGCGGCACGCACCGGAGCAAACTCGGCGAGCGGCGTGCCGCCGGCCACCGCATAGGGCGCGCCGCCGGTGTTGTCCGACAAGGTGAAACGCTGCGGCGCCAAGGCCGCATCGAAGGCATCCACCACTTCGGCGCGGCGCCGATTGAGGTCGGGGATGCAGACCCAGGCTCGAAACCCCTCGCTGGAGCGCAAATTCTCGAGCGCCCAGCCGGCGATCGCCGCCAGCTCGTGCGCGGGCGATGCGCACTGCAGGCGTACCGCCGCGCGCGACACCTGGATGGCCGGCGTCAGCATCCGGCCATGGCGCAGCAGCCATTGGCGCGCCATCGGCCGCCACACCGGACTCTCGATCCATGCGAGCGGATCGGCAGGCGGCGGTGTCAGGCTCAGCAGTTCGTCGGCGTTGAGGCAATCGAGCTCCCGGCAGCGTTCATCGAACCCGCGGTTCCAGCCGAGAAAGGCCCGTGACTCTTCCGACGCCGAGCCGTGGTCGGCAACGGCGCGCAGCGGAATACCGTACTCATGCAGTGCGCGGCGCGCACGGCGTGCGGCGCGCGCGGCGCCGTTGGGTTCGAGAATATCCTGGCCCAGCGCGCTCGAATCGATGACTTCGCGCCACAGCTCGCGCTCCTCGATGTCGCCGAGGACGCGCGGCGCGGCGGCGTCCCGCAGCTGCCGCCGGGCATGTTGTTCCCGGAGCCAGCTGCCGAAATCGAGCACGCGCGGGGTGGGCCAAACCTCGAGTCCAGCCTCGAGGTGAGCGCGCTCCACCGCATCGAACAGCGCCGCCGCGAGTTCGGTATTGGGCGCGAGAACGGTATGGCCGGCCGCGACGGCCGCCATCAGGCCGCTCACATCGGATTCCGTGCTCAGTGTTGCTGAACCAAAGCGGCGGATCCGACCAACTGCAGCTCCGGCCGCGCCGCAGACTGCGCTTCGAGTACTTCTTCGATGCGCGCGAACACCGTCGCCAGCACTTGCGGCTCCGGCAGATTGGTGATGCGAAAGCAATTGCGGTACGGCACGTTGAAGCTCACGCCCGGCGCGATCAAGACGTGCTTGTTCTCGAGCAGATCGAGCGCAAAGGCCTGGTCGTCGAAGTCCGGCAGCAGGTCGGTGCGCACCTCGACGAAGGCGTACAGCGCTCCCATGGGGCGCGCGAGCCGCAGATACTTGCTGCGCGCGACGCCGTCGAGAATGGCCTGGCGCGATTCGTACAGCCGTCCGCCGGGGCGCGTCAGCTCGCGGATGCTTTGATATCCCCCCAACGCCGTTTGCACCGCCCACTGGCCGGGAACATTGCTGCAAAGACGCAGCGACGACAGCAATTCCAGACCGTTGAGATAGTCGCCCGCACTCTCGATATCGCCGGAAAATGCCGCCCAGCCGACCCGGTAGCCGCAGGCCCGATAGACCTTGGACAGGCCGCTCATCGTGCAGCAGAGGGTGTTGTGAACGAGCGTCGCCATGGGCACGAATTCCGCATCGTCGTAGAGGATCTGGTCGTAGATCTCGTCGGACAGCACCACCAGGCGATGCTTCTCCGCCATTTGCGCAATTGCGGTCAATGTCTCGCGCGGGTACACCGCCCCGGTGGGATTGTTGGGATTGACGATGACGATGGCGCGCGTGCGCTTGGTCACCAGCGCCTCGATGTCCTGCGGATCGGGAATGAACGAGCGCGTCGCAAGGCACGGATAGTGCACTGCACGGCCGGTGTTGAGATTCACCGCGGCGGTCCACAATGGATAGTCCGGGCTCGGCACCAATACCTCGTCGCCGGGATTCAACAGGGCGCGCAGGGTCAGATCGATCAGTTCGCTGACGCCATTGCCGATGAACACCTCCTCGGCCGTGACACCGCGCACCCCGCGCTCCTGCTGCTGCATCACGACAGCCTCGCGCGCCGGGAAAATGCCCTTCTGGTGCACATATCCCTCGCTGTGGCGCAGATTTTCGATCATCGCCAAGCGCATGGTCTCCGGCGTCCTGAATCCAAAGGCGTAGGGGTTGCCGATGTTGAGCGACACGATGTCGTAGCCCAATCGCTCCAAGGCCAGGGCGCGGCGCGCCAGCTTGCCGCGAATCTCATAGCGCACGTTGGCGAGGCCATCGCTCGGGCGAACCGGTTTCCGCTGTGTCATGCGCGAAGAATAACGGAATCCCGCCGGGACGTCGCGGCGATGGCCAGGCGCACCCTGCCGCTCGCAAGACGATGTCGGCGCAAACCTGACAGCGGTTGACGATTTACTCCCCTTGCGGCAGGGGACCCACGGTGGATACTGCGTGGGTTGGCATGGATTTCCGCGGCGCAGCGCGGCATCTTTTCGGGGAGAGCTTCGGTGAAACTCATATTTCTTGCAGTCGCCCTGACCGGCGTATTGGCGGGCGCGCAGGCGCTGGCCGCGGACGTGTCGACTCAGAATGCGCCGGTGGCGAATAAGCGCCAGCTGGTGGGTTGCATGACTAGGCGAATGTCGGCCAACCGAACCGTCTCCTACAATGACGCCAAGAAGGCGTGCACTGCCCAGTTGAAGCCGCAGGCCGACGGCGCGGCCCACCCCCTGACAGCGGCCCGCTAGGCGAGCTCCCGCGCACGGTGGCAGGCCGCCCAGTGGCCGGTGATCGTTTCCTCGAGCGGCGGTACCGCTTGTGCGCAAATAGCCAACGCATGGCTGCAGCGATCGCGAAACGCACATCCCGTGCCCGGCGGCAGCGGCGCGGCGGCCTCGGGCAGCGGCGGCGGCAGAGCGTCGGTGCGCTGCACGGGCAGCGCTGGGAGCACAGCCGCCAGCAGCGCTCGAGTGTAGGGGTGGATCGGCGCGGCGAACAACGCATCGCGCGGCGCGACTTCCACCAGCCTGCCCGCATACATGACCAGGATTCGATGACTCAAATGCCGGACGATCGCGAGATTGTGGCTGATGAACAGCATCGCGGTGCCGGCATCGCGCTGCAGATCGAGCAGCAAATTGACGATCTGGCCTTGAATGGAAACGTCCAGCGCGCTGACCGGCTCATCGCATATCAAGAGTTTCGGGCTCAAGATCATGGCCCGCGCGATGCCGATGCGCTGGCATTGTCCGCCGCTGAATTCATGCGGATAGCGGCCGATCATCTCGGACGTGAGGCCGACCCGCTGCAGCATCCCGCCCACTCGCACTCCGCGCGCGCCGGCGTCCAAGCCGGGTTCAAAAATCCGCAGCGGCTCGGCGACGGATTCACCCACCGTCATCCGGGGGTCCAAACTCGCGAGCGGGTCCTGAAACACGATTTGCAAATCGCGGCGCAGCCCGCGCAGCACCGTCGGCGCGCACGCCGTCAAGTCCTGGCCGCGCCACACGACCGAACCTAGGCGAGGGCGCACCAATTGCAGGATGGCGCGCGCCAAGGTCGATTTGCCGGAACCTGATTCGCCGACGAGACCGAGCGTTTCGCCGGCGAAGAGCTCGAAACTCACATCAGAAAGCGCCACGCGCGCGCCGATATTCCACCCGCAGGCCGGTGACTCGCAGTAAGGCGTCGGTCGGGGAGGTTACGGCACTCACGGCGGCAACGGAAAGTGGCAGGCCACCCGGCGCGCCTCGCCGGCAGCGCCGACATCCTCGAGCAGCGGCCGCTCGGTCCGACAGCGCGCCGCGGCGCGGGCACAGCGCGGCGCGAACGCGCACCCCTCGAGGACATCGCCCGGCCGCGGCGGTTGCCCGGGGAGAGTCGGCAGTCGCTCGAGTCGCGGACCCGACAAACTGGGAATGCATTTCAGCAGTTCCGCGGTGTACGGGTGCCGGGCATGATGGAACAAGTCGACCGCTGCGGCACTTTCCACGATCCTTCCTGAGTACATGACGAGAATCCGGTCGCAAAGGGTCGCCACCACGGCGAGGTCATGGCTGATGAGCACCATTGCCATGCCGAACTCCCGGCGCATCGCCTTCAAGAGTTCGATCACCTGCGCCTGTACCGTCACGTCGAGCGCCGTCGTCGGCTCGTCGGCGATCACGAGCAGGGGATCGCACAGCAAGCTCATACCGATCATCACGCGCTGGCGCAGGCCGCCGGAGAGCTCATGCGGATATTGATTCAGGCGGCGCTCGGGCTCCGGCACGCCGACTCGCTCCAGCATCCGCCGCGCGGCAAGCCGCGCCTCGTGCCACGACTTGCCCGCATGGCACACCAAAACCTCTGCGAGCTGGGTGCCGATTTTCAAATGCGGAGTCAACGAAGTCATCGGATCCTGGAACACCATGGAAAGCTTGGCACCGCGGATGCGATTCAGGCGTTCCCGGCCGAGGCCCAAGAGATCCTCATCCCCGAAGCGCACACTGCCTTCGGCGCTGCCGTTGCCGGCCAGCAAGCCCATCGCCGCCATGAAGACTTGCGTCTTGCCGGATCCGGATTCGCCGACGATGCCGACACACTCGCTCGCCGCCACGGCCAACGATACCTGCCGCACTGCGCAGATGCGCCGATCGGGCTGCGCGAAACTCACCGTCAGATCCGTGATGCGCAACACCGGCGGCAATTCAGCGCTCCTTCACGTCGAGCGCATCGCGCAAGCCGTCGCCGAGGATATTGAGCGCCAGCAACAGCATGGCCAGCAACCCGCCAGGGACCAGCAAAATCCAAGGCGCCGCCTCCATTTCACCCGCGCCCTCGGCGATCAACGCGCCGAGGCTGGCATGCGGCTCCTGGATGCCCAAACCGAGAAAGCTCAAAAAGCTCTCGAACATGATGATTTGCGGCACGGTGAGCGTGGCATAGACGACGACGGGTCCGATGACGTTGGGAATCACGTGCTTGGCGATGATGCGTGCGGTGCCGGCTCCCGACGCCACCGCGGCCTCGATGAACTCGCGCTGCCGAATGCTCAAGGTCTGGCCGCGCACGATGCGCGCCATGGTGAGCCATCCCACCGCGCCGATCGACATGAACAATAGATACACGCTGCGGCCGAAGATGACGGTCAAGAAAATGATGAAGAAGACCAGCGGCAACCCGCTCAAGATCTCGATGCCTCGCATCATCACGTGGTCGGTGCGCCCGCCGATGTAGCCGGCCACGGCGCCGTAGCCGATGCCGACCACCAAACTGACCGCGCTCGCCACCAGGCCGACGGCGAGCGAGATCCGCGCGCCCTCGAGCGTGCGCGCGAATAGATCGCGCCCCAGCCGATCGGTGCCGAACCAATGCGCGCCAGCCCAAGCAGGTTGCGAGGCCACGTGCGACCAATCGAGCGTCTCACTGCTGTTCGGATTGAACCACGGCCCGATCAGCGTCAGCGCCACGATGCTCAAGATGACGGCCAGCGCGCACATGGCGGCGGGATTTGTTCGCAAACGCCGCGCGGCATCCTCGATGAGGCTGCTCATCGCTCGAGCCGGACGCGAGGATCGAGCCAGGCGTAGAGAAGATCGACGAGCAGACCCATGGCGATCAGCAGCGTCGAATAGATGATCACCATGCCCATGACCAGGGTGTAGTCCCGGTTGAGTGCGCCTTGCACCATATATCGTCCGATGCCGGGCAATCCTGCGATCGATTCAACGACCAGGGAACCGGTCATGATGGACGCGACCGCCGGGGGCAGATAGCTCGCCACCGGCAGCAGGGCGGGACGCAATGCATGACGCACCAGCACCGTATGCAGCGGCAACCCTTTGGCAAACGCCGTGCGAATGAAATGGCTGCCCAGCACCTCGAGCATGCTGGCGCGAACCAGGCGAGCGATCACGCTGAGCGGCGCCAGCGCCAAGGCGACGACCGGCAGCGCCAGGTGTCGGATTGAACCCGGCTCCCACCCGGCCACCGGCAGCCAATGCAGGTAAATGCCGAACAACAAACCGAGAAACGGCAGCACCACGAAGGAGGGAATCGCGATGCCGACGACGGCCAGCGACATGGCGGCGTAGTCGGCCGCGCGGTTGTGGTGAAGCGCCGCGAAAGTTCCGATGGGAACGCCGAGGATCAAGGCCAGCGCCATGGCGATCGACCCGAGTTCGAACGTCACGGGAAAGCCCTGGCCGATGAGCTCGGTCACCGAAAAATCCTTGTACTTGAACGAGGGGCCGAAGTCGCCGTGCAGTACGGCCGCCAGGTAGCGTCCATACTGGGTCCAGATCGGCTGGTCCAGGCCGTAGGCACGCTGCAGGTTGGCCATGATTTCGGGCGGCAGGGTTTGTTCCTGATCGAAGGGACCACCCGGGGCCGCACGGATGAGAAAGAATGCCAGCGTAACGATGATGAACAGGGTTGGAACCGCGCCGGTGAGGCGGGTCAGGAAGTAGCGAAGCATCTCTCGCAAGTCTATCGACTGACCGCGAGGTGGACAAGCAAAGCGCCGCTCCTTAAACTAGCGGCCCTCATTCGTTCGAGGTTTCATGGAATCAACTCGCCCAATCCGTGCGCTGATGCGCGGCCTCGATGCACTGACGGTTTTGAATCTGCGCGACGGCGCCACGGTATCGGAAGTAGCCCAAGAGATTCGTCTCCCGCGCACCACCGTCTACCGGATATTGGAAACCCTGTGCAATGCCGGATTCGTCTTTCGGGATGAAGCGGATGACCGATACCGATTGACCATTCTGGTGCGGGCCTTGAGCGACGGCTTCGACGACGAGGCGTGGGTGACCCAGATCGCGAAGCCGTTCATCCATGATTTGTGCCGCGACATCGTCTGGCCGGTCGCCATCGCCACCCTCTCCGGAACGACCATGCTGGTGCGCGAGTCCACCGATCACAGCAGCCCGCTGGCGATCGAGCGATATTCGGCCGGCTTTCGCGCACCGCTGCTGGCGACGGCAGCCGGGCGCGCCTATCTGGCGAACGCACCCGCGCAGCAGCGCGAAATGCTCATCGAGATTCTGGCTCGCTCGAGCAAGGAAGAGGACCGACCGGCGCGGGCGCGCGCCGAGCTTGCGCGCACGCTCGGCGAAATCCAGGCCTCTGGGTACGCGACCGCCACGCGCACCCGCCGCCTGATGGAGGAAATCAGCATCGCCGTCCCGGTCCTGCTGCACGACCGTGTGCTGGCCTGCTTGACGGTGCGATTTGCGGCCTCCGCCGTGCCGCTGAAGAACGGCCTCGAACGCTTCCTGCCGAAGCTGCGCCAGTGCGCGGCTAAAATCAGCACTGTATTTGCAGAGCAACACGCCGAGGCGACCGCCAAAGGCGAGCCGGAAACCGCAGCATAATTGTCTGCATATCATAAAATTATCGGGCGGGGTCGCCTCGACCCCGTTAATTTCGGCGCCTAGCGCCTGGAGAAGTCAATGCAGAAAATCATGGTAGCAATCAAGCGCGTCGTCGATTACAACGTGCGCATCCGCGTCAAACCCGACGGCAGCGGCGTGATGCTCGATGGCGTCAAGATGAGCGTGAATCCATTTGATGAGATTGCACTCGAAGAGTCGCTGCGCATCAAGGAGCGCGGCACCAACATCGAGGTCGTCGCGGTCAGCATCGGCGTCGCCGATACCCAGCAACAGCTGCGTACCGCATTGGCAATGGGTGCCGATCGCGCGATTCTGGTCCAGACGGACGCACCCGTGGAACCGCTCACCGCCGCGCAAACGTTTCTCGCGCTGGCCAAGAAAGAGAACCCGGATCTGATCTTATTGGGCAAACAGGCGATCGACGACGACGCGAACCAAACCGGCCAGATGCTGGCGGCGATATGGGAGCGGCCGCAGGCGACCTACGCCTCGAAGGTGGAGATTTCGGGCAGCAAGGCTTCGGTCACGCGCGAAGTCGACGCGGGATTGGAAACAATCGAAGTGGATCTGCCGGCGGTGGTGACGGTGGATCTGCGCTTGAACGAGCCGCGGTACGTGAAATTACCGGACATCATGAAGGCCAAGAAGAAGCCCTTGGACGTGACCTCGCTCGAAGCGCTGGGCGTGAGCGCGGGCGTGCTGCTCAAGACCGTCAAGACCGAGCCGCCGGCCAACCGCCAGAAAGGCGTGATGGTCAAGGATGTGGCTGAATTGGTCGACATACTCAAGAAGAAGGGCTTGATCTAATGCACAAGGTTCTCATTGTCGGCGAACACGATGGCAAGGCGCTGAATCCCGCGACGGCGAAATGCGTCGCCTGCGCGAGCGGCATTCCGGATGCTGAAACCACCATCGTCCTGTTGGGTGCGGACACCGCCGGCGTGGCCGCCCAAGCCGCCGCCATCGCAGGAGTCAAATCCGTGCTGCGCGTGGACCGGCCCGAGAACGAGCATCCGCTGGCCGCGATTTTCGCGCCGCAGCTGGCAGCGCTGGCCGCCGACTTCACGCATGTGTTCGGCCCTTCGACGAGCTTCGGCAAGGATCTCATGCCGCGCGTCGCGGCATTGCTCGGTGCGCCGCAGGTGAGTGATTTGATGGCGGTCGAGGGGCCCTATCGGTTCCGGCGGCCGACCTACGCTGGGAATGCCATCGTGACGGTGGAAGCCGATCCCGCTCGCAAGCTCGTTGCGACCGTGCGCGTCGCGTCCTTCGAAGCGGCCAAAAGCGGCGGCAACGCCGCCATCGAGTCCCGCAGCATCAGCGTCCCGCTGCCCACGCATACCCGCTACGTGGGCGCGAAGAGCGGTTCGACCGATCGCCCTGATTTGCAGACCGCCAAACGCGTCGTGTCCGGCGGGCGTGCACTCGGCAGCGCGGAGAACTTCAAGCTGTTGTTCAGCCTGGCGGACAAAATCGGCGCGGCGGTGGGTGCATCGCGCGCCGCCGTCGACGCCGGGTATGCGCCGAACGAGATGCAGGTGGGTCAGACCGGCAAGATCATTTCCCCCGATATCTATATCGCCATCGGCATCTCGGGCGCGATCCAGCACCTGACGGGCATCAAGGACGCACGCACCATCGTAGCGATCAACAAGGACGGCGAAGCGCCTATCTTCGAAGTGGCCGACGTCGGTTTGGTGGGCGACCTGTTCCAGATCGTGCCGGAGCTCGAGCGCTTGGTGGGCGGTTAGGAAACCTTGCTGGGCGGCGGTCAGGAAACGTCGACCGCGGCAGCCGCGGCGTCGATCGCTTGGATCAAGAGATCCGCGTGCTCGCGGCGGAAAGGCAGCGGCGGCCGGAGCTTGAGAATGTTGGCGTGCGGGCCCTCGTAGCCGATCAAGATGGCGAATTGCGATGCCAGCGCGTTGACGATCCGCTGGTTGCGCGGTTTCGATGGCGCACCGTCGCGCCCCAGCACGTCGAGGCCGAGCAGCAGGCCGGCGCCGCGCACTTCGCCCAAGCATTCGCGACGGGCGGCGACGCTTTGCAGCTGCTCGCGCAAATACCCTCCGGTGTCTGCCGCATTCGCCATGAGGCCTTCGACGTCGAGCACTTCGAGGACCGCAAGTCCGGCAGCGGCGGCCACGGCATTGCCGCCGAAGGTCGAGAAGAAGCCGAATTTCGCTTGAAAGGCCTCGATCAGGGCGCGATTGGCAACCACCACCCCCATTGGATAGCCGTTGCCTACCGGCTTGCCCATGGTCACGATGTCGGGCTCGATGCCGCGCCGTTCGAATCCCCAGAAATGCGAACCGGAGCGGCCCAATCCATATTGCACCTCGTCGGCAACAACCAGGCTGCCGGCGGCGCGCACGCGCGACGTGACCGCCGCCGCCCAGGCGGCCGAGGGATCAAAAATGCCGCTGCTCGTTACGCCTGAGTCCAGAAAGAAGGCTGCCGGCGCAAACCCGCGCTCGGCCAGCGCGGCGATCGCCTGATCGGCGTCGCGCGCCGCCGCGGTCAATTCCGCGGCGCGTGGCTCGTCATTGATGCGCAAGCCGCGCGGCGGCGGCGCGATCGTCGCGACTCGCGGCGTCACGCGGCCGTCCAGCGCTTAAGGAGAGCGCTGCCGCAGCCTCCGTAATGCCGTGGTAGGCGTGTTCCATCACCAGGCCGCCGCGGCTCCCCGTCGCCATCTGCGCCATGCGCCACGCCACGTCGTTGGCCTCGCTGCCCGAATTGACGAAGATGCATGCATCGAGGTGCGCCGGCAGTCGGGCCGTAAGCTGTTCGGCATACTCCAGAATCTTTTCATGCAGGTAGCGGGTGTGCGTGGCAAGTATTGCCGTTTGCCTTTGAATCGCCGTCACGACCGTCGGATGCGCATGTCCCACATGCGGCACGTTGTTGTAGACGTCCAGGTACGCCCGCCCCTTGGCGTCGTACAACCACACTCCCGCGCCGCGCACCAGGTGCAGCGGCTTTTCATAAAACAGCTCGGCGCCGGCGCCCATCAGCCGGTGCCGCCGCGCAAGATCGACTGGCCGCGCCACATCGGCCGGCTGCGCACCATCGGCCGGCTGCGCACCATCGGCCGGCTGCGCACGATCGCCCGGCGCACCCGCACCGAGCCGGTGCGGCATCGCGGGCGATGCGCCGCTGCGTGCCATGGGCATGGCAGTTCCCGCCGCCTCGTGCCATGCACGCGTCAAGTCGTGCGCGCCGGCATCCAACAACTCGGCGAGCGATCGCGCGCTATTCACGGCCGCCTGGTCCAGCACCCGGGCGCCGTCGAGGTCGTGATGGCGGCGCCAGGCATGCACCAACAAGGTGATGGCGTGGCGCGCCGTGACGATGTCGTACAGCAACTCGATTTCGTCGGCCTGCAGGGTCCGGCCCTGCGCATAGCCGTGCAGCACAGCCCCCGTCGAACTTAAGGGCGCCAGAGCTTCGGTCAACAACTCCGACATCGCCACCGCCGGCTCCAAGACCAACGGCGCGTGAATCATGTCGCCGAAATCGAGAATGCCGCAGATCGACCGCCCGACGGGCTCCACCAACAGGTTGGCGGCGTGGCAGTCGCCATGGATGGCTTGGCTGCGCAGGCCTCGCAGCCGGGGCAAGCAGGCGCGAAACGCGTCCGCGACCCGTTCGACGGCGGCGCGCAGCGGCGCCGATTCGATGTAGCTCGAGAACTCAACAAGTTCGGGCAATCGCCGCACGTCCCACGCCAGGCGCCGGCTTAAGGAGGGATGAAAAAAGCCTTGCAGAGCCCGGTCCACGCGCGCCAGGGTGGCGCCCATATTTTGCAGCAGCCCCAAGCTGGGGCTGGATTCCGCCAACAGGCGCCCAGGCAAAAAACTCATGAGGCAGGTGCTGTAATCGATCCCGTCGCGCGCGACGCGCCCGATCGCTTCTCCCTGCTGCGTCGGGAGGAGCCTCGGCACCGGGAGGGTGGGATCTTGCTCCGCCAGATGGTCGAGAACGCTCACTAGGCAGTCAGTGCTGTCGGCGTCGTCCCCCAAGCCGATCTTGAGCACGAACTCGCGCGGTGCCGCAGCCGGCGCCTCCGCAGTTCGAAGTCGAAAGTTGTTGTCGCGCTCCCCCGGCAACGCGCTGACCGAGACGGCCAGCCCGTAGAGATCGCGCGCGATGCGCTCAGCTTCCGCCAAACGCAATGACGGCCGCGCGGTCCGCAGAGCTAGCAAGGCCGTTAAAGCTGTTTGAGAACGAACTCGGCCGCAGACACCTTGAATTCACCCGGCGCTTCGATATTGACGTGCGTGGCGACCCCATTCTTGACGATGAGAGCGAACCGCTGGCCGCGGACACCCATGCCGAATTTCGAGCCGTCCATTTCCAGTCCCAATGCCTTGGCGTACGTGCCGTTGCCGTCCGCCAACATCAAGATCTTGTCGCCGACGCCGCCGTGTTTGCCCCATGCGTTCATCACGAATACATCGTTCACCGCGGTGCAGGCGATGGTGTCCACGCCCTTGGCTTTGATTTGACCTGCTAGTTCAACAAACCCCGGTAAGTGCTTGGCATCGCAGGTCGGAGTGAACGCCCCAGGGACGGAAAACAGCACCACCGTCTTACCGGCAAAGAGTTGCTCGGTCGTCATCTTTTGCGGCCCGTCTCCGGTCATCCGCGTGAACGTGCCCTCGGGCATCTTGTCGCCGGCTTTGATGGTCATTGCAATTCTCCTTGGTCGTGCGACTATCGACCGAGCGTGTCGGCGTACAGTTCCCACAGCTTGAGCACTCGCGGGCTGATGTTCGGTACGCTCTTGAGTCCGGCAAACGCCTTCTTGGCATCCGGGAAGTTCTTTTGCGTAACCAGCGCTCGGCCGAGGTACACGTACCCCTCGTCCTGGTGCTTGATCTGACCTTTTTGAAAGGCTGCGGTTCAGCGCCGTGATGGCGTTCGGGTAGTCGCCGAAACCGAAATAGACCTCGCCCAGCTTGACGTCGAGTTCGCCCGCGGGGTTCTTGGTGGCCTCGGCGTCCAATTGCGACAGACCCTTCTTGTCGGCCTCAGCCCGCGTCTTGAAGGAGTTCAATAGGCGCGTGGTGCGTTCCTTTTGTTGGTCGTTGATGAGCCCCGTGCTCATGGCCTTCTCGAGCACCGTCTGTGCCTCGGCGGGCAGGGCCGCATCGCCCAGCAGCTGCGCCATTTCGATGTAATCGCTGCCGGCGGTCATCGAGTTGGTGTCGTACATGACCCGGTACAGCATCAGGGTGTTGCGGTCTTCCCGCTCATCCTGCCGCTCGATCCGCAACAAGGTGTTCCAATAATTGGTCTTATTGGTGAGGCGAATCAAATCAACCAATACCGCCGCCATGGCCGGTGAGTCGCCGGCATCCGAAGCACACTGCAACTTGAACTGGAAGAGATTCTCCTTGGGCGCCTCTCCGGCCTTGCGGGCGGCGGCAATCGCCTTGTCGGCCCAGACGGCCGAATTCTTGCAGTCCTTCTGCAGATAGTAGAGCTGGGCCAGGATTCCCAGGTCATCCGGCGTAGCCTGACCCGAATCCGCCACTTGCTTGCCGTATTCGATCGCCTTGGCATTTTGCTGGGTGCTGGCCGTCACTTTGAACAGTATGCGCGTGGTCTTCGCCAGATCCTCCGGTGAGTACGCGCCTGTCGCAATGGCTTCCTCATAGGACTTTTGCGCGTCCTTCAAGTTATTGAGCTTGATGTAGGCGAATGCCTTGAAGTCGTAGATGGTTTTCTTGTCGAAGGCATTGAGCCCGGATTTTGTTTCCGCGGCTTCCAAATTCTTGATTGCCTCCGCCCACTGTTGGGCCTGCATGGCTTTCTGCGCGGCGGTCATTTCCTTGGCGATGACCCGGCTGATTTGCTGGCCCTTTTCCTTGTCGGCAGAGTACGCCGGCTGCGGGCTGACGCCGAAGCACACCAGCGCCAGCAGCAGGCCCACGCTCAAATAGCCGGCCCAGGATTTAACCGGCCGGTGCCCAATGTCGCGTATCGAATGAGTCATTACCAAACCTCGCTGGTCTTAAATTTATTTTGCGCTGCGCAAGTGGGCATCGCGCCTAGAATCCAAACAAAACAAACGGCGCGCCAACCCCACTTGGGGAAGACGCGCCGTAATACCACCTAGGGATGCCAAATCAGAAATAGTCGTTGTTGACGAATCCTATCTTCTTCAAGCCGCGATGCTGCAAATCTGCCAAGGTCTGCGCCACGATTTCGTACTTGGCAAACTTGTCGACCGAGATGTGTACTTCGGGCTGAGGCGATTTCTGCGACTCCTGGCTGATATAGCCCTGCAAGGTCGGGCGATCCACCGGGGTCTTGTTCCACAGCAATGTGCCGTCGAAATCGATCGTCAGGTCGATCACTTCCGGCGGCGGCGGCGGCACGAAATTCGGCGGCGGCGGCAGCGGATTGTCGATCTTCACCGCGTGCGTCATGCTCGGAATCGTGATGATGAAAATGATCAGCAGCACCAGCATGACGTCGATCAACGGCGTCATGTTGATATCGGAGTAAGACTGGCCTTCGCCGCTCCCGCCTACATTCATGGCCATGCGTGCTTTCTCCTACGTTCCGGGGCCGAAATGATCGGGTGTGGTGATGAACGCCACTTTGCGGATGCCGATCTGCTGCGTGGCCACGAGCACCTGGCCCACGAACTGGTAGCGGACGTTGGCATCACCCCGAATGTGCACTTCGGGCTGCGGCTCCTCGCGCGCGATGCCGCGCAGCTTCTGCTTCAGCTCCTCCTGGCCGGACAGTGCCTTGGTGTTCCAATAGATGTCGCCCTGCTTGTCGATCGCAATGGTGATGTTTTCCGGCTTGGTCTGCGTCGGCAAATTGGTTGCCTTCGGCAGATCCAGCTGCACCTGCTGGATGATGACCCGAATCGTAATGATAAAGATGATGAGGAGCACCAACATCACGTCCACCAGCGGCGTGACATTGATGTCCGACATTGCTTCGGCTTCTTCACCACCGACATTGATCGCCATGAGCTTGCGTTTCCTAGCGTGCCGCCGCGGGAGCGGGTGGCTTGCCGATGATCGGCGGCGGCGCCGAGCCCTTGTCCATGCCCAGTCCCATCTTGGCGCCCGAAATCAGGTAGGCGTGCAGCTCGTGGGTGAAGTGGCTGACCATCTCCTGCACGCCCTTATTGCGACGCAACAGAATGTTGTAACCCAGCACCGCGGGTACCGCGACGGCCAGGCCGATGGCGGTCATGATCAAGGCTTCACCGACGGGTCCCGGCCACCTTGTCGATGGATGCCTGTCCGGCGACGCCGATGGCGATCAGCGCGTGGTAGATGCCGATGACGGTCCCGAGCAAGCCGACGAAGGGCGCGGTGGCGCCGACCGATGCGAGCACCGGCAAGCCCGACTGCATGCGGCTGATCACCGTGTCCGCCGTGCGCTGCAGCGATTCGGTAATCCACTCGCTGGTGCCGATGGCGCCCGACAAACGCGTCTTGTTGGTCTCGTGATACTCGTACGCCTGCTTGCCGGTCTCGGCCAGCGCGCGAAACGGATTCGACGTGCCCTTCAACTTATTCAACGCGTCCGTCAGGCTGGACGATGACCAGAATTCGCGTTCGGCCTCGACCGCCTGTTTGCGCTGGCGGCGCTGGTCGAAGAACTTCGTGATCATGATGAACCACGTCAGCAGCGACATGATCAACAAGATAAGCGAGGATCGACCTGGCAATTATATCCCCGTTCTGCGATCAGGGCCCCAAGGCCATATGGGTTTTCAACAGCTGTCTCTTGCATTGACCGATTCCCTCTAATAGAAAAGCGTAGTAATAGTTAGAATACGACTCTTAGGTTCAGTGATCGCTACTTGCCCGTGAGTTTCCAGACAATCGGAATGGATACAGTTTTCTCGACCGGCTTGCCGTCTTCGGTCGCCGGCAGCATGCGCTGGCCATGCACTCCCTTCAAACAAGCCTCATCCAGGCGCGGGAAGCCCGAACTCGTCTGAATCGATTCGTTGGTGATCTTGCCGTCCGCGGACACCGTCATCAGCACGATGCAGCGGCCCTCTTCGTTGGCGCGCTTCGATGCGTCGGGATAGTAGTCTTCGCCGATCTTCAGCGGATGCTTCGGATCCATCCGGATCGGCGTGCCAGGTCTCGGCGGCGGCGCAGCCACCGGCGGCGGCGCGGGTCGATTCACTTGAGTCGTTTGGGTGATGGCCGTCGTTTCCACCTGGGGCGCCTGAATGTCGACGAATTCCGGCGGCGGCACATACGGTTTGATTTCTTCGAGCTTGGGCGGCGGCGGCGGCGGCTTGTCGACGTCCTTGGGCTTGTCGATCTGAGCGATCTCGACCGGCGGAATAATCGTTTGCACCAGCTTGCCGGCCAACCCGGTGTAAAACGCCCAAACCATAAGCACGTGGAGCAGGATGACGGCAATGAAGGGCGGCGCCTCGCCTGCCCGAAAACAATGATGGCTCTTCGTATTTATACATAAGTCTGTGCGACCCTACCCCTGAATCGATTCATCGCGAAGCGCCGTGCGAAGCGTGTCCCGTACGACGTCTCGCAGGCACGCCACCTTCCACGCAGCGTCCCTTCCTTTCCCTTCGGCGAGTAAAGAGACTGACACATATCGCGCCCTACTGCAAGCGCGACTTTACCTGAGGAACGGCCGGCTCGGAGCGCCGGTATCACGATGTCTTTGCGCCGCGCGCGGCGACTTGCTCCAGATCGGTTACCGCGCCCAAGGATGCGCTGCTCACCTGCCGCGCATACTTTGCCAACGCCCCGCGGCGCGCGTACGGTTTCGGCGGCGCCCAAGATTTGCGGCGGCGCTTGAGTTCCGCCGCGCCGACTTGCAAGCGTGATTTCACGACGCTCTGCATCAATCGTAATGCGCGTCGCCGGTCCTGACCAAGGCCAGCGGGCCGCCGAGCGCCGCCTCCGGCGATATATGACCGACCACGAAGCCATGGCTGCCGCCGGAAAAGCGCCCGTCGGTGATCAGCGCGACCTCTTTTCCCAAGCCCTTGCCCATGATGGCGGCCGTGGGACTCAGCATTTCACGCATTCCCGGGCCGCCCTTCGGGCCTTCGTAGCGGATGACCACCACGTCGCCGGCCCGCACCTTGCCCTTGCAGAATCCCCTGCAGCGAGTCCTCCTCGGAATTGAACACGCGCGCCTTGCCTTCGAAGCGCAGCCCCTCCTTACCGGTAATTTTTGCAACCGCCCCATCCGGCGCGAGATTTCCGTACAAGACCACCAAGTGGCTGTTCTTCTTGATGGGATCACGCAACGGCCGCACGATCTGCTGGCCGTCGGGATAGGGAGCCGACGTCGCGCAGATTCTCGCGCCATCGTGGCGCCCGTGACGGTCAGGCAATCGCCGTGCAGCAAGCCCGCATCCAACAGCGTCTTCATCAACGGCTGGATTCCGCCGATGGCCACGAGCTCGGACATGGAATAGCGTCCGCTCGGACGCAAATCCGCCAGCACCGGAACGCGTTTGCCGATGCGCGTGAAATCTTCGAGGTCCAGCTTGATGTTGGCGGAGGAGGCGATGGCCATCAAGTGCAGCACGGCGTTGGTCGATCCGCCGAGCGCGATGACCACCGTGATGGCGTTTTCGAAAGAGCGGCGGGTCAAGATGCGGCGCGGGGTCAAGCCGACCTTGATCAGCTCGACCACGGCCGCCCCGGCGCGCGCGCAATCTTCGCGCTTCTGCTCGGAGACCGCGTCCTGCGCCGAGCTCCCGGGCAGGCTCATGCCGAGCGCCTCGATCGCGGACGCCATGGTGTTGGCCGTATACATTCCGGAACAGGACCCGGGTCCCGGGATCGCGGTGCGCTCGACGAACTTGAGCTCATGTTCGCTCACCGTACCCTGCGCGTAACCGCCGACCGCTTCGAACACGGACACGATGTCGCGCCGGTCGGCCCCGGGGCGGATGGTGCCGCCATAGACGAACACCGCGGGCCGGTCGAGCCGCGCCAACGCCATCAGACAGCCGGGCATGTTCTTGTCGCAGCCGCCGATCGCCACCACGCCGTCGAAGCCCTGGGCGCCGACCACCGTTTCTATGGAGTCGGCGATCACCTCGCGCGATACCAAGGAGTAGCGCATGCCGGGCGTGCCCATGGAAATGCCGTCGGACACGGTGATGGTACTGAAGGTGATCGGCCTTGGCTCCCGCGGCCTCGACCCCGCCGGCGGCCAATCGGGCCAGCTCATCGATGTGCATATTGCAGGGCGTCAAGTTGCTCCAGGTCGAGGCGATGCCCACCTGCGGCTTGTCGAAATCCGCATCGACGAAACCGACGGCGCGCAGCATCGCCCGGCTCGGCGTTTGCTTCACGCCCTCGACCACGATGCGCGAGTAATGACGGGGATCGATGGCAGCGGATTTTTTTGGCATGGGCTTCAGATGCAATAACGAAGGAAGGGATGAGGGGTCTCGAGCATAACCATGCGCGTTGCCGCCGCGCAACGTGAGCCGTCTGAGTCCGCGTGAGCCGCGCGGAATACTCAGACAGGCTCCTTGAGCGTGCCGTAGCGCTGCACCAGATATCGATAAACACCGCGCACGCCCTGCGCCTCGGCGCCCATGCTGCGGCCGGGGCGATCCTTGGAATTCCAGGCATACAGGTCGATGTGCAGCCACGGCGTCGATTCGCTGACGAAGCGCTTCAAGAACAGTGCGCCGAATATGGCGCCGGCGAGAGTCGAGGCAGCGACATTGTTCAAATCCGCAATTTTGCTGGCGAGTTCATCCTCGTAGCCCGGCCACAGCGGCATGGGCCACAGAGGGTCGTGCTCGGCGGCGGCGACGGCCGCGAGTTCCTGCACGATGCCCTCAGTCGTTGCCGAACAGCGCCGGCAATTCCGGGCCGAGCGCGACCCGCGCCGCGCCGGTCAGCGTCGCGAAGTCGATGAGCAAATTCGGGCGCTCGGCATCGGCGAGCGCCAGCGCATCGCAGAGCACCAGCCGGCCTTCCGCGTCGGTGTTGCCGACCTCGACCGTCAAGCCTTTGCGCGTGGCCAGTACGTCGCCGGGCCGGTACGCATTGCCGCCGACCGCGTTCTCCACCGCCGGCACCAACACGCGCAGCTGCGCGCGAATCTTCAGCGCTCATGAGCATGTGCGCGAGCGCGAGCGCCACCGCCGCGCCGCCCATGTCCTTTTTCATGAGGGCCATGCCCGATCCCGACTTGAGATCCAGGCCGCCGCTGTCGAAGCACACGCCCTTGCCCACCAAGGTCAGTCGCGGATGGCTTTCGCGTAGCGGCGGGTGTCCAGCGCAGCTCGAGCAGCCGCGGCGCCGCGCTGCTGGCGCGCCCGACGGCATGAATGGCGGGAAAATTTGCCGCTGAGCAGCTCCTCGCCCACCCACTCTTGATAGGCGGCTTGATGCCGCTCGGCAAGCTGCCGGGCCGCGGCTGCAAGCTCGGCGGGACCAAAATCCTGCGCCGGCGTGTTGATCCAATCGCGCGCCATGCGCAGCGCCTCGGCCGCCAGCGCGACAAATTGCACGTCCGCGTTCGGCGGCGCTGCGACGCTGGCAATCTCGCTCTTGGCCGGCGCGATAGCGGTCGAAGCGATAGGCGCCGTAGGCGAACCCGAGGCACAATTGCGTTGCCTCCGCGGCGCTGAAATCCTGCGCAAGACGGAAGCGGCGCGGCGGCAGCCGCTCGACGAAGCCCGCCGCATGCCACAGCGACAACGTCCCCGACGCGCCGGCCCAAGCCGCCCACCGCGCGCGGCTATCCCGCCGGCGGCATCCGGCAGCAGCACGACGCGATGTTTCTCTGCCTTGAAATTCTGCTGCGCGAGCCACGCCGCCACCGCGGCGCTTTGCGTCGCGCGCCAAGCGTCGACCTCGTGCTCGTACAGCAGCCACAGGGGAACCGGATCACTGCTATCGAGGGTCATGAACTTGCATCCTCTAGCGACCCAGCCGGGAAAGCCTTGCATCATAAGAGATTCTATGGTGCTATTTGCGGCTAGTTAACGGCGCAGCGCGATATTAACGGACCCCGCTTGAGGCTGCAAAGTCTGCAAGGCGGGGTCTTGCATTTTGCAGGTTAGGGATTTGGGTTACAGGAGAATTTCATGCGTTTGTATTCGCAGAAAGACGTCGACAAGAAAGCGCTGCGCGGCGCGCGCATCGCCATCCTGGGTTACGGCAGCCAGGGGCGCGCGCATGCGCTCAATCTGCGCGACAGCGGCTACGACGTGGTGGTCGGCGTGCGCAAAGGCGACAGCTGGAACAAGGCCAAGAAGGACGGCCTGCAAGTGATGGAGCCGGCGGCCGCCGTCAAGGGCGCACAGCTGGTGGCGATGCTGGTGCCGGATCTCACCCAGAAACCCCTGTATGCGCGAGCTGAAGAGCCTCATCGAAAAAGGCGCCACGCTGCTGTTCGCCCACGGCTTCAATATTCACTTCAAGCAAATCAAACCGCGCAAGGATCTGGACGTGGTGCTGATCGCGCCGAAGGGCCCGGGCGATCTGGTGCGCCGCCAGTACCAGCAGGGCCGCGGCGTGCCCTGCCTGATCGCGGTGGCGCAGAACCCATCCAAGCATGCCAAGGCCAAGGCGCTGGCCTATGCGGACGGCATCGGCGGCACGCGCGGCGGCGTGCTCGAAACCACCTTCGCCGAAGAGACCGAGACGGATCTGTTCGGCGAGCAGGCGGTGCTGTGCGGCGGCGCGACCGAGCTCGTGGTCAAAGGCTACGAGACGCTGGTCGAAGCCGGCTACCAGCCCGCGGTCGCCTACTACGAATGCCTGCACGAACTGAAGCTGATCGTCGATTTGCTGCATGAGGGCGGCATCACGAAAATGCACCGCTTCATCAGCGAGACCGCCAAGTACGGCGATCTGACCCGCGGTCCGCGCATCGTCAACAAGGCCACCAAGAAGGAAATGCGCAAGATCCTCACCGAGATCCAGCAGGGAAAATTTGCGCGTCAATGGATCGCGGAGAACAAGGGCGGCCGGCGCAAGTACTCCAAGCTGCTGAAGGCGGATCTGACGCACTCCATCGAAAAGGTCGGCGCGCAACTGCGCGCCCGCATGCCCTGGCTGGAATCCGGCAAGGCGTGACCGCCGTGACCGCGCGCACGCTGTTCGACAAGGTATGGGCGGCACACGAGGTCGTCGCGGAAACGCCGGACACGCCTGCGGTGCTGTACATCGATCTGCACCTCATTCACGAGGTCACTTCGCCGCAGGCATTCAGCATGCTCAAGGCCTTGGGATTGCCGGTGCGCCGTCCCGAGCGCACCCTCGCGACCATGGATCATTCCACGCCGACCAGCACCGAACAGGTGTTCGGCAACGTGCCGATCAAGGTGGACGCGGCCGCGAAGCAAGTGCGCCAGCTCGAGCAGAACGCCGCCGAATTCGGCGTCGAGCTGTTTGGCATGCGCGACGCGCGGCGCGGCATCGTGCACGTCATCAGTCCGGAGCTCGGGGCGACGCAGCCCGGCATGACCATCGTGTGCGGCGACAGCCACACCAGCACGCACGGCGCGTTCGGCGCGCTGGCTTTCGGCATCGGCACCACGGAAGTCGGGCATGTGTTCGCCACCCAATCGCTGCTGCAGCGCAAACCGAAGACCTTTGCGGTGAATGTCGAAGGCCGGCTGCGCGCCGGCGTGACCGCCAAGGATTTGATCCTCGCCGTCATCGGCAAGATCGGCGTGTCCGGCGGCACCGGTCATGTGTTCGAATACCGCGGATCGGCCATTCGCGCGCTGTCCATGGATGAGCGGATGACGGTGTGCAACATGTCGATCGAGGCCGGCGCACGCGCCGGGATGATCGCTCCCGACGAGATGACCTTCGCCTATCTCAAGGGCAGGCCGCGCGCGCCCGAGCTGCGGATTGGGACGCCGCGGTGGCGCGCTGGCGCAAGTTGGTCACCGATCCGGACGCCGCGTTCGATGCCGCCGTGGACATCGACGCCTCGTCGGTCGAACCCATGATCACCTATGGCACGAATCCCGGCATGGTGCTTGCCATAGGATCGTCGATTCCGACCCGGGCCGGCGACGAGGTTTTCGACAAGGCGTTGCGGTACATGGGATTCCACGGCGGCGAAGCCATGCTCGGCAAGCCGGTGGACGTCGTATTCATCGGCAGCTGCACCAACGGACGGCTCGCCGATTTGCAGGCGGCCGCGCACATACTCAAGGGCCGCAAAGTCGCGCCCGGCGTGCGACTGCTCATCGTGCCGGGATCGCAGGAGGTCAAGCGCGAAGCCGAGGCGGCCGGATATGCCGACATTTTCAAGGCGGCGGGCGCGGATTGGCGCGAGTCCGGCTGCTCGATGTGCCTGGGGATGAACGGCGACACGGTCGGCGCCGGCCAGTATTCCATCAGCACCAGCAACCGCAATTTCGAAGGCCGCCAAGGCGTGGGCGCGCGTACCCTGCTGGTCAGTCCGTTCACCGCGGCGGCGAGCGCCGTGCGCGGCCGGATCACCGATCCACGGGAGCTGTTGTAGTGCAACCCATGCTGCGCGTTCATTCCAAGACGGCGGTGATCCCCTCGAGCAACATCGACACCGATCAGATCATCCCGGCGCGATTTTTGACGACGACGACCAAGGAGGGCTTGGGAAGGCAGTTGTTCGCCGATTGGCGCTATCGAACCGATGGCTCGCCCAATCCCGACTTCGCGCTCAACCGGCCGGAGGCGCACGGCGCCGGGGTGCTGGTTGCGGGCCGCAATTTCGGCTGCGGCTCCTCGCGCGAGCATGCCCCCTGGGCGCTGCTCGACTACGGCTTTCGCGCCGTGATCAGCACCGAGATCGCGGACATCTTTCGCGGCAATTCCTTGAAGAACGGCTTGCTGCCGATCGTGGTGGACGATGCGACCGCAAGTTGGCTGCTGGACAACCCCGGCGCCGAAGTCGACATCGATATCGAGGCGACCCGCCTGACGCTGCCCACCGGCGTGTCGGTGTCATTTCCCGTTGGAAGCTTTTGCGCGGCACTGTCTGTTGAACGGCATCGATGAGCTCGGCTTCCTGCGCGGCAAGCTCCCCGACATCGAACGTTACGAAGCTCGCTCCCGAGCCGCAGTTCGCGTGACATAGCCTCAGTGACGGAGCGCTTTGAGCCCATGGCAAGTGAAGGCGCTGATTGCAGTTCCTTGCCGGCGACGGCATCGGCGGCGAGGTCACGGCCGAGGCCGTGCGCGTGCGCTCGAGCGCGGTGGCGGCGCGCTTTCGGACATGCCTTTGAATTCGAAGCGGCGCTGTTGGGAGGCGCCGCCATCGACGCGACGGGCGAGGCGCTGCCGGCGGCGACGCTGGCGCTGGCGCAGCGCGCGGATGCGATTTTGTTGGGCGCCGTCGGCGGTCCGAAGTGGCCGGCCGATGCCGCGGTGCGTCCCGAGCAGGGCCTGCTGCAGCTGCGCAAGGCGCTCGGCCTGTTCGCCAATCTGCGCCCGGTGGTGCCGCATCCGGCGCGTGCTCCATGCCTCGCCGATCAAGGCGGAAATCCTGCAGCGGCGTGGACATCATGGTGGTGCGCGAGCTGACGGGCGGCATCTATTTCGGCGACAAGTCCCGCACCGCGACCGAGGCCGTCGATGTGTGCCGCTACTCGGTGGGGGAGATCGAACGCGTCGTGCGCCTCGCGGCCGGATTGGCGCGTGCGCGCCGCGGCCGTCTGACGTCGATCGACAAGGCCAATGTGCTCGAGACCTCGCGCCTGTGGCGTTCGGTGGTCGAGCGCATCATGCCCGGCGAATTTCCCGACGTCAGATTCGAACATATGCTGGTCGATGCCGCCGCCATGCACCTCTTGAAGCGGCCGCGCGACTTCGACGTGATCGTCACCGAAAACATGTTCGGCGATATCCTCACCGACGAAGCCTCGATGCTGGCGGGCTCGCATGGGGTTGTTGCCGTCCGCATCTTTAGGGAAGGGCTTGCGCGGCGGCCTGTTCGAACCCATCCATGGATCCGCGCCGGACATCGCCGGCCGCGGCATCGCCAATCCGTACGGCGCGATTTTGAGCGCAGCGCTGCTGCTGCGCTACGCGCTGCGATTGGAGAGCGAAGCGCGCGCCGTCGAGGCGGCGGTGTCGCGCGCCATCGAGACGGGCGCGGCGACGGGCGCGCTGCCGGCCGATTTGGCCGCCGCGCGGCCCGCCGCGGGCGCGGGGATTACGACGCGTGCCGCCGGAGATGCGGTGCTGGCTGGACTTTGAGCGCGCGCTCGAGCCCGGCGGACAAATCGGCGACCAGATCCGCCGGGTCTTCGATGCCGACCGAAACCCGCAACAGCCCTGAGCCGATGCCCGCGCGCAACCGCGCCGACTCTTCCATGCCGGCATGAGTCATGCTCGCCGGATGCGAGATGAGACTCTCGACCCCGCCGAGGGACTCGGCGAGAGTGAAGCATTCGAGCCCCGTCAGAAAGGCTTCGACAGCCGCCTCGCCCCCCTTGAGCTCGAAGCTCAACATGGCACCGAAGCCGCTCTGCTGGCGGCGCGCGATCTCGTGGCCCGGATGATCGGGCAGACCCGGGTAGTACACCCGCTCGACGCCGGCATGCTGGGTCAAGAAATCCACCACCGCGGCGGTGTTCTCGGCATGCACGCGCATGCGTGAATGCAGCGTGCGCACGCCGCGCAGGGTCATGAAGCTGTCGAACGGCGCGCCGGTGACGCCGATCGCGTTCGCCCACCAGGCGAGACTGCCGCTGAGTTCCTCGGTGGCCGCGATGACGGCGCCGCCGACGACGTCGCTGTGTCCGTTCAGGTACTTGGTGGTGGAGTGCATAACGAGGTCCGCGCCGAGCGACAGCGGCTGCTGCCATAGCGGCGAGAGAAAGGTATTGTCGACCACCGCCAATGCGCCGACGGCGTGCGCCGCATCGGCGATCGCGCGAATATCGACCACCCGCAACAAGGGATTGCTCGGAGTCTCGATCCAAACCAGGTTTGCCCGCACCCCAAGGGCCGCGCGCAACACGGCGGCATCGGCCTGATCGACGAAATCGGCAACGATTTTGCCCTGCGCATGCAGCGCGGCCAGCAATCGATAGGTGCCGCCGTAGCAATCGTAGGGAGCAATGACCCGCGCGCCATGCGGCAAGGTCGCCAGGATCAAGGTGATGGCCGCGAGCCCGGTGCAAGTCACCACCGCGCCGGCGCCGCCCTCCAGATCCGCCAGGGCCCTGGACAATTGATCGCGAGTCGGATTGCCGGAGCGTGTGTAATCGTACTTACGCGGCTTGCCGTACTTTTCGAAGGCGAAATTCGTCGACAAATAAATCGGCGGCACCACCGAGCCGTGCTGCGCATCCGACTCGAGCCCGGCGCGCACCGAACGCGTTGCGATGGCTTTCTTTTTTGGGGGGGTGTTCGTGCTCATGTCCATGGCTCCGCGAGGGCTGATTTGATGATGGGTGTCAGGGCCGCGCCTTCCTTCAAAAAGGCGTCATGCCCAAAAATGGAATTGATTTCGATGAGCTGGCGCGGGCCATTGAGGCGTGCGGACAGGGCCTGCATGTCGGCGAACGGCACCAGTTGGTCCTCGCGCACCGCGATCAAGGTCGCCGGCGTGTGCACACGCGTCGCGTCCACCTGGTGCAGATCGATCGATTCGCTCAACACGAGAAAGGATTCGGCGCGGTATTTCTGCACGTAGTCATCGCCGCGGGCGAACAGGTAATCCTCGATCGGAAATTGAAACCGATCCGCATTGCGCGTCGGCGCGCCGCCGAAACGCAGCTGAAATTCCACGTTGCTGCGATACGTCGCCATCGCCAGCGCGCGCGCCAGCTTGAGTCCCGCCGGCCCGTCGCCGCGCGCAATCGCCTCGCGCACGATCTGCCGCTGCACGCTGCGCCAGGCGGTCGACAGCACCTGAGACTTGTCGGCGGCGCTCAAAACCACGATGTGCCGCACCAGTTCGGCGTAGCGCTCCGCAAAACACAGCGCCACCATCCCGCCGTAGGAGGCGCCGACGATGGCATGCAGCGGCTTCAGCTTGAGATGCCGGACGATGGCGCACAACGCGTCGGCTTGGTCGTAGGAGCTCAAGGGCGGAAACTTCCCGCCGTTTTGCGGGGTGGAACTGCCGCCGTAGCCGCCGAGGTAGTCGATGCCGAGAACCCGGTAAAGCCTGGTGTCCACGCCCTGCCCATCCCCAACGAGCTCCGGCCACCAGCCTTCCGCGCCCGTAACGATCCGGTGCGCGGAAATGCCGCCGAGGACCGCGATCACCGGGGCATCGTCGCGGCCGATCAGCCGGTACGCCACCCTTGCATCGGGCAGGACATCGCCGTAGTGCAAGGCAAAGGGCTGCGTCAGCCCCAGGGTTTGGTCGATTTGAACTGCAGATTTATCGGCCACGTAGCGCTCGCTCTCGATAGAGGTTGACATAACCCCTGTAGCGCCGGCGCCGGTGCCATTGCAGCGGACCTGAAAAAGCCGCGCAATCGCCGCCTATCTACCGGAATCGGGCTGGCCCGGCTCCGCAGGAGTTGGCACCGTTCCGCAGCTGCCTCGCGGTACCTCCGGTGGTTGCCCCGGCTTCTAAGGGCCTTTCCCTCAGCCGGTCTAGATAAGCTGCGCGAATTTTAGGCACTCCCCCCGTGTGCGTCAAGGCATTTTGCGCGGCGCCGCTTGCGCGCCTCACGATAATGCATTAATGTACTAATGCATTAATACATTAGAGAAGCGAACGGATCGAGCCCGCCATGAAAACCAACCGCCCGGTCACCTTGCGCCAGGAACAGCAGCATGAGCGCGCGCTGTGCACGGCCATCTTGGCGCTGCGCAACGTCGAGGAATGCCGCAGCTTCTTCCGCGATCTGTGCACGCCGGCGGAATTGCAGGCGATGGCGGATCGTTGGGCGGTGGTCGAACTGCTCGAGCGCGGTCTGCCCTATCGCGAGATCCACCGCCAGACCGGGGTCAGCGTCACCACCATCGGCCGCGTCGCGCGCTATCTGACCTCCGGAAACGGCGGCTACCGGGCCGTGACCGAGCGGCTGAAGCTCAATGGGTGAGACGTGAATTCCCCCGATCCGATGCGCCTGAAGATCGCCGTGCAAAAGAGCGGCCGCCTCACCGACAGCTCGCTCGACCTCTTGTCGCGCTGCGGCCTCAAATTCAGCCGCGGCAAGGACCAGCTGATGTGCTACGGGGAGAACATGCCGCTCGACGTGCTGTTCGTGCGCGACGACGACATTCCGGACCTGGTGCAGGAGGATGTATGCGATCTCGGGCTGGTCGGGCTGAACGTGGTCGAGGAGAAGCGCCTGGCATTCGCCGCGCGCAGCATGACGCCGCTGTTCGAGACGGTGCAGCCCCTGGATTTCGGGCGCTGCAAACTGTGCATCGCCGTGCCGGACGGGTTCGACTACCGCGGCGCCCAATCGCTGCAGGGCAAACGCATCGCGACGACCTATCCGCACATCTTGGGACGCTTCCTCGCGGAGCGCGGCATTGCTGCCGAGGTCGTGGTCCTGTCCGGCTCCGTGGAGATAGCGCCGCGGCTCGGGCGGGCGGACTTGATCTGCGACCTGGTGTCGACCGGCTCGACGCTGGCGGCGAACCACCTGCGCCAGGCGGAGATCGTGCTCGAAAGCCAAGCCGCGCTGATTCGCACGCCGGTGCCGATCGCCGCGGAGAAACAGGAATGGGCGCGGCGCCTGCTCATGCGCATCGACGGCGTGGAGCAGGTCAAGGGCAGCAAGTACATCATGCTGCACGCGCCGCGCGCGGCATTGCCCGCGATCGCGAAGCTGCTGCCGGGCAGCGAGGCACCGACGGTCATTCCGCTCGAAGGCCGCGGGGACCGGGTGGCGGTGCACGCGGTGTGCCGTGAAAACGTATTCTGGGAAACGCTCGAGCAGCTGAAGAGCGCGGGCGCCACCTCGGTGCTGGTGCTGCCGGTCGAGAAAATGCTGGCATAGCGGCAACGGCGTCTGCCATCCCATCATGCGTATTCTGCACTGGAAATCCCTGACCGCCGCCGAGCAGCACACTGCTTTGCGGAGGCCCTCCCAAAGCAACGCCGCGCAAGTGGCGGCGGCCGCGCAGGACATCATCGACGCCGTGCGCCGCGATGGCGACGCCGCGGTGCTGGCCCTCACTGAAAAATTCGACGGGGCACGTCTCGCCTCGCTGCGGGTCACTGCCGTGGAGTTCGCAGCGGCCGAACGTGTCCTGAATGCCGTGCAGAGCGCCGCCTTGGATCGCGCGATCGCGAACGTGCGGCAATTCCACGCCGCGCAAACCACCGCGCCGCTGCGTGTCGAAACCGCTCCGGGCGTTGTGTGCGAGCGCTTCAGTGTTCCGATCCGCGCGGTGGGCCTGTACGTACCCGCGGGGTCCGCCCCCCTGCCTTCCACCGCCATCATGCTGGCAGTTCCCGCCGCCATCGCAGGGTGCCCGGTGCGCGTGATGTGCACGCCGCCGGCGCGCAACGGCGCGGTGGACGCCGCGGTATTGGCGGCCGCGCGCAAATCGGGCATCGACCAGGTATTCAAAGTCGGCGGCGCGCAAGCCATCGCCGCCATGGCCTATGGCACGGCCACGATCCCCAAGTGCGACAAAGTGTTCGGGCCCGGCAATGCCTTCGTCACGGCCGCGAAAATGCTGGTGGCGCAGGATGCCGCCGGTGCGGCGGCGGACCTGCCGGCCGGCGTGACCGAGGTCATGGTGATCGCGGACGACACCGCCCGCGCCGAATTCGTCGCGGCGGACCTCTTGGCGCAGGCCGAGCACAGTCCCGACGCCCAGGCGCTGCTGGTCACCACCTCGGTGCGGCTGGCGCAGGAAGTAGCGGGGCAGGTGCAGCGTCAGTGCGCGTCCCTCTCGCGAGCGGGAATACTGGCGAAGTCCACTCTGCACATGCGCGCGTTGATCGCCGACACCCTCGAGACCGCGTTCGCGATCGCCAATGCCTATGCTCCCGAGCATCTGCTGCTCGAGATCCGCGAGCCGCGCCGGTGGCTCGGGCAGGTGAGCGCGGCGGGCGCGGTGTTCCTGGGACATTGGTCGCCGGAATCCCTGGGCGACTATTGCAGCGGGCCCAACCACACCCTGCCCACCTACGGCTACGCCAAGGCCTACAGCGGCCTCTCGCTGGAGGATTTTCAGAAGCGCATCACGGTGCAGGAGCTTACGCCCGCGGGCCTTGCCGAGTTGGGCCCGACGGCGCAGGTGCTGGCGAATCTCGAGGGGTTGGACGCGCATGCGGCGGCGGTGACCATCCGGCTCGCCGCGCTCGACGCGGCGGCACATGCCGAAGGGTCGGCCTAAATGACGGCCGGTCGACTTAAATGACTGCCGTCGACGTCAATGACCGCCGTCGTATCGTTGGCGCGCCCCGAGATCGTCGCGCTGAAAGCCTATGCGCATGCGGCGTGGCTGCCCACGCTCACGCGTCTGCATGCCAACGAAGCGCCCTGGCGCCCGGCAGGCGATACCACCGCGGCGGGCCTCAATCGCTATCCCGAACCGCAGCCGCAGGCTCTGATCGAGCAGTTGGCCAGGCTCTACGCCGTTCCAAGCCCAAGCGTGCTCGCGACCCGCGGCGCCGATGAAGCCATCGATGTGCTGTCGCGCATTTACCTGCGCGCCGGAACCGACGCGATTCTGCAATGCACGCCGACCTTCGGCATGTACCAGGTTGCCGCGCGCATTCAAGGCGCCGGCGTCATCGAGGTTGCGCTCGAACGCGAACGCGGCTGGGCCCTCGATCCCGAGCGGCTGCTCGCCGCCTGGCAGCCGGCCGTCAAGCTCGTGTATCTGTGCTCGCCGAACAATCCGACCGCGAATCTGCTCGACGAGGCGGCCCTCGAGCAGATCTGCACCGCGCTCGACGGCAAGGCCATCGTCGTGATCGACGAGGCCTACGTCGAGTGGTCGCGCTCGCCGAGCCTGCACTCGCTGGCTGGAGCGCTTTTCGACGCTGGCGATCTTGCGCACGCTGTCCAAGGCGCACGCATTGGCCGGCGCGCGGATCGGTGCGCTGCTGGCGAGCCCTGCGCTCATTGAATTGGCGAGGCGGGTCGTGCCACCCTACTCCCTCGCGCAACCAGCGGTGGAGGCGGCCCTGCGTGCCTTGAATCCCGCCGAACTGGCAGCCGCGCAGTCGCGGCTCGAAGGCTTTGTTGGCGGAGCGCGAACACTTGGGCCGCGGCCTCGCCGCATCGCCCTGGGTGGACAAGGTCTGGCCGAGCGACGCCAATTTCCTGCTCATCGATTGCCGCGACGCCGATCGCTTCATGAGCAACACCCTGGCCGGCGGCCTGATCGTTCGCGACCTGCGCGCCAATCCGGCGCTGCCGCGCTCGCTGCGCGTCACCGTCGGCACCCGCGAGCAGAACGATGCGCTGTTGCACAGCGTGGGGGCGCGCATGAGCGGCCGGCGAGTCCTGTTCCTGGACCGCGACGGCACCTTGAACGAGGAGACCGCCGACGAGCAAATCGACAGCCTGGAGAAGGTTCGCCTCATGCCCGGCGTGGTGCCGGCGCTGCTCGAGCTCAAGGCCGCCGGCTTCGCCTTCGTCATGGTCACGAATCAGGATGGACTGGGCACGCCGGCCTTTCCGCAGGAGCGATTCGAGCACGCCCACCGCTTCATCCTGGAGCTGTTCGCGTCGCAGGGAATCGAGTTCGAGGCCGTGTGCATCTGCCCGCATTTCAAGCGCGAGGACTGCGCGTGCCGCAAACCCAAGCTCGGCATGGTGCAGGAATTCCTCGCATCGCACACCATCGACAAGTCGCGCAGCTTCATGATCGGCGACCGCGACACGGACATGGAATTCGCGGCGAATCTGGGCGTGCAGGGCTTGCGGATTCGCCTGGACGGCGCGCCGCAGGAAACCTGGCCTGCCATCGCGCGGCGCATTCTCGGGCAGGCGCGGCGCGCCCGGGTGCATCGCAAGACCAAGGAAACCGACGTGCGCATCGATGTGGATTTGTCGCGCGAGGGCCCGAGCGCCATCGCCACCGGCCTGGGATTCTTCGATCACATGCTGGAGCAGATCGCGAAACACGGCGGCTTCGCCCTCGACCTCAAGTGCAGCGGCGATCTGCACATCGACGAGCACCATACGGTCGAGGATTGCGCGCTGGCGCTTGGTGTAGCGCTGCGCGAGGCGCTCGGCGACAAACGCGGCATTGCCCGCTACGGATTCTTGCTGGCCATGGACGAGGCCGAGGCGCAAGTCGCGCTCGATCTCTCGGGCCGGCCCTATTTCGTCTGGGAAGGACGCTTCAATCGCGAGAAGATCGGCGAATTGCCGACCGAGCTCGTGCCGCATTTCTTCCGCTCGCTCGCGGAGTCCCTGGGGGCCGCGCTGCACATCAGCGTGCGCGGCGAGAATTCGCACCACATGGTCGAGTCCTGCTTCAAGGGCGTCGGGCGCAGCCTGCGCCAGGCCATCCGGCTCGAGGGCCGCGAGCTGCCGAGCACCAAGGGGGCGCTGTGAGCACGCGCCAAATCGTCATCGTCGCCAACGGCGGCGCTAACATCGCCTCGCTGCAGTTCGCCCTGGAGCGGCTGCAGGCTGCCTCGGCCGTGTCCGCGGACGCGGCCGAAATTCGCGCGGCCAGCCACGTCATCCTTCCCGGCGTGGGCGCCGCCGCGGACGCCATGTCGCGGCTGCGCCAGAACCGGCTTGATGCCTTGATCCCGACATTGCGGCAGCCGGTGCTCGGCATTTGCCTCGGCATGCAGCTCCTGTTCGAGTCTTCCGAGGAAGGCGATGCCCGCTGCCTCGGCATCATTCCCGGCCGCGCCGCGCGCTTCGCGCCGGCCGCGGCGCGGCCGGTGCCGCACATGGGCTGGAATACCCTCGATGTTCGGCGGCCATGCCCGCTGCTCGCCGGAATCGCCAACGGCGACTACGCCTACTTCGTGCACAGTTATGCACTGCACTTGAGCGCGGCGACGACCGCGAGCACCGACTACGGCGCGCCCTTCAGCGCCTGCGTGCAGTGGCGCAATTTCTACGGCGCGCAATTCCACCCCGAGCGCTCCGCCGCGGTGGGCGCCCGCCTGCTGCAGAATTTCCTGGCGCTCGACTGAAGAGCCGCTTTGGTTGCCGCCGCATGCGTCTCATACCCGCCATCGATTTGAAAGCCGGCCGCTGCGTGCGCCTGCTGCACGGCGATTTCGCGAACGAAACGCGCTACGACGCGGATCCCGGCTCGCTGCTCGCCAAATACCGCGCCTGGGGCGCCGATTGGCTGCATGTGGTCGATCTGGACGGCGCCAAGGACGGCAGCCTCGGCAATCGAACGCTCATCGCACAGCTCGCCGCGCAGCACGGCCGTCCAATTGCAGGTGGGCGGCGGATTGCGCGATCTCGCCGCGGTGACGCAGATGCTCGACCTCGGCGCCGGCGCGCGTCGTGATCGGCAGCGCGGCGGTCACGCAGGCCGGCGACGTGCGGCACTGGCTCGATCGCTTCGGCCCGGAGCGCGTGACGCTCGCCTTCGACGTGCGGCTGGACGATGGCGGCATTCCGCGTGTCGCCACTCATGGCTGGCAGCGGCAGTCCGATCTCTCGCTGTGGAGCGCGCTGGAGGAATTCGCCGGCTCGCAGCTCACGCACGTGCTGTGCACGGATGTGGGGCGCGACGGCGCGCTGTCGGGCCCGAACGTCGAGCTCTATCGCGAAGCCGCGCGCCGCCATCCGCATATTCAGTGGCAGGCCTCGGGCGGCATTCGCGATGCGCGCGATCTGCACGCGCTGACCGCGGCCGGCGCCGCCGCCGCCATCAGCGGCAAGGCGCTGCTCGAGGAGCTCATTCCGCTCGAGGATTTGCAGCCATTCTTGCCAAACGCATAATCCCCTGTTTCGACGTGCGCGACGGACGGGTCGTCAAGGGCGTGCGCTTTCGCGATCATCGCGTCGTCGGCGACATTCTGGAGCTCGCGGCACGCTACCGCGATGAGGGCGCCGATGAGCTGGTGTTCTACGATATTTCAGCGAGTCCCGAGGAGCGCTCGGTGGATCGCTCCTGGGTGACGCGCGTGGCGCGCACGCTCGATATTCCGTTCTGCGTGGCCGGCGGCATCCGCTCGGTGGCGCAGGCCGAGGAGGTATTGGCGTCCGGCGCGGAAAAAATCTCCGTCAATTCGCCCGCGCTCGAGCGTCCCGACTTGATCAATGAGCTGAGCGAGCGGTTCGGCGCGCAATGCGTGGTGGTGGGGGTGGACAGCCAGACCTTTGGCGCAGGCTATCGCGTGCAGCAATTCACCGGCGACACCGGGCGCACGCGCGACACGTCGCGCAACACCATCGATTGGGTGATCGAGGCGCAGCGGCGCGGCGCGGGCGAGATCGTGCTCAATTGCATGTCGAGCGACGGCGTGCGCCGCGGCTTCGACATCGCGCAATTGCGCGCGGTGCGCGCCGTGTGCAGCGTGCCGCTGGTCGCCTCCGGCGGCGCCGGCGCGGAGGAGCATTTTGCCGAGGTTTTCCAATCGGCCCACGTGGATGCGGCGCTCGCGGCCAGCGTGTTCCATTCCGGCGAAATCGCGATTCCCACACTTGAAGCGCCGGCTGCGCGGCGCCAGCATCGAGGTGCGACCTTGACGGCAGAGAAACCGGACCCCTGGGAAACACTCGACTGGAACAAGGGCGACGGCCTGCTGCCGGCCATCGTGCAAGACGCCGGCAGCGGCGCGGTGCTCATGCTGGGATACATGAATCGCGAGGCGCTCGCCGCGACGCTGGCGACCGGCCGAGTCACCTTTTGGAGCCGCAGCAAGGGTCGGCTGTGGACCAAGGGCGAGAGCTCCGGTCACTTCCTCAGGCTCAAAGAGATCGCCGCCGATTGCGACGGCGACACTTTGCTGATCACGGCGCGAGCCCGTGGGTCCCGCCTGCCATATAGGCACGCCCACCTGCTGGGGCGAGAGTCCGCCGCAGACCTCCGCGCAGCAGCTCGCGTTCCTGGGACTTCTCGAACAGCTCATCGCGCAGCGAATCGCCACGCGGCCCGCGGGCAGCTACACCGCCAAGCTGCTCGACCAAGGCATGCGGCGGATCGCGCAGAAAGTCGGCGAGGAAGGACTGGAACTGGCGTTCGCGGGCGTCGCGCAATCCGACCCGGAGATCATCGGCGAGGCCGCCGACCTCTTCTACCACACGCTGTTGCTGCTCAAGGCCAAGGGTCTGTCGCTGTCGCAGGTCGTCGCCGAACTCGAAAGGCGGTATACCGCTCGTGCGGCGGCGGAATGAGCGACGCCCTCCCCGGCCTAGCTCGGCCTTAAGCGGCGATTGTGCCGCAGCGCGTATATGCCGATGCCCACCCACACGATGTTGAGTGCCACCGACGGCCACGCAGCGTTCCGGTGCAATTGATGATGAAACCGACCGCACCCAGGATGTTCATCCACTGGTAAATCGGCGAGCGCGCCTGAATCTTGCCGAACGACAACAGCTGTAGCTGCCGAGAATCAGCAGGCGCCGCCCAGCCGGATACATCGACGAAAGTTTTGAGTGTCACGGGGGACCCGGCCGGCGGTCCCAGGCTGGTGGCCGGTTGCGCGCGCCCGCCCAGGCGCTCGCGAAACTCCGCCCGCACCAGCCACAGACTGAGGCACGCCTGCAGCGTGACGCTCGCGATCGACACATACCATAGCTGGATCAGCTGAAACTGCGGCTGCGACGCGAGCCACAATGCCGGCACGACGAAGCTGACGATGCGGCTCGCCGAACTCAACACCGCCGGCACCGTATTGGCCAAGCCTTGAAATACCGCCGAGCAGGTGAACACCAGACCGCTGGCGGCGAAATTCCAGGAAATCACCTGCAGGAACTGCGTGCCGACGGCCGCCGCACCCGGTTGAGCCGTGAACGCGTGAACGGCCCACGCCGCCCCCCATTGGCAAAATAGCGTCAGGCCGACCATGATGCAGGTGCCGATCAACACGGCGAGTCCAAAAGTTTCGCGCACGCGCGCGTAGTTGGCCGGCGCCGAAGTTCTGCCCGACGATGGGCGCCGTGGCAAACGCCACCGCCATCGCCGGCAGAAACATGCTTTGCATGATCCGCTGACCGATGCCGAATCCTGCCTGCGCATCCGCACCGAAGCGGCGGATGATCCAATAGATCACCGCCATATAAATGAACATGAGCGCAAATTCGCCGCCGGCGGGCAGTCCGACGCGCAACAGCCGCCCCCATACGGCGAGCTGCGGGCGCCACTGCGCGTCGCATTCGAACGCAACGTACTTTTCCAGGCGGCGGAAATACAGGCCGAGCAGCACCACGCCGACGCCGACGGACAGCGAACTCGCGAGGCCGGCGCCGGCGACCCCGAGCGGGTGGCCGGTACCCCATCCCGCGATCAGCACCGGCGCCAAGACCGCGTTGAGCACCACGGTCGCGACCTGCACGATCATCGTCGGCTGCACGATGCCGGTGCCGCGCAGCGCCGAGCCCATCGCGACCAGCGCGAACTGCAGCGCCAGACTCGGCAGAAACCAATTCAGGTAAGTCGAGCCGGCCAGCACGGTGGCGGCGTCCGAACCCAAGGTCTGTACGTACGCATGGCCGAGGCCGTAGCCGAAAACCAGCGTGATCAGCGCGCAACTGGCCGACAGCACCAGACTCTGATTGAAGATCAGGGTGGCATCCGCCCGATCCCTGCGCCCGACGGCCTGCGAAATCAGCGCCACGGTGCCGACACCGAGCACCTGGGTGAGCGAGAATACGATGAACATGACATTGCCGGCGGCACCGACGCCCGCGATCGCCGCACCGCCCAAGCCAGCGACGAAGTACAGGTCGATGAGAAAGTACAGCGTTTGAAAGAACATGCCGGCGGCGATCGGCACCGCCATTTGCAGAATGTTCCTGGCAATCGAGCCGTCGGTTAAGTCCTTCATCCCTAGATCTCCGTGCAATCAGGTTTTGCGCAACGACGCTGCGTCGCGCGCGAGCGCCTCGATACCGCTCCAATCGCCCGCCGCCAGCATCGCCTTGGGCGCCACCCACGAGCCGCCGACGCAGACGACGTTGGGCAGCGCCAAATACTCCGCCGCGGTCGCGCGCGTGATGCCGCCGGTCGGACAAAACAGCACATCGGGAAACGGCGCGCCGAGCGCCTGCAACATGCCGACCCCGCCGGCCTGTTGCGCCGGAAACAGCTTCAGTACATTGAATCCCGCGGCGCGCGCCGTGATCAATTCGGTCGGCGTCATGACGCCGGGCAGCAGCGGAAACCGCGCGCCGCGCGACGCGGCGGCAAGCTCCGGCGTCAGCCCGGGAGTCACGCCGAACTGCGCGCCGGCGCGCCCGGCGGCGGCGAAGTCCACCGCGCGTGTGAGCGTGCCGACGCCGACGATGGCGTCGGGGACGGCCTTGCGCATCGCCTCGATGGCCGCGAGCGCCACCGGCGTGCGCAGCGTGATCTCGAGCACGCGCAGTCCGCCCGCGGCGAGGGCGCGCGCCAGCGGCACTGCCGTGTCGAGCTCGGTGATGGTGAGCACCGGTATGACCGGGGCCAGGGCGACGATTTCACGGATATTCACGGTATCCTCGGGTTGGGCGTAGGCGTGCCGCGCTGCGCAGTCACATCAAAGACACGGCGCCGGATTCCGCGTCGCCGGCGGCACGCCGCAGGCTCGCAAACAATTCGCGGCCGCAGCCATACGCGCTGTGCGCAGGATCGAGATCGGGCACGTCCCGTTGCCGCCAGATCTCTGCGGCAACTTTCGCCTCGAGGACTCCGGCGTGACAATCCAAACGGATCAGGTCGCCGTCGCGGACCTTGCCCAGGGCGCCGCCGCTCGAGGCTTCGGGTGTGACGTGAATGGCGGCGGGCACGCTGCCGGATGCGCCCGACATGCGGCCGTCGGTGACCAAGGCCACGTGGAAACCCCGGCTCTGCAGCGACGCCAGCGACGGCGTCAACTTGTGCAGCTCCGGCATCCCGTTGGCGCGCGGCCCTTGAAAGCGCACGACTGCCACAAAATCCCGGACCAACTTGCCGGCCTTGAATGCGGCGAGGACTTCGTCCTGGTCGTTGAACACCAACGCCGGCGCTTCGACGACGTGATGCTCGTGCTTCATTGCCGAGGTCTTGATCATGGCTCGGCCCAGATTGCCGGTGAGCAGCTGCAAGCCGCCGTGACTGCTGAATGGTTCGGCGACCGGCCGCAGCACGTCGAGATCGCCGCTCGAGGCGGGCGCGGCGCGCCAAGCCAATCGGCCGTCGTCCAGCCACGGCTCCCTGGCGTAGCCGGCCAATCCCCGGCCGACGACGGTCATGGTATCGCCATGCAGGAATCCGCCGCCGAGCAGCTCGCGAATCAAGAACGCCATGCCGCCCATCACATGGAAGCGGTTGACGTCGGCGCTGCCGTTCGGATAAATGCGCGTCAGGAGCGGCACCACCGCCGATAGATCGCAGAAATCGTCCCAGGTGATGCTGATTCCGGCGCAGCGCGCGATCGCCACCAAATGCAGCGTGTGGTTGGTGGAGCCGCCGGTCGCCAGCAACCCGACGATGCCGTTCACGATCGCCGCTTCGTCGATGACGCTCGCCAGCGGCAAGTACTCGTCCGACAATGCGGTAATGCGCGCCGCGCGTTGCGCGGCGGCGGCCGTCAGGGCGTCGCGCAGCGGCGTGTTGGGCGGCACGAACGCGGCCCCCGGCATGTGCAGACCCATCACTTCCATCAACATCTGATTGCTGTTGGCGGTACCGTAAAACGTGCAGGTTCCCGCCGTGTGATAGCTGCCCGCCTCCGATTCGAGCAGCTCGTCGCGGCCGGCCTTGCCCTCGGCGTAAAGCTGACGGATGCGCGCCTTCTCCTTGTTCGGAACGCCGGAGGGCATGGGGCCGCCGGGGACGAAGATCACGGGCAGGTGACCGAACGCCAGCGCGCCCATCAGCATGCCGGGAACGATTTTGTCGCAGATGCCGAGGCACAGCGCCGAGTCGAACATGTTGTGCGCCAGCGCGACGCCGGTCGCCATCGCGATCACGTCGCGGCTGAACAGCGACAACTCCATGCCGGGCTGGCCCTGCGTCACACCGTCGCACATGGCAGGCACGCCGCCGGCGAATTGCGCGATGGCGCCGGCTTCGCGCGCCGCGCGCTTGATGACGGCCGGATAGCGCTCCAAGGGCTGGTGCGCGGACAGCATGTCGTTGTACGCCGACACGATGGCAACATTGGGCCAGCGCATGAGCTTGAGGGCCTCTTTATCGCCGGTTTCCGCAGCGGCAAAGCCGTGAGCCAGATTGGTGCACGACAGTCCCGCGCGTGCCGAACCGCGCAGGCGCGCCGACTCCATGCGCGCCAGGTAGTCGGCGCGGCCGCCGCGGCTGCGGTCGCGGATGCGGTCGGTGACTTCACGCACGCGGACGTGAACCGTGGGTGATTCCGGGGGCATGGCTCATTGTGCCACATCGAAAAATGCTACGCTCCCGAGCGGGCAATCACGGAAACTTTACACGGTGGCGGTACTCCCGACTTTCGACATGCTGCTTTTCGGCGGCACCGGCGACTTGGTGACGCGTAAATTGCTGCCCGCGCTGTATCGCCGCTATGCGGCCGGGCAGGTATCGGCGCAGTCGCGCATCTTCGGCGTGGCGCGCACGGCGCTGTCGCGCGCGGAATATCTGTTTCAAGCGGAACGCGCTTGCCGGGAGTTTCTCGGCAAGGAATTCGACGCGCCGCAGTGGACGGAGTTCAGCAGCCTGCTGAACTACGTCAAACTGGATGCGGCAGCCGCGGCGGACTATGCGGCGCTCACGACGTTGCTGCAGGGCCGCGATGACTTCGTGCGCGTATTCTTTTTTTCCACCGCATCGAACCTGTTTGCCGTGATTTGCGGGAACTTGGCCAAAGCCGGTGTCGTGACCGCCCTGTCCCGGGTGGTGCTCGAGAAGCCGCTCGGGCACGATACCCCCTCCGCCGACCTGATCAACACCGAGGTCGCGGCAGTGTTCACCGAGAAGCAGATTTATCGCATCGATCACTACCTGGGCAAAGAGGCGGTGCAAAATCTGATGGCCCTGCGCTTTGGCAACGCGCTGTTCGAACCCCTGTGGCGCCGCGGCTTGGTGCGGCACGTGCAGATCACGGTGGCGGAGGAACTCGGGGTGGAGCGGCGCGGAAATTTCTACGACAAGACCGGCGCCCTGCGCGACATGGTGCAGAACCACTTGCTGCAGCTGCTTTGCATCATGGCCATGGAGCCGCCGGCCAGCAGCGACCCGGACGCCGTGCGCGACGAGAAGCTCAAGGTGTTGCGGGCGCTGCGTCCCTTGCGCGATCGCGATGTGCTCACCAAAACGGTGCGCGGTCAGTACAAGGCGGGCGCCGTGCGCGGCGCGCCGGTGCCGGGCTATCTTGAAGAGGCGGACATTGCCCGCGACAGCAGCACCGAAACTTTCGCGGCGCTCAAGGTTGAAATCGATACCTGGCGCTGGGCCGGAGTGCCGTTTTATCTGCGCACCGGCAAGCGGCTCGCGGATCGCCTGACGGAGCTCGTCGTCACCTTCGACGAAGTACCGCACCCGATCTTCGAAAAACCCACCACGCATACCGCGAATGAGCTGGTGATCCGGCTGCAGCCGGACGAAAGCATCACACTGACCATACTGGCCAAGAACCCGGGGGAAGGAATGCGATTGAAACCCGTGAGTCTCGCGCTCGACTTGGGCGAGACATTCAAGACCCGAAGCCTCGACGCCTATGAGCGGCTGCTGATGGACACGGTCAAGGGCAATCTGACCTTGTTCATGCGCCGCGACGAACTCGACGCCGCCTGGGGCTGGATCGATCCGATTCGCGCCGGCTGGGAGCAATACGACGAGCGGCCCAAGAGCTATGTCGCCGGCAGCTGGGGACCGGCAGCCTCGAGCGCCATGATCGGGCGCGACGGATATGCGTGGCATGATGAACTCTGAGGCACCGCTGCAGCGCTACGCCGACCTGCGACGCGCTGTCGCGCGCGCTGGCGCTGCAAATCGCGGCGGCTCTCGCCGCGGCCATCGCCGCACGCGGGCTCGCGAGCCTGGTCGTTTCAGGCGGGCGATCACCCGTGCGCCTGTTCGAGATCCTGCGCACCCAGCCGCTCGATTGGGGCCGCGTCTGCATCGCGCTGGCCGATGAACGCTGGGTCGACCCGCACGATGCCGCGAGCAACGAACGCCTGGTGCGCGAGGTGCTGCTGCAAGATCATGCCGCGCCGGCCCGATTCCATGGCCTGAAGAACGGCGCGCCCACACCGGATCTCGGCGCCGTATCCGCATGGGAGACATTTGCGCGGGTGCCGCGCCCATTCGATACCGTGATACTGGGCATGGGCGATGATGGCCACACGGCGTCCCTGTTCCCCGGCTCGCCGAATTTGCCGAGCGCCTTGAACGCGTCCGCCGCCGCGGGCTGCGTCGGCATGTGGTCCCCGGTGCCGCCGCAGCCTCGCTTGAGCTTGAATTTGTCGGCGCTGCTCGACTCGCGGCGCGTCGTGCTGCTCATCAACGGCGAATCGAAATCGCGGACCCTGGCCGCGGCCCGTGCGGACGGCCCGGTGCAAGACATGCCGGTGCGCGCGGTGCTGCGTCAATCGCGCACGCCGGTCGAGGTGATGTGGGCGCCGTGAAACGCCGCCGTAAGATGCCGCAAGTGACCTCGCTGCAGCTCGACGTTGACCGCACTGCCCTCAGCAAGGAGGCCCTGAAGAATGCCTTCCTCGACGATCTGTTCTACATGCAGGGAAAATTTCCGGCGCTCGCCACCAAGAACGACTACTACATGGCGCTCGCCTATGCGGTGCGCGACCGCATGCTGCAGCGCTGGATCAGTACGGCAGCCACCTACACCCAGCAGGCCTCGCGAACCGTGGCGTATCTGTCGGCCGAGTTTCTGATGGGGCCGCACCTGGGCAACAACCTCATCAATCTCGGGATTTTCGAGCGCGTCAAGCAGTGCATGACCGAACTTGGACTCAATTTCGAGGAGTTGCTGCAGCAAGAAGAAGAGCCCGGACTCGGCAACGGCGGCCTCGGTCGCCTGGCGGCGTGCTTCATCGACTCCATGGCGACGCTCGAAGTGCCCTCCGTCGGCTACGGCATACGCTACGAATTCGGCATTTTCCATCAGGAAATCGTCGACGGCTGGCAGGTCGAGAAGACCGACAAATGGCTGCGCTTCGGCAATCCCTGGGAACTGGTGCGGCCCGAGTGGGCGGTGCAAGTCAAATTCGGCGGCAAGGCCGAACCGTACGTCGACGAGCACAACCGCGCGCAGGTGCGCTGGGTGCCGCACAAGACCGTCATGGGCGTGCCGTACGACACCCCCATTCTGGGCTACCAGACCAACACCGCGAACACGCTGCGGCTATGGCGCTCGGAAGCGCCGGAATCCTTCGATTTCGCGATTTTCAACAGCGGCGATTACTATGGCGCCGTCAATCAGAAAGTCGAGTCCGAGAACCTGAGCAAGGTGCTCTACCCGAACGATGAGCAGCAGCGCGGCAAGGAGCTGCGGCTCGAGCAGCAATATTTCTTCGTCTCATGCTCCCTGCAGGACATGCTGCGCATCCTGCGCACGCAGAAGCTGTCCGTGGACCAGTTCCACGTGAAATTCGCCGTGCAGCTCAACGACACGCATCCGGCGATCGCGATTGCGGAATTGATGCGCCTGCTGGTCGATGAGTCTTCTGCTGCCGTGGGCCGAGGCGTGGAGCGTCACGTGCCGGACCTTTGCATATACCAATCACACCTTGCTGCCGGAGGCTCTGGAGCGCTGGACGCTGGAAGTTTTCGGCCGCGTGCTGCCGCGGCATCTGCAGATCATCCAGCAGATCAACGCGCAGTTCCTCGAGGAGGTCCGGATCCGCTATTTCCGGCGACGAAGCGCGCATCGCCCGCATGTCGCTGATCGACGAGAGCGGCGAGCGTTACGTGCGCATGGCGCACCTCGCCTGCGTGGGCAGCCACGCGATCAACGGCGTGGCCGAGCTGCATTCGGAACTGCTGAAGCGCGACGTGCTGAAGGACTTCTACGAGCTGTGGCCGCAGAAATTCAGCAACAAGACCAACGGCGTGACGCCGCGCCGCTGGATGGTGCTGTCGAATCCGCGGCTCGCGGATCTCATTTCAGAGCACATCGGCACCGGCTGGATCAAGGATCTTGCGCAGCTCGAGAAACTGGAGCCGCTGGCGGAGAACCCCGAATTTCGCGCCCGCTGGCGCGAGATCAAGCAGGCCAACAAGCAACGCCTTCGCCGCCCTCGCCCTGCAGCGGACCGGCACGGTCATCGATCCGCAATCGATCTTCGACGTGTTGGTGAAGCGCATTCACGAATACAAGCGACAGCACCTGAAGGTGCTGCACATCGTGTCCCTCTATCACACGATCAAATCGGACCGCGCGCTCGAGATGCAGCCGCGCACCTTCATTTTCGGCGGCAAGGCGGCTCCCGGATATCATCTGGCCAAGCTCATGATCAAACTGATCACCGCGGTCGGCGAGGTGGTCAACCGCGACCCGGACGTGCGCGACCGCCTGAAAGTGGTGTTTCTGCCGAACTTCAACGTGACCAACGGCCAGCGCGTCTACCCCGCGGCGGACCTGTCGGAACAGATCTCCACCGCCGGCAAGGAGGCGTCCGGCACCGGCAACATGAAATTCTCGATGAACGGCGCGCTGACCATCGGCACCCTCGACGGCGCCAACATCGAGATCCGCGAGGAGGTGGGCGCCGAGAACTTCTTCCTGTTCGGATTGAGCGCGGCGGAAGTCTATGCCCTGAAGAGCCAGGGCTACCGGCCGATGGACTATTACGATGCCAATCAGGGACTGCGCGACGTCATCGACCTCATCCGCAGCGGCTTTTTTCTCGCGCGGCGACACGGAGCTGTTTCGCCCGCTCATCGACGGACTGCTGAATCACGATCCCTATCTGCTGCTGGCGGACTTTCAGTCCTATGTCGAATGCCAGGCCGACGGTCTCCGAGGCCTACGGCAACCCGAGCGCTGGACGCGCATGTCGATCCTCAACACCGCGCGCAGCGGCAAATTTTCCTCGGACCGCACCATTCGCGAATACTGCGCGGATATCTGGCGCGTCCAGCCGGTGCCGATTCACCTGCTCACACATGCGGAAGCAGGAATCGCATAGTCCGGCGCAGCGGCTCGGCCGCACCCCACAAGCAGCTGATCCCCGACGGTAAAGGCGGACAGATATTCCCCGCCCATCGCGAGCTTGCGCAGGCGGCCGATGGGTATGTTCATGCCGCCGCTGACCGCCGCCGGCGAGAGCTCGCGAATCGAGGATTCGCGCTCATTCGGCACCACGCGCACCCAGGGGTTGCCGCCGGCGATCAATCGCTCGATCTCGGCCAGCGGCAAATCGCGCTTCAGCTTGATGGTCAGCGCCTGCGAGTGGCAGCGCATCGCGCTCACCCGCACGCAGATGCCTTCGATCGGCACCGGCTGCGCCTCGGTTCCCATGATTTTGTTCGCTTCGGCGCCCGCCTTCCATTCCTCGCGGCTCTGGCCGGTGCCCAAATCCTTGTCGATCCAGGGAATCAGGCTCGCCGCGAGCGGCACGCCGAATTGCGCCCGCGGAAACTCCGGGCTCGCGAGCGCCGCGCTCACCGCGCGGTCGATGTCGAGAATGCCGGCAGCGGGATCCCGCAACAGAGCCGCGGCCGAGGCGTGCAATGCGCCCATCTGTTCCAACAATTCGCGCATGTGCTTCGCGCCGGCACCGGACGCCGACTGGTAAGTCATGGCGGTGATCCATTCGACCTCGCCCGCCCGCAGCAATCCGCCGACCGCCATCAGCATCAGCGATACCGTGCAATTGCCGCCGATGAAATCCTTGATGCCCCGCTCGCGCGCGGCCTGCATCACCGGCAGGTTCACCGGATCGAGCACGATGACGGCATCGCTCGCGCATGCGCAGGGTCGAGGCCGCGTCGATCCAATAGCCCCGCCAGCCCGCGGCGCGCAGGCGAGGATGAATCGCCTCGGTGTACTCGCCGCCCTGGGCGCTGATGAGCATGGGCAGTTTCGCGAGCGCCGCGATGTCGTTGGCGTCCTGCACCTGGCGGCGGCGTCGACTCCCGGCCGCGCCCGGCAGCCGTGCCGGCGCCGCGAGCCGGCCCGCCCCGCCGGCCTGCGAGGTGCTGAAAAACGTCGGCGCGACGAGCTCGAAGTCCCGCTCCGCGCGCATTCTGTCGAGCAGCACCGATCCCACCATGCCGCGCCAGCCGATGATGCCGATTTCGTTTCATGATTCGATCATAAACTCAGCCGCGGGAGGACGCCGATTATAGTTCGACGCCATCGCGAAAGCCGTAGGCGCCGCAGTTCGCGATGAGAAGCACGTCTCCTTCCTGCGTCTGCGGCAGCCAGCGATCCGACCCCAGCTGATCCGCGCTCTCGCAGATCGGGCCGACCACGTTGACCGGATGGCTCATCGGCTCGCTCGAGGCGCGTCAGATTGCGGATGTCGTGATGCGCGCCGTACAGGGCGGGCCTGATCAAGGAATTCATGCCGGTCGCGATGCCCACGTACTGGACGTCGCCCTTGCCCTTCAGTTGGGTCACGACCGCCACCAGCACGCCCGCCTTGGCCACCAAGAACCGCCCCGGCTCCATCCAAAACTCGAAGTGCGGAAAGCTCCTTGGCCAGCGCGGCGACGCCGCGATCCAGCTTGCCCAAATCGATTTCGCCGTGGCCGAGCTGCTCGGGCACGCCGATGCCGCCGCCCAGGTTGATCACCCTGACGTGCGGGAATCGCGCCGCCAAATCCGCCAGCAACGCGCCGGTCTCGGTCCAGTTGGCCACGTCGAATATGCCGCTGCCGGTGTGCGCATGCAGTCCCGTCACCCGCACCCCGGCGCTCTGCGTCAATGCGACCAGCTCATCCGCGTCGGCGAGCGGCACGCCGAATTTCGAGTGCACTCCCGCGGTGCGCACATGGCTGTGATGGCCGCGGCCGAAGCCCGGATCGATGCGCAGAAATATCTCCCTGCCGCGGAACACCTCCGGCCACATCTTGAGCGGATAGAGATTGTCGAGGGTGACCCGCACGCCCCTGGCGAATGCCGCCTCGTATTCGCCGCGCGGCGCAAAATTGGGAGTGAACAGCACGCGCTCAGGCATCGAGCCCGGGCACCGAGGCGAACGCATGCTCGAGTTCGCCCGGCGAAACGCACTCCAGGGTCAAGCCGGCGGCGTACACCCGCCGCAAAATCTCCGGATGCCAATTGGCCTTCATCGCATACGCCCAGCGCTGCACCGATGTCACGCGCCGCACCGCGGCGATGGCCTCATCCAAGGCCGCCGCGTCGTAGACGAATGCCGCCGACTCGCGTGTGGCGATCTCGATCAAGCGGCGGCGCTTGTGCGGCTGCTGCCACCAATTCAGCGGCGGTGCGGCGCCCTTCTCCTCGGAGAACAGCTGCTGCCAAGTGGGCCCCAGCACCTTGTCCGAGCCGATGCTCTGAATCAGCCGCTCGTGCAGCTGCTGCACCAGGCGATCGCCCTGCGATTCGTCGATCACGAAAGTGAAGTTCAAGTCGTTCGCCGCCTGCGTCACCAGGTAGATCTTCTGATCCTGGAACAATTCGAAAGCCGAACCCAGCTCGTGCAGGATCCCGCGAATGTTGTGGCCCAACAGACTCAAACTGGCGCAAGGCCCGATGATCTCGACGCGGCACAGCTCCGCGAGCGCCGCGCTCAGGCGCTCGAGCGCCGCCGAGTCCAGGGTATTGGCGGTGGGATCCAGCGACACCGTGACGTTGGTCTCCGAGGTGGACACCAGGTCGACCGACAGGCCCTCCTGCTTGAAGATCTGGAATGCGTCGGCCAGAAACCCCACCTGATGCCACATGCCCGGGCTTTCCATGGAGACCAGCGTGATGCCCTTTTTGATCGCGATCGCTTTCACCTGGGCGGCGCTGTCGGCGACATTCGCCGATACGACCGTGCCCTCGAGCCCCGGCGCCTGCGTGGCGTACACATGCAGCGGAATCTTGTATTGGCGCAGCGGCAGGACGCAGCGCGGGTGCAGTACCTTCGCGCCGTTGCTGGCGATTTCCTGCGCTTCGTCGTAATGCAAGGCGCGCAGCAGCCGCGCGGTCGGCACGGCGCGCGGATTGGCGCTGAACATGCCGGGCACGTCGGTCCAGATCTCGAGGCGCGCCGCGCTCAGCTTGGCCGCAAAATACGCGCCCGAAGTGTCCGATCCGCCGCGGCCCAGCAGCACGGTTTCGCCGGCTTGGTTCGACGCAATGAATCCCTGGGTGATCACCACCTGCTCGAGCGCCCGCCACCGGCCCTGCAGCGTCGAGTCGGGCGCGAAATCGCAGGTCGCCGACAGCAGGCCCGCCTTCGGGTGGCGCCGGGCCGGGTATCGGCGCGCAGACACCTGGCGCGCGTCCGCCCATACGCGTAGCGATTCCCTGGGCGTTCAAGAATGTCGCCCCAGGGAAGTTGCCAGAAGTTCACCCATCGCCATCACGCGCGCGCGCAGGCCGTCGCTCACCTCTGGCTGCGCTGCGCCAGCTGCCGCCATCTCCCGCGAGCTCGCGCATGAAGCCTTCGAACTGAAGGCTCGGCACGATGCCAAGGCTGCGCGCGAGATCGCGGTGCCGGGCATCGATTTCGGCCGAGCGCGCCGACGTGGGTTCCGGCCGCCGCAGCGGCCAACAAGGACTCGAGCCGATCGGTGATGCCGGACAGTGCCGAATGGACGATCACCGGCCGTCAAGGAGGCGGCGATGCGGGCGCGCACCACATCGGCGATGTTGTGCCAATTGGCCGCGGAGGACACGCTCGTGCCCCCGAACTTGAGCACGACCCAAGCTTGATTATTTTCCGGCACAGCGGTGAAGCGCCGAGACTTTGAGCTAATCGTCTTCGAAAATGTCGCGCAGTTCTTTTTCTAACTGGCGCTCGGCGAGTACGTCTTCGACCCGGCTCCAAGCCGCCTTGCCGCGTTTATTCGCCGCGGCAGCCGCTTTCGGGCGCCGCTCAGTGCGCTCCAATAGGGGATCGAAGTCGTGTGATTCTTCGGCTTCCCCGAGAAACTCATCGTCGATATCAAAATGTTCGTCTTCGCGTTCACTCATTGTTCGAGAAAAGCCCTTGAAATCAATAGGATCGATCAGCCCCACCCGGTGAAGCTGCGCACTATAGCCGATTCTGCCCGGCATTCAACTAGCAGAGCGAAAACAGCCGCCCCTCAAGCCACCTTCAGGTGCCCGGTGCGAGCCTTGTCAGCCCGCGCCGGCAACGCCCCCTGTGCCACCGCCCGGTTGACCGCCGAGAAGATCGCCAGCAACGAGGCAGTGATGATATTGGGGTGCATTCCGGCGCCAAACAAGGTGCGCCGCGATCGGGTGGTTATTTCGATGTAGGACACCGCCTTGGCGGCGCTTCCCTGGCCCCGGGAGTGCTCCTCGTAGGACAGCACGTCGAACGGCAGCGCAACCGCCTTGACCATGGCCTCGATGGGCCCGGACCCGAAGGCCTGCCAGGTCTCGAGCCCGCCCGTCATTCTCGACCTGCAGGGTAATGCGCTCGCTGTCCGCGCCGTCCGTGGAGGTGGTGAGCTGGTGGGAGCGGTACATGAAGGGCGTGCGGCGGGTCAGGTACTCGCTCTCAAAGAGCGCCCATAACTCTTGTGAAGTCAACTCTTTACCGGTGATATCTGCGCGCGCTTGCACGACTTGGCTGAACTCGATCTGCAGCCGGCGCGGCATCACCAGCTGATAGTCGCGCTCCAGGAGATAGGCCACCCCGCCCTTGCCGGATTGACTATTGACTCGAATGATCGAATCGTAGGATCGGCCGAGGTCCGCAGGATCGATCGGCAAGATAGGGAACGTCCCAGATATCGGCCTCGCTGCGCGCCGCCAACCCCTTCTTGATGGCGTCCTGATGGGAGCCGGAGAACGCCGTGAACACCAGGTCGCCGACATAGGGGTGGCGGGGATGGATGGGCAACTGATTGCACGCTTCCGCGCAGCGTGCCGCCTCGTTGATATTCGCAAAATCCAATTTTGGATCAATGCCTTGTGAATAAAGATTAAGAGCCAACGTTACTATATCGACATTGCCGGTGCGCTCGCCATTGCCGAACAGCGTGCCCTCGATGCGCTCGCGCACCGGCCATCACGGCCAATTCCGCCGCCGCCACCGCCGTGCCGCGATCGTTGTGCGGGATGCACGCTCAACATGAGCGAATCGCGCCCGCGAATGTGCCGCAGGAACCACTCGATCTGATCCGCGTACACATTGGGGGTGGCCATCTCCACCGTGGCCGGCAAATTGAGGATGGACTTGTGCTGCGGGGTCGGTTCCCAGACGGCATTGACCGCATCGCAAACCTCGACGGCAAAGTCGAGTTCCGTGCCCGTGAAGCTCTCCGGGCTGTATTGAAACACCCATTCGGTGTCGCGCTGACGCAGCGCATGCTCGCGCACCGCGGTGGCGCCCCGCACCGCAATATCGACGATGCCGGCACGGTCGAGTCGAAATACCACGCGGCGCTGCGCCGCCGAGGTGGAGTTGTACACATGCATGATGGCGCGACGCGCACCCTGCAATGACTCGTAGGTACGGGCGATGAGTTCGGGCCGTGCCTGCGTCAGCACCTGGATGGTGACGTCGTCCGGAACCAGGTTGCGTTCGATGATTTCGCGCACGAAGTCGAAATCAGTTTGCGACGCGGCGGGAAATCCGACCTCGATCTCCTTGAAGCCGATTTTGACCAGCATGTCGAACATGCGGCGCTTGCGGCCCGCATCCATCGGTTCGATCAGCGCTTGGTTGCCGTCGCGCAGATCGACGCTGCACCACACCGGTGGCGCCTCGATGACGCGGCTGGGCCAGGTCCGGTCGCTCAACCCGACGGGGGGAAAGGCACGATATTTGGTCGACGGATTACGCAACATGGTGTTCTCTCATTCGCGCTAAACGGCAGATCTTAAAAGCGCCATCGAGCGTGTGGCGCTGTTGATTATTTCCGGTCTTGTAAGCGCCGACCGTTAGCGCGGGGTATGTGGCGCCTAGCGGCGCAGCAGCAGCAGGGCAAGCGACCCCGGCAGCGTACCGCCGCGGGTGATTTCAAATGGCTTGCAGGCAGAAGCGCGCATTTGCCGCCGAATCTAGCATCCGCCGCGCACCGGGCGCAATAGCGGCTTAAAATACCGCAGGCCAACCACCAGCGAGCCGGCCGTGCAACACGCGAGCGCCACCCATACCGTTTTCAACCAAACGCCGCCCCTGGGCGAATACAACTTATTCGCCACCGACCTGGCACTGCGGGAGGCGGTACGGCGCGAAGGGGCCGCCGCAGCCGTCCCCGATCTCGATGCAGCGGGAGCCGCCTTGGGTACAGCGGCCGCCTTTGACGATGCGCGCAGCGCCAACCGCAGCCCGCCGGTCCTGCATAGCTTCAACGTGCAGGGCGAACGCATCGATTCGGTCGAATTCCATCCCGCCTGGCACCGCTTGATGCAGGGCATCGCGGCGCGCGGCTATCACGCCGGGCCGTGGGCGCGGGTCGAAGGGGCTGCGGTCCCCGGGGCGCACGCCGCGCGTGCGGCGGGCTACCTGATGCAGGCGCAGGTGGAGTGCGGCACGCTGTGTCCGACCACGATGACCTATGGCGCGATTGCGGCGATGCGCCGCGACGCGTGGCTGGAACGGGACTGGGTGTCCCGCATCGTGACGCGCGAATACGACCCGCGCGACATCCCCATCGAAATCAAGCGCGGCGGCCTGATCGGCATGGGCATGACCGAAAAACAGGGAGGCTCCGATGTGCGCGCCAACAGTTCCCGCGCGATCCCCGCGGCGGATGGGTCATACCGCATCACCGGGCATAAATGGTTTTTCTCGGCGCCGCAATGCGATGCGCACCTGGTGCTGGCGCAAACCGACGGACGATTGTCATGCTTCTTCATGCCGCGCCGGCTGCCCGACGGGACGCTCAACGGCATTTACATCCAGCGCCTGAAGGACAAACTCGGCAATCGCTCCAATGCCTCGTCCGAGGTCGAATTCGTCGATGCCTGGGCGCACCGCATGGGCGAGGAAGGCCGCGGCATTGCCACCATTCTCGAAATGGGTACGTACACCCGTCTCGACTGCGTCACCGGCACGGCGGGGATGATGCGGCAAGCCGTGGTGCAGTCCATGCATCATGCCCGCCACCGCAAGGCATTCGGCGCGCTGCTGATCGATCAGCCGCTGATGCAAAACGTGCTCGCCGACCTCGCTATCGAATCGGAGGCCGCCACCGTGCTGGCGATGCGCCTGGCACGCGCCTTCGACAGCGATCTGAGACCGCGAGATCGCAGCTCCGCCGCGCGCTCACCTCCGCCGCCAAATTCTGGGTTTGCAAGCGCGGTTGCGAACTGGCCGCGGAAGCCATGGAAGTTCTGGGCGGCAACGGCTACACCGAGGAATTGCCGCTGGCGCGCATCGTGCGCGAGATGCCGGTCAACTCGATCTGGGAGGGATCGGGCAATATCATGTGCCTGGATGTGCTGCGCGCCTTCGGCAAATCCGACCGCCACCCGTGAGGTGGTGCTGGATGAACTCGAGCTGCGCCCGCGGCAGCCACCGGCATTTCGATGCGGCGCTCGATCGGTTTGCCGCCGCGGTCGATTCGGACCGCCCTGTCCGAGGCGCATGCGCGCCGCTTCACGCAAACTTTTGCCACCCTGATGCAAGCCGGCGTGTTGCTGAATGCCGCGGCGACCCCTGCATCGCGAGCGCGGTGGCGGAAGGCTTCTGCGCGACTCGGCTGGACCCCGATTCGGGTTGGGGTGCGGTATTCGGCGGCTCCGGCGCGGCGCTCGACGTCCGCGCCATCCTGGATCGGGCCTGGGCGGAATCCTCGGAGCCTGTCTGAGCGTGGCTTTCGCGGCCGCGCTTCGCTACTGCTTCAGAGTCACCCACATCGAGATCGATCGGATCCTTGCCGATGTTGCCCGACTCGTGCCCTTCGGCGAGGTCGATCGTGGGCATCCACCCGACTTCACCGTCCGGCGAGGGCGCGGGATAGGCATGTTCGCCCTCGCGCTTCGATCGCGCCGCCCACTGGCCGCCCTTGATGTGGATGTAAAGCATGTCCGGATGGTGTGCGTGCACGCCCTCCCATTGACCGGGATTCACGGTGAAACGCTGCACGATCACCAGATCGTTCTCCAGCAGATCCTCTCCCGGGATATTCGGATAATTGAGATGCGGTATTTCGGCGCCTGACCGGGCCGGGGCGTCGAGGTCACCGGCTTGAGCGCCACCGAGATCATCTCGATCGGCGCCGGCCCGGTGTTGGTGCTGCCGGCATCGGTGTCGTCGCCGGCGTTCCTCCATGCGACCCGGCCGTCTCGCCACAGCGTCGCACGCCCGGCTTCGGAAGTCAGCACACCGCCTTTGACGAATACCAGCAGCTGATTGCCCGCGCGCGTGCAGCGCCCGGTCGACTGCCCGGGCTGGACGGTGAATTTCTGGACGAAGACTCGCGCGTTGTCCAGGAGCACCTCGCCCTTGAGATTCGCGCACAGCGGCCCGGGCTGCGCGGAGGTTGCGGCGACCGCGCGCAACGGCAGCCCAATCGACGCCAGCAGCGGCACCATCAATCCCCATCGAGCGGCCTTAAGAACCGTCATCGGACACCTTCCATCGTCCAGCCTTGAAAGTGATTCTTGACGATCGCCGCGAGAATTCGCGCGTGCCGGTCGTCATCGTTGAGCGCGGGCACCAGCGTCAATCGCTCGCCGCCCAATTCCAGAAACTTGTCGCGGTATTCGATTGCCACTTCTTCCAGCGTTTCCAAACAATCCACCGCGAACGACGGCGACACCACGGTCACCTTGCGAACCCCCCTGCCGGCCAGGGACTTGAGCGTGTCCTCGGTATAGGGCTGCAGCCAGACCACGGATCCAAAGCGCGATTGGTAGCAGTGCGAATAGGCCTCCGGCGCCAGCCCGAGCCGCGCCACGATCAGCCGCGTCGTCGCTTCGGCTTGCGCTTGATAGGGATCGCCTTCGGCGACGTAGGCGGCGGGAATCCCATGGTAGGAGAACAGCAGGTGCGAACGCGCGCCGACCTCCGTCCAATGCTGTTCGATACGCGCCGTCAATGCCTCGATATATCCCGCGTCGTCATAGTACTCGTTGACGAAACGGGTCTCCGGCAGCCAGCGCCACCGCTGCAGAGCTTGCGTGGTTCGATCGAACACCGAACCCGTCGTCGACGAGCAGTACTGCGGATAAAGCGGCAGGATGAGCAGCTTTTTCACGTTCTGCTCGGCGAGGGCCTCGAGGGCTTTCGCGATGCTCGGATTGCCGTAAGTCATCCCTAAGGCGACGCACACCCGATCGCCGAGGCTTTCCTGCAGTACGGTGCCGATTTTCTCGGTGAGGCCCTGGGAATACACCGCCAGCGGCGAGCCGCCGCTCATCCAGATTTTGCGATACTTGCGCCGCGTCTTGAGCGGGCGCAGCGGCAGCACCACGCCGTACAGGATCGGCAGCCAAATCAGGCGGGAGGTGTTGATCACCCGGCGATCGGCGAGGAACTCGCGCAAGTAGCGTTGCACCGCCAAGTAGGACGGCGAATCCGGCGTGCCGAGGTTCACGGCCAGCACGCCGATGCGCTCGGGCGCCGCCGGCATTGCGTCCGCGTGCGCCACGGCGCGGTAATACGTCATTGAGCAAATCCTTAAGGTGATCGGCCCGCACAGTATACTGCGTCGAACAAATGAAGCCCCGCAGCGTGTAAACCTGAAATGATGTGGCTGAGCCCGAGCGAAATCGAGGCGCTGCATCTGAGCTTGAGCGTGGCGGCTCGCAGCGTCGGGTTCAGCCTGCCGCTCGCGGTCGCCTTTGCCTGGGTGCTGACCCGGCGCCGCTTTCTCGGCCACACGCTGCTCGACGCCTTCGTGCATCTGCCGCTGGTGCTGCCCCCGGTGGTGATCGGCTACTTGCTGCTGGTGCTGTTCGGCACCCGAGGCCCCATCGGCTCATGGCTGCAGCGAACAGCCGGCATCGAGCTCATCTTCACGCGCAATGGCGCCGCGCTCGCAACGGCGGTGATGTCCTTCCCGCTCATGGTTCGCGCCATGCGCATCTCGCTGGAGAACGTCGATCGCGGGCCTCGAAGAAGCCGCACGCACCTTGGGCGCCGGTGCCTTCGACCGCTTCGCGACGATCACTTTGCCCCTGATGCTGCCGGGAGTGCTCGCCGGCGCCATCACGGCGTTCTCCGCATCTCTCGGCGAGTTCGGTGCCGTGATTACCTTCGTGTCGAATATTCCGGGAGAGACCCGCACCTTGCCGCTGGCGCTGTATTCGGCGCTGCAGACTCCGGGCGGCGACGAGGCCGCGGCCCGTCTCGCCGGCATTTCGGTGGTCCTGGGTTTGTGCGGCCTGTTGCTCTCCGAGTGGTTCGCGCGGCGCGTGCGGCGGATGTTGGGCCGGTGATGCTGACCGTAGCCGTCAAGAAGCGCCGCGGCGATTTCACGCTCGACGCGCACTTCGACCTCCCGACCCCGGGCGTCGTCACCCTGTTCGGCCGATCGGGCTGCGGCAAGAGCACGCTGGTCAACATCATCGCCGGGCTTCTCGATGCCGATCATGGACGGGTGGCGCTGGACGCGGACGTGCTGCTCGATACCGAACATGCGGATCGACATTCCGCCCGAGCGCCGCCGCATCGGCTATGTATTCCAGGACGCCCGGCTGTTTCCGCACTTGAGCGTGGCCGCCAATCTGCGCTACGCGGCGCGGCGCGCGCAGGCGCAGCACTATGTCGGCCTCGATGCCGTGGCCGCCCTGCTCGACCTCGGTTTCCTGATGGACCGGCGCGTCCACCAGCTCTCGGGGGGCGAACGGCAACGGGTCGCGATCGGCCGGGCGCTCCTGTCTCAGCCACGCCTGCTGCTCCTGGACGAGCCGTTGGCGTCGCTCGATGCGGCGCGCCGCGAAGAGGTGCTGCCGTACCTGGAGACGCTGCGCGATCAGCTGGCCATTCCCATGGTGTACGTCAGCCACAATTTCGACGAAGTTTTGCGGCTCGCGACCCACATCGTGCTCTGGAGTCGGGTCAAACCGTCGCCCAGGGCGGCGTCGGCGAGATGAGCCTGAACCCGCGATTGCGCGCCATCATCGGCGCCGACGCGGTCGGCGCCATCATCGACGGCACCGTGCTCGGTGTGGATTCCTCGAGCGGCTTGACGCGCGTGCAAGTGGGCTCCGGCGAACTCAGGGTGCAGGCGGCCACAGGCCGCGGTCGGCGCGAAATTGCGCGTGCAATTGCTGGCGCGCGATCTCATCGTGGCGACGCAGCCGCCGCAGCTATTTGAGCGTGCGCAACAGTTTGGCCGGATTGGTCACTACGTCGCGAACGACGGTGCAAATTCGGATTTGATCGGCATCGACATCGGCGGCACCGACATCATGGCGCGGGTCACCCGGGCGGCCACCCGTGACTTGTCGATCATGCCCGGATTGCCGGTTTGGGCGCTGGTGAAAGCGGTGTCGCTGCGAGCGCGCGCCTATTTCAAACGCGTCCCCAGATGCAAGATAGCCACGATGTGGTCGCTCGGCTGCAGTCCCAGCGCCGCCTTTACGGCGGGGTCGTACGCCGCAGCTCCGGTTTTCCACATCACCCCGTAACCCTAAGCCGTGCGCCGCAAGAAACAGATTCTCGACCGCGGCGCCGACGGCGATCACCTGTTCAATCTCCGGCACCTTGGTGCTGGCGCGATCCACGACGCACGCCGCGACGACGACGGTCGGCGAGCGCATGATCTTGTCTCGCTCCGCAGCCACCTGCTCCTCGGTCATCGCCGGCAACCGCGCACGCTTGGCCGCAGCGGCCGCATTCGGCGAATGATTCGCGCGCGCTGCCGCTCGGCACGATGAACCGCCAGGGCTTCAGACGGCCGTGATCGGGCGCGTGATCGGCCGCCCGCAGCAGCCGCTCGAGCTCCGCCGGGCTAGGCCCGGGCAGCGTCAGGCGTGCGGCGGAAGATCGCGTGTCAATGGCATCGAATAATTCCATCATGAGCCCCGCAAAAGATAACAACCAGAAAATGCAGCATATCGGCTATGATTTGAGCCCGAGACCGCCGGGCAGCGGCGTCTCGAAAGTATACCCGTAGAGTCTTCCAAGGAGTCTTCAATGAACCGTATTGTTTTGGCCTCGATGGCCGCGCTCGTGAGCGCGAGCGCGTTCGCAGCGCCGGTCACCTATGTTCTCGATCCCGCGCACACCTACCCCAGTTTCGAAGCCGACCATATGGGCGGCTTGTCCGTATGGCGCGGCAAGTTCACCACCACCGCCGGGAAAGTCGTGTACGACAAGGCTGCGAAATCCGGATCCATCGACGTGACGGTGGATATGAGCTCGATCGACTTCGGCATGCCGAAATTGAACGAGCACGCCAAATCTGCGGAGATCTTCGACGTGACGAAGTATCCCGACGGCGACGTTCACGCGGCAAGTTCACCAAATTCAACGGCGACGCGCCGGCCGAAGCCCAGGGCACACTGAACATGCATGGCGTGACGAAGCCCGTGACGCTCACGATCAATTCCTTTCTCTGCAAACCGAACCCGCAGAGCAAGAAGGAAGTGTGCGGTGCGGATGCTTCGGCCACCTTCAACCGCGCCGATTTCGGCGTCAATTTCGGCGAGAAGTACGGCTTCAAGATGGACACCAAGCTGCTGATCCAGGTGGAAGGCAGCCCGGCCGGCGCCAGTCCGGCCGGCTGATTCAAAGGCGACGCGGACTCAGGAAGCTTGGACCCGGCGCGCAGCGAGGCGCGCCGGGCCGGGCAATGACGCGCGGCGGCGAAGCAACGCAAGTCCTTACCTACGCTCCGCGGCTGGGCCACATCCGCTTGAGGACACCATCGTGTTGAATGAAATGGTGCCACAGGGCCGCCAGCGCGTGCACACCCGCCAGGGTGAACAGCGCATAGGCCAGATAACCGTGAATATCCTCGGTGGGGTGAAACACGGCCTTATTTGATTTCACACCGAAGTTGACCTGGAAAATTCCGAAATCGAATGCGCGTCCATGCCAGATGAAGGTCACGATACCCAGGATCGGGATGACGAACATCAGTGCGTACAGCGTGACGTGCACCGGCGCCGACAGCCGCCGTGACAATGCGCCGATTTCCGCGGGCAGCACGGGCGGGCTATGGACCAGCCGCCACCCGAATCGCGCGAACAGCAGGAACCACAGGAGCAGACCGACGAGCGCATGCACGTTGATCCAGAACGCCTGAGTTTCCTTGGGCCATGAATCGTGCATGAGACCCAAGCCGCCGACCACGACGACCAGCACGAACATGCTCCAGTGAAACAGCATGGCCACAGGTCCGTAGCGTTCCGGCGCCCCCGCCGGCGGCGTGGATTGCAAGGCTTCCGTTTTCACCACATTCTCTCCTCGAACGGCGGGCGCCACATTATGGGCAAGTTCACCTGCGTTTCCAATCGATTATACTTTGCCATACAAAGCAGACACGTCAATGACCGATACAGGCGAAATTTCACACGTTTCCGACACGGCGCTTTGGGTCGCCGCTCTCCGCGCACGAGAACAGGAACGTCCGGACGCGGCGTTCCAGGATCCGTTGGCGGACCTGCTCGCGGGGATTCGAGGGCGAAAAATTGCCGCATCGATGCCGCGCTCCGCGCTCGTCGCTTGGGCCGTGGTTGTGCGCACGGCCGCCATCGACCAGCTGATCCACGAAGCGCTGGCCCTCGGCATGGATTCCGTGCTCAATTTGGGGGCGGGACAGGACACGCGGCCTTACCGGCTGAATCTTCCGGCACGCCTGCGTTGGATCGAGGTGGATTTTCCCGATGTAGTCGAACTCAAAAACACGGCGCTGCTCGGCTACAGGCCGGCCTGTGCCGTCGAGCGGGTGGGGTTGAACCTACTCGACCGAAACGCGCGCAGCGAACTCCTTGCCCGGATCGGTTCGCAAAACAGGAACACCCTGGTGATCGCAGAAGGTGTCATTCCGTATTTTTGCAATGACGACGCGGCAGCCCTGGCCGTCGATTTAGCGGCGATTGCCGCATGTCGCCACTGGATCATGGATTTTGAAAACGCCGGGAAGCGCCCGATGCCCCGTGCTTGGGCGAAGCGGTTGAAGAGCGCGCCGTTCCAATTCCAGGTGGCCGATTGGTTCGAGTTCTTCGAGCGACTGGGCTGGCAGCGAGACAAGGTGATTACGAGCGCGGAGCAGTCAGCGACGATCAAGAGGCCCTATCCCCATGCTTTCCCGCTGGGCTTCCTCATGTATGCCCTCCCCGCCTCCGTTAGACAGCGGATTCTCAGTCTGAGCGGCGCGGTGTTGCTCCGAAGGCAACCGCTCGGCCGCAGGGTTATCGTGGCGGATCCGGCGTAGCGGCCAGCACCCGTTGCACCATGTCGCGAAAATCGGCTTCCTGCCAGGAGCTGAAATCGAGACTCACGGAGGCAATAATCTCGGCTTGATCGATCGTGACGTCGCTCACCGTGAAACACCTGACCGACACTCCGTCGCTGGCGACGAACCGCGCGGTCCAGGTGTCATCGTCGTAGGCTCGCGAGGACATCGGCTTGCCATTTTCGAGGATCTTGCCGAGCCGATCGCCGTTGGGAATAGGCGACAGAAACTGCGTCATATCCGCCGCATCGGCGAGCAGCGCAGTTGCCATGGAAACATTCATAGCCGCCAAGTGTAACCGACAATTATCGTGCCGCGGCGGTCACCTGCGCTTGCAGGGAGGCGCAATCCGCATCCTTCGCGAGACCGGGATCGACGAAAGCCAGCACCCCGGCCAGCGGCGTCAATGCGACGCTGAGGGCCACCGCAGCGGCGGTCTGAGCGGCGGCATTGCGCGCCTGGACCGCGATTGCGGGGTGCACCAAGGTTCCCCGCAGCAACACGGGCGTGCGCAGCCGAAAGAGACGCAAACTCTTCGGATGGCCGCGCAGCGCGAAGTCGAGCGATTCCGAGTCGAGATGAAGCTGACCTTCGCCGGTGATCAGGACCGGGTCCGTATCCACGACCAAGCTTTGCGCGCTAAGCGTGCCGTCGTGCGCTTGGAAGCCGGCGACGATGCAGCGGATGCCCGTCTCCTGTTTGTCCTTCGCGAGCATGAGACCAAGCGCGCGCAGGTCGATGCCCGCAAGTTCCGCCAGCGAGGAACGGATGGCGCCGTGCGTAACCACGGCAGTCACCGTCCCGTCGGCGCTGGCGGCCACCTGATGGATCGAACGTCCCTGGCCCTTCACGCTCACTCGAGCCTGCAGAGCTCCTTCGACCGGGGGCGGAGCAGTCTCTTGGTGGTCAAACTCTCCGAGCTGCGCGCCCGTGAGCTTGATGTCGACGTCGGAAATGGGAGTGTCCGTCCTCGCGTCGAGCTTAAGATGTGCCCACACCTTCCCGCCGAATAATTCGGCCAGCAGCGGGTCCACCACCACGACGCCTTGCTCAATCGTCATCTTGGCCGAGACCTCGTGCAACGGCACGCGACCCACGTCGACGCGGTGAGCGCGAAACTGCACCACCCAGTCGCCGCGGCGCATGGCGCTCGGATTGAGCATCGCATTGGACAGCAGGAGTTTGCCGGCCTCGGGGTCGTGCTCGCGGCCGGCCGCGCGCAACCCAAGGTCCGCCGTGCGAATCAATTTCGACTCGAACTCAGCTGCGAATTTCGCCCGCCCGCCCGTGCTGTCGATCGAGACGTCCGCCTGCACGTCGCTCTGTCCGGAAGTCACGGTCAATTGACTGAAATGGGTGTGCGTTCCGCGACGCGCGACCCTTCCCGAAAGGCGATAGCGGCCGGTATTGATCAGATTCACACCGGTGAGCAGGTACAGGTCCAGGAGATCCTCCCCGGCGGCGGCGAATTCGGCGTCGATGGCGTCGAAGTCGAAAGCGCGCAGCAGCGAGCCGCTGCCGCTCAGGCGCGAACCGCTCGACTGCCCGGCAAAGACGAAACCGTAGGGATGTTTGCGGCTGGCCGCCGCAAGGGGATCGCCGGTAATTTCAAAAGTAGCCGCTTTGCCATTCAGTTCGCCCGCACCCTCGATGCGCAGCGGCGGCATCGCTCCTGTGCCTTGCACGTCCTCCGCAGACACCGTACCGTTGAATTGCAGGTGGCGAAGCGCATCATCGAGTACGACGCGCGCGCCGTGCATCCACAGACTGCGGATGAGCGGCAGATCGGCTTGCGGGCCTTGGTCCGGGTCTGTCCGCTGCCAATTCGCATGGCCCGTGGCGTCGCGGATGAGATGAAGGGTTGCGCCATCCATCTCCAGCCGCTGAAGTTTGAACGAATGTCCGAAGCCCGGCAATTGGAACGCCAATCCGATCTTGTCGATTTCCGCCGTCACCCCCGCGGGCGTCCAGGTTGGGTTGCCTATGGTCACGTGCTCGACGGTCACCCGCGGATGGCGCGACAGCAAGTGTGTTTCGACGCTCCCGATTTGAATCTTGCGTCCCGTATGCGCGGTCAACGAGCGGATGAAGGGCCCGTGAAAATAACCGGCGTCCAGCACCGCGCAGAGAACCACGATGGCCGCGACCAGAGCCGTCAACGACAGCGCCGTCGATACCAATACGCGTCGGATGAACAGCCGGGTCTTCATTGGGATCCGGCGATCATGCGGGCCGAATCCACCTGCGTCGAGCGGCCAGAGACCAATTTTATTGTAGGTGCACGCCTATGCCGGTCTAGTACCCCGCCGACGCTCGACCACTGTGCCGTCCTACTTCGTGCGTCCGGCCGCAACCGTATAGTCCGGGGCGAGTCATCGCGACTCGACGTGATGAGGAGAAATAGATGCGGATACTAATGACCTCAGCGATAGCACTCTGTGCCGTGCTGGCAGCGGGTTGCGACAAGCCCAAGTCTCCGGATGTGGTTGCGCACGATGTTGCGGCAGCTCAGCAGAAGGCATCCAGCGAAGTGTCCAGTAGCGAGAAAGACGCCTCCAAGGACATCGGCAACGCCGCAGACAAAGTCGGCGATAAATTGACCGACCTCAACAATGTCGCCGCCAAGGACGCGCAAAATATTGGCATTGCGAAGGCCGACGGCGACCGCAAGGTAGCGCTCGCCCAGTGTTCCGCTCTCGCGGGCGATGACCAGAAAAAGTGCAGGGACGAAGCCGACGCGGATTACAACGCCGCCAAGGCGAACGCCAAAGCGGACGCCGTCGCATCCAAGCAGTAGGCGGGACGGCGCCCGCACGCACGCATTTGCTTGCTGTCGGCGCAGTCCTACAGGGGCAGAATCCCGCCACCTTTGCCGCGGCCGAGGATTGCCTACAGCGGCAATGCAAGGTCGGCCTTATCGTGCCATCGCCAGTTCAATCATCGGAGGTGTCCAGATGTCGACCCATAACGGCGACAAGAGTCCGCGCGAGAGCGGCGGCGTTCAACAGGGCGGCGGATCCAACAAGTAAGTTGGGTTGACCGTGAAGCATGTTCAAGCGAACGAGCCGGCGCGGCGAAGTGCGCCGGCTCGCGGGCGGCCCGCGGGCCTCCGGTGCGGGGTTTATCTGGTTTTAATCCTTGCCTTCGGTCTGTGCACGGCTGTGAACGAGGCCAAACCCGGATTTGCGGATGCAGCCGAGCAGCAAGCCACGCTCTCGGCTAAACCCCCGGTGGATCGCAGCGGCCGCACGCGCATCGGCAAAGCATCGTTTTACGCCGACAAGTTTGCCGGCCGAACCATGGCGGACGGCACACCCATGAGCCCATACGGCGACAATGCCGCGAGCAAGACGCTGCCGCTCGGAACAAAAGCATTGGTAACCAATCTCGAGACCGGGCGCACTGCGAGGGTCACCATCCGCGACCGAGGTCCTTATGTCAAAGGGCGAATCGTCGATCTCTCGCCGTCCACGGCCCGACGGATCGGGATCGACCGCAAGGAAGGGGTTGCCATGGTCGAAGTCACGCCGATCGTGGTCCCGGTGCCGAAGTAGTATTCTGCGCATTGCTTAGTTAGATGGAGCGAGTCAGTTGCCGCTGACCTCATTCGAAAAAGGCAAGCTCAAGATCGCGGCTCACGTACGCGAGGAGCTCGAGCTTGCCGGCATCAGCTTCGAATCGATCCGGTGTAAATCCGGCGGTACGCAAACGCATCGCGATACGGCGAGAGTCATCGTCACCGTCAATGGAAACTCGACGCACTTGGACCTGCACGCGAACGAGGTCGAAGAATGCGAGGCAATCGTCTTCGGAGAAACCTGGCGCAAAATCGCCGCCTTGATCGATCGCCTCAAGTAGCCCAATCGAGGGCGCGGCACTTGCGCCGCTAGCCGGTCGGGAAAATCGCGCGTTGCACCAGCCAGACCAGCGCCACGGCGGCGATGGCTGCGGATCCCCACGGCATGAAGGCACGTCTATAAAATCCGCCTGAACGAACGGCGTAGATAATGGGCATGACGGCGAGCACCACGGCCAATTGTCCCGCCTCGATCCCCAAATTGAACGCGACCAACGAGACCAGGCGCGCGCCCGGCGGCAAACCCATGTCGGCGAGGACTGACGCAAAGCCAAATCCGTGCAGCAAACCGAATGCGAAAGCGATTCGACCGCGGGTCTCCGTGACGACGGGAAAAATGTTATTCAGCGCGGCGACGATGATCGAACCGGCGATGACGGACTCGGTGAGCCGGCTCGGCAACCGCACGATGTCGAGGGCGGCCAAGGTCAGAGTCAGGGAATGTGCCAGGGTGAATGCCGTTACCACCTGAAAAACGCTGATGAGCGCCGGACGGGCCTGGGAGACCGGCTCCCACCGGCCGTCCTTGCGCAACAATACGGCCGGCAGCAACAAAGACAACAAGAAGAGCAAATGATCGATGCCGCTCAAGATGTGCCAGACGCCGGCGTGTAGATAGTCGACGAACGCGCGCAGGCGCGAGGGAGCGAACACGGCGATGGCGGCCGGCGCTGCGGCGCCGCCGAGAACTCCCGTCTGCACGGCGGAGCCTGCGGTAAGAGTCAGCAGGCCGCGATGCGAGGGATCGATACCCTCCATGACCGTGTAGCGAATCGTCAGCTGCCGCACCTCGTTCGCGCATTGCGCCCTGAACGGCAGCCAGGCATAGCTGCCATCGACACGATCATTGACTGCGAGAGCCTGGAAGGATAGCGGACAGTTCTGGGTTTGGGCCATCATCGAAAGGTGTTGCGCGAGATACCGGGCGAGTTGCGGTTCGCCCGCGCGCAACTCACCCCAGGTGACTTTGCCGTCGCGGTTGCCGTCGACCCCGACGGCAAGTTCGACGTCGCGCACCGCGAGTTCGATGGAGCCCGTAACGGTCCGACCGGAGACATTCGCGACCAAGAAGCCGTTGCTTGCGACGTGGGCGCGAACCGTGCCGGCGAACGCGATGGCGAGGAGGAACAGCGGCGCAAGCCATCGGTGAGTTCTCATGTCGCGCCCCGGTACGGCTCGAGCCGCACGTCCTGGAGACCGGTTTGCTTCACAAATTGCAGGGCGGCCGCGGCCGCCGCCGCCTGATGCGCGGCCTGCGCTGCACGCAGCAGAATCAAAACGTCGTCGGGCTCGCGCTGCACTCGCCAATTGTCCTCGGCGGCGGCCAGCGCGGCCGCCGGCTGCTGCTTCACATCCAGCATAAAGCGTGCCTGCTCGCGCCGATGAACGGCGTCGCCCCGCTGCTGTTCGACCTCGAATGCGCCCGACAGCAGCGCCTCGGCCTGCGAGCCGCCGCCGTCCCGCAGCTGGCGGTGAGCGATGGCAATCCGCAGCAGCATGGGCTCCATCGCCTCGCGTCCGGCCAACAACCGCAGCGTTTCGGCCGCGCGGCCATGCCGCAAGAAGAGGTCAGCGCACGCCGTACGCATGTAGAAATCCTCCGGCGCAATTTTCAATCCGTCGCGAAACCAATGCTCGGCGGCCTCATCGTTACCCACGCGCTCGGCCATTTCTCCGAGCTCCGAATAGCGCCACGCGCGGACCTGCGGTGAAGGTTCTTGCGAGGCCAAGGCGCCGATGGCCGCGTACGCCTCCGGCAAATGTCCGGTCAATCCACGCAGGCTTTGCGTGCACAAAGCGGTGACCGACGGATCCGCCGCGCCGGCCATGTGCTCGCAAGAGAGCATGGCTTCGCTGTAGCGACCGAGCACCCGCAGCACGATCGCACGGGTGAGCCACGCTTGTGCGTCGTTGGGGCTCTCTTGCAACGCCCGATCGAGCTCCACGAGAGCCGCATCGAACGCGTGGCGGCTTTGCAGGATGGTCGCGTTCAACACCAGCACCTGCGGCGCCACCGTTGGCTGCTGCATCCACGGCCCCAGGATCGCTTCGGCGTAACCCAAGAATCGCAAATCCCCGGTGGTGCGCGCCCGCGAGATATCGAACTGCGCGAGCGGCAGTGCGATGTCGAGGCGCGCCGCCGTCAGCGCACGGGCCGGGGTGCCCGCATGCCTCGCGCCGGCGGGGAGCTCCGCCAGCACCTGGGCGTCGCTCGCCGGAATATACGGTGCGGCCCACGCCGCACCCGCCCCGGTCAGCGCGGCAACTGCCGCGCAGAACCAGCCGCCGCGGGCCAATTGTCTGGGCATGCCTGTCGAACTCCCGTTTGAGCAGTGACCTGCCCTTGTATTCGATGCGCAACGCCTGTTGGATGCAGCTCGGCCGCCGCAATCCTTGTGATGCGTTACCCGGACATCCGTTCGTCCGTGTGCTCAAATTCGAGGCCTCGCAATTAGGCTCCACTTCAATGAGTGAACTCGCCGGCTCCGCTCAGTCCCCGTGCATTCGGAATTGCTGCCTGGACGATGACCTTACCTGCCTGGGTTGCTTTCGATCCTTGGAAGAGATCAAAGAATGGGGCGTTGTCGACAATCTTCGGCGCCACGTCATTCTGCAAAACGCCAGTCGGCGGAGGGACGCGTACAATTACTCTTGCGCGTCGCGTGGGGTATCTTTGAGCCGGCAGCGGGAGTGATTCCGCGATGAGCGGGCGCCGTTCGGCGCCCGCTCATATCGGGGTTGCGTATTCATGATGAACCGCGATCTTCATCCACCAGCCGCGCACGCGGTCGGTTCAGGAAATGCTCGGCAGCTTAGCGGAAGGGTTCAGTCCCGGCCGTAGGGGCGGGTTTTTTTTGTCAAGCGGCGCCGATGTGAGATTTCTCCTACGAGTATAGGGTCATGCAAACGGATACCCGCTGTAGGAGTCGTCTGATAAATGTTCCGTGATGTCTGATATCCCACGTACGGTGGCCCTGTGCTGCTACAAACATCGCGCCGTGGTTTTGGAGCGTTGCGATCAGTGCAAGTCTGACTATGCGTGCCCGGAATTTAAATCCAAGGCGGCGGTGGTGGAATTCAATGCGCTGATACCGCCCTCGATGTTGCTTGCGCCCCTGCCTATCGAGCTCTGGCCAAATATGTGCGCGTACATGGCACGCCAAAAGTCCCAGCCATCGACCGATTCATCGTCGAACGAATCAACTCCATCTCCGTTACGGCGGTTTGTCTCGACCCTTGTGAATCGCAACCCCAATTCCTCCTAGCAGGAATTCTGCCGGAAGGAGCAACAATCTACGGTCCGTCGGTTCTTCGTCTAGTTGTCCGCCAGGCTTGGACTCTGTGCCAGCGCTTTCATCAGCCGATACGTAAAATCCACGTCCTCTTTGAACGCGATCACGCCTATTCGCTCATCTCGTCCATGTGCGCGACCGTCATCCAAATCGTCGAACATTGCGTCAATCCCGCAGCTCGGAATGCCGCGCGCACGCGTGTAGCGACTGTCGCTGGCTCCGGGTGACATTTCAGGTAGAACAACGACACTGGGCCAGATGCTGTGTGCGACGTCCTCTACTGCGCGCACGAGCGCAGGGGCCAACGCCGACTCTGGGTTGGGTGAGGCAGGCGTGATGGTGCTGATCGCCAGGAGAGGGTCGGCGAGGACGGTCTGCAGCGTCTCTTCTACCGATTCCGCCGACTCACCCGGAACAACCCGACATTGAAGGGTCGCTCGCGCACGCTGTGGCAACGCATTTTCGGCGTGGCCGCCGTCAATCATGGTCGCCGTGCAGGTGGTGCGCAGCATGATGTTCGTCTCGACGACTGCGGACATCCGATCGATCGCAGCCTGGTCGGTGCTCCCAAGGCTTATCGCCCGCATATCGGCCCGTACTTGTCCCTGTTCGAGCTCCGCGCGCCGCGCAAAATATTGCTTGGTCGTTGCCGAGGTTGCCCTTGGTGGGGTGGTCCGTGGGCACGAGCAATGCGACATCCTGAGGCGCGAAACCTGCTGCAAGAAACCGGCCCGCGAGCACCTTCGCCGCCTCGGTAGAGCCATGCGCATGAGTAGTATTTATTTCCACCAGTTGTTTCAGCAGATCGCGCGCCAGCGCCTCCGTTTGCGTGGCTTGGGAGTCGGTTGAAATGGCCGTTGCCGGGGGCAGGCACGCAAACAGAATCAGCGAAACAAAGGAGAATTTGTTCATCGGGGAGGATTCGGATGGAAATGCCAGAGGAGGATGACGGCGTCGACACGAAGTGCGCCGAGAATCGTATCATATCAATCGACTGCCGGCGCCTGGATAGGGACTCCTGTCAATGCGATAATTCCAGCGGGATACCGCCTTCCACTACTACCCTCTTAAGTAAGGTTTTGCATGCCCAAAGTCACTTTCAATGACTTCGCCGGGGGAACACACACGGTCGAAGTGCCCGCGGGCACTTCGCTGATGCGCGCTGCCACCGACAACCGTGTGCCGGGCATCGACGGAGATTGCGGCGGCAATTGTGCCTGTGCCACCTGCCACGTCTATGTTGATCCAGACTGGTCCGACCGGGTCGGAGCACGCACGGCGACCGAGGAAGACATGCTCAATCTGCGTCGCGGACCCGCGCGGCAATTCGCGGCTTGCCTGCCAGATCACACTGACGGACGCTCTGAATGGGCTCGTGGTCGATCTGCCTGAATGCCAACATTGAACCGGCCGCACTGCCAGGAGGTGCTTCGTGAAAACCATTGACTCCCTCGAGTCGGCCGCGATCCGCGAGCGCCGCGCGCGCGCGCATGGCTGTTCTTCCGCTTGCGGAACTAAATCCGGCCGATCCGCAAGGATTCGTCGACGATACCGTGGGGTATCTCTTTGAGCGTCTTCGCCGCGAGGATCCCGTTCATCGCTCGCACAGTCCCGATCCCGGGCATCGACACCTATTGGTCGGTTACCCGCTACCGGGACATCATGCAGGTTGATACCAGCCACGACATCTATTCGTCGGAAGACGGCATCACGCTGATGGACTTCCCGCCCGGCGACGAACAGAAGCTGCAGATGTTCATTGCGATGGACCCGCCCAAGCATGACGAACAGCGCAAGGCGGTAAGCCCGATTGTTGCGCCGGCGAACCTCAATAACTGGCAGGACCTGATACGCGAGCGCACCGGCAAGGTACTCGACAGTCTGCCCCGCAATGAAACATTCAACTGGGTGGACTTGGTCTCGATCGAGCTCACCACTTACATGCTCGCGACGCTCCTTGACTTTCCGGTGGAGGACCGCCGCCTGCTGACACACTGGTCCGACATCTCCACCGCCAACAAGCTGACCAATCCGGACGCGCCCGAACCGGAAGTGCGCATGGCCGAATTGCGCAAGATGCTGCAGTATTTCACCCGGCTGTGGAACGAGCGCGTCAACGCGCCGCCCCGTACCGACCTCATTTCCATGCTGGCCCACGGACCGGCGACGAGAAACATGGGGCCCGCCGAGTTCATGGGCAACCTGGTGTTGCTGATCGTCGGCGGCAATGACACCACGCGTAATTCGATGACGGGCGGACTGCTGGCCTTGCACGACCATCCGCAAGAGATGGCCAAGCTGCGCGCCAATCCCGCCCTGATCGACAGTCTCGTGCCCGAAATCATCCGCTGGCAGACACCGCTGGCCTACATGCGGCGCACCGCGCTGGTCGATACGGAATTGGGCGGCAAGCAAATCAAGAAGGGCGACAAGCTGGCGATGTGGTACCTGTCGGGCAACCGCGATGAATCGGCGATTCCCGAGCCGAACCGCTTCATCGTCGACCGTGAACGACCTCGGCAGCATCTGTCCTTTGGTTTCGGCATCCACCGCTGCGTTGGCAACCGGCTCGCCGAACTACAGTTGAAGATCCTCTGGGAGGAGCTCCTGCGCCGCTTCGAGGTGATCGAGGTCGTGGGCGAGCCGACGCGCGTTCGGTCCTCGTTCGTGCGCGGCTTCAGCCATCTTCCCGTGCGGATTCCAGCGTGACTGCTTCTGGAGAATCGCCCGTTGCGCACGCCGGTCTCGAAACTAAGAGCAGGCGTCTGGAGACGTTGCGCTCTTGGATGGGAATAGGGCTCGCGCCGCCGCGAGAGCTACAAGCGCACCAACGACCTGCGCACCGATGAACGGTCGCACGTCCGCGGGACGGATACCGGAGAATGTATTCGTCAGCGAGCGGGCGATCGTGATCGCCGGATTGGCGAACGAGGTTGATGCCGTAAACCAATATGCCGCTCCGATCCAAGCGGCGACCATCCAGGGCGCATCTTCGGATCGGCGGTGGCCGATCACAACGAGCAGCAGACCGAAGGTCGCTACGCCTTCCGCAAGCCATTGGGCGGGCCCGGTGCGCACGTGCGTGGAGAATTGCCAGACGGGTAACTCGAACATGGCATGCGCAATCCAGGCCCCAGCGCAACAGCCTACAATCTGTATGGCCGTGTACGTGCCTGCATCTCGCCACGAGAGATGCCCCCGCAAGGCTTCGATGATGGACACGGCAGGATTGAAGTGAGCGCCACTCACAGGGCCAAGCAGCGCGATGAGGGTAGCGAGCACGGCCACGGTCGCAGCCGTATTCGCCAGGAGCGCAACGCCCATATTACCGCCGCTAAGGTGTTCCGCCATGATCCCGGAACCGACTACGGTGGCAGCCAGTAGTAGCGACCCGAGGCACTCCCCGGTCAATCGGCACGACAGCGGCTGTGCGTAGGCAGTCATTGCGACTTGCCGATCTCACGCACCTTTTTGCCGAGCGCGAGTTGATCAAGGCTCGCCATTGGCAGAGACGTAAACATCTCAATGCGATACGTGCAGGTTCCGCAGAGAATGCAAGACTGGCAAGCCTCGACGGCATCGCTGTCGAGCAGCCTCCCAGCCATTTCACGCAACCTTTCGAGGACGAAGTCGGCGGGCATTCCGGGGCGATACGCTCGGTTCGAGGTCATTGCATCGTACACGTCGGCCACTGAAAGTATGCGCGCCTCCAACAAAATACCATCGCCGGACAACCCGCGTGGATAACCGCTCCCGTCAAGCCGTTCATGATGCTGATAGGCGATCTCTGCGATCGGTAGTGGGGATTGCAATCTTTGCAGGATGCCGAACCCGATCGCGCAATGCGATTTAACCAAAGCGTACTCGGTGTCGGAGAGAGCACCAGGTTTGCCAAGTATCTCTGCCGGCACAGCAATTTTGCCAATGTCGTGGACGACTGCGGCCAGGCGGAGAACTTCAAGTCGTTGTGCGCCCATTCCCAGTTGGGCTCCGATCGCGACGGCCAGATTGGCAACGCGGTCTTGGTGTTGGACCGTGAACGGATCCCGGTAGCCGTGGGCGGCCGAAAGAACCGCGATGCTCGGACGGAGTGAATCAAGCATGTGCGTGTAGATCTCCTGCGAATTGCTGCCTGACGGTCAAATAGGTTATCGGCTGAAAGCCAACCGCCTTGATCAACTCGTGTTGGGGTTTCCGGCATTTCAGTGAGTTGAGGCACACTAAGTACGCGTATTGGTGCCAAGCAGCAGCAACCGCCAAGCAGCGTCAGGTGGGTAGGATGAGCTGTGGCGGCGCGCGGCGCTGCGAGGCGCGCGCAAATGCGTAGTAGAGCACGCCCGGCACGAGCAGACCCACGATCCAAGAGATGTCCACACCGCCGAGCGGCTCGACCAGTGGGCCGGTGTAGAACGCCGTGGAAAGAAAGGGGATCTGAACCAGGATCCCGATCAGGTAGATTGCGATGCCGGTCATATTCCATCGGCCATAGCGACCATCAGGGTCGGACAATGCCGGCACATCGTAACGCGACCGAGTGAAGCAATAGTAATCGATCAGATTGATCGCACTCCACGGCGTAAATACGGCGAGCAGGCACAGGATGAACGCCTCGAACGCCTTCAGAAAGGAGTGACGCCCGGTCAGCGCGAGCAGTGCCGAGATGCCGACCATCAGGACAATGTAGAAGAACCGGTGCCATATTGAGATCCGAAGGCCGCGTCGAAAACCGCTCACTATCGTCGCCATCGACATGAAGCTGCCGTAGGCGTTCAACGACGTCACCGTGACCTTGCCGAATGCGATGCTGAAGTAAAGCAGGCCCGCGACAGCGCCCGTGGATCCGAGACTCACGATATAAGCCACCTCATGATGCTCGAATTGCTTACCCGCGAGCGCCGCGGCGAGAACACCGAAGGTCATGGATGTCTGCGAACCGATGACTGATCCGAGGCCCACGGCGGTGAATACCCGTGCTACCGACGTGTCTCTCGGCAAATAGCGGGAATAATCGGCGACGTATGGGCCATAGGCGATCTGCCATGACGCCGACAAGGACATCGCCAGTAGAAACTTGCTCAACGAAAAATGGCGCTCGGCCAACAAGGCGGCGATATCATGGGATGCAAACAGTCTGCTGAACATGTAGACGAATGCGGCTATGCCGACGATGCTCGCAACTCGCCCGAGAAGGTGAATGAACCGATACCCTAGCAGCGTCACGATCACGATGAAGCAACTGAAGATCACAATGCCGAAGCCATCGTCGACATGGAGCAATTCACCCACTGCCTGCCCGGCCAACACGCAGCCACTGGCAGAAAAGCCGATGTACATCAGGCACACCGCCACGATTGGTATGACAGCGCCATAGATGCCGAACTGCACGCGGCAAGAGATCATCTGGGGTAAACCGAGCTGCGGACCCTGCGCGGCGTGGAGCGCCATGACGGCGCCGCCGATCAACTGACCCAACAAGAGTGCCACCAATGACCAAAACACGTCGCCGCCAAATACCACGGCAAGGGCACCGGTTACGATCGCAGTAATTTGCAGATTGGCCGCGAGCCACAATGTGAATTGACTGGCGAGGCCGCCATGCCGCTCCCCATCGGGCACATAGTCGATCGATCGGACCTCGATCGAAGCCGGCACTGTCTTATAAGCGTCCGAGACCGGCATTGCGTCCCCTGTTTATCATCGGCTGATCCATCACCGCCGCAACGTCGTCCCGATGTCGAATCGTCTTGCGATCTGCCCGGGTATCGGCACCGTAGTCGCGGCGAGCGCGAGTCGCGCAGACTGGTCCATTTGCGCGGTGGTCACCGTGCCCGAATACCGTCTATTGAGTCCCGCGTAAAGGCAATCGCTCAAAGTGACGTCGAGGGTAAACAATCGCGGCGTCGCGCCAGGCGCCCATAGACCCAAAAGGGTGCAGCCATTATCCGGGCTAACCCCCGACACTTTGCCGTCCGCGCTGAACGTGAGCACCAACGGAACCACTGAGTGCGCCTCTTCCAGCTCTCGCCCGTTCTCGGCGCCTTGAAACTGTGTCTGACCGCGCCACTGGCCCACGACGGACTCGGACGCCGATGCCTGATTACCCGCCGCCTCGGACGACGTTGCGGTCGCATTTGTGTCACACGGAGTGTCGGTGAGGACAGTCTGACCGTCCTTGATGCACCGATAAATCGGCGTCTTTGCCGACGTCTGCGATCCCAGCATTATCAAGACAACCGCTGAGAAAACGAACTTAATATTTTTCATGTGCTGCCATCGTGTGCTGCCATATCCCGCCGCACCGCTAACGAGGCGGAATGATAGCCTTTATATTGCGGCCCAGATGCGGATGAGCGCAATATCGCGTACTCATCGACACTGTAGCGGAGCATGTATGTGCGAACATGACGATCTAGATGAATTTGCGCGACGCGCAGGCGACTTGACGCGGCGCCGATTCAGCGTAATGGCACTCGGCGCGGGAATCGTGGCGGCGTTGCCGAAGCTGGCAAATGCCGCGGAGACTCAGGGAACCGATGTTGAAATAAAGACCCCGGACGGTACGGCGGATGCCTATCTCGTACATCCGAAGACCGGTAAATATCCTGGCGTGCTCATTTGGCCCGATATTTTTGGGCTTCGCCCAACGTTTAAGGAAATGGCCACCCGACTCGCCGAGTCTGGCTATGCCGTCGTGGTCATCAATCCATTTTATCGCACGAAGAAAGCGCCGACAGCGCCGGAGCATCCTGATTTCAACGATCCTCCGACACGTCAGGCATTGATGACCCTGGCGGGGACATTAACACCCGATACTGCAGTGACCGATGCCAAGGCATTCGTCGCGTTTCTGGACAGCCAGCCGTCCGTCGACAAGAAGCGCAAAATGGCTGCCACCGGATACTGCATGGGCGGCCCTTTCGTGTTGCGCACGGCTGCGACTTTGCCGGACCGCATTGGCGCGGGCGCCACCTTTCACGGCGGCGGTCTTGTAACCGAGAAACATGACAGCCCGCACCTCCTCATTCCTCGCATGAAGGCGCACTATCTGATAGCGATCGCGGAAAGTGACGACCGGCGCGAACCGCAAACCAAGAATGTGCTGCGCGAATCTTTCGCGAAGACTCACTTACCTGCGGAAATTGAAGTGTATGCCGGCACCCAGCACGGTTGGTGCCCCCCCGATTCGGCTGTATATAACAAGGAGCAGGCGGAGAAGGCCTGGAGCCGCATGTTAGCGCTATTCGGTAATTCGCTGGCATAGAGGACGCGGCGAGCCGAGGCTCTACCTCGCTTTCACCTCCGCGTCGTGCTTTCGGAAGGCGGCTTCTCCAGCGTCGGACACCTCGACCCACTTCCGGTCAGGCGAGCCCTCGGCGTCATAGTTGTCGTGCCAGTTCCACCACTTGTACGGCGGGCTTTGCGGGTAACCTTCTGGCGAGTCCTCCCAAGTCTCCTGACGGCCGAGCGGCGTGATGTCGAGGTAGCTCCAGATGGTACCCATCGCCTCGTCGCCGCGGTTGTTGATGAAGTATGTGCGGAACACCTTGTTGCCGTCGCGGATGAATACATTGTGGCCGTGCCACTCGTCCACGCCGAAGTCGGCGTCGAAGCTGTCGATGATGGTGTACCAGGGCATCTCCCAGCCCATCCGCGCCTTCAGGCGCGCGATGTCCGCCTGCGGCGCGCGCGAGGCGTAGGCGAGCGTGGTGTCGCGGGCGTTCAGATGGGCCAGCTGGCCGACCTGATCGGCGCCCAAGGAGCAGCCGCGGCAGGCGTGCTCGGGCCAGCCGAACACCCCGGGCTCGAAGAAGGCGCGATAGACGACCAACTGACGGCGGCCCTCGAACAAATCGAGCAGGCTTTTCTTGCCCTTGGGTCCGTCGAACTCGTACTTCTTGTCCACAGCCAGCCAAGGCATCCGTCGACGCTCGGCGGCCAGCGCGTCGCGGGAGCGGGTCAAGGCCTTCTCCTTCACGAGGAGTTGCTGGCGCGCAGCCTCCCATTCCTGCTGCGACACGATCGGAGGTGTGTTCATCGCGAGATGCCCTTTCCCGTGTTCCTGGTCTCTCTCTTTGCTCGTTGCCATCTTATGTCTCCTTAGATTTATGAAACAGACCGAGACGATTCGCTCCGAAAATTTTTCTGAACTTGCCGATGCACACCGCCAGAATTCCTCCCGTGGATCCGGCTGAGGCGACCATTACTGCTGTGGTTGCGATGCATGCTGGGCACATATGTCGCTCCTCTGAACTCGTTGGTAGTCAGGTACAAATACTGAGGCAAATATCGAACGGCCAGGGAGTGACAAGTGTGGCGGGAATCCGATGGACTCGCCGATCACTGCGGCGGGGTGTGCGCTCGCCGCGGCTGCCGGATCATTGACGGCGTGGAGGTACCATTGTACGGTGGTACCATTCTCTCAGCGAAACACCGAATGCCGAAACCGTCCAAAACAATCGAGATCGAACGCGTACAGACGGGTGTCCGCGTTGAACGGAGACTCCTCAAGGTGCTCAAGGCGCTGGCCGACTACAAGAATATGACGCTCGGTGATCTGCTGGAGGGCATTGTGCTCCACGCGTTCGAGGGCAAGGCACCGTTCTCAGCTGAAACATTGCGCAAGATCGGCGAACTTAAGGGAATCTACGACCTAGATCTGGATGCGAGTGCGAGTCATCGTCTCAAGGAGCGATCATGATGCCACGCTATTCATCGGGTCGGAGCTGATCTCGAGACCAGCGAGCTTAAAGCCGCGCGCCACTCCTCGATCATCTGCGAATAGTGCTCGGAATTGAGGAAATCGCGAACAAAAGGCCGCGCTTCTTCGCTGAGGGCGGTCAGCGTGTAACGGACGCTGACATCTGTTCCTCCGCCGGGCGGCTCGGTGCAGATCACGTCGACCAAGCCGATGTTTGAACCATACGCCAAGCGGGCATAACTGACACGTCCCTCCGCAGGCCGGTAGTCAGTGACAATCCAAACGGTCTCCTGGCCATGATGATTCTTTGTGCGAAAAGCACTGCCGCGCTCTTCGGCACCAGCCAGCAGCACAGGATCCCATCCGGGCGCCCACGCACGCTCGCCGAGAGCGGTGAACAAGGGAAACACCTGCACGCGCGGCGCGCCGAGATGGAAACTTCGAAGTTGTGTCTCAGGTTGTGCGGAACTCACGGAAGGACTCCATAGCGACGCCATTGCAACGGCACAACCGAAGGCCCTTGCCGCGGCCGTCAACAATAGGGGGTTCATGCTGCTCTCGTCGATGAATACCAATGTATTATGGTACCAATGTACCAAAGATCAACGGCCAGCACAAGCGAAGCGTCCCGCTAGGTTCTCGGGGCACTGCGCAGCGTCCCCTCCCTGATTACATTCGCCAACAACACATCCACAAGAGTACCGCCAGCGCCGAGGTGTTGAGGCAATTCCCCTGCTGCGGGCAGAGTGACACGCGTCGGAGTTGACTCCGACTTCGTAGAGACTTCATGCTCGGTGGCTAGTCACGGAGCCCTCATGTATCACTATCCCACGGACATCTACACGGAACCCGAACCGGATAGCGACACCCTCGCCAACCTCGGGCCACTCACCGGAATGGCCGGCATCTGGACCAGCGCCGACGGCATGGACGTCAATCCAAAGCCCGACGGTCCCGAACATCAGCCCTTCATCGAGCGGTACGAGCTCCAGCCGATCGACGCCCAGACCAACGGGCCGCAACTCTTCTATGGCTTGCGCTATCACACGCGAATCGTGAAGCCGGACGATCCTGAGACCTTTCACGACCAGGTCGGCTACTGGCTGTGGGAGCCGGCTACTCGCGGGATACTGCTGACGCTGTCGATCCCCCGCGGTCAGACCGCGATGGCAGTCGGCCAGGCGACTCCCGATGCGAAGTCGTTCACGCTCGAGGCCGTACGTGGTTCGCTCACCAACGGCATCGTCTCCAATCCCTTCCTCGAGCAGGCATTCCGCACGGATCGTTACAGCATCAAGGTCGACATCCACACCGACGGTACGTGGTCATACGAGCAAGACACGCTGCTGATCATCCCCGGTCAGTCCGAGCCGTTTCACCATACCGATCGCAACCGGCTGCGCAAGATTGCCGAGCCCACACCCAATCCGACGGCGTTGGCGGCGCGGCTGCAACACCCAGGGACTTGAAGAATGGCCCGCGCTCGTTGCCGCGTCTACCAAGATGCTTTCTGGCTTCCAATCATTTCGGCTTCTTGAAGCGAAACAAGAACTGGTCGGTGTGACCGCGAACAGACGGGTCGAACACATTTTTGCTGTGATCGTCGGCCGTGTTTGCAAGAATCGAGCTCTCGGCATCCAGCTTGAAGCCGGCCGCCAGCACATCCGTCTTCACCCTTGCCGGATCGATCCGGTGCAGTGTATCGGTTGCGCCGATCCCTGAGCCCGCCATCGCGGCGTGATCCAGCACGACATAGACGCCGCCTGGCTTCAGGGCGGCAAAGACCGCCTTGTTGAATGCGGGTACATCCGCCGGCCCCATAAACTTGTCGTAGAGATCGTGATAATTCTGCCGTATGAACACGGCATCGAGTCCCGACGGCAATGGCGATGCGACCGGCTCGTCACTGACGATGATATTGGGCGACTGACTCGCCAGCGCTTTCATCCGCGTTAAAGCTTCGGGATGGGCCTTGACGACTTCCGCTGTTTCAATCGCATACACTTTTCCGGACGGCCCGACAGCCTGCGCAAGCGATGCGGTGAGGCGCCCCGCCACGATCTCGGCAACCTTGTCTCCCTTTTTAAGCCCGATAAATTCGATAACTTCGTGCGCCTTCCAAGCGGGATCGACGGTTGGTGCCGGGGATTGCGAAAATGCGCTCGTTCCGGCGCCAATTGAGATCGCCAACGTTAAAGAAAATCCGAGCTTTCGCATGTGCCCAATCCTTCTAGGTGGTTTTACAGTAGGCAGCCGGGTGATTTGCGCCTCAGCGTTGAATGATCGCAGATGGTAGCGCATATTTTATGGGACTACCGCCACGCCGGCGGCTCTCCCTTCACGGAGCAGATCAGCAGCATGAGCAGGACCGTCGCCATGACAAAGCACAGGAAGCCTACGACGTGACGCGGCATAAGAGCCACCGCCGCCAGAATATTCGCCCCAAGAATTCCCAGAAGAACCGCCCATCCCTGCCAAACGGTCGGAGGCCCCCAACCCCAGCCTCGACGCTTGGCCGGAAACCAATATTGATCGCGATCCTTCATAAGAGATCTCCTCCCTGTATTTGGTTGCCAACCGCATTCCTATCCGGCCTTTGAGATTATAGCGCATCGCTGCTCACACGGAGTCTGTCGCCCGGCATGCGTTAGACTATTGGCAATGACGCCTCTCGATAAATCCCTAAAACGCGTACTCAAGGTCAACGGGCGCGACTACGTGATCACCCTCACCCCTGACGCGCTCAAAATTACTCAGAAGGGGCATCGTCTCGGGGTAGAACTCAAGTGGCCGGATCTAGTCAGCGGAGAGAGCGCTCTCGCGGTGGCGCTTCACGCTTCCATCGGCAAATTTCAAGACGCCCCTCCATCAGTCGCCCACCCGCCAAAGGATGCCGCTCGCCCAACCCTGAAACCAAAGGCGACCGCCGCAATCGTCCGCCGTAGAGCGCGCAATCGTGCCGCGCCAAAGCGCTTGCGCTGACCGGTCCGATCGACAAAACGCGACTGCTACTCCGTCTTGAACGGCGGTCGGGGTACCGAGTCGCACGTCGCGGCGAGTTCGCCATGTTCAAGGATCCCGACGGCAACCAGTTTGTGCTGTCCTCCTCATGACTCAATAGTCACTACGCCGGCGCGGTATTCGCATGCAGCCAGGCAATGAGTTTCGGGAAGCCGAAGGAATTCGTCTGATAGAGGCCAGTTATGAAGAGATACGTGGCCGGGGGATCGGCGGTGAGTTCTATTCCGTTGATGGCGAGAAAGGTAACCATCGCAGCAAACGCGGTGCGCTTGTTGCCGTCGATAAAGGGATGATTTTGGCCAAGACTCTCCCAGAGTGCCGCTGCCTCTTCGAGCACTTCTGAGTAATAACCGGTCTGCGCGCGGTAGAGGGCCGCTTCCAACTGCCCCGGATCACGCAAGCCGTGGCTGCCTCCGTAGCGCTCAATCTGATCCTGGTGGATGGCAAGCACTTCGATGACTGTAAGAAACTCACTCATTCAGCGAGTTTTTTGTACAACGGTCCGTAGCGCTCAATGCTGGAAAGATAGGCGGTCATGACGGAGGCGCGCGGCTTGCCGCCCAGGCGCTTGTCAATCAAGTCGGTCAACGCCTCTTCCACCAGTACCTGGAGCTGTCTGCCCTCTTGCTCCGCGAGCTTACGAACCTTGCGCAGAACCTTGGCATCGACCTGGGTGGCAAACTTCTCTCGCACTTGCGCCATACGGATTCCCTCAATAACACGCATCATGACAGATCATGATGTCTCATGATAGCAGAATTAGTGCTCCGATGAAAGTCTGTTCAAGCAGGAGGCTCAATCTTCGTCGTGTACTTGATGCGTTCCATCGAGAACAGAGCGCTCACTTCGCCGAGGCCCGGCACCTTTGTGATCAGTTGCTTGTACACGCGGTCGTAACCCGCAATGTCCGCGACGATAACCTTGAGCATGTAATCGACGTCGCCGCCCATTCGGTGGCATTCCGCGATCTCGGCAATCGAGCGAATGGCAGCTGCAAAGCGCTTCACCCATTCCGAAGTATGCTCCCGGATTTTGATCCGCACAAAAACGGTGACGTTGAGCCCGACCTTTTCGGGGTCGAGCACGGCAACGCGGGCGCGAATGATGCCCTCGGACTCCATTCGCTTGATGCGCCGCCAGCAAGGGTTGACCGACAACCCAACGCGGGCAGCGATGTCCTGAAGCGGCATGGACGCATCATCTTGCAGCAGAGAAAGCAGTTTGCGGTCTATTGAATCCATGATTAAGAAATAGCACAAAATTCTATACTTTCAAGCATTCATGAGAAATATATGGGAGCATTTCCCATCTAAATAGATTTATCCTCAGGACTGGCGAACCCCAGACGGGCGTTCTCATGTCTCTCTTCCGCAGCATCTTCATCGAACACCCCGCATCCGTCGACGAAACGTACTTGCAGCATTTCATCAGCGCGCTGAGTTTCGGCACGAAGATGGTGGTCGCCGGCGTTGCCTGCATGGTCCATGGTCTGTTGCCCGCCTTATTCGTGACCCGGGGCAGCGACACGGTTTGCGCGCTCCATGAGAGAATGGTGGTGAATCGCCGCAAAAACGGCCGGAACGGCATAGACTAGAAAGCCGCATCATGCGGAGAAGGGGCCCGTATCGTGATCTGCAAACAACCGCAGGCCACTCGGCGCGACTTGCTGAGAGCTTTGGGGGCAATGGCCGCAACGGCCCTTGCCGCCCCGGCAATTGGGGCGGCGCCTCCAGCTGTCAGCGGGCGAATTGTCCTGCCGTTTCAAAATGGCGAACGGGATCTCGTGGCTTTCCCGCAAAAGCGACCCCTGATCGTTCTCACCAGCCGGCCACCCCAGCTGGAAACGCCCTTCTCCGTATTCGACGATGGACCGTTAACCCCCAACGATGCCTTCTTCGTGCGCTACCACTGGAGCGGCATTCCCACGACCGTCGATGCGCAAGCCTATCGGCTGCGCGTCTCGGGCAAAGTGAACGTATCGCTCGAGCTCTCCCTCGCTGAACTGAAGCGGCTTGCTGATCCGCTGGAGTATGTTGCCGTCAACCAGTGCTCGGGCAACAGCCGCGGCTACTTCACCCCCCGCGTCAACGGTGGGCAGCTGTCGAACGGCGCCATGGGCAATGCCCGCTGGACCGGCGTGTCGCTGAAGAAAGTCCTCGATAAGGCGGGAGTACAGGCAGGAGCCGTTCAAGTGAGCTTCGGCGGACTGGATCGGCCGCTGCTCGAAGCAAGCCCGCGATTTGTCAAAGCGCTGCCGATCGAGCACGCCCTCGACGGCGAAGTCATGGTCGCCTGGGCGATGAACGGCGAGGATCTGCCGATGTTGAACGGCTATCCGTTGCGACTGGTGGTCCCCGGGCACTACGGCACCTATTGGGTCAAACACGTGTCCGAGATCAACGTGCTCGACACGGCCTACGATGGTTTCTGGATGAGCCGCGCTTACCGCATACCGGACAATCCCTGCGCGTGCGTGGAACCGGGCACGGCGCCCGCGGCGACGGTTCCCATCAATCGCTTCAATGTCCGTTCTTTCGTGACCAGTCTCAGCGACGGAGGAACGGTGCCCGTCGGCCGCACCACTCCGGTGCGGGGAATTGCGTTCGACGGCGGCTTCGGGATCTCGGAGGTGGCGTTTTCGGCCGACGGCGGCCGCTCCTGGAACAATGCACGTTTGGGTCGAGACTTGGGCAAATATTCTTTTCGGACCTGGACGGCGCCGTTCAAGCCCGCAACGCGAGGGCTCTATTCGCTCAAAGTGCGCGCGGCGAATCGAAGGGGCGAGACGCAGCCGATGGTCGCGACATGGAATCCCGCCGGTTACATGCGCAACGTGGTCGAAACCACGAATGTTTCTGCAGTGTAAGGTGCATTCATCCATGAGACGCCACCTGCTCCTGGGGCTGATCGTTGCGTTACCGACCGCGTCCGCGCTGGAGGTGAGCTTGCCGCCGGAAACCGCGAGCTTCAAGCCCAGCGACTTGCCTGGGTACGCCCTCGTGCAACGAGACTGCCTGATTTGCCATTCCGCTCACTACGTGCAATACCAACCATCCTCATCGCCGCGTGCTTACTGGGAAGCCACCGTCAAGAAGATGCAAAAACCCTTTGGAGCCCCGTTCGCTGACGACGATATTCCAGCGATTGTGGACTACCTGGTCAGGACTTACGGCACTGAGTGAAGCGAAAGAACGAGATTCGAGCGAATCTCGCGCCTCACTTGAACCGCACGCGGGCTTCGAACCCCAGGGAGGTTTAATGCTTACCGATCATCCGCTTACTTCAGCGCCGCCGCGAGGATCAGGCGCGCCTTCTCCCAGTCGCGTTGCACGGTGCGTTTGGTAATGTCGAGCGTTTCAGCAATTTCCTTCTCGCTGTACCCCCCGAAGTAGCGCATTTGCGCGACCTGTGCCAAACGAGGTTCCGCTTTCTCCAAATCCTCGAGAGCCTCGTGCACCTGTAGTACCGTGCCCTCGCCATCCGCGACATGGCTCGCGAGTCCCATTGATACGGCTAATTGCAGCCCGTTGCCACCCCGCTTCTGGGCCATCCGCTCACGCACACTGTTGACGATCACTGAGCGCATCACTTGCGAGGCATAGCCGAAGAACGCCCGTCGGTCCTCGACTCGAAGCTCTCCGACGCGTACGAACCGCAGGTACGACTCGTGCACGAGTCCGGTCGTGTCCAGCATCGCGCTGCGGCCTCCGTCCCGCAGCCGCGATCGGGCCAGTCGGTGAAGCTCCGCGTAGGCCGCCGCAAACAGTGCATCGCGGGCCCCAGTGTCTCCGCCTTGAATTTGTTCCAGTAGAACGGTGAGTTGGCCCATCGAATGCCTCGGCGTCCTGCGCAGGTTCGATGAGGGCAAGGATAACGCTTCCACTTGATGTCGACCAAACCACATGTCGTGTTTGGCTCTCGAACCGTGTCCTTATGGGGTGAGGTGGTGATTTCGGTGACAAACAGACAACAGGAGTGACACACATGACTGGAATACGTCAAATTCTCGCGATCTTGGGACTCACGCTGGGCCTTGCGTTCAGCCCAGCATCACCCGCACAGAACGCCGTCGCCAATTGGCACGCCATCACGGAATCCACCGTGGTGGCCACCGCCAAGAAAAGCCCAAGCGTTGCTTTCGTGTATTTTGCCTATGTCGATGTGGCCATGTACGACGCGGTCAATTCGATTGGCGGCCGTTTCAAGCCGTTCGCGGTCGAAACCCATGCGCCACGGGGCGCGTCCCGGGATGCCGCGGCCGCCACCGCGGCACATGATGTATTGGTCCATTACTTCCCGACCCAGGCGTCGACCTTGGACGCGGATTTGGCGGCTTCGATGGCCACCATCGCTGACGGTCAGGCGAAGACCGACGGCATAAGCGTCGGCAAGGCTGTCGCGGCACAATGGCTTGCGCTGCGCGCCGGTGACGGCCTCGAGGCGCCCGTGGTCTATGTCTGGGGGCATGGTCCGGGAATCTGGGAGCCGGTTCCGACGTATCCCGCGCCTCCGCCCAACACACCGCCGCCGCCCGTGGCGCCGTGGCAGGCGAAGTTCAAGCCTTTTGCACTGCTCAGCGCGGATCAGTTCCTCGCCGACGTTCCCCCGCCGCCGTCCCTGACCAGTGCGACGTTTACTCGGGATTTCAACCGCACGAAGGACTATGGCGCCCTCGACAGCAGCGTGCGCACGCCGGAACAGACCGAAATCGGGCTGTTCTGGACGGACAATCCGGCCGCGCAGTACAGCCGCGCGCTTCGCGCCCTGATCGCAAGCCAAAGCTTGGACACCGCGAGTGCGGCCAGGCTCGGCGCCATGTCTTTCGTGGCGCTGGCGGATGCCGCCACCGCATGCTTCAACGCGAAATATCACTACGCGTTCTGGCGCCCGTACACCGCGATCCATGATGCGGACAGCGACGGCAACCCGAACACCGTGGCGGATTCGAACTGGGTGCCTCTCGCTGTGACGCCGGGGCACCCCGAGTATCCGGCCGCCCACGGCTGCGTCACGGCGGCGCTCATGGACACCCTGACCGCGTATTTCGACACAGAGGAGATGCCGTACACCGTGACCAGCACGGTCACGGGCACCACGCATTCTTTTAATAACTTTGAGGATGTAGTGGCAGAGGTCGACAACGCGCGCATCTATGGCGGCATGCACTTCCATCATTCCGTTAAGGAAGGAAATCGCCTCGGCAATCGCGTCGCCGACTACATGCTAAGGACTCAATTCCGGCCCAAGGAAGAATAAAGCGTCAATGAACTGCGGCGGGCCGCGACACGACGTTGCGGCCCGCTGCGGTCGGCCCACGGATCAAATGATGACCGCGATCTTCGAATCAGGCGATTGGGGTATTTGACGAGGCGCCTGCGCCGCGCGCATCCTAGAGTTCGGTCGAGCATGGCTGCAGGGAGTCGGGGCGCCGCGACGACCAAGAAGATCAACCTGCTGCTCGCGAGCTACCTGTTCTACGCGGCGTGGAATCCGCCGTTCGTGATCCAAAAAAAATGACGAGCAAGTCTGCGGAACCATTTGACAGGTATTTCTACTTCACCATGTCGCTGGTCATCGCCGCAGTTGTGATCTACGGCTTTAGCCACACGGTCAACGAGAATCTCATCCACCCAGCATATCCGCGTCCTTTGGTACTATATTTTCACGCGGCGATATTTGCGGGTTGGGTAGTTCTCTTGATCACGCAGTCCGCGCTCATCAGGACACGGAATTTGAGGCTGCACCGAAAGCTTGGCCTGTGTGCTCTTGCGCTGGCCATTGCGCTCCCGATCATCGGCATTGCGACCGGTGTTGCAATGGCACGCTTCAACACTCTGCACGGCAGCACAGACGCTCCAGAATTCCTCATCGTTCCGTTCTTCGACATGGTCGCTTTCACAATTGTTGTCGGTCTCGCAGTCGCTTGGCGGAGGCGACCGGAATACCACCGTCGGCTGATGTTTCTCGCCACTTGCGCGCTTACCATTGCCGCCTTCAATCGATTTCCGACGCGCATCGTGCCCGACAATTGGGGCTACGCGGGCGTTGATGCGCTGGTTCTTCTAGGCGTTGGGCGTGATTTGTTCGTGACGAAGCGCATCCACCCTGTTTATCTCTACGGCCTACCCCTGATGATCGTTGGCCAGGTATCGACCATGTATATTTATCTGGCCAAGCAGCCCGAATGGATGGTGATCGCCCGTCGAATCATTGGTTAAGGTTTCCATTAGCCCATTGATTTTATTGACAACATATTGGCGTGATGACCGGCCGGCGAACTCTCGTGCCAAGTATCTGTCTTCATGATTATTTCATAAGGTGATTCGAAATGAGCTACACCATCGAAGTGAACGGGGTTAAGCACAACGTGGATGCCGAGGGTGACACGCCGCTACTGTGGGTGTTGCGTGACATCCTCAATATGACCGGTACCAAATTCGGCTGCGGAATCGGCCAGTGCGGTGCCTGCACCGTGCATGCCGATGGCTCGGCGGTCCGCTCCTGTCAACTGCCGCTGGAAGCCGTGGTCAACGCGCAGATCACTACCATCGAAGGCATCGGCGAAACGAAAATCGGCAAAAGAGTCCAGGAGCGATGGCTCACACTGGACGTGCCGCAATGCGGCTACTGTCAGGGCGGACAAATCATGTCGGCGACCGCGTTGCTCACGCACACGCCTCGGCCCACTGACAAGGACATCGACGCCGGTATGGCGGGAAACATCTGTCGCTGCGGCTGCTACACACGGATCCGCGCAGCCATTAAGCACCTGGGTGAAGCGCAAAACGCTTAAAGGAGACGCCGATGGCAATCAATTCACTGTCGCGACGCGGCTTCCTCACAGCCAGCCTCGCCGCCGGCGGAGGCATCTTATTTGCTGCAACGTTTCCCTCGTTAAGAGCCACCGCGATGGCCGCGGGCGCTGACGCCAGCATGGTCACGCTCTTTGCACGTATCTCTCCCTCGGGTGTCGTGACCATCTTCGCCCCAAATCCCGAAGTCGGTCAGGGCACGAAGACCGCGTTGCCGATGATTTTTGCGGAAGAGCTCGATGTCGCGTGGAAGGACGTCGTGATCGAAATGGCCGACTACCAAGGCGGCAAAATGGGTGGTCAGTCTTCCGGCGGTAGCTACTCAACCCCGTCCAATTGGATGCCGCTGCGCAAGGCCGGTGCGGCGGGCCGACAGATGCTGATTTCGGCCGCGACGGCGAAATGGGACGTGCCCCCTTCCGAATGTTCGACTTCCGACGGCATCGTGATTCATGCGCCGAGCGGCCGTTCGCTGACCTACGGCTTGCTGGCGGAGGATGCATCCAAGCTGCCGCTACCAGATCTTGAGAAAGTCAAACTGAAAGATGAATCCACTTTCAAGATCATCGGAAAATCGGTCATCGATCCAGACAAAGCTCGGATTGTGAAAGGCGAACAGCAGTTCGGCATCGATGTCAAAGTGCCGGGCATGAGGTATGCCGTGTACCAAAAGGGTCCGGTTTTCGACGCGGCGGTCAAGAGCGCCAATTTGGATGAAATCAAGGCCATGCCCGGTGTCAGTCACGTGTTTGTGCTGCAGGGATCGGCGCGCGCCATGGAAGTCGCCCCGGGAACGCCGGGACTGGGCATCGATGACGGCTTGCGCGGCGGCGTCGCCATCGTCGCCGACACTTGGTGGCACGCACAAACAGCGCGACGCAAGCTACGAGTAGACTGGGACGAAGGTCCGCATGCCAACGATTCGACCGCAGGATTCGATGCGAAGGCGAGGGAATTGTTTTCGCAGGCACCGCAGGGAGAAGTCCGGGTCGACGGAAATCCCGACGCCGCGATAAAAGACGCAGCAATACTGGTGCGCGCCAAATATTCCTACCCATTCATATCGCACGCCCCCATGGAACCGCAGAACTGCGTCGCTTCCTACCGGGACGGAAAGGTCGAAATCTGGGCCCCTACGCAAAATCCGGGGGCGGGCCGCGCGGGTGTGGCCAAGCTGCTCGGCATCGATCCCAACAACATCACGATTCACATGATTCGATGCGGTGGCGGTTTTGGGCGACGACTGGCCAACGATTACATGATTGAGGCGGCCGCGATCTCGAAGGAGATCAATGGCCCAATCAAAGTGCTGTGGGCTCGCGAGGACGAGATGCAGCATGATTTTTACCGGCCTGGCGGTTATCACAATCTGACAGCGGGACTCAGCAGGGATGGTCGGCTTGAGGTTTGGCACAACCATTTTGCCGGGTTCGCGCGCAACGAATATTTCGCTGGTTTGGCGGTCCCCAATCGAGACTCTTTCCCCGCTGGATTCATCAAGAACTACGCGCTGCGCACGTCTCGTATATCGTTCAACGTTCCCGTAGGTCCGCTGCGCGCACCCGGCGATAACGCCCATGCTTGGGTATTCCAATCGTTCCTGGACGAAGTCGCACACGCTGCTCGGCGCGACCCGATCGACTTTCAGCTGACGCTACTGCGCAATCCTAATCCCGGGGAAGGTGAAGGCAAGCCTCCCGGTCGCTTTGGACCGAGCTTTATGGCCGCGCGCATGATCGCCGTCATCGAACGCGCCCGTGATAATTCGAACTGGATATCGCGCCACCATTTGCCGGCGCACACGGGAATGGGATTCGCCTGTTATTGGAGCCATGTTGGCTATGTCGCCCAAATCCATCAAGTGGCCGTAAGTGCGGAGGGCATTGTGACTCCGCAACAAATTTGGGTAGTGGTAGATGTCGGCAAGCACATAGTCAATCCGACGAATGCGGAGCATCAGATCATCGGATCCATCGTGGATGGCATGTCCGCGGCATTCGGACAGCAAATCACGTTTGAGAACGGCCGAGTCCAGCAAAGCAACTATGACAACTACACTCTGCTTCGAAACCGGAAAATCCCGCCGATGAACATCGAGTTCATCAAAACGGATTTTCCGCCCACTGGACTTGGTGAACCCGCCTATCCGTCGGCCCTGCCGGCGCTCTGTAACGCGATCTTTGCTGCATCCGGGCGCCGCGTGCGCAAGCTGCCGCTAAGTACATCCATGTTAAAGATCTAGAGGTAAGAGAACACTCCGACTGCCGTCCCCCATGAGCAAACGTTCCCGCAGAAACGTTTTCACGATGATTCTTGCAATATACTCTAACTGATTGATTTATCATTATAAATGGCGGAACTTCCGCGAAGACCCAAATGCGGCACTTCTGCGCGGGTGCGGATCCAGGACGGCTGGCCACCGAACTACCGTAGTAAGTGTCTGTTTTCTCGAATTTTTATCGAGCCGGGCGCTGTGCGGCGGCGACCGCCGCCGCACAGCACGGGCGATTAGCGATTCTGGCTAGATGCAACCATGATCGGCTTCGGCGTTGAGTACTTCGCGTTATAAATCGAGTACAAGGCCGGTTGATCGACCTTGCTTACTGCATCAGCGATCGCTTCGTGAACGCAGCGATTGAAGTAAGTCTTGGACGCGAGGTCGCGGCCATCGAGAGTCCGGCACACCCCGTTGGCCGCAACGTTTATGCGTGCATATAGCGCGGCCGCACCGGAAGGACTCGATACGCTGAGATCCGCATATTTCACCGTCGACTGGTTGGCGCCCGTAGTATCGCGGGCCGGGCACATCGCGGCGAAGCTCAAGGCCAGAGCGCCGAAAAGCACAGTGGCGGTCATGCGCTGAAGTTTGATGGTGTAGGTCATCGTGTTCATCGTCATCTCCTAGATAGTCGGTATGGGTTCATTGGGTATTGGCAGATCGGTCGTTCCATCGAGGCGGTCTTTCGACCTATTTCGCTGCCTCATTCATACAGACGCGGTCCAAGGTCCAAACCCGACATTCCCTTAAGGCCGTAGCGAGGCAGGACGATCATTTGTGGTGATTGTCGTGGTACAGGTCATAGGGACGCGTTATCTTTGCCCTTGCCGAATCCGGGCTTAGGATGCCAAAGCGTTCAATGCATCAGCTGACCGAGCTACTCGGACGAATACAGGCTGGCGACACGGACGCGCGCGATACGCTGTTTGCGGCCGCCTATACCGAGTTGCACCGGATAGCACGAGCCCGACTGCGGGATGGCGGACGCAACACCGTGCTGGACACGACTTGCCTAGTGCACGAATCGTACTTGCGGTTCGTGCATGCCGGGGAACTTCGTGCCGAAGACCGCCGGGCGTTCTTCGCCTACGCCTCGCAAGTAATGAGATCAGTGATCGTCAATAGCGTGCGCGAGCGGTTCGCACAAAAGCGGGGCGGCGAATGGCGGCCTTTGACGTTGTCAACCAGCCTGGCCGCCAATTTGGCCGATGGCGAGGACACGGTTCTCAAAGTACACGAGGCGCTGGAGGATTTGGAGAAGGCAGACCCTCGATTGGCGCAGGTTGCGCAGATGCGCTACTTTGGCGGCTACAGCGAGCAGGAAATCGCGGAGACGCTGGACATTACGGAACGCACGGTACAACGCGATTGGGAGAAGGCGCGGCTGATCCTCGCGGCGGCACTGCGATAGTCAATGACCGCTTCGCCGTGCGCGCGAAATGCGCACTGGTATTGACAGATCCATGACACTAACCATTGCTCAGATGGCGTTGATGAGCCGCCTGCTGGATGAGGCACTACCGCTCGATGCGGCCGGTCGCCGCGCCTGGCTCGAGAGGGCTACGCAAGGGCATCCGGATCTGGCCGCCGCGTTGCGCGAGGCGCTGCTGCCGGGAGATTCTCAGTCCGCGGATTTAAAGTCATTATCGACGCTGCCGAAGCTCGGCGCCGCAGATCACGAGGGTTCGGTTGCCGCAAGCGGCCTGCAATCCGGCGCGCGCCTGGGGCCGTACGAGTTGATTCGACTCTTAGGCGCCGGGGGCATGGCCGAGGTTTGGCTGGCACGGCGTGCCGACGGCGCCTTCAATCGTGAGCTAGCCCTCAAGCTGCCGATGCTGACGAAGTCGCGAGCTGATCTAGAGCCGCGCTTTGCCCGAGAGCGCGACATCTTGGCAAGCCTCGAGCATCCGTATATTGCACGTTTCTACGATGCGGGAATTGATCCTGATGGTTTGCGGTATTTGGCGATGGAGTACGTCCGGGGTCAACCGCTGACGATCTGGTGCGATGCGCATCGTCTGGGGATCCCGGAGCGTCTCAAGTTGATTCTGCAGATCCTCGAGGCGGTTTTATACGCGCACCAGAAACAAGTCATTCATCGGGATCTCAAGCCCTCCAACATTCTCGTGACTGAATCTGGACAGGTACGACTGCTCGATTTCGGCGTCTCAAAGTTGTTGGGCGGCGCCGCTGATGATGAGGAACGCACGCAATTAACGAGTATTTACGGCCGCGCGCTCACGCCGGACTATGCCAGCCCCGAGCTGCTGCACGGGGATACCGTCGATGCTCGCAGCGACATCTATTCCGTAGGCGTGCTGCTGTACGAAATGCTGACCGGCGGTCGGCCCTACCGGCTCAATAGCGCGGCCTCAATCGGCATGCTTGACCACGCCTTTGCCACAGTCGACTTAAAAAAACCCAGCGCCCAGTGCGAGCCGGACGCAGGCGCGGCACGCAATACCACGCCGGAAGGATTGACACGGCAACTGCACGGCGATTTGGATGCCATAGTGCTCAAAGCACTCGCAAAGGAACCCGCCGAGCGATACCAAAATGCCGCTGCCCTCGCGGATGATTTGCAACGCTACCTTCATCACGAAGCGATCCATGCCCGCCTCGATACGCCAGGCTACCGGCTGCGGACATTTACATCTCGCCACCGCAGGCTCGCAGGGCTGGGTGCTGCAGTGGCAGTCATGCTGATGGCGGGCGCGCTGGCCTGGTTCGCGGCCGAAAAGGGTTACTTTTGGCGCAATCCCCTTGCTAATGCCAAGTTCACTCGCCTGTTGGAGTTCCCGGGGACCGAGCGGGCGGCGGCAATCTCTCGCGACGGAAAATTGGTGGCATTTTTAGGGGACCTGGGCGGCCAAACCGATGTCTGGGTCAGCGAAGTGGGCAGCGGTGCTTACCGCAACTTGACGAATCGCGACGCGGGTGAGCTCATCAACCCGGAGATCCGAACGCCCAGCTTCTCGCCGGACGTGTCGCTCGTGACATTCTGGACGAGGCGGGGGGGCGGCTCGCAGCCCGGCGACGTCAATGTCTTGGCCGTGCCGAGGGCCGGTGGCGCACTGCGCCCGTACCTGCCCGAAGCCCCCGAGTTCGATTGGTCCCGCGACGGCACGCGGCTTGTCTACCACACGACCGCACCGGGCGATCCAATGTTCGTGCGGGAGCCAGGACAGCTCGGTGTGCGCGCGGACCGTAGGATCTATGTTGCACCGGCGGGGGTGCATTGCCACTTTCCGACGTGGTCGCCCGACGATGCATTCATCTATTTTGTCCGCGGTGTGCCAAACCATGACTGGGACATCTGGCGAATTCGGCCGTCCGGCGCGGGGCTCGAGAGGCTAACGTTCCACAACACGCTCGTCTCCTATCCCGTGATGCTCGACCGGCGCACACTGCTCTACCTTGCGACCGATGCGGACGGGTCCGGACCCTGGATGTATACCATGGACGTCGAGCGACGCGTTCCGCATCGCGCCAGCTCCGGACTCGAGAGCTATACGTCGCTTGCCGCGAGCGCTGACGGCGCGCGTCTCGTCGCGACGATTGCCAAAACCAGCAGCAGTGTTTGGCGCATGCCGCTCACGGGGGATCGCGGTGCTGCGACTGCTGCAGGCGGCCCATCTCTTGTTTCAGCGAATGCCACGACACCACGGCTCGGTGCGGACTATCTCTTGTATGTATCGTGGCGAGGCGACCGACAAGGCATCTGGTCGCTGACACACGCAACCACCCGCGAGATCTGGAGCAGCGCGCAGTCGCGTATCGTTGGCGAGCCGGCCATTGCGCCCGATGGGCGGCGCATCGCCTTCTCGGTTGAGGACGGCGGCAAAACGTTGTTGTATGCGATGGATAAGGATGGCTCACATGTCAGGGTCTTGGCCAATTCGCTCGCCTTGCGGGGTAATCCGGCCTGGGCTCCCGACGGCCAATCGATCGTGTCTGCGGTTGTCCGCGACGGCGAGCCACGTCTGACGCGTATCTTCCTGAACGGCGACCCGCCGCTTTCCCTGGTATCGGAGTATTCACTTAATCCAGTCTGGTCGCCCGATGGTCGATTCCTGATCTATTCAGGCGCAGACGTCGGCACGATCTTTCCCCTGCGGGCCGCCGCCGCAGACGGCCGCCCGTATCCTCTGCCGACAGTGATACTGTCGCGCGGAGCACGGGCTGCGTTTTTTCGTGACCCGCAGACGCTCATCATTCTAGGCGGTGATATCGGCCACCAAAACCCGTCGCTCCTCGATCTGCGGTCCGGCGTCCAGCGCATACTCGCCGAGTTTCCGGAAGGCTTCATCGTTCGCGACTTCGACGTCTCGGCTGCGGGATCGGAAATTGTGTTCGATCGACTACAGGTGAGCTCGGATATTGCGCTGATAGAGCGCACGCGTTGAAGAGTGCGCCTCGGTATCCTGCACCGCATCGTTGCCGGCGGTGTCACTCAATTTGCGAGCCGAATGTCGGGTTTGGCACCGGGAAGGTGTCTCTATGGGTGAGGCGGCGAATTGGGCCAGCCGGTAACCCAGGAGACCGACATGATAACGATCACTTCCACACCCCTTCGCACCCTGGTTGTCGCGCTCTTGCTGACAGCGCTTAGCGCGTGCGGTGGCGGTGGCGGTGGCGGCACGAGTCAGTCATCGATCAATCAGCCCGTATCCAGCGGATCAGTCCCAACCCCGTCCCCACAATCAGTGCTCTCTCTCCGAGCTGCGCTCCCGCAGGAGAACAGTTCGTTGATGCGGTAGATAATCAATTGACGGTAGTTGGGTCAAATTTTGTGGCGGGTTCAGTCGTGCGCTGGAACGGTAGCGACCGGCCGACCACCAGTAACGGCAGCATCAACGGTCTCACTGCTCATGATTTCGGCGAGTGACATCGCCGCAGCCGGGACAGCCGTGGTCACAGTCTTCAATCCTGCACCCGGCGAGCGTAGCTCGAATTCGTTGACCTTCACCATAACGGCAGGAGCAGTTGATCCGCAATCAATCGCTGTGGACCCTGCCGGAAAGTTCGCCTATGTAATGAATGGCGGCTGCGATGGCGGCGTTGGTGGCTACGTGTCCATGTACACGATCGACCCCACCACCGGGGCCCTCGCGCCCATAGGACCACCGGTATCAACATACGGGTTCGGCGTCTACCCCGGGTCCATCAGCGTAGATCCTTTCGGCAAGTTCGCCTACGTGACAAATGAAGGGGATCCGTGGGGTTATGAGGCTGGCTCTAATGGCAGCGTCGCGATGTACGCCATCGACGCCACGACCGGGGCCTTAACCTCCACAGGAACGATAAACGGAAATTGTCCGGGGTTGTGCAATCCCTCGTCGATGGTCTTGGACCCATCCGGCAAGTTCGCTTATGTGGTGACTGGCGGTGCTGGTGTTCCATACAACGTCGGGATGTACACCCTCAACGCCACGACCGGGGCCATAACGTCCATAGGGGAGATCGCCGCGGGACCAGTCCCTATCTCCGTAGCCGTGGATCCTGCGGGCAATTTCGTTTACGTGGCGACGCTAAACGCCACGCCAGGATCGGCCGGGAGCTTTTCCATGTATGCGATCAACGCCACGACTGGGGCCTTAGCATCCACAGGGACGATCGCCGCGGGAACAGATCCGGTTTCCGTAGCCGTGGATCCTGCAGGTAAGTTCGCCTACGTAACGAATTCCGGCTCGAACGATGTCTCGATGTACAGCATCGACGCCACGACCGGGGCCGTGACGTCCATTGGAACAGTAGCCGCAGGATCGACGCCTACCTCCATCGCCATCGATCCGTCCGGCGAGTTCGCCTATGTAACGAATTCCGCCTCGAACGATAGTTCGATGTACACCATCGACGTCACGACCGGGGCCTTGACGTCCATTGGAACAATAGCCGCAGGATCGACGCCTACCTCCATCGCCATTCATCCGTCCGGCAAGTTCGCCTATGTCACGAATTCCGGCTCGAACGATGTTTCCATGTACAGCATCGATGCCACCGGTGCCTTGACGCTCATCGGGACGATAGGCACATGAAAAGAGCAATTTATTGTGATTTTCGACGTTTTTCGACCACCCTTTGAGATGGTATAATGGCGCCGGCTGGAAGGCCATTTGGCTCAAGAGGATAATCCGATGGAATCCGCCTTCGTCTTAGCTGAAAAGCCCCTGTTAGAGATTCTTACCCAAGTTCGCAACGGCTTGCCGGCGCCCATGTTCGAACAGGTTGCCTCAGCGTTGGGTCTTTCCACCAGCACGTTAGCTGCAAAGTTGGGAATTTCCCGTCGCACCGTGACCCGCAAACGAGGCAACGGCGCGCCCCTGTCCAGCGAGACTTCGGAGAAGCTGCTGCGGGCCGCGCGGGTACGCAATCTCGGCCGCGCACTGTTTACGACCGACGCAGCGGTATCGGAGTGGTTATCGAAGCCCGAGCAGGCCTTGGGCAATATAGCGCCCCTCGATTTATTGGATACCGACTTCGGCGCCCGCGAAGTGGAAAATCTGCTTCGCTCGTTGGCTTACGGCCAGTTCGTCTAACCTGCATGCGGGTCTTCCGCATCGGGGCGGCGATCTTTACACGGACCCGGAAAGAGGCCTTCAGCGGTCAGGGCGGCGTTTATGCCTCGGCCCGCTGGCACAGCGCCGGCCGTCCAATCGTTTACACAGCACAATCTCTCTCCCTCGCCGCCTTGGAGATTCTGGTCCGCCTCAAACAGACCAATGACATTCAACCTTTTTATGCCTATTCCATGGAAATCCCTGACCATCTCATTCTGACGCCCAAGTCTTTGCCGGTACGCTGGAAGAGCCGGATCGCGGTCAGTCGAGCATTTGGCGATGCGTGGCTCAAGACGAACAATTTACCGGCACTGCGGGTGCCCACCGTGATCACCCCCGGCGAATGGAATGTCCTCGTGAATCCCCTCCATCCGCAGTTCTCACTGAAATGGGTCGTGACGGGTCCCGACGCCTACACGTTCGATGCACGACTGCTGCCGGTCAAGAAACGGATTCGGTCTCGAAGAACGCCACGGAATCAATGACACCACGACAATTCTGGAGGGATTTTTCCGAACAAATTCCCGTACCGACGACCGCCTGAGCTTTGATGCGCTCTGGTCGGTACTGCCCGTGGCCAATGCAGCAGAACCCAATTAGGCCCCCTTTTGGGGGTGGCTGTCCAGGACCGCTTCCGGACGTCCTCGGACGATCAAAATGCTGCTTTTACAGGGGTTTACCGCCCGATCAGACGCCTGAGCGGATCTTAGCGGAAGTCGCGGGAAGTGGGGGAAAAGTGGGACGGCTGGGACTCGAACCCAGGACCAAAGCCTTAAAAGGGCCTTGCTCTACCAACTGAGCTACCGTCCCAATCAGGCGCGCATGATAGCCGAAGTGCGCAACCAGATCACCGGCAATGCGCGTCAGCGATTCCGAATGGGCGCGGGAATTCCTGCAACAAATCCTGTCCCGCTGTGTTCTCGTTGGAGTGAACAATCCGCGGAACGTTGGGACCGGATCGGCGCTCTGCTGGAACGATCAGAGCGGTTTTCCCTTGGACTGGAACGGCCCCATCAACCGGCCGTTTGACCCCTTCCCGGATGAGGCGAAGGCTCGATCCATCATCGAACTCTTGGAAACGGTGGTTCACCGCTATCCGCACCGGATCGCGTTGGCTGGCCCTGACGCTTCAATCACCTACGCCGAGATCTGGCGCGCCTTGGCCGGTTGGGCGGAGCAGATCACCGAGGCGACCGCACCCGGCGATTTGGTCGGTATCGTGGCGCCCGTTTCGACCGCGTTTCCGATTGCCATGTTGGCCTGTCTTGCGGCAGGACGTCCGTTCGTCGCCCTTGACTGCGACTGTCCCCCTGAATGGATCGCACGAGTCTTGGATGACTCCCGCCCCTCTTTGCTCTTGGTCGCCGCTGCGGGTCATGGTGCTGTCCTTCGTGGTTCGAACTCTCGTCGCACCCTCGATCTCAACCGCAACCCCGGACACGCGCCGCAGAGTTGGCGGCCGGCCCGCTTGAGCCCTGACGAGGCCGCCTGTGTCCTCTTCACCTCGGGTAGCACCGGCCAGCCCAAAGGCGTCGTCAATTCGCAGCGGAACCTGCTGCAGCGCGTGAGCCAGTCAGTCAATGCGGCCCACATCGACAGTGATGATCGGTTCCTGACCCTGGCATCGCCGTGCACGATCGTGGGGGTGCGGGACATGATCACGGCATTACTCACTGGGGCTTCCTTCTACGTACTCGATGCACAGCAGGCCGGCGCGCGCGAAATTCTTCGCATCATTCGCGACCGGCGAATATCGATTCTGTTTGCCTTCCCGGCGCTGCTGAGATCCGTGATGGAAAGTTGCCAAATCGGCATCGGCGATGACTTGCGTCTGGTGAGGGTTGGCGGAGATACGACGCTGTGGAGCGATATCGCACTGCTCCGCGCCTGCACATCGCCCGGGACGTCGATCCAGTTGGTTTACGCCGCCACGGAGGCGCCGATGATGCAATGGTTCGTCGGTGAAAAGGCGTTGGGGGACGAGGAAAGAATTCCTATCGGCTACCCGCTGCCGGGCAACGCATTGGCCGTCATCGACGAAAACGGAGCGCCAACGCGCCAAGGCGAGGTGGGTGAACTGCTCGTTCGCAGCCCCTATGTCGCGCTGGGAACCTGGTCCAGAGGACGCTGCGAGGTGGAAGCGTTCCGAAGCGACGCGGAATATCCGAACATGCGGATATTCGAGACCGGGGACCTGGTGCGCCGCCGGCCCGACGGCCTCTATGATCGGATCGGACGCAAGGACCGGCAGGTAAAAATCCGCGGTGTGCGTGTGGAACTCGACGGTGTGGAAGCGGCCATTCGCCCTCACGTGTCCGTGCGCGACGTGGCTGTGGTCGCGAGAACCGACGGCAAGGGCGGCGCCAAACTGGTTGCCTATGTTCAGCCGCACGAAACCGCTTCGCATGACTGCCTGGGCGAGTTGGACATCATGATGCGCCGAACCGTCCCGGCGCACATGCGGCCCTGGCGCTTCTACGCGGTGCCGATTGTCCCCCGTCTGCCCAATTCGAAACTTGATGGCCATGCCTTGCGCGCCTTGGATCTGGCCAGAGCCAAGGAAGAGGCCGATTCTCGCCTCGGGTCCCGGGCCGGCACTTTCTTCGAGAAGGATCCCGTGGAAATCGTCGTTGCGCACATATGGCGCAACGTCCTGGGTCTCGGACTCGCTACGCCGAAGGATGATTTCTTTGAGCTTGGCGGCGATTCGCTCCGCGCGATCACCATGACGGCCGAGCTCGAGAAGGCGCTGGGCCGAGAGCTCCCGATGAATCTGATCAATCAAGCGCCGACCTTCGCCGAGTTTTGCGCGACGCTGCGCGGGAATGGACCCACCATCTATTCCCCCCTCGTCGTTCTGAAGCCGGGTCAGGGTGCGTCCCCGCTGTTTTTCATCCACGGCGTAGGCGGCGGCGTGATGGAGTTGTTCGGTCTGGGACGCAAAATGACCTGGCCCGGGCCGGTGATCGGCATTCAGGCACGCGGCCTGGATGGCCGTGACCCGCCCTATGAAACCGTCGAGGCGATGACTGACGCATACCTCGCCGCTGTGAAAACGCGGCAACCGGAAGGCCCGTATTTCTTGTGTGGCTACTCCTTCGGTGGTCTCGTGGCGTTCGAATTGGCGCGGCGGTTGAGCGATCGAGGAGACGACGTCGCCTTCGTCGGCTTGGTCGCCACACTGCCGCCGGGACATCGTTTCCTGCGCTTGTGGGCCTGGACAGCGCATCTGTACCGGCGCGCGGCACAGGGCATCGTCGCGCTGAAGCATGGGCGGTTTGGAGAATTCGCCGCCGGCGTCCAGGCGCACCTGCGCGCAGTAGCGCTCTGCGCACTGTCGGCGTCGGCCGCCTACCGCCCCGGCACATACTCCGGCGAATTGACGATCTTTGAGCCCGGCAGCCGCGACCTTGGCCTCCCCTCATCCGCGAACCTCTGGAGCCGGCACGCCCATGCGTTGCGACGGCACAGCCTGCAAGGTCGCCACGACGATATGCTGGTCGGGACCAACGCCGAGGCCGCGGCGCGCCTGCTGACGCGGTGCCTCGAGGCGGCACGATGAGCGTAGTTCAGAGGCGATACCGAGTCGGATCGGGAATTCCCGCCGCTGCAAAACCGGCGGCGCGCAGGCGGCACGAATCGCATCGTGCGCAGGCGGCGCCGTCCGCGGCCGCCTGGTAGCACGACACCGTCATGCTGAAGTCCACGCCCAATTGCGCACCCGCGCGGATGATGTCCGCCTTGGACATGTCGATGAGGGGCGCGTGGATCTTGAAGTCGTGCGCCCTCGACGCCGGCCTTGGTCGCAACCGCGCCAGACGCTCGAATGCATCGATGAATTCCGGCCGGCAGTCGGGATAACCCGAGTAGTCGACCGCGTTCACGCCCACGAAAATATCGGCGGCGCCGATGATCTCCGCCCAGCCGAGGGCCAGCGACAGCAGCAGCGTGTTGCGGGCCGGCACGTAAGTGACCGGTATGCCGCTGCCCGGCGATTCGGGGACGGCGATGCCGGGGTCGGTCAACGCCGATCCGCCGATGCCGGCGAGATCGACGCCCATGACCCGATGCTCCCGGGCGCCCAGGCTCGCGGCGATTTGCCGGGCGGCGGCGAGTTCGGCGCTGTGCCGCTGGCCGTAGTGCACGCTCAGCGCGTAGCACTCGAAGCCGCGCGCGCGCGGCCATGGCCAGCACGGTGGATGAATCCAGCCCGCCGGATAGCAGTACGATGGCGCGCTTGGGTGGCGCGGTTGCGGCGGCAGACGTTCACTTGCCGGGCGTGTCGCCCCACAGGACCTTGTGAAGCTGCAGTTGGAAGCGCACCGGCAGACGGTCCGCCAAAATCCAGTCCGCCAACGCCGTCGGCGAGACTTCGTTGTAGCTGGGCGAGAACAGTATCCGGCATGCGCTCGGGCAATCCGTGTTCCCGCAAGAACGCCTTGCTCCAGTCGTAGTCCTCGCGGGAACAGATCACGAATTTCAGCTGGTCGCGCGGCGTCAGCAACTCGAAGTTCTCGATTCTGTTGCGCGCCGCCTCGTGCGAACCCGGCGTCTTCACATCGACCACCCGCGACACCCGCTTGTCGACCGCGGCAATATCCAACGCGCCGCTGGTCTCGAGCGACACCTCGAAGCCCGTGGTCGCACAAGCGCTCGAGCAGCCGCAGGCAATTCGGCTGTGCCAGGGGCTCGCCGCCCGTCACGCAGACATGCTCCGTGCCGTAGCCGCGCACCTGTCTCGACGATGGTCTCGATGCCCAGCCAATCGCCGGCGTGGAACGCGTACTCCGTGTCGCAATATTGGCAGCGCAGCGGACAGCCCGTCAGGCGCACGAACACCGTCGGATAGCCGACAGCATCGGCCTCGCCCTGCAACGAATGAAAGATCTCGTTGACGCGCAGGCGCTCGGGTTTGCGGTGCGGCTTCAATCAATGTTGCTCGGCCGCCATTTTGTCGAGGCGCTGCTGCGCCAAGTGTCCGGCCGGGCGCGTCCGGGAACTGCGTCGCCACCTGCGACAGGGTATCGCTTGGCCGCGATCGAATTGCTTCAATTCGTACTGGCAATAGCCGATCTTGAGCAAGGCGTCCGGACGCTTGCGCGACTGCGGATATTTGTCGACCACCCTTTGAAAGGCCGCTTGCGCTTCGGAGAACGACTTGTTGACGTAGTAGGCCTCGCCCAGCCAATACTGGGCGTTGTCCGCCAGCTGACTGTCGGGATAGGTCGGCCAGGAACTTCTGGAACGCCGCGATGGCGCGATCGTATTGACTGTTCTTCAGCAGATCGAAGGCCGCTTGATACGCGGCCTTGTCGTCGGCGCCCGAGCCGGAAGGCCCCCGTCGCCCGCACCGGCCGGGCCCTGCGCCGCCGGCGGCACCGCGGCCGCGGGCGGCGCCGTCGCGACTCGAGGACCTTCATGCGCCGGTCGAGGTCGGCGTACAAGTCACGCTGCTGCTTGCGGCCCGCCTCGAGACTGTTGGTCAATTCATCGACGTCGTTGTGCATGGCGCGCAAATCGCTGCGCATGCGCTTCGTCCTGATTGGCCAAATCGAGCAGGCTCTGATTGGCCACCACCCGCTCGATGCGCGCCAGGCGCGTGTCGAGATCGTTCAGCTTGATTTGCACCGGATCCTCCTCCGGCGGCGTGCTCGCGCAACCCGCCATCGCGAGCGCGCGCGAGACAGGCACGCTCAAGCCGAACGACGCGCGGCGGCGTCACGGGGCGTAAACCATTTCCACGCGCCGATTCTGCGCCCAGGCCGCCTCGTCATCGCCTTCGACCGCGGGCCGCTCGGCGCCGAAGCTGACCGTGGTGAGCTGCGATTCCGCGACTCCCTGCAGCATCAGAGCGCGGCGCACCGCCTGTGCGCGGCGTTCGCCGAGCCCGATGTTGTATTCACGGGTGCCGCGCTCGTCGGTGTTGCCCTCGAGCTTCATCTTGAGGTTCGGATGACTGGTCAAGTTGCGCGCATGAGCGGACACGACATCGGCGAACTCCGGCTTGATCTCCGACTTGTCGAAGTCGAAATAGATGACGCTTCGCGCCAGCGGCCCCGTGCCGTCATGGCATTCGCGCCCGGCCGCGGCCTCGCCGCCCAGCGCCCGCCTCGAGACGTCGACGCACCCTCCGTTCCCGCCGTTTCGGATGACCCGGGGACCTGGGTCCCGGCGGTCGGCGGTTCAATCACATTGTGCTTTTTGGGGCATCCCGACAGCAGCGCCGCTCCGGCCATCAGCAACGCGATCGATACGATTCGTTTCATTTTTCATCTCCATCCGATTGACGTAACACTTAGCCTACCGATGACGAGCTTATTTGTGTACTTTGTTGCATGGTCGCCGCATCTAGAACGGCGCCCATGCAGGCTCCTGCAATTCACCCTCGCTCGACACCAAGCGCTCCTGCACCCGGCCGTCGGCGCTGACCAAGGCCAGCACGCCGCGCCCGCGATCGCGGCTCGCATAAATGATCTCCGCGCCGTTCGGCGCATAGCTCGGGCTAACGTCGAAATGGCCCTTGGTGAGCACTTGGACATCGCCGCGCCCGCGAAGATCCATGGTCGCGATGCGATACGCCCCGTCTTCCTGGGTGACGAACGCCAGTTGCGATTCGTCGGGCGAGAGCCGCGGCCGCGCATTGTAGCTGCCCTGAAACGTCAAGCGGCGCGGCTTGTCGCCGGCTTGGATGCCGATGCGGTAGATCTGCGGGCCGCCCGCGCGATCCGAAGTGAAATACAGGCTTTGGCCGTCCTTCGACCACTGCGGCTCGGTGTCGATCCCGGGATCGTCGGTAATGCGGGTCAGCGCCTGGGTGGCCAGATCCAGCACGTAGATGTCCAAGTTGCCGTCCCGCGTCGAGAGCGTGAGCGCCAGCTTCTTGCCGTCCGGCGACCATGCCGGCGCCTGATTCACGCCCGCGCGCGCCGACACCCGCTGCCGCTCGCCGGTCTTCAAGCACCTGCACATACACCGACGGCAAGCGGTCCTCGAAGGAGACGTACGCCAGTCTCTGGCCATCCGGCGACCACGCCGGCGACATCAGCGGTTCATTCGATTCCATCACGACGTGCGGATTCTCGCCATCCGCATCCGCCACGATGAGCCGGTAATCCCTGTGCGGCAATGACACCGAGCACGGAAATATAGGCGATGCGCGTGGCGAATGCGCCGCGAATGCCGAGGATTTTCTCGAACACCATGTCCGCGACCTGGTGGCTCGCGAGGCGCAGCCCGGGTTTGTTGGCGCTGATATCTGATAGCCCAGCAGCCGTTGCCGGGTGAGCACGTTGTAGAGCTCGAAGGTGATGTTGTAGTGATCCGGACCCGAGCGTCTGAACCTGGCCGACCACGATGTAATCGTTGTTGAGCCGGCGCCAATCGTCGAAGGAGATGGCGGCGCCGGTGTGCGGCTGCTCGATCATGTCCTTGCGATCCGTGGTCTTGAAGCGGCCGCTGCGCGCCAGATCGTCGCTCACGAGCTGCGCCACGTCGAACGAGCGCGGCCTCCGGCGAGCTGAAAGGCACGATGGCGATGGGAATGGCTTCGTCCTGCCCTTTCGTGATTTCGACCACGAGTTCCGCCCATGCCGCGAGCAGAGATCAACAGAGAGCCGATCGGCCACCAAACATGCAAGTACGTTTATTCATCGGGCTTGAACCTAAATACGAAGTTTCTTTCGAACAGCGCCGGGTCCGGGGGATCCGGCAGGGGCGATGCACGATACACCGCATTCTCGATCGATTGGCGGGCGGCGGCGTCGCCGTTGCACTGGGTGACACGCGCGCTCGTCACCTCGCCGCCCGGAATCTGGGTGACTTCGACCAGGCAATCAAGACCCGACGCTCGCCGACGGCGGCTTGATCCAGGCGTTTTGGATTCGATTGCGCAGTTTGGCGATATAGCTGTCGCGCAGGGGACCGGATTCCACCGCGCTGCGATGCTCCTCGTCCGCCAGTTGCCTGCGCAATTCCGCCTCGCGGTCCTGGCGCGCGCCCGCTCGTCGGCCGCATGCTTGGCATCGGCGATTTGCTTGGCCTCGGCCGCCTGCTTGGCCTCCGCGGCCTGCTTCGGCCTCGGCGGCTTTCTTGGCGTCCGCGGCGCGTTTGGCCTCTGCCGCAAGATCGGCTTCCGCCGCCGCGCCGCGCCGCTTTCTGCGCCGCCGCCCTTTGCGCATCGCTCAGCCGTTGCTGCTCGGCCGCGGCGAGCCTGGGCGGCATTCGCCGCCGCGGCGCCTTGGCCTCTTCGGCCGCCTTGGCGTCCTGCGCCGCCTTGGCCTGCCTCGCGCGGCCTTGGCTTCTTCGGCGGCCTTGGCGTCCTGCGCCGCCTTGGCCTCCTCCGCGGCCTTGGCTCTTGGCCGCGTTCTCCGCGGCTGCCTTCGCCGCCTCGGCCGCGCGCGCCCGCGCCGCCTCTTGCGCGGCTTCGCTCTTGCGCGCGCTGCGCGGCATGCAGCACCTGCGAATCGACCACGACCGCATCGATCGGCAGCGGCTCCGAGCTAGGGCGGCTTCCGGTGGGCGGAAATCAACGCCGCGAGCACCAGGCCGCCCACCAGCAACGCGTGCAGCAGTACGGAAACGACGACCGCCCACGAGTGTTCACGCAAGAAATCCCGCATTCAACCCGCACCGCCGCCGGCCCCGCTGGTTGCCCCCGCGCGGCGGAGGCCGCACGGGATCGGTTAGAAATCCGACCTTCGAGGCGCCGGCATGTTGCAGCAGCACCATGGCACGCACCACCGTGCCATAGGGCACCGTGGTATCGGCTTTGACCAGGACCGGGGTCTGCGGATCGCGGCGCAGTAGCGCGGCGGTGCGCGCGCTCACGGTGGCTTCGGAGGCGGGCTTGTCGGGATTCTGGCCGAAATTCACGTACAGACGCCCGCGAGCGTCGATGGTGACGATCAGCGGCTCGTGCTTGGCCAGGAACTCCGGGTCGATGGGCTTCGCGCCGGCGTCGGGCAAATCGACCTTGACGCCCTCCTTGAGCAGCGGCGCGGTGATCATGAAGATGACCAGCAGCACCAGCATGACGTCGATGTACGGCACCACGTTGATCTCTCCCATCAGCTTACGGCGGCGAAGCGGCTTGGGCATGAGCGTTAGGCTTGGGCCGGACGCGCCGGGCCGTGGCGATGCAGAATCGTCGAGAACTCTTCGACGAAGGTGTCGAACCTCAGTTCCAGGCGGCTGACTTGATCGGCAAATCGATTGTATGCGACCACCGCGGGAATCGCCGCGAACAAGCCGATGGCGGTGGCAATCAATGCCTCGGCGATGCCCGGCGCCACCGCCGCGAGCGTCGCCTGCTGCACGTTGCCGAGATTGTGGAAGGCGCTCATGATGCCCCACACCGTACCGAACAATCCCACGTAGGGGCTGGTCGAGCCGACCGTGGCGAGCATGGCCAGATTGCGTTCGAGCCGGTCCATTTCGCGCATCTGCGCGACCCGCATCGCGCGGCGGGCTCCCTCGAGCAGCTGATCGGCGGGCGTTCCCTAGTTGACGCAGCCGGCTGAATTCGCCGAAGCCCGACTCGAAAATGCTCTGCTCGCCGGTGCCCTCGCGGCCCTTGGTCTCGATGCTGCGATACAGCGTGGTCAGATCGCCGCCCGACCAAAATGCCGCCTCGAATTGATCGGCCTGGCGCTGCGAATGCGAGATGACGCGCCCCTTCTTGAAGATGACGGCCCACGAGGCGACGGAAGCGCCCATCAGCAATACCATGACCGCCTGCACGATGACGCTCGCATCGAGCACCAGAGTCCAGATCGATAAGTCATTGCCCATTGCGCCACTCCACGAATAAATCCTTTGGAATCGGACGCGGTTTCAGCGTGCCGGAATCGAGACAGGCGACGCGAGTGCTCGCGTCGATGAGCTGCATCGCCGCCGCGCATGATGGTTTGCTTGAAGCCGATTGTGGCACCGCTGAGGCGCTCGAGTTCCGCGGTGACGAGAATTTCATCATTGAGCACGGCGGGACGCAGGAAATCCACGGTTACGGACACCACCGCGAACTGCAGCCGCCGCTCGCTGCGCAGGCGCACCTGATCGATGCCGAGCGCGCGCAGCCAGTCGGTCCGGCAGCGCTCCATGAACTTGAGATAATTGGCGTAATACACCACCCCGCCCGCGTCGGTGTCCTCCCAGTAGACCCGGCACGAATTTCGAACTTCCTGGTCATTGTAGATCTTGCACGTTCGCCGCTACTGCGCGTCCCGGAACAGCGGCAGCTTCAGGTCCCGGTCGATCGCCGGCGCCGCGAGCCCGAAATGCGCATAGGCGCTGCGCGTGGCGACGCGGCCGCGCGCGGTGCGCATCAGGAATCCCTGCTGAATCAGGAAGGGCTCGATCACGTCCTCGATGGTGCCGCGCTCCTCGCTCATGGCCGCGGCCAAGCTGTCGACGCCGACCGGCCCGCCCTCGAATTTTTCGATCACCGTCAGCAGCAGTTTTCTGATCCAGCATGTCGAACCCCTGCGGATCGACCTCCAGCATGTCGAGCGCCGCCATCGCAACTTCGGCGCTCGATGAGCCCGGCGGCCTTGACCTCGGCGAAGTCGCGCACCCTGCGCAACAGCCGGTTGGCGATGCGCGGCGTGCCGCGCGAGCGCTCGGCGATGCGCATGCGCACCTTCCGCCTGCAGCTGCAGCTTCAAGATCGAGGCGCTGCGCGTGACGATCTTCGTCAAGTCCTCGGTCGAATAGAACTCCAGTCGCTGCACGATGCCGAAGCGGTCGCGCAGCGGCGAAGTCAAAAGACCCGCCCGGGTCGTGGCGCCCACCAACGTGAAAGGCGGCAGATCGAGTTTGATCGATCGCGCGCCGGGGCCTTCGCCGATCATGAGATCGAGCTGCGAATCCTCCATCGCGGGATACAGGACTTCTTCGACCACCGGACTCAAGCGATGGATCTCATCCACGAACAGCACGTCGCGCGGCTCGAGATTGGTCAGCAGCGCCGCCAGATCGCCGGGCCGCTCCAGGACCGGACCCGAGGTCTGGCGCAATGTTGACCTTCAGCTCATTGGCGATGATGTTCGCCAGCGTGGTCTTGCCGAGTCCCGGCGGCCCGAAAATCAGCACGTGATCCAAGGCTTCGCCGCGATTGCGCGCCGCGCTGGATGAAGATATCCATTTGAGTCTTGACGGTCGCCTGTCCCACGTAGTCGGCGAGACTCTTCGGCCGCACCGCGCGGTCGACCACCTCGTCTTCCCGCTTGGCCGGCCCCGCGATGATGCGATCCTGTTCAATGCCCATTCTGGTGCTTCATGCCTTGGCCGCGGACTTGAGGGCGCGGCGTATGATTTCCGTGGTCGCGAGATCCGCACCGTCGACCGACTTCAGGAGCCGAACCACTTCCGGCGGCTTGTAGCCGAGCGCGATCAGGGCGCTGAAAGCCTCGCTCTGCGGAGTTGCGCCGGAGCCGCTCCCGCCGGCGCCGGCCGGCGGCGGCCGGCATCGGCGAGCTTCTTGACGCTGTCGCGCATCTCGATGATCACCCGCTCGGCGGTCTTGCGGCCGATGCCCGGAATGCGGGTGAGCATGGCGATATCCTCCGCCTCGATGATGCGCAGGAAATCCTCCACGCTGGCGCCGGAGAGAATTCCCAGCGCGATCTTCGGGCCGACCCCCGAGACTTTGAGCAGGCCGCGAAACAGCCGCCGCTCGCCGTCGGTGCCGAAGGCGTACAAGATATGCGCGTCTTCGCGCACCACCAAATGAGTGAATAACGCCACCGGCTCGCCCGTGGCCGGCAACCCGTAGAACGTCGACATGGGCGCTTCCATTTCGTAGCCGACGCCGTTCACGTCGACCATCAGCATGGGCGGCTGCTTGACGGCCAGGCGGCCCTTGAGAAAGCCGATCATCCGCGGCCTGCCGAACGCAGGACCGAGACGCGCACGCGGCCGCGCAGCGCGTGGCATACGGCGGCGGCCAAGGCATCCGCGGCGTCGGCCGACAGCGGGCCGTCGAGCTTGAGGATGCTTTTCATCATGAGCTGGACCTGCGCCTTTTCCGCGCTGCCCGACCCGACCACGGCCTGCTTGATCTGCCGCGTCGCGTATTCGAAAACCTCCGCGTTGGCATCCGCGGTGCCGCAGATGGCGGCGCCGCGCGCCTGGCCCAATTTCAACGCGCTGTCGGGGTTGCGATTGACGAAGACACGTTCGATGGCGATCTCGTGCGGGCGGTACTGGGCGATCGATGGTCTGCACGCAGCGAAAGATCTCGCACAGCCGCTCGGCGAATTCGCCCTTCTCGGTACGAATCACGCCGCTGGCCACGTAGGTCAATCGAGCGCCCACCGCATCCAACACGCCGAATCCCGTGCGCTGGGATCCGGGGTCGATGCCGAGCACCCGCACGCACGAATCCGCATTCTTGGCATCCGTCATGGCGCGTATGATACCGGCAATAGGCGCTTAAACCCACCGGCAGCAGCAGCGCATTCAAATGGAAACGACGGCATCAATCCGAGTCACGGCCAGCGAGCGGCTGCTCGCCGCCTTTGCAGCGGTGCGCGAGCTCGATCTGCCCGACTCGGACATCCGCCGTGCTGCGCGCGGCTCTGGATGTGGCGGAGATCGTGCGGACCCTCGATGCCGACGACGACGTGGTGATCGCGGCCATGCTGCACCCTCTGCTCGACGCCAGATTCCTGGATCGGGAAGCCGCCGAAAAGCGCTTCGGCGCCGATGCGCTGCGCCTGGCGCGCGCCTTGAGTCAATTGGGAGAGTTCGGTTTGCCGGCCGATTGGACGCCCGAGCAGGGGCTCGAGTCCGGTCAGGCCGAGGCGCTGCGCAAGATGCTGCTGGCCGTCATCGGCGACGTGCGTCTGGTGGTGGTGCGGCTGGCCGCGCAATTGCAGAAGATGCGCGCCGCCAAGTCGCTCGATCACGCCCAGCAGCGCAAGCTCGCGACCGAAACCCGCGAAGTCTATGCGCCGCTCGCGAATCGATTGGGTGTGTGGCAATTGAAGTGGGAGCTCGAGGATCTCGCGTTCCGCTACCTTCAGCCCGCCGATTACAAGCGCATCGCCGCCGCCCTCAACGTGCGGCGTTCCGAGCGCGAGCACTACATGGATGACCTGAAGACGCAGCTGCGCGGCGAACTGCAGCATGCGGGCATCGACGCGACCATCGAGGGGCGGCCGAAACACATCTACAGCATTTGGCGCAAGATGCAGGCCAAGCAGCTCGCCTTCGAGCAGCTCATGGACATCCGCGCCGCGCGCGTGCTCGTGAACAACGTTGCAGAGTGCTATGCGGCGCTCGGCGTGGTGCACTCGCTGTGGCAGTTCATCGCCGGGGAATTCGACGACTACATCGCGACCCCGAAGGACAATCGCTACCGTTCGATTCACACGGCGGTCATCGGACCCGGCGCGCAAGCCGTCGAAATCCAGATCCGCACGCATGAGATGCACGCCGAATTCCGAGCGCGGCGTGGCGGCGCACTGGCGCTACAAGGAGGGCGGCCGCGCGCGACTCAAGCCTATGAACGCAAGATCAACCAACTGCGCTCCTTGCTGGCGCCCGCCGAAGGCGGCGACACTTCGCGCGATTTTCTCGACCGCATGCGCGTGGATCTGTTTCAGGACCGCATCTACGTCGTGTCGCCCAAGGGTGAAATCGTCGATGTTCCGGTGGGCGGCACGCCCCTCGATTTCGCCTATCAGGTGCATACGGATCTGGGCCATCGCACCCGCGGCGCGAAGGTCAATGGACGCATGGTGGCCGCTCGACTACCAGCTCAAGAACAGCGAAACGGTGGAAATCATCACCGGCCAAGTCGGCGCATCCGTCGCGCGATTGGCTGTCGCCCCAATCCGGCTTTCTGGCGAGCCCGCAGACATCGCAACAAGGTTCGCGCCTGGTTCCGCAAGCAGAACGAGACTCAGAACAAGAGCCGAGGGCCGCGCGATGTTCGACCGCGAAATTCATCGTCTGGGGGTCGGCAGTCCGCCCATCCCCGAATTGCTGAGCGAGCTGAAATTGCCCAGCACCGACGCCCTGCATGAAGCCCTGGGGTTGGGCGAAGTCAGCCCCGCGCAGGTGGCGGGAGCCATCCAGCGCATTTTGCATGCGCGCGAAGCACGGCCCGAGCACACGGCACGCGCCAAGAGCACGACGGCGGCCCGCGAACCGGAGCATCGAGGTTCAAGGCATCGGCGATTTGCTGTCCACCTATGCGCGCTGCTGCAAACCCGTGCCGCCCGAGGCCGATCGTCGGCTACATCACGGTGGGCCGGGGCGTCAGCATCCATGCCAGCTCGTGCGCCAATCTCGGCCGCCTCAGCGTCAAGTCGCCGGCCCGAGTGCTGGCTGTCGCCTGGGGCAAGATTGGGTGCCAATGAGTTTCCGGTGGACATCGAGGTGGATGCCTTCGACCGCCGCGGATTGGTGCGCGACGTCAGCGCCGCGCTGGCGGACGAGAAAATCAGCATCTCAGGGCATGAATACGGTCACCGACAAGCGCGACAGCGTGGCGCACATGCTGATCAAGATCTCGATCACCGGGCTGCCGCAGCTCTCGCAGGTGCTGACGCGCATCGCCCAGCTGGCCAATGTCATCAGTGCGCGACGCAAGAAGTAGGCGGCACCGGGGGCGCTGGGCCGCTTAGGTACAATGCGAGATGGCACGCTTGAATTTACCCGATCGGCGCTATTTGGCGTGGGGAGCCGGATTGATGGTCACGGCAGCCCTGCCGCTGGTCGCCGGCTTCACCACGTTAGGCTGGGAGCTATCGGAACTCCTCGGGCTCGCCGCCACCCTCGCCTGTCTCGTACTGTGCGCCTGCCCGGTCCGGCCGCGGCAAGGTACGCCGCCGGTTCTGCTCTCGCTCAGCCGCCACGAGGCGCTCGGCTGGGTCGCCTTGGGGTGGGCGGCGCTGCACATTCTCGCGGCGCTCGTCGCCGACCATACCGCCGTCGAGTATTTGAAACCCACCGCGCCCTTGTACCAGTTGGCCGGAATCGCCGCCTTCACCCTGATGCTGGTATTGGCGGTGAGCTCTGCGGCGGCGTCGCGCCGCCGCCTCTGGCGCAGCCATCGCGGCTTTCAGGCGACGCACATCGCCTGCGGCTGCTTGAGTCTAGCGCTGCTCGCGGCCCATGTGATCACGGCCGGCCGCTACACGCCCGGCGTCGGGCGGCGCCTGCTGTTCGTCGCCGTCGCGGCCGGAGGCATCGCGATGCTGCTCAGGCGCAGGCGCGTCGCCACGGCGCCGCACGCGGCCGCCGTGCGCCGGCTCGCATTCGGGCGTCACTCGGCGTTCGTTGCCGGTTTCATCGCGGCGACGATGGTCGCGCTCGCTACGCTCATCCCGAGCCGGGCGGGTCTCGCGCTGCGTGAACCGCTGCTGCGCCGTGCGCAAACGCTGCCGTTGAATTTCGATCACGGCAAGCACGTGGCCGTCAACTGTCTCGTCTGTCACCATAACTATGCCGATGGCCGCGGTTTCGATGCCTGCATCCACTGCCATCGCAGCGGCGCAGCCGACATCAAGGTCGCAGTCGAGGCGCGATTCCACGACTTCTGCCTCAACTGTCACCGCCATCCCGAGGCGCGTTTCCCGCGTCATGGGCCGGTCTCGGGTTGCCGGCTCTGCCATAGCACCCCGCTCACGACAAGTTGAATTGCCCGCCACACGGCGACGAATCAACTAGTCAGGTCATACTCCAGAATTTCGCCGTTCGCGAGAGCGACGCCGGTCAATGCTTGAATGAAAGCCCAGTGACCGACCATGAGCGTGGTCGCCCCGTCATTGCGCGCGGCCATGTGGGCGCGGAAGACGTTCGCGCGCTCGCTGGTCGCTGCCGCGGTCTCGACGCCGGCCGGCCACCATTGCGGCGGCAGATGCGCAAAATCATGCTGCGGGAAGCGGCTGGCCAGCACCTCGGGCGGACTGCCGATATCGCATGCGAACGCCGCTTGCTCGCGAACCTCGTGCATGACTTCGACCGGCACTCTTGGATCGCCAAGATCGGCTGCGCGGTCTGCAGCGCCCGGGTGTAGGGCGAAACGATGATGCGCGTCAGCGCGGCATCTGCCAGCCGCTGCGCGGCTGCCGCCGCCTGCTCGAGCCCAAGCGGCGTCAATTCCGGATCTGCAATTCCCGGATCGACTCGCGTGGCATTGAAATGCAGGTTGAAATAACTTTGGCCATGGCGCAGCAAAAACATGATGTGTCGCGGGGAGCCTAGGAGCCTAGCGGTTGATGCTGTCGATCGCCTTCTTGTCCACCGCCAAGGCGGCCTCGTGGATCGCCTCGGACAGGGTCGGGTGGGCGTGAATGGTGCGCTGGATGTCCTCGGTGCTGGCCGAATATTCCATGGCGAGCACTGCCTCGGCTGATCAGTTCGCCGGCCATCGGCCCGATCACGTGGACGCCGAGAACTTCGTCGTCGTCCTTGGCGGACACGATCTTCGCCAGTCCCTGTGCGGCTTCCATGGCGCGTGCGCGGCCGCTCGCCGAAAACGGAAACGTGCCCACTTTGTAGGGCCGGCCGCTTGCCTTGACCTGCTCCTCGGTCTGCCCCACCCAGGCGATTTCCGGAGCGGTGTAGATCACCGAGGGAATGACCTTGTAGTTCACTTCGGCAAAGTGCCCGGCGATGAGGTCGGCGACCATGACGCCCTCCTCCTTGCCCTTGTGCGCGAGCATCGGTCCGCGCACCGCGTCGCCGATCGCCCACACGTTCGGCACGCCGGTGCGGCAATGCTCGTCGACCTGGATGAAGCCGCGCTCATCGAGCCTGACACCCGTGCCCTCCGCCAGCAGCCCCTCCGTGAAGGGTCGGCGCCCGACGGCGACCACCAGCTTGTCCACCTGGAGCGCATGCTCGCCCTGCGCATCGGAATAGACCACGTCCACCGCTGCGCCCGCACACGGCGGCGCTCGATACCTTGGCCCCGAGCTTGATGTCGAGCCCCTGCTTCTTGAAATGCCGCTGGGCCTCCTTCGCGATCGCGCCATCGGCGATCGGCAAGAACTGCTCCAAGGCCTCGAGCACCGTCACCTCGCTGCCGAGCCGCCGCCAAACGCTGCCGAGTTCGAGTCCGATGACGCCGGCGCCGATGACGCCGAGACGCGCGGGCACCGCATCGAACTCCAAGGCATTCCACGAATCGACGATGTACTTGCCGTCGTGCGGCACATTCTTGAGCCGCACCGGCACGGATCCCGAGGCCAGGACCACGTGCTTGGCTTCCAATGTCCTTTCCGTGCCGTCCGCCTGGGTCACGAGCACCTTGTTTCCGGGCAGCAGGCGCCCATGCCCCTGCATGCCGGTGACGCCGTTCGCCTTGAACAGCGCCGTGATGCCGCCCGTCATGGTCTTGACCACGGATGCGCGGCGCTTTTGCATGGCGGCGAGATCGAGCGTGAGCTCGCCGATCTTGATGCCGTGGACGGAGAATTCCTCCTTGGCGCGCTGATACAGCTCGGATGACTCGAGCAGCGCCTTCGAGGGAATGCATCCGGCGTTCAAGCAGGTTCCGCCGAAGGCAAAGCTGCCGTCGGTGTTCTCGCCACTCGTCCACGCAGGCCACTTTGAGCTTGTTCTGCCCGGCGCGAATCGCGGCGGGATAGCCCGCGGGACCCGCGCCGATCACGATGACATCGTAGAGTTCGCTCATAGGCCGAGCACCATGCGCGCCGGATCCTCGAGGCACTGCTTGACGGTCACCAGGAACTGCACCGCTTCGCGGCCGTCGATGATGCGATGATCGTAGGTGAGCGCGATGTACATCATGGGGCGCACCACGACCTGCGCCGTCGATCACGACCGCGCGGTCCTGAATCTTGTGCATGCCGAGAATGGCGCTCTGCGGCGAATTGACGATGGGCGTCGACAGCAGCGACCCGAACACTCCGCCGTTGGTGATGGTGAACGTGCCGCCCGTCAGTTCCTCCATCGTGATGGTCCCGGCGCGCGCGCGGCCGGCGAAATTGGCGATGGATTTCTCGATGTCCGCGAAGCTCTGCAGATCCGCATCGCGCAACACCGGCACGATCAAGCCGCGGTCGGTGGACACGGCGACGCCGACGTCGAAGTATTCGTGATAGACGATGTCGTTGCCCTCGACCGAGGCGTTGACCGCCGGAAATTTCTTCAGCGCCTCGACGCAGGCCTTGGCGAAGAACGACATGAATCCGAGCTTCACGCCATGCTGCTTCTCGAACTGGTCCTTGTAGCGCGCGCGCAGTTCGTTGACCGCCTTCAAGATCCACTTCGTTGAAAGAGGTCAGCAGGGCTTGCGTGGCCTGCGCCTGGACCATGCGCTCGGCGATGCGCGCGCGCAGCCGCGTCATCGGCACGCGCTGTTCGGCGCGCGCGCCGCGCGCTCTCGGAACGTGCGGCGGCGGCCTTGGACGCGGGAGCAGGGCCGCAGCCGGTGCAGGCGCGGCGTCCTTGGCGGACAGATAATTCACCACGTCCGATTTCGAGACGCGTCCGTCGCGGCCGGAGCCCGCTAACCGCCTTCGGGTCCATCCTGTTCTCCTCGACCACGCGTTTCGCGGCGGGGCTCAGCTTGGCCGCCGCGCGGCGTCGCGGCTTGACGGCATCCGGCCGCGGTCCTTGCGGCCGGCACGCCGCCGGATGCGGCCATGACGGCGGGCGCGCTCGCCCCGGGCAACGGCCGTGGCGCCCTCCTCGATGACCGCCAATAGCTGGCCGCTGGTCACGGTGGTGCCGTCGGCGAGCTTGATCTCCTTGAGCACGCCGGCCACCGGCGCGGGAACCTCGAGGACGACCTTGTCGGTCTCCAAATCCACGAGATTTTCATCGCGCGCGACGGCATCGCCGGGCTTCTTGTGCCATGAGACGAGCGTGGCATCAGCCACCGACTCCGGCAGCTGCGGCACGCGAACTTCGATAGTCATTAACCCGTCCTAGTTTGAGCCGCCGGAAGGCGCATGGTTTGTCGCGAAGTCTCTTCCGGCGGGATGCCTTGCAGCGCCGCGGTGACCAGATTTTTCTGTTGCTGCTCGTGCAGGGCGGAGATGCCCGTGGCCGGCGCCGCCGCGCCGGCGCGTCCCGCGTACAGCAGTTCGTGCCTGTCGGGCCCAGCTTCGACTGCAATCGATGGCGAATCTGATACCAGCTGCCCTGATTCTGCGGCTCTTCCTGGCACCAGACGATTTCGCGGGCATTCGCGTACTTGCGCAGAATCGCCTCGTACTCCTCCGAAGGAAAGGGGTAGAGCTGCTCGAGGCGCACGACGGCCACCGAATCCGCCTTGGCTTCGCGGCGCGCCTTCAGCAAATCGAAATACACCTTGCCGCTGCACAGCACGATGCGGGTCACCGCGGACGGGTTTGAGGTCGTCGATCTCGTCGATCACCGAGTAGAACCCGCCGGTGCGCGAGCTCTTCCAGGCGCGACACCGACAAGGGGTGGCGCAGCAAACTCTTCGGCGTCATGACGATCAGCGGCTTGCGCAGCGGCCGCACCATCTGCCGGCGCAGCATGTGAAACATCTGCGCCGGCGTCGACGGCACGCACACCTGCATGTTGTACTCGGCGCACAGCTGCAGGAAGCGCTCCAAGCGCGCCGAGGAATGCTCGGGCCCCTGGCCTTCGTAGCCATGCGGCAGAAGCAGGGTGATGCCGGAGAGGCGGCCCCACTTGGCTTCGCCGGAACTGATGAACTGATCGATGATGACCTGCGCGCCGTTGCAGAAATCGCCGAACTGCCCTTCCCAAATCGTCAGGCAATGCGGTTCGGTGGTCGAGAAGCCGTACTCGAAACCCATGACCGCCTCTTCGGACAACACCGAATCGATCACCGTGAACGTCGGCTGATTGCGTCGCCAAATGCTGCAGCGGAACATAGCGGCGGCCCGTTGCTTGATCGTGCAGCACCGCGTGCCGGTGGAAGAACGTGCCGCGGCCGCTGTCCTGGCCGGTGAGGCGCACCGGATAGCCCTCCTGCACCAGGCTCGCGTACGCGAGATTCTCCGCGGCGCCCCAGTCGAGCGCGAGATCGCCGTTCAGCATCCTTTCGCGCGCCTGCATGACGGCGAGCACGCGCGGATGCAGCACCCAGTCGGAAGGGTACGTGGTGATCGCCTTGCCGAGCGCGCGCAGGCGCCCCATGTCGACCGCGGTCTTCACCGGCTCGGACCAATCCGCGCCCAGGTACTCGCTCCAATCCACCGTGAATTTATTGCCGATGAGGCCGAGCGCGGCGCGCGCCTGCGGCTTGCCCTCGTCCAACCCGTTGCGGTACTGCTCCATCATGGCGGCCGCTTCCGCTGCAGTGAGCACGCCCTCGGCCGCCAGCTTGTCCGCGTAGAGTTGGCGCGCGGTCGGCTTCTTGCGGATGACCTGGTACATGAGCGGCTGGGTGGCCGCGGGTTCGTCGGCCTCGTTATGGCCGTGGCGCCGATAGCACACCAGATCGATCACCACGTCCTTGTGGAATTTCATGCGGTATTCGAGCGCGAAACGCGTGACGAAGCACACCGCCTCCGGATCGTCGGCATTGACGTGGAAAATCGGCGCCTCGACCATCTTCGCGACGTCGGAACAATAGAGCGTGGAGCGCGCGTCGCGCGGATCGCTGGTGGTGAAGCCGACCTGATTGTTGATGATGACGTGCACCGAGCCGCCGGTGTAGAAACCGCGCGCCTGCGACAGCTGCAGCGTCTCCATGATGACGCCCTGCCCGGCGAATGCCGCATCGCCGTGAATCTGCACCGGCAATACCTTGTCGCCCGCGCGCATCGCCGCGCCGTTCCTGGCGCGCCCGCACCGAGCCTTCCACCACCGGATTCACGACCTCCAGATGCGAGGGATTGAACGCCAGCGCGACGTGCACATTGCCCGATTCGGTTTTCAAGTCGGAGGAGAAGCCCTTGTGGTACTTGACGTCGCCCGAACCGCGCAGCTTCGCCAGATCGTACTGGCCCTCGAATTCGCTGAACAAGTCCTTGGGCGATTTGCCGAGCAGATTCACCAGCACGTTGAGACGGCCGCGATGCGCCATGCCGATGATGGCCTCTTCGACCCCCAGCTTGCCCGCCCTGCTGCACCAGATCGTCGAGCAAGGGGATCAGACTGTCGCCGCCCTCGAGCGAGAAGCGCTTCTGGCCCACGTACTTGGTATGCAGGTAGCGCTCCAGTCCCTCCGCGGCGGTCAATTGCCAGAGGATGTTCTTCTTCTCATCGGCGCTGAAGCGGCGCTGCAGGCGCGCCACCTGGAAATTATCCTGCAGCCACAGGCGCTCGTCGGTGTCCGATACGTGCGCGAACTCCGCGCCGATGGTATCGGTGTAGATGAATTTCAGGTCCGCGAGAATATCCTTGAGCTTGGCGCGCTCGGGGATCGCGTGATTGCGGCTGCCGGTGAAGAACTCGGTGTCGAGATCGGCATCCGACAGGCCGAAATATTCGAGGTCGAGCACATAGGGCTTGGCGCGCTCCTGCAGACCCAGCGGATCCAAGTTGGCGACCAAGTGGCCGCGGTTCGCGTAGACCTGGATGAGACGCGACACGGCGCCCTGCTTGGCGCTTGCCGCCGCCACGATCGCGCCGCTCGGCGCCCGCGCTGCCGCGCGCGGCGGCGCTTTGACAGCCGCGCCGCCAGGCGCTCGCGAATCGGGGTATGGGCGACCTCGCCGCCGGCGCCTCCGCCCTGCAATCGCCCGAAGTAGGCGGCCCACGCCGGCTCGACCCCGTTCGGGTCCTTCAAGAACTGCTCGTAGAGATCCTCGATGAAAGCGGCATTTCCGCCGGAGAGTGCCGTGGTGGCGTAATTGGTCGGCGAGTGATTGACTCATGGCGATGGGACGGGTAAAAACCTCAAGTACATCAATATGATGAGAAGTGGCGGAGGGTTTGCGAACCGTGTCCGCTAGTTTAGCCGAAGGCGGCACAATATGGAATGTGACGGCGGCCAGCAGAATTACAAGATCGGCAGTTCGAGCGGACTCTTGAGCATGCGAATCTCGTAGCCGATGAGGCTCGCATAGGCGATCAGCACCCCGTACAGCACCCACTCGACCGGCAGCAGGCGCATGAATCGGTAGCGGGCCAGAAACACCATCAAAACGATGCCGACGCTGGTCATGCGCCATCTTCAGCGCCGCAAACATCGCCACGCTGCGGTACACGACCAGCGCCATGATGGGGTTGACCTCGTCGGCGCCCCCCTGCAGCAGCATCAAGGTCAGGAATGCGTCCACCACGCTCAACAACAAGATGCCGATGGCCACCGCCAGCAAATGCGAGGAATGCCAATCGAGCGAATGATAGCGCGCGTCAGTCGAGCCGGCGCGGCGGCGCACGGCGGCGGGGATTGAAACTGCCGTAAACAACCGCCCACCAGACCCGGCGGCGCCGGTCGACGTGTTCGCGCCGCTCGGCGGTCGCTGGGATCCTGGACGGTTGTACTCGACTCATCGACGCACTATCCCGATACAGCGCGGGTCGTTCGGCAAGCCCGATGCGTCATAATGCGGCGCGGCGGAGAGGTTTATTTTACGAGGCCGTCACCAGCCGCGCGACGAACTCGCTCACCGGCATCGCGGCCAGAACGCCGGGGTCCGCGAACATCGCCTTGATCGATTCGGTTTGCTCGCGCGTTGAAATGCGCCGCGACGCTGGCCTCGAACTTCTTGACCAGCACCGGCATGCCCTCCTCGCGGCGCTTGCGGTGGCCGATGGGATAGTCCACCTGCACGCGCCGGCTTGACGCTGCCGTCCTTGAAGAACACCTGCACGGCGTTGCCGATGTAGCGCTTGTCCGGGTCGTAGTAGTCCTGCGTGAATGCGGCATTCTCCCGCACCTGCATTTTGGCGCGCAGCGCATCGACACGCGGATCGCCGGCGATCGCGGTCCTCGTAATCCGTCGGCATTGAGCCGGCCGAACAGCAGCGGAATGGCGACCATGTATTGAATGCAGTGATCGCGATCCGCGGGATTCGCGAGCGGGCCGGTCTTGTCGATGATGCGCACGCCGGGTTCCTGGGTCTCGATCGTAATTCGCTCGATGTCGTCGATCTTGGGCAAGATTTGCCCGTGCAGCGTCATCGCCGCCTCGACGGCCGTCTGCGCGTGAAATTCCGCCGGGTATGAGATCTTGAACAGCACGTTTTCCATCACGTAGCTGCCGAAGGGCTGCGGCAAGGCCAGCGATTTTCCCTTGAACAAGACATCCTGGAAGCCCCAGGTCTTGGCCGACAGCGCCGACGGATAGCCCATCTCGCCCTTGAGGGCGAACAGCGCATGGCGCACGGCGCGGCTGGTCGCATCGCCGGCGGCCCAGCTCTTGCGCGAGCCGGTATTCGGGGCGTGCCGGTAGGTTCGCAGCGCCCCGCCGTCGACCCAGGCGTTCGACACGGCGTTGATGATCTGCTCGCGCGAGCCGCCGAGCAGCGCGGTGACCACGGCGGTGGAGGCGACGCGCACCAGAAGCACATGATCGAGCCCGACCCGATTGAAGCTGTTCTCCAAGGCGAGCACGCCTTGAATTTCATGCGCCTTGATCATGCCGGTGAGTACGTCGCGCACCGGCACCGGCCGGCCGGAGCGCGACAGATAATCGGCCACCGCGAGAATCGCGCCCAAATTGTCCGACGGGTGGCCCCATTCCGCCGCCAGCCAGGTGTCGTTGAAATCGAGCCAGCGAATCATGGCGCCGATATTGAAGGCCGCATTGATGGGGTCGAGTTCGTAAGCCGTGCCCGGAACGCGCGCGCCGTTGGTGAGCGTCGCGCCCGGAACCACCGGCCCCAGCAATTTCGTGCAGGCCGGATATTTCAGCGCCTGAAAGCCGCAGGCCAGCGTGTCCATCAGGCAGTAGCGGGCGGTCTCGTAGGCGAGCTGGCTCTTGATTTCGAAGCTCGCCGCATAGTCCGCGATCGCCGTCAGGATGTGATCGGGCGCGGGACGTTCGGCGGATTTGACATCGTGGGACATGAGGCGTGACGGGCTCCTTACGGACGCTGTGCCAGCGGCACGAAGGGAAGATTCTCCGGACCGATGTAATTGGCGCTGGGACGGATGATCTTGCCGTCCTCGCGCTGCTCGATGACGTGCGCCGCCCATCCCGAGGTGCGGCTGATCACGAACAGCGGCGTGAACATCGCGGTCGGCACGCCCATCAGGTGATACGACACGGCGGAGAACCAGTCGAGATTCGGAAACATTTTCTTGATGTCGTGCATGACCGACTCGATGCGCTCGGCGACCTCGAACCCGCGCATCATCGCCGGCCTCGCGCGCCAAGCTGCGGGCCACCTCTTTGATGACCTGATTGCGCGGATCGGAGATCGTGTACACGGGGTGGCCGAAACCGATGATCACTTCCTTGTTCGCCACGCGGCGGCGGATATCCGCTTCGGCGGCATCCGGCGTCGGATAGCGGCTCTGAATCTCGAACGCGACTTCGTTGGCGCCGCCGTGCTTCGGCCCGCGCAGCGCGCCGATGGCGCCGGTGATGCAGGAGTAGAGGTCGGAACCGGTGCCCGCAATCACCCGCGCGGTAAAGGTCGAGGCGTTGAATTCATGCTCGGCGTAAAGATTGAGCGAGGTGTGCATGGCGCGCACCCACGACGCGGCAGGGCTTGCGCCCATGCAGCAGGTGCAGGAAATGCGCGCCGATCGAATCGTCGTCGGTCTGCACCTCGATGCGCCGGCCGATGCGCGAAAAGTGATGCCAATAGCACAGCATCGAACCCAAAGAAGCCAGCAGCCGATCGGCGATATCGCGCGCGCCCGCGCCACTGTGATCGCCGGCCTCGGGAATGCAGCAGCCGAGCGCCGACACGCCGGTGCGCAGCACGTCCATGGGGTGGCTTGCGGCCGGCAGCTGTTCGAGCACGGTCGCCACCGCCGCGGGCAGCACGCCGCAGCGCTTTCAGCTTGGCCTTGTAGGCCGCAAGTTCCGCGCGGTTCGGCAGCTTCTCGTGCACCAGCAGATGGGCGATCTCTTCGAACTCGCATTCGGTGGCGATGTCGAGAATGTCGTAGCCGCGGTAATGCAGATCGTTGCCGGTTTTGCCCGACCGTGCACAGCGCCGTATTGCCCGCCGTCACGCCGGACAGGGCGACCGATTTCTTGGGCTTGAAGGCGGCGGTCTGGGTTTGCGGCTTCGGGCATGGTCATCTCCTGATCCGTCACTTTTCCTTTCCGGCGGCGAACAGCTCGTCCAGTTTGGCTTCGTACGCGTAATAGTCGAGGTACTTGTACAGATCGTCGCGAGTCTGCATGAGATCCAAGCACGTTCTTCTGCGTGCCGTCGCGGCGGATCGCCTGGTAGGTCTCGAGCGCGGCCGCATTCATCGCCCGATAGGCCGAGCAGCAATGCAGCACGATGTCGACGCCGACCGAGCCCAGCTCCTCGCGCGTGTACAAGGGCGTCTGGCCGAATTCGGTGATGTTGGCGAGAACCGGCACCTTGACGCGTCCTTGAAGCGCTCGGTACATCGGCAGCTCGGTCATCGCCTCCGGAAATATCATGTCGGCGCCCGCCTCGACGCAGGCGATCGCGCGCTCGATGGCCTTGTCGATGCCCTCCACGGCCAACGCATCGGTGCGCGCCATGATGACGAATTCGGGTTCGGTGCGGGCATCGACGGCCGCTTTGACCCGATCCACCATTTCCTGCTTCGAGACGACTTCCTTGCCGGGCCGGTGACCGCAGCGCTTGGCCTGCACCTGATCCTCGATGTGCAATCCGGCAGCGCCCAACTTGATGAAGGACTTCACGGTGCGCGCGATGTTGAAGGCGCCGCCCCACCCGGTATCGGCATCCACCAGCAGCGGCAGCGCGCAGGCATCGGTGATGCGGCGTATGTCGATCAGCACATCGTCCATGGTGCTGATGCCGAGATCCGGAACGCCCAGCGAGTTGGCGGCGACGCCTCCGCCCGAGAGATACAGGGCTTTGAACCCGCAAGCGGCCGCCATTCGTGCGCGCGTAGGCGTTGATGGCGCCGACCACTTGCAAGGGCCGCTCCGTCGGCAACGGCGGCGCGCAATCGCGCGCCCGGCGATGCGCCGGAGGCGCGCTGTCATACGCGCCCCGCCACCGGAATCAAGGCCCCGGTGACGGCGCGCGCCTCGTCGGAGACCAGGAACGCGATGACCTCGGCGGCCTCGGCCGGGGCTCACCCATCGGGTGAAATCAGCTTGCGGCATATCGAGGCGATTCTTCGGCGTATCGAGCGTGCTCGGCAATATGGCATTGACCGTGATGCCGCGCTCCTTCAATTCCTCGGCGAGGGCTTCGGTCAATTGCGCCACTCCCGCCTTCGATGCGGCGTAGGCTCCCATGCCGGCGGCGGCCTTGACCGCACCCATCGCGCCCGACATTCACGATGCGTCCGCCGCCCGCCTGCATCGAGGTGGGGCAGCGCCGCCTGGCAGGCGACGACGGCGGTTCTGAGATTGAGTCTTGTACATGGAGTCCCAACGTGTTGAGGTGCCGCCGGCAAGCTTTTCCCAACGAAATCCCCCGGCGATGTTGATCAGGCCATCGAGGCGGCCGGCCTCCTTGACGATCCGCTCCATCGCCGAGCGCGCGGCGTCCTCCTGCAGTCAAATCGATGCCGCCGATAATGCAGTGCACCGGCCGGCTGCGCCGCGCGGCGGCGTATTGGCCATGATCGATGCAGCGCCAGCCTGCGCGCCATAGCCGCTCAAGGTCGCGGCCACCGCCTGACCCAGTACGCCATCGCTTCCGGTGACCACCAGGACTTTGCCCGATAAATTCATGCTGGAATTATCCTCGATTCGCCGCTGCGGTCTCACGAGTGACCAAACCGCTCAAAATCGTCTGCGCAGAATTGCAACATGCGTCGCCGCTAGACCTGCAATGTGCGGCGAAATTCGCCCGGAGAGGCACCGGTCCATTTTCTGAAACGCGCGATGAAATGCGCTGCGTTCGGAAAATCCCAATTCCAGGGCAATGTCCATGACGCTGCGGCTCGAATGGCTCAGGTAGCCGATGGCGAGATCCCGCCGCAGCTGGTCCTTGATCGATTGGTACGACTCGCCCTTCCTCGTGCAGCCGGCGGCGCATGGTGGCGGGGGTCATATTCAGCTCGTGCGGCCAATCCTTCGAAATCCGGCGACCTCGCCCGGCAGGAACTGGCGCAGCCGCCGCCGGACCTTGGCGCTCAAGCTGCTGCCATTCTTGTATTTCAACAGGATGCTCTCCGGCGCCGTGCGCAGGAACTCCTTGACGGAGCGCTCGTTCTGCACCACCGGCAGATCCAGGTAGCTCGCGCTCGAAGGCGATCGCGGTGTTGCGGCCGGTCGAAGCTCAAATCCGCGCAATACATCAGCCGGTACTCCGCGCTGTGGGCCGGCTCCGCATAGCTGAATTCGGTGCGCAGGATGGGTATGCGCCGGCCCACCAGCCAGCAAGACACCCCATAGAGCAGCATCAACAACAGCTCGTGGGCAAATACGCGCCGACTGGCGCCCGCGGCTCGCTCGTGCAGGACGATTCTCGCCTCGTTGGCGCCCCGCATCAGGGTGCCCGAGATGTCGTCCAGGATCAGCGCATAGAAACGCAGGCTGCGATCGAGGGCCTGACCCAAGGTTTTGCAGCCGACGACCGAGTGGCACAGCATCGCGAAGCTGCCGGCCTTCATGCGGCGCGAATCCTGGCCGAAGAACTCATCATCGAGGGCAAGCGCGATGGTGCGCCACAGGGCGCCGTAGTGCTTCGCCGACACCCGCGCCTGGGGCACTTGCAGCAGGCTCGGGGACAGCCCCACCTTCGCCAGCAGCTCGTCCGCGTTCAAATTCCGGTCGCGGACGCTTTGCAGGGCGGCGGCGACGAAGCAGATCGCGATGGTGCCCGGTTCCGCGGTCCGCGCGGCCGCGGCCGCCGTCCCGTTGCCATCCTGGGCAGGGTCCGTGTTGCTATGTCGCTGGCGCATATTTAAAGGCTGGGCACCGGGTGTGGCCGCCTTAGTTTACGCGATACGAATGGTGCGGGATCGGTCTAAACTAGGGCGGAGTTGCGCGGCCGGCGCGCAACAACGACCTTGAGGGACACCGTATGACAAGCCAACTTGCAACGCTGCCGAACCAGACTACCCACCGTCAAAATGCTGCTCGACGGCAAATTCGTCGAATCGCAAACCAGCGAATGGCGCGACGTCGTCAACCCGGCCACCCAGGAAGTGCTTGCGCAGGTCCCCTTCGCCACCGACGAGGAAATCAACGCCGCCGTGGCATCCGCCGCGCAAGCCTACAAGACCTGGAAGAACACGCCGCTGGCGGCTCGCGCGCGGATCATGCTCAAGCTTCAGGCGCTGGTGCGCGAACACATGAGCCGCATCGCGCTCACCTTGAGCGCCGAACAAGGCAAGACCCTGGCGGATGCCGAGGGCGATGTATTCCGCGGACTCGAAGTGGTGGAGCACGCCTGCTCGATCGGCAGCCTGCAGCTGGGCGAATTTGCCGAGAATGTGGCGGGCGGCGTCGACACCTATACGCTGCGCCAGCCCATCGGCGTGTGCGCGGGCATCACGCCGTTCAATTTTCCCGCCATGATTCCGCTGTGGATGTTCCCGATGGCCATCGTCTGCGGCAACACCTTCGTGCTCAAGCCCTCCGAGCAGGATCCGCTGACGCCCATGCTGCTGGCCGAGCTCGCCCTGCAGGCCGGCATACCGCCCGGCGTCCTCAACATCATCCATGGCGGCAAGCGCGCCGTCGACGCCCTGTGCACGCACCCCGACATCGCCGCCGTCTCCTTCGTCGGCTCGACCGCCGTGGGCACGCATGTCCACACCCTCGCCTCGCAGCACGGCAAACGCGTGCAATGCATGATGGGCGCGAAGAATCACGCCGTCGTCATGCCGGACGCCAACAAGGAGCAGTCGCTCAATGCCCTGGTCGGCGCAACCTTCGGCGCGGCCGGACAGCGCTGCATGGCCACCTCCGTCACCGTGCTGGTGGGCGAAGCGCGGCAGTGGATACCCGACATCGTGGCCAAGGCCAAGACGCTCAAAGTCAACGCGGGCACGGAAAAGGGCGCGGATCTCGGCCCCGTCGTGTCGAAGACCGCAAAGCAGCGCATCTTGGGCCTGGTGGAGGACGGCATCAAGGAAGGCGCCAAGCTCGAATTGGACGGCCGCGCCATCAAGGTGCCGGGATACGAACAGGGCAATTTCATCGGACCCACGATTTTCTCCGGGGTGACGCCGGAGATGAGGATCTACACCACCGAGATTTTCGGGCCGGTGATGGTCATCGTCGCCGTGAATTCATTGAGCGAGGCGATCGCGCTCGTCAACAATAATCCCTTCGGCAACGGCACCGGCATCTTCACGCAAAGCGGCGCCGTCGCCCGCCGCTTTCAAAGCGAGATCGACGTCGGGCAAGTGGGCATCAATGTACCGATTCCGGTACCCGTGCCGATCTTCAGCTTTACCGGATCGCGCGGCTCCAAGCTCGGGGACCTCGGGCCCTACGGCAAACAGGTGGTGCAGTTCTACACCCAGACCAAGACCGTGACCGCGCGCTGGTTCGACGATGGCGTCGGTTCCGGCGGCGTGAACACCACCATCAGTCTCAAGTGATTCGATGCTCGACTGCGCCATCCACGAACAGGTCGCCGTGCTCACGCTCGGCTAGGAGCAGCGTATGCAGCTGAAAGAAACCCATGCGGTCGTCACCGGCGGTGCCTCGGGGCTGGGGCTTGCCGTGGGGCGGCGCCTGGTGGCGGCGGGCGGCAAAGCCACGCTTCTCGACGTGAACGAGGCGCAAGGCGCCGCGGCGGCCGCCGCGCTGGGGCCGGGCGCGGCCTTCATTGCGACCGATGTGACCGACGAAGCCGCGGTCAACGGTGCCATCGACCGCGCCCGCGAGCGAATGGGCGGTCTCAATGCGGCGGTCAACTGCGCGGGCATCGGCACGCCTGCCCGCATGGTCGGGCGGCAAGGCGTCATGCCGGGCGCTTTTTTCAGAAAAATGATCGAAATCAACTTGGTGGGTACGGTGTTGATTGCCAAGGCCGCGGCGGCAGTGATGCAGCAGAATCCTGCCAACGACGCGGGCGAGCGCGGCGTCATCGTCATGACGGCATCCGTGGCCGCGTTCGACGGGCAGATCGGGCAGGTGGCCTACGCGGCGTCGAAGGGCGGCATCGTCGCGATGACGCTGCCCATGGCGCGCGAACTGGCGTCGTCCGGGATCCGTGTCATGACGATTGCACCCGGCATCTTTGCCACCCCGATGATGAAAAGCATGCCGCAGGAAGCGCAGGATTCGCTGGGTAAGCAGACACCGTTTCCGCCGCGCTTGGGCGAGCCCGACGAATTTGCCGCGCTGGTGGCTCACATTCTGGAAAACGCCATGCTGAACGGCGAAACCATCCGTCTCGACGGCGCCATCCGCATGCAGCCGCGCTGACGGGCCTCTGACCGAAGGAGTTCCCCAAATGATGAAATCAATCCCTACGGTCGGCGACTCCGCCGCGCAATGCTCCCCAGAGGAGCGGGCGATCCGGATCGACCTGGCCGCGGCTTATCGGCTGGTCGCGCATTTCCATTGGGACGACCTGGTGTTCACGCATATCACCGCGCGCGTGCCGGGGCCTGAACACCATTTCCTCATCAATCCCTACGGCATGATGTTCGACGAGATTACCGCCTCGAGCCTCGTGAAGATCGACATGCACGCCAAGAAAGTCGACGACAATCCCTGGCCGGTCAACCCCGCGGGATTCACCATTCACAGTGCCATCCACGCCGCGCGCCATGACGTCGGGTGCGTTCTGCACACGCATACTCTCAACGGCGTCGCCGTCTCCGCGCAAAAGCTAGGCGTGCTGCCTCTCTCGCAGCAATCGATTTTCGTGCTGCAAAACTTGGCCTATCACGATTATGAGGGTGTCGCCCTCCGCGACGACGAGAAACCCCGCCTGGTCGCCGACCTCGGCCAAAGCAACTATCTCATGCTGCGCAATCACGGTCTGCTCACGTGCGGCCGCAGCGTGGCGGAAGCCTTCCAGCTGATGTACCTGTTTGAATCGACGTGCGCGATCCAGGTGCGCGCCCAGGCGGGCGGCGGCGAATTGATACCGGTAGCGCAGGGCATCATCGACACCGCGCTCGAGCAGGCCCGGGCCGTCTCCAACGGCCAAGGACCCGACAAGCTCGTCTGGCCGGGGCTTCTGCGGCGACTGGATCGGATCGACAGCTCTTATCGCGAGTGATCCGCAGCGTTACCGCGAGTGATCCGGAGCGTTGCGCAGCGGTAGGTCGCCCAGAATTTGGCGCCGCCGCGCCGCGCTGGCGCGCGGCCATTCCATGATTTCCTCGATGGTGCGCCGGCAACCGATGCACAGTCCCCGTTGATCCAAGCGGCAAATATCCACGCACGGCGACGGCACGGTATCGGTCTCGGGGGCGAACGGATTCGGCACGGAGGGCTCGGAGTGACCTTAAGCGGAGCGGCGCGCGGCGGCAGGCCGCTCCGACCATTGGCGCACCACGCGGTGAATGGCATCGAGACCGTCGGTTAGAGCGGCCGGGCCGGGCTGCAGAATCAGCGGCGATTTGATCTCGTGCAACTCTCCGTCGCGCACGGCGGGAACCGCCTCCCAGCCGGGCCGGGCGGCGACCCGCTCCGGGCGGAAGCGCTTGCCGCACCAGGACCCCAGCACGATGTCCGGCGCACGCCGCACGACCTCGCCGGCATCGGCCAGGATGCGGTCCTTGGCCAAAGCGCAGAGCGCACGTTCCGGGAACACGTCGTCGCCGCCGGCGATGCCGATCAGCTCGCTCACCCAGCGAATGCCGGTGATCAGCGGCTCATCCCACTCCTCGAAATAAACCCGCGGACGGCGGCGCAATTGGCCCGCCGCTGTGCGCACGTCCTCGACATGCGCTTCCAGCTTGAGCGCATAGTGCTCGGCCTGCTCCGCCGCGCCCACCAGTGCGCCGAGCCGGCGTACGTAGCCCAAGATGCCGGCGACCGAGCGATGATTGCTGATCCAGACCTCGATGCCGCTCTTGATCAGCGCCTGGGCAATATCGGCCTGAATATCCGAAAAGCCCACCACGAAATCCGGCTTGAGCGCGAGTATGCGATCGATCTTGGCGCTGGTGAACGCCGAGACGCGGGGCTTTTCACGGCGGGCGCGCGCCGGGCGCACGGTGAACCCGGAGATGCCGACGATGAGATCCGACAGCCCAAGCGCGTACAGAACCTCGGTGGGCTCTTCGGTCAGGCAAACGATGCGCTGCGGATATCGGCCGTCCATGCGCGCTACGAGAGCACACCCTCGGCCAATGCGCCGGCCGCGCCGTGCACGATGCTGTGCGCGAGGCCCGCCGCCTGCGACAGCACGTGATCCGCATAGAAGCGCGCGGTCGCCATCTTGGCGCGATGGAAGCCGCTCTCGGCGCCGGCGCCGCCCGGTGCGGCGAGCCGCTGCTGCGCAATGGATGCCGATCTCAGCAATTGCCAGCCGCCCGACACGATGCCGAACAGCTTGAGCAGCGGCACGGCGCCCACCGACACGCTGCGGATGTCCCGGCTGTAGGTCTCAACTACATAGCGAACCGCCCGCTCCAGCGCGTCGACGCCGCCGGCGAGCGCCGCCGCGATCTCCGCCAGATTCGGCGCTGCGCCCGGCGCCGCGGCTTTCGCGGCGGCCGCCGCTGCGGCGGCGGCTGAGCGCATGTCGGCGATGACGGCCTGCGCCGCGCGGCCGCCGTCGCGCGCGAGTTTGCGGCCGATCAAATCGTTGGCCTGGATGCCGGTCGTGCCCTCATAGATGGGCGTAATGCGTGCATCGCGCAGGTACTGCGCCGCACCCGTCTCCTCGACGAATCCGACGCCGCCATGCACCTGTATCCCCAGCGAGGCGATGTCCACGGAATTCTCCGTGCACCAGCCCTTGACCACGGGAATCATCAGATCGGCGAAGGCCTGGTGGCGCTCCCGCTCCTCGGCGCGCGGGTGCAGGCGGGCAGCGTCGAGCGACATCGCGACCACTATGCTAAGCGCGCGCATCGCCTCGGTCTGCGACTTCATGAGCAGCAGCATGCGGCGCACGTCCGGATGATGGACGATGGTGACGCGCGGGCCGCCGCGCGCGGCGCCGTCCGTGCCTTGTACCCGCTCACGCGCATACTGCAGCGCCGTCTGGTAGGCGCGCTCCGCAAGACCCACGCCCTCCACACCCACCGAAAAGCGCGCCGCATTCATCATGATGAACATGTACTCGAGGCCGCGGTTTTCCTCGCCGACCAGCTCGCCGAGCGCGCCGCCGTTTTGTCCGTAGGCGAGCACGCAGGTGGGGCTGCCATGGATGCCGAGCTTGTTCTCGATGGACACGCAATGAACGTCGTTGCGCGCCCCGCTCGAACCGTCGTCATTCACCAGGAATTTCGGCACCACGAACAGCGAGATGCCTCTGACCCCATCGGGCGCCCCGGCAACGCGCCCCAAAACCAGGTGCACGACGTTGTCCGTGAGGTCGTGATCGCCGTACGTGATGAAGATCTTCTGGCCTTCGAGCAGAAAGCGGCCGCCGCCGTCGGGCACGGCACGCGTGCGCACCGCGGACAGGTCGGAGCCGGCCTGCGGCTCCGTGAGATTCATGGTCCCCGTCCATTCGCCGCTCACCAGCTTCGCGAGGTAGGTATCCTTCAGCCCCTCCGCGCCGCGCAGCTCGATGGCGTCGACCGTGCCCCGGGTCAGCATCGGACACAGTGCAAAAGCCACGTTGGCCCCGTTCCACATCTCCTCGACCAGCGCCGAGAGCACGCGGGGCAGATTCTGCCCGCCGAACTGCGCCGGGCAAGAAAGCGCGCCCCAGCCGTCGGCGACGAAGCGGGCGTACGCCTGCTTCCAGCCATCCGCCGTCAGCACCCGTCCGTCCTGCCAGCGCGCGCCCTGCACATCTCCGATTTGATTGAGCGGCGACAGCACGCCGGATGCGAACTTGGCGGCTTCTTCCAGCACCGACTCCGCCACGTCCATGGTCATCTCGCCGAAATCCGGCAGCTGCGCGAGCAGTTCCCGATCCACGAGCTCGCGCAGCACGAACTTCATGTCGGCCAAGGGCGCGTGATATTCGTTCATCATGGACCCTACATGTTGCGGCGGTAGCGGCCGCCGACATCGTACAGCGTGTGCGTGATCTGGCCGAGCGATGCGCCGCGCACGGCCTCCATCAGCACCTCGAAGGTGTTGCCGTTCTCGATCACCGTGCGCCGCAGGCGCTCGAGCAGCTGCGCCGCCCGGCCGGCATGGGTCTGCTTGAACGTCTCGAGCCGCTTGAGCTGCGACTGCTTCTCGGCATCGGTGGAGCGCGCCAGTTCCACCACCGCCGGTGCGTCCGCGGTTTCCGGCTTGCGGAACGTGTTGACGCCGATGATGGGGAATGAGCCGTCGTGCTTCTGCCGCTCGTAGAACAGCGACTCTTCTTGTATTTTGCCGCGCTGATAGCCGGTTTCCATGGCGCCGAGCACGCCGCCGCGGTCCGAGATCGCGTCGAATTCCTTGAGCACCGCCTCTTCGACCAGATCGGTCAGCTCATCGATGATGAAGCTGCCCTGGTTCGGATTCTCGTTCTTGGCCAGGCCCCATTCGCGGTTGATGATGAGCTGTATCGCCATGGCGCGGCGCACGCTCTCCTCGGTGGGCGTGGTGACCGCCTCGTCATAGGCATTCGTGTGCAGGCTGTTGCAATTGTCGTAGATGGCGCACAGCGCCTGCAGCGTGGTGCGGATGTCGTTGAACGCCATCTCCTGCGCGTGCAATGAGCGGCCGGAAGTCTGCACGTGATATTTGAGCTTCTGGCTGCGCTCGTTCGCGCCGTAGCGGTTCTTCATCGCCACCGCCCAAATGCGCCGCGCGACGCGGCCGATCACCGAGTACTCCGGGTCCATGCCGTTCGAGAAGAAGAACGACAGGTTCGCGGCGAAGTCGTCGACGTGCATGCCGCGGGCGAGATACGACTCGACGTAGGTGAAGCCGTTGGCGAGCGTGAACGCCAGCTGCGAGATGGGATTCGCGCCCGCTTCGGCGATGTGGTATCCGGAGATCGAGACCGAGTAGAAGTTCTGCACCTGGTGGTGCACGAAATATTCCTGCATGTCGCCCATCATCTTGAGCGCGAACTCGGTCGAGAAGATGCAGGTGTTCTGGCCCTGGTCTTCCTTCAGTATGTCCGCCTGCACCGTGCCGCGCACCGTCGACAGGGTCCACGCCCTGATTTTCTGCGCCTCGTCCGCGGTCGGTTCGCGGCCGTTCTCGCGCTGGAACTTCTCCATTTGCTGATCGATCGCGGTGTTCATGAACATCGCGAGAATCATCGGCGCGGGACCATTGATGGTCATCGACACCGAGGTCGTCGGCGCGCACAGATCGAACCCCGAGTACAGCACCTTCATGTCGTCGAGCGTCGCGATGGACACGCCGGAATTGCCGACCTTGCCGTAAATGTCCGGGCGCAGGTCCGGATCCCACCCGTACAGCGTCACCGAGTCGAAGGCGGTGGACAGGCGGTGCGCCGGCATTCCCTCGGACACCCGCTTGAAGCGCTGATTGGTGCGGAAGGCATCGCCCTCGCCGGCGAACATGCGGGTCGGATCCTCGCCCTCGCGCTTGAAGGCGAACACGCCGGCGGTATAGGGATAGGAGCCGGGCAAGTTTTCCTTGAGCAGGAAGCGCAACACCTCGCCGTCGTCCTCGTAGCGGGGCAGCGACACCTTGCGGATCTTGGTGCCTGACAGCGAATCGCTGGTGAGTCGGGTGCGAATCTCCTTGTCGCGAATCTTCACGACGTATTCGGGCTGCGCGTACAGCTCCTGGGTCTTCGGCCACTGCTCCAGGAGCTTGGCCGCGCCCGAGTCGAGCGCGGCGTTTTTCGCCGAGATCAGCTCGTCGAAGCCCGCGGCCGGACGGCCCGAGGCGGCAAACAAGGCCTTGACCGTGCGCAACGACTGGCGCTCGCGCGCGATGCGCGCCTGGCGTCCAATGAATTGGTGGAATTCGCGCAGCGATTCGGCAATCTCCGCCAGATAGCGCACGCGCGCCGAAGGCACGATGGCGCGGCCGCGCGAGGAAGCCTTCACGGCGACCCGCGGCAGTTTTGCAGGGCCGAGCTTCAGGCCCTGCTCCGTCAAGCGCGGCAGCATGGCTTGGTACAGCGCCGTGACGCCGTCGTCGTTGAAGCGCGAGGCCATGGTGCCGTACACCGGCATGAGGTCCGGCGTCTGTGCAAACGATGCGTGGTTGCGCTGATATTGCTTGCGTACGTCGCGCAGCGCGTCCTCGGAGCCCTTGCGGTCGAACTTGTTGATCGCCACGAAGTCGGCAAAATCGAGCATGTCGATTTTCTCCAACTGCGAGGCCGCACCGAATTCCGGAGTCATGACGTACACCGAAGTATCGACCAGCGGCACGATGGCGGATTCGCCCTGGCCGATGCCGGAGGTTTCCACCACGATCAGATCGAAGCCGCTCAACTTGCAGCAGGCCAGCACTTCCGGCAGCGCGGCGGAGATTTCGCTCCCCGTATCGCGGGTTGCCATCGAGCGCATGAAGATCTGGTCGGACTCGATCGCATTCATGCGAATACGGTCGCCGAGAAGTGCGCCCCCGGTGCGCTTGCGCGAGGGATCGATCGAGATGACTGCGACGCGCAGCCGGTCGCCCTGGTCGAGGCGCAGCCGCAGGATGAGTTCGTCGGTCAGCGAGGATTTGCCGGCGCCGCCGGTGCCGGTGATGCCGAGCACCGGGACCTTGATGCCGGCGGCGGCCTGCAGCATCGACTGGCGCACCCGCATGGAGTAGGTCCGGCTTTCCACCGCCGTGATGACGCGCGCGAGCTGCCGGCGGTTGCCGGAACGCAGTGCCTCCAGTGCCTCGAGTTCAGCCGGCGCCAGTGCGCACAAATCGTAGTCGCTGCTGCGGATGACATCGTCGATCATGCCCTGCAGCCCGAGCTTGGCACCATCTTCCGGGGAATACAGGCGCGTCACCCCATAGGCCATGAGTTCGCGGATCTCCGCCGGCACGATGACGCCGCCGCCGCCGCCGAATACCTTGATGTTGTCGCCGCCGTTTTCACGCAGCAGATCCATCATGTATTTGAAAAATTCGACATGGCCGCCCTGGTACGAGGTGATTGCCACGCCTTGTACGTCCTCCTGCAGGGCCGCATTGACGATTTCCTGCACCGAGCGGTTGTGTCCCAAGTGGATGACTTCGGCCCCCGAGGCCTGCAGTACCCGGCGCATGATGTTGACCGACGCATCATGGCCGTCGAACAGCGAGGTGGCGGTGACGAACCGTACCTTATGCTTGGGCTGATACACCGGCTTGGCGGCAATGGATACTGCGCTCATAGGATGCTCATCAGGATGGATGACGGCGGGCTGGTTCGGCCATTTTAGAGAACCCCGGCGGCGAAACAAATGGCCGATTCCAGCGCCCAAAATGAGCGAATTTGCAACATCAACCTAGTCAGGGAGCCCGTCAGACAGGCTCCCATCTCGGGGTCCGCTTCTCGATGAAGGCGAGAACCCCCTCCTGCGCGATGTCGTCGACCATATTGCACGCCATGGCCTGTCCGGCGATCTCAAAGGCAGGCGCCAGCCCGAGTTCGAGCTGGCGGTAGAACAGCGCCTTGCCCGCCGCGATGACGCTCGGCGGCTTGGCCACGATCGCAGCCGTCAGCCGCTCGATCTCCGCATCGAGCTGGTCCGCCGCCACGCAACGATTGACGAGTCCGCGCTGCATGGCGGTGGCGGCATCGATGAACTCGCCCGTCACCAGCATTTCGAACGCCGCCTTGCGCCCGACGTTGCGCGACAGCGGCACCGACGGCGTGGCGCAGAACAGGCCGATGTTGACCCCGGACACCGCGAAGCGGGCGTCCTCGGCAGCGACCGCGAGATCGCACATTGCCACCAGCTGGCAGCCCGCGGCCGTCGCCACTCCCTGCACGCGCGCGATCACCGGCTGCGGCAGCGTCTGGATTCGCATCATCAAGCGGCTGCAGTCGTCGAACAGCCTTTGGTAGTAGCCCAAGCTGCGGTTGGCCTGCATCTGCTTGAGATCGTGGCCGGCGCAAAATGCCCTGCCCGCCCCGCCGAGCACCACGGCCCGCACCGCGGAGTCGGCCGCCAACGATTCGAACGCGGCGTGCAGCGCCGCCAGCATCTCTTCGGACAGCGCGTTGTACTGGGCCGGACGATTGAGCATCAGATGCGCGACGCCGCCCGCGCGGCGCTCAAGGAGCAGCGGCTCACCCTCGCCGGCGGCACTCGATGCAGTCATGGCAGCCTCCACTGATCAAAGGTTCAAATTCGGTTCCGTCAGTTTCTTCGGGAAGGCCCCCGCCTTGCTCAACATTCCGGGAACATCCCGCCCCATGGCGGTGCCCAGCCAGCGCGCGGAGGCGATCAGGCGCTCCACATCCAACCCCGTTTCATAACCCGACCGCTGCAACATGTACACCACATCTTCGGTGGGAACATTGCCGGTGGCGCGCGGCGCGAACGGACAGCCGCCGATGCCGCCCAAGGATGCGTCCACGATCTTGGCGCCGGCTTGCACCGCCGCCCACACATTGGCAAGGCCGGTGTTGCGCGTGTTGTGAAAGTGCACGCGCACCGGCAGTGGCTTGATCACGGCGCCAACCCGCTCGACCAGCGCCGCCACCTCGGCGGGACTCGCGACGCCGATGGTGTCCGCCAAAGCCACTTCCACCGGGCCCGCGGCCGCCGCTGTGCGCGCCATCTCCACCACCCGGTGCGGATCAACCTCGCCGTCGTAGGGGCAGCCGAAGGCCGTCGATATGGTGATCTGCGCGCGGCGGCCGCGTGCGCGCGCCAGGTGCACGACCTCGCAGCACATCGCGAGCGAGGCGTCCGAGGTCGCACCTTGGTTGCGCGTGGCGAATCCGTCGGACGCGGCGCACACCGCGCCGAGTTCATCCATGCCCGCATCGATGGCGCGCATGGCGCCGCGCTTGTTCAGCACCAACCCGATGTAAATGACCCCATCGCGGCGCGGCAAACCGGCTGCCACCGCCTCCGCATCGGCCATCTGCGGAACGAGCTTGGCATTGACGAAGCTGGTCGCCTCGATGCGCCGCACACCGGCGGCGAGCGCCAGGCCAATGAGTTCCAGCTTCTGCGATGTGGTGAACAACACCGCTTCGTTTTGCAGGCCGTCACGCGCGCCGACTTCTACGATTTCTATTGCTGACATATTGAACTCTTTCAATAAGTTATAAATACAATATCACATTATTTCTGAGAGCGGCCGTAACCGCCGCCGCCCGGCGTGCAGACGACGAACACATCGCCGCTGCGCATTTCCGCCTGCGCGAGATGGCCGAGCCATTCGCGGCGCCCGTCGCCACGCTCGATCCAGTTCTCGCCAACCGCACCGGCCCCACCTTCGTTCAAGCCGAATGCCCCGTGAACCCGGCCATTGCTCAAAATGGATGCCGTCATTGCCTGCAAGAAGCGGATTCGCCGTATCCCGCCGTCGCCGCCGCGCCAGCGGCCGGCACCGCCCGAGCCCGCGCGAATTTCGAAAGACTCGAGGCGCACCGGAAAGCGAAACTCCAACACCTCGGGATCGGTCAGCCGCGAATTGGTCATATGCGTTTGGACCACGCTGGTGCCCGCAAATTCGGGCCCGGCGCCGGAGCCGCCGGCGATGGTCTCGTAATACTGGTACTGCGCATTGCCGAACGTGAAGTTATTCATGGTGCATTGACCCGCCGCCATGACGCGCAGGGCGCCGAACAAGGCATTCGTGATGCAAGTCGACGTCTCGACATTGCCGGCGACCACGGCTGCCGGCGAATGCGGGTTCAGCATGCAGCGCTCCGGGAGCAGGATCTGCAAGGGCTTGAGGCAGCCTGCATTCAATGGGATGTCGTCGTCCACCAAGGTGCGGAACACGTACAGGACCGCCGCCGTGGTGATGGCGCGCGGCGCGTTGAAATTGTTCGAGAGCAGCGGGCTGGTGCCGCTGAAATCGATGCTGGCGCTGCGCTGCAGTGCGTCGACCTTGATGCTCACCGCGATCACGGCGCCGTTGTCGAGCGGCAGTGTGAACGCACCGTCCTTAAGCGCCGTGATGACGCGGCGCACCGACTCTTCGGCATTGTCCTGCACGTGCTGCATGTAGGCGACGACCGTCGCGCGGCCAAAGTGCGCGACGGTGGCCTTGAGTTCCCAGGCGCCCTTTTCGTTCGCTGCGATTTGCGCGCGCAGGTCGGCGAGGTTCTGCTCGGGATTGCGCGACGGATACGCGCCGCCCGCCAACTGCCGGCGCAGCTCGCCGTCATGCAGAACGCCGCGCTCGATGAGCTTGAAGTTGTCGATCAGCACGCCTTCCTCGGCGATGTTGGTGGAGAACGGCGGCATGGAGCCCGGCGTACTGCCGCCGATATCGGCATGATGGCCGCGCGAGGCCACGAAGAAGCTGGCCGCCGTGTCGCCGTCCTCGAGATACACCGGCGTCACCACCGTCACGTCCGGCAGATGCGTCCCGCCGTGGTAGGGGTCGTTCAGTACATAGACATCGCCGCTTTGCATCTTAGGATTGCGCGCGATGACGGTGCGGATGGACTCGCTCATCGACCCTAGGTGGACCGGCATGTGCGGCGCATTGGCGATCAATGCGCCTTGCGCATCGAACAGGGCGCAGCTGAAATCCAACCGCTCCTTGATGTTGACCGAGTAGGCCGTGTTCTGCAGGCGCAGTCCCATTTGCTCCGCGATGTTCATGAACACATTGTTGAACAGCTCGAGCCTCACCGGGTCGACCTGCGTGCCCGCCGCATGGCGCGCGCTGCGTGCGCGGACGCGGCGCAATTCGAGGCAGCCCGCGGCGGTCACCGACGCCCGCCAACCCGGCTCGACGACGGTGGTGGCATTGCGTTCGGCGAGGATGGCCGGGCCGTCCACCTCGGCACCGGCGCGCAGCGCCTCGACGCGGAACAGCAGCGCTGCCCGGCGGCCGGCGGGCTCGTCATCGGCAAGGCAGTACACGCTGACCATGGCCTGCGCCGCGGGCTCGGTTTTCGCGAGCGTGGCGCCTGCGGCGGCATCAAGCGCGGCGACCGTCGGCGCAACGCCCGGCGTAACCACGCCCGGCGAAGCGGCGCCCGCCATAGCGACGCCGGGCGCGATGCACTCGACCGACACCGATTCGATCACCAAGGATTGATGCGGCATCAGAAAGGCAAAACGGCCGCGATAGCTCTCCTCGAAAGCCTGGCGAATTTGCGCCGCGGCATCGCGCGGCGCGCCGTGCATCGGCAGAGCGACGCTCAACGCCGTGTCGGTGCCTTGGTAGCGGATGTAGACACGGGTCACGGCGGAGAGGTCGGCGGCGATGAGCCCCTGGGCCGTGAGTTCCTCCGAGGCTTGGGCTCGCAGAACCGCCGCGCGCTGCCGTGCCTCGTGCAGGCCATGCTCATCCAGTGCGCGCTCGACGGCGCTCTCCCGTATGGCGATCTGGTCGGCGAGCCCCATTCCGTAGGCCGACAGTACGCCCGCGAATGAATGAATGAACACGCGGCTCATGCCGAGCGCATCGGCCACCTGACAGGCGTGCTGACCGCCCGCGCCGCCGAAACATTGCAGGGTGTAGCCGCTGACGTCGTAGCCGCGCATGACGGAGATACGCTTCACGGCGTTGGCCATGCCGGCCACGGCGATCTGCAGCGCGCCCCCCGCCACCTGCTCAGGCGTGATGGGGCTGCCCGTGGCCGCCGCGATTTCACCCGCGAGCTCGCCGAAGCGCTGCGCAACGATTCCGGCGTCCAGGGGTTGATCCGCCTGCGCCCCGAACACACACGGAAAGTATTGCGGCTCGATGCGGCCCAGCAACACGTTCGCATCGGTAATCGTCAGCGGACCTCCGCGCCGATAGCACGCGGGTCCCGGATTCGCACCGGCGGACTCAGGCCCCACCCGCAGGCGCGCGCCGTCGAAGCGGATGATGGAACCGCCGCCGGCCGCAATGCTGTGAATGCTCATCATGGGCGCGCGCACCCGCACTCCGCCGACCTCGGTGTCCAAGGTGCGCTGGTACTCGCCCGCGAAATGGCTCACATCGGTGGACGTGCCGCCCATGTCGAACCCGATGAGCTTGGCGTGCCCGGCCGCCTGCGCGGTGCGCACCATGCCGACGATCCCGCCGGCTGGGCCCGAAAGAATCGCATCCTTGCCTTGGAAGCGATGGGCCTGGGTCAAACCGCCCGAGCTCTGCATGAAGAAAAGCGGCACGCCGGGCATGAGCTCGGCCACCCGGTCCACATAGCGCCGCAGGATCGGCGACAGATAGGCATCCACCACCGTGGTGTCGCCGCGCGGTACCAGCTTCATGAGCGGGCTCACGCGGTGCGACACCGAAATCTGCGTGAAGCCGATGCGGCGCGCCACCTCTGCGGCGGCAAGCTCGTGCTGCACGTATCGATAGCCGTGCAGGAACACGATGGCGCAGCTGCGAAAGCCGTCGGCGAAGGCCGCTTGCATCGCTACGGCCAGCGCCGACTCGTCCAAGGGCTCGACGGTCTCGCCGTGGGCGCTGACGCGTTCCGCGGCCTCGATCACACGCTCGTACAAAAGCTCGGGAAGCACGATGCGCCGATCGAACAGCCGTGGCCGGGCCTGGGTCGCGATGCGCAGCGCGTCTCTAAACCCTTTGGTTATGACCAGCAACGTGCGCTCACCCTTGCGCTCCAGCAGCGCGTTGGTGGCCACCGTCGTTCCCATCTTCACGCACGCCACGCGCGCCGCCGTGATCGACTCTCCGCGCGCCAACTTGAGCAGCCGCCGAATCCCCTCCACCGCGGCATCCGCGTACTGCGATGGATTCTCCGACAGCAGCTTTTCAGTGTGCAGGCCGCCGTCCGGCGCGTAGCCGACGATGTCGGTGAAGGTGCCGCCGCGATCGATCCAGAATTGCCAGCGCTCGTTCATTTCTTACGGCGCGGCACGCCTAGCTGCGCGTGCGCAGGCGCAAACTGTCCCAGCTCGCATCGGCAGTCCAGCCGCCGTCCACGGGCAGGCTCACCCCGTTGATGAAGCCGCTGCGGTCGCCGTCCATCAGAAAGGCGATCGACTCGGCCACATCTTGGGCGCTGGCGAAGCGCGCCATGGGCACACGATTGACGATATCGGCGTCCGAATAGGCGCCGCTCCCCTGGTCGGCCATGTCCATTTTGGTTTTGATCCATCCCGGACACACCGCGTTGACGCGCACGCCGCGGCCGCCCCATTCCGCCGCCAGCGTTTTGGTGAGGCCGATCAGGCCGTGCTTCGACGCATTGTAGGCGCTGCGATGACTGACGCCGGCGAGGCCGGCTACCGATGCGACATTCACGATGCTGCCCTGGCGCCGCTTCAGCATCTGCGCCCCGAGATAGCGGCACAACAAAAAAGGACCGAATAGATTGATGTTCATGACGCGCTGCCATTGCGCGGCGGTGGTCTCCTCTGCCGGGGCAATGTGACTGATTCCGGCGTTGTTCACCAGACCGTCGGCGGCGCCGTACTCGAGCGCGATCCATTGCGCCACCTGCTGCACGAAGGGTTCGGAGGATACATCGCCCGCCAGTCCCGCGATCTCCGCACCGGCACCGCTCAGCCGATCCACGAGATCGTCGAGCGGCTGGACGTCCAACAGAATCACACGATAATTGCGCTGTGCCAGCAGCGAGGCCGTCGCCAGGCCGACGCCCTGCGCTGCTCCCGTCACCACGATGGTTTTCAAGTACGTCTCCTATTGCGCCGCGGCGCTCTGCTCTGCCGCGCCCCGCGCCGTCGCGTCGGCCGGCTGATCGACCTCGATTCCGAGCCACGCCAGAGCGCTCGCCACCGCGAATCCCGCGCCCACCACGAACGCGGCGCGCCACAAATGTTCGCCCGACAAATAGCCGATGATGGGTATGCCGATGATGCCGCCCAAATTGCCGCCGGTGTTCATGACGCCGCTCACGGCCATGGTCTCGCCGCGGCCCACGGTCATGGCGGCGCCCCAATAGGCGCCTTCATTGAGCTCCACGGCGCCGAAACAGCAGGCCAGCCCCACCACCGCCAGGTACGGATTGGCTGCACTCACCGACACCAACAGCAGCGCCCCGGCGATGGGCAGCGAAATGAGCGGCACGAGGCGATAGCCCCAGCGGTTGCCGAAGCGAACACACAATGTGCCGGTGATCAGGCCGCCCACACCCGCGCCCACGGCCGCGGCCAGCGGCGGCGTGCTCGCCAACCAGCCGCTTTCCAGCACTGAGAATTTGCGCTCCTGCACTAGATACAGAAAGACCCAGTTGGAGAGCAAATAGAACGAGTAGTTCATGCACAGATAGGAGACGAACAACAGCAGCACATTGCGATTCGTGAGAATGCTGCGCAGCTGCCGAACGCTGATGTGAGTATCCACCGGCGCGATGTCCTCACCGCCGATCTCGGCGAGCTCGATTGCCGAGACCGACGCATGCTCGCGCGGCGAGTTGCGCCCGTACCAGGCCCAGACCGAAATCAAGGCGAGTGCGGGCAGGCTCGCCCAGAGCAGCGCGCGCTGCCATCCCAATGCCGCCATGAGGTGCGTGATGAGCGGCGGGGTGAACGCTGCGCCCAAGCCCAAGCCCATGGTCTGCAGGCCCTGCACGAAGGCCCAGCGGCGCGGAGGGAACCAGACCTCGAACACCCCTGCGGACACCGGAAAAATCGCCGCCTGTGAGCAGCCGAGCAGCAGCTGCAGCAGCAGCAGCACGGCAAACAAGCCGGCCCCCGTCAGCCAATAGGGAGCCAGCGGTGTCGCAACGGTTGCCAGAAACGCGGCGAGCCCGATGATGATGAACGTGCGCCGCGCGCCTTGCCGTTGGCCAAAAATGCCTCCCGGAAGCTGGAACAGGCCATAGCCCAGAACGAACGCCCACTCGATCAAGCTGATCTGAAACTGGCTCAGGCCCAATTCCGGCATCATGGGCTCGGCCGTCACCGTGATGCTTTTCTGCTGCAGATACGCGATGAAGCCGAAGCCGAACAGCATCGCGAAGATTCGCCAACGGATCCGCACCGCCGGGGCGCGCCTGGCGGAGCTCATGCTTGAATCGGCGCGCGCTGCATGTCCATGCAGATCTCCACCGCTTGCCCGAGCGACGACGCTGCTTTGTCGGCCGCTTCTATGCGGTCGACACCGTTGTCCTCCAGCAGCATTCCGGGCAGCAGCACCGAGACGATACAGGCCTGCGGGAAGCGCTTGCGCAATTCCTGGGTCGTAGTCTCCCCGCGGCTGCGCTCCTCGTTCGGGAAGGCGCTCACGACATACGCGATGGCCACCGCGTCGGCGGCCTCGGGCGGCGGCGGCGTCGCCATGTCCTCGAGGGACATATGCCGGGCATCAATTTTTTGCTCGCGCAAAATGCGCACCAGGAGCTCCGTCGCCAGATCATCGGCCCCGGAGCCCAGGCCAACGCACACCACCACGGATCCCGGCGGAACCACCAGGGGGCCCTGCCAGCGGCCGCTGATTTGCTCACGCTGCTTGCGCAATTGACGGCCGATGTTCGAACTATCGAGAACCGAGGACTGGCGCTGGCGTCTCGGCAGCCAGCGCCGCTGCTCGGCGATGGCGCCGATCACGGCGACGATCGCATTGCGCACCCGGGTTTGCTGCTCGTCGTTGATGGCGCCCGCGAGCACGTCGACGCGCGCCAGGTGCAAAGCGGGCATCAGCACCAAGTCGCAATAATTGGCGAAGGTATCGCGTTTCAGGAAAGCCCGCGCGGCGGCGATGAGCTCGTCCGAATCGGCCGACAGGGCCCGTTGGTAGAAACGCTCCGGCATGGTGAGCGCGTGCGCATCGCCCAACAACACATCGAGCAGACTGAGCGCTTTGATATGCCGTCCGGCAACCAGCAGGCAAAGCGTCAACGGCGTCGACACGATCAAGCCGATCGGACCCCACAGCCAGCTCCAGAATATCGCTGCGATGACCACCGAGAGCGGCGACAGGCCCGTGGTATGGCCGTACAGTTGCGGCTCGACCAGCTGGCTCGCGATCAGTTCGATCGCGACGAACAGCCCGAGCGTCGTCAAGGCCAGGGTCCAGCCCAAGGGATCGACGGCAGCCGCCAGCAGCATCGAACACAGAGCGGCAATCCACACGCCAACGTAGGGCACGAAGCGCAGCACCCCGGCGAGGGCACCCCACAACAGCGGATGCGGCAGGCCGATGAGGCTGAGGCCGACCCAGATCATGAGGCCAACCCCAAGATTGACGGCGAATTGCGATACGAAAAATCGCGACAGCCGCTCCCCGGCGTCATTGAGCGCGAGAGTCGTCAGCCGAATGTCGCTGCCGCCGGCGATGCGGATGAAGCGATCGCGCAGGGCCTCGTGCTCGAGCAGCACGAATATCAGCACGACGAGCACGATCCCCGTGGTCTCGATCGGAACCCAGACCGACCCGACCACCTTTTCGATGACCTGCAGGCCATTCGGCGGGGGTTCGTGCAGCTCCACCGGGATCGGCGCCGCGGGCACGGCGGCCTTCGGCTCATCGAGCGCGCGCGGCTGTTCGGCCGGCGCCGGCGGCTCGGTGCGGGGGCGGCGGTCCGTCAGCCGCCCCAGCGCCCCGGAGAGTTCATTGAACTTGCCGACGGTAAAGGAGTTCACGGTCCGCAGCTTGCGTTCGATCGTGCGTTCGTAGTGCGGCAGACTCGCGGCCATGCGCACGAATTGCGAGCCGATGACGCCGGCCACTGCGGCAAATGAAAAAGCCAGTACCACGACGGCCGCCAGCACCGACAGGGTTTGCCCCAGGCCGATGTGCCGCAGCGCCCGCACCAAGGGCGCGATCAACAGGCTTAAAATCACTGCCAGCGTGATGGGAACCAACACGTCGCGGGCGAAATACAGCAACGCCAGCACCGACGCCGTGGCGATGATTCCGAGAGCTCGGTCGCGAATCGCGAGCGGCCGCGGATCGGGTAAGGAAGAGGCCGGCGATGCCATGCGATATATTCGCATATTGCCGGCAGAGGATCGTCAATGAAAAAACGCCCCAGCGGGTTCGGAATCGAGAAATTGCCGCGGATCGTCCGCGGCCGCGGCAGCTACTTGTTCGACGCCGCCGGCAAGCGCTATCTGGACGGCTCGGGCGGCCCCGCCGTGTTCTGCGTGGGACATGCCCATCCGGAGGTCAACGCGGCCCTCCGGCAGCAGTTCGATGAGATCGCGTACGCCTATCGATACCTGTTCACGAGCTCGGCGCTCGAAGGCCTGACCGAAACGGTGCTGCGCCTGTGCGGCGGCGACTTCCAGGACATCGTGTACTCGGGCAGCGGATCGGAAGCGGTCGAGTCGGCAATGAAGATCGCCCTTCAGCATTTTGCGGCCCAAGGGCTTGGCAGCAAGCAGCGTTTCATCGCGCGGCGGCGCTCCTGGCACGGCAATACCTTGGGAGCGCTGTCGATTTCCGATTTCGCGCAGCGGCGCCGCGCCTTCGAAGGCAGCCTGCTCGAGGTCAGCTTCGTCTCGGCGGCGAACGCGTACCGGCGGCCCGACGGGGTATCCGAGAGCGGCCTGACCGCGCATCTGGCCGCGGAACTGGAGCGCACCATCCTCTCCTTGGGGCCGCAAAACGTGGCCGCATTCGTGTTCGAACCCATCGTCGGTGCGGCCGGCGGCGTCGTGCCGGCGCCCGACGGCTACGCACAAGCCATGCAAACCGTTTGCCGCAAGTACGGCGTGCTGTTGATCGCCGACGAAGTGATGTGCGGCGCCGGCCGCAGCGGCACCTGGCGCGCATTGCAACACGATGGCGTGGTCCCCGACATCATGTGCATCGCCAAGGGGTTGGCGGGCGGCTACATCCCGCTGGGAGCGACGCTCGTCACGGCTCGCGTCGCCGCCCCGATTCACGCCGAGCACGGTGCGTACATGACGGGACACACCTTCACCGGACACACGGCCGCCTGCGCGGCGGGACTCGCCGTGCAGCAGATCATCGAGCGCGACCGGCTGCTCGACAGAGTTCGCACCGTCGGCGGCATTTTGCAAGCAAGCATTCGTCAAACCCTGTCGAAGTTCGACGAGGTCGGCGATGTCCGCGGGCGGGGATTCTTCATCGGCGTCGAATTGGTCCGCGACCGCGATCACGAAGCTGCCGTTTCCGGCCGAACGCGCCTTGAGTTTCGACATTGGAGCGCGCGCCTTTGCCGACGGGCTCATTTGCTATCCCTGCTCCGGCAACGTCGACGGCAGCGCCGGCGACACCCTCATCATCGCGCCGCCCTACAATGCCAGCGATGCTGAACTCGAGGAAATCGTTGCGAAGCTTGGGGTGGCGGTCGACGCCGCTCTAAGCCACGCTTGACGGCGCGGCATCCTCGACGGCCACGAATACGCAGCACTTGGCGCGCTCGGCCAGCGACGTCCGCTGCGGGCTACCCCACCAGAATCCGCCGGAGGGCTGCGGGTAGTGGCCGAGCACGATGAGATCGACACCCAAGCGCCGCGAGAACGCGACGATTTGCTCGATGGTGTTGCCGCTCGCCAGGTAGCCTTCGGCGGAGACGCCGCGCGCCTTCAGCCATTCGATGGATTCATCGAGCAGCCTGCGATAGCCGCCCTCCTCGTCGACCAAACAGGCATGGCCGGCGGCGCCGGCGACGACTGCGGGTGCCGCGATCCCGGCGGGAATGATCGACAACACGTACACCTGCGCTCCGACGAGTATCGCGAGGTCCGCACCGCGCTTCAGCGCCCGGCGGCCCACCTCGGAACCGTCATAACAGAGGAGCACCCGCTTGAACATAATGTCGCTCCAGTGCGAACTGCAGGCTGATCCTGCCGATGTCCGCCCCGACGCGAGTTCCAACTCCACTCGTCGAAGTATGCGCGGCCGTCCGGCTGCGATGCGAATTATTGTCGAGCACCGTGTACCATAATCCGGCGCCCGCACGAAGGCGCTCGACAGCAGCCGCTCCCATTCCAGGCTCACGCCGGTACGCGGCAACTAGCGCATCGGGTGCCGGCTGATCATCGCGCAGCACGTCGAGCAACGGAGCGGTGTCGCTCAATCACGGTGTCGGTCAAATCGTCGAGTGCCGCTTGCAATCGGCCTTTGGCGTTTTCGACCTTCGGCCATGGCGTATCGAGCAGATGATTCGACAGGCCGTAAATCCCAGGGTGGAGCTCGCGCCCCAAACCGCGCACGCTTTCATAGATGCCGAGCCGCTCGCCGTCGGAGAAGATCAGATTGAAGCCATTGTAGCCGGCCCCGACCTTCGCGCAAATAGGCCAACCCCTCGGCAACCGTGGCGTCCGACTCGAGCAGGGATGTGACGAGCGCCCCGCGGCTCGGCGCTTCGCACACGGCGCTGCTCGGGATCGCGGAAATTCGTGAGCGCGGCAAAGCGGCCGGCGCGGGTCAGGCCGAGCCAGGTTCCGCCGGCCTCGAGATCCCGCCCGGCGAGTATCTGCGGCCGGTCAGGCCACCAGCCGGCCGGCGCCGCCGGACGCGCATGGAATTCATCCCGATTCGCCGCCACCAGGCAGGTGTACCGCGGATGCGCGCGCCAGACCACGAGAACCAGACACATCAAGTGGCTCCGGCCGCGTGCTCGCGGCGCCGGATTCGGGCACGAGCAGCCTCGTCCAGCACTTCGATCCAGTGCTTCACCGGAATGCGCGTACCGGACTGCAGATGTTGAATGCAGCCCATGTTGGCCGAGACGATGCACTGCGGCTCGAGCTTCGCGAGCCACTCGAGCTTGCGGTCGCGCAGCTGCATGGCCAGATCCGGCTGCAGCACCGAATAGGTGCCGGCCGAGCCGCAGCACAAATGGCTTTCGCTGTTCGCGACATCGACCTCGAATCCCAGCGTGCGCAAGCCCGCCTCGATTCCGCCCTGCAATTTCTGGCCGTGCTGCAGCGTGCAGGGCGGGTGAAAGGCCAGCCGCGGCGGCCCGGCGCTGCGCATCTTGCCTTGCAAAACGGGGAGCAGCTGCGGCAGCAGTTCGCTCAAGTCGCGCGCGAGCCCGCTGATGCGCGCTGCCTTATCCGCATACGCCGCGTCGCCGGACAGTGCGTGCGCGTACTCCTTGATGGCGAGACTGCAGGCCGAAGCGGAGGCGACGATCGCTTGCACACCGCCCGCGGCAACCATCGGCCACCAGGCATCGATGTTGCGGCGCATGTCCTCGAGGCCGCCGTCCGGATCGCTGAGATGCGCGCGCACTGCGCCGCAGCAGCCGGTGCCCGTCGCGAAGACGGTCTGGATGCCCGCCCTGTCGAGCACGCGTGCGGCGGCCCGGTCGATGTTGGGCATCATCGATGGCTGCACGCAGCCGTGCAGCATCAATATCGTGCGCTGACGGTCGCGCAGCGGTGCCTCGGTGCCGTGCGCCGCCTCGGCGGCGTGCGGTGCCTCGGTGCGGTGTGCCGCCGTGCGCGGCGGCACCTTGTTCTTGAGCACGCGCGGCAACAGCGGCCGCAACGCCTGACCCACGCGCATCGCCGGCGCGAACAACGCTGAGGTGAGACCCTCCCTGAGCAGCCAGCGCACCGTGCGCAGAGGTATCGGACGCGGCACCCGCGCATCGACGATCTGGCGGCCGATATCCACCAGGTGCCCGTACTCGACACCGCTCGGACAGGTGGTTTGGCAATTGAGGCACGTCAGGCAGCGATCCAGGTGCTGCTGCGTGCTGCGGGTGATTTCGCCGCCCTCGAGCACCTGCTTGATCAAATAAATGCGCCCACGCGGACCGTCGAGTTCATCGCCCAGCAGCTGGTAGGTCGGGCAAGTGGCATTGCAGAAGCCGCAATGCACGCACTTGCGCACGATGGCCTGCGCCTCCTCGCCTTGCGCCGTACCCTCGAATTCCGGACTCAAATGCGTCTGCACGGCGGTCACAGCTCGGCGTACAAGCGGCCGGGGTTGAATATGCGCGCCGGATCGAAGGCCTGCTTCAATCCCCGGTGAATGCGCATCAAGACCTCGCTCACGGGCGTAAACACCGCGGCGGATTTGTCGCCCGCGGATCAGCGTCGCATGCCCTCCGGCACGCGCGGCCGCCGCGCGCACCTCGCGAGCCTCGGCACGGGTGCGCCACCAACGCTCCGCACCGTGCCACTCGATGAGTTGCCGGCCCGGCAGCTCGACCGGCGCGGCGGTGGCCGCCACCGACAAGCGCCACAGACGCTCGCCGCGGCCCACGTCCGCGGCATCGAGCGCGAAGAAACTCTCGGTCTGATCGCGCAGACTCGACCACCAACGGAGGGCGGCATCGGGGGCGAGCAGCGTGCCGCCGAGTTTTCTGCATGCCTCGCTCACGGCCGCGGCGGCGCCGGCGAGGCGTACATGCAACCGCCCGTCGTGCCACGCGCTGGCGCTCACCGGCAGGGGCTGCGACGCCCAGAGCTTGAGCTGCTCGAGCGCCTGGCTCTCCTCGCGCTCGAAGCTCAACGTCGCGGCGGCGCGGCTGATCGGCAGCACTTTGAGCGAGACTTCGCAGATGACGCCCAAAATTCCCAAGGATCCCGCCATCAGCCGCGACACATCGTAGCCCGCAACATTCTTGGCAACCTGGCCGCCGAAGGTGAGAACCTCGCCGCGTCCATCGAGCAGCGTCACGCCCAGCACATGATCGCGCACCGATCCGACGCTGGCGCGCGCAGGTCCGGACAGGCCCGCTGCCACCATGCCTCCCACCGTGCCGCGATCGGAAAAACGCGGCGGCTCGAACGGCAGGCATTGACCCTGCTCCTCGAGTGCGGCTTCCAGTTCGCACAGCGGTGTGCCGGCGCGAACCGTCACCACGAGCTCGGTCGGCTCGTAGCAGCTGATACCCGCCAGGGGGGTCACGTCCAGCGGTTCGCCTCGCGGCGGCTCGCCGTAGAAGAGCTTGGTGCCGCCGCCGCGGATATCCAACGCCGCATGCTCGGCGCGTGCGGCGGCGACCCGATCGATCAGACGCGCGAGGGCGGGCTCACGGCTCTCCATCAAAACCTCGGCAAGCCGGGAAACGGCAGCATGCCGCGGTGTACGTGCATCTTGCCGTACTCCGCACAGCGATGCAGCGTCGGGATCACCTTGCCCGGATTCAGCGACTCGAGCGGATCGAATGCATGCTTGACCGCGAGGAATTGCGCCCGCTCGGCCGGCGCGAACTGCACGCACATGGAGTTCAGCTTCTCGAGGCCCACGCCGTGTTCGCCGGTGACGGTACCGCCCAACCGCACGCTGGTTTCCAGGATGTCGGCGCCGAACAGCTCGCAGCGGCGCATCTCATCCGGCTCAGCGGCGTCGAACAGGATGAGCGGATGCAGATTGCCGTCGCCCGCGTGAAAGACATTGACGCAGCGCAGGCCGTACTTGGCCTGCATGCCCTCGATTTGCCCGCAACATCTCCGCCAGCCGTCGGCGAGGGATGGTGGAATCCATGCACATGTAGTCCGGACTGATGCTGCCGGAGGCGGGAAACGCATTCTTTCGGCCGCTCCAAAATTTCAGGCGCTGTGCTTCGTCGCAGCTGACCTCGATGCGCGACGCGCCCGCGGCATTGAGAACCTCTTCCATGCGTGCGATCTCTTCGGCCACCTCCTCCGCGGTGCCGTCGCTCTCGCACAAGAGAATGGCAGCGGCGTCGAGATCGTAATCGGCGTGCACGAACGCCTCGACCGCGGCGGTCATGGCCTGGTCCATGAGCTCGAGGCCGGCGGGTATGATGCCGTGCGCGATCACGCTGGCCACCGCGGCGCCGGCCGATTCGATGTCGCCGAAGCTCGCCATGATGCAGCGTGCGAGTTGCGGTTTCGGGAATGAGTTTCACCGTGACTTCGGTGATGACGGCCAGCATGCCTTCACTGCCCACCACCACGGACAGCAGATCGAGGCCCGCCGCGTCCAGCGCCTGCGAACCGAACTCCACCGGCTCGCCGTCCGCCATGAAGCCGCGAACCCGCAGCACGTTGTGCAGCGTCAGACCGTACTTGAGGCAGTGCACGCCGCCGGAATTTTCGGCCACGTTGCCGCCGATGCTGCACGCGATTTGGCTGCTCGGGTCCGGTGCATAGTACAAACCGAACGGCGCCGCCGCCTCGCTGATGGCGAGATTGCGCACCCCGCTTTGCACGACGGCGGTGCAGGCGTCGGCATCGATCGTCAGGATCTCATTGAACTTGGCGAGCGAAAGAATGACGCCCCAAGGGTGCGGCGTGGCGCCGCCGGACAGTCCGGTTCCCGCCCCGCGCGCAATGATCGGTACACCCAGGCGGTGGCAGATCTTGAGCGCCGCCGCCACCTGTGCTTCCGTTTCGGGAAGCACCACGGCCATCGGCGAGGCACGGTAGGCGGTGAGCGCGTCGCACTCGTAGGGTGCGGTGTCTTCATGACGAAACAAAAGGGTACTGCGGGGCAGAACCTCGCGGAGCGCAGTCACCACCTCCGCCTGGCGCCGTTCGCGCGATGGGAGCTGCACATCGGCCGGGTGCGACGTATTCATGTTGCTCATCATCCTCAAGCGCCATTATGCATCAGTCGGGGCCCTTGCCTGCCGATGGGCGCGTCCCTGTCTACTTTCAGGCACGTGTAGCAGCCAATTTGAGCTACTTCCATCCCCGTGATAGGTTATGTGCCGCATCGACCGGAGGAAGCCCAAAACAAGAATCAACTGCGGTGCATCGGCCTTTAGCCTGAGGCCGCGCCGAGCATCGAAGGAAAAATCATGTTCACGCAACTGATAAACCCGCTCGATAACCTGACGGTCACCTGTCTCGTGGCCCTGGTTCCCGTCGTTTCTCTGCTTGTCATGCTGGCGGTATTCCGCTGGCCGGCCTGGCTGGCGACGCTGCTGGGCTCGGTGATCACTTTCTCTCTCGCCTCGTGGGTGTGGAAAATGCCGTTTGACGACGGTGCCCATGCCTATGCCTACGGTTCGGCGACCGGCGTGTGGAGCGTTGATTGGATCACGTTCTGGGGCATGGTGCTGTTCAACACGCTCGGGGTAAGCGGCGTGTTCGAGAATTTCCGTCGCTGGCTGATCGCTCAGGGCAGCATGGACGTGCGCGTTCAGACGATGCTGTTCGCGTGGGCCTTCGGAGCACTGCTCGAGGGACTGGTCGGCTTCGGCTACCCGTGGGCGGTGGTTGCACCCATCTTGATTTCACTCGGCATCTCGGACCTCAACGCGATCCGGGTCGCAGCAATTGCCAATAATGCGCCCGTCTCGTACGGCGCGCTGGGCGCGCCGATCATCGCGCTGGCCGCGGTGACAGGCTATCCCCTGTTGGCGCTGTCAGCCTCGGTCGGCAGCGTGGTCGCCGTGCTCGCGCTCCTGCCGCCGTGGGTTCTGTTGTACTTGGTCTCGGGCAAGGAAGGAGTGAAAGGCGGCTGGCCGCTCGCGGTGGTCGGTTCGCTCGGGTATATCGCCGGTCAATATCCGGTCGCCGTCCATCTCGGACCCTATCTGCCCGACGTCACCGGAGCGATCGTTTGCTTCGCCGCGCTGCTCACATTGCTCAAGTTCTGGCAGCCGAAATCCGTACTCGGCTATGGGGGCGTGCCGGTCGATGCCGCAACGGCAAAGCAGATGCAAGGACACGGACTTAAGTTTGGCGAAGTGCTGCAGGCCTGGATGCCGTTCGCCGTGCTGCTGATCGTGGTCGCGGCTTGGACCGGCCCGTGGTCGCCGTTGCCGAAGATAACCTGGTTCAGCGCCAAGGCTGTTGCCTGCCCGGCGCTCACCGCGGTCTGCACAGCGGACAATACCAGTGTCAGCGCGGTGTTCAGATTCGCCCCTTTTATCGGCGGCACGGCGATCCTGGTCTCCTGGCTCCTCGTTGCGGTGTTGCTGGGGGCACTCGGCAAGCTGAAAGGCCCTCAGATCGGCGAAATATTCCGCCGCACGTTTCATCAGATGTGGGGCGCGTGTCTGGTCGGTGTCTTCATCTTTGGGCTGGCCTACGTGTTCAATTATTCCGGCATGGCAGCCTCGCTTGCCAAGGGTTTTTCGAGCATGGGCAGCGCGTTCATCATTGTCGCCCCGATACTCGGCTTCATCGGGGTCGCACTGTCGGGCTCGAATACCTCGACGAACGCCATGTTCGGCAAGTTCCAGGCGCTCGTCGGCGCTCAGCTCGGCATGCCGCCGCTGCTGCTGCCGACGCTTAATTCGGTCGGTGCGGAGATCGGCAAGCCGGTGGCGCCGCAAACGGCGAGCGTGGGCGTCTCGACCAGCAAGTATGTGCGCAAGGAAGGCGATGTCATCCGCCACAACATGGGCTGGACTTTTATTCTGCTGGCCTATTTGATCCTCGTCGCCATCGGGTTCTACCTGTTGCATCCGGCAGTGATGACGCTAACGCGTCCCTAGCAAGAGCGGACGGGTATCATCGGCGGCAATCGCTTTGATCGAATGGAGTGGGCGGGAGCGTTCGGCGATCTCGGCACGCTGATTCCATTTGTCGTTGCTTACATCGCCGTGCTGAAGATTGACCCCTTCGGCATTCTGTTTACGTTTGGAGCCGCCATGGTGGCGTGCGGCCTCTACTATAAGACTCCTTTTCCGGTTCAACCGATGAAGGCGATCGGCGCCGTCGCGACAACCCAGGCGGCGCAGACGGCAGTGATCACGCAAGCGGCCGTCTATAGCGCGAGCTTGGTCACCGGGCTGCTGTGGCTGGCCCTCGGGCTCACGGGTGCCGCTACGCGTATTGCCAGGCTGGTTCCGCGGCCCGTCGTCGTGGGAATCGTCCTGGGCCTCGGCCTGGGCTTCATGCTCGAAGGCATTAAAATGATGAGCGATGGCTGGGCGGTTGCCGCCATCGGCTTGCTAGGTACCCTGCTGCTGCTCACGAACCGGGCCATACCGGCGATGTTCCTGCTGTTGCTCTATGGCGGAGTGTGCGGAGCGGTGCAAAATCCCCAATTCTTGCGCGCCCTGTACGCCGTGAAGTTCGAACTTCATACCCCGCATCTGGTGCTGTCCGGCATCACCGGGTACGACCTCATGGTGGGGACGGTGTTTCTCGCTCTGCCGCAGATCCCGCTCACGCTCGGCAACGCCGTGATCGCCATCCGCGAGGAAAACAACCGGCTGTTTCCCGACCGGCCGGTGACCGAAAAAACCGTTGCGACGTCGACCGGCTTGATGAATCTCGCCGGCGCGGTGTTCGGCGGGGTGCCCATGTGTCATGGCGCAGGCGGCATGGCGGGGCACGTTGCATTCGGAGCGCGCACCGGCGGCGCCCCCATCATCCTCGGCGTGTTGCTGCTGTGCCTCGCATTTTTCTTCAGCGGATCCATCGAGGCAATCTTCAGCGTGTTCCCGCGCGCCGTGCTCGGTGTAATCCTTTTTCTGACGGGCGCGCAGCTTGCCCTCGGTTCCTGCGATTTCAGCAAGGACAAGGGCGAGCGGCTCATCACGCTCGCGACCGCGGCGTTTGCGATGTGGAATGTCGGCCTGGCATTCGTCGCGGGAATCACCTTGACCTACATCGCCAGGCGGGGATTGCTACGGCTATAAGCAACTGTCCGAGTTTTCCGCGTGGCCGCGGGCGAGCAACGGATATACTGAGCGGCTACAAGTTGCCGATGCTCGTCATGAAAAAACCGCCGCCGTGCCGCTGAGTGTCATTGCCAACAACTGGCCGCTGCTGCTCGGCATGGGCGTGCTCATGCTGGGGGCGGGTCTGCAGAGCACCCTGCTCGGCCTGCGCGCCACGCTCGATGGATTCCCCACGCTGGTGACCGGCATCGTCATGTCCTGTTACTACGTCGGATACGTGATGGGAACGGTCATCGCACCGCCTTTGCTGCGGCAACTCGGGCATATCCGGGTATTCGCGGCGCTCGCGGCCGTGGCGTCCGTGGCGATTCTCATCCAAGGCGGCTTCGTCAATCCGTGGACCTGGGGCGCCATGCGTCTGGTCTCCGGCCTGTGCTTCGCCGGCATCTACGTGGTGGCCGAAAGCTGGCTGAACGATCGGGCAACCCGCGCGAACCGCGGCCGGCTGTTCGCCCTGTACATGCTCATATTGTACGTCGGTCTGGGCGCGGCCCAGTTCCTCCTGATTCTGTCCGATCCCCGCACGCCCGCTCCGTTCATGCTCGTCTCGGTGCTGATCAGCCTTGCGATGGTCCCGATCGTCGTTTCCGCACAGCGGGTGCCGAGCCATGAAATGCCGCGCAACGTGCGCCTGCGGGAGCTGTACGGCAATACGCCGCTCGGTGTGGTTGCGGTCACCGTCTCGGGCCTGATATCCGCCATCATTTTTTCGATGGGTCCGGTGTACGCACGCCTCAGCGGCCTGGACACCAGCGGCGTCGCCACCTTCATGGCGGCGAGCATTCTCGCGGCGGTGGCTACGCAATACCCGGTCGGCCGCCTGTCGGATCGCATCGACCGCCGCACCGTGATCGCGGGCGTCTGCACGCTCGCGATGCTGGTGGCCGCCAGCATCGTCGCATTCCCCGCGATGCCTCATGCCGCATTCCTGGCACTGGCGGCCCTGTTCAGCGGCTTCGCTCTGACTCTCTATTCGTTATCCGTATCGCACGTCAACGACAAGCTCGAGCCCGCGCAGATGGTTGCTTCGAGCAGCACGCTGCTGCTGCTGAACGGCGGCGCCGCGGCCATCGGCCCGATGCTCGCGGGCAGCCTGATGACCGCGTTCGGGCCGCGGGCCTATTTCGCGACGCTGGCGGCGTTGAGCGGCACGCTGGCGGTCTTCGATTTATGGCGCAAAGCTCGGCGTCGGCCGGTGCCGCCCTCGCAAAAAGGTCCGTTCATCCGAGCGCAGCCCAGAGCGTAAGGAATCCGGGCGTCCATTCAGTTATCCACAGGCGTTCCCGCGGAAATGCGTAGTCGCCGGGCTCGACCGAATTCCAACGCCTTTACAAATGTGTAAACAACTTAGGCGCGCTCGCCAGGCATAATGCGGCCGCGTCCGACGTATCATTTTTTGCGAGGAGAAAACATGCGCGCAATATTCACCATCCTGCCTCGCTGTGCCATTTTAGGGCCGCTCGTGGCGCTCGTGGCGCTCGTGGCGCTCGCGGCCGGCGCGACGGCCGCCGCCGCGCCGTCCAACTCCGACCTGCAGGTAGTGCAGCACTGGAGGGTGGGAGGCGCCGGCGGCTGGGACTATCTCACCCTCGATGCAGCGGGCAAGCGGCTTTTCGTGAGCCGCGCGACACGCGTCGATGTCATCAGCACCGACTCCGGGAAAGTGATCGGCAGCATTCCCAACACCCAGGGAGTGCATGGCATCGCGCTCGCCGAGGACTCGAAGCGCGGCTACACGAGCAACGGCAAAGCCGACTCGGTGACGATGTTCGACAGCGAGAGCTTGGCGGTGATTCGCGAAGTGAAAATTGCCGCGCATAATCCGGACGCCATCTTGTACGAGCCGGTCGGCAAACACGTATTTACGTTCAATGGCAAGAGCAAGGACGTCACGGTGCTCGATGCCTCGAGCTTGGAGGTGGTCGCCACCTTGGCAGTACCGGACAAGCCTGAATTCGCGGTCGACGACGGCAACGGCCATATTTACGTGAACATCGAAAGCGAAGCGGGACAGATGACCGTCATCGACAGCCGCAAGCTGTCCGTGCTGCGCACCTTCCCGTTGCCGGGCTGCGCCCGTCCCAGCGGGCTCGCCATTGACCGGGCGCATCACCGGTTGTTCTCCGTCTGCGACGGCAAAACCATGGCGATCACGGACGTCGGGCAGCGGCAAGCAAGTGGCTCGAGTGCCGATCGGCGAGGGTCCGGATGCGGCTGCGTTCGATTCCAAGCGCGGGCTGGTTTTCAGCTCCAACGGCGAAGGAACCCTGACCGTGGTTCGCCAGGAGTCGGCGGATCGCTACTCGGTGCAGGCCACGGTGCCGACCCAGCGCGGCGCGCGCACCATGGCGCTCGACGCGGCGTCGGGCAAGGTCTATGCCGTCACGGCCGACTTTGGGGCGCCGCCCGCGGCGACCGCGGAGCAACCCCACCCGCGCCCTGCTCCCGTCCCCGATACGTTCACGGTGCTGGTGGTCGGCGCGCGTTGAGCGGAAGCGAAACGCGTATGGCGGTTCCAGGCGAGCGGCGTTCGATTTGAAACGCCCCGCCGATTCGCTCGGCGCGGTAGCGCATGATGCGAAGGCCGAGGCCGGCGGCGCGGCCTCTTGATTGCAGAGATTCCGCCATACCGATGCCATCATCGGCGACGACCAGAGTGAGCCTCGAGTCCGCGAGCTGCACGGCGATCTCGATGCTCGTTGCGCGAGCATGCCGTGCGGCATTGGACGTGGCCTCCTGGACGATGCGGTACAGCTGCAGTGCTACTTGCGTCTCGATCGGCGCATCGATGAGCGAGTCGATGTCGAGCACCACCTGCAGAGCATAGAGTTCCCGCGCCTGTGCCGACAGAGCGATCAATGCGCTCGCAAGACCCTCGCGTTCGACCGCGAGGGGCGACATCCCGCTGGCCAGCCGGCGCGTGTCCTCGATCGCCTTCGCCACCAGCCCTTCGAGCCGTGCAAAATCCGCGGCGTGCGCCGGCATCTCGCGCCCCATTTGACTGCCGAGACCTCGCAAATACAGCGCGATGCCCGTCAGCTGCTGACCCAATCCGTCGTGCAAATCGTGCGCCAAACGGGCCTGTTCGCGGGTCGCCACATCCAGCAGCTCATGTTCCAACGTGATCCGCTCGGTGACGTCGCGGCATACCAATAGCGTGCCCCCGTGGCCGTTCATGGAGATCGGCGATGCCGCAATTTCGACATACACGCTGGCGCCATCCGAACGACGCAGACTTGCCGCGAAGGCTCCCGCGCGATGCGCCAAAAGATCTCGTTGGCACTCCGGACTGACGAAGTCCTCCAGCCGTCGATCGATCATCGCCTGCGGATCCTCCAGCTTCACGAGGTGTGCGGCCGCGCGATTGACGTACACGATGCGGCCGTCGCGGTGGACCAGAATCGCGTCGGGACTGGTTTCGGCAAGACCCCGGTAGCGCGCTTCCTTGCCGGTTGCGAGCAGCTCGGCGAACTGCCGCGGAAGCACCGGGCGGCTGAAATAATACCCCTGCGCCTCCTCACAGTGATGAGCTTGAAGAAACGACAGCTCCTCCTGCGTTTCCACACCCTCGGCGACGACCCGCATATTCAGACTTCGGGCCAGGCTGACCACGGCAGTGACGATGGTCGCCTCTTTGGGATTGGAAGTAATCTTGCGGACGAAGGACTGATCTATCTTGATGGTGTCGATCGAAAATTTCGTCAGATAGCTCAGGCTGGAGTAGCCCGTCCCGAAGTCATCGACGGCGAACTGCACGCCTCGCGCTCTGAGCTTCTTCAGAATGGACTCGGCGTACTCGGGGCGCTTCATGAGAACGCTTTCGGTCAGCTCCAGTTCGAGATATTTGGGATCCAGGCCCGTCTCCTCGAGGATTGCCAGCACCCGATCGAGAAAGTGCTCGTTGCGGAACTCCCGGGCGGAGATATTCACCGCCATGGTCGTGAGCGGCAGGCCTGCATCCGTCCAACTCCGGGCTTGCTTGCACGCTTCGCGCAGCACCCAGTTGCCGATCGGCAGGATGAGGCCGCAGTCTTCCGCAATCGGGATGAATTGCTCGGGGGGAATCTCGCCCCGAGCCGGATGCGTCCAGCGCAGCAATGCTTCCGCGCCGGTTATTTCTCCCGATTTCAAATTCACTTTCGGCTGATAGTGCAGCGTGAATTCCTGCCGCTGCAGCGCGTGCCGCAGACTTTCTTCAATGGATTGCCGCTCCACGGCGCGGGCGTTCATGGCCGGCGTGAAAAACTCATACGTCTGGCGCCCGTTTTCCTTCGCCTGATACATTGCGATGTCCGAGTTCTTGATCAGGGTCTCCGCATCGAGGCCGTCATCGGGATAGACACTGAGACCCATGCTCGCGGTGACGTGAAGATTGTGCTGGCCGATGCTGTGAGGCGCCGCGACCGCCTCCAGGATTCTTTTCGCCATGATGGCCGCCTCGTCCGAATGATCGAGTTCGGAGAGCAGCACGACGAATTCATCGCCTCCCTGCCGGCTTATCGTGTCCGAAACGCGCAAGGATGCGACCAGGCGTTTGGCGATGGATTGCAGCAGTTTGTCGCCTATCTGATGACCCAGCGAATCGTTGATGTGTTTGAAGCCATCCAAATCCAAAAATAGCACCGCGAGTTTCTTGCTGTGGCGCGGCGCCAAGGCGATCGCCTGGCTGATCCTGTCGTTCAAAAGGATTCGATTGGGCAAACCCGTGAGGCCGTCGTGCTGGGCCGAATGCGCGATCTGCAGCGCCATCGCCCGTGCCGCCGTCACGTCGCGCACCACGGTCACGGTTCCGCTAGCCTGCCCTCCAGGGTCGTGGATGGGGGAGACTGAAAATTCGATCGGAATTTCGCCGCCATCGCGCCGGATGAGGACGAGGTTGGACGGCTGACGTATGGTTTGAATGGAGGTTAATCCGCGGCTCGTGCCGTCGCGGACCCGGAATACTTCCGCCAAAGGGCGGCCTGCCGCTTCCTCGCATCGCCAGCCGGTCATTTTTTCCGCCGCCCGATTCAGATAGGTGATGTTGCCGGAAAGATCCGTGCTCAAGACAGCGTCGCCGATCGAGTTGAGGATGATCTGGTCGCTCTGCACCCGTTCTTTCAAGTGGCGGCGATTCTCGGCTTCTCGGAGCTCGCGCTTCACCGCCGGTACTAAGCGTCTGAGATTCGCCTTCAGTACGTAGTCCTGGGCGCCGACCCGCATCGCTTCAGTGGCAGTGTCTTCGCCAATGGTGCCGGAAACGAAGATGAAGGGAGTCTCGGGGGTGCGCTTTCTCACCATTCGCAGTGCTTCGCTCCCCGAGAATAGCGGCATCGAATAGTCCGATATGACGACGTCCCACTTTTTGTCGAGCGCCTGCGTCAAACCAAGGGCCGAGTCCACGCGCTCGGCGGCGATTTCGAATCCGCCGTGCCGAAGCAGCCGCTGCACGAGTTCAGCGTCATCCGCCGAATCTTCGATGATCAGCAATCGAATCGAGGCCTGCACCTACACTCTCCTTGGGCCGGGCCCTCTGCGTGTCGAAGCGTCGCTAGATCAGCACGCATCCAGTTCGGCCGTCTGTGCGTTAACGAACGTTGACTGCAGGCCCGCCCGGCGAACTTTGCGCGACACGAGCGCGGCGCTCGAGATGGGTGCGTTTGATCTTAGCTGCGAGCTCGCTCGTTTCGTGAATCGCGTCACAGAAATTGATCCACGGGGCGGAGGTGGCGCGCGCGCCGGCCAAAAAGTGCCCCGGGCCGGAATCGAACCGGCGACCTAGCGCTTAGGAGGCACTCGCTCTATCCACTGAGCTACCGAGGCCGAGAACCGACGGCCGGATGTATCGAATCCGGCCCCGGATTTTGGTGGAGGAGAAGGGGATCGAACCCTCGACCTTCGCATTGCGAACGCGACGCTCTCCCAACTGAGCTACTCCCCCGAAAAAGGGCCCGGAATATTAGCAGTTATGGCCCTGCATGCCAAAGTATCGCGCCTAAGTGGGCCTGACCTACGCTAGGATGGGCTGGGAGCCTGTCTGAGGAGGGGATGACATGATCCATGCGGGCGAGCGAGCGCCGGAATTCACGCTGCCGGACGAGACCGGGACGGACCGATCACTGACCGAACTCCTGAGGACGGACGCGCTGGTTCTGTACTTTTATCCGGCGGATTTCACGCCTGGATGCACCCGCCAGGCTTGCACCCTGCGCGATTTGCACGCAGATATCGAGCGGGCCGGCTTGCGGGTCGTCGGCATCAGCCCGCAAAGTCCCGAATCGCATGCCAAATTCAAGGCCAAGCACCAACTGCCCTTCATGCTGCTGTCGGATCAACAAAAAACGGTCGCCAAAATGTACGGGGTCAACGGTCCCCTGGGGATCGGCGTGCGCCGCGCCACGTTCTTGATCGACGCCAGCCGACGCATTCGCGATACCGTATTGGCGGACTTCATGATCTCCCGCCACGCCGACTTCGTCCGCAAGGCGGTGATGCTGCGCGCCTCCACCGCCCCTTAAACGGCGACGCCTAGCGCTGACTTCCGCGGCGCCGTGCCTAATAGCTCAAACGCAACACATTCGCGTGACCGATTTTCGGCACCGTGACGATGTACATCGTGCCGTATTCTTCGGCGCCGATATCCGGCACCCTCGCGCCGCTCAATGCGGCGACGATCTGCGGCACGGTATCGACGTGTCCGACGATCAATATCCTGCCGCCGGTGTGCTCACGCAGCACCCGGAGCGCCAGCGCGGCGGGATCGTCGGCCGGTGTCACCATTTCCGTGATGCCGAGGCGCGCCGCCAGGGGTGCGGCAGTCAGGCGATTTCGCAAAGCCGGCGACACGTAGATCGCATCGACATGACCCAACACCTTCGGATCACCGAACATTCGCGCCAGCTGCTGCGCGCGCGCCTCGCCTGCCGGGCTCAGCGGCGGATCGGCCGGGCTCATGCTCGCATCCTTTTCGGCGTGGCGAATCACGATGACGATGGTCGAGCCGGCTGTCCCCCACAGCCACAGGGCAAAAATCAAAAAACCCAAGGCCGCAGCCACCGCGAGCGCCGTCAACCAGATTGGCGTCAAGAAAGGCCGGCGTTGGAAGGCCACGTGGTCCTTTTTCATGCGCTCTCCGGGGCGGAAACCTTGGCGCTTGATCCGGGGAGCAAGTGCCACTCCGTTAGGGGGGGGTCTCTGGTTTGAGCCCTCGATTTTGAGTGCTTGAACAATGGCAATGTAAAAGTCGACGTCTTGCTAAATTTTAAAGGCTTGCCTCTCCCCTTCAAACGCATTAGCTTTCGCCGATGTTGCTGGTCTATCGATACCGCATCAAATCGCTGACTGGACTGCTCAACAGCCAGGCGCGCGCCTGCAACTTCGTCTGGAATTTCTGCAACGACACTCAGCTGCATGCGCTCAAATGGAACAAGCGCTGGCCGAGCGGCTTTGACCTGAATCGGTTGACCGCGGGGAGCAGCAAGGATCTTGCTCTGCACGCAGGCACGATCAACGCCGTGTGCGAGCAGTACGCCAAATCGCGCCGTCAGAGGAATCGACCGTTCCTGCGCTGGCGCGGCCGGCGCTCCTTGGGCTGGGTGCCGCTGAAGGGCCGGGATCTCAAGCGCGAGGGGGACGCCTTTCGCTTCGCGGGACACACTTTTCGGGTGTTTTACTCTCGTCCCCTGCCCGAAGGTAAGATCAAGGACGGCACGAACTTCTCTTGTGATGCACGCGGGCATTGGTTCTTGAACATCGTTGTGGAGGTCACCGAGGCCGAAGCGCGACCGGTGACCAGCGGTGTTGGCATTGACCTGGGCCTGAAAGACTTCGCTGCCCTGTCGAATGGCGAGAAGATCGAAAACCCGCGGCTTCTGCGGCAGCTGGCTGACAAACTCGCCACCGCGCAGCGGGCCGGTAAGAAACGTCAGGCGACCCACCTGCACGCGCGCATCGGCAACGCGCGCCGTGACTTCCACCACAAGCTCTCGATCCGCATCGTTCGAGAGTTCGATTACATCGCGGTCGGCAATGTGAACGCCGCCGGACTTGCCAAGACCCGCCTGGCGAAGTCCGTCCTGGACGCTGGCTGGTCTTCCTTCCGACACATGCTCCGCTACAAAGCGACGGCGCACGGGGCCTGGTATGAGGAAGTCAATGAATCGTTCTCTTCCCGAGTCTGTTCGTCCTGCGCAAGCGAGACGGGGCCGAAAGGTGTCGCAGACCTCGGAATAAGAAGCTGGATATGTGCTGAGTGTGGTGTCTCGCATGATCGTGATATCAACTCGGCTCGCAATATCCTCTTCCGTTCGGGACATCGAACGCCTGCTGAGGGAATCCTCGCCCGTTAGCGCGAGGAGGATGTCAAGGGACCATGATATCAATGTCTCCTGGACTACATGTGGTCATCCTCGCCGCGGGATTTTCCTCGCGGCTGGGCCGCCCGAAGGCGTTGACGCGCGTACGCTCCTCCACCTTGCTGCGCAGAACCCTCGCCCTGGCGGCAAGCTTTTCACCGGCGAGAATCGCCGTCGTGCTCCCGCCGCGCGCCGCGCGCTACCGGCTCGAAGCGCGCGGCCTCAAAGTGGCCTTTGCCGCCAACCCGGTGCGCGCCGCCGGTCTGTCGAGTTCCGTGCGCCGCGGCATCGCGCTGGCGCGCTACTCCCCCGCCGTGCTGATTTTGCCGGTCGATCTGGCCGTCCTGAACCGGCGGGACGTAGCCCGGCTGATTTCACGGTGGCGCGCGGCCCGGCGCCGCGTGGTTGCGCGCCGCATCGGACGGCGGGGCGGCCCCTCCCAGGGCGGCACTCCGCTCATTTTACCGCACTGGCTCTTTGCCCGGGCGCTCGCGGTGACCGGCGATAAGGGACTGCGCGAATTGGTGAGCGGATTGCCGGCGCAGCAGCGAGCGCTGCTGGATCTTCCGTCCGCCGCATTCGACGTCGATACGCCGGCGGACCTGCGCATCGCGCGCCGGCGCCCCGGCGGGATCATTCCCTAGCCACCTGCACCAGCCGGTATCCGACGGCCGTCTCGGTGAGGATATGTCGGGGCTGCGCCGGATCATCCTCGAGTTTCTGCCGCAGATGCCCCATGTAGACCCGCACGTAGTGACCATCCTCGGTATGTGAAGGACCCCAGACTTCGCGCAGGATTTGCCGATGCGTGAGCACCTTGCCGCAATTCGCGATCAACAGCGTCAGCAAGCGATACTCGATCGGAGTCAGATGGATGGGAGTCGCGCCCTTGTGAACGGTGCGCATGCTCAGATCAATCTTGACGTCGCCGAATTCGAAGATCGAACCCAAGCCCGTGGCTGCTTCCCGGCGCCGGCGCGAAGCGGCGCGCACCCGCGCCAACAATTCTCCCACCCCGAATGGCTTGGTCAAATAATCATCGGCGCCGGCATCCAGCGCCTCGATCTTATCCTGCTCCCCCACCCTGGCCGACAGCACGATCACCGGGACATTCGACCAGCCGCGCAGGTCACGCAGAAACTCCATGCCGTCGCCGTCGGGCAGCCCAAGATCCAATATGATGAGATCCGGCTTGCGCGTCCCGGCGTCGATCAAACCCTGCCGCAGGGTTTCGGTCTCGTGCACGCTCCACCCTTCGGTTTCCAAGGCCGTGCGCACGAATCGCCGAATTTGGCGCTCGTCCTCGACCAGAATGACCACCGGCAACGGCTCAGACATCGGCGATCTCTGCTTCGGCCGCGGCTTGCGGCGGGACTCCCAGCGGCAAGGTGAAGGTGAACCGCGCACCCCCGCCGGGGCGGTTGGCGCCGACGATCTTGCCCTGATGGGATTCGATGATGGCACGGCAAATGGCCAGGCCAAGCCCCACGCCGGGCGTTGCGGATTCGCGCACGCCGCGGGTAAATTTCTGAAAGACCGCTTCCTCGCGCCCGGCAGGCAACCCCGGCCCGTTGTCCGAGACCGAGACGCTGAGATGATCACCGATCACCTCGGCAGCCACCGTCACTTTGCTCCCCGGCGGAGTGTATTTCGCCGCGTTCTCCAGCAGGTTCACCAAGACTCGTTCGATCAGCAGCGCATCGAAACGTACCAGCGGCAGGTCGCGCGGTACCTGCACCTCCACCTCATGGCGCAGCAATGACCCATGCATGGCGCTCAACGCCGATCCCACCACCTCCTCGAGCGGCTGCCACGCCAGATTGAGTTTGACTTCGCCGCTTTCGATGCGCGCCATGTCGAGAAGATTGCTGACCAGCGCGATCATCCGGCGTGCTTCCTCCTGGATGGCTTGCGACGTCTCGAGCTGCGCCGGCGACAACGGCGGTTTGGTGAGCGTCAAGGATTCCGCGAGGCCCACGAGGACGGTCAGCGGCGTGCGCAAATCATGCGACAGCGCGGCGAGCAGAGAATTTCGCAACCGCTCCGACTCCATCCGCACCAGCGCATCCTGCGCCACCTCCACGTAGTGCACGCGTTCGAGCGCGATGGCGATCAGCGCGGCAAAGGTATCGAGCAACTGCCGCTGCTCCGGTATGCGCAGCAAGCGCCGATTTTGCGCCTTGACGGCCAACACGCCGCGCGCCTGCACCGGCGCGCGCAGCGGAACGTACAGCACCTCGCTGCCCGGCAACGTATCCGTACCGAAACCCGCCGGTTGGCCCTTGTCAAATGCCCATTGTGCGATGCCTATATCGACGGTAAGCGAGAGATCGGCCCGCGATGACGCCGCAGTCAACTTGCCGGCGGCATCCGGCAGCAGCAAGGCTGCGCTGGCGCGAAAGGTACGCTCGATGGATTCGTCGCTGATTCGCACCACTTGATCGGTCTGCACCGCGCCGGACAGGTCGCGCGCGATCTCGTACAAAGAGCCCGCGCGCTCCTCGCGATGCGACGCCACACGCGCCTGAAAGCGCAGGCCGGCGGTCAACTGTCCGGTGATCAATCCGACGGCCAGCATGATGCCGAAGGTGAGCAGGTATTGGACATCGCTCACCGCGAAGGAAAAGCGCGGCGGGACGAAAAAAAAATCGAAGGAACAAACGCTCAACACCGCCGCGATGGCGGCGGCGCCGCGGCCGAAACGCACCGCGACCAACACCACGGTCAGAATGTAAATCGCCACGATATTCGAGCGGTCGAAATGCTCGGCCAACGGTATCGACAGCAGCGTGACCGCCCCGCAGGCGAGCGCAGCCCAGACATAGCGAAGCCTTTTGAACTTGAGGCGCCCATTGGTCTCGCCGGCGACGGGGGGCCACGAGGAGCGGGCATCGCCGTTTTTCATGACCCCATCGGCGCGCCCGATCTCGATGAGATCGATATCAGGTGCCAGCAAGGCGAGCTTCTGCCCGCTGGATCGCTGCCACGGCCAGAGCCGCCGCGCCGGATCGCGCCCGATGACCAGTTTCGACAGGTTGTGGCTGCGCGCGTAGGCAATCACGCTGGTCGCCACGTCCGCGTCGGCGATCACCGCGGTGGTCGCACCCAGTTCCTTGGCCAAGCTCAAGGTCCCCAGAATTCTCTCGCGCGACGCGGCGGGCAGGCGCTGCAGTGCGGGTGTTTCTACATAGACTGCATGCCACTCGGCGTTCAGCTGACCCGCGAGCCGCGCCGCTCCGCGCACCACGCGTTCCGCGCCTGCATCGGGACCTACGCAGGTCAATAGTGCATTGGCCGTCTTCCATACGGAAGCGATCGACTTGTCGACGCGATACGCCTGAACGTCGCCCTCGACGCGATCGGCGGTTCGGCGCAGCGCGAGCTCGCGCAGGGCCATGAGGTTGCCCTTGCGGAAGAAATTGTTCGCCGCCCGCTCCGCCTGGTGCGCCACGTACACCTTGCCGGCCTTCAATCGCTCCAGCAACTCTTCGGCCGGGATATCGACCAGCACGACTTCCTCGGCGTCGTCGAATACCGTATCGGGTACGGTCTCCCACACGCGCACATTGGTGATGCCGCCAACGACATCGTTGAGGCTCTCCAGGTGCTGCACATTCAGGGTCGTGAATACGTCGATGCCGGCCGCCAACAGCTCTTCGACATCCTGCCAGCGCTTGGGGTGCCGCGCCCCTTGCACGTTCGAATGGGCGAGTTCATCGACCAGGATCAGCGAGGGGCGGCGCAGCAGCGCCGCGTCGAGATCGAATTCGGTAAGCTCCTTGCCCCGATGCGCCATGATCCTCGGCGGCAGCACTTCCTGACTCTCGAGCAGCGCGGCGGTCTCGGCGCGGCCGTGAGTCTCCACCACGCCGATCACGACGTCCCGCCCCTCGTTCTTGAGCGCGCGGGCGTTCGTCAACATGGCGAAGGTCTTGCCCACGCCGGCCGACGAGCCGAAGTAAATCCGCAGCTTGCCGCGCTTCGCCTGGGCTTCCTGCTGCTTGACCTTCGCCAGCAAAAGATCGGGATCAGGGCGTTGTTCGCTCGAGGAAGGCATCGGCCCCATTGTGCGCGATCTTAAGCTACTGCGCGCGATCCAAAGACAGGTTGAGCAGCAAAACATTCACGCGCGCTTCGCCCAAGAATCCCCATTGCGGCGGCTCAACCCGCGAAAGTACCAGCTGCCGCACCTTGTCGGCGTCGAGATGCCTCGCGCGAGCGACACGTGTCACCTGGTACAAGGCAGCCGCCGGACTCACGTGCGGATCGAGGCCGCTGCCCGACGCGGTCACCAGGTCCACGGGGATGGGTAGTGAATTGTCCGGATCGGCGCTCTTCAAGGCCTGGATTCGCGCCCGTACCGCGTCCAGAAGCGCCGGGTTGGTCGGGGCGAAATTCGAGCCGCCCGAAGCGGTCGCGTTGTTCGGCATCGGCGAAGTCGCAGACAGGCGTCCCCAAAAATACTTCGGATCCTGGAACGACTGGCTGATGAGGGAGGAACCGACGGCCTTGCCATCGCGCATCACCAGACTCCCGGATACCTGGCTCGGGAAGAACGCCCTGCCGAGACCGGCGACCGCCAGGGGATAAACGATGCCGGTGATGACCGTCAACAGCACGAACAGGGCCAGCAGGGGGCGCAGCATTTGACTCATGGCGAATACCTCTAAATCAAGCGCAGGGCGGTCAGCATCATATCGATGAGCTTGATGCCGGCGAAAGGCAGGGCGATGCCGCCCACCCCGTAGATCAAGAGATTCCGGCGCAGCAGCGCGGCGGCGCCCAGCGCCCGGTAGCGCACGCCCTGGAGGGCCAGCGGGATCAACGCGACGATGATCAAGGCGTTGAAAATCACGGCGGATAATATCGCCGAATTCGGGCTCGTCAGACGCATGACGTCCAGCACCTTGAGCTGCGGATAGGTCGTGGCGAACGCCGCCGGAATGATCGCGAAATATTTGGCGACGTCGTTGGCGATTGAAAAGGTGGTGAGCGAACCGCGGGTAATCAGCAGCTGCTTGCCGACCTCCACGATCTCGATCAGCTTGGTCGGATTCGAATCCAAATCGACCATGTTGCCCGCCTCCTTGGCTGCCTGCGTGCCGGAGTTCATGACGACCGCGACGTCTGCCTGCGCCAAGGCCGGGGCATCGTTCGTGCCGTCGCCGGTCATGGCGACCAGGCGGCCTTCGCTCTGATAGTGCCGGATAAGCTTGAGTTTGGCCTCCGGCGTCGCTTCGGCGAGAAAATCATCCACGCCCGCCTCGGCCGCAATCGCCGCCGCGGTGAGCGGGTTGTCGCCGGTGATCATGACGGTGCGAATGCCCATGCGGCGCAACTCGCCGAATCGCTCCTTGATGCCGCCCTTGACGATGTCCTTGAGCTCGACCACGCCGAGAACCCGGCCGCCGTCGCTGACCACCAAGGGAGTGCTGCCCCGCCGTGCCACCGCATCGACCGCCTGCGAAACCGGCGCCGGGAACGTGAAGCCGCGGGCCTCGATGTACTGGCGCACCGCATCCGCGGCACCCTTGCGCACCTCGCGCGCGCCAATGTTGACTCCGCTCATGCGGGTCTGCGCCGAGAAATGCACGAACGTCGCCCCGAGCTGACCCAGATTTCGCTCGCGCAGATTGAAGCGTTGCTTCGCGAGGACCACGATGCTGCGCCCCTCGGGAGTTTCGTCCGCCAGGGAACTGAGCTGCGCGGTATCGGCCAGCTGCTGCTCGGTAAAGCCGTCCGCGGGGATGAAAGTCGCGGCCTGCCGGTTGCCGAGCGTGATCGTACCGGTCTTGTCGAGCAGCAGTACGTCGACATCCCCGGCCGCCTCGACCGCGCGGCCCGAGGTTGCGATGACGTTCGATGCCATCATACGGCTCATGCCGGCGACGCCGATGGCAGATAAAAGACCGCCGATCGTCGTCGGGATGAGACATACCAGCAGCGCGACCAGCACCGTGATGGTGACCGGCGAGCCGAGTGTGGCAACCGCCACGCTGAACACGGAAAACGGCAGCAGGGTGGCGGTTGCCAGCAGGAACACGAGCGTCAGCGCGATCAGCAGTATCGTCAGCGCGATTTCATTCGGAGTCTTTTGCCGCCTGGCGCTTTCAACCATGGCAATCATGCGGTCGATGAAGGCCTCGCCCGGATTGACGGCGACGCGCACGACCAGCCAATCCGACAACACGCGCGTGCCGCCCGTCACCGCCGAAAAATCACCGCCCGATTCGCGCACCACCGGAGCGGATTCTCCGGTGATCGCACTCTCGTCCACTGAGGCGACGCCATCGACCACTTCGCCGTCGGCCGGAATCATGTCGCCGGTCTCGACCAGATAGAAGTCGCCCTTGCGCAGCTGCGGCGCCGGCGTCGCGGTCCAATTCGTGGTGTATTGCGCCGACGTCAACTTCTTTGCGGTGACGGATTGCTTCAAGCCGCGTAGCGAGGCGGCCTGCGCCTTGCTGCGGCCTTCAGCCAGGCTTTCGGCGAAATTGGCGAACAGCACGGTGAACCACAGCCACGCCGTGATGCCGAGAATGAACCCGGCGGGCGCTTCCCCCTGGCCGCGCAACGCCTGCACGAACAGGATGGTGGTCAAGATGCTGCCGATGTACACCACGAACATCACGGGATTGCGCACCTGCACCGCGGGCGAGAGCTTGCGGAACGAGTCGGCAATGGCCGGACCCATCAGAGTGGAATCGAACAGTGTCAACGACTTGCGAACCATGACCGGCAGCCCTTAGTGAATCGCGTGAACTTCAATGAATCGCGTGCAGCTGCAAATGCTCGATCACCGGGCCGAGCGCGAGCGCGGGCACATAGGTGAGCGCCCCCACCAGGACCACCGTGCCCACGAGCAGCGCCACGAACAACGGTCCGTGGGTGGGCAGCGTGCCGGCGGTGGCTTCGATGCGTTTCTTTTTCGCGAGCGATCCCGCGATCGCCAGCACGGGAATGATGAAGGCGAATCGCCCGAACCACATCGCCACGGCCAGCAATGTATTGTAGAAAGGCGTATTGGCGGAGATTCCGGCGAAGGCGCTGCCGTTGTTATTCGACGCGGACGACAGGGCGTACAGAATCTCGGAGAAGCCGTGCGCGCCGGGGTTGAATATTCCGAGTCTGCCGGCTTCCGCCGTGACGGCGATCGCGGTACCAACCAGCACCAGGAACGGGGTCACCAGAATCACGATCGAGGTCATTTTCATTTCGAATGACTCGATTTTCTTGCCGACATATTCCGGCGTGCGGCCGATCATCAATCCGGCGACGAAGACCGCCATGATGGCGAAGATCAGCATGCCGTAAAGGCCCGAGCCGACGCCGCCGAACACGACCTCGCCCAATTGGATCAGCCACATGGGCACCATGCCGCCGAGCGGCGTGAACGAATCATGCATGGCATTCACGGCGCCGCATGACGCCGACGTGGTAATGGTCGCGAACAATGCCGAAGCCACGATGCCGAAGCGCGATTCCTTGCCCTCCATATTTCCGCCGGCCTGCAAGGCGCTGCCCGCCTGATCCACACCCAAGGGCGCAAACAACGGGTTGCCCTGCGCCTCGGCCCAAATCGCGACCGTCGCCATCACCACAAAAATCGCGGTCATGGCACTGAATACGGCCCAGCCCTGACGCGAATCGCCCACCATGCGGCCAAACGCGAAGCACAAGCCGGCAGGAATCAGGAACATCGAGATCATTTGCAGGAAATTGCTGAGGGGAGTCGGATTCTCGTACGGGTGCGCCGAGTTGGCATTGAAGAAGCCGCCGCCGTTCGTTCCCAACATCTTGATCGCTTCTTGCGAGGCCACCGGACCCATCGCCAGAGTTTGCGTGCTGGTCGTGAGCGTCTCGGTGAGCGCATTGCCTTCGCCGTCTTTCAGCGGCTGGCCCGCGGCATCGAGCTTGGGCTGGGTGTACGTCAAGCTCTCCAGGGGATTGACGTCCTTGTAGGCGTCAAAGTTCTGGATGACGCCCTGCCCCATGAAAATGACGGCCAGCAGCAGCGACAGGGGCAGCAAGATGTACAGCGCGCTGCGCGTGAGGTCGACCCAGAAGTTGCCGATGCCTTGCGCCGAGCGGCGTGCAAAGCCGCGGATCAGCGCGAAGGCAACCGCGATGCCCGTTGCCGCCGACAGAAAATTCTGCACGGCGAGCGCGGCCATTTGAGTGAAATAGCTCAACGCGGACTCGCCGGAATAGCCCTGCCAATTGGTGTTGGTCACGAAGCTGACGGCCGTGTTGAAGGCCGAGTCCGATGCGACGTTCGGCAAATGCTGCGGATTCCACGGCAACCACAGCTGCAAGCGCTGCGCGAGGTAGACGGCCAGCACGCCCACCGCATTGAACAACAGCAGCGCCACGGCATAGCGCGTCCAAGGCATGTCTTGAGCGGGATCGACGGCGGCCGCGCGATAGATGACTTGCTCGAATTTGCCGATGACACCGCCGATCGGCGCCGCATTCGCGATGCGCGCCATGTAGCTTCCGAGGGGGACGGCGAGCGCGGCGAGAACGACCAAATATGTCAGCAGCGTGAACCACGCCTGGCCGCTCATCACAGATCCTCTGCGCGGATCAGGGCGGCGACCAAGTACACGAGCAACGCCACTGCGACCGCGCCGCTCAATAGATAGGCCCAGGTCATTTCCTGCGTTCCAGCGCCGCACAGCCGGCAACCAAGGCCAGGGTCAGCAGCAGGAACACCGCAAATACCGCCAAAAACAAGATATCCACTGTATCTCCCGACTTTGGTCGCCGGCGCGAAAACCTGCGGCTCACCCAAATTAGGCTCGCAAAGTAAGCGCGCGCGCGGCAAAACAGCAGAGATTTTCGGGGTGCCGCTGTAAAGGCGGTGTAAATGCGCGGACGCTTCAGTCCGCGCCGGCTACGAGTCCCAGTGTGGGAAATCGCGAAACGCCTGCAACGCCGCTTCGACCTTGGCGCGCGGCAGATCCAGATGCGTCACGAGGCGCGTGCGCGGCGCGATGGTGGCCAGATATGCCCCGCTGCTCCAGATGGGCCTTGAGACCCGCCGCCAGCGGCGCAGGAATGTGGACGTACAGCATGTTGGTTTGCGGTGGCTCGACCCGCAATCCCAAGGCGCGCAACCCTGCGGCGAAAAACGCAGCGTTTTCGTGATCTTGTGCAAGTTTGTGCACGTGGTGCTCCAGGGCGTAAATCCCCGCCGCGGCAAGCACGCCGGCCTGCCGCATGCCGCCGCCCAAAGCCTTGCGCCAGCGCCGCGCCTGCGCAATCAACCCCTGCGAACCCAGCAGCACGGAACCGGCCGGCGCACCAAGTCCCTTCGACAGGCACACCGACACGGAATCGAAGCCTGCCACCGCGGCCGGCTCGTCGATCTGCAATTTCACGATGGCATTGAAAATCCGCGCGCCGTCGAGGTGCGTGCTGAGGCCGCGTGCGTGAGCCAATTCAGTGGCTTGCCGTAAATAACTCGTCTGCAGCACCCGGCCGCCGATCGTATTTTCGAGCGCCAGCAGGCGCGTGCGCGCAAAATGGACATCCTCGGGCTTGATGGCATTGGCGATGCGTTCCAGGGAGATTCCGCCGTCGGGCTCATTCTCCAAAGGCTGCGGCTGGATGCTGCCGAGCACTGCAGCACCGCCCTGCTCGTACTTGTAAGTGTGCGCCTCCTGGCCCACCAAGTACTCGTCGCCGCGGCCGCAATGAGCCATCAACGCCGCCAGATTGCTTTGCGTGCCGCTGGCGAAGAACAGCGCGCTCTCGAAGCCAAAGCGTGCGGCGGCCTGCGCTTGCAGGCGATTGACCGTGGGGTCATCTCCGTAGACATCGTCGCCCACTTCCGCCGCCGCCATGGCGGCACGCATGCCCGGCGAGGGCCGCGTTACCGTGTCACTGCGTAAATCGATGTCGTAGCGCGCCGCGTCCAATGGAGTCTCCGTTTCAAGGGCCCAAGGATAGTGTACCGGCCCGCCGCGCGGCGAGCGGCCGCAGATTCACCGGCGGTAGGTCGCAATTTGTGCACGGCTCGCCTCAATTCTGGCCGCATTCGGCCGATATCAATGCGTAGCGGAGAGTGCCCGCGTCGCGACGGTAAAATGCAAGCTATCTACAACCCGTCCCTGGTCGCGCTCTCCATCGCCGTTGCGGTGCTGGTCTCGTACACGGCACTGTCGCTTGCGGCGCGGGTCGCGAACGCGAGCCCCGTGCAGGTCTGGTTCTGGCGTGTCGGCGGCGCGATCGCCATGGGCATCGGCATCTGGTCGATGCATTTCATCGGCATGATGGCCTTCTCACTTCCCATCGTGCTGCGGTACAACGTAACGACCACCTTGGTTTCGCTGGGCGTCGCCATACTCACCTCCGGATGCGCCATAGGCATCGCGGGCGGCGCCCGTTTGGGCTGGCGGCGCTTGGCGGGCGGCGCCCTGCTGATGGGCACGGGCATCTGCGCCATGCACTACTCCGGCATGAGTGCGATCCAGATCGTGCCGATGATCGTCTACGACCCGGTTCTGGTGGCCGCCTCGGTCGTCATCGCGATGGTCGCCTCCTTTTCGGCACTGTGGCTGGCGTTCAAGTTGCGCGCCGGCCATTCGTGGCAGTTGGCGGTCCGGCGCTTCAGCGCGGCTCTTGATCATGGGCGCGGCCATCAGCGGCATGCACTATACCGGCATGGCTGCATCCCGATTCGTCAGCGGCGCCTACTGCGTCGGCGGCATGCCCATCGACAACCGAGGGATGGCATTGATCATCGGTCTGATCACCGTGGCGCTGCTCACCATCACCTTGATCACGGCGGTGTTCGACGCGCATCTGCAATCGAGAATCGCTGCGCAAGGACAACGGCTGCAGGAAGTCAACGCGCAACTGCAGCTCCAGGCGGACAAATCGCGCATCAGCGAAGAACGGCTGCGCCAAATCGCCGACAACATTCCGGCCATGATCGCCTATTGGGATCGAGATGGCATATGCCGCTTCGCGAACCAGGCCCACTTCGACCGATTCGGGCTCACTCCCGAGCAGCTCATCGGCATGTCCCTCGAAGAGGTATTCGGTCCCGGGCGCCGCGGCGACCAGAGCTTCGAGGCAAGCCGGCGCGCGCGGATCAGACGCCGCGCTCAACGGCGAACGCCAGCTGTTCGATCAAAGCGACAGTCGGCGCCGACGGCGTCATCCGGCATTGGCAGACCGATTACCTGCCGGACCGGAACGGCGAGCAGGTCATGGGATTTTACGCGCTGCTCGTCGACATCACCCAGCGCAAGATCGCCGAAGGCCGTTTGGCGGAGCAAGAAGCCCGGCTGGCGACGACCAGCCGCATGGGCGAAATCGGCGGCTGGGAACTGGACCGCGATGCGCCTGGCCCGATTTGGTCCGACATGGTGTACCGGATCCACGATTTGCCTGTGGGCGAATTGCCGGCGTTGGAAGCAGCGCTCGATTTCTATCCGCCGGAATCACGCGGGATCGTGGCCGGTGCCGTGACGGCGGCTTTCGAGCAATGCAAGCCATTTGATATCGTGGTGCCGTTCATCACCGCCGCCGGCCGCCACCGCTGGGTGCGCTCGATCGGCGAGCCGCAGGTGGAGAAGGGCCGATGTACGCGCATCATCGGCGCCTTTCAGGACGTAACCGAGGCGAGGAAAGCCGAGGAAACCTTGCGCATCGCCAAAGAGGCTGCCGAGGCCGCCAATCGCGCCAAAAGCGAATTCCTGGCCAACATGAGCCACGAAATTCGCACGCCGCTGAACGGCGTCATCGGCATGACGGGCCTGCTGCTCGACACGGCGCTGGGCCCGCAACAGCGCGAATACGCGGAAATCGTGCGCTCGAGCGGCGAGTCGTTGCTGGCGTTGGTCAACGACATTCTGGATTTCTCCAAGATCGAGGCCGGCCGGCTGGAATTGGAGTCCATCGAATTCAACATACAGAACGTCATGGAGGACGCCATCGATGCCGTCGCGCTGCGTGCGGCGGAAAAGAGCCTCGAACTGCGGGTGGACATCGAACCGGCGACGCCGCGAATGTTCCGCGGCGATCCGCTGCGATTGCGCCAGGTTCTCTTGAACCTGCTGAGCAACGCGATCAAATTCACGGGCAGCGGCGAAGTTTCTTTGAGCTTGAGTACGTCCGCGGGTCCCGCCGATTCATCGAAGCTGCTGTTTACCTTGCGCGACACCGGCATCGGCATCGCGGCCGATAGAATCAACACGCTGTTCGCGCCGTTCATCCAGGCGGACAACTCCACGACACGCCGCTTCGGCGGCACCGGTCTCGGCCTGTCGATATCCAAGCGCCTCGCGGAGGCCATGGGCGGCACCATTGAAGTCGAGAGTGTTCCTGGACAGGGGTCGACGTTTCGATTCGAGATTTTACTGCGGCAGTGCGACGTGCCGTTGACCAGCGAGGTGGCCAACCAGCTCGCCGGTCTGCGCGTGCAGCTCGTCGTCCGGCACCCCAGCGACCGGCGAATCTTGGATCGGCAACTGACTCCCGAGGGCTGCAGCCTCACGTTTGCCTCGACGGCGCAGGAGGGACTCGCTCAGTACCATGCGATGCTGGCCGCCGACCGGCCGCCGGCCGCCGTCGTCGCCGACTACGAACTCGCCGACCACAGCGGACCCTGGTTGGCGGCGGCGATTCGCGAGTCGGGCGCTCCGCCCTCTTCGTTCATCCTTCTGACCTCTCTCTCGGCATCCGTACCCGACGCCGAGACGCGGCTGATCGATCGGGTCGTCACCAAGCCCGCCAAGACCGCAGTATTGGTGCGCACCTTGGCGGAACTCACGCAGACCGGCGGGCCGCGCACTCAGCTCGCCGACATCGCTCCGGCCGCACTCGCGCTTTCCGGCATGCGCATACTGCTCGCGGAAGACAATCCGGTGAATCAGAAGCTGGCCACGCGGCTGCTGCAAAAGCTCGGCGCCGAGGTCCAAGTCGCCGTCAACGGCATCGAAGCATTGCAGGCGCTGCGCCAGTCGAGCTTCGATGCCGTGCTGATGGATTGCCAGATGCCGCAAATGGACGGCTATGAGGCGACTCGCCGAATTCGCGGAGCCGATGCAGGCGTGAAAAATCCGCATATTCCCGTGATCGCGGTGACCGCGCACGCGCAGGCGGCGGACCGCACCAAGTGCCTGGAGGCGGGAATGAACGATTATCTGACAAAACCGATCAATCCGGCGCATCTCCAGCAAGCATTGACCAAGGCACTGGCGCCCGCCAGTCAGCGTGCGGCCGCTCGCGTGGCGCATGACGCCGCCGCTCTGTTCGACGAGCCGGCGCTGCTCGCCAAAACCGACCACGACCGTGCCTTTGCCCGCGAGCTGATCGACATGTTCGTCCGCTCGGCACAGGAAACGCTGGCGCAACTCACCCTCTCAGTGGGAAGCGGCGGCGATGGGGAGACCATCCGCAAACTGGCGCATGACCTCAGAGGCTCGGCGGCGACGTCATGCGCCACCGCAGTGGCGGTCTGCGCCGCGAATCTCGAGCGGGCGGCGGGCGGTCAACAAGCCATGGCCGCGCTCAATTCGCTCGATGCGGCATTCGCACTCACCACGGCCGAATGGGTGCGGCTCGGGTGGTGCACGCTCGAGGGCGCCGGTGTGCCGCCGCGCTCATCGCACATCGACGGCATGGTCTCTTAGCGACTCGGCATTCCATCCGCGCAGCGCGACCCGCGTGCAGCGCGCCGGCCCGGCCGGACACAGCACCTCGAGCCGGCGCGATTCGCCGGGCAGCAGAGCGACATAGTTGTCATCGTAGTAAACCGGCAAGACGCGGGCTCCGTGCTCGTCGAGCATGGTGATTTTCACGCCGAGCGCCGGCGCACGCCCGCGGTTCCGGAGCTCCACTTCGACCCGCGTGTCCGCGCCGTCCTTGCGCGCATGCGTCGTCACGTCGATCGGTTGCGGCTGCAATTCGCCGAGGCGCCGCAGGCTCGCGGCATCCCGCCCCTGCCAATAGAAGTTGTCGGACAAGGTTGCACCGCCGGCATCGCTCAAGGTCAGCTTGACGAGCACCAACCCTTCACGCGCCAGCACCGGTTCGAGGTCGAGCTTGCCCAAGGTCGCGACCGAATTGGCGGCGACGCCGAGCGAATCGATGCGCTCGGCGAGCAGGCGATTGTCGAGCGCGATGAGGCGCGTGCGCAGCTGTAAACGCGGCCGCGCAGCACGGCTGATGTTCGTGACCGCGAGCGTGAAATCGGGCAAATTGAGCTGCGCGTGGATGGGCTCGCACGCCTTCTTCACCCCGTAATACGCGGCGGCCGTATCGTAATCCGAGCTGTAGATCTGCCAGCTGTTGCTCGGCCAGGAAGGATGCGTCATCCACAGCAACCGGCCGCTGTTCTTGGTCCATAAGTGCGCCTGGAATCCCTCGAACATGGCGCGGTAGGAGACGTAGTTCATCATTTGCGCCTTGCGCTCGAAATCCTCGAGGCTCGAGCCGGCGCCAAACTGCTCCGCAAGCGCGGCCATGAAGGTGGCGACATCGCCGTTCCCGCCGAAATGCCAATCGTGATAGGCATAGGTGTCGCTCAAGGGCCAGCGCTCGGCCTCCGGAATCGAGGCGCGCAGCGACTCGAGCGTCGACAAGGAAGGCGTTCCCACCTCCACCGAAAAGCCCTGTGCCAGATCGGTGAAGTACTGTGCGGGCGGCCGGTAATTGTAGGGTCCGCTGCCCTGCAGGTTCACGGAATTCGAGCTGCCGGTGTAGTAGCGGGTGCCGTCGAGCGAGGCGATCAAATCGGCCAGGCCTTCGTTGATGATGGGTTGCGGCACGCCTTCATTGCGGCCGAACCAAACCGCAATCGACGGATGATTGCGATAGCGGCTGATCACGTCGCGCGCGTTGGCGAGAAACAGCGCCGGATCCTGCGGCTCCACCTGGAAATCCTGGGTCGACACCCAAAAATCATTGAGGACCAGCAGACCGTATTCGTCCGCCAGATCATAGAAAACCTCCTCGGTATTCTGACCGAGCCAGTTGCGAATGATGTTGAGATTCGCGGCGCGATGCAGGCGAAAATAGGGCTCCAGGCGCGCTCGCGAGATGCGCTTGAGCGCATCGTCCATCCCCCAGCTGCCGCCGCGCGCCGCGATCGGTACGCCATTGACCCGAATGGCGAGATACGGCGTCAACGCCTCGCTTGATATCGCGCGCACCGCCGGCGAATTTTCCCCGGCGGGCGTCAGTGATTCGGCCCACCCGTGCGGCGTACGCTTGATCGCCTCGTGGCGCGTGTCGACCAGACGTTCCCCCAAGTCGGTGCCGGCGGTCGGATCCACTTCGACGCGCCGCAATCGGCCTTGGCCGTCGAACAGCGACAACTCATAAGTCAGCTCCCGGACTCCGAAATTGAGCGCGATCGAATCGGAGCGCGCGCCGCCGGACCCAGCCTCGAGCTCGAGGTGGTACAAGTTCGCCGGTCCATAGCCATTGGGCCACCACAGGCGCGGCGCGGCGAGATGCAGCTGCGGAAATTCCTTGGGCTCGAGCCGCACCTCGGTGACTCCCGGCTCCAGGTGCACGGTTTTCCGCACCTCGACCGCATCGAATCGCGCGCTCACGGCGGCCTCGAGCGCCCTCGTCGCGCGGTTCTCGACGGCAACGACGATGGACACATCGGCGGAGTCCGTGCGCGGCAGCGGCAAACGGGTGACCACGTGCGGATCCAGCAGCCGCAATGCGCCGGTCGCCTTGAGCTCCACGCCTTGCCAAATGCCGGTGTTGCGGTCGCGAATCCCTGGGATCCAATCCCAACCTTCGGAGGCAATGAAGGTCGGACCATCGATCGCCAGATTGCCGCCGTTTTCCCCGGGCCCCGCGGCAATCGATTGTTCATGCGGGATGCCGGGATGTGGCGGCGGCGATACGCGCACTGCCAGCACATTGCTGCGTCCGGGCTGCAATTTTCCGGTGACATCGAACACGCCGCGGATGAACGCTCCCTGGATGGCGCCCAGCCGCGCGCCATTGAGCCAGACATCGGCCGCGTAGTTGATGCCTTTGAAGGTGAGCGTGAGTTCCTGGCCGCGAAGCTCGGCGGGCGCGTCGAAAACACTGCGGTACCAGTAGTCCTGCCGGCTCAAAGAATCCGGGATGGCCAGGTTGTTGAGCCCGTAATAAGGATCCGGGTACACGCCGCGCGCAATCAACGTGGTGAGCACGGTGCCGGGCACGACCGCCGCATACCAACGCGAGTCGTCGTACTCGGGGAGCGATAGCTGTGCGCCCGCGGCCTCGAGCGCCGGCGCGGCCTGCATGCGCCAGGAGTCGAGCGCCCACGTTCCAGGCCTGCCGGGCTGCAGCGCCGGCGAGGCGGACGCGGGCTCCGCGACCGGCGCACTGGGCGGACTCATCGCGTGCGGCAGGGTCCACGGATCCTGCGGCTCTTGCAGACCGCGCCACGCGTGCTCCTGCCACGGCCAACCGACGCCGAGGGAATTGAAGGTGACCAGCGAAAAGTCCGGCGGCGAGTGGGCCAGCGCCCGCACTGCTTCCGGCGCAAGAGCGGTGGGGGTCAGCGTAAACAGTGCCAGCGCGCCCCCGAAGTGCGCGCGCGAATCCGCGGCGGACGCGGTGCCCGGCGCAGCCGGCGCCAACTCGAGTCGCGGCGCCACCCGCCCGGTGGCGGCCGCAACCGCGGAAATTTCAAGTCCATCGACATAGAGCCGCAACGTTGCACCGTCGAATGTGGCGGCGACTGCGTACCAGTGATCCGCCTCGAGCGGCGTGGCAGCAGCGGGGCTGGTCGGGGCGGCCGCCGCGGCGGCGCCCGGCCATGTCCCTCCGAGAATCGCAGACAGCCGGCCGTCGTTGAGTTCAAGGCCGCGCCAGGCCGCGCCTGCGACATCGCCAATGGCAGCAATCACGACCGGCGAGGGCGGGCGCCGCGTGAAGTTCATCCACCCCGAGAGCGACCACGGTGCGCCGGCCGCCAGCAGCGGCAGTTCTTCGGCCAAGGGCCGACTGAGACCCACCCCGCCCTCCAGGACCCTGACATTGTAAGGGCCGAGATTGGCGGCCAAATCGCCGGCGGTCCCGACAGGCGCCCACGCGCAAGCTGCGAGCACCGCGCATCGGGCCAGTAGCGCCCGCCACCGCTTCGCAAACCCCCGCATTGCCATCCCCCGTCGATGAATTCGGCGCCATCCGGCGTGGATGACAACGCTGCCACGGTTAGCTTAGCGCGGTTCGCCCCGTCGCAATAGCCGCAATCAGGTTCCGTGCCCAACGTTGCCGACGTGCAGATCTGCCGTGCAATGCGGCAAATCCCGTGACGGCGCGGGTTTTCCGCCGGCCGCAAGGGCGTGGCCCGGCGGCCGGCAGCCGTAAGCTGCCCAATCTGTCAGCGCTGACACTGGAGGGGTCGATTAAAGACAAAGAAAATATTTAATCGTTGACGCCGGGCGCTGGCGGAGTTAGCCTCCCCCTTGCATCGACTAGGGATCAAGGACCGGTTGATGGGGGGTATAGAGCGCACAAAAGTGCTTGGCAGAAGCATCAAAGCATGCCGCCGGACACCAATCGAACCGCGCCGTTTGTCGATTAAAACTACTGGGAGAATTCGTACCATGTCGCATCGTAGGGAAGACCGCGTACGCCAAGCTGTTCGTTTAGCACTAATGACAGCGGTGTCATTAGACGCCTCGATGATGAGTCACTTGGCCATCGCTGCCGATCCGACCCAGTCGACCGCGCAGAGCGCCAAGGCCGACGACCTGCAGGAAATCGTCGTCACCGGCTTTCGCGAATCATTGGAAACGGCGCTGAATCGCAAGCGCGACTCGAACCAGCCGATCGAGTCCATCGTGGCGGAAGACCTCGGCAAGATGCCCGACCAAGATGTCTCCGAGTCGCTGCAGCGCCTCCCCGGCGTCTCGATCAACCGCTCCGGCGGCAAGGGCACGCAGGTGCTGATCGACGGTCTCAGCAACAACCTCATCACCTTGAACGGCGAGGTACTGCTCACGGGGCGGGAAATCTACGTCGCGGGTGAATCCTCCGGCGGCGGCGGCAATGCCGGCCTGCAATACGCTTCGCTGGAAGGCATTCCGAGCGAAGAAGTCGGCGGTATCGACGTCATCAAGAATCCCACGGCGCAAAATCGCGAAGGCGGCCTCGGCGGCATCATCGATATCAAGACGCGCTCCCCCCTCGCGCAAGATATGGGACTGAATCTCGCCGGCAACGCGCGCGGCACCAAGGCACAGAATGCGGATGGCGGCGTGACCCCGGTGGGCGCCCTGGTGGGCGGCTTCAAGTTCAGCGAAGACTTCGCCATCACCGGCAGCGTGTCCTACGACGACACCAAGACTCATGACAAGCAATTCCAGGATCAGAATCGCAATCAGTGGCTCGTCACCAACACCGCGACGGTCGGATCGTACGTTGGCAGCCCCATTGCCAGCACCAACGGCGTGCTGCCGGGCGGCAAGACCTACATAGATCCGCAGCTGGCGTACTTCAGCGATGTCCTCGATCAAATCGAAACCAAGGGCGCGACCCTGGGCGCCGAATGGAAGTGGAGCGAGAACATCACCAGCACCTTCAACTGGTTCTTCATCGACGAGGAAGAGACGAGCACCACCTACTCCAACAAGGCGTGGTTCTCCGGCGGCAGCGGCGAGACCAACCAGCCCGCGCATGGTTATCAGATCGATCCCGTCACCGGCAAGGTGACCCCGCCTGCGGCGGCGGCACCGGCGTCGTTCCCGGGTATCGATCCGAGCCAGCCCTATTCGATCGACGGCAACGGCGTCATTCAATCGGCCACCATGTTGGCCAACGACGCCGAGACCGCGACGCTCTATGAAAGCAACAACACGAAGGCGAACAACTTTCAGTTCGCCACCAAATTCGAGGGCGGCCCGGTGACGGGCGACGTCGGTGCTGCATATGCCAAAGCCACCGGCGACTATCAAGGCCGCGCAGGCCGACGTCGAGCATGGCGCGTACGCTGCCTTCGGCAGTTCGGCTCCCTCAATCCAGCCCGGTGCGCCCGGCTGCAACAACGGCTCCAATAATTGCACCAACGGCAATCATGGCTATGCATGGATTTGGAGCAACGGCGGCACCTCGGGCTTGCCGTCGGCCCACTACCCCAATAACTATGGCTACACGAACGTCCTGTCCAACCCGGCCTACACCTTGTTCAAATCCAACTGGGCATGGGCGAACACCAACGACGAAAAGACCTGGGCCGTCAAATTCAACCTGCACTACAAAGCCAACGATGTGGTCGATCTGACCGCAGGGGCCCGTTATCAGAACCGCGAAGTGGACTATGTGCACGGTCGGTATCTTGAAGATGGCGTGAATCCCTACGGGATCGGCGGCGTCGGCGCCGGCACTCCGGCCGGCAACTGCTGCACGAGCGCAGCCACCGGCACCTGGCTCTACTACCAGGATCCCGGCTACGCCAAGATTCCGTACTCCACGCCGCAGACCAATCCCAATCTGATTCTGACCTACAATAATTTCGCCAACGGCCCGATCGCCGTGAAGAATCCGATCACGGGCGGCATGACCGACCCCGCCACCTACCTGAACACGGTGTGGAAGGGCGCCGGGATACCGAATAATACCGAGACGTTCTTCAAGGACCCCCTCAATTCGTACGAGGTCCAGGAGAAGACCACGTCGGCGTTCGTCATGGGCGACTCGGGCGATGCGGCCAACCTGTTCCATGCCAACTACGGCGTGCGCATCGTCAGAACCCAGCTCACCGTCGACGGCGCGCAGACGAATCCGAACGGATCGACCTTCGTCGGCACCGCATCGTGGAACGGCGTGGACGCCAACGATGTGCCGTTTACCAACAGCCGCAGCTACACTGACATCCTGCCGTCGTTCAACTTCGTGCTGAATGCGACGGACACGCAGAAATTGCGCTTCGGCGCCGCCCGCGTGATGTCGCCGCAGAACCTGCAGCAGCTCGGCGCCGGTCTGCAGTACGGCTTCACCCGCGCTGCCCCCGGCGAGTGCAAGGGCGGAGCAAGCGTGTGCTTCAAATTCGACGGCGGCAATGCCGGCAACTCGGGGCTGGATCCGTTCCGCGCCTCGCAATTCGACCTCTCGTGGGAAGACTACTTCTCTCGAAGCGGATTGGTGAGCGTCGGATATTTCTACAAGGCCGTGGACAATTTCGTCACCACCGAGAACGTGCCGACCTTGGTTGCCGACGGCACCGGCGCAACGACGGCCAATGTCGCCACGCCGGTCAATGGCGGCACCGGCAAGATCTATGGCCTGGAAGTGAGCGGCCAGTACGCGTTCGACTTTGGCCTGGGCTTTGCGGCGAACTACACGCGTGCGGATTCTTCGTCCACGCAAACCAGCTCGTTCGGCGCCGAATTGCCGATTCCGGGCGTGTCGAAGAACTCCGTCAACGCCACCGTGTACTTCGAGCGCGCCGGCTTTTCGGCACGCGCGGCCTACGCGTGGCGCGATACCGCGGTCAATTCCGGCGGCGTGGGCTCATCGTTTGCGTTTGCCGACATCAATGGCGCGTCGAAGGTATACACGGTGTACCAGGCCGCGTACGGACAGTTGGACGGACAAGTGGCATACGATTTCACCAAGCACTTCGGCGTTCTGCTGCAGGTCGTCAACCTGACCGACGCCAAGCAGCATACCTATCTGCAGTTTCCGAACGAGCCATTCACCTACGACGACACGGGGCGCCGCTTGTACTTCGGTGTAAAGGGTAAGCTGTAACCCTTAGGCCCGTCGCGCGGGACGTGATGCCGATGTGACGGCGGCGATTGGAGCCTTAAGGGTGGCGCGGAGTTCTCTGCGCTACCCTCTGGTTGCAGCAATCCGCCGTCGACAAGAGGTCTGGTCATCTATGTCGGACACCCAACGGACACCCGCCGAAAATCGTATCGGCAGCATTGCCATCGTCGGCGGCGGCACCGCCGGCTGGCTGGCGGCGAGCATGTTGTCGCGCGCCCTGCCCGGCACCCGCACCCGCATTACCGTGGTCGAATCGCCCGACATCGGCACGGTCGGGGTGGGCGAGGCCACGATACCGCCCATCATCGACGTGCTCGAGTTCTTGAGCATCGATGAAGCGGATTTCGTCCGCCACACCCAGGCAACCTACAAGCTCGGCATCAAGTTCAGCGATTGGAAGGAGCTCGGGCATTCGTACTGGCATCCCTTCGGTACTTTCGGCGCGCCCATCATCCGCCGCCCGTTCTACCACTGCATGGCACCGGGCCCAGGCGGCCGGCCTTGCGCCCCGGTTCAACGACTACAGCGCGTGCGCGGCGCTGGGCGATGCGGGTAAGTTCCGCTTTCCCGACAGCAACCCGGATGCTCCCGCCGCGGGCCTGCGCTACGCGCTGCACTTCGATGCCGTGCTGGTCGCCAAGTATCTGCGCGCCTATTCCGAACGTCTGGGCGTCATACGCCTGGAGCGCACCGTGCAGGGCGCTACCCGGCGGGCAGATGGCTTTCTCGACGAGCTGCAATTCTCCGACGGCTCCACGCTGCAGGCCGATTTGTACATCGATTGCAGCGGCTTTCGCGGCGTCTTGATCGAACAGATCTTGGGCACCGGCTATCTCGACTGGAGCGCCCTGCTGCCGTGCGACCGCGCCGTCGCCTTCCCGACGGCATTGATCTCTGCGCGTCCGCCGTACACCCATGCGCGCGCGCGCGCCGCGGGCTGGCACTGGCGCATTCCGCTGCAGCATCGCGCCGGCAATGGCTACGTCTACGCGAGTGCGCACCTGAGCGACGAGCAGGCGCACGAGGATCTTCTGCGCACGGTGGGGGAAACGCCGCTCGCCGAGCCGCGCTTTCTGCGCTTCGTGACCGGCCGCCGCAAACTCTTTTGGAATCGCAACTGCGTCGCACTCGGACTCTCGTCCGGGTTTCTCGAACCGCTCGAGTCCACCAGCATTCATCTGGTCTCGAGCGGCATGTATCACCTGCTCGAACACTTTCCCGACAAGAACTTCGATCAGACCAACATCGATTCGTACAATGATGAACTGATCTACGAGAACGAGCGCGTGCGCGATTTCATCGTTCTGCACTACTGCCTCACGCAACGCGAGGATACGCCGCTCTGGCGCTACTGCCGCTCCATGGCCATTCCCGACAGCTTGCGGCAACGCATCGAGTTGTATCGCCGCACGGGACGCATCCGCTGGCGCGCGGGCGAGTTGTTCACCGATCTGTCCTGGTTCTACATTTTCGAGGGGCTGGGGGTGCGGCCGGAAAGCTACGATCCGTTGCTGGATGTGGTCACCGTGAGCAAGCTCAATGAAATTCTCGCCTCCCTGGCGAGCGCCACCTCTGCCGTGGCGCAATCGGCGCCGACCCATGACAGCTATTTTGCCGCTCACGCCGCAAGCGGCGGCAGCCGCGCAGCGGCCACCCCATGAGAAATGCGCCGCTGCTCGGCGGTGTCGAACTGGGGGGAACCAAATGCATCTGCTCCATCGGCACCGCTCCCGGCGACATCCGCGGGCATATCGCCGTGCCCACCGGCAGCGACCCGCAAAAGGCGCTGCATCGTATCGTCGATCAAATGAACGCCTGGGCAGCGATCCATGGCCCGATTACCGCACTCGGCATTGCCTCGTTCGGCCCGGTGGACTTGGACTTGCGCTCGTCCACCTACGGGTTCATCACCTCCACATCGAAGCCGGGCTGGCGATTCGTCGACGTAGCCGGTCCGCTGGCGCGCGCTTTCGGCGTGCCTACGGGCTTCGATACCGATGTGAACGGTGCGGCCTTGGCTGAGGGGCGTTGGGGTGCGGCGCGCGAACTCGCCGATTTCGCCTACGTCACCGTCGGTACCGGAGTGGGCGTCGGCCTGGTCGTCAACGGAGCCCTGGTCTATGGCTTCTGCCACCCGGAGCTTGGCCACGCCCGCGTGGGACGGTTGGCGGAAGATGACTGGCCCGGGTCATGCGCGCTGCACCGTGACTGCGTCGAGGGCCTGGCGTCGGGCACTGCGATTGCGGAGCGCGCCGGTATTCCCGCGGAGCAAGTGCCCGCCGACAGCCCCATTTGGGACACCGTCGCGCACGCGCTGGCGCATCTGCTGCACAACATCGTGCTGGCGACGGCGCCACGGCGCATCATTCTGGGCGGAGGCGTCGCGCAATCACGCCCGGAGCTGCTGGCACGGGTGCGCACCCTGCTGCTGCAAAGCCTGAACGGCTATGTGGCGCTCGAGACCATCGTGGGACCCATCGAGCAGTACATCGTGCCGCCCGGGCTCGGCGCCATGGCGGGACCTCTCGGCGCGCTCGCGGTGGCCACCGACGCCTACCGATCGCACCATGCGTAGAAAGACTCCCGCAGGCGATGCCTTAACGGACCACCGCAATCAGGGGCCGCAGCTCTCGGGCAGCAACCTGCAGCGTGCCGGCGACCATAATCAGCGCGTGACTCTGCACGCGATTCGAGTGAACGGACCCGTGACCCGTGCCGCGTTGGCTCAGCAGACCGGGCTCACGCCGGCGGCCATCGCCAACATAACCAGCCGGCTCCTCAAGGACCGCCTGATACTCAACGCGGGCCGGATGCTGGGCGCGCGCGGACAACCGGCCATCAAGCTCGTGGTCAATCCCGACAGCTGCTTCTCGATCGGCCTCAACGTCGATCGCGATCACATCACTCTGGTGCTGCTCGATTTTGCCGGCAGGGTGCACGCGCGTGCGTCGCGCGAAATTCACTTCGCAGCGCCGGCCACGGTGCGGGTCTTTTTCCAGCGTGCCGTGGCTCAGATGCTGAAGCGGGCGGGAATCGCGCGCAGCCGGGTCATCGGGGTCGGCGTCGCCTTTCCGGACGATATCGCGCGGGCGCACTTGCCTGATCAGCCGGGCGACTATGCAGCCTGGGCCGAGGTCAAGGTCGATGACCTGCTGCGCGACGTACTCGGCGTGCCGGTGTTCGTGGAAAATGACGCCGCGGCCGCCGCCATCGGCGAAATGCAATTCGGTTCCGGTCACCGCTACGGCAGCTTCTTCTACTTGCTGATCACGGCGGCGCTGGGCGGAGGTTTGGTGGTCGACGGCGGCTACTTTCGCGGTGCGCATGGGCGCAGCGGCGAGATCGGCTGGCTCCATGACCACGATGCACAGGGGCGCGACATGCAGTTGCAAAATATCGTCTCCTTGTCCGCGCTCTATAGCCGCTTGGCCGACGGCGGCTACCGCGTGTCCTCGCCGCGGCGCCTGGCGCGTCTCGGCCCCGACGCGCGCACCATCGTCGATCGATGGATTCAGGAATCGACCGAAGCCCTGGTCAAATCCATGGTGGCGATCAATTGCCTCCTCAATCCGGATGCCATCTTGATCGGCGGCAGACTACCGGCGGCTCTGGTCGATCAGCTTGCCGCGGCGCTCAATGCGCGCATGGCCGATTTTGCCTCACAGGTGCCGGCGATCGCCCCCGTGGCGCGAGCCGTGACGGCCGACGACGCGCCGGCCGTCGGTGCCGCCATTCTGCCCTTCACTCACAGTCTGCTCCCGACCCGCTTCGCGTTGTTCAAGGGCGAATGAGCGGCGCGGACTCCACCAATGACTTCAGGGGTCCGATGAATCGTTCGTAGTTGCGCCAGCGCTCGACGGATGATGTATTGAGCTTTTGCCGCACCTGCCAGCGGCTGGCCGTCCCCACCGTGCGCGTGGTCCGATGAAAGTCGAGCGTGCGCTCATCCCACGGCAGAGCGATGAAATCGAGCATCCTGCGGCTCCACGCAGGCAGGTCCAGAACCATTCCCTCGTACGGTACGTCGAGCATGACATCCGCCGGAAGGACCGCCCGCCAATGGCGCATCAGCCGCTGATATTCGCGATGATAGTGCGCGAGATCCTCCAGATCGTTGGCATACGTGTTCGCCGCCTCGAAGTGCTGGAAGTAGATGGACAGACAGGTGTCGATCGGATTGCGGCGCATGTGAATGATGCGCGCCTGCGGCAATGCGGCGTGAATCAATCCCAGAAACAAAAAGTTGGTCGGAAACTTGTTTATCACCCGCGGTGCATCCGGCGACAGGCGCTGCAGGAGCGCGAGGTACTGATCGCCCAATCCCGCCAGCGTCGCCCCGCTCACCGCGATCTCGCCGGCGTCGACTGCGGCCGCGTTCGCGATCGACGCCGCCGACTCGTCTCCCCAGAAGGTCAGCTCGCCGGCGCCGAACACGGCGGGGTGCGAGGCCAGGATCTGTTCGGCCAGCGTCGTGCCCGAGCGCAGCATGCCGACGATGAAAACCGGGCGCGCCGATGCACTCGCCGCATTTCGTTCGCGGCTGATCCAGCTTCGGTCATGCGAGCGGATGATCAGATCGATCGCCCGCGTCAGCTGCCTGCGGTCGTGACCGGGCCCGCACTGCTTCGCCAATTCGTTCGCCCGGCGGTAGTTGAGAAAGGCGTTCTCGAAGTCCCTGACGTCATCGAAGTATTTGCCGATGGCGTAGCGCAGGCGCAGCTCCCGCTGGGGCGGCAACCCTCGCCCGGCCAGGCGCTGCGCCGCGGCCAGCCATTCGCCGTCCGCGTCGGTCATCCGCCGCAGGCGGGCGAGGCCGGCCCAGGCTTCGACCGATTCCGGGTCGATTGAAACTGCGCGCCGATAGAGTTCCTCAGCGTCCGCGAATCTGCCGGTGTCCGCCCGCAGTTCCGCCAACACCGCCAACGCCTCGACCGAGTTCGGATCGAGGCCGAGCGCATTCAGGCAACTGGCTTCACATTCCGCCGTGCGCTGCTGCAATCGGAGCGCCGAGCCGAGTTCGGTGTGTGCCGCCACGCGATTCGGCTGCAGCTGCAGCACGCGGCGGTAGGCTGCCACCGCGGCATCGAGGTGCCCGATGCTGCGCAAAGCATTGGCCTGCTTCATCGATGCGATGCCGAGGGCTTCGTGCGCCTCGGGCAAATCAGGCTTGAGCTCGAGCGCTCGGCGGCAGCTGACCGCCGCCGCCTCGAATTGTCCCGATTCGAGCAGAACCTTGCCCAGATTCTGGTGCGCCTCGGCGAAATCAGGGTGAATGGCCAGTGCCTGGCCATAACTCGAGCGGGCCTCGGCGAGCCTTCCTAAGCGCGCCGATGCGTTGCCCAAGTTGAAGTGCGCGACGGCATCGGCGGGCAGCTGTTGGGCCGCGGCCGCGAGCCGACCGCAGCAGGCTTTGTATCTCTTGCCGCTGCCGCAGGGGCAGGGTTCGTTTCTGCGCGCTGCGTTCATGCGGCTTGCAGGCGCTGTTGAAGGTGCTCGAGGGATACGCCCTTGGTCTCGATCACCATGATTTTCGCCCAGAGCAGCTGCAGCAGCATCATGCAGGCGAAGAACTGAGGCACTATTGGCGAATGACCAATGCCGAACAAGATTCCCGGGCGCAACTCGCCATCCTGCAGGCGAGGCTCGTCGCCTGGTTGGTGAACGATGCCTACCCACTCTGGGCGCGCCGCGGTATTGATCCGCACGGCGGCTTCATCGAGGCGCTCGCACCCGATGGAGTCGGACTGCCGCTGGCACGCCGCGCCCGGGTTCATCCGCGCCAGGTATACGCGTTTGCACAGGCGCGGGCATTCGGCTGGGCCGGCGACGTCAGCGGCATCGTCAGCCGCGGGATGGAATACTTCACCGCTCATTATTGCCGCAACGACGGAATGTTTCGCGCGCTCGTCGCGGCGGACGGCACTCCCCTCGACGATCGCGCACTGCTCTACGACCAGGCGTTCGCGCTGCTGGGGATGGCCGCGGCCGCCGCGGCACTCGATGCGCACAGCGAATTCGAAGCGCGCGCATTGACGCTGCGCGGCCTGATCGAGCGCCGATTGAGCACGGCGGACGGCTCATTGCGCTCGGAAGAGACCGCCGCAGCGGTGCGCGAATCGAATCCACACATGCACCTGCTCGAGGCCTGTCTGGCGTGGACCGAAATCGGCGCCGATGCGGGCTGGGCTGCGTGGGTTCGGCGGCTCGTCGATCTCGCGCTCGAGCGCTTCATCCGCAGGGACAGCGGCGCGCTCGGCGAATCTTACACCGCATCTTGGGCTGCGACGCCCGGCCTCGCCGGCCGCATCATCGAGCCCGGCCATCACTTCGAATGGGCGTGGCTGCTGCTGCGCTGTGAATCGCTGCATCCTGCGCCGCTGCGGGCCGCGGCTTCGCGGCTGCTGGCAATCGGCGATCGGTACGGTGTCCGGCACGGCGTCGCCATCAATGCGCTGCTCGACGACTTCACGGTCGCCGATGCGAACGCACGGTTCTGGCCGCAAACCGAACGCCTCAAGGCGGCACTGCTGGCCGCGACGCTCACCGGCGAAGCTCATTACTGGTCCACGGCACATGCGGCGGCGGCGAGCTTTTTCCCCTACTTGGAAACTTCCGTGCCGGGACTGTGGTTCGACGTGCGGCAGCCGGACGGTCGGATCATCATCGGCCCGGCGCCGGCCAGCACTTTTTATCATATGGTGGGAGCGATAGCGGCGCTGCAGACGGCGCTCAGCTAAGGAGCCTGTCTGAGTGCAGATCTAGCGGCGCGCCGGCCGCGCCGTGGAGTTGCGGATGACCAGTTCATGATTGAGCAGGTGCCTCGGAATGCGATTGGGCCAGCCGTTGCGCCGCGGCTCGAGTTTGATGATCAAGTCGGCCGCGATTCTTGCCATCTGCGCGACCGGTTGGCGCACGGTCGTCAGCTCCGGCCAAATCATGCTGGCCACGGGCGCATCGTCAAAGCCGGTCACCGATAACTGACCCGGCAAATCGAGCCCGAATTTGCGCGCCATCGATACCACGGCCGCGGCCATGTCGTCGTTGCTGGCGAATATGGCCGTGGGGGGAGTTGCCGCACGCAACATTCGTTCGGCGCAGATCAAGCCGTCGCCGAACACGAAGTTGCCGGTCTGCACCAGGTCGGTGTCGACCGGAATCTGATGCGCGCGCATTTCATCGACGAAACCAAGATAGCGCTGTTCGGTCGCGCCGTGGTCGGGTCTTCCCAGGATAAAGCCGATGCGGCGGTGTCCGAGGCCCACCAGATGCGCCGTCAATTGCCGGGCCGCGGCGTAGTCGTCGATGCCGATCGACGGTGTGGCGCTCAAATTGTGCTTCGGCGCGATTCGAACGATGGGAATCGAGGCTTCCTGCAGCTTGTTCAAGACGACGGGATGGTCGCTCAAGGGCGGCAATAAAATCACGCCTTCCAGCCGCAGCTGCCCGAGCAGGGTATCGATCTGCTTGTCGATGAGCGGACTCTCCACATCCCACGGCTCCACCATCAAGTGCAGACTCGACTCCCGGCAACGCTGGACGGCCCCGGCCTGAAATTCGCTCAGGTAGTCTCCGGGTCTGTCGCAGAAGAGCCCGATCAGGAACGAACGATTGCTGGCGAGGCCCCGAGCGTTGAGATTCGGCCGGTAGTTGAGCTGCTCGATGGCTTCGAGAATCCTGGCACGGGTGTCCGAGCGGACCCGAGGCTCATTGTTGATGACCCTCGATACCGTCTTCGGCGACACCTTGGCGAGGTCTGCGACCTCCTGGATCGTGACCGATGCCGGACTTAAATTGATGGCCAAGGAAAACCTCTTGGAAACTTGGGGCCTATATTAGCGATTCACGAGGGTGGTGCGCTCCTAAAACCCCTCAGGTGGTTCTAAGGACAGCCGGGCGCGGCGCCCGCGCCCTTATGGACGAGGCTCGCCTCCGCGATGGTCAGCCGAAATCGATCGCTGGTCTCGATGGCCAGCGGCACTTCGACCTGGGCAAGGTCCGCGCCCCCATCGGCAAAACAGGACAGCGGGATCGACAGAGTTTGCCAGCTCCCCGGCGCGGCGCGCTGGAAGACTCGAGTCACATCCAGCATGGCACCGCCGCTCGTGCCGCACAGCGGCTGAGTGCAGCGCATGCCGATCTTGACGCTTCGCGTGGGAACCCGATCGACGCGGTAGCGCACATCGAGCGCATCCCCCTGCTTGGCCCGATGCCCGAAATCTTGCGCACGCCCGGAAATCCGCAGCATGCCGCCGCCCTCACCCGCCCAATCGGCGCTGACGCCGTCGGGGCCGGCGGTTGCGACCACCGTGCCGTGCGGGCTCTCCTGGCGCACCGTCGTCAGATGAACCTCCGCGCTGTCATCGGCGACGAAGATCGACCATGGCGCGACCGCATGCCCCGCGTGGAATAGAGTCCCGTTCGGCACCGCCCAATTCGGCGGCACGCCGGGATCTTCCGCCAACGGCGGCGAACTCAAGGCGCTGGCATAGTCGAGACCCCAGCCGAGCGGGAATTGCGCGCCTGAGACTTTCCCGGCCGCGTCGAATGTCACCGGCATGGCGGTGGCCGGCCATGAGAAGGCGAGGCGGCCGGTAAAGTCGTATTGCTTGGGCTGGGCGGAACGGAACAGTACATCCGCGACCCCCTCGCCTTCGCTACCGGGCAGCCACGCGGCAACGAACGCATCCGAGGCGTTGATCTCACGATTCACCCACAGCGGCCGCCCCGACAAGAAGACCGCGACGGTTGGCACGCCCGCGGCCCGCAGCCGGCGCAACAGCTCGAGCTCGTGTTGGCCGCGCGGTGCGAATTCGAGAGTTTCCCTGTCGCCCTCGAACTCGGCGTAAGGCCGCTCGCCGAATACCACGACGGCAGCGTCGGGCTTTTCTGCATATCGACCGTCCTTGTCAAAGCTCGCCGAGCCGCCGGCGGCGGCCACCGCCGCTTGGATCCCGCCGAAGATCGAGGTGGCGCCGGGAAAATCTGCGTTGCTGTTGCGATCTCCCTGCCAATCGACGGTCCATCCGCCGGCCTGCATCGCGATGGAATCCGCCGCTTCGCCCGCGACCAGTATTTTCGCGTGCGGGTTCAGGGGCAGGGTGCCATGCTCGTTCTTCAGCAGCACCAGAGACTCGCGCACCGCGGCGCGCGCCAGTTCGCGGTGCGCCGGGCTTCCCAATCGCGAGAAATCGCCGGCATCGCTGCGTTGCTTGGGCGCAGCGCGTTTGAACAATCCGGCGATGGTCTTGACGCGCAATATGCGCCGCACCGCATCGTCGATGCGCGCCTGCGGAATTTCGCCGGCGCGAACTTGCGCCACGGTGTTCTTGTACAGTTGCCGCCAACCATCCGGCGCCATCAGCATGTCGACGCCGGCAAGTATCGCCGCCGCGCAGCGGTACTTGGTGCAGCCCGGAATCTGTTCATGGGCGTTCCAATCGCCGACCACGAAGCCTTCGAAGCCGAGCCGGCCCTTCAGTATGTCGGTCAGCAAGTAGTGGTTGGCGTGCATTTTCACGCCGTTCCAGCTGTTATATGAGGCCATGACGATCAGGGCGCCGGCTTTGATGGCCGCGGGATATCCGGCACCATGCACCGATCGAAGCTCCGCTTCGGGAAGGATCGTATTACCCTGATCGCGCCCGTTGAGCGTGCCGCCGTCGCCGAGAAAATGTTTGACCGACGACAGTGTGTGTCCCGGCGCCATGAATTGCGGCGTGGCGAATTGACCCTGCAGCCCGCTGACCATCGCAGCCGCGTACTCGGCAACCAGTTCGGGCGATTCTGAATAGCTTTCATAGGATCGGCCCCAGCGGACGTCGCGGGCGACTGCCACGGTCGGCGCAAATGTCCAATCGATGCCCGTGGCGGCGACCTCCTCTGCGGTTGCCTGGCCGATCCTTTGGATGAGGTCAGGATCGTGCGCCGCGCCCAAGCCGACGTTGTGCGGAAAAATCGTGGCACCCACGATTTTCGCGTGGCCGTGCACGGCATCGATGCCGAACAAGATGGGTATCGGCGGATGGTCGCCGCTCGTCGCAGCCAAGGAGGCGCGATAGAACTCATCGGTGAGATCCAGCCAGGCTTGCGGCGAGGTGCGTACACTGTCGCCGGGGGCGGCGTTGCCGCCGGCGAGAATCGATCCCAATTTATAGGTGCGCAACTCCGCCGGTGAGATCGAGGCAATGTCGGCCTGAATCATTTGACCGACCTTGTCCTCCAAACTCATGTGGTCCAGGAGCTGCTGCACGAAGGCTTCCGTGGCGGCGTCCGGCGACGGCGGCGCAACAATGGACCAAAGCTCAGGATGTACACTGGCGGCGGCGGCAGGGGGCGCCGCGGCGGCCCAACCGCCCCACAACAGCGCGGCGAGAACGGCTACGGCAGAGCGCGGGGACATATATCGTTGCAACTATATGTAATGTTTATATTTTTTAAGGTTCTAAAAGCAGCCAACCCGACGCCCTCAATGCCCCCGAGAAGGCAGCTTACAGGATTAGATGGAAAAATGTCAGCGCTGTCAATGAAAGCGAGGTCAGGACTGCGCGCCCCAGCCCAAGGCCGTCAATCGGGAACTCAGGATGCCGGGTAGAGCGGGCTCGCTCGGTTTACTGGGCGTGCTCGACTGGGTGGTCGTCGCCGCGTATGCCGGCGGTCTCATAGTCCTCGGGCTACTGATGTCGCGTCGGCGGATTGCCCCCGTGGATTACTTCCTGGCCTCGCGTGCTTCGCATTGGCCGGTGATCGGTCTGGCGCTGCTCGCCTCCAACATGTCGTCGACCGCACTGGTCGGGTTGGCCGGCGGCGCCTATGCCATGGGTATTGCGGTTTACAACTACGAATGGTCGGCGATCGTGATCTTGGTGTTTTTCTGCCTGTTCCTTCTGCCCTCCATCATCCGCAGCCAGACCTACACCATGCCGGAATTCCTCGAGCGGCGTTACGACCGCCGAGTCCGCTTGCACTTCGCCCTGCTCACCTTGTTTCTCAATATCTTCGTCGATTCCGCCGGTGTGCTGTACAGCGGCTCGCTGGTCTGCCAATTGCTGTTCCCCGGGTGGCCGTTGTGGTTGATCGTCACGCTCTTGGCCGGCACGGCCGGTTTGTACACCACGTTGGGCGGCCTGCGGGCGGTGATCTATACGGAAGCCGTCCAAGCCGTCGTGCTGATGTTGGGTGCGCTCATGATATCGATCGGCGCCTTCACCCGGGCCGGCGGGTGGCATGCGGTGATGAGCGGCGTCGCACCGGCGGCGATCTCCCTGATCCGTCCGGCCGGTGACCCCGGGGTGCCGTGGCCCGGGTTGCTGCTCGGAATTCCCCTGCTCGGATTCTATTATTGGTGCACGAACCAATCGATCGTGCAGCGCATGCTGTCGGCCAAGAACATCGATCACGCACGCTGGGGCGCACTGTTCGCGGGATTGCTCAAGCTGCCGGTGCTGTTCCTGATCGTGTTGCCGGGAACTTGCGCCCTGCTGCTATTCCCGAAATTGCCGCGCCCCGACCTCGTCTATCCGAACTTGATTCTGCAATTGCTGCCGGCCGGACTCGTGGGTTTGGTGGTCGCGGGATTCGTCGCGGCGACGATGGTGTCGATCGCCTCGATGCTCAATTCCGCATCGACGCTGATCACCATGGATGTCGTCAAGCAGCTCAAGCCGAATCTTTCGGATGCGCACGTGGTGCGGCTCGGCCGCGTAATCACGGTCGTCCTGTTGGTGATCGCGGTTGCCTGGGCGCCGCAGCTGCAGCTGTTTCCGTCGCTCTGGCAATATCTGCAGGCGGTACTCGCCTATGCCGTGCCGCCCGTAGTCGCGTTGTTTTTGCTGGGGATGTTTTGGCGCGGCGCCAACGCCGACGGCGCCGCGGCGACCATGCTGCTCGGCTCGCTCGCCGGGTTCGCTTTATTCATGCTCAACGTGGTGCTGCGCTGGACCCATTTCCATTTTCTCTACGCCGCGCCGATTCTCACGGCGCTCGACGCGGCCATCCTGGTGGGGGTCAGCCTGCACAGCCGCGGCAGATCTCGTGCTTTCGACGAAGCGCCGGTGTGGACGCTCGATTTCAGCCGCGCCGAGCGGCTGAGGCTCAAGCTCATGCCGCTGTGGCAGGACTACCGCTTTCAGGCGGGCGCATTGCTGGCGTTGACGGCCGCGGTCGTCATCGCGTTTCGGTGATAGTGGAGCGGCGATTCAACATAATCTCATGAGTGGGGCTTGTCAGCGTCGGCAGTGGGTTTCACAGCGGCCGGCACGCCGCGGCAGCCCACGCCCTCGCTGCACACTTGGTTGACCGGGCACACCACGGGCGTCCCCTTGACGCATCCACGGGCATCCGCTCCGGGGGAGTGAGGCGCGCATCGCTCCTTGCCATTGCAGGCGCGCTGATCATCGCAGTCCGCGTCGCTGCGGCAGGCGGCCGCCGCCTGATCGCGGTCCACGGTCGCGAGTTCGCCGCCCTGTCCGGCAATGACCCCCGATAGGGTGGCGTTGAGCAGCAATTCGGGCGAATCCTTAGCCGAAGGCAACTCGACGTCGGCGGCGACGATCTCGAAGCCGCGCGACAGCGGACTCGCGCTCCGATAGTACAGGCTGAAACGCCGCACGCTGCGCGGGTCGAGCGGGTCGCTCAGCTTCACCGGAATGATATGCGTTGAATCGCGCGGCCAGGCCTCGCCGTGCACCAGGGGCAGCCGTCGCACTTCTTTGCCGGGCTCGTAAATCCTGCAGCTCGAGGGTGCTGCCGGCGCCGAGTTCCTCGGCACCGGAGACGATTTTCACCTCGAGATGCGACACCGGCACTGCCTGGGCGCTCGCGGCGCCGAGCGTCCACAGCAACAGGATCGGCCAAACTGACATTGGCAGGTGTAATTTCACGGCACCCCCTCCCCGGTAAAATGGCTTGCTTCGGCTATCATAGCCGATACGGTGAGCGCTGCGACCGCGCCGCAGCGAGCGTCGCCAAACACCGACTCATTTATCGGCAATTGCCGCGAATTTGCAGCCGCGGGGCTGAGTCGGCGTTCAGATAGAATGCGCCAGCGATTTAACAGGTACGTGCGATGGCGGAGCTGCAAGCGGCGTTGAAGCGGATGTTCGGCTTCGATCGGTTTCGAACCGGTCAGGAGGCGGTGGTTCGCGACGCCTTGGCGGGCCGCGATGTGCTTGCCCTGATGCCTACCGGCGGCGGCAAATCCCTGTGCTTTCAGCTGCCGGCTTTGCTGCAGTCGGGCGTCACCCTGGTGGTCTCGCCGCTCATTGCGCTGATGCAGGATCAGGTCCGGCTGCTGCGCGACAACGCCGTCGCCGCCACCTTCATCAACTCGAGCTTGGATGCGGCCGAAGTGTCGCGGCGCACCGCAGCCGTGCTGCGCGGCGAATACAAGCTGCTCTACCTGGCGCCGGAGCGGCTGCTGCTGCCGGAATTTCTCGACGGCCCGTTGCGCACCTTGAGCGAGAGCCCCGGCATCAATGCGTTCGTCATCGACGAAGCGCACTGCGTTTCGGAATGGGGCCACGATTTTCGGCGCGAGTATCGGCAGCTCTCCGTGTTGCGCCGCCGGCATCCCAGAGTCCCGATGCTGGCGTTCACGGCCACCGCCACCCCGCGAGTGCGAATCGACATCGTGGCACAACTCGCGCTGCGCGAACCCAAGCTGCACGTCTCGAGCTTCAATCGGCCGAATCTCTTCTACCAGGTCCGCGCCAAGAGCAAACAAACCGACGCGGAACTCAAGGCGCAGATTCGCCGCGGCGGCGCCGGCATCGTCTACTGCCTGTCGCGCCGGCGCGTGGATGAATTGGCGCTGCAGTTGCAGAGCGAGGGAATCCGGGTGCGCCCCTATCACGCCGGACTCGATGCGGCTGCCCGGCGCGACAATCAAGAAGCCTTCATTCGCGACGATGTGCAGGTGATCGTCGCCACCATTGCCTTCGGGATGGGCATCAATAAGCCCGATGTACGCTGGGTCGTGCACTACGATCTGCCGAGAACCCTGGAAGGCTACTACCAGGAGTCGGGCCGTGCCGGGCGCGATGGGGATCCGGCGCGCTGTACGCTCTATTTCGGCGCGGCCGACATCCGCACCTCGGAGTTCTTGATTCAACAAAAGATCGATCCCGACACGGGCGCGCCGCTCGAAGAAGAACAGCGCATCGCGCGCCAGCAATTGCGGCAGGTGCTCAATTATGCGGAGTCAACCGAATGCCGCCGGGCGATTCAACTGCGCTACCTCGGTGAGAACTTCGCCGCCCCCTGCGGTGCCTGCGATAATTGCTGCGAGCCGCGCGCGCTCGAGGACCGGAGCTTGGAAGCGCGGCAATTCATGTCCTGCATCGCGCGTCTCGCGCAGCGCCGCCAGCGCTTCGGCGCGGCACAAATCATCGACATCCTGCGCGGGGCGCGCAGCGATCGCGTCCTGTCGCGGGGTCATGACACGCTCAGCGTTTACGGCATCGGGAAAGGGCGATCGGTCGAGGAATGGCGCAGCGTGGCGCGAGCGCTGCTGCACCAGGGTCTCATCGAGGAAACGCAGGACGGCTATCCGGTACTCTCCTTGAACGCGCAAAGCGGGCAAGTGCTGCGCGAGGAACTCACCGTCCGGATAGCCGCCCCGGCCAAACGCACACCGCCGCGCTCGGCCACGGCCCAGTCCGCGGCTCCCGCCGCGAGCAGCGCGCTATTCGAACGCCTGCGCGCCTTGCGCAAGCGTTTGGCGGACGAGCATGGGCTGCCGCCCTACGTCGTGTTTCACGACGCCACGCTGCGTGAAATGGCCGAGCGCCGGCCGCGCAACTTGAGCCAGTTTGCCGATCTTCCGGGCGTCGGCGAAGCCAAGCTGGCCCGCTACGGCGAGCGCTTCATCGCCGCCATCGCGGAACATGCTCAATCGGCCGGTTTGTAGACCTTGCCTTCTTTCATGACGAAGGCGACGTGCTCGAGCTCGCGGATGTCGGCCAGCGGATCGCCGTTCACGGCGATGATGTCCGCAGATTTGCCGGCGGTGATGGAGCCGAACAGCTCCGAGTGGCCGATGAGATCCGCGGCATTGACGGTAGCCGACTGAATCGCCTGCATCGGCGTCATCCCGTACTTCACCATGAAGGCGAACTGGCGTGCGTTGATGCCGTGCGGGCAAACGCCGGCATCGGTGCCGAAGGTCATCTTGACCCCGGCGCGCACCGCCTTGGTGAAATTGCGCCGTTGCGCCTCGCCGAGCTCCGCATCGTGCTGCAGAAAATCCGCCGGCGTGTTGGGGGCGGACTGAATGCACTCTTCGTCGTAGATATCCATGTCCAAGTAAGTGCCATGCTGCTTGGCAAGGGCAATGCCCTCATCGTCGATGAGCGTGGCGTGTTCGACCGACGCCACTCCCGCGCGAATCGCATTCTTGATGCCTTCGGCCGCATGCGCGTGCGCCTCGACGCGAAGACCGAAATTGGCGGCTTCCTCGACGGCGGCGCGCAGCTCCTCGGGTGTGAATTCGATGGATTTCGGGTTGCTGCCGTGGGTGAGAACGGCGCCCGTGGAGAGCACCTTGATGTGATCGGCGCCGCGGTGCGCGAGCTCGCGGATCTTCTGCCGCACTTCCCACGGGCTGTTGGCCTCGCCGTAGCGCAAGTCCCAGGGCAGCTGGATATCGGGCGACAGTCCGGTCATCGCGCCGGCGCCCTGGCTGATGGTGATGTACGCGCCCGCCACGTACATGCGCGGTCCTATGATGATGCCGCGCGCGATGGCGTCGCGCATCGCCACATCGTTGAAGGCCCGGTAGACGCCGACGTCGCGCACCGTGGTAAAGCCGGCGAGCAGCGTGACGCTCGCGTTGGGGATGGCCAGGTACGCCGTCTCCACCGCGGTTCGCTGCAGCACATTGAGGGGCTCGGCGTCCGCCAGATCGGCCAGGTGGGTGTGGCAATCCACCAGCCCGGGCAGGACCGTCATGCGCGTGAGATCGATGACTTTGGCGCCGTCCGGAATGCTCTTGGCGCCGACCGCCTCGATTTTCGTGCCGCGAATCAGGATGATCTGGTTGGCGAGCACTCGCCCCGTCTCCACATCGATGAACTTGCCGGCACGGATTGCGGTGAGGGGTGCGGCGACGGCGGCCGGAGCCGGGGACTGCTGCCCCGCCGCGAGCAGCGGCAGCAGCGGCAGCAGTGACAAACACAGGATCCGAAACGAGAACTTTGTATACACGGGCGTCCTTTGATGCGTACCGCGCGGCGGCGGCGCCCAATGATACTATTTTTCGACTGTTCAAGTAGCGCGGGCGCGTGGTTCCTGCTGGGTGATGCAGTGGATCCCGCCGCCGCCGCGAAACAAATCGCGAAGCCCGAGCGATACCACCTGGCCGGTCCGGATAGGCGCGGCGCAACGTATCGGCGACCGCGGCGTCCTCGGCGATGCCGTAGGCAGGCGCAATGACGGCGCCGTTCGCCAGGTAAAAGTTGACATACGAGCGGCAGTAGATGTCCTCCCCGTCGGGAACCGCGGTACGCGGCGCTTCGGCAATCGGCAGCAACTCGAAATGGCGTCCGCGCGCGTCGGTTTCGGACTCGAGAACTCTGCGGTTCTCCGCCATGAGCGCAAATCTTGGATCGAGGGGATCGACCACGGTTTCAAAGAGAACCGCAGCCGGCCGGATGAAGGCCACGTAGCCGTCGACGTGGCCGTCGGTCGCATTGTCGCTGAGGTCGCCCGGCAGCCAGATGACTTTGCGCACCCCGAGCATGGCACGCAGCTCGGCATCGGCCTCGGCCTTGCTCCATCCGGGATTGCGATTGGGATTGAGCACGCACGATTCGGCGGTAATCAAGGTTCCCTCGCCGTCCGACAGAAATCCGCCGCCCTCGACGACGAGATCCGACCGAAACACGGGCGCCGCGGCGCACGCCGCGACGCGCGCCCCGAGTTGCGCGTCCTCGTCGAAGGGCAGGCATTTGCCGCCCCAGGCGTTGAAGGTGAAAACGGCGGCCGCACGCGCGCCCGCTGCGTCGAGAACGAAGGTCGGTCCGGAGTCGCGCAGCCACGCATCGTCCATGGGAACGGCAACCACCCGCACTGATCCTCCGCACCGAGCGGAGGCGTCCGCCGCGAGCTCGGGATCGGCCAGCATGGTGAGAGGTTCGAATCGGGCAATCGCCTGCGCCACCCGCGCATAGTCATCGCGGGCGGCCTCGATGTGACCGTGCCAAATCGATTCGCGCTTCGGCCAGCCCATCCAACATCCCGAGTGAGGAGCCCACTCGGCCGGCATCGAGAATCCGCAGTCGATCGGTTTCATTAGGCTATGCTCGCACAACCGGACCCGCAGTTTGGATCGCCAATGAATGTTCTTGCCGAGTTCCCCATCACCCGCAAGTGGCCTGCCCGCCATCCCGACCGCCTGCAGCTCTACTCCCTGCCGACTCCGAACGGCGTCAAGGTGTCGATCATGCTCGAGGAAATCGGGCTGCCCTACGAGCCGCATCTCGTCGACTTTGCGAACCAATGACCAGCTGACGCCGGAGTTCTTATCGCTCAATCCCAACAACAAGATCCCGGCCATCCTCGATCCGGACGGACCTGCGGGCCGGCCGCTGCCGCTGTTCGAGTCCGGCGCAATCCTGCTCTATCTTGCGGAAAAAACCGCGCAGCTCCTGCCGCACGATGCGGCGCAGCGCTACCAGACCATCCAATGGCTGATGTTTCAGATGGGCGGCATCGGACCCATGTTCGGTCAGGTGGGTTTCTTCAATAAATTCGCCGGCAAGGACTACGAAGACAAGCGCCCGCGCGACCGCTATGTCGCGGAATCGAAGCGCCTGCTGAGCGTGCTCGACCGGCGGCTCATCGATCGCGCCTGGATCATGGGCGAGGCCTTCACGATCGCCGATGTGGCCACGTTTCCCTGGATCAACAATCTGATCGGCTTTTATGAGGCGGCCGATCTCGTCGGCATCGAGAATTTTCCGAATGTCACGCGCACCTTGCACTCCTTCTTGGCGCGCCCGGCGGTGGCCAGGGGACTCAATATTCCGCAACGGATCAAGTGACGCGCCGCAGGCGCCGTAGAACGGCTGCCTGCAATTGCTTGAGCTCTTCGATATGCAACGCCGTACCGCACACGGCAAACACCAGGGCGCCCGCGGCTATGGTGCCGAGCAGCGCGCCCAGCTTGCCGAGAAAGGCCTGAGTCTCCCAATGCGCCAGCAGCCAGTGCGACGAGGCGGCGCAAACCGCAACCAGCGCCGCGGTGGCGGCCGCGACTTTGACGAGCATCTTGAGCATGCGGCGCGTCTCGAGCCCATCGAGATGCCTGCGCATCAGCGCGTACAACAGCAAGAAATTGAACGTCGCGATGCAGCCGGTGGAAAACGCCAGTCCGCGATATCCCCATCCCAGGCGGAAAGTGAAGATCCAATTGAGCAAGAGATTCAAGGCCACCGCCAGGAAGCTCACGAGCATCGGCGTCTTGCGCCGGTCGAGCGCGTAGAACGCGTTCACCAACACCTTGAGGGCGGCGTATCCGGCCAGACCGATGGCGTAGAAGCGCAGCGCACCGGCGGCCTGTGCCGCCTGCACGGCCGTGAACTTACCATGCTGATAGAGCACGGAAATGATCGGTTCGGCGAGCATGATGAGCCCCGCCGTCGAGGGAATCGTGAGCAGCAGCGCGAGGCGCATCGCCCGCGCGAGCTCGGTGCGAAATTCGACGATTTGACCGGCCACCACCAACCGCGACAGCAGCGGCAAGGTCACGGTGCCGAGCGCGACGCCGAACAGACCGAACGGCAGCTGCATCAATCGAAACGCGATCGAGAGCCAAAAGATCGGTCCGTCGCCGAGCGTCGATGCGAACATCGAATTGATCAGCACATTGAATTGCGTGGTGCTCGCGGCGATCACCGAGGGACCCATCAACAGCAGGATTGCCTTCACGCCGGCGTCGCGCCAGCGAAAATCGGGCTTGAAGCGATAGCCGAGCCGTGCCAGCGACGGCAGCTGTACCGCCAGCTGCAGCGCGCCGCCGAGAACCGTGGCCAGCCCTAAGCCGAGCAGCGCGCGCGGGCCGAATTGCGGGTCGATCCAGAAGCCGAGCGTCACTCCGCCGACGATCGATCCGATATTGAAGAAGCTCGACGCCATTGCCGGCATGCCGAAGACGCTCTTGGAATTGAGCATGCCCATTCCTAAGGCGGCCAGCGATACCAGGAGGATGAACGGAAACATGATGCGCGTGAGAAGCGCCGTCAATGCGGCTTTCTCCGGATCGAACCCGGGCGCCAATAGCGCCACCAGCTGCGCCGAAAACACCATGCCGGCGAGGCACAGAGCTCCCAGCACCACGGCAGTCAAGGTGGCCACCTTGTTCGGCAAGACGCCAGGCCGCATCGTCGCCGCCGCGCGCGATGGTTTTACTGAAGGTCGTGACGAATGCCGTCGACAGCGCGCCTTCGGCGAACAGATCGCGCAGCAGATTCGGAATACGGAATGCGGCTGTGAAGGCATCCATCGCGGCGCCGCCGCCGAACAGCGCCGCGAAGACCTGCTCGCGCGCCAGCCCCAGCACCCGGCTGCACATCACCGCGAGGGTGATGATCCCTGCCGCCTTGGTATTCAGCTTCTCGGTGCGGGCATCCGGGGCAATGGCGGCGTCGGGAAGCGAGGGCCTCACTAGCCGACGGCCGCGGCCTTGGCCTTGGCCACCTCGGCGATGACCTCATCCGCGACGTTGCGCGGCACCGGCTCGTAGTGCGAGAACTCCATCGTGTAGGAGGCGCGGCCGCTGGTCATGCCGCGCAGCTGCCCGATGTAGCCGAACATCTCCGACAGCGGCACGTTCGCGACGACGGCAATGTTGGTGCCGCGCTCCAGCTGGTCCAGAATCGCGCCGCGGCGGCGATTGATGTCGCCGATCACGTCGCCGAGATAGTCGCCCGGCGTCACCGTCTCGACCTTCATGACGGGCTCGAGCAGGATGGGCCCGGCCTTGCGAATGGCTTCGCGGAAGCAGGCCTTGGCGGCGATTTCGAAGGTGAGCGCGTTCGAGTCCACGTCGTGGAAGCTGCCGTCGATCAGCGTCGCGCGGAAATCCACCGTCGGGTAGTGCGCGAGCACGCCGTCTTCCTTCTGAATCTTCAGGCCCTTTTCCACCGACGGCACGAACTCCCGCGGCACCGAGCCGCCCACGGTTTCGTCGACGAACTCGAATCCGGTGCTGCGCGGCAGCGGCTCGAATACGATCCACACCTCGGCGAACTGCCCGGATCCGCCGGTCTGCTTCTTGTGGATGTACTGTTCGGTCAACTTCTTGGTGAAAGTCTCGCGGTATGCGACTTGCGGCTCGCCCATGATGCCTTCGACGCCGAATTCGGTGCGCATGCGGTCCAGCGTCACTTCCAGGTGCAGCTCGCCCATGCCGCGCAGAATGGTCTGCCCGGTTTCACGGTCGGTCTCCAGATGCAGCGACGGATCGGCGCGGACCATCTTGCCGAGCGCGGCGCCGAATTTCTCCTGCTCCGCCTTGAGCTTCGACTTGACCGACACGCTGATGACGGGGTCCGGAAAACGCATGCGCTCCAGAACCACCGGATTGGCCGCATCGCACAGCGTGTCGCCGGTCTCGGTATCCGCCAGAGATACCAGCGCGATGATGTCGCCGGCGCGGGCTTCCTCCACGGGATTGGCCTCCTTGGCGAACATTTCGACCATGCGGCCGATTTTTTCGCGCTTGCCGCGCGTGGAATTCTGCACCGAGGCGCCCTTGGTCAACACGCCGGAATAGACGCGGATGAAGGTGAGCGCGCCGTAAATGTCATTGATGACCTTGAAGGCCAGGGCCGAGAACGGCTCATCGTCCGAGCATTTGCGCTCGCCGATGGGCTCGCCGTCGGCGTCCACCGTCTTGATCGAAGCCACGTCGGTCGGGGCCGGCATGTAGTCGACGACCGCGTCGAGCACCTGCTGCACACCCTTGTTCTTGTACGAAGAGCCGCACAGGACCACCGTGAACGCGGAGTGCAGTGTGCCCTTGCGCAGCGCCTTGCGCAGCACGTCGGCCGAGGGCACGGTGCCGTGCGTGAGGTAGGCTTCCATGGCCTCGTCGTCCTGCTCGAGGCAGGTGTCGACCAATTCCGTGCGGTACTTGGCGACATCGGCCAGAAGTTTGCGATCGCTCGGCGTGGTGATGTGCAGCTTGTCCGCGAGATCAGGCGTGACCTCGAGGCTCTGCCACTGGGCATCCTTGTCGTCCGAGTCCCAAACCAGCGCCTTCATCTCGACGAGATCGACCATGCCCTTGAAATTCTCTTCCGAGCCGATCGGAATCTGCACCGGCAGCGGACGCGCGCCGAGACGCTTCTTGATCATGTCCACGCAGCGCAGGAAATTTGCGCCGCTGCGGTCCATCTTGTTGACGTAGCAAATGCGCGGCACGCCGTAATTGTCCGCCAGACGCCAGTTGGTCTCCGATTGCGGCTCGACACCCGCGACGCCGTCGAACACGACGACGGCGCCGTCCAGAACGCGCAAAGATCGGTTCACCTCGATGGTGAAATCGACGTGTCCCGGAGTATCGATGAGATTGATCTTCTTGTCGCGCCAGAATGCGGACACCGCGGCACTTTGAATCGTGATGCCGCGTTTCTGTTCCTGCTCGAGATAATCGGTGGTCGTGGAGGTCTTCAGATCCTTGGTATCGTGAATGTCGATGATGGTGTGCTTGCGCCCCGTGTAGTACAGGATGCGCTCGGTCGTCGTCGTCTTGCCCGCGTCGACGTGGGCGATGATGCCGATATTGCGGATATCGGAAAGGGGCGTGGTGCGGGGCATAACGAGGTTCCGTAAGAATGTGACCAATAGGGCCGCGCTCAGGCGGCGTCAAAACCGCATAGTCTGACACGCAGCCGGATTACTGTCGAGAAATCGGAATTGATGCGCCGGTCGAGCCCTTGGCCCCGAAAACAGCGGCCCGGGGCGCTACTTGACGCTATATCCCCGGCCCTCGAGACACGCGGCCTGGGCTCGAACGTAATCCGAGCGCCTGCCCGCGACGTTCGCCCCCCCTGCCGCCTGCGTGGGGTCGAAGCCGGTCTGACGCGGCGGCCCAGCGATGGCACTCGAACTTATCCTTCCCCAGCTGCTCTTGACTCTGACCGTTCTTGGGATACGCGATGAGCTCCGACGCACTCGCCGACGGCCCCTCGGCCTCGAGCCCCGGCGGCGGACTTACCGTTTCGTATTGATTGACCCCGCCATTCCAGCGGTAATAAGTGTTGTCCGCGTAATAATACGGAATGCCGTCCCACCATAGAGTCGAGTAATACAGCGGCAGGGTGGCGAAATACAAACCCAACCCGAGGCCGCCCCAACCCCACGGTCCCCAGTAACCGCCGCGCCAGCCACCCCAGCCGTAGCCCCAGCCGCCGCGATAACCGCCGCGATAGCCGCCGCGATAGCCGCCGCCGTAGTGGCCGAAACCGCCATGGCCCACCGCAGCGTGGCCGCCGCCGCCCGCGTGCTGCGCAAAGGCGGGTGAGATGGCCGCCGCTGCGGCGATCAGGCCGCAAACAATCAAAGATGGTGAACGGAGCTTTGTGCGTTTATTCATAAGTCACCAGACCTGCCGGCGGTTGAATTCCATGGCGTCAATTGTATAAGACTTCGCCATTTGCGGGCAGTTCAAAAAACGGCCGCAGGTATCATTTTACGCGGAAGAATGGCGGTTGCGCCCGCTTGGGCTGCCAAGCCTCAGCCGCTTGCAGCGGAGGCCGCGGCTTGCGGCTGCGCGACATCGCAGATGACCGAGACACCGCCCGCGCCTCGGGATGCGATCACGAGCCTGCCGCCGATCGAGCTCGCGCGAAAATGCATGGTGCGCATGCCGAGGCCGCCACCGCCGTTCGGCGCGCCAACATTGGGCAACCCCACGCCATCGTCGCTGATCGTCAAAGTCACGCCGAGTTCGCGAACCCACAGATCGATCTCGATCAACCGTGCGCGGGCATGCTTCAGCGCGTTCTGCACGGCCTCTTGAGCGATCCGGTACAGATGATTGCGGGTTTCGAGATCGAGGTTGAGCGGGCTCTCGACACGCGAGCGAAAGCGCACGGTGGTGCTACCCAAGCAACTGCGGTTGGCCAGCGCCTGGAGAGCGACCTGCAGACTGCCGTCCGCGTCGCTCAAGGGCGAAACTCCCTGCGCAATGCGGCGCGCCGCTTCGATGCAACTCGTCGCCAGCGCGGCGAGTTGACCTAAGGCCCCTGCAATCGGTTGACCGTCGCGTTCGGCGCGCGTAGCCATGGCGCGCGCCGACAGCGCGAGACCGGTCAGTTCCTGCCCCAGGCCGTCATGCAATTCCTGGCCGATACGGCGCTGCTCGTTCGCGATGGCGTCGATGAGGGCGCTGCCGAGCGCACGCCGTTCGGTCACGTCGCTCGCGAAGACAAGTTGCGCCTGACGGCCGCCCAAATCGATGGCGCGGGTCCAGACCTCGACCGCGAGCACGCGGCCATCGCGCGTTCGATGCAGCGTTTCGAAGGGCTCGGGGGCGGCATCGGCACCGTGCCGCGCCGGCTCCGGCAGGACGCGCCGTCCCCCGGGGGGCGTGAGAATGTTCACATCTCGCGTGAGGAACTCCGCCGCGCTCCAACCGTACTGACGCACCGCAGCTTCGTTGACCAGGAGAAATGCGAGCGTGTCCGGGTCGTGTACCCAGAGCGGTTGCGGGCTGCCGTCGAATATCTGCGCATAGCGGTGCTCGGCCCGCAGCCGTTCGAGGCCGGCGCGGTCGCGCTCGGCGAGCAGCGCAGTGATGATGAGGCCGACACCCGTCAGCGCGGCGCTGAACGTCCAAATGGTGGCGAGCCCCGCGACTTCGTCGAGGCGCCCGAAGACGCCGCGGCCGAAAGCAAAGCTGAGACCCGCCCCCGCCGCAATGGCGAGGGCGCCGAAGGACGCGACCACCAGGCCAAAACGAATGGCGCCCACGACCACCAGCAACAAAGCGAACATGACGATGAGCGGTCTACCGACACCCGCGGGGTCGAGGGACAGTGCGCCTGCACAGCAAAATGCCACTCCGAGAAGCCACAACCCACCGTCGGCCCAATGCCGCGCGAATTGTTCGAGGCTCTGCCGGCTCACGGCCACCAGCATCGGGCCGACCAGCAGTACACCCGCAGTCGTATTGCTCCACCAGCGCAGCCACCGCAGAACATCCGCCGTGGCGCCGACATCACCGGCGAGGCTATAGCCGAGCAATCCAAACGTGGGAACGAAGGTCATCCCGCCGGCCGCGGCGAGGATGAACAGCGGCACATCCCGCGCCCGGCCGAAACCGGCGTCGAAGCCATTGCGTTCGAGCAGCCATGCGGTCGAGAAGGCGGCTGCCGTCGCCCCAATGCCGACGCTAAGCGATGCCACCCAAGGCTGGTGGGTCCACACATCGATGCCAATGGAGGCCGCCAGTACCGCCGGCCACATCCGCCGTCCCCAGCGAACGCACGCGGCGACGGCGATGCCGCTCGCCAACAGCGGCAGCGTCGGGTGCACTCCGACGCTCGGCAGCATGAATCCGACGGCACCCGCCAGAAATACCGCGACGCATGTGACGGACCACTCGAGCAGCGGAACCGGCCGTGGGCTCATTGTCAGAGCCTACGCCGAAGCGCCGGCGCTTGTCCGTAGAATACGCGGGGCATGAACCCACACCATCCAGCATCCCACCCTGCATCGGCCGCCAGGCGGCGCGGATTATTGCTCGCGGCCTGCGGCGCAATATCCTTCTCCGGCAAGGCGATCATTGTCAAATTGGCCTATCGCTACGGTGTCGACGCGGTGACCTTGATCATGTATCGCATGTTGTTCGCATTGCCGCTGTTCCTGATCCTGGCATGGTGGGCAGGACTCGGGAAACCGCCGCTCACGTGGCGCGACGCAAGGGCGGTGGCGGGTCTCGGCTTTTGCGGCTACTACCTGGCGAGTTATCTCGACTTCGCCGGGCTGCGCTACATCAGCGCTAGTCTCGAGCGTCTCATTCTCTACCTCAGCCCGACGCTGGTGCTGGCACTCGGTGTCTTGATCTTCAAGCGCAGGGTTACGAGCCGGCAGATCATCGCGCTCGCGGTGAGCTACGCCGGCGTGCTCTGCGTATTCGGCAAGGAAGCGACGCTCAAGGGCGCGAACGTACCCCTGGGAGCGACGCTCGTGTTCGGCAGCGCCGTCAGCTATGCGGTTTATCTGGCGTACAGCGGAGAAGAAGTAAAGCGCCTCGGGGCGCTGCGCCTCACGGGCCTTGCGACCAGCGTGGCGTGCATCATTTGCATCGCGCAGTTCCTCATCTTGCGACCGTACAGCGCCATGGCGGTGGCACCGCAGGTACTGTGGCTGTCCGCATTGAACGCCACCGCGTGCACCTTTGCGCCCGTCCTCATGGTGATGATGGCGATCGAACGCATCGGCGCTTCGGCGACGGCGCAGACCGGTGCGATCGGCCCGCTATCCACGATCCTGATGGCGGTCTTGCTCCTGGGAGAGCCGTTCACCGTCTGGGAGGCGGCCGGCACCGTCCTCGTCCTTGCGGGGATTTGGCTGCTCGTCTGGCAGCCGGCTTCGAACACGGCACCGTAGCAAGCTCGCTGCACCGCCCCTGTTCCCGCCGGCGAAAACCCGGCACACTGCGCTTGCCTTTTCAATCCAAGACAAACCCCATCGAGAAACTTCAAAGATGCGTGCACTGCTCATCGGATTGGCTCTCGCGACCGCGCTGCCGCCCACGATCGCCCTCGGCCAGCCTTCCTTGCCGACCGCCAAGCCGGAAAATGTCGGCATGTCGAGCGAACGTCTCGCCCGCCTCGAAGAGGGCATGAGCAGCCTCGTGCAGCAGGGACGGCTCGCGGGCGTCGTGACGCTGGTCGCGCGCCACGGCAAGGTGGTCGAGTTCGACGCCGCCGGCAAGCGGGACATTGCCGCCGATCTGCCGATGCAAAAGGACAGCATTTTCCGCATCTATTCGATGAGCAAGCCGATTACCGGCGTCGCCATGATGATGCTGTTCGAAGAAGGCAGGTGGCAGCTCAACGATCCGGTGGCCCGATATGTTCCCGAGTTTGCCGACCTCAAGGTCTACGGTACGGATGCGGGCGGCAATGTGGTATTGAAGGAGCAGACTCATCCGATGACCATGCGCGAGCTGATGTCGCATACCGGCGGATTCACGTACGGATACTTCAGCAACACCCCGGTCGACAAACTACAGCGCGATGCGGATTTGCTCAACATCGACAACACGCTGGACGAGCTCATCAAGCGCCTCGCCAAGTTGCCGCTGAATGCGCAGCCCGGCAGCGACTGGCATTACAGCATCTCCACGGATATTCAGGGCTACATCGTGCAAAAGCTCTCGGGCATGCCGTTCGAGCAATTTCTGGAACAGCGCATTTTCAAGCCGCTCAACATGGTCGACACGGGTTTCTTCGTGCCGGCCGGGAAACTCAAGCGCTTGGCCGAGTTTTATGAGTATGGCGCGGACGGCCGCCTGCAAGTGGTGCATGGCCCCATCAATCACAATTTCGCGGCGCGGCCTGCGCTCTCATCCGGCGGCGGCGGGCTGGTTTCGACTGCGGCGGATTACCAGCGCTTCTGCCAGATGCTGCTCAACGGGGGCAAACTGGACGGCGTGCGCCTGCTCTCGCCGCGCACCGTGGAACTGATGCGCACCAACGTACTATCCCCGGCCATGACCGCCCCATCGCCCGGCGCGGGATTCGGCCTCGACGTCGCGGTGTATACCGACGCCGTCGCCGCCGGCGGCTACTACGGCAAGGGCACGTACTACTGGGGCGGCGCCGCGGGCACGTGGTTCTGGATCGACCCAACCGAGGATTTGATCGTCATCGGCATGATTCAGCAAATCGCGGGCACGGGCGCGGCCGCAGTCGCCGGCGTTCCCGATGTGCGCGGTTTATCGCACGCCTATGTCTATCAAGCGCTCGTGGATTGAGTTTTCACCTGCGCCGCGAGCTGCTCGCTCTGCTCGTTGACGCGTTTGCAGTGAAGCGGCTGCCGAGAATGTACGGACGCTATCTGCGGGCCGGTATCTCGATATAGCTGTCGCTGTACCACCGCACCTGCAGGGGAACATCTCCGTCGGCGATGGACTCCTCGCTGACGTCGTTCCCCGTTCCGTAATTGATCTCGCGATCCGGCCGCTTGTTGATCCCCAAAATCAGAACCAGGCGGCTGCCCGGCTGCAGCCGCCGGCTCGTCATCCGCTCGCTCTTGAATGCCAGATCCTGGCGCTCGCCCGCCTTCAACAGATGACGATGCACGCGGTCCTTCGCATAGCTGGCGCGAAATTCGTAAGTCGGATTGAACAGGTAGATATAGTCGCCGCTCGGCAGCAGTTCGTACAGCATGACGTTCAGATCCATGTCCACCTTGTTCACCGTGAAATCCAGCCGGGCGGAGAACAGACCGGTGAATTCCGTCGGCTTCGTCATCGGCTCGCTCACGAACATCATGGAGTTGTGCGTTGCCAGGTTTCTGCTGGTGAAATCAGCCGGCGCCATCCACGCATCGTCGCTGCGATCGGTAAAGCTCACGGTCTGCCGCATGGCCGTCGGATGTGCACTCTTGCGCTGCGTGAGCCGATGCGTGTCGCCCGAACCGCTGCCGTCCAAATAGAATCGCAGCGGCGTCTTGGCCATGGTATCGAGCGATGCGGCGTGCCGCCACTCGTTCGCTCCCATGACTTCGTAATTGACGCGATCCTTCAACGCGGCCGGCAGGACGGCCCCCTTGAAGACGTGGTCGAACCACTGATAGCGCAGTTCGCGAATATCGAGGAGTGCGGCCGAATCGAGCTCATAGCTCTGCAGCCTCGCCTGCGGGCCACGCTGCATCACGCTGTCATCGTACGGTCCGATGAGCAGCGTGTGGTCGGCGTGAGGATTGTATTTGTGGTGCTGGGTGAAATAGTACAAAGCGCCCGGTTCGCTGCCTGCGTAATAGCCCGTTATCGTGAGCACCGGAATATTGATGCGCGCGAATTGCTCGCGGTAAGGCACCATATCCTGCCAGTACCGGTCGTAGCTCGGGTGATTCAGCCAGCGCAGGAAGATCGGATTGGGTTTGCCGTACAGGCGGCCCAAATCGCGGTAGCGCCATCCGCTTCGATACCACTTCTGATCGAGCGCGCGCCACACCGCGTCATCGTTGTAGGAATTCTCATCCTCCGGCTTGGTGTTGGTGACGAAGGAAGACCAGCGGAACGCGGAATTCTCAAAGATGCTGCCCCCCATGGGAACATCGATACCGGGCGCGTTGGAAGCCGACGTGGCAATGGCCTTGAGCGCGGACGGCGCGCGTTTGGCGGCGGCCCACGGGGTGAAGCCGCTGTAGCCGTTGCCGTACATCCCCACCCGGCCATCGCTCCACGATTGTTTGGCTATCCAATTGATGACCGCATCGGCATCGGCGCCGTCATGCTGGTACGGCACCACGATGTCGGGATTCGTGTGTTTTCCGCGGGTGTAAGCCACCACCCCGGCATAGCCGTGGGCTGCGCACTCCATGGCGTAGCTCTTCGAATCATAGATGGTGAACTCGAGCAGCGCGGGGAGCGGCTTGGATGAATCCTTCGGACGCACCACCATCGCGGAAATGCTTTCCCCGCGGCCAATGTCGATCAGGATGCCCTCCTCGGTCGTATAGCGGCGGCGGTCCTCCTCCGCCACGAGCGCGCCGACCATGGGACCAAAGCTTCGATAGGCGTCGTAGGACAAAAACTTCCAGATCAGCTCCACCGCCTCCGCTTGCCCGATCGTGTCGTTGGTGCGCTGCTGATCGAGCGTCTTTTGGAAATCCTCGCGGAACACGGCGACGGGGAGTTCCAGCCAGCGAGTCACCGCGTACGCGTCGTGATCGCCCAGGCGGCCAACCACTTCGTGGAAAGCCCGGGTAAAGCCGTCGGCGAATGACACGCGATTCTCCGCTTCCAAGGCCTTCGCGTAGGCGTAAATGTCGTAGATCAAGCCGCGTCCGACCGGCCGATGCACGTTCGCGCGCCGCTGGCGGTCGCGCAGCGCCTGACGAGATACGTCCGCGGCCGTAAAGTTGTCCGCCGCCATCTGCAGCGCCGACAAATTCGCGAGATAGCGGTCAGGGTCGGGGTCTTGAAAGACGGGAACGAGACGCCCGGCCAAATCGCGCATCGCCGCGGCGGCCCCGGGATCATCGGCCGATGCGGGTGCGTGAAATTCGAGCAGCGGCGCGGCCGCCCAGGCGGGGGCCCCGGCAGTGAGAAAACACCACAACAGGCTCCTCACCATCCAGTTTGCTCGGATCGACAGCGGCGTTCCTCTCATTCGCGATTACCGGGTTCTTTCACAGGCGCGCCGACCGGCGCGGATCGGCGCGCCTTGATCAGATGCAGGACGCGGGTGAACAGTGGATGCGCCCGAGCGGGGCCGCCGATGTGAATGACCCCGGTGCGCTCAAGCTCGTTGCTGAACACGTCGATGACCAGCTCGAGCACGTCGTCATCGAAGGAACCGAACGTGCCGTCCACGAGAACCCAGGGCGGGGACTGCAGCAAGATGCGGGCAATGGCGAGGCACAGTTGCTCGTCTTGACTCAATTCCCGATCCCAGCGGTGAGTGGTATCGAGGAGCGGCGTGAGCCGTTCGAGGCCCAGGCGGTAGAGTGCGCGCTTGAAGGCGCTGTCGTCGAAACTTTCGGCCTTCAAGGGATAAGCGAGCACCTCGCGCAAGGTTCCCCGCGGCATGTAGGGTGTGCCGCGCGGCAGGTAAAAAATCTGCTCGCCCCGGGGCCGCGTGATGCCGCCCGAGCCCCAGGGCCAGAGTCCCGCCAATGCCCGAAACAGCTGCGTCTTGCCGGTGCCCGGCGCGCCGAGAATGAGGACGCGCTCCCCCGTGTTCACCACCACCTTCGATTCCTTGAGCATGTCGGCGTTCGCCGAGGAGACGATTTGCAGATCATCGATGGAAATCGCACCCGGCTCCCCCTCGCTGTAGGCGATGCGGCTCTCGAATCCGCTGGGTTCGTGCGTGGTCGTGAGCGCCTGGCGGAAATTCGCGACTCGCAGCAGCGTTGCGCGCCAGTCGGCGATGGCGCTGAAATTGTCGATGAACCACCGCAGCGAGGATTGCGCCTGGCTGAATGCGCCGGCGGCCATCATCAGCCCACCGAAGGATACCTTGCCGCTGAAATACAGAGGAGCGGCGACCAGGATGGGGGCGACGATCGTGATCCAGCCGAAACCGGCGGTGACCCAGGTGAGATTGGCGTGACCGCTGACGATGCGGCGCGTCGCGGCGAGCACATTGCCGAGATGCATCTCGATGCGCCGTCTCTCGTCGGCCTCGCCCTGCGCCAGACTGATATCATCCACATGCTCGTTGACGCGCACCAGGGAAAAGCGCAGGTCGGCCTCGCGCGCATAGCGCTGTGCATTGCGGGCGATCAGACCCCGCCCGACCCAGTAGCTCATGAGCGAGCCCGCGCTTGCATAGAGGACCGCCGCCCACACCATGAAGCCGGGCACGGTGTAGTCGCGGTCACTGACGTGGAAAATGAAATCGTTCGACAGGCGCCAGAGCACGCCGGAAAAGGTCAGGAACAGTACCGAGGCCTGCAGCAGCCCGACCAAGAGGTCCGCCGAAAGCTCGCAGAGTTTGCGGGAGTCTTCGTGGATGCGCTGATCGGGGTTGACGCCCATGGGTCCCGCGTTGGCCAGCCAAAACGCGCGGCGCGGCGCCATCCAGTCGTGCAGCAGGCCGAGAACCAGCCCCTCGCGCAGCTTGAGCTCCAAGGTTTCGACCAGCCAGCGCTGCACCACATTGAGCGCGAGCAGGAACCCCGCGATGAGGACGAAGACGCCGAGTTCGAACAGAAAATCCCGCAGGTCGCGGCGCGACAGCGCATCGTAGAAAGGCTTGTTCCACAGGTTGAGCCGAATTTGTCCATAGGCGGTGGCGGCGACGACCAGCACGATGGCCGCCAGCAGCAAGTACAGGCTCCTGCTCACGCGCGAGCCGAAGATCGTGCGGCTCACGAGGCCGATTTGCCGCATCAAGCTCAAGTGAGCGGCCTCACCACCCTCGGGTGCAGTGCCTGAGATTTCTGTCGAGGGTTCTGTCACCTTGGCTCAGCTCTGCCGCGGGTTAAGGATGCAGGATACCACTCACCGAGCGTGCGCAGCCCATGCCCGCGCATTTCAAAATTCGGTGCAGATGACTTCGGCGGGCGTGCGCAGCAGAGTCACGGAATCCTTGCCGAAACTCGAGCACGCCGCCCCATCGATTACCACGCTGCGCAGCCCGGCGCGCAGCGGCGGACGCAGGATCATCTTGGCGCTGATTCCGCCGCCAATCTCGAATCTCAGAGTTGCGGCGTCCGTCCTGCGCAATGAATAGCTCAACGGGCCGTAGAGCGTCGGCATTGCGTTCACCTTCACGCCGGACTCCTCGATCCATTCGGGCGCCAAGCCGGCCGCCACGATCAGGGATCGATCGGCATCGCGCTCGTAGGCAAACAGGCTGCGCACGGCGAGCAGGTACTCGGCCGCGATCCAGGTGTGCGGCAGATCACCCACGTGGGCCGGCGCCTGGTGGTCCCGCCAGGCGATCTCCGGCCACTGGTTCCAGGGCCGCGGGCGCCGATCCGACAAGAAGAAGCGCAGCAGCTCCAGCGCCGCGTCGCGTCTTCCCAATCGCACGAACGCGCCGATGATGCGAATCTCGTAGGGCGTGTAGTTGGTCCATGGCACGGCGCCGCTGCGCTTGCCGCGCCAGTCGGCAAGATACTTGTCGAAGGTGCGCTCGACGGCGTCGCGATCGAGCGCCTCGGGCACATCGAGCAGGTAAATCGCATTGGCCGTCGCGGTGGGATCGAAGTCCGCCCACTCGATGCTCCCCGGAATGAACGGCAGCTGGCGCTGCGCGCGGGTTGCCGCGATCGACGTGTAGAGCGAAGCTGCAAGACGCGCACTCAGCGCCGCCCAGCGTTGCGCCGCCGCCTCGCGCCCCATCTTGCCCGCCAGGTCCGCGGCGTCGCGCAATCCGCGCAGCGCCCAGAAGTCGTCCCAATAGGAATGCACCGGCTGCGCAAGGTAGCCCTCGTGGCTCACTGATATCGGCAGCAGTCCATCTTCCCCCAGCAGCCGTTCGATGCAGCCGGCCGCCTTGTCGATGTGCGGCCACGCCTCGCCAATGAAGGCGTCATCCGCGGTGAATCGATGGTAGTCGGCGATCAGTGCCAGCAATTCGCCGTGACTATCGTGCTCGACCAGCCAATCGGTTCCCTCGCCATCGACGCAGCAGGGCACAAAGCCGTCGGCGCGCTGATGCGGCGCGTACCAGCGGATGAACTCGCGCACTTCCGCCGCGTGCCCCATGCGGAGCAGTGCCGCGCTCATCATGGCGCCGTCGCGAATCCAGGAGCGTGTGTAGCGGCGCGGACCCGGCTGCAATGCGGGTCCGGAGCGCGTCACCAGAACGTGCGCGGTCGCCGTGAGCGCCGCGTTCACGGCATCGGTCATCCAGCCGTTGCCGGCCCACTGCGTCACGGCAAGGGTGGTCCGCCAATCGAATGCAGGTTCGGCCGCCGCGGGCGCCGCGGCCTGCGGCATGCAGTTCAATACGACTTCGGCAGTCTCATGCCCCTCAGTCGACAGTTCGAAGCCGAGCGCTCCGGTGGCGAAACCGAAGGAGTCGTGCACCTGCGCAGCGGCGGGGAGCGCGCCCGATGTCAGGTAGTCCGTGATGAATCCGGCGTCGAAACGCAGCGCGCCGAAGCCGAGGGGCCGCATCGTCCCTGCGCCGATCGCGGGCGCGACCTGCGTCGTCTCGTTGACGCGCACGGCCCCGTCCCGCCACTCGAGGTCTCGAATCGGGCTGACGCCGCCCAAATTACGGAAACTCTGCCACGGCGGCGTGACTTGAAACGGCCGCAGCAGCAGAAACAAGCGGGCGGAACAGGGCCGGCCCGCGAGACTCTCGAACCGATAATGCACACGCGACACCCCGCCCGGCGTCGCCTCGGCTTGTACGCGCAGGCGCCACTCTTCGGTTGCCCAAATCACGGACGGCACCGGCATCCAATCGTCGAGCAGCTCCTGCCGCGAGCTCAAATCCGCCCAGCTGTAGAGCCGGTCCTTGATCCATAGCATGGGCTCGATCGAGAACGATCCCTGGTCCACTTCGACCATGCCATCCTCGTTCATGAGCCCGCAGTGAATGCCGTTGGCGGTGCCGAAGGGCGTCCATACGCTCTGTTCATTGTGCAGCCAACGCGGATGCCAGCCCCTGGGTTCGCCGCCGGCGACGTTGTTCCAGAAGGCATGGATGGAACGTGAGAACTCGAAGGACTGCAGCTTGAGTGTCGCCCCCGCCAACGGCTCATCGGCTTCCAGGCGCAGCAGCCTCGTCTTGACGCCCGGCAGGTACACATAGCTGCGTTTGCCGCCCGCCGTCGCGGCGGTGTACAAGGTTTTCCAGCGCCGCCCGCTGTTCGAGCCGCGCACGCGAAAACCGCTCGCCGGCGCGGCTTTCAACCAGTCGATGATCAATCCGCCGATGGCGCGCGGCTCCATCGAGTCGATCGCGATCCAAGGATGCGGGTCATCGGGCCGGGACGCGGTGACCTTAAGCGCCTGCAAGGGGGTGCCATCCTCGATCTCGACATCGGCAATCCACCAGGTGCCCTTGCCGCCCGCACCGGCGACGATGGCGAACTCCAGCGAGCCGAGCGCCTGGATGCGCCCGCCGCTGGACGGACCCCAGGCAAATTCGATGTCCTGGCTGTCCACCCGCATTCGTTGCCAACGCGCCGGCGGCTTGAGGTCCTTGTGCACATGCCGCCAAACATTCTGGCCGGTGGCGTCCACCAGCTTCAGCTCGAGATTGTTCGGCGCGCCGCGGCCGCGCAGCCGAAACGTCACCGCGAAATCCTCCGGCATGGGACGGCTGAGAGCGCGACGCGCGACTACGAAGCCCCCGCCCCCCTTGAAATCGAAATCCATCTGCAGCGCCGCGCTCTGCCCTGCACCCGCCGTGGACAGCTTGAGCTCCGCGTTGCCGGACACGACGGCTTGCCATTCGGGTTCCATGGCGGAATCGTCGGCTCAGGCGCCCACGGTGTTGGGATCCCGCCAGACTCGTTCGAAGGGCAGGCGCCAGGCATGCGGTGCGATGAGCTGGTGGATTGCGTTCGGCCCCCATGATCCCGGGTCGTAGAAGCGCACCGGCGGCGGCGATTCCAGGAGGGTGGTTGACACTTCCCACAGCCGCTCGATCCCCGCCGCGGTCGTGAACAGCGTGTGGTCGCCGCGCATGGCGTCCAGGATCAAGCGCTCGTAGGCTTCGAGCACATCGCCGATATGTCCGGTGTCGTGCATGGCGAACTGCATGCTCAGCTTGTCCAGCCGCATACCGGGACCGGGCCGCTTGCCGTAGAAACTCAGCGACATCTTCGCCGCGTCCGCCAAGTCGAACGTGAGGTGATCCGGTCCCTGGGCGCTTACGCCCGAACCGGCCGGAAACATGCTCTTGGGCGGCTCCTTGAATGCGATCGAAATGATCCTTTGCCCCTGGGCCATGCGTTTGCCGGTGCGCAGATAAAACGGCACGCCGGCCCAGCGCCAGTTGTCGATGAAGCATCGCAACGCGATGAAGGTTTCCGTATCCGAGTCGCTCGACACGCCCTCCTCGGTGCGGTACCCGACGTACTGGCCGCGGATGACATCGGCGGGCTTGACCGGCAACATGCTGCGGAACACCTTGTTTTTTTCTTCGCTGATCGGGTCCGGCTCCAGTGAGGTCGGCGCCTCCATCGCCATGAACCCGAGGATTTGAAACAGGTGGGTTACCACCATGTCCCGGTAGGCGCCGGTCTGCTCGTAGAAAGCGGATCGTTTACCGAGGCTCAGCTTCTCGGGCACATCGATCTGCACGTGATCGATGAAGTTGCGGTTCCAGATGGGCTCGAACAGTCCATTGGCGAAGCGGAATGCAAGAATATTCTGTGCCGCTTCCTTGCCGAGGAAGTGGTCGATGCGGAAGATTTGGTCTTCATCGAAGACCTCGTGCAGCCTGGCATTCAGCGCGACCGCGCTCTCGAGATCGGTGCCGAAAGGTTTCTCCATGATGACGCGCGAGCGGTCAACCAAGCCCGCTTCTCCGAGCAGGCGCACCGCCGACAGCGCCGCATTCGGCGGCACGCTGAGATAGTGGAGCCGCCGGCTCTCGCCGTTGAAGGTTTTTTCGGCCTCGATGACGGCGGCCTTCAGCGCTTCGGCGCCGGCCGCCATCGGCACGTAGTGCAGGTTGTTCGCAAACGCATCCCAGTCGGCCTCGACCACCTTGCGGGTGGAGAATTCCGCAAGCGCCTCGCGCGCGAACTTGCGAAAGCCATCGGAATCGAGCTCATCGAGCGATACGCCGATGATGCGGCATCCCGGGATGAATCCCGAGCTCACGAGATGAAACATGCCGGGCAGCAATCTGCGGCGGGAAAGATCGCCGGTGGCACCCACGAGAACCACGACCTGCGGAAACCGCGGACCAACACCTTGAGGTACCCTTGCCACGTTAACGTCCTTTCTATCGAGTTCAGCTCAGCCGATTCACTCCCATCTCGCGCAAGGTGTCGGCGACGGCAGCGACTGCCTGCCGCAAGCTGCCGGCGCCGATCGCGCCGATGCAGCCGACCCTGAACGTATCGACGGCCGTGAGCTTACCAGGGTACAGGGTGAACCCGCGATCGCGCACCCGACGATAGAATTCGGCGAAGTCATACTTGGGATCGGGTGGGGAGTGGAACGTCACGATGATGGGCGCCTGCAGGGCGTCCGGCAGGAATGTCCTGAAGCCCAGCGCCCGCATGCCGGACACGAGCGCCGCGCAATTCTCGGTGTAGCGTGCCAGCCGAGCCGCCAATCCGCCCTGTGCCTGATACTGATTGATCGCGGCACGCAACGCGGCGACCACGTGGGTCGGCGGCGTAAAGCGCCACTGCCCTGTCTTCTGCAGGTACTGCCACTGGTCGAGCAAGTCCATGGCAAGTGAACTGCTGTTGCCGGCGGAGCGCTCCAGCACCGTCCGCCGCGCGATGATGAAGCCCATACCCGGCACGCCCTCGAGGCATTTGCCGGACGCCGCGACGAGAGCGTCGAAGCGCAGGGTTCGCGCGTCGATGGGGATGGCCCCGTAGGAACTCATCGCATCCACGATCAAGCCGCGCCCGCGCTTGGCAACGATGCCGGCGATCTCGGCCAGCGGATTCAAGATCCCCGTGCCGGTTTCGCAGTGCACCTGCGCGACGTGCGTGATCGAGGGATCCGCGCCCAGCGCGGCGTCGATTCGCGCAGGATCCGCCGGCTCTTGCTCGCCGTGCGGCAGCACGATCGCCTCGCGGCCCAGATACCCCAAGATCCGTACGATGCGTTTGCAATAGCTGCCGTTGTCCGGCACCAGTACCTTGCCGCCTCTCGGCACGAGCGTGCCCAGCGCCGCTTCGACCGCGAACGTCCCGCTCCCCTGCAGCGGCACGCAAACGTGTTCGGCTTGCGCGTCGACGATGGCAACCAGGTCGCGGCATACCGATGCGGTCAACTCATTGAAGGCGCCGTCCCACGAACCCCAGTCCGAGAGCATCGCGGACTTGGTCTCCGCCGAGGTCGTCAGTGGGCCGGGCGTCAGCAGTATCGGGTCGGTCATGGTGTTCCTACGGGTTTGCCGGGTAAGCGCTTTGCCGGCGCTTTGCGCCTGCCGAACACAGGATCCTTGAGTCGGCTGCGCTGCAGCGCGCCCGCGCGCTCGAGAACGGGATACGCGGCCGAACAAAGATGCGAATGAATCCGCTTGAGATCGCGCAAGATGTCCAAATCGAGCGAATACGACTCGATCGTATCCGGCGTCCCTTCGCGCAAGCGCGTGAGATAGCGCTCGGCGAGCGCGAATTCCTGCTCGCGCAGCAGCGCTTTTGCGGCTATGAGCTGCCGTGCGACCTCGATGTCGCCGGACATGAAAATGCCGACCGAGAGCCTCAGGCTGTCGACGACTTGCTGGTGAAACTCCACCAGATCGGTTTCCCCTTCCTTCGAGAAGGTGATGCCGCGCCGGATCTTCTTCGACGCCAGGTCCATCAGATTCTTGTCGATGATGTCGCCGACGTGCTCCAGATTGATCGAGAATGAAATGATCTCCATTGCCCGATAGCCGTCCCGGTCATCCAAGCTGTCGCGCGTCATGCGCGTGACGTACAACTTGACGGCCTCATTGAGACTGTCGAGGGCGTCGTCCATCCGGCTGATGTCGGCGACCAGCTTGCGGTCGTTGGTGAGCAGCGCCGTCATGGCCTGGCGCAGCATCGATTCAACCACGTCGCCCATCCGCAGGACTTCGCGCGCGGCGCAGACCAGCGCGACGGCGGGAGCGCCCGTGGCGGAAGAGTCGAGATACACGGGAGTACCGGGGTCGGCGCTCTTCGGCTGCTCGGGAAGCCAGCGCGTGAGGCGGGCGGCGATGAAATCCAGCGGGCCGATGAACATGAGCGCGAGCAGCACGTTGAAGGCCGTGTGAAAATCGGCGGCGAGACGCGCCGGATTCGGCTCGTAGCGCTGCAGCAGCTCCGAGATCGGCATCAAAAACGGCAGCACCAGCGCGCAACCGACCACGCGAGTCAGGAGATTGCCGATCGGCAGGCGCCGGCTCGCGAGATTCCCCGGCTGACTGGTCTCGATCAGCGGGTTGAGAGCGCTGCCGAGATTCGCGCCGAGCACCATGGCGAGCACGGCGGTCGGGGGAACGAGGTGGGCCGCGCCGAGCGACATCACGACGAGCACCACGGCGACGCTCGAGTGCGCGGCCCAAGTGATGGCCGCGGCGATGAGCAAGCACAGCAGCGGCTGACCGGCGATCGCGCCCAGCAGTGCGCGTGAAACTGCCGCGCTCTCGGTCGTGACCAATGCATCGAGAAAGATGTGCAGCGCCAACAACATCAGGCCGATCCCAATCACCACGCGGCCGAGATCGCGCGTCCGGGTTCTCGCGCCGCGTTTGAACGCGATCACCCCCGCCAACAACAGGACGGGCGTCACGACGGCGATATTGAACGAAAGAATCTGCACGACGAGCGTGGTGCCCACGTTGGCGCCGAGCATGACGGCCAGCGCGGGAGCAAGATCCAAGGTGCCGCCGGTCACGAATGAGGCGACCATCAATCCCGTCGCCGTGCTGCTCTGAAGCAGAGCCGTGACGAAGGCGCCCGCGAGAAATGCGCGAAATCTGCTCTTGCAGGGCGATTCCCAGCAGACGCCGCAGATCGGCGCCGAAAGCGCGCACCACGCCGCTGTGGACCATGTGCAGTCCCCAGAGCAGCAGCGCGACTCCGCCCATCAGATCAAGAATGACCGTACTGCCCATGTGCGTTCGCGCTACCAGGGCAGAGAATAGGTCTTGGTATTGCAGAAGCTCTTCATGGCTTCCAGCACCCCTTCCTTATAGCCCAACCCGGAGTCCTTGATGCCGCCGAACGGCGTCATCTCCAGACGGTAGCCCGGGACCTCACGCACGTTCACGCTGCCGACCTCAAGCTCCTGGACGAAGCGGGTGATGAGGTCGATGCGGTTGGTACACAGCGATGATGACAGGCCGTAGGCGGTTGAGTTCGCTATGCTGATCGCCTCCTCCACGGTCTTGAAGCGAATGACCGGCGAGACGGGACCGAAGGTCTCCTGCCGCACGACCGTCATGCTCGGCGTTACGCGGTCGAGCACGGTGGGCGAGTACAGCGCACCGCGCCGGACATTGCCGATGAGCAACCGGGCGCCGCCGCCACGGCTTCGTTCACGACCGCCTCGAAGCGGCGCGCCGACGGCTCGTCGATCACCGTGCCCATGTCCATGGTGGGATCGAACGGATCGCCGTACTTGACGGCCCGCGTCTTCTCCACCAGCAGTTCGACGAACCGGTCGGCCATGCTCTCCTGAACCAGCATGCGCTTGACGGCGGTGCATCGCTGGCCCGAGTTCTTGTAGGACCCGCTCGCCGCCAGCGTGGCGGCCTCCTCGATGTCCGCATCCTCGAGCACGATGATGGGATCGTTTCCGCCGAGTTCCAGTACCTGGCGCTTGTAGACGGCCTTGGCCGCGATGTCTTGCCGATCGACACGCCGCCGGTGAAGGTCACCAGGTCGACGTCCGCGCTCGTCAGCAGCTCATCGGCGATCTCGGCCGGATCGCCCGTTATCACCGACAGCATTTCGGGCGGCAGCCCCGCCTCGTAGAGGATGTCCGCCAGCGCGCAGCGCAGTCAGCGGAGTCTTCTCGCTCGGCTTGAGCACGACGCGGTTGTTGGTGGCCACGGCGGGCGCCACCTTGTGGATCACCTGGTTCAGCGGATGATTGAACGGCGTGATCGCGGTGATGACGCCGAGCAGCGGCTCGCTCAGGGTGTAGACCTTGCGGCTCTTGCCATGCGCGGTGAGATCGCACGAGAACACCTCGCCGTCGTCGACCAGCGCCTGATTGGCGGCGAACAGCAGAACATCCGAGGCGCGGCCGACCTCGTACTGCGAGTCCTTCAGACACAGGCCCGACTCCAGCGTGATCAAGCGCGCGAGCTCATCGCGGCGCGATGCGATGATGGCACCCGCCTGCATGAGGATCTTGTAGCGATCATGGCGTGTGAGCTTAGACGTGAAGCTGCGCCCGATCTTGAGCGCGCGTTTGACATCCTCCGCGGTGGCCTTGGGAACCGTGCCCACCAGCGCGCCGCTGTAAGGGTGGCGAACCTCGATGACCCGGTCGCGAGACACTTTCTCGCCGGCGATGCGCAGCGACTCGCGCATCGGCTCGATGTGATTGGAAGGGACGGCGCCGGCGGTCATCGGTCTCAGGCGAGGCGCGCGGCGAGATTGAGGCCGAGATCGAACGCGTCGAAGTTGCGCCAGCGGTGCGCGGCAGGTGATTGGGCCGACGCCGCGATTGACGAGCAGCGGCACTTTCTGCTCGGACATGCCGCCGTGCGAGCGCAGCGGAACGTCGAGCCCGGACAGGTCGTGCCGATTGCGGCTGGTGCCGATGACGGTGTCCAGCCGCGACACGACCACGAGGTCGCCGATTCGGTCCGATGGCAGTTCGAACCGTGCCGCGGCTGCAGCCCGCGTCAGCACCGTTTCGATTCCGGGCAGCGCGGCGATCCGTTCGGCCATTGCGTGCTGCGCCGTCCAATGCCGTCAGGTACACGAGGGCGAAGGAGCCGAGCGCGCCGTGGTGCACCACGTACGGATCGGTGATCGGCAGAATCACCCGCGCCTTTGCGGCTCCCAGCCATGCATCGAGCGTGTCCTGCAGATAAATCACGTTGGGCCGGCCATCCGCGCCGTGTTTGGCGTTCATGCCATGATCGGCGGTGAGGACGATCGTGGCCCCCAGTTCGTCGAGCCGCGCGAGATTCCGGTCCATCATCGCGTAGAAATCGTTGGCCAGCGGCGTGCCGGGCGCGGCCTTGTGCTGGATGTAATCGGTGGTGGACAAGTACATGAGATCCGGCCGCTCCCGCTCCATCAGCTTCACGCCCGCGACGAAGATGAATTCCGAAAGCGCCGCGCTGTACACGGAGGGCAGCGGCATGCCGACGCGGTCGAGCACATTGTCGATGCCGTTTTCGGCCAATGTCACCTGATCGGCCTGTTCGGATGAGAAGCAGATGCCCTTCATCCCGTGACCCAGCAGTTTTCGCAGCTTGTCCTTCGCGGTGATCACCGCGACTTTGGCTCCGGCCGCCGAAAACGCCGCGAGAATGGTGCCGACGCGCAGAAAGCGCGGGTCATTCATCATCACTTCTTCGCCGCGCTCGGGATCGAAGAAGTAGTTGCCGCATATGCCGTGCACCGAGGGCGGCACACCGGTGACGATCGACAGGTTGTTGGGATTGGTGAAGCTCGGCATGACGCAGTCGGCAATGAAGCTGGTGCCCGCGCCCGCCAGCAGTCGGCCGAGGAATGGTGCGGCTCCTGCCGCCACGGCCGCGGTGATGTACTCGAGCTGACAGCCGTCGACGCAGACGACGACCAGCGGACGATCCATCCAGCGGTATGTTCGGCCGTTTACAGTGATGTCTGATTGCAAAATCGGATCTACTCCGTGCGAGCCGCCGCTTTGTGCATTCGGGCACGGCTTTCCACCGCGTGCCGGCGCAGCAAGCGCCCGGCGCGGGCCGAATCGTGCGCGGCGATGGCCTCGACGATCGCCTTGTGCTCCGTGTTGGATACCGCAAATCCGCCGCCATCCTGCAGTCCGCGCAGCCGGAACAGCAGCAGCCCTTTGGTCAGCAGCCGATAGGTTTCGGTCAGGCGGGCATTGCCCGCGAAGTCTACGAGCATGTCGTGAAACTTCAAATTCAGCGCGTGGTAGCACTTGATGTCGTGCGCGCCGGTCGCGGCGTCCATCTCCGCCACGACCGCCTGCATGGCGCGCAGCTGTTCGGGCGTGGCACGCTCGGCGACCCGCTGCCCGATCAATTGGTCGAGCGCTTCGCGCACATCATAGATCTCGTCCGCTTCGGCCACGGATATTTCGCGGACGAAAACTCCGCGATTCTTCTCCGAGCGCACCAGGCGGGACTCCTCGAGGGCGCGCAATGCCTCCCGAATCGGACCGCGGCTCATCCCGAAGCGCAGCGCCAGATCGCTCTCGTTGATGCGCTGGCCGACGGCGAGTTCTCCGCTCAGGATCAGCTGCTCGATCTCGGCCTGCACCAGCGCCGGCAGCGAGTTCGATTGCACGAGTTGGAGCACGGAGGGAACGGCGGCTTGACTCATGCCCCCAACCTATCATAATTGCAGACTGTTGACAATCTTCAGCCGACAGCCTCGTCGCCGAGCGCCTCGCGCAGCGGCCCGATGAAGCGCTCGTAGCGACGCCACCGCTCGACGGAGCCCTTGCTGATGGGCTGGCGCACCTGCCAGTTGCTCGCGGTCAGCACCGGCCGATCGGTGCGGTGGAACTCGAGGCAGCGCGGATCCCACGGCAGCCCGATGTGCGCGAGCATGCGGCGGCTCCAGCCTTCAGGATCGTCCACGAGGTCCTCGTACCGCACCTCGAGCAAGGTCTGCGGCGGCAGCACGGCGCGCCAGTGGGCCATCAGGCGCCGGTACTCATGGTAGTAATGCGCGAGGTCGCCGAAGTCGGTTGCGTAGGGGTGCGCGGCGGAAAACCCCTGAAAGTAGATCGACAGGCAGGTATCGAGCGGATTGCGCTCGAGATGAATGAACCGGGCACCCGGCAGCGCCGCGTGAATGAGGCCGATGTTCCTGAAGTTGACGGGCAGCTTGTCGACGACGCGCGAAGCGTCGGGCGCCTGCGTCGCGAGCCCCTCCAGATAGGCGCGGCCGAGCTCGGCTATCGTCGCTGCCCGCCGCTCCGGGGTTGCCGCGCGCTCGGCGTCCGCCGCAAAGATCCAGTAGAGCAGTTCGCCCGCGCCGTGGACCTGCGGGTGCGAGGCGAGGATTTGCTCGGTCAGGCTCGTGCCCGACCGCGGCATCCCGACGACGAATACCGGGCGCTCGGAGTCGACCCCGCCGGGCGCCAGCGCCGCGAGCGCATTTCGATCGAAGGCCGCGAGAGTCCGCGTCACCCGCTGCGTCATCTCGGCACGGTCGTAGCGCAATCGACTGCGGCGGGCCAGCTCGTTGCCCATCCGATGATGCTGGAAAGCCGCCGTCGCGGTCGTCGACGTCATCGTAGTACTTGCCGAGGGCGTGGTGCAGGTTGATGGCGTGTGCCACGGGCAAGCCGCGTGCCAGCACGCGCTCCGCGGCGTCGCGCCACGGCGCATCGGCCGCGCTCATCTTGCGCAATGCGGCGAGGCTCGCCAGCGCCTCGGGCAGCTCCGGGTCGATGGCCAACGCTTGCGCAGCAACTCCCCCGCCTCGTCGAACCGGCCATGGTCGATGGCAAGGCTGCCCAGCAGCGCGAGCGTGTCGGCGGCGTCGGGACGCAGCGCAAGCGCGCGCCGCGCACTCGCTTCCGCATCCGCGAGCCGGCCGAGGGCTCGCTCGGCCATCGCATGCGCGGTGTGAAGCGCGGCATGGTCCGGGGCCACTTCAAGTCCGGCACGATAAGCGGCATCGGCCTCATGCAATGCATTCAGCGCAAGCAGCGAGTTGCCGAGATGAAGGTGCGCTTCCGGCAGCCGCGGCTCGAGCTCGATCGCCCGCCGGCAATGCTCGATCGCGGCGCGAAAGTCGCCGAGGCAATGCAGCACGTGACCCAGGTTGGCGTGCAGCCGCGCATCACGGGCATCCGTTCGAGCAAGTCGCGATAGCAGCGTGCCGACGCCTCATAACGGCCAAGCCCCGCCAGCAGGGCCGCATACTCGTCGAGGGTTTCGTCCGCAGGACGTACGCGCAACAGCCGCTCGTAATGGGGGATCGCCTCCGCTCCGCGGCCCGCGGCGTTCAGCGCGCGCGCCAGCTGCGTGACGGCTTTGCCAAATTCGGGGCGCAGCTCAACCGCCCGTCTGCAAGCTCGTGATCGCCGCCTCCCTGTCGCCGGCCTCGAGCAGCGCGCTGCCGAGGTTGCGGTGAGCCTCGGCAAGTCCCGGCTCGAGCGCAATCACGCGCCGGTACCCCGCGATCGCCGCGTCGAGCGAGCCGCGGGCGCGGTCGGCGTTGGCGAGATTGCCAAGCGCCGCGGCAAAGCGCGGCCGAAGCGCGAGCGCGCGCTGACAGCTCGCGATCGCTGCGTCCGTCCGTCCCAGCCGCAGCAGCACTTCGCCCAAGTCGTTGTGCGCGTCGGCGAACTCGGGATCGAGAGCGGTCGCGCGCCCGAAGCTCTCGGCTGCCCGCTCGAGCAGGCCCTGCTCCTCGAGCGCCTGGCCAAGCAAATAGTGCACCTGCGCGTCGCCCGGTCGCGTGCGGCCGGCCGACTCGAGCGGCGCCAGTGCATCCCGTGCGCGCCCTTCATTCGACAGCGGCCGATTCGGGGCGACCCTGTCGGCCGGGGCTTTACCACAGCAGTGCTTGTACTTGCGGCCGCTGCCGCAGGAGCACGGTTCGTTACGTCCGGGCGGCATGCCTAGCGGCGATAGCGCACGAGTGCATCGCCGAGCGCCTCGCGCAGCGGGCCAAGCCAGGCCTCGTAGTTGCGCCACTGGTCGAGACCCTCGCGGAAGATGGGCTGGCGCACCTGCTCCGAGCTCGCCGTGCGGATGCTGCGTTCGGTGCGGTGGAATTCGACGCAGGCGGGCTCGAAGGGCAGCTCGCAGAAGTCGAGAATGCGCCGGACACTGCGCTCGAGGTCGTCGACCACATCCTCGTGATGGACACGCAGCACCCTGCCCGGCAGCGCGGCGTCCCAATGCTGCCATCAGCTCGAGGTAAGTGCGGTAGTAGCGGGCGATATCCTCGATGCTGTAAGTGAACTCCTGCCCGCGCGCGAACAGCTGCTTGAGGTTCCCGAAGCAGCAGGCCATCGGCTCGCGGCGCGCGTCGATGATCTTGGCATTGGGGAACAGCAGGTGAATGAAGCCGATGTGCCGGAAATTGTTCGGCATCTTGTCGATGAACCGCGGCTTGCCGGTCCGATAGACGCGGGTGTCGTCCAGATACTTTTCGGCGAAGCGCACGAATTCCGCGGCCGGAAGCTGCGCGAGCACGGCCGGGATATCGCGGCGACTCGAGATCTCGCTCGCGGCCCTGCAATTCGAGCACGTAGCGCGGGATCTCGGCGAGCTCCTGCGTGCCCTCCACCGCGGAGTGCGAGGCCAGGATCTGCTCGATCAGCGTCGAACCCGAACGCGGCAGTCCGACCACAAAGATCGGCGCCGTGCTGGCGACGCCGAAGCCCAAGCGCTGCTCGAAGAATTTCCGGGTGCAAACCGACTTCTGGTTCGCCGTGTTGAGCTCGATCACTTCCGGACGGTAGCGGCTCTCGGCGCGCTTCAACGCATTGCCGCGCTCGTAGTAGCGCCACGACTCGGCGTATTCGCCACGGTCCTCGTAGGCCTTGCCGAGCGCGAAACAGAGATGATAGCGGTCGATCAAGCCGGTCGCAGGCAGCGCCTCCGCAGCGCGCATGGCCTCGAGCTCTGCGTCCGATGAAGCGGTAGGTCTTGAGGTTGGCGAGGCTCCAGTACGCGTCCCCAAAATCCGCGCGCTCCCGCGTCGCCGCCCGGTACTCATCGATCGCATCGGGCCCGCGGCCCAGCGTCTTCAGCGAATGCGCGATCGACAGGTGCAGTTCGGCGGCATGGGGTGATCGCGGCGGCGCATCGCGCAGCAGATCCTCGTACAGCGTGATCGCCCGGGCGTGGTCGCCGAGGCCAACGACGGCGGTTGCGCGCAGGGTCCGGTATTGGCGATTTGGCGGATCTATCCCAAGCAACTTGTCGAGCTCAATCAGCGCCTGGCTGTACTTGTGCCGTCCGAGCAGCACCGCGGCGTAGTCGTGGCGGGCGGCGGAGTAGTCGGGGACGCGCTCCAGCACCGCGCTCGAGCAGCAACTCCGCATCGTCGAACACCTCGAGGGCTGCACCGATCCGCGCCAGCAGGCGCATCGCCTCGATGTGATCGCCGTGGGCCAGCAGGAACGCGCGGATCATTTTCTCCGCCGCCACCAGGTCGCCGTCGCTGAACAGCCCGGTCGCCGTGATCACCTCCTGCGGCAGCGTCTTGAGCTTCGCGACGTGGGCGGCGGCTCGGCCCGCGTTGTCGGCGTCGCCGCACATCCGGTAAAGGCCCTCCAGCATGCCCCAGCTCGCCGGCAGTGCCGGGTTGATCGCGACCGCCCGCAGGAATGCCTGGATCGCCTGCGGCGCGTCCTTCATCGCCACGTAGCAATGGCCGCGCTCCTGGTACAGGCGGCTATAGCCGGGATGGAACCGCTCGAGTTGCTCGAGCGTCGCGAGCGCCTCCGCGGTCCGGGTGAGCTGGCGTTGGCCGAGCGCGAGCAGATAGAGGACGTCGCGGTTTTCGGGGACTTGGCGAAGCAGCGCAGTCGCGGCCGCCACGCCCTCGGCGAAGCGCCGCTCCTTGACGAGCGCGCGGATGCGCGCGACCTCGGACTCCACGGTCGAGGTCACAGGAGCAGTTGCTGTGGCAGTCATGAGCATCCGATTGGAAGAGGGTGGGCATCGCTGCCCACCCCCATTCTACCGCAACCGCACGGACCGGCCGCGGGGCCGGGCGACGCCCGCCTTCAGAACTTGAATCCGACCTTGATGCCGAGCACCCGCGGCCGCAGCGGCACCTCCGATTTGATGAACTGCGCGGACGAGGTGAACAGGCTCGCATCGGAGTTGCCGAGGTTCGTGCCGTAGGCCTCGACAGGCCACTGGTCCTTGGCAACGCCGAAGGCCGCATCATACGTCGTGTATGCCGGCTGGTCGTAGCGCAGCCATGTCGTTGTCGGCACGGGGGTAGTCTGCCCCGGACTGGAAGCTGCTGGGCTCGTTCTGCATGTCCCCGACGTGCTGCGCGCCGACCCTGAAGAACATCTTGTAGTCGTTGACCTGCCAATCGTAGCGCGCGCGCAGGTTGTACTCGATCGTCGGCGAGAAGGCCGGCGTTGCGCCGACGGTGCCGAGCGGATTTTGCAGCGGCACGTTCTCGCTTAAGCTGGACGACCAGACCTGCGTGATGCAATTGCCGATCGGCGTCGGGTTGCCCGGGTTCGACGACTTGATGCACGGCGAGTTCGTTTCCGATGCGTTGTTGTGCGAAATCGAACCCTGCAGGGTCAAGCCCTCGGTGACGCGCGCGACGATCTGCAACTCGGCGCCCTTGATCCGATAGTCGGGTCCCTCCACGCCGAACGTCGTGTTGCCGAAGATGGGCGGGTTGTAGATCAGCGTCTGGACGTTTTTCCAGTCCATGACGTACGCCGAGCCATTGACCTGCAGCCGATGGTCCAGCCACTCCGTCTTCCAGCCGATCTCGTTGTTGACCAGCGTGTCCGGCGGATACGTATAGGGCTTGTTGTATTGCTTGACGAGGTTCGGATTCGCATCCGGACCGACCGTCGGCAATCCCGTGACCGGGTCCACGTCGATCTTGACCTCGGCGCTGTTCTTGCGGTTGCCGGCGCCCGGGCGGAAGCCCTGCGAGAACGTGTAATAGACCATCGCGTCCTGGGTGACGTGCCAGGTCAGATTGCCGCGGCTCTTGAACCCGCTGTAGGTAGCGTCGTGCGTTGCGTCGGTGAGCTTGCCGCCCACGCATGTGCCGTTCGGGATACCCGCGCACCCGGTGCTCGTGGAGTACTGCGAGCCGTGCATGGTCTCCTTGTAGTGGTAATAGCGCGTCCCGCCGGTCAGCGTCAGGACCTTCGGGATCAGGTCGAAGTCGACCGAGGTGAAGAACGCCGTCTGCTTGTAGCCGCGCTCGAGATCCTCGCCGAACGCGACATTGTCGTTGCGCTGGGCTCGGATCGATCGCCGCGTACCCGGGAGCCGGAATCACGTTGGCGGTGCAGACCTGGGTGCCCGCCTGGTAGAGCAGGAGGTTCGCCGGAGTACAGGACGGGATCGACTTGTACAGGAAGTTCATGTCGTCCTTGATGTCGAAGTCCTCCCAGAACGCGCCGATGAGGCCCCGCAGCCGCCAATCGTCGGGCGTGCTGAGCCGCAGCTCGTGGCTCTGATGGGTGGTTTCGACGTGGTCCGTGCCAGGACGAGACCGGCGAGTAGCAGGTGAGCGGACCCACTCCTTTGCCCATGGGGGCGGCGCCGCCGCCGCAGGTGTAGTAGAAGCCGCCCGCCGAGCGCGCGTAGTTCGTGTAATCCATCGCATTGTCGATGGTGCGGTCGAGGTAGCCGCCGGTGTACACCAGCTTCAAGTCGCCGATCTTGCCGTTGACGGTCCAGGACGTGTTCTCCCACTTGTCCTTGTCGTAGGACGGCGTGAACGAAGTCTCCTGCCAGGCGCCGAGCGGCGTCTCCTGCGAACTGAGCGGGAACTGCGCGTCGATGCCCTCCGCGTCCATGTTCTGGTAGCTCTGCTGAATCAGCAGGTTCCAGTCGGTGTTGATCTGCCACAGCGCCGAGGCACGGACGCCTTGGTAGGTCACCGGGTTCTGCGCCCTCGCGGCGAGCGAGTAGTTGTTGGCAGTGGCGGCGTTCGCCGGGTAAGGGAGGTGATAGGAAATGGTGCCCGGATCCGTCGGGAAGCGCGTGAATTGGCTCGGCACGTTGTCGATGTAGCCGCCGCGGCGATCGTTGTAGATGACCGCACGAACGGCCAGCGTATCGGCGATCAGCGGCACATTGAGCACCGCGGTGATCGCGGTGTTCGGATCGCCATGGGCGGTCGTGCCGTAGGAGGCCTCGGCATTGCCCTCCGTGACGTTCAGTTTCGGCTTGTTGGTGATGTAGCGGATCGCGCCCGCCTCGGCGCCGCCGCCGAACAGCGTACCCTGCGGACCTTCCAGCACCTCGATGCGCTCCATGTCCGCCATGTAGACGTCGACATTGCGCGCCGGGAACGCCATCGACTGATCGTCGAGGTAAGTCGCGACGTTCGGAAACGGATTGATCGCGGCGCTCGACTGGTTGCCGGCAAAGCCGGCGCTCAAGCCGCGCATGTAGATGTTGCCCTGGCCCGGGCCGTTGGAGCTGAAGGTCACGTTCGGCAGGTACTTGAGGACGTCATCGAAGGTCGTCACGTTCAACTGACGCGAGTTGCTCGCCGGTGATCGCCTGGATGGTGATGGGCACGTTCTGGATCGATTCATTGCGGCGCTGCGCGGTGACGACGATTTCCTCGATTCCGCCGGCCGGCTTCGGTATCGGCCGCCGCCGGCCGCATAGGACACTCCTGCGTACCCGCTGAGTATTGCCGAGATTGCAAGGCAAGCTTCTGATTGGTATTCAAATGTCTCTCCCTAAGACTCAGTGCAAGCAAACATAGCGCAGGACGCAACGAGCGAGCCTGCTGCGCACGAATTTCCGAACGGCAGATTACATCCCAGTACGATCGAGCCTCCATCCATCCCTACTTCGGCCCGCCAATTCCCCGCTGCGTAGTTTGTACGCACAGCAGATTACATATTTATGACAGTACTATGACTCAACAGCGACCCGCCATTCAAGTACGCTCTCCGTGATCCGGCGGCCGATCAGACGTGCATTTCTCGCATCTATGCTACAGGCGTCCGTAGCTCACTGATAGTGAATGGCAGATTCTTGAACCCGCCCGCTCGGTCGACGTGATCCTGGAAACCGACGTGCTGGTGGTCGGCAGCGGTCCGGGAGGTCTGGCGGCGGCGCTGGCCGCGGCGCGCGCCGGCGCGCGCACCGCGCTGATCGACCGCAACGGCTGCTTCGGCGGCAACATCACCCAGGTGGGCGTCGAGGGCTTTGCCTGGTATCGCCACGAGCACACCGTCGACTGCGAAGGCATCGGCATCGAGTTCGAGGAGCGCGCCAAGGCCATGGGCGCGGCCATGCCCGAGCCGCAGTCGCTGAGCCACGCGCTCGATGCCGAGATGTTCAAGTGGGTGGCCGACACGCTGGTGCAGGAGGCCGGGGTCACGCCGCTGCTGCATCGCCTGTGCGTGGCGCCCATCATGGAAAACGGCGCCATCCGCGGCGTCGATCACCGAGAGCAAGGCGGGCCGCGAGGCCATCCTCGCCAAGCGCGTCATCGACGCCACCGGGCGACGCCGACATTGCCACCCGCGCCGGGGCGCCCGTGCGCAAGACGCCCAAGGAGGAGATGATGGCCGTGTCCGTCATGTTCTCGATGAGCGGCGTCAACAAGCAGCGCTTCATCGACTGCGGTGAAGGCCGATCCGCAGACCTACGCCGACTGGTCGGGCAACGGCGAATGGGACTACGAGACCACGGGCAAGGAAGACCAGCTGTTCTCGCCGTTCCTGCGCAAGCCGTTCCAAAAGGCGCTCGCGGCCGGCATCATCCCGCCGAGTCTGAACACCATCGCCGGCACCTGGGGCACCGTCACCGACCAGGGCGACCTGACCTATCTGAACCTGGTGCACGTGCCGGAAATCGACGGCACCGACCCGAACGACCTGACCGTCGGCGAGATGCGCGGGCGGCGCGAGGCGATCTATGCGCTCGAGGCGCTGCGCGGCTTCATGCCGGGCTGCGAGGACGCCAAGCTGCGCAACTTCGGCATGACGCTCGGCGTCCGCGACACCCGCAAGATCGATGCGCTCTACAACCTCACCGGCACCGATGTGCGCGAACAGGCGCGTTTCGACGACGCCATCGGCATCTTTCCCGAGTTCATCGACGGCTACGGCATCCTGATCCTGCCCACCACCGGGCGCTACTGGCACGTGCCCTACCGCGCCCTGGTGCCCAAGGGCGTCGGCAACCTGCTGGTGGCCGGACGCTGCATCGGCGGCGACAAGATCTCGCACGCCTCGGCGCGCAACATGATGTGCTGCGCCGTGAGCGGCCAGGGCGCGGGCGTGGCGGCCGCCGTCTCGCTGCAGCGCGACGAAGCCTTCGATCGATTGAACATCGGCGCGGTGCAGCAGGAACTGGCGCGCCAGGGCGCCCGCTTCCGGTGACCGCGAGCGCCGTCGGAAGCCGGCGCGAGCCGCAGCGGCGGCAATTCGCCGCTGCGCTGGTGGATGCTGGCGCTGGCGGCCATCGCCGTGTCCAGCAGCTACTACGAGGACGATGTCATCGGCCCGATCGCCGATCTTCTGCAACGGCAGCGCGGATTCGGCCAATCGCAGCTCGGCATGCTGAACGGCGTGATCAGCATTCCCAATGTCGCTCTGGCGCTCATCAACGGTCTGCTGATCGACCGTTACGGACCGCGCGCGTGGTCGCTTCTGGTCGGCCGCGATCGGCGTGCTCGGCGCGGCGCTCACCGCGGTCGGCAGTCCGTACGAACTCATGGTGGCGGGCCGCTTCATCTTCGGCGTCAGCGAAGGCGCGATCTTCATCGCACTCATCGCGGGACTCGCGCAATGGTTCTCGCGCAGCGGCATTGCGCTCGCCACCGCGCTGTACTTGAGCCTCGCCCGTGTCGGCTCTTATGCCGTGGACACCTCGACCGCCTGGGCGCATCCCCTCTACGATCGCGGCTGGCAGCCGCCGCTGTGGCTCGGCACCGGCATTACCCTGGCGGGGCTCATCGCGGCGCTGATTTTCTATTGGCTGGACCGCCGTCACCGGCCGGGCGTGCACGCGGCCGGCGGCGGCGGTGGAGAGGATCAATTGGGCGCAGGTCTGTTGAAATTCGATCTGTCGTATTGGTACATCCTCGCGCTGCACGTGCTGTACGCCGCGGTGTTCTTCCCGTTCCGCACGACCTATGCCATCGAGTACTTCCAGCACGCCAAGGGACTGAGCCTCGCGCAGGCCGGCGTGGCCAATAGCTGGGTGTTCTTCGCGGCCATCTTCGCGACGCCGTTCTTCGGTTTGCTCGCCGACCGCTTCGGCCACCGCGCGCTGATGCTGATTTTCGGCACGTTGCTGCTGCCGGTCACCTTCGTGGTGCTTGGTCTCACGAATTTGAGTCTCTGGGTATCTACCGTGATGATGGGAATCAGCTTCTCGCTGGTGCCCGCGGTCATCTGGCCGGCCACGACACTGATCGTCGAGCCGCGCCGTCTGGGCACGGCGCTCGGGCTCATCACGTTGATTCAAGCGCTCGGCATGGCAGCGTCCAATCTCGCCGCAGGATGGCTTGCCGACCAGGCGGGTGCCGGAGCGCAAAATCCGGGCGGATATGCGGTCATGCTGTGGTTCTTCTTCCTGCTCAGCTTGGTCGCGCTGTCCTCCGCCGTACTTCTCTGGCGGCGCGAAACGGGGCCGGAGGGCCATGGCCTCGAAGACGCGCGGTCAAAGGCCAAGCCCGGCGGCATCCCCGTGCCGGCGCCCTCGTAAATGGACCGGGGCCCGCACGATTGGTCCGGCGCCTGCCGCGATTGGTGGTGGAATAGCGCATTGAGGGATGTTAGGGAATTTTTTTGCGGCTATGCTGTCCCATGGTTCCACATACCAATGACTGCGCGGGAACATACGGCGAGAGCGACGGAGATCAGCATCGCCCAGCCTTCCTTTAGCTGACTCTATGAGCTTGACTTGTCAATTGCGCGCGTTGCGTCCCATCGTAGCTCTCACCTTGTGCCTCACCGCGGGTTGCGCGGTGGGTCCCAACTTCAAAAAACCCGCACCCCCCGATGTCGCCGACTATACGGTGAATCCGCTGCCCCGCACGGTTGCAACCGAAAACCTCCCCGGCGGCGAAGCCCAACGCTTTGCGAAAGGCGGCGATATTTCCGCCGACTGGTGGACCTTGTTTCGCTGTCAGCCGCTCAATGATTTGATCGATCAATCGCTCGCCCACAACCCTGACCTCAAGGCGGCCCAGGCGGCGTTGACCGCGGCCTGGGAAAATGTCCTGGCTCAGCGTGGCGCCTACTATCCCAGCGTCGCGGCAAGTTTTTCGGGCAGCCGGCAGCGGCAATCGGGACAAATCGCGCCGACCCTCAACTCAAACGCCTTTCTCTACAACCTTTTCACCCCGCAGGTGAGCGTTGCCTACGTGCCCGATGTATTCGGCTTGAACCGCCGGACCGTCGAATCGGTGCAGGCGCAGGAGCAGGCGGTTCGTTTTCAAATGATCGCGACCTACACCACGTTGACCTCCAATGTGGTGGTCAGCGCGATTCAGGAGAACTCATTGCAGATGCAGATCGCTGCGACCCGCCGGCTCATCGACAGCAACTCCGACGCCGTCAAAATCCTGCAGTACCAATTCGCCAAGGGCTATGCCAGCCGGCTCGACGTTGCCGCGCAGGAGTCGCAGCTGGCGCAGGTCGAGGCCACGCTGCCGCCGCTGCTCAAGCAATTGGCGCAACAACGCGACCTGCTGGCCGTGCTTACCGGCCGATTTCCAAGCCAGGAACCGGCGGAAAAGCTCGATCTGTCGGGTCTGCAATTGCCGCAGGAGCTGCCGGTGAGTCTGCCCGCCGCACTCGTCGAACAGCGCCCGGATGTGCTGCAGGCCGAAGCAAATCTGCACGACGCCAGCGCCAAGATCGGCATTGCCATCGCGAATCGACTGCCGAATATCGTATTGACGGCGAATGCCGGCAGCACGGCCGCCGCCATGAATCAGCTGTTCACGTCGGGCACCGGCTTCTGGAGCCTGGGCGCGACCGCTACCGCCCCCATTTTTCAGGGCGGCACGCTGCTGCATCAGGAGCGCGCCGCGCAGGCTTTCTATACTCAGGCAGCGGAACAGTATCGCAGCACGGTTCTGACCGCCTTTCAGAATGTCGCCGATACCCTGACCGCGCTCGAACAAGACGCCGAGGCGGTGAAGTCCGCAGCGGCCGCGGCGAACGCCGCCGCAGTCACTCTGGATTTGGCGCGACGGCAATGGCAGGACGGCTACGCCGGCTATCTTGCGCTGTTGAGCGCCGAGCAAGCGGATCAGCAGAGCCGCATCAACCTGGTGCTAGCCCGGGCGAATCGCTTTACCGATACGGCGGCGCTGTTTCAGGCGCTTGGCGGTGGCTGGTGGCAGCGCGGCAGATTTGGCGACGGATCAACATGGGAAGTAAGCGCGCAAAGGCGGTCGCCGCAGCGGCGCTCACCGTCCTCACCCTCGCCGGCTGTTCGCGCAAGACGGCAACGGGCGCAGAGAGTCCGATCGTGCCGGTGAGCAATGTGTCGCTGACAAGGGCCCAGCAACAGCACATCCGCCTGTTCGTGCTCGAGCCGGCGAAATTTCACAAGACCATCGCGGCGACCGGCACGGTTGATTTCGACAACGATCAGGCCACCAGCGTCATGGCGCCCATCTCGGGCCCGGTATCGCGTCTGCTGGTTGCGCTCGGCGAACGCGTCAAAAAGGGCGATCCGCTGGCGGCGGTGGCTTCACCCGATTTTGCGGCGGCCATCAGTGCATATCAGAAAGCCCTCGCCACCGCGCAAACCAACCGTCATCTCGCCGATCTGGACAAAGATCTGCTGCAGCATAACGGCGTCCCACAACGCGAAGCGGCCCAAGCCGAGACCGATGCCGCCAACGCCGAAGCCGACCGCGATGCAGCGCTGCAAGCACTGGCCGCGCTCAATGTACCGGCCCGAAACCATTCACGAGATTCAGCAGGGCCGGCCGATTTCGCGGCCCGAGGCAATGATCCGCTCGCCGATCGCGGGCACCGTGGTCGAAAGATTGATCACCCCGGGAGAACTGCTCGAAGCGGGAACCACGCCCTGCTTTACGGTGGCAAACCTGTCGCGCGTCTGGGTCATGGCGCAAGTTTTTGGATCCGATCTCGCGTCGGTCAATCTCGGCGATTCGGCAACGGTGGAGACCGGTATCGATTCGAAGACCTTTTCCGGGCGGGTCGACAACATCGCGGCGCTGGTGGATCCGGACACCCGTTCGGTGGCCGTGCGAATCGTGGCCGATAATCCGGGTGATTTCCTCAAGAAGCAGATGTATGTCCGCGTGCTCATGAAGGCGCGCGAGGAGAGCACCGGGCTGCTGGTCCCGGTTTCCTCGATTTTGCGCGACGACGAAAACCTCCCGTTCGTCTACCTGGTCCAGCCCGACGGCAGTTTCTCCCGTCGACACGTGACCTTGGGCAGCCGTACCGGCGATCAATACGATATTGCCGAAGGGCTCAAGGCCGGCGATCAAATCGTGGTCGACGGGGGCATCTTCGTTCAATTCATGCAAAATCAATGAGCGAGCCTCGGTCAGCCGACGAATCCGAGCCGCGCAGTCGATCGATCATGAATCGAATCGTGATCTCCTCCCTGCGGCAGGGCTTCCTCGTCGTGCTCATGACCGTCGTGCTCATTGGCGCCGGCACGCGGTCGCTCGATCGGCTCCCGGTGGATGCCTATCCGGATCTTTCGCCTCCCATGGTCGAGGTGATCACCCAGTGGCCCGGCCGCGCCGCCGAGGAGGTCGAGCGGCTGATCACGGTGCCCGTCGAAAAAGAGATGAATGGCATTCCTCAAATGACCACCATCCGCTCGATATCGCTTTACGGCCTGTCCGACGTCATCCTCACGTTTCGCAACGGCACGGACAATTACTTCGCGCGCCAGCAGGCGTTCAATAGGCTGGGCGAGCTCAGCCTGCCGAGCGGCATCGCCCCGGCATTGTCGCCGCTGTCCGCGCCTTCGGGTTTGATCTATCGCTACGTATTGCAAAGCTCCGATCGTTCGCCGATGGAACTCAAGACATTCGAGGACTGGATCGTCGAACCGCAATTCAAGTCCGTTGCGGGCGTGGCGGATGATTCGGGATTCGGCGGCGGGACCATGCAATACCAGGTGCTGCTCGATCCGGCCCGGATCGCCTCGGTAGGCTTGTCGGTCTCGCAGGTGGAAAGCGCGCTGACGGCGAACAACGATAACTCCGGCGGCGGCTTCTACTCGCAGGGCGGCCAGTTCTACTACGTACGCGGCCTTGGACGCCTGACCACGTTGGAGGACATCGGCAACGTGGTGCTGGCGGTGCATGACGGCATCCCGGTGTTGGTCAAGGATGTGGGCCGCGTTGCCATCGGTATTGCACCGCGCCTCGGCGAATTCGGCTTTCAGAATCAGGACGACGCGGTAGAGGGCGTGATTCTGCTGCGCACCGGCGAGAAAACCCAAGATGTGCTGAAGCGGGTGGAAGCGAAGACCCAGGAACTCAACGAGCAAATCCTGCCGAAGGACGTCAAGGTGCTGCCGTTCTACGACCGCAGCAACTTGGTCGAACTGACCACCCAGACCGTGGAGCGCAACCTGCTGCGCGGGATGTTGCTGGTCGTCGTCATCCTCATTTTTTTCCTGTACGACTTTCGTGCGGGTCTGATCGTCGCGACCAGCATCCCGCTGGCGCTGCTGTTCGCGTTCATCTGTCTCGATCTGCAAAACGCCTCCGCCAATCTGCTCTCGATCGGTGCGGTGGATTTTGGGATCCTGGTCGACGGCGCGGTGGTCATGGTCGAAAACATTTTCCGCCAGATCGTGGCGCGCAAAGGCAATGCGCTCAACATCCGCGAAATCATCGTGGACGCGGCCGCGGAGGTGGATCGGCCGCTGTTCTACGCGGTCGCAGTGATCGTGGCGAGCTTCCTGCCCATCTATGTCCTGGCCGGCCCTTCCGGGACGCTGTTCAAGCCGATGGCGGACACCATGGTGTTCGCATTGATCGGATCGCTCGATCGTCACCCTCACTTTGCTGCCGGTGCTGTGCGCCTGGTTCATGCGCAATGGCGTGCGCGAGCGGCGCAACGCCGCTTTTGAAGCCATCCAGAAAGCTTATACCAAGGGCCTCGATGTCTGCCTCGCCCAGCCGTGGGCGACCACTCTCGCGTCGGTGATTTTGCTGGCAGGCTCGCTGCTGCTCGTTCCCAGCGTCGGCGCCGAGTTCATGCCGAAACTCGACGAGGGTGCGCTGTGGGTCCGCGCAACGATGCCCTACACGATTTCCTTCGATGAATCGGCAAGGATCGCGCCCAAGGTGCGGGAGATTCTGCGTTCGTTTCCCGAGGTCACCACGGTCGCTTCGGAACTGGGCCGGCCGGACGACGGTACCGACCCGACCGGTTTTTTCAACGTCGAGTTCTACGTCGATCTCAAGCCCTACGCGCAGTGGGCCGGCGCCTACCGCAACAAGGCGGGGCTGATCGAGGCCATCAACAAGAAGCTCGAGGCGTTTCCCGGAATTAATTTCAATTACACCCAGCCCGCGGAGGACGCGGTCGATGAGGCGGAAACGGGGTTGAAGAGCGCGCTGGCCGTCAAGGTATTCGGTGCCGATTTGGTCACGCTGCAAAATAAAGGCAAGGCCATCAAACAGGTTCTCGAGCGGGTCCGCGGCATCCGCGAAGTGACCTTGGTGCAGGAACTCGGCCAGCCGAGCCTCACCATCAAGATCGACCGCGCAAAAATCGCCCGCTACGGCTTGAACGTCGCCGATATCAACGCCTTGATTCAGACGGCCATCGGCGGCGATGTGGCGACCCAGGTCGTGCAGGAGGAAAAGCAGTTCGATCTGATCGTGCGCCTGGAACGTCAATACCGGGACAATCCCGAGGAGATCGGCAACATCCTGGTAGCCACGCCCGCCGGACAACAAATTCCGCTCAAGGAATTCGCGGATATCAAGGTCGCGAGCGGCGCGTCCTTCATCTATCGCCAGGACAATTCGCGCTACATCGGTGTGCAGTTCTCGGTCGAGGGGCGCGATTTGGCGGGCGCAGTGGACGATGCCATGCAGCAGGTCCACGACAAGGTCGAATTGCCGCAAGGCTACCGGCTGGACTGGGGCGGAGAGTATTCCGAATACACGGCTTCGCGCCAGCAACTGAGCGTCATTCTGCCCCTGACCTTGTTCCTGATATTCCTGCTGCTATTCGCGCTCTACAGCAATTTCAAATTCCCGTTCATCACGGTGCTCGGCGTGTTGCTATCGGCACCCGTGGGCGGCATCGCGGCCCTGTGGATCAGCGGCACACCGTTTTCAGTGTCGTCAGGCATCGGCTTCCTCGCCCTATTTGGCGTGTCAGTGCAGACCGCCGTGGTCTACATCTCCTACGTCAACGAGCTCCGCCGCGCCGGCACCCCGCTGAGCGAGGCGATCCGCGAAGGCGCGATCCTTCGATTGCGGCCCATCATGATGACCGCGCTGGTGGCGGCGCTCGGACTCCTGCCGGTGGCGCTCGCCACCGGAGTGGGCACCGATTCGCAGCGGCCATTTGCTCTGGTCATCGTCAGCGGACTGTTCACGCGGCTTCTGATCAGCGTGTTTCTCATGCCGGTGCTGTATGCGCTGGTGGCCCGCTCCGGAGATCGGCTGGAGGTATGAAGGCGGCCGGCGCGCGCTTTACAAAACTTTACATGCCGCACAACTGCCGCTCATCGACGCCGCGCAGAATTCCCCTCGGACCTTCCACCACCCGATCTAAAGGACCGACCATGACCACTGAATTGACGACCCCCACCGGCGCGAAACCGTTTCGCCGGCTCTTCAACCGCTATACCGTGATGGCGTTCGTCGCGGGCGCCGCCCTCACCGCCGGTATCGGCGCGTGGGCTGCCGGTATGGGCTGCACTCACGGAATGATGATGGGCGGCATGCACAGCGCCGCCGACGTGTCCGCCCATGTCGATCATGTGCTCAAACACCTCTACGTCGAGATCGATGCCACGGCCGCACAGAAAGCGCAGATCGATCCGCTGGTGAAACAGGCCGTCAGCGACCTGCTGCCGCTGCATTCGCAGCTGGGCGCCTCGCACGCCCGCGTCATGCAGGCGCTCGCCCAGAGCCCCATCGACCGCGCTGCACTGGAGACCGCGCGCGCGGAGCACTTACAGCTCGCCGACCAGGCGTCCAAGCGCTTCGTGCAGCTCATCGCGGACGTCGGCGACGTGCTGACGCCCACGCAACGCAAGGCATTGACCGACCACATCGAGCAAATGCATGGGATGACGCCGCATTCCTGATCGGTCTCTGGTGAACGCTCGCCATAAGCTCTACAGTCGTCGAGATGGTCGAGCGCATCCTGTTGGTCGAAGACGATCCCCGCCTGGCCGAAATGCTGTCGGAGTATCTGGGTCAGGCGGGATTTCACATTACCGTTGCAGCATTGGGCGCAGCGGCCTTGGAGCGCCTCTCCTGCGCGCAGTTCGACGCCATCATCCTCGACCTCATGTTGCCGGACATGGACGGCTTGGACCTGTGCCGGGAGGTGCGTGCCAAATCCGACACGCCGGTACTGATGCTGACCGGCCGGGGCGATGCAGTTGACCGCATCGTCGGCCTGGAGTTGGGCGCCGATGACTACCTTCCGAAACCGTTTCAGCCGCGCGAGCTGCTGGCGCGGCTGCGGGCCATCCTGCGGCGGCGTGTTCGCGGACGAATGGCTGCGGAACAATCGCTGCATTTCGGCCGCCTCGAGATCGACGCGGCGGCGCGTGCCGTGCGGCTCGATGGCGTGCAATGTGATCTGACCGGATATCAGTTCGACTTGTTGCTCGCGCTCGCGGAAAAGGCCGGCCGCGTCTTATCGCGCGACCTCCTGATGGATCTAGTGAAGGGCGAGCACTTGGAGGCCTTCGACCGCTCCATCGACGTGCACATGTCGCGCATCCGCGCCGCCATCGAGGATGATCCGAAGAAGCCGCGGCGCGTGATCACGGTGCGCGGCGCGGGCTACGTATTCGCAAAAGCACAAGACTGATGCTGCGCCTCTACCTGCGGTTCTACCTCGCGCTCGTCGCCAGTCTCGTTCTGTTCGTGCTCGCGACCGTGACATTGTGGCATTTCACCGGCGGCCCCATGGAGCAGACCGGGATCACCCTGGGAAGACTGGTGCAGAACGTGCTGCCTGCGGCGGACTCACCGGCCGCAGAGCAGCAAGAGGCGCTGCGCCGGCTGGCGACGGGTCTGCATGGCGATGTCACGCTGTTCGATCAGGAGGGGATGCCAATTGCAGCCATAGGACGCTCCTTGCACGCCCCCCCGGACGTGCGTCACGAGGGCATGCCATTTACCCTTTGGAACCGGGAACACGCGTCATACGTGCATCTCGCCGACGGCCGCTGGCTGGCCGCGAGCGTACCCATCGGGTACGCGCACCCACGGTTCATGTTCCATAGCGCACTCGCGCTGCTCGCGCTCGCCATCGGCATCGCAGCCTTCCCCGTCGTGCGGCAGATCACCGGACGGCTGGAGCGCCTGCAGCGCGGGGTCGAATCGCTCGGCGCCGGCAATCTCACTGCCCGTGTCGCTGTGGAAGGCCGCGACGAAGTAGCGCGTCTTGCCGAAAGCTTCAATCGCGCCGCCGGGCAGATCGAGCAGCTGGTGCAGGGGCACAAGTCGCTGCTCGCCAATGCTTCCCACGAACTGCGCACACCGCTGGCCCGCATCCACTTGGCTGTCGAATTGATGAAGGCCTCGGCCGACGCAAAACTCAAATCAGGATTGGAGCAGGACATTGCGGAGCTGGACTGGCTGGTGGACGAAATCCTGCTGGCGAGCAGGCTCGACGCCGTCACCGAAGCTTTGGCGACCGAAGAGCTCGATGTATTGGCGCTCGCCGCCGAGGAGTGTGCGCGCTACGACGACGCCCAGCTCGAGGGCAAGGTGGTCAACATCCGCGGCGACGCCCGCTTGCTGCGCCGGCTGCTGCGCAACCTGCTGGAGAACGCCCGCCGCCATGGCGCACCGCCGACGCAGGTGCGCGTGGCGCGTGATGCCGGCAGCGCGACGATCACGGTATGGGATAACGGACCCGGCGTGCCGCAAGCGGAGTTTGAAAACGTCTTCCGCCCTTTCTACCGCCCCAGCGATGCCCGCGACCGCGCCGGCACCGGCCTTGGACTCGCGCTGGTCCGGCAAATCGCGCGGCGTCATGGCGGCGACGCGCGCTGCACTCTGATGGCTGATGGGCGCAGCTGCTTCGTGGTGAGCTTACCGGCGTGAGCGTCGTCGCTTCGACGCGCCGAATACTTTGATATCATCCCTGCATCGAATATTTAGCCCAAAAACGTGCCCCGGGTGGGAATGTGAAATCCCAAAACGCCAGGATTGTGCTTCGCGGCAAACTCGACCCCAAGGCCGAGCGCAGGTCGCGGCTGCTGCGCGCTTGCTCCTGTTTAATGATGGCCAGTCTTTTCATTCCTTTGCTCGCCATCTCATCCGAAGGTCAGTTGGATTCGATAACGGTAGAAGCGAAGAAGAAGGAACGCGAGGAACTGCGGCTTCAGATAGATCAGTTTGTGAAAACGACGGTGGCGCAGCACGCCGGTGAATCCCTGGCGCGTTGGAATACACCGGTGTGCCCACTCGTGGCGGGATTACCGCGGGATCAAGGTGAATTCATCCTCCGGCGCCTATCTCAGTCCGTGCAAAACGCAGGTGCTCCGTTGGCGCCGGAAAGTTGCAAGGCAAACTTCTTCATTCTCGTCAGTTCGCAGGCTGATGAAATCTTGGAGGCATTGCGCAAGAAGCGGCCGGGATTGTTCGATACGCACAACGGACTCGGCCCTTTGCAGCACTTCTTGCGAACGGAGCGGCCGGTACGCGTCTGGCAGAACTCGCAGAACGAAGGTGACGATGTCGGAGGGTCAATTATTGCCCAGGCATTCATCGGACTCTCCGGGGGAGCCTCGATGGGTGGGGCTGTCGGTACCGGCTCGTCTGCCTCCGCGATGGCCAATTGGCCAACCGCCACGTTGCCTAACTCGCGCCTTAGTCGCAGCGTCGTGCGATCCATTCACACCGCAATCATTATCGTCGACCTGACTCGTATCAAAAGCGGTAACCTGGGGCAGCTTTCCGACTACTTTGCGATGGTAGGGCTCGCGGAAATCAATTTAGATCAAACTATCGTATCCGCGCCCTCTGTGCTCCGATTGTTCAGCGAGCCAGCCGAGACTCCGCCCGAGGGAATGAGTCCATGGGATCAGGCGCTGCTGAAATCGCTCTATGCGTCGCGAGCGGAGAGCGTCATGCAGGTTTCCGAAATGAAAACGCACATGGTTGATTCGATCGCGAAACCGTGATCGGGTGAAGTTACTCGGCGCCGCGCGCCTCGCCCCGCCCGATGTCGTCCAATCGGCTGCCGCTTCTTTGCCCCTGTGGGAAGCATGATCGAGCGCTCGTCCGGGGTGGCGCAATCAGTGCAAAACCCTTGCTAGCCTTCACTGTTGTTGAAGCACGACGCTGATCCGCCGGGCATCTAACGACGGCGGCTAGATATTCATGAAACCGATTGCTCGCAGCCTGAGGCGCATCCTGACCGAGAGGCTTATGGCGGTCTGCCTCAAGCGAAATCCTGTCGTTCGCGATCAGTGCCGCCGCGAAGACGCCGACCGGAATTGAAGCGAGGTGTTCTCTGCCGCAATCCGGGCATACGGCCGGGAATCTAACCATTGGTTCGCCCATAGGTCTGTCACTCCCCAGATTAATAATCGTCAAACGAAACGCGGTCGAACATTAACTTACGCCTCCAGCGCAAGCGCGGATATACAGGGTTGAACGTAGTTCCGGGCTGACTGGAATTGATAACGCGACTGGCGGAGAGGGTGAGATTACTCGGCGCTGCGCGCCTCGCCCCTTCGGGGCCGCCCTGGCGGGCGTTATCTCCGCTTCGTTGCTGTCGCAGTCGACTGATCGAGATTGAACGGAATTTCCGTCACGACTGGCGGAGAGGGTGAGATTCGAACTCACGAGCCCCGTAAGGGGCTGCCGGTTTTCAAGACCGGTGCATTCAACCGCTCTGCCACCTCTCCGATATCATTTGAATCAACTACTTGCCCGATATTCTGCCCTATCTCGAAGCCCGTTTCAGGGGTGAATGCTTTGCCAATGCATCCCCAGCACCCTGTCGTTCGCGCTGCGGACTCGGGGCAATTCCCTGCAACGCGGCTCGCCCGCCTCTTATAATCCCGCATCGAAAACCATTGAAGGAATGCGGAATGCGGATCATCAAGCTATGCGTCGTCGGGTTAATGACCACTTCGCTTGCAACCCTCGCAGCCGCCCTGGATTTGCCGCCGCCGATTTGGAGCACGCAGCCCGACGTCAATGGCTTCGAGAAAATCGAGAATAGCAGACTGGATGCGGCGCAGCGCTCGATCGACAAGATCGTGGCGGCCAAGGGACCGAGAACCATCGACAACACGCTGCGGAATTACGACGACGCCGTCTGGCAGATCAATGCCGCCCTCTATTTTTCTTCTCTCATGGAGGCCGTACACCCGGACGCAGCGTTTCGCGACCGCGCCACGGCAATGACCCGCAAGGCGAGCGCCGTTCAAACGGCGCTTGCGCTGAATCGCGGCGTTTATCAAGCCCTGGCGGCGATACCCCTGACCCAGGCCGAGCCGGCCACCCAATACTACATGCGGCGTCAATTGCTCGAATTTCGGCTTGCCGGCGTCGACAAGGACGATGCGACGCGGGCGCGCCTGAAGACGCTCAATGATGAACTCACCGAAGAGCAATCGGCGTTCGACCGCAACATCAACGACGGAGAGAAGTCGGTCGAGGTTCGCGAGGCATCCGAGCTCGCCGGATTGCCGCAGGACTATATCGATAACCACAAGGCCGACAAGGACGGCGTCATCCATATCACCACCAGTTATCCGGATTACGTTCCGGCGATGAATTTTGCGGTGAGCGGCGCGCTGCGCCGCCGCTTGTTCATTGCGTTCAATACACGCGCCTACCCTCAGAATCGCGATGTGCTGATGAAGATGCTGCGCACGCGCTACGACATCGCCTCGATCCTCGGATACCAATCGTGGGCGGATTACAACGCGGCCGACAAGATGATCGGCAGCGGTGCGAAGATCGGCGAATTCATTCAGGTTGTCGATTCGGCGGTGCGCCCGGGCGCCGAACGGGAATTTCAAATGCTGCTCGCGGAGAAGAAAAAAACCGATCCGAAGGCGACCGCGATCGGCCTGGAGGAAAGGAGCTATTACCAGGAACAGGTGCGCCGCTCCAGCTTCAACTTCGATTCGCAATCGGTGCGCCCCTACTTTCCGTACGAGCGCGTGCGGCAGGGAATACTCGACACCGCGGCCACCCTGTTCCACGTCACCTTCCGTCAGGAAAAGGGTGTCCCGGCCTGGGATCCGTCCGTGGAAACCTGGCAAGTGCTCGATGCGGGCAAGGTGATCGGACGCTTCTACCTCGATATGCACCCGCGCGCCGGGCAAATTCTCGCACGCAGAGATGATGCCCGTGCTCGACGGCGTACGCGGCAAACGACTGCCGGAGGCCGCCCTGCTTTGCAATTTTCCGCAGCCGACCGCCCAGGATCCCGGCCTCATGGAATATGGAGACGTGCAGGTGTTTTTCCACGAGTTCGGGCATCTCATGCACATGATTTTGGGGGGCCAGCAGCCGTGGGCGGGAATCAGCGGGATTTCCATGGAGTCCGATTTCGTCGAAGCGCCCTCGCAAATGCTGGAGGAATGGATCCAAAGTCCGCAGGTTTTGGCCTCGTTTGCGCGCGACTACCATTCCGGTGCACCCATCCCGGCCGAACTCGTGCTGCGCATGAATCGGGCGTCGGCATTCGGACGCGCCAACTGGGTCGCCCAGCAAAACGGCTACACCGCCATTTCCTATGACATTTACGATGCCAAACCGCAGGACGTGGACCTCGATGTGATCACCGATCGCGACATGCGCAAATACACGCCGTTCACGCCGCCGGAAGGCACGCACATGTATGCGTCCTTCGGGCATCTGTCGGGATACTCGTCCGCGTACTACACCTACCTGTGGGACAAGGTCATTGCCGAAGACTTCTTCGGGCAATTCGACTCGAAGAATCTGCTCGCCGGCGACACGCCGTTGCGCTATCGGCGCACGGTGCTCGAGCCGGGCGGGTCGGTATCGGCGAACGACCTGGTCAAGAACTTTCTGGGCCGTCCGCAGTCTACTGAGGCGCTGAAACGGTGGGTGGGCGCGGAATTCGATACGGCGACGCATTGAACCTGCGGTTTTAGGCCCCATTTCGCGTGCATTGCCGGCTAATTCAGCACCCCTTTGGTGGGGGTGCTAAAATGGACGCGCCGAGCATCATTGGAGGACACATCGATGGCGAATTTCCCCAGCAACAACGCCGCCTTTCCGGGTGTGAGAGCGGACAGCCGCAGCGTATTCATCACGCGCACCTACACGCACCTGGTCGGGGGCATCCTCGGATTCATCCTGGTCGAACTGGGACTGTTCGAGTCCGGCCTCGCGGGTCAGATCGCGCGGTTCATGCTCGGCTTCAATTGGTTTCTGATTCTCGGCGCGTTCATGCTGACCGGCTGGTTGGCTTCGCGCACCGCACAAACCAGCACCTCGATCGGCATGCAGTACTTCGCCTACGGGGCGTACGTGGTGGCGGAGGCCCTGATCTTCGTGCCGCTGCTCTACATCGCCGATGCGAAGGCTCCCGGGGCGATCGACAGCGCCACCTTGGTGACCGCCTTGGGCGCCGGTGGGCTCATGTTTGTCGCGCATCGCACCCGCAAGGACTTTTCCTTCTTGCGCGCGCTGCTCATGTGGGGCGGAGTGATGGCATTGGTGGTCATGATTGGCGGCGCCGTCTTCGGATTCCAGCTCGGCACCTGGTTCTCGGTGGCCATGATCGGGTTCGCGGGCGTTGCAGTGCTCTACGACACCTCCAACATCATTCACAACTATCCGGAAGATCGCTATGTATCGGCCGCGATGCAGCTGTTCGCGTCGATCGCGCTGATGTTCTGGTATGTGCTGCGTCTGGTGATGGGCAGCCGCAACTAGGCCGCCCGACCGCAGGAACAATTCTCAAAACTTCGATCGTAAAGCGCGGGCCTTCAATGGCCCGCGCTCATTTTAAGGTTGCCGTCCCGCCCATGTAAGGCGCGAGAACGGGCGGAACGGAGACGGTACCGTCTTCGTTTTGATAATTTTCCAGGATCCCGACGAGTGCACGGCCGACGGCGACGCCGGATCCGTTGAGGGTGTGCACCGGTTCGGGCTTGCCGGTGGCGGGGTTGCGCCATCGCGCCTGCAGGCGGCGCGCCTGGAACGATTCACAGTTGCTGCATGACGAAATTTCGCGGTAGCGCTGCTGCGAAGGCAGCCATACTTCCAGATCGTAGGTCTTGGCACTGCTGGGGCCGGTATCGCCGGCGCACAGCGCCAGCACCCGGTACGGCAGTCCCAGTGCCTGCAGCACCGCCTCCGCATGGCCGGTCAGCTCCTCGAGCGCCCGATAGGAATCTTCGGGGCGCACGATATGCACCAATTCCACTTTATCGAATTGATGCTGGCGAATCATGCCGCGGGTGTCCTTCCCGGCGGCGCCCGCTTCCGAACGGAAACACGGCGAGTGCGCCACCAGCCTGAGCGGCAACCCCTCGCCGCTCAAGATCTGGTCGCGAACCAGGTTGGTCAGCGGCACTTCGGCGGTGGGAATCAAATAAAAACCGGGATCGCCGCGCACGGCGAACAGATCCTGCTCGAACTTCGGCAACTGTCCGGTGCCGACCAGCGCCGTGCCGTGCACCAGGTAGGGCACGTAGGCTTCGCGGTAGCCATGCTCGCCGACATGCAGATTGAGCATGAATTGCGCGAGAGCGCGGTGCAGCCTCGCCAGCTGTCCCGTCAGCACCACGAACCGCGCTCCCGACATGCGCCCTGCGGCTTCGAAATCCATGCCGATTTTCTCGCCGAGCGCGACATGGTCCTTCGGCGTGAAGTCGAATTGCCGCGGGACGCCCCAGCGGCGTACTTCGACGTTGGCCGATTCGTCATGTCCGTCGGGGACGCTGGCGTTGAGGATATTGGGCAGGCCCAGCTGCAAATCGGACACCTTCGCTTGAACGGCTTCGAGCTGCTTTTCGACGCCTTGCAGCTCCTCGCCCAGGGACTCGCCCGCCGCCAGCAAGGCGGCCGCATCCTGGCCCTTGGACTTGGCGTTGCCCACCGCTTTGGCGTTGGCGTTGCGCTCGGCACGCAACCGATCGGATTCTATTTGAATCGCTTTGCGCTCAACCTCGAGCGCGGCGAAGGCCGCAACGTCGAGCACGAAGCCGCGCCGCGCCAGCGCGGCGGCCACCCCGAGTAAATCGCTGCGCAGCAGCTTCGGATCGAGCACGGTGAATTCCTCGTTCTAAAGAAGCTTGAATCATCCCAGGTCCGACGACGTTGCCGCGGAAACCTCACGCTCCGCCGGCGCCGCGAGCCTGCCGATCGCGCTCGCGGCGCTGATTGAGCGCCTCGCCGATCTTGATCTCCAACCCGCGCGGCGCCGGCACATAGTAACGCCGGTCGGGCATCTCCTCGGGGAAGTAGCGCTCTCCCGCCGCGTAGCCGCCGGGTTCGTCGTGCGCGTACCGATAACCCTTGCCGTAACCGATCTCCTTCATCAAGCGGGTTGGCGCATTGCGCAAATGCAGCGGCACTTCGAGCGAGCCCAAGCGGGCGGCGTCCTCGGCCGCGGCCTGGTACGCCGTGTAGACGGCATTGCTCTTGGCCGCGCATGCCATGAACACGATGGCTTGAGCAATGGCGAGCTCGCCTTCAGGACTCCCCAGTCGCTCGTACACCGCACAGGCCTCCAACGCCAGGGTGAGCGCCCGGGGATCGGCGTTGCCGATGTCCTCGCTCGCCATGCGCAGCGCGCGGCGGGCTATATATAAAGGATCGCAGCCGCCGGCCAGCATGCGGCACAGCCAATAGAGCGCCGCGTCCGGATCGCTGCCGCGAACCGACTTGTGCAAGGCCGAAATTTGGTCGTAGAAGTTCTCGCCGCCCTTGTCGAAACGCACATAGGTGCTGCCGATCACCGCGCGCACGGTATCGACGTCCAAGTGGCGGCCCGCGCCTTGCGGCGAACTCAAATCCGCCGCGGTCTCCAGCAGGTTGAGCATGCGCCGCGCATCGCCGTCCGCCGCGGCCAGCAATAATTCGATCGCCCCGGCGTCGATTTGCAGGTTCAGCTTCCCCAACCCCCGCTCCTGATCCGTCAAGGCACGCTCCAGCAATTTCTCGAGATCCGCGGCATCGAGGGACTTCAGCACGTAGACCCGCGCCCGCGACAGCAGCGCATTATTGACTTCGAACGACGGATTCTCGGTCGTTGCACCGACGAAAATCAAAGTGCCATCCTCGACATAGGGCAGGAAGGTGTCCTGCTGCGACTTGTTGAAGCGATGCACCTCATCGAGAAACAGCACGGTGTCGCGAGTGCCGCGCAAGGCCTTGGCCTGCTCCACGACGGCGCGGATGTCCTTGATGCCGGCCAGCACCGCGGAGAGTGCGATGAACTCCGCCTGCGCGCCGGTTGCCACCAGCCGCGCCAATGTCGTTTTGCCGGTGCCCGGCGGGCCCCACAAAATCATCGAATGCGGGCGGCCCGACTCCAATGCACGGCGCAACGGCGCACCGGCTCCCAGCAAATGAGACTGTCCCACGTACTCATCGAGCGACCGAGGGCGCAGCCGGTCAGCCAGCGGGCGGTACGTGCCGGCAGTCGTCACCGAGTCCATGGTTATTTACTGCGTCCGATCACATCGACCCCCGGCGGAGGGACGAAAGTAAAGAGGTCCGGCGCCAATGGGACATTGCGCTTGGAGTTCGAAAAGGTGAGCTGCGTGATCTGATTGAGCTTGTCGGCGAGGAACATGGAGCGCAATTCACCCTTGTCGAATCCGATTCGCACCAGCTGAAAATCCGTGTCGGCATGCTTGGGAGCCAGTTGGAACCACTGCAGACCCCCGCTCGGGGGCCGGGTCGTGACGTCGAACTGAGCGCTGACCGAGCTCGCGCCCGACAGCAGGCTCGCGGGCGTGCTGGCCAGACTGGTATCCATATCGCGCACGTTGGCCTGCGCCAGATCCTTGTCGTAAAACCAGATTTGTTTGCCGTCCGCCAGGATCAGCTGCTCGGAAGGCTCGGTATAGTCCCAGCGAAATTTTCCCGGCCGCTGCAAATACAGCCGTCCGGCCGCGCTGCGCAGCACATTGCCGTGGCCGTCATCGATGGTCTGCGTGAAATCGGCGCTCCAGCTGGCGAGCCCGTTCAAGTACTTCTCCACATCGCTCGCCGGCGACGCCATCGCCGCCGTCGGGCCCAGCAGCGCCGCGAGGACGAGTAGGCCCGCTGCGATGCTGCGGCTGCGTTGTGCGGGCTCGGGGGGTGTCATGCGGCTCATTCCTCGGGCGGCGCGGCCCCGAAAATCTCGCGGCCGCCGTTGGACTGCAACGGGCCCACCAGGCCGGCCGCCTCCATGGCCTCGACCAGGCGTGCCGCGCGGTTGTAGCCGATCTTGAGGCGCCGCTGCACCCCGGAAATGGAGGCCTTGCGCGTCTCGGTGACGATGCGCACCGCCTCGTCGTACAAGGGGTCCGCTTCGGCATCAGCCGCGCCGCCCTCACGGCCCTCCTCATCGTCGGACGGAAATCCCGGAATCGCTTCGCGCGGCCCTTCCAAAATCTCGTCGATATAGATGGGCGGCGCAGCGGCCTTGAGACCGCCGACCACCCGATGCACTTCTTGATCCGACACGAAGGCGCCGTGTACGCGGGTCGGAATGGACGTGCCCGGTGGCAAGAACAGCATATCGCCATGGCCAAGCAGCGACTCCGCGCCGCTCTGATCGAGAATGGTGCGCGAGTCTACTTTGGCCGAGACCTGGAATGCGATGCGCGTCGGGATGTTGGCCTTGATCAACCCGGTAATGACGTCCACCGACGGACGCTGCGTGGCCAAGATGAGGTGGATACCGGAGGCGCGAGCCTTCTGCGCCAGCCGCGCAATCAGCTCCTCGACCTTCTTGCCGACGATCATCATGAGATCGGCCAATTCGTCGATGATCACGACGATGAATGGCAGCGTCGTCAGCTCCGGTACGTCTTCCGCAACCACGCCGGGAACCCCCTGCGCTATTTTCTCCATCCGTATCGGATCTTTGATGGGCTTGCCCGCCTCCGCCGCATCCTTGACCTTGCGGTTGAACCCGCCGATGTTGCGCACGCCGAGCATCGACATGAGCTGGTAACGTCGCTCCATCTCGGCCACGCACCAGCGAAGCGCATTGGCCGCCTGCTTCATATCCGTCACGACCGGCGACAGCAGGTGCGGAATGCCCTCGTACACTGAGAGTTCCAGCATCTTCGGATCGATCATGATCATGCGCACATGTTCCGGGGTCGCCTTGTACAAAAGGCTCAACACCATGGCGTTGATCCCGACGGATTTGCCGGACCCGGTCGTGCCCGCGATCAACAAATGGGGCATGCGCGCGAGGTCGGCGACGATGGGGACGCCGCCGATATCCTTGCCCAGCGCGAGCGCGAGCGGCGAGGTGACATCGTCGTAGGGCTTGGATTTGATGATCTCGCCGAGGGTCACGATCTCGCGCTTTTCGTTGGGGATCTCAAGGCCGACGACCGACTTGCCGGGAATGATCTCCACGACGCGGACGCTGATGGCGGACAGAGCTCGGGCGAGATCCTTCGATAGACTGCTGATCTGGCTGACTTTCACTCCCGGCGCCGGCCGCAGTTCGAAGCGCGTGATCACGGGGCCGGGCTGCACGGCGACGACTTCGGCTTCCACGCCGAAATCGCGCAGCTTGAGCTCCACCAACCGCGACATCGCCTCCAGGGCTTCGTCCGAGTAGGACTGCTCGCGCGGACCCGCCTCATCGAGCAGGGACAACGCCGGCAACTCGCTCGACGTGGGCGCATCGAACAAGGGCACCTGGCGCTCGCGCTCGACACGGTCGCTTTTCTGCGGAACGGGGGCTGCGGCCTCGATGCGCGGCGGCGGCCGGTTCGCCACTTTTTTCTGTTCCTCGCGCACCACTTCCTGGCGGGCCTGCTTGCGCAGCTGCCCCGAAGCCAGTTCCCGGCGCTGCTCGATGCGCGTGCGAATCCAGTCGATCGTCCGGAGGACCCCCGCGCCGAGCCGGTCCATGATCTCGAACCAGGAGACGCCCATGAACAGCGCCACACCCGCGAGCCATAGCCCCAACAAGAGCAAAGTGGCCCCGAGAAAACTCAAGCCATGCGCGCTGCCCTGTCCCGCCAGCTCGCCGAGGACCCCGCCCGCAGTCATCGGTAGTCCGGCCCCGCTCCAATGCAGCGTCGCCAGACCGCAACTCGTGGCCAGGGTGAGGACGAATCCGGCGGCGCGCAGCAACGTATTGATGCGCGAGCGGGCATCGGGGAGCGCCTGTTCCTTGTGCACCAGCCAGCCCGCGTAAACCAACATCAAGGGAAAGAGGTAGGCCGGACGCCCGAACAGGAGCAGGAAAAATCCCGCCAGCCACGCGCCCACGGGCCCGATCCAATTGCTGATTGACTGCCCCGGTTCCCCGGTGTCCGCAAATCCCGGATCCTGCGGATGATAGGACAGCAGCGCGAGCAGCAGTATCAGGGCGAGCGCCGACAGCACCCACAGCGTGCCTTCGCGCAGGGATCGCGCTACGGCGGCGTTGAGTGCGCTCTTCTGCTTGGGCTTCTTCGAGAGCGACGTCAGTCAATTCTAGACCTTTCGTGATGTTTTCTTCTTAACTGGTTGAATAATATGTGATAGTAACCCAGTGCATCCCCGGGCACCAACACCGCGACGGCTCCAGGCTTCCAGCGCGGGCGCCGCCTTGATTGAAGTGGCTGGCGCCCACAGATTTACTTACCATGAGCCGCTAAAGACATTTGAGAAGAGAGGCAAATTATACATGAGCGTCCACAGGCACAGTCCACTCCTCATCCTGGGGTCGGGTCCCGCAGGTTACTCCGCCGCCGTGTACGCGGCGCGAGCCAACCGCCATCCCCTCCTCATCACTGGGTTGGAGCAGGGTGGCCAGCTCATGACCACCACCGACGTGGACAACTGGCCCGGCGATGTCGAACACCTCCAGGGTCCCGCGCTCATGGACCGCATGCGGCGTCACGCCGAGCGCTTCAACACCGATATCGTGTTCGACCACATCAACCGGGTCGAATTGCGCCATCGTCCGTTTCGCCTGTTCGGCGACAACGGCGAGTACACCTGCGATGCGCTGATCATCGCCACCGGCGCCTCGGCCAAGTACCTGGGGCTGCCGTCCGAGGAGACCTTCCGCGGCAAGGGGGTTTCCGCGTGCGCCACCTGCGACGGCTTTTTCTATCGCGGCAAGGCCGTGGCCGTGGTCGGCGGCGGCAACACCGCCGTGGAGGAGGCGCTGTACCTGACCAACATCGCCTCGCACGTGACCCTCGTGCATCGCCGCGACAAGCTGCGCGCCGAAAAAATACTGCAGGATCGGCTGTTCGCGCTCGCCGCGGCGGGCAAGGCGAGCCTCATCTGGAACCATTCGATCGAGGAGATTCTCGGCGATCAGACCGGCGTCACCGGCGTGCGCCTGTGCGCCGCGGCAGGCGCGCCGACGCGCACCATTCAAGTCGATGGGGTATTCATTGCCGTGGGACATCAACCCAACACCCAGCTGTTCGATGGCCAACTGGACATGCGCGGCGGCTATATCGTGGTCAAGGGCGGCAGCGACGGCGAAGCGACCGCCACCAGCGTTCCCGGCGTGTTCGCCGCCGGCGACGTGGCCGATCACGTGTATCGTCAGGCCGTCACCTCGGCGGGCACCGGATGCATGGCCGCGCTCGACGCCGATAAATATCTGGAACGAGCGGAGTCCGAACCCCACGTCAAACCTCGCGTTGCTCACGCGTGATTCGAACCAAAGCGCGGTTTCTCGACAGCATTGCTGAGGTCGATGCGGCGAGCTGGAATTCCCTGGCCCGCGGCGGAGAGCCGTTCCTGCGCCACGAATTTCTCCTGGCGCTCGAGGAATCCGGTTGCGCCGCGGCGCGCACGGGCTGGACCCCCCGGCACCTCGTCATCGACGATGCCGACGGCCGAGCCGTGTGCGCCCTGCCCTTGTACCGAAAAGCGCACTCGCGCGGTGAGTTCGTGTTCGACTTTTCCTGGGCCAATGCCTATGCGCAGCATGGCCTGGCGTACTATCCAAAATTGCTGTCCGCCGTGCCGTTCACCCCGGTGCGCGGCCCGCGCCTGCTGGTCGCCTCCCACTTGGACGCGCATTGCATGAACGACCTCTTGAGCAGGACCGCGATCGACTATGCACGCAGCGAACGGCTGTCGTCCTGGCACGTGCTCTTTCCGACCGACGACGCGGCCGAGAGCTTGCGTTCCGCGGGGCTGATCCTGCGCCGCGACTGCCAGTTTCATTGGTATAACCGCGGTTATGGGTCATTCGACGCCTTCCTCGCAACGTTTACCGCCGAGAAGCGCAAAAAGGCGAAGCGCGAGCGGCGGCGTGTGGCCGAGGCCGGCATCGAATTCGATACCGTGCACGGCGGGGACATGGATGATGCGCTGTGGGACACGGTCTACGGCTTCTACGCCGATACCTTCTACCGCCACGGCCATGAACCCTACCTGAACCTGAAATTTTTCAAATTATTGGCCGCCTCCATGCCGGACCGGCTGATGCTCAAAGTGGCGCGAATCGGCTCCGAGCCCATTGCCGTTGCCATATTTTTCGTCGGCGACGACGCGCTGTTCGGCCGCTACTGGGGCGCCGGGGGCAATTACCACAGTCTGCATTTCGAGACCTGCTACTACCAAGGCATCGAATACTGCATCGAGAAGAAATTGCAGCGCTTCGAGCCGGGCACCCAGGGCGAGCACAAGGTGCCGCGCGGCTTTGTGCCGACGCTGATGAGCTCGGCGCATTTCGTCGTAGACTCGACGTTTGCTGCGGCGATTCGCGATTTCGCGGCACGCGAGGCGCGCGGCGTGGATCATTACGCGGCCGCCGTCAACGAGCATGTGCCCTATCACCGCGCGCCCGACGAGGAGTTGCAGATCTGAGCAGAATCATCTGGTTGAGCGAACATGCTGATCCGGACTGGTTCCCGCCGTTGGAGCATGCCCTGCGCGAGCCTCCCGGGCTGCTCGCCGCGGGCGGCGACTTGAGTCCGGCGCGGCTGCTCGCCGCGTATGAGCGCGGCGTGTTCCCCTGGTATTCGGCAGAGCAGCCGATACTGTGGTGGTCGCCGGATCCGCGCATGGTGCTGTTTCCCGAAGAGTTCAAGTGCTCGCGCAGTTTGCGCAAGACGTTGCGCAATGGGCCGTATACGTCGCGCGTCGACAGCAACTTTGGTGCGACGATCAGAGGCTGCGCCGCCCCGCGGCGTGCGGGGCCCGACACCTGGCTCAATGACGACATGATCGCCTCCTATGAGCGGCTGCACGAGCTCGGGTTTGGCCACTCCATCGAAACTTACGAGGCCGGTGAACTGGCGGGCGGACTGTACGGTATCCAACTCGGCCAGGTGTTCTTCGGCGAATCGATGTTCAGCCGCAGGCGGGACGCCTCCAAGGTAGCGCTGGCACGCCTCGTCGAGGAGTGCCGTACGCGCGACATCCAGCTCATCGACTGCCAGGTGGCGAGTTCGCACCTGGCCTCGCTGGGGGCTCGCGAGGTCTCGCGCAGTCAGTTTGCAGCTTTGTTGCGCCGTTACGCGCGGCGTCAGCCCAGCGGCAGCTGGACGAGTGCGGCCGCTTAAATTGCATTAGCAAGGGGCTTTATGCACAATGCGCCCGGTTTCCCGCACACTGAAAGGACGCATGTCAAAAGAAGAGGCCATTCAATTCGAGGGCGAGGTCGTCGAGACCCTGCCTAATACGACGTTTCGCGTCAAACTCAAGACCGGCCACATCGTAACTGCCCATATATCAGGCAAGATGCGTAAAAACTACATCCGGATCCTCACCGGCGACCAAGTCACCGTCGAGATGACGCCGTATGACTTGACCAAGGGCCGCATCGTCTACCGCGGGAGATAATTAGTATTCCCATGCGCTTCGCGCAACTCTCAACGGGGTCGATGCGACCCCGAATTCCCATGCGCTTCGCGCAACTCTCAACGGGGTCGATGCGACCCCGTCCCTGAAGGATTAGTTTTCATGAGACAAGAGCGCGGGTTCGTTCGCCGCGCGGGAATCCAACTTAAGTTTCTCACCGTCATCGCTCAAGGTGATCTCGACGTGTCCGCCGTTGACGAGTTTGCCGAACAAGAGCTCCTCGGCGAGCGGCCGCTTGATGAACTCCTGGATGACGCGCGCCATGGGCCGCGCACCCATCTTCGGATCGTAGCCGCGCTTGGCGATCCAACGCCGCGCCCGCTCGTCCACCGAGATCGACACCCGCTTCTGCTCGAGCTGCGCCTCGGCTTCGACCAGCAGTTTGTCCACCACCCGTTCGATCGTGTCCTGATCCAGGCCGCCGAATTGAATGACGGAGTCCAGACGATTGCGAAACTCCGGTGAGAACAAGCGCCTGATCGCCTCCATCGCGTCCGAACCGCTATCCGACTGGGTGAATCCGATGCTGGGCCGGCTCATTTCGTAGGCCCCCGCGTTGGTGGTCATGACGATGATGACGTGGCGGAAGTCCGCCTTGCGGCCGTTGTTGTCGGTGAGCGTGCCGTGATCCATGACCTGCAGCAGCAGATTGAACACATCCGGATGCGCCTTCTCGATTTCGTCGAGCAGCAGCACGCAGTGCGGATGTTTGGCAATCGCTTCGGTCAACAAACCGCCCTGATCGAAGCCGACATAGCCGGGCGGCGCGCCGATGAGGCGCGACACCGTGTGCCGTTCCATGTATTCCGACATGTCGAAGCGCACGAATTCGACGCCCATGGCGATGGCGAGCTGCCGCGTGACTTCGGTCTTGCCCACCCCGGTCGGGCCCGAGAACAGGAACGAACCCACGGGCTTGCGCTGATCGCCCAATCCGGAGCGCGACATCTTGATGGCGGACGACAATGCCTCGATGGCCTTGTCCTGGCCGAAGATCGTCAGCTTCAAATTGCGCTCCAAGTTCTTGAGCACGTCGCGATCCGACAGCGACACGTTCTTCGGGGGTATCCGCGCGATGCGCGCCACGACGTTCTCTATTTGCGTGACGGTGACGGATGAGGCGCGCTTTTCCACGGGCTGCAGCCGCAGGTTGGCGCCCGCCTCGTCGACGACGTCGATCGCCTTGTCCGGCATGTGCCGATCGTTGATGTGCCGCGCCGCGAGTTCAGCCGCCGCGCGCAGCGCATCGTCCTCATACTTGATGCCGTGATGCTCTTCGTAGCGCGATTTGAGCCCGCGCAGAATGTCGACCGTATCCGAAACCGACGGCTCGGTGATGTCGATCTTCTGGAAGCGGCGGGCCAGCGCATGATCCTTCTCGAATATTCCGCGGTACTCGTTGTAGGTGGTCGAACCAATGCAGCGCAAGTCGCCGTTGGCCAGCGCCGGCTTGATCAAATTCGACGCATCCATCACGCCGCCCGACGCCGCACCGGCGCCGATGACGGTGTGAATTTCATCGATGAATAGAATCGCGCCCGGCTGCTTCTTCACTTCGGCGAGCACCGCCTTCAGGCGCTTCTCGAAATCGCCCCGGTACTTGGTGCCGGCGACGAGCGAGCCCATGTCGAGCGAATAGATCGTGGCATCGAGGAGCACGTCGGGCACCTGGTTCTCGACGATCATGCGGGCCAGGCCTTCCGCGATCGCGGTCTTGCCGACTCCGGCCTCGCCCACGTACAAGGGATTATTCTTGCGCCGGCGGCACAGGATCTCGATGGTGCGTTCGACCTCGAGTTTGCGGCCGATCAACGGATCGATCTTGCCCTTGCGCGCCGACTCGTTCAGGTTGGTCGCATATTTCTCCAGGGCATTGCCGCCGCCGTCGCCCTCGCGCTCCGCGTCGGTGGAAGCGCCGCTGTCCTCGCGTTCGCCGCGCTCCTCGCCGCCCGCCTTCGAGAGGCCATGCGCGATGAAATTCACCACGTCGAGGCGCGACACGTCCTGCATGCTGAGCAAGTAGGCCGCATGCGACTGCTTCTCGCTGAATATCGCCACCAGCACGTTGGCGACAGTGACCTCCTTCTTGCCGCTCGACTGCACGTGGAACACGGCCCGCTGCAGCACCCGCTGAAATCCCAAGGTCGGCTGCACGTCCCGATCCTCGCCGGCCGGCAATCGCGGCGTGGTTTGATCGATGAACTGCTTCAGCTCGGTCTTGAGCTTGGCGGTGTCCGCGCCGCAGGACTTCAATACCTCGCGTACTTTGGGGGTATCTACGATCGCCAGCAGCAGATGCTCGACGGTCATGAATTCATGCCGTGCCTCGCGCGCACCGGCAAACGCGTCGTTCAAGCAAAATTCGAGTTCTTGACTTAGCACTTTACGCCTCTTCTAGCGTTGCCATCAGCGGATGCTGATGTTGTCGCGCATACGCGATCACTTGAGCCACCTTGGTCTCTGCAATCTCATAAGTAAAGACACCGCAGACTCCCTTGCCCTTGGTATGCACCTCCAGCATAACCCGGGTTGCTTTGGTGCGGTCCATCGCGAAGAAACGCTGCAGGATGTCGACCACGAACTCCATAGGAGTGTAGTCGTCATTGATCAGCACAACTTGATAGAGAGGCGGACGCTTGAGTTTGGGCGCCGCTTCTTCGACGACCAATCCCGTTCCTTCCCGCCCACGTTCGATGTCACTCATGAATCACCAGTTTATAGGGTTCGTCGTGACTCTTTACAAGACGTGTACGCTAAACCTTGGGCATACGCCCTGTCGCCAAACGGTGTCACTTTACTTGAAAAAACAAATGCTTGAGCGTTCAACCGGGTAACCCTATGATTGCCGATCACTGTAACCACTCACCCCCTCCATATGCTTGACGCGCGCACACAGGGATGGCTCGCCCGAATACAGGGCAACGGCCCCCGGCTGGTCTCCATGGTTTTGGCGGCGCTGATCGCCGTGGAGCTGGCGCGAATCGTCATTTCCTTGCTGAGCGGCGGTCCCGTGAAATCCCCCCAACCGGTGTTGAGCAACGTTGCGCCCCGCAGCCAGCACGCCGGTATCGATGTTCCAAGCGTGGTTTCCGCGCATTTGTTCGGGGTCGCCGCCGTCGATCCCGGCGCGCAGGACCCGGCCAATGCGCCACAATCGACTGCCAACCTGGTGCTGGCCGGGACGATTGCAACCCAGGACCCGAAGCGCGGGGTGGCCATCATCAGCGACGGCGGCGCCTCGAAAGTCTATGCGGTCGGCGACCGGATCGGCGGCGCTTCCCTGCACTCGGTCTACCTCGATCACGTCATTCTTGACCGCGGCGGCGCGCTCGAGACGTTGCTGCTGCCGAGGCTGCCGGGACCCGGCATGCGCGGGCCGCCGGTCGTGCGGCGCACGGGCGGGGACCCCCGCACCGTCGCGGCGGTCGAAAACATCCGCCGCTTGGTGCAGCAGGATCCCTCCATTCTCGACCAGGTCATGCGTGTTGTACCCTCGTACGATAGCGCCGCAGGCAAACTGAGAGGCTTTCGTGCGTATCCGGGCCGAAACCGGCAGATATTCAATAAACTGGGGCTGAAGGCGGGCGATTTGGTGACGGCGATCAACGGCACCACCCTCGACGATCCGCAGCGCGGTCAGGAGATCTTCAATACGATACAGACATCGGATCGCGCGACCGTGACCATCGAACGCGGCGGACAAAAGCAGGATATCACTCTGAACATTGCACAAGTCGCCGCACAGGCGACCAAGGATCTGGACAGCGGGTCGAACCCTGCCGCTGCGCCGGCCGCGGCGCCGCCTGGCGCGCCGCCGAGTTCGGTTCCCAACACCACCAACGAAAATCCGAATGAATAGCGCCAACTTAAGGTCGAATGCGGTCAACATACGAGAACCCATGATGCCGAACTCAATGCAACCGCAGAGCCGGGCCCGCCTCGCCGCGGCGCTGACCGCCGCTTTGCTCGTGGCGGCAACGTTATGTGCCGCGGCGGCGCAGCCGCCGGCGCCGCAGCCGCGGCCCCAGGACGGCCCGACGATCACCCCGAACTACAAAGATGCGGATCTCAGCCAGATCATCCAGGCCGTCGCTGAGGTCACCGGCAAGAATTTCATCATCGATCCGCGAGTCAACGCCAAGGTCACCATGCTGTCGGCGACCCCCATGTCGCCGGCTGCGTTTTACGAAGCATTTCTATCCGTGCTGCAGGTGTATGGATATGTGGCGGTGCCGGCCGGCAAAGTCATCAAGATCGTGCCGAACACCGAAGCGCGGCAATTGCCGGCCAATGACTTGCCGGAAAACGTCAGCTCGACATCGGATGAAATTGTCACGCAGGTCGTGAGTTTGAAAAATGTCAGCGCGGCCCAGCTGGTGCCCATGCTGCGGCCCCTGATGCCGCAGTACGCGCAATTGGCAGCCTACGCCGCCGGCAACATGCTGATCCTGTCGGATCGTGCGAGTAACGTGAACCGCTTGGTGCGCATCATTCAGCGCATGGACGAAAGCGGCGATGAACCCATCGAGGTGATCGCGCTGCACAATGCCAGCGCCGCCGACATCGTACGTGTCGTCAATTCCTTGAATCAGGGTCAGGGGGCCGAGGGGGCCGCCGCAGCCGCCAAAATCGTCGCCGACGAACGCACCAACAGCATCCTGCTGACCGGCGAGAAGTCGCAGCGCCTGCGGCTCAAGGCGCTGATCGTCAATATGGATACGCCTCTCACGACCGGCGGCGATACGCAGGTCAGATACTTGCGTTATGCCGACGCCGAGAAGATCGCCGACAAGCTCAAAGGCCAAGCCACTGCTTCGGCGAAGGCGCAAGGAGGCCCTCCCGCGGCGCCGACCGGCGGCGGCGGCACGTCCAATGTCGATGCCAGCGTCACCATCTGGGCGGACGTCGCGACCAATGCCCTGATCATCACGGCGCCCCCCAAGATCATGAAATCGCTGATGGCGGTGATCGACAAGCTCGATATCCGCCGCGCGCAAGTGCACGTCGAAGCCATCATCGTCGAGGTCGACGTCAATAAGAGCGCCAACCTCGGTGTGCAGTGGATTCTCGACGGCGGCAACAACTACGGGTACGGCGTCACGAACCTGCCCGGCAGCGGCACGAGCATCGTCGACCTGGCTGCGGCCGTTTTGGGCGCGACGGGCAGCACCGCCACTTCCGCGGTCGCAACCGGCACCACGACGACGGGAATCAGCAGCTCGACGGTGGGCACCGGCGCCACCTTCGCACTCGGCAAGTACAACTCGAACACCGGCAGGGGCTTCGCCGCCCTGGTCCAGGCGCTGCGCAGCGACGGCAGCAGCAACATCATCTCGACGCCCTCGCTGATCACCATGAACAACGAGGAAGCCGAAGTGAAGGTCACGCAGGAGATCCCGTTGATCACCGGCTCCTACTCGAGCTCGACGGCGGCGGTCAACGGCACCACCAGCCCCTTCACGACCATTCAGCGCGAGGAAGTGGGCACGATATTGAAGGTCACCCCGCACATCAATGAAGGCAATTCCGTGCAGCTCAAAATCGAGCAGGAGGATTCCTCCCCGGGTGCGAAGCTGACGGATTCGGCCGATATTTCGACCAACAAGCGTTCCATCAAGACCACCGTCCTGATCGAGGACGGCGGCGTCATCGTGCTGGGCGGCCTCATGTCGGACACGGTCACGGAAAGCGAGGATCGCGTGCCGGGATTGGGGGCCATCCCTTTGATAGGGAACCTCTTCAAGTCGCGCAGCGGCTCGCGCCAGAAGAAGAACCTGCTGGTGTTCATCCGCCCCTCGATCATGCGCGACGCCGAAGCGACCGAGAGCACCAGCGAAGCGAAGTACAACGAAGTGCGCCAGGATGAGCGCGCGCTGCACAAGGGCCACATCACCTTGCTGCCGGGTGAGAAACAACCCCTGATTCCCCCCGTCCCGCCGGGATCGGGATTGCCCGCAGCGCCCCCTGCCGACGCGAATGCCCAGGGAGCCACGCCCAACGCGCCGCAGCCGCGCTCGACCCCCGCGCCGCAACCGGCACCGCCGACGCCGCAATCGACGCCGCTGCCGCCGACCACGGGCGCCCCGCAGGAGCCGCCGAACCCATGAACGCCGAGCTCACAGAATCGGGCGAACAACGGAAACTGTCGTTTCCCTTCGCCAAACGTCACGGGGTCTTGGTGCGGGGCATTGCCGATGGGGTGGCGGACACCGTGTGCCGACCCGGCGTGACGCCGCAAACCTTGGCGGAGGTGCGCCGCTTCGTCGGCGTCCCGCTGAAACTCGAGCGCGTGTCGGTCGAGTCCTTCGATTCCATGCTGCGTGTCGCTTATGAAGCGGGCTCCGGCGCCGCGATGCAGATGTTGGAGGGCTTGGACGACAATACCGATTTGGCGCATTTGGCGGAGGACATTCCCGAATCCTCCGACCTCCTGGAAAGCGACGATGAAGCGCCGATCATCCGCTTGATCAACGCCCTGCTGACCCAGGCGGTCAAGGAAAACGCGTCCGATATTCACATCGAGCCCTACGAGAACCGCCTGGTGATCCGTTTTCGCGTCGACGGCGTGCTGCGCGAAGTGCTGCAGACCAAGCGGGCCGTGGCGCCGCTGGTGGTGTCGCGCATCAAGGTCATGTCCAAACTCGACATCGCCGAGCGTCGCCTGCCCCAGGACGGCAGAATTTCTCTGCGCATCGCCGGGCGCGCAGTCGATGTGCGGGTCTCCACCCTGCCCTCGGGACATGGCGAGCGGGTGGTGTTGCGTCTGCTCGACAAACAGGCCGGACGCATCGAACTGACCTCGTTAGGGATGGATCCGCGCACCCAGGAAACGATGGATGAAATCATCCACAAGCCGCACGGCATCATCCTCGTGACCGGACCCACCGGTTCGGGAAAGACCACCACGCTGTACGCCGCTCTCGAGCGCATCAACGACAATACGCGCAATGTCATGACCGTCGAAGACCCCATCGAGTACTACATCGACGGCATCGGACAGACGCAGGTGAACACCAAGGTAGAAATGACCTTCGCGCGCGGCCTGCGGGCGATCTTGCGACAGGACCCCGACGTGGTGATGGTCGGCGAAATTCGCGATCTGGAAACCGCGCAGATCGCCGTGCAGGCGAGTTTGACGGGGCATTTGGTGCTCTCCACACTGCATACCAATACCGCCGTGGGTGCCGTCACGCGGCTGCGCGACATGGGAATCGAGCCGTTCCTGCTGTCGTCGAGCCTGATCGGGGTGCTCGCGCAGCGCCTGGTGCGAGTGCTCAATCCGGAAACGCGCGAACCGTTCATGGCCGGCGAATATGAGCGGCGCCTGCTGAACCTCGAATCGAGCGGCAGTCCGGTCAAGTTGTACCGCCCGAGCAACGAACCGGGCAACGGCTACCGCGGACGAACCGGCATCTACGAGCTCATCGCGGTCGATGATCACATGCGCACGATGATTCACGACGGTTCGTCCGAGCAGGAATTGGAGCGTTATGCGCGCAGCGCAAGCCCCGGCATCCGCGACGACGGCCGCAGAAAGGTGATGGCGGGCGAAACGACCCTCGAAGAAGTGCTGCGCGTCACCCGCGAGGACTAGGCATGCGGAATACTGGCTCCTGATGGGGGCGTTCGAATACACGGCTCTCGATGCGCAGGGGCGGGAACGCAAGGGTCTGATCGAGGGCGACACGCCCAAACACGTCCGCCAGCTGCTGCGCGACAAGCATCTGCTGCCGATGGAAATCCAGGAGACCGCGCAGCGCGAGCTGAAGAAGAGCCGAGCCCGCGGATTTCTGCGCCGCGGCCTGTCGACGCTCGATCTCGCGCTGCTGACGCGGCAGCTGGCCACCTTGCTGCACTCCGGTCTGCCGCTCGAGGAGTCATTGCAGGCCGTCGCCGAACAGACCGAAAAGCCGCGTGTACAGCGCATCATTTTGGGCGTGCGCAGCAAAGTCGTCGAAGGCCACCCGCTCGCCGATGGCTTGCGGGATTTCCCACAGGCGTTTCCCGAAATCTATCGCGCGACCGTGTCCGCCGGCGAGCAATCCGGCAAGCTCGATCAGGTGCTCGAGCGGCTCTCGGATTACACCGAATCGCGCCAGGTCATGGGTCAGCAGGTCAGCAATGCGCTGGTGTATCCCATCGTGTTGATGGTCCTGTCCTTCGCCATCGTGTCATTTTTACTCGCCTACGTGGTGCCGCAGGTCGTCGCGGTCTTCGAATCCGGCCACCAGGAGCTGCCGATCGCCACGCGAATCCTCATCGGCATGAGCGACCTCATCCGCCACTATTGGTTTTACGGTCTGATCGTGATCGCCGCCGGCACCTGGGGATTCTTGCGCTGGCTGAGGGCCCCGGAGGCGCGCTTGGCGTGGGATCGGTTCCTGCTGAAGGTTCCGCTGGTGGGAAAGCTCATCCGGGGCCTCAACACGGCGCGGTTCTCGCGCACCTTCAGCATTCTGACGGCAAGCGCGGTACCGGTGCTCGAGGCGCTGCGCATTTCCGCCGAGGTCGTCAACAGTATGCCCATGAAAAGGGCCGTGGAGGATGCGGCACTGCGAGTTCGCGAGGGAGCACCCATCGGCAAATCGCTCGCCGCACGCAAGCTATTCCCGCCCATGATGATTCACCTCATCAGCAGCGGCGAGAGCAGCGGCGAGTTGGAAAAGATGCTCGAGCGCGCGGCGACCAATCAGGAACGCGAGATGGACGGCTTGCTCTCGACCATGACCAATCTATTGGGGCCCTTCATGGTCGTATTCATGGGCGCGGTCGTCATGTTCATCGTGATTGCGCTCCTGCTGCCCATTTTTCAACTCAACGACCTCGTCAAATAACGGTCCGTGCGCTAGTGTGCGGATGTGTGCGCCAGGGTATTGCGCCCGGGCGGCCTTTCCGTTTATAAACCGCGCGTGTCGGGTCAATAAGTCAACCGCAACCCTGAGTAGCATGAGCGAAAAGCCGGAATCGGACGAATTCGAGGAAGAGGACGCCGAAGATGCGGCGCCCGGCGGCGACGATGTCGACGTCGATCACATCATGCGCGACGTCGAGTCGCAGCGCCGGCGCGCGCCCAAGGGTGCGGAGCCGGCATGGCGCCGGCTGGAGCGCGTCATGGAAGAGCGGCGCACCGCGGAGCTCATGAGCGACTTCGACGACTACGAGATCGGGGATAGGCGCGACGACGGCGCCGCGGAGTCCGCCGAACTGGACGACCCCGACGCGCCGGCGCATTCTGAAAAGACGGCGCGAAAGAAAAAGAAGACCCGCTGAGCGGGCTGGGCCTCAAATTTCGTTGCGCTTGGCGAATTGGCCGATGTGATCCGCCGCGCGGAATGCCAGCGCCTGAATCGTCATGGTCGGCTGGCCGCGGCCCGAGGTGACGAAACTCGACCCGTCGCAGAGGAACAGATTCGGCACGTCGTGCGTGCGGTGATATTTGTCGACGACCGAGGTGGCGGGATCATTGCCCATCCGCGCACGTGCCCAGAGATGGACGCCCCACACCGATTCTCTCCACCGCTTCGCGCCATACTTTCTGCGCGCCGGCGGCTTGCATGATTTCGACCTGGCGGTCCTGGAGAAAGCGCGCGAACGCAAGATCGTCCGGATGATCCTTGTAGGTGACCCGGATCGCGGGAATTCCCCAGGCGTCCTTGAAAGTGGGGTCGATGCTGACGCTGTTCGCTTCCACGCGGCAGCGAGGTGGTGTGGCCCGTCGCCACCATGGAGCGCGGAAACGCCTCGATCCGCGCCTTGAGGTCGGCACCCCATAGCGGCAATTCGCCGCCCGCGGACATCGCCCAGATCGCCGGCTGCGGATTGATGCGGCCGTCGATGCCGCCGCCGCCGTAGAATCCGCGCTTCGGGTCGGCGTCGTAGAAATCGTGCACGATGCGCGTGATCTGCACGCTCTTGTATTCGTTGAGCTCGTGTTCGAATACGGCATGCAGCCGAGCGCCTTGATTGAACATGAGGTACTTGCCCACCATGCCGCTCGAGTTCGCCAGACCGTGCGGAAAGCGGGGGCTCGCGGAATTGAGCAGCAAACGCGCCGTCTCGGCGCCATTGGCGCACAACACCACCGCCCGGGCCTTCTGGAAGTGTTCGCGTTTTTGCCGCCATCGAAGTAATGCACGCCCGTGGCGCGCCCGCCAGCATTGGTCGCGACACGTGATACACGTAGCTCTGCGCCCGCACTTCGCAGCGCCCGGTCGCCTCGGCTTCCGGAATCATGGTGTACAGCGAGGAAGACTTTGCCCGCGCCTCGCAGCCGAAACCCATGCAGAAGCCGCAGTGCACGCAAGCCGGGCGGCCGCGATACGGCTGCGAGGCGATGGCCATCGGCGCCGGAAACGGATGCAGCCCGAGCTTGCGGGCGCCGCGCTCGAGCAGCACGCCGGAGGACTTCACCGGCAACGGCGGCATGGGATAGGGCTTGGTGCGCGGCGGATCGAACGGGCTCGCATAGGCGAGTCCCGACACTCCCACGTCCCATTCCACCTTGGTGTAGTAGGGCTCGAGTTCCTGATAGCTGATCGGCCAATCGGCGAAAGCCCGTCCCGGGGATCGCCGCCGAGCACGCTGCGCTCGTGAAAGTCGATTTCGTGAAAGCGCCAGAAATTCGCGGTGAAGTGATTGCTGCTGCCGCCGACCAGGCGCGCATACAATGCCGGCTGCGTCGCCATCGGCCCCGTTGGCCGTTGCGGCGTCGGTGCCCGGATGCTTGCGGAAGGTCTGCGGGCTCGTGCGTGGGTCGACGGTGATGCCGCTCATGAAGAAGTACTTCAATTCATCGTGCTCGAAGTCCGCGGGCGAAAAGCGCGGTCCCTGCTCGAATACCAGCACGCTGAAACCCGCCTGCGACAGCTCGCGCGCCATCACGCCGCCCGCGGCGCCCGACCCGACCACCACGAAATCGACGGTCTCGCCCGGCTTGAATCGGCGCGCCGTCATGCCTCTTCTCGGTCGAATACGGCACGAAGCCGCGTGTATTCCCGATCGTAGTAGCCGAACGGCGGCGTGAACGCATGCTGATCCTGCGAAGCCCATCAGCTTCCATCCGGCGCCGCCGAAATTGCCGCCATACTTGGGCGAGGAGAACATGCCGAGCAGGGTCAACTCGCGTGCAGTGAAGAAGAACGGAGTTCGATCCGCCGTTTTGAGAAAGGCGATCTGCGTGTCCGACCCGGCCTCGGCGAAGGAGCGGATGCCGGACTGAAGGCGCGGAACGCCGCTTGAAATTGCGTCAGTCCGGCGCGAAATTCCCCCGCCAACCTGGACAAAAACGTGGCCAGCGCCCGATCGATGAAATACACCGCGTGCGCCTCGCGCGCACCCGGCGTCGCGCCGCCCGGGAGGATCTGCGCCGAGATCGCCTCCACATCGGCTGCGTCGGCGGCGTTGAGATATTCGAATCCCCCGGGGGCCGGCACGGCCGACATTTCATCGGCGTGCTGTGCGGCGGCCGCGATATCCGGCCAGTGCGCCGCGATCCACACGCTCGACAAAAATCCGCCGCCCGAGAGCAGGAATGAACGCCTGGAGATGTCGTCTTCGCCGTCAATTGAAGTCATTTACTTCCCCGCCGTGCTGCGGCCGATAGTAACAGTAACCGCCTGTGTCTCGCCAAATCCCGCTCAATGGAAATTCCGCGACACCACCGGAAAGTCGCCCAGCATCGCCGAAAGATTGGTCAGCCGCTGCGCGATGACATGCTGCACGTCGCCCTCACGCTGCAATTTGCCATGCACTTCGAGCAGACGCGACTCCAGCAGCGCGGCGCGCTGCTCGACGGCGACGCGGTTCCACACGATCAAATTCACGTAGCCGGTTTCATCCTCCATGGTGACGAAGGTGACGCCGCCCGCGCTGCCCGGCCGCTGGCGCGTGATGACCAGGCCCGCGGTCATCACCATTTCTCCGTTCGGCAGCTCCCAGAGCTCCTGGGTGGGCAGCACGCCGCGGCGCTGCAGTTTCTCGCGCAGCAGGCCAAGGGATGGCGGCGCAGCGTCAGGCCGGTGCTGCCATAGTCGGCGACGATGTCCTGGCCCTCGCGCGGCGCGCGCAGCAGCGGGATGCCTTCCGTCGAGCACCGTGGCGGCGGGCAGCAGGGGCAACGCGCGCTCCACCCCGGTGACCTGCCACACCGCGCGATGGCGGTGTCCCGCCAGGCCGCGCAAGCGCGTCCGCGGCCGCGAGCGCCTCGAGATCGCGCCGATCCAGCTTCGCCCGCTCCGCAAGATCGGCGATGCAGTCAAAGGCACGCGCGGTGCGCGCGGCGCACAGCCGCGCCGCCCCTTCGCTCGATAAATGCTTCACCAGACCGCAATCCCAGACGCAGTGCCGGACGGCCATCGGTCCGCCGCTCGAGCGTGCAATCCCAGCCGCTCACCATCGCATCGACGGCGCGCACCTCCACGCCGTGAGCGCGCGCATCGCGCACCAATTGCGCCGGCGCATAGAAGCCCATGGGCTGACTGTTGATGAGGGCTGCGCAAAACGCCGCCGGCTCGTAATGCTTTGAGCCAGGCGGAGGTATAGACGAGGAGAGCGAAGCTCGCGGCATGCGAGTTGTGGACAACGAAATGATTGGCCAAAAAATTGTGATCGCCTTCGATCTGCAAATCGTATGTTTCCTCGGTTCCCGGCCGCCTCGATCTCCACAATTCTGTCCCAGTAGACATCGGAGCCCGGCACCGGTACGGAACGCGCCGTCGCCACTCGTGTCGCCCACTTTGAGCTTTCCCAGCTGCAGCCACCCTGCCAGGGTCATGAATGGGTGTTCAGCCGTCGCAACGATCTCATGGCCGAGAGCCGTGCGTAGACGCAATACGGGCTTCATGCCGCTTCGCATTACGCGCAGCACTTTGCGCTTTCTCAAACGCAGCTCAGCATCGCACGCCAGCGTGTTATCGAGACGCGCCTGTCCGCTGATGACCTCATCGATGGTCAACCATCTTCCAGTATCGGCATCCACTACGCGCGTCTCGCCAACGACACATTCCGGAAAGCCGTATTCCCCGAACCCCAGTATCTGATTGAATATTTGCTGCGCGAAGCTCTCCGGGATAGCCCCGCTCGCGCATGCCGTCGATCAATCTGGCGCTGGAAAGGCTCCAAGCCGCCCTTGCGCTTCCAGGCCGCCATCGCGCGGCGCAGCCGGTCCGCCTCGCCCGGGGAAAAGCCGGCGGCGACGATCGCCAGCTGCATGACCTGCTCCTGAAAAATCGGCACGCCCAGGGTGCGCTTGAGCACCGCCTCGACCTCCTTGCTCGGATAGCGTCACCGCCTCCTCGCCGCTGCGGCGGCGCAGATACGGATGCACCATCTCTCCTTGGATCGGGCCCGGGCGCACGATCGCCACTTCGATCACCAGGTCGTAGTAATTTTGCGGCCGCAAGCGCGGCAGCATGGACATTTGCGCGCGCGATTCGATTTGAAACACGCCCGATGGTGTCGGCGCGGCAAATCATCTCGTACACGGCCGCTATCCTCGCTCGGCACCTGTCGCCAGATCGAGTTCGCTTCGGCGCGCCGCGGATGAGCCGCCGAATTCGTTGATCAGATGAAATGCCCGGCGCAGCGCGCTCAGCATCCCCAAGCCGAGCACGTCGACTTTCAGCAGCCCCAGCGCATCGAGATCGTCTTTGTCCCATTCGATCACCGTACGATCGGGCATCGCCGCATTCTCGATGGGCACGAGCTCATCCAGACGCCCGCGCGCAATCACGAAGCCGCCCACATGCTGCGAGAGGTGGCGCGGAAAGCCCAGGATCTCGGCCGCGAGCGCAATCAGGCGCGCGATCACGGGATCTTCGGGATCGAAGCCGCGAGGCACGGATGCGCTCGGGATCGATGCGCTGACCATCCCACCATTGCATGCCGCGCGCGAGCTTGTCGACTTGCGCGAGATCGAGCCCCAGCGCCTTGCCGACGTCACGCAGAGCGCTGCGCGGACGGTAACAGATGACGGTGGCCGCCAGCGCCGCGCGCTCGCGGCCGTATTTTCCGTAGATGTACTGAATCACCTCTTCGCGCCGCTCGTGCTCGAAATCCACGTCGATATCGGGCGGCTCATTGCGCTCCTTGGAAATGAAGCGCTCGAACAGCATGGCCATGCGCGAGGGATCCACTTCGGTTATCCCCAAGCAATAACAGACGGTGGAGTTGGCCGCGGAACCGCGGCCCTGGCAGAGTATTCTTTGCGAGCGCGCGTATTGAACGATATCGTGCACGGTGAGAAAAAACGGCTCGAATTTGAGCTCGGCGATCAAGCGCAATTCATGCTCGATGTTGTCGCGCACGGCGGGCAGGCGCGCCCGCCGGCCAGCGCTGCGCGCAGCCGCGCATCGTCAGGGCGCGCAAATGACTCGCGGGAGTGGCGCCGGCGGGCACGATTTCCTCGGGATACTCGTAGCGCAACTCGTCGAGCTTGAAAGTGCAGCGCTCGGCGATTGCCAGCGTTTGCTCAAGCAACGGCGCGGGATACAACTCGCGCAAGCGCTGCAAGGGCCGCAAACAGCGCTCGCCGTTCGGGAATACAGCGCATACCCCACGGCTTGCAGCGGCATCCCCATACGGATCGCCGTCAACACGTCCTGGAGGGCGCGGCGGCTGCGGCGGTGCATGTGCACGTCGCCCGCGGCCACTCGCGGCACATCCAGACTCTCGCCCAGTGCTTCGAGCAGCTCCAAGCGACGCAGGTCGAAGCCGCCGGTCAGCAGTTCCACGCCCAGCCATAAGCGTCCGGCGAATCGCTCGCGCAACCACCGGCCGTCCGCCTCCTGCCGCTGCGCCGACGCCCTGTCGGAACGCGGCAGCCAGATGATCAGGCAGCCGGGGAGAGCATCCTCGAGATCGATGCGCGCCAGCGCGTATCTGCCCTTGGGACTTGCGCGGCGCGCTCGGCTGATCAAGCGGCTCATGGCGCCATAGCTCGCGCGATCGGTGGCCAGCACCACGAGTTTGAGCCCGTCGCCGCAGTTGAGCTCCGTGCCGATGATCAGCGGCAGCTCATGCTGCTTGGCGGCGATATGGGCGCGTACCACGCCCGCCAGCGAGCATTCATCGGTCAGTGCCAGTCCGCGATAATCAAATGTTTGGCCTGCGCGACCAGTTCCTCAGGGTTGGAAGCGCCGCGCAAAAAGGAGAAATTACTCAAGGTGTGGAGTTCGACGTACACGACTTAGCCGTAAGAGCGCCGCCGTCAGGCGAATACCCCGTGCAAATACCAGCGCTTGGATCGGCGCTCCTGAAAAACCCACAGCCTTGCGCCATGGGCGAGAGGTGCGCCATGAGGGCGTGTGCCGCGCGTTTGGCGCGCAATATAGTAATCGCGCGCCACGCCCTTGCCGTCCCACCAGCCGCTCTCGATGCGCTCGGACCTTGTTCCAAAATCAAAGACGCTCTCCAACGGCAGCGGTGCAGCGAGCAACCAGACGGGGCGCGGCATGCCCCGATCGGTCAGGATCGGGTGATCCGCCATTTTTTCGCCACGCAGTTCTTGGACGCGCCGCCAGGCCGCTTCGGGCCGGTGTTCCGCGATCGAAACGACCCCATAGACCGCGTCTTCGCCCAAGCGCGCACGCAAACGCTCCACCAATTGCTCGGGCCATCCTGGCCCTCGCCCTGCGGGCGCCCTGCGGGCGTCGGCTTCGGCATCCTGCCTCCACATTGCGGCAAGCTGTCGCGCCCACTCGCGCCGGCGCTTGGCCGTCCCGCAAAGACATCGAGCGAGCCGGCCGAAAGCGGCTGCAATGCCCCGGAGATCAATTCCATGTCTCGGACCGGCGCTTGCAGCTCGAGCCTGGTTAATTTTTGGGTAAGCACGTCCATCAAGCGCCGACGTTCGCCGGTGATGCTCGCCAATCCCAAATGCACATGGGTGGCGGGATCGGCACGGTGGCGCAGCTTCAGCCGCAGGGTCTGCACACCGGCCTGACGCTCGCGCAAGAAGTCGCGCACAGCGCGCGATCAGCGGTTCGAGCGCCTTTTCGAGATAGAGCAACATTCTCGATCTCCGTCTCGAAATCACATCGTGCCCGAAAACGTTCGCGCGGCACGAACGCTCGGCGCGGCGCGAATTGCCGCGCCAGTGCAATATCGAGATCCTGCACCGTTGCCTTACCCAAGCGGCGCGCGAGACCGGCGCGCGGCAGGCGCAGCAATTCACCTACCCGCGTCACGCCCATGGCGCGCAACGTCTGCAACCGCTCGATATCCCACGCCGTGCAGGCGATTGGCAACTCCGCCAGGCGGCCGGGCAGCATCCCGAGTTCTTCGATGTGTATCGGAGCGCTCGCCGGCGTACCGGGGCACGGTTGGCCGGGACACGCTTGCCCGGGGCGGCCCATTGCGCCCCGTGCGAGCCAGAGCGCCGCCAAAGTCGATGGGGCCGTGGCGCTGTACGCCTGCAGCTCGAGCTGCCGCCAACGGGCATCGATGTCGGCATGCAAACGCGGGCCGAACAGCTTCAGGCTGCCCTTGATTTCCAGCATGAGCGCGTTGGGCGGTTCGATGCTGACGAACGAAGTAAATTGTTGCGCATGCATGCACAGGCGCTGCAGTAAGACGGCGGAATGTTCGCTTGACCAACTGCGGAAACACCGCGGCATACCACAGCTGCTTTGCACGCGGCCGGCCGGCCGGCTGCAGCGGCGTCGGCGTCGGCACACCGGCCTGCCATGATCCCGCCGGCGCGGGCGATGCGTTCTCGGCAAATAAATCTGCCGTCCGTGATTTCGCTGCCCGCGATTTCACGAAGCACCCAGCGGAGTGCCGCCCAGATCGACAGGACCGGGTCGGCCGCCTTGCACCTTGAGTAGATCGAGACGCGCCTCATGCTCACCTTGCGTCATCAGCAAACGCAGGCTGGCGGGTGAAGACTCGAAGCGATGCCGCTCGGGACGAAACAGCACACCGAGTGCGCCGCCCGCCTCGGCCGCGAGCTTCAAACGCCGCAGCCAGCGGTCATCGGTCCCCTTCAACCAGAGAAACACCGCGGCGCAGACACCTGAACCCAAGGCCTGTTCAGCAGCCCACAATGCCTCCGTGGCGCTGGCAGGCCGCACGACCAAGAAGCGCTCCAGCTCGATTCCCTGCTGCGCCAAGGCAGGCGCATAAGGTTCATGAGGCGGTGCGATCCAGACCAGCCAGGGAGCCTCGCCGGCGCTGCCTTCACCGACCCTGCGTTGACACTCCACCAGCGCCGGCAAAAAAAGCTGCACCTCGCCCAAGCCGGTATCGTCCAGCAATACCTCGATGAGCGACGCCGTCGGCCACCCGCCCCCGGGCAAGCGCGCATCGAGCGAGCTCATACCGGTGGACCAAACCGGACGAGTGGGGGCAGCCGAGGCGTCTTTTAACCTCCAGACGCGTGCATCGGCCAATATATCCGCGAGCGCTGATGGTCTGACGGGGACCACCCTGGCCCCCGCCCTTCGGGCGCCCTGCGGGCGTCGGCTTCGGCATCCTGCCTCCGCATTCACGCGGCATCCACGTCTTTGCCGCGACGAAGCACCCCGACGACCACCCCTTCGATAATCATGGGCTGCTCCTTGAGATCGACACGGATGGGTTCGAAGTCCGCATTTTCGGGCAGCAACCAGACGATCGTGCCTTCTTGCCGATAGCGCTTAACGGTGACTTCGTTTTCCAGGCGCGCAACCACGATTTGACGATTGCGCACTTCGGGCGTGCGATGCACGGCAACCAGATCGCCATCCAAGATGCCGGCATTTTTCATGCTCATGCCTTTTACCTTCAGCAGATAATGCGGCTGGGGTTGGAATAGCTGCGGGTCGATCTGATAGCGCGTTTCGATATGCTCTTCGGCCAAGATGGGGCGGCCGGCAGCGACACGCCCGATGAGCGGCAGTCCCAATTGTTCACGCAGAATGTCCTTGAGCTGGATGCCGCGCGAAGCGCCCGGAATCAGATCGATGACGCCCTTGCGTTGCAACGCGCGCAGGTGTTCCTCGGCGGCATTCGGCGACTTGAAGCCGAGCGTGCGCGCGATTTCCGCACGCGTGGGCGGCATCCCGTTTTCCATGATCGCGTCTTGAATGAGCCTTAAAATCTGGGTTTGACGAGGGGTAAGGTCCGACATGGATCACCTGTATATGTAGCCAGTAGCTGGTATTATATACAGGCGCGCGCGACTGGCAAGTCCTTGGCTCTCGATAGGCGGATTTCTTCGGCTACCAGGCTGCATGAGCGCTTCGGCTCCCATGCCAGCACCTCCTTTGCCTTGCGCTCAATGCGCTATTCGATCGAGAAGAATACACGCCCACCAAACCGGCAGCGGCGCGCGCGGACACTCCCCTATTTGCCCACGCATCGCGCAGAAAACGCGGCATCGCTCATACACGCGCTGCCGCTTTTTTTAATTGATGCAAACGGTACTGCGTATTTTTCAGATCTTACTGCGCGCACGCCCGGCAACTGTGCCGCAGATGCGCCGTCAGCGCTCGAAATCAATTCCGCGGGTAGAAACGACGGCTCGCCTGTAAAATTTACATTGATGGCCGCATTCTTAATGATGATTTAATTTCTGCGAATCGGATTTGGTGAAAATAGTCGCTGAGTACAGACAAATAGCGCATTTCAGTTGCAATCGAGGCGCGAATTTGGCTTCATGTGCGACTGTGTTGCGACGCAGACCGGCCCGTACACCGTGACACGGGCCGCCTTGTGGCAATACTTTCGGACTTTCCGATACGAACGAATTAACCCTAGGGGAATATTTTTATGACATTGACCACCACACTGAAGGCCTCTCTCGCCGTGGCCTGCGTTGTCGCATTCGCAGGTTGCACGGATCTGAAGCCGATCCAAGCCCAGATCGATGAGCTGAAATCAGAAATCAGCAAAAACACGAGCGATGATCAAAGAACGGCCGCTGCTGCGGCTGCGGCCCAAAGCGCCGCTGCCAGTGCCCAGTCTGCCGCTTCGGGCGCGCAGAGCACGGCGAATCAGGCGTTGTCGACCGCACAGTCGAATTCAACGGCCATCGAAGCGATCAACGAGAAGATCGATCGCATGTTCAAGAAGTCAGTGTCGAAGTAAGTCGATCATTTGCTTGAGCTAGTGCGCCGCGGTAAACCCGCGGCGTTTTTTTCTGCGCAGGGCGGCGCCCGCGCGGTCAGTAGCGAATCAGCGCGGATCCCCAGGTAAAGCCGCCGCCGAACGCCTCCAGCAGCAACAGCTGGCCGCGCCTGACGCGCCCGTCGCGTATACCGGTATCGAGGGCAAGCGGCACCGACGCCGCAGAGGTGTTGCCCTGGGTGTTGATCGTCACGATGACCCGCTCCATCGGCAGTTCGAGCCGCTTGGCGATAGCCTCGATGATCCGAATGTTCGCCTGATGGGGAATCAACCAATCGAGTTGGTCCTTGCTGATTCCGTTGGCATTGAGCGTCTCCGTGACCAGGTGCCCCAGTGTGTTGACGGCGACCTTGTAGACCTCGTTGCCCTTCATCTGAACGCCGGCCTTGCCTTCGCGCACCAATTTGAAACCCTTGGATACGCCGTCCGGGTACAGCAGCAGGTCCTTGTACTTACCGTCGGAATGCAGGCGGGTGCTGATGATCCCGGGTTCGGCGGAAGGCGTAAGCACCACGGCGCCGGCGCCGTCCGCGAACAATACGCAGGTGCCCCGGTCGTTCCAATCGACGATTCGCGTCAAGGTCTCGGCACCCACGACGAGCGCGCACTTCGATTCGCCCAACCGGACGAATTTGTCCGCCACGCTCAACGCATAGACGAAGCCGGTGCAGGCGGCTTCCAGGCTGAAGGCCGGACAGCCGTGAATTCCCAGGCGGTCCTGCAACAACGTGCCCACGTTCGGAAAGACCAGGTCCGGCGTCGTCGTGCCGACGCAGATCAAATCGATGTCCGCCGCGCCGACCCCGGCGTCCTGCATCGCGCGCCGCGACGCGTGTTCCGCAAGGTCGGTGGTGGTTTCGCCCTCCGCCGCCACGTGACGCTGTTCGATGCCGGTGCGGGTGCGAATCCATTCGTCGCTGGTGTCTACGAGCCTTTCAAGATCCGCATTGGTGAGAATCTTCTTCGGCAAATAGCTGCCGGTGCCGGCAATTCGTGCGTACATCGAGTTCCTTCAAGCTTCCCGCGAAGCATGCAACCGCTCTGCGATGCGCGCCGGTACGCCATCGCGCGCCTCCAACACGGCGACTTCGATGGCGCGCTGAAATCCGAACAGATCGGCGCCGCCATGGCTCTTGATGACGATTCCATTCAAACCGATCATGCTCGCGCCATTATAGCGGCGGGGATCAATCCGTGTGCGGAATGCCTTGAGCGCGGGCCGTGCGGCGAGATAGCCGAGCTTGCGCAACTGGGTGCGGCTGAATTCCTCGCGCAGGGTGTCGGTGATCAAGCGCGCCGCGCCTTCCATCGTCTTGAGCGCCACATTGCCGGTGAATCCGTCGGTCACCACGACATCGACCTTATCCGAGAAGATATCGTCGCCCTCGACGAAGCCGACATAGTTGATGTCGCCGGCCGCCAGCAAATTATGCGCCGCCTGCACGATCTCGTTGCCCTTGATGTCCTCGGTTCCGATGTTGAGCAAGCCCACCCGCGGCCGTGGGTGGGCCCCTTCCAAATCGGCCGCGAGCACCGACCCCATCACCGCGAACTGCGCCAGCTGCACGGGTGTGCACGAGGCGTTGGCGCCGAGATCCAACATATACGTATGGCCGCCGCGCGAGGGAATGAGTGAAACGATCGCGGGGCGCTCCACCCCCGGCAACATCTTCAGCACGAAGTGCGCCGTCGCCATCAATGCGCCCGTGTTGCCCGCGCTCACGCAGGCATGCGCAACATTCGCCTTTACCAGATCGATGGCACGGCGCATCGAAGAATCTTTCTTGCGTCGCAACGCCTCACGCGGATGATCGGTCATTTCGACGACGTCGGCCGCAAACAGGCAGGATACGTTGGCGGGGAATGCACTCCCGAGCTCGCGCTCCAAATCGGGCTGCCGCCCGATCAGAGTGAAGCGAACCTCGCTGAATTCATGGGCTGCGGCCACGGCCGCCGGCACGGAAACCGCAGGCCCGCGGTCGCCGCTCATGGCGTCGATGGCAATATGGAGCAGCGCAGACACGGTGCGTCAAAAAAGCCCGGACGGCGCGCAAACCGCCGCCGGCGAGTTGAGGCTTATTCTTCGGCCGCTGCCGCGTCCGCCTTGGTCTGAAGCACCTTGCGGCCGCGGTAAAACCCCTCGCGGGAAATTCGATGACGCGAATGAGTCTCCCCGCTCTTGGCGTCGATCGACACTGCGGGTAGAGGCAGCGCGGAGTGGGAGCGATGCATGCCGCGCTTGGACGGGGTTTTTCTGCTTTTCTGAACTGCCATGAGTGCTATGTCCTATCAAGTTTTCTTCAACAAATCCTGCAACGCGGTGAACGGCCGTGTTCGATCGCCCGACGTGCCCTGCGTTTCGCCGCCCGCCGCGTAAGCTCGGCGCCCGACCGCAGGATTGCGGCGGATGCAGCGCGACGGCCGGCAGGGCCAACAACAACTCTTCTTCGGCCAAGTCGCGCAAGCTCACCCGGCCGTCTTCCATCGCATAAATCTCGCGCTGCGAGTCTGCAGCGGCTGCGTCGCGGCTGCCGGCAAACTCAATCTTACTGCTGCCTGCGGCGGCGAACCCGAATCCTTGCAGGCAACGCTGGCATAACAATTGCGGTGTCGCCTCGATCGCGACCGTGGCGCCGGCCCGTCCCGCAGCTAACTTCTCGAATACGAACCTCGCACGCACGGACCCGCTCGCATCCGCCAGTAAGTCCTGTAAGCGAGGCATGTCACCGAGCGGGTAGACGCGCTCCAGCTCCACTGCGTCGTCCGCCAGGTGCGCGCAATCGACTCGGTCAGGCAAGCCCGGTGCCATGGGCCGCGTATAATAGGGCCCGTTCCAGGCCCTGTCAAAATCAATCGGGTGCAAGTCGTTGTTTTTGAAGTCTCCACCTGCACTTATTCTGGCCTCGACCTCGATTTATCGGCGCGATCTCCTGGCGCGGCTCCGCCTGCCCTTTTCCAGCATAGCCCCCGGGATTGACGAAACTCGGCGCACCGGCGAGCGGCCGCTTGCCCTGGCGCAGAGATTGGCAAGGGCCAAAGCGTCCGCCGTGGCCCTCGAACATCCCGATGCGTGGGTCATCGGCTCCGATCAAGTCGCGGCACAGGCAGAGGGATCCGCGGAGGAACAGATCCTCGGCAAGCCCGGCACGGAAGCGTGTTGCATCGACCAATTGCGCAGCTGCTCGGGTCGCACCCTCGCGTTTTTGACCGCGGTCGCCGTGGTGCGGCACAACGGGCAGCTTGGCGCACGAGTTCGTCGATACCACGCGAGTGTCATTCCGCACCCTCGAGGAAGCCGCCATCGCGCGCTACGTGGCTCTCGAGAAGCCGTTCGATTGCGCCGGCGGATTCAAGAGCGAAGGGCTCGGGATCACGCTGTGCGAATCGATCGAGAACGCGGACCCCAGTGCGCTCATCGGTTTGCCGCTTGATTCGCTTGAGCGCGGTGCTGCGCAGCGTCGGGTTCGAATTGCCGTGACGCGGTAGCCTACCGTCGCGGTGGTTTGGCGGCCCTGCGCGGCGCCCCTTGGCGCGGAGGCGCCGCTTGGCGCGGCGGCGCCCGGCGCTTCATCGGCGTGATCGCATCGAGCACGGCCGCCAATTCGCCCGGCAGCGGGGCACTGGCGTGAAACGGGACGCCGGAACCCGGCCACTCGAACGCCACGGATTGTGCGTGCAGGAAGGTGCGCTTCAAACCATGGCGTTTCAGCTCAGCATTGCGTTCACGATCGCCATACTTGTCGTCACCCAGCAGCGGGTGGCCGGCGAAGGACGCATGGACCCGAATTTGATGTGTCCGCCCGGTCGGGATGTCCACCTCCATCAAGGTGGCGAGCGGACCGAAGAATTGCACCGGCTTGAAGACGCTGACCGAGTCCTTGCCGGCGGCGGCGACCCGCACATGCCGCTCGCCATGCTGCCGGTTGTCGGTCGCGAGCGGCGCATCGACGCGCTTGGTTCCCAGCTGCCAGCTGCCGGCCACCAAGGCCAGAGTAGGTCTTGTGCATGCCGCCGTTGCGAATCAAGGCATGCAGCGCGGTCAGCGTGCTGCGATCGCGCGCCACCAGCAAACAGCCGCTGGTGTCGCGGTCGAGGCGGTGAACGAGCTCGAGAGTCTCGCGCGGCCGAGACGCGCGCAAGGCCTCGATCACGCCAAAACTCATGCCGCTGCCGCCGTGGACCGCGACTCCGGCCGGCTTGTCGATCACCAACAGATGCTTGTCCTGAAAGATGACCGCCCGCTCGATCAATTCCAGCAAGCTGCTCGACGGCTGCCGGGGGGTAACGCGCCCGTCGGTCTCCACGGCGTCTATCCGCACCGGAGGCAGGCGGACTTCGTCGCCCTGCTGGATGCGGTATTCCGCGTCGACGCGCTTGCGATTGACGCGCACTTCGCCCTTGCGCAGCAGGCGATACACTCGGCTGCGGGGCACGGTCTTGAAGTGCCGCATGAGGAAATTGTCGATCCGTTGACCGGCTTCGTCCAAGGTTACCGTGCGCAGGATGACGGGGCTCTTCGGGCCGTGAAAGCGCTGCGGCACAGCCGTTTCATTGTTCATTGTTCATGATCTTTGCTGGGCAATCTTCTAAGGTATTGATTACATTGACCCTGACGGGTTGTCGTGATAATGTCTTAAAACCGTGTCAGGCGCTGAACCATTTGAAGGGCAACGCCCAAAATTTGAGGTAATGCAGATAGACACCGGTTTCGGTGGCCCCCCATCCGTTGGGGAGCCGCATATTAGTTGGTTCTGAATTTTCAGACCATCGCTCGGCCGATGAGACGGACGCAAGAGAGCCTTTATGAGCTTCGGCGTCTGACAAGCGGTTAACCGAGAACAAGGCCCCGGGCTTGCCGTATTTATTTTGTATTGGATTTGGCAGAATTGGGTTGATTGGATGCCGGTCGCGTGGCTCGCGCTCGGCGTATCCCTTTTGTGGTCTACCCTTATCGTCGCGGTCCCGGCTTCTATTCTCAAGCTCACCTCCTCGGCCCCTACCACCTTAGTTGGGGCACATGAAAAGAATGCTCGTCAACGCAGTTCAAGAAGAAGAACTGCGAGTCGCACTCGTCGACGGTCAGAAACTCTACGACTTATCGATTGAGATCCCGTCACGGGAACAGAAAAAATCCAATATCTATAAAGGCCGGGTAACCCGCGTCGAGCCGAGCCTCGAGGCGGCGTTCGTCGAATACGGCGCGCAGCGCCACGGCTTCCTGCCGCTGAAGGAGGTCTCGCGGGAGTATTTCAGCACGCAGGCGTCCGCCCAGGGCCGGCAGAACATCAAGGATCTGCTCAAGGAAGGCCAAGAGCTGATCGTTCAGGTGGAGAAGGAAGAGCGCGGCAACAAGGGTGCGGCGCTGACGACCTTCATCAGTCTTGCCGGCCGCTTCCTGGTATTGATGCCGAACAACCCGCGCGCGGGCGGCGTATCGCGCCGCATTGAAGGCGAAGACCGCGATCAAATGCGCGAGGCCATGAACGGCCTGCAGATTCCCGATGGCATGGGCGCCATCGTGCGCACCGCCGGCGTCGGCCGGTCCACCGAGGAACTGCAGTGGGATTTGAATAATCTCAAGACCGCCTGGGACGCGATCGTCGCGGCCAATGATGGCCGGCCGGCGCCGTTCCTGATTTTCCAGGAAAGCGACGCGGTCACCCGCGGACTTCGCGACTACTTCTCCGACGATGTGGGCGAATGTCTCATCGATCAGCCCGAAGCCTTTCAAAAGGCTCAGGAATACATGCAGCGCTTCATGCCGCCGGACGCGCAGCGCAAGCTCAAGCTGTATCAAGATCCGGTGCCCCTGTTCACGCGCTACCAGATCGAGAGCCAGATCGAGTCGGCCTATTCGCACAAGGTCACCCTGCCCTCGGGCGGCAGTTTGGTGATCGATCACACCGAAGCGCTGGTGTCGATCGACATCAATTCGGCGCGCAGCACCCGCGGCGGCGATATCGAGGCGACGGCGCGCAACACGAACCTCGAAGCGGCCGAGGAGATCGCGCGGCAGCTGCGCTTGCGCGACATCGGCGGGCTCATCGTCATCGACTTCATCGACATGGAGTCGCAGGCCAACCAGCGCGCTGTCGAAGACATGCTGCGCGACGCGGTCAAGATGGATCGCGCCCGCATCCAACTCGGGCGATTGTCGCGCTTCGGCTTGCTCGAGCTGTCGCGCCAGCGGCTGCGCCCCGCGTTGAGCGAAACGACGCATATCAACTGCCCGCGCTGCAGCGGCATGGGCACGATACGCGGCGTCGAATCGATGTCGCTGGCGTTATTGCGCCTGATCGGCGAAGAGGCGCGCAAGGAGCGAACCGGCCGCGTGATCGCCCAGGTGCCGGTCGATGTCGCGACCTACCTCATGAACGAGAAGCGGGATTGGCTGAATCAAATCGAATCACGCGACAAGGTGTCGCTGGTGATCGTGCCGAACCCCCATATGCAGACGCCGGCCTACACCCTGCGTCGCGTCCGCGACGACGAAAAGGAACTGCCGGAAAACTCCACCGTCAGTTATCAGCTCGCCGATCAACCCACCGTGGACGATTCGAATATCGGCAGCCGCGACAAGAAACCGCAAGGCGACGTACCCTTGGTGCCGAGCATTTTGCCGGCTTCGGCGGCGCCCATCATTCCAATGCCCGTGCCCGAGACCGCGCCGGCGGCGCCGGCCGCTCCCCAAGCCGGGGCCCTGGTACGATTTTGGCGCTGGTTGTTTGGCAGCGGCGCAACGCCTACGCCGCAGGCTGCTGCATCTTCCTCGACCCAGACTCAACGCGAGCGGCCCGCGCATCGTGATGCACGGCATGATCGCTACCGCAGCGGCGGCGGCGATAGGGATCGGAATCGCGACCGCGGCGATCGTGATCGGAATCGCGACGTTCGGCGTGACGGGCCGCGCGACCCGCGGCGCGACGGACGACCGCGCGGCGATTACCGCGGTGATGCCGCTCCGCGCCGCCCTGACGGCGCGCCACCCATGGATCGGCCACCGCGTCCGGATCAGACGCGCCCGGACCAAGCCCAGCGCCCCGATCAAAGTCTGCGTGGCGACCAGCCTGCACGTGGCGACCAGCCTGCGCGTGGCGACCAGCCTGCGCGTGGCGACCAGCCTGCGCGTGGCGACCAGCCTCCGCGCGGCGAGCCGCGACCCGGCGAAGCCGCTGCGGGCGGCGAGCGTTCCGGCAGCGAGCGCGGCGGCCGCAGCCGTCGGCGCCGCGGCCGCGGGCGGCGTGAGGGCGGGGAATCACCCGCCAACGGCGGAAGCGTCAACCAGGGTGCAAATCAGAACGGGAATCAGAATGCGAACCCCGGGACAAACCCTGGGCCGAACCCTGGGCCGAGCGCGGGGCCTTCTGACGGCGGCGGCTTGCCGCCCGCCTTCGATGCACCGCGCGAGCGGCCGGCTGCACCCTCGGCCGTGGAAGCGGCGCCGCGTGCGTCCGACGTACCGGCTTCCAGTGCTGGTACCGACAACAAGTACGTGGTGTGGTCATCGGCTCCCGCGGATGTTCCGCGGACCGGACCGGACGATCGGTAGGAGCGAAGCCGGTTACGACGGGCTGCGCGCGCCGCCGCGTGCGCGCAGCCGCCAGCGAAGCCCCAAGCTGGTGCACAGCAACGCCATGGCCATGCCGCGCAGGCCGGCCACCGCAATGCCGGTGGCGAGCGCCTTGACCGAGTACCCCCGCGGCTCCCCAAGGCGCGCCCACAGGAACCAGGCGACGCTCAGGCCCACGGCAGCAACCCCGTAGGCCAAGACCCATCCCCACCGCTCTGCGGGCCGCAGCGGGCGGCCCGGCACGGCCGGCTCGCGGCCGCGGCGCAGCCCATAGCACACCAGGACGATCACGATCACGAGCCCGATCAGGGAGCTGCCATCCTGCAGCAGCCTGACCCCGGCCATGCGATGAGTGCCGATCTCGACGACCGGCTCCTCGAGCCAGGGGATCATGCGGATACCGCGCGCATTCTCGTGGGTGAAGGCATCCCATACCAAGTGCGTCACCGCTCCCGCCAGCACGCCGCAGGCCGCGAATATCCATTGACGGATGCTGGAGAAATCCGCAGGCGACGCGCACGGCCGCCAACGCGCATAGGCTCCCTCCGGCAAAACCTCGATCAGCGGCGTTTTGATCAGATATTGGAAGAGCCAGTAGGTGGCGATGCCCACCGGCAGGCAAAAAGTCAGCAACGCCATCGCGCTGTGGGTCTCGAAGCGGTGCATGTGCCAGGGGAAGAACAATCCGAAATCCGGAACCATCGCGCCGATGACCACCGCGGACAGCAAGCGCCAGCGCGCGAGCAGGCGCGACAACGGCAGCACGAGAGCAGCGTGGGAAATGGTGAATGGCATCAACGGGCCTTGATTGTCATCTAACGGTCATATTACAGATCTATAAATCGCGGGCTAACTCCTACTGTTTACCCGGGAATCACAGCATGTCCAATCTCGACGCGATCAATCAACCGCCCGGCGGCGTGGATCACACACCCCGGGCGTCGCGGCTGATTGGGGAAAAACCCAGCCCGTGGTTCAACGTACTGGCAGCCGTCGTGGTCGTCGCCGGCATCATTTACAGCGGCATTCACTTGGCGAACGACCTGTCGGTGGTCCGCGATACGCGGGTCTACCCTTATATCTTGCTCGGCATCGCACTGCTGATCGCCTTGGGCTTCGAGTTCGTCAACGGATTCCACGACACTGCGAACGCGGTCGCCACCGTAATTTACACGAATTCACTGTCGCCGAATCTTGCGGTCGTCTGGTCGGGATTCTGCAACTTCTCGGGCGTCCTGGTCTCGACCGGCGCCGTCGCCTTCGGCATCGTGTCGCTGCTGCCCGTGGAATTGATACTGCAGGTCGGCAGCGGCGCCGGCTTTGCCATGGTGTTCGCGCTGCTGATCGCGGCCATCCTGTGGAATTTAGGAACCTGGTATTTCGGCCTGCCCTCGTCGAGTTCCCATACGCTGATCGGATCCATCATCGGCGTCGGACTGATGAATCAGCTGATGGCGACGAGTCCCTCCGGCACCAGCGGGGTGGACTGGGGCCAGGCCACCAAGATCGGCGAAACCCTGCTCATTTCACCCTTGATCGGCTTCAGCGCCGCGTTCCTGTTGCTGACGATCCTCAGGGCGACGATCAGAATCCCGGCGCTGTACAAGGAGCCTGAGGGCAACAAGCCGCCGCCCTTGTGGATTCGCGGCTTGCTGATCCTGACCTGCAGCGGCGTGAGTTTCTTCCACGGCGGGAACGATGGTCAGAAGGGCATGGGCCTCATCATGCTGATCCTGATCGGCACCGTTCCGACGGCCTACGCGCTCAATCGCACCATGCACGAGCGGGATGTCAGCAATTTCGTCGCAGTCTCAGCGCAAGCGCACACGGCGCTGTCGCGCTACGGCGCAGGCGCGGCGCCGGCCGACCCGCACGCAGCGGCGATGGACGTCGTGCGTGCGCGCGCCGTGACTCCGCAGGGCGTGGCGGCGCTCGCCGCGCTCGCAGAATCGATCTCGAAACAAGTTGATGAATATCATTCGATGGACAAGGTTCCGGCCGGGTCCATGGTCAACATCCGCAACGACATGTACCTGGTGAGCGAAGGGCTGCGCTTCATGGCCAAAGCGACGGCGCTGAACGTAGCGGACGCCGACAAGCAGACGCTCGCCGCTTACAAGAAACAGCTCGATCATTCGACGAAATTCATTCCAACCTGGGTGAAGGTCGCCGTGGCCATCGCCTTGGGATTGGGCACCATGATCGGCTGGAAACGCATCGTCGTCACGGTGGGCGAGCGAATCGGCAAGACTCACTTGACGTATGCGCAGGGTGCTTCGGCGGAAATCGTCGCGATGGCCACGATCGGAGCGGCCGAAATGTACGGTCTGCCGGTCAGCACCACGCATGTGCTGTCCTCGGGCGTGGCCGGCACGATGGTCGCGAATCATTCGGGTCTGCAGTGGGCCACGGTGCGCAATTTGCTGATGGCCTGGGTGCTCACCCTACCGGTCTCGATCGCGCTCGCCGGCAGCCTATACTGGCTGCTGCGCCATTTCATGTAAGGCGGCAATGAGCCCGCGCGAGGCGGCCGTGGACAAATCCAACACCTGCTCGAAGCCGCTCGCGTCCCCATAATACGGGTCGGGTACTTCCGGCCGGCCGAGCGACGGAGCGTACTCCATGAAGAGCTGCACCCGGGCGCGCGAGCCTGCCGGGCGCAGCGACTCCAGTGCGCGCAAATTATCCTGATCCATGGCCAGAATCAGGTCGAAATCCGCGAAGTCGCGCAACGCGATCTGACGCGCGCGCAAGGAGCTCAGATCGACGCCGCGGGACATGGCGGCGCGCTGGCTGCGGGAGTCCGGCGGCTCGCCGATGTGGTAGTCGGCAGTCCCCGCGGAATCCACTTCGACGTCGAGGCCGGGCGCTTCTTGCTTGAGCAGCCGCCGCAAAACCCCCTCTGCCGTCGGGCTGCGGCAGATATTGCCGAGGCACACCATCAGGATGCGAAAGCGTCGGGCGGCGCTCATCATCCAGCCGCGGCAAGCGCGGCGCGCGCGCGCTCAAGGTCTTCGGGCGTATCGACGCCCGCGGGCGGCGGCTCGGACAACTCCACCAAGTGAATCCGCATGCCGTGCTCCAAGGCGCGCAGCTGTTCGAGCTTCTCGGTCTGCTCGAGCGGCGTCGGCGGCCAGGACGCAAATTGCAGCAGACTGCGCACCCGGTAGGCATAGATGCCGATATGCCGCCACGCGCCGGCAAAACGGTCGGCCTGCCATCCGCCGCGGCATCGCGCGGCCAGGGGACCGGCGCGCGGCTGAAGTACAAAGCCTCGCCCTCCCGCGCTCGCAGCGCCTTCACGCAGCTGGGGTCGAGAAATTCCGCCAACGAGCGGATGGGTGTCACCGCGGTGGCAATATCGATCTGCGGCCGGGCGCTCAACGCCTGCGCGACTTGCCGCACCACCGCCGCCGGCATCATCGGCTCGTCGCCCTGCAGGTTCACGACCACATCGTCCGGCGCCCATCCCTTCGCGCGCACGACCTCGGCAATACGATCCGTACCCGAAGCATGCTCCGGCGAGGTCATTTGCACGTCGGCGCCAAAACCCGCGGCCGCCTCGAAGATCCGCACATCATCCGTGGCAACGATGACGCTCGCCGCGCCGCTCCGCAGCGCGCACTGCCACACCCATTGGATCAGCGGACGATCGCCGATGGCGAGGAGGGGTTTTCCCGGCAGGCGCGAAGCGCCGAAGCGCGCCGGTATGATGACGTGAAACATGCGACCGCGTCAGCCGTCCAGCAAGGGATCATCGGCGGCCAGGGTACGCGCATCCTCGGGCATCATCACCGGGATTCCCGAGCGCACGGCATAGGCGAGCCGATCCGGCCGGCAGATGAGCTCGAGCGTGTTGCCGGAACCGGAACTGCGCAACGGTCCTTTGCAGATCGGACATACCAGAAGATCGAGCAATCGCTTGTCCATTTGAGCCTCAAACTCGCGCAGCGCGCCTGTCAATAGCCTCGGCGACGATGCCGAGCAACACTGTCGATTCGACGCCGTCGAAACTCGCGGTTACCGGCACATACCAATGGCTCGGTCCGGCAATCCGCGCGCATTTTACGGCATCCTTCTCGGTCATGAGCACCGGCCTCTCGTCGGCGAAGCAAATATCCGCGCTCACCAATTGCGCATGGTCCGGCAGCGGATGGCCGGTCACTTCGATCCCATGGGCGCGAAGCATGTTGAAAAAGCGCTCGGGATTGCCGATGCCGGCGACGGCGTGCACCGAACGGCCGGCAAAGTCGTCCAATGGCTTGGCCGCGTTGCCGAGCAAACTCAAGGCGTTTTTGGCCTCGAGCCGCATGCGCAGCGCACCGTCGAGCTGCGCCTGTCCGCCGTTCATCACGACGGCATCCGCCAGGCTCAAGCGTGCCGGCGTCTCGCGCAACGGCCCGGCCGGCAGCAGCCAGCCGTTGCCGAAGCGCCGCTCGCCGTCGATGACGACGATTTCGCAATCGCGCGCCAGTGCATAGTGCTGCAATCCGTCATCGCTCACGATCACGTCGCATCCGGCACTCACCAAGAGCTGGGATGCGGCCGGGCGATCGCGGCCGATCGCCACGGGCACGCCGGTGCGGCGCGCCAACAGGAGAGATTCATCGCCGACGATCTTCGGGTCATCCGCGGCGCCGATGAGCCGCACGCTCCCTGAGGAGCCGCCAAAGCCGCGCGTGACGACCCCCGGCTTGAAGCCGAGGTCGGTCAGGCGCCCCACCAGCCAGCAGACCAGCGGCGTCTTACCGGTACCGCCGACGCTCAGGTTGCCGACCACCACCACCGGCAAGGGCATACGGGTCGATTTGCGCAGGCGCGCAGCGTACAGATAGCGCCGCGACGCCGCCACGGCGCCATAGGCCAGCGACAACGGCAATAGCCACCACGGCGGCACCCCGCGGTCGTACCAAATCCGATTGAACCAAGATTGAACCGACATTGTGCGTGCTTAGGCGTTGACCAGCGTCCCCCGCAGCGCCGCGTACAGGCCGCCGCGCGCCAGGAGATCCTGATGGGTGCCGCTCTCGACGATCCGGCCCTGGTCCAGCACGATGATTCGGTCGGCACCTTCGACCGTGGACAAACGGTGCGCGATCACCAGCGTGGTGCGGCCCTGCATCAACACCCCGAGCTCGTGTTGCACGCGGCGCTCGGACTCGTTGTCGAGCGCCGCGGTGGCCTCGTCCAGGATCAGAATCGGCGAATCCTTGAGCAGCGCCCGCGCAATGGAAATTCGCTGGCGCTGGCCGCCGGACAGGTTCTGCCCGCGGTCCGCCAAGGGCGTGTCGAATCCCTGCGGCTGCTCCGCAACGAATTCCATGACGTTGGCGGCGCGCGCCGCCGCTTCCACCTGCGCCTGCGTCTTGTCGACGGCATTGAAGGCGATGTTGTTGCGGATGGTGTCGTTGAACAAGACCACGTCCTGACTCACGAGGCTCACCTGCGAGCGCAAGTCCGTCAGCCGGTAGTCGCGCACGTCGACTCCGTCCACCAGCACCGAACCCTGCTGCACGTCGTAGAAACGCGGCACCAGACCGACCAGCGTGGTCTTGCCGCTGCCGGACGGCCCGACGATGGCCACGGTTTCGCCGGGACGCACGCGCAAACTCACGTTGCGCAGCACATCGCCCTTGTCGTCGGCATAGCCGAACGACACGTCGCGAAATTCGATATCGCCGCGTGCGCGCGCCAGGCGAATCGAACCGCCGCTGCCCTCGGTCGGCTGGTCCAAGATCTCGAACACGCTCTGCCCGGCCGCGATGCCCTGCTGCAAGGGTCCGCTCATGTTGACCAGGCTGCGCAGCGGCGACGGGAATCAGCATCAAGGCGGTCAGAAAGCCGAAGAAATCGTCGACCTCCATGTGGTGCGAAAATACCTGACGTATCGCCACGTACAGTACGCTGGCGAGCGCGATCGAGGCGATGCATTGCACGACCGGATTGCTGACCGCTTTGGCGCGGACCAGCTTCATGTTCGAGGCGCGATTGTGTTCGTTGACCTGCTCGAACCGCTCGCTTTGATGATCCTCGGCGTTGAAAATCTTGATCAGGCGATGCGCATCGATGGCTTCCTTGGCGACCCGCGTGATGTCGCCCATGGAATTTTGAATGCGCTCGCTGTAGCGGCGAAAGCTGCGGTTGGCGATTCTCATCAGCCACCCGATGACGGGCGCCGCAATGATGCAAAATACGGCGAGGCGCCAGTTCATATAGAAGAGGGTGGCGAGCAGTACCAGGATGCTGAGACTGTCGCTGATCAGGGAGATCGCCGCGCCGGTCGCCGCCGCCGCCACCAGCTCGATGTTGTTGGTCAGCTTCGAGAGCAGATGTCCGGACTGCTGCTTATCCAGATACGCCGTGGGCAGGCGCAGGTAGTGCGAGAACACATCGTGCCGCAGGCCCTTGATGACCTGTCGCCCCACCCAGCTCGGAAAGTAGCTCTGCACATAGTCCCCGATGCCCCGCAGGGTGAACAGCACCACGACCCCAACGGGCACCTCCCAGAGGATCGCGGGATTCTTCACCAGGAACGCGCCGTGCAGGAACTTGCGCACAAGGTAAGCGAGCGCGGCGTTGGACGTCGCGAACAGGATCGCACCGAGCACGCCGATCAGAAACATTCCGAGATGGGGCTTGGCGTATTTCAGCAGCCGCCGATAGATCGACCAGGAATCGCCGGCAGTTTTCGCGACCGCTAGCCCGCTTAAGCTCAAGGCGCCGCTTCCTCATGCACGGTCGCGATGTTCAGCTGCGCAAAACCCAGTTTGCCGGCCACGTCCATCGCGGTGACCACGGCTTGATGCGTGGCGCGCCCATCGGCGCGTATCGTGATGGGACCGCGGTCGGTGCCGGCCTCCTTGAGCAGCGCCGCGCGCAGCGTATCGGGGTCGGCGTTGATCAAGGTGCGCTCGTTGACCCGGTAGCTGCCGTCCGCCGTCACCGTGATCACCAAGCGCTCGCGCGAGCCGCGCGGCACGGGCACCTCGCTCGCCTGGGGCAGCTGAACCTTGACGCGGCCCTCTTGATTGAAGGTGGTCGAGACCATGAAAAAGATCAGCAGCACGAGCAGCACGTCGATCATCGAAATCAAGTTGATTTCGGGATCCTCACGGTGGCGGGGGCGGAGGTTCATTTCAGCGCGCCGCGATCTTGCCGCGTTCGTCCAATGCGTCGACGAGCTTCATCGCCTCTTTTTCCATGCGCACCACCAGGCGCTCGACCTTGCCTCGCAAAAATCGATAAGCGATCAGCGAGGGTATCGCGACGGTGAGACCCGCCGCGGTCGTGATCAGCGCCTCGCCGATGCCGCCGGACAATATTCGGGGATCGCCGATGCCGTTGGCCGTGATGGCGTTGAACGCGTGAATGATGCCCGCCACCGTTCCCAGCAGTCCGAGCAGCGGCGCAACCGCCGCGATCGTGCCCAACGTGTTCAGAAACCGCTCCAGTTCGTGCACCACGTGCCGGCCGCCGTCCTCGAGCCGTTCCACCATCAGCGCGCGCGATTTATTGCGATTGGCGAGTCCGATGGCCAGAAGCTTGCCGAGCGGCGAATTCTGCTCCAGGGCCGCCACCAGTTTGTCGCTGAGCTGATCGGCCTCGATCCAGTTCCAGACTTTCTGCGACAGGTCGCGCGGTATGACGCGGCTGCTTTGCAAAGTCCAAAGGCGCTCCAATATGATAGCCACCGCCGCGATGGAACATAAAATGATCGGCCACATGAAGCCGCCGCCTGCGCGGATGATCTCCCACATTGCGTCCTCTTGGGGTCAAGTATAAAGCTGCCGGGCATGATACTTGACCGAGGACGGTTGAGATACCGGCATCGGCCGGAGGCTAACCCGTTGATTTGCGGGCTGGCCGTGGTTCACTGTCTCGAATCGGCGAAAACGGCATAATGCCGCTGGGAGTCGATCGCTATCCATGCAACGCTGGCTGAAACGCATTACACCGGACCGCCATACGCTGGAGAAACTCTGGTGTTTGAGGCCGTTCAAGGAGCTGGTGCTCGACCGCGGATACTGGACGTTTCACCGGCACAGCGTCACCCGCGCATTCGCACTGGGTCTGTTTATCGCTTTTATTCCGCCCACGCCCCTGCCCGTGCATCTTGTGACCTGCGTCATACTCGGGGTGCTGTTCCGGCTGAACCTGCCGGTGCTGTTCGCCACCGTATTCATCAGCAATCCTTTTACCTGGGTGCCGCAGGTGATGGGGTCGGTCTGGGTCGGCGCCAAGCTGATGGGTATCGATCTCGTGCCCCTCCTGCATCAGCTGCATCACCGGCATCTCGGCGCGCAACTCCACCAGCTGTGGGAGCCGCTGCTGCTCGGAGCGCTGGTTCTCGGCTTGGTCGCCGCCGGCACCGGCTACGTGCTCGCGCAATGCGCCTGGCGCGCCCGCGTTCTCTACCTTTTGCGGCGCAGGCGCGCCGCCCGGCTAAACGGCCGCGGCGCCGCGCTCGGTTAGCATCCCGTCGGCCAGCACCAACACGCGATCGAGCCGCACCGCCAGGCGCTCATCGTGCGTGACGATGACGAGGCTCGTGCCGAGCTCGCGATTGAGTTCCAGCATCAAGTCGAACACCTGCGCTGCGTTCGCACCGTCGAGGTTGCCCGTGGGTTCGTCGGCGAGCACCAGCCTTGGTTGAGTGACGAGTGCGCGGGCCACCGCGGCGCGCTGCCGTTCGCCTCCCGAGAGCTGCGAGGGGCGGTGCGTGAGGCGTTCCGCCAGCCCGACGCGCGTCAACAAAGCACCGGCCCGTTGCGCGGCGGCGCGCGGATTCATCCGCCGCACCAGGAGCGGCATCGCGACATTTTCCAGCGCGGTGAACTCCGGCAGAAGGTGGTGGAATTGATAGACGAAGCCCACCGCGCGATTGCGCAAATAGCCGCGCTCGGCGTCGTTCAATCGATTCATTGCGGAGCCGGCGATCTCCACCGTACCGCTGGTCGGCAGATCGAGGCCGCCCAGCAACTGCAAAAGCGTCGTTTTGCCGGATCCCGAGGCACCGACGATGGCGATGCGCTCGCCGGCGCGCACGCGGATGGTCGCCGCGCGCAGCACGTGGATTTTGGCGTCCCCCTGGACGAAATCCTTGGCGAGGTCCCGACCCTCGAGCACCATCGCATCTGAATTCGGCATGGGTCTTTGCATCCTCAGTCGTTTCGCAGGGATTCCGCGGGCAGCAATCGTGCGGCACGCGACGCCGGATAGACGGTGGACAAGCAGGCGAGCACGAAGGCGAAGCCGCAAATGCGCACCACGTCCGAGGTGTGCACGCGCGCCGGCAGGTCGCTCATGAAGTACACGCGCGCATCCAGGAACTTGAACCCGACGATGCTTTCCAGTCCGTGCACCAGATCCTGCAGGTTCACGGCGACCAGAACGCCGAGCAATACGCCGGCGCCGATGCCGAGCAGCCCGATCAAGCTGCCCTGCACGATGAACACCGTCAGAATGCTGCGCGGCGAGGAGCCGAAGGTGCGCAGGATGGCGATGTCGCGGCGCTTGTCCTTCACCACCATGACCATGGTCGACACGATGTTGAACGCGGCAACCGCCACCATCAGCGACAGAATGAAGAACAGGATGCGTTTGGTGATCGAGATCGAGCGAAAGAAATTGGCGTGCTCGCTGGTCCAATCCTGAACCTCCACGTCGCCGCCGATCGCGACGGCGGCGGCGCGCACCACTCGCGGCGCGGCATACATGTCGGCTACTTTGAGGCGAATACCGGTCACATCATCGCCCATGCGCAGCAGCTTGGCGGCATCCTGCATGGCGACGATGGCAATCCGCCGATCGTACTCGTACATGCCGATGGCAAGGATGCCGGCCACCTGGAATGCGCGCATTCGCGGGATGACCCCGACCGGCGTGACGTCGCCCAATGCCACCAGCAGCACCACGCGATCGCCGACTTTCACGCCGAGTTCTTCAGCCAGCGCCGACCCCAGGATCACGCGATACTGCCCGGCCTTAAGGTCGCTCATGCGGCCGCTCAGCAAATGCGGGCTCAAATCGACCACGCGCCGCTCCTCATCGGGCAACACGCCGCGCAACATCACGCCGGACGAGTGCTCGCCATGGATCAGCATGCCTTGCTCTTCGATGTACGGCGCAGCGCCCGCCACGCCGGGGAAGCGCTGGAGTTGCTCGAGGTCCGGCCGCCAGTTGCGGATCCGCCCCTCGAGCCCGGTGATGGTCGCGTGCGCCGTCAAGCTCAGGATGCGCGTGCGCAGCACTTCCTCGAAGCCGTTCATCACCGACAGGACCACGATCAGCACGGCGACGCCGAGCGCCAGCCCGAATATGGCGATGCCGGCGATCAAGGACAGGGAGCCGCGCTTGGGCGATGCCCGCAGATACCGCAACCCCACGAAGCCCTCGTACCAGTACGGCATCATTCGTATCGCAGCGCTTCGGCGGGCTGGGTCCGCGCCGCCTGCAGTGCGGGATACACGGTTGCGATCAGCGTCAGCAGCAGCGCGGCGCTGCCGATTCTGACGACGTCGCCCGGATGCACTTCGCTGGGGAGTCCCGATATGTAGTACACGTCCGGATCCATGAAATGAAAGCCGAGCGTCTGTTCAAGGAAGGGCACGATGACATCCACGTTGCAGGCGAGCGCGAGGCCGAGCGCCACGCCGACGGCGGCGCCGATCCAGCCGATGAGCACCCCTTGCGTCATGAACACCGCAATCACGCCGCGTGGACTCAAGCCCAGGGTGCGCAGTATCGCGATATCCGTGCGCTTGTCGTTCACCACCATGATCAGCGTCGCCACGATGTTGAACACGGCGACGGCGACGATGAGCATCAGGATCAATCCCATCATGGTCTTTTCGATGCGTATGGCGCGAAAATACGCCTCGTTGTCTTCCGTCCAGTCGCGCACGTGCAGGCCGGGCGTAAGCCGCGCCGCGGCGGCGCGCGCCAATTGCGGGGCCTTGAGCACATCGTAGAATTTGAGCCGGATCCCGGTCGGGCCGTCGAGCCCGCGAAAGGCCTCGGCATCCTCGAGGTTGACGAGCGCCAACACGCTGTCGTGCTCCTGCAGGCCGACCTCGAAAATACCCGTCACGTGAAAATCGCGCAGCCGCGGCACCAGCGCATCGCCGCCGGCGGATGCCGCCGCATTGCCGGGAATCATCACCGTCACCAGGTCGCCCACGCCCACTTGCAGCTGGTAGGCCAGCATGCGGCCGAGGATGATTCGATTGCTCCCGGGTTCGAGGTCGCTCAGCTTGCCTTCGCGCATCGCGTCTGCAATCGACGACACTTGCGGCTCGAGCTTGGGGTCGATGCCGCGGACGATGGCGCCGCTCATCGCCGGCGGCCGGCTCAGCATCGCATCGGTGTCCAGAAACGGCGCCGCACCCGTAAGCCCCGGTGAACCCTGCAATTGCTGCAGGCGCGCGCGCCAATCGCGGATCGGCGCCCCGCCCGCGTTCAAGCTGGCGTGCGCGGTGAGACTCAACAGGCGGGTCCGCAATTCGGACTCCAGACCGTTCATGACCGACAGAACGGTGATCAATGCGGCCACACCCAGCGCGACCCCGACCAGCGAGACCCAGGTGATGAAAGACACGAAAAAGCTGTGTTCGCGGGCCAGCGAGTAGCGCAGGCCCACGAAGACGGGAACGGGCTGGAACATGCGCGGCGATTAAACCACAAATGACATGATTATCAGAGTGTTAAATGGGTCAAGTATTGGCCGATCGAGGCAGTGTTATAGTTTGGGGGAGCAAATTCCATTTTTGATAGGGGTCAAAGACCAATGAGGTGCGCCATGAGGTATCGAAACCTACTGCTCGCAGCTGTGCTCGCCGGCGGCGTTGCGGGGGCCGAAACGATTGCCATCGACAACGGCATTGCCGTCAAGGAAACCGACGTAGCCACACCGACGCGCGGCATGACGATGGACCAGGTAGCAACCAAGTTCGGTACTCCGGTCACCAAAGTGCCGGCCGTCGGTAAGCCGCCGATTTCACGCTGGGAATATCCAGGCTTCATCGTGTATTTCGAAGCCGAGCATGTGATCCACAGCGTCGTCGCGAACTCCTAAAGCAAAATCGCGTAGTATCTATACCGACCCTTATGCCCACCGCGACTCGTTCGCGGCGGGCGTTTATTCTTTTCCCCCAAGGTGTTGATGCCGCTGCTCGAACCCACTCTGCCCGTTGCATCTACGCCGGTCGTCAAATGGGGCAGGCTGTATGGCGCAGCCGCCGCACTCGCCATCGCGGAAGGAGCCGCGCAAGCACACGCTCCCCTCATCGTCATCGCGCAAAGTTCGCGCGAGGCGGAAGCCTTGAGCGACGAGATCCGCTTCTTTGCGGGCAGCGGCATGACGGTGCGCGTCTTTCCCGATCTGGAAACCCTGCCCTACGACGGATTCTCGGCACACCCCGACATCACCTCCTCCCGGCTCGCCACGCTGGCCGAGCTGCCGCGCGCGCGCCGCGGCGTCTGGTTGGTGGCAATCGACACGCTGCTGCAGCGATTGGCGCCCCGCAGCTACGTCGACGCCTATTCGCTCAAAGTCCATGTCGGCGAGACCCTGGACCTCGAGGCGCTGCGCGCTCAATTGGCATTGGCCGGGTATGCCGCCGTCACGCAGGTCGTGGCGCACGGCGAATTCGCCGTGCGCGGGTCGCTGATCGACGTGTTTCCGATGGGCTCGGACACGCCGTATCGAATCGACATGCTGGACCGCGACGTCGACAGCATCCGGCGCTTCGATCCGGACACGCAGCGCTCCTTGGACAAGCTGGATCGGATCCAGCTGCTGCCCGCGCGCGAGACACCGCTCAATCCGGACGCGGTGCGCGAATTCCGCCGCCGCTATCGGTTGCGGTTCAGCGGCGATCTGGCGGAGCAGGCGGTCTATCGCGACGTGAGCGCCGGAATGGCGCCCGGCGGAATCGAATACTTTTTACCCTTGTTCTTCGAGCGCACCTCCCATCTGTTCGAGTATCTGCCGCCGGACAGCATCCTCGTGGACATGAACGACGCCGTATCGCGGTCGGACATGCAGTGGAACGGCATCGTCGAACGCCACGAACAATTGCGGCACGACCGCCACCGTCCGATCCTGGATCCCGAGGAGCTTTATTTGACGCCCGCGCAATTCATGGCGGAGTACGCGGCGCGTCGACAAATTCAATTGCACACCTTCGAATGGCCGCCGGAGACCGAAGGGCCCGCGAAGAACTTTCCGAGCATCGCACCGCCCGCGGTGCGCATCGACCCGCGCGCCGATGAGCCGGCGGCGGAATTGGCGGCGCACATCGGCGCCAGCCCCGCGCGGATTCTACTCGCCGCCGAATCGGCCGGCCGCCGCGAACTGCTGCTCGACCTGCTGCGCGGCCGCGACATTCAGGTCAAGATTTTCGACAACTTTGCCGGCTTCGTCGCCGGCTCCGCGAAGCTTGGAATTACGGTCTCGGCCGCCGTGTCGGGCTTGCGGCTGGAAACGCCGGCGCTGGAGATCCTCACCGAAGCGCAAATGTTCGGGGATCGCGCGCGCCAGGAACGCAGGCGCCGCCATGCGGAGCGCGATCCGGCAAAAATCCTCAAGGAGCTGTCGGACCTGCGCATCGGCGCGCCGGTGGTGCACGAATCCTATGGCGTGGGGCGCTACGTCGGACTGCAAACCATGGACGTCGCCGGCTACACCGGCGAGTTTCTCGTGCTCGAATATGCCGACGGCGACAAATTGTACGTGCCGGTGCAGGCGCTGCATCTCGTATCGCGCTACACCGGCGCGCCGGCTGAAACCGCGCCGCTGCACAAGCTCGGCGGCGAGCAATGGCAGAAGGCGCGGCGCCGGGCGGCACAGCGCATCCGCGATGTCGCCGCGGAACTCCTCGATCTGTATTCGCGCCGCGCCGCGCGGCGGGGCACGCAAATGCTGGCGGGCGAGGCCGATTATCGCGCCTTTCAAGCCGGCTTTCCGTTCGAAGAGACCGCCGACCAGGCCGCCGCCATCGAGCAGGTGCTTGAGCGACCTGAAATCCGACAAGCCCATGGACCGGGTCATCTGCGGCGACGTCGGCTTCGGCAAGACCGAGGTGGCGCTGCGCGCCGCGTTCGTGGCGGTGCAGTCCGGCAAGCAGGTCGCGGTTCTGGTGCCGACGACCTTGCTCGCTCAGCAACATTACACGACCTTCGTCGACCGATTTGCCGACTGGCCGGTCCGGGTCGAAAGCCTGTCGCGATTTCGCAGCAACAAGGAGGCGGAAGGGATCCTGGCCGGCGTCGCCGCGGGCAACGTCGACATCGTCATCGCCACCCAGCGCTTGCTGCAGGGCAAGGCGCGCTTCAAGGATCTGGGTCTGGTGGTGATCGACGAGGAGCACCGTTTCGGCGTGCGCGACAAGGAAAAGCTCAAGGCTTTGCGCACCGAAGTGGATGTACTGACGCTGACCGCGACGCCGATTCCGCGCACGCTCAACATGGCCATGGGCGGACTGCGCGACCTGTCGCTTGATCACGACGCCGCCGGCGGAACGCCTGGCCGTGAAGACCTTCGTCCTGGAATGGAATGAAACGATGGTGCGCGAGGCGAGTTTGCGCGAAATTCGCCGCGGCGGCCAGATCTACTTCGTGCACAACACCATCGAGACCATCGAAAAGACCGCGCAGGCCATTCGCAAACTCGTGCCGGAAGCGACCGTCGCCGTCGGCCACGGCCAGATGCGCGAACGCGATCTGGAACAGCTGATGCTCGACTTCTACCATCGGCGCTTCAACGTGCTGGTGTGCACGACCATCATCGAAAGCGGCATCGACGTGCCCACCGCGAACACCATCGTCATCGATCGCGCGGATCGATTCGGCCTGGCGCAGATCCACCAACTGCGGGGCCGCGTCGGGCGCTCGCATCATCGGGCGTACGCCTATCTTGATTACGCCGCCGCGCAAGGCGATGACCGCCGACGCGGTCAAGCGCCTGGAGGCGCTCGAATCGCTCGAAGAACTCGGCGCCGGCTTCACCCTGGCCACCCACGATCTGGAGATTCGCGGCGCGGGCGAACTTCTGGGCGACGAACAAAGCGGCCAGATCCAAGAGATCGGCTACAACCTGTACATGGAATTGCTGGAGCGCGCGGTATCGGCCCTGAAATCCGGCAAGCAAGCCGACCTGGAGCGGCCGTCGACGCGGGCCCCGAGGTCGAGCTGCACGTGCCCGTGCTGATCCCCGAGGACTATGTGCCGGACGTGCATTTGCGGCTGGTGCTCTACAAGCGCATCGCCAGCACGCCGTCGCGCGAAGAACTCGACGAGCTCAAGGCCGAAATGATCGACCGCTTCGGGCCGATGCCCGAGTATGCGCAGTCGCTGTTTCGCGCCACCCGCCTCAAGCTGCGCGCCGCGGAGCTCGGGATACGCAAGATCGACGCCGGCGCGAGCAGCGGCTATTTCATCTTCGAGGAATCGAACAAAGTCGATCCGAAACGCGTTCTCAAGATGATCCAGGGAAAGCCGCAGGAGTATCGCCTCGACGGTCCGCTGAAATTACGCTTCACGCACGACGCGCGCACGGAAGAGAAGCTGTTCGCGCGCGTCGAACAGCTGGTCGAGCATATGACCTAGGCCCTTCCGGCTACTGAATATTGCCCAGGAAATCGCGCTTTGCCGACTTCGACGCCGGCCTTGCGCAGCAACGCGTACACCACGGTGGCATGAAAGTAGAAATTCGGCAGCACGAAATCGTTCAGGTACGCGAGGCCGGTGAATTTCCACGATCCGTTCGGGAATTTGATTTCGATGCTGCGGCTTTCGGCATCCTTGAGCTGGGCCGCAGTCACCGACTTCACGAAATCGAGGGTTTTCGCGATGCGCGCCTTCAGTTCCGGAAATGAAGTCTCCGTGTCTTCGTGCTTCGGCACTTCGATGCCCGCGAGGCGCCCCGCCGCGCCCTTGGCGGTGTCGCACGCGATCTGCACCTGGCGCACCAGCGGATGCATGTCCGGGAAAAGCCGCGACTGGGCGAGCACGGTGGTATCGAATTTCTTCGCGGCGGCGTGCGCAGCCGCTTTGTCCAAAATGGCGGACATATTCGTCAAGCCGCGCGCCAGCACTGGAATCGAAAAATCGTACATGGAAATCGTCATCGAAATCTCCTTGAGCTGCCAGACCAACCGGGGCGACACTATATAGTAAGATCAGGCTCCATATGCTTCCCTTCTCCGCAGCCTGCGAGCGCAACAAGGAACCGATTCTCGACGTGTTGCGCAGCCGCTTTGCCGGCCGCACGCAAGTTCTGGAGATCGGCAGCGGCACCGGGCAGCACGCCGTGCATTTCGCGCGCGCGCTCGAGAAGCTGACCTGGCACCCCACGGAGCAATTGGCCTACCTTGCGGACCTGACGGAGCGCGTCAAGCTGGAAGGGCCCGCCAATCTACGCAGCCCGAAGCTGCTCGACGTCCGCCAGGCCGTCTGGCCGCTGCGCAGCGTCGATGCGATGTTCACTGCCAACACCCTGCACATCATGTCGTGGCCCGAGGTGACGGCTTTGTTCCGAGGCAGCGGCAGCGTGCTTGTGCCGGGCGGAGTGCTCTGCATCTATGGCCCATTCCGCTACGCCGGCCGCTATACTTCGGACAGCAACCGGGAGTTCGACCTGATGCTGCAGGACCGCGACCCGCAATCAGGCATCCGCGACCTTCAGGAGGTGACCGCGCTCGGTGAGGAGTACGGTCTGCGGTTGGACGCGGATCATGATCTGCCGGCGAACAACCGCCTGGTGGTATTTGTCAAAGAGCCTGGTTAGGACCCCGGTCGGGAGCCGGGCAACACTTGAGCACAGCGGCCATCGACACGACCCCGTCTGAAGCTTCTGCCGCGGCCGAGCGCTGGTATGTCGTGATCGTGATGTGCCTGGTCTATGCCATCAGCATCGCCGACCGCTATGTGGTTTCCACCGTGCTCGAACCGATCCGCCTGGATCTCAAGCTGACGGACGGCGGCGTGGGATTTCTGACGGGAGTGCCGCTGGGTTTTTTCTACGTGTTCTTCGGAATTCCGATGTCTTGGCTGGCCGATCGGCGCAACCGCCGCAATATTCTGGCTGCTTCCATGATCGTCTGGTCGGGCTTCACCGCCCTGTGCGGACTGTCGCGCAATTATTGGCAGTTCCTCGCCGCGCGCATCGGCGTCGGCATCGGCGAAACCGGCGGAACGCCGCCGGCCAACTCCATCATTGCCGATTATTTCCCGGCGGATCGCCGGCCCATGGCGCTCGGCGTATTCGCCCTCGGTGCGCCGATCGGCGCCTGGCTTGGGGCCGACTTGGCCGGCGCGGTCGCGCACGCCTACGGCTGGCGCGCAGCCTTTCTCGCGCTGGGCATCCCGGGCGTGATCATGGGCGCCGTCATCTATCTGGACCATTCGTGAGCCGGAGCGCGGACGGATGGATGCGGTCGCCGATGCTCCCGCACCGCCGCTGCTCGAGTCGCTGCGCTTCCTGTGGCGCCAACGGGCCGCCTTCCACGTCGTGATGGGATCCGGCGTGTGCGCACTGTGGGGCTGGGGTCTCATCTGGTTTACGCCCACCTTCCTGATCCGCACCTACGCGCTCAATGTCGGCGAAGCCGGCGCGGTCACCGGGCACATCCATCTCGTGGGCGGGATCGTGGCGACGGCCGGCACCGCCTGGATCCTGTCCCGTCCCTCCATGGCCGATCCGCGGCGCGTCGTATGGCTATTGGCGGCTGGCGTCGGCTTGACCACCATTCCGTCGTTCATTGCCTACTGGACCCATTCACTGTGGGTCGCCAAACTGATGTTCTGGCTGTTCATTCCGGCCATCTATTTCTACATCGGCCCGTGCATGGGTCTGATGCAAAATCTCGCCCCGCCGCGCATGCGCGCCATGTTCACCGCCTGGTCGTTGGTCGTCGGCAATGTCTTCAATCTGATCATCGCGCCGCAGGGCGTCGGGCTGCTGAGCGACTGGTTCGCCGGCAGCGGCGGCGCGGACGCACGCTCGCTGCGCCTCGCGCTGCTGGTACTGGCGCCCACCGGCTTCTGGGCGGTGTATCATTTTTGCATGGCGAGCAGAACCATCGTCGCCGATCAGCTGCGTGCCGTGGGCTATGTGACGACTCGCGAGCACGCACAAACACGAGAGCAATCCGCTTGAAGACATCCACGTCGATTTTCAGAACCTGCACGTTCATCTTATTGTCGGCGGCCGCCCTGGCGTGCCGCGCCGAGACGCGGCGTGCGGGTTCTGAACGACGACGCGCATTATCCGGAAGGACCCGATCTGGTATCAGGGCAAGCTGTACTACGTGGAGTACGACCGCAATTCGGTCATGACCTGGGACGGCAAGAAGAACTCGGTCTTCGCGTCCGACAAGGGATGCGGCCAGTCGGCGGTCGTGCCGACGGCGCATGGCGAATTCCTGACCACCTGCTACGACAACGGCACGATCGGCCGGATGGCGGCCGACGGCAAGGTGCTGCCGCCCTACACGCGAGGACAAGGACGGCAACAAATTCACCGGCCCGAACGACTTCGCGCCCGACAGCCGGGGCGGCATCTATTTCACCGCCTCAGGAACGCCGCCCGAGGCGCTCGACGGCAAGGTTTTCTACATCGCGGCGGATGGATCCATCGCGCTGAAGGCGGGCGACCTGCACAACGCCAACGGCATCGCGGTATCCAAGGACGGCAAGATTCTCTACGTGGTGGAGACGAACGAGTACCGGCTGCTCAAGTTCCGCATCGGTGCGGACGGGTCGCTGTCGGATCGGCAACTCTTCGTCAATCTCGACGATCTCACCCATCATGTGGTCCACATCTATCCCGACGGGGTCAAGATCGACTCGCGCGGCGAGATATACATCGGCCAGAGCGCGCGCGAGACGCATGTGCCGCTCGCCGGAGTGATATTCATCGTCAATGCGGCAGGACAGCTGCTGCGTCAATTGACCTTGCCGTCGCTGCAGGTGCCGAACTTCGCCTTCAGCCCGGACGAGAAGACCTTGTACGTCACCGCGGTGGACCAGATCGACAAATCGCCGTTCCTCGGCAAGGTCTACTCCATACCGAATCGCTAGCGGCGCGGCGGTGCCAGCGCTAGCGCGCCAGCCAGCCGCCGTCGACAATGAGATTCGCGCCCGTCATATAGGTGGCGCTGTCGCCGGCGAGGAACACCGCGGCGTTGGCGATATCCTGCGGCCGGCCGAGCCGCGGCCATGGGGTGCGCCGGCGGGCGTTTTCCAGCAGCGCCGGATCCATCGGCAGCCCGGGATGGCCGGTCACGATCTTGCCGGGCGAAATACAATTGCAGACGATGAGATCCGCCGCATAATCCACGGCGATTTGCTTGGTCAAGTAGATCGCTCCGGCCTTGCTCACGCCGTAGGGCGTATCGCGCGGCGAGGTGACGATCCCCTGCTGCGATCCCAGATTGATGACCCGCCCGCGCACCTCGTGGCGCGGCTCCTGCGTGATCATCTGCTGGATGGCGCGCTTGCAGCCGTAGAACATGCCGGTCAAATTGACCGCCATGACTCTTTCCCACTGCGCGGCGCTGGTGTCGAGCAGCGCGGTTCCGGAGAAGATCGCCGCGTTGTTCACCATCACGTCGAGCCGCCCGTGGCGCGCGACGGTCCTGCCGACCATTGCATCGATGTCATCCCAGCTGGCGACGTCGGTCTTCTCGAAGTGCGCCGCACCGCCGCTGCGCGCGATCAGATCGAGAGTCGGCTCGCCGCCCTCGAGCGGCTCCGACACCACATCGGCAATGACGACGGCGGCTCCCTCCGCGGCAAAGCTCGGCGGCTATCGCGCGGCCGATGCCTGAGCTCGCGCCGGTGACGATGGCGACTTTACCGGCAAGTGATTTGGACATCTTGAATCCCTCGGGGGTTGAGGTACCATACCCGAAACATCATGCTGAGCGAACGAATCCAACCCGATCTTAAGCTGGCGGCCGCGCTGTTCGATAGTCTCGAGCCGCGCGACCCGGCGCGATCCGGGCATCGTGCGCGACAGCTACGGCGCGGGCGAGCAGGCGGCGCATGACATCATGCGTGCCGCGGCCGAAACGCTGCGGCTCGATGTCTCGATCGATGCCATCGGCAATCTGTTGATGACGCTGCCGGGACGCGATCGGCGCGCGCCGCGCATCATCATCGGCTCACACCTCGACAGCGTACCGCACGGCGGCAACTACGACGGGGCGGCGGGCGTCGTCGCGGGCCTGTGCGTGCTGTCCTCGCTGCGGCAGGCGGGGATCCAGATCAGCTGCGACATCACGGTCATGGGAATTCGCGCCGAGGAGTCCGCCTGGTTCGACGTCTCATACATCGGCAGCGCCGGCGCGTTCGGCCTGCTCGACCCGGCCTGCCTGTCGATACCGCGATCGGACAACGGCCGCAGTCTCGAAGCGACGCTGGTGGAACGGGGCTTCGACCCGGCGGCGATTCGCGACCGGCGGCGACTGCTCGATCCCCGGCAGATCCGCGCCTACCTGGAGCTGCACATCGAGCAGGGGCCGACCTTGGTGGCGGAGCGCCTGCCCGCCGCGGTGGTGAGCGGCATCCGCGGTTGCCGGCGCTTTCGCAACGCCCGCTGCGTCGGCCAGTACGGCCATTCCGGCGCCGTCAACCGGCCGCAGCGCCGCGACGCGGTCGCGGCCACCGTGGCGCTGCTGCACCATCTGGAGAACGTTTGGTTGGAGCTGGAAGCGGCCGGTGCCGACCTCGTGATCACCTCCGGCGAGTTGTACACCGACCCGAAGCTGCATGGGCCGAGCAAGATCGCCGGCGAGACTCGTTTCGTCATCGACATACGCAGCGTGTCCGACGCCACGCTGAGCGCCGTCGCCGCCGAGGCGCGCCAGGCCGCCGATAGAATCGGGAAGGCGTATCGCGTCGATTTCGATCTCGGCGCCACCAGCGATTCGCCGCCGGCCGTGATGGATGCTCGGCTGCGCACCGCCTTGCGCAGCCAACTGGACCGTCCGTTCGACATGGCGAGCGGCGCGGGGCACGACGCCGCGGTATTTGCAAAGATGGACGTGCCCACGGGTATGATCTTCGTGCGCAACGAACAGGGCAGCCACAATCCGGACGAGGCGATGACGCTGGACGACTTCGGCATCGCGGCGCGGGCGCTGCTCGGGCTGCTGATGGACTTTCCGCTCCCATGACATTGCTGGTCACCGGCGCGACCGGTTTCGTCATGAGCGTGCTCGGTCGGCACTGGCTCGACGCCAATCCCGGTGAACGCTTGGTGGTGCTCGATGCGGCCGCGCCGGACGCCGTCTGCCGGCGCTACTTTGCCGACGTGGCGGAGCGGCTCGACGTCGTGGTCGCCGACGTGACCCAGCCCGACGCATGGCGGCCGGCGCTCGCCGGGCACGCCATCACTCATGTCGTTCACGGCGCCACGGTAACGCCGCTATCGCGCGGCACGGCCGCCGAGGCCAGGCGCGAACCGGAAGCGGAAAATCCCGGCCGCATCATCGACGTCAATGTCATGGGAACGGTGGCCATGCTCGATTGGGCGCGCACGCTGCCGACATTGCAGCGATTCATTTATGTCAGTTCCGGCGCGGTCTACAAGCACCACGGTCCGGACCGTCCCGGCGAACCGTTGCCCGAGGATGGCTACGTGATGCCGCGGCGGCTGTACGGCATCTCGAAGCTGGCCTCGGAGCTGATCACGGAGCGCTATGGCGATCTGTTCGGCCTCTCGACCACATCCGTGCGCCTGTCGTCGGTATACGGAACCATGGACCGGATCACGCCCAGCCGCAATTTCCGTCACGTGCCGAATCGCATCGCCCATCTGGCCGCCGCCGGCGTGCAGCGCGTGCGCGTCAACACTCTCGCCGCAGTGGGCGACTATATTCACGTCGAGGACGTGGCGGGCGCGATCGTCTCGCTGCTGCGCGCGCCGGCGCTGCGCTACAGCGCCTACAACATCGCGGCCGGCGCAACCGCGACGGTCGGCGAGCTCATCGATTGGGCGGCGGAAAAGGCGCCGGGCTTCCACGGCGAGATCGCCGCGGCCAATGAAGCCGATATTCTGCAGGACGCGAGCCTGAGGGACGGCATGTGGGGCGCCTACGATGTGTCGCGCATCCAAGCCGAAACCGGCTGGAGACCGCGCCCGGTGCGCGAGGCGCTGCATGCCTATATGGACTGGATCAGGGCGCAGGGCGGCGACGGCCGCGGCTCATGAGTGCCTCCGGGCCTTATCCGCGCGATCTGAAAGGCTACGGTTCGCGGCCGCCCGACGTGCACTGGCCGCACCAGGCGCGGGTCGCCGTGTCCGTGGTATTGAACTATGAAGAAGGCGGCGAAAGCTGCGTGCTGCACGGCGACGCCCAGTCGGAGTCCGTTTTGACGGACTTGGGCGCCGGGCCGCCCCTGATGCATGCGCGCAACCTCAACGTCGAATCGAATTTCGAGTACGGCAGCCGCGTCGGGTTCTGGGAGATCATGCGAATTCTGCGCGAGCGCCGGGTGGATGCCACCGTCTATGCCGTCGGCATGGCGCTCGAGCGCAACCCCGAAGCCGCCGCGCATATCGCGGCGAGCGGCTTCGAAGTCGCCTGCCACGGCCAGCGTTGGATCGATTACCAAGTTCGTGGCCGAAGATGTGGAACGCGCCGACATGCTGCGCAATATCGAGGTCATCACGCGCCTCATCGGCCGCAGGCCGCTCGGCTGGTACACCGGCCGACCCGGCCCCAACACACGGCGGCTGGTGGTGAAGACCGGCGGTTTCTTGTACGACAGCGACGCCTACAACGACGACCTGCCCTACTGGGTCCGCGTCGACGGCCGCGCGCATCTGGTCGTGCCGCATACCTTCGACAACAACGACAGCCGCCTGCAGCGCGGCGGCGACTTTGCCACCGGCGACGATTTCTTCAGCTACTGCCGCGATGCGTTCGACTGGCTGTATCGATCGGGCAGCGAAGGCCGCGCGCGGCTGATGACCATCAGCCTGCACGCGCGCATCATCGGCCGCCCCGGCCGAATTGGCGCATTAGCCCGCCTGCTCGATCACATGCAGCGGCACGAGGGCGTTTGGCTGTGCAGCCGCGAAGCCATCGCCCGGCATTGGACTGCGCATCATCCGCCGCCCAGCGGCCCCTAGCTGCAGCGGCCCCTAGCTGCGCCGCGGCGGCGTTTGCTATCCGATCAGCGACCGCAATCGCTGCGTGCGCGTGCCGGCCGAGGTTTCGGCTGCGCGATGCAGCAGCTTGTGCGCCTCGGCTGCGGGCAGTGCGCGGCTGAACAGATAGCCCTGCGCCTCGTGGCATTCATGCTCCTGCAGAAACAGCAGCTGCGGAAAGCTCTCGACGCCCTCCGCGGTCACGTTGATCCGCAGCGAGCGCGACATCGCGATGATCGCCGCGGCGATCGCCCGATCGTCGCTGCAATCGATGAGGCTGGTCATGAACGAGCGGTCGATTTTCAAGCGATCGACGGCAAAATGCCGCAGCCGGCCGAAGCTCGAATAGCCCGTTCCGAAGTCATCGATGGCGAGCATCACGCCCAGTTCCTTCAACTGCGCCAGCGCCTGCTCGGCCCACGCTTCGTCCTTCATGACCACGGACTCGGTGATTTCCAGCTCCAGCATGGATGGTTCGATGCCCGTGTCCTTGATGACGGCGGCCACCAATTGCGGAAAATCCTTGAGCACGAATTGCTGGCCCGAGACATTGACCGCCATGCGCGCCACCGGCAGACCCTCGTCGACCCAGCTCTTCGCCTGCGCGCACGCACTGCGCAGCACCCATTCGCCGATGCTCAGGATCAGCCCCGTCTCTTCGGCCACCGGAATGAATTCCACGGGCGGCACCGACCCCAACTCGTCGTTGGTCCAGCGCAGCAGGGCCTCCATCCCGGCAACGCCTCCGGTGCGCACGTCGAATTGCGGCTGATAGTGCAGGGCGAACTCGCCGCGCTCGAGTGCACCGCGCAGCTTGGCCTCGAGGGTGAAGCGGCGCAGCGCCGCGTCGTTCATCGAGGCGTCGAAGAACGCGAACATTCCCGGACCCTTGCGCTTGGCGAAGTACATGGCGAGGTCGGCGTTGCGCAGCAGCCCATCCACCTCGACGCCGTCCGCCGGGAACATGGCGATGCCGACGCTCGGCGTCACCACCAAGCTATGCAGCGCGAGACGCATCGGTTCCTGCAGTTCGGCAATGAGGCGCGCGGCAACCGAGGCCGCGTCCTCCGCGCAGCGGATATTGGGCAGGATCACGATGAATTCGTCCCCGCCGAGGCGTGCGATGTGATTCGAGCGGGAGGCGCGGGACTCGTCGTCCGCGTCCTCCGCGCGCAATGAGCCGCGCAAGCGGGCCGCGACCTGGCACAGGAGCTCGTCGCCGACCGCATGGCCCAGGGTATCGTTCACCCTCTTGAAATTGTCGAGGTCCAGATACAGCACCGCCAGCGAGCGCTTGTGCTGCTTGGCCGCGGCGAGCGCGCTGCTCAAGCGATTGCGCAGCTGTTCCCGGTTCGGCAGCCCGGTCAGGGCGTCGAAATAGGCCAGCTTCACGATGCGATGCTCCGAGCGCCATTTGCTCGACAGAGAAATCGTCATCTGGCGGATTTCCTGCGGATGAAAGGGCTTCTGCAGATAGGAGAGCTTTTCTTCCGGCGGCACCATGGCGCCGAAATCGCGCGGATCGACGTCCGAATAGGCCGTGCACATGACGATTTCGACGGCGGGATCGAGCTCCCTGATCCGTGCCGCGGCCCACACGCCGTCGGGCCCCGGCGGCATCCGCATATCGAGAAACACCACGGCAAAAGGCTCGTCGGCGCCGAGCGCATCGCGCACCGCCGCCACCGCCGCCTCCGCGCCGTCGCAGAACACCGGTACGAACGTGGTATCGCTGGCCGAGAGATTGCGCGCCAGCTTGTCCTGCGCCGCCTTGCTGAACAGCCGCTCGCGCAGATTGTGGAACACGGCGGTCTCGCTGCTCATGTCCGCATCGGAGAGGATCTCCCGGTAGGCGTCGCGCACCTCGGCTTCATCGTCGGCGACGAGCACGCGGATCGGCAATCTCTTCTGGTCGGACACTGGCGGCCTCACTTACTCAGGTAATCGACGGTGTGTTTCGAACCGGCAACGGCAACATCAGATGCATCGACGCACCCAAACCCGGACCGTCGCTCGCCGCCCAAATTCGCCCGCCCAGCGCACCGATGGCATTGGCGCACCAATGCAGCCCGATGCCGTAGTTGGTGTCGCGCGATTTGGTGGAGAAGTCCTTGTCGAATACGCGCTGCAAATTGGCGGCGGCGATGCCGACGCCGTCGTCCTTGCAATGCAGGTGCAGATGTTCGCTGTCCGCTTCGCTGGATGATTTCGGCGCGCAAAATGCAGCACGCCCCTGTCGCGGCCCGCATCGCGCACGGCGTCCGCGGCATTGATGATCAGGTTCTGCAGGATCAGGCGCAGCACCGTGCGCGCCACCTGCACCGCGCCGACCTTGCGCATCGACTCGTCGGCATCCACCACCAGCCGTTGGCGGCAGGCGTCGGGAACGATCTCCAGGGTCTGGGCGACCAGATCGGGAAGCCGCACCGACTCGACCACGTGGGCGTTGCGCGTCGAGCGCATGAGCTCGCTCAAGCGCCGACTGCACGATGGTGGCCTGCCGCTGCACCACCGCGACGTCGCTCCGCGCATCCGTCACGCATGCCGCGAGTTCGCGGCAGGCCAGGCGCAAGAATTCTTCGAGATCCGCGCGCCGCGCGGACGCCTGCGCCTCCTTGGCGAGCTCCGTGAACGCGAGCTGCACGTCGGCGGCGGGCGCATCGCGCAGCCGATCGACGAGCCTCGAGAGTCTGACGCCGAGCGGCGTCATGGCGTTTCCCAAGTTGTGCAGCACGCCTTTGGCGAGTTCGGCAAATCCGGCCTGGAACGACTGGTCGACGAGTTGCCGCCGCGACTCCGCCACACGCTCGACCATTCGGTCGAACTCCCGCGCGAGCATCGCGATCTCATCCTGTCCGGCAATGTTCAGACGCACCGTCAAATCCGTGCCCTCGCCCACCGCCACGGCATGGCGCGTCACGCGCGCCAGGGGCTTCAGGACGATGCGGTTGAGCGCGACGACCAGCAGCAGCAGCACCGTGACCGCCGCGCCGATCAAGTACAGCGAGGCGTAGGTCACCGCGTCCACGGCCGCGCTCGCTGATCCTGCGCGGCACCTCCACCCGCAGGCCATCATCGGCCTGCCGTAGATATCCGACGAAGGACTTGAATATCTGCGTCGACGCATCGGTTTCGGCGATCTTTTCCCCTGCCGGGCAAACGGCTGAAGCGCGTCCAGCAGCGTGAGTCTCGCCTGCGCTTGAGCGCCGATCATGCTGCACCTGCGCCGGCGTCAACAGCCTGCCCATGAGCACCATTCCCAACGGCTGCCCGCCGCCGCTGCCGTCGAGCACGGGCGCCGCGGCGATCATCATGATGCCCTGATTGGTCCCCAGCAGCCCCTTGAGCGCGCTTGCCTTCGGCCCAAGTTATCGCGCCACGGGAAATCCTCCGGCAGCGCCTGGCGGGCGGTCAAGTCCAGATCCAGCGGCTCACCGGTATCCAGGCTGCGGCGCGCGACAGCACGTACCCGCCGTTCAGATCGACGATGAGCATGGCGTTCACCTGCAGCTGCTTCAGCGCCATGGGAGTGATGTTGGCGCCCACGAACGCCGGGTTCGGCGCCTGCACGAATTGATAGACGTCCGCCCAGTTGCCCCAGTCGGCGGCGCTCAGTTGCAAGTTCTCGAGCGCCGTGTCGAGCGCATACCCGATGCGCTTCATCGACGTCTCTGCATCTTCCCGCTCGAGTGCGCAAAGCTCGGCATCAGTACCTGCTGCTGAACCGAGATCTCGAGGACGATCAGGACCGCAAACAACAGCGCCAGCAGCGAGATCATTTTGGTGCGGATATTCACCCGTCCTTTGTAACAGAAATCGCGGCTGCCGGCCGTGCCCCTGTCTTATTTCAGACCGCCGTGCTGCTCCCGCGCAGGCGGAATGAGACATGGATCACGCTCCGCGCCCGCGCCCGCCATTAACTCTGCGTCATTTGGGTGGCCGTGAGGCGGGATGAGACGTTCTACACCCTGGGAACCGGCTTTTCGGCTGCAGTATCATGTCGAACAACTCGAGTGAATTGCGGAGGAAGCATATGACAAATTACGCAGACATCTGGGCTTTGCCGCGGTGCTCGTTTCGCTGGCCGGGCTCGCCGGGACCGCATCGGCGGAAACGACTGGCAGAAGAATCACCCGCGTCGCACGCAGGTGAATCATCGGCTCGCCAATCAGAACAAGCGCATTCATCAGGACGTCAAGAACGGCACTCTCAGCAAGTCGCAGGCTGCCAATCTGCACCACGAGGACCATCAGGTGCGCCAAGAGGAGCGCGACATGGCGAGCCAGAATGGCAGCCATATCACCAAGTCCGAGAAAAAGGTGCTGAACGGCCAGGAAAACAATATCAGCTCACAGATCCCGCCGAAGTAATCGACCGGTTTCGGTCCAAGGGTCCGCGGGAGGCAGGCGCTTCCCCGCGGCTCCCGGCTTGGGCCTTAAAAGCGCAGCGACAGGCAGCTCAGGCCGCCGTCCATTTTTCTGAATTCGACACCTCGAGCGTATCACGCGGCAGCCCCGTGCCTCGAGCGCGGCGCTGCAGCAGCGGGTAGCCGGCGGCCACGAGCACCGCGTCGTTCACTCGTACGCAATTTGCGGCATAGGCCTCCGCGGGGACACGATGACGATGGTCGCGGATCACGCCCTCGCTCGATCGAAGACCTCTTCGATGGCGCCGTCCGCCACCCAAAGGCCCGTCGCCGAGATAAGCGATGCCGCTCTTGAGATGCAGCAGCGCGGGATTCGACGCGGATGTCGATGGTGCTCGAGGCGTAGCCCCATCGGCCCAGATGCTCGCGCCAATTGCCGCGCGCCGTCCGCGTTGGTGCGGGCCGACACGCCGATCAGAAAATGCCCGTCCGCCTCGCAGATGTCTCCGCCGTCCACGCTGCCGGGCGGCGCGATCGTCGGCAGTTCGGCAAAGAAATCGCGCAGGCACTGCTGCCATGCTCTGCACCTCGCCCTGGCGGCTGGGCGCGCCGGGGCGCGTGAGCACGGCGCCCCGTGCGGTCACGATCGCCGTGTCCTCGACGAAGGTCGAGTCGGGATACTCGCATTCGGGTTCCAGAGACGTGACGTCGAGTCCGCAGTCGCGCAGCGCCTGCACGTAGCCGCGTGCTGCTCGAGGGCGCGGGCGACATCGGGCGCGCCCTTCGAGGCCGCTCGACAGGCCGGCCGCGAAACTTCGGCGCAGGCGGGCGCACGATGGCGCGAGTGAACTGCATATGGCGACGGGCGCGGCTTCAGGCCGCCTGATTGCGCCCGGACTTCTTGGCGATCTGCAGTTGCTGCTGCGACTTCTGCACCAACGCCTCCGGGCTATCGGCGCTTCGCGGCACGGCGGCGCACACGCCGACGCTCACGCTGATATAGCGCAATACCGCCGATCGTGGATGATGGATCCGAAGGTCCCTGACTCTTTCGGCCATGAGCTTGGCCGACGCGCAATGCCTGCTCGTCGTGAGGCCCGGCGCGAACGCAATCAGACTGCCGCCGTCGATGCGCGCGGTCGACATCGCTCGAGCGGCGCAGGCATCCGGACACGACGTGCGCCACGCGGCGAATCGTGGAATCGCCGGCCGCGCGGCCAAAAGTGGCGTTGTAGAGGTCGAGCGCGTCGATGTCGATCGCGAACACCGCGATGCTGCGCTTTTCCCGCTGCGCGACCGCCCAATCGCGCTTCAGCAGTTCCTCGAGATAGGCCAGCGTGAACAGCCCCGTCAATCGATCGTCGCGGATCGCCACCGCGGTCGGCTGGTGCGCCCCGCTCAACGAGTCGCGGGCGAGCTTGGGATCGATGCGCAGGCGCTCGCCCGCATCCCGATGATGGCCGGCGAAGTGAGTGACGCGCCCATCCGCGCCGAGCAGCGGCAACACCGTCATTTCGTTCCAAAACAAGGTGCCGTCCTTGCGGTAATTGCGCAGCAGCACCCGGCAGGATTCTCCCCGGCCGAGCGCTTCGCGCAATCGATGCCGGCCGTCCTGTTCGCGATCGTCTCCGACTGCAGGAAGCGCAGATTGCGGCCGAGCAGCTCGGCCGCCGAGTAGCCGGTCAAGCGCTTCGAAACCGGCGATTCACGTAAATCACCGGGTGCTCGGGATCCTGCGCGTCCACGAGCACCACTCCTTCGGGCGAGGTCTCGACCAAGCGACGATACAAATCCGCGTCAAAGCCGGCCATCATTCTCCCTCCGTCAGCACCAACGGCGGCGGCGGTGTCGACAAGCTCGGCGATGCGCGCCGCCGTCTCCTGCCACTGCCGGCTGCTGCGCAAATCCGCCGGCTGCCTCGCCGCGGGCGCGCATGCGCACCAGGCGCGCCTGCGACGGCGCCGAGCCGACATCCGCCCCGAATCTGTCCAGCACCAATTCTACGGAATGTCTATCGTTGCAAATGGGCAGGACGTCGCAACCTGCAGCAAACGCCAGCTCGGCACGGGCAATGACATCGCCGAATGCCGCCGCTCCCGCCATGGTCAGGTCGTCGGCGAACACGCAGCCGTGGAATCTCAGCTCGCCGCGCAACATGCCGGTGATCCAGCGCCGCGACAGGCTGGCCGGCAGGGCATCGACCGCCGGGAACACCACGTGGGCCGCCATGATGCCGGCGAGATTGTTGTCGATCAGCGGGCGGTAGGGCCGGATATCCGGCTCCAAATCGGCGAATTCGCGCCGATCCACCGGCAGCGCGACATGCGAATCGGCCACCACCGCGCCGTGGCCCGGAAAGTGCTTGGCGACCGCCGCCATCCCCGCCTCGCGCATGCCCGACAGCATGGCCACGGCCAGCGCGGCGACCGCATCCGGATCGCTGTGAAAGGCACGGTCGCCGATGATCTCGCTGACGCCGTAGTCGAGATCGACGCAGGGAGCAAAGCTGAAATCCACGCCCACGGCGCGCAATTCGCTCGCCATCAACCAGCCCACCGACTGCGCCAGGGCCAGCCCGTCGCGCCGGTCCTCATCGTAGACTCGGCCCAGCAGGCGCACCGCGGGCAGGCGCGTAAATCCGTCGCGGAAGCGCTGCACCCGCCCCCCTTCCTGATCCACCGCGATCAGGAGATGCGGCGTAGCGCACGGCGCGGATAGCGCCGTGAGGTCGGCGAGCTTGCCGCGGGTTCACGTAGTTGCGGGCGAACAAGATCACGCTGCCGACCAGCGGATGCGTAAGCACCCGGACATCGTCGGCGCTCAGTTCCGTGCCGGCGATGTCGACCATGAACGGTCCCAGACTCATGCGCAGGGTCCTCTCATGCCGGCGCTTCGAATACCGCGATCGATTCGACGTGCGTCGTCTGCGGAAACATGTCCATCACCCCTGCGCAGGTCAGCTGGTAGCCTTGGGCGTGCACCAAGATTTCAGCATCCCGCGCCAAACTCCCCGGATGGCAGGAAATATACACGACTCGGCGCGGACGCCAATGCGCCATCGCGTGCCAGCACCGCGGAAGCCCCCGCCCGCGGCGGGTCGAGCAGCACCAGATCATAGCGCTCGTTCGCCCACGGCCCGAACTGCGCCGGTTCGAATAGATTCTCCCGGAAGAATGCCGCATTGCCAATGCCGTTGCGGGCGGCGTTGGCCCGCGCCTTGGCGATGAGCGCCGCGTCCCCCTCGACCCCCACCACGCGCCCCGCGCGGCGCGCCAAGGGCAGGGTAAAATTGCCCAGACCGCAAAACAGATCGAGCACCCGATCATCCTCGGTCGGGCCCCAGCAGCCGGACGGCCGCGGCCACCATCGACACATTGACCTCGCGGTTGACCTGAATGAAATCGACCGGCGAAAATTCGATCGCGAGGCCGCCCTCCACGGCGTAGGTCAGCGGCGGGTAATGCGGCTGCAAGGGCCGCACCGTATCGAGGCCGCCGGTCTGCAGAAAGATCTGCACCTTCGTGCGGGCGCCGAAAGCCGCGATTTTCTCGGCATCCTCCGGCCCCGGCGCCTCCAGCACGCGAAACACCAGCGCCGCCGCAGCGTCGCCGGCCGCCACCTCCACCTGGGGTATTTTTTCCCGGATCGCGAGCGTCTCCACCAGGGCGGCGAGGTCCCGCGGCAAAGTGCCGAAGGGCTCCTGCAAAACTTCACAGCGCTCGAGGTCCGCGATATACGGTTTTTCGCGTTCCCGAAAGCCGGCCAGCACCCGGCCCTTCTTGTGGACGTACTTGACCCCGAGCCGCGCGCGGCGGCGATAAGCCCATTCGGGACCGCGCAGCGGGGGCAACACGCGCTCCGGGCGCACCCTGCCGATGCGCTGCAAATTCTCCAGCAGCTGCCGCTCCTTCGCCGCCAGCTGCGCCTGCGCCGACAGATGCTGCAGCGAGCAACCGCCGCAAACCCCGAAGTGCGCGCAAGCCGGTACGACGCGGTCCGGCGAGGCACTCAAGACTTCGACCAAGCCGGCTTCGTCCAATTGCCGGCGCCGCTTGAACACCCGCAGGCGCACGCGTTCTCCCGGCAATGCGCCCGCGACGAACACGGCCTTGCCGTTGAGACGCGCAATTCCCCGGCCGTCGTGGGCCAGATCCACGATGTCCGCTTCCTGAATCTCGCCGGCGGTCAACTCGCGGGCCATGCGGCCGCAAATTCTTTCAAATGCGCGGCGGCAGAATCGTCGAGCAATTTGCGGACGCGGGCGGTCTCGTGCGCGTGCTCGGCCGCGTTCAGACGCCCGCGCAGCAGCTCGAAGCGCAGATAGATCAAGTACGTGTTGAGGACATCGGTCTCGCAGTAATTGCGAATCCGCGCGAGGCCGCCGCGCAGATACTCGGGCCAGACATCCGCGCCGTGCATGCCGACCTTGCCGGGAAATCCCAGCAGCGTCGCGATGTCGTTGAGGCTCGCGCGGCCGCGCCCCTGAAAGCCGGACAAAATATCCATCAGATCCATGTGCCGCCAATGGAACCGGCTCAAGTAATTGCTGAATCTGAAGCTATGGTCGGAATCGCCCGTTTCCCAGTAACGCGCCGCGGTCACGCTGTGCAGCAGACTGCGGTAGTTGAGGACCGGCAGGTCGAACCCCGCACCGTTCCACGACACCAGATCGGGCGTGAATTTGTCCAGGCCGTCGAAGAACCGCTCGATCAATTCCTTCTCCGAGGATGCCTCCTCGCCGACGCTCCACAGCTTCAGGGCGTCCCGCGAACGCATCACCACGGAGATCGCCACGATGCGGTGCTGCTCGTGCGACAGGAATTCGCTGCCGGTTTCCTGGCGGCGCTTGGTGAACATGATCTGCGCCACCTGCTCATCGGACAGATCGTGCAAACCGTGCAGACGCCGGCCGAGATCCGTGTCGGGCACGGTTTCGATGTCGAACACCAGGGTATTCACGGCGCGGCTCGCCGCATGAGGATCGCGACCGCCACCACCAGGCCCGCCTCGTCGGTCAATGTCACATGGCCTTCGCCGATGCCGAGACCGTCGCGGACCTTGGCGCCGCGGGCGGAGTAGACCACTTCGGGTTTGCCCCAGGAATTCTGCACCACGCCGACGTCGCGTATCCAGACGCCGTGCGCAAAGCCCGTGCCCATGCCCTTGACGATGGCTTCCTTGGCGGCGAAGCGCATGGCGATGAAGCGCACGGGACGCGCCGTGCGCTCGAACTGCACCCGCTCTTCGGGCATCAGCAGATGCGATAGAAAGCGCTCGCCATGCTTCTGATAGACGCGCTCGATGCGATCCACCTTGAGCACATCGATGCCGATCCCGTAGATCATCGATCGCGCATCGGACTAAAGCTCCCTTAAGCCCTTGCTGCCCGCATCAGCTGCTTTCATATCCCGCACGGCCTTGGCCAGCCCGTCGGTGATGGAGCGCGCCACGATGGCGTGGCCGATGTTGAGCTCGACGATTTCCGCGATTGCGGCGATCGGCTCGACGTTGTGGTAGTTGAGGCCGTGACCCGCATTCACGATCAGCCCGAGGCGCGCGGCGAATTTCGCGGCGGCGGACAGCCGCTCGAATTCGCGGGCGCAGGCCGCCCCCGTCGAATCGGCATACGTGCCGGTGTGCAGTTCGATCACCGGCGCGCGTGCGCGATGAGCCGCTTCGATTTGCTCCAGGTCCGGGTCGATGAACAGGGAGACACGGATGCCCGATTTGCCGAGCGCCTGCACGGCGTCGGCGATTCGTGCGCCCTGCCCCGCGACGTCCAAGCCGCCTTCGGTGGTGACTTCCTGGCGCGATTCGGGCACCAGGCAGCAATCCTGCGGCAGGACGCGTTGCGCGATGCGGATCATCTCCTCGGTGACCGCCATTTCGAGGTTCATGCGGGTCTGCAGAGCCTCGCGCATGCCGCTGACATCCCGATCCTGGATGTGCCGCCGGTCCTCGCGCAGATGCAGGGTGATGCTGTCGGCGCCCGCCTCCTCGGCCATGAGCGCCGCGTACAAGGGGTCGGGGTAGCGCGCGCGGCGCGCCTGGCGCAAGGTGGCCACGTGATCGATGTTCACGCCGAGCGCGATGCCGGCGTGCATGCGCCGCCGCTCACGGGAGCGGCCCGCGATGGCGCATTGCCAGCGCAACCTCGCCGCGACTTCAACGCGCGGCCGTCGAGACAGGCGTCGATCGCCGCGCGCAACAGCCGCTTGGCGTCGCGCAGCGAGCGCGGGTCGTCGAAGCTTTCGACCTGCAGATCGGCCAGCGATTGGCCGTAAACCGCGCCCGGCGATTCGGCCACGCAGGGCTGCGGCCCGCTTTGCAGGGCGAACCGGTAGTAGCCGTCGCGCTCCACCGGAGCCCCCTCGCCGGTCACGTCGAGCTCCAGGCCATAGCCCAGATCGTTCAGCAGCCGCTTCTCGAAGCGGCGCAGCGTGGGTTCCTCGACCTCCCCGTCGCACAGCGCCTGCACGCAGGAGGCGTAGGAGAAGAAAATCTCCGGGTGCGGATCGCAGCGCTGCGTCAGCTTCAACAGCAGCTCGTTCAAATAGAATCCGCTCATGAGCCGATTCGGCGCGAGGTTGGTGACCACGCCATCGATCTCCGCCGACACCAGCTGGCAGGCCTCCCCCTTGCCCGACCAGGATACGAGCATGCGCTGGAACGGCCGCAGCACGCCGCGCAAGCCGGATTTGGGTCCGTTGGCGCCGCGCGCGAACAGGGTGAGCCGTCCGATGATCGCTGGTGAACACCTCCACGATGCGGCTCGTGTCGCGATAGGCGTATTGGTGCAAGCACGTAGGCCGGCGCCAGCCATACGCGCCGCGCGGGCGCGCCGGGAGCCGGCGGCCTCACGCTCTTCACAATGTATCGTACCCAAACTGGCGCAGCGCCATCTCGCTGTCGGCCCAGTTTTCCTTGACCTTGACCCATAGCTCGAGATGCACGGAGCGCTGCCACAGATCGTTGAGTTCGATGCGCGCCAGGCGGCCGATCTCCTTCAAGCGCTCGCCGCCCTGACCGATCACGATGGCCTTCTGCCCGGCGCGCTCGACCCAGATGACGGCGTTGATCATGATGCGATTGTTCTCGTCCGCAAAGCGTTCGATTTGCACATTGATGCCATAGGGCAATTCCTCGCGCAGCTTCAGCGTCAGCTTCTCACGCACGATCTCGGCCGCATGAAACGGCTCGTCCCGATCGGTGACGACGTCGGAGGCGAACAACGGCGGCGATACCGGCAGCCGCGAACCGATGAGATCGACCAGCCGGTCAAGATTATCAGACTGCAGCGCCGATATCGGCACGATTCCCGAGGCCGGAATGCGCTCGCGTCATCTCCTCGAGAAAGGGCAGCATCTGCTCCTTGGGGAAAACGCGATCGACCTTGTTGATCACCAGGAACAGCGGCTGCTTCAGGCCCCGCACCCGGTCCCAAACCCACATGTCCTCTTCCGTGAACTGCATGGCTTCGATCACGAACACGACCACGTCCGCATCCTGGGAGGAGGAGATGGCGACGCGATTCATGTACTGATTCATGACGCGGCGCGTCGATTCGTGCAGACCCGGCGTATCGACCAGCACCAGCTGCGCCTCCGGGCGATTGACGACGCCCAAGATGCGGTGCCGCGTGGTTTGCGGCTTGGCGGTGACGATGGATACCTTGCGCCCCACCAAGGCATTGACCAGGGTCGATTTGCCGACGTTCGGCCGGCCCACGATGGCCACATGCCCGGCGCGAAATACCGGACTCGCTCATTCGGCCTTCCGCATTTCGGCCGGCAGCAGCTCCAGCAGCTTCGCGGCCGCCAATTGCTCGGCGCGCCGCCGGCTGCCGCCCTCGCCCACGGCGGCGAGCTCGAAAACCGGCACCTCGCAGCTGACGGTGAACGACTGCGCGTGCGGGTCGCCCGCCACGGCGGTCAGGGTGTAGACCGGCAGGGCGAGTCCGTGCGCCTGCAGCGCTTCCTGCAGCCGGGTCTTGGGGTCCTTCAGCGTATCCGCCGACGGCAATTCCGCGATCCGCGGGCCGAAGATGCGCGCCACCGCGGCCGCCGCCGCATCGAAACCCGAATCCAGAAATATCGCGCCCAACAAAGCCTCCAACGCGTCCGCCAAAATCGACGCGCGGCGAAATCCGCCGGACTTCAACTCGCCCAGCCCGAGGCGCAGGTGGTCGCCCAAACCCAGCTCGCCGGCGATCTGCGCCAGGGTCTCGCCGCTGACCAGCGTCGCCCGCAGGCTCGACAGGGCCCCTTCATCCGCCAGTGGATGCGCATCGTAGAGCAGGCGCGCCACGCTGCAATTGAGGATCGAGTCGCCGAGGAATTCCAGCCGCTCATTGTGATCGGTGCCGGCGCTGCGGTGGGTCAGCGCGGCGTGGCACAGCGCCGGCTGCAGGAAAACATAGCCGAACGAGTGCTCGACCCAATTCAAGAGCGCGTCCGATTTGGGCGTCGAATTCACCGCACCTTCACGGTCTTGTCGAAGTGCACGGCCAGCGAGACGTTGCCGACATAGGGCTCCGAATCGTCGTAGACGACGTGCAGCGATACTCCGCCGCCCTCGTCCTTCGTGATCTCGACATCCTTGTAATCCACCGCGGAGATGGTCGTTATTTCCCAATGCCTTTCCAATGAATTGCGCATGGCGGCCGGATCGGCATTCTCGCCCTTGAATTCGGACGCCGTCGTCTCCATGCGTCTTCACGATCTTCATGTAGTTGAGGTACACGGGGACCAGGCGAATGCCCGCGTAGACGATCGACGCCGGCCATCGCGAGAATGCAGAGCAAACCGATGAATGTCATGCCCTGCTGACGCCGCTGCATAGTGTGCTTCATGTCCTGGTCTCCCTAAATGGCCTCCTATTGAATCGCATTCCCTATCCGTCGCCAGAGAGGTCCGTCACGAGTATCGAGATTAAGCCAGATTCGCACCGCTTTACCCACCAGATTCTGCTCCGGCACGAACCCCGGCGCGTCGATTTCGTCCTGGAACCGGCTGTCCTTGCTGTTGTTGCGGTTGTCGCCCATGAAGAAATAGTGCCTCGGGCGGCACCACCCACTCGCCGGCTTTGACGCCGCCGTGGGCGAACATGATGAGATGGCGCTTGTCGCCGAGCTGCTCGAAAGCCGTGGGGGCGCCCGCGTAATTCGACATGTCCTGCTTCGGGCCGGCGTAGACCGGCCCGCGCTCCTGCGGCATGGGCTTGTCGTTGACGTACAGCTGGTTGTTCTCGTCCACCCGGATGCGGTCTCCCGGCAGGCCGACCAGGCGCTTGATGTAGTTGATTTTCGGATTGGGCGGCAGGCGGAACACGATCACATCGCCCCGTTGCGGCGTGCCGGTGGGAACCAACAGCGTATTGGAGACCGGCAGGCGCAACCCGTAGGAAAACTTGCTGACGAAGATGAAATCACCGTCGAACAGGGTCGGCATCATCGAATCGGAGGGGATGCGAAACGGCTCGAACAGAAACGAGCGGATCACCAAGACCAGCACGATGACCGGAAAGAATGAGCGCGCATATTCGACGGCAAGGGGTTCGCGCACCCGCTCCTGCGGCGTGCCTGCCGCGGCGGCGAGCTGCTTGCGCCGGCGCGCGAAGAACGCCTGGTCCACGCCCCAAATGAGGCCCGAAACGGCGCCCACCACCACCAGCATGAGACTGAAATCGACCGCCTCGTAGCGGAACAGGCGCCACAGCATCGCCAGGCTCAAGCCCACCAGCGCATAGCCGGCCATTTTCGGCAGCCAAGGCTCCTCGACGCTCATTGCACCGGGATCACGCTTGGGCCTCACGAACCAGCCGTCCGCCAGAATCACCAGAACGCAGACGACGCCTGCGCACAATAGGCCCATGAAAAGGCTATCGCCGTCATTCACGAAATACCCCCAAAATTAGCAAAGGATTCAACCAAGGCGCCGCGCTCAATTGGTCTTCTTGCCGACCTGCAAGACCGCCAGAAAGGCCTCTTGCGGAATCTCGACCTGACCGACCTGCTTCATGCGCTTCTTGCCGGCCTTCTGCTTCTCGAGCAGCTTGCGCTTGCGCGTGATGTCGCCGCCGTAGCACTTGGCGAGCACGTTCTTGCGCATGGCCTTGACGCTGGCCCGCGCGATGATATGGCTGCCGATCGCGGCCTGCACGGCGATGTCGAACATCTGGCGCGGGATCAGCTCCTGCATCTTGTCGACCAATTCGCGGCCGCGGTTGTACGAATTATCGCGGTGGACGATGAGCGACAGGGCGTCGACCGGATCGCCGTTGATCAACACATCGAGCTTGACCAGCGGCGCCGTCTGAAAGTGGCTGAATTCGTAGTCGAACGATGCGTAGCCGCGGCTCGCGGACTTCAGCCGATCGAAGAAATCGAGCACGACTTCGGCCAGCGGCAGATCGTACTGCAGCGACACCTGGCTGCCGAGGAACAGCATCTTTTTCTGCACGCCGCGCTTCTCGCTGCACAGGGTCAGCACCGCGCCGACGTGGTCCGGCGGAACCAGGATGTTGGCGGTGATGATCGGCTCGCGCAGCTCGGAGATGCGGTCCTGGGGAGGCAGCTTGGATGGATTGTCGACATTGACGACCGTGCCGTCGGTGAGCAGCACCTCGTAGATGACGGTCGGCGCGCTGGTGATGAGGTCGAGGTCGTACTCGCGCTCCAGGCGCTCCTGCACGATGTCCATGTGCAGCAGCCCCAGGAACCCGCAGCGAAATCCAAATCCCAGCGCGGTCGACACCTCGGGCTCGAAATGCAGCGCCGAATCGTTGAGCTTCAATTTCTTGAGCGCTTCGCGGAACTGCTCGTAATCGTCCGAGCTGGTGGGAAACATGCCGGCGAAGACCCGCGGCTGCACCTGCTTGAAGCCCTCGAGCGGCGCTTTCGCCGGATTGTTCTCGAGCGTGATGGTATCGCCCACCGGCGCCCCGTCGATCTCCTCTGATGCCGGCGATGACGAATCCGACTTCGCCGGTAAGCAGGGAGTCGCGGGTCACGGGCTTGGGCGCGAAACGGCCGAGCTTGTCGATCTGGTGGCTGCGGCCCGTCGACATGACGCGGATCTTGGCGCCGGTGTGCAATGCACCATTCATGACCCGCACCAGCGACACCACGCCGACGTAGTTGTCGAACCATGAATCGATGATCAATGCCTGCAATGGACCGTCCGGATCGCCCTTGGGAGCCGGAATGCGCTTGACCAGCTGTTCCAGCAGTTCGGGGACCCCGAGTCCGGTCTTGGCGCTGACCAGAGCGGCATCGTCGGCCGGAATTCCGATGATCTCTTCGATTTCATGAATGACCTTGGCCGGATCCGCCGAGGGCAAATCGATCTTGTTGATGACCGGCAGCACCTCGAGCCCCTGCTCCAGGGCCGTATAGCAATTGGCAACGCTCTGCGCCTCGACACCCTGGGCCGCGTCGACCACCAGGAGCGCTCCCTCGCAGGCCGCGAGCGAGCGCGACACTTCGTAGGAGAAATCCACATGACCGGGCGTATCGATGAAATTCAGCTGATAGATCTCGCCGGTGATCGATTTGAACGCGAGCGTGACGCTCTGCGCTTTGATGGTAATGCCCCGCTCCCGCTCCAAATCCATCGAGTCGAGCACCTGAGCCTGCATCTCCCGCGCATCGAGACCGCCGCATTCCTGGATGAATCGATCCGCCAAAGTCGATTTGCCATGATCAACATGAGCAATGATGGAAAAGTTGCGGATATTCTTCATCTAGGCCTGGGTGGGGACAAACCATCGATTATACCGGTCGGCGATGGTAAACGAGGGCCTTATGTACTTCCTCGGCGTCCAAATGCCCGTGACACACCAATTCACCCGCGAACAGCAACACCGGAATCTTATGGCCGTAGCGCGCTTTTGCGCCGGGCTCGGCATCGACGTCGAGCACATCGATGGGAAACGGCTGGGCTTCGGGCAACGCGCCAAGTGCGCTCAACATCTCCTCGCACAGGCCGCAGCCGGCGCGCGAGTACAGGAGGAAGCGCGGCTTCCCGGAGGGCATGGGTCAGGAGCGCATCGGTCAGTGGCGCGGAAGCTCGGCGCTGCCGGTGGCTTTGACCGAATGGGCGATGAACTCGACGGTCTGGGCGGGCACCTCGCCGACCGCAGTGACCTGGTGGCCCTGCACGACCGTGGAAAAGGCATATCCCGAACCCACCCGCGCCAGCCCCTGCATCGGCGGTTCGGGCCGGCGCCAGCGGGGCTGCTCTCCGTAGCCGGCGTATCGGCCGGCGGCGCCTCGACGAATACCGACACCGTCGCCAATCCGTCCGAGTAGACCAGGTGACTCGCCGGCGCGGTGGCCTCGCCGATGGTCTGGGCGCCGGCCACCGTCAAGTGAAATCCCGGCGGCAGTTCGCTGGCGCGGTACGCGGACAGCTCCGCCGATGCGTCGTGCGACGGTCCCTGGCGCACCCATCGCATGCCTTCGGTACGCACCGCAGGCGCGAGTTCGCTGTCCGGGATGCTGTCCGGCATGTCGAGCCGCGCGAAGAATATCTGTTCGATCACCTGTCCGCGCGAATCGCAGAGCTGCGTCTTGAGCGGCATCGCGGTCTTTTCATCGAGCCAGAGGCGATACCCAAACCGGAACTGGTCCTTGGGATTCACCGCGATGACCCGCGCGGCGCGGTCCAGGATGCGCGCCGCCGGCAACGACTCGATGCGATAGAACTCGTTCGCGTCCGCACCGAATTGCGGCAGCGACCCCAAAAACGGGCCCTTATCCGGCCGCGGTTCGACCAGCACCGTATGCTGATCGGGCAAATAGCAGGTCAATTCATCGTTATTGCGCACGAACTCCCGGCCGGAGCCGTCCAGGGACTGCAGCCGCTCGTCGACGCGGCCGGCGCGCACCCGGTGCACGATGCGCATGGTCTCGACGCGGCCCTCGCTCAAGTGAAAGAACGTGCCGTCATAGTTGCGCGTGGCCAGCGCCTGATTCATTTTCTGCAGCCACTCGCGCGGGTCGTCGGCGCCTCGCGAACGTTGGGGTAGTGCGCTCAACAGCGCGCCCACGACGGCGCAGGGAACCAGCCAGTTGGCTCGACGTACGCTCCCGATCATGGAGCAACGTGCGCCGCCGCTTCTTCGATGGCAGGCTGCTGCTGGTCGGACTCGATGAGCATGTCCGCCATCACCCCGCGCTGTGCGAGCCCGGAGGAGTACAGGCTGTGGGCGAACACATAGTTGGTCAGGCGCCCCGGCGCGAGGCCCGCGGGTGCCGCGCCGGAGACCGCCGGCACGGTATAGGAGATCGCTTCGCGAGGCGCGGCGGGTACGGCGCCGTTTTGCGCCAGGGCGGCAGATTGGACCTGACCCCGGCTCAACGCCAAGGCCGGCCGTAACCCGGGTGTATCCGCCCGCTGGTGGAAGGCGACGACCGCCACCGCGGCCACGCCGGCCGCCACCGCGGCTCCCGCGAACGGCCGCCACCACCGGGATGCACGAACCTGCGCCACATGCCCGCCGGCCGAAATCGGCTCGCCGTCGATGGCCAGATTCACCCGGCCGGCGAACCCCTGCGTCAAATAAGCCCGGCTCGCGCCGCGGATTGCCTCGCCGATCAATGCATAGCGGCCGAAGCTCTCGCGCAGCACCCCGTCGCGGGTGAGCCGCTTCAGCAGCAATTCAGATTCCGAATTGGGCAGTTCTCCGTCGAGAAATGCCGAAACCTGTTCACGAATTTGTTCGCTCATGTGTCCTCGGGCCGACCAAGGCCGCCGTCGAAAATGGGTCTCAACTTTTTGTCAATCGCTTCGCGCGCGCGAAAGATTCGCGAGCGCACCGTTCCGACCGGGCAATCCATGGTTTGCGCGATGTCTTCGTAGCTCAGCCCTTCCAATTCGCGCAGCACGATTGCGGTGCGCAAGTCCTCCGGCAGATTCTCGATGGCGCGGTTCACGGTGTCGCGAATCTCGTCGGTGAGCAGCAGCCCCTCGGGCGTCTCGGATTCGGCCAGCCGGGCATGCAGGTCGTATTGTTCCGGATCCTGAAGGTCGAGATCGTAATCCATGGGCCGGCGTTTGGTGGCAACCAGGGCATTCTTCGCGGTGTTGATGGCGATTCTATACAGCCAGGTATAAAACGCGCTATCGCCGCGAAATGATTGCAGCGCACGGAACGCTTTGACGAAAGCCTCCTGTGCGATGTCTTCGGCCTCGGTTGCATCGTGCACGTAACGCATGATCAGCTTCAGCACCTTGTGCTGGTATCGCAGGACCAACAAATCGAACGCCGCGCGCTCGCCGCGCTGGACTCTCTCGACCAGTTTAAGGTCACTTTCCTCAACGCTCATGCGTGACCCCAAACCGGCGGGCTCACAACCCAGCCTGTCGCGGTAGACCTTCCGCGTCGGCAAAAGTTCGACGATTCCCGCGACGAATCTCTTTTAAACGTGACTTGGCGCACGGATCGATTCTAACAGCGGCTTGGGTGGGGCATTATCCGGCCCCAGGCGGGTTTGCGGTAATTCGCTCGATCAGCGCCGCGAACCGGGGCGGCGGCTTCTCCCCGCCCAGGCAGTAGCCATAGAGAACCGAGTCCTCCGCTTCAAGCAGCTCCTTGAAGAGGTCTTGCTCCACGCTCGATGCGCCGCAGAATCGCTCGTTCACATAACGCGTCAGCAAGACATCCAGCTCTTTCATGCCGCGGCGGCATCGCCAGCGCAATTTCCCGTGTTCCTCAGGGTAGGCGGCCGGCGCGGGCGAGGGGGCAGCCATCAAAGGCGGCGATGCGCCATCATTTGCTTGATTTCGCCGATGGCTTTCGCAGGATTGAGATCCTTCGGACAGGCTTCGGTGCAGTTCATGATGGTATGGCAACGGTACAGCCGGAACGGATCCTCGAGGTAATCGAGGCGCTCGCCGGCCGCCTCATCGCGGCTATCGACGATCCAGCGGTAGGCCGCCAGCAGCGCCGCGGGCCCCAAGTAGCGCTCGCTGTTCCACCAGTAGCTCGGGCAGCCGGTGGAGCAGCAGGCGCACAGGATGCATGCCGAGGGCCGATCGACCTTTTCCTGATCCTCTTTGGACTGCAGGCGCTCGGCATCGGGCGGCGGCGGCGTGCGGGTCTGCAGCCACGGCTTGATGGACGCGTACTGCGCATAGAAGTTGGTCAAATCCGGCACCAGGTCCTTGATGACCGGCAAGTGCGGCAGCGGATAGATCTTGATCTCGTTCTTGACGTCGTCGCAGGCGCGCACGCAGGCCAGGCCGTTCGTGCCGTCGATGTTCATGGCGCAGGAACCGCAGATCCCCTCGCGGCATGAGCGGCGGAAGCTCAAGGTGGAATCGATCTCGTTCTTGATCTTGATCAGGGCATCCAACACCATGGGCCCGCAGGCGTCCATGTCGATCTCATAGCTGTCGAGGCGCGGATTCTGAGCCTGAGTCCGGGTCAAATCGGTAGATCTTGAAAACGCGGACATTCTTGGCGCCGGCGGGCGCCTTGTACACCCGGCCGTCCTTGCGCACTTTGGAATTGGCGGGAAGCGAGAATTCAGCCATCAAATGCTCCTGATCATCCGCGCGGCCTAGTAAGTCCTGGCCTTGGGTGGTATCGATTCGACATCGGCGGTCAGGGTGTTGAGATGCACCGGCCGATAATCGAACTGCGCGGCGCCCTTGGCGTCGACCCAGCACAGCGTATGCTTCAGCCAATTTTGGTCGTCGCGGCTCGGAAAATCCTCCCGCGCCTGCGCTCCTCGGCTCTCCTCGCGATTCTCCGCCGAGTGCATGGTGGCAACGGCCTGCCCCAACAGGTTGTCGAGTTCCAAGGTTTCGATGAGGTCGGTGTTCCAGACGAGCGAACGGTCGGTGACTTGGACCTCGGCGAAAGAATCGAAGACTTCCGCCAGCCGGCGCTTGCCGTCATTCAAGGACTCGCCGGTGCGAAATACCGCCGCATCGCTCTGCATGACGCGCTGCATCGCCAGGCGAATGTCGGCCGTGCGCCGCGCGCCCTTGGCATGACGGAATCCGTCCAGCCGGGCGATCGATGGGTCGCAGGCGTCGGCTTTGAAGGCGCGGTGCGGCGTCGCCGGTTTGACGACCCGCGCACAGTGCCGCGCCGCCTCGCGGCCGAAGACGACGAGATCGAGCAAAGAGTTCGAGCCGAGGCGGTTCGCGCCGTGCACCGATACGCAGGCCGCCTCCCCGACCGCCATGAGTCCGGGTACCACCGTATCGGCCCCGCCGCTGCGGGTCACGACCTCGCCATGCACGTTGCACGGAATTCCGCCCATGTTGTAGTGCACCGTGGGCAACACGGGGATCGGTTCCTTGTTGACATCCACGCCGGCGAAGATTCGAGCGGTCTCCGCGATTCCGGGCAATCGTTCCTTGATCACCGCCGGACCCAAGTGTTCCAAATGCAGATCAATGTGGTCCTTGAGCGGCCCGACGCCGCGGCCCTCGCGAATCTCCACGGTCATCGCGCGGCTCACCACGTCGCGGGAGGCCAAGTCCTTGGCGTTCGGCGCGTAGCGTTCCATGAAGCGCTCGCCCGCGGAGTTGGTCAGGTATCCGCCCTTCGCCGCGCGATCCCTCGGTGATCAGACAGCCGGCGCCGTAGATGCCGGTGGGGTGGAACTGCACGAACTCCATGTCCTGCAGCGGCAAGCCCGCACGCAGCGCCATGCCGCCGCCGTCCCCGGTACAGGTATGCGCCGAGGTGCAGGAAAACCATGCGCGGCCGTAGCCGCCGGTGGCCACGATCACCATATGGGCGCGAAACCGATGCAGCGTGCCGTCGGACATGTCGAGCGCGATGACGCCGCGGCACTCGCCGTTTTCCATGATGAGATCGAGAGCGAAATACTCGATGAAGAAGCTCGCCTCGTGCTTGAGGGATTGCTGGTACAGAGTGTGCAGCATGGCGTGGCCGGTGCGATCCGCCGCGGCACAGGTGCGCTGCGCGATGCCCTTGCCGAAGTGAGTCGTCATTCCGCCGAAGGGCCGCTGGTAGATGCGGCCGTCCTCGGTGCGCGAGAACGGCACGCCGTAGTGTTCGAGCTCGATGACCGCGGCCGGCGCCTCCTTGCACATGAACTCGATGGCATCCTGGTCGCCGAGCCAGTCCGACCCCTTCACGGTGTCGTACATGTGCCACCGCCAATCATCGGCGCCCATGTTGCCGAGCGCCGCCGAGATGCCGCCCTGCGCGGCGACGGTGTGGCTGCGCGTCGGGAACACCTTGGTCAGGCAGGCCGTGGCGAGACCGGCCTCGGCCAGACCGAAGGTGGCGCGCAATCCCGCGCCTCCGGCGCCGACGACCACCACGTCGTAGGTGTGGTCGATCAGTTTGTATTCGCTCATGGTCGCAACGGCCCGAATGCCACGCGCAAAATCGCAAATATGCTCGCGCCGCCGGCCAGCACGTACGAGAAGCGCAGCAGCAGCAAGGAAAATATCTTGGAGCCCGCGGCCTGCACGTAGTCTTCGATCACCTCGGCGGTTCCAAGGTAGGAGTGATAGGTGAGCGCGGCAATCAGCAGTATGGCCAAAAACCCGCTCAGCGGATACGACAGCCAGAGCTTGACCGTGGCGTAGTCGAGCGCCGGCAATCCCAGCAAGGAGAACATGAACCACAACGTCAGCGGGATCAGCGCGACGGCGCTCACGCGCTGCGCCAGCCAATGTCCGGTTCCTTCCTTGGCGGATCCGAGACCGAGCACACGGCCCAAGGGACTGCGCAAACTCATGGCCGATGACTCGTCCAGATCAAGGCCCAAACGGCCACGGTCAACCCGATCGCGCCGAGCACCGCAAGCCAGCCGCTCGCATGACGCTGCGTGCGCTCGAACCCCATGCCGATGTCCCAGGACAAATGCCGCACGCCGTTCAAGAGGTGATACAGGAAGGCGAACGTCCAGCCCACCATCAGAACGATTCCGGGCGGGCTGGCAAAAATCCGCATCGCCGCGGCATACGCTTGCGGACCGGACGCCAAGGCGACGAACCAATAGCTAAGCGCAATCAATCCAATCGCGAGCGCCACGCCGGTCAAGCGGTGCAGGATCGACAGGGTGTTGCCGATTTGCCAGCGGTAGATCTGCAGGTGGGGCGAGGTCGGCCGGATGCGTGCGGGGGACGGCGGCATGGTCAGAAATCGATGCAGCGGCCGCGCAGCTCCCAATCGCCGAAGCGCGTCGGCTCCGGCCCTGCGCGCCCGCCGACCTCGCGCAGGGCGGCCGCCGGCGCCGGCGCGGCCGCCTGCTCAAGGGCAGGCTCGGAGAGCGGCTCGATTCGAGCCTGATTTTCGCAATGCGCCGTCACGGGCGAAAGTTTGCCAGAAAATGTCGACGAGCGCGCGCCATGCGCAGGGTTGACTTCGAGAGCCGAGTACCCACTTCATGGGGCATGCACAGCGACGCGTCGCCCCGATCAGGCCGCTTACACCATTTAGGGGTGTTGCGATTCACCGGACCCGATTCCGTCAGTTTTCTGCAAGGTCAGGTATCGAACGATACCCGCCGCCTCGCGGATGGGCAGTGCGTGTTGGCCGCGTACTCGAGCCCCCAAGGCCGGGTCCTGGCACTCCTGCATCTCTTGCCCCATTCCAGCGGGATCATCGCCATCCTGCCCAAGGAGTTGCTGGCGCCGACCATGGCGGCGCTGCGCAAGTTCGTGCTGCGCGCCAAAGTCACCATCGAAGATACCGGCGATGGGCTCTGCGTGGCGGGCGCGCATGCGGTGCGACGCTTGACGTCGGCCGGGCTCGCCGCTCCCTCGGACTTGGGTTACGCCGAGACCGAAGAGATCGGTGTCGCGAGCGTGCATCGCGACCCCAGCCGCTACTGGGTCATCGGCGCTGCAGAGAGACTGGCGGAGCACGGACTCACCGGCGATGCCGATCCAGAGAAACTGGAACATGACTGGCGTCTCGCGGACATCCGCGCCGGCCTGCCGCAGATATATCTCGCCACTCGCGAGGCTTTCGTTGCGCAGATGCTGAACCTCGATGTCCTGGACGGCATCAGCTTCAGCAAGGGCTGCTACACCGGGCAGGAAATCATCGCGCGCACCCAGCATCTCGGACGCATCAAGCGCCGCCTGTATCGATTGCGATTGCCGCACGGCGAATGGCGCATCGGTCAATCGCTGCGGTTGAGCGACGGCCGCGCCGGACGCCTGGTCGAAGCGGTCGACAGCGGCGACGGCGTCGAAGCGTTGGCCGTGCTCAACCTGCACGCGCCGGCCGCGGAGGGCACGGAGGCCGAGTCACTCGCCGCACGCGACTCGGCGGACGGCGATGCGGTCACCGGCGCCGCCGCCGGCGCCGCCGTGGCTGCCGTGGCTGCCGTGGTGCTGCCGCTCCCGTACGAACTTTAGAAAAGAAATCGGCGCATGCTTGCTTGCGCCGCGTTGGACGCGGCCAACAGCCTGCCGTTCAGGTAGTAGCCGGCGCTAGAGATCGATGATCTCGACCGTCTCGGCGTGCAAGGTCTGGCCGAGAAAAGTGCTTCCCACTCTCGCAAAGCGCGCGGCGCCGTCGGTGGCGAGCCACGCCACCGCGCCGACGGTGTTTGCCGCTCTCGCCCCACCCTCGAGGCGCTGCCGAACCGCGGCTGCGGTGGTCGCCGCCGAGTCGACGATTGCGACGTGCGGCGGCAGCACCGCGCGCAGCGCCGCAGCCAGCGCCGGGAAATGCGTGCATCCGAGCACCAAGGTATCGGGGGCATCGCGCGTCGCGAATATCGGATCCAGATAGCGCCGCGCGACCGCCTCCGCAATCGGGCCCTCGGTCCACCCCTCCTCCGCCAGGGAAACGAACAAGGAGCAGGCCCGCGAGGTGACGCGCGCGCCAGGGTTCAAGCGCTGAATCGCCGTGAGATAAGCGCCGCCTGCGATGGTGCCTTCGGTGGCGATTACCGCGATGTGCTGCGATTCGGAGGCGGCAACCGCCGCCGCGGCGCCCGGTTCGATGACGCCGATGACGGGGAGGTCGGGATGCTGCGCGCGCAACGCGTCGAGCGCGGAGGCGGACGCCGTGTTGCAAGCGACCACCAGACAACGAACGCGTCGCCGAATCAGCGCGGCCGCGCACTGCAGAGAATAGCGCACCACCGTTTCGGCGCTCTTGGTGCCGTAAGGCAGCCGCGCCGTGTCGCCCAGATAGATGAAGTTCTCGGCCGGCATCGCTGCGCGCAGTGCGCGCAGCACGGTCAAGCCGCCGACGCCTGAATCGAACACGCCGATCGGGGCATTCAAAACTCGGACCGCATGTGAGGGAACAGCAGCACATCGCGAATCGAGGGCGAATTCGTAAACAGCATGACCAGCCGGTCGACGCCCAAACCCAGTCCCGCCGTGGGCGGCATGCCGTATTCCAACGCGCGCACATAGTCGGCGTCGTAATACATGGCCTCTTCGTCGCCGGCATCCTTGCGTTCGACCTGGTCCTTGAAGCGCTGCGCCTGGTCCTCGGCGTCGTTCAGCTCCGAGAATCCGTTGGCGAGTTCGCGGCCGCCGATGAACAATTCCCAGCGGTCGGTGACGAAGGGATCCACATCGTTGCGCCGCGATAGCGGCGACACCTCGGCCGGATAGGCATATGCGAAGGTCGGCTGCACCAGGGTGTGCTCGCCGGTGCGCTCGAAAATCTCGATTTGCAGTTTTCCCGGGCCGTCTGCCGATTTGTGGGGAATTTTCATGTAGTCGCAGACGCGCCGCAAATACGCGGCGTCGCGCAGCGACATGGGATCGAGATCCGGATTGTTCTCCAGAATGACGTCCTCGATGCTTCTGCGCGCGAAGCCTTCTCCAAGATCGATCTCCGTTCCTTGGTACATGAGCTTGCGCGAGCCGACGAACGTGTCGGCGAGGCCTTGGAACAGAATTTCCATCATGTCCATGAGATCGGCGTAATCGGCATACGCCTGGTACAGCTCGAGCATGGTGAATTCGGGATTGTGCTGAGTCGAGACCCCTTCATTGCGGAAGTTTCGGTTGATCTCGTAAACGCGCTCGAAACCGCCGACGGTGAGCCGCTTCAAATAGAGTTCGGGCGCGATGCGCAGGTACATGTCCACATCGAGAGCGTTGTGATGGGTCTTGAACGGGCGCGCAGCCGCGCCGCCCGGAATCGGGTGCAGCATCGGCGTCTCCACCTCCAGGAAGCCGCGCGCGTCGAGGAAGGCCCGCAAGTAGCGCACGATTCGCGACCGCGTTTCGAACACCCGCCGGCTGTCCTCATTCATGATCAAATCGACGTAGCGGCGCCGGTAGCGCATTTCGGTGTCCGCGATCCCATGCCATTTATCGGGCAGCGGCCGCAGCGACTTGGTGAGCAAAAGCACTTGCCGGGCGCGCACCGACAGCTCGCCGGTCTTGGTGCGGAACAGGGTTCCCTCGGCGCCGATCACATCGCCGACATCCCAGCCTTTGAATTCATCGTAGGCCTCGCCGAGCGCCTGTTGCTGCAGGAACACTTGAATCGCACCGCTCGAATCCTCGAGCTTGGCAAAGCTCGCCTTGCCCATCACCCGCTTGGCGCGCATCCGGCCCGCCACTTTGACCTGAACCGGCGCCGCGTCGAGCGCCTCGGCGCTCTTCTCGCCGTACGCCGTCAAGATGTCCGCGGCCAGAGCATCGCGGCGGAAGTCGTTCGGAAAGGCGATGCCGCGCTCGCGCAATTTCGCGAGCTTGGCGCGGCGCTCCGCGATCAGATGGTTTTCGTCGTTGTCGCTCATGGTTTCCGGCTTAGGTGTCGCTGCCTCAAAGACCCTGCTTCAAGCTGGCCTGCATGAATTCGTCGAGCGCTCCGTCGAGCACGGCCGTGGTGTTGCCGATTTCGACGCCGGTGCGCAGATCCTTGATGCGCGACTGATCGAGCACGTAGCTGCGGATTTGATTGCCCCAGCTTACGTCGGATTTCGAATCTTCGAGAACCTTCGCCGCGGCGTTGCGCTTGTTGAACTCGAGTTCGTAGAGCTTGGCCTTGAGCATTTTCATCGCGGTGGATCGATTCTTATGCTGGCTGCGCTCGCCTTGGCAGGCCACGACGATGCCGCTCGGCATGTGCGTGATGCGCACCGCCGATTCGGTCTTGTTGACGTGCTGTCCGCCCGCTCCGCTCGAGCGGTACACATCGACGCGCAAGTCGGCCGGGTTGATCTCGATGTCGATGTCGTCGTCCACTTCGGGCGACACGAAAACCGAGGCAAACGAGGTATGACGCCGATTGCCCGAGTCGAACGGCGATTTGCGCACCAGGCGGTGCACGCCCGTCTCGGTGCGGAGCCAGCCGTAGGCATACTCGCCGATCATATTGATGGTCGCACCCTTGATGCCGGCCACCTCGCCGTCGCTCTGATCGATGATTTCGGTCTTGATGCCATGCGAGTCCGCCCATTTCAAGTACATGCGCAGCAGCATGGCGGCCCAGTCTTGAGCTTCGGTGCCGCCGGCCCCGGCTTGAATGTCGAGGAACGCATTGTGCGAGTCCATCTTGCCGGGAAACATGCGTTGAAACTCGAGCTGTTCCACCTCGAGGCTCAAGCGGTTGACGTCGGCCTCCACTTCCTGGGTCGCGCCGGCATCAGCCTCCGCGGCAGCGAGATCAAGGAGTTCGGCCGCATCGCTCAGAGCCCGCTTGAGGCGATCCAAGCCGCCGACGACCTGCTCGAGCTTGGCGCGCTCCTTGCCCAGCTCCTGCGCTCGATCGGGGGTATTCCAGATTCCGGGCTGCTCGAGCTCGCGCTCTACTTCCTGCAGCCGCTCATGTTGATTGTCGTAATCAAAGATACCTCCTCAAAGCGTCGGTGCGCTCGTCGAGATCTTTGATGAACCGTTTGATTTGATTGAGTTCCATGATCGTGAAGCCTAGCACACAAGATCGAGGCCGGGCGGCGCAATATGTTGAACGGTCCGGCCGGAACGGGCGAGATCGACTGCACAGTTTCGCCAGTCGTTTCCGATGTTTAGGACGGTACAGGGCAAGATGCTGCATTGCCCTTTGAAGAGCGCTGCAAAGACATGGAATTTCGACCACGCGCCGCGACATTCACCGCCTTCCTGGCGGCCGCTCGCGCGCGCGTAGCCGCGCTGTTTCCGCTGGGTATCACCGCCCGTCTCAGCATCTCACTGGCGGCAGTCGCCGTGCTGGGTGCCGCCGCCAATATGCTCGCGCAAGAGAGCGTCTCCATCATCCGCATCCGCATGAGCACGCCGCCGAATGTCCCGGCGCCGAGCCTGCCTGCGGCGCCGAGCGTGCCCATCCCGCGACCGGCGGCGCGCCCCACCGCGCTCGCGAGAAAGAGCCTCGAGGGGCTGACGGGGGCGATCGACCGGTTTGAACGAGCGAGCGAGGCCCGCGCCAAGTTCAACTCCGCCGCCAACGATGCCGAGTACCTGTCCGCTGCGGACGCTCTGGGGAGATTGTCCCCCAACTATGGCGAAGCCGCGATCGCACGCCTCGTGACGGAGTACCTCGATCGCGGGCACGTGCTGATCAGCGTCGCGGATGAGCGCCGTTTGGCGCGCTTCGAGCACGCCCAGCACACCGAAGCGATCGACCGGCGGATCCAAACATCGCTCGATGCCGCTTGGAAGATCTTCGGGCGCGTGTTCGCCCGGCAATCGCTGCTGCAATTGCGCGCCCATCGCGACGCGATCCGGCAGCATTGGGAGGCCTTGCTGTCCGGCGATGCCGTCAGCACGGCCGACATGGAGCTTCTGGCCACGAGCCAAGACGCATTCGCGGCGAGCCTCGAAGCGCATCGCAAGAGCCTCGAGAAGTCCGAGGGGGCAAGTTGGGTCGCGGGTCTACGGGAGGACTTCGATGCGCTGGTCGCGCTGCGCACGTCACTGTACGGGCTCAACGTTCAATACGAGGACGAGGCGCAGGGCTTCTCGAAGGCCCGCTCGTTGCTCGCCGCCGCCATCGCCGCCGCAGCTGCGTCGCCAGCGGCAGCGCCGCAGCCGGCGACCGAGGCACCGACATCCGCCGCAACCGCACCGGCGACCGAGGCACCGACATCCGCCGCAACCGCACCGGCAGCCGAGGCACCGACGCCCGGCGCACTCGCGCCGGCGGGCGAGCCGGCGCCTGAGCCGGCATCGGCGTCTGCGTCCGCGCCTAGCGGCGACGTGCCGGATGAAACGCCGCCGCGGGAAATCGATCGCAGCAATCGCAATCTGATGGCAATGGTGACGACGCTCGTGATTTTGTTCATCACGGCAATCTCGATCCTTACCGTGCGCAGCGTGCTGACCCCGGTGCGCCGCATATTGCGGGCCACGGCGCGCGTGGCCAACGGCGACATGCGGGTCCGAGTGGCTCGCGGAGGCATACGCGAACTGGACAAATTGGCGAGCGCCTTCAACGAGATGGCGGCCAGTCTGGCGGCCGCCCAGGCGCAGAGCCGCGCCCAGCACGAAAATCTCGAGGCCACCGTGTCGGAGCGCACCCACAAACTGCAGCAGCTCGCGCAAGAGGATCCGCTGACTTCGCTGCCGAACCGCAGGCATTTGTCGGCGCTGCTGAATGCGGCGATCGAGTGCGCGAATCGGGATGGGCGCTACGTCGGCGTCTGCGTGCTGGATATCGATAACTTCAAATACTTCAACGACAGCCTGGGGCATGTGTTCGGCGATCGCGTGCTGATGAGCGTCGCCAATCGACTGGAAGAAATCGCGGAGGGCTCGGGATTCGTCGCGCGTCTGGGCGGCGACGAATTTACCTTCGTGTATCGGAGTGCGGCCTCGGTCGAAGAGATCGAAGCTGCGGGGTGGAATCTGGTACGCGCATTCCACTCATTGGTTTCGGTCGACGGCCGGGATCTCAGCATCAGCGTGAGCATCGGTGCAAGCGTTTACCCCGACCACGGAGGCGACTCCGACGTGCTGCTGCGCGCCGCAGATTCGGCCCTGTTCCGCGCCAAGGAATTGGGCCGCAGCCAGCTCGCCATGTTCACGCCCGAGCTCACGGAAACGGCCGCGACCCGATTCACGATGGAGCAGGGATTGCGGCGCGCGATCGGCGGCGCGGAATTCGAGCTCGCCTACCAACCGGAAATCAATCTGCAAAGCGCGGAAATCGAGGTGGTGGAGGCGCTCTTGCGCTGGCGAATGCCGGATGGGCGCCTGGCGAGGCCGGGAGAATTTCTTGGGGTGGCCGAGCAATCCGGGCTCATTTCGGAAATAAATGCCTGGGTTCTGCGTGCCGCCGCGCAAGATGCCTCGCGTTGGTACCATGGCGGATGGCCCAAGGTGCGCGTCGCAATCAACATATCCCCGCGCCAGCTGCTCGATCAGCGCTTCGTCCAGCAGATCCTGGCGCTGTTGGCGGAATTCCGGCTGCCCGCGACATGCATAGAAATCGAATTGACCGAAATGGTGCTGCAGACCGGATCGGCCACCATCGCGGCGCTGCGCGTCCTGCAATCGCACGGATTTGGCATCGCGCTCGACGATTTCGGCACCGGCTACTCCTCGTTGAGCTCGATGGAGCAGCTGCCGTTATCCCGCATCAAGTTGGATCGCAGCCTGGTCGCAGGCATCGACACGAGCACGCGGTCGGCCGCCATCGCGCGCGCCATCATCGATCTGTGCGGAGCCTTGGGACTGCAAGTGACGGCCGAAGGAATCGAGCGGCCGCCGCAGTTTGCGTGGCTGCTGGGCTACCGCGACCTGCTGTTGCAGGGATATTTATTGTGCGAACCGGTTCCCTTTGAGGAAGTGCTGGGCGTCAAGGCAACCCTCGCAAGCAAGATTCACGAACTGCTGCTGTCCCTCCCTCCGCGTTCCCGGCCGCGCAGCCTTCAGCCGAGCGACCTGAAGAGCATCGCGGCCCGCTGAGCCGGTTGCGCTCCGGGTTCTTCTCATATCGATGCGGCGGATCCATAATGGTGGGTGCAGGGGGGAATTGCATGCACCAGAATCTATACGCTGTCCCGGAAGCCTTTGCGGCCGCGGCTCAAATCCGGCGCGCCGACTACGAACGAATGTACGCAGAGTCGATCGAGGACCCAGATCGATTCTGGGGCCGAATCGGCCGCCGCCTCGATTGGATCAAGGAGTTCTCGCAGGTCAAGGACACGAGCTTCCTGGAAAGCGATTTCCACACGCGCTGGTTCGACGGCGGCAAGCTCAACGTCGCCGCCAATTGCCTGGATCGCCACTTGCAGGCCCGCGGCGACAAGACCGCCATCATCTGGGAGTCGGATGATCCGAATCGTTCGGAACACATCAGCTACCGTCAGCTGCATGCGCGTGTCTGTCAGTGCGCAAACGCGCTGCTGTCGCTCGGCGTACAAAAAGGCGACCGAGTTACGATCTACCTGCCTATGATTCCGGAGATCGCCGTTGCCATGCTCGCCTGTGCACGCATCGGGGCGATCCACTCCGTGGTGTTCGCAGGCTTTTCGTCCGAAGCGCTGGGCGGTCGCATTGCGGATTGCGCGTCGAGCCTGGTGATCACCGCGGACGAGGCGCTGCGCGGCGGCAAGCGCGTGCCGCTCAAGCAGTATGTCGACGGGGCCTTGAGCATCAAGGGCACCGAGTGCGTCAAGCATGTTCTTGTCGTGCGCCGCACCGGCGCGCAGGTCGCGATGCACGCACCGCGCGACCTGTGGTACGAGGAACTGGTAGCGCAGCAGCCGGCGACCTGCCCGCCTGCCGTCATGGATGCGGAGGATTCGCTCTTCATTCTTTATACGTCCGGATCCACCGGTAAACCCAAGGGCGTTTTGCACACCACCGGCGGCTACCTCGCCTACGCCGCATTCACGCATCAAGTGGTTTTTGACCTGCGCGATGCCGATATTTACTGGGCCACCGCGGACATCGGCTGGGTTACCGGGCACAGCTACATCGTGTACGGACCGCTCGCCAACGGCGCAACCACTCTCATGTTCGAAGGCATACCGAACTACCCCGACCACGGCCGCTTCTGGCAGGTGGTCGACAAGCACAAGGTCACGATATTGTATTCATCACCGACCGCGATCCGCTCGCTGATGCGCGAGGGCGAAAAACCGGTCAAGGCATGGTCTCGCAAGTCGCTGCGTCTATTGGGCTCTGTGGGGGAACCGATCAACCCGGAAGCGTGGGAATGGTATCACCGGGTCGTCGGCGACGGTCGCTGCCCCATCGTCGATACTTGGTGGCAGACGGAGACCGGCGGCATTCTGATCGCCCCGCTGCCGGGTGCGACGGACCTGAAGCCAGGATCGGCGACGCGGCCGTTTTTCGGCGTCAAGCCGGCCATCGTCGACAACGAAGGTCACATCCTGCAAGGCGCATGCGAGGGCAACCTGGTATTGCTCGACAGCTGGCCGGGACAAATGCGCACCGTGTTCGGCGACCATCAACGATTCATCGACACATACTTCAAGACGTTCCCCGGAATGTACTTTACCGGCGACGGCGCGCGCCGCGATGAGGACGGCTACTACTGGATCACGGGCCGCGTGGACGACGTGATCAACGTCGCCGGGCACCGGCTGGGCACTGCGGAGATCGAAAGCGCCCTGGTGGCTCACCCTCAAGTGGCGGAGGCGGCGGTGGTGGGCTTTCCGCACGCCATCAAGGGTCAGGGCATCTACGCCTATGTGACCTTGATTGCCGGCGCCGAGCCGAGCGAGCCCCTGCGCCTGGAGTTGCGGGACTGGGTGCGCCGCGAAATCAGCCCCATCGCGACACCGGACGTCATCCAATGGGCTCCCGGACTGCCCAAGACGCGGTCGGGCAAGATCATGCGGCGCATTCTGCGCAAGATTGCCGCCGACGAGTCCGGCCAGCTAGGAGACATCTCGACGCTGGCCGAACCGGCCGTCGTCGAGCAGCTGGTCAAGGAGCATGCGCGGCACGCAGCAGCGCCGGCGGCGCGCAGCGGATAGCGCTCAGCGCGCCGTCACCTTTCGATCGCGAGCGCCACGCCCATGCCGCCGCCGATGCACAAGCTTGCGAGGCCCTTGTGGGCATCGCGGCGAATCATCTCGTGCAGCAGCGTCACCAAGATGCGGCAGCCCGATGCGCCGATCGGATGACCGATGGCGATGGCGCCGCCGTTGACGTTGATTTTTGCGGTGTCCCAGCCCATTTGCCGGTTGACGGCGATGGCCTGCGCGGCGAATGCCTCGTTGATCTCCATCAGGTCGAGATCCTGATGCGTCCACCCCGCCTTGTTCAGGCACAACTGGCTGGCCGGTACGGGGCCCATCCCCATGAGTTTCGGATCCACGCCCGCGGACGAGTAGGCGCGAATCGAAGCCAAGGGCTTGAGGCCGAGTTCGCTCGCCTTGCGCGCCGACATCATCACCACCGCGGCGGCGCCGTCATTGATGCCCGAGGCATTGCCGGCGGTGACCGTACCGTCTTTGGCGAAGGCCGGCTTGAGCTCACTGAGCGCGTCGACGGTCGTACCGGCACGGATGTACTCATCGGTGTCGAATGAAGTCGTCGCCTTGCGCGAGACGATTTCGATGGGAACGATCTCCGCCTTGAAACGGCCGGCTTTCTGCGCGGCCTCGGCCTTTTGCTGGGATGCCGCCGCAAACTCATCTTGCTCGCGGCGCGAAATCTCATATTTCTTTGCGACGTTCTCGGCCGTCATGCCCATGTGGTAATTGTTGTAAACGTCCCAAAGCCCGTCGACGATCATGCTGTCGATGAGCTTGGCATCGCCCATGCGAAAGCCGTCGCGGGAGCCTTGCAGGACGTGCGGGCGACGCGCTCATGTTCTCCTGGCCGCCGGCGATGACGATGTCCGCATCGCCGCACTTGATCGCCTGCGCGGCCAGATGCGTTGCCTTGAGCCCGCTGCCGCAAACCTTGCCGATCGTCATGCCGGGCACGCTATCCGGCAGACCCGCGCGGATGAGCGCCTGTCGAGCCGGGTTCTGGCCGACGCCGGCGGTGAGTACCTGCCCCAGGATCACTTCGGAGATCTGTTCCGGCTGCAGTTGGGACCGGACCAGCAGCGCCCGTATCATCTGGGCTCCCAAGTCCGCCGCCGGCACTTTGCCGATGGCACCATTGAATTTACCGACCGCGGATCGCACCGCCGCCGTGATGACTATCTCGTTCATGTGCTTGTACTCCGTTGACTCGGGTTGCTCACGATAACCGCATTGTGACGGCCCGAAGTCAACAGAAACATGAAGTCCGGAAGAGACGCGTCAGGCCGCGCGCCTTGTAGACCCGACTGGCTATGTAAACGCTAACTAAGGATGCAGGGCGCACAGGGCGCCCCGCATCCGTCCGGTGCGAAACTAAAGGTCCGATTGCGAACTTAGCTCACCTTCTTCTTGGTGTCTGCGGCAACCTTGCTGGTCTCCGCAGCAACCTTGGCGGCCGATTCCTTGGTCATTTCGACGAAGGTGCTCTGCGCGTCCGTCGCCAATGCGACGAATTCCTGCGCGCGCGCGCGCAGCTTCTCGCTGAGGGCAGTGGTCAGTTCCACTTGCTTGGAAACGAAGTCGGCGGGCGTTTTCGCAGTGAGCGCGGCCTTGGCCTGGGCCAGGCCCCATTCCAAATAGTCGCCGGCCACGTCGTACTGATAGCGGCCCACTCGGTCCAGGGTCTTGACGCCTTCTTGCTGCGCCTTCAATGCCGGTGCAAAGGCGTTGCGATAATTCTCAAAAATGGTCTTGGGATCAAAAGTCGTGTCGCTCATGGTAGATCCTCAGTGGTGTCTGTTCGAAGCGCCCTATTATAGCGCACATTGTATGCAGTGCAAGAGACTATAACAGAGTCCGTGTAATCCTTACAAACAATGTAACTTGTTGTTCTTGAAATATAAATTTTTTACCTATCAAAATCGATTATTCGCTTTAATATTGCACCGCAAGAGATCGTTGGGCGCAATGTGGCGCGACGTCACCAAGCAACTTCGAGTGGCACATGCCGCCTGGCTCGCCCGCGACCCGCTTCAGCCATGCGCCGACCGCCGGATAGGCGGCAAGACTCGAATCCGCCGTCCGCCGCGCAGTGCGTGCAGCCATAGAGCGCAATGTCCGCGATCGAGTAGCGGCCACCGGCGAACCAGTCACGCCGTGCCAGGTGATTCTGCATCACGCCGAGCGCCGCGTTGCCCTTTGCATGCCACTCAGAGACTAGATGCCGCCTCTTTTCGAGTTCCTCTTTCGGTGCAAAAGCCAGCCAGAATCGGGCCACGGCGATATAGGGTTCGTGACTGTATTGCTCGAAGAACATCCATTGCAGCACCTCGGCGCGGCTCCAACGGTCGCCAGGCAACAGAAACGTATCCTCGCTCAGGTACCAGAGGATCGCGTCCGACTCCGCGAGCGTGCGTCCATCCTCGAATTCGAGTAGCGGAACGCGGCCATTCGGATTCTTGGCGAGAAAAGTCGGCTGGCGCGTGGTTCCGTCAAGAAGCCCGTAGTCCCAAGGCTTGTGCAATGGCCCGGCCGATGCCGCGCGCCGCGCCCGTAATCAGTGCCCGCCGCCCTTTCAGCTTGTTCATTTGAGCCCCCCCGGAGTCGCCTAAGCCGTTGCCGTCCACGAGCTTCGAATATGCCCGATGTGCGGCGTCTGCGAACTACGTAGTTCCCGCTGCGGCTCGCCGCGCGGGACGCGCAGTCGGACTCCGAGCCTGCGTTAGGCAGGCCGGAAATGCTGGCAGTTGAGCTGCACGCGCTCGACGCCCCGGTACTCGTTCACCTCGAGGCGATAGGCGAGCCGCACGCGGGCCCGCTGCGCAGCCGCGGATCCTCGTCGACACCGCCCACATAGCCAAAGGCGATCGCCTCGATGGGCTCGTCCGCGCCTTCGGCCATCTTGAGCCGCATTTTCAGATGCCTGCCGCCGACGATACGCGCGTCGAGGATCTGGAAATCCCCGTCGAACACGCGGCTCCGGAAAGCCCTGCCCCCAGGGGCCGCGCGCCGCGCAGCACGCGCGCGGTGTCGAGGCAGAGCTCGGCGGCCGTCAGCGCGCCGTCCGAGTGGATCACTCCTTGCGAGCGATTCCTAGGTCGGCGCGCGCGGCAATCTCGGCCGCGAAAGCGGTGCGGAACGCCGCCAGGTTTTGCTCCGGCATGCTCATGCCCGCCGCCATGGCGTGGCCGCCGAATTTGTCGATGAGGCCGGGGTGACAGCGTCGCGATGCTGTCGAAAGCATCGCGGATATTGACGCCCGGAATCGAGCGCGCGGAGCCGCGCAAGCGAACCATCCTCGGCGCGCGCGAACGCAATGACCGGCCGATTCCAGCGGTCCTTGATCCTGCCGGCGACCAGACCCACCACCCCTTGATGCCAGCTCTCGTCGAACAGGCACAGCCCGAGCGCCTCGTCGCCGCGCATGGTCGAAGCGCACGCCGGCGGCGATGTCGAGCGCTTCGAGCTGCATGCGCTGCTCGATCTCGCGCCTCTCCTCGTTGAGCTTGTTCAGCATCAGCGCCAGCCGCGCCGCCTCGGCAGGCTCGTCGGCGAGCAGGCAGGCGATCCCTACGCTCATGTCGGTCGAGCCTGCCGGCCGCATTCAGGCGCGGCGCGACGGCAAATCCCAAATCGGCCGCGGTGATCTCGGTGCCGGCGCCGGCCCGCCGATTCGAGCAGCGCGCGAATGCCGGGCACGCAGCGGCCCGCGCGAATGCGCCGCAGCCCCTGCGCAACCAATACTCGGTTGTTGCGATCCAGCGGCACCACGTCGGCGACCGTACCGAACGCCACCAAGTCGAGCAGCTCCGCGACACGAAAATTGCCTGACGCAGGGACCGTGGCCAGCGCCGCGATGACATAGAACGCGACACCGACGCCGGCCAGGGCGGGACTCGCGAAACGGCAATCCGGCAGGTTGGGATTGACGATGACTTGCGCCCGCGGCAGCTCGGCGCCCGGCAGATGATGATCGGTCACCAACACGGGCACGCCCATGCCGCGCGCCGCCTCCACCCCCGCGACGCTCGACACGCCGTTGTCCACCGTGACTATCAACGAGGGCCGGCGCGTGGCCGCCAGCGCCACGATTTCCGGGGTCGAGCCCATAGCCGAAGCGGAATCGATTGGGCACGAGAAAGTCGACGTGCGCGAAATTGCATGGCGCGCAGGCCGCGCACCACCAGCGCGGTGCTGGTGGCGCCGTCCGCATCGAAATCGCCGATCACGAGCACGCGGCCCGCTTTCACGTGCGCGGCCAGCAGTTGCGCCGCGGCGTCGACCCCCTCGAGAGAACCGACCGGCAGAAGCCGTTCCAGCGATAGATCCAAATCCGCGTCGCTCTAAGACCGCGCGCCGCATACACCCGCCGCAGCACCGGATGCATATCCGCCGCGAAATCGCACGGGGCGGGCGGCCGCCGCCTGATCTCAGCACTCATGCGAACCACTCCCACCAGGGCTGACGCCGCCGCCAGCGGCGCCATGCCAGCGCGCGCCCACGCTGAAGCAGCGCTGACCGGCCGATAGTTCGAGCTCGCGCGATGCGGCCGGCGCGCAAGTCCGCCAGCGACCCCACCAGCCAGCGCGACTCCAAGTCGCGCCACTCATCCGTGCCCGGTTCCGCCGCCGTGACCACCACGCCGGCGTGCGGGGGTACGCTCGGCCCCGCGGCGGCGCGCGAGGGCTCCGCGCGCGCAGCGAATGCCTTGAACAATGGGTCGGCGCCCGCCGCCCAGCCGTTGACCGCCGGCAGCGACGCCAGCGCAGGTCCGCCTCCCCACAGCCACAGACCGCTGAGCACAGGCGCCGCCTGCGCCGTCCGCGCTCGATTCACGGGATGTTCGAACAGCCACATCTCGATTTCACTCATGAGCTGCCGCAGGCGCGGCGCGGCGGCGCCGGCCGGTAAATGATCCGCGATGTGCCGGTCGAGAACATCCTCGGGATCCGCAGTGGCAGCCTCGGTCGGTTGATCAAATGCGCAAAACAATTCAGCACGGCCGCCGCTCAACAAGCGGATTCCGGCGTCGCTCCAGACGTGATTGAAATCGACGGCCAGGGCTTCGGCTTCGGGCCGGTGCAGGGACAGGATACCGTCGGCAGGCAAACGTACGTTGCTGATTTCGGCCAAGTAATGTACCGGAGTCGCGAGGAACACGGACGCCGCATCCACCGGACCCCGTTCGGCGTACAGGGCGGCGGCGGCCACGCCCGGCATGCCAATGGAGGGCGGCGCGATCGCGCGAAATGCGTCGGCGCGCCAATCGGCTACGGCGACGGACCGATCCGCACGCGCGAGAAGCCGCTCCAGCAAAACGGAACGCTGCCGGTGGACCGCACGGTGCATGAATCGGAAGTAGTGGGAGGACACGAACGCTCCGGCGCCAATTTCAGTATCTTACGCATATGCGCTTCACCCAAGACTCGAGTTCCGCCCCGCTTCTGATTCGCGCCTACCGCGCCGGCGAACTGCGCATCAACGATGACGTTTATCGCGGGACGGTGATCGTCAGCGCGTCCGCCGTTGTGAGCTTGCCGGAAGTGAAGGATCCGAACGATCTGGCGCAGGTCGATCCGTCGCGGCTCCTCGCGCTCGATCCTGAACTCATACTGCTGGGAACCGGCCCGCGCCAGATCTTTCCCGCCGCATCGTTCAGCGCTCAATTCCTAAGCGCCGGCATCGGCTTCGAGGCCATGGATACGGGAGCCGCTTGCCGCACGTTCAACGTGCTGGTCGCGGAACAGCGCCGCGTGGTGGCGTTGTTGATGGTGTGACTTCAAACAATTGACGAATAAAATGGCAGGGCGCTTACGGATTACACGATTAAACTGGTATCGAGAATTATTGTTCTTCTTCTTGATCTTGTTACTCTTTTTATCCCTTGACCTCGTGTGACCTGCAGCGCCCCGCAAATGGACTTTTCCGATCAGCGCACAGTTAAACACAGGAAATGCTGCCTCGCAAGCACGCGGACAATTGCATTTTCATAGAATAAACAATACTAATCAATAGATTATCTATCCAACATAGAAACCACTTTACTTCGAAAAAAACGGCAGCGGATCGATCGGTCTGCCGTTCTGGCGAAGTTCGAAATACAGGATCGCCGCATGCGCGGCGCCGCCCTCGCCCATGTGCGCGATCACCTGACCCGCGGCAACCTCCTGGCCGTCATGCACCAGCATTTCTCGATTGTGGGCGTAGGCGGACAACAAACTGTCGGCGTGCTTGATGATGATGAGATTGCCGTAGCCACGCAGCCCGCTGCCGGTGTAGACCACGCGGCCGGCGCTCGCCGCGCGCACGTCCTGTCCCAACCGCCCCGACAAGAGAATGCCGCCGCTCGGAACCGGGCGCGGCGCGCCAACCGCGTCGGTAGGCCAGACCCATCGCGATGCCGCGTTGAGACTACGCGGCACTCCCTGAGTCTCGCGTCCGCTCGAGGCACGCGGCGGCGGCGCGGAGTTGCGCGGGCTCGGCGGTGCATTCGCCGGCGCCTCGGGGAGCGGCCGCGGCTTGCCCGACTGCGGCGCCTCTGGTGCGGGCGCGCTGCGCGGCGCGCTCTCACGCGGCGCACTTGCACGCGGCGGCGCTGCGCCGGGCTCCAGCAGCAAAACCTGGCCGACGGCGATATGAAAATCCCCGCCGATGTTGTTCCAGCGCGCCAGATCGCGAAAGTCCAGATCGTGGCGCCAGGCAATGCTGTAGAGGGTGTCCTGCGGACGCACCACGTAGGTTTGCGGACCGTCGGCGGCGATGTCGGCGCATGCGCCGAGCAGGAGGCAGCATAAGCCAACGGTGCCGATCGAACGCCGGATGCGCAATGGTTAGGCGGTTCCTAACGCTGCAATCCCGACAGCAAGGGCACGAAACTCACGGAGCCGAGCGACTCGCGCTCGATCCGCGTCTCGCCCTTGGTGTAACGATAGAGCTCCTGGCGTCCATCCGGCCCGACCGGCGCTATCAAGCGGCCGCCGACACTCAGCTGCTCGAACAGCGCGGGCGGCACGGCATGCGGCGCCGCCGTCAACAGGATTCCGTCGAACGGGGCGCGCGTCGCCCAACCGAGGTTGCCGTCGTCATGACGGAAACTGCACGTTGCGAATCTTGCAGCTCGCGCAGGGTACGGCGCGCACGCCCTACCAGGCTCGCAATGCGCTCGATGGTGTAGATCTTTTCCACGAGCGGCGACAGCACCGCGGTTTGATATCCGCAGCCGGTCCCGATCTCCAACACCTTGCGTGTCTCGCCGGCCGCGAGCAGCGCCTCGGTCATGCGCGCCACCACGTACGGCTGCGAGATGGTTTGACCGAAGCCGATCGGCAGCGCGGTATCTTCATAGGCGCGGCTGGCGAGCGCCTCGTCCATGAACAAGTGCCGCGGCACATTCTGGATCCGATCGAGCACGCGTCGATCGATGATCCCCTGCTCTTGCAGACGCTGCACGAGCCGCTCCCGGGTGCGCGCCGAGGTCATGCCGATGCCGCTGAGCCGCGGGCCTTCCATGAAGCTATTCAAGCTTGAGCCACTTCTGCAGTTCGGGCAGAGCGGCGTGACGAGTCAGATCGATTTGCAAGCGGCGTGATGGACGCAAAGCCTTCGGCCACGGCATGAAAATCCGTGCCGGGCCCGGCGTCCTGGCCGGCTCCGGCATTGCCCACCCAGTAGACATTGCGGCCGCGCGGATCCTTGGCCTTCACGATGGACTTGCTGCGATGCCGGCTGCCGAGGCGGGTCACCCTGATGCCGCGCAATTGACCGTCCGGCAAATCCGGCACGTTGACATTGAGAATGACCGGGCCTGATTCGGGCCCTTGCAGCCGGTCTTGCGCCATGCGCTGCACGAGTTGCGCCGCCACCTGCGCAGCGGCGCTGAAATTGCGCGGGCTGCCCGGCTCGACGCAGAGCGACACCGCGATCGCGGGCAAGCCGAGAAATCGGCCCTCGACGGCGGCGGCAACGGTACCCGAGTACAAGGTGTCGTCGCCGAGGTTGGCGCCGTCATTGACGCCGGACACGACGATGTCGTGCTCGAAATCGAACAGGCCGGAAATCGCCAAGTGCACGCAGTCGGTGGGTGTGCCGTTGACGTAGTAGGCATCGACGTCATAGCGCGCCGCGCGCACCGGCACATCGAGGGTGAGAGAATTACTGGCACCGCTGCGATTGCGATCGGGAGCCACGATGGTCACGTCGCCCAAGGGCCGAAGCGCCGACCCAAGCGCAATCAGGCCCTCGGCACGGTAGCCGTCGTCGTTCGACAAAAGGATTTTCACGAGATTACAGCCTGCCCCAAGCTGGCGGGTCGCCGTGCGGACTATACTGTAACGCTGGAAACCCCGATAGGCGACCTTAAGTCCTACATCATCATGGCCAAACGACGCCCCACCGTTCGCATCGCCGCCGCCGATGTCGCGGCCGAGGCCGCGACGTTTCGCGCGGCGGTGCAGGACGTTACGCCCTTGGCGCAGGCGCCCGCTGCGGCGGGCCTCGCGAAGCCCAAACCGAGCCCGCGCCGGCGCAAGACCGCGGCGTCCGCAGCCGAGAACCTCGATGAGACAATGCCTCTGGTCGGCCCGCTGGCGGCGCACGAGACGTCCGCGCTCACGGATGAAGTGACGGGCGAAGGCGCGCTATCCTTCCAACGCGGCGGCGTGCGCACCCAGGTCATGCGCCGATTGCGGCGCGGCCTCTACCCGATCGAAGATGAATTGGATCTTCACGGACTCGCTCAGACGGCGGCGCGCGACCGGCTCGCCGATTTTCTCGCGCGCAGCCGCGACGGCGGCAGCCGCTGCGTGCGAATCATCCATGGCAAGGGCTATCGCTCGGGCGCCCGCGGCCCGGTGCTCAAGACCGCCGTGAACCTTTGGCTGCGGCGGCATGCGGACGTCATGGCATTCGTGTCGGCACGCGCCATCGACGGCGGCGCGGGCGCGGTGTACGTTTTGCTGCGTGGCTAGAACTCGTTGCAGTTGCAGAGAGGTGCGAATGTCGAGGATTCATGTTCGATTCTATGGCGCAGCCATCTTGTTGGCGGCGGGATTGACCGGTCTGTGCGCCGCGGTCGAATCCACTGTGCCGCCGGCGTCGGCCGGCACCACCTTTGAACTCGTGACCGAGAGCGAGGCGGAGGCATGGAACAACCCCAAGGCGAAGGAGTCGACGGATTTCAGCACACGCGATTTGAGCCAGGACAATGGCACGCCGACCTGCCGCTCCACGGCCGACAACGACGCCGACAATCCGACAATCAGGATCGTCGCGCCGGTCCTCGAGAAGCCCCTGATCGCGCCGATCGACATCGAACTGCAATTCGTGCCGGTCGGCGGCGCGCACATTCGCCCGGAGACGTTCCGCGTTTGCTACCTGGGATTGGTCGCCATGGACATCACCAAGCGAATCACGGACCGTGTCACCGTCTCGGAACAAGGATTGCGCGTGACCGGGGCCCAGTTGCCGCGCGGTCATCACCGCCTGCTGCTGCTCATCGCGGATCAGCGCGGCCGTCTGGCTCGCCGCGAGGCCGCGTTCAACGTGCTGTGAACGGATGACTCGAGCGCCGGCTATGCCGCGTCCGCGTCGAGTGCCGGGATGCCATCGAAATCGCATAGTTCGCGCAGCACCGCGGTGGCGAACTGGCCTCGCCCGAGCGAAAAACCCACACTCAGGGTGTTGGCATCGCGCTCGACCGACAGGTCGCGAATCGCACAGCGCAGGGCGCGCCGTTCGTGGCTCAAACCCTGAGCCGCCAGCAAATCGGCGACTGCGGCAAATTCGCGCGCCACCTCGACTTCATGCTGCAGCGCCTGGCCCTGCGCGGGCGGAGCACCGCGGCCCCATAGCGGACCCGAAGGATGGATGTCGAATGCGTTCAGACGCCGCCGCAATTCATCATCGACGCGCCGTGACGACGAAGTGGCTGCCGCTGCCGTCCAGATTCGCCAAATCCCCGGGAGCGAGCTGCGACCAGTCGCCCGCCTCGACGCGCCGCGCGAGTACGGCGTTGAACAGAAGGGACCGCGCGGCCGAGAGCGCGAAGCCGCGCTCGGCGCGGCCACGCGGCGCCGCGCCGCTCTGCACCCAGGTGGCGACCCGATCGAGATTGTAGCCGTCGCGCCCGAAGCGCTGCGCGCCGAAATAATTCGGCGCGCCGTGCATGGCCAAGGCATCGAGCTTGGTGTCCAATTGTTCGCGCGACCACGTGACATTGCGCAGGCGGATGCGAAAGCGGTTGCCGACCAACGCACCGATTTTGAGCTTGCGTGCATTGGAGTGAACGTCGAGCACCTTGAATTCCGAGGTTCGCGTGTGGGCCCAGAATTCGGCGGCCGAGGCGAGCTTCGGCACGCTGAACCACTGCACGGCGACGGCGTGCCGATCCTTCAATCCCGCGTAGCCAACGTCGCCGCCGGAAACGCCCGCCAGCCGGGCAATCTCGGCCGCCACCCAGCGGGTGTTGGCCCCGCGTTTCTCCACCCGCAACAGCCAGTGCGGCCCGTCCTCGGACGGCTCGAATGACAGCTGCTCCTCGACGTGGAAATCCTCGGGACTGGCCTTGAGCTCGGCCGGCGGCAGCGGCGCGCCGTGCGCTCTCGGCGGTTGCAGCGCAGCGCGCGTCCACGCTTCGGCTCGGCGGCCATGCACGCTCAATTTTTCAAGGTCCCAACAGCACGGAGGCGAGCGCAGCCAGCCCTTCGCCGCGGCCGATGAAGCCCAGCCGCTCCGTGGTCGTGGCTTTGACATTGATGAGTTGCGCCGGGACGCCGAGATCCGCGGCAAGATTCGCCGCCATGGCGGCGCGATGCGCGGCGATGCGCGGCGCCTCGGCGAGCACCGTGACATCCGCATTGACCAGCCGCAGTCCGGCGGCCTGCATGCGCGCGGCCACTTCCCGCAGAAAGACGCGGCTGTCCGCACCGCGATACTTGGGGTCGCTGTCGGGAAAATGCCGGCCGATGTCGCCTTCGCCCAGCGCGCCCAACACCGCATCGCAGAGGGCGTGAATGACGACGTCGCCGTCCGAGTGCGCTACCACGCCCTGTGGATGCGCGATCCGCACACCGCCCAGCATGACGTGGTCGCCTGCACCGAAGGCATGCACGTCGAATCCCTGCCCAACTCGCATCGGCATCTCCTGCGTCATCTTTAAAATGTTCGACGCCACTGCCAGATCGGCCAAACGCGTAATTTTGACGTTGAACGGCGAGCCCTGCACGAGCGTCGGCCGCAATCCCATTCGCTCGACGGCTTGCGCCTCATCGGTGACGGCGATACCGGCGAGCGCCGCCTCCTTCAATGCATGATGCAACTGCGCAAAGGCGAATACCTGCGGCGTCAACGCGCGCCACAAACCCTGGCGATCGACCGTGGCCACATGGTCGCCCAATTCGCGCTTGACGGTATCGACGATGGGCGCCGCGAGGACCGCGCCGCCCGCGGCAGCGGACGCAGGCCGTGCCGCACCGGCGCCGACGGCGTCGAGCAGCGCGCCAAGATCGGCCGTGCTCAAACAAGGCCGTGCGGCATCGTGCACCAACACCCAATCATCCGCGGCGGCTTGCTGCGCCAGGAACTCGAGCCCGTTCATCACCGAATTCTGCCGGCTTTCGCCGCCGATGGTCGTTTGCAGTTTGGGGGAGGCGAGCTTGGGCAAGACGCTCGGCCAATGGGCATCGTCGCGGGCGAGCGCCACCACCACGGCGTGCACCCGCGGCTCGGCCAACAGCGCGCGCAATGACCATTCCAAAACGGTGGCGCCGCACAGCATCGCATATTGTTTGGGGGCGGAGTCCGCCGTTGCGGCGGCGAAGCGCGCGCCGCGGCCCGCCGCGGGAACGATCGCCCACACGCGCCGCGTCGCCTTGGCGGCTGTCATTGTGCGCGGGCGGTGATGGGGCTGGCAGGTGCGGCGGGCGCTGGAGTTGCCGCGGTCACGACTTGATAGAAGGTCTCGCCGTTGCCGACCATGCCCAACTCGCTGCGTGCCCGTTCTTCGAGCGCGGTCAAACCCACTTTGAGGTCAGTCACCTCGGCAATCAATTGCCGGTTGCGCTCGCCCTGTTCGCGATTGGCGGACGCCTGCGCATCGACTTGAGCCTGCAGGCGCGATACCTCGCGCAAGCCTTGATCCCCGATCCATAGGCGATATTGCAGCAAGACCAGCGCTATACCCAGAACAGCGGCGAAAATCCTCATGGGGACAGGAGCTTAGCATGAACTCTTAAGAAATTGGTACCGATAAAGCGCGCGTTCCCGCGAAGGCGGCCTTGGATCCCAACTCGCCCTCGATCCGCAACAGCTGGTTGTATTTGGCGATGCGATCCGAACGCGACATCGAGCCGGTCTTGATTTGCGTGGCGGTGGTCGCCGCGGCGATATCGGCGATGGTCGAGTCCTCGGTTTCCCCCGAGCGGTGCGACACGACGGCGGCATACTTCGCCTGGTACGCCATGTCGATGGCGGCCAGGGTTTCGGTCAAAGTACCGATCTGATTCGGTTTGATGAGAATCGCGTTGGCGATATTTTTCGCGATGCCCTCCGCAAAAATTTTGGTATTGGTGACGAACAAATCATCGCCCACCAATTGCAGCTTGGTGCCGAGCTTCTTGGTGAGAATCGCCCAGCCGTCCCAGTCGCCTTCGCTCATGCCATCTTCGATGGTCACGATCGGGTACTTTGCCGCGAGATTCGCCAGATAATCGGCGAATTCGGCGGCGCTGAAGTGCCGTCCTTCCGATTCGAGCGTGTACACGCCGTCCTTGAAAAATTCCGTGCTGGCCACGTCGAGTCCCAAATAAATGTCCTTGCCGGCCCGGTATCCCGCCCTGTCGATCGCCTCCAATATCGTCGTCAGAGCAGCCTCATTCGACGGCAGGTCGGGCGCGAAGCCGCCCTCGTCGCCGACCGCCGTGTTGAGCCCCGCGGCATGCAGCACTTTCTTCAGCGTGTGAAACACTTCGGCACCGTAGCGCACAGCTTCCGAGAACGACGGTGCGCCGATGGGCAGAATCATGAATTCCTGAATATCGACGCTGTTGTCGGCATGCGCACCACCGTTGATGATGTTCATCATCGGCACCGGCAGCGTGAGATCGCCGGTGCCGCCCAGGTGCCGGTACAGCGGCAGGCCGTTGTCGCGCGCCGCCGCGTGCGCCGCCGCCAGCGACACGGCCAGGATGGCGTTGGCACCGAGCTTGGATTTGGAGTCGGTGCCGTCGGCCTTGATCATTCTCGCGTCGAGTCCGCGTTGATCCTGCGCGTCGTAGCCCAGCAAGAGATCGCGCAGCGCGCCATTCACATGCGCCACCGCCTTGAGCACGCCCTTGCCGCCGTAGCGCTTGGCATCGCCGTCGCGCAACTCCACGGCCTCGCGCGAGCCGGTGGAGGCGCCCGAGGGAACAGCCGCCCGGCCGACGACGCCCGAATGCAGCACCACGTCGGCTTCGACGGTGGGGTTGCCGCGCGAATCGATGATCTGGCGGCCGCGAATTTCGACGATACGGCTCATAACAGAGATTCCTCGAATGGTTGCTTTTTCACGGCCACATCCAGTTCCTTGAGCGTACTTAGGAGCGGCGCCATGCGTTGCAAGGGCCATGCATTCGGCCCATCCGATAACGCCTGCGTGGGATCGGGATGCGTCTCCATGAAGATGCCGGCGACTCCGGCTGCGACCGCGGCGCGTGCCAGTACCGGCACGAATTCGCGCTGGCCGCCCGAGGAATCGCCCTTGCCGCCGGGCAGCTGCACCGAGTGCGTGGCATCGAACACCACCGGACATCCCGTCTCGCGCATGATGGCTAGCGAACGCATGTCCGACACGAGGTTGTTGTAGCCGAAGGAGAAGCCGCGCTCGCAAACCATGATCTGGGCGTTGCCGGTGGAGCGCGCCTTGTCGACCACGTTCTGCATCTCCCACGGCGACAGGAACTGGCCCTTCTTGATGTTGACGGGCTTGCCCTGCGACGCCACGCCGACGATGAAATTGGTCTGTCGGCACAGGAATGCCGGCGTCTGCAGCACATCGACGACGGCTGCCACTTCGCCCAGCGGCGTGTCCTCGTGCACGTCCGTCAGAACCGCAACTCCGATCTCGGCGCGCACGCGGGACAATATCTTGAGACCGGCTTCGATGCCGGGACCGCGAAAGCTCGCGCGCGAGGATCGGTTCGCCTTGTCGAAGGAGGCCTTGAAAATGAACGGGATGCCGAGGCGGCCGGTTATTTCCTTCAAGCGCCCGGCGACATCGAGCACCAGGCCTTCGCTTTCGATGACGCAGGGACCGGCGATCAGGAAAAACGGGCGCTCAGGCCCGACCTCAAAAGAGGTCAATTTCATGCGGTCGCGCGCCGCGGATGCAGCGCCGCGCGATACAGGCGCGCCGCCCGGACGAAGCCGGTGAACAGCGGATGTCCATCGCGCGGTGTCGAAGTGAACTCCGGGTGAAACTGGCTCGCCACGAACCAGGGATGGGAGCGCAGCTCGATGAACTCCACCAAGCCGTCGGCCGAGAATCCCGAGAAGCTCAAGCCGGCCGCAGCCAGCTCGTCCAGATAATGATTGTTGAACTCATAGCGATGGCGGTGGCGCTCGAATATCGACTCCTTGCCGTAGAGCGAATGCGCCAGGGAGCCGGGTACCAGCCGCGCCTCCTGGGCACCGAGCCGCATGCTGCCGCCGAGATCGGATTTCTCGTCGCGCACTTGCTGGCCGCGTTCCAAATCCTGCCATTCGGTGATCAGCGCGATCACCGGATGATTGGTGGCGCGATCGAACTCGGTGCTGTTCGCGCCCTTCAGCGCCAGCACATTGCGCGCGTATTCGATGATGGCGAGCTGCATTCCCAGGCAGATGCCGAGGTAGGGAATATTGTTCTCGCGCGCGAAGCGGATCGCCTGGATCTTGCCCTCGATGCCGCGGTCGCCGAAGCCGCCGGGCACCAAGATGGCGTCCATGTTCTGCAAGCACGAGGGGCCGGTGCGCTCGATGTCCTGCGATTCGAAATAGTGAATGTTGACGCGGGTCCGCGTCTTGATGCCGCCGTGCATCAACGCCTCGTTGAGCGATATGTACGAGTCGCGAATCTGCACGTACTTCCCGACCATGCCGATGTCGACCACGGCCTCCGGGTTCTGCTTGGCGGCCACCACCGCGCGCCATTCCGGCAGATCCGTCGGCGGCGCGTTCAGGCGCAGCTTGTCGACCACGATGTCGTCCAGACCCTCCTCGTGCAGCAGCATCGGAATCTTGTAGATGTCGTCGGCGTCGACTCCGGAAATCACCGCGCGCTCCTCGACATTGGTGAACAGCGCGATCTTGCGCCGCTGCTCGTCCGGCAGCGCCTGCGCGCAGCGGCACAGCAGGACGTCCGGCTGGATGCCGATGCCGCGCAGTTCCTTGACCGAATGCTGCGTGGGCTTGGTCTTGATCTCGCCGGAACCGCCGACGATCGGCACCAGCGTCAGATGCATGTACAGCACCTGATTGCGCCCGAGTTCCACGCCCATCTGGCGAATCGCCTCGAGAAACGGCAACGACTCGATGTCGCCGACCGTGCCGCCGATCTCGACCATGCAGACATCGGCGTCGCCGGCGCCCATGCGTATCCGGTATTTGATTTCATCGGTAATGTGCGGAATCACCTGCACCGTGGCGCCCAGATAGTCGCCGCGCCGCTCTTTGGCGATGACGCGCTCGTAAATTCGCCCGGTCGTGAAATTGCTGTTGCGGCCGGTGGTGGTGCGCACGAAGCGCTCGTAATGGCCGAGATCGAGGTCGGCTTCGGTACCGTCGGCGGTGACGAACACCTCGCCGTGCTGGAACGGGCTCATGGTGCCGGGATCCACGTTGATGTAGGGATCCAGCTTCACCATGCTGATCTTCAGGCCGCGTGCTTCGAGGATGGCGCCCAGGGAAGCGGATGCAATGCCTTTACCCAGCGAGGAAACGACGCCGCCGGTGACGAAAACGAATCGAGTCATGTGGTCACCGCCGATACCTTGGTCTGCACGCAAATAAATCGCGCGAGCGCAAAAAAGCCAATAGGGAACAATGGGAATTCGACGGGAATTCAGGTTAGCAGAATGCGCGGCCTGCCACAATCTACTTAGACAATAATCGGCGCCTGCCGCCAATTGACGGCGAAACCCGCTGCGCCCGCGCCCGCGCACCAGCGCGCGTCCAACCACAGGTCGGCAACGGCGATCAGGTCGTCACCGGCGAATACCAGCGGCAGCGCTTCGCGCATCCACGGCAGCACGCCTTGCGACTGACACAGGTGCTGTACGCTGCGGGTCGCGGCGTTCGCTGCCGGCTTCAGGGTCTCGCCGCCTCGGCGCCGGCGCACCGAAAGTCGCTCGGGCAAGCGCTGCCAATCGATGCCGCCGCTTTGCGCCACCCAGCACAATTCTCCCAACTGCGGGCCGAGTTCGACTCGTGCGTCCGGGGCCGCGCGCCAGTGCCGCGTGCCCGACAGCCGCGGCGGGCGGGCTTCCGTCAGGAACACTCGCTGCCGATAGCGCCGCAATGCGTGTTTTCCCCACACGACGCTCGGCAGGTGATCGGCTTGCGCTGCAAAAATCTGCCGCAGCGCCTCGCTCAAGCGCGCCGTCGAGGGCGGCTCGACGCCCGCTTCGGCCAGCCAACAACGCAGCACATTGATCCGCTCCGCAGGGGCGAGCGCACGCAGGCCCGGCACCGACAAGGCATCGCCGTCGCGCAGGCGGCCGACATCGGCGGCGGCCGCACGCTCCAACAACTCTTGCGCCTCAGCCGCATGTTGGGCGGTGCGCGCAAGTGTCGCCGCCGCGCCGGGCCAGCGCACCTCGATCGCGGGCCAGACTTGCCGGCGCAAATAGCCGCGGTCGAAGCGTAAATCCTCGTTCATGGGATCGGCGACGCAGGCGCCGCTCGCGCGCTCGCCGCAGGCGAGCAGGTCCGCTTGCGGCACCTCCAGCACCGGCCGCAAATGCCAGCCGCGCCCCAGCGGCCGGCACACGGGCATGGCCGACATTCCCTTGAGGCCCGCTCCGCGCAATGCCTGCAACAGCAAAGTTTGCGCCTGGTCCTCGCGGTGATGCGCGGTCAACAAGCACTCGCCGGCCTTCAGCTCTCGAGCGAGCGCCGCGTAGCGCGCGTCGCGCGCCGCCGCTTCGACGGATGCGCCCGACGGCGCGTGGACGCTCACCGGGATCACGGTCAACGGAACGCCCAGCGCCGCACACAACGCCGCGCAGGCTTCGCGAAACGACGCCGCGGCCGCCTGCAGGCCATGATCGACGTGCACCGCGCGCAAGCCGAGGCCGCGACAGCCGGTGCCGAGATCGTGCGCGGCGATGAGCAAACCGGCCGAATCCGCGCCGCCGCTCAAGGCCACCACCAGCCCCGTGGCTTGGCGAGGCGCGTGGGCGTCCAAGACCGCGCCGAGGTAAGCCGCGGAAAAGCTCATGGCGCTCGAGATGCCGCGCGCTTAAGCGTTGCGGAAAGCACCGAAGCCGCGCAGCCGCGCCTGCCGCGCGTCGAGCAATTGCGTCACCGGCTGATTACGCAATTCGGCCAAATGTTTGACCATGCTCTGCTTGACGACCTCGGCCATGCTCTCCGGATCGCGATGCGCTCCGCCGTGCGGCTCCTTCAGGACTTCGTCGACCAGGCCGAGCTTCTTGAGCCGCTCCGCGGTGCCGCCCATGGCGTCGGCCGCGATCTCCTTTTTTTCCGTGCTCTTCCACAGGATGGAGGCACAGCTCTCGGGCGAAATGACCGAATACGTGCTGAACTGCAGCATGACCAGCCGATCGCAGACACCGATGGCGAGCGCCCCGCCCGATCCGCCCTCGCCGATGACCACGCTCAACACCGGCGCGGCCAGATTCGACATTTCGAACAGGTTGCGGGCAATCGCCTCGCTCTGCCCGCGCTCTTCCGAACCGATGCCGGGATACGCGCCGGGCGTGTCGATCAGGGTGACGACCGGAATGCGAAACCGCTCGGCCATCATCATCAGGCGCAAGGCCTTGCGGTAGCCCTCGGGCTTGGGCATGCCGTAATTGCGCCGCACTCGCTCCTTGGTGTCGCGGCCCTTCTGATGGCCGATCAGCATCACGGGCGTACCCTCGAGCCGCGCCAACCCGCCGACGATGGCCAGATCGTCGCCGTACATCCGATCGCCGTGCAATTCATGCCAATCGGTGAAAATCATCGACACGTAATCGAGCGTGTAAGGCCGCTGCGGATGACGCGCGAGCTGCGTGATCTGCCAGGGCGAGAGGTTTGCGAAAATGCTGCTGGTGAGCGCGCGGCTCTTCGATTGCAGGCGTTTGATCTCTTCCGTGATATTGACGCTCTGGTCCTGCCCGAGGAATTTCAATTCCTCGATTTTCGCTTCGAGCTCCGCGATCGGTTGTTCAAACTCCAGAAAATTCATTGCCATGAAGACGATTCCTCGCCACGAACGTCGTTCCGTGGACCATACACCAAATACCAGCCGTCGCGCCCCACCACGGCCGTGAGCTTATCGAGCAAGGCCCGCGACGCCCGTACCGACCAAGTGTCGGCCAAATTCAGTTTGCCCAGGTAATCCGGCCGGTTGACCGCCACGCTCACGCCGCAAGGACCGCGCAGGAACGGCTTTAACATCTGTTCAAATCGATTCATGCCCTGCGGACCGTCGAATTCGGCCGGCCAACGCAGCCACAGGCGGCGCGCGAAACGCTCGCGGGCGCGATCGATGTCCATCAGAGACTTGGCCTGCAAGCGCCACGCCTCGATGAAATCATCGTAGCGCAGCGTGCCGTCGACGATCAGTATCGCGTCCTTGACGATGATGTCGCGATGCTGCTGGAAAATTTCCTCGTACAGACTCACCTCGAGCCGCGCGCTGCGGTCATCCAAGATCAGCGTCACCCGGTTCGGCCGGCGGCGGATCTCGAGCACCAGGCCGGCTACGGTCGTGGCCTTGCCCGGCGACCAGGATCGCGGGCCGTCGGCCGCCGGTTTGGGACCGCCGACATCCGCGAGGCGTGCGCTCACCAAAAACTTCAAATCCGGCTCATACGGGGTAATCGGGTGTCCGCTCAGAAACAGGCCGAGCGTCTCGCGCTCGCCCGCCAGACGCTGCGCCTCGGTCCAGTCCGCGACGACCGCGCTGGAAGCCGCGCTCAAGCCGAACAGGTCCACCTGGCCCACGCTCATGGCGCGCGAATTCTGTTCGCCCAGATGCATGGCACGATCGAGCTCCGCGGTCAGCGTGGCGCGATTCGGGCCGATCCGGTCCAGGCTGCCCGAACGAATCAGCGCGTCGAACACGCGCCGGTTCACCCGCTGCAAATCGATGCGCCGGCACAAATCCGGCAGGCTCTCGAACGGCCCGTTGGCCGTGCGCTCCTCGATGATGGCCTCCACGGCAGAGGCGCCCACCCCTTTGATGGCGCCCAGTCCAAAACGAATGCTCATGGGACCGGAGACATGAAACGCATACACCGACTCATTCACGTCGGGCGGCTGGACGGTGAGCTCCATGCTCGCGCATTCATCGATCAGCGTGACCACCTTGTCGGTCTTGTCCATGTCCGACGACAGCACAGCCGCCATGAAGGCGGCCGGATAGTGCGCTTTGAGCCAGGCGGTTTGGTAGGACAACAGCGCGTAGGCCGCGGAGTGCGACTTGTTGAACCCATAGCCGGCAAATTTCTCCATCAGGTCGAAAATGTGCGTCGCCTGGGCTTTAGCGGAGCCCCGCGCCACCGCGCCGCTGACGAACACCGAGCGCTGCTTGGCCATCTCCTCGGCCTTTTTCTTGCCCATCGCGCGCCGCAGCAGATCCGCGCCGCCCAGTGTGTAGCCCGCCAGAATTTGCGCGATCTGCATGACCTGCTCCTGATACAGGATCACGCCATAGGTCGCCGCCAGCACCGGTTTCAGATCCGGATGCAAGTAATCGATGGTGGCGCCGGTGGTGTCGTGCTTGCGCGCAATGAAATCCTCGACCATGCCCGATTGCAGCGGGCCCGGCCTGAACAAGGCGACCAGCGCGACGATGTCGCCGAAGCGGTCCGGCTGCAGGCGGCGGATCAGATCCTTCATGCCGCGCGATTCGAGCTGGAACACGGCCGTGGTCCTGCAGCTCTTGAGCAGCTGGTAGGTCGCCGCATCGTCCATGGGCAGCGCGGTGATGACGAGCGGTTCTTCATGCGCCAGGGCGCGCGATCTATTGATGTCGCGCACGGCCCAATCGATGATCGTGAGCGTGCGCAGCCCCAAGAAATCGAATTTCACCAGCCCGGCGGCTTCGACGTCGTCCTTGTCGAACTGCGTCACCGGCGTCGTACTGCCCTCTTCGCAGTACAGCGGGGTGAAATCGGTCAACACCGAGGGCGCGATGACCACGCCGCCCGCGTGAGTGCCGGCATTGCGCGCGAGGCCCTCGAGGGTGCGCGCGAGATCGATGAGTTCGCGCACGTCGGAGTCGCCTTCGTACAAGCGCTTGAGTTCCTCCTCCTGCTCGAGCGCCTTGTCGAGCGTGATGCCGATCTCGAAAGGAATCAGTTTCGCGATCTTGTCCACGTAGCCGTAGTTGTGTCCGAGCACGCGGCCGACGTCTCGTACCACGGCTTTCGCCGCCAGCGTTCCGTAGGTGATGATCTGCGATACGCGGTCGCGGCCGTACTTGTTGGCGACGTATTCGATGACCCGGTCGCGGCCTTCCATGCAGAAGTCGACGTCGAAATCCGGCATCGACACGCGCTCGGGATTCAGGAAGCGCTCGAACAGCAAGTCATGCTCGATCGGATCCAAATCGGTAATGCCCAACACGTAGGCGACCAGCGAACCCGCGCCGGAGCCGCGGCCGGGCCCGACGGGAACCCCGTTGTCGCGCGCCCAGCGGATGAAATCGGCCACGATCAAAAAATACCCGGCGAACCCCATCGAGCAAATGACGCCGAGCTCCAGATCCAGCCGAGCTTGGTAGGCCGCGCGGCGCGACTCGTCCGCGGTGCGCGACTCGGCAGCGCGCAGCTCGGCGGCGGCGAGGCACACGGCGCTCAATCGCGCGCGCAGCCCTTGGTGCGCTTCCGTGCGCAGGAAATCTTCGATGCTGCTGCCGGAGGGCACCGGGTAGGCCGGCAGCATCGAGGATCCCAAGCGAATTTCAAGCGAGCATCGCTTGGCAACTTCTACCGTATTATCAAGAAGTTCCGGTGCATCATCAAACAGCTCCGCCATTTCGGACGGCGATTTCAGGTACTGCTCTTCCGAATAGCGCCGCGCCCGGCTCGGGTCGGCGAGCAAGGCACCGTCGTGGATGCAGACGCGCGCTTCGTGCGCGTCGAATTCGGCGCGCGTCAGAAAACGTACATCGTGGGTGGCAAGCGCCGCCACGCCCCGCTCCTGACTCAATTCCAACACGGCGGCGGCGTAGCTCTCCTCATTCGCGCGGCCGGTGCGCTGCACTTCGAGGTAGAACCGATCGCCGCACAAGTCCTGCCAGCGGGCGAGGCAGCGCAGCGCCTCATCATCGCGGCCACGCGCGAGCGCCTGCCCGATGTCCCCGTCCGCGGCGCCCGACAGGACGATCAACCCCTGCAGCATGTCGCTCTGCAGCCAGCTGCGTTCCAGCATCGGCGCGCCGCGGCGCTGACCTTCCAGAAAGGAACGGGTCACAAGCTGCGTCAGATGCCGATAGCCCGCGAGGTTCTGGCAGAGGAAGACGATTCGGGACGGTCCGCGCTCGTCAGTCCCACGGATCCACGCGTCGACTCCGATCAGCGGCTTGACGCCGGCGGCCAATGCTTCCTTATAGAATTTCACCATCGCAAATAAATTGCTTTGGTCGGTGACGGCCACGGCCGGCATGCCCGCCGCCGACACCGCGGCGACCAATTCCGGCACCCGCACGATCCCATCGACCAAGGAGTATTCCGTGTGCAGCCGCAAATGGACGAATTGCCTCAAAGCAGCTCCTCCAACTTGAGCCGCACGGGAGTAAACGAACGCCGGTGCAAGGGACAGGGTCCATGCAGTTCGAGAAGCCGCTGATGGTCGGGCGTGCAATATCCCTTGTGGGTCGCGAAAGAATATGCGGGATATACCGTATCCATCTGATTCATATAATTATCTCTGGCTGTTTTCGCCAAGATAGAAGCTGCGCTGATGGCCGGGATGAGGGCATCGCCGCCAATGATCGCGCGCGCAGTCAGCGTCTTACCCAAGCCTCCCAAGTGCGGCAGCAGGTTACCATCCACCAACACATGATCGGGCGTCAAGGTCATTGCCAGCAGCGCGCGGCGCATGGCGAGGAAGGTGGCTTGTAGGATGTTGAGGGCGTCGATCTCCGCTCGATCCGCCCAGCCGATGCCGAAGCACAGTGCATCGCGGCGAATCACCGCGCTCAAGGCCGTCCGCTCCTCCGGAGTCAGGGCCTTGGAATCAGCGATGCCGGCGATGCGGCGGCCGGGCCGCAAGATCACCGCCGCCGCAACCACGGGCCCCGCCAGCGGCCCCCGTCCCGCCTCGTCGATGCCGGCCACGCGGCGGCTCACGGCGATTCCGTCACGGCGCGTCCGCGGGATTTCACCAGTTCGAGGATCGCCTGGGCCGCGCGCATACCCGCGTCGCGGCGCAGGTCGGCGTGAATCCGCGCGAACTGGACTTCCAGGGCGGTGCGGCGTTCGGCATCGTCAAGCCACATCAAGAGCTCCGCTCCGATCGACTCAGGGATGATTTCTTCCTGAAAATACTCGCCGACGACGCGCCGATCCGCAAGTAGATTTGGTTGCGCGAAGAACTTGGATTTGACCAGATTCAAGCGGCGCAGGACCCATGCGGTCAGCGCCCCCAGCCGGTACACCACGACCATGGGACGTTTGCACAGCGCCGCCTCCAAGCTCGCGGTTCCCGAGGCCACCATCACCACGTCGGCGGCGATCAGTGCAGTCTGCGCTTGACCCTCGATGAGCCGGACATCGACCGCCGGCGCGTGGCGCGCGAGCGCCTGCGAGAAAATCTCGCGCACCACCGCATTCGCCATCGGCGCGATGAACTTAAGCTCCGGGCGCTGCGCGGCGAGCCAGCGCGCCGTCGCGGCAAATTCCTCCGCCAGGCGCGCGACTTCGCCGCGCCGGCTGCCCGGCAACAAGGCGACAATGCGGGCGTTTGCATCGACGTCGAGGGCACGGCGTGCACTCGAGCGGTCGGGCGTCATCGGAATCGCGTCGGCGAGCGGATGCCCGACGAACTCCGCACGCATGCCGTGCGCATCGTAGAAGCGCTTTTCGAACGGCAGCAGGCACAGCACCGCATCGACGGATTCATGGATGCTGCGTGCCCGGCTTTGCCGCCACGCCCAGACCTGCGGACTCACGTATTGCACCGTCGGAATGCCGGCGGCGCGCAAGTCGCGCGCCAAGCGCAAATTGAATTCGGGCGCGTCGATGCCCACGAACACATCCGGCCTGGCCGCAAGGAACAAGCTCCGAACGCGTGCGCGCAAACGCAGCAGCCGCGGCAGGTGGCGCACGATCTCGAACAAGCCCATGACGGCGAGCGATTCGGCGGGCTCCCAGGCCTCGCATCCGGCACCTTGCATCTTCGGGCCGGCAATACCGAAGAATTCAGTGCCAGGCGCGAGACGACGCAGCGCATGAATCAGATCGGCGCCCAGCGTGTCGCCAGACGCTTCTCCGGCCACCAGACCCACCCGTAGTGGAGCCGACATCGTCAACCGGAATTATTCATGAACGACGGCAAACTTGCTGTCGGCCGGATCGGACAGGCATTTATCACCGCACGATGCTGCGTTCGCTGCGCTTGATGAACTCGACGAAAGGCCGGATTTCCGCCTGGGTCGCGGCCGCCTTCTCGAGCTCCTCGAGAGCCGTCTTCAATTTCAATCCCGAGCGGTACAGCAGGCGGTAGGCGCGGCGGATGTTCAGGATCTGGCCGGGCGTGAAGCCGCGGCGTTTCAAGCCTTCGGCATTCACGCTATGCGGCTCGGCCGGGCGACCGACCGCCATGACATAGGGCGGCACGTCGCGAGTCACCATGGCGTTGTGCGCGATGAAACAATGCGCACCAACCTTGGTGTATTGATGCACGGCCGACAAGCCGCCCATGATCACCCAGTCGCCGAGCTCCACATGGCCGCCCAGGGTCGCGCAATTCGCCATCACGATCTGGTCGCCGAGACAGCAGTCATGGGCGACATGCGAATACGCCATCAATAGATTGTCGTTGCCGATGCGCGTCACGCCCTTGTCGTGGATGGTGCCGCGGTTCACCGTGACGGATTCGCGAAATACGTTGCGGTCCCCTATCTCGAGGCGCGTCGGCTCGCCGTTGTATTTCTTGTCCTGCGGCGCATCGCCCAGGGAGGCAAACTGAAATATCTTGTTGTCGGCGCCGATGCGCGTCGGACCGTTGATGACGGCGTGCGGACCGATCCAAGTGCCCGAGCCGATGACCACGTCCGGTCCAATGATGGTGAACGGTCCGATGCGCACATCCGCCGCGATTTGCGCTTGCGGCGAAATCACCGCGCGCGAGTCGATCATCCCGGCGCTCCTGCGGGCTTGGGCGCTTTGGTCTCGGGAGCCACCATGATTTCGGCCGACGCCACCTCGACGCCGTCGACCTCGGCGAGCCCGTGAAACTTCCAGATGCCCTTGAAGGCGCGCTTCAGCGTCACCTTGAGCATGAGCTGGTCGCCGGGCTCGACGGGCTTGCGGAATCGCGCATTGTCGATGGCGACGAAATAGAAGCGAGTGTCGTTGTCCGGCACCACCCCGACGGTCTTGAACGCCAGGATGCCCGCGGCCTGCGCCAGCGCCTCGATGATGATCACTCCCGGCATCACCGGCCGGTGCGGGAAGTGCCCCTGAAAGTACGGTTCGTTGAACGTCACGTTTTTCAGTGCATGAACGTGCTTGCCGGACACGCATTCCAGAACGCGATCCACCAACAAGAAGGGATACCGATGCGGCAGCTGCCGCATGATCGCTTCGATATCCAACTTCTCGTGGTCTGTCATCATCGCTCCTTTACGTCCAGCCGCCGCAGGTGCGCCACCATGCGCCGCCACAATCGGGTCTCCACGGTCGGCATCCCGCTCGAGTAGCTGCCGGGATTTCTGATCGACGCGCTCACCAGGCTGCAGCCCGTCACCACCACATCGTCGGCAATGGTCAAATGACCTGCGATGCCGACGCCGCCGCCGATCATGCAGCGCCGGCCTATGGTCGTGCTGCCCGAGATCCCCACGCAACCGGCGATCGCCGTATGAGCGCCGATGGTCACGTTGTGGCCCACTTGTATCTGATTGTCCAGCTTCACGCCATGCTCGACCACCGTGTCGTCGATGGCGCCGCGATCGATGGTGGTGTTCGCGCCGATCTCCACATCATCGCCGATCCGCACGCTGCCGACCTGCGGCACCTTCACCCAAGTTCCGGCATCGGACGCGAAACCGAAGCCGTCGGCGCCGATCACCGCTCCGGCGTGCAGAATGCAACGGCGGCCGATGTGCGCGCCGGCGTATACGTTGACCCGGGAAATCAAGCGCGAGCCGGCCCCGATCTGCGCGCCGCGCTGGACGATGCTGCCGGGGCCCACGAAGACCCGCTCGCCGATGTCCACCTCGTCCTCGATGACGGTAAGCGGGCCGATGCTCGCCGAGGCCGCGACCCGCGCGCCCGGCGACACCACCGCGGTCGGATGAATCCCGGGCGCGTCAGGCGCCTGCGGGTGCAGCAGCTCCGCAATGCGCGCGTACTTAAGGTAGGGATTCGGGTCGATCAGCGCCGCAACGGGGCAGCCTGCTGCGTTCTCAGGACCGACCAGAACCGCGGTCGCACGGGTGGCTTCCATTTGTTTGCGGTAGCGCGGGTTCGCGAGAAAACTCACCGCTCCGGAGTCCGCATGCGACAGCGTCGCCACCCGCGAGACTTTGAGCTCGGGCTCGCCCCGCAGAGCGAGGCCGAACCGCACCGCCAACTCCCCTAGGCTGAATTCTCCCTGCAACTGCTCACCACCTTGTTGCCCGGCGGTGAGGCTACTTGCCGGGATTCTTGGCGGGCGGCGTCGATGACGCGGGAGGCTTGGCCGGGGCCGGCGCCGCTGCCGGCAGGTTCGCCGGCTTGGTCGCGAGCACGGCGAGCACATTGGCCGTTATGTCGAGCGGTCCCTTGGCGTAAAACACGCCGTCGCCGAGCACGAGGTCGTAGCCCTGCGCGGTCGCGTAGGCCTGGATTTCCGTCACCAAGTAGCGCTGCACCTTGCCGATTTCCTCGTTTTTGCGGGTGCCGGCGTCGTCCTGAAACTCTCCGGCCTTGCGCGAGAACTCGCGCTGCTGGTCGCGCAACGTCTTCTCCGCCTTGGCGCGGTCGGCTTCGGACATCACGGCGCCTTCTTTCTGCAGCTTCTCGTCGCGGGCCTTGAGGTCGTTCTGCAGCGTCAGCAATTCGCGGCGCCGCGGCGCAAACTCGTTCTCGAGCGCCTGCATGGCCGTTTTCGTCTGCGGTGCATCCTCCAGAAGCTTCTGAAAATTGACCACGCCCATTTTGACTTCCGCGCTCGCCTGGCCGGATACCAAGCCTAAGCACAGGCACAAGCCCAAGAGCGGAATACTGCGATTGAAAGTCGACATGTTGATCCCTAAGACCTCGAATAGTGTGCGGTCAAAATGCTTGACCGATGGAAAATTGAAAGCGCTCTGTTTGGTCGTAAAATCTTACCGTATCGCCGACGAACGCATTCAAGGGGACGCCGTAAGAGAAACGGAACAAACCCAAGGGGGCAAGCCACTGCACCGCGATCCCGGTCGATCTTTTCAGATTAGCATAATCGAAGTGGTAGTTGACCGGGGTTATGTCGTCGACCCCCAGGAATTGCACCTTATTGCCGGTTTGAAACACGTTACCCATGTCGTAGAACCAGCTCACCCGGGCCGCGCTTTTCCATTTTTCGGGCACCGGGAATATCAGCTCCAGGCGGTTGACCACGCGAAAATTTCCCCCATAGGGATTGCCGATGCCGATATTGTCCTTCGGCCCCAGGGTACTCTCGCGATAGCCGCGGATGCTGTCCGGGCCGCCGGCGAAGTAATTGAGATACGGTGGCAACGAGGTGGTGCGGCCGAGCGGCGATGCGTAGTCGACCTGCGCATTGAAGGACAGCAGCCATTTTCTCCAGATGGGTACGTACTGGAGGTACTGGAAGTTCGTAGCGTAGTAGCGAACTTGGCTCGGCGGTATCGCATAACGGCCGGATAGGGCCAGATGCAGGCCGCGATCGGCGAACAGGGCCCGGTTGCGCGCATCGTAATTCCAGCCGGCGGTCAGCTCGTAAGTGTAGAAATCGCTGCCGTACACGGTGTACGGGCTGTCCAGGGAATTGACCACGCCGTCGCCGTTGGTGTCTACGAGGTCGCGCTGGAAGGTATTGCCGTTGTTCTTGACCCAATTGACGGATTGTTGCGAACTGTACCCCTGGGAGACGACCAAGGTGTTCTTGTTCGCGGATACGCCCGCCTGCAGGTACTGGTATTCGGTGATGGGGTAGGACCATTGCACTGCACCGGTGATCTGCTTGGTCGAAAACGCCGATGAGGCCGCGACGAACTGCGTGATGTCGCGGTAGGTCAGCGAACTGGTGCGCGCCACGCCGTCGATGGTGGTGTAGGGATCGGTGTGCGAAAATACGTAGCTCTTGCTGAACTTGCCGGCGTTGATTTCCAGGGCGATGCGATCGCCGGTGCCCATGAAATTGCTGTGGACGAAATTGCCGTTCAAGCTGAATCGCTGCGCTTCCGAATAACCGATGCCGCCGCCGAATTGTCCCGGCAATCCTTCCTTGATGTTGTAGTCCACGTCCACGAGGTCGGCGCTTCCCGCCACCGGCTTGTTCTCGAACTCGACCTTCTCCACGTAGGGCAGGCGCTGCAGACGCTCCTTGGAGCGCTCGACCGCCGAATTCGACAGCCAGCCGCCTTCGAGCTGACGCATCTCGCGGCGCAGCGTTTCGTCGTTGATCGCGGTGATGTTGTTGAAATTGATGTGCCTGACGTAGACGCGGTTGCCGGGTTCGATGAAGAACGTCAGGGATACGGTTTTCTTGACGTTATCCGGGGTGGGCACCGGATCGATCTTGGCGAAGGCATAGCCGTCGGCACCCAGCCGATAGCTCATCAGCTCCTGCGTGCTCGTGACCAGCTTGCGCGAAAAGGTGTCGCCGGGGTGGATCAGCAGCAATCTCTTCAGCTGCTCCTCGGGCACCACCATCGTGCCGGCGAGCTTGACTTCCGACACCTTGAAAACGTCGCCCTCGTTCACGTTCACCGTGATGTACATGTCGTCTTTTTCGGGCGCGATGGTGACCTGCGTCGACTCGATCTGGAAATTGGCGTAGCCGCGGTCCATGTAGTAGGAGCGCAGCTTCTCCAAATCGCCCGTCAGCGATTCGCGCGAGTAGCGGTCGTCCTGCTTGTACCAGGACAGCCAATTCGGGGTCTTCAGCTCGAGCGTGCCGAGCACGTCTTTTTCCTTGAACTTGGTGTTGCCGACCAGGTTGATCTGCTCGATCTTGGCGCGTTTGCCTTCCTTGATGTCGACCACCACATCGACCTTGTTGCCGGGTAATTCCGTGATCTTCGTATCGACGCGCACCGCGTATTTGCCGCGGCTGAAGTATTGGTCCGTGAGATATTGCTTCACTTCGTCGAGGACCGAGCGGTCGAAGGTCTTGCCTTGCGCGAGTCCCACGTTGCGCAAGCTCTTTTGCAGGTCTTCGGTCTTGATGTCCTTGTTGCCCTTGATCTCGAACTTGGCGATGGAGGGCCGCTCGACCACCACGACCAGCAGGGTGTTGCCGTCGCGGCGCAGCTCGACGTCGCGAAAGAACCCGGTTGCGTACAGGGCGCGCAGGGCCTCGCCGATGCGCTGACCATCGAGGTGATCGCCGATGTTCACCGGCAGGTAATTGAAGACGGTGCCTTCGGAGATCCTTTGCAGACCTTCGATGCGAATGTCGCCGACCGTGAACGGCTCGCGCAACGCTTGTGCGCGCGCAGCCGACCCCCAGGGCTGGATGGCAAGCGCCACCAGGCAAGCCAAACGCAAATCAGGTCGCACGCGACAACGACCGATTGCTATTTCTATGGATCATGATTTCCCGTTAATGCAAATGTCTTGAAATATCGTTATAAAAAGCCAAGCTCATCAATACGACGAGCAGCGCGATCCCGACCTGCTGCCCGAACAGCTGGGCGCGTTCGGACAGCGGCGTTCCCTTCACCGCTTCCACCAGCTGATAGAGCACCTGTCCCCCGTCCAGCAGCGGCACGGGCATCAAATTGAGCACGCCCAAACTCACGCTGATGATCGCCAGAAATGCCAGAAACGCGGACAGCCCCAGGGACGCGCTGATACCGGCGAACTCGGCGATGCTGATCGGCCCGCTGATGTTCTTGGCGGAAACCTGTCCCGTCACGATACGCCACAGCATCTGCACGGTAAGCGATGACATCTCCCAGGTCTTCGCCACTCCGGCCGCCAGCGCGTCGAGCGGGCCGTCGCGCCGCATCTGCACCAGGCCCGGCGGATAGGATCTCGGTCCTTCCGTCAGAGCAATACCCAGCCGGCCGATCGCCCGACCCTGCTCCACCACCCGCGGCACGGGCGCCACGATACGCAATCGTTTAGCAAAGCGCTCGACTTCGATGGAAATGTCCCGGCCCGGCGCAGCGGTCACCATGGCGACGAATTCAGTGCTGTTGAGTACGGGCTGGCCGTCCACGGCCAATACTCGATCCCCGGCGCGCAACCCCGCACGCGCGCCCGCGCTGTCGGCAGGCACGTCGTGAATCAAGGTGTTGGCATTCCACGTCGCCAGATCGAAGCCGAGGCCCGGCAGCAGCATGCCGGGCTCGGTCATGGCGCGCCGATCCTCGGCGACGCGCAGGGTGAGCGAGCGCTCGCCGCCGTCGCGGCGCACGCGCAGGGGGATCACGCCGTCGTCGGAGAATTGCCGGATCAGGGCGATCTGCAGCTCTTCGGTGTCCTCGACGTTGCGATCGCCGACGCGCACGATCTCATCGCCGCGCTGCAGTCCGGCCACGGCGGCGGGACTGTCGAGCCGTACCTGGCCGACCACCGGCTTGACGATTTCCGTTCCGGCCATGGCAAGAATCGAATACAGCAGCGCGGCGAACAGCAGGTTCATGGCCGGCCCGGCGAGCAGCACCGCGATTCGATGCAGCACAGGCCGGCGTGTAAAGGAGCGATGCAGCTCCGCCGCGTCCACCTCGCCTTCCCGTTCGTCGAGCAATTTGACATAGCCGCCCAAGGGAATGGCGGCCACGCAGTATTCGGTGCGATCGGCGTCCTTGCCGACGCGCATCAGCACGGGTTTGCCGAAGCCGATGCTGAAGCGCAGAACCTTGAAGCCGAGTTTTTTGGCGACCCAGTAGTGGCCGAATTCGTGCACGGCCACCAGAATGCCGATCGCGACCAAGAAGGCGGCGAGAAACAACAACATCTTCATTTGACGGCTCCAGGCTCGAGCTCAATCAAGGCCAAGCCCAAGCGCCGCGCCGCGGCGTCGGCGTCCAAAACATCACCCAGAGCCCTGACGGGGGACGAATCGAGACGTTGCAACACTTTGTCAATGACCGCGGCAATCGCTGTAAAGTTCAAGCGACGCTCAAGAAAGGCCTGTACCGCGACCTCATTGGCCGCGTTCAGCACCGCCGGTGCGGTGCCGCCGGCTCGCGCCGCCGCTCGCGCCAACCCCAAAGAGGGAAATCGTTCGTGATCCGGCGGCTCGAAGCCGAGCTGGCCGATCGCGGCCAGGTCGAGCGATTGTACACCGGAGGCAAATCTCTCCGGCCACGCGAGGGCCTGGGCGATGGGAGTGCGCATATCCGGGGCGCCGAGCTGCGCCAGCATCGATCCATCCGCGTACTCGACCAGCGAATGCACGACGCTCTGCGGATGCACGATGACATCCACCTTCGTCTCCGGCAAGCCGAACAGCAAGGTCGCCTCGATGACTTCGAGACCCTTGTTCATGAGGGTTGCGGAGTCGACCGAGATCTTGCGCCCCATCTTCCATTTCGGGTGGGCACAGGCCTCATCGGGCGTGACATGCGCCAATTTGCCCAACTCGGTGCGGCGAAACGGACCGCCCGAGGCCGTCAAGATCACGCGCACCACGCCGCGCGCAGTCTCTCCAGGGAGATAGCCGGCGGGCATGCATTGGAAAATCGCATTGTGTTCGCTGTCGATCGGGATCAGCTCGGCGCCGGCTTGACGCACTTCATCCATGAGCAGCTGGCCGGCCATGACCAGCGCTTCCTTGTTGGCGAGCAACACGCGCTTGGCGGCCCGCACCGCCGCCAGGGTCGACGGCAACCCGGCAGCCCCCACGATCGCCGCCATCACGACGTCGACGTCATCGCCGGCAACGGCCTCGGCGAGCGCCTCGGCGCCGCTTGCCACACGCGACGCGCAGCCGCAGTCGCGCAGCGCCGCGCGCGCCAGAGCGGCGGCCTCGGGGTCCACCAGCACCACGGTGCGCGGCTGAAACTGCCGCGCCTGCTCGACGATGGCTTGCCAGCTGCCGTGCGCGGCGAGGACCGCGACATGGAAGCGCTCCGGATGCATGGCGACCACGCTGAGCGTGCTGCGCCCGATGCTGCCGGTGGAGCCCAGGATGGCAAGCCCGTGGCGCGTGCTCATGCGATCACACCGGTGCCGAACAGCCCGAGCGCATAGAGCGGTGCGGCCGCCGTCACGCTGTCGATGCGATCGAGCAGGCCGCCGTGTCCCGGCAGCAGGATGCCGCTGTCCTTGAGGCCCGCGGCGCGCTTGAACATGCTCTCGGTCAGATCGCCGACGATGGAGAAGATCCCGACCGCGCAGCCAAAGGCGACGACCGTCGGCTGCGGCAGCCGAAAATGCGCCGCGCCGGCCCAGGCGACCAGCGACACCAGGGCGATGCCGCCGAGCGCACCCTCCACGGTCTTGCCCGGACTCACGCGCGGCGCCAATTTTCGCCGGCCGAAGCGGCGCCCGGCGAAGTACGCGCCGACATCGGCCGCGATCACCAGCAGCACCAGCCATAGGACGATTTGCGGACCGCTCGCAAAGCCCAAGGTCGCGACCTGAAGTCTCGCCAGCGCGATGAAGGCCGGCACCAACACCGGCAGGCCGCACACCAGCGCGAGCATCGGCTGGTGCCGCGCCGGTACCGTCGACAGCCACAGCAAGGCGATCACCCACCACCACACGCGGCGCGGAGCAGCAGCAGCAAGTGGCGCGGCTCGGCGCTCCATCGCCATGCCAGCAGCAGCAACAGTGCGACGCCGGACGCGTAGGCGATGCGGGCGGCCGGCCCGCACAGCGCGCCGAAACCGGCCCACTCCCAGGCACCGATGGTGAACACCATGCCGAACGCCAGCACCGCCCACGGCGGCGGCAGTAGAAACAAACCCGCCAGCAGGATGCAGGCGAGCACGGCCGCGGTAAGTATTCTGGTTCTAAGCATCGCCCGTCTCAAGCATCGGCTTTCGCAGCAAGCTGTCCGGAAGTCTTGCCGAAGCGGCGCTCGCGCTGCCGGTAATGCTCGAACGCGGCGTCCAAATCCGCCGCGGAGAATTCCGGCCACAGCACATCGGAGAAATACAGTTCGGTGTAGGCAAGATTCCACAGCAGGAAATTGCTGATCCGCTGCTCGCCGCCGGTGCGGATCAAGAGGTCGGGATCGGGGATGCCGGCCAGCGCGAGACGCTCCCCGACCTGCGCTTCGTCGATGTCCGCGGCGGCGAGCGCGCCGGCGGCCGCGTCCGCCGCGAGCGAGCGGCAAGCCTGGGCGATGTCCCAGCGTCCGCCATAGGCCACGGCCACGATCAGCCGCAGCCCCGAAGTTGCTCGGCGGTGAGCTGTTCCGCGCCATGCATGCGCCGCGCGAGCTCGGCGCCCAACAATGCGCGATCGCCGATGAACGCCAACCGCACCTGATTGCGATGCAGGTCCGCGACTTCGCGCTCCAGGGCATCGAGAAACAGGTTCATCAGCATGCCGACCTCATCGGCGGGCCGGCGCCAATTCTCGCTGCTGAAGGCGAACAACGTCAGATGGCGCACCTTGCGTTTCGCGCATTCCTCCACCACCCGGCGCACCACCCGCACGCTGGCACGATGGCCGGCAGGCCGCGGCATGCCGCGCGCCCGGGCCCACCGGCCGTTGCCGTCCATGATGATCGCAACATGCTGCGGCGAGTCGGCCATCTTCACACCTGCATCAACTCTTTTTCCTTGTCCGCCATGGCCTGATCGATTTCCGCGACGTGCTTGTCGGTCAATTTCTGCACGTCGTCCTGAGCGCGCCGGTCATCGTCCTGCGCGATCAGCTTCTCCTTGAGCATCTCCTTCAGCTCGTTCATCACTTCGCGGCGCACGCCGCGCACGGCCACGCGGGCGTTTTCCGCCTCGGACTTCACCACCTTGATGATGTCGCGGCGGCGCTCTTCGGTGAGCGCCGGCATGTTGATGCGGATGAGCTGACCCGCGGTATTCGGGGTCAGTCCCAGATCGGACTTGTAGATGGCCTTTTCGATGATCGGCACCATGGCCTTCTCCCATGGGCTCACCGTCAGCGTCCGGGCGTCCTCGGTGGCGATGTTGGCCACCTGGTTCAACGGCATTTCCGAACCGTAGTAGTCGACCTTGATGTGCTCGATCAGGCTGGTGTGCGCACGGCCGGTGCGCAGCTTCTTCAGCTGATCCTTGAACGTCGATACGCACTTCTGCATGCGTTGCGTTGCATCTTTCTTCAGGTCATCGAGCATGGGCATCCCCTTAGGGCCTTAAGCGGTTACGACGGTGCCGACGTCTTCGCCTTGAACGATCCGCACCAGATCGCCGGCATTGAACAGATTGAACACCTGCAGCGGTAAATTGTTTTCGCGGCACATGACGATCGCGGTCGCATCCATCACGTTCAGCCGATCGTTCAACACCTGGTCGAACGTCAGACGGGCATAGCGCTTGGCGGCCGGATTCTTCACCGGATCGGAGTCGTAGATGCCGTTGACCTTGGTCGCCTTGAGCAAGATCTCCGCGTTGATTTCGATGGCGCGCAAACTGGCCGCCGTGTCGGTGGTGAAGAACGGATTGCCGGTGCCGGCGCCGAAAATCACCACTCGGCCCTTCTCCAGATGCCGCACCGCACGCCTGCGGATGTAATCCTCGCACACCTCGTTGATGCGCAGAGCCGACATCACGCGCGCGTACGTGCCGAGACTCTCGAGCCCGTCCTGCAGCGCCAGCGCATTGATCACGGTGGCGAGCATGCCCATGTGATCGGCGGTGACCCGGTCCATACCGGCGCGAGCCAGGCCGGCACCGCGGAAGATATTGCCGCCCCCCAATACGACGGCGACCTGAACCCCCATCTGGGTCAGGTCGCGGATCTCGCCGGCGATGCGCTTGAGTATCACCGGATCGATGCCGTAATCCTCGCCGCCGAGCAGCGCCTCGCCGGACAGCTTGACCAGAATTCTACGATAGCGAGCCGCGGCGTTTGTGTTGGTCATGATCTCGTATCCGTACCCTACTATAAAAGACCCCGCAGGCGCGGGGTCTTTGAGTTCCTGGGGCGTCAGGCCTTGCGTTTATTTGCCGTGACCTGCGCCATCACCTCGCCGACGAAATCATCCTGTTTCTTCTCGATGCCCTCGCCCACGGCGTAGCGCACGAATTGCACGACCGAGGCGTCGGCCTTCTTCAGGAGTTTTTCCACGGTGGTGTCCTCGTCCCTGACGAAGGGCTGTCCAACCAGGGTGATCTCCGCCAGATATTTGCGCAGCCGCCCCTCGACCATCTTGGCGATGATCTCGGGCGGCTTTTTCTCGCCCTGGGTCTGCTCGGCGAGAATCTCCCGTTCCTTGTCGAGCACCTCGGCCGGCACGCCGCTCGCATCGATGTACGGCGGGATTCGCAGCCGCGACATGCATGGCGAGGTCGCGCGCCAGCGCCTCATCGCCGCCCCGCAACGCCACCAGGCTGCCGATGCGCCCGCCGTGCACGTAGGCGCCGAGCGCGCTCGGTGCGGTGACGCGCACGAAGCGGCGCACGGAGATGTTTTCGCCGATCTTCGCGATCAACGCGCGGCGCCGCTCGTCGAGGGTCGCTGCACCGTGCGTCGCGGCGAGCAATGCGGCGAGATCGGGCGTCGCCTGGTCGAGCGCCACGCGCGCGACGTCGCGCGCGAAGCCTTGAAATTCATCGCCGCGCGCCACGAAGTCGGTCTCGCAATTGACTTCCACGAGCACGGCGCTTGGAGGCCGGAGCGCTCGACGGCGACGGTGCCCTCGGCGCCGCCGCGCGCCGCCTTCTTGTCGGCCTTGGCCAGGCCGGTTTTGCGCATCAGCTCGGCGGCGGCGTCCAAGTCGCCATGCGTCTCGACCAATGCCTTCTTGCACTCCATCATGCCCGCGCCGGTGCGTTCGCGGAGCCGTTTGACTGTATCTGCCGTGATGTTCATGGTGTTTACAACGGCCGCGAGCGGCAGTTTTCCTCAAAAATTGACCAACAAATTCGGTGGGCCGGCGCGTCGACTCAGGCGCCGGCCCACTCTAGGGTGCCGGTTTGCCGGCGCTATGCGCCACGCCTCGGCGCGCTGCGGCCGACGGGCCGGCGCCGCGGGGCGCTGGCCGGACGCGTCTCGGCCGGCGGCGTATCCGCGGCGTCGACATCGTCGACCTCCACTTCGTCGAGCGAGGCCGCCACGGCGGCCACACTCGGCACGACGGTGACGGCAACTTTGCGGCGCGGCGGCGCCTTCTTGTGGCCTCCGCGCGCGGGCGGAGCCGGCCGGCGGCCGGCGGCGGCACGCTTCTTCGGATTGCCTTCCTCGTCGAGCTCCACGAATTCGTCTTCGCCGACGGGAACCTCGGGCAGAGAGGCTTTGCCCTCCAGCACCGAATCGGCCACGCCGCCCGCATACAGCAGGATGGCGCGCATCGCATCATCGTTGCCCGGGATCACATAGTCGATGCCGTCCGGCGAGCAATTGGTGTCCACCACGGCGACCACCGGAATTCCGAGCTTGCGCGCCTCATGAATGGCGATTTGCTCATGGCCGACATCGATCACGAACAGCGCATCGGGCAGTGCCGTCATGTCGCGGATGCCGCCCAAGCTGCGCAACAGCTTGTCCATCTCACGGCGCAGCATCTGGGCTTCCTTCTTGCCGCGCCGATCCAACGCGCCGGACTGCGCCATCTCGTCCAATTCATTGAGCCGCTTGATGGACTGCCGAATGGTCTTGAAGTTGGTCAGCATGCCGCCCAACCAGCGTTGGTTGACGTAGGGCATGCTGCAGCGGGCGGCTTCCTTCTGCACGGCATCGCGGGCCGAGCGCTTGGTGCCGACGAACAGCACCTTGCCGCCCTCCGCGGCGACGCCCTTGATGAACGCCGCTGCCTGCGCATACAGGGGTTGCGTCTTTTCCAGATTGATGATGTGGATTTTGTTACGTTCGCCGAAGATGAACGGAGCCATCTTGGGGTTCCAGAAGCGGGTTTGATGTCCAAAATGGACGCCCGCTTCCAGCATTTGTCGCATTGACACGCTGGTCATAAAACACTCCTGGTCGGGTTGAGCCTCCGCGTATCCCAAGCGGCAACCCGTCGAAGCCTTGAAATTGGGCTTGCAGGCCCAGATTTCAACATTTCGCCGGGCACCCGGCCGATTGTGACGACACGCGTGCGGGGTTGTTAAAAATAGCCGCGCTTTATACCATGAACATCTGTTAGAAACAAAGCCTGACCTCCCATGACCGTGACCATCAAAACACCTGTCGAACAGGACAAAATGCGCGAGGCCGGGCGGCTGGCGGCGAGCGTGCTCGACATGATCGAGCCGTTCGTGCAACCGGGGGCGACCACCGAGGAGCTCGACAAACGCTGCTACGATTTCATCGTGGACGAGCTCAAGTCCATCCCCGCCAACCTCAATTACAGAGGCTTCCCGAAGACCATTTGCACCTCGGTCAACCATGTCGTGTGTCACGGGATCCCGGGCGATAAGCGCCTGAAAAGCGGCGATATCATCAATATCGACGTCACCGTCATCCGCGACGGCTTTCACGGCGACACCAGCCGCATGTACTTCGTCGGCGCGGCCCCGGTGCTCGCCCGCCGCCTGACGGCTGCGTGTCACGAAGCCATGTGGCGCGGCATCCGCGTGGTCAAGCCCGGCGCCCGCTTGGGCGATATCGGGCACGCCATCCAGACTTATGCCGAGAGCAATAACTTCTCGGTCGTGCGCGAATACTGCGGCCACGGCATCGGCCGCATCTACCACGAGGACCCCCAGGTGTTGCACTACGGCAAACCCGGTACGGGTCTCGAGCTCAACGAGGGAATGACCTTTACCATCGAACCCATGATCAATGCCGGGCGCCGTGATGTGCGGCTGCTGCCCGACGGCTGGACCGTGGTCACCAAGGATCAATCGCTGTCGGCGCAGTGGGAACACACGATTTTGGTCACCGAGGTGGGCTTCGAGGTGCTCACCTTAGGCGCGAGCGTAGGGCTTCCAGCCGCCGCGGCGGCCTCTTGAACGCCCACGGCAAAGTTCTCGATCAACCCGCTGACTGGCCCTATTTGACGGCTGCACCCGACGCCCTGCAGGACGGTCAATTCTCGCCCATCGTTTTCCGCCAGGTCTTGGACCGCGGCACGGAGCTTCTGCAGGAGCGCTTCGCGCCTCGACGAGGCCATCGAAGACTTGGTCCGGGATCGGGCACGCTTGGTGGACATCACGCTGCGTGCCGCCTGGGTGCGCCACGTCGGGAGGTTCGCGGATGACCTGGCGTTGGTGGCCGTGGGCGGCTACGGGCGCGGCGAGCTGCACCCCAGCTCCGATATCGACGTCATGGTACTGCTGCCCAAGAGCGATTCCGCCGACTGGCAACCGGACATCGAAAAGTTCCTGACCTTCCTCTGGGACATCGGTCTCGAAGTCGGCCACAGCGTGCGCTCCATCGACGATTGCCAGCGCGAAAGCCTCGCCGACATCAGCGTTGCGACCACGCTGTTCGAAGCGCGGCTGCTGGCCGGACCCGAGTCCCTGTTTGCCGGCATGCGCCGCGCGTTGGCGCCCGATCGCCTGTGGTCCTCGCAGGATTTTTTCGAAGCCAAGGTCAAGGAACAAACCGAGCGGCACCATCGCTACTTCGACACCGCCTACAACCTCGAACCCAACGTGAAGTCGAGCCCCGGAGGCCTGCGCGACATTCAGACCATCGGCTGGGTGGCGAAACGCCATTTCGGCACCGACACCCTCGACGAGCTGGTGGCGCACGGCTTCCTCACCCGCGAGGAGCTGCGCAAGCTCAAGGCCGGCCAATCGTTCCTCTGGAAGGTGCGCTTCGGGCTGCACGCGCTCACCGGGCGGCGCGAGGACCGCCTGTTGTTCGATTACCAGATCAAGCTGGCGAAAATGTTCGGCTACGAGGACGCGAGCTTCACGCTGGCCGTCGAACAGCTGATGCAGAAATATTACCGCACGGTGATGGACGTCAGCTTGATGAACGAAATGCTGCTGCAGCTGTTTCGCGAGGCCATCCTGACGCAGAGCGGCCCGCCGGTAGCCCTGAATGCGCGCTTCCAGATTCGCAACGACTACCTCGAGGTGACGCACGGCGAAGTATTCGCGCGCTACCCGTCCGCGCTGCTCGAGCTGTTCGTGCTGCTGCAGCAGCATCCGGAACTGCGCGGAGTGCGCGCCGAGACGATCCGATTGATCGGCACGCACGTGTGGCTCATCGACGAAGAGTTCCGCCAAAACCCGCGTCATCACCGGCTGTTCATGGAAATCCTGTGCGCGCCCGTGGGAGTGACGCACGAGCTGCGCCGCATGAATCTGTACGGGGTGCTCGGCCGCTACATCCCATCCTTCGGCCGCGTCGTCGGGCGGATGCAGTATGATCTGTTCCATGCGTACACGGTGGACGCGCACACCTTGTTCGTGGTCAGCAACCTGCGGCGCCTCGCGATGCCGAAATTCAACGATGAATTCCCCGCGCTGAGCCAGATCATGCAATCCCTGCCGCGCCAGGAAATCGCCTATCTCGCGGCGTTGTTTCACGACATCGCCAAGGGCCGCGGCGGCGATCATTCCGAATTGGGGGCAGTCGATGCCGAAGCGTTCTGTCTGGAGCAGGGACTCGGCCGCTACGAGGCGCGTCTGGTCGCGTGGCTGGTCAGAAACCATTTGATCCTGTCCATCACCGCGCAGAAAAAAGACATCAGCGATCCCGACATCATTCACGGTTTCGCGCGCCGCGTCGGCGATCAGGCGCACCTGGATTATCTCTACGTATTGACCGTGGCGGACGTGCGCGGCACCAATCCGAAGCTGTGGAATGCGTGGAAGGCGCGGCTGTTCGAGGAGTTCTACGAGCGCACCAAGCGCGCGCTGCGCCGCGGCCTCGAGACGCCCGTCGATCAAGAAGAATTGATCCGCGAAACCCAGGAGCAGGCGCGCGAGAAAATGCCCGAAGTGCCGCCGGAGCAGATTTCGCGGGTCTGGGCGCAGTGGACCGAAGCGTACTTCCTGCGCTACACGCCGGAGGAAATCGCCTGGCAAACCGCGCTGCTCGCCCACCGGCATCAGCACGACGACACGCCTCTGGTCGCGATTCGGCAACTGGCGGAGCGCGGCGGCACCGCGGTGCTCACGTATGCGCCGCGGCGCCTGCGAAGCTTTGCGCGCACGACCGCGGTGCTCGATCAAATGGGCCTCAACGTCGTCGATGCCCGGCTGATCACCAGCGCCAACGGATTCAGCCTCGAGACCTACGTGGTGCTCGAGGACAACGGTGCGGTGATCGCGGACTCCAGCCGCATCCGTGAAATCGAACAGGGCCTGTGGCGCAACCTGCAGCAGCCCGAGGAGTCCCCGGCGACGGTGACGCGCCGCGCGCCGCGTCAAGTGCGCATGTTCTCGACCCCGACGCAGGTGAATTTCAGCGTCGACAGCCGTAATGGCCGCACCATCCTTGAATTGATCGCCGCGGACCGCCCGGGGTTGCTGTCCGAAGTCGGCAAGGTGTTCCGCACCGAACGCGTGGCGATCATCGGCGCCAAGATCATGACGGTGGGCGAGCGCGCCGAAGACGTGTTCTATATCACCGACGCCGAAGGCCGCCTCCTGCAAGAGGAGACGTGCCGCCGAGTACAGGAATCACTGGTGCGCGCACTCGATCGGCGCGACGCTGCCCGCACCTAAACGAGATGTAATGTCCTACCATGAGCTACAGGCGGCCATCGAGCACGCCTTCGAGTCGCGGGCGAAGATCACACCGCAAAATGCCGACGAGGAGGTGCGCGCCGCGGTGGCAACCGTGCTCGGTCTGCTGGACGCCGGCACCTTGCGCGTGGCGGAGAAGCTCGCCGGAGCGTGGCGAGTCAACGAGTGGCTGAAGAAGGCCGTGCTGCTGTCGTTCCGCATCGCGGACAATACCGCGACGCGTGCCGGCGGCTTAAGCTTCTACGACAAGGTGCCGCTCAAGTACGACGGCTGGGACGCGGCAAAGTTCAGCGCCGCCGGCGTGCGGGTGGTGCCGCCGGCGACCGTGCGCCGCGGCGCATTCGTTGCCTCGAACGTGGTATTGATGCCGAGCTACGTCAACATCGGCGCCTATGTCGACTCGGGTTCGATGGTCGATACCTGGGCCACCGTGGGTTCCTGCGCGCAGATCGGCAAGAACGTTCACCTGTCCGGCGGCGTCGGCATCGGCGGGGTCCTCGAACCGCTGCAGGCCGCGCCCACCATCATCGAGGATGATTGCTTCATTGGTGCGCGCTCGGAAATCGTCGAAGGCGTCATCGTCGAGTCGGGTGCGGTGATTTCCATGGGCGTGTTCATCGGACAAAGCACGCGCATCTACGATCGGGAGCGCGACGAAACCCTCTACGGCCGCGTGCCCGCCGGCGCAGTGGTGGTGCCGGGTTCGCTGCCGGCGAAAAACGGCAAGTACGCGCTGTCCTGCGCGGTGATCGTCAAGCGCGTGGATGCACAAACCCGCGCCAAGACCTCGCTCAACGAACTGCTGCGGAATACCGACTAGGATCGGCCGGCAAATCGCCGCGCCGGCACAAGTGTTGCAATTTCGGTCAGGCCGGCACGAGCGTGTAGCTCAAAACGTGGTGTGTCAGTAAATTCCCGCCGGCGCCGCGGCACTCGGCCGTGCCATACGCGGTCCGCTTTCCGAGCTTCAGAACCCGCGCCGTGCAAGAGACGTCCGATTGACGCGCGCTGCTCAAAAAAGCGGTTTTCATGTCGGTGGTGACCCATTGCTCGGCGGTGCCGCGCTCGGTCATGATGGCGAGCCACATGGCGACGTCCGCGGCCGCCATGAGACTGATGCCGCTGACGATGCCGCCGGGCCTTTCCAGCGACACCGTATACGGCACTACGACCGTGCATTCCCCCGGCGCACAGGATTCAATCACGAGACCAAAAGGCTGCAGAAAGGCCGCATTCGCCACAATATGCGCCAGTTCATCCCGCGTACACTGCACTGATGCCTCCGCGCCCGGCCGCCCGGCGTCAGCCGAAGCGGCCGGTGATGTAGTCCTCCGTCAGCTTCTGCTGCGGGTTGGTAAAAATCAAATCGGTGGGGCCGACTTCGACCAGATCGCCGAGGTGAAAATACGCCGTACGTTGCGACACCCGCGCGGCCTGCTGCATATTGTGCGTGACGATGACGATGGCGTAATTCGCGCGCAGTTCGTCGATCAAATCCTCGATCCTGGCGCTCGCGATCGGATCCAGCGCCGAGGTGGGTTCGTCCATCAAAATCACCTCGGGATTCACCGCGATGGTGCGCGCGATGCACAGCCGCTGCTGTTGTCCGCCGGAGAGGCTGGTGCCCGGAGTCGACAGGCGATCCTTGACCTCCCCCCACAGCCCGGCGCGCGCCAGACTGCTCTGCACCAGTTCGTCCATGTCGCTGCGGCTCCTGGCCAGACCGTGAATCCGCGGCCCGTAGGCAACGTTGGCATACACCGAGTGCGGGAACGGCGTGGGTTTCTGGAAGACGATGCCGACGCGCGCCCGCAGCTGCGCAACGTCCTGCTTGCGATCATAAATATCGACGCCGTCGAGAGTGATCAGACCGTCCACGCGCGCGCTCGCAATCGTGTCGTTCATGCGGTTGAGGCAGCGCAGAAAAGTGGACTTGCCGCAGCCTGACGGTCCGATCAAGGCGAGAACCTGATTGCGGCCGATGTCGAGATCGACGTTCTTGACGGCGTGTTTGTCGCCGTAGTGAACATTCACGCCGCGCGCCCTCATCACGGCGTCGTGCACGCGGTCGCGCACGGCTGCGACGGCGTGGTTGTCGGCAACGGGAGTTTCTCGCGTCAATTCTGTATTGCTCTAGCCGAATCGTCCGGTAATGTAATCGTCGGTTCTTCGATCTTTCGGCGACGTGAAAATCTGGCTCGACGGGCCTATTTCCACGAGTTCACCCATGAACATGAAGCCGGTTACATTCGACACGCGCGCCGCCTGCTGCAAGTTGTGCGTGACCACCACGATGCAATACTGCTCACGCAGCGCCTGCAAGGTCTCCTCGACGCGCAGCGTAGAGATCGGATCGAGTGCCGCCGTCGGTTCATCGAGCAGCAGTACCTCGGGTTTGACCGCGATGGCGCGCGCGATGCACACCCGCTGCTGTTGTCCGCCCGACAGACTGCGGCCGTCGGCATGCAGCTTGTCCTTGACTTCATCCCAAATCGCGGCATCGCGCAGTGCGGTTTCGACGCGCGATTTGAGCTCCGCGCCGCGAATACCGCCGCTCAAGCGCAAGCCGAATGCGACATTGTCGAATACGGACATGGGAAACGGCGTCGGCTTCTGGAACACCATGCCTACGCGGAAGCGCAATTCAGCCACATCGACGGTGGGGCCCAGGATGTCGCGGCCGCCGATCAGCACTTCGCCTTGCGCGCGCTGCTTCGGATACAGGGCGTACATTCGGTTCAGAACGCGCAACAAGGTCGACTTGCCGCACCCCGACGGTCCGATGAACGCGCTGATCGACCGGTCGGCCAGGGACATGTTGATGTTGTGCAGGGACTGCACGTCGCCGTAGAAGAAATTCAAGGCGCGCATTTCTATTTTCGGCGGACCCAGATCCTGCGCCGGCTGCGCGGCCGCGTGCGGCGCGCGCATCTTCAAGTGCCGCGGCGGCTTCGTCGACGGCATCATCGGCCGGAACCCCGTTCTGCCTGCAGCAATGCCAGGATCACGCGTGCGGAAACACTCAGCACCAGGATCGTCACGGTGATGATCAAGGCGCCGGCCCACGCGAGATCCTGCCAATTCTTGTACGGGCTCAGCGCGAACTGGAAGATCACCACGGGAAGATTCGCCATCGGGGCGTTGAGTTGCGTGCTCCAGAATTGGTTGTTGAGCGCGGTGAACAGCAGCGGCGCGGTCTCCCCGCTGATGCGCGCCACGGCGAGCAGCAAGCCGGTGACGATTCCGCTGCGCGCCGCGGGATACAGCACGCTCAGCGTGGTGCGCCACGGATAGGCGCCCAGCGCCGCCGAGGAGTCCTTCATCCCGATCGGCACCAGGTTCAGCATGTCTTCCGTGGTGCGCAGGGTCACCGGGATCGCCAATATCGCCAGCGACAGAGCGCCGGCGATGGCCGAAAAATGGCCCATGCGGACCACCACGATCTCATAAACGAACAGCCCGATGATGATCGAGGGCGCGCTCAACAGCACGTCGTTGATGAAGCGGATCACGGTGCTGAGACGCGAATCGCGGCCGTATTCCGCCAGATACGTGCCGGCCAGCACGCCGATGGGCGATCCGATCAGAATGCCGAGCAGCGTCATCACCGCGCTGCCGTATATCGCATTGAGCAATCCGCCCTGGCCGCCGGGCGGCGGGGTCATCTGCGTGAACAGATTCCAAGACATTCCCGCCAGCCCGTGCGACAGCAGCGTCCACAGGATCGCGGCCAAGCAGGCCAAGCCCAACGCGGTGGCGACCAGCGACAGCGCCAGAAAGATGCCGTTCTTCGCCTTGCGCAGTGTCCGCCGAGTCATACGGCAAAACCACGCCGTTCCAATCGCCGCAGCATGGCTTGGGCCGCGGCAATCACCGTGAAGGTGATGAGAAACAACAACAGCCCCAGGGCGATGAGCGAGGAGGTGTAGAGGTCGCCCACCGCCTCGGTAAACTCGTTGGCGATGGCCGACGAAATCGTCGTGCCGGGCGCCAGCAGCGACGAGCTGATCCGATGGGCGTTGCCGATCACGAAGGTCACCGCCATGGTCTCACCGAGCGCGCGCCCCAATCCCAACATGATGCCGCCGACCATGCCGACGCGCGAATGCGGCACGACCACGTTCCACATCACTTCCCAGGTCGTGGCGCCGAGCCCGTAGCCGGATTCCTTGAGCATGGGCGGCACGGTGTCGAAGACCTCACGCATGGTTGCCGCAATGAAGGGCAGCACCATGATGGCAAGAACGACGCCCGCCGTGAGCACACCGATGCCGAACGGCGGACCTTTGAACAGGCCCCCGAGCAGCGGCAGGTGGCCGAGGTGCGCGATCAGCCACGGCTGCACGTGCCGCTGCAGCACCGGCGCCAGCACGAACAATCCCCAGATGCCGAAGATGATGCTGGGCACCGCGGCCAGCAATTCGACGGCCACCCCGATCGGGCGCTTCAGCAATGGGGGGCAGAGCTCGGTCAAGAACAGCGCAATGCCGAACCCCGCCGGCACCGCCAGCAGCATCGCGATCATGGAGGTGACGACCGTGCCGTAGATCGCCGCCAGCGCCCCGAATTGATCGGTCACCGGGTTCCAAATCTCGCGGGTCACGAACGAGAACCCGAAATGGCTGACCGCCGGCCATGCGCCGCGCAGCAGCGATAGCGCCACTCCACCCAAAATCAACAGCACGAGGATCGCCGCGCTCAGCGTCGCCGCGCGGAAGATTCTCTCGTAAATCAATTGCTTTGCGGCGTGCCTCGGATCGATGATCGCCACGGTGTCGGTTTCGCTCCCGCTATTTTCCACTCCATACCGGATGTCCGCCCGACGTGATTTCCGAGACCCAGGTCTTCTTCACCTGCGCAATCAACGCTGCCGGCAGCGGCACATAATCCAGTTCGGCCGCCATACTAGCGCCATCCTGGTACGCCCAGGAGAAGAACTTCAACGCCTCATTGACCGGCGCCGGATCCGTCGGCTGTTTGTAAAGCAGAATAAAGCTCGCGCCCGTGATCGGCCAACTCTTGGCGCCGGCTTGATCGGTCAAGATCAAATAATAACTGTCTGCGTGGACCCAGTCGGCGTTGGCCGCGGCTGCCTGAAAGGACTCCGCGTTCGGCGCCACCGCCGCGCCCGCCTTGTTGGTGAGCAAGGTGTAGGCCATCTTGTTCTGCTTGGCGTAGGCATACTCCACATAGCCGATCGCGCCATCCGTTTGGGTGGTCATGTTGGCGACACCTTCATTGCCCTTGGCCCCGATGCCCGTCGGCCACTGCACCGAGGTATTGGCGCCGATGCTCGACATGAACTTGGGATTGGCCTTCGACAGGTAATCGGAGAATAGAAAATTCGTGCCGGACCCGTCGGATCGGTACACCGGGGCAATCGCCGTGCTCGGCAGCTTGAGTTTCGGATTCAGGCTCTTGATTTTCGGATCATTCCACTGAGTGATGTCGCCCATGTAGATGCTGGCGACCGTGGCGCCGTCCAGATGCAATTGGCCGGCCTGAATGCCTTGGATGTTGACCACGGGGACCACCCCGCCGATGATCATGGGGAATTGCAGCAGTCCGGAAGCCTTCAGGTCATCCGGCTTCAAGGGCATGTCCGAGGCGCCGAAAGTCACCGTCTTGGCCTTGATCTGCTTGATTCCGCCGCCCGAGCCGATGGACTGATAGTTGAGGCCCACCCCGGTGAGCTTTTTATACGCGTCCGCCCATTTGGCATAGATCGGGTAGGGGAAGGTCGCCCCGGCGCCCGAGATGTCCGCCGCGGCCGCGGCGAAACTCAAGGCAGCCGCGGCCGCTGCCAGTGCCAGCCGCGCGGGAATCCTGTTGTTGATCTGCATTTGCGTTTGCTCCGGTTCAATTCAATGGCGCGCCGAGCGGCGGCCTCGGGGGTTAGCCCATGATGATCAGTGCGCAATGTTTCACTTTTATGACAGCGGCCGAGGGAGGCTAAACTCCGCGGCCGCGGGCACGCGCAGCCACCTGCGAGCCGCTTACGCCGCCGGCAATTTACGTGTAGTAGTCGGCCGCAGTGGTCGCATCGGGCGGCGCCCGCCGCGCACCCATCGCATTGAACACCGGCGTCAGGACGATGGCGATACCGAGATTCAAAATGACCGTATAGACCGCGGTATAACCGGGAAAGGTGTGCCCGGCCAGGCTCAAGGGGAAAGTCGGCGTCAGCTTGGTCGCGATGGCCATCGCGGTCCCGGCCGCGGTGCCGGCCGCCCAGCCGGCGAGCAGCGCCCAACTATTGAACCAACGGGTATAGACGCCGAGCATCACCGGCCGGGAGGGTCTGGATGATCCAGATGCCGCCGAGGAGCTGCAGCTCAATGGCGTACTTTGTCGGCACGAACAAGATGAATACCAGCGCACCGCCCTTGACCACCAGCGACACCCACTTCGCCATCTGCGCTTCCTGCTTGTCCGTGGGATTCTTGTTGATGAACTCGCGGTGAATGTTGCGCGTGTACAGGTTCGCCGCGGCAATCGACATGATGGCGGCAGGCACCAGCGCGCCGATGCCGATGGCGGCAAACGCGATGCCGACGAACCAGGACGGGAAGCTGTGCAGCAACAGCGCCGGCACAGCGAAGTTATTGCCGAACTGCTTGAAGCCGCCGGCATATTCGGGGAGTTTGTCGACGCCCGCGGCGATGACGAAGAATCCGAACAGAGCGAGCAATCCCAGCATGAAGGTGTAGCCGGGCAGCATCGCCGCGTTGCGGCGGATGGCGTGCCCGCTGCTCGCGCTCAAGATGCCCGTCAGGGTATGCGGATAGAGAAACAACGCAAGCGCGGATCCGAAGGCCAGCGTCGCGTACGCGCTGTAGGAGCCGGTTGTATTCGGTCCCGGCACCGCCAATATCAGTTTTTGCGGCGGAATGGCGGCGAAGATCTTGTGGAAGCCGCCGAGCTCGATCGGGATGACGATGATGGCGGCCAGTGCCGTGATATAGATCAATATATCCTTGACGATGGCGATCGATGCCGGCGCGCGCAATCCGCTCGAATAAGTGAAGGCCGCCAACACGATAAAGGCAATGAGCAGCGGCAGATCCGCGGCGAGTCCCGTCCCGGAAATACCGAGCGCGCCGATCACGACTTGGATGCCGACCAGCTGCAAGGCGATGTACGGCATGGTCGCCACGATGCCGGTCACCGTGACCGCCAACGCCAGCCAGCGGTTGCCGAAGCGGCCGCGGACGAAATCACCCGCCGTGATGTAGCCGTGCTTGCTGCACACGTACCACAGACGGCGAAACGCCAGGAATACGAGCGGGTAGATGATGATCGTGTACGGCACCGCGAAGAAAGCGACGGCGCCGGCGCCAAACGCCAGCGCCGGAACCGCAATGAAGGTGTAAGCGGTATACACATCGCCGCCGACCAGAAACCAAGTGATGAGGGTGCCGAAACGCCGGCCGCCCAGGCCCCATTCATGCAGCAGATCCAGATCGCCTTTGCGCCAATGAGCTGCGGCGAAACCCAACCAGGTGATGAGGCCGAACAGCACCACGAAGATGCTGAGTGCAATCCAATTCACATCCTGCACGACGATCTCCCCGTTCTTGTCTCGTTATTCTCGACCCCGAAGCGGTGCGCGGCAGTGGCTCCTAGTCGTCGGTGGCGAAGTAGACGATGGCCGTGAAAACGGCGCTGACGATAACCCACAGGAGCTGGAACCAGTAAAAGAAGGGGATGCCCATCAAGGAGGGCTCGATTCGGTTGTACAAGGGCGGCCAGAGCGCCACGACAAATTGGACCACGAAGAGCAGATACCACCAGCTCCACGCGCTGCGCTTTCTGGATTCACCGTTCATTGCGACCATCCCCCGCCGCTTGAGGCCCTTAGCGGACCTTACCCGAAAAGGCTCAGAAGGTGAAGCGAGCACCCACTGTCGGAGCAACGTTGTTGTTGTAGTTATAGGGGACGCCGGGGCCGTGAGGAATGGCGATGGCGAGACCGCCGCTGACGTTGGAATACGCAATGCCGGCATAGGCGTCGAAACGCTTGGTGAAGTGATGATCCGTATAGAGCGAAACCTCGTTGAGGAAGCCCGAGCAGGAAGCGCGGAAACTGGTGGGCGGGCAGGCCGACGGAACACGGAAGTCGTGCTGCCACTGATGATAGGCGGACAAAGTGACGTCGGTTTTGCTGTCGTAAGCGTATTTCACGCCCGTCCAGGCGACCTGCACGGTCTTGGGAGAATCAAGATTGTTGTCCTCGACGCCGCTCAAGAGATAACCGCCCTGGGCGGAGGCGCCAATGCCCAACGGATTCGACGGGTTGAACTGCTGGATGTGTTCGTAGCCGGCAAAGAACTTGAACGGGTCCCAGGTGTACTTGGCGGCGAGCATGATGGCCGTGTTGTCGGTCACGATGCCATATTCGGTGTTGTCCGTTCCGATCAGATTGGCCCCGGTGATGGGGTTCGTATTGATGCTGTTGAGGGTCGACTGATAGGGCTGCGTCAGACTCTGAGGTCCCAGCAAGGGGTTGAGTACGCTGATCGCCTGGTTGTAATGCTGGAAGACGAGGTCGGCGGAGAACCTGTCGTACTCTGCGCCGAGGTCGAATCCATAGGCGGTGTTATGCGCCTGCTCCGAGGTACAGGTGGCGGCGGTCCAGGTGGCGGAGGCGGAGTAGCAGCCGCCCGAACCGTCGGCGAATTTATACATCGCGCCGAAATGGACCGGACCATAGGTTAACGCGATATTTCATGGCCTCGTCCCAACGGGTGTCCTCGGTGTCGCCGCCGCCGGCCATCGTGCCGTTATACCCGATGTACGAAAAGGAGTAGGCGCCGCCGGCCGGATCGTAAGCGAGCATCGCATCGGTACCGAGCGCGCGCTGACGACCGAAGGTCAGCGTGCCGAATGCCGTGGACGATACGCCGCCATAGAATTCGTCATTGAAGGGCTTGGCCCGCGCGCGCGCCGTCGCCGGTGACCGAATAGCTGCCCCTGGGTAGGCCGTTGTTCGTGGTGTTGGTGGCTGCCATGTTGGCGAGCTGGCCGGACTGCGGATTGATGCCGGTCGACGCGTTGAACACCGCGTACCAGTCGTCCATGAACTCTATCTTGCCCTTGATGCCCAGACCCGACTGCGACAGGTTGTTCGGCGCAAGGAGGAATTGAGAGTGATTGCCGTTCCGGTTGACCAGCGATTCGCCTTCATAGTTGTAGCCGTTTTCCGGTAAGCCGTGGCTGACCCAGCCCACGCCGACGTCATACGCGCCGTACAGGGTGATGCCGTGCCAGGTCAGCGAGCAATCAGTGGCGAGGAACTCCTGGACGCTCGCGCAGGCTTCGGGGGTGGGTGGTGCAGTCGGGGCCGGTCCTTCCGCCGCGCGCGCGACGCCCGCGATGGCGCTCATGACTACCAAAGCCAGGACCGGCAAGCGCGGCCCTGACAATGTTTCGTTGCTCATGGTTCGATCCCCTTGTTGGTTATTGGTTTTGGGCGACAAGCGCTATATCCAGTTGAATATAGCACTAGTCGCGACAAATCCGCTCGCAGGGATCTTCGATTGTTGGTCGCCGTAGCGGCGCTAATCAGGCCGGGGCGGCCTAGCGCGTCGACCTCATGGCCATCGGGCCATGAGGTCGACTGCATTCATTCTTCGCGGTCAGAACTTGAAGCGCACGCCCATCGTCGTGGTGATGTCGGTGGTGTGAAAGATGTAACCGTTCGCCAAGCCGTCATGCACGCCGCGTATACATCACGCCGGCATAGGCGTCGAACCGCTTTGCTCAAGCGATAGTCGGCATCGAAGGATATGACATCCTCGGTGCCGCTGCAGGTTCCGGACTTGTTCGTGGAACACCCGGCATTGGCGCCGCTCCCGTAAGCGTTCTGCTTATAGCCATAGTAGGCGCCGACCAGATCCAGCTGCGGAATAACCGTGTAACGCACGCCGGCCCAGTACACCTGCAATGTCTTGTCGTTGAGTAGGTCGACTTCGGACCGCTTTGGATGTTGACGAAGGCGATGGTGTAAGTTGGCGATGTTGAAGCCGGCGCTCAGCGGGGTGGCCGGATTCGCGAACTGGATGTGCTCGTAGCCGGCCGAAAACTTCAATACGCCCATGTTATACAGGCCCATGAAGGCGTAGGTCGTGTTGTCCGAGATCGTCGCGGCCAGTGCGTTGTTCGGGTTCGCCGCTATGCAGTTGCCGGCGGCCGGCTTCGGGTTGGGGTTCGGGCACAAGCCGCCGGTTGCACACGTCGAGTCCACTCTGCGCCGCGCTGGAGTGCGCCGCCACCGACAACCGCGTCCTTGATCTTGGTATAGTACACATCGACCGAGCAGCCGGCGTACTCGCCGCCAAAAGACACCTCGAAGGCCGAATTGGCGCTGCCAGTGGATTGATTGAATTTGTACTGCGCGGACGAGGTGCGCCACGCCCGCCGTAACGATCCCACGTACTTCACCGACGAATCCAAGCGGCGATTCTGGGTATCCCCGCCGCCCGCAGTGGTGCCCGACATTCCGATCAAGCGAGAAAGCCTGGGAGGCAAAATTAGGGTCGTACTTGGCGATGCCGTCCGCCAAGCACCGTATTTTGGCGGCCGAACGTGATCGTGCCGAAGGTCTTGGAACTGAACCCGGCGAATGACTGCTGAAAGATCTGACCCGCAGACGCTCGAATCCAGATTGGTGGTCTGAGTCGCCAGGGCCGGCCGTTGTTCTGCGCCAGTGACTTCAATGCGTCGCTGATGTCGCCCGGACTGCGGATTGAAGTAGGTTTCGAGCTTGAACACGCCCGACCAATCGCCGACGATGGGCTCGTTGCCCTGCAGGCCGATTCGGGAATGGCTCAAGTTGCTCGGCGTAACGCCTGTCACCGAGTGATTGCTGTTCTTCTGAACGACCTCCGCACTGCCGGCGACGAAGTAATCGTTGATCGGCGCGCCGTGCGACTGATCTTGCACACCGACGTCGACGATGCCGTACAAGGTGATGCCATGCCACGTCAGGCTCTCGTCGGCTGTGGGCGCTGCGCTTTGCGCCAGCGCGCCGTTCGCGGCGATTGACAATAAGCCCAGCAAAAAACCAATCTTGAGCATGCCCAGGCCGCGCTCGCTGCGGCTTCCTGCGCAATACTCAGAAGTCAATTTCGAATCGTTCACGGCTCGTCCCCCTACTGTTGTGGTTGTTGGATTTAATCGACGAATTGTTACAGTAATATTACGCGCTCTTCCCGGCGCGCATTTGTGCGATTTGCCCATATATATATCACATACTTACGAGATGGTCATTACCGACTGTGTTATTTTAGCAACAAACCCAATCCAGCGGGATCAGGAAGACGGCACCTGGCCGATGACCACCACGACGGCCGAGATGTACTATGACCCGGTCTGGAACGGTGCGCTATGGAGACCCTTGGATTTTGGTATGGGCGCGGCTCCGTGCAAGCCGCTCCTGGCCTCGCCGGCCTCTCGGATACCGGCCGGCACGCGATTCGCGAAACAATGCCGACCGAGATTCTTGCCGAACGTCGCGTCCCGCCAACGGCGTCCCCGTCATTCGAGACTTCGACCCTCGAATGCCTGATCCCCCAAAGCCGCGCGGCTCGCCTTATGCACCGACTTGTTCCTCGCGCGTCCGAGCCCGTCGTCGAATACGCTGCGCAATCGAAGGTCGATTGCTTCGCGAGCCCGGAAGACCCGGGATCGCACGGTTCCCACCGGACAGGACATGGCAGATGCCACCTCGGCATAACTGAGCCCGTCGAATTCACGCAAACTGATCGCCGTACGCTGTTCCTCGCAGAGGGCGTCGAGGGCGTCGTTCACCGCGGCGCAGATCTCATCCGTCATCGCGAGGTGTTCCGGCGAGTCCCAGTCTTTCGTCTGAGACAACACTTCGGCTGGATCGTCGCCAGGATCCGCACGGGCCGCGAGTCTGCGCGCATTCCGGACGCGCATTTTGTGTGCGCTCCTGGCCGAGTTGACTGCAATTCGATGCAGCCAAGAGTAGAACGCCGAGTCGCCTCGAAAGTGGCGTAGACCCCCGTAGGCCCTCAAAAAAATGTCTTGTACCGTATCCTCTGCGTCTGCTTGATTATGCATGTAGCGCAGCGTGACTTTCATCACACGCTGCCGGTATTTGCGGACGAGCAGATTGAATGCGCCGCGATCGCCGGACTGGGCGCGCAGCACCAAACGTCGATCGCTACAATCGACGGTTAATATCGGCTCCAATGAACAAGGCCGCGCCGTGCGCTTCCAGTGTGCCGGCCGATCCGTACTGATGCGCTCTGTTGCATTCATCGTCAGTCAAGAATTGCGCATTCCAATTAAAATTGCCCGCACGCCGCATTAAAATCCGCTCATTTCGCGCTACCACCCCGAACTCCCGCCAAACTACTTTTGGCATAAAGATCACGCGGGTCAATACGACATCAGCAAGGGCAGACTCATGCGCGCGAGCAGGTCCCGCGTCACTCCGCCCATGAGCTTTTCCCACAGCCTCGGATGGCCGAACGCGCCGGCTACGATCAGATCGGCACCCACCTTATGTGCTTCGGCGTGCACGATGTCCGCAATCGATTCGGACGCAACGTTGTCGAGCCACACCCCTTTAACCGCAGCGCCATGCCGCCTCAAGTGCTCGACCATATTTTCCGGGGGCAGCGCCCCGTACCGCTCGGCAAACTCAACTCGATTGACTGCAAGCACGGTAACCTGCTCGGCGCGCTCGATGAGCGGTAGGGCATCGTTGACAGATCTTGTCGCCGCGCGGCTTGAGTTCCAAGCAACCAGAATATGCTTTCCGAGCGTCTTGAACGATCCACGGGCAGGAACGAATATCACGGGTCTCCCGGCTACAAACAGCAGTTCCTCTGAGAAGGTGTATCCGGTGGCGGTCACGGCGGACGGGAAATCCTGGCTCAAGATGCACAGATCGGCGAAGCGCGCGTGCTGCGGCACGAGGGTCGAGCCGACCCCATCTAGACAGCGCCACTCGATTTCGAGCTTGTACTCGCGCCTTATCTCCTCGAGCGCCGATAGCAATCGCTCAATTGCCGCATCAATCGAGTTTTGGATACGCTCATTCGTTTGGGTGATCGCCTCAGAGGACCCCTGCCCGAGTTCCGCGGTACCCTGTTCATGGCGCTGCGCGGGATTCAGTTCCCGCACATAGAGGGCCGTTAGTCGGCTCTGGTGACGGTGCGCCAGATCTGCTGCTAAGCGCAGGCGCACGAATGCGTGTTCCGATTGATCCACGTAAACGAGGACGTCTTTTAATGCCATGGGCCTACCTCATCAGAAGACCTGTCCCGCCCCTCACCATACCGGCGGGTCTCCAAACTGGTGACCGAGGTGGCCGTCCCTGTCGCCTCCAACGCGGCATGAAGCGCACCAATCAAAGTCCTTTCACATCCCCCGCCCGGCAAACGGGGATACACAGCCCGCAACCCTCTAAAATAGCGGTAGGTTATCTCGAAGCGGAAGCCATCTATCTGCTGGCCGCTTGCTGCGATGCCGGCTGTCGGGACGACGTACAGATGCCGCGGGATGTGAAAGTGATAGAACCGGCTGTCATAGTCCGCCTGATAGCCTCGAACCCCGTCCCCGCGGCTTATTTCGTCGATGTGCACGTCGTCGGCTCCACAGCGTGGGGCCGACGACAGAATCGCTCCGTGTGCGATCGCAAAAGCTTGCGATTGAGGGATGGCGTAAATAACCGCCGGGCTATCGGGACTCGGATTCAGAGCCGAATGCTGCGTTGAACACCCTGCGACTAAGAGTGCCGTCAGGAATCTTGCCCGCTTCATTGATCTGGCGCTGGTCCGTGAGCGGCACAAAACCTCACCCGTTCCCCTTCTGTGCCAGTCCAGACGCACTCACCGGAAGGGCGATATCCGCGCGCGCGACAACTTTGTCTGCGGCACCCGATGCACCGGAATCCGATGAACAATGGACATCCACAGTCGCTGCGACAATTGAACGCCTGAAAAATCTTACGCGAAAGGTGCTGCCGACCCGTGGACGGCTCTCCACGTCGACCTCCGCGCCGTGTGCCGTACAAATGGACCTGACAATTGACAACCCGAGTCCCGCCCCTCCGTCTTCACGCGAGCGAGCCGCATCAACGCGATAGAATCGATCGAATACGTGCGGCAGCGAAGCGGCTGGAATGCCGATGCCGGTATCGGATATCTCGAGGACGCTGCCGCTATCATCCGAGGCAGTGCGCAGAGCCACTTCTCCGCCCCGAGGCGTGAAGCGAATGGCATTATCGAGAAGATTGACGATGATTTGTTTCAGCTGTGGCCGATCACCCCACACTACGGCACTTTTCAACGCCGACAAGTCGATGTCGACATCGCGATCCTCCGCCATCAAACGCATTTGTTCGGCAGTACTCAACGCCAACCCAGCCAGGTCGACATCGACCCAATCGCCCCGCGTTTCGCCGGCATCCAGCCGCGACAACACCAGCAATCCGGATACCAAGTGTTCCAAGCGCGCGACTTCTTCGAGAACGCTGCCCACGCGTTCGCGCAGATCGCTCTGGGTTACCTGGGATTCATGTGTAAGCTCCTGCAATTCCCCCTTGATCACAGTCAACGGCGTGCGTAACTCGTGGGACGCGTCTGCAAGAAAACGTCGCTGCGTTTGCACCGAGTCGCGCAAACGTCCCAACATGTTGTTCAATGAGATCGATAGACGCTCCAGAGCATCGCCGCTCGGTTCGACGGGAAGCCGGAGAGTCAGGTTCTGCAGGCTCATCTGTTCGGCTGTCTGCGACAGCAAATCCACCGGTCGCAGCGCCCGGTTCACGAGCCAGTAGCCGCCGCCCGCGGCACAGACGATGAGCACCGGAAGAAGGAGCGCGAGCAGATCCAACAAACGGTTCAGCACTTCATCCATCGAGTCGATTGACACGCCCAATTCGACCAGGTACGTGCCGGAATCGGCGACAACCGGCGTTTCGCGAATCATCATGTGCTGGTCGCTGACGATGTCGGTCATCGGCGCCGCGGATCGAGTGGCGCGGGGCACCGCCACGACGCTCAAGGCCGACGGATCGAAACTACGATTCGCAGGCGGCCCGGAGCGATAGACCAAGGTCGCCGGTTCCCGGGTGACACGCACAAAGCGATTGTTGAATTCGGGCGCGATCCGAGTATCAATTTCCCTCACAATCGACTTGTCGGTCGCGTCGACCGGCGCCTGCATCAGTATCTGTTCCACCTGCGTCGAGCGTCGGCTCAATGAATCGCGCAGATTCGATCGCAAATATTGTTGAAGACCGTAGAACGTCCCCGCCCCCACAAGGGCGAATGTCGCGCTCAAGAGCAGCGTGTACAAAGCCCCCAACCGGAATGCCAGAGATCGATAGTTCATTCCAGTGCCGCGTGCCGCTCCGGCTCCGCCTCACGCACGCAATAACCCACGCCGCGCACGGTGTGAATAAGCTTGATCGGGAACGGCTCGTCGACCTTTCTGCGCAGGTACCGTACGTAGACATCCACGATATTCGTCACCGCTTCGAAGCTCTGGTCCCACACGTGGTTGAGGATCATGGTCCTCGAGAAGACGCGGCCGGGTGAATGCATGAGGTATTCGAAGACCGCGTATTCCTTGACCGTGAGGTCGATTCGGTGGCCATCGCGCCTCACCTGTTGAGTCAGTCGATTGAGTTCGAGGTCGGCGACGCGCAGCACATCGGCGCGCTCGACGGGCGTGCGCCGCAGGAGAGCCTTGATCCGAGCCAACAACTCGGCGAAATCAAACGGCTTGGTCAGGTAGTCGTCGGCGCCCGCCTCGAAATGCACGACCTTGTCCTCAATCACGTCGCGCGCCGTGAGCACCAGCACCGGCAGCGATGAATGGGAAAGGCGGACCCGGCGAAGCAATTCCGTGCCGCTCAATCTGCGGAAGCATCAAGTCCAATAGGAGGAGATCGTAGGCATATGAGTTGATGTAATTCTCGCCCTCGCGACCGTTCGCCGCCAGATCGACCGCGAATCGCTCTGCACGCAACCCGCGGGCAACAAACTCGGCGAGCTTGCGATCATCTTCGACAATGAGTATTCGCACGGGAAGTCCCTCCTGCGCATTTCAGCGTGTTTGCATTAGAGTGCCGTTAAATCATCATTAGAACACTCTCATACAGGCCGTTGACCGTCCGGCGGCAAGGGCAATGCCTCTTTATCGCGCGCGCGTGAGCCAAAGGCAAGTCTTTGCGCGATCTATGGATCCGCTGGGGCGACCATACGGAGTAACTGGCACTCAAGCTCCTTCGAATGAGGTTGTCCTCGGGAAACTGCCACATCCACATAGACTCGGTTGAACGTCAATTCGTTCCCAAGCCGTCGCTTGTACGCGCCGCGATTCACCGCCATTTAATGAGTTGCTCGCCGCCTTTTAATGTTCACACCCTAATCGTCTGACTCGGCGCAATGCCCACCTTCGAGGCGCGCCCAAACAACCGCCTGTGTTTGATTGCCTGCGCGACCTGCAAGGGGACCATCGTCTCCCACATCGGATCATCGTTCCAAATTCTCTGCAAAACGTCTCGCGAAAAGATCGTGAGAATGTCTGGGTCGAATCCGACGATGCAGTCTATGTAGCGGTTCTCCAGAAGATACGCATATAAATTGGCAAGATGCTCGGCAACTCGCACATTCTTCGCATTGATCAATACGTTAGGGCGCCCTTCCGTAGATGGCGTCGCTGAAGACCATGTCGTATGCCGAAATGGATTTGGCGATGGTCCCCGAGGCTCCGCCGGCGTGAAAGAACTCTCGTGCCACTTCTTGACCAGCCCCGATTTCAGCGAAGGTGCCGTATTTCGAACCGTCCAGATTGATGGTGAGCGCCTTCTGGGTCGGACTGCGCTGGGGACGGCGAGTTTCACTGGCGAGATGCTGAGACACGTCGGTTGGCGTTGCTTTAATGGTACGCGGCGCTGCACTGGCTCGCGGCGCGGACTTCTAATTTGGCGTTAGCGCCGTTTTAATCTTCGTCTTGCACACTTCTACGCAACGAGATTTTCCCGCCCGCAACCAAATCGAGAGTCGGGTGGCGGCTGCACTCGAGCGCCGCGGAACATCTTGACGGTCCAGGCGAACCTTGGAGGTCGATCATGTCATTTCTAAAACAGACGAACCCTCTACCGGTGCTGGCAATCGGTGCATCGTTAGTTGGATGTGCAACGGTTCCGACCGGACGCGTCGGCGTAGAGTGGTCCCCCTTGAAGGGTACGAGTCAGAAGACCTTGACAGAGGGCATTCACGTCGTATCTCCCTTCTCGCGCGTGTACCACGTGGATTTGCGCGAGCAGGAACGCGAGGATTCCTTGGACGTCCTCGCCAATAACGGACTCGATATCAAAATGACGAGTTCGATTCTCTATCAGCCGGTCGAATCGGAGGTGTACCAGCTCATTACGCAGACCGGCGGAGAATACTATTCGACGTTGGTTTCTCCATACGTACGTTCGAGTGCGCGGAAGGTTGTTGGCCGCTATTCACCGGAAGAAATCTATTCTTCCAAGCGGGAGCAGATTGAGCGGGAAATTCGCGAGGAAGTCACGCACAAGCTGGAAGGAAAGCACGTTCAGGTGAATGCGGTTCTCATCCGCGAAGTACATTTGCCGGCGGCGGTGCAGGCGGCAATTCAGACCAAGCTCGAGGAGGAGCAGAAAGCCCTCCAAATGCAGTTCGTGCTCGAACGCACTCGGCAAGAGGCGGTGCGCAAACACATCGAGGCGCTCGGTATCGCGGATTATCAGTCAATCATCAGCAAGGGGTTGAACGATCAGGTAATCGAGTGGAAGGGCATCGAGGCGACGGAAAAGCTGGCGGAATCCCCCAATTCGAAAGTGATCATCGTCGGCTCCGGCAAAAATGGCTTGCCCGTCATTCTGAATACGAGCGGCGCTGGTGCAGTGTCTGCGCCTATGGCCAACAGGTGAACCGCAACCGGAACTACACACCTTCCGCTCAAGTCATATCGAGTATTGAAGATGGACGGTAATTGACGATTCGACATTTGCTCTTGAGGTGACGACATGCGTACCCTGACAAAGAGAATCTGCATCTCGATGTTCACTGTCTTTCTCGCCGGAACAAGTGCCGCAACCTTTGCTCACAGCGGCGGCGGCGGATCCGGCGGCGGCGGCGGTCATGGCGGCGGGGGCGGTCATGGCGGCGGCGGCTTTCACGGCGGCGGCGGTTTTCACGGCGGTGGCGGCCATTATGGCGGCGGTGGCTATCGCGGTGGCTATCGCGTGGCGGCCGCTACGGCGGATGGCGCGGTGGATATGGTTACCGCCGCGGCTGGTATGGCGGCGGCTTCTACGGCGGCTGGGGCCTGGGTTATGGATCTGTTGTTCGCGTCCCTGCCCTGGTACTACGACACTTATTGGTGGGGTGGCGCGCCGTACTACTACGCGGACGATGTGCTACTACCAATGGAACAGCGATGCGGACGGGTACGAAACTGTGCCGCCGCCGGCCGGCCTTGCCGATGAAATCAAGGGGCAACCACCGGTCGACCACCAACTGTTCATGTATCCCAAGGGCGGACAGACCAAGGAGCAGCAGGCGCGCGATCGCGCCGAATGCCATCTCTGGGCGGTGACTCAAGCCGGCTTTGATCCGACGTCGGCGCCGACCGCTTCGGCAACCGCCGACACGGGGAAACAGCGTGCGGACTACTTTCGGGCGGAACGTGCGTGTTTGGAAGGACGCAACTACAGCGTTGGGTAGTCATGTCCGCGATGACGCTCGTAGTCGACTTGCCAGACTGGCGCGCGAGACTAATCCGCGCACCAACGCCGAATCTTCGTGGTGAGTTTCGGCAACGAGCACATGAGTGAGTCGGGTCCCCCGAAACATTGCGTAGAGTTCGATGGCAGTCAGCGATTGCAGCGCTTCATACTTGATCAGGGGCAATTCGCTCCACGGCGTCATCGCCTGATCGACGCGCACATCCCGCCCGCTTTTTGGAGTCATCCGATTCCCGAGGCTGTCGGCGCCGCAGTCGCTCGAGAGCGTGCGCCGTCACGAGCCCGAGGATTTGCTGCTCCAGGCCGCCCTCCTCCTGCCGGGTGACCAGAAGGGCATGCAAGCCGAAACGAACCATGTCGGTCAGCGCCTCGTCGATCGAGCACTCGGACTCCACCGTAATCGGGTATTCCCGACGGAAATCGGTAATGGCGAAGATCGCCGCATCGTCGGGGTGCAGGTCGCCTTCGCGGCCGAGGCTCCGCGAGTACGCAGATGCCGCAGTGAGAGCCCGGGAATCCATGAATAGCACGTTTTCCATCGCCCATAACCTCGTCTCGCCACGACCGACCGACCGAGAGATAAAGCTGACCTGCCTATACCAAGACTTGACCGACACTCCTTGGTTCCATCAGGAACCGTACCTCGCCGCGCATCACGGCGCCGAACTCTCCAGCGCGCGCCGGAACGCGGCAACGATTGCCGGCTGCGGCCGGCGGATCGCCGGGCACGTCCTGATAATCCTGCCATCCGCCGCCCAGGCTCTTGTAGAGCTGCACGAACTGCTCGCCTTGCGCGACCTGCGCGGCGGCGTACTGTTCCTGAAGATCGTAGAACTGGCGCTCGGCATCGACGACGTTGAGAAAATCCGTCAGGCCGCGGTTGTATCGCGCCGTCGCCAGATCGACGGCGCGCTGGCCGGCGATCATGGCGTCGCCAAGTTCTCCAATCGCGTCCTGCTCCGCCTGATAAGCATCGAGAGAGGTGTCCACTTGCTGCACGGCGTTCAAGATCGTCTTGCGGTAATTCACCAGACTGGCATGCGCCGCCAAATGGGCGATATCACCTCGGCATCGAGCGCACCGAAGTCGAGCAGCGGCCATACGGCGGCCGGCCCGAACGACCAGATATGCTTGCCGACGCGCGGGCGCGGTACCCCAGCCTGCCCTTGGCTGCCGATCGAACCGATCAGCGCCACCTGCGGAAACAGATCCGCGGTTGCCACGCCGATGCGCGCGGTGGCTCGCCGCGAGTTCGCGCTCGGCCTGCTGAATGTCCGGCCGGCGCTTCAACAGATCGAGCGGCACGCCCGGCCGCCACCGGCGCGGGCATGGAGGGAATCAGATCGGGGTTCGAGAGTTCCTGAATCATGTTCTCGGGATACTCACCGACCAGCACCGCGAGCGTGTACTGCGCGGCGTTCACTTGCGCTTCCATCGGTGCGATCTGCGCCTCCAGCGTCGCGAGCTCGCGGGTGGCGAGCGCCACGTCCAGCTCGTTGGTGATGCCGCGCTCGTAGCGAATGTTCACGATGCGCAGCGACTCGCGCAGCACATCGCTCGGCGTTGCGCAATATGCCGGCCGCACCTGAAATCCGCGCAGATCGATGTAAGCGCGCACCACGTCGGCGACGAGCGAAGTGAGGACATCGTAGCGGGCGGCGCGGCGGCCTGCAGTGTCGGCCCGCGCCGCCTCGATCTCGCGGCGGTATTTGCCGAACAGATCGAGTTCCCAAACCGCGTCGAATCCGGCAATGGTATTGATGTGTTGCAGGCCGGCTGCCGTTGTCCGCGGATACCGAGGCCCGTTCGGCGCGCCCCCTGGTCAGGTCGCTTGCCGGTGCCGCGCCCCGCGGCGGCGCTGGCATCGACTTCGGGCAAGGCGTATCCGAGACCACCGCCTCGTAAGTGCGGGCCTGTTGCAATCTCGTCAAGCGCATTTCCAGATCCGAGATTGGATTTGATGGCGCGCTCGACCAGCGAGTTGAGTTCCGGGTCGTTGAGCGCGCGCCACCAGGCCGCCAGATCCGGCGCGGTGCGGCGCCGGCGCGGCGCGTTGCCGCGGTCGCCGACTGCCGGCGATCGCGGCGAACGCCGCGCGGCGCATCGGGCTTCGGCATGTCGATAATTGGGGCCCGCCGCGCATGCCGCCAAGCCCAGAGCCGAGCCAAAGACGATTCGCGGGCGCGGTGTTCACCGGCGCACCTTCAGCGCTTCGCGTCGAGGTTGCGGTTGGCCGCGACCCCGGGCGCGTCGCTCGCGGTCACGGTCTGGCCCGCGGCAATCTGGCTGCTGATGTTCAACACCAGCCTGTCGCCGGGTTCCACGCCCGACGCCAGTTCGACCAGGCTGCCGTTGTCGCGCGCGATCGTGACGTCGCGAAACGTGATCTTGCCGTCTGGCATCGACCTGCGCCACCTGCGTGCCGGTGGGCGGAACATCAGTGCGGCGGCGGGCACCTCGACCAGCCCTCGAGGCTGCAGCCTGAATGCGACGTTGACGTAGATCCCCGGCAGCAGCTTGTGGTCGGCGTTCGGCATGTCGACTTCCACCCGCATGGTGCGCGCCTGCGCATTGATCGATTCCGCGGAGCGGGCGATTTTCCCGTCGAATACGCCGCCCGCGAGAGCCGGTCGCGCGGATCTCGGCGGGCACTCCGGCCCGGATCAATTCCCCGGCCGAGCTCTGCGGTACGTCGACGAACACGCGCAAGGGATCGGTCTGCGCCATGCGGTACAGCGGCGTCGTCGTCGATCCGCTGCCGGCGGTCACGAGATTGCCGATGTCGATCTTGCGTTCGGTGATGGTGCCGTCGAACGGCGCCATCACCTGCTTGAATTGAGCCAGCGCGCGTGTATTGATCGACTTTGGATTTGTCCGAGGTTGACCTGCGCGTTGGCCGCATACAGCCGCGCCTATGGCGCTTTCGTAGTCCGCCTTCTTCGATTCGCGCTCCTGCTCGGAGACCACGCCCTTGGGCGAATCGCGCCAGCGCTCGTTGGTGGTCTTGCTGAATTCCGCTTCGGCCTTGCGCGCCGCGACCTGCGCCTCCGAGGTCTTCAGCTGCGCGCGCGCCGCGGCGAGTTCCGCGTCGAGTTCCGGGGTCTCGATGGTCGCCAGCACTTGGCCTTTCTTGACGTGATCGCCGATATCCACCAGCCACTTGGCCACGTAGCCGTTGACGCGCGCATAAATCGTCGTTTCGTACCACGCCGCGGTCTCTCCGGGAAGCACCAGGTCCTGTCCCACGGTGGCCGGCCGGGCGATGACGACATCCACCGGCGGCGGCGCGGAATAGGCCGCGTTCGCCGGCCTTCGCCAGGGAGTGGGCATCGAACAGGCGAATCACTTTGACGACGACGAAGCAGAGCAACAAGACCGCGGCCGGCGATCCCGGCGCCGTTCTTCAGGCGTCCTGCCGGTGCCGGGCTCGAAGTCCGTCGACACCGCCTCGTGCTCCGTGCGCGAGGTGTCATCGGGGAATTCGGTGCGCGGCGCCGCGCCTCGCCGATGGCGACGGTGCACGATCATCGGGGTCATGCGGTTGCATTGGCTCTGCCTATAACGTCCGATTCGGATGACTGGGGTTGGCCGACGGCGCAGCAAGCGAGTACATCGTGGGCACGAAAATCAGGGTGGCGAACGTTGCGAACAACAAGCCGCCGATCACCGCCCGGCCCAAGGGCGCGTTTTGTTCGCCGCCCTCGCCTATCCCCAGGGCCATCGGCACCATGCCGAGAATCATTGCGCCGGCGGTCATCAGAACCGGGCGCAGGCGGGTGTAGCCGGCGGAAGCCGCCGCTTGCAATGGGCCGTCACCGGCGTCCATGCGCTGGTTGGCGAAGCTTACGACCAAAATGCTGTTGGCTGTGGTCAATCCGATGCACATGAGAGTGCCCATGAGCGCGGGCACGCTCATGGGCGTTTGGGAGAGGAACAGCATCCACAGCACTCCCGCCCAAGGCAAACGGCACGGCCATGAGCACGATGAGCGGATCGATCCAGCTCTGAAAGTTCATGACCAGAAACAGATACACCAGGATGATGGCCAGCGCGATGCCCGTAAACAGGCCGGAATAGCTCTCGCGCATGGTTTCGACCTGGCCGCTCAAGGTGACCGTCAAGGCCTTGGAGGAATCCGGCCGGTGCGCCGCCAGGACCGCATCGATATCGTGCGCGGCCGAATAGAGATCGCGCCCCTGCACATCGGCATGCACATCGAACACCGGCCGAATGTTCAACTGCGAAGTGACCATCGGAATGGCCTCGCGCCCGAAAGCTCGCGAGATTCGCCAGCAGCTGACCCTGGCCATTGCCCGCGGCGGACGCCAGCGGCATCGTTTCCAGATCCTGCGACGAGCCGATGCGATAGGTTGGCACCTGCACCACCAGGGGATAGCTCACGCTGTTGCGCGGATCCACCCAAAAATTCGGCGAGCTCTGCGCGCTCGAGTTGGTGGCAACGAGCACGTCGTTTGCCGCCTCCTGCTGCGTGACGCCCGGCTTCGGTGGCGAGCGCCCGATCCATGTCGACGGTGAGTGCCGGTGCATTCGGAACTTGGAAGACGTGCGAATCCACAACGCCCGGCACGCGCGTCAAGTCGCGTGCGATGGCTGACGCCAACGTGAACGCCTCCGCCTGGTCCGGTCCCGATACCCGCACATCGATGGGCGCCGGCTGACCAAAATTCAATACCTGATCGACGATGTCGGCCGGCTGGAAGAAGAATTGCAGCTGCGCGAAATGCGCCGGCAGGTCGCGCCGCAGTGTGGCGATCAATTGCGCGGTCGGAGTGTGCTTTTCGTTCAGTGAAATCAGGATCTCGCCGTCCATCGGACCAACCGTGGCCGAGTCGCTCAACGCGATGTTGATGCCGCTGTACGGCAGGCCGATGTTGTCGAGCATGACGCTGATCTGCTCGTTGCCGACGACGCGGCGGATCTCGGCTTCGACCGCCGCAAAGTATTCCTGCGTCTTTTCTAGCCGCGTGCCGGGGGGCGCCCGCACGTGCAGGCGCATTTGGCCGGCGTCCACTTGCGGGAAGAAATCGCGCCCCAGCTGGGGGAAACAGGCATACCGACACCACGATCAGAATGACGAATGCGGCCACCGTCAGGACGGGCTGCGACAGAGTCCACGCCAGCGTGTTGCGGTAGCGTTCGCGGAATTTTTCGAAGCCGCGCTCGAACCCCGCCTGAATGCGCACCAGGGGATTGGTCGAGACGGCGTGCTGTCCCACCGGCCGATGCTGCGCCTCGGCGTGGAAGGCGTTCACCGAGCGGCGCATGAGCATGTTGAACAGCACCGGGACCATGGTGAAGGACAGCGCCAGGCTCGCGAGCAGCGCCCCGATGACCGACAGGGACAACGGCGAGAACAGATACTTCGCCGTGCCTTGCAGCAGGAAAACCGGCACGAAGACGATGCAGATGCACAAGGTGGACAGAAACGTGGGTACGGCCACTTCCGCCGCTCCGGTCACGATTGACTGTCGCAGCGGTTCGTTCATGGCGACGTGCCGCTCGATGTTCTCGATCACCACGGTGCCGTTGTCCACCAGAATACCGATTGCCAAAGCGAAGCCGCCGAGAGTCATGGTGTTCAGCGTTTGGCCGGTGACATCGATGAAAAGCACTGCGGTGACGATCGACAGCGGAATCGCCGCGAGGATGATCAGGGACAGGCGCATGTTGCCGAGGAACAGGATGATCACCAGTGCCGTCAACGCGGCCGCCATGCAGGCGCTCAAGGCCACGCTGTTGAGCGCGGCTTTGACGAATATCGACTGATCGAACAGGGCTTTGATCGAGACGCTCTGCGGCAGCACCTTCTTGATGTCCTTGAGCGCGGCGCGCACTCCATCGATCACCGCCAGGGTGGACACGCCTCCGGTCTTGCGAATCACCATGAGCGCACCGGGCGTGCCGTTGACCGAAACCGAGTTGGTCTGCACCTGGAATCCGTCGTGCACGTGCGCTACATCGCGCATGAACACGGTGCGGCCGTCGATTTGCTTGATGGGAAAGGCATTGATCGAGTCGATCACGTCGGGAGAGTTGTTCATCGTCAAGCGTGTAATCCTTGTCCCCGATCTTCACGTCGCCCGCCGGCAGGATGACGTTCTGGTGCTGCAGCGCGGCGCTCACATCCGAGGGCGACAGACCGCGCGCCTGCAGTGCCTGGGAATCCAGATCCGCCATGATCACGCGCGGCTTGCCGCCGTAGGGATAGGGAACTTCCGCGCCGTGCACCACGGCGAGCGCGGGGCGAATGATGTTCTGGCCCAAGTCGTTGAGCTTGGTGTCGGGCAGCGACTTGCTCGACAGGCTGAGCTGAATGATCGGCACATCCGTGGCGCCGTAGCGCAGCACCAAGGGCGGCGTGATGTTCGGCGGCATGTACTTGAGCACGACCAGGGCGCTGCTCGCGAGCTGCGAGACGGCCCGCGTCACGTCGGCGCCCTCGCTCAAGTAGATCTTCTCCACGCCGACGCCCTGGTAGCTCACCGCCTCGATGCGCGAGATGTTGTCCACCAGGGACGCCAGCTGCCGCTCGTGCAGCGTCAAAATGCGGTTCTGCATGTCCCGGGCGCTCATTCCGTTGTAGGTCCACACGACCGCAACCACCGGGATGTCGATTTCGGGAAAGATGTCGATGGGCATGCGCAGCGCGGCGCCTATCCCCATGAGACACACGAGGATCAACGAAGCCACCACCGTGTAGGGCCGCTTGAGAGCTATTTCGACGACGGACATGCGAGGTTCTCTATTGCCACGCGAATAAATTAGATGAGCCAAAGAAGGCCGTCAGGAGCCAAAAGTCATGATCAGGCATGACTTTGGTCACTTCTTGACAGTGACTAAAGTCACTAGAGAAAAGCGCGGGTCGCCGCTGTGTCATTCGGGCTGCCGCTGCTTTCTCGAGAGTATGGCGAGTTCGGTCCGCGTATTGGCATGCAACTTTTCCATGATCCGGCTGACATAGTTCTTGATGGTGCCTTCCGCGAGAAACAGGGTGGCGCCGATCTGTCGATTGCTCATGCCTTCGGCGATGAGTTCGAGAATCTTTTCCTCCTTGTCGGTGAGCGCTTCCGTGACCAGCGCGGCGGATGCGGCCGGTGGTTCACGCGTTCGCGCCGCAGCGGGATCCGCGCCGGGCGAATCGCCGCCCGGCGGTTCCGCTTTGGACGATTGCGCCAGACGCCGAAATTGATCCATGACCTTGCGCGCGATCTGAGGTGTCAAGCGCGATTCGCCGTGCCGCAGGGCGCGGATCGTTTCCAGCAGTTCATCCTCCGCCGCGTCTTTCAAGAGGTATGCATGCGCGCCCGCGCGTACGGCTTCGAAGACGGTCTCGTCGTCATCCAATGTGGTCAGCACCAGCACCTGGGTGCCCGGCAGCGCGCGGGTGATTTCGCGGGTCGCGGCCACCCCACCTTTCAGCGGCATGTGCAAGTCCATGAGGACCACGTCCGGTCGGAGCAATTGTGTGAGCTCCACCGCTTCGACGCCGTTGCACGCCTGCCCGACCACCTCCATGTCCGGCTCCATCGAGAGCAGCAGGGCCGCACCACGCCGCACGAGCGCTTGATCTTCGGCTATCACGATTCGAATGGCAGGCGAATCGGCGTTTTGTTGAACCACGATCGACACCTCGGTAGACGGGCTTCGGATGCCATGATGCGGCTCGGCCCGCCTCGTTTGGAAGTGACTTTAGTCACCTGTTAACGTAGCAGCATGAGCAACCCCGCCATGACTCGACAAGCGCAGCCGAATCGCTGGGAGCATCGACCCGCGCCGCAGCTTGGCGGCCGGCGCCATGTGGCTGATCATCGCGTTGGCGGCTACTTTCTCGATCGCGGCCGCGGTTTGGGTGGGCAGCATTGCGCGGCGATGACATCTTCGAGCAGCACGTGCGGCGGTTGTCGCTCGAGACCGATCAATTGAGCTCCGAACTCGGTCAGGCTGTCGCTGCGCGGCAAGGCGCGGTGCGGGCCGCTCGCATTCTGCTGGATGGTGTCGGCCTCGCGAGCCGGCAGAATGGTCTCGCCGCCGTATTCGATGAGTTGCAATCCGCTTATCCGGAACTGGAATGGCTGGCGATTGCTGATACCGAGGGGCGGGTAGCGCGAACCAACGGGGCGTTGACCAAAGACAGCCGCGTCGATTCGGCCGCCTGGTTCACGCAGGGAACGCAAGGACCCTGGCTCGGCGTCATCGGTGAGTCCGCAGGGTTCGGCGATCTCGCGACTCCGGTGCGCGACAAGTCCGGTGAGATCATCGGGGTCGTGGCCGCGCACTTGAGCTGGCAGCGCGCGCCCAATCATCCGCTGCGGCTCACGGATGACTCGGATCCCAAGAGTGCGGCACAGGCGTACGTGCTCGATGGCAGAGGAATCGTGGTCATCGGACCACCGCAGAGCCGCGGCAAGCCATGGGGGGGCGTTGCATCGCGCGGCGTCGATGCCGCCGCGTCCACGCCGCACTTCGAACGCCTGCCCGATGGTTCGCAGGTGCTGGTATCCCGCGCCGCATTGAGAGTCGGCGGATCAGTGCCGCCATTGGGCTGGCAGGTCCAATTGTGCGAACCCTATCAACGCGTTTACCAGCGAGCCGATGCGTTGGCGCTGCGAATTCTCTGGGTATCCTTGGGTCTCGGTGCGGCGACCGCGCTGCTCGGAACCTTGGGGGCTCGGCACCTGACCCGGCGCTTGACTCGTTTGACGCAGTCCGTGGCCGCCGTCGGGCGCAGCGAAGTGTCGCGCATCGACGTGCCGCCGGGACGCGATGAGGTCGCGGAGCTTGCCAGCGCATTCGCCAAAATCCTCGATGATCTGCAGCAAGAACGCACCGAGCTGAAATCGCTGAGCAACGAGCTCGAGCGGCGTGTCATGGTGCGCACCCGCGAGGTCGAGCGCCTCGCCGAGGAATCCCGCTACGCCGCGATCGTGCGCGAGCGCCTGAAGATCGCGCGCGATCTGCACGACACCCTTGCGCACTCGATGATGGCGATGCTCAGCGAGATTCGCTTCTTGCGCAAGCTCCACTCCCGCGATCCGAGCGCCATGGCCGGCGAGCTCGCCCACGCCGAAGAAGTCGCTCACGAGGGACTCAAGGAGGCGCGCAGCGCCATCACGCAGATGCGGGTCAACGCGGTGCGCGAAACGGGCTTGGGTCCTGGGCTGTCGAACGTCTTCGATCACTTCATCGACCGCACCGGCCTCAGCGGTGAATTCATGGCGGATGGCGAAGCGGCCCGATTCGGCGACGAGCGCGCCGAGACGCTGCTGCGGATGGCGCAGGAGGCTTTGCGCAACGTGGAGCGGCACGCGCGGGCGACCCGGGTGGTGGTCAAGCTCAAGTCCGCCGGCGGAACTCACTTGGAACTCAGTATCGAGGACAACGGAATCGGCTTCGATCCTCGCGTACACCGTCCGGATCATTACGGCCTCGTTGGTCTGCGCGAGCAAGCCGATCTGATCGGCGCGGAGCTCATTATCGACAGTCAGCCCGGCGGCGGAACCAAGCTCACGGTGAGGCTGAGTCTCTCCCCCGTACCGTTTGGCCAAAGCCCCTTCATCGCGTCGGGATGACGCGAGCCGCACTCCATGACGAATGAACCAGATCCGCGGCAGTTCGACCACAGCGACATTCCGCCGACGCTCTCGAGCGGGTTCGCCGTCAAGTTTTGGCTGGCGGTGCTGCTGACCGGCGTCGGGGCGGGCCTCGCCGCCGGTGTGCTCACCTGGCTGCTGCTCAGTGTCGAGCATCTGGTCTGGCCGGGACCCAACATTCTCGAGGCCGCCTCAGATTCCGCCCCGGCGCGCCATGTGTGGGTGCTGCTGGGCGCCGGTTTGTTGACCGGATGTGCGCAATTCGTGGTGCATCGCCTGTCGAGCGCCAACGGCCTCGATATCACGGAGGCCATCGCCCGCTTCGCCGGCCGCTTGCCCGTGCTGCGCACCGCCGCCAGCGCGCTGCTCTCAGTCATCGTCGTCGGCATGGGTGCCTCGCTCGGCAGAGAAGGTGCGCCGAAGCAGGTGGGCGCATTGATCGCCAACGCGCTCTGCGATCGCACCGGCTTGTCCGACGAACAGCGCCGCTTGCTGGTGGCCTGCGGCGCCGGCGCGGGCATGGCAGCGGCGTACGGCGTGCCTTTGGGCGGTGCCCTCTTTGCGCTGGAAGTGCTGCGCGGCGTGCTGGCGCTGCGCCTCATCTTACCGGCGCTCCTGGCTTCGGCGACCGCCACGGCGGTTTCGTGGCTGATGCTGCCGAATGCGCCCACCTATGTCGTTCCCGCCTATCCGCTGTCGGCGTCTGTCGTGTGTTGGGCGTTGCTGGCCGGCCCGGTCGCCGGCTTGGTTTCGGTGGGCTACGTTCGCGCGGTCGCCTGGGCAGACCGGCATCGCCCCACGGGCTGGCAACGCCTACTCGCTCCGGCGGTCGCCTTGGTGGCCGTCGGCGGCATTTCCATCGAATTTCCACAGGTGCTCGGCAACGGCAAGGACGTCGCGCAGCTGGCCTTCCTCGGCGCGGTTCCCCCGCTCCTTTTGGTGGCGCTGGTGTTCTTGCGCCCCCTGGCAACCCTCGCCTGTCTCGGCAGCGGCGTTCCCGGGGGATTGTTCACGCCCTCCTTGGCGATGGGCGCGCTGCTCGGCGGCGTGCTGGGCGCCGCTTGGTCTTGGTTCTGGCCCGGCGTTCCACCGGGCCTGTTCGCGGTCGTCGGCGCAACAGCGGTGCTCGCTGCCACGACTCATGGACCCATATCGTCCGTCGTGCTGGTCATGGAGCTCACCGCCCGCGACCGCTCGTTCATGCTCCCCATGCTGGCAGCGGTCGTCACCGCGACCATCGTCGCGCGCACGCTCGACGCGCGCTCGATCTACGACGCTCGATTCACCGATCAGGAAGTACGTAACTTGGTCCGGGAACGAAAACCGCCGGCTGGTTGAAGTCCGGCCGCGGCGAGTTGTGCCGCGGCGCGCCGCGGCCGCCGCTACGCCAGCATGAGCTCCAATATGCGCAGATAAATACGCTTGAGCTCATCGATGTCCGCCACGCGCACGCACTCGTTCACCTTGTGGATGGCTTGCATTGATCACGCCCATCTCGATCACTTGCGCGCCCATGGGGGCGATGAATCGTCCATCCGAAGTGCCGCCGCCGGTCGATAGTTTCGGTGTGATTTGCAATTGCTCCTGCACGGCGCGGATCGCGGCCTGCGACAGTTCGCCGGGAGCGGTCAGGAACGGGTATCCGGAAACGAACCAGTCGAGCGAATACTTGACGCGGTGGCGCCGCAATATCTCCTCGACCACGGCCTTCAGTCCGTCGACGGTCTGTTCCGTGGAGAAGCGCAAATTGAAGCGCGCCTTCAGTTCGCCGGGGATGACATTGGGCGCGCCCGTTCCGGCGGAAATGTTCGATACCTGGAAGGTGGTGGGCTGAAAATGCTCGTTGCCGCGATCCCAGGCTGCGCGCCGCGAGCTCGGCCAGCGCGGGCGCCACGGCATGCACGGGGTTATCCGCGAACTGCGGATAGGCGATATGTCCCTGAACGCCGTGCACGGTGAGGCGCCCGCTCAAGGAGCCGCGCCGGCCGATCTTGATGGTGTCGCCCAGGGCGGTCTCGCTCGACGGCTCGCCGACCAGGCACCAATCGATGCGCTCCTTGCGCTCGCGCAGCACTTCGACCACGCGGCGCGTGCCGTCGACCGACGGCCCTTCCTCATCGCTGGTGATCAAGAAGGCGATGCGTGCCGCGGTGCGCGGGATGCCGCCGCACGAATTCCTCGCAGGCGGTCACCATGGCCGCGAGACCGCTCTTCATGTCGGCCGCGCCGCGCCCATACAAGAGCGCCGTCCTTGATGACGGGCACGAAAGGGATCGCTCCGCCACTCGTCCGGCGGCCCGGACGGCACGACATCGGTGTGGCCGGCGAAGCAAAACACCGGCCCGCCGCGCCCGCGCTTGGCCCAGAAATTATCCACCGGACCGAACTGCAGCTTCTCGACGGCAAAGCCGATGGCCTCGAGCCGCTCGATCATCAGCGCCTGGCAGCCGCCGTCGGCCGGGCTGACCGAGGCGCGCGCAATCAATTCCTCCGTCAGACGCAGGGTGTCAAGTTCGGCGGGGTGCTCATCAGAAGCGCAGTACCGGGGCCTGGCGCCGCAAATTGATCCACAGCGCCGAACGCGCCCAGCACGAGAGCCGCGATCAGCACCCAGCCCGGCATCGCGAGCCCGAGGAACCGCCAGGTCACCTTGGCGCATTCTCCGGAGCCGGTCAGCACCTTGACCAGCACCTCGCTCAACGAAAACACCTTGAGCATGAAATCGAGCGATGCTCCGCAGGCCGGCACGCTGCCCTCGGGCAGGCTCTGAATGTAGAGCTGCCGCAGCGCCACGCCGATGGTGGCGAGCGCGCCCAAGGCGAGCAGCGACGCATACACGCGCCTTGCGCCCGCCCACCGGGTCGTGCGCCGCCGCGATCAGGAACACGAGTCCCATGCGCGAATACGCCGACGCGCTGGAAGATGCACAGCGGACAGGGCTCGAGGTGCAGCACGAACTGCGCGTAATAGGCGTAGCCCAGCAGGCCCGCGCAGGCCGCGAACCCGAGAAGATTCCCCTGGCGCGCGGTCATCAGCCGCGCGACGAGCGCGTGCGCGGCGTCGATCTGCTTGGCGACGTCCTCGAGCGAGGTATGGCGGATGTCCTTGCCGTGAACCATGTAGATCACATACTCGCAGATGTTCTTGGCATGATCGCCGATGCGCTCCAAGGCGCGCACGATCCACATGATCTCGAGCGCGCGCCGGATGGTGCGCGGGTCCTCCATCATGAAGGTGATGCACTGGCGGTGAATCGACTCGTATTCCTCGTCCACCATCTTGTCTTCCCGCGCGGTCTTGAGCGCGGCCTGCGAATCCATGCGGGCAAAGGCGTCGAGCGCGTCATGCACCATCTGCGCGACCTGCCTGTCCCAGGTGCTTCACCTCGCGGTATTTGTCCGCCGGCCGCTCCATGGTGGCGAGCCGCGAGGCGATGTAGCCGATTTTCTCGCCTTCATCGCCGATCCGCTCGAGGTCGGTGATGGTCTTGATGATGGCGACGATGACCCGCAGGTCGCCGGCGGCCGGCGCGCGGATCGCGAGGATGCGGCTGCACTCCTCGTCGATCGACACCTCCATGCCGTTGACCTTGTAATCGTCGGTCGCGACCGATTCGCCGAGCTGGCTGTCGCCTTCGACCAGGGCGGTGATGGCCTTGTGCAGCTGCTGCTCGACGAAGCCGCCCATCTGCAGCACCTGGTTGCGAACCTTCTCCAGATCTTCGTTGAAGCGCCGGGAAATGTGGTGGGTGAGGTCGGCCGTTTCCATAAAAATTACCTTAGAGCTCGAACCTTTCGAGAACACTCGACACTGCGCGCACCGCGCTCGAGCTGCCGGCGCGCTCTCATTTACATCCGATTGGCGCGCGCGTCAACACCGCGACGCAGATATTTGTGACCTCAGGCACTCGCCGCCGCGGCGCGCACCGACTGCGGCAAGATCCTGACCGGCGGGAAATGACAGGTGAACGTGCTGCCCTTGCCTTCCGTGCTCTGCACGTCGAGCCAGCCGCCATGGCGCTGCAAGGCATGCTTGACGATGGCGAGACCCAATCCCGAGCCGCCCTGGCCGCGGGAGCGGCCCGCGTCCACCCGATAGAACCGCTCGGTCAGCCGCGGAATGTGCTCCGCCGGAATGCCGATGCCGCTGTCGATCACGGAAAAATACGCCCCCTCCGCGTCGACCCACCAGCGCACGCGCACCGTGCCCTCCGCCGGCGTGTATTTCATGCCGTTCACCAGCAAATTGGTGAACGCGGATTCGAGTTCGTGGCCGGAGCCGAACAAGCCGTCGCCGGACTCCAGTTCCAGCAGTATCTGGCGCGGCCGATCGGCGCTCGCGAGCGCATCGCGATGCAAGCGCTCCAGCATGCTCGGCACGTCGACGGCATCGCGCGGCGCCTCGCCGTCCGTCGACTCCAGGCGCGACAGCACCAAGAAGGTCGGCAATGATGGCATTCATGCGCTGCGCCTGGGCGCGCATGTCCTTGATGGGACCGGCCCACGCGGGGTCGATGGACGAATCATCCGCGAGGGTGTCCAGGTACCCTGAAATCACCGTCAAGGGCGTGCGCAGCTCGTGCGAGGCATTGGCGACGAAATCCTTGCGCATCGCCTCCAGGCGCATCTGACGCGTCACATCGCGCACCAGCAGCAAGGACTGGCCCCCGCCGTAGGGCACCACCTGCAGCGCCAGGTACAGATCCATCTGCACCGGCGGACGGATCAGCAGCGGCATCGCAAAATCGTCGCCGTGCAGATAGAGCACGAACTCCGGCGAGCGGATGAGGTTGTCGATCCGCAGGCCGACATCGATCGGCCGCTTGAGGCCGAGCAAGCGCGCCGCCTGACGGTTGAACCAGACGATTTCGCGCTGCGGGCTCAAGATGATGACCCCGTCGGGCAGCGCCGCCGTGGAACGGCGCAGTTCGCGGAACAGCTGAATCAGGCGCTGCTTGTGGAACTGTTTGCGCCGATGCAGCCGCACGACCTGGGCCACGATGTCGCCCCAGATCCCGCCGAAGTTCGGCGGATCGAGCTGCGAGCGCAGGCGCAGCCAGCGGTCGAGCCGGTACAGCGTCACCAGCTGCCATCCCAGGTACAGGCAGGAGGCCGGCCAGAATCCACAGCCAAATGGGGCCTATCAGCAAGCCCAACACCAAGCCCAACGCCAGGATGCCCGCGAGCCGCGCGAGCGCGAAAGTCCACATCGCTGCCATTGATTAGGCGCGCCCGCCCTCCTTATGCGTCTCGGGTGGAGAACCGGTAGCCGGCGCCACGCACGGTTTGCACCAAGCGCTCCAGCAGATAGGGCTCGAGTGCCTTGCGCAAGCGGCGAATGTGCACGTCCACCGTACGCTCCTCGACGTAAGTATTACCGCCCCAGACGCGGTCGAGCAACTGACCGCGCGAGAACACCCGCTCCGGGTGGGTCATGAAAAAATGCAGCAGGCGATATTCCGTCGGCCCGAGCGCGATTTCGCGCTCGCCGGCGCTCACCCGGTGGCTCGAGTCGTCGAGCTTCAGGCCGTCGGCCTCGACGACGTCGGCCGCGCCCGCCGGGGCCGCGCGCCGCAGCACCGCCTGGATGCGCGCCAGCAATTCCCGGGGCGAGAACGGCTTGGTGATGTAGTCGTCCGCCCCGCCTTCCAGACCGCCCACCTTGTCCTGCTCCTCGGCGCGCGCGGTCAGCATGATGACCGGGATCTCTTCGGTGTCCTTGGCGCGCTTCAGCGAGCGGGTCAGCTCCAGCCCGCTCATGTCCGGCAACATCCAATCGACCAACATCAGATCCGGGCGCACATCGACGATGCGCGCCCGCGCCTCGCGGCAGTCCTCGGCTTCGCGCACGTCGTAGCCCGCGCGGCGCAGGCCGAAGGCGACCATGTCGCGGATCGCCTTTTCATCTTCGACGATGAGGATGCGTTTGGCCGTCATGTACTTCTAGTCCCTTGATTCCTTTAGCCCACTATTACAACGTTGATTTGTGACAGTTTGGTTACATCGCTCATGGGCGGGCTGCCCGCGCCGTTCGGCTTCGGTCGACGCGACCTTGTCGCGCAAGTACAGCGGCACGAGGTCGGCGGGATCGAGCCCCTCGCCCAACGCCAAGCGCAATGCGCCGAGCAGCGCGAATTCGCGCGCGTCCGGCAATGCCTCACTGTCCGCGGCGTTCAAGCTCAAGCCGGGTAGCGCGGCGAGGACGGGATAGGCGGCAAAACCCCGCCCGATCCCACGATACCTGCCTGGCCCAGGCAGCGCCACGCTGTGCGGCGGTCCGACCGCTGCGGGGCTGGTCGCGCGCACGCCGCGGCCGGGGTCCGAGGCAAAGCATCCCCAATAGACCTCGCCCATGCGCGCATCCAAACACGCCAGGACCGCGCCCCCCTGCGGGGTCTGGGCCGCCAAGGCTTCCAGGGTGGTGATGGCCGCGACGCGAAGATCAGCGCCGAACGCGAGACCCTGGGCCACCGCCACGCTGATTCTGACGCCGGTGAAGGCGCCGGGGCCGATGCTGGCGGCGATTCCGTCGAGCATGCGCAACGACACCTGGCCTTCCGCCAACACGGCATCCACCATGCCGAGAATCTGCCGCGCATGCGACCGCCCGCCGGGGGCGGATCGGCTGATGGTCTCGGCGCCGCAGAGCAGGGCCACCGAGCAGGCCTCAGTCGCCGTATCGATGCGCAAGTACCCGCATGACTAGATCGCCTGCGACGCCCGGGCGGCCACGGGCGACAATTTCGCCAATCGTTCGGCGAGAAACACCGCACCCGCGGCGCTCTCGGTGATGACCGGACTGGGCGGCAGCGCCTGCAAAAACACCTGTCCGTACGCCTTGGTCTTGAGCCGCGGATCGCCGATGACGATCACGCCGAAATCATCGCAGTCTCGAATCAAACGGCCGACTCCTTGTTTCAACGCCAGCACCGCCTGCGGCAATTGGTACTCAAAGAAGGGATTGCCGCCGCGCCGGCGAATGCCCTCGAGGCGCGCTTTGAGCAGCGGATCGTCGGGCGAGGCAAAGGGCAGCTTGTCGATGGCGACGATGGAGAGCGCCTCGCCCTTCACATCCACGCCTTCCCAGAAACTGCCCGTCGCCAGCAGCACGGCGTTACCGAGCTCGCGGAACCGCTTGAGCAGCGCTTCGCGCGGCGCCTCACCCTGCACCAGTACCGGAAAAGGCGGATTCGGGAAGCGCGCCTGCAGCGCCCGGACGCCTTCCGCCAATCCGCGATAGCTGGTGTAGAGCAGGAACGCGCGCCCGCCGCTGGCCTCGAGCAGAGGCGCGCAAGCCTCGATGAACCGGGCGGCAAAGCGCGGATCCTGCGGCTGCGGCATGTGCGGCGGCAGGAAGATGCGCGCCTGATGGCGGTAGTCGAACGGGCTGTCGATGCACACCGTGCGCGCCTCCGGCAAACCGATGCGCGCGGAGAAATGCGAGAAATCCTCGCCGATGGCCAGCGTCGCGGAGGTGAATATCCAGGCGCAGGGCCGCGATTCGACGTACTCGCGCAGCCGCTCCGCAATCTCGAAGGGCGTGAATTGCAGCAGCAGGCCGCCGGCGTTGACATCGACCCAGCGCAATCCCGCGTCGTCCGATATCTCACCCAAGGCGGCCAGCGAGTTCGCCAGAGACGCGGCGCGGCGGGCGCAGTTCGCGAGGCCGGCACCGGCGCCGAGACCCTCGAGCTCGCTGCCGATGCCGCTGAGTGCGGTTTCGAGTTCAGGCAATGCGTCCAGAAAGCTGTCCGGCAGATCCGCCCATTCGTAGCGCTTCAAGGCCGGGTTCAGCGCCCCGCGCAATTCCTCGAGCCGGGCATCGACGGCCGCCATCGCTGCGGTGATATGCGGGAGCCCGCACGGCGGCAGCCGTGAGCTCAGCCGCCGTATCGCGCAGCAGGAGCTGCGCCTGGCGCACCGACCAGACTTGGCCGAAGAACTGCGCCGCGATATCCGGCACCTGGTGCGCTTCGTCGAGAATGACGGCCTGCGCCCCCGGTAAGAGATCGCCGAAACCCTCGTCCTTGAGCGCGAGATCCGCGAGCAGCAAATGGTGATTCACCACGACGATATCGGCAGCCTGGGCATTGCGCCGCGCCTCGACCACGTGGCAGCGCGCGAACTGCGGGCACTCCGACCCCAGGCAGTTTTCGCGGGTCGAGGTTATTTGCGGCCACACCGGCGACTGCTCGGGCAGATCCGTGAGCTCGGACAGATCGCCGGCCTTGGTGGCCGCGGCCCAGCGCGTGATGCGCGCGAGCGTGCGCGCGACGCCGCGCTCATCCTTGAGCAGCGATCCCTGCTGGGTCGCGAGCTCGAGCCGGTGCCGGCATAGATAGTTGGCGCGGCCTTTGAGCAGGGCGATCTTCACCGGCAGTCCCAAGGCTCGCGCCAGCAGCGGCACGTCGCGGTGAAACAGCTGATCCTGCAGCGTGCGGGTGCCGGTGGAGATGATCACACTGCGCCCCGACAACAGCGCCGGAACCAGGTAGGCGAAGGTCTTGCCCGTGCCGGTGCCGGCTTCGATGATCAGGGGCTCAAGACGCGCCAGCGCCTGTCCGACGGCCTTCGCCATGGCCGCTTGCTCGGGGCGATAGGCATACCCCGGCAGCGCTTGCGCGAGCGGCCCCTCGGCATTGAAGACATCATTGAAGTCGCTGTTCATCCGCCCGCTAGACTACGAGGTTTTCAGCGCGACTATTGGACCAGCGCACGAAATCGCACGAACGCCACGGAATCGGGCTTCAGGCTATTCTTGAGCTGCCAGCGAATGTCGGTGTAATCCGCCGCGAGGGCGGGACGCAATCGGCCATCCGGCCCCTGCACTTTGAGGGTATCGGCACTCGCAAAGCTGCGGCCGGCGTCGACCGAATAGCTGACCTCGGCGCCCGGGCCCACCGCAGAATCAGCCACATACCGCATATGTTCCGGAATGGCATAGGTGACTATGGGCGCCGCAATCGGTGCGCGCACCGGCGTTGCGCACTTCCAGGGTGTAGATCACGCGGTCGCCCGGCGCCACGCGATCGGCCGGAATCAATTTTATTATCCTTTGGCCCGACTGCACGGACCTCGATTCGACCTCGGCGATCGACTTGATCTCGAGCGGACTCGCCGGGACTTGAGCCTGGGCGACGGCGCCCCAGGCGAGCGCCACGAGGCCGCGGCGTAGATTCGCGAATGAGGCTGGGTTGGTCACGGTTTGTGCATTCTAATGTATTCATAATCAATTACTTATGCGAATTGCCTGGACCTACGTTGCAGCTGCGGGCCGGTGACAGCGCTGTCGCAAAACGCGCCTTTCGCTGACTTGGCGCAGAACCAACGCATCTGTCATCCTTCCAACCCTAATAAGGCTCCAGCGAAGGGACCCCTCATGGCCACCGCACCCCAACACGTCAGTTCGCTCGAATCCATGGACCGCGACGTCTCGGCCTGGGTCGACGAGGTCGCGAAGCTCACGCAGCCGGCGCGGATCTACTGGTGTGAAGGGAGTCAATCGGAGTTTCAGGCGATCGAGCGCGAATTGCTCGCGGCGAAGGAGTTGCTGCCGCTCAATCCGCAGAGCTTTCCCGGCTGTGTGTTGTCGCGCTCGGACCCTTCCGACGTGGCGCGTGTGGAACACCTTACCTTCGTCTGCACCAAAAATCGGGACGACGCCGGCCCCAACAACCACTGGATTGCTCCGGCACAAGCTCACGCGCAGATGGATACGCTGTTTGCCGGTTGCATGCGGGGACGCACGCTGTACGTCGTTCCCTATTGCATGGGTCCGATCGATTCGCCGTTTTCTCGCTGCGGCGTCGAAATCACGGACAGCGCGTACGTGGTGCTCAACATGCAGCTCATGACCCGCATGGGGCGGGCGGCGCTCGAGCGCATCACGCATGACGGTACCTTCGTGAGGGGGCTGCATTCCACCGGGGATCTCAACCCGAAGCGCCGTTTCATCATGCACTTCCCGGAGGAGCTCTCGATCAAGAGCTTCGGCTCCGGTTACGGCGGCAACGCGCTGCTCGGCAAGAAATGCCACGCGTTGCGGATTGCCAGCTGGCAAGCGCGCACCGAAGGCTGGTTGGCCGAGCACATGCTCATCGTCGGCATCGAAAATCCGCAAGGCGACATCCACTATCTGGCCTGCGCGTTCCCCTCCTCCTGCGGCAAGACCAATTTGTCGATGTTGATCCCGCCCGCCAGCTACAAGGGCTGGAAGGTTTGGACGGTCGGCGATGACATCGCGTGGCTGCACCCCGGCAAGGATGGTCGGCTGTACGCCATCAATCCGGAGTCCGGGTACTTCGGCGTCGCGCCGGGCACGAATGCCAAGACCAATCGCAACGCCTACGACATGATTCGCCACGACACCATATTCACCAATGTCGCGCTCACGGCGGACAATCAGCCGTGGTGGGAAGGATCGACCGAGGGCAAGCCGGTCACGGACTGGCAGGGGCGGAACTTCGATCCGGCGAACGGACCCGCGGCGCACCCGAACTCGCGCTTCACCGTCGCAGCCCGGCAGAATCCCAGCTACTCGAAGATGGCCGACGCGCCCGGCGGGGTGCCGATTTCCGCGATCATTTTCGGCGGCCGGCGCCGCACCTTGGCGCCGCTCGTGTTCCAGGCGCGCAACTGGGTGCACGGCGTACTCGTCGGCGCGGGGGTCGCTTCGGAAACGACCGCCGCCGCCACGGACGCCGTCGGCGTCGTGCGCCGCGATCCCATGGCCATGAAACCCTTCGCCGGCTACAACTTCGGCGACTACTGGGCGCATTGGATCAACGTGGGTGCCCGACTCAAATCGCCGCCGCAAATTTTTCACGTCAACTGGTTCCGCCAAAACAGCGCCGGCAAATTTCTCTGGCCGGGGTTCGGCGAGAATATGCGGGTGTTGCGTTGGGTCATCGATCGCTGCAGGGGCACCGCCATGGCGCGCGAGACGGCGATCGGCCAGCTGCCGAATCCCGCCGATTTGGATCTTCAGGGACTCGATCTCGCGCCCGGCGCGATCGACGAATTGCTCGATGTCAGTGCGCCGCTATGGCGCGAGGAATTCGCGGGTATCGAGCGCTATTTGGGCGAATTCGGCGAACGCGTGCCGGCCGCGCTCAAGGCCGAACTCAAGGGCGCGTTGCAGCGGGTTCATTCCTCGCAGACGTAGCGGATCACCTGCGAGGAGTTGCTGTCCGGCGCTTTGCCGAGGCCGATCAGCCCCTCGCCGCGAATCTGCATGGAGTCGCGGCGCACGAACGCTTCCTCGCCGTCCTTGCCGAGCACGAAGGTGCCGTTCGTGCTCTGATCGATCAGCATGAATTTATTGCGGTTGATCTCCACGCGGGCGTGCAAGCGCGAAATCAAATTGCCCTTCACCACGAGATCGTTCTCTTCGGCGCGGCCGATGGTGATATTGGCGCGGCCATCGTCCACCAGAACCTCCTGTCCCTGATAACGCAGGCGCAGCCGCTGGGTCTTATTCGCGCGCTCCCGCTCGCGCGAGGTGATGGCGATCGCGGGCACCATGCTGGTGATGTCCTCGGTCTGCCACAGCACCTCGAACAGCGCCACCTCGCTGCTGCGCCCCTTCAGGGTGGCGATGTCGATTTGGCGCACCGAGGCGCGCCAGTCGCTCGACAGGCGCTCCACCATGGTCGCCGTGGTGATGATCTGCCCGGCTTTGGCCTGACTGGTCATGCGGTTGGCGGTGTGCACGGCGGAGCCGAAAATATCGCGGTTCTCCAGCACCACCGGGCCGAAGTTGCAGCCGATGCGAATCGCGACGGTCTGCTCGTCGACTTTGAGCTGCGGGTGCAGGGTGATCTGCTTCTGCATCTGGGCCGCGGCATTCAGCGCATCGTCGGCGGTCGGAAAGGTCGACATGACCTCATCGCCCATCGTCTTGATGACCGTGCCGTGATTCTGGTCGGTTGCAGCCCGCATCACCTCGATGCAGATGCCGACCATGTCGCGGGCGCGCAAATCCCCCAGCAATTCATATAGCTTGGTGCTGCCGACCACATCGGCGAAGACGATGGCGACTTCTATTTCCTTGCCCATTTCGCGCCCATTATACTTAATCTGGCGCGGCCGCTTGAGGCCGTTTAGGCGGCAATCCCTTGATTCACGATCGGGAGCGCCGAATAGAGCGTCTCGGGCACCGCCCCCGGCCGCGCGGCGACTTCGGACAGAAATCGCCGCCAGGCGCGAGCGCCCTCGCGTCCGGCCATCAATCCATGCATGTGGCGCGTGATCGAGTGCAGGCGGATGCCGCGCCGGGCGCACACCTTGGCGTAGGCAACGACGCGCTCGATGATCTCGCGCGCCTCCGGTACCCGCCATTCCGGATCGATCATGGCCTGCTCCAATTCCGCGAGCAGGGCCGGGCGATGGTAGGCCGCACGCCCGAGCATGACGCCGTCGAGTCCCGCCGCCACATGGCCGCGAATTTCCGCCACCTGCGACAGGCCGCCGTTCAGCACCACCGTCAATTCCGGCCGTTCACGCTTGAGCTGGTGCACGTAGTCGTACTTGAGCGGCGGAATCTCCCGATTCTCCTTCGGCGACAGGCCGCCCAGGATGGCGTTGCGGGCGTGCACGATCAGTGCGGCAATGCCGACCGCTGCGACAGCGTCGACGAACGCGGTAAAGAATTCATAGTCATCGCGGTCGTCGATGCCGATGCGGCATTTGACGGTGACCGGCAGCGGCGTGGCATCCTTCAAGGCTCTGACGCAGTCGGCGACCAGCGCGGGCTTGAGCATGAGGCATGCGCCGAACGAACCATTGTGGACCCGATCGCTCGGACAGCCCACGTTCAGATTGATCTCGGCAAAGCCCGCGGCCGCGCCGATGCGCGCGGCCACCGCCAGCTCCTTCGGATCGCAGCCGCCCAACTGCAGGGCGACCGGGTGCTCGGCCGCACTGTGTTCGAGCAGCCGGCGCGCGTCGCCGCGCACCAACGCGGTCGACACGATCATCTCCGTGTACAACAGGGCGTGCGGTGAGAACAGGCGGTGCACGTAACGGCAGTGGCAATCCGTCCAGTCCATCATGGGGGCGACGGACAGCCTCCGGTCGATCGAGGCGGCCTTTTTCTCAGGGGAAATCGCCATTTTTTGCGTGCTTTCCATGCGGTGCGTTGCTGCGGTATTTCTGCGTATGCGCGCGAGTTTATGGCTTGCCGGAGGCGTATAAAGCGAGAAGAATACCTTGTCTGTCAGGGTGCGTCATGCCAACGATCAAAGCCTCCAAGCAAGCCAGAAACACCAAATACGGTTCCGATTCACAGCCACCAACTAGTGGTTACTTCCTTTCGGGCCTGTGCCTCGCGAGCCAGTCCTCGCGCGCGCGCCTTCTAACCTCCTCCAGGTTCTCTTTAGGTTGTAGCTGACGCATTTTGAGCCACGCTTCGCGACCCGCCCGCCGTGTCTCCTCGAGATCATTGCGCGACGATGGATTTGCGTGAGGGCCTTGACCCGCACCTCCCGTCAATGCGGTTGTGGCCTTGTCATCTCCAAAATGTCGTTTTGGCAACGGTGGCGCCGGATAACGGCCCATCTTGGAGTTCCAGTAAGCCCATGACCGTGGATCGATGATGCCCGGCGGTGCCCGGTCCAATGCCTCGCGAAAATCCGCATCCGAAACATACTCGCGAATCACCGTCATATCCTCGTGTCGCGCGTATGTCATGGCATACGCCATGAATCGGACTGGGTCCGCGAGCGCCTGCTCTGGCGGCTCGAACCAGATGATTCTTGGCGCGATACCCAACATTTGCGCGGTGGCTGGAATTGGTTTCATAACTCGTGGCCGCGGTCCTGATCGATTTGACGGCTGAACTTGTCAATACTAGGCAGATGGTCCAGATCGACTTCGCGAGCTGCCGTGGCGAGACGTAATTTAATGTCTTCAGGAAGTAGTGGCAGATCTCCGTCGTCGAAAAAAGAGAGAGCTTTGAGAGTGATTTGAGGATTGAAAGTAGAGCCGTAAAGCCGTTGCGCAGCAGACAGAGCCAGAGGCAAATCCACCTTGCCCGCTGTAATGAGCGCGTCAATGTCGATGTAGTCCTTGGCCTCCGCGCGCACCTGGACTACCGATGCTTTGGTACCCGCGAGATCCAGAAGGGAGGCAACGCCAAGTCCGTTATCCTTGGCTACGACTGCCGCGGAGAGTCGCGGTAGGTTCGGCACCCCAAAGAACGACACCTTAACTGGGCCGCCGCGATCGACGATCGCGCTCAGCGTGTTCTTATCGCGCTGTATGATATTCGCACCTTTCAGAAACGATATTCCCTGCTCAATCTGAGCGAGATCCAGCGCGCGGCTGCCAAAGAGATCGAAGTCCACTGATTGTCGATGCGCCAGATGCAGCGCGAGCGCCGTTCCCCCGTAGAGCACGAATTCTCGGGACACTTCAGACAATTCGTTCCAAAGCGCCCGCTGTGGCGCCGGAAGAATTTCAAGATGTGGCGAAAAGTGGTTCATACGTAGCACGACCCGTGCCCCCTCAAAATCTCTTCAGCCCACGCTAAATATCATTGATTGGAGGAGACATAAAGGTGACAAGCCCTTTTGACAATTGCTAAGTGGCTGAACCAGCTGGCGAATTCGACTTAGTGCGTCCAGTCCATCATGGGGGCGACCGACAGCCTCCGAGGTAAACGACTTCAGCTCCAAAGGCACTCAACCCCAGCGGCCGTCGCGATGTCTGGGTCTCGGGTGATTAGCGGAAGGTCTAGTGCCACGGCAGTCGCGGCGATCAGGCGGTCACCGCGTTCCGCAATCGCATAGAGCCGTTGGGCAGCGTAGACGACCTCGGCTGTCAGTTGCGCCTCGTGGTACTTGCCGCTCGCAAACGCGGCGCGTGCCCACTCCTCAAACGATATGCTCGTGCCGACAGCCACGGTGCCCCTGTGACAGGCCTCTCCCAACTCGACCAAAGCGATAGACGGAATATAGATTGAGCACTGGCCTTCGCCGGCGCGTTCGAATATGCGCCGGGCGGCTTTGCCCAGCCGTTTGAGGTTCCCGGTTGCCGCCCAGATAAGCGCGTGTGTGTCGGTTACGGCCAGCGGTGTCTCTGCGGAACTCATCTATTTCCCAAGGAGCGCCAATTTCCTTTCCCAAAGCGCATTGGCATTGCTTCGGATGTCGGCCAGAGGGTCCGCCACTCCCGCCACCATTCGGAGACTTCCGATCAGCTTGAAATCCACCGCCGGTTTGGCTCTTCCGGATTCGATGTCCCGCAGTCGTTTGGCCGCCGCCTCCAGTTCGTTGAGATACGCCTCGCCGACCAGTACGGCGTGATTCTCGCTACCACGGCTGGTAATGACGACTTTACGCCCGCGGTGGCCCGTGACTGACTCGAACAAAGAAAAGAGCTTCTGACGAGCGGTGGAAATGGTGAGGATGGGGGGCGCCATGGCTTCTCCATAACATGTACAAGTAACATGTACAGGTTATGTTATTCCTGGCCGCGAAGCAAGCCAAGCACAAAACCGGCGTCTAACACCCCAACACTGTGTCAGGGCCACCCAAGGTGACTGTTACTTCCTTTCGGACCCGTGCCTCGCGAGCTATTCGGCCCTTCGATAAAGCAAGATGCGCCCGTCCGGCACCAGTTGATTCAGAAAGTCGAAGTCCGCGATGTTACCGGTCAGGATCGGCCAGCCTAACTTTCGCCCCTGCAGAAAGACGAGCGCGTCATTGAGGCATTTGCGCTCCGCGCCTGCAGCGTAAGATCCCAGCCGAAACAGAATCCCGGCGAGAACACCTGCTGTTCCCCACGTCTCGGTGTCCGGCGCCACGAGCCGATGAACGGGAATATTTCGAATAGTTTGCCTAATGACTTTAAGTGCACTCGCGGTCCGAGGATCTATGGGGCTCAGTCGACCAAACGCGTGTGTTAGCTCAGAGAGGCACACCGCTGAATGATTGCAGGTTCGCAGGGTAATGAATGCATCGAGGGCGGGCGGTGAGCGCCCCTGGAGCGTGTCAATGTAAACCGTCGAATCCAGCAGAACTGGCGAGCCAATCCCCCCCACGTCGGCGATCCAGGGGAGCTTGTTGTCATGCCTGCGCTTGAGCGGCCGAGCTTTGCGCTGCGGCTTCAGCCATCGCAAGGCCGCGTCAACATCAAATCTCAATATTGAAGTCTCGCGGCACCGAGCCTTTGTTGCGCACGAGCCTCGCGCCGAAATCATCCTCGAGTGCCAACCTCGCAAGCGCAATCTCAATCACATCCGTGTCCGACGAGAGGCCGGCGCGCTTCTTCGCAGCTGCGACCAACTCCGATGAAACACGGCCGGCTACCCGTGCGTCCTTGGTATCTCCCAATAGACCTGCGGCCCGCGCGGATTCGAGCGTCGCCCTGTTTCGCAAGGTCGCCACGGTTTCGCCGCCCTCCACGGCAGAAATTGGGTCTTTCATTACATTTCTCTCTTCCATTCGTTGTACAAATCGTATATTTTGTTGAACAACATGTCAATATAGAAATTGTACTTCCCCGCGACGCGGATTCTGTCGGGTAGGCTGGACTAAAGCGCCGCAATCTCCCGCGCGAGCGCCTGCCCTTCTTCGTCGGCGAGCGCCGCGTCCTGCAGGCGCGATAGCAGCGCCGCACCATCTGAACGCGTCGCGAGAAATTCCAGCTGATCGACCAGCGCCGTAAAATTGCGCCAGCCGCGCTCATGAGTCTCACCGTAGCCCTTGACCAGCTTCTGGGCGCGCGCCAACTCCACCGCCAATGAGTAGTGATCCATGGCCAGCCGCTCGATCTGCCCGAGCCACTGCTCGATGCGGGCGTTCTCTTGCTGGAAGCGCAAAGTCGAGCGCCGCCAGCGTTTGAAGCCTGCCAAGGTGTGAAGCATCAGGAAGCCGCCGATGGTGCCGGTTCGAATCTGCTTGCCGCCGGTCCACCGGCGGAGCCAACGCTTAAGGCGGGGTGAGCCGAGCAACCAACGGCCCAGCCCGGCCGGCAGCGTGCCGGCGATTTCCTCCACCCGCGGCTTCATGAACTCCGTAATGCCAAACAGCTGACCGGGATCGGCGCGGATTTCATTTCTCACCCGCACGAAGCGCGACCCCCGCGTCTTGAGATCAGCGACACGAATCGTGTCCTCGAAAGTCATCCATAGCGCAAGGCTGCGCGCGGTCGCTTCGAGCAATGAATAGGAGCCGGCATCGGCCGATCGAGCCTCCAGCAGGGCGATGCGCTCCACGCGATCCAGGAACAGCGCGGCGTATGCCGGATCCTGGTAGTCGATTGCCCGGCGCGCGCCTTCCAGCACAATCGGCTGCGCGGCGCCGGACAGACGTCTGACTCGATCGAGCAGCGGCTGCAAGGCCGGCGTGCGCGCCTGCGCCGGCACCTCCTGCCGCAGTTTAGGTGTCGTCTTCCCGGTGAATCCGCTATCGCCGCGCTGGGATCGCTGGCAGGCGTCCTCGAACGCGGCCAGATTTGCTTTCACGGCGATCCCGCTCTTTTTGATCGCGTCTTCGAAGGTCTGCTTGCGGAACGGCAGCACCCCGCTGCCGCACAGAGCACCGAGCAGAACGGAGCTGATGACGCTCTGATTGCGCTCGGCCGTCTCTTCCATGTCAAAAAGGACGAGGCGCTTGGCCTGGCTGCGCACCAGATCGACGAGCTGTTCGGTATCGACCGCGCCCTGCCCCATCGCGCTCTTCTCGCCGATGGCAAAGGAACGGTGCGTGGAAGAGATGAGAGTCGTGCGGTCGGGTGTCACGAGCCCGCGTTGAATGGCGCGGCCGGCCTCTGCGAGCTCGGAGGCCAACACGCAATCGACGTCCCCCGAGACCGGCATGAGCGCCATGACCGGTTCGCGACCGGCCCGTTCGGCGGCGGCGCGGGGAAAGAATTCCAGGTAGTAAATCGTCGCGCCCGTCCGCTGCGCCACCCCGGGCACGGACGTGGACTGCGCAATGTAGCCTTCCGCCTCGGCAATCTCGATGAGCCAGTCGGCGAGCACGCCTCCGCCCTGCCCGCCCAGTGCCGCGATGGTGAGCTTGATCGGTCGCTCGGCCATATCGAAGTTGAGGTCCTACAGCGCGTAGCGCAGGCGATTGCGCTCGCGACGCCGCTGCAATACACCGATGACCGCCGCCCTGATCCTTCCGATCAGTCGATCCCAACCGGACGGGTTGTAAATGAGCTCAGCGCGGTAGAACGACGGACACAGCACGGCCGCATCCGCAACCTCGCCGCAGACGCCGCAGCCGACGCAACTGTTGTCGACGTGCGCGACCGGATCGCTGCGCAGGGGATCGGGGTTTTCTTTCACCGTCAGAGAAGGACAGCCGGAGAGACGAATGCACGAATGGTCGCCCGTGCAGGTATCCGGATCGACTCCGAAACGCTCGCGCACGACGCGTTCACCGCCCTCGATCGCCTTGCGCATCAAGGGCCGCACGCGTCGCTGGCGATTGAGCTGACATTCTCCGTCAGCGACGATGACTTTCGGACCGCGAAATTGCGTACTCAGCGCCTCGCGCAGCACTTTGAGCGTGCCGCGCATGTCATACGTATTCGTCCGCCTGACCCACTTGACCCCGACGCCTTTTACCGCGTCGATGATCGAGTTGTTTCCCTGCCGATGCAGGTCGGCTGCCCGCGAGGATGGGATGTCCTGGCCCCCGGTCGCGGCGGAGTAGCCGTTGTCGATAATGACGGTCAGGTCGTCGTGTTTATTGAACACGGCATTGCCGATGCCGCTCGTCAGCCCGTTGTGCCAAAAGCCGCCGTCACCCATGATCGAGACCGCGCGTTTGCCGCCATCCGTGCCGAACGCCGAGGCGCCCGCAGCCCCCAAGCCATAGCCCATGATGCTGTTGCCCATGTTGAACGGCGGCAGTGTGGCAAAGGAATGGCAGCCGATATCCGCGCTGATGTGCAGCGCTCCGACTTCCTTCTGCAGAATTTTCATGGCCGCGAAGAATGGACGCTCCGGACATCCGGTGCACAGTCCGGAAGGGCGCGGCGGCACCAGCGCCGCCAGCTTCGCGGCGGCAACCGGCGAGACTTCGGTCTTGCGAGTCGCGGCAATCGCGCCGCCGGCGCACAGCTGCGGCGCCCATTGCTTGAGGAATTCGCCCACGCCCTTGCGCAATACATCGACGCTGTATTCGCCGAACATCGGCAACGCGCCCTTGCCCACGATGCGCACATTCACGTCGTGCTGGCGCAGGATCTGGCTCGCCGCCTGCTCGATGTACTCGGGCTGGCCCTCCTCGACGATCAACACCGCGCGCTTGCCGCTGCAGAACTTGACCCATTCTTCAGGTACGAGCGGGTACGTGACGTTGAGCAGGTAGAGCGGCACCTTGCTGTTGCCGAACGCATCGGCGCAATCGAGCAGTTCGAGCGCTCTGAGAGTGTTGTTGTAAAGGCCGCCTTGCAGAACGATGCCGATGTCGCCGGCCTCGGCATCGATGACCTCGTTGAGCCCGCGCTCGGCGACGAATCGCAGCGCCGCGGGCAATCGGATCTGGATCTTTTCGCGCTCCTGAGCGTAGGTCGAGGGCGGCAGAATGATGCGGCTGTAATCCCGCGTAGGCGCCGCCAGAGCGTCCGCGGCCGAGAACGCGGGCCGGCGGTTGTTTTTCGTCTTGAAGCGGCCGTAGACATGACAGGCGCGAATGCGCAGCATCAGCATGACCGGCGTATTGGTCGCTTCCGATAGTTCGAAGCCCTGTTCGACGGCACGCACGATCGCCGGGAGGTGGGGGCGCGGGTCGAGGAGCCACATCTGCGACTTCATCGCAAACGCATGGGTCCGCTCCTGCATGATGCTCGCGCCTTCGCCGTAGTCCTCGCCGAGAATGATGAGCGCCCCGCCCTTCACGCCCGACGAGGCGAGGTTGGCGAGCGCATCGGAGGCAACGTTCGTACCGACGGTCGACTTCCAGGTCACCGCGCCGCGCAGCGGATAATTGATCGACGCCGACAGCATGGCGGCGGCCGTCGCCTCCGATGCGCTGGCTTCGAAATGAACGCCGAGCTCGTTGAGAATGGGTTCGGCGTCGGACAAAACGTCCATGAGATGCGAAATCGGCGCGCCCTGATAGCCGCCGACGTAGGCCACGCCCGACTGCAACAGCGCCTTGGTGACGGCGAGAATGCCCTCGCCGTGGAATTCCTCGCCGTCGCCCAGACGCAGCGACTGGACTTCCTTGGCAAAGGAGCGCTCGGCCACGCTCGAGCCTGCCCTACGCCGCCACGAGCGCGAGCACGCGCAGCGGGCTGCCGGAGCCGTTGACGATCTTCAACGGCGGGGCGATGACGACCGCCCCGGTCGGCGGCAGCTTGTCGAGATTGGTCAGGCTCGCCAGCCCAAAACGGTTCGAGCCGTGCATGATGGTGTGGCAGGGAAACATGGGATCGAAACTATGCGCCTGGCCGGCGTCGGTCCCGACGGTCTCCACACCGACACCGAGAATGTCGCGTTCCTTTGCCAGGAACGGCACGCATTGCGGATGAAACCCAGGGGTGTGCGAGCCGCCCGGACCCACGTTGAGAAACTCCGCTCCCGTCCGATGCGACCAGTCGGTGCGGATGAGAACCCAGGCATGCGAGGGAATGCGGCCGTTCTTGCGCTCCCACTCCTCCACGACTTCTTGAGTCAGGAGGAAATCCGGATTCGCTTTCGCCTGCGCGGCCACATCGATGACGCAGGCGGGACCAACGAAGCGCTCGACCGGGATGTTGTGAGTTGCGTTGTTCGCGTAGTCCTTGCCGGTCACCCAGTGAATGGGCGCATCGAAATGCGTGCCCGTATGCTCACCGCAGGCGATGTTGTTCCAATACCAGGCGGGCCCACGCTCGTCGTAGCGGGAAATCTCCTCCAGCGAAAAAGGCTTGGAGGGTGCGAACGGCGGCGGAAGCTGGATCGTCGGCGTCGCGGATTCCAGCGGCATGGTGAGATCCACTACTCGGATGCGTGCGGCGATGATTGCGCCGGCGAGCTCAGCGAGAGTCTGGGTGCTCGAGACACCGGCGGACTGCGTTGGGGGGGCGGTCTCTCTGGGTGCGCTCATCGAGATTCTCCGGCGAAATATTAATTGACACCTGAAGTAGTTGGCAATATAACATACGCCGAACTCGAACGATACGCGCACCACGAGGGGTACTGCCAGGATGAGGCGAATCGTCTGCCTGGGCGGAGGGCCGGCCGGGCTTTACGCCGCCATTCTGCTTCGCAAAGCGCTGCCTTCGACGCGCATCGAAGTATACGAGCGCAACCGTCCGGACGATACCTTCGGCTGGGGCGTGGTCTTTTCCGACCAGACGATGGGGAACTTTCGCGCGGCGGATCCGGAGACGCACTCCGCCATCCTCTCGAGTTTCCACCACTGGGACGATATCGCCATTCATTTCGGCGGGCGACGCCTCTTGAGCCGCGGCCACGGTTTCTGCGGCATCAGCCGCAAGCGGCTTCTCGGCCTGCTGCAGGAGCGCGCCCGCGAGCTGGGCGTGCACCAGGAATTTCAGCACCAGGTGGACGAGGACTCGAGTTTCCGGGACGCCGACCTCATCATCGCCGCGGACGGCGTGAACAGCCGGACTCGCAGCAGCCACGCCGATGTTTTCCAGCCCGACGTCGACGTGCGCAAGTGCCGCTTCATCTGGCTCGGCACGACTCAGCCGTTCGATGCGTTCACGTTCGCCTTCGAGCAAACCGCGCACGGCTGGTTCCAGATCCATGCCTACCAGTTCAGCAAGCAGCTCTCGACGGTGATCGTGGAGACCCGGGAAGAGACTTGGGCTGCGCACGGTCTGGACAAGTTCGACACCGAACAGTCGATCGCCTTCTGCGAGCGGCTCTTCGGGCCCTATCTCGGCGGTCACCGGCTGCAGAGCAACGCCAATCACCTGCGGGGGTCGGCGTGGCTCAATTTCAATCGCGTGGCGTGCAAGCACTGGCACCACGGCAACACCGTGCTCATCGGAGATGCCGCGCACACCGCGCATTTCTCGATCGGCTCCGGCACCAAGCTCGCGATGGAGGATGCCATCTCGCTCGCCCGCCACGTCACCGCGACCGCGGATCGGGACGGCGCACTCGGCGCGTACCAAATGGAACGCCACATCGAAGTGCTCAAGCTGCAAAGCGCCGCGCGCAATCGCATGGAATGGTTCGAGAACGTGGCGCGGTATGTCCACCTGCCGCCGGAGCAGTTCGCTTACAGCCTATTGACGGGCAGCCAGCGAATCGGACATGAGAATCTGAAGCTGCGCGATCCTGGTTTCGTGGAATCCTACGAGCGATGGCTCGCGAATCGCGACGGCGCGGAAGAACCACGCCCGCCGATGTTTTTGCCGTTCAAGCTGCGCGGCATGGACCTCACGAATCGCGTGGTGGTGTCGCCGATGGCGCAGTATTGCGCGGTGGATGGCGTACCCGACGATTGGCACCTCGTTCATTACGGCCACCGAGCGCTCGGCGGAGCCGGTCTCCTCTACACCGAGATGACCTGCGTTTCGCCCGAAGGGCGCATCACACCGGGGTGCACGGGCTTGTGGAATGAGACTCAGCGCGACGCCTGGCGGCGCATCGTCGAGTTCGTCCACCGCAACTCCCCGACGAAGATCTGCCTGCAGCTGGGCCACTCCGGCCGCAAGGGCTCCACCCAGCTCGGCTGGGAGAAGATGGACCATCCATTGCAGAGCGGCAACTGGCCGGTTGTGGCCCCCTCACCCCTACCCTACTACGAAGGGATCAGCCAGCCGCCCATCGAGATGACACGGGCCGACATGGACAAGGTTCGCGACGATTTCGTGCGCGCGACACGATTCGGCCTGCAGGCGGGCTTCGACATGCTCGAGCTGCACATGGCACACGGCTACCTGCTGGCATCGTTTCTCTCGCCGCTGACCAATCACCGCATCGACGAGTATGGCGGCTGCATCGAGAATCGCCTGCGATTCCCGCTGGAGATCCTGCGGACGGTGCGGGCACGATGGCCGGCCGACAAACCCTTGTCGGTGCGTATTTCAGCGACCGACTGGAGGGACGGCGGCCTCACCGACGATGATGCTCTGACGATGGTGCGCGCCTTTCGCAGCGCGGGCATCGACCTCGTCGACGTCTCGACCGGCCAGACGGTGCCGGATCAAAAACCGCTGTACGGGCGAATGTGGCAAACCCCGTTCGCGGACAAGATTCGCAATGAACTCGGCATCGCGACCATGGCGGTTGGGAACATCTACGAGCCGGATCACGTCAACTCGATCATTGCCTCCGGGCGTGCGGATCTGTGCGCGATAGCGCGCCCACACCTCGCGAACCCGGCATGGACGCTGGAGGCCGCCGCCCGGCAGGGCTATCGGCCGCAATGGTGGCCCAAGCAGTATCTCTCCGGCAAAACTCAACTCGAGAGAAACCTTGAGCGCGCCGCCCAGCCCGGAGGGCCGGTGTGAGCGCGCATTTGGGAACGGCGCGGCTCGCCGGCAGACATGCCGTCGTCACCGGCGCAAGCCGCGGCATCGGCGCCGTCATCGCGGCGGTGTTGGCCGCCGAGGGTGTGCGCGTGTCGCTGCTCGGACGAGATGCGGGCAATCTCCAGCGTGTATCCGACAATTTGGGAGGCGAGGAGCGGGCTTTCCCGATCGTGGCCGACCTTACCGATCCGCCATCGGTGCAGAGCGCCTTCGCCGCCGCGCGCGGCCGCTTCGGCCCCGTGCACTTGCTGATCAACAACGCCGGACAGGCCGCGAGCGCCAAATTCACCGATACGGACGAGGCGCTGTGGAGCCGCCTGTTCGCGGTCAATCTCACCGGCACTTACCTCTGCACACGCCAGGCGGTGCCGGACATGTTGGCCGAAGGGTTCGGTCGAATCGTCAACATCGCGAGCACCGCCGGCCTGCGCGGCGCCGCTTACATTTCCGCGTATGCAAGCTCGAAGCATGCGGTCATCGGCCTGACCCGTTCGCTGGCTCTGGAGTACGCGAGCCGGAACATCACGGTGAACGCGGTGTGCCCGGGCTTCGTCGATACCGACATCGTGAAAGACGCGATCGCCAACATTAGAGCCAAGACGGGCCGCAGCGACAGCGAGGCGCTGGCAGCGCTGGTAGCCACCAACCCACAGCGCCGGCTGGTCCAGCCGCGGGAGGTCGCCGACACGGTGATGTGGCTGTGCAGGCCGGGATCCGAAAGCGTCACGGGGCAGAGTATCGTTCTGGCCGGCGGCGAAGTTACCTGAGGCGAATCAATTCAATGGCGAAAGAGAAAAAATCATTGAAGCTGGTCGAACCGAACTCCGACGCCGAAACGCGCATTCACGATGATCATCATCTGTCCGTGCGCCTGTGGCTGCGCATGCTCGCCTGCACGAATCGTATCGAGAGTTTCGTGCGCCAGAATCTGCAGGCGAAATTTGCGACGACGCTGCCGCGGTTCGACCTGATGGCACAGCTCGAGCGCGCTCCCCAGGGCTTGAAGATGAGCGAGCTGTCCCAGCGCATGATGGTGACCGGCGGCAACGTCACCGGCATCACGGATGGTCTCGAGAAGGAGGGACTGGTGATCCGTGAAGTTGACGCGGCGGACAGGCGCGTGTTCCGCGTCAAGCTCTCTGCGGAAGGTCAACGACAATTTCGGCGCATGGCCGCCGAGCATGAGCAATGGGTGATCGAGCTGTTCGAGGGCATGACCGTGAAGCGCAAGAATCAGCTGGTCGAACTGCTGGGCGACCTCAAGCGGCATATCCGCACGTGAGCGAGTTCGCACCAACACCCAAGAACTTCCTGTGGCGCCAGGAAGGGCGCGTGGGCGTCATCACCCTGAATCGACCCGAGCGCAAGAATCCGCTCACTTTCGATTCCTATGCGGAGCTGCGCGACCTGTTCCGCGCGCTTGCCGGAACAGACGCAGTGCGCTCCATCGTACTGACGGGTGCGGGCGGGAATTTCTGCTCCGGCGGCGATGTGCACGAGATCATCGGACCCTTAACCCTGCGGGACGCGGCGGGTTTGCTCGAGTTCACCCGCATGACGGGCGATCTGGTCAAGGCCATGCGGCATTGTCCGCAGCCGATCGTGTCCGCGGTCGACGGAGTCTGTGCCGGCGCGGGCGCAATTCTCGCCATGTCGTCGGACTTCCGGCTGGGCACGCCGCGGGCGAAAACGAGCTTCCTGTTCACGCGGGTGGGCTTGGCCGGTTGCGACATGGGCGCCTGTGCGATCCTGCCGCGAATCATCGGTCAGGGGCGCGCCTCCGAGCTCTTGTTTACCGGGCGTTCCATGTCCGCGGACGAGGCACTCGCCTGGGGTTTCTTCAACCGCCTGGTTTCTCCGGAGGACGTATTGAAAGAATCCCTGCTGCTGGCCGCGGAAATCGCTTCCGGTCCGACGTTCGCCCATGCCATGACGAAGAAAATGCTGCACGCTGAATGGAACTTGTCCGTCGATGCGGCCATCGATGCCGAGGCCGAAGCTCAGGCGATCTGCATGCAGACGGAAGATTTCCGCCGTGCCTACCGGGCATTCGCGGCCAAGCAGAAGCCGCAGTTTCAGGGAAATTGAGCCATTGCGCGTTCGAAGCTTCCTTGAATGGCCGTTCTTCGAGCCCGAACATCGGGAGCTTGCGGAGCATTTGGACGCGTGGGCCGAAAGCCGCCTTGCGCACCGCGCGCACGCGGAAGACCGGGCCTCGGTTGACGGAGCGTGCCGCGCGCTGGTGCGCGAGCTTGGGTTGGCCGGCTGGACACGATACTCGGTGCCTTACGCCGCACCGCGTTCAGTCCCGGAACTGCATGCGGCCGCGCAATTCGACGTTCGCGCGCTGGCGCTGATCCGCGAGACTCTCGCATGGTACGACGGCCTTGCGGATTTTGCCTTCGCGATGCAGGGCCTCGGCAGCGGCGCAATCTCACTCGCAGGCTCGCCGGAACTCCAGGAGCGATACCTGCCGCGCGTCGCGGCCGGCGAGGCAATCGCCGCCTTCGCGCTTTCGGAATCGCAGGCGGGCTCCGATGTCGCGGCCATTCGATGCAGCGCCCGGCTCGATGGCGACTCGTACGTGCTGGACGGCGAAAAGACTTGGATATCCAACGGCGGAATCGCTGATTTCTATTGCGTCTTTGCGCGGACACGCCCGGCGGAATTTCGACCCGACGGTTCCGTGGCCGCTCGGGGTATCAGCGCGTTCGTCGTGGATGCCGGCACCGCGGGCTTCGAGATCAAAAGCCGCATCGATGTCATCGCACCCCATCCGCTGGCGACTCTTTCCTTTTCGGGATGCCGCGTTCCGCTGACGCATCGCCTGGGCTCCGAGGGGGAAGGGTTCAAATTGGCCATGCGCACTCTCGATGTATTTCGCACCTCGGTCGCCGGCGCCGCCCTCGGATTCGCCCAGCGCGCGCTCGATGAGGCGCTGAAGCATGCGCTCGATCGGCCGATGTTCGGCAAAACCCTGGCGGATCTGCAGCTGACTCAGGCGGCCCTGGCCGACATGGCGACCGAAATCGATGCGGCACGCCTGCAGACCTATCGGGCGGCGTGGCTGCGCGACCGCGGCGGGCTGGTCACGAGGGAAGTGGCGATGGCGAAGATGGCGGCCACCGAGTCGGCGCAACGCACCATCGACCGGGCGGTGCAGATATTCGGCGGCCGCGGGGTCGTGCATGGAGAAATTACCGAACGCCTTTACCGCGACATTCGCGCCCTGCGCATCTATGAGGGTGCAACCGAAGTACAGAAGCTGATCATCGCGCGCGAGCTTCTCAACGAGGCACGAGTACATGAGAAAAATCAATGAGTGAGATGGGCCCGCAGATTCTACAACCCGCGCAGTGGCCCCGCCCGCGCGGCTACAGTAACGGCATCGTCGTCTCCGGCCGGCAGATTTTTGTCGCCGGGCAGGTCGGTTGGGACGCGCAGGGCCGCTTCAACAGCGAGCGCCTGGCCCCGCAGGTCAGGCAATCGCTCGAGAACATCTGCGCGGTGTTGGCGCAGGCACAGGCCGGCCCCGAACACATCGTGCGTCTGACTTGGTATGTCACGAGCCGCGATGAATACTACGCGGAGCTCGCGGATATCGGCGCCGCGTATCGCGCGGTGATGGGAAAGAATTTCCCCGTGATGAGCGTCGTACAAGTCGTGGCCCTCATGGAGCGCCAAGCGAAAGTTGAAATCGAGGCCACTGCCGTCGTACCCGGCGGGCAATAGCGGCCGATGTGGCGCCCACCGGAACGAGTTCGGCACGAGGCTCGCGGAGGCCATTGGCCGAGCGCGGCCGAAGCGGCTGCCTCACGGCTATTCTCGGCCGTACAGGTCGGATCGGTCACGTTGGCGCAACGAACCTGGGTTCCGGCCATGGTTCCGTGGCGTGCCAGCGAAGAGGGTTTCGTCACCCCCGACGTGCTCGATTGGTACGAGTGCTTCGCCCGCGGCCGCCCCGGCGCCATCGTGGTGGAGGCCACGGGTATTCGCGATGTACCCAGCGGTCCGCTGCTGCGCATAGGGCACGATCGCTTTCTCCCCGGTTTGCGCGATCTCGTGCGCGTCGTTCACGAAGCCAGCCACGGTGCAACACGGCTGTTCATCCAGATCATCGACTTTTTGTCGATCCGCCGGCGTCCTCAAGCGTCGCGATTCTTTGCGCAGTTTCTCGCCATTACGCCGCGGCACAAAGCCGCCTATGGGCGTGTCGATGCCTCAGACGCCGAAGTGCGCGGCTGGCTGTCTTCGCTGCCCGCCGCAGAGATCGCACGGATCCTGGACGCACGCGAGCTGGAAGCACTCGAATTCGGCTCTCGAGAGCGCGTGACGGACCTGCATTTGGACCATGTTCGCGATCTGCCGGCGCAATTGCCGACCCTGTTCGCCGGCGCCGCACGACGCGCTCGCGATGCCGGCTTCGACGGCGTCGAACTGCACTTTGCGCACGCCTATACCATGGCTTCGTTTCTTTCGCGTTCGAATGTGCGCGACGACGCTTATGGCGGCGATATCGCCAATCGCGCAAGGCTTGCGCTCGAAGTCATTGCGCGAGTACGAGCCGAGGTCGGCCGCGACTTCGCTGCCGGCTGTCGATTTCTGGCCGATGAGTGCATCGCGGGCGGCTCCGATGCGCACGATGCGGCCTTCTTCGGCTGCGAGTTCGCACGCGCAGGCATGGATTATTTGTCGCTATCGCGCGGCGGCAAATTCGACGATGCGAAACAACCCAAGGTAGGCGAAGCTGCCTACCCCTACACGGGCCGCAGCGGTTACGAGTGCATGCCTTCGTACTATTCCGATGCGCGAGGCCCGTTCGGACGAAATCTCGATGCGACCGCGCAGATTCGCGCCGCTGTGCGTGAGAAAGGGTTCACCACGCCGGTGGTTGCAGCCGGAGGAATTCACAGCTTCGAGCAGGCCGAAGCCGTGCTCGCGACCGGGCAGGCCGACATCGTCGGATTCGCCCGGCAAGCTCTCGCCGACCCGGACTGGTTTCGCAAGGTCGCGAGCGGCCGGGGCGAGCAGGTCCGCCTCTGCCTGTATACCAACTACTGCGAGGCATTGGATCAACGTCATCGCCAGGTGACGTGTGAGCTGTGGGACCGTGAAGCGCTCGATGAGCCGGGAATCAAGCGTTCCGCGGACGGCAAGCGCCGTCTCACGCCGCCCACGTGGACGCCGTAATCGGCGGCGCGGCACCACGGACCCACGAATCCGCCGTGCTAGACTGCCTATGATTTCGACTCTCCCACCACCGAGAAAGCAGCCCTGGATGCGTCCGCGATTGCCCGCCGCGAGGCGGGCCTCCACAAGGATCTGAGCCGCGCACAGCTCGTGATGATCGGCCTGGGGGGCGCGATCGGCACCGGGCTGTTCATGGGCAGCGGCGTCGCCATCGGCTACGCCGGCCCGGCCGTGATCTTAAGCTATGCCATTGCCGCCATCGCCGCGGTTGCGATGGTCTTCAGCTTGTCGGAGATGGCGGTGATGCATCCGACCGCGGGTTCGTTCGGCACTTACGCCGAAATCTACTTGAACCCATGGGCGGGCATGGTCGCGCGCTACTCCTACTGGATGGCGCAGGTGATCGCGGTCGGCGGCGAGGCGGTGGCAGCCGGCGTGTACATGACTTTCTGGTTCCCGGGCACGCCCGTGTGGCTGTGGTCGCTGGCCTTCGCCTTTGTGCTGCTGTATTTCAATTCGCGGGCCGTCAATAATTTCGGCTCGATCGAATACTGGTTCGCTCTCATCAAGGTCGTCGCGATCGTCATCTTCATCATCGTGGGGCTGGCGACGATCTTCGGGATTTGGACGAAGCCCGTGGGTTTCCACAATCTCACCGGTCTTCCCGGCGGATTCATGCCGCGCAAATTCGGCGGCGTATGGATGGCCGTGATCATCGGCATCTTGTCGTTCAACGGCATCGAAGTGATCGCCGTGACCTCGGGTGAAGCCAAGGATCCGGTGCGCACGATTCCGGCGGCGTTGCGCAGCATGGCGCTGCGGCTGTTTCTGTTCTACATCCTGGCGCTCACCATCGTGGTCACTTTTGTCCCCTGGACCGAGACAGGCGCCACGGTCGTGACTCAGAGTCCGTTCGTGCGAGTCTTCGCGCATTCCGGCATCCGCCATGCGGCCGGCATCATGAATTTCGTGGTGCTGAGCGCCGCCCTCTCGAGCATGAATACGAATGTTTATCTGTGTTCGCGAATGCTGTTCTCCCTGTCGCGAGGCGGGTACGCGCCGCGGCTGTTGGGCCGCCTCAGCAAGGACGGTACGCCGATCATGGCCATTCTCCTGTCCGGTGCCTGTATTCTGGTGGCCGCCGGCGTCTCGAAGCTGACTCCGCTCGCGTACAACTATTTGTTCGGCGTCGCGCTGTTTGACGCGATGATCGTGTGGATCATCATCCTGCTGAGCCACTTGAGTTTCCGGCGCAAACATCGTGCGGCGGATCTGCCGGTGCGAATGCCGTTTTTCCCGGTGATACAGATTGCGGGGCTGGCGCTCCTGTGCGCGGTATTGGTAACCATGGGCCTCGACAAGGAAACCTGGCGCATCTCGTGGATCGTCGGTGTCCCCTGGCTCGCGCTCGTGTCCGTGGCCTATTTCATCTTGAAGGCACAGGGCCGACTCGCGGCGGCTCAAGGCGCCGCTTAGGCCGGCGTGCGCCCGAGGAGAATTGCCGCGAGCATCGAGCTGTCGAGATTTCCACCCGAAACGACGGCGCAGACGCGGGCCGCGGCATAGCGCCCGGACAGAGCCGCTGCGACCGACACGGCGCCTGCTCCTTCGGCGACGACGCGGTTGTGTTCGACCAGCGTCTTGATCGCGGCCGCCACTTCGGTCAGCGAGACGGTGATGACGTCGTCGATCATGGTTTTCACGAGCGGCCACATTTCCGGCAATACCGTACCGAAGCCCACGCCGCTGACAAAACCCGGCTCATGCGGTGTCTCAGTCGGAGCGCCGGCTTCCAATGCGGCCTTGACGGGGTGTGCGCTCGCCAGTTCGCAAGCAATGATTTTCACATCGCGCCGGATTGCGCGCACCGCGCAGGCGATGCCGCAAGCGAGCCCGCCGCCGCCAAAGGGAATCAGGATGGCCTCGATGTCGGGCGACTGCACCAGGATCTCGAGCCCGATCGTTGCATCGCCGGCCAGAGAGGCGGGATCCCGTACCGCATCGATGTACACGCCATCCTGGCCCTCGAGCGCTCCCGTCCTGATCGCGCGCCACCATTCCTCGGTCGATCGCATCTCGATGCGTGTCCCCAATCCTCGCAACTTCGCGAGCTTCGCCTCCGGCGCGTTCATCGGCACCACCGCCGTGGCGGCGATTCCGAGACGGCGGGCCATCCAGGCCACACCGAGGGCGCTATTGCCCGTACTGGTGGTGTAGATTCCGGCGGCCAGCTCGGCCGGCGTCTGGACAGCACGGCATTGCCGATGGGGCGGATCTTGAACGATCCGATGGGCTGCAGGTTCTCGAGTTTCAGGCGAACGCTCTTGCCTGCCGGTGCGGCGTCGCAGGAGACGAGCGGCGTGACCATGCTCAAGCCTTCGAGCCGCGCTCGAGCGGCTTCGATCTGCGCCATGGTCACGGGCTTTACTTCGTCGAGCATCTTGCGCAATCCTTTCGCGCCGCGCAGCGGCGCCCGGGGCACCGGGCGCTTAATTGCATAATCATATGATATTGCATATAATAAAATGCCCACATCGAAGCGACCGGAACGGTGCAACATGGAACCGAATTTTCAGGCTTTGCGCAAGGAATTCCCGGTTCTCGAGCGCAAAACCTATCTGAACAGCGGTTCTTATTGCGCGCTCGCCAACGAGGTGAAGGCCGCCTTCGAGGCCTACATGGAGGACCGGCTGCTGGTCGGCGCGAACTGGGATGTGTGGGTCACCAAGAATGAATCCGTACGCGCGCTGACCGCCACGTTGCTGCACGCATCCCCCGATGAGATCGCCGTCACTGCTTCGGTGTCCGCCGGCCTCAATGCGCTGGCGAGTGCCCTGGACTTCTCCGGCCCGCGCAACAAAGTGGTCGTCAGCGATTTCGAATTTCCCACCAACGCCCAAATCTGGCATGCCCAGGAGCCGCGCGGCGCGCGGGTGGTGCACGTTCCGCGTGCGGCCGACGGCTACATCCCGCTGGAACATTTCGCCCAGGCGATCGACGGGCAGACGCAACTCGTGGCGATCACCCACGTCTGCTTCAGGAACGGCGCCAAGCTCGATATTCCCGGCATCGTGCGCCTCGCCCGCGCCAAGGGCGCCATGGTGCTGCTCGACTGCTACCAAGCGGTGGGCTCGCTGGACATCGACGTGAAGGCTCTGGACTTGGACTTCGCCGCCGGCGGGATGCTCAAGTATCTGCTGGGCACGGCCGGCATTGGCTTCCTCTATGTCCGGGACACATTCACCAAGTCGCTCGTGCCCACCCATACCGGCTGGTTCGCGCAGGCCGACATCAGCGCGATGGACATCACCGCCAACCGACCGGCACCCAATGCGCGGCGTTTTGAAGCCGGCACGCCCCCCGTGGTGAACTGCTACGCCGCCGAGGCCGGGCTTAAGTTTCTGTTGGCGGTCGGCACGCCGGCCATCGAGAAGCGCAACTACGCGCTGACGCGGCGGTGCATGCAGAGGCTGGAGGAAATCGGTTGGCCGAGCATTACGCCGCCACAGGACGAACGCCGCGGCGCCACTGTCGCGGTGCCGTCGCGCAATAGCGGCGGGTTGTCCAAGGAGCTGATGAAGCGGGACATCGTCACTTCGCACCGCGACGACAATGTCCGGGCGAGCTTTCACTTCTACAACAACGAAGATGACGTTGAGTCCTTCATTGCAGCGATGAAAGACCTGCGCGGATCATTCAGCCCACGCTAAGTTGTAACCAGATTCGGACGTGTGCAACGAGGACGCGGGCGCACAAGGAGTCAACGTGGAAATTCGGGTGTTGCGCGGGGTTGAGGTGCGGCAACTTCTGCCGATGTCAGAATGCGTCGAGCTCATGCACCAAACCATGAAAGCCGTGTCGGAGCGGCGAGTGGTTCTGCCGTTGCGGTCGATCATGGTCATGCCCGGCGACCGGGGTATGTTGGGCAACATGCCGGGCTATCTCGCCGAACCGGAATGCTTCGGAGTCAAACTCGTCAGCCTGATCCCGCGTAACAAGCCCCCGCAGTATTCGTCGCATTTGGGTCTGGTGCTGCTGTTCGAGGCGGAGCATGGCTGTCCGGTGGCCTTGTTGGACGCCGCCGAGATCACCGCCATTCGCACCGCCGCCGCGAGCGGATTGGCGACGCGGTTGTTGGCGCGAGCGCAGGCCGGCGATCTGGCTCTGCTCGGGGCCGGCGAGCAAGCTCGGAGTCATCTCGAGGCCATGCTGGCGGTGCGCACGCTGCGGCGCATTCGGGTGTGGGCCCGGGATCCCGATAAGGCGATGACCTTCGCGCGGGTCGAGGGCGCGAGACACCGGGTAGCCATCGAGACAGCGGCCACGGTGCGAGAGGCCGTCGACGGCGCCGACATCATCTGCACCGTCACCAAGGCGCGCGAACCCATTCTTCTCGGCGAGTGGTTGGCTCCGGGCGCCCATTTGAATGTGGTCGGCTCCAGCATCGCCGCCACGGCGGAGATCGACACCCCGGCGGTCGTGAAATCACGATTTTTTGTCGACTATCGAGAGTCCACCGTCAACGAGGGTGGTGAATACCTGCGGGCCCTGAAGGCCGGGGCCATCACGCAGGAACACATTCTGGGAGAAATCGGCGAAGTCGCGAACGGGTCCAAGGTCGGACGCCGGTCGCCATCCGACGTAACGCTTTACAAATCTCTCGGCATCGCACCACAAGATCTGGCTTCGGCACACTACGTGCTCGAGAAGGCGCGCGCGGCCGGCATCGGGCAGACCATCGACTTCTAGGCGCCGCGCGATTCTCAACGGCCAGAGCCCTTTCTGATCATGACTCGAAAAAAAACCAAATCGACCGGGCAGCCCCTGTTCGATGACTTTCTGCCGCATCTGATTGCGCGGCTGGCGTACCAGCTCAACGGCGATCTGATCGAGAAGCTGCGGCACGAGGGTATCAATGTGACGCGGTGGCGGATCTTGGCCGTGCTCGCCATGGGCGACGGCATCACCATCAAGGCGATCATCGATCGCACGATGCTGCAGCAGTCGGCGCTGAGCCGCGCCCTCATGAACATGGAGACGGAAGCATACGTGCGGCGTGTGCTGCGCCGCGCAGATGCCCGCTATGTCGAGGTGTTCTTGACCGACAAGGGCCGCGCCTTGTTCAACTCTCTCAATATCGTGGTGCGCCGCCGTCAACAGCGGCTATTACAAGGGTTCACGCCGCAGGAAGTCGCCGCGGCCTTCGCAGTGATTCGCCGTATGAGCCGCAACATGATGCGAGAAGCGACGTGAGAGCCCCTCGATGACCGGCCCCACCACCCCCCCGATCATTGCCAATCGCAAAGGGTTCTACTACGAAGTCAAGGCCGGCAAGCGCTATTTCTGGTGCAGTTGCGGGCGCTCCAAGACGCAGCCGTTCTGCGACAGCTCGCATGTGGGCAGCGAGTTTCTGCCGATCGCATTCAAGGCCGAGCGCGACGAGGAGGTCATTTTCTGCGGATGCAAGCATACGGGCACGGGGCCCTTCTGCGATGGCGCCCACAGTAATCTGCCGGGCGGCTATCGCACCGATGACCCGGACAGCGCCGAGAACCGCAACGTGCGCATGGTCGCTGCGAGCGCGGCGCCCATCGTGCAGCTCGACGGCCGGTGCTACGTATTCTCCACCTCTCGGGCGCCGCTGATCGCACGCGGTACGCTGCGCTACTGTGCGGTCGTGAGCCCCAGATTGGGCGCCCTGTTTCAATCCCAGTTTTACGCGGAAGTCGGTTCCGGCACCTCACCGGTGATCTCGGCGGATGGGCGGCATACGGTCCTGTTCGTTACCGAGGGTGATGGCGAGATCGAGATCAGCGGACACCGCATTGCCGTCGGCGCGCGCACCGGCGTCTATATCAGACCGAGCGAAGCCTACCGCGTTCACAACGCCTCCGCCGCCGTGCTGAAATTTGTCATCTCCAACGGCCCCGGCAGCGAGGATCTTGTGTGGCTGGACGACATGCCGACGGCGTTCGAAGCGCAGTATCCGCACCGCGCTGCGACGATCGATCCCTCGCAGCGCCACAAGATGGCTGAGCGCTACTATCAGATGCTGGTCAATCGCGAGCATGGCTCGACGGTGGTGACGCAGTTCATCGGCAACATCCCGCTTTCCAAGGCGGAGCCCCACCGGCATCTCTACGAAGAAGCGCTGATTTTCTTAAACGGCGCGGGCGTCGTATGGACGGAGAGGACCAAGACGAGCGTCGCCGCGGGCGACATCTTGTTCCTGCCGCGCAAGCAGCTGCACTCCGTGCAGTGCACGACTCCCGGCGGGTTTGACATCGTCGGCGTCATTTATCCCGGCGACAACCCGTCGATCAACTACTGAGTTACGGTGGGCGATAGCCGTGTACCACGCTGCGCAGCCTGTCGAGGTCATCGTGCCGCGTGACGATGTCGCGGCGATCGGCAGCGAGCCGCAAGTCACGCAGCATTTCCAGCGAGCGTAGCAGGACGGGCAGCGGCGGCCCACTGGCAGTGATCCCCTCCATGGCTTGCGCGTTGAGGCCGGCAGCGGGGCCCTCGATGAATCGTTTGACCAGACCGTTGTGGTGTTGTGCTGCCGACTGCCCGAATAGATCGCAGACCTCGAGATACGCGCGGGCATTCTGCTGAAACCAATCTGCATGGGCGTACTCATCGACGAGCAGCAGCAGCTCATCCAGCAGACTCATGCGTGTCATACAGTCCCGTAATCGCGCCTGATCGGACGGCAGCATGAACAGCATCTTATCGACCAGCAGTTGTGCGTAGTAAGGGTCGTTGGCTCGGCACAAACCCAATAGCAGGTCGAGCTCGTTGATGCCCGAAAAATCTCCGGCGTTTGCGCCGCGATATTCCTGGCGACCGACACGGTACGGTTTGTAGTACGGGCGCACCGAATAGAAGAAACGCTCGACATCCAGCTGGTCCATCAGACGGCCGTTGAATCGTATGACATCCCGAAGCGCCTGCTTCGCGGCATCAAACAGGACGTCCGCCACGGGACTGGATACCCCGAGATGGACGATACTCGTGAGTGCATCCGCCGCGCGCTGCAGCGAGAGAATTCCGCGCGTATTCTCATCGATGAACAGAAATTCATCCCGCAGCGACGTAAAGCTCTTGCGAACGCCGGCGCGCGCCCGGTTGTGTGTCGCCAGATGCCCGGTCGAGAATCTCGGCGCCATACCGAGCGATGCGCCGACGTGCAGGGCAAGGGATGAAGCTTCCGGGAACGGCGACCGCTCTTCGCGCGCCGGGTTGGTGAGTTCGTGGCGCCGCAATGCCCCGAGGTACAGACCTACGCTGCCGAGGACGCCGTAGGCACTATCGAATCCCTCTCCGGTATTGCCCTCGGCGAGCAATGCGACGACGTGCGCATGACCTTCATCGCGCAGCGACGCCTTGATCGGATCTCCACAGCCGATCACTTGCGCCCGATCCGGCCTGGCGAAGTATAAATTCTCCAGTTCGGTATTCATCTGAACAAAGGATGTACGAATCCAGTCCTCGAATGCTTCTGCCCTGCTGCTCATTTCGCACCTCGCCTGCGCGCTGGTTATGTCGTGACGGCGCTGCGCGCGCGGAAAGCGGACAGCGCCGCGCCGAGTGCCGCAAGGGCAATGAGATAACCCACCGCCGCCGTCAACACGATCGGCGGCCCCAGCCCCGCCTTCGCGGCGAATAAGTGCGCGCCGGCAACGGCCACCGCGGTCGGACCCAGCCCCGCACCCAGCGCCACGTTCAAAAAGAAGCTCATGGACATCGCAAGTCCCCGCGATCGATTCGGCACGACGTCGAGAATCGCGGAAAAACCTACCGCGGTCACGATACCCGACAGAGCGAAGTACAGCGGCACGCCGGCCAGCACGAGGCCGAAAATCGGCAAGTTCATCATGAGCGAGACCGGCAAAATCAAGAGACCGGAATACAAGCATACGCGCAGCTTGCGTGGCCATCCGCCGCGCGCCCCGGCGCGGTCGGCCAGCGCGCCGCCGATGAGCACGCCCCCGCCGAAACCCACCGTCAAAAGCAAACCCAATTCGACGCCGATCTGTGCCGGGTTTCTGCCGAATTCCCTGATGAGCAGCGTCGGCGCCCATGCGCCCACGGCATTGTCGACGAATGAAGCCGCTGCCAATACGATGTAGATCGGCACGACCCGGGCCCACGGGGTGGCCCGCCAGGCACTGCCATCCGCCGCGCCGACGGCGATCGACGCATCTTCCGCTCCGTGCCGAACGGGCTCGCGAATGAGCAAAATTGCCAGAGCCCACAAGAGCCCGGGCCCCCCGATGACGAGCAACACCATCCGCCACGGTGCGTACGCGGCCAGCGGCGTGGCGGCAAGAGCGCCCAATTCGATGGCGTGCAGAACGCCGCCGCCGATGAGAATGGCCGCACCGCTCCCCATCGCAATGCCGCTGAGAAAAAATCCGACCGCGGTGCCGCGCCGCGACGGCGGAAAATAATCGCTGATCAGCGATATGGCGGCCGGAGAAAGTGCCGCCTCGCCCAACCCGACGACAATGCGGCTCGCGAAAATCTCGCCGAAGTTGTGCGAAAAACCGCAAGCAATCGTGCCCAGACTCCAGACCGATACGCCGGTGAAAATGAGGTTGCGCCGCGAAAAGCGATCGGCCAAAAGCCCTAGCGGAATGCCGGCGATTCCATAGATGACGGCGAACGCCGTACCCAATAGCAGGCTGATCTGCGTATCGCTGATGCCCATATCGCCGCGGATCGGATCGACCAGAAGGCTCAGCACCTGGCGATCGGTGTACGACAAGACCGCCGTTGCAATCAAAATCGCAACGACGGTCCAGGCGTAGGGACGACCGGGATACTCAGCCATACCGCGCCTTCAGAACTTGAAGTTCAAATCGGCGCCGATCGTTCGCGGCTGGTTCGTGGCGACGCGGTTCAATATCGAGATGTTCGCCGACAGAGCACCGGTGTCGCCCAGCAACGCCATCTTGTTCGTGAGGTTGTCGGCGAACAAGAATGCGGACCAGCGGACCGCCTCGACCCCCAGCCGCAATCCCACGAGATCGTACGCCGGCAAAGAATTCCGCGTGAACGTGATGTCCTGGATCGAATCGACGTAGCTGTTGGTCAGGCGCGCGACCAGGTTCTTGCCGTCCTCGAGCGGCTGCTTGTAGCTCAAGCTCGTGTTGGCGGTGACCTCCGGCACATCCAGCAGGCGCTGTCCCGCCACCACGCCGGCGGCCGGCAGCGTGGTCGAGTTCGTGGCGTGCGTGTAGCCGGCGTTCTGCGACAGAACAAAGCCGGGCATCAACACCACGGCCACCTCGAGTTCGGCGCCGTACACCGTCGCCTTGCCCGCATTGGCGGTGAACTTGAAGCCGCACATGGGAGCGACTTGCTGCTGCACATCGGTCCAGTCTTCGTAATAGATGGCGCCGTTGACCGAGAGGCGCGAATCGAAGAAGCGAAGTTTCTCGCCCAGCTCGTAGTTCCAGACGCTGTCCGGACCGAACTGCGTGGGGGCGGCCGATGGGCATGGCGGAACGGGGATCGGCGAGTTGGGGCCGCCCGGACGGAAGCCCTTGGACACAGTGGCGTAGACGGTCGTGTTGTCATCCGGGATGTAGGCCAAGTCCAACTTCGGAGTCGCACCCGAGTTCTGTGCCAGACCGAAGAGCGGGTTGCTGGTGCCATTGGCGGAGACGCCGCTGACGCTGGTCACCGAATTGCTGTGGTACTGGTAGTAACGTGCACCGAGGCTCGCTTTGAAGTTGCCGGGCAGCATGTAGGACACCTCGCCGAATGCCGCGTACTGATCGATGTCCACCTTGCGGTGATTGTCGGCCAGGTTATTGGTGCCGAAATCCGCGTTGAATCCGTTGTTGGTGAGAGGATAAAAAGAGTAGACGTGCGAGGTCGCACCGAAGCTGCTGTAGTACCCGCCGACCAGCCACTGCAGCGGGCCGCTGCCGGTCGAGGCAAGCCGCAGCTCCTCGCTGAACTGACGGGTATAGTCGTCCTCGGTGATCGTTCCGGCGCCGAGACCGAACCACGTGTTGCCGGCCTCCTTCACCGTTCCGGTGCTCGAGAACGGCCAGCTGGCCGGAGGCCCGAAGAAGCCGCCGATGTAGTCCTGCATCGCCTCGGAGATGTCCTGAGTCTGGTTTTGCTGACGATCCCAGTAGGCCGTCGCGGACACCAGCTGGAACGAATCAAAATTGTATTTGCCCGTCAGAGTGTACAGGTCGAACTTGTCCTCGAAGGGCTCCGCCACGTCGAACGGCTGGTAATGCACTTCGTTCAGCGGCGGGCTGTCGATGGTATTCGGGCCATCCTGGGTGAGGGACTGATGCATGAAGCCGGCCGTGATGCTGAGGCGATCGGTGGGCTGAATCAGCAGCGAGGCGCGCCCGGCCTGCAGCCGTTCGGTGTTCGAGTGGCGGATGTCCTGCGCCACCGGCGCGCCGGCCACGTCCCCGCGCGCCGTGCTGTTGTTGACCTCGACCGGGAACGGACTCACCACCTTGCGATCGATCCATCCATCGATGTTTTTGTCCGTCCCGACCAGGCGCAGGGCGACGACATCCTGCATCAGAGGTATGTTCAGCATCACGTTCTCGGTGTGATTGAAACCGCCGCCCCCGGTCGTGTCGGAGCCGATGACCTCCACGTTGGCGCCGAAGGCGTGCGGGTCCGGTTGGTTGGTCACGAGTTTGATCGTGCCGCCCATCGAGCCCGCGCCGTACAAGGTCCCCTGCGGTCCGCGCAGCACCTCGACGCGGCTCAGATCGAACAAGCTCGGGTCGATGACGGTCTTGCCGTTCTGCGCCATGGCGGCGGGCGTCAGGACCGCATCGTCAAGGTAGAAGCCCACGGTCGGCGACTCGCCGCCGGTGGAGGTGAGGCCGCGCATCTCGAATTCCGTCTGCCCGGGACCGGACGTCTTGAACGAGACGCCCGGCACCTGCTGGGCGACCGACGTGAAGTCCGACAGGCCCGAGGCTTGCAGATCTGCGCCGCTGATCGCGGTGATGCTGATCGGCGTCTTTTGCACAGTGGACTCGCGTTTTTCCGCGGTGACGACAATCTCCTGCAGATCCTGGCTCGGCGGCGCGAGCTGTGCCCACACCGCGCCGGTCAACGCCGTACAACATCCCCAAGCCGCGAGCGCTTGCTTGACATAGTTTCCCCTAGCCATATGTCCACCCCTTTTTCATTATCGACACATTTCAATTCACCAAGAATTCGCTACATTCAACTCGCCGCAGTCAATCGATTCACTCGTCGGCAGCGCGATGCTCCAACCCCGCATTCAATTCGTACTTCATGATTCGACCATGAGCACCCGTGCGATCGCGCTCCAAATCGTATATATCGCCCGCGGGACCCTGTCGTCGGCGAATGACGCCGGCGATCAACGACAACTCGTCGTCATTCAGGCGAAGCTCGCCGATCTGCGTGTGGGCGGGGAGGTGCCGCGTATTGACGGCTCCGACGATCGCCGCAGCGACCTGATCCCGGTCCAATATCGCCCGCGTCGCAATGGAAGCTATATCGGTGTCATGTGCCCGCGCAATGCGGCTGAGCACTCCGAGTAGTTCTTGGAATAGGCCCCAGCCGCCGAAATCCTCGATAATCAACCTGTACTTGACCAACGAGCGGTTGGCCAAATCCGCCTCAGGAGCGGGCTTGCCCAGCCACGCTTCAGACAGAAATCCGCCGCACACCGTGCCGTAACACAGCAAGGCAATGTGCTGTGTTTGGCAGTAGGCCGCCATGCCGTGAGTCGGGCGGTCATCCACCAGCGAGTATTGAACCTGATGCGACGTGATCGGTATCCCGGCATCGACGAGTTCTTCAAGCCGCGGCGTGTCGAAATTCGTGACTCCGATGTGCGCGATTTTCCCGGCCCGGCGCAGCCGGTCGAGTTCAAGTGCCGTCTCGACGTAGCGCGGGATGGCGAAGTCCCACCAATGAAACTGCACCAGATCCAGCCGCTCCTGACCCAATCGAGTCAAAGATCGGTCGATGATGGCTTCAACGTGCACGCGATCAACGGAGCGCAAATCAGAGAGGTCGGGAACGAATTTGGTATGGATCTGTACTTGCTTCGCGTGCGTCGGGTATGCGCGGCGGAAGCTGCCGATCAGAAGTTCGACGCCCGTATAAATGTCGGCGCAGTCGAAGGTGGTGATCCCCGCGTCGACGAACGTCGCCATGTCCTTGCGCGCTTGACCGGGATCTATCACTCCATGATCGCCGGCGAGGTGCCAGCCGCCTTTGATGATCCGCGAAATCGCATAGTCGCCGGACAGGGAGATGCGGGGAATCACGCCGGATTCCCGCCGCCGCGAGACGTTGCGGTAACCTGCGAGCGGGTGAAGCGGCGACGGCCCATGCGGGTAATCCGAAAGCGCGTCGGGCAGTTCGGATCCGGGCAGGCAACCTCCGCGTCGGTCGACATCCAATCATTCGGATCGGTAACGCGTTGTTTGGCGGGCAGCAGCGGCAACAACGCCGCCAAGGAATAAATTGAGAATCCTTGGCCCGGCGGAAGTTTCAACATCTCGCCCTGCAGTTCGAAATAATCGCCCAATCGCGCGCCGCAATAGATCGTTCGGTCCGGCGGTCCGATCACTTCGACACGCAGATCGTAAAGATCGAACGCTTCAGGGTCCTGCGGGCCACCGGGCGGCCTCGTCACGCGACTCCATCCCGTCGCTGCCAGAGCGACTCATCACTCATCACCAGATCGAACGCGCGGCCGATGTCGGCTTCGAGCGCTCTGCGCGCCGCCATGCCGTCGCCCCGCGACAGCGCATCGAGCATTTCGAGGTGAAAGTTCGTGCCGCGCCCGTCGCCGCCGTCAAAGAGCTCAGACGCCTCGCGCAAATAGGGCCCAAACTGAAGCCACAGGCTTTCGATGATCGGCAATAGAACCGTGGACCCCGATTGGCGATAGATCGCGAAGTGAAAGGCCCGATTCTGTTCCGCGCTTTCTTCGGAGACATGCTCCTCATCGGTTTCGCTTTGAGCCACGATCAGACGCTCGAGCGTCGCCAACGATTCGGCGGTCATGTTCGACGCCGCGCGCGCTATCGCCAGTCCCTCGATCGCAAACCGCGTTTCCCGCAAGTCCTGCAGCGCGTCCTTCGACAGGGCCGGTACGCGAACGGTGCGACTCGGCAACGTTTCCAGCGCCCGCTCGACGGTCAAACGGTTGAGGGCATCGCGGACCGGCATGGCACTGGTGCCGAACGCCTCCGCCAGTTCGGCAATTTTCAATTTTTGCCCAGGCTCGAAACCGCCGCGCATCAGCTGATCCCGAAGGGCGCAATAAACGCGCTCCTGGACGGTCTCGCGCGCAATACGGACTAACCCGAGATTTGGACGAACGGGCATCGGCGCATCCTTGTTTTTGTGATCACAAATTTATAATCAAAGATTTGTGATATTGCAAGCGCTATTTTATCCAGACCTGTCTTGGGTGATGATCAGAGGCGCCTGCCGGGCCAATTTCCGGCACGAATGTCGAAATAACGCCGCTGCCGAGGCGGTCTAATTGGTTACTTACAACAAAGGGGATCAATTATGTTCACTGCCAACACCTTTCGCTCTGCGCTCCTATGCATGGCCGCCGCCATCGCAATGACCTGTTCGGCCGCTGCCTTTGCGGACGACATGGCGAGTTTCGCCACGGGAGGCTACGCCCGAGGCCTGCACAGCGAGAAATTGATGCACAAGATGGATGCGAATGGCGACGGCATGGTTTCGAAGGACGAGTGGCTCGCCTTTCAGGAAAAGGTCTTCGCGATGTTGGATAAGGACAAGAGCGGCAAGGTCGACGCCAAGGAATTCATCAGCACCGACGGCGGCGAGATCGCCTCCTTCGCGACGGGCGGCTACGCGCGCGGGCTTCGCACCAAGGCGATGATGCACAAGATCGACACGGACGGCGACGGCACGGTCTCTCATGAGGAATTCATCGCTTATCAAAGCAAGGTCTTCGACATGATGGATACCAGCACCACCCACAAGGGAATGCTGGGGAAGGAAGAAATCATGTTTGCGACGGGCGGCGCCAACCGCCGCTGACAGGTGCGCTTCGGGTCGAGGGGCTAAAACCCGAGGGTCAGCTGCGCTTGGTCGCGCGCCGGTGGGCGGAATAAATCCGTGCGCAGATCGTGTCGCTCGTGCGCGTCATCGAAACCGCACTTGCGCCGCGCCAGCTCGAAGCGCGTGCGCAGCAACTCGGCGTAAGGTCCGGTGCCGATCATGCGCCGGCCGAATTTGGCATCGTAGTCCTTGCCGCCGCGCGTTTGATTGATCAGCGACATCACGTGCTTGGCGCGGTCCGGATAGTGCTCGTCCAGCCACTCGCGAAATAAGATCTTCACCTCGTGCGGCAGCCGCAGCAGGACATAGCCGGCGCTGCCGGCGCCCGCCTGCTTGGCTGCCGCGAGAATGTCTTCCATTTCATGGTCCGTAATGGCCGGAATCACGGGGGCGACCAGTACGCCGGTGGGAATGCCGGCCTGCGCCAGCTGCTCGACGACGCGTAGGCGCGCGAGCGGCGAAGCGGCTCGCGGCTCGAGCGTGCGTTTGATGTCGTTGGTCAGCGAGGTAATGCTCAGCATCACCGACACCAGCCGGTCTTGCGCGAGATCGCGCAGCAAATCGAGGTCGCGCAGGATCAGCGCGCTCTTGGTAACGATGGTGACCGGATGCCGGCAGCGCGCCAGCACGGCGAGAATGCCGCGGGTAACCTCCAGGCGCTTTTCCAGCGGCTGATAGCCGTCGGTATTGATCCCCAAAGCGATCGGCTTGCAGACGTATTTCGGCTTCGCGAGCTCGCCTTCGAGAATCTTGACCGCATCGGCCTTGTAGAACAGCTTCGTTTCAAAATCCAGGCCGGGAGACAGGCCGAGATAGGCGTGCGTCGGACGCGCGAAGCAGTACACGCAGCCATGGCTGCAGCCTCGATAGGGATTGATCGATTGGTCAAACCCGACATCGGGCGAGTCATTGGTGGTGATCACGCTGCGCGCACGATCGGGCAGCACGGTTTCGGTCAAATGTTCGACGATCTCGTCCTCATACCAACCATCGTGCGTCGCTTCGCGCGTGGTCGCCTCGAATCGCACGGCGGGATTCGAGGCCGCACCGCGGCCCTTGAATGGTTGGTGACCGATGAAACTGCGTGGCATGCCGAAACTCTACGCGTCGCACGCTCAATCGTAAATCCAGTGTTGGCGAGCGCCCGATACTGTATACGGGGAACGAATATCGTAGGGCAGCGGCGCAGTGCCGCCGGGAAGACCAATGGACGCTCCACCAGCAGCAACACTCGATTACGATGACGCGCCGCTGCGCCCATTTCACCTCCGCGTTGCCGTTGCAAGTTGCGGCGGCGTGTTCAGCGATGGCTATGGTCTCGGCATCATCGGCATCTCCTTGAGCCATGCCCCGCCGCAGATGGGCCTCGGGCCGGTGTGGATGGGACTGCTCGGCGGCGCATCGCTGTTTGGCTTATTCGCCGGCGCGCTGTTCACCGGACCCGCCGCCGATCGCTTCGGGCGGCGCCCGATCTTCGCCTATAACATGGCCCTGCTCGGCGCCTTGTCGCTGGCGCAGGGGCTCGCCGATTCAGCGGCCGCGCTGCTGGCGCTGCGCCTCGCGGTCGGCTTCCTGCTCGGCACGGACTATGTGGTCAGCAAGGCGCTGCTGAGCGAGTTCACGCCGCGGCGCATTCGCGGACGTATTCTCGGGTTGCTGTCGGTTGCCTGGGCGGGCGGCTACGCCTGTGCCTATTTTGTGGGCTTCGCGCTCGGCGAGCGCGGCCCGGATGCCTGGCGCTGGATGCTCCTCAGCAGCGCCCTGCCCTGTCTCCTGGTTTTACCGCTGCGCGTCACCATGCCCGAGTCGCCCCGCTGGTTGTCCAATCATGGCTACGCAACCGAAGCGGCCGGCATCGTGCGCGACCGGCTCGGCAGCCACGTCGCGCCGCCGCTGCCCACACCCGCGCCGCCGGCGGCCCGCGGCCGCTGGCGACAGCTGTTTGCGCCGGCATGGCGTCGCCGAACCTTGGTGGGCTGCGCATTTTTCACCTGCCAAGTCATTCCGTATTTTGCGGTCGGGACCTTCGTCTCCCAGGTCATGTCGGCGATGAGCGTCAAGAGCGGCTACATCGGCGGGGTCATCTACAACGCGTCGCTGCTGGGCGGCGCGATTGGTGGGCTGCTCGTGATCGATCGACTGCCGCGGCGCCGTTTCTTGATCGGTAGCTTCGTCATCGCGGCTGCCGCCATGCTCGTTTTGTGCCTGTGGAGCGAGATACCCGCGATTGAAATGACCGTGCTGTTCGCCGTATTTGCAGGCGTGCTCTCGGCGGCGTCCAACCTCGTCTACGTCTACTTGCCCGAATTGTTCCCCACCGATTTGCGCGCTTCGGGCATTGGGCTCGCCATCGCAGCCAGCCGAACCGGCTCGGCGATCAGCACGTTTCTGCTCCCCATCATCGTCGCGGGCTTTGGCGTGCGCACGGCCTTGGGTGCCTGCGTCGCCGTGCTCGTGATCGGCGCGCTCATTTGCCGGCAATGGGCGCCGGAGACGCGCAATGTCCCGCTCGGCACACTGGATGCGGCGCCGCGCTGATCGCCTCTCGCCCGCAGGCTCTCAAGGATCCGTGATCAAGCCCAACTGCTTGGCAATGAGCAGCAACTGCAGTGCGCTCTCGGCGCCCAATTTCTGCTTGATGGAGGATTGATGGTTGGCTGCGGTTTTCGGACTCAAGCCCAGCCGCTCGCCGATTTTCTCGACGCCGTATCCTTGGATCAGCATCCGCAGTACCTCGAGTTCCCGCGTCGACAACGTACCGGCGAGCTGGTTTGCCGTCGAAGACTGCGCGGTCATGGCACTCTCCACATCCGGGCTCACATAGCGCCGCCCTTGCGCCACGCTGCGCACTGCCTCCACCAGGAGATCGGGTGCACAGGCCTTGCTCAGATAGCCCCGGGCACCGGCATTGAGCGCCCGGCTGGCATAGATCCCGTCCTGGTACATGCTGAACACCAGCACGCAGGCAGCGGGCCTGCGCGCGAGGATGCGGCGCAGGACCTCGATACCGCTGACCCCGGGCAATGCGATATCGAGCACGAGTACGTCCGGCTTGAGTTCGCCGTCGCAGCGCAGGGCATCCGCCGCCGTCGCCGCCTCGCCAACCACGACCAGCGAGTCGTCGCGTTCCAACAAGCGGCGATAGCCCTCGCGAACCACCGCATGATCGTCGACCAACAACACCGTGATGCGCCTGGCCGCGGGGTTCATGCGTGCTTGCCGGTCAAGGGCAGCAAGGTAACGACTTTGAACCCGGCGTCGCATTCGCTCATCAGCCGGATCGATCCGCCGAGGGCAGCGACGCGCTCGCGCATGCCAAGCAGCCCGAGGCCGGTGCGCGGCGCGTGCAGGTCGGCACCCCGGCCATTGTCGGCGATGAGCAGCTCGATGCACGGCGCACCGTCCATGGCCCGGTCCGCGGCAATGCGGATCTCGACTCGGGTCGCATGGGAGTGGCGCGCGATGTTGGTGAGCGCCTCCTGCACGAGCCGATACAGGACCAGTCCGCGCGCTTCATCCAACGCCTCGAAATCGCCGCTCACCTTGAGCTCGATGGTCACCGCGGGCAGCCGCACGCGCCACTCCTTCACGCAATGCTCGAGCGCCGCCGCAACCCCCAGCTCGTCAAACCCCACCGGCCGCAGCTGGCGGATGAGCCCGGTCACCGCCGCGTAGACGCGGTCGATATTGGCAATCATCGCGCGTGCCGCCTCGCGCACGCCCGCATGCGCCGCCGCGGCTTCGCGTATCGACACCGCATCGAGCTTGATGGCATTGAGATATTGACCCAATTCGTCGTGCAGGTCGCGCGCCAGCGCCTTGCGCTCGGATTCCTGGACGTCGACGTATTGCTGGGCCAAGCGCTTGTTCTCGGCGAGCGATGCCGCCAGCTGCGACTCGGCGGCTCGGCGCAGTTGCAATTGCCGATTGGCCTCCAGGTAGCGGCGGGTGGAGAACCAGATCAGGCTGATCGCGACCACCAACAGGACCGCCGGCAATTCATCGAGCTGCATGCGCTCGAACGGCCGGGTCCACTTGAGCAGCGCCTCGCTCAAGTTGAACTTCGCGCAGGCGAACGCGCGCCGCGCCCGCCACGATGACCATCAACACGATATCGCGACGTACCGAGGTGGTTTTCATGGCCATGCATGCCTTGGGTGACTAATCGGGAAGATATCCTATTTTCAAGCGGCGCCGCCTGTGGAATCCTCAATACCAAAAGGAGAACATGATTTGCGTCCCTCGACAGGGCTCTTGACGCTGTGCGGCCTGGCTTTGGCCGCCGGCGCGGCCCCACCGGTTGCGGCCGCGGCTGACGCGGACGCCCCCACCAATCCGGCCGCAGTGCAGGAGCTGCAGCAGGTGGTGGTCATCGGCAACGCCCCGCTGCCGGGGCTCGGTCTGCCCTTGAACCAAATACCCGCGAACGTTCAAACCGCGAACAGCGAGGACATGCAGCGCCAGCAATCTTTGGACCTCGCTGATTACCTCAACAGCAATTTCAGCGGCGTCAATGTCAGCGAGAGCGCGGACAATCCGTTCCAACTGGACATCAATTATCACGGCTTTACCGCCTCGCCGCTGCTCGGCACGCCGGAAGGCCTGTCGGTGTACGTGGATGGCGTGCGCGTCAACGAATCCTTTGGCGACACGGTCAACTGGGATTTGATCCCGGAAGCGGCGATCTCCACGGTCACGCTCATGTCAGGCTCGAACCCGGTGTTCGGGCTCAACACCTTGGGCGGCGCCTTGTCGGTCCACACCAAGGGCGGCCACGACGACCCGGGCACGGAATTGGAGGCTTATGGCGGCTCCTTCGGCCGGCGCTCCTTCAAGGGACAGACCGGGGGCGAGTTAGGACCGTTCGACTATTTTCTGACCGGTACCTATTTCGACGAGGACGGCTGGCGCGACGGCTCGCACACCCAGGTGTATCAGGGATTCGGCAAGGTGGGGTGGCAAAACGATAAGACCGACGTCGACTTGAGCTATACCTACGCCGACACCATCCTGTTCGGCAACGGCGCCGCGCCCATGAGCCTGCTCGACTTCCGGCGCGAGGCGAGCTACACGCCGGACTTCACCCACAACCTTCTGAACTTCGTGAACCTCACGGGTACTCAATTCCTGAGCGAGCACGCTGCTCCTGTCCGGAAATGCCTACGACCGCCATTTAGCCACCGGCAGCAGCAACGGCAACATCAGCGACAGCTATCTGTCGGGCAATTACGCCGGGCCGCCGATCGACTGCAGCGTAGCGCCGACGAACCGCGCCGATATTGCCTATTGTGCCTACGGACAGGACGCGGTGTCGCGATTGATTCAGCGCACCGCGGGTTTCGGCGTGCAATTGACGGATTCACAAGACCTGTTCGGCATGAAAAATCAGGCCATCATCGGCACCGACTACGAAGACTCCCAGGACACGTTCGCCCAAGCGCTGGAGTACGGAACGTTGACGGCTGCTCGAGCGCTCGTGCCGCAGGTCAGTCCGCTCAACGACGAGACCGTCATTTCACTCAGCGGCAGCAACAAGATCCTCGGGGCCTATTGGACCGACACGCTCAACTGGAACATGCTGCTGCATTTCACCGCCTCCATGCGTTATAACCGCAACACCGAAACGCTGAACGGCTTCAGCGTCGACAGCGATGTGGGCGATGTGGGCTCGGGATTCGATACCGCGAGCGCTCTCGCCGGCAATCACACGTTCAGCCGCGTCAATCCGGCATTGGGCTTCACGGTGACGCCGACCGATGCCCTTACCGTGTACGCCAATTACAACGAGGCCAGCCGGGCACCGACGGTGATTGAATTGGGCTGCGCGAACCCGGCCGCGCCTTGCGGCCTGCCCAACGATTTTGCCAGCGACCCGGATCTGAAACAGGTGGTCGCTCGAACGGTGGAAATCGGCTTGCGGGGCAATCGGCCGGACCAGCGCCTGACGTGGAGCGCCGATGCATTCCACACCATCAACAGCAACGACATCCAATTCGTCGCGGCCAGTACCAATCAAGGCTATTTCGACAACGTCGGCACGACCCGCCGTCAGGGGATCGACCTGGCACTGGGCGGCAAGGCGGGGGCCTTGAGCTGGCACGTGACTTATAGCTATGTCGACGCGACCTTTCAGTCGAGCTTTGAAGTCAACGCCGGCTCCAACAGCACGGCGGATGCCAACGGCAACATCCTGGTGCGCCCGGGAGACCGGATCCCGCTCATTCCACGGCACGCCGGGCGCCTCGTGCTCGATTATGAGCTCACGAAACAATGGGATATCGGCGCCAATCTGGTGCTGGTCTCCGGATCATTCCTCCACGGCGACGAAAACAATGCCAATCGGGCCGGAGGCACCAACGGTCAGGGCGCCACGATCCAAGGCTCGGGATGGATCCCCGGTTACGCGGTCGTGAATCTGCAGAGTACCGTGCACGTCGCGAAAGACATCGATGTCTTCGCGCGTCTCGTCAATCTGTTCGATAAGGAGTACGCAACGGCCGGATTCCTCACCTCCAATGCGTTCAACCCCAACGGCTCCTTCCGCTTCAATCCCAATGCCTGGAGCAATGAGAATGCGGTATCCCCGGCGCAGCCGCGGGCCCTGTGGGCGGGGGTGCGGGTACGCTTTTGACGTCAGGCGACGTTCGACGCTGCCGCCGGATGAAACTTCCGCGCCGCCGCGATCCCGAGGGCCACGAAGGCGATCAATACCGCTCCTTGCGCGACGACGAACGGCAGCTCGGTTTGAGTGGGCGCCAGCGCGTGGAAGAACGGTACTTTTTGAAAAGTTTGCACCACGCCGACGAACACGTTCAGGTACAGCGCGAACACCGCGGCAGCGACGTAAATCCACCGCCACGAGCCGGCTAGCTTGAAGGCGTACAAGGCGAGAATTGCCACACCCAAGACCAGGAGGGAAATCACCCCGACGATCTCCGGTGGCCCGAAGTTCGCAAAATGAAACATGAAACCCGTCACGCTGGTGGCCACCGTGGTGAGCAGAAACAGCGCCATTAGCACGGGTTGTCGGTTGGCGCCGAGCATGGCGAACGCGACGATGAGCCCCGCGGCAATGCCGATCAGGCTCAAGACCACGTGGAACTGCGTAAAAGCCGCCGTAGACATCCCCAGAATCATAGCGAGCTCCCTTCCTGGTCCGAGCAATTGGATGGCCCTAGGGCTACGAGAGTACGCGCCCCGCACCACGGCGGGAAGTGCCGCGCCGCGGTGGGAAGTGCCCGCTGCAAGGCTGCTTACGACTTTCGCGAGGGCTCGCGCAGGTAAGGAAACTCCTTGGTCGAGCGGGGTTCGGCGATGTGAAAGCCCTGCGCGTAGCCGATCCCTAAGCGGCCGAGCTCCGCCAAAACTTCCGGGGATTCCACCCGCTCGGCGATGGTCTGGATGCCCATCGCCTTGCCGACCTGGCTGATCGCCTCGACCATGCTGCGATCGATGCGGTCGTGCGTGACGTTTTCGACGAACTGCCCGTCGATCTTCAGATAGTCCACCGGCAGGGTCTTCAAATACATGAAGGACGACAACCCGCTGCCGAAGTCATCCAGCGCAAAGTGGCAGCCGCGGGCCTTGAGCTCGCGCATGAAGTACACCACGTTGCCCAGATTGGCGATGGCGGCGGTCTCCGTGATCTCAAAACACATGGCGCCCGCGACCAATTCGTGGCTGCTGAGCTCGGCGATCAAGTACTCGAGGAAGCGCTCATCGTTGAGCGACGTCCCCGAGAGGTTGACGGCAATCGTGAACGGCCTGACTCCCGACCCGACCCGGTGCACCAACTTATCGAGTGCCTGGCGCACCACCCAACGGTCGATGGATGGCATGACGTTGTAGCGCTCGGCTGCCGGAATGAATTCGGCCGGCGTCACCAAGACGCCCGCTTCGTCCCGCAGGCGCAGCATCAGCTCGAAGTGCTCGTGCTCCGGGGCGCTCGCAGCCGATCGGCACGATCGGCTGGTAGTAGAGCTCGAAGCGGCTCTCGTCGCAGGCGCGCGCCAGCTTCGACACCCAGTGCATTTCGCGATGCCGCTCGGGCACGTCGTCGGGCTTGTAGAGCTGCACCCGGTTGCGGCCGAGATCTTTCGCCGAATAGCAGGCGACGTCGGCCGCGCTCATGACGCTCGCCACGGTCGGCGTGTCGCTGGTGATCTCGACGATGCCGATGCTCACGCCGAGTTCGAGTGCGCCGTCCTGCCAGATGAATCGAAAATCGCGGATCGCCTGGCGCAGGCCATCCGCAATGCGCAGCGCCTGCTCGAGCGAGCAGCTTTGCAGCAAAATGCCGAATTCGTCCCCGCCTAATCGTGCCAGGGTGTCGCGGCTGCGCACCCGCGATTGCAGCACGCCGGTGATCTGCTTCAACAGCTGATCGCCCGCCGGATGGCCGCAGGTGTCGTTCACCAATTTGAATTGATCCAAATCGAGATACAACAATGCATGGCGGGCACTCGCGTCGGCGCGGGCATTCTCGACGGCGGCGGTCAGACGGTTTTCGAATTCGCGCCGGTTGATCAAGCCGGTCAAGGCATCGTGGCTGGCCTGGTAGTGCAGCGCGCGATGCAGGCGCCGTTCCTTGCTGACATCGTGAAACACCATGACGGCGCCGATCAAATTGCCGGCACGGTCGCGGATCGGCGCCGCCGAATCCTGAATGGCCAATTCCTGGCCGCGGCGATTCACCAGCACGGTATGCTGGCTCAAGCCCAGCACCTGGCCCTCGCGCAGACAGCGCATGACCGGGCTTTCACTCGCTTCGCGCGGTCGCCTCGTCGACGACGGTGAGCACCTCGCCGATGCGCTGTCCCTGGGCTTCGCGGTTCTCCCACCCCGTCAAACTCTCGGCGACCGGGTTCATGTAATCGATGCGCCCTTCGGAGTCGGTGGTGATGACCGCATCGCCGATCGATTGCAGGGTGACCTGGGCGCGCTCCTTGGCCTGGAACACGGCCGTTTCCGCCCGCTTGCGCTCCGTGATGTCGGTAATCGTCCCCTCATAGCCCGTGACCCGGCCGTGCGCATCGCGCACCACGCGGCTCGAATCCATGACCACGAGCATGGTGCCATCCTTGCGGCGCAGGATGTATTCCTCGTTGCGCAGCTCACCTTCGCTCTCCACGCGGCGCGCAAAGGTCTCGCGGTCGCCCGGGTACCAGTACAGCGACCCGGCCGGCACTTGATATAGCTCTTCGGCCGAGTCGTAGCCCATGAGGTTTACGAAGGCGGGGTTGGCGACGAGAATGCGCCCGTCGCGCGACGTCTGGTACACACCCTCCATCATGCTTTCGAACAGCCCGCGAAATTTCATTTCGCTGTTGCGCAACGCATCCTCGGCGCTGCGGCGCTCGATGGCGATGCCGGCGATCTGCGCCATGCGCGACATCAACTCGTGGTCCTTCGACAGCGGAATGCCCGGCTGACGGCGATACACCGCAAAGGTGCCGACGACGCGCCCGTCCGAGGCGAGGATGGGCGTCGACCAGGCGGCTCGCAACGAGGCATGGCGCGCGGCCTCGCGCCGGAATTCCCACAGCGCATCCGTTTCGATGTCGGCAACCGTGATTTGCCGCGCAAGATAGACTGCGGCCGCGCACGAGCCGTAACGGATGCCGATGGGCGCGCTGTCCATTGCTGTCACGAATGCGCGCGGCAGTTTCGGTGCGGCGCCGAAGTCCAATGCCTGGCGTTCCTGATCGAACAGGCTGATGGCGCAGTAGCTGTCCGCCATGACGCGCTCGATCAACTCACAGATCGACTCGAGCGCGGTCATCAGCGGCGCATTGGCGGCGATCTTCTCGAAGATGCGCCGCTCCCCCGCCGCGATCGCCTCGCCCCGCTTGCGTTCGGTGATATCGGTGATGCTGGCGCGGATCAGCCGCCGATTGGAGCTCGGCAAGCGCACGAAGCGCACCTCGCACGGCAAGGTCTGGCCGGCGGCATCGCAATGCGTCCACTCGAACACCGGCGCCTCGCCCGCCAGCGCGCCTTCGATGAAGCCGCGCGGCCGGCCAAACGACAGCGTGCCGTCGGACTGGTGCGCCGGGCTGATCTTGTCCGGACCGCTGGCGAGCAAGGTCTCGCGGTCCATCTTGAAGAAGCGGCAGGCGTTGTCGTTGACGTCGACGAATCTTCCGTGATCGACGTCGAACACGACGATCACTTCGGGAGCGTGTTCCACCAACGTGCGGTAGCGCGCCTCGCTTTCGCGCATGGATTGCTCGGCGAGATGCCGTTCCGTGATGTCGCGAATGCTGACGATGTAGCCGTCGCGCCAATTGAGCTTGGCCTTGCTGACCGCGATCTCCACCGCCACGCGATTGCCGCCCTTGGCGCGGCCCCAGGTCTGATGCGCCGCCAGATCCACATGCGTATCGTCGATCTTGGCGGCGAGGCGCTCGAGAAAATCGCCGCCGCCGTTCGCGATCTCGGGCAGCAAGAATTCGAGCGAGCGGCCGAAAATCTCCGCCGGCGCGTAGCCGAAAATGCGCTCGCCGGTGGGATTGAAGGTTTCGATGTGCCCGCCATCGTCCACCGTGACGATGGCGTCCTTGACGTTGTCGAGGATGGCTTGCAGGTGCGAGGCGGTCTGCTCACGAATCTCGCGCGTGAGCGCCTGCGCCTCGTCGGACATGAGCTGCATCGAACGCACGATGCCGCGCCGTTCGGAGTCGATGCGATCGTAGTGTGCGCTGACGATTCTGAGCAGCGCCGCAACGTCCAAATCGCCGCCGCGCCCCCGCGCCTCCGCGATTTGCCGCTCGAGGACATGGTTTAAGCTGTCGGCTGGCTCGCTGCGAATTGCGGTCGCGATATCGCGTGACAAGTCCCTGATCTCCCGCACTGAATCGACGGCGCGCCGCGGCGCCGGAATTCATAGATGTTAGGGGGATCCCGCAGAGGCGGTGTGACGCGTTTCTCGGTTCGGCCAATAATCGGTTAAATACTACGAACCCTGTTCCACCGTTTCGCGTTCCGAGCGCTTGCGGTCGTTTTCACGCAAATTGCGCTTGCGCAGACGCACGGAATTGGGCGTCACCTCGATCAGTTCGTCGTCATCGATGAACTCCATGGCCTGCTCGAGCGAGAAGCGGATCGGCGGCGTCAGGACCACATTCTCGTCCTTGCCCGCGGCGCGCATGTTGGTCAGCTTCTTGCCCTTGAGCGGGTTCACCACCAGGTCATTGTCGCGGTTGTTGAGCCCGATGATCATCCCCTCGTACACCTCTTCGCCGGGACCGATGCACAGCCGGCCCCGCTCCTGCAGACTGAACAGCGAGTACGCCAAGGCCACACCCTGGCCATTCGCGACCAGCACGCCGTTGGGTCGCTGGCCCAACTCGCGCTGCACGACCGGGCCGTAGTGATCGAATACATGATGCAGCAGCCCCGTGCCCCGGGTCATGGTGCGAAACTCGGTCTGAAAGCCGATCAAGCCGCGCGACGGCACCATGTAATCCAAGCGGATTCGGCCGCGGCCGTCCGCCTGCATGTCCTTGAGTTCGGCGCCGCGGCTGCCGAGTGCCGACATGATGTCGCCCTGCGCGTCGGCGTCCGCGTCGACGGTAACCTGCTCGTACGGCTCGTGCGCCGCGCCGTCGATTTGCTTGATGACCACGCGCGGCCGGGAAACGGCCATCTCATAGCCTTCGCGGCGCATGTTCTCGAGCAGCACGCCGAAGTGCAGTTCGCCGCGGCCGAACACCACGAACTTGTCGGGATCCTGGGTAGGTTCCACCCGCAGGGCCACGTTGTGGATGGCCTCGCGTTCCAGGCGCTCGCGGATCTGCCGGCTGGTGACGAACTTGCCTTCGCGGCCCAAGAACGGCGAGGTGTTGACCTCGAAAGTCATGCTGATCGTCGGTTCATCGACGGTGAGGCTCGGCAGCGGCTCCACTTTCGCCGGATCGCACAGCGTATCCGACACTTTCGGCTCGGCGATGCCGGCAAAGGCCACGATGTCGCCGGCGCTGGCTGATTCGACCTCGACCCGCGTCAGGCCGTGGAAGCCCAGGATCTGGGTGATCCGCTCGGGGCGCTGCTTACCCTCGCGATTGACCACCGCCACCGCCATGCCGCGCTTGATCGTGCCGCGCTTGATGCGCCCGATGCCGATGGCGCCGACATAACTCGAGTAATCGAGCAGCGTGACCTGCAGCTGCAAGGGACCGTCTGCGTCCACGTCGGGCGGCGGGCAATGCTCGACGATGGTCTTGAACAGCGGCTGCATGTCGCCGTCGCGTACCGTGGAATCGAGACCGGAAAAACCGCGCAAGGCGGAGGCATACACCACGGGGAAATCCAGCTGCGCGTCGGTCGCGCCCAACCGATCGAACAAATCGAACGTTTGATCGAGCACCCATCCCGGGCGCGCTTCGTCGCGATCGATCTTGTTGATGACGACGATCGGGCGCAGGCCGTGCTTGAAGGCTTTCTGCGTGACGAAGCGCGTCTGCGGCATGGGACCGTCGACCGCGTCGACCAGGAGCAGCACGCAATCGACCATGGCGAGCACGCGCTCGACTTCGCCGCCGAAATCCGCGTGTCCGGGCGTATCCACGATGTTGATGCGGTAATCGCCCCAGGTGATCGCCGTGTTCTTGGCAAGAATGGTGATGCCCCGCTCGCGCTCCAGATCATTCGAATCCATGACCCGCTCTTGCAGATCCTTGCGCGCATCGAGCGTCCCGGATTGCCGCAGCAGCTGATCCACGAGCGTGGTTTTGCCGTGATCGACGTGCGCGATGATGGCGATATTGCGAAGTTTCTGAGTCACAGTGAGGTCCCGAGGAAACCCACCATTATAGAGCCTTAAGGGGGCTCGTGCCGCAGTTTCACTGCCCGACGATGAGGGGTATCGAGAACGCGCGAGTTTCGGTCACATCGTCGTGTTTCATCGACACGGTCAAATTGAGCAGCAAGACGCCGTCCGCGGTGGGCGTCACCTTGAGGCTCTGGCGATACACCTGCCCCGCCTCCAGGGCGGGCAAATCGAGCTGATTCGCGCCCGGCGGCAGCGTCAGCCCGTCGCCGCCCGCCACCTGGATCGCCGCGGGACTGGCCTCGATCTGCGGCAGGATCGCAATGTCGATATCGAGCGGCTGGCCGAGGGTTGGGCGTTGCGGCAGCGCGAATTTGAGTTTTACCGGTAACTGCGACTTGCCCTGGCTCGCCGCTTCCACCATGCCCGCGGTCAGCTGATCCGCGCCCGGGCCTTTCTTCGCGACCGGTGGGCTGACGAGCGGCGCGTGCGCGGGCGCGGCCGGTGCGTCCGAATCACGGTGGCAGGCACCCACGGCCGCGAGCGCGCATAGCAGGAGCAGTCTCAAGGTTGTCATCGACCCTATGATCACCAAATACGCCGCCGATCACAACTGAAGCGGCGGACCGACGACGGCGGCGAGCTGCTCTTCGAGCGCCCGGAAATGCTGCTCCCAGTACCGCGGCTCGGCGAACCACGGAAAAGCTTGCGGAAAGGCCGGGTCGTGCCAGCGGCGGGCCAGCCATGCGGAATAGTGAATCATCCGCAACGCGCGTAAGGGTTCGATGAGCACGATTTCACTGCGATCAAACGGCTGGAATTGCTCGTACCCGGTGAGCAGATCGTGCAATTCGGTACGCATCTCCTGCTGGCCGCCGGCGAGCAGCATCCACAGGTCTTGAATGGCCGGGCCGGTCAAGCAATCGTCGAGATCGACGAAGTGCGGACCCTGCTCGGTCCAAAGGATATTGCCGCGATGGCAATCGCCGAGAATGCGCCCAAGGACCGCGCCACCCCAACCGGCGGCGCGCGCCTCGACCTCGTCGAGCAGTTCATCGGTGAGGTCGGCGTACTTGGTCGCCAAATAGTCCGGCATCCAGTCGCCGTCGAGCACGAAGTCGCGCGCCTTGCGGCCCAATTCCTCGATGGAGAGACGCGTTCGCTCCTGAAAGCGGGCGGCGCGGCCGACGGCATGGATGCGGCCCAGGAACCGGCCCACCCATTCGCGTTCGTCGCGAGTCCCAAGTTCCGGCCAGCGCCCGCCGCGGCGTGGGAAAATGGCATAGCGAAAGCCGTGGTGGACGTGCAGCGACACCCCCTCGCGAAGCTAGGGGCGCCACCACCGGAATTTCCTGCGCGGCCAATTCGCCGGCAAAGGCGTGCTCCTCGCGAATCGCGGCATCGGTCCAGCGGCCCGGACGATAGAATTTGGCGACCAACGGCTCGCCCTCCTCGAGGCCAATCTGGTACACCCGGTTCTCGTAGCTGTTGAGCGCCAACACCCGGCCGTCGCAGCGATAGCCGACCGCCTCGATCGCATCCAGCACCGTCTCGGGAGAAAGCGCGGAATAAGGTGCATCGCTGCTCATGCGATGAATTCTACAGGTACCATGCGAGACTCCTTTAAGGAAAGCACGCTGCTAGAATGCCAGCCATGCGATTTCCCCGACCCAAGTCGTTGAGCGGCCTGATGCTGATCGGTTTCACGATCGTGGCCGCGCCGCTGCTGTTCGCCATCGTGAACGCGGCCGTGCAGATGAACCGCTTGTCGACCCGCAGCGAGCAGCTGGTGGTTCACGGCGTGCGGGTGACGCGCAACAACCAACGCATGTTCGAGGAGATCGGCGCGCTCGAGCGGACCGCGCGGCTGTATCAGATCATCGGCAGCGCCGACCTGCTCGAGGTCTATGCCCGCAATCAGCAACGTCTGGCCGGCACTCTCGATGAGCTGCTGGCACTGCCGCTCGATGCCGAATCGCGCGACGACGCGCTGGCGCTGCAAGCCGAAGCCGGGCGGCTGCATCTGGAACTGACGCGCAGCACACCGAATTCGACGCGCATGACGGATCTCATCAATGCATTTCCGCAGATCTCCGACCGCGCATCCAAGGTGTCGAACCGGGTCAGCGCGCAGATCGATCGCGAATTGGCAGGCCTGCAGGAAGCGACGCAGCTTGCGCAGAGAAACCTCTTCTGGGAGACGCTGCTGCTGGTGCCCTTGACGCTCGCGGTGGTGGGCGTCTTTACCTATCTATTCGGCAGGCCCATTCGTGCGATCGATCGCGCCATCAGCGAGCTCGGGCGCGGCACTTTCTCCAGGCCCATTTCCATTCGCGGACCGGCGGACCTGGAGCGGCTCGCGGCGCAGCTCGAGTGGCTGCGCGGCCGACTGTTGGATCTCGCCCAGGAGAAGAACCGATTTTTGCGGCATATGTCGCATGAGCTGAAAACGCCGCTGGCCAACATACGGGAGGGAACCGAACTCTTGATGGACGGCGCGGTCGGCGAGTTGCAAAGCGCCCAACGCGAAGTGACGGCGATCTTGCGCGAGAACGGCATGAAACTGCAGCGGCTCATCGAAAATCTGTTGTCATTCAGCGCCTGGCAGGCCAAGAGCGTCGGCCTGGAGGTGTCTGAATTCAAGTTGCGGCCCTTGGTGAAGAGCGTACTGGAAAATCAGCAGCTCACCCTGGTGGCGCAGCGCGTGCGGCTCGACGTGCACGTGGAGGATCTCACGCCGCTTGCCGACCGCGGCAAGGTGCGCCTGATCCTCGACAACCTGCTGTCCAACGCCATCAAGTTCACGCCGCGCGGCGGCACCATTTCCATTCACGCGCGCGCCGAGCGTGAGCAGCTGCTGTTGGATGTCATGGACAGCGGGCCGGGCATTCCGCCCGACGAGCGAATTCGAATATTCGAGGCTTTTTATCAAGGAAAGACGCCGCAGGGAGGACATGTCAAGGGCACGGGAATCGGGCTGTCGGTGGTGACGGAATTCGTCAATGCCCACAGCGGCAGCATCGAGATTCTCGAGGCCAAGACGGGCGGCGCGCACTTTCGCGTACGTTTACCCATGCGGCAGGCAGCGACACCGCGTGAAAAAGCCCATGCCGCATAGTTGGCCGCGCTGGGCGGCATGTGCGTTCGCAGTCGGCTGGATCAGCGGCTGCGGCATCGACACGCCGTTTACCCGCCAGAAGCCGGCCGCCCCGGCTGCGCCGGATTCCCCGCCCCAGGCCTTGAGCCCCGTCACGCCCCTGCTCGAGATGATGAGCGCCCTGCCGCAGGGCGATCCGGCTCGCCAGGCGGAAATGTTCCAGGCTGCCAAGGATGCCGCCGAACTCACGCCCACCACCAGCAACAAGCTCAGGTACGCGCTGGCGCTGGCTACCCCGGGTTTCAGCGGCTCCGACCCCGTCGCGGCGCAGCGACAGTTGTCGGAATTGCTGGCCAGGCCTGAAACTCTCTTACGGAGTGAACGCCTGTTGGCTCTGGTCGAACTCAAAGAGGTAGAGCAGAGGCTGATCCTGCAGGCTGAAAACAGGCGCATGCGCGACGAAGACGAAGCGGTGCACGATGACTCGCGCGACAAGCTGGCGGCAACCACCCGTCGCTTGGCCGCGGAATCTGATGAAAATGTGAAATTGCGCAAGGCCTTGGATGAGGCTCGAGCCAAACTCGAAGCGATCACGCACATCGAGCGCTCGATTAACGATCGCGGAGCGAATGGATCGCACATGCCGTGAAAAACAACGGAGACACCCCTTTGAACGCCTACTCGATTGCCGCCACCACACCCCTGTCGTTCGGCCTGCAACCCGGTACTCGGGACACGCAGACTACGCAAAAGCGCAAGGCACGCATCCTGGTAGTGGACGATGACCCGGGACTGTTGCGCCTTTTGACCATCCGGCTGCGCGCCGAGAACTACGAAGTGGAAGCGGTCGAAAGCGCCGCGGCGGCGCTCGCGGCCTGCGTGCGCTTCCGACCGGATCTCGTCATCACGGACTTGCGCATGGACCAGATGGACGGCATCGGTCTGCTCAAGGAACTGCAAAGCCGCTGGCCGGGGCTGCGGGTGATCATCCTGACGGCGCATGGCACGATTCCTGATGCGGTACACGCCACCCAAAGCGGGGCCTTCGGCTTTCTGACCAAACCGGTCGACAAGCAGGATCTGCTCGATCACGTGCAAAAAGCCCTCAAGGTGTCCGGATTTGCCCATGTCGATGAAGATTGGCGTTCGAGCATCATCACGCGCAATCAATTGATGGAAGACAAATTGGCGCAGGCCAATATGGTCGCCGGCACGGATGCACGGGTCCTGCTCACGGGCGAGAGCGGCACGGGTAAGGAACTCCTGGCGCGCGCCATTCACGAAGCGAGCCCTCGGCGCAACAAGCCGTTCGGCACCATCAATTGCAGTGCGATGGCGGAGAATCTGCTCGAGTCGGAACTGTTCGGCCACGAAAAAGGCGCCTTTCCCGGGGCCACTCGCTCGCAAAAAGGTCTGTTCGAAACCGCGGACGGGGGCACGCTGCTGCTCGATGAGGTCGGCGACATGCCGATGCGGCTGCAGGTAAAGCTGCTGCGGGTGCTGCAGGACAATCAGATTCGCCCCATCGGGGCCGCCGAATCGGTGCCGATCAACGTCAGAATCATTTCCTCGACGCATCGCGACTTGCATGAACTGATGGTCGGCGGACAATTTCGCGAGGATCTGTACTACCGCTTGAACGTGGTGCACATCGAAATGCCCTCCTTGGGCCGCCGCCGCGAGGACATTCCCTTGCTGGTGGCGCATTTCCTCGAACAGATCGCCAAGGAAAGCGGCCATCGCAAGATCTATGCTCCCGAGGCCGTGGAGTTGCTGGCGACCGCCGAATGGCCGGGCAACGTGCGCCAGTTGTACAACGTGGTACGGCAAAACGTCGCTTTGTCGCATGGCGCGATCATTACGGCCGAACTCGTGCAGCAATCGCTCGGCGGCAACCCCACCCGGCTGCCCTCGTTCGACGAGGCGCGCGATGAATTCACCCGCAACTATCTGTCGCAGATCCTGCAGATCACCGGCGGCAATGTCAGCCAGGCGGCGCGCCTGGCCAAGCGCAATCGCACGGATTTCTACAAGCTGCTATCGCGCCACCAGCTGCTGCCCGACGATTTCAAAAGGACCTGAACTTTAAGGCTCCTAGCTGCGGGCGTAGAAGTCGGCGATGGTGGCGACGACGTGCGCCATTTGCGCCTCCTCCAACTCGGGATAGATTGGCAACGCGAGAGTTTCCCGGGCCGCTTGCTCGGAGTGCGGAAAGTCCCCGGCGCGGTACTCCAGATACGCGAAGCACGCCTGTAGATGCAGCGGCACCGGGTAATAGATTTCGCTGCCAATGCCCTGCTCGGTGAGCCTTGCCTTGAGTTCATCGCGGCGCTGCACCCGCACGACATATTGATTGAAAATATGCCGATAACCCGCCGTGGCCAGCGGCGTGCGCAAGTTTGCGCCCAACCGGGCGTCCCGCAGGGCTGCGTCGTAGTAGGCCGCATTGCGCTGCCTGAGTTCCGTCCAGCCATCCAGGAATTTCAATTTCACCCGCAACACGGCGGCCTGCAGCTCATCAATGCGAAAGTTGCCGCCGATGAGGGCGTGAAAATATTTGGGTTTGCCGCCATGCACGCGCAGCACGCGCATGGTTTCGGCGAGCTCGGGATGGTTGGTGGTGCAAAGGCCCGCGTCGCCGAATGCGCCCAAATTCTTGCTGGGAAAGAACGAAAAGCAGCCAACGTCGCCGAACGTGCCGGCACGCCGGCCATCGCTGTATTGCGAGCCGATGGCCTGGGCCGCATCCTCGATCACCCTCAAGCCGTGCTGGCGGGCGGTCGCCATCAGCGGCTCCATGTCGGCGGACTGGCCGTACAAATGCACCGGCATCAACGCTCGGACGGTGCCGCCGGTCCTGCGGTTCACCAGCCGGTCACCCCGCGTCTCACATTGGTCGGCGATGAAGGCCCGCACCGCGGCAGGCGACAAATTGAAGGTCAGGGGATCAATGTCGCAGAACACCGGCCGCGCCCCGGCGCGCGCAATGGTTCCCGCCGTGGCAAAGAAGGTGAAGGGGGAGGTGATCACCTCGTCCCCCGGCCCTATCCTAAGGGCCATCAGCGCGATCAGCAGCGCGTCGGTGCCGGAGGACACGCCGATGCCGGCCGACGCGCCGCAGTAGCGGGCGACCTCCTCTTCCAGGGCGCGCACGTGCTCCCCCAGGATGAAGTGCTGGCCGGCACACACTTGGTCGATGGCCGGCATGACTTCGGCCCGAATTTGCGCAAATTGCGCCTTAAGATCGAGTAATGGAACGATGGGCATAGCTTCGTAGAATACCATTGGTCGAGGGCCCCACCGCGGCCTGCACGCCAGGTGCGATTTGACATTTGCTGCAGTGGTTCACGCATTGAGAGAGGGGTTTAACCGATAATGAAGCCTGCTTTTGTCGCGCTTCTACCACGCGTGAGCGTCGCGGACGCCGCCCGTGGGTTCATGGATACCCGATGACCCAGCCGGTCCTTTTCAAGCAGAGCTTTCTCATCGCCATATTGGCCGGCGTGCAGGCGGTCATGCCCGCGGTCGTTGCCGTAGCCTCGCTGTATGCGACCATCGTATTTTTCGGCATCGTATTCAACCGCTCTTCCGAAGCCATCATCATCGTGGCGGTGCTGTGCTTGATCCTGGTCCAGGCGCCGCGCGAGGTCACCACGCAGCTGACCTCCGCACGCATTTCCTCCGTCGCGGACGTGATCTTCCGCTGGCTGCTGCTGCTCGCGGTGATGCTGGCGATCGGCTACGTCACCAAGTCGCTCACGCGATTACCCGCGCCGGATATTCCTCACCTGGGCGGTGGTCACGCCGGTGGCGCTGATATTCTCGACGCTGGCCATGCAAGAGGTCATGCACCACTTCTTGATGAACGCGTTCGAGAACCGCACGCGCCATCTTCGCCGGGTACAACAACAGCAGCCTGGAGCTCGCGCGGCGTCTCAAGAATAACCCGGCGATGCGCCTGAAAGTCTCCGGCTTTTTCGATGACCGCAGCAGCGACCGGCTCGGCATGGAATCCGACGCCAACACTCGTCGGCAGCCTGAGCGACCTGTCGACGTATGTGAAGGAACATGGCACGGACGTGATTTTCATCGCGCTGCCGATCCGGCACGTCAAGCGCGTCATGAACCTGCTCGATGATTTGCGCGACACCACGGCCTCGATCTACTACGTGCCCGATGTGTTCGTCTTCGACCTCATCCAGGCGCGCTCCGGCGAGATACACGGCATTCCCGTGGTCGCCATGTGCGAAACCCCGTTCTACGGCTATCGCGGCGTCACCAAGCGGCTCACCGACATCGTCCTGTCCGTGGTGATCCTGCTGCTGTTCCTGCCGCTGCTGCTGCTGATCGCGGTGCTGGTCAAGCTCTCCTCGCCCGGACCGGTCATCTTCAAGCAGCGGCGCTACGGCCTGGATGGACAAGAGATCGCCGTCTACAAGTTCAGGACCATGACGGTGACCGAGGACGGCGACGCAGATCCGCCAGGCATCGAAGTCCGACAGCCGCATCACCCGCATCGGCGCATTCTGCGGCGCGCCTCGCTGGATGAACTGCCGCAGCTCATCAATGTCCTGCAAGGCCGCATGAGCCTGGTCGGGCCCGCGCCCGCACGCGGTGGCGCACAACGAGGAATACCGCAAACTCATCAAGGGCTACATGGTGCGCCACAAGGTGCTGCCCGGCATCACGGGGCTCGCGCAGGTGAACGGCTGCCGCGGCGAGACCTCGCAGCTCGAGGAGATGGAGGCGCGCGTCAACTACGACCTCGATTACCTCAGGCGCTGGACGCCGATGCTGGACATCAAGATCATCCTGCTGACCGCGGTGAAGATCTTTCGCGACGACAAGGCCTATTGAACATAATCCGCGGCGGCCAGCGCCAAGCCCGCCGTCACGAACTCCTCGTGGAATAGATATCGCCCCTGCATGGGCATTGCCGTGCGCTGGGCCATGGCGAGGCGCCGCGGTCGCATGCACCCGAAAGTGGCCCTGCGCGCGCACCCCAGGCCGCCTCGACTCGCACATCCTGGAAATCCAGGCGTTCGCGCGTCAGCGGATACTGGCATTTGTAGAAAGCTTCCTTGGCCGAGAATATCAAGGTCATCGCGGCCGGGTGCTCGCGATGCGGGCAGGAGTCCGGAGCCACGCAGTTTCCGCCGGCACGCCAATCCGGGGCCAGATCTCGGCGCTTGACCTCGCCGACCACCTCGCTGTCCAGTCCCAGCGCCGCGGACCGCCCTTCGCTCCGCGACCACCGCCGCGCAAAATCCCGCCGTGTGGGTAATGCTGCCGACCATGGAGTCGGGCCAGATCGGCTGCCGATCGTCGGCCACCTCGATGGCGACATCCACGATGCCGAATTCGGCCAAGGCGCGCCTCGCGCATAACCGCCCCGCTGCAAACTCCCGCGCGCGCTTGGGTACCGCTCGTCCCAGGTACCTGACTTCCGCCGGCAACAGCAGCGCCGGGTCGCCCGGCTCGCGCAAGTCGGCCGCGACTACGCCCGCTGGGAATAGGCCGCTCAAAAGCGGCGACAAGTTCGCGGGATTCATTGCATTCGCCATGCTCGAAGTTTGGCAGAACCGCGCCCGCTTGCCGCTGGATTACGGCCGGGCTGATAATGGCCAATGCAAAATGTCATCGTCAGCGGCGGCAGCCGCGGGCTCGGGCTCGCCATGGTGCGCACGCTCGCCGCCGCGGGCTATCGCATCATCGCCCTGGCTCGCGCCAGCACCGGACGAGTTGACGGCCGCAAGCCGCGCGGCGGCCGAGGCTGGGCGCGGCGCGATCGAGTTTCGCGCCTGCGACTTATCCGATTTGAAGCTGATCGCGCCACTCGTTAAAGCGCTGCGCGCCGACTTCGGCCCGCTGTATGGGCTGGTCAACAATGCGGGCTTGGGCACCGGCGGCATCCTCAGCACCATGCATGATCAGGACATCCAGCGTTTGATTCAACTCAATACCGTCTCGCCCATTCTGCTGTCGAAGTACGTCGTGCGCTCGATGATGGCGCAGGGTGAAGGGCGCATCGTCAATATCGCCTCGATCGTGGCCGCCACCGGCTACAGCGGACTCTCGGTCTACAGCGCCACCAAGGCCGCCCTGCTCGGCTTTACGCGCTCGCTGGCGCGCGAGGTCGGACCGCTCGGGATCACCGTGAACGCCGTCGCCCCGGGCTTCATCGCCACCGAGATGACGCGGGAACTGGATGAGGCGCAGCGCGAGAAGATTGCGCGGCGCAGCGCGCTCAAGCGCATGGCGGATCCCATCGATGTGGCGCGCAGCGTCGAGTTTCTGCTGGGCGAGGCAGGCCGCAACATTACCGGCACAACGCTAACGGTCGATGCGGGTAATACGGCATGAACCTCGCAGCAGTTCAGACCCAGTGGGACGAAGAGCGCACCGCGATTGTCGAGCGCATGCGGGCGGGCGGCGGCAAGCCGGGCGTGACGGAACCGACCGAGTTCGCCCGCAGGAGCGGCCTCGAGCAACTACAGCGCATGCTGCGAGGCGAGCTGCCGTATCCGCATATCGCCGACACGCTTGACTTCACCTTGATGGAGGTCGGGGCCGGGACCGCCACCTTTCAAGGCACACCCCAACTCAAACACTACAACCCCATGGGCACGGTACATGGCGGCTGGTACGCAACCCTGCTCGACTCGGCGCTGGGGTGTGCGGTGCAATCGGCGCTGCCCGCCGGACGTGGGTATACCACGGTGGAACTCGGGATGAACATCGTGCGAGCGGCCTCTCACCAGACCGGACCGCTACGCGCCATCGCGACGGTGCTGCATAGCGGGCGTCAACTGGCGACTGCGGCAGCCCGCATCGTGGGGGTAGATGGCAAGCTTTACGCGCACGCGACTACGACATGTCTCGTGTTCGAGGCCGCCAGGAGCGATTGACGCGACGCTGCACGCTGCGTCGGTCGGCGGCTATGCCCTCTTGTCGATGATCGAGCCCGGGGTAGTGCTCCGCGGCGCGACTGTGGCTGACTCTTTCGCGACTCGATCGCCCGGAGCCGCTTTTTTGGCTGTCTGAGCTGACTCGTGCTTTGCCGGAGCGCTGCGGGTGGCAGGGACAATCGGTGCGGGCGCCTTATTTGCGTGTGAAATTGCGGAAGTGGACATAATGTAGCGCCTCGTGTCGTTGTTGAGAATTCTGCAAAACAGGTGCTGAGTTGGGGATAGCGGCACGCAACCGCAAAACTTGAGGGCAAATCACGGCCGCACCCATGATTGCGGCTCCCGAATCAACATAAGAGGATAATTTCACGTATCTTTGCGTTGCAAAGTGAATACAGCTCCTATGTCCAGGAATCATCCTTGAGCGACCAGCGCCACGACGACGTCTCAGACCTGTGGTCCGAGTGGCTCTTGCATGATCGCCAAGCCGATGATCCAGCCTATGCGGCCGTGGTGCAGGCTGCCGTGGCAGGCTATGCGGACCGTGTGCTCGACGCCGCGCAACTTCGCCCCGGAATGACGCTCGCCGACGTCGGTGCCGGCGAAGGCGTTCTCGCGTTTCGATCCATCGACCGCATCGGGCCGTCATTGCGATGCGTGCTCACTGATGTTTCCCGGCCCATGCTGCGCTACGCCGAGGCGGCGGCTATGCGACGCAAGGTCCAAGATCAGTGCACATTTCATGAATGCGGTGCGGACAATCTCGGAGCTCTCAGCGATGCATCCATCGATGTTGTCGCAACCCGGGCGGTTCTATCCTATGTCGCTGACAAGCCCGCTGCCCTGCGCGAATTTTTCCGCGTCCTCAAGCCGGGGGGAAGGATTTCGATTTGTGAACCGATCCTTCAGGACGAGGCCTTCTACGCGAGAGCTCTGAGGAGACGCGTCGAAACTCAGGGTGATGCTTCTGTTGATCGCTTCTTGGGTCTCTTGCACCGGTGGAAGGCAGCGCAATTTCCCGACACCGAAGAGGCATGCGCCGAAAATCCGATCACCAATTATTCCGAGCGAACGCTGCTGAATTTTGTCCGCGAAGCGGGATTCAATGAGATCCACTTGCAGCTTGAAATCGACGTCATGCCTACCCTGATCCGCTCATGGGAAATCTTCATTGGTAGTTCACCGCATCCGTGGGCACCGCCGCTGAAACGCATCCTGGCAGAACAATTCACACCCGACGAGCGACAGTTCTTTGAAGGCATCGTCCGCCCGACCGTCGAGTCCGGCACAAACTCCACGACTGATCGGATCGTGTACCTGAACGCGACCAAACCGATCGAAGCTGGTGGTGGCTAACGCCCCGGGGTTGGCGCCACCTGCATCAGGCTTCTTTTGCGCCGGCGCGTCGCCGTCGCTGTGCGACCGCGTATAGAATCAATCCCGCGGCGAGAAACCCGAAGGATCCGACGAAGACCTGGACAAAGACGCTGGTTTTGTCCGCCGAATCTTCGGGCGGAATCAGCGCGAGAATAATCGAGACGGCGGTCGTGAGGAATCCCAGACCATTCCAGAACAAGCTGCCGGCGATTCCTCCGGGGACGGGAACCGCTCCCGGTTGGCGTGCAATTATGACGCGCAGCTTGATGGCCGACGCGAACATGTAGAGATAGGGAATGAAGTAGACGATCAGGGTAGCGTTGACGAGCTTTAGATACGCGCCTTTGACCGTGTCTCCCTGCGTGGCTGCGAGGATAAAGAGACCCGACAGGGCTGCCTGAACCAGCAACGCCACATGAGGCGTCTTCCATCGGGGATGGGTCTTTCCAAAGATGGGGGATAGGTAGCGGTCTAGGCCCCCGACGAACAGCAGGCGTGCCGATCCGACCAGCCACGCACCGATGCCGCCAAGCCCAGCGAGCGTCATGAGCAGCGCGACCGGCGGCCCTAGCCAGCCGAGCCCTTGCCGGGCGCCGGCCGTCGTGATGGCCTGGTTCACTCCCGAGATGATCGAGGTCTCCCCGGGCGGCAGCGCCCACATAAGGCAAATCGTGCCGACCAAGTAGCACCCTGCGATTGTCAGGCCCGAGATGACGATGGCGCGGGGAAATGTCTTGCGCGGCTCGACAACTTCGCCGGCCAGCATCGGAGCGAGTTCCAGCCCCGCAAAGCCAAAGCAGAGGTTGGCGAAAAAGAGAATCGTCGACAGCTTGCCGAACGATGGGATGATCGAGCGGACCGTGATCGGCGTGGCCGATCCGCCATGGAGCAACGCCATGAGCCCGACGACGGCGAGCGCGACCGAGGGTAGCCAGCCCGAGATGCCACCGATGTTTTGCACCCAGCGGCCGCTTTTCAAACCGATGATGTTGAAGAGAAGCGCGACGGCAAGCAACACGAGCGATGCGCCGGCAGCGTAGGCAGCGCTCTGCTCAAGGTGCGCAAATTGAGTGCCGAAGACGTAGAGCGCAAATACGACGGTCGACAGCGTCAGCGTGGGAAAGTAGAGGATATTCGATGCCCAATAGAGCCAGCCGGCGAGAAACCCGTGGCGGGGTCCGAATGCTTTTGACGTCCAAACGTACAAGCCACCCTCTTCGGGTATCGCCGAAGCGAGCGCGATGACCGCAAAACCCTGCGGTACAAAGAAGACCAACGCCGCCAGCACCCAGAGGAACAGCGATGAGGGACCGTTCGCCGCCGCGAGCGCCACCCAGCGCATGCCGACAATGGCGGCGACGTTGAAGAGAACGATGTCGCGGGTCTTCAGCGTACGTTCGACAACCATGCCATTGATGGTACGTCGGCGCGGGTTCGGCTGGCCAGTTAAACGCGGCCCAAGAGATTGCATCGGTATCCGATGTACGATCGTCCCAGTAATGCTGAACAAATCGATTGCGCACAAGCTCCTGATATTCAGCGAACAGGAGCGTTCTACGTATTTCACAGACAAAGCAGTCGCAGGCCGTGCGGGCCGCTCCGGATGGGCGGAACTCGCGCTTGGTATCGGTGGCTTCGGCATCGGTACGGGCGAATTCGTCATGATGGGATTGCTACCGAATGTCGGCGGATCTCGACGTTTCGGTGCCCACCGCGGGACACATCATCAGTGCGTATGCGCTCGGTGTGGTGGTCGGTGCGCCGCTCATCGCCGTGCTCGGTGCACGTTTGCCGCGTCGTCGTTCCGGCCGCTGGCCCTGATGGCATTCTTTGCCGTTGGCAATTTCGCCAACGCGCTCACGCCCGGTTATGCTTCGCTCGCCGCGGTTCGTATTCTCGCTGGCCTGCCGCGCGGCGCGTATTTCGGCGTGGCGTCGCTTGTCGCCCGCATCACTCGTGCCGGTAAGCGAGCGGGCTCGTCGCGATTGGCCCAATGATGTTGGGCCTCACAGGTGCAACGGCTCGGTGGGCTTCGGTGGTCTGTTCTGTGTATACAGCTACATCGCACCGACGCTGACCCAGGTTGCCGGCTTACCGGCCCGTCTACGTGCCGTTTGTGCTCACGGTATTCGGTGTGGGCATCATCGTCGGCAATTTGGTCGGATCGTGGCTCGCCGATCGTGCCTTGATGCGCACCATCGGCGGCGTGTTGATCTGGAACGGTCGATCGTGCTGAGCTCGTTCAGCGTAGCCGCACATCACATGTGGGCGGCCACGATTTCAGTATTTCGCAATCGGCACGGGCGTTGCCATCGTGACGGAGCGTGCGTGGACTGGTGCAAGCAGTGCTGGTTTCGCCTATGTCATCGACTTGAACGGGCAACGGCGTGCCGGATTCGACGTCTTTCCGCTTTGAGAACTTCCGCGGCACCAGGGGGTGGCTCCTTTGCACCTATGTAGGCATGTAGGCTATCTCCGACGCGAACTGCCGACTTGTGTACCTTGCTAGTCTTCTTGAAATTAGGCATAACCAGGCAGGGTAGACAGGACCCTGAGCGGTGGCTAGCGTCGTCTAAGGGGAGTTGGGACGATGAGCAATAGAATTCGAGCTTTGCTGGCGGTGGTGTTTCGGCTGCCCCCATTACGGGAACGCGCAAATCAACCACCCAACGATTACCAAAGACGAGCCCGAACCGCATCATGCCTGCGCAGGAGTTGCATCACGTTACTTAGCGTTACTTGTCGATCTCGATGAGGATGCGTGACGTCCAATTACCAGCAAAGCTGAACAATAACTGGCGCAGCTTGTTTTTTTCGAACATAGACTATCAGTGCGTCTTTAGTTCATGCGAGTATTCATTCTCTTATGAATATGTCACAACCTCGGGCGCTTGTAATAAGCCTGGGCTCACTCGGGACCGGGGTCCTTATTACGCGAGACCATAAGCTTATCAATACTTCGTAGATCTTACGTGAGCAGATGCTCAAAGCAGGCGTGTGGACAGTCTCGGTCGCAGAGATCAGGCTCCTCCGAGCCGAGAGCCTCGGATGGGAGGATACTATCTGAATGGCGGTTACACCTGGATCCACGCGGGGAGGCGACGCCCTCCTCGATGCAATGCGTCGGCATCCCCAGCTACCGGGGCTCGGGACCTCCATCGCACGGATTGTGGCCATGGCCGACTCCAATGCCGAGTCGATCCAGGAATTGCGCAATATCATTCTCGCCGACGTTTATCTGACCCAGCGCATCCTCGGCATCGCCAACAGCGCCGGCTACCGGCTCAATTCGGGTGCGGGCATCACCACCGTCACGCGAGCCATCGTCGTCATTGGCTTCGAACAGGTCAAGCTTCTCGCGCTCGGAATGATGTTCGTGGATCAGCTGCCGGACAAGGAGCGTGCTGTCGCCCTAAAGGCGGAATTGATTCAGGCCCTTCAGGCTTCTCTGCTTGCCCGCGAGATGTCCCGTCAACTGGCGCCCGACGACAAGGAGAAGGCAGCCATCGCCGCACTGCTCGGAAACGTTGCCAAGCTGCTGCTGGTGATGATCGATCTGGATCGTTTCCGTGAAATTTCCAGGCGTGTAGTCAATGGGGCTACCGAAGCAAGCGCGGCACAGGACGTGCTTGGAATGTCGCTGCAGACCCTGAACAATGAGGTACTGATTTCCTGGGGAATCCCTGACGCGCTCGTGTCGCTCGGTACGGGAACAATCACGCCTGCCGATGCGAAGAAGATTCACCGCCTTGACCGGATCGTCGCTCTGGCGAAAACCACCGCACAGCACCTAAGACATCGGCACGGCGCGGAACGCGACGCCCTGATTGCCGATGTCCGCAGGCAGTGCGTTGCCGACGGCGGAGTCACCGGCGAGGTGTTCGATCGTTGGGTAAGCAGCCGCTGATGCTCAGATGGCGCCGGTCCGCGCTTTGCTCGAGGCTGCGATCCCTGAACCCGTCTTGGTCAACGACGACTTTCCGGAAGGTAGTTTGATCGACGACTCGGCCCCTCTGACGGGCCAGCTCAATACCGTCGGGAAACCCGCCAACAGCCACGAGCTGGTCCTCTCGCGGCTCCAGGATCTTACTCAGCTGATTGCCGAGCGACAAAGCTTGAGCGCAATCCTACTGACCGCGTTGGAATGCCTGCATACAGGATTTGGCTACAGCCGCTCCATTCTGCTGCTGAGGGATGCGGGTACGCCGAAAATGCGCGCACGCGTGTGGTGCGGAGCAATCACGAAGGCCCAAGCGGATCAGCTGGAAATAGACATTGACTCGCCTGGGGATCTGTTCGCCGCCGCCATTCGCCGCGGTTCGGATCTGCAAATCCAGAACGCTCTCGCTCCCACAATCGCCCTGCGCCTTCCACCCTACTTCACCAAAGCCTGTCCGCAGACCACCAGCTTCATTATTCTCCCCATCCTTTCAGAGAACTCGCCAATCGCCTGCATTCTGGTCGGTCGCGACCTGCCGGAACCGGAACCCATCAGTCCGGAAGACATGCGTCTGCTCCGAACGGTACGCGGCCAGATTGTTCTGGCGATGAAAACCGTCCGATGAATGCGGTCCCGTGCTGCCCCGCGAGCGACGGCCTGTAACGACGCTCGCGATTGGCTCAGCGCTGTGCGACGAGTTTATCCGTGGATTGCAGCTTAACGAGTGCCGCCTGGATGCCGGCTAATTGCTCCTGGAGTTGCGCAACCTTCGTGTCCTGGGCTGCAGCACGCTGATCCTGGGCAGCGATCTGCGCCGACTGAGCTGCCATCACCTTCTGCTGCTCCTGCATCTCATTGAGTAGCATCGGCGCAAGCTCGTCATAGCGCACGCCGTCGATCCGCCCCGTCTCATCTCGAATCGCAAGCTCCGGATAGACCATCGCCACTTCCTCAGCGATCAGCCCGTACTGAACCGCGCCATGCGGATCGGTCTTGAGATGAAACTTGACGGGGCGCAGTGCTTGTAATTTCGCGGTGTCCGATCCCATCGGCTCAATATCAGTCTTGAAACGCTCTGAAGAGACCACTACCCCAAGCTGCCCACTGGAATTGACCATGACGGCACTGCCGCTGACCGATGTTCCATAGATGCCAGCGATGAAGGTCTTCGCCTGCAGCCCCTCTACGCCGATCTTGATCATGTTGTAATCGGTAGACAGGCCCTTATTGCCGATCTCGATGTTATTGGTGCCGGTCGTTAAGTAGTAGCCCGCCTCGTACCCCACGGCAATGTTGTTGTTGCCGGTTTCGGAACGGAGTGCTTCCTTCCCCAAGAGCGGTGTTGTCGGAGCCAGTCTTGTTCGCATACAGGGCCTGGTAGCCGCTGCCCGTATTGTTACTGCCGGTCAAGTTGTAATACAGCGATTCGTATCCGGCCGCGGTGTTGTTGCCGCCCGAATTGTTCCCATACAGGGCCTGGTAGCCGCTGGCCGTATTGTTACTGCCGGTCGAGTTGTAATACAGCGATTTGTATCCGGCCGCGGTGTTGTTGTCGCCCGTCGTGTTCAAGTAGAGGGAGCTGAACCCGGTGGCAGTGTTGTAGCTGCCGCTGGTATCTGAATACAGTGCGTCCTCACCGCTCGCGGTGTTGTGGCAGGCTGACTCCGAAAGCTTGACGTTGAACAGCGCGTTGCTCCCCATCGCGGTGTTCGCCATTGAATCGCTTTTCACCAGGTCGGGTGGCTGTTGAGCCAGTGCCGAAGTTGCCATCGCAGAGATCAGGCAGACCAACACCGAATAAGCCTTTGCCGGATGATTCATATTTTAGTCCTACGTTTGAGCTGAGGTGGGGTCGACTGAAATTCTTTAAATTCGATACTTGTCGATCAACGGTCATGGATTCTGTCCATTCACGCATCAGCGAGATACTGTCTCCAGGATGCGACGCTATGTGTCGACTGCATTCGTCGAAGGTCAGGAATCTGGCGGCCCCGCCTTATCGATACAAGCCGCCCACTCTCGGGCGGTTTCTATTGATCCTGTTGCGTTACAAGCAATATCACTTCACATAGGGCGATCTCGAATGCGATGCGTATCCTGATGGAGACGATTTGCCGAAGAGAAAGGAGGGCACCAGAGTACGTAGTGACGCGAGACCGAAAACAAGGGAGTGGAGACGATGAACAATAAATTCCTGGGATTCGTGGTGATTGCGGTGTTCCTGGCAGCGAACGGGCAAGCGACGACCCTCGACTATCAAGGGAGCATATTCACTAACGTGAGTGTTTCCGGTAACGGCAGTTTTCCGGATGTGCCTACGCTCTCATCCGTAGTTGGAGACGTTGTATTGAGTGCTCCGCTCGGTGCAAATCTTAATGACGTGACTCTGGTCCCCACCGCATTCAGCTTTAACGCGCCACTATTAAATTCGGATCTCTTTGCGTTTCCCTGCTGTGGCAATACCTCTTCCTTTGCATTCACTACCAACAATATGGGAGCGATCACCGGTTGGAACATAGACCTTTCGTTTACCTTTGTAGGTACCAATTCGCCGTCAGGTAATAGCATTGTTTTAGGAACGAGCGGAGATTCCTACGCGGGTTTCGGTTCTACACCCTCCGGTTGTGCTCCGTCCGGCGGGTGTAGTCTCTTCATACAGGAAAGCAACACCACACCCGGTGTTTGGTCGGTCGCACAGGAGGCTCCCGAGATTGACCCCGCATCCGCAGCCAGTGGTTTGACTCTTCTTCTCGGCGGCTTGGTGATGATGCGTGGTCGTCGGAGACTAGGTTGATTGCGGCGAGAACGACTGCACCGTCGTGCTGCACGAATCGCTCGGCGTGAGCGTCAGCACTGTCGATTACTCCCTCGCTACCGGCGCTCCGTTCACTTCGATGAAGGCGACCAGCACCCCGTTGCTCGGACTGTTCGGGTCAACACTCACCTTCTGATCCTGGATCGCGTCCTCCAAGTCATCGACCTTGAAAGCAACGTGCGGAACGGTCTTCACCAAGTCTGGATACGTCGCGCCGTCCCAGTATCTTTGCCACTGAAATACCGAAAAAAGCGCCGCCGGGTCTTTGCCGGCGCGTGTCGCCGACTGCCTCATTGGCTTACGGATTAACATATTTATTTAGAGCCGCGATTCAGGTCACCTCGACGGGCGATCCGTTGCCAGCCGCCGCTTGACGACTGTATTCTCCCCCGTATGAAACTCTATGATTTGCCAAGGCAGGAACCTGCCATGAGAAACGATCGCCCTGCGAATGTGGGGTCCCAACGTATGAGGGCAGTGGTTCGGCGATTCGTCCGTGCGTTCGGGGTCCTGTGCGCGTTGAGTGTTTTCGCCGTCCACGCGCAGGTGAGCGTAACGACCCATCACAACGACAATTTGCGCACCGGGCAGAACACCCAGGAAACAATACTCGCCCCCAGCAACGTCAACAGTACGCAGTTTGGAAAATTGTTTACGGTGACCGTCGATGGTTACGTCGTCGCGCAGCCTCTTTATCTGCCAAACATCTACATCGGTGGGGGTACGCATAATGTTCTGTATGTCGCTACAGCACATGACAGTGTTTATGCGATTGATGCCGACAACGGGACCATTTATGCACGGTTAAGCCTGATTCCCGCCGGTGGTTCGACGGTAAACGCCAGCACAGACCTGAACTGCCCGGACATTGGCCCGGAAGTCGGCATCACCGGTACGCCGGTCATCGATTCCTCGAGCGGTACACTGTACGTAATCGCCAAGTCGAAGGTCGGCGGCGCCTTGGTGCAATATCTGCATGCGCTGGACACCGGGACACTGAGCGAAAAATTCTCTGGTCCCGTCAACATTCAGGCAACGGTCAACGGAACCGCCAGTGACGGCAATGGCTCGGTTGTGAGCTTTTCTGCGTCAATGCACCATCAGCGTTCTGCGCTGCTCTTGGAAAACGGGCATGTCATCATCGCGTGGGCTTCGAACTGCGACAATTCGCCCTGGCATGGCTGGATGATGTCGTACAACGCCGCGACGTTAAGCCAAGAAGCGGTATTCAACGCCTCTCCGAACGGCAGTGCTGGTGGCATCTGGATGAGCGGCGGAGGCATAGCCGCCGATTCGAGCGGAAATCTGTTCCTGCCGACTGGCAACGGTACGTGGAACGGTACGACGGATTATGGCGACAGTATCCTGAAACTTGGCCCACCGTCGGGCGGAACCTTCCCGGTGCTGGATTACTTCACTCCTTATGATCAGGCTGACCTGGATAATAACGATGTCGACGTTTCCTCCGGTGGGCTGGTCCTGTTGCCGAATTTGCCCTCTGGCCAGCAATTACTTGCGCAGATCGGCAAGAGTGGCACGCTGTTCTTGCTTGACCGGAACAACCTTGGGAAGTACTGCGTAAACCAGGTTCCCGCATGCACCAACAGCGATCCGCAAATCGTTCAGGAGATTCAGAACGCAAACTCGGGAGTCTGGGGCTCGCCGGCATACTGGAACGGCAATTTGTACACCGTTGGAGTCAATGACCGTATTCGTGCGTTCTCGTTCAACGCCAATGGTAACGGGCTGATCTCCGGCGCCGCTACTTCGACGAGCAGCAATACATTCGCGTTCGCCGCGCCCACGCCTAGTATTTCAGCGAATGGCACTACTGACGGGATCGTGTGGGCGCTGGATGGCGGTTCATTCGGTTCGACTTGCTCGGCCGGGACCAACTGCCAGATCCTGTACGCGTACGACGCTACAAATCTTGCAACGATGCTCTACAACAGCGGCCAGGCGGCGAACTATCGTGACGTCCCTGGAGGCGCCGTTAAGTTTGCCGTTCCTGTAATTGCCAACGGCAAGGTGTACGTGGGCAGCCAATCATCCGTGTCCGCGTATGGCGAGCTGGGCAGCCTGCCGACTGCCAATGACCCGATACTGACTCCCGCGGCGGGATCCTATTCTGGAACGCAGCTCGTGACAATTTCGGACGCGATCGCGGGCGCGACCATTTATTACACGACGGACGGAACCACGCCGACCACGTCGTCGGCGAAATATTCCGCGCTAACGCCGCTGCAGGTCATTCGGTCGACCACGATCAAGGCGATCGCCGTAGCCAACGGGTACCTGAACAGTGGCGTCACTGTCGGTGCATACTATCTGCCGCTGCCCGCGGGTACGTCAGCGGCCAGCTTGTCGGCGAGCGCGAACGTGGTGGGTCTTGCCAGTCCCGGAACCGCGGTGATCGGCGGCCTTGGCGGGTCCGGTTTTGCGTTCGACGCAGCGCTGCTGGGCACCTCGATCACGTGGTCCGGCGCGACCTTCACTTTTGGCACGCCGGGGGTCAATGATGCGGTCAGCAGCGCGACGATCAGCCTGCCGGCGGGCCATTACTCGCTGCTGACGATGCTGGCGACTGGCCGTCTACAACAACCAGCCGAACCAGCAATTTATCGTCACCTACACCGACGGCACGACGAGCACCTTTACGCAGAGCATCAGCAACTGGGACGTGCCGCAGAACTACAGCGGCGAATCGCAGGTGCTGAAGATGGCTTATGCGGTTAACTCGACCGGGGTAGCCACGACGACGTACGGTCCGTTCTACCTGTACGGCTACACGTTCGCTCTCGACAGCACCAGGATGGTCCAGAGCATCAAGTTGCCGAACAATCCGCGACGTAATCGTGCTGGCGATCGATCTTTCGCCGGTGAGCGGATCGCTGCCGGTGGCGGCGACGCCAACGTTCAGCCTGGCGGCCGGGACGTACAGCGGCACGCAGACGGTGAGCCTTGCGGATGCGACGAGCGGCGCGCTGATCTACTACACGACCAATGGCACGACGCCGAGCACGGCGTCGGCGCAGTACGTGGCGGGCACACCGCTGACGGTGAGCGCGAGCGAGACGGTGGAAGCGATTGCGGTGGCGAGCGGCTATACGCAAAGCGCCGTCGCGAGTGCTGCCTACACGATTACGTCATCGTCGGCTCCAGTCGGCGTCAGCTTGTCGGCGAGCGCGAACGTGGTGGGTCTTGCCAGTCCCGGAACCGCGGTGATCGGCGGCCTTGGCGGGTCCGGTTTTGCGTTCGACGCAGCGCTGCTGGGCACCTCGATCACGTGGTCCGGCGCGACCTTCACTTTTGGCACGCCGGGGGTCAATGATGCGGTCAGCAGCGCGACGATCAGCCTGCCGGCGGGCCATTACTCGCTGCTGACGATGCTGGCGACTGGCCGTCTACAACAACCAGCCGAACCAGCAATTTATCGTCACCTACACCGACGGCACGACGAACACCTTGACGCAGAGCATCAGCAACTGGGACGTGCCGCAGAACTACAGCGGCGAATCGCAGGTGCTGAAGATGGCTTATGCGGTTAACTCGACCGGGGTAGCCACGACGACGTACGGTCCGTTCTACCTGTACGGCTACACGTTCGCTCTCGACAGCACCAGGATGGTCCAGAGCATCAAGTTGCCGAACAATCCGCGACGTAATAGTGCTGGCGATCGATCTTTCGCCGGTGAGCGGATCGCTGCCGGTGGCGGCGACGCCAACGTTCAGCCTGGCGGCCGGGACGTACAGCGGCACGCAGACGGTGAGCCTTGCGGATGCGACGAGCGGCGCGCTGATCTACTACACGACCAATGGCACGACGCCGAGCACGGCGTCGGCGCAGTACGTGGCGGGCACACCGCTGACGGTGAGCGCGAGCGAGACGGTGGAAGCGATTGCGGTGGCGAGCGGCTACACGCAAAGCGCCGTCGCGAGTGCTGCCTACACGATTACGTCATCGTCGGCTCCAGTCGGCGTCAGCTTGTCGGCGAGCGCGAACGTGGTGGGTCTTGCCAGTCCCGGAACCGCGGTGATCGGCGGCCTTGGCGGGTCCGGTTTTGCGTTCGACGCAGCCCTGCTGGGCACCTCGATCACGTGGTCCGGCGCGACCTTCACTTTTGGCACGCCGGGGGTCAATGATGCGGTCAGCAGCGCGACGATCAGCCTGCCGGCGGGCCATTACTCGCTGCTGACGATGCTGGCGACTGCCGTCTACAACAACCAGCCGAACCAGCAATTTATCGTCACCTACACCGACGGCACGACGAACACCTTGACGCAGAGCATCAGCAACTGGGACGTGCCGCAGAACTACAGCGGCGAATCGCAGGTGCTGAAGATGGCTTATGCGGTTAACTCGACCGGGGTAGCCTCGACGACGTACGGTCCGTTCTACCTGTACGGCTACACGTTCGCTCTCGACAGCACCAGGGTGGTCCAGAGCATCAAGTTGCCGAACAATCCCGACGTAATAGTGCTGGCTATGGATTTGTTTTTCTAGCACGACGACTCGGCGGAAATTTGCCGGCACAATTCAAGAACGACTGCTTCCGCCGTTACTTCCCGCTGACTGGGATCAACAAGTAGCCACGATCTTCATCGTTCGCCAACGTGCCCTTGCCTACGATTTCCCCTCGGACGTTTATGCCGTCGGCTGACTTCAATTTCCATCCGGCTGCCGATACCAAGCGGTCGTTGAGGTCTCCGAAACCCGCACTGGCATCCCAGATGAATGCCCGGTACTTATCCGCGAATGGCCCGTAGGCGCCGACGAAAACGTCGCATTCGTTGATGGCGCGCGGGTGACTGGGGAATTTTTTTGCCAGGCTCAATTTGACGAGGCCGGCCCCGTCGTAGAAATCGACTTCGCGAGCCATCTCGATCAGCGCATGTCCTTGCGCATTGACGGCTAGCGCCGAGCTGAATCGATCAGCGGGACCTAATCGCTGCATACCGTCCTTAACAGACCATCTGAATGCAAAATAATGGCCGTCGACATCATACATGTCCCCGATCACGTGCCCCTGCCGATCAATGTCTTTTGCAGACCCGCCACAACACGTGTCGATCGCTGTGCAGGTCGCCATTCGACCAGTACACCGGGTTGGTCTTGCCTGATCCCGTCTCGGCAGCCTCTCCCACAACTTCATCCCGATCATTCAGCTGAAATCCCCGGGTTTGCATCCCAGGCAGTTGCGCAAGTCTTCCGTTTGAGAATGTGAACGCCTGGTGTCGGGAAAAGGTGCGGTCATAGGCCATTAACAGCACATGTCCCTTGTTATTAATCCCGACTCCCGCGGAGCTCGCGAATCCTGACGGTATCGGGATCTCCCGCAGTCCCGATCCTTCGGACCAGATCGCGGCCCGGTGTCCGTCGGTGATTCCCGTTATCTGCCGATGGTCATTAATGGCAGACGGCAATAACGGCAACGGGACCAGGGTATATCGTTGGGGGGGCGCGGAGCACACGGGGCGAGAATCCGTGCGCCAGACACATCCTGTTGCAGCCGCCAGCACTGCGAATAGGCATGGGAGAGACTCAGTCGAATTCCAGATGCAGCCGCGTATAACGATCGTGAGACTTTCATGATCTGAAGAGCGTGGCCAGCTCCGATTTGGCATCAGGGTGCAGAATCAGAACTGCCCCGTTTAGAAGCTCCGCGTCTAGAGCCTCGGCTGTGCGCCAATTCGCACCGCCTCCCGAGGCCTCGCACAAGCGGTACCACATCCTATTTGAGTAGCCAACTATTGGTAGACCCGCGCCAAACGATTCGAGGCAGGTAGAAAAGTGGGCGTCCCTAAGGGGACGGATCGGAAAAGCCTTCAAAGGCACTGCTCGGATTCCATTCTTGAAGACTATACACGCGCTTGCCGCGCAATCCCGTTACACCCTCGTTCCATGCGAGAAGCATTCGCTTGCCGAGATCCTCAAAAGCGGCGTAGCGTGTCATCGCTTCTCGCACCCGAGGCGCGATATCTGAAACCGCATCACTGATCGCTTCGACGATTTCGACTTGTGCTTTGACGGAAACGCCAAACGTGGCGGCGATGAACTTTCCGAGACTCTTACCCGGACTCCAGGTTTTCTTGCCCATAAAGCTGATGCCGGGAGGATTTTGTTGGTATCCGGGGTACGCGACCGTCGTAATCATATCGTAGGCCGGTGAAAGGTGAACATCAGCCCGCGATGTATAAAGCAGCGCTAGATTCTTCGCGTGACAATCGGCGTTGCGTAGCGCGTAAGTTAACAGCAGCGTTGTCGCGAGCTGGCGGAAGGTCTCGAGCTGTGTAGCGCCAGGAACGTGATCGCGAACCGCCCTAGCGACGCGCTCCCAA
>CAVUYL010000008.1:0-678051 GCA_963745705.1 uncultured Gammaproteobacteria bacterium | reverse complement strand
AGTCGCCGCCCTCGACCGCGAAGATCGCGGCTGTTTGGCGATGCCTCTGCGCGGCGTAGATGTCCGCAGGGCTCAATCCCTTTGCCAACTCGGGGCTCTTTAGGAGTGCCTTGAGTTCGGCGATCTGTCGCTGGTAGTCGGCAAATGCCTCACCCGGACGAAATGCCGCGGCCGCGTGCAGTCCGCCCGTCGCCGACAATTCGAGAAGACGCATGTCCGCCACCGCGGCAAACACCGTGCCGGTGACGTGGCCGGCACGGAGCTCGGCAACCGACCGTTCCTCGAAAGAGTCACCAAAGGCGCGAGTTGTCGGCGTCTCGTAGGGAAGTTGCTTGAGAAAGAATCGTCCCGGGTGGCTGTGGGTATCCACGGTTGCGTGACGGTCGAGGAACGCGACGCCGGCGGCGCGCTGTTGCGCATCGAGTTGCATGCCGAGGTCTGCGAGCCGCGTCGAGTCATCGACGCCTGCCGCAGCGTCGGATCGGGCGGTTCGCATGCCGCATCCCGCGACGCCCGCAACGGCCAAAAGACGGCCGAGAACGGACCGCCGCGACAGCGGACCAATCCCGGATCTGTAGTACCTTGTCCCCATCTGTCGTGACACCGAGTGATCCTGAATCCAAGCGCGGCATCGGCGCAGCCATCTGTTGTAGCTAGCTGCACAATAAGCCAGCGCGCGGCTGAATTCCACCGCACCGCACCCAAACCGCTCACTACGCGTTTGCCGCGCTGAATGTCGGGTAGTGCGGGGCCTCGTCCGATGCTGCCGATGATATACATGCTGCATGGATCTATTTCGGTCCGGTCGGGGTTCAAATCATGCAACCACGGCAGTTCGTTCTGTCCATCGGCATTGGCTGCTGCGCCCTTCTCATCAGCGCCGCGTGTCTGGCGCAAAGCAAGGCGGCGATCGATGGCGGTGTCCAAAAAACCCTGCGGCAGTTCGAGCAGCTCGACCGCCGGCACCAGGAGCTGGAAAGCCGGGCAGCCGGGATCCTCATCTTTCCGCAGGTAACGAAAGGCGGAGTGGCGCTTGCCGCCGAGTATGGCGCGGGAGCCCTGCAAGTGCAGGGCGCGACGGTGGGCTACTATAGTCTCGCCTCCGCCTCCGTTGGACTCACCGCCGGAATGGCTTCTCACAGCGAAATCATCCTGTTCATGACTCAAGAGGCGCTCGATAAGTTCCTAAAAAGCCGCGGCTGGTCGATCGGCGCAGAAACCGGGATCGCCGTGGTCTCGAAGGGCGCGGCCGGAGACTACGACTCCAATACCTTGAAAAAGCCTATTTTGGGCTTCGTCTTCGCCGAGAAGGGTCTGATGGCAGATCTGTCGTTTGAAGGATCGAAAATCAAGAAAATAGAACGATGAGCTTGTCTTCGCTGTTGACCGAGTGGCCGGTCAGATCACCCGGGACATTGCAACCGGCGGCAGTGATTCCTTGACGTAGGCGTCGAATACCATGGCGACCGTGCGCATCAAGAGCCGCCCAACCGAAGTGAGCGTGATGCGCCCGGACTTAAGTTCGACCAGGCCATCCGACTGCAGCAGCAGCAGGCGCTGCCGCTCCCTTACAAAGTATTCGTCGAAAACGATGGCGCTGCGGGCTTCGACCGCAGGTATGTCGACGAACCCGTGGCACATGATCGAGTCGATCACGTCCTTGCGGATTCTGTCGTCGCGGCTCATGGACCGCCCGCGAGTCGAAGGCAGCGAGCCGGCCGCCACGGCGGCAACGTAGTCCTGCTGGGACTTGTGATTCTGCACGTACAAATCGCCGATCTGGCCGATCGCGCTGACGCCGAAGCTGACGAGATCGCGATTGGCGTGGGTCGTGTAGCCCTGGAAACTTCGGTGCAGCGTACCGTTTTGCCTGGCCAGCGCCAACGAATCGCCCGGCAGGGCGAAATGATCCATGCCGATGTAGTCGTAGCCGGCCTCGCTCAACTTGCCGATCGCGAGCTTGAGGAGAGACAGCCGCGCGCCGGCGTCCGGCAGCTCGTCATTGCGAATTTGACGCTGCGCCTTGAACATTCGCGGCATGTGGGCGTAGCCATACACGGCTATCCGGTCCGGCCGCATGGCGACGACGCGGTCCAGCGTGCTGCAAAAGGAGGATACGGTTTGCAGCGGCAATCCGTAAATCAAGTCGAAATTGACCGATCGGAAGCCGAGACTGCGGACCAGATCATAGACTCGCGCAACCGTTGCCTCGGGCTGGATCCGATTCACGGCTCTTTGCACATTCTCGTCGAAATCCTGTACGCCCAAACTGACGCGATTGAAGCCAAGACCGGCGAGCAGCCGCAGGATCTCTTCATCGGCCACCCGCGGATCGATCTCGATGGAGAAATCGCGATCTTCTGCGCGACTCAACGAGAACTCGTCGTCGAGCTTTTCGATGACTTCGATCAGACGCCCTTTCGGCAGGTAAGTGGGGGTGCCTCCGCCGAAATGCAATTGATCGATGACTCTGTCGGCGGCGAAATATCGGCTACGCATCGAAATCTCGTCGAGGAGATAACCGGCATAGTCATCGACGCGGCGCATCTGACGCGTGATGATCTTATTGCATCCGCAATAGAAGCAGGGGCTGGAGCAGAACGGAATATGAACGTATGCGGACAGCGGTTGACCTTCGCGCGCACCGCGGCTGCCGGCCGCGGCCTCGGCGTACTCGCTGGGGGTTATGCCCGCGGCGAACTGCTGCGCGGTTGGATAGGACGTGTACCGTGGACCTTCCCGATCGTAGCGGCGCATGCGGTCGGCATCGAAAGATACGGTGGTCGCATGGGTCATGACAGCGGTCCTGTGCGCGGAATAATCGAACGGCGCGAGCCATGTTCACCGCAATGCAAGGTCGCGCCAATAAGGACTTCCCCGTAACTCCGCGGCGGTCCGTCGCGCAATAACGCTATCGAGCTACGGCAAGTACGTACAGTCGGCCGCCTTTCCCAAATGTACGATTCGCGTCGTCTATCAAGGCGCTCCATCGGGCGTTTTCATCATATTCGGGCGAATGGAAGGACATATGAGCGAGACGTACAACGACCGGGTCGTGCGGCAGTTTGCGATCATGACGGTCGTGTGGGGCATCGTCGGCATGGCCGTCGGTGTCTGGATCGCAGCTCAGCTGTATTGGCCGGCGCTGAACTTCGACATCCCGTGGCTCACCTATGGCCGTCTGCGGCCGCTGCATACGAACGCGGTAATTTTCGCGTTCGGCGGCTGCGCCCTCATGGGAACCTCGTTCTACGTCGTACAAAGAACCAGCCACGTGCGGCTGTACGGCGACCGATTGGCGGCATTCGTGTTCTGGGGATGGCAGGCCGTGATTCTCGCGGCCGCGATTTCTCTGCCCCTGGGCTTTACCCAGGGCAAGGAGTATGCCGAGCTCGAGTGGCCGATCGACATTCTGATCACGTTGGTTTGGGTCGCCTACGCCGTGGTTTTTTTCGGTACGTTGGCTATCAGGCGCGTCAAGCACATCTATGTTGCCAACTGGTTCTACGGCGCCTTCATCATCACCATTGCGGTACTCCATGTATTCAACAACCTGGCGGTGCCGATAAGCCTGACGAAATCCTACGGCATCTATTCCGGCGTCGTCGACGCCATGATGGAGTGGTGGTACGGCCACAACGCCGTGGGATTTTTCCTGACGGCGGGCTTTCTGGGAATGATGTACTACTTCGTGCCGAAGCAAGCGCAGCGGCCCATCTACTCGTATCGCCTGTCCGTCGTGCACTTCTGGGCGTTGATTTCGGTCTACATGTGGGCCGGCCCCCACCATTTGCATTACACATCGCTGCCGGATTGGGTGCAGTCGATCGGCATGGCTTTCTCCATATTGCTGCTGGCGCCGTCGTGGGGCGGCATGATCAACGGCATCATGACGCTGTCCGGCGCGTGGCACAAATTGCGCACCGACCCCATTTTGAAATTCATGATCGTATCGCTGTCGTTCTACGGCATGGCGACGTTCGAGGGTCCGATGATGTCGATCAAGACCGTGAACGCGATGTCGCACTACACCGATTGGGGGATCGCCCACGTGCACTCGGGAGCGCTCGGCTGGGTGGCGATGATGACGATCGGATCGATGTACTTTCTGATCCCCAGGCTCTTCAACCGCACCGAAATGTACAGCGTCAAGCTCATCGACGTGCATTTCTGGACGTCGACCATCGGTGTCGTCCTGTATATCGCCGCAATGTGGAGTGCCGGTGTGATGCAGGGGCTCATGTGGCGGGCGATGAACGACGACGGTACGTTGACCTACAGCTTCGTCGAAAGCGTCAAGGCGACATATCCGTTTTATCTGGTACGCCTGGCCGGAGGACTCCTCTTCTTCGTGGGGATGTTGATCATGGCCTACAACGTGTGGATGACGATTCGCGCTGAGAAACCCGTTGCCGTGGCGGTGGCCCCGGCCGCTGTTGGAGTTTGATCATGAGTCACGAAACAATCGAGAAGAATGCCGGTCTGCTCATCGTGCTGATCATCCTGGTGATCAGCGTCGGCGGCCTGATCGAGATCGTGCCGCTCGTGTTGAGCGCGGCGAAGAAGCAGGGCAGCAGCCTGGTCGTGCCACGCACGGCGCTGCAGCAGGAAGGCTTTGATATCTACGTTCGCGAAGGCTGTTATCTCTGCCACTCCCAGCAGATCCGGCCGTTCCGCAGCGAGACCGAACGCTACGGACCGTACTCGGTCGCGGCTGAGTCGCAATACGACCATCCGTTCGAATTCGGATCGAAACGCACCGGCCCGGATCTGGCTCGGGTCGGCGGCCGCTACAGCGATGATTGGCACCGGCTGCATTTGCACAATCCGCGCGACGTCGTGCCCGAGTCGAACATGCCCGGATATCCGTGGCTGGCGACAGCCAAGATCGACGCAGCGCTCACCGCGCGAAAATTGAGCGTTCTGCGCATGCTGGGGACGCCGTATGCCGACGCGGACATTCAAGGCGCAAGCGCGGCGGTGGAGGGCAAGACCGAATTGGACGCCCTCGTCGCCTACCTGCAGTCCCTCGGGCTGGCGCGCCGGCGCGGCTCGTGACGGAGTGACCCATGAACGAATTGATCCTGAATATTTTGCGCGGCGCAATCACGATTTGCCTGTTTGGGTTGTTCATCGCGCTCATCGCCTGGGCCTGGAGTCCGCGCCGCCGCAAGGAATTTACCGACGCCGCGAACTTGGTGTTCGACGACACCGATGACCCGCGAGTGACCGACAAGGAGTTGAAGTAATGCTCTCCCACACACTGAGCATCGTCATTGCGATAGTCGCGAGCCTGAACGTGCTGGGCTGCGGCTGGCTGATATGGTGGACGGCGCGCAGCCGCCCAAGTGAGGTCGCCAAAGGCGAAGTCATCGATCACGTCTGGGACGGCGACTTGCAGGAGCGCAACAACCCGATGCCGCGCTGGTGGTTGATCTTGTTCTTTTTGTCGATCGCCTTCTGCTTTCTGTATTTTCTGCTGTACCCCGCGCTCGGCACCTTCGGCAATATGCTGGGCTGGAGCAAGGCGGGCCAATATGAACAAGAGATGACCGCCGCCAAGCAGAAGTACGCGCCGATCTACGCCGCGTTTGCCGGCCGCGAGATCGTTGATCTGGCCAAAGATCCCAAGGCGCTCGCGCTCGGCCACAGCTTGTTCGCCAACAACTGCGTGGGCTGCCATGGTTCGGATGCCCGCGGCGCCCCAGGATTTCCGAATTTGACGGACGATGATTGGCTGCACGGCGGCACCCCGGAGGCGATCATGCAGACGATCACCCACGGCCGCGAAGGCATCATGCCGGCGCTCGGCCCGGTCTTGGGTGAGCAGGGAGTCGGCGAGGTGATGGCCTACGTCTTGAGTCTGAGCGGGCGCAAAGAGCCGGCGGACAAAATCGAGGCCGGAAAAGCCCGTTTTGCGTTGTGCGCAGCGTGCCACGGGGCGGACGGCAAAGGCAATCAGGCCGTCGGTGCACCGAATCTCACCGATGATATCTGGCTCTATGGCGGCTCCGAGGCTGCCGTACGCAAGTCGATCACGGACGGGCGCCACGGGCAAATGCCGGCCCACGAGTGGTTGGGCACGGATAAGATCCGCCTGCTGTCGGCCTATGTGTACAGCCTCTCGCACGCTCCGTGAAGCGCCATGACAGCGCGCAAGTCCGAAGACGATGAGGTTGGCGATCGGCAACATTGGGTCGCCATTGCGCTGGTGTTGTGGCCGTCCTTTCTCGCCGCCAGCGTCGCCAGCCTGTTGTTCTTCGCGGCGGTAGACCCTCAGCTGTTGCGCGACGCCGGTCCGCGGATTTTCGACAATCTCAATCGAGATGCCGGCTATGCGTTGGGCTTTTTCTTTTTCTGGGCCATCGCCGCGCTCGCGAGCGCGCTCAGCGTGTACATGATCCGCACTGCCCATCGCGAGGACCGCTCCGCTGGCGGCGGTGGTCGGCGGTGAACACCCCGATTACCGTACCTGCACGGCCCGAAGCGTCGGCAAGCAGTTTCTACGAGGCCGCGGAAAAGATCTACCCGCGCGAGATCAAAGGCCGATTTGCGACGCGCCGCAGCGCAACCGTCGTCGTTCTGCTGGGTTTATTCTACGGCGTGGCCTGGCTGCGTTGGGACGGACAACAGATGCTGTTGTTCGATCTGCCCGCCCGCAAGTTTCATATATTCGGACTGACCCTGTGGCCGCAGGATTTCGTTTATCTGGCGCTGCTGCTGATCATGGCGGCGCTGTCGCTGTTCTTTTTCACGGCTCTGGCGGGTCGAGTTTTCTGCGGCTATGCCTGTCCGCAGACAGTGTGGACGGAATTGTTCCTGTGGATCGAGCAATGGACCGAAGGTACCCGGTCCAGGCGCATGAAGCTGGATCAGGGCCCGTGGTCGCTCGAAAAGGTGGTGCGCAAGGGTGCCAAGCAGATCCTCTGGCTGACCCTCGCCTGCTACACGGGGTTCACGTTCGTCGGCTACTTCATGCCGATCCGCTCGATCGGCTCGGAACTGATGAATCTGTCGCTGGGTCCATGGGCCATTTTCTGGATTTTCCTGTACTCGCTGGCGACCTACGGAAATGCCGGCTATCTGCGCGAACAAGTGTGCAAATACATGTGCCCCTACGCGCGCTTTCAGAGTGCGATGTTCGACAAGGATACGCTGGTCATTTCCTACGATCCTGCGCGGGGCGAGCCGCGCGGCGCACGCCGGCGCGGCTCGGATGCCCGTGCCAAGGGTCTGGGGGATTGCGTCGACTGCACGCTCTGCGTGCAGGTGTGTCCGACGGGTATCGACATCCGCAAGGGACTGCAATACGAGTGCATCGCGTGCGCCGCGTGTATCGACGCCTGCGACGATGTCATGGACAAAGTGGGCTACTCGCGCGGCCTCATTCGCTACACCACCGAGCACGCCATGGCGGGCAAGCAAACCCATGTGGCGCGTCCCAGGCTGTTCGTGTACGGGGCGCTATTGACGCTTGCCGCCGGTACCATCGCGTATTCGCTGGGGACCCGCACGCCGTTGATCTTGGATGTCATCCGTGATCGAAACACCTTGTACCGCGAGGTGCATGGTGATTGGATCGAGAACGCGTACACCATCAAGGTGATCAACGAGGATGACAAGGGGCACATCTACCGGTTGCAGGCGCAAGGTCTCGATCGTCTCGAGCTCTCGACACCGGCAAACCCGATCGAAGTCGGGCCCGGCACCGTCAGCAACGTGGCCGTGCGGCTGCAGGCGCCCGCCGGCGTTGCACACGGGGTACACCCGATCACGCTGCGGATCAGCGCGTTCGACGATCCCAGGATTGCCAGAACTGAGAAAACCCGCTTCATAGGACCATAAAGTTATGACACCACCCACGGCTGCCTGGTACCGGCATATCTGGCCTTGGATCATCATCAGCTTGATTTCCAGCGCGGTCATCGGCAGCTGCCTCAGCGCTTATCTGGCCGTCCACACCAATGACGTCGTGCTCGAGCACAGCGATTCTTCCGATTAGCGGGCGCCGCCGTGACCCTGCCGCCGTCCGGAATCTGCTTTCATTGCGGCAATGCAGTGGCGCCGGGCTGCGCGTTTGCCGTGCGGATCGACGGTAAGTCTCAGCCTGTCTGCTGCGGCGGCTGCGAAGCCGCCGCGATTCTCATCATCGCGCAAGGGCTGGAACGATTCTACGAGTTTCGCACCGTTACCGACGAGGTGCCTCGATACGGCGGGCGAAATTGGCCGGTTTACGATCGAGAGGAGGCGCTCAAGCGCTACACGCATTTACGCCGTGACGATGAGCGCGAGCTCAGCCTGCAGATCGAAGGGATGCACTGCGCGGCTTGCGCCTGGCTGATCGAGAATAGCATCGGGCAGCTCGAGGGCATCACCGAGATACACGTCAATGCGAGCAGTGCCTGCGCCGAAGTACGTTTCGACCCCGCACGCGTCGCCTTCAGCCGCGTGCTGGAACGCATTCACACCTTGGGCTATCAACCACAACCATTGAGCTTTACCGCCGGCGGGCCCGTATGGATGAGCGAACGGCGCGCGGCGCTGAAGCGGCTGGCCGTGGCCGGCTTCGGCATGATGCAGGTAATGACCTACGCCGTATCGCTGTATGCCGGCGCCATGGATGGCATTGCCCCCGATCTTGCACAGTTGTTGCGGTTTGTCAGCCTGCTGGTCGCGACGCCGGTCGTGCTGTACGCCGCTCAGCCGTTTTTCACCGCGGCGTGGCGCGGACTGCGCACGGGTATCTTGGGGATGGATCTGCCGGTGGCCCTGGCCATCGGCGCCGCCTACGGCTGGAGCGTTTGGGCCACGTGGCGCGGACAGGGCGCCGTCTACTTCGATTCCGCCGTCATGTTCACGTTCTTCCTGCTGCTTGGACGCTACATCGAAATGTCGATGCGGCATGGTGTCGGACTGCACCATGACGCCATCGCCCGGTTGCTGCCGGAGAGCGTCACGCGCATGGATGGTTCACAAGCAGAGCGCGTAATACCCGATGAATTGTGCGCCGGGGATCGAGTTCGGATACTGCCCGGCGAGCGCATTCCCGCAGACGGCGAAATCCTCTCCGGGCAGACCGAAATCGATGAATCCATGCTCACCGGAGAATCCATGCCGCGGGCGCGCGCGCCCGGCGACGCCGTCATCGCCGGTACGCTCAATCGGAGCGGTGCTGTCGAGGTGAGGGTTACCCGCGTGGGCCAGGATTCCACGCTGGCGGCGGTTTCCCGGCTGCTGGAGCGCGCGCGCGCGAGCCGTCCGCGAATTGCCGACGTTGCCGATCGAGTCGCTGCGTGGTTCGTGGGCGGCGTACTCCTGCTGGCGTCGCTGGTCGCCATCTATTGGCTGCACGCGGATGCGGCGCGCGCTTTCCCAACGGTGCTTGCCGTGTTGGTGGTGACCTGTCCCTGTGCGCTGTCGCTGGCGACGCCGGCGGCGCTGGCCGCGGCCACGACACGGCTGGCGAGTGCCGGTCTGCTGGTCACGCGAGGGCGCGCACTTGAAGCGCTTGCGCGCGCCGACCGCATCGTTTTCGACAAGACCGGCACCTTGACCCGCGGGCAGCCGCGCGTCGCGGAAGTGCGCCTGCTGAGTGCGCGCGCCGATCGCGAGCAATGCATGGCGGCCGCCGCGGCGCTCGAACGGCACTCCGAACATCCCATCTCGCGCGCGTTTGACGATGCCGGCGCCGCCGTAGTCACCGATGTGCGTTCCTCTCCCGGCCGCGGCATCGAAGGCCGGGTCGGCGAAGTGATCTATCGCATCGGGTGCGGCGACTACGTCGGCGAAATCTGCGCGTCACGGTGCGCCGCGCCGACCGCCGCGGATACCCGCTCCAGTGTATTCCTCGGCGACACCGAGGGGCTGCTGGCCGAGTTCGTGCTCAAGGATGGTCTGCGCGGTGATGCTCTCGCCGCGGTGGAAAGTCTGCGGGCGCTCGGCTTGGAGCCTTCCATCGCCAGCGGCGATCGAACGCGCGTCGTTGCCGACGTGGCGCGGCAGCTGGGTGTGGCGACCGCGTGCGGCGACTTGCGCTCCGGCGACAAGGTAGCGTTCGTGCGTGCTCTGCAAAGCCAAGGCCACGTCGTGGCGATGGTCGGGGACGGCGTGAATGACGCGCCCGTGCTGGCAGGGGCCGACGTTTCGGTGGCGATCGGCGGCGGGACTGACCTGGCCAAGGTGAGCGCCGACGTGGTGTTGCTGGGGGAAGCGCTTGCGCCTCTCTGTGTCGGCGTCGCGACGGCACGACGCTGTTTGCACGTGATCCGGCAGAACCTCGCATGGGCCATTGTGTACAACGCTACTGCGGTGCCGCTCGCCGCCAGCGGTTGGCTGCAGCCGTGGATGGCGGCGCTAGGGATGTCCGCAAGCTCGCTGCTGGTGGTGTTGAATGCCGCGCGGCTGCTGGCCGAGCAGCCGCGCCCGGGCGTGACCGGGGCGGATGTGCCGGTGAAGCATGCGCCACGGATTGCGCCCGCATGAACATACTGTACCTGTTGATTCCCTTAGGGTTGGTCATGGTCGCCATCATGGTGTGGGCGTTTTTTTGGGCGGTGAAGCGCGGCCAATTCGACGATCTGCAGACACCGGCAGTGCAGATCCTGCTCGACGACGACACCAAGCCCATGCGCAGCGATCGGAATTCACGCGATGCATGAGCTGGCACTCGGTACGGCATTCATTGCGGGAGTCCTCGGCAGCACGCATTGCCTGGCGATGTGCGGCGGTCTCGCGACCGCACTGGGCACGGCCCGGGGCGGCGGGTCACGCTGGCAGCCGCTGCTCTATCAGCTCGGGCGCATCTTAAGTTACGGCCTCGGCGGCGCCATCGTCGGCAGCTTGGGCGAGGCGGCCGGGATGGGCTTCGAGACTTCGCGGTGGAGCGAGGTGCTGCGCTTGGGAACGGCGCTCATCGTGGTGCTCATCGGCCTCAACATTGCGCTCGGCGCCGGCTTGCAGCCGCGCTGGTTGCGCGCGCCGGAACGCTGGGGCGCCCTGGTGTGGCGGCGGCTTGCACCGATCGCGCGCGGCAGGCTGCCGACGCAGCCAGCGCTGCGCGCCTTGACGATGGGATTGCTGTGGGGCTGGCTGCCCTGCGGCCTAGTCTATTCCGTCCTGCTGGCTGCGGCGTTCGCCGGCGGCGCGCCCGGCGGCGGCGCAACCATGATCGCGTTTGGCTTGGGCACGTTGCCGGCCATGCTTGGCTTGAGCTACGCCGGCGCCCGGCTCGTGATCCAACACGGCAGCTTCGCGCGCCTGCTCGGCGCCGTCATCGTCGCCTGCGGCCTGTGGACCGCATCAATGCCGATCGCCGCGCTCAGCGGCACCCATCAGCACGGGCATCTGCCGCTGGCCATGACGGCGGTGGGACCGCAGCTGCCGCCGGTGGTTCGCTGAACGATGGTCGGCCCAAAGGCGGGCGATCACGCCTAGCCGCTGCCCGCGCCGGCGAAGCCCGTTGCGCCGGGTTTGCGGCTGCGTACGGCCGGGAGGTCTTGCAATTGCCGCTTGGCGTTGTTGAACGCATCGCGGAGCGCAAGGTAAATATCGTCATGTCCCGCGCCATCGAAGTGAAGGCTGTCGGCATGGATGTGCGCGCCGGGCACCGTCAGGTCAATCTTCACGGAATACGTTGAGCCGGCGTCCCCGCCAGGGCTATCCGGCCCTTGGATCGTGATATGACAGTGCGTGATGCGTTCGTTGAAGCGCGCCAAATGAGACCCCAATTTCCGCGCGCGTTCTTCGAGGGCCCCGGAGCGTTCGATGTGGCGAAACGTCAGACTGATGGGTGATTGCATTGCTCATAAGTATCGACAATCCGGGCCGGCGTCATATCAGGGATATCCGACCGGCACTCCGTAGAGTCCGCCGGAATCAGCCGTTCGGCGTGTCGGTGAGCGTCAGGTGCAGCTTCACGAGGTGCGCAACGGAGCGCGCGCCCATCTTTTCCATGACCTTGGCCCGATGGATTTCGACGGTGCGCTCGCTCAGGGCCAGGTCGATGGCGATTACTTTGTTGGCCGCGCCATCCACGACCAAATCCATCACCTGCCGCTCGCGTGGGGTCAATGACTCGATCCGGTGCTGAATGTCGGCGCGGCGGGCAACCGTGCTGCGATTCTCGGCATCGAGCTTCAGTGCATGATTGATGCGGTCGAGCAGATCCTGGTCGCGGAAGGGTTTCTGGATGAACTCGAATGCACCCTCCTTCATTGCCTGCACGGCCATGGGTACATCGCCGTGCCCGGTGATGAATATGACGGGCAGCATGGAGCCTCTGCGATTGAGCTGCTGCTGCACTTCCAGACCGCTCATATCCGGCATGCGGATGTCGAGTACGAGACAGCCGGGGGAGTCGGGTTTGAAGTTCGCCAAGAAATCGGTTGGGCGTGAAAAAACCGCTGTCTTGTACCCGACCGTGCTCAGAAGCGCATCGAGAGCACGCCGCATCCCGTCGTCGTCATCAACCACGTAAATGGTGGGCACTGCCATGTCGTTTGCCTTTACCATGAGCGCTCCGATTAGTTTGGGGCAGCCGGCAGCCGGAACCAGAAGCGGCTGCCGCCGGCTGCCACATTATTAAAACCGATACTGCCTTCGTGCGATTCGATGATCGCCCGACTCGACGCCAAGCCAAGACCGGTGCCGCGGGGCTTGGTGGTGAAGAACGGCTTAAACAGCTGGACCTGCAGTTCCTCGGGGACTCCGGGACCCGAGTCGGTGACGCCGGTTTCGACGGAATAGCGATCCGCAGAGATGTCGATTCGAATCGAGGGCGGATCGGGCATTGCTGCACTGGCGTCGATGGCGTTTTGTACCAAGGCATATAACACAAGCTGAATTCTCAGCCGGTCGAGCAGCAGATCGGGTAACGGGCTTGGTATCTCGACGCACACGCTGCCTTGAACGCGCAGCGCGAGTACGTCGAGAATGGGCAGCAGCTCCGCCGTCAGTTCGGGCATTTGGCATCGGGTACGCTGCGGCGATGCCCGTTCAAACAGGCGTCGGATGCGCTTTATGCCTTCGCCCGCACCGAGCGCCGCAAGGTTGATCTGGTGAAACACGTCCAGCGCCCGGCTTACCATGGGGTCGGGGCGGCTGAGCATGCGCTCGCCGGCTTGGGAAAACGTCGCGATCGCACCCAGCGGTTGATTGAGTTCGTGAGCAACGCCGCTCGCCATCTCCGCAAGCGCCGAGGCCCGGGCAATCTCCATCAATTGCTCGAGAATGAGATCGGAACCCGGCTCGTTCCTCTTGATGTCGCCCAATGGATACCTCTTTGTCGCCAACGGTCGGTACCCGGGATTGAAATGTCAAATCTGCCCGGTGTCGATCGCTTGTCAGTGTGCCGGATTGACCGGCGCTGTCCAGCTGCGGCTTTCCGAAGTTACCTGCGCCGGACCCTTAGCGAGCGTGCCGGGCCGCCTCGATTCGATGAGCGCGGACTGTGATATCGTGCACAGTCGAATTCAACGCACCAGCAGGTCCACCCGCCACCGACCTATTAAGGTCTTAGGGTCTGTAATGGCCGAAATTAGCTCCATTGCGCAGCGGTTGCTGCAATTCTCGCCCGACGCGATGCTCGTGGTCGACGATCTCGGCATCATTCGCTTCGCCAACGAAACGTCCAGCGGTGTGTTCGGGTATACCCCCGAGCAGCTCGTTGGCCAGCCCCTCAAAATGCTGATTCCGGAGCGATTTCACACACGTCACGGCGCGCATCTGTCGAGCTATATGCAAGAGCCGGCGAGCCGCGAAATGGGGGCTCGGATCAACGACCTGTTTGCGCGGCGCGCCGACGGCAGCGAATTTCCCGCAGGCATTCGCCTGTCGCCGTTTCGCGATGGCGACCAAACCCTGGTCGCGGCGGCGATTCGCGACATGACGGAGCGCCGCTCCATCAGCGATGCCCTGGTCGCGGCGCGCGAGGAAGCTGACCGCGCCAATCGGGCCAAGAGCCGCTTTCTCGCGACCGCGAGCCACGATTTGCGCCAGCCCTTGCAGGCGATCCGCCTCATCAACGCCTCGATGCAAAAGCTTACGCAGCATGACCCGGGATTGCGGGATCTCGTGAGCCATCAGGAGATGGCCATCGACAGCGCGACACGACTGCTCGACACGCTGCTGGATATCAGCCGCTTGGAGTCGGGCGCCATTGACCCGCAGCTGTCGCCGGTCAGTTTGGCTGCGGCGTTCGCGGACCTCGCTCGGGAATTCCAGGCGGCAGCAGCGGCCAAGAATCTAAAGTTGGAATTTCCGGAAACCCAAGTCGTGATATCGACGGATCGCACGCTGTTTGCACAATTGCTGCAAAATTTGCTCGGCAACGCGCTCAAATATACCGAACGGGGTTACGTGCGTATTGCGCAGACTCTCGATGCTGATGCCCTCGTGCTCAGGATCGAGGATTCCGGAGTGGGCATTCCGGAGGACAAGCTGGAACGCGTATTTGACGAGTACTATCAAATCGGTCCGCAGGGCACGCAGCGGCTGGGCGTCGGGCTGGGACTTGCCATCGTCCGCGAAGTGTCCCGATTGCTCGGCTATTCGGTTGCGGTCGCTTCGACGGTCGGCGAGGGGACATGCGTCAGCGTCCGCATACCTCGGCATCGACTGCTGCAGCAAACCGAGATGCCGGTGCGCGCCGAGGTGGAAAACACCTCGGTGCCGACGTCGTCGGGACGGCGGCTGATACTGCTGGAAGACAACGACTCGGTGCGCATGGCGACCGAACTGTTTCTGAGCCTCGAAGGTTTCGATACCCGCGCGGCCGCCACGGTGGCAGAAGCGCAGAGCCTGCTGCTGGACCTCAAGCCCGGCGATGTATTGATCGCCGACTATCATCTTGATGGAAAACTGACGGGACTCGATGTTCTTCAGCAACTGCGCGAGCAGCAAGGCCGCGACGTCCCGGCCATTCTGTTGAGCGGAGATCTGCAGTCCATGATGCGAGTGGTCAGGACGTCGATTCCGCAATGCCGATTTCTCAGCAAGCCCGTCGATACCAAGGCACTGCTCGCGGCCATCGCCGAACTCAGCGGCCCGTAAGCGTCCGGGCCCGCGGGCGGACGCCGACCTCCAGGCGCCTCCGCAAGTAGTAGCGCGAGTTCCCTACGCATAACCCCCGATGTCTTGTTGTTCTTATTGCAAGATACTGGCAGCGGATATCGTGCAGTTACGTGGGGTGGTATTTGTGGCGGCAGAGACCGGCGCGTCGCAATCTAAAATTCTGGTTGCGATTGCCGTTTTTTTCACTTTTGCGGGCGTCGGTGCGCGCGCGTCTCAAGAGAGCGTCGACCGAGAGACGCAAGCAGCGCTCGCGCTCGACGCGCACCCGACTCGCGGCGCCGCGCAGTTTGGCCGCTATTGTGCAAGCTGCCACGGTCGGCAGGCGCAGGGCGATGCGGACCGCGCAATCCCGGCGTTGGCGGGACAGCGCTTCACTTATCTGGTGCGGCAACTAGCCGATTTTGCCGGCGCGGAGCGCGACAGCAACACGATGCACCGGGTACTGAGCCAGAAGGAGATTGCGCCGGCGGCAAAGCTGGGTCGACATCGCGGCGTATCTTGAACCGGGCGCCGCGGTCGGGCCGCGCGCAGACCGGGGATGGTGCGCAGCTGGCGCGGGGCCGGGACATCTTCCGCGAGCACTGCGCCGCCTGTCATCGCGGCGATGCGCACGGCGACGACGACGGCTACGTGCCGTCGCTCCGAAATCAGCACTACCCGTACTTGGTCAATCAACTGCATAAGTTGGGCGAGGGTCGCCGGCACAACGTCGATGAGAACCTGGTGCGCTTTTTGGGAAACTTCGATGATCGAGACATCAGAGCGACGGCGGATTATCTGTCGCGCCTGCAGCGGTGCGGGGGCGGTCCACAAGATCATGCGCGATGACGGGGTTGTGGTCGACTAGGCAAGCCAGGCAGCCGTGGGAGGACATAGCAATGGATCAAATTACCGATATCCTGGTCATCGTTGATCCCGTTGGTCAGGGATCAGCCGGCCATCGAGAAGGCGGCGGCACTGGCCAGGTGGCTGGGCGCGGGGATCGAACTCCTGATTTGCGATACCAAGCGTGCGCGAGAAGCGCACTTGGAGGGTGAACTGCCGCCCCTCAGCAACGCGCTGCTCAACGACAATTTGGATGCGCTGCTGGAGCAGTTGGCCGAACCGCTGCGCGACGACGGCCTCGATGTCACGACACACCTCATCAGCGGCGATCCCTTGTATCAGGCCGTCAAGGCCTGGATGCGCAATTCCCCCGCGGACGTGGTGGTGAAGGATACCCACCACCACTCCTTCGCCGAGCGCGCGTTCGCCACCAATACGGACTGGCATTTGATCAGAACCTGTCCCGTGCCCCTACTGTTGACCAAACCGAAATCCTGGGCCAGTCCGCCGGTGCTCATGGCAGCGGTGGACCCCGGCCACGTACACGATGCGCCGGCCGCGCTCGACCATCGCATTTTGGACGTGGCGGCCTCGATGGCGAAGCGATTGAACGCGAAGCTGCACGCAATTCATGCTTACCTACCCGCCACGATCGCCACCGCAGCGGTGGGTGGAATGGCTTCGATGATGAGCCTATCCGCGGAAGCGCTGGCAGCGGAGCAGGAGCTCAGGCATTCGCAGATCAAGCAGCTCACCGATCAATATGGGATCGTCGACGGCAATCTGCACGTCGAAGCGGGCGCGGCCGCAGAGTACATACCGCGAATGGCGGCCGTATGGCACGCGGACATCGTCGTCATGGGCGCGATCGCGCGCAGCGGTTTGAAACGCGCCCTGATCGGCAGCACCGCGGAGCACGTGCTCGAAACACTCCCCTGCGACGTGCTCGTGGTCAAGCCGACCGACTTCGCGCAGAATCTGCCATTCTGAAACGAGTCCCGCTGCAGAGACCATGAACTCGGCGCGGGTCGGGGGCTGGTATATGTCGATGCATGCGATGGTACTACGCTCGCGCGGCGACCCGCTGATCCTGGAGGAGCGGCCAGACCCCACCCCAGGGGTCGGGGAGATGCGGATCCGTGTCGAGGCTTGCGCCGTATGCCGGACGGACTTGCACGTCATCGACGGCGAATTACCTCATATCCACTACCCCATAGTTCCAGGACACGAAATCGTCGGAATCGTCGACGCCCTCGGCCCCGCCTCCGGCACTTGGGAGATTGGGCAGCGTGTGGGTATACCCTGGTTGGGCAAGACTTGCGGGCATTGCGAGTACTGCCTTGCGACCGCGAGAATCTCTGCGACGCGCCGACATTTACCGGATATGACCGGGACGGCGGCTTTGCCAGCCAAGTCGTTGCCGACGCAGCTTTTGCGATCCCGATGGATGCATTTGCCGATCCGATCGCGGCGGCACCGCTGCTGTGTGCGGGCCTGATCGGCTGGCGATCGCTGGTTGCCGCGGGAGAAACCAGGACGATCGGCTTGTATGGATTTGGCGCCGCCGCCCACGTGATCGCCCAGGTGTGCCGCTGGCAGGGCCGCAAGGTGTACGCGTTCACCCGCGCGGGCGACCGGGCCGCACAGGAGTTTGCGCGTTCGCTCGGCGCCTTCTGGGCCGGCGACTCGCACGAGGCTCCGCCCGAGCTCTTGGATGCCGCGATCATATTTGCGCCGGCTGGCGAGTTGGTCCCGGCCGCACTCAAAGCCGTCAAGAAGGGCGGTAGAGTGGTGTGCGGCGGCATTCACATGAGCGACATACCGTCGTTTCCTTACCGCATCTTGTGGGAAGAACGTCAACTCGTCTCGGTGGCCAATCTTACACGGCGGGATGCCGCGGCGTTTTTGCCGTTGGCGCAGCAAGCCCGCATAAAAACATCCACGACCCGATATCCACTGCGCGCGGCGAACGAGGCGGTGAGCGACCTGCGCAACGGTCGCGTTCAAGGGGCCGCCGTTCTCGTGCCGGAAAACGCCTAGGATGCGCCGAAACTTCTGGACCCGACTGAAGGAGCACCCCTTGGCGCGGGTGGGTCCCGGCCTCATTACCGGTGTCGCCGACGACGATCCGAGCGGCATCGCGACCTATTCCCAGGCAGGCGCGCAGTTCGGACTCAACATGTTGTGGACGATGCCGCTGGCTTTTCCACTGATGGCCGCCATCCAATACATGTGCGGATCGATCGGCCGTGTTACCGGGAAAGGGCTGGCCGCCAACATCAAAGACGCTTTCCCGCCCATCATCGTCCGGGCGGTGGTGCTATTGCTGCTGATTGCAAACACACTCAACATTGCGGCGGATGTGGCAGCCATGGGGGAAGTCGCTGAGCTAGCTACCGGCTTCAACCGTCATTTTATGACCACGTGCTTCGTGATCGGGACGCTGCTGCTGCAAGTATTTATCCCTTATCACCGATACGTGCGGTTCTTGAAATGGCTGACCTTGTCCTTGCTGGCGTACGTCGCAGTCCTGTTCACGGTTCACGTCCCTTGGCGCGAGGTGGCAGCGCACACCGTCTGGCCCGATATCAAGCTCAATGCCAAATCCGCCGCCGTCGTAGTCGGTGTGTTCGGCACGACCATCAGTCCTTACTTGTTCTTCTGGCAGGCGTCCGAAGAGGTCGAGGAAATGCAAGCGGGTCAAGGCGAAGCGCCGGCTCTCGTACGCGATCCGTGCGCCGCAGGGAGCGAACTGCGCCGTATACGCTGGGATACCTGGAGCGGCATGCTTTACTCGGACCTTACCGCGTACTTCATCATCCTGGCGACGGCGGTCACGCTGCATGCGGCGGGAGTTATCGATATCAATACCGCTGCCCAAGCGGCAAGTGCGCTGCGTCCTTTGGCGGGTGATTTCGCGTTCATACTCTTTGCGGTCGGGATATTGGGCGTGGGCCTGATTGGTGTGCCGGTGCTCGCGGGGTCCGGCGCGTACGCGCTGTCGGAGGCCATGAGTTGGCGTTCCGGCCTCGAACGCAAGGCAGCAGATGCGCGTGGCTTCTACGGGATCATTGCGTTCAGCGTCCTGGCAGGTCTTGTCATCCAGTACCTGCCCATCAGCCCCATGAAGGCCTTGTTTTGGAGCGCAGTAATCAACGGAGTCGTCGCGGTGCCCCTCATGGTGGTCATCATCTTGCTCGTCTCCAAGCGTTCGGTCATGGGTCGTTTCACGGCGAGCCGGCCGATTGTCGTCCTCGGCTGGGTGGCGACGACAGTGATGGGCGCGGCGGCGGTATGGATGTTCGTACCGGATTAGACGAGCAGGGCCAGGATGCTCAGGGCGTACGCGAAAGCCGAAATGCGCGGTGGCAATTCCGGGCAGAAGAGGGGCCATTCGAATGACTCCGCAAGGGCGGGCGGACGATTCTGGATCTGGCCGAGGCGGCGGTGCAGCGCCAAGGAATCAGCCCCGAGTGTGTGTTGCTCGAATCGATCGGCGGAGCGGCGGCGGACCTCATCCTCGCGCAGGCGAAGGAGTGGGCGGCGGATCTGATCGTCATGGGCACGCACGGGCGCCGGGGTTTGCTGCGAGTGGCCCTGGGCAGCGATGCGGAACAGGTCGTGCGTGCCGCGACAGTCCCGGTTTTGCTGGTTCGCTGTACCGCACCGCCTAAGAAGATGGCCGACATGGCGCCGGTCGAGGCGTCTGCTGCTTGAAACCACGCCGGCAGGACGTGCCGCGGTGATCGACGGTCGAGAATCGCGGACGCTTGCCGGGTAGTCGAGTAATGCACCTCGGCCGCATCCGCCGGCGCGAGTGGGGTGATCGTAAATTTTTCAACAGCCGCTTTCGCCACCCGACACAGCAACCGTAAAAGATCTATGTTATGAAGGCGCAATTCAGTAGTGGAGCGCCAGAGCGATGTCGATTAGAGCAGCGAGTCCCCTGCACACCTTGCTGCCCGCGGATATCGAAGGAATCGGGCCCCTCGCCGAACTCGCACTTGATGTGCGCTGGTCGTGGAATCATGCGGCGGACGAGGTGTGGAAGCAGTTGGACCCGGACTCGTGGGAGCTGACGCACAGTCCGTGGGGGGTCTTGCAGAGCGTCTCGAGAGATCGAATCGAAAGGCTCCTGGCCGACGCGACTTTCCGCGGCCATGTCGATGCGCTGCTCAAACAGAGAAGCGAGGCCGCGCAGTCGCCAGGTTGGTTTCAGCAGACTCATGCGAAGTCCGCCTTGAGCAGCGTCGCCTATTTCAGCATGGAGTTCATGCTGAGCGAGTCCTTGCCCATCTATTCGGGCGGCCTCGGCAACGTGGCCGGCGATCAGCTCAAAGCGGCTGGTGATTTGGGTGTTCCGGTTATCGGCGTGGGGTTGCTCTATGCCCAAGGGTATTTCCGGCAAGTGATCGACCCGGATGGTGCGCAGCAGGCGGTCTTCCCATACAACGATCCCGGGCAGTTGCCGGTAACTCCCCTGCGCCGGGCGAACGGCGAATGGCTGCGCTTCAAAATGGATCTGCCCGGGCACCCGATTTGGGTGCGCACGTGGAAAGTCCAAGTCGGCCGTCTGACCCTGTACCTGCTCGACAGCAATGACGCCGCCAACTACCCGACGTACCGGGGGATTACCGGCGAGCTGTACGGCGGCGGACCCGAAACTCGTCTGCAGCAGGAACTGCTGCTGGGAATCGGCGGCTGGCGACTCCTCGATCTGTTGGGTTTGCAGCCGGAAGTTTGCCATCTCAACGAGGGACACGCGGCGTTTGCGGTGCTCGAGCGCGCGCGCGGTTTCATGCAGCGAACCGCGCAATCTTTCGAAGCCTCTCTGGCCGTGACTCGCGCCGGCAATCTGTTCACGACCCACACTGCAGTCGCGGCCGGATTCGATCGTTTTGATCCCGAGTTGGTCGTCCGGTATTTGGGCGACTACGCGCAAGCCAAACTTGGTATTTCCCCGTATCAATTGCTGGCGCTCGGCCGTGCGAATCCGGACGACCCCATGGAAGCCTTCAGCATGGCGAATCTCGCGATGCGCGGCAGCGGCGCCGTCAACGGGGTCAGCCGTCTGCATGGGCAGGTGAGCCGGCGCATTTTTGCCCCGCTGTTTCCACGCTGGCCGCTCGATGAGATTCCCGTGGGCCACGTCACCAACGGCGTGCACGTTCCTAGCTGGGACTCCGCCGCGGCCGATGCACTATGGACCGAGACCTGCGGCAAGGAATGCTGGTCGCGTGCGCTCGACAATGTCTCGAGGGATATTCGCGGCGCGGGCGATGCGCAGTTCTGGCGCCTGCGCAATCTGTCGCGCGCCTCCCTGGTCGAGTATTCGAGGCAACGGCTCGCGCAGCAGCTGCGGGCCTCCGGTGCGGCAAGCGATGCAATCGAGGCCGCGCGGCATATTCTGGACCCTAAGGTCCTGACGCTCGGTTTTGCGAGGCGGTTTGCAACTTATAAGCGCCCGAATCTGCTGCTGCACGACCCTGCGCGATTACTGCGGCTGCTGCTGCATCCCGAGCGCCCGATCCAGCTGGTCATCGCGGGCAAGGCGCATCCGGCCGACCATGCGGGACAGGCGTTGATTGCGCTCTGGACTCGCTTCATTCGCGGCACGGCGGCGCGCCAGCGAGCGGTGTTTCTCGCCGATTATGACATGTTGCTCACCGAGCACATGGTGCAGGGGGTGGATCTCTGGATCAATACGCCACGGCGTCCTTGGGAGGCCAGCGGCACCAGCGGCATGAAAGTGCTGGTGAATGGAGGCCTCAATTTGTCCGAGCTCGATGGGTGGTGGGCCGAAGCCTATTCAGGTGAGGTTGGGTGGGCGCTGGGGGATGGCCAGGAACATGGAGAGGATCCGGCCTGGGATGCGGCCGAGGCCGGGGCGCTGTACTCACTGCTCGAACAGGAGGTCATCCCGGATTTCTACAACCGCGATCGCAACGACGTGCCGGATGCCTGGGTAGCGCGAATGCGACATAGCATGGCGCAGCTCACGCCCCAATATTCGAGCGGGCGCACCGTGCGCGAGTACACCGAACTACACTACGTTCCCGCCGCACAGCGCTACCTCAAGCGCGCGGCGGAGCAGGGTGCCGTGGGCAAACGCATCACTGCATGGCAGCTCGACTTGCAGCGACATTGGAATTCGGTACGCTTCGGCGCGGTGAAGATCGAGACCGTGGCGGGTCAACACCGGTTCGAGATTTCGGTGAATTTAGGCGGCCTGGCCGCCGACCAAGTACGCATGGAAATTTACGCCGAGGCGTCCGCGGGCGGAGTCGCCGAGCGACATCGGGCAGTGAGCGTGCGGCATCTCGCCGATAGCCTCAGTAGCCATGTGTTTACTGCGGCAGTGCCGGCCGGGCGGCCGGCGGCAGACTACACCGCGCGGGTGCTGCCTTTCTTCGATGGCGTTTCGGTGCCGTTGGAGTGCAATCGAATTCTTTGGCAGCGTTAGCCGGCGTTGGAAATTGCCGCAGTAGGTTTGTTGTCGATCTCAACCAACACGGTGTCGTCACCGGGATGTAGTCCGGCAGCGTTGCCCTCATCGGCATCCAGGTGGAGTTCGAGTCGATACACCGGCGACACGCGCACGACGATGTCGCCGAAGGTCAATTTGCGGTCGCTGGTCGACACTTTGACGCTTACCCGGTCCTGATCTTGGATTCCCAAGGCGGCAGCATCCGCAGCGCTCATGTGGATGTGGCGCAGGGCGCAAATCACACCCCGCTCGATCGTCACCTTGCCCGCCGGACCCTCGATCATAATGCCCGGAGTGCCGGAGAGATCCCCCGACTCGCGCACCGGCGCGTCGACGCCAAGATTGATCGCATCGGTCCGCGACAACTCTACTTGATCCTCCGATCGTGTCGGACCCACGATACGAACGGCCGCCAGCCGGCCCCGTGGACCGACCAGGACGACGGTCTCTTGGGCGGCATATTGTCCGAGCTGCAGAAGAGGTGAGCGGACACGAAGCTGGTAACCCGCGCCGAATAATTGTTCCAAAGTTTCTTGCGTCAAATGCACGTGCCGGGCGGAAATTGCAACCGGTACCTGCACCGGCGGCGCGCTGGTGTCCTCGATCGAGCCCCGTGCGGGCTGATTCATGGCAAATACCTCCGTATTCCTGGTGAACTATCCACCCCTGACCTCGAGGACGATATCGTGGAAACTCCCATGGGAGTACGGGTCGATAGCCATCTTTAAGCGGTGTCCGAAAATCTCACGTAGATCCACGGATAGTGTCATTGAGGGCGTCTCGATAGCCTGTGTTCCACAGACCAGCATGGATCGCCCAGGAAGTTGCCCATGATCCCGTTGCAAGTGCAAAAGATTTTGGTGGCGGTTGCCAACCCGTCGAGGCGGTCGAACAAAGCGGTGAGTCGTGCTGCAGAGCTTGCGCATAGGACCGGAGCGAGTCTCGAGCTCTTCAATGCCATTCCCACCCCGCAAATTGCGCTCGGATATGCGGCGGCTTCGGTCGCTGCGGGGATGCGTGCGGCCGTCGCACAGAATCGCGCCGACCTCGAGCGAATTGCCAACCGTCTCCGGCGCGAGGAGCTGGTCGTTGAAACGGCGGTTCAGACGGGCTACGCCGTTCATGAGGCCATCCTGCGGCAAGCGCTCTTGTGTCAGGCGGATCTTGTCGTCATCGAGGCGCACCGGCATAACCGTCTCGCACGATTATTGTTGAGCCAAACGGATTTCGAACTCATCCGGCGCAGTGCGGTTCCGCTGCTCATCGTGAAAGGGTCCAGGGCTTGGCGCAGCCCGCGCGTCCTGGCTGCGCTCGATCCATTGCATGCACACGACAAACCTCAGGCTCTCGATGCGCAGATCGCCGATGCTGCGGCTACGGTGGCGGCCCTCGTGGGCGGCACGTTGCATTTGACGCACGTTTGCCGGCCGCTGGTCGAGCTGTTTCCGGGGGTTGTCATGGAGGCCACGATTCTGACGGTAACGCCTGCGCAGGAAAAATCCTATGAGGCGGGCGTTCGCCGCCAATTCTACAAAGCAATCAGCCCGTATGGTGTGTCGCCCAAACGCAGGCATTTTCTTCGCGGCGATCCGGCAACCCAATTGCCGTCCCTGGCGCGTTCGTTGAAAGCGGGTCTGGTCGTGATGGGTGCGGTCTCACGCTCGAGGCTGAAGCGGATGTTCATCGGCCACACGGCCGAGCATGTGCTGGACGCCCTCTCCTGCGATGTACTGGTCGTCAAGCCGCCGGACTTGCGGGCGGCCAAATTCTGGCAATTCAGTGCAGCATGAAGACCGGCAGCTTCGCATTCTCGATGAGCGCCTGGGTGACGCCGCCAAATACGAACTCGCGCAGCGGTCTGTGACCGTAGCCGCCAACGACCAGCAGATCGCCCTGGAACTCTGCAGCCGCCTGCGCCAACAGAGCCGGCGTTTCGCCGGCCTTGCCCCTGACAATGTGCGTCTGCGCCGCGATCCCATGCCAGGCCAGTTGCCAGACGAGGTGTTTTAGCGCCTGCGGCAAGGCGCTGTCACCTTCCGTTACACTCACCAGGACAACCTTCTTGGCGTGTTCCAGCAGCGGCATCGCCGCGGTGAGCGCGCGGGCCGCCGCGGGAGTTTCTTTCCAACCGACGACAACGGTATCGATGGCACCGCTCGGCGCCGACTCGGGCGCGATGACGATGGGCCGGCCGCTCCCTATCAGCAGATCCTCGATGAGCATGCTCGGCATGTAGTCGACATGATGGGGCCGGGCGAGCACGACGAGATCGCTGTGGCGCGCATGGAGCATCAAACGGCTTGCGGGGCTGTCGATTTCTTCACACCAGCTCGCCGAGACTGTCTCGGCGAAACCGGGCGCACTGCGGACCGCCACCGAATTCGCTTTGCAGAACTCCTTGAAATGAGCCACCGCCGCGGCGGCGAGAAGATCCTCCGTCTCGTGCAGATCGGCGAGTGCGGATGTGAGTCCGGTACCCATGCAAAACGCAACATGAGGCGCGCGCTGCGCCGCCTCTCCCGGGGTGAGCCGTACATGATAGAACCCCAAATGCGCGGCCAGCGGCCGGGCCAGCGCCAGTGCCGTTGTGAACACGCTGCCGTCGGTCGAACTTCCGCTCGTGGGCACCAGGATGGTCTTGATCATGTGATTTCCCCTCTTCGTACAGCTGGACGGCCACATACTTGCCGCGGCCGGCTTCACTCTCAATAAGGATTTGTCCTCATCGGACTGCGCAATCTTACGGGTTAACCGCGAACCCGCCCGGCAGGGTCGGGTTCTCCGCCGTTCGTTGCGGAAACTACGCATATGAGCGCCGCGGGATTCACCGGAAGATGTGTCTCAGTTGAGTTCGATTCGTATTCGCGTGCCCGATGCGAGGGCAGGCAGGATGGTCCGTGAGATGAGCGTCAAATTCGGAAAAAGCGTCATGCCGGGGACCCTGACGCTCGCCTTCAAACTCCTGGTCAATGATCGGGCCAAGTTCATGGCGTTGCTGATCGGGATCACCTTTGCGGTGTTCTTGATGGTGCAAATGACCTCGATGTTCGCCGGAGTTCTGAGCCGCGCCTCGGCGACCGTGCTCAACATCGGCGCAAAGGTGTGGGTCATGGACCCGGCCGTGAACAATGTGTCGAACAGCATCGGCATGCCCGACTACGTCATCGACTTCGCCCGCAGCATCGACGGCGTCAAATTCGCGGTTGCACTCTACTCCGGCGGGGCGCTGGTGAAAATGAAGGACGGCACTTTTCAACCGGTTTCAATCCTGGGGCTCGATGACGCGAGCCTGTACGGCCGGCCGCTGCTGGAGACCGGGCGTATCGAAGACATCTACGCCGACAACGGATTCATCATCGTCGACGACTCCGAATACGAAAAGCTCGGCAAACCGGGAATCGGCGCTGAATTCGAATTGAATGATTTCACTGCAAAAATCGTCGGTGTCGCCAAGGTGGCCTCCAGCGGATTGTTCGGCGTGCCGACTCTGTACACCACGTACTCCCGCGCCGTGCAGTACATCCCCTCGACCCGCTATACCACCGCGTACATCCTCATCGAGCCGAAAAGCGCGGGCGACATCGCGCATATCAAGAGCGAGATCGCGAAGCTGGGGTATATCGCATTGACCAGCGACGAGTTCATCGATCGCATCGCGACCTATTACAAATATAAGACCGGGCTCGGCACCAATATTTTATTGATGACCATCATCAGTTTCATCGTCGGATTGTCGATATCCGGCCAGACCTTCTACACCTTCATCATCGAGAACCTGGAGAAATTCGGTGCGCTGAAGGCGATTGGAGCCAAGGGTCGGGTGCTCGTCGGCATGATTCTGTTTCAGGCGACCTTCGTATCGCTCACCGGCTTGGGGCTGGGCATCGGACTCTGCACGATTCTCATTTTTTTGGCGCGCATGAGGTTGCCGAGTTATGCGGCGATGATCACGCTCGGCAACCTGTCGCTGGCCTTTGTCATGGTTATCGTGATCGCGAGCATATCGAGCTACATCGGCGTCCGGCGCGTATTGCGGATCGAACCGTTCGATATTTTCCGAGGGTGACGTGGCCAACGTAGCGATTTCCGCAAAAGGGCTCTCCAAGTGGTTCGGCGAAGGAGATGCGCGCACGCGCGCCGTGCAAGACGTGAGCCTTGAAGTCAACATGGGCGAGATGCTCTACATCGTGGGCCCCTCCGGCAGCGGCAAGACGACCCTGCTCAGCATGATATCCGGCATCCTGCGCCCCAACGAGGGCAGCGTATCGGTTGAAGGTACGGACCTTTGGCAGCTCGACGAAGACGGCATCGCGGATTTCCGGCTGCAGAAAATCGGTTTTGTGTTCCAGGACTTTCACCTTTTTCCGCGTTTGACCACCGCCGAAAACGTTGCAATTCCGTTGATTCTGAGGGGGCTCGACTGGGACGAAGCAGTCGCGGAGGCGCTCAAGTACCTGAAGATCGTGGGCCTCGAGAACCGGGCGCAGCTGCCGCCGGTCAAGCTGTCCGGCGGGGAGCAGCAGCGCGTCGCGATTGCGCGCGCGATGATCAGCCGCCCGGACGTGCTCATATTGGATGAGCCCACCGCATCGCTCGACGGCGATACCGGACGCAACATCATCACCTTCATCAAGAGCGAAGTCCTGTCCGATAAACGCGCCATCGTGATCGTCACCCACGATGCACGCATCAACGAGTTCGCCAACAGAATACTCAATATGGAGGATGGACGATTGACGAGCATCACCGAGGGTCAGGCAAATGCGAAATAAGTTCTTGTTCGTGCTTGCGGGTGTCGGCGTGTTGCTGGGTCTGATGGGCGCCTGGTACTTCGGCGTCCGTCAGCCGCCGCAGCCGCCGGTATTCAATCCCGCGCAAAATCCCTATAAGCAGGGCATATATGCCAACGGGATCATTGAAAGTGCCCAGGGCAGCGGCGAGAACGTCAATATATTTCCGGAGGTCGCCGGACCCGTGACGAAGATTCTCGTCGCCGAGGGACAAACCGTGCGGGCGGGTACGCCGTTGCTGATCATCGACTACGCCGTGCAGCAAGCCACCACCGTCGCCCTCAAGGCCCAGGCGGATGCGGCCGGGACTTTGCTCGAGGAGCTCAAAAAGCAGCCGCGGCCGGAGGCGCTCGAAGTCGCCAAGGCGCAAGCGGAATCGGCCGACGCGAGCGTGCGGCAGGCGAGCGATCAGCTGGCGAAGCAAAGCGAGTCGTACCGCATGGATCCGCGTTCGGTGAGCAAGGATGCGCTCGATACGGCGCAAAACACCCTGCGCATTGCGGAGGCCAATTTGGCGGTCGCGCGCCGGCAATATGACCTGACCAAAGCGGGCGCGTGGGTCTACGACATTCGCAATCAAGAAAAGCTGTATCAGTCGCTCGAGAAGCAGTATGAAGCGGCGAATGAACTGCTGCAGAAGTTCACGGTGCGCGCCCCGGTCGACGGGATCGTGATGGCATTGCAGACTTCGATGGGCAACTACGTTTCCCCGCAGGGGGGAGCCTACCAGAGCTACACGCAGGCGAGCGGTCCGATGATCGTCATGAGCAACGATCAGCAATATCTCGGCGTGCGCGTTTACGTGGACGAGATTCTGGTGCACCGATTGCCCAAGCCGGAGAATCTGAGCGCCCAAATGCAGATACGTGGAACGGATGTCAAGATGCCGCTCGAGTTCGTTCGCGTGCAGCCCTACGTCAGTCCGAAGATCGAACTCTCGGATGAGCGCCAGGAGCGCGTCGATTTGCGCGTGCTGCCGGTATTATTCAAATTTCGCAAGCCGCCGAGTCTGAATTTGTATCCGGGGCAGCTGGTGGATGTGTACATCAATGGTACCTGAGGTTGTCAGTTTCCTGTTTGGATGCGCTCGGCGATGCGGCAAGGCGCTTGCGCCGGCGGGCGTCGTGGCGCTGGCGGGCGTCCTGGCGCCGGCGGGTTGCGCGGTGGGCCCGAACTTCGTTCGCCCTTCGCCGCCGACATTCGACCGCTACTTGGAGCCCAAGGGGCCGCAGGCGACGGAGAGCGCCGAGGGCCGAGCACAACGTTTCGTCAATGGTGCGCCTCTGTCGGCTCGTTGGTGGCAGCTGTTTCGTGCGCCGGCTCTCGACGGCATCGTGAACGAGGCGCTTCTCCACAACCAGACCGTGGCGAGCGCCGTATCGACCCTTCACCAAAGCGAAGATGCCTTGCGGGCAGGCTATGGCATTTTTTATCCGCACATCGATGCCGGGCTCGACGCGAGCCGGCAGCGCTTCTCGCCGGCGAATTTTGGTCAAAGCGCCCCGCCGAGCATTTTCAACCTCTTTACGCTGTCGGGTTCGGTCAGCTACCTCGTCGACGTATTCGGCGGCGCGCGGCGCCAGGTGGAGTCGCTCCACGCAGAGGTCGATTTTGAGCGCAACACGATGTTGGCGGCGTACCTGGCGATGACCGCGAACATCGTCAACACCAGCATTGCCCGCGCGGGGTACCGGGCGGAGATTGCCGCCACTCAATCTTTGATCGATGCGGCGGCAGAACAGGTCGAGCTGGCGCAAATTCAGGCAAAGGCCGGCACGATGCCGTATGCGGCGGCGCTCAGCCTGCAGTCGCAATTGTCCGGCCTGCAGGCCTCGCTGGCACCGCTCGAGTTCCGCGACGACCAGGCCGATCATTTGCTCGCGGTGCTCGTCGGCCATGCGCCTGCCGAATGGACGCCGCCGGATCTCGCGCTCAGCGACTTCTCGCTGCCCGAAGACCTGCCGCTGTCTCTGCCCTCCGAACTGGTGCGCCAGCGCCCCGATATTCTTGCGGCCGAGGCGCGGCTGCATGCCGCGAGCGCGCAGATCGGCGTCGCTACCGCCGCTTTATTTCCAAGCCTCACGCTGAACGGGAGTCTCGGCACCAGCACCAACCAATGGTCGGAGCTCGGCGAACAACAGGGGCGATTCTGGAGCGGCAACGGCACGCTGTCGGTACCGGTGTTCCAAGGCGGCAGCGCCTGGTACGGCCGCAAGGCGGCGATCGATGCCTACCAAGCGGCGCAGGCCGATTATCGTCAAGTTGTCCTGAATGGGCTGCAACAAGTGGCCGATGCGCTGCGCGCTCTGCAACATGATGCGGAAGCGCTGCGCGCCGAGAGCGACAGTGCGGCCGCCGCGCGGGAGGCGCTCCAACTGACTCAGGCAAACTATCGGGCGGGTCTTGCCGACTACCTTGCCGTGCTGACGGCAACCAATCAGCTGCAAACCGCGCAAATCGGTTACGTAGCGGCGGTCGCGCAACGGCTGCAGGACACCGTGGCGTTGTTCGTGGCGCTGGGCGGCGGTTGGTGGAACTCGTCGCCGCCCAACCCCCGCGCCGCGGCCGCCGCCTCTGATCCCGTGGATTCAGTCAGTGAGCGCCGCTAATTCGCCCTGTGAAGTTGCGGAAACTCCTGATTGTCACGATCGCAATCTATGGTCAACCTTCCAGCTGGAAGCATCGAACTTGACAGGGGCATTTTATGAGCACGCGAACGAAAGATTGTGGATCGCCGGCCAAGTTCTTCCGTCCCACCATGGTGGCCCCGGAGGCCGACCCGGTTTCAGTTGTTCAATTCACTCCCGACGAGGAGTTCGCAGCCGGGGTTGACAACGCGGCACCGGCCGAGAGCATCGCCGGCGCACGGCGCGCTCACAACCGCCAAGTTGCAGCAGCGGCCTACCACTTGGCCGAGCAGCGCGGATTCGAACCCGGGCGCGAGCTGGATGATTGGTTGGCGGCGGAGGCGTTGGTGGCCGCCACCGAGAGAGGGTAGGCTGGGTCAACCTTTCGACGACACTACCGGAAGACCGGCCGCTTTCCACGCGGCGATCCCTCCGCCCATGTGTTCCGCGTGGCGATGGCCGGCTGCGAGACATTTCTCGGCCGCGGCGAGCGACCTCTTGCCGCTGCCGCAATGGAATACCACCCGGTGCAATGCCTCCGCCGGTATGGCGGCGGCATCGAAGGTTGAGAGGGGGTAAAGAAATGCGCCGGGTATCCGCTCCGACGCGTATTCCGCCGGCTCCCGAACGTCAATCAGCAATATCGTGCCGAGGAGCCGCGAAACCGCAGCCGGCTCCAAGGTTTCAATGGACCCCGAATATTCCGCCATTGCTCACCCCCTTTGGCGCAGTGCGCCGCTATTTGCCGTTGTCCCCGGCCCGGTTGACATCGAGGAGCGGTTCCGAGCTGCCGAGGCGTGCCGCATAATCGGCCACCGCATCTCGTTGCGGGTCAGTCATGCTGCGCAGGGCGCTGGTCATTTCGGGCGGCGCCAGGTTGCGGTGCAATTCCGCCGCCGCGTCGATTTGGCGCCGCAGATAGGGGTAGTGCTGTCCGGCGATTCGCGGCACCCGGTTGCCGCTCGCCCCGCGGCCATCCACGCCATGACAGGCGGCGCAAATGTGGGTGTAGGTTTCCTGCCCCACCCGCAGGTGTGCTCCCGAACCCTTGATGGGATCGGGATTCGCATTCAACATCGATAAATAGTCCGCGACGGCATCAATGTTTTTTGGGTCGCCGAATTTCGGATGTTCAGATACCACTTGCATTGCCGTGTCCACTCGGACGCCGGAGCGGAATGCGGCGAGCTGTCGCTCCAAATATCGTCGTTGCTGGCCGGCCAGACTGGGAATGGAACCGTCCGGGGAACCCCACGCGTTGGGCTGGTGGCAGGTCACGCACGGAGCATAAAGCTGTTTCCCATTCGCACCCGGCACCGCCGCCTGGATGGTCACCGATGCCAGGGCCCAGAGTACACATGCATACGCAGCACGAAGCGAACGAGTTTGGATTTGCATGGCGGTAAGCATAATCGAGCCACGGCTGCCGGCGCGTGAGGAGAGTTACCTAACTTCTTGCTCGAACTACCGAGGGGCAAGCGTTTGCCGGTAACGACTCGTCATTGGCGAGATCCCGGCGCGGCTACGGCTCCTCCAGGCCGCAGGCTTCGTTGACTTCGTGTTCGGCCCACAGCCAATCTTCGAGTTCATGACCCGGTTTGAAGCCGCGGCGCTCGGCTCGAAAATAGGCGGCTTTGGCGGTCATCTTGTATCGTTCGGCGGGCGAGAAAAGCTGGTCGATGAGCGCCTTGGTCATCGACTGGCAATCCGCTGGCGTGTACGGGTCCGCGGCCCAGGACGGCATCGCGGGCGTCATGGTGCAGACAGGCGCGTTCACGGTGTTCATGTCAGCCTCCCAGTGTCCAAATAATGCCGGATCTATGCTGCAACGTTCCTCAGTCGGGAGCAATCGGTGAAATCCGGAATGGGCTAGGTGCTTCCCCGCTGCGGGCGCCGACGTACTGCGGGAAGTACGAATGGTTGCGGCTTCGAAATGCGGCCATGCTTCTTTCGTGCGAGAGCACCGCGAGGCCGGACAGATAACCGCCACGCGAATCAGATAAGCGAGGAGAGACAAATGAGAACAGACAGCGAAATTCGACGCGATGTGCAGAACGAACTGCAATGGGACCCGAGCCTGGACGAGACGGGCATGGGAGTGAACGTCAAGGACGGGGTGGTCACTTTGGTCGGCACCGTCCCGCATTTCGCGGATCGGTATACGGCCGAGGAGGTCGCGAAACGCGTCAATGGCGTACGAGCCGTCGCCAATGAAATCGAAGTGAAGATTCCGAAGCCGGGTGAACGCGGCGACACGGACATTGCGAATGCCGCAGCGAATGCCCTGAAATGGAATTTCTCAGTTGGCGCGAGCGACATCAAGGCCGTCGTCAAGCATGGCTGGGTCACTTTGAGCGGTCAGGTGACCTATGGTTATCAGCGCAGTGTGGCGGAAAGCCTGGTTCGGTATCTGCTGGGCGTGACCGGAATCCTCAATGAGATCACAATCAAGCCGGCCGTCAAAATGGTCGACGTGAAGCAGAAAATCGAAGCGGCGTTTCAACGCCAGGCGCTGTTCGATGCGAAGGACATCGACATCAAGCTCAACGACAACCAGGTGACGCTGAAGGGTCACGTGCACTCGTGGCGCGAAAAGGACGATGCGAGCCGGGCGGCATGGGCTGCGCCGGGCGTCGCCAAGGTCGAAAATCAGCTTCAAGTTCAATACTAGGGGTTGAGCCGTCGCGTATGTAACCCCAGCATGCGCGACGGATTCTAGAGGCGCTTCCAGCCCCGCTTTCGGCACGACGGACACCAGGTCGCCCACGAAATCCGTCGATTCGGTCCGCCAGCGGTTTCTCCGCGAAAGGCCCGCCTAGCCAGTATAGTCCTACACGGGATTCGGCCTCGTGGAGACAGGAAAGGCGCAGTCCCTGACCTAGGATACGTCGTTAACATGAGGTGAGCACAATGCATCAAGAGCCAGCCGCGCTGTGCTGACCGATCACGACATCTATCTATTCCGCGAGGGTACGCACTCGAACCTGTACTCGAAGCTCGGGTGCCGCCTGCTGAAGCCCGGCGCGGGGGCCGAGTTCGCCGTCTGGGCGCCGAATGCCGGCGAAGTGTCGGTGATTGGTGACTGGAACGGCTGGACGGCGGGGCGAGATCGCCTGGTTCAGCGCGCGGACGAGTCCGGCATCTGGGAGGGAATCGCACCGGCGGTCCTGCACGGCCAAGCGTACAAGTATCGCATTACCTCGCGCGTCGGCGGTTTCGTGGTCGAGAAGGCCGATCCCTACGGGGTGTATTGCGAATCCCCGCCGGCCACCGCTTCGCGCGTCTGGTCGCTCGAGTTCGATTGGAAGGACGCGGCGTGGATGGCCGCGCGCGCCGCGCGCAATGGCCTGGACGCGCCGATGTCGATTTACGAATTGCATCCGGGTTCATGGCGGCGCAAGGACGGCAATTTTCTCAATTACCGCGAACTCGCGCATGCGCTCGCCGACTACATCGGGGACATAGGCTTCACGCACGTGGAACTGATGCCCGTGACCGAGCACCCCTTTTACGGTTCCTGGGGCTACCAAACCACGGGATATTTCGCGCCCACGGCGCGCTATGGCACGCCGCAGGACCTCATGTACTTCGTTGACCACCTGCACGAGAAGGGCATCGGCGTGATCTTCGACTGGGTGCCCTCGCATTTTCCAACCGACGAGCATGGGCTGGTGTTCTTCGACGGCACGCATTTGTATGAGCACGCGGATCCGCAGCAGGGCTTTCACCCCGAATGGAAATCGGCCATTTTCAATTTCGGGCGCAGCGAGGTCCGCAGTTTCCTGATTTCTTCCGCGCTCTTTTGGTTCGAGAAGTATCACATCGACGGCATACGAGTCGATGCGGTCGCGTCCATGCTGTACCTCGACTATGCCCGTAACCAGGGCGAATGGGTTCCAAACCGGTACGGCGGGCGGCAAAACCTCGAGGCCATCGACTTTCTGCGCATCCTGAACGAGGCCGTGTATCGCGATCACCCGGATGTCGCGATGATTGCCGAGGAATCCACGGCGTGGCCGATGGTGTCGCGTCCGACCTACGCGGGCGGGCTGGGCTTCGGCTTGAAATGGAACATGGGCTGGATGCACGACACCCTCGAATACATGAAGCTGGACCCCGTCAATCGCAAGTATCATCAGGGGCAGCTGACGTTCTCCTTGATCTATGCCTTCAACGAGAACTTCGTGCTGCCGCTGTCGCACGACGAGGTGGTGTACGGCAAGGGCTCGCTGATCGGCAAAATGCCGGGTGACGATTGGCAGAAATTCGCCAACTTGCGCGCGCTGTACGGCTATATGTGGGCACACCCGGGCAAGAAATTGCTGTTCATGGGCGGCGAGTTTGGACAGCGGCGCGAATGGACGCACGAAGGCGAACTCGAGTGGTGGGTGTCCGAGCTGCCGGAGCACGCCGGCGTGAAGCATCTGGTGCGCGATCTGAACCGCGTCTATCGCCGCGAACCGGCCCTGCACAAGATCGATTTTTCACCCGACGGTTTCGAATGGCTCGACCTCGGCAATGCCGACATCAGCGTCATCGCCTTCCTGCGCAAGGCTCCGGGCGAGGGCGCGCCTTTGCTCATCGTCTGCAACTTTACGCCGGTGCCGCGCAGCAATTACTTGGTCGGCGTACCGTGCCGCGGCGTATGGAGCGAAATCCTGAATACCGACGCCCGCGAATACGGCGGCTCCGGCTGGGGCAATCTGGGCCGCGTGGAATCCGTACCCATCGTTACCCAGGGTCGCGTCGAATCGGTCAATCTCAATCTGCCGCCGCTGGCGACCATCGTTTTGCGTTGCGGACCCAATGACTGAGGCCAAGCCGATCGAGGGCCGGGTGCGTGCAGTCATCGATGCAGTGCTGCCCGCGGTCGACGGCGGCCGTTTTCCGATCAAGCGCATCGCCGGCGAAACGGTCGAGATCGAAGCGCACTGCTTCACGGATGGTCACGACAAGCTGCGCGTGGTGCTGCACTGGCAGTGCATCGGCGCACGCGACGAATACGAAGTCGAGATGAAGCCGCGTCCAAACGATATCTGGCGCGCGGAGTTCACGCCGCCGCGGGCGGGACGTTACCGCTACACCGTGACGGCGTGGGTGGATCACTTCGAATCGTGGCGGGGCGAACTCGAACGGCGCGAGGACCGCGCCGATATTCGCATGGCGTTGCTGGTCGGAAGCGCGCTCATCGACGCGGCGGCCCGCAGTGCGCAGGGCGGCGACGCGCAAATCCTCGACGAATGGTCGGCGCATTTGCGTGCGGCCGCCGCGGACGGCGGCGACGATCCCGCGGCGCAGAAGGCGATGGCGCTCGACGCCGCGCGCGCAGGCATCATGGCGCGTTATGCGGACCGCAGTCTGGCGGAGACGAGGTCGCTGGAACTCGTTGCCGACCGCAAGCGCGCGGGCTTCAGCAGCTGGTACGAGATGTTCCCGCGGTCGGCATCCAGCGAGCCCGGACGTCACGGCACCTTTCAAGACGTCGAGGCCCGGCTGCCCTACTTGGCGGACATGGGCTTCGACGTGCTGTACTTTCCGCCCATCCACCCGATCGGGCGCATCAACCGCAAAGGCGTCAACAATACCTTGGCCGCAAAACCCGGGGACGTCGGCAGTCCGTGGGCAATCGGTGCGGCCGAGGGCGGCCACAAGGACATCCTGCCGCAGCTCGGTACGTTCGAGGAGTTTCACCGCCTATTGGCGAAATCGCGCGAGTTGGGCATCGAGATCGCTCTCGACCTCGCGTTTCAGTGCGCGCCGGACCACCCCTATGTCAAGGCCCATCCGCTCTGGTTCAAGCACCGCCCCGACGGCAGCGTGCAGTACGCCGAGAATCCGCCCAAAAAGTATCAGGACATCTATCCGTTCGACTTTGAAACCGAGGACTGGCGCGCGCTGTGGAAAGAGCTGAAGAGCATCGTCGACTTCTGGATCGGCCACGGTGTGAACATTTTTCGCGTCGACAATCCGCATACCAAGGCGTTCGTCTTTTGGGAATGGCTCATCTACGAGGTCAAGCGCGACCACCCCGACGTGATTTTTCTTGCGGAAGCGTTCACGCGGCCCAAGCTCATGCACGCCCTTGCCAAATTGGGATTCTCGCAGTCATACACGTACTTCACGTGGCGCAACACCAAGCAGGAACTGACGGAGTATTTCACGGACCTTGCGCTCGGGCCGGGACGCCAGTACTACCGCCCCAATGTGTGGCCGAACACCCCCGACATCCTGCACGAGACGCTGCAGTTGGGTTTGCGCACGGTTTTTGCAGCGCGGCTCGTGCTCGCCGCGACGCTCTGCGCCAACTACGGAATCTACGGCCCGACGTACGAGTTGCTGGAAAGCGCACCGCGCGAGCCCGGCAGCGAGGAGTACCGCGACTCGGAGAAGTATCAATTGCGGCATTGGAGCGTCGAGAGGTCCGACAGCCTCTGGTCTCTGATCGCCCGCATGAACCGCATCCGCAGGGAAAACGCGGCACTCCAATCCGATGCCGGCCTGCATTTCTGCGCCATCGACAACGATCAATTGATCGCGTACCTCAAAATCGACGCGGTCATCGGGCAATGCCATCCTGACGGTCGTGAATCTCGACCCGCACCGGCCCCAATCCGGGTGGGTGGACCTCGACGTCGGCGCACTGAAACTCGACGCCGAACAGCCGTACCAGGTCCACGATCTGTTGAGCGATCAGCGTTACTTGTGGCGGGGGCGGCGCAACTACGTCATGCTGGACCCGCAGCGCGCGCCCGCGCACGTCTTCAGACTCCGCCGGCGCGTGCGCAGCGAGCAGGATTTCGACTATTACCTGTGAAATGCCGCAAGCACCCGTGAAATTCGCTAGATGAACGACGCAAAATCTCCCGCTCTCGAGCCCGCCGAAGCCTCCGGCCTCGAGCCCCGAGACCCGCTTTGGTACAAGGACGCGGTCATCTATCAAGTCAACGTCAAATCGTTCTTCGATTCGAACGACGACGGCATCGGCGATTTCAAGGGCCTGACCTCCAAGCTCGACTACATCCGTGACTTGGGCGTCAACACGATCTGGCTGATGCCTTTCTATCCGTCGCCGCTCAAGGACGACGGCTACGATATCGCCGACTACCAAGATGTGCATCCGCAATTCGGCACCCTGGATGATTTTCGCGCCATGCTGCAAGAGGCGCACCGGCTCGGCTTGAAAGTGATCACCGAACTGATCATCAACCACACCTCCGATCAGCATCCCTGGTTCCGCGCCGCACGCGCCGCACCGCAGGGGTCGCCGCTGCGCGATTTTTATGTGTGGAGCGACACCGATCAGAAATACCTCGGCACGCGCATCATTTTTACCGACACGGAAACGTCGAACTGGACCTGGGACAGCCAGGCAAAGGCCTATTACTGGCATCGCTTTTTCAGCCATCAGCCGGACCTGAATTTCGACAATCCGCAGGTGTTGGAAGCGGTTCTGCAAACCATGCGCTTCTGGCTCGACATGGGCGTCGATGGCTTCAGGCTCGATGCCATTCCCTACCTGGTCGAGCGCGAGGGGACCAACAACGAAAATCTGCCCGAAACCCACGCCGTGATCAAGCAATTGCGCGCCGCGATCGATGCGCATTACGAAAACCGCTTTCTGCTGGCGGAAGCCAATCAGTGGCCGGAGGACGTGCGCGAGTATTTCGGCGACGGCGACGAGTGCCACATGGCGTATCACTTCCCGCTGATGCCGCGTATTTACATGGCCATCGCACAGGCGGACCGCTATCCCATCATCGAGATCATGCAGCAGACGCCGGATATACCCGACAGCTGCCAGTGGGCGATTTTCCTGCGCAATCACGATGAATTGACGCTCGAGATGGTGACCAGCAAGGAACGCGACTACATGTACACCACCTACGCGTCCGATCTTAAGGCGCGCATCAATCTCGGCATCCGCCGCCGGCTGGCGCCGCTGATGGAAAACGATCCGGACCGCATCAAACTCATGAACAGCCTGTTGCTCTCCATGCCGGGTTCGCCGATCGTGTACTACGGCGATGAAATCGGCATGGGCGACAATTTCTTCATCGGCGACCGCAACGGGGTGCGCACTCCGATGCAGTGGAGTCCGGACCGCAACGCCGGATTCTCGCGCGCCGATCCGCAGCGTCTTTATCTTCCGCCCATCATGGATGCGGTATACGGCTATCAATCCACCAACGTCGAAGCCCAGTCGCGCGATCCGAGCTCGCTGCTCAGCTGGACCAAGCGCATGCTCGCCGTGCGCAAGACCAGCCAGGGGTTCGGGCGCGGCTCGCGCCGATTCTTGCGGCCCGGCAACCGCAAGATCCTCGCGTACCTGCGCGAGTTCGGCGCTGACACCCTCCTCTGTGTCGCCAACCTGTCGCGGTCGGCGCAGCCGGTGGAGCTCAACCTGGCTGAGTTCAAAGGCCGTGTGCCGGTGGAAATGCTGGGACGCACCACTTTCCCGCCCATCGGCGATCTCCCCTACCTGCTGACGATCGCCGCCTTCGGCTTCTACTGGTTCAGGTTGGCCACGGACGCCGAAGTCCCGTCATGGCACGAACAGATCGTGTCGATCGACGAGCGTCCCGTGCTGGTGCTGTTCGACGGGTGGACCAGCCTGTTCCGTGAGCGCGTGGTGCCGTGGCGCATCGGCATCGCCGAGAAGACCCGTCTGCAGTTCGAGACCGATACATTGCCGCGCTACATCGAGACGCAGCGCTGGTATGCGGCCAAAGGCGCGAGGCTGGATCGGGCGCGCGTCGCGGATCATGTTCTGTGGCAAGAAGGCAAGACGACCTGGCTGGTGGCCTTGCTCGATCTGGAGTGCGGCGCTGAGCGAACCAGCTACTTCATGCCGCTCGCGTTGGCCTGGGAGGAGCGCGACGAGGAGCGGGTGCGCAACCTGTCGACGGCCGCCGTGGCGAAGATACGGCAGCAGGCGAATGTCGGAGTCATGGGCGACGCCTTTGCGGATGAACTGTTCTGCCGTTCGATCGTGGCGGCCATGGCGGCACGCAAGGAAATCGCCATGGCCCAGGGCAAGCTGCAATTCCGGCCGACGGCCGCGTTCGCGCGCTTGGCAGGAAAGGATTTCAACGCGTTGCCGGTGGCGCGCCCGCGCGGCTCCAGTTCGAACACGGTCGTCAGCATCGGCGAGCGCTTGATGCTGAAGGGTTACCGCCGGCTGCGCACGGGCGCGAACCCGGAACTCGAAATGGGCCTGTACCTCACCGAAGTCGCGCACTTTCCGAACTGCGCACCGCTGGCCGGCGCGCTCGAATACATCGGCAATGACGGCGAAGTCCGCTTGCTGGCGATTTTGCAGGGCTATGTCGCCAATCAGGGCGATGGCTGGAGTTACTCGCTCGAATACCTGCAGCGCCACCTCGAGCAACATCGAACCGCGCCGGCGGACGAGGTGGTGCCGGCTGCCGCGCATGAATCCTATCTGGCGATGATCCGGGTGCTGGCCGCGCGTACCGCCGAACTGCACAAAGCGCTGGCGAAAGCCTCGCCGGACCCGGCATTTTCTCCGCAGCCGCTGACGCGCGCCGATATCGACGGCTACGCGCAACGGGCGGCTGACGAGGCGCGCAAGGCGCTCGAGTTGCTCGCCTCGAATTTGGAACAGGTACCGGCGGGGGATCGCGATCGGGCCGACGCCGTGCTGGCGCAGCGCGATCGGGTATTGGCGCGCATGGAAGCCATGTTGCCGCGGGCGCCGCAGGGGCTGACGACGCGCATTCACGGGGACTACCACCTGGGCCAGGTGCTGGTGACGCGCAACGATTTCGTGATCATCGACTTCGAAGGGGAGCCCGGACACAGCCTCGAGCAGCGCTGTGCCAAGCATTCGCCCCTGCGGGATGTCGCCGGAATGCTGCGCTCGTTCAGCTACGTGCAGCAAAGCGCCTTGCGCAAGGTTGCCCACGTCGATGCCGAAGCGGCCAAGCTCGCGCCCCTGGCGCGAGCTTGGGAGGTCGAGACCCGCGCGGCGTTTCTGGCCGCGTACGATGCGGCGGTGCGCGGCGCAAAGATCTACGGGCCCGACGCGCTGCAGGCAGGCGGCGGATTGCTGGGCCTGTTCGAACTGGAGAAGGCGCTGTACGAATTGAGTTACGAGCTCGGCAATCGTCCCAACTGGGCCGGTATTCCCCTGCAGGGCATTTTGGACTGGATTGCCGCATAGTTTGATGGGAGGCGGGCATGCACAGCATCGATATATTGCTTGAGACGGCCAGGGAGTTTCTGCACCAGGTTGCCGCGTTCCTGCCGCGGCTGCTGCTGGGATTGGTCGTGGTGGCGATCGGCTGGTTGCTCGCCAAGGCGGCGCGGTTCGCCGTTGAACGAGGCTTGCGTGCGCTCAATCTGCCCGTGCTGACCGAACGCGCCGGCACCGACAACTTCCTGCGCCAGGCCGGCATGCAAGGCGATACCACCACGTTGTTCGGACTGGTGGCGTACTGGCTGGTGATTCTCGCGACGTTGATGATTGCCTTCAACGGCCTCGGCCTCACGTATATTACCGATCTGCTGGGGCGCTTGGTGCTGTTCACACCGAAGCTGCTGGTGGCGATGCTGGTGGTGGTGTTCGGATCGTACTGCGCGCGTTTCGTCGGCGGCGCCGTGCAGACTTATTGCGAGGACGCGCAGATTCCGGATGCTGATCTCCTGGGCAGGATCGCGCGATATCTCATCGTGGTATTCGTCGTGATGATCGCCTTGGGTCAGGTCGAGGTCGGCGGCGACATCGTGCAAAGAACCTTCCTGATCATACTCGCCGGGCTCGTTCTGGCGCTGGCGCTCGCGTTCGGACTCGGCGGCAAGGAGTGGGCGGCCGCGATGCTCGAACGCTGGTGGCCGCGGCAGAGAAAGGACGACGACGTCTGATCAAGCTCCTTACTTGATGGTCCTCCGGTACTGGACGAAACCGGAACGTTCCGCGATTCGATCGTACAGCAGCATGGCATCGGTATTGGTTTCATGCGTCAGCCAATGCACCCGGGCACAGCCTCGATCGCGGGCGAGCTCGTACACGTGTTCGATGAGTTTTCGCCCGATGCCGGCACCGCGCGCGTCAGGACTCACGAACAGATCCTGCAGGTACACATAATCGCCGATGGTCCAGCAGGAGCGATGCCGAATGTGATGCACCAGGCCGACCGCGGTCGGCCCGTCCCAGGCGAGTGCGCCGCCCATCGGTTCCTTCGGGTCGAGCAATCGAGTCCATGTGACCTCCGACACCTGCGGCGCAATGTCGGTCTTGTAGAAGGCTTGGTAGCCGCGCCACAGCGGCAGCCACGCGGCGTGCTCATTGTCGGACAGAGGACGAATTTGAATGATTTCTTTGAACATGATCAGGCCTCGATGAGACCGTGGCGTATGGCGATCAGCGTCAGTTCGGATTGATTCACGACGCCGAGTTTCTGCTTGATATTGTACAGATGCGTGCCGATGGTCGATGCGGATAGATTGAGGTCCGAGGCGATACGCTGCACCGTCGCGCCGCCGGCAAGGCGCACGAACACCTCGAACTCCCGCTCCGACAAGCGCTCGACCGGCGATTTGGCGCCGCCGTCGAATTCCGCCAGCGCCAGTTTCTGGGCCAGTGCGGGATCGAGGTAGCGGCGGCCGGCGGCAATGACCGTCACTGCTTCGAGCAGCGCTTCCGGGGCGCCGCGCTTCGACAGGAAGCCGAGCGCACCTTCCTGCAACGCGCGGCGCGCGTGCATGGGGTCGTCGTGTGCCGACAGCGTCAACACGCGTGCTTGCGCATCGCGCGCCCGGATCCGGCGCAGCGCTTCGAGGCCCCCCATGCCCGGCATGGCGAGATCCATCACCACCACGTCGGGCGCAAGCTCGGCATAGAGCTGGCACGCCGCTTCGCCCGACTCAGCCTCGGCGATGACGGACATTTCCGCGGTGGACTGGAGCAGCAGGCGAAATCCCATGCGCACCACTGCGTGATCGTCCACCAGCAGGACGCGAATCACGCCGGCACGTCCAAGGGGATCTCGGCAGCGAGACTGACGCCGCGGCCGTCGTGATTGCCGATGCTGAACTTGCCCCCCAACTGCTGCACCCGCTCCGCCATGCCGCGCAAGCCGAAATGCCCCGGCCGCGCCCAGTCGGCCGTGAGACCCACGCCGTCGTCCGTCACCGTGGCGACGATTCGCCGGGCATCGCACTGCACGGACGATGTCCACGCGCGATGCCTGCGCGTGCCGCAGGGCGTTGATCAAACCCTCCTGCACCACTCGATAGATGGCGAGCGTGACGCTCGGCCCGAGCTCGATGGGCAGCTCCTGGCGCAGCGAGAGCGCGATCGACGGATGGCGCCGCTGCCAGTCGCGCACCAAGCTCTCGAGGGTCGCGGCGAGGCCAAGCGTGTCGAGCGACAGCGGCGCGAGCCTCGGTATCAGGCCGTGCATGGCATCGTACAGGCGCGCCGCCTCTTCGGAAATCAACCGCGCAATGTCCGCGGTGGCGGGATCGTGCGTACCGGCCTGGGTGGCGATGGCCTGCGCCAAGCTCCGAATCGCGGTCACCGACTGACCGAATTCGTCGTGCAGCTCATGCGCGATCAAGCGCCGTTCCTCTTCGACGCGTTGGTCCGTCAGGGAAGCCATTTCACGCCGTTCCTCGAGCCGCGCCTCGGCATCATGCGCTTTGCGCTCGGCCAGAACCTTGTCCTCGCACGGCTTGCGCCATGCGATTGAACGCCGCGCCGATCGCGTGCGCTTCATTGCCGGCGAGCGACGGCAGACGGAAACCCAGATCCCCCTGCTGGATGCGTTCGAGACCCGCCGCGATGACCGGAAAGGGGTTGAGCGCCCGCTTCACCGACCAGAACGCGAGCACGTTGACGACGACGAACATGGCCGCCACGATGGTGGCCAGCCGGGTGATGTCATCCCAGGCGTCGAGCACGGCGCGCGACGGCTGCGCCTGCACCAGCAGCACCACTTCGCCGGGCAGCGAGAGCGTAAAGGTCGCCTGCTGCGGCGCCAGCAGATGCGCAAACCACGCCGGTGCCTCGCGCCCGGCCTTGTAAGTCGCCGGCGGCGAGCGGTACAGGACCTGACCCGTCGCCGTCTGCAGGGACACCTCATTGGCACGAACGCGCCCGAGTTGTTGCAGGAATTGCAGCACCAAATCCGGTCCTCCGACCCGAGAATAGACCGCCGCCAGGCGCCCCAGGAGTTGCGAGGCCACCCGGTTTGCCGCCTCGATTTCCTCGCGCACGGAGGTGCGTGCGCTCTGGATCTCGGTCGCGATCAGCACGATCACGAAGGCAGCGCTCAAGGCCGCAACCACCAGATTCAAGCGGCTCCTCAGTCTCATTGGCGCGATGGTATCCAGGGCCCGTGCTCATGAAAATCATGAGCGCAGATTCATGATGCCGCCGATTCAGGGAATTCCGTGTTGGGAGGACTATAAACCCGTACCTCATATAGGAGCTTCAAGATGAAATGGGAAACACCGCAGGCTGTTGAATTGCGGTTCGGCATGGAAATCACGATGTATGTGTCCAATCGCTGAATAGCGAGGGTGTTCGCCCGCATTGAGCGGGCGGCGCCTACCTTTTTGTGAAAATTCGGGTTCTGGGGTCGGCCGCCGGGGGCGGTTTCCCCCAATGGAACTGCAATTGCCCAAACTGCAGCGGCCATCGCGCGGGCACATTGCAGACCCGGGGCCGAACGCAGTCCTCGATCGCCGTCACCGGGGGCGGCTCCTGGGCGCTGGTGAATGCTTCGCCGGACGTACTGGCGCAACTCAAGGCCAATCCCGATCTGCAGCCGGGCCGCACCGTACGCGATACTGCCATCGCCGCCATCATCCTGGTCGACGGACAAGTCGACCACACCACCGGACTTTACATGTTGCGCGAATCGGTGCGCCCCTGGCCCATTTGGTGCACGGACAGCACCTGCGCCGATCTGACCGAGGGAAACCCGGTGTTCAGGGTGCTCAAGTTTTTTTGCGGTGTGGACCGGCGCCGCATCGATTTGGACGGCGCCGGCTTCACGATCGACGCCGTGCCGGGGGTGCGGTGGCGAGGCCTGCCGGTTGCCGGCAAGCCTGCGCCTTATTCGCCCAATCGCGATTCCCCGGTGGCGGGGGATAATCTGGCGCTGGTGATCGAGGACGAAAGCAGCGGCAGGACGGCGCTCTATGCGCCGGGCTTGAGCGGCATCGACGATCGAGTTTGGCGCGCCATGCAATCCGCAGCGTGTGTGCTGGTGGACGGGACGTTTTGGACCGACGACGAGATGATTCGGCTGGGGGTCTCGGCCAAACGGGCCCGCGACATCGGGCATCTGCCGCAAAGCGGCGCCGGCGGCGATGCTCGAGTGGCTGGACCGTCTGCCGCCCGCCACGCGCAAGATCCTGATTCACATCAACAACACCAATCCCATTCTCAACGAGGCCTCCGCGGAATCGGCCGAGCTTGCGCGCCGCGGCGTCGAGGTCGCGTGGGACGGCATGGAAATCGTGCTATGAGCGCCGCCGCCTGGAATCGGCAGGAGTTCGAGGCGCAGCTGCGCAACCAGGGCCGCGCCTACCACATCCATCATCCGTTCAATCGTCATGCTGAATTCCGGCAAGGCGACCCCGGCGCAAATTCGCGGCTGGGTCGCGAACCGCTTCTACTATCAAATCAACATTCCGATCAAGGATGCCGCCATTCTCTCGAATTGCACGGACCGCGCGGTGCGCCGCTCCTGGGTACAGCGCATTCTCGACCACGACGGCTACGGCGAGGATCCCGGCGGGATCGAATCCTGGCTGCGCTTGGCGGAGGCGGTGGGGTTGTCGCGCGGCGTCGGTGGAGAGCCTCACCGAAGTGCTGCCGGGGGTTCGTTTCGCGGTCGACGCCTACGTCAATTTTGCGCGCCGCGCGCCCTGGCCCGAGGCGGTCTGCTCTTCGCTGACCGAGCTGTTTGCGCCGGAGATCCACCGGCAGCGTCTCGCGAATTGGCCGCAGCATTACCCATGGATCGATCACGCCGGGCTGCAGTACTTCCAGAGCCGGGTCAGTTTGGCGCGCCGTGACGTCGAGTTCGGTCTCGCCGTGACCCTGGAGCACTTCGATACACGCGCGCTGCAGGAACGCGCGCTCGACATTCTGAAATTCAAACTGGACGTGCTGTGGCAAATGAGCGATGCCATGGCACTGCGCTACATGGAGATTTCGCAATGAGCCCTGCGGTGATCGATACCACGTCGCGGCCCGCCGTCGGCCGCGGTTTCCGGCTGCAATGGGAGGCGGCGCAGAATGCGCACGTGCTCCTCTATCCGGAAGGGATGATCAAGCTCAATACCAGCGCGGGCGAAATCTTGAAGCGCTGCGACGGTGCGACGACGATTGCCGACATCACCGCGGATCTCGAACGCGCCTTCTCGGCAGTCAACTTGTCCGACGACGTCATGCGCTTCGTCGCCATGGCCGTGGAAAAAAAATGGCTGAAAATCCCCTCGTAAGTGCCTCCGCACAGCCCGCGCCGGCGCGGCCCGGACCGCCTCTGTGGCTGTTGCTGGAGCTGACCTACCGCTGTCCCTTGCACTGCGTTTTCTGCTACAACCCGACCGACTTCGCGCGCTCGGCCGCAGAGCTCGATACGGCGGATTGGCTGCGCGTATTGCGCGAAGCGCGCGCACTCGGCGCCGTGCAGCTCGGCCTGTCGGGCGGCGAACCTCTGGTGCGCGACGATCTCGAACCCATCGTGGCGGAGGCACACCGGCTCGGCTTCTACACGAATCTCATCACCTCCGGGGTGGGATTGACCGAGGCGCGGCTGCAGGCGCTGAAACAAGCCGGTCTGGACCACATCCAGCTCTCCTTCCAGGACAGCACGCAGCGGATGAACGATTTCCTGAGCAGTACCCGCACTTTCGAGCTGAAATCGACAGTGGCGGCCTTGATCAAGAAATACGACTATCCCATGGTGCTGAATGTGGTGCTGCATCGGCTCAACATCGATCATGTGGAGGATATCCTCGAGATGGCGTTGCGGTTGGGTGCCGACTACGTGGAGTTGGCGAACACCCAGTACTACGGCTGGGCGTGGCACAACCGCGAGCAGCTGCTGCCCAGCCGCGCGCAGGTGGAGCGGGCGGAGCAGACGATGCGGCGCTTCCGAGAGCGCGACGGCCGCCCGATGCAGATCTATTTCGTCGTGCCGGATTACTTCGAGCGGCGGCCGAAGGCCTGCATGAACGGCATGGGCTCGATCTTCCTGACGATTGCCCCGGATGGAACCGCGCTTCCCTGCCACGCCGCACGCATGCTGCCCGGCCTCGAGTTTCCCAACGTGCGCGCTGCGAGCATCGAAGAGATCTGGTACGGCTCGGCGAGCTTCAATCATTTCCGCGGCTTTGAATGGATGAAAGAGCCTTGCAGAAGCTGTCCGGAGAAAACCCGCGACTTCGGCGGCTGCCGCTGCCAGGCGTACCTGCTGACGGGCGATGCCGCGAACGCGGACCCGGTGTGCGACCTGTCTCCGCATCACCACTTGGTGACCGACGCGGTCGCCCGTGCAGAGCGTCCCGCCGCCGCGCCGGTGCAGGAAAAGCCGCTGGTGTTTCGCAGCGGGCGCAATTCCACTACGCTATTCGTCAAGCGGGACGGAATCTGACTAGATGCAGTGGATCACATGGCTATTTCTCGCCGCCGTCGCGGCGGAGACCTTGACGCGCCTGTGGCTGGGGTCGCGCCAGATCGCAGCCGTACAGGCGCACCGTGACGACGTCCCGCAGGTGTTTCGCGGGCAGATAGCACTCGCGGACCAGCAAAAGGCGGCTGACTACACCGCGGCGCGAGCTCGCCTCGGGCGATGGGCCACCGTGGTCGAGGCGCTCGTCAAGCTGCTGCTGACCATCGGCGGCGGCCTTGCCGCCGTCGATGCGATTTGGCGCCATTCGGCCTTGAGCGAGCCGTGGCGCGGCGCGCTGGTCGTTGCGACCGTGTTGCTGCTGCTGCAGCTGGTTGGACAACCGTTCGCGCTGTGGAGAACGTTCAAGATCGAAGCCCGCTTCGGATTCAATCGAGTCTCGCCGCGGCTGTATATCTTGGATTTGGCCAAGCAATGGCTGCTGGCGGTGCTGCTCGGCGCCCCGCTGTTGCTGGCCACGCTCACCCTCATGGATCGCGCCGGAGCGTGGTGGTGGGCGTGGGTCTGGCTGATCTGGCTGGCATTTACCTTGGGGCTGACCTGGGCGGCGCCGAAATTCATCGCGCCGTTGTTCAACCGATTCTCGCCGCTCACCGACGAGACGCTTAAGAAGCGGGTCGAGACGCTGCTCGAGCGCTGCGGATTCGCGGCGCGCGGCGGTGTGTTCGTGATGGACGGTTCGCTGCGCTCGGCGCACGGCAACGCCTACTTCACCGGCATCGGCCGCAACAAGCGCATCGTATTCTTCGACACGCTGCTGTCGCGCATCGAGGCGCCGGAAATCGAGGCGGTGCTGGCGCATGAACTCGGACATTTTCGGCTGCATCACGTGCGCCAGCGCCTGGCCGCGTCGGTGGCGCTGACATTCGGCGGGTTGGCGCTGCTCGCTTGGTTGGCGCGCCAGCCAGGTTTTTACAGCGCTCTCGGCGTACCGGAGCCCTCGCCCGCGATGGCGCTGCTGCTGTTTGCCTTGACCGTGCCGGTGATGACGTTCTTTGCGACCCCGGTCCTGTCCTGGTGGTCGCGCCGGCAGGAGCGGCAGGCCGACGACTTTGCCGTCGCCCATGCCGATGCCGGCAATTTGGCCGCCGCCCTGGTCAAGCTGTTTCGCGACAATGCATCGACGCTCACCCCCGATCGCATCCACTCGGCGTTCTTCGATTCCCATCCGCCGGCGCTCGAGCGCATCGGGCGATTGCGCGGATTGGCACTCAGGAACTCCGCCTGAGTTCGCTGAACTATCCGCTGCAGAGGGAACCGCAGACCGGCGATGGCTCCGCCGTTGCGGTGGCACCCGGGGTCCTGTGGCTGCGCATGCCCTTGTTCGCCGCACTCCCCTGGATCAATGTATGGGCCATTGCGGACCGCGGCGGCTGGGCGATTGTCGACACCGGCCTCAAATCTCCCGCCACGATCGATGCCTGGCAGCAGGCGTTTTCGCAGGCGCTCGACGCGGCTCCCGTTACGCGCGTGCTGGTCACGCACATGCATCCCGATCATTGCGGGATGGCGGGTTGGATTGCGGAACGATTCAAGGCGCGGCTGTGGATGAGCCGCTTGGAATACTTGAGCTGCCGCCTGATGGCGGCCGATACCGGACGGAGCGCGCCTGCCGACGGCATCGCTTTTTATCGCGCCGCAGGCTGGAACGAGGAAGCGCTCGAAAGGTACAAGGCCAAATTCGGATCGTTTGGCGAGATGATCTATCCGCTGCCGGCTTCCTACCAGCGGCTCAGCGACGGGGATTCTCTGCGGCTGGGCGCCCACGAATGGCGAGTGGTGGTCGGCAGCGGCCATTCACCGGAGCATGCCTGCCTTTATTGTTCGGATTTGCAATTGCTCATCTCCGGCGATCAGGTATTGCCGAGAATTTCGTCAAATGTCTCTGTGTACCCCACGGAACCGGAGGCCAATCCGCTGGACGACTGGCTCAATTCGCTGGCTTCCATCCAGCAGCGGATTCCCGACGATGTGCTGGTGCTGCCCGCTCACAACAGCCCCTTCAAGGGGCTGCACGCGCGCATCGACGAGCTGATCGAGTCGCATCGCACCGGCCTCGCGCGCCTGGAAAGCGCGCTCGCCGTGCCGCGGCGCGCGGTCGATGTGTTCGGCGCGCTATTCGCACGTCCCATCAATCCGGGCGTGCTCGGCATGGCCACCGGCGAAGCGGTGGCCCATCTCAATTACCTGACGAGCAGCGGGCGCGCCATCCGCGAGCTGGACGGGAACGGCATTTGGTGGTGGAGAACGAGTCTCGGCGCCTAGCCCGGTCGCTGAGCAGCAATCCAATCGTGACTTTCCGAATCCAGTTACGCGAAGACCGTGGGTGCCCCGGTGATCCTCGCACTGCCCCCCACTTCATGTCTCCCCAATGATAAAGTCGCAGCGGCTCTCAAGGATCTGCGCCGATGAATAACCTCATTGCCTTCCTCCCCGGCCGCGTCACCGTATCGGATGCTGCACGTCAGTTGATCGAGACGCTGAAGGCGGAATATGGACCGATCATGTTTCATCAGTCCGGCGGCTGTTGCGATGGCAGTGCGCCGATGTGCTTTCGGGTGGGTGAGTTCAAGTTGGGCGGTGTGGATGAAAAGGTCGGCGAAATAGCGGGCTGCGAGTATTGGATGGACCGCGATCAATTTCGACGCTGGGCCCATACGCAGTGGACGGTGGACGTAGTGCCGGGGCGGGGCGCAAGTTTTTCGTTGGAGGCGCCGCTGAACATGCGATTTCTCATACGGTCGTCACTCTGCGTGGTTTCCCCGTAGCAACGAAACACTGACGCCTCGAGGGTGGTTCTAGACAGCGCCGCCCGAAGTGGATTCATGGTGGCCGGTCCGGCAATACCGGCTCGCACAGCATTTCACGTACGAACTGCACCCCAAGTCACGTGGTTACCGAGAGCGGGTCAGGTCATCCCCTTACATCCTTCCTGAGTCATTTGTGCGACGTTGATCACACCACCCATGACACAAGCGTGGGTGACAACGGCCACAACCCAACTGAAGGAGAGGAGTCATGAGTTCCGCCCAAGTACGGCCCGTCAGCGCTGCGGCGCCCTCCGAGGTCATGTGTGAAAGTGCTTCTTTTGCGGCGCACCTAAAGAAGCTGGAGCGGAAGATTCCACTGCGCGCGCGCTATGAGAATTTCATCGGCGGGCAGTGGCTCGCTCCGCTGAAGGGTGGGTATTTTGAGAATGTCTCCCCGACCACCGGTCAGGTGATTTGCCGGATCGCCCGCTCGCAGGCCGAAGACGTGGAGCGCGCGATCGATGCGGCGCATGCAGCGGCCGAGGGCTGGGGGCGCACGGCGGTGGCGGAGCGGGCGCGGATTTTGAATCGCGTGGCGGATCGGATCGAGGAATATCTGCCCTTCCTCGCGGCGGTGGAGACATACGACAACGGCAAGCCGATCCGCGAGACGAATCTGGCGGACCTGCCGCTGGCGGTGGATCATTTTCGCTATTTCGCCGGCTGCATCCGCGCGCAGGAAGGCTCGCTCGGGGAGTTGGACGATGACACGGTGGCGTATCACTACCATGAGCCCTTAGGGGTGGTGGGACAGATCATTCCGTGGAATTTCCCGATTCTGATGGCGGTCTGGAAGTTGGCGCCGGCGCTGGCTGCCGGCAATGCGGTGGTGCTCAAACCGGCCGAGCAGACGCCACTGTCGGTGTTGGTGCTCGCCGAGCTGGTGGCCGACATCTTGCCGCCCGGGATCTTGAATATCGTGAATGGTTTTGGCCTCGAAGCGGGCAAGCCGTTGGCCTCGAGTCCGCGCATCGCCAAGATCGCCTTCACCGGGGAGACCACCACGGGGCGGCTGATCATGCAGTACGCCTCGGAGAACATCATTCCGGTGACGCTGGAGCTGGGGGGCAAGTCCCCGAACATCTTCTTCGAGGACGTGCTGCGCGAGGAGGATGAATTCGTCGACAAGGCGCTCGAGGGATTTGCGATGTTTGCGCTCAATCAGGGCGAGGTGTGCACCTGCCCCTCGCGGGCGCTGGTGCAGCGCTCGATCTACGAGCGCTTCATGGAGCGGGCGGTCAAGCGGGTGGAAGCGATTCGTCAGGGCGATCCGTACGAGATGAGCACCCAGATCGGCGCGCAGGCCTCGAACGATCAATACGAGAAGATTCTCTCCTACATCGACATCGGCAAGAAGGAGGGTGCGAAGGTGCTCACCGGCGGGGCGGCGAACAAGCTCCCGGGCGAGCTGGCCGGCGGCTACTACATCAAGCCCACCGTGTTCGAGGGGCACAATAAGATGCGCATCTTCCAAGAAGAGATCTTCGGCCCCGTGGTCTCGGTGACGGTTTTCGATACGCCCGAGCAGGCGCTGGAGATCGCCAACGACACGCTCTACGGCTTAGGCTCGGGCGTCTGGACCCGCGATCTGAATCTGGCGTATCGGTTCGGCCGCGGCATCAAGGCCGGGCGCGTGTGGACCAATTGTTATCACGCCTATCCCGCCCATGCCGCCTTCGGCGGATACAAGAAATCGGGCATCGGGCGCGAGACTCACAAAATGATGCTCGATCATTACCAGCAAACGAAAAATGTCCTGGTGAGCTACAGCACGAAAGCGCTGGGATTCTTTTGAGGCGGGCCCATGGGCATTTCAGGAACCACTGAGCCCGGGAACAGGAACCACTGAGCAGGAGTCAGATGAGCGCAGAGAATAATGCTTTATTGACAGGGACCAAATCGCATTCGAGTCGGCGGGTTCGCTGCGGCGCTACTCATGCCTCTGCTGGCGCATGCCGACGTGCCGGCCTATCCGACGGTCACCAGCGAGCGGCTGGTCAATGCCCAGCAGGACAACGGATGGCTGATGTACCGGCGCAATTATGAAAGCACGGGATATGCGCCCTTCGATCAGATCAATACCGGCAACGTCGCCAAGCTCGCGGTCGCGTTCGACTACCAGAGTGAACTCTCGCAGGGCCACGAGGCGGCGCCGGTGGTCAACGGCAAATACATGTTCGTGACCACGCCGATGGATCATCTGATCGCGATGGACGCGAGCACCGGCAAAGTGCTGTGGAAGTATGACTATCCGATCGACAAGAAGGCGCTGAAAACGGTGTGCTGCGATGTGGTGAATCGCGGCGTGGCGCTGTACGGCGATCTCGTCTACATGGGCACGCTGGGCAATCACATCGTCGCGCTCGATGCCAAGAGCGGCGAGGTCAAGTGGGATACGGCGCTTGCTCCGCCGGGCGTCGGCTATTTCATCTCCGGCGCACCGCTGGTGGTCAAAGGCAAAGTGATCATCGGCGACGGCGGCGGCGAGTACGGTTCGCGCGGTTTCATCGTCGGCATCAGCGCCGAGACCGGCAAAGTCGAGTGGAAGACCTACACCACCGCAGCACCCGGAACGCCCGGCGGCGACACCTGGCCGAAGGGCGCCTACCTGACCGGCGGCGGCAATCCCTGGATCACCGGCACCTACGATCACGCCACCAACACACTGTTCTGGGGCGTCGGCAATCCCGGTCCCTGGCTCGCGACCCTGCGTCCGGGCGACAACTTGTATACCGACTCGGTGCTCGCACTGAATCCCGATACCGGCAAGATCAAGTGGCACTACCAGTGGACGCCGAATGACACCTGGGATTACGACGGCGCCAATGAGACGGTCATGACCGATCTCAAGTACGGCGGTACCGCCTACAAGGCGCTGGTGCACGCCGATCGCAACGGTTGGTTCTATGCGCTCGATCGCACGAAAGGCAAGCTGATCTATGCCGAACCGTTCGTGCACACGACCTCGATCACCGGTATGAAGGATGGCGTTTCGCAGTCGGATCCCGCCATGCGCCCAACGGTCGACAAGCAGGTCTTCGCCTGTCCGAGTTTCCTCGGCGGCAAGAACTGGTGGCCGATGTCGGTCGATCCGCAGACCCAGATGGCCTACATTCCGACGCAGCACGCTTGCATGGACATCAAGGGCACGCAGCCGGTTGCGTACAAGGCGGGCCTCGCGTTCCTCGATGAGACCTTCGAAGTGAAGCACGATCCGACCACCGACAACTGGGGCTCGGTGCAAGCCGTGGATCTGAATACCGGAAAACAGACTTGGCAGCACGAGACCCCTATACCCTGGGCCGGCGCCACCCTGGCCACCTCGGGCGGCCTGATGTTCAGCGGCAGCACGGATGGACATTTCCTGGCATTCGACGCCAAGAGCGGCAAGATCCTGTGGACCAGCGAGCAGCTCAGTTCCGGAATCATCGGCGTGCCGACCACCTACACGATCGACGGCAAGCAATATGTCGCCGTGTGGGCTGGTTGGGGCGGCGCCGGCCCGATCTGGGGCGGGCAAATGGCCAACGATCCCGCAGTCAAGTCAATTCCGAGGGGCGGACACCTTTATGTGTTTGCCCTCAAATAAATCGGCATACACGGTCCGAATCGCGGCATTGATCCTCGGCGCGGTGCTCACGCAGCGCGCCGGGGCCGTCCCGGGTCTCACCGTGTGCATAGATCAAGCCAATCCCACCGCGGCGATGGATGTGCGCGTCGCCCGCGCCGTCGCCAAGACACAAGGCTACTCGGTCAAACTCGTCGCTTCCTCGGCTATGGCAAAGGCGGCGACGGCTTGCCGCCGGGTCGCTTCGCGAAGTTGGCGCAGTCGGAGTGTCAGCTGATCATGGGGTTTCCGATCGATGTCGGCAATCCGAACCTGCCGCCCGATGTCGAGGCCACGTCGCCCTATGTCAGCACGGGCTTCGTGCTGATTCGCCGCGGCGGCTCCGCGAAGATGTCGCTCGGCGAGCTGCCGGCGGGCAGCGAAGTAGGCATCGCCCAGCTGGATACCTATGCCGGACTGCTCTTTAGCTCCCACCCCAATATCGTCATGCATGTCTACCCAAAGGATTCGCTGATGCTAGCGGATTTGACGGCAAAGCACCTCGCGGCGGGAGTGGCTTGGCAGCCGTCCATCGCATTGTATGAAGCCAGACATCCCGCGAGTCGATCGCTGAGCATGGTGGTCCTGCCCGGCGAGCACATGGCGTGGAACCTGGTCGCTCTTTACGTGCCCCGGTCACAGGATGCCGCCAATGCGTTCGACAGGGGTCTTTATGAGCTGCAAAGCCGGGGGCGGCTTGAGCGGCTGATCGAGCCGTACGGCCACGCTGCTGCGGCCCGCACGGCGGCCCGGCCGCCTGCCGCAGCTCTGCTTCCTGCTGCATGGTACTCAAGTCCCGGACCGCTGATCAGAGTTTCCGACACCGGCGCCAAGCCCAAGAGCAAGCACGCCCGGGTCCCCGCTTTGTACACCGCCGATCAGGCCACCAAAGGCGCCCTCGCCTACTACCAAAACTGCTCGATGTGTCACGGGCCGCTGCTCGATGGACAGTCCGGCGGCTATTCGGGTCCTGCTTTGAAGGGACCCGAATTCGCGGATCCGAGCTACGATTTTCACGTGAGCGATATGTTCAATTTTGTGGCCAAGCTGATGCCTGCGGCCACGCCCGGCAGCCTCTCGCACGAGCTGGACGTGCAGATCATGGCCTTCATCTTGCAGCAGAACGGCTACCCAGCGGGCGACCATGACTTGGTCTACGAAGAGGCAGAGAAATCCAAGGTTCCTTTGAGATATTACGGAAAATGAGAGGCCACGTTCGCTCACCGCGACGTTTCGACTGCCGTTGCCCGCAGAGAAGTGTCTAGGCCGCTGCCCGCTGCACCGGCTGCTCTTCCAAGGCACGCGCGAGCACATCCTCGATCCTTTCCGCCCAGACAAACTCGAGCTTGCCGCGCACGCTGTCCGGGATGTCCTCGAGGTCGCGCCGATTGCGCGCCGGCAGGATCACCGTCCTGATTCCAGCGCGCGCCGCAGCCACACATTTCTCCTTGATGCCGCCGACCGGCATCACCACGCCGCGCAGGCTGATCTCGCCGGTCATGGCGACATCGGCTCGCACCGTGCGCTGCGTGAGCAGCGACGCCAGCGAGGTGGCGATGGCGACGCCCGCGCTCGGTCCGTCCTTCGGAATGGCGCCGGCCGGCACGTGAATGTGCAAGTCGCTGTTGTCCAGCACGCTGGGATCGATGCGCAAGCGATCTGCCTGGGACTTCACCCAAGTGACCGCGGCCTGCGCGCTTTCCTTCATCACTTCGCCGAGCTGTCCCGTCAGAATGAGTTTGCCGCTGCCTCGCACCCGGCTGGATTCGATGAACAGAATGTCGCCGCCCGCGGGGGTCCAGGCGAGGCCGGTGGCAACGCCGGGAATGCTGGTGCGCAGCGCCACGTCGCTTTCGAAGCGGGGCGCACCGAGGATGCCGGGCAGCCCTTCGACGCCGATCGAGACGTGCTGCGCACGGCCCGAGGCAATCGCGACTGCGGCGCTGCGCAACACGGCGCCGATCTGCCGCTCCAGGTTTCTCACGCCCGCTTCGCGCGTATAGTCGCCGATGAGACGACGCAGCGCCTCCTCGGAGACCTCGACCTGATCCGCGGCGAGGCCGTTCGCCTTCAACTGCCGCGCGAGCAGGTAGCGTCGGGCGATTTGCAGCTTCTCTTCTTCGGTGTAGCCGGTGAGCTCGATGATTTCCATGCGGTCGCGCAGCGGCGCCGGGATTGAATCGAGCACATTGGCGGTGCCGATGAACAGCACCTTCGACAAATCGAACGGTACGGCGAGGTAGTTGTCGCGGAAGGTGTTGTTCTGTTCGGGATCCAACACCTCGAGCAGCGCCGAAAACGGATCGCCTTGATAGCTCGCCGAAAGCTTGTCGACTTCATCGAGCATGAGAACCGGATTACGGCGGCCGGTCTTGCGGACCGCCTGCGCGATGTTGCCGGGCAGCGAGCCGATGTAGGTGCGACGATGGCCGCGAATCTCCGCCTCGTCGTGCACGCCGCCGAGGCTCACGCGGCCGAATTTGAGGCCGATCGCCTTGGCAATGCTCTGGCCGAGCGAGGTCTTGCCCACCCCGGGCGGACCGACGAAGCAGAGAATGGGGCTGCGGCCCTCGGGGTTGAGTTTTCGAACCGCAAGGAATTCCAATATGCGGCGCTTCACCTTCTCGAGCCCGTAGTGATCTTCATCGAGGATTGCGCGCGCCTTCTCGATGTCGACCGATTCGGGATCGAGCTTCGACCAAGGCATGGCGATCAACCAGTCGAGGTAGGTGCGGATCATCGAGTACTCGGCGGCCGAGTCCGGCATGCGCTCCAGACGCTTGAGCTCGCGCTGCGCCTGTTCCTCGGCTTCAGCAGGCATGCGGGCGTCCTTGACGGCTTGCTTCAACTCGTCGAGTTCGGCCGATGCGGTGTCGGTTTCGCCCAGCTCTTTTTGGATTTGCCGCAGCCGCTCGCGCAACACGGCTTCCTTCTGCCTTTCATCGAATGCCTCGCGAGTGCGCTCATCGATCTGGCGCGATACTTTCAGCACCTCGATCCGCCGGGCGAGGTAGGCCAGCACGCGATCGAGCCGCGTCTTGAGGTCGAAGGTCGCCAAGATCTCCTGCTTTTCCGCAGTCTTCAAATCCATGAAACTCGCCGCCATGTCGGCGAGCGCCGGAATAGATTCGATGCTGCGGATCGCGTTGACGAGTTCGCCGGGGGCTTGCGGCAGCAGCTGCACGGCCTCGAGGGCCCGGTCCCGCAAACTCAAGCCGCGCGCTTCGACCTCGCGATCGAACACCGTGGGCTCCTTATGAGTTTCGATGCGTGCAACCAGAAAGGGCTCGCGGCTCACGTAGTCCAGCACCGTAAATCGTTCCTCGCCCTGGGCTATGAGGTGGTGAGTGCCGTCCGGCGCGGTGATGAACCGTACGATGCTGGCGGCGGTGCCAACCCGGTGGAGATTTTCGATGCCCGGCGCGGCGGCGCCCGACGCTTCGGCGCCGGGTTCGGTTTGCAGCAACAGGCCCACCCGGCGCTGAGTGCGCACCGCCTCCTGGGCCGCTGCCAGCGCCGCGTTGCCCGCAAGGGCGATCGGCAGCACGACGCCGGGAAACAGCACCGTATTGCTGACAGGCAGGATGATGAGTACGTCTTCAGCGTTCATTGCGCCTCCTTTGTGAGCCGCAGAAACAGGCAACCGCGATCCAGCTGACGCTCAACCAGTACATAGTGACCGGGCGGCAGATCGATGCGTCGGCGCATCCGCCCATACGGAATCTCCAGACGCACGACGTTCATGCGGGCGCTCAACGCAGGCGGTGGTACCAGGGTTTCGATCTGCAAGCCGGTGGGGGTTATCTGCACGACGACGTCTTCCGCGCGCGCGCCCGGCAATGCGACCATGACGCGCAGCTCGGCGCCGTCCGCAAAGATGTCGGCCGGCGGTTCCCAAACAGGATGGCTCGACGGCACCGCCAACAGCTCGAAAAAGCGCCGATGCTTGCGCTCGGCCTCATCGAGGAGGGCACAGGCTTCCGCCCACATCCAGGATTTTCTACGGGTTGTGTTCATGGTGACTGCCAAATGATCAGTCAATGAAACGTGCGGACGTTTTGCAGGAGTTCAAGGGCACGCGAGTTCAAGGGCACGCGGCGGCGGCGGCGCGGTCATGGCGCGGTCCTCGGAGCGCTCGACGCAGCGCACAACCCGAGCGCAGAAGCGGCGCCGGGTTAAGCGGTGCGCGGCGCCGGTCTGTCGGCCACCCGGACCGTGTAGCCGCCGGATTTCTCGTCCGCTCGCAGCGTCAGCAGCCCGCGTTTTTCACCGTCGGCCAACAGGTCATTGAACGACCTGAACCCATAGGCGCGCTCGTTGAAACCCGGATGGCGGCGCTTGATCGCCTGTTTGACCATCGAACCCCAGATGGGTTCGCCCCCGCCGCGCTCCTCGGTCAACGCTTCCAGGGTTTCGACGATCAGCTCGAGCGCATCGTTGAGGTCGGGACCCTTATTCTCGTGGGCGTCGGCGCCCTTGTTCTCGTGGATGACCGTCTCGGGCGACGCGGCCGGTGAGCGGGCCGCCGCCGCGGTGCGCCGCCGCGTTTTCGAGGGCTCCTTGCGCACCAAGTCATCGTAGTAAATGAATTCATCGCAATTGTTGATGAACAGATCCGAGGTCGAATTCTTGACGCCGACCCCGATGACGGTTTTGGCGTTTTCGCGCAATTTGCTGACCAGCGGGGAGAAGTCCGAGTCGCCGCTCAAAATGACGAAGGTATCGACGTGTCCCTTGGTGTAGCAGAGGTCGAGCGCGTCGACGACCATGCGAATGTCCGCCGAGTTTTTACCGGACTGGCGCACGTGCGGGATTTCGATGAGTTCGAAGGCCGCTTCGTGCAGGCCGCGCTTGAAGTCCTTGTAGCGATCGAAATCGCAATAGGCTTTCTTGACCACGATGTGACCCTTGAGGAGCAGGCGTTCGAGCACTTTCTCGATGTCGAAACTCGGGTATTTGGCATCGCGCGCGCCCAACGCGATGTTTTCCAGGTCGAGGAAAACGGCCATGGTGGCGTCGGAGGTTCTGGTGATCATTGGGCGCCGAGTCTACCCCATTTGAGAGCATCAAAAACGCGCGTGCCCCATCCATGAGGAGATCCTAATCAGGAGATCCTAGAACCAGTTGTAGTTGAAGCTGATGCTGACGCGTTCGGCATTGACGCGGTTCGGCAGCACTTCATGCCGCAGCCAACTCTCGAACAACAGCAATTGGCCGGGCACCGCCGGAAACGTTCCCCACGGCCGCGTCTCGCGCGAACCCGTTGACTTGCGCGGCGGCGCCGCCATGAAGCGATCCAGCCGCGGATCCTCGAATTTGATTCCCGGAGATCCCGCCGGCACGTGCACGTAGTAGGTGCCGCTCACCGTCGAGAGCGGATGCAGATGCAGGCCGTGGACCACGTTCTTTGCATTGATGTTGATCCAGCAATCCGTCATGTTGAGTTCGCGCCCGTCGAGATCCCAGTCCACGGCGTCGGCAAAGGCCTTGACATGCCTCTTGAGCTTGGCTTCAAGGTCTTTGAAGGTCGGCGAGATTCGCTGCAGCCAATGCACGGAGCCGTAGGAGGTATAGCCGCCCGGGTAATTCTCGGCGGACCAGCGCCGCCCGGCCGCGTCGTCGTGGCGCAGCTGCCGGCATTCCTTGAGCAGCTGGCGGTTGAACTCCTGTGTGCCGCGCGTCTGCAAGGCGTTCGCGTAGACGAACGTCGGAAATAATCGGTGTAGGGTCATCGCGCAAGCCTAACGTGTACGCTAAGATCCTGCATGAACTCCGTGCAAGCCGCAGCGCTCCCGCCTCCGGCGACCGCCATTCCATGGCGCGTTGCGCCGCCGCTCATCAGCACGGCGCTGCTCATGTTGGGTTCTGGATTTCTCGGCTCGCTGCTGCCTTTGCGCTTCTCCGCCATGGGCATGTCGGACGGCGTGATCGGACTGATCGCCACCGCCGAAGCCCTGGGATTTCTCGCGGGGTGCCTATATGCCCACAAGGTGATCGCGCCGGTGGGTCTCGAGCGCGCCTATGCCACCTTTGCGGGCGTGAAGTCGGTGGCGATTCTCGGCCTTTACTTCGCCGACGGGGTCCCGATGCTGGCGGTGCTGCGTTTTCTGATCGGCATCAACGCGGCCGGGCTCGCCATCATCGTCGAGAGTTGGTTGAATGCCTTGGTGCCGAACGAGCAGCGCGGCCGCGTCCTCACCATCTACGTGCTCGTGTACGGCCTGTTCTTCGGTGTGGGCCAGTTGTTCAGCCAATCGCTCGACGTTCGAGGTCCGCAGCTTTTATTCATCGCCGGTATTGCGACGACGCTCGCACTCGTGCCCATGGTCGCCATCGACGTGCGCGCTCCGGTTCTGCCGCATCGGCTCAAGCTGGATCTCATCAAGGCGCTGCGCACCTCGCCCGTGAGCGTCACGGCCTGCCTGTTGAATGGCCTGATTCTCACCGCGTTCACGACCGTAGGACCCTTGTTCGGGGCTCGCATCGGCTTCGATCAGCGGCACATCGTGCTGTTGATGGCCTGCGTTTCGCTGGGCGGACTCTTCCTGCAGTGGCCGATCGGATACTTCTCGGACAAGATCGACCGCCTGCATGCCTTGATCGGTTTGGGTGCAGGCATCCTCGCCGTGGCCGCGGCGCTGGTGTGGGCCGACCGGCGCATGCCATTCGCGCTTCTGGCGCTGCTGTTCGGGGTGTTCGGCGGTCTCGCCGAGAGCCTCTACGCGGTCGGAGTAGCACACGCGAATGACCGAGCGGCCGCCGCCGACTACGTGGCGCTGTCATCGACCTTGCTGTTCGTCTGGGCGCTCGGCTCATCGGTCGGGCCCACCGCGGGTACCTACGCCATCCAGCTCATCACGCCCCCGGCGTTTTTCGTCTATGTGATGATCCTCACGCTGGCCTTCACGGTGTTCGCCATCTGGCGGCTGTGGCGCCGCAAGGTCGATCCCATCGTCGAGTCGCGCGAGGAATTTCTCGCCTATCCACAGACCTCGCCCGAGATCTATGAGTGGCTGCCGTATCATCGGGACACGGCGCAGGGAGGCGAGGGATCCGGCCCTTACGGGGCCGCCGCGGAGCCCGCGGGGGCGCGCGAGTCGCTCGCGCCATAGAGCACGCCGGGCCGCGGGAACCCCAAGGCCTTGGCCTCGGCCGCATCCGTGGGCGCAACGCCGATTGCTTCGGCCGCGTTGCCCGTTCCCCAGGGCTCCAAGGGCACGATGTGATAGCCCATTTGGGTCAGGGATTTGACCGTGTCGGCGGAGAACGCGAACGGTTCTCCCGCCAACGTGTCGGGCAGCCATTGGTGATGAATTCGCGGTGCATCGACGGCTTCCTGCAGCGTCATGCCATGGTCGATGAGATTGACGATGATCTCCAGGACGGTCGTGATGATGCGCGACCCGCCCGGCGAGCCGACCACCCACACCGGTTTGCCGTCCTTGAGCACGATGGTGGGCGTCATGGAGCTCAAGGGCCTTTTTGCCGGCGCAATGGCATTGGCGTGGCCCTGCACCAGGCCGAACAAGTTCGCCTTGCCGGGCTTCGCGGCGAAGTCATCCATTTCGTCATTCAAGAAAAAGCCGGTGTCCCCGGCGATGACTTTGGCGCCGAAATCATCGTTGATGGTGTAAGTCACCGCCACCGCATTGCCGCGACCATCGACCACGGAATAATGCGTGGTGGTGGACTTCTCGTCGGCCGCCACAGTTGCGAGCGCAGAGGATGGCGTAGCGCGATGCGGCCGAATGTGCGCCCTGATGGCCTCGGCATGGCGCGTCGATAATAGGCGGGCGACGGGATTGTCGACGAACGCGGGATCGCCGAGGTAGGTGTTGCGATCGCGGTAGGCCCAGCGCATGGCCTCGGCCATCAGGTGCACCGACTCGCTGGAGTGGAAGCCGAGCGCTTGCAGCGGATAGGCGGCCAACACTTGCAGCATCTCGCAGAGGACGACGCCCCCCGAACTCGGCGGCGGCGCCGATACGATGGTGTAGCCGCGGTACCGGCAGGCAATCGGCGCGGATTCCGTTACCGTATATGAGGCAAAATCCTGCGCGGTCAACAGGCCGCCGCCGGCCTGGGAGGCCAATACCACCGCGGCGGCAATCGAACCCTGGTAGAAAGCGTGCGGGCCGTCGTCGCTGATGGCGCGCAGCGTCTTCGCCAGATTCGCCTGCACGAGACGCTCGCCGGGCCGGTAGGGCGCCTCGTGATTGAGAAATACGGCGGCGACGTTCGGCTGCTTGCGGAATTCGGGCGTACCCACCTCGAGTTCATCGACATCGCCGCGCGACAGGACGAAGCCATCCTCGGCGAGCCGAATCGCCTCCGCCATCAGGGTCGAGCGCGGCAAGGTGCCGTACCTCTGCCGCGCCGCTTCGAGCCCCATGACGGTTCCCGGTACTCCGGCCGCCAGGAAGCCGTTGAGGCTCGCATCGCCGTTGGCGTTGCCGCGAGCGTCGAGAAACATCTCGGCGCGCGCCGCGAGCGGCGCCTTCTCGCGAAAATTGAAGAAGGTATTTCTGCCGTCGGCCAGGTGAATCGTCATGAAGCCGCCGCCGCCGAGATTACCGCAGCAGGGATGCGTGACCGCCAGTGCGTAACCGACTGCCACCGCCGCGTCCACGGCGTTGCCGCCCTGACGCAGTATGGAGGCGCCCACATCGGAGGCCAGATGTTGAGCCGTCACCACCATGCCGTCATGGGATTCCAAAGCCGGCGGGGCCGCGGCATGGGCGCTCGATAGTCCGGCCGCGGCCAGGGCGATCGACGAAAACGATGCGATGCGAGCCGACACCGATTTACACGTGCGGGGCGCGCAGCGGCCGCAGTAGCTGTTCCACGCCCAAGCCGAGCGCGAGCAACGTGCGGTCCGCTCCGGCCGGCGCATCGAACTCGATCGCCACCGGCAGACCGCCTGGCGTGAGTCCCACCGGTAGAACGAGCCCCGGCAGCCCGGCGGTACTGCCGGGCGCGATATTGCGTGCGACTGCCGTTTCGAAGGGCATCGGACGACCGCGAACCACGACGGTCGTCTCCTCGCCGATTTTGGGTGCCGCGACGAGCGTGGTCGGGAACACCAGCGCGGCCACCTGGGTGCGGGCGAAGTAATCGCGATACAAGCTGCGCAGCGCCGGCAGGTATCGATCGCGCGCCGCCGCATACGCCGGCTCGCCGACAAAATTAACCCCGCCCGGCAGGACATCGCTGCGAAACACCTGCTGAATGTCGGGACTGGCCTGCGCGACCAGCGTGTCGAAGTCGACGCCGGCGCCGTACTCCTGCAAATAGCGAGGGAGGGCGACCCGCACGTCGTGATTCTGGACCAGGTCGGTGGTGAGATCGATGAGGGACGCGAGATCCGGCAGCTCGGTATCGATGACCTGCACCCCGGCTTCCTTGAGCCGGGCGAGCGCGAGTTCGGTCAGGCGTTCGACCTCCGGATCGAGATCGGTGAACCAATAGTCGCGGACCACGCCCAGGCGCACCCCCGCGAGCGGCGCGGCGCCGAGCTTCTGCCAGTCATTGGCCACCACCGAGTCGAACAGCGCGAGATCCGCGACGCTGCGTGCGTGCGGTCCCACCTGGTCGAACAGCGGTGAAATGGGCACGCAACCGCGGGTCGAGTAGCGTCCGGTGGTCGGTCGGAAGCCGGCGATGCCGCAGAATGCTGCAGGCACGCGAATGGACCCTTCCGTGTCTTCGGCAACTCCGAGCGGCGCCAGACGAGCGGCGATCGCAGCCGCCGTGCCGCCGCTGCTGCCGCCGGGGATGCGCGTCAAGTCGTAGGGATTGCGCACCGCGCCGAACGCGAGATTGTTGCTGGTCCAGCCGAAGGACAGCTCGTGCAGATTCGTCTTGCCGAGCACGATGGCGCCGGCGCCGCGCAGGGCGGCGACGACCGGGGCGTCCTCCTTGGGGCGAAAATGGCGCAGCGCCGGCGTGCCCCCGGTCGTCGGATAGTTCCGGGTATTGACGCTGTCCTTCACGGGAATGGGAAGCCCGAACAGGGGTCCCGGTTTCGCTCCGGCGACACGTTCGCGGTCGCGAGACCGGGCGTCTTCGAGCACGCGATCCGGTTCCAAGGTTATGAACGCGTTCAGGGCTTTCGCGGCTCGGCACCGTGCGAGCAGCGCCTCCGCGTACCGCTCCGCGGTGAGCGCTCCTTGCGACATGCGGGCAACCGCCTCCACTGCGCTGAGATTGCAAAGCTCGGACGGGCCGGCGGCGGCTGTCCCATCCGCGGCCTTGCCGTTCGCCGCGGTGTTGGCGCCGGCGGCCGACATGGCCACGCTCGCCGAGCCGAGCACGAATGCTCGGCGCGATATCTCAGGAGGTTCGGACACGATCTCGCCTCAGCGCTTGACACATGCAGTGCACCGCACCGCCGCCGTTGCCGATCATCGACACATCGGGCGCGTAGACGATGAGACCTTCCGCACGGCAGGCGGCGATGAGATTCTTGCTCGAGGCCGGCACCAGCACGCGCTCCTTGCCCAACGCGACGACGTTGCTGCCCAATTGCATGGCATCGCCGTAGGGAATGGCGATGGCGCGGATGCCCTTCGAGCGCAACCATTCGACGAGTTCGGGTTCCACCGCTTCGACGCACACGACCGCCAGACCTTCGGCGATCATGCCCATTTGCACGTCCAAGTGCAGGAAATGCGCATCGAACGCATAGGTGTGAAGCTCCCACCCTTCGGCTTCGAACCAGCTCTGCAATTGCCGCACGGCGGGTTCGATGGAACGCTCGCCCGAATAGCCGCAAGCGGCGACGCCCGGTTTCAGCACCATGAAGTCGCCGCCTTCGACATTGCCGGCGGTGATCAAATCGTAAATCGGGATGCCGGCGTCGAGATAGAATCGCAGGCAGGCTGCATACTCGCCGCGCCGGTAGGGCTTTTGCAGCTGCATGATCACCGCCCCCCACGGAGTCATGACGCTGCTGTCGCGCGCGAAGATCTGGTAGGGCAGCGCCGCCTCGGCCGCAAGATAATGCACTTTGACGCCTGCTTGCCGGTAGACGTCGACCATCTCATCGTACTGCCGCCGTGCAACCGCGAAGTCGAACTTGAGTCCGACGCGTTCGGCCCGCTGATTCACGGCATTTCCCGGCTGCCACGCAAAATGATCGATCGGTCCGATCAGGACATCGCGCAGGGTTCCGTACTCGCTGTCGACTCCCCAGTCATCGAGCGGGCGCGTCCCGCCGCCCTCGATTCGTGTGCGCAACTGCATCCTGATCGCTCCTCGGCATTGTCTCGCGCGTACGCGTGTTGTACGCCGAATATACTACAACGGAGCCAGCGCTGATTTTTCAGGGGCCGCCGAGGGTGTTGGCGGTATGCGCACGTATCGATGAGCCAAGGCCGGAAGTACGAACAGATTCAGCAAGGTCGAGGACAGCAACCCCCCCAAAACCGTCACCGCCATGGGGCCTTCGATCTCCTGACCCGGGCGATTCATGCCGATCGCCAGCGGCGCAAGTCCGAGCGCGGTGACCGCCGCCGTCATGAGAATGGGGACCAGGCGCTCATTCGCGCCGCGGATCACCACGGCGAGACTCCAGGGCGCGCCTTCCACTTCCACCAGATGCTCGTAGTGGGCAAGCTGCAGGATCGCGTTGCGCGCGCTGACCCCGAATACGGTCACCAGGCCAACCACCGTTCCCAACGAAATCCCGATGCCGGTGACGGCGATCGCCAGCACGCTGCCGATCAAGCTGAAAGGCAGATTCGCCAATACCAGCCAGCTGTTGGCCCGCCAATGAAACGAGATGAACAGAATCATGATGATCAGCGCCAGCGCGAGCCCGGAGTACAAGAAGAGTTCCGTGCGTGTTTGCGCTTCGGCTTCCGCGGCGCCGCTGAATTCGATGAATACGCCTGCCGGCAGCTTTATCGACCGCGCGATCGCCTGCTGCGCTTGCTGCACGATGCTTTGCAAGGAACCCTTGCCGACATTGAACGTCACGCTGACCCGCCGCTGCCCGCCGTCATGCTGAATGCTGTATCGATCGGAGGTGCCCGTGACGTGCGCCACTTTGGACAACGGTATGGGTCCCATCGGACTTCCGATCATGAGTTCCGGCAATCGCGCCGGCTGGTGGCGCAGCTTGTCGGGCAATAGAACCACCACGTCAACGGTGCGCGTACCGCGGTAGGTCTGCCCGACGATCTTGCCCGCATACGCCGATTCTACCGCGTCGAGCACGTCCTGCACTTTGAGGCCGGTTGCCGCCAGCGCGTCCGGAATCACTTCCAATGCTATCGTCGGTGTTCCACTTTGACGCTTGAATTGCAAGTCGACGACGCCGGGCACCTTGCTCAAGGTCGCGACGACTTTATCGCCGGTCGCATCCAGCGCGTCCAAGTCGTCGCCGAAGACTTTGACCGCAACTTGGGCCGTCTCGCCGCTCAAACTCTCGCTGATGCGATCCCCTAGAAAAGTCACGACTTCGCTCTGAATGCCCGGATACGCCTCCAAAATGGATCGCAATTTCTCCTGCGCCGCATTCTGGTCGACGGACGCATCTTCCTTGAGCTCCACGTGAAATTCGCTGCGGTGCGGACCCCAGGTATCCTCGCCGAGTTCGGCCCGTCCTACCTGCTGCTCGATTGTCTGCACGTACGGGAGTGCCAACACGTCCGCGCTGATGCGCTTGCCGACATCCAACATTTCATCGAGGGAGGTTCCGGTGATTGAGCTCGACATCTGCATCACGAAATGACCTTCGCGAAAGTCCGGCATGAAAGTGCCGCCCAGGAACGGCAGCGCCGCCAGAGCGACGGCCACCAAGACGAATAAAATCGCTGCGATAACCTTGAAATGCGCGCCCACACCATGCACCGCGCCGTCTTGCCATGCCTTGAGACGCCGCAACCAAGCGGCTTCCGCCCGCGGCTCGTGATCTCGCAGGAATAGGGCGCACAATGCCGGCGTCGAGGTCATCGCCACCAACAACGACGCCAACACCGCAAAAATGAACGCCAACGCGAGGGGACCGACGAAGTGTCCCTGCACGCTGGAAGTGAACAGTTCGGGCAGGAAGACGACGATGACGACGGCCGTGGCGTAAATCACCGGGCCGCGCACTTCCAGGGAGGCTTCGCGCAGCACGTCAAGCCGCGGCTTGGGGTCCGGCAGACGCTTGTTTTCCCGAAGCCGCCGCAGGATGTTTTCTATCCCGATGATGGCGTCGTCGACCAGTACGCCGAGTGCGACAGCGAATCCGCCGAGCGTCATGGTGTTGAGCGTGAGGCCCATGCGGTCGAGCACGGCGACGGCGGCGAGCAAGGACAGCGGGATGGCGGTAAAGGCGATCAAGGCCGCGCGAAAGTCGCGCAGGAATAAATACAGAACCGCAAGGATCAGCACGGCCGCTATCCCCAACGATTCCTTCAAGTTGCCGAGCGCGCGCTCGATGAAGTTGGCGGGACGATGCAAGCTGGAGTAGAGCGTGATCCCCCGGCCTTTCAGTGCCGGCTCGAGGGCGGCCAGCGCTTTCTCCACCGCCAGGGTTGCCGTCAAGGTATTCGCGCCATATTGGCTCGCAAGCGACAACATGACGCCGGGTTTGCCCATGATGAGCGCGTCCCCCGACCGCAGCGCCGGACCGACTTTCACCTCCGCAATGTCGCGCAACAATATGGGCGTGTCGTTGCGAACCGCGACCACCGCTTTGCCAATGACGTTGATATCCGGCGCCGGCGTCGGAGATCTCAAGAGAATGCGCTGAGCAGGGACGTCGATGAAACCGGCGCCGCGCAGCGGCAGCGCGGCGCGAGCCGCCTCCGAGACGTCGGCCAAGGTGATGTTGAAGCTTGCCAGTTTCTGAGTGTCCGGAAGAATTTGGATCTGCCGGATATTCCCGCCGAACACGATGACGTGGGCGACGCCGGGAACTGCCAGCAGCCGGGGCTTGATGATCCAATCCGCCGTGTCGCGCATCTCGTACGCATCGACCTTGTCGGACAAGAGCCCAATCTTGAGCAAATCCATGGTGCTGGAGACCAGCGGCGAGAGCTTCGGCGTTCCGACGCCGGCGGGTAAGCTACTGCCGAGCTCGGACAGGCGCTCCGAGATTCCCTGCCGCGCAATGTGCACGTCGATGCCGTCCGCGAACGTGATCGTTACCACCGAGAGGCCGGGTATCGACTCCGAACGCAGTGTCGCAAGTCCGGCTGCGCCGTTGACGGCGTTCTCAACCTGCTTCGTTACCAGCTCTTCGACTTGCTGCGGAGCAAAGCCCGGTGCCTCAGTTTGAATGTCGACTTGCGACGGCACGAACTCCGGAAAGACGTCCAGCGGGGAACGGAGTGCCCCCCAACAGCCGAGGACGAGCGCAAATAGCGTCAGCGCGGTAATCGCGCCGAAGTGACGCACGCACAGCGTGACCAATGCTCGCATCATTGCTAATCCGGTTCCGCGGCCGAGCCGGATTCTTTTGCCAGCAATTGGCCGGCGGCGGCGGTCACCACCTTGTCGCCGGCGCCGACACCTTCAGTGACGAAGTAACCGTCCGCCGTGGGTCTGCCGGTATCGAGCTCGACTCGCGCAAACGCGCCGGGTTTCTTCTCGACATAGCACCAGAACTTGCCGTCGCTCATTACCGCCGCCGCCGCGGGGATCACCACGCCGGCCACCGGCTCGCCGATCGGGGCCCATACCTGCAGACGCTCGCCTTCACCCGCATCGCTGCCCACAAGCTGTGCGAAAAAGCTGCGGCCGGGCACGGTGGCATCGGCGGGCGCATCCCAAACCACGTTCATTTTCCATCCCGTGCCCGGCTTGGCGCCAATGTGCGCCGCGCGCAGGCGAGCCGGCGTTCCGCCGTTCAACGCGCCCAACGGAAAGGTGACGCGCACCAGCTTGACCTTGCCCGCCGCGAGGTTCTGCAAAACGGCGTCTTTGTCGCCACTCTTCCACGGCGGATTCATGCCCAGCGCCGAGGACAGGCGCCGATTGGTCAATGTCAGGGCGGCGGCATCGACCTCGGCCTTCTGGGCCGCGGCTTCCTCGACATCGGCCGATACGGCGCCCGGCGTTCCGTCGAGCTTCTGCGCGCGCGACAGGGAGGAGCGGCTCAATCGCTCGGTGGCTTTCGCTGTGGCCAACTCTGCCACCGCTTGGGCGATGCTCTCGTGATTGACGACCACGCCGAACCCGGCCGCTTCTTCCGAATAGTCGAGCGCTTGCGCCGGTTGCGTGGCGATGCCCAATTTTTCGACCTGCTCGGGCGTCAAGGTCACGCCCTCGGCCGCGTTCTGCTTGGCGTCGGCGGCCTGCGGCCCTTCGCCCGCGGAGCTCGCGGTCTTGTGGCACGCACCGAGGAGCAGGCACCCCGCGGCGAGCACGGCGCTCAATCCCGGGCGCGTCCATGGGCCGCACCCCGCGGCGCCGGTCGATCGCGATATCGGACTGTGCTTGTGCATCGATGGTGGTTCCGTGAGGAAGAGGGGCCTCAAAATTCGGGCCGGGGAGCGGCTTGCAACGCCGCTGCCTGCGGTTGCGCGGCGGCGTCCGGGGCTTGCCAACCGCCGCCCAACGCCTTGCAGAGGCTGACCAAGGCCTGCAGCCGGGCAAGTCTGTACTGAATGAACTGATCGCGCACCGCGTAGAGGGTTCTCTGCGCTTCCAGCACCGAAAGGAAGTCTCCGGCTCCTTGTTGGTAGCGAAGTCGAGCGCCGTCGAAAGCGCGCTCGCTCTGTTCCATGCTTTCGTTTTGAAACTCGCGAGCGGCATCCAGATGCTGGATGGCGGAGAGGGAATTCTCGACGTCGACGAGCGCGGCAACGATCGCCGCTCGATAGCTCGCGGCCACTTCCTGCTGCTTGGCTTGCGCTTGCGCCCGCGCGGCGCGCAGCCTGCCGCCGTCGAATATGGGCTGGGCGAGCGCCGCACCCAAATTCAAGGTGGGTCCCACGCCGCTCAACGAAATGACGGCGGCGTTGAGCGCCGGATTCTGCACGCCCCCGGAGGCAGTGAGCGTCAACGACGGGAACAGCGCGGCACGCGCGGCAACCAGGTCCGAACTCGCGGATTCAAGGTTTGCTTCCGCCGTGAACACGTCCGGCCGGCGCCTCAATAAATCGGACGGCAAGCCGGCGGCCACCTTGGGCTCGTTGAGCGACTCGAGGGGCGTCCCTTCCACCTTGAAATTCTCGGGCGGTCGGCCCAACAGGACGGCAAGCGAAGCCACCGCCTCCTCCTGCGACTGCTCGAGTTCCGGAATAACCAGTTCGGCGCTCGCCAAAGCCGCCCTTTGAGTCGCCACTTCCACCGGATTCGACAGCCCCACTTTGAAGCGGGAATCGACGATCTCCATCAGACTGCGGGCGGCATCCACATTTGAACGCGCGACGGCTGAGCGCTCCCGCAGCGACAGCACCTGAAAATAGTCATTCGCCACGCCCGCCAGGGTCGTCAACGCCAGCGTGTCGCGGTCCGCGCGCGACGCGATTGCCAAATAACGCGCCGAATTCGCCGTGGCGCGGTTCTTGCCCCAAAAATCGACTTCGTAGCTCGCCGACAGCAGCGCAGCCCAGTCGGTCTCATGGGCGCTGCCGTTGACCGAATGACCCGCCAGATAGTTGGCGTTGCCGCCGGCGTCCACGCTGGGAAGGATGCCGGCGTGCGCCTGTCGCGCCCGGGCGTCGGCTTGGGCAACGCGCGCCCGCGCCATTTCTAGATCGAGGTTGCTGCTCGCCGCTGCGGCGATCAATGCATCCAACTCGGCGCTGGCGAAGCCGTGATACCAGTCCTTGCTCGGCCAATTGGCGGACTCGTTGGGCGGCGCCTTGTCGAACGCTGCGGGCGGCGTCGGTGCGACCGGCTTCGCCGCCTGCAGCGAGCAGCCGACGCACAGGCAACCGATCAGAGCGCAACGCGCGAAAGTGCCGCCAAAAAACATGCCGCCCCCATATTATTTTCAGTCCACCGCACCGGCAAATCTAGCACGCGCGGCACCGGCGGCATTTTGTATATTTGTAAGAATTCGAGGCGGCCGGCGCCATGCGTTTCTGTCTGCGGTGGCGTAATCTTCCCGTCAATGAACATCTTGCTGGTCGAGGACGACGTCGAGTTGGCGCAGTCCGTCGGCGATCATTTCCGCGAACACGGCTTTGTCGTGCAGCATTGCGCCGACGGTGAAAGCGGCCTGGCGAGCGCCTGTGCCGGAGACCATCAGGTGATCATTCTGGATCGCATGCTGCCGCGCCTCGATGGCCTGAGTTTCGTCAGAAAATTGCGCGAGCGGCGGGTGCTGACGCCGGTCATCTACCTCACCACCATGAGCGGCATCGATGATCGGGTGCAGGGTCTGGAAGCGGGCGGCGACGACTACCTGGTGAAGCCGTTTGCTTTCGCGGAATTGTTGGCGCGGGTCAGGGTGCTTTCGCGCCGCCCCGCCACTGCGAACGAGCCGGCGATTCGTCTGGCCTTGGGCTCGATCGAGTTGGACCTGCTGAAGCGCTCCGTGCAGCGCTCGGGCAAGGACATCGAGCTGTTGCCGCAGGAATTTCGTCTGCTCGAATATCTCATGCGCAATCCGGATCGCGTGCTCACACGGCGCATGCTGCTGGAAAACGTCTGGGGCATTCACTTCGATCCGCAAACCAGCGTCGTCGAGAGCCACATCAGCCGTTTGCGGGCCAAAGTCAATCATGGCTTTGAATTCGATGTCATTCAGACCATTCGCGGCACCGGGTATAAATTTCTTGCGCCCGGTTAGAGTTCTCAAAACCGAGAGTTTTCGCTCGGCGGCGCTGTTCGCGACGCTGTTTTTGATTCTTTCCTGGGTATTGCTCGGCGTCGTGTATTGGATCGTGAACGGCACTCAAACCGCGGCCCTGATCGGGGCGGTCGACGCGGACATCAGCACCATTAGGAACGGCTATCGGGAAAAGGGGCTGTCGGAGGCCATCGAGGTCGTGCAGCAGCGGCTGGGGTCGGGGGACTATTCAGGCGCGGATCTGCCGGGCGGATACATCCTGCTGCAGGACCAGGCGAACGGACGGCTCGCAGGCAATTTGCCGCCGCTCGATTTTCGGCCCGGTCTGTTCAGCTTTCCCGCGCCGCGTAAATCCAAACACGACTCGGCCACGGTGCTCGGGCGCGGCGTGTACGTGACGCCGGGCGTCTATTTGTTCGTTGGCCGCGACACCAGTCAAATCACCGCCACGCGCGTGCGAATCCTCAAGGCGTTCGCATGGATCGAAGCGGCGTCCATCGTGCTTGCCGCGTTGGGCGGGATTTTCTTCAGCGTGCAGTTCATGCGGCGAATCGACGCCATCACCCGGACTTGCCAGGCAATCATCGCGGGGCGATTCAACGATCGTATTCCGCTGCGCGGCAGCGGCGATGAATTGGATCGTCTGTCGGTCGCCATCAACAACATGCTCGACCGTATTTCCACGCTGCTCGACAACCTGCGGCAGGTGTCGAGCGACATCGCGCACGACCTGCGCACCCCATTGACCCATCTGCGCAATCGTCTCGAGGAGGCGCGCCAAAAGTCGGTCACCACCGCCGACTACGCCGCGGTGGTGGCGCATGCGATCGAGGATACCGATCATCTGCTGGTGATCTTCGCCGCGCTGCTGCGCATCTCCCAAATTGAATCCGGTTCGCGTCTGGCGGCGTTTTCGACGCTGTCGATGAGCGAACTTCTGGAACGGATCTACGAGATGTACCGGCCCGTGGCCGAGGATGAGCAGCACGTGCTCGTGCACGACATCCAGCCGGGCGTGCGGATCCGCGGCGATGCTGAATTGCTGACGCAACTGTTCAGCAATGTGATCGAGAACGCGATTCGGCACACGCCCTCGGGCACGCAGATCCGGATCAGCCTGAGCGCGTCGGGCAACACCGTGGCCGCCGCGGTCGAAGACAACGGTCCCGGAATCCCCGCGGGCGAACACGAGAAGGTCTTTCGCCGCTTCTATCGGCTCACCAGCAGCCGTTCGACCCCCGGCAACGGTCTTGGATTGGCGTTGGTCGCCGCGATCGCCAATTTGCACCACGCGAAGCTGGAACTTGGCGACAATCACCCCGGCCTGCGATTCCAGACCTCGTTCCCGTCCGGTCAGCGCGCATAGGATATTCGGCAGACGACATTCCGCCGTCGTCGTACGCCGGCGGTGCCGAGGGCTACACGGGCTACCCGAGCCTGCGGCGCGCCGCTCAGAGCCCGGACTTGAACAGCAGCCACGCACGCGTGAATGCGCGTGTTTCCTCCGGCGTGTAGACGCGCTGCAGCTCGAACCGGCTGCGCACCGCGGCCGGCGGATAGATCAGGGTATTGTCGCGAATCGCGGGCTCGAGAAACGGCAGCGCCGCCGCGTTGGCGGTCGCGAAGCCGATGAAGCGCGTCACCGAGGCGGAGATCTCGGGGCGCATGGCGAAATCGATGAACGCGAGAGCCGCGGCCGGATTGGGCGAGTCGGCCGGAATCACCATGCTGTCGATGTAAAAGGGCACCATCTCCCGGGCGAACGAGTAGTCGAGTTTCACGCTGCCGTGCGACTCGTTCACCATGCGACGTGCGACCATGGCATCCCCGGAATAACCGATGGCCAGGCACAGTTCGCCCTCGGCGAGTTGCTGATAGTAGCCCGCGGTGGAAATTCGCCGCAGATACGGCTGAATTTCCTCCAGCTTGGCCATCACGGCATCGAGTTGCGCCTTGTCGGCCGAGAGCTTCGGCTGCCCAAGATAACGCGACACCATCGGCAAGACGTCGCCCCATGAATCGAGCATGCTGATTCCGCAGCCGGCGAATTCTGGCGGCAATCTCCTTCTTGAAGATCATGTCGAGGCTGTCGAGCGGCGCATTCGGCATGAGGGCTTTGATCTTGCCGCTGTTGTAGATGATCCCCGTCGTACCCCACATCCATGGCACGGCGTATTGATTGCCGGGATCCACGGATTTCAGCAGCTGCATGATTTGCGGGTCGGCGTTGCGTGCATTGGGAAGCCTCGCCTGATCAAGCTTCATCCAAAATCCCTTGGGGATTTCGCGTGCCAGCTCCGGCGCCGCATTCATGGTGACGATGTCGTAATTCGAATGACCGACCGACAAGATGGTCTCGGCCGTCTCCGGCGAATCGAGCACCGCGTAATTGACGTGAATTCCCGTTTCGGATTGAAACGCCGAGATCAGGGCAGGCGGAAAGTACTCGGCCCATGCATAGATGTTCAAAATCTTGGCGCGGTCCGCCGCGATCGCGGCGCTCAATCGCGAGCGACAGGCCGCAGGCCAGCGCCGCGATTCGAACGGCTATGCTGCGAGCCAGCCTGCCCGTCCGCGGCAGTACTGTTAAATGCGCTGTGTAGTTATTCACCGCGCCGATGATATTGCATCTTGGTGTCAAACTTTTCGCAAACCAGGTTAGTCTCATCGTCCGAACTCGTCGTGGCAAAGGGAGAGCACGGATGGCTTCACGTTTCTTTACAATCGGCGCCCTGGCCGTGCTGACGACCATGGCGGCGGTCGCGGCCGTCTCCAGCCCTGCGACATCCGCATTTGCGGCCGGCGGCCGCACCGGGCAACCGCGCATCTGCACGCTATTCGGCAGCCGCAGCGCGCAGCAGCGCCGCAGTGCGGCCGGCGCCAAATTCGATGGCGCGCTCGCCGACCTGTCCCGCCATGCGGCGCGCGGCGCGCCCGATCACGCCATCGAGGATTTACGGTCGCTCGCACCCGCGGTGCGGTTCAAGCAGACTGCGCCGATGCGGCGCCGCTGGTGCTCATCGACGCCGTGACTCGCGGCGACCCGCAGCAGTTGAAAGCCGCGCTGGTCGCACTGGGCTTGCAGCATCCGGCGGTTTACTCGAACGACGTCGGCGGCTGGCTGCCGGTGACGCAGCTCGACGCCGCGCAACGCGCCCGCGACGAAGTTCATTCCATTCGCGCCGCCATGCCGCGCACGCGCACCGGTGCGGTGACCTCGCAGGGCGATTTCGTGCAGCACAGCGACGTGGTGCGCTCGGCGAATTCGCTCACCGGCGCCGGCGTCACCGTCGGCGTGCTCTCCGACAGCTATGACTGCTATGCGGTGTATGCGGCGAATCATGTGGCCGCCGGCGGCGCAGCGGGTTATGCCAACAATGGATTTACTCGCCACGGCTCGCCACGGACATATCGACCGGCGATCTGCCCGCGAACGTCAATGTGCTCGAAGAGGCAGAAGCCGGACAGCCGGGGCAGGCCGGCTGCATGAATTACGGCGCGCCGATTCAGCTGCCCTTCGGCGACGAAGGCCGCGCCATGCTGCAGATCGTGTCACGACGTTGCGCCGGGCGCGAGCCTGGCCTTCTACACGGCGGAGAACAGCGAAGCCGATTTTGCCGACGGCATCGGCAAGCTGGCCGCGCCGGTCGCTTCAGGCGGCGCGGGCGCCAAGGTCATCGCCGACGATGTGGGCTATTTCGACGAGCCGTTCTTTCAGGACGGCATCGTCGCGCAGGCCATCGACGCGGTGGAAGCGCAGGGCGTGGCGTATTTTTCCGCCGCGGGCAACGACGGCACGCTGGCTTACGACAATCATTACGCCGAGTTTCAACACCATGTCGAACACGGCGCCGAATTCGGGCGAGCAGCTGCTGAACTTCGATGCAACGGGCGCGACCACGGTGCCGTCTCCTGCCCGTAACCATCGCCGCACTGATACCGGGAGAATTCGTCGCCATCGTCGTCGAGTGGGATCAACCCTATGTCACCGGCGCGCCCAACAGCGGCGGGGCGACCAGTCAAATCGATCTGTGCATCACGGGTGCTTCCGGAACCGATGAAATCGAGCAGTACAACTCCGACACTAGCGGCGGGGCAAACTGCTCGGGCCCTAACGCGACCGGCAGCCGACCCCTACCAAGTCATGATCGTCGGCAATCCCGCCAACGCCAGCGGCAATACCGCCGCGGAGACTTTGAACATCGCGCTTGGCTTGGCGAACGGTACCGCCGCGCCCGGACGCATCAAGGTGGCGGTCGAGGATGACGGCGCCGGCAGCACCATCAACGCCTTCCAGACCAACAGCGCGCGACGCTGCAAGGACACCCGGGCGCCGCCGGCGCCGCGGCCGTGGGTGCGGCGTTCTACTTCCAACACGCCGGCTTGCGGCACACCACGCCGCGCAACGCTCGAGAGCTATTCGTCCGAAGGCGGCGCGCCGATACTGTTCGATGTGACGGGCACCCGGCTTGCCGCGCCGGTGGTGCGCCAGAAGCCGGACTTCGTCGGTCCCGACGGAGTCAACGATACGTTCCTGGGATTTACGCTGGCCAGCGCAGGACATCACCGACGAACTTGCTCACGATTATCGGCTGCCAAAACGATCCTGCCTATCCGAATTTCTTCGGCACGTCCGCGGCAACGCCGCATGCCGCGGCATCGCGGCGTTGATGCTGCAGGCAAATCCGGCGGTGACGCCGGCGGAAATCTTCCAGGCGCTGCACACTAGCGCGTTGCCCATGGCTACCCCGTCACCGAATTTCCAATCCGGCTACGGATTCGTTCAGGCGGATGCTGCATTTGCGCTCAGCCCTGAGGTGGTTCCTGCGGCGCCCACGCTGACCCTGGCGTCGAGCTCCCTGGTCGTCGGCAGCTCAACTACGATTACCTGGTCTGAGGGCAACGCAACCGGTTGCACTGCCTCGGGCAGTTGGAGCGGGGCTCTGGCCACCAGCGGCAGTCAGACTGTGCAACCGACGGCGGCGGCGACCGATACTTATACATTGAACTGCGCGAATGCGGCCGGATCTTCGGCGCCGAGTTCGGTTCACCTGACCGTCACCGCCGCCGCACCGCCGCCGGCCTCGCACAGCGGTGGCGGTGGCCTCGATGTGCTCACACTCTTGGGTCTCGCCGGGATCGGTGTTGCGCGGATTCTTCGTCGGCGGCCGCGCGTGCTAATCTAGACACTCGAAATGCGGCGCAATGAGGCGAAAATTGGCTTGGCGTGATTGGTTTAGCGGCACGGCCGCGGCGGTAGTCGGGCTTCTGGCCCTCGTGGGTGCGCAGCCCGCGCGGGCGACGCTGTATACGCTGGCGACCCGCGATGATGCCGTCGTGGGCCAGGACAAGACCGTCGTGACGGTTTATGAGGACACCCTCTATGACCTCGCGCGCAAGTTCAGCTTGGGTTCCGAGGAGCTGATTCGAGTCAATCCGGGCGTCGATCCGTGGCTGCCGGGAGCGGGCAAAACCCTTGTGGTGCCGGACCGTCATATTCTCCCGCCCGGGCCGCGCGAGGGCATCGTCGTCAATCTTCCCGAGCACCGGCTGTATTACTACCCCAAGCCGAAACGCGGCGGTCCGATCGAGGTCATTACCTACCCGGTCAGCATCGGCAAGATGGACTGGCGCACGCCGCTCGGGCTCACGCATGTGATTCGAAACAGAAGAATCCGGTTTGGTATCCCGCCGGAATCGGTTCGCAAGGAACACGCCGAAGCGGGCGATCCCCTCCCCGCCTTCGTGCCGTCCGGGTCCCGATAATCCGCTGGGATTGTTCGCCATGCGATTGGCCGCGGGCAACGGTACCTACTTGATCCATGGCACGAATAACCCGATCGCGGTCGGACTGGCGGTGACGCATGGCTGCATTCGCATGTATCCGGACGATGTGGCCGCGCTGTTTCCGCTGATTGCCGTGGGTACGCCGGTGCGCCTCATCAACGAGCCCATCAAGGTCGCTTGGGTCGACGGCGAACTTCTGCTCGAAGCGCACCCGCCGGTCGACGCACAGGGGCAGAGCTTCGAACCGGACATCGATCAGTTCGCCGAAATGTTGCGTGCGGCGGTAGGGGACACGACGGTCGCGATTCACTGGGACTACGCACGCGAAGTGCTGCAGAAGGCGGACGGTGTGATCGCCACGGTGGCGCTCGCAGCGGATGATCCCAACGCGCCGGCACCTGCGGCGCCCGAATCCGCGCCTGCGGCGGACCCCGGCATCGGATTCCGCGCCGGCTCCTGCGGCCGCGCCGTCAGGCGCGTGGCCGGCGGCTCCGCCGGTCGCGGCTGCTCCGCCCGTACTGCCCGTCAGCCGCTAGGCACTGCAGCTCGAATCAGCGTGTACATTCACCGAGTCGGCATTGCCGACGACGGTGTCGGCATGCCCGCATTTCGGCGAAGCCGGGTCGGCGCTGGTTGCCGTCCACGAAAGATTGGCTCTGCCGGTTGCGTCCCCCATCAACGAGATCGGTACCGAGGTGAACCCATTGATGCGCTGATTAGTCAGGACGGCGCGCGCGGGATTGGTGGTCCTGTCGTAAACGGTGACCACGATGTCCTCCGTGCCGTCGTTGGTAATCTTGATCTCGACGCCCTGACCAAGGACCGCGCCCGCATACAGCAACGGCAGGCAGCTCATGAACAACACAGCTTTGCTGGGGCTACGCATTTTTCGTTCCTCTCGAAAAACCCGCCGGGCGGACTTCACCAACGCTAAATCGTAGGCGGCGCGAGTGCGTTGCGGCAGCCGCCGGGGTCCGGATTCGGCTGTGGGAGATGCCTACGGCCGGTTCGCCCGATCCGCACGTTTCCTGCTACCGTCATTGTGCAGGTCAACAAAAAATAGTGCGGCTTTATGGCGACTCACTCACCGGCGCTCGACTCCACCCATGCGGTACCGCCGGGGCGCTGGGCCATGTTCGGCGCACTGGGCGTCGTTTTTGGCGATCTGGGCACGAGTCCTTTGTACACGCTGCAAACGGTAGTGCAGGCCACCGGGGGCCACTTCACCTCGCAAAGGCGCTCGGCATGCTCTCGCTGATCGTGTGGACCTTGATCATCACGATCTCCATCAAGTACTGCCTCTTCGTCATGCGCGCCGACAATCACGGCGAGGGCGGAATTCTGGCCCTGATGTCGCTCATCGGTGCCAACGGCTTCAAGCCCGGATTCAGGCTCTTGACCGGCAATGGGATTGCTCGGTGCCGCGTTGATCTATGGCGACGGCGTCATCACGCCGGCCATTTCGGTCTTGAGCGCGATCGAGGGCGTCAACGTGGTGACCGAATCGTTCAAGCCCTTCGTCATGCCGATGGCGGTGGTCATTCTGTTGTGCCTGTTCGCGGCGCAGCGCTTCGGCACCGAGAAAATCGGCCGCGCCTTCGGACCGGTGATGATGCTCTGGTTCATCATCATTGCGATGCTTGGGCTGGTGTCCATCGCGCATCATCCCGGCGTCGTCGCGGCGCTCGATCCGCGCTGTGCGGTTCGTTCATGGTCAATGCCGGAGGCAGCGGCTTCCTGGTGCTCGGCGGGGTGTTTCTTTGCATCACGGGCGGCGAGGCGCTGTACGCCGATATGGGTCATTTCGGCAAGAGGCCCGATCCGCCGCTCCTGGTACGGCGTCGTGTTGCCGTCGCTGCTTCTGAGCTATGCCGGACAGACTGCCTTCTTGATCGACAAGGCGACCGTCACGGGCAATCCCTTCTTTCAAATAGCCCCGCCTGGTCGATCTATCCGCTCGTGGTGCTTGCGACTCTGGCGACCATCATCGCGAGCCAGGCCATCATTACAGGTTCGTTTTCCATGACGCGGCAGGCCATGCAGCTCGGCTGGCTGCCCGGTGTCGCGATCCGGCAGACGTCGGATCGCATCTATGGCCAGATTTATGTTCCCGTCGTCAATTGGCTGCTGATGATTGCGACGATTGCGACGACGGTGGCCTTCGGCAGTTCGGATCGGCTCGCCGGCGCCTACGGCACGGCAGTGTCGACCACCATGCTGCTGACCACCATCTTGCTGTACCGGGCCATGCGCGACGTATGGCGCTGGCCCTTCGCGGTCGCGATCGCCGTCGCCGCCGCCTTCGTCATCGTGGATGCAAGCTTCTTTCTCGCGAACCTTTTGAAGATCGCGGAGGGCGGCTGGCTGCCCGTTGAGTTTCGCTGCGATTTTGTTCGTCGATCATGGTCACGTGGCGGACCGGCAACGATGCCGTGCACGCGACGCTGGTTGCAGTCGCCGCAAGCCGCCGGAGCGATTCCTGTCCGATCTCAAGAACGGCGTGATCCCGCGGGTGGAAGGCACCACGGTTTTCCTGACGAGAAGCAGGCAGAAGGTGTCCGCGACTCATCATGGAGCATGCGCATTTCGTCGGAGTTCTGCCGAAGCACGCCATCGCGCTCAGTGTGGTTTTCGAAAACACGCCGCGCATTGTCGGCCCGAACTGCACCGTCGTCGACAATGTCGGCGAGGGGTTGTGGCATTTCGTGGCGCGTTTCGGCTTCTTCGAAATCCCGGATTTGCGGCAGGCGCTGCTCCATGCGCGAGGCTTGGATGCTGCGATCGACTTCGACAAGGCCCTGTTCGTGGGCAGCGCGCGATCTCATCGTGCACAAACGGGAAGCAGCTGGCTTGCGGCGGCTGGCGTCTGGCCTTGTTCGCTTTTCTTTACCGAAATTCGGTCAAGGTCGTCGATCGGTTCAATCTGGCGCCCGAAAATGTGATCGAGATTGCCAGGCAAATTGAGATCTAGACTCCGGCACTCGCGCCGTCTGGTCGTGAAAGATCGGGCCTGGAGTCGCGAACGATGGGACGCGTCGTGGGTACCGCGCTCCGCCCAGCTCGCGCAGCACGCTCAACAGGCCGGCCACCAGCAACCGAGGCCGCAATCAACAGCAACAAGGCGCACGACGAGAATAGCATATCGTCTCCGTGACGGGCTCTCCTCGTTGCATTGGTCTTGTAGGGAATTTTCCTCGCAAGCCGCGGTGCGCGGTGTAGGAAAAAATCTGATATTGTTGTCAGACCGTCTGTTGCGGCGGAGTCCATGGCCGGCAGGATGCGGCCTTGGGCCTCGCCAAAGCCGATACGTACCGCGCCTGGCCTCTCGCACCAGCCGCGCAATATGACGGTATCGCCGTCCTCGAGAAATTTGCGGAATTCGCCGCCGCCGATCTGCACCGGCTGGCTGCCGCCCGCGCTCAACTCGAGCAGCGACCCGGCCTCTGCCGGCGTGGGTCCCGACTGGGTTCCGGTCCCGAGCAGATCGCCGGCGCGCAAATTGCAGCCGTTGATGGTGTGGTGAACAACGAGTTGCGCCGCCGTCCAGAACGCATGTCGAAAGCTCGTCAAGGACAGCCGGTGGGGAGGCTCCTGCGCGCTCGCGCATGGCGGCACTCTGTATCAGGACATCGAGCCGAATATCGAGGGCGCCGGCGTCGCGGTTCCACACCGAGTCCAAATACGGCAACGGCGCGGGGCGCCTTCGGGCCGGGTGAAAGGAACGCGAAACGGCGCCAGCGCCTGCAGCGTCACGATCCACGGCGAAATTGTCGTCGCGAAATTCTTCGCCAAGAACGGCCCCAAAGGCTGGTATTCCCATGCCTGCAGATCGCGCGCCGACCAGTCATTGAGCAGGCAGAGGCCGAAGATGTGCGACTCGGCATCGGCCATTGGAATCGTGCCGCCCGCGCGAATTACCCGTGCCGACGAAGATCCCGAGCTCGAGCTCATAGTCCAGGCGATTGCTCGGCCCTACCACGGGCTGCAAGGCGCCGGGGGAAGCCGCTGCCCCTGCGGCCTGGGGAAGGTTTGGCCCGAGACACCGATGGACGAAGTGCGGCCATGGTAGCCGATCGGAATCCAACGGTAATTCGGCAGCAATGGATTGTCCGGCCGCATCAGCCGGCCGACCGCCGTCGCGTGATGAATCGACGTGTAGAAATCGGTGTAGTCGCCGATTTGCGCCGGCAGCGAATATTGCGCGTCGCCTTGCGCCACCAGGCAGCGGCGCAGCATCGGCTGCAGGGGCGATCCCTCGCGCAACCCCTCGAACAGCGCGCGGCGCACGGCGCCGCCAACCGTCGACCCCAGCTGCATCAGTGAATTGAGCGAGGACTGCGCGCCGGCGCGAATTCCTTGTGCCGCCTGCCCCTCGAAGACCGCAAGTCCGGCGAGTGCCGCGAGATCGATGATTTGATCCCCGATTGCCACGCCGCAGCGAAACTCTTGCGCGGAATCGGCGCGGCGGAAAACTGCGAAGGGCAGATTTTGAATGGGGAAATCGCAGCCGGTCCGGTTGGCCGAATCCAGCCAGCTGCGCACCCGCGCATCATGCGTCTCATCCAGTAGGGTGGGGTCGATCACGGACGACCAGGGTCGAAACGCTTTTTCAGTTCGAGCCAATACGCCATGTAGTCCTGTTGCAGCGCAGGGGTTCCTTGCAATGCGCCGCGCGTCGGTCGGATGGGAAGCCGCGTCTCGAACATGAAGGCCATCGTGTCGGTGATATGGGCCGGCACGGAGGTATCGGCTGCCGTCGCCTTGTCGAAGGTTGCGGCATCCGGGCCGTGCCCGCTCATGCAGTTGTGCAACGACGCGCCTCCCGGCACGAAGCCGGTGCTCTTGGCGTCGTACACCCCGGCGATCAAACCCATGAATTCATTGGCTACATTGCGATGAAACCAAGGCGGCCGGAAGGTGTTCTGCATCGCCAGCCAGCGCGGCGGGAAGATGACGAAGTCGATGTTGCCGGTGCCCGGTGTGTCGCTCGGCGAATGCAGGACCAGAAAAATGGAAGGATCCGGATGATCGTATGAAACGGATCCCATGGTGTTGAAGCGCCGCAGATCGTACTTGTAAGGCGCGTAGTTTCCATGCCAGGCAACGACATCGAGCGGCGAGTGATCCATCGGTGCGACCCATAAGCGGCTCGAAAATTTGCCCACCAGCTCGCAATCGACGTCGAGATCTTCGTAGCGGGCCCGAGGCGTCAGGAAATCCCGCGCATTGGCGAGTCCGTTCGAACCGATGGGCCCGAGTTCCGGAAGCTTGAACGGGGCGCCGAAGTTCTCGCAGACGTATCCGCGCGCGCCGTCCGAGGCTAAGTCGACGCGAAACCTCAACCCGCGCGGGATGACGGCAATCTCCTGCGGTTCGACCTGCAGCCGTCCGAGCTCCGTGTCGAGGGTGAGCGCGCCAAGCTGCGGCACGATGAGCATCTCGCCATCGGCGCTGTAGAAAAATCGCCGCTGCATGGATCGATTGGCGGCGTACAAATAGATCGCGCATCCTGAATGAAGTTCGGGAGATCCATTTCCGGCCATCGGCACGAGTCCGTCGATGAAATCGGCGGGCGCCGCCGGCAGCGGCAGGGGGTCCCAGCGAAGCTGATTCGGCGAGATCGGCGCGTCATTCGCCGGCTCGTCGAACCGTGGATGCGCCAGGCGCCGAAACGGCTGGTGCGTGACGGCCGGCCGAATGCGGTACAACCAAGAACGACGGTTGGCGTGCCGCGGCGCGGTGAACGCCGTCCCCGAGAACTGCTCCGCATACAATCCGAAGGGACAGCGCTGCGGCGAATTTCGCCCGATGGGCAGCGCACCGGGCAGCGCCTCCGTGGCAAACTCATTGCCGAAGCCGCTTTGGTATCCGGGCTCATCTGATCGGGACACGATTGCGCTCACTGGAGGTCAGACACTTGAGGGGGCCAGCCAAACTGTCAGTCTATAATATTGGGGCAACCCTTCGGAACTTAAGCATTTATGGTCAACGACGGTCAAGCAGGGCATGCGGCGCCGACGACGGATGACCTGAAGAGCCGCATCGCCTCCTTCATGTGCGGCGCTTCCACCGAAATTACTCCGGCGGAGGAGCATCGCTTGCCGGAACTCAAGTCCGTGCTTCCGCGCGGTGCGGGTGTGTATGTGGCGCACACGCCCCATGCCAGCTTTGGCCAAGTGATTCACGCGGCCCTCGCGGTGCAGCGCGCCGGGTTTCACGCGACGCCCCACATCGCGGTAAGACGCGTGCCGGATTCGCAGACGCTCCGCGCCGCCCTTCAAGAGCTGCGCGCCGGCGGGGTCGAGCACATCTTGCTGATCGCCGGCGACGCGCCGCGGCCGGTCGGCGAATTTTCCTGCACCGCGGATGTGCTGCGGTCGCGAATCTTGGAGGAGTCCGGCATCAATCAAATTGGCGTCGCCGGGCATCCGGAGGGCCTTAATGCGGTGCCCACCGCCGTGCTTTGGGAGGCTCTGCGAGCCAAGCAGGCATTCGCTGCACGTTCCGGCTTGCGAATGCAGATCGTGACGCAGTTCGGACTCAATGCCGGAGCCTTCAGAGCATGGGAACGCGAACTTGCGCACCGGCAAATCCGGCTGCCCGTGCGCTTGGGGATTGCCGGGCCGGCGCCGCTCGCAAAACTGCTGCATTTCGCCATCCAGTGCGGCGTCGGGGCATCGCTGCGCGGCTTGCTGCGCACCGCGGGCGCGGCCGCCCGTGCTCCCGAGTTGGCAACCACGCCGGATCGGCACTTGCTCGACGTCGTGGGGACGCCGCTCGCGGCGCAAATCGTTGCCCCGCATTTCTTCGCGTTTGGCGGCGCCTTGGAAACTGCCCGGTGGATGCAATTGATCTGCGCCGGCAAATTCGAGATCGACGCCAAGGCGGCACGCTTTAAGATACTGAGGCAGGACCCGGGCTGATGGCTCCCCCAAATCGCGCCTCCGACATCGTTTTGGGAGTTTCGCCTACATATTGTCAACTCCGGATTGGGGAGTATCGGCTCCATGAGCGACAAGCGATGAGCGACAAGCGCGAAACCGTTTTGGCGGTGCATGGCAACGCCGACGGCTATTGGTACATCGGCGCGGGCAGAAGCATCGCCGAAGGGCCCTATCGCAGTCCGGATCAATTGCTCACGGTGGCATCCGATTTGCTCGCCGCGGAACTGCACTGGCGCATCGACGTGTTCGACTTGACGGGCAACAAGATCATCAGCTACAGCAGCGAAGAACTGCACGCCGATGACCTGCACCCGCTGCGCCGCCGGCACGACTGGGGCGCACTCGGGCGCGTTACCTCTCACTGATCGAGCCCGTTCAACGGGCGGCGCTGATGGTCTTGATCAGCCGGTAGGTAAATTCGACGCTTTCATCGAAGGCCTGGACACCGATCCGCTCATCGCGTCCATGGGCGCGATTTTCATCGACGTCCTGCCACACGCCGCTGATGTCATAGCTCGCCATCCCTGCGTTGCGGGTCCGCCGGTCGTCGCTGAACCCGGTCGCCATGGTGGGAATGATGGGCACATTGGGCCACATCGAATGCGCGAGTTGCGCGACTTCTTTCATGATTTGCGGGGTCGGCGGCGACTCCGGGCTCACGATCGGCGGCGCATCGAGCGTGACTTGGATGGCGGGATCCGCGAGGGTGGCAACGAGCAGGTTCTGCACGTGGTCGGCGGAGTCCCCGGGCAGCATCCGGCACTGGATCGTCGCCTTGGCGCGCTGCGGCAGAGCATTCTCGGCATGACCGCCGGAGATGAGCGTCGTCACGCAAGTGGTGCGCAGCTGCGCATTGAGGCGGACGTTTTGGCTCAAACGCTCCGCCGCGGCGAGGTCGGGCGGCGAGTGCGCAACGGCGTGCATGTCCGCTGCCTGCGATCCACTCTCGAGGTCGGCCAGCCGGTCAAAACTCGTCCGCGTCGTGGCGGTGAGCGCTACCGGAAACTTGAAGGCTTCCAAGCGGCCGAGGCCGGCCGCCAGTCTATAGATGGCATTGTCGGGACCCGGGAGAGAGCCGTGACCTCCGGGGCTGGTGGTCTGCAGCGTGAAGGTGACGTAGGTCTTTTCGCTGGTTCCGACTTCGAAGAACTGGCGCCCGCCATTCTTGGTATTGCCGCCGCCGCCGTCGAGATTGACGACCAGGCCGGCATTGATCAGCTCGCGATGTTCGCCGAGGAGAAAGGCCGGGCCATTGGCGTCGCCGCCGGCCTCTTCGTCGGCGGTGAACGCGACGATGACATCGCGGTCCGGGACGAATTTCTCGCGCTTCAATCGAACCAGGGATTCGACCAGCGCTGCATCGCCGTCCTTCATGTCGATCGTACCGCGGCCATAGAACCATCCGTCTCGTTCGGTCAATTTGAACGGGTCGACCGACCAGTCTTCGGGCTTGGCCTCCACGACGTCGAGGTGACCCAGGAACAACACGGCGTCGCCCGAGCGTCTGCCGCGGTAACGAACCACGATGTTGCCTTTGGTCGGGCGATCGGGCGGCGCCAGCAGCACCACGTCGCCCGACGGAAACCCCGCGGTCAAAACCCACGCCTGGATGGCCTTTGCGGCTTCCGTGGAACCGTACGTATGAGTGGTGTTGATCTCCACCAGGGTCCTCAGCATGTCGCGGGCGAGATCGCGGTCCTGCGGCGGCGGCACCAGCGAGGCCGATGCGGCCCACGCGCCCGAAGAGACAGCTAGGCCCAAGATCAACAACCCTCGCATTGAATTCTCCTTATGCTTGCAGTTGGCTCGCAGTTCAGCTTAACGGAATCGTAGAATGAGCAACAGCAGACTCGAAGCGTTCAGCGATGGCGTCATCGCCATCATCATCACCATCATGGTGTTGGAACTCAAGGTCCCGCACGGCGCGAGCATGGATGCGCTGGTGCCGTTGATGCCGAAATTTCTGAGCTACATTCTCAGCTTCATTTACGTGGGCATCTATTGGAACAATCATCATCACATGCTGCATACCTGCGAAGCGGTGACAGGGTCGATTCTCTGGGCCAATCTGCATCTCTTGTTCTGGCTCTCGCTGTTTCCGGTCACCACCGACTGGATCGGGGAGAATCCGCACGCCGCGGCGCCGTCGGTGCTGTATGGACTCGTGCTGCTGATGGCCGCTATCGCCTATTGGATACTTCAGCAGCTGATCATCGCCGCCCAGGGTCCGGGCTCGCTGCTCAAGAAGGCGGTCGGTTCGGACTGGAAGGGCAAGCTATCACCCGTCCTCTACCTGATCGGCGTTGCCGCGGCATGCCGCTCGCCCGGGCTCGCTCAGGGTGTCTACGTTTTGGTGGCGCTGCTGTGGTTGGTGCCGGACCGCCGCATTGAAAGAGCGCTGCTGCGCCAATAGTGTGTCCGCCATCGAAACGCACACCCGCCCCGGGGATTGTGCGATGCTTGGCGTTTCGAGGGAAGGGCTCAAGATATGGCGCGCGGCTTTCATTGGGACGATCCATTGTTGCTCGATGAGCAGCTGACGGACGAGGAAAGAATGGTGCGGGATGCCGCGCGCGACTATGCGCAAGACCGGCTGGCGCCGCGCATCGTCGACGCATTCCGCCGCGAGCAGACCGATCCCGCTATTTTCAAGGAGATGGGCGATCTGGGCCTGTTGGGCGCCACCATCCCCGCGGAATTTGGCGGCGGCGGCCTGAATTACGTGTGCTACGGACTCATCGCGCGCGAGGTCGAGCGCATCGACTCGGGCTACCGATCCATGATGAGCGTGCAGTCCTCTCTGGTGATGCTGCCGATCGACCGCTTCGGCACGGCGGTTCAGAAGATGAAATACCTGCCGGCGCTGGCGTGCGGCGAATCGATCGGCTGTTTCGGCTTGACCGAGCCCGATCATGGGTCGGATCCCGGCAGCATGATCACACGGGCGCGCGCTGCCGCCGGCGGCTATCGCTTGTCGGGCGCCAAGACTTGGATCACCAACAGTCCGATCGCGAACATCTTCATCGTGTGGGCCAAGACCGACGATGATGTCATTCGCGGATTCATTCTCGAAAAAGGCTGGAAAGGTCTCGCGGCGCCGGCCATTCACGGGAAAGTGGGACTGCGCGCGTCGATCACCGGGCAGATCCTCATGGACGAGGTGTTCGTTCCGGAAGAAAATCTGCTGCCTGACGTGACCGGGCTCAAGGGTCCCTTCACCTGTCTCGACTCCGCGCGTTACGGGATATCGTGGGGCGCGCTCGGCGCCGCCGAGAGTTGCTGGCATACGGCGCGGCAATATGTGCTGGATCGCAAGCAGTTCGGCCGTCCGCTCGCCGCCAATCAACTCATCCAGAAGAAATTGGCCGATATGCAGACCGAGATCAGTCTGGCGCTGCAGGGCTGTCTGCGTCTCGGGCGCATGAAGGATGAGGGCAGCGCGTCGGTTGAAATCACCTCCATGCTCAAACGCAATTCCTGCGGCAAGGCGCTCGATGTGGCGCGGGCCGCGCGCGATATGTTGGGCGGCAACGGCATCTCGGACGAATTCGGGGTGATTCGCCATCTCGTGAATCTCGAGGTGGTGAATACCTACGAAGGCACGCACGACATTCACGCGCTCATCCTGGGCAGGGCGCAAACCGGCATCCAGGCCTTTACCTAAAGTGCCGGTAGCTTCGGGCTTGAACTCAAGGGTAGCCGGGAGACGCGGCGCCCGAGACCCTTAGGGCCGCTGTTCACCCTGGGTGATCAGGCAGGCGCTGCGGTTGCCGGTGGACATATATCCACAGCCAGCTCAAGGCGACGGCGAGCCGGTTGCGCACACCAATCAGGAAGTAGATATGGGCGAGGCCCCAGATCCACCACGCGAGCCAGCCGCGCACCTTGACGGCCCGAAATCGATGACGGCGGCGCGTTTGCCGATGGTCGCCAGATTGCCGGAGTGCTTGTAGCGGAAAATTTCGCGGTCGCGGTCGTCGCCGCGCAGGCGCATGCGGATGGTGCGGGCGACGTGCATGCCTTGCTGCTTCGCCGCCGGCGCGATCCCGGGCACCGGATTGCCGTGCCAGGCACTGATGGTCGCGGTGTCGCCGATCACGAAGATCTCCGGATGCCCGGCCGCGGTAAGATCCGCTTCCACCTGCGCGCGTCCGGCGTCGTCGGCCGGCAGTCCGACCCAGGCGGCGGCGGACGATGCGCGGACGCCGGCCGCCCACAAAATCACTTTCGCCGCGAGCGGCCGATCGCCGTAGATCACGCCGTCGTGCGCTGCACTCGCGCACCGCCTGACCCAGTTGAATCTCCACCCCCAGGCGCTCGAGCGATGCTCGGGCGTAGGCGGAAAGATCCTCGGTAAAGCTCGGCAATATGCGCGGGCCCGCTTCGATCAGCACCACGCGGGCCTTGCGCGTGTCGATGTGGCGAAACTCCTCGGGCAGATTCTGATGTGCAAGCTCGGCGATCGCGCCCGCCAATTCCACGCCGGTGGGTCCGCCGCCGACGATCACGAAGGTCAGCAGCGCGGCGCGACGCATCGGGATCGGTCTCGCGCTCGGCGTGCTCGAAGGACAGCAGAATCCGCCGGCGGATCGCAGTGGCGTCCTCCAACGTCTTGAGGCCCGGCGCATGCGGTTCCCACTCGTCGTGCCCGAAATAGGCATGTCGAGCTCCCGTCGCCAATACCAGCGAGTCGTAATCCACCATGCCGCCGTCGTCGAGCAGCACGCTGCGATTGCCGCGTGTCGACCCCCGTCACCTCGCCGAGCAACGTCGTGATCTCCTTGCGCTTGCGCACCAAGTGGCGAATCGGCCACGCGATCTCCGAGGTCGCCAGCGACCGCGGTGCCGACCTGGTACAACAGCGGCTGGAATAGATGATGATTGCGCTGATCGATGATCGTGATCTTGACGTCGGCGCCCGGCCAGTCCTTGGGCCACCGCGAGGCCGCCGAAGCCGGCGCCGACGATGACCACATGATGGGTCATGCGCTCCGCTCCACCGCGTAGCCCGCGGCGACCCAGGCATCGAGTCCGCCAAACAGCGGCCGCACCCGCTTGAAGCCATGATTCATCAGAGATCTTGGCGACGCGCGCGGCGGAAGCTTCGCTCGGGCAGGTGCAATACAGGATGATCTCGCGATCGCGCGGCAGCTCCTTGAGGCGCTGCGCCACCTCCTGCAGGGGAACGTGCAGCGCGCCCGGGTATCCAGCGCGGCTCGAGTTCGCGCGCGGTGGCTGAACGCACATCGATGATCACGGGCGATGCGCCGGCCGCATGAGCGCATAGAGGTCGGCGACGCTGATCCGCGCCATGCGCAGCATCGTGTAGAAGCGGTTCCGCTCCCACCACTTGAATGCGATATACGCGGCCAGCAAGAGCGCGGCGCCGGCGCCGGCAATGCTGCCGATGGCGTTCAAATGCAGCAGCACTCGGCCGATCTGCGACTTGAACAGCATGCCGGTACCGAGCGCCGCCCCCACCCAGAGAACGCGCGCCGCAGGCGCTCAGGGCGACGAATCGCAGCCACCCGATGCGCAGCGCGCCGGCCATCGGCGGCGCGATGATGGCGAGGCCGGGAACGAATTTGGCAATCACCAGCGAGTTGATGCCCCAGCGCTCGAAGCGAACCTGCGTTTGACTGACGCACGAATCGGGCTCCAGGGAAATCTTGCACAGAGTCTTCAGAACGCGGATGCCGTATTTCTGACCGACCAGGTACCACCCGCAGTCGGCCAGCAGGCAAGCGGCCACCGAACAGGCGAACAGCGCCGCGCAACGGCAGTTTTCCGTCCGCAGCAACGGCGCCGGCGACGATGAGCGTCGGCACCGCCGGCACGGGCAGTCCGATCTGATCCACGAGCACATTGACGAACACGATCATCAGCCCGTAATGAGCGATGGCCAACGAGAGTTCCAGCGTCAAGGGCGGCCTCGACGCTCGATATTGGGCAGGAACGCGGCCACCATTCCGAGCAGCGGCAGATACGCGCAGATCCGATAAACGAATTCGATTCCGTGCCGGTCGGCGAGGCCGCCGAGCACGGCCGCGCCGATACCGCCGATGCCGAAGGCGAAACCGAAGAACAAGCCCGAGACTGGCGCCAACCTTGCCGGGCATCAGCTCCTGGGCGAATACCACGATGGCGGAGAATGCGGAGGACAATATGAAACCGATGACGAAACTCAAGGCGCAGGTCCAGGTGAGATCGGCTATCGGCAGGAGAATCGTGAACGGCGCGACGCCCAGTATCGAAAACCAGATGACCCGCTTGCGGCCGATGCGGTCGCCGAGCGGGCCGCCCAACAGCGTGCCGAGCGCCATCGCGAACAGGAATACGAACAGGTAGATCTGCGCCGACCGCATCGACACGTGAAATTTCTCGATCAGGTAGAAGCTGTAGAAGCTGGATATGCTGGCGATGTAGAAGTATTTCGAGAATACCAACACCACCAGGATGCCGATCGACCAGCCGACCCGGCGCGCCGACACCGTCCGGGTAACGGCGGCCCGGCCCTTGGGCAAGCCGGGGCGGTCGAGATGCTGCCGCTTGTACCATGCACCCACCCGCGCCAACACCACGATCGCGAGCAGGGCGGCGAGCGTGAACCAAGCGAGGCTCGTCTGCCCGTGCGGAACGATGATCCAGGCGGCCAGCAGCGGACCCATCGCGCTGCCTGCATTGCCGCCCACTTGAAAAATGGACTGCGCCAGGCCGTGGCGGCCGCCCGACGCCAGCCGGGCGATGCGCGAGGATTCCGGATGAAAGATCGATGAGCCGGCGCCGATCAGTGCGGCCGCGGCCAGCACGCTCGCATAGTTCGGCGCGAAGGCCAGAGTCGCCATTCCGATGAAAGTAAAGCCCATGCCGACGCTGAGCGAGTACGGCTTTGGATGCCGGTCGGTGTAGATGCCGATGAGGGGCTGCAGGACGGAAGCGCAGATCTGATAGGTCAGCGTGATCATTCCGATCTGCACGAAACTCAGGCGGAATTCGCCCTTCAGCAGCGGATAAATCGCGACGATCAGCGATTGCATCATGTCGTTGAGAAAGTGCGAGAAGCTGATGGCGCCCAAAACCTTGAAGCGCGTTTGCGCAGCGTGGGCGACCGCGTGCATGGCGCTCTGCGGCGCCGCGCCGCGCTCTGCGGCGGCGCGCGGTGCGGCGGCGGCCGGCAATTCCGTGGTGAAACTCTCCTTCATAGGCTCGCACACTACTAGCAAGAAGCTCTTCGATCCATAAAGTATTGTGCGGACGTAGGTTTCATGCGGCTTGTGGTGTTAGGCTTCATCAATCGCGGTCGCGCGCGGCGCGATGGAAGACTGGGCACTGTCCGTCAGGGAGGCACAGCATGACACTCCGATTGTTTCTTGCCTCGATCGCAATCGCAATCGGCGGCTGTGCAGCGGGAGCCATCCATTTGTACCCGGTCGACGCCTCGACCGCCGGCCAACCGCCCAAACCGATCTTGAGCGGAACCATCATTTACGTCGGTCCCACCGCAACGATTTCGTTTCACTTAACCGATGGCGAAAAATTCTCCGGACCCTGCGCCTTTGGGTCGGCCGCCGGCGTCAACGATGATCTCAAAGGGGCTTGGGATTCCGTGTACGGGCAAGGCGACTACTTGGCTCACGTGGTTGGGTCCCCCACTCATTGCACAGCTAGGCTCACCGGATCGAAGCAAACCACTTTCCGTCTCGAAGCCTACAACGAGACCGCTGATACACCGCTCAAAGGCATCGCCGAGGATTCCAACGGCAATCTCTATAAGGTGGCTTTCTAACAGAACAGCCGCTCAGTTCGCCCTATCGCAAAAGCGTAACCGGCGACGACGGCAGCTTCATCAATCGGATCGCGCGCGGCGCGATGGAAAAGTAGCCACTTCGCTGCCTGTCCTGCGAGAATGCGGCGATGAATCGCTTCGCACCCTACGTCTTTCTACGCGACCTCGCGTCTCGCTGGGACGTGCTGGCGTTCATCGTCGTGATCGGGTTGATCGCTTTTTTGGGCGAAGCGTCGCGCGGCCTGTTTGCGCCGTTGTCGCAGCTCGAAGTGACGCCGCTGTCGCTCGATCCGATTCATTTGCCGGAATATGCCGCCCGCACGACGTTTCGCATGCTGGCCGCTCTCGCCCTCTCGCTGGTATTCACTCTGACATACGCGACTTGGGCGGCCAAGAGCGAGCGCGCCGGCAAGCTGCTGGTGCCCATTCTCGACATTTTGCAGTCGGTGCCGATCCTCGGTTTCATTTCCGTGACGGTCGTGTTCTTCATGTCCCTGGCTCCGGGACGGGTGCTCGGCGCCGAATTCGCGGCCATCTTTGCCATATTCACCAGCCAAGCTTGGAACATGGCCTTCAGCTTCTATCAGTCGCTGCGCACGATTCCGACCGAACTCATGGAGGCCGCGGAATCGTTCCGGCTCTCGCCATGGATGCGCTTCTGGCAATTGGAAGTCCCTTTCGGCATGCCGGCGCTCATTTGGAACATGATGATGTCCATGTCGGGCGGCTGGTTCTTCGTCGTCGCCTCCGAATCGATCAGCGTCGGTCACACCACCGTCGCGTTGCCGGGCGTCGGTTCCTACATCGCACTGGCGATCGAACAGAAAAACCTCAGGGCCATCGGCTGGGCGATCGCCACCATGTTGATCGTGATTCTGCTGTACGACCAACTGCTGTTTCGACCGTTGGTGGCATGGGTCGACCGCTTCCGCGTCGAGCAGGAACCGGGCGTGCGGGTCCCCGATTCCTGGGCGCTGACCATGATGCGCCGCTCGCGGTTGATCAAGGCCGCGACCGTGGCGTTTCATACCGCCGTCATGTTGACCAGCCGGGCGGTGAAGCGCACCGACAAACCGTTCGTTGATGCGGCGCCCGCTCCCCGCCGCAGTTTGGATCTGCTGTGGGTATCCCTGATCGTCGCGGCCGTCGTGCTCGGGCTGTGGCACATCGTCTGCGTGCTGATCAAGAACACTCCGCTGCAGCGAGGCTCTCGAGGTGTGCGGTCTGGCGACGCTCACCATGCTGCGGGTGTTCATCTTGATCGCGCTGGCCAGCCTCATCTGGGTGCCCATCGGCGTGTGGGTGGGCATGCGGCCGCGTGCCGCGCAGATCGTTCAGCCCATCGCCCAGTTCATGGCGGCGTTCCCGGCGAACCTGCTGTTTCCCATCGCGGTGTACGGCATCGTCGCCTGGCAGCTCAATCCCGACATCTACTTGAGCCCGCTGATGATCCTCGGCACGCAGTGGTACATTCTGTTCAATGTCATCGCCGGCGCCTCGGCCATCCCGGCCGAGATGCGCTACGCCGCGGACAATTTCCGCGTCACGGGTTGGCTGTGGTGGCGCAAGGTGGCGTTGCCCGCGGTGCTGCCATTCTATGTCACCGGCGCCATTACGGCGTCCGGCGGATCTTGGAATGCCGCCATCGTCGCCGAACTGGCGAGTTGGGGGGATACCCAGGTGCGGGCGCGGGGCCTGGGGTCCTACATCGCCGAGGCGACGATCGCCGGAGACTTTCATCGCATCGTCTTGGGGATAGGCACCATGAGCCTGTTCGTCGTCATCATCAACCGGCTCTTCTGGCGGCCCTTGTACTACTTCGCCGAGCGCAAATATCGACTGACCTAGGCTGGATCTGACCATGAACAACTCTCCGTTACTGCAATGCAACGAAGTGCGCAAATCGTTCCCCAAGCCGGATGGGGCGGAATTGCTGGTGCTCGAGGGGATGAATCTCGAGCTGCGGGAAGGCCAGATCGTGGGGCTGCTCGGCCGATCGGGTTCGGGCAAGTCCACCCTGCTGCGGCTGATCGCCGGCCTGGCGGAACCCAGCGCGGGCCGGCTGCGCTACATGGGCCAGCCGATTTCGGGACCGGCGCCGGGTATTGCCATGGTATTTCAGAGCTTTGCTCTGTTTCCGTGGCTGACGGTTTTCGAGAACGTCGCGCTCGGCCTGGAGGCGCAGCGCATGCCTCGAGCGGACATCCGCAAGCGATCCCTGGCGGCGATCGACCTCATCGGCTTGGACGGCTTCGAGTCCGCCTATCCCCGCGAGCTTTCGGGCGGCATGCGGCAGCGGGTCGGCTTCGCCCGCGCGCTCGTGGTTCATCCGAACATTCTGCTCATGGACGAGCCGTTTTCCGCTCTGGATGTACTGACCGCGGAGACGCTGCGAACCGATTTCCTCGATTTGTGGGCCGAGGGCCGCATGCCCATCAAGGGCGTCATTCTGGTCACGCACAACATCGAAGAGGCCGTGTTGATGTGCGATCGGATCCTGGTGTTCGGCTCCAATCCGGGAAGAATCTTGAGTGAAATCAAGGTTTCACTGCCCCAGCCGCGCAATCGCCTCGACCCTAGTTTTCGCGAGCTGGTGGAGCGCATTTACGTCGAGATGACGGCGCGTCCGCAGGGCGGCGCAAGCGCCCGGCAGGAACGCTTCCCGGGATTGGGGATCGGCAGCGTATTGCCGAGGGTGTCCTCGAACTTGCTGGCGGGCCTGATGGAAGCCGTCGCTGCCCCGCCCTTCAACGGCAAGGCGGATCTGCCGGAAATCGCCTCGGATTTGCAGATGGAGATCGATGAACTGTTCCCGGTGGCGGAAACCCTGCAGATGCTGCGCTTTGCGGAGCTCGAGGGCGGCGACTTGAAATTGACGGAGGATGGATTGGCCTTCGCCCACTCGGAACTCGATGAGCGCAAGCGGATTTTCACGCGCCACTTGCTGTCCTACGTGCCGCTCGCCGCCCATATCCGCCGGGTTTTGGACGAACGTGCCTCGCATTCGGCGCGCAAGAGCCGGTTCGTCGATGAATTGGAGGATTTCATGAACGAAGAGGCCGCGGACCAGACCCTGCGGGCCGTGGTGAGCTGGGGGCGATATGCCGAGGCATTTGCCTACGATGACGAGAACGCCATGTTCAGTCTGGAGAATCCCACTTAGGGTAAAATGGCGGCCATGACCGAGTCGGCGCCCTACTTGAACCTGCACGTTCCGCCCGACGAAATGGTGAAATACATCCAGGATCTGATGACGCTGCCGCATGGCGAAATCGCCGCGAGTTCGGCGATGACCCTGGCGCAACGTCACTGGGGCGGGGATACGCCGCTGGCGCGCGCCGCGCTGCTGCGCTGGGGAGCACTCAATTTGGCGTTTCAAGACAAGCGACTGGAGACCTGGACCGTCACGCGGGATCGCGACCGCATCCAGGTTCCGGCGGCGCTGGTTGCGGCGGCGGGAATCGCGCCGTTGGTCATCGACAACGAAAGAGCGGTTTTCGATATTCCCGCGCTTCTCGATGCCACGCTGGAGTTTCAACCGCCCGCGGGTCAGGCTTAAGCATTCATGACAATTCGGCCGGCGCTGAAGCCGCGCATCAACGTGCTGCGCACCATCGCGGTTTACAAGCTGATCAAGGTATTGCTGCTCCTGGCCCTGGCCTATGGCGAAGTGCGCCTGAGCGACGCGTCGCTCATACACAAGCTGGTGACCTGGGCCTCGGCGCGCCCGCTGGGCCTCGAGCACAAGGTCGTGACCGGGTTGTTGGAGTGGTTCAGCGGCTTGAGCGCATCGCGCATTCATGCGCTGCGCATCGTCACCCTGGCATACGCGGCGGTGTTTGCCACCGAAGGGGTGGGCTTGTGGATGCAAAAACGGTGGGCCGAATGGCTGACCACGATCATCACGGCCTCCTTGATTCCGTTGGAAGTCTGGGAATTGTTCGACAAGCCGAATTTCGGCAAGGCGGCGGTGCTGGTCGCGAACACAGCCATCGTCGCCTACCTAGTGTGGCACGTCCGGCGAACCAGGGCTCAGCACGCGCACCCTTGAGCTGAAGCGCGAGCCGGCTTTGTGAAATGATCTTCATCTCGGCTGAAATCCTTAAGACAGGCGTATTCTTTGAAATGCTTGTCAATACCACCGTTTGGAGACCTCATGAATAAGTCCGGATCCTTGATTACCTCTGCCTTGTTGACCTTCGGCCTCGCCGCCGCGGCGATGGCTGCCGATATGCCCAAGGCTGCTGCGCCGATGGCTGCCGATGCTCCTGCCGCTGCCGCTCCTGCCGCGGATGCGTCGAAAACCTCCAGCAAGAAGCACAGCAAGAAGAAGAAGAAAGCCGCCGCCCCTGCGACAACCAAATAAGTTTATTGGTATAACGCCCCGACCGCTTCACGGCGGCCGGGGCGTTTTTATTTGAGGCGACGGCAGGCCGCCGGGCCCAAGAAGGAGCAGCGTTGCCGTTTGTCATAAAAATATTCATCTTGGCGGTCGTGCAGGGTTTCTGTGAGCTGCTGCCGGTCTCGTCCTCGGCGCACGTGATCATTGCCGAAAAGCTGATGGGCCTCGATCCCACGACGCCGGCCATGACCTTCCTATTGGTCATGCTGCACACCGGCACCATGCTGGCGGTCATCGCCTATTTCTGGAACACCTGGCGCAGCCGATATTTTTCATCCACGCGCGCTTGCTGGTCGTTCGCGCGCAGTTTGGCCGTCGCCACGGCATGCACGGGCGCCGTCGGTTTCGGGCTGATGATGCTCATCGAGCATGTCATTTTGCGCGGGGCGGTCAAAGCCGAAGTGGAGCAGCTGTTCGGCAATCTCACGTTGATTGCCACAGCGCTCGCTACGGTCGGTGTCATGATCATCCTCTCCGGGCTGCGCGACCCGTCGGCCAATCGACGGCCGGCAATCGAGCTCAAGGATGCGGTGTGGATCGGGACGGTGCAGGGTCTGTGCCTGCCGTTCAGAGGCTTCTCGCGTTCGGGCGCGACCATCTCCACCGGGTTGTTTTGCGGTCTTGAAAAGCAGCTGTTGGAGAACTACAGCTTCGCCCTGGCCGTCATTTTGACGCCGCCCGTCATCGCGCGGGAGGGCTATCGACTGCTCGGGCATAAAAGCGCAGCGGTCGCGGCGGACTCCCTGGGGATGATTTGGCCGAGCCTCATCGGCATGATCTTAAGCTTCGCCGCCGGCTGGTTTTCACTCAAATGGCTGTCCCGATGGCTCGAGCATGGCCGCTGGCATCTGTTCGGCTACTACTGCTTGTTCGCCGCAGCGGCCGTGTTCGTCATCGGCAGGTTCGAATGAACGGCGTGGCCACGTACGCGGTTCACGTCGACGTCGCCCATCTCATCCAAGTGGCGCTGACGCCCATTTTCCTCATCTCGGCGATCGGAGTGACGCTCAACGTGCTGACGAGCCGCCTGGCGCGCATCGTGGATCGTGCGCGTGCGATCGAGGATGCGCTGCGCCGCTCGGATCACCCGACGCATGGGTCGCGCGACGACCTGCACGGCGTGCTCGGCGTGCTGGCACGGCGCGCCCGCTTCATCAATGCGGCGATCACACTCATCACCGCTGTCGGCGCTGTTCATCTCGCTGGTGGTCGTGATGCTGTTCGTCAACGCCTTCCTGCGCTGGGACTTGGCCGCGTTCATCGCCTGCATGTTCATCCTGTCGATGGTGTCGCTGTGCGCGGCGCTGCTCGCCTTCCTCATCGAAGTGCGCATCGCGACCCGGACGCTGCGCATCGGCATCGAAGCGGCCTCGCGTCAGGGCGAGTGAGCGGCGGCCCCCGGCTGCTCGCGCACCGCAATCGGCACGTTGCACAAATCGATGTGTCCCGCGGGAACTTTGAAAAACTCCTCGGGCCGGTTACGGCGCGATTCGATGAGTGCGGCGAAAGTCGCCGTATCGGTGCGTAAGACCTCGAGGCGGGCACGTTCCGCCTGCGGTACGTCGGCCGCCACCCGGATGGACTTGATCGGCATCGGCGCTTCGGTCTTGGCATAGAAACCCATTTGCTCGCTGCCGCGCGGCAGCGCAGCGAGCAACTCCATGCCCTTCACCACCCTTCCTACGAGCGCCACGTTCCGGTCCAGGTGGCGCGGTGCATGGCCGATCACTACATACAACTCCGCGCCGCTGCCGCTTTGGGCGTCGAGGCCGCGCCCCACACCCACCATGCCGTAGCAGTGTGCAAGCCACGTGCGGTGCAGCGCCGCGGATCGCGCGACCGGCAAACCGTCCGAAAAGCCGACCTCCGGAGCGTACACATCGCCGTCGGGCAGCCGGGTGAACGGCATGTCCGCCGGCGTGGGCGAATCGAACTCGGGCGCGACCTTGGGCGTAGCGGGCGGCAGCGGGTGGCGATTGTCGGGATCGCCCCACTGAGCTACGTAGTTGTCTTGTACCCGGATGATGGACAGCGCATCGAAATATCGCGCCCGGGTCAGGGTCTTGATATTGGCCACGTGCAGGGGCGCGAAGCGGGGCGCCAATTCGATCACCACGCGCCCGCCGGGTAGGTCGACATACAGCGTGTTGTCGGGATCCAGCGGCCGCCAATCCGCCGGCGTCGAGGCCGCCAGGACTTCCGGCATGCTTGGGTGCCGGGCGGCGGGCGCTGCGGCCGACAAAAAGGCCAGCGCGCAGGGCATTAAGAACTTAAGATTGTGCGGCATGCATCAAGTATTGCACAAATCGGCGAGCCGCCTCGCGGGGGACAGAATGCGTCGGACCTTAGTCTCGGGCCTTGTGTCGCTGGCGTGCCTTGGCGCCGTACAAACCGTCCTCGGGCAAGGATATCCTGGCGGCGGCCAGATGCCGGGCGGGCGCGGCGGCATGAGCCAGGCCGGCGCACCCGGCACCGATTCGCCCCAACAGTCGACCGAGAAGCCCGATGCGGCCGCAAAGAAAGCCTTCAACGCCGGTGTGAAATCCTTGAACCGTGCCCGCGAATTCGAAGAGGTTGCCGCCAAGGCGACGAATCCCGACAAAAAGGCGGGCGCGCTGGAAAAGGTCGGCGATGCGTACAACAAGGCGCTGGATCAATTCACCGAGGCGCTGAGCAACAAAGGCGACATGGTCGACGCCTGGAATTATGCGGGCTTCGTGCACTTGCGCCTCGGCGCATACAACGAATCGATCGACGACTACAACCACACGCTGGCGCTCAAGCCGGATCTGCTCGAGGCGATCGAGAACCGCGCGGAGGCCTACATGGTGGTCGATCGCCTGCAGGATGCGAAGGCCGCGTATATGGATCTCTTCAACCACGCGCGGCCGCTCGCGGATCACTTGATGGTAGCGATGCAAAAGTGGCTCGAGATTCACCGCGCGGCGGCGAACGGCATGCGTGCCGCGGACATCGACTCGTTCGGCAAATGGCTGCAGGAGCGCGACGGCATCGCCAAGCAAACCGCGAGCGCCGCTATTCCCCAGTAGGTGTGTGCGGCGGCGGTTGTGCAGCGCCCTTGAGGGCCTCCGTCAGCTCGCCGACCTGCACACGCAGCTCAAGCACCCACTCTTCCAGCTGCGTTACGCGCCGGCTCAAGGCGGCGCCGGGCGCCGCTTCCTCGGGGGCGGCGGACTCTTCCACCGACTCGATGACGCCCGAGAACAGATGCGCATAGCGGGACTCGCGCGCGCCGGCGGCTCGCGGCAATCGGGCGATGAACGGACCGTCCTCGCGTGCCATCAGACTCTTGAGCGCGGCTTCGACTTGCTCGGAATCGGCGAAGTCACACAATCGGTTGGTGCGCGCGCGCAGCTCGCCGGGGGTCTGCGGTCCGCGCAGCAGCAATACGCAAATGATGCCGAATTCCTGCTTTGAGAATTTCAGCGAACCGAATTCGGTGTTGCAGAAGCGATGCTTGTACTTGGTGACGCGGCCGCCGTAGCCGGCGGATTTGTCGCTCACCAGGTATTTTTTCATCAGCGCGTCCACGGTTTGCTGCACGACGGCCTCGGTCAGCTCCAGTACCGGGTCGCGGTTGGTTTTCTGATTGCAGGCATTGGTGAGCGCATTCAGCGACAGGGGATACTGGTCGGGGGTGGTGACTTCCTTCTCCATCAGGCAGCCGATCACACGCGCTTCATTCGGGGCAAGTTCAATCTTCATAGTGCAGCTTCCAAGTCGGCTCTGGTTGTTTTAGGGTAGCGAATTCCCGAAAATACGTAGGATAGCCTTTAATGAAGACCAAAGCCGCCATCGCCGTCGCCGCCCGCAAACCGTTGGAAATCACCACCGTCGATTTGGAGGGGCCCAAGGCGGGCGAAGTCCTGGTGGAAATCAAGGCCAGCGGAGTTTGCCACACCGATGAGTTTACGCGATCGGGCGCCGATCCGGAGGGCTTGTTCGCCGCGATACTGGGCCATGAAGGCGCCGGCATCGTCGTCGACGTGGGCGCCGGCGTCTTGCCGCTCGCCGACATCAACGAGGCGTTCGACCTGATGCATTCCGGGGAGTCGATTCGCAGCGTCGTGGTGTACTCGTGAGCACATTGAGTCTGATTTCCGAGCACGGCTGCTTCGGCGGCGTGCAGCGCTTCTACAAGCACGACTCCCGCGAGATCCGCGGGCCGATGAAATTCGCGGCCTACCTGCCGCCGCAGGCGCGCACCGGGCCGGTGCCCGTACTTTACTATTTGTCCGGCCTCACCTGCACCGAGGAAACCTTTGCCATCAAGGCGCATGCACAGCAGGTCGCGGCGGAATTGGGGCTGATGCTGATCGCGCCGGACACCAGCCCGCGCGAGCCGCGGCTGCCCGGCGATGCCGACAGCTGGGACTTCGGCTATTCGGCCGGCTTCTATGTCGACGCCACGCAAGTCCCATGGTCGCAATACTATCGAATGTACAGCTATGTGACGCGGGAGCTGCCGGAGCTCGTCGCCGCCAATCTTCCGGCGCGATCGGAGGCGAGCGGAATTTTCGGTCACTCGATGGGCGGCCACGGCGCCCTGGTGTGCGCGTTGCGCAATTCGGACCGCTATAAATCGGTTTCCGCGTTCGCGCCGATTGCGGCGCCGATGCAATGCCCGTGGGGCAAAAAGGCGTTCACCAATTACCTCGGAGAGGATACCCGCAGCTGGAGCGACTACGATGCCAGCGAACTGGTGGCACGCAAGCCTTTTCCCGGACCCATCCTCATCGATCAAGGGACGGGCGACCAGTTCCTGGTCGAGCAGCTCAAGCCGGAGAAATTTTCCGCTGCCGCCGCCAAATCCGGGCAGACGTTGAATCTGCGCATGCAGCCCGGCTACGATCACGGCTACTATTTCATTCAGACCTTCATGGCGGACCATCTGCGACACCACGCGAGCCAGCTGAAAAAGCCGTAATTGCTTGTTTGAAGGACGGCGCGGTTCGCTCAGAGTTTGGCGCGCAGGCCGAAGAAGGCAGTGCGGCCCCAGGTCCCGTATTGGTAAATGGTCTCGTACCATTTATTCGTGGCGTTATCGACACGAGCATAAAGCTCGAGCTTATCGGTCACGGGGTATGAGACGCGCAGGTCGAGCAGGGTGTACCCACCCAAGCGCACGGTCGCCGTGGGGAAGACATTGAAGTTCTGGTCCAAACTGGGTCCACCGTAACGCGCAGCGACAGTGGTCTCGACACTATGTGGCCAAGTGTAGCTCAACGATAGATTAGCTGCGTCCTCCGCACGCTGAAACAGCTGCCGGCCATCGGTCGGGGATCCAGGAGTCTCGTCAAGGGTCTTGATGTGCGAGTAATTCGCCGAGACTGCAAGCGCGGAGTTAAGCGCGGCCGAGGCCTGCAGCTCAACGCCGCTCGCCTTGGCCCGATCCAGGTTTGCGTAATAACCGCCGGCCTGTCCAATGGTGGCGCAGAGCGGACTGCCGGGACAATCCTCGAACTCGATCAGATTTTTGAAATGCGTCAAGAAGTATGTGGCGGAGAGAGTTATCCGATCGTTCCACAAATGCTGCTCCACGCTGCCATCCCCGCCCGTAGACTCCTCTGGATTGAGTGTCGAGTTGCCATAGGGACTGTAGAGCTCGTAGAGCGAGGGCGCCTTATAGCCTTGGCTCCAGCTCGCGCGCAGCACTGTCGACGAAGGCAGAGACCAGGCCGCAGCAAACTGTCCCGTGTAATGCTGTCCAAAGGAGTCGTAGTGGTCATGCCGTTCACCCGCGGTCAGGGTCAGGCCGGGAATGATCTGGCCTTGCAGTTGCACGTATTCGCCCACTTGGCCGGTTTCAGCGTGCGCGGGGGCATACGGCGTGATGTCTGCCCAGCTTTTTTCTTGTTGAATGCCAAAGACGGCCTGGTAGCCGTCGGCGACGGCCCAGGTGCCCTGATACTCTACGCGGCTATTGTCGCCCCTGTAGCTATCGGTTTGGGTAATGGGGTCGACAGCGCTGTTATAGTCCGAGTGCTGCGTCGTCGTGTATTCGTATGCAACACGATTCTTCAATTGATCATCGAAGAAATTGAAGTTGAGGCCGGTGTAGTCGAATAGCTGTCGCACGTCCTCATATTGCGGGTAATTGGCGAGCAAGAAGGTGATGGGTGAATAGCCGTCGTAGAAGACCCGGCTCTCGGTCCAATAAGCGCGCTCATCGAACTGCACGTCGGGGGTGAAATTATAAGTAGCCCGTCCGGAGACGACCGAATCGTGAAAGGGGTCGGAGAGGGTACCGCCATAATGCTTGTCGAGAGTCGGAATGCTGTCGGTCGCATAGTAAGTAGCCCCCAAGCCGGAAGCTCCAATTGTCGGATTTGTCGCCAATACCCCCTTTAACCATACCGGTGCCGAGGCTGCCGCCCTCTGCCTGCACGTCAGCGCCGAGCCCAGGTTGCGGCTCAGTGGTGATGATGTTGATCACGCCGCCGATCGCCTGACTGCCATAGAGGGTGGACTGCGCGCCGCGTAGAATTTCGATGCGCGAGACATCGCCGACCAGAAGATTCCCGAAGTCGAGATTGCCGCCGACCAAGGAAGGGTCGTTCAATACCACGCCGTCGATGAGGACAACGGTGTGATCGGAGTTGGCGCCGCGGATGTAAACACTGGTGGAGTTGCCTGGTCCGCCGTTGCGGCTGAAGGTGATGCCGGGAGTCGTCGCCAACAGCTCGCTCAGTTCCACTTTTTGGCTTTCTTGGATTGCCAGCTGATCGAGCACGGTGACCGAATTGCCCACCTTGGACAGGGGTTCCGGAGCGCGGTTGGCGACGACGACTACCTCGTTCAACGAATCGTCGTTCTCCGCAGGCAGCGCCGGCGGCGCGATGGCCATGCTGAGGACGGAAAACGCGCACGGCGCGCAAGCGAATGCGAAAGGAAAAACTCGGGTTTTCATGGCAGCTCCCTGAAGACGACGACCCAAAGGCACGCGTCCTGCACGGGAGCGGCCTCTCCGTCGCCACTCGGGAAAATCCGCTCGCTCAGCACACCCCGGCTGGTCGATGGGCGACCACGACAAGCAGGTCTCCTGGCTCGCGGCTCAAGTCCCTGCATCACCTTCCCGGATCTAGAGCGTCCAGTGGTCTTCAATGCAGGGCACACCGCTTACAGTTGCGGGGGCAGCCCGGGCTTTTGACCCGAGTTCCCATTCAATCCCCGTGAGGGGAACTTATCGTATGCGGTTACGTTGCCGCAAAACGGCGGGCGGGTCAATCCTGGCGGCGACGCGCCGTTCATGTCTGCGGCGGTGGGTCCTCAGCTTTACCGCAGTCCGACCAGTAGTCCTGGTGCACCAGCGTTTCGAGCTCGACTCCATGCGCCCATTGCGCCATTTCGAGCATCGGCCGCGGATAGAACTCGCGCACGTGCCCGAGACACAGTACCGCCACCGGCCGGCTTCCCGGCGGCATGCGTAAGAGCAGGCGCAAACTGTCCGGATCGAAGAGCGATACCCAACCCATCCCGATGCCCTCGGCGCGCGCCGCGAGCCACAAATTTTGAATGGCGCAAGCGACGGACGCCAGATCCATGTCGGGCATCGTGCGCCGGCCGAACACATGCCGCTCACGGCCCGGCGCCAGGGCGGCGACGAGCAGTTCGCCGCATTCGAGAATTCCTTCCACCTTGAGACGCATGAACTCATCGTCGCGTTCGCCGAGCGCCCGCGCAGTCTCCAACCGCTCCGCCTCGACGAGCGCCTGAATCGACGCGCGTAAGGCGCGATCGCACACGCGAATGAACCGCCACGGCTGCATGAGACCGACACTGGGTGCGAGATGCGCCGCAGCGAGCAGGCGGCCGACCAAGGCATTGTCGAGCGGATCGCTCAGAAAATGGCGCATGTCGCGCCGGGCCGCCATCACCCGGTAAACAGCGTCGATTTCCTCTCGGGTGAAGTCCGCCATAATGATCTGATACCCGTTCCGCGCCGGTGCCGGCTTCGCGAACTGGCGCATCATTGCACGCTTTCATCGATTTCGACACGGTGTTGACCGTGACTTCGATCGCGGGCAGACTGAAGCGGCGTTCAGGAGTCCGTCGGTCGTCAGGACCGATGGGTGAAACGGGAAGCCGGTGAATCCCCTCGTGGGTAAGTCCGGCGCTGCCCCCGCAACGGTAAGTGAGCTTAAGTCAGGTCTCAATGCCACTGCGCTTCGGCGTGGGAAGGCGACTTGGCCGGGATGATGTCCCGCTCGCGAGCCCGTATACCGACCTGCGACGCTCTAAAAGGTCCGGTATGCGCACGGCGGGTGCGCGGAGGGTGGGATGATGGTTCTCGGGTTCGATGCCATTCCGGCGGCTGACGAAGGTTTTCGTTGCGCTGCCCTCCGCCGGCTCGACTCATTGACGAAACCCCTGGGTGCTCTCGGCAGTCTCGAGCCGCTCGCGGCTCAAGTGTGTGCCGTGCAGCGGACACTCGAACCCGCAATCGTGCATCCGGTGGCGGTCGTATTCGCCGCGGATCACGGCGTGGCGGACCGCGGCGTCAGCGCCTATCCGCGCGCGGTGACCGAACAGATGGTCAAGAATTTCCTCACCGGCGGCGCGGCTATCAGCGTACTTGCACGGCTGCAGGGAATTGAACTCTGGATCGTGGATGCCGGCGTCGACGGCGACAGCGCGAGCCACCCGCGGCTGATCGACGCCAAAGTGCGGCGCGGCACGCGCGACTTCGTGGAGCAAGCCGCAATGACCCTGGAGGAGTGCGCGGAGGCGTTGCGCCGCGGCCGCGCCGTCATCGATCAAGTGATTCCCGCCGGCGGCAACTGCGTACTCCTCGGTGAAATGGGAATTGGGAACACCGCGTCGGCGGCGATGCTGATGCACGGTCTGACCGGCATTGCGCTGGCGGATTGCGTCGGCAGGGGAACCGGACTCGATGATGCGGGCCTCGAGAAAAAGCGCGCGACGCTTGCCGCCGCCGCCGCCCGCTGTGCACCTTCCGAGGATGCGGTTGAATTGCTCGCGGAGTTTGGCGGCTATGAAATTGCAATGCTGGTCGGGGCGCTGCTGCGCGCCGCTGCGCGCCGGATGCTGATCGTGGTTGACGGCTTCACGGTGTCGGTCGCGGCGGCGTTGGCCGCTTGCATGGATGCGCACGTCCTCGAGTACTGCGTCTTTGGGCATTGCTCGGCGGAGCATGCGCATCGCGCCTTGCTCGCGCACCTTAAGGTACGGCCGCTGCTCGACATTGGCATGCGCCTCGGAGAGGGAAGCGGTGCCGCGGTTGCCTTGTCGGTGGTGCGCGCGGCACTCAGCCTGTTCACCCAGATGGCGACGTTCGAGGGTGCGGGCGTCAGCGAGAAGAGCGCGTGAACCGGACCGCGCCGTGCTGCTGACGATGCAGCGGCAGATCGTACTGTTTCTGGTGGCGACGCAGTACCTGACGCGGTTGCCTACACCGGCTTGGGTGGGTTTTCGAGCGGACTGGCTGTCGCAATCGGCGCGCTACTTCCCGTTGGTCGGGGTTCTGGTCGGCGCAATCAATGTGGGCGTATGGTGGCTGTTCGCTCACTGGCTGCCGCCCGCGGTCACGGTCGGGTTGATGTTGGGCGTCTCATTGCTGGTTACCGGGGCCTTCCACGAGGATGGCTTCGCGGACACCTGCGACGGTTTCGGCGGCGGCACCACCCCGGATGGCGTACTCGCGATCATGAAGGACTCGCGCATCGGCGCTTACGGTGCGATCGGCATTGGCGTCATGCTCGGTCTCAAGTGGACGGCGTGCGTCGCCATCCCGCCGGCCGTATTCCCCTTGATGCTGATCGGCGCTCACATGTTCAGTCGCTGGTGCGCGTGCGGATTGATCTGGCGGCTGCGTTACGTGCGAAGCGGCGACGACAGCAAGGTCAGGCCGCTCGCGGACAGCCTCAGCGGCCGCGATTGGCTCGTGAGCGGTGCGCTCGGAGCCATTGCGGTCGCGCCCTTGGTCATGGCCTTGGATCTCACGCGGCATGCGCGGGTAGTGCCGGCACTCGCCGCCGCCGTTGCCGCGTCGGCGGTCGTGGCGGTGACCGCGGCTCGGTATTTTCAAAGGCGCATCGGAGGGTATACCGGCGATTGTCTCGGGGCGGTGCAACAGCTTACGGAACTCGCGTTCTTGCTGGTTGCGTTAGCCGTTGTCGGATCGGCGCCGCATACCGGTTGAGCCGCCGGCGATCATGCGACTCTATCTCATCCGCCATCCGAAGCCGTCTTCCGCGACCGGCTTGTGCTACGGACGCCAGGACGTTGCGGTCGATGCCGAATCCGTGGTGCATGCGGCGGCAGCCGTGCGCGAACGCATCCCGGAGAGGGTGCTGGAATGCGCCGGGATCTTCAGCAGTCCGGCGTCGCGGTGCATGCTTCTGGCGCGCGAACTGGCCGCGCCGCGCGAGCCGAGCATTGCCCCGGATCTCGTGGAGATGAGCTTCGGTTCCTGGGAGGGGCAGGCATGGGAGTGTGTGCCGCGCGACGAGTTGGACGCATGGGGCCGCGATCTCTGGCACTACCGGCCCGGGGGCGCCGAGTCCGCGGCGATGGTCGCGGATCGCTGGCAGCGATGGGCGGGCGTGGCGCGCTCGTCGGGTGCGGACTGTGCGATCGCCGTTACCCACGCCGGCGTGATTCGCATCGCGCTCAACGCCGCGGGCATGCTGCCCGCCGGCGAATTTTTCCAAGCGCCGGTTGCATTCGGCTCGGTGCACTGTATTGATCTTGCGCACGCGCGGGTGCCGGCATGAAGGCACTCGTTCTCGGCGGGGTTCGTTCCGGCAAGAGCCGCTATGCCGCCGAGCTTGCCCGTGAACAGGCCTGTCCCGTCACGCTGATCGTCACCGGAACCGCGCTGGATGACGAAATGGCCGCGCGCATCGCAGCGCATCGGGCAAGCCGACCTGCCGCTTGGGCCGTCGTCGAGGAACCTACGCGGCTGGCTGCCGCGCTCGCGGCTGCAGCGGCCCCTGATCGGATGGTCATCGTCGATTGTCTCACTTTGTGGCTCACGAACCTGTTGTGCAGCGATGATCCGGATGCGCTGCAGCGCGAGTCAGGACGCGTTCTCGAGGCGCTGCCGTCGCTGCCGGGACATTGCATCCTGGTCGCCAACGAAGTGGGTCTGGGAATCATTCCCGTCAATGCGCTCGCCCGGCGTTTTGGCGACGTGACTGGAGTGATGCATCAAAGGCTCGCGGCGATTTGTGACCGCGTGGTATTCATGGTGGCAGGGTTACCGTTGATCGCGAAGTCCGGCGCGCCATGAACGGCCGCTGCGCTCGTGCCGCTTTCGGACTCGGTGTCGCGCTCAGCGCGGCGGCCCCGGCATGGGCCGGGTCCGTCATGCGGGACGACCTGCAGCGCGAGGTGAGGCTGCCGGCGAACCCGCAACGGATAATCAGCATGGTTCCGTCCCTGACGGAGATAGTGTGCGCGCTCGGCGCGTGCGATCGGCTGGTCGCGACCGACCGGTATTCGAACTGGCCTGCCCAGGCCAAAGCGCTGCCGAAGGCGGGAGGCTTCGAGGATGCGGAGGTCGAGCGGTTGATCAGCCTGCGGCCCGATTTGATCTTGCTCAGCCGCTCGCAACGAATCAGCGAGCGTCTCGGCGAGTTCGGCGTCGTTTCGTTTGCTCTGCAGACGGAGAGCTACGCCGACATCGGCCACGCGGTGCAGGTGATCGGTGAGATTCTGGGCGTTGCCGATCGTGCCGGCCGCCTCAACGAGACCATCGAACAAGCGGTGCGCGAAATCGGCGCAAAGGCGCTGGCGCAGCGTCACGGCGACGGACCCAGCGTGTACGTCGAGGTGGACCGTACACCTTACGCCGCCGGACCTTCGTCATTCATCGGCGAACTTCTGGCGCGGCTGGGAGCGCGCAATATCGTGAGCAGCGAACTCGGCCCATTTCCGAAGCTCAATCCCGAGTACGTGGTACAGCGCAACCCGGATGTCATCTTCATATCGCCGGCGGAAGCGACGCAACTGGCCCAACGGCCGGGTTGGGAGCAGATTCGCGCCGTGAAGGAGCATCGTTTGTGCTCCTTTCCCCCGGATGTGCGCGATACCATCGTGCGGCCCGGCCCGCGGGTCGCGCAGGGGATGCGCGCCATGTCCGACTGTCTCGCCCGGGTCGCGCCATGAGTACGCCGCAGCCCGCGATCGCGCAACTCGACTCCGGTCACAACGAAGCGGATCAGGTGAACCGCCTCGGTACCTGGCTCGCGTGTTGTCTCACGATGACGTTGCTGCTGACCTGCGGCAGCCTGATCGTCGGTACGTCCAGCATCGAAACCTCGCTCGGCTGGCTCGTCTCGCCGGACGCACAATCCGCCGTGGTTCTCTGGGAGATTCGATTGCCGCGAACCCTGGGTGCCTGGTTCGCCGGCGCGCTGCTGGGTCTGTCGGGGGCGATCGCGCAAGGCGTGTTTCGGAATCCTTTGGCAGAGCCCTACCTGCTCGGCACCGCGTCGGGCGCCGCCCTTGGGGTGACGCTCAGCTTGCTGGCGGCGAGTGCGTCCGTCGGCGCCCTCGCCTGGGCGGGGAAGCTCGGCGTAACGGGCGCGGCCTGCCTGGGGGCATGCGCCGCTATTGCGCTGACCGTTGGCCTGTCACGGGGGGTGTTGCAAACGGCGAGCCTGTTGCTGTCGGGCATCGTGGTCGCGTTCCTTCTGAGTGCGGTCACTTCGTTGCTGCTGCTGTCGAAGCCCGACATCTGGCGCGAGATGCAGACGTTTCTGCTGGGCAGCACGGCCTTCGTCAGCTGGTCGTCCGTGACGCTGCTCGCAATCGTGTTCTGCGTTTGCACGCTGCCGGCTCTGCTGCTTGCGCGCGGGCTCGACGCGCTGACCTTGGGCGAAGACACGGCGCAGTCGCTCGGCCTGTCGCTCCCCATGCTGCGGCTAACCCTGCTCGGCGTGGTTTCGCTCGGCACCGCAACCGCAGTTGGCCAAGTGGGCATCGTCGGTTTCGTGGGGCTGGTTGCCCCGCATGTGGTACGCGAGACGCTCTCGGTCAATCATCGCCAACTCCTCATCGGAGCGGCGTTGTGCGGCGGCGCGCTGCTGCAAGCGGCGGATCTGCTCTGCCGATGGATCATCCGCCCGGCAGAGCTGCCGGTCGGTGCCGTCACAGCCTGCGTTGGCGGCGTCTACTTGACGGTCCTGTTGTGGCGCAGGAGCCGCGATGGGTGAGGCGCAGACGAATTCGCAGACAGCGTCGCCGGCGCTCGCATGCGAGAACCTATCGATGGGCTACGGGCCGCGAACCGTACTCGAACGTATATCGCTCGAATTCTACGCCGGACTTTGGACCGCCATCGTCGGCCCCAACGGGTCCGGCAAATCGACGCTGCTGCATACGCTCGCCGGCTTGCGAGAACCGCGCGGCGGAGTGATTTTGCTGCAAGGCCGACCCCTCGCGGCGTGGCCGCGGCGCGAGCGTGCACGCCGTCTCGCGTGGCTTGCCCAGATGCCCGGCGTCACGGAACTGACGGCATCCGAGGTGGTCGCCCTCGGTCGGTTCGCGCACGGCGGATGGTTGGCACACCGGCAGGCGGTGGACGACGCGGCAATGCATCGTGCCATGGTCGCCACGGGTTCCCTGTCGTGGGGGCGGCGGCGGCTGTCGACTTTGTCCGGCGGCGAGCGGCAGCGAGTGCATCTCGCGCGCGTGCTGGCCGTGGAGGCGCCGGTGTTACTGCTCGACGAACCAACATCCCACCTCGATCCGCCGCATCAGGAGGATGTCGCGCGCCTCTTGCGCGAGCAGGCCTACGGCTGCGGCGTCTGCGTGGTGAGCGCCATCCACGATCTGTCGTTGGCACTCGCGGCCGATCGTCTCATCGTGCTTGGGCAGCAAGGCGTCATCGGCCATGGCACGGTGCGGGAGGCGCTGGCCGCCGATTGGCTGTCCGCGGCATTTCGCACACCGGTGAATATCGTCGAGCACCACGGCGTCCACCTGTGGCGGCCGGCCGTGCCGCCGGCGCGCCGCGGCGGGGAGGCATCAACGCGTTTGGACGAGCGGCTCTGAAGTGATGCGCCCGTCGAAATCAGTCCACGCGTGCTGCGCGAAGTCGTACAGCTTGCAGCGCCGCACGGTGTTCCAGTAGTAGCGCCACGTAAAGACTTCGGAATTCAGCCGCTCGTCGAGGGTGGCGCTGAGCCGCGCCTGAGCCTCTTTGAGCCGGTAGAGCGGGATCCCCATGTTCACGTGGTGCGCGCCGTGCTCGAGGATGTAGTGGATCAATCCGTCGAGCGGCCGCATCAGCTTGACGTGCACCGTGGTCGTCGCATAGCCGGCGTTCGCCGACCACTCGTCGCGCCGCTCGTACCAGGCGACGCGCGGGTGCGTGTGCTGCACATAAATCACGAAGCCCATCAGGCAGTTCCAAAGGCAGAACGGCACCACGAATCCGAACACCAGCAGCGACCAAATCGACCGGCCACTGTAAACGCCCCAGACGACCAAGCCGCCCACCCACAAGATGCCGAAGGCCGCCACCAGGAGGCTGTCCCAGGTGTAGCTGATGCGCCGCGTCGTCACATGCTCGCGTCCCGGGAAGAATAGTTTCTTCCACCACATCTCGATCATGTAGTACACGCCTTGACCGAGGCCGCTGCGGTAAATGCGCTCCAGCCGCCGCCGAATCCGCGGCAGACTCGCAAACTCGGAGGGTGAAAAGGGCGTCCAAACGTAGTCGCGGCCCTTGAGATTGGTGAACCCATGGTGCGCGAGGTTATGGCCGATTTCCCACAGACTGTACGGCGTCAGCGACGGCAGGAATGCAATTCTGCCGATCCATTGGTTGAGCGTCTTGTTGGGCGTGTAGGAGCCGTGGCAGGCGTCGTGACCGATCACGAACAGGCGCGCGATCCAAAGCGCCGCCACCAGCGATGCGAACACCTTGACCCACCAGGCATCCACGAACAACAAGCTGGCGATCGATACGCCGAGCACCAGCCAATCCAGCAAGAACCAAATGATCGGCGTGGCGATGCCGCGCTCGATCGTGAACGGCTGCAGCAATTTCTGAAATTTGAAGCGCGACTTATCGGGCGGCAGCGGCGCGCCGGCTTCAGGTTCAGCTGTGGGAGGTGATTCCATTGAGATCCCGTCCGATCGACAGATGACCCCGTATTATACGCCTGTTCAGGCGATTACGGGTAAGCGTCGGGTCGGCCTTTAGGCGGTCTCGGCATCCGGCCAGAGCAAAACCCCTAGGTGCTCACAGGCCTCGATCAGGGCGGTGGCGGCTTCCCGCGTGCTCGCGTCCAGGCGCCGGTCGTGAGTCAGGAGCCAAGTGAGCCGCGCCCGCCGGGAGCGGGCGGACGGCTCGCTGTCGAAAAGCGCCGGAAACAGCCCCAAGGCGTCGACGAATTCACGCATGGCGGCGGTGCATTGGGCGTTCGGCGCCGGTGTCAACAGTAATTTGAGCCAAGTCACGCACCGCTTGGCGAGGCCTGCGCGTGTGATCCCGAGGCTGGTGCGGCGCCGCGATTCTCCGTCCGCCAAGGTGTCGGCCAAGTTGCGATAACGCTCGACCGCCGACTCATCTGCCGGCAACGCCGGGCTCGCGTCGGACAACACCGATCGCAATAGATCGGCCAGCAGCAGAGACAGCGACTCGGCCAAAAACCGTTGACACTGTTCCGTATCCGGCCGTGCCAATTGGTCCCATGACAGCGGACCTCCAATGCGTCTGGCGTTCGGTGACTTTGACATGTCTCCCAGTGTAGCGGCTCCGCCGCTCATCGCAACTATGTCAGAATGCGACCGACGTCACTGACATGCTAAATAATCGCAAAAACGCGTGTGGCGCGGGTCCAGCCGCCGGCTAGCTCAAAAAATTTAATTTAAATCGATGAAGTTCGCGTACTCGCCAGCGCCCGCAGGATCCGCCTTTGGAGGCTAGATCGCAACTCGCCGCCGGCAACTGCGTGTCGCTGGGCGAGGGGCTACGGCGCATCGTGGCCGGCAATGCGGGTCTGATGACCGGTCCCGGCACCAACACCTACTTGTTCGGATTGCGCGAAGTGGCGGTGCTCGACCCGGGCGAACGCAACGGTGTCTGGCGGCTGAGCCGTCCATGAAGAGGCGGCTCGAGATGCTGCTGCACGCGGTCAGCGTGCGGCGCGGCGGCAAATGGGTGTTGCGCGACATCTCCTGGCGCCTGCGTCCCGGTGAGCGCTGGGTGCTGCTCGGCGACAACGGCGCCGGCAAGACGCAGCTGCTCAAGACGTTGAGCGGCGACGTATGGCCGACTCCCGATGCGCGGCGCACCGCCGTTCGAAGCTATCGCGTGGGCCGCCGGACGGTGGACCTGATCGAGGCCAAGCGGCGGGTTGCCTATGTCGGCGCCGAACAGCAGGACAAATATGCGCGCTACGGCTGGAACCTGCGCGTGCACGACTTGGTTGCCACCGGTCTGCATCGCAGCGATCTCTTGCTCTCGCCCGTCACGCCGGCGCAGGCGAAGCGGGTGGCCGCCGTTCTGCAGAGCTGCGCTTTGCGCCATTGCGCTGGCCGTGAATTTTTGTCCCTGTCGTATGGACAAAAGCGCCTCGCCCTGTTGGCGCGCGCCCTGGTACAGGATCCCGACTGGCTGTTGCTGGATGAGCTCTACAACGGGCTCGACGGCCACTATCGTGCGCGCATCGACGCCGTGCTGGCGGCCGCCGTGCGCCGCGGCCAGTCCTGGGTGGCGACGGCACATCGAGCGGCGGATGTACCTCGAGGCACTCGCTGCATGCTGGAGCTCGCGGCAGGGCATATGCTCGCGCAGCGAAGGATGCGGGCGTCGGACCTGACGGGTCTGCGACTGCGGGCGGGGGAGCCGCCGCGCTTGCTCGAGCCGCCGCGCTTGCTCGAGCCGCCGCGTTCGCTCGAGCGGGCGCGCAAACCGACGCGGACGAGGCGGGCGGCCGCCCACCTGAGCGCGCCGGTGCTCGTGCACCTGTCGCACGTCGACCTGTACGTCGACTATCAATGGGTGCTGCGCGATCTTGACTGGCAATTGCGCAAAGGCGAGCACTGGGCGGTGTACGGCGCGAACGGCAGCGGCAAGTCGAGTTTTTTGAAACTGTTGTACGGCGACCTGTCGCCGGCCTTGGGCGGACTCATCGCGCGGACCGGATTTCCCAAAGGAACACCCATCGCAGAATGGAAGCGCCATATCGGCTACGTCTCGCCCGAGCTGCAAAGCGATTATGCCGTCAACGTCAGCGTGTTGAATCTGGTGGCGAGCGGCCGCTACGCCAGCATCGGTCTCGTGGATGAGCCGACGGCCGCCGATATTCGAACGGCGCGGCATTGGCTGAGATTTTTCGGCCTGCTGTCGGTCGGCGCGCGCCGGCCGCGGGAGCTGTCGTATGGGCAACTGCGCCGCGCGCTCATTGCGCGCGCGATGGCGGCCGACCCGCGAATTCTGCTGCTCGACGAACCGGTGACCGGTCTCGACCCCACGCAGCGGGCCATCATGAAGCGCTTGCTGGCACGCTTGATGAAACGCTCGACGCTGGTCATCGCCGTGCATCACCCGGAAGACTTGCCGCGCGGCATGACGCACGCTTTGCATTTACATAAGCGGCGCGCGCATCCTCATTCTGCGACCTGAGTCTGCGGCAATACTTTGCATAGCCGGCAACACTGCGATCCTCGAAGTCGGCAATTAGGGATCGTGATTATGTTGCGTTCCGTGGTGGTGGTGACAACCCTTGTATTCTTGGCGCTGGCCGGCTGCGGGCACTCCGGCTATGCCGTCCGTTCGGTGCCGAGCATTGCCGCGGACAATGTCGGAAAACCCGTGAGCCGATTGCAGGAGGCGTTCGGCGAGCCGCGCAAGATCGACCAGACGGCGACGAAGTGGGTATACGTCTGGTTCATCGCGCAGAAACCCGACGGCGCGCCGACCGGATTCCACGGCTGCGAAATGGAAGTCACGGTCGATGCACGCTCGCAGCGCGTGCTGGGGTATTCCCTGTCGAACATCGGGTGGTCGAACTGCCGCCAAGTCGAGCGGCGGATCCGCGTGGCGGAGCGTTAACCGGCGCCCGCGCAAGGGGCGCGTTCTGGCTACAATACTCCCAGGTGCCCTGCCCGACAGGGCGGTGCATCCGGAGATTCGCCTTTGTACCTCATTCCGATTCTGTCCATCGCCATTCAGGCCGGTTTGATCGTGCATGTGATCAAGACCGGACGAAACATGCTTTGGATATTGGCCATCGCACTCTTGCCGTTGGTCGGCTCGCTCGCCTATGCGGTCGTGGAGATTCTGCCGCAGCTTCTGGGCGGCAGAGCCGCGCGGCGCGCCCACAGCGGCGTGCGGCGTATGATCGATCCGGACCGCGAGCTGCGCCGGGCCGCCGCCGAAGTGGAGATTTCCGGCAATGTCGATGCCCGCCGCCGGCTCGCCGAAGAACTGTTCGAGCGCGGCCGCTTCGATGCCGCGATCGAGGTCTATGAGGGCGGCTTGAAGGGCATTTTCGAGCACGACCCGACCTTGCTGCTGGGCTCTGCTCGGGCGCATTTCTCGAGCCAGGATTTCGGCGCGGCCCGCGCGGCGCTCGAGCGATTGACGCTGCACAATCCGGATTTCAAATCGACCGATGCACAGCTCCTGTATGCCCGTACTCTCGAGGCGCAGGACGCACTCGACGAGGCGGAGCGCGTCTACGCCGACCTCGCTCCCGGCTATCCCGGCGCGGAAGCGCGCCTGCGCTACGCTTTGTTGCTCAAGCGGCGCGGCAAGCTGCCGGCGGCAAACCGTGTGCTCAAGGATTTGTTGGATGGCGCCAAACTCGGCCCCGCCCACTATCGCAGAGCGCAGGCCGAGTGGCTGGAGCGCGCGCGGCGCGAATTGAGCTAGAATCGCTCGCCCGTACCCGCAATTCGGAAAGGAGTTCCCCCATGCATTTGCTGCAAACAGCCGGCCGATACTGCGCGATTTCGCTGGCGGCCATCATCCTCGTGGCATGCGCCGGCCAGAAGGGACCCGCGCTGAAACTCATCGGCGACATCGAGGCAACCGTTACCGCCGCTTCGGCCGAGGCCGCGAAGTACGTGCCCGATCAATTGGCCGACGTTCAATCCAAGCTGGGCGCTTTGAAGGCCTCGTTCGACAAGCAGGACTACGCCGCGGTGGTGACCGGAGGGCCTGCCGTGCTGAGTGCGGCGCAGGGACTGGCGACGGCCGCGGCCGCGAAGAAGGACGAAGTCCTGAAGGCGCTCAACGACACATGGACCCGTCTGGCCGACTCGGTGCCCGGTGAAATTACGGCAATCCAAAATCGCATCGATCTTCTTGGCAAGAAGTCGAGCAAGAAGCTGGCTGCCGGCATCGATCTGGCGGCGGCGAAGAGCGCCCTCAGCGACGCGAGTTCGCTCTGGTCCAAGGCGCAAGCGGCGTTCGCGGGCGGCAATATGGACGAGGCGGTGAAGGCCGCCGGCGACGTGAAGTCCAAGGTCGACGCCCTGGCGGCATCGTTGAAGCTGGATCCGGCCGCGCCGGCGACTGCCCCGGCTGCCGGGGCGGCCGCCGCTCCTTAAGGTGCCAAAGTACCTTCGCTGACGATGACCGCGTTGCCGCCGATGCGCGCCGCCACCAGGCTGCCCTGATCGATTTCCAGGGTCACGGTGACCTGCCCCGGCCGCTTCATTTGGCGTCCCTGGTGGCCAATGAAGGTGGTTGAGTTCTTTCCAAATTGTCCGAGATCCCACAGGTACGACGCCAGCATGGCATGGGCGTTGCCGCTGACCGGATCCTCCGGGATGCCGAGCGCCGGGCAGAACATCCGCGATTCAGTCGACCATTCGTCCGTCTTGCGATTCAGAGCAAAGACGAAGAAACCGTCCACGCCGAGTTCGCTGCCGAGCGACAGGAGGGTGTCGAGATTCGGTGCGAGAGTATCCAATTGGCGAGGATCGGCGATCGGCACCAGAAGCCGGGTGCTGCCCTTGCGAGCGATGCGCGCCGGCATGATCTCGTGCAGCTGGGTCGCCGGCAGACGCAGAGCTTCTGCCACGAGCAGCGTCGTCTTGAAAGGCAGGGGGGTGTCCAATTCAGGTGTCGTCTGGCGAAACTCGATGAGAGTCGGCGCGGCTGCAGCGTCTCCGGCGCGGACCATGACCTCGATGATGCCGATGGCGGAATGCTGCCGGCACGCGCCGGGGCCGCGCCTCCCCAGGGCAAGAAGCACCGCGTGGGCGGCCACGGTTGCGTGGCCGACAAAGGGCATTTCTTTGCGGGCATTGAAGAAACGGACTCGAACATCGTAGTCAGGAGCATTTGCCGCGAACACGAACGCGACCTCCGCGTGCGAGAACTCGCGTGCCACAGCGGCAAGCGTGGCGTCGCTTTGGCCGTCGGCGTCGAGCACGACGGTCGCGGGATTGCCGGTGAAGCGCGTGCTGGTGAATGCGTCTACCTGGAAAATGCGCAAGATCGTCTCCGCAGCTTGAGGAGCCCGCAGCTCCCGGCCGGAGTTTTGCACGCATCTGCGCGGCAAGCTACACTTCCTTAGTACCTTGGGGTGGTCTCAAATAGGCCTGAGACGCGGGAAATCGACTGCTCGATTGACCTGCGAACCCGTTGAACCTGATCTGGGTAATGCCGGCGTAGGGAGTGGTTGATCTTGCGTTCTGCCGTAGAAATCAGCATGTATCCGTTGACGCGCGATTACCTGGCGCCGATCCAGGCCTTCATCGACCGCCTCAACACCCATCCTGGATTGATCGTGCGCACCAATGCGCTGGCCACGCAGATCTGGGGTCCTCTCGATCAAGTCATGGCGATTCTCACGCAGGAGATCGCTCGATCCGCCGCCGTTGCCGACGCACCGCAGCTGGTATTCGTCATGAAGGTGCTGCCGGGCTTAAGGCCGCCGTCGGATTCAACCCAGCCGCCCGGCGCGGGCCGGTGATCGCCGATCTGTCGGCCCAGCTCGTGAGCGCATGGCGCGGCACGAGTTGGACCGAACTCATCGCGGCGGCGCTTGCGGTCGCGTACCTGCTGCTCGCGATTCGCCAGCGGCTCGAGTGCTGGGCCGCCGCGTTCGTCAGCTCGTGTCTCTACGTCTGGGTACTTTTCGGTGCGCGCCTGTACATGGAGTCCGCGCTGAACGCCTTTTACGCGGCCATGGCAGTCTACGGATTTTGGCAATGGCAGCAGGGCCGGGACGGTGCCGCTCTCGCGGTGTGTCGCTGGCCGGCCGCGCGCCACGCGGCGGGATTCGCAATCGTCGTTGCCCTGTCCGTGGTCAGTTCGTACTTTCTGCGGCGCTTCACGCCGGCCGCATGGCCGTTCGTGGATTCGATGGTGACATGGTCCAGTGTCTTTGCCACGTTTCTGGTGGCACGCAAGGTGTACGAAAACTGGCATTGGTGGCTGGTGATCGATTCGGTCGGATTGTGCCTGTATTTTTCGCGGCGCCTGTATCTCACGATGCTGCTGTTCGGTTTGTATCTGGTGTTGATCGTGGTCGGTATGCGGCAGTGGCGCCGCACGTTGCCGGTGCCGGCCCATGCTGCCGGATGAACTCGAGCGAGTGGCCGACCGCCACGTGCCCGGCGCGGGCAAACTCGACATACAACGCTTGAGTCATGGGGTGGTGAACGACACTTACCGGGTGCGGCGCGGCGCCGCCACCTATGCCATGCGGGTGGCTGCATGCAACCCCCCCGATCTTGGGTTGGATCGCGCTTGGGAGGCCCGTGTGCTCGAGCGTGCCGCCGCTGCGGGTCTTGCCCCCGCAGTGGAGTACTGCGATCCGCAGCGCGGAATTCTCATCTCGCGCTGGGCCGTGGGTCGGCAGTGGCATTCGGCGGACGTGCGGCGGCGCTCGGGTATCTCGCGGATGGCCGAGCTGGTGCGGCGCATCCACGCGCTGCCGATGCCTGTGCCGGCGCGGCTGATGAATGCCGGGATGTGGATCGATTACTACACGGCAGCGGCTCAGCAGAGCCTCGCTCCGGATTCGCAAACTGCCGCGGCATTGCGAACCGGCGCCGGCCATCGTCTGGCGGCACTGCGAAGCGTCGACCCCGTGGTCTGCCACAGCGACCTGCACACCCTCAATTTGATCGACGGCGGCGACGCATTGGTGTTGCTCGACTGGGAGTACGCGCACGGCGGGGATCCCTACTGGGATTTGGCGGGCTGGAGCGCCAACAACGATTTCGGCGACCCACTCCGGCACGAGTTTCTGGCGGCCTACATCGGCCGCTCGCCGACGCCGAGCGAATATTTGCGCCTCAATCAATTGGCGTGGCTGTACGACTACGTCTGCTTGCTCTGGTGCGAACTCTACTTGACGCGCTACGCCGACCGGGGCCCGAGCGAAGCCGCTCAAAACGGCGTGGCAGCCCGCGCCCGGCAGCTTGCGGGGCGCCTCATTGCAACCGCAAGTAGTCGCGAAGATTAAGTTCCGGCACACTAGCCAGTTCGAGCGACGACCCCCTGAGGGGCTGCTTAACGGAGATCTCAATGGCGCGGATGATCGTAGTGGACCGGGACGGGAAAGAGCATGACATCCAGGCGAAACCGGGATTGAAGGTCATGGAGATCCTGCGCGAACTCGATTACGGAGTCGCAGCGATATGCGGCGGTCTTTGCTCCTGTGCCACCTGTCATGTGTACGTCGATGAGAGCTGGGCCGGGCGCCTGCCTAAACCGCAAAGCGACGAGCTGGAATTGCTCGAAGGAATTGCCCGACTTTCGCGAAGCGACCTCGCGCTTGTCCTGCCAGGTCGATTTTACCGAGGCACTGTCGGGCCTCAAGGTGGCCGTCGCGCCGGATTCATGAGCCGCGCGGCACTTGAGTATTGCGCGAATGCCGGCGCAGCGTCACTTCTTTTCGGTTTGCCGGCGCACCGCCTCTTGCGCCGCGGCTATGGCTTGCGGGTCGCCGAGAAACCGGCGGCCCAGCGGCTGCAGTTGCTCGTTCAACTCGTAGAGTATCGGGATGCCGGTCGGGATGTTGAACTCCACGATATCGCTCTCGGACATCATGTCGAGCATTTTGACCAAGGCACGCAGCGAGTTGCCGTGCGCGACCACCAGCACGTCCTTGTTGGCGCGCAGCTCGGGGACTATGCGCGATTCCCAGTAGGGCAGCACGCGCGACAGCGTGTCCTTGAGCGATTCCGCCGCGGGCAGCGAAGCTGGATCGACATTGGCATAGCGTGGGTCGAAACGCGGATGCCGCGGATCATCCCACCCCAAGGGTGGCGGCGGAATGTCGTAGCTGCGGCGCCACAGCTTGACCTGCGCTGCACCGTGCTTCTCGACCGTCTGCGCCTTGTCGAGTCCTTGCAGGGCGCCGTAATGGCGTTCATTGAGGCGCCAGCTGCCTTCCACCGGAATCCACATGCGATCCGTGGTGTCCATGATCAACCACAGCGTGCGGATCGCGCGCTTCAACACCGAAGTGAAGGCGATTTGCGGCGCCAGTTTCTCGCGCTCAAGCTCCCGGCCGGCCTGCGTCGCTTCGAGCCTTCCTAAGTCGCTCAGGTCGACATCATGCCAACCGGTGAACAGATTTTCGACGTTCCAAACACTTTGTCCGTGGCGAACCAAGATCAATTTCCCGGGCACCGTTCCTCCTATTGGCGTATGGCTGCGGCAAACACGCCTTCGAAGAGCGTAGCCAGAGTCTGGTCGTAGTTTATTTCCACTTGCAAGCTGATGCGCCCGCGGCCGGCACGCCGCAGCATTTTGCGGAATTTATCGATCTGCGCGCCGGAGGGTGCTGCGACGCTCGCGCACAGGTCACCTCGCACCGGAGACAGGAAACGCATGCTCGATTCTTGGATCACCGCATCGGCCGGCAGGCCCCGTGCCTCGAGATAGCGGGTGACCCAGGCCCACCCGGTCAGCACGGCCAGCGAATACAAACTGCCGCCGAACGCGGTGCCCTTGTAGTTGGCGTTGGGGCCGAGCGGCGCGCGCAGCACGACGGCGGCATCGTCCGCCGACTCGACGACGATGCCGATGTGCCGCGCCAGCATGAATTCTCCGACGATGCGGCTTTGCAGGTAGGCGCGGCCGAAATTGCTGGCTTCCAACGGCACTCGATCAATCCTGCGCGAGGCGCCTGACCGCCTGCAGAGCGACGGACAGAGTCGCAAAATCCGGCGGCGCGGTGCGCATGTCGACCACGACGCGCTTCAAGGCATCGAGCGGAGAGGCATGGCGCGCGATCCAATGACTGACTCGCTCGCCGGCGTCGCGCCCTCTGCAAGCCAGCACGGCGGCGGTGATTTTTCGCTGCAGCTCGTACAGATTGTCGCGCAAGGTGTGGCGCGCCACCCCCTGCCAATGGCCATCCGCGACCAAGCTCTCGATTTGCTCCTTGATCCGCGTCAGGCCGATGCGTTCGCCGAGGTCGAAATAGGCCTTGGCCGCATAGCCAATCTTCACGCGCAGGGCCTTCGCCACCTCCACCAGGTCCAATGCGCAGTGCAGCGCATCCAAGGAGGCGATTCGAGACGCCAGATGCTCGGGCACGTGCTGCTCGACGAGGTGCGAGCGCATGACGCTCAATCGCGCCTGCTCGGTGATGCCGAGCACCCCCGGCAGCTCGCCGGATAGTTCCGCCACTTGGGCGGTGTAGCGCAGTACCGCGCGCTCGATATCCAGGTCGTTGCGGCGGTGATCCAGCAGCCAGTAAGTCATGTGGCGCAGCAAGCGCGTGGTTTCCAGCATGGCGGCGTACTGTACGGCCGCCGGGGTGCGGTTATCCAGAGCTTCGATTTGCGACCAGATGCCGCGGACCGCAAACACCTCGCGTGCGATGCTGTAGGCGCGCGCTATGGCCGCCGGGTCGGCCCCCGTGTCATCCTGCGCGCGCACCGGGAAGACCGGTCCCATGCGATTGATCAAACTATTGGTGATGGCCGTCGCAATGATCTCGCGCCGCAACCGGTGCCGCTTCAAGCGCGCCGCGAAGCGCTTCTGCACCGGTGTGGGGAAATAACGAGCCAGCTCGGCCGACAGATAGGGATCTTCGGGCACGTTCGAATGGATGAGCGCGCGATTCAGCCAAATCTTGCCGTAACTCAAGATGATGGCGAGTTCCGGGCGCGTCAGTCCTTCGCCCGCCTTGCGGCGTTCGGCGATTTCCTCGTCGGTCGGAAGAAATTCCAGGGCGCGGTTCAAATCTTGGGAACGCTCCAGCACGCGGATGACGTAGGCGGCTTCGCCCAACTGCAGCTTGGCCTGAAACTCGCTGGTGCTGATCGCCTGACCCTGTAGATAGTTGTTGCGCAGCACCAGACCCGCGACTTCGCTCGTCATCTGCACCAGCAGCCGGTTGCGCCCGGCGAACGTGATTTCATTCGCGCGCACTGCGCCGTTCAAGAGAATTTTCAAATTGACTTCGACGTCCGAAGTGTTCACGCCGGCGGAGTTGTCGATGAAATCGGTGTTGAGTCTGCCGCCGCGCCGCGCGAACTCGATGCGCCCGAGCTGCGACACTCCCAGATTGCCGCCCTCGCCGATGACCTTGCAATTCAATTCACGCGCATCGATGCGAACCGCGTCGTTGGTGCGGTCGCCGACATCGCTGTGGCTCTCGAAGGTGGCCTTGACGTAGGTGCCGATGCCGCCGTTCCAAAACAGGTCGACATGCGCCTTCAGGATGGCCTTGATCGCCTCGTTCGGCGTCACCTGCGCGGGCAGCTCGAGCAGCGCCTGCGCTTCGCGCGACAGGGTCAGGCTCTTGGCGGATCTCGAGAAGACGGCGCCGCCCTTGGAAAGCGCCTTGCGCGAATAGTCCTCCCAACTCGAGCGCGGCATCTTGAACAGCCGTTCACGCTCGGCGAAAGAGCGCGCGGGATCGGGTTGCGGGTCGATGAAGATGTGCAGGTGATTGAAGGCCGCGACCAGCCGGATATGGGGCGATTGGAGCATGCCGTTGCCGAATACGTCGCCCGCCATGTCGCCGATGCCGGAGACCGTGAAATCGTGGGCTTGGATGTCGACTCCCATCTCGCGAAAGTGCCGTTTCACGCATTCCCAGGCGCCGCGCGCGGTGATCGCCATCTTCTTGTGGTCGTAGCCGACCGAGCCGCCGGAAGCGAACGCGTCGCCCAACCAGAAGCCGTATTCCTCGGAGATGGCATTGGCGATGTCGGAGAAGGTCGCAGTACCCTTGTCGGCCGCGACCACCAAGTAGGCATCGTCCCGGTCGTGGCGAACCACCCTGGGCGGCGCCGTGATCTTGTCGTCGACGATGTTGTCGGTGATGTCGAGGAGACCCCTGATCAGCGTTTGATAGCACGCGATCACTTCAGCCTGTTGGGCTTCTCGTTCGGCCGGCAGGCGCTTGACGACGAATCCGCCCTTGGCCCCGACCGGAACGATGACCGTGTTCTTGACCTGCTGGGCTTTCATGAGCCCGAGCACCTCGGTGCGGAAATCTTCGCGTCGATCCGACCAGCGAATGCCGCCGCGCGCGACATATCCCATGCGCAAGTGCACGCCTTCCATACGGGGCGAGAATACGAAGATCTCGAACAGCGGCTTGGGTAAGGGCAGCTCGCGCAGTTGCTGGCTCTCGATCTTGAAGGAGAGGTAGTCCTTGAGCTGGCCCGCGGGGTTGATCTGATAGGCATTGGTGCGCACGGTTGCCGACACCGCGCTCCACAACGCCCGCAAGATTCGATCCTCATCGGAGCGCGTCACCTCCTCGAGGGCGGCACGAATGCGCTTATCGAGCCGTGCCAGCGCGCTCGGCCGCGCCGCCGCCGGCAGATCCGCGTCGAAGCGGGCCACGAACAGATCGGCCAAGGTCCGGGCGATCGCCGCATTGTTCACCAGCACCTGGGCGATGTAACCCAGGCTGAACGGCAATCCGGTTTGCAGCAGGTACCGGCAATAGGCCCGCAAGACGATGACGATGCGCCAGGGTATGCCCGCGGATAGAGTCAATTGATTGAAGCTGTCGTTGTCCATGCGGCCGGTCCAAACGGCCGTGAACGCGCTCTTGATTTCGCGCTCCAGCGCCTCGAACTGGATCACCGTGGCCGACTGCATCACGAGTTCCAGATCTTGAATCCAGGAGCGCCGGCCGCCCGGGAATTCCAGTTCGTAGGGCCGCTCGGCGATCACCTTGAGCCCCATGTTCTCGAGCATGGGCAAGAGGTCCGAAATCGGAATGGCATCCTGATCGCGGAAGATCTTCAAAAAGAATTTGTCCTTGCGCCGCGGCTCCGGCCGGTAGATGTCCAGGTGCAGCCGCGTCGGCTCCTTTTCCACCGCCTCGAGGAACGATACGTCGAGCGCCGCGGCATCGCCCTGAAAGTCCTCGGTGTAGGCCGCGGGGAACGCCGGCGCGTACTTTTCGAAAAGCTGCAAGGCGTACGATTCATCGAGGCGCGCCAGCAATGCCGCCCTGAAGCCGTCCGACCACGAGCGCACCGCGGCGGCGACGCGCCGTTCCAATGCGCCCGCGTCGATGTGGGTTTCCTCGCTCGGACGGGTTCGTGCGACGATATGAATGCGGGCGAGATTCGATTCGGCGATCTGCACCTGCGATTCCATGCTGAATGCGGAAAATGCCTCGCGAATCACCGTTTCGATGCGCTGCCTGACCTGCGTGTTGTACTTCTCGCGCGGCACGAACACCAGGCAGGAGTAGAACCGGCGAAATGCGTCGCGCCGCAGCAGTACGCGAACCCGCGGACGCTCCTGCAGGCCGAAGATGCCGGTGACGATGCGGGTCAGTTCCGCGACGCTGGCCTGAAATAGTTCGTCGCGCGGAAAGGATTCGAGGATGTGCTGCAGGGCCTTGCCGTCATGGCTGTCCGGGGCCAGCGCAAAGTGTTCGACCACCTGCGCCACTTTGTGGCGCAGCACCGGAATCTCGCGCGGGTTGCTGCTGTACGCCGCGGAAGTCCACAAACCCAAGAAACGCTTCTCGCCTATCAGCTGGCCTTTCAGTCCGAAGTGCTTCACGCCCACGTAGTCGAGATATCCGGGGCGATGAATCGTCGACAGCAAGTTCGCCTTGGTGACGAGAATGATGTCGCGGGAACGGCTTTGGCGGCGGATGTCGCTCGACAGCGTGCGGTTGGTGCTTTCCGGCTGTCTGTGGCCGCGGCGCAGAATGCCGAGCCCCGTCGAGTCGATCGGCCGCAGGACCACCCGCCCGGCGCGCCCCTGCAGCCGATATTCACGGTAGCCCAGAAAGGTGAAGTGGCGGTTTTCCATCCACGCGAGCAGTCCGACCGCTTCGCTCAGGATGCTGGGTTCGAAGCGCGCGCTTTGGGAGCTCAAGTCTTGCGCCGCCTGATGAGCCGCGTCCTGCATCTTGAGCCAGTCCGCACACGCGACGCGAACATCGCGCATGCTGCGCTCGATCTGCGCCGCGAGAGAATGCAAACCCGCGGGATCGACGATCCGGTCCACTTCGACATGCTGAAACGATTCCAGCCGTGATTTCTCGCTCGGCCGGCGGCTTGCCGCCTTTGGACGCTTCGCCGCGCGCGTGCAGCGCAAGCAGATTGCCGGCGCCGTCCCGCGCCACGGCGAAGACTGGGTGTGTCAGAAAATGCAGCGTGAGCCCGCGTTCGGTCAGCGCCAGGTTGATCGAATCGACGAGAAACGGCATGTCGTCGTTCACCATCTCGATCACGGTGTGCGGCGAGGTGAACCCATGTTCGCGCATGCTGGGATTGAATACCCTCACCAGCGCGGACCTTCGCCGCCGGTGCGCGAACGAGAGGTGCGATAGCGCCGTCGCCGCGAGCTCCGCGGGGTCGCGCTCCGCGAGGTCCTCCGCATCGACGTTGGCGTAGTAAGCCTGCAAAAAGCGCGGCCAATCCAGATTGCGCAGCGTTTTGGGCGGCCGGATCGCCGATCGTACGATGGCGGAGACGATCTTTCGATGCTGTTCGGAGGAAGCCTGGTACATGCCTGATCCTCGCGTTAATCCGGGTCTTTCAAGATCCGCAATCACGGCCCCGAGAAAACGGCACGCCTCGCCGCCCGTGATGCAGCGGTGATCGAAGCTCAAGGACAGGGGCATGCGCCGATGCGCGCGCACCACGCCCGCGGCAACGACGGCATCCTCGCGCACTTTGCCCGCACCCAAGATGGCGACCGCGGGCGGCACCACCAGAGGGATTCCGTAGCGGCCGGCGAGAGTGCCGAAATTCGACAGCATCAGCGTAAAATCGCGCAAGTCCGCAGGGTCGGTGCTGCGGCGGTGAGCCGCCTCCTTTTGCAGCGCGATGGCGGCGCGCAATTCCTCCGGCGATTTGCTCTCGATGTTGCGCACCACCGGAACGATGAGGCCGCCGGGCGTATCGACGGCGATGGCAAAATCGATGTGCGCGACCAGAAAGCGCGAATGCGTGGCCGCATCGTACCAGGCGTTCAAGGCGGGTTCCGCGCGCCAGGCGCAGATCATCGCGCGCATGAGCCGCAGCATGTAGTCCCCGCGCTGCGTCCAGTGGTGAATGTCCGCATCGTCGCACACGGTGCTGCCGGCCACCTGATCGCGCGACAGCGACATGCTTTGCGCCATCGCGCGCCGCACGCCGCGCAACGGTTCGACGGCGCCGTCCGCGGGAGCGGCCGCCGCGATCGCGCGTGCGGCCGGCGAGGCGGATGCGCCGTTGCCGGCCGCACCGCCGTTGGCGGCGGGCTGCAGATTGGCGTGCCGCAGGACATCCTCGAGCGTGATCAATCCGCCGCGGCCGCTGCCTTGAACCGTGCCCAAGATCGAGACCCAAGCTCCTGGCGAGCGCCCGCGCCGCGGGCACCGCGCGGCCGCGTGCATCGGCGCCGGGCGCGCGGTGCGCCTCCGGCCGTCACCGACTCCACGAACTCCTCCTCGCTGGTGGCCGGCATGCTGCCGACGACGGTTCCGGAATCGAACTCGATGAGCGGCGCGCCCGTGGGGACGATGTCGCCGCGCGCGCCGCGCAGCGCCGTCACCACGCCGCTGAAGGGCGCGGGCACTTCGACCACGGCTTTGGCGGTTTCCACCGAGACCATGGGCTGATCGACCCGCACGTGATCGCCCACCTTGACGTGCCACTCGACGATCTCGGCCTCGGCCAAACCCTCGCCCAAATCCGGAAGCCTGAATGTGCTCATGAAATTACAGGACCCCTAATCGGCGAAAGTAAGTTCCACCGCGTCGATGATTCGCTGCACGCTCGGAATGTAATCGTGCTCGAGCTTGAACAGCGGCATGACGGTATCGAATCCGGCCACGCGCCGGATCGGCGCCAGCAAATCGTACAGGCCGTGCTCCGCGACCAGCGCCGCAATCTCCGCCCCCACGCCGACGTTGCGGGCGGCCTCGTGCACGATCACCAGCCGGCCGGTCTTGGCCACCGACGCCAGAATCGTCTCGATGTCGATCGGACTCAAGGTGGCAAGATCGATGACCTCGGCGCTGATCCCGCGCTTGTCGAGCTCGACGGCGGCGCGCAGCGTTTCCATGGTCATCGCACCCCAGGTGACGATGGTCACGTCGCTGCCTTCGCGCAGAATGAAGCATACATCGAGCGGCAGAGCCTGGCCATCGTCGTTCACTTCCTGGCGCATCGCGCGATACAGCCGCACCGGCTCCAGGAACATCACGGGATCCGGATCGCGGATGGCGGCGAGCAGCAGCCCATAGGCGCGCACCGGCGAGGAAGGGCATACGACGCGGATGCCCGGAATGTGGCACAGCATTGTCTCGGTGCTCTCCGAATGGTGTTCGGGCGCGTGAATGCCGCCGCCGTGCGGCATCCGCATGACGACGGGACAGCTCAAGCGGCCGCGGGTGCGATTTCGCATGCGCGACATGTGGTTCACGATTTGATCCAGCGCGGGATACAAGAAACCCATGAACTGAATTTCCGCGACCGGCTTGAGCCCATGCGTCGCCATTCCGATCGACATGCCGGCGATGGTCGCCTCGGCCAGCGGCGTATCCTGCACCCGGTCCTTGCCGAAGCGCTCCTGCAGTCCCGCGGTCGCCCGGAACACGCCGCCGTTGGCGCCCACATCCTGCCCGATCACGACCACATTCGCGTCATGCTGCATTTCCCAGCCATGCGCCATCGCGATGGCCTCCACCATGGTTATTTTCGGCATCAAGGACCGCTGGGTTTCGAGGCGTATTTGCGGGCGACGAGCCGTTGCCCGCGAAGCTGCGCCGGCAGCGCCGCGAACAGATGGTCGAACATCGCGTCGGTGGACGGTTTCGCCTTTCCCAAGTATTCCGTCACCGCGGCATCGACCTTGAGCGTGCATTCATCCAGCAGGGCCTTCTCCTTCGCGTCGTTCCACAGTCCCGCGTGGCGGAGATACGCGCGAATTCGAATCAGCGGCTCGAGGGCCCACGCGTCCTTGACTTCTTGGCCGGACCGATAGCGGCTGGCGTCGTCCGCGGTGGTGTGATCGCTCAAACGGTACGTCAGCGCCTCGATCAAGGTCGGGCCCGCGCCGCGCCGTGCCGCTTCGAGCGCCTCGCCCACCACTGCGCGGACGGCGAACACATCGTTGCCGTCGACTTGCACGCCGGGAATGCCGGCCGCGACCGCTTTTTGCGCCAGAGTTTGCGCGGCGGTCTGTGCCGCAACCGGCACCGAGATGGCCCAGCCGTTGTTGACGATGACGAATACCACGGGCAGGGCACGCGACCCGGCCAGATTGAGCGCCTCGTAGAAAGCGCCCTCGGAGGTGCCGCCGTCGCCGATGTAGGCAAGCGCGCAGCGCGGCTCCTTGCGCACCTTGAAGGCCATGGCTGCACCGGCCGCATGCAAGGTCTGCGTGGCGATGGGGACGCACCAGGCAAAATCGTGCCGAGGCACGGCAAAATCACTGCCGCGCTCGTCGCCGCCCCAGTAGGTCAGGATCTCGGGCATGGTCACGCCGCGCCAGAGCTGCGTGCCGAACTCGCGATACACCGGCGCCAACACGTCTTCGGCGCGCATGGCGGCGCCGACGCCGACATGTGCGGCTTCGTGGCCGAGGCACGACGGATAGGTGCCGAGTTGTCCGGTGCGCTGCAGATTCACCGCCTTGGCATCGAAGACACGGACCAGAGTCATGGCCCGTACATGCGCAGCACCTCGGCAGCGTCCTCGGCAAACTGCGGCAGCGGCGCGACCACCGCGCCGCCGGGATCGAGGATCTGGCTGTGATGGATTTTGAACTCTGCGACCGTTTTCATGCGCGAATTATGCCAGGGGCTGCCGTTCGTTGCTATGGGCGATGCTCGCGCCGGCGAGATACTGCTGCGTCTGCATCTCGACCAGCCGGCTCGCGGCACGCTGAAACTCGGCCTGCAGCCGCTCGCCGCGATACAGCGCGGCCGGCGCGGCCGCCGCCGACACCACGATCTTGACGCCGCGATCGTAGAATTCGTCGATCAACATGACGAAGCGGCGCGCAGCATTCTCGTCTGCCGCGGTGAATACCGGAATGTTCGAAATGAAAATCGTGTGGTAGGAGCGGGCGAGCTCGATGTAGTCGTTCTGGCTGCGCGGCCCCTCGCACAGTTCGCCGAACTCGAACCACGCCATCCCGGCGCCGGTGGCGAGCGCGGCGATGCTGCGGTCTTCGATCGACAGCACCCGGCGGGCCGGCTGGCGGTGTCGCCGGCGAGCGCGGCAAAGCGCTCAGCAAGTCGCGCCGCGGTGCTCCGGCGAGGTCGAATCCAGGTAGGTCGGCGCCTGCTCCAGTTGCCGCAGTCGATAGTCGATGCCGCCGTCCAAATGCAGGACGTCCACGTGCTTGCGCAGCAACTCGATGGCGGGCAGGAAGCGCTCGCGCTGCAGGCCGTCCTTGTACAGCTGCTCGGGCGGCGTGTTGGAGGTTGCGACCAGCGTCACGCCGCGGCGGAACAACCCCTCGAGGAGGCCGGCGAGGATCATTGCGTCGGCGATGTCGGCGACGAAGAATTCGTCCAGGCAAATTACCCGCACGTTCGCGCCAGCGCTCTGCGACAGCCTCGAGAGGCCGCGCGCGGCGCCGGCCCTTGCGCAGCTCCGCATGCACCCCGCGCATGAAGCGATAGTAGTGAGTGCGTTCGCCCAGAGAATCGCCAAGCGACTCGTAAAACCAGTCCATCAGCATGGTCTTGCCGCGGCCGACGCCGCCCCAAAGATACAGGCCGCGCTGCGCGCTCCGCCGCGGAGAGCGGCAGCAGCCAGGGCAGTTGCGCGCGCAGCTTGGCGCCGACGGAGCGCGACGATTCGAGAAGCGCCGCGCTCAGGCGATCGAGCCGAACCGCCGCGTCGTGCTGGGCGGCATCGGATTCGAGCCGCTGCGCGGCCACCTCCATTCTGAGGCGCGACTCAACCGGCATCGGGAAGCTTACGTTAGGCTCCAATCGACGCAGCGATCTAGAGGCTCTGGTAGTTGGGGCCGGAACCGCCCTCTGGCGCGCACCCAAGTGATCTGGCCCGCGTAGGGATCCTTGATGTCGCAGGCCTTGCAATGCACGCAATTGGAGGAATTGATCTGCAGTCTTTGGCCGCCTTTGCCGTCCGCGATCATTTCGTAGACGTTCGCCGGACAAAAATTGGTGCAGGGATTGCCGAATTCCGCGATGCAGCGGGTCGCGCACAGCGTGGTATCCGCCACGTGCAGATGCACCGGTTGGTTTTCATCATGCGTCGTCGCGGCGAAGAACACGAAAGCCAGCCGATCGCGCGGCGGCAGTTCGCGCTCACCCCATTCCCGGTCCGGCAGACTGGTAATCGTCCAGCCTCTTGAGCGCCGTGTCGTCGGCGTGATTGGCGAGCGTCCACGGCAGACTTGCCGAAGGTCACGGTCTCCAGCGCGGCATTGGCAAGACCAAACCATAGCCCGCGGCGGAACCCCGGCCGAATGTTGCGCACCTTGTGCAGTTCTCGGCCGCCTTTCGAATCGCGCCAGCGTTTGTCGAAACCGGCCGCGGTGCCGTGCTCGACGAAGTGCGCTGCCGCGGTCATTCCGGAGCGAATCGCCTGATGGATGCCCTTGATCTTCGGCGTGTTGAGCGTGCCGCCGGCATCGCCGACCAGCATCGCGCCCGGCATTTCGAGCGTCGGCATCGATTGATAGCCGCCTTCGATCACGGTGCGCGCGCCGCCGGCGATGATTTCTCCGCCCTGCAGCAGAGCTCTTGATCTCGGGATGATTCTTGTACTGCTGGAAGGCTTCGAAGGGCTTGAGGCGCGGATCCTCATAGTCCAGGCCGACCACGAATCCGACGTACACCCGATCGTTGTCGAGGTGGTAGAGAAAGCTGCCGCCATAGGTCTTCGAGTCGAGCGGCCAGCCCAGGGTGTGTTGAATGAGGCCGGGCTGGACGCGCCCGGGCGGCAACTGCCACATTTCCTTGAACCCCAACCCATAGGTTTGCGGCGACTTGCCGGCATCGAGTTTGAAGCGCTTGATCAATTGCTTCGAGACGCTGCCGCGGCAGCCTTCGCAGAACATGGTGATCTTGGCGTGAATCTCGGGCCCCAGGGCAAAATTAGGACCGGGCTCGCCGTTTTTGTCGACCCCCATGTCGCCGATGCGCACGCCCTTGACGGCACCCGCCTCATCGAACAAGGCCTCCGCCGCCGCAAATCCCGCAAATACGTCGACACCCAGCTTTTCGGCCTCCTGTCCCAGAATCGGCACCAGCTGCCCCAGCGAGATGATGAAGTTGCCGTGATTCCACATCTGCGGCGGCGTCGGCAGGCGATAGCGCCTGCGGCGCGTCATGAATAGAAACTCATCGCGAGTGGCCGGCACGCAAATGGCGGGCGGGATGCTCACGCCAGTCGGGCAGCAGCTCATCGAGCGGCCCGGGCTCCAGCACCGCGCCCGACAGGGAATGCGCCCCCAAACCTGCGGCCTTCTCCAGCACGACAAACGCTCAAGGCGGGATTCAGTTGCTTGAGGCGGATCGCGCAGGCGAGCCCGGCGGGGCCGGCGCCGACGATCGCCACCTCGTATTCCATGACATCGCGCGGGGTTTCATTCATCAAATGGCACCTAAAATCGAGATTGGCAGGATTGTGCCCCGAAAGAGGGCGCTAGTAGATCACAAACGTCATCAGGGCGGCAGGCCGTCCAACCAGTGGACAGACGATGAGGGGATCTTCGCAATGGCGTCGCTTTAATCAGTGGGGACACCCATGTTGACAGGCCACGGACGCCGGCTTCCAGGATGGCCAAGGGATTTGGGCATGGCTTGGGCAGGGACGCCCGCCCCACCGGCCAAAGAGCGCTGTGGACCCTGCCGCAGCGCTGCCTCGCTTATTCCGGCCGCCAGTTCGCCTTGCGCTTGGCGAAGAACGCGCTGAAGCCTTCCTGTGCCTCCGCCAGAACGCGCAATCGCGCCAGCCGCGCCGCCGCTTCGCGAGATGCGGCAGCTCGATGTGCGGCGGCGCCACCGGGACCCGCGGTGCCGCTGGTGCGAGCGGCGACATCGCTAATCAGCGTCTTGGCCTCGGCCAAAGCGTTGCGGGGCGCCCTTGAGCAGCGCATCCGATGATTCGCGCGCACCAGGCGTCGAGCTCAACGCCGGGCACCACTTCGTGCACCAGCCCAAGCTCCTTGAGAGCCGCTGCCGTCAGTGTCTCCGCCGTCAAGAAGTAGCGCCGCGCTGCGCTCTCGCCGATCTTGCCCAGCACGAAGGGCGAAACCACCGCGGGTATAATCCCCGAGCCGCACTTCGGTAAAGGCAAACTTGGCGTCATCGGCCGCCACCACGATGTCGCAGGCCCCCAGCAGGCCGAGCGCCCCGCCATAGCCGTCCCCGTTGACTCGCGCCAGCGTCGGTTTCGGCATCGAATCCAGCAGCGCGAGCATGCTCGCCAGCTGCTCGGCGTCCTCCAGGTTGGCCGCCTCGCTGGCCTCTGCTTGTGCCTGCATTTCGCTCAAGTCGGCGCCGGCGCAGAAGACGCCGCCGGCCCCGGTGATTTGCACGACTCGCACCGCCGGGATCGCGCGCGCAGCGCCGCAACTCGCGCGGTCAGCGCGGCTATCGTCGCGCGATCCAACGCGTTGCGCTTGTCGGGACGATTGAGCGTGATCCGCGCAACGCCGGCGCTGACCGCGGTCAGGACCGGTGCGCGTTCACATCACTTCGATGGCGATCGCCGTCGCTTCGCCGCCGCCGATGCAGAGGCTTGCGATGCCGCGCTGCTTGCCGCGCGCACGCAGTGCGTACAGCAAGGTGGTCATGATGCGCGCCCCGGTGGCGCCGATCGGATGCCCGAGCGCGCAGGCGCCGCCGTTGACGTTCACCTTTTGCATGATCGAGGTCCAGATCCTTCATGGCGGCCATCGTCACCGCGGCGAACGCCTCGTTGATTTCGTACAGATCGACGTCCTTGGCCCGCCAATTCAACTGGGCCAGCAATTTTTGCATTGCGCCCACCGGCGCCAGCGTGAACCACTCGGGTTCGCGCGCGAAGCTGGCGTAGCCCAGAATTCGCGCCAGCGGCTTCAGGCCCTGCGCCGCCGCGAAGGATTCGCGCGCCAGCACCAATGCCGCCGCGCCGTCGGAGATTCCCGAGGAGCTGGCGGCGGTCACCGTGCCGTCCTTCTTGAAAGCGGGCTTGAGGGTCGGGATCTTGGCGATGTCGAGCGTAAAGGGAGTCTCATCCTTGTCGACCACGACGTCGCCCTTGCGAGTCTTGGCGGTCACCGGGGCGATCTCCGCCTCGAAACTGCCGTTGGCGACGGCGGCGAGCGCCCGTCGCACGGACTCCGCGGCGAAATCGTCCTGGGCCCGGCGGGTGAAATCGTACTTGGCCGAGGTGGCCTCGGCGAAACAACCCATGAGCTGTCCGTCCCAGGGGCTTTGCAAGCCGTCGTAGAACATATGGTCCCAGACTTCTTGATTCCCCATCCGGTAGCCCGCCCGGGCCTTTGGCAAGAGGTAAGGCGCATTGGTCATCGACTCGAGGCCGCCGGCAACCGCGACTTTCGCCGAGCCGGCCAGAACTTGATCGGCCGCCAGCATCACCGCACGCATCGCCGAACCGCACATTTTATTGACCGTGGTGGCCGGGACGCTCGCCGGCAATCCCGCACCCAGCGCCGCCTGGCGCGCCGGCGCCTGGCCGATTCCGGCCGACAGGACGCAGCCCATGATGACTTCATCGATTTTCGCGCCGGCCACTCCGGAATCCGCGAGCGCCGCTTTGATGGCGGCCGCGCCCAGCTGCGGCGCGGTGACGGTCGCGAAAGCGCCCTGGAAGGCGCCGACGGGTGTGCGGCGCGCCGCCAAAATAACGACAGGATCAGAGTTCATAGGGCATGTCCCAAGTTGTGCCGGGTGGTCTCCATTATAGACGCGACAGGCGGCCGGGCGCTCAAGGCGCCAGCGGATCGCCCACGGCCTGCGCAATCAGCTCGCGGCTGTGCTGCCGGGCGTCGCTCGCGCTCAGCACGTCGAGTATTTCGACCCGAATCGGCAGACGGTGGACGGCAAATCCCTCCGGCGGCAGAACGGCCCGCGTGCCGTGAATGGCCATGGCCACCACCGGCATGTCGGAGCGCGCCGCCGTGGTGAACGCGCCGCCGAGGAATTTGCCGACTTGGCGGATCTCGGTGAAGGTGCCTTCCGGAAAGAACACCAGGGACTGGCCGGTGGCGGCAAGTTTCAGCACGCGCCGCGCATCGACGCCGCCCTTGTGCCGATCGAAACGCTCGACGAACTGCGACCCCAGGCGCCGCAGCAGCAGGCCGGCGAGGGGCACGCGCACCATTTCCTTTTTGATCACGAAGGCGAAATCGGGCGGCAGCGCCGCCGCGGCGACCAGGCCATCGATATAGCTGGCGTGATTGGCCACCACCACGCAGGGTACCTGCGGCAGCCGATCCAGCCCCTCGACGGCGAACGGAATGCCGGCCGCGCGCAAAAAGATCCGCGAGAACAACACCGGCCACCGACCGGCGCCGCCGCAGGCTCGGCACGAACAGATTGACCACCAGCACGGTCAAACCGAGCAAAGTGAACACCGCCAGACAGTAGGCGGTATACAGCGGCTGCACCGCTGCGCGCACGCCCGCAAGCTCATTTCTGTGATCTGGTTCTCCTTATGTTAATACTTAACTGTACTGTGATTCTGGTCACGCCGACCCGCGGGCACCCCTCGCATACTGGCTCCTAGAGATCGCGTACAGCACCATTTCGTGCGGAAACTTACACGCGGAAGACTATGGCGACGGCTCTCAAACGGACGGTTTATACACGCACCTCGGGCGCAGCGGTACCGGCTGTCCGCGAAGCGGCGGATCCCGCGTTGCAGCGGTTCCTCGACGCGGTGTGGCTGGAGCGCGGACTGTCGGCGAATACGCTGGCGGCCTACCGCGCCGACCTGACCGCACTCGCACGCTGGCTGGAGGAGCGCGACGGCGCCCTGCTCAAGGCCACGCGCATCGAATTATTGGGCTTCATTGCCGCTCGGGTCGAGGGCGGATCCAGGCCCCGCTCGACGGCGAGGCAGTTGTCGAGTTTCCGGCGATTTTTCCGTTTCATGATGCGCGAGGGCTTGATCGAGGTCGATCCGACCGCGCAGATCGCCATGCCGAAGATCGGCCGCTCGCTCCCCAAGTCGCTGACCGAAGCCGAAGTCGATTCGCTGCTCGAGGCGCCGACCGTGTCGGACCCGCTGGGGCACCGCGATCGCACCATGCTCGAAGTGCTGTATGCCACGGGCCTGCGGGTCTCCGAACTCGTCAGCCTGAAGCACAACCAGGTCAATCTCAATCAGGGCGTGATGCGCGTCGTCGGCAAGGGCAACCGCGAACGCCTGATACCGCTCGGCGAGGAAGCCGTGAAGTGGCTGCAGCAATTCATGCAGGGCCCGCGAGTCGAAATCCTGCTGGAACGGCAGACGGACTACCTGTTTCCGACCCGCCGCGGCGATCGCATGACGCGCCAGGCGTTTTGGCACATCATCAAGCGCTATTCGAAGAAGGCCGGCGTCGAGAAAGAACTCTCGCCGCATACCCTGCGGCATGCCTTTGCGACCCATTTGTTGAACCACGGGGCGGACCTTCGCGTGGTGCAGATGCTGCTCGGGCACAGCGACCTGTCGACGACTCAAATCTACACCCACGTCGCCCGCGAGCGCCTGAAGGATCTGCACTCTCAGCACCACCCGCGCGGCTAGCAGCAGCCCTATGCTAGAATTGCGTGAACCTCCTGGGGACCCCAGGGTCGAACTGTCGAGATCCGCCGGAGCCCCCTGCATGTTGAGAATCCTCGCCGCCCTCGCACTGCTCGTCTGCAATGTGGCACTCGCCGCGCGCGCGGCCGAAGGCGATCCGGCGCGCCCGCTGCCGGCCGATGCGTCCCCGGATCCGCGCGTGCCCTTGCTCAAGCTCCTGCCCGCCGGCTCGAAGCTCGACGACCTGCAGCCCTCGCCGATCCCCGGCATCTACCAGTTCATGCAGGGAGCCGAGATCAGCTACATCACGGCCGACGGCAAATATTTCATCGACGGCAACCTCTACGACATGGATTCGCGGGAGAATCTGACCGAGGTGCTGCGCGCGCGTGCGCGCGTCGCCATGATCAACGCGGTCCCCGAATCGCAGATGGTGATTTTCGGGCCGAAGAATCCGCAGTACACCATTACCGTGTTCACCGACGTCGATTGCGGCTATTGCCGCAAGCTGCACAGCGAAATGGCTGAATTGAACCGCCTGGGCGTGCGGGTTCGCTACATGTTCTTTCCGCGCACGGGTCCCAACACCGAGAGCTGGAAAAAAGCCGAAGTCGTCTGGTGCTCGGCGGATCGCAACGAAGCGCTGACCCGGGCGAAGGCCGGCATTCCGCTCGACCTGACCAAGACCTGCGAAGGCGACGCCGGTCGCCCGCGAATATGCCCTGGGCCAGAGCATCGGAGTGCGCGGCACGCCCGCGATCCTCACGGAAAACGGCGACTACATTTCCGGCTACATGCCGCCGCGCGAACTCGTGCAGCAGATCAAGGATCTGCAGCTCGCGAAGCGCTGAGTTCCGCGCACCGATGCCGTAAGCGCTAGCGCTCCAGCAGCTTGAGCTTTTCCGGCACCCCTTCCCATTGCTTGGCGTCCGCCGGCGCATCTTTCTTCTCGCTGATCACCGGCCACTTCTTCGCCAGTTCCGCATTCAATTTGAGGAAGCTCTCCTGGCCGTCCGGTATTTCCTCCTCGGAGAAAATGGCCTCCACGGGGCACTCCGGCTCGCACAGCGTGCAGTCGATGCATTCATCCGGATCGATCACCAGAAAATTCGGCCCTTCGTGGAAACAATCGACCGGGCAAACCTCCACGCAATCCATGTATTTGCATTTGATGCAGCTTTCGGTGACCACGAATGCCATGACTTACCCTTCTTGAACTTAACCTAAGGATGGTATTCTGCCACAGCCGCGAAACTACGAACCTCCGGCACGCAGGCCGCGTCAGGATTTCAGCCGGCGGCTCAACTCGACGAAATGATAATCCTCGCGCCCGGCGCTGCGATCCTCGAAGTATTTGCGCAAGGTGAATTCGCCGCTGGGAAACGCCAGTTGTCGCCCACGGGATCTCGGCCTCGTCGTACAAGCGCACCTCCAGGCTCTCCGGACCCGGCGCGAATTCGGGCTGCAGCAATTTGGCCCGGAACATCACGTGCACCTGGCTGGCGCCGGTCACGCTCGCCACCGCCAGCAGCGAGCCGATCTCGACCTTCGCCAGCGCCTCTTCGTAGCATTCGCGCGCCGCCGCGGCCTGCAGGGTCTCGCCGTTTTCCATGAACCCGGCCGGCACCGTCCAAAACCCGAGCCGCGGCTCGATGGCGCGGCGGCACAGCAGGATCTTGCCTTGCCACTCGGGGACGCAACCGAGCACGAGCAGCGGATTCTTGTAATGGACCATGCCGCAGCTCGTGCACACGAAGCGCGGCAAATGGTCCCCCGCGGGGATCTTGAATTCGACGGGTGAGCCGCAGTTGCTGCAGAAATTCAAAGCGCGTCCATAATAAAATTCTGGTGCCCGGAGAGGGAATCGAACCCACACGGTGTCACCACCACCGGATTTTGAGTCCGGCGCGTCTACCAGTTCCGCCATCCGGGCATCAGACTTGGGCAGTATATGCGATTGGCGCTCTTGGTAGAATGGCTCGGCTACATGCAGCGCACGGATTTTCACTTCGATCTTCCCCAGGATCGCATTGCGCAGCGGCCCGCAGCGGCCCGCTCCGCCAGCCGGCTGTTGCTGCTGGACGGCGCCACGGGCTCGCAGTCGAGACCTGCAATTCAGCGATCTTCCGTCCGTGCTGAATCCGCCGGATCTCTTGGTCTTCAACGATACCCGGGTGATTCCGGCGCGGATTTTCGGCGCGCAAGGAGAGCGGCGGACGCGTCGAGATCCTGCTCGAACGCGCGCTGTCGGCCAACACCGCGCTCGTGCATCTCAAGGCCAGCAAGGGCTTGAGGCCCGGATGCGGTCGTGAAGCTGCCCGGCGGCGCGCAAGCGCGCATGCTCGGGCGGCAGGGCGATTTGTTCCACTTGCAGTTCTCCTGCGAGGTGGTGCCTTTTTTCGAAGCGAACGGCGAGATGCCGCTGCCGCCCTACATCGGGCGCAAGGCGGAAAGCGCCGATCGCGAACGCTATCAGACCGTGTATGCGCGCAACTTGGGAGCGGTCGCGGCGCCCACCGCGGGCCTGCATTTCGACGCCGGATATTTTCGCCGCACTCGAGGCGCGGCGGCATTCGCCACGCCTTCGTCACGTTGCATGTCGGCGCCGGCACCTTCCAGCCGGTGCGCGTGGATGACATCGAGCGACATGAGATGCACGAGGAGTACCTGGCGGTGCCCGAGGCCACCTGCGATGCCATCAATGAAACACGCGCGGCGGGCGGCCGCGTGATTGCGGTCGGCACGACGGTGGTCAGGAGTCTGGAAACGGCTGCGGCGGGCCGGCGCTGCGGGGGCCGGCGCTGCGGGGGCCGTGACGAACGGCGGCATCGCTCGCGTATCGAGGCGCCACGCGCATCTTCATCAAACCCGGCCATCGGTTTCGCGCCGTCGATGCCATGATCACCAATTTTCACCTGCCGGAGTCGACCTTGCTGATGCTGTGCGCGGCCTTTGTCGGGCGCGAAGCGCTGCTCGCCGCCTATGCTCATGCGGTGCGGGAGCGCTATCGATTTTTCAGCTACGGTGACGCGATGTTCTTGATGCCCGTCGAGCACGGCCTTGGAGCGGGCATGAGCGCACCGGCGCGGCGACGGCCGGCTTGGGTCCCATGCGCTTCGAACTGCTGGCGCGCGACGGCGCGGCGCGGCGCGGCCGGCTCGCGTTTCCGCGCGGCACCGTGGAGACGCCGGCGTTCATGCCGGTCGGCACTTACGGCACGGTCAAAGCGATGACGCCGGAGGATCTCGACGAGGTCGGCGCCGAGATCGTGCTCGGCAATACCTTTCATCTGTACTTGCGGCCGGGCCTCGAGGTCATCGAGGCGCATCGGGGGTTGCATCGCTTCATGCATTGGCAGCGCCCCATCCTCACGGATTCCGGCGGCTTTCAAGTGTGGAGCCTGGCGGAAATGCGCAAGATCACCGAACAAGGAGCGCACTTTCGCTCGCCGGTCGACGGTGCGCAGGTGTTCCTCTCGCCCGAGGAATCCATGCGCATTCAACGCATCCTCGCGCGCGGACGTGGCCATGAGCTTCGACGAATGCACGCCGTATCCCGCCACCGAGGCGCAGGCGCGCGCGTCCATGGAATTGTCGATGCGCTGGGCCGCGCGCGGCTTTCGCGAGTATTACGGCACGGACGCCTCCGGGCACCCTGTTCGGCATCGTGCAGGGCGGCGTCCATCCGCATCTGCGGTTGGCGTCCTTGGCCGCGCTGGAGGAGGTCGGCTTTGCGGGCCTCGCCGTCGGCGGCCTCGCGGTCGGGGAGAGCGAGGCGGAGCGCGACCTCGTGCTCGAGCGAGCTGTTGCCCCACATGCCGCCCCGCAAGCCGCGCTATCTGATGGGGGTGGGACGGCCGGAGGACATCATCGAGGCGGTGCGGCGCGGCATCGACATGTTCGACTGCGTCATGCCGACCCGCCATGCGCGCAACGCCCATTTGTTCACGCGCACCGGCGTGGTCAACATCCGCAATGCCGCTCACCACAAGGACACCGGCCCGATCGAGGAGGGCTGCGCCTGCTACACCTGCCGCAACTACAGCCGCAGCTATTTGCGCCATTTGGACAAATGCGGCGAAATACTGGGCGCGCACCTGAACACCGTACATAATCTGCACTTCTACCAACGCTTGATGAGGGAGATTCGGGCGGCGATCGAGGCGGCGCGGTTCGACGCTTACGCCGCCGAGTTCCATGCCTTGAAGGCCCCAGGTTGCGGCGCCGCGTTAAGTTTAGGCCCGGCTGCTGTATACTACGCGGCTTTGTGTCGTGGCGTCCGCTGCAAAAAAAGAGTGTAACACTATGGATTTCTTCATTAATACGGCAAATGCGCAGGCCGCCGGTGCGGGCGGCGGGCAAAGCATGCTGAGTGCCTTGTTGCTGCCCGTGCTGCTCCTGGTCGTGTTTTATTTCTTGCTCATCAGGCCGCAGAACAAGCGCGCCAAGGAGCAGCGCGAAATGCTCTCCAAGGTCGCCGTGGGCGATGAAGTGGCGACCACCGGCGGCATTCTCGGCAAGGTGACCGAGGTGGGCGAGCAATTCCTGACCCTGGAAATCGCCAGCGGCGTGAACGTCAAGCTGCAGAAATTCCAAGTCGCGCAGGTCCTGCCCAAGGGCACGGTCAAGAGCGCATGATCGCGTACCCGCGCTGGAAGATCGTGCTGGTCGCGATCGTGCTGATCATAGGAATTTTCCTGGCGTTGCCGAATCTGTTCGGCGAGGAAAATGCGCTGCAGCTCGCGCGCGATCGGGCGGCCGTGATCGACGCCGATCGCGCTGCGGTAGAGCAGCTGCTCAAGGACAAGGGCGTGACCCCGACCGGCGCCTTCCTCGACCAGGGACGCCTCACGCTGCGTTTCGCCAGCACCCAGGACCAATTGAAGGCCCGCGACCTCATCAACGAGGCGCGCCCCAACCAGTTCACCATCGCGCTTTCGAAGGCGTCGCGGGTCCCCGAGTGGATGCGCAATCTCGGCCTGAGCCCCATGAAGCTGGGCCTGGATCTTCGCGGCGGCGTATACCTGGTCTACCAGGTCGACGTGCAGGGCGCGGTCAAGCAGCTGCTCGACCGTCACGAGCAGGATTTTCGCGCCTCGCTGCGCAATGCCCGCGTCCCGTACCAGGACGTGCGGTCGATTACCCGACGGACCGCGTGCGGGTGACTGTTCCGCGATGCCGACAGTCTCGCCAAGGGCAAGGCGGCCATATTGGCGGACAACCGAAACCTGAACCTGACGGATACGACGGTCGACGGCGCGCCCGCGCTGGAGCTGAAGCTGACGCCGCAGGAAATCAAGGAGCGGCAGGATTACGCCGTTCAGCAGAACATCGTCATTCTGCGCAATCGCCTCAACAGTCCGGAGCTTGCGGTATCCGAACCTCAAGTTGCGCGCGAAGGCGTGGACCGCATCTCCATTCAACTGCCCGGCCTGCAGAATTCGGCCGAGGTCAAGAAAATCCTCGGCAAGACCGCCACCTTGGAATTTCGCATGGTGGACGAGGGCAACAATCCGCTCGAGGCGGCGAGCACGGGCCGCGTGCCGCTGGGATCCAAGCTCTATTACACCCGCGACAAGCAGCCGGTGCTGCTGAAGCGCGAAGTGGTGGTCACCGGCGATCAGCTGACCGACGCGTCGTTCCAGCCCAATACCCAGGATGGCCCCGCCGTGTCGGTGAGTCTCGACAGCCGCGGCGCGGCGAAGATGCTGAAGAACACTCAGGAGAATCTCGGCCATCTCATGGCGGTGGTATTCATCGACCGGTCGCGCGACAAGAATGCCGAAGGCGTCGTGGTCGACCGCACCACCGAAGAAGTCATCAATCGCGCCACCATTCGCGGCGTGTTCAGCAATAACTTTCAAATCACGGGCGTCAACCCCATCGAAGGCCGCGAGCTCGCGCTGCTGCTGCGGGCCGGCGGTCTGGCGGCGCCGGTCACTCCCATCCAGGAGCGGGCCATCGGCCCCAGCCTGGGTCAGGACAACATCGACAAGGGCGTGCACGCCATGGTGTTCGGCATGCTGGCCGCGTTCATCTTCATGGCCGTCTATTACAAGGTATTCGGCCTGATCGCGGACCTCACCCTGGTGGCCAACGTGGTGCTGCTCACCGCCCTCTTGTCCCTGCTCGGCGGCGTCGCCTTGACCCTGCCGGGTATCGCGGCGGTGGTGCTGACCGTGGGCATGGCGGTCGACGCCAATATTTTGATCTATGAGCGCATCCGCGAAGAATTGCGCAATGGCGTCTCGCCGCGCGCCGCCATCGCCGCCGGGTTCGAGCGCGCGTTCTCGGCGATCGTCGACTCCAACGTCACCGCGTTCATCGCGGGCTTGGTGCTGTGGCTGTTCGGCGCCGGCGCGGTGCGCGGCTTCGCCGTGGTGCTTGATGCTCGGAATCGTGACGTCGATGTTCACGGCCGTGATGGGCAGCCACGCCTTGGTGCAGGTCATTTACGGCGGAAAACGCAAGATCGATCACTTGTCGATTTGAAGACTTAAGAATCGACCGAGGTTCATGACATGGAATTTTTTCACAAGGTAACGCGCTTCCCGTTCATGAACACCCGCAAGGTGTGGTACGGGCTGTCGGCGCTTCTGATCGTCGCGTCGATCGGGCTGGTCGTGCTGCGCGGCTTGAATCTGGGAGTGGATTTCACCGGCGGCGTGGTCGTCGATACCAACTTTCCGCAGGCGCCGAACATCGAAGGGCTGCGCGCGGCCCTGACGAAGGCGGGGGTTGCGAACGCCCAAGTCCAGGCCTTCGGCAGTTCGCGGGATATCCGGGTTCGCCTGCCGCCCGACCCGAACGCGAAGGGCGAGCAGATCGGCGCGCACGTTCTCGAGGTTTTCAGCGCGGTGCAAAGCGGCGTCAAGCTGCAGAGCGTGGAAGTGGTCGGTCCGCAGGTGGGGCAGGAACTGTTCGTCAAGGGCGGCTGGGCGCTGTTCGCCACGCTGGTGTTGATCCTGATCTACGTGCTGTTCCGCTTCACGCTCAAGCTGGCGTGCGGCGCGATTCTGGCCGTGCTGCATGATCCAATCTGCGTGATCGGGTTCTTTGCGCTCACACAGATGACCTTCGACCTCACGGCCATCGCGGCGATCCTGGCGGTCATCGGCTATTCGCTGAACGATACCGTCATCGTGTTCGACCGCATCCGCGAGCGCGCCCGCACCGCGCGCAAGCTCAGCATCGCCCAGGTCATCGACGAATCGATCAATCAAACCCTGTCGCGCACCATCATGACCAAGCTGGTGACCTTGCTGGTCGTCCTGGCGCTGCTGTTCTTCGGCGGCGAAACCCTGCATGCGTTTTCCGCGGCCCTGGTCATCGGCATTCTCGCCGGCACCTATTCGTCGATTTATATTTCCGCGGCGCTGGCCCTGGACTTCGGGTTGCGCACCGACGATTTGTTGGAGCGCAAACTCACCAAGCCCGAGGAAATCGACGGCCTGCCGTAGGATCTTAGCCTCGGACCGATGTCTAGCGCGCGGCCTTGAGCGGTTCGGCGATGATGCTGTGCGTTCGCGAGTAAAGGAAAAAGATCGCCAGTCCGATCGCGGACCAGATGAAAAAGGCCTCCCAGGTGATCGCGGGCAGGCCCGCCATCAGGAACGCGCAGAAGCCCATGCCGAGTATCGGTACCAGCGGTACCAGCGGCGTGCGGAACGGGCGCTTGAGCTCGGGGCGGGTCTTGCGCAGCACGATGACGCTGGCGCAAACCATGAAAAAGGCCGCGAGCGTGCCCAGATTGACCAGTTGCGCCACCTTGCCGATCGGCGACAGGCCGGCGATCAGCGCGATCGCCACACCGGATCCCAAGATCAGACGCACCGGCGTCTGCGTTTTAGGATTGACCTTGGCCATGAGCGTGGGCAGCAGGCCGTCGCGCGACATGGCCAGCACCACGCGGGTCAAGCCGAAATAGAGCACCAGCATCACGGTGGTTATGCCGGCCAGGGCGCCGATCGAGATCAGCGCTTCCGCCCAGCCAATGCCGAGCTGCTTGAGCGCATCGGCGATGGGCGCCTTGACGTCGATCTGGTCGTAATGCACGACCCCGGTGAGGATGCCGGAAACCAGGATGTATAGGACGGTGCAGATCACCAGCGAGGCAATGATGCCGATCGGCAGGTTGCGCTGCGGATTTATGGTTTCCTCGGCCGCGGTGGAAACCGCGTCGAAGCCGATGTAGGCGAAGAAAATGAGCGAGGCGCCGGTGAGCACGCCGCTGTAGCCGAAATGAGAGTTGCCGTCGGCATCGGTGACCTGCGGCGGAATGAAGGGATGCCAGTTGGCCGCATTGACGTGGGGTGCGGCGACGATGATGAAGATGGTGACGGCGGCGAGTTTGACGAACACCATGACGGTGTTGAATTTGGCCGATTCGCTGACGCCGATGGACAGCAGCACCGACAGCAGCAGCACGATGACCATCGCCGGCACATTGGCGATGCCGCCGTCGAGCGGGGCGTTGGTGAGCGCATGCGGCAGATGCAGGCCGAGCAGTTCCAGGATCTTGCCGAAGTAGCCCGACCAGCCGATGGCCACGGTGGAGGTGGCGATGGCATATTCCAAGATCAGGTCCCAGCCGATGATCCAGGCGATCAGTTCGCCGATGCCCGAGTAGGCATAGCCATACGCGCTGCCGGCGCCGCCGATGGCGCCGGCCAGCTCGGCGTAGCACAAGGCGGCGAAGGCGCAGGCGGTACCTGAGAGAATGAAGGACAGCACGATGGCCGGGCCGGAATGCTGGGCCGCGACCACGCCGGTGAGCACGAAGATGCCCGTGCCGATGATGCAGCCGATGCCGAGCATGGTCAGGTCAAAAGCGCCAAGGCAGCGTTTCAGGCCGGTATCGGCATTCACGTCGATCGGTTTGGTGCGGAACAGACTCATGCGTTCTCCCTCGAATCGTGAGTGGTTGCTGCCAAGAGTATGCCTGATTCGCGCGGGCCCTATGTGCGCAAAGCCGCCGGCGTGAGCGGCCCGAGCGCTTCGAGCAGTTCCTGGTAAACCTTGGGGTTGCCCGCGATGACGTTGGGGCCGAGCGCGTACTCAACGCCTGCGGGCGTGCCGATGCGGCCGCCCGCCTCTTGAATGAGCAGCGTCCCGGCCGCGGTGTCCCAGGGCGATAGACCGAACTCCCAAAAACCGTCGATGCGTCCCGCTGCGACATAGGCCAGATCCAGCGCCGCCGCGCCCGGCCGGCGCACCCCGGCGGCGGTGGCCATGATCACCTTGAGCATGGCGAGATAGGCATCGACATGGGCGCCGGCACGAAACGGAAAACCGGTGCCGATCAAGGAGCCCTCCAAGGTGCGCTGCGTGCTTACCCGGATTTTCTTGCCTTCGAGCTGCGCGCCGTCGCCGCGCGAGGCGGTGAAGAATTCCTGCCGCATGGGATCGTAGACGACCGCGTGCTGCAGGCGGCCCTTGTGCTCGAGCGCGATCGAGACCGCGAAGGTCGGGAAACCGTGCAGAAAATTCGTCGTGCCATCGAGCGGGTCGATGATCCAGACGAACTCGCTGTCGCCGCTGCGCCCGCCTTCCTCGGCGAGAAACGCGTGCTGCGGATGGCTGCGCCGAATGGTGGCGATGATGTCGGCCTCGGCCTTGCGGTCGATGTCGGTGACGAAGTCGTTGCGGCCCTTGCTGTCGATTTTCAATGAATCGAGCCGCGACAGGCTCTTGACGATCAAATCACCGGCGCGCCGGGCGGCACGCATGCCGATATTGAGGAGTGGCTGCATAAGGTGGCGCTAGAATAACAGCATGACGGCCCTCGTTCGCATCGTCCTCATCGATCCCAGCCATCCGGGCAACATCGGCTCGGTGGCGCGCGCCATGAAAAATATGGCGCTGAGCGACTTGGTCCTGGTTCGCCCGCGCTCATTTCCGCACGCGGATGCCATTGCTCTGGCGGCGGGGGCCGACGACATCTTGAGCAATGCGCGCATCGTCGAAACGGTCGCCGAGGCGATCAGCGACGCGTCGTTCATCGCGGGCACGACGTCGCGCCCGCGTTCGTATTATTGGGAGTTCACGACGCCGCGCGACGTCGCCGGACGCATCGTCGGATTGGCCGGAGAAAATCGCGCGGCACTGCTGTTCGGCTCCGAGCGCTACGGGCTCGCCACGGAGGATTTGAACCATTGCAACGTGCTGGTGCGCATTCCCGCCAACCCTGAATATTGCTCGCTGAATCTGGCGATGTCCGTGCAGCTTCTCGCCTACGAGATTTTCCTGTCGCGCGAGCAGCCGCAGTCGCACACCCAACTGGAATTGCCGCTGGCGCCGTCGGGCGATGTCGAGCATTTTTACGCGCACCTGCACGAGGTCCTGCACGAAATCGATTTTGACGACCGCACCGGGCACCTCATGGAGCGGTTGCGGCGATTGTTCAATCGCGCACAGCTGGACCGCAACGAGCTCAACATCATGCGCGGCATACTGAGCGCGGTGCAGGGCCGGCGCGGCCAATCGGCGCAGCGGCCGCGCGAAGAGCGCAGCGGCGAAAATGAATAGGCCGGTATACCTAGACTACGCGGCAACGACTCCCGTCGATCCGCAGGTGGCGGCGGCCATGGCGCGATGCCTGGGGTGGAGGGCGAATTCGGCAATCCTGGCTCGGCGAGCCACGACTATGGCGCCGCCGCCGCCGCTCTGGTGGAGACGGCGCGCGCGCAGGTTGCCGCCTGCGCCGGCGCCGCGCCCGAAGAAGTGGTCTGGACGTCGGGCGCCACCGAGGCGAACAACTTGGCGATTTTCGGCGTCGCCGACTACTACCGCGAGCAAGGCCGGCACATCGTCACCGCCCGCACCGAGCACAAGGCGGTCCTGGATCCCTGCCGCGAACTCGAACGGCGCGGTTGGCGAGTCACCTACCTCGCGCCGGACAGCGGCGGGGTGATTCATCCCGACCAGCCTCGCCGCGGCCTTGCGCGCGGACACCGTGCTGGTGTCCATCATGCACGTCAACAACGAGACCGGCGTCGTGCAGGACATTGCGGCTATCGCGCGCGATCTGTGCGCGGCATGGCGGCGCACGGCTGCACGTCGATGCGGCTCAGAGCATCGGCAAGACGCGCCCTCGATTTTGCGGCATCTCGGCGCCGACCTGATGTCGTTGTCGGCGCACAAAGCCTACGGCCCGAAGGGCGCCGGTGCGTTGCTGGTGTCGCGGCGCAGCCGCGGCGCGCCGGTGCAGCTGACGGCGCTGCAATTCGGCGGTGGACAGGAGCTCGGGCCTTGCGGGCGGGCACCGTGGCCACCCATCAAGTGGTGGGCATGGGATTGGCATTCGAGCTGGCGCGCACCGCCCCGCCGTCGGAATTGGAACGCGTCGCGGCATTGCGGGAGCGTCTGTGGCAGGGGTTGGCGGCGCTCGGCGGAACATTTCGCAATGGCGACGCGGCGCATTCCGTGCCGCATTTGCTCAACGTATCGATCGACGGCGTCGAAGGCGAAAGCCTGCTCGCCGCCGTGCGGGGGCGCCTCGCCGTGTCGACCGGCTCCGCCTGCAACTCGGCGTCGCGTGAACCCTCCTACGTGCTGCGTGCCTTGGGGCGTGACCACGTGCTGAGCGAGAGCAGCCTGCGCTTCGGGTTGGGCCGCACAACCTGCGAGCAGCGACATCGACACCGCGATCGCGGTGGTGGCGCAAGCCGTGTCGCGCCTGCGCCGGGTCAGCGGCCTCAAGTCGGCTGAGCACCGTGAACTACAACGAACTGACCCTGCGCTATTTCGAGACCGCTCCGGGCGCGGGAGTCCTCACGGGTCCCGGCGTTCATCGCGGCAGCGCCGGCAGCCGCGCGCAAGGCGCCTGGGTGCAATTCGACGTGCAAGTCGATGCCGGGCTGATCCAGGCGGCGCGATTCTTGGCGTTCGGCTGTCCTCATACCATCGCGGTGTCGGCCTGGGTTGCCGAGCAAGGGTCGGGTTCGAGCATCCACGGCGGCGCTGCCGCAGAGCGTGCAGGAGCTGAGCGACCGATTTGCCGTGCCGGTGGAGAAGCGCGGGCGGCTGCTGATCATTGAGGACGCCTGGGTGGCCGCGCTGGCTAGGTGCGCTGCAGCGCTAGCGCCATGGGACGACCGGCTCCCGGCCATTGTGACCGGCCCCCGCAACCCCATATCAACAGGGTTGGAAAAAACGCGCCCTGGTTCCGTGCGTGCGGGTGTGCGGCGTGTTATGTATAGCGCCACGGCCACATCTTGGGTCGTTGCAGAGGGCAGTGCAGTATGGCGATATTGTTGACGGAATCGGCGGCTGATCGGGTCCGATCCCACTTGGCGCAGCGCGGGGCGGGTTTGGGTCTGCGCGTCGGAATCAAGAAGACCGGCTGTTCGGGATTTGCCTACGTCGTGAATTATGCCGACGAAATCCATCCGGAAGACGCGGTTTTCGAGGCCCGCGGCGTGAAAGTGGTGGTGGATCCCTTGAGTCTGCCGCTGATCGATGGGACCCTGGTGGACTTCGTCAAGCAGGGCTTGAACGAGGCCTTCAAATTCCAGAACCCCAAGGCCAAGGGTGAATGCGGGTGCGGCGAAAGCTTTAACGTCTAGTTCAGGCGCTACGCGCCGAATTTAACGGGGTCGACGCGACCCTGACCTCTCGGTTGTTTTTCCAAGTAATACAGGGACTTCGGTGGTCATCCGGATTGCCTGCGGGCGGCCGCTCCAGTACACTTCGCGGTCTTTGTCGGCCCCTCGAGGGGCGCATTCCCCAAATTCTCACTCCTGAGGTCGTCATGCCAATCGAGCGTACTCTTTCCATCGTCAAACCCGACGGCGTCGGCCGCAATCTGATCGGCGATGTGTATCGCCGTTTCGAGCAGGCGGGCTTGCGAGTGGTGGCGGCGCGCATGACGCATCTCTCGCAGGCGGAAGCGGAGGGATTCTACGCGGTGCATCGCGAGCGCCCGTTCTTCAAGGATCTGGTGCGCTTCATGACCTCGGGTCCGGTCATGGTGCAAGTCCTCGAGGGCGAGTCCGCGATTGCGCGCAATCGCGAGGTGATGGGCGCGACCGATCCGAAGAAGGCGGCCAAGGGCACGATTCGTGCCGATCTTGCGACCAGCATCGACGAGAACATCGTCCATGGTTCGGATGCGCCGGACACGGCGGCGCGGGAAATCAACTATTTCTTCCGCGAAATTGAGCTCTGCCCGCGTACGCGCTAGCGTAGCGGGCGCGAAACGAAGGAGTACACCAGTTGGCCGGCGAACGTGTGAATCTTACTCGGCTTGCCGCGCGCGGAACTCGAGGCATTCGTCGCCGAACGCCTTGGCGCGAAGCCGTTTCGCGCGCGCCAGCTGATGAAGTGGATCTACCGGCGCGGCGCGGCGGATTTCGCGGCGATGACCGATCTCGCGCAGGACTTTCGCGCTCGCTTGAGCGAAGTCGCTCGAATCGCGGTGCCGGAGATCGTCACCGAGCAGGTATCGAGCGACGGCACGCGCAAGTGGATGCTGCGCATGGACGAGGTGCAGGGAATCGAGACCGTATACATTCCCGAACCGGACCGCGGCACGCTGTGCATCTCGAGCCAGGTGGGCTGCGCCATGGATTGCACCTTTTGCTCGACCGCGCAGCAGGGGTTCAACCGCAACCTGAGCGTCGCGGAAATCGTCGGGCAGGTGTGGCTGGCGCACCGTGAACTTGTCGCACTTGCGGCCCGGGTCACGGCGACGGCCGCGCCGGCGATGCCCGCGCGAACATCACCAACATCGTCTTCATGGGCATGGGCGAACCGCTTGCCAACTACCGCAACGTCGTGCCGGCGATGCGGATTTTTCTCGACGATCTGGGATATGACCTGTCGCGGCGCCGGGTGACGTTGAGCACCTCGGGGCTGGTTCCGCAGATCTACAAATTGGCGCAAGAATGCAATGTCGCCCTGGCGGTGTCGCTGCACGCCCCGAACGACGCTTTGCGCAACGAACTCGTGCCCATCAACCGGAAACATCCCATCGACGAGTTGTTGGCCGCATGCTGGCACTACATCGATGCGCAGAACGGCCGCAGCGTGACCTTCGAGTACGTCATGCTCGACGGCGTGAACGACAAGCCCGAGCACGCGCGCGAGCTCGCGCGGCGGCTGATGGGCCGGCCGGCAAAGCTCAACCTGATTCCGTTCAACGTGTTTCCCGGCACGCGCTACCGGCGCTCGCCGGCGGCGGCCATCGTGAGATTTCGCGACATTCTCAACGAGAACGGCGTGATCGCGACGATTCGCAGGACGCGCGGCGACGACATCGATGCCGCCTGCGGCCAGCTGGCGGGCCGCGTCACGGACCGAACCTCGGTCGCGGCTCGGCACGAAACTGACCGCTGCCGCGCGCGCTCCGGCGGAAGTTCGATGAGACCAGGCACGATGAAACTGCCGGCGATCATCCTCGGCATCGGCTTGGCTGCCTGCTCGCACGATACGGGCTTCAAAAAGGCGACGCCCGCCGTCCAGGCCGCCACCAATATGCAGCTCGCAATCGAATACATGAAGCTCGGCAAACTGTCGAACTCGCGCGATTTGATGGAGCGGGCGCTCGCCGAAGACCCGGGCAACGCCGACGTGCAGATGACCGCGGGCCTCCTTTACGAGCGGCTGAATGAAATGCCGAAGGCGGAGCGCGCCTACTCCACCGGTTATCGGCTGGGCAAGGGCGATCCGAACATTCAAAACACCTATGCCGGATTCCTGTGCCGGACCGGCAAGGCCGCCGCGGGCGAAAAACTGTTCGACGAGGTCGCGCGCAATCCCCTGTATCAGACGCCGGAAGTGGCGCTGGTGAACGCCGGTGTTTGCGTGCGCGCGACGGGCGATCTAGTCGATGCCGAGCGCTATTTCAGCCGCGCGCTGGCGGTTCACCCGAATTTGCCCGAGGCCATGGTGCAGCTCGGGACCATCGCGCTGGATCGCGGCGATGCTGCGCAGGCGCGCGACCTCGTGCAACGCTATCTCGCGGCGAACCCGCCGACGTCGGAAGTTCTGTGGCTCGGCGTTCGCGCGGAGCGCAAGCTCGGCGACGCCACGGCGGCGGCGGCCTATGCGCGCCGCGTGCAAGCTGAATTTCCCAATTCTGAACAGGCGCAAATGATGCGTACCGGCATCGATCGATGACCGATCCCGGCGCCAGCGTCGGTCCGAGGCTCAAGGCCGAGCGCGAGCGCCGCGCATTGAGCGCACAAAAAGTGGCGGATGAGCTGCGTCTCGATGGCTGGATCATCGATGCGCTCGAAGCCGAAGACTACGAGCGCGTGGGTCCGTCGGTGTTCGCGAAGGGCCATTTGAAGAGATACGCGGCGTTCCTGGGATTGCCTGCCGAGGAAATCCTGGCCGGCTACGAATCCCGCGTGCATGCTCCGATGCCGGGGGTCGCGCAACCGGCCAACGTGAGGCTGCGCACCGATGCACCTGCCGTGAGCAACTTACCGTGGCCGCAGGTCGTGGGGTCGGTCGCGGCCATACTGCTCGTGCTCGGCGTGCTGTGGTGGAGACCCTGGCATCAGCGCGGGGCTGCGCCGGTGCAGAGCCAGCCCCTGGCGGCGAATCCCAGGGCCACCGGCGCGGGCGCCGCAGCGAATTCGGCCGAAGCGGATCTTGCGTCCGCTGCCGATTCGTCGTCGTCTGCAGCGACCGCGTCATTCCCGCTCGCGCCGCCGGCGCCGCCGTCGGCCGCAACCGCGGCGAGCCAGCCGGCGCCCACAGGCGCGGCGGAGCCCAATGCGACGGCGGGGATGGGCCGGGCACGCCTTCGCTTGAGCTTTTCCGCGGATTCGTGGGTGGATGTCCATGATGCGGTGGGCCGGCGCGCATTCGCCGGCAATGGCCGCGCCAACAGCGTCAGGACCATCGCCGGAATCGCGCCCATGCGCGTGTACCTGGGCTTCGCGAGCGGTGTGCAGCTCGAAATCAACAACCGGGCGGTCGCGATCGGGCCGCAATTCGTGTCCGGCGACGTGGCGCGCTTCGAAGCGGGAGCCGACGGCGTGCTACGGCGCGACTCCCACAGCGCGGCGCCGGCGGGGGCGCCGCCGACCGGTGCGGCGCCCCCCGCCGCGCACCCAATCGGCTGATCGGAGCGTTCTTGAGCAAGATCATCGAGCCCCTGCGCGGCGTACACGACGTGTTGCCCGCGCAAATCGCGGCCTGGCAGCATTTGGAGCAGGTCACGCGGGAGATCTTCGCTGCCTATGGTTACGAGGAATTCCGTGTTCCCGTGATCGAGCAGACGCAATTGTTCAAACGCTCGATCGGCGACTTTACCGATATCGTCGAGAAGGAGATGTTCAGCTTCGTCGATCAGGGCGAGGACCACATCACGCTGCGCCCCGAAGCGACTGCCGGCATCGTGCGCGCGGTCATCTCGAACGGCATGCTGCGCGAGGGCCGCTTGCGCGTGTGGTGCATGGGACCCATGTTCCGGCGCGAGCGGCCGCAGGCGGGGCGCTATCGCCAATTCCATCAAATCGACGCGGAGGCATTCGGATTCGAGGGCCCGGATGTCGATGCCGAGATCATTTTGCTGTCCGCCCGCTTGTTGCGGCGGCTCGGCCTGACCCGCACGAAGCTGCTGGTGAACTCGCTCGGTACCCCGGCATCGCGCGCGGCCTATCGCGAGGAGCTCACGGCCTATTTCAGCGCCCACGAGACCGCGCTCGATGAGGACAGCAAACGTCGGCTGCAGGGCAATCCGCTGCGCATACTCGACAGCAAGAATCCGGACATGCAGCGCATCGTCGCCGGAGCGCCGCGGCTGCTCGATTTCCTCGATTCGGAGTCGCGCGCGCACTTCGAGTCTTTGTGCGCGCAACTGCGCAGCGCCGGCATCGAGTATCATGTCGAGCCGCATCTGGTGCGCGGGCTCGACTACTACACCCGCACGGTTTTCGAGTGGACCACGGACGCACTCGGATCGCAAAGCACGATCTGCGCGGGGGGGCGCTACGACGGCTTGGTGGCCCAATTGGGCGGCGCCAGCACGCCGGGCATCGGCTGGGCCATGGGGCAGGAGCGGATCGTCATGCTTCTCGAGAAGCAGGGATTGGGCCGGCAACGCGGCCGGCCGCACGTCTATTTGGTATTGGCCGGGGAAGGCACGGAGATCGCGGGTTTCCAACTGGCGGAGCGCTTGCGCGATGCCTGGCCGGATCTCGCCTTGCAGGTCAATCTCGGCGGCGGCAGTTTCAAGACGCAATTGAAGCGTGCGGACAAGAGCGGCGCGCAGTTCGCGGTTCTCCTCGGGGAAGACGAAGCGGCCCGGGGCGTCGTTGCCGTGAAGGCCTTGCGCGAGGAGTCGGCGCAGGAGGAATGCCCGATCAGTCAAATCAGTGAACGCATGGGTGTCTTGTTGGGTCTTAAGGGCGGGTAGCGGAGAAGTCATGACAGAAGAATATTTGACCGATGACGAACAATTGGAAGTCGTCAAGCACGCGTTCAAGGAGTACGCACCGTGGATTATCGGCGGGGTGCTGATCGGCGCAGGCGTGTTTTTCGGGATTCGGTACTACCAGAATTACACGAACGAACGAGCCTTGAAGGCCGCGGCGCAATTCAGCGCCATGACGGCCGCGCTGCAGGCCAATGACAAGCCCAAATCCCGGGAACTTGCCGATGGACTCATCAAGGACTACGCAAGTTCGCCTTATGCCGACCAGGCGCAGCTGACGTTGGCGCGGCTCGACGTCGATGATGGTCAGCTCGACAAGGCGATTGCGCCCCTGACCAAGGTCATGAACGACTCGAAGGACACGGAACTTCGGCAGATCGCCCGCCTGCGCCTGGCGCGAGTCTTGACCGACCAGGGAAAATCCGACGAAGCGATCAAGACGCTGGCCGAGCCCATGCCGGCCGCGTTCGCAGTCCCCTATCACGACGTGCGCGGCGACGCGTTCTTGGCGAAGAAAGCTGTCTCCGACGCGCTCACCGAGTATCAGGCGGCACTGGCGGCGGCCGAAGCAGGCGGCAGCGATGGCGGGTTGCTGGAACTCAAGATTCAAGACTTGGGGGCCGTGCCGGCGCCGCTCGCGAAAGCCAATTCCCCGGATACACAGAACAAGGCCAAACCCTGATGCGCTCATTGCTTCCCATCGGCTTGGCCGCGCTGCTGATCGCGGCCGGCTGCAGCAAAGACAAAGACGTCGAACCGCCCGCGGTGCTGGTCAAATTCCCGGCGACGCTGCCGGTCAAGAAGCTGTGGGGCGAGGGCGTCGGCGGCGGCAAGAAGCAATTGGTGCTGCGCTTGGGGTTGGGGCCGGCAGTGCACAACGGGGTGGTGTTTGCGGCTTCGCACAAGGGTGAGGTGCTTGCCACTGCGCTCGACACCGGGCGCCGCGTTTGGGTCAAGAATCTAAAAATCCCGTTGTCGGCGGGGCCCAGCGCGGGCGCCGGGCTGGTCGTCGTGGGCAGCAGCAAGGGCGCCGTCGTCGCAATGGACGGGGCCACCGGGCGCGAGCTGTGGCGCGCGCGCTTGAATTCCGAATTGCTGTCCGCTCCGGCGATCAGCGACGAGGACGTCGTGATTCGATCGGTGGACGGCAGGCTCCATTGCCTCGATGCGCACACCGGCAAGGAGCTCTGGTCGGTGGAGCAGCAAGTGCCGCGCTTGAGCTTGCGTGGTACGGCGACCCCGATCATTGCCAAGGAAGTGGCGATCAGCGGCTTCGACAACGGCAAGGTGATGGCCGTGTCGCTGCACTCCGGCGATACGGTTTGGGATACGGCCCTGGCGTCGCCGCACGGCCGTACCGAGCTCGATCGTCTGGTCGATATCGATTCGGCGGTGCACACGGCCGGCGACAATGTGTTCGCCACGGGCTTCCAAGGGCGCACCGCGATGCTGGCACTCGATTCGGGGCAGATTTGGTGGGCACACGACATGTCGAGCTACAAGGGCTTGGCGGTCGATGCCGACAATCTGTATGTGACGCAGTCCGACGGCATCGTGGTTGCGCTGCGCCAGCGCGACGGTTCCGAACTCTGGCGCAATCAGAAATTGAAGATGCGGCGTCTGAGCACGCCGGTGTTGACCAGCACGGCAGTCGTGATTGCCGACTTCCAGGGCTATGTTCACTGGCTCGACAAGAATACGGGTGAACTCGTGGCCCGGGAGCGCGTCGCGAAGGAACGCGTAACCAATTCGCCGGTGGCGGTCGGCGACACCGTGGTCGTGCTGACCGATGGCGGCAAGTTGGCCGCATATCGTGCGACGCCCGCCCCGGCTCCCAAGCCTGCCGAGGAACCCGCAGCTCAGCCAGCGACGCCTCCGCCGACGCCTCCACCGACACCGTAGTCAATGCTGCCGGTAGTCGCATTGATCGGTCGGCCGAACGTCGGTAAGTCGACCCTGTTCAATGCCATGACCGGCACCCGCGATGCCTTGGTGGCCGATCTGCCGGGGCTGACCCGGGACCGGCAATACGGATTCGCGCGGCGCACGGATGTACCGTGCATCGTGGTGGACACCGGCGGCCTGGTCGAGAATGCCGACGTCATCGAGAGCTTGATGATTGCGCAAACCGAACGTGCGATCAGCGAGGCGGATCGGCTCATCGTGCTGGTGGATGGCCGTGCAGGCGTCACCCCGCAGGATCAATTCGTGGCGCAACTGGCGAGGCGCAGCGGCAAGCCCATGTTCCTCGCGGTGAACAAGACCGAGGGCTTCGACCACGACATCGCCGTGGCCGATTTTCACCAGCTGGGCGTCGGCGAACCGCATCCGATCGCGGCCGCGCACGATCAGGGCGTGATCTCGCTGCTCGAGGCGGCTCTCGCCGGATTGACGCCGGACCCGCATGACGGCCCTGAAACGACCGGGATCAAGGTGGCGGTCATCGGCCGCCCGAACGTCGGCAAGAGCACGTTGATCAACCGGCTGCTGGGCGAGGATCGCATGGTGGCGTTCGATCAGCCCGGCACCACGCGTGACGCCGTGCTGGTGCCGTTCGAACGCGACGGTGAGCACTACACATTGATCGACACCGCGGGCCTGAGGCGCCGTTCCCGCGTCGAGGAGGCGGTCGAGAAATTCAGCGTCATCAAAACTCTGCAGGCGATTGAAACCGCTCACGTGGTCGTGGTGGTGATGGATGCGCACGACAGTGTCGCCGAACAGGATGCCAGCCTGTTGGGCACGGTCATCGAGCAGGGCCGGGCGCTGGTGCTCGCCGTCAACAAATGGGACAACATTCCCACCGAACAGCGCGACCTGATCCGCCAGCAAATCGAACAGCGCCTGCAGTTCGCCGATTTTGCGCCGCTGCATTTCATTTCGGCGCGGCACGGCAGCGGTGTGGGGGAACTGTTCGCCGCGGTGCGTAAAGTATACGCCGCCGCAACCCGGGACATGAGCACGCCGGAGCTGACCCGGGTGCTCGAAGCGGCCATCGAAAGCCACCAGCCGCCGCTGGTCAGCGGCCGCCGCATCAAGCTTCGTTACGCCCACCAGGGCGGGCGCAACCCGCCCGTGATCGTGATCCACGGCAATCAGACGGATCACGTGCCGGACGCCTACCGGCGCTACTTGGTCAATGTGTACCGCAAGGCATTCGATCTTCTGGGCACGCCGGTGCGCGTCGCCTTCCGCGGCGACGAGAACCCGTTTGCGGGCAAGCGGAACCCCCTGACGCCGCGTCAAGTGCGCAAACGCAAGCGGCTGATTCAGCGCAACAAGCGCTAGCGCGAATTTTTGCTAGACTCGGGCTTCCGAGGCGGGCGGCGTGTTGAGGGGATGCCCTGTGCTGCAATTCACTAAAAATAAAGCCTTCCGCATTGCCGCCGTGGTGACGTTGCTGGTCGCCCTGTACGCGTTGGCCGGTTTCATGCTCGCCCCCAGATTGCTGCGCTCCGCCGTGCTCGAAGACATCCCGAAGACTCTGGGTGTGACGCCGACGGTGGGCGACATCCGCGTCAATCCGTTCTTGCTGCGCCTCGAGGTCGGAGAATTTGCGCTGACCGCACCGAACGGCGAGAAATTGCTCGCCTTTCGCCGGTTGTTCGTCGAGTTCGAGTTGTGGTTTTCCATCTGGCATCGCGCCTATTCATTCGCCAACATCGATATCGACGCACCCACCGTGAACGCCGTCGTGGCCCGGAACGGCAGGCTCAATCTCATGGATCTGGGTCCCAAGGGTGCCCCGGCAAAGACGCAGGAGAAAAAGGCGCCGCTGCCGAATATTCGGATCGGTTCATTCAAAGTCAGGAATGGACTGGTGACGTACGAAGACCGCAGCCGTCCGTCCGAGTTCGCGGCGCGGCTGGAACCTATCAATTTTGAGTTGGCGAGCTTCACTACCGGAGTCGAGGGCGGCCGCTTTACCTTCACTGGAATCTCCAAGCTCGGCGAGCGGGTAGAGTGGCACGGGCACGTCTCGGTGCAACCGATCGAATCGGACGGCGAGTTTCAAATCGATGGATTGCGCGCGCACACGATTTGGGAATATCTCGAAGATCGGCTTGGTTTCTTGGTCAATAGCGGCACCATCGATCTGAACGCCACCTACAAGTTTTCATTGCAGAATGCCGTTGACTTGCAGGCGACGGTATCGAGAATCCAGCTCAGCGATCTCACCGTCGGGCCCAGGCAATCGGATGTCGACTGGATTTCGGTTCCCTCGCTGCTGCTCCGCGGTACCACCGTCGATCTTGCGCGAAGGCAGGCTCATTCCGATTCGCTGACCCTCACCGGGGTGAAACTCGTGACGTGGCTCGAGCCGGACGGCTCGCTCAATTTGCTCAAGCTGATGCAGCCGCCCGCGTCGAACGCAGTCGGCGCACCGGCGCAACCTGCGACGAGCGCTGCGACGAATGTTGCGACGAATGTTGCGACGAATGTTGCGACGAATGTTGCGGCAGCGCCGGCGGCCAATACGGCGGCCCCAGCCACGGCGCCAGCCGCTGCGCCGTGGAAATTCGATCTGCGCGAGTTCGCACTGCGCGAGGCCGACATAGCGGCCGAGGATCGCAGCACCAAGCCGGCGGCGAAAGTGCGGCTGGCGCCGTTTTCGCTCAAGGTGGACGGCGCGAGTTTGGACCTCTCCAAGCCGGTGACCGTGAGCCTCGATACGCGGATCATCGATTCGGGGTCTTTGAGTGCGAGCGGCGACGTCACCCCGCAACCCTTGTCGGCCCGTTTGGCGGTGAAGCTGGACCGCATCGAACTCAAGGCGGCGCAGCCGTACATTACGCAATACACGTCGATGACCCTGCTCGCCGGCCGTTTGAGCGGCGACGCCAAAGTGCGCTACGGCGCAGGCAAACCCACACTGCAGATATCTTCCGATATCAGCGTCGCCGGCGTCCATACGATCGACAACGCGCTGCACGACGACTTCGTCAATTGGGATCGTCTGGAGCTTTCTGGAATCAATTTCCAGCGAGATCCCGATCGGCTCGTCATCGAACAAGTGACGGCGCGCAAATTGTATGCCCGTGTCATCGTCGAACCGGATAGCAGCTTGAACGTGAAGCGGGTGCTGGCGGGTCCCGGTGCGACGGTGATCGCACCCGCGCCCCCCGGCGCGCCGGTAGCGGCGACCGCCGTCATTGGCGCGAAGCCGGCGTCTGCCAAACCTCTGCCAAACCAGAGTTCGCCAAACAAGGCGCCCGCGATGCCGATGGCCGTCAAGAAGATCGCGCTGTACGCGAGTCAGGCCAACTTCGCCGACCTGTCCGTGCAGCCGAATTTCGCCGCCGGCATCCAGAACATCGAAGGCACGGTGCTCGGCCTGTCGTCGAAAGCCAACTCGCGGGCGACTGTGGACATTCATGGCGCCGTGGACGCATTTTCGCCGGTCGCGATTACCGGCGAGGTCAATCTGTTGGGTGCGCCGCTGTACACCGATTTGTCGATGAGTTTCCGCAACATGGATCTTAGTATCTTCAATCCGTACTCAGGGAAATTCGCGGGCTACAACATCACGAAGGGCAAGCTCTCGACGCTCATGCACTACAAAGTGGACGGCCGCAAGCTCGATGCCCAACATCACATCACCGTGGAACAGCTCGAGTTCGGCGATAAGACGGCGAGCAAGGATGCGGTATCGCTACCGATCAAATTGGCGGTCGCGCTGCTCAAGGACCGCAATGGCGTCATCGATCTGGATATTCCGGTGACAGGCACGCTCGACGATCCGGCCTTTCGACTGGCACCCATCATTTGGAAAGTGTTCGTCAACATTCTCGAAAAGGCTGTCACGGCGCCGTTTGCGCTGCTCGGCGCCCTGTTCGGCGGCGGCCCGGATCTGCAGTTCATCGATTTCCGTCCGGGTTTGGCCGACGTGGACAGCGTCGCCTCGGACAAGGTTCGCGCCGTGGTCAAGGCACTGAACGAGCGGCCGCAACTCAAAATCGAAGTGCCGATCGCCTTTGTCGCCGAGCTCGATCGGCCGGCATTGGTCGAGGTGCAATTCTCGACGCAGGTTCGTGACGCGCTGTCGGCGATGCCGGGCCGAAAGAAGACGGCCGCGGCTGCGCCCGATTTTGCGCAAGTGGATCCGGCGCTGAAGCTCGAGATATTGACGCAACTTTACGCAAAGAACGTCGGCGGTGAGCCAAAGTATCCGGAGGCGATCACAGGTCTCAAAACCAAGCCCGAACTCGCGGCGGCCCAAGTGGATTTTCTCAGCCAGGAATTGCACCGGCACATTGCGATATTCGATGGCGACCTCACGACCCTGGGGCAACAACGAGCCCAGGCCGTTCAGCGGGCCTTGCTGACGGGCACTCAGGTCGATCCCGAGCGGGTCTTTCTGGCGGTCAACGACAAGGCGAAAAACGAAGCCGGCATGGTGCGTTTGGAATTGACGTTGAAGTGAGCCAGGCGTCTCGCGCCTTTCGCGGCGCCAACGCCTCATTTCAACGCATGGCGAGGATCCACGACGCCCTCATTTAGTGCAAAGGCGCCGCGTTCATCCATGTACACAGCGCTAACCCTCTGATCACGTTCGATTCTTCACGAGTGGCACAACCGGTGCTTATTTCAGAACCCGATCGGGGAACGCCCGCATACAAGTCAACAACCTGAGCGATGGGGTAGAGGGTACGTAAAATCGATGAAGCTCATCACCGCGATCATCAAGCCATTCAAGCTCGACGATGTGCGCCAGGCCGTCAGCGAGGTCGGCGTCCAAGGCGTCACGGTAACCGAGGTTCGCGGTTTTGGCCGGCAACGCGGGCATACGGAGATTTATCGCGGTGCCGAATATGCGGTCGAGTTCGTGCCGAAGACAAAAATAGAAATCGCGATCGATGATGCGCTGGTCGATCAAGTAATCGAGGCGATCGCCAAATCAGCCCAGACCGGCAAGGTGGGGGACGGAAAAATCTTCGTCTTCGACCTTGCGCAGGTGATACGCATCCGAACGGGCGAGCGCGACGCCAGCGCGATTTAGCATTCAAGGGGGATTTGCTTCGATGAGTAAACTGTCTCGACTGGTGCTTCTCGGCGGATTCACGTTGGCGGTGCGCGGCGCGTGGGCCGACGCGCCGACCGAGCCAAGCCTGATGGGCGTCGACAAAATAAGTTCCGGCGATACCGCATGGATGCTGACCTCCACCGCCTTGGTCCTGATGATGTCGGTACCGGGACTCGCGCTGTTTTACGGTGGAATGGTGCGCAAGAAAAACGTGCTGGCAACGCTGATGCAGACATTTGCGATTACTTGCGTCGTGACGCTGCTGTGGTGGCTGATCGGCTACTCGTGGGCATTCACCCCGGGCAGTCGGTTCTTGGGCGGTGCGAGCCGCGCGTTTTTCAGCGGCATGGCGTTCATGCATGACTCCAATCAAGTGTCGGTGTCGCACTTGGCTTTGACCATCCCCGAAACCGTGTATGCGATGTTTCAACTGACGTTTGCGGTCATCACTCCGGCGCTGATCGCGGGCGCGTTCGCCGACCGCATGAAGTTCTCCGCCATGCTGGTGTTCATGTCGGCCTGGTCGCTGCTGGTGTATGCACCGATCGCCCACATGGTGTGGGAGCCGAGCGGCTGGCTCAACAAGCTGGGCGTCCTCGACTTTGCCGGCGGCACGGTGGTGCACATCAATGCCGGCATCGCGGGTCTTGCCAGCTGCTTGGTACTCGGCAAGCGCTTGGGCTATGGCAGAGAGGCGATGGCGCCCCACAACCTCACCCTGACGCTGATCGGCGCCTCGCTATTGTGGGTCGGCTGGTTCGGCTTCAACGCCGGTTCGGCGGGTGCCGCCGACGGCCGCGCCGGCATGGCGATGCTGGTGACCCAAATGGCCACCGCGACGGCAGCGCTCGGCTGGATGGCTGCCGAATGGATCAGCCGCGGCAAGCCCAGCGTGTTGGGTATCGCGTCGGGCGCGGTGGCGGGCTTGGTCGCGATCACGCCGGCCTCCGGCTTCGTGGGCCCGACTTCCGCGGTGATCATCGGCCTCATTGCCGGGGTTGTATGCTTCATCGCAGCAACTTGGTTGAAGCATAAGCTGGGCTACGACGATTCCCTGGATGCCTTCGGCGTGCACGGCATCGGCGGCATCGTCGGCGCGTTGCTCACCGGCGTATTCGTCAGCAAGGAGATCAGCGGCGTGGACGGCTCGCTGCTCATTCAGCTGGTAGGCGTCGGCGTGACCGTGATCTATGGATTTGCGGTGAGCTTCATCATTTTGAAGGTGATCGACATGACCATCGGATTGCGCGTCACCGAGGAGCAGGAGCGCGAGGGCCTGGATATTTCGCTGCATGGGGAAAGCATCGAGTAGTCAATAGGCTAAACTACACGGATGTTTCCGCTTCTCGATCTCTTGATCGTCGGTTTGGTCGTGATCGCCCTGTCGGGCCTGCGGGTCGCGCAGGAATACGAGCGCGGCGTGGTATTCCGCCTCGGCCGCTACCAGGGTCTGCGCGGGCCGGGCTTGTATTGGATCATTCCCCTGAACATCGAGCGCGCGGTCAGGGTCGATATCCGCACCCGCACCGTGTCGGCTGAACAGCAGGAGACGATTACACGCGACAGCGTGACGATCAAGGTCAACGCCCCGCGGCACAGATTACGATGAATCCCGCCGCGTTGGAACTGCGGCGCATGCAAATGATTGCCGAGGTGGGTGCCGAAAACAACAGCACCACGGTGCTGATGATTCCTTCGGACTTCGTCTCGCTGGCGCACAGTTTGAACGACTATCTACAGCGGCAAGCGGCGTCACGGAGCGGCGCCGACAACAAGCCCTGAAGGCGCGGTGACGCCCGCCGGTGATGCGGCCGAATGGATCTCCGTCCGCGTTTGGCGACAGTCCGATGCGCTCCGAATCAACGTCGCGAGGGAATCGTGATCGAAGTCTCACTTCGATACCGATTATGCCGGGTAATCTCGCGCTGCCTGCCTACGTCCGCCACGGAGATTCCGAATGAGCAATCCCTACAATAGTGCGACCGAGCGCGCTTCCATTCTCGGTCCGACTCTCTATTTCAAAGGTGATCTGAGCGCCGAAGAGGATCTGCTGATCCAGGGCCGCGTCGAAGGATCGATCACGCATACACAGCGTTTGACCGTCGGCCCGCAAGGCACGGTCAAGGCGAATATTCGCGCGCAGCTCATCATCGTCGAGGGAACCGTCGACGGCGATTTGCAGGCGGAGAAATCCGTGTTCGTCAAGGATACCGCGAAGGTTTGCGGCAATATCTTCGCGCCCACCGTCAGCATCATGGAGGGCGCCAATTTCAGCGGCAGCATTGACATGGGCGGCAAGAAAGCCGGCCAGCAGCCCGCCAAGCCGGAAGCTCCCATCGCGCGGGCAGTCAAAGTTTCCGGCAGTGCAGCCTAACGATGTCCTGGTTTAAAAAACCTCTCGATGGAGACGCTCCCATGATGAATTCCAATTCAAGCGGCCGCAGCGGCGTGCCCGAACCTTCCCTGACCCGCCCGGAACCGCGCGAGCCCCGACCCGAGCCCCGCGTGCCGCAGCCCAAGGCCGCCGAACCGCGCGCGCCCGAGGCGCGAGCGCCGGAAGCCGCTCCGCGAGCCTCGGTACTCGGTCCCACTCTGCGATTCCGCGGTGAATTGTCGGCCCAAGAAGATCTGATCATTCAGGGCAGTGTGGAAGGGTCGATTACCCACACGCAGAGCCTGACGGTGGGAACGGACGGCTCGATGAAGGGCGACATTCGCGCGCGCGTCATCGTCGTCGACGGCAAGGTCGAAGGCGACCTGTTCGCCACCGAGTCGGTGAGCATTCGCGCCACCGCCAAGGTCAAGGGCAACGTCTTTGCACCGCGCGTCGGAATCACCGAAGGCGCATTCTTCCAGGGACAGATCGAAATGCAGCCGTCCGGCGCGGCCGTGCAAGAACACAGCGCGCGTCTGCGGCAGGCCGCACTGGCGTCGCCGCTCGAAGGCGCCGCGGTCGAGCAGATGTTGGGAGCGAGCCAGACTACAGGCTCCTAAGGCAGGAACAGCTCGGGATCGACCCAGGCGCGGTTGAGGCTCAATCCCCAGTGCAGGTGCGGGCCGGTGGCGCGCCCGGTCATGCCCGACGGCGCCGATGCGAGTCCCTGCGGCCACGCGCTGCTCCGGGCTTTACGTCAATCGCGCTCAAATGGCAGTACATGCTGATCAGGCCGCGGCCATGGTCGATGAACACGGTGTTGCCGTTGAAAAAGTACGCGCCCGTGTCGACCACCGTGCCGGCGATGGGCGCAAGCACGGCGGTGCCGCGTGGCCGCCGCAATGTCCATGCCGCTATGCGGATTGCGCGATTGGCCATTGAAGACTCTGCGCGAGCCGAATGAGCTGCTGTGCGGACCGGGCACCGGCGGGGGCAAACGCAGAGACTCCGGCGGCGGTTCCGTCCAATGACTCAATGCATGCTCGATGCGGATTTTCTCCCGGTTGACGCGCGCGAGATCCGCGGCCGACAAATCGACTTGGCCCGGCGCGACCTTGAGCGATTGGCTGGTGTATTGCTTGTCGCCCACCGCGAATTCGAGCTCTTGCGTGCCGTTGGGATCGCGCACGGTCACCTGCCGCATCCCGAGCGGCGCGGACAGCGGGATGCCGATCACCGCCACCCATGTCGCACCATCCTGAACCACCAACGCGCGATGCCCGTCCGTGTCGACATAGGGCATGGACGTCGCGGTGGAATTGAGGCGCAGTATCTTGACGCCGCCGGGCACCGGCATTTTCGTGCGGCAGGTCGACCCCCAGGGCGATGAGGGCTGCGGGCGAGGAGCGCGCAGCCCCAGACGATGGACGCGAATGCGGCGCCAGAGCTGCGCATCACGACGGGCCTTCGATTTTGGCGCGAACCCTGCCTCGGGCAAGGCGCGCTTCGATGATCGTGCCCGGCTTTGCATCCGCGGCATTGCGAAGAATGGCACCGCCTTCGACGCTGACGATGGCGTAGCCGCGCTCGAGCGTCGCGAGCGGACTGACGGCATTCAAGGTGCGTATCAGCGGCAGCAGCCTCTCGCGTCGGGAATTGACCGCCTGCCGCCACGCACGGCTCAGCTGCTGCTCCAAGGTGTCCAACCGCAAGCGCTGCTGCGTCAGGCGCGCCGACGGACTCATCAGCGCGGCCCGCCCCGCCAACCAGCGCAAGCGTTCGCGATGTTCCTGCAGCCGGCGGCGCACCGCGCGCACCAAGCACTGTTCGAGCTCGTCCAATCGCTGCGCCCGCGCTCCCAGGCGCGCAGCCGGGCCCACGAGGGCCGCACGCCCGCTCAGCCAGCGCAGGCGTTCGCGGTGCTCCTCGAGACGGCGCAGCATGCAGCGCTGCAGCCGCGCGCCCAGCCGCACGAAGGCGCTGAACCATTCTTCGGCGTCGGGAACCACCATCTCCGCGGCCGCGGAGGGCGTGGGTGCGCGCATGTCCGCGGCGAAGTCGGCAATGGTGAAGTCGATCTCGTGACCGATGCCCGTGATCACCGGGATAGGCGAAGCCACGATGGCCCTGCGCCAAGCGTTCGTCGTTGAACGCCCACAGGTCCTCCAAGGAACCGCCGCCGCGCGCCAGGATCAGCACGTCGCATTCGGCGCGGCGGCCGGCAGCTTCAAGCGCCGCGACGATCTCCGCCGCCGCTTGAGCGCCCTGAACGGACACGGGGTAGACCAAGACCGCTGCCGCGGGAAAGCGCCGCGCCAGCACGTGCAGAATGTCCCGCACCGCGGCGCCGGTCGGTGAGGTGATGATGCCGATGCGTCGGGGCAGGCTCGGCAAGGGACGCTTGCGCTCGGCCGCGAACAGGCCCTCGCGCTCGAGTTTGGCGCTCAATTCCTCGAACTGCCGTTTCAGGGCGCCGAGCCCGGCGTCCTCCATATGGTCGACGATGAGCTGGTACTCGCCGCGCGGCTCGTACAACCCGATGCGGGCCCGCACCAGCACTTTTTGGCCGTCCCTTGCGATGAAGGCACACAACATATTTCGCTGGCGGAACATGGCGCAGCGAACCTGCGCGGCGGCATCCTTGAGCGAGAAATACCAGTGGCCGGAGCTGGGCTTCGCGAAATTGGAGATTTCCGCTTCCAGCCACAGGCTGCCGAATCCGCGCTCCAGCAGCACCCTGACTTCGCGATTGAGGCGCGAAACACTGTAAATGTCGCGCTCGGGCCGCTTCGGGTGGGCTGCGTTTTCGGCGAGTTCCATGGCTAAATGATAGCGGTTTACCGCGCATCAGGCGCAAGGTACAATGCGCCGCCTCTTAGATGACCCGTGAACGCTACCTATGCGTATTCTTGAAGAGGCACTCACATTCGATGACGTCCTGCTCGTGCCGGCATATTCCGAAGTCTTGCCCCGCGACGTGTCCCTCGCCAGCAAGCTGACCCGCGAAATCCAGGTCAATCTGCCCGTGGTGTCCGCCGCGATGGATACCGTCACCGAGGCGCGCCTGGCCATCACGATCGCCCAGGAAGGCGGTATCGGCATCATTCACAAGAACATGTCGGTCGACAATCAAGCGCGGCAGGTCGACCGCGTGAAGAAGTTCGAGAGCGGGGTGATCAGCGACCCGATCACGGTGAATCCCGACATGACGATTCGTCAGGTTCTCGAACTGACCCGCGCCAAGAATATCTCCGGAGTGCCGGTGGTGCTCGGCACAAAGGTGGTGGGCATCGTCACGCATCGTGATCTGCGCTTCGAAACCAAGCTCGATGCGCCGGTGTCCACCGTCATGACGCCGAAGGATCGCCTGATCACGGTGCGCGAAAACGCGCCCAAGGACCAGGTGCTCGCGCTGCTGCACAAGCACCGCATCGAAAAGGTGCTGGTGATTGCCGGAGATCATGAGCTCAAAGGCATGATCACCGTGAAGGATTTCCAAAAGGCCACTGAATTCCCGAATGCGTGCAAGGACAGCGTGGGAAGCCTGCGCGTCGGCGCCGCCGTGGGCACGGCGCCCGATACGCTGAAGCGAGTCGCGGCATTGCGCGAAGCGGGCGTGGACGTCGTCGTGGTCGACACCTCGCACGGCCATTCGCGCGGCGTGCTCGAGACGGTGGCGAAGATCAAAGCACAGTATCCCGACATCCAAGTCATCGGCGGCAATATCGTGACGGCCGAGGCGGCGCTCGATCTCGTGAAGCACGGAGCCGACGCGGTCAAGGTCGGCATCGGGCCCGGCTCGATCTGCACGACGCGCGTCATCGCCGGCGTCGGCGTGCCGCAAATCAGCGCAATTGCCCGGGTAGCCAAGGCGCTGGAGGGTACCGGGGTGCCGGTGATCGGCGACGGCGGCATCCGGTATTCCGGCGATATCGCCAAGGCGCTGGCGGCCGGGGCGCACTGCGTGATGATCGGCGGCATGTTCGCGGGCACCGAAGAATCCCCGGGCGACGTGGAACTGTACCAGGGCGGTTCCTATAAAGCGTATCGCGGCATGGGGTCGTTGGGCGCGATGGCGCAGGCACACGGCTCCAGCGATCGTTACTTTCAGGACACCACGACGGAACTCGAAAAGCTGGTGCCGGAAGGCATCGAGGGACGCGTCCCCTACAAGGGCAGTCTGGTCGCCATACTGCACCAGCTATCGGGCGGCCTGCGCGCTGCCATGGGCTACACCGGCAGCGGCAGTATCGAGGAAATGCGCACACGTCCGCAATTCGTGCGCATCACCAGCGCCGGCGTTCGCGAGAGTCACGTCCACGATGTGACCATCACCAAAGAAGCGCCCAACTATCGGATAGGTTGATGCCCGACATTCACGCGGACCGGGTCCTCATTCTCGATTTCGGCGCCCAGTACACCCAGTTGATCGCACGCCGCGTGCGTGAACTCGGGGTGTATTCGGAAATCTACCCGTGCGACGTCGATGCGGAGCAGATCCGGCGTTTTGCACCGAAGGCGATCATTCTTTCCGGCGGTCCCGAATCGGTGTACGACGTCAAGGGCCCGGAAGCCCCGCCAATCGTGTTTTCATCGGGTGTGCCGCTGCTCGGCATTTGCTACGGCATGCAGACCATGGCCGCGCAGCTGGGCGGTCAGGTCGAATCTTCGAGCCACCGCGAGTTTGGCGCCGCGCAGGTTCGGCCGACCGGCGACTCGCCGCTGCTCGATGGCCTCGAAGACAATCGCGACAATCATGGGCGGCGGGTACTCGATGTGTGGATGAGTCACGGCGATCGTGTCGTTGCGGTGCCGCCGGGATTCAAGATCATTGGATCGAGCGACAACGCACCGCTCGCGGCGATGGCGGATGAGGCGCGGCGATTCTACGGCCTGCAGTTTCACCCCGAAGTGACGCATACCCTTCAGGGCGCAGAGATTTTGCGGCGCTTCGTGCGCGAAATCGCGGGCTGCTCGGCGAATTGGGCAACCGGCAATATCATCGAAGACAGCGTGGCGCGAATTCGCGCGCAGGTCGGCAAGGATAAAGTGCTGCTCGGCCTGTCGGGCGGCGTGGACTCGTCGGTGCTGGCCGCGCTGCTACATCGCGCCATCGGCGCACAGCTCACCTGCGTATTCGTGGACCACGGACTATTGCGCCTGGGCGAGGGCGATCAGGTGATGGCGACGTTCGCCGAGCACATGGGTGTGCGCGTGATTCGCGTCGATGCGGAGCAGCGGTTTTTGACGGCGCTTGCCGGCGAGTCGGATCCGGAGAAGAAGCGCAAGATCATCGGCCGCATGTTCGTCGAAGTCTTCGACGAGCAGGCGGCCAAGCTCAAGGACGTCAAGTGGCTCGCACAGGGCACGATTTATCCCGACGTGATCGAATCCGCCGGCGGCAAGACCGGCAAAGCCCACGTCATCAAGTCGCACCACAATGTGGGCGGCTTGCCTCAGCACATGAAGCTCGAGCTGTTGGAGCCGCTGCGCGAACTGTTCAAGGACGAAGTGCGCAAGCTGGGTGTCGAACTTGGGCTGCCGAAAGACATGGTGCATCGGCATCCCTTTCCGGGCCCGGGCCTGGGCGTGCGCATCTTAGGTGAAATTCACAAGCACCATGCCGATCTATTGAGGCGCGCGGACGCCATTTTCATCGAGGAACTGCGCCGTCACGAACTCTACGACAAAGTCAGCCAGGCTTTCGCGGTATTCCTGCCGGTGCGTTCCGTCGGCGTCATGGGCGATGGGCGTCGCTACGATTATGTGATTGCGCTGCGGGCGGTGGAGACCATCGATTTCATGACGGCGCGCTGGGCGCGTCTGCCGTATGAGTTTCTCGACCGCGTGGTGCATCGCGTGATCAACGAAGTGCCCGGGATATCACGCGTCGTCTACGACATTTCGGGAAAGCCGCCGGCGACGATTGAGTGGGAATAGAAAATCCTTTCGATCTTCGCCATCTATCGGCACCCGGGCGAAAACTCAAATGATAACCCCCTGTTTTTGCGCGACCTTTCGCTCGCCGTCTATCGCCATCTATCGCTCGGCCAACGCGAATATTTTGACGGTATAATCTGGGTTTTAGTGCTCTCGAGCGTTTTGTCTCGAATTCGCGCCGCCGTCTTAGAGGATTGCGCCGATGACCGCAATCACGCATTTCACGCGACCCGATTTATCGGCGGCGTCGGGAAATCTTTGTTCCACCAGCTGCTACGGTATTGATCATGCTGATCCAATGCCGGCATGTGCAGCAACAGACTTCGATCACCGAAGCCACCCCTCTCATCGACGACTCGCCAGAGTAGAGGGGGGCGCTTCGCGGGTATGTGCTGATTAGCGTTACGGGAGTTCACGGCGGATATGTTCACGCGGAGCCGGGGTAAGCGCAGGGGGGAGTTTCGGGGAAAATGTCGGCGAAACCTAAACTACATTGAAGGAGATGGAGGATTGAGGCGCACGATTACCCGCGGTCTGCCGACGTTGCGCGATTCCGCCCTCTTTGGACAGCTGACCGTGCCCGGGCAATGTCGGCTATTCGCAAACCCCGATTGCCTCCGGTTTGCAGTCATTCGCACAGCGGCTATCCGTGACGCTTCTCAGCCGATTTTCTAACGGATTCGCGTCATCTCAATGAGAGACTCTTCGACACCCTTTAGGTTTTTCGATTTTGCGTGCATGATTCTCTCAAGCCATACGCCGTCTGCTGCAAGTCTTACGACTCGAAGCTCAATTCTCGAATCAGTTTTCGAATGTCTCTTCAGGCGCTCGCTCAGCCAGGTATCCCACACCCACCCGACCTGATCTTTAGAGGCCAACAGGCTCAAGAGCGCGCCCCACACTTTACGTTCCGCTGCACCTTCGGAGAATGCGGCCCTAATGTATGCACGAGTAAAGCATCCGTCGGAATTCTCTTCCTGCGCCATCAGTCGGTCAAACTGCTTGTCCAATCGCGTCAATAGCATCTGCATCAGCTCCGTCACCAACGTCTCTTTGCTATCGAAGTGATGAAAGAAAGCCCCCTTGGTAACGTCAGCCAATTCGCTCACTTTGTTGACGGTGACATCAGCTATACCCTTGGTCGCAGCGAGTTCGAAGGCGGCAGATAAAAGGGATTCTCTAACGAAGAGAGGGTCCTTCTTTTTCATGTACGCGTTTTTTACTTTAGTCGCCTTCATTTTCGAACACCCCCTCAACGTCTCAAAATTGTATTCCTTTGGATGCGACCAGTGGCGCAAATAAACTGATTGCATTAAAAGATACCGAATGGTATCTTTCACAACAATGATCTTCAGGACGAACCGTGACGCTGCTGTATCAGGGTTGCCTTCATTCCATCCGGCACTCAAGAGTCGCGGTGAAATCGTCGTTTTTAAAGACCCTTAAAGCTCCCGAAGTGGTAGGGCAATTTTACAGAACAACTTGTGAGGTGAAATCATGACCGGTTTAGCATTGAGCGAGATGAAGACTGCCGCTGACTTAGAATTGGCAGTAGGCCACCTTGTTTTTAAGGTGGCTGATCTCAAGAGCAGTTGCCAATTCTACTCGAATCTCGGCATTCCTCCATTTTTTACAGACGAAGAGGCAGCAATTATTGAACTACGTGGAGGCACTCATCTTATCTTGCTATCGGTTGATTCAATGGCTGGAGAAGGTATCGCAGAGAGTTTGACAGGACAATTCCATAAGAGATTTTCTGAGCAATTTGACCTCATGATTGAAGGCAAAGGTTTGGATGAGTTGAAAAAATATCGGTTGGAGATAATCAGTCGGGGAATCGCGGCAGGAGAGATCCCTGATGAAACGTTTTTTGGACATCATCTTTTTTGCACAAAGGACCCCGATGGGAACGGTATAACGATTTATACCAGCCACTCAATTTACTAATGTGCCATTGATTGCTGCGCGGGTTGCCGGCAAGGAGCTGTGGTATCCGCGAAAGCGTCCTATCGGGAACTGGTCTAGGCAGTCCGAGTGCGCAGCTGGCCCTCGTAGTCGCGCTTTCCGAGCGGCACACCCCGCATGCGCAGGATGTCGTATGCGGTGACGGCGTGGAAATAGAAGTTGGGCAGCGAAAACGAAAGGATGAGGGTCTCCGACGTAAAGGCTAGCCTCCGCGGGCCGATCTGAAGGTCTAGGTCCTTGGCCCGCCCAGCTGTTGACCTCGTCCGGGGTGAACGCCTCCAGCGCCGTTTCCGCCTTGCCAATCATGGCCTGGAGGTCGGCGAAAGGAACCGGTCCGACCAGTGCGGGCGGGGCAAACACGCCGGTTTTCACCGCCTCCAGCCCCCATACGGAATGATGCCACGCTGCTTCGATCTGGAAATGGAAGGGCGCCATATCGTCGAAGAGCCGGGCGTGCACGAAGTCGTCCGGGTCTGCGCGGGTCTCGGCGCAGTGCCTGGCCGCGCGGTCGAGGAAACCTCCCACGGCCTTCACGGTCTGCAGGAAGGTCGGCACGCTGAGGCCGTAGAGTGATGTCGCCATTAGGTTCCCCTTGCTTGAACCGGCCTCCGTTAGTGCCGTGCGAACCCAGCGGTGTCGCGGAGGACAACGCCCAATATACCCGACATCGCCGGTCCCGCTTTGCCCACGCAGACTGTCTATTCACGGGAAGCGCCAATGTCCGAGAAGGGGTCGCCTTGCGACCTTCGAGTTCGTCGGGTTCTCTTGCACTCGGCCGCGTTATTTCTTCTTCCGCGACTTTTGGCGGTATTCGACAACGACGCTATTGCCTACTGATTTCGGCATTGGGTCAGGCTCGGCGGAATCCGTGATCGTCGCCAAGTATTCCGCGAACAGACGATCTTCGACGATGTAACTGCCGCCCGGCTTGGCCAATATCCCTGCGCGTTTGAGGTTATCCAGCGCCTTGCGTACCCTCGCGATCGTCGGCTTCAGGCTTGCGATGTTGCGCAGCGCCCTTAAAGTGTCCTGTCCCAGTGGCGCGTTTCCCTGTACCACTCGCAGCAGCACTTCCCGGTCGAGCGGCTGGAGCCCGGCGAGCAATCCTCGCCAGCCTGCGACTTGCCGGTCGTCCTTCATCATACGTTGCAGCGCGAAGTCGACGTCAGTCACACCTTCGGCCGACATCGACTTGACCAGATCCTTGAGCAGTGCTGGCTTATATCCTATCTTCTCGAATACTCGCCCTAAATCGGCGATATCGAGATGCTTGCCCCGGTGGACCCGTGCGAAATGATTAGCGAGCAATCGCAGGTATTCATCGTCCAGGACAGGGAAGTCGAGCAACTGCGCAAACTGATACATCGGTCCGCCTGCAGCGGCCACTAAGGTCGCCAGGTCCTCCTGAGACGATCCGGTGAATACGGCGGACACTTGCTTCTTGCGCTTCTGCAAGACCGCGCGCAGCGTCGCCACGATCGAATCGCCGTTCGGAAGAGCGCTTAAGGCTTGAATCTCGTCGAGCATCAGCAGTACGCGCCTGCCCGCGGCGGTTGCCAATCGGCCAACGAGCGAATCCAAGCGAAGTTCCGGTTGAGCCGGTAGCTGGCGCGGCTTGGGCTCATCGCCGAACTCGAGGCTGGCTCCGAATCCACCAACCTTTTTGACCGGGGTTTTAGCGATCTTGCCGATGGTGGTGGTCGGCACCGTCAATTCATCCAGAGCCTCCTCAAGAGCATGATTGATCGCATCCAGCGGCGCGGTCTTGTGCAACCAGAGATCGGCATATACGGTGATGAACCCTTCCGCATGCGCCGCTGGGGAAAGGTCATTCTCGAGAAAGAAAGTCTTACCGACACGGCGCGGTGCGAATAGCGCGATGGGCCGGTGCGGCTGCGCATTGAGCAATTGCAGATAGCCGCGGGCCAGCTCTGGGCGATGAATCTCAAGGTCGTCAAAGGTTTTCACGATAGCATTGTCTTTCATTGCTATAAAAATCGCAATTGTTGTTTTGATAACAATGAACAGCAACTCGATACGAGTCTGGGCGGCCCAGCCGAGCACGTGGTCGAGATGTTTAGCGCGAACCCTCATCCAGCAGAATGACGGTCCTTATTCCTCGCGGAAGACAGAAAATCGCGACCTTACTCAAGCGCAGGACTCTCGGCATCTATCACCCACTATCGGTACCAAGCAAAATATTTTGACGGTCAACGTGACGGTAAAATTGAAGTGGCGCCGAGAGAAACCAAGCCTGTTCAAGCGATTACAAGCGCTGGAGACAATTGAGTGGGAGTAATTCGGTTTTCTGGTCGAAAATAACTGAGATGTATCAAGAGATTACGAGCGCCGGAGACAATTGATGTTCAATCGTCGCGGGCCGCTCTGGCGATAGCTAATTCGTTGACTTAATTTGTTTTTGATTTCGACCGCTGATCGCCGCGCGTATAGAGCGAAGATTATTGACGGTAAATCTGACGGTAAGAATCTTACAGCCTCGACGCTCGCCGGGAAGACACTGGTCTGGGCTTCGAGATCCTTAGGACGCTGCCTGTCTGCCCCAGTCGATGTGCGCCCAGATTCTCTCGTGCGCGAAATAGGCAACTGTGGTGTAAACGTTACTGATGAGCATGAATCCGACTGCTGTTCTCACTTTACCGGTCAGGAGGTAAATCACCAGGAAATCGAGGCAAATAATGACGAGCCGATAAGTAATGGCCTTGGTGATGGAGCGCTTTTCAGTGATTGGAGTATTCATGATGTCGCCTGAATTCAATAAGTGGTTCGACAGAGCATCCGGTCCTGCATCGGCGTAAACTATGGCATCTCTACGCGATGTAAGTCCCAGATCTAACAACTGTGTGGGAGTGGGGCTCACTTCAATAGGTGAATTCCCTCAGTGTCTTCAGGGATTCCGTGTTCTAGGGTGATGCGGTTTCTCAGCCTCTGATAGCGCATCACATTATCAGGAGTAGACTGAATTCGTTTCCGCACGAAATCAAGACAGGTTTCCCGCGAGGTCATAATGAATGATGAGTATCAAAGCTCTTGCACCGAGGGTGCCATCGCAACGCGTCTCGAACTGACGGTCCTGAGCGGTCCGGATCATCTTGTACTTGGTGATGGATCTTATTGATCGGCTCACGTACCGGCGACTAGAGACGGTATTGGTCGGGAAAGTGACAACGCGACGCAGGTGTGGCCAGCTTAGCCGGAAGAAATGCATTCAAGCAAGACCCAATGGATCGACGATCGATGAGGCGCGCCACCAAGTGTGCTAACACAGGCGTGGTCGTATCGGTGCGCGGCAGCATTGTCGACATTCGTTTCGACGATCATTTGCCGTCCATATATTCTGTCTTGTTGACGGGGGCTGAACATCAGATCGTCATTGAAGTGCTGGCGCAGCAGGATACCCATCATGTGCGCGGGATCGCGTTAACCCCGACGCAAGGTCTCGCACGAGGCATGGCCGTAGAGGACACCGGCGGGCCATTGCAAGCGCCCGTCGGTAAGGCGGTGCTCTCGCGCATGTTCGATGTCTTCGGCCAGGTCATCGACGGGGAGGCCGCATTGAATGATGTTCAATGGCGGTCCGTCCACCATGCGCCTCCGTCCTTAGCGCACCGATCCACGAAGTCGCAAGTCTTTGAGACTGGCATTAAGGCCATAGATGTGCTCGTGCCTCTCGAGCGTGGCGGCAAGGCGGGATTGTTTGGCGGTGCTGGAGTCGGCAAGACGGTTCTGCTGACGGAAATGATCCACAACATGGTCGGTCATCACGAGGGGGTCAGTATCTTTTGCGGCATTGGCGAGCGCTGTCGTGAAGGCGAGGAGCTTTACCACGCAATGAAGGAAGCTGGGGTGCTGCCGAACATGGTCATGGTCTTTGGGCAGATGAACGAGCCTCCCGGCGCCCGGTTCCGCGTCGGCCACGCCGCGCTCACGATGGCCGAGTACTTCCGCGACGACGAGCACCGCGACGTCCTGCTGCTGGTCGACAACATTTTTCGCTTTATCCAGGCCGGCATGGAGGTCTCGGGTCTGATGGGCCAGATGCCATCGCGGCTCGGCTATCAACCCACAATGGGCACCGAGCTGTCCGGGCTGGAAGAGCGCATCGCGAATACCGACACCGGTGCCATAACCTCCATTCAGGCGGTGTATGTGCCCGCGGACGATTTCACGGATCCCGCCGCGGTACACACCTTCTCGCATCTTTCAGCGTCCATCGTGTTGTCACGCAAGCGGGCCAGCGAGGGGCTGTTTCCCGCCATCGACCCCCTGCAGTCGAGTTCTAAAATGGCCACGCCCGGAATCGTCGGCGAGCGCCACTACGCGCTGGCGCGAGAAGTCCGACGTACCTTGGCCCAATATGCGGATCTCAAGGACATCATCGCCATGCTCGGCCTGGAGCAACTCTCGCCGGAGGACCGCACGGTCGTTGCCCGTGCACGCCGTTTGGAACGATTTCTGTCGCAGCCCTTCTTTACCACCGAGCAGTTCACCGGCCTCGAGGGCAAGCTCGTCTGCCTCAAGGACGCGCTGAACGGCTGCGAGCGTATTCTCCGTGATGAATTCAAGGATTATCCGGAAAGTGCTCTCTACATGATCGGCGCCATCGAGGAAGCGAAGGCTAAGCCGGAGCCCGTTTCATCCCCCGCCGCGGCGCCTGCGCGGTCGAATGTGCCGCGGCCGGGAGCGCACGCATGAATCTGAAGATTCTACTGCCGTTCCGGGTATTCGCCGATCAGCAGGGCGTTTCCCGTATTGTTGCGCAGACCCGCGCGGGTTCGCTGGGGCTGTTGCCGCACCGGCTTGATTGTGTGGCGCCACTCGCGCCCGGCATTCTGACCTATGAAACCACCTCGGGCGAGGAAGTGTACGTGGCGGTGGATGAGGGTGTGCTCGTCAAGACCGGTTCGGAGGTGCTCGTTTCCGTGCGGCGGGCGCTGAGCGGGGCGGACCTAGGGCGTCTGCGCGAAGCGGTGGAACAGGAGTTTCTGACCCTGGACGCGCGTGAACAGAGCCTCCGCTCCACACTAACGAAATTGGAAAGCGATCTGATCCGGCGCATGGTCAAGCTTCGCCATGAATGAGGTTGGGCGAGAAGATCTGGAAGGCGTGACCCTCGGTCAGGCGGTGGGCACTGCAGCGGAGCGCAAGCTCAAGGCGCGCCGCAACGCCGCGCCTGGTGTTTGGTTTGGTTTAGGGATGATGGGCCTGATCGGCTGGTCGGTGGTTGTTCCTACGCTGCTCGGCGCGGCCTTGGGGATTTGGCTGGACCATCATCATCCGGGCAAACACGCTTGGACGCTGGCCCTGCTGGCGGCGGGCTTGGCCCTGGGCTGTCTGAATGCGTGGCATTGGGTGGCCAAGGAGGACCGGGAGATTCGGGCCGCCCTGGAGAACAAAAATGGCTGACGTGGTGTTTATGTTACCCGCCTTGATGGCGGGGCTAGTGCTTGGTGGATTCTACTTCGGCGGCCTGTGGTGGACCGTGATCAAGGGCCTGTCGTCTCCAGCGCCGGCGCTGTGGTTCCTGGGCAGCCTGCTGCTGCGGATGGGCGTCACGATGGCGGGCTTTTATTTCGCTGGCGGGGATCGTTGGACGCGATGGATAGGCTGTCTTTCTGGATTTATCGTGGCCCGTCTGGTGGTCAAGACGCTTACTCGACCGAAACTCGGGCCCGACCATGCTCAGGCATTAGGGACCCGGTATGCGCCTTAGTCCGGACGAGTTGATTTTCTGGCAGCACGGAGTCTTCAAACTCAACGGTACGATCGCATTTACGTGGGGACTGATGATGGTGCTGGCGGCGGGCTCAAAGCTCGTCACGCGCAGCCTCTCCACCGAACTGCATCGATCCCGCTGGCAGAATCTTCTGGAAATCATCGTCACGGGCATCGAGAAACAGATTGCGGAAGTTGGGTTACGCCACCCCAAGAAGTACATGGGGTTTCTGGGTACGCTCTTTCTGTTCGTCGCGTCAGCGAGCCTGTGCACCATCATTCCCGGATATGAACCGCCGACCGGATCGCTTTCAACCACCGCGGCTTTGGCGCTGTGCGTGCTGGCAGCGGTACCGTTTTATGGTATTCGGGAGAAGGGTTTGGGCGGCTACCTCAAATCTTACGTGGAACCGACCGTCATCATGTTGCCCTTCAACATCATCAGCGAATTATCGCGCACGCTCGCCCTCGCGGTCCGCCTGTTCGGCAACATGATGAGCGGAACCATGATTCTGGCGATCCTGCTGACCATCACACCCTTCATCTTTCCGATCGCCATGAGTGCGCTCGGTCTGCTCACCGGCATGGTGCAGGCATACATCTTCAGCATCCTGGCCACAGTTTATCTCGCGGCCGCGACTCGCGGACGCCCTTCGAAGTCTGAGTTGAAGCCGACCATTACCACTTGACCAACGGCAGTGAGAGAACACCATGGATAGCATGACGCTCATCGCAATCGCCTCGATCGTCACCGCCGGGCTGACGATAGCCTTGGGCAGTATCGGACCGGCACTTGGCGAAGGACGCGCGGTGGCCACTGCGCTAAGTTCGCTGGCGCAGCAACCCGATGCGGCTACGACCATCACTCGGACGCTGTTCGTGGGGCTCGCCATGATCGAGTCCATCGCAATCTACTGCTTCGTGGTGTCGATGATTCTCCTGTTTGCCAATCCGTTCTGGAATCACATCACCGCGCCCGCCATCGGAAAATAAACGATGCTGATTGACTGGTTCACGGTCGGCGCACAGGCGCTCAACTTCATCATTCTGGTGTGGTTGCTGAAGCGCTTTCTGTATAAGCCGATCCTCGATGCGGTGGACGCACGCGAGAAGCGAATCGCTGCGGAACTGGCTGATGCGGATAAGCAAAAGGACGCGGCGCGCATGGAACGCGAGGAGTTTCAACGCAAGAACGAAGTGTTCGTTCAGCAGCGCGACGAACTTCTGAAGACCGCGATCGCCGAGGCGCAGGGCGAACGCCAACGACTCCTGGAGGAGGCGAGACGAGCCGCCGATGTCCTGAGTACCAAGCGGCAGGAGGCGCTGCACAGCGACGCGAAGGCACTGAATCAGGCACTTCGCCGCCAGATTCAGCAGGAGGTATTCGCGATCGCGCGTAAAGCGCTCACCGATCTGTCCGGCGCCAGTCTCGAGGAGCGCATCAGCGAGGTCTTTACCCAAAGACTGCGAAGCTTGGACAGCAAGGCCAAGGAGACGCTTGGCGCCGCCCTCGAGGCGGCCTCTGAGCCGGCATTCGTGAGGAGTGCATTTCAGTTGTCGGAGGCGCAACAGGCGAGTATTCGGAGGGCACTGAACGAGACGTTTGCCGCCGACGTGCCTGTCCGATTCGAGACCGCCCCGGATCTGGTCGCTGGAATCGAACTCCTCGCCCACGGGCAGAAGCTCGGTTGGAGCATCTCTGACTATCTCACCTCTTTGGAGAAAGGACTGGGAACGCTGCTGGACGCACAGGCAAAGCCGACGCCGCTGTCCCAACCCAAGCCCTCATGAGCAGCGCGCCGGAAACGTTGCAGGCGATCGTTGATGACACGTTCGCAACGATGGCTGAAGCTCGGCAGGGTTTCACGCCACAGATGAGACCGCGAGAGGTGGGCCGGATCACCAGTCTGGCGACCGGTATCGCCAAGGTCTCCGGCCTTCCCGGGGTCGGCTTTGAGGAATTGGTCCGGTTTCCCGGCGGCCTATTAGGCATGGCGTTCAATGTGGACGAGACAGAGATCGGCGTGGTGCTGCTCGGCGCTTACTGGCATCTGAACGCCGGCGACGAAGTCGAGCGTACGGGACGAGTCATGGATGTGCCGGTGGGCGAGGGCATGCTGGGGCGCGTCATTGATCCGTTGGGGCGACCGCTCGACGACAGTGGCCCGGTCGCGAGCACTGCGCGCCTGCCGATCGAGCGAGCGGCACCTTCCATCATCGACCGCGCCCCGGTCAACGTGCCTCTGCAAACTGGTCTCAAGGTCATTGACGCGCTCATCCCGGTGGGGCGCGGACAGCGCGAATTAATTCTCGGGGACCGCCAGACCGGTAAGACGGCCATCGCCATCGACACCATCCTTAACCAGCGCGATCAGAATGTGCTGTGCGTGTATTGTGCCATCGGTCAACGCGCCTCGGCGGTGGCGAAAGTGGTAGCGACGTTGCGAGCGCACGGTGCCATGGCCTACACGGTCGTCGTGGTGACGGAGGGCAACGATCCACCCGGTCTAACGTTCATTGCCCCATACGCGGCAACCAGCATTGCTGAGCACTTCATGGAGAACGGTCGCGACGTGCTGGTCGTCTATGATGACCTGACCCATCATGCGCGCGCCTATCGCGAGTTATCCCTCCTATTGCGTCGTCCGCCCGGCCGGGAGGCATTTCCAGGGGATATTTTTTATATTCATGCACGGCTGCTGGAGCGCGCGACGCATCTACGTCAAGAACGCGGCGGGGGCTCCATGACTGCGCTGCCCATCATTGAGACTGAGGCGCAGAACATGTCCGCGTACATCCCCACCAATCTAATTTCCATCACTGACGGCCAACTGTATCTGTCCCCGTCGTTGTTCGAATTAGGCGTCCTACCCGCCGTGGACGTGGGTCAATCGGTGTCTCGGGTGGGCGGCAAGGCACAGCGTGCGGCTTATCGGGCGATCGCGGGCGACCTCAAATTATCCTACGCTCAATTCGAAGAACTCGAGACGTTTGCCCGCTTCGGTGCGCGATTGGATGAAAATACCCGCGCCATTATTGAGCACGGGCGGCGCATTCGCGCGTGCCTTAACCAGGCAGAGAGTGCACCGGTTTCCGTTTCCGCACAGATTGCCGTCCTGGTAGCATTGAGTGCGCGGCTTTTTGACGGTATTCCTCTCGAGCAGATGCGGAAAGCGGAGTCCGCGGTCCAAAGCGCCGCCGCGAATGTCCCGGCGGAGGTGCGCATGCGACTTGACCAAGCACATTCACTGAGTGATGCGGACCGTCGCACCATTGTCGAAGTGGCCCGGTTGGCGCTCGCATCTTATCAGCCCAAGCTGCAACCCAAGTCAGCCACGTAGGGAAGCGGCATGACGGACACCACGGCCAGCCTCCGGAGAAAGATCAGCAGCGCGGGCGATCTTCAGTCCGTCGTCCGCACGATGAAGGCCCTGGCTGCAGCCAATATCGGGCAATACGAGAATTCGGTGCGGGCGTTGGCGGACTACTATCGAACCGTGCAGCTCGGGCTCCGGGTCTGCCTGCAGGGGCGCGAGCCGATTCATGGCACCGGGCCGCGGCTGGCTTCCGGCATGCCTCGAGCCATTGTCTTCGGCTCCAATCAGGGGCTGGTCGGGCAATTCAACGAAGTGGTGGCCGAGTTCGCGATCCAAGCGCTTGCGGCCGCGCCGGGGCAATATCGCGTTTGGGCGATCGGCGAGCGAGTGTACACGCGTCTGGCAGAGGCCGGCCTGCCGCTGGTCGGGCTCTTTGCAGTGCCCAATTCAGTTCAGGCGATCACCTCACTCGTTCGAGAGTTGCAAATCACCAGCGAGGCACATCGCGAGCGCGATCGTAACGTACCTCTGTGGGTGTTCCATAATCGACCGATGTCGGGATCGCTGTTCGAGCCCGTGCGCCAGCGCCTGTTGCCGCTGGATGCAAATTGGCTCAAAAGCCAGACCGATATCCCGTGGCCCACCGACAATCTACCGGAGGTGGTTGGCGACCGAATGGAAGCTGTGCGGGCACTGATCCGCGAATATCTCTTCATTTCGTTCTTCCGTGCCTGTGCCGAATCTCTGGCCAGCGAGAATGCGAGCCGCCTGGCCGCAATGCAGCGTGCCGATAAGAACATCAGCGAACTGCTGGAGCAATTGCATGGCAGCTTCCACCAGCTGCGCCAAAGTGGTATCGACGAGGAACTATTCGACGTGATCTCCGGATTTGAGGCGCTGCGCGGAACTGGCTAGCAGCTAGCTAATCCGGGGTTCCCGGGCAAGCCTGGCAGAAGCGCAGTACGAGAGGCGCGACGTCTGAGCCTTTCGCGATCAATCGGCGACTATCGCCCTCAAGCGACATTCATTCGGTAAATCTGACGGTAGAATTATCGCGGCCAGAAAAGAAGTCTCCTCGTTTCAGGGACAGGACTATGGTGTCGCAAATTCGGCACTCGCAGCCGGGGCGCACTATCTGGACTTGGCGGATGGGCGACGGTTCATCGTCGAGTTTGCTGCGAATTCCGAGCGACATTGTTAGTCGCTCCACGGGGTGTCCGGGCGAATTTCGCGCCACGTGCCCAGCGCCAGCCCTTGAACGCTTACCTTACCGATGGCGGCGCGTATCAGCCGGAGCGTCGGAAATCCCACCTTAGCCGTCATGCGCCGCACCTGGCGGTTCTTTCCTTCACGGATCGTGAGCTCAAGCCACACCGTCGGAATTTTCGCGCGATAGCGGATCGGCGGATCTCGAGGCCACAGATCTTGCGGCTCCTCGATGAGATCCGCGTTCGCCGGCCGCGTCGTGAAGTCGCCTAGACTCACGCCTTTACGCAGCTGATCGAGTGCCGCTAAGGATGGCGCACCTTCCACCTGCGCCCAATACACTTTCGCTATAGCGTGCTTCGGCTCCGCGATGCGCGCTTGCAAGACGCCGTCGTCGGTGAGCAGCAGCAGGCCTTCGCTGTCGGTATCGAGGCGGCCGGCAGGATAAACGCCTCTCGCGTCGATGTAATCCGCCAGGGTCTTGCGGCCCGGCTCCGGGCTGAATTTACAGGCGACACCGAAGGGTTTGTTGAAGGCGATGAGCACTCGGGAGCGTTCAGGCCAGCGCCCGCTCGATCAGATTTCGCGGCACGACTGTGCGTGGCACAGCGTCGGTCGTGCGGCGGCGAGCCCTTTTGCCGATGCCGCGAACAGGCGCGCGTTGCTCGAACCATTCGTGCACGTCGAGATCAAGTCCGATGCCAAGCATGTAGTTGTACAGTGCCTTCTTGAGCGCCGCACCAAACACATCGTGGTCCACGCCGGTAAGGTCCGTGAAATTGATATCGTTGTTGGCGAATGTGGTCCGGAGCGGCGCAGATAAGGTTACGCCGTACTGTTCCGGATGTTTGCCAACCGGCGAATGTACCGTGCAAGTGAAGCGGTGGAAGAAAGCCGAATGTATGCAACCGGCCGCGAACAATTGGCGAACGTATTCCAGGGCGTCGACGGTGTCTTGCGAGGTTTGAGTGGGGAAGCCGTACATCAGATAGGCGTGTACGAGGATCCCCGCGTCAGAAAAGGCCCGTGTGACCCGGGCCACCTGCTCGATCGACACGCCTTTCTTCATGAGTTTGAGCAGGCGATCCGATGCCACCTCTAATCCGCCGGTGACGGCGATGCAGCCGCTTTCGGCCAATAGCCGGCAAAGACCGGCATCGAATGACTTCTCGAAACGAATGTTGCCCCACCACGAGATATCCAGTTTCCGTTTCAGCAGCGCGCATGCAAGCGACTTGAGTGCCTTGGGCGGCGCGGCTTCGTCGACAAAGTGAAATCCAGTTTGTCCGGTCTCGCGAACCAGCGATTCGATTCGACCTATCAGCACATCGGTGGTCGCCACGTCGTAGCGAGAAATGTAATCAAGATTTACATCGCAGAAGCTGCATTTCTTCCAATAGCAGCCGTGTGCGACCGTCAGCTTGTTCCAGCGGCCATCCGACCAGAGACGGTGCATGGGGTTGAGCATGTCGAGCAGTGACAGATAGTCGTGCAGCGGCAGGCCCGCGTAGGTGGGCGTGCCGCTTTCGGAGAACGCGATATCGGGCTCTTTAAAGTCGACGTAGTGATGCTTGCGCGTATACGTGCGCACCAACCGGTCGACCGGTCGCTTGTTCTGTAGGTGTTCGATGAGTGCAAGCAGCGGACGTTCGCCGGCATCGAGCGTTATGAAATCGAAGTAGTCGAAAACACGCGGCTCGTTCATGGCGCGCAGCTCCGTATTGCAATAACCGCCGCCCAACACCGTGACGGTGGCCGGGTGGGTTTGCTTGGTGGTCTGTGCGATGCGAAAGGCGCCGTAAACGTTGCCGGGAAAAGGCGCGGTGATGAGCACCAGGGTCGGTTGATACTGCGACAGCGCTTCGAGCGTCAGCACTTGCAGGGAGGCATCTACCAGATTGTGCGGCGCACTGAGCGCCGTTTGCAGCTGATCGAATGTCGGTTGGCTCGCCGCCAGCGACTCTGCATAGCGCACGAACTCGAAGCGCGGGTCGATGGCATCGCGGATGACGTCCGCGAGGTCATTGAGATAAAGGGTGGCAATGTGTTTGGCGCGATCCTGCAGTCCCAGTGCACCAAAGGCCCAGTCGAGCGCGTCGCCTTCCTGTCGCTGGTCGTCGATGTAGTGCTCGAGCGATGCAAAGCGCGGGCCTTCGGGCAGGTAATGCCTCGAAGCGATACGATGAGCCAGGCTGGGATCACGACCTTGCAGAAATCGAATGGCCGGCGCGATTGTAGTGCGGTAGGACTCGAAATGCTCAGCGAAAAAGCCGCGTGGCTACCGTGTGTAGTTTGCGGGGCAGCGCGCTCACTTGGGCGTGAATCGCCTGCACGCCCTGCACCGACAGCAACTTGAGCGCCAGAGCGATGGAGAGGTCTGCCTGTTCTGCTTTGAACCCGCGCGAGCGCAGGAACCCCGTGAGATACGCCGTAGACGGATACGGCGTGTTGAGCTGCGTCATCGGCGGAATGATCGACAGAATGCGCACCTCGGTCATGTCGGAAAGTATATCGCGATGGGCCGCCCTGCATGATTGGGATTGAGATTTGACGAATTGCTGGAGTGTTCGGCGAATGCCAGGTTTGGAGCGAACAATAGTCCCGCGGCCCAGGTTGCGCGCGGAGACACGGGAAAACACTTCGAACGGCAGACAGTACAAGACTTTAAAGCCTTGTGCGGATGCCTACCTGGACAGGCTGCATTCCGATCTGCTCAAGCACGATGCGGCCGACATTGGCCGGCTCTACGAATTTGGGCGACCATTCCTGAGTGAGGCTTGGAAGGTCTCGGCATGGGAAAGTGCGGTGGCTAGTCAGATCGGCGACCACATGCAGAGTGAGCGTTTCCTCGACTACGCCAACGTCTTTCGCGCGACCAACCTGTTGCGCGATTTGCAGCTCCGATTGCGCGACGAGTATGCCGTAGCCATGACCGGCCGCCACTCGCTACCGGCCGACACGGAAACCCTGGCCGATGAACTCACTGCGTTGGAGCGCCTGCGGACCAACTTGATGGTTGCACGTGCTGTATCAAACGATCTCACCTATACCAGCGATCGACTGGGCGTCGCGCCAGATCCTGACTTGGTCGCACGCAGTCAGGTGATGGCGGAGAAGTGCGCTGCGGTTGTTGGCCAGCCGCCCCAGTGACGAAGGGCCATCCGCCCGCCTCCGAATGGAAGCGACTTAAAAATATTTCCGCGGTGTCTGGAAAATTGAGGGACGCCCATGAAGCGACTATGGGTAGCCGCTAGGCGCCGGTCCGGTGGCGGCACGCGGCAGAGCGCTGGCAGAGAGCGATTCCGAGCACACCCGGCGGGTATGTCATCAGCCAGGATGGACAGACCTTGTTCTGTGCGATTGATCAGCGCTATATCGTGCTACGTGGTGGGTAATGCGCGGCCGAAGCGAAGCCCCAAGGACGGTTTCGCAAAGAATCCGCGACAATCCACGCGGAGGCGGCTAACAACAGGGTGACGAGGAGCTCGGACCATTGATTTTGGGGCGTCCCTGCCCATTTGGGCCGCGGCTGCGCCAACAGGCTCGGCACCCAGACCAGAAGGCCAAACAAGCTCATCATGATCGCTTCGAGGGTGGCCGCTAAACGGGGAAGAATCCCGACCATGATGCCAATTCCAGCCGCGATGTGACCGAGCCCCGTGAAATAAGCAAATCCCAACCCATCCGGTAGCCAGGTAGGCACCATGCTGGCGGTGTAGTCGGCGTAGGCAAAGTGCGACCATCCATAGAAGACACAGGTGAGGCCAAACAGAACTCGTGCCGCGCGCACGGCGCGCTCGCTGGCGATTGGCATCTCCGATCCTCGCGACTGCCATCGCAACATGGCGTAGAGGATCCCGGCGCCGAGAAGCGACGTTAGGGCTTCGCAAAAGCCATACCAGGAAACAACGCTGAGCGGTTTGGCGAGGATTGGGGGCACATTAATCACGGCCAAGACCGCTCGGTACGTACCGATGGTCAACGCGCTCGGCAAGGCCGTGCGCGAGAAGCAAAGTCCGGCGCTGGCGGCCAAGACGACTAGCGCGGATGCGTAGACCCAAGTTTCCCGCCAGGGAATCCAAGCGGGGAAGGACTGCCCGCCGTAAGCGAGGCTCAAGATAGCGAGGCTCGCTGCTGCGATAGCGAACAAGCCATGACCGAGTCCAACAATGCGCATGGGCACTTACCTGCTTTCGCGGCTGCCGAGTGTTAGCTGACGGCGACGAGTTCAGAACTTTGCAGACTATACTCGCCTTAATCCCGATCACATTGGACGGACTTAACGCGCCCAATAACGGTCATTGGTGACCGGCTCCTACGTCGGCGGCCAGCTCCATGGCCCGTACCATACGTGGTGGGAGACTGGCCTGCCAAAGGAGTCTGGCGAGTATTCTAACGGCCAGCGAATTGGGGAATATTGCTGGCACAACACACGTTGTCCCAGTCACACAATTACTTGCCCCCAGATGTCGATGGACTGCAGTCGTAAAGCAGGGGGTCGTCACCGGCAGGTAAGGGTCGGTCGGTGGGCGTGCTTTGCCGGGCGTCGCGTTGCCGATTTGAATGACCGGCGCCAGATAAATCAGGGCAAATTCAAATCTGCGCTGTCGCTTAGCCAGCGCGTTGGGGGGCGCAAGAAAAAGGCGGCGCCCCTCGCGGGACGCCGCCGGTTCTCAAAGCACTCGCGCAGGGCTTACTCGCTCCACGGAGTGCTGGGCAGCACCGCAGTGCCCTCGATCTGCACACCCAGGAGGCTCGCGGGCGCGAGGCCCAGCGCCTTCAGGATGGTTGGGGCCACCTGCGTGGTCGCCACGGGCACGGTGACAGTGCGGCGCTCGAGCGAGGGGTGCGAGACGAGCAGCATCACGTTGGTGTCATCGTGCGCAAAGCCGCCGTGCTCGGCGTGCTTGGCGGTGCTGCCGGAGTAGGTCACGCCGACGTTTGAGGCGACGACGATGTCCGGCGTGCGCGGATCGCCTTTGGGCGGCAGACCGGGCGCGTTGAACAGCTGCGTGATAGCCGGGCCGTAGAAAATCTGCCCGACGCCCGCCACGTTGTTACTGGTCGGCGAACTCGACTCGATCAGCGCGGCCTCTGTGGCAGCATCGCAGGTCGAGCGCAGCCATAGGAGCGACACGTCATCCTCGGTCGGACCGATCTGGTTGCCGGCGTTGGACTCGGAGTCCGGCAGGCAGCTGTCGATGATCCGCGAGGGTGAGGTGGTTACCGGGCCCGCGGACGAGATCCCGACGTAGCGCGCGGTGTCGATCGGGCTCTGGCCGTGCTTGGCTGTGATGACGATCAGCGTCGAGTCGATGCAGGCCCTGCTTGCTCAGCTCCGCGACGATCTCGCCGATCGTGGCATCCACGTACTGGATCTCTCTCACCAACGCCGGGTTCGGCGTCCCGCCGGCGTCGCTGTAGCCGCCCACTCCCGCGGCGGTCTCGATCAGCTTCTGCCCCACGCTGACCGCCTGGAAGTTCATGCCGAAGATCGTCGGCACCGGCGCGTTCGGTGCAGCGGTTGTGTTTCCAGCCGTCGATCTCGTTCAGGATGGCGTTGACCTTGAGCTGTGTCGTAGCACTGGATGTTCTCGAAGCCGTTGGTCCAGGCCGTGAGGTCGGAGTTCGGATCCGGTACCTGGTCGCAGTGCACCCCGTCGGCGTCGTCGACTCCGGGCAGTGCGACCACGTTGGAGTTGATCTCCGGGGAATAATAATCGTCGAGATTGCCGTGCCGTCGCCGGGGCCCGACACCGAAGAGTAGGCCGGATGCTTATCCGACCAGGCAGTGTAGCCACCCGCCTGGTGGATCACGCCGAAGATCGTGTTGGTGCGCACGAAGTTCCACGGATACACCGGCGCGCAGCCGTTCGCCGGATCGCGGACCAGCTTCTTCGGATCGATGGAGGCGTGCCGCCGTCCGTCAGGCCGTCCGGAGCGCCGCCGTTGACCTGTCGTCTGGTCGATGTCGATGCCTTCCTCGTACTCGGTCGTCGTGCCGGTGGAACTGAGCCCGGCGTGCAGGTTGCCGGCCGGAGGCCGTTGCCGGTGGTCACGGCGGGCGGTGCCAGCGAGCGGTCATAGGCCACGTCGTAGTACACGCCGAGCGTGCGCGGCAGGCCGCCGCTCACGATGGACATCAGGCCGGGGAAGGAGTCCGACGGACTCGACGTGTTGGAGTCGACGATAATTCGACGCCGTGCTCGCCCAGCTCCGCGAGGCGCGGGCAGTAGGAGGCGCCGTTGTTGACGGACGCGACCCCGTGCACGCAGTTGATGAAATCGATCGACTGCATCCCGTCGATGCTGATTAGGAGCACGTGGCGAATCCCTTCACGATTCAGGCTGGGCTCTGCGTGCGCCGTTACGGCAACCGCACTCGCGCCGAGTGCTAGGCCTGCGAGCAGTGCCGCGGTGCTGGAAAAAACGCGCATAAAATGGCTCCTTGTTAGTTTGGAAGCGTGAGTGTAGGGGCGCGCAGTTGCAGCTTTATGACGCCTGCAAGCGACGCGGCACGAGCCGCTTGGCGGGAAGAAAACGTTTCAGCGCCGGCTATTACCGGAAGCCCTCGGGTAAGAAACCCTATCCGATTGGGTTGCCCGATACCTGCCGCTCACGGCTGGCAGGGGTGGGGTAGAATTTTCATCGCTTAGTGCTACCAATAGCCGACAGTCACCAAGGAGCGGTACGGGTCGACTTGCGACCTTCGCTGTGACTCGGGTCCGCGATTTCCCACACAACAGTCATGTGGCGGATACGCGGTATCCATCGTTCACTCCACAAAACAATACCGGCTGTCGTTATTTCGGACGGTATCGTGAGCATCAGGATTATGAAACTATATTTGCGTCAGTGGGTTACGATTACGATGCCGGGAGATCACTGAGTGGGAGTGAATCATGCCGTTCGGGATTTATCACCTTCATTTTTCGACGGTCTCGGAGATCGATTTCTCCATAACGAAGGCCGCTCGAGGCCTCAATGATATTTGAAACGGTGGCCACCGGCGGTTGCCGGTCATATGTCGTCGGCTGCGAGGGCAACTTGCGCCGCGGTATTAATCGACCCGGAACTCGGGCAGATCGACCGCTACATCGCGCTGACCGCACGAGAGGGTCTGCGTATCCGGTATCCCATCGATACCCATACGCACGCAGATCATTTCTCGGCAACGCAACAACTCGCGCGCCAACTCGGTGTGCCGGTAGTGATGCATGCCGCAAGTCCTGCGCCATTCGTCGATCTGCGTTTGCAGAGCGGTGAACTGCTGGTCATCGGAAAGCTGCGGCTGCAAGCGCTCCACACTCCGGGCCACACGCGCGATTCCATGTGCTTGTGTGTCGAGGATCGTGTATTTACCGGCGATACGCTCCTCATCGGTGGAACGGGGGCGCACCGACTTGCCCAGCGGCGATGCGGGAGCACTCTATGAGAGTCTGTTTGAGGGCGTGCTGAAGCTCGATCCGGCACTGAAGGTCTTTCCGGCGCACGAATACAAGGGACGTTCCCATTCGACCATCGGCCAGGAGCTGGCTGAGAATCCGCGGCTGCAAAAAGGCGACCGCGGCGCCTTTATCGAGATGATGCAGAGTCTCAATCTGACGATGCCGACGCACATCACCGAGGCGCTGCGCACCAATATGACTGGCGGCAAGACAGTGGCCCAGATGCTCTCGGAGGCCTCCGCGGGCGTGCCGTTCATGTCGCTCGGCGAACTCAATGCACGCATCGAATCCGGGAGTGATGACTTGATCGTGCTCGACGTACGCGAGCGTGACGCCTTTGAAGCGGGTCATATTCTTAGGGGCACGATTGCTGCCGCGTGGTCAGCTGGAGTTGCGCGTCAACGAGGAATTGACTGATCCCACCCGGAGGATTCTGGTCTACTGCGAGTTTGGCCGCGTCTCGACGCTGGCGACCGCCACGCTGCGCCAGATGGGTTTTCAGGGCGCCGTTGCGTTGGACGGGGGCATGAAGGCGTGGCGCGAAGCAGGCTACGCGGTGAAGGCAGGAAAAGAACCGTGAGCGGCGCCGGCGTGATGCCGGCGCGTGCATGAAATGTCCCGTCGCGGCATGAACGGAGAGCTATTCCTTGGAGCTTTCTGCCTATTTGCATCGCATACAATTTGACGGCAGCGTGCTGCCGATCTCGCGACCCTCAGAGCGATACATCGAGCTCATCAATACGCGATCCCGTTCGAAAATCTCGACGTGCTGCTGCGTCGTCCGGTCGTCCTGGACCCGGAGCCGAATTACCACAAGATCGTCTGCCGGCGACGTGGCGGCTGGTGCTATGAAATGAACGGTGTGATGGGATGGGCACTGAAACAAGTGGGTTTCGAAGTGATGCGCATGAGCGCCGGTGTGATGTGCGTGCGGGCAGGTGATGCACAGCTGGGCAACCACTTGTGCCTGCTAGTTTGCCTCGATCAGCCTTACCTCGTCGACGTCGGATTTGGAGGAAGCCTGGCGGAGCCGTTGCCGCTGAGAGCGACGGAACGCGAGGATCGCCCGTACCGTGTCGGGCTGAGCGAGCTGGGCGATGGCTACTGGCGATTTGCTGAAATTGCACACGGCGACGGCGACGCTTTCAGCTTCGACTTCCGAGCCGCTCCCGCCGACGAAGGGTTGCTCGCGCGGAAGTGCCAGTTCCTGCAAACTGATCCGGCTTCCCCGTTCACCCAGCATCTCGTGGCCCAACGCCGCACAGCCGATACTCACCTCTCCTTACGCGGCCGCGTTCTGACGGCTATTCATGCGACGTGTGTCGACAAGAAGCTGTTGAACTCGGCATACGAGCTCGTCGCGACCCTCCGAGACAGTTTCGACCTTGACATCCTCGAAGCAGCGACCCTCTGGCCTTCAATCTGCGCGCGCCACGAGGCTCTCTTCGCCGGCACTTCTGAACGGACGACCTGATTGCGCTGAGCGCACCCCGGACGGATCTGCACACGGAAACTGGCTCGTGGCCGTGGCCGTCGGATGGAGAACATCCTCTAGCTCTGCTCCGAAGGCATCGTGGCGTTGCTCGGTAGCGGATGAAGTTGCAGAAACGCGGCCGTGGCGTCGCGGGCACGTGCCGCGACCTCGCGTGCGTTCGGTCGCTCGGCGACGCCGAGCAGCAGGCTGACCATCAAATTACCCCAAAGCAATCCGCCGAACTGTTCGGCAAGTTCGGCGGGACGGCCATTGAGCAGTCCGGACGCCTGAGCCTGAGTCATGATTTGACGCAAGGCGGCACGACTCGTCTCGCGTCCTATGGAGTCGAGCGCTTGCGCCACCTCGGGCGCGTGGACCGCCTCGCCGATCGCCAGTCGGAATACCGCAATGACGGTTGGATCGCTTATCTCGCGGACGAGCTGCGTCCCGAAGGAAGCAAGCACGTGCACGAGCGTCTCGCGATCGCGCGGCACGGGAAAGTCAGCGGGCACCTGCAATCGCTGCGCGCGCGCGCTGATGCATGCGATGAGCATTTCCTGCTTGTTGCCCACCAGCGCGTACAGTTCTCGCTTCGAAACGCGCGCGTGCGTAGCGATCTCCAGCGTGCTGGTCGCCGCATAGCCACCCTTCGTGAACGCCGCGAAGGCTGCATCGAGGATGCGCGCGCGCACCGCAGATTCGTCGGCGCCTTCTTGGCGCTCCTTTGACGGCGATGTCGTAGTCATCAATCATCGTCCCTCTTGACAGTCGGTACCACATAGTACCACACTAGCGCAAACCCTGGTACCAATGGGTACCATATTGCCAGGAGACTATCATGCTCAAGCCAAGGATCCTCGTGACCGGCGCGACCGGGAAGACAGGCAGCCTCGTCGTTGCTGAACTGCTGAAGGCCGGCTATCCGGTGCGCGCTATGGTGCATGGAGAAGATGGCCGCAGCGCACGGCTGACGGCGCAGGGGGCTGAGATCGCCGTCACCGACATGTGTGATGTCGAACGCGTCGCGGACGCACTGAAGGACGTTCAGCGCGCCTACTATTGTCCGCCTTTCGATCCCTACATGATTCAGGGCGCGGTCGCGTTCGCCGTCGCCGCAGGGAATCGCGGCTCGAACACATCGTGGGCCTCACCCAATGGCTGTCGAGCCCCTCGCACCCGGCGCTCATGACCCGCCAGCACTGGCTCGTCGATCGATTGTTCTCGATGACGCCCGGAGTCGCGCATACGATCGTGAGACCGGGCTTCTTCGCTGATGCCTACCTGGTGACGATGGGGTCGTCCGCGCATCTCGGCATCTTTCCCTGGATCTTCGGCAATAGCCGCAACGCACCACCTTCCAACGAGGATATCGCGCGAGTCGCCGTCGCGGCGCTGATGGATCCTGCGCGGCACGCCGGAAAAAGCTACCGCCCCACCGGACCGGAGCTTCTCGGCGCGGAGGACATGGCCAAGGCCATCGGCCGAGCCGTTGGGCGATCGGTCAGGGTCGTGCCAACCCCGACCTGGCTGTTCATGAAGGCCGCACGGATGGGCGGCTTGCCGATCGATGTGCTCAGCGGTGTTCGCTACTACATCGAGGACACAAAGCGGGGCCTTTGAGCTGGGCGCGCCTACCACCGACGTGCTCGATGTGACCGGTCGGCCCGCCGGAGGATTTCGAGACGATCGCTCGTCGCTACGCAGCGCAGCCCCGCAACCGGCGGACGCTCGGCAATTGGCTTCGCCAGTTCGCACAGTTCATGATGGCCCCGCTCAGCCCGGGCTTCAATTTCGATCGCTACGACCGCGAACTGCGCCGTCCGTTCCCGTCAGAGCCGCAATTTGCGCCCGACTCCGAGATCTGGCGGCGCGAGCACGGCGAGGCAACCGCAAACGCGTATCCGATCGTAGAGGTTCGCACGCTGCGCGCCTAAGCTCAGCAACGATCGATCGCTTGAATTCGAACCACAGGAGAGACTCATGCCGCCGCAACTCTGCTTTTTCGCGAGCATCGCATTCAGCTTTATCGCATGGGGGATCGTCGCGAAGCGATACATCTGGCCGAAACTCCGCCTCCTGCAACGTCCCGAAGCGTTGCGGCCTCTTCTCATCCTGCACAGCTTCCGCTTCGAAGGGTTGGCATTCCTGGTACCAGGCGTCGTATCGGCCGATCTGCCGTCCGCCTTCGCGCATTCGGCCGCTTACGGGGATATCGTTGCGGCAATACTCGCGTTGCTTTCGCTGGCATTGCTGCCGGGTGGGGCCGGCGTTTTCATCGCGTGGATATTCAACCTCTGGGGCTCAGCCGATCTCTTGAATGCGTTCTACCAAGCCAATGGTGCCGGGCTTGTACCGGGCCAGCTGGGCGTCACCTACTTCATCCCGACTCTCTTTGTGCCGCTTCTGCTGATCACGCACGGACTAGCTTTTAGGATACTTCTGCGACGTCAAGGCGAGTCCGCAATTTGAGGGAACAGCAATCGTTCGGCGAGTGCGCGCGCCGCGTGCGGTGCCTCGAGATCCCGGTCCATGTGCGCCGTCGCCGCGGCACCGTCATGGGGGGGGGTTGTGTGCTGCACCGGCGAACGCCGCGGGAGATGGTGATGCTGGGTGCGGGTGCCCTGTTCGCCGGAGTGGCGCTCACCGTGTTCGCGCTGCCGCGGAGCGCGATAGCGCTGTTCTTTCTGGGCACCGCCGTCGCCGGCGTGGGCTTTGGCACCGGTTTCCAGGGCGCCGTACGCAGCGTCATCCAGTCCGCCGCTCCGCACGAGCGCGCGGGCACTCTGTCCATCGTGTTCATCATCAGCTACCTGGCCATGGGCGTGCCCGCGGTGGCGGCAGGCTTCCTGCTGGCGCAGCACGTGAACATCATCACCGTCGCGCAGCTCTTCTGCGCCGTGCTCTTGGCGCTGGCCGGTGCTTCCCTGGCCGGCGGCGCCGTTCGCTATTTCCGGTAGGTCGACCGCGCAATCCCCATGCAGGAATTGCACCGCCTGTCTGGGGAACCAAGCGCATCGACTGTGTTCGCCGATCATGCAGCTTTCTTGAAATCTCCAATTTGCGCGTCGAGCGCGCGCTTGAATGCGGGTCGCCCGGTGCAGCGTTCGATGTACGCTGCCAGACGTCTGTCGCTCGACACGATGTCGGTGTGCTTGAGGATACGCAGGACCGTCGTCATCATCAGGTCGCCGGCCGTGAATCGATCGCCATCGAGAAAGGACTTGTCGCCAAGCGATTTGGAGAGGCCCGATAGGCGCTTCTGCACGAACTCCACGGCACCCGGGCGTCGCAGTTTCGCCCACTCCTCCTGTGCGTAAAAGAGATCGATTACCGCGACATTCATCACGAAGGGCTCGATCGAATTGAGCGCTGATATCAGCCACTGAATCGCGCGTGCGCGCGCGCCGGCTTCCTGCGGCAGCAGCGTCTCGCTTCGCTCGCCTATATGCAGCACGATGGCTCCGGACTCGAAGAGTACCAGACCATCCTCCTCGAATATCGGCACCTGCCCGAAGGGTTGCAGAGCACGGTACTCCGGCTTGTCCTGATCTCCCTGCTCGAGGAGGCGGGTCTTATAGGGCAGCCCCGCTTCCTCCAGCGCCCAACGTGCGCGCAAGTCGCGCACTTGGCCTTGGGCGAACTCAGGAACCCATTTGAACGCTGAGATTGTGATCATCTTGTATGTCCTCGATAGAAATTGTTCGGCTCTCAGCGCGGGCTGGTCATCGTCGGTTCTTCGACGTCGCTGCTTCCTTGCTTTCGGCATAGGCGGTGAGGCGATCGAGGCTCTTCGACCAGAAACGCTCGTAGCGCCGCAGCCAATTCATCGCCGCCCTCATCGGTTCAGGTCGGATCCGCACCGTGACAACGCGTCCATTCTTCGACCGCGTGATGAGTCCGGCATCGTCGAGAACATCCAAGTGCTTCATCACGGCGGGCAACTTGATCGAGAAGGGCTTCGCGAGTTCGCTCACCGATACGCTGTCTTCGGACTCGAGGCGCGCCAAGATTGCCCGGCGGGTTCCATCCACCAGTGCTGCAAAGGTTCGGTCGAGTTGCCGTTCCCGATAGTTCACCATATAGTGTACTATGCCGACTGGCGCCTCCGGAGTCAAATGCGCCAAATGGAGATGCAGCGACTCAGATAGCTGAGGCACGATCGACCGGTATATTCTCAGCGGACTCCGATCGAAGCAGAGCTTCAAGACTCCGCGTACCTCACTAGGTTGTCGAGGCAACCGGTCCAGCCACGTTCGTGGCTCGTCCGCGCCGCCTCGCTCGGAATTCGTTCGTGAGTGACCACCACTTCGGTCGACGCGCCGTGAGCCTCGAAGCAGACCGTCACTCGCTCCACGCTGCCTTCTTCGGGACTCCAAAGTCCAGGTGTACATCAGTCGGTGAGGCGGCTCGATCACTTCGAATACGCCGACGATCCAAAGCAGCGTTCCGTCGGGAAATTGGTTGGCGATTCGGTAGGAACCTCCCACTCGCAGGTCGATCTCGGCCGCGGGACATGCGACGCCTTGCGGCCCCCACCAGCGTACGAGCAACTCGGGCCGAGTCCAGGCGGCAAAGAGCTCTTCTGCCGTTGCATTGATTCTCCGCCGCACGACCAGCGCCGCCGGCAGCTTGCCTGGTAAAGAATCGCTCGGCGGCTCATTCATAAGGTCTTTGATCTTCCGCAAAACGAGCCAGCGCCTCGAGCCGCTCCGTCCAGAAGGCCCGGTAGTCCGAAAGCCAGCGCTCCACCTCCTTCAGCGGCTCGGGTCGCACCGCACATCGGTGCACGCGTCCGTCCACCGTGCGCGAGATGAGCCGTGCATTCTCCAAGACTCGAAGATGTTTGGAGACCGCTACCCGCGACATTGCAATCGGCTTGGCCAGTTCCCCGACCATGGCCGGACCGGCCGCCAGCCGCTGCAGCAGCGCGCGCCGCGTCTGGTGCGATAGGGCATGCAGGATCGCGTCCAGATGATCCGCTTTGGAAACATGTTTCGTATGTATTTTCAATGACATGGCGGTCCTCGAGCTTGTATATGAAACCATTTGGTGTCATATTGCAAGCGGTTCCGAAAAAGATCGACAGAAGGGAGATGGGAAATGGCTGCGACACCAATGCCCACATCAACTCGCCACGGCGTCACGCGCCGACAGGTCATCACGGCAGGCGCGCTGACCATAGCCGCAGTAGCCGCGCCCGCGGCGCCGGCTCTGGCAGAGACCGACGATGCGATTTCGCGCACGGAGGAAGCCATTCATCAGGTGCGGGTGTTCGCCGCCGCGCGCAGGCAGGTTTACGAGGCGCTGACGGTGGAAACACAATTTGACAAGCTGGTCCAGCTGAGCGGCGTGATGAAGGCCGATGCCATGGCCAAGATGCACAAGCCCACGATGCTGAGTCCGCATGCCGGCGGTGCATTCGCGCTGTTTGGCGGCTACATCGTTGGCCGTCAGATCGAGCTCGCGCCCAATGAACTCATCGTTCAAGCCTGGCGCGTTCTGAGCTGGCCTCGGGGCGTGTACTCGATTGCCCGTTTTGAGTTCCTCGACCAGGGCGGATCGACCAAACTCGTCTTCGACCACGCCGCGTTCCCCAAGGGTCAAGCGGAGCACCTGGCCTCCGGCTGGCAAGAGCATTACTGGGATCCACTCGCCAAGCTTCTGGCGTAGGCACCCGCGCCTCGCCACCAATGCGCGCGCCTCGCCGCCAATGCGCATGATTGCGGGTTGCCGCCCCAGCGGTGGTAGCGCATTCTAAGGGGAGCGCCAAGATAAACAGGGAACCGGGATGTCCGGGGATCCACCTCCTTCCCCAGCGGTTGAAGTTTTCATCAGTTACGCATCGCATGATGCGGCCGTCGCCAATGCCGTGGTCGAGATCCTGGAGAGGCATGGGATCACGTGTTGGATCGCCCCCCGCGACGTAGTTCCCGGATCCCTCTACGCCGACGAGATCGTCGGCGCGATCAACGATGCCAAAGCAGTCGTGCTCGTTCTCTCTGAACATTCGCTTGCATCACCCCACGTAGGCAAGGAAATTGAACGGGCTTCCTCCAAGCGGCGCCGGATCATAACGTTGCACATCGACTCAGCGCCGCTGACGCGGGCGTTCGAATATTTTCTCAGCGAGTCGCAGTGGGTCGACGTCGGCAACGCCGGAATCGAGGCGGCCGCCGCCAAGCTCGTCGTGGGAGTCCGACGTCAACTCAACCCTGCCGCGGCGAACGAGGTTCGCCATTCCCAGCCGGCCGTGAACCTCAAGCGGACGAGCGCACGGAGAAGATCCGTGGTCATAGTCGGCGCGGCCGTCGTTGTCGCGGGCGCATTCACGCTCGTCATCGACAGAGTCCGGTTGTCGACGCACGGAGCAGAGGAGAGACCGGCCGCGCCTGCCGTGAGAGCGCCGGAGATTCTGGCGACCCCGCTCGTACCCGAGAAGTCCGTGGCAGTTCTGCCATTCGTCGACATGAGCGAGCGGAAGGATCAGGAGTATTTCTCGGATGGCCTGTCCGAGGAACTCATTGATATGCTCGCGAAGATTCCCGACCTCAGGGTTCCGGCACGCACATCGTCGTTTTACTTCAAAGGCAGACAGACGACGATCGGTGAGATCGCAAAAGCGCTGGGCGTCACCCATGTGCTCGAAGGCAGCGTGCGCAAATCGGGCAACACCTTGCGCGTCACCGCACAACTGATCAGGGTTGATAATGGCTATCACGTCTGGTCCCAGACCTTCGATCGCCGGCTGGACGACGTCTTCAAGGTTCAGGACGAGATCGCGGCATCCGTGGTTCAGATTCTCAAGGTCAAGCTGCTGTCGCAGCCGCTCGCGCAACCAGCGCGGACCCGGAACACCGCGGCATATACCTCGTACCTGCAGGGACGGTTTTTCGCGTCGCATAACAATCGCGACGCCTACGCGCACGCAATTCCGCTGTTCGAACAAGCTGTGCACGATGATCCGGCTTATGCCCTAGGCTGGGCGGGCCTTGCGCGGGTGGTCGCCCGCAGCGCAGACCACGGTTGGATACCGCTCGCGGCCGGCTACGATCGCGCGCGCGCCGCCGCCGCAAAGTCGCTGCAGCTCGACCCGAATCTCGTCGAAGGGCACGCGATGATGGCCTACATCAAGAGCAACTATGATTGGGACTGGGAGGGAGACAAGAAGGAGGCAGACATCGCGCTGGCGGGCGATCCGACCAATGTCGATGCCTTGCTGGTTCGCGCGCAACTGGCGTTCGCGCTGGGTCAGAGCGACGACGCGATCCGGACTTATCAGGAGGTGCTGGTTCACGACCCGCTGTCGACGGACGCGCTGCGGTATCTTGCCTGGCAATTGCTCTATGCCGGGCGTCTCGCGGAGAGCGAGACCGTTGCCCGCCGGCTGATTGAACTTGATCCGGCGCACGGCAGCGTGCTCGACCAGCTGGGGCATGTTTACCTGGCGCGCGGTGATCCGCGCACGGCGCTCACGCTGATCGAGCAGGAGTCGGACGAGTACTGGCGGTCGATGTCCTTGCCGATTGTGTATCGTGCTCTGGGGCGGGAAGCGGACTCCGTCCAGGCACTGCGGTCGGTTGAGGCGAAATACGGCGACCAAGGCGCGTACCAAATTGCCGAGGTGCATGCGTACCGCGGCGAAGTCGATGCGGCATTCGAATGGCTCGAGCGGGCAATCGTCGAGCGTGATGGCGGTCTCACCTGGATCAAGGTCGACAATCTGGTCGCAAACTTGCGTAGTGACCCGCGTTACAAGACGATCTTGCGCAAGATGAATCTACCTGAATAGCCGCGCGTGGGTCTCGCATTAGACAGCGGCCACGTCAATGGCATCCGATCGGAGGCGACATCAAGATGAAGAAAGCGGTGGCGTTTTGGAGCGGCGGCAAGGATTCGGGCATGGCGCTCGATCGTATGCGCAGCGGCGGCGAATACGAGATTGCCGCACTGATCACTACCGTGAATGCGGCGTTCGGCCGCGTTTCCATGCATGGCGTGCGCGAGGAATTGATCGATCTGCAGGCGGATGCCATCGGCATTCCCGTCCACAAAATGTACGTCGCCGGGCGGGGCGGCAACGACGACTATGTGCCGGCGTTGCGCACGGCGTTGGAGATCTTCAAGCGCCAGGAGATTACGCGGGTAATGTTTGGCGATATTTTTCTCGAAGATTTGCGGCAGTGGCGCGAAGGCCTGCTATCCAGCCTTGGTATGACAGGCATCTTTCCATTGTGGAAGGAAGACACGGGCGCGCTAGCCCGAGAATTCATCGAACGGGGATTCAAGGCCATTGTCTGTTGCACGAATGATGCACAGCTGACGGAAGGCCATGTCGGCCGCGCGCTGGATGCAAGCTTTTTCCGGGGGTTGCCGGCGGACGTCGATCCCTGCGGCGAAAACGGTGAATACCACACGTTTGTCTATGACGGGCCCATCTTCCGGCGCCCGGTCATCTTTGAAGTCGGCGAGACGGTTTATCGCCCTCTGTCAACCGCGGCGCCGGCCGGTGGCACCTCTCCCTCACACACCGCCGCGGCCTCGTCCATTCCCGTGCCTGCAGCCTCCGGTGCGACCGCCACGAAGGGATTCTGGTTCGTGGATCTCGTGGCAAAGCGGCCGGATCTCAATGGCACGTGATCTGCGGTCCGTCGCGGCGGCAGGCGCCCGGCCATCCGAACCGATCCCAGTAGGCTTCGATGCCCATATTGCGTACGAACTCGCCGAACGCAGGGTCGCGCCGCACGGCGCCGGCGTCGACGGAAAACAGAAATTCGAGATCGTTGCCGCCGCGGTCCGGTAGCGCCGCGAAGCCGCGCAGTGCGCGCGCTGGGGACTCCAGCAGCACCATCGAGCCGAAATAGATTCGCGCCGAGATGCCGCCCGCCGCGAGGGTGCGATCGAGCTGCGCGATGGCGGCCGGCCGCTTCTCGGGATGCCGATAAGCCTCCAAGGTCGGGCCGACCCAGGCTTCCGAGCGGTGCAGGGAACGCTGCAACGCCCGCAGGTCATCCGCCGCGTCGGCATCGTCATGCTGGTGAAGTTTGAGCAGAATCTTGGTCTCCGGATACGCGACTTCATCGAGACCCAACTCGCGGGCGAGGGCCGCATCGTTCGCTGCATCCACATCGTGCCCCAGCCAAAGTTGCAGGATGCCGATCCGGTCCGCGACGACCGGTGCCAGCGGGTCAATTTCCTGTGCCAAGCGCACTTGCGCCAGCGCGGCTTCGATGCGACCCACGGCACCGAGGAGCTGCGAGTACATCTGACGCACTTCCGGGTTGTTCGGATCGGCGACGATCGCCGTTCGAAATGCCGTTTCCGCGGCGATCCACTGCCCGCGCATGAAGCCCAGGTAGCCGCGCGTGCCGGCACTTTCAGAGCGGCTGTGCGACAGCTGGTCGGCGTTGGCGAGCGCCTTTTCGGCGAGCGCGTACATCTCGGCAGGATCTTCGTAGGAATAGCTGGGAAGGAGGGCGTACGCCGAGGCGAGCCCTATTTGGGCACGGGCATATGTCGGATCGCGGCGCGCGGCCGCCGAGAAGAGATCGATGGCCCGGCGCAATGAATCTTCGCCGCGCAGACGAACTTGATGAGCACCGCGCAGGTAGAGCTGGTAGGCCTCTGGATCGCGGGCGTCCGGTTCGAGCGGTGGGCACGCCGGCGAGACCCTCGCGATTGAGCAGAGTCATCAATTCGCGCGCCACGGCGGTGGCAATACTGCTCTGCACCGCGAACATGTCCGCAGCTTCCCGTTCGTACATGCGCGACCAGAGCACGCGCGCATCTTTCGTGGCCGTCAGCCGTACCGTGACACGCAGTCCGCCCGGCCGTGCTGCAACCGATCCGTTCGAGTACGGCATCGACGCCGAGCTTTCGGCCCGCCTCGACCGCACCTGTATGCGCCGCGGCGAGCATGTCGGCCGACCTGCGGCCGGCGATTTGCAAGCGCTCTACATGGGCGAGCGAATCTGTGATCTCGTCCGCCAGTTCGACGCCGACATCGCGGTCGATGCCCTTCGCTTCGCCGGTATCGAAAGGCAGCACCAAGAGCCGGGTCACCGGCGGCGGGGGTCCCTCCGTAGCCGGGCGCACTCGGTACGCCGAATAGAGGAACAGAAGTACGAGGACGAGGCTGATGCAGCCGACCGCCACAAGGACAGGTCGGCGCAGTCGGCGGTTCCGCAACAGGGCCGGCCAGTCAACCTGCGGCGGTAAAGGTGTCCCTGCGGCGGCCAGTTCCGGTGCGAGGGGTGGTGCTGGTTGTCCGGCCTGTCCGGCCAGAGGTGTCGGCGTCGGCACGAGCGTGTACCCGATCCTCGCGACGGTACGAATGAAGCGCGGTTCGCGCGAGTCATCCGCAAGAACATGCCGCAACAGTGAAATACATCGAGACAGGGCTTCGTCGGAAACGACGCGGCCGCCCCAAACCTCGGCGCTGAACTCGTCACGAGTCACCACCTCTCCGACATGACGAGCGAGGCAGCTCAACACCGCCATCACACGAGGTTCGATCCGCACCGGCTCGCAGGCCCCCCGGTCGCGCCGCACCAAAGTTCCGTGGCGCGGCCGAACCTCCCAGTTGGCCAGCACGAAGCCGGCGTCGGTCCATGACGGGTGGGGAGTCGGCATGCGCAATTACTGGGGCTGGTGCGGCGCCGGGCGCGAGCGCTGGCGGGAGTCGGCGGAATCCGCAGGGGCCGCTGCCAGCCGTGCGATCGCCGCATCGAGACCGGCTTGAACGATTTCCGCATCAGTGTCGTCGTGGTAGTTCCGAACGTACGAAACGCCGTCGACGATGACATCGAAAATCTTCCAGCCGTCGGCCGTCTGACGCAGCCGAAAGTCGACGGCGACGATTGAGCCGCGCGAGTCGGTAATCTGCGTGTGTACCGTCACTTGCAGGGCCGCGGGGTCGCTGCGCAGAGGCAGCTGCTTGACTCGCTCCTCAGTCCACTCAGCAACGGACCCGGAATAGGTCCGCAGCAGCCTGCGATAGAGCGCAGCCGCAAACCGCTGGCGCTGTTCCAGCGTGGCGTCGCGCCAGTGCGCGCCGAGCACCAGGTGCGCCGCATACTCCCTGTCGAAATTTGGCGAGAGCAGCTTGTCGACCAGCGGCAGAACGCTGTCCGCGTTGTGCCGGGTTGCGGCGGATTCATTATCGAGAAGGGCAAATAGACGTGCCGTGAGGTCGGCCATGACGTCCTGCGGACCGGGTGCCGGTGGAACGGCCGTGGCTGCCATTTCATCGGCTGCGGCGAGTGCGGGCGCAGAAATCTGCGCAATCGCCAACCAGGCAAGCGCCGGGATTGCCATGACTGCCGTGGTTCGCGTCACTGTGAGTGTCCGGGGGCGCCCATCGTTGCGGCTACGTAAGCACATCATCAGGAAAAAATCACGGTTTTTTCCGGTGTTCATCAGGCGTCTCATGCAGCGCCTGAAGTAAGGTCCGGACTCACGAGCGGGAGGATTGGGCATGAACTTCGACGATCTCTTGATTGCAATCATCATCGGGGGTATCGGGCTCACGGGCGCCTACTTCCGGGCCGAATACCTCTTGTGGCGCAGATACAAGGCCGCCGAGCGGCAGAAAAAGGCCAACCGCGCGCCCAGCGCACAGGCGCGCTATTGCGGCTAGGCAATCTCGCCGTCGCGGCCCAGCCGGCGATGAGCCCTTGGGTGACCACATTCGGCGACCGTTGGCGGCTTTCTTCCCCCTCCATTACGATGACCCTCGCGATGGGCTACATGTGCGGGAGAACTCATGGCAGGCAATCCACGTCTCTGCGGGGCTCTCGTGGCCGCATTGGGCCTCTGGGTGGCCGTCGTCCATGCCGATGAGAAAACCGCGGGCGCCCCGGGTTGCGCTCAAGACACTCCGCAGCAGTGCGTTGACGCCGCTCTCGAAGCGATGGGGGGCCGCGAGGGATTGCTGCAATTGACCAGCATCCATATGCGGACCGTTGGGCATACTTTGCTGATGGAGCAATCCTATCGGCAGTCTCCTTTCATCACTTCCTATGAGCGCGGCGATGTCACGCTGGACTTGACCAATCAACGGCTCCTGACTCAGGCGAAGTTGACGTGGCCGGAATCCGATCCGAATCAATCCGACTCCGATACCACGCTGGTGGTCGGCCCGGAGGGCGGTGTGTACCACACCAAGTTCGGTGATTCACCGTGTTCCTTGAGCGACCTGCACGCCGCGCGCGAGGCGCTCGCTTTGGGTCCGGCGCGCATTCTCTTGGCGGCGGCCGACGCAGTCGATCTGCACTATGAGGCGCCGGAGACGTTGCGGGCGACGTTGCATGCCGTAGTCGCCTTTAGCTGGCGGAGTATTCCCGTCCGGGTAGTGCTCAATCCATTCAATCATCTACCGGATGCCGTCGAGACCACCCAGCTATTTCACGACTTCTGGTATTTCTGGGGTGACGTGCAACAGCGGATTTATTTCGACAACTGGAAGCTGGTCGAAGGAATCACGTTTCCGACGAACTGGGTCGAAGAACGCAACGGCGTCCTGTGGCGCTCAATGCAGGCCCTCAACGTGGAATTCAACGTGCCGCTCGAGGAGAAGATCTTCGAGATGAGTGCCGGAGCCGTCAAGCAGAGCGCAGCATCGCCGGGGTGGAACCGGCCGTTCAGCAACCAGCAGGAAACCGTCCTGGCGCCGGGCATCGATCTGCATGAAGGTTCGTGGAATGCGACCATCGTCAAGGAGCCCGATGGCATCGTCATTCTCGAGGCGCCCATCTCCGGTTTGTACACCCAGGGAGTGCTGAAGCACGCGCGCAATCGCTATCCGGGTTTGCCGATCCTCGCCGTGCTGTCGACCTCCGATTCCTGGCCCCACACGGGCGGTGTGCGGCAGGCCGTGGCGCTCGGCCTCCCGGTATACATCCTCGATCTTAACCAACCGCTGCTCGACAGGTTGCTGAGCGCGCCCCACACGATCGAGCCCGATGCCTTGCAGAAGTCGAAGACGATAAAGCCGCCGCATTGGAAAATCGTGGCAAAGAAGCAGGAGATCGGTGCCGGCGCCAATCGGATGGAGCTCTACCCCCTGCGCGGGGCATCCACCGAACGGCAATACATGGTCTATTTCCCGGGCCGGCAACTGTTGTACGCGAGTGACACGTTGGCATTGAACGACGACGGTTCGCTATATGATCCGGAGCTGATGTATGAAGTCGCCCGGGCCGTGAAACGGGAAAATCTCATCGTCGATACCGTTTTCGCCATGCACCAGGGCCCGCTGCCGTGGGAAAAAGTGGTGAAATTGATCGAGAAATCGCGGCATTCGGAGGCAGATCACGGGACGGATGCCGCGGGCGGATCCGCTTTTTGAAGGGCCCTCGGCTTGACCGCCTTCAGGTGTCCCGGGCGAAGTTCGCCGCGCTCGAGCACGATCACCAGCTGGCGCCAGTTGTCGATGAAATGCCGGGCTCGTTCAAAACCGATGCGCTGCGCGATCATCGGGTGAAGAGGACCCTCCATGGCTTGGAGCTCGCGCCGTGCCAGCTCGAGATACCAGTCATGCCGGTCGCGAATTTCAACTTTATCGAAACCGGCCGCGCGCAATCCCTCGGCGCTCTCGACGAGAGTCGCCATGTTGTAGGCGATGCCCTCGAGGCGGAAGAACTCCAGCATTTCCGCCGAATACTGTGCCGTGCCGCCGCGCAACCAATCGCTGGCGATGAACCGTCCTGCGGGACGCAGCACCCGCAGGACCTCGGCGAAGATGGCCGGCTTGTCGGGGATCTGCACCAGCGAGTCCTTGGAAAAAACCACGTCAAAACTGGCGTCGGCGAACGGCAAGGGGCCGCCCGTCACCTGCAGTCCCTGGATGCAGCCGGTCATGCGCGCGCGCTCGATACGTGCCCGCATGCGCTTAAGCAGCGCGGGATCGACATCGATACCGATCACCGAGGCGGCGTGGTATTCCTTCACCAAGAGTTCGTCGATGGCGCCCAAGCCGCAGCCAATGTCGAGTATCGCGCAGCCGCTGATGTCGCTCCCCTCGAGCAGGCGCGCGACTTCCGCGTCACCGCCCGGCGACAAGTATCCATCGCCCCAAATGATCTGCAGCAGGGCCTGCATGCCCTCGTCGTACTCGCCGGGCTCGCTGGGGCGGCCGTGTTTCTCCGCGTCGATCGGGGTCATTTCGCGTCGAGCTCGGCGAGCAGCAGTTTCGCGCCATAGACCTTGTCAAGCGCCTCGCGGATGATCGCCGGGTGCACCGCGATCGCGCGATTATTGGCGGCATTGAACCAGTAGTGGCCGGCAACGGAGTGGATGTTCCCGTCGAACATCAGACCGACGATTCTGCCGTCGCCGTCGATCAACGGGCTCCCCGAGTTTCCCCCGACGATGTCGTTGTTGGTCGAGATGCAGAAGGGCGTGCGCATGTCGAGTTGCTCTTTCACCTTGATCCAGCTGTCCGGTACCTTGAATGGCGAAGCGCCGGTCGACCGCTCGAAGATCCGTTCCAGATAAGTGAACGGTTCGATGGGTACACCGTCTTCGACCCATCCTTGCACCGTGCCGTAGTTGAGGCGCAGCGTGAACGTCGCGTCCGGATAGACATTCGTGCCGTAGGCTTTGAAGCGTGCCGCCGCAATTCTTGCCTCGGCCGCCGCAATCGGCGCTTCGACTTCATCATCGTAGCGCTTGCGCAGGGCGCGCGCGTCGGCGTCGACCGCGCGGGCGAGCCCGATCATGGGATCGAGCGAGCCGTCCACCGCCGCCTTGCCGCCCTGCCACAATTTCTTGCGCACTTCGGCATCGTCCAGTTTGGTCTCGGCGATCAGCCGCGTCGCCAGCGCATCGGGCGATTCCTTGTACAGCAGTCGACGAACGACGGGATTATCCGGGCCCAGCCATTCGCGCAAACGCTCGAGCGAGAACGACAGCGTCAATTGCTCGAGTTCGGCATAGACCGGAACGCGTGCATACAGTTCGCGCTGGATCAGCGGCAGCGAGGCGTCGGTAAACTCGCGCAACCGCTCGGTGTTGGGTTTCGTGCGCTCGTCTGCGCCCCGCAGCAGGATGCGCGCGTCACGGAAAAGGCCGCTGTTGAAACCGGCGCCGCTTTCCAAGAACGTGTACTGCAGATACAGCGTGCGCTCGCGTGCGGTGGCGGATTCGATTTCACGCCAGGGATCGGGTCCCTGCAGATGTGCGCTCGCCCGAAGCTTTTCCTCCGCCTCCGTCTTGCTGGTCAACAGAGCGTCATCATTCAGCGCATCGAGTTCCTTGCGGCGTACCTTGATCGCGTTCTGCAGGCTGTTGAGGGGCGCCTGCACGATTCGATTATCGGCCGGGTTGAGGGCGCCAAACTGGATGAAGCGGCCGCGCAGTTCCGCGGCGCGCATCAACGTAATGGGAAGCGGCAAGTCGCGGTTGAATTCGAGCTGGGCGCGCGTCTCCAGGCGTGCGGTCGAGCCGGGGTGACCGGCAACGAACACCAATTGATTCGGAGCGGGACCTGCAAAATTGATCCGCAGGTAGTTGGGCGTGACGGCGGGTTTGCCGTTTTCATAGACGCGTAGAATCGAGAAATCCAGCGACCAGCGGGGAAACTGGAAATTGTCCGGATCGCCGCCGAATGAGGCGATGTCTGCTTCCGGGGCGAACACCAGGCGCACGTCGTCGAAGCGCTTGTATTTGTAGAGAAAATACTCGCCGCCCTGGTAGAGCGTCACCGCCTGGCAACGAAGTTTGCCGGACTTCGCTTTGACGCTGGCCTGCTCGCACGCTTGTTCCAGCGTGGTGAGCGTCCTCTTGCGCGCGCTGTTGGCCGCTGTATCGCTCAATCCTGCAATTGCCTTCGCAACGCCATCAGTGACGTTTTCGCTCGCGACCAACACGTCCGCGAGTTGCGCCGGGCAGCGCAATTCCCTACTTCGGTCCGCCGCCGCGAAGCCCAGCTCGACCAGACTCTTATCCTTGGAGGAGAGCTCCGCGAGACAGGATTCCACGCAATGGTGGTTGGTGAGCATCAGACCCGTGGGTGAGACGAACGATGCCGTGCAATTCGTGAGTCGAATCGTCGACAGCCGCACATGGTCGAGCCAGGCGGGCGTGATTTCGACGCCATATTGCCGCTGTACGGCGGTCGAGGGGAAATTGTCGAATGTCCACATTCCCTCGTCGGCATACGCCGGCAAACCTGCCGAGCACGCCAAGACCAGCAGAAATCCGCGCATTGAAATCCTCGACTTGTCCAATAGCCAGCGCAACGCGTAGATTCTACTGATTCGCCTATTCAATGGGCCTGTTATTTTCGCATTGGACCAAACCGCGGCCGGCATCCGCAGTGCATCCCTCTGCTTTCCGCTACAATCGACTAAGAAAGCATCAATCGAGGCACCAGCGGTATTGAACTCCGACAGCAACGCGCGGCATCCGCGCCCGGCCACGCATCGCGCCTTTACTGCATTCGCCAACGCTGACTTTCGCGTGCTTTTCTTGGGCGCCACCGCTGCAATGATGGCCGACAACATCGAGCACGTCATTAGCTACTTCGTGATGTTTCAAAAGTTCCACTCTCCGGCATTGGGTGCCTTTGCGGTCGTTTCTCACTGGGTACCGTACCTGTTTTTCGGCGGCTTCTCGGGCCGGTTGGCCGATCGCTTCGATATTCGGCGCCTCATACAAATTGGCATGCTGCTATTCATCGGAGTGTCGATCAGCTGGGGCGTCATGTTCATGACCGATTCCGCGGCAGTTTGGAAAGCGATGGTGTTGCTGGTCGTTCACGGAATGGCCGGAGTCATCTGGATACCGGCTTCGCAGGTTCTGATACACAAAATCGTGACTCCGGAGCATTTGCCGAGCGCGGTTCGACTGATCGCGACGGGCCGCTACCTGGCGTTTGCGATCGGTCCGGGAGTCGGAGCCGGATTGATGCTGCTGTTCGGGCCGGTCTACGGAATTTTCTTCAATGCGCTCATCTATGCCCCATTGCTCGCGTGGTTGATCACCGCGCCCTATGGGTCGCGCGGGCCGGATACGGGGCCGGTGCCCCAAGGCGTCAACGGTTTCGCCGACATCTGGGCTACCATGAAGGTCATGGCCGCAAATCCGGTGTTGTTGTCCATGACGGCCATGATCGGCGCCGCTTCGTTCTTTGTGGGAAATGCGTATCAGGCGCAGATGCCCGGGTTCGCGCTGGATCTTGGGCGTGGGCGCGCGGATTTTTCCTATAGCGCGCTCCTCGCGGCCGATGCCATTGGCGGATTGGCCGCCGGCGTGGTACTGGAAAGCCGCGGCTTGCTGCCGCCAAGGCCTCGCAGCGCATTCATCCTGGCGATGCTATGGTGCTGTGCGTTGTTCGGTTTCGCCCGGTCGACCAGTTACGCGCTGGCGATCGCTCTATTGCTGGCCGCGGGGTTCGTCGAACTGAGTTTCAATTCGATGGCGCAATCGCTGGTGCAGTTGAATGCGCCGGCCGCGATCCGCGGCCGGGTGATTGGGGTATTTTCAATGTCTGCACTGGGATTGCGCACTTTCAGCGGGCTGAGCGTCGGCCTGCTAGGCTCCGCCATCGGTATTCACAATTCGCTGAGCTACAGTGCCGCCGCGTTGTTTGTTCTGTACGCGGCGATTTTCGCGGTCCGGTACGTCCGGCGACGGTAGCACTTGCAAAGGAGGCTCGGGTGAGCTCGTCCCGTGATGTCGATTTCATGCATCGCGCTCTCGAGCTGGCGCAGCGGGCCGCGCTGGACGCCGAGGTGCCTGTCGGCGCCTTGCTGGTACGGGGAGACGATGTGATCGGTGAGGGATGGAACCGGCCGATCATGAGTCAAGATCCGACGGCGCACGCAGAAGTCGTCGCGCTGCGCGCGGCTGCGCAGCGATTGCGAAATTATCGATTGGAACGGACCACGCTCTACGTGACCTTGGAACCATGCGCCATGTGCGTGGGCGCCGCCCTCAATGCGCGCGTATCGCGAGTGGTGTTCGGTGCCTGGGATCCGAAGGCGGGAGCCTGCGGCAGCGTCATCGATCTGCCGCGTGAACCGAAGCTGACTCACCGAGTCGATGTCTTCGGGGGTGTGTGCAGCGACGAGAGTGCCGCCTTGCTGCGGGATTTCTTCGAGAGTCGACGTTAGGAGACGGGCTATTAGTTCAGGGCCGTGCCGCCGGCGCCCCAGGCCCATTCCAACAGATCTCGGTAGCCGCGCACGTTGTCCACATAGCGCACCGGCTCCCAACCGCGCGCATAGCCGTTCTCGGTCTGCGAGTACCAGTGCTCCTGTTCCAGCAGCGGCAGGAATTCACGCACGTCCTGCCACGAGTCCGGATCGCGTCCGGCCTTTTGCGTGAGCACCCGCGCATCCTCCAAATGTCCGTATCCAATGTTGTAGGCTGCGAGCGCAAACCAGGTTCGATCCGGCTCCGGGACATGGCTCGGAATCTTTTCGAACACCTGCCTGAAATAGCGCGCGCCGCCGAAGATGCTCTGCCTGGGGTCAGAGGGGTTCGATACTTTGGCCTCGGTCGCCGAGTCGACGGTCAATTGCATCAACCCCTTGGCGCCCGACGCCGAGGCTGCAGCCGGATTCCATTTCGATTCTTGATAGCCGATCGCGGCCAGCAAGCGCCAGTCTTGACTGCTTTGTTCAGCGGCTTCTTCGAACCACTTCTTGTAAAGAGGCAACCGGCTTTGCAGATGGCGCATGAAACCCCGCGCTCCGGCGAACTCGAGGTCTTCAGAGCGGCCGTAGTAGCGCTTGACGATCGCCGCGAGTTCGCCATCGACGCTCAGGTGCGCGAAATAATTGTTCATTTCATATAGAAATCCAGAGTCACGTGAACTCGCGGCCCAGGCGAGCGATTCGCTTCCCGGGAAATCGAAGGCCACACGCAACTCTGGATGCACGTCGTGCGCCATCGCGAATTCCGTGGAATCGGCAATGGTGTAATCGATGGTCCCATCCGCCACTCCGTCGAGCAACGCCTGGGTATCGGTGCTGGCATTCTCCACCCACACGAGGTTCGGCAGCGAATCGCGCGCGGCGTGCAGGGTTTTGGCGTGCGAACTGCCGGCCGCTATTTCCAGATCACCGCTGCCCACCTCGGCAAGTGAAGCCGGGCGCATCGCACCGCGCCGATAGATCAAGTGCTCGCGCACCCTTTGATAAGCCGGCCCGAATTCGACGCCGGGTATTTTCTGAGAAGGGACCTTCAGGCCTGCCGCCGCCAAGTGAGCACGCCCGGAAATGAGCGACTCATAGATCTCCGCGTAACTGCGCACCGGCGTTATCTTGAGTTTCACCCCGAGTTCGTCCGCATACCGGCGGGCCAACTCATACTCTGGCCCTTCCGGCATGTCGTCGGGACCGCGATAATAAGCAAGGGGTCCGTTGCGCGTGACGACACGCAGCTCCCCGAGGGTCTTGATCTGATCGACCAAGCTTGGCAGCGGGGTGCATGTGCCCAGCAACGTGACGGCCGAAACCGAAATGACGACTTTCGTCCAGCGTTGCCAATTCTTGTGGAGTTTGAAATTACGCACGGTCGTGAGCTGGTTAGAGTTCCGTGAGGCGGGGCGAGTTCAGTTGTGAAGACAGGCCCATTGCCGATGCGCTAGAATAAACCTTTAATTCTTCCTGCGAACTCTTGACAAATGCGTTTCTATCACCCCTGATTATCGCGTCACAGTGCAACAATGCTTAAGTTAATGCCGTAAAAAATTAAGTAAATTGGGCAAAATTTTAAGTTAATCGGAGAGGTACCGAAGTGGTCATAACGGCGCCGACTCGAAATCGGATGGTCGGGTAATTCCGGCACGTGGGTTCGAATCCCACCCTCTCCGCCACTTAATTTTTGAATCATTTCTGAGACTTAAGGCTCCGGGCACTTTCTCTACTGCCAAACTACTGCCAAATTCCGGGGACTTTAGGGGACGAATCACGATCAGTTTCACGTGATTTGCCGCTGCATTTATTGAGGAAATTGCAGTACGAGAATCAAAAAATACAGAACGAACAGCGGGTCTTCTTTCCATCGCTTGTTTGATCGCGTGAATGTCGGATTCCGTTGCCCCCTCGAGCCACACGGCGTACATGCGCAGCATCACCTCGACGCTATGTCCGTGCTGCTTCGCGACCCACAGCAAATTCTTTCCCAGCATGAGGTGCCAGGTCACGGAGGAATGCCGCGCGTGATAGGGCCCGCGCCGGCGAATACTGAGCGCCGTGATGCTCGCGCTCCATCGCCAGCGGGTGATCTCCGGGTCGCTGATCGGCCTTCCGTCTTCGAGGAAGAAAAGATGCTCATGGCGGATTTTGCCGGCCGCGACGTATTCCTGGCGGAGCGCAAGGTGCAGTCTTAGAACCTCCACCGCGCGTGGGCAAAGCTCAACGTCGCGATCTTCCAGCGTCTTGGTGCGGTCTTTATCTCGCCGCAGGACGCGTGCCTTGGTGACCGACAGCACGCCTCTACGGGCGTCGTAATCCGTCATAAGCAATGCGATTTGCTCGGAGGGGCGTAGGCCGGTGAAGAAGCGGAATTCGTCGTAGTTGCCGATGGCCTCGCCCCAGTCGGCATGCAGCTTCGATATCAGCAGCTCGGCCTCCTGAATGCTGAAGGGGGCTACAGGGGGACGGTCCTTTTTGGTCATTCGCAGACACGTGAGTCCGGAGGCCGGGTTGTGCTTCTCCGGATGGTCACGATAGCCATAGTCGAAGGCGCAGCGAACCACGCTGATCGCGTTGTTGTAGGTTTTCTTCGACCATTGATACGCGTTCACGATTTTGGCGAGCTCGGAATATCGGACTTCATCGAAAATCTTGGGCCCGATCTCGGGTCGCCAGATTTGCGCGAGGAGCTTGGCGTATCCCCGGACCGTCACGAAAGCCAGGTCTCTTTTGGCGACCCGAGACTCGCAGGCGAGGAGGAACTCATCGAAGACCTGGTCGCAGGTTCGGCGTTTCTGTCAAGCCGATCACGTAGCCGCGCTGAAGTCGGAAACATACCGAGATAACTAGGGAGCTTTTTTGGTGCGTGGAAAGCAGACGCTCGTGATCGGCGGAAAAGGGCAAAAGTGCTAGTTCGCGGTCCTATGCGGCACTTGCCAAATAGTAACATTGACGTTACTATCATCCTATGAGTATTCGGGTCGAAGAATACATTCGCCCGGATGGCACCACCCCTTACAAGACCTGGTTCGATAGCCTTGACCCGCAGGCAGCGGCGAAGGTCGTGACCGCCACATTACGTCTGGAGCTTGGTAATACGTCTAACGTCAAATGGTTCTCAGGTATTGGTGAATACGTCATCGATTGGGGACCTGGTTATCGGATCTACCTTGCTAAGGACGGCAACGCGCTTATTGTTTTGTTTGGTGGTGGTACGAAACGCCGGCAACAGGCGGACATAGATCGTGCCGTCGCATTGCACATGGAATACAAATCCCGCAAGGCCCCTAAGCCCGCGGCTAATAAGGCAGAGAAACGCAAAAGGTAATTGACATGGCGCTCACTCGTAATTTCAAGAAAACCGTAGTGGCTCGGATCGAGCGAGATCCTGCTTTTGCCAAAGCACTCCTGGATGAGGCCGCAACTCTGTTTCTCAGTGACGAACCTGAAACGGCGCGCGTTATTCTTCGGGACCTTGTGAATGCAACGCTTGGTTTCGAGCAGCTTGCGAAAATGACCGAAACTCCCAGTAAGAGCCTGCATCGCATGCTCTCGCCCAAAGGGAATCCGAGCATGGATAATTTGGCCGCCATTTTCGGCGCGATTGGTAGCCGTCTAAAAGTAGGACTTAGAGTTCATACAATTCGTGCGGCCTAACGTAGAGCATTGATGGCAAGAGCAGCAAAGATGAGACAGGAGTACGATTTCTCTTTCGGCATTCGCGGCAAATACCTACCCCGGCTCGCCAAGGGAGCGAACGTTGTGGTGTTGGACCGCGATATAGCCAAAGTCTTTCCGAGCTCCAAGGCGGTAAACGATGCATTGCGGGTCCTGGCGGAAGCGGGGAGGCGTCACGGTAGGGGGAAAGGCAGCAAACGCGGCATTCGAGCAGTCCCATGTGATCAAGGCCGAATCCAGGACACCTTACCGATGACAAGAGCAGCGAAGCACTTATTTATTTGTCTCGACAACGCAGGCTATGAGGCTTCCCTCGAGCGGCTGAAAATTTACGTCGCACTGCCAGACGCGAAAGCAGAGCGCACGGGTTACCTCAGGATTACGGACGAATCCGGCGAGGACTATCTGTATCCCAGTCAACGCTGAACTCCCAGTCTCGACCCGGCGCGCGGTCCTGCAACTTGCTTAGCCGACTGTTCGAGCGGGACAGGGGGCGGCGATCCGATGCTCGACTGGCGCTACTGCCAAATCTACTGCCAAAAGCGGGGAGGGTAGGGGATTCCAGGGGACGGCGAGCCGTGGGTTTTCAGCAACTTACTGATTTCTATTTGCGTCTCCGTGGGTTCGAATAATCTCTCCGGGCGCTCATTCAATCACAGGTCGACATTCTACGCCGAGCCTTTGAGCCGATCCGCAACGTTTTTGCAATGAGAGGCTAGACCATCGACAAGTCGTTCCAGCATTTCATCGGCGATCTCCGCTTGTCGTAGCTCGGCGATGATTGCCGAAGCTTCATCGGGTACTCGCGCCGCGAAGTTCCCGAGAGTCGCGAGCAATGCGTCGGGTGAGTAACGACAGGATTTGGCGAGTTCGACGAAGTGGCGAGGCTGGATTTCACGCAATCGGTAATGCCGTCCGATGCGCATCGCGAGTTTCATCTTCTGCGCCGGAATCTGTTTGGAGTAAGGCCATGCACTCGCGATATCGTACAGTGGGGCGAGGCGCATGCTGTATCGCTCGCTTCCGCGGCTATAGAGAAGCGAAAAGTTTTTTGCATGCGCATCGGTCGCGGCCAGAAGGTATGCCAGACAGGCGGTTCGCATGAAACGCTGGCGATCCGCCTCGGGTTCATCAGTCCCTTCGAGCAGCGTCATGATTGTTGCAAAACCCGGACCGCCCTGATTTTCGTATTTGGATCCGGGGTGTATTCCCAATGCCTGACAGCAATCCTCCTGGTGAATGCGCTGCCAGCGGCCTTCACGCCGAATGCGGTCATAGCGCTCGGCGATCAACGTGGGGACCCCGCCTATGGCGCGACATTCGGTGCTGGCGGCGGCAAGACCCACGCGACGTGCGAGCGTCAGACAGAAATGCTCGTTGAGATCGAACGCATCGAACTCGCTCGTGGCGGGTTTCAGTATGTGAGTGGTGGGAGTTCGTCCTTGCGGCACTCCCCAGCGCCGCCGGCGCGAGTCGAAATACAACGCGGTCTTTGCCTGAGCGCCGGAGAGGGAAAATTGTCCTTCCGTTGCATTTTCGCGCGCGGCGCCGGTATCTTGCGCGAGGTGTTGAATCCGCCGTTCGAGTTGAGCTTCGTCCAGCCATTCGACTTGTGGCGTCTTATCCGCTGCGGCCTGCACTTCATCCATTCGGTCCTCGCGAACGAATTGTACGGCGCCGGCGCAATCCTCGCCTACATGTGAGAGGAGCGCCACGGGATTTCGTGCCGAGACCTGGAATCGGCGCGCCCAAGCATCGAGCGTACGCTCATTGTCGGGCAGCAATCCCCATAGGAAATTGGTTACTACAGCACCCGTGATGGCGGTTGGCTGCAATGGCCAGGCTTGTGAGACGGGGTAAGAGCCTATTTCCTGGAGCCAGAGTTCGCTGTAAGCAAATCGTACTCTGGAGCCCTGTGTTTCGAGGGTGCCCGCAATATTCCCATCAAGGCAGACGAAGAGTCTCACTACCCGCGGTCCGAGCGCCGGGGTCGAGTGTGTGCGTCAATGATGTCCGACAAGGACGCGCCCGCGCGAGAGGATCGTGGGGATTTGGGCTCACTCCAGGGGACGACGCCGGTCTCCAATCGAACGCCGAGGTAGCGCAAGGTTCGAAGTATTTTGCCTATTTGGGCAGTATCCTTGCCGTGTTCGACCTCGGAGACCCAGGATTGCGTGGCGCCGACCGCGCGCGCCAGTTCGGTTTGGGTCAGGCCGCGATGACGGCGTGCTGCCGTAATGATCTTGCCGACTTCCACGGCGGATTGCGCCCACATGTGAGGCCTATGGTCGATCGGATATAATGAAATATATATCCGATCGACAATAATTGCAACTACATACGATCGACAATAAGTAGTACCGCCCCACTACTAGCCTGAAGTCTGCGCTCAGCACCCCCAAGCAGGCGCATCAATCGAGGGTCGACGTCCTTCGTCATACCGGTTCGAAGCGGCGGTCGGGATCCGGATCACGCGTTTTCGCGCGACCGCGGGTTTCCGCCAGCCAGCGCCGATGAAACGACAAGACTCAGAAGCAGGAGGCTTCTGTGCATTTTTGTTTTGACGCCTGAGCCAATTTGGGGCCGCCACCGGTCAAGCATTATAATCCGCCAGGCGCAGCATCGGCGCCAAGTCAGCTCTGCGAGGCGGAAAAATGAGTGTACATAGAGCGTCCAACGGCAAGGTGCAAATAACCAAAGATGGGCCCTACATGGTCTCCGGCGCGCTCCCGCTGAGCAAACAAACCATCGGGGCGAATGCAGCGGGCGAATCGGTCAAGTGGATTGCCGGGCGCGTATACCCCGCGCAAGACAACTACGCGCTGTGCCGCTGCGGGCACAGTGCGAAGAAGCCGTTCTGCGATGGTTCACACGCCAAAGTAAAATTCAACGGTACCGAAACCGCGAGCCGGGAACCCTATCAAAAAGAGGCAAAGGTCATGCAAGGCCCCGCCATGTCGCTCACGGACCTGGAGACATTGTGTGCGTTCGCGCGCTTCTGCGACCCGCATGGACAGGTGTGGAGTCTCGTCAATGAAACCGACAACCCGAACGCGAGGAAACATTTCGTGAGACAGGTTGGCGATTGTCCGTCGGGGCGATTGGTCGCCTGGGACAATTCGACGGGCAAGTCGATTGAACCGAAGCACGAGCCATCAATTGGGCTTGTCGACGATCCCACGAACGAGTGCGCCGGTCCCGTGTGGTTACGCGGCGGCGTCCAGGTGGTGGGTGCAGATGGGTTTCACTATGAGATCCGCAATCGCGTTACCTTGTGCCGATGCGGTGCATCGAAGAACAAGCCGTTTTGCGACGGCACCCATGCAGCGATCAAGTTCAAGGCCGATTGACCCCCTACGGCGTCGCCGGTATCAGCCGTATGCGTGTAATTTCCGACGGCACTCCAAAGCGATTCGGCGGTCCCCAATATCCCGTGCCGCGGCTCACGTAGATCCATAGGTTCCTCAAGCGATACAGGCCCGCGGTGAACGGCTGAAAAAAACCCACGAACAAGTTCCACGGCCAGAACTGCCCGCCATGGGTGTGTCCCGAGAGTTGCAGGTCGAAGCCGGCACTGGCCGCAGCGGGTGCCGAGTTCGGTTGGTGAGCGAGCAAGATTCTGGCTCCGGCATCGGCCGGTGAGCCGCGCAACGCCGCTGCGGGGTCGCTGTGCTCGGCGGCATCAAAATGGCGAGCGCTCAAGTCCGTGACGCCGGCGAGGACCAGCGAGGCGCCATTGTGGTTCAAAACCACGTGCTCATTCTTGAGAACACGCAAGCCGAGGCGTCTGATTTCCGCGGTCCAGGCGCGTTCGCCGGAGTAATACTCGTGATTGCCGGTCACGAAGTAAACCCCGTGGCGCGCCGTGAGCCCCGCCAATGGCGCGGTGTGCCGCGACAACTGTTGGACCGAGCCGTCGACCAGATCCCCGGTGACGGCAATCAGATCGGTTTTCAAGCCGTTGACCAGCGCCACGATCTTCTCGACGAAGCCACGCTTGATCGTCGACCCTACGTGCACGTCGCTGATCTGCGCAATCGAAAACCCATGCAATCCCTCGGGAAGACCGGTCACGGGGATGTCGACGTGGACTATGTGCGGCCGGCGGCGCGCTACACCCAGGCCGACCGCCGTCACGAACACCGTAAGCGCCAACGTCCAACGCGCGGATGGAGCGACCCATGACGCGGCCTGCTGCGCGGATAGCAGCCAATGCGCGCCGAGCAAGACGAGATCACGCAACAGCGTGAAGACGAATAGCGAGGAAAAGAACCCCATGGATAGGACGCCGGCCCAGGCCAACAAATCCTTCACAGCGGGGTTGCGAAATGCCTGACTTCTTAGGGAAAGCGGAATGACGACGCAGCAGGCCATCAGCAACGCGATGCCCGCGCACACGCCCATGGGGCCGACGGAGAGCGCCGGCAACAGCCGCCAACCGATATATCCGGGCAGCGAGAGCAGCATCCACAGGGGGTTCAAGAATACGCGGCGCACGGTCACGAACCTGATGGTGGGGCGCAATTCGCCGGGTTCAAGGCCGCTGCAGCGGCTTGCGCAGCGATTCCATCCCTCTGAATTCGACGAATTGGGTCGTCGTTGCCCACAAGTAGTCGCCGTACAGGAAGGGTTCGAAAGAGACGGCACCGTCGATGGGCAGCGGCCGAATCTCGGCGTCGGCGCGCGCCTCATAGAAAAATGGGATGGACATTCGCTCGAGACCGGTGCCGATCACGCGATGCTCGGTTGCCCTGATTCGACCGCCGCACCATCGCTCGAGCACCTTGCCGAAATTGACCGCCAAGCCGTCGTTGCTCGGCGGCACGTCGATCCATGCACCATCGCGGTGGCGCGCCTGCAATCCCGAGATGCCATCTTGGGCCAGCAGCGTCAAAAATCCTGAATCGACATGCGGCGCGCCATTGACGTAATAGCGGCTTCCGCCGTGAATCACCCAAACATTGGGATCCGATTGAGCAGCTTGCTCCGTGTCGGTCCGAATTGGGTAGCGCAGCAGGCGCAAAGTGGACAGGCCGCGATCGAAGGCGGAATCGAAGAAATACTCCTGCAGCGATAAGCCGCGCGCTATCGCTCGCATCAGCGCCTGACTTACCTTCTCCATGCCGCGGTAATAGACAGCCACCGCTTCGCGCCAACCCGGGAGTGCAATTGCAGACGGTAGAGGTGTGGGTTCGCGCAAAGGATCGTCGCTGCGAACGACCGCCGCACCATGGACGACGTCGCCACCCATGTCGATGCCCTCCTTTGCTGTCAGAAACCCCTTTTGCAGCGGAAACCATCCGCGATAGACATTCGGGTGGGCAGGATCGAACTTCTGGCGCCAGAGCTTACGGGTCTCGTTCTCCGGCAGTTGAAACAAACGTAGCAGTTCCGCCCGGGCAGCGCGCCCTGCCGGCACATCGGGCGGCAGTCCTCGCACCACCATGAACCCGGGCGAGTCAGCCGCGGCCATGATCGCCTGGTCGGTACGGTCGCGCGCGGGCGACGATGCGCCAAACAACGTTTCGATATCGATAAATGGGATCGAGTGATCCATGCTCATGTTCAGCGAGGGTTTTGGTCTCGGCCGCCGTAAGTATAGTGCGTTTTTCCGCCCCGACGTTTCGACGCCTTAGCGGCTGCCAAGACGCCAAAACGTCAAAGAATTTTTATGCAATATTGGACGGGTTAGAATCAAGCGCATGGGTCCCTACGTCGATTCCGTCACTTCCGATGAGGCGATCCCGGCCACCACCAGCGTCGTCGTCATCGGCGGCGGCATCATTGGCACATTCGCCGCGCTGACGCTGGCCGGCCGCGGGATCCCCGTGGTGTTGTGCGAGAAAGGCTATGTCGCCTGCGAGCAATCCAGCCGAAATTGGGGCTGGTGCCGACAGGCGGGCCGCGACGAGCGCGAAATGCCGTTGATCGTGCAAAGTCTAGCGCTGTGGCGCGACATGAACCGTTTGACGGAAGCTGATACGGGGTATCGCGAATGCGGAGTTCTCTACGTCGGCGAGAGCGACTCTGACGAGACGCGATTTGTCGCCTGGGCAGCCATGGCGCGGCCCTACGATATCGGCACTCGCATCGTCCGCGGCGCCGAACTTGCGGCTCTCATGCCCGGAGCCAGCCGCACGTACTCCTGCGGACTGTATGTGCCAACCGACGGCTGCGCGGAACCGCAGCGAGCGGCGCCCGCGATTGCGCGCGCCGCTCAGCGCAAAGGTGCCGTCATTCTCGCGCACTGCGCCGTACGCGGTATCGAACGCGCGGGCGGCCGCACCGCGGCGGTGATTACGGAGCGAGGACGAATCGCGTGCACAGCCGTTGTTCTCGCCGGCGGTGCCTGGTCAAGCCTGTTCTGCGCGAGTCTCGGCATCCGCCTGCCGCAACTGAAAGTGCTGTCGTCCGTGATGCGCACGGCGCCGGTCGCGGGGGGGCCGGATGCGTGTACGTATCTGGATGCGGTGGGCTATCGCAAGCGGCGTGATGGCGGCTATACGATTGCGCGCGGGGCGGGCTACATCGCGCCATTCGCACCCGATTCGCTGCGCTACTTGCGCGATTTTCTGCCGACCATACGCAAGGAACGCGACTCGCTGCGACTGCGGTTGAATGCGCAGTCGCTGCGCGAATTTTGGACGCCGCGCAGCTGGCCGCTGGATCGACCCAGCCCCTTCGAATCGGCTCGTGTGTTGGATCCCGCACCGAGCCTTGCTCTGAACGGCCAAGCTCTGGCTGCGATGGTGCGGCTTTACCCGCAGTTCCGGGACGTGCCCGTCGTGCAGCAATGGGGTGGATACATCGATGTGACCCCGGATGTCGTGCCCTACATCAGTCCGGTCGGTACGTTGCCCGGCCTGACGGTGGCCACTGGTTTTTCCGGGCACGGCTTCGGCATCGGTCCCGCCGCCGGGCGCTTGGCCGCTGAGCTCGCGATCGGCGACACCCCGTCGGTGGACCCGGCGCCGTTTCGCGCCTCTCGATTCAGCGACGGCTCACCCATTGTGATAGGCCCGGAAATCTGATCCGCGTCAATCGAACGCGCCGATGGCGGCCCGGTTAGCGCGGCTTGCGGAACTTGAGCACGTAATTATCAGCCTCGCCGACTGCAACGTAGCGGGCGCGATCTTTCTCTCCTTGCGATAGGGTGGGCGGCAGCGTCCACACTCCGTCAACCCAATCTTTCGTGTCGCGCGGATTCGCATTCACTTCCGATGCCGCGACGAATTCGAAGCCCGCCTTCTTCGCCAACGCAAGAGTGTAATCTTGGCGCACGTAGCCATTCTTGGCCTTCGGATCCTGCGGTTGATCGTTCCGGCCGCGATGCTCCTCGATGCCCAGGACTCCGCCCGGTTTAAGCGCTTTGAACGCTGCCGCAAGTGCTTGATCCGCGTAGCCGCCATCCATCCAGTTGTGCAGATTGCGGAATGTCAGCACGAGGTCGGCGCTGCCCGGCGGCGCGATGTCGAAGTGGCCGGGCCCAAGTGTAGTTTCGTGAAGGGTGCCCAGCCGGTCCTTCTCTGCGGCGATTCGAGCATGGAAGCGTTTCACGCCCGAATCTTCCTCCGCATTGCCCGGCGACGGCAAAGCAATGTAGTAGTGGCCGCCTTGGGCGAGATACGGACCCAGGATATCGGTCCAATAGCCTCCGCCCGGCCACAGTTCGACCACCGTCATGGTGGGCGCAAGTCCAAAGAATGTCAGCTCCTCAACGGGGTGACGAGCGGAGTCCCGCGCCACGGCGGTCGGGGTGCGCGCGGAACTCCCCACCGCGGCCGCGAGCGCTGGATCAGCTTGCGTCGCGGCAGAAGCGACGGATCCGCCGGTGCAGAACAGGCTCGCAGCGAACAATGCACGGAAAAGGAGATTTTGCATGGCCATACCTTTATCGATAAGTTTATCGAGACGCAGTATCACAAATTCACGGCGACAGCGTTGCCCTATCTGCGCCATCGGCTTCAGTTCGGCGGCGTATCCCCGGTAAACGTTATCGGTGTTGCGCCGGTGACCGTGCCGATGGTTGCCTGGTCGCTTACGTAGAGCTGTACCGTTCGCTCGAAGCGCAGCTCACCCTGCACGGTCGCTCCCGGCCCAATGACGATCCGCGGCACATTGCGAACCAATTGCAGCAAATCACCCGACGGCTTCGGTCACCAGGATGCCGCCTTCCACACGGGACGCGCCGGTGATGTTCATGCCGCCGTTGACGGTCTTTATTCCGCCACCCACATGGGCGCCAGTCAGGGTGATTTTGCCGTTGACATTGGAAAGCGTGCCGGCAATATCCGCACCGTCACCGAGGGAGAACTCGCCGTTGACCGACGAAGCGTTGCCCGACACATGCGCACCCGCGCCGAGGACTATGGAGCCGTTCACGCTGTTGAGCGATGCGGCGGTGGCGTGATCGCCCAAATTCACGCCGCCATTCACAGTCATTGCGCTCGTCACCGCAGCGTTGTCATCGATATGAATCGAGCCGTTGACCGTCGACACAGCGCCGGCTTCCTTGCCGGCCGGCACGTGAACGGAACCGTTGACCTTGTTGGATGCATCGCTATCATCCGACCCGCTGCAGCCTGACAACGCGAACAACAACGCAAGTGCAGGAATGAATACGCAGACGCCGACTCGCGACGCGCGACGCGGGCCGCCTGACTTCGGGCGGTACTTCGAGTCTATTCCTTCGATCATGTCATATCCTTCGGCGATTCTTCGGCGCTACTCTGCCACATGATGCGGCGGTACGTGCGGCCGTCCTTAGAAGCTTTCGGTGCAGTGCAACATGGCGACTTGTGGCTGGCTATTGAGACCTAATAGTGCCGGCTGAGGGATTCGAATAATCGCGCTATCACGATGATTCTATTGAGTCATAGAATCCCAATAAAACGAGTTACCCCGCGGCGCCGTCAAGCCGAGATAATTCGGGTGATCTCAATCGGTTGTCCGTCCTCCGCTTTGTGGTTACTACGCGATCTCGCCCAGCGATATTATCGATGATATACTTACAATGGAATGTATATCTACGAGGTGCGCGATGCAAGTCTCAAAATGGGGTAACAGCCTGGCAGTTCGACTTCCCGCGACAGTGGTGGACGCTCTCGGACTGAAAGAGGGCGATCAGATCGAAATTCAGGTTGCCGCCAAGCACGCGTTCGCAATAGCCAAGGCGCCCGGCGCCCGCGAATTATTGGCGAGGCTGCGCAAGTTCCGCGGCAGGTTGCCTGCGACGTTCAAGTTCGATCGACTCGAAGCGAATGAGCGGCGCTGATTCATTTTTTGACACCAGCGTACTCCTGTACCTGCTTTCGGACGACACCGTCAAAGCAGATAGAATCGAGACTCTGCTCGCTGCTCGGGGCGTCATAAGCGTTCAGGTACTGAATGAGTTTGCAGTTGTCGCTCTGCGGAAATTGAAGATACCCCTGAATGAAGTTCGCGAGATTCTCGATACGATCCGAGCTGTTTGCGCTGTTGAACCGATCACTGTCGAAACACACGATCGAGGTCTGGCCGTATTCGAACGCTATAAATTTTCGCTTTATGACTCCATGCTGGTCGCCACTGCGCTGATTTCGGGCGCTAAAATACTATACTCAGAGGACATGCAGCACGGGCAGATCATTGATAATCAGCTGCGTGTTACCAATCCGTTCTGAGTCCGATATCCGTCGATTTTCGACCCCTCCTGCCGCACATGAATGACCGGTATCGGCATCCAGATCATCCTCGTAAGCGACGGAAAGTATTCCAATCGGGTAGCGCTTGCCATCGCGCCCACGCGTTTGGCTCGTCGTGCCTCTCGAGAACAGCGGATACCTCAAATTCCTCGCTTTCATCCTCGTGGTAGAGCGTTACACTGACGCCGGGCTCAAGCCGTAGCTGGATGGCCATCTCGTCGAGATGTTTCATATCCGGACCATAGCGCAAAAGCCAACACGGTCCGTGTCCCGGAGAGCCACCAGAGTTGAAATCCGCATAGATGCGCAATGTCATTGGTCACCAATCACAAAAAAGTCGCCACTCGACGCACCGCGGACCTTCGTGACCGGCGGCTTTGCGACAGCAGGCCTGTGCGGGCTACTTTCCCCCTTTCGTGAGGTAGTAACCCCTAATACTTCGCGTCCGATGCAATGAGAATTCCATTGAGTAGGGCCTCAGGCTTCTGAGCGTGCTGGTTATAGGCTTCCCGAACTGGTACTTGAACCGCCACCACGACGTGCCGTTCGGATTGACCGCAAGTAGAGGCCGCCGCCGTCGCTCACCTTGTAGGGCTTTTGCGTCGGTTTGGCGCCACGTAACGCGGCCTGCGTCAGTTTATTGATCGCCATTTTCGGGGTAACTCATTTTCGCCGAAGTGAGTTACCCCGAAAGTTACCCCCTTTTCGAAGCGGGAGTCAACCGCCGAATCCGAACGTCTATGGATGATAAAACGCCGTAAATTTCAGCGTTTTTCACTCATTTGGCGGACGTCTGCGGAAGTGCCAGGAAGTGAGCTTACCGACACATAGGTTACCCATGTGACCGGAACGGACAAAGTAGGGGTTGGTGCCGGCTGAGGGATTCGAACCCCCGACCTACGGTTTACAAAACCGTTGCACTACCACTGTGCTAAGCCGGCATATAACGCATACATTATAGCTGAGGTATGTTAACCCGAGCGTTGCCCATCCCGATCGCCTTGCCACCATAAATCGGAGGGGGACCTTTGAGGTGACGCGCGCACTTACGGTCGTGCGCGCTTAAAGGCTACTTCGAGGCTTGAGCGGCCGCCTTCTCGCCCAACAAGTCGACGGCTGCCTGGTATAGCTTGGCACGCAACAGAAAACGTTCGTTGGCGCGCGTGATGTAGCGAATCGCGATTTCCACGCCGCCGACCACGGGTTTGACATTGACTCCGGGCGTGCCGGAAAAAACCTTGCCGCGCTGCGCCGGAACCGCACGCTGCCACTCTTCCTCGGCTAGCTTCGCGCTTGCGGCGGTCGCTTCGACCACTTGCTTGGTGATGGCGTCGACGATCGGGTAGGGATCCCGGCCGGCGGGTACGACCACCTGCAGTTCGTCCCACAACCACTGTCCTGACGTCGAGAAATTAAAGTAGTGCCCTTCGATGGCGAAGCTGTTCGTGAACGTGACTCGCCGGCCCGTGGGGTGTCCGGCATCGCTCCAGTTGCCGGTTTCCATCAGCACCGTATGAAACATGCCGAGTTCCGTGACCTCGCCGCTGACGCCGTTGATTTCCACCCAGTCGCCGAGCCGGATGCCGTTGCGGCCCATGAGCATCAGCCAACCGAAGAAGGCCACGATAAAGTCCTTGAGCGCGACGGTGAGACCCGCGCCCACGATACCGATCATGGTGCCGAATTGAGTCGGTACGCCGATGAGGATCAGCAGAATGATGATCACCGCAACGACTCGCAACGAAACCCGGGCGATGCTGCGCAGGGTTTCGACCTGCCGTCGATCCAGTTTCGGATTTTTGAGCAAATGCCGGATCCATTCGTCGAGGAACAGCAATCCGATCGACACCATGATCACGATCAATGCATTGAGCAGCAGTACATGTGCCAGAGCGCGCGCTTGGGTGGCCGCCGCCGCCGACCACTGCCCATAGATGTCGGCGAGCTGCTTTTGATCGCTGATACGTCGATCGAGCAGGGTCAGCACCTTCTGATCCGCTGCGATGACCTTGGTCTGGATTGAGCAGTGCGGCGGCATCCTCGTGGGACCGCTGAACGCGCGGCGCGGCGGTCGGCGCGGTGCCGGGCGTCTGCGGGTTCTTCGCGTGCTGGGCGAGTTCCGAAATGCCGCTCTTCGAATTCTCGAGCCCGGCAGCCAGCGCGGAACGGCGCGCAGCCAAATCGGCCGCCTTCTGTGCCGCACTCGACTGTGCGTCGGCGAGCTCTTGCAGCTTCTTTCTGGAATGCAGCCAATCGATGAGGCGGCTCAAGGAACCGTGCTTCTCCGTGACGGCAGGGTTGGCGACAGGCGCGGCGGGTCGCGCTTTCACCTGCGCATCGTGCTCCTGCTCCAAGGCTTCGATTCGCTTCTGGGGGTTGCCGCCCGCGTCGACCAGATCTTGGCTGGCTTCCTCCAGTTCGTCCTTGTCCAGATCGAGTTGGGATTGAGCTAGATCCAGTTCGTCCTGCAAGGCGTCCTTCTGGGTTTGTTTGGCTTGCGCGAGGGCGCCGGTCAACTCCGTCACTCGTTGCTGATCCGAATCGAGCAAGCCTTGGGATTTCCGCACGCGATCTTGGATTCTCTGCGCATCGGCGCTCAACGTCGGGGGATGCGCTTCGGCATCGCGCAATGCCGTCGTGAATGCAAAGGCGAGCGCATGATCGGCGACTCGCAGCGCCGATTGCGCATACGCTTGCTCTTCCGGACTCTCAGCGAGCCGTGCGAGCCGTTGCGCCGTGGTATAGGTGCTTTGATCGACCAGTTCGGCGGCAGCCTGCGCGGCGGCCCGCTGCTTCGTCACCCGGGCGGTGGGCGGTGCCGTTTCCCACCAGGCAGCGCCCGCTGCCGCCAGCAGCAGCACCAGCACGAGTGCGGACATTTTCTGTGCGAGCGTCATAGCGGACGCGGCGGCGCCATGGCTGGCACGAGTCCGGCAAGGGCCGCTTGGAGCACATCCACGTGCTCGTAGAGCGCGTCGACATGTCCGCCGAATCCGTCGTGCGTCGGCGCATCAAGACTGACCAGTTGCTTGGGTTCGTTGGCCGCGGCAAACAGCTTGAGCGCATGTGAATAGGGGATCAGCGTGTCAGCGCGGCTGTGCACGATGATGACCGGCATGTGTACGCCCCCGATGCGGGCGGGTCCCGACCCCAGCGAGTGACCCAACAGAATGATGCGCTCCGCGGCGACACCGCGTTGCAGCAGCGCTTGATATGCTGCTTCCGCATCGTCGTACATGGCGGCCTCGGATGGCTGGCCGGGAGTGGCTCCAAAGCCGCGGTAGTCGATCTCCAGCACATTGAATCCCGACTGGCGCAGCGCTTCGCAATGGCGCACTTGCCACGGCGAGAAGGCCGAGTCCGCATTGCCGTGCAGCTGCAACACCCAAAACGCGTCGCCACCGCCGTCGGCATGAAACACGAGACCGGCAAGTTCAGCGCCGCCCGGCTCGCGGATCGAGACACGCTCCGCATCCGCAGGCCACGTCGTCAATAAATGCTGGCGGCTTCGTGCCGCCGCAAAGACCAGTTCATCTTCATGGGCTTTGAGCCAAACCAAGGCGAGTGCCACGGTCAGTACGGTCAGACCGCACCCGATCAGCACGAATCGTGCGATGAGTTTGGTCACGAGTGCCAACCGCCGACCGCATCGCGCGCGGCCTGGTTGAGCGGGCGGGCAATCAGCCCGCTTTGCGACACCTTGATTTCGTACAGCGCCCCGTCGGCCATGGGAAGAAAGGTCGCGCTGCCGTACACCGCGTCGATCCAGGGCACCCATGAGCGATAGCGGTGCACCAGCTCCCAAGGGTCGATGCGCTGCGGCGGATTCAGCGAATACACGGTCCTGGCCATGCGCCTCTCATCCTCGATTCGGGTGAACCGGCCGCCGATGCGCTCCAGGCGATAGGCAGTGTCGAATCCGATCATATTGGCAAAGGCGTGCCATTTGAGCAGACGAGCATCGACCTGCCACTCGTCGCCGCGCAACGCGAAATTCGCGCGCTCGCCGTTCGGATAGGTCAAAACCGCGTTGAACTCGCGGTCCCCGGTGCGCGTCAATTGCAGCTCGCCGGCAGGCTGCTCGAAGCTCAGGCGACGGTAGGTGTTCAAATTGGCGGCGATCAGCAGGGCGCATGCGCACAGCAAAATGAGTACGAGTGCGGCGGACCCGTGCAATGCGCCGCCGAGAAGCCTGCGCCGGCGCAGGCGGCGGACCGCGCCGACGAAGAACAGAATCGCCGCGAGCGTGAAGAGAACGATCAGTGCGGTGAATGTCATGGGGAGGAAGTCTAACGGGAACCGGAACCGAACCTCATGGGACTAACAAAACACTTAGCCCGGTCCCGGTGTCTCGTTGCAGACCTACGTAGTTTGCTTTGTTTCCAATGATTTGCAAGTGTTGTCTCGTTCGGCAGCCAACGCCGTGACTCGAGTCACACTCGATCTCGTGCTCGAGCGAGTCGGCGATGCGAGGTGTCGACCCCGATCCCGTGTTGATTTGGCGTGCGGTATCGGCAAGGATAGAGCGCTCATTAACTGACTTTAATAAATTGACCACCAGGTGTTAACCACGTTGGCCCCAGGGTAGCGCTTGAAATGGCGATCGTGTGTCCCTGCCACCTCGGAATTGGATTGTTCGCCGCAGGCAAGGGCCATGCTGCGCGCAGCGCAGCTTAAGGTTGTGTAGCTAATGTGGATCGTTGAAGTTGCGCTGCGGCGGCCTTACACGTTCCTGGTCATGGCGCTGCTGATTCTCCTCGCAACGCCCCTCGTGCTGCTGAAGATGCCGACCGACATTTTCCCGGAAATCAATATTCCGGTCATCAGCATCGTTTGGACCTACGGCGGCCTGTCGGCTCAGGAGGTCGGCCAACGCATCACTGCCGTCAACGAGCGCAGCCTGACCACCGTGGTCAACGACATCGAGCACATCGAATCCGAATCGCTGGCCGGATTCTCGATCATCAAGATCTTCTTTCAGCCGAACGCCAACATCCCGACGGCCATTGCACAGGTGGTCGCGACCGAGCAGTCGCAATTGCGGCAGATGCCGCCCGGCATCCTGCCGCCGCTGGTGATCAAGTACTCGGCATCCGCCATTCCGGTCATCCAACTCGGGCTCTCCAGCCCGAGCATGACCGAGCAGGCGGTGTTCGATTCCGCCGTGAATTTCTTGCGGCCGCGGCTGGTGACCATTCCGGGTGTGGCCGTGCCGTGGCCCTATGGCGGCAAGCAGCGCGTGATCTCGGTCGACCTCGACACCGACGCATTGCTCGCCAAGGGCCTGACGCCGAACGACGTGGTCAATGCCGTCAACGCGCAGAATCTGGTGCTGCCGTCGGGAACCGCCAAGATCGGGGCCACCGAATACACGCTCGCCACCAACAGCTCTCCGGATACCATCGCCGGGCTCAACAATATTCCGGTTCTGACGCGCAACGGCGCGACCACCTATCTGTCCGAAGTGGCGCATGTGCGCGACGGATTCTCGCCGCAGACCAATATCGTGCGCCAGAACGGCGAGCGCGGAGTGCTGGTTTCCGTCATCAAGAACGGCGGCTCCTCGACGCTGGACATCGTCAGTTCCCTGCTCGCGCAACTGCCGGTCGTCGCGCAGATTCTGCCGAAGGACCTGAAAATCACGCCGCTGTTCGACCAGTCGGGCTTCGTTCGGGCCGCCATCAGCGGCGTGGTGCGTGAGGCGGTGATCGCCGCCTGTCTCACGGCCGCCCTGATCCTGCTGTTTCTCGGCAATTGGCGCAGCACCTGCATCATCGCGGTGTCGATTCCGCTGTCGATCCTGACGTCGATCATTGCCCTGTTCGTCATCGGTGAGACGCTGAATATCATGACCCTGGGCGGGCTGGCGCTCGCCGTGGGCATCTTGGTCGACGATGCCACGGTGACCATCGAGAACATCGAGCGTCACATGCATCTGGGCTCGGACCTGCACAAGGCCATATTGGAGGGCGCGGGAGAGATCGCAGTTCCGGCCCTGGTATCCACGCTGTGCATCTGCATCGTCTTCGTGCCGATGTTCTTTCTCAGCGGGGTGGCGCGGTACCTGTTCGCGCCGCTGGCCGAGGCCGTGGTGTTCGCGATGCTGGCCTCGTACGTCCTGTCGCGCACGCTGGTGCCCACGCTCGTGATGCTGATGATGGATCATTCGCCGGCGGAGAGCGAGCGTCCGGCCCAGCATGCTGCAGCGTGTGTACCGGGCCTTCAACGCGCGCTTCGAGAAGCTTCGCGCCGGCTACTACGGTCATTCTCGCGCAGGTGCTCGAGCGGCGGCGGCTGTTCGCGGGAGCGCTTCCTGGGGTTTTGCGTGCTGTCGTGCTGCTTGGTGTTCATTCTGGGGCGTGATTTCTTCCCAAGCGTGGACGGCGGCCAGATTCGCCTGCACATGCGCGTGCCCACCGGCACGCGCATCGAGGAGACGGCGCGCGTGGCCGATCAGGTGGAAAGCGTGATTCGGACCATCGTGCCGGCCGCGGACCTCGGCACCGTTCTCGACAATCTGGGCGTTGCCGTCAGCGGCATCAACAAGACCTACAGCAACGCGGGTACCTTCGGCAGCCACGACGGCGAGATCCAGGTCTCGCTCAATGCCGGGCACCGGCCGACCGAGCGACTACGTCGAGGAGATGCGGCGCGAATTGCCGCGGCGATTCCCGGGCGTGGAATTCTTCTTCCAACCGGCCGACATGGTGACGCAGATCCTGAATTTCGGATTGCCGGCCGCGATCGACGTGAAGGTCACGGGCGCCGACTTGCGCGCCGATTACGATATCGCCGCGAAGCTCGATGAAGCAGATGCAAAATGATTCCGGGCACGGTCGATACGCATATCCACCAGCGTCTCGATCAGCCCACGGTTGGCGTTGACCATGGATCGCACGCAGCTGCAAACGCTGGGCTTGAGCCCCAACGACGTGACCACCGACCTCCTGGAGTCCACGGCGGGCACGTCGCAGACCGACCGCCCCGGCCTTCTGGCTGAACCCCTCGAACGGGGTGGTGTACAGCTTGACGGTGCAGTCGCCGCAGTACGCCGATCGACAGTCTCGATGCAGCTGCTGCGCACGCCGGTGCGCGCGGCGTCCGCGGCCGCCACGGCGTCGCGCCGCAGCTGCTTGAGCAATCTCGTCGACGTCATCGCCCGCCGCTCAGGAGGCGGTCGATTCGCGCTATAACCTCGCGCCGACGATCGATATATTATGCCAGCGCGCAGGGCCGCGACATGGGCAGCATTTCCGTCGATATCCGGAGTCTGGTGGCGGAACTGCGGCCCGCATTTGCCGCGCGGCGTGAGCGTCGAGATCCGCGGCCAGACGGAGACCATGAAATCGTCGTTCGTCGAACTGGGCGTCGGCCTGGTGATGGCGGTGGTCATGGTGTACCTGCTGATCGTCGTCAACTTTCCAGTCCTGGGTCGACGCCTTCATCATCATCACCGCGCTGCCGGCGGCGCTCGCCGGGAATCTGCTGGATGCTGCTGCTGACCGGCACCACCTTGAGCGTGCCCGCGCTGACCGGCGCCATCATGACCATGGGTGTCGCGACCGCCAACAGCATTCTGGTCGTTTCCTTTGCGCGCCAGCGCATGGGCGAGGGTTTGGGTCCCGTCAAGGCGGCGCTCGAGGCCGGGGCGACCCGCATCCGGCCGGTGTTGATGACGGCGCTGGCGATGATCATCGGTATGATCCCGATGGCGCTGGGATTGGGCGAAGGCGCGGAGCAAAACGCGCCCCTTGGGACGCGCGGTGATCGGCGGACTGCTGTTTGCCACGGTCTCCACCTTGTTTTTCGTGCCGGTGATATTCGCCGGCGTGCACCGGCGCCTCGAGCAGCGCAGGGAACGCCGATTGTCCGCGCCGCCGCCGGTCGCCGAAGGAACTGCTGATATGTCGGAACATGGAAAACGCTCAGGGTGTTGAGGCGCGCCAAGTTCATCGTCGGCGGGGTTGTCGGATCCTGCTGATCGGCGGCGTGATCGTGTTCGTGCTGCGCAGCTTTCAGGCCCGCGCCTTGGAAACTATCCACGGCCTCTGCACGCAAAACAATACGTGACGACGATCACACCCGAAGCGGGCGGCGAAGGCCAGCCGCTCACGCTTGCCCGGAACACTGCTGGGGATCATCGAATCGACGGTCTATGCGCGCAGCAACGGCTATGTCGTGCGTTGGGTCAAGGACATTGGCAGTTCGGTAAAGAAGGGCGAACTGCTCGCCGAGATCACCGCGCCCGAAATCGATCAGGAATTGTCGCAGGCCGTCTCGGCGCGCGCATCAAGCCGCCGCCAGCGCCGCCCTGGCGAAAAGCACCGCCGAGCGCTGGCAGGCCTTGCGCCAAAAGGACGCCGTGACTCAGCAGGACCTGGATGAGCGCCTGAGCGCGGCTACAGTCAAGCGTCAGGCCAATCTTGCGGCGGCCGACGCCAATGTGGGACGGCTGCGACAAGCTGCGGGGCTTCAACCGCGTGGTGGCGCCGTTCGACGGCGTCGTGACCCGGCGCAACGTCGACGTGGGCGATCTCGTCAATGCCGGCAACGGCGGAACGGGGCAGGCGCTGTTTGCCGTCGCGCAGGTCGATCCGCTGCGGCTGTACGTCTACGTGCCGCAGATCTATGCGCGCAGATCAAGAGTCGGCGATGCGGTCACCGTCACGCTGGCGGAACGGGTCGGTCGAGCAATTTCAGCGGCACCGTTGCGCGCACCGCCCGCGCCATCGATGCGGCCACGCGCACCATGCAGGTCGAGATACAGGTTCCGAACCCCACCGGCGCGCTGATTGCGGGCTCCTATGTTCAAGTGACGCTGCCGATCAATGTCGATGCCATCAGCGCTGGTCGTGCCGACCAATGTCCTGCTGTTTCGGCCCGAGGGTACGCGCGTCGCGTTGGTCGACGCCGAGCGGCCGGGTGCATTTGACTGCGGTGAAATTGGGCACCGATTTCGGTACCCGCGTGGAAGTTTTGAGCGGACTCAGCGCCAGCGATCGGGTCGTATTGAATCCGGCCGATTCGCTTGCCGATGGCGATGTAGTGACCTCTGCCCGGCAGTCTTCCAAAGGGCGGGTAGCGGTGGCGCGCCGCTCGAGTCGGCACCCCATCTCGCTCTGCGTCGGGACGCCACTGTGGTGCGCCGCCTCGGCCGTCGCGGCGGGTTGTGCCGTGGGTCCCGATTATCACAAACCGGCGGCGGATGTGCCGCCGGCCTGGCAACCCGAGGCGCCGTGGCGCGAAGCCGCGCCGAATGACGCCGCGTTGAAGGGCGATTGGTGGCGCCTGTTCCAGGACGACGCGTTGAATCCGCTGGTCGACCGCGCGCTCACCGGCAATCAGAATTTGCGCGTCGCCGCGGCCCGGCTCGATCAGGCGCGCGACGACAGCTCACCGCGCCGCCGCGGACTTATATCCCTCCGTGGGCCTGTCCGCTGCCGCGGCGCGCGGCAAGAACATCGGCGAATCGGCCGCTCTCCGCATTACTCCGTGCCGAATCAAGTCCACGGTGCAGAATAATTTCGAGCTGGGCCCCACCGTGAACTACGAAGCCGACCTCTTCGGCCGCGTGCGCCGCGAGGTCGAGGGCGCCCGCGCCTCCGAAGCAGCAGGCAGAGGCGGATTTCGAGAACACCCGTCTGCTGCTGACGGCGCAGCTCGTGACGGATTACTTCGCCCTGCGCGAGCTCGACGCCGAAATCGCGGTCGTGCGCCATAGCCTGGACTTGCAGCGCGATGCCTTGGGGTTCATCGCGTCGCGGCATGACCTTGGATTCGCCACGGGTCTCGATTTGGCGCAGCAGCAGGCCTTGGTCGACGCCAGCCGCCACCCAGACTCGAGCTCTTGGACTACCAACGGGCGCAATTCGAGCACGCGATCGCGACGTTGGTCGGCACCCCCGCGCCGAATTTCACGACTCCCCGCGGCCCTGGCCACCGCCTCGCTGCCGGCAATTCCGCTCGGGCTGCCCTCGGATCTGTTGCAGCGCCGGCCGGACGTGGCGTCCGCGGAGCGGTCCATGGCCGCCGCCAATGCGCGCATCGGCGTTGCCCGCGCCGCCTACTACCCGAGCATCATCTTGGGCTCGGGATTCGGCGAGCCCAATGCCGGTTGGCAGAGCAATGCACTGGCGACTCTGTTCGACGCGCCGAGCCGGCTCTGGTCGATCGGGCTCTCCGCCACCCAGACCCTGTTCGATGCGGGGAAAACCCGCGCGAATGTGCGCTTCGCGACCGCCGATTACAGTCGCCGCGGTGGCCACCTACCGGCAAACCGTCCTGACCGCCATGGAGGAGGTGGAAAATGGGATTACCGGCTTGGCTTCGCTCGGTCGCGCCGTGACGCAGGCCGACGCCAGCGTGAACAGCGCGCAGGAGGCGTTCGACATCGCCACCGCCCGCTACAAGGGCGGCGTGGATACGTATCTGGAAATGATCACGGCGCAGCAGGTTCTGCTTGGCAATCAGCGGCAGGCGGTGCAGGTGCGCGGCCAGCAGTTCGCCACCGCGGTTTATCTAGTGAAGGCACTGGGCGGCGGCTGGAGCGAGAACTCGACCCGCCTGTCGCGCAGCAATTAAGACGTCGGCAGCGGTTTCGGCGAGTGGGCCGACTTCGACAGGGACTCGATCGCGACCGGCGGCGACATGGAGTTCGATTGTACGAAATCGACACCCAGGGCGGTCAACCATTCCTGTTCCGCGGCGGTCTCGGCGCGCTTGGCCACGGTGTGCATGCCGAGTACTCGCGCCATTTGCACCACGGCCGTGATGGCCGCCTGCGACAACTTGTCGGTGCGCATCTTCGCCGTGATCTCCGGCGCGAGCTTGACGTAGTGGACGCCGGGCAGACGCAGCAGATCGAAGCACTCGGTTTTCAGCGCGAAGTCATCGAGGACCAAGGGGCATCCGAGGCGGTGCAGCGAGGCGGCGACTTCCGGCAATTTTGCCGCTGAGTTTGACCGCGGTCGCGGTATCGACTTCGAAGGCGATCATTCCTTTCGGCAGAGACGATTTCGCCAGGCATAGTTCGATGAATTTGATGAAATGCTCATCGTGCAGCGCGGTGGTCGTGAGATTCACCGAAAACATGACCGCGGTGGATTTCCATATTTCCGGATGATGCACCAGAGTATCCGATGAGCTCGGTGACCACGCGGCGATCGATCATCGAGCCGAGGCCGTTCTCGACGGCGGCTTTCAACATGGCCTGGGGCGCTGCGTTTGGCGCGTTATCGGACTTGGAGCGCAGCAGCACCTCGTAGCGCTTGAGCTGGCTGCCCTTGGTCAACGGCACCAGGCGCTGTACATGCAGCGCAATGGGGCTGCGGCGCAGCGCGGCGTGCAAGCGATCTATTTCCGGCGTGACTCCCCCTTGCAGGGCTTGGTCGGTACGTCCGGCCGCGGCTCCCATGGTCGTCATGGGCGACCGAGAGGCCGCGGCGGCCGGTGAACCGCCGGCTGCCGGGGTTCGAGAGGCTGCCGCTGCCGGGACGCGGGAGTCTGTCGCCGCTGGAGTGCGGGAAGGTGCCGGAGGCGGGCGGGAGGCTGCCGCGGGCGCGATGCGCGCCGGTGCCGCCGCCGGGGCGCGCAAGGCTGGCGTTGGTGGGACGCGGGCGGGGGGTGACGGTGTGCGCGCCGGCGCTGCCGGTGGTGTGCGCATGGCTGCGGGCCGTGAGGCTGCCGGCGGCGTAGACGTGTCGTTGACCAGGGCGAGTGGGGCGGCAGCGCCGGCTCTCGCCGGCGTCGCCGGCGGGGGTGCCTTGTCGGGGCGCATCGCGGCGAAATCCGCGAGCGCGCGTTGCAGCTTTGGCGTCATTGCCTTGAGCGCGCCGCGGGCGTCCTGCCTGACGACGCGGGCGTCCATGATGATCATGATCGCTCCGACCATCGCGCGTCGAGCGTTGACCGCGCGCAGCAGCACGGCGGATCGCGAGTCACCCAAATCGGATACCAGCACCGGCGGCCCGCTCGGATGGGAGAACGCCTCGATGGCTTCGCGCACCGCATTGTGCTCGTCGGGACCCATGGAGCTTTCGCTCAGCCACAGCAAATCACCCTGATCGTCGTGCAGCGACACGGCGTGTGCGCGCGCGGGTTCGACGGCTGCGCGTACTTTTTGGCAAACGGCATCGTAATCGACGAGCGGACTGTCGGTCGCGCTGAAGGGTTTACCCTGCTCCATAGATCCGCTACTTAGGTTTGAGCCGTATATCTACCGTACAAGCCCCCCGGTTGCTGTGATGCTCTTCGCCAAAACACGACAGTCGGGTTGCCGGTGTGACATATCATCGGAAACCGCGGGTGCTTCCGACTACACTGATCGCCCATGAATGCACCACGCCAACCCCGCCAGTACCGCTATTACGACTTTGTGATGGCGGCCTATGTCTGCGTATTGCTGTGTTCAAATCTGATCGGACCGGCCAAGGTAACCTCGATAAAAGTGCCGATATTCGGCACTTGGACCTTCATGGCCGGGGTGCTGTTCTTCCCGATCTCCTATATTTTCGGCGATATCCTGACCGAGGTGTACGGCTACGGGCGCGATCGGCGGGTCGTATGGGCGGGATTCGCCGCGCTCGCCTTCGCCTCCGTCATGGCGGCCGTGGTGGTTCATCTGCCGCCCTCGGCATCGTCGCTCGCCTCCCAGGCGTCGGTGGAAGCGGTCTTCGGCAACACGCCGCGAATCGTCGCGGCGTCGATCACGCGCATTTCTATGCGGAACCTTCGTCAACAGCTATGTGCTCGCCAAAATGAAAATCTGGACGCAAGGGCGCTGGCTGTGGACTCGCATCGTCGGCTCCACCCTGTGCGGCGAACTGGTGGACTCGGTGATCTTCTACTTTGCCGCCTTTTACGGCCGCATGCCCCAGGTGGAGCTGATTGCCCTCATGTTCACTCAATATGGGCTGAAGAGCGCCTGGGAAATCCTCGCTACGCCGCTCACTTATCTGGTCGTCGCGTTCCTGAAGAAGGCTGAGAACGAGGATTACTACGACATCGACACCAACTTCACGCCGTTCTCGCTGAAAGCCTGATTCGTCGCAGGTTCGCCATCATTTGCCTCAAGTTCGGCCGGGCAGCGCCCGAATGCAGCGCCGTAATAGCTCTCACGAGGCGGCGGTCGCCGCCTCCTGGCGAACGTACGTTGAAGGAGCTGTTATGAATACTGCAATTTCCAGGGCCGTTGGGACGATTGGGCTATTTTGCATCAGTGCGGTGGCCCTGGCGGGCGAGACCAAACCGGCGACGCCGCAAGAGCCGCTCGGATTCGTGACGGGCGGAGTGATCGGCGCCTTTGCCGCAGGTCCCATCGGCGCGGTCGTCGGCGCCGGGATCGGCACCTGGCTGGGAAATCGCGTGCACCGCGCGGCCGATGCCACCCAGGCGGAGGCGACCGCTGCTGCGTTGCGGACCGATGCAGACCGAGTTGCAAGCCGAGAAGTCGGCGCTGGATCGAGCGACAAGAGCACGCTGATCGAGACCAATCGCGGCTTGTCCGCGCGCGCTCGATGATCTGACTCAAAAGGTGGAGGCGGCGCAAAAGGTCAGGAGGACGGCAGTTCGAAGTCCTCGATGGACTGCAAGGGCGATGTCCTGTTCCGCACCGGCAGCGCGGAGATCACGCCGGAAATCGCGCATCAGATCCAGGTGCTGGCGCTGGCCGTGGCGAAGTCCCCGGCGCTCAAGGTCCGCGTCGACGGCTATGCGGATCCGCGCGGTACGGCGGATACCAATCTGAAGCTCTCGGAGGATCGGGCCAATGCGGTACGCGATCTGTTTATTGCCGCGGGGATCAGCAGATGAGGTGCTCGAGGTCAATGCCTACGGCAAGAGTCAGAGCGTCGCGGCCGACAGCGATGGCTTTGCGCTCGAACGGCGCGTTCGAATGACGCTGAAGGCGGAGGGCGGTGCGGCGGTTGCGCAGGTGGGTGGCGAACCAGTGATTCGACGCGAAGCGCAGGCGTGTCGCGGCCCGGAGCTGGCCTGCGCTCCGGGCCGCACTTGTTTCCGCCGGCACCCGCCAGCCTACGATAGCGCATGAGTGCGCATCCCAAGATTGTCGTCCTGGACCGGCTGCAGACCGGAGAGTCCGCCAATCCGGCGCCCGAGAATATTCTCGCCGGCATTCCTCGGGCGCGGGCATCGAATCAGTACGCCGAGGCGACCCAGCAGTTCTATTGCGGCATCTGGACCAGCACCGCCGGCAAATGGCGCGTGCGATACACGGAGCACGAATTCTGCGTGATCATCGAAGGCCGAGTGCGCATCGAGTCGGTCACCGGCGAGAAGCACGAGTTTCGCGCCGGCGACGCCTTCGTCGTACCCGCGGGATTCGAGGGCATCTGGGAGGTCACCGAGCCCTGCAAGAAGTGGTACGCGATTTTCGAGCCCAAGCAGATGCTCGAGCCGGCGCCGCGAGGCGCCGCGCCGTCAGCGCCGATTTCGCGAATCACCGCCGCCCAGAGTCTCGACGATGCGCGCGATCTGCTTGGATTCGACGATCAAGCGGCGGCGACATGGCGATCGTCTCGCCGGTCTGGCGCACCATGACGCCGCGCTCGAAGCACTTGAGAAACACTTCGAAGGCGCGCGCACCGGGCTTGCCGGCCCGCGGCTCGAGTTCCACCGCGCCGATCAGTCCGTAATTGCGCACGTCGAGCACATGCGGCAGTCCGCGCAGCGAATGCACGGCGTTCTCCCACTCGGCGCCAGCGATGCGGCGCGAGTCAGCAGCCCTTCTCTCGGTATAGATATCGAGCGTCGCGAGCGCGGCGGCGCAGGAGACCGGGTGCGCCGAATAGGTGTAGCCGTGGAACAGCTCGATGGCATTTTCCGGTCCCTGCATGAATGCATCGTAGATCTTGCGATGGGCAAACACCGCGCCCATGGGGATGGCGCCGTTGGTCAGGCCCTTCGCCGTGGTCATGAGGTCGGGGGTGACGTCGAACGCCTGGCTCGCGAACGGCTTGCCGATGCGGCCGAAGCCCGTGATCACTTCGTCGAAAATCAAGAGAATGTCGTGCTTGTCGCAGATCTCGCGCAGGCGCTTCAGGTAGCCGATGGGCGGCAGGATCACGCCGGCGGACCCCGCGATCGGTTCGACGATGACCGCGGCGATGGTCGATGCGTCATGCAGGGCGATCAGGCGCTCCAGTTCATTGGCGAGATGGGCGCCCCACTGCGGCAGTCCGCGCGAGAAGGCGTTGTGCTCGATGTCCAGGGTATGCGGCAGATGATCCACGCCGGGCAGCATCGAAGAAGCCGAAGAACTTGCGGTTGTTGACCATGCCGCCGACCGACATGCCGCCGAAACCCACGCCGTGATAGCCCTTTTCGCGGCCGATGAGGCGCGTGCGCTGGCCGGCGCCGCGTGCACGATGATAGGCAATCGCGATTTTCAGCGCGGTATCGACCGACTCCGAGCCTGAGTTGGTGAAGAAGATGCGATCGAGGCCGGGGGCGCGACCTTGGCCAGCCGATTGGCCAGCTCGAACGCGATGGGATGGCCCATTTGAAACGCCGGGGCGTATTCCATGGTGCTGAGTTGCTTGGTCACCGCCTCGGTGATTTCGCGCCGCCCATGGCCGGCGTTCACGCACCACAAGCCCGCCACCCCGTCGAGGACCTCGCGGCCATCGGGTGTGTCCAGTAGTACATGCCCTCGGCGCGCGCCAGCAGGCGCGGATTCGCCTTGAATTGCCGATTCGCCGTGAACGGCATCCAAAATGCGTCGAGTTCGCCGTTCGAGTGTGCGGGGGAGAGCTGGGCGTTCATTGCGGAGGATCCTTGCGGTATTTGAGCCGTCGAGCGGCCAGATGATAAGGAAAATCAACACTGAGCTCAATTTTAGCGCAATTACTCCCCCGATCTGTCTATTATAATAGACACATGAGCCTGGACGTAGGTACCCATTTGAAAGCCGTGCGGCAGATGTACGGGCTGTCGCAGCGCGAATTGGCGAAGCGCGCGGGGGTCACCAATGGCTTGATTTCCTTGATCGAGCAGAACCGGGTCAGCCCGTCGGTCAGTTCCTTGAAGAAGGTGCTCGACGGCATTCCCATGGCGCTCGCCGATTTCTTCACGCTGGATCTCGGCGGGCAGCCGCAGGTGTTTTTTCCGCGGGAGGAACTCAGCGACATCGGCACCGCGAGCGTCGAGCTGCGGCTGGTCGGCAGCCGTCTGGCCAAACGCACCATGTCGATCTCTGCATGAGCGCTATGCGCCGAACGCCGATACCGGCGAGGAGATGCTGACGCACGCCGGCGAGGAGGGTGGTGTGATCGTCAAGGGAAAAATCGAACTCACCGTCGGCGGCGAGTCGCGGGTGCTCGGACCCGGCGATGCCTATTATTTCAAGAGCTCCCTGCCGCATCGCTTCCGCAACATCGGGCGCGACGAATGCGAGATCGTCAGCGCGAGTTCGCCGCCGACTTTTTAGCGCTGGCGCGCGGGATTTACGGGGTCGCGGCGTCCATCGATCAGGTAGCATAGCGACTCCATGAATAAGATTACGGTCGCGGCCACTCAAATGGCCTGCAGTTGGGACCGCGACGCAAACATCGCGCGCGCCGACAAGCTGATCCGCGAGGCGGCGGGCCGCGGCGCGCAGGTCGTCTTGATCCAGGAATTGTTCGAGACACCGTACTTCTGCAAGGATCACTCCGCGCGGCATCTGGAACTGGCCAAGCCCCTGGATGACCACCCGGCGGTCGAGCATTTCCGCGCGCTGGCGCGCGAATTGAGCGTCGTGCTGCCGATCAGCGTATTCGAACGCGCCAACAACGCGTTCTACAATTCCGTCGTCGTCGTCGATGCCGACGGGGCGGTGCTCGGCAGCTACCGCAAGTCGCACATTCCGGAGGGGCCGGGTTACCACGAGAAGTTCTACTTCTCGCCGGGCGACACCGGTTTCAAGGTGTTCGACACGCGCTACGCGCAGCCTCGGCGTCGCGATCTGCTGGGATCAATGGTTTCCGGAGGCGGCGCGGGCCATGGCGTTGATGGGCGCCGACATGCTGCTCTATCCGACCGCCATCGGCTCGGAGCCGCAGGACCCGAGCATCGACTCGAGCGGACATTGGCAGCGAACCATGCAAGGCCATGCTGCGGCCAACATCATGCCGCTGGTGGCGTCGAACCGCATCGGCACCGAGCAGGGCGAAAAGTACACCATGACTTTTTACGGTTCGTCGTTCATCGCCTCGCCCGACCGGCGAAAAAGTCGCCGAAGCGGACCGCGTGACCGAAACGGTGCTGACAGCCGCCTTCGATCTGGATGAAGTGCGCCGCTATCGCCAGTCCTGGGGCGTCTTCCGCGATCGCCGGCCCGATCTGTACCATCCTCTGCTGTCGCTCGATGGTCGCGGCTGAGGGTCTTCCTCAGGATCTGGTATTCGTCGATTTGGAGACGACGGGCGGCAACGCGGCGTATGACCGCATCACCGAGGTCGGTCTGGTTCGCGTGACGAACGGCGAACTCGTCGAGGAATGGAGTTCGCTGGTGAACCCCGAACGCTCCGATCCCGGAGTACATCGAGGCGTTCACCGGCATCAGCGACGCGATGGTGGCCGGCGCACCGCGCTTTGCCGAGATCGCCCATGAGGTGCGTCTGAAACTTCGCGGCGCCGTGTTCGTCGCGCACAACGCGCGCTTCGACTACTCGTTCTTGCGCAGCGAATTGCTGCAGGCGCAGCTGGAGTTTTCCGCGCAGGTGCTCTGCACCGTCAAGCTGTCGCGGCGCCTGTTCCCCGAATATGCGCGCCACAACCTGGATGCCGTGATGGAGCGCAACGGGCTCACCTGCGGCGCCAGGCATCGGGCCCTGGGGGACGCCAAGGTGCTGCATGACTTCTGGGTGCAAATTGCGCCGCGAAGTGGACGAACCGCGGCTCGCTGCCGCGGTTCAGACCGTGCTCGGCGCGCATCGGTTGCCCGCATACCTGCCGCCGGGGCTGGCCGACGACTTGCCCGAAGGTCCGGGCGCGTATCGATTCTTCGGCGAAGACGACGCCTTGCTGTACGTCGGCAAGAGCAATTCACTGCGCGCGCGCGTGTGCGGCCATTTTGCCGGCGGGGCTGCGGAAGGCAAGGATGGCGGCTGGGCGGCTCAAGTGCGGCGGGTCGACTGGGTGGAGACCGCCGGCGAACTCGGCGCAATGCTGCGCGAAGCCGAATGGATCAAGGAAGCTGAAGCCGCCTACAACCGGCGCGCCAAGAGCAAGGCGGAGCCGCACACGTTGCGCGTGAGCGCCTGCACCGGCGGAGCGCGGCTGCGCAGCGCCGCGTCGAGGCGGTAGCGATCGATGGCTGGATCCGCCCGATCTCAGCCAGTGTTTCGGCGTGTTCCATTCCGAGCCGGACGCCCGCAAGGCGCTCGGCGACATCGCGCGTGCGCAGCGAGCTGTGCCTCAAGGTCTTGGGATTGGAGGACGGTGCCGGTTCGTGCTTCGCATACCAGTTCGGCAAGTGCAGAGGCGCCTGCATTGGCAAGGAACCGCTCATCCTGCACGACACGCGGCTGCAGTTGGCCCTGTCGTCGCTGAAATTGAAGGCGTGGCCGTTTCCCGGCCGCGTCGCGCTGCGCGAACGCCATGCGCGGGGCTACGACATCGGACTGCACGCGGCACAGCGACCTGCACGTGGTCGATCACTGGACGTATCTGGGAACGGCGCACACGGAGGAGGAGCTCGCGGCGCTCGGCGCGAGCAGAATCGGCGCGTGCGCATTCGACGTCGACATCTACCGGATTCTGGTGCGCTACTTCGCCAAACATCCGAGACTCGATTGGCTCGATCTGCAGCGTGCGCAAACGCCCGTTTTTTGAAGTCACCGCGGCTATCCGCGGCCCTCGGGCCGGCACACTGGTACCGCGGCGCTCGCGGTGCTAATTTCACTCCATGGATAAGACGATTAAGCGCTCACAGTAGCCTGAATGCGATGAAGGCGGATGGTATTCGGGCTTGGCAACGCGTACCGGCTAGCGAGCGTATTCGGGCCGTCTCGGAACTCACTACTGCTCTTTATGCGTTAAAGGGGCAGTCGCCGGATGTACAACGACTTCAAAGAACTCTTGTCCGCATTAAACGCCCACCGGGTTAGGTACTTGATTATAGGCGGGTATGCGGTTTCATTTCATGCCGAGCCGCGGGCAACCAAAGATCTGGACATTTTGATCAGCCCAGACGCCGAGAACGGCAAGGCAGTGTATGCGGCACTCGCACAATTCGGGGCGTCGCTCGAAGGGCTCAGCGCAAAAGATTTTACCGAGCCGGACAGCTTTTATCGCATGGGCACGCCGCCGGTGATGGTGGACATATTATCGAGGATAAGCGGCGTCGAATTCGAAAGCGCGTGGCAAAGGAGGGTAGATGTCCAAATCGACGATACTTTGACGGTGTCGTTCATATCGCGCGACGATCTATTGGCCTCCAAAATTTCCGCGGGCCGCGCGCAAGATCTGGCGGATGTTGCCGAGCTTCGTGAAAGCCGGAAACAGAGCGAGATTAGTCAACCGGCAATGGGAGCCCTTGAAAAGATCGAGCGTGAACAAGCTCGAGGCCGAGAGGCATGGCTGGAGTTGCGACGGAAGCAAGCTGAAAAATCGGCGGGTTCCGCTCCAGAGCGCTCCCGTGAGCACGACGATTTCACGAAAGATTCTGAAAAAGGAATCGACGACGATATTGAACCGTGAGACGGGCCGCCGGACGTGAATGACAACGTGCGTTATTGGATCGCCACCGCGCCGGTGGGGGCGGCCGCGGTGCTGGCCGAGGAGCTCGCGCAATTCGGCGCGCACGATATTCGCGAGCGCAGCCACGATGTGAAGTTTCAAGGCACGCTCGAAGTGGGTTATCGAGCGTGCCTGTGGTCGCGCACCGCGACCCGGGTGCTGCTCAGCTTGGGATCGATCGATGCGGGCACTTCGCAAAGCGTGTACGAGGCCGTGAAGCGCATCGACTGGCGCGACCATCTGCGTGCGGGTGCGACGCTCGCCTGCGATTGCAGCGGCGGCAACGAATCCATCAGGCACACGATCTACGGCTCCCAGCTGCTCAAGGATGCGGTTTGCGACAACCTGCGCGACGCGACGGGCGAGCGGCCGAACATTCAACCGGAGCGTCCCGACGTGCTGTTGCACTTGCACGTCGAAGGTCCTACCGCATTGCTGTCGGTGGACTTTTCCGGCGAGAGTTTGCATCGCCGCGGCTATCGCGCCGAAGGCGGCCGTGCGCCGCTCAAGGAAAATGTCGCCGCCGCGGTATTGCTGCGCGCGGGCTGGCCTGCCGTTTGCGAACGCGGCGGCGTGCTGCTCGACCCCATGTGCGGCTCAGGTACCTTTCTCACCGAGGGCGCCTTGATCGCGGCGGACGCCGCGCCGGCGCTCGAGCGCGAATACTTCGGGTTCCTGGGCTGGCGCGGTCACGATGCGGAACTCTGGGAGCGCCTGCGCGCCGAGGCGCGTCGCCGGCGCCTTGCCCGCCCGGCGCGGCGTTGCATTCTAGGCTCCGACGTCGACGGGGATGCGGTACGCATGGCGATCGCCAACGGCGAGCATGCCGGCGTTGCCGATTGGCTGCACGTGGAGCGGCGCTCGCTCGGCGAGATCGAACGTCCCAAGGCCGATGCCGGCCTCATCGTGACCAATCCGCCCTACGGCGAACGCATCGGAGCGGAATCGGGGCTGCCGGCCCTGTATTCGGAACTTGGGGTCGTATTACGCGATCGGTTCAAGGGTTGGCAGGCCGCGATTCTCACGGGCAATCCGCCGCTGGCGCGCAATTTAGGGATCTATGCCAAGCGCACGCACCGCTTCTTCAACGGCACCATCGAGTGTCGGCTGCTGCGTTTCGAGTTGGGCGAGGCCGCCGAACAGCGGCCGGCCGAAGAGGTACGCGCCGATTGGTCGGGCCGACCCGGCGCTCGGATGTTCGCGAATCGGCTGCGCAAGAATCTGCAGCGCCTGGACCCGTGGGCCGAACGGGAGCACATCGATTGCTTTCGCGTGTACGACGCCGACATGCCGGAATATGCGTTCGCGATCGACCTGTACGGACGCGAGCCCCGGCACGTCTATGTCCAGGAATATGCTCCCCCCAAGACGGTCAATCAGGAAAATGCGCGGGAGCGCCGCCGCGAGGCGTTGGCGGTGCTTCCGGAAGTGCTGGCGGTGCCGATTGCGCAGGTCCATTCCCGGGTGCGCAAGCCGCAGAAGGGCAGCGAGCAGTACGAGAGGCGCGACTCGCAGGGCGAACGTTACGCGGTGCAGGAAGGCGGCCTCAAATTCTGGGTCAACTTCCGCGATTACTTGGATACGGGATTGTTTCTCGATCACCGCCTGGTGCGGGGAATGTTGCGTGAGTGGGCGCAAGGCGGGGATTTCCTGAATTTATTTTGCTATACCGGCAGCGCCACGGTCTACGCGGCGGCGGGCGGTGCGCGCAGCAGCGTCGGCGTCGACTTGTCGAATACCTATTTGGACTGGGCGCACGAGAATCTCTTGCTCAACGGCTTTCGCGGTTCCGAGCACGAGTTGTATCGCGCGGACTGCCTGCAATGGCTTGAGGAACAAGAACCCCGGGGTCCGCGCTTCGATTTGATCTTCGTGGATCCGCCGACCTTCTCCAATTCCAAGCGGATGGACGGTGTGCTGGACGTCCAGCGCGATCATGCCGGGATGATTCGCCGCTCGTTGAAGCTGCTGCGCCCGTCCGGGCGCCTCGTATTCTCGACCAACTACACCCGCTTCAAGCTCGACGCGGCGGCGCTGGCCGACTTGCACGTCGAGGACATCAGCGACCGCACCATCCCGAAGGATTTCGAACGCCACGCACGGATTCATCGCTGTTACTCGATTCGCTTCAAGTGAGGTCGCGCCGTTCAAATCATTGGCAACTTGCCTCGAGCTTGCGGTACTCTTTCCCAACCATGAGCACGCGCACCACTCTGACCACTCGCACTGCATTGATTGCGGCCATGGCGATCGTGGGTTCGCTCGCGGCGGCGGCATCGGCTGCTGATCAAAAGGATCCGATCAACCCGACGCCGACTGCGCAAGATTGGCAGGCGCTCGCCAAGCTCCCGGATTGGAGCGGCGTGTGGACACCGGTGATCAGCGACCAAGTCGCGCAGGAGAAGACAAACGCGCCGCCCTGGAATCCGCGGACTGCGCGGCAAATCGCCCATATGTACGCCGAAGAGGACGCCGGCCGGCCCTTCCCCATCATCGATCATTGCTTCCCGACCGGCATGCCGAGCTGGATGCTCATTACCCACAACGCTTTCGAGATTCTGTTCACGCCCGGCCGCGTCACCATCTTGGGCGAAGGCGACGGAAACCGGCTGCGGCGCATCTACACGGACGGTCGGCCGCATCCGCCTGATCCGGACCCGAGTTTTCACGGTCATTCCATCGGCCACTGGGACAAGGACGCGCTGGTGGTCGATACCGTGGCGCTGCTGCCGCAAGCCTATCTCGCGGTCAATGAAGCCGTGGGCGTGCCGAACAACGGCGACATGCACATCGTCGAGCGGCTGCACTTACTAAACCCCGACACATTGGCGGATGATCTGGAAATCACCGCCGACAAGATCTTGTCCAAGCCCTGGCGCACGACACGCAAATATTATCGCCAGCGGGCGCAGAAATACGACATCGCCGAAGGCGTGTGTGCGCAGGGGTCTTTCACGGAGGCGCGTCGACAAGGATGGCAATGCGATATTCGCCCCCGTCAAGTTTCACAATGGAGTTCCCGTGGGATCGGAGTCGAAATGAAGCGCGAGTGGCTGAACCTGGCTTGGGCGATCGTCGTGGCTGCCTTGCTCGGCGGTGCGCTGCCCGCGTCGGCGCACCATTCATTCGCGATGTATGAGCCGACCAAGACCCTGACCTTCAAGGGCACCGTCAAGACGTTCCAATGGACCAATCCGCACGTCATTCTATGGGTTCTCGTGCAACCGGAAGATGGCGGCGCGGCGCAGGAGTGGTCGTTCGAAACCACCAGTCCGGGCGTGCTGACTCGCGCGGGCTGGACCCGCCAATCCATCAAGGTGGGTGATCGCGTGAGCGTCACCTTCAGTCCGCTGCGCGACGGATCGCACGGCGGAGGCCTGAATTCAGTGACTTTGCTCGATACCGGCCAGAAGTTTGTTCCGAGCTTTGGCAAGGAGCAGCCGGAACTCAAGTAGCGCCTTAGGCCGCGGCTACGCGGCGCCGTCCGCTTCTTCTACATGAGATCGCGCAAGCGGTAATACAGCATCGCCAGCATGAGCGACGGCCGCCGCAAGAGCCGCCCCCCGGGGAAGTCGCGGTGCGGAATGCGCGCGAAGACATCGAAGCGCTCCGCCGTGCCGGCGATCGCCTCGGCCACCAGTTGTCCCGCAAGGCTGGTGAGCGACATGCCGTGACCGGAGAAGCCTTGCATGTAGAACACATTGGGCGCCAGGCGCCCGAAGTTCGGTGCGCGGCTCATGGTGATGTCCAAGTAGCCGCCCCATGCATAGGCGACTTTGACATCGTCGAGAGTCGGGAATATGCGCAGCATGCGCCGGCGCATGGATTCGGCAAGCCGCGGCGGCTGCAGGGCGCTGTAGCTCACGCGGCCGCCGAATAACACCCGGTGATCGGCCGAGCGCCGGAAATAGTCCAAGATCCAGTTGATGTCGGCGATTGCCGCATTGCTCGGCAACAGCTCGCGCGCGCGCTCTTCCCCCAAGGGTTGCGTTGCGATGATGTAGGTGCCCACGCCCAGAATCCGCCGCGACAGGGCCGGTGCGACGTCGCCGATATAGGCATTCCCGCACAGCACCAGATGCGCGCAGCGCACGGACCCCTCGGCGGTGTGCACCATGACCGCCGGCCCATCTTGGTAGCGCAGCACCTGCGAATTCTCGAAGATCTTGGCGCCGGCCGACTCGGCGGCACGCGCAATCCCTTGCGTGAACTTGAGCGGGTGCAGGTGGCCGCTGCGCGGGTCGATGAGCCCTCCCAAGTAACGCTCGCTGCGTACGTGCGCCTGCAGCTCGTCGCGATTCACCAATCGCGCCGACGGGTAGTCACACTCCTCGTGCAATTCGCGCACCCAATCCCGCAGTTCCTGAAGATGCCTCGGTTTGACTGCGACGTGGACATGGTTCGGGTGATAATCGCAATCGATGGCGTATTCGCCGATCAGCGATCGCGTGAGATCGAGCGCAGCGATGGACAGATCGAACAAGCGCCGTGCGTCGTCCGGGCCGACTTCGGCCGCCAGCGCCTTTTGGTTTGCGGCCAGTCCAAAAATAAGTTGCCCACCGCTGCGTCCGGACGCTCCGTAGGCGACGGCGCGCGCCTCGAGCAGGGCGACGCGGTAGCCGCGCTTCGCCAAGTGCAACGCGGCGGAACATCCGGCGATGCCGCCGCCGAGCACCGCAACATCCGCCTCGATGGCACCGCGCAGGGTCTCGCGCTGTGCGGCGCCGGCACTCCACAACGCCGGGCTCGCGGCGGACGCGGCGTAATACGAAACGGCGGGTGGGTCGGACAGGCGCAAGACGACTCTCTTGGGGCTAAGGTGTTTAAAATCTTGTGGCTATTGACAGGATTCGGCGCCTGTGAGCCTAGCGGGTTATTCGTCCATCCTGCAATGTTTGTGCATCGCACAAAGCGTCGCTAAGTCATGGAAATGCCTAAATCTTAGCCAATTGTGGCACCTGGAACAGGACGCGTCACCGGGGGTGTGGTGTAATACGGTCGTTAAGGAAGCCCAATCGTCCATCTGGACGTTTAATATATTAAACATGTCTCGCTTGAGCGTCATCGGAATTCCAGCCGACCGCAGGCTGTGTGGAAAGCACTACTTCCACATGGCCGGCGAGAAGTACATCGAGGCCGTCGCCGCCGGCGCGAACGCGCTGCCGGTGCTCATACCCGCTCTCGGGTCCGAGATCGATCTGCCATCGCTTTTGGATGCCTGCGACGGGTTGTTGCTCACCGGGAGTGCATCGAATGTCGAACCACATCACTACGGAGGACCGGCGAGCGAGCCGGGAACGCTACATGATCCAAATAGGGATGCTACGACGCTTCCGCTGATTCCGCGGGCTATCGCCGCCGGCTTGCCGGTGCTGGCCATCTGCCGCGGATTTCAGGAAATGAACGTTGCCTTCGGCGGCACCTTGCACCAGCGGCTGCACGAGGTATCGGGCTACCTCGATCACCGCGAGGATGAATCCGCGGCGCTCGACGTGCAATACGGCCCCGCCCACGAAGTCCTCCTGGAGCCTGGAGGAACCTTGCGCAAAATCGCCGGACAGGATCGCCTGCAAGTCAATTCCCTGCATTGGCAAGGAATTGAGACGCTGGGCAAGGATTTGGCTGTCGAGGCGCGTGCACCGGACGGAGTCATCGAGGCGTTCCGGGTGAGCTCGGCGCCCAACTTCGCCTTGAGCGTGCAATGGCATCCGGAATGGCAGTTCGAGAAGAATCCATTTTCTCGCGCGCTGTTTGCCGCCTTTGGTGATGCCAGCCGCGCGCGCTCAGTCGAAAGGTAATTTATGGCCAGCACGATTCAACAATTCTTGAAGGAACACGGGATCTCGGAAGTCGAAGCCATCATCCCGGACATGGCCGGCGTGGCGCGCGGCAAGCTCATGCCTGCGGAAAAATTTGCCGAGGAGGAGGGCATGCGCCTGCCCGAGGCGATCTTCCTGCAGACGGTGACGGGCGATTATCCCGAAGATCAGAGCGCCATGAACCCGTCGGATATCGACATCGTGTTGAAGGCGGATCCGAAGACCGTGCGCGTGGTGCCGTGGGCCGCGGAACCCACCGCCCAGGTGATTCATGACTGCTTCTACGGGGACGGCCGGCCGGTCACCATGGCGCCGCGCTACGTGTTGCGGCGGGTCCTCGAGCTGTACGAGGCGCATGGCTGGGAACCGGTGGTCGCTCCGGAGCTCGAATTCTTCCTGGTGGAGCCCAATGTCGATTCCGATTATCCGTTGAAGCCGCCGGTCGGCCGCTCGGGCCGTCCGGAAATCGGCCGCCAGGCCTACAGCATCGCGGCGGTCAACGAATTCGATCCCTTGTTCGACGACATGTACTCGTTCTGCGAGGCCCAGGACATCGAGATCGACACCCTGATCCACGAAGCCGGCGCCGCGCAGATGGAAATCAATCTGCTGCACGGCTATCCCATGGGCCTCGCCGACCAGGCCTTTCTGTTCAAACGCACCGCCCGCGAGGCGGCCATTGCGGCACAAGATGTATGCCACGTTCATGGCAAAGCCGATGGCGAAGGAGCCGGGCAGCGCCATGCACCTGCATCAAAGCATCATCGACGCGAAGACCCGCAAGAACATATTCAGCAATGCCGACGGCTCGCCCACCGCGCTCTTTTTCGGGCATATCGCCGGACTGCAGAAATACCTGCCCGGCGCGATGTCGCTGTTCGCACCGAACGTGAACAGCTACCGGCGCATCAGCCGCCATTCATCCGCGCCCATCAACGTGCATTGGGGCTACGACAATCGCACGGCGGGCCTGCGTGTGCCGATGTCCGGCCCCGATGCGCGGCGCGTCGAGAATCGGGTGGGCGGCGCGGACGCGAATCCCTACCTCGCGATCGCCGCATCGCTGGCATGCGGGTATCTCGGCATGGTCGAGGCACTGAAGCCCTCCGAACCGATCGCCGGGCAGCGCCTATGATCTGGCGATCGCCCTGCCGCGAACCCTGGCGGAGGCGCTGCGCCTGCTGCGCGAGTCGAAGCCTTTGGTGGACTTGTTCGGCGATCGCTTCGTGCTGGCCTATACCGCGGTCAAGGAGGCCGAGTACGAAACATTCGCGCAAGTCATCAGCTCCTGGGAGCGCGAGCACCTGCTCTTGAACGTGTAGCGCGCGCCGTGTTGCTGCGATATAACTAGCAAACAGCCGTAGCCGCGCGAAAACAAGGGGAAGGGTGTGATATTCAGCGTTCGTCGGATGGCGATTCTGGCGCTTGGGTGCGCGTTGGCCTTGAGCGCTTGCGGCGACCGAAAGGCACCGTCCGGCGCCGTTTCCGGCTCCGCGCGCCGGGCCCGCCGCCGCCGAAAAGGCCTTGAATCTCTATATTTGGTCGGATTACCTGGCGGCCAACACCCTGCCGAATTTCGAGAAGCAAACCGGCATCAAGGTGCACGCCGCCTACTTCGACACCAACGAGACGCTCGAGACCAAGCTGCTGGCGGGCAGCAGCGGCTTCGACGTCGTGGTACCCACCGCCTCGTACTTCGAGAGGCAGATCAAAGCCGGCGTCTATTTGCCGCTCGATAAATCGAAACTGCCGAACCTGAGGTACATGGACGGGCTGCTCATGTCGAAGGTGGCGCAGCATGATCCGGGCAACGCGCATGGCGTGATCTACATGTGGGGCACCAACGGCATCGGCTACAACGAAAAGCTCATCAAGGCGCTGCTGCCCAAGGCGCCGCTCGACAGCTGGCGCCTGGTGTTCGACCCGGCGGTGGCGTCCAAGGTGGCCAAGTGCGGGATCAGCGTTCTCGACTCGCCGGCGGAAATGATTCGTGCGGTGTACAGCTACCTGGGCAAGGATCCGAATTCGCAGAGCCCGGATGATCTGGTTCAGGCGGAGGCGACGCTCCTCAAGATCAGGCCCTATATCCGCAATATCAATTCCTCCGAATACATCGAGGCGCTCGCCAACGGCGACATCTGCATCGCGGTCGGCTACAACGGCGACGTGCTGCAGGCGCGCGATCGGGCGCGCGAGGCCGGCAAGGGCATCGAAATCAAGTACGTCGTGCCCAAGGAAGGTTCGATACTCTGGTTCGACATGCTGGCCATTCCGAAGGACGCGCCGCACCCCGACAGCGCCTACGCCTTCTTGAACTACATCCTGACGCCGAAGGTCATCGCCGAAATTTCGAATTTCAAGCGCTATGCCAACGCCGATATGCAGGCGCAGTCGCTGGTTGACCCTGCGGTCCGGGATGATCCGGGAATCTACCCTCCTGTCGAAATTCGGGAAAAGCTCGCGGTGCAATTGGCGGATTCGGCCGACCAAACACGTGCCATCACCCGCGTCTGGCAAAAATTCAAGACGGGTCAATGAACGATGACGACATCCGGTGGAGCGGCCGTCAAAGCGGCGCCTTGGAAGGATCCGACTGCCCGCCCCTATGTACAGGTGGACCACATCACCAAGTCGTTCGGCGACTTCAAGGCGGTCAATGACGTCAGTCTGAAGATCTACCAGGGTGAGATATTCTGCCTGCTGGGCGCATCGGGCTGCGGCAAGACCACGTTGCTGCGCATGCTGGGCGGGTTCGAAACGCCGAGCTCCGGAAAAATATTCATCGACGGCGAGGACATGACGGGCGTGCCGCCGTATGAGCGGCCGGTGAACATGATGTTCCAGTCGTACGCGCTGTTTCCGCACATGAATGTCGAACAGAACGTCGCTTTCGGACTCAAGCAGGACCGCATCCCGAAGCCGCAGATCCAGGAACGCGTGGCGACCATGCTCGGCCTGGTCAAGCTGGGCGACTTCGCCAAACGCAAACCCCATCAGCTTTCGGGCGGGCAGCGTCAACGGGTGGCTCTCGCGCGATCGCTGGTCAAGCGTCCGAAGCTGCTGCTGCTCGACGAACCGTTGGGCGCGCTCGACAAGAAGCTGCGCGAACACACGCAATTCGAACTGATCAGCCTGCAGGACAAGCTGGGAGTGACCTTCGTGGTCGTGACCCACGATCAGGAGGAGGCGATGACCCTGGCGAGCCGTATCGGCGTCATGAATCACGGCGAAATCGTTCAGGCGGGCACGCCGTCGGAAATCTATGAATTCCCGAGCTCGAAATTCGTGGCGGATTTCGTCGGATCGGTGAATATGTTCGAAGGCAAGCTGATCGAAGACGAGCCCGAATACGTGCGCATCGGCTCGGAGGAACTGGGGGGAACGATTTACGTCAGCCACGGCATCAGCGCGCCGCCGGAAGCTGTCGTGTGGGCGGCGGTACGTCCGGAGAAGATCTTCATGACCACCGCGCCGCCCGCCGGCACGGACAACGTCGCACGGGGCGCGGTGCAGGACATCGCCTACCTCGGCGATCTATCGATCTATCTGGTGAAGCTGCCCACCGGCAAGGTGGTGCGCGTGACCCAGCCCAATACGTCGCGCCACGCCGAGGCGATCACCTGGGACCAGCAGGTGTATCTGTCATGGGACGCGACCAGCCCGGTGGTGGTGACCCGTTAGCTCCGTAAGGACAAACGGATATTTACGGCGTTTCGGCGTGACGGGCCGCGGCTTGGTCGTGGTACTGCCGTACATGTGGTTGCTGTTGTTCTTCGTCGTTCCCTTCGTCATCGTTCTGAAAATTTCCTTCTCGGACATCGATCTCGCGATACCGCCGTACAAACCCCTGCTGGAGTGGGTCGGCAAGAATTCCCTCGCAGTCAAGCTCAATTTCAACAACTACGCCTTTCTGTTCACCGACCGGCTGTACATCAATGCCTTCTTGAACTCGATCAAAGTGGCGTTCATCTCGACGGTGCTGTGCTTGATCGTCGGTTACCCCATGGCTTACGGTATCGCGCGTGCCAAACCGGCCACGAGAAATCTGCTGCTATTGCTGGTTATCTTGCCGTTCTGGACCTCGCTGCTGCTGCGCGTCTATGCCTGGATCGGCCTGCTGAAGGCCAACGGCGTGATCAATAACGTGCTGTTGCACCTCGGGCTCATCCATGAGCCCCTGACCATGCTGTACACGCCGTTCGCCATGTACGTCGGCATCGTATATTCCTATTTGCCGTTCTTCATTCTGCCGCTGTACGCGAACCTCGAAAAAATGGACTGGCAGTTGTTGGAAGCGGCGGAGGATCTGGGGTGCCGCCCCTGGCAGGCGTTTTACAAGATCACACTGCCGCTGTCGCGCAATGGGATCCTGGCGGGCTCCATGCTGGTGTTCATTCCGGCCGTGGGCGAGTTCGTCATCCCGGCGCTGCTCGGCGGACCCAATGCATTGATGATCGGACGCGTGCTGTGGGACGAGTTCTTCTCCAATCGCGCGTGGCCGGTGGCGAGTGCCGTGGCCATCCTGCTGCTCATTCTCCTGGTGCCTTTCATGATGTGGTATCAGAGCGTGCAGGCGCGCGAATCGGCGGGCGCGCGGTGAATTACAAGAGTTCGTATTTCATATTGACGTGCCTCGGGTTCGGTTTCGCTTTTCTCTATATCCCGATCCTCTCGATGGTGGTGTTCTCCTTCAACGCATCCAAGCTGGTCACCGTGTGGGACACGGCCAATTCGCCGACGCTGAAGTGGTATTACGCGCTGCTCAACAATGAAGAGATACTCGATGCGGCCTGGATATCCCTCAAAGTTGCCCTCATCAACGCCTCGGGGTCGGTGATCTTGGGCACTTTGGCGGGCTTCGGTTTGGCGCGGTTCAGTCAATTCAGGGGACGCTTCACCCTCAATGCCATGACCACCGCGCCGTTGGTCATGCCCGAGGTCATCACCGGACTGTCGCTGTTGCTGTTGTTCGTCGCGCTCGAGCAGTTGATCGGTTGGCCCGCCGGACGCGGCATCACCACCATGACCATCGGCCACATGACGTTTTCGATGGCCTATGTCACGGTGATAGTGAATTCGCGGCTGGCGACCTTCGATACGGCGCTCGAGGAAGCCGCCATGGACTTGGGCGCCCGCCCGCTCAAGGTATTTTTCGTCATTACTCTGCCGATCATTTTCCCCGCGATACTATCCGGGTGGTTGCTGGCCTTCACTCTGTCGTGGGACGATCTGGTGATCTCGAGTTTCACCTCCGGACCCGGCAGCAGCACCCTGCCCATGGTGGTGTTCTCGAAAGTGCGCCTCGGCGTCAGCCCGGAAATCAACGTGCTCGCGACCATCACCATCACCGTGGTGACCCTCATGATCGTCGGCGTAAGTTGGTGGATGGCGCGGATGGCCAAGCTGGACAGGGCCGCGGCTTAAAATTCGCGTCGAAACGTTGACGACGCGCAGGGGAGACCAATGAACAATCCGATCGATCCATTGGCGCATGCCAAAGACACTCTGCTCGACCTTGCCATCCGTTTCGGACCGAAGGTGCTGACCGCGATCCTCATTTTGGCGGCCGGTCTTTTCGTGGCGGCTTGGGCCGGCCGCGCAATTGCCCGTGGCCTGCAGCCGTTCGATCTCGAACCACCCGTGCGGCAGCTCTTGACGCGCGTGATTCGCGTCATTTGTGGCCGCTCTATTCGCAATCATGGCGCTGCAGAATCTCGGCGTGGAGCTGTTGCCGCTGATCGCCGGATTGGGCGTTGCCGGTGCCGGCATCGCCCTCGCGACGCAGGGCGTGCTCAGCAACATGGTCGCGGGACTCACCATCATTTTCACCAAGCCGTATCGGGTCGGAGAATACATCGCCATCGTCGGGGTCGAGGGTCAGGTGGAGGCCATCACGCTATTCAATACGGCGCTCCTGCATCCCGACAGGTCGCGGATCATCGTGCCGAATCGCAAAGTCGTGGGCGAAATCCTGCACAATTACGGCCGAATCCGTCAGGCGGAAATCCTGGTGGGCGTCGCTTATGAGTCGGACCTGGCGCTCGGGCTCGGCACCATCCGCGATCTGGTCGGCGCGAATCCGCGCGTTCTTGCCGAACCCAAGCCCGTGATCCGGTGGTTGCTCTGGCCGCCTCAGCGGTGCAGATCGCGATCAAGCCGTGGGTTGCCGTGACCGACTACAGCGCCGTGGTGGGTGAACTCAACCTGTCGCTGGTCGAGGAGCTGAAGCGGCGCGGGATCGTCATCCCCTATCCGCAACGCGAAGTGCGCCTGATCGGGCAGCGGCCGATGAGAGATTTCGCGCTCGAGGTGTTTTTCTCGAAGTGGGAGTTCGCCGCCAAGTTCAACTTGGCCGGATCGGACGGCGAGAACATGCCGCTGGCGGAACTCCTGGCGCTTGCAAGCCCGCAGGATCGGGCCGCGTTCGACGGCGTTTCTCTCGGCTACACGGAGACCTTCGGCGCGCCGGCACTGCGCGCGGAGATCGCCGGCACCTACGATACGGTGGACCCTTCGCACCTGCTCTGCTTTGCCGGCGCCGAGGAGGGGATCTACGTCGCGATGCGGGTGCTGCTGCAAGCGGGCGATCATGCCATCGTCATCACGCCCAACTACCAGGCGGCGGAAACCGTGCCGCTCGACATTTGCGAAGTCACCGGCGTAGCGCTCGACATCGACCGCAATTGGGATCTCGACGCAGAGCTGCTGCGCGCGGCGCTGCGGCCCAATACGAAGCTGATCTCGATCAATTTTCCGAACAATCCTACGGGAAAAATCATCTCGCGATCGACATTCGATGCGATCGTGGAGATCTGCCGCGGCCGAGGCCTCTGGCTTTTCAGCGACGAGGTCTACCGCCTGATCGAGCGCGATCCCGCTCTGCGGCTGCCGCAGGCAGTCGATGTGTACGAGCGTGCGATATCCCTCAACGTGATGTCCAAGGCGTATGGGCTGCCGGGCCTGCGCATCGGATGGCTGGCCTGCAAGGATCGGGCAACCCTCGTCAAGTTCGAGCATTACAAGCATTTCCTGTCGATATGCAACTCGGCGCCGTCCGAGGTGCTCGCGCGAATTGCACTCAAGGCGCGGGACAAGATCCTGGCGCGGAACCGCAAGGTGATTCGCGACAATCTCGCCGTTCTCGGCACTTTTTTTGCGGATTATGAGGATCTGTTCGAGTGGCGCGAGCCGGATGGCGGCTGCGTCGGTTTCGTCCGCTACAAGGGCGCGGACGGCGTTGAAGAATTCACGCGCCGGCTGGTGGAGGAATCGGGCGTGCTTTTTTTGCCATCGAGTATTTACCGATCGGAACTCGGGCCGGTGCCGGACAATTGCTTGCGCGTCGGATTCGGGCGCTCGCATGTTCCGGCGGGCTTCGCCGCGCTGCGCCGATGGTTCGAGCTCAATCAATAGTCTACAGCGACACTTCTTTTGGGAGGGATGAACATGAGTCGATTCAGATTCCGTGCCGGAACGGCGGCGATCCTCTTGACGGCTGCCTGCGCCTCGTGGGCCGCGGCGCCCCCGGCCGCGAACCCGCCGGACAAAAAGCTCGATGGCGACTCGGAAAGAGCGGAGGGCGGCAAATTCGAACCGTTCAAGCCCGAGACGTCGACGAGTACGGGAACGGTCACGATCGGCGGCCAGGCGATTGCCTATCAGGCGATCGCGGGTACCCTCGTCGTCCATCCGAAGGATTGGGACGACGTGCCGCGCGATCCCAAGAGCGACAGACCGGGCCCGGCGCCCGCCGAGGAGGGCGGTGAGCCCAAGAATCCGACCGCCGAAGCCTCGATGTTTTACGTCGCCTATTTCAAAAACGGCGGCGGAGCCCGGCCGCTGACATTTTTCTACAACGGCGGTCCCGGCTCTGCAACGATGTGGCTGCACATGGGGGCTTTCGGGCCGCGCCGCATCGTCACGGCGACCGACGCGCACACGCCGGCTGCGCCGTACTCCCTGGTGGGCAATGCGTCGAGCTTGCTCGATGCCACCGATCTCGTCTTCATTGACGCACCCGGCACCGGCTTCAGCCGCATCGCCGGCAAGGACAAGGAAAAGGCTTTTTTCGGCGTCGACCAGGATGCCTATGCGTTCGCTGAATTCATCTCGCAATTCATGTCGAAATACGGCCGCTGGAATTCTCCCAAATATCTGTTCGGCGAAAGCTATGGCACGCCGCGTTCCGCGGTGCTGATCAATCAGCTGGAAGCCGATCGATCGATCGATTTCAACGGCGTGATACTGCTGTCGCAAATCCTCAACTTCGATCTGAGCCCGGATCGCCCGACCGGCAATCCCGGCGTCGATCTTCCGTATCAGACCGTGCTGCCGACCTACGCGGCCACCGCCTGGTACCACAAGAAGCTGCCGGGCGAGCATCCGAATCTCGAAGCATTGCTGGCGGAAGTCGAGCAATTCGCCATGGGCGACTATGCGCGCGCGCTCGCGGCGGGTTCCGAGCTCGGCGCGGCGGAGCGCGCCGCCATCGCGGACAAGCTTCACCAATACACGGGACTGCCGGTCGAGTACATCCTGAAGGCGGACCTGCGCATCGACGGCGGCGAGTTTCGCCAGAATCTGCGCGGCGACGACGGCATCACCACCGGGCGGCTGGATTCGCGATTTTCGGGGCCCGACATCGATCCATTGAGTCAGCGTGCCGACTACGATCCGCAAGCCTCGGCTCTCGGCTCGGCCTATGTCTCCGCGTTCAATGAATACGTGCGCAAGGATCTGCATTACGGCGAAGGCAAGGCCTTCAAACCGAGCATCCCGATCTTCAGAGCCTGGAACTTCCAGCACCAGTATCCGGCGCAACCGCCGCAGCCTGCGTCGGCGCGCCAGGGGTCCAATGTCATGCCGGACCTTGCGAACGCGATGAAGATCAATCCGAACTTGAAAGTTCAATTGCACGCGGGGTATTTCGACCTCGCGACGCCGTTCTATCAAGGCGTGTACGAGATGCATCACCTGCCGATCCCGGCCAGCCTGCAGGCCAATATCGAATACAAGTTCTACGATTCCGGCCACATGGTTTACGCCAAGGATTCCTCGCTCAAGCTGCTGCACGACAACGTCGCCGACTTCATTCGGCGCACCGCCAATCTGGCCCGTTGAAGCAGGTGGGGACCCGGGGCATACTCGCTTGCTCGCCAACGGGTCGCAGCAGCCATAAATACGGCAAGGGGAGGACGGCGTGAACAAATTACTGAAGGCGCTTCTGATTGGAGCGTTAATCGCCGGAGGTTTGGGTTCCGTGGTGACGGCGGCTGACGCACCCGATCCGGTCGTTGGGAAGTGGAAACTCGATACCGCGAAATCCAAATTCGCTCCGGGGCCGGCACCCAAGTCTCAGACGCGAACCTATGCGGAGACGGCGCAGGGCACGGCTATGACGTTTACCGGAGTTGCGGCGAACGGATCGTCCATGTCGGGGCAGTCAACCTTCAAATACGACGGCAAAGACTACAAGATCACGGGATCGCCGGACTATGACACGCTGTCCTTGAAGCGGCTCAACGGCACCACCGTGAGGGCCGATTTGAAGAAGGGCGGCAAAGTGGTGGGTACGACCATTCGTTCGTTCTCCGGACACGGCAAAGTATTGACTTTGGCGTCCAGGGGGACGGGCGCCACGGGCGCGGCCTTCGACAACGTGATGGTTTTCGACAAGCAGTGATCGCCTCGAGCGGGCGGCGGCCCATACGCCGCCCCTCAAACCAATACTCGTTCGATGCCTCCGCTATTGGCGCGGCGCACGTACTGCGGTAGCCAGTCCGGCCCCAGCAAATTTTTGGCGATCTCCACCACGACGTAATCGGCGTCGGTATCCGTGTCGTCGTTGTAGCGCTTCAGGCCCTGCAGGCAGGACGGGCACGAGGTCAATATCTTGACGTCGCCGCCATGACCGCCGGCGCGGATTTGATCCACGCCGGCGCGCACTTCTTCTTCCTTGCGAAAACGCACTTGCGTCGATATATCCGGGCGGGTCACGGCGAGCGTTCCAGACTCGCCGCAACAGCGCTCGTTCAACTCGATCTGCCCGTTTTGTGCGCTATTCATCAGCGAGTTCACCACCTTCAGGGGGTTGTACTTCTTCATCGGCGAGTGGCACGGGTCGTGATACATGTAGCGCACGCCGGTGACGTTCTCGAGCCTGACGTCCTTCTCCATGAGGAATTCGTGGATGTCCATGATCTTGCAGCCGGGGAAAATCTCCTCGAACTTGTAGCCCTGGAGCTGATCGAAGCAGGTGCCGCAGCTCACCACCACGGTCTTGATGTCGAGATAATTCAGGGTATTCGCGACGCGATGCAACAGCACCCGGTTGTCGGTGATGATTTTCTCCGCCTTGTCGAAATCGCCGGCCCCGCGCTGCGGATAACCGCAGCATAGATAGCCGGGAGGCAGCACCGTCTGCACGCCGACATGCCACAGCATGGCCTGAGTTGCGAGGCCCACCTGGGAGAACAGGCGCTCGGAGCCGCAGCCCGGGAAATAGAACACCGCCTCGGATTCGCCGGTCGTCGCGAGCGGATCGCGGATGATCGGCACATAGTTGCGATCTTCGATATCGAGCAAAGCGCGCGCGGTCTTCTTCGGCAGACCGCCCGGCATGCGCTTATTGACGAAGTGGATCACCTGTTCCTTGATCGGCGGCCTCCCCTCCGTGGCCGGCGGGCGCTTGGTCTGCGCCTTGGCGAGCGGTTTGAGGGCGCGATTCAGCAAACGCTGCGCTTTGTAGCCCCAGTTGATCAACCCTAAGCGCGCCAGCTTGATGGTCTGCGGATTGGTTGCGTTCAGGAAAAACATCGCCGCGGCGGTTCCGGGGTTGAAGCGCTTCTTGCCCATGCGGCGCAGCAGGTCGCGCATGGCCATGGAAACATCGCCGAAATCGATATCGACGGGGCACGGCGCCTCGCATTTGTGACATACCGTGCAATGATCGGCCACATCCGATAGTTCGTCCCAATGCTGGATCGAAACGCCGCGGCGCGTCTGCTCTTCGTAGAGAAACGCTTCGATCAAGAGGGAGGTCGCCAGGATCTTGTCGCGCGGCGAGTACAGCAAGTTCGCGCGGGGCACGTGGGTGGCGCAGACCGGCTTGCATTTACCGCAGCGCAGGCAGTCCTTGATGGCGTCGGAAATGGTGCTGATATCCGAATGCTGCATGATCAAGGACTCGTGCCCGAGCAGCCCGAAGCTCGGCGTATAGGCCCGGCGCAGATCGCTGTCCGGCATGAGCTTGTGCTTGTTGAACCGGCCTTCGGGATCGATGCGCTGCTTGTACGCGCGAAACGACGCAAGTTCCGCGTCCGACAGAAACTCGAGTTTGGTGATGCCGATTCCGTGCTCGCCGGAGATGACGCCGTCCAAGCCGCGGGCGATGCCCATGATTCGAGCCACCGCGCGTCCCGCGGTATGCAGCATGGCGTAGTTGTCGGAGTTCACCGGAATATTGGTGTGCACGTTGCCGTCGCCCGCATGCATGTGCAGGGCGACGAATACGCGCCCCTGCAGGACCCGCTTGTGCACCGCTTCGCACTCCGCCATAACCTCCGTGAAAGCCGCGCCGGCAAATATGCGCGTCAGACCGAGCAGAACCTCGTTCTTCCAGCTCACCCGGATGCTGCGATCCTGCAGCCGGTCGAAAATGCTGCCCGCCGCGTCGGTTGCCCGGGCGATCTCGAGCGCGTCCAGTGTCGCGCGCGCCGCGGCCACCGGCTCGTCCATGGCCTCCAACAGGAACCGCCAGCGTGTGCGCGCCCCGGCGATAAGGTCGCGGGCTTCCGCCCTGCGGCCGATGTCGACGTCGGCGGTCTTGCCGGGCTTGATTTCGCCGGAGAAGTATTGGTCGAGGGCGTCGAGCAGATCCAGTTTGTTGCGGATCGAAAGCTCGATATTGATGCGTTCGATGGCGTCGGTGTACTCGCCCAATCGTCCGAGCGGAATGACGACGTCTTCGTTGATCTTGAATGCGTTGGTGTGCTTCGCGATCGCCGCGGTTCGAGCCCGATCGAGCCAGAATTTGCGCCGCGCTTCGGCGTTGACGGCGATGAAGCCTTCGCCCGAGCGGGCGTTCGCCAGACGCACGATGTGCGAGGTCGCGGCGGCCACTTCTCGCTCGTCCTCGCCGACGATATCGCCGAGCAGCACCATCTTCGGCAGCGCGCCGCGCTTCGATTTGGTGCTGTAGCCGACGGCGCGCAAGTAGCGTTCGTCCAGATGTTCGAGGCCGGCGAGAATGGCGCCGCTCGACTTGGCGGTCGACTCGAGATAGCGGGTAATCTCGACGATGCTCGGAATCGCGTCGCGCGCCTGACCGAAGAATTCCAAGCACACCGTGCGCACATGTTTCGGCATGCGGTGCAGAATCCAGCGAGCCGCGGTGATCAGGCCGTCGCAGCCCTCCTTCTGCACGCCCGGCAATCCGCCCAGGAACTTGTCGGTGACGTCCTTGCCGAGTCCCGACTTGCGGAATGCCGCGCCTTCGATATCGAGCCGCTCGCTGCGCAGAATCTTGGCTTGATCGGGATGGACGCGCCCATCCTTCCAGACCAGCTCGAAGCTCGCGACCGGTACATCGTGAATCTTGCCGCGGTTGTGATTGAGCCGCGTCACTTCGAGCCAGTTGCCCTCCGTGTCGACCATGCGCCACCACGCCAGATTGTCGACCGCCGTTCCCCACAGGACCGCCTTCTTGCCGCCGGCATTCATGGCAATGTTTCCGCCAATGCAGGAGGCGTCGGCCGAAGTCGGGTCGACCGCGAATACGAAGCCGGCGCGCTCGGCCGCTTCCGCCACGCGCTTGGTGACCACCCCGGCCGCCGAGAAGATACTGGCGGTGCCGGATGGGACACCCGGCAACGCGATGATCTGCACGGCACCCAAGGTTTCGAGCTTTTCCGTGTTGATCACCGCCGACCATGGCGTCAGCGGCACGGCGCCGCCGGTATAGCCGGTCCCGCCGCCGCGCGGTATGACGGTCAATCCCAGCTCGATGCAGGCGCGAACCAGAGCGGCGGCTTCGACTTCCGTATCGGGCGCCAGCACCAGAAACGGCAGCTCGACGCGCCAGTCGGTGGCATCGGTGACGTGTGCGACTCTCGAGAATGCGTCGAACCGGACGTTGTCCGCGCGGCTGTGCTTGAGCAGCAGGCGGCGCGCCTTCTTGCGCATTTGCGCGAGGTCGACGAATCGCCGTTCGAATTGCAGAACCGCGTCGCCGGCGGCGCGCAGCAATTGTCCGACTTTCGCGTCGCGAACCTGATCGGCCGCATCGCGCCGCTTCTCCATCTCATTCAGGCGATGGTGCAGCGCCTCGATCAGTTGCCGGCGCCGCTTCGGATTGTCGAGCAGATCGTCCTGCAGGTAGGGGTTGCGGTCGACGACCCAGATATCGCCGAGAACCTCATACAGCATGCGTGCCGAGCGGCCGGTACGGCGTTCCGCACGCAGCTCGTCGAGCACCGCCCACGCGGCGTCACCCAGCAGCCGGATGACGATCTCGCGGTCGGCCAGCGAGGTGTAATTGTACGGAATCTCGCGCAAACGCGGTTCCGGCTCGCGATCGTCGGCGGCGCGGACCGGTAGGGGAAAATTTGCGACGGCGTTCATGTTCAGGGGATTTTACTCACGTATGGCCCGGCATGTGCGCCTCAAGTCAGCCGCGCCGCGGCCGCTACCAGGTACTATGCAGCACCCGTCGCACCCGCCTTGGCACGATGCGCCGATCGGCTCGGAACCCGTGGCGCTCATCCATGGGCTCCTGGAGGGGCACTTGGCCAACCACGAGCTGGCCGTTCCGCTGTTGCCGGAGGTGGCCATTCGTGTCGTGCGCGCGGGGTCGCAAGGCGCGACCAACGCCCAGCAGCTCGCGGCGATCATCAACGCGGATCCCGCCCTCACCATGTACGTGCTGCGCATCGCGGCGTCCGCGGCGCAGCGCCCCTCGTCGCCCATTGCCTCGTTGCAGCATGCCGTCGCGTGGCTCGGATTCGACGAGGTGGCGAACATCGCCTTTACGCTCGCGCTGCAGGGCAAAATGCTGGACGTCAAGGGGCAGCAGCACAAAGCGCGGCGGCTGTGGCGTCATTCGCTGGCGAGCGCATTATGGTCGCGGCAGCTGGCGCACATGCTGGCCGAGGAGGCCGGCGTGTGCTACCTCTGTGGCTTGCTGCACAACATCGGCAAAGTGGTCGCCCTGGGCGCCGTGCACGAGCTCGCGCAGCGAGCCGGCAAGAAATTGACCGGCCATGATTACGATCAGCTCATCGAAACCTTCCATCGCGACATCGGCGTGCGAGTGGTTACCGCGTGGAATTTGCCGCCGCCGGTGTTGACCGTGATATCGCGGTGGGAAGCGTATGCGGCGGATGGTCCCGCGCCGTTCGAACGCAACGTGGTCCACGTGGCGCATGCCCTGGCCGACTACACGCTGCTCGAACCCACGCAGCCGGCCCGCGATCTCTTGGTGAGCGATGCGGCGTACCGGAATCTCGGCCTGAGCCCGGCCGATGGCGAGACCTTGTTCGGCTCGGCCGCGGCCATCAACGCCGAATTGGACCGCTACCTCGCCCCATAGGCGTCCGTACGGCTCCGGCCGCGCCGTTCGCGGCGGGCGCTTTCAATGCGCGCAGCGCTCCATTATCTTGCGAAACATGAAGAAGAACACACTCGTGAACCATCCTCCCGCCGTGCCGCTGGCCGCCGACAATCGTCCGCTGGTGGCGCCGATCTACCAGTCGGTGAAGTTCTCGTTCGACGATACCGGCGAGACGCTGCGCTACGTGCGCGGCGAACGCCAGGGATTTTTCTACTCGCGTACGTCGAACCCGACCTTGACTCAATTGCAACTCTTGCTGGCTCAGTTGCAGGGTAGAGACGGCTGCCTGTTGACGGGGTCGGGTGTCGCCACGATTGCGGCGAGCCTGTTGTCGCTTTGCAAACAGGGCGATCACATTCTCGCCTTCGTCGAGTCGTATGGGCCGACGCGCTACATCGTGCAGCATCTGCTGGCGAAATTCGGCGTGATCCACACTCTGATTTCGATCGAGGACCTGCCGGGCATCGAACGGGTCTTGCGCGATGTGCCGACCCGCCTGGTGATTTTCGAGAGTCCCACCAACCCGGTCACCAAGATCGCCGACATCGAGCACCTGACGGCGCATGCGCGGCGCGCCGGCGCTCTTACGGTCCTCGACAATACCTTTGCCGGCTTCCACAACCATGGCGCCTACGACATCGACATATTTCTGCACAGTCTGACGAAGTACGCTTCAGGCCACGGCGATGTGATGGGCGGGGCGATCATTGCCCGCGCGGAACTCATCGCCGGCATGCGCAAGGACATCGTGTCGATGGGACCGACGCTCGATCCGCACGCGGCTTTCCTGATTCAGCGCGGCATGCGTACCTATTTCCTGCGTTACGAGCGGCAGTGTGCCAATGCGCTCGCGGCCAGCCAGTTTCTCAAGGACCACCCGCGCGTCAAGCAGGTCCATTACCCGGGCCTCGATAGCCACCCGCAACATCGGCTGGCGCGGCGCCAAATGAGCGACTTCGGCACCGTGGTGACGCTCGAGCTGGACGGCGGCTTTGAGGAAGGCGCGCGGTTCGCCGACGCGCTGCAGCTCTTCTCGATATCGGCGAGCCTGGGATCCGCCGAGTCGCTGGTGATGCCCCCGCAACTGCTGGCCGGCGGCGAGTACACCGCCGATCAGCGCGCCGCTTCGCTGATCACCCGCGGGACGGTGCGGCTGTCGATCGGCTTGGAGGACGCCGCCGATCTCGTCGAAGATTTGCGTCAGGCCCTGGATAAAGCCTTCATTTGACATAATTACACCTGTAAGGGAATTCACCTCAAGCATGCCCCCCGGGTGCCGATCTGATGGGGGTTAGGCGCAATCCTCAGGGGTGATCAGTGAGTCTCGAATCCGTCGTTGTCCTGTCCGCCCTGAGCTCACAGCAGGCGCGCGATTACCTCAGCGAATCGATAACCCGCCCCCAGACCATCGCGCCGCTGCCCCGGGTGTGCGCGCAACTCGCGGAACTCACGGCACAGCAAGAAATCGACGGTGCCCAGCTCGCCCGCTTGATTCAATCCGATCCGGCGCTCGCCGGCGAGATCATGCGCGTGGCGAATTCGCCCGCGCTGCGGCCGCGCTCCGCGATCGTTTCCTTGCAGCAGGCGGTCTCTTGGTTGGGCGTCGCGGAGGTCCGCAATATCGCCATGGCGGTGATGCTGCGCGGCGAGGTGTTCAAAGCTCCCGGCCATGAACCGGAATCCGAAGAGCTGTGGCGCGAAGCGTGGTTGGCGGGACTGTGGGCCAAGGAAATCGCACGCGAACGCCGCAAGCATGTGGAAAGCGCCTTTCTGGCGGCGTTGATGCATCGCACGGGCGCAGCGCTGGCGTTGAAGATTCTCTCGCGCTTCGAATATGAAAATCGCTTGGTTCTGGACGCGCGCACATTCGGCGAACTCGTCGTCGAATTCGAGCCGGCGTTCGGCCGTCTATTGATGATCAGCTGGCTGCTGCCCAAGGATGTACAGGGTGCGGCGAGCGACTGGCGCCAGCTACCGTGAATCGAGCCATGCCGATCTCGCGGGAACCGTGCACGCGGCTCATCTGCTGGCGACGTACACCCTGCATCCACAATTGCTGGACGAGGCGCTGGTGCTCGAGAACCCGGTATTCGAGCAGCTGGGCGTATTCCCCGACGACCGGCGGCGCATGCTCGAGAAGCGCGATCACGTGCTTGCGCTGGCGGGAATTTAGGAGCCGATGGTGCAGCCGGACACCTTCGATTTTCTTTGCATAGGCTCGGGACCCGCCGGCCAAAAAGCGGCGATTCAGGCCGCCAAGGCCGGATTTCGCGCCGCCATCGTCGAACGTGAATCGCAGGTGGGCGGTGCTTGCCTGCTATCGGGCACGATTCCGAGCAAGGCGCTGCGCGAACAAGCGCTGCGCTATCGCCGAATGCAGGGCAGCGCATCGTCGCTCGCCGTGGAATTGCGCGGCGACGCGCCGCTATCGGCCTTGCTGTACGGCGTCGACGCGGTCATCGCCGCTCAGGACCGCTATCTGCAGGCGCAACTCGCGCGAAATCGCGTGGAATTGCTGCGCGGCCGCGCCGTGTTCCTGGATGCGCATCGCATTGAGGTGCAACGCTTGGATGGTTCGCGAATCACGGTGCGGGCCTCGCATATCCTGCTCGCCACCGGCTCACGGCCGCGGCATGTGGCCGGCGTCGAGGTCGATCACGAACACATTCTGGACAGCGATTCCATTCTGAGCCTGTCGTACATACCGCGCACCATGGTGGTGCTGGGCAGCGGTGTGATCGCCTGCGAGTACGCGTCGATTTTCGCGGCGCTCGGCTGCGCCGTAACCCTGGTCGACAAGGCGGCGGAGCCGCTGGGATTTCTCGACGCGGCGCTGCGCAAGGGGTTCCTGGCCGGTTTTCAGGCGATGGGGGGCAAGTACCAGGGTGGCGCCGAAGTCGCCGGTGCGCGCTTCGACGGGTTCTCCCAGGTGCAGGTGCAGCTGCGCAGCGGCGCAGTGCTGACCGCCGACATCGTGTTCGCCGCATTCGGCCGGGTTGCCAATTTGGAGGGGATCGGTCTCGACCGCCTGCAACTCGCCATCAGCAGCCGCGGGCACGTGCAGGTCGACGAGCGCTACCAGACCAACATTCCTGGAATCTTCGCCGCCGGGGATGCCATCGGTCCGCCGGCGTTGGCGTGTGCGGCGGCCGATCAGGGGCGCCGCGCGGCCCTGGCGGCCTTGCGGCTGCCGCCGCCCGCGCGTCACCAGTCTGGTGCCGAGCGGTGTGTATACGATTCCCGAAATCGCTTGCGTCGGCATCTCGCAGAACGAGGCCGCGGCGAAGAATATCGATCTGATTGTCGGCCGGGCCGACTTCAGTGAAGTTGCGCGCGCTCACATTGCCGGCGAGCCCGTGGGATTCTTGATGCTCTTGTGCGAGCGCAGCACGGCGCGGGTTCTTGGGTGTCAAGTGCTGGGCGAAGGCGCCACGGACCTCGTGCATCTGGGCCAGGCGGCAATCGCCACCGGGGCGACCGCCGACTTCTTCATCGAACAAATCTTCAACTTTCCCACCATGACCGAAGCCTATCGGATCGCCGCATTCGACGTCCTGAAGCAGCGCTCTGTGCCGCAGGCCGCGCATCTCGATCTGGCCCACGCAACGGGATAGCGGGGCACGCCAAGCGGCGTGCGCAGCGGGGCGCGCCTGGCGGCGAGCGCTTTCGGGGCGCGTCCGGCAGCCGGCTACAGGTTGCGAATCAAGATATCCCCGAATTCACTGCATTTGACCTCGGTCGCGCCGTCCATCTGTCGCGCGAAATCGTAGGTGACGGTCTTTTGGGCAATCGATTTGTCCATCGCGCCGATGATGGCGTCGGCGGCTTCGAGCCAGCCCATGTAGCGGAGCATCATTTCGCCCGACAAGATGACGGAGCCAGGATTGACCTTGTCGAGATCTGCGTACTTCGGCGCGGTGCCATGCGTGGCCTCGAACACCGCGTGGCCCGTCATGTAGTTGATGTTGCCCCCCGGCGCGATGCCGATGCCGCCGACTTGCGCAGCCAAGGCGTCCGACAAATAGTCGCCGTTGAGATTCATCGTGGCGACCACGTCGAATTCATCCGGTCGCGTCAACACTTGCTGCAGAGTGATGTCCGCAATCGCGTCCTTGATGATGATCTTGCCGGCTTTCTTCGCGCCGTCCATCTGTGCATTGGCCTCTTTCTCTCCCTTGGCGGCCTTGACGCGTTCCCACTGCTCCCAGGTGAACACGTCGGCGACGAACTCCCGTTCCGCGAGCTCGTAGCACCAATTGCGAAATGCACCTTCGGTGAATTTCATGATGTTGCCCTTGTGCACGATCGTCACGCTCTTGCGCTTGTTCGCGACGGCGTAGGCGACGGCGGCGCGGAACAAGCGCTCGGTCCCCTGCTTCGAGGCGGGCTTCAAGCCGATGCCGGAGCTGTCGGGAAACCGTATCTTCGCGAACTGTTTCGGAAAACTCTGCTTGAACTGATCAAGAAATTTCTTGGCGTCCGGAGTTCCCGCCTCGAACTCGATGCCGGCGTAAATGTCTTCGGTGTTCTCCCGGAAAATGACCATGTCGACCTTCTCCGGCGCCTTGACCGGCGAGGGCACGCCCTTGAACCATCGCACCGGCCGCAAACAGACGTATAAATCCAACAGTTGGCGCAGCGCCACATTGAGCGAGCGGATGCCGCCGCCCACGGGCGTGGTGAGCGGCCCTTTGATCGAGATCAGGTAGTCGCGGCAGGCGGTCACGGTCTCGTCCGGCAGCCAGGTGTTGTATGCTTTGTTGGCCTTTTCGCCGGCGAAGACTTCCATCCAGTGAATCTTGCGCTTGCCGCCGTAGGCCTTTTGCACGGCCGCGTCGAATACCCGCACGCTTGCGCGCCAGATATCGCGTCCCGTGCCGTCGCCTTCGATGAACGGAATGATGGGTTGATCCGGCACGTGCAGCTTGCCGTTCGAGATCGTGATCTTCGAGCCCCCGGCGGGGATTTGGATGTTCGCGGGCTTCGCGTCCGACATTCGCTTCGCTCCTCTAAATTTTGCGGCAATGCTAGCATGCGCGACCGGAGACTTAAGCATTGCGCACGCTGAATTCAAATCCCGCGAAGGACGGCTTCCGCATGCCCGCGGAGTTCGAGCGGCATTCGGGCTGCTGGATGCTCTGGCCGGAGCGTCCGGACAATTGGCGCTGCGGCGCGAAACCGGCGCAAGCGGTGTTTGCCGCCGTTGCGACCGCCATCGCGGCCGCAGAACCGGTGAGCGTCGGCGTTTCGGCGGCGCAATTCCATAACGCACGTGCTCGGCTGCCGCGCGAGGTCCGCGTCGTCGAAATCACCAGCAACGATGCCTGGATGCGCGACTGCGGACCGACCTTCGTCATCGATGCGAAGGGCCGACGCCGCGGCGTCGATTGGACCTTCAACGCCTGGGGCGGCCTGGACGGCGGGCTGTACTTCCCCTGGGACCGCGATGACGAGGTCGCGCAAAAGGTGTTGGAGCTCGAGGGCGCCGATCGGTACCGAACGTCGTTCGTGCTCGAGGGCGGCGCCATCCATGTGGACGGCCAGGGCACCTGTTTGACCACCGAGGAATGTTTGCTCAATCCGAATCGCAACCCTGATTGCACGCGGCCCGACATCGAGGAGCAGTTGCGCCGCTATCTCGGCGTCAGGCGTGTGATTTGGCTGGGCAGGGGGGTCCATCTGGATGAGACCGGCGGCCACATCGATGAGCTGGCCTGCTTCGTGAGGCCCGGGCACGTCGCACTCACGTGGACGACCGATCGCAGCGATCCGCAGTACGAGATCTCTCACGATGCGTACGAGCGATTGAGAACGGCGCGCGACGCGCGCGGCCGCCCACTCACCGTGCACAAGCTCCACCAGCCCGGACCGCTGTACATGACCGCGGAGGAAGCAGCCGGAATCGACCAACGCACCGGCAGCCGCGCGCGCAAGGCCGGCGATCGCCTGCCGGCGTCATACGTCAACTTCTATATCGCGAATGGATGCATCGTCATGCCGCTCTACGACAAGCGTCATGATGCGGCGGCCAAGCGCACGCTCGCGCGGCTGTTTCCCACCCGAAAGGTGCTGGGCGTCGCCACCCGCGAGGTGCTGCTCGGCGGGGGCAATATCCACTGTATAACCCAGCAAGTGCCTCGCACGACGAGCCTCTGAAGGCCTGCCGATGGAACTAAAGCCGGGCGCAACCTCTCGAAAGTCTTTATTCTACGCAGCCTTAATCCTTCTGCCCCCACAATATTGGAAGCCGTAGTGCACTCATTGTCAGGTCGATACGCTCGTAAATCGATGTGCGCGCTGGTGTGCGCCGCCGCCATTCTTGCCGCGGGCTGCCATCGCAATAACTTAACCAGCGGCTACGGCATCGGCTGGGCCACCTTGAGCGACACGCCGGGCGACTTCACCAGCTACACCGTGAACGTCGATTCGTTGACCCTGACCGGCAAGACCGTCGGGGTCGTGACCGCGATCGGCGCCGTTGAAACGGTGGATTTCACCAAGCTCAAGAATTTCTCCGAGCTGTGGAGCGCTGCCAGCATCCCGAACGACACGTACACCACGGCGACCATCGTGCTTGACTACACGAGCGCCAATATCTCTGTCATGGTGAACGGCGTGCCGACGAAAGCGAAGGTCGTGGATACGACCGGTGCGGCCGTGACCACCCAGACGATCAACATCACGCTCGATCCGGTCAATCAACCGATCATCCAGCCGACTTATGCGTCGACCAGCGCCATACGTCTCGCGATCGATTTCGATCTCGCCGCATCGAACGTCACGAACATGGCGACGAGTCCGCCGACCGTGACCATCAAGCCGTTCATGACGCTGGCCGCAAGCGCGCCCGATACCAAGCCGATTCGCGTGCGCGGTCCGCTCATCAACTCGAGCGTCGGTGTCGGCACCTACACCGTATACGTGCGGCCATTCTTCGACGAGGTGGACAGTCTCGGTTCGCTGTCGATTTTCAACGATGCGAATACGGTTTACACCATCGACGGCACCACCTATGTCGGCGCCGCCGGCCTGACGGTGTTGTCGCAAACCTCCGCCGGCACCACCATGACGGCGGCCTACACCACCTACCAGCCGACGGCGACGCTGAATGCCTCGGTGACGGCGGGAAAGTTCAATTCGACGTTCGTGGTGGCGGGCAGCACGCTCGAGGATTTTTACACGCAGGGTCTCGAGGGTGATGTGATCGCACGCAAGCGGCAATACCCTGACCCTGCGCGGCTCGACCCTGCAGTTGAACGACGGGGTTAGCCAGTACAATAATGCCGATGCGGTGGTCATTGCTCGGACCCAGCACCATCGTGACGGCCGAGGACAACACCACGCTCACCGGGCTCAATTACAATTCGGTGTCCGTCGGGCAGCACATCGTCGCCCGCGGCATCTACGAGCTGCCGGCATCCGGCGTCGTCACCCTCGATGCCACCGGCAACTCCAGCACCAACACGGGATCGGTGCGCCTGCAGTCGACGGAGCTGTGGGGGTCGCTGGTTTCCACGGCCGCCCAGGGCCTGGTGCTCAATCTTACAAACCATCGAGAATTGGCCGGTCAGCGACTACAATTTCACCGGCAACGGCGCCGCCGCCGTGGCGCCGGCGAGCTATGCCGTCAATACCGGCAGCCTCGCGATTCCCGCCGGCACGGTCGCGGGAAATCCGCTGTGGATCGACGGCATTACCACGCCGTTCGGCTCCGCTCCGCCGGATTTCGACGCGTTCACGATCAACCCCGAATTGTCCGTGCCGGCCTATCTGCAGGTCGATTGGCCGAGCGGGACCACTGCGCCGTTCGCCGCGGCGACGGACGCCGAACTGACCATCAACCTGGCCAACGCCAACTTAAAGACGGCCGTGATCCGCATCGGCTCCGAGAGCATCGACCTCACGGCTCCAGCGACGGTGACTCCGCTCATCGTTCCGCAGGCGCCGCCCGCCGCAACGGCCGGCTTGCCCCCGGTGTTCCTGCCCTTGTTCGCCATCGGCGGTCTGACGGCCGCGGATACCACCACCATTGCCGTGTACAACACCTTTGCGACGTTCGTGGCGAAGCTGCCCACCGCGATCGTCTGCGGCGACTCCGGCCCTGCACTTCGTGGCCACGGGACTGTACAACCGCGGCAACAATACCTTTACTGCTTCCAGAATCGACCTCGTGAACTAAACTACCTCCCCATCATGGGGAAGCTCACCTTACGGCTTGGCTTGTTTTGGGCGCTCGGAGCGGGCTGCCTGTGGTCGCCCGGATCCCGGGCGGACGTCCAAGCCGCCGACGCTGAACCGCCGGTTCGCCCGCGGATTTGCCTGGTGCTGTCCGGCGGCGGCGCGCGCGGCATGGCGCACATCGGCGTTCTCAAGGTCCTCGACGATTTGAAAATTCCCATCGACTGCATTGCCGGCACCAGCATGGGGGCCATCGTCGGCGGTCTGTATGCCAGCGGCATGACTGCGCTCGAGATCGAGGCGACCATGCGCTCGCTCGATTGGCAGGAGGCGTTTCGCGATGCACCGCCGCGCCGCGACCTGGCCTTCAGACGCAAACAGGACGACCGCAATTTTCTGGTGAGGCTGCCGTTGGGGTTGAAGCACGGCCAGATCTTGTTGCCGAAGGGCTTCATTCAAGGGCAGAAGCTGCAGGAGACGCTGCGGCAGCTGACCCTGCCGTTCAGCAACAGCACGGATTTCGACCTGCTGCCCACGCCGTTTCGCGCGGTGGCGACCGATCTGGAAACCGGCAAAGCCGTGCTGATGGAAAAGGGCGATCTCGCGATCGCGATGCGCGCCAGCATGTCGGCGCCGGGTGTGTTCGCGCCGGTGGAATTGAACGGCCGCCTGCTGGTCGATGGCGGACTGGCGGAGAACCTACCCATCAATGTGGCGCGAGCGATGCATGCCGACGTCCTCATCGTATCCGACGTGAGTTTTCCACTGCTGCCGCGTGCCGCAGCTCGATTCCGCGCTGTCGATATCGAATCAGATGCTGGCGATCCTGGTGCGCAAAGATTCCGATCGCCAGCGCGCCAGTCTAGGCCCGCGCGATATCTTGATCGAGCCGAACCTGGGCACGGCGGCCGCGACGGATTTCACCGCCCCGGCGAGCATCATTGCCGGCGGCGAGGCGGCGGGACGCGCGGCGACGGCTGTGCTCTCGGCCTACGGCGTCGGCGATTCCGCCTATCGAGAGTACCTGGCGCGGCGCGCCACGCGTGAGCCGGGGCGGCCGCTCATCCATTTCGTCCGTGTCGACGAGCAATCCAAGCGCTATGAAAAAACCATCGTGGCGGAGATGCAGCCGCTGCTGGGAAAGCCGCTGGATCTCGATCAAGTGGGCAAGCGCATCACGGATTTGTACGGGCTCGGGAATTTCGAGACCCTCGACTACAGCCTGGTCGAACAGCGCAAGGGAGCGGCGCCCGACACGGGCACGGGCACGGCGTGGCGCCCGGCGCCGGCGCGGCACCGCGCCGGCACGGGCGCGGCATCGGCCGGCACGCGGGCGCGGCAGTCCGGCACGGGCGCGGCACGGCCGGCGCGGGCGGCGACGAGGAATCCGGTCTCGAGGTGCGGGCGCGGCGCAAATCCTGGGGACCCAATTACCTGCGCTTCGGTTTGAATCTGGAGGACGATTTCCAGGGCAACAGCCGCTACAACGCGGCGGCGCGTTTCGTCGTGACCGAAATCAACGAGCTGGGCGCGGAGCTTCTCACGGACGTGCAGATCGGCAGCGACCCCAAGATGGTCAGCGAGTTCTACCAGCCGCTCGACGCATCGCGGACTTGGTTCGTGGCGCCGAGCGCGCGCGTCGAGGCGCGCGATCTGGCGATCTACACCAACAATCTCGAAGTGGCGGATTTTCGCGACCGCGAGGTGGAAGGCGACTTCGACGTCGGGCGCAACCTCGGCAACTGGGGCGAAATCCGCGTGGGATTCCACCGCAACAACGGCCTGACCCACGAGCGCCTCGGCGACCCGGCGCTGGTGGAGCAGCAGTACAACAATGGCGAGTATTTCTTCAAATTCAGCTACGATAAGCTCGACAACGTGCATTTCCCGCGCGACGGCCAGACCTTCACCCTGCAGTGGGACGCCAATCGCACCAACTTGGGCGCCGACATTGCCTCCGACCGCGTGCAGGCCGACTGGCTGATGGCGCGCTCGCGCGGACGCAACACGCTGTTGTTGTGGACTTCGGCCGGGACCACCCTGGACGGAGACTACAAAGCGATCGACCTGCCCGAATTCTATTCGCTGGGCGGGTTTTTCAATTTGTCGGGCCTGGCGCCGAGCTCGCTATTCGGTCCGCACTACGCGATAGGCCGGGCAATCTATTTCCGGAAAATCGGCCGTGGCGGCGAGGGATTCTTCGAGTTTCCCGCATACATCGGCATGTCACTGGAACTCGGCAATACCTGGGAGCACCGCGGCGACATGAGTTTGGGGTCGGCACGCAAGGATGCGTCGGTATTCCTTGCGTTCGATACCTTTCTCGGTCCCGTTTACCTGGGGTCCGGCTACGATCAGGCCGGGACCGCGGGCTTCTACTTGTTTCTCGGCCGCACTTTTTGATGCGCTTCGCGCAACCTTTCAACGGGGTCGAAGCGACCCCGTCCTTTATCGAGGAGAGCTAGAAATTGCGGCTCTCGGCGAGCTTCTCGACTTTTTCGAACACCAGCGCCGGCTGATCGCCGATCCGCGAATATTCGTGCGTGCGCGACATGTCCTCGAGCACCCGGTCGCGCTCCGCGGCGGTGAAAAACCAATGGGTCTTCTGCCAGTCGGTGCCGAGCAGCTTCGCAAACGGATCGCCGGGGCGCAGGCGCACGCGAATGCCGTAAGGGCGCGGCAGCACCGGCAACGTGCGCACCAGATTCTGAACGTTTGCGACTCCCATGATGGCTCGAAAGATAGCCGAACCGCGCGCAAGCTGCCAGCTGATCTGAAGTTCAAAACGCATGCTAGACTCCGCCGCCTTCGCCCGGCGAGCATTGACATAGTCTTAAACGATCAAGGCCGGGGTCGCTTCGACCCCGTTGAAGGGTGGCGCGTAGCGCCTGATAACAAGAGGTGGCGCGCAGCGCCTAACAAAAAACGATGGCATCGTCTTATACGGCCTCCGACATCGAGGTGTTGAGCGGCTTGGATCCGGTTCGCCGGCGCCCGGGCATGTATACGGATACCACGCGGCCGAATCATCTGGCGCACGAAGTCATCGACAACAGCGTCGACGAGGCGCTTGCCGGCCATTGCGAAAACATCAATGTGACGGTGTACAAGGACGGCTCGTGCCAAGTCGAGGACGACGGCCGCGGCATGCCGGTCGACATTCACCCCAAGGAGAAGATCAGCGGGGTCGAATTGATTCTGACGCGCCTGCACGCCGGCGGAAAATTCAACGACAAGACCTACCAGCACTCCGGCGGACTGCATGGAGTGGGCGTGTCCGTGGTCAACGCGCTGTCGAAGCATCTGGAGTGCTGGGTGCGCCGCGGCGGGAAGGAATACAACGTGAGCTTCGCGGGCGGACGGCTCAAGACCAAGCTCGAAGTCGTGGGCGACGTGCCGAAATCGAAAACCGGCACGACCATCCGCTTCTGGCCGGATCCGCAATACTTCGACACCGACAAATTCGCGATTCCCCGGCTCAAACAGGTGCTGCGCGCCAAGGCCGTGCTGTGTCCGAATCTACGCGTCACGCTTGCCAACGAGATCACCGGCGAGCGCGACGAGTGGTTCTACACGGGCGGGCTGCACCAATATCTGGCAGAGGAACTGGGCAAGGGCGAATGGCTGCCGGCCGAGACCTTCTACGGCAAGCGCGACATCGACGGAGGATCCCTCGATTGGGCGTTCGCCTGGGTGCTCGAGTCCGAGCACGGCATCACCGAGAGCTACGTCAATCTGATTCCGACGGTCGAGGGCGGCACCCACGTCAATGGCTTGCGCACGGGTGCCGCCGACGCGGTGCGCGAGTTCTGCGAGTTTCGCAATCTGGTGCCGCGCGGCTTGAAACTCACCCCGGAGGATGTCTGGGACGGCGTGAGCTTCGTGCTGTCGATGAAAATGCGCGAGCCGCAGTTCGCGGGACAAACCAAGGAGAAGCTTTCGTCGCGCGAATCGGCCGGGATCGTGCAGGGCGTCATCAAGGACGCCTTCGCGCTCTGGCTCAATCAGCATCCCGATCAAGGCGAGAAAATCGCCATGCTGGCGATATCGAACGCACAGCAGCGCTTCAAGGACAGCCAGAAAATCGCGCGCAAACGCATCGTCGCCGGTCCCGCGCTGCCCGGCAAGCTCGCCGACTGCGTCAGCCAGGATCCGGCGCGCGGCGAGCTGTTCTTGGTGGAGGGCGACTCGGCCGGCGGGTCGGCGAAACAGGCGCGCGATCGCGTCACCCAGGCCATCATGCCGTTGCGCGGCAAGATCTTGAACACCTGGGAGGCTGATACCGGCGAAGTGCTGCAATCTCAGGAGGTGCACAACATCAGCATCGCGATCGGCGTCGACCCGGCGGCCAGCGATTTGTCCGGCTTGCGCTATCACAAGATCTGCATACTGGCGGATGCGGACAGCGACGGACAGCACATTGCCACGCTGTTATGCGCCTTGTTCCTGCGTCACTACCGGCCGCTCGTGATGGCCGGCCACGTGTATGTATGCATGCCGCCGCTGTTCCGGATCGATGCCGGCAAGGAGGTGGTCTATGCGCTCGACGAGGCGGAACGCGAGAAGGCGCTGAAGCGCATTGCCGCCGAAAATCCGCGCGCCAAGCCGGTGGTGACGCGCTTCAAGGGTCTGGGGGAAATGAGCCCGCTGCAATTGCGCGAGACCACCATGGCGCCGCAAACGCGCCGGCTGGTGCAGATGACCGTCGATGCCCACGACAGTCCCGATCAAATGCTGGACATGCTGCTGGCGAAAAAGCGCGCCGGCGACCGGCGCGAATGGCTCGAGACCAAGGGCAATCTGGCGCGCATCTAGCGCCGGGAACGAACGGCCATGAAAGACCAAGAACTCAACTTCGAAGGCATCGAGAAGGAGCCGCTCAAGACTTTCGCGGAGCGTGCGTACCTGGACTATTCGATGTACGTCATCCTGGACCGGGCGCTGCCCACCTTAAGCGACGGCTTGAAGCCCGTGCAGCGGCGCATCGTCTACGCCATGAGCGAGCTGGGGCTGGCCGCCGGCGCCAAGCACAAGAAATCGGCGCGCACGGTCGGCGATGTGATCGGCAAGTTCCATCCGCACGGCGATTCCGCCTGCTACGAAGCCATGGTGCACATGGCGCAGGATTTTGCGTACCGCTATCCCATCGTTGACGGGCAGGGCAACTGGGGCTCGACGGACGATCCGAAATCCTTCGCCGCCATGCGCTACACCGAATCGCGGTTGACGCGCTATGCCACGCTTGCTGCTGCAGGAGCTGGGATCGAGCACCGTGGATTGGTCGCCGAATTTCGACGGTTCGCTGGATGAGCCCACCATGCTGCCGGCACGCGTGCCGAATCTCTTGCTCAACGGCGGGTCGGGCATCGCGGTCGGCATGGCCACCGACATTCCGCCGCATAATCTGCGCGAAGTGGTCAAGGCGTGCGTGGCTCTGCTCGACGACCCGGACTTGAGCACCCGCAAGATCATGGCGCACGTCAAGGGTCCCGATCTGCCGACCGGCGCGGAAATCATTTCGCCGCGCGACGAGCTCGTGCAGATGTACGACACGGGATCCGGCAGCTTCAAGGCCCGCGCGACTTACAAGATCGAGGATGGCGAGATCGTGATCGATGCGCTGCCGTTCCAGGTATCCGGCGCCAAGGTGCAGGAGCAGATCGCCGCGCAGATGCAGCAGAAAAAGCTGCCGATGGTCGAGGATCTGCGCGACGAGTCCGACCACGAGAATCCCACCCGGCTGGTCATCGTGCCCAAATCCAACCGGGTCGATACCGCGGCGCTGATGGCGCATCTGTTCGCGACGACCGACCTCGAGCGCAATTACCGCGTGAATCTCAACGTCATCGCGCTGGATGGGCGGCCGCGGGTGATGGGGTTGAAGGAGTTGCTGCTGGAGTGGCTGCAATTCCGCAAATCCACGGTGACGCGCCGGCTGAATCATCGGCTGGCGAAGCTGAACGCGCGGCTGCACATCCTCGACGGATTGCTGATCGCCTATCTGAATCTGGATGCGGTGATCCGCATCGTGCGCACCGAAGATCAGCCGAAGCCCGTGCTCATCAAGCGCTTCAAGCTGTCCGACGAGCAGGCCGAAGCGATACTCGAAACCAAGCTGCGCCACCTGGCGCGCCTCGAAGAGATGAAGATCCGCGAGGAGCAGGCGGAACTCAGCGAGGAGCGCGACGGCATCGAGGCCATACTCAAGAGCAAGGCGCGGCTCACCAAGCTGGTGCGCGATGAACTCTTAAGCGACGCGGAGGAGTACGGCGACGAGCGCCGCTCGCGCCTGGTGGAGCGCGAGGCCGCACAGGCCATTGCCGAGACGGAGCTCCTCAGCAGCGAGCCGACCACCGTCGTGCTGTCCCGCCTGGGGTGGGTGCGCGCGGCGAAAGGGCACGACATCGACGTCCGTTCGTTGAGCTACAAGAGCGGCGATGAGTTCCAGGCCGCCGCCCGCGGCCGCAACCTGCAACAGGCCGTGTTCATCGACTCCACCGGCCGCGCCTACAGCCTGGATGCGCATCAGCTGCCGGCCGCCCGCGGCTACGGCGAGCCGCTGTCGGGCACCGTCGATCCTCCCGACGGCGCGACTTTCGCCGCCGTCCTGATCGGCGAGCCGGACGACGTCTGGTTGCTCGCGAGCGATGCCGGCTACGGCTTCGCGGTGAAATTGCGCGAGCTGTACGCGCCGCAACAAGAAGGGCAAGTCGGTGCTCAAGGTGCCGGAAAATTCGCGCGTTTTACCGGCGCAGCCGATTGCGCAGGCGGCCGCGCTCGCGATATTCGTCAACAACGACGGCGAGGTGCTGGCGCTGCCGGCCGCGCAAATCGAAGAAATGAGCGCCGGCAAGGGACAGAATCTCTTCGGCATCCCGGGCAAGAAATCCGCCGACCGCGACGAGTACCTGGTGGCGATGGCGGTGGTTTCGCCCGGCGAGGTGCTGACGATCTACAGCGGCAACAGCGCGCCGATGAAGCTGAAATTCGACGAACTGAAGCAGTTCCAGGACAAAAAAGGCCAACGCCGCCAGCGGTTTTCGCGCGCCTACAAGCAGGTCGATCGCCTCGAGGTCTCACCGGCCTAACTGCTGCGGGGTCTGGATCGGGGAGGCATTTTCCGGAGCGTGAAAAACAGGACGTTTTTCCCGCAGCCCCCATGGGTGCGACGCATGCGTCGCACGGGTGGCCATGGGCGGGACGCATGCGTCCCGCGGGTGACCATGGATGGTCGCCCAGGGCTTGCGCGGAGCAGGGACTGCGCAGCGCAATGGCCACCCCGGGCTTGCGCGCAGCAGGGACTGCGCAGCGCAATGGATTCACGGCGGTCCGGAAAATGCCCTCCGCACCCTGCCTCCGTGCACGAAATACCTATCGTTTGTGAATTATCCCGGTTAGCGCTTGTCGCTCGACGACATGGTCACATCCTCGGGAGCATTCACGAAGTACCCTTGGATGAATTCGATGCCGAGCTGCCACAGCACGGCCATGGTGTTGGCGTCCTCGACGCGCTCGGCCACCGTTTCGATGCCGCGGCGTTTCGCCGCTTCAACCAGCCCCTTCACGCGTTGCTGCTGCAGCTGGTTGGTCGACAGCCCCTGCATCAGCGAGCCGTCGACCTTGATGAAATTCATTTCGATGTCGGCGAGCAGCTTGAAGGGATCCCGGCCGGTGCCGAAGTGCTCCAAAGCGAAGCGAAAGCCGAGTTTGCGTAAATTCTCCGCCAGATCCTTCGTCTGCCGCACGTACTGATTCGCGAGTTCCTCGGTCACCTGGATGCAGATCCGTTTCGCGTCGACCTTGAGGGATCTCAATTGGGTTTCGAGCCACGTCAGCAAGCTCTTGTCGAGCACCGTGTCCTTCGACACGCGCACGAATATGCAGGAGGCCTTGCGGTTGGCGGCGAAGGACATCGAGGCGCCGATCACCCAGCGGTCGATGTTCTTCATCAAGTCGTTGCGCTCGGCGGCGGCGATGAATTCCGCAGGCAGCACTTCCGTGCCCTGTTCGTCCAGCATGCGCACCAGCACGTCGAACATGCCCTTGTCCTCGCCCAGCAGGCTCGCAATCGGCTGCTGCACCAGGCGGAAGCGATTCTCCATCAATGCGCTCTTGATGTGCTTGACCCATATCTTGTCGTAGGCCTGCACGCGCGTGTCGGTGTCCGATTTGTCCACGACGTACATCTGGTTGCCGCCGAGTTCGCGGCCGCGGCGCGTCGCGCTGATCGCATCCGTGATCGCCGCACCGACGTCCGGATTGCTCGGCGGCAGGAGCCCCAAGCCGACGGTCACCGTGGCCGCCAGGGTTTTGTCTTCGATGGCGAACGTGTACTCATTGACGCGCTTGACGATATTCTCGGCCCAGGTCTCGACGTCGCGGCCGGTGCCGCGCTCGAGCAGGACCAGCAAGCCGTTGCCGCCGAAGCGCCCGCACAAATCCGTGGCGGTCAGCTGCGAGCGCAGCAATTCGGCGATCTGCGCCATGAAATCTTCGCTGGCGAGCACGCCGATCGACGCCTGGATTTCGATGAAACGGTCCGGTTTGATGTGGGCGAACTGGCGCACGCCGCCCTTCATGGGGTGAGCGCAGCGTTCGCGCACCGCGGCAACCAAGTAGCGCTGCTGCAGAAAACGCGTCGAGGCGTCGTTTTTGACGGCGTCGGCGAGCTGCACTTCGAGATCGTGGTCCTTCTTGTGCGCTGCCGATATCGCGATGCGGACGGCGGGTTCGTTCTCGTAGTCGGCTTTGGTGAGCAGCAGCTCGAGCGCCAGCGTGGAGCCATCCGACAGCAGCGCCTGCACCTTGAGGTTGTGCCCCGACCATTTGCCCTGCAGGCACGCCACCAGAGCCCCTTTGAGGGCGGGATGAGTCTCGTGCTCGAACAAATCCATGAGCGGTGTGCCGGTGAGCGCGTCGTCGCCCGAATAGCCGAACAGCTCGAGCCACGCGCGATTTGCATCCACGATGATGCCTTCCTGCACGTGCGTGATGGCGTCGGCCGAGCCTTCGAGGAAATTTTGCAGCTGTTCGCGGTATTCGCGGGCCGAGGACAACGTGGTCGAGAGGGCGCGCTCCAGGCGGTAGGCGCGCAGCTCGCGCGTTGCGACCGATTGCAGCCGGCTGCGGTTCGCGAGCGTCACGACATCCTGGGCGCCGAGGCGCATGGCCTCCGCGATGGCAGCCTCATCGACATGATCGCGCATGATGAGCACCGGCATTCCCGGCGCGCTCTGCTGTTTGATCTTCATGAGCGAGCCTAAGTCGATGCCGAGCTCGTCGATGAATACGACCAGCATCTCCGGGTTGATCTGCGTGAGGGCGTCGCCCAGGTCGCGGGCATCCGGCAGCCACGTGCAATGCACCGGATGGCCGGCGTTGCGCAGCGTGCTGTTGATCGCTTCGACGTGGTCCTGCGACCTCGCCATGACGATCATTGGAACCGCCCCTTGTTCGCTCACGGGTCAAAATCCTCTCAAAATAGGCGCGAAGTGTAACACCAGGTTTTTGCGGATTCTGGGACCGGCGTCATTCCATGGCCGTCGAACCGGCCTTGGGGCCGGGCCGGCCGGTGCGAGGAAGGGCCCCGCTTCGCGCCCGACCGGCGGCGCCGCCGGCGGCGAAATTTGCGGCCGAATTGGCGTAAGGTCGGGGGTTGCGGCTATCATACGCGCCCTTCAAGTCCGAGGCCTTCGATGGCTAACTACAGCACGAACGAATTCAAGTCCGGTCTCAAGATCCTGATCGACGGCGATCCCTATGCCATCGTCGAGAACGAAATGGTCAAGCCGGGTAAAGGTCAGGCGTTCAACCGTGTCCGAGTCCGCAACCTCAAGACGGGCCGCACCATCGAGCGCACGTGGAAGTCAGGCGACACCGTGGAAGCGGCCGACGTGGTCGATACGGATATGCAGTATCTGTACAGCGACGGAGATTTTTTTCACTTCATGGTGCCGGATACCTTCGAACAGCTCACCGCCTCCAAGCAAGCGGTGGGCGAGGGTGCCCAGTGGCTGAAAGACGGCACCGTCTGCGTCGTCACCTTGTGGAACGGCGTACCCTTGCAGGTGACCCCGCCGGCGCACATGGAGCTCAAGGTGATCGAGACCGATCCCGGCGTTCGCGGCGATACCGCAACCGGCGGCTCGAAGCCCGCGAAGCTCGAGACCGGCGCCATGGTGCGGGTGCCGTTGTTCATCAACGAGGGCGAAATTTTGCGCATCGATACGCGCACGGGCGAGTATCTGTCGCGCGGCAAGAATTGACCTGAAGGGCGGCCCGACGCCGTCAGGCGTTGTCGATGGTGAAGGCCATGGCATCGGCCAATCGTGGTGCGCCCAAAGCGACCGCGACCAGGCGGTCCAGCCCCAAGGCCACCCCCGCGCAGTCCGGCAGGCCCGCCCGCAGCGCCGCCAGCAAGTGCTCATCCACCGGCCGCAGCGGTTGACCCCGCGCGCGCCGGGTCGCGAGGTCCCGGTCGAATCGAGCGCGCTGTTCGCCGCCGTCGGCGAGTTCATGAAAGCCGTTTGCGAGTTCCAGCCCATCGAGGTACAGCTCGAAGCGCGCCGCGACCGGCGTAGGTCCCGGTTTCAAGCGTGCCAGGGCGGCCTGCGAGGCCGGGTAGTCGCAGACGAAGCACGGGCGCTGCAATCCCAATCGGGGACCCACGACGAGCCCCATCAAGAGGTCGAGCCGGGCATCGCGATCGAGCTCGGCGTGGCAGTCGATGCCGTGGCGCCGCGCCGCTGCGGCCAGCTCGTCCGTCGGTGGCGCAGTGCATGTCCACGCCGGCGTGGCGCTGTAGCGCCGCCGCATAGCTCAGGCGCTCCGCCGGCAGGAGTCTGCGATGGGGTGCCAACAGGTGGACGATCAGCGCCTCGACCTCCGTCATCAGCGCCGCATCGTCGAACCCCAGCCGGTACCATTCGAGCAGGGTGAACTCCGGGTTGTGCCAGCGGCCGCGCTCGGCGTCGCGAAACACCTTGCAGATCTGGTAGATGTCGCCGCTGCCCGCCGCCAGCAGCCGTTTCATCGCATATTCAGGCGAGGTGCAGAGATAGGCCGGCGCTGCCATGCCGGCGACTGCGAGTCGCCAGCGATTCGATTTGCGGATCGCTCACCGCGGCCGCGCTCAAGATCGGCGTTTCAACTTCGAGCACGCCGCGCACGCGCGAAGAATTCGCGCGCGGCCGCCAGCATGGCGGCGCGGCGCCGGAGAGCGCTCAAGGTTGCCGTCGGCCGCCAATCGTTCATGCGACGACGCCCAATGGCCGCCCGAGCCGCACCTCGCTGCCCGCGCGCACGTCGGGCGCCCAGCGGGCGCGATTCGGTTCGAACAACAGGATCACCGTCGATCCCATGTTGAATCGGCCGAGTTCCGCGCCTTTCTCCAGCGTCGTCGGCGCCGACGGCATCCGCGCGACCGCGCGCCGCGCTGCCGGCGTGATGTCGCCCGCCCATACGGTCGCCATGCTGCCCACATTGAGCGCTCCCACCAGCACCACCGCGAAGGAACCCTGGCCCGCGTCGAACAACGTCAGCACGCGCTCGTTGCGGGCGAACAGCTGCGGCACGTGCGCGGACCGTGACGGCATTGACGCTGAACAGGCGGCCGGGAACGTACACGGTCTCGCGCAGCGTGCCGCGCAGCGGCATGTGCACGCGGTGATAGTTGAAGGGTGCGAGATAGATCGTCGCGTAGGAGCCGCCTTCGAAGCGGCTCGCCCAGGGTTGTGCGGCGAGCAGTTCCGCCAGCCGGTAATGGCGGCCCTTCGCCTGCATCAGCCGGTCGCCGTCGATGGTCGCCCGCTTCGCTCATGCAGCCGTCGACCGGACTCACGATGGCGTCATCCTCGCGGGCGATCGGGCGTGCGCCAATCTTGAGCGGGCGCGTGAAGAACTCATTGAAGCTGGCATAGCGGTACGGGTCGGTCTCGGCGGCTTCCGTCATGTCGACGCGGTAAAGCTTGAGAAAACCGCGGATCAGGCAATTCTTGAACCACCGGGTGCGCACCCGGGTCGCCGCGAGGACCAGCCGCGAGAGTCCGTGCTGCGGCAGAAGATACTGAAACCAGACGAACAGCCGGCCGCCCAAGCCGCCGGGTCTCATGCGCGCCCGCGCCACGACCGGCGGGCGCGCACGATGCGCTCAAAGTCGCCCTGCAAGGCATCCACGCTGAACGGACCGGTCAGGATCGCACTGAGCCGCCCGTCGGGAGTGAGCACGAAAATGGCACCGGAGTGATCGACCGTGTAGTTGCCGTCCGGATGCGGGCCGGATGACCACGGCGACGCCGAGCTTTTTCGCCACGGCCTCGATGCTCGGCTGATCGGCGGCGGTGAGGCCGATGAATTCGGGATCGAAGTACGGCACGTATTTCGTCGATCTGCGCCGGCGTGTCGCGTTTGGCATCGACCGACACGAAGATCACCTGCGGAAGCACCGGCCCCTTGGTCCGCGCGCAGACGCTTTTGCACAGCGGCCAATGTCGTGAGCGTGGTCGGGCAGAAATCCGGGCAATTCGTATAGCCGAAGAACATGCAGCGACCAGTGGCCGCGCAGATTCGCGGACCCAAAGCACCCTACCTTGCTGGTCGATCAAGCTAAAATCCGGCAACTCGCGGCTGGGCGGGAGATAAGTTCCCGTGGTCAGCTCGACCGCAGGCGCGGGATGGCGCCACAGAACGCAGGCGGCGATGCCGGCGATGCCGACGATGCAGAGAGAGTGCGAAGGACAGATATTTCGACTGAGTTGCCATGCGCCGATTATCCCACACAGCCGCCGAGACCGTCGGCGCGCGTGAAACCGTCGGCGCAGCCATCGACCGCTGTGCGCGGGCGCTGCGCCGCGCGCGGGTCCACTTCGGCCACGGCACCGACAATGCGCGCGACGAGGCCGCCGAACTCGTGTTCTTCTGCGGCCGGCCTCGCGCACGACCTGGGCGCGCGCGCCTATCCCATGCCGCTCACGGCGCGCCGCAGCGGCGCGCATCGACGCACTGCTCGAGCGGCGCATTGCCGAACGCATGCCGCTCGCCTATCTCACGCATCGATCTTTCTTCGCCGGACTCGAGCTGTACGTGGATGAGCGCGTGCTGGTGCCGCGCTCGCCCATTGCCGAACTCATCCTGCAGCGTTTTCAGCCCTGGGTCGACGCGCGCCGCGTTCGCCGGATCCTGGACATCGGCACCGGCTCGGGCGCGATCGCCGCTGGCATGCGCCGCGGCCTTCCCCGCCGCACGGGTGGATGCCGTCGACGTGTCGCCGGCCGCACTGCAGGTGGCGCGCCGCAACCTGCGCCGCCTGAATCTGGAAAGGCGCGTCACGGCGCTGCATTCGGATCATTTCGACGCCGTGAGAGGCCGCCGTTACGATATCATCGTGAGCAATCCGCCCTATGTCGGGCGCGCGGAAATGCGCCCGGTTGCCGCGCGAGTATCGGCACGAGCCGCGGCTCGGCCTTGCGGCGGGTGCCGATGGACTCGATTCGGTGCGGGCGATCTTCGCGCGGCGCGACGGCACCTGCGCCGCGACGGGATTCTGGTCGTGGAAGTCGGCAACACCGAAGACGCGCTGCTGCGCGCCTTCCCCACGCTGCCGTTTGTTTGGCCGGAGATCGCGATGGGCGGCGGCGGCGTGTTTTTACTGCGGGCTCGGGATCTCAAGGTGCACCTCAAGGACAAAGGATAACGCGCGTGGCGGGCAACACATTCGGTCGGGTTTTCACGGTGACGAGCTTCGGCGAGAGCCATGGTCCCGCGCTCGGCTGCGTCGTCGACGGCTGTCCGCCGGGAATGGCGCTCTGCGAGGCGGATTTGCAAGCCGATGTCGAGCGCCGGCGCCCGGGCATGTCGCAGTTCACCAGCCAGCGCCGCGAGTCCGATACGGTGCGCATCCTGTCCGGCGTGTTCGACGGCAAGACCACGGGCACGCCGATCGGCCTGCTGGTCGCGAACGAAGATCAGCGTTCGCGCGACTACGAGAAGATCAAGGATCGCTTTCGTCCCGGACACGCGGACTACACCTACACCCAGAAATACGGTTTCCGCGACTATCGCGGCGGCGGACGATCCTCGGCGCGCGAAACCGTCATGCGCGTCGCGGCCGGCGCGATCGCCCGCAAGTATCTGCGGGAGCGGCTGCAAGTCGGCATCCACGGATATCTCGCGCAGATGGGCCCGTTGGTGCTGCAGCCGGTCGATCCGGCCAGCGCCTACGACAACCCCTTTTTCTGTCCTGATCCGAGCCGCGTCAAGGAGCTCGAGGATTTCATCTGGCGCATTCGCGAGGCGGGAGATTCGATCGGCGCGCGCGTGACCGTGATCGCCAAAGGCGTACCGCCCGGGTTGGGGCGAGCCGGTGTTCGAACGGCTCGACGCGGATCTGGCGAGCGCCATGATGGGCATCAATGCCGTGAAGGGTGTCGAGATCGGCGCCGGATTCGGCTGCGGTCGTGCAGCGCGGCTCCGAGCATCGCGACGAGCTCACGCCGCGGGGCTTCAAGAGCAATCATGCCGGCGGCGTGCTCGGCGGTATTTCCTCGGGCCAGGATATCGTCGTGAGCCTCGCACTCAAGCCGACCTCGAGCATCACGCTGCCCGGCGAGACCATCGACATTCACGGCAATGCCACCGAGGTGGTCACCACCGGCCGCCACGACCCCTGCGTCGGCGTGCGCGCGACGCCGATCGCCGAGGCGATGTTGGCGCTGGTGCTCATGGATCACTATCTGCGGTTTCGCGCGCAGTGCGGCGATGTGGTGCGCACCACGCCGGTGATCACGGCGGCAAAGAGCGAATGAACGCTGCCGCACGCGCCGGTTTGCGCATCGCCGTGGTGGGCGTATCGAGCTTGATCGGCGCGGCCGTGGTCGACGAGCTGCGCGTGCGAAAAATTGCCGGTTGCCGAACTGCATGGGCTCGACGATGAGCGCAGCATCGGCCGCACGGTGAGCGATGAGGCGGGCGGGGATTCCGCCAACCCGCTGGCGGTGAGCGACATCGCTGGTTTCGATTTTTCGCGCGTGGACCTGGTTTTCTTTTGCGGGCGCGCGGCGTTGGCGGAGCGCTATGCGGCGGCCGCGGCGGAGCATGCCTGGGTGATCGACGGCTCGGCGGCTTTTCGCGCGCGCGCCGATGTGCCGCTGGTGGCCGCGGATGTGAATCCTGGGGCCCTGGCGGCGGTCGGTGCACGCGGGCTGATCGCGCTGCCGGGCAGCGCCAGCGTGGCGCTCGCCACGGTGCTGGCGCCGCTGCACTCCCTCGCGGGACTCGAACGCGTCGAGGTGGCGACCTATCAAGCGGTGTCCGGCAGCGGGCGCGGCAGCCATGGATGAGCTGGCCGGGGAGACCGTCGCCATGCTGAGCGGCAAAAAGGCGCGGGGACGGGCCTTTGGGCGGCAGATCGCCTTTAACGTCATTCCGCAGGTGGATGTGTTGGAGGCCGATGGCGTGTCGCGCGAGGAGCGGCGCCTGTGGGAGGAAACTCGGCGCGTGCTCGAGCTGCCTGGCCTCGAGATCAACGCGACGGCCGTGCGGGTGCCGGTGTTCTTCGGTCACAGCCTGGCCGTGCATGCCAGTTTCGAACGTCCGGTGCGGGTCGCCGAGGCCGCCCGGGTGCTGCAGTGCGGAACGGGGCTTTCCGTCATCGACGCCGAATCGGCGCTGGAATTTCCGACCCCGGCCACATTGGCTTTGCAACCCGATAAGGTATATGTAGGCCGATTGCGGGCACATTTGACCCGTGACAGCGCTCTAAATTTTTGGGTCGTGGCGGATAATGTTCGGAAATGTGCGGCACATAACGCAGTTTCGGTGGCCCATATTTTGGTAAATAGACCCCAGTAAGATATAGTTATTGGCTTATGTAAAGGGCAAGTGAGAATTCGATTGCAAGCTCCTATAGCACAATGAACTTTACCCGCTTGCCCACCAGATTCCTGGGAGTAGAAATGTTCTCGACGATGCGTCGCCTGATGCTGATGGCGTGCCTGTTATCCACTTCCTTTTTGTGGCCGTCCTCGTCGTGGGCGCTGGGGCTGGGTGAGATCCATTTGAAGTCGGCTCTCAACGAGCCGATGAATGCCGAAATTGACCTGATCGCGGCGACCCCGGATGAATTGACCGCCTTGCGCGCGAGCTTGGCCGATCGGGAAGCTTTCACACGTTACGGCATCGATCGTCCGGCATTCCTCTCCACGTTGACCTTCAAGGTAGGCAAGGGCAAAGACGGACGCGACGCCTTGCTGGTGCGTTCCACGGACGCCATCCCCGAGCCTTTCGTGACATTCCTGGTCGAGGTGAATTGGGCGCGCGGCCGTCTGATGCGTGAATACACCGTTCTGCTCGATCCTCCGGTGTACACACCGGGGGAGACCGCGAGCAGCGCCGCCCCCGTGAGCGCACCGACCGTAGCCGCTCCCCCAGCCCCAGCCCGCCGTCCCGCGCCGGCACCGAGCACCACAGCGCCGTCCACCGGGCGCGCCGCTGCGGCAGCATCGTCCCGCAGCGCAGCGTCCGCCGGCGCAGCGTCCGCCGGCGGTGAATCGGAGGCGGCCGCCCCCATCAGCGGCAGTAGCTACCGCGTGGCCCAGGGCGACACTCTTGCCAAGATTGCGCGCAGTCTGCGTGCCGATTCGGGTGCCGCGACCCCCGCCAATATCGATCAAACCATGATGGCGGTATACCGGGCGAATCCCGATGCATTCGGTGGAAACATCAACATATTGCGCCGTGGCTCCGTGCTGCGTCTCCCCGGCGCGGATCAGATCGCCGCCTTGAATCAGAGCGAAGCGATCAGCGAAGTGCACCGTCAAATGGATGCGTGGCGCGGCGCCGGCGGCGGCGCGACGCACGGACACCTGCGCCTGGTGACGCCGGGCACGGGCGGCGGGGCGGCCGGAGGCGGCGGCGATGCGAACGCCGCCAACGCGGAGGCACAGGTGCTCAAGGATCGCGTCAAGGATCTGGAAGCGCAGCTCGCGGCCTCGCATCGCTTGATCGATATACGCAACAGCGAGCTTTCCGCCCTGCAGCGCAAGCTCGGCGTGGCGCCGACGGCGCCAACCCCTGCACCGATCCCCGAACAGAAGGCGCCGCCGGTGCAAACCACTCCTGCGCCGCCCGCCACCGCTGCACAGCCACCCGCGGCCGCACCGCCGACGCCGACGCCGCTGCCGCCGGCGACGCAGAGCACCTCGCCGCCTACACCCGTGCCCGCGCCCGCACCGATCGTGAAAACGAAGCCGGCCCCGCCGCCCGTCTCAGAGTCGGGATCCTGGCTCGACTGGCTGGCGGCTCATTGGTGGGTGCCGGCCGCCGTGATCATTGCAATGTTCGTTCTGCTGGCGCTGGCATGGCGGCGCCGTCAGGGCGGCATCAGCGATCTGAACAAATTGGACGATACGGACATCGCTGGTTGGCGCGATCCGGCCGTCAAGCCCGCCGGCATGCGCAAGGGCGACGATTCGTTCCTGGTCGAGGAATCGGGCGAGCACCCGCATGCCGAATTTCGAGGAGGCACCCGATCGGCTGCGCGATACGCACACCGATCTCAAAGCGCCCGACGACACGATGTCGAGCGAGAGCGCGGTCAATCTCGATCAGGGTGATCCGCTCGCCGAAGCCGATTTTCACATGGCATACGGCTTGTACGATCAGGCGGCCGACCTGGTGCGAATCGCGCTCGAACGCGAACCCGACCGGCGCGATCTGCGCCTCAAGCTGCTGGAAATCTACTTCGTTTGGGGCAACAAGGATGCGTTCCTGCAGACCGCGAAGGGCTTGGAAGCGACCCGCGACCGTGCACCGGCCGGCGAGTGGGACAAGATCATCATCATGGGCAAACAGATTTGCCCCGACGATCCCATGTTCGCGTCCTCGGCCGGCAGCGGCCGCGGCGCCGGGGCTCTGGTCGATCTGAACCTCGAGGGCGGCGAGAATCGCGTCGACATCGATCTGTTCGGCGATCCGGATGGCGAACACGGCAAGTTGGATCACGCCAAGGAAAGCGGCGACGTCGCGGCAACCGGCGAATCGCCCGCCGTGCGCGCCAGCTCGGATCTGGATTTCACCTTGGATTCCCCGGAGCGCGGCGCCGACGAGTCGCCGACGCGCGAGATGCCGCCGCGCGATGAGCCGACCGTCGAGTCCGAGCTGATGAATTTCTCGGACGCGCCGACGGCCGAATCGCCGACCATCAAAACTCAGGACGTACGCGACCGAATTACCTCGAAGCTCCCACTGTCCGCCGATCAGACCGCCGAGGTGTCGATCGATGATCTGGGTCTCGATCTCGATCAGCTCGAAGCGACCGGCTCGCCGGCGGTCAGCGGCTCGCATCTCGAAGAGACCGATCATCCGACCGATCACCCGTCCGACGCACCCACGATGGTGGCCGGTCTCGATGAGAAGTCGCGCCGCATGATGGCGGAGGCGGAGAGAAACTCGCGCGATCGCGACCTCACCGAGCTGGAACGCGAGTTGGAAGCCTCCTTCGTCGCCGATTTGGGGCAGGACCACGACGAAGTGAAAACCGCCGTGCTGGGCCCGGAGTCCGCGCCGACGGTGCAAATGCCGCGCGATTTCGACGCCAATACCTCGCGCTTCAAGTCGAACGAATTCTCCGACGTCGGGGAGGCCGGGAAACTCGATGTCGACTCCACTTCGAAGCTGCGCGGTCTGGGTGCGGCCGCACTCAGCGGCGACAGCATCGATTTGGATCTGGATCGGCTCGCGAGCGCACTCGGCAGCGGCGACACCGTGGAACAGCCGCGCGCCGAGGACGAGGTATTCTCGAGCGAAGTATTCGAGGCCAGCCAGCGCAGCAAGCGCGTCGACCTCGACGTGGGCGAGGCGATGAACGGCGCCGAGGCGCCTACCAACAGGCTGCAGTCGGTCTCGTCGACCAGCCGCACCGCCAAGCTCAAGGCCGACGATCATGCGCTGCCGGAAATGGAACCGGTGACCATGAGCGAGGTTGGCACCAAGCTCGATCTGGCACGGGCGTACATGGACATGGGCGATCCGGAAGGTGCTCGCAGCATCCTCGAAGAGGTCGTGCACGAAGGCTCGGCCAGCCAGAAACAGGAAGCCCAGCGCCTCATCGAGACTCTGCCCGGCTAGCGTGACGCCTATCGGCCGCCGCGTCGCCGCCATCGTGGAGTATGACGGCACCGAGTACGCCGGTTGGCAGTCGCAGGAGCACTCGGCATCGATTCAGGATGCCGTACAGGCGGCGCTATCGTTCGTCGCCGGTCATCCCATCCTCGCCATCTGTGCGGGACGCACCGACAGCGGCGTGCACGCCTTGGGACAGGTCATCCATTTCGACACCCACGCCGAGCGCACGCCGCGCGCTTGGGTGCTGGGCGCCAACACCAAGCTCGCACCGGCGGTCGCCCTGCAATGGGCCGGGGAAGTCACGCTGGGATTTCACGCGCGGCACGCGGCGATTCGCCGCATCTACCGCTACTGCATATTGAATCGCAGCTCGCGATCGGCGTTGCAGCGCGCGAGGGTGGCCTGGATTCATCGTCCGCTCGACGCAGCGGCCATGCACGCCGCGGCGCAGACGCTGATCGGCGAGCACGATTTCAGCGCGTTTCGCTCGGTGGAATGCCAATCAAAATCCACGGTCAGGCGCGTCGAGCGGATCGAGGTGCGGCGCGCGGGCGACTATGTGTGGCTCGAGATCACGGCGAACGCCTATCTGCACCACATGGTGCGCAACATCGTCGGAACGCTGCTCGACGTCCAGCGCGAGGCGGAGCCGGCGGCGGCAATGGCGCGGGTGCTGAGCTCGGGCGACCGGCGTCTTGCCGGCGCCACCGCTCCGGCCGCCGGCCTGTACCTGTGGCGGGTCGAGTACCCGCCGGTGTATGGCATCCCGGCTCCCGACCACGGGCTGCCGCCGACAAGTTTAATGGGCTAAACTGCTTAGCCTATCTTAAAGCATTCTCCGTGGTCCCTAGCATGTCCTGGTTCGAGCGAATTGTCCCGTCGCGTATCAAAACCGAGCGCCGCACGCGTTCGGTGCCGGAAGGTCTGTGGACCAAGTGTCCGGCCTGCGATGCCGTGCTGTATCGCGCCGAGATCGAGCGCAATCTGCACGTGTGCCCGAAGTGCAGCCACCATATGCGCATCAACGCCCGCGAGCGGCTGGCCAAATTTCTCGACCCCGGCTCGACCACCGAGCTCGCCGCCAAGGTCGAACCGGAGGATCCGCTCAAGTTCAAGGACTCGAAACGCTACAAGGATCGGCTCGTTCAAGCCCAGAAACAGACCGGTGAACGCGACGCATTGATCGTGATGGCGGGGAAATTGGCGGGTCTGGACGTGGTCGCGTGCGCATTCGAATTCCGCTTCCTGGGCGGCTCGATGGGATCGGTGGTCGGCGAAAAATTCGTGCAGGCGGTGGAGCACAGTCTCGAGCACCGCATGCCGCTGGTGTGCTTCGCGGCGAGCGGCGGCGCGCGCATGCAGGAGGCGCTGTATTCGCTGCTGCAAATGGCGAAGACCAGTGCCGCGCTCAAGCGCTTGTCCGAGGCGCGCCTGCCGTTCATTTCGGTGATGACCGATCCGACCACGGGCGGCGTCTCCGCCAGCCTCGCCATGCTGGGGGACATCAACATCGGCGAGCCGAAGGCTCTGATCGGATTTGCCGGTCCGCGCGTGATTCAGCAGACGGTGCGCGAGACCCTGCCGGAAGGGTTCCAGCGCAGCGAGTTTCTGCTCGAGCACGGTGCGCTCGACATGATCGTCGACCGGCGCGAGCTGCGCGATCGCATCGGCGCCATGCTGCGCCTGCTGACCGGCAAAGAACCCGCTGCGGCATAGGAGCCTTCGTCTGTCGAGTCTCGAGCAGTGGCTCGCCTACCAGTCGCAGCTGCATCCGCAGGCCATTGATCTCGGGCTGGACCGCCTGCGCCTGGTTCTCGAGCGCTTGGACTGGCGTCAGCCCCCTGTCCCGGTAATCACCGTGGCCGGCACCAACGGCAAGGGTTCGGTGAGCGGCTTTTGCGCGGCGATCTTGACGGCGGCGGGCTACCGGGTCGGCACCTTCACCTCGCCGCACCTTCGCGACTATCGCGAGCGGATCAGGATCCACGACCGGCTGGTCAGCGCCGCGGAGCTGGTGTCGGCCTTCGAGCGCATCGAGGCCGCGCGCGCCGAGGTCGGCCTGACTTTCTTCGAATTCAACACGCTCGCGGCGCTGCTGGTGTTCGAGGCGGCGCGCCTCGATGCGTGGGTACTCGAAATCGGCATGGGCGGCCGCTTGGATGCCGTGAATGTGGTCGATCCGGACGTGGCCGTGGTGGTGAGCATCGGGTTCGACCATCAGGAGTATCTAGGCACGACGCTCGAAGCCATCGCGCGCGAGAAGGCGGGTATCTTCCGGCGCGGCCGCCCGGCGGTGCTCGGCAGCCGCGATATGCCGAGGGTGCTCGAGGAGATTGCGCTCGAGAAAGGCGCGCCGCTGAAACGCCTGGGGATCGAGTACCGATACGCGCTCGATGACGGCACCTGGCAGTTTCACGGCAGCCGCTGGAACCTTGAGCGGCTGCCGCCGCCGGCGCTCGCCGGCGACGCGCAATACGCCAACGCGGCCGCGGCCATCGCGGCCCTCGAGGAGCTCGTTGCGCGTTTCACAGTTCCCCCCGCCGCGGTGGCGCGGGGCCTCAGCGAGGTGACGCTCGCCGGGCGTTTTCAAGTGATCGAGCCCGCCCGTCCCGGTGCGCCAACATGGATACTGGATGTGGCGCACAATCCGGCCGCGGCGCGTGTGCTCGCGGGCAACTTGCGCGGCTACCCGAGCGCCGGGCGGACTCTGGCTGTGTGCGGGATTTTGGCCGATAAGGATGCGGCGGGTGTCATCGCGGAATTGCGCGACAGCGTCGACGCCTGGTGGTGCGTGCCCATCGAGGGAGAACGAGGCCGCAGTGCCGCGGCGCTCGCCCAAACGGTCGCGAATGGTGTCGCCGCGCCGGTCGAGGCGGCGCCGAGCATAGCGGCGGCCTGCGCGGCGGCGTCGGCGCATGCGGGCTCTAAGGATCGAATCGTGGTGTTTGGCTCTTTCCACGTGGTGGGACCTGCAATGGATTGGCTCGAGGCGAACGCTTTGCTGCCGCCGGTGGCGGAATAACGCCATGGACCGCCGCGTCAAAGAACGCCTGGTCGGCGCAGCGATTCTCGCGGCGCTGATCGTGTCAATCGTGCCGGAACTATTGCCGGGCCCGGCGCCCACGCCCTCGATGCGGCCGACGATCGCGCCGGAGCCGGCCCGCAACGTCACGGTCGATCTCTCCACGAGCAAGCCGCCGGAACCGGAGCCTGTCGCCGACGCTGCCGCCGCCTCGAGCGCCCGGCCGCCGGAGTTGCGCGGGTCGACAGCGGCGAGCGCAGCGGGAACGATGCAGGTTGCACCGGCCACGGCCGCGCATCTTGAAACGGCGGCGCCGGCCCCCACCTCGACCGCACCGGCGGCGAAACCGGCGGCATCGACGGGCGCTTGGGCGGTGCAGCTGGGCAGCTTCGCCAGCCGCGCCAACGCGGACAAATTGGTGCGTCAGTTGAAAGGCCAGGGCTTTGCGGTCTACCTGGTGCCCGGCGGCTCGGGCTTCGCTCTGCGCTACCGGGTGCGCGTCGGCCCCATGGCGGATCGCGGGGCCGCTGTTCAGGTGGCTGCCAAGTTGAAGGCGCTGGGACATCCCTCGAGTTTCGTGCCCCCGGCGTCCTGATTTGAACTTTGTGACACTCGTTTCACGACGGCGCCTGCGGCGCTCCGGTAGAATGATTTCATGACTGGGGCCGATGTTTTAATCGTTTTGGTTCTGTTGGGTTCGACCATCATCGGGTTACTGCGCGGCTTCGTGCGCGAAGCGGTGTCCCTGGTTTTTTGGATCGTCGCCATCTGGGCGGCATGGAAACTCGGTCCCCTCGTCGAGCCGCACTTGGGCGGCGTGCTCGCCGATCCCAGTGTGGCGCCCTGGGTGGGGCGCTTGGTGGTATTGGTGCTCGTCCTCCTGATCGGCTGGGTGGCCGGCATGCTGCTGAGCTACTTCACGCGCAGCCTAGGATTGGGCGCGATGGACCGAGTCCTCGGACTGCTGTTCGGCATGGTGCGCGGCACGGTGCTCGTGGGCTTGGTGACCATCGGCGGCGAGCTGCTGCATTTGAATCACGAACCGTGGTGGGCGCGCTCGAAACTGGTTCCTTATGGTGAGACAGTCGGCGATTGGCTGCGGGCCATGGTCGGCGAAAAAGGCGAACCTTGGGCTACGCTCGAGCGCCTGACCGGTGTCAAAGTCAGACCCAAGTAGGGCGGAGGTCCTTCATGTGCGGAATCGTCGGAATGGTGGGCGTGAGCGCGGTCAATCAACGCATCTATGATGCGCTGACGGTGCTGCAGCACCGGGGTCAGGATGCCGCGGGCATCATGACCTCGGAGGACGGCGAGCTGTTCATGCGCAAGGACTCCGGGTTGGTGCGCGACGTCTTTCAGCAGAAACACATGCTGAAGCTCAAGGGCAATATCGGGATCGGACATGTGCGGTATCCGACGGCCGGCGCCGACAGTGCGAACGACGCGCAGCCATTCTACGTCAACTCGCCCTACGGCATCTGCCTCGGCCACAACGGCAACCTGACCAACTCGCGCGAACTCACCGAAGTGCTGGTGCGCGAAGACCGGCGCCACCTGAATACCGGCTCCGATTCCGAAGTGCTGCTCAATGTGCTGGCCTCCGAGCTGCAGCGCGTCGGCACGCCCCGCGTCACGCCCGCGGACATATTCGCCGCCGCCAATGCCGTGTATCGCCGCTGCCGCGGCGGCTATGCGGTGGTCGCGATGGTGATCGGTCACGGCATTTTGGGGTTTCGCGATCCGAACGGAATCCGGCCGCTGGTGATCGGCAAGCGCGATACCAAGAAGGGCACCGAAGTGGATGCTGGCATCCGAAAGCGTGGCGCTCGACATGCTGGGATTCGACATGGTGCGCGACGTCGCGCCGGGCGAGGCGGTGTTCATCGACGAGCAAGGCCGCTTCTATGCGCAGCAGTGCGTCGCGATGGTGCGGCATACGCCGTGTATTTTCGAGTATGTGTATTTCGCGAGGCCGGATTCGATCATCGACAACATCTCGGTGTACAAGGCTCGCTTGCGCATGGGCGAGCGGCTGGCCGATAAGATCAAGCGTGAACGCCCCGACCATGACATCGATGTGGTGATCCCGATCCCCGACACCAGCCGCACCAGCGCCGTGCAGGTGGCGCAGCTGCTCGGGCATCAAGTACCGCGAGGGCTTCATCAAGAATCGCTACATCGGCCGCACCTTCATCATGCCGGGGCAGGAGCAGCGCTCGAAGTCGGTGCGCAGCAAGCTGAACGCCATCGATCTGGAGTTCCGCGGCAAGAATGTGCTGCTCGTGGACGATTCGATCGTGCGCGGCACCACGTCCGCGCAGATCATCGACATGGCGCGTGAAGCGGGCGCCAAGAAAGTGTATTTCGCATCCGCGGCGCCGCCGGTTCGTTATCCGAACGTCTACGGCATCGACATGCCGGATGCATCCGAGCTGGTGGCCGCCGGCCATACGGACGACGAAGTGCGCGACATCATCGGCGCCGATTGGCTCATCTACCAGGATTTGGAAGATCTGGAGCACGCGGTGCGCCACGACAATGCCAAGATCGTGGATTTCGACACCTCGTGCTTTTCGGGCGAATACGTCACCGGCGACGTGACGCCCGAGTATCTCAAGCGCCTGCAGGGAGAGCGGTCCGACGAAGCCAAACAGCAGCGTCGCGAAGGCGCCGGTCCGTGGGCTCAAGTCGGTTCGATAGCCGTCGCGGCTGACAGCCATGCGTCTCTTGCTGATCGCAGCGCGAGCCGATTATCAGACTGCTGGTCAAGAAGCATGTTGAGATCGAGTGGCCGGACGCGAACTTCGTCGAGCACCGGTTGGGCGAGGACAACCCGCCTTCGACGACGCGCAATTTGCCGCCGCCGGATTCGATGCGGTCATCATCGTCGGTGCGCCGCCGACGCGAGGCGCGCCGATGCCTTGGCGCTCGGATTTCTGGCCAAACCGGAGTTCGCGCCCATCGTCCTGCTGCTGCTGCAGGATGCGCCCGACCCCGAACCCGACGCCGTTCCCGGCCTGCACCGTCTGTACGGCCGCAAGATCGATCGCGAACGGCTGATTCAGTGCGATCATGACCGCCTCGCGCGAGCACAAGCGCAGCATTTCCATGCTGCGCGCACATCCGGATTTCGAGAAGCGCTATCGACTTCGGATCCGTGATGATCCGCGGCCATCGCTGCATTCGGCAAGTCGGCAGCGGCGGCATGTGCACGATCTACCTTGCCGAAAGCGAGCGCGCCGGCACCCTCGTGGTGCTCAAGGTCTTCAATCAGGTGCCGGACGTTTCCGAGCGCATCGTCGGCTTCGACCGCTTCCTGCAGGAATACGAAATCGTCGCCGGCTTGAAGCATGAGAATATCGTGCGAATCTACGATCTCGGGGTCGCCGACGATCATGCCTATATCGCGATGGAGCATTTTCCGGCGGGCGATCTGCGGCGGCGCATGAAAGCGCCGATGTCTGCCGATGACGGCGCTCAAATTCGTGGAGCAGATTGCCAGCGCGCTGCAGGCCATTCATTCGGTGGGCGTCCTGCACCGCGACCTGAAGCCGGCCAATGTGATGCTGCGCGCCGACGGCTCGCTGTGCCTGATCGATTTCGGCCTGGCCAAGGCCAACGAGATGGCAGCTGTCGCTGACCGGTACGCGCGAAATCTTCGGCACGCCCTACTACATGAGCCCGGAACAGGGCCACGCGGAGGAGATCGACGGCGCGCAGCGATTTGTACAGCTTGGGCGTCATGTTCTACGAGATGCTGACCGGCCACAAGCCCTACACCGGGGCGACCGCCATGGAAGTGATCTACAAGCACAAGCGGGCGGAACTGCCGCAGATCGCACCGCAATTCGCCGACTATCAAGCCACTGCTGGCGCGCTTGCTCGCCAAGTCGCCTGCCGACCGCTTTCAATCGGCGCGCGAGCTGCTCGAGGCGATCTCGGCGTTCAAGACTGCCGGCGTGACCCGCGGGGCGGCGCCGTTCGCGCATCCCGTGCTGCGCGTGCCCACACCCGCGGCTGGGTGGGACAGGCGTGCGCGTCGCAGGACGTGCTGCTGATCGATCACGCCAACTGCGAAAAGAAGGCGGCTTCGACCGCCCTGGCGCTGATGTTCGCCTATGCCGAAGATCTCGACCTGGCCGATAAAATGTCGCGGCTGGCGCGCGAGGAATTGCGCCACTACGAGCAGGTCGTCAAGCTCATCCGCACGCTTGGGCGTCGCGCCGCCACGCTTGGCACCCGGCCGCTATGCCGAGCGCCTGCGCCGCCTGGTCGCCAAAAGCGAGCCGCAGCGCGAAATCGACCTGATGATCTGCGGCGCCTTCATCGAAGCGCGGTCCTGCGAGCGATTTGCGGCGCTGGCGGCGCAGATCGGCGCGCCCCTGGCCGACCTCTTCCAGGGCCTGCACGACGCCGAGGCGCGGCACCACCGGCGTCTACCTGGACCTCGCCCGGCGCGCCGCCAAGCGGGCAGGAGCGTGGCATTGGAAAGCGGGATCGAGCAGTTCGCGGTCGCTCGAGGCGGAACTGATCACCTCGCCCGACCCCGTGTTTCGCTTTCACTCCGGGCCACCCGCTCCCTGACGCGGTAGCGACACCAGCGCGGGTCCATTTCGGTCCCATCGCAGCAGGCTGCCCTGGTCGTACCAATCGCCGAGCACGATGCGCCTGCAGGGACGGCCGTCGACCTGAGCGCGTGGATGGCGGGGCGGTGGGTGTGGCCGTGCAACAGCGTCGCGGTGCCTGCGGTGCGCAGCGCCGTGGCGACGCTGTCGGCGTTGACGTCCATGATGGCGTATTCGAGGGCGGCGGTGTGCGCGACTGGCTGCCGACGCGCGCGGCGCCCGCGAGTGCGCGGCGCGACGCGACGGAGAGCGCGAGAAACTGCTGCTGCCAATCAGTATCGCGCACCGTGGCGCGCAGCCGCTGATAGGCGCGGTCATCGGTGCACAGCGCATCGCCATGCATCACCAGCACCCGCTCCCCGTACAGCGTCACGATCAACGGATCGGGCAGCAACTCTGCGCCGCTCATGCGGCAGAACTCCGCCGCCAGCAGGAAATCTCGATTGCCGTGCATGACGAAACACGGAACGCCATGCGAGGTGAGTGCGCGCAGCCCCGCGATCGCCGGCGGTCTGCGCGGCATCCGGCGGCGTCATCGCCGATCCAGGATTCGAACAGGTCGCCCAGAATGTACAAGGCGTCGGCGCTCCCGGGCCTCGGCCGCGAGAAAGCTCAAGAAATTGTTCGGTGATCGCCGGATGGCTTGCGTCGATGTGCAAATCCGAAATGAAGAGCGCGGCCACGTGGAATTGTCTAGACAGGCTCCTTGGGGAAACTCGGCGCCTCAGGGGCCGGCGACGCGCTCGATGCGCTCGATCACCACCGGCTGCAGCGGCGCATCCTCCTTGAACGGTCCGCGCGCGCCGGTCGGAACATTGCCGATCTTATCGACCACTTCCATGCCCTGCACGACCTTGCCGAACACTGCGTAGCCCCAGCGTGTCTTGTTGGGATCGAGGGCCTCGTTGTCGTACAGGTTGACGTAGAACTGCGCGTCGCTGCCGTGCGGATCCTGCCTGCGCGCCATGCCGACCGTGCCGCGCTCGTTGGTCAATCCGTTGCCGGACTCGTTGACCACCTTGGCCGGGGCGGGCACCGGTTTGTTGTTGCTGTCGAAGCCCCCGCCTTGAATGACGAAGTTCGCGATGACGCGGTGAAAGATCGTGCCGGTATAGTGTCCTTGATCGACATACTTCAGGAAATGCGCGACCGTGAGCGGCGCCCGCTCGGCATTCAATTCGATCGTGAAATTTCCCATGGAAGTCACCACTTGGACTCGCGGTGAGGCCGGTCGAAGCCGGGCAGCTGCGGCCGGGGCCGGCGGCTTTGGGCGGCGTGTCGGCCGCGAAACTCGGGCCGAAGGCAGGTCGCCGAAGATCAATCCGGAGATGAGCAGTAGATGTTTCATACTCCGAGATTCTACTCGAATAGGTACAATCTTGAGTATGCCCGTCACCTTGGATTCCTTGCCCGTCATCACGCGATTCGCGCCCAGCCCCACCGGCTCCCTGCACCTGGGCAATGCGCGAACGGCCTTTTTCAGCCACCTTTGGGCGCGCAAAAGCGGCGGCCGCTTTATTTTGCGCATCGAGGATACCGACGTCGAGCGCAGCCAGGCCGCGGTTCCGCGACCAGTTGATGGCGGACCTGCGCTGGCTCGGCCTCGACTGGGACGAAGGCCCCGATATCGGCGGACGCTCGGCTCCGTACTGCCAATCGGAGCGCGGCGAGTTCTATCGAGCCCTGTTCGCGCGGCTGGAGGCCGATGGCCACACGTACCCGTGCTACTGCACGGCGCAGGAGCTGGAACTCTCGCGCAAGCTGCAGCGCGTGGCCGGCAAGCCGCCGCGCTACGCGGGGACCTGCCGGCTGCTGACGGCAGCGCAGCGCGCCGAGCGGCAGGGGCGGGGGTTGAAACCGACGCTGCGGTTTGCCGTACCGGACGATCGGAGCATCGAATTCACCGACGCGGTGCACGGGCCGCAGCGATTCCTGTCGGACGATATCGGCGATTTCATCATTCGGCGCGATGACGGGACCGCCGGCGTTCTTCTTCTGCAATGCCGTTGACGACTCGGCGATGGGAGTCACGCAGGCCTTGCGCGGCGATGATCATCTCACCAATACGCCGCGCCAGCTCATGCTGCTGGACGCATTGGGCATGCGCCGGCCGGGCTATGGCCATGTCGGATTATTGGTCGGGACGGACGGCGCGCCGCTGTCCAAGCGGCACGGCAGCACCAGCGTCGAGGATTTCCGCGAACGCGGATTTCTCCCGGCCGCCCTCCTCAATCAGCTGTTTCGCCTGGGACACGCGAGCGACGTCGACGGCTGGTTGCCGGCGGCGGAAATGCCCGCGCATTTCCGCCCGGAACATCTCGGCCGGGCGCCGGCACGCTTCGACGAGTCGCAATTGATGCATTGGCAAAAGGAGACGGCTGAGCGGATGTCGGTGGAGCAAATCCGTTCCTGGTTGGGGTCGGGCGACCCGGTCGACTTCGTCGAGTTGGTGCGCCACAATGTGGTGTTGCCGGCCGACGCGGCTCAATGGCGAGCGGTCGTGTACGGCGAGCTGCCGCCATTGGGAGAGCGCGAGCGCGGCATCATTGCGGCCGCAGGGCCCGAATTCTTCGCCGCCGCCGCCGCGGCTCTCGACCAAGCAAACACGGACCTCAAGACCTTGACTAGAATTTTGAAAGAGCGCACCGGCCGCAAAGGTGCGGACCTCTACATGCCGCTCAGAGTCGCCTTGACCGGCCTGGCGCATGGTCCCGAGCTTGGATCGCTGCTCGGGCTCATGTCCCGCGACACGGCGCGCCGCCGCCTCGAGTCCCATGCTCAAAATCCATAATTCTCTCACCGGCGAAAAAGAGGAATTCAAGCCTCTGCGCGCCAACGAAGTCCGCATGTACGTTTGCGGCATGACGAACTACGACTATATCCATGTCGGCCACGCGCGCATGTTGACGGTGTTCGACCTGATCCAGCGCTACCTGCGATCATTGGGCTACGCGGTCACCTACGTGCGCAACGTCACCGACATCGACGACAAGATCATCGAGCGCGCCGCCGCCAACGGCGAGAACTGGGCTGATCTTGCGCGCCGCTTCACTGCGGCCATGCATGAGGATTGCGCGATTCTCGGCCTGCAGTCGCCCGACCTCGAGCCGCGGGCGACCGAGTACATTGCTCCGATCATCGCCATGACCCAAACCTTGATCGACAAGGGATATGCCTATGTGGCCGTCAACGGCGACGTCATGTATGCGGTGCGCAAGTTCGCGGAGTACGGCCGGCTGTCGGGCAAGAAAATCGACGATCTGCGTGCCGGCTCGCGCATACAGGTGGATGAGGCGAAGCTCGATCCCTTGGATTTCGTGCTCTGGAAGCACGCCAAGCCGGGCGAGCCGTCCTGGGCCTCTCCATGGGGCGAGGGCCGTCCCGGCTGGCACATCGAATGCTCGGCCATGTCGACCAGCCTGCTCGGCAGCTACTTCGACATCCACGGCGGCGGCGAGGATCTGAAATTTCCGCATCATGAGAACGAGATCGCGCAGTCCTGTGCCGCCTGCGATTCGCCCTTCGTTCGCGTCTGGATGCACAACGGGTTCGTACGCGTCAACGACGAGAAAATGTCGAAATCCCTCGGCAATTTCTTCACGGTGCGCGAGGTTCTCAAGACGTTGCGCGACCCGGAGGTGCTGCGATTCTTCCTATTGAGCAGCCACTATCGCGGACCCATCAATTATTCGAGCGTGCAGCTCGCGCAGGCCGACGAGACCCTGCTCGGGCTGTACCGTGCCCTCAAGGATGCCGGCCCGTCGGGATCCGTCGATGCGGAGTGGCTCGCTAAATTTCGCGCTGCGATGGACGACGACTTCAATACTCCGGAAGCGCTGGCGGCCATGCAAGGCGTCGCGCGCGAGCTCAATCAGGCGAAGGCCGCGGGGAACTCTGTGAAGATGGCCGTTTCGGCGGCGACGCTGCGCGCCATGAGCGCGACGCTCGGCGTGCTGCAACAGGATCCAGATACCTACTTGAAGCGAAGTGCGGGCGACAAGATGATGTCCGATGCCGACATCGAAGCCCTGCTCGCCGCCCGGCAAACGGCGCGCGCAGCGAAAAATTTCGCCGAGTCCGATCGCATCCGCGACCAACTGGCCGCCGCCGGAATACTGCTCGAGGACAAGGCGGGCGGCGCAACCCAATGGCGGCGCGCTTGAGAGGAGCCGCCGATCGGGTGGCTCGCTCAGGCGATCGGGTGGCCCGCTCAGGCGATCGGGTGGCCCGCTCAGGCGGGGAGCCCGCTCCTGCTCAGGAGCGCCGCGATGCCAGGATGCCCACCGCGAGACCGACTACCGCCGCAATCCCGATGACTTGCCAGGGATTGTCGCGGACGTATCCGTCCGTGCGTTGGCCGACCTGGACTGCCTGGCTGCGGAGCTGCGATGCCGTGTCGGATACTGCGCTCTTGGCGGCGGTCAGCGCGACTTTTACCTTGGCGCGAACCCTGGCGATGTCGGGTGATTCGATATCCTTCAATGCCCGTGTCAAATCTTCGACGCTGTCGAGGAAATTGCTGACTTGACCATTTGCGAAGTCGCTGACTTTGCGTGCTGCGGGCGAATCTGATAGGGATTCCATCTGTACTCCTCGTTCGATCGGTTTGGCCTTCTAGACGCGGCGGCCCAGGCTCATCAAGAAACTGACCACGGCGCCTATCAAAAAGATGACGAACAATATCTTCGCGATGCCGGCAGCGCCGACTGCGATTCCGCCAAAGCCAAAAACGGCGGCAATCAATGCGATGATGAAGAAGACAACGGCATAGTGAAGCATTTCGCACCTCTTTTGACGGGTCTAATGACGGGCCGCATGTCTTGCGGTGGGGCGAGTCTCCCGGAACAGAACCGGCAACGCAGTCGGAAGGGGTCGCCCCCCGCTGTAGGACATAGCCCACGGGCGGGGAGCGGCGGGCTTTCTGCGATAATTTACCGATGAACACTCTCTTGATCGTGTATCACTCCATGACCGGAGGCACCCGGCAGATGGCGGCGGCCGCGGCGGCCGGCGCCCGCAGCGAGCCGGCCGTGCGAGTGTCGTTGCTGGACGCCGCCGAGGCGCAGGCGGGCGATGTGCTCGAGGCCGACGGGTTCATATTCGCCACTCCGGAGAATCTTGCGGCGATGTCGGGGAAGATGAAGGATTTTTTCGATCGCACGTACTATGCCGTGCTCGATCGCGTCAATGGCAGACCTTATGCCACGCTGATCTGCGCCGGCAGCGATGGCAGGAATGCGGCGCAACAGATCGAGCGAATCGCGACCGGCTGGCGCCTGAAGCCGATTGCTGATCCGGTCATCGTTTGCACTCACGCACAAACCCCGGCGGAGATCTTGCGGGAAAAGCACATTTCCGAGCCGGATCTCGCGCAATGCAGGGAACTGGGGGCTGCGTTGGCGTCCGGCATCGCCTTGGGCATCTTTTGATTGCTATCATCATCGGTTTGGTAGCACGAGCGGCGCGATGCTGGACGATTTCAACAATTGGTTGGGCGCCACCCCGGCCAGTCTCCTCATTCAAAAGGTGTTTTGGATCATCCCCGCCGTTCAAACCGTGCACATTCTGGCGATTTCGGTGGTAGTGGCCTCGATGGCGATGTTCGATCTGCGCCTGCTCGGGTGGGCGGGCACGCGGCATAGCGTGGTGTCCTTGTCGCGGCGCTTCATGCCGTGGCTGTGGGGAGCACTGATCGTGCTGGCGATCAGCGGCAGCATCCTCATCGTGGGCGAACCGAAACGTGCTCTCGGCAATGCGTTCTTCGTCGCGAAAATGTGCATGCTGGCCACCGCCATCCTCGTCACCTTGAGCTTTCAGGCCATTCTGAAGCGCGATCTTGGGCGCGGCAGCGCCGACCTCGCGCCGGCCCACGCCGGCATCGCCAAGATCGCGGGGCTGCTGTCGCTTGCCCTGTGGGTCGGCATCGCGGTCGCGGGCCGCTTGATCGCCTACACCGGCACTTAAGATGTTCGATCAATTCCTGCACTGGCTCGAAGGCACATCGCCTGCGATCGCCATCAGCGAATCCTCCTGGCTGTTCCCGGGCATCGAAAGCATTCACGTGCTGGCCATCGCCATGGTCGTGGGGTCGATCACCATGGTGGATTTGCGGCTGCTCGACCTCAATCTCAAGGAACGGCCCGCCGGCGAACTGATCGCCGAAGTATTGCCGTGGACTTGGATCGCCTTCGTCGTGGCCGTGTGCAGCGGCGCCATGCTGTTCTCATCGAACGCCAGCCATTATTGGGGCACGGTGCCGTTTCGCGCAAAGATGCTCCTGCTCGCCTTGGCGGGCCTCAATATGATGGTGTTTCACGCCACCGTCTACCGCTCGGTCGATGTCTGGGGCCGGCGGCGGCAAACGCCGCGGGCGGCGAAAGTCGCCGGCGGAATTTCTCTTGCACTATGGATCGGCGTGGTTACGCTCGGCCGCTGGATCGGCTTCGTCTAGCCGCTTCTGGGGTGGGAGCCCTTCGCTCTCGGCCGTCTGCCTGGCAGCCGAGCGCGCCGGGTCCTTGGGTGTCGGCGGCAGCTGCTGCACGTCAAACGAAGTTGCGTTGATCACGGAGGGGTCGTCGCGCAACCGCACGTACAGCGCACCGCCGGTCGGATGCGGGACGGGCAGGGCAGCCCCTAGAAAGCCGTCCGGAACCTGCACGGGATGAGCAAATTCCCGATCGTTGGACACGGAGTCGACCAGGTAGAGATTGGTGCCCGAGAGCTTGCACGCCAGCTCGGGCGTCGAGCAGGCGAGATCTCTCAAGATGGGCAGACGTACCAGGTTGCCGAGCGGCTGCCAGTCGCCGGGGATGGCCTTGGCCACCACCCGAAAACGCAGGGGACCAAACGCGGAAGCGCCGAACGCCTTCGCCGGGTTGAAGGTCGCCACGGCCACCTGGCCATTTTCCAGCGTCAGGCCGCCGTTGCCGAAACTCAAAACGGTCGACCACGATTCATCCGCGCCGGCGACCTCGATGGTCTCGTCGCGCCCGAATATCGCGGGCAACTGGGCGCGCACGGCAAACGTGAGTATCGCGTCCTGCGGCAACTCACCCTGATCGGTCAGCTGGATGTTGCTCTCTCGGCTCGACGGCGAGGGCTGCACGCTCTGGCCGATCAGCGTCACCCGGGGGCGCGGGGAATCCACGGTGCCGATCAGCGGCAGCACGCGCCCGTCTTTCAGCGTCACCTTCGCCGCGATGCCGCGCTCCTGCTTGAGGCTCGCCGCGGCCTGCGAGTCTTGCGCGACCAGCGGCAGTTCGTCGCCGCCGCTGCGCGTGAGCTCGCCCGGAACGAAGATCAGATTGCGAATCGACAGGTTGGCAACCTGGTCGAGGCGGCTGCCTTTGAGAACACCCTGCGAATCGCCCGCGTGCATGACGAAGCCGTCGAAATGACCCGCCTCCGAAAAAGTCTGTATCGAGATGGGCTGCGGCTCGCTGACGCCGTACTGGCTCACCAACAGCGTCATCGCACCGGGGCTGGCTTCCTGTAGCGGCAGCTTCACCTCGAGTTCATTGGGCTTGACGTTCTTCCATTCTGCCTTGAGCTGCTTGCCGGCAGGATCCTTCAGCATGATGCCATCAACGCAGCTCACACTGTCGGCGCGCAGGTGAACCGTATCCTGCCGGCCGACCACCAGTGCGTCTTCGTCGCCCGCCGCAAGCTCCCATGTCTTCGAGTGCGCGTTCATGAGCACGAAGCTCGGGCCCTTGTAGCGCTCGAAGCCCCAAAACCCAAGCAGCGAGGCGTGCACGCTGTCCCCCAGCGAAACGGAGTGCAGCGCCGCCGTGTCCACCACGTAGCCCCCCTGCACCGCGTCGGCGGTTGCCGGCAAGTCGATGTTCTTGCCGTCCTTGCCGGTCAAACTCAAGGTCAGGCCGTGCGCATAGGCGGTCGAGAATACCAGCGGCGCTCCGTCCACCGGCAGCACCAGCGCGGTTTTCCCCGCGCAATAGATTTCTTTCGGATTGACCGCATGCAGCGGCGGCAACTGCGGCTGTTCCACTGCCGGAAGGGCCACGACCAGCACCGACTGGGGATTGTGAAAGGACGGCGCCGTGTTGAGCGCGAGCGCGAGCCTGTCGCCGCGCGGAGTGGCGAGTGCGGGAATGTATTGGTATTGCGCGGTGCGGAAGGAGTCGAAGATTTTCGCGATGTCGAGCACCGACGCGATGTACGGGCTGTAGTACCCGTAGCTCAGCTGCGGCGTATAACTCGCCTCCATCGCCAGATCGCCGCCCGGACCCGAAGTCAATGCCTCGACGATCGATGTGCTATGGCCGTCGTTCAGGATGAGCGACTCCTCGCCCTGCGATAAACACGGCACCTGTAATGCGGGAACCCGGTCGAGGCATTTTTCATCCACTTTGATCGCGAGACTCCGCGCCAGCAGCGGCGCAGACTCCGCCAATTTGGCGGGATCGGCGTCGCTCAGCGCACGAAGCGCCGCAAGATAGTGTTCCAAACGCGAGCGGTCCAAGGCGGCCTGGTTCAAATCCTGCGACGTGCGAACGAACGCGCCGGGTCTCCCCTGCACCGCATTCACCAAGGTTTTAAAATCGCCTCCCGTTTGCGGGGCGAGGAAGACGAGCACCTGCTGCGCCCCTTCCGGCACGGTCACCGTCAAGCCGTCTGCGGCGCATTTGCCGGTCCAGGTCTTGCACGGGAAGAACCAACCCGGCGGCGGGGGATTGGTCGAGCCGCTCAAGAATGCCGTGACCATCAAGTAATGGGTTGATTGGCTGGGCGGCAAGTCAGCCTTGATCCAAATACGGTCGCCCGCGACCAGATTCGGCACTTCGGATGCGGGCAGCGTCTGCGCCCCCCGCGTGATTTTGACGTCAAGCAGCGGTCCGGCAAGGTCGAACGGCGCGGGACCGGCCTTGGCCGCCGCCGCTGCCAGGATTGCCGGAATCAGCGCGTAATTTCTCAAATGCATGGGAATCTCGATACCTCAAGGAGCCGTTCAGCTGTGGCTTAGAACGCCTTGGGCCTGCTAAGTTCGGCCATGGGCCCGCGCGGCAGCCGCAGCATCGATTTCTCGCAAGATTCCCCGGTGGTTGCCCGCCGGCTGATCGGGATGACGTTGCTCGTGGACGGCGTCGGCGGAGTCATCGTCGAGACCGAAGCCTATGATCGCGAGGATCCGGCGTCACACAGCTTCTCGGGCCCCACGCCGCGCAATGCCGTGATGTTCGGCCCGCCCGGCCGGGCCTACGTTTATCTCTCCTACGGCATCCATTGGTGCTTGAACTTCGTATGCCGCGAAGCCGGTCACGGCGCGGGCGTGCTGATTCGTGCGCTGCAGCCGACCGCCGGCCTCGCGCTGATGATGCAGCGCCGGCGCCAGCAGGATCCGCGTCTGTTGTGTTCGGGGCCCGGCAGGCTGGGACAGGCCTTGGGTATTACTCACGCCTTGAATGGCAGGCGCATCGATCGAGCGCCGTTCAGCCTCAGGGCGGCGGCGGCGCAGACCGCAGTGGTGTGCGGGCCGCGAATCGGCATCTCGAAGGCGGTCGAGCGGCACTGGCGTTTCGGCCTTGCGGGCTCACTCTATGTGAGCCGCCCGTTCTAAGGCCCTGTGTTGACCGCGCCAACCCTTTCAGGTATCTCCTTCGCATGAAGGAACTACAACGGGCGCTGTCCGAGATTCACTCCATCCGCAATCAGGTGGCGCGCGGCACGGAATTTCGCGGCTATGGTCCGGCCTCGATTGGCTTGAGCGGGTTGCTGGCGATGCTGGTCGCGGCCGTGCAATCGCAGTGGCTGGCGAATCACGAAAGCTCGCTGACATCGTGGGTTGCCGTGTGGGCGGGCACCGCCGCCGTCTCGCTATCGCTGGCCGGCATCGATACCTTCGCGCGGGCTCGGCGGGTGCATCGGGGATTTGCCCGCGAGATGGTGCTATCGGCGGTGGAACAATTTCTGCCCGCCATGATGGTCGGCTTTCTGCTCACCGTCGTGATGCTCACCGTCGCCCCGCGAGAAGGCTGGCTGCTGCCGGGATTGTGGGAATTGATCTTCAGTTTGGGAGTATTCGCCTCCTGTCGCTTCTTGCCGCGGCAAATGTTCGTGGTCGGCGTGTGGTACTTGGGCTCGGGACTGTTCTGCTTGGCCGCCGCCAGCACCACCCGGGCCCTGTCGCCCTGGATGATGGGCATTCCGTTCGGTGTCGGCCAGCTGCTGGTCGCGGCCGTGCTTCAGTTTGGCTACGGGGAACCTCTTGAATAAGCGCACCGCCAAGAGAGGCGCCGCGCCTCGATTCGCGTACGACGGTCTGGATCGCATCATTCATGAGCGCGCACGCCTGAGCGTTCTCACCTCGCTCGTCACCCATTCGAAGGGCTTGCTGTTCGGCGATCTCAAGCAGCTGTGCGCGCTCACCGACGGCAACCTCAATCGGCATTTGCAGGTGCTCGAGGCGGCCAAGTTGATCGCCATCACGAAAGGCGTGCAGAACAACCGGCCGCACACCTCGTGCCGCATCACGGCCCTGGGACGCAAGCGCTACGTCGAGTATCTCGCCGTTCTCGAGCAAGTGCTGTTGGACGCCGCCGCGGCAGTACAAACGGAGTTCACCGCCAAAGAAGTGGTATGAGCGGGAGCCTCAGACAGGCTCCTGTGCCGGCGCGCGCATGCCGTTTCCTGATTGTCACAGCCGATGACTTTGGGCTGCACGAAGCCGTCAACGAGGCCGTCGAGCAGGCGAGTCGCACCGGTGTGCTCACCGCGGCCAGTCTCATGGTGGCGGCCCCGGCCGCTGCGGACGCCATCCGGCGCGCGCGCCGGCTGCCGGATTTACGGGTGGGTCTGCATCTCGTTCTGGCGGAGGGCCGCGCCATGCTGGCGCCGGACCTCATCCCAGGTCTTGCCGACGCCGCGGGTCGAATGAACGACCGCATGTTCGTCAATGGCGTGCGCTTCTTCGCATCGCCCCGCCTGCGCCGGCAGCTCGAAGCGGAAATCCGAGCGCAATTCTCGGCGTTCGCGCGCACCGGGCTCAAGCTCGACCACGTCAATGTTCACAAGCATTTCCATCTGCATCCCACCCTGTTGGAGATGCTGCTGCGCATCGGCCGTGAATTCGCCGTGCCGGCGGTGCGGGTCCCCGATGAGCCCCTCTGGTTTGCGGCAGGCAGCGGCAACTGGCTCGCCGGCGCCAATGCGGTTTTGCTCGCACCCTGGATAGCGCTCATGAAGCGTCGTTTGCGCGCGGCGCACATGCCCCACAATGACCGCCTGTTCGGCGTCGCCGCCAGCGGCGTCATGGATGAAGCGAAGCTGCTGACGATTCTCGAGCGGCTGCCGCCGGGGATCACCGAGATCTATCTGCATCCGGCGGTGCAGTCCGGATCCGTCATTGCGGAGTCGATGACCCGATATCGACATGCCGATGAACTCGCCGCGTTGCTGAGCCCCCGCGTTCGCGCAGCCATCGCGGCGGGCGGGTTCGGCTGCGGTGGCTACAGCGATCTCACGCGCGCGCACCCAGGCTCATAGAACCGATGTCGACGGGCTGCCTAGGGAGCGACCGCTCGCTGTAGAAATTCCGTGAGCGCGCCGCGGCCGTCTTCCCACACGGTAAACGGCGTATCGAGCGATTCCTGCGGCATCCGCACCGTGAGCTCACGGCTGTCGGCGATGTAATGCAGCATGGCCGAATCGACCCGGTAGGCGCGATAGACCAGATCACCGTGCTCCGGCACGTGCAGCGCCTGGCGCCGCGCGAGGCTGGTGGGCGGCCGCTCCAATGGATGCAGATCGATGGTGCGCCCGTCGGCGAGGATCTTGAGCTCGCCTTCATCCGCGCCGGGGAGCGGCGACATGCGCCGGTCCACCGTCGACCAGCGGTACAGCAGCAGGTATTGGGTGTATGTGCCGGAGCGATCATCCTCGACGGCCACCAGCGTCGCGTAATCGCGCGCAAAGGCGGCGACATCCGACCGCGCGCGCGCGAACACCAGCGGTTTGGCTACCACCAACAGGGTGCTGCCGCTTTCCTCATCGAAGATCTCCGTCGAATTCGATTTCGCTTTCGACGTCGGACGGTGCGGCGGCTGGGTTGTACACGACGCGAGCGCCGTCAGCGCCAGCAGCAAGGCCACGCGGATATGCATCCTAGAATCGTACCCGGTACGCCACCGTCACGTACAAGGAACGTTGATCGACGGAGGTGGTCGTGGCCTGGCCGGTCAGGGATTGCTGTTGTTGCAGGGCTTGCAGGTTCTGCAACTGGTAGCCGGCGATGACTTCGAAGACCGAGATGCGGTTGGTCCAGTCGGCCCGTACCTGCGGCAAATACAGCATTTGCTTGCCGCCGAGCGTCGGGTCGTCCAATCGCTCGACGCTCAAGCGCGGGCCCATGCGCCAATTGCCGCCCACCACGAAACGTGCGTCCCACGACAAGGTGGTGCTGCGGGCTTCGGGAGAATCATCGTACCGAGCGCTGAATATATGCAGATCGTTCGCCTGCAGCAGGCTCGAGCCGGAAAATTGCAGCGTGGCGTTCTTGTCGAGACCGGTCGACTGGGTCGCCGTGACCGCCGGAATCCCCGGGAAAACCCCCATCGCGCCGATGAGCGGGGAGGCCGGGGTACCGCTCAGCTCGAAAGCGCCCAGGTCGGCCATGAACTGCCAGCGTTCGCCGATGGGACGGCTGGCCGATACCACGAAGGTGTTGCTGGTCGCGGTCCGATCGAGCGCCAATTGCCGGAGTTGCGAGGGGGTGGGCGGCGGTGTGGCCAGGCCCTCCAGCGCATTGAGGTCCACCGCAGTCTGGCCGATGAGCGCATTGTTGAGCTCGAGCAGGGGGCTGCGGCGATGGTCGGCATCGAAGCTCAGCACCCAGTACTGGCCCACCTTGGCATTGCCGATCAGGGTCGCCGAGTTGAGCTGCTGGAAGGCGATGTCGTAGTCGATGAGCGCGACCGCGGTGCGTCCGGCGACGGAGTAGCGCGTCTGGAAGCCGATGGAGCGGCGATCCGTCTGGCCTTCGTTGGTCTGATCGAAGAAATAGGCGTCGAAAACAAACGCCTGATGGAACGGATCGAACTCCGCGGTGACCGTGCCGAATTTCTCATGGCTCGAGACCGCCGAGTAGCTCGTGTAGGCAGGCAGGCCGGCGGCGGCGCTCACCGACCACTTCGGGTTGACCTGGTAGCCGACGAACAGCCCGTCGAACAGCCCGACGATGCCCTGGCTGGCGAGCGATTGCCGGCCGAGCCCGGGCCGTCACGCCGAAGACGCGGTCGGTGAGCTCCGCATACGCCGCCGTGGTGCGGTCCTGGCTGCCGCCGAAGGCGTTGGTCAGGTTGTGCGTGTAGCCCCCATCCAGACGGGCGGTAAAGTCGTAGCGCTCGCCGCGGTCGCGCAGCAGCAGGTCGCCGTAGACCAAGCCGGAGCTGATCGAGTTGGTGGTGGTCGTCGTGCCGGCGGATGTCGTCTGATCCTTGCCGTACTGGTAGCTCACCGCCGCGCTGCCGGCCATGGTCCAGCGGTTGTTCGCGGCCACCCCGAACTCCCCGGCGGATTTGGGCGCTATCGAAGCCGCCGCCAGGGCTTGCAGCCGGCCGCGGACGCGCGCCGCTCCCGGCGTGTCCGGATAGCGCCGCAGATACTCTTCGTATTCCGCCTTGGCCTGCGCCAGCTGACCGGCACGCTCGCGCACCAAGCCCATCAGTTCCTGGGCTTCGGCGCGCGCCGGATATTCGGGCTGGCGCAGCAGCCGGTTCAGCAAATCGATGGCCTCGGGGAACTTGTGCTTTTCCAGGTCGACGCGTGCATCGCGCAGGATTTGCGCACGCTGCTCATCGGGCAGCGGCGGATCTGTCGGTCCGCTGGCGGCCGTTGACGCCACGCCGGCGTGCTCCACCACCGATAGGTCGGTCTGCTCGTCGTTCACGGCAAGCCAGGCGCGCGGGTAGCTGGTCTGGGCGATTTTCAGCACGCGCTCGGCCTCCTTGCGCGTGGTGAAGGGCCCCGCTCGCAGGCGGTACCAGTGCTGAGCTTCGATGTCGGTTTCCGACACATAGGCCTGCGTTTGCAGGCTGGTGGCGGCCGCCTCAACCGTCTCGTGCGGATACTTGGTGGTCGAGGAATCGAGGTTGATCGAGTAGCCGAGAGGCGCCTCGGCTTCGGACACGAGCACGCTGCCTTTGCGTTTATTGGTATTGAGCAAGCGCACGCGCAGGCCGAGCCCGGACGCGGTGGGCGCCATCACGAAATCCAGGGGCCGCGACCAGGTGAGCTCGAGCGTGATTTCGCCGGGAACGATGGAATCGACGCGCGCGCCGGTGACCAGTTGCCCGCCGCCGCCGACCAACGGCAGCTCGGGCGGCAGCGAACTGAACTGCGTGCCGCAATCCGGTCCGAGCCGCAGCGTGATGGTGGTGCCGGTGCCATGGCTGACGGGCGTATTGGCGACGTAGCGCGCGGAGCAGGCGAACTGAACCGAGATGTCGGTGTGATCTTCGGCCTCTTGAGTGTCGATGAGCTGGACGATGGGTCCGATCTGCAGGATGGAGCCCGGGGCGGCCGCGGCGCTCATGCTGAAGGCCGTAACCCCGATCAAAAGCGCCATCCAATGCAGCAGCGGCGGCTGCCAAAGCAGACCTCCACGCTTCACATCCACCTCACTTGGCAGGACCGGCGGTCGCGGCGCGCGGGCGCAGCAAGGGCCGCAGCGGGGCCGGCGGCGTCGTGGTGGTCCAATTGAAGGTGTTGTGGCAGACGCCGCAATCCTGTGTGGTGCTCGGGTGCTGCGCTTGCTTGCCGGTGGCGGTAACGCCGTTGTGGCAGCTCTGGCAGGTCGCGTTGATGCCCAGGTGATTGAAAGTCGCCGCGGCCCACGTGATCGTGCCGTGGCAGGCGCCGCAATCCTGCGTGGTCTGCACGTGCCGTACCGGCTTGCCGGAGGCCGACACCCCATTGTGGCAGCTGACGCAGCTGGCCGTGACGCCTTGGTGATCGAAGCGCGCCGGCAGCCAGGCTGCCGTCGTGTGGCAGTTCTCGCAGGTGTTGTTGCTGGCGATGTGGGTCGGCCCTTTGCCCTGTGCGAGTACGCCGTTGTGGCAGCTCACACAATTGCTGACGACGCCGGCATGGGACGTCATTGCCGCGCCCGGTGCGGCGACGCCCATGACGGGATTACCGAGCGGACCGACTCCGGTCGCGACCAAGCTGGTCTGCGTACCGAAGAGCGGCGTGGTCACGCGGGATGCGCTCTGCGCGGCGGGAGTGACCACTGTCCCGATGGTGCTGCGGGACGCCGTCGCCGTCGCAGCGACGGTGCGCTTCGCCGCGCCGCCGTCCCAATTGTTCGTACCGTGGCAGCCGCTGCAATCCTGACCGACGTGGTGGTTATTCGGCCGCGTGGTCAGGTTGGTGACGCCAAAGAAACTCTTGCCCGTGTCGTGGCAGGCGTCGCAGCTCTTGCCGATCACCGCGAACATCAGCGTGTGCTTGGCCGACGACATGGTCGTGCCGCTGAAACTGGTGAAGACCGTGGCCGTGTGGCAATCCTCGCAGGGCGTCGCGCCCGAGGGAATGTGGTTGGCGACCATCGGTTTCGGCGGGTCGTTATTGTTGTAGAACGACAGCTGTGTCTGGCCGTGGCAGGTGATGCAACCGCTGGTGATGCCGGTGTGCAGTATCGGATTCGTCGCCATCGTCGTGTAATTCGCCGGCGCGGCCGTATGGCAAACCAAACAGGTCGCGGTGCCCGGGGTCGGCATGTGGCCGGCCGGCAGCGTCCCGCTGTTCCAGTTCGCGGTGGTGTGGCAGCCGCCGCAATCCCCGGTCGCCATGGTGCCGCTGGTGTGGTCGGCCGGGCGCAGCTGCAGCGCGGGACTGGCCGCTCCCATGTACAGGCTGCCCGCCGCCGACGCGTGGCACGTGTCGCAGGTCGTGGAGACGAAGGCGTGGGTGGCCTGCGTCATGTTCATCGGCCCGAAGGTGCCGATCGCATACGTGCCCGACGAGTGGCAGGAACTGCAATCCGTGCCCGACAGATACGGGATGTGCGAGGGCGAGAGCACGTTGTCCTTGATCACCATGTCGTTGTTGTAGAACGACAGCTGCGTGCCGGCGCCGTGACACTGCGAGCAGTTACCGGTGATGCCGGTGTGCAAGACCGAATTCGCGGCAAACACCTTGTAATTCGCCGGTGAGGACGTGTGGCAGGTGAGGCAGGCCTGATTGCCCGGATTCGGCATGTGACCGGCCGGCAGCGCGGTACTATTCCAGTTCGCGGTGGTGTGACAACCGCTGCAATCGCCGGTGAGCATGGTCCCGGAGGTGTGATCCGCCGGACGCAGCTGCAAGGTCGGACTCGCCGCACCGATGTAGAAGGAAACCGTGGCGGTGCCGTGGCAGGTGTCGCAGGTCGTGGACACGTAGGTATGGGTGGCCTGCGTCATGTTCATCGGCCCGAAAGTGCCGACGGCGTAGGTCGTGGACTTATGGCAGGAGCTGCAGTCCGTGCCGGCGACGTACGGGATGTGCGATGGCGACAGGACGCCGTCCTTCGGCGTGAAGTTGTTGTACCACGTGAGCGCGGTCGTACCGCCGTGACACTGGCTGCAGCCGCTGCTGATGCCCGTGTGGAGCACCGAGTTGGCCGCCAAGGTTGCGACCGTGTAGTCCGCCGGCGCCGTAGTATGACAAACCGAGCAGGCCTGGTTGGCCGGATTCGGCATGTGGCCTGCGGGCAGCGTCGTGCTGTTCCAGTTCGCGGTGGTGTGGCAACCGCTGCAATCGCCGGTGAGCATGGTCCCTGTCGTGTGGTCCGCGGGACGCAGCTGCAAGGTCGGACTGGCAGCGCCGATGTAGAAGGAAACCGTGGCCGTACCGTGGCAGGTGTCGCAGGTCGAGGCCACGAACGCGTGGGTGGCCTGCGTCATGTTCATCGGCCCGAAGGTGCCGGCGGCGTACGTCGTGGACTTATGGCAGGAGCTGCAGTCGGTCCCGGCCAAATACGGGATATGCGAGGGTGCGAGGACGCTGTCCTTGACCACCATGTCATTGTTATAGAACGACAGCTGGGTACCGGCGCCGTGGCACTGCGAGCAGTTGCCGGTGATGCCGGTGTGCAATACCGAATTCGCGGCGAACACCTTGTAATTTGTGGGCGCGGACGTGTGGCAGACATTGCAGGTCTGGTTGCCCGGATTCGGCATGTGGCCCGCCGGGAGTACGGTGCTGATCCAGTTCGCCGTCGTGTGACACAGGCTGCAGTCGTTGGGCGCAACCTGGTTGCCGGCCGTGTGATCGGCTGGACGGCCTTGCAGCCCTGGACTGGCCGCGCCCATATAGAACGAGAGGCCCGCCTCATGGCAGCCATTGCAGGTGCTGCCGACACCGGCGTGCGTGGCCTGGGTCATGTTCATGGGGCCGAAGCCGCCGGTGACGTAGTTCGTGGTGTGACAGGCGCTGCAATCCTCGCCGTTGAAGGCCGGGATATGCGCCGGCGAGAGCGACTTCGCCGCCTTGGGATCAAGAATGCCGTTATAGAACGTCAATTGAGTCGCGCCGCCGTGGCACTGAGCGCAGGCGTTGGTGATGCCGGTGTGAAGAACGGCGGTTGAGGCGAACACTCCGTAGTTAGCGGGCGCCGCCGTGTGGCAAACCGTGCACGTCTGGCCGCCGGGGTTCGGCATGTGGCCGTTGCGGCAGCGCCGTCGCCACCCAAGTGCTCGTGACGTGGCATTGGGAACAGTCGCCGGACGTCATCGTGGGTATTGAGGGGCTGTGAATGTGGTCGTAGGCGCCGCTGTTCGGTCGCGTCTGCAGCGGATTGGTCGAGGCCCCCAGATACCAAGTCATGCCGAGTTCGTGGCAGGTGTCACAGGTCGAAGGCACGAAGACGTGGGTGGCCGCCGTCATGTTCATGGGACCGAAGCCGCCGACGGCATAGTTCGTCTTGTGACAGGAACTGCAGTCGGTGCCGTTCGAATACGGAATGTGGGCCGGCGTCAGTACCGCCGCCTTCGGGTTGTCGTTGTTGTTGTAGAAAGTCAGTGCTCCCGACGGGCTGCCGTGGCATTGGGCGCAGCCGCCGGTGATGCCGGTGTGCAGGACCGGAATGGTCGCGAGTGTCGCATAGCTGGCAAAGGTGCCGTTGATCGCCGTATGGCAGACGGCGCAAGTCTGGTTGCCCGGGTTTGGCATGTGGCCGGCCGGGAGCACACTGGCTGTCCAGTCGGTGGTCGTATGGCACCCCGAGCAGTCACCGGTCGCCAACGCTCCGCCGCTTGCAATATGGTCCGCCGGGCGGCCCTGCAGCGCCGGCGTCGATGCGCCCATGTAGAAAGTAAGCCCGGCCTCGTGGCAGGTGTCGCAGGCCGCCGGCACGAAGGCGTGCTTCGCCGCGCTCATATTCGTGGGGCCGAAGCCACCCGCCACATAGTTGGCTGCGTGACAGGAACTGCAGTCGGTGCCCGACAGGTACGGGATGTGCACGGGCGCGAGCACTGCCGCCTTCGGATTGTCGTTGTTGTTGTAGAAGGTGAGCGCCCCCGACGGGCTGCCGTGACACTGCGCGCAGTTCCCGCTGATGCCGGTATGCAGCACCGCAATGCTGCCGAGCGTCGCATAGCTTGCAAACGTGCCGTTGATCGCGATGTGGCACACCGCGCAGGCCTGCGCGGCGGGGTTCGGCATGTGACCGATAGGCAGCGTGTTGCTGACCCAGCTGGTCGTGTTATGGCACAGTGAACAGTCGCCGGTCTTCTGCTGCGCATCGCCGCTCGCCACGTGATCGGCCGGCCGTCCCTGCAGCGCCGGTGTTGAGGCCCCCAGGTAGAAGTTGAGTCCCGCTTCGTGGCAGGTGGCACACACCGCGGGCACGAAGGCGTGCTTGGCGGCGCTCATGTTCGTGGGGCCGAAGCCCCCCGTCACATAGTTCGCCGCGTGACAGGAGCTGCAGTCGCTGCCCGCGGTGTACGGAATGTGGGCCGGCGTCAGGATGCCGTCCTTCGGCGTGAAGTTGTTGTACCAGGTCAGCGCACTGAAGCCGCCGTGGCAGGTAGCGCAGCCGCCGTTGACGCCGGTGTGCAGCACGGAAACCGCGGCCAGCGTCGCGGGCGTGTAGTCCGCCGGTGCGGTGGTATGACACACGGTGCAGGCCGCGTTGCCGGGATTCGGCATGTGGCCGGCCGGCAGGATCTTGCTGTTCCAGTTAGCCGTGGTGTGGCAAATGCTGCAATCGTTCGGGGCCGCCAGCTGTCCGGTGTTGTGATCGGCCGGCCGACCCTGCAGGGCAGGGGTCGCCGCACCCATGTAAAACGTGAGTCCCGCTTCGTGACAGGTGTTGCACGCGGGCGGCGTAAACGCATGCTTGGCCTGAGTCATGATCATCGGCCCGAAGGTTCCGACCGCGTAGGTGCTCGACGAGTGGCAGGAGCTACAGTCGGTGCCCGAGAGGTACGGAATATGCGCGGGTGTGAGCAGCGCATCCTTGGGCGTGAAATTATTGGCCCAGGTGAGGGCGGTGACGTTGTTGCCGTGGCATAGACCGCAGTTGCCGGTGACGCCCTGGTGCAGCACCGAATTCGCCGCCAGCGTCGCCGGTGTGTAGTCGCTCGGGGACTTCGTGTGGCACGTCAGGCAGGACAGGTTGCTGGGATTCGGCATGTGCCCGATCGGCATGGTGGTGCTGATCCAATCGGTGGTCTCGTGGCACACCGAACAGTCGCTCGTGGCCATGCGGGCATCGGTGCTGTTGATGTGATCGGCCGGCCGCAGCTGCAGCGGCGTGCCGGTTCCAACATAGAAACTCTTGCCCGTGTCATGGCAGGTGTCGCAGGTCGTACTGCACGAACTTGTGCTTGGCGGCGCTCATCGCGGTCGCCGGGCCGAAGCCGCCGGCCTGGTAGGCCGCGCCATGGCAGGCGCTGCAATCGGTGCCGGCGAGAATCGGGATGTGCGGCGGGGCGAGCGGCGTCTTCTTGGTGGGCGACACGCCGGTAATCGACATCGGAATGTACGGGGCGGGGATGCCCGCGAAGGTTTCACCGCCGTGGCATAGCGTGCAATTCGCGACGTTCAATCCCGTGTGCAGCACCGCAATGCTCGCGGCCAGCACCGTCCAGGTTTCCGCCGCTGGGTTGTTGCCGTGGCAAACGCCGCAGTCGATGCTCGAAGGAATCGGCGGCACGTGGTTCGACGGCTGGCCGGGGACGAAACCGGTCGAAATCTTGACGGTGCCGCTATGGCAGGTCTGACAGGTGGCGACCGTCATCTGTGTGTGGTCGAACAGCGAGGGCACCCAGCTCGGCATCGCGGTGCCGATGCCGGTGGTATGGCAGTTCTCGCACAGATTGGTCGTGGGCATGTGACTGCCCTGCTTGCCCACGGCTTTGACGCCGTTGTGACAGCTCACGCAGCCGGTCTTGATGCCCGTGTGATTGAAGGCGGAGCCCAGCCACGTCGTCGTCAGATGGCAATCGCCGCACTCGAGGCTCGTGGCGACGTGGCCCGGATTCTTGCCGGTGGCCTGCACGCCGTTATGGCAGATGATGCAGAAGCCGGATACCGCGAGCGGAATCTGCGTGTGATCGACCGTCTTCGGCGGATTCCAGCTCATCACCGTATGACAGGCGTCGCATTGCTGGCTGGTCGCCGGGTGGGTGGGTCCCTCGCCCTGGGCGATCGTGCCGTTGTGGCAGCTGACGCAGCTGCCCATCACTTCGGCGTGATCGAAGTGAATGTCGGGCCGGAACGACGTCGTGTCGTGGCAGGCCGCGCAATTGTTCGTGCTCATGATATGCGTGGCCGTCTTCGGCGTCGCATTGAACGTCGAGCCCGTGATGTGGCAAACGCCGCAGTTGCGCGGCGTCCCCTTGAAAATCGCGTTCAGGTGGCACGATTCGCACGGCAGGTCGCGATGCACGCCATCGAGCTCGAAGCCGGTCGACAGGTGGTCGAATGGCACCGTGATCGGCGGCGCGCCGGCCGCTGCACTCTCGAGCGCCGGCGCCAGGGTCAAGAATGCCGTGGCCAGCAGCGCGGCGATCCATCCCAATGTGCGTCGCAATGTCATGCCTATTGGATCCGTGCGCCTTTCCAGGAATAGACCGTGTGGCAGCGATCGCAGCTCTCACCGTATTCGCCCAGGTGCCGGTCATCCTTGCGGTGACAGCTGCCGCACAGCGGGGAGGTCTTCACCGAGCCCGGCGGCTCGTGATGGCAATCCGCGCATTGCAGCTTGGCGTGGGCGCCGAGCAGCGCAAAGTGATCGACAGTGTCCTTCGCATGATCGAACGTCCACAGCGGCCAACCATTGGGCGAATGGCAGGTCTCGCATTTCTTGCCGAGACCGCCCTTGTGCACGTCGTCGTGCGTATGGCAGTCATTGCAGGTCAGCGGCGCCTTGTTGAAGGCCAGCGTCGCATGGCACTGCGCGCAGCTCACCACCCGATGCAACCCGAGCAAGGGGAAATCGGTCAGGTCGTGATCGAACACGATGTCGGAGCGCCAGGTTTCCTGGCCGTGGCAGGTTTCGCAACCGCCTTTGAGCTTGCCGCCGTGCGGGTCTTCGCTGCGGTGGCAGCCCGCGCAGTCCTTCGCCAGTTTTTGGGTTGCGATCACAGCGGTGTGACAGGCGTAGCAATCGATCTTGGCGTGCGCGCCCAGCAGCGGGAATTTGTGCTTTCCGGTATGGTCGTAGTCCTTCACCTGCCAGTGATCATTGTCGTGGCAGTCCTCGCATTTCTTGCCGAATCGCGCCGCGTGCGCATCATCGGCCTGATGACAGCCATTGCAGTCCTTCGGAATCTTGTCCTTGTAATTGCCGCTGCGGTGGCAGGCGACGCAGTTGATCTCATCGTGCACGCCGAGCAAGGCGTAGTTCGTCTCCTTGAGATGATCGAACTTCGCGGTCTTCCATTCCTTGGTCACGTGGCACTTGCCGCAGTCATCGCCGCGCGAGCCGCGATGCTCATCGTCGGTTTTATGGCAGCCCACGCAAGTCTTGGGCGTTTGCTTGTAGTGCCCTCCAACGTGGCACGCATCGCAGGTCACCGTCAGGTGCGTGCCGGTCAATTTAAAGTCCGTCTTGTCATGATCGAACTTGCCGCCGGTCCAGGTCAGGGAGCTGTGGCATTCGCCGCACGACTGCGTGAACTGTTCATGATGGACGTCGTCCTTCTTGTGGCAGCCGACGCAAGTCACCGGCGCCTTGCGCCAAGGCTGGCCCTTCTTGTGGCAGCTTTCGCAGTCGAGCGCGGCATGCGCTCCCTCGAGCGCGAAGTCGGTGAGGCGATGATCGAATTGCGCGCGGCTCAGCTGCACGATGTCGGCGCCGCGGCCCTTGTGCTCCGTGTGGCAGGCCTTGCATTCGCCGACGCCCGCGTTGGTCATCCGCCCGTGATAGCGCTGGTGCTGGCGCACGTCCTCGGCGATGTCTTTGTGACAATCGAGGCACAGCGAAGTCTGGGTGCGGGCGTTCGAGCGGTCGTGGCAGTTGCTGCAAGTCTCCTCCTGCTTGATGTGCGCCTGCGTCACCTTGCCGGGCATCAGCAGCGTTTCCGGGTTGGCGGCCCAGGAAGGTCGCGCTGTGGCCCCGAAAAGTGCTGCAAGGAGCGACATGGCTGTCAAGACCCTTAGGGGACGACGCACGGCGGCCCAGGAAAATCCACCGCGCCCGCGACTAGCCAAAATGCAGCGCTACCCGTCAACTTCATTTGCGCTCACCTTCCCATGACCGATGCTTCGTTTCTATCGATTCTTTGTCCCGCAGAGTATAGGGCGCCCCTGAACCCAAGTCAGGCCGTCGGCAATGCGAGACATTTCAACGCTCAGTCAATACACATTGATCGCGACGACGTGAACGATGCCGGCGATCAGCAGCATGAAAAACAGCGGGATATGCAGCACGTGCCAAAAGGAGAACAGGCGCGCGTACAGTTTGTATTCGTTCATGCGCCGGCCCGCATCCAGGCGCCGGTACGCGTATTGGCGGGCAACCTCGCCGAGGCGGGTCGCATGCCGCGCGACGATCAGCGATTCGTTCCTGCGCGCCTTGTTGACCGCCTCCCGGATTTCGCGGCGCACGACCCAGCGCGCCAAACTCATGCGCACGGCGCCTGTGCTCAAGTGCAAGAAGCGGGCAATGCCGCCCTTCGGCGGCAGTATCAGCTTGCGTTCCACCCGATCGATTCCATCCAAAAGGCCCGGCAGGAACGCAATCGAGGTGGTTTGCAAGCGCAGCCGCTCGCCGACCGTCTTCAATTCTTCCAGTGTGTCCTCGTGACCTTCCAGGCGCGCGTGCAGGCGCGTGTAGATGTAGCGGCCCACCACGCCGCTGGCGGCGACCAACAGCATGCTGAACAGCGCCACGTTGCTGTTAGTCGCGCCGAGACTGAAGTTGGCGTGAAACAGTATGAGAATGGGGCCGACCACGCCCAACACCATGTGGAATTCGAACCAGGCGGGAATGCTGCCCATCCAGCGCAGCCAGCGGTAGCGCTTGCGCGCCGAGTAAACCAGCAGCAGCACCATCAGCGAGCCGCCGATAATTCCCAGCCAATAGCCGACACCGCGCTGCGGCGTAATGTAACGCTCGAGGTGTGCATGCATGCCCCAGAAGACCACGCGCCGCGACCACGAGGGTCCAGATCAGCGGCCAATGCAGACGGGGCGCCTTCGGCGCGACGCTCGTCGCGTGCAGTTTCGCGGCTACGGTGTTCATGTGATGACACGGTCGATCAATATCTTGAGCGGCTGATGGTCGGCCGGATTGATCACGCCGGTGGAGCCCTGCAGATCGCCGCTGGCCGGCAACGGCTGGCCTTTCTGCGAGATGCGCGCTTCGATCGTCACGCGTCCGGCGCTCGACAGATTCCGGCCGGGCAGCATCGACTGCGAATCATCCAACGTGAATTTCAAGGGCCAGCTACCGACGCTGCCGCGGAACACGGCCACCGGAACCCCCGGCGCATCGACGGATTTGGCGACGATGAACAGTGTCTCGCCGGCGGCGGCTTTGGCTTTCAAAGCCGGCGCCAACGTGATCTCGCCGCTGACTGCGGTGCCCGAAGCAACCGGCGCAGCCGCTGCCATCGGAGCGAGCGATGCCATGGGGCCGCCCGACGCCATCGGAGCGGGCGCCGTCGGTCCCGATGCATCGGAATCCGTCGGCACGCGGCGGCAATTTGTGCGCACGCGCCTGTGCCGCGTCCGCGGGACGCCCCAAAAATTCAAAGGATTTCGCCAGCAATTCCCAGTCGCCGTCCGATCCGCCGCTCTTGGCCAGCCGGGATTCGAGGCTGGCAATGGCACTGTTCATCGAGCCCGCGGAGGACTTGGGCGCTGCACCGCCGGACGCGCCGGCATCACCGGACGCGCCGGTTGCGTTCGCGAACACTTTGGCGGCATCGCCGAATGCGCTGGCCGAGTTTCCGCTGGGCGCGGCCGACGTTGCGGACTGTGCTGTCACTGGCGGACTTTCGAGCCAGTGGTGCACGCCGAACGTCGCAGCGACGATGAGAATTGCCGCCAGCGAAGCCTGCCACGGGAGTGCCGGCAGCGCCGCGAAGCGCGGCAATCGACGCAGCCGCGGCAGCACAAGGACGAGCGCGGCCAGCGTCGTCAGGGAACCGGCCAAGAACCAAAATAACGGCATCAATTACTCCGTAACACGCTGTACGCCCTACTGTCGGGACGTCCCCTCGCAGCGCGCTTTTGCTCTTAGGGCGGGATTGTAATACCCAACGTTTAGAGGAATACAATGTGTGTAAAACGCGACACTTTCGCTCTATAGAGCAAGTGAGGACACTCTCGGATTCAATGTCATCACCCTTGACATCGGGTTGACATAATTCAGTAATTTGTAAGCTTTACATAACGTGGCTTTATGACGGAATTCTGGTCGCTCGCTATCTACATTGTGCCGCTGGTGGTGATCACCGCGCTGTATGGGCTGCGGCAGCGGCGCATTCACGCGCGGCATCTGCAAGTCCTCGAAGACACGGTCGCCTCCGGCATGACCGAGCCCGCGTCGCTGCATCCGCTGATCGACGAAAGCAAGTGCCTCGGCTGCGGGGCTTGCGTGACGGCGTGTCCGGAGACGTCGCACCACGACGTGCTCGGCCTCATCGACGGCAAGGCGGTGCTGATCGGCCCGACCGAATGCATCGGCCATGGTGCGTGCAAGACCGCCTGCCCGTTCGATGCGATCACCCTGGTGTTCGGCACCGAGCGGCGCGGCCTCGATATTCCCGTGCTCAAGCCGAATTTCGAATCCAATGTGCCGGGTATTTTCGTGGCCGGCGAGCTCGGCGGCATGGGCCTCATCAAGAACGCGCTCACACAGGGTCAGCAGGCGTTGGAAGCGATCGCCAAGGCGGCGGTGAAGCGCCCGGGCGCGCTCGACGTGCTGATCGTCGGCGCGGGACCCGCGGGTCTCGCGGCATCGCTCGCCGCCAAGAAAATGGGCCTCGCCTATCAGACCGTCGAGCAGGAAGCGCTCGGCGGCGCGGTGTTCCAGTATCCGCGCGGCAAGCTGGTGATGACGGCGCCCGTGGAATTGCCGATCATCGGCAAGGTGCAGTTTCGCAATACCACCAAGGAAGAGCTGCTGAAATTCTGGACTCAGGCGTGCAAGGGCAACGGCCTCAACATCCGCTACCAGGAACGCGTGGAGAAAATGGAAAAAAAGGACGGCGCATTTCACGTGAAGACCTCCACCCAGCAGTACGTCGCGTCGACGGTGCTGCTCGGGATCGGCCGGCGCGGCACGCCGCGCAAGCTCGGCGTGCCGGGCGAAGAGCTGCCCAAGGTGGTCTACCGGCTCATCGATCCCGAGCAATACCGCGGGCAGAAGGTGATCGTGGTCGGCGGCGGCGACAGCGCGCTCGAAGCCGCGGCCAGCATTGCCGAGCTCGGCGATACCGAAGTCTGCCTCTCCTACCGCGGTGAAGCGTTCCAACGCGCCAAGCAACGCAACCGCCAGCGCGTCGATGCGGCGAGCGCCAGCGGCCAGCTCAAAATATTGCTCAATTCCCAGATCCGTGAAATTCGAGCCGAGGACGTGGTCATGAAGCAATCCGGCAAGGAGCTCACTCTGCGCAACGACGCCGTGATCGTCAGCGCCGGCGGCATCCTGCCGAATGATTTTTTGAAATCGATCGGCATTGAAGTCGCAACCAAGTTCGGTACCGAATGAACCAACCGCACCGCCAGCCGAGCCTGTGTGCGCACTTACTGATTGCCGCGCTGTGCTGCGCCGTGAGCCTGTCCGCGGCCGCCGCTCAGCCCAAGCGCGAGGCACCCAAGGACCCCTTGGAGCCCGCGCGCGCCGCGCTGCGGACCCTGCAGTTCGACAAGGCGATCACGCTGCTCAACACCGCCGGCGACGCCGGCAACGCCGACGCCCAGTATCTGCTCGGGCTCATGTACTTGAACGGCGTGGGTGTCGTGGCTGATGCGGCCCGCGGACGCACGCTGCTGCAGAGCGCCGCTGAACACGGACAGGGTGCGGCGGCCTACGTGCTTGCCGGTGAATTGGCGCGCGATCCGGACGCCCCGCCGGACTCGGCGCGGCAATGGCTGGAGCGCTCGGCGAAGATCGGCTATTACCGCGCGGTCGAGGCATTGAAATCCGGCCGGCCGCTGCTCGATCGCGAGTCGGTGGGGGCCTCCGATCCCACGCTGCTCACGCCGTGGGTGATCGACTGCGTGCGCAAGAACGATGCGGCCGAACTGCGCCGGCTCGGCCCCGTGACTGCCTCGGTGCGCGATGAATTCGGCCGCGGTGCGCTGTCGCATGCGGCGGCAGCCGGCACGCTCGCCGCTGCCACGGTGCTGCTGGAATTGGGCGCCGACGTGCGCGCGGTGGACAAGGCCGGAACCACGGCGCTGATGCTTGCCGCCGCGGGCTCAAATCCCGCGATGCTCGATCTGTTGCTGCAGCATGGGGCCGATCCGCAATCGGTGGATGCGGAGCAGCGCACTGCGCTGTTCTATGCGGCCCGCGCCAATCGAGCGGCCAACGTCGGCGCGCTGCAGCGGGCCGGCGCGCTGCTCGATGCCAAGGACACGCGCGGCTACAACCCGCTCGATGCGGCGCTGGTGGTCGATGCCGAGGAGGCCGCCGCACAGCTACGAACTTTGGGTCTGCGTGCCAACCGGGTCACCGTCGACCCGGGACGGCAGAGCGGCAAGTTCGATGCGGCGCATCCCGGCGACATTTATCGCGGCTGGCCCACACTGGCGCTCGCCGTGTCGCGCAACGACACGGCGGCCGTGCAGCAGCTGCTGGCGGCGGGCGGCGATGCCAATCTACGCCTGCCACAGGGCGATCCGCTGCTCAAAGTCGCCGCCGACGCGCACGCCATGCAGGCGCTGCCGCTGCTGCTCGCGCGCGGCGCCGATGCGAAGGCGGCCGATCACTCAGGCCACACTGCGCTGTGGCTCGCCGCGAATCGCAACGACGGCGCAGTGGTCAAGGCGCTGCTCGAGGCCGGCGTGCCGCCCGATGCGCACGCAGCCGCCGAACAGACCCCGCTGCTCGCCGCGCTGCGCGCAACGCATTCGGACGTGGCGGAACTGCTACTGGCGGCCGGCGCGAATGCAGAAGCTACCGACACGCAAGGCCGCACGGCGCTGATGCTGGCATGCGCGGGCGGCGAGGTGGGGCTCGTCAAGTTGCTGCTCGAGCGCCGCGCGAAAACCGACACCGAGGATCACGAGCGGCGCACGGCGATCTTGTATGCAGCCGCCTTCGGTTCGCGCGCCGAGGTGGAACTGCTGCTGGCGGCCGGCGCAAATCCGAAGGTGGCCGATGCACGCGGCGGCACGGCGCTGCACGCCGCCGCCGCTCAGTCGAAAGCCGATGTGCTCATCCCGCTGCTTGGCGGCCGACCTCACCGTCAATCGGCGCAATGCCGGCGGCGAGACGCCGCTGATGATCGCGGCCGCCACGGGCCACACTGAGGTGGTCCAAGCACTGCTCGCGCGCTCGCCGGAATTGAATCTTCAGAGCCAGGCCGGCGACACGGCGCTGATCGCCGCGAGCCGCGGCGGTTATACCGCCATCTGCCGCCTGTTGCTCGCCGCCGGCGCCGACAAGGGACTGCGAAACAGCGCCGGCGTCTCGGCCGGCGACGTCGCCGCCGGCCGCGGCTTTGCGGCGATCGTCAAGGAGTTGGCGGGGAACGGCTAAGGCAGCATTTTTAAAAGGCTAGTAGGCGTAGAACGGGCCGGTATAGGTGCCGGCCGTTTTCTGATCGATCCCGATATAGATCTTACGGCCGTAGAAATACGGCATTCCCCAGGTAAAGGTGGTCGCGCCGCCGCCGCCGCCGAGACCCTCGAATGCGGCCGCACCGGCCACGAAAGTAGTCGGGTCTTGAATCGCGAAATCCACCGTGCTGGTGGCATTGTTTGCGCCCGCGCCGGTATTGACCGCGAATACGTTGAGCGGAGCCACGGCGGGGCAGTAATAGCCGACGAAACTGCCGGTGGAGCACACGGCGATGGTCGCGTCATTGAACGCATAAGAATCGGTGCCCGAGTCGATCAACGCCGGCAGCACGCGTCGAGCCGCCATTGTAGGTCGCGGTAAAGTCGCCGCTGGCATTCGCACCCAGCACCGTGAGGCCGGTCGCGGGCAGTGCGTTGTCCGCCTGAGTGCCGAGCCCGAAGGTCAATTGGCCCTGCACCGAGGCGTCGCCATTGGCATTGACCAAGTTCGGCATGTCGATGATGAGGCCGTTGTTGTCCACCGCAAACGCGGCGACCGGGTTCGTGACCTGATCGACGAGCGCCAGATTCTCCGCGGTGCACGCGCCGGCGGCAGTGCAGCCGTAGTACACCGGCAGCGGCGAGGCGGCATTGACGCAGGCTGCGCCGCAGTCTTGTGCGAAAACGCCGACCCCGAGCAAGCCATTGGCGCCAAAACCGGCGACGGTATTGAGTAGTGTGCCGTTGGCGCCGCAAGTCGCCGGTGGCGGCGCACCGGCATTGGTGTCATCCATGATCTGCACCGGCAATTTGGCTGGCGACCTCTCCTGCCATGGTGACGTCCGCCAAGGCCACCGGTCCCCAAGTTTGGCCGCCGCCGAAGGTCTCGCATTCTTCGACCGTGTTGCCGTGCGTGTCGGTTTCGCCGCTGAGAGTCACGGTGTTCGCCGCCAGCACGGACCGGACCAGGCGCAGTCCCCAGGATCCGGTGTCGAGCAGCACGTGATCGACGTTGGCGCATGCAGTCGTGCTGCCGGGGACGCACACTCGCACGGTGACATACGCGTGATTGATGGCGCCGGGCGCAGCGGCCGGGCCCGAATCGACCGTCACCGTCATGGTGTTGACCACCGTCGGCGGCGGCGTGGCGCTGGTCGGCGTCGAGCTGTGGTTGCCGAGACACGCGCCGAGCAGGCCTGCCGTCGCCATGATGGCCATGAAGTGCGCAGTGCGATGGGGCGATTTCATGGGACTCAAGTTCAGCGCAAATTCGCCGCCGACGCGGCGGCGGGGAGCAGCAGCGGCAGATAGGCGCGGCCGCTGTAGGCGCGCATGTGTCCGCCGGATTCGACCACCAATGTGGAGGACGCCAGCCGCAGCGAGCGATGCGTACCCGGATGCTTCAGCGCGCTCAACTGCTCGACGTAGCTGTCGAAGCTCGCGCCGAGCAGCGTGCGCAAATCCGGTACCACAGGGCCGTTCCAGGTCACGGCAAAGACGACGCCGTTGCGATTCAAGTACTCGCGCACGCGCATGCCGTTGTCGTTCGTGATCTCTTGAATCTCGTATTGCTGCAGCAGAGTCGCGTGAGCGACGCCGTGCATTTCGGTTGTGTCGGTCACGATGCTGGCCGCATCGCCGCCGAGCGCCGCCTGCGCACGTTCGACGGGCAGCGCAATCGCGCCGAACACCAGAATCCACAGAGCATATGTGGCGAAACCCTGCACCATAGCTTCAAGTTTGCAACACATTGACTCGGCGAGTCACTGTCGTTGGCCTGCGACAGAAAAAGTGATTCGTGCTGAGAAAACCCGTATCATTAACAATTCGGTATTGGTCGCGGGGTCATCGCGGCCGGCGACACGCTGAAGCGCCGCGAGCGTCTCGCCGTCGTCATTGGGGATGGCAGGAACCCGGGCCTCGCGCAAGGGGCATTTGACAGAATATCGGTTATTTGTGACGCGCGTCACAATCATCACCAAAACTGATTTCTACCCCATGCCATATGCCAAGTCTTGCCTATTGACGCCTTGCACCGTCCGTGGGCGTGCATTTACACTTCATCACAGTTGTAAAACTTGCATATCAGGGAGTCGAACGTCGAATTTGGCTTACGCACGATGACTCGACTTAGCAACGGACCGGGAGAATGTTGATGCAAGTTGGACTGGAAAAGCGACCCACTAGCGTGGCCGATGCAGCCGCGAAGCCGCCAATCCGGCTGGTCTTGGTCGAAGACCACGCCATCCTCCGCGAGGGTCTGAAAGCCCTCATCGAACTCGAAGCCGAGTTTCAGGTCGTCGGCGAATTCCCCTCCGTCGACGACAGCCTGGACGGGATTCGCGATTTGCAGCCTGACCTCGTGATCACGGACCTTGCACTGCCCGGGCGCTCGGGAATCGAATTGCTCGGCGAGATCCGCAAACTATCGCCGCGGACGCGAAAATTGGTGCTGACGGGGCATGAGAGCGAAGAGTACATCCGCGCCGCGCTGAATGCGGGCGCCGACGGCTACGTCTTAAAGGACGCGAACAGCGCCGAGTTGAACCTGGCCATCCGCACGGTGTCGGCCGGCCAGCAATTCCTGTGCAAGACTATTGCCAGCAAGATTCTCACGGGCTATCTGTCCGGCGATCAGCGACCGGCCTGTGCGCCGCTAACCCAAACCATCACCGGCCGCGAGCGCGAGGTGCTGACACGCATCGCACTCGGCAATTCCAACAAGCTGATCGCGCGCGAACTGGGCGTGAGTCCGAAGACGGTCGAGAAGCACCGCTCGAATCTGATGCGCAAATTGCAGCTGCACAATGCCGCCGCCATCACCATGTTTGCGATTCGCAATGGCATGACCGGCAGCGAGCCCTTCGGCGATCGCGGCCCGCCAAGTCTGCAGCCGCTCGCCTCGACCGCCTGAAGGCGCCGGACGCGCCAAATCCCCGACGCTTCTTGACGCGCTTCAAGATACTCAACACGCGTTGAGTTAGCTTCGGCGACGCCCTCGCGCGTCTACCCACTGACTCTCCCAGCTGACTTGACGTGACGCCGGTCGCGCCCGCCCGCCCGCGCGCCGCGCCGTCTACGCCGTTTCCCTACCTCGTCCCTACGCACCCTTACCCATCCTGCGGAGGGGATCTGCCGAATCGTCAGCGACTCGAATTCCCGCGACTATGCCACCCCACGGAAAGCCGGAGCAACGCGGTACTCGCGGGCGAAAGAACACGGGATGGAATCAGGACAACGGATGCAGCCTCGCACACAGATTTTCGGCGCATTGGCCTTGGCTGCCGCGACGTTTGCCGTCGCCGCGGCCTACGCGGGCGGCGCTGCGCGCGCGGAGGACCACGAGCATCATGTTGCGGCGGCGCCCGAGTCGGCCGCCGCCGCGAGCCGTACCACGGCCAACTATTCAATCCCCGACATTGCGCTCGTCCGCCAAGATGGCGCGGTGGTCAATCTGCGCGCGGAACTCAGCGACGATCGTCCCGTCGTGTTGGCGTTCATCTACACGAGCTGTACCACCGTGTGTCCGTTGACCAGCCACACGTTGTCGGAATTACAGTCCAAGCTCGGCGCCGACCGCGACCGCGTGCACCTGGTGTCGATTTCGATCGATCCGGAGCAGGACACACCGGCGCGGCTGCGCGAATACGCAAAGACGTTCGACGCCGGACCTGAATGGCAGCATTACACGGGCACGCGCGCAGCCAGCGAGGCGGCGCAGCGCGCGTTCGACGTCTATCGCGGCGCCAAGATGGACCATTCGCCCGCGACCCTGGTTCGGCCGGCCCCTGGTGCGCCCTGGGTGCGCATCGGCGGCTTCGCGACCGCGGACCAGCTGTATGCGGAGCTGCCGCGCTCAATTGCCATTTCAACCACAACAAACTCTCCGACAACCACTGTTTCGGGCGGAGTGATGCCCGCCCACGCGCCGATGGAGGATTCGACATGAAGAACGCTCGACACCTGGTCCGCCTATTTTCGCTTTACGGGCTGACGCTGTTTGCGGCCGGCGCCGAAGCGCAGAGCTTCCGGGTGCAATGCCCGGCCAATACTTCGCAGCATCCGGGCACGGTGAGTCTCGACGCCGCCGGGCTGCCGACTGCGGTGGCGACCGCGGCGACGTCCACCATCAAATGCCAGCAGATCGCCGGCGGCGACGGTTACGCGACGATGGGCGACGGGCTGCCCATCTATCTGTTCGGTTTCGGCCCGCTGTCCGGTCTCAAGGACATGTACAACGGTGAGCCGGGCACTGAGGTCAACTCCGTGTTCAACACCACCTTCGGCGCCGGCGGCACGTCGGGCGATACCGGAACCCCGAGCAATCTGGTGGGCATGCCGGACAATACCTTCGCCTTCAACGGTGCGATCGGCTTGACCAACGACGTCAACGTCGATCCCTGGACAGCGGGGTCCACGTATCTTGCCGGTGCGGTCGTGCGCACGGCCGTTGGTCTCTACACCGCGGCCGCCGGCGGAACCGCCGGAGGCACCGCACCGTCGTGCACCAGCGGTACTTGCTCCGACGGCGCGTTGAGCTGGGCATACACGAGTTCACTGCTCGACGGTCACGTCGATCCGCGCGCCATCATGGACGTCGGCGTCATGAACGCCAACGCGCCGGCGCCGCTGATCGCGATCGACGAAGACGATGAACTGTTCCTGACGCTGACCAACGTCGGCATGATCATGCGCCCCGACCTGTTCGAACAGCACACGATCCACTTCCACGGCTACCCCAACGCGGCGTCCTTCTACGACGGCGTGCCGGACGCCTCCATCGCCATCAGCATCGGCGGCAGCTTTACCTACTACTACCTCGCACCGGACGCCGGAACCTATTTCTGGCACTGTCACATCGCGCCGCCGGAGCATCTGCAGATGGGCATGGTCGGCCAGATCTACGTGCGGCCGCGGCAGAATCGCGTGGCGGCGGGCGCTTCGCTGTACGCCGCGCTTGCGCAGTGGGAAGGGACAGTCACGACGGCGAACCCACTGGTTGACCCGAGCAGCGCCACTACGGCTGCCGCACGCACTGCCGTGTTCGCGGCCTACGAACCCGTCCGCAAGCGCTGCGGCACAGACATCATGTGCACCTCGCCGATCCCGGCGAGCAACAGTGTCGCGCGAGCGTCGACCGGCAACTATGCCTATAACGACGGCGACGGCTCGACCTACTACGACGTCGAGTATCCGCTGCAGATCCATGGCTTCGATCCCAACTTTCACTTTGTCGGCATGACCTTCAACCCGGAGTCCTTCTCCGACATGAAGGACAAGTACTTCACGCTGAATGGCCGCAGCTATCCGGACACGGTGGGCGGACACGTCTGCGTGGACGGCGACAGCTTGCCGGCCTGCGCAGCGCCGGTGCCGGTCGGCGCCGTGGTGGCCGGCCCGATGCAGACTCAATCCTCCGACGGCACCATGCACTCCTCGCAGCCGCTGCCGAGCGTCATCAACATACCTTTGAACGGCAAGGCGCTGCTGCGCATTTCCGACCTCGACGTCACCGAATTTCAGACGCTCGCCTCGCTCGGCATTCCGATGAGAGTCATCGGCCTGAATGCGCGCCTGCTGCGCGACATGGCCGGCAACAATCTTGCGTACAACACGAACTCGATCACGCTCGGCGGCGGCGAATCGATCGATGTGATCCTGGACGCGACCGGCCTTGCCAAGGGCCAGAAGTTCTATCTGTACACCCCCCAACTCGATCATCTGGCGAACGATGCCGAGAACTTCGGCGGCCTGATGACCGAAGTCAACATCTGCGGTTCGGTCGACCCGACCACCAAAGTCTGCGGAACCTAGGAGAGCAGCGATGCGAGGCATGAACAAGAATATTCCGCTCGGGCAGTTCCTGCGGGGCGCGAGCGTCACGCTGGGGTCGCTGCTCGCACTGTCCGCCATGGCGGCCGCACCCGGCATCGTCGGTTCGTCGACGGCGGGCACGTCGTCATTCAGCCTGAGCGCGGCGCCGACTTCCATCACGCAGCCGGACGGCACCGTGGTCTATGCGTGGGGATACGGATGCGCTGCGCCGCCGCTCGGCTTCAAGCCCTCCATGGCAGGGCAGAATTGTCCGTCGGCGCAGCTCCCGGGTCCGACATTGATCGTCACCGAAGGCGATACGGTCACGGTCACGCTCACCAACAATCTGCCCGCCGTCGCCGGCAACACGTCAATTCTGTTTCCCGGCTTTCAGGTCGCCAGCAGCGGCGGCGCACCGGGCATCCTCGCTCAGGAGGCTCCGAATGCCACCTGCGGTGCCGCCCCGTGCAACACGGTGACATACACCTTTACAGCCTCCACTCCCGGTACGCATTCCTACTACAGCGGCACGCAGGGCGACCTGCAGATCGAAATGGGTTTGTCGGGGGCGCTGATCGTGCTGCCCAAAACTCAACAGACCGTGGGTGCGGCAGGCTCGCACTGCACGCCGCTCAACGCGGATGCGGCGAAGAATTTCCACGGCGAAGGGGACTTCCGGCTTTCCACGTCCGCCTATGACCATCCGGCGAGCTGCTACGACCGTGAGTATTTGTTCCAGTTCACCGAGATGGACGGGAACATTCATCTGCAGGCCCAGCAGCAGGTGATCGCCGATCAAGGCAAAGCCCGCCGGCGCGAGCTGCACGAGCCCGAGCGGGTGCCTGGTGATCGTCGCCGAGCCGTACGTCGCCAACTATTTCATGATCAACGGCCGCTCCATGCCGGACGATATGGATCCCAACTACTCGCCGCAGTATCCGAACCAGCCGTACAACGGCAACCCTCACATGCATCCGGGGGAATTGACGCTGCTGCGGATCATCGGCCAGGGCCGCCTGCAGCATCCCTTTCATGAGCATGCGAACCATGTACGCGTCCTGGCACGCGACGGCAACCTGCTGCTCGCGAAGAATGACCCCAAGTGCGTTTCGATCACCGACCCTGTGGCGTACGCCAACTGCGCCGCTCCCGCCGGTCCGCTGATGTTCACCACCACGACGACGCCGGGCCTCACGATGGACGGGATTTTCTATTGGACCGGACGCGGTTTGAACTGGGATGTGTTCGGTCACGGATTTGCGGGGGACAAGACGCCCTGCGTTCCCGACGTGAATGGCTACTACACGGCGGATCCCACCGCGCCCAATTATTACGAGTGGTGCGGCGATCACACCAAGGCACTCGAGACTCATCCCTTCGGCCAGGTGGCGAGCGGCGGTCCTGCAACTTTGCCGGATCCCACCATCGTCGTGAACGGCCTTTGGTATTCCGGCAGCCCTTACCTGGGTGCCGAAGCCAACATCCGCGCGGTCGGCGCAACGCCGCTGCCGGTGGTGGGCACCGCCGCGAATTCACCGACTGCCGAGGCGGGCTACGCCTACATGTGGCACTCACATAACGAGCGCGAGATCACGACGAACAACATCTTTCCGGGCGGCATGATGATGATGATGTTGATCGATGCACGCAGCTTCGTGATCGACGAAACGAATTGATTTCCAGGAGAATTGCGATGCGAACCATTACAACAAAAGCAAACCGGCTGCATGCGGGTCTGGCTGCCTCCATTCTCCTGCTGGCGAGCGGCGCGTCCCTCGCGCAGTCGGTGGTCGGCCTCACGGCGGCACCCACCAGCACGACTCTTCCCGATGGGCAGATCGTGCCGATGTGGGGCTACACGTGCGCGGCTCCCGTGAGCGGCGCAACCAGCGGTCCAACTTGCGCCGCGGCCAACCCGAAGGCCGGTGCAACCTGGTCGCCGGTCGTGATCACGGTGCCTTACACCGGGCCGACCACCAGCCTCACGATCAATTTGACCAACAGCTTGTCGTTCACCACGACCGGCGGCGCCAATACCGTCCCGACCTCGCTGATGATCGTGGGTCAAGTGGGCGGCGGGCTCGGCTCGGGCGGCACCACCACGGCGAGCCCTGCGCACGCCGCGCAACAAGTGACCTGGCCGGTCGCCAACACCGGGGCGACGAATCAGCCGGTGGCGCAGCTTCCGCGCGTGCAATCGTTCGGTACCGAAGTGGCGGCCGGTGCGACCACGGGTCTCGTGTGGAGCAACCTGCGTCCCGGCACCTATCTGATCGAATCGGGCACGCATCCGTCTATTCAGGGCCCGATGGGCCTGTATCGGCATTCTGATCGTGACGACCCAGGCGAACGGCACGGTGCCGGCGTTTACCTATAACGCTTGCGCGAGCACGCCGCAGCCCGGCTGCGACAGCTACGACGCCAACCTGCCCGTGCTGCTGAGTGAAATCGACCCGCTGCAAAATACGACCGTCGATGCCGCGGTACGCACCGCGAATTTCTCGGAGACGCAGCCTTGGAGCGGACAACCGGGCGGCTGCGGCAACCCGGCTTCGGCAAACTTCAATACCTGCTATCCGCCGACCGTCAACTACAGCCCGCGCTACTATCTCGTCAACGGCGTGTCGTTCGATCGCACCAACATCGGTGCCGCGACCGCATCCAGTCCTCGCGCCGGCCGCCGCGGGCGGCACCGTCACGCCGACCACCGGCAATGTGATGATCAACTTGGTCAACGCCGGCTCGCACATGCACGTGCCCTCGGTGGTCGGTCTGCCATTCACGCTGGTGGCCGAAGACGGCAATCCGCTGCCGGGCCTGCCGCGCGTGCAGAACGAAGTATTCCTGGCCGCCGGCAAGAGCTATGACGTGCTGGTCAAGCCGGCGCAGACGCCGCCGACCGGCGGCGTCTACACGGCGGCCACCTATCCGATCTTCGACCGCGCGTTGAGCCTGTCGACCAACAGTCAGCGGGACGGCGGCATGCAGGCGTACATCGCCGTCGCCGGCGGTGCGGTCGCGGGCGCGGTCGGTTCGACCGCCTCGGGCTCGACGGTGAGCGGTGTTGGCGCGAAGACCTATTACTGCGTCGCCGGGACAACGCTCGCGGTCACGGATCCCTCGCTTGGGCGTTCTCGCCGGTGCGATCGGCGCGAACGGTGCGGCGCTGGTCGGCACGCCCGCGCTGCCGCGGGCAGCACATTCTCGTTCCAGTCGAACGGTACCTTCATCTACACGCCGCCGGCATCGGGCGCCTGCGGCGGCAGCTTCGCCTTCAACGTCAACAACGGCACTACGTCCTTTACCGCGACCATCGCCGAATGCGACCAGTCCATGCAAAGCGCGGCTTGCTCGATGGGTAAGGCGCCGGTGCTGGCCAATGACAGCTACACCGCGTCGAATGCCAAGTTTCTCTCGATCAATTCGCCGGGCGTGCTGCTGAACGACGTCGACCCGAGCGGCCTGCCGCTCAAGGTCGATTTGACCACGCTGCAGAACGTGTCGAGCGGCCTCACGCTGAATCTCAATCCGGACGGTTCGTTCGAGGCGACGGCGGCGGCTGCGGGGCAATACTCGTTTCAGTACAACGTGAAGAAATCAGCAGGGCACTGCTGCCGGCGCCACTCGCGCACCGTCGACGGTCGAATTTCCCGGCCGGTTCCGGCCTCAAGCTCACTCTGATCGACGACAAGAATCCGGCCATCGTGATCACCGATTACCGCTGGGTCATCGAAGAGGACAACACGTTCTGGACCGATCCGAAGTGTCAGGTCAACGTGATGCCCGCGGCCGAACGATTCCTACGGCCGGCTCTGCCCGCCGCTGCCGGTGGAGTCGATCGGCTACAATTTCCATACCTCGAACATGAAGGTGGTCGCGACCGGATGCGTCGGCAGCATCTCGTGCGAAGCCGGCCAGACCCTGCAAGGCCTGGCGACGGTGTGCGACATCGGCAACGGCGTGTGCCGCAGCGATCCGAAGGCCGCCGGATATGCTACTCAGCGCGTGGCGCTGACGCCGGATCAGGTCTACCTCGATCCGAACAAGCATTACTTCATCTCGGTCATGCCCGGCGATGCCATCAATCCGACGCTGGCGGCCGTAGGCGGCCCGGTCACGGTGAACGGCGTTACGCGTCAGTTCAGCCCGGCAATCGACTGCGCGAAAGCGGATGCCATCACGCACGTGCTGGTCCCCGATCCCGCGGCCTATGTGGCCGGCAGCGGCAAGTGCGGCCACAACATGGGCGGCCGGCAGATTCCGCCGCAATTCGATCCGAACCACAATGCCATCGTTCCGGCGCTGACCATCTCGCTCGCCGAGACGCCGCTGCCCACCGCGCAGATCGCCGTGTTCGTGTACGAGGACGACTATCCGCTCAACGGCGAGAACGATGCCGGCGGCGGCGTCGACATCCTGGCGCCGAACGAAGCCCGGCCTCGGCAGCTTCCAGATCGAGCTGCTCGACCAGGGCGGCCAGTTCGGCGACAACAATGGCCAGCCGACCTACGACATGTTCAACATGCCGCTCAACAACTCGCTCGCCGGCACGTTCGACCCGAGCACCGGGCAAAATGCGTGCCCGATCACGGCTCGAATCCCGACGGCATCGTCGGCATGATCGTGACCTGCCCGGAATACGAGTCGGACGGCAAGACCAAGTCGCCGCTCGCCGGTCAGGCGGTGATCCGCAATCTCTACCCCGGCCTCTATGAAGTGGCGGCAGCTCCTGCGGCCGATCGCATCGCGCGCGGCGAAGAATGGCTGCAGACCAATACGCTCGACGGCGGCAAGCCGCACGAGGCATTCGTCCGTCCGGGCGAACCGTCGTACTTCCAGGAATTCGGTCCGGGCGGCTTCCACGTGCAGATGGGCTTCGCCAATCCGAAGATCATCAACGATCGGCGCAGCAACAGCGCGGGCACCGGCCTGTGCGATTCCGATCGCGAGCGGCGGCGGCGGGTCTGACCTGCAATTCCAGCCTGACGGGCCAGGTGCATGGCGACCACATGTCGCGCACGCCCGACGAGCGCACCTACGACACGGGCAGTTACGATGCATTCGCGTTCTCGCATTGCTATGTGTCCATCGGCATCCCCGATCAGCAGGATTTCGCGTTCGCCAAGTGCGACGCGCAGGGCAACTTCTCGATGACGGGGCTGCCGGACGGCGTCTACAAGATGGCCGTGTTCGATCAGTGGAACGACATCATGCTCGACGGCCTGATCGCCGCCGTGACGGTGAGCGGCAACACCGTGGTGCAGCCGACGGTCATCCAGTGGCGCACCAATATCTATACCCGCACCTACCTCGACCTGAACGGCAACGGCATTCCCGACCGTGACCCGACGAGCAATGCGGATCTCGAACCGGGTCTGCCGCTGCTCGCCATGGACGTGCGCTACCGCGACGGCAGCGTCGGCTTCAAGACCTCGACCGACTTCAACGGCTACGCCACCAACAACGAGATCTTCCCGTTCATGAACTGGCTGGTCGTCGAGCCCGACACCACGCGCTTCAAAGCCGACGGGCGTGCATGTCATCTATGATGCCGGCGGTCCGGATGATTGCTCGGCAGCGGCCATTGCCGCTGCGGGTGGTGCCTACACTCCGAAGTGCTCCAACTCGGCCAGCCATTTGGCGGGCACGCTCGAGCAGAATTCTCTGCCCGCCGCGCTGCGCATACCCGGCGCCGTCTATTGCTTGAATGCGGATTGCACCGCGAGCGGCGACCCCGAGCTGCCCAACGGCATCTTGAACGGCACCTATTACGCCGGCAAGACCGGTACCTCCGGCCCCATTCCGTCCGGCAACACTTATCTGTCGAGCGGCCGCATCGATCCGCCGTGGCATGACCACCGAGGGCTGGCAGGGTCTGCTCGGACAACATAACTTCATCGACTTCGGCATGAAGCCGTACAAGGCGGCGACCTCGGCCACGCTCAACGGCGTGACGACCACACGCCGGCCGAGAACGGCGGCATCAGCGGCATCGTGGCCTATGCCTCGACCCGGCCGTTCGATGATCCGACGCTGTTGGTGCAAAACGCCTGGGAGCCGCTGGTGCCGAATGTGCAGGTCAACCTGTACCAGGAAAGCACCAACGCGGACGGCTGTGACCCGCTCACGCTGGTGGACTCGACGCTGACCACGAGCTGGGACAAGTGGGCGCAGGGCTTCCGCACCGACGGCACGGGCACCGGCACGCTGCTGCAGAATACGGACGGCACCGCCAACCCGGTGACCAAGGCATCGAACAACGGCTACATCACCAACATGAACTGCCCGGGCCAGGACCCGACCAGCCCGTTCTTCCAGACCCTGCAGGGCAGCAAGATGTGGCTGGATGCGGCCGATCGTGACACGGCGCCAAGAAGACGCTCGCCTACGATTCGCAGTTCAAGTGCTTCGATGGCTGGGCGATGATGAATCAGATCCAGCCGGCGCCGTATGACGGCAAATACAACTTCCCGAGCGTCGTCGACCGCGACCCGGTCACCGGCCGTCCCTCGGGCCAGGGTTGCTCAACGGCGTGAACACGCCAGTGCCGGCACCAATTGCAACATCTGCATCGCGAATCCCGACGACGGCACCCCGATGCTGCCGGCCGGCAAGTACGTGGTCGAGGTGGTGGTGCCCTCCGGCTGGGAGCTCGTCAAGGAAGAGGACAAGAACATCCTCGTGGGCGACGTCTTCATCGCCCCGGTGACGCAGCAGTTCGCCGGCATCGCGCAACATCTTCATCCTGCCCGACCAGGCCGCGATCAACGCGTACTACAACGCGAACAACGCCCAGAATCCGACCACGACGCTCGGGCGTCGATCAACCTGGAGCGCTCGGACTTCAACGTGAACACCGACCAGGTCTGGCCGTGCGTGGGCGAGGTGCGCACCGTGCCCGATTACCTGAGCCTGTTCCCCGGCGTCGAAGCAGGTGGCGCCGTTCGCGGGTGCCGCCCGGCCGCTGTGCGATCGCAAGGAAGTGGTCCTGGCCGACCAGATGGCGGCCAACACCAAGTTCTTCATCTATCACGAAGAATCACGTCGCCGGTCACTTCACCGGCATGATGACCAACGACATGGCCTCGGAATTCGATCCGTTCTCGCCGCAGTTCGGCGAGAAGTTCGGCGCCGCCAATCTGCCGGTCAACATGCGCGACTTCATGGGCACGGAGATGAGCCGCGTGTACGGCGACCAATGGGGCGTCTACAACGGCATGTACTTCTCAACCTGGGAAGTCAATCCGCCGAATCCGACCGGCTACGCGCCGCAGATGTCGATCGCCTGCATGAACGATCCGGGTCCGATCCCCGATCCGAGCGGCGCCATCGATCCGGCCACCGGCAAGGTCGCGATGATCGTCGATCCGGCCTACAACCCGGCCTACAGCAACTTCTGCTACGAGCAGATGTTCATGCCGGGCATGACGAATTACATGGACACGCCCGTGACGCCCGTCATGGCGTTCGCCGATCACTACAATTTGCCGGACGCGGAGTACCCGAACGGCACGCCGATGATTGCGCGCGCCGATACCTTCAACGTACCACCGGCTTGGGCGCGGGCATCGGTCCCTGGTCGCCGACCTTGACCGCGACGCTGACGCTCAACGCGGTGGGCGACATGGCCGTCCAGAATCCGCAGTTCACGGGCCCCTCGGGCAACACTGCGCCGTACAACACGAAGACGGTGATTCGTCACTATGGCTTCGGCTCGCCCTGCGCAGCCGCGGCTGCGAGCTCGAGCAGCACGACGTGCAACACGCCCACCGGCGTGAGCATCGGCGGCGTGACCGCGACGGTACAAGGCTGGTCTGATACGGCCATCAGCGTCGCATTGCCGGCCAATGCCAAGCTTCCGGCCTGCCCCGTGACGCAGCAAGCCGTGGTGAACGGCAAGACCGTGACCTACCCCGCGCAATGCGGCGAAGTGGTAATCACCGCCGGCAACGGCAAGCAGTCGGTCAGCGGCATCACCGTCACCGTCGGCGGTAAGACGCCGACGCTGGTGACGCCGTCGAGCACGGTCACCACTACGTTCGGCGAGTTCTATCCGAACCCGCTGCAGGCGGCCATCGACGCAGCGTCGCCGGGCGACATGCTCATCGTCGACGCGGGTGCGTACCGCGAGAACCTCATCATGTGGAAGCCGGTGCGCTTGCAGGGCGTCGGCGCGACGTCGGTCACGATCAACGCCGATGCGCAGCCCGCAGGCAAGATGGATCCCTGGCGCCGGCGCGTGGACTGTCTGTTTGGTCTGACCTTGCAGGGCTGGACCAACATTGGTAACCAGAACTTCGACGCGCCGGGCGGCTACACCTGTCCCTCCGGCATGTTCTTCCGCGACGACCGCCTGCCCTTCGAAGGGTTCGTCGGTTGGGATGCCTCGAGCAACGGGAATCTGGCGCAGGTGCTGCAAGAGCCCTCGCTGATGGGCGCCTATGAGGGTGCCGGTGTGACGATCGTGGGCCGCGGCATTCGCCAACCGAACGCCTCGGACCTCTGGGGTCAGACCGGCGGGGCGGGCACCTACGTCGACGGCAGCGTCTATCTCACCAATTCGAAGGCGGACTGCGGTTCGGCGACGACCGGCAATACGCCGAATGCGACGGACTACGGCACGGCGAACTTCAATTGCAACCCGTCGAGCGTCGATGGCCTCACCATCACCAACAGCTCGCAGGGCGGCGGCGGCATTTATTTGCACGGCTGGAACAATAATGTCCAGATCGCGAACAACCGCATCATCGCGAACGCGGGCACGCTGTCGGGCGGCATCAACATCGGCAACGGCGAATCGCCGCCGGTGGCCACGCTGGACAATGTGATCTGCGGCAATACGGGCGCCAACCCGGCGCCGCTGTGCCCGCCGATCCCGCGGGGTACGCAGGTCAACGGGGCGATTCCGTCGGCACTGCAGACCAACGTGCACGTGCACCACAACCAGGTCATCGACAACGCGTCCATCGGCGATGCGCTGTTCTCCGGCTCGCCGGCAGGAGCGGGCGGCATCACCATCAGTGCGGGTTCCGATGAATACGAGATCGACCATAACTGGGTGGCTGCGAATCTGACCTCGAGCGACGGCGGCGGCATCGCGCACATGGGCTTGAGCTTCAACGGCTACATCCACAACAACGTGGTGCTGTTCAACGAGGCCAACAACCCGACGCTGTCGGTCGACGGCGGCGGCATCATCGTCATGGGCGCACAGGAAGACCGGACGCTGGTCACCACCGGACAGGAGTGCGGCGGCACCACCGACCTCGACTGTCCGCCGGGCATCGGCGACGGGACGGGTCCCGGCTTGGTGATCGACTCGAACTTGATTCTCGGCAACAGCGCGGCCTACGGCAGCGGCGGCGGCCTGCGCCTGCGCCAGGTCAACGGCACCGAGGTGTCGTTGTTCCCGACCCAGCCGAGCCAGTGGTACGGCGTCACGGTGACGAACAACATCATCGCCAACAACGTGGCCGGCTGGGACGGCGGCGGTGTCTCCATCCAAGATGCGTTCAAGACCACGGTGGTGAACAACACGATTGCGTCCAACGACACGACGGCGTCCGCCGGTGTGTTGTTCAAGACCCTGGGCGCCATCGATCAGGCATCGCCGCCTCCGGGTTGCCTGCCGACCCCGGATCCGACGCAGCCGCAGACGCCGGGCTGCCTCGATCCGAACGCGCCGCATATCCCGCAGCCCGCCGGATTGGTGACCATGCAGAACACGCCGAACATGATGGCGAGCCTCACGGGCTATGTGTCTCCGGAGTTGGGCACCGTGGTCAATACCGGCTCGGTGATCTGCCCGGCAGGCTTCGGTTACGGCGACGCCAACGACACGAAGAAGTCGCTGACCAATGGCCGCTGCATCCTGGTGAGCCTGCCGCAGCTCGTGAATGACATGTTCTGGCAGAACCGTGCGTTCCACGTCGAAATGGTGGATTCGAACGGGGTGCCGCTGGCCAATCAAGGTGCAACAACGCCGAACGGGACCGGTCTGCAATCGCAGCAGAACATCATCGCACTGCTGCCGGAGTTCACGCAGACGGCGACCGGACAGTGCACCGATCCGACCGGTCTCAAGAACTCGGATAACACACCTCTCCAGCTCTACTGGGATGTCGGTGTGCGCATGGACACACTGCCGAACGTCAATGGCCACGCCTTGGTATTCAATCCGGCCACGGTGGGCACGGGCTACAGCTTGGAAGGCGCCGTGACGGTCACTGTGGCGAACGGGGCCGTCAATGCGGTCACCATCACCGACGCGGGCGGTGCTTATACGAGCGCCCCCACGGTCACGCTGGTGGGCGGCGGCGGCAGCGGTGCGACGGTGACCCTGACGGTGAGGAACGGCGTCATCACCCGTGCCACAGTGACCAATGGCGGCGCGGGCTACACGAGCGCACCGACGGCGGTACTGTCCGGCGGCGGCATTGGACCGAACACCGCCGACAACGGCGCGGTGGCGCTGACCGCGATCAATTCCATCTTCAGCGATCCGCTGAACTCGGCGAACGTGTTCGGCAGCCACAACCTGCCGGCGCCGACCGCGACCACGACGCTGGCGCCGGCCGGCGGCGCGGGACTTCTGGTCGGTCAGTACTGCAACGGCGCGCGCGTGCCGCCGGAGCAGTGCGCCTCGCAGCAGGGTGCGAACAACCAGGGCATGTGCCTGGGGTACTTCACGCCGGCCGGTATTTCAGAGAACGTGGGTGTTCCGCAGGTGTTCCGCTTCCAGGGCATCTCGGCCACCGCCACGGTTGACGAAGGCAACAACTGGATCAACATGACCTACGGGCCGTTGACCCTGACGCGTCCGGCGGCAACCGACCTCGACTGCACAGGAGCAGATGGTCAGCGTTCCGGCGTTGGGTTCGGTCCTGGGTGCCTACTCGCTCCCGGCCACCTCGGCGGCGGTCGATGCAGGCACCAATCAGGGCGCGCCGCGCACCGATTTCTTCGGCAACACCCGGCCGCTGACGGCCGGCAACCCCGCCGACATCGGTGCCGTTGAATATCAGCAAGCGGCGGCTGCGATCGCCAACGTGACGGGCGGACCGCTCACCTTCGGGTCGGTGGTCGACGGCACGACCAGCGCGAGCAAGACACTCGTGCTGCACAACACCGGGACCGCAGCGCTGACCGGCATCAACATCGCAGTCAGTGCGCCGTTCTCGCTCGCGGCGAACGGCAACAGCTGCGGTGTCGACCCTCGCGGCGGGCGCCAACTGCAACATCGCGGTGGTCTTTGAGCCCACCGCCCCGGGTGCGACAGCGGGGACGGTGACGATCAGCGGCAGCGTCACGGTGACCGGTTCGCCGGTTGCCCTGAGCGGGACGGGGACGGCGCCGGTGATCACGGCTTCGATCAACCCGAGCAGCCATGCTTTTGGCACGACGACCCGCGGTACGACCGGTGCGACCGAGATTTTCTTGGTGACTAATACCGGCAACGCGCCGCTCACCGGAATCGGCAAGGGCACGTTGGGCGGTGCGAACGCGGGCGACTGGAGCATCTTCGCGGCGGCGTCGACCTGCGGCCCGGCGGGCGGCGGTCAGTTCTTCGGCATGACGACGTTGCAGCCCGGCTCGAGCTGCATGGTGGTCGTGCAGTACAAGCCGCTGCGCGCCGATCCCACCGGCGCCCAATCGGCCACGGTGTCGGTCACGGATGCGGCGGGAACCCAGACGGCGACGCTCACCGGGACGGCGAGATGAGGCATGGGTTTGGTGCGCGCAAATAAGACCGCCGGGGTCGGCGTGTTGGCAGGTTGGCTCTGGTTGAGCGGGATGTGCTGCATCCCGCTGACCGTCCTGCCCGCTCTCGCAGCGGCGGATGGGGGCGCGGCGGCCGTACCGCAGCGCCCCGGGCACCCCGGCGGGGCCGGGAGTCTCGAGGAGCGCATCAAGGCGCTCTCCACGGGGCTCGATCTCGATGCGCTTCAACAGGGTGAACTGAGAAAAATTCTGCTCGAGCAGCGTGAGTCGGTGCAGAAGATCTGGAGTGACCGGAGCCTGTTGCCGGCCGAACGGGCCCCGGCGACGCGTACCGTGAACGAGCGCACCGGCGACAAGATTCGCGCGCTTCTGAACGACGATCAAAAGAAAAAATACAACTCGGCCACTGCCAGCCGTCCGTCGCAGCAAGGGGACCAGCGCAGCGTGGAGCAGTGGATGGACGCGACGCGGCCGCATTAGCCACGATCGGGCGATCACCATCAACGGAGAGTTTGTATGTCTCGAAGCAATCGGCAAGCAGCATGGGCAGTCGTGCAGCGCCGGATAGTCGGCAGCTGGCGCGCGCGCTGCCTGACGTGGGCACTTGCGGCGGCTCTCGCAGGCGTCATGGCGGCCGCCATTCCCGCGCCCGCCGCGGCCGCAGTCGCGAGATCAAGCGTCGTGCCGCACCGGCCCAAGCCTCTCAAGACCCTGCCCACGCTCAAAACCGCGAAGAGCCCTCCGGTCATTGCCGGCGGGCCCGTTTCGCCCTATGCCCTGGCCGCCGCGAAGCGCAGCGCGTCCGGCCAGCCGCCGCCCGGCCACGCGCACGTGCTGCAGCGGTCGGCGTCGAACCCAGTCCAATGAATCGACCCGCAAGGCCAATCACAATGTTCAACGAAAGATCCTGGCATTTTGCGCGGCGCGCGGCTCTGATGAGCGCCTGCTTCGCCGTGCTGACCGCTCCTCTCGCCGGCGCTCAGTCGCCCGCGGACGAAGGCGCGAAGTCCGCATCGCCACCGCCTGCCTCGCCGCTGCCCGCGCCGACATCATCGCAGGCATCCGAAGCCCCGCCCCGGCCGCGGATGGGGCTGATGGTCCCGCTCACCCCGCCGCGAGGCCAGCCGGTGCCGAAGACCGCCAAGACCGGCTCAAAGGGCGCCCTCGCGCGCTCGCCGTACCGCAACACCAAGGCCACGGAAAAGGCGCAGCACTACTACACCGAAGTGTGGGGCGTGGACAAGCTACAGGCCAACTACACCTCCTCGGGCAATCTCATCAAATTCAGCTACCGGGTGCTGCAGCCGAAACTCGCCAAGACCCTGGGCGACCACGAGAACACTCCGGAACTCGTCGGCATCCGCAGCAACGCGGTACTGCACATACCGACCATGGAAAAAATCGGCCAGCTCCGGCAGATGAGCGCCGCCGAGGCCAATAAACAGTATTGGATGGTTTTCTCCAACAAGGGCAATTTGGTCAGGCCCGGCGACGAAGTCAGCGTCATCATCGGAAAATTTCGCGCCGACGGATTGATCGTCGAATGATCTCAAGCAACCCCGAAAGGAACACAATCATGACCCGCTTTCCCGTGCTCGCCTCTTGCTTGGTGTCGTTCGCCGCCTTGACGGCGGCCGCGACGAGCCACGCACAGGCCACTTTGAGTGCCGTGCAGATCGTCGAAAAGAATATTGCCGCGCGCGGCGGTCTCACCGCCTGGCATGCGGTACAGACCATGACCATGGAAGGTACGATGGAGGCCGGCGGCAAGGACAACCACGCGCTGCCCTTCGTGATGAAGCTGAAGCGCGCGCACAAGAGCCGACTCGAAATCACGTTCAAGGACCAGACGTCGGTGCAGGTATACGACGGCTCGCAGGGCTGGAAGGTGCGGCCGTTCCTCAACCGCAATGAGGTCGAGCCGTTCTCCGCCGCTGAGACGAATTCGGCGGCGGCGACCGACGAGCTCGACGGCCCGCTGATCGACTCTGCCGCCAAGGGAACCAAGGTGGCCCTCGTCGGCACCGAGGCGGTCGAAGGACACCCCGCGTACAAGCTCAAACTGACGCTGCGCAACGGCGCACAGCGCAACCTCTGGATCGATGCCGGCAGCTTTCTCGAGATCAAGGCCGACGGCGCACCGCGCGTGCTCGACGGCAAGCAGCACGAGGTCGCCGTCTACTACCGCGACTACAAACCCGAGCACGGACTCATGGTGCCGCACGTGCTCGAGACGGCGGTTCAGGGCGTGAAAGAAACGCGCAAGATTGCGATCTCGCGCGTCGCGATCAACGAGGCTTTGAGCGACCCCCTGTTCCAGAAGCCGCAGTTCGCTGTGGTCGCCGCGCAATCTGCGAAGCAGCCCTAGCATGCGTCGAACCGTCCTCAGAGTGTTCATCGCTGCCGTGGTCGGCGGCATTCTCGGCGTTGCGCATGCAACTCCGCATGGCACGGCGCACGCACCCAAGGCGCTCGCCACCACGGCGGCCGAGGTGATCGACCGCAACGCCGCGGCGCGCGGCGGTCTCGAGGCGTGGCGCCGGGTGAACAGCATGATGTGGTTCGGCCATCTGGAGAGGGGCGGGCGGACCGACGGGCCGCACATTCCCTTCGTCATGCAACTCGAGCGCCCCAACCGCACCCGCTTCGAAATCAAGGAGCAGTACAACCAGTTCACGCGCATCTTCGACGGCGCGCGCGGCTGGAAGGTACGGCCCGGCACCAGCGGTCTGCCGGACATGAAAACGTTCTCCAAGGAAGAAGTGGACTACGCGCGCGATGAGTTCGCGATCGACGGCCCCCTGCTCGATTACCAGGCCAAGGGCGTGACTGCCGAATTCGACGGCCTCGACGTGCTCGACGGCCGCAAGACCTACCGGCTGTCGTTGAAGCTGGCCTCGGGCGCGCAGCGCAAGGTGTGGATCGACGTCGACACCAACCTCGAGATTCGCTATGACCGTCCGGCCACGAATCCGCTGGCGCCGGGCGCGCCGGTCTCGGTTTACTACGGCGGCTATCAGGCGGTCGACGGCTTGATGATCCCGAAAAGTCTGATGACCAGTTCGGCGCCGAACTCATCGGCACGCGACGCCGGCGACAAGCTGGTGATCGATCGGGCGATCGTCAACCCGAAACTCGACGTTCAGGCGTTTCTGCCGCCGCCGACCCCGATGCGCCATGGCGGCAAGGTTCTGATTCCCGGGGACGGGACACCGCCGGGAGTTAGCGGCCGGCCCGGCCCATGAGCGGCGCGCGGCGGCCGGCGCTGATTGCCCTGCTGCTGGGCCTTCTGCTGATCCTCCCGGAACCGGGTTCCGCGCCGCGCGCGGCACCGCGCGGGCGGGCGCACTCCGCGCCATCACAGCTCCCGGACTCGGCGGTGGGCGCGGCCATCTACCTCAACGGTGTGTTGGGCTCCGGGCAGGCGCTGGTGGGGGCGCGTCAGGGGGGCGAACCCTTGAGCGGCGCCGCAGGCAGCCTGTGCCAACTGTCATCGGCACAGCGGCCTCGGCAGTCAGGAGGCGCGCAGCGTCATCCCGCCCATCACCGGTGAGTTCCTGTTCCACCCAAGCGCCGGCAGTGCCGAGCAGGTCGAGCTGCCGTATGTGCCGGGGGCGCGCACCGACCGGGAGCCCTACAGCAACGAGACGCTCGCCCGCGCGATTCGCGAGGGAGTGGATTCCGAGGGCCGCACCATGAGTTATCTCATGCCGCGCTACGCGCTCGACGATGCGGATCTCGCGGCGCTGATCACCCACCTGCGCGCACTCGATCATCGGCGGGTTCCCGGCGTCTCCGACATGGAGCTGCACTTCGCCACCATCATTACGCCGGATGCGGATCCCGTGAAACGCCGCGGCATGCTCGACGTACTCGAGCATTTCTTCCAGGATCGCAACAACACGCAGCGCCTGCCGGCGGCGCAAAGCATGATGCCCTCGGGCAACACGGCCTACGTCAAGAACATGTTCAAGGTGACGCGGCGCTGGGTGCTGCACGTTTGGGAACTCAAGGGGCCTTCCGCCACGTGGACTGCGCAGCTGCAACAGAAATTTGCCGCGGAGCCGGTATTCGCGGTGCTCTCGGGACTGGGTCGCGGCACTTGGGAGCCGGTGCAGCAGTTCTGCGAGCAGAGCGCCGTGCCATGCCTGTTTCCCAACGTCGAACTGCCGCCGGCCGACGCCGAGCATGAGTTCTATTCGATTTATTACTCGCGCGGTGTGCGGCTAGAAGCCGATCTCATCGGCCAGCAACTTGCGCAAGCGCGCGACGACGCGCCCGGCAGCGCGGTTGCGGCGGTCAAGCAGGTGCGGCAGGTCTATCGACGAGGCGACATCGGCGAGGCCGCCGCCGCGGCGCTTGCCGCTGCCGTGCAGGCCAGCGGCCTGCGAGTCTCGAACCGTGCGCTGCCGGCGGGCGCGCCGGCGTCGGCCCTGGCTGCCGCGGTGCGTGATGTCCCGGGCGATGAGGCGCTGGTGCTCTGGCTGCGGCCGAACGATCTCGCCGCACTGCCGGCACAGCCTGCGGCGCAGGTGTTCCTGTCCGGCGTGATGGGCGACATCGATGCCAACCCGCTGCCGCCGCCCTGGCGCAATCAAGCCCACGTCGCCTATCCCTTCGATCTGCCGGAGCAGCGCCGGGTGCGCGTCGACTATGCGCTTGGCTGGTTTCGCATCCGCGGCATCCCGCTGGTGGCCGCGCAGGTGCAGGCCGATACCTATCTGGCGTGCGGCCTGGCCTCCGAGACCCTGAAGCACATGGTCGACACGTTCGTGCCGGACTACCTGATCGAGCGGCTGGAGGACACCGCGGAACACCGGATCATGACCGGCTACTATCCACACCTGACGTTGGGACCGCACCAACGGTTTGGGTCCAAAGGCGGTTTTCTGGTGCACCTGGACGCCCCCAACGGGACACGGCCGATACCCGACGGTCCTTGGACGACCCCTTGACTCAATGGGTCGCGGGCGCTGCGGCCGGCGGATTGCGGCGGCCCTTCACGTCGTTGAGGTCCATGGGTGCGGCGGCGTCGATGTGCAGCATCTCGATCTCGTAGACCAGCAGTGCGCCAGGCGGGATCGTGGGCGGCGGGTTTGCGCCATAGGCCAAATCCGGCGGCACGAACAACTGCCACTTGTCGCCGGGCTTCATCGCCAGAAACGCTTCCTGCCAGCCCTTGATGACTGAGTTGACGCGAAAGGTCGCAGGCCGGTCGTGAAAATCGGAGCGATCGATCTCCGTGCCGTCGGCCAGGCCGGCTCGGTAGCGCACGGTGACTTCATCGGCGGGCGCCGCGGTTTTCCCTTTGGCGTCGCCCGTGGCGAGCACCCGGTATTGAACACCGGAGGGCATGATCTTGACGCCGGGTGCCTTGGCATTGCGCTCGAGAAACTTGCGGGCCTCAGCCTTATTCTTCTCCGCCAGCACCTCACGCGCGTCGTGCAGGAAGGTCAGCGCCGTTTCGCGCTCCGCCGGCGTGACGGCGCGGCCGCCGACCGAGTCCTTGAGTCCGCGAATGATCGCGTCCAGCGACAAGATGGGCACCCCGTTGTGCTCGAGCTGGCTGCCAAGCATGAGCCCGACGTCGTAGCTACCTTCCTTGGACGGCGCGGGAGCCGTCTTCGGCGGGGTGCTGGGTGCCGCTGAAGGTGCGTTGGGCGGCGTGGCGTTGGGTGCCGTTTCGGCAGCCCACGCGCCCGGTAACCCAGAGGCGAGGGTAGCCAGCAGGACCCAGAGCGAAGCGTTGCGGGCGCGGTAAATCTGCATCACGGTGTCCTCTCCTGGCCGGTGCCGATGACCTGCTGCACGGCATCGATCAATTCCCGGGATTCGAATGGTTTGGTCAAGATAAAGTGGGCTCCGGCCTTCTTGGCGGCAGCGAGATAGGCGGTCGTGGTGATGGCGCCGGGCTGGTAGCTGCTCGCATCGAAGTTACCGCCGCCCGAGATCGCAACGATCCGCACCTGCGGAAATTCCCGCACCAGGCGCGCGATCGCTTCGACGCCGCTGACCTTCGGCATGATGATGTCGGTGATCACGACATCCGCCGGAGTTCGCTCGAGCTCGAGAAGTGCATCGGTCGCATTGTCGATGATCCGCACCGAAAAGCCGGCGCGTTCGAGCACGCGCTTGATGCCATCGCGCACGTCCGCTTCATCGTCGATCACTAGCACACTAGGTCCCATAAGAGTCCAGGGATTTGCCGGATGGCGCCGATTCGGCGATTGCCGGAAACAAGATTCTGAAAGTCGTGCCCGCCCCGGGTGAAGTCTCGACCGAGATGCTAGCACCGAAACTTTCCACGATTCCATGCACGACGGAAAGTCCGAGACCCGTTCCCTGGCCGACCGGGCGAGTCGTGAAGAAGGGCTCGAAGATGCGCTCCACGGTGGCCTGCTCCATGCCGTGCCCGGTGTCGGCCACCCAGAGTTCGACGCTCGGGTGCGCGCCCACCGTCGACGGCGGCACCCGCAACCCCACCGTCAAAACACCGGCCGTACCCTGCATCGATTGATAGGCATTGGTGCAGAGATTCATGACGAGATCCCCGGCGAGCGTGGCGTCGGCGCGCACCATGGGCACCTGCTCGGCAATATCGGTGCGTATTTCGATGCTCGGCGGCGCGAGCGCCGAAAACAGCACCACGCTCTCGGCCACGACGTTGCGCAGATCGAGCGGCGCGAGCTTGGTGTCGCCGAGGACGTGGCTGAAGGTCAGAATCTTCTGCACGACGTTCTTCGCGCGGCGCGCGGACGCCAACACGCGCTCCAGATCCGAGTGCGACGCGCTGCCCGGCGGCAAATCCTGCAGCGCCGTGTCGGTGAACAGGATGATGGGTACCAGCACGTTGTTGAATTCGTGAGCGATGCCGCCGGCGAGCGTACCGACCGTCTCCAGCCGTTGGCGATGCCGCAGCTGTTTTTGCAGCTCATCGCGCCGGGCCTCGGAAATCTCTTTTTCCCGGATCTTCTCCTGTAGGCTGTCGTGCACGCCAACGAGCTCGCGCCGCATGGCCTCGAGGTCACCGGCCAGCTCGTGCAATTCTCGAATGCCGGTGCTGACGTGCAGGGCCTGGGCGTAATCGCCCGATGCGATGGCACGGGAGACATCCTGCAGGCGGCGAATCGGGCGCGACAGCCGGTTGCTCAAATACGATGCGATGCCGACCGCCACGCACAGGTAGCCGGCCAGCAGCAGCAGCATGCGATTGAGGGCCAGTTGAATCCGTGCCTGCGTGGGCCGCTCGTCGAACCCCAAGCGCAACTCCGCGCTGCGGCCCTCGTGCACGATCGGCAACACGATGAAGTAGATGTCGCCGCCACCGTGCGCGAAGCGCATGTCAGGCGCGCGCGGAGCGGTGATCTCCGGCGGTCCGAGCTGGCTGCGGATGCGGCGAGTGCCGTCGACCAATTCCGCGTAGCGGCTTTCGCCATGGATGATCGCGAGATCCAGCAGATCCTCGGTGCGCACGGCGGAGTCGAGCGCCGCTCCCACCTCGAATTCATCGGCGAGTACGCGCGCGAAGGTTCGGGCGTGCTGCACGAACAAGTCTTCGTGGCTCTTGCGAATCACGTAGCCCACGCCGAAATACAAGGCGGGCAACAAAATGAGGTGCGCTCCCAGCACGAATCCGGTGACGAGATTGGCAAACTTGGATCTCAATCGTGCCATACGACCCGCAAAACCCGGACACGGGGGTCATGCACCACGTCTCGCAGCCACGCGTAGCTCACCGCGGTCGGATCGAGCGCGACGCTGCTGATCAACTGGGCGTTGCTGCGGTAAACCACCGGTTGCGTGCGGCCTTGTTTCAGGGACTGCTGCAGAACGTAGCGATCATAAGTGCTATCCGACATCGAGACGATATTTTGCAGGAAAATTTCCTTCAGCTGGCTGTCGGATTCGTTCAAGTACGGCCGCAGGCTTCTGCCGTGCTCGGTGACGGTCAGGCCGAGGAACAATCGTCTCACCAACGGGGAATCGAGCTGATCGACGTCGCTATGGGCGCTGACGATGAGCACCAGCTCCTCTGCGGCGAAGGCTGGGGTGGCCGCGCCGAGCAGCAGCGCGAGAAGAGCGAGCGCCGCGATTCTCTTCACGGAATTGCCGCTGACCACTGCAACCGCACTTCATTGCCGGACTTCGTCAGCGAATCCACGTGGCTGAGCTCGCAGGACACGGCCTGGCGCCGCGCATAATCCCAGCGCAGACCCGCGGTCTGCCGGCGCAACGTGATCTCGAAGTCCGACGGGTGGTCGTTGAACAGCGCGACATAGCGGGAGTCCTGCATGCGCGCCGAATCTTCCACCCGCGCATACGCCGTCAACCGATGCACCAGCAGCCGCTCCGCCTGCACGTACCCTGAGATGAAGCTTTCATCGGCAGTGGGCCGATCGAGCGCAATGTCGACGTAATAGCCTGCGCCGATGATGCGCCACGCATCGACGCTCCAGTCGGCATAGGCGCCGTAGATGCCGAGCGTGGCATGGTTCGAGCGCAAGGATGCCACGGCAAGCGGAGTCGTGACGAACAGCTGGTCGTGGCCCCACAGAAGACCCGCGCTGCTGGTGCCGGCATAGTCGGGCAGATAGGCGAGCCGTCCCGTCAGGGACGAGCCGTGCCTGCCGGGATTGTTGCCGACGAGGTTGATCGGCTCATTGCCGTCGCGCGTCATGGCCGGCCCGGCGCCGATACCGCTCGAGATCTGCAGGCCCGATTCGGCGCCGAGCGGGCGGCGCGATTCGACCAGGAGTCCCGTGATGTGCTCCGGTATCAAACCTTCTTCGTCTTCCCAGTCCTCGATGGCCGGCCGCGTGATCGAGGTCTGCAGGTAGCGGCCGTGATGGTGTTCGGTGTCCCAGGCGCTCCCCGGTTGGTGAAAGCGGCCCAGCCAAACCATGGTATCGGGGACCACCTCATAGCCGACTTGGAAGCGCTCGAGATCGTGTTCCTCGGGCGTGATGTAGTATTCACCGAAGACGCGAAAGTGGTCGTGAGTCAGGCCATAAATGACGTCGGCATTGACCCACGAATCCTCCTCGCGAGGATGCGGCTGGCTGTGTCCCGCCAGCGCCTCGGCGGCGACGAAAACCTCGAATTCGCTGGACGCGTGCTCGTGCTGGGCGAGGGCTGCGGGTGCGACGAACCACGTCAGCAGCGCCGCGAATGCAGCGTTTCGCCACGATTTCGGCATTCGAAAGAGTTCCGTGTGGCGCATGTCGTCCCAGAGGCCTATTTTGAGTGGCCAGCGACGATAGCGGGGTTGCCGCCAAAGTGCGAATTCATCACGCCGGCGCGAGAACTGGTCGGCGTTTTTTCCCGGCGTAGCTCCGATTTCAGCACTCAGTCGAAGCTGCGGGGCGCGCACCGACTTTGACGCCGCGGCGCCCGCACAGCACGGCCAGGCTGCCCAGAAGCAGCGTGAGCGCGCTGGTTGCGGAGGCGGGGTCGATCTCCGGTGCCCGGACGCGGCTGATCGACACATCGTCTCCGACCACGAGCTCGCTCTGCGATTGATAAACGCCGTCCGAGTAAGTTGTAAACTGCAGCACCAATTCGTCCGCCGAATTGGCCTTGCCCGGCTGCAAGGGGGCGTTCGACAGCGACGCGTTCTTGTAGAGATTGAGGGGCGTCGAGCTGTCGGCCGAGGTGAGCAACAGGAATTCAGACGTCGTCCCGGTCAGACCGGCCGTATTGCCGCTGCTGTCCAAGAGCCACGCCGTCGTATAGACGCCGCTGCTGTCGCTGTTGTGAGCGACCACGATCTCATTGGTGTCGACGCCGAGGCCGACCGTGCCGAGGCCGATCGAGGCGTCCGCGGCAACCACCGCCGACGGGAACAGGTTGGCCCCGGGCGCATACGCAGATCCCGGCGTACTCGTGTCGACCGTAAAGTCCACGGTGAGCTTCTCGCCCGTGGCGGCGGCGGCAAGAGCGCCGGGGTATGTCATCCCATCGGCCTCGGTAATGGTTCCGGAAGCCGCGTAGGTGACGTAGGCCGCGTGGCCGGGCGCCGCCGACAACGCCGTAAGGAGTGCCGCCGAGAGAATTCCGATGCCGCGCTTGCTGATCATTCGAGTGTTTCCTTTCAGATCTTTGTGACGCACCATCTTTTGCCCGATGCGACTGTGTAGCAAGGCGGTGTCGACATAAGCTATGGAGGGCAACCCCTGCGGTGAACACTGTAGTCGCCGGGCGCGGGCGCTCGGGAGATAGCGGGGTTGCCTGAAAAGTGCGAATCTATCGCGGCGGCGACGATGGTACCGTGCGATTGCGCACGAGAATGAACATAAGGCGTCAGGACATGCGGCCCGTTCCCGGTGATGCGAACGGCCGCTGGTGTAGAATTTCACCGGGGTCGGCGACCTAGGACGTAGTTTGCGCTTGATCATCGGCAATCGAGTTGGGTGGGTCATGATGCTCGCCTTGGCGGCAGGCCTCGCTGCGCGAGGCGCAGCGACGCACTCACTCAAACCGCTGATCGATGTGGTGCTTCACAACGGGCCGGACAGTCAATTGCCGGCGCATCTGTCGGTCGTGATTGGCGTCAGTCCAGTCGAGCAAACCACGGCGGTGAAGCAGGCCGTGGCACGGAATGGTGCCATGGTGAGGACGTTCAATGTCTGCGTCGCCAACCATGACGATATCGTGATCATTCTTTACAACGAACAAAGCCGCGCGGCCAAGGCGTATTTGTCGTCCCCCGCGGGTACCTTGCGCAAGGCCCTCTCGTACCAGGCGGATGCCCCGGCGACGGTACGCCCCCTGGGGGCGGCCCGCGACGATTTTGCCAAGGAGATCAATTTTTGGGTGGAATTTGGCAAAGCACACGCGCCGCCGCATTAGGATACGGCTGCGCGACCCGATGACATTAGGTGTTCTACCCATGGCGCCCTGGGCGTGCTGCGTCGAAACTACCGCGGGGGTACTTTCGCCTCCACCACGGGATCGGGAGACGCGCATGCGGTCGATCATTCGAGCAGGATTTTGGACGGTCGCGGCCCTGGGGTCGTTAGCACTGGTGGCTGGCGTTGCCGCTGCCGATGGTGCCTCAAACGTGCCGCGCTCGCTGGCGGAATACCTCATTCCCGACGTCACGATGGTTCGCGAGGATGGCAAGTCGGTGAATCTTGCCGCTGAACTCAACGACGGCCGGCCGGTGGTGCTCAATTTCATTTACACCAGCTGCACGACGATTTGCCCGATGACCAGCCAGGTCTTCGAGCAGTTCCAGGACGACTTGGGCGGCGCACGCGAGGCGGTGCATCTGATGTCGATTTCCATCGATCCGGAGCAGGATACGCCGGCCCGGCTGCGTGAATACGCTGCGCGATTTCATGCCTTGAAAGGCTGGGATCACTACTCGGGCACGCTTGCCGCCAGCTTGGCCGTGCAGAAGGCCTTCAATGCGTTTCGCGGCGATAAGATGAGCCATATACCACTGACGCTGGTGCGCGCCGCGCCGGGCAAGCCCTGGGTTCGCTTCGATGGATTCGCGCGCGCTGAAGATCTGCTGGCGGAACGCAGGACGTGGGAGCCCGCTGCCCAAGCACTGGTGGCGCGCTAGCCAATCGGGCAAGCGGCCGTGCGCCGCTCGGGCACCTGGCGCCTTGTGCGGCCTGCGCCGCAGCCGCTCGCATCCGCGCGGCCCTTGGCCGGCTACGGTGTTTTCCCACCTAACCTTGTGTTGCTGGTTGGCGTACCCTCGGCAAATGTCGGCGTGGTCTAACTTGCTGATTCTGGTGATCGTGTGCGCCGCTCCCGAATTCGCGCGCGCGGATGTGTACTCGTTCACCGACGCGAACGGCGTGACCCACTTCAGTAACGTGCCTACCGATTCGCGCTATCAGTTTCTGATCGCGACTCCGATCGATGCCGCGACTGCCGCCCCTAAGGAAAAATCCATCGACTGGCTGGCGCGCTCGGCGCAATACGACGGCGTCATCACGGGTGCGGCGAAAGCGGCGACCATACAGGCAGCGCTGGTCCGTGCGGTCATCGTGGTCGAATCAGGTTTCAATCCGCGCGCCGTTTCCAAGAAGGGCGCAATCGGACTCATGCAATTGCAGCCGGCGACCGCAAAGCGCTACGGCGTGAAGAACATCTTTGATCCCGAGCAGAATGTGCGCGCCGGCGCGCACTACTTGAGCGATCTGCTCACCCGCTTCGGCAGCAACTTGGAACTCGCGCTGGCCGCATACAATGCCGGCGAAGACGCGGTGGAGCGGTACGGCCGCCACGTACCGCCGTATCGAGAGACGCTGGCGTACGTGCCGTCCGTCATGAAAGTGTATCAACGGCTGATGGATCAAGCACACGCAAGCTAGAGGCGGGGGATCTTCCGAGCGGTCCAGCACCGTGCCGTCGGCGAGGCTCAAACGGTACCGTAGCGTGACCTGATCGGTGGGCGCCGGCGGCGCGGCCGCCGCGCTTCAAGGCGTTGCCGATACCGATGCCGGGGCCGGGCGCAGCGGCGTGCGGTGTGCCGGCTGGCTCCACCCCGATGATCGACACGTCGAAGATCAACAAGGCATTCGGCGCTATCGATGGCGACGGCGTCAGCGCATAAGCCAAATCCGGCGGAATGAGCAAGCGCCACTCGGCGCCGGGTCGGATCGCCTTTCATTTGAACGAGATATTGTAGGCCCGATGCGGTGGTCGTGACGCCCGCCTGCTCGGCGTTGTGCGCGAGAAATTCGTCGGCAGCGGCTTTGTTGGTTCCGGCCCACGCGGTGAAGGCCTCTTTCGGCAAGGCGCTCGCGCGCTGCTGGTCCTCTGGCGCGAGTGCGGTCCCGCCGATGCCGGCGCGAATGCCGCGCACCAGATCGTCGACCGAAAGGGCGCCGTCGAGTCCGCCCTCGCGCCACTGGCTCGCGAACGATAAGCCGAGGCTGTAGCCGGCGGCGGCGCGGCTTGCTGCTGCGGCACCGTCGGGCGCTCGCTTGTAACGCTGAGGGCCGCAACGGGAATGCGTTCTCGTCGGCGAAGAACTGATTCAGCACGTTGAGTACGCCGCGGCGGTGAGGAAATCGTGCGTTGATCAACTTTATGAACGAAACCCTGCTGAAGGCTGCGTTCCCGCGGATGGATGACACACCTATTTGAGGCGAGCTGTAACTCTACGACCATGTAAGCGGTGCACTGAAGCGGCTGCATTAAGCTGTTTGCAGCACTGTCGGGCCAACTTTATCAAAGTGAAAAAAGTGAGCGAGCTTCCTTCCGGCCGCACTCCGGCCCGAGGACTACTTCCGCATGGTGTATGCGGTGGGGCGGAAAATCACCACGCGCCGCGGAAGAAAGCGCGGGCCGTGATGAGACGCTGTCGCTGCGATATGTCATGTCGCGCCGGCTCAGGGGCGCGCATCGACGCGCCGTCGCTCATGTGCCGAGAGGTCATGAGGTGATTCCTACTTGGCAACTACTGTTTTCCACCCGCAACTCGTGTCGCATTGCGAGGCATGCTTGGTCGCGACGGAATCCGAGAGAAGTTGGCCGTCGCAGCTAGGGATGAAGTGACGCGATGATAACGACAGTAATCCTTGAGAATCGCGCGCGGTTGGCCAGTGAGTTGTTTGTTTCGACGAGTCGGGAGGTAAAGACGTGAGAAGCATAACCCAATCAGCTTTATGGCTTGGTGCCGCCCTTGGGTGTTTCGCAGCGCTACCGGCTGCCGCGCAGTCGTTTCGCGTGCAGTGCCCGCCGAGCACGATCACGCATCCTGCGGCGCTCAACAACAACAACGCGGAGTCGGCGTACACCGGGCCGACGCAGTTCGGGGTAGCGAGTGCCACCCCGACTACGCTCACCGGGACTCCGTCCGGCAATCCGACGACAAATAACACTCCGGGCAGCACCGTCGCGGGCGTGACTGGGGGTTACGTGACACCGACGTCCAACGTCAACGGCGCAATCAAGTGCCAGCAGGTCTCGGGCGGCGACGGCTACTCGACCATGGCCGACGGCACGCAGACCTTCATGTTCGCCTTCGGGCCGCTTTCAGGGCTCGCGGCGATCGCGGCCGGTCACGAGGGCACACAGTATCCGAGCGGCTTCAACGTCGTCTCTCCAACCACGCTGGTGCACGGTGATCCGGCGAACACCGACGGGGCGACCAGTGGTGCTTCTCCAGGGAATGGCGGCGCTCCGACGCCCTCGTTCACCTGGAACGGTGCGGTCGGCCTTGCGCCTGATGTGGCACAAACGGTCACCGTCGCCAACCTGCTCGAGGGTCCATTTCCCGCTACGACCCCAACGACCACTGCCGGGACCTGCTCTGCAGCACCTGGTGCTACCACGGTAACTGCTTGGGCGGATGCTCCGACGGGCTTCACAGCAGGACAACAAATCCTGATCTCCGCTGCCACTGCTGAGGGAGGTACCAGCACCCCGCCGGGTTACACAGGTCAGGTGACGCTTTCGTGCGTTTCTACCACGGGCGGGATAAGTCCGGATGGAGTCCTCGAATATCCGTTTCAGTGGACAGCCGCATCGGGACTGGCGGCAGATACCGGTAATGACATTGCGGCCTACGCCGCGACGCCGGGGGTGCTCGACGGCCACGTCGATCCGCGCCCCATCATCGACGTCGGCGTGATGAACGGCAACATCCCGGGGCCGCTGGTGGCATTCGATGAGGACGACGAACTGTTCCTGACGTTGACTAACGTTGGAATGATCATGCGGCCGGACCTGTTCGAGCAGCACACGATCCACTTCCACGGCTACCCCAACGCTTCCAGCTTCTACGACGGCGTGCCGGACGCTTCGGTGGCCATCAACATCGGCGCGAGCTTTACCTACTACTACCTGGCGCCGGACGCCGGAACGTACTTCTGGCACTGCCACATCACGCCGCCCGAACACTTGCAGATGGGCATGGTGGGCCAGCTTCATGTGCGCCCGCGCCAGGACCGGGTGCCATCGGGCACAAGTCTCTTTGCCTCGCTGGGCCTCCAGAACGGCCTGACCTGCAGTGCCACGGGCACCGCGAGCACCTGCACACCTTTAACTTCAGCCACGCCGGATCTGCGCACGGAGTGCAACCCCGGCCGGGACATCCTGTGCTCGGCCACGATGCCGGCCGTCAACACGGGTGCGACGGAAGGCATGGATTTGTTAAAAAACCCGCAAAGGTACACCTACAACGACGGCGACGGCTCGACCGCCTATGACGTCGAGTATCCGCTCCAGATGCACGACTTCGATCCGAATTTCCATTTCGTGGGCATGACCTTCAACCCCGAATTATTCGTGGACATGCAGTCCAAGTATTTCCTGCTCAACGGGCGGAGCTACCCCGACACGATCGCACCCGGTCCACAGGCCTCGATGACGAGTGACGGACAGATGCACTACTCGCAACCGATGCCCGCCATCATCAACATTCCGTTCGGCGGCAAGGCGCTGCTGCGCATGGTGAACCTGTCGGTATTCGAATATCACACGCTGCAATCCGTGGGCGTTCCGATGAAGGAAGTCGGGTTCAACGCCAAGCTCCTGCGCGACCAGGCGGGAGTGAACACCGAGTTCTACACCAACTCGATCACGCTCGGCGGCGGCGAGTCGCTCGACGTCATTCTGGATGCCAGCGACGCCGGCTGCGGGTCCGCTAACTGCGCCGCAAGCCTTTATCCGGCGGGGAGCGTCTTCTATCTCTACAGCCCGCAGCTTGACCACCTCTCGAACGACGCCGAGAACTTCGGCGGAATGATGACCGAGGTCCACATCTGCAACAGCGTCACCGGTGGCAACACCTACGGGAACACCTGCAACTAGGAAACGGTGGGGAAAGCGATCATGAAAAGAGCGATTCTAAATAGCGGACGGCTCCTGGCGTCGATGACATTGCTGATGGGCCTCGCGGCCACGGCGAGTGCGGCGGCTCCCGGCATCACGGGCCCAACTTTTAACCTTACGGCGCAACCGGCCTCACTCAACCAGCCGGACGGAGAGGCGGTGTATTCCTGGGGTTATGGGTGCAATGGCGCGCCTACGGGCTTTGCCCCGACTTTACCCAACCAGACTTGCCCCTCCATGCAGGTGCCGGGACCGACGCTGATCGTCACGGAAGGGCAGACCGTCACGATCAATCTGACGAACGGGCTGCCGACGTCCGCCGGCAACACGTCAATCCTTTTTCCCGGCTTCCAAGTGACGGCGCATGGCGTAGCCGCCAATGCGATCTCGCCTTGCGCGACTGCACCCGTCGGTCTTTTGACGACCGAGGTAAAGCCTGGGTGTACCGTGCAATACAAGTTCGTCGCCTCCGCGCCCGGAACGCACCCCTATTACAGTGGGACGCAAGGCGACCTGCAGATCGAGATGGGCCTATACGGCGCCGTCATCGTTCTTCCAATGAACGTTCCGGCCAATTGCACAAGCGGATACCACGCTGCGAATTTGTTGGCAAAAGCGCACTGGGGCGAGACCGATTTTACCCTGGCGCACGCCGCCTATGACCATCCCGGTAGCTGCTACGACCGAGAATACCTGGTCCAGTGGGCCGAAATGGATGCCCGGATTCACAAGGAAGCGCTGGCGCAGGTCACGGCATTGGCTGGCTGCACGGCCGGAGCCGCAGGTTGCAGTCTCGAAGTGCAAACCGAGCCCTACCACCCCGCCTACTTCCTGATCAACGGGCGCTCGATGCCGGACCTGATGGATCCGAACTACGCGAGCGAGTATCCGCACCAGCCCTATAACGCCAACCCCCACACGCATATGGGCGAGCTGATGCTCATCCGCAGCATCGGCCAGGGTCGCTGGCAGCACCCCTTCCACGAGCACGCCAACCATGTGCGGATCCTGGGGCGCGACGGAAACCTGGTGTTGACCTCCACGGCCGCACCGTGTTCCGGCTCACCCCTTCCGGCGGGCTGCGTCACCTTTTCGAACGGTATCCCGGGCTCGGACACACCGGTAGCGGCACCGGGCCTCGCCGGGACTTTGATGTTCAACACCGACACCACGCCGGGCCAAGCGTTCGATGGCATCTTCTATTTCAGTGGCAGGGGACTGAACTGGGATCCCTATGGCCACCACCCGCCCCTTGGAGGTGCGAGCAATGCTGGCCTTGCGGCCGGCGATAGTGCTGGCGATCCACTCGCTACTCTCCCCTGCATTCCCGACGTGAATGGGTATAACTCGAGCGACGCCCACGGCGGTGAACTTCATGGAGTGGTGCCAGGACCACGACAAGCCGATAGAGGTGAATCCTTTCGGTGATGTGCCGGCGGGCGGTCCAGCCACGCTGCCCGATCCCAACGTCTTTACCAACGGAGCATGGTACGGCGGCAGCCCCTATCTTGGTCCGGATGCGACGCTGCGCGGTAACGCGCCCGCCTGCGCGAGCACCACGAACGCGAACTGCACCAAGCTGAACCCATCAAACCTTCAGTTGAACCCCGCCAACGAGCGTGGGTGGGCGTTCATGTGGCACTCGCATAACGAGCGCGAGATCACGACGAACAACGTTTTCCCGGGCGGGATGCTCATGATGTTGCTGGTGGATTCCCGGGAATTCGTGATCGACGAGAGCCTGTGAGCGGCGCTGATAGCGACCATGTGCGACGAACAGGGATTAAGAGAGAGACGAACCATGCATACGACTGCTTTTAAAAGAATCCTCGAGAGCACGGGCCGATTGCTCGCGATTCTCTCCTTCGCGACTGCGGCCCACGCGCAGACGATCAACCTGACCGCCGGCCCAAGCGCGGCGACCATGCCCGATGGCACGGCCGTGCCGATGTGGGGCTACACATGCGGTGCGGCCGCCACCGCCCCGGGCGGCGCCTCTTGCGCGGCACTCAATTCCGCGGTGCAAGCGTTCAACACCGCTACGACGACTGCTGCCACTTCGGTAGGAAGTATGTGGTCTCCCGTGGTTATTACTGTTCCCGTTAACACTTCGGGAGCCACTAGCTTAACGATCAATCTCACGAACAATCTCTCCTTCACGACAGGGGCGACCGCGAATACGATTCCCACCTCCATCGTCATCATCGGACAGGTGGGCGGTGGCCTCGGCAATGCGGCTCTGCGAACGACCACGGTGAGTCCGAGCCACGCCACGGCGCAGGAGTGCACCAGCTGGTTTATTGCTGCCAATCCCCCGGGCACCCCATGTACTGCGCCTACTCCGGGCGTTACGACGAATACGCCGCCTGTGCAGGCAAACCGCGTGCAATCGATGGCTGCAGAGGTATCCGCCGTAGCGGCTACAACAACGGCCACCTCCTGCACCGCCGTCTCCAACACCGCCACCACAGGAGGGCCGGTGACGGGCTGCGGGACCCTCACTTGGACTAACCTTCGTCCAGGCACCTACTTGCTCGAGTCGGGTACGCACCCATCGATTCAGGTGCCGATGGGGCTCATCGGCGTGCTGGTGGTCACCACGGCGCCCACGAGCGGTACGGCGCCAGGCGTCGCTTATCCCGGTGCCGCCGCGAACACGACGACTGCAGCGATTCCCGCGGTTCAGTACAACGCCGAGCTTCCGCTGGAGTTCAGTGAAATCGACCCGGTGCAAAACGCCGCGGTTAGCGCCGCGGTCAGCACGGCGGGCTTCCTGGAAACGAACGTATGGTCCGGCATACTAGGCGGCTGCGGCAATCAGCTCACTGCGAGCGGAACATCGAACATCGGGACGGTATCATCTGCTCTGCCGACTCCGTACGGTACCTGCTACCCGCCGGCGGTGAACTACACGCCCTTTTACTTTCTGATCAACGGCGTTGCGTTCAACAAAACCGGTGCGGCCAATTCTCTATTTCCGGCAACGGCCGGCGTCGGCACGACGACCGGAATCAGCGCCACGGGAACGGTCTTGGCGCGCCTGGTGAATGCCGGTCTGCGGATGCACGTGCCCTCCATCGTCAACTCGCTCACCCAGGGGTTCAACGGAGCGGGTGCGGCCGCCACGGTTGGCGGATTCACGTTGATCGCCGAAGACGGCAATCCGGTGCCTGGCGTGCAGGTCGCCGGCGCTCCCTCGGCTCCCGCGGCTCCGCGCGTGCAGACCGACGTTTTCATGGCGGCCGGCAAGACGTTTGATGTGATGTTCAATGTGCCTGCCGTGCCGAGCGGCGGGACAGCGCCTCCATCGCTGCCAATCTTTGCCCGCGACTTAGGCCTTTCGGCCGATTCGTCGGCGCGTGATGCGGGAATGATCGCCTACATTGGCGTGAATGGCGCCGCGCTTCCGCCTACCGGCGCGGGTGGGATTGGAGCCGCGACGGCCAACCCGGATACCTACAACTCCGTGGTTGCGGGGCAGCCCTTCAGCGTGACGGATCCCTCCAAGGGCGTGATCGCCAACGACGTCAACGTCTTCGGCGTGACGCTCCTCACGGCCCCGGGCAGCGGCACGCTGAGTTGCAGCGCGCAGCCGCAAAACACCGTCTCAGGCATTTGCAGAAACGGCACGTTCACATACACGCCAACCGGGACCACCACATCTGATACCTTTACCTACTGCGCGAATACGTCGGCTGCGACCATCACCGCAAACGTAGCCGCTGGAACCAACACCGCGACGAATGGCTGTCCTGCCAGCCTCACCGCAATGGTGACCTTGGGCGCGGCAACCCTCGAAAGTGCCAGTGGCATTAGCTGTAGCTTCCCCAGTCCAGCGTATACCGCACAGGAAGCCGCTTACCTGAAAGTCCCGTCGCCCGGCGTGCTGGCGTTTTGTCGTGATGCTGCGGGCTATCCCCTCAAGGTCGCCGCGACACCGGCTCCAACTCTTTCGGTTGGAACGGTGATCATGGATCCGAACGGAGGGTTCAACGCGACTTTAGGAACCGTTGGGACGACCGCCACCAGCCCCACGCTCACCTTCAGCCCACAGAATTCGCAGGGAACAGTGGGCGCTTCCCAATCCGTGACCCTCAACTTCCCGGTCCCGAGCAATCTCACCGTCAACGTGGTGGATTCCGCGGCGTATCAAACCTACGGCTGCAGCGCTCTCTCCACGGTGACCACTACCGGGATCTCTTGCAACGGGACGACATTGCCCTTCATTACCGACTACCGCTGGATCATCGAGGAAGACGAGACCTTCTGGGTCGACCCGAACTGCACCACCAACTCCAGCATCACCACGCCGGGTTGCGCCGCTCCGGTGGCCGCCGGTGGCACTATTCCTACCTTTGGCACGAATTTCCACGCCAGCTGGATGAATTTCGTCGCCCAGGGCTGCACCGGGCCGCTCTCGTGCGAGAGCGGCCAGACGATGCTTGACACGCGCGCAGTGTGCACCTCGGCCGGTGTTCCGGCTGGGTGCAGCGCGACCGCGGGTCAGCATATTCCCGCCGTCTGCGACCTTGGCAATGGCGCCTGCCGGCCCGATCCGAATTGCACTGGTAACTCGTGCTTGACAGGCGGGGGCTCGACAGCAGTGTTGCCCGGCTCAGTCCGTCTGGATCCCACCAAGCGCTACTACATCTCGATATTGCCGGGCGATGCCGCCAACCCGTATCCCAGTAATGTGAGCGCACCCACCAACTGCCTCGCGGGGCCGGTGTCAGGAACCGGAACAAGCGCAACACTGAACACGGGTTGCGGCCACACCATGAGTGGCGCGCCGATCCAACCCGCCTGCAACATTCTGGGTGGGCCCAACGCTTGCACCACCACGTCTGCCTTCGCGCCGGTCCTCGTGAAGGTGGCGCCCACACCACTGCCAACCGGGAAGCTTTCGGTCATCGTTTTTGAAGACGATTACCCACTGAACGGCGAGCAGGATGGCGGCGGCGGAAATGGCACGGTTGCCCCCCTCGAGCCCGGCCTGGGCGGCTTCGAGATCATCCTGTGGGACACCTTCGGCGGACTCGGCGATTTCACTGGCCAGGATACGCACGACATGTTCAACCAGCCGTTGTCGAACGCGCTGGCAGGAACCGTCGATCCCTCCACCGGACTCGACGCCTGCCCGGTTGCGGCGCAGGTAACGGCCAACATCCCCGCGTTCGTCATCACCAGCGGGATGCTCACGAGTGGCATACAGCAGGACGGCACCTCCTGCACGGTGGCGGTACCCTGTAGCTGCACGACGGCCAACGCCTGCAGCGCGACCGACGGCACGCAGGCCGGCATCACGGGCCGGATCGTGACCTGCCCGAAATATGAATCCGACAACGTCACGCTATCGCCGCTGGCCGGTCAGGCGCTCATTGCCAATTTGATGCCGGACAAGTTCAGCGTGCAGGCCTACCCGGCGGCCGACCGGATTGCACGCGGCGAGGAATGGATACAGACCAACACGCTGGACGGACAGCACCCCCACGATTCCTTCATCCGCATCGGCGAGCCCGGCTACTTCCAGGAGTTCGGGCCGAGCGGATTCCACGTATCGATCGGCTTTGCCAACCCGGCAATCATCAACGCCCGCTACAACGACGTTTGCGCCGGCCACGGCACTCCCGGCTCCGTCGGCCCGTGCACCAATACCATCACGGGGCAGGTGGATGTCCAGCGCCTGAGCCGCACGCCCGACCAGCGCCTCTACCCCAGCGGTACCCGCGATGCGCTCGCCTGGACCCAGTGCTGGGTCAGCCTGGGCGATCCGGACGGCGAGGACTTCATGTTCACCAAGTGCGACGCCAACGGGAACTTCACGTTCAATGGTGTTCCCGGTGGCCAGTGGAGAGTGACCATCGGCGACCAGTGGAACGACCAGATCATCGATGGCCTCTCGTATCCGGCGAACGTGGGCTGCACCAGCACCGCGCCGAACGGGACCAACAACGCTACCACCTGCCCCGGCGGCCAAACCCTCCCTCTGGGAAATATCGGCGTCCAGCAGTGGCAGTCGAATCTCTACACCCGGTATTTCGTCGACGACAACAAGAATGGAATCTGGGATCCGGGCGAGATCGGGGTGCCCGCGGTCTATACGCGCATCAAATACCGGAACGGCAGCAATGCCAACGCTCTATCGACCGACCCCAACGGCGTCGCCAACTTCAACGAAACATTCCCGCTGTTCAACTGGTATGTCGTGGAACCGGACCTGGGCCGCTATAAGCGCACAGGAACCCACACCGTCTACGACGCGGGCGGTCCGGCCGACGGCTCCAGCTATTGCGGGACGACGGCCAATGGCGCCCGGGCGTGCGGCACTTCGAAAGCTTACAATTTCCTGGCGAACACGAACGAGTCGATTCCGCTGCCCAGCGACCTGTCGGTACCAGGAGCGGTCTATTGCACCAGCGCGGATTGCACGACTGAAGCGAACAACTACTTCGCACTGGGCAAAGCGAACTCCAGCAGCCCCAGCATACTTCCACGGGTCGCATCGATCCGCCCTGGGTCAACTCCGAGGGCTGGTCGGGTATGACCAGCCAGGGCAACTGGATCGACTTCGGCGTGGCGCCTTTCGCACCCTGTCCGCCGGCCTGCGTGAGCGTGCCCAATGCGGTCAACAACACTGCGACGAGCAGTACTAACACCAACATTCTGCGGGGGGAACCACGGCGTCGACCAAGCAGGTAGGCGAGAACGGCGGCATCCATGGACATGTCACCTATGCCTCCACGCGACCCTTCGACGATGCCTCGCAGATGATCGAGCAGCCGTGGGCACCGAACATTCCGAACGTCACTCTCAACCTCTACCAGGAAGGGTTTGCGGCCGATGGCGCGACCCCCATCTTGACGTTGGTGGACACCACGCAAAGCAGCAGTTGGGATGCCTGGGCGCAAGGCTTCTACCCGAACTATACCGACCCGACCACAGGAACGCCAAAGCCCTACATGAGCTGCCCTGGCCAGGGAACGAATGTCGCAGGACTCCCAACCATGATCTGTTCTTCTTCTCGCTGTATGACCAGCCGCAGTACCTTGACTATTACAACTCTTTGCACAACGGCGGCACCCTGCACACGCTGCCGTACAACGCGCAGTACAAGTGCTATGACTCGATGCACATCTGGAACCAGATCCAGCCGGCGCCCTACGACGGCTTCTACCAGTTCCCAAGCACCATAGGCATCGACCCCACTTCCGGCGCGCGCCCGGAACGAATCGACGATCGCGTGAATGACCCTGACTCGAGTGACCACTACCGTACGGCACCCTGGGCCGAATCCGGCCTCTGAACCCTGCCAAGGGCGGCGTTCCCATGCTTCCGCCCGGGAAGTACGTGGTCGAAGTGGTCATGCCGCCGGGCTACGAGGTCTACAAGGAAGAAGACAAGAACCTGCTGATCGGCGATAACTTCATCGCGCCGGTCACGGTGCAGTTCCCCGGCTTGGGCGGCAGCATCTTCATCATTCCCGACCAGGCCTCGGTGGCATCCCTGTACGATCCCACCGGTTCGGGTGTGGGTTTCAATGGCACCAACTATCAGAACTCGACGACGGGCCTGGGGTTGAACGAAGAGCTCTCCGGTGTCCCGGGCACCCCCGGCTTCCAGGACCCGGTTTGGCCCTGCGTGGGCGAGATGCGCGTGGTGCCCGACTACCTGAGTCTGTTCCCGCAAGCCAGGAAACGGCTCCGTTTGCCGGAGCGACCCGGCCTCTGTGCGACCGCAAGGAAGTGACGTTGAGCGACCAGATGAACGTGAGCGCGAAGTTCTTCCTCTTCACCTCCACGCACATCGCAGCGAAATTCACTGGCGTGATCACGAACGACTTCACCTCGGAGTTCGATCCGTTCTCGCCGCAGTTCGGCGAGAAGTTCTCTCCGCCCAACATGCCGGTCTCCACCAAGGATTATCTGGGTAATGAAATCTCCCGCGTGTACGCCGACCATTGGGGGACGTATGAAAGCCTGAATTTCTCGTCCTGGGACGTGAACCCGCCCAACATTACGGGCTTCTCGCCCACGATTATGGTCCAGTGCATGAACGACGCCGGCCCGATCCTGGACACCACCCAACCGGCAGACCTACGGCCAGCTCATCACCGATCCCTTGTACAACCCGGCCTACAGCCAGTTCTGCTACGAGGAGCCGTACATGCCGGGCCTGCAGACCTATCTGGATACGCCCGTTGTGCCCACGCAGGCTTTCGTTGGCGCGGCGTACAACAATGCCGATTGCGCCTATCCCGATACCACGCCCGCCATCAAGGAAGTGGATGGCGATGCCATCGGTCCCTGGGTGAGCACGCCGGCGCCGGGAAACGCTGACCATCACCGCGCTCGGCAATGTGCAGGTGGACAACAGCGGATACGCGGGTCCCTCGGCCAACGCGGCGCCGTTCAATCTGAAGAAGGTCTCAGCGCCGTTACGGCTTTGGCTCGCAGTCCACGATGGGGAACTCGTGCTACGCTTCCTCTGTACGTATGGCGGTTTCCGCGGCCGGCATCACGCTGGAGCGACACGTTGATCACGGGGACGGTCCCGGACGCCGGCGTGCCGACTGCGCCATCCAGCAACAGGCGCAGTACGGGGGAACAGCCCGACACAAGCGGTCCAGCGTCAGTCACCACGCGCAATACGGCCGCTGGTCATCACGGCCGTCAACGGCAAGCAGTCGATCGACACGGTGACGGTCACCATTGGCGGCAAAGCCCCGACTCACGTCACCGCCTCGCAATCGATTCAGAGCACGATCGACGCCGCCTCTCCGGGCGACTTGATCATCGTCGACCCGACGTGCACAACGGCCTCGACAGCCTCGACCGGGGTGTGAGCGGCGTGCAGCGAAGCCGCGCTGCGCCGCAACCACCCCAACTCAGAAGGCAGCTCAGGCTTCTCACAATGAGATGCTGATCATGTGGAAGCCTGTCCGGCTGCAGGGTGTCGGCGCGGCAACACATCATCAATGCCAATGCCACACCGGCCGGCCAGCTGCTCGATCCCTGGCGCCGGCAGATCAACTGCCTGTTCGGCTTGACGCTGTCAGGCGTCCCCGTCCGTCGGAACTCGCTACGGGGCAACGCTCCCGTACGATTCCGACCGGCACTTACAGCTGCCCGGGTACGCCTTGGCGGACCGCGGACTACTTCACCACGCCGACCAATCCAGGTGTGCCGCAGATTGACCGCTTGCCGCTGGAGGCGGTGGTGGGCTGGGATGCCACCGTGAACGGCAACCTGGCCGAACAGCTGCAGGAGCCTTCTCTGATGGGCGCCTATGAGGGCGCCGGAATCACGGTCCTGGGCAAGGGTGTGTGGACTCCGAAAGGAGAGAACGTCTGGACCGACACCTAGAAGGAGGCGCGTTCCCGACGGATGCCCTGCTGCTGCAGGATGTTGCGCAACGGATGAGGCAGGGGCGGCGTGGCCCAGCACTCTGCTTTACAAAACCCACGTGGGCAACGACTACTGAGCTCAAACCCAACCCCTATCCGAGCAACTTCGAGTGCAACCCGTCGTCGATTGACGGCCTCAGCGTCACCGACAGCTCCCAGGGCGGAGGCGGCATCTTCGTTCACGGCTGGGCGCACAACCTGCAAGTCGCCAACAACCGGGTTTATAACAATGCCGGTACGCTCTCGGGCGGAATCTCGGTCGGCCAGGGCGAATTTCCAGATCGCGCTCACGTCGTGGACCAGTAGGGCACTTCCGGTGCCCGGCCCACGGAGACTCGTCACCGATACGCCTCCCTCGTGCGTGTATCAAAATGTCAACGGTCTGCACCTGCCCTACTGCCTGGACGTGCACGTCAACGTACACAACAACTTCATCACCAATAATGCCTCGCTCGGTGATGAGCTGTTCTCGGGGACCTTGTCGGGCGGCGGCGGCGCCACGTTCTGTACCGGCGCCGACTACTACAAGTTCAATTACAACTGGGTGTGCGGCAACCTCAGCTCGGGTGAGGGCGGGGGCGTCACTCACCTCGGATTCATCTACGACGGGGACATCGAGCACAACTCGATCGTGCTCAATCAGAGCAGCAACCCCACCGTGCCCACCAATGGCGGCGGGATCAGCGTCCAGGGGACGCCGGATACCGATCCGGTTTGCGGCGCGCATCTTAGATGGGATTGCCCACCGGGACTGAGCGACGGCACCGGTCCGGGTTTGGTGATCAACGCCAACCTGATCCAGGGCAACTCGGCGGATAGCGGCGCCGGAGGCGGCATCCGCATGAACCAGGTCAACGGCACCGACGTGTCCATTTTCCCGACGACATCCCTCGCACTGGAACAGCGTGACCATCACCAACAACATCATCAACAACAACGTTGCAGGTTGGGATGGCGCTGGAATCTCGTTGCAGGATTCCTTGAATGTCAAAATCGTCAACAACACCATCGCCAACAACGACACCTTGGCGACGTCGGGTGTGCTGACCTACAGCATCGGCACGCCGGAATCCAGCGCGCCGGCGGGGGCTTGCGTCCAGCCCGGGCCCACCGGGCTGACCAGTGCATCGTGCCCGCAGCCGGCCGGTGTCTCGAGCACGCTGAATTCCTCGAACCTGACGACCAGCTTCACCGGGCTCACGCTCACGTGCCCGGCGGGAGAACCTGGCTGCGCGAACTTCTCAAACCCGATACTCGCCAATAACATCGATCTACCAGAACCGTTCGTTCTACATCGGCATAACGGGCGCGGGTACGGGAACGCTGAACCAACAGAACCTGGTAGCGCTGTTCAACGCGTTCACGGGTACCGCTGCCCCGGTTCAGACAGCTGCGGGCCAATGCGGGACCGGCGTCAGCTACTGGGACATCGGCGTGCGGGGCGACACGGGGCCGTCGAATCGCGGCCCCAATGCGCTTAACCCGATCTACTCCGTGCTCACGAGTGCCAGCGGCTACAGCGGGACGAACTCAACCGCCGCGCCAACGGTTGTCAACCAGTATTGCAACGGTACGCGCGTTCCGCCGACGTGCAGCGTGGCGGAGGGATGCGGAGGACCCAGCGGGTATGGTGTTCCCCCGGGCATCGTCGACGCTACGTCGCCAAACCCAGTCTTCAGCCTGACTCCGGCAGCGACGGTGGACGAGGGCAACAACTGGATCAACGTGAGCTGGGGCCCGTTGGCGCTGAGCGACCCGAGCGTGAATTCGGGGACAACCGGGAACTGGGGTAGCGGTCCTGTGTTCGCCAACTACAACCTCACCACCAACTTCGATCCGATTGCGAGCACGGTCGCTCCCCCGAATACGGATTTCAATGGCAACCCGAGGCCGCCAAGCAGGTTCAACCCCGGCGCGGTGGAGTTCCAGGGGTCGGGCATCGTGGCGGCGGTCTCGGTGACGCCGACTCAGTTGGCATTCGCCGCGGTGGCAGGTACGACGTCCGCATCGCAGACGCTGACGGTGTCTAATACCGGCGGGGCCGCGTTCACCGGCGCTGCCGTCGCGGTGGCGGGCCCCGGTTTCGCGCGGCCCGGTGGCGGTGCAGGCGGCAACTGCGGAGCGACGCTGGCGGCCGGTGCGACCTGCACGATCAACATCACCTTCTCGCCGGCAGCCACGGCGAGCGGCTCGGCGACGGGTAGCGTGACGATCACCGGCAGCGTTGCAGTCACCGGTTCGCCGGTGGCGCTGGCGGGAATCATCGAGGCGCGTGTTCGTACGATCACGGTGACACCGAACCCGTTGGCGTTCGGCACCTGGTTCGCCGGCACCGAAAGCAACAGTAAGGCGGTGACGGTCACCAACACCGGCAACGTCGCGCTGGCCGGCGGCACGTTCACGTTCGGTGGCGGCGCGCCGCAACCGTTCAGCCGCAACGGCGGCAGCTGCGGTGGCGGTCTGGCGGTGGGCGCGAGCTGCACGGTCAACGTGCGCTTCACGGCCCCGGCAGCTGCGGGCGCGGTTAGCCGTACACTAACGGTGAACTACACCGGCCTCACGCCGGCGGCCACGGTGGTCACGCTGACCGGTACCTCGGTCACGGGTACCGGCACCCAGGGCACGCTGTCGTTCAATGCGCCGGGCGTGACGCTTGCCAGCGGCGTGGATTTAGGCAGCACCGTAGTGACGGTGACCAACACGTCGGCAACGACGAGCGTGGCGATCACCGGCGACCCGGTGACGGGCTCCGGTTTCACCGGCACGGCGATCTGGGTGTACGGCGACACCGCCAACGGCTGCGTCCCGGCGGCAGGGGCCGGTGGTGGCGTGAACCTGGCGCCGGGAGCCTCCTGCACGGTGACGATCGGCATCATTCGCTTCGGCGCAGCGGGTTTGCGGCCGGCGACGGTAACCTTCGCCGATACGGCGGTCGGCTCGCCGAACGCGGTGTCGGTACCGATCACCTTGAACTGACGAGGTTGATCTGACATAGAATCCCAGGCTGCCCGCGCGTTTGACGCGCGGGCAGCCTGGCTTTTCTGAGGTTGAAACATGAATGAGGTTGAAACATGAAATCGATCGCATTCCCGATTCGGGGTCGTACGGTGCTCCTGTTCGCGGCTTTGGTGGCGCTGCCGCTGGCCTCTAATGCAGCGGCGCCGGCCGATCCGGCGACGTCATTGGCCGCCGCCGACGGCCTGCTCAAGATTTGCTCCACCGTGGCCGATAGCCATGTAGAGGTCATCCGCCAGCAGCTGGCGCAGCTCGAAAAGGGCAAAAGCCCGGACGAACTGGCCAAGCTGCGCGCGAGCGACGCCTACCAGTCAGCCTACCAGTCGGTGGCCGACATGCTGGGCAAGGTGGACGAACCGGAACTGAAGAAGGTCTGCGCGAGTGGTAGAGCCGGCGCGAAATGAATCTGCGGAGGGCCAGCTCTGGACGTCGACAATCGCAGGGGATTGCGCAATGTTCGATACCCGCGTGAGCAGGTGGTCGAGGCGCCTGCTGGCGATGCGAAACAGACGCAGTAAAGACACGCACAAGTTAGGCAGCCTTTGAGACGGGCTTCTCAATCAGCAGCGCTGCGCCTGGGGTAATCTTGACCCTGTTCGGCCCGTCGCGATGCGGGTCACCGTGACGGGCGGTTTGGCGGGTGGCGGGCGCGAGGTGCTGGAACTCGAGTATTGAGGGAATCTGATGACGCAAAGATTCATGATCCGCACACGGCCGCTGCTCGCGAAATTTGCCTGCAGCGCTTTACTTCTGGGAGCGCTTGGCGACGCGTCCGCCCAGACGCCCCAGCCAGCGGCCACTCCGGCGCAATCCCCTGCTGCAGTCAAACCTGCAGTCAAACCCGCAGTCAAACCCGCAGTCAAACCCGCAGTCAAACCCGCAGTCAAACCCGCAGACAAAGCTGTGCCTGCAAACGTTCGCACGAATCTGGCCAAGCAGGTTCCCGCGCGAGCACGCATGCTTTACGAAGGCTTTTGGGGGGTTGATTCGCTGACCGTCAAGTACACCGAGTCAGGAGAGCTCATTCGCTTCAGTTACCGTGTTACAGACCCAGAAAAGGCGGCAACGCTCAATAATGAGAAGGCGGAGCCTTCATTGATCGATCCGCAAGCCGGGGTCAAGTTGGTGGTTCCGCAAATGGCGAATATCGGGAAATTGCGCCAGAGCGGCCCACCCACCGCCGGCAAGTCATACTGGGTCGCGTTCTCGAACAGCGGCCGGCGGGTGAGACCGGGCCACCGCGTCGACGTGGAGATAGGGAACTTCCGCGCTCAGGGTCTCGTAGTCGAATAAAGGCACGGGTCAGGAAATTATGAGCAAGATCGCGTTCGTGAAAACTGTCGTCGCTACAGGCGGATTCCTTTTTCTCATTTTATCCGCAGCGCCCGAGTGGGCTCTCGGGCAGTCGATTCAGCCCGGTGCGGCGCCGCCTGCACCCATGAAGTTGGCGTCACGTGGCAAATCCGCTGCCTCAACTGACTTGCTTCAAGGGTTGACGCTCGCAGGCGAGCAAAAGGCAAAGATTGATCAGATCCGTGAGGAAACAAAGTCCCGCGTGGCCGCGGTGGCCAATGACAAGCAGTTGAGCCCGGAGGTCGCGGATGCATTCCGCCAAGGGTACCAGCAGTCTGAAAATGTCAAGATTCTCGAAGTGCTCACACCGGAGCAGCGGCAAGAGGTTCGCAAGCGGATCGCCGCTCGGAGGGCCGCCGCGGCGGGAAAACCGCAATATCCCATGCGGCCGGCCATGGTATCGGGGCAGACGCCCCAGCCGCAGTAGTACGCACACGATCCCATACGGAGCGTTCAATTGTTTGACGATTCGAGGGCGGATTTTCTAGAGGAATGACTATGCATCAGGTATTTCGGTGGATTTGCAGTTTCTTGGTCCTGGCCGCTTGCCTGCCCGCTGCGGCTGCTCCGACGCAGGTGAAGCTTTCGGCTGCCGAGATTGTCACCAAAAATGTCGCTGCCAGGGGCGGGCTCGAGGCTTGGAGGGCAGTCAAGACGATGTCCCTGTCCGGAAAAATGGGGGCAGGTGGGAATCAGCGGGCTACGCTTCAACTGCCGACACAAGCGCAGGCAACAGTGGTCACTGCAAAGACCGAGAAGGCGCAGCTGCCGTCGCGCCGGGTAGATGAGGTGTATTTGCCCTTCGTGATGGAACTTGCGCGACCGCGGAAAATGCATTTCGAACTCCAGGTCGCGGGAAAAACCGCGCTGCAGGTTTACGATGGCGCGAACGGCTGGAAACTAAGACCCTACCTGAACCGGTTGGAAGCGGAGCCCTACACGGCCGAGGAAGTGAAGATCGCCTCCACGCAAGCCGAGCTTGATGGTTCCCTGGTCGATTTCGCTGCCAAAGGCACGCGGGTCGAATTGGACGGTACCGAAAAAGTGGAGGGCCGCGATACGTACAAGCTCAAGCTGACTTTGAAAAGCGGCAACGTCACCCATGTATGGGTGGATGCGCAAACCTTCCTGGAAGCCAAAGCTGAGGGGGAACCGCGGCGGCTCGACGGTACCTACCATCCAGTGGAGGTCTACTACCGCGATTACCGGAATGTGAACGGCCTCGAGATTCCGTTTGTTCTGGAAACCAGAGTCGTCCCGGTGACCAAGACAGCCACGGGGCTGGGCGATACGCCGGTTCCCCCGGAGAAAACGCTGATCGAGAAAGTGGTGATCAATCCGCCATTCGACGCAGGGGTGTTTTCGAAGCCGGCGATCACCGCGTCCACGTCGATGCCGAAGAAGAATTGACCCGGACGGCGGTGATTCGTAGCTGGTCCCCCGCGGCTCGTCTTCTGCTGGCGACCAGCTGCGCACTGCTCGCGCTGGTTGCTACCAGCGTGTGCGGCGTGGCGGGTCAGCCCGGCGGAGGCGAGTCCATCTACCTTCACGGAAAGCTGCCTTCCGGCGCCCCGCTGGAGGGGATGCGGGAGAGCGCCGGGCTGACCGTCAAGGGCACCGATGCCGCTTGTGTGGGCTGCCACCAGCGCAGCGGGCTTGGCACCTACGAAGGGTACAACCTCGAAGTGACGATCCCGCCGATTACCGGCGCGTACCTGTTCCGCTCGCGCGAAGGGAGGACCGAGCAGACCGTGCTGCCGTACGTCGAGTGGATGCACGGCAACCGGGATCCGTACACCGACACGACGCTGGCGCGCGCGATCCGCGAGGGTCTCGACTCGCAGGGCCGGCCGCTGAGCGCCCTGATGCCACGCTTCGCTCTGAACGATGCCGACATGGCTTCGCTGATCGAGTATCTCAAGCAGCTTGGCTCGCACCCGGCTCCCGGGGTCAGCGAGCGGGAGCTGCACTTCGCCACAGTGATCACGCCGGACGTGGATCCTGCGAGACGCAAGGCGATGCTCGACGTCATGCAGGACTACTTCGCGGACAAGAACCTGTTCCCAATTGGAAACAGCCGCGAGATGCGCGCATCTGCCAAGGGTCAATCCGCGAAGAGCATGTTCATGTCCCACCGGCTCTGGCGGCTGCACGTCTGGGACCTCACAGGTCCGGCATCGACGTGGAGCGCACAGCTCGATGCCGATATGACCAGGGAGCCGGTTTTTGCGCTGGTGTCGGGGCTGGGAGGGAGCAACTGGGCACCGGTGCACCAGTTCTGTGAGCGCAGGCAGCTGCCGTGCCTGTTTGCGAACGCGGATGCACCGGTCGACGACAGCCGCGACTTCTATTCGCTGTATTTTTCAAGAGGCGTGCGGCTCGAGGCGGATCTGATCGCGCACCGGATCGCCGACCGAACGCAGATCCAGCGCGCGCCCGCCAACGAGCGCGCGTCTCAGAGGAGCGCGGACGGGGCTGCGGCGGTAGCGACGGTGCTCCAGGTCTACCGCCGCGGCGACAGCGGCGAGGCGGCCGCGCTGGCACTCGCCACGGCGTTGAAGCCGCTCGGGATCGCCGTGCGAAACCAGCCGCTGGCCGCTGGCTCTCCCGGCACGGGTGTCGGCCCGGCGCTGCGCACTGCGCAGAAGTCCGACGCGCTGGTGCTGTGGCTGCGGCCAGCAGACCTCGCGGATCTGGGCGAGGTGGCGGTGGCGCCGGCATCGGTGTACCTGTCGGGGCTGATGGGGGGTCTGGAGCATGCGCCGCTGCCGACAGCGTGGCGCGGCCGCGCCCGGATGACGTACCCCTACGAGCTGCCCGAGAAGCGCGAGCTGCGGGTAAGGTACGCGTTGTCCTGGTTTTCGATCCGGCGCATTCCGATCGTGGATGAGCCGCTTCAGGTCAACACGTACCTTGCGTGCGGACTGCTCGCCGAGACGCTAAGCCACATGGCGGACAACCTTGTTCAGCCTTTCCTGGTCGAGATGCTGCAGACGAAGGCCGAGCGCCGCCTGATCAACACTGGCTACTACCCGCGCCTGGTTCTTGCACTGAACCAGCATTTCGCCTCCAAGGGCGGGTACATCGTCCACTTTGCGCGGCCCGAGGGCACGCAACTGGTCGCCGACAGCGACTGGGTCACCCCCTGAGCGGCGCAGGCAGCCCGGGCAACAGCCGTTGGCGCGATTGCCGACGAGGGTACCCGATGAAGTGGCCGCGGATCTTGGGGGTCCTGCTTTTCATGGGCTCGTTCTGCCATGCCCCTAAGGCTGCGGAGTCAACGTCCGCGGACGTCGGCGAATCCATCTATCGGCGAGGTGTATTGGCATCGGGTGCGCCGCTTCAGGGGACTCGCCAGGTCGGAAGCCTGGGCCTCGTCGGCGCGGATGCGGCCTGCAGTAATTGCCACCGCCGCAGCGGCCTCGGTTCCCACGAAGGCACCATCACAATTCCGCCGGTCACGGGCGAGTACCTGTTCCGCGCCCGCGGCACCGCTGCGCAGGAGCCGATGTTGCATGGCTACGGGAATACGCTACGCGATCGTGATCCGTACACCGATGCCACGCTGGCGCGCGCCATCCGCGAAGGCTTGGATTCCGCAGGCCGCCCGCTCAATCCGCTGATGCCGCGCTTTGCGTTCGACGACGCCAGCATGGGCGAGCTGATCGGCTACCTGAAGAAACTCGGTACCCGCCGGATGCGCGGCGCCACGGACATCAGTGCTGCATTTTGCAACGGTCATTACGCCGGACGCCGATCCGGCCAAGCGTCAAGGCATGCTCGACGTGCTGAAGGCTTATTTCATCGAAAAGAATTCCGTACCGTTCGCCCCCCCTGCGCAACGGCGAGGCGCGGGCAAGACCCTCAATGGCACGAGCCTATCTCTGGCACAGCGCCACTGGCAGTTGCACCTCTGGGAACTCACCGGTCCGCCGGCAGGCTGGCGTGAGCAACTCGACCAGGACTTTGCGCGCGAACCGGTCATGGCGCTGTTGTCGGGCGTCGGCGGCGCGATGTGGGGGCCGGTCCATGATTTCTGTGAAAGCGCACAGCTGCCCTGCCTGTTTCCGAATGTCGAGGTGCCGACGGTCGCGGACGGTGACTTCTACTCGCTCTACTTTTCCAAAGGTGTGCTGCTCGAGGCTGGATTGATCGCCCGGCAGGTCAGCGCCTCGCCCAAGGGGAAGGCGGGCGGGACCGTGCTGCAGATCTATCGCGCCGGCGACAGCGGCGAGGCCGCCGCGAAGGCCTTGACGGCGGCTTTGCAGGGCAGAGGAATAAAGGTCCGCAGCAAGATGCTACCCGCCAACCGCCCGGGGACGGGCCTCGGCCAGGCGCTGCACGGTGCCGTGTCGACCGACGCACTGGTTTTGTGGCTTCGCCCTCCGGACCTCGCCCAGCTCGGAGAGGCCCCGGCGGCGCTGCCTGAGGTATTCCTGTCCGGTCTCATGGGCGGACTGGAACAGGCGCCACTGCCGGCCAGCTGGCGAGCTCATGCACGGATGACATATCCCGTGGATCTACCGGACCGCCGCGTGGTGCGTGTGGATTATCCCCGCGGCTGGTTTTCATTGCGTCGCATCCCGGTGGTGGCGCTCCAGACCCAGGCGGACACCTACTTGGCCTGCGGGATCTTGACTGAGACACTCGACCATGCCGGGGACGTGACTGACCCGACCTACCTGGTCGAACTCGTGCAGGAATCACTCGATCACCGGATTCTGACCGGCTATTACCCACGACTGACGTTGGCCACAGGCCAGACGCTTGCCTCCAAGGGAGGTTACCTGGTGCGCTTTGCCGGCCCGACCGGCCCCAAGCTGGTTGCCGATGGCGATTGGACCGTGCCGTGACAGGCCGCTTTTTCACGGCTGTTGTTCGCCTTCGCTCGCTCGCTATTGCGCTGGTGCCGCTGGTCTTTTGCCTCGTGGGCCCCGTGGCGCGGGCCCAAACTGCCGGCAGCAGCCCCCCGGCCGAGCCGCAGCCAGAGCCGCGGCCGACGCACGGTGTGCAACGACCGCGGAGCGTCGCGGACCAGCTGGATCGTCTGACCACCCAATTGCATTTGAGCGCCGACCAGCAAGCCCGGGTCAAAATCATCCTCGACCGCCAGCAAGCGGAAATACTGCGGCTGCGGGGGGCCGACTCGCTTACCGCCACGGACCGATTCACGAAGCTCGAGGCAGTCAAACGCGACGCGCGGGAGAAGATCAGCGCCCTGCTGACCGATGAGCAGCGCAAGCTTTTCCCACTGAGCCCTCAACGCCCCAACGGTGGCTAAGCGCCGGTCGGTTCAAACCGTGACGGAAGTCTGGCTTTTCGCTGATTGCGCTCGATCTGGCAGCAGCGGCGACGCAGTATGGCCCGTAGGAAACCACGTAGGGATCTTAAAGATGTTGTTGGGCTTAACGGCCTGAAGTAGGCTCAGCTTGTCGGGGTTTTGAGGGAACAGCATGGCGCAATCGGAAACGGCTGCCGTCTCAGAGGCCATCTGGCCTGGTTTTGTCAAGAAGATAGCGAAGCCGATACGGCTGGTTCTCATTGATGACCACCCCATCGTGCGCGAAGGGATATGCGCGTTGTTGACGCTCGAGAGCGACCTGACCATGGTCGGCGATGCCGGCGACTTCGATACGCGGCATCGAACTCGTGCGCACGCACAAACCGGATCTGGTGATTTGCGATCTCACCATGCCCGGCTGCACCGGCACCATCGCCGTGCGCAAACTGTGCCGCGAGTGCCCCACTGCGCGGGTATTGGTGCTTTCCGCGCTTGACTCGCTGGAATTCATCCGCGAATCATTCGCGGCCGGCGCGATCGGCTACGTGCGCAAGGATGCGCTTGCGGGCGGATCTTCTGGCCGCGGTGCGCCGTGCCGCGACCGGCGCCCAGGCGATCTGCCTCGGCGTCACCGACACGGTGATGCGCAATTGGCTGCTCGAATGCAGGATCGGCTATGCCAGCCGCGTCAATGACGGAGCTCGAACCGGAAGACCGGCAGATCCTGCGGCTCATCGCGCTCGGAGTGCCCACCTGGCGTATCGCGGCCGACTTGCGGCGCGGCGTCAAGGTGGTCGAGAAGCATCGCGCCAATCTGATGCGCCGGCTCAACTTGAGCAGCGCCGCCGCCGTCGCCCGCTATGCCGTGAGTTGCAATCTTCTCTCGCGAGAGAAGTCGATCAACTCGTCTCTGCGGAATGAGAAGCGGGCTCCTAATCTAAGTGCGGCGCATCCTAGTCATCGACGACGAGCCCTTCGTGCTCGAGGCACTGAAGCGGGTGCTGGCCACGACCGCCACGGCGGTCATTGGCACCTCGACCGCCGACGCCGGCCTCGCCGCGATGCGCGAGTCGCCGATCGATCTCGTCATCATCGATGTTGTCCTTGCCGGGAATGGATGGCGTGGCCGCGATCAAGATCATTCGCCGATCTATCCGGCCGTGCGGATCATCGCCATGTCGGGCGGCGGAAAATTCGGCTTGGATTCCTACCTGCCGGATGCGATTTCGACCAACGCCTACCTCGCTGCCTGCAAGGCGGCGGGCGCGGACGGAATTCTGGCGAAGCCGTTCGAGACCGGCGAATTGCGCTCCCTAATCGAGCAGGTACAGGCCGCCTGAGTCTTCTGGTGGGTGCGCGGCGAGCGCTCTTACCTCAGCAGATAGGTGAGGACGTGCTCGCCCACTACGATTTTATCCGCGTGCTGCAGGACGTGCCGATTCACGGCTTTGCCGTTGACGACGATCCCGTTGACGCTCCCTAAGTCCTCGATGGTGGACACGTCTCCGACCGTCACGATTTGGCAGTGATGGCGGCTGACGAAGGAGGCTTCGAGGCGCAATTCGTTGTCGCTCGCTCTGCCGATCGAAATGCGGCCAGTCGCGAGCGGCAATGTGGCGACATGCTCCTTGCGGTGACTGACCAGGAGTTGCGCGACGCGCCGGCGGACATCTCGGGCTCCGCTGCGGCGGCCGACTCGAGCGCTGGCATCGGCGCCGGGGCGGGCCTTTTCGCGTGCCAACGGCCTCCGGCCAACGCGCATCCTGGGTGGCGACCAGGATCTCAGCCGCATTGACCTGGCCCGACGCGCGCAGGCAGGCGGCATGCAATGCGGCATCACACAGCACATTGATGAGCCGCGGCGACCCCGCGGTGTGCTGAAAAATCATCGCATGCGCATCCGCCGCGAACAGCTCCTTGCCCCCGCCGCCCGCGACGTTCAGCCGATGTTCGACGTAGGCCCTGGCGCCCTCCGGTCCCAGCGCCGCAAGCTGAACCAGGCGTGGCTTTTGCGCCACAACGACGCGCGCCACCAGACCGCCGCCGCTCTGCTCCGGCGTCATTGCGTCCGGCCAACAGGAGCTTGAGGCGGGGCGCGCGGGCCAACAAGTCGCCGATCGTGACCAACGTGGCCCCGGTCAAAAGATGCGCATCATCGATGACCAGCATGGGCGGCGCGGCGCGCGAACCGGCCGCGTCCAGGGCGGTCGCCACCTCGGACAGCAGCCCGGTGGGATTCCCGTCCCCTTCGATCATGGTCGTGCCGAGCTGCATGACGATGGCCTGCAGCAGTTCGGTCGCGGAGATGTGCGGTTGATTGATGCGGCAGGCGGCGAACTGGCCGGAGATTTCGTGCAGCACATCGTCCAGGAGCAGCGTTTTTCCGACCCCCGGGGGACCGAGGAACAGCACCACCCGGGTGCCGCCGCGAATGGCCGCGATCACCGCGCCGCGGGCCTGTAGATATTCCTTGCCCAGAAAGAGAAAATCCGGGTCCGGACGCAGGCGAAACGGTAGTTTATGGAAGCCGAAAAACTGGGGGTACATGTCGATTGGTGCCAGCAGCGGTTCGACCCGCCGGTTTGGAGACAATATACCGGGTCAATCGGCTTTCGCCAGGGCGACGCTTGGACATAATTGATTCGATTCCGTGCGACTCGATTCCAAGGTCGAAACGAGCCCCGGCGGAGGCCTCGCGCCGCATGCAAGATCCTACGGTGTTCTCCTACCTTCGCAGGCTCGGATGACTGCGTACAGTGACGTGTGACGATGGGGGCGGTGTCGATGAATATGCCAGTACTGCACGATCCGGACAGCGCTAACTCCGGGAGCTTTGGGTGGCGGGCGGCTGGGTTCACCCTGCTCGAGCTTCTGGTCGTCATGGTCATCATCGGCCTATTGGCGGGGTTCGTCGCGCCGCGCTATTTCTCGCAAGTCGGGAAATCGCAGGTCAAGGCCGCCAAAGCCCAGATCGACGCGTTCGACAAGGCCATCGAGCAATTCCGGCTCGACATGAACCGGCTTCCGACCACGGAAGAGGGACTGGCGGCGCTGAATGTCGCGCCCGCCAACGAGCCGAATTGGGCGGGACCGTACTTGAAGAAGGATGTTCCCAAGGATCCGTGGGGCCATCCCTACGTGTACATCGCGCCCGGTACGCACAACAATGATTTCGACCTCATGTCCTATGGCAAGGATGGCCAACCCGGCGGCACGGGCGAAAACGCCGACCTCGGGAACTGGTAGAGCATCGTGGAGTTTCGTGTAAAAGCCCTCGACCGCGAGCAGGCTGTACTCGCACAACAGGTCGATGCAATCGACGAGACGGATGCGCGCCGGCAGCTTGGGTTGCTGGGCCTGCGCGTGATTTCGCTCACTCCCGTTCGGCAGACGCGTCTTTTCTCGCGCCCCGGCAAAATACCGCTGGTCATTTTCAGCCAGGAACTGGTGTCGCTGCTCGACGCCGGCTTGTCGCTGGTCGAGGCCATCGAGGCGCTGACCGAGAAGGAAGCAAACCCGGCCATCCGGCGTCCGCTCGAACAGATCCTGGCGCGATTGTACGAAGGCCAGACCTTGGGCGCGGCGCTCGCCGAGCACCCGTCGACGTTCCCGTATTTGTACGTCGCCACGGTCCGCGCCAGCGAGCGCACGGGATCGCTTGCGCGAAGCACTGACCCGATTCATCACGTATCAACAGCAAATCGACGCTCTGCGCAAGACACTGATCAACGCCTCGATCTATCCGGCGGTGCTGCTCGCCGCGGGCCTGTTGGTCACGCTGTTCCTGATGGGCTACGTCGTACCGCGCTTCAGCTCCATCTACGAGGAATTGGGTTCCGACCTGCCGCTGGCCTCGCGGCTGCTGATGCAGTGGGGTCAGATGCTCCAGGCGCACACCGCGGCGGTGATCACGGTCGGCGGCGCCATGGCGGCCGCGCTCGGCTATGGATTGTCGCGGCGCTCGACCCGGGCGCTGTTCGGCTCGTGGTTCGCGAAGGTGCCGGCGATCGGCCGTCAGCTGCGTCTGTACCAGTTGGCGCGCCTGTACCGCACCGTCGGCATGCTTCTGCGCAGCGGTATGCCGGCCGTGACCGCGATGACCATGTCGTCCGGATTGCTCGGCGAAACGCTGCGTCCGGCGTTCTCCAAGGCGACGCAATCGGTGCGCGAAGGGCAGTCGATCGCGAACGCGATGGAGCTTCAGGGGCTCACCACTCCGGTCGCGGCGCGCATGCTGCGCGTCGGCGAGCGCAGCGGCAACATGGGTGAGATGACGGAGCGCATCGCCGCCTTCTACGATGAAGAGATCGCTCGCTGGGTGGCCATCGTGACGCGCTTGATCGAGCCGCTGTTCATGACCTTGATCGGGCTGCTGATCGGCGTCATCGTGGTGCTGATGTATTTCCCCATATTCCAACTGGCCGGAAGTGTCCAATGAATGCCGTCGTTTCGCTTGCCACATGTCGCCCAACCGCCGCCGGATGAACCGGCGAAAGCTGCCTCGGAAGTCGTAGTAGTCGCGCCGGCACGCGCGCACGCTCCGCTCGACGAAGCAGTGATCGCGCGCGCCGTCGCCGAGGCTGCGCGCGCGGGACGTTCGACGATCGATATTCTGAAGGAGACTTCCGGACTCGCGCCGGCGGAGCTGGCCGAAGCGCTGGCCGCGGCGCTCGACTATCGGTTCGTGGGCGGGGAAGAGCTGTCCATGCTCGAACCCGCGTTCGACATTCTGCCGCCCTCCGAGGCCACTCGACGCTTCTGCGCGGTGGTGCGAAGCACGAACGGCTATCTCGCGATCGTCGCCGATCCGTTCGACTCGGGCTTGCGCAGCTGGCTCGAGACGCGCACCGCGGAAGTGCTCGATTGGGCGGTCGCCGCGCATCACGAACTCGCCAATTTCATCGCGCGCCGCGCGGAAGCGCTGCGCGCCATCGACGCGGTGCTGTCGCAGGCCGAAGCCCAGGGCAATGCCAGCAGCGGACCGGACAATCTCTCGTACGTCTCGATCAGCGAAGATTCGAGCCCGATCGTGCGGCTGGTGCATTCGACCGTCTACGATGCGCTGCGCGCCGGCGCCAGCGACATCCACCTCGAATCGACCGCGAACGGCCTCAACGTGCGCTACCGCATCGACGGCGTGCTTGGTGAACATCGCCACCGTGAGCGGCATGGCGGTGGCGGAGCAGGTGATCTCGCGCATCAAGGTCATGTCGGAACTCGACATCGCCGAGCGCCGCGTGCCGCAGGACGGCCGCTTCAGCATCGCCCTCGACCGCCGTCCGATCGATTTTCGCGTATCCGTGATTCCGAGCATCTTCGGCGAAGACGCGGTGCTGCGCGCCCTCGACAAGCAGGCGCTCACCGAGCGGCTGCACGGGCTGCGGCTCGACGTTCTTGGACTCGACATGCGCGTGGTGACCCAATTGCGGCGCCTGAGTTCGCTGCCTTACGGCATGTTGCTGGTCACGGGACCCACCGGCAGCGGCAAGACCACGACCCTGTATGCCGCGATTTCGGAAACGCAAACCGGATCGGACAAGATCGTCACCATCGAGGATCCGGTCGAATACCAGCTGCAGGGCGTGCTGCAGATCCCCGTCAATGAAAAGAAGGGCCTGACCTTCGCGCGCGGGCTGCGCTCCATTCTGCGTCACGATCCGGACAAGATCATGGTGGGCGAAATCCGCGATTCCGAGACTGCGCAGATCGCCATCCAATCGGCGCTGACCGGGCACCTGGTGTTCACCACGGTGCACGCGAACAACGTGTTCGACGTCGTCAGCCGGTTCACGCACATGGGCGTCGATACCTACAGTTTCGTGTCCGCGCTGTCGGGTGTGCTGGCGCAGCGCCTGATCCGCGTGGTGTGCGAGCAGTGCGCCGAGCCGCATGTGCCGTCGCGGCAGCTGCTCGAGGAATCGCAGCTGTCGGTGGCCGCGAGCGCGGCCTACAACTTCACCATCGGGCGCGGCTGTCAACATTGCCGCGGCAGCGGCTATCGCGGCCGCAAAGCCATCGGCGAGCTCCTGGTGCTCAACGATGAACTGCGCGAGGCCATCATCAATCGTGCGCCCGTGCGCCAGCTGAAGGAGTTGTCGCTGAAGGGCGGTGTGCGGCTGATCCGCAGTGTCGCGCTGGACCTCGTACGCCGGGGCGAAACCACTCTCGAGGAGGTCAACCGTGTCACCGTTATGGCGTGATGAAGTCGGCATCTATCTCGCTCAACGGCGGGCGTGCCTGGTGCGGATGCGGCGCGGCATCCATCCGACGCTGGCGGCCGAAGTGGATCATGCGGATCCGGACGCGCCGGCCGGATGGGAGGGAGCGCTCACGCTCCTCGAGCGACAGATGAACGAAGGCACGTGGTCCGACGCGCGGGTCCGCGTGGTGCTCGCCGATCAATGGGTGCGCTATTCGGTCGTGCCGTGGTCGGATGCCTTGAGCTCCAACGGCGAGCGTCTGGCGCATGCGCGCGAATTGATGTCCGGCGTCTTCGGCGCCGAGATGAGCGACTGGACGGTGTCGCTGTCCGAGGCGCCGCCGGGATCGCCGCGCCTCGCGAGCGCCTTGCCGACGGCATTGCTGCAGTCGCTGCGCGACTCCTCGCTGCGGCACCGCCAAAAACTGGTATCGGTGCAGCCGCAGCTCATCGCCGCGTACAACTCGTGGCGCCACGTCTTGCCTGCGGCCGCCGCCGCCTGGTTCGTCACCGTCGAAGAGGGGTCGCTTGCGGCGCTGCGCATGTGCGGCGACGGAATCGACCGGGTGCATGCGGTGCGCATCGGGCTCGATTGGGCGCGGGAGCTGAAGCGCCTGCAGACCTTCGGCCGGCTTGCCAGCGCGAGCCCCACCGACGGACGGGTGTACGTCGATCTGCCGGCGGCATTGCGTACGCTGCGCCCGGAAGGATCTGCCGATCTGGAATGGCTCGACGAGCCGAACCCGCCTCTGACCACGCTGCATCAGCTCGAGCACTTGCGCAGAAGGGCAGCATGAGGAACGCGATTCAATTGGACTTTTCCGGGGCCCGCCCCGCGCTGTCGCTCGCCGGCGGCGTGCTGCTGGCCGTCGGCGTGCTGGCGGCAAGCGCCGTTCTCTTGGAATACCGCAACATCAGCCAGCATCGCGCCGGGCTCGAAGTCAGATTGGCTTCACTGGCGCGCGCCGAAGCTCTGTCGGCCGCTCCGGTCGAAACCCCCGCGGATCTGCGCATCGCCGTGAGCGTGCAGCAGGCGGCGACCGACCTGGCGACGCCGTGGACGCTATTGCTCGCGGAACTCGAACAAGCGAGCAAGGACTCGCAGGGAGAGGTCGCACTACTCGGCGTTGAGCCGGATCATGGGAAGCATAATGTGCGCGTCAGCGCCGAGGCTCGCACGCTGCCCTTGGCCCTCGCCTATGTGCAACGCTTGCAGGCGAGCCGATCGCTGAGCTATCCGATGCTCGACCGGCATGAAATTCGCGCCGACGATGCGCAGCATCCGGTGCGTTTCGAACTGACCGGCGAATGGAGGGACGCGCCGTGAGCATGACCGATGACAACCGCACGGTGACGCGGCCGCCGCTGCCGGCCACGAACGTGCAGAGGGTGCCTGCCACATCGATGACGGCGCTGCAACAGCGCGCGGAGCATCTGATGGTGCGGGCCTTGCCGCAGGCGCGCTACCAGCTCATGCGGGTGGGGCCTGCCGGGCTCACGGGTATCGGAGCGCTGCTCGCGGCGGCCGTGGCGGCCCTTGTGTTGCTGCTTCCGGCGCATCAATCGGTACTGGCGCTGCGCAACGAACTGATCAAGGCGGGTCACGCTGCGCCGGCGTCGGTGAGACCCGAGCTCAGCCCGCAGCAATTTGCGGCATCGCTTCCCACCCGCGAACAGGTTCCTGCGCTGTTGGGGGTGGTGCTCGCTCAAGCGGCGGATGCCGGCGTCGTTCTGGAACAGGGACGCTACAGCTTCACCCCGGCGACTTCCAACCGGCTGGCCCGCTACACCTTCGAGTTTCCGGTCAAAGCGAACTACGGCAATATCCGAACCTTCATCGACAAATCGCTGGCGGCCCTGCCGGCGTTGGGATTGGACAAGCTGCATGTTGAGCGCAAGAACGTCGGCGATATGGTGGTCAGCGCCGACGTGGGCTTCGTGATCTACCTGCGAGGTGTCTAGTGCCGGGGAAAATCACACTGCGCACCAAGGTTCTCATCGGCGCGGCCGTGGCCTGCGCGGGTTACGTCCTGATGATGCCGGACGCCTCTCAGACGATCGAGCCCAGCCACGCGGCGGGGGTGCGGTCGCGCGGCGCGGCGGCGCCCGCAGCCCCGGCCTCGGGCACGATTCGTCCAGCGCCCGCCGCCGGCCACAAATCTGCGGTGATGAGCGCATCCTTGGTCGCATCCGAACGCGTCGTCAAGGACAGCGCCGCGGCGTCGCTGTTCTCCCCGCACTCATGGTTTGTGGCGCCGCCGCCGCCACCGCCCGCGCCAGTCGTATATCAGCCGCCGCCTGCGCCGACGGCGCCGCCGCTGCCGTTCGCGTTCATGGGCAGCTTCCGCAGCGAAGGCGGAGCAATCTATTACCTCACCGCGGGCGACAAGGTCTACGACGTCAAAGTCGGCGACACTCTCAACAATACGTACAGCGTGGACGGAGTCAAATCCGGGCAACTGCTGCTGACCTACATGCCACTCAAAATTCAGCAATCCCTTGCTGTGGGCGATGAATGATGAACAGAACTATCCGGAACCGATTGGTCATGCTGGTGAGCGCCGCCCTGCTCTGGGGTTGCGCCGCCACGCAGCTGCACCGCGACGGCCTCGCCGAGGTCGAGCGCGGCAATTACGAATCGGGCGTCGAGAAGCTCACCGAAGCGGTCGCCCGTGCCCCGGACAACCTGACCTATAAATTGGATCTGACGGCGCGCCGCGAGGCCTCGATCCAGCGACTGATCTCCGCCGCTGATGCACTGCGAGCCGCCGGACAGTACGATCCTGCCATCGCCAGCTACCGCCGGGTGCTGACCATCGCGCCCGGCAATCAGCGGGCCCTGCGCGGCATCGACGGGGTGGAGGCCGACCGGCGCCACGCCACCATGGTTGCCGAAGCCAACAAGGACTTCGAACGCAAAGATTACGATGCGGCCGACACGATCCTAAGATCCGTGCTCAATGAGGATTCGGGTTTCGTCGCCGCGACGGCCCTTGCCGCCAAGATCAATGTGGCGCGCGGCCCCATGAACGTGGCGCCGCGCCTCAAAACGCGCAACAACGCCAAGGTCACGCTGCAGTTTCGCGATGCGCCGACCAAGATGGTATTCGAGGTTCTCGCTCGCCAGACGGGCATCAATTTCGTCCTCGACAAGGACGTCAAGAGCGACAGCAAGACCACGATCTTCGTCCAGGAAGTGCCGATCGAGGAGGCGATCGACCTGGTGCTCGATCAGAACTCGCTGGCGCGGCAGATCCTGTCGTCGAACATGGTGCTCATCTATCCCAACACACCGGCCAAGCAGAAGGATTACGAGGAACAGATCGTCCATACCTTCTATCTGACGAACGCGGTGCCCAAGGACGTGGAGAGCATGTTGAAGTCCATGCTGGGCGCCAAGAACCTGTTCATCGACGAGCGCACCAGCGTCGTCGTGATGCGCGATACGCCGGATGCGGTGCGCATGGCCGAGAAATTGGTGGCCTCGATCGACGTGCCGGAGCCGGAAGTCCTCATCGAAGTGCGAGGTGCTCGAGATCGCTCGAAGCAGACTGCTCAATCTCGGAATCACCCCTCCCGGTTCGTTCACGGCGAGCGCAAACCCCGTGGGAGCGGCTGCGTCGACTGCGACGGGCGGCGCCTCGGGGCTGGTTCTGTCGGATTTGAGCCACCAGAATGCGAATACCATCAGTGTTTCGTCGGTCAGCGTCACCGCCAACGCGCTGCAGACCGTGGGCGACACCAACACCCTGGCGAGTCCGCGCATCCGCGCCCGCAACAAGGAGAAGGCCAAGATATTGATCGGCAGCCGCGTGCCGGTGATCACCAGCAGCACGGCGCTCCTGACCAGCGGCACGGCGAGCAGCAGCAGCGTCCAGTATCTCGACGTGGGCTTGACGCTCGAAGTTCAGCCCACGGTTTATCTGGACGGCGATGTAGGGATCAAACTCGGCATGGAAGTCAGCTCCATCACCAACACCGTGGTGGTTGCGGGCACGCAGGCGTATACGATCGGCACGCGCAACGCCAATACCGTTGCTGCGGCTGAAGGATGGCGAGACGCAGATATTGGCGGGGCTGATCCAAGATTCCGACACGCGCAACTCCGCCGGACTGCCCGGCGTGAGCCAAATCCCCATCGTGGGGCGCCTGTTCGGATCGAACAGCACCGACCGCGAAAAGAGCGAAATCGTACTGTCGATCACGCCGCACATCATCCGCACGCAGGCGCGCGCCTCGGCGGAATCGACCGAATTCTGGTACGGCACCGAGACGCGCTCGCGCAGCAGTCCCTTCGCCGGCGGCGGCGGATTCGACAGCACCGCCCCCGCGGCTTCCTCCGCCGGCGGCGACGTCAGCGGCGGGCCGGGACTGCCGACGGTCGGTCCGCGGCCGTCCGTATCGCAACCGGTGGTCGTCCCCTCGGCGGCGCCCGTACCCACAGTCACGACCACGACCACTGCCACGCCCGCCGGACCGCCGGCCGCACCGTCCGGGCCCCCGCCGCATCCCACGGTGACGGTGGATGGGCCCAGCGAAACCACCGTCGGCCAGGAATTCGAGGTCACCGTTCGCATGGCAACCGACATCGCCGATCAGCCGCTTGCGGGGTCAGCTGCGGTTCGACGCCAGCGCCTTGCAGCTGATCAGTGCGACCGCGGGAGACGTGGTCCCCTCGAGTGCCGGCAGCCCGACGGTCGACCCCAAGAACGGCGGCGCTCAGATGGACGTCGTCGCATCCGAAGATCCCATCCAAGGCGAGGGCAGCCTCATGGTGCTGCGCTTCAAAGCGTTGGCGGCACGGCCGTCGAGCGCGATTGCTGCGCAGGTCTCCGCGATGGCACCGTCGGGCACCGCCATGGCGAACGCGGCCTCGCACGCCGCTGAGCGTCGCCATCAAACCGTGATCTGAAGGCTGCCGACATGCGCACGCGGGGATTTACGCTCATCGAACTGGTGGTCACCCTGGCCATCATCGGCGTGCTCACGAGCGCCGCCATGCCGCTGGTGAGGCTAGAGGTCCAACGCGAGCGTGAATCCGAGCTGCACCAGTCCTTGCGGATCCTGCGCACTGCGATCGATGCCTACAAGGAGGCGGCCGACAGCGGCCACGTCAAAATGGAATTGGGCGACTCCGGCTATCCGCCCAACCTGCAGGTGCTCGTCGACGGCGTCGAGGACATCCAGAGCGAAAAGAAAGTCATGATGTATTTTCTGCGGCGCGTGCCGCGCGATCCGATGTTTCCCGATACGAGCGTCGCTGCGGCAGATACGTGGGGACTGCGAAGTTACAAGAGTCCGCCATCCGATCCCCAGCCGGGGGACGATGTATTCGATGTGTATACCCTGGCGGGCGGCAAGGGTCTGAACGGGATCGCGTATCGTGAGTGGTAACTCGGCCAATGTCCGGCGCCGCCGCGGATTCACCTTGATCGAGCTGCTCGTGGTCATGGCAATCATCGGTGTGCTCCTGACCCTCGCGGTGCCGCGCTACTTTCGCACCGTGCAGCGCTCCAAGGAGACGGTGCTGCGCCGGGATTTGGCGACGGTGCGCGAATCGATCGACCGGTATTACGGCGATCTCGGACAGTATCCGGATGCGTTGCCAGCCCTGGTCGACAAGCACTACATCCGCAGTGTCCCGGTCGACCCTTTCACCAAATCTGCTGAAACCTGGCTCGTCGTCGAGTCGGACGATCCCGACCACCCGGGGGTGCGCGACCTTCACAGCGGTTCGCCGGAAAGTGGTTCCGACGGATCGCCCTTTGTCAGCTGGTAGTGCCCAATGCGACGCCGGTCCAACGCGGGATTCACCTACATCGGACTGTTGATCGCCGTGGTGATCATCGGCATCGCGCTGTCGGCCGTGGGAACGGTATGGCGCACCCAGGCGCAGCGCGAGCGCGAACAAGAGCTGCTGTTCATCGGACACGACTTTGAGCGTGCGATCGCCTCTTATTACAACGCGGGTCATGCATTTCCCCAGGAGATTGCCGACCTTCTGGAGGATAAGCGCGCAGCGATACCGACCCACCACCTGCGTCGCTTCTACAACGACCCGATGACGGGCGCTCAGGACTGGAATATCATCCGCGCAGACTTTCAGGGAATCACTGGAATCGCCAGCAGCTCCAAAGCCGCCCCCATCAAGAAGGACGGCTTCAGGTCAAATGAGCGCGCGTTCAACGACGCGACCAGCTACAACGATTGGCAGTTCGTGTATCACCCGCGCATCCACTTACGGCGCCCCGGCGCGGTCCAGCAGGCCGTTGACTGAAACGACCGCTGAAATCCTGACTACACGGCCGAAATCGCCGCCCGATCGTGAACCGCGGGTTATCCGCGACGTCCGGCGTGGCCGGCAATGCCGGCCGCCGAGACGGCGCGCTCCTGCCCTCAGGCGGCAGGCGCCTTGGCAAATTTCCTTCCGCGGATGACTGCAAGCCCGCCGAGCAGCAGGGTCAGCGCACTGAAAGCGGAACTCGGATCGATCTCGGGCGCTTGGGCAGCCGACCCGAGATTGACATTCGAGATGAACACCTCTCCCGAGCCCTGGGGATCGGGGGCTCCCTGGACGAAGGCATCTCGCACCACTTCCAACGTGGTATCGACTCCGTCGGTAAAGAAAGACATTCCGAACACATCGCCCGTGAATCCGGGGCCGGGCGATGTGGCGCTGGTTATGATGGATGCCGAGCCTGCACGGGTATTGGTGTCGACATCTAGGGCAAAGGATCCGCTGCCCGGACCGTTGGGTTCCAGGTTGATTCCCGTACTGAAAGGGCCGCCCACGATGCTGGCGAAGGTGACGGGCGTGGACACAATTTCTACGCCATTATTGACCGAAATTGTTTGCTGGCTCGAGTCAGACCCGAAATCCAGTGTCACCGACTGGCCGATATTGCCGCTTCCCCATCCGGCCCCTTGCAGCGATGAGACGTTGCCGGTAATTTCCCCATCGCTGATTTGCGCCTGGGCGGTAGCGACGCAGCACGCCGCAACCGACGATGCCAAAATAGTTCTCAACGCCAATTGCAAGTTCATGGTCGCTCCTTGTTCCTTGATTCAAATGACCTGATCTACACATTGTCATTTTTCATCGAATCTGTCGCGCGCCTCTCGAGGAACATAGCGATTCGTCGCAGTTGCGAAGACGTTATGTCAAGGAATGGTAAATCGCGCCAAACGAATATTCCGTGACGTGAGTCTCAGAATGGGTCACGATTTCTTCGCTGGCGTCGGATTGGCACGCGTGGACGTGAGAGGAGTCGTTTGCGGGCCAACCGTTACTGCGACTGGATGTTCGTGTATATTCCACAAAGTGTTCGCCGCCGCGCCGCGGCGGTTACATCCCACGCACACTGACCATGCCGGTTAAATTTCATTCTGAGCCGATCGAGTCGAAGGCCGCCGACGCCGACGAAGCGTCGACCTCGGCGACCTCGACGCTGCGCATCATGCTGATGGATGCGAGCGCGGAACTCGCCCAATCGAGGAGCGATGAGACTAATTGGGGGAGGAACTATGTTCGCGTCGCCCACTGGATCGCGCGGCAGGTGCCGCTGTGGCGCGAACTGGTGTCGAAGAATCGCGCGGTCCAAGCGGACCCGGACGCGCCATCCGCGCTCGAAGTCGACTCGGTCTTGAAGTTGATCGACGGCTTCTTGACGGATCTGTCCGCGCGGGCGCCTCAAGCCGTCCGCGATCGCGAGCGCCACGCGGCGATCGAAAAGGCGAAGCAGGAATGGGAATGTACCGCGGATGCGCTCACCGCCATGGTATGTCTGCTGGACGCTGACGGGCTCATTCTGCGGGCAAATCGCGTCGTCGAGCATTGGGGGCTGGGTTCGGTGGGCGTCGTCGTCGGCAAGCGGGCGCACGCCGTGCTGCATCCCGACTGCACTCATGCGAGCTGCAGGGTGGCGCAATGGCTTCAAGGAGCACTGCCCAAATTGCGCGGCGGCGATCCGCAGGAATTCGAGTTTTATTCCCCCGCCGGCGACCAGACCTTGCAGTTCACGCTGCGTCCGATGCGCATCGACGATGCCGCGGCCCCCGAGCCGCCGGATACCCGCTCGGTGTTGGTGGTCACCGACGTCTCCGCGCTGCGCCGCGCACAAAAAGCGCTCGAGAACGTCAACCTCAATCTGGAGTCGCGAGTGCGCGTGCGGACGCGCGAATTGGACGAATCGAATCGCGATTTGCGCAAGGAGGTCGAGCGGCGCGAACACGCCGAACACGAACTGCGGGCCTCGCGCAACAACCTTGCGCTGCTCTCGGAGCAATTGATCCAGGCCCAAGAGGGCGAGCGCAGGCGGATCGCGCTCGAGCTGCATGATTCCGTCGGGCAATCCTTGAGCGCCATCAAGTACACTTTGGAACGCGCCATCATCATGGTGCAGCGGCCGAATCTGGGCAGTCCTGAGAGCGTCCTGACATTGGCGGTGCAGCGAATCCACGAAACGGCGGACAGCATTCGCGCGATATCGATGAACCTGCGTCCGCAGCTGCTCGACAATCTCGGCGCAGCCTCGGCGGCCAGCTGGTTCTGCCGCGGTTTTGCCGAGGTCTATCCGACGCTTCAGGTACACGCCGAGATCACAACGAAAAACGATGAGATTCCGAAGAGAATTTCGACACACGTGTATCGCTGCGTTCAGGAATTACTCAATAACGTGGTGAAGCATGCGCAGGCCAATACCGTGTGGGTCCGCCTCAAGCGCGAAGACGCGGTGCTGAGCCTGGAAGTTCGCGATGACGGGATTGGAATGGCCAATGAAGTGCGCGATCCGGCGCGCCTGCACGGTGCGGGCCTGCGCAATCTTCGCGAACGGGCGGAGATGACCGGCGGCGAATTCTCCATCGCGTCCTCGGCGGACGGCGGCACGACGGCGCAGATCGTGTGGCGGCTCGGTGCCGACGAGTCCGTGGTCGACACCAGCCAGTAAAGACGCCGGCCAGTAAAAGCGCCTGCGCACCTGCCCGTGGACTTGCGGCAGCGCTAGATCATACCTGCAAGTGCCCGAGTGGAATGCGCACCGAACGCTTCACCGTCGCCAGCACCACGCTTGATTGCATATCGCGAACGTTCGGCACGCGAATCAGCTTCTTCAGCACCACGTTGCTCAAGGCATCGAGATCCTTGCCGTAGACCTCCAGGATGAAGTCGTAGCTGCCGGTCATCGCGAAGCACTTGGTGACCTCGTCCATGTGCTGAATTTCTTTCTCGAACCTGGCGACCGTTTCGTCGGTGTGCTCGGTCAATTTGACTTGCACGATGGCGAGCACCTCGAGCCCGACCCGGGCCGGATTGAGGATGGCCGCATAACCCTCGATGGCGCCCATGGTTTCCAGCGCCTTGATGCGGCGCGCACAGGGGGTGGGCGACAGTCCGATGGCCTCGGCAAGTTCCACCACCGGCACCCGGCCGTCGCGCTGCAAAGCGGTAAGAATGCGGGCGTCGAAGCGGTCAAACTCCATGTTATAGCTCCGGAATGGCAATTTATTGGTGATTATCACTAATGATCCGGTTAGAAACATAGCATGTTTTGGCGAATTTCGTGGTCCAGCTGTACTAGGCTTGGGCGATGAACGCGAGTCCCAAGCCGCTGCAGCCGCCACCCCAACCGGGCGCGGTCGCGTGGCGCTCGGTGCTGCGCCAAATGGCGATTTCGCGCGCGCTCGATGACCTGGAAGAATCGACCCTGGTGCCGCAGCGCAAGGTGCTGTACCAGTTCTCGGCCCGCGGGCACGAACTCACGCAAGTATTGTTGGGCAGCCGGCTCACCGGGTCGCATGACGGCGTGGGCGCCTATTACCGCTCGCGCCCTCTGTTGTTGACCTTGGGACTTCGGCTCGAGGAGGCGCTGGCCTCCACCATGATGCGCGTGGGCGGGATGAGCGAAGGCCGCGATATCGGCGTGGTGTTCAATCTGCCGCGCAAATCCGGCGCCTGCGTACTGCCGGTGTGCGGCGGGGTGGGCACGCAATACACGCCCGCGGTGGGTTGGGCCCAAGCGCTGCGCTATCGCGCCGAAGTGCTCGGCGATGAACAGTACGCGAGACAGCATTGCGGTGGCGCATGGCGGCGAAGCCTCCACGGCGACGAACGGTTTCTGGGCCGCGCTCAATATCGCCACCACCGAGCGGCTGCCGTTCTTGTTCTTCATCGAGGACAACGGCTACGGTATCTCGGTACCGTCGCGGCAACAGACTCCGGGCGGCAACATCGCCAGGAATCTCGAGGGTTTTCGCGGACTGCGCGTGCTCGACGGCGATGCCTCGGACCCGCTGGCTGCCGCGGCGCTCATTGAGGACGCCGTGACGGGCGTGCGCTCGGGCGGCGGTCCGGCGTTGATCCGGCTGGCGGTGCCGCGCCTCTCCGGACATTCGGGACAGGACACTCAAACCTACAAGAGCGCCGCGGAAATCGCCGCCGAGAGGCAGCGTGATCCTCTTCAGAGGCTGCGTGCGCAGCTCGTGCCCGAGCAACTCTCCGCCGCCGATTGGGATCTCGAGATTGCGCAAGGCCGCCAAGCGGTAGCGGATGCGCTGGCCGCGGTCGAGCAGCGCAGCACTCCCGACCCCTAGCGCGTTCGACGCTATGTGTTTTCGGAAGTCGCCGCGGACGGCTCCGTCGAGTTGCAGCAGCAGGGCGGAACTCATGCGACGGTGCGGCTGCCGCCGCCGGGCACTTTGCAGGCGAACCCGCAGGGCCCGCGCATCAATTTAGTGACCGCCGTGCGCCGCACGCTCGAGCATGAGCTCGCCGTCGAATCCGCGCATGCTCGTCTTTGGCGAGGATGTGGGCCGCAAAGGGCGGCGTGCACGCGGCGACGCTCGGATTGCAGGAGAAATTTGGCGTCGGCGCGCGTCTTCGATACCAGCCTCTCCGAGGAAGGCATCATCGGCCGCGCGGTCGGCATGGCCGCCGCCGGGCTCATGCCCGTGCCCGAGATCCAATTTCGCAAAGTACGCGGATCCCGCCGCCGAGCAGCTCAATGACTGCGGCACCATGCGCTGGCGCACCGCCAATCGATTCGCCGCGCCCATGGTGGTGCGAATCCCCGGGGGCTTTTTCAAATGCGGCGATCCCTGGCACAGCCAATCCAATGAAGTGCAGTGGGTGCATGGGCTGGGCTGGCGCGTGGCCATGCCCTCGAATGCCCAGGATGCGGTGGGATTGCTGCGCAGCGCCCTGCGCGGCAATGACCCGACGATTTTCTTCGAACACCGCTCGCTGCTCGACGGCAGCTTGGGCGCGGCGTGCCTATCCGGGCGATGAGTTCGTGGTGCCGTTCGGCAAGGCCAGCGTTCTGCGCGAGGGCACGACGCTCACGGTCATCAGTTGGGGCGCCATGGTCGAACGCTGCGAGCGAGCCATCGTCGAGAGCGGCGTTTCCGCCGACCATTCTGGATTTGCGGACCGTCTCGCCCTGGGATCGCGACGCAACGCTCGCCTCGGTGCGCAAGACCCGCCGCTGCCTGATCGTGCATGAGGACACCATGACCGCCGGCTTCGGCGCGGAGATTGCCGCGATCCTCGCCAAGGACGCCTTCTTCGACCTCGACGCGCCGATCGAGCGGCTCGCCATGCCGGATGTGCCGAGTCCGCACAGTCCCGTGCTGCTCGACGAGGTGCTGCCCAGCGTGGCGACGATATCGCGGGCCCTCCAAGCCCTCGGCCGAAATCTAGCATGGCGCAGCTTGCCGACGTGCTGGTGCCGCCCAATGAGGAAGGCACCCGCGCCACCATTTTGCGCTGGTGCAAGCAGGTGGGCGACACGGTCGTCAAGGATGAACCGCTGGTGGAGCTCGAGACCGACAAAGTCACCGTGGAGATTCCCGCGCCAGCCGACGGCACCTTGATCGAAGTGCTCAAGCAGGTCGATGCCGAGGTGGTGCCGGACGAGGTGCTCGCGCGCTTGAGTCTTAGGCTGGAATCGGCGCCTCCGCGCGACGCGGCGCAGCGGCAGGGGCAGCAGCAGCGGCAAGTGCCGTGCCCGGCGAGCCGCCGCCGGCAGCGCCCGCGCCTACGTCGCGCGCGCCCGCGACACGTGCGCCCGCGGCCAGCACGCCCACGGCCAGCACGACCACGGCCAGCGCGCCGCTCAGCCCCTCGGTACGCCGGCTGCTCGCCGAACATGCGATTGCCGCCGCCGACGTCGAGGGCACGGGCCGCGATGGCCGCATCACCGCACAAGACGTGATTCGTCAGTGCTGACGACATGCGGCGCCGCAGCCGGCGACGCGAAGTACCGCATACCGCCATTCGCCGGCGCGTTGCCGAGCACATGACGCGCAGCCTGCTGGATGCGCCGCACGTCACCACGCTGTTCGAAGCGGATCTCACGCGCGTGCTGGCGCATCGAGCCCGGCACGCGGCCGACTACGAATCCCGCGGCGCGCGCCTGACGCTGACCGCCTATTTCGTGAGCGCCTGCGCGCGCGCCTTGCGCGAGCACCGAGAAGTCAATGCCACGTTCCACGCGGATGCGCTCGAGCTGCATGCGGACGTGAACATCGGCGTGGGTACGGCGCTCGGCAGCAAGGGACTGATCGTACCGGTGATCCAGCGCGCTCACGAGCTCAGCCTTTTCGGCATCGCGCAGCGGCTGGGACAGCTGGTCGAGGCCGCTCGCCACGGCAAGCTCACGCCCGAGGAGGTGCGCGGCGGCACCTTCACGATCTCGAATCACGGCGTGGGCGGCAGTTTGCTGGCGGCGCCCATCATCATCAACCAGCCGCAGGTGGCGATACTCGGTGTCGGTAAAGTCGAGCGCCGCGTCTGTGCGTTCCAAGTCGAGGGCGGCGGCGAGGCGATCGGCGTGCGCTCCATGTGCTATCTCACCCTCACCATCGACCACCGGGCGCTGGACGCCTTCCAAGCCAATGCCTTCTTGAGCTCAGTGGTCGATACGCTGCAGCAGTGGCCCGAGGACGACGCCAAGTAATAGGGAATTTACTCGACGTTAGCGGGTTTACTTTGAATAGGAGTAAACACCCTATAAGTTATACGCCGCCGAAACGCTGCATCACCGAGGCGTCCGGCGCCGGCAATGGCCCATCGAGCTGCATCGCGACGCGGGAGAGGTGCACTTCCGAGGCCGAGAACACGCGCGCATAGATCTCGCGGCACAACGCCGCGGCTTGCGCTCCCGGCCAATCCGCTCGCAACAGCCGTACCGGCAGCAGCGGATCGCGCAGATGCAACCGGCGGTATTCGTGGATCAGCAGCGTGCGCACGATGAAGCAGTCGCACGGCTCGAGCGCGCGCGGTTCGCGCAGCGCCGTCAGCACGCGTTCGAAACGCCGCACGAAGCGCTGGTAGCGCGCGCCCAAGTCGTCGAGATCCCAGCCCAGCTCTACCAGACGCTGCGGAGCGTCATCGTCGGCGAGACCGGCGTCGAACACGATGGCCTGGGCCAGCAGCCGCGCCGGAGCTCCCTCGAGCCCGAGCGAGCGCGAATCCATTTCCGGGTGAGCAAAGACATTGGCCGAGAACTCGCCAAATCCCCGCCAGATCAGCTCTTCCTTCAGTTCCCTGCGCTCGGCCGCGCGCATGCGCGGCAGGACGATCACGGTCCAGCGGCCCGACCATGCGGTCTCCGCCGCGCCATAAATGCGCCGCGTTGCCGCGGCAAAGCGCTCGCGGCCGTCGTGCGACAGATGGTATTCACTGCGCTTGCCGGCGCGCCGCCCCTCCAGCCAGCCCTCCTTCGCCAGCCGCGCAGCCGCGGTCCTTACCAATCGTTCATTGAGGCCGAACGGGGCCGCCAGACTGATCAGGCTGCCGAGGGTGACGGCGCCGCCCCGCGGCATGATGGCGTCGCCGAACATGGTGACGATCAGTGAGCCGCCGCGCAGCGGCCGCTGACGCCGATAGCGCGCGACCAGCTGCGCAACGGCAGCGGCAGGGGCGGGGTCAGCGGTCATTTTTCGCCATTGTAGTAGGGTACCCGAAGGGTTGTTCCGTTATGACACAGAAAACGTTGATTTTGCGCTTTTTGTGTATCACAATGTCCCGAGCTGGCTAAATCCACGGGGCAGGTATGTATACGCAAGCGTTGGATACGCAGCTCGCGGAAGCGCCGCGGCTGGACGAGGATGCGCTCGAACGGCGGTTTCTCGCGCGCGTCGACGCCGAGGAGAAAATCGAGCCCAAGGATTGGATGCCGCAGCGCTACCGCAATACCCTGGTTCGTCAGATCTCCCAGCACGCGCATTCGGAGATCGTCGGCATGCTGCCGGAGGGCAACTGGATCACGCGCGCGCCGACGCTCAAGCGCAAGGCGATCCTCATCGCCAAAGTCCAGGATGAAGGGGGTCATGGCGCGTATCTCTACAGCGCGGCCGAGACGTTGGGCGTGAGCCGCGATCAACTCGTCGAACAACTGCTGTCGGGCAAGGCCAAGTATTCGAGCATCTTCAATTATCCGACGCCGACCTGGGCCGACGTGGGCGCCATCGGCTGGCTGGTCGACGGCGCCGCCATCATGAATCAGATTCCCCTCTGCCGCTGCTCGTACGGTCCCTACGCGCGCGCCATGGTGCGCATTTGCCGGGAAGAGAGCTTTCACCAGCGGCAAGGCTATGACCTGATGCTGCATCTCGCGCAAGGCCAACCTGCGCAAAAACGCATGGCGCAAGAAGCGCTCGATCGCTGGTGGTGGCCCGCGCTCATGATGTTCGGACCCTCCGACGCCAATTCGACGCACAGCGGCGAATCGCAGCGCTGGAAGATCAAGCGCTTCTCGAATGATGAACTGCGGCAAAAGTTCGTGGATTTCACCGTGCCGCAGGCCGATTTTCTGGGCTTGGTCGTTCCGGATCCTCTGCTGCGTTGGGACGAGGCGCGCCAGCACTATGCGTTCGGCCCCATCGACTGGAGCGAGTTCGACCAAGTCCTCAAGGGCAATGGACCTTGCAATGCGGAACGGCTGGCCGCCCGCCGCAAGGCGCACGCCGCCGGCGCCTGGGTGCGCGAGGCGGCGAGCGCGCATGCCGAGAAGCAGCGGCAGCGTGCCGCGGCCCGTGCCGCATAAGGAGTGCACCCGTGAGCGAAGATAGCCGCCAGTGGCCCCTATACGAGGTCTTCGTCCGTGCCCGCGGCGGCCTCGACCATAAGCACGTCGGCAGCTTGCATGCCGCGGACGCGCGCATGGCAATCGATCACGCGCGCGATCTCTATACGCGCCGCCAGGAGGGCATCAGCATTTGGGTGGTCCCTTCCAAGGAGATCACCGCCTCCGACCCCACCGAGACCGATTCCTTGTTCGAGCCCGCGCGCGACAAGATCTACCGTCACCCGACCTTTTACGACATTCCCGACGAGGTTAAAACCCTATGAGCGCGATGCCCTTTGGCCGGGTCGAGCCGGAAGCGCTGTTTCGCTACGTGCTGCGTCTCGGAGATTTGAGCCTGGTGCTGGGGCAACGGCTCGGCGAGTGGGTGGGCCATGCTCCCGCGCTCGAAGAGGATTTGGGTTTGGCCAACGTTGCGCTCGATTTGATCGGCCAGGCGCGGCTGTTGCTGACCTATGCCGGCGAAGTCGAAGGCATGGGACGCGACGAGGACGATATCGCCTTTCTGCGCGAGCATGGTCAATACCTGAACCCGGTGTTGGTGGAGCAGCCGAACGGGGATTTCGGCCAAACCATCGTGCGGCAAGTGCTGATCGACGCCTTCCAACTGGAATTGTTCCAGCGCATGGTCGCTTCCACGGATGAACGCCTGGCCGCGATTGCGGCGAAGGCGGTGAAGGAAGTTCGCTATCATCTACGCTACAGCAGCGGCTGGCTGGTGCGCCTCGGTGACGGTACCCTCGAGAGTCACGCGCGCGTGCAGTCGGCCCTCGATGCGCTCTGGCCGTACACGGTGGAACTGTTCGCCGAGGACGATTTGGACTGCGCGATGGCCGATGGCGGCGTGGCACCGCGGCTGGCGGACGTGCATGCCGCATGGCGCGCGCGTGTCGATGCGATACTCACCGAGGCGACACTCGAGCGGCCGCTAGATCGTGCCCATTCCTGGCATGGCAAGCGCGGCCAGCACAGTGAGCACCTCGGCTACATACTCGCCGAGATGCAGCACTTGCAGCGCGCCTATCCGGAGGCGCGCTGGTGAACGCCGTGCTCGACAATGCCTGCGATGCGTCGCCCACAGCCGCCGCGCATGCGGCCGCGGAGCGGCGGCTGTCGCTGGCCTGGACGGCGCTCGCCGCGGTGGAAGACCCTGAGATTCCCGCCGTCAGCATCGTCGATCTCGGCCTGATCCGCGGCGTCGAAGCGCGGCCCGACGGCACCCTCGAGGTGGGGCTCTCGCCCACCTATGTCGGTTGTCCCGCCACCGACGTGATTCGCACACTGGTCGAAGAGGCACTGCGCGATGCGGGGGTCGGCCGTTTTGTCGTGACCACGGTGTTATCACCGCCCTGGACCAGCGATTGGATCAGCGCCGAAGGCCGGCGCAAGCTTTCGATGTACGGCATCGTGCCGCCCGAGCACTCCGCCGCCTCCATGCGGCACGTGCTGCGCGACTCAAGACCCGTGGCCTGCCCCCGGTGTCACTCGACCGACACCGACTGCGTCAGCGAATTCGGTTCGACCCCCTGCAAGGCGCTGCATCGCTGCCGCGCCTGCCTCGAGCCCTTCGAATATTTCAAATGCATTTGATGCATGTTTAGATTCCATCCCTTGAGAGTCGCCGGGGTCGAGCCGGTCGCCGATGATGCCGCGTGCGTGACGGTGGAGATCCCGCCGGGGCTGCGTGAGGAATTTGCCCACCACGCCGGACAGTACGTCACCGTGCGGCGCATGATCGAGGGGCGCGAAGAGCGCCGCACCTATTCCATCGTCACCGCGCCGGGGGCCGCCGCGCTCAAATTGGGCATCCGGCTGCAAACACACGGCCGCATGTCGGGTGAACTCGCCGCGAGATTACGTGCCGGTGACGTGCTCGAGGTGGGCACGCCGATGGGGCGGTTCCGCACCGCCATCGACCTCAAGCGTGCGCTGTCGTATGTGGCGTTCGCCGCTGGCAGCGGCATCACGCCCGTTCTGTCGCTCGCCACGGATATTCTCGCGCGAGAACCCCGCAGCCGCTTCACGCTGATTTACGGCAACCGCAGCATTTCGCGCACGATGTTTCTGGAGGAGACGCTCGCACTCAAGAATCGCTACATCGAGCGCTTTGCCGCACATTTCGTGATGAGCCGCGAACCGCAACAGACCGAATGGCTGAATGGCCGGATCGACGGCGACAAGGTCCGCGAGCTGGCGCGCCGCATGCCCGACATCTCGACCGCAGATGAATATTTGATTTGCGGCCCCGGCGACATGGTGGACCAGGTCCGCACCGCGATTGGCGCCTTGAACGGCAAGGGTACGATCCGTTTCGAGCGCTTTGCTGCGGCGACCGCGCCCACGACGGCCGGCGCGCCCACGATAGCCGGCGCGGCCATGCCGGACGCCGCGGCGCCGCCAGCCGCCGGCGTCGCGCACGAGCCCGCCGCCGCGACCCCCGCCGTATTGGCCACCATCGCCGTGGTCATGGATGGCCGGCGGCGCAGCTTCCCCATGGGGGCCGGCGATGGCTCCGTGCTCGAAGCCGCGGAGCGCGCGGGCCTCGATCTGCCGTTCTCCTGCCGCTCAGGGATCTGTGCGACCTGCCGCGCGCGAATCACCGACGGCGCGGCAGTCATGACGCACAATATTGCCCTGGAGCCCTGGGAAACCGCCGCCGGGTTCGTCCTGTGCTGCCAGGCTCGGCCGACGACTGCGACGCTCGAAATCAGCTACGATCATAAGTAATCCCGCAAGACGCCCGGGGAACGCATATGTCTTACGACACCATCCTGTTCAGTGTCGACGGCGGTATCGCTCGTCTGACCTTGAACCGGCCGGACAAGCTCAATAGTTTCAATCCGCAAATGCACGGCGAGGTGCGCGATGCGTTACGGCGTTTGCCGGGCGGCGATGCTCGCGTTCTCATCTTGAGCGGCGCCGGCCGTGCTTTTTGCGCCGGCCAGGATCTCGGCGATCGCGCGGTGACGGCCGGCTCGCAGGGCGTCGATCTCGGCAAGTCGATCGACGAGTACTACAACCCTTTGGTGCTGGCGTTGCACACCCTGCCGATGCCCGTGATCGCCGCAGTCAACGGCGTGGCAGCGGGTGCGGGGGCCAACATCGCCCTCGCCTGTGATCTCGTCATTGCCGCCAGTTCCGCGAGTTTCGTGCAAGCGTTTGCCAAGCTCGGACTGCTGCCCGATTCCGGCGGTACGTGGACTTTGCCGCGATTGGTGGGCAATGCGCGGGCGCTGGGTTTGGCCCTGCTCGGCAACAAACTCGCCGCGGAGCAGGCCGCGGCCTGGGGCATGATCTGGCAATGCGTGCCGGACGCCGAGTTCGCGGCGGCCGTCGATGCGCTGGCGCAGATCCTGGCGGCGGCGCCCACCCGCGGACTCGCGGCGACCAAGGCCGCGATTCGCGGCAGCTGGCAACACTCGCTCACCGAGCAGCTCGACATCGAGCGCGATGTCCAGCGCGAGCTCGGCCGATCGAACGACTACGCCGAGGGCGTGGCCGCCTTCATCGAGAAGCGCTCGCCCCGCTTCACCGGCCGCTGAGCATGTCGGACGCGACTCCAGCAATGAACGACACGGTGCAGCGCGCGCGCGCGGCGGTTGCGCACCTGTTCGATGCCGACCTTGCGTCGCAGGCGCTCGGCATCGAGATCATCGACGTCGCGCCCGGGCGGGTGCAAATCGCCATGATGGTGCGGGCGGACATGGTCAACGGCCACGGCATGTGTCACGGCGGTATCGTCTTCGCCTTTGCCGACAGCGCCTTTGCCTTCGCCTGTAATTCCCATGGCGATCCGATGGTGGCGGCGGGCGCCAGCATCGAATTTCTGGCGCCGACGCCGCGCGGCGAGCGCGTGATTGCCACCGCCGCCGAGGTTTCGCGCGGCGTGCGCCATGGCATCTATGATGTCGCGGTGACCAACGCCGCAGGCTTGGTGCTCGCCCAGTTCCGCGGACGTTGTGCGCGCTGGCGCAGTGGTGCCCAATGAACCTGCAAAGTTACGTGAGCGGTACCTGGCGCAGCGGCCGCGACGGCGGCGTCGCCCTGCGCGATGCCACGACCGGCGAAGTCATCGCGCACGCCTCCTCGGCCGGCGTCGACTTCGGCGCCATTCTCAACCATGCCCGCGAAGTGGGCGGCCCCGCCCTGCGGGCCATGACCTTCCACGAGCGGGCCGCCATGCTGAAGGCGCTCGCCAAGCATCTGACCGAACAGAAGGATGAGTTCTACGCGTTGTCGTATCGAACCGGTGCGACCAAAGGCGACTCGATGATCGACATCGATGGCGGCATCGGCACGGCGTTTGCTTTCGCGAGCAAGGCGTCGCGCGAGCTGCAGAACACGCGCATCCACGTCGATGGCGACGTCGAAGGCCTGTCGAAGGCGGGTACCTTCGTCGGGCAGCACATATACGTGTCGCGCGAAGGCGCGGCGGTGCACATCAATGCGTTCAATTTCCCGGTTTGGGGGATGCTCGAGAAGCTGGCGCCCACGCTCTTGGCCGGCATGCCGGCCATCGTCAAGCCCGCGACCGCCACGGCATATCTCACCGAACTCGTGGTCCGCCGCATCATCGAATCCGAGATTTTGCCGGCAGGCGCCTTGCAGCTGGTATGCGGCAGCTTGGGCAATCTATTTGAGCATCTTGATTGCCAGGATACGGTCTCGTTCACGGGCTCGGCCCACACGGCGGCGCAGTTGCGCGTGCATCCCGCCATCATCCGGCACGCCGTGCCGTTCGTCGCGGAAACCGATTCGTTGAACTCCAGCATTCTCGCGCGTGGATGCCGCACCGGGCACTGCGGAGTTCGATCTGTTCGTCAAAGAAGTGGTGCGCGAAATGACCGTCAAGGCCGGGCAGAAGTGCACGGCCATCCGCAAAGCGCTGGTGCCGGCCAAGCTGGCGGGCGACGTGGTGGACGCACTGCAAGCGGCGCTGGCCAAGATCGTCGTCGGTGATCCGCGCGCCGAGGGCGTGCGCATGGGTCCCCTGGTGAGCCAGGAGCAGCGGACTCAAGTGCTGGCGCAGTTTGCCGAATTGCGCGCGGAAGCCGATCTGGTCGCGGGTAACCTGGATCGATTCGAGCTCACGGGCGCCGACCGCGCGCGCGGCGCGTTCGTGCCGCCGCTGCTGCTGCTATCGCGCGATGCGCCCACGGCGCGCGCCGTTCACGATGTCGAAGCCTTCGGGCCGGTCGCGACGGTACTGCCGTACCGCGACACCGCCGAAGCCATCGCACTCGCGCGGCGCGGTCAGGGGAGCCTCGCCGCCTCGGTATTCTGCGCCGACGATGCCCTCGCCACGCGCATCGTTCTCGGGCTCGCGCCGTACCACGGCCGCATCCTGGTCGTGAACCGCAGTTGCGCGAAGGAGTCCACGGGCCATGGCTCGCCGCTCGCGCCATTGATTCACGGGGGGCCGGGTCGAGCCGGCGGCGGGGAGGAGATGGGCGGTATTCGCGGCATTCTGCACTACATGCAACGCAGCGCGGTGCAGGGTTCGCCGGACACGCTCACCGCCGTCACCGGCCGCTGGGTGCGGGGCAGCCGGCTGCGCGATCCCGGACGGCATCCGTTTCGCATTCCTTTCAACGATTTGGAATTGGGCGATACGCTCAAGTCGCAGGAGCGCGAAGTCACCAGCGCCGATATCGAACAATTCGCGGCCTTGTCGGGCGACAATTTTTACGCTCATATGAGCGACACCGAGGCGGCGCGCAACCCGCTGTTCGGCGGCCGCGTCGCCCACGGCTATTTTCTGATCTCGGCTGCGGCGGGACTGTTCGTCGATCCGGACTATGGACCGGTGCTCGGCAACTACGGCATCGACGAGCTGCGCTTCGTGAAGCCGGTGAAACCAGGCGACCGGATCAAGGTACGGCTGACCTGTGCGCGCAAGAGTCTGCGTGCCGACAAGGGTTGGGGCGAGGTCGCCTGGGATACGGAAATTACGAATCAGAACCAGGAGACGGTGGCCGTCTACAATGTGCTCACCATGGTCAGCATTCATGCAATTCCCGATTCGAAGGCCAATACCTAGTGGACGCTCCCGCCGCCGCCCGCTACGCGCGGGATTTCCCCAGCCTGCAATTTCTCGCGCCCGAGCCGGGAATACTCGAGCTCGTGATGGCGAACCCGGGCCGTCTCAACGCGGCGACCGAAGCCATGCATCGCGATCTCGCCCAGGTCTGGCGCAGCGTCGATACGGATGACGCCGTGCGCGTCGTCGTGGTGCGCGGTGAAGGAGCGAATTTCTCTTCCGGCGGCGACTTCGCCATGATCGAGCGCATGATCGAGGATGAAGCGACCCTGATCCGCGTCTGGAAGGAGGCGAGCGACCTCGTCTACAATCTCATCAATTGTTCCAAGCCGGTGGTGTCGGCGATCCGCGGCAGCGCGGTGGGCGCGGGCCTCGCCGTCGCCTTGTTGGCGGATGTATCGATCGCCGCCGATGACGCGCGAATTCTCGACGGCCACACCCGCTTGGGCGTCGCCGCGGGCGACCACGCCGTCATCATCTGGCCCCTGCTCTGCGGCCTCGCCAAGGCGCGCTATCATCTGTTGACGAATAAGCCGTTGTCGGGCGCCGAGGCCGAGCGCATCGGCCTCGTGGCCGTGGCGGTGCCCGACGCCCAAGTTTTGGAGCGCGCGTTCGACGTGGCGCGCACTCTGGCGGCGAGCAGCAACACGGCGATTCGCTGGACCAAGCACGCACTCAACAATTGGCTGCGCCTGGCCGGCCCCAGTTTCGATACGTCGCTGGCACTGGAATTTCTGGGGTTCAAGCTCGCCGACGTGCGCGAGGGGTTGGCGGCCGCACGCGACAAGCGCCGCCCCCGTTTCGATCACGGTCAATAGCCGCGGCAAGGTGAGGGCCACGCCATGAGTTCGCACGACATCGGAGAGTTGGCGGCGCTCGAACCGATCTTAGGCGCGAGCCGCGATGAGCTCGAATCCCTGCAGTGGCGGCGCCTGCAGTCGACGCTGCACCACGCCTACGCCAACAATGTCCATTACACGAAGAAATTCGATGTGGCGGGCGTTCACCCGAGCGATCTCAAGTCGTTGGCCGACTTGGCGCGCTTTCCATTCACCACCAAGGCGGACTTGCGGGAGGCGTATCCGTTCGGATTTTTCGCCGTCCCCCGCGAACGAGTCGCGCGCATTCACGCCTCCTCGGGCACCACGGGCAAGCCCACGGTGGTCGGCTATACCCGCAATGATCTTGCGACCTGGGGCAATTTGGTGGCGCGCTCGATTCGCGCCGCCGGCGGCCGTGCCGGCATGAAGGTGCACGTCGCTTACGGCTACGGCCTTTTCACCGGCGGACTCGGCGCCCATTATGGCGCCGAAGCGGCGGGTTGCACGGTGATCCCGATGTCCGGCGGCCAGACGGAAAAACAGGCGCAGCTGATTCGCGATTTCGAACCCGACATCATCATGGTGACGCCGAGCTACATGCTCGCCATTCTCGACGAGTTCCGGCGCACCGGCGTCGACCCGCGCTCGACCTCGCTGCGCGTGGGGCTATTCGGCGCGGAGCCCTGGGGTGAGGGCATGCGCGCGGAAATAGAATCCGCGTTCGACCTCGACGCCTGCGACATCTACGGTCTGTCGGAAGTCATGGGGCCGGGCGTCGGCCAGGAATTTGCGCGCACCAAGGAGGGGCCGACGATCTGGGAAGATCACTTCATCGCCGAAATCGTCGACCCGGCGAGCGGCCGCGTGCTCAGCCTGGGCGAGCCGGGCGAGTTGGTGTTCACCTCGCTGACGAAGGAAGCCATGCCGGTGATTCGATACCGGACGCGCGATCTGACCCGCCTGCTGCCCGGGACCGCCACCGTCATGCGTAGGATGGCGAAAATCACCGGCCGCAGCGACGACATGCTGATCATCCGCGGCGTCAATGTGTTCCCCTCGCAAATCGAGGAAATGATTCTGCGCTGTCCCGGCTTGGCCCCCCATTATGAAATCGAGATCACGCGGACGAATCGGCTCGATGAAATCTTAATAGTCGTAGAATGCCGCCCGGAACTTGGGGATAATGCCCGTCAGGCCGAAGCGCTCCTGCTCGCGGGAAAACTAAAGGACAACATTGGCATATCCGCGGACATTCGCATTGCCGCCAGCGGTTCATTGGCGCGCTCGGCCGGCAAGGCCAACCGAGTCAAGGACCGTCGTTAGTGGCGCACGCGCACTGCTCTTTGCCGCAAGATTGATCGCGGTTGGCGTCGTGTCGATGGCATGCCATGCGGATCAGCCGCCGCTCATGGAAGAACTCGTCGTTACCGGCGAGCGCACCGGCCCCGGGATGTGGCACGTGCACCGCGGCGCGGCGCAAGTGTGGATCTTGGGCAGCATGTCGCCGTTGCCCAAGGGCATCACCTGGCGCGCAACGCAGGCGGAGAAAGTGCTGAGCGGAGCCGGCCAAGTGCTGGTGCAGAAGCCGTTCGAAATCGGAATCGCCCGCATACTGTGGCTCCTCATCACCGAGCGCAGCGTCTTGATGGTTCGCGGCGGCAAGCGGCTCAAAGACGTGCTGCCGGCGGATTTGCACGCGCGCTTTGCCGCGCAACGCGCCAAGTACACCGACGATCCGAACAAATGGGAGCGATTCCGTCCGCTCATTGCCGCCGCCTTTCTGCAGCAGGCGGCGTTCCACCAAGTGGGTCTGTCGACGCGCTTGGATTTGGGCGCCGCGGTGCGCACGCTGGCGAAAAAACACGGCGTTCGGGTCGAGGAAATTAAAATCGCCGGCGTCGGCGATGTGATGGACGCCTTGAAGGTGCTGCCGCCGGCCGCTGAAAATGCCTGCGTCGACGCGGCGCTCGTCACCGTTGAAAGAGACCTGCCGCGGCTGCTCGAACGCGCCCAGGCCTGGGCCAGCGGCAATATCGAGCGCATCGAGAAATTGCGGGAACCACCGGAGGTCGACGCCTGCCGCGCGGCCCTCGACTCGGGGGTGGGCGCCGCCGATCTCATCGCGCGCATCCGCCGCACCTGGGTCGGCACCATCGAAAAGTACCTGCAAACTCCCGGGGTGACTCTGGTCGTGCTCAACATGGACCTGCTGCTCGAACCCGGCGGTGTGCTCGACGAACTGCGTGCTCTAGGGTATGACGTCGATGCGCCGTGATGCCAACGCTACGCAAACCGCCCTCAGCCCCATCGAATGGATGCTCCTGCTCACCGCGTTTGCAGCAGGGACGGTGGACATCATCAGCTTCGCGACACTGGGCGGTGTATTCGCGTCGGCGATGACCGGCAACTTCGCGCTGCTCGCGTACTACGTGGCACAGAGCGACTCACAAGCGGCCATGGGATCCGTGGTGGCGCTCACCGGATTTGCGGTCGGCTGCGCGCTCGGCGTATTGCAGCGCCGCGGCCGCCCGCAGGAACAAGCGCTCGATCGATTGCTCATCGGCGAAACGAGCTTGCTGTTGTTTTTCGCTCTCTACGCGATGTGGACGCCGCATGCCGCGCATGCGCCCTCGGATCATCTGCAGATTCTGCTGCTGGCCCTTGCGATGGGACTGCAAGCCGTCATCGGCCAGGCGATCAGCCTGACCACCATCGTCTTCACGGCAACCCTCACCAAGTTGGTGGGAACGATTGCCGATTCGATTGCCAATGGGGATATGTCGGGGCTCAAAGACGTGAAGATTCAAAGCGCCGTTGTGGTTGCCTACTTGTTCGGCGCACTGCTGGCGGGCGCCCTGGTCGTGCGCAAGGTGGAGGAAGTCGTACTGCTGCCGTTCATGGGCGTCGCGCTGGCGTTTTGGGTACATCGCCGCTCACGCCGCAAGGCTGCGTAGGCCGATGGGACCGCTGGCGGGCGTCAAGGTCATCGAAATCGCGGGATTGGGCGCGGCGCCCTACGGCTGCATGATGTTGGCCGACATGGGCGCGGACGTGGTCCGCATCGATCGAGTCGGCGGGCGTGCCGATACGCCGGAAAATTCGCCGCTGCTGCGCAATCGCCGCTCCGTTTGCCTGGATCTGAAGGAGACCGGCGGACGCAACCTGGCGCTGGCAATGGTAGAAAAGGCGGACATATTGATCGAGGCGTTTCGCCCCGGTGTCGCCGAGCGGCTCGGAATCGGTCCCGACGCCTGCTTTGCGCGAAATCCGCGCCTCATCTATGGGCGCATGACGGGATGGGGTCAGACGGGCCCGCTGGCGCAATCCGCGGGCCACGATTTGAATTACATTGGGCTCGCAGGCCTGTTGCATCAGATCGGCCCCACCGGGGGCAAACCCGCGGTGCCGCTCAACGTGATCGGCGACTTCGGCGGCGGCGGTTTGCTGCTGGCGTTTGGCGTGATATGCGCCCTGTGGGAATCGCGCCAATCCGGCCGCGGCCAGATCGTCGATGCGGCAATGCTCGACGGGGCGGTGTCGTTCATGTCGATGTTTTTCGGTCTTCGCGCGCGCGGCCAGTTCGCCGATCGCACCGGCTCGCACATGCTCGGCGGCGGCGCCCACTACTACAATGTCTATGAAACCAAGGACGGATTGCACCTGGCCGTCGCGCCGATCGAGCCGCAGTTCTACCGGGCGTTTCTGCAAAAAATGGAATTGGACGGCGAGCGCTGGCTGGAGTCGGGCTATCCGGCGCACTCCGCGCTCACCGTCGAGCGCGATTGGCCCGAGCTCAAGCTCGAATTGGCAGATATCTTCAAGAGCAGGACGCGCGACGAATGGTGCGCGATGCTCGGGGATGGCGATGTGTGCGTCACGCCGGTACTGACGTTGCAGGAGGCCGCTCTGCATGCGCACAACCGCGCGCGCAGCGCCTTCATCGATGTCGGCGGCGTTCAGCAAAATGCGCCGGCGCCGCGCTTTTCCCGCACCTCGCCCGCGCATCCCACGGCGCCCGCGAAGACCGGTGCGGACCTGCAAACCGTGCTCGCCGACTGGGACATCGATTCGGATATGACTGGAGGAGGCAACGATGCGATTTCTGACATTTAAGTCCGGCGCTGCGCGCGGAGTAGGAGTACAGACCCAATCCGGCGAGGTTCGCGGACTGCTGGCGGGCGAGCGTGACTACCCCGGCAGTCTCGATGCTCTGGTCGGCAGAGGCGAGGAAGCGCTGCGCGCTGCGGGGAAGGCGTTGAGCGTGGCGCGTGTCTTCGACTCGGCGGCGATCGAGTGGCTGCCGCCGCTGCTCGAGGCGCAGAAGATAATTTGCATCGGCCTGAATTATTCCGCCCATGCGGCGGAAGCCGGATTCCAGACGCCGAGCTACCCGAGCGTATTCGTTCGGTTCAATTCCACCTTGATCGGGCATCGGGCAGCGTTGCGGCGCCCGCGAGAATCCGTCCAGCTCGACTACGAAGCCGAACTGGTTGCGGTGATCGGCAGGGCAGGGCGGCGCATCGGCAAGCAGGCTGCGCTGTCGCACGTGATCGGGTATTCGGTGTTCAACGACGCCTCGATTCGGGATTACCAAATGAAAACCCCGCAGTGGACCGTCGGCAAAAATTTCGACGGCACCGGTGCATTTGGGCCTCATCTGGTCACGCACGATGAGGTGCCGAGCGGCGGCAGCGGCCTGCGAGTGCAGACACGTCTCAATGGCCGCGTCATGCAGGACGGCTCGACGTCCGATCTGATTTTCGACGTGGCCACGCTGATCTCGCTGCTCAGCGAGGCGTGTACCCTGCAACCCGGCGATCTCTTGGTGACCGGTACGCCGGCGGGCGTCGGCTTTACCCGCAAGCCGCCGGTGTTCATGAAATCCGGCGACGTTTGCGAGGTGGAGGTCGAAGGCGTGGGCACGCTGGTAAACCCCGTTGCGGACGACCTTGCGTGAGGCGCATCGCGGCACGTACACTACCGCGCCTCCGCAAAGCCGGGGTGTAGCTCAGACTGGTAGAGCGCTACGTTTGGGACGTAGATGTCGCAGGTTCGAATCCTGTCACCCCGACCACTGAATTGCGGTGCCCAACTGGGAAATCCTGCAGCCCTCGAGGATGCAACGGTGATTAAGGCGATGCACGAGCTCGCAGCTCAGTACCCGCGGTACGGTTACCGACGGATCATGAGCGCCGATCGGGTTCACCGGATTTGACGACACGCTGGCCTCCAGGTGCCTAAAAAGCGACCGGGGCGGCGTGTCGCATACGGACGGCCGCGGCCATTGCCGGTCTCCTGTGCCAATCAAGTCTGAGCCTATGGCTTTATGTTCGAGGCCTGCGCCAACGGTCAGCAATTGAAGTGCCTGACGGTCATCGACGAATATACACGCGAGTGCTCTGCGATCGATGTCGACCGGCCGCATTCGTTCAAACCGCGTGATCGAGGTGCTGACGAAGACAGGCAGGACAGTATCGTGCAAGTCACGAATGAGCTTATCTACGTTTACTTGTCCCATGAGTCACCGTAGTTTAAATATAGAATAGGCATAAAAGAGTACGACAGAATGATTTGCGGGGATCTACGGGAAAACCGCAAGCGATGGTGGAAAGTCCGAAGAACCAACCAGCCTGCGGCCCCAATGTCGACGTCGGCGTTTCCTGTCCTGAGCTGGACGGCCGAGCACCCGAAGCGCTGGCACGACACCGGCAAATTGCCCGAGTCGCGGAAGGCAGGGTCTGTTCCGGTCACATGGGTTATGTGTCCGAATGTGCCCGGTAGGACATATAATATATTTTTGACGATTTTGGCCAACGGATCGAACCCGTTCGGGCGCACCAACAACAGGTACTTTTCAGTGGCAGCAGCCTCCCGTCTTGGCAGACAGCTTGAAGAAGTCATAGCCAGCTTGAGGAAGGTGGACGCGCGGTTTGCTTTGATTGGCGGGCTCGCTCTGGCGTCTCACAAAGTGATCCGCGCCACGCAGGACATCGACCTGCTCACCGACTCTGAAAAAGCCGAGGACATCGATCGCGAGTTAGTTGCGATCGGCTACCAGTGCCTGCATCGCAGTCCCGATGCCGGCAACTACCTGCGCGGTGATGAACGCGTGGACTTCATCTACGCCAGTCGCCCCGCGGCGCGGCGCTTGCTCAGTAGTGCCACATCGATCCAAACCACATTCGGCGAAGTGCGCGTCGTCAGCACCGAGGGATTGATTGGGTTGAAGCTCCAGGGCTTCGTCAACAATCCGCGCCGCACGCAGGATCTGGAGGACATCAAGGCCCTAATCGCCGCGAACCGGCAAGCACTGAAGATGGACGAGGTACGCGAGTATTTCCGGCTCTTCAAGCGTGAAGCATTGCTAGAGGAAATTCTACAGTGAGCGTACCTACCGATAACCAACAACCGTTTGCGGCCGATGGCGGTATAGCCCATGTGCCGGCGGCTACAAGCCGTGATCCATTTGAAGCCTTCGATGATTTGATGACGGTCATCGAGGGATTATGTCCTGTATGGCCGAATCGCGAGATATTCTCGTCTACTGACCGATTCTTGATCTAAGGTTCTCACTAAGCCCCTGATCCGTGGCCGTCGTAGCGGGCATTCGGCCAGTAGGTTCGAGTCCTGTCACCTCGATCAATTTAAATGCAACTGTGGGGTTGCATAACGCACTCGCCGAGATTAATGTGCACCTCAGAGGTTGCATATGAACACATCGACCGATCGCATCGAAAGAACGATTCTGCTGAAGGCGCCGCGCTCCCGTGTGTGGCGCGCATTGTCGAACGCCGCGGAATTCGGCGCCTGGTTTGGCGTTGATTTCAAGGGAAAGGCGTTCGCCGCCGGCAAGCCGGTTCGAGGCAAAGTTACCTATCCGGGCTACGAGCACCTCGTGATGGAGGTGCAAATCGAACGGATGGAGCCGGAACGATTGTTGTCCTGGCGCTGGCATCCGGCGGCCATCGATCCTGCAGTCGACTATTCGGATGAACCCACCACGCTGGTAGAGTTCGAACTCGCAGAAGTCGAGGGCGACACCGTGCTCACCGTCGTAGAATCCGGCTTGGACAAAATCCCGCTGGCGCGCCGCGCGACGGTATTTCGTCTGAACAGTTCAGGCTGGGACGAGCAGATGCGGAATATCGAAAAGCATGTCGCGACGAGCTAGCGCTACCTCAAGAAAAAAGTCACTCGATAACTATGCGCCGATATTCGCCGCGCTCGGCGACGAAACGCGCCTGCGGCTCATCACCGTCCTCTGCGTGGGCGGCGCCATGTCCATCACGCAGCTGACCTCGGGGACGGACCTGACCCGGCAAGCAATCACCAAACATTTGGATGTGCTCGCCGCCGCCGGCCTGGTTCGCGATGTGAAGGTGGGGCGTGAGCGGCTGTGGGAATTCGAACCGACTCAACTGGACGAAGCGCGCCGGTCATTGGAAGCGATCGCCCAACAATGGGATCATGCGCTCGCAAAACTCAAGCTCGCCGTCGAGGAGTAATCGGCCGGCAATGCAACCGGCGCCGGCCAAAATAGGCGAACAGCCATTCGCCGCTTCAAATACCGGGAAACTCCTATATAATCCGCGCGCACTTCGGATTCGGTATGCGTGGGACCCGAACGTCGGCCTGAAAACATTACGATTGGCGCTGTAACTTGTTGATTTACAAAGCGCCCGTAGCTCAACCGGATAGAGCACCGGCCTTCTAAGCCGGCGGTTGCAGGTTCGATTCCTGCCGGGCGCGCCATCCTGAGGTCGGGAGTACGACGATGGTGGACGTAGCTCAGTTGGTAGAGCCCCGGATTGTGATTCCGGCCGTCGCGGGTTCGAGTCCCGTCGTCCACCCCAATTCCGTCGGCCGGGTGCGAGTGAGATAATTTGTTTGCATGGGTTTCTTCGGGCCGTTAGCTCAGCTGGTAGAGCAGTTGACTCTTAATCAATTGGTCGTAGGTTCGATCCCTACACGGCCCACCATTTCACCACTTCCAAGCACTTCCGCCGACGTCCAACGCCGCACAAGAACCGGCATAGAACCCTGTAAAAATAGGCAAAGGCACGTCCGCTGATGTCCATTCACGAAAGTTGACAGCCACCTTCCGGTGGGGGCTTAATTGGGTTCTGGTGCATTGAGAGAAAGGCCTAAAATCCGGCCTTTTTTGAGAAGACCCAATGACCAAAGCCTTTGTGCGCGACCCGATCTATCGGCGTCGCAGATTCCAGCCAGAAACCATTGAGTTATGCGTCCGCTGGTACCCACATACCGGCTGAGCTACCGAGATCTCGTCGAGATGATGGCCGAACGCGGCGTCACCGTGTCCCACTCGACTATTCTTCGTTGGGTACAGCGCTATGTCCCCGAATTCGAGAGGGGGTGGTCTCGCTATGCCCGTGGCGTACATTCGTCCTGGCGCATGGACGAGACAGCGGTCTCGGTGCGTGGCGGGACCCGCTACCTGTACCGCGCCGTCGACAAGTACGGCAAAACCGTCGATTCTCTGCTGTGTGCAGATCGCAGCGAGCTTTCGGCCCGAGACTTCTTTACCAAGGCCCTAAAGACCTACCATCCACGGTGGCCGACCAAGCTCAATCTTGACGGCAACGCAGCAACTCATCGGGCGCTGCGCATGCTGCGGCGGGAGAATTCCGACTGGCAGTCCGTCGAGATCCGCAGTCGCCGATATCTCAATAACGTCGTCGAGCAGGACCATCGCGCGATCAAGCGACGTTGTGCGCCAATGCTGGCCATGAAGTCCTTTCGCACCGCCGCTATTACACTCGCCGGCGTGGAGCTCGCGCATCGTATTCGCAAAGGCCAGTTCACATTCGGCTCGCGCGGTCCGCACCAGTTTTCTTCTCTCAAGCACGCATGGGCACGCGCGCTGATGTGCAACCACGATGTACCAACAGTGCGCGAGACCGTCCGCAGGGTCACGTTCGGCCGCGACTGCACCAGAACTCACCAACCGGTGTGCGCATGCTGACGGAAGCCCAGATCCAAGCGATCAAACCGGTTCGCTATGAGCGGAAGGTGACGGACGGGCAGGGCTTGTACCTCCTCGTGACGCCCAAGGGCGCCCTTCACTGGCGATTTCGCTATCGCTTTGCCGGGAAGTGCAAGACGCTCGCTCTAGGATCCTACCCCGTGGTTACTCTCGATTGGGCCAGATCCCGTCACGAGTCTTTTCGTGACCTACTCGCCCATGGAATCGATCCGTCGGCGCTAAAGACGGCACTCGGAGAGCGCCGCTTCGGCGTAACGATGCGGGAATGGGAGGCAGAACAAGGTCGTACGCACGCCGGCATCTTTCTTTGCCCGCTGTGCGGCGTGAGCAGGTCGTAGGTGGTTCGAGTGTCATTCGGTTCGCCTTTCCGGAAATGAAACCGTACTTTGTTGCCGGTGATGGTCGGCCACGGGTGTATCTGGCTTCAATCAATCGTGGCAGGGGTGGCCAAGGCACTCCGGAATTCGCCGGCGGAAAGGTCGACGCGCTCAGTATCGCGTTTCGTTCCGAAGCTGACCTGCACGAGAAGCAGGGCGGTTAGTTTCAGCTGCGATTGACGAAATCAGAGATCCAAGTCGGTTTGCGCGTAATTGAGGAAGTATCCCGTGAACACCGTCGCCCCCAGGTAAGCAAACGCGTCGGCTAGCTGCTCATCGCTCCAGCCGGCTTGCTGAGCGGCCTTCCAGGTGGCGTCGGTAACGTCTCCCGAATCGGCAGCCGCTTCCCTGACGAGGCCGGCCACCCCGTCGACTTTGGCGTCGTTTGTCGAGGTTCCCGTCATCAAGGCAGTGACCTGCTCTTTGGTCCAGCCGTTCATCTGGGCGAGCCGACTGGCGATAAGGATCATGTAGCTATTGCCGACCCCGGCCGCAGCCGCGAGAGTCAGGGCCGCACCCACCTTCGGGTCGAAGCTGGTGTGCTCGGCAAGTACGGCGCGCAACGAAGTGTAGGCTGTCAGGACCGCCGGAGAATGCGCCATCTGGGCATGCAGGTTCGCGGGGCGTCCCATCGGGGTGGCCTCGACGATCTTTTGCGGGAGCGGCCGGGATGCAGCGGGGGCGTCCTCGACGGTGTGGGTTGGGATGCGGCTCATCGATATCACCTCGTTCGTTAATTGCTGAATGCGTCGGACGCGGCGGCTCTTACCTTTTATTTGTAGAGCCAAGGCTTATAGGCAATCTCGATGTTGTATCCGTCCGGGTCGCCGATGTTTGCCGCGAAGTAGTCGGCACGCCATTCGGGCCGAAGGCTTGGTTCCTTGATTGAAGTAGCTCCCGCGTTCATCGCCGCCTTGTAGCTGGCCCTAACAGCATCCGCGCTCTTGGCGGTGAAGGCGACGTAGAGACCTTTGGCGACTTCGCCATTCTTCAGCCAGAAACCCGGAATGTCATTGATGGCGAAACCGTGGAGCTGATCGAACTTGTAAAGCATATCGATGCCAAGCGGCGCAAGCAGCTTCTTGTAAAATTCACCCGACCGATTCAGATCCGAGACGGGGAGGTAAATATGGTCAATCATGGCTTTCCTCTCTTCGATTCACTGTGAGAGCTCCAATCAGGGCTCTGTGGATCGAGGGTTATTTTCGTGGCGGCTCAGCGCGCGCTGTCGATGATCCAGCCGCCGTCAGGGGTCAGGCTGGCCCCGCGATGTACTGCGAATCCTTGCTGGCGAGGAACAGCACGACCGGGGCGATGTCCTCTTCCGGCGAGCCGAAGCGACCGAGCGCGTTAGCCGGCGGGGGCACATTGACGTCCGGCCCCCAAGTCTTGGCGATCGGCAGGACGTTGTTCACGGTGATGTTGTCGGCGGCCCACTCGCGCGCGGCGGTTTGAGTCAGCGCACGCACGGCCTCCTTGGCCATGCTGTAGGGGCCGTAACCCACCAGCCCGATGATGCCGGCCATCGAGCCGAAGTTGATGACGCGGCCCGTTCCGCTGGCCTTGAGGTGGGGATAGGCCGCCTGCATAAAGCGCAGATAGGTGATCGGGCCCATATCGAAATTGCGCTGTAACTGCTCGGCCGGAAGGTTGAGGATCGAAGAGTACGGCGCGATCGGATCGTAGGCGTTGTTCACAAGAACGTCGAGGTGGCCGAAAGCTTCCACGGTCTTCTCGCGATGGAGGCGCTGACCGTTTGGTGGAAGGAGTACGGGAAAAGCGTCCCCGGCAAAGCGCACTATGCGCGGTCGCAAATCGCGCGGCCGTAAATCCACCTGAAGCAGGCTGGAGGCCGCCGTGGACGTCACCCGCTACAGGATGGCTGGGGCGTTCAGCTTGCATCGATTCCGCTTAGGGTGCCGATGCTGCCGTAGGGCGACGGCTTCGGGCGTGCGGCATTTTGCGTGAAGAAGACACCAGCAGTGCGACTGGGAGATTGCGCAGAATCCTCGACAGGAGTGTTCGCCGGGAAGAACGACGGCTGGGATTTGTCGCAGTGCCTTGAGCCTGCGAGGTCGCAAACTGTTTGACGTTATGGGCAGCACTCAGCGCCAGAAACCGATAATCCCCTGTCATCCTAGCGGTGCACTTGCGCGATAAGCGCGGCGTTATCACGACCCACCGGCACTACGTCGAAACTATTTCTCAACGAGCGAGTCGAGCATTGAGGGCCATTGGCGTTCGAAGTTTCTGTCCTGCTGGAGACCCTGCTTAAGCAAAGCTTTGACTCTCTGCAGCGCCTCGGGCCAGGTTAGCGCGGTTTGAAACGAGTTGAGGGCGCTGAGAAGATTGTCGAAGGACGGCAACGACACCTGGTTGATAAGATGCTTTGCTGCCGCGATCGCGCGCCCATCGAACGTGGCGATTCTTCGCGCAAGTGCATCGACAAAGCCGTCCAGCTGTTTATCTGGAACCGCGCGGTTGACGTACCCATATTGTGCCGCAGTGTCGCCGTCGAAGTCGTTGGCGCCAAGAACGATTTCGAGCGCGCGGCCGCGACCGACCAGAGGCGGGAGGCGCTCGGTGCCTCCGCCGCCGGGATGCAGCCCGACTCCGACTTCCGGGTGACCCAGCAACGTGTTTTCACGCGACGCAAAACGCATATCGCAAGCGAGCACGAGTTCGCTGCTGACTCCGCGGACGCAGCCCCGAATCTTCGCGATACTGGCCACCGGAGATCGGGTAATGCGCACAAACGTGTCCGTTAGGATCGGCAAGCCGGAAGGTCCGACCGCGCTCATGATATTGCCGATCTTGCCGGTTAAGTCGAAGTGGGCGAGGAAGAACTCAGGATTCGCGCTTTCGAAGACTACGACACGTAGGCTGGAGCTCGCGTCCATGCGCACCAGCAAGTCCTGCAAGGCTTGGTACAACGTGGCATCCACGATGTTGAAAGGCGGATAGTCGAACACGATTCGCCAATATGCGAGCGATTCCTCAACAACCCGCAACGGCCCAGCATCTTTAGCCACGATTCACCTTCCTTTCGTCGACCTCGATAGAGCGGGCCGGCGATGTGATGTTCGCCGCCTCGTAGGAGCGCATCCGAGCAAGTCCCGCGTCGCTGATGCAAAGTTTCAGGAAGAGATTTCGTTCGAGCGCCAGTCCCTGCGCCAGCGGCGTCTCGGTCGCGTTGCGGACAAGCCGCTTAATGGCCGCAACCGATTCCGGCGGGCGGGACGCCAGTCGACGGGCGATCTCCATCGCCCGATCCAGCGCCTTACCGCTTACGCTCTCATGGACAAGGCCAAGCCTTGCTGCTTCCTTCGGGTTGACGGCATCGCCCAAGAGGATGTGCATGAGAGCCGCCGCCATCCCAATGGTGCGCGGCAGCCGCTGCGTGCCGCCGGCCCCGGGGACAAGTCCCAGGTTGGTCTCCGGTAATCCGATTAAGTAGTCGCCGTCCTCAGCGATGCGAAGGTCGCACGAAAGCGCGAACTCGAACGCGCCCGCCAAACATGTTCCGGAAATGGCGGCAACGACTGGTTTTGGCATGCTCTCGCACAGCGCCATGGCCTTATCGAAAAATCCTGCGTTGTAAGTCGCGTTGTCGGGCCATTCGCGGCCGGAAGCGCGGAGGGGCTCGGCGAGCTGCAGGAGGGCGGTGATAGAAAAGTGGCGAGCGAAATACCCGGGCGCACCACCCGTCAGAACCACGGCGCGAATATTGGAATCTCCGGCGTAACCATCCAGCGCCGCAGTGAGCGCGTCGCCCATCTCCGCGTCGAAATAGATTCTCTTGGGGCTGCCCAGCGTAATGACTGCGATTCTATCGGTCACGCGCGTGGCCAGAACGTCGGTGGACACGGCATCCTCCTGAGTTGCGATCATCTGGTCCTCAATGGCGCGCTTCACGCCCTCATTCGTGCTCAGGCACCGCTTTTCACCGCTCGCTCGTGCGTACGCGCGGGATAGCGCTTCACTCGGGCAGTGACCCCCGCAGGCTGCTCGAACAATGCCGCGCGGGCATACCCTACGCGGACGCTGGTTGATCACGCCATGTCGTTGATGCCACCTTTTCGGCCACCGCATGCATTGCTGTAAGAGAGTGCTTCGGCTTACGATTGAATCCTCCGGCACCGGGTGGCAGCCTTATCGAACTCTGTCCGCGCACCTCCTATGGCCGAATTGGTGGCAATTCCGACATATGTCCATGTGTTAAAAGCCAGTATCCTTCGCGGCCAAGCAGGGGCGAGGCAATCGAACACAGTGGGGTGAAGTCCATATGGCGAAGTCACTAGATGTAATTTTAGTGCATGGCGCTTGGGCGGACGGGTCGAGCTGGGCGAAGGTGATCCCGCTTCTTGCCGCTAGAGGTCACTCAGTCACCGCCGTGCAGCTTTCCCTGACGTCACTCGGCGACGACGTGGCGACTGTTAAGCGGGCTATCGCGCTTGCGTCGGGTCCAATCATCTTGGCAGGCCACTCCTATGGCGGCGCGGTCATCTCCGAGGCCGGAAACGACCCGAAGGTCGAGGCGCTCGTGTACATCGCGGCCTTCGCCCCAGACGCGGGTGAGTCGGCCGGATCTCTCGGTGCGAGCGTCGAGCCTGCGCCGCTGGGTGCGGAAGTTCGTCCTGACGCGCAGGGGTATCTAAAGCTGACCCAATCGGGCGTGCGCGACTCCTTTGCGCAGGATCTGACCGACACCGAAAAGCTGGTCCTCTATTCCGCCCAGTCGCCAACAGCAGGTGCTGCGTTGGGTGGAACGGTGTCCGCGCCGGCATGGCGCGCCAAGACGTGTCGCTACCTTGTCGCAACAAACGATCGCGCTATCCCGCCCGCCCTGCAATGGAGGATGGCCGAGCGCCTCAACGCAGCTGTTGTTGAGGTTGCCTCCAGCCATGTCGCGATGCTGTCACATCCCAAAGAAGTGGCGTCGCTGATAGCTGGATAAAACGGGATGCGCGGTCGAACTGATACAACGAAGTCTAGCTGCGACGGATTCGCGATGCCCATGATCGATATTTACGCGCCGGCCGGAATTTTCCCCGACGTTCACCGCCTGGCTTCAGACGCCGCCGCTGCGGTCATGGAAATCGAGCAGGCGCCCGACATCGCAATGTTCCGACAAAACGTCGGAGCGTTCGTCCATGAAATGCCCACGGAGGCCATCTCCGACGTTGAAGGGGGCAGCCGTCACGTTCGGGTACAGGTTCTCACGAATGCCGGCGCACTCGATCGTGACAAGCAGATTGCGGTTGTCGAGCGGCTGACGAATATGATCGCTGCGGCTGCGAACGATGCAACCCTTAAAGAGCGGACGTGGGTGTTGCTGACCGAGGCGGCGCCGGGCGGCTGGGGATTGTGGGGACACGCGCACACCAACGAAGAACTGGTCGAGGTCGTTCGCTTGCCAGGCTTCGGAGCTCAGGGCGATGAACCTAGCGGCCGGCTCGGTAATTCCGGCGGCGCGAGCGCCTCGCCGATTGGGCCAGTTGGCCGACCACGGATCCAACTGCGCCTGCCGCGGACGAGACGACTACTGATTCGCCTGGTTTGGGTTGCCCGATGGCCAGAAGGCGCCTGCGTAGCCAGTGAACCCGGGCATTCCCAAGACACCCAGTGAGGGTTCGGTCTCCAGCTTTTGCAAGTCTGGCGGTGCGACCGCTGCGTGCGTGCGCCAGCCGATCCGCCCCTGAACAACGGAAGGTTCAAACACTCCACGGCATTGTCACTGGTGACTTCTATGTGGCACCATGGTTCCGCAAAGGTCGGAGATGCCCCGATTCAAGACATGGCGATCAGACGTGTCCGCCATTGTGCGCGAACCGTTCGAGCCTCGTTTAGGTTGAACGTCAGGGCGGCCGACTTCGTGTCCTAACGACCACCCGAAGCCACTTCTTCCGCAGATTGGGAGGCCACTATTCTACGACTCGGGCTCTTCTTGCCGACCGGCTTCAGCGTGATGAGTTTCGCGCCGATTGCGGCCTTTGAAGCAGCCAATATCGTTGCGGGCGAGCGCTTCTATGATCTCCGAATTCTATCGGAGAGAGGAGAGCCACTCACTAACTCGCTTGGCTGGACGATGAATGCTGAACCGCTGGGCGAAGGCCGTTTCGACACACTCATGGTGGGTTCGGGGCCGGATTTAGTGTCGCCGTCACCACGTACGGTTGCGTTTCTGCGCGACGCGGTATCGGCGACAAGGCGGATCACTTCGATCTGCATAGCAGCGTTCACGCTGGCGGAAGCGGGAATTCTGGATGGCCGACGCGCGACGACTCACTGGTCCTACGCCGAGGAACTTGGCAGGCGGTTCCCTAAGATAACCGTCGAAATGGATCGGATCTTCATTGCAGACGGGCCTGTGTGGACGTCCGCTGGAATGACGGCTGGGATTGATCTCGCGCTCGGTCTCATTGAACGCGACCTGGGCAAGCAGGTAGCGCAACGCACCGCGAGGGTGCTTGTCGTCCATCATCGCCGCGCTGGCGGCCAATCGCAGCATTCCGCAATGCTGCAGCTCGATGCCAAATCCGATCGCGTTCAAATTGCGCTGGCCTTCGCAAAGCAGAACCTTCACGAATCCCTGACGGTCGAGCTGTTGGCCGACGCCGCCCGACTAAGCCCTCGACAATTTAGTCGAGTGTTCCGTGCAGAAACCGGCCTTTCGCCAGCAAAGGCAATTGAAAACCTGCGCCTCGAGGCGGCCAGGTTCATGCTCGAGCAAGGTCGGCTGCCAATCGAGGAAATTGCTCGCGAGACGGGATTCGGCGATCGAGAGCGAATGCGACGCAGTTTCCTTCGTACCTTCGGTGAGACGCCCCGAGACCTTCGCAACGCAGCGCATCCGCTGGCGACCATCTAACCGTTGGTGACCGCGGTAGCGGGCGCTGGTATTCGCTCCTCTCACCGTCAATGCCTACGAGCCACGATGCCCACGCATTGACTCTGGGCGGAGCGCAAACCAATTTATCGGCATTCAGTTGATGGCCGCCGGCGGTACCCCGCTCGAGGGTCTGAGGGTCGTTGAGTTAACGCGAATCTTGGTTTCCTGAACATCTATTGGCGCAATCTCTGGCTAGGCGTAGGCGCTTATGCCATATATTGCATATAAATGCGAGATATGGCATAATGAGCTCGTGAAACTGGTAATCTGGATGGGTAGCAGCAGGGAGGACGTAAGACGGTTTCCGGAAACCGCGCAGGATTCTTTGGGCTTTGAATTGTACCGGGTCCAGAATGGGTTCGATCCGAAGGATTGGAAGCCCATGACGGGTATCGGTACCGGGGTCAGGGAAATTCGCGTGCGAGACGAAGCCGGAATTTTCCGAATGATCTATCTCGCGACGCGTCCCGAGGGGGTGTATGTGTTGCACTGTTTCCAGAAGAAGTCCCAAAGGACGAGCCGTTCGGATTTGGAACTAGCAATGAAACGATTTAAAGCGATTGCAAGGTGAAGTTATGAGAGTCAAGAAGGTTGCGGACAGTGAACATGGCCCTCGTCATGTGACGGCGGCGGGGCGCAGTGTCTTTTACGATCTTTTCCCTGCCGAGAAAGCGGCCGAGATGGAAATGCGCGCGCAGCTGTTGATGGGCTTGGAGCATTGGCTGGAAAAGAGCCGCATGACGCAAGCTGAGGCCGCCAAGGTACTTGGAGTGACTCAAGCACGCGTGTCGGATCTGAAGCGAGGCAAGATCGACCGATTCAGCATGGACTTGCTGGTACGGTTGGCAGCGCGCGCCGGACTCAAGCCCAAGCTGAAACTCGCCGCGTAAAACGGGGCAGTGGTCTCGCTTCCGGTAGTGTCCGGGGACAGCCACTTCTCCGAAGGGGCCTCACTGGAGGCCTTAAGGTGACTGTGCAAAATTAAGTGATTTAATACAATCGGTTAGAGTTGAGATTTGGTGGGTACACGGCCCACCAATTCGCTGAAAAATAACAAGTTTTTTGACGTCACTCGCAAGAAACTCAAAAGCTTCCCCCATAGATGGAAATTTCCCCCATTCGATCGGCAAAAGCTGCTCTTTCTCGGTTTTTTCGAGCGGTAAGCACGGGCGAATCATGCGGGGTCGGCCCCCCATTCGCGGTTAGGAAACATTTAGTGCGCGTGCGAAATGCTCGCGACCGGCGAGCGTCGTCGATTCGAATTTCGGGCGTGTGGTAGCGGGTCAGCGGACGGGCTTAATTACTTCCGACTTGCGCCGGTAGTGGCGCTTTGTAATCTCTTTGCTCATTCAAAATCCTCCCCCATGGATCAGAATTTCCCCATTCGATTAGCAAAATCTGCTCGTTCCCATTTTCTTCGAGCGCAAAGCAAGGGCGATTCATGCGGCGTAATCCCCCATTCGCGGTTAGGAAACATTTAGTGCGCGTGCGAAATGCTCGCGACTGCCGAGCGTCGTCGATTCGAATTTAGGGCGTGTGGTAGCGGGTCAGCGCGAAGAGCGGACCCATAGCTGGTCAGCGAGGACAAATGCGCATTGAGCGCTATCTCCGCGAGGGACAGTATGTCCGCAGCCAATTCCGCCATCGCTGTCTCCAGCCGAATTTTACTCACGCCGCGGTGCGGCGAGATGCCCATGGCGCGAACCCACGTTCAAATGGCGACGGTGTGCGGCTTTGGGATTTCTAACGCAGCGACGTAAGGTACGCCGCGATAGCAATGCGGTCCTGTGCTGTCAACCTCACGACTTCGGGAAGCATGGGCGCGACGACCTCTCCGCGACGCGTTCCGTGCTGCATGTCGTAGAGTTGGCGCACGATGTAGCTGGCTGCGCGGCCTGCAAGCGGCGGCGCGATCGTCGAGCCTTTCAAGATCATCACCATGGCACGTACGGCAGGGCACAACGTCGTCTCCTGACGCCACAAGCGCCTTGCCACGTGCGATGCTGCCTTTCGCTAAGTACGATTACGTGCCGAGTTGGATCCATTCAGTCGTGCGCATCGGTTTGAATGTTTGAATGACACGGCACGGGCGTTGGCTTTGCTGGACAACGCTCTGCGAGATCACGAACCTTGCCTGGTGGCCCTGATAGTGGACCCGGTTTTTGATCCCCTGCGCGACGAAATCAGGTTCTCGGAAATAGCACGCGCAGTTGGCTTTGAGCTTTGAGGCGCCTGGCCGCGTCCGCGATCCTCTCAGTCCACGCTCAGAGCCACTCGTAGCGCCGTGCGCAACTCGCTAAGCTTTTTCGACGAGAGCATTCCGATGTAGTCGGTCAGCACACTCTTTTCAAGGCGAGTTAATTGATCACAATTGATGACCGACGGGTGCTTCAAGCCCTCCTCGACACCGACGCCGACTTCGGTGGCGAGCCCCACTCCCAACGTATTGACGGGCGCACACAGGACTCGATTTGCATTGGAGTCGAGCAACTCTTGACGGCTTACAACAACGAAACATCGGGACTTTTTCGGGTCACCGTGCTGCGGGTGCCGAACGCGATAAACCTCGCCGCGCCGCACTGTGGGTGACACCACGACTACTCAGGGTCCCACGCGGCCTGATACGCGGCGCTGTCGTTGCCTTCGGCATTCAATTCTTTGGCGTGCCGGTTGAGCAATTCCAGCTCACGATCGCGGCGCCTGCTTTTGAGCTCACGTTTTGCGTACACTCGCACGGCGCGTTCGATCCATGCGGAGCGTTGCTCTGCGCCCGCCAGGGTATCGATGACCTTCAGAAGGTTGCCCGAGAGCGTAACCGACGCTTTGGCCTTGAGTGCCGGTGTGGCCGCCAACTTCGCGAGTTCGGCCAACTGGCGGGGGGAAAGTGTACGATTAGACATACTACTAAGTATACTACCATTGGTAGCCTCCGGACAAGAGCGTAAATCTACGAAAGAAGCGGCGCCGCCTGAGCTTTGTTGCCACGGTTTTTCCACTGGTTCCCTGCAACTTTTCTACCGGCGAGCGTCCGCTGATCGAGGCCAAATCCAATCCAGACTGCTCCTCCCATCGGTTGAATGCCACTTGCATGGCCTGAAAGTCGCGCTTGCCGCTAGGAGCCTTGGCGAGCAGGCCAAACCCCTCACTCAGCGGGTCGGCGCATCGAGGCAACATCTGGCGGCTCATGCCGTGACGCTTCGAATTGACGCAGCCGATCCTTGATTTCTGCTAATTCCCGCTCGATAAAAGCTATCCGGTCAAGGGTGTAGTCAATACCCGAGTAATTCAGTGCTTCTGACCACGTCGCCACTTTGTTCATCAGACGACGAAACCCCCCGGGTCCCCCGCTCATGTCAGTTGTCATGGTCACTTCTCAGTGAATTGTTTCCGATAACCCGTCAGACGCGCCGTGGCAGGAGCACCAAGTCGGCCGCTTCCTCAGCATCTTTGAGGAGCGTCTTGCGCGGCGTGCCCATCTGCGCACGCATGGTCAGCCCACGCGCTAAATCCGTGACTTGGGTTGCGCGCGCGGCTACGGGAAAGTCAGATGGGATTTCTCCCGCGCTGATCCCGTCCCGGAAACGGCCTTCCACTAGCTTCACGGCGCCAGCTCCCGCGCTCTGCAGGAACTGCCGAACTTCAGCGTCGTTTACAAGCGGCGCGACGCACACGAGAAGACAGCCAGGGGCAGAACCTTTCTCGGTCGCACTTGCTACGGCCTGCCTCAGGAAGCTGACGAGCGAGTCGCGAAGAGTCCCCGGCGAGAGGAGTGCTTTGGCTGCGAGAGCGCCCTTCCTCTCTGCATACGCCCTGAGGGCACGCAAGAATATCGCCCGCTTGTCCCCAAAGACGGCATACAGGCTCGGACGTCCCACACCCATCCCGGCCACGAGATCGTCGATCGTCACTCCGTCGTAGCCCTTCGACCGAAACACCTGAGTCGCCTTTTCGAGCGCCCCCGTCTCGTCGAAACTGCGCGGTCGACCCCGCGGCCTAGCGGTATTTTGAATCATTTGGTTCAAAACTCATTGACAATGGTCATTGCACAAATATATAACTGAATAGTTCGATATTAGCAAGCTGACCCTGGCCTCACGGGGCCTCACGACTCGACCTTCCCCCTTCACCACGGAGCCCCCCATGGAACATTCGATCGCGCTCGTCACCGGCGCTACCTCCGGGCTCGGTTATGCCGCAGCCCGCACTCTTGCCGGAGAGGGCTGGCGCGAGATCATCGTCACTGGCCGCAGCCTGGCCCGGGTCCAGGCAACGGCCGCTCAGCTCGCGGCGGAGACCAAAAGACAGGTCTTCACGCCGCTGGAGCTGGAGCTGGACTCGCCGTCCAGCGTTCAGTCCGCCCTCGCCGAGCTGGTCAAGCGAGGTAAGCCGATCGATTTCCTGCTGCTCAATGCAGGGATGGTCCCAGGTAAGAAACGCGTGCTTACTGCGTCGGGCATCGAGGCTTCTGAGGCCCCGCTGATCGGCCATCATCAACTCACTGTCGGGCTACTCCGCGCCAACCTGCTAAGCCCCAACGCGCGGATTGTTATCGCCGGAGCGGAACCTGCCCGAGGAGGCGTACCCTTTTTCAGCTATACCGACGTGCCGGCCCTCGCGGCCAAGAGTTACCAGGGTAACCGAACCGCCACTGTTGAAGCCCTGATTCGCAACGGGCCGAACGTGAAGTACGTGCCCAACAATGCGTATGCCGACGCGAAGCTCATTATCGCTTGGTGGGTCGCGGCGCTGGCGCGCAGGCTACCCTCCGGCATGGCGGTGTACGCTGTCTCGCCCGGTGGGGCGACCGCCACCAAGGTGGTGCGAAACGCTGGCCCGTTGTTGAAGTATCTGTTTATCCCAATCGTGAACCGCATTCCCGGCATGAATCAGACGCCGGAGACTGCGGCCCGTCGGTACCTCCAGGCGTCGGAGTTCGGAACTGACGTCTCAGGACAATTCTTCGCCTCGGCTCAAGGGAAGTTCTCAGGCCCAATTGAGGCGCAGCGCCACCCACACCTCCACGATCGCGCCAGCCAGGAAGCCGCGTGGCAGGCCGTCGTCAAGGTCTCCGGCGTCGACTTGTCTTAGCCAGCATTCTTGAGCGCGGTGTCCTGAAGGAGCACCGGTCGCGGGGAAATGGTCGCGGTGACCGGAATCAGCATGCGATTGCGGAGCTACACGGTCGTTCACGGGTCCCACGGTATTTTGAAATAAATGGTTCAAAACTTCCTTGACCTCGGGCCATCGCGGCTATTATTGTACCAAACAGTTCAAAATCAACAAAGCAAACCCTAACCTGTCAAGGAGAATACACATGGAACGATACAAAGATAAAAAGGTGGTGATTATCGGCGGCACGAGCGGCATGGGGCTCGCGACGGCGAAGATGCTCCTCGATGGGGGTGCGCGTGTTCTGGTAACGGGTCGCTCGAAGGCCGGCCTGGAGTCGGCGGAGAAAGAGCTCGGTAAGGGCGCCCTCGTTGTGTCAAGCGACGCGCGTTCGTTGACGGACATCGACGCTCTCGCCTCTGGGGTGAAGGCCGAGTTCGACACCTTCGATCTGCTTTCCGTCAGCGCCGGGTTCAGCATCCGAGCGCCTCTTGAGAGCATCACCGAGGCTGTTTACGACGAGATGTTCAACTTGAACGCGAAGGGACCGCTTTTCGCGGTGCAGAAGCTCGCGCCGCTGATCAACCGGGGAGGCTCTGTCGTCTTCACGACCTCGGTCGCCAACGTCAAGGGAATGCCCGGCAATGCCGCATACGGAGCGGCCAAGGCCTCGGTACGATCATTCGCTCGAACGCTCGCCGCCGAGTTGCTTCCTCGCGAGATTCGCGTCAACGCGGTGACGCCCGGTCCCATCGATACGCCGATCCTCGGCAAAGTGTTTACCGGTAAAGGCGAGGCCGACCAGATCAGAGAGAAGATGAGCGGCATGGTTCCCATGAAGCGCTTCGGGACGTCGGACGAGATCGCCAAGGCCGTCCTCTTCCTCGCGTTCGACGCGACCTTCACGACCGGCGCCGAACTTCCGGTCGATGGGGGTTGGTCGCAACTCTGAAGGCACTACCGGTAGATCGGCAGCAACGTCTACCGAAAGTCGACCGATCGGCTACCAGCGGAGTGGTAAATGACTGATTTTCGCGCGAGAAAACGCTTCGGCGCCGACTATCACCAGAAGTCCTCGGGTAAGACGCCCCGATTCAGTTGTTCAATAGCCGCCGCTCACCACGGGCCGGAGTGGGTCGAGGGACTAAACCGCTCGCGCGGTAGGGGTGGCTTCGGTCGGCGCCGGCGGGCGGCTGATCTCTGAGGTTCTGTTTCGTATGTTGCGAAGTGAGGCAATCCGCCTCGTTTCGCAACCGGAGCAGAGCCATGATCGATTCATCCGAAAGGATTTCACCGCTGCGTCGTCGCATGATCGAAGACATGCGGATGCGCAAGCTATCCACCAAGACTCAAGACACCTACGTGCGCGCCGTGCGGCACTTCGCCGGATACCTGGGCCGCTCGCCCGCTACAGCTAGCGATGAGGACCTGCGCCGGTACCAGCTGCACTGCGTGGATCGGGGCGTCTCGCCGATTACACTCAACGCCACGATCACGGGGCTGAGGTTTTTCTTCGAGGTGACGCTGAAGCGTCCCGAACTGATGGGCAAGATGAGCCACATTCGTGTGGCCCGTACGCTGCCGGTGGTCTTGAGCCGCGAGGAGGCGAGCCGCTTGATCGAGAGCGCCAGTACCCTCAAGCATCGCACCGCCCTGTCGGTGGCGTATGGCGCGGGCCTGCGCGTGAGCGAAGTGTGTGCTTTAAAGGTCGGCGACATTGACAGTGAGCGGATGCTGCTGCGCATCGAGAAGGGCAAAGGGCAAAAGGACCGCTACGCGCTGCTACCCCCGATCATGCTCGAGCGCCTGCGCACCTGGTGGCGCTACGCCCGGGCCGAGGGCAAAGTACTGCCCGGCGGCTATTTGTTCCCGGGCCTCGATCCGATGGATTCCTTGAGCACCCGGCAACTGAACCGCGCGGTGCACGAGGCGGCGCAGGCCGCGCACATCGATAAGCGCGTCACCATGCATACGCTCGGCATTCCTTTGCCACTCATCTGCTCGAGCAGGGGAGAACATCCGCACCATCCAAGTCTGCTCGGACACAAAAAGCTCGAGACCACCGCGCTCTATACCCAGGTGGCCACCGAGACCTTGCGCAAAGTCTCAGTCCGCTGGAGCCGCCCCGACCCGAGTAGGGCACGTTCGTGCCAGCCTGGAGGTCGCGGATATCTTCCGCGCCCACGGGCCGACGCGCACACGAGCGTGGCACTTCAGCCTCGCCAGCTGAAGGTCATGTCGGCCATCGAGCAGTGTCGCAGCGCCGCCCTCGGCGGCCACTCGCTGCGCTGTTCAGCGTGCGCGCAACCGCAGATCGCCTACAAGTGCCGCACAGCCTGCCATGCGCTGGCTCGAAGCACGCCAGGCCGACCTCCCGCCCGTGGAGTATTACCACGTGGTCTTCACCTTGCCCGCACCGATCAGCTCCATCGCCTACACCAACAAGGAGATCATCTATGGACTGTTGTTCGATATCGCCGCCGAGACGCTGCGCACGATCGCCGCCGATCCGAAGCACTTAGGCGCCCGCATCGGCACCACCCTGGTGCTGCACACCTGGGGCTCTGCCCTGACGCACCATCCCCATGTGCACGGCATCGTGCCGGGCGGCGGGCTCGCGCCCGATGCCGATCGGTGGGTGCCGTGCAAGCCAGGGTTCTTCCTCTCCGTGCGTGTGCTGTCGCGGCTGTTCCGGCGCCGCTTCCTCGAAGAGCTCGAGAACGCCCATCGTGCCGGTCACCTCAAGTTCTTCGGCGAGCACGTCGATCTGGCTGACCCTTACACCTTCGCCGACTGGCTCACGCCGCTGCGTCAGTACGAGTGGGTCGTCTACGCCAAGCGCCCGTTCGCGGGGCGTGAGCAGGTTCTCGCCTATCTGTCGCGCTACACCCATCGGGTGGCGATCTCCAACTCACGCCTCGTGGCGCTGGATGATCGTGGCGTCACGTTCCGCTGGAAAGACTACCGCGAACAGGGCCGGACCCGCTACAAAACCATGACCTTGGCGACCGAAGAGTTCATGCGCCGCTTCCTGCTACACGTGCTGCCCTCCGGCTTTCACCGCATCCGCCACTATGGGTTGCTCGCCAACGCCAACCGCAAGAGCCTCATCGCCACCGCACGCGAGCTTCTGCATCAGCCGGCGCCCACGGCGGCCGTTGAACCCGGCGCGGTCCACGCCGCAACCGGCTCCATAATGCCCACCTTCGTGTGCCGCCACTGCGGCGCACCGATGATCGTCATCGAGACCTTCGCACGCGCTCAGCACATCCGCGGACCGCCCGTATCATCGAGTCCACCATGAGCATCCCTCGCTCACATAAAATCTCCCCGTCGGCACTTCATCGAACCGCGCTGACACGAATGCCCGTGGCCGTTCAGGGCAATATCCTCAGCTTTGGCCTGATCACACGACAACCGTCCGCATCTTCTCGCTCGGGCACTCCAAGCCTCGCCGTAGCGCTCCTCGCCTTCACTACCGCAATCAACTCGACCGAACTTACTCGCTCCTTTCAAATCCCCATAGCTCATCGCCACCGCTGACCTCATCGGCACGTTCCCGCGGTTTCCTCCCTCGAGGATTGCCCAACCCCTGCCCACCAGGCTCTGCGAGCTTGGATAGTTGCGCGTACGCGGGCAGGCGTCGGACAATCCTTAACGACACCAGACGCAGGGGCAGGATTCACTCGACCAAATCCGAACGATCACTGTCGCGAGCCGAATGCCTGGCTTGCGTTTACGTCACGAGGGTGGTGACTGAAATTGGCGGCGTGAGAGGGGGGGCGGCACGTGTCCACTGACAGCCGGAGACAGCCACCTTTTGAAAGGGGCCTCGGTGGGGGCTTTGCAGGGATTATCTAAAAATTAAGTGAATTAAAACATGCGCTTAGATTTGCGATTCGGTGGCTACACGGCCCACCATTTAAGCCAGCATAGTCAAGAACTTACGCGGGACCTGCGCATCGCTCGAGAGCGGCGTTGTCCCATTCAACGCTGTTCGTGCCCATTGGCTTTGTGTTGCGGCGGCCACAACCGATGGAAGCGTAGACATGAATCACATATCTGTATACGATTTCATCGGTGCGTGCTAAAGCCACAAATTTGCCCCACAAGAAACTTCCCTCGGTCTTCACGTATACCGAGGCGGTAGCTCGCGGCCTGTCCGCAGAGCGTCTCTACGCCTATCGAGACCAAGGGATTGTTGAGCAAATAAGCCGGGGTTTGTACCGATGGGCGGATGCGCCGGAAATCGACCAAAATCTTCTGGAGATCGCCTACCGAATTCCCGAGGCAACTCTCTGCTTGACGACCGCGCTCGCGCGGCACGGCCTGACGGACAATATTCCGGCGCGTATCGATGTAGCAATTCCACGCGGACACAGGATTCCGGTGCTTCAATCACCCGTCGATATTCGCGTTTTTTCAAAGGACACATTTGAGTTAGGACGCGGGGAACTCAAAGTCGGAGACGGCTTCTCAGTTGGCTTGTATTCGCCTGAGCGCTCACTCGTCGATATGATTCGGTTGCGGCATCGAGAAGGAACCGACATCGCCTGGGATGCGCTCCGCCGTTGGCTACGGCGCAAAGGCGCGAAACCGGCCGCGCTGATTGAAATGTCAAAATCCCTGCACGGCGCCGAGCGCGCCGTTCGCAACGCACTCGAAATCGTTCTGTGAAGCGTGCCAGCAAGGATACTCTGGCTGGCCGACGCTATCTCGATCTCCAACGGGAGGCGAAGCGCACCGGGCGGCCGACCGATGAACTCATCCAACTCTATGCGTTGGAGTGCTTTCTAGATCGCTTGGTCCATTCGGAGTTTGCCGACACTTTTATCCTCAAAGGCGGTGTCCTGCTTGCAGCGCTCGATGCGCGACGGCCGACCCGCGATATTGATTTTGCAGTGCGCGTGTTTGAGAACAGCGCAGAAAAAGTTTTGTCGGCGGTGCGAACAATTGCCGCCATACCACTTGATGACGGTATGACGTTTGATTCCAGTGGTGCCGCGGCCGAGGCGATCCGCGAGGAAGACAGCTACAGCGGAATTCGCGTCACCCTGGGAGGAACACTCTCTCGAGCTGCGGTTCGATTCCACGTGGACGTCAATGTGGGCGATCCCATTTGGCCAGAGCCGCAGCAAATTAGCCTCCCGCGTCTGATCGACGGTGCGATATCAGTCCGAGGCTACCCGCTGGAGATGGTACTCGCCGAGAAGATCGTCACGGCGTTAGAGCGCGGCACGGTAAACACTCGCTGGCGCGACTTTGTTGATATCTATGTGCTGATCAGACGTTATCGAGATCGATGCTCAAACACTTCAGAAATCTATGCAACGAGTCGGACGATTCCGCAGCGTAGTGCTCACTCCGTTGCGAACGGCACTTGCCGGATATGCCAAGATTGCGCAGCCACGGTGGGTCGCCTGGTTGCGGAAGCAGCGACTCGACAACACGATTCCGACCCAATTTTCAATGGTCCTCCAGAGCGCGGTCTCATTTGTCGACTCGTTGATCGAAGGCGACGAGGCTCTGAGTACCTGGGATCCGGCCGAAGGAAAGTGGATCGGAGTTCGTGGGTAATTGTACGTATGAGCTACGATCTCCAGATATGGTCTGTCCATCCAGCGTCCGCGTCGAAGTCTTGCCGAGGCCAACGACGTGGATGGCAAACGATCAATCCTGGATGCACGAACGCCGTGATTGGCAAGTTGTCTTCGGACGTTCTATGAAGGTGTTGCCCGAAGACGTGCCGGAAACCGTCGCGCGAACGTTGCCGGGAATTGCCTACTTGACGGAACTGAACTTATCTCCCATCGATGCTCCGGAAACAGCTCGAAAGTTCTTATCGCGTTCGGCTGCCGCGATTGCAAAGACAATGCACGGCGTGATTCTTGATCCTCAGGCTGATCAAGTTACACTACCGCTGGGGCGCTTTCCAAAATCAGTCCTGTCCTGCTCGGCAAAACTAGTCCACTTTGCTGGAGCTTCTGACGCTGGACGCGTCAGACCGCGATTTTCAAAGCAAAAAGGCATTGCCATGCGATGCGAGCCGGCGTAGAAGGAAAATGGATTTCATGACTGCGAGCCCTCGATGAGCTTGGTCGTGGTGAGTAGCGATGATGTTGCTGTGAAACCGGCTTGCGGAAAGCGGTGGCCATAAGGGATCGTTGCGACGAGTTTTGGACTGTGATGACGGAAGCGTCTGAGATTCGTGCCGGGACATGCGTTTTTGGATAGTTATGAGGGTTCGTTGGCCCGCGCCAACGAGACGGCGGCGAGGAGAAGATCTCGCGTTCGCGCGCGCGAACAGCAGGGGTTTGTTGAGTTGCGCGCTACGCGCGTTAGGGGCGCGCTAGCTGTACGGAGAGCCCATCTCGACTACGTCTTTGACGTAGATACGTCTTAGACGTATACTCCGGTCGTGTACACGATCATCGAGACCCCCACGTTCACTCGCCAGTGGCCGGACTATTGGACCGAGGACGAACGCGGTGAGTTTGTGGCGTGGCTGGCACTGCACCCTGAGGTTGGTGATGTCATCAAGGGTTCGGGCGGCTGCCGAAAGGTTCGCTGGTCGCGCCCCGGCACTGGAAAGCGCGGCGGAGTACGAGTGATCCATTTCAACCGCTTGACGGATGGTGTGATTTATCTGCTCGTGATGTACGCCAAGGGTGTGAAGGATTCGATTCCAGCGAAGACGCTAAACACGATTCGGGAGACGATCAATGGCTAAGTTGAGTGAGAAGGCTCTGCGCAAGCGCGATGCAACCCGTGATATCGGCGCGGAACTACTGGCGTCGGTACGAGAAATGAAGGCCGGGAAGGCGGGACACGTGCACCGCGTCCCCGTTTCCGCGATCACCGAAGCGCGCACACGCACTGGCCTCTCGCAGCAACAATTTGCCAAAGTGCTCGGCGTTTCAACACGAACGCTGCAGGAGTGGGAGCAAGGCAGACGCCAGCCGTCGGGCGCGGCGCGCTCGCTACTCGCCATTGCAGCACGACGGCCTGAGGTGTTGCGTGAAATTATTGCTGCGTAACACTCGGGCGGGGGCTTGCGCCGGCCGCGCGCCTGCTGGTCTACCAAATCCCGTGCGGGATTCTGCGCGGAATCGTGTAACCAGCCTGGGCTAGTTTTGCTGAGCAATCGGGGACTGGTTCTGCCGAGCGCCGCAGCACTACCGTCTGGGATCAAAAGGTTTGCAAGGCCAGGCGCTTCCGAGTGCGCGAGCGTCGTCTCAATGTCCTGGTGGTTCATCGAAGGACCGGCTGCGCGAGGTGAATTCGGATCCCTACTCGACGTATTGAGAGCGAAATCACCCGAAGGGCTTCCGCGTCGCTACGGCTCCTTCCGAGGCTGCGGTTTCTTTCGCTTGACGAAGCATGACGATTCTGGTGTCCGATACCTCGGTCTTGATTGATCTTGAGCGTGGCGAGCTGATCGAGTGCGCCTTCAAATTGTCGGCCACCTTCGCAGTCCCTGACGTGCTGTACGAACGCGAGTTGCGAGAATACGGCGGGGACGAACTCCTACGACTGGGGCTGAGGGTCGAATCGCTGTAGCCCTGTAGCCCTGTAGCTCTGCTCTTCTCGCCGTTCTTGCATACCCGGGTGTCGACATATTTGTAGATGTGCCGCGGAAGCACATCTCGAGGCCGCATGGCGCCAAAGACCTTACGCAAGTTGATCAATGCGTGCATGTCGCCGCGCCGCGTCGCGGCGGCCTTCGTCGGGATCACATCCAGTTTGTAGCGAGTGAGCAGCGCGTCTACGCTTGCATCGTGCTCGATGCGGTGGACACGTTTTGCCCATTCGGCAGCAGCCTCTGAGAGGAAGCGCCCGAGACGAAATTCCTTCTTACCGTCCCAAAGGTACTCTTGGCATTTTGGTACGCGGTAATAGTAGACGTCGTACCGAAAGCGCCAACTCTTCGGATAACCGCGATTTTCATTATTTCTTGCGCGCGGCATGAAGGGCTCTCCATTTCTGCAACGCCGATAATGTCGCAATGCCTGAGGTTCTTCGCGCTCGGCATCATTCATTTCATGTCGAACTCGGCTGATATGGTCCAGATTACTTTGCGCAATCGATTCGCGACGCCGAGTGGCTTGTGCTCCGGGAGCGCATGCCAGGGAGTAAAGCAAAGATTTTCGCAAAACGTGTTTTGTTCAGACTAGGCATGCGGGGAAAGCGCTCCGCTGCATGCGCGTGCCTTGACGCGGCGCAGTGACGGCGCTGGCTTCCGGGCTCGATCTCGCCGCGATGATCGGCACGATGCGTGGGCAGTGGAAGCAATGGGAGTGGTTGGGCTGGACCGGCATCGGGGCGTTCTTTTTAGGGTTACTGATCTCGCCGATGTTTGTGCGTGTGCTGCCCTTTGGGTGGGATGGTCGCATTGCTGCGTTCATCATGAATGCCGATCGCTGGGATGCCGGAAGTGCCTTGATGAAGGCGCAGAGTCCGGAAGCCTGGAATGTGCTTATGGCTGCCGGCAAGTTAACGGCGGAAAACTCGGCGGCGCTCGGTGCTTGTCGCGACGTGGCGGCGAAGACGAAGAAAGAACAGCATTGCAGCATCGTCGTGCCGGCGCCGTGATTGCATTGCCAGGAATTTCAATCTGATTGTGTTGACCGCCATGCAACCCTAGCGTAGCGTAAGAATGCGCAGAAGGTTGAGCGCAGAAGAGGACAGCGACTGTGATACGGATGTCATGCTAAGAATAAAATCATTTACTCCTGATTTCTCTTTCTCGACCTCCAGTCATTCTGAGTCTGGCGCTCTTCTATCGCGCTACCGCCAGTTATTGTGGTTTTGCTATTGCTAATAGGCGTATTAACGTAGGAGAAAATACATGCGCTTTCTGACACGGATGATGTTCGCTGTTTGCCTTTTGTCGCCGGTCGTGAGTCAGAGCGCAGTAGTGTGGTCAACTTGCCAGACGATCACCGCCGTCGACAATTATTTGGCTCAGTCCACTTCTCAATTGATCCTGGTGCTATCGCCGGGCGTTTCGGGTTGTAGCAATGCTTCGGCTACCGGGGCCGTTAGTTTTGAAATCGGCCAGGACGGCATAACTTCTTCTAACGTCAACTATATTCTCGCAACGACCTTGTCCGCATTTGTAGCCGGCAAGCGAGTAATGATTGCGTACGATAACTCGACGGCCCAGTGTTACAGCCAAATCATTGCGATAGGAGGGTACGCAGCTCAATGCCCTTAAAGTGTGCAAGATTTCGGTGAGGCAGCTCCCTAAAAAGTCAGCCCTCGCTGAATATGCGTTGCGGTTGAGCCGTATATGGAATCTGCGCAAATTCGCGCATCGCGAATCGAGCGTGTGCAGGTACAAGGAGAAGGGTATGCGGGCGGCTGGAGTTCCAATTTTTAGTGTCCCGATCTGGCTGCTCGTCAGTTCAACATTTGTATTTGCAGCCGAGCCCACGGCGATACACCAAGATGCGCACGGCGTCACTACGACCTATGTCGTTCCGCCATCGAAGCTTCTGAATCTCGACAGTCCGAACCGAGTACCGAACCAGTACACCGTCGTCTTCAAAAAGGATTCCGATCTTTTGATGCTTTCAGCGAGCGACGTGGCGGGTCTAAAAATCGCGCCCGGATTGTTACCGCTCTCTCAGGAGAGCACAAATACCTTGGTAAAAGCCATGATCGGCTGGTACCAAGCCCTGGACGGCGCAAACAGCACAGTTCTTCATGTTTGGTGGCAATTTGGAGTCCACGGTTTCGAGGTCAAAGACCTACCGGACAGCGACATCGCTGACCTAGCCCAAGACCCGAGAATCGAATTCATAGAAGCGGACGTGTATGCGACAACTTCTACAACAATACAGTATGGCGCCCCTTGGCATTTAGATAGGTTAGATCAACTTTCTGGAACTGATGGGCTTTATCACTACGATGCATTGGGTTTTTCATCGTTTATTTATGTGATTGATAGCGGTATACAGGCCGATCATTCAGAATTTTCCGCACTCGGTGAGATTGAAGTCTTTTCGTGCTTGACGTCGGAGTGCACGTTGGTAGGCCAATCCGATCAATTTGATTGCTGGGGGCATGGAACAGCGGTCGCATCGGTCATAGGCGGGGCAACTTTTGGTGTAGCGAAGGCTGCACTTATGACCGCCTTGGGAGTTACGGACTGCGTGAAAGGAAGCGCAACTCCAGGGGCGATTATTACCGCGATCCAGAAAACAGAAAGTGATGCCGCCCTCTATACCAACTTCTCTTTCATAATAAACATGTCGCTTAATTTTCCCATTGTTGTTCCGTCGGTCGACGTTGAGATAAATAATGCTATAAACCAGGGAATCACCGTAATCGTCTCCGCCGGAAATTCGAACATAGATGCCTGCAACTCTACACCGACAGATAACGACGACGCCAGGGCCATACGAGTAGGAGCGACAGACGCAACCGATACGCGATGGTCTCTTTCAAATTATGGCTCCTGCGTTGACATCTTCGCACCAGGGGCGAATATGTATGCAGCGTTCAATGAAGGCCCGTTTGCTGCCAAGGCTGGATTCTCTTGCCCGGGTGGCATTTTCCCCAGTCTTTCTGCGAATTGCCTTCTGTCCGGAACATCATTGGCAGCGCCAATTGTTACTGGAATTGCGGCACTATATGAATCAAATGCTACTAACACGAGTCCGAATAACGTAAAGACTGCACTGCTGTTGAATACTCTAGCAGTGGTAAATAATGCGGGTGCCGGATCGCCAAACCGTCTGGCTGATGTAGGTGTTCCCGGAAATAACATAGGGGGTACCCTGCCGATCGGCATTACGCCCTTCGTAGTCAACCTACCAAGCTTGCTGCTATTGCTATAAATCCCGCTAGTGCTACCTTTGGGGATTACGAGCAGTTTGTTACCTCCTCTTCTTGATAGGCGGGTCCACTGTCCGCGATGTGCCCGGAGTTTGCCAGACATCGGTGGCCGCTGTCGGGCTTGTCCAACGTGACTAAATCCGGTTTGCCGCCGCCTATGAGGTGGAAGCGAACTCATCCGGTTCAACGTACTCGACGCGATCATCCTGTGCGAGATCAGAAATTGCCGCTTCCGAGATTCCGGTTATGCTGAATCCTCGAAATCCAAAACTATTACACCAAACGCCGCCAACATTGCCTCCGAAGCGAACGGCGTATGCCGATGCCAACGCGGCACAATTCGCCGGACTTGTGGGCAACGTATTCGGCAACACCTGCGACCGATGCGCAGCAGTATTTGCGGTATCGAGCGTCTTATCGCACTTGAACCCGACGAGGTAGGCATTGGGAACACGATTCGGACTGTTGAAATTCAACAGCTTGTTTTTGGGGATGCTGATTGGTGGGTCATGTATGCACGCGGAAGCTGGAATTGCTGGAGGCGCAACGTCTTGTGCATTTGCAAGGGCCATCGCGTTGATTAGCAGACCACTCACAATTACTAAACTTAGACAGTCGTTCATAGAGATCCCACTCACGACATTGAGCCAGGAAAGACAGAGTGTCCATGATAGCCTACCTTAGGCGACGAATGGCTGATTTTTGGCACGCATCGGTGCAGCCCCGACCGATCGGTCTTGGCCGGGAGCCTCTTCCCCAGCATGGAAAAAACATTCCCATTAAGGTCCCTAAATGGGGGTGTTACACTCTGAGGCATGGCGAAGGCCTCGAGAAAATCAGCAGCGGCGAAATCCTCGCCAACACTCGAAAATGGGAAAGTTCGCTCGAGCGGACGCAATAGGAAGGCCTCAGAGCCGAGATCTCGAGCGGCCCCCTCCCCTTCTATCCCCCCACGGAGACAATCTAATCTTGATCGGCGCACCCGCGAGTACTTAACGCCGGCGGAGGTCGAGAAGCTCCTGCAGGCCTCGAGCAAGGTGGGCCGCCACGGTGCGCGCGATCGGACGCTCATCCTCCTCGCCTACCGGCATGGGCTGCGCGTGTCGGAGCTCGTCACGATGCGCTGGGAGCAGATTGACCTCAAGGCCGGCCTGGTGCATGTGGCGAGATTGAAGAACGGCCTGGCCTCGACCCATCCGATCCGCGGCCCCGAGCTCCGCGCGCTGCGGGAGCTCCGCCGCGACTATCCCGAGACGCCCTACTTGTTCGTCACCGAGCGCGGCGGACCGATGACGCCGGCGACGGCGCGCAAATTAATTGCGCGCGCCGGCGAGCTCGCCAAACTCCCCTTCCCTATCCATCCGCACATGCTCCGGCACTCCGCCGGCTACAAGCTCGCGAACGAGGGGCACGACACGCGCTCGATCCAGCAATACCTCGGGCATCGGAACATCACGCACACGGTGCGCTATACGGAGTTGAGTCCGGAGCGGTTTAAGGGATTTTGGAAGGATTGATTGGGGACACTGATCTCGTTTCATCGAGCCCGAAGCGCTTTTTATGCGTGGCCCATGCATCGGCTGCGCTCGGTGTCCAGGTGCCGCCCGATTTCCACCCAGCGGCCTCGAGGGCCTGGGCGCGTTCGGCCTCCGTCATGGAATTCCACCATTGCATGCCCGCGATTTCATCCGCGGTCGGCATGTTGTTCGCGCGTTTTGACGTTTGGTTTTGTTGACTCACGATTCATCTCCCCTGCCCTACTCTTCCGGCGCTGGTGGAAAGTCGAGCAATTCTAAATTGCGCGCGCCGTGTGCGATGCGAAGCACGGCGATGCCGTAGTCCATTGGGCGATAGACGATGAGGTACGCCCGACGCACGAAGACCCGAGCTCCTGGCCGGAGTTGATCAGCGGCGTGCCCCATCAACGGAAATCTTAAGAGTTTGCTTGTCACCTCGTGCAGTTCATCGACGATTCGGTCGGCGGCCGCTTCGTTATCCGCCGCGATGTTTATCCAGATGTCGTCAATATCGTCGTCGGCCAACTGCGTGAAGACGATCCGATTCACCGCTTGGCTTTCCGTAATTTGGCGAGCTTCTCACGACCACGCCGTTTGACGGCCTCGGGATCAAAGTCGCTCACCTTCCCCTCCTCCACCTGTTGCCAGCCGGCTTCGACATCGGCGCGAAGTTTGGCCAATGCGGTTTCGCGCAAGCCTTCATAGGTGTCCATGAGTCGCAACGCTTCGCGAACGACCTCGCTCGCCGAATTGTAGCGACCGGAACTGACTTTCTGGCGCACCAGTTCTTCGAGTTGCGGCGTGAGTGAGACGTTGAGTGTCATGGGCGAGAACTCCAGTTTCAGGAACATCAAACATTGGCATTCTTTGCCATATATTTCAACTGTCCACGTGTCATCACACGATCATGTGTTATTGCCGTAGTGTGTACATGTGTTATTATGACATAATCCAATGAGATGGGGGACCAAACGTGGATATTTTCGCGATCATTTCTCAGAAGGGCGGAGCGGGTAAGACAACGCTAGCGGTGAACCTAGCGGTTGCCGCGGAGCTCGAGGACGTGCCCACCGTCATCATTGATTTGGACCCGCAGGCGAGTGCTAAGACATGGCACGATTTGCGGGGCAAGGATGCGCCAGTCGTTATCTCAGCCCAAGCGAGCCGATTGTCGGAAATGATTGAGATCGCTCGTACCAACGGTGCTGAGCTCGTCATCATCGATACGGCGCCGCATTCCGAATCATCGGCGCTTGCCGCGGCGAGGGCCGCAGACCTGGTGTTGATTCCATGCCGGCCGGCGATCCTTGATCTGAAGGCGATCGGCATGTCCGGAGATCTAGTTTCCCTCGCTAAGAAAGAAGCCATCGTGGTGCTGAACGCGGTGCCTCACCAGGGCAAGCTGGCGGACGAGGCCGAGGAGGCTGTGCGCAGCTACGGACTGTCGGTCGCGCCGGTAAAAATGACTCAACGGGCGGCCTATGTGCATTCGCTCACGGCCGGGCAAGCCGCGCTGGAATTTGAACCTGACGGCAAAGCGTCTCAGGAAATTAAAGAGCTATACAAGTGGGCACGTGTACGTGTCCACGCGTCTACACGTGATTCTATGAGGAAAAGCGCATGAATAAACGAACAAACCTCGCGGCGGCGCTGCAGACCGCTACCCGCGGCGGGGAGGCGGTGTCCGCGACGCCAGTCGCTAATGCTTCGCCGGCAAATGTAACGCCGATTGGGCGTGCTCCGAGCCGCGTAGGCAAGAAGACCGTGGCCGCCCATTTCGATCCTGCGGTGTCAAAGCAGCTCAAACATCTCGCACTGGAGCGCGATACCTCAACCCAGGGCTTACTGCGCGAGGCCATCAATGATCTATTCACCAAGCACGGTAGGCCGCCCATCGCGTGATTAATAGATTGCGACATGTGAGAAAAATAACATGTACACATGTGTAATTCTGGTTTCGGAGGGGAGAATGGGTGAATAAAGGACATTTGGACCGGCTCATTACCGATGCCTTGGCCATCGAGGCACAAGACGCGAAAGAGGCGGGCGCCTTGGGCTACATGGCGCGCGCGCTGGTGCAGGCGACGCTGCCGCATAGCAAACCCGCGGGCAACGAATTCGAGCGCCGCAATGGAGCCTTCACGCTCGTCATGCTGGCGCCGAGCAAAATTGGTCTGCCGTACGGAGTGATTCCGCGACTGATGATGGCGTGGATGACGACCGAGGCGGTGCGCACCAAGCAGCGCGAGCTCGTCCTGGGCGATTCGATGAGCGAATTTATGGGCCAGCTCGACATGATGCCGACCGGCGGGCGCTGGGGCAGCATCACGCGCCTGCGGGATCAGTCCCGGCGGTTGTTCACGACCTCCATCAGTTGTTTTTACGACGGCGAGAACGCAGCGGGGGAGAGCGGCTTTCGGATCGCTGATCGGCACCTAGTTTGGTGGGATCCTCAGTCACCGAATCAACAAAGCCTTTTCAACAGCACCGTCACTCTGTCGGAGCGATTCTACGAGGAGGTGCGTACCAGCCCGGTGCCCATCGACATGCGTGCCATGAAGGCCCTGAAGAAATCCCCGCTGGCCCTTGATGTCTACTTTTGGTTGACCTATCGATTGAGTTATCTACGCCAAGCGCGAGTGATTCCCTGGGCGGCGTTGCAGATGCAATTCGGGTCGAGTTATCAGACCGATGGACAGGGTCTCAGCTAAGTCGAGGCCCGATTGGTTAAAAACCATCGCGAGCTATGGCAGCCGTCGTGTGCGCCAAATTCTAGTGAGCACATGATCATGCAGGATGAATTGATGCCACAGGGCGGCGAGGGCGTGCAGGCCCGCAAGCGCGAAGAGCGCATAGGCCAAATACCCGTGAATGTCCTCGGTGGGCTCAAAGATTGCCGGGTCTTTCTTGATACCGAAGTTGATGTCAAAGGGACCAAAATGAAAGACGCGGCCGTGGTAAATGAAGGTTACGAAACCGACGATGGGGATGACGAACATCAGCGCATAGAGCGCCAGGTGCACGGGGCTTGAAAAGCGCCGGGAGAGCGCACCCATCGCTGAGGGCAGAGGGGGAGGGGAGTGCCGAACACGATAGCCAAACCGAGCGAGAAGCAGTACCCACAGCAAAATGCCGATCAGTGCGTGCACGTTGATCCAAAACGCCTGCGTTTGCTTTGGCCAGGAATCGTGCAGAAGTCCCAGCACACCGACAATGACGACGAGCACGAACATGGCCCAGTGAAACGCGATCGCCCCGGGACGGTAACGCGCCTCGGATAGCAGTGAATGAGAGGATTCTAGAGGATCAGTGGTCATATCTTTACCCTCCGGCTTGTTTACCCGCACTAAAACCGCTTCGAGAACCCAACCGACAAACCTCCCGGCAAGAGTTGCACCGACAGGGGGATGGCGCGGGTGGTACTCCAATACCCCACCCCCGTGCCGAGGGCCCAGCCGGCGATGACGTCGGTCTGCCAATGCGCCTGACTCTTCAACCGCGCCAAGGCGTCATACACCGGCAGGGCTTCGAGAGCCCAGATCCAGGGGTCTTGGCGGCCGTAGTTCGCGATGAACGGCGTCACGAAGCTCGCCTGCAGAGTGACCTCGCCGCTTGGGAAACTCTGATTGCCACTGCCTTTAAACCATGCATCGGGATTATTGCCTTGGTAGGGGCGGGCGCGGCTGAATGCGTATTTCAAGACGCTTGCGCTCAGACCTGAGATCGCCGATGAATCGACCGTTTGCCAGAACGTATGACCTAATTCGTTATCGATTCCAAACCACAAACTGCCCGCCACCTCGAGGGCGATGACTCCCGTCTCGAGTCCCGTCTGGTATTGGCGCGCCCAAATTCCGCTTTGATCGAGAGGCAATTCATGATCGAAGCCGGCGTACGCACGACTGGAGGCCAGTGCTGCCAGGATAAGCAGTTGGAGGGTTGACAAACGGGTCACATTACCGGCCTTTGCGCTTGCAAATACATCGCGCGGTCTGCGGTGATATTCCTACCAGACTCGACCGTCGGTCGGACCATCTGCTCGAAAAACTGACGTTCCTCAAGGCTGAACTGCTCGTCCAATATTTGTGTCAACGACGGTGCCCATGGATGCGGTGAACTGCCGAGGAAGGTGCTCCACGACGTGATGAGCGATGGCACTACGTCAATGTGCAGCTGCAGGTGGATCTGCTCAAATCCCGTGGTGCGAACCATGCCGAGCAAATCTCGCTCCGAATAATTGACGATGGGGCTCTTGGCGAATGTCTCCTCGGTGTCGGGAAATTGCGCCGCCTTCCAGCGATGCAGAAGCGTCAAAAAGGGATCCGCCGGCTGAGATCGATCGTCGATGCGTTTTCGCAAAGCTCTCGCGTAGAAGGCATCGTCTTGAAGGATGGGTTCGGCGATCGAGAGACGGCCGCCGGGCTTAAGGATGCGGAAAAATTCACCTAGCGCGGCCTTCTTATCAGCAACGTAGGCAAGGACCGCTCGGGTTGCGACGACGTCGACCGATGCATCAGAGATCTTCTTGAGGTCATCGGCCGCGCATTGAAGGAACCTGCACTGCCGGTGCACGTTTCTTCGCACGGCCACGGATTCTGCATACCGCAACATGGGCGCCGACACATCCGTGAGCGTGACGCGAAGCGAGGGGCCGATACGGTCGATGGCGCGAAACGCCACCACACCTTCTCCGGCACCAATATCGACCAGGGTCATCCCAACACCGAGGCGCGCAGCTTCCAAAACACGATCCGCATAGCCCTCGACGACGGCCCGGACGACTTGAGCATACGCGGGATCGTCCGCGTGTCGACGATGTAGAAGCCATTCCGACCACACGTCCGCCTCGGCGTCTTTCTCATTCACGGCGTTTGTTGAGATCAACGTAGGCACGGTTTAAATGCTCTCGATGAGCCGTGCAGATCCATCTCGAGCCACGTCGAGAAGAGAATCGCGCCAGCGCACCCGACGCGTGACAAAACTCCAACCCCAGAGCCCTAAACTCAGCAAGTCCCGCAACGGGAGAAGAAGCATATGAGCGAGCGGTGAGTCCGGCCTGCGTGTCTTTTTGTGAAGCACGCATCGAGCCACCGTGGTGGCGGCGAGCATTCCAAGAGTGGCTGAGGATCCCCCGGCCAGCGCACTGCCCAACACGGCGAGCGGAAAACTAAAGGTCAGAAAGGAGAAGCGATACCCGTGCGGATTGACTGCGCGAATCGTGCGCAGCCACCGTCAGTTCGTGTCGTACGAGCTCACTGAACGTGCAATCTGAAACGACCGTTTCGACCACCACATCGGACAATACCGTGCGCAAGCCGGCGCGACGGGTCAATTCGCCCAATCGATAGTCATCGGCCAATTGATTCGCAATCGCTCGCAGACCTCCGATGCGCAGGAGCACCTCTTTCCGAATCGCGATGGTGGCTCCGAAAGCAAAGGATCGAGAGCCACCCCATGCCGCGACACGCACCGACGGCACGAACCAATCATCGATAAACAGCGCCCCAAAGAGGGGCCAAAACCCTGCTCGGGGGCGCCCCCGATAGGTGCAGGTCACGATTCCGACGCCAGGGTCAGCCAGGGGCCCCACGACCTTGGCAAGATAATCTCCCGTGACGCACACGTCGCTGTCGGAGAGCACCAGCACTTCGTGGCGTGCGAGGGGCATCATATTCATGAGGTTACTGACTTTGCGGTTGCTGCCGTGCTGTCGTCGATCGACGGACAACTGCAGCTCCAGATGGGGGTATTCGCGCTGCAGCCGCTCCACGAGCGACACCGCCGGATCGGTTGCATCGGCAACGCCAAAGACAATTTGGAACTGGGGGTACTGCTGATCACAGAAGGAGCGCAAGCAGGCGTAGGTCTCCGGCTCCGCCCCACAGAGGGGCTTTAGGATCGTGATCGGCGGTAGCCTCTCCCACGAACCCCCGGCGAACCTGATTGGTTGACGCACCGCGAGCCACGCGATGACGCTATAGGCCATACTCAAGGCGGCAAGCACCGATCCGCATCGAAGGAGTTCTAGGGAGTGCATGGCTTCACCTGTGAGGTGGCATTGCCATTGGCCTGCCGGCGGGACTGCTGAGCCGAAGGGCCCGACGTGCTTTGCATCAGCACCGCGCCGGTCAAACTTTGGATTTTTTGGCGCATCGCCTTGGGCAGCACCCGCAGCAGGAGGCCGAACGGAAAATCGATCGGGTAAGGGCGATTGATTCGCTGCGACTCCTCGAGGCTCGTAATGACCTGAGAGGAGCGCCATCCGTATTGTTCAAAGAACCCGAACCAATCGGTCACTTTGAACAGGATCGGCGCCTCCTTGAGCTTTGCCGCCCATCCCCGCGGTAACCGGCGCTGACCGGCATTGTCGAAATCCTGAATCCAGAACCGGATCGAAGGAATGGCATGCAGCTCGCTCGCGAGAGTGGCCACTTCATGGATGGAGAAATACGATAAGACGCCTTCGGTGATCACGAGAGTGTTGTCGGACGGCGCGCCGTACCGTGTAAGGAGCTTATGGCGAGAGGGACGATCCAACAGATCCACGCCGACGCGCTCGACTGCACAAGCGGGGTGGTGGTCAGCGAGCGCAGCATTTTTCAATTCGACGATGTTGGGAAAATCCAGCTCAACCCAGCGCAACGTCGTTGGCAGCTTCATGCGATAGGGGCGAGTATCGAGACCGGCGCCCAAATTCAAGACCGTGTCAACGCCGGCCATGAGCGCCTCGTTGATCAGCCGGTCGATGGCAGAGGTGCGAATGATCATGCCCCACTCAAGCATGGTGGCGCGCGAAAGGGAGCGAGCGATGGCACGGCCGCGTTCGCCAGCCAGTGTTGAAGCCAGTGGATCGTCAAAGGCGGCGTCGGCCCGATGCCCTTCTTGTGCTCTAAAAGTTGCAACCCACAGGGCCGTGTCACTGACGTGCCTGATGGCCGAATCCGCCACCTTGGAGTATGCGGGCGGTTCGACCGACGTGGAAGCGGCCTGTCGCGACATCATCGGACGCACCACGCGCGCACTTTTTCAGATTTGAGGAACTCTTCGGCACCAGCGCCGCGCAGCAGGGCGAGCTTGGCCAAAAGGCCCGCTTCCGTGCAAGTGGCCGCGTGCACGGTCACCGAGCGCGGCGCCCCGGCGATCGGCCACCCCGTTCGTGGATTCAGTACATGCCCATATCGAACGCCAGCCGCTTGCACGTGGCGATGAGTATCGCCGCTGGTGGCCAGCGCTCCGCGCGATAGCTCCAGAAGCCCCGCAGCCGCTCCCGAGTGATCGACATCCTCGATCGCCACGTACCAGGGACTTCCGTCTTGCCGCCGCCCCGACACCCGAAGATCGCCCCCGAGATTCACGAGGACCGGGACCGGGCTATGGGCCTGTGCCAGCGCCAGCGCCCGATCCACCGCGTATTCCTTGCCGATACCGCCGAAATCGATTTCCATGCCGGCTTGAAGACGCAGAACCGGCCGCTCCCACGTGACGTGCTGCCAACCCACGTGGCGAAGTGCAAGCTGCACCTGCGCCTCGGTGGGCACCGTGTCCGACCCATCGAATTTCCACGCCCGCCGCAGCGCGCCCGAGGTGATGTCGAAGCGCCCTTCACTTAAGGCGTGGCATTGCACCGAGTAGTCGATGAGATCCGCCGTTTCATCGTCGACCTCGATCGGCTGTCCTGCTGTCTCATTCATATGGGTAACGACACTCGGACGGTAGCGTGAGAATTTCGCCTCGATCCGCAGAGCTTCGGTTTTGACAATATCCCCGATCTGCGCGCCGAGCATCTCATCGGTGGTATCGACGAGCACCGCACAGGGACTCGCCATCGCGGTGAACTGCGTCGATTGATCATGGTGCGGGCTCACGCTCTGTCGTTCCAAGGTCGGTCGTCGTGCGGCTTCAGAACGCAAAGGTATACCCGAGGAGCAGCGTGTAGGCTTTCAAATCCGGAAACAGGTTCTGCTGCTGCAACTGCCCGATGGCACCGGCGGGTGATCCATTGCCGTGTTGGTCGTAATATTCGACGCGCAGATTGAGTTCCGAACTCTCGTTGAAGGGAATCCCGAATTTGACGCCGTAGGTTTGTGCATGGAACTTGGCCAGCCTCGTATCGGCGGACGCATATTGAGGGATCGTCTCGTTGCTCACGAGGTAGTAATGGAAGAAATCCGCGGCGCCCTGCGTGTAGTAGCGAAGATGCGGCTCGATATAATAATTCATGCCAATCTGCCAACGGTAGCGCAGATCTGCCGTCAGTGATTTGATCCCCCAGTCATCTTTAAAACCCCGCACCGAGGCGGATATGACATCGCTGGTCAAATGGATTTTGTTGTCCAGGAAAATGCTCTGTTTGCGCCGAATGGTCGGTCGATTCTCGTACAATTGCTCACTGGGCTGACCGCTCACGGGATCCACCACGGAAATGATCTTGTACGGATCGTTTTGATAGCCGTGTTCGTCGCTGTAGGAGTAGCTCAACGTGGCGAGCCAGCGGCGGTTCATCACCTGCGTGACCCCGACGACGCCGTCAACTTCGTGCAGCGAGGTATCGGGACCCTTCCAGTTACCGTTCATTGGCGTGAGGGGTGTCGGCGTTCCACCGATCGGAAACGAAAGATCCGACTCGTAGTTCACCGCCGCACTCAATGTCGTGTTATGGCCGTTGAAGTCTTGGGAGACTCCTAGATTGGCACTCTCCGAGCGATAGTCGTGCTCTTTCGAATACGCGACGCCGCCGTTCACTTTGAAGTTCTGCGTGAGCGCCTGCTCCCACCCCAAGTGGCCCGCGACGCGCCGATCATAAAATCCGTGATCGAGCGGGTAGGTATTGGGCGGCACGGTCGTATTCGCGGCCAGCGTTTGAGTTTTCGCGCCGGTCGGCGGCGGCACGAGCACCACCGTTGATCCGCCCGAAGCCGTCGTCACGGTCACCGGGGTCCCCAGGGGGATGACCTTGTAGGGGCGCACGTACGTCTGAGGCAGCGTCGAGGGGACGGCGCCCAAGGGCGTAGGACCGGTCAGTGAGTCAGCCGTTATCCCAAAGCTAAAGGTGCTGTCCTCGCTAAACTTATGACTGACGTTCACCTCGGGTTCGATGGCTTGAACGCGGTTCACTTCGTGGTAGACGAGAAGCGCCGAATCCACCGTCGTCGTGGGCGCATCGACCGGCGCCTCATCTTGAGCCGTGGCCTGCCCACTCGCCAAGAGTCCCGCCGCCGCCGCGGCGAGTGCGTGTCGCAAGCCCAGTGTTGTGGAGGGCGCCTTCGGATCTAATTGCACCCGCAGCCCCCGCCGGCGAAGCTGCGTCCCCCGCTCGAGGCCTCTTTGCTGAAGTAGATGTGGTCATCCATGCCCGCCTCAATGGGGTACGCGCCGACTTGCATCGCGCGCTCGGCGAGCAGGTCGTGCTCCCACGGCTTGGCGCCGAGTAACGTGCATCCGGTGCTACCAAACAGGGCACCTCCCAGGACGAGCGCCCCTACCAGGCGCGCCATCGGGCGGTGGGCAGATCGACTGCCACCATCAATGATTCTTCTCGGCAAGGAGCGTCTGCAATTGTTCTTCATAAAATCCCTTCTGTTTCTCGGAAAATCCGGCATGCTGAAAGCGCACATGGCCGCTTCGATCGATCAGGATGCCGCTCGGCATCCCCGCCACTTTGTAGGCCGTGGCAAGTTCGCCTTTCGGGTCATAGACGATCGGAAAATCAGCGGGCGTTTCGTTCAAAAATCGCTCCGCGCGGTCGCGGTCCTTATCGACGTTCACGCCGACCACGACGAAATCCTGCGACCCATATTCGCGCACGAGGCCGTCCAACCAGGGGAACGACTGCCGACAGGGGCCGCACCAAGAGGCCCAGAAATCCACGTACACGACCTTGCCGCGGTAGGCGCTCAAGTCCAGATCCGACGCGCGCGCAAGGGGGCACAGGAGCGTCGCAAACAACGCGGCAATCGCCGGCAAAACCCCTATCAATCGTTGGCTCATGCTGAGTTCTTCTACGTACATAGGAAATCCCAATATTTGCTCGCAAAAGAATGTGATTCACTTTGCGCCGCAAAGTTCAATCCTATCTGAGCATTATTTGCTGTATGAGCGCCAGCATCTAATGCGAATCGTTTGCGTCAGTACGCGTACGTGTAGTTGAGGAGGACGGAAACTGGAGGGACTGCATGCACTTCAAAACTGCTGAATCGCGAGAAGCTGCGTCAACGGTTGCTGCGACGAGAGCCCATTTAGACGTCATCAGACTCAAGAATCAACCGGAGCGCAGCAAAAAAGTACCGAGCCGTATGTGCAAACCCACGCTAATCACGCCCGCATATACTTTGTGACGCAAAGCTCGTCAAGTTCCACGAGCGACAGTCGATACAGTACTGCCAGCGAATCACCCGACTACCCGCGAGGAGATGATTATGTCCATTGCTTCAATTGCTGCTGCAGCACCCCCGACCGCAAAGGTCATTTCTCCGCCATCTCCCAGCACCTCCGGAAAAGTCGCGACGGGGACACCCTCCGCAGCACAGGCCGCATCGCAGCCTCCGACTAACCAGGCGGCCGCACAGGCGGTAAGCGCTGCAGCCGCCGCGCTCAAGGAGGCGACCGAATCGAGCGCGCAAACGGTTAAGGAAGCGGCGGGTGGCGACCGCGTCGCGCAGCGACTTCTTACCAAAGAAGCGGCAGCAAAGGCGGCAGCCACCGGAAGTACCGCAACGGCTGGAGGTACGCCAACTCAGAGTCAGACGAAGGCCGTGCCGCCGCCCGGCTCCATCATTGACGAAAAGGCTTAGTCGGCCTCACGAGCCCGCGCACCGGACGCGCTGGCAACTTCGTGGCGGTGCCACCGAGGCTGGCGAGCGGTGAGAATGTGGGCGTGGCCGGTGTGGGATCACCCGCCTTATCCATGACCGCCGCGGCGGGAATGCGGGGTCTCTTTCAAGAGCACCTGAAGGTATCTTGCGAGATCCGCGAGCTCATACGGCTTTCATCCCGCGGCTTTCTTAAGCTGAGACCCAGGCGAACCAGGTCGAAGTCCCCGCGGTGAGGGAGTCCCGCCCAGCGGAAGAAGCAGCTTCAGGATCGCCGCCCGCACCTCGGCGTCGTGCCCCACGCAAGTAAGGCAACCGAGCCACAGCAGCGGCGACATACGGTCCCCCAGTTCGTGTCAGACCAGCACGGCCGTTACCGGCCTGCGCAAAGAGGGCGAAGGCGGGGCCACGACCGATGCGCACCTCGACGCGCCGCCGAAGAGGGCGGATGCCGAAGAGACGAACTGCCTGCGAGAGATGTGGACCAACTTGCCTAAACCCTCGGTGGGAACCGCGAAGGCATTGATCCACCTTGGCCGTCGTCAATCGGCGCCGCCTTGGTTTTCCCGGCGCTGTCGGCTGGAACGCGAAACCAAACCGACTTTATCCCTTCCAATAAGATCAAGCTTGAGACGCCGACCGCTGCGCAAATCGACAGGTCATCCCAGTGCAACCGGCCAAAATGAAACAAGGATCGCGCGGGCGGCCAGAGAATGGCGATGGCCAACAGCACCGACACGGTCCCCAACAAGATCCACAGCGAACGGTTCGGTTGGAGAAGTGCGCGAACCAGGGATGCCTTGAAGGATCGATTGACCAAGATCAATCCCATGTTGATGAGCACCAGGGATGTGAACAACAGCACCCGCATATCGCCCTCGATCATTCCGGCGCGTGAAACGGCAATTAGAAGCCCCGACAAGATCGCCAACGCGATGAGCCCTTGCACCAGGGCCCACAAGATTCTTTTGCGCAGCAATAACGGGCTCTTGGGGTCACGGGGCGGGCGCCGCATCACGTCGTCCTCCTCCCTTTCTGCCTCGAACACCATCGAGCACGCCGGATCGATGATCATCTCGAAAAATGCGATGTGAATCGGCGTGAGCATCAAAGGCAATCCCAGCAGCAGGGGCAACACGGCGAGACCGGCGATGGGGATGTGCACGGCAACGATGTACTCGATGGCCTTCCTCAGGTTGTCGTAGATGCGGCGTCCCAGGCAAATCGCCGTCACGATGGATCCGAAGTCGTCATCGAGAAGTACGATCGACGAGGCTTCACGGGCCACTTCAGTCCCCCTCCCGCCCATGGCAATGCCGATATGCGCCGCCTTGATGGCTGGCGCATCATTCACGCCGTCGCCTGTCATCGCGACTGTCTCGCCGTTGGCCTTCAGGCATTCGACGATGCGCAGCTTCTGGTTCGGTCGAATTCGCGCGAAAATGCAGGTGGTCTTGACGCGCTCCGCGAGAAGCTCATCCGACATGGACTCGATGGCATCGCCCGACAGGACTTCGGTCGAGTCAAGCCCCGCTTGGCTGCCGATGGCGCTCGCGGTGGCAGGGTAGTCCCCGGTGATCATCAGTACTCGGATTCCGGCGGAACGGCATTCCACTACGGCGGCCGGTACGTTGGCGCGCAAAGGGTCAGCAAAGCCGATGAGGCCCAGGTACTCGAATTTCATGCCTCGTGGTGTTTCCGGGAGTTCCTGGGGTGATGTCACGGCGAGCTTCGCAGTTCTCGCCACGCCGAGTACGCGAACGCCGGACTGCGCAAGTGAGTCCATTTGCGCGCGAATGGCAGACATCTCCTCGGCCCCGAGGTGACAGAGCTCCGCAATCGCCTCCAGGGCCCCCTTTGCATAAGCGGTAAGCGCTCCACCCGGACCGTCGGCCAGCACATTGGCCACGGCAAACAGATCAGGGCGCAGCCCATAGGCACGAACCAGGGACCGGGAGTCGGGCTCCGAAGAGTCCCGATGAGAGGCGACGACGACGTGGATCGCCACATCCATCGGGTCCGTGGCCTCGCGCGGACAGGCCAATCGCGCGGCTTGAAGGGTCTCCGATATCGTTCCAGCGATGGTCCCTGCTTCCGTGGCGTCCCAGCGGCATTCGGCATTCACGATTGAGACGACCGTCATTCGATTCTCGGTGAGGGTTCCGGTCTTATCGGTGCACAGAACGGTGGTGGCGCCTAGTGTTTCGATCGCCGAGGCGCGGCGTGTGAGCACCCGCACGCGTGAGATCCGCCATGCACCCATGGCCATGAACACCGCCATGACGAGGGGAAATTCTTCCGGCAGCAGCGACATGCCAAGCGCAATGCCGCCCAACATGGCCTCGAGCCAGGATCCACGCAACAGTCCGAACAGCAATACGACGAGGCCTCCGGCGAGAGCTCCCACGATCGCGAAGTCACGGATCAACCATTGCATTTGCTTCTGCAGATGCGGCTGTTCGGTTTCGATACTGCCGAGTGCGCGGCCTATCTTGCCCATTTCCGTACGGCCGCCGGTCGTGCTGACGCGCGCATTTCCCGAGCCGCGCACGACGAGTGTGCCCGCAAAGACACAGGGAAGGTTCTCACCTCCGGGAATCGGTTCCGGTGCCGCCGTCAGCGGATCGTTCTGGGGATTGGAGGCAAGCTTATGGACGGGGACTGACTCGCCGGTCAGCAGGGATTCATCGACCAGCAGATCCAGTGACTCGAGCAGCGCGGCATCGGCCGCGACTCGGTCGCCTTCTCCCAAGACAATGACGTCACCGCAAACCACCTCCCTTCCGGCGATTTGCACCCTCTGACCATCGCGCACGACCAGGGCCCGCGGGCTAGCCAGATCCCGCAACGCCTCGAGCACCCGCTCGCTGCGCGATTCCTGCACGACGGTGATCAAAACGGACAGTGTCGCAAAGGCCAGCAACAGCAAGGCCTCCGTCCGGTCACCGAGAAGAAAATAAACGATGCCGCCACCGATCAACAGGGCAAACATCGGCTGGCGCACGACCTCCCAGATGATCCGCACGAAACCGCGGCGATCGGGTGTCGGGAGCTCGTTATAGCCGTCGGCGGCTAGGCGGGCGGCCGCCTCCGCCGCGGTCAGTCCGAAAACCGCAAGCGGGACGCTCATGCCGCTACGTGGTGTGCACCGAGAATCGCTGGTTGGGTCCCTTACGGAATTCGACGACGTCCTCGATGTGCCAATCCTTCCCGGTCGTACCGTCTGCTGTGGCGTTGCCATGGATAATCGCGACGCCAATTGCTTCGAGCTTCGAGAATTCTGGATGCGACGACAATACCTGCTCGCTCGCGGCCACCAGCGCCGCTGCAGCGGCGTTGCGCGTACCCTCGTCAGAGACGGCAAGCTGGGCGTCACGAATCGATATGCGGAATCGAACCGGGCTGCTCGTGATCTCGATGGTATTCGCCGGGTAGTGGGCAGCGCCTGCGATGGACTCCGTGATTGCCTGGAGATCCGGTATTGCGATTTGGCTACCGTTGACGCTCTGTGTTCCCGTGCCGCATGAAACCAGCGATCCGGCGACGATGGTCGCCAACAATAATCGTCGTACTAATGGGGTAGCCACAGCATTTCTCCGTTGGAACCTCAAGGCTAATTCTGACACCTGCATCGCGCGGACGTTATGAGGGACTCCACGTACATCGCGCGCACTGATCCTGATACGAGCATGGTTCAGGATCCGACACAATTCGCATTTCGACGGAAGACTATCAGAGACATCGACCAAGCCGTGTACGCCGCCGAACAGTGCCGGGCGGCGATGCGAGATATCGTTGTTTGTTGGTTGAGGCGAACCCGACCTATGCAACCTGTGCTCATTCCTTCAGATCGAGAGAGTTCGAATGGCAGGCGCGTGTTGCTCGCCATTGTGGGTGGAGTTACGGGGATCGCCTGCCTGGTCGTGATCGCCCCGTTCCTGTCACCGATCGCGTGGGCGGCGATACTCGCGTACTCGAGCTGGCCCCTGTATCAGCGTATCAGGCCACTCTTCCGCAAGTTGCGTGCAACAGCTGCATTCGTAATGACGGCGCTGCTCACTTGTGCCGTGGTGGTGCCGGTACTTTGGATGCTCGTTCTCTTCGGCCAGGAGCTGATGGTTGCGTATCGAGCATTGGCTGATTTATCGGCCCAGGGTCCCTACACCTTGCCCGGCTTCATCCGACGAGTACCGTGGGTCGGTGAGCAACTTCAGCAGCAAATCAACCGGTATTCGGCCGAGCCCGCCGTACTCATGCGTCAGGTGGGCGCTTGGGTACAGGCGTGGGCAAGTGAACTGACTGCCCTGGCGGGTGGAATCGGCCGCAACGTGGGGAAACTGCTGGTGACGATGGTGACGGTATTTTTCTTGTATCTCGACGGTGAAACCATCATTGGCCAGAGCCGCCGCGTCTTGGGTCGTTTCTTCGGTGATCGCCTCGATCCCTATGTCGCAACAATGGCGACGATGACGCGCTCGGTCGTCTATGGGCTTGTCGCGACGGCGTTTGCTCAAGGACTCGTTGCCGGTATCGGCTATGCGATCGTTGGCATATCAGCTTCCATCCTCCTCGGCGCATTGACGGGACTTCTATCCGTGGTGCCGATGGTGGGAACCGGGGTTGTATGGGGCTCGGTCAGCGTCTACTTGGTGGTTACGGGCCATATCTGGAAGGCGGTCATCCTCGCGGCCTGGGGGTTACTGCTTGTTCATCCCACTGACAATGTATTGCGTCCGCTCCTCATCAGTAACGCGACGCGCGTGCCGTTCCTGCTGGTAATGTTCGGGGTGCTGGGCGGGATGGCAGCGTTTGGACTGGTCGGAGCTTTCGTCGGACCGATCATCCTTTCCATGGGGTTGGCCGCCTGGCGTGAATGGGCCGTGGATGAGGAAAGCTGACCCGAAAACTTCCACCCATTTCCCGCTGCGACCTTGTCCGGTAGGTCCGGCAGCGCACGGAGGGCCTCGGAGAGTGGGCCCGACTAGGCGACATCGACATCCACAGTCGCCGCCCACGACCTCGTCGTTACGGCGGAATGGTCGAGATCAGGCTGGCGAAAGCGGTCGATATGGGTCATCAGATTCAGTACACGATGACGCCGCAATACGCGCTCTCGTGCTGCTACAGGGATATCGTGCCCCGCCTGTACGGTGATGGCAGCATCGACCTCCAGATGTCCATTGGCAGCAAAGGGGTCGCGAAGAGCAAGTCGACTACGAGGGACGCCAGCAGGTCAAACGGTCTTCAATGCTGTCCCAAAATAAGACCACTTCAGTTGATCAACTTTTTCGAGGCCGGCCACCCTTACGACCGTTCGCTCGCGAGCTTTTGCGCTTCGCGCGCGAGGTCACCTGGCCGCCGCGGCTGGCAAAGATCGCTGCAACGGATCGCGAGGGCAGCATTGCCGGCAGGATTGCCGTCAGGAGCCCATGCACGCTGATGTGAATGTCTCGATCGTCGAGCTCAATCGCCGATCCATCTGGCCACACTTCGAGCTTGCCCAACTCTTCGGTAGGTACGTCCTGCAGTGCACCGATCCACTGTCGTGGAATCAAGAAGCCGGCATTGTGGTTCGTGACGATCTCGATGGCATCCCGCTCGGGGACGTAGCGAACAGCTTGCGCCCGAATTTCGATCTCTGCCTCGATTCGGCCGGCGGCAAGCGCCGCGGCGTACTCAGCATCACTAATTCGTTGTGTGTTCGTCTTCATAATTTCGCCTGTTCTGTTGTGCCGTGCTGAAAGTTCACGTGAACCTGCTCGTTCGCCGGATCGTACTCGGCCTCAGCGATCTGCATCGCACTCGGAGCGGGTTTCGAGAGAAGGATTCTTCCCGGCCCGCGCACACGCTGCAACGGCGAGTTTGTCAGTGGCGGACGCAGAAAGCGCGGCAGCTGGTCTTTGGCGTGGACAGCACTGCAACAGTTTCCGGCTTGACCTCACTCACTGCAGATCTCGTTACGGCATGAGACACGAAAGCCCAAACTTCCCATTAGTCCGCAATGCAGCGTCGTGGTCATGGACGACAAAGCCATCAACATTGTGGGGGTACCCAAGGGACGGTGTGGTCTCGATCGCCGCTCCTGGAGGTTCTCAGAGGTTCGGAATTTCCTGAAGGGCCTAAAAAAACCTCGGAGCTTCTGCGCGCGCCTGGGCCCGTCGTCGAAACTATTTCGGACTATGATCCCGCGGGTAACATTCGACATGAGGCAACCCGGTAACAATCTCTCGTGAGGCAACACGACCGGCAGTTCTAATTGTCGCCGGTCATTACGGCCTATGCGGCGGCGGGTGAGACCTCTCGCGCGATGCGCTTGGCGTTGCTGATTTCCGCTACGCGCAAATCGTAGGCGCTCTGGAGATTCAGCCACGAACGCGCATCGCCACCGAAATATCGCGCCAACCGCATGGCCGTATCAGCCGATATGCCGCGCCGCTCACGAACCACATCATTGATCCTTGGCGTGGGCACGCTGAGCGCCTTAGCCAATGCGTTGGCGCTCATGCTAAGCGGCTTCAGATAATCCTCCCGAAGCACCTCGCCTGGGTGGACCGGCCGCATTCCATTCTTAAACATCTTCGTACCCTCAGTGATAGTCCACGATCTCCACGTCCGTCGGCCCCTCGTCGGTCCAGCGAAAGCAAAGGCGGTACTGGTCATTTATACGAATACTGAATTGTCCTTTGCGATCACTCTTCAGCGCTTCTAGCCGATTGCCCGGCGGCGAGCGCAAAAATTCAAGGGTTTGCGCAGCATCTAGTTGTGCCAATTTCCGCGTCGCGACTTTAAAAATCGCCGAAAATCTCTTGGACTTTCCGGTTTCGAACAGGGCTTTCGTATCTACGCAACGGAAGCCTTTGATCATTGCGTAATAGTATAATGCTTAACGTTAAACGACAAGAATTACATTCTATTATTCAGTGCCAAACTGGCGCAATATTGAGCGGCAGACCGCTGCTCCCGGTTGTGCCATTGGAAGGCATGGAAACTCGCGAATTCAAAGACTTATCTCACCTTAACCGGGCAAATCGTGGCACAGTTATGAGGTCTTAAGTGCTTGTTTTTACGGGCATAAGTATTGATCGACATCTGCGTCTCTTAATCAATTGGTCGTAGGTTCGATCCCTACACGGCCCACCATCCAATGGCGTTCAGGGACGTCCAACTCCTTCGGCGGCGAAACTGCTGGAGATTAGCGAAGAACTTAGCAAAAAAGCTGCCGACTTTTAGCCGCTCGGGCTAGCTTCTTAGGTGATTAAGCGGCCAACTTTAATGTAGGTTGCAGTCCCACTCGGGAAGCCAACACCAACAACATGTCCGCGCTGAAATCCCGCCAAGCACCTTTCATCAGTGCTGATACACGGGGCTGCGTGATGCCGAGTTCCTTAGCGGCCTTACTTTGCGTCCAGCCCCGCCCCTTGATGTGCTGGCGCAGGGCGGCCATAAGATCGGCACGCATAGCGAGAACCCGCGCTTCAGCCTCATCGAACCCCAGGTCATAGAACACACTGCGGTTGGCAGGTGTCGTATGTTGAATATTGCGTTTGCGCACGTTGCTAATCTCCTATCTGAGCGAAGCGGCCTGCAGCCAGCCCGCCGCGCCTCACCGGGGAAGGCCTTCAAATCATCGTGGCTGGTACCCACAAACTGAAGCGGTTTACGTGTAACTTCCACATTGATTACTATACAGGTACTTGTATACGCATACAAGTACCTGTATAAAAGCCGGTCAGATCTCGAACTGGCGATGAAGCGATTTATATCGATCGCAAGGTGAAGTTATGAGAGCCAAGAAGGTTGCAAGTAGTGAACACGGGCCCCGTCACGTGACGCCGGCGGGGCGTAGCGTCTTTTACGATCTGTTTTTCCTGCCGAAAAAGCGGCCGAGCTGAAAATGCGCGCGCAACTATTGATGGGTTTGGAGCGATGGATGGAAAAGAGCCGCGTGACGCAAGCCCAGGCCGCCAATGTGCTCGGAGTGACTCAAGCACGCGTATCGGATCTGAAGCGAGGAAAGATCAACCGATTCAGCATGGACCTGCTTGTACGCTTGGCGGCACGCGCCGGGCTCAAGCCCAAACTGAATTTGGCGGCGTGAGGCTGAGAAGTTGTGATGTCCACTGACCGCCGCATACAGCCACCTTTTGGTGGGGGCTTCAGTGGGGGCATCGGCAAATTTGTGGGAATTTATTGTTTTAAAAATCAATGGATTGCAGTGCGAGTGTGGTGGCTACACGGCCCACCGTAAGCGCTCGATCTTCCGCACCCTTCCCGGAGCGAAGGTAGCCTGATAAAGATGCCGCCGGGTTACAACGAAGGGCGGCGGCGTAATGATCAACGAGGACCGGGAAAAGCAGGCATTGGTGTGGCTGGAGAGATTGCGGGAGGCAGGGGCAGGGAAGCAATCGCTGGTCGCTGAATGGAGGTTATCTATGACTTCCGCTTTAAACGATCAGTCGCTTGATCAGATTTTTCGCTCCGCTCGCCCCCCCCCCACCAGGTGGACAGATCGTCCTGTTGAGGACGATACGGGGCGCGAGATCTATGACCTCATGAAACGGGGGCCAACATCTGCAAACAGTAGCCCCGCGCGGTTTGTCTGGGTGCGCAGCACCGACGGAAAGGGATAGCTCGCCGGGCTTGCTGCGGAACCGATAAGCAGAAAATTCTACAGGCTCCGGTCACGGTCATCGTCGGCCACGATTTGGATTTCGCCGGCAAGCTGTCGAAGCTTTTGCCTCACGCGGCCGAGGTCATGCAGCAGTACTTCGCGGCACCCGGCGTGGCTGAGGTGACGGCCATGCGAAACGGAACGCTGTAGGGCGCTTACTTCATCATCGCTGCGCGGGCGTTGGGACTGGACTGCGGCCCCAAGTCGGGCTTCGACAACGCTGGCGTGGATAAGGCCTTTTTCTCTGGCATGCGAATCCAGTCGAACTTTATCTGCAGCATTGGCTACGGCGATCCAGCTTCCGTGTTCCCGTGCAATCCTCGCCTGAGTTTTGAGGAGGCCGGTCGCTGGGCCTAGCCGTTGAGTAGATCGGACACTATCCGATCCTAAGAATGGAGAAGTTTTTATGAGCACAAAAGAGAATGTTCAGATTGTGAAAGATTTCGTCCAAAGAGGTGGAAATGACATACCCAACGCCTCCCGAATTCGTGGCACAGGGAGACCGGGTTCTGGTCGTCGGCGTCGCGACGGGGAAAATCAAAGCCACGAATAAGCCATTCAAGGACGACTGGGTCTTTGACATCACCGTTCGAAATGGCAAGCTGACGAGGATCCGGGAGTACATCGACACGCAGGCACTGGCGTGGGCCTCGCAGATGGACTCGTCCGGGCTTGCGTAGCGCTGCCCATCTGCGGCCATCGGGTCGGGGTACACGGTGGATCACCCCTCGCACGCCGCACGCTCGTCGAATGCCCAACCGTAAAGGAGATTCAGATGTACGACCAATCCACGGTATCCGAGTTGATCCGGTTTGCACGAGTCGATGCGGGTTCCACCGTCATCGACGTTTACCCAGGCGACGGCGACTGGACCCGCCTCTTCTCCGACATCGTGGGACCCGAAGGACGGGTCTACAGCTTCGTGCCGGCCGAAGTTGCCCACTTCAAGAACGATCCGGTCGGCCGCATGCGCACGCTTGCGAAGGAGCCGGGCCGAGAGAACGTCGAAGCCGTCTCGGCGGACCTCGTCGCGATGCCGGGGGCCACGCAACCGGCGGATGTCCTGTGGCTGCACCTGTTCTACCACGATCTCCACACCGCGCTGATCCAGACGAAGGGTGCGACGGCGGCCGACTTCAATCGAGCTGTCTACGAGCGGCTGAAGCCCGGTGGGTCCTACGTCATCGTCGACCACGCCGCCGCCGTCGGTGCGGGTACGAGCGACGCCCAGTCGCTGCATCGGATTGAGCCCGCATCCGTTCGCGAGGAGGTGGAGGCGGCCGGTTTCGTACTGGACGCGGAAAGTACCATGCTCGCGAACAAGGACGATTCGCACTCGATCAGGGTGTTCGATACCTCGATCAAGGGCGAGACCGACCGCTTCGCCTATCGGTTCGTGAAGCCCTGACAGGTTCCGGCGCGTTTATATCCCCATTGAGTCCAGCGAAGTTGTCGTGGTCCTCACGAGGGAAATCGTCTCCAACCGTGGACGTGTGGGTAGAGCCCGAAACCTTATTTCTTCCAAGAACTCGACTTGATCAAAATCCAAAAGATCATCAAGTGTGAAACGACTACCAACGGAGCGTAAAACGTATAGACATACCAAAAAGTGGCTAGGTTGAAGCTCGGCACGTTCAACTGCAGGACGCCGCGTACCCCGTTTAGCAGATCCACGAATCCCCACGTGTTGGTCGCCCACACCAGAGGAATGGCAATACGCCAGTTGCCCCGCAGGGCAAAGATGGAAGCGAAGGCCAGCGCCGCTTCTAAAAGATCACCGTAAGCGGCACTGGAACGGAACTCTAGGTGAGCCTCTCCGAAGGCAACTTCGGATCCGATTGACCAGGCTGGGCGCGTGTATTACAATATGTAATACGGATGGGAGACTTCAATGGCAACGCGGACAGTACGATTGGACCATGAAACCGAGCAGGTGCTCGATGAGGTGCGTGCGGCTACCGGCTTGGCCGTCTCGGACGCGCTGAAGGCGGGGCTCCGTTCGCTGCAGGAGAAGTTGCGAGCCGGCGAGAAGGCGCGCCTGCCGTATGAGATTTACCGCGAGCTGGATTTGGGTCCGGGGGGCTATGCCATGGCTCCATCCACGGATGTGCGTTCTGCTGTGCGGCGCCGGTTGAAGGCGAAGCACGCCCGATGATTTTGATCGACACGGGTCCGCTGGTGGCGCTGTTCGACCCGCGCGATGGGCTGCATGGACAAACCTCGACGACGCTCAAAGGCTTGCGAGAACCGCTTGCGACGACCGTCGCCGTCTTGACCGAAGCCTTTCATATGCTCGAGCCCCAAAGCGTGGGATCGGATCGACTGCGCGAGTTCGTGATGAGAGGAGGACTGGCCGTCGCCTTTGTCGACCGACCCTCACTCGTGCGCGCATTCGAGCTCATGGAGCAGTATGCCGATCATCCCATGGATCTGGCCGATGCTTCGCTGATCGCGGCGGCGGAGTCACTCGAGACCCGTAAGGTGTTCACATTGGACGAGAACGACTTCGGCGCCTACCGGATCCGCCGGGGTCATCGGCATTACGCCGTCGAGATCATCCGGTAGGTTCAACGCCAAGCCAGGCTCGCGCTCGCGCGTTGCAAGGAAAAGAGCCGCGTGACGCAAGCGGAGGCCGCCATAGTGCTCGGAGTGACTCAATCACGCGTGTCGGATCTGAAGAGGGGCAAAATCAACCGATTCAGCATGGACTTGTTGGTACGATGCGCAGCCCCATTCGGCTTGAATGGCAAGTCAGGTCCCGGCGGGCAGTTGATTCAGGAAGTCTACAATCAAGTTCATGACTTTATTCGTCGACCAGAGCAAACCGGATTGGGTATCACCCATGAAGGCCAGATCTCCGTGTCCGGCACCGTCTACCACGTAGCGGGTACTCCGAACTCCCGCCGCCACTAAGGTGTCGTGCAGGATCAGTGTTTGACTGGGTGAAATCATTCTGTCCTGGTTGCCGTGAAAGATCAGGAAGGGCGGAGCATTGGCGTGAATGTACGTTAGCGGGTTTGCGATCGTGCTGGCGATGCTTAGGTCGAGCGTGTTCGCGTCGGGCGCCCTGCCTATGTATTTAACCAATCCCTCGTTAGTGTACATCGCGTGCTGGGTTGGAGCGTCAAAGTCGGCGGCGATCCTGGAAATGTCGGACGCGCCGAAATCATCGATCACCCCTTGCACGTCGCTGCTCTGATTTAGATCTGCGCCCACATTAAACGTGATGTCGTGGTTCGTAACGCCGACCATGGCAGCGAGGTAGCCGCCGGCCGATTCACCCCACGCGGCGACCACTTCGGCGTCGATGCCGTATTTGCCTGCGTTCGCGCGTAGGTATCGGATCGCAGCTTTGATATCCTCAATGCCGTCGCGATAGTTCGCTCCGTCGCGGGTTGTCCGGTACTGTACGCTCGCAACGGCAAACCCCGCCTCCGCAACATATGTGCGTAGATTCAAGGCGCTTTCCTTGGCCGCAATTACGAATCCGCCGCCCGGAACGTACACCACAACGGTCCGTCTGCGTACGGGCTCGGGAATGAATAAGTCCATAGTGAGGGACGTCGTTTTTCCATCTGGCCGCTTCGGCCGCGCATACACGACATTCTTGAGAATCTTGATCGAAGTTTTGCCGCATTGGATCTGATCATTGCGGTCAGGACGAATGACGATACTGGTGTTCGTTTCGCTGGGCACAACGCTCGCAGCGATCGGAGGCTTCGGGAGTACTCCGATGCGAAAGAGCAATGGCATCAGCCCGTACATAGGCGTAAATTGAGGGCACGTGGCCCGCGCTGCGCTGTTCGGCGCGCGGGATCGCACACCAAAAAGCAAGCCGGCGCCGATGGTGCCTACTACGAGTGCGATGATCAATATCGTTCTTGCTGTCACTGAGGCAACTCCTGCGTGTTCAATTTGTCATTGATGAACATGCCGGCATAGCGGCTCGCATAGGCACGCAGCAGTGACAAAGCCATAGCGCTCTGCTCCTCCTAGATCTTAAGTGCGTCGAAGCCGACGTCACCACTACAATTTGGCGCTGAATTCGATGCCGTAGGTGCGTGGCGGTGCATATTGCGAGAGGCTGGCAAGGAAGTTACCCGCTACCGATGTGTACACGAGCGCATTCGTCAGGTTTCGGCACCACAAACTGACGGTGTAGGGCCCATTGTTCACGTGCCAGTGCAGGCCGCTGTTGACGTTGTCATAGCCAGGCTGACGCAGCTCGTTGTCCGCCTCGCCGAACCAACCGCTGTTGTGAAAGTATTGCGCATCGAGCGACCAGTCCCCTGTCGATGTCGGTATTAGATAACTCAGGCCCAGGTTGGCGGTCCATTGCGGCGTGTATGGCAATTGATTGCCGTCGGCCGAAGCAAAGGAGGGGGTGCTGCCGCCCGGAAAGGGAGGATTGGGCACGTTGTATTGGACCGACGGAGTGGATGACGTGAATCGAGCATGAATGTAGCTGGCGCCCGCATCCAACCTGAGTGCGCGGCTCACTTGCGCTTCAAAATCAAAATCGAGGCCGTACGAGGTTGCGGGCGGTCCATTATAAAATTGTACTTGATTGTTGGTGGTCAGCTTGGTCAGCTGAATGCCGGTGTAGTCATAGTAGAAAGCAGCGCTGTTGAGGCGCACTTTGTGGTCCAGGAACTCGGTCTTGGCGCCGACTTCATAGGCCTTCAGAATCTCGGGATCAAAATTGGCCAGGCTGGGTTGGGTTGAGTTATAGCCGCCACTCTTGAACCCCAAATTCTTGGATGCGTAAATCAGCACTCCGTTGTCGAACTTGTGATCGATCCCAAGGCGGTAGGTCAACTGAGAGAACCACGTGGTCGGCGAAGAGGTCACCGTGCCAACGTATCCAGGCGTCACTGACAGAGCTTTTTCCTCGTCCGTGTAGCGCAGGCCGAGCGTCAAGTGGCTGCCAGGCAGGAACTCAATGTGCGTCTCGCCGAAGCCGGAATAGGAGTTCGTCTCCACCTCCGCGAAGCTGTTCACCTGTTGCTCCAGGTCATGGAAATAGTAAAGGCCGGCCACCCAAGAGAGCCAACTTGGAGCGTAGTTGTCCGGCGACACGAGCTGAAACTCTTGCGAGATCTGCTTCTGATTGACGAGAGCATTCACGGTCGGCAGAGGGATGATCAGGGCGAAGGGTGGAAATGGAACTGGCTGCCGGATGGAGGTGGCCGGTGTCAGAGTGATGTCGAATTGGACATCGAAGCTCTGTTGACGATACGCGCTGATCGAGACCAGCCTGGCCCAATCCATCACATGATCGAGGCGTGCGCTGACCCCGCCCTGGTCCATGCTATCCGAAGGGTCGAGAAACGTATTGACGTCATATGGATGCGGCGCGGATGTGGCCACCGGCGGATACTCCAGGAACGAGGGATACGTCCCTTTCGGAATATAATCCGGAGTGGCTGAACTACCGTAGCGGCGCTCGAAGTCGAAGATCAGATGAACAGTATCGGCATCCGTGGGCGTCCAGACCCATTTGGAGCGAAGCGCGAGGTCCAGATTGGTTTGGAAGACATCAGAGCCTGTCTCGAGATTGCGGCCGTAGCCCTCGCCCTGGTGGCTGAGGTGCACCGCGATATCTGCCGCTAGATCAGGAGACAATCCGCCCGCAACATAGCCGTTGAACATCGCGGTCTGAAAGTTGCCGTAGCTAAAGTCGAAGTTGCTGCTGAAATGCTCAGTTGGGTCGCGCGTCTCGACAAGCAGCGCGCCGCCGGTCGCGTTGCGCCCAAAAAGCGTACCTTGAGGGCCTTTGAGCGTCTCAATCTGCTGAATATTGTTGAGCGAAAGCAAGGCAGCCGAAGGCGAACCGATATAAACGCCGTCGAGATACAGCGCCACGGAATTCTCTACGTTCGGAATGTCCGAACCGACGCCGCGGATGTGCGGGGCCAACGATCCCTGAGTGGTGGTCATTTGCAGCCCGGGGGTCATGTCTGCGATGGCCGTGATGCTGCTCGCCGCCACCGCGGCGAGCTGACTGCCCGAAACCGTGGAAATTGCGATGGGCACGATCTGCAAGTTCTCCGTGCGCTTCTGGGCGATAACTACGATTTCTGTAAGCGTGCCCTGATCCTCATCGGACGCCGAACCCGTGGCAGCCGCCGACGCCGCGCCAGCCCAGGGCCATAGCCCAATAGTGGCCACCAACCCGTACATTTTCTTCATGCCTCCCTCCCCAAAATCCCTGATTAGTGTTCGTAATGCTCAGAATGCTGCGGCGGTGGCGCAGATTTCGCCTGCGCAGCCGATGTCGCGGCGCCGATCAATAGGCAAAAATAGAAGGCTTGCCTCTTTCCCGTCTCCCCAGCGATCTCAGTCTCGGGTACCGCACCGTTCTTTGGGTGCTGATGCTGAGTATGTTCTAATTTATCTGCATGTCAAGATGACGAATCATCATCATGACATAACGCGATTGAGCAATTGACTCTGGGGTGTCACTCGGTATTGAATACAAGCGAGTTCAAACGGGTGGAGGCAGCGTGACCGATTCGGCAGTCGTGAATTTCCGGACGCGGACTGGTCAAGCGCGCCGCGCCCGTACGCGTGCCAATATATTGTCGACTGCCTTCGCGCTTTTCGACGAGCGCGGCGTCGACCGAGTAACGGTCGAGGACGTGCGCGAGTCGGCCGGACTCGCACGCGGATCCTTCTATAACTACTTTTTGACTTACGAACACATGCTGAAGGAATTAGCCGCGCAGATCGGTCGTCAAATCAATGTTGAGCAATCGGAGCGATTCGAAGACGTTGCGAACATGGCGGAGCGAATATGGTGCAACGTGCGCTATAGCATCCTGAGAACCGCGTCAGATCGCGCTTGCAGCGAGATTCTGATTAGAGTTACGCCTTTGGTGGGCGCCGTCAACGACCACATGCGCAAACACGCGGAACGGACACTGCGCCTTGCCGTCAAACGCAAGGCTATTGACGTTCCTTCAGGTGGCATAGCTCTCGATCTGGGCTACGGCCTGGTCGCGGTGATGATTCGGCGCGCGCTAAATCTCGGGGTCGACTTCAAGGAAATCGAAGCCGCAGGCTTGATGCTCCTGCGGGCCTTCGGGGTCGCCGAAATTGAGGCGAGACGAATATCGCGTCTACCGCTGCCAGTGTTGCCGGAGCTTCGGTTGCGGGCGGCCGTAATCGACAACTTTGGAGCCGATTGATCTAGCGCGATCGCGTTACGGTCATAGAAGCGGTTCGTTTCGCTATTCTAGGTAGGGCGCGAGCACATTTTCGATCCATTTCATGAATGCGCGGACTCGGCGCGACAGGTTGCGCCGATGCGCCACTACGAGGGACACGGCAAGCGACCGACGACGAAAATCGGGTAGAATTTCCATCAGCGCTCCACTCTCTAAGTATCGGCCAATCCCAAGAAGTGGGGCCTGAATCAGGCCAAGACCGGCGAGGGCAGCGGCTTCGTAGGTTTGTGCGCTGTTGACGTGCAACGCACCTGGCAACTGAAGTGTCGCGTAACTTTCGCCGTCCGGATATTCCCATCCAAAGGGTCTAGCGCCCAGCGTCGTCTCAAAGTGAATTGTCCGGTGTTCCTGGCGCTTGAGATCTCCCAGCGATCGAGGGACGCCATAGCGCGCAAGATAGGCGGGACTGGCGGCGTTGACTATGCGTAGCTTGCCCAGCGGGCGGGCAATCAGGGTCTCGTCTCCGACGGGACCCAGTCGCAATACGCAGTCAAACCCCTCTTGAACCAGATCAACCTGGCGATCCGTGCTCGACAACTCCAACTCCAACTCGGGATGAGTCGCCATGAAATCCGGTAAGGCCGGCACGATCGTGGTGCGCGCCACCTCGGTCGGAAGATCGACGCGTAGACGCCCCCGAAGTGCCACTCGATCGCTTGCGAACATTGAGTGCAGATCATCAACGTCCGCAAGCAGATCGCGGGCACGTGCATGAAATACCCGTCCGTCTTCGGTCAACTGCACTCTACGCGTCGTCCGGTGCAGAAGCCTGACACCGAGATCTTCTTCCAGCTTCCGGACCGCCGTTGAGGCCCTTCCCTTCTGAATCCCTAAGCTATCGGCTGCGAGGGTGAAGCTCCCCATATCCGCGACCGTGATGAAAATGAGGAGGGGTTCGAGATTCTGCATTTCGTGCCTCGGTATTGTTCACCGCAGAGAGAACAGTGAGTTCATTTCCTCGGTGATTATCATACCTTAGAGACATAGTAAGCTCCGAGTATTGGGATTCCCCCATAGGAGAACGACAAGTGCTCGAAACTACGAAACTGCATCCGGTGCCTGAAACCACGACCCTGCATGGCGCCCTGTGGGCCGGCCGGATAATGAGCGCGTTGGTTGTTATCGCTCTGGTGGCAGACGGCACTATTCAGCTTTTCGCGCCCGCACAGATCGCGGGCATGTTGCGGGAAACCGGGTTCGCGATCGACTTGACTCGTGTCTTGGGTCCGATCGTACTCGCCTGCGCCATCCTTTACGCCATCCCGGCCACCGCCGTGCTCGGCGCGATCCTAGTGACGGGCTTTTTGGGAGGCGCCATCTGTGCCCATGTCCGCATTGGTGAGTTGGGGTCGCCGCCGGAAATCATTGCCCTGTTTCTAGGCGCGATGACATGGGTCGGCCTCTACGCGCGCGATCCCCGTATCCGGGCCATTCTGCCGCTCATCCGTTGAATCAACCGGGGCAGTGCTCTGTCCCTCAACATCAGGAGAAATCGCATGTTTTTAGTAATGGGAATCACGGGAAAAGTGGGCGGCGCAACGGCAGAACATCTGTTGGCGCGCGGCAAGGAAGTACGCGCGCTGGTCCGCAATCGCGAGAAGGCGTTAAGCTGGGCGAACCAGGGCGTGGAACTGGTTGACGGTGATTGGAATGATTCGGCAGCCATCGAGCGGGCGCTCAAAGGCGTGGAAGGCGCGTTTGTCATGTTGCCGACTGTCTGGGCCCCGTCGCGCGATTACAAGGAAGCCAAGGGCGTGATTGCGAACTATGTCGAGGCGCTCACCAAGGCAGCGCCGCCGCGGTTGGTAGCGCTTTCGTCGATGGGTGCGAACAGGACCAGCGGGCTTGGGATGATCACGGCCTTGTCGCTTCTGGAGCAAGGTTTTCGCGACCTAGTATCGCCGATCGTATTTGTGCGCGCAGGTGGATTCTTCGAAAACTTCCTCTACGGCTTGCAGGTCGCTCAAGGCGGAACGCTACCGGTCTACTACAATCCGACAAACCGGAAATCGACCATGGTTGCGACGAACGACATCGGCGCGGAGGTCGCAACCCTTTTGACCGGGCCGGCGTGGTCAGGGCAGCGTGTCGTCGAGCTTGGTTCGATGGTCACCGCGGATGAAGTCGCGGAACAATTGGGTGAAGTCCTGAATCTCGACGTAAAAGCCTTTTCAGTCCCGCGTGCAGCGTGGGCGAACGCGTTCGAGCAATTCGGCATCCCCAAGGGCCACACCGGACCGGCCGAAGAAATGTTTGAGGCCGTGAATGCAGGATGGATGGACCTCGGAGTCGAGGGTACGGAGCACGTAGCGGGTGCGACGTCCGCACGCGACGTCTTCGCGGCGGCCCAGAAGGCCGTTGCGGCGTGAACCGCGACGTTTACACCGATGAAGATCGCTCGGATACTTCATGAGGCGGCGCCGGATTCACGTGGAGGACTCCGGCGGTGAGGGATGAGGGCAACGGGTGCGCCGGCGGTCATTTGTCGCGCATAGCGCCATGCCGCCCGCTCGGCGTCGACCGGCTCGAGATTCGCCGCCGCTAGCGCCGCGGTTAGATTGTCCGTTCTCATACGGACGTCTGCATCCTCGCGACGCGTCGGCCTATCGCGTGTTCTCGCAGCATACCGACGTTGGGTTCGGCCAATTGCTGGAATGTCGTGACGCCCGACGGCCGCTTTGTCTACGTGTCGAACGCAGGTTCAGTCAACGCAGCTTAATGCGGGCCGGAACAGTAGGAACAGTAGGAACAGTCTGAATCGCCCACGGCCCACCAAATTACCTTCTTCCATCGGACCGGCAACGCCAGGCTCCGGCAGGCCCTTCGCCAGCCGAACCGGTGGCACCCATTAGCCTCGGTTGCCCCGGTCAACCTTGAATCCCCTGCGGCCCCTGCGCTCCAGCGGGGACGGGTTTCGTGAGGACGCTCCCTGGTATTCAGTTATTAAATGCAGCCGCTGCAACGACAGGCCGGAGCCCCATAGGGCGGCTCCGGTAGGCACCTACTTACCGCGTCGCATGCGAAAAGTCAGCATTGATGTCTCGCCCAGCCCTAATTTTTTTGTTTCCACGCGAGTCTAACCAGACTCTTCACGCGGTCCTCGCACTTGTCGGCCACTTTGCTCAGGGCGAGTACTGCATTTTCGAATTTCCACTGATACGTACCCGTCCGCTCACCCTCTTTGGAGCACGCCCATGGCCCTTGTGTATCGGTCAGTTTCAGTACTTTGTCGTTGATGGAGTAAGTGCCCGTAACCTCGAGCGTCTCCCCCTGATTTACCTGAAACCGTCCCTTGCCGTCGAAGCTCACGGTATAGGGCGCTTCCTTGGCCTCAAACGTTCCCTGCGGAAACTCGCCCGCCAGCGCAGTAGAAAGCGCTAGCGCAGAGCCAATCGAAAGAGCCCCTGCCACGAGACCGGGTGTAAATAACGAACGACTTGACATGATCGTCTCCTAGTCAGTTGGTTTGTGTATCGCCTGATATGGTGTGTCTATGATCAACGTGGCGAGCCACGCTTATGAGCCACGATCCTGGGCGATAAGCCGTCGTGCGTCGTTGCCGTCAGGCTGGCATTTTTCTGGCAAACTGATTGCCGCACGGAATAAGCTGGTAACTGCATGTCCGCGTTGGAAAAATCCGTCTACCGGTTTGAGGGCTTCGAACTGGAGCCGGGCGAGCGGCGTCTGTCTGAAAGCGGTCGGGCGATCTCGCTGACCCCTAAAGTCTTCGACACCCTTGTATTGCTTGTCGAGCGCGCCGGCGAGGTAGTGAGTAAGGATGAGCTGATAAAGGCTCTATGGCCCCGGGGCTTTGTGGATGAGTCCAATCTCACCAAGCACATCTGGTTTATTCGCCGAGCTCTCGGCGACCGCGAGCAGGATGCGCACTTCATTGAGACTGTGCCGAAGGTCGGATATCGGTTCATCGCGCCGGTAACCGTGGCCGCCGCGCCGGTGAGAGGCCCGGCTGCGCTACCGCCCAAGCTGCCGGTCCTTCCGACGGAAGGGCCCTTGCCTTCGGTCGTTCCCGACTCCGCAGTTCGCGCAATGCCGTGGGCATCCAAGGCGAGTAGATTTCGCTGGGCTCTAGGCGTCATGGCCACAATCGGCGTCGCCGTGCTGCTGGGCGCGAACTGGATCGGCCGGCAAGGATCGAAAACTCCACGCTCCAGGCCCACCGTGGTAGTGGTTGGCTTCAGCAACCTATCGCGCAACGCCAAGGATGCTTGGCTCGCGCCAGCCCTAAGCGAGATGCTGGCGACGGAGCTGACCATTACGAACGCCATCGAAGTGGTGCCCGATGAGCTCGTGCGCAACGCGAGCATCGATCTCAGGCCGCCGATTGCCGGCGGCTTTTCTGACGACACCCTTGGGCGTATACGCCGGCGCTTGGATGCAGACTATGTGATCAGCGGGAGTTATCTTGTCACGGGGTCGACCGATGATGCACCATTGCGGCTGGATTTCGCCCTCCAAGATACCCACACACGAACCCTCGTGGGCTCATTTTCGAATCAGGGAGAGCTCTCGGGCCTAATTGCTTTGGTGAGCGGAGCAGGCAATGCCCTGCGCGCCAAGCTCGGAGTGCCATCACCGGATACCGCAATCCTTGGCCTGGTTGCCAACGCGCAGCCTCCGAGCGTAGATGTCGCGCGCCGTGTCGGGAATTCGCTGGACGCGCTGCAGCACTATGATGCGGCTCGCGCCCGCGATGAGTTGCTGGAAGCTGTCGCGGAGGCGCCTGGTTACGCGCCGGCCTATACCTACCTTTCGCAAGCCTGGTCAGCGTTGGGATTCCGGGACAAAGCGCTGGCTGCAGCCGAACAGGCAGCGCAGCATGCCGCGAATTTACCTGAAGAGCAGCAACTGCAGATCGAGGCCGTCAGGGCCGCCGCGCATGCCGAGTGGCCCAAGGCGATCAAGGCGTGGCAGAGGCTTTCGCTGCTGAACCCTCCCAATCTCGAATATCGCCTGCAGATCATGGAAACTGAGATCAGTGCCGGGGCCACCAACGACGCGCACACGGCTTTGCTAGCACTACGACAACTTCCGCACGCCGCACAGGATCCGCGCACGGAACTCGCAGCCGCAAGACTTGCGGCGGCCCGCAACGATGCCAAGGGCAGCGAGCAGCATGCGGCGAATGCCCTGCGACTTGCAAAGCAACGCGACGCCGTTGGTCAGGTAGCGGATGCCCAGCGCGCCATCGGCGCTGCCGAGGTGCTGCTCAACCGCAACGAAGACGCAAGCGCGCGATTTGTTTCCGCCATCGACGCGTATCGGGAGATCCGCAATCCACGCGGCGAAGCTGCAACGCGCGCGCTGCTCGCCCAGGCATTGGGAAACCTGAATCGGAATCAGGAAGCTCGCGAAGAATATCAGCGAGCGATGACGCTCGATCAGAGCATTGGCGATCTTGGCGGCGTCGCAGAAGTCTATCGTGCGCTTTGCAGCATGTTGTGGCTGGGTGGAGATCGTGATGGCGCTCAAGCAGCGGCGCGTCACGCACTCTCTCTAGCGCGCGAGACCGGCGATCTCTCTCTGCAGTCCTGGACTACTCAGGCGCTGGCAACTATCGAAGCCGACGATGCTGCGAGCGATGAAGTGCTGCGGCAGTATTACGAAGTCGTATCACTCACCGCGCGAGCGGGGCACCCCACCGCATGGCCCCTGGCCAATATTGCCGATGTGCAGCGTATGCGCGGCGAGCTAGCAGCGGCCGCCGTTACCTGCGCGCAAGCTCAGAGAGAAGCGGCAGAACTTACTGACCCGCAGTTCGCCGTATTCAGTGGTTTTACGTGTGCGCTCGTATCCGCAGATCGGGGTGATGCCAACGGGGCACGGGCAGGCTTCGAGGAGGTGATCCGTCGAGTTGGAATCGGAGGCGATACTACGTACAGGGACAACTCTCTGGTGATGCTGGCGCAATTGGATATGGACGAGCGTCGGTGGACGGAGGCGCAGGGACGCCTGCAAGAGGCTAGTCGCGGATTTGCGGCCGCCGAGGAACGTACCGGCGAGGCGGATGCGCAGGCAATGCTCGCCCTGTGTGAGCAGGCGCTCGGTCATCCGCGCGAACGCGATCAGGCGCGCGCCCGGGCCCAGGCGCTACGCGAGTCGATCACCTCCCGCCAGGAAGTCTACGTTGTCGATATTGCGCTCGCGCAGCTCGGGTCGAAACAACGCCCTGATGCTGCAGCCGCCGTCGACAGGCTTCTGGCGCTCGCGACAGACGCCGAGCGACGGCACTTCGTGGGCTGGTCATTAGAAGCTAAGCTGGCGGCGTGGGAACTGCAATCCGATCAGCCGGGAGGCGGAATGATGCTGCGTAAGGAAATTGAGCGCAGTGCGCGTGAGCACGGATTTGGCCGCATTCTGCGCAGAATTCAGGACGACGGGCTGCATTGAGCGGAGTACTCGGCATTACTGATCCGTTGTATGTTCGTCGTCGTAGTTGAGGGTTCGCCTTGCGTCGGGTTAAGTCCCCGACATCGCGGATTGCAGTCCGAGGTGCTCTACGAAAGGATTGAAATCTTTATCGCTGTAGAGCAATGCCAATCCCTTCTCAATGCAGCTTGTCGCGATCAATGTGTCGATGGTTTTTCGGACGGTGATGCCAAGTGATCGCAATGTCCTGAAGTTGTTGGCGGCTTGGATGGCAATGTCTCCGCCGACAAGTTCTATGATTGGCAGCGACGTCAGCAGCTTCTTGCCCTGATTGAAATCTTGAGCGCTTCCAAAGCCCTGCAGAACTTCGGCCAATACCAAGTCTCCGGTTGCGATAGGTTCGTTACCGAGGAGGGCATAGAGGCGGTCGGTTTGCGAGGATTGCATGCCACGGAAATAGTCGATCCACACGCTGGAATCGACCAAAATCACTTGTCGATTCTCATTGCATCAAGGTCGCCCTGCCATTTGAGCTTTCCTCGGAACCGGCGAATCTCCTCTTGTTTGCGCAGACGCACAACGGTTCGAAGTCCAAGCTCCACAGCCTCGCGCTTTGTCCTCAAACCCGTGAGCCGGAGAGTTTCCTTCATCAGCTTGTCGTCAATGACTATGTTCGTCCGCATGGTGTGTATCCTAGATTAGGTTTATACACATTCTATCAGCGGGCTGGAGGCTCGACAAACTGAGTTGTACCGATAGACGACTGTGCCATTGGAGAATCCGCCAGGTAATACACTCAAAGCCTTATCGATGCGTAAGTCGGCAAATCGTGGCACAACTGGAGAAGCATAAGTACTTGTTTTGGAAGGCAATAAAGCGCGTTCGAGGAAGCTCCTCTTAATCAATTGGTCGTAGGTTCGATCCCTACAAGGCCCACCATTTCACCACTTCCAAGCACTTCCGCCGACGTCCAGCACAGGCGCACTCCGTAACCCCGTGGCGCCAGTCCGCACGAGAAGATGCAAATCCCAGGGCCTCGCACGGAGGTCGCGACCCCCGTTTCGAACCAGCCTTTAGACCGCGGGAGCCTGAGCCGTTGCCCCACCCGAGTGCGGCATTAAAAACGCCAGCAGCGCGGCTACGATGAGGAGTGCCGCGACGTCACCATACAGATGTCCGATATGTTCGGTATTGGCCAGCGACTGCAACCCCATGATGCCGCCATGTACAACGCTGGACCAGACCGTGAACCAAATCAAGCTGCGGTGAGCGAGAGGGTTTCTCGATGCAATTCCGCGACGCGCGCTGCTACAAATCGGCGCCGCTGTAAGCATGCCAGCGACCATCGTGGAATGTGTAGGCGTCGACAAAATGAACTTCCTTCGGGTTGCCGGCCTTGTCCGTCGTGCGCATGATCGAATGCGCGGTTGCGACATCGCCGTGCACGAAGACGATCGACTCCAGCTTGGGCACGTCGCGCGTAAAGTCCGTAGTTTGTTGGACGCGCCCAATCACAACTTCACGCGAACGGATCCTCCCGTCCCGGCCGGATGTCCGATAATCGGGCTCCAGCAAACATTCCAGAAACTGTGGATTGCCCCGATATTCCGCGGTCAACCAATCGTGCTCGATGCGGCGAATGGTGTCTTCGTCCTTCTTCTGCCCCGGAGTTGATGCGGCGGCGCAATCGGCATGTGTCGCTACAGAAGATGTGGGTGTCTGTGCGTACGCGAGGGCGGGAGCGCTAACGAGCGCGAGCCATGCCAAGGCAGTGTAGTATTGTGTTCCTTGAGAATAAGATATTTGATACTGTCCAAGCCAGCTGGGCGCGTGGTGAAGCTGGGACGCGCCATCTATATCGCGCAGACTCTCGGCTCACCGAATTACCCATCGTCAGAGGATGCGAGACTTTGTTATGACCAAGGGTGGAAGATTGTATGGCTGTCCTGTCGAATTCGCGCTCGATGTGCTCGGGGGCAAGTGGAAGACGGTAATCCTTGCGCGAATCAAGGAAAGACCGATGCGATATTCCGAGTTGCGGCGGATGATCCCGTCGCTGTCCGAAAAGATGCTGTCCCAGCGACTCGGCGAGTTGGTCGAAACAGGCTTCGTTAGCTTGGAAGTCGACTCTGACGGAAAGGAGCGTTACGCGCTGACAGGTGATGGCCGCGATCTTGCGACCACGCTCCAGGCACTCTACGATTGGGGTGTGACACACGGGCGAGCGATGGACGTGAAATTTCGCTCCAGCCCAACGCGTCCAACTTGACGTGACTGTCATGCTTGCGTTCCCGCAGAATGCACGGCCCTGCAGAAGCTTGCAGTATCCGTAACGACTGATTCGCCGATGAAATTCAGGGTTGCAATTGAACGGTCGCGCGCAGCCGCGTTGCCGAACCCGCACGCATCCTCGATCAGTACCGCCGCAAAGCCGTTGTCGGTGGCCTGTCGAACGGTGGGCTCGATCCCAATCTCCATAGCGATCCCAACAATAGCGATCGCGCGGATTCCACAGTCATGCAGGGCAAAATTCAAGGCAGTGGAATCGAACATCGACATGGTCAGCTTGTCGAACACGGCTTCGTCGGCCAATGGCGCCAACTCGGAAACGATTTTAGTGGCCTCCGCATCGGGCAGGAACCACGGTTCGATGCTGTCGGGATGTTGGTGACGCTGCCATGCCATCGCAGTACGTAACTGTGTCATCCCCATCCACCTGCGCGGCAGCGAGAGATGTCGAGTGAACGCCACACGCATGCCCGCCGTTCGCGCCGCGTCGAGAGCCATTGCGGTTCGTTTTATGATTACGTTGGCGCCGGAGACCTGACCGCAGATCCCCACCTGCATGTCGTACACGATCAGCGCCGTGCGTCGCGGATCGCACCATTCCACTAAGGTTGTCGGAATTTCGATGCCATGTCTGGATCTGATCATCTTATGGTCCGATCCCAAGGCGTCGCGGCGTCGACCGAGGAGTCAAAGAGGTATTCCAGAGGCAACGGTGCGTCGAACGCCAGAAAATGCCATTCGAGTAGTCCCGCCCTCGATAGCGGGAAATCGTTGGTGTAACGCTTCGCCTCTTCAACGCTGTCGAGCTCGAAAACGATGATCACGCCACCAACATCAGCGCGGGCGTAGTTTTCACGTACGATCCCGGCTTTCCATAGTCTCCAGACATTCGACACTTCATCGCGAAGGTGGGGCTTCAGGTCATCGAGCGTCACACCGGGCTTGAAATTGTCAAAGGCTATTATCTTCACGGATTACCTCCTGCCGAATTGCATGACAGTAAAAGGCAGGTGCCGTCGCATTTCAACGAACCATCTGGTGCGTGTTCGAGTGTTGTGGATTTTACGTTTTGAAGATGCATTGAGTCACTGCCGCGCTTTCCGTTGCCGAGAATGCGTCTGACGGTGCCATTCAACGTCACTTCGTAAATCTCATGCGACTCGAACGCGGTCACGTAAAACCGATCCTTCTTGAAGCACACGTGTCCCAGACCTTTGGCGGAAACGGTGGCAAACAAGGAAACGTGTCCGCTCCGATCAATCTTCAGCATGTGATTGTCACGGTAATTTACGACATAGAGCATGTCCGTCGAATCGAAGACAATCCCGTTCGGACATTTTAGGAGATCGCCCTGCGCGAAAGTCGATGCCACGCCATCGCCGCCAATTCGTGCGATCGTATTGCCGTTGCAGTTGGCCACATATAACTCGTTAGTGGTTCGGTCGATTGCAATGCCGACGGGTCCTCGTAGGCCGCTCGCCGTGAATAACGTTGCATGGCCGGTCCGGTCTATCTTGGTGATGAAATCGCCGTAGTAGCTCGATTGAAAGAGATTACCCAGATGGTCGATTGCATTACCGGAAGATCCGTAGAAGCCCTCCGCAAAAATGTGAGGCTGCCCTTCGGGAGGAATTTTCCAGACCAGATCGCCGAAATCCGCGACATAGAGGTTGCCTACCGCGTCGACGGTAACACCGCCTACTTGGTGCCCCTCCATGCAAAAGGGGGCCAGCGCGTTTGGTGCGACATGGCCACATGCGGAAATGCCGCCAAAACGCGCCGGCACCACAAGAAAGCGCAAGGCGGGCGCCGCATCCGGAGCGCTGAGTCCAAACACGAATTCGGATGAAAATCGTGCGCAACCGATTCCAGCGTGGCGGCCTAGTTGTGCCGGAATGACCGCTCCGGAGTGCGGGCAATGACAACTCGGCGTCGACTCCAGCCAGGCGCGGCATGCGAGCGTCGTTGATTCGAATTACGCGAGTAGTGCTGGTCAGAGGCTACCGCCAAGTCAGTCCTTGGGGTCATCCTTGTTGAAAAACGGCTTCATGTCGCCGTAGTCGTAGAACCTAACCACGGGCGTTGGGAGCGCGCCGCCTTGGGCCGGCCTCCGCTGCAGATCAGCCAGCGCCTTCTGAGTGCCCTCGAACATGGCGCGGGCCAGCTCGTTTTTGTGGATGGAGTGGTAGCGCGATGGCAGGACGCACTGCACGGCCGGGAAGACATACTTGAACGAGGACTTGATGTCGGAGCCGGCGGCGGTCATCAGACCTAAGGAAAGAACGCCGCCCGCCTTGCACCCTTTGGCGAAGGCCTCGGGGTACCGCACTTCGATCTTGCGCACCTCTGCCTCGGGCATCTTTTGGCTGCCCTTGCCGACGCCAATGGCACAGAAGCCGACCGTGGCGCCGGCCTCCCTCGCCGCGGGCTCCACGGTCTCGGCCAGCTTGTCCATGTCCGGCACCACGACCTCACGCACCTTGGTCGTGCCCTTGAACTCATCGGTCTGCCTGCGGTTCACCACCACCACCTGCCTCACCGCGGGGCTGGCCGCCAGCAGGTTCACGATCTGCCGTCCCACATTCCCCGTTGAGCCCAGCACGACTGCCGAGTAGGACTGCATGGCGGAGTGGAGTGGTTTTATGGGCATGTGACGCATTTCAAAACGCTGAGGTATTTCGCTCGTCAGTGCAACTGCAGCGTACGGCGCCAATTTTAATAATAAAGTTGTCATGATGGGCTCCAACCTCTAGCTCATCGGCGGCGACCATGCGCTACTAGGCCCAACATTCAAGGATCCGATATCGCCAGGGAGCAACCCTTGACAATGAAGTACAACCACGTCGGCATACCAACGACCTCCAGGTTCGACGGCGAGATCCCACTGCCGCGTTTGAAGGTCACCGTAAGCGATCACCAGAACAACCCGTTCGGCATTCAGTGGCAAAGATACTGGGACGGCGCGCCGTATCCAGACTTGGTGAAGACCGTTCCCCACGTTGCTTTCGAGGTCGATGACCTGGCGGACGCGATCCGGGATCAGAAGGTGATAATTGACCCCAACAGTCCGAGTACTGGGGTGCTGGTCGCCTTCATTGAAGTGAACGGAGCGCCGGTAGAGCTCATGCAAATCGATCATTTAGCGAGGCCGGACTTGTAGAATTGACCGATTTTGCTCGCTTGGATATAAAAATTCACCGGGATTCGGATTCTGATCAAACTGGTGCACCTTTTTATGGCAGGGACAATCATGGTGGTGGCGAACGGCGCCAGTGCTGAGGGTGTAGTCAAACCATTTCATCTCGATGAAGCCACGATCAGTGATGTGCAGGCAGCCTACCGGTCCGGTGCGCTCACGGCCGCAAGGTTGGTCCAGGCGTATCAGGAGCGGATCCAGGCGTATGACCAGGCGGGGCCGAAGCTCAATGTGGTGATCTTCCTCAATCCAAGGGCGCAGGAACAGGCAGCCGCGCTCGATGAACATCTCCGGAAGACCGGGAAGTTCGTCGGCCCGCTTCATGGGATTCCGGTACTGCTGAAAGACAACGTCAACACGAAGGACATGCCGACCACGGGCGGCTCGCTCAGCCTGGCGGGATACACGCCCGCGACCGATGCCGCGATCACTCAGAAATTGCGCAGCGCAGGGGCCATCATCCTGGCAAAGGTTAATCTGCACGAGTTCGCGATCTGGGGCGAGACCGTCAGTTCGATCCGCGGGCAGACCCTCAATCCTTATGACCTGACCCGCACGCCGGGCGGATCCAGCGGAGGCACGGGCGCGGGGCTGGCTGCCAACTTTGCGATTGCCGGCATCGGCAGCGACACCGTCAACTCCATCCGTTCGCCGGCTTCGGCGAACAGCATTGTGGGTATCCGGCCGACGCTCGGTCTCGTGAGCCGTGCCGGAGTCATTCCGTATTCGATTACCCAGGATGCGGCTGGTCCGCTGGCTCGCACCGTTACGGACGCGGCGAAGATGCTCAACGTGCTCGTCGGCTATGACCCTAACGATCCCGCGACCGCGTGGAGTGTCGGGAATATCGAGAAGGACTACACGAAATTCTTAAAAGCCGACGGCGTGAAGGGCAAGCGCATCGGCGTATTGCGAAGCTTCTTTGGTAACGCGCCCATCAATGAGGAAGTGAATGCTGTAGCGAACAAAGCGGTCGAGGATCTGCGGCGGATCGGCGCGACAGTGATCGAGCTAAATACCCCCGACCTCGATAGCGGGAAGATTTCCTCCGACATCAGCGTTCACCTCTACGAGTTTAAGCCGGCAATCAACACCTACCTTGCCACGGGCAACGCGCCCGTCACATCGCTCGAGGAAATCATCTCTTCCGGCAAGTTTCATCCGAACATCGGGGACAACATCAAGAAAGCACAGAGCCTCGAGATGGACGACGGCTATCGTCTGCGTCTACAGAAGCGTTCCGAGCTGCAGCAACATGTCATGAAGATCATGGCTGACGATCAACTCGATGCCATGGTTTTCCCGCATCAGAAGCGACTTGTGGTGCCCATTGGTGAGACCCAAACGGAGCGCAATGGCGCTCTCGGCTCAGTGACAGGTTTCCCTTCCATTGTCGTCCCCGGCGGCTTCTCCTCACCAACCCCGACGGCGACATCGGGCGTCCCGGTGGGCATCGAATTCCTCGGCAGACCTTGGTCCGAGAAGGTGCTGATAGAGATAGTGTACGGATTCGAACAGGCGACCAAGCATCGCCACCCTCCGCCTACCACACCGCCTCTGCTCAAAAAATTGTAGACCAGTAGGTTCCCGATATCCATCTTTGAAGCCTGTATTATTCTATATAATCCATCGCGGATAGAGATACACGCTTCTGCGGTAGGATCGGAGACATATGCCGTTTCGCGATTTTGTACTGTGACAAGATTCGCCGAAAAGAACTGCCATTCCATGTTAAACGCTTTGGATGGACGGAACTTTCCCGCAGTCACGGACGATATCAGACACCCATTGGTACGCTGCGTATGCCGTCGGGCTCGTTTTACTTGCATGCCCGGCGTTGGTTTTGCGGGCCGCCGAAGTGTACAAATCCGTCGATTCTGAGGGGCATGTGGTCTATTCCGACCGCGCCGATAGCTCGACGGCACAGTCACTCGTACGCATCGAGGGGGCCGAAGGCCCTCCCCCGGTGCTGCATTTCTGCTGGACAAACTGCTTCACCCTCACTCTTGAGAATGGACGCTATGTTCGTGCGGATGGCTCGGACGAGACTTGGTCCATTGAGCGCTTCACATCCACAGCGGTCGTCTTGCGTCGCCACGATACCCCGGCCGCCTGGAACGGCTTTAGTGCAGATGTGACTTACCAAGGCCAGGTAGCAAACGAGCGGCTGATCAACGCCACCATAAACGGCAATGCCGTGCCCGACATCAAGATGGCATGGGGCGCCGCGCTCGACACGCTGCCCGGGAGCAATGCTCAGCGCGATCAACAAAAATCAGCGGCGGCTTTGTATGCGGCCACACCGTCGGCTGACCAACATCGACCCTGCAGCGGATTTTGAAGCGCGCGCCACCGAAGCACCACCGCCCTTGGCGGATGACAATCAGCCTGCCTGTCCCACAGAGGGATATCTTTGGACACCGGGTTATTGGGCCTGGATCGGTGGAGGATACTACTGGGTGCCTGGGGCTTGGATGCAGCCACCACGAGCGGGCGTACTGTGGACTCCCGGCTATTGGGGATTTGTGGGTGCGTTCTATGTATTCCACCGAGGGTATTGGGGTACGCATGTCGGCTACTACGGCGGCATCAACTACGGTTTCGGCTATGGTGGCGTTGGCTTCGCGGGTGGGCGCTGGGTGGGCAATTCATTTGCCTACAATAGAGCCGTCAACAACGTGAATCTGAACACTGTTCATAACACGTATAGCGAGACCGTGGTGAATAATGCCTCGGTCAACAAAATCAGCTACAACGGCGGGTCGGGCGGCACCACGGCAGTTCCGACTGCCCAAGAAAGAGCGGCCGGAGCGGAACCGCACATTCCGCCAACGCCGTTGCAGCACCAAATCGCAGAACAAGCCCTGCGGAATGCCGCCCCCGTGGCGCGGTCCAACAGCGGCAGTCTCACCATGGCGGCCATGCATACGCCCGCAACGTCCAATGCGCCGCGAGTGGTGGGAGTGCACGGCGGCACTGCTTCACCGCCCGCGCACGTTAGCGCTGCTCCGTCAACCGGCAATCGACCCAGAGTTAAAGTCGCACAGGCACCGCCGAACCCCGCGGTAAACTCGCGAGGTGCCGCCGAGCAAACGCCCGTGCCGAAACCCGCCGCTGCAACGCCGACGAAAACGCGGCATCACCCCAAGAAGTAAGGATTGGTGAGACGAGCGCAATCCGCGTCTAGCCGCGCCAGCGACGTTGCTCCGCCACCGGCAGATCGTAGCTGGACAGGAACATCGGCGAACCGCTGCCCCTCGGCCGCGGCGTCGACGTCCGGCGCGGATGAGATGGCGGGGCGGCGGCGCCACGCCTCGGTGTCGCAACAGCGGCGCCAAGCGGCGCCAGTGGAGTCCGCCACCCGGCTCCCCACGCACCCCGATGGCCACCACCGCATAGCCGTGGTGCGCATACTCCGCGACCTGATCGGCGATCACGGCGAGCAGCAGGCCATGCCGGCCCGGTGGAGGTAACTGCAGCACACCGTAGCCGCCGGCCTCGAGTACTCCCAGCACGTCGGGCAGCGCCGTGCGGCCGAGGGTACGCGGATTGATCAGCGCGTCGGGCACCAACGCGATGCGCCAGCCTCGCGCATCACCGTTCACGGCGCCGCCGAATCGTCGGCGCGCGAGCCCGCGGCGATCTCGCGACTGTCGAGGAACTGCTCCAGGTCACGGCGCGAGCCGGCCTCATCGAAGCGGCCCATGTCGAGTGCCCAACCCGTGGCCGGCAGGGGCGGCAGGCCACGGCGCGCCAGTTCAGCCTCCAATTCCTCGATCCACACGCCCCGGCGCGGTACGATTTCCCAGTCATCTTCGGGCCGGTTGGGCCGCCCGCCCCAATCGGGCTTGCTGGAAGTAAAGCGCACGCCGGTTGACGGGCTGCCGTCGAGCCCGATGAGAATCACCTCATCGCCACGGCGTAAATACTGCTCAATCAGCGGCGCGATGGCCTGTGCCAGGCGCCGGCAGTGAGCGCGATACACGGGCGTGTCATATTGCTCATAGACGGCCCACCAGCGTCGCACACCGGCGAAGGCCAGTTCGGGGCAGGGCAGCTGTAGCAGCTGGTAACCCCGGCTGCGCAGCGCCTCGACGACCGGACTGACCACTCCCCGATAGTGGGCGCCCTCGCAGACTTTGGCGTTCTGGTTCAAGAGGCAGTTGGCGATCAGCGCCACCTTGCGCGGCGCATCCTGCTGCACGCCTGGCTCGTCCCCGCCGTCGATCCGCTGACTCGTCGTCATCGTGGTATGAGGCCCGGTTGTGGCATCGTTCCCCTCGGTGTATGGCAGACGAGTTTATCCGGAATTGCCGTCGGCAGGCGTCCAGGCTGCCGGGCTCTGCGTCACCGCGCCTTGCCACGCTCCTTTCGCCACCCTATCCGGAGCCGCGATCGTCCGTGCTGCGGGCGTAGTCAGCGATGGCTGCGAACCAGTGGTGCTTGGCGGAATCGGTGAGAAACGAGGCTTCGATGGAATTGCGTGCCAGCAGTGTCAGATCGTCCGATGACAGGCCGAGGCCGCGCTCGACGGCGAGGTAATTCTCCAGCATGTAGCCGCCAAAGTAGGCCGGGTCGTCGGAATTAACGGTGACGCACACACCGCGCTCGAGCAGGCGCTTGAGATTATGGTTTTCGATCTGATCGAACACCTTGAGTTTGACATTCGACAGCGGGCAGACCGTCAAGGGCACGCGCTCGCGCGCCAGCCGCTCGACCAGTTCAGGATCCTCTTCGCAGCGTACCCCGTGGTCGACGCGCCGCACCTTGAGAACGTCCAGCGCTTCGTAGATATAGGAAGGTGGACCCTCCTCGCCGGCATGCGCGACAGCGAGGAAGCCCTCGCGCCGCGCGCGCGCAAAGACCTCCGCAAATTTTGCAGGCGGGTGGCCCAATTCCGATGAATCGAGCCCGACCGCGGCGATGGCATCCCTGTGCGGCAAGGCTTCCTCCAGGGTGCGCATCGCCTCATCGGCGCTCAAATGGCGCAGGAAGCACAGGATCAGCCGACTCGAAATGCCGAGCTCCCGCTCCGCCTTCGCGCAGGCGCGGCGCAGTCCATCGAGCACGGTGGCGAGCGCAATCCCGCGCGCGGCATGGGTCTGCGGATCGAAGAAGATTTCCGCATGCACGATTCCCTGCGCATGCGCTTTGTGAAAATAGGCTTGGGCCAAGTCATGAAAATCATCGGCGTCGCGCAGCACCGCAGCGCCGTCATAGTAAATGTCGAGAAAAGATTGCAGATTGGCGAACCGATAGGCACGGCGCAAATCTTTCACCGAGGCGTGTTGAAGGACTAGGCCGTGCTTTTTCGCGAGCTGAAACTTGAGCTCAGGCTCGAGCGTGCCTTCGATGTGCACGTGCAGTTCGGCTTTGGGGAGTCCCGTGATGTATTCCGTAGCGGATCGCACCTGGAACCCCCAACTGAAGCCATTGCCGACTCGCGAGTCCTCTCGAATTTCAGAATTTGCCGCTGACAGTCAAGTCATAGCTGCGCGGCGGCTGCCGCGTCAGAAAATCGTTGCCGTAGAACGGAATGTCGTTGGTGAGATTGTGCCGATCGGTCAGATTGTAGATCGAGAATTTGACCGTATATTTCTGAAAACTGTAGAAGGCCGCGGCATTCAGCGTGTATTGCCAGGGAATTTCGGGCGATTTGTAATAACCATTGGCGCCGACCACGGACGACGGCACGATACCGCCCGGTCCGAATAATTGCGGAAGGAAATCGTTGCCGGCCAGCGCGTTGCTCGCAGCCACGTCGAGGTAACCGGACTGGGTGAGAGGGACCGGTCCCGTGACCTGAATGTTCGCCTGACCGCCGAAGCCGGAGGGATCCTTGTAGTTCGCGAGCACGTTGAACAGGTGCTGCGGCACCCCGGGGTCCGGAAAAGACTGATTCGGCTGAAACACCACTGCCGTACCGGCGCCGTCGGCATAGGTTCCGGCATAGGCCGGGAAGTTGTAGAAGCCCGAGGCCGTATCGAGGACGGTGTGCAGGTAGGAGTAACTCGCCGTGGCGAAAAAATGCGGGTCGGGTTGGTAGTTGAGTTCGATCTCGGCGCCCTTGATGTGCGCCAAGGTACGCGCGAGGCCGCCCACGCCGGTGGTGATGGTGCGCTCCTGTTTGAAAATCGCGCTGGAGATGAACAGCGCCTTGTCGAGACAGGTCGAATTTCACGCCCAATTCTTCCAACAGCGTGTTCTGCCGCAACTGCCAAGTCGGATCCTCTCCCCAGGTGGCGATCGCGCCGTCATTGGCGGTGGGAAGGACGTATTGTGCTTTGTTGTAGGTCAAGTACGTGGAGAAATGCGAGGACGGGCTATACACCACGCTGATATTGCCGTTGTACAAGCCATACCAGTTGGTGTGTTCACTTTCCGGCAATGGAGAGAGGCCAGGGGGCGCGCCGTAATTCGGGCCGCCGAGCGGGTCGGAATAGTTGAGCTGTACCAGGTCACCGCGCAGGCCGTAGAGCACGCTCCACTGCGGCGAGAACTGCATCCGATGTTCGAGGAATACAGCGGCGTCCTGCAGATTCGAATCGACGGTACCGTTCAGGAATCCAGAGACAGAATATCCATTGGGGCCCGGGGGTCCCTGAAAACGTCCCGGAAGCCCCCACTGCGGATGATTGAAGGCAGCATTGAAGAGAAAGTTTCCGGCCCCGGCCTGCCCCGATGCCGGAAAAATCCACGTGTTGGGGTTCTGGGACAGATCGAAGACGCTCACCGGCTCGTTGACGAAGGTCTGGATATCGAGCACATGAGCATAGCGGTACGTAAAGCCGCCATCGATGTCGTGGTTCACTGAGCCCAACGGGAACTTGATCTTGAAGTCGGTCTTGTTCTCGATGGTATAGCTACCCTTGGCGGTATCGGCGTAGTAATCCTCCGTCTGGTTGTAGCGGTTCATGTAATCGTAGAATGTGTTGTTGACGATGCTGAAATTGTCCGATGCCTTGAAGGTCTGGATGATCTGCAATTTGGCGTGCAGCGAGTGCGCGCCCGTGCCCGGCGGCTCGTCGATGATGACTCTGTCGTTGAGCTGGACGGCGGGACCCAAGGTAAACACCGTTCCGAAGCCAAATATCCCCGATGCAGGCGGGGCACCGGTAAGGTATGAGCCGCTGTCGATCAAGGCCTGGTTGCTCGATTGACACCGTCGTTCTCGCGGTAGCGGGTGTCCTCGAAGCCGCCGGTGACCAGGACCGAGTACCTGGGCGTGAGCTCAGTGAGCACGGCGGCAAACAGCGACTGCTGATGGAAGTACATGTCGTAGTAGTAGCTGCCGCTGTCATCGCTGGTGAAGCTCACGCGCCCCGCCACATTTGATGTCAGCGGGCCGTTCGAGATCGACGGACGCGCGCCGCTTCTGCTGACTGTCCGCTTCCACATTGAATTCGACCGTGGATTTGGTGAACGTGGGCATCTTGGTGGTAATGTCGATCGAGCCGCCCACGCCGGCCCCCGCTCCCGCCTGCACGCTCGCCGGGCCCTTGACGATATCGATGGAATCCACGCTGTTGAAGCTGATCGGGGCGCCATATCCATTCAAGGTGAAGCTGTCGCGCATGCCGTTGAAGAACATGTCGGCGTACTGGCCGCGAATGCGCGGGATGTTCGGCTCGCCGAACGACGCGTCCGAATAACTGCTCGATGTCAGGTAGGAGAAGCCCCCCGGATTCTGGACATTGAGCGCATCGAGCTGAGCCTTCGAGAGAAGCGTGTTGTTGCGCGGCGTGTCCATCACGCCGAGGTCGAGGCCGTAAGCCGACGTGGACGTCACCTGGGTCGGGAGAATGAGCTCGCCTCGCTTGATGCCATTCACGACGATTTCATCGAGGTCGCCGGCGGATGTCGGCGGCGTCGCAGGCGCAGTGCTCTGCTGCGCGTGCGCAGCGTGGTACGCGGTGAGGACCGAGAATGACGCAATGACTGATACACGAATCCATAGTGTCAAAGCACACCTCATCCCTATTTAGTAATTTGTTTTCGATCCTAGCAGGCACCTCGAGTGTGTCAAGCGGCTTAAACTCTCCACGATGGTGCACGTATAAAACCATTGCGCACTCTTTTATTGCACCGCTTTCGGACGGCGAACGCGGGGCATGGGAATTGCGGATCAGCCGGGCAAGCCTCATGCTGGAGCGCCTGACTCGGATGGGATGAGTAAAATTTGACCGAGGGGAGCATCGCTTGCTGACGGTTGAGTCGTATTCCGTGGCGGTCGCCATGTGTGTCGTGACGATGCTGTGCTGGGGATCGTGGGCAAACACACAAAAGCTCGCCAGCAAGGAATGGCGCTTCCAGCTGTTCTATTGGGACTATGCCATCGGCGTCTTTCTGTTCGCGCTCCTGCTGGCCTTCACGCTCGGCAGCAGCGGCGGCGGTGGCCGCGGGTTCGTGAGCGATCTCGCCCAAGCCGAGATCAAATGGCTGGGCTCGGCTTTCCTCGGCGGAGTCATTTTCAACCTCGCGAACATTTTGCTGGTCGCGGCCATCGACATTGCCGGAATGGCGGTCGCATTTCCCGTCGGCATTGGTCTCGCGCTCATTCTCGGCGTGGGTACGACGTACCTGGCGAAGCCGGAAGGCAATGTCCCGATGCTGGCGCTTGGTGTGGCATGCGTGACGATCGCGATTGTGCTCGACGCGCTTGCTTACCAGCGCCTCGCCGCGGCGGGCAAGAAGGCGCCGACCAAAGGCATCGTCCTGTCCGCGGTCGCCGGCGTGCTGATGGGATTTTTCTATAGTTTTGTCGCCCACTCGATGGGCAGGTTCGATGCGCGATGTTTGTGCTGTACCTGATCGGCCTCGGCGTGCTGATTGCCTCGAAAGTCTAGGAAAGCCGTGCGAAGCAAATCCATTGTCGTGATCGGCAGCTCGAACACCGACCTGATCATCCGTGTGCCGCGCATCCCTAAGGCGGGCGAGACGCTGCTCGGCGGCGAGTTCATGAGCGCCGCGGGCGGCAAAGGCGCGAATCAAGCGGTCGGCGCCGCGCGCTCGGGCGGGAAGGCGGCGCTCATTGCCCGTGTGGGTACGGATGCGTTCGGCGATCGAGCCGTCGTCGGCCTGCGTCGTGACGGCGTCGACGTGACTTGCGTGTTCCGCGACAAGCGCGCGGCTTCCGGAGTGGCGCTCATCTTCGTCGCCCGAGACGGCGAGAACAGCATAGCGGTGGCGGGCGGTGCGAACGCCCGGCTGTCACCCGCCGACGTGAACAAAGCGGCCGGCGTCATCCGCGCGGCCGCGCTGCTGGTGGCGCAACTGGAAACACCGCTGGCCACGGTCATTGCCGCCGCCCTGGTCGCCGTGAAAGCGGGCGTGCCGGTCATCCTCAATCCCGCGCCGGCGCAGGCGCTGCCAAACCGGCTGCTCAAGTTGATCTCCATTCTCACGCCCAACGAGACCGAGGCGGAGTTGTTGACCGGAATCAAGGTGACCGACGAGGCGGCGGCCGCAAGGGCCTGCGCAAAATTACGCTCGCGCGGCGTGCGCACGGTGATTCTCACGTTGGGGGCTCGCGGCGCGTATCTTGCCGACGCCGGCGAGCAACTGCTGGTGCCCGGCTTCAAGGTCAAGGCCGTGGATTCCACCGCCGCGGGCGACATCTTCAACGGTGCGCTGGCTGTGGCGCTCGCCGAACGCAAGACCCTGCGCGATGCGATTCGCTTTGCCAATGCGGCGGCGGCGCTGTCCGTTACCCGGCTGGGCGCGCAGCCGTCGGCACCGACCCGGGTCGAGATCGAGAGATTTCTTGGGCACCGCAAGTGACCGTGAGAGTGCTGCGAAGAATTTGCGTCTTCTGTGGGTCCAATGCGGGGGCTCGCCCAGCTTATCGGCAGGCAGCGCAGACGGTCGGGCGGCTGCTTTGCCGGCGCGGTATTGAACTTGTCTATGGCGGCGGTCACGTCGGCCTGATGGGCGTCATCGCAGATGCGTGCCTTAGCGAAGGAGGGCGCGTCATCGGGGTAATCCCACAAGCGCTGGCCGACAAAGAGGTGGCGCATTCCGGGTTGACGGAACTGCGCATCGTGAAGTCGATGCATGAGCGCAAGTCCGTCATGGCAGAGCTGTCGGATGCCTTCATGGCGCTGCCCGGCGGGTATGGGACATGGGAGGAACTGTTCGAAGTATTGACCTGGTCGCAACTCGGAATACAGCGCAAAGCGTGCGCCATACTCAACGTCGAAGGCTATTACGATCCCCTGCTCGAGATGGCCGACAAGGCATTGGCGGACGGATTCTTGCGCGGTGTTCATCGCGACTTGCTGCTGGCGGACATCGACCCCGAGCGTCTGCTGGATCGGCTGAGCGCCTTTGAGGTTCGCGCCGAGCCAGGGATCAGTCCTCCCGCGTGACGCTAAGCGCGCGTCGCGATGAGGCGGACCATCCCCGACGGGCCGGGTTCGCTGCGCACGGAGAAGCCCGCGTCATCGAGCGCGTCGCCCACCCAAGCGGGCGACAGACGCAGCTTTCGATAGCCGCTCACCTTGAATTGCCAGATGGAACCCTGTCGTTCGTGCAGCAGATCGTGAACGTCGACATGATCGTCGCCGTACTCGAGAAAGCAGGTCAAGATGCGGTTCTCGTCAGCCCTCACCGGAATGAAGCGGGCGTCGCCGGCCAACGCCGAGGTGTAGTCGCGGAACGTGGCGATGAACTGCCCGCCCGGGCAAAGCGACTCCGCGGCGCGCGCGATGAGTACCACTACGGCGGACCGGTCGGGTAGGTGAGTCAAGGTGTCGCCCATGATCAGGATGCGGTCGACGCGCGAATTCAAGTAGCGCTGAAACGACAGCAAATCGTCCTGAACGGCGCTGACCGGCAACCCCGCGGCGTGACGTCGCAGCTCCTCGAGCAACAGGGTGGATGAGTCGACCGCGACCACCGAATATCCGCGCCTGCCCAAGGGAATGGCGTGCATGCCGAAGCCCGCCCCGAGATCCACCGCGGTGGTGCCCGTCGCCAAATGGGGCAGCAGGGCGGCGATTTCCGCGTCCCCGCGCGCGAAGGCGGCGTCCACGCCGCCTGACATCCAGAGGTAAACAGGTGCAAGATGCGCCTCGTAGTGATCTGCGACGGTGGCCATGAGGAATCCCTTGGGGGAGAACAACGATGCGACTGGAGCCCTTGGACAAATACTTTATCTCGGCAGATTCGCTGTTGCGCGATTCGATCGAACTCGGCCTGCAGGTCGTTCGCAGCGGCTTTCGGCCGACCTTTCTGGTCGGTATCTGGCGCGGCGGTGCGCCGATCGGCATCTCCGTACAGGAGATCCTCGAATACAACGGTATCGAATGCGATCATGTATCGATCCGGACTTCATCGTACACCGGAATCGACCAGCAGAGCCGCACGGTTCGGGTGCACGCCATCGACTACCTGGTCTCCTCGCTCAACGCGGAAGACCAGCTGCTGCTGATCGACGATGTGTTCGATTCGGGGCGCAGTCTCGAGGCGGTCATTGCCGAACTGCGGCGCCGCTGCCGGCGCAACACGCCGGAGCGGATTCGGATTGCCACCGTCTATTATAAGCCGGCGCGCAATCGCAGCAATTTGACTCCCGACTTCTATGTGCGTGCGACCGATCAGTGGCTCGTGTTCCCGCACGAGATGAATGGCCTCACGCGCGAGGAGATTCTCGCGAACAAGCCGGTGGACGAAAGCTTTTTCGCGGCGCGCCGGGATGCTGACTAGGGGAATGCCGTTGAATACTCGTACGCTCAAGTCCGCGCTGGGCGCGTTCGCCCTTGCACTGAACTTTGCTTTGGGTGCGCTCGCGGCGCCGCCCGCACCCATCCCCGTCAAGGTGGTCGTGGTCACGATGTTCCAGATCGGCAAGCTGACCGACGACAAACCCGGCGAGGCGCATCTGTGGGTCGAGCGGCAGAAGCTGGATCGCGTGCTGCCGTTTCCCCTGGGCGAGTACGAACTGCGCATGAATGACGCGGGGCTGCTCCTCATCTGTACGGGCGGCGGAGTCACGAATTCAAGTTCCTCCATCATGGCGTTAGGGTTAGATCCGCGCTTTGACTTGAGCCACGCCTACTGGCTCGTCGCCGGGATCGCCGGCGGCGACCCGCTCGATGTGTCGCTGGGCACGGCCGCCTGGGCGAAGCACGTGGTCGATGGTGATCTGCTGTACGAGATCGATGCGCGCGAGATTCCCCCCGACTGGCCGTATGGCATGCTGCCGCTCGGCGCCAAAAAACCCAACGACATCGCCGGCGGCTGGACGGTGGACACGATTCACTACGCGCTCAATGCGGCCTTGGTGGATTGGGCCTATTCGCTGACCAAGGACCATCCCGTCGCCGATACCCCTGCGCATCGCCGAATTCCGCCGGCAATTCGCGGGTTATCCTGCCGCGACGCGGCCGCCCTTCGTCACCATCGGCGACTCGCTGTCCTCCAGCAAGTACTGGCATGGCGAGCACATGAATCAGTGGGCGAACGACTGGGTGAAATTGCAGGCCGGCAAGGATGCCAATTTCATGATGGCGAACATGGAAGACAGCGGCACGCTGACCGCGCTGCGTCGATTGTCCCGCGCCGGACGGGTGGACCTGAAACGCGTGCTGGTGCTGCGCACGGCGAGTAACTACTCCATGGCGCCGCCGGGCAAGAGCACGGCGTGGAGCACCACGGCGGAGTATCCCGACGGCGGCAGGCCGGCCATCGAAGCGGCCTACCAGGTCGGCAATCGCGTGGTGCAGGAACTGCTCGCGGGTTGGTCCCGCTACCGCGATGTGATCCCCGGCACTTGAGCGGGTCCGGGCAGCAGGCATACCTGGTAGTGCCGGCAGAGGAAGCCGTAGCTCACGGGGTTGACGCCGCTCAAGGACGCCCAACCGTTCTTTTGGAACTGTTGCGCGAAGGCGGCGATGCGTTTGTCGTAGTCCGCCAGCAGGCGCTGCTTGGTGCTCGGGTCGAGAAACGAGTACTGCAGGGAGTTGCGGCCAAGCTTGACGATTTCTTCCCAGGAGAGATTGAACTCCTTCACGGCGACGAAAAATTCGTCGCTCATGTTCGAGTCCCACATGCCGCGATCGTCCGTCGACAAGGCGACCGGGATTCCCGTGCGCAGATATTCGGGGAATGGGTGCTGGGAATAGTCGCTGACATACTCGAGCAGCAGGTTGCTGATGAGATTGATCTCGACCAGGTAGGGACCGTAGCGCATCCTCAGCATCGTCTCCGGATCGGTGATGAGATTCACGCCGTGACCGATGCGTTGCGCGCCCAGGAGCAGGGTGTCGCGCACGTGATTGTTGGGCTCATCCACCTCTCCCGGCATGGATCGACAGATTGATGTCGGGGTACTTGTGGCGCAGTTCGCGCAGCACAGGCAGAAACCGCAGCGGATAGCCCTTGTCGTTGTCTTCCCGCCCCACCATGTTCACGCCGACGTAGAGGTCGCGGTAACGATCGGTGATGGCGTACAACTCGCGCAGCCGCTGCTCGGCGTCCGGCGTGAAGCGGAGCAGGGCGTTCTGCAAGCGCACCTCCACGCCGGTGGCTTTCGCCTGCGGCGAGGCGAGCAGCTGACGGTAGAGGGCCACGACCTCATCGACGCTGTACGGTGAACCGTCGGGCCGCACCGCGCCTTCGGCGCCCTGCTGCGTCTCGAGGTAAACCAGCCCTTCCTGGCCGAACGCCTGCATGTTGCGCAGCAGGATGTCGCAGATCAGATAGGGATTCTTGAGCAGGTCGTTGATGCGGTCCCAGATGGCATCGAAGAATTCATTGCGCCCTTCGTATGGCTGATCGAGGCGCATGCTGTCGAGCCAGGCCTGCTTTTCGCGCGCATCGAGATCCTGCAGCCGCTTGAATTCGGATTTGCCGCAGGCATCGAGCTTCTGGAAGGTGCTCGCCTGGATGTCCTTGAACAGCAGCAGCGCCTTGTCCGGGCCGAACTCGTCGTGCCCGTAGGGGGCGCAATTCTCGATACGCACGCGCGTGTAATAAATGTAGCCGCGCTTCTCTGCCGCCATGGCAGCATCCCAAAACCATTCCGAGCGCACGGCGCCGGGCAGGTGGTTGTGCAGATCTCCGCCCTTCGGCATCGCATAGAGAAATCGATACAGCTGGGCAGGGGTTGCCGTGGCCTTCACTTCCTCGAACCAGCGTTCGGCCGCGCGCGCGCAGGGCTGCAGCAGCGTAAGAGCGAGCACCCAACTCAACTGGAGGCGGGTCATTTCTTGGACGCCGGGCGGCTGAGGAGTTCGAGCGCCAGCGCCTCGAATTTCTTCAGATCGATGTCCTGCACCACTTGAACCGGCTGTTCTCCGAGGCCGGGGCCTGCGCCGATCGGCCAGCTCAAGGTGTTGCCGTAGCCCGCGGTGAAACTGGTATCGACATCGACCAGCAGCCGTTCGCTGCGCGTGACGATCGATGGGTCGAGCCACACGGCGACTGCGAGCTCATCCCACATGGGATAGCTTTGGCCGAACTCGCCGATGTAGGCGGCGAAAGGGGCCTGGCCGTGCGCGATGTGCGCGCGCATCTCGGCCGTAAAATAGGTCTTGGTCGTAGGATCGATCGGCACCTCGGTGATCTTGGGCCAGGGTTCGTGCAGCACGAGGGAGGCCGCCTCGGGGTCAAAGCGCATATTGAACTCGCGCCGCGGCGAGTTCACGTACTCCGCGGCAAAGGCGTTTTGCGCGGCGGTCGGATTGAAACTGCCGCCCATGACGACCAGCTGCAGAACCCGGCTGCTGAACTTCGGGTCGAGCCGCGCGGCGAGGGCGACGTTGGTCAAGGGTCCCGCCGCGATGAGGGTCACTTCTCCGGGATAGCGCCGCACTTCGCGCACCAGAAAGTTGGCGGCAACCTCGTCCGCGGCCTTGATGTGCGGCGCCCCCGCGGGCGACGGCGGCACGAGGTACGGGTTCATCGGGTGCGGTGCGCGCCGCGCGACGCCCTGGTCGGGCCACTGCTCGGTCCACGCGCCCTTGTAGAAGAGTTTGCCGTAGGCGCTTTCCCAGACCTTGGTGCGCGCCGCGGAGTTCACCAGCGGCAGCACCGCGCCGGGAATCACGGGCACGTCGGTACGGCCGGCGATTTCCAGCAGCCGCAGCGTGTGATCGACCTCTTCGTCGCGCCAGCCGTCGCCGCTCACGATGGTGATGCCGAGCACCTCGACATCGGGTGCCTGCAGCAGCATCAGGATGGCCTGCAAGTTGGAGCCGGCCGGGCCGAAGGCGTCCTGATCGATGATGACGCGCCGCCTGTGCTCGCCGGCGGCGGCGTGGGCCGCGACCAGGACGGTGAGCAGAATTGTCGCGAAACAGCAGCGCTTGATGGTCATGCGGGTATCCTCGAGTGCAGCATCAGGGGGTCGTGGCCGGCGTTGTTGGCTCGTGCACCAGATCCGCCAGGCGAAAGCGGGCGATGCTGAAAATCTCGCGCAGCGCCTCTTCCAGTTCCTGCTTAGGATCATGGGCCACGCGCCGCTCCATCGCGGCGATCACGGTATCCGGCGTGTGCCCTCGGACCGCCAGCACGAAGGGGAAGCCAAAGCGGCTCGAGTAGGCACCGTTCAGTGAGTTCAGGCGCTGCAGCTGCTCCGCTGTGCAGTTCGCGAGACCCGCGCGCCGCTGCTCGCCGGTGGAGGCGGCGGTGAGATCGCCGCGGATCGCGGCGCGACCCGCAAGTTCCGGGTGCGCGCGGATCAAGGCGAGCTGCTGCACCTCTCCCGCCTGCATGACCGCCTCGCACAGGGCGCGGTGCAAGGCGATGCCGTTGTCGAAGGGCCGGAGTTCTGCGCACTCGCTGCGCGACCCAGGGCGAATGTTCGAAAATCGAGGCGAGAGCGGCCACGAACTCCTGAGCGGACATCTGGTTGAGCGTCTTCAGCTCGATCATGGCGCGGGGTGGTCGTCCGCCGCGGGCGCGGGATGCGCGGCGATCCAGTGCCGGGCGATGTCGATGCGCCGGCAGATCCACACGTGCTCGTGTCCGCCGACATAGTCGAGAAACCGCTCCAGCGCGCCGATGCGGCCCGGCCGGCCGCACAGCCGGGCATGCAGGCCGACGGACAGCATCTTCGGCGCGTCGAGTCCCGAAGGGTCGCCTTCGCGATACAACGTGTCGAAGGAGTCCTTCAGGTAGTCGAAGAACTGCGTGCCGGAATTAAAGCCCTGCGCCGTGGCGAAGCGCATGTCGTTGCTGTCGAGGGCATAGGGAATGACGAGGTGCGGTGGCGAGCGCGTGCCCGCCAGCCGAATCCAGTAGGGTAAGTCGTCGGCGTAGGAATCCGAATCGTAGAGAAAGCCGCCATGCTCGATCACGAGGCGCCGCGTATTGGGGCTGTCGCGACCCGTATACCAACCCAAGGGGGCGGTGCCGGTCAGTGTTTTCAAGATCGCGACCGCTTCGGCCAAGTGCTCGCGTTCGACGGCCTCGTCCACCATTTGGTAGCTAATCCAGCGCAAGCCGTGCGCTGCGATCTCGTGACCGAGTTCGCGGTAGGCCGCCACGGCCTCGGGGTGGCGCTCGAGCGCCCGGGCGACGCCGAACACCGTGAGCGGCAGGCGGCGCCGCTCAAAGGCGCGCAGTACCCGCCAGAGTCCGGCGCGCGAGCCGTACTCGAACATCGATTCCATGCTCATGTGGCGCATCGGGAATGCCGGTGCGCCGATGATCTCCGACAGGAAAGTCTCGGAGCCAGGATCGCCGTCGAGTACGCAGTTCTCGGCGCCTTCCTCGTGATTCAGCACGAACTGCAGCGCGATTCGAGCGCCGTGCGGCCAGCGCGGATGCGGCGGCTTCGGGCCATAGCCGCGGAGGTCACGGGGATAGGTCATGCCGAGGGCCTCCGCGGGGACGGTGGTTGGACGAGGGGCGGGTCGCCGTGAACCTGACGGCCGAGAATATAGGTGGCGGCGATCGCCCGGTCATCGCCCAGCGTGATCAAAATTCGCAGCGCATCGCTCAAAGTCGCCGCGGCGGCGCCGCGCCGCGCCATGAGGGCCGTGGCCTCGAGGTCGAGCACGATGAAATCGGCTTCGGCTCCCACTTCGAGGCGGCCGATGCGATCGTCGACCTTGAGGCAACGCGCCGCGCCGAGTGTGGCGAGATACAGCGCACGCAGCGGCGATAAGTCCTGGCCTTGCAGGCGGGCCACTTTGCGGGCTTCGTCCAGAGTGCGCAGCATGCTGAAGCTGGTGCCGCCGCCCACATCCGTCGCCGCCGAGAAGCGCATGCCGGCCGCGTCGGCGGCGGCGATGTCGAACAGTCCGCTGCCGAGATACAGATTCGACGTCGGGCAAAAGGCCGCCGCCGCGCCGCTTTGTGCCAGGCGCCGGCGGTCCGCCGCGTCGAGATAGATGCAATGGGCATAGACGGCGCGCTCGCGCAGCAGTCCGAAACGATCATAGACGTCCAGGTAGCTGCGCGATGCCGGGAAGAGTTCGCGCACCCAGCGGATCTCGTCGGGGTTCTCCGCCAGGTGGCTGTGAATGAAGGCGTCCGGAAACTCTCGCGCCAGTTGTCCCGCCACCCGCAATTGCGCTTCGGTGGAGGTGGGCGCGAAGCGCGGGGTGATGGCGTACAGTAGTCGGTCGCGGCCATGCCAGCGCTCGAGCAGCGCGCGCGACTCGGCATCGGCGCGGACCGGCGAATCGCACAACGCGGGCGGTGCGTTGCGATCCATCAGGACCTTGCCCGCCATCATGCGCAGGCGGCGCCGGGCGGCGGCCGCGAAGAAGGCGTCCACCGATACCGGGTGTACGGTGCAAAAGACCAGGGCGGTGGTGGTGCCGTTGCGAGCGAGTTCATCGAGGAAGAACTCCGCCACCTCGGCCGCATGCTCTGGATCGGCGAAGCGCCGCTCTTCGACGAAGGTGTAGTTCTCGAGCCAATCGAGGAGCTGTCTACCGCCGGCGGCAATGACGTCCGACTGGGGGTAGTGGATGTGGGTGTCAATGAACCCGGGCAGCATCAGATGTCGACCATGATCGATGATCGGAATGCCGCAGGGCAGCGTCGCGAGCATGCTGTCGGCGGGACCCAGCGCCGCGATCCGACCGCCCTCGACGACGAGGACACCATCGGTGAAAAAGCGGTAGCTCGCGGGATCCTCGCTGTCGCCCGGGTCCGACACGAAGCTCAAGAGTTGGCCACGGTGCGCGGCCGGACCGGCGGCGTCAGCGAAGTGCGCCATGGCGAATCCAGTCGAGGAGTTGGGTGCGTTCAGCGTCGGTCATCCCGGTCAGGTTGCCGATGGGCATGGCCCCGGCTTGCACCTGCGCGCCCATGGCGGCGGCGTGCGTCACGATCGCCTCCGGCGTATCGAGCCGCAGGCCCTGCGGTGCCGCGGCGAATCCCGGCTGGGTCGGCGCGGCGGTGTGGCACGGAACGCAGCGCACCGCCACGATCCCTTGAATCGCGGCGAACTGCGCGGCCGGAGAATCTGCGGTCGCGAGCCACGGCAGCGCTTGGGGCGCGAGGGCCGTCGCAGCGGCGGCGAGGATCATGAGACCGAGCACGACCGGCCAAAGGGGTGTCCTGCCGCCCCGTTCGTGGCGCTTGTGGCGCGCCACGAAGTACATCCGGATCAGGAGGCCCGCCGCGGAGATTGCGATCAGCACCAGCCAGTTGCGCCGCGCACCGAAGGTCAAGGCGTAGTGGTTGCTGATCATCGTGAAGAGCACGGGCAGCGTGAAGTAAGTGTTGTGCACCGAGCGCTGCTTGCCGCGCAACCCCGCTTGCGCGTCAGGCTCGCGTCCTTCTTGCTTGGCGCGCACCATGTCGCGCTGGCCGGGTATGATGACGAAAAACACGTTCGCCGCCATCAGGGTGCCGAGCATGGCTCCGAATTGAATGAAGGCGCCGCGGCCGCTGTAGAGGTGGCACATGGCGAAGGCGGCGGCGCCGAGCAGCAGCGCCAAGACCGCGCCGAGCCACGCGTTGCGGCGGGCGAGAGCACTGCGGCAGAGCGCGTCGTACACCACCCAGCCGCCGATGAGGAAGGCGAGGCTCGAGGCAATGGCCGTCAGGGGGCTGAGCGCGGCGACGCGCGAGTCGATGAGATAGACGGGCGCCTTCGCGTAGTACAGGAGCGCCAGCAGAAAGAAGCCCGAGATCCAGGTCGAATACGCCTCCCAATAGAACCAGTGCAAGGGATGCGGCAGCCTCTCTGGTGCCACGCGGTATTTCTGGGCATTGTAAAAACCGCCGCCGTGCACCGCCCAGAGCTCGCCGCCGACGCCCTTGCGCGCGAGCGACTCATCCGTGGGCGGCAGCAGGTGATTATCCAGCCACACGAAATAGAACGAGGCGCCGATCCAGGCAATGCCGGTGATGAGGTGCACCCAGCGGCCCAGCAGGCTCAGCCAGTCGACTACGTAGGCGCTCATGATGGCGGCGGCTCACGCATCGGGGTAGAAGCTCTTTCCCAAGGAGGCGGGCTGATTCAGCAGGATGGTCTTGGGGTCGCGGCAGATGATGACCAGCACCAGGATGGTTGCGGCGTAGGGCAGCATGGAAAGGATTTCGCTCGGCACGCGCAGTCCCAACCCCTGCGCGTGCAATTGCAGGATGGTCACGCCGCCGAACAGGTAGGCGCCGAGCAGCACTCGCAGCGGTTTCCAGGTGGCGAATACCACGAGCGCGAGCGCGATCCAGCCGCGCCCCGCGCTCATGCCCTCCACCCACATGGGGGTGAGGGCGGTGGAGAGGTAGGCGCCGGCAATCCCGCTCATGGCGCCGCCGAACAGCACCGCGAGATAGCGCGTGCGCAGCACCGGCTGGCCGAGCGCATGGGCGATGGACGGCGACTCGCCGACGGCGCGCAGCTGCAAGCCGGCGTGGGTGCGAGTCAACACGCGGTCGACCACGAAGTACAGCAGGATCGAGCCATAGACGGCGGCATCGAAACGAAACAGCAAGGGTCCCAAGACCGGCAGATCCTTGAGCCAGGGAATCGGCAGCGAATGCAGGCCCTCGATCGGCAGGCCGGCGAAGCGGCGGCCGGCGAAGGCGGAGAGGCCCAGCCCAAAGAGCGTGAGCGCGAGCCCCGTCGCCACTTGGTTGGTCTGCAGGCTCAAGGTGAGGAAGGCGAACACCAGCGCCAGCAACATCGATGCGCACACCGCTGCCGCGAAGCCTGCGATGAGGCTGCCCGTGCCGACGCCGACCGCGAACGCGGCGAGCGCACCGACGAGCATCATGCCCTCGACCCCCAAGTTCAAGACGCCGGCGCGCTCCGCCACGAGTTCGCCGAGCGATGCATAAATGAGGGGTGTCGCCGCGACGACGGTGCCGGTGACGATGGCCGTGCTCAAGTCGGCGTTCATGCCTGGGGCTGACTCCTCGGTGCTCGGCGGCGCCAGCGGAAACCGACGAACAGATCCGCCGCCAGCAAATAAAACAGCAGCAGTCCCTGGAACAAGCCCGTGACCGCCGCCGGCAACTGCAGCCCGAGCTGTACCGATTCGCCGCCGAGATAGAGCAGCGACATGAGCAGAGCCGCGAGCACGATCCCCAGCGGATGCAGCCGGCCGACGAAGGCGACGATGATGGCGGCAAAGCCGTACCCCGGGGAGATGTCCGCCTGCAGCCGGCCGATCGGACCCACGACTTCGCACACCCCGGCGAGGCCGGCCGCGCCGCCGCCGATCAGGAGCGCGACCCAGATATTGCGGCTCTCGCGAAAGCCCGCATAGGCTGCGGCGGCAGGCGCCTGCCCCGACACGCGCATTCGGTAGCCCGCAAACAGCTGACTCGAGAACAGCCAGGACAGGGCGGCGAGCCCGAGCATGAGGAGAAAAGCGATCGTGGCACGTTGTCCTTCGATGAGCACCGGCAGGATGAGCCGCTCATCGAACGCCTTCGACTGCGGGAAGTTGAATCCTTCCGGATCGCGCCAGGCGCCATGCAGCAGAAAGCCCAGCAGCAACTGGGCGATGTACACCAGCATCAGGCTCACGAGAATCTCGCTGGTGTTGAAACGCGTGCGCAGCACGGCGGGAATGGCGGCCCAGGCGGCACCGCCGACGATCCCCGCCAGCAAGATCACGGGCAAGGCCCACCGGCCGAGCGCGGCGCTGCCGAACAAGGCGACACCGCCGCCGCAGATGGCGCCGAGGATGAGCTGGCCTTCGGCGCCGATGTTCCACACGTTCGCGCTGAACCCCAACGCGAGTCCCAAGGCACACAGCGCAAGCGGCGTGGCCTTGAGCAGCAGTTCTCCCCATCCGTAGAGCGAGTTGAGCGGCTGCACGAAGAACACGTCGAGGGCGTTCCAAGGTTGCTTGCCGAGCAGGGCAAAGATCATGAAGCCGGTCGCGAGCATGGCGGCCGCGGCGATCAGCGGCGCGGCGACGCGCATCCACCCGGAGGCGGCAGCACGCTTCTCGAGACGCCAGGGAAATTCAAGCACGCAGCGCCTCCGGCGCGGCGCCCGCCATCTTAAGTCCGACCGCTTCGACGTTCAGGCCGGCGCGCGGCTGCAGGGCGGACAGGCGCCCGGCGGTCAGCACGGCGATTCGATCGCAGATGGCGAACAGCTCGTCGAGTTCCTCGGATATCACCAGGACCGCCGCGCCCGCATCGCGCAGGCCAACGAGCGCTTGATGAATCAACAGTGCGGCACCGACGTCGACGCCCCAGGTGGGCTGGGCGGCCAGCAAGACCCGGGGAGCGAGCCGAATCTCGCGGCCGACGATGAACTTCTGCAGATTGCCGCCGGAGAGCCGCTCGGCGGCGGATAATTCGCCGGCGCCCTTGACCTTGAATTCAGTGATGGTTGCGCGCGCGAACAGGCGTGCCGCACGATGCCTGATGAGGCCGTGCTGCACCATCCCCGCGCGCGACCCGGTGAGCAGCGCATTGTCGGCGAGAGTCATCGCCGGCACGGCGCCGCGCCCCAAACGCTCTTCCGGTACGAATCCCAACCCCAAGGCGCGGCGAGCCGCCGCACCCATGTCATCGACACGTACCCCGCACAGGCTGATTGCGCCCTCGTGGGCGCCGATGGTCTCTCCCGAGAGCGCCGCGAGCAGTTCTTTCTGACCATTGCCCGACACGCCCGCGATGCCGACGATTTCGCCGCCGCGCACCGCCAGGTTGATCTCGCGAAGCGCGGTGCCGAAGGGGTCGCGCGAGGCCATGCAATAGCCCTTGAGCTCGAGGCGAACCTCGCCAGGTTCGTGCGCCGTGAGGGGCGCATCGTGCAGGTCATCGCCCACCATCAGCCGCGCGAGACTCGCGGCCGATTCTTCGCGCGGCAGCGCCGTGCCGCTGACTCTCCCGGCGCGCAGCACCGTGGCGGAATCGCACAGGATGCGAATCTCCTCGAGCTTGTGACTGATATAAAGGATGCTCATGCCCTCGCCCGCAAGCCGGCGCAGTGTCGCGAAGAGCTGCTGCACCGCCTGCGGGGTGAGCACGGAAGTGGGCTCATCCATGATGAGAAGTTTGGGCGATTGCAGGAGACAGCGGACGATCTCCACGCGTTGGCGCTCGCCCACCGACATGCCGTGGACCAGCCGCCCGGGATCGACGGGAAGTCCGTACCGCTCCGCCACCGCGCGGATGCGCGGCGCCAATGCTTGAGGCGCCGCGCGTTCATCCAACGCCAGGGCGATGTTTTCCGCGACGCTCAGGGTTTCGAACAGCGCAAAGTGCTGAAACACCATCCCGATCCCGAGGCGGCGCGCCGCCGCGGGATTATCGATGACGGTGGGGCGGCCTTCCCATTCGATGCTACCCGCGTCCGGGCGGGTGACGCCGTAGATGATTTTCATCAAGGTACTCTTGCCGGCGCCGTTCTCGCCGATCACGGCATGAATTTCGCCGACATCGACGCGCAGGTCGATACCATCATTGGCGAGCACGGTGGGGTAGCGCTTGGTGATGCCGCGCAGAACCAAGCGCGGTGCGGGTACCGGTCGCGGCGCGTGCTCGTTCATGGGTCGTCGCGGCGCTGCCCGCAGATCTCGCAGACGCCGTCGCAGGCATGCGCAGCGCCGGCACCGGCCTCGAGCGGCGAAGCGGCGTCGGCGAGCGGAGCGGGGGCGCCCAGTTGCAACAACTGCGCGGCGACGGCGATGGCGATGGCCGTGGGCAACTTGCTCACGATCCCTGAGACGCCAATCGGGCAGGTCAGGCCCGTAGGGTCGATGCCGTCGCGCCGCAGCCGCGCACGGAAGCGCGCCGCCTTGCTCGCCGATCCGATGAGACCCACCCAGGCGGCGTCGCCGCGCTTCAATATCGAACGGCATACTTCATAGTCGAGCGCGTGATCGTGCGTCAGCACCACGTAGCGGGTAGCTGCCGCCGCCGCGCCGACCAGACCGACTGGTGCCGCGCACGCCTGGGTGGTGACGCCGTCGGGCAACCCGGCAGGGAGGAGTTCGGGCCGCGGATCGATCCAGCGAATGTCGAACAGCGCAAGCTCCGCGAGCAGACGCACCAATGCCTGACCCACATGGCCGGCGCCGAAAACCCACAACGGCGAACGCCGCGGGCCAAGCGTTTCGAGCAGGGTCTCCCCGGCCGCATCGCGCCGCAGCGTCACCGGGGCAGCGTCATGCAATGAACGCAGGCTATGGGTGACGATCCCTGCCGCGAATCGGGTCTCGACGGCATTGGCGCCGCCATGGCGTGCGCTCTGCGATGCCGCCTGCAGCCAGGGAAGATCCTGGCGAGTCAGGCGTTCGAGCCAGAGCTGAACGCGGCCGCCGCAGCATTGACCCAGCTCCGGGCCCAAGATCACATCGTCGATCTGCACGGAGGGCGAATCGCTTGCGCACAACAATTGACGCGCGGCGCGTGCGGCATGCCATTCCAGCCGACCGCCGCCAATCGTGCCCAGCATGCCGGAGTCGTCGATGAGCATGCTCGCGCCGGGCTCGCGCGGCGCGGAGCCGCGCAGCGCCACCACCGTGACGCGCACCAGCGCCGCGTGCCGAGTCAGGTGCGCGCATGCGCCGTCGATCCAATGACCGGCGAGGGGGTTGAGCCACGCGCCGCCGGCAGGGGATGCCGCGTGGCTGCCGGACTTTTCATGCGGCGCGTTCATGCGGCCCGCGACGGATTCAGCGCGTCGATCGTGCGCAGCACCGCTTCGGGCGTCGCGGGTGCCGGCAGATCCGGCAGGCAGCCGGCCGGCCCGCAGGCGGCACAGGCATCCCGGATGGCATGAAACACCGACAGCGCCAGCATCAGAGGCGGCTCGCCGACGGCCTTCGATCGATAGATGACATCCTCGGGATTGGGCGCCGCCTGCAAGATCTCCACGCGAGCGGCCGCGGGCCAGTCGCGCGCCGTGGGAATCTTGTACGTGGACGGTGCGTGAGTGCAAAGTTCCCCGGCGCTGTTCCAATACAGCTCCTCGCTGGTGAGCCAGCCCACGCCCTGTAGAAAACCGCCTTCGATTTGGCCCAGGTCGATGGCGGGATTGAGCGAGGTTCCCACGTCGTGCAAGATGTCGACGCGCAACAACTGCGTTTCGCCGGTGAACGTATCCACCGCCACTTCGGCGACCGCGGCGCCGAACGCGAAATAATAGAAGGGTCGGCCCACCTGGGCCTGTTTGTTCCAGTGTATCTTCGGCGTGCGATAAAAGCCCGTCGCCGAGAGCGACACGCGCGCCTCGTGGGCGGCGCGCGCCAGGTCGGCAAACGGGACACGCCGTGCGCCCGCGTGCACGTAGCCGTCCGCAAAGCGCACGTCCTCTGGCGCGACGCCATACAGAGCACCGGCCAAATCGGCCAGGCGCCGCCGAATCGCGGCCGCCGCTGCTTGCGCCGCCTTGCCATTGAGGTCGGAGCCCGAAGAGGCGGCGGTGGCCGAGGTATTGGGGACCTTGCTCGTGTCGGTGGCGGAGAGGCGAATCGCCGATAAAGGTAGACCCAACTCGGCGGCGATGACTTGCGCCACCTTGATATACAGGCCCTGCCCCATCTCGGTGCCGCCGTGATTCAGCAGCACCGTGCCGTCCGTGTAGACCTGCAGCAGTGCGCCCGCCTGGTTGAAGATCGTCGAGGTGAAGGCAATGCCGAATTTCACCGGCGTCAACGCGAGCCCGCGTTTGATGACCGGTTCGGCGGCGTTCCAGCGGTTCACGTCGGCGCGGCGGCGGCGATAGTCGCTGCTGCGCTCCAGCCGATCGAAAATCGCCGGCAGCAAGTTGCCTTCGACGACCTGGCCGTAATGCGTGACGTTACGGTCCTGGATGCCGTACAGATTGATGCGCCGAACATCGAGCGGATCGCGGCCGAGCACTCGCGCGACGCTGTCGAGCACGGCCTCGATCACCATCATGGCCTGCGGTGCACCGAAGCCGCGGAACGCGGTGTTCGACACGGTGTGGGTCTTGCAGCGATGCGAGGTGATTTCGACGTGTTCCAAGTAGTAGGCGTTGTCGATGTGAAACATGGCGCGATCATTGACCGGGCCGGACAAATCCGCCGAATAGCCGCAGCGCGAGGCCAGCATCAAGACCAAGGCCCGCAATCGTCCCTGCTCATCGAAGCCCACCTCGTAGTCGGCGATGAAGTCATGCCGTTTGCCGGTCATCAGCATGTCGACGTCGCGGTCGAGACGCAGCTTCACCGGGCGCCCGGTCTTGTGCGCCAGGATCGCGGCTGCGGCGGCAATCAGGCCGGCCTGGCTTTCCTTGCCGCCGAAGCCGCCGCCCATGCGCCGGCATTGCACCACGATGCGATTGGCGCGGGCGCCCAGGGCGTGCGCCACGACGCTTTGCACCTCGGTGGGGTGCTGGGTCGAGCTCAGCACCAGCATGCCTCCGTCTTCCTGTGGGATGGCCGCAGCGATCTGCCCTTCGAGGTAGAAATGATCCTGGCCGCCGATGACGATGGATGCACGCAGACGATGCGCAGCGAGGGCGAGCTGCGCGCGCGCATCGCCGCGCCGCATGGTCTGACTCGGCAGCACATAGCTCTCGGCGGCGAGAGCGGCGCGGATATCGAGCAGCGCGGGGAGCGGTGTCGCGTCGAGCTTCATGCAGCGCGCCGCCTTGCGCGCGGCGCGCATCGAGTCGGCGGCGACGGCGAACAGCGGCTGCCCGGCATACTGCACCTCCTGTTCGGCGAAAATCGGGTCATCGTGGACCGCGCCGCCGTAGTTATTCTCACCGGGAATATCCGCCGGCAGCGCGATCGACGCCACCCCGGGCGACGCGAGCACCGCGGACACATCGAGCGAGCGAACGCGCCCGTGCGCGATGGGACTGAGTCCAAAGGCGGCATGCAGAGTATTCGCCGGCAACGCAATGTCGTCGCAGTACTGAGCGGTGCCGCTGACGTGCAGCGGCGCGCTGTCATGGGTCTGCGAGGTACCGGATGGCATGCGCTATCCACGTCCCGCAAAGCATCGGCCGTACGCGTGTGTCCGGCCGTCGGCTGGTGTTGCCGAAAAAAGCGGCGCAACAGATTGCCGGCGGCGCGCAGGCGATAGGCGTCCGTGGCACGCAGATCCGACAAGGGTTTGAAATCGCTCGCGAGCGCGGCGACGGCGGCCTCGATCCCCTGCGGAGTCCAGCCTGAGCCGGCGAGGGCACGCTCGGCATGAGGTGCGCGGCAGGCGATGCCGGCCAAGCCGCCATAGGCGAGACGGACGCTCTGCACGCGGTCGCCCTCGACGCTCGCGCAAAAGGTCGCGCTGACCGCGGAGATGTCCTGGTCGATGCGTTTCGAGACCTTGTAGCTCGCCAGCAACCGCCCCGCGACGGCCCGCGGAATCGCCACCCCGGTGACGAACTCGCCCGCCGCCCGATCCGTCTTGCGGTAGGCGAGGTAGAAATCCTCGAGCGGCACGCGGCGCAGCCGCGCGCCGCGGCGCAGTTCGATCTGCGCTCCCAGCGCGATCAAGGCCGGGATCGAATCGCCGATCGGCGAGCCGTTCGCGAGATTGCCGCACAGGGTGGCGGAGTTGCGGATCGGCGGGGATGCGAAGCGCGCCGCCTGTTCTTCGAGCTCGGGATACGGGCCGAGCAGCGCCGGCCACGCGTCCGTGAAGGTGACCGCGGCGCCGATCCACAACTCGTGCGCGCGCTCCTCGATACGTCTGAGCTCTGCCACGTCGCCGAGATAGACCAAGGCGGGCAGATCGCGCAGCTGCTTCGTGACATCAAGACCAATGTCGGTGCCGCCCGCGAGCAGCACCGAGTCCGGCCGAGCTTCCAGTGCATCGGCGAGCTCCGCGACGCTGCGCGGCGCATGATAGCCCGGATATTTGAGCGACAGCGGCAGCGGCATCGCGCTCGAGGCCCCGCAGCGCCGCGACACGCGCCGCGGATTGAGATTCCTCGCGGCTCCAGCGGGCAGGGGTTGGATAGGTCCACTGGCGAAGAGCGGCGTCGATGATCGGCCGATATCCCGTGCAGCGGCAGAGATTGCCCGACAGCGCGTCGAGAATGCGTTCGCGCTCGGCGCCGCCTTCGTTCAAGTACAGGGCGAACAGCGACATGACGAAGCCCGGTGTGCAAAAGCCGCATTGGGAGGCGTGGTTGTCGATCATCGACTGCTGCACCGGGTGAGCGGCGCCCGAGGGCTGGCGCAAATCTTCGACCGTGACGAGTTCCTTGCCATCCAGAGTCGGCAGGAAGCGAATGCAAGAGTTCACCGCGCGATAGGCGATGCGGCGCCCATCCTTCGCCAATTCGCCGAGCACGACCGTGCATGCGCCGCAATCGCCTTCGGCGCAGCCTTCTTTCGTGCCTTTGAGGCCGGCGACTTCGCGCAGGTAATCCAGAACGGTGAGCGTCGGCGGCGGCTGGTCGAGGCACTCGACGCGGCCATTCAGCACGAAACGCAGGGTCTGTGAGGAAACGGCACGGGCGGAGGAGGACATTGGGACGATCAGCTTCCCCGGTAAGTTGAGTAGCTCCACGGCGAGACCAGCAGCGGCACGTGATAATTCTGGCCGGCATCCGCGATGCCGAACGTGATCACCACTTCATCGAAAAAGGGCGGCTCGGGGAGCACCGCCCCGAGCGAGCGAAAATACGCGGCGACGTGAAACGTCAACGAGTAGCGGCCCGATTCCAAGGCCGCGCCCGCCAACAGGGGCGCCGCGCAGCGGCCGTCCGCATCGGTATGCCAAGCGCGGGGCGCCGCCGGCGGCCCGGACAGACAGCGTAATTCGACGCGCATGCCGGCCGCCGGAGTTCCCGCCGCAACGTTCAATACATGTGTGGTCAGCTTGCCCATCTAGCTTGGCGCCGATAAACATTACAGCACGTTCGCCGCGCCATTTGTACACTATCAATCGCACTAATCGTGTGCATCCCCGTGCCTGCGCGCCCCAAGAAAGTGCCGCTCGCCGCCGCCTTGGCGCGAATCACCGCCGCCGCCATCTTGCGCTCGGCGACGCGCTTGTGCATTCTCGCTTCAATCAAAACCTAGGTCTCCTCGCCCATGACACAGCGCCTACCCTCACGCCGGGCCCTCGGCTCATTCGTCGCTGTGCTCGCCGGTGTGTTCGCCGGTCTGCCGGCTTTCGCGGCCGACGAACCGTTGCGGGTGGCCTTCATCTACGTCGACCCCGTGGGCGATACGGGCTGGTCATTCCAGCATGACCTCGCGCGGCGGGAGCTCGAACGGGTGCTGGGCGCCAAGGTCAAGACGACCTACGTGGAAAATGTGCCCGCCACCGCCGATGCGGAGCGGGTGATTCGTCAACTCGCGGTCGCCGGCAACCAGCTCATTTTCACCACCTCGTTCGGCTACATGGAGCCGACCCTGCGGGTGGCGAAGTTGTTTCCGAAGGTGCATTTCGAGCATGCGACCGGCTACAAGACCGCCGCCAACCTCGTCACCTACGAGACTCGCTTCTATGAGGGCGCCTACCTCTTGGGCGTGCTGGCAGGCATGACCACGAAGTCGAACACGCTCGGCTACGTCGGTTCATTTCCGATCCCCGAGGTGATCCGCAACATCGATGCCTTCACCTTGGGTGCGCGCAGCGTCAACCCCAAGGTCATGACCAAGGTCATTTGGGTCGACACCTGGTATGACCCCGGCAAGGAGCGCCAGGCGGCGGAAGCGCTGATCGCACAGGGCGCCGACGTGCTCTGCCAGAACACCGATTCGCCCGCCATCGTGCAGGCGGCGGAACAACATGGTGTGCACGCCTTTGGCTGGGATTCGGACATGTTGAAGTACGGGCCTCACGCGCAGCTCACCGCGAATACTGAGAACTGGGCCGACTACTACATCGACGAAGCGCGCCAGGCGATGGCGGGCACCTGGACGGGCGGACGGCATGTCGCCAACGGCCTCAAGGAGAACATGGTCGTGCTGACACCGCTCAATAAGTCGGTGCCGCCCAACGTCGCGCAGCTGTTCGAGGAAAAGAAGCGCGCCATCATTGACGGGAAACTCGTACTGTTCTCGGGTCCGCTCAAGGACAATACCGGCGCCGTGAAGCTTGCCGCGGGTTCAACGCTGACGCATGAGCAACTGATGGCAATCAATTGGTATGTCGAGGGCATCGACGGAACCATTCCGAATTGAAGCTGCAGCGAGTGGGTCCGCCGAAGATCGCGCGAGCCTAAGGATTCTCGTAGACGGCGAGCGCCGCGTCCACCCCGGCTCCCGGGGTGAAGCCGAAACCTTCGTGCCTCAAGACGGCTTCGAATGCGGCCAAGGTCGTGAGCACCGCGTCCTTGCGTGCATTGACCCCCATGGCGCCGATCCGCCACACCTTGCCCGCCAAGGCGCCAAAGGCCGTGCCGATCTCGATCTCGAAATCGCGGCGCATCCGCTCCCGCACCTGCTCACCGCGGATCTGGGGGGGAATTTCCACCGCCGTGACATTGGTCATCTTGTACGCGGGGTTGCCGTAGATCTTGAGACCCAGAGCCTGGGCGCCCGCGACCACCGCCCGGCCGGCGGTCCAGTGGCGGGCAAAGCGCGCCGGCAGGCCCTCTTCCAACACCACGCGGGCGCATTCGCGGGCGGCGTAGAGCATGCTGGCGGCTTCGGTGTGATGATTCAGCCGCTTATCCGACCAGTAGTCCATGATCATGGCCAGGTCGAAGTAGTTGGAGGCGATGCGCTGGCCCACTGCGGGGCCGGTGGCAGTGCTCGCAAGACCCCGCTCGATATGCCGGCGCTTGAAGATATGCTCGGCTGCGCGATCCGATATCGTGATCGGCGCCGAGCCCGACGGACCGCCGAGACATTTCTGCAAGCCGGCGGTTACGATGTCGGCTCCCCAGGCGTCGACCGGCGCCGGCATGCCCGCCAGCGTGGCAGTCGCGTCGACGTAGAGCAGAGCGTCGTATTGCCGGCAGATGCCGCCGATGGCCTCGATGGGCTGGGCCATGGTGGTGGAGGTGTCGCCGTGCACGCAAGCGACCAAGCGCGGACGGACCCTTCGAACCGCGGCTTCGATGGCGTCAGGTTCCACCACGCTGCCCCAGTCGCCCTCGACCATCGTCACTCGGGCGGCGCAACGCTGGGCGATTTCGGCAAGCAGCAGACCGAATCGTCCCGAACTCACGATCACGGCGTCATCGCCCGGATTCAAACTCGAGACCAAGGCAGCTTCAATCGCCGCGCGCGAGGTGCCGTCGATCAGCAAGGTCCAGCGATTCTGCGTCTCGAAAACGCTGCGATACAGCGCCATGGTCTGATTCATGTATTGGGTGAATTCCGGATCGAATTGCCCCAGCAGTTGCACGGACATTGCCCGCAGCACGCGCGGATGCACATTGATGGGGCCGGGTCCCATCAACAGGCGGGGGGGATGCTGCAGTTCACCAAAGATATCGTCCATACAGGCCCGTTTCCCTTAAAGCCGTCAACATGATCCCATACATAGTTCAAGTTGCGGAAGGAAACACCATGGAACGAATTGCGTTTCGTGGCGAATGTGTCAGTTACTTTGATTGACGCGCTGGCGCGGGTCCGGCCATATATGAAGCTGATAGGGCCAGTGCTCCAGCCCGACATATCGGAAAAGCAGACTTCACCGGATCGCTAAAGGATGATTGTCGCGCCGCCGCCAGGCCTGCACGGAACTGCGCGTTCCGTGCAGGCTTTCCAGCTTCAGCGGTTGCTACCACCAAACGTGATACCACGCCTTGTGCACGTTCTCCGTGGCCTGCGCCTTCTTATTGTTTTCCGCCGCGTTGTTCGCAACCGTCGACGCCGAGATCCCGGGCTTGGTGCCGTCCCCGGGCTTCGTGCCGTCCATGCGCTGACCGGTCACGGGTCGGCCGATATTTCTCGCGGATCGCGGATCCTGCCCGTCGGTGCGCTGGTCATCCAGGTCGCTGCTTCGGACGTTACCGCGGTCATTGCGCAAATCACCCTGATTGGCCCGCAAGTCCTGACGGTCCGTGCGGATGTCCTGCCTGTCGGCGCGCATGTCCGCGCGATCTTTCGCGATGTCTTTACGATCCGCCTTGATGTCCTTTCGATCTGATTGAATGTCGGCCTTGTCGCGCGCGATGTCGGCCTGGTTATTCGCACCATCGCGCTGCTCGGCGTAGTCGTGCCGTAGATCCCTCTGGTCAGCGCGAATGTCCGCTCGGTCTCGCGAAATGTCCTTGCGGTCCGCTCGGATGTCGGCCTGGTCTCGGGCGAGGTCGCGCTGATCTTTGGCGACGTCGCCTGGGTGGTCGGCATTGCGGACGACGCCCTGGTGATCGGCATTGTGGTCGCCGTTCTGGGATTGACCGTTCTGAGTTTGACCGTTCTGAGTTTGACCGTAAACCGCCTCGCTGGCAGCAGCCTGAGGCTGATTGTTTTGGGGGGCAGCGGCACCGCTTTGCTGGGCTGCGGCGTACGCTGTCGGCAGTGCAGTTCCAAGAACTGATCCAATGGCAATTGTAATGAGCGCCTTGCGGTGCATAAGTACCTCCTCTCGTGGCAGATAGTGGTGTCGACGCGGATGCGTATCCGCGCGCCGAATTAATGGCCCTGGTCGTCCTGTTTGGACATTACGGCGGGTTGGACCGCAGGGGATCGCCCTTCTTGCGCGACGTACCCCTCGACCAGCGTGAAGAAGCTGTTGTAGAAATTGGGATCCGCAATCGTTTCCCGTCTCACGACGCCGAGCACTTTGGCTGAACCCGCCGGCATGGTAATCGTGGCCGGTCCGATTCCCGCGCTCGTCGACTGCTTCATCTTCTGCAGCTTGCTCTCCTCTCGACTCGCGGTGACGAAGACGATGCTCGTGCCATTGCGATTGTCGGCGCAGGTGGTTTGCAGACGCACCGTAACGTTCAGCTTCTCTTCGGGCTGGTAATCCCGCGTGCCGGTCAAGACTCCCGGTTCGCTGGATCGCTCCAACATGTATCCCTGACCCAGAAGTGCGCGCTTGACGCTCCAGCAAACCGAGTCGCCCGAACCGGAAATCGTCTTACTGAACGGTGCCGACCCGGCGAAAGCTCCTCGCGTATCGTGCTTGGACGCGCAGCCAACAATGGTCATCGCGGCCCCGAGCAGGGGCACGAGGCCGGCAACCGCAACTGTGCTTCGAGTTCTGCGCATGACGTGCTCCGTCTGTCCTATGCGTGTTGGACAAGACGGGACACGGCCGCAGTTCCCCGCTGCGTCTTCCGTGGAAATGTACGGCTGATCAGCGGGTTACAAATAAATGTAAGCGCATGACTACGGCCGGCCGAGAATGTGCCCCACAGGTGTCCCGCGCACTCCGCTGTAAGAGAATTCCGACGCCGGCAGAATTTCTTGGCAACAATGAACTCGAAGGAGAGCTCGATCGCTGCGTTGCCGGAATTTCTAATTACTGTTGATCGCCGGAATTCATCGTCAAGTGCACGGTCTGAAGGTCCAGGCGTTTGCGGACCTCACCCACGGCGGCCGCCGAGATCGGCGCCGCGCGGTTGCCCCAACTGTTGCGGATAAACGTGGAAACATCCGCGATCTCTTGATCGGTGAGCTTCCATGCAAAGCTCGGCATGGTCAGCGGCGACGGGCGTGATGGACTGGTTCCGACGCGCACGCCGGCCAGGATCAAATGTTCGAGTCCCGTCGGGTCCGCCTGCTGCAGCACGGCGTCGTGCCCGAGGGGCGGAAACAGCCGCGGTTGGCCCACCCCGTTTTCCAAATGACATGACGCGCATGCATCGGAATAAATCTCGGCGCCTCTCTGCATTGCACCGGCGTCCGGTGGAGAGGTGGCGCTGTCGGGGCTCGCCGCCTCACCTTTGAGATAGGTGGCGATGGCGCGGCGGTCGTCATCGTTCAACAGCGATGTGGAATAGGTGATCACGTCTGCCATGGCGCCGCCTGCCGCGGCGTGAGCATTGCGCCCGGTGCGCAGGAACTCCGTGATGTCTTCGATGTTCCAGCGGCCCAAGCCGGTGCGGGTATTGCTGGTGAGATCCGGAGCGACCCAATTGTCGAGGTCGCCGCCGTAAAGATCCTGTCGGGATTTGTCGCCGCCGAACGTGTTTTTCGGTGTGTGGCACCCTCCGCAATGGCCGAGACCATTGACGAGGTAGGCGCCGCGATTCCATTCCGCCGATTGGCTGGGGTCGGTTCGATAATCATGGCTGTCGACGAACAGCAGGTTCCAAGCGCCGACCATGGAGCGGATGCTGAGCGGGAATGGCAGTTGGTTCTGCGGCGGCGTGTAATTGACCGCCGGTGTGGTCTTCAAGTACGCGAAGATGGCATCGTCATCAGCGCGGCTGGCGCGCCTGAACCAGGGATACGGGAAGGCGGGATAGAGGTTCTCGCCGTGCACGCCTTTGCCGTCGTGCATCGCGTGATAGAACTGCTCGCCCGTCCAAGCCCCGATCCCGGTCTGCGGGTCGGGGGTAATATTGGAAGAATAGATCACGCCGAACGGCGTCTTGAGAGCGAGGCCGCCCGCGAAGGGTTCGCCTCCTGCGCGCAAGTGGCAGGACATGCAGTCGCCCGCGGCAACCAGATACTGCCCGCGCCTCACTTGATCGGCATCGGGAGTCGCGTCATCGATGCGCTTTGCGAGCAGTTCCGTGGGCGTCGTCGCGGCGATGGGCTGCTCGGGCGGCGGCATTTGGCTCACCGCAATGCCGGCCACGCCCAGAACGGCCGCAGCCGTGCCGATGATGCGCAGGCGCGTCCGACGTTGTGCAAAACGATTCATCTGACTATGCCCGAACCAATGGACCGGGAGCCTTCAAGTACTGGGACTTGATGGCATTGGCCGACATATAAGCGAGCGCCGCCACGGTGCCGGTGGGGTTGTAGCCGGCGTTCTGGGGAAACGCGCCGGCGCCCATCGAGAAGACGTTGGCTACATCCCAGCTTTGCAGATACTTGTTGACCACGCTGTTCTTGGGGTTATCGCCCATGATGGCGCCGCCGGTATTGTGCGTGGTCTGATACGGCACGACGCTCCACGAGCCGGTGCGGCGGTTCAGTTTGATCTCGCGAGGGTTCATCGCCTTCGCCACTTCGGCCGCGCGATCGGTCAAATAGTCCGACATCTTGTGATCATTGCCGCTGAAATCGAAAGTCATCCGCAGCATCGGCCGGCCGTGGATATCCCGATAGGTCGGGTCGAGGTCCAGGTAATTGCCGCGGGCGCTCATGCACGAGCCGTGAATACTCAAGGAAAATGAGCGCAAATAGTTCTTTGCGGCCGCATGTTTCCACTCGAGGCCCCATGCCGGGGTGCCCTGCGGCGTGTAGATCATTTCGATCGGACGCCCGCCGGTGACCATGCCCGCGATGTAGGCGCCGCCGATGAAGCCTAAGCCTGAGTGATCGAAGTTATCGCCGTTGAAGTCATCGATCACGGTCGCAAGGGCACCCGCACCGATGAAGGGGTTCAAGATCTTGTCGTCGAAGAAGACGTTCACCGACGACATGGTTTGGTAGGCGTAGTTCTTACCGACGACGCCCTCGCCGGTTTTTGGATCGTAGGGTTTGCCGATACCCGATAGCAGCAGCAGCCGGACGTTTTGCAGGACGTACGCGGACAGGATCACCATCTCGGCCGGCTGAAAGAACTCCTCGCCCGCACTGTTCACGAAGGTCACGCCCGTGGCGCGCTTGCGATCGGGGGTAAGTTCCACTCTCAACACCTCACACTCGGTCTTCAGGGTGAAGTTCGGCTTTTGCATGAGGTACGGCAGGATGGTGGTTTGCGGGCTGGCCTTGGAGTAATTGCCGCAGCCGAATTTCTCGCAGAAACCGCAGTAGGTGCACGCGCCAAGCTGTGCGCCGAGCGGGTTCACATAGGCTTCGGAGAGATTGCCCGTCGGATGAGGGAAGGGGTGGCGCCCGAGTTCGGCGGCTGCCTTGCCGAACAAGGTCGGTCCATAGGTTTGCGGCATCGGCGGTGTGGGATATTCGTTCGCGCGAGCGCCCTCGAAGGGATTGCCGCCGGGCTGAATCTTGCCCTTGAGGTTGCCCGCTTTGCCGCTGGTTCCGCATATTTTGTCGAACTGATCATAGTAGGGCTCGAGCTCCTCGTAGGTGACGCCCCAATCCTGCACGGTGAGATCGTAGTCGGAGACCGCCTTCTTGCCGTAGCGTTTCTGGTTGTGGCTCTTGGTGAGAAAGTCGCTCGGCAGGAACCGCCAAATCTGACCGTTCCAGTGCACGCCGCCGCTGCCGACGCCGGTGCCGAGCAGGAAGGAACCCAAATGGCGCATCGGCAGCGCATCTTGATTGACGTTATTGCGGATGGTCAGCGTGTCATCCGAGACATTCTGAAACAGATGATGACGCCACATGTAGCGAAGCTCGTCCTGGGCAAATCCCGTGGCGAAGTCCGTTGCGGTGTCGCGCCATGGCCCGCGTTCCAGCGCCACGACGTTCAAGCCGGCGTCGCAGAGCTGCTGTCCCATGATGGCGCCCGTCCAACCGAATCCCACCAACACGGCATCAACCGATTTCAGTGTCGTCGTCATGATTAAGCCTTCCTCCAGCCGGGCCGGCCCTTGAAGCCGACGGTCGGATACGGCACGCGTTCGCCATGTCGCGAGACCCATTCCTTGTAGTCGTAGTGAGCGCCGGGGAAGCCGATCATCTTCCACGCGCCCATGTCTTTGTTGCCTCCGTAGATCGGGTCGGAGAAATAACCTTCCTTGGTGTTTTGCAGAAGCATGGCAAAGAAGGACTTGCTGTCGACACCGCCCTCGAGCGCGATCCCACCGCTCTCCAGCCCTTTCAATGTTTGATCCTGAGCGGCCGCCGCCAGCTGCGCGAATGTCGGGGCGCCAAGATTTGCGCCGACATATTTGTCGATGGCGGCAATAGCCGCGCGATACAGTTGGGCGGGGTTGTACCTGCTCTGATAACCCTGTTCCGGCGTGCCCTTGGGCCACGGCCCGCCAAGGTAGTAGTGATCGCCGCGCCCGAAGGGTCCGGCGAGCTGCCGGTCCAGGAAAAATGGCACGTTCGCTTCCACTGCGCCCGGGCCGACCGGATCATCCGGGATCAGCCGCCCGACCGCGGCTTCGATGAAGGCCGCTTCGGCCGCCGTGAAATACACATATCCGGCGCCCGACGCTTCGGGCGGCGCATCCGCCGTGCCCTCAGCCCAAGGCACGGAGCCGCGGAAGGTCTGCGGCGGCGCGCCGAGTTCGCCATCGTGTATGGGTCGCGCCGAAACACCGGCGACTCCCGCGGCGACGCTGCCGATCAGGAAGTGACGGCGGTCAAGCTTCACGTTCTTGGACATCGCGGATCTCCAGGATTGCGGCCATTCGCGTGCTCGTTGTTGCGGCCTTTTCCGCGTACGGTAGCGCACATTCACGTCGGGCAGTTCCGTACATCTCGTCGGAAAATTCCTACAGCCGTTACAATGTCGTCGGATCACCGTTCCCGCAATCAAGGTGTACGTCGATGAGCACAGTTCTCGTGACCGGCGGTTCGGGTTTCATCGGCAGCCACGCCATCCTGCAACTCCTGGCCGCGGGCCACCAAGTGCGCACCACCGTGCGCAGCTTGAAGCGCGAGGGCGACGTGCGGGCGATGCTCGCGGCAGAGGCGGCGCCCCGGCTGAACGCCTGTCCTTCTTCGCCGCCAATCTAGAAGCCGACCAGGGCTGGCCGGAGGCGGTCGCCGGCTGCGAGTACGTGCTGCACGTGGCATCGCCGTTTCCCGCGTACGCTCCCAAGCACGAGGACGAACTGATCGTGCCCGCGCGCGACGGCGCGCTGCGGGTGCTGCGCGCCGCGCGCGATGCCCGCGTCAAGCGCGTGGTGATGACTTCCTCATTCGCGGCAATCGGCTATGGGCACAAGCCGCAGACCGCGCCTTTCGATGAGACCGATTGGACGGATCCCAAGGCCGAGGGCCTAGCCCCGTACGTAAAATCAAAGACGGTGGCCGAACGCGCGGCCTGGGATTTCATAGCCGGCGACGGTGGATCTCTCGAATTGTCCGTGGTCAATCCCGTCGCGGTGTTCGGGCCGCCGCTGGGGCCCGACTATTCGACCTCGATTCTCCTGCTGCAGCGGATGCTAGACGGCGGCATGCCGGCCTGCCCGCGGCTCTATTTCGGCGTGGTCGACGTGCGCGATGTCGCGGATTTGCACATCCGCGCCATGCTCAATCCCGCCGCCAAGGGTGAGCGGTTTCTCGCGGTCGCGGGCGACTGCATGGCGCTGCTCGACATGGCCAAGGTGCTCAAAGCCGGCATGGGCGCGTCCGCCAAACGGGTGCCGACCCGGCAACTGCCCGACTGGCTGGTGCGCTTCGCTGCCCTCGGTAACCCGGTCCTGCGGCAGCTCGCGCCGGAACTTGGCAAGATCAAGAATGCCAGCAACGCCAAGGCTAAGCGCGTACTTGGCTGGGCGCCGCGTTCCAACGAGGAGTCGATTCTCGCCGCCGCCGAGAGCTTGGTGCGATTGCGCCTGGCTACTGCACGATCGTCGTATCGATCGTGACGCCGCCCGACAAGGTCTTGGTGATCGGGGTCTTGGCCGCGATTTCAAGCAGGCGCTGCGTCTGTTCGGCGGTGAGCGGTTTGGAGAACGAGAGCCGCCGGTCGATGTGCCCTTTTTGATCGTCGCGCGTGCTGTAGCGCAGACCCACGGTGATTTTTCCCAGCTCCCATTCCTTGCGGCCGGCATACATGCGCAGCGTGATCGAGGTGCACGCACCGAGACTGGCGAGCAGCAGCTCGTGAGGCGAGACGCCCGAGTCGCTCCCGCCGAGTGCGATCGGCTCATCGGCGGTCAATCGATGATGGCCGGATGCGATCTGCTGGGCGAAGTGGAAGTCGCTGGTGACCGTAACGTGAGCCATGGCATCTCCTCGAGTTGCCGCGCGGTCACTTCGAAACGGCCGGCGTGGACAGGTCGATCTCGGTGCCGTGCGAATCGATGGTGTGCAGCATCACCGGACGCCGCCACACCTTTTCCACGTATTCTAAGACTTTTTTTGTACGTTCGACGTCGACGCCGCGCCCGTCGACCTTGTAATCATGCACGAGTTCCAGCGTGCCGTCGACGCGCACATGTGCGGCCGCCACCGATGGCGCCCCGAAATTGTACTTGGGGCCGACGATCACTTCATGGAGCGCGTGCAGGTCGGTCTCCAAAACCTTGACCGACCCGGACGTATCCGCCCCAAAGCGGAATAATTGCAGCTTCGTAGCCAGCTCGGCGTCGAGGTGATTGCGCACGAAACTGACATCATCGTCTTCGTGCATGATGCGCCGGGCGGCGTCCATGCCGTCGCGCTCGACGATCTCTTCCCACATCGAAAAACCCAGATGATACGGGTTGATCCCGAGCGCGACCTTGTCGCCGCCGGCAATCGGCCGCACCACGTCCGAATGGCACTTGATCGCATCGACGTAGGCGCCTTGCGGCAGGAAGTCGGCCTCGCGCAGCAACCGTGCATGCCAATATGATGCCCAGCCTTCGTTCATGATCTGCGTGGCATGCACCGGGTGAAAATAAAAGGACTCCTCGCGCACGGCGAGAAAAATATCCCGTTCCCAACCCTCGAGCTCCGGCGCATAGTTGGCGATGAACCACAGCAGATCCCGTTCCGGGTGCGGCGGAATCGATGCCCGCTTGAGCTTCGGGCCGTCTTCCTGTGTGCTGCTGTCGGGGTTCAGGGCGGCAAACCGCTTGCTGAAGGCATCATCGGGCGGTTCGGGTTTCGCCGCTTGGTATTCGGGATAGCGTTCCCGCTGCACGCGCCGATCGACATCGATGTGCTGTTCCAGTGCGAGCGCGGCATCCAGCACCAGCTCCACGCGCTTCAGCCCGTGTTCCTCGACAGCCAACGTGATCTGCCGGGCATGCGACGCCGCTTGTTCGACGATGTGATCTCCGACCTGCTGCTGGCTGTTGCGGAAGAGCATGTTGTTGCGCGAGAAATCGGCATGCCCCAGCACGTGCGCGGTCACCAGCACGTTCTCGGCCAGACTGTTGCCCGCGGCCAGATACGCATGGCCGGGATTGCCGGGAAACACCACCTCGAACAGCCGAGAGTGGCCCATGCGGTGCTGAATGAGCTGACTGATGTAGCGCACGCCGAATGACCAGTGGGGCATGCGCACCGGCAGCCCGTAGACCGCAATTTCCATCATGAAACTTTCGGGCACGGCTTCGAAATCGACCGGGTTGTACTCGAGCCCGGCGCGCCCGGCGAGCTCCTCCATGCGCGGCAGCAAGTCGCGCCACTGCTTGGTCAAATGCTTGGTCGGCACTGCGGCATCCGGTTCATGGCCGTCTCACGCTTCGGCCTGGTGTTGAAAGAAATGCCGAACGGCGTCCCAAATGTCTTCGAATCGGCTGACGGCGAAACTTGCGGCGGGTTTGCCGCCGTCCGCCAGCGCTTTGAACAAGGTGCCGCACTCGCTGGTGAGCCGATTTTGCGGCGTGGCCGAGACTTCGAGGTAGCCGGCATAATTGGCGACCGCGCCAATCTCGTCCAAGGCGGCCTCGGCGTCGGCATGATCGCTCGACGCATTGTCGCCGTCCGAGGCATAGAAGAGATAGACGTTGTAGCGGCTCGGATCGAAGCGAGCTGCGATGATTTCTTGAACCTTCTTGAGTCCTGCCGAGGTGACGGTGCCGCCGCTGCCGCTCACTTTGAAGAATTCCTCTTCGTTGAACTCCCAGGCTTCCGTGGTATGGGCGACGAAAACCGTGTCCAAATGGCGGTATTGCCGGCGCAGCCCCTGCACCACCCAGAAGAAGAACGACTTGGCGAGCTGGCGGTCGCGATCCGACATGCTGGCGGACACATCCATGAGAAAGAAAACGACCGCCTGCGTGGCCGGCTGCTCGCGCCGCGTGAGCTGACGGAAACGCAAATCATCGTCGGTGAAGTGCGGCGCGTCGGCGGATTGCACCGCCCGGCGTTTGATGGATTCGCGCATGGAACGCCTGCGGTCGAGGCGCGAGCGCGCGCCGCGGCGATCCCAGCCTTCGCGAATCCAGTCGGTTTCCTCCGCCCGCCCCACTCGGGCGCGCAGATTCGGCAATTTCATCTCCTCCCACAGCCAATCGACGATGTCGTCGACCTTGAACTCGAGAAGAAATTCGAAACCGCCGTCGTTGCGGCCGCCGCCGCCCTTGCCGGACCCCGGCGAGCCGGGTTGGCCGAGCATGTCGCCGGGTTTGGCCGCGCCTTGCCCGACGCCTTGCTGCTGTTCCGGAGAACGCAAGCGGAAGTGATAGTGCTCCAGCATGCGCACCGGCACGCGGATCGTTTTCGTGCCGCCGCTCAACACATCGCCGCCGGCTATCGCCTCGGGCAAGTGCGCACGCACCGCCTCGCGCACTTTGTCGTTGTGCCGCAGCCAATCGCGCGCGCCGCGCGAGAACAGGTCATACCAACCTGCGATCGTCGTTCTGCTCGATGTGGACTCGTCTTTGCTCAATTACGGCTCCTGTCAGAATCCGCCGATCGACGATCACTCCTGCGCCAGCAATGTCGTGACGTAGTTCAAAGCCTCCTTTGCGCTGTGTTCGTCGTACCCGTATTCGGAGATCAACCGCTGCTGTACAGCGGAGATTTTCTTTTGTGCATCATCGTCGGGGCGCGCGCTGGAGGTGACCAGACGCAGAACGTCGCGGCGTTCCGCGAACAGATACTGCTCGATCGCTTCGTGCATGCGCGCGTGCCTGTCCAATGAGAATTTTTCGCCCGCCTTGAAGGTGACCATGGCCTTGCGCACCACCTCCTGACGGAACGACTGCTTGCCTGAATCGGACACTTTGATCTTTTCTTCCACCGAGCGCAGAAACCGCTCGTCCGGCGGGCGGGTTTCACCGGTGATCGGATCGGTGACCTTGCGTTGATCGAGCGAAGCCTCGACCTCATCGAGGTACTTCTCCAGCAGCTGCTGCGCTTCCTGTTCGAATGAGGCGAACATCGAGCGGTGCACATCCTCCTTGACCCAGCGGTTGTAGAACTCCTTGCGCGCGGCGACCAGATGATCCATCCACAGCTTCTTCTGCTTGGCATCCATGCGCGCATCGCTGTCGATGGAATCCTTGAGCGCCAGCAGCAATTCCATGCTGGTGAGGCTCTTGGCGTCGCTGCGGGTGATGGCGTTCGAAATGGCATTGACGACGAAGCGCGGGCTCACTCCCGACAATCCTTCATCGGGCGATTCCGCGCGCAGATGCGTGACCTCGGTGTCGGCGAAGCCCTCGATCGATTCTCCCGCATAAATGCGCAGCTTCTTCGCGACGTCCAGACCTTCGCGCTCCGGCTTCGCGAGGCGCGTCAGAATGGCGAATACGGCCGCGAGCTTCAGTACGTGCGGATCCAGATGGACATCCCGGAAGGCCGGGGCACCGGAGACCAGCTTCTGGTAAATCCGCGCCTCATCGTGAAAGGACAGCGCATACGGCACCTTGATGATGACCATGCGGTCGAGCAGCGCTTCGTTCTCCTTTTCCTGCAGGAACTTGTTGAACTCGGCGAGATTGGTGTGAGCCAAAATCGTTTCGTCCAGATAAATGAGCGGAAAGCGCGAAACTTTCACGTTCTTTTCCTGCGTGAGCGTGAGCAGAAGATATAGAAATTCACGCTTGACCTTGAGAATCTCGATCATCTCGAGCATGCCGCGGCTCGCCGCGTATACCGCCCCGGACCACGACCAGACTCGCGGGTCTCCTTCATCGCCCACCTCGGCGACCTTGGAGAGGTCGACCGATCCGACCAGGTCGGCAATATCCGCCGTGGTCGGGTCATGCGGCGCGTAGGTGCCGACGCCGACGCGCATGGCCTCGGAGAGAAACACGCGTTCGACGGGTACGCTGAGGTAGTCGCCCAGGTGTTCGCGTTCGAGGCGGTCCCGCGCCCAGGGACTGAGTTCGCCGTTGATGTCGACGCCGTAGGTCTCGCGAAATTTCCCGCGCATGCTGGTCGGAATGAGATTGAGCGGCGATTCGTGCATCGGCGAGCCCTTCACCGCATAGATGGCGCCCTCATCCGTGCGGCTGTATTCCTCCAAGGCCCGCTTCAGCAAGATGGCGAGAGTCGACTTGCCGCCGGAGGGAGGACCCAACAACAGCAGCAGCCGGCGGCCGACGTCCGATCCGGCCGCCGCAGCCTTGAAGTAATCGACCACTCGGGCGAGCGGCTCGTCGATACCGAACAGTTCCGGGTGAAAGAGTGCTTGAGCGCGCTCGGTCTCGTCCTTGTCGGTGCGTTCGCGGCCGTACCAGCGAAGCATGTCCCAGATGTATTGGTGGCTGGCGCGCGTGAAGGCGCCGGGATTTTGCGGCAGGATGTTGGCGAGAAAGTCGCCAAAGGTGCCTTCCCAATGCTGCGCGCGATGTTCGCGACCGAAGGCGCTCAGCGATTCGATGAAATGCGAACGACGATTTGAGTCGGTGTTACTGGTCTCTGGCTGCATTTAATGATCCTCCGCGCAGCTACATCACCATTCACTCTAAATCCATCCAACCTCCCCATCACATCATCGGCCGATGTTTGCCTTGTTTTAGAAGCGACCGACAGCTTTACATTACACTGAATTCAGTCGACACTTATGTCAACATCGTTGATGTTGCACGTGTCACAGATTGAACGTCGCGCAACAGGGCGTTTGCGTCACTGCGTTCTCGATCAACATCGCGCTGCGCTCGAGTGTGAAGTAGTTGCCGGTCGCTTCTCATGCGTTGCGAAGCGTGGGTTGGATCACACTTTTTCAAGTGTCGACGCGGCGTTCGGCAGCGGTGGCCGAGCAACACTTGCAACGCGAACTCATCTCGTCGGGGCGACACCACACATGGCGCTTAACGTTCGCTTGGCGGTCTGGCGCAGCCGTTGTGCGCCGCCCTCACGAGCGCCGAGGCGTGCGGGTCGGGCCGGGACAATGTTCGTTAACGCACCGACATCCGCCGCCTGCTCGTGCTATTCGATAGCTTGGATCAGCGTATGCAAGGAGGATTGCAATGAACGCAGATCAATTGCGCGGCAGACTCGAGGAGATCAAGGGCCGCGTGGAGGCATTCGCGGGACGGATGTTCGGCAGTCGGCCGCTCGTCGAGCGCGGCAGGGTGGATTTCGCGGTCGGAGTGGCGCGGGCCAAGTTCGGAGACATCAAGGAGGTAGTGCGCAAGCGAAGCTTCGTCGTCGGGGCGAGGGCGCGGCCGGCCGACCACCTAGCAATCACCTTCTTTAGGCCGCCGCAGCCGGGCTGACCTCAGCATCTGCACTGCCGCGTATACAACGACTGCCAGCACGAGCCACCGCAGCCAGACGATCGGCAAAGATTTGACGATATAAGCGGCCACCAGCACGCCGGGAATGCCGCCCAGCGCGAGCCCGAGCGCGGCACCGAGATTGTATCGGCCGCTGCGGACAAATCGCGCGCCGCCGATGGGCATGAGGAGGCCGCACGAGCCCATCATGATGGGGAAGGCCGCCAGCGGGCTCATGCCGAGCAAACTCACCAGAATGAGACAGGGCGCGTACAGCCCCACCCCCAGCATCATCAAGGCGCCCAGCAGCGCATTGGCCGCAACGGCCACGATCAACCGGCTGCCGCTCAATCCCATCGCCTCGCCGCCGCCCGGCATCCAGTGCAGGTTGGCGGCCAAGAACAGCGCCGCTGCGCACATGAGCGATCCCCCCATACCCAGTTGAATCGCGCGGCGCGAGAGTCGCGCGACCAGTCCGACACCGAGCCATGCGCCGAGCACGGCGGCCAGAATCATGCTGACGAGCGTGGTCAAATCCACGCTGACGGTGGCGATGAAGATCAGCGCTTGGGTCATGGTGGGCAAGGCCTGGCCGGCGTTCAAGGTGCCCGGAATCTCCTCATCGGGCATGCGTGCGCGCAGCTTGAAATACGCGGTCGTCGGGGCAAACGATCCGATGCCGAGCGTATCGAAGAAATTGGTGATGAATCCGACCAGCGCGTCGGTGATACGCGGTTGGCGGGCGCGAGCGGCGGCGGCGCGTTCCTCCGGTAGGCTGAGGCGTTGGCCGCGGCGGCGTTCCAGCGCCCACCAGCGCCCGATGTAGGCAAGCGCTGCCAGCGCGAGCGCCGACACGAGGCCGATGGTACCGGCGTTCAAACCGTGAAACCGATGCGCTTCACGAGGGACCTATTCCAAATCCGGGTAGGGGCCTTTGCCGCCGTCCGCAATGAAACGATCGATGCGCGCCGACAGCACCGGGATCGGCACCGATCCGAGCTCGAGCACGGTGTCGTGGAACGCACGCAGATTGAAGTGCCCGCCAAGGGCCTGTTCTGCCCGGGACCGCGCCTTGAGAATCGCATCCTCTCCGAGGTAGTAGGACAGGGCCTGTGCGGGCCACGCGATGTAGCGATCGACTTCGGTCTCGATCTCATGTTCCGGCAGCGCCGTGTAGTCACGCAGATAGGCGAGGGCTCGCTCACGGCTCCACCCCTGCGCATGGATTCCGGTATCGACGACGAGTCGGGCAGCGCGCCAGATCTGGTAGTTCAGCATGCCGAAGCGGTCATAGGGGGTTTCGTACATCCCCATTTCCAAGCCCAACTGCTCGCAGTACAGCGCCCAGCCCTCGCCGTAGGCGGATAGATAAGTGTGCTGCCGAAATTCCGGCTGCTGCTTGTGTTCGAGCGCGAGAGGCATCTGAAACGCATGACCGGGCGCGGACTCGTGCAGCGTGAGTGCGGTGAGGTTGTACAGGGGGCGGCTCGGTAGGTCATAGGTGTTGACCAGGTACTGCCCCGGCCCGCCGCGCCCGGCCGTGTAAAACGGCGCGAGATCATCGGGCACCGGCCGTATGGCAAAGCGGGCCCGCGGCAGCAGTCCAAAATACTGCGAGGCTTTGCCGTCGAACCGCTTGGCGATCCAAGCCGCGCGCATCAGCAGCTCTTGCGGGGTTTTTGCCTGGAATTGGGGATCCGTGCGCAGAAACACGAGGAACGACGCAAAATCGCCGGCGAAGCCCGTCTCCTTCATCACGGCGAGCATCTGCTTGATGGAGACGCCCGACTTCCGACTCCCCGAACGCGTGGATGGCGGCCGGATCCTGATCGAGCGTGGTGAATTCCCGGATCTTGGCCCGATAGAAGTTGCGCCCGTCGGGTAGGTCGTAGGCGGCGAGGGTCGTGCGCGTGCCGGGCAAATACTCGGTGCGCATGAACTTCAAGAGTTCCCGGTAGGCCGGCTGCACGGACTCGCGAATGGCGCTGATCGCCTGGGTACGGAGGTTAACCTGCTCCGCCTCGGACACGCCGGGCATGTCCTTGAATGGCGTGTAAAACAAGCTCGCGTTGGGCTCTGCCTCCGTGACCGCCGTGATCGAGGCGTCGCGGCCCTGGAGAGTGATTCGCGGCGGCGTGAATCCGCGCTGCAGACCATGCCGCATTTCATCGGTCTGCTCGCGAAAATATCTAGGAATATCAATCATTTGAGAAATCCAATTGCGATAGTCCTGCGGCGTCCGATAGAGCCGGCGCGCCGTATACCCAAGATCGGTCCAAAACGTGGTATCGGCGTTCGCGGGCATCTCGAAGTCGCGATAGCGCTGGCTGGCTATCAGCGTCTCGATCTGCGGCCGGTACACGTCGAAGTTCAGCTGCTCGGCGGCCGAAAGTTGCGCGCGCGGGATGGCGTTGAGCTTCTCGAGCACGTCCTGCCACATGCGCAGCCGCATCGCCTGGCTCGCCGGATCGACTTTCGGCAAGTGGTCGCGAATCGGCTTCTGAGCATCTTCATTGCTGGCGATCTGCTCATCCCGCCATGTCCACTCGGCGGTGTAGATCGCCCGCAGCCGTGCGTCGGCATCGTTGGCGGCGCGCGCCGTGTGGCCGCAGAACAGCACTGTCATCGCGCATAACGCGGCGCAGATCCGAGACAGTAAACGCATGCGAATTCCCCCATTGACTCGAATCATGACACGGGTGCGCCGAAGCGTCGCAGATCGAAAGCCGCTACGGGATAGCGCGCCGCGCGTCCCGCGACCGCGTCGGCGACCAATTCGGCGGTGACGGGCGCCAGCGTGAGACCGATGTGCTGGTGTCCGATCGCGTAGAACAGCTTGACGGATCCTGAGGCGCGGCCGATCCCCGGCAAATAGTCCGGCAGCACCGGACGCGCGCCCATCCAGCTCGGACCTTCGGCATCGCAGGCATGGCCTAGCGCGCGCACCTTTTGCCGCAGGCGCGCCGCCTTGCGCGGATCCGGCGGCGCATCGGCGGCGGCAAATTCCATGTAGCTCGATGCGCGTAGCCGCCCGGCCATCGGCGTGACGAGCACCTGCGCGCCGGTGTATACGACGGGTGCATCCAGAAAGGCGGGCTGCCCGGGAAGCTCGATGTGGTAGCCGCGCACCGCCTGCAGCGGCGCGCGCAGACCGAATGCGGCGAGCAGCGTTTCGGAGCCCATGCCGGCGCACACCACGGCGCCGCCGACCCGCAGCGGCGGCCCCTCGCCTTGAATTTCAATGGCGTCGCCGCAGGTGCGCAAGGAGCGCACCTCAAATCGCCGGAACGTCGCGCCGCGCGCCAGCGCCGCCGCGGCGAATGTGCGCACCGCCTCGAGCGGGTCGATCACATGCGCCGAGTTCGGGAACCAAAGGCCGGCGGCCCTCTCGGCATGCGCCGCGCGCTGCAGCGCCGCGAGTTGCTCGGCGGGTACCGGCTGCGTGTCGATGCCGAGTTGCGCCATGCTGCGCGCTTGCGTGCGCATGCGCGCTTCGGCCCGCGCGCCGAATCCGATCTCATAGTGTCCATGCCGGCGCAATAGATCGGGCCGCCCGGCGTCCTCGAGCCAGCGCGCCCAGGCGGCGGCGGCGGGCAGCACCAGCGGCGCCAGCTGCCGGGTGTTCTCGGCGCGCCGGAATGCCGCCGCTGCGAAGCGCCGGATCCAGGGCACCATGCGCAGCGCCTGCCGCGCCGGCAGGTCGAGCGCGCCGTCGAAGCAAACGAGCTCGCGCCAGAAACTGCACAACAGGCCGGGAGAGGGCAGCGGCTGCACCAGCTCCGCGGCGATGTGCCCCACGTTGCCGAAGCTCGCGCCTGCGACTCCCGGTTCGGCGCGGTCGAGCAGCACGACCGCGCGCCCCTCGCGCGCCAAGGCGAACGCAACGGCCGCCCCGATCACGCCGGCGCCGATCACCGCGATCGTGTCTTGCCCGCTCATGGCGATACCGTATACGATCTACGATCCCGCAAGCAACGCCAACGATGTGAGGATCCCATGGCCAACCCCGTCACCTGCACCTGGTCCGGCGTGTTTCCCGCCGCCACCACGCAGTTCGATACCGCGCTCGACGTCGATATACCGGCCACGCAGAGGGTGCAAAAAGCGCTGCTGCAGGATGGCGTCCACGGCCTCGTGCTGATGGGCACGGTCGGCGAGGGGAATTCCCTGAGCGCCGAGGAGAAGCGCCGCGTGCTGCGCGCAGCGGTGGAAGTGAGCGAGGGCAAGGTGCCGGTCATCGCCGGGGTGTCGGAATTCACCACGGCGGAAGCGGCGCGGTTCGCCCGCGATGCCGAAGGCATCGGTGCCGCGGGACTCATGGTGCTGCCCGCGATGGTGTATGTGCCCACGCCGGCGGAGCTCGAACATCACTTCCGCGCGGTGGCGGCGGCGACGGGATTGCCCATCATGCTCTACAACAATCCGCCTTCGTATCGCGTGAACATCGACATCCCGACGCTGACCCGTCTGGCGGACGTGGCGAACATCGTCTCGATCAAGGAGTCGGCGCCCGATTCGCGCCGCATCACCGACATCATCAATGCCTTCGGCGAACGTTTCGTGCTGTTCGCGGGACTCGACGATATCGCTTTCGAAGGCCTGACGCTCGGCGCCAAGGGGTGGGTTTCCGGTCTTACCAACGCCTTCCCGGCCGAATCGTTGCGGTTATATGCGGCGCTGCGCGCCGGCGACCTCGACACCGCACGGCGAATCTACCGCTGGTTCATGCCGCTGCTGCACCTGGACTCGGAGCACGATCTGGTGCAGTCGATCAAGCTGGCCGAACAAATCATGGGCCGCGGTTCGGAACGGGTGCGCCCGCCCCGGTTGCCGCTTGCCGGCGAGCGCCGCGCCGCGGTCATCGCCATGGTCGAAAGCGCCCGCGACTCGCGGCCTTAAGCTGTGCGCAAGATCCGCGTCATCGATTCGCACACCGGCGGTGAACCCACGCGCCTGGTGCTCGAGGGTGGCCCCGACCTGGGGGATGGGCCCCTGGCGGAGCGGGTGCGGCGATTTCGCGAGCACTTCGACGCCTACCGCTCCGCCATCGTGAACGAGCCGCGCGGCTCCGATCCTCTGGTGGGCGCGCTGCTCGTCCAGCCGCAGCGCGCCGATTGCGAAATCGGAGTCATTTTCTTCAATAACGTGGGCTATTTGGGCATGTGCGGGCATGGCAGCATCGGTTTGGTCGCCTCGCTCAGGCACTTGAGGAAGCTGGCCCCGGGAGCCGTCAAGATCGATACGCCGGTAGGCCCCGTCGAGGCGGAGCTGCACGCGGACGGCAGGGTCAGCGTGTCGAACGTCGTGAGCTACCGCGGAGCGCGCGATCTCACCGTCGAAGTCCCCGGTTTCGGTTCCGTGACCGGCGATGTGGCATGGGGCGGCAACTGGTTCTTTCTGGTTTCCGCGCACGACCAGAGCATCGATCTGCAGCACGTGGAGGCGCTGACCGACTTCGCCTGGCGCGTGCGCGCGGCGGTCAATGCTCAAGGTCACCCCAATGTGGATCACGTCGAGCTTTTTTCCTCCTCCGATCAGCCCGGAGTACACAGCCGCAATTTCGTGCTCTGTCCCGGCAAGGCCTACGATCGATCGCCGTGCGGCACGGGTACCAGCGCGAAGCTCGCTTGCCTGGCGGCGGACGGCAAGCTTCTGGAAGGCGATGCGTGGATCCAGGAGAGCTTGATCGGCAGCACCTTCGAAGGCCGCTATCGATGGCACGATCGCGCCCGGGGCGAGGTCGTGCCGACCATCACCGGAACCGCCCACGTGACCGGCGAATCGCTGTTGCACCTCGATGCCGACGACCCTTTCTGCTGGGGCATTCGCGCGTGAACGAGCCGATCGTGCAGTCGATGACCAGCCAGCTCATCGTGCGCTTTCGCGAGCGCATACTGGCGGGCACTTACGCCCCGGGCTCGGCCCTGCGCCAAGATACGCTGGCCGCGGAATTCGGCACCAGCAAGATCCCGGTGCGGGAGGCGCTGGTGCAACTTCAAGCTGAAGGATTGGTCGACATCTTTCCCAATCGAGGTTTTCAGGTGCGCCCGCTCGCCGCCCGCGAGCTCGAAGAAATCTTCAGCCTGCGCCTGCAGATAGAGCCGTTGGCGGTGGCGCGCGGCGCGAAACTCGCCACTTCGGCCGACCAGGCTGCCGCCCACAGGGCGCTCGACCAATTGAATGCGGCAATGGCGGCCGAGGAGTTCTCCTCGTCCGGTCAGTTGAACCGCAAGTTCCACCTGCTGCTCATCGTGCCGCGTTTGCAGCCCGTTGCGGCCGACATGTTAGGAAGGCTCCACACTCTCGCACAGCGTTATGTGCAAGCCCACTTGGGCCCCACGGGGCGCGTCAAACGCGCGATGCGCGAACATGCGGCGCTGCTCAAGGTCTGGAGCCTGCGCGACACGAGGCAAGCCCGCGGGCTCATTCATTCGCACATCGCATCCACGCGCGACGATCTGACGCAGGTCGCCGCGGCGCACGGCCTGACGCAGGTCGCCGCGGCGCACGGCGCGAACGGCCTGCGCCGCTGAATGCCATGGCCGCGGGCGGATTTTGCCAGCCGTGAGCTAGTCGGCGGTCTTTGTCGGAGGCCCGGCAGCAAAATCCGCCGGCGCCTCCCCATTGACGGCGCCCACGACGGTACCCGTGCATGCGCCTTCGGATTGCCCTCTGCCAAGTAGCGCTGCTCATACTGAGCATGTCCGCCCCGGGGGCAGAGCTCTTCTACATGGACCATGACCCCGTCACCGGCGAGTACGTGGGGCCCGTCGGGCCGCTGGTCATGTCCGGCGAGATCATTCCCGGCGACTACGATCGCCTGCTGTCCAAAATTCTCGACGATCCGCGTCGCTTCTTGGCCCAGAACAAGCTGATATTGGCCTCCGACGGTGGTGACATGAGTGAAGCGATCAAAATAGCGACGTTGATCAGGTCGCTGTTCGCGGCGGTCACCGTCGGGCCCTTGACCGGCCGGTGCGTCAGCGCGTGTTTCTTCATCTATGCCTCGGCCGCGCAACGCGAAGCGGACGGCGCGCGGCTCGTCGGCATCAATCGCCCCTACCTCGTCGATTCGCAGGCCGCGCCCGCCGCGCTGCCGCGGCCGGATGCCGACGACGGCAAGGCCCTGCGGCAAGTGCGCGCCTTTCTGCAGGACAATGCGGTACCGGGTTATCTGGTCGACGAAATGTTCCGCCACCCATCGGATGACGCGTACTGGCTATCCGCCGAGGACGAAAAGGCGCTCGGATTCAGATCGCCGGCCTTCGATCGATATCTCGCCGCGAACTGCGCATGGAGCGAGACCATCGAACAGGAAGTTCTGGCGCGCAAACGGCCGCCCGAAGATCTGCTGCCGCTGCTGAAATGCCGTGCCCGTGTTACTGAGGACGCTGCGCGTCGCGCGCTGGCGCTGGCAGCCAAGGAAAGGCCGGGCACTCATTGATGGTCCCGCGGTATCGGCTCCTCCCACGTCCGCGTCCGGATGACCGCGCCGTCGCGCAACAAGGTGCGCGTGTACTTGTAGAAAAACGTCTGCGCGTCGCTCGACACGTCGAGGCGGCCGCGCCAGATGAGCACGTGCTCCTGCACGGCCTGGATGTACTCCGAATCTCCCTGCACGCGCGCAACGTCGGGATGCGCATCGTCGACATCATAGGTGAGCTTCTCCGAGTGATCGAATCGTCCCCAGGGATAGGACACGGCGGTCGAGCCCTGCCAAACCACCGTGCTGCGTTGCTTGGCCTCATCGCGCAGAACCGTCCACGTGCCGGGCCACGCGGCACCCCCACCCCCGAGCCCCGTGATCCCCGCCGGTTCTTCAATGGGTTCGGGCGCCGCGAACGCGGGTGCTGCCGGGCCATGTACCGGCACGCGCGGCAGGATGATCCGCGAGGCCGCGTCGCCGCCCAGCAGCAGCGAGGTCGTCATGGGGTAGGGCGTCGGCCAATTCATGGGCCAAAGAGCGTTGGACAGCGCAACGCGGATGCGGTGACCTCTGGGGAATACCCAGGATGCAAGATGCAAATCCAGCGACAGGGGATAGATCTTGCCCGGCAACAGGTCTTGCGGCTTCGACATCGATTCGCGCTGCGCGCCGTTGATGCCCGCGCCGGTGACCATGGTCACCTGCCCGTCGGGAGCGACGTCGGATAGGCGTACGAACCAATCCGCGAGCGGTGCTTCGGCCGAGACACGCAGACTGACGTGCGGCAGGCCGAGAATCGCCACCTCGTCGGCGAGAGGTTGCGAGTCATAGGTGAGGCTGAAGGCGTCGACCGGCCGCTGGTCGCTCAGCAATTCTCCCCACCAGAATCCGGCCTCGACCCCCGCCGAGGGCACATAGCGCAGTTGGTCGACGTCGCCCGTGCGTGGCGCATCCGGTGTCAGGCGATGATCCGGTCCCAGATACCAGGTCATGGGCGTCAAGCCGGCAGGCGGCCAGGTTTCGGCACGCCATTCGCCGGGGACGTCCTGCGACTGCGCCCGGGGCGGATGCCAGTGCTGCTGATAAATGACCACTCGCGGATCCTCGAGCACCCCGGTGGGGCGGCCCTTCAACCAGTAGTCGAACCAGCGCACGGCTTGATCGCGCCATTCATACAGCGGCCCGTAGTCGCTGCCGTTCGGAAAGCCATGGTTCCACGGACCGATCCACGCCTTGAGCGGCGCTTTGACCTTCTCCAGCATGCGCGGAATGCTGTCGCGGTATCCATCCTGCATGCCGCCGATCAGGAACGCGGGCACCTCCAGCGTCTCGATCGGCCGCAGCGGCGCACGCCAGAACGCTCCGTCGCGCTGATGCTTCATGTAGGCGAGCGACCACGGCGGTGAGTCCATGCGCGGGCCGATAACCGACTCCTCCAGGCTGAAATCCGGCGCTCCGGGACGTCCTTGGTCCAAATCCATCGTGAGCTCGAACTCGTCGACGTGAAATATTCCGTCCACGTAGTGCACGTCCTCCTTGAACAGCTCCTCGGTCGCGGCCACGGCGAGAATGGCCTTGAGTGCCGGAGGTTTGCGCAGCGCCATTTGGATCGAGTTGAAGCCGCCCCACGAAATCCCGAGCATGCCCACTTTGCCGTTCGACCATGGCTGGTGCGCCAGCCAGGCGATGACTTCTTCGGCATCTTGCTGCTCCTGCGCCGAGTATTCCCGGTCGGGCGGTGTGCCCTCGCTGGCGCCGAATCCGCGGATGTCGACGCGCGCGCTCACATATCCGCGCCGTGCGAAATACGATGTGGGTGCCATAGTCTCGCGCGGCCTCATCGTCATCCTTTCGATAGGGCAGGTACTCGAGCAGCGCCGGGCAGCGTGCCCCGTGTTTGAGATCAGCCGGCTCGTAGAGGGTGACGGCGAGGCGAACGCCGTCCTTCATGGGGATCGAGGTCTTCTCGATCTGCAGGCCATGCGTCGCCGCTGAGGGGGGCACGGCGCCGGCCGTTGCGCACGCCGCCATCGACAATAGAACGCCGGTGATTCGGCTCGACATAGCGACCTCTGGACAACCCAAGCCCCGGCAATATACGCGAACTCCATCGCGGACCGGTGCGGACCATCCCGCTATATTTGCGGGATGACTGAAGAACAAGACAAGTCCTACATGACCAAGCTGTTGACGGCGATGAGCCGGGCCGAGGCATCGGATCTGTTCATTTCCAATGAATTCCCGCCCAGCATGAAGATCCACGGCACGATGCGGCCGATGACCTCGCAGAAGCTGTCCGGCGAATTCACCCGCCGGCTGGCCGATTCATTGATGAACCAGCGCCAACGCGACCAGTTCGCCAAGGAAATGGAGTGCAATTTCGCGATCTCGATCCCGGGAGTGGCGCGCTTTCGCGTCAATGTGTTCGTTCAGCAGCAGCATGTCGGCATGGTGATCAGAACCATCCCTGCCGAGATTCCCGATTTCACGGCGCTCAAGTTGCCGGAAATCCTGCAAGAGATCGTCATGACCAACCGCGGCCTGGTGCTGGTCGTGGGTTCGACCGGCTCCGGCAAATCGACATCGCTGGCCTCCATGATCGATCATCGCAACCGGTCCACGCCCGGTCATATCGTCACCATCGAAGATCCCGTCGAATTCGTGCATCAATCGCGGCAATCGCTGATCACCCATCGCGAAGTCGGCATCGACACCCATACCTGGCATCACGCCTTGAAGAACACCTTGCGCCAGGCGCCCGACGTCATTTTGATCGGCGAAATACGCGACGCGGAAACCATGGAGCATGCGATCGCGTTCGCTGAAACCGGACATCTGTGCCTGAGCACCCTGCACGCCAACAGCGCCAATCAGACCATCGATCGCGTCATCAACTTCTTCTCTGAGGAGCGGCGCAAGCAGCTGCTCATGGACCTCTCCTGCAACATCAAGGCCATCGTTTCGCAGCGCCTGATCCGCACCGTCGACGGCAAGGGGCGCAGGGCGGCCATGGAGATCTTGATCAACACGCCCATCATTGCCGATAAAATTCTCAAAGGGGAGTTTCACGAAATAAAGGCGATCATGTCCAAATCGCGGGAACTCGGCATGCGCACCTTCGATTGGTCGCTGTTCGAGCTGTACAACGACGGCGACATCGGTTACGACGAGGCGATCCGCAACGCCGATTCGGCGAACGAACTACGTTTGAACATCAAGCTGAACGGTACGCGGCCCGCACCGACGGCGGCCGCCGTCAGTTAGCCTAGGCGCAATTCGCCAAGTCGTCGTCCGACTCTGATTCCTCGGCAAATAACGGGTTGTCAGCCGCGATCTGCCGGCCCATGAAGGCGATCTTGTCCCATTGATCGGTCTTGAGGTAGTCGCGGTCGCGCGCGAATTTCTGCACGACCTCGAGGAATGCCTTGCGGTTGGTGGCCGCCGCCGAGTAGTACAACTCGAGCAGTTTCATGCGCAAATCGTGGCGATCGGGTTCGCGATCGATCGCGAGCTTGAGCACCTCCGCAAGATTCGTGCGCCGTTCCTTCACTACCGCATTTTCATTGAGCACGCTCGGCATCTGCACGTGCTGCGAAGTGAGATCCAGATCGACCAGATTGTAGTCGAGCTGTGTCGAGCTCATGCGCAGATTGATGGTGTCGACTTGCAGGCTGACCGTCGTGTCCTGCGGCGCGGCCTGCGTGCCGGTGGCGGCGGCAATTTCGCTGCGCCCCGCGCTGGCCGGCAATATCGGCAGCATTGGATTCGTTGCTTCGATGGCGACCTCGGGGACGGTGGGCCGGGCCTCGGCGGGGTGGTCGTCGGACGCGGTCGGCGCGCTGCCGTGTTCGAGTTCGTCAATCCCGCTGCCGGCCGGGAGCGCGGCGGCGCTCGGCGCCTGGGCGGCCAATGCGGCGGCGGCTGCCGCAACGGCAGCTTGTGCGCTGGCGGCATCCATTTTGCCCTCGCTGCCGGCATGGCCTGGCGCTGGTGCGCGGCGGCGAAACCGGAAATAGAGCGCGGCCAACGCCGCGGCGAAGATGCCGAAGCCGGCGAGCAGCGCTGCATATCCGTGCTGCGGCTGTGCCTCCGGTGTGTCGGCCGTTTGCGGCGCGGCAACCGTCTGCGCGTCGACCGCCGATGGCGCATCCACGGTCGGCGAGGCATCCGGGATCGGCGCCGCGGCGGCTTGCTCTGCTTGCCGTCGAAGCGCCAGCAATTGACCTTGTTCGGTTTCGAGTACGCCCTTCATCTCGCTCAGTTCCTTTTCAAGCAACTGAACGCGCTGACCGAGAGGCTCGACCGCTGCCGCGGCGTCGGCGGCGGCGTTCGAGGGCGCGACGGCGCCCGCCACGGGAGCGACGACGCTCGCCGCAGGTGCAACGCTCGCCGAAGGCGCGGCGCTCGCCGAAGGCGCGGCGCTCGCCGAAGGTGCAACTCTCGCCGAAGGTGCGGTGCTCGCCGGGGCAGTGGTGCCGCTCGCCGCAACCGTTCGGGCGGAGCCGCGCCACGCCGCCATCTGCGCATGAAATTCGTGCTTGGCCTCCAGCGGCGATATCGCCGCCACCTCGGCGAAGGAGGGGATGGTGAGCAGCGCGCCGCGGTAGAGCCGGTTGATGTTGCCGTCGAAGGCGCTCGGATTGGCGCGGAAAATCGCGATCATCATTCTCTGCAGGTCCGAATCGGAGCGCTCACCCACGCGCCAGGCGACGCCGCGCAGGGTGGCCTTGGCGCCGACTCTGATGTGCGTGGTCTTGCGAACGGCGCGCTCGCCGCTCCTGGGATTGACCTGATCGGCCGGCGGATCGACCTGGCGTGCCACGGTCTGCGGCGTGGTCTCGACGATCGGCGTGGCCGCGGGGGGCGCAGCCGCGACCCGCGGGGTCGGCGCGTCCGGCGCGGCCGGGGCAGACGGTGCTGCCGCGAGTCCAGCGGCCCGCGCCGCGTCGCCCGGGCGAGTCTCGCCGCCGAAACCCGGCGGATCGAGCAGCAGGGTGTATTGACGCACGAGCTGGCCATGATGCCAGCGCAGATCGACTACGAAATTGACGAGCGGTTCGGTGAATGCGTCGGTGGACCGGACCGAAAGCACCGGCCGGCCTCGCTTGTCCTCGCTGAGCTTGAAGGTTGCAGAGGCTAGGAAGGCCGGACGCTCGGCGCCAAGCTGCAGGAAGGTTTCGCGATTCGCGACCGCGGCCCGCAGGTCGGCCAGTTCCTCCGGCGTTGCACCGACGATATCGATTTCGGCGACCAGGCGCTCGTTGAGCGCAGAATCGACGTGGATATCGCCTAAGCCGAGCGCATGGGCCGCGCCGGGCATCGCCAGGGCCATCATCAACATTAACGGGTTCTTCCCGCTCGACATCGCGTACTCCAAGATACTGCTTCAATCGCCCGGCTATCGGCCGACGGGGGTGCCCATCGGAAAGGGATCCCCTTCGAAGCAAATCCTAAGCGCCGCGATCCAGCCTTGGATACAAGCAAATTCAAAGAGTTCGACGCAGTTCACGCATGTTCGCCGGGAGCGGCGCGGCGCCGGCTGGGAGCGCCAGTTTTACGGTCTTAATCCGGTTCCACCTGTGATCCAGTTGTCGCTTGCCGGGCAGGGTGCTCCGGGACATCACCCCCTTCCCGGCGGCGCCGAAATTGGCGGAGAAAGTTGCGGTGCGCCGCCACATATCCCGGGGCTGAAACTTCAATGCGGGCGTGTACGAGCGTGTTGATCGCGGCGAGCGAATGGAAAGGGACGGACGGGAAGCAATGGTGTTCGACGTGGAAGGGCATCTGCCAGGCCAGCAGGCGAACAGCGCCGTTCGTATAGGTGGTGCGCGTATTCGCGAACATGTTGTCGCCCAGCGCGCAGCCCGCATGCTCGGCCATGAGGAACAGCCGAAGGAACGGCTGTCCGGCGAGTACCGGGAATATCCAATAGGTCAGCGCGTCGGCTCGGTGCAGGGTGAGCGATACGCCAAGGATGGCCAAGTAGCCGAGCCAGAAAATGCGCGCTTCGCGTACGATTGCCGCGCGCATGTGCACGGGCACGAAAGGCTCGGGCACCCGGCCGCTGAGAGCGTGGCGCAGCGTGACGGTAAGCCGCTTGTACCAATTGGGCAGACCCGTTGCCCGCCACAGATAGGAACGTAGCGTCTCGGCGGCCGGCTGTGCCAATTCCGGATCGAGCTTGGGATCCTGTGTGAAGCGATGGTGGGCAAAATGAAATTGCCGGAAGTATTGCGGCGGCAGCAGCAGCAAAAAGCCACAGACCCAACCGACCGCGGCATTGCAGCGTCGGCTCGCGAAGGCGGTCCAATGCGTGGTCTCGTGCAGCGGACAAAATAGAAAATTGAGCACGATACCGTGCAGCACGACGGCCGGCGCCATCCAGAAGTGCCCCCGGGCCGCCCACACCAGCATGCCGCTGGCGCCCAACAGAGCGAGATGGGCCGACAGCTGCAGCGCGCCGCGCGCATTCGATTGTTGCGACAAGCGCCGCAAGGTCGCGCGGTCCAAGCCGCGCGCCGCAACCACGTCCAGATCCATCATGATTGCCGCGTCGAAACCTCCACCGGTGCCTTGAGAGCGGCGCTGGCCGCGCCGCGCAGGAAGGGAATGGCGATAATAGCCGGCACCGCCGCAAACACAACATACCAGGCAGGTGCCAACACGGAGCCCGCATTGGCGCCGAGCCAGGTCAATATCGCCGGCGCAAAGCCGCCGAAAATCGTGATCGCCGCATTGTAGACGATCGATACCCCGGTCGCGCGTACACGGGTCGGAAACAAGCTCGACAGCGCCGTCGGCGCCACGCTCGTAAAGCTCGACACCATCACCCCAAACGCCGACAGCACGAGAACGAGGGCGAGGGTCGATCTTGACGACGACAGCCACAGAAACAGGGGCAGCACAGCCGTCAGCAGCAGGGTCGCGCCGATCGCCAGCACCCGGGAATGGCCGATGCGATCCGATAAGGCGCCAAAGACGAAGCAACCGATCACGAACACGACATTGCCGATGAGCGAGCTGCCGAAGGCCTGCGCTGCGCTGAAGCCGAAGGATCTTTGCGCCAGTACGGGCATGAAGATCAGCAGCACATAGACGGCGACCGCCCACAGGATCGAGATTCCCATCCCGATCAGCAGCGCTCGAGGATGATCCCGAAACACGCCGATCAGCGGCGCGGCCGTGCCGCGTTCATCGTGCCGTTGCTGCGCCTCGGCGCGAAACTGCGGTGTTTCCTCGAGTGTTCGGCGCAGATGAATGCCGACGGGCACGATCAACAAGCCGACGATGAAAGGGATCCGCCAACCCCACCCGGCAACCTGCGCCGCGGGCAGCAGCGTCGTGATGGCGAAGGCGACCAGCGCGCCCAGGATATTCGACATGCCCATGCTTGCCTGCAGCCAGGCGGTGTACCGTCCGCGCTCGGCGGGCGGCGCATGTTCGACGAGAAAGGCGGTCGCGCTGCCGATTTCGCCGCCGGCCGAGAAGCCTTGCAGGATTCTGCCCGCGAGCAGCAGCAACGGCGCGCCGATGCCGATGGCGGCATAGGGTGGGGCGATGGCAATGAGCAGGGTGCCGCCCGCCATGATCAGGATGGTGAGCGTCAGCGCGGCCTTGCGGCCGGCGCGATCGCCGTAGATTCCGATCAGGATCGCGCCGAGCGGACGTACGACGAAGCCCAGTCCAAAAACGAGGAAGGCTTTGACCAGATCGAGGCCGGGGTCGCTGTGCGGAAAGAAATTCGCTGCGATATAGATGGCGAATAACGCATAAACGGAAAAATCGTACCATTCCAAGAGGTTGCCCACGGACGCCGCCACGATCGCGCGGCCGCCGCCTGCCGGATTCATGGCGGCCGGTGCCGGCGTCGTTTCCGACTCCCGGTTTGCCTGTTTGTTCATATTTCAGTAGAATGTAATCGCTTAGAATGTTTCTGTGGAAAATCAGATGCCGCGCGCTTCGCCCAGCACGAAACTCGATCCCCGCCGAGTCCTGACCGGCGCGGTGTTGCGCGCCTCCGCATTGCTCGAAATCACGCAGTCCGGCCTCGCGCAAATCCTTGGGCTCAGCCCCTCGACCGTGTCGCGCATGGCGAACGGCACTTATACCTTGGACACCCAGAAGAAGGAATGGGAACTCGGCGCCTTGTTCGTTCGATTGTTCCGCTCGCTCGACGCCCTGATCGGCGCCAACGATACGGCAGCCCGCGGCTGGCTGAACGCACAGAATCAAGGGCTGGTTGGCCGACCGATCGACTTGATTCGCAGCACCGAAGGCTTGGTACGTGTCGTCCAATACCTGGACTCAGCGCGCGGTCGGATCTGAGGCGCTGCGGGCGCGCCGACGCCTGTGGCGGGCGGTGGAAGCCCAGCACATCGCCTCGACGTTGCGGCTGGTGGCGAGCGTCGAGGAGCAAGTCATGCTGGAGCGGCTGCTGGATGCGAGCAAGCCGCCGCTGCCCTCGGATGCGAGCTGATCTGCACTACCTGCTCTGCGACCCCGTTTCGCTATTCCTCACCCATCGGTTCGCGCTTTCGCGCGCCCGCTGATTCGGGCATTTGGTATGGCGCGGAGGCGCAGCGCACGGCCTGCGCCGAGCTGGGGTTTTGGCGCTGGCGTTTCTTGATCGACAGCGACGCGCTGCAGAGCATCGGACCCTCGCCGCAAACCGTGTTTCGAGCCGGCATCGACGCACGCTTGGTCGATTTGACGCGAAGCCCCGTTCAAGCGCGCGCCGCGCGGAATGGACGCATCCCGACGATTATGGGCCGACGCAGAGCTTCGCGCGCGTGGCGCGCCAGGCGGACATCGATGCCATCCGCTATGAATCGGTGCGCGATCCCGAACATGGGGCGGCGGTGGCCGTGCTCCGGCCATCGTGCTTCAAGCCGCGCAAGCCCCTGGAGCAGCACACCTGGTTCTTGACGGTGCGGCGAGCGCGGTGATCTGGCAGCGCGAGGGCGAGACCTTCGAATTCGATGCGCGACGGCTGGCATCAATGACACAAGGTCACCGCCCAAATCGCTTACAATCGGTGCGCGCCGCCGGTACGGTGCGATCCCTGTGAAACCCGTTAACTTGGAATTAAGTTGAGCCGAAATTTCAAGAGCGACAATGTCACTCCGGTTTGCGAACCCATCATGGCCGCGATCCAGCGCCGCCAACCAGGGTCGGCGCCGTCCTATGGCGGGGATGATCTGACGCAGCAGCTGCAAAGCGTCGCGAGCGCAGGTGTTCGGCACCGAGGTGGCAATCTTCCCGGTGACGACCGGCACCGCCGCCAACGCGCTGGCGCTGCGCAGATCACGCCGCCCTTTGGCGCCGTGTACTGCCACCAGGCGGCGCACATCGTCACCGATGAGTGCGGCGCGCCGGAATTCTTCACCGGCGGCGCCAAATTGATCGGATTTGCGGCCGCCGACGGCAAGATCAACGCCGGCGCAACTCGACGGGCGCGATTGCCTTTGCGGAGGACATGGGCGTGCACCACGTCAAGCCCGGCGCGTGAGCTTGAGTCAGGCCACCGAGTGGGGCACGGTCTACGCGTTGCCCGAGGTGTCCGCGCTCGCCGCCGTGGCCCGGCAACACGGCCTCCCGTGCACATGGATGGCGCGCGATTTGCCAATGCGCTGGTGCACCTGGGCTGCACTGCGGCCGCCGCCACCTGGCAGAGCGGGGTCGACGTGCTGTCGCTCGGCGCCACCAAGAACGGGGCGCTGTGCGCCGAGGCGGTGGTGTTTTTCGATCCCGCCCGAGCGCGGGATTTCGAGCGCCGCCGCAAGCGGGCCGGACATCTATGGTCGAAGATGCGCTTCCTGAGCGCCCAGCTGCTCGCGTATCTTCGAGCACGGATCTGTGGCTCGACAATGCGCGGCACGCGAACTCCATGGCGTCGGCTCCTGGCGCAAGGTCTGCGCAACATCCCCGGCGCCAGCCTGCTGCAGGCGGTGCGAGGCGAACGAGATCTTCGTCGCGCTGCCCGAAGCGACCGTCGCCGCGCTCGAGAACGCAGGGATTCGGCTTCTACCGCTGGCCGCTCTGCGCAACCGCCGGACGGAGTCGCCATCCGCTCTGGTGACCTCTTATGCGACGCCGGCGGGCGCAGGTGGAGGAATTCTTGGCGGCGGCGCAGCGATGCAATTGAGCATCGACTGCCGAATCGCTGGCCGTACAAGACGCCGTTTCGCGTGTCGCGCGGCGCCGAAGCCGCGCTCGATGTCATCGTGGTCACGCTCAACGACGCCGAGGGGCATGTGGGCCGCGGCGAAGCGGCAGGCGTCGACTACGATGGCGAAACGGTGCCGTTGCTGGCCGCGCAGATCGAAGCGATCCGGCCCGCGATCGAGCGCGTCGACGGCACAGCGCTCGACGGTACGCGGAGATCGACTTCGGCGCGATCTCGGCGACGCTGCTGCCGGCCGGCGGTGCGCGCAATGCCGTGGACTGTGCGCTGTGGGATTTGACGGCAAAGCGCCGCGGCACCTCGGTGTGGGCGCTGGCGCAAATACTCGAGCCGCGGCGAGCTCACGACCTCGATCACGCTCGGAATCGACACCGATGAGGCGGTTGCGGCGGGTGCGCGGCGCTACTGCCGGCTGGCCGATCATCAAGGTGAAGGTCGACGGCGAGAGGCCGCTCGATGCGGTGCGCCTGGTGCACGGCACCAGTCCCAGCGTCGCGCCTCATCGTCGATCCCAATCAGGCGTGGACCTGCGAGCTGCTCAATCGAGCTGGCGCCCGAAATGAAATCGCTGGGCGTCGTGCTGATCGAACAACCGGTGCCGCGCGGCGAGGACGAGACCTTGCGCGGCTATCGGGGGGCGATACGGCTCGCGGCCGATGAGTCGGTCGCCGACCGTGCCGGTTTGGAGCGGGTGATGGCTCTGTACCAGGTGGTGAACGTGAAACTCGACAAGACCGGCGGTCTGACCGAGGCGCTCGCGCTGGCGCGCGAGGCGCGCGCCCGGGGACTTTCAGTGATGGTGGGATGCATGGCGGGGACCTCATTGGCCATGGCGCCCGGCATGGTCGTCGGGCAACTGGCGGAGTATGTCGATTTGGATGGTCCGCTGCTGCATACCGACGACCGAGAACATGGGATCGAGTACGATCAGGGCCGCATGCGCCTGCCGGCGCGCGCTCTTTGGGGCTGAACCGATTCGCGGGTTGAAAATGTCGTCATGTCTTCGTCTCGCTGCCTGCGGCTGCGCTGCTGGTGGGCGCGCGCGCCGTGGCGGCCGCCGATGCGCCTTTCGATCTCATCATTGCCGGCGGCCACGTCATCGACGGCACCGGATCACCTTGGTACACGGCGGATGTGGGCATCCGCCACGGGCGCATTGCGGCCATCGGCGAACTTAAGAGCGCTGCCGCCGGCCGGCGCATCGACGCCACCGGCCTGGTGGTCGCGCCGGGCTTCATCGACATGCTCGGGCAATCGGAATTCACCATCCTGGTCGATCCGCGGCTGCCGTCGAAGATCTATCAGGGCATCACCACCGAGATCACCGGGGAAGGCACCTCGCCCGCGCCGATGAGCGGCCACGCGCGCGACGAAGCCGCACAGACCCTGGAGCACTACGGCCTCAAGGCCGACTGGGAATCGCTCGGCGAATATTTCGCGCGGCTCGAGCGCTCCGGGCTCGGCATCAATCTGGCTTCCTATGTGGGCGCCACCACGCTGCGCGAAGTCGTGATCGGCGGCGCGGATCGGCCTGCCACCGCAGCGGAACTCGACCGCATGCGCGCCTTGGTGCGCGAGGCCATGCTGCAGGGCGCGGTCGGCGTGTCGACGTCGCTCGAATATGCCCCGGCGCCCTATGCGAGCACGGAAGAATTCATTGCGCTCGCCGCCGAAGCCGCCGCCTATGGCGGCATCTATGCCACGCACATGCGCTCGGAAGGGGACGGCATGGCCGCGGCGCTCGATGAAACGTTCCGCATCGCGCGCGAAGCGCACATTCCGGCGGAAATCTGGCACTTGAAAGTTGCGGGCAAGAAGAACTGGGGTCACATGCCCGAGGTGATCAAGCGCATCGAGGCGGCGCGCGCCAGCGGCCTCGACATCACCGCCGACACCTATGCCTACACGGCCTGGTTCAACGACATGTCGGCGTTCGTGCCCCCATGGGCGCATGACGGCGGCAACGAGAAAATGGTCGAGCGGCTCAAGGACCCGGCGCTGCGCGCCCGCATCGTCAAGGACATTCGCACCCCGAGCGCCGCCTGGGACAACGAGTGGGACGAAGTGCCGGGGCCCGAATCCATCCTCGTCGGCGTGGTCAAGAATCCGGCGCTGCGCGCGCTTGCAGGGCCAGACCATCGCGGCCATCGCCAAGTCCCGGGCCAAGGATCCGCTCGAGACCCTGCTCGACATTCTGGTCGAGGACAATGGGTTCACCGGCTGCGCCGTGTTCGGCATGCAGGAGGACGACGTGGTGCTGGCCCTGATGCAGCCCTGGACCTCGATCAACAATGACAGCTCGGGCACCTCGCCGGAGGGAATTTTGGGCGAGGAGCATCCGCACCCGCGCGCGTACGGGACTTTCCCGAGAATTCTGCGCAAGTACGTGCGCGAAGAGCATCGCCTCTCGCTCGAGGAGGCGATCCGCAAGTTCTCCGCGCTTGCCGGCGCAGCGCATGCGGCTCACCGATCGCGGGGTGCTGAAACGCGGGCTCTGGGCCGACGTCGTGGTGTTCGACCCGCGAGACCATCGCCGATCGCTCGACCTTCAGCGCGCCGAACGAGTTGGCGGTGGGCATGCGCTGGGTGCTGGTCAACGGCGTGCCGGTGATCGCCGACGGCAAGATGACCGGCGCCAAGCCCGGGCAGGTGTTGCGGGGTCCGGGATACACGCCGGCGGCTGCGCGCCGCTGACCGGCGCTTGGCGGCGGCGCCGCTGCTCGAGCTTTGCCGCTGCTCGAGCTTTCAATAGTGTGGCAAAAAAAGTCTCTGAACGCTGTACAGTTGGCGACGAGCTGCCGCTGCGCCGCACGACGTCGGCCGGGCACGAGCTGAGTGGCTTCGATATATAAATATCTGTTTATCAGTAGCTTAGGCGAGCTTTGCTGGCGCGACATGCGCCGTCGAGCCAGGTTTTGCGCAGCCAATTCGGCAGCGCCGGAATGGGCGCCGACGCCTGTTGCAGATTTGACAAAGCGGCGGCGGGAGATTCTTATAAGACCATAACAATCTGCGGGGATCGACTGGATGCTCAATTGAACAGCGCTTCGGAGCCCGTTGGAACATTGGATGTTGCGCTTGGGCATGCTGCACGACTGCTGGAGAAGGATCCCAGACTCGCGATCGAGCAGGCGGACGAGATCCTCAAGGCCGTCCCCGGGCATCCGCATGCGCGGTTGATTCTGGGCGCCGCGCATCGGCATCGCCGGTCATCCGGACCTGGCGGTGGAAATCTTGGAGCCGCTCTGCGCGGGAACAGCCGCGCTCGGCACCTGCGCACTTGGAGCTCGGCATCGCCCTCGGCGAGGCGGGCCGCGCGGGCGAGGCCACTGGCATCGCTGCGGCGCGCCTTGCAGCTGAAACCCGACTTTGCGGACGCCTGGCGCTTGCTCGCCGATCATCTCGACGCGGCCGGCGACGCCGGCGGCGCGGACCAGGCCCGCGCGCGCTATCTCAAGGCGGCGACCAAGGATCCACGGCTGATGGAAGCGGCCGCTTTCCTGGTCGCGAACGAACTGCCGCACGCCGAAGCCCGCTTACGCTCCCACCTCGTGCTGCACCCGACCGATGTGGCGGCGCTGCGCATGCTCGCGGAGGTGGCGGCGCGCCTGCGCCGGTATGTCGACGCGCAAACCCTGCTCGAACGTTGCCTGGAACTGGCGCCAAGCTTCGATGCGGCCCGCCATAATTACGCGGTAGTCCTCAACCGCCAGGGGAAGGCGGCGGCGGCCTTGCCGCAAGTCGAGACTTTGCTCGCCAAGGAGCCGCGCAATCCGGGGTACCGTAATCTCAAGGCCGCCATCCTCGCGAATCTGGGCGACTACACCGAATCGATCGAGGTGTATGAGGCGGTGCTCAAAGAGTATCCGCAGCAACCGAAGGTATGGATGAGCTATGGCCATTCCTTGAAGACGGCGCGGCGCCAGGCGGAGAGCGTCGACGCCTACCGCCGCGCAATCGCACTTGCAGCCCTCGCTCGGCGAGGCTTATTGGAGTCTCGCCAATCTCAAGACATTTCGCTTCTCGCCGGAAGACGTGCGCGCAATGCGGCTCGCATTGGCACGCACCGACCTTGACGACGACGATCGCCTGCACTTCGAGTTCTCGCTCGGCAAAGCGCTCGAGGATCAAGAATCCTACGAGGAGTCGTTCGTCCATTACGCCTGCGGCAATGATCTTCGCAGCAAGCAGCATCCCTACAGCGCGGACGAAAACACGCGGTTCGTGCAGCGCTCGAAGGCCAAATTCACGGCAGATTTCTTTGCGGAGCGCGCCGGCGGCGCGGCCGCCCCGGATCCCATATTCATCGTCGGATTGCCGCGGTCCGGTTCCACTTTGATCGAGCAGATCCTGGCCAGTCATTCGCTCGTCGAGGGCACGATGGAGCTGCCGGACATACCGCAAATCGCGCGCGAGCTGGCGGGCCGCGATGAGGCGGGCGGTGAGACACCTTTTTTCGACGCGGCGGCCGCACTGTCGGCGCAAGAGCGGCGGGCTCTTGGCGAGCGCTATTTGGCGGCAACCCGCGTTCACCGCAAAGCGGGGGCGCGGTACTTCATCGACAAGATGCCGAACAATTGCCTGTATGTCGGACTGATTCACCTCATTCTGCCGAACGCGAAAATCATCGATGCCAGAAGACACCCTCTCGGCTGCTGCTTCTCGGTATTCAAGCAGCATTTCGCCCGCGGGCAGAATTTCGGCTACCGGCTCGATGACATCGGCCGGTACTACGGCGACTATGTGGAACTCATGGCCCACATGGATGCGGTGCTGCCGGGCCGAATTCACCGCGCATTCTACGAGTCGGTGGTGCAAGATACCGAGGCCGAAATCCACCGGCTGCTCGATTATTGCGGCCTGCCATTCGAGGCGGGATGCTTGCGGTTTTACGAGAACGAGCGGGCGGTGCGCACCGCGAGTTCGGAACAGGTGAGGCGGCCCATCTTTCGCGAGGGGCTGGATCAGTGGCGACGCTACGAAACCTGGCTCGGTCCGCTGAAACAGGCGCTGGGAGCAGCGCTCGAGCGTTATCCGGCGGTGCCTGATTTTGAGCAACCGGTTGAATTGAACACTTCGCGATAAATAACTATCTAGGGAGCAAGGGAACAATGACTCGTAGCCGACTCGACAACACCGCGCCGCAACGGTCGAACGCCGCCTGCGGTTCCGATCGCCAAAAGCGCCACGCGCTGGGCCGCTTGCCGCTGGCATCGGCGATTTCTGCAATCCTCGCCGGAGGGGTTCCGATAGCGCATGCGGCATCCGGAGCGGACACCGCCACTCTGGAAGAAGTGATCGTCACTGCGCAGAAAAGGACCGAGAACCTGCAGGACGTGCCCATCAGTATCCAGGCACTGGGCAACGAGAAGCTCGAACAGCTGAACATCGTCAATATCGACGACTACGTGAAGTACCTGTCCGGCGTCACCACAGTCAAGGGCCTGGGTCAGGGCGGCAACGGCATCGGTACGACGCACATGTACATGCGCGGGGTCGTGAGCGGACAGGACGGCAACCACTCAGCCTCGCAACCCAGCGTCGGCACTTATTTCGATGAGCAGCCCGTCACCACGATCGACGGGACGATCGACATCCATGTGTACGACATCGCGCGTGTTGAGGTGCTCGAGGGCCCACAGGGCACGCTGTATGGCGCAAGTTCGGAAGCAGGCACAATCCGCATCATCACCAACAAGCCGGACCCCACGAAGTTCTCGGCCGGTTACGATGTCGGAGTCAACTCCGTTGACCATGGCGGTGTGGGCTCGGTGGCCGAAGGCTTCGTCAACTTCCCGCTGTCCCCCATGGCGGCCGTGCGCCTGGTCGGGTGGGACGAGCATGATCCCGGCTACATCAGCAATGTTCGCGGAACCAACGCGGCGGCCGGCATCATCAACGGAGTGCGGACGTTTCCCACCTCGGGGACGCACGCTGGACAACTCCGCCTCGCTCGATAGCAACTACAATACCAGCGAGACCAAGGGCGGCCGCGCCGCGTTGAAGCTGGATATCGGCGATAATTGGACGGTGACTCCCACGTTTATGGGCCAGTCGATCGCCGCCAAGGGGTTCTTCGGTTATGACCCGGCCGTGGGCGACCTACAGATCGTACACTCCGGCCCGGAGAATACCCAAGACTCGTTTACGCAGTCGGCGCTGACTGTGGAAGGCCACGTCAGCGACTTCGATATCGTGTACGCCGGCGGTTGGCTGGTTCGCAACACGCATTCGATCGCGGACTACAGCGACTACTCTTACTTTTACGACAAGTACTTCGGTTCAGGGTCGAACTGGATAAGCGGGGCCGGGATAAAGGGGGTCTCCCCGCAGATCGAGCCGCAGGAGTTCGTGATCACGACCGGCCACTATACGAAGTGGAGCAATGAGCTGCGCGTCAGCACTCCGCAGCAGTATGCGGTCAAGGCGACGGTGGGCCTTTTCGCGCAGCGCCAGGTGCACGAGATCTGGGAGGACTACACACTTCCGGGTCTCGGCGGCGACCCGTATACCTTCAATACCCAGGGCTTCGCCCAAAGTTTGTCGATGCCGGGGCTCAGCAATAACACGATCTGGCTCACCGACGAGGAGCGCGTCGACCGCGACCAGGCCGCATTCGGCCAGGCGACTTGGGACATCGACCCGGCGTGGTCGGTCACCGGCGGATTGCGGTTCTACAAGTACGACAATTCGCTGCAAGGGTTCTATGGTTATTCAGCCAACTACCAGAACCAAACCGGCTACTATCCGGGCCAGAATATCTGCGGCCCGCCGGGCGGCACGGGAGGTCAGCCCAACTACCAGCCGTTCCATTTCGCTCCTTGCACGGACCTGAACCAAACCGTCGACGGCAGCGGTCATACCGAGCGCCTCACGGTGAACTACAAGTTCGATCAGGATCGAATGGTGTATGCGACTTACTCGACGGGATTCCGCCCCGGCGGCGTCAATCGCGTTTACGACCCGGCGATCAAGGCGATCTTCCCACCGTACCAGGCCGACCAGCTCAAGAATTACGAGTTGGGGTGGAAGACGCAGTGGGACGGCCACCGGCTGCGCTGGAACGGAGCTATATTCCTCGAGGACTGGAACAACTTTCAGTTCCTTTATCTCGGTCCGAACAGCGTGACGGTGGTGCAGAACGCCGCGTCGGCGCAGATCAAGGGACTCGAGACCGAAGTCGAATGGGCGGCAGGCGGCGGTTTGGTGCTGTCCGGAGGAGCGACGTTCCTGCATGCCGTGACCACTGCGAACTATTGCGGCCCGCAGGCCACCATTCCGGGCACGACGCAGCTCTCCACCAATTGCCCGAACCAGATCAACTCCTATGCAGTCGGCAATGCGCCAAACGGTCCCGAGGCGCCGTCGGGCACGCGGCTGCCGGTTGCCCCGAAAGTGAAGCTGAACCTCGTGGCGCGAGAGAATTTCCCGGTAGGAGACTGGCAGGGATTCGTCCAGGGTTCCGGGATGTACCAGACGAGCACGACGCCGCTGCTGCGGCTCATCGACCAGCAGACCATCGGCGATATGCCGGCGTACGCGCTATTCGACGCCACAACAGGAGTGGAGAAGAACGGCCTGACCGTGCAGCTCGTGCTGACGAACGCCTTCGACAAGCGTGCTCAGCTCACGCGCTTCGTCGAGTGCGCGACGACGACCTGCAACCAGCCGTACATCATTCCGACTGCAGCCGAGGACCGTCGCAATCAAGTTCGGACAGAGATTCTGATATGGCCCTGTGACGTGCCGGCGGGTTCAACCCGCCGGCCGTTCGCCTATCTCCGGACACGAGACCATTGGAATGAATATTTTTTCGCGCATCCTGCTCCTGGCGGGATTCGTGGCGAGCGCCGCCTCGTATGCGGAGCGCTTGCCGGTGCTGCAGCAAATCGACCTGCCGCATCCCTATTATTTTCGCGAGATGTACCTGCCGCAATTGACCAGTGGCCCGAGCAGCCTCGCCTGGTCGCCCGATTCCTCGCGAGCTGATCTACTCCATGGCGGGTTCGCTGTGGCGGCAGAAGATCGGTGCGGCAACAGGTGCGGGCGCGCGCGCGCGGCGCGGCCGCGGGCGACGCCGCCGGCGTCGCGCAGCAGCTCACCGCGGCGTCGTACGACTATCAGCCGGATTGGTCGCCGGACGGACGCTGGGTGATCTACAGCTCGTATCGCAACGACGCGATGGAGCTGTGGGTATTGGACTTGGCCAGTGGCGTCGCGAAGCCGCTGCTGGCGAACGGCGCGGTCAATGTCGAACCCCGGTTCTCGCCCGACGGCAAGCGCATCGTGTTCGTGTCGACGCTGTATCAACAAGCGCTTCCACATCTTCACGGCCGATTCGACGGCGGCACGCTGAGCAATGTGCAGCGTCTGACCGGCGAGCACAAAAGCGCGCTGCCGCGCTACTACTACAGTCCCTACGATCATGAGATCAACCCGGTGTGGACGCCGCGACGGCCGAGGACATCATCTACGTCTCGAATCGCAATCACATCTATGGCACCGGCGGCTTCTGGCGCACCCGATCACGCGGACGCAGGCGGCCGGCGCGGGCGACGATCTTGCCGCGGGCGATGCCGCGCGCGAGATTCATTACGAGGAAACGAACTGGAAGGCGCGCCCCGACGTGTCGCCGGACGGTTCGCGCCTGGTGTTCAGCTCCTATCTGGGCCGCTCGTGGCATAACCTCTGGGTGATGCCCGCCGCCGGCGGTGATGCCTTCCCGATCGCCTACGGCGACTGGGATCAAACCTATCCGCGATGGTCGCCGGATGGCACACGGGTCGCGTTCATTTCCAACCAGAGCGGCAGCACGGACATCGACATCGAGCGCGTTCCGGGCGGCATCGCTGAACCAACTCGGCGTGGCGAGCGGCACTACCTGTCGCCGATGGCGCGCCTGCATCTCGAACTCAAGGATGCGCAGGGCAGGCCAGCCTCCGCGCGCGTCAGCGTCACCGATGCCGCCGGCCGCTTCTATGCGCCGGCCGGCGCCTGGATCAACGCGGACGATTCCTTCGATCGCACGCGAGCGGCACGTCGAGGCGCATTATTTCCATGCGCGCGGCGAGGAATGGGTCGATGTGCCGGCGGGAGCCGTGGACGTGGACATCCTGCACGGCTTCGAGCGCCGCTTCGAACGACGCCAAGTGACGACCGCCGCGGGACAGGCCGCCGAGCTCTGCGGTGAATCTCGATGAGGGCACCTGGCCGGTCCCGGACGCCGGCGCATTGGGTGAGCGCGGACGTTCATGTGCACATGAACTACGGCGGCGAGTACCGCAATACGCCGGCGCATCTCGCGCTCCAGGCGCAGGCCGAGAATCTCTGCCATTGGTCAATTCCCTGATCGTCAACAAGGAGCAGCGCTTTCCGGACATCGCCTACAACGGCATGCAGACGGATCCGGCCTCGACGCCCGCCGCGCTCGTCGTGCATGGCCAGGAATACCACACGAGCTATTGGGGCCATCTGGGCTTGCTCGACATCTCGCGGCGGCGTGATTCTGCCGGGATATGTCGGCTATCCCAACACCGCCGCATCCAGCCTGTATCCGATGAATGCGGACGTGGCGGATATGGCGCACGCCCGCGGCGCGTTGGTGGGCTACGTGCATCCCTTCGATGATTACCCGGAACCCATCGCGAAACCGCACGAACCGCTTGACCAACGAGCTGCCGGTCGATGTGGCGCTGGGCAAGGTCGACTACATGGAAATCCTCGGGTTCAGCGATCATCGCTCCACCGCGCACGTCTGGTATCAACTGTTGAATCTGGGCTTTCGGATACCGGCGGCCGGCGGTACCGATGCGATGGCCGATTACTCCTCGCTGCGCGGGCCCGTGGGGATGAACCGGGTCTACGCGCGCGTCCCCGACGGCGAGGTCGACCCCGCGAGATGGCTGGCGGCGCTCAAGGCGGGGCACAGCTTCGCGACCAACGGGCCCCTTGCTCGGGCTTCACGCTGGGCGGCGCCGCGATCGGCGATGAGTTGCGATTCGCATGCGCGCAGCCGCGCGTCGCGTTCTCCGTGCGCCTGCGCTCCATCGTCGCCGTAGACCATTTGGAACTCGTGTGCAATGGGCGGGTGGTGCGATCCTTCGTTACGCACAGCGCGCTCGACCACGGCGATTTCAGCGGCAGCATCGCGCTCAAGGACAGCGGCTGGTGCGTGGTGCGCGCCTCCACGCGACGCGGGACGCTATCCGGTGCTGGATACCTATGTATATGCGACCACGAGTCCGATCTACGTCAGTGTCGCGCGTGCGCAAGCCGCGATCGCCGCGAGGATGCGCGATACTTCGCGGCCTGGATCGACCGGATGACGGAGACCACCGCGGCTTATCCGGACTGGAACAGCGCCGCGGAGAAGAGCGGCGTACTGGAGCGGCTGGCGCAGGCCAAGCTGGCTTTTGTAAAGCTGCAGTAGGGGGCGCCGCCAGTAGGGGGCGCCGCAATCAGCCGAGAAGGGGTTCGAACGGGCGGCGTCCTTTCCAGCGATAGGTGCGGAAGTCGCGCTGGTCGGTAGTCAGGATACGGCCGTGGCCCAGAAATTCGGCAAGCAGTACCAGCGATGCGTCGGCCAAGTCCATCGGCAAATCAGCATAGCGTCGCATCAGCCCGGGCACTTTCGCACGCGACTCCGGCGTCAACTCCCAAACCGCGATGTCGCCCACGGCAACTTCATCCATCAGTGCGATGGCAGGCTCGACGCCGAGCCAGCGGCTAACGAGATGCACCGCCTCCGTCAACACGGGCCAGGTGGTAATCAGCCCTTCCTCGAGCCCGACGGCGGCCTCGCGACAGCGAATGTGCCAGTCGTCGTCGCTATCCAGGAGCGCATAGAAAAATCCGGTGTCCGCCAAAATCATGTAGCGCCGCGGACGCGCTTAGGTGCCCGCGCCGAAGTCTTGGCGGCGATGGCATCGGTCAGCAATTCCTTCGACCGCGCCGCCACGTCTCTGCGGCCGCTGCCCGGATTCCCGATACAGGCGAACAGGCGCGTCAGCCGCGGCGTACGGTTTGCCCGAACCTGCGAATAATAATGGGCGAGACTGGCTTTCAGCACGTCGGACACGCCGGATCCGGTCGCTTCCAGCAAGTACTCGAGCTGGCGCCGGCTCTCGGCATCGAGGCGAGCGTTGACACGCATTTTTGGCTCTCCGGATCTCATTCGATTGATGAAGACTGGTGCGATGCTATGCTGTATGACAGCGTATGTCAAGGCGATGTGCCGCCCCGCGCAGCGTACAGAATTTCGGCGCATGTTGGGTCTGTCGGCGCCGCCGTGCGATCATCGGTCTTATGAAGCAAATGCTGCGTGTGAACGGCGATCGATTGTGGTCGAGGCTCATGCAAATGGCGGCGATCGGTGCGACGCCGCGCGGCGGCTGTAACCGGCAGGCGTTGACCGAGGCCGATATGGCGGGCCGCAAACTGCTGTCGCGATGGGCCGAGGCGGCGGGCTGCAGCGCGCGCGTCGACGCGGTGGGGAATTTATTCATCCGGCGCGTCGGGACCGATGACGCACTGCCGGTGGTCATGACCGGGAGCCACCTCGACACGCAACCGACCGGCGGCAAGTTCGACGGTGTGTACGGCGTGTTGGCCGGACTCGAAGTGATCGAATCGCTCAACGATCGCGGTCTCGCGACGCTGCATCCGATCGAGCTCTCGGTGTGGTGCAACGAGGAGGGCAGCCGCTTCCCGATGGCGATGATGGGCTCGGCGGTGTGGTCGGGACGCCTGCCGCTCGACACGGCCTATGGATTGACCGACCGAGCGGGCATCAGCGTGCGCCAGGAGCTCGAGCGCGCCGGCGTCGCGCTCGACGTGGCGGTCCCGCGTCAGCCGGTCAAAGCCTCCTTCGAGGTGCACATCGAGCAGGGGCCGGTGCTCGAGCAGAAGACCAAGACCATCGGGGTGGTGACCGGCGTCCAGCACATGAGCCGGCACGAGGTGGTGGTCGAAGGCCAGGAGGCACATGCGGGACCGACGCCCATGGATATGCGGCGCGACCCGATTCGTGTGCTCGCCGATTTGCTGCCTGCGTTGTACGCCGCCGCCGCGCAGCGCGGCCGCGACGCGCGCCTCACCTTCGGCTTCATCGAGACCTTGCCCGGCTCGCCCAATACCGTCCCGGGCCGCCTGCGCTTCACGGTGGACATCCGCCATCCTGACGCGCTCGAGTACGCGGGCTTGCGGCAAGACCTGAATCGCCTGGTGCGCACTGCGCTCGAACGGCATGCGCTGGCGGGCGACGTCCGCTGCGTCTGGGAGGCGCCGGGGGTGAGCTTCGATCCGAAGTGCGTCGCGGCGGTGCGCAGCGCCGCCGCCGCGCTTGGCTACGATTCCATGGAGATGGTGAGCGGTGCCGGCCACGATTCCTGCAACGTGTCCGCCGTGGTGCCGACGGCCATGGTGTTCGTTCCGTGCGCCGGGGGACTCAGCCACAACGAGGCGGAGAGTGCGCTGCCCGGCGACCTGGCGGCGGGCGCCAACGTGCTGCTGAACGCCATGCTCGCGATGGCGACGAGCGCGGCCGCCGCCTGAGAAGCGGCACGGGAGCCCACGCAGTGGACGAGGTGGATTGCGTCGTGATCGGCGCCGGCGTGATCGGGCTCGCGGTGGCGCGCGCGCTGGCACTTCGTCGGCGCACGGTCATCATTCTCGAGCGCGAGCGTCACTTCGGCCTGCACATGAGCTCGCGCAACAGCGAAGTCATGCATGCCGGCATTCATTATGCGCCCGGCTCGATCAAGGCCCGGACGTGCGTGTCCGGCCGCGAGCTCCTGTATGGATACTGCCGTGAACGGGGCATCGCGCACCGGCGTTGCGGCAAGCTCATCGTCGCGACCGCCGAGGAGCAACTTGCGCAACTGCATGCCATCGACATCCAAGCGCGCGCCAACGGCGTCTTCGACCTCGAATGGCTGGACGGGCCTCAGGCAAAGCGCTGCGAGCCGGCGCTCGCATGCGAGGCGGCCTTACTGTCGCCGTCGACCGGGATCATCGATTCGCACGGGCTTATGTTGTCGCTGTTGGCGGATGCCGAGGCTTGCGATGCCCGGATCGCCTACGGCGCCGCGGTCACGGCGCTCAAGCCCACGACGAGCGGGGTCGATGTCTTCATCGAGTCCGAGCCGCGGCCGGTGTTGCGGGCGCGAGTCATCGTCAACGCCGCGGGCCTCGATGCCATGAACGTCGCGCGCTCGATCGAAGGATTCCCGGCACAACACATTCCCGCTGCGCGCTACGCCAAGGGCAGCTACTTTGCATTGACGGGGATCGCACCATTCAGCCGTTTGATTTACCCGGTGCCGGAGTCCGCCGGCTTGGGCGTTCACCTGACGCTGGACTTGGCCGGCCGGGCGCGTTTCGGCCCGGACGTCGAGTGGGTCGAGGATCTTGACTATGACGTCGATGCGCGGCGTGCGGCGAGCTTTTACGGGGCCGTCAGGCGCTATTGGCCGGCGCTGGCGGACGGCCGATTGACCCCGGCGTATGCCGGAATTCGCCCGAAGCTTGCAGGTATCGGGACGGCGGCCGCGGATTTTTATCTGTCGGGTCCTGCCGACCACGGTATGGCCGGCATCGTGAATCTCTTTGGGATGGAATCGCCCGGCTTGACCGCGTCGCTCGCGGTGGCGGAGCGGGTCGCGGGGTTAGAAGACTTGACATGTCGTAAGTTATGACTTACGGTAAGTAATGGCTTACGCAAAGGCACTGGAATGTTTGAGCGACCCGACGCGGCGCCGGGTGTTCGAGAGGCTGCGCGCCGGGCCGCAATCGGTCGGCGTTTTGGCGCGCGGCCTGCCGGTGAGCCGTCCGGCCGTCTCGCAGCATCTCAAGGCGCTGAAGGCAGCGGGACTCGTCATGGATAAATCCGAGGGCACGCGCCGCGTGTATCACATCGATCCGGGCGGCCTTGGCGAACTGCGGCGCTGGCTCGATCAGTTTTGGGGCGATGCGCTCGAATCCTTCAAGCAGGAAGTGGAACAATCACCAACATCGCGAGGAAAAAAACCGTGAACGAAACCATGAATCGCACCATCAAGATCGCGCCGGTGCACAAGAGCGTGATCGTCGAAGCGACCCCGGAGCGAGCGTTCGAAGTGTTTACCGCCGGCATCAACCGCTGGTGGCCGAAGAGCCACAACATCGGCAGCGCGGCGATTCTCGCGTCCTTCATCGAGCCCTTCGTGGGCGGACGCTGGTACACCAAGTTGGAAGACGGCACGGAGGTGGTTACCGGGCATGTGCGCACCTGGGAGGCCGGCGCGCGCTTCGTCGTTACATGGGAAATCAGCGCCGACTGGAAATCGGATCCGCGGGCGGCGTTTGCCTCCGAGGTGGACGTGCGGTTCCTGCCGGAAGGCCAGGGCCGTACGCGAGTCGAGCTCGAGCACCGCAATTTCGAGCGGATGGGCGACGAGGCGGGCGCCACGATGCGCAAGGGCGTCGACGGCGGTTGGCCGGCGCTGCTCGATCTATTCGCCAAGGAGGCCGCTCGCGCATGAGCTGATTCGAGCCGATTGAACCGCTGGAAGTCCTATGTTGGAATGCGTGCCCCGGTTGCGCCGGGGTACGCAAATCACCAGCGAGGATTCTATGCGGCATGCACCGAACGAAGATCGACGATTGAGCGGCTATGCCGCGGCCATGGCGGCGGCAATTGCCGCGCTTGGCGCCACGGGCGCCATGGGCGTTGCCGATGCGGCTGGCGACGCGGCTGCGCCGCCGGCGGGCGCCCTCACGGCCCTGCAATGCGGTCACCTGATCGACACCGTGAACGGCAAGATGCTGGGCGCGACCACGGTGGTCATCGAGGGCGGCAAGATCAAGGAGGTCTCGAGCGGTGTGCAGTCGCCGGCGGGAGCTAAAGTGATCGACCTTGCCACGCAAACCTGCATGCCCGGATTGATCGATTCGCATGTGCATCTCACGGGCGAGACGAGCCGCAGCCAGTACGTCGACAAGTTTCACTGGAACATCGCGGACTACGCCATCCGCTCCACGGTGTACGCGCGGCGCACGCTGCTGGCCGGCTTCACGACGGTGCGCAATGTCGGCGACACCGCCAACGAATCGGTTGCGCTGCGCGACGCGATCAACGCGGGAATCGTTTCCGGCCCCCGGATCTACACCGCCGGCCGCGCCATGGGTTCCACCGGCGGCCACGCCGACCCGACCAACGGTTACCGCAGCGATCTCGCCGGAGATCCCGGGGCCACCGAGGCCGTGCATCAACAACGCGGACGATGCCGTGAAAGCGGTGCGGCTGCACTACAAGCTGCGGCGACGACCTGATCAAGATCATGCCCTCGGGCGGTGTGCTCGATGAGAGCGCGAGCGGCGACAATGCGCAGATGACCCTCGAGGAAATCAAGGCCGTCGTCGCGACCGCGCATGACTATGGATTCGCGGTGGCCGCGCATGCGCACGGCGCAGAAGCCATCCGCCGCGCCGTGATCGGGGGCGTCGATTCGATCGAGCACGGCACGTTCATGGATGCCGACGACATGAAACTCATGATCGAGCACGGCACCTGGTACGTACCGACCATCATCGCGGGCGACTTCGTTGCGCGCCAGGCGAAGGTTCCTGGGTATTATCCGGCCGCAGGTCGCCGCCAAGGCGGCGGCGATCGGCCCCTTGATCCAGGCGACGGCGGGCCGCGCTTACAAGGCGCATGTGAAGATCGCCTTCGGCACCGATGCCGCGGTGTATCCGCATGGTCAAAATGCGCATGAGTTCGAGCTGATGGTGGGAGCGGGCATGCCGCCGATGTTCACGCTGCAAGCGGCGACCATCAATGCCGCGCAGCTGCTCCGGCACGACAAGGATCTGGGCAGCGTGACCGCCGGCAAGATCGCCGACGTCGTGGCGGTGCCCGGCAATCCGATCGACGACATCAGCGTGATGAAGCGCGTCAGCTTCGTGATGAAGGACGGCGTCGTCTACAAGTTGAACTCCGTGCCGGTCGACACGGGACTTTAGACGAGGCGCTTTTTGCGCGCAAGGAGGTCTGAAAATGGATCTGCAACTCACGAAGAAAATTGCGCTCGTCACCGGCTCCACGGCGGGCATCGGCAATGCGATCGCGGCCTCGCTGGCGCGCGAAGGCGCCACGGTGATCGTCAGCGGCAGATCGGCGGCCGCCGTGGACGCGGCGGTTTCCTCGATGAAGGCCGCAACCGGCGGCGAGGTGCTGGGATTCGCGGGCGACCTCAGCGTCGCCGCGGTTGCCGAGAGCTTGTTTCAGCGGCATCCGGCCGTGGACATTCTGGTCAACAACCTCGGCATCTTCGAGGTCAGACCGTTCGAGGAAATCGCCGATGCCGACTGGCAGCGCTTCTTCGACGTGAACGTGCTGAGCGGTGCGCGCCTCGCGCGGCTGTATCTGCCGGCGATGCGCCGGCGCAACTGGGGCCGCATCATATTCATCTCGAGCGAGAGCGGCTACCACATCCCGGCGGAAATGATTCATTACGGGATGACGAAGGCAGCGCAAATTGCGGTTGCGCGCGGCTTGGCGGAAACCACCGCCGGCACCGGCATCACCGTGAACAGCGTGCTGCCGGGGCCCACGCGCTCGCGCGGCGTGGGCGATTTCGTGGCCGCGATGGCGGCCAAAGCCGATCGGAGCGCCGAGGACGTGGAGCGCGAATTCTTCAAGACGGCACGTCCCACCTCGCTGCTGCAGCGGTTCGCGACCCCGGAAGAAGTTGCGGCGATGGTGACATTCGTCGCGAGCCCGTTGTCATCCGCGACCAACGGCGCCGCGCTGCGCGTCGATGGCGGCACGATCAAGAGCGCGTTTTGATCTAGAGCGCGTGCGCCAATTGCGGGCCGGGTGCCTGCTGCCGCACGCGCTGCCGGTTGATCGCGCTGCAGAGCTCCGCCGCGGCCGCGCCGATCGCCGCCGGCGAGCCGCCGCCGGCATAGATGATATTGCGCGAGGAGCTGATGAGGAGGCCGGCCCCGCGCGCATCGAGTCCGGCCGCCAGAATCGCGTCCAGATCGCCGCCCTGAGCGCCGATGCCGGGCACCAGGAACGGCAGGTCCGGGTGGGCGCGGCGCAGTTCGGCCATTTCGCGCGGACATGTGGCGCCCACCACCAGCATGAGATTGCGATGCGTGTTCCAATCTGCGGCGGCGCGCGCCGCCACGTGACGATACAGCGGCAATCCCTCGATCAGCAGATCCTGGAAGTCTTTGGCGCCCGGGTTGGAGGTGCGGCATAGCAGAACCGCGCCACGGTCCGGCCGGACCAGGAACGGACGGATCGAATCCTCGCCCATATAGGGATTCACGGTGACCGCATCCGCCCCGTACCGATCGAATGCCTCGCGGGCATAGGCCTCGGCGGTGTTGCCGATATCGTTGCGCTTGGCGTCGAGAATCACGAGCGCAGCCGGCGCGCGTTCGCGAATGTAGCGGATGCTTAAGCTGAGTTGCTCTTCGGCGCCGAGCGCGCTGTAAAAAGCGATCTGGGGTTTATAGGCAGCCGCGATGCCGGCCGTCGCGTCGATGATACGGCGGTTGAAGGCAACCAGGGGTGGCCCGGCCGGCAGGTCCGTGGGCATTTTCGCGGGGTCCGGGTCCAAGCCCACGCAGAGCAGGCTGCCGCTGCTGTGCTGCGCTCGGGCGAGCCGGTCGGCGAAGATCTCGGACATGCCGGCATCATAGCGAGGAGCGGCCCAGGATGGCGAGCTAACTTAAGTTTAGGGAGTATGCTTGGCGGCTACCGTGAGAACAGCATTGTCCAGCAAACTTCGTACAGGGCCGCGTTTGGTACTGCAGCCGGCGAGTCGTCGCGCGGCCCGACACACCAGCACCAGCGCCCTGAAACGGTTCTTTGCGATTGCCGATGCCTGGGAGCTTTCGCCGCTGCAGCAGTGCCGGCTGCTCAAAATCCCCTCTCCGCAGGTGCTGGAGCGCTACCGGCTCGGCCAGGCGCCGCGTCTTTCGGCGTCGCAACAGGAGCGCGCCGCGTTGATCGCCAACATTCAGTACTCGCTGACGGCCGGCGCGGGCGTCAAGGATCGAGCTTGGGCCTGGGTGCACGCGCCGCGCGAGGCGCCGCCGTTTGCGGGCGACAGTCCGCTTTACTTTATGTTGGAAAACGGCCTGCCGGCATTGCGGGAAGTGGCGCGGCTGCTGGTCCGCGAAAGCGAACCCCGCTAAGAATCGCTATACTAGCGGGCTGTTCCGATGCGAATGTGGCGGAATTGGTAGACGCGCCAGACTTAGGATCTGGTGGGGCAACCCGTGCGAGTTCGAGTCTCGCCTTTCGCACCAAAGCCACGATTTGAAAAACCGAAGGAATGACATGCAGGTTTCCGTCGAGAGTATCAGCAAATTAGAGCGCCGCATGCAAGTGCAGGTGCCGGCCGAACGCGTCACCCAGGAGATTGCCGCGCGTTTGAAGAAACTGAGCCGCACGGCGCGCCTCAACGGCTTTCGGCCGGGCAAGGCGCCGCTCACCGTGATCCGTCAGCAATTCGGGGTGCAAGTCCATCGCGAAGTGATCGGCGAGCTGCTTGCAGTCGAGCTTCGCCGAAGCGGTGACGGAGCGGCAGCTGTCGCCGGCGGGCAGCCCGCGCATCGAGCCGCAGAGCATCGACGAAGGGCAAGACCTTAAATATGTCGCGACGTTTGAGGTTTTCCCCGAGGTGGCGCTCCAGCCGATCGAGTCGCTCGAGCTCGAGCGCATCTCGGCGCAGGTAACCGAGAGCGATATCGACGCCATGATCGAGCGGCTGCGCAAGCAGCAATTGAAATACTCGCCGGTGGAGCGTGCAGCGGCGGCCGGCGACAGGGTGACCATCGATTTTTCGGGCACCATCGACGGCGCGGAATTCGCCGGCGGCAAGGGCGCGAATGTCGCGATCGTGCTCGGCGAGGGGCGGATGCTGCCGCAGCTCGAACAAGGATTGATCGGCGCCGCCGCGGGCGAACATCGCGACATCAGCGTGAATTTCCCCGCGGATTACCGCGCCACGGAGCTGGCGGGCAAGACCGCGCTCTTCAGCACGGAGATCAAGACGGTCGAGGCGCCGGCTCTGCCCGAGCTCGATGAGGAATTCTGCACGTCGTTCGGCGTCACCGAGGGCGGAATCCCGAAGCTGCGCGAGGACGTGGCGGCCAACATGCGCCGTGAGCTCGAGCAGAATCTGCGCGCCCGCAACAAAACCGCGGTGATGGAGAAGCTCTACCGAGCCAATCCAATCGACGTTCCCAACGCCCTGCTCGAGTCCCAGATCCGGGACATGCAAATCGAGGCCATGCGGCGCGCCGGCGCAAAAGACGTGTCGCAGGCGCCGCCGCGCGAGCCGCTGGTGGAGCCTGCGCGGCGCCGCGTCGCTCTTGGACTACTGTTCAACGACTTGATTCGCCGCGAAAAGTTGGTGCCGGATCCGAAGCGCACCAATGAGCGGCTGGACGAAATGGTGGGCGCATACGGCGATGCGGCGGCGATGAAGCGCGCCTATCAGCAAAACGCCGATGCGATGCGGCAGGTGGAGAGTCTCGCACTTGAGGACCAGGTCGTGGATTGGATTCTCGCGCATGCTAAGGTGCGCGAGACGGAGTCGACTTTCAAGGAATTGATGAATTTCGAAGGATGACCTCGAGCGGCGCGTCCCTTGAAATGGCGCGAAGAGGTCCTCACTCAACGGTTCTGGCGGATCAGTTTACAAAGGGCAGGCACTCATGACGACGCGCGCACTGAATTTGGTTCCGATGGTGGTCGAGCAAACCGCCCGCGGCGAGCGGGCCTACGACATTTATTCGCGGCTGCTCAAGGAGCGCCTGATTTTCATCGTCGGGCCGGTCGAGGACTACATGGCGAATCTGATCGTGGCTCAGCTGCTGTTCCTCGAGTCGGAGAACCCTGAAAAGGACATCGCCCTGTACATCAATTCGCCGGGCGGCTCGGTGAGCGCGGGCCTCGCCATTTACGACACCATGCAGTTCATCAAACCGGACGTGAGCACCATTTGCGTGGGATTGGCGGCCTCGATGGGCGCGGTGTTGCTGGCGGGCGGCGCCAAGGGCAAGCGCTACTGCTTGCCGAATTCGAAGATCATGATCCACCAGCCGTCGGCCGGTTTTCAGGGCCAGGCCTCCGATATCGACATCCATGCCCGCGACGTCATGGAGACCAAGGAGCGGCTCAACGGGATAATGGCCAAACACACGGGCCAGTCCATCGAACGCATCAAGCAGGACAGCGACCGGGACAACTTCATGACCGCAGAAACCGCCCGGGCGTACGGTTTGGTCGATTCCATGCTCGAGAAACGCATCGAGATCCCTGCAAAGGCCTGATGAGGCTAGGTTTACCTTTGCCGGCTAGAGTCCGGACTCCGGTCACATGCTGCAAGACCCTACCTTTGCGCGCGGTCGGCCCGGTGCTATATAGTCGGTACTGTAGCCGCTTTCGCCGTGGATTCTCGGGGGGCGCGGCCAATTTGAGGACAGCATGAGCGAAGATTCGCGCGGCAAACATGACGACGGCAAGCTCCTGTACTGCTCTTTTTGTGGAAAGAGCCAACACGAGGTTCGAAAACTCATCGCCGGTCCCTCAGTATTCGTCTGCGACGAGTGCGTGGAGCTGTGCAACGACATAATCCGGGAAGAGCTCGAGGAGCGCGCCGAGCGCACCCGCGACAAGCTCCCCAAGCCCCAAGAGATCAAGAAAGTCCTCGATGAATATGTCATCGGTCAGGAACGCGCCAAGCGGGTCCTGTCGGTGGCGGTATACAATCATTACAAGCGGCTGCAGACCCGCGGCGCCGAAGGCGTGCGCTCGCGCGACGAAGTCGAGCTCGCCAAGAGCAACATCCTGCTGATCGGACCCACCGGTTCCGGCAAGACGCTGCTCGCCGAGACGCTGGCGCGATTGCTCAACGTGCCCTTCACCATCGCCGATGCCACGACGCTCACCGAGGCCGGCTACGTCGGCGAGGACGTCGAAAACATCATCCAGAAGCTTTTGCAGAAATGCGACTACGATGTGGAGAAAGCGCAGACCGGCATCGTCTACATCGACGAAATCGACAAGATTTCGCGCAAATCCGACAACCCGTCGATCACCCGCGATGTGTCGGGCGAAGGCGTGCAGCAGGCGCTGTTGAAGCTCATCGAAGGCACGATCGCCTCGGTGCCGCCGCAGGGCGGGCGCAAGCATCCGCAGCAGGAATTCCTGCAGGTGGATACCACCAATATCCTGTTCATCTGCGGCGGGGCGTTCGCCGGCCTCGAAAAGATCATCATGAACCGCACGCACAAGAGCGGCATCGGTTTCGTCGCTGAAGTGCGCGAACAGAACGCGCGCCCGCACGGCAACGATGTGTTCCACGACACTGAGCCCGAGGATTTGATCAAGTACGGCCTGATTCCGGAATTCGTCGGCCGCCTGCCGGTGGTCGCGACCCTGGAAGAGCTGGACGAGGATGCGCTGATCTCGATCTTGATGCAGCCGAAGAACGCTCTGACCAAGCAGTACCGCAAACTGTTCGACATGGAGGGTGTGGAATTGGATTTCCGCGAGGATGCGCTGCGCTCGGTGGCGCGCAAGGCGATGCAGCGTAAGACGGGCGCGCGGGGCCTGCGCACCATTCTCGAGAATGTGCTGCTCGACACCATGTATGACCTGCCGTCATTACGGAATGTTCAGAAAGTCGTGGTCGACGAGCAGGTGATCGAAGGCCACAATAAACCCTATATTGTCCACCGGACCGACGAGACGCGTCTGGTGGCCCCGGTTGAGGAACAGCGGCGGCCGACGGGCTCAGACCATCTTTAGAGCCCATTGAAACTCATTGCAGGCGGCCGCATGTAGTTCGGTGTTGATTGACGCACATGCCACAAATGGAAGGCTAGCCTAGTGAGCGACGAACCCGTTATCGATGTCCCCGAAGAAGAAGCCGCGCCCGCCTTGAGCGGCATGCCGGTGCTGCCGCTGCGCGACGTGGTGGTGTACCCGCACATGGTGATTCCGCTGTTCGTCGGGCGGGAGAAGTCCATCGTCGCGCTCGACCTCGCCATGAAGTCCGACAAGCGGATTCTTCTGGTCGCCCAAAAACAGGCCGACGTCGACGATCCCAAGGCCGAGGATCTGTACCGCGTCGGCACCGTGGCGACCATCCTGCAGCTGCTGAAGCTGCCGGACGGCACCGTCAAGGTTCTGGTGGAGGGCGTGGACCGCGCCAGCATCGAAAAGCTGGTGGAGGGCGATTTCTTTTCCGCCGAAGTGACCGCACTGCCCGATGTCGAACGCTATGAAGAGCGCGAGATGGACGTGCTGACGCGCTCCGTGATCACGCAGTTCGAGCAATATGTCAAGTTGAACAAGAAGGTGCCGCCCGAGATCCTGACCTCGTTGGCGGGCATCGAGCAGGCGGGGCGGCTGGCCGACACCGTCGCCGCCCACATGTCCTTGAAGCTCTCCGAGAAGCAGAGAGTTCTCGAAATCCCGGATGTGCGCAAGCGCCTCGAGCACATGCTCGCCGTCATCGAAGGCGAGATGGACGTACTGCAGATCGAGAAGCGCATTCGCGGCCGCGTCAAGCAGCAGATGGAAAAGAGCCAGCGCGAGTACTACTTGAATGAGCAGATGAAGGCCATTCAGAAGGAACTCGGCGAGCTCGACGACGCGCCGAACGAAATCGGCGAGCTGGAAAAGCGCATCAAGGCCGCGGGCATGCCGAAGGAGGCGCGCGAGAAGGCGAATTCCGAGCTTGCCAAGCTCAAGCTCATGTCGCCCATGTCGGCCGAGGCCACGGTGGTGCGCAATTACGTCGATTGGCTGGTGAAATCGCCGTGGAAGAAGCGCAGCAAGGTGCACCTCGACATCACGGCCGCGGAAAAGGTGCTCGAGGCCGATCACTATGGCCTCGAGAAAGTCAAAGAGCGCATCGTCGAATACCTGGCCGTGCAGCAGCGCGTCAAGAACCTGCGCGGGCCCATCCTGTGCTTGGTCGGCCCGCCGGGCGTCGGCAAGACCTCGCTGGGTCAGAGCGTGGCGCGCTCCACCAATCGCAAGTTCGTACGCATGTCCTTGGGCGGCGTGCGCGATGAGGCCGAGATCCGCGGTCATCGGCGCACCTACATCGGCTCGATGCCCGGCAAGATCATCCAGAATCTCGCCAAGTGCGGCGTGCGCAATCCTCTGTTCCTGCTCGACGAAATCGACAAGATGTCGACGGATTTTCGCGGCGACCCGTCCTCCGCGCTGCTCGAAGTGCTCGATCCGGAGCAGAACAGCACGTTCAACGATCACTACCTGGAGGTCGATTTCGACCTGTCCGAGGTGATGTTCGTGTGCACCGCCAACAGCCTGAACATTCCCGCGCCGCTGCTGGATCGTATGGAAGTGATCCGCCTGCCGGGCTACACCGAGGACGAAAAGAGCAACATCGCGCGCCGCTATCTCTTGCCGAAGCAGATCAAACAGAACGGATTGAAACCCGACGAACTGGTGGTGTCGGACGGCGCCATTCAGGACATGATTCGCTTCTATACGCGCGAAGCCGGGGTGCGCAACCTCGAGCGCGAGCTGTCGAAGATCGGACGCAAGTCGGTCAAGCAATTGCTGCTCGCGCCGGCCGAGAAGAGCGTGACCGTGGACTCGAACAATCTGGACAAGTATCTGGGCGTGCGGCGCTTCCGCTACGGCAAGGCCGAGGAGAGCAATCGTATCGGTCAAGTCGTCGGGCTGGCGTGGACCGAGGTCGGCGGCGAGCTTCTGACCATCGAGGCGGCGGTCGTGAACGGCAAGGGCAAACTCACGCACACCGGCCAGCTCGGCGAAGTGATGCAGGAGTCGATTCAGGCCGCGATGACGGTGGTGCGAAGCCGCTCCGCCATGCTCGGGCTCGATGTGGATTTCTATCAGAAGGTCGATGTGCACATTCACGTGCCCGAGGGCGCGACGCCCAAGGACGGACCGAGCGCGGGCGTAGGTATGTGCACCTCGTTGATTTCCGCGCTCACCAAGATTCCGGTGCGCTCGGATGTGGCGATGACCGGCGAAATCACGCTGCGCGGCGAAGTTCTCCCGATCGGCGGATTGAAGGAAAAATTGCTGGCGGCGCACCGCGGCGGAATCACCACCGTGCTGATCCCCGATGAAAACACCAAGGATCTGGCGGAGATTGCCGACAATATCAAGGAAAAGCTCGACATCCGGCCGGTGAAATGGATCGACGAAGTGCTGCAGGTGGCGCTGACCCAGATGCCGGTACCGGTGCCGGCGGCGGAGACGAAGGCGCCGGAAGCCATCGCGGGGGACAAGCGCCGGCGCAAGCCGCCGCGCGTCAAAACGCAGGTCCGGGCGCACTAGCTGAGCCGATTTCGCGCGATCTTACCGCTCGCGCAGCGAGCACCCAATGGGCGGGGTCGCCTCGACCCCGTTGAAGGTTGCGCGAAGCGCATGGCCAGTTGCGCGAAGCGCATGGAAACCGTAGACTTCCGCGCCTCTTCCAGTGGGTGCTTAGCTCAGCTGGTAGAGCATCGCCTTTACACGGCGAGGGTCGGGGGTTCGATCCCCTCAGCACCCACCAACAGCGGAGTGGTAGTTCAGCTGGTTAGAATACCGGCCTGTCACGCCGGGGGTCGCGGGTTCGAGTCCCGTCCACTCCGCCATTTCCTTTAGGTCTGCGCGAGCCAGTTGGCCGCGCCTTAGGGTTGAGAGGTTGGGATGCTGCAATCGATACACGACAAATTAAAGGGTTGGCTGGCCGGTGTGGTGCTCGGCGCCATCGGCTTGGTGTTCGTGTTCTGGGGGATCAATTGGACATTGACGGCCCCGACTTATGCCGCCAAGGTCAACGGCGCCGAGGTCTCGGCCAACGAGGTCAGGCAGTCCTATCAGCAACAGCTGGCGCAGATCGAGCGGCAGGCCAAAGGGTCGATCAGCGAAGCGCAGCGCAACGACATCAAGAAGCGGGTGCTCGATCAATATGTGAACAGCGAGGCGCTGCTCACGCGCGCCGATGCGCTCGGCTACCGCGTCAGCGACGCGGACGTGCTGCAGGCCGAGTGCCAGATTCCCGTGTTTCAAGTGGACGGTAAGTGCGACCTGCCCCATGCGGTCGCGGTCTTGCGGGCGCAGGGACGCTCGCCCCTCGAGATCGAGGAACTCTTCAAGCGCGACGTCAAGCTGCGGCAGTTGAATTCGGCGCTCAGCTTGTCGAGCTTCGCGACCACGACTGAACTGAAGCAAATCCGCGCGTTGACCAAACAGCAGCGCGAAATCACCTGGATCGTGCTGTCGGCGGAGAAATATGCGAACCAAGCGACTCCCGACGAGGCGGCGCTCAAGACTTATTACGATGCGCATAAATCCGAATACATGACCCCGGAGACGGTGGACCTGCACTATGTGGAAATCAGCTTGAGCGCGATCGCCGCGAAGGTGACCGTCGACGATGCGCAGCTCAAGGCCTATTACGATGAACAGAAGGCGAAGACGCCGGAGCGTTTCGCACAACCTGAGCAGCGCCGGGTCAGCCACATTCTGTTGACGGTCGCGGATTCGAAGGACGACGCGGCGGTCAAGGCCAAAGCGGAAGCGATCTTGAAGCGCGCCCAAGCCGGCGAGGATTTCGCGAAATTGGCCAAGGAATTCTCGCAGGACCCGGGATCCGCGGCCCAAGGCGGCGACCTAGGCTGGTCCGAGCGCAAAGTGTGGGTGGCGCCGTTCGCCGATGCCGCTTACAGCATGAAAGTCGATGAGATCCGCGGGCCCGTGAAGACGCAGTTCGGGTATCACATTCTCAAGCTGGTTGGGATTCAACCGGCAACCGTCAAAACCTTCGAGCAGAGCAAGGCGGAGCTGGAAACCGAATACCGGCGCAACGAAGCCGAGCGGCTGTTCAACGGCGCACAAGATCAGCTGGCCGATGCCGCGCTGCAAAATACCACGGACATCGACGTGGTGGCTCGCAAAGCCGGCCTGACCGTGCTCGACATACCGAATTTCAGCCGCACCGACGGCGGCGGCGCTCTGGGCAAGGCGCCCGCGGTGATCGAGGCAGCATTCAGCCAGGACGTCCTCGATGGGCGTTTGAGCCAGATCGTCGAAGTGGAGAAGGGCCGCGGTGTGGTGATGCGCGCCACGGATCACAAGCTGCCGCAGCAGAAACCGCTGGAGGCCGTGCACACCGACGTCGTGGCCGCATGGAAGAAACAGCGCGGCATCGAGCTTGCCGCCGCCGCGGCGGCGGACGCCGTCAAGCGCCTCGACGCGGGCGAGTCCTGGGACGCGGTGGCCAAGAGCCTCAACGTCACAGCGTCGCCGCCAAAGTTCGTCTCCCGGCAAGACCCGGGCGTACCGATGGAGATTCGCGTGCAGGTGTTCGGTCAACTGAAACCACAGGGCAAACCGCTGTACGGCGATGCGCGCCTCGCGAACGGGGACGCTTCGGTCATTGCCTTGAGCGCGGTGCGCGAAGAGACGGGCGCTCCAACGGGCGATCAGAAACAGCAGGATGAGGAATTGCGGCGGCAATTTGCCGGCCAGATCGCCGCGAACGAGGCGCAGAGTTATGCGGCCGGCGCGCGCGCCGATGCCAAGGTGATCCTGAATCCGCAGGCAATCGACTAGGCGCTAGTTGGCCGAGCTGCTGCACCATTTTTCGGACTGGTATCTCGCGACCTTGAGCCAGGGGGGATATTGGCTGATCGCGGGCCTGATGGCGCTGGAAAGCACCATCGTCCCCATCCCGAGCGAGGTCATCATTCCACCCGCCGCCTACCTCGCGCACACCCAGGGGCAATTTTCCTTCGCAGGCGTGGTGCTGGCCGGAACGGCAGGATCATTCGTCGGAGCCTGTGTGATGTACTGGGCATCCCGGCTCCTGGGACGTCCCGTGATGTTGCGCCTGGGTCGCTATGTCGGGCTCGGGCAGGCGAAGCTGGAATTAGCGGAGCGCTGGTGCACCCGCTATGGACCGCCCGGCGTATTCTTCGCGCGCCTGCTGCCGGTGATCCGGCATCTGATCGGCATCCCCACCGGCATTCTGCGCATGAGCTTTCGCCGCTACGCGATCGCCACGTTGAGTGGTTCCCTCATTTGGTGCGGCGTGCTCGCGTGGCTTGGCAAGGCGGTGGGGCAGCATCCGGAATTACTGACGGGCTCGCTGCACCGCTTCTTCGCGCTGGTTATAGCGGTGGCGGTCGTCCTCGCGGCGCTGTACTACGGATTCGTGCAGCGGGTGTCGGTGCGCTGAGGGGCGTTCGACACCTGTTACAGACACGGGTAGAATACACGTGTCTCACCGGAGGGCGTCATGCGAGAACCGCTATTCAAGCCCAAGGCTCCCAAACAGACGGTCAGCATCACGCTGAATTCTGATCTCTACGCGAAGGCGAAGAATGCCGGCATCAATGCCTCGAAGGTGGCGGAGGAGGCGCTGGCCTCGAAGTACGCGGAGCTGCATTCAGAGGCGATCAGAGCCGAACTCGCGCGTGGATTGTCCGCTGTGGAAAATTATGCGGACCAACATGGATCGTTTGCGGATCTGGCGCGTGAGCACTATGAGAGCGACGATGGCGCAGTTTGATGTGTTCCCGAACCCCATCGCGTCGGCTCGGCGCGCTTACCCCTTCGTAGTCGCGCTGCAGTCCGACTTCGCGCAGTACGCGCGTCAGCAGATCGTCGCGCCCCTGGTGCCGCTGGGGTGGATGCCGACGGTGATCAGCCGGTTGACGCCCATCGTTGCGCTGGATGGAGCCGAACACGTGGTTCTGGTTCCTGCCCTGACGGGTCTGCAGGCTCGAGATCTGAAGGAATGCAGCGGCTCCATCGCGGCCGCGCGCGGCGAACTGCTGGCCGCGATCGACTATTTATTCTTCGGCGTCTGAGGACCGGAACGCTAATCAAGGGCGATTCTCGAGTTTCATCCCGTTGATCAGCTCCAACCGCCACCGAAGATCTCATGCGCCAACAATATTTGGTGCCGCGCAAGAGCGTGAAGAAGCTTCGCGGGCTGGCCGCGCATCGCAAGATTGTCACTGCGGCAATCCATGATGCGGCGCTCGCGGCTCTGGATCATGACTTTGCGCAAGGCATGTATGTGCAAGCGGATCTTTTATGGCGTGCAACTCTCGAACGCGCGAGCGACATCAGCCGTGAATTCACGCGCGTCATCGGCTGTCGTTCGCTCGACGTTTTGCACGTCGCCAGTGCCCTGGAATTGGGCCTGCGATCCTTTGTCACTTTCGATGTTCGACAGAAGCAACTTGCGCGCGCGGTCAAATTGAGGCTGGTTGTTCCAGCTTAAAGGCCGCTCGAGCCGGAGTTCCGGCGGATGACTGTTATGTTGCCCGGCCGGCCGCCGGCGGCGCTCCCGCCGGGAACTTCGAGAATATCGCTGCGGCGGCCGCGTTGATCTTCTCCACCGCGTTCGGGCCGCTCAGCTCAGAGACGGTCTGACTGACGGAGGCATGCCAGATCGCCTGGTGCGACTTGGCATCGAACACGTCCACGGCAATACGGGTCTCGTTCTGCATATAGGGATAATCCCAACCGAACGCGCCGCCATAGTATCCGCCGCCAAAGCCCCATCCGTAACCCCAACCGGGACCCCAGCCGGGGCCGATGCCCCCGTAATAATCGTTCATCACCTGGCGTGATCCCATAGCGTAGCCCACCACGCAGTCGGCTGCGGCGCGATCGGCGGGCTGAATCCCGCGGGACGACAGATTCGCCTCGATGGCGGCTCGCAGACGGTCGGCATTCAAGGGATTGCCATAGGCGGCAGGCTGGTCCGCGTTGGCGACATACTCCTTCGCGAAGGAATACGTATGGCACTGCGCACCGAGAGGCTGGGTTCTGGTCAGTCCTGACCGTGAGATCGGCGCACGCCGCAAGGGCAATGCAGCAAGCGCTGGGCACGACGAATTGTATGATCCTTTGACTTAACATAATCCAATCCCTTCTGCAGCCGCCCATAAGGCGTAGGCCCGCATTTTACCCTAACGTCTGCGCACCGAACGGTTGACAGCCGCGAGACGCCCGTTCAGGCGCCGTCGCCGTCCGAGGGAAAACTCATACCCACGCTGTGGAATCCGCCGTCCACATACAGCACCTCGCCGCTGATGCCCGCGGCGAGATCCGAACACAGGAAGGCCGCCGCGTTGCCCACGTCCTCGATGGTCACGTTGCGCCGGATGGGCGCGGTGGCCGCCACTCTGCTAAGCATCTTGCGCAGCCCCGGGATGCCGGCCGCGGACAGGGTCTTGATGGGTCCTGCGGAAATGGCGTTGACCCGGATGCCCTGCTGCCCCAAGTCGGCGGCGAGGAAGCGCACATTGGCTTCGAGGCTGGCCTTGGCGAGCCCCATCACGTTGTAGCCCGGTATGGAGCGCACCGCGCCCAAGTAGCTCAAGGACACCATCGAGCCGGCGCGGCCCTGCATGAAGGGCAGCGAGGCGCGCGCCAATGCCGTGAAGCTATAGCTGGAGATGTCATGCGCCACGCGAAAGCCCTCGCGCGTGGTGGCATCGAGAAAGCCGCCGGTGAGCGCCTCGCGCGGCGCGAAGGCGACGGCATGAACCAGAATGTCGAACGCATCCCAGCGGGATTTGAGCTGCGCGAACCCCCGCGCAATCTCCTCGTCGGAGGCCACGTCCATGATGAAGGTGATATCCGAGCCCAACTGCTTGGCAAGCGGCACGACGCGGTCCGTCATGCGCTCGATATGTGCAAAGGCAAGTTCCGCGCCTTGCGCGTGCATGGCTTGCGCGATGCCCCAGGCGATGGAACGGTCGGTGGCGAGCCCGACGATCAGCGCGCGTTTACCGCTCAAAAAACCCATTGTTGTTAACCCTGTTGCCGATTCGAGTCGACGTACATGACCAGCCGTTGTCCGGCCCGGATCTGATGATGCTTGTTCAGGCCGTTCCAGCTCTTGAGCTGGGGCACCGACACCTGAAACTGGTGCGAAATGCTGAAAATGGTGTCGCCCCGGCGCACGGTGTATAGCACACGTCGCCCCGACACGACTCCCTCATCGCGATAGCGCCGGGAGCTCGCCTTGATGACCAGCCGCTGTCCCTTCACCAGCGCATCCGACGTGCCTATGTTATTCAACCGCGCCAGCGTGCTCACCGGCATGCCGTGGCGGCGCGCGATGCTGGACAAGGTCTCGCCCGCCCTCACCCGATAGACGATTTGACGCTGTTTGCGGCCGCCGAGATCGGGACGGTCAACTCGCGCCGCCGCGAGCAGCACCTTGTCGGGCAATTCTCCGCTGATCTCGCGGGATCTTCAGCGACTCGCCGACCGTCACCTTGCCGTCCTTCAGGTCGTTGATCTTGGCAATGACCGTTGCCGTCGTCCCATACTGCTTGGCGATCATCGCCAGCGTCTCGCGGCGCGCCACCTCGTGCACGGCGAAGCGCACGCGCTCCTCGGGCGACAACGTCTGCAGCGCCGCCTCGAATCCATCCGCATTGTCGATCGGCACCAGCATGCGGTGCGGCCCCTCGGGGTCGGTGGCCCAGCGGTTATAGCCCGGGTTCGAGCGCGACCAGCTCATCGTAGCTCGTGTTCGCGAGCTGCGCGGCGATCTTCAGGTCGATCTGCGCATTGGTATCGATCACGGCGAAGTAAGGTTCATTCGGGATCACCGCGAATTCCAGGCCGTAGCGCTCGGGTTCGGCCATCAGGCGCTTCATCGCCAGGAGCTTCGGCACATAGGCGCGGGTTTCGGCGGGCAATTTCAAATGCCAGAAATCGGCGGGCTTGCCGTGCGCGCGGTTGTAGTCCAATTCGCGCTGCACCGAATTCTCGCCGACGTTGTAGGCGGCGATCGCCAGCAGCCAGTCGCCGTCGAATTGATCGTGCAGGGCCTGCAGGTAGTCGAGCGCGGCGCGGGTCGATTCGATCACGTCGCGCCGGCCGTCGAACCACCAATTCTGCTTCAAGCCGAAGCGCCTGCCGGTATCGGGTATGAACTGCCACAGGCCCGCGGCGCGGCTCACCGAGTAGGCGAACGGCTCATAGGCGCTTTCCACCACCGGCAGCAACGCGAATTCCAGCGGCATGCCGCGCGCCTCGACCTCGGTGACGATGTGATACATGTAGCGCTGGCCGCGCTGGAATACCCGTTCGAGATAATCCGGGTTGTGTTCGAACCAGGCCAGCTGGGTATCGATCGCGGGCTCCTGCACCTCGTCCAAGGCAAAACCGGCACGCATGCGATCGAACAGATCGTCATAGTCCTCGCCGTTGTGGTGCTGCCACTCGCGCGGCATGGTGAGCGACGGAGTCGTGCCGTCGGACGCGGCGGGCGGGGCGACCGGCGTTTCCGGACCCATGGGCTCGGCCGGTATCACGATTGGTTCGCGCACGGGCGGCGCGGCGGGCTGATGAGCGCATCCGCCGAGCGCACTCAAGGCCGCGATGAAGAACAGAGTTCGGGAAATGAGTCTCATACGGTGGTTCCGGCTAGCGGAACTGATCCTTCCAGGCGCGCAACACGCCGAAAACCGCGGCCGGATTCTCGAGCGCTTTACCCGCGTGGGTCTCGGCAGCCCTGACGACGGCTGGGTCATCGCAGCGCAAAAACGGATTGACCCGGATCTCCAGGCCCATCGTCGAGGGTAGCGTCGGGCTGTCCGCCGCGCGCAGGCGATTGACCTTGTCGCGGTACTCGAGCGCGGCTACGTTCCCGGGATCCACCGTCAAGGCGAAGCGCAGGTTGGCGGCGGTGTATTCGTGGCCGCAGAATACGCGCGTGTCCGGCGGCAAGTTGCGGAGCTTGTTCAACGAAGCATTCATCTGTATAGGGTTACCCTCGAACATTCGGCCGCAGCCCGCGCTGAATAACGTATCGCCGCAGAAGAGAGCGCCATGCCCCCAAAATGCGATGTGGCTTACGGTATGCCCGGGAACCTGCAAAATCTCGAAGGAAAGTCCCAACTCCGGCAAGTCGCAGGGCTCGCCCTCGCGGACAGTGCGAGTGCGCTGCGCGATGCGGGTATCGTCAGGCCCCAAGACCGGGACCGCCCGGTGGCGCAGCAGCTCCGGGACGCCGCCGATATGATCGGGATGATGGTGAGTCAGTAAAATGGCGGCTAAGCTTAAACCGCTGCGCTGCAACTCGGCAATCACGGGTGCCGCATCGCCGGGGTCGACGACCACGACCGCGTGGGCCGGTGCCAGCGGCGCGTCGATCAGCCAGATATAGTTATCGGAGAATGCGCGCACCGGGCGCACGATAAGATGCGAGGTAGAAGTTGGCATTTTGCGCCCGTATTTAACCTGTAACATTCGAACTTCGCTAGTTTTTTCATGAAGGAGCCCAAGGTTGGAACAGGTGCGCGAAACAGCCCCGATCGATTGGTTCGAAGGCCCGCTCGGGGAGCGTGTGCTGCGCGAAGAGGCGGCGCTGGCGCCGCTCGCGCTCGATGACGTGTTCGGGTTCGAGCTGCTGCAAGTCGGCGCCTGGGGACCCGCGCGCCATCTGTTGGACGGCGCCCGCACGCAGCATACGACCCTGTTGGCGCCGGAAATGAGCACGGGCGTGACCCTGTGCGCGCCGCTCGATTCGCTGCCGTTCCGATCCGATTCCATCGACGCGATCTTCCTGCCGCATACCCTCGAACTGGTCGAGGATCCCTACGCCGTGCTGCGCGAGGCTGAGCGGGTGCTGATCGCGGAAGGCTGCCTGATGATCTGCGGCTTCAATCCCTTCAGCGGCTGGGGGGTGCGCCGCGCCTTCGCCAAGCACGTCGGGCGTCAGGAGTTTCCGCCGCAGACGAGACGCTTACTCTCCGAGCGGCGCCTGCGCGATTGGGTGAAGCTGCTCGGCTTCGATGTGGATAGCGTCTATGGCTACCTCGGGCTGCTGCCGACCAAGGGCCAATTGCCCGGCGACGCCCACGCCCGGCCGCGCGCGTCGTGGATGACGGGTGCTTACTTGCTCAAGGCGCGCAAGCGGGTGCCCACCATGACGCTGGTGCGACCGCGCCGGCGGGTGCGCCAGCGCGTCCTGGTGGGCGCAGCGGAGCCGACCACGAAAATTAGGTTATGACGGCGGTCGAGATCTTTACCGACGGCGCATGCCGCGGCAACCCTGGTCCCGGCGGCTGGGCGGCGTTGTTGGTGGCCGGCAAGCAGCGCAAAGAAGTATCCGGTGCCGAACCCGCGACCACCAACAATCGCATGGAACTGATGGCGGCCATCGGCGGCTTGGGTGCGCTGAAGCGGCGCTGCTCGGTCAAGCTGTACACCGACTCGAAGTACGTGCTGCAGGGCATCACGGAGTGGCTGCCCCAGTGGAAGGCGCGCGGCTGGCGGACCGCAGCACGCGCGCCTGTCAAAAATCAGGATTTATGGCAACTGTTGGACACTGCCGTTCAGGAGCAGGACATCGAATGGCATTGGGTCAAAGGGCATTCGGGACATGAAGGCAACGAATACGTCGATCAACTCGCCAATGTCGCCATCGACCGCCTGCTGGCGGCGCAATAGCCCGTAGGAGTCCCCGGCCACATGCGTCAAATCGTCCTCGATACCGAGACCACCGGCCTCGAGGTCGAGCAACAGCACCGGGTCATCGAGATCGGCTGCGTGGAACTCGTCAATCGGCGGCTCACCGGCCGCACCTATCATCAGTACCTGAATCCGGAGCGCGACATCGACGAGGGCGCCCAGCAGGTGCACGGTTTGTCGCGCGAGACCCTGACGAAGCAGCCGCTGTTCGGCGAGGTGCACGCGGAGTTCCTGGAGTTCATCCGCGACGCGGAACTCATCATCCACAACGCGCCGTTCGATGTCGCCTTCTTGAATGCGGAACTCGCCCGCATCGAGCTTGAGCACAAAATCGGCGACCTGTGCCGGGTGCTCGACACCCTGGCGCTCGCGCGGCAGATGCATCCCGGCCAACGCAACAGTCTCGACGCCTTGTGCAAGCGCTATTCGGTCGACAATTCGCATCGCGATTACCACGGCGCGCTGCTCGACGCGCGCATCCTCGCCGAGGTGTATCTCGCCATGACCGGCGGGCAGGCCAATCTTACCTTGAGCGCCGAATCGGACTTGCGCAGCGCCCAGGCGCGCCGCGCGGCGCCGCTGCGTTTGGACGGCGGCATTCGCATCATCGTGGTGAGGCCAAGCGAGAGTGAATTGGCCGCGCATGAGCACGTGCTCGCGCTGCTCGACAAGGCCTCGGGCGGCAAAACGGTGTGGCGAAGGGTGTGAAGCTGCTGGTAACCGGCGCGGCCGGGTTCATCGGATTTCATAGTGCGCGGCGGCTGCTCGAGCGCGGCGACGAGGTCGTGGGCCTCGATAACCTGAATGCCTACTATGACCCGGCCCTCAAAGCCGCACGCCTCGAAATCCTCGCCCGCCATCCGGGGTTTCGCTTCGTTCACGCGGATGTTGCGGACCGCGAGGCGATGGAACGCTTGTTCCGCGAGGAGTGTTTTCAACGCGTGGTGCATCTGGCGGCGCAGGCCGGCGTGCGCTACTCCATCGTCAATCCGCATGTGTACGTGCAAAGCAACATCACGGGCTTTCTGCACGTCATCGAGGGGTGCCGGCACCACGCGGTCGAGCATTTGGTCTATGCCTCCACCAGCTCGGTGTACGGTGCGAATACGCGGATGCCGTTCTCGGAGGAGCAGAACGTCGACCATCCGCTCACCTTGTATGCGGCCACCAAGAAGGCCAACGAATTGATGGCACACAGCTACTCCTCGCTGTACGGCTTGCCGACCACCGGGCTGCGCTTCTTCACGGTGTACGGCCCGTGGGGCCGCCCCGATATGGCGCTATTCTTGTTCACCAAGAACATCCTTGCCGGGCTGCCGATCGATGTGTTCAACGGCGGCCGGCATCAGCGGGATTTCACCTATATCGACGATATCGTCGAAGGCGTCGTCGGCGCCGTGGATCGGGTGGCGACCGCCGATCCCAACTGGGATTCAGCGGCGCCCGATCCCGCCACGAGCTCTGCCCCTTATAGAATTTACAATATCGGCAATCAACGGCCGGTGGCGCTGCTGCGCTACATCGAGGTGCTCGAACAATGCTTAGGCAAGCGTGCGCAGAAGAATTTGTTGCCGATGCAGCCCGGTGATTTACCGGACACCTGGGCCGATGTCGAGGCGCTGGCGCGCGATGTGGGTTATCGGCCGCGCACCGGTTTGGAAACGGGTGTGAAGCAGTTCGTCGAATGGTATCTTGGGTTTTACCACCCGCAATCTTGAGAGCTCGTTGCCCGCCATGACACAGTTGAATTCGAGTTTAAGCGAGTGGGGCGCGGTTGCCGCGCACGCGGATGAATTGGCCGGCGCGCATCTGCGCGATTTGACGGCGGGCGACCCGCAGCGCTGGCAGAACTTCCACGTCGAACACGATTCCTGGCTGCTCGATATGTCACGCCAGCGCATCACGGGCAAGACCTTGCCGCTGTTGTTCGATCTGGCGCGCGCCGCGGATCTGCCGGGGCGCCGGGCAGCGATGTTTCGCGGTGATCCGATCAACAGCACCGAGCAGCGCGCGGTACTGCACACGGCGTTGCGCTCCGACTTCGCCGGTTCGACGGCGGTGCAGGCGGAAGTGCGCGAGTCGCGCCGGAAACTGGTCGATTTCGTCGCCGCGGTACGCTCAGGCAAAAAGCTTGGGATCACCGGCAAGCCACTCAAGCAGGTCGTGAACATCGGCATCGGCGGCTCGGACTTGGGGCCGCTGCTGGTGTGCGATGCGCTCAAAGCGGAGTGGAGCGGCGGCATCACGCCGCACTTCGTATCGAACGTGGATCGCACCCAACTCGAGGATCTCACGCGCAGCATCGATCCCGCGGAAACGTTGGTTATCGTGTGCTCGAAGACGTTTACGACGCTCGAGACGCAGGCGAATGCCAATGCGGCGCGGGCGTGGATCGTCGGTGCGCTCGGCGAGAGATCTCCGGCGAATCACTTCGCCGCCGTATCGACCAACGCGGAAGCGATGGATGCCTTCGGCATCGCCGCCGACCATCGCTTCACCCTCTGGGATTGGGTGGGCGGGCGCTATTCGGTGTGGTCGGCGATCGGCCTGATCGCCGAACTCACGGTCGGCAGCGCCCGCTTCGAAGAATTCCTGCAGGGCGCGAGCGACATCGACAGACATTTCATTGACGCACCGTTCGAGAAGAATCTGCCCGTGCTCATGGGCCTGCTCGGGGTATGGAACCGGACTTTCTTGAAATTACCGACGCTCGCGGTGCTGCCGTACGATCAGAGGCTGGCCCGCTTGCCCGCCTATTTGCAGCAACTGGAAATGGAAAGCAACGGCAAGTCGGTGAGCTTGAACGGCGCGCGCGTCGATTTCGCCACGGCGCCCATCGTCTGGGGGGAACCGGGATCGAACGCCCAGCATTCGTTCTTTCAGATGCTGCATCAGGGAACCCTCACGCAGGCGTTGGACTTCATCGCGCCGCTGCGCGGCTCGTGGGGAGGTACGGACGGGCAGGATCTCGCGCTCAAGAATTGCTTCGCGCAATCGCAGGCGTTTGCGTTCGGCTACTCGCTGCAGGACGTCGAGGCCGACATGAAAAGGGCGGGCGCCGGCGCCGCCGACATTGCCCGCATCGGTCCGCATCGGGTGCATGAGGGCAACCGGCCGAGCTCGCTCCTCATGTATCCGCAAACCACGGCGCGAACTTTGGGGGGATTGCTGGCGCTATACGAGCACAGCGTGTTCGTGCAGGGCACGATTTGGGGTGTGAATTCCTTCGATCAGTACGGCGTGGAGCTGGGCAAGAAGCTGGCCGTCGGGATCGATATGAGCGGGGCGAAGTCGCCGGCGGGGCATGGGGCGGCGGGTTTGGCGGCGCTCATTGGGTATGTGGCAAAGCATCGGTAAGGCAGGGTAGGTAGGTCCGGGCCATACGCAAGTTTATTTGCGTTTGGTCATACTATGTGAAAGCATCTCTGCATGTGGCCCCGGCAGTTTTGGACCGATGAGCTAACGCGGCTCTGGAAAACGCATTCCGTGGTCTGGTTTCCAGGCGTGCGCCGCGCCGGAAAGACGACCATTTGCCAATCATTGCCAAGCGTCGAATATTTTGACTGCGAACTCCCTCGGCAACGGCGACCGATGGAGGATCCTGAAGGATTCCTTGGAGGGCTCAAAGGTAAACGCGTCATCCTGGACGAAGTGCACCGATTGAGAAATCCGTCGGAGCTGCTCAAGATTGCCGCAGATCACTTTCCCACAGTACACATCATCGCCACCGGCTCATCGACGCTGGGTGCGACTCGCAAATTTCGCGATTCTCTCGCAGGGCGCAAGGCCGAATTATGGCTGACTCCAGCGATGAGCAAGGACTTGCAATCGTTTCACATCGACGATCTGCCCCGGCGATTGTACCGCGGCGGACTACCCCCGTTACTTTTGCCGTCAGCGCTTCCGGAGCGAGACTTTCAAGATTGGATGGAGGCCTATTGGGCCAAAGACATCCAGGAGCTGTTCCGACTGGAACGGCGTCAATCGTTTCTGCACTTTGTGGAACTGCTGCTGACCGCCAGCGGCGGCATCTTCGAAGCAACGCGGTACTCACGTGCGTGCGAAGTTAGCCGGCCGACGATCACCAATTATCTGTCAATCCTCGAAATCACCTTCGTGGCTCACGTGGTGCGGCCTTATTCCACCGGCAAGGTCGCCGAGATCGTGGCAGCACCGAAGGTATATGGTTTTGATACGGGATTCGTTTGCTACTACCGCGGCTGGCTGCATCCGCGCGCCGACGACATGGGACTGCTCTGGGAACATTATGTTCTGAACGAATTGCACTCCCGCACACAGACTCGGCGCATCAACTATTGGCGCGACAAGCACGGCCATGAGGTCGATTTCGTGTGGGTGCGCCGCGGCCAGCCGCCGATCGGCATCGAATGCAAATGGTCCGCAAGTGATTTTGATGCCTCCGCCATGAAGGCGTTCTCTGTTCGATACCCCAAAGCCGAGCTATTTGTTGTGGCGCAAGACGTCGAGCGTAGCCACCAGAAGAGCTACGGCGGGCTTCGGATTCGATTCGTCAGTCTCGAAATCCTGGTGGCAACGCTCGAATCTGCCGGCGAACGACCTTCGCATAGCGCAGATTCGAATTAAAAACTGTCCTCGATGCCCTATAATCACGACCCGAAATCTGATACGGGTAAGGCGTGAAACAACGGAAAGGCATCATTTTGGCAGGCGGCGCCGGCACCCGCCTGCACCCGATCACGATGTCGCTCAGCAAGCAGTTGTTGCCGGTGTACGACAAACCGATGATCTATTATCCGCTGGCCGCGCTCATGTCCGCCGGTATTCGCGACTATCTGATCATCACCACGCCGCGCGACCAGACGGCCTTCCGGGATCTCTTAGGGTCCGGGGCCCAGTGGGGACTGTCGTTCGAGTATGTGGTCCAAGAAGTCCCCAACGGCATCGCGCAGGCGCTGATCTTGGGGGAAGCGTTCTTAGGAGGCGCGCCGTCGGCGCTGATTCTGGGCGACAACATCTTTTACGGCGCAAACCTCACGCCGCTGCTGATATCGGCGGCACAGCGCGAATCCGGTGCGACCGTGTTCGGCTACTACGTGCAGGATCCGGAGCGCTATGGCGTCGTGCAGTTCGATCCCGCAGGCCGCGTGACGGATCTTTTGGAAAAGCCGAAGTCCCCGCCATCGAACTATGCCGTCACCGGGATTTATTTCTACGACGGACGGGCCTCGGCCTTCGCCAAGGCGCTGGCGCCGTCGCCGCGCGGCGAGCTCGAGATCACCGACCTGAATCGCGCCTATCTCAAGATCGGTGAACTGCACGTCGAACGGCTGGGCCGCGGCACGGCGTGGCTCGATACCGGCACGCACAATTCTTTGCTCGATGCCGGCGTGTTCGTGCGCATCATCGAAGAGCGGCAGGGCTTGAAAGTCGCCTGTGTGGAGGAAATCGCCTGGCGCTCGGGGTTCATCACCGCCGATCAATTGGTGAAGCTCGCCAAGCCGCTGGAAAAAAGCGGCTACGGCGAATATCTGCTGCGCATCGTCAAAGAACAATTTTGAAGCACGCCGCCGCATGAAGTTCACGACGACGCCGATCGCCGATGTGGTGCTGATCGAACCGCAGGTGTTCGGCGATGCCCGCGGCTTTTTCACCGAGACCTGGCAGGAAGAAAAATTCAAGGCCGCCGGCATCGATGCCACCTTCGTGCAGGATAATCACAGCCGCTCGGTGCAGTGGACGCTTGCGCGGGCTGCACCTGCAGGTGGAACACGCGCAGGGCAAGTTGGTCCGGGTCTCCACTTGGCAGCGTGTTCGACGTGGTCGTTGACTTACGGCGCAGCAGTGCGACGTTCGGCGCCTGGTGGGGGGTGGAGCTGTCCGCGGAGAATCATCGGATACTGTGGGTTCCGCCGGGGTTGGCGCACGGCATCTTGGTGACCTCGGAATCCGCGGATTTTCTGTATAAATGCACCGATTTTTACAGCCCGCCGCATGAGCGGACCCTGGCCTGGGATGATCCGACCTTGAACATTCGCTGGCCCCTTCCTGCCGGCGTGGCGCCCAAGCTCTCGGCGAAGGATGCCCGCGGCGTGAGCTTCGCCGCGATCGAGAAGTTCGCATGAGAGTGTTGGTGATCGGTGTTGGGGGGCAAGTCGCGAACGCGGTGGTTGCGGCGGCACCGGCCCAGCATCAGGTGATACCGAGGACCCAAGCCGAGCTCGATATCTGCGACGCGACTGCCGTCGCCCGCGCCTTGGCCGACACCGGCGCCGAGTGGGTCGTGAACGGCGCGGCCTACACCGCCGTGGATTTGGCCGAGGATGAACCATCGCTCGCTGTGGCGGTCAATGACACCGCGACCGGTGTTTTGGCGGCGGCAACAGCGAGCACGGGGTGCCGGCTGCTGCATTTGTCGACGGACTTCGTGTTCGACGGCAATTCCAACCGCGCGTACTTGCCGACGGATGAAGCCCATCCCTTGAGCGTCTACGGAGTGAGCAAGCTTGGCGGCGAGCGGCATGTGTTGAAGGGCCCCGGGAGCGGCATCGTGTTGCGCACGGCGTGGGTGTATGCCGCCGCGGGACGGAATTTCGTGCTCACCATGCTGCGTTTGATGCGTGAGAAGGAGCAGGTGAGCGTGGTTTGCGACCAGATCGGCACCCCCACCTGGGCGGGCAGCATCGCCGCCGCCATCTGGGGCCTCATCGAAGTGAACGCACCCGGCGGCGTATACCACTGGACCGATCTCGGGGTGGCGAGCTGGTACGATTTCGCTGTCGCCATCCAAGATGAGGCCCTGGCACGGGGATTACTCAGCCGCGCCGTGCCCGTCCTGCCTATCCCGAGTACGGCCTATCCGACGCGAGCGCGGCGCCCGGCGTTCAGTGTGCTCGATACGAGCGCGACGCGAGCCCTGATCCCGGCGCCGGCGCGGCATTGGCGGCACAATTTAAGGACCATGTTGGATGAGCTTCGAACCCCGTAACCTGCTTATCACCGGGGGTGCCGGCTTCATCGGTGCCAACTTCGTCCACCACTGGCTGGCTCGCCCCCAAGAGGGGCGGGTGGTGGTGTTCGATGCCCTGACCTATGCCGGCAATATCGAGAATCTTGAGGGTCTGGACCAGAACCCGCGCTATGTGTTCGTGAAAGGCGATATCTGCGACGAAGCCACAGTGCGCGCGCTGCTCGAGCAGCTCGAGATCGACACCATCGTGCATTTCGCGGCCGAATCCCATGTCGACCGCTCGATCTTGGGCCCCGATGATTTCATCCGCACCAACATCGTGGGCACCCATGCACTACTCAAGGCGGCCAAAGCGCTGTGGGTCGACCGGAAAACCGTGCCGGCGCACCGCTTTCACCATGTGTCCACCGATGAGGTGTATGGATCATTGGGGCCCAAAGACCCGCCGTTTCACGAGGCGACCCCTTATGCACCGAATTCGCCGTACTCGGCCAGCAAGGCAGCGTCGGATCATCTGGTTCGGGCATACTATGAGACCTTTGGATTGCAAAGTGTCATCACCAATTGCTCGAACAACTACGGGCCGTACCAGTTTCCCGAGAAATTGATCCCGCTCACCATCGTCAATATCTTGCTCGGCAAGGCGTTGCCGGTGTACGGCGACGGGTTGCAGGTGCGCGACTGGCTGCATGTGGAAGATCATTGCGCGGCGATCGCGCTGGCGCTGAGAAAAGGCAAGCCGGGCGAGGTGTACAACATCGGCGGCAACAGTGAGACCACTAATATCGAGATCGTGCGGACGCTGTGCGGGTTGGTGGACGAGTCCTTGGGGCAGCGCGCGGAGCTGCGATCGGCGTTTCCGAGTTCGCCGGTCGCCGGCGGCAAACGAGCCGTCGATTTGATCACGAATGTGCGCGATCGATTGGGGCATGACCGACGCTATGCCATCAACTATTCGAAGGCCAAGCGGGAGTTGGGTTATTCGCCGGCGCGGGATCTCGCCACGGGGTTGCGGGCAACTCTTGACTGGTATTTGGGCAACACGCGTTGGTGGCAGGAGCTGTTGGGGCGGGACTACGCGGATTGGGTGCAGAAAAATTACGCGCGTTAAATGGCTCGTCTCAGAAGCTTTTGCAAACGATGTTCAGCCGACGGGGTTGCCCGGAACCGAACACAGGCTATGATGTGCGGCGGTATCGGCGGCCGTCGGGCCCCGACGTTGGCATGATTAAATGAGGACTGACAGCAAATGCAAGGCGTTTTGGGAGCGGCAGCTTGTCGCGGAATAGGGATGGTAGTGGGCGCATGATTTTAGGCTCTGCACGTTCGCCAAAAGCTGTCTTCGAGCCATTTATCATTGATTGGCGCCATGCGCAGTAGATCGCTACGCGCTCTTTTGGTCATTTTGGCGCTCAGCCTGACCGCCTCGGTTCACAGCCAATCGGAAGATCCCATTCAATCGCTCAAGGACAGCCTGACTCAAGGTAGTGGTCAGCAGGGATCGATCCTTCAGGATGTCTTGGGCAAGGGGACCGGCACCAAGAAAACTGATCAGAAGCTCCAGACCCCTGAAACGGTGCAATCGAAGCGCGATCAAACAACCGATTTCCTCGAGAAGGCGAACAAGGAAAAGACGCGCGACGACCGCATACTGCGTCAAAACAACGAAGATCCAGAGTTGCGTGCCGATGACACGGTCTTGATCGACGTGGCGTCGGTCGACGACATGTGCAGTCGATTCGGTCTCGGTCCACCCAACCCGAATTCCCCCAATAATCCCCAAAATTCCAATGGGCCCAATGGCAGTAGTGGCAACAGCACTGTCAACGCGCTCAATAGCCTCAATGCCCTCAACGGCACGAGCGGCATTTCCGTTCCCAGCGGCATTCCCGGCATTGGTGGGATCAACGCAAATAACAGCCCCAATAACAATGCTGCAACCTACAGCTATGACTTTACTCGCTGTCCGCTGCCCACAGACATGCCGAAGACGGACAGAGAGAAGGAAGTGTTGGAGAAATTCCGGAAGCGGCTCCTGAGCAACAATCCTTACAAACTCAATCGGTTCGGGGTGCTCGAATTACCTGGATTGCCCGCCATTCCCGTCGCGGGTTTGACGGCCGTTGAAGCAACACGACGGCTCGGCGCCGATCCAGAGCTCCGCGATTATTTCGTGCGGCTTACCTTGTTGCGTCTACTCCCCACCGGCCAAGAGGCGCTCAAGCCGTTTGGCTACGATCTCTTCGAGGGCGTTCCCAGTACCTTTGCACCCGTGTCGGACATACAGGTGCCAGGTGACTACATCGTTGGCCCGGGCGATACGCTCGATATACAGCTTTTTGGCAACGAACCTGAAACCTACGAATTGACGGTGGAACGCGACGGCAGAATTTACTTCCCGAAGCTCGGGCCGATCATGGTCAGCGCGATGTCCTTCGTCGAGGCGCGCACGCTCATCGAGCAGCGCGTAGCGAAGCAGATGATTGGATCACACGTCAGTGTCGCGATGGGCGATCTTCGCTCAATCCGGGTTTTCGTATTGGGCGAGGCGAAGAAGCCGGGCTCATATACCGTTAGCGGTTTGTCGACCATGACCAATGCGCTTTTCGTCAGCGGGGGAGTCAAGAAAATCGGCTCACTGCGCAATATCCAACTCAAGCGAAATGGTCATCTGGTCACGACGCTCGATCTTTACGATCTCTTGCTCCACGGCGATACCAGTGGCGATCGACAACTCCTGCCGGGAGACGTTATTTTCATTCCGCCCATCGGTAACACGGTGTCGGTCTACGGCGCCGTGGAAAGGCCGGCCATATACGAGCTGAAGACGGAAAAGACCGTGGCAGAGGCCATCGACATTGCCGGTGGGCTCACTCCGGACGCCGATGCCAAGCTCGGGCAACTGGAAAGAATTCTACCGTCAAAACTGCGTCAAATGCGCAACGTCGATTTGACTGTGGCTTCCAGTCGCGCGATTGAATTGGATAACGGCGATAAGCTTAAGGTGCCGGAAATACGGCCAACGCTCGAAAATTCAATTCAGCTCACGGGTTACGTCTTTCGGCCCGGTGCATTTGAATATCACGCAGGCCTACGATTGAGCGATGTATTGGACAGCTTCGACGAGTTGCGGCCAAATGCAGATCCGCACTACATCATGATTCGAAGAGAAGTGCCGCCGGAGGAGAAGGTCGAGGTAATTTCGGCAGACCTGAAACGAGCTCTCGCGGCGCGCGGCTCCGAGGCCGATCCTGAGCTCCGTCCACGTGATCAGATATTCGTTTTCGATTTATCGGCGAGTCGCGATCGCATCTTGCAGCCGGTTATTCGAACTCTCGCATTGCAGGCAACGCCGGACGATCCTGAGCAAATCGTCAGCATCGATGGGCGAGTCAAAGCGCCGGGCAGGTATCCACTCGAACCCTCAATGCATGTGAGCGACCTTATTCGCGCCGGCGGCAGCTTGGAGGCTGCGGCGTATCGGGGGCAGGCTGAAATCACCCGTTACGAGGTGGTCGACGGGGATGCACGTCAGACCGAATTAATCCCGGTGAATCTCGCGGATGTTTGGCGCGGCAAGCCTGGCGCGGATTTGCAATTGAAGCCCTACGATGTGCTGGTCATCAAGCCAATTCCGATGTGGATGGAACCCGGTACGATCGAGCTGGCGGGCGAGGTTCGATTTCCCGGTAAGTACCCTATCCATCAGGGTGAGACGCTGCATTCAGTGCTGCAGCGAGCCGGAGGTTTCACCGATATTGCGTTTCCTGAAGGCGCCGTATTCATTCGGGAGGAGTTGAAGAAACGGGAAAAGGATCAGCTCGAATTGCTCGCCAATCGCTTGCAGACTGACTTGGCGGCTTTGTCGCTCGAGGCTGTCGCGAGCAGTTCCGCCACCGCGGGCGGCGGCGGTGGAGCGAGCGCATCGCAGGGTCTGGTTATCGGCCAGCAATTGTTGGGGCAGCTGCGGGAGACCAAACCTGTGGGACGGCTGGTAATCGACGTAGAGGGAGTGATCAAGGGAAGAGCGGGCGGCGCCGAAGACGTGCTGGTCAAGGATGGCGATAAGCTGATCATACCGAAGAAAACGCAGGAGGTTACTATATTGGGCGAGGTGCAGAGCCCAACGTCGCACGTATTCGAGGTGGGTCTGACACGTGATGACTATATCGCCAAGAGTGGCGGGACCACTCAAAAGGCCGATCGAAAACGCATTTACGTGGTGCGTGCGAATGGCGACGTATTTTCCGGAAACCGTGGCGGTTGGTTCAGACGCTCACAATCGACTGAGATGCACCCGGGCGACACCATTGTCGTGCCACTCGATACTGAACGAGTGCGAGCTCTGCCGCTTTGGCAGGCGGTGACGACGATTATTTACAATCTTGCAATCGGATTCATCTTGGTGCACCAATACCTGTAGCGGTGTCGTGAGCAGAGACGCACAGGGGTTTGCGTCTACGCCGATGCATGAGAGGATCGCAATGAAGGACACTGCCAGGCGTTCGTTCCTGATTTCGAGTGTCGGTCTGACAACCGCCGCAGCTGTCGGGGCCGCCGAGAACGTTGGTAGGGCCGACGGCTTTTCGAGTCATTTTCCGCAGACGAGCGCGGAGGCAGCGGCGGGAGTGACGCCGACAAACCTCGACTATCCGGCCGGAGACGTGCGCAGGTACGGAGCCGACCCTGACGGGAAGATCGACAGTTCCGCGGCGTGGGCGAAAGCGATAGCGTGCAACGATCACGTATTCGACGGAAACCCGGGTGGAGGAACATATCTCTTTGCCTCAGAGGTCGCCATTTCGCGTTATCCGATATCGATCTCCGGAGCGGTCAAGAACATCAGCAGCGGATCGGGTGGAACCCGCATCACACTATCCTCGGCGGCAGGAGCGGGCAAGGCGATATTCTGTACCAAGTCCTTCGCCAGCGGCATCAGAATCGAGAAATTGCAGTTTGACTGGCAGAACTATGCCTCTCATCAGATTGGGTTCCACGCCGGCGACGATCTGCGGGCGTCTTCGGTATTGGACTGCTCGTTCGTCAACAACGCTGGAGCAAGCAACCCCACGGTCGTCGGTATCCAGCTTGACGGCGGAGCGATCTACACGGGAGCCGTCGCGATACGCGATTGCTATATGGCCGGGTTGCGCTACGGCGTCAATCTGCTTGGGCACTGCACGACGGTTCGAATCAGAGACAACGAATTTTACGGCAATGTCTCCGGATCATTGCACGGTGTCAACATCGCAAACACGTGCGCCGGCGTAACGCTCATTGGCAACACTTTCGAGGGATGGTCGGTTGGTGTTTACTCGGAAGGCGCTTGTGTGGTGCAGATGGGGAATTATTTCGAAGACAATCATGCGGCACACTTTCAATGGGTCAGGGGCGCGGGCAACGCCCGCATTTGGAACATGTCGTTCGCCGACATCCTGCTGTCGGGTGGCCCGCCCATCTATCCGTTTAACGATATCGATGCGTGCATGGTCCTAAGCGGCCCCGGCTACGCTTCGCTGGACAACGTAGCGCTGTCCACCTCCCGAGGCGTCCATCAGGCAGGCCGGTCGCACAATGAAGGCTATTTCTCGGCGCCCGCCTTCGACCCAAAGGATTTCGCAGGAAGCGGTTCGATGCAGTGGCTGGTCAGCCGACAAAACGTCATTACATACCAGGCGTCGCTGGTGGGGGCGACAATGACGATCAATTTCTTCATTGCAGACTCCAAGACCATCGGCCCGGCCGGCACAGCTCTCAAGATTGCGATTCCTGGCGGTCACATGCCTGCAGCGCGCGTGCGCACGACCTGCACCGTCAGCAATGACGGCGTGGGTGGTGTCGGCCTGTGCGAGGTGACGCCTGGAGCCGGCCATATCTCGGTCTTCGTCGATCCGACGGCGTCGACGCCATGGACGCCGGGCGCAAAGACCGGCGTCGGCGGCTCGATCACAATTCAAATCGTCACTTGAGATTCATGCGTCGAATTCGCACATTGGCGATTTCGGTATGTCCCAAGGCTATCCATGGGCGCCGCACCTTATCGGTAGAATTCCGGCAGGCCGGGGAGACTCGGTGCGCCTCCCTCGAGCAGGATGCGGCCATCACCGAGAGCGTTCAGCACGAAAAACTGCCGTGTCGTCACCATCGCCCCACTCGGCGACCAGTTGTTGGCGATGGGATCGTAAACTTCGGCGGTGCCGACGCCGATCACCGCGCTGGTGGCGTCGTTTAAACCTCCAACGGCCAGCACGGTACCGTTGGCGAGGGTTATCGCGCGGTGCGATTGTCGCTGCGTCGACATCGAGGCGGCAGGTGTCCACGTCCCAGTCCCAGGATTGAACACCTCCGCCGTCGCAGTTGTCGCACTGCCCGTTGTGCCCCCGCTGACCAGCACATCACCAGAGGGCAAAAGGCTCGCCGTATGATTCATGCGCGCCGTTGTCATGGAGCCCGTCAAGGCCCAAGTCCCGGTTGCAGGATTGTAGATCTCGGCACTTGCCAGCGCTGCGCCACCGCTTTGGAGCGTGCTCGTCGGTCCCCCAAATCCGCCGACCACCAGCACTGTCCCGTCTTGCAGCACGGTCGCGGTATGCGCGTAGCGGGCGACGTTCAGCGCCCCTGTGGCAGTGAAGATGTTGGTCGCAGGATTGTACAGGTCGGCAGAGCTCACAAACGTCGTGCAGCTGCACGTGCCGTTGATGTCATTGCCACCCGCAACCAGCACCTCACCATTGCCCAGCAGCGAGGCGGTGTGCTGATAACGTGCGGTGCTCATGGTGCCCGTCGAACTCCAGCTGTTGGTGGCCGGGTTGTAGATCTCGGCGCTGCTGAGCACACTGGCGCTGTCCAACCAGCTGTAGACACCACTGGTGCCGCCCGTCACGAGCATCTCTCCGCTCTGCAGTACCGTCGCCGTGTGCTGTTGTCGCGCCGTGCTCATGGGAGCGGCGGCGCTCCAGCGATTGGTGCTCGGATTAAAAAGGTCCGCTGCCGCCACTGCGGTGTCACCAGCGGGGCCCTGCTGCACATCGGCCCCGCCCGCGACAAGCACTTGACCGTTACCGAGCACACCACTCGCGCCGTAGTATCCGGAGTGTGCCTGTGAACCGCTAAATGACCAGCTGCCCTGGGTAGGGTCATATAACGTGATGCCCGGGACAGACTGGCCGCTCGCGAGAGGATAGCTATTCACGACCCCACCGTCGATGAGCACACGCCCGTCTTGCAGCGCAGTCACGGAGGAGTAGGTTCCTGCGATGCCCCAGGCCGGGGCTCCAGTGACAGTGGAGCTGGTCCACTCCTGCGCGACCGGATCGTAGATGGCCCAATTGAAGCCGAAAAAGTATCCGCCCGCGGCCAGTACGGTGCCATTGGGAAGTAGTATCGCGGTCGTCGCGTCGCCTACCCCGCCTGGACCGGTCACAACGAGTCCCGTGTCCGAACCAGCTTGCGAGTCCGCCCAGGTATTGGCGACGGGATCGTAAATCTCAGCGGCCTGACCGAGTTGCAGCACTTTGCCGGAGGGCAGTAAAACCGCGCCTTGAGCATACACCCCACCATGAGGTATCGCCGGGGCGGCCTGCCAGGTGTTGCTAGTCGGGTTGTACAGTTCCGCGCTGCTGCTTGCCGTACCAGTGCCAGCCCCGCTCAACCCGCCCGCGGCCAGCACCCGTCCATCGCCGAGCAGCGTTGCGGAGTGCAGCACCCGGGGACTGATCATCGTTTCGGCAGTAGTCCAGCTGTTCGCGACCGGATCAAAGATCTCGGTGGTGGCGAGCACGCCGCTTGCGTTCGAGCCGCCGGCAACCAGCACGCGTCCGTCCGCGAGCAGCGTCGCGGAAGGCAGTTCGCGTGCGGTACTCATCGGGGGACCGGCGGTCCACGCGCCCGACGCGGGGCTGTAGATCTCGGTCGAGGCGAGCGGCGTTCCCGTGGCGTCCAAGCCGCCTGCCACGAGCACCCGACCGTCGTTGAGCAGTGTCGCCGCGTGCTGCGCACGCGCCGTCGCCAGAGAGCCGACGAACGCCGAGGTCTCCGTGACGGGGTCGAAGAGCTCCGCCGTCGCGACGATGTCGCTCTCGGAGCTGACGATCGGCAGCCCCGTCGTCTCGTTCCAGTCGGGTATCCCCGCATCTCCTCCAGCGAGCAGCACACGGCCATCGGTGAGTAGGGTCCCTGTGTGCAGCGAGCGCGCCGCCAGGTCGCGTGGATTCTTGAGGAAGGTGCCCGTCACGACCGAGACTGTCTTGGAAGCGCTGCCGAGATTGCCTGATGCGCTGGTCACATCCACCGAGATTGGATAGGAGCCGACCGTGGTTCCTACGTTGTAGGTGAGCACATCATCCGTCGAGGAGCCCACGAGCACGGTCGAAGCGGTACCACTTTGCAGCGTCCAGGCGTAAGTCTGGCCGGGATTGGACGTAGTCGACGCCAAGACACCATTTGCCCCGGGCAGGACGCTCGACTGCGCAAAGATGCTGACGACCGGCACGGTGGGCACCACGAACAGGTTTGCGACGCCGACCGAGGTACCGGCGGTTGCGCTCGACACCGTCACCCTGATCTGCAGTTGGCCCAGTGCCCCGGATGTATAGGTGATCTGCGAGGTTCCTTGCCCGGCCGTGATCGTGCCGTTCGAGATGGTCCAGGCGTAGGTCACTCCTGTCTCTAAGCTCACCGAGGCCAGGAGTCCCGCGGTGTTGGGCGGCGCCGCGCTGCCGGTGCCGATCGTCGCATTCGCCGTGGCCGGAACGAGCGTCACGTAGGCGCTGGCGGAGGTCTTTGTCGACGTCGTGCCATTCAGAGTGTTCGTGACGACGCAGTAGTACCCGCCGGCGTTGACCCAAATTCCGGATACCGTGAGAGCAGCCGACGTGGCACCAGGGATCGGACCCAAAAGCGGGGGAGCAGCACCTTCGAACACGGGGTACCACTGATAGGTCAGGACTCCATTGGCAGTGGCTGCAACGGTCAGGGTCGCTGTGCCGCCAGCGGGCACGGTGGTGGCCGCGGGCTGCTTTGTGATCGAGGGAGTGCTGGCCTTATTGGGGGGAGGAGCAGGGCCACCGCCACCGCCGCCGCCGCAAGCTGCGAGAGCGAGGACGACAGCCCATAACGCGACGCCGCGCAGGAAACGGCCGGTCATGCTCATCTGGGATCCCTCCGCGCCATAGTTCGATTTGGCGGCAGGCTAGCCAGCCAGTCTAAACCGCCGGCGATCGCCCCAATGACCCACCACTCGAGCCAGCGTGATTCGAGCAAACTGCGGATTGTCGCCACTGCGGGACCTCCTCCCTGATACCTGCCCCTCGATTATGCCCTTATTCTGGGCGCGCAACGCGATTAGCCGTCCGACTCACCCTGAAAAGGACCCCGAATTCAACGGCTTACCGCGACCGTATCCCAGCTGTTTCCCGGCACCGACGCAGGCCAGCCTTTGCGCGGATGTACAATTTCCCCAGACAAAAAAAGGAGCAAGCAATTGGCGAAACCAGACATTCACGCCTTCACACAACGGGGATCGCATAAGGCAGTGACTGATTTCATCAACCGCAGAATTTTTGTAGCGATAGCGCTGCAACCCAGTGACTACTTAGTTGACATTGGCTGCGGTGACGGCTTTTTCCTGAGGCTAGCACTTGAAAGCCGTGTACGCGCCGCTGTCGGGATAACTCCAGTGAGTATGAGGCGTCACGCCTGCGCGAGACACGGTCTCGATGTGCGGGCAGGGACTGCCGACGCGTGCCGCTGTCCGATGCGATCGCGACAGTGGTGGTTTGCAATAGCGTATTGCTGCTTGTGCCCGAGAGCCAAATCGAAAGAGCCTAGTGAAATCGCTCGAATCTCGGTGCCGAGTGCCCGCGTCTTTATCGGAGAGTTCGTTTGTGCGTGAGCCCGATGCTATCCTCGCCACGAGACCGTTTCACAGATGCTTTGGTGGGCTGCGAAATCGAGGTTTGCGCTCGTTTTAGGAATCTTACGGCCGTGATCGGACAGGCTCAACGCGGTCCTGAATTGAGGCATCGTTCGACCCTGACGAGTTTATTCGACGGGCGGCTGAAGTGGGGCTACGTATGACGCGCAATGAGACGCACGTGACCCTGTCGGAAACCAATAGCCCACCTATCACCGACTGGTGGGATTACTATTCACGGTACAAGATGCATTCCCTGCGTAGTTGACACTGCAAAGGCTTAATGTGTAGAGACTCGAGCGTTCATTTGATGAACGCGACGTCGGGTCACGGTCACGAGCTTGACGCTGTTGAATCGAGCAGCCGTCGGCAACGGCGATCTCACGTGAAGATCAGACGGAGTCTATGGTGCGCTGGTATTTGATTCATACGAAGCCCACGCGGGAAGTTGCCGCTGAGGTCAATTTGCAGCGCCAAGGTTACCAGGTGTATTACCCACGCTTGCTGCGGCCGACGCTAGTCAATGGGCGCTGGATGGATCGAGTCGCCTCCCTGTTTCCGCGCTATCTATTTCTCCGCTTAGCGGTGGGTCGCCAGGCAATGGGACCGGTTCGATCCACCGTGGGTGTCGCCAACATCGTGCGTTTCGGATGTGACTACGCCGTGGTGCCGGATGCGATCGTTGAGAATTTGCGCATATTGGCCGATCCTGAAACCGGTTTGCATCACCTACGTGGTTGCGCACCCTTTGAGCCGGGGTCGAACGTGCGAATCGTTGCCGGCGTATTCGACGGCCTGGAAGGCGTGTTTCAGCGAGAATCCGGAGACGAGCGCGTGGTGCTGTTGCTTGGCCTGCTGGGCCGCGACACCCTCGTAGCAACTCCCGGCTGCGTTTGTATTGCCGCAGTTGGACTCTCCAATAAAATCGGCTGTGCAGTAGCCACGCCGGGGGGGGCAGCGCGACGGCGCCAGTGATGCGAACACGATTGCGTGTACTTTGCAGGGCGGTAGCGTGCCTGGACTGCCAAGAGGTGAAGGGTGAGTTTTAGCAAACCTGCCGGCCAGGAAGAAGAGATCGACGTCATCGCCCTTTGGCGCGTGCTGTGGAAAGCAAAATACCTCATCATGTGCACGACCTTCGTTTGTGCGGTACTGGCTGTCGCCTACGCGCTCACCGCAACGCGGATCTTCAGGGCCGAGGTCGTCATCGCCGAAGCCCACGATACGGATATGGGTAGCGGGCAGGGGCTCACGAACCAACTCGGCGGACTTGCGAGTCTGGCGGGATTGGATTTGAAGAACGGCGGTTCGGATCACGATGCTCTGGCGGTTCTCAATTCACGCCGACTGATCGAGGAGTTCATCAAGCGCCAGGGTCTGCTGCCGGTGATTTTCCCGCGCCAAGGTAAGAACACGACCTTGTGGTTCGCCGTCAAGCGGTTCAAGGATCGCATCGTCACAATTCGCGAGGACAAGCGCACGGAGCTGACAGCAGTAGATATCGACTGGACAGACCCACAAACGGCTGCGCAATGGGCGAACGGTTTCGTCGCGCTAGCGAACGAACTCGTCCGCACCCGCGCGCTGAACGAGTCTAACCGGAACATCGCCTACCTCAAGCAGCAGAGTTCCCAAACCAACGTCGTTGACATGCAGCGCGCCATATCCGACCTCATCGAGTCCGAAATGAAGACGCTGATGCTTGCCAACGGCCGGACCGAGTACGCATTCACGATCATCGATCCTGCCGTAACACCTGAGATCCGCAAGAGCCCGCAATCAGTAATTATTGCGATGGCCGGCGTCGCACTCGGCTTGTTGATCGGTATCGTCGCGGCCTTCACCGCGCGAGCGGATGGCCCGATAGCGGTGGGAAGTTGACGGCATTTACCGGACGACATTGAATGCGCCGACCCGCATGCTCACGGACGAAGTTCGATACAAACTACTGAAGCTCCTGGAGCCGAACCCGGAGTTGAGTCAGCGCGAAGTCGCGCGGGCACTGGGTATCAGCCTCGGCAAGGTCAACTATTGCCTCAAGGCGTTGGTGGAAAAGGGCTGGATCAAAGCCGCGAATTTCAAGAACAGCAAGAACAAGGCCGCATATACCTACTTGCTGACACCGCGCGGAATCGAAGGCAAGGCGCGCTTTACCGGGCAGTTTCTCAAGATAAAGATGCGGGAGTACGAGGCGCTCAGGGCTGAGATCGAGCAGATACGCGCCGACGTACAGCGCCACGCGCGGCGCTAGGCGGCGCCGTAATATGGGTCAGTCGAGTGAAAATCGTCCCGCCGACTAGCAGTATTACGAATCTGCTGATGCGCCTGTGGCGTCACCTCGGCCTGCGTCGTCGGCGCCAGTTCTTGCTGCTCTCGATCCTGATTGTGCTCGGCGCCTTTGCGGAGGTGGTCAGCCTCGGGGCGGTATTGCCGTTTATTGGCATGCTCATATCACCCGATAGGGCGTTCAAGGTTCCCATTATCGCGAGTTTCGCGGGAACATTGGGCATCGCATCGCCAAATCAACTGGTGTTGCCGATTACAGTCGTGTTCGTCGCTGCTGCCGTGATAGCTGGAGCGATCCGTCTGCTGCTTTTGTCGGTGAGTATCCGCCTTGCATTCGCAACCGGCGCCGACCTTGGCATCGACGTGTATCGACGCACGCTCTACCAGCCGTACCGAGTGCACGTGGCTCTCAATAGCAGTGAGGTGATTAGCGTCATCACCAGCAAGGTGAGCGACACAGTGACTGTTCTGACGCAAATACTGATGCTGATCAGCTCACTCGTCATGTTGGTGGCGATCACGCTTGCCTTGCTGCATCGTCGACCCGCTTGTCGCCTTGTTGGCGACTGCAGGGTTCGGGGCGAGCTATGGTCTGGTTACCTGGATGACCCGGCGAAAGCTGCAGCGCAACAGCCAGCGGATCGCGCTACGAACAGACGCGAATGGTCAAAGTGGTGCAGGAAGGTCTCGGCGGCATTCGCGATGTGCTGTTGGATGGAATGCAGCCGTCTACTGCGACATCTACCGCCGCGCGGATTAGCCCCTTGCGGCGCGCTCAAGGCGCTAACATGTTCATCAGCACCAGCCCGCGATTCGCAATGGAAGCATTGGGGATGGTGGTGATCGCCGCTCTGACCTATGGTCTCAGCCGTCGGGCCGGAGGCCTTGCCACGGCCCTGCCCCTGCTCGGAACGCTGGCGCTCGGCGCCCAACGTCTGTTGCCGGCACTGCAGCAGGGCTACAACGCTTGGTCAAGCGTTGCGGGCTGCGAGAGCTCGCTGGCGAAGACGATAGAACTGCTGGATCAGCCTCTGCCGGCAGAGTTATTGCAGCCCGCTCCCGCGCCGCTGAATTTTCAGGACGCAGTACGTTTCAACCGCGTGCGATTCCGGTATGCGAACGATGGACCCTGGGTGCTGGATGACCTCAATTTCACATCCGCAAGGGCGCCGCGTGGGCTTCGTCGGCAGCACCGGCAGCGGCAAAAGCACGACGCTCGATGTGCTCATGGGGCTGCTGATGCCCACCGAGGGCGAGCTTTTGGTGGACGGTGAGCCCGTCATTGGCGATCGAATCAGAGCCTGGCAGCGAACTATCGCGCACGTGCCGCAGAGCATTTATCTCGCCGATACGACGCGTGGCCGAAAACATCGCGTTCGGAGTAGCCGCGCGAGGCAATCGATCTCGATCGGGTGAAACAGGCCGCACGTCAAGCTCAAATCGCCGAGTTCATCGAAAGCCGGCCCGAAGGCTATCACGCCTCGGTGGGTGAACGCGGCATCCGACTCTCCGGCGGTCAGCGTCAGCGCATCGGCATTGCCCGCGCGCTCTACAAACAAGCAAGCGTTCTGGTGTTCGACGAGGCGACAAGCGCCTTGACAATGCGACCGAACAATCGGTGATGGACGCGATCGACGGTCTCAATCGCGATCTCACGATCGTGCTCATCGCGCACCGGCTCACGACGGTTCGGCGCTGCGACACTCATCATGGAACTACAAGACGGCAGGTTGGTGGCGCAAGGGACGTATGAACAGCTGCTCGAATGCAGCCCGAGTTTTCGCAGTATGGTCCAAGGCGGTCGCCTGAGTTGGGCGGATCTGAAGTGAATAAAATTCTGGTCACCGGCGCCGATGGGTTCATCGGCTCGCATCTGACCGAAGGGTTGGTGCGTGCCGGGTATGACGTGCGCGCCTTCGTCCTGTACAACTCCTTCAATTCGTGGGGCTGGCTGGATCACTGCGCAGAGGATGTGCGGGGCCGATTTGAGGTGTTCGCCGGCGATGTCCGCGATCCGCACGGCGTGCGCACGGCGATGAAGGGCTGTGATGCCGTTTTGCATCTGGCGGCACTGATCGCGATTCCGTACTCCTATCACTCGCCCGATACCTATGTCGACACCAATATCAAAGGCACGCTGAACGTCGTGCAGGCGGCGCGCGATCTGGGCGTTGCCAAGGTAGTGCATACGTCCACCAGCGAAGTCTATGGCACCGCGCGGTTCGTGCCGATCACCGAAGATCATCCGCTGCAGGGTCAGTCGCCATATTCGGCGAGCAAGATCGGCGCCGATCAGATCGCGTTGTCGTTCCACGCTCGTTCGGCACGCCGGTCACCATCGTGCGCCCGTTCAATACCTACGGCCCGCGACAGTCCGCACGTGCGGTCATCCCGACCATCATCACGCAAATCGCCAACGGCAGGCGGCAGATCAAGCTGGGCTCCCTGCATCCGACGCGCGATTTCAACTATGTGAGCGATACGGTGGCCGGTTTCATTGCGGCGTTGACCTGCGAGCGCGGTGTCGGCGAAGTCATCAATCTCGGCAGCAACTTCGAGATTTCGATCGGCGACACGGCGCGGCATGATCGCCGAGGTGATGGACGTCGGAGATCGAGATTGTGACCGACGAACAGCGCTTGCGCCCAGAAAAGAGCGAGGTGGAGCGACTGTGGGCCTCCAATGACAAGGCGCGCGAGCTGCTTGGATGGGCAGCCTCGATATGCTGGTCTGGATGGATTTCGCCGCGGGCTCACGGAGACCGTGGATTGGTTCAGCGCGCCGGCAAACCTAGCCGCTACCGACCGGATATCTACAACTTGTGAACGTCGCAGCCGACCCATCTGGGCCTGGCGAGCCAGATCGTCGATGCCATTCGGCACGGTCGTGGGCCCCGGCCCGCTTGCCTTGCACGAACCGCGCTTCGCCGGCAACGAGTGGATCTACCTCAAGGAATGCCTCGATTCGACCTTTGTCTCGTCCGTGGGGAAATTCGTCGACCGCTTCGAGGCCGATCTCGCCGCCTACACCGGCGCAAAATACGCTGTGGCGGTCGTCAATGGCACGGCCGCGCTGCATGTGGCGCTGCATCTGGCGGGCGTGCGTCCGCGGCGACGAAGTTCTGATTCCCGCTCTCACCTTCGTCGCCACGGCCAACGCTGTCAGCTACTGCGGAGCCGTGCCGCATCTTCGTCGACAGCGAGGAGCGCACGCTGGGCTGGACCCGCGCGCGCTGCGCGAGTATCTGTGAAGCCACCACCGAGATGCGCAGCGGCCAATGCGTGAACCGCGCGCACCGGCCGCGTCATCCGCGCGCTCGTGCCGATGCATGCCTTCGGCCACCCCGTCGATATTGAGGGTGCTGCTGGCGGTCGCGCGCGACTTTCACCTGGCGCTGGTCGAAGACGCGGCCGAGTCCCTTGGCAGCACGATCGGCGGACGCCACACCGGCACCTTCGGACTGATGGGTACTCTCAGCTTCAACGGCAACAAGACCATCACGACCGGCGGCGGCGGCGCCATACTCACCAACGATGCAGAGCTCGCCAAGCGTGCCAAGCACCTGACTACCACCGCCAAGGTGCCGCACCGCTGGGAGTACCGGCACGACGAAGTCGGCTACAACTACCGGCTGCCGAATATCAATGCCGCGCTCGGCTGCGCGCAGCTCGAGCAGCTTGCCGGATTTCCTGCAGGCCAAGCGGCGGCTGTTCGAGCGTTACGCGGCCGCATTCGCCGCCGTTGCCGGAGCGCGCATCGTTCGGCGAACCGGACGGCTGCCGCAGCAACTACTGGCTGCAGACGCTGCTGCTGGATCGACATCGGTCGCGCGAGCAGCGCGACGCGGTTCTCGCCGCGACCAACGATGCCGGATTCATGACCCGGCCGGCTTGGACGCTGATGCACCGTCTGCCGCCGTACCGAGAGTGTCCGAGCATGGCGCTGCCGGTGGCCGAATCCCTGGAGCGCGGCTGATCAATCTGCCGAGCAGCGCCCATCTGGCCATGGACGACAGCCGTTGACCAGGCACCGATCCTGTTGATCGGCGCCGGCGGTCATGCAAGCGCCTGCATCGACGTGATCGAGCGAGAGGGTCGCTTTTCGGTAGCCGGCCTGGTCGGATTACCGCATGAGGTCGGGATGCACTGTGCTGGGCTATCCGGTGTTGGGCTCCGATGCGGCGTTGCCGGACATGCTGCGCGCGAATTGCCCTCGCCTTCATTGCGATAGGACAGATAGAGACGCCCGAGCCGCGCATGAGACTCTTCGACCTTCTGCAGCAAACGCAGGCTGCGAGTTGCCGGTCATCGTGTCGCCGCTCGCATATGTCTCGAAGCACGCAACGATCGGCGCGGGCACGATCGTCATGCACGGCGCGGTCGTCAATGCCGGCGCAGCCGTCGGCCGCAATTGCATCATCAATAGTCAGGCGCTGGTCGAGCATGATGCGTGATCGCGACCATTGTCATATCGCGACGGCCGCGGTGATCAACGGCGGCGTGCGAGTCGGCGAGGGTACTTTTGTTGGCAGCAACTGCACTGTGCGACAGTGCGTCAACATTGGCGACCGCTGCTTGATCGGGATGGGCGCAGGGCGTGCTCGCCGATTGCGACGCCGGGCCGTCCAGCCCGCCCCTCAGGAGGGCACCTTGAAGACCCTGATCATTGCCGAAGCGGGCGTGAATCATAATGGCGATCTGAGCCATGGCGCGGCAGTTGATCGACGTGGCCGCAAATGCGGGCGCTGACCGGGTCAAGTTTCAGACCTTCAGCGCCGATCGGCTGGTGACTGCGCAACGCGACAAGGCCGACTACCAGATCGCAGGCCTCGGACGCGGGTGAGTCGCCAGCACGCGATGCTGCGCCGGCTGGAGCTGACGCGGGACATGCACGTGGATTGATCGCCCACTGCAAGTCGCAGCGGGATCGAGTTTTTCTCGACCGGATTTGACCCGGCGAGCGTCGATTTGCTGGCGCAGCCTCGGGCTCGACAGCTTCAAGATTCCATCCGGAGAGATCACCAATCTGCCGTATCTGCGCCACGTCGGTGCGTACGGAAAGCCGGTTATCCTCTCCACCGGCATGGCCAGCTCTGGGGGAGATCGAAGCGGCGCTGCGGCATTGGAGCGGGCCGGCACATTGCGCAATCAAATCACCGTCCTTCACTGCACGACGGAATACCCGGCGCCCATGGCCGACGTTAATTTGCGCGCAATGCTGACGATCAGGGATGCATTCGGCGTCGCCGTAGGATATTCCGACCATACGCAGGGCATCGAGGTCGCAATTGCCGCGGTAGCCCTTGGTGCATCGGTAATCGAAAAGCACTTCACGTTGGATCGGAGTCTTCCGGGCCCGGATCACAAGGCGAGCCTCGAGCCCAATGAGTTGAAAGCGATGGTCGCCGCCATTCGGAACGTGGAACAGGCGCTGGGTACAGGGATCAAGTTCGCGAGTCCGAGCGAAATTAAAAATAGACCCGTCAGCCGCAAGTCAATCGTGGCTGCGCGAGCCATTGAACAGGGGGAGATATTCAGCATCGACAACCTCGCTGTGAAACGGCCCGGCACCGGGATCTCACCGATGCGCTGGGACGAAATCCTCGGCCGGAAGGCCCCACGGAGCTATGGACGGGATGAGCCGATCGAACTGTAGGAAATGATTCTTTCGATACATCAGCCGAGCTATTTCCCTTGGCTCGGACTTCTGGACAAAGTTTGCAAGAGCGATGTCTTCATGATACTGGACGATGTGCAGCTTTCCGACAGTCTTTATCAGCATCGCAACTTGTTCGTGACGGCTGACGGAGTACCCAAGTTCCTGACCATCCCTCTCGTCAAGAAAGGCTACCGCAAAAAGCCATTTCGGGACATTGAAATCGCCTCCCCGGATTGGCGAGTGCAGCATTTGAACTTCATCTGGAATACCTACCGAAAGCATCCGTTTGCGGACGAGGTCATGCCGCGAGTGGAGACTTTTTATTCTGCCGATTATTCGCTGCTTTGTGAGGCCGTTGTCGCTTCGATGCGTTTGTCTTTCGAATTCTTCGGAATCACTACGCAGGTGATCTATCAGAGCGGAATGGATTATGATCGACGTTTGCGGCGAGGGGATCTCATAGTGGCATTGGCGCGTGCGGCCGGGGCGACGTGCTACCTGTCCGGGATGGGAGGCCAGACTTATCTGCATGAATCGGCATTTTCGGAAGGTTTGAGGCTGCGCTTCAACGAGTTTCAGCATCCGGTATATTCGCAGAAAGGCGTGTCGTCTTTTCGACAGGGTCTGGCCTGTCTGGACGCACTCTTCAATCTGGGCATGGAGGGCGCCAGGAGTCTTTTAGGGGGATCGGCGCATTGAAAAAAATACTCGGCATCACGGCCATTAGATCCGACTACGATCTAATGAGCGGCCTTTACGGCCTTCTTCACGCGGATCCTGACGTCGATCTGCGGCTGATTGTCGCAGGCGCACACTTATCTCCGGCCTACGGAAGAAGTGTCGACCTCATTCGTCGCGATGGGTTCGAGATTCTCGGCGAGATCGAAAGCTTGATTGACGGGGACTCGGCTCGTGCGAGACTCAAGACGGCGAGCATTTTTCTGCAGTCGGCGGTCGATTTAGTGTCCAATTGGAATCCCGACCTGCTGATCTTTGCCGGTGATCGCGAGGATGTGCTAATCGGCGGAATGCTGGGAACGTATCTTCGCATTCCGACGGTGCACTTCTTTGGCGGAGACCACGAGCGGGACGGTCATGCGGATTCGGTGGTGCGCCACGCTACGTCAAAGCTTTCAAGCGCGCATGTCGTGGCAATCGAGGAACACAGGAGGCGGCTGATCAGCATTGGAGAACATCCGTCTCGCATATTTGTCTGCGGCAGCATCGCACTTGACAAATTCAGGGAGCTCAAACCCATGAGCACCCATGAGCTTTTTGCTAAGCTGCCCGAGGGTAAGAAACTCGACGGCTATGCGCTGGTCATTTTCCACCCGGTGGACGCCGAGGATCAGTTGGCGGGCCAGCATTACGAGAACATCCTGTTGGCCCTCAAGGATCACGGGATTCCCGTGGCGGGCAGTTATCCGAACACTGATCCCGGACACAGCCGCATCGTCCAGGTTACCGAGCGTTACGAGGCCGATACGGATTGCTGGTTTTTCAAGAACCTCGAGCGAGAATGGTTTTTGTCGCTCTACAAACATGCGCGGTTCATCATTGGCAATTCCTCATCCGGCATTTTGGAGGCAGCATCCGTACCCCTGCCTGCGATCAATGTGGGGTTGAGGCAACGAGGCCGCCTCGCGGGGGAAAACGTACTGTTTTGCGACGCTGATCGCGCTGCTATAAGCAAGTCGATATCGCACGCGTTGCAGCCCGCTTTCACGGACACGGTATCACGGATGTCAAATCTCTACGGTGATGGGTATAGCGTGGAGAAAGCATATCGCTACCTCAAGAGCACGAATTTCGCCTCGATGCTATTCAAGACCGAAGATCCGTTGAGCCTTGGGAATTTCTAGGCAGAAGATGCTAATCAGTCATGATCAAACCAGTTGACCGCACGAATCCCGATGTCTGGCGCAGGCTGTACGCGGAAGGCAAGAATGATTTGCGCTATCCAAACGACGTCCTGGTTCGTCTTGGATCGCGGCTATTCAGCAAAAAGCACGATCGGCGGCTGCTTGATTTTGGTTTTGGCACCGGCGCCAACCTCCTGCATTTCGCGTCCCAGGGGTTTGAGATCCACGGCGTCGAGATATCCGAGCATGCCCTTGCGCGCGCGCGGGAGCGATTGCTGGCGGCCTCGCTGTCCTGCGATTTACACCTGATCGAAGTCGGACAGCGCCTACCATTTCCAGACGGATTTTTTGACGTGGTTTACGCTTGGCAGATGTTGTACTACAACAACCGGGACGGCTGGATGTCGACTGTCGGGGAACTCGAACGAGTCACAAGAAAAGACGGACTGGTCATAATAGCCACCGCGGCGCCGGGCGACATATCGCAGGTGGAGGCGGAGCCGCTGGCGATCACATGTATCGCTCCAAAGTTGCGGACCAAGAAGGATGTATTCTCACGATTCCGGACCGGGAGGCGCTTGCTGATTTTTTTCCCGGCCGGCAGATTGAAGTTGGCGAGTTTGGCTTCCGGCTTGGAAGTACCACCGCACGTTACTGGATTATCACCTATAGGATGACCGCACCATGAAGGACCGTGTGCTTGTCGTGGCACCCCACCCTGATGATGAGTTGCTGGGTTGCGGTGGAACGCTGATGCGCATGCATCAGGAGGGCGCAGAGCTGGCCTGGCTCATTGTCACAGGCATCTCGGAAGGCAACGGGTGGACCGCGGAGCGTGTGCGCAAGCGCGATGCGGAGATGGCGCAAGTGGAGAGGCTGATGGGATTCTCCGAGGTATTCAACCTTCGGCTACCCACGGCGCAGCTGGACACCATGCCGATGGATGATCTGATCAAAAAATTCTCTGCGGTGTTCAAATCTTTTAAGTCCGAATCATGTATTCGTGCCGAGCCATGCGGATGCGCACACCGATCACCGGGTGGTCTATGACGCGTCGGCGGCGTGTACCAAGTGGTTCCGCAATCCTTCCGTAAGGCGAGTATTGGCATACGAGACGATTTCCGAGACCGGGTTCGGGCTTGGTGCGGAGCCAAGCTTCCATCCAAACTTCTTCGTCGATATCAGCGATTTCCTGGACCGCAAGATGGAAATCATGGCTACCTACGAATCTGAGATGGATGCCTTCCCGTTCCCACGGAGCATCGAGGCCATTCGGGCGCTGGCCGCCGTTCGCGGTGCCGCCGCGGGATTCAAGGCTGCGGAAGCGTTTCAACTGCTGCGCGAGCGGCACTAAGCAAGTCGAATCTCGGTGTTCCAAGGATCCACGACGGCCGATCGGTCAGAGCTGAGCTGGCGCAAAGCTCTGCTGCCTGCCACTGCGACTTTGCAGGAGGCGATCCGCAATCTGGACGAATCGGCACTGCAGATCATTCTGGTCGTATCGGAGAGCGATGTACTGCTGGGAACGTTAACCGACGGCGATATTCGACGGGGCCTGTTGCGCGGATGTGACCTGAACTGCGCGATCGATTCGCTCATGACGCGCGAGCCGTTGGTGGTTCCGGAAGGGATACCGCGGAACACGGTAGTGCAGCTCATGCAGACGAATAGATTCATCAGCTGCCGGTGGTCGATGACCATCACCGCGTGGTGGGGCTGCGCGTGTGGGACGAGCTGCATGCCCCGGGTCAGCGTGCCAACCCGATGGTGATCATGGCGGGCGGTCTCGGCACGCGACTGCGGCCCCACACGGAGGTTTGTCCGAAGCCGCTGCTGCCGGTGGGCGGCAAACCGATGCTGGAGCACATCATCGAACGCGCCAAGGCAGAAGGTTTTCATCGCATTATGCTGGCCATCAATTATCTCGGCCACATGATCGAAGAGTACTTCGGCGACGGCGGCCGCTGGCAGGTGGAGATCGAATATTTGCGCGAAGAGTCTCCCCTTGGCACGGCCGGGGCGATTGCGCTGCTTGATCCTCGTCCGGCGCTGCCGCTCCTGGTCTCCAACGGAGATGTCCTGACCGACATTCGCTACGGCGAGCTACTCGATTTTCATTGCCGCCATGGTGCGGCGGCGACCATGGCGGTGCGTTTGTATGAGTGGCAGCATCCGTTCGGCGTTGTCCGGACCAACGGTGTCGATATCGTCGGGTTCGACGAAAAGCCGGTGGCTCGAACGCATATCAACGCTGGCATCTACGTGTTGGAGCCCTCATCCCTCGATGCCCTCAAGGTCGGCGAGCCCTGTGACATGCCCACCCTTTTTGCCGACTGCAGGACCGTAATGCGCGGACGATCGTTTATCCGATGCATGAGCCCTGGCTGGACGTGGGCCGGGAGGAGGACCTGAAGCGGGCGGACTCGGGGCGCTTACACAGTGATGGAAATGACGGAAAATAGTCGGTCGCGATGATCTGGGAATTCGGCGGCAACGATTTTTCGGAGAGTCAGCGCAATCATTGCGCATCTTCGGCTTTGCGTTGATACGCAATGTTCTCGATCCAGACCAGGTGAAACTGGTCCGCTCGGAACTGGACCGAGCTTTTGACAGCACGCATCTGCGGGATATGTCTACGTTGTACTCGACCGAGATGCTCAAGCACGAGCCGGTCTGGAGAATCCTTTTCAACGACCGTGTCGTGAGTTCGCTCCGCGCGGCCCTGGGGCCGGAGCTGTGCTACCAGCATGATTTGGACGTGCAGCGAAATTCTTATGGGCTCACCGGCTGGAAGCTCCACACGGGATGGCATATGGACGCCGGCAGCGAGACCGGCAACGAATATCTTCGGGCGGCGGACTACCGGTTCGTCAAGTGCGGAATATTTCTACAGGATTTCGACAACGGATGGGGCGGGGGATCCGGATCAAACCCAAGAGCCACCGCGGCGCTGTTCGAGCCCAACCGGCTTAAGCGCCGTCTATTCTTTTGCAGAAGAGCTCTCAATCGCATCGCATTGATGCTGCATATGGATGTGGATTCCTTCGAAGTGCCCATCAAAGCAGGTGATTTGTGTTTCTTCGACTCGCGGCTGTTGCATTCATCCGCCCCGCCCAGCTGGGCGAACATCAAAAGCATTGGCTACGATCGGCAAGCCGGAGATACGCGTTTTTTGGCCGGACATCCCGAAGGAATCACACGAAGTATGTCATTTACTGGGACGCGTGCAATGCCGCCATGGTCGATGATTTCCTTCGAAATAGCGTCAAACGCGCGCAGAAGGAGCTGGTCGGAATGACCGAGCATCGGCTTCGACCGGTCGTTTACAGTCGCATTCTTTCGGTGAAATACCCCGATGATTTCCCGACGGCATTCGTCGCGGCGGCAAGCGAGTGCAACGTCGGAGTCGCCAGCCTGCAGACGCAAGAGGCTGCATTCTACAAATGCAAAATGAAAAAAATGCAATTGCTGCATCCATGAACAGGATCCGGAGTCTGCGGGAATCAAGATGGAAATTGTAGCACTAATTTGCGCCCGCGGCGGCTCGAAGGGGCTGCCCGGCAAAAACATTCGACCCTTGGCAGGCCGACCTCTGATCGCCTGGGCCATCTCTCACGCGAGAGCGGTGCCGCGCATCGGGCGAATCATTGTATCCACCGATTCGGAGGAAATTGCAGCGGTAGCGCGCGAGGCCGGCGCCGAAGTGCCTTTTTTGCGCCCGGCGGAGTTGGCCGGGGATGATAGTCCTGAATGGCTCTCGTGGCGCCACGCACTGAATTTCATGAAAGCGACCTCGGGTGCATACCCTGATGCTCTCATCGTAGTGCCTGCTACGGCGCCGCTACGCGCCCCGGTGGATCTGGAAAATTGCCTGGATGATTTTGCAAAAGGCGGAGCAGATATTGTTTTTACTGTGACGGATGCACGTCGTAATCCATATTTCAGCATGGTTAAACGCGATGCCGATGGGGCGGTCAGCCTGGTCATTCCGCCGGAAGGCCCAGTAGTTAGGCGCCAGGACGCGCCTGCGGTTTATGACATCACGCCGGTGGCGTATGTGGCCAGGCCGGAATACGTGATGACACGGATCGGACTCTTCCAAGGTAGCGCACGAATAGTGCACATCGCGCCGGAGCGGGCGGTGGATATCGACACGCTGTTGGACTTCAAGATTGCAGAATGCCTTCTTGCCAAGGACTAGTCTATCCGATTCCACCGCGGACGTATCCTGAGCACCTCTCGGACTTCATCCGAGTCAGTACATGTCATAAGCAGTCTCCATGAAAAGAAAAATCATATTCGTCTGCTTTGGTCGCCTGACCGACAAAATGGCCCGCGATTGGTATATCGATTATCTGATCGAGAAGGGCATGATCGTCGAGTATTGGGATATCGTCTCTCTGGTGCGGGAAGAGCATTCAGAACGGGGTGCACAGAATCCTGGCTATCTGTTTGTGTTCCGCACCTTTGGCGAAGTCGAGACGACGTTGCGCAAGCCCGAGAACCGAGACGCGTTGTACCTGATGTTGATCACGTACACAGGGCGGTTCACTAGGGTTTTTCGCTTGTTTTCAAAGTACGATTGCCGAATGCTGAATTTTGCGTGGGGAGCGCTGCCGCGCGATCCCGTTACAAGTGGCGAAAGTCGCAGCGTGGCTTTCGAGCCCCTACCTATGTGCCAAAGAAATTGTCAGCAGAACAAAGGCGATCGCATTCAGAAGACTGAAGCTTGTAAAACCATTCGAAATCGCCTTCGTTGCAGGCGGGGTACTTCTGAGCGGCAATAATTTTGCCGCCAAGGTAGTGCCCATAAATTATTTTGATTACGACCACTATATAAAAGCGAAGAGCGATGGGGGCCGCCGGCTCGTTACGGGACCGTACGCCGTGTTTCTGGACATCAATCTTCCGTATCATTCCGATCTTGCCTTCAGCGGATGTTCACAGATTGATCCCATCGTCTATTATCGGTCGCTCAACCGATTCTTTGATTGCTGGAGCGGGAATAGGGGATCAAAGTCATCATTGCTGCGCATCCGAGGGCCGACTATGACCGACGCAACTTTCGATAGGCGGCAAACCTTTCGTCTCGTTACGGCGGAGTTGGTGAAAGACGCGGAATTCGTGCTTTCGCATACCAGCACCGCGATGAGTTATGCGGTTTTGAATGCCAAACCCTCATCTTCATTTATACCGCCGCGATGGCGACCGCATTTAAGCGCAATGTTCATCCGTGAAATGCGCATTTATGCGGATTGCCTTGATGCTCCGGTACACAATATCGATGAGCTTACCAGCGCACAGCCAAGTTTCACTGAGGCAGGTCAATCTCAAATCGTTATGAGCGCTACAAGTACGATTTTCTAACCTCGCGTCAATCGGAAGGTACACCGACGCAGGAGATTTTCCTGCGGGAGATCAATAAGTTGACGGGTGCCAGTGCATTCTCCGGGTGCAACCTTGCATCGGCGTCCCGCACCCGGATCCGCGTCGATCGACCGGTTTTGGCATGCGGCGCAACATCAATAAGGCGGAATAATGATGTGTGGAATTGTCGGTTATTTTGGAGCCAAGAGACGTCGACCTGGCGCTCGCGGCCGAGCGCGATGCTGCACCGTGGTCCCGACATGCAAGGCATCACTTCCGGCGACCGGCTGGAAGATTGCATTTAATAGGCTCTCGATCATCGATGTCAGCCCGAAAAAGGCATGCAGCCGTTCTCATTCGACGGTGTACTGTCGTGATGAATGGCGAGATATACAATTACAAGGAATTGAAGGAGGAGCATAAATCCGAATTTGTTTGCCTTTCGGGAAGCGACGTGGAGATCGTGCCGTTCCTATACAAGAAATACGGCATACGATTTCCTGCATAGGCTAAACGGTATGTTTGCGATGGCGATCATGGACCCGCGGGGGGCAAATACTTCCTGATCCGCGACCGATATGGAAAAAAACCTCTATTCTACCGACACGTGATGGCGAAATCTATTTTGCCTCGGAACTCAAGGCGCTTAAAGAGATCATCACACTGCGCCCGGACAAAACAAATCTCGCGCTGAATATGACCTGTTGGCTGATGATACAGCCCCTCACGCCATACGAGAAAGTCTTCGCCGTGGATCCGGGCCACTATCTTGAGTTCAATGCAATACGGTCATGGAGCATCAGTGGTATGAGCCGAGAATTAAAGGCGTGGAGCAGAGCTACGAGGAAATCCGAGCGAACTTCATGTCGCTGTACAGGCGATCCATCGATCTGAGATTGAGAAGCGACGTTCCGGTCGGGATCTGCTCTGAGCGGAGGCCTCGACTCGTCGTCGATGGCATACGTGGCGCGCGACTTTCACCGAGCAATTTCGTGGCTTTCACGGCCAATATCGTGGGAAAACAGAGCTGGGAGGGCTCTACGGACACCGAAAATCCGCGGCGGCTGTGCGATGATCTGGGCATCCGGCAGATTTCCACGACCGTTGATTTCGATTTCTGGAACCGCAACATTGTTGATATTGCGCGCAACTACGACGAAGTCTTTCTGAACTCAGGAACGCTCATTTTCTACGCGATTTCGGCAGCCGCGCAGGCGAACGGGGTCAAGGTGCTTCTTGAGTGGAGTGGGGGGTGATGAACTATTCGGAGGTTATCCCGTGGCAGGCTCGAATGCGGTCGCTCCCTGTCCTCTGGCTTAGGTCCGCGATGCGCCGCGCGTCCTCGCGTGGCGCGAGATTCTTCCCGAACTGTGGTCGAAACTTGGCCCCGGAGCGGTGCGCAGCCGCATCGCCCGAATTCTACAAATTGTTCGTGCAATTCCAGGTATGGCACGCGCAATCGCTGTCGGGCGAGTTCGTGCCTTACATGAGCGACATGAATCGGAGCGTGGGCGACCGAATAGAATCTTTGAGTGAAGACTATTTCCGCAGGTCCGTCGCGGCCGTGTCAGGCGACCCGTACAATCAGGTGCAATTTGCGAATATCTTCACGGTCATCGGTAATCAGAACTACCAGCTTGATATGGCGAGCATGCGGCATTCAGTCGAGAACCGCAGTCCGCTGCTGGACTTCGATCTGGTCGAATACCTGATGTCCGTTCCAGATCACTTGAAGAACAAGCAAGGCCCGAAATCTCTGATGCGCAACATGCTTGCGGAATTCTTGCCGAAGTACATCACCACGTCGAAGAAGAGCGGGCCGACGATGCCCCTTGATCAATGGTTCCGGGACGACCAGGTCGCAAAGAGCGTGCGGCGTTTCCTGGTCGACAACCGGGAACTGATCGGCGAATATCTTTCCGGCGACCTCGCCGGCCGCCTGCACGACGATGAACTATACAGCGGACGAACCGGGGCCCTGCGGACATTTGCGCTGCTCGGCTTCGTGATCTGGGCGAAAATTAACATTGAACGCATTGTCGGTGCGCAAGCACTCAGCTTCACCGAGCTGGCCCACGCATAACGCGGGGAACCTGATGCCTAAGGCTCTCATCACGACCGTACCGTTTGCCGACCGCAACCGGTTACCTCTGGAACTGCTCGAAGCAGCGGGTATCGACTTCGTGATCAACCCGCTCGGTCGCAGGCTCAAAGAGCAGGAATTGGCGGAGATGGTGGCTGATTTCGACGTGCTGATTGCAGGCACTGAACCAATTACGGATCTTGTGATGGGTCGAGCGAGCCGGTTGAGGCTCATCTCGCGTGTCGGAATCGGTCTCGACAGCGTCGACCTGCTGGCTGCCCAGCGGCGGGGCATCAGCGTCGCATACACACCCGATGCGCCCGCGCCGGCAGTCGCTGAGCTGACTTTTGGACTGATGCTGTCTCTCTTGCGCTCGGTACATGTCGCCGAATTTGCAGCTTCATCAAGGCACGTGGCAGCGCCACATGGGCCGGCGCCTCGCGGAAGTGACCGTGGGCATCATTGGAACCGGCCGAATCGGCGCGCGGGTCCTGCGGAGAATCCCCGCATTTGGCACGCCGAGGGTCCTTGTCAACGACATCAAGCCGGATCCGAAACTGGTGCCGGAGCTCAAACTCGAATGGGTGGCGAAGGAGAACATCTACGCCCAAGCGGACGTGATCAGCCTGCACGTGCCGATGACCGCGCAGACCAAGAACATGATTCGCCGCGAGCAACTTCTGCAGATGAAACCTGACGCCCTGCTCATCAATGCGTCGCGCGGCGGGATCATAAACGAGCACGATCTTGCGGAGGTGATGCGATCCGGCCACCTGGGTGGTGCGGCCATCGACGTCTTCGATCACGAGCCTTACACCGGCGAGCTGGCGGGCATCGAGCGTTGCTTGTTGACGGCTCACATGGGTTCGATGTCGGTCGACTGTCGGACGCGCATGGAGATCGAAGCCACGGAGGAGGCGGTGCGATTCTTGTCGGGCCGTATGCTGCAATCCCCGGTCCCGTCCGATGAGTATGACATTCAGCGACTCGGATTCTGAGCGCCGGCGATGCAAACAATATGTGTCGTTGGCGGCTCAGGGTTTCTCGGCTCGCACGTCGCGGATCAATTGAGCAACGCAGGGAATAGCGTTCGCATCTACGACCGAATGCCATCTCAGTGGCTTAGGTCGGACCAGGAGATGTTTGTCGGCGACATTCTCGACAAAGAAAGGCTGGCGCAAGCTATTCGTGGATCCGACACCGTGTACAACTTCGCGGCGATTGCGGATTTGAACGATGCACTGAATAAGCCCATCGAAACGGTGCAGGTGAATGTGCTCGGGACAGTCAATATCCTCGAAGCATGTCGTTTGAACTCGGTACGCCGCTTCATGTACGCCAGCTCCGTTTATGTATACAGCCGGGAGGGCGGGTTCTATCGCTGCAGCAAGCAAGCGGCGGAGCACTATGTAGAGGAATATCAAAGCGCTTTCGATCTGGATTACACGATTCTGCGCTATGGATCTCTCTACGGGCCAAGGGCGGACGCGACCAACGGCTTGTATCGAATCGTGCGCGACGCGCTTGCACGGGGCTCGATCAGTTACGACGGAAATCCTGAATCGATCCGCGAGTATATTCATGTGTCAGATGCGGCTCGCGCCAGCGTCTTCGCGTTGGGTGCAGAGTTTCGCAACGAGAGCGTCGTGCTGACAGGTCACCAACCGATCCGTGTGCTGGATCTCCTGAAAATGTTGGCTGAGATCATGGGGATTCCGGACTCGGTTAAATTCCGCGACGAGGCGTATGCGGGACACTACGTGCGCACGCCGTATGCTTATCTTCCGAAACTCGGCAGAAAATTCGCGCTGCCGCTGCACGTCGATCTTGGGCAGGGACTGCTGCAGTTGATCGACGACGTGAGAACCGCGGCGCCGGCGTCAGGTCCCCAGGATCGACGCCCGTGAGTGTGAGGGCCGCCATTAAGTCCGCGACGCGATCGCTGTCGACCTCAATTGCGAGGTCCAAGATCGGCGAGGTTTTGCTGGAGCAGGTCATCGATGCTGCGATGACCAGGACAAGGACGATCTCGCATAGAGATGTGGAACTGTCATTCAGTGTTCCGAACCGCTTGAGTCATTTTCGGGTTGCAACCTTTTCGACGAAGGAGCCTGAAACGCTCGAGTGGATAGATGCCATTTCGCCGGGATCTGTCTTGTGGGACATCGGGGCGAACGTGGGACTTTATTCTTGTTACGCAGCCAAGGCCAGAGGTTGTCGGGTATTTGCGTTCGAGCCGTCCGTGTTCAATCTCGAGTTGCTCGCGCGCAACGTCTGTCTGAACGGGTTGTCCGGGCAGGTCACCGTTGTTCCTTTACCCCTTTGCGAGCGCGTGACAGACAGTACATTGAACATGACCACCACCCAGTGGGGCGGGGCCCTGTCCTCGTTCGGAGTGGAGCACGGCTTCGATGGAAAGGCTATGGCAAAGGCGTTCGAGTTTCGCACGATTGGTCTTTCGGCGGACGAGTGCATCGTGAAACTGGCGCTGGCCTATCCGGAATACATCAAAATGGATGTGGATGGCATCGAGCACCTCATCCTGCGCGGCGCCACGCAGGTATTGAAGCGCGTTCGAAGTGTGCAGATCGAGATTAACGACGCGTTCGCGACCCAGGCCGAGGAGTCTCGGCTGTTGCTGGAGGACTCCGGCTTGCGCTTCGTCTCAAAGTCGCATTCGTCGATCATCGAGGATAGCGGCACATTCGATCGCACGTATAACCAGCTTTGGGCGCGTTGAATGACGGTACCCATTCTTGCCTTGCTGCAGGGGCGCACCACGCTATTCTGGGACTTCGACGGCGTCATCAAAGATTCAGTTGGCGTAAAATCCGATGCCTACGAACGCCTCTTCGCCCCGTTCGGCCCGGAAGTGGCCGCGCGGGTTCGCAAACACCACGAGCGCAACGGTGGCATCTCACGGTTCGAGAAGCTGCCCCTGTATCTGAGTTGGGCTGGCAGAGAGGCCTCTGAGGCTGAGTTATACAGCTACTGCGAGCAATTCTCGGCAGCCGTAAGGCAGGCGGTGATCGACAGCCCATGGGTGCCGGGCGCACGAGAGTATCTGCAGGCAAATCATGCACAGCAACGCCTCTTTCTCGTCACGGGGACTCCTCAGGCAGAAATCGAGGATATTCTAATGGCGCTCGACCTTATGCCTTGTTTTCGCGAGGTACACGGAGCGCCCACCAGCAAGTCCGATGCGATCGAATTGGTGCTGGCACGCTGGAATTGCCTGCGCGCAGATTCGCTCCTGATCGGAGATTCGGATTCCGATCATGCGGCCGCGAGCACGGTGGGTGTCGAGTTCCTGTTGCGGCGGACTGCGCTGAACCAGCATCTTCAGCGAAAGCACCTTGGTTTGCAGTGCGAGGACTTCCTGCATGGATAGAATGGCGGCGACACGAGGACTGCGCACAAAACTGCGCGCCGGAGGTACCACGATCGGCAGTTGGATCCAGATACCGCATCCCTCGATTGCGGAGATCATGGGACAAGCGGGGTACGAGTGGGTCGCGCTCGATCTCGAGCACGGCGCCATCGACTCGCACCAGATCCCCGATCTATGCCGCGCGCTTGAGCTGGGTGGAACATTGCCGCTGGCCCGCCTGGCTTGCGGACACCCAAAGGATTGCAAGCAGGCGCTGGATGCCGGAGTCGGTGGGGTCATCGTACCAATGATCGAGAGTGCCGAGCAGTTGACGGCGGTACGCGACTGTTGCCGTTGGCCGCCTGCGGGAAGCCGAGGAGTGGGCTTCTCACGCGCAAATTTGTTCGGTAAGCATTTTGACGCGTATCGCGAGGAAGCGCAGGCGCCTCTGTTGGTGGCAATGATCGAGCACATTCGCGCGGTGGAGAACCTCGATGCGATTCTGCAGGTGGCGGGCCTTGATGCGGTGCTGATCGGTCCGTATGACCTCTCCGCTTCGATGGGCATCACGGCGCAATTCGATGAGCAGAGCTTCTCGGGTGCACTCCAACGCATTCAAACGCTCTCGAAACGGCACGGCGTTCCCTGCGGCATTCATGTGGTCCAACCGGAACCGGCGGTGTTGCAACAGCGCCTGGCGGAAGGGTACCGATTCATCGCTTATTCGATCGATGCGGCGTTTCTCATCGCGGCTGCTGAAAGTCCGGGAACAGGCCCACCCCGTGGTGCGGCGCTCCCCGAGGAACACAAGTGAGCGAGGAGTTGCGAGTCGCGCCTTATCCACCGGCGCATGCAGAGAACTGGTTGCGCCAGTTGCACGGAAGATTCTCAGCTGCTCTGATGTCGCTGTTCAGAACCCTCTATAAGCTGACGCAAGCTGCGCTCGAGAAGATTGGAGTTTATTTGGTCATATCTCGAATATCGCGCAGAAATCGTCCCGAGGTCATTAACAGGGCTATCTGGAAGCCGTTCGTTGTCGATGACAATTGGCGAACTCTTTACAAGACGACGCAGGCAGTTACAAAGGGGTCCTCGACCGACAACATATTTCGACAATGTCGATTCTATTCGACGCTGCAGATGGCGAGCTATGCGGCATCCCTGCCAGTCGGCGACGTGATTGAATGTGGATGCTGGAACGGTCACTCGACGGTCGCGATCGCCAGCATACTGAGCGATCGCGGCTTTACCGGTCGGTTCCACGTTTTCGATTCTTTTGAGGGTGGGTTGTCGGATTTCCAAGAACAAGACGAATCGTATTTTCAGCTATCTGAAGAAGAAAAGCGTGCGCAAAAAGAGCAGTTCGCATCCAGTTTCGAGTTTGTAAGTTCGGTAACCGCAAAATTCAGCTTCGTCGAATTGCACCGTGGGTGGATACCTCAGTCGTTCACGTCGTTTGGTCTGCGTCCGGTGAAGTTCGTGCACATAGATGTGGATATGTACGAGCCCACCAAGGCCGCGTTGGAGTTCTTTTGGGGAGGTCTCGTGCCAGGCGGATGCATTGTTGTTGATGACTATAATCACACGGTCTTTGAAGGTGCGACGAGGGCAGTAAACGAGTTCCTCGAAAGCACAGCACCGACAATTTTCTACAAGGTGCCGTTCGGCGGCTCCTGCTACATAATTAAGTAATGTCCACTGCAGAGCCAACCGCCTGACGGTCGGAGCGACGCGGTGGCTAGAGGACAATTCGGAGCTTAGTGATGGCCCTTCCTGCAAATTGCCCGCTGTGCCGATCCGGGGCAGATTATCAACGAGTGGTAACTTCGCATGTCTACGGCGCGAACGCCGCCGAGCGCGCTTTTTATCATTGCGCGAATTGCGATGTGCGGTACATGCATCCGGGCCTCACGCCGGAAGAGGAAGCGCGGTTCTACTCTGCCGAATTCGAAGGATTCATGGCCGGTCGAGCCGGAGCGGCCGGCGGATGGACCCAGGTGCAGGATCACATACGCGCCAACGAGCCTACGCGATTGCGCCGGATGGTCTATCTGCAGCCATATCTTCAAAGACCCGCCCGCGTTCTGGAGGTGGGTTGCTCTTCGGGTTTCATGCTGTATCCACTGATCGCGGCAGGGCATGACTGCGTCGGCGTGGAGCCATCCGGAGCGTTCGGTGAATACTTGAGAACGCGCGGATTGCCGGTTTATGAGTCCCTGGATCAGTTGCCGCCCTGCGGCGGTCAGGATCGCTACGACATCGTGATGCATTTCTTCGTGCTCGAGCACATTGCGAAAGCGCGATCGTTCCTCGAGCAACAGTTCGCACTGCTCAAGCCAGGCGGAAAAATCATATTTGAGATCCCCAACGCGGCGGATCCACTGTATTCGGTGTACGACATCCCGGCCTTCGAACGGTTCTACTGGTCGATCGCACACCCGTGGTACTTCAGCGAAGCTTCGCTGCGCCATCTGCTGGACCAGATAGGGCGACCGTACGAAATCCTGCGCGATCAGCGCTACGACCTGTCGAATCACATGGTGTGGGCGCGCGACGGCCGGCCGGGCGGTTTGGGCCGATTCACCGGTATCCTGGGCAGGGAAGTCGAGGAGAGCTACAAACAAGGCCTGATCCGCGCGGGTAGATGCGACACATTGGTCGCTATCGTCAGCAACGTTTGAGTGATGACAACTGTGGAAAAGATTCTGGTTACCGGGGTCGCCGGCTTCATCGGCTCGCATGTCGCCCGGGGGCTTCTGCGGGACGGCCATGCGGTGGTCGGGATAGACGATCTTTCCGGTGGAGACATCGCCAATGTGCCGCCGCAGGTGGAATTCATCCAGGCTGATCTTGCCGAGAGATCCGCGACACGATCCATTCCCGACGGTTGCCGCAAGATATTGCACCTGGCCGGACAGTCCTCCGGCGAGATCAGCTTCGACGATCCCATTGCAGACATTGAGAAGAACACACTCTCGACGCTCAATCTCATTCGCTACGGGATCCAAAATCGCGTCGAACGCATCGTCTACGCAAGCTCGATGTCGGTTTACGGTGAAGTAGAGGACGCTCCGATCGATGAGCGTCGTCGCTGTTCACCGCTCTCCTGCTACGGCGTCGGAAAGCTGGCCGCGGAGAATTACCTGCGGGTCTATATGAGCAAGCTGCCATTTGTTGCGCTGCGCATGTTCAACGTATATGGGCCCGGCCAGAACATGAAGAACCTGCGACAAGGTATGGTCAGCATCTATCTTGCGCAGGCGTTGGCGAACGGCTCGATAGAGGTCAAGGGAAATCTCGATCGTTTTCGCGACTTTATCTATATCGACGATGTGGTCGAGGTGTGGCGGCGTGCCGCCACTTACCCGTCGTCATTGGGTCGAACCTTGAATGTCGGTACCGGCGTCAGAACGACAGTGGAGGCGCTTCTGACGCGTATATGTAGGCTCGTCCCGAACACCGGCTACCTCGTCCGGGGAGCGACTCCGGGTGACCAGAGCGGCATATATGCAGATACCGGAAACCTGAAGGCGTGTCTCGATATCGGCGGATTCACGGAGCTCGACGAAGGATTGATTAAATTCGCACTGTGGGCGCGTGGGGTTGCGAGCGATCCTGCCGCCGGGGTCATCTCATGAAAATAGTAGCTCTCATTCCAGCCCGCATGGGTAGCAGCCGCTTTCCGGGTAAACCTCTTGCCCGTTTGCTCGGTAAGCCGATGATCGGCCATGTCTACGAGCGAGTCGTGCGCAATCCTCAATTGACTCTGACCGCGGTGGCCACATGCGACCGCGAGATCTTCGATTACGTGCAAAGTATCGGCGGGCGCGCCGTCATGACGGGCACCCACCACGAACGAGCATCGGACCGTTGTGCCGAGGCCTTGAAAGTCCTCGAGGCCCAGGACGGGGTCATTTACGACATCGTCGTCATGATACAAGGTGATGAACCGATGATTCATCCGGATATGATCTCGGAGGCGATCGGCCCGATGCTTCAGGACTCCTCCCTGCAGGTCGTGAATCTCCTGGGTACGATTGAATCCACCGCCGAGTTCGAGGATCGCAATTGCATCAAGGTTGTATGCGATTTGCGGGGCGATGCGCTGTATTTCTCCCGCGAACCCATCCCGAGTCGGTCGAAAATCGCGGCGGTCCCGATGGGCAAGCAGGTGTGCGTAATTCCATTCCGGCGGGATTTTCTTCTCAAGTACACCGCACTCAAGCCGACGCCGTTGGAGATCATCGAGTCGGTGGACATGATGCGCATCCTGGAGCATGGCATGAAGCTGCGGATGGTACCTACGCAGCATGAATCGCACTCGGTCGACACGCCGGGCGATCTGGAGTTGGTGGCACGTCTCATGTCCGATCCGGCTCATTGAGCGCGGGACAACACACCCGTGATGCTCTGCGGAGCACTTCGGACCCCGCCTGCGGCGCGCCTATGCTTCTGTGGGCGGCGGATGCGAAACTTGCGCCGGCACATGCCAACATCGTGCTTTGGCAGGGTTCTGCGCGCGCGGCCGGGGTGCGGTCGATCACCGAATACATAGAGATTCACGCGCAAGAGGTGCGGCGGCGTTATCTCGCTTGGTGCCACGAATTCGGAGAGACTCCGGTGCTTGGACGCAGACTCCGCGAGCGTTTCAAACTTGCGGACGGCACGAGCTTCTGGTGGCACTCCGCATTCGTCGAGCAGAGTTCGTGGAAGCAGGGCTCGCTCGAAACGATGCTGAAGCTGTTCGCGTTCGAATTTCTGCTCGAAGCTGAGGCTCCCGCGGAGCTCACATTTGCGGGCTCGGACCGCGACGTCAACCTCGTCCTTGAGGCCATGTGTCGGCGCCGGGGCATCCGCTACGCCTGGTCCAGGTTGCCTCGACAAAGGGTCTTCACTCTGCGGGCCCTGGTGCGCGGCTTGCCGAGACTCGTGCATGGATTGATGGCGCTCGCCTATTTCGCCTGGATCAGGGTGGCTCTGCGGCGACCGCCCCTGCCGGGCTCGATCTCCTCCGCGAGACGCGTGCTGATCTGTGGGCCGTTCGCCAACCACGATGCCAACCGTCATGACGGGAGCAACTTCACGTCGCGCTACTGGGGTACGCTGCCGCAGCTGCTGGCGGAGGATGGTTATGAGGTGCATTGGCTGCACTATCTATATGTGCACGACAAGGTGCCGACTGCTCGGCAGGCCCGCAAAATGTTGCAGCGGATCAGCGGCAGCTCGGGGCGTGTCGCGGCGCACGCTTTCGTCGAGTCGTATTCGCCGGCTTGCGGCATCGCGAACATCTTCGTCAGATGGCTGGCGATTGCGGCGGAGTCACTGATGGTCGGCCGGTGTCTGCGCAGGAGATTCGAGAAAGGCTTCGATGCCTATTGGCCATTGGTACGAGATGATTGGGCGAAGACCTTCCGTGGCTTCGGCTGCGTTCAGAATTTGTTTTATGATGAGTGCTTCGATCGAGCGTTGAAGGATTCGAGACGTTACGATGAATGCGTATACCTCATGGAGAATCAGGGCTGGGAGCGGTCCCTTGCCAGAGCCTGGCACAAGTATGACCACGGCCGCCTGACCGGTGTGGCGCACTCGACGGTACGATTCTGGGACTTGCGTTATCACTGCGATCCTCGGCGCTATGACCCAGGATATCGTGATCGTCTTCCGTCGCCCGACTGTGTCGCGCTGAACGGACGCGTGGCACGTGACGAATACCTCGCGACTTGCGCCGCGAGGGAGCCCGTGGCCGATTGTGAGGCACTTCGCTATTTGCACCTCGTACCCGGCAGTCCCAGGGATTTGGGCGAGCTGAGTCGAGGTGGAGCGGTACGGATTCTGCTCCTCGGTGATTACACACGGGAGCGCACCGAGGCACTTCTGCGTGTGGCGGAAGGCGTCTGTGGCAGAACGGCCTCGCCGCTCGAAATCTGGGTCAAGCCGCACCCCGGTTGTCCGATCGATCCGCAGCGACATCTGAGCTCAGCATTCAAGATCGTCACCGATCCCGTCGCCACGCTGGTGTCGTCCTCGCACCTGGTGCTGGCCAGCAACACCACGTCCGCCGCCCTCGAAGCGTACGTGTGCGGCGGGCGAGTGCTGGTATTCGACGATCGAAGTGGTGTCAACTACAGCCCCCTCATGCGCGTTCAAGGTGTGTTGTTCGTGAGTGACACGGATGATCTTTGTCGCGCGATCAACGCTCTTGATCCCGGCGCTCACGAAGATCGGCGGCAGACCGACGGATTCTTCAATATTGAACCCGATCTCCCCGGTTGGCGCCGGTATTTCGCAGCACGACCGCAGGCGTTCGCGCGAGCAGTGCCGTGACCATTTACTGATGCACGAGAACTCGAAGAAAGAGCTTTCGGCGTCCGCGCCGCGAGTCAGTGTGATCATTTCGACGTTCATGCGTGCCGCGCTTGTCGGGCGATGTCTCGACTCGCTGATCGCGCAGACGTTCAAAAATTTCGAAGTCCTGGTCTGCGACGATGGGTCGACTGACGATACCGCAGCGGTGGTGCACCGCTACGAGGGCATGCTCGATCTGAGCTATCACTGGGGGAAGAACTTCGGCGGCCCGGCGCGCGCACGGAATACCGGACTGCGCCATGCGCGCGGCGAGTACGTGGCGTTTCTGGATGTCGATGATTGGTGGGCGCCTCGCAAGCTCGAGCGATCGGTGGCGGCGCTGGACGCCGGTGCGGACATTGTTTATCACGATCTGTACATGGCGCGCTCATCCCGCAACGGCTGGCGCCTTCGCCGCGCGAGAACGCGGCCGGTCGTATCTCCGGCCTTCAAGTGCCTCATCGATCGCGGCAACTCGTTGACTAATTCTAGCGTGGTCGTGCGACGAAAATTGTTGCTGGATATCGGCGGCCTATCCGAAGATCCCGGACTCATAGCGTGGGAGGATTACGACTGCTGGTTGAGGTTGGCCAAGGTGACCGAGAGATTCACGCGACTCCCCGAGCCCTTGGGCTGGTACTGGGTGGGGGGCGGGAATCTCACTTCACCCACGAGAACCATCCGAAATTTAGAGCGAATGAGGGACACGCACCTTCGCCCCGCGGGCCGTGGCGGAGATGATGAGCTGCCCGGTTGGTACCACTATGGGATGGGCAGGGCGCACTACCATCTGCGTGCGTGCGTGGCGTCCGGACGACATATGTGGCGCGCCGTGCGCAGTCGGCTGCCTGCCGGGACGAGGATGGTGGCGGTGATAACTCTGGGTCAGTGCCTGATGCGTGCGGGCGTTGCTCGTATGGGCAGCTCGAATACCGACCGCTGATGCGATTCTTTTGACAACAGTTGCTGGAGCCTAATATGTCCCTGAGAAGCGCGGTAAAAGAACTCACTCCAAAAAAATTGAGACCGGCTGCGATAGCGGCCTATATAGCGGCCCAGCGGGGTTATTTCGCTTTGTACCGTCGCCTGTTTCGCCCGAGCCCGCACTGTATCGCGGTTGCGGAACAAAACTATATCACGGTATTTCCACCCGAATGGACGAGCATATGTATAGAGAATTCCGACGTGATCGTCGACTTGGAGACGGATTATAAATTCGCATTGAATGATGTCAGGTTTGCATACAGCGGACACACGATAGAGCACCTGTCTAACGAGGCGGTGAGAAGACTATTCAGAAATGTTGCGAAATCGATGGGTAAAGGTGGCGTCATCCGGGTCGAATGCCCGGACTTGGATTTGCTCTTGGACGACTACAAGTGCGTTTACAATCGAGATCGCAAAGTCACGAAGGAGATGCTGCAATTCGCGGAGCGTTGGAACATGCCGCAAGTGATCGATGCACGCGGAATTGATGTCTATGCTCAGGAACACATCAAGATATTGACCGGGATAGTCAGCTATTTCGATCGCAAATATAACATGGCACTGCCGCCGGTTTGCTCCGCCGAGGATTTCAATGAGCGGATAGCTACCCTGTCGAATCGCGAATTTGGCGATTGGGCGGTGTCCTTGCTGTCGCCAGACCAATTGCGCGATTCTTACCTGCACCGAAACTGGTTCAATTTTGCTAAGCTGCAGGAGTTTCTCACAGAGGCGGGGTTTTCCGACGTGGTCAAATGTGGACCCCGGGACACGCATCACAAATTCAAAATGAACATCAATAGAACACACCGAAGCTGGTGTTCGATTTATGTCGAGGCAATCAAGGCATGAGAGAACGTGGCGGCGACGCGCGAGCATGAAGAGAATATCCGATAGAAAGCGCATTTTGGTAACAGGAGGCGCCGGATTTCTTGGCTCCCACCTGTGCGAACGTCTGCTCGACCAAGGCGACGATGTCGTATGCGTCGACAACTTCTACTCGGGCAGCAAGGATAATGTTGCCCACTTGCTCGCAAATCCTCATTTCGAGCTGATGCGCCATGACATCACGTTTCCCCTATATATCGAGGTCGACGAGATCTACAATCTGGCGTGTCCGGCTTCGCCCATACACTATCAGTTCGATCCTGTGCAGACGACAAAAACAAGCGTGCACGGCGCGATCAACATGCTCGGGCTGGCGAAACGCCTGAAAGCGAAGATTTTTCAAGCCTCCACCAGCGAAATCTACGGCGATCCGGAGATTCACCCGCAGACTGAGGATTATTGGGGCCACGTCAATCCCATTGGACCGCGAGCCTGCTACGACGAGGGTAAGCGATGTGCGGAGACGCTGTTTTTTGACTACCATCGTCAGCATGGCCTGAACATAAAGGTGGCGCGGCTCTTCAACACCTACGGGCCGCGCATGCATCCGCACGATGGCCGCGTGGTGTCGAATCTCATAACGCAGGCTCTGGGACATCAGTCCATCACCATATACGGAGATGGGCTGCAAACGCGCTCATTCTGCTACGTTGACGACACGGTCGAGGCGATCCTGCGCTTCATGGGCACGCCCGCGGGCCGCACTGGCCCGCTCAACATCGGCAACCCTCACGAGCACACGGTGATCGATCTTGCGAGGCGCATTATCGGACTGACCGGTTCTCGTGCGGCAATGATATTTTTGCCGTTGCCGGCCGATGACCCGAAGCAGCGACAGCCGGATATTCGCCTGGCCAGAGAGCTGCTCCGTTGGGAGCCTGTGGTCGGTATCGACGACGGCCTACAAAGGACCATCGAGTATTTTCAGAGCGCATACCCGTCGGCAGTCGAGCGGCCGAATCCGGTTTATTAGCTATGGTGCTACGCTGATTTACGCAGGCAGGGCACGGACGTGAACAATTACGACTATTGTGCCGGCTGGGTGCTTGCCCAACCCGGCCACCAAGGGCGGGTTCTCGACTATGGGTGCGGCGCCGGAGAGACCGTAACCCTGCTGCGCAGCGCCGGCTGCGATGCCTACGGTTGCGATGTGTTTTTCGAGGGCAACGACTATTCGACAAAGGTTCCCGCCAATCTGGCAGGCGAGGTCATCCGTCGCATGCAAGGCGACACGATTCCTTTCGACGACGAGGTTTTCGACATTGTTGTCAACAACATGGTCATGGAGCACGTTCCTGATTTGGAACGGGTGCTCGATGAGATTCGACGCGTCTTGAAGCCCGGTGGAATTGTCTTGAGTCTGTTTCCGGATCGCGCTCTCTGGATCGAGGGGCACTGTCGTATTCCGTTTCTGCACCGATTTCCCCGGGGCAGCCGGCCGCGCGTTTACTACGCGGCTTTCTTGAGTGCTTTGGGGATCGGTGCGCGCCGCAATGAGAAACCTCTCGCCTGGAGCCGTAGGATTTGCGTATGGCTCGATCAGTGGACTTACTACCGCACTCGCAAAGAGATCACTCAGGCGTATGGCAGCCGCTTCGGCGAGCTGCGGCATATCGAGGAGCACTGGCTGCGGGCTCGCAAGGGCGGCCACATGGCGCTTGCCCACCATCTGCCGGTCGAAGTACAGCGATACTTTGTGCGCAGGCTTGGTGCAATGGCTTTCGTTGCGCGAAAAGCGGTTTCGTGATCAGTGGCTGCCATAGCTGAGGACTTGTCATCGGGCGGGCCCATCGAGCGGCGCGCGCCACGGGTCGCCATGTCCATGGCAACTGTCGCGGTCGTGGCGTCCGCATTGCTGATCTACGTCTCGCAGGCCTTTCTGATCACGGAAATACTCGGCATGAAACGCGTCATGCAGGCTCTGCTGATCGTACCGATAGCGGTGGTTGCTTGTTACTACTTCGTTTCGCGTCCCGGTCGATTTTTCGATCCGCTGATTGGATTCTCGATGATCAAGCTCGCGACGGAAATTGCGCTCCGAGGACAGTTGAGTTACATACTCGACAGTCTTGCGTCCGTATTTGCCTTGATGGTGCTGGCTTGCGTACCGGCCCAGAGCTTCAGGACGGGCGCTAAGTTCTTGGTGACATTCGCGGGCATTATGGCACTCATGTCGCTCATACAATGGGCGATGATCATAGAGGATCCGGGATTGGTTAAGTTCGTCATCGAAGTTTCGGATGATGGCGCGATCATAAATACTGTCGAGCACCCAATTGCGGTTTTGGCGCTGCACGGAGACCAGGATTACACGTTGCTCGGCCGGCCAGTGGTGCGCATGCAGAGTTTCGCCAAAGAACCTTCTCTGAACGTGATCTATTTCATGCTTCCGGCCTGTTTGGCATTCTTCCTGAAATCACGGCTAATGCGCCTGTGGGGAGGCGTGATCTTGACGTACTGCGTGCTCTCGCTTTCCGGGTCGGTATTTCTGTCGTTGGCGTTCTCCGGTGTCATGTGGCTGCTGCTGTTCGTTATCCCGGTTAGGTTTGCGCTACCCTACGGGATGCTGGGCTTGATGGGCGGGTTTCTGTTCGCTGTCAAGTATTTCGGCCTTGAGCCGCTGATGAACGCGTTTGAGTATCTCTCGCAATACGGCGACTTTTTCCACAAGGGCGCTTCCTTAACCGATAGAACCGGAGGCGCCGTCTTGAACATGGGCGCCGCATTGGGTTCGCCGTGGGGAAGCGCGACGATATCCGATATTCCAGGCCCTTGGCTGATCAATTCTGCTTTGGCAGCCGGATGGCTGGGTGTGCTATCGCTGATTTTGTTCCTGGTCGGGTTGGGAAAGCAGCTTGACGTTTTTTACGCGAATAGCCGGTTGCGGAGCACGCGCGCACTGGGAGTCCTATTGTTGCTCGGGGCGTTGGCCATGGTTGTCGTGTTCAATGACTATCAGATGGGTAACTATGCCGGTCTGATCTTGTTGGCGTTCATTTATCGAACAATCCAGCTGAGGAATCAGCGCGACGATGTCGAGCATCGACGAATCGCGACATGAGGGCGCGGCGTAGAGTGGCCGTGCTCGGGGCGGGGTTCATCGGCCTGAACCTCGTGCGTGGTCTGGTCGACGCCGACTCGGATGTCGCCGTTCTCGACCACAATGACTCTCCTGCTGAGTTGCGTGGACGCGTGCGTTGGATTCGTGGCGAGTTCGCCGACTCCGCGGCTATAGAGCAGGTGCTCGCCGGCGCAGATGTGGCATTCCATCTGGTTTCCAGTACGGTACCCGGTGACGAGCATGTCGAGGTGAGCCGCGAGTTGTCGGATAACATTTTCGCGACGCTGCGGTTTCTCGAGGTGTGTGAGCGCCTCAATGTAATGCGTGTCGTGTTTGCCTCTTCATCATCGGTCTACGGATTGCAAGCGCAGATACCCATTCCAGAAACCGCCGTGACGGATCCCATCAGCTCGCATGGCATCCAGAAGCTCGCAATCGAAAAATATCTGTTGCTTCACCGATTTCACCGCGGACTCGACGTGCGCATCGCCAGGCTGTCGAACCCCTTTGGTCCGGGTCAGCGGCTCTACGGGCGTCAGGGCTTCATTGCCATGACAATCGGCCACCTTCTCAGAGACGAACCCATCTTGTTGCGCGATGGCGGTCGGCCGATACGGGATTTTCTCTATATCGACGACGTGATCGACGCGCTGAATCGCCTGGCGATGCACCGCGATGCCCCTTCAGTGTTGAATATTGGATCGGGGATCGGTCATTCGTTACAGGAAATCGTAGCGATGGTGGAAGAAGCGATACGGCGGCCGATCATGTCGGTTCCGGGTGAGCTCCGGCGGGCGGATATCCCGGTAAGTGTATTGGACGTGACACGTGCGGCCACCGAAATCGGATTCCGAGCCGCGGTCTCCGTGCGTGACGGACTTTTGCGAACTTTGCATCACCACGGCATAAGCACTCCGGGTGCCTAACACGAGGCACTCAGCCCGGTGAATTCGGCTAACAGGGTGCTGCACATCATCACTGATCTTGGCCAGGGTGGCGCCGAGGCGGTGCTATACCGGCTCATCGGCGCGACGAGCGATGGCTTCAAGCATGCCGTGGTGTCCCTCCATCTGGAGGGAGTCTACGGTCAGCCATTGCGGGACCGGGGTGTTTCCGTGACCGCTTTGGGCATGCGCCGAGGCCGTGTGACCATCGAAGGTCTGCGTGGGCTGCTGCGGATCATGCGCGAATATCGTCCGCATGTTGTCCAAACGCGGCTCGATCATGCCAACCTGGTCGGGGGCCTGGTGGCCCGGTTTGCCGGCGCGCCGCCCGTGGTCTGGGCCGTGCATTCGACTGATTTGGGCCCGCTGCGCTCGAGCTGGAAGACACGCATCATCCGGCGGACGTGTGCGCAATTGTCGCGCGCATTGCCGAGATTCATCGTCTCGGATGCGCGCAGCGCGGCGGCGCTTCACGAGAAGATCGGCTTTTGCGCCTCAAAGCTGATCGTGGTGCCCAATGGTGTCGATCCGCTGTCGTTCCGACCGGACTCGGAAGCGCGAGAGCGGATGAGACACATGTGGGGCGTAACCTCGGGTGAGGTTTTACTCGGTTGCGTTGCGCGTTGGGATCCACTCAAGGACCACGAGAATCTCGTTCGTGCGGTCAAGCTGTTAGCCGATCGAGGACATGCATTTCGCTGCGTGCTCGTCGGCAGAGGAATGGATTGGGAGAACCGCGATCTGCAGCGAGTGATACAACGTTGGGGGGCCGCGGACCGTTTGATTCTTGCCGGTGCGAGCGGTGAGGTTCCGGCCATCATGAATGCACTCGACCTGCATGTGCTGCCGAGTCGTTCAGAATCGCTACCTGTCGCCGTGATGGAAGCCATGGCGTGCGGGACTCCATGTGTGGTAACGGACGTGGGCGATGCACGCCACATCGTTGGCGATACGGGGTGGGTTGTGCAACCGCAGGATTCCGTTGCTATGGCGGGCGCGATTGAAGCGGGGCTTGCTGAAAACCGACTCGGCGCGCTGAAGGGGCGCGCCGAGTCGTGCAGAGCGCGCATCATTCGCGACTTCAGTCTTGCTCGGATGGGCGCTGAATACGCGGCGCTGTGGACGAGGGTGGCTGAGGGCCACCATTGAACGTGATCAAGGCCGTCGCCAACACCCGCAAGCCGGTGTTGCTATACGTCGTGAATGTCGCCTGGTTCTTCTGCCTGCACCGCATGCATCTTGCACGAGCGGCCCTTGCTGCGGGCTTCGACGTACACGTCGCGACCGCGCCGGACTTCGCCGATCACGTTGAACAGATAAAGGCGGAGGGGCTGATCTTTCACGAACTCGAGCTGCGCCGCGGCCGATGGAGCGTGCTCGAAGAGGGCAGGCTCGCGGCGTCGCTCCACAGGCTGTATCGGGAAATCCGTCCCGACGTCGTGCACCACGTGACAATCAAGCCGGTGCTGTGCGGGACGTTGGCCGCGCGGCTCGCCGCAGTGCCGGCTGTCGTCAACTCCGTATCGGGCCTTGGTTTCGTCTTTACCGCGGCCGACAGATGGGCGTCACTGAGAAGATTCACCGTCACCCTCGCCTACAAACTGCTGTTTGCGCGGGCTGCGATCCGGGTCATCTTTGAAAACAGCGACGACCTGAAAATGTTCATAGATCGCCGAATGATTAAACCGGCTCAAGCCGTCCTGATTCGAGGAGTGGGTGTCGACCTACAAAAGTTTCGACCCAGCCCGCCGCGCAACGGTGTTCCGCTGGTGGTGCTTCCGGCCCGCATGCTCTGGGACAAAGGAGTACGCGAATTTTGCGCGGCGGCGGCCACAGTTCGGGAATGGGGGGTTCATGCCCGATTCGCGCTCGTGGGGGGGGTGGACAGCGAAAATCCTGCGGCCATTCCCGAACCATGGTTGAGCGAACAGCGAAGCGGCGGCGTGGTCGAGTGGTGGGGTTGGCGCGAGGATATGGCGGCCGTCTATGCGATCGCTCATGTCGTTTGTCTGCCGTCGTATCGCGAGGGGCTTCCAACGGTGCTGCTCGAAGCTGCCGCCTGCGGCTGCATGCTCGTCACCACGGATGTTCCCGGATGCCGCGAAGTGGTCCGCGACGGTGAGACGGGGCTGTTGGTTCCATCCCGCGATCCGATGGCGCTCGCTCAAGCTTTGCGTACGGTCATTCTAGATCATTCGCTCCGCGAGCGGTTGAGTATGGCGGCACAGAGGTTTGTGGCCGCGGAATTTTCCGTGGAACACGTGAGGAAATCTACCATGCGGCTGTATCGCGAATCGCTGCAGACACCGTGATGCACATCATCAAACTGCTGGTCGGTGAACTGGCCAAGCCGCTGATGATTGCGGTATTGATCGGCGTCGTTGCGGGTATATATCGGTTGCGAGGGCGCCGATTCTCCGCAGCGTGGTTGCTGGGGTCGGCTGTGGTGATCGTCTTCTTGGGTGCCATGGGATGGGTGGGTGATACGCTGCTTGAACCGCTCGAGCGCCAGTATCCGCCACTTCGGGACGGCTCTCTGCCCGCGGTCGGCTACGTGGTCGTCTTGGGTGGCGACTACGAGCCCCGTGACGACATTCCCGTTACCGCCGCACTCGACGCAGACGGTCTTGCCCGAATCGTGGAAGGCATACGGCTGGTGCGCCGCCTCGGCGCTGCTCGCCTCGTCGTCTCGGGCGGAGCGCCGCCGGGGAAAACACCGCCTGCATTGGGTTATGCCAGGCTGGCGCGCGACCTCGGCGTCGACGATGCGTCGCTTGTGGTACTCAGTGATTCGTTGGACACGGCCGTCGAAGCGCGCAGCGTTGCGGCGCTCATCGGTACGTCGCCATTCATTTTGGTGACGTCCGCGTACCATATGCCTCGCGCCATGCGCCTTATGCAACGCAGTGGTGCGCGCCCGTTTGCCGCTCCCACCGGCCAGCTAGTGGACGCGTCTTCAAAAGGCAGTTGGAAGGGTTTGGTTCCGACTTCGGGCGGGTTGCGCAAGACGGAGCGCGCGCTGCATGAGTATCTGGGGTTGGCAGCGCTGGCTGCCGGTGTCGCTCAATGACCCGTGTTTTGGTAACCGGTGCCACGGGCTTTGTTGGCCGGACCCTTTGCGAGATGCTCGCTGGATCGGGATACGTCGTGCGCGCGGCATTGCGCTGTGATCGAACCATCCCGGACTATATTTCTGAGAAAGCCGTGGTGGGTGACATAGCGACCACTACCGACTGGGGACCGGCGCTTCGTGGCGTGGATCTGGTCCTTCACATCGCGGCAAGGGTGCACCAGCTTCATGATGGAGGCGCTGAATCGGATCTTTACATAGAAACGAATGCGCGCGGCACCGAGCGTCTGGCAAATGAGTCGGCAAAAGCCGGAGTGCTGCGATTCGAGTATTTGAGCAGCGTCAAGGTCAACGGAGAACAGACCACCGGCCGAGCGTACGCGCCAGATGATGATCCGCATCCACAAGATGCCTACGGGACCTCCAAGTGGCTTGCGGAGAAACATGTCATGGAAGTCGGGACGAGAACCGGCATGAAAGTTGTGATCGTACGTTCGCCGCTAGTGTACGGACCTGGGGTACGGGCGAATTTCTTCCGACTGCTGCGATGGGTCGACAAAGAGTGGCCGCTGCCACTCGGTGCCATAGAAAATAGTCGCAGTCTCGTGAATATTTGGAATCTCTGCAACTTGTTGGCGGTCCTTCTCAAGCATCCAAACGCGCCGGGTCGCACTTGGATGGTATCCGACGGCGAGGATATTTCAACGCCGGAACTCATTCGACGTCTTGGGTCTCACATGCGACGCCACGTCAGGCTGTTGCCGATTCCGGTAGGTCTGTTACGTTTGGTTGGCGGATTGATGGGGCAAAAAGCAGCGATCGATCGGCTCTGCGGCTCTCTCCAAGTGAATATCGAGCAGACATGCCGCGAGCTGGAATGGACACCGCCCATAAAAGCGGATGATGCTCTGGCTCGCACCGTCGATTGGTACTTATCGGTGCGTCGCGAATGACATTCAGCATCGTCTTGGTGATATTCACCGCATTTGCCCTTGCGACAATCGCAACCGGGTTGATGCGTGTTTACGCACTGCAAAGACATCTCATTGACGTCCCAAATTTGCGCAGCTCGCATGCGTCGCCCACGCCCCGGGGGGGTGGAGTTGGGATTGCAATCGGATTTCTCGTTGCGGAATTCTTGCTCGCCCTCCTAGGACTGATGGACGCCAGACTGTTGCGTGCTCTCATACTTGGCGGTGGCGCGATGGCATTAGTTGGATTTCTCGATGACCGCTGGCGCTTGCGTGCCAGCGTGCGCTTCTGCGTGCATCTGTCCGCGGCGATTTGGGCGGTAGTACAGCTCGGCGGCATTCCTGAGAGCGCACTCGCAAACTGGGGGCTGCACGGGGTCTGGATTGGCGGTTTGGTTGCAGTGGTGATCATAATTTGGACTACCAATCTCTTCAATTTCATGGATGGTATCGATGGCCTAGCGGGTAGTGAGGCGGCGTTCGTCACCGGCGCCGGCGCATGGATAAACTGGCTTCAAGGGGGCAGTCCGGGTTTGACGGCCGCCATGCTATGTCTGGCCGGCGCGAGTTTGGGATTCTTGCGATGGAACTGGCCGCCAGCACGCATTTTCATGGGTGACGTAGGCAGCGGGTTTATCGGCTTTTCGCTTGCTGTACTTGGGCTGGCGGCAAGTACAATGAGCGTATTTCCGATCGAGGCATGGGCGATCTTGGGTGGCGTGTTCTTGGTCGATGCCACCGTTACGTTGGTCAGGCGTGTTGCCCGCGGCGATCGATGGTTCGAGGCACATCGAATTCATGCCTATCAACATTTGGCGCGCCGATATAAAGCTCACCTTCCCGTGACCGTGCTTGTCATTGTCATCAACATGGTTTGGCTATTGCCGTGGGCGATGGTTGCCGTGAAATTTCCGACCCGGGCACCGCTGTTTCTGGCCTTGGCGCTCGTTCCACTAGCCATTTTCGCACTTGCCTGCGGCGCAGGAGCGAAGGAGAGGCAAACGTGATGCTCGGCGGGCCATCCGAGGTGGAAGCGCTGCTGGGTGACGCCACTGCCAAGATTGTGGCGTCAAGATGTGTCAAGCTCATCGCTCGCCGCGAATTCACCACGTGGACGATCTCGCCGACGCGGTGTTGTACGTTTTACATTCTTACGATGCCGAGCCGAGCGTCAACATAGGCTGGGGCGGGGACGTTACGATTCGCGTACTCACCGCAGTCGTTGTCGGTGATTGGCTACAGGGGACGATTGGTTTTTGACTCTAGCAAACCGGATGGCGCGCCGCGCCGGTTGCTAGATGTCACGTGCCAAACTAACTCGGTTGATGGTTCAAGGAACGTTCCGCCCATGCCAGACTCTAGAGAGTCAACGCACCTGCATTTGGCGCGTTAGGTGCATTAACTCGCGTTAAGCTCGCAACACTGATGGCGATAGACCGGATAAATTCGGTACACTACGCGGCAGGGAGATAAAAAAATCCATGTCTGCGGCGAAATCGAAGCGCTAAACGTCGCTAGCTGGGGTTGAGTGTCAGGGAGGTTCACCTTGGGTCCAAAGACCGTCGAATCGACTAGCAACTTTGCGCGGCAAACGGTGGAAATGCCGGGACCGCTCAAACGAATCATCGCGATTTGCGCGGACTCGGTCATGACGCCGCTGGCGTTGTGGGCTGCTCTAACCCTCAAAACCGGTAGTCCGGCGTTATCCCTTGCTGATTGGCCCGCGTATGTGGCCGTTATCCTCGTCAGCACCCCCATTTTTGTGCACATGGGCCTGTATCGCGCCGTCATCCGTTTTCTCGGCCACAAAGCTGTATTTGCCGTTGCGTTCGCAGTTTTTTTGAGCGGGGTTTTGTTGGGGATCGTAGGATTTTGGCTGAGCATACCGGCGCTCTCTTGGAGCGTCGTGACCATCTATTCCTGCCTCGCACTGCTCTACGTCGCGGGCTCACGATTCGTGGTGCGCTACTACCTGCTCACTCACTATCATCAGCCGACCGTCGCGCGTGTGGCGATCTACGGCGCAGGCGATGCGGGTGCGCGACTTTCCAGCGCTCTGTCTACCACCCGCGCCTTTGATCCACTCGTGTTCGTCGACGACAAGAAGAGCTTGCAGGGGCGCATGGTCAACGGCATCAAGGTCTATTCGCCCGAAGAATTGCCGGCTTTGGTCAAGGCTCGCAATATCGACCGCATCCTGCTCGCGCTGCCGTCGTTGACACGACGTCGACGGCGCGAAATCTTGAGCGAGCTCGAGCCACTCGGCGTGCACGTGCAAACCGTGCCGGAATTCGAGCAGCTGGTAACCGGCGCCGCGACGGTGGAAGACATTCGCGAGGTCGACGTTTGCGATCTCCTGGGACGCGATTCGGTACCGCCGAAACCGGGTCTGTTTGACGCGTGTATCCGTGATCGAGTGGTGATGGTGACGGGGGCGGGCGGCTCGATTGGATCAGAACTTTGTCGGCAAATCATAGGCTTAGGCCCAAAACGGCTGGTCTTGTTCGAGATGTCGGAATTGGCCCTCTATAACATTCAGCGCGAACTGCGCACTTTTGCGGATCAACGCGCGCTCACGGTCGAGCTGGTCGGGCTGATTGGCAATGCTCACCACAAATTCCGATTGCGCGACATCCTGCAGGCGTACCGCGTGCAGACCGTTTACCATGCCGCCGCCTACAAACATGTCCCAATAGTGGAACAAAACGTCATCGAGGGGGTTCATAACAACGTCATTTCAACCTGGTACGCCGCCGAGGCGGCCCATGAGACCGAGGTCGAAACCTTCGTGCTGGTCTCGACCGACAAGGCCGTCAACCCTACCAACGTGATGGGAGCGACCAAGCGGTTTGCCGAAATCGTCCTGCAGGGTCTGCATCGGCGCGGCAGCAAGACGCGGTTTTGCATGGTGCGGTTCGGCAACGTACTGGCTTCGTCTGGGTCCGTAGTGCCGCTGTTCAACGAACAGATCAAAGCTGGCGGCCCGGTCACCGTCACCCATCCCGAGGTGATCCGTTACTTCATGACCATCCCCGAGGCCGCGCAACTAGTGATCCAGGCCGGTTCGATGGCCGAGGGCGGCGATGTCTTCGTGCTCGATATGGGAAAACCGGTCCGGATTGGGGATCTGGCGCGGCGGATGATCAATCTCATGGGGTTGACGGTTCGCGACGAACAGCATCCGGAGGGCGATATCGAGATCTCCTACACCGGTCTGCGTCCGGCGGAAAAACTCTACGAGGAACTCTTGATCGGCAACAATGTGACCGGTACGGAACATCCCATGATCCTGCGCGCCATCGAGCATTCCCTGCCCTGGGAGCGCGTGCAGTCGCTGTTGGAAGAGATCTTGGTGGCGATGAGCCGGTTCGACTGCCATCGGGCGCTGCACTTGCTGGGCGAGGTTGTAGAAGAATACAGACCGGCGCCCGAACCGCATGATCTGGTGTGGGCGCGCCAAACGGCCATCGTCGCCGACGATCGCAAAGTCACCAGCCTCAAGCCCCGTCGCATTGTCAGAAACACCGGGCCCACCGATACTGCCCATCCCTAAAGGGCATAGTTCGTTCGTGAGGTGTGGGTGTGTCTAACGGAACCATTCTGGTCACCGGCGGCGCCGGCTATATCGGCAGCCATGTGGTGCGCCAATTGGGCGAAACCGGCGAAAAAATCCTCGTCATCGACAACCTGGGGCGCGGCTTCAGACAGGCGGTGACCGCAGGCGAGCTGGTGGTGGGCGACGTGGGGGACTTCGAGCTGGTGTCCCGGCTTCTTGGCGGACCATCGAGTCGACACGGTCATGCATTTTGCCGCACATACCATCGTGCCCGAGTCGGTGGCGCAGCCGCTCAAGTACTACCGCAATAACACGAGTTCCACCCGCACACTGCTGCAGGCCTGCCTCGAGAACGACGTCAAGAACTTCGTCTTTTCGTCCACCGCGGCGGTGTACGGCATGCCGGATCAGCAGCTGGCCGACGAGGACTCGCCGACGCGTCCCATCAATGCCTATGGCACCTCCAAGCTCATGAGCGAATGGATGCTGCGCGATGTGGCGGCCTCGAGCGCGCTGCGCTACGTGGCCTTGCGGTATTTCAACGTGGCCGGGTCCGACCCTGGCGGGCGGATCGGCCAGGCGACGCAGGGCGCCACGCTGTTGACCAAGGTGGCCTGCGAAGCCATGGTCGGCAAACGGCCCCATGTGTCGGTGTTCGGCAGCGACTACCCGACCCCGGATGGCACGGGGATGCGGGATTATCTGCATGTGGAGGACTTGGCCGCGGCGCATTTGAACGCGCTCGACTACCTGCGCGGCAGGGCAAGTCGGTGACCCTGAATGTGGGTTACGGCCATGGCTACTCGGTCCGCGAGGTGCTGCGCATGGTCGAGAGCGTTGGCGGCAAGCCCCTGGTCATTCGCGAGGAGGCACGCCGGCCGGGCGACCCGGCGTACCTGGTCGCTCGGGCCGATCGCATCCGGGCGGAACTCGGGTGGCAGCCGCGCTATGACGACCTAGCGGCGATCGTGACCCACTCGCTCGCCTGGGAGCAGAAACTGCAGCGCGAGCCCTGGATCTAGGCGGCCCGCATGGCCCGCCGTCTGCGCTTTACTTGACCCCCCAAAACGGCTAGGCTTCCGCGTTCTTTTCCCAGTTAAATCAGAATATTACGCATGCGAATCACGATTTTTGGCTCCGGGTACGTGGGCCTGGTCACCGGCGCGTGCTTGGCCGATGCCGGGAATCAGGTGCTGTGCGTCGACATCGACGAGCGCAAGGTCGCGATGCTGAAAGGTGGCGAAGTTCCCATCCACGAGCCGGGGCTCGAGGCGGTGGTCAAACGCAATGCCGACGCCGGACGTCTGCGCTTCACCACCAGCGCCCAGGAGGGCGTGCAGCACGGCCTCTTTCAATTGATCGCGGTGGGCACCCCGCCCGACGAGGACGGTTCGGCGGATTTGCGCCATGTCCTGGCGGTGGCTCGCTCGATCGGCGAGCACATGGCCGAGTACAAAGTGGTGGTGACGAAATCGACCGTGCCGGTGGGCACCGCCGATAAGGTGCGTGAAGCGGTCCGAGCATCCTTGGCGGCGCGCCACTCCGCGGTGGAGTTCGATATGGTGTCGAACCCGGAATTCCTCAAGGAAGGGGCGGCCCTCGATGACTTCATGAAGCCGGATCGGGTGATCATCGGTACCGACTCCGAGCGCGCCACGGAGCTGGTCAGGACACTATACGAACCCTTCACGCGCAACCACGACCGCATGATCGTCATGGATGTGCGCTCGGCGGAACTGACCAAGTACGCCGCCAACGCCATGCTGGCGACCAAAATCAGCTTCATGAATGAATTGGCCAATATGGCGGAGCATTTCGGCGCCGACATCGAGGCGGTGCGCGTCGGGATTGGTTCCGATCCGCGCATCGGTTATGCCTTCATCTACCCCGGCGTGGGCTATGGCGGGTCTTGTTTCCCGAAGGACGTCAAGGCATTGAAGCACTCCGCCGACGAGGTGGGTTACGACGCCAGCGTGTTGACGGCGGTGGAGGCCGTCAACAACCGGCAGAAGCAGGTGCTGTTCAACAAGATCAAGGGTCACTTTGGCGAGTTGCGCGGCAAGACCATCGGGTTGTGGGGCCTGTCCTTCAAGCCCAATACCGATGACATGCGCGAGGCGGCGAGCCGGGTGTTGATGGAGTCGCTGTGGGCGGCCGGCGCCAAAGTGCGCGCCTACGATCCGGTCGCCATGCCCGAATGCGCGCGGATTTACGGTCGGCGCGATGATCTGACCTTGTGCAAAACCAGTCCCGAGGTGCTCGAGGGAGCCGACTGCCTCGCCATCGTGACCGAATGGCGGGAATTTCGCAGCCCCGACTTCGACGCCATCAAGAACACCTTGCGCACTCCCGCGATATTCGACGGCCGCAACCTCTATGACCCGGGACAAATGGCGCGCGCGGGCTTTAGCTATTATGCGATCGGCCGCGGCATTCGCATCGGTGAGCGACTCATGACCTTGATTCCGGTGATCTTGTCCGGCGGCGCCGGCACGCGGCTCTGGCCGCTGTCGCGGGAAATGTATCCCAAACAATTGCTGGCTCTGACCGGCAAGCACACCATGCTGCAGGATACCGCCACGCGTCTGGCCGGGATTGCCGGCGCGCGGCCCCCCATCGTGGTGTGCAATGAGGCGCATCGATTTACCGTGGCTGAACAGATCCGCATGTTGGGGATGGACGCATCCGCCATTTTGCTCGAACCGGTCGGGCGCAACACGGCGCCGGCCGTCGCCTTGGCGGCGCTCAAGGCGCTCGAGATCGATCCCGGCGCCACGCTCGTGGTGGCTCCGGCGGACCATGTGATTCGTGATGCGCGCCGCTTCCAAGCGGCGGCCGAAGTGGCCGTGCGCTTGGCGGAAGGCGGCAAGCTCGTGACCTTCGGCATCGTCGCGCATGCACCGGAAACGGGCTACGGTTATATCCGTCGCGGCGAGGGGGAGGGTCCGGCCTACCCCGTGGCGCAATTCATCGAGAAGCCACCCTTGGATGTGGCGGCGCAGTTCGTGGCGTCGGGCGATTACTTCTGGAACAGCGGCATGTTCGTCTTCAAGGCCGACCGGTATCTCAAGGAACTGGCGGCCTTCGCGCCGGACATTCTCGCGGCCTCTCAAGGCGCGTTGCGCGCGGCCAAAACCGACTTGGACTTCGTGCGCATCAACCAAGCCGAATTCGAAAAATGCCGCAGCGAGTCGATCGACTATGCGGTGATGGAGAAGACGCGCGATGCGCTGGTGCTGCCGCTGGATGCAGGTTGGAGCGACGTGGGCTCGTGGTCCTCGCTGTTCGACGCCTTGCCGGCCGACGAAGAGGGCAATGTGCTGCAGGGCGATGTCATGGTGCACGACACGCACGACTGCTATGTGCATTCGACCAGCCGCCTGGTGACGGCCGTGGGCATGGACGATCACGTCATCGTCGAGACCAAGGATGCCGTGCTGGTGGCGCCCAAGGAGCGGGTGCAGGACGTCAAAGAATTGGTCGCCATGATCAAAAAAGCCGGCCGCAGCGAATCGTCCTGGCATCGGGAGGTCTTCCGGCCGTGGGGCAGCTATGACAGCCTCGACAACGGCGAGCGCTTTCAGGTGAAGCGCCTGTCGGTCAAGCCGGGCGGGGTGTTGTCCCTGCAGATGCACCATCACCGCGCGGAACATTGGATCGTGGTGCAGGGGACCGCGCGCATCACCTGCAACGACAAGACGTTTTTATTGTCCGAGAATGAGTCGACGTACATTCCCATCGGCGCATCGCACCGCATCGAGAATCCCGGCAAGATGCCCCTGCACATCGTCGAGGTGCAATCGGGATCGTATCTCGGCGAGGACGACATCGTGCGCTTCGAAGACAACTACGGCCGTCAAGGGACGACGACTTGAAATCGATCACCTGCTTCAAGGCCTACGATTTGCGCGGCCGGATTCCCGCCGAGCTCAACGACGACGTGGCGTACCGGGTCGCGCGCGGCTACGCACAGTTTCTGACCCCCGAACGCGTCGTCGTTGGGCGCGATATTCGCCTGTCGAGCGCCGGGCTCACGGATGCCGTGTGCCGCGGTTTGAGCGACAGTGGCGTGGATGTGTTCGATGTCGGGGTCTGCGGGACCGAGGGCGTGTATTTTGCGACCTTTGATGGCGGCTACGACGGCGGCATCATGATTACCGCGAGCCACAATCCGCCCGATTACAACGGCATGAAATTCGTGCGCGCCCAATCCCAACCCATCAGCGGGGACAATGGCCTGCAAGCCATCCGCGGTTTCGCGGAGCAGGGCGACTTTCCCGCGCCCTCGCGCAGCGGGCTGCGCCGGCCTCTCGATATCACGGCGGCCTATGTCGCGCATTTGCTGTCCTACGTCGATGTGCCGAAGCTCAAGCCGCTCAAGATCGTGGTCAACTCGGGCAATGGCGGCGCGGGCCTGATCATCGATGCGCTGCAATCGCATTTGCCTTTCTCCTTCGTCAAGCTGCACCACGAGCCGGACGGTCATTTTCCGAATGGAATCCCCAATCCCATGCTCGAGGAGAATCGCGCTCCCACCGCCGCTGCGATCCGCCGGCACGGCGCGGACTTAGGGCTCGCCTGGGACGGTGATTTCGATCGCTGTTTTTTCTTCGACGAGCGCGGCACTTTCGTCGAGGGCTACTACATCGTGGGGCTGCTGGCCAAAGTGTTACTGCGCGGCCATGCGGGCGGCCGAGTGGTGCACGATCCACGCCTCACCTGGAATACCATCGAGCTGGTCAAGGCGAGCGGCGGCGTGCCAGTCCAATCGAAATCCGGTCACGCCTTCATCAAGGAGCGCATGCGCGAGGTGGACGGGGTCTACGGCGGAGAAATGAGCGCCCACCATTACTTTCAGCGTTTCGCGTATTGCGACAGCGGCATGATTCCGTGGCTCATCGTGGCGCAAATCTTGAGCGAGTCCGGCCAGACGCTGTCTGAACTCGTGGGCGAGCGCATCGGATTGTTCCCGGTCAGCGGCGAACTCAACTACCGCGTTCCGGATGCCAAAGCGGCCATCGCCGCCTTCGAGGCCCGCTACGCCCCGCAGGCCATCATTCTCGATCGCACCGACGGCGTGTCCTTCGAGTTCGCGAATTGGCGCTTCAATTTGCGCAGTTCCAACACGGAACCCCTGATACGGCTCAATGTCGAGGCCCGCGGCTCGGCGACCCTTCTGCATGCCAAGACCGAAGAGTTGGTCGCCATGCTCAAGTCGCAGGACGCGGTCGCGGCGGACGCGTGAGCGCAATGTCTTTCCCACCCAAATTGAGCGTCGTGATTCCGGTTTACAACGAAGAGGCCGTGCTGCCGACGCTGTTTGGGCGGCTGTACCCGGCGCTCGATGCCTTAGGGCTCTCGTACGAGATCGTATTCGTCAACGACGGCAGCAGGGATCGATCGGCCGCGCTGCTGCGCGAGCAGTTCTCGCAGCGGCCGCAGCACACGCGGGTGGTGTTGTTCCATGCCAATTTCGGCCAGCACTCGGCCGTCATGGCGGGCCTGGCCTATGCGCGCGGCGAGTACGTGGTGACCTTGGACGCGGATCTGCAGAATCCTCCGGAGGAGATCGGCAAGCTGGTCAATATGCTCGACCAGGGCTATGACTATGTCGGCACGATTCGTGAGCAGCGCCAGGACTCGCTGTGGCGGCGCTGGTTTTCCCAGCGCATCAATCAACTGCGCGAGCGGATCACGCCGGTGCGCATCACCGATCAGGGCTGCATGATGCGCGGCTATGCACGCTCGGTGGTCGAGGCGCTCAATCAGACGCGGGAAGTCAACACCTTCATTCCGGCGCTGGCGTCCTTGTATGCCATGCGGCCCGTCGAAGTGCCCATCGCGCATGAGGAGCGCTTTCGCCGGCAAGTCGAAGTACTCCATGTACAGCCTGGTGCGCCTGAATTTCGACCTGATCACGGGATTTTCCGTGGTGCCGTTGCAGCTCTTTTCCATGGCGGGCATGGCGGTGGCGACCCTCTCCGCCCTCCTGGTGGTGTATTTATTCGTGCGGCGCATCATCGTGGGTCCGGAAGCCGAAGGCTTGTTCACCTTGTTCGGCATCGTCTTCTTCCTGATCGGCGTGGCGCTGTTCGGCATCGGTTTGTTGGGTGAATACGTGGGGCGCATCTATGCGCAGGTCCGCGAGCGGCCGCGCTACATCGTGCAGGCGGTACTCGAGCAGGATGCGGAGCAGCCTGAGGCGCTTGGGAGCCTGCCGTTGCCGAAATACAGCGAGGCGCAACCGCGGTGACCCGGGCGGTGGTATTCGCCTACAGCGAGGTCGGCGTTCGCTGTGTGCGCGAGCTATTGGCGCAAGGGGTGCAGATCCCCCTGCTGTTCACGCACGCCGATGATCCCGGCGAGAGCCAGTGGTTCGGCAGCGTGCGGCAATTGGCGGCGAGTCACGGCCTGCGGGTCGAAACCCCGGACGATCCCAACACGCCGGAGTGGGTGGCGGCGGGGGCGGCGCTCAATCCCGATTTTCTGTTCTCGTTCTATTATCGCTACATGTTGGACGGCGAGTGGCTCACAGATCCCGCGATTGGGTGCGCTCAACATGCACGGCTCGCTGCTGCCGAAGTTTCGCGGCCGGGCGCCGGTGCATTGGGCCATTCTCAAGGGCGAGCCGGTGACGGGCGCGAGCCTGCACTACATGGTGGAGAAGCCCGATGCCGGCGCGCTCGTCGACCAGCAATCCGTGCCCATTCTCGAGAACGACACGGCGCTCGAGGTGTCGCTCAAGGTGGCCGGCGCCGCCGCGGATGTGCTCCGTCGCAGTCTGCCGCTATTGGTGGCGGGCACGCGCGCCGGCGCGCCCGCTCGATCTTAAGGCGGGATCGTATTTTGGCCGGCGCCGCCCGGAGGATGGGCGCATCGACTGGCGGCGCAGCGCGCGTGAAGTCCACGACCTGGTGCGCGCCGTGGCGCCGCCGTTTCCGGGCGCCTTTACCGAGGTAAACGGGTGTAGGCTTGCCGTCCTGGAGACGCGTGTGGATGCGCACCCGGCGCGGTTCACCGCCCAAGCGCCCTGTTTGTATGCCGCGGACGGTGACTGGTACGCCGATTGCGTCGACGGACGGCGGCTCCGAATTATTCGACTGGCGATGAATGGTGAGCCCGTCCCGCCCGCCAGCCCACCGCCGCCCTTGGCGCAGCAGCCGCTGGCGCTGGTGTGAACCCGGCGCCGGCCTGAATTGAATCTTGACGCTCGCGCAGCGAGCGCCTAACGAACGGGGTCGCCTCGACCCCGTTAACAGTTGCGCGAAGCGCATGAGTAGTAGGGGTTTATTTTGAAAAACGTTCTGATTCTCGGCGTCAATGGCTTCATCGGTCATCACCTGAGCAAGTACATTCTGGCGCACACCGATTGGCACATTTACGGCATGGATCTGCAATCCGAGCGTGTCGGCACGCTGCTCGAGCAATCCGAAGTTTCATTTCGTGGAAGGCGATATCACCATCAATCTGGAGTGGGTCGAGTACCACGTGCGCAAGTGCGACGTGATCCTGCCGCTGGTCGCGATCGCGACGCCGGCCACCTACGTGCGCGAGCCGCTGCGCGTGTTCGAGTTGGATTTCGAGGCCAACCTGCCCATCATTCGCCATTGCGTCAAGTACAAGAAGCGCGTGGTGTTCCCGTCCACCTCCGAGGTCTACGGCGCGAGCAAGGACAAGGAGTTCGACTCCGACACCTCCGAGCTGGTGCTGGGTCCCATTCACAAGCAACGCTGGATTTACTCCTGCGTGAAGCAGCTCCTGGATCGCATCATCTACGCCTATGGCCAACAGGGGCTGCAATTCACGCTGTTTCGGCCCTTCAACTGGATCGGCTCCGGCCTCGACAGCATGGATGATCCCAAGGAAGGCTCATCGCGCGTGCTCACGCAGTTCCTCGGCCACATCGTGCGCGGCGAGTCGATCAAGCTGGTCGATGGCGGCAAGCAGACGCGGGCCTTCACCTTCATCGACGATGCCATCGAGTGCCTGACCAAGATCATCGACAATCCGGGCGGTATCGCCGACGGCAAGATCTACAACATCGGCAATCCGTACAATTCTTATTCCATCCGCAAGCTGGCGGAAATGATGCTGGAAATCGCGCTGTCGCGGCCGGAATATGCGCCCACCGCGCGCAACACCAAGCTCGTCGACATTTCCGCCCTCGATTACTACGGCAAGGGATATGCGGACATCCCGGCGCGGCTGCCCTCCATCAAGAACACCACGGCGGAACTCGGGTGGACGCCCAAGACCGACATGCGCGCCGCGTTGAACGCCATCTTCGACTCCTACGCCCACAGCCTGCCGACGGCCTCGGCGCTGTTGTCGCGCGATGCTTGAGGGCGCGCGCATCGGCCTGAAAGTCGATGTGGATACCTTGCGGGGCACGCGCGAAGGCGTGCCGCGCCTCGTGGCACTGCTCAAGAAGCACGGGATGGATGCCACGTTTTATTTCTCCGTCGGCCCCGACCATACCGGGCGCGCCATGCGCCGGGTGTTTCGCAAGGGATTTGCGCAGAAGGTCGCCCGCACCTCCGTGCTCAAACATTACGGATTGAAGACCCTGCTGTACGGCGTGCTGCTGCCGGGTCCCGACATCGGCCGCCGCGCGGGCGCAGTGATGCGCAGCGTCGCCGATGCCGGTTTTGAGGTGGGGCTTCACACCTACGATCACGTGCGCTGGCAGGATTACGTGGCCACAGCCACGCCGGCCTGGACCCGGGTGGAGTTCGAGCGCGGCCTTAAGGCCTTCGAGCGGGTGTTCGGATTCCTGCCGCAATCGCATGCCGCCGCGGGTTGGCAAATCAACGCACCACGCTCTGGAACTCGAGCAGGAGTACGGTCTGCGCTACGCCAGCGACACGCGCGGCGGTCCGCCGTTCCTACCCTTGCTGGCCAACGGCGTGAGCTCCTGTCCGCAGCTGCCGACGACCCTGCCCACCTTCGATGAGATCTTAGGCATCGACGGGGTCGATGAATCGAGCGTCGCCGAGAGTGTGTTTCGCCTCTCCGCCGCCGCCGCCTGCAGCGATGATGTGCAAGTGTTCACCTTGCATGCGGAACTCGAAGGCATGCTGCTGCTCGATGCCTTCGAGTCGCTGCTGGTGAAATGGCGTGAGTCCGGTGCCACGGTGACGCGCATGGCCAAGATTCACGAACTCGCCATGAGGAAGCCGCTGCCTGCACATGCCGTGGTCATGGGTGAGGTGGCGGGACGCTCGGGGCTATTGGCGGTCTCGGCAGCCCGGACGTGAGCGAACCCGCCGCGCCGGCGCCGCGCGACCCTCCCGTCTACTGGGCACTGGCGGTGTTGCTCGCGCTGCTGTGGCTGGCGACGCTCGGCACCCGGCCGCTGTTCAATCCGGACGAAGGGCGCTATGCGGAAATTCCGCGCGAGATGTTGAACGGCGGCGATTGGGTCATTCCCCACTTGAACGGCTTGGCCTATGTCGAGAAACCGCCGCTGCAATACTGGGCGACGGCGTTGAGTTATCGACTGTTCGGTCCGAACGCCGTCGCCGCCCGGCTGTATTGCGCGCTCACTGCACTCGCGACCATCGTGCTCGTGTGGCTGACGGCACGCCGGCTGTGGAGCCCGGCGGCGGGCTGGCGTGCGGCCGCGGTGTTGTCCGGCATGTTGATGTTCGTGGTGCTGGGGCAGCTGCTGACGTTAGATATGAGCCTGACGTTCTACATGACGTTGAGCTTGGCCGCTTTTCTGCTGGCGCAAACGGCGGCGCGGCCCCGCCCTTGGATGTTACTGGCGTGGGCGGCCGCGGGCTGCGGCGTGCTGACCAAGGGTTTGGTCGCGGCGGCCATTCCCGCGGCCGTCTTGATTCTGTACAGCGGATATTCGCGCGACTTCGGGCCGTGGCGCCGGCTGCACCTGAAGTGGGGGCTGCTCCTGTTTCTCGCGATCACCGTTCCCTGGCACTGGCTCGCCGCGCGGCGATTGCCGGATTTCCTGGAGTTTTTCTTCGTGCACGAGCACGTGGCGCGGTTCTTGACCCCCATCGCCGATCGGCAGGAAGCGTGGTGGTTCTTCGCCGGCGTGTTCCTGGCGGGCAGTGTGCCGTGGACGCTGCCGGCGCTGCGAGTGTTGGGATCCGGGTGGCGGCGCCGCGCGGCGCCCGGCGCATTCGATCCGACGCTGTTCCTCTGGATCTGGATGGTGTTCATCGGCGTGTTCTTCTCGCTGTCCGATTCGAAGCTCATGCCCTATATCCTGCCGGTGATGCCGGCGCTGGCGCTGCTCATCGCGGCGCTGCCCGTCGAGCGCGCTGAGACGCGACTTTCTCTACGCGGCGATAGCTGACCGTGGTCGCCGGGCGTGGCCTTGGGGTGTGCGAGCCTCGATTGGCCAAAGGTCGTGGCCTCCTCGGACCGCAGTGTGTATTTTCTGCCGCTGGCCCGGCCGCTCGCGACAGATCGCGCTGCTGCTCACGGTATCGGGCGCCTTTGTGCTCGCGCAGCGTGTGCGCGACGCGACTCGCGCCGCGGTCTTTCTCGGCGCGGGTTGGTGCCTGGCTTGGTTGCTGCTGATTCGCGCCGCCGCCGTGGTGGCGCCGATTTACTCCGGGGTCGCTCTGGCGGCGGCGATCCCGCCTAACCAACGCGACGTGCCCGTCTACAGCGTGGGGACGTACGATCAATCGCTGACTTTTTATTTGCAGCGGACCGTCACGCTCGTAGGGTATCGTGGCGAACTTGATTACGGACTGCGCAAAGCGCCCGACGCCGAGATTGCCGACCTGGCGGAATTCGTTCGCCGCTGGTCGGCGCAGTCGCGGGCCTTCGCGGTGATGGAGAAGACCATGTTCGACGATCTCAAAAGCCGCGGGCGTGCCGATGCGCCTGGTTGCCACCGACGTCAATCGCGTCCTGGTGGCGCGGCAATGAGCTGGATCACCTGGGCGTTGATCCTGACGGGGGTGGGGTTGAACGCCGCCGCCCAATTGCTGCTCAAGGTGGCGACCCGGCCGCTGGCGCATTTCTCGGATTTCAGCGCCGATACCTTGGGAAGCAGCGTCGGCATTTTATTCAAGAGCCCGTCATTTTGGGCCGGTATGGTGTGCTATGCGGCGAGCGTGTGCGTGTGGCTGGCGGCGCTGTCCAAGGCGCCGGTGAGCACCGCCTATCCGATGCTGTCGTTGGGATACGTGGTGGTCGCCGCCGTGTCGGTGCTGTGGCTCGGTGAGAGCATGGGGCCGGCCAAGGTGCTCGGCATCGCACTGATCTGCGCCGGGCGTGATTCTCGTGTCCAGGAGCTCGGCATGAAGCCTTTTCTGCCCTTTACCCGCCCATCCATCGATGAGCAGAGCATCGCGGCGGTCGCCGAGGTGTTTCGCTCGGGTCAATTGGCCAGCGGACCCAAGGTGCAGGCGTTCGAGGCTGCGCTCGCGGCCTATCTGGGCGGCCAACGCCAGGTGCGGGTAATGACCTCGGCCACGGCCGGCCTCGAAATGGCGCTGGAAGTGGCGGGCGTCGGGCCCGGGGACGAAGTGATCGTTCCGGCGATGAGTTTCGCCGCCAGCGCCAATGTGGTGGCACGCCTGCGCGCCAAGCCGGTGTTCGTCGACATCGAATTGACCACCCGCAACATCAATCTGGATCAAGTGCCTGCCGCCATCACCGCCAAAACGCGTGCCATCATGCCGGTGCATTTTGCCGGACTGCCGGTGGATATGGAGGGCCTGTACGGCCTGGCGGCGGAGCATGGCCTGCGGGTCGTGGAAGACGCCGCGCACGCCATCGGTTCGCGCTTTGCGGACAAGCTCATCGGCAGCTTCGGCGACCTGGTGGTGTTCAGTTTCCACCCGAACAAGAACATGACCACCATCGAAGGCGGTGCCATCAGCACGGGCGATGCGTCGGCGGCGGAGCTATTCGAGCAGTACCGCTTCCACGGCATCAAGCGCAATGCCGCCGGGGAAGTGGATGTCATGTTTCCCGGCGCCAAGAGCAACCTCACCGACATCGCGGCGCAAATCGGCATCGATCAATTGCGCCGCTTGGACGGATTCAATGTGCGGCGCCGCGCGCTGGCGCAGCGCTATTTCGAGGAATTCGACGGTTTCCAAGGCGTGTCCTTGCCGGCTCGAGGCGACGCGGGACACAGCTGGCACATGTTTCAGGTACTCATCGATTTTCGCGCCCGCGGCATGACGCGGCCGGCATTCCAAAAACTCATGGCGGAGCGCGGCATCGGCATCGGCGTGCATTATCCCAGCATTCCCAGCCTCAAATATTATCGCGGGCAGGGCTACAACGAAGAGGACACGCCGGTGGCGGCGCGGGTCGGGCGCGAAACGGTCACCCTGCCGCTATTTCCGGCGATGAGCGATGAGGATGTGGTGCGGGTGTGTGGCGAGGTTCGAGAGGTGTTGACTTGACGCCCTCGCGGGTCACTAAGAGATGCCGCACTTTAGCGGCACGCAGAACTGCGGCACCAATAAGTTAACCAACTGCCTTGTATTAGTGGGTAAATTGCGTAGACTCATCTGACGCGTAAATGCGGCACGCGAGTGTGAGCAATCGCCGTTCCCGCAATCCAAGCATCGTTTCACGGACCAGCAGCAGCATGCTTAGCGCCGACTGCGACGCGGTCCAGCACCCTTGCCTTTGAACTCCTGCATCACATCGAGCAGTTCACCCGCAGTGAGCGCAGGCCGCTCCGCAAATAGGCGCCGGATCACGCGAGAGAAAGACTCAGTGCGGTCCCTCTTCTCCTTGGCCAGGAGATGGTACACATCGGTTTCGATGGAAATGGTCTTGGTGGCCATACACAGACCATAGACGGGCTGTGCACCATCGTCAAAGTCAAAGCACTTCCCCGTGCGGGCGCGCGTTGACCTAAACTGGCATCCACCCTGCAGACGCCCGCGCTGTTGCGAGCAAAATTCGGATGGAGCAGACTGCCGCACAGCCGATTCAGCTAAAAAGGAAACCAATCCCATGAAGCGTTTAATGATTCTTGCCTTGGGCTGTGCGGTGTTGTGCGCCCCCTTGTACGCGGCATTGAAACCGGGTGCCCAAGCCCCTGATTTCACGACGCAGGCGACTCTCGCCGGCCAGCCATTCCGATTCGCCCTGGCCGATGCGCTGAAAAAAGGTCCTGTCGTGTTGTATTTTTATCCCGCGGCGTTCACGCCGGGCTGCACCGTCGAAGCGCATGAGTTCGCCGAGGCCACCGACAAATTCAAAGCTCTGGGCGCCACGGTCATCGGGGTATCGCATGATCCCATCGACAAGCTCAACAAGTTCTCGGTGAGCGAATGCCGCAATAAATTTGCCGTGGCATCGGATGCGGACCAGAGCATCACCAGGGCGTATGACGCCGTGCTGGCCGCCAAACCCGAGTATGCCAATCGTACGTCGTACGTCATTGCGCCGACCGGCAAGATCATCTATGAGTACACGGCATTGGATCCCGACAAACACGTCGGCAACACCATGGCGGCCGTCGAGAAGTGGAAGGCCGAGCAGAAGAAATCCTAGAACGCTGAATATCTCATGGCGGGGGCCGGGTCAAAATCCGACCCGGCGCCGTTTATGAAAGAGAAGCGCGTGCCGTTTTCCTCAAGGCATCCGATCTTCTGGCTCCGGCACCTGTCCACCTTTGCGCTTCATGATTTTGTCGAACGCGGCAAAGTCCGTGCGATCGCGCCGCTCGGCGAAAAACGCGGCGGTGTTCATAGCAGCGAGCTTCTCCGCTACCGCAGTTGCCACGAACTGGTTGACGCTGGTGCCATCGGCCTTGGCGCGCCGCATGACTTCGGCCTTCACTGAGGTGGGCAGCCGCAGTGGGTAGGTTGATTGGGATTTGCTCATCGATTCTTCGGCACGGAGAACCCGGCGTTCACGCCGGGGAGGAAGTGCCGCTCCTGAGGGTGGGGTCTACCGCTGCTATGCGTACGGGCTGAGCACCGAAACTGGTACTTCGCTGCCTGGGGCAATGGAATTACGGGCCGACCATGAGCCGTTCTTCCAATAGCTCGCGCCGACGACTTTGAATTGAATATGAGTGGTGTGAAAGTGGATGTTTCCGCCAGTTTTAGAGTCTTCTCTCGCACCCTGAAAGGCATTAGCATTCGCCGATGTTGCTGGTCTATCGGTACCGCATCAAATCGCTGACTGGACTGCTCAACAGCCAGGCGCGCGCCTGCAACTTTGTCTGGAATTTCTGCAACGACACTCAACTGCAGGCGCTCAAATGGAACAAGCGCTGGCCGAGCGGCTTTGATCTCAATCGGCTGACCGCGGGGAGCAGCAAGGAACTCGCGCTGCACGCGGGCACGATCAACGCCGTGTGCGAGCAGTACGCCAAGTCCCGCCGTCAGAGGAATCGACCGTTCCTGCGCTGGCGCAGCCGGCGTTCTTTGGGCTGGGTGCCGATGAAGGGCCGGGATCTCAAGCGCGAGGGGGAGGCCTTTCGCTTTGCCGGAAACACCTTTCGGGTGTTTCACTCCCGGCCGCTGCCGGACGGCAAGATCAAGGACGGCACCAACTTCTCCTGCGATGCCCGCGGGAACTGGTTCCTGAATATCGTCGTGGAGGTCGCGGCGGCCGAGGCGCGGCCGGTGCGCAGCGGTGTTGGCATCGACCTGGGCCTTAGGGACTTTGCGGCCCTGTCCAACGGGGAGAAGATTGAGAACCCGCGGCTTCAGCGGCAGCTGGCTGACAAACTCGCCAGCGCGCAGCGCGCTGGTAAGAAACGTCAGGCGACCCACATTTATGCGCGGATCGGCAACGCGCGCCGTGACTTTCACCACAAGCTCTCGATCCGCATCGTTCGAGAGTTCGATTACATCGCGGTTGGTAATGTGAATGCCGCCGGACTCGCCAAGACCCGTCTGGCGAAGTCGGTCCTGGACGCCGGCTGGTCTTCCTTCCGAAGCATGCTCCGCTACAAAGCGACGGCGCACGGGGCTTGGTACGAGGAAGTCAATGAATCGTTCTCTACCCGAGACTGTTCGTTTTGCAAAAGCAAGACGGGGCCGAAAGGTGTCGCAGACCTCGGAATAAGAAGCTGGATATGCTCTGAGTGTGGTGTCTTGCATGATCGTAATATCAACTCGGCTCGCAATATCCTCTTCCGTTCGGGGCATCGAACGCCTGCTGAGGGAATCTCCGCCCTTTAGGGCGGAGAGGATGTCAATTCTTGATCCTCCGTAAAACAGCCGAGGGACTTAACACCTCGACACCAAATTGCGTTGGCACGGCGCCAAAATCCTGCTCATTAAAGGTCACCATGGCTGCCGCCCGGCCATTGACCGCAGCTTCCAGCACCAATTCATCAGCCGGATCGCGTAACTGCGGTCGCCAAAGAAAATGGGACTCGACGGGCTCAACCATCGCGATTACTGCGTCAACGAAGAGCGTGACTTGAGCCGGCTTCAGACCGGCAGCCACTCCGTGCTCGGCACGACGGCACGTCGCTTCATATTCCAGCGCCAGCGCCACGTTGGCCAACATCGTGATCTCGCCATGTCGCGCGGCCATCAGCAGGGACGCCGACGCGCCGCTTGGGGCGCGCATGCCGGCCACCACCACATTGGCGTCGAGCACGCATCTCATATCGCCAGTAATATCATATCGCGGGCGATGTGCCTATTCTTGAGGCGACCCCGCGCGGGCAAGCTCAGCCTCCTACCGATTTGCTTCGCTGGGCGAGCAGCGCTTTGATTTTGGCTTCCATCTTTGCCAGGTCGCCGTTCCCCTGATAACGGGCGACGATCCGTCCCTTGGGATCGATCAGGTAGGTGAGCGGCAATCCGAGTACGCCGCCAAATGACTCGCCGAACTCGGCATCGCCGATGAGGATGGGATAGGCAACGGGATGCCGGGCTATCAGCCGCCTGGCGGCTGCCGAATCGTCGTCCATCGATACCCCGATGACTTGCAGACCCTGCGCACCGTACTCGCGCTGCCAGCCGGAGAACTTCGGCATCTCCTCGAGACAGGGGCCGCACCAGCTCGCCCAAAAGTTCAGCAACACGAGTTTGCCGCGGTAGTCGGCCAGGCGCACCGCCTTCCCGGCGAGGTCGGGGCGCGACAAATCGGGCGCCATGTCGCCGATCGCTTTCGAGCCCGCCGCGCCGCACAGCGACGCCCCTAAAATTGCCGTGGCGGCGATGTGCGCGATGCGTTTCACGAGCCCTTCACGACGGGATAGCCCTTGTTCACCCAGTCATCGCCGAAGTTTTCGGCGACATACATCACCTTCACGTGGGTAAAGCCGAGACCCTGCAGTGCGGCGAACGCCGCGCCGACGTTGGGGCAGCGATTCCAGGGGCAGCAGCCGCAATAAATGACGATCGGGGCGTTCTTGGGCAGGGCGGCGACGCGTTCGCGCAGGCGCTGCAGCCCCGACCCTTCGTTCCCCGGACCCGCGTATTCGGCGCCCGTAATGTGCGACTGAACATACATCGTGCGAAAGCCGACCTGCAGAATCAGCGGCTTTGGCGCGGCGGGACTTTGCAGCAGGGCTGCAAGTTCGGCGGGTTGAATCAAACTCGCGGCGGGAATCGACGCGGCCGGCTGAGGCGCGGCCGGTTGCGGTGCGGCCAACGCGGGAGTCGCAGCGCCGATGAGCACGCACCCTACGATTACCGATGTGAATTTGCTGAGCTGAAAATGCATGATCGACGCCTCCCCGGGGGTGCCCTTGAGCGTACGGATTATAGGCGCTTGGGGCCCGGTCATTCTTCCCAGCGAAACTGCCAGATGGCAACGGCGAGACACACGATCGCGGTCGTGCTGATGACGATAAAGGGAGTCACCGCCGCGCTCAAGCCCAGGCCGCGCCACGACACGGCATCCAGCCCATCCACCGCCCAGCGCGTGGGAGCGGCCAGCGACGCCCGCTGCAGCCAGTGGGGAAACACGAACGACGGTACCCAAGCGCCGCCGACCATCACCAACAGCAGCGTCGCCATGACGGCGATGCCGCGGGTGGCGGCGGCGCTGCGCCCGATCGATGCCAACATCAGCCCGAACGCCGCATTCAACAGGCACAGCGCCACGGCGAGCGCCGCAAAGCCGATGATGCTGCCGCCGATGCGTACGCGAAAAACGACGATCGCGGCGGCGTAGATCAGCATGAACTGGAACAGGCTGATCAGCACGGTGGCGAGCGTTCTGGCCAGCAGAAATTCCGTCTTGCTGAGCGGCGCCGAGCGCACACGCTGCCAAATGCCGCGCTCGCGCGCCAGCAGCAGCACGATTCCGGCATCGATGCCGGCCAGCAAAATGAACTGCGTGGTCATACCGGCAAACGAATGGGCATAACTGTTGTAGGGAACGCTGCGCGCCGACGTAATCTTCGTTGTTTCAACGCCGTAGGGAATGCTGAGACCGCGTTGCAGACCCAGCGGGGCTTGGCCCGAGGCGCCGCCGAACGCTTGTTTGGTGATTTCCCGCATGCCGTGCTGAGCAAATAGACCCTCCACGACGCGGCCGCTGATGGCCTGACTGGGATCGATCAGGAGCTCGACGCGCGGTTTCGCCATGCCGCTGAACAACGCCTGCATCGACGCCGCACCGAAATTCTTCGGGATGATGGCGGCGACCTGGACCTTGCCGCTGCGCACCCGGTCCTCGGCCGCGGAGCGATCGAGGATGCGCACATCGAGCAGCGACTCACCCGCGAGATCTGCGGTGATGGCGTGCGACACGGTGCTCTGATCTTCGTCGACCAATGCAATGGGAATCTTCCCCGGTGCCTCGGCCGCGCCGTTGCTCCCGAATACATAGCCAAAAAAAGCCGCAATGACAATCGGCACCACGACACCGATGATGAGAGCGCGCCGATCAGTCAGGTACAGGCGCAGGTCATTGCGGATCAGCGCCCGGATGGCGACGGAGTTCATGCTCGCGGAGCCTGCGGCCCGTCGCGCAAGGCGTGCCCGGTCAAGGAGATGAACACGTCCTCGAGGCTGGCCTGCGCGGTACGCACCGACGCGATGCGCTGGCCATGATTGCTGATGATTCCCAAGGCCCGCGCCAAGGGAGTGCCGAAATCATCGGTGTCAATCTGGATCCCTCCGGTTGCAGTATATTCGACGGTGGCAATTCCAGGCAGCAAAGCGAGGGTGGCCATCAGATCCTCGGCAGGCGGCGGACCATCGACCTCGAGTACCACGCCACGCGACGCCGGCAGGAGCCGGTACAGGCCGCGCACCGTATCATCGGCAATCACCTTGCCATGATCGATGATCACGACGTGATCGCACAGGCGTTCCGCTTCTTCCATGTAATGCGTCGTGTAGATGAGCGTCTTGCCGCGGCGTTTGAGTTCCTCGAGATTGTCGAAGATCGCGTTGCGGGACTGCGGGTCGACACCGACGGTGGGTTCATCGAGCAGGATCAATTCCGGATCGTGCAGCAGGGCAGCGGCGATATTCAGCCGACGTTTCATGCCGCCGCTGAAGGTCTTGACGCGCTCGCTTCGACGATCTTCCAGTCCCACCAGCTCGAGCGCCGCGTCGGCTTGCCGCGCCAGCTCCTTGCCTTCCAATCCGTAGAGGCCGCCGAACAATTCGAGATTTGCCCAGGCGGACAATTCGTCGTAGAGCGCCAAGTCCTGCGGCACCAGCCCGACCCGCCGTTTGAATTGACTGGCATCCTGCACGGCCTGTCCCTGAAACGATACCGATCCGCCGTCCGGCCGCGCCAGCCCGCACATCATCGACAGGGTGGTGGTTTTACCGGCACCGTTGGGTCCCAGCAGACCGATGGTTTCACCGGCGCCGACCTCGAACGACACGTCATCGACGGCGACGCGCTCGCCAAAGCATTTCCGAAGATGACTGACCTTCAGCACGTACGATTTCTCAATTCCGGCTGAGCATTAGCCGGTGCCTGCCGGGCAATTCGACGTCGCCGCCTTTCCCGCGAAACGCGCCCTGATCCACTCGAGCTGATCCGGCGTCGATTTCTCCATGGTCGGATCGTGGTCGAGGCCGGGGTAGCTGCGGAATGTCACCAATTGCCGCGCAGCGCACATTTGCTGGACCGCGCTGCGCACGCCGGCGATCGGCACCGTTTGATCCGCCTCACCCGCGATCACGAGCAGCGGACCGCCGATCGGCGCGTTGGCCACGGCGTTGCCCGCAAAGAAACGATGGATCCACACGTTTTTTTCCCATTTCGGCCGCAGCAGCGTACCGCTGGGCGTCGCAGCATAAGTTGCGTATCCGTAGTAGAAGCAGCCCTTGGTCGTGACATCGTCATAATGCTCGAGGATGTTGTCCGACAACAGGTCGTGCGGATTGAATTCCGGATAGCGTGCGTGAATTCCGGCGGCCATGAATGCCAGGTAGAAGCCGACGCCGGGCGTATCGCTCAAATGGCTGAAGAAATCCACTTCGCGCGCAACTCCGGCCACTGACACGGCACCGAGATAACCGGGATCCTTAAGATCGTGCTCCGCCTCCGCCACGCCCCAGGCGGCGAGGCCGCCTTGCGAATGACCGTCGACCACCCACTTCGATCCCAGAGTGCTCACGGCCGAGCGTGCCGCCGGAATCGAGTAGACGACATCGCGTGCCTGGGCCACCTTATTGACGTACTGATGCGGACCCGCCGTGCCCAGGCCATGGTAGTCGGTCGCCACCACCGCGAACCCGGCGGCGACCATGGGCATCAGGCCCTCGTCGCCGTAGTACACGTCTTTCATCGCCGACGGTGCGCACAGGCGCGCAACGCCGCTGGTGCCGTGCGCCCAGGCGATGACGGGCCAACCCTTCGGCGGCGGCACACCGGCCGGAATCAGCACCACCCCCGAGGTCGCGACGTCCTGACCGGTGGCGTCCAATGAATGATAGAGAATGCGCACCGCTGTCGCGCCCTTGGGCAGCGAATAACCGGTGAAGGCTTCCTTGCCGAGCAGATCCCCTGCTTTAGTCGCGGATAGATTCAGCGGCGTCGAATAGAAATCGGTGATGGGGAGGCGGTCGGCCTGCTCCATCCCGGCGGCCTCCACCAACGTTTTCGGCATATCCTGCGCGAGCACCGTGACGGCCGGCGCGCCCAGCATGAGCGCGGTCGCCGCGAACGCCCGAATTGATCCAGTCCGATTCGAGGTGCGCATCCCGCCATGCTAACAAAATCCGGCGTCAGTCGTGCGCCCGTGGCATGAGCAGTTTGGCGATCAGCGAGGTCCACCCCGACTGGTGCGAGGCGCCGACCCCGCGGCCGGTGTCGCCATGAAAATACTCGTAGAAGGGGATGCAGTCCCGGTAGTGAGGGTCGCTCTGCAGTTGCGGCTGGTGACGCAGCACGGCGCGCTCGCCGTTGGCATCCTTCAAAAAGATGCGCGACAGGCGGTGCGACAACTCATTGGCGACCTCCTCGATCGTGAGGTAATGGCCGGATCCCGTCGGGCATTCCACCTTGAAGTCATCGCCGTAGTAATGATGAAATTTCTGCAGCGACTCGACGATGAGGAAATTCAAGGGAAACCAGATCGGGCCGCGCCAGTTGGAGTTGCCGCCGAACTGCCGCGATTCGGATTCGGCCGGCGAGTAATGCACCGACTCATCGACGCCGTCGACTTTGAGTACGAAGGGGTGCGCCAGATGGGCGCGCGATACGGCGCGCACGCCGTAGTCCGAGAGGAATTCGGACTCATCCAGCATGCGCCGCAACAGCCGCTTCATCCGCTGCCCGCGCAGCAGCGACAATAGCCGCCGCTGGCCGCGCCCCGGCGCCTCCCAATGCGACACCAGGCTCGCGAGGTCCGGACGGTGGCTCAGAAACCACTCCAGCCGCTTGCGAAAACCCGGCAGCCGGTCCAGCATTTCCGGCTCCAAGGTTTCCACCGCAAACAGCGGGATCAATCCCACCATCGAGCGAATGCGCAGCCGCACCTTGTGATCGTTCGGCAGATTCAGCACGTCGTAGAAGAACTGGTCCGACTCATCCCACAGGCCGACGTCGGCGCTGAACATGCAGCTCATGGCCGCGGCGATATTGAGGAAGTGCTCGAAGAACTTGCTGGCGATGTCCTCGTACACATGATTGTGCTCGGCGAGCTCCAGCGCGATGCGCATCAAATTCAGCGAATACATCGCCATCCAGCTGGTGCCGTCCGATTGATTGATGTAGCCGCCGGTGGGCAGCTGCGCGCTGCGATCGAACACCCCGATGTTGTCGAGCCCCAAAAATCCGCCCTGAAAAATATTTCTCCCCAGGTTGTCCTTGCGATTCACCCACCAGGTGAAATTCAGCATCAGCTTGTGGAACACCCGCTCGAGGAACTGCAGGTCGCCGTAGCCGCCGTTCTGCTTGCGGTCGATTTGATACACGCGCCAGGCGGCCCAGGCGTGCACCGGCGGGTTCACATCGCCGAATGCCCATTCGTAGGCGGGAATTTGCCCGTTGGGGTGCATGTACCACTCGCGCGTCAGCAGTACCAATTGATGCTTGGCGAACTCGGCGTCGATCAAGGCGAAGGGAATGCAGTGGAACGCCAGATCCCAGGAGGCATACCAGGGATACTCCCACTTGTCCGGCATGGAAATGATGTCGGCGTTGTTGAGATTGCCCCATTCGGCATTGCGGCCGTGCACTCGCGGCTCCGGCGGGGTCACTTGGCCCGGATCGCCCTTGAGCCAGCGCGGCACATCCATGCAGTAGAACTGCTTGCTCCATATCAGCCCGGCGAATGCCTGGCGTTGCACCACGCGTTCGTCGGCCGAGACGATGTTTTTCTGCACATCGGCGTAGTACAGATCGGCCTCGGAGCGGCGCTCGTTGAAGGAGGTGTCGAACTCCTCGAAGGGCGCCGCCAGATGTGCGCCGCGACAGCCGCAGCCGATATTCCTGACTGCCGCCGGGCGCGATGATCGACTGAAACCACACGCCGGCCTTGGTGCCGGTGCGCGCAGGATTCACCGTCGAGGAATCGCCGCGGACGATGCGCTCGTGGAAACCATCCTTGAAATAGCCGGGGGCGCCGATGTTCCAGAGCCGCGGCGCATTGGATTCGTTTTCCGTGAACAGCAAGTCCGCGCTGCCGTCGAAGTACAAACGGCTCATGCCGAGTTCGGTGGGTTCGATGCCGACGGCGCCGTCGCCGACCGCGTATAGCTTGGGTTTTACCGAGCCGGGAGCCCAGGTCCAGGTATTGCGCAGCACGAGTTGCGGCAGCAGGTGCAGCACCGCGGGAGCGCCGCCGCGATTCCACGCCGTGATTTTCATCAAGATATCGCCGGGTTCCTCCTGCGCGTATTCGACGAAGATATCGAAGTAGCGGTCCTCGGCGAACACGCCGGTATCCAGCAACTCGTACTCCGGCACGTCCGCGCCGCGGCGCGCGTTCTCGGCGATCAGGTCCGCATAGGGGAAAGGGTGCTGCGGATACTTGTAGAGCATTTTCAAATACGAGTGCGTCGGCGTGGCATCCAAATAAAAATAATGCTCCTTGACGTCCTCGCCGTGATTGCCCTCGGCATTGGTCAGGCCGAACAAGCGCTCCTTCAAAATCGGATCGCAGCCGTTCCACATCGCCAGCGACAGGCACACGCGTTGGTCGGCGTCGGAAATGCCGGCGATGCCATCCTCGCCCCAGCGATAGGCGCGGCTGCGCGCGTGATCGTGCGGGAAGTATTCCCACGCCGTGCCGCCGGGGCTGTAATCCTCGCGCACCGTGCCCCACTGGCGCTCACTCATGTAAGGCCCCCAGTGCTGCCAGCCCTCTTCACCGGGCACGTTGGCGAGCAGGCGCTCGCGCTCGATATTCATGCGATTTAAATTCCTTATTACTTCGAGTTCTGGCGTTCGAGGTAGATCCAAGAGCGCAGTATCTCAGCGACGCTCCAAGCCTGTGCGAAGCAGCCGCGCGCATTGTAAGGTGCGTCGCCATCAAAAATCTCGCTGATCGACCCCACGCAGGCGCTCATCAGGTGCTGCGCAATGGGCGAGAGGAACGACTGCGCGAGCGGCGCATCGCCATACACGCGGTAGTGAGCCCGGACGAAGGGGCCGAGCAGCCAGCTCCAGACGGTGCCCATGTGGTACGCGGCATCACGCTGCTCCGGGCCTCCCAGGTAAGCGCCGATAAACCCAGGTTCCTGCGGGCTCAAGCTGCGCAGCCCATGGCTGGTCAGAAGTTCGCGGCCGCAGCAATCGACCACGGCGCGCATTTGCTCGCGGCTCATGGCGGAGTACGGCAGCGCGACCGCCAGGATTTGATTGGGCCGCACCCGCGAATCGTGAGTCGCTCCGCCGTCCACATCGATCACATCGTACAGGCACGCGCGCTCGGCGTTCCAGAACCGGCTGAAGCCCGCGCGCGCGCCGGCCAGCAAGGATTGAAACAAACCCTGCTCGGCGGTGTAACCCAGCTGGGCGGCCAGGCGCGCACCGACATCCAACGCGTTCAACCACAGCGCGTTGATCTCCACCGGCTTGCCGATCCGCGGCGTGAACACCTGATCGCCGTGCTTGGCATCCATCCAGGTCAATTGTGTGCCGGGCTCGCCCGCATGCAGCAGGCCATCGCGCGGATCCACGTGAATCCCGTAGCGAGTGCCCTCCGCGTGCGCATGGATGATGGTCGCGAGGACCGGGAACAATTCGCGCGCGAGGTCGGGATCCGGATTCGCCTGCAGGTAATCATCGAGCGCCTGAAACATCCAGAGCGTGGCGTCCGCCGTGTTGTACTGCGGCGCCTCGCCGCGATCGGGAAAGCAATTGGGGATCATTCCACCGTCGACGAAGTGCGCATAGGTGCGCAAGATGCCGGCCGCGAGGCCGTAGCGGCCGAGCGTGGTCGCAAGCCCCGGCAGCGCAATCATGGTGTCGCGGCCCCAGTCGGTGAACCAAGGGTAGCCCGCGATGATGCTGGATGCCGCAGCACCCAGCGCGGACGCGTTGCCCGGCATGCGGCGGCCGACGATGAATTGGTCGGACGCCTGCGCCAGCGTGCGAATCCATGGCGGGGCGGTTTTGGGCAAAGGCGCGGTCAGTGCTCTGCGAGGCCGCGCCCAGCTCTTTGAGGATGTCGGCCCCGGGAGCGGGCGCCGCCGTTTCCGCGGTCGCCATCAAATAGACCGGACGATGCGGGCTCAAATCGGCGGTGAAAGTTCCGGGCGTCAACAAATCCTCCAGCGCATCGAGGCCTCGCTCCGCTTCCATTCGATGCCGGAAGTTCCAATACCACTCCGGCGCCAGGTTGAATTGGCCCTGACTGATCGATAGCTGGTAGGCCTGCGCGCCGGCGAAGGCCAGCACCCGGCACCCCGCGGCGTTCGGCTCGAGCTCAAAGGCGCGTGCGCCGCGGCCTTGGGCGTGGTAATCGCGATAGGTCACCAAGGGCCGCAGCGTCACTCGCAGCGGCTGCGTGGCGCGCAGCAACTCCAGGCGCAGGTAGCTCGTGTTGACGCCGGGAGCCATGAATATCCGCTGCTCCAGCAGCGCGTCCGCAACCGCGTAGCGCCAGGTCGGAATGCCGTCCTCGACGGCGAAGGATTCAAGGTGAACGAAGCCTTGACCGCTGATGGTTCCGTCCGCGAACTCGTTGGCCGACAGATCCGTGGTGAGTCCCAGGTACTGCGCGCTCAGCTCGATCTTCGCCACCAGCAGCGTGCGCTCCACCGGGGGCCGCAAACTCGCGACGAGAAAGCCATGGTAGCGGCGGGTATTGGCGAGGGCCGCGGTGCCGCAGGCAAAGCCGCCGCGACCGTTGGTCACGAGCCACTCGTAGCGGCTGGCGCCATCCCACGTGCCCAAGCTCGCCCGGCCGAAGATCACGGGCGCCCGCCCACGGATTGAAGACCTGTCTGCATAAGTCCTGCCGATTGTCGCAGTTATTAGACCGCGCGGGCATGAGCCATAGGTCGCCCCGGCATGAGCAACGCGCCGCCTGGGCAATTAATGGTCGCGATTCGACACAGCGGGTGCCGTGCGATTGCCTGTAGAATGGCAGTTTGCCCCTAAGGACGTGCGGATGGTAAAGGACAGCTCAACTGGCAAAGCCGCGCTCATTTGCGGCTCGGTCGCCTACGACACGATCTTGCAGTTTCCCGACCGCTTCAAATCGCACATTCTTCCCGACAAGATCCATATTCTGAACGTGTCGTTCTTGGTCCCCGAGATGCGCCGCGAGTTCGGCGGCTGTGCGGCGAATATCGCCTACAACCTCACGCTGCTGGGCGATCGGGGAGTGCCCATGGCAACGGCGGGACATGATTTTGGGCCGTACCGCGACCGTCTGCTCGCGCAGGGCATCGACCTCGCTCACATCAAGGTGGTGGACGGCACGTTCACGGCCCAGGCCTTCATCACCACCGATCTCGACGACAATCAAATCACGGCGTTTCATCCCGGAGCAATGCAGCATGCGCACCTGAACCGCGTGTCGGACGCAGGTCCCGGTATCGCGCTCGGGCTGGTGGCCCCGGACGGCCGGCAGGCCATGATCGAACATGCCGCGCAATTCGCGGCCGCGAATACCCCCTTCATGTTCGATCCCGGCCAGGGGATGCCCATGTTCGGCGGCGAGGAACTCAAGACCTTCATCGCGCAGGCGCGCTGGGTCGCGGTCAATGACTATGAATGGGGCTTGCTGCAACAAAAGACCGGCTTGACGGTCTCAGAGGTCACGGCCCAGGTCGAGGCGCTGATCGTGACGCGCGGTGCGGAAGGGTCGGTCATTTACACTAAAGGCAGGACTTTGCAGGTCCCGAGCGCTAAACCCAACGCCGTGGTCGACCCCACGGGTTGCGGGGATGCCTATCGCGCTGGTCTAATTCACGGCCTGTTGCGGGGTCTGGACTGGGAAACCACCGGCCGGATCGCCTCGCTGATGGGGGCCATCAAGGTGGAGTCGCGCGGGCCGCAGAATCACCGCTTCACCCCCACCGAGTTCGCCCGCCGGTACCAGGACAATTTTGGCAAAGCTTAAGGAAGTCGACGCATGAGCAGAAGTTTCTCTTTTACCTCCGAATCGGTCTCCGAAGGCCACCCCGACAAGGTCGCCGACCAGATCTCGGATGCCGTTCTCGATGCCATCCTGGCGGCGGATCCCAAGGGCCGTGTGGCCTGCGAGACCCTGGTCAAGACCGGGGTGGTGATCGTGGCCGGGGAAGTCACCACCAGCGCCTGGGTCGACGTCGAAGCCATCGTGCGCAAAACCGTGCTCGACATCGGCTACGACACATCCGACATGGGTTTCGACGGCGCGAGTTGCGGCGTGCTCAACATCATCGGCAAGCAGTCCCCCGACATCGCGCAGGGCGTCGACCGCAAGGACGAGCGCAAGCAAGGGGCCGGCGATCAGGGATTGATGTTCGGCTATGCCACCGACGAAACCGACGTGTTGATGCCCGCGCCCATCACGCTCGCGCACCGGCTGGTCAAGCGCCAGGCCCAGGTGCGCAAGAGCGGCAAGCTGCCGTGGCTGCGTCCCGACGCCAAGAGCCAGGTGACGCTGCGCTACGAAGACGACAAGCCGGTGGGGCTCGAAGCCGTCGTCCTGTCGACGCAGCACGAGGACAGCGTCAGCACCAAGCAATTGCGCGAAGCGGTCATCGAGGAAATCTTGAAGCCGGTGCTGCCCAGCAAATGGATCGACAAGCACACCAAGTACCACATCAATCCCACGGGACGATTCGTGATCGGCGGCCCGGTCGGGGACTGCGGGCTCACCGGGCGCAAAATCATCGTGGATACCTATGGCGGATTCGCGCGTCACGGCGGCGGTGCCTTCTCCGGCAAGGACCCCTCCAAGGTGGACCGTTCGGCGGCGTATGCCGCGCGCTATGTGGCCAAGAATATCGTCGCCGCGGGCTTGGCCGAGCGCTGCGAAGTGCAGGTCTCGTATGCCATCGGCGTCGCTGAACCCACCTCCATCATGGTCGAGACCTTCGGCACGGGTAAGTTGTCCGATACGCGTCTGACGCAGCTGGTGCGCGCGCATTTCGATCTCACCCCGTTTGGCCTGCGTGAGATGTTGGATCTGGCGCGGCCCATCTATCAGAAGACCGCCTCGTACGGCCACTTCGGCCGCAAGGAGCCGGAGTTCACCTGGGAGCGCACCGACAAGGCCAGCACTCTCGCCGCCGAATTCAAAGCCATGCGGGCCGCTTGAGCAGCCCCGGCTGAAACTTTAAGGAGCAGTGACCGATGAACGCAGCAATCAAGCAACCCAATGACTTTCTCGTCAAGGATCTCAAGCTGGCCGATTGGGGCCGCAAGGAAATCAGGATCGCCGAAACGGAAATGCCGGGTCTGATGGCGATCCGGCATGAGTTCGCGGCACAGCAGCCGCTGCGCGGCGCGCGCATCACGGGCTCCTTGCACATGACCATTCAAACGGCCGTGCTGATCGAGACCCTGAACGCTCTGGGTGCGCAGGTGCGATGGGCGTCCTGCAATATTTATTCGACTCAGGACCATGCGGCGGCGGCCATTGCCGCCGGCGGCACGCCGGTGTTCGCGGTCAAGGGCGAGTCGCTCGCCGAGTATTGGGATTACACGCATCGCATTTTCGAATGGCCGGACGGCGGCCACTCGAACATGATCTTGGATGACGGTGGGGATGCGACGCTGCTGCTGCATCTCGGCGCCAAGGCGGAGAAGGATGCCTCGCTGATCGCCAAACCCGCCAACGAAGAAGAGGAATGCCTGTTCGCCGCGATCAAGGCGAAGCTGCACGCTGACCCCAAGTGGTATTCGTCGCGGCTCGCCAAGATCAAGGGCGTCACCGAGGAAACCACCACGGGGGTCAAGCGCCTCTATCAAATGGCCAAAGACGGGCAGCTGGCGTTTCCGGCGTTCAACGTCAACGATTCGGTCACCAAGTCCAAGTTCGACAATCTGTACGGCTGCCGTGAATCCTTGGTCGACGCCATCAAGCGCGCCACCGACGTGATGATCGCGGGCAAGGTTGCCGTGGTGTGCGGCTATGGCGATGTGGGCAAGGGTTCGGCGCAGGCCCTGCGCGCGCTGTCGGCACAAGTTTGGGTGACCGAGATCGATCCGATCTGCGCGTTGCAGGCCTCGATGGAAGGCTACCGCGTGGTCACCATGGACTATGCCGCGGACAAGGGCGATATATTCGTCTCGGCCACCGGCAACTTTCATGTCATCACCCACGATCACATGAAGCGCATGAAGGATCAGGCCATCGTGTGCAACATCGGGCATTTCGACAATGAAATCGAAGTGGCGGCCTTGAAGCAGTACGCCTGGGACAACATCAAGCCGCAGGTCGATCATGTGATCTTCCCCGATGGCAAGCGCATCATCCTGCTGGCCGAGGGTCGATTGGTGAACTTAGGCTGCGGCACGGGACACCCGTCCTACGTGATGAGCTCCTCTTTCGCGAATCAGGTGCTGGCGCAAATCGAGCTCTACACCAACACCAAGAAGTATCCCGTCGGCGTGTACGTGCTGCCGAAGCATCTCGATGAAAAGGTGGCGCGCTTGCAGCTCTCCAAGCTCGGCGCGCAGCTGACGGAACTCACCGATACCCAGGCGCGCTACATCGGGGTCGAAAAACAAGGTCCGTACAAGGTCGACCAGTATCGCTATTAGCCGCCCGGTCTTGCGACGCTTGACCGGTTTGTGACGAAGTGTACACTCTTTGTGTACACTTATGGAGCCGCTCGATGAAGCACATTGGCATCAAGGAGACGCGCCAGCAGCTTCCCGATCTGATCGACCGGGTTGAGGCGGGCGAGGAAATCGTCATAACCCGCCAGGGCAGACCCGTCGCCCGGCTGGTGCCCGCGCCGGGGCAGCGCAAGTCCTTGCCGCCGCTCGCGGAATTTCGCAAGCGGATGGGGAGCCTTGGGACGCCGTCAAATCGGCTGTTGCGTGAGGAACGCGATGAGCGATGAGCGCCTATATCGATACCAGTGTCCTGGGGGCGTACTACTGTCGCGAGGCGTTGAATGCCGCCGTCGATTCAGCCCTCGGCCGTGTCGAGGGACCCGTCATCAGTGCGCTGTCGGAGGTTGAATTCTGCTCGCTCGTTGCAAAAAAGCAGCGGCTGCGGGAGCTGAACAAGGCCCAGGTACGCGGGATTCTCGATCTTTTCGGCACGCATATTGCCGAGGGATTTTACCGTCGGGTGGCTATGACGCACGATCACTTCTCGAGGGCACGTCAATTAATCACGTCCGGCAAAGTTGCCTTGAAAACATTGGATGCATTGCATCTGGCCGTCGCGCTCAACGAGGCCGTGCCCCTGCTGACCGCCGACAGGCAGCTCGCGACCGCGGCGAAGCGACACCAGTGCAAGGTGACGCTGATTCAATGAGCGGCGGGTATACTGGTGGTTCAATTGAATCTTAAGTCAGTGGGCCGGCGGATGAACAAAACTTCCAGCACCAAAGTGTATGAGGATGCCGCATCGGCGCTGCGCGGCGTGGTTGCCGATGGAATGACGCTGATGTGCGGGGGCTTCGGCGCCTGCGGCATCCCGGAAAACCTCATCGACGCCTTGCATGCATCGGGAGTGCGCGATCTCACCGTCGTGTCCAACAATGCGGGGCTCGACGGCGTGGGTCTCGGCTTGCTGCTGCAGACCCGGCAGATCCGCAAGATGATTTCCTCGTACGTGGGCGAGAACAAGGAATTCGAGCGGCAGTACCTGGCCGGCGAATTGGAGCTCGAGTTCAATCCGCAGGGCACGCTGGCGGAGCGCATACGCGCGGGCGGTGCGGGAATTTACGGCTTCTACACCAAGGTGGGCGCCGGCACGCTGGTCGCCCAAGGCAAGGACACGCGCACCGTGGACGGCGAGACCTACGTGCTCGAGACCGGCCTGGTGGCCGATGTGTCCCTGATCAAGGCCTGGAAGGGCGACACCGAGGGCAATCTGATTTATCGCAAGACCGCGCGCAATTTCAATCCCAACATGGCGACCGCCGCACGCGTCACCGTGGCGGAGGTCGAGGAACTGGTCGAGGTCGGCAGCCTCGATGCGGATAATATTCATACGCCCGGTATTTTCGTGCAGCGCATCATTCAGGGCGCGCGCTACACCAAGCTGATCGAGAAGCGCACCGTGCGCCAGCGTGAGGGGAAGCCAAATGCCGTGGTCGCGTGAGGATCTGGCCGCGCGCGCGGCGCGGGAGCTCGAGGATGGGTTCTACGTGAACCTCGGCATCGGCATCCCGACCCTGGTCGCCAATTACATTGCGCCCGGGATGAAGGTCGTACTGCAGTCGGAGAACGGCATGCTCGGCACGGGACCGTTTCCGTTCGAGGGCGAGGAAGATGCCGACCTGATCAATGCCGGCAAGCAGACGGTGACGGCGCTGCCGATGACGTCGTATTTTTCATCCGCCGACAGCTTCGCCATGATTCGCGGCGGACACATCGATCTGGCCATCTTGGGCGCCATGGAAGTCGCGGAGAACGGCGATCTCGCCAATTGGATGATTCCGGGCAAGATGGTCAAAGGCATGGGCGGCGCCATGGATCTGGTCGCCGGAGTCAAGCGCGTGGTGGTGGTCATGGATCACACGTCCAAGGAAGGCGATCCTAAATTCAAAACGCGCTGCGAACTGCCGCTGACCGGAACCAATGTCGTCGACATGTTGATCACCGATCTGGCGGTGTTCTCGCGGGCCACCCGCCGGGATTCATTCGAGCTCGTCGAACTCGCGCCCGGCGTGACGGCGGAAGAAGTTCGCCGCAAGACCCCCGCGCGCTACGCCGGATAAATGCCGGCACTCCACTATTTGCAGCGGCTCGAAGCCGAGAGCATCTACATCTTCCGCGAAGTGGTCGCGGAGTGTGAAAAGCCGGTCATGCTCTATTCGGTGGGCAAGGATAGCTCGGTGATGCTGCATCTCGCGCGCAAGGCCTTTGCGCCGGCGAAGCCGCCGTTTCCGCTGCTGCAGATCGCCTCGGGCTGGGATTTTCGCGAAATGCTCGAATTTCGCGACGCCACCGCGCAAAAATTCGGCTTGGAACTCTTGGTGCACACCAATGAGGAGGGCGTGCGTGCCGGGGTCAAACCGTGGACCCACGGCGCCGCCTATTCCGACATCATGCTCACGCAGGCGCTGCGCCAGGCGCTCGACAAGCACGGTTTCGACGCGGCATTCGGCGGCGGGCGCCGCGACGAAGAAAAGAGCCGCGCCAAGGAGCGCGTGTTTTCATTTCGCTCCGCGCAGCACCGCTGGGACCCGAAGAATCAACGCCCGGAACTCTGGTCGCTGTACAACGCGCGCAAGAATCGCGGCGAAAGCATCCGCGTATTCCCTTTGTCGAACTGGACCGAACTCGATGTGTGGCAGTACATCCATCTCGAGCAGGTCCCCATCGTACCGCTGTACTTGGCGAAGTCCCGGCCGGTGGTGCGGCGCGACGGGCGCCTCATCATGGTCGATGACGATCGGCTGCCGCTGGCGGCGACCGACCGGGTGGAGACATTGCAGGTGCGCTTCCGCACGCTCGGCTGCTATCCGCTGACGGGCGCAACGATCAGCACGGCCGCGGACGTGCCGGCGGTGATCGGCGAAATGCTGTCGGCGAGAACCTCGGAACGCGAAGGGCGCGGCGTCGACAAGGACGGCGCGGCCTCGATGGAAAAGAGAAAGCTGGAGGGCTACTTCTAGTGGGCGGGGGCGCGGACAGCGGCGCGGCGATTGGCGCCGGCGACATCGAAGAGTATCTCGCGCGGCACAGCGCCAAGGGGCTGCTGCGCTTCATCACCTGCGGTTCGGTGGACGATGGCAAGTCCTCCTTGATCGGCCGCCTGCTGTATGAATCGAAGATGATTCTCGAGGATCAGTTCGCGGTTCTGCGCGACGACTCGAAGAAAGTCGGCACTCGCGGCGGCGAGCTCGATTTTGCGCTGCTGGTCGACGGGCTGACCGCGGAACGGGAGCAGGGCATCACCATCGACGTGGCCTATCGATTCTTTACCACCGACAAGCGCAAGTTCATCGTCGCCGACACGCCGGGTCATGAGCAGTACACCCGCAATATGGCGACCGGGGCCTCGACCGCGGATCTGGCCGTGATACTGATCGATGCGCGCAAAGGCGTGCTCACGCAGACGCGCCGGCACAGTTATCTCGCGGCATTGCTCGGCATTCGCCACATCGTGGTGGCGGTGAACAAGATGGATCTGGTGGACTATTCGCGCGGCGTCTTCGACAAAATCGAGCGCGACTATCGCGAGTTCGCGCGTCAGATCAATCTCGAAGCGATTACCTGCATTCCGGTGTCGGCGGTCGTCGGCGATAATGTCACGACCCGCAGCGCGCGCACGGCGTGGTACGCGGGGAAAAGTCTTCTGGAGCATCTGGAAACCGTCGAAGTGCCCGATCCCGCCGCCGGCGCGGCATTTCGCATGCCGGTGCAATGGGTCAATCGCCCGAACCCCGAGTTTCGCGGTTTTGCCGGACTCATCGCCGGCGGCGCCGTGCGCCGCGGCGACGCGCTGCGGGTGCTGCCGTCGGGACGCACCACCACGGTGGCGCGAGTGTTCACGGGCGCGGGCGAAGCGTCCGTAGGGCTCGCCGGCCAGTCCGTGACTCTGACGCTCGCCGATGAGATCGATGTCAGCCGCGGCGACGTGCTCGCGGCGGCCGAGGCGCCGCCGGCGGTCGCCAACCAATTCGAAGCCACGATCATCTGGATGCACGATGAGCCGCTGCTGCAGGGCCGCGCGTATCTGCTCAAAGTGGGCACCAAGACGGTGACCGCGACCGTGGCGCCGATCAAGTATCGCGTCAACGTGAACACCCTGGAGCATCTGGCGGCGAAGAAGCTCGAACTCAACGACATCGGCGTCTGCGGCCTCGAGCTCGACAGTCCCATCGCCTTCGAACCGTACCGGGACAGCCGGGTGCTCGGCGGCTTCATCTTGATCGACCGGCTCACCAACAATACCGTGGGCGCAGGACTGCTCCACTTCGCGCTGCGCCGTGCGCAAAACGTGCACTGGCAGGCGCTCGATGTGAACAAGGTGGCGCGGGCGCGCTTGAGTCGCCAAAGGCCCTGCATTCTTTGGTTCACCGGCTTGTCGGGAGCCGGCAAATCGACCATCGCCAACCTGGTCGAAAAGCAGTTGCACGCGGACGGCCGGCAGACCTATCTGTTGGATGGCGACAATGTGCGGCACGGGCTCAACAAGGACTTAGGGTTCACGGACCAGGATCGGGTGGAGAACATCCGCCGCGTCGCCGAGGTTGCGCGCTTGATGGTCGACGCCGGGCTCATCGTCCTGGTGTCGTTCATTTCGCCGTTTCGCTCCGAGCGGCGCATGGCGCGCGCCCTGGTGGCGGCGGGTGAGTTCATCGAGGTATTCGTCGATACGCCGCTGGCACTGGCGGAGGCACGCGACGCCAAGGGGCTGTATAAAAAGGCGCGGCGCGGCGAGCTGAAGAACTTTACCGGCATCGATTCGCCGTACGAGGCGCCCGAAGATGCCGAAATTCGCTTGGATACGACTCAGTTGACGCCGGAGGCGGCCGCCTTACGAGTGATCGCGCAGCTGCGCGAAACCGGCATCATCGATGTCGACTCGAGCTTCGACATCTAGCGTTTGGCGCTGTCGGAGGGCCCTAGACCGCGGCGCGCAGCGTCGCTCGGCGCTGCTGCTCGTCGCGCACGTCGGTATCGGTGAGCCCGGTGTTGGTGGCAATGATCTCGACCAGGCGATGCGCCGGGTCGCGCGGCAACGTCACCTCGTGGATGCGTTCCCAGATGCGGATCCGCTCTTCCGCGGTCTTGAGCCGCGAGGACTGTTCGGCCAAATCCAGGCGGCGGCGCTCGGCGGCCTCGGCCTGCTGATGCACCAGGCGGGCCCGGAAGTCCATCATCGGATCTTCGTTGGACGGGGTCGAGGTTCGCCCCAAACTGGGGCTTGGTTTGTATGGGTTCACGCTAAGTCTCCTGGCGATTTAGCCCTTCACGGTATCACTCTATCGGGAGTCGCGAGAGAGAATCGCGAGAACCGGCCCAGGAGTCAGAGAGGCTGCCAGAGTCACAGTTTGCCGAGTTTCGGCCAATGGCGAATGTAATCGGCCTGTTCGGCCGTCTGCGGCACGGTGGGCCAGGTTTGGGCGCGCTCACTTTGGCGCCACAGGCGGTTCAAGAGCTTGATCGCCGTGGCGCCGTTGGCCTCCTGGTCGGCCAGGAAGCAGCCGACGATGAGCCCGGTGCGTCCGATGCCGGCCCGGCAATGGATGTAGACGCACCTGCCGCCGTCGAGGGCGTGCTGAATGTCCGCGAGCAGCTCGCGGGTCTGCACGATGTTGTTGGGCACACGGGTGTCGACGATGGCGGAGCGCTGATAGTGGGTGCCCCGGGGCAAGAGATGACGGTAAGCCGGCATCTCGCCCTTTTCCGTGAGGTCAACGAAGGTATCGATCCCGGCCGCGTGCAGCCGCGCCAGACGTGCGCGCGACCCCGCCACGTCGGTTCCCGCGGGGTGTTCGCCCGCCAACAGCCGGCCGCGCATTACCCAATAGGTATTGGGCAGCGGGCGATCGGTATCCAGACTTGCCTTGATTCGAGCGTCCACCAGCATATGGTACCAGCGAACGAAATCGGGCAAGTGAATGCGATCAGATAGTCTTGTACCCGACGTCCGACTCGGCGCTTTCGGTTCCCTCGGTGGTGTATGCCGAAATCGCAAAATAGTACGTGCCGGGTGCCAAGCCGCTCACTTCATACTCGGTCGTGCTGGTGCCGGCGAGGTCGATCACCTGAGTCATGTTGTCCTGGCTCGTTCCGTAGTGAATGTGATAACCCGCGAGATCGGTGAGCGGAGTTCCGTTGGTGTTATCCGCCGGGGGAACCCAGCTCAAGGTTACGGCTCCCGCCGAACTGCTCGGTGAAGTACCCGATTGGGTCAGTGGCGCCGACGTCATTGTCGAACCGGTGCTGCTGCTTCCTGAGCACCCTCCGAGGACCAATGCGATGACGAACAAGCTCGTCAATTGAAGTCGCGTCGCTATTTCACCGAACTTTTGCATGCTCTGTCACCCATGTAATTTTTACAGGCTTGCAATGTAGTTCCGAGAATCGGCATCGCCAATATGTCGGTAAATGGGGACGCAGATCACGCAGCGGCAAATGCGACGGATGTCGCAAATTTGCGAAGTGCATCTGGTGAATGCGACACGCGTCATGCTCGAATTTGTGTTTTGTCCAACCGGGGGCGTTCGAACTTAACAATCCCAGCAGCAGTCGAGGTAATATGCGCGCTGTGGTACGCGCCAAATTGTTTAAATCGTCCGTATGAATTTATCTGGATTTTTCCGCGTTTTGACCCTTGGGCTCGCAATCGCGGTGGTTGCATTCAGTTGGTATCCAGCAACGGCGGCTGAACCCGTGGTCCCAGCCGCAGTCTCGCCAGATTACTTAATCGGGCCGGGCGATTCCTTGCATGTCTTCGTGTTTCAAAACGAAGAACTATCGGTCACGGTGCCGGTGCGCCCCGACGGCAAGATCTCCACCCCCCTGGTGGAGGACATGGTCGCGGTGGGCAAGACGCCATCGCAGCTCGCGCGCGACATCGAAAAATCGTCTGTCCGAGTATGTCAAATCACCCAAGGTGAACGTCGTGGTCATGGGCGCGATGAGCGTCTTTAGCCAGGTCAGGGTGATCGGTCAAGTGGTCCATCCCCAGGCGCTGCCGTATCGGGACGGCATGACGGTTCTCGACGCAGTGCTCGCCGTCGGCGGCTTGAGCCAGTTCGCGGCCGGCAATCGCTCCCATCTGGTGCGCGCCGAACACGGTAAGAACACGGAAATCAAGGTCAAGCTCGATGCCCTCGTCAACAGCGGCGACATGAAGCAAAATCTGCCGCTGCGCCCGGGCGACGTGCTGGTAGTGCCGGAATCTCGATTTTAGAGGGACGAGAACACTGCATGAAGCATTATTTTGACCACATCTTGGGCGAGATACGCGGCGCGTGGCGATTCCGTTGGCTGGGAATGATAGCGGCATTCGCCGTCGCGCTCGCCGGCTGGGGCTTTGTGTTCGCGCTCCCCGATCGCTACGCGGCCGACGCGCGAATATTCGTCGATACACGCACCGCGCTCAAACCGGCATTGCAGGGCTTGACCACCGACCAGAGCGTCGATGCGCAAATCAATTACGTGCGTCAGTCTCTCCTGGAAGGACCACAGTTGGAACAGATCGCCAAGGAGACCGGCGTGCTGGATGCGTCCGTGACGGACGAGCGCGATCGTGCCAGGGTTCTGGACAAGCTGAGCGGCCGAATTGCCCTCACCGTGCATCAACGCCGGCAATCAAGGTGACGAGCGCAGCACCGCCGGCACGATTTACTCGTTCCACTACACCGACGTCACCCGCGAGCGCGCCTTGCGGGTGGTGAAGACGCTGTTACGCACCTTCGTCGAGCAAACCTTGGGCGGCAAACGCGAGGGTTCGGAACACGCGCAGCAGTTTCTGGGAACCCAGATCAAGGATTACGAGCAGCGGCTGAAGGTTGCCGAGGACCGCCTGGCGGCATTCAAAAAGCAGAACGTCGGGCTCATGCCGAGCGAGCAGGGCGGTTATTTCACGCAGCTGCAAAACGAGGTCGATGCCGGCAAGAAGACGGAAACCGACCTGTCGATCGCCCTCAGCCGGCGCGACGAACTCGTCAAGCAACTGCACGGTGATGAGGCCATATCGGCGAGCGGCGTATCGATTCCCATCATGGGCAATCGAGGGATGAGCTCCGGCAGCGATACCATGAGCCGCATCCAGGAAGCGCAGGCCAAGCTCGACGAGATGTTGCTGAAATACACGGACCGGCATCCGGACGTGATCGCCGCACGCGCCACCCTGGATGAGCTCAAGAAGCGGCGCGCTCTCGAATTGGACAGTTTGCGCCGCGGCGATGCCGCTGCGGTGGCGGCGAGCGGCGCCGGCAATAATCCCGTATACCAAACTATACAGCTCGAACTCAACAAGCAGGACGTCGAGATCGCGGCCTTGCGCCGGCAGCTGGGACAGCATCAAACCACGGTCGCGGAGCTGCGGCAGCGGCTCAATAGCGCGCCGCAAGTCGAGGCTGAATACCAGCAGCTGAATCGCGACTACGACGTCAACAAGGCGCAATACACCGCATTGGTCGAGAGCTACCAAAAAGCGCGCCTAGGCGAACGCGCGGACAACGCGGGCTCCGTGCGCTTCGAGGTGGTGCTGCCGCCGAGCGCGCCCATCGTGCCGGTCTCGCCCAAGCGCTTGGCCCTGCTGGCCGCCGTATGGCTCGTTGCCCTGGGCGCGGGCGCCGGCGCCGCCTACGCAATGAATCTGTTGAACCCTGTCGTCGGATCGCTGCGCGTGGTGAATGAGCTCACTCCCTTTCCCGTGCTCGGTGTGGTCAGCGCGGCATTTCCCACCCAGGAGGGGCGGGAACACCGCGCTGAAGTCTGGCGATTCTCGGCGGCAACCGCGGTATTTATCGCCGCTTTTGCGGTGGTGCTCGCGGTGAACTTGATCGAAGCGCCAGGGACGGAACAAGGGGTGCACGCGGTGGCCAAATCATGAGCCTGGTGGAACAAGCCATCGCTCGCATGAGAAATCAAGCGAATGCCGCGGCGGCCAAAGTGGCGGATGCGGCAGAAACCTTCGAGCGCGCCGTCGTCTCCGGTTCCGCCGATCGTCAATCGAGTGGCCGGCACCGCGAAGCCGGCGACGCGTATCGCGATCGACAGATTGGCGTTGCGCGCCAACGGCTATTTGGCGGAGGAAGGCAAGGAGAGGCAGTTCGCGGATCATTTCCGCCGCATCAAGCGGCCGTTGGTCGAAAAGGCCATGTCCAAAGACGCCGCGGGCGAGCCACGGGTGATCATGATCACCAGCGCGTTGCCGGGCGAGGGCAAGACTTTCAGCAGCATCAACCTCGCGCTCAGCATGGCGCTGGAGCGCGACGTCTCGGTGCTGCTGGTCGATTGCGACGTGGCGAAGCGTCATGTCGGGGAGATCCTCGGACTCAAGGACGACGTGGGTCTTTTGGACGCGCTGGTCGACGAATCCTTGGATGTCGAGTCGCTGGTTGTTGAAACGAACGTGCCGGGACTTTCCATCTTGCCCGCCGGCCGGCGCGTCGAGACCACGGCCGAGCTCTTGAGCAGCCAACGCATGAGGCAGCTCGTGGCCGAGCTCTGCCAGCACGATCCACGCCGCATCGTGCTGCTCGATTCGCCGCCATTGCTGATCACCAACGAAGGACGCGCCTTGTTGAAGGTGGCGGGACAGGTCGTGCTCGTGATGCGCGCAGGACATACGCCGCGCCACGCCGTGCAGGATGCGGTGGCCCTGTTCGGCGCGCAGCAGGCCGGCGGCATCATTTTGAATCACGTGGGAGGCGGAGAAGCCGCAGGCTATTACTATGGGTACGGGACGTACGGAGTCGAAGGCAATGGCGCTTAAGATAAGCGTCCAGCATTTCCCGATCGTCGTTCTTCTCGCTCCTGGCGCTGGCGCCGCTTGCCGACGCACAGACAACCTCAAGTTTCAGCGCGGCGAATTCGGGCGCCGGTACAGAGAGATTGATCTATGGCGTCGATGCGGGATTAGGCGAAACGGATAACGTCTCGCTCGCTCCCACCAACAAAGTCAGTCAAACCATTGCGACGGTCGATGCGGACTTCGACATCAAGCATCAATCTTCGCGCTTGGACGTCGACGCGAAGGGCAATTTCTACTGACTACGACTACTTGCAAGGCGCGTACGGCAATCAATTGCTCGGCCGCTTCGACGGCGTGGCCCATTTCGGCGCTGATCCCGCAGCGGCTCACGTGGGTGCTGGCGGATGATTTTGGGCAGGCGGCGGTGGATCCGTTCCTGCCGACGACGCCCGGAAACCTCGAGGACATCAACTATGTGAGCACGGGACCGGACTTGGCGCTGCGCATGGGAGGCACCGGCTTCGTCGACGCGAGCGTGCGTATGGCTCGCGCGACTTATCAGACCAGTCCATTCAACAGCAGTCGCGTGTTGGGCAGCCTCGCTGCGGGCCTGCAGCTATCGGCCCGCTCGAGCGTTTCGCTGAACGGCGCCGCCGAACGGGTCCTATTCGATAATACGGTGGTCAATGGTGATTTCAACCGCACCAGCGCCTACGTGCGCTACGAGATCCAAGGCGCGCGCACAGAGCTTGTCGGTGGATCTTGGCGCCACCAAAATCAGCCAGAACGCCTCTGCGGGCACGAGCACGGTCGTGCTCTATAAGCGGCTATGCCGACCACCGTGCCTGTGACGATTCCGCAAAACGCCTATTCGACCACGGGTCCGCTGGCCAGGATCGCGGTGACCCGTAAGCTTTCGTCCGCGGCCAGTCTGACAGTTTGTCCGGGGGCCGCGAGTTGACCGACGGAATCTCCAGTTTTGGCAGTATTCAAGGCGGAGCCATCGGGATCGTGGGCACCGTTCCCGCGTTGCTGACTTCGAGCAGCTATACGAGTGATTTCGGATCGGTGGCGTGGCGCTATGAGCGCAACCGCACCACGATCGGCGTCAGCGGACATTGGGAAAAGGACGTCTATGTCAGCCAACCGCAATTCGACCTGACTCGCGCCGGGGGCGAATTCAACGTGGAACGGAAATTATCGCGCGCGTTCGCTCTACAAGTGCTGGGCCGCTACTACAGGAACGACTATCCTAATGTCGCGGCCACCCTAGTGACATTGGACGGGGGCAGCTCCCAATTATGACGACGAAGTAGTGGCGCGCGATGTTGAGTTGGCGCCATGGCCGAGTGCTTGAAGTGCGACTGCGCGCCGAGCACAGTTCCCGTACCACCCCTGGTGCCGACTTGGGCTATCGGGGAGAACCGCGTGTTCCTGACAGTCGGGTACCGGCCGCGGAAGCGGTTCGAGCGATAGCTTAGAACCGAGCGATACCACGACCCCGGGTTCACAGCGATAGCTCGCGCCTCGTAACCCGCAACGGGTTACGAGGCAATCACTTCAATTGAGCGTCTATTTCGCGGCTTTCTTGGCGATGCGGCCGCGCAATACAGCCAAGCCACCAGCCAGCAAGGTGAGTCCAGCCATCGCGGAGGCGGGATCGATTTCCGGAGTTTGAGCCACTACCACGGAAGCAGAGGCCGCACCGGCGAGTGTCATGAGGGCCAATGCCGCAGCAATTTTCGTAACCATTATGAATTCCTCGGGCAGTGTCGGGAGAAAGCAAGAAAATAGTACCAGACGGCGCTCGTTCGGCAACGTGAAAGTGTGAAAAGCCGCACGTCGTTAGCACTTTGCACAACAATATGTCACCTCGACTCAGGCCAGCCCGCGACCCTACCATAGCTGCCATTGACCCCATCCGAGCACGCCGGCCGCGAGCAGCGCGTTGCTCGTGGCGTGGGCGACCACAGCATCACCGATCTGCCCGCGACGCACGACCAGCAGGCCGAACACGATGCCCGCCGCGATGCCGGGCAACCACAGAGCGCCGTGTGCGAGACCGAAGACGATGGCGGTGGCCGCCAACGCGGGCCAGCGCACGGATCGGAAGGGCACTGTGTCGAAATCCGCCTCGGTCAGCCGGCGCATCAGATAGCCGCGATAGGCAAGTTCTTCCGCGATCGGCACGATCAGCACGCCGCCCGCCAAGCGGCTGACAATCCACAGGCCGCGCAAGGCGGGAGGCAATGCCGCCAGTTTTTCGGGTATCCCGGCGGCATGCACCAGCAGATGCGCGGAGCCGATCCAAAGGAGAAATACCAAGACGCCAAAGGTGGGCCCGCGCCAACTCCAACCCCAATCGAGGGCGGCCAGACTGCGTCGATAATGCATGAGCATCCAAAGACCTGCCACCACGCGCAGCGGATATAGGTACTCGAAGTCGCTCGAGACGGCGCGAGTCACGGCGCCGGCCGCCAGGATGGCGAGCATTGGCATGAGGTAGGCCGCGGTAGGGTTGTGTGTCGCCGCAGACACATCCGCAGCGGCGTGACCGCTCGATTCAGCCAGGCACTGCGCCGGCTGAAAAGGACCAATGCGCAGGCCACGGCATTGAACGCGATCCAGCCGGCCTGAGAGTGAAAGCCATATACGGCGACATCGGGAAAACCGGCATCTCCGATCAGCATCAGCGCGGCGATGCGCAACACGTTGAGCGCAAAGATGGCGGCAATGCTCGCCGGGATCAGCAAAAGGGCGCGCGGGAAAATGTACTCATGTCGGAAATAAAGCAGCCACGCGCTCGAGAAGGCCAGCATCAGACCACCTCCTTCGAGGCCCGAGCATACGTCGGCGATCTGGACTGCGAAACGGCCGGTGCGGAGCACCCGAGCGCCAGCGTCGGCGGTCAGCGTGGGTAGGATCGGGGTGAGCAATCGCCTCACGCAGATCGAAGGTCAGCGCCGCGGTCGGAGTCCCACAGCGATTGGGACAACTGCATGGCGGCGGTGCCTAACAGCGCTGCGATCGCCGCATACCACCAGATGATGCCCAGTGCACGCACCGCATCCATCCAGAGTGGGCCGGGCGCCGAGGAACGTCAGCGCGCAGAGCGCCGCCGTGGCCAATGAGGAGCCACAGCCCGACCAAGAGGCTCAACGGCAGGCCCGAACCGCGATATAGGAGGTAACTCAAGGGCGCTAGAGAGGCGAACAGCGCGCCGTGCGCGATCAGCCATTCAAGCGCAAGCGCGCCGGCCGCACGGCCTGCATCGGCCGCCTGGAGCGCCGGGCCCCCGCGCACGTAGGCAAAAAGCGCGAGGGCCGCAGCGAAGGTCACGAGAAACCGAAATCCGTAGTGCTGTAGGTCGCGTACCCGTGCGCCCAATCCTTCCGCCGTCTGCGCCCGGCTAAAATCGACGAAGCTATTGAGGAACAGCTTCTCGAGGACGAAGAGCCCCGCGAGGACGGCGAGGCGGGCGGCCAAGCCGAACTCGAGCGCGCTATGGCGGATGCTGAAGCGGCGGTCTCGTTCATGGGGACCGCCCCGCCGCTATAGCGGCTGGCCGGGACTGCTGGCGATGGCCGTGCCAGCGGGATTCACGGATTCGGTGGCAGGGACAGGAGCGAGTTCCTTCACGGTCTACCCCCGCCGCCGGGCGCAGGCGAAACTCGATGCGCCACAGCAGCAGAAAGATGACCGGATTGCGCACTAGAAAGCGCCTCGCCATGCGGCGCGGATTCTGCAGCAGCCGATAGAACCACTCGAAGCCTGAACGCTGCAGCCCTACTCGGGCGCGCGCTTCTCGATGCCGGTGAGAAAATCGATGGCGGCGCCGATGCACAGGGCGAGACCCCGCGCCCGGCCGCGATCTTTGAGCTTCTGGGCAATGATTTCCTGTTGCGGCGAGCCAACGGCCAAAAACAGAAACGGAACGGGAACAGCTTCGATGCCCCGCAGGCACGCTTCGACGGCGGCGGCATCGGCAATGAAATTCATCGGCGGTTCGATATGCGCGAGCGCCTGCAAACCGAAGCGCGCCCGCAGCTGCTCTGCCTGCTCGGCGCTGCCGCCCACGAGCACGGCGGCATCAACAGGCTTCATCACGGAGGTGAGCACCGCCGCGGTCAAATCGCTGCCCGGGCAGGTGCGGAAGCTCTGCCGCTTGAGCAAGGCGATGGTGTGCGCGAGGAAACGGCTGTCCAAGAGCACGTAGGCGGCTTGGGCGTACAGGCTGCGAAAACCGGGGTCGAAGTAATGGCGGATCACGTGATCGACGTTCGGCGTCACGATGAAGCCGTAGCGGTCGGTGCCGAATTGGGCCACGACCTCGAGCGCGTCTTTCAGGTCGTAGTCATCGATCTCTAGGATGTCGGCCATAGTCCTTTGAACAATCAGCGTACCTTCGAACGCCACGCGCCTTGAGGTGCAACAGGGCAGATTATATCGGAAGCTGCAAAGGAATACGTGAGATCGATTGCGCCTTTGTTGATGCCACACTAATGCCTCACGGCGTCGCCGCCCAGTGTGTACGGGCCGAGGGCATCGACCGATTGCGCTGATGCCAGACACTGTGCCGCCACAGGTCTGCGACATAGCGGCACGATGCGATCCGGGCGCCCTTGGAGCCGCAGTTTCACCGACCCCAAAACGTGGCTTACGATCGCCAGAAGATCGATCAACAGCGCCCGGGGCAAGGATCCCGTGGTCATGAAGTAGCGTCGCCTCGATTCGAACCAGTAATCGGGCAGCCGCTTCACGGCGGCGTTCCGTTCCGTGACTTTGGTACTTTGACCGCCGATGTGAACGACGCGGCTTTTGGGAACGTACCACATCGGGAACCCCGCCTGCCGGGCGCGCCAGCAGAACTCGGTTTCCTCGAAATACAGGAAATAGTTTTCATCGAGGCCGCCGACGCGGTCGAGAACTTCACGCCTGATCATCATGGAGGCGCCGGCTCCCCAATCGACGCGCTGCGCCATCGGCGTCATGATGCGCATCACGGACCAGGGCCGCAACAGGCTGGACACGAGGCCAAGATTGAGACCGCCGTCGATTTCACTGACGAGCGAGGGAAACCGGAAGGCGATCGGCCAATCGCTGCCGTCGCCATTTTCGAAGCTGCTGCCGGCAATGCCCACATCGGGATGCCGGTCGAGAAAATCCACCAGGGTGCCGATGGCGCCCGGCAAGACTCGCGTATCCGGATTCAATAGATGCAGGTAGTCGGGATAGAATCTCGGCAAGCGTGCGCAAACCCGATGTTGTTGCCGTACGCAAAGCCGCCGTTCTTGGGCGCCTCGATGAGGGTCACCCACGACCCCCAAGCCTCGCTCGCGATGGCAGCAGCGATCGCGGGGGCATCCCCGGACGCATTGTCCACGACCACGGCACGCAATGAATTTCCGGATGCCGCCCGCTCAGGCAGCACCGATCGCAAACAGTCAATGGTCAAGTCGGCGGAGCGGTACGTGACGATGACAATCGTCACCGCACGCGGCGCGGGCACGTTCATGGCACGGACAGCCGCTTCAGCATGGCCCCGGCGAGCGAGTCGATGGAATGCTCCTGCAGCATGCTCGAATGCTCTCCGGCACATCGACCAATTCCAATCGCCGTGCGACGCGGCCCCAGCCGAGTCTTCGTCCCGATAGAATTCCCGATAGGGAGCGTCCGTTCCTTGGCCGGAGGAGGCACGCACCAGGAGAACGGGCACATCCGACAGTATGGGCGGGGTATAGTGGGCTTCGAGCGCATTGTAGATTTGCAGCACGCTCAATTCGGGGAGCGCGTCCGGCCAAGCGCCATCGCGGCGCACCAGAGCTTTCAGCAGGGCGAAGCGCAGCCGCACCGACATGCGGATGCCCGCGGCGGAAATCTCGTAGGCGATCATATTGCGTGCCTTGCGGGCGAGGCTGGTCACGATGGATTTGGCCCGCTCGATCGGGGCCGTGCGCCCGCCGCCGGATTGCGACAGCACACCTTCGAGGCGCGAGAATCTGCGGCGAGCGACGTGCCCGATCCGCTGGGCGCCTGCGGGGTCGCGCCATCCAGAATGGCCACGAGTTGAACCTGCTCCCCGGCCCGATTCAAGCTTGCCGCCATCTGGTAGGCGATCACGCCGCCGGCGCACATGCCACCAAGCAGGTAGGGCCCGTGGGGCTGTATCTTCTGAATTTGCCCGACATAGAACGCGGCCATCGTCTCCCATGGATCCGTGGGCGAGCGGAATTCCCGGCAACCGCTTGGGCTCGATGCCATAGACGGACATGGCTTGAGGCAGGCGAATCCGCCAAGTTGGCATAGAGCAGGGTTTCTCCGAGGCCGTCATGCACGAGAAAGAAGTTCTCGCTGCCGCCCCCGCGCAGACAGACAATGTTGCCGCGCTGCTGCACGCCTGAGGGAGTCATGAGACGCGCGAGGCTGCGTACGGTGGGCGCCTCGAGTATGGCCGTGAGGCGAAGCTGCACATTGAAGCGGCGACTGATCTCGGCAAACAACTGAACGGACAGGAGCGAGGTGCCCCCTAGGGCAAAATAATCATCGTCCACACCGATGCCGTCCATTTCGAGCAATTCTTCCCACAGCAGCAGCAGCTTTTGCTCGAGGGACGTTGCCGGCAGCGCGGCCTCTCCTGTCATGGAGCGCGGCCGGCGGGGCCGTGCACGCATCTGTTCGATGACGGCACGACCGGAGCACCAGTTGGGCCAAACGGGAATAACGCTCGGAACGTCCGGAAGCACCTGCCGGCGCGCTGCCGAGCCCTTTTTTCGTCAGCGGCGCGCTTCGATGACTTCGGCGGTTCTCCGGCCGGGCGCGTGCACAATGCCTTGCGCGTGAGCGACCGGCATGCGATAGATCTTGCCGTCATCTGCGGGCCCGGCGAACGCCGAGGCGACACTGTCGGCGAAGGCGCGGGCGGGAACATTGCGGGCCGTGGCGATGTACGGCAGCGCCACTTCAGTCAAGTTCGCGGCCTCGGCGAGTTCGCCCACCCGCCGCAACATGGCGTGCTCGACACCCCGGCCGAGCACCCGGCAGCTGAGCAAGAACGTGTCCACGCGCATCGCGCCAGCTTCCGGAGCGGCGATGATGAAGCCCACCAAGCCTGAATCAATTTCAAAATTTTATAGGAACTTATATTTGCAAGCGGGTTCTATCGAATCAATAAAAATCTACAACCAGCTCAAGGTATATCCTACCCTTGTGTGGGAAGTTGGCCTAGTAAAAATGAAAAAAACGGCGACAACACGAGTTTTTCACACTTTGGCAGTCAAACGGTGAAACGTGGTGGCACAATATAGACGCCATAGCCAAAAAGACCGCGGGGGTTAGTGATGGTTTAGGCGGAATTGCAAAAGCAAAGGAAAGTTTGCTTAAGGCCTTTAATGATAACGACTACGAGAAAATTTTCAAAAATTTTGCTACAAAAGATTATGTTGAATATCCCGTTAATACCCAACTGTTTTTTGAAGACAAAGAGCAGCTTTTATTCATGGCTAAAAATAATCATCAAGGACAGTCCCAACCCAATGAAAGGCGACTCTCAAGCCTTTGACTACTATTTGTGTCCAAGATGATCTATCCTATGAGCTAGGGCAGCAATCTGATAATATTAATGGAGCAAAAGCGTACTATGCAATGATATGGGAAAAGCAGCCGGATGGGGAATGGAAAATAAGACTAAATTCATACTTTTGCATTATAGGCAGAAATAGTTTCTGAAATATTCTTGCTATTTTCTATTAGTAAAAAAGTTAAAAGCATTGACGTTGGTTCTCTACACATGTAGAATATTAATATATTCTACATGTGTAGAGAACATTTTTTTAGTGGCTGTTAAATATTAAAAATTTTGGAGGCTTGTTATTTACTAAAAAATCTTTGTTGATATTCTTGATACTACTCATTACTTTTATTTCATTTTCCGGTTGCACGTCTAAAAACAAAAACAAAGAAATGGACTCCAAAGAAGCAGTATCAGTAGCTTCCAAGGACACAATTAAAGATACAGACAGTATAGACACGAATTTGGATAAAGCGGATGCAGATTGGGAAAAAGCATATAATGAAAAAATAGGAGATGTGTCCAAATTCTATTCAGATACATCCTCACTTTTTCCCGGGAAAGAGAAATACATAAAAAGAACGGAATCGATTTCACAATTCTATAGGGACTTGTACACGCAAACAGGAACTATCCAGTCAATAAAGGCAGACAACAGGATTGAAATTTATCCTACACTTGTATGGGAAATTGGCACGATAAAAGACAAAAAATGGTGATAGCTACGAGTTTGTGACGCTGTGGCAGTCAAACGGTGAAACATGGAAGCATAATATGGATGCTATAGCCAAAAAGACTGCAAAGATTGATGGCTCAGGCGAAATTACAAAAGCAAGGGAAAACTGGCTTAAGGCCGCTAATGCTTACGACTTCAATAAAATTTTTAATACCTTAGTTACAGAGAACTATGTTGAGTATCCTGTTAATACCCAGTTGTTTTTTGAAGACAAAGAACAGCTTTTATTCATGGCCAAAAGTAACAGTAAAGGACTATCCCCATCCAATGAATTTACCGTCAAGCCTTTGACTACTATTTGTGTCCAGGATGATCTATCCTATGAGCTAGGGCAGCAATTGGATAATATTAATGGAGCAAAAGCCTACTATGCAATTATATGGGAAAAGCAGCCGGAGGGGGAATGGAAATCAAGACTGTTTTCATACTTTGGAATTAGTGGTCATTGAAATATAAATATAACTCATTTAAGTAGGTGAAAAACAGTGATAAAACACAAAAGTTATAGACAGATAGCTTCAGGCGGAGCTAAAGAATTATTTGTAGTCATCATGGTAACTGTATTGTCTACCTGCAGCTTTACAGGCTGCAGCCTGATTCCAAAGGAGGAGGCAGTTCTTGCTCCTCCCCCTAAGCAACCCGAAAAAGTGGTGTATGATACTATGATTGTAAAAAAAGATACCTTTGAAAAGAAAGCTGAATGCATGGGAACACTCGTGTCTGAGAAACAATTCGATCTTAACTTCCAAAACAGGGACGGATATCTTAAGGCAATCTATATAAAAACCGGGGACAAGGTAAGAACAGATCATAACAAAATAAAGCCCAGTGATGAAAAAGATGACAAAGAAGACGTATATGTCAAAAAAGGTGATCTTATAGCTGAGTTGGATACCGATGACTTGCAGAACGAAATAAAAATGCAGGAATTGGAGCTTAAGAAAGCTGAACTTGATATGAAAAGTTAAAGAATGATATTGAGATCAATGGCGGCGGGGATAAATATGCTTTACAAAAGGATTTATTGGATATTGAAACAGTCAAGCTAAAACTGGAAAATCTTCATACTGAAATTGAAAAGTCCAAGTTGATATCACCTGTGTCCGGCCTTATAGACTATATTGATGATATAGGCGTGGGTGAATACATTGAGCCTAACAGAACCTTTGCTAGGATAATAGACCCATCAAGGCTTGTTGTAGAGTCGAGCGAAAAGACGACCTTGGATTTTACTCTTGGAATGAATGTATCAGTGGAAATAAAGGGAAAAAACATATGCTGGTGTAGTTATTTCAGCACCCAGTGATTTTTCAACAGAGGATTATAAAAAAGCTAAAGAGTTGGGAAAAACCAGTGATTATACCAGAATACTTGATAAGCTCTCATACACCATTCGCGTGAGAGTGAAGGACTTACCAGCTGAACTGGCCTTAGGAGAGTATTCAAAAATAATTGCTTCTTTGATTAAAAAGGAAAACGTTATAGCACTGCCCATAAGTGTGGTTAATGATTTCAATGATCGTAAGTTCGTAAAAGCTCTGGTTAATGGTTCAATTGTGGAAAATATGTTGAAGTCGGGTTGCAAACACAAAGTGAGTATGAAATAACCAAAGGTTTAGAAGAAGGCGACGTAATAATAACCAATAAAGGGGTGTAGCTATTTGCTTATCCTTGTATTTAAAAAAATGCTAAATAACAAGTGGATGGTCATTTGTCTACTTATTGGCTCAATTTTAACAGTGGCCATGGTGAGCAGTATACCTATTTATTCTGAGGGCATCACACAAAGGATGCTTGTCCGCGACCTTGAAAGCTTTCAAACTGAGTCGGGTAAGTATCCCGGGAATTATTCTGTAAACGCTATGTTTTATAAATATAGAAGCGATAAGGAGGGGCTAACTCAAAACTATTATCTGTTAGAAAATAAAATGAATGGTAAGGATATTGTAAAAGAAATTGGGTTGCCTGTAAAAGTAATAGCAAAAGAATTAATAATAGACAGCCTTACCGCTATTTCAGAGTCCAACTCTAGTTCAAACGAAAAGAAAAGTGCTCTGAGTCTTGGGCTCTTTCTGATATGGACAGCCATATAAAAATAACCAGAGGGAATACGTTTTCCTCACAGCAAAAGGACGGTGTATATGAGGCCGTAGTTACCGAGAAAACAGCAAACAACCGAAACCTTCATATGGATGAAGTGCTGACACTGTTTTCAGAAGACAGCCGGGAACTTTGTAAGGTAAAAATAACAGGTATATTTGCTTACAAGGATTTACAGGATCTTTACTGGTTTAAGGAAGCTCAAGATTATGATAACGAGTTCTTTATAAACTATGACCTTTTTAAAAAGGATTTTGTGGATTCTTCCAGTCCAATGCTTGGAGAAGCCGTTTGGAACTGTGCTTTTGATTACCACTCTGCAAATGTTGAAAGTGTACCCACAATTCTTACGGCCTATAACAATCAGTTTAAATTGTTTAACAAGCTATCAGTTGACAACTCATTCAATCTTATATCCATATTGAAAAAAAACCTTGAAAGGCAAAAGCAGTTAAAAATAACTTTGTATGTACTTGTGGTGCCGGTATTGCTGCTTCTTGCCTTTTATATTTTTATGGTTTCGCAGCTCATGATCAAAAATGAAGAAAACGAGATTGCTGTTTTGAAAAGCCGTGGAGCAAGCGGTTTTAACATACTGACGATATATTTGATTGAAAGTGTCATTATAGGGGTAGCTTCATTTATACTTGGTCCACTTTTAGGGCTTCTCATATGCAGAATAATTGGTGCTTCAAACGGGTTTATGAACTTTGTTCAGCGTACAGCGCTACCTGTTTCCATTAATACGAATGCATATCTCTTTTCTATGTTTGCGGTTGTCATATTTGTTTTAACCATGATGCTACCTGTACTTGCTGCTGTACACACAACAATAGTACTTCATAAACAGAAAAAATCTTCAAGGTTTAATATGCCACTTTGGCAGAAATATTTTATGGACATACTTATGCTTCTCATTTCCATATATGGCTTTTACAGGTACAACTCACAGCTGAATTTTATAAATGTATCGTCGGTGAGCGGTGTAGATATGGAAATTGATCCACTTTTATTCCTGATATCCGCTTTTTTTATACTTGGGACCGGACTTTTATTCATAAGATGCTATCCATATTTGGTACGGCTAATTTTTTATCTTGGAAGAAAATGGTGG
>CAVUYL010000007.1:0-368252 GCA_963745705.1 uncultured Gammaproteobacteria bacterium | reverse complement strand
GCGGGCGAGCCGCAGCCAGGTGGTGGCGTCGTTAGGCTGCGCGGCGACGATCTGGCCGAGCAGCGTCATGCCGTTGCGGAAATCGTTCTTGGCGAAGGCGGCATCGGCGTCTTTGCGGATTTGCGCCACCGGCTTGGTGGCGGCCCCCGCGTCCGACTTGATCTGGCCTTCGAGCTGAACCGCGCTGTCGGCGAGATCGCTATCCTGAAACGGCTTGTCCGCAGCCTTGGCTGAAAAGGGCACAACGGCAAAAAGCGCGGCCGCGATAGCTACCGCGAAACCGGCGCGAGTGAGCGCAAACATCGCTGAATTCCTCCCAAGGGCCACAATTTCGACCCGGTACGGCAAGTTGAGGCGACGATCTTGTCGGGTTCGTGGCCGAACAAGTCCTTCAAGCTAAACAATTTGCAACCTTCCGATCGCGACGGCAGCGGCGCGCACGCCGGCGACCGCCGCGAAGCGGTCACAGGCTGGACGCCGGTCTTAGTTGCTCGAGGCGGACCGCGCGTTCATTGGTCTTGGCGGGATTCTTGGCGGGGTGCATGGCCGCAGGCGGTAAGCCCATACGCACGATTAACCGCGCGTTGCGGCGCAAGATTCTATATATGCTGAAGGTCGCGTGGCCCCGTAGCTCAGGGGATAGAGCAACAGCCTTCTAAGCTGAAGGTCGCAGGTTCGAATCCTGCCGGGGTCGCCAATAAAATCAGGCATTTACCGGCGATATGGCGATCAAAATCTTCCCATATAATCGATCTGGATTCTTAAGGGAAGCTACGCCATACCTTTCCGAAGGGCGGTCAACATGGCGCGGGGGTATATTCAATTGCGCCCCGATATCCGACGCCGCATAAGCTCTTCCAGAAAAATGGTCGAATCGCTGGGCTGGAAGCGGCGGCGCGATTACGAAGGACTCTTCGCCGGCCTAGAGCGCCTTGGACAAGTTCGCGAAGCCAATTTTGACCTATACGAGGCCCTTGCAGCCGTTCGTAGTGTTAGTTTGGATTTCGAGTACCTTCGCCCAGACAGTGAACAATACTTCAAGGGACGCTTCCGCCGCTCGGGAAAGGCTTACTCTTTCGGCTATGCTGTCGAGGTTCAAGCGGGAACCGGGCAAGAGGGACGGGCCTCCTTTGAGCCGGGCGATTAAATGGTCTTATTTTTCGACCACCGCCCTGCCCCGCTCCACATTCCATTCGTCGGCAACGCTCAGCCGCGACAGCCCCACCAGCTCGGCAAACGGCGCGTTTGGCCGGCACGATCGACATGACAGCGGCGGGGTTAGGGCCGTCACGGCTGCGTCGCGGTGCCAGTCGAGCGTCCGATTGTCGGCGAGAACACCATGGGCATTCGCTTAGCTTGGCGATCGTTCCGGGCGCTCACCAGCTGCTCGGCATCCTCCAGGATCTGCTGCTCGGTCGCGTGGCGTGCAGTGGCTTCCTGCTCGGCGACCTGCCGGCGAGCATCCTCCATTTTGCGCTTGTTGAAGCCCGTGATCGAGATTATATGCTGGTTTTGGCGTAGGTGTCCCGAGTGGTCCCAGCCGTTGCCGCGGGCGTGCTGGTCATACTCGCAGTGTTACGCTTACCCGCGCTTTCTCCGAAGCTGAAGGTGGCGCAGCGACTCGGTCCGGCGTCGGGCGGCGCATCGGGTCACGGTCCTTTGACTGGGCGTCGTCACTCGGGCACCTTATTTCTGCGCTATGAGTACGGATTGGTCGTTGCGGCCGTTGACTGTCCCACTGATTCGCTCTTCACTACCCAGGGTTACAACTTTGTGGGGGTGGTGAGGGGCCTTGAAGAACGCGACGCGCCGCGGAGCGCACTTTACGCTTTCTTAAGCAAAGGCCCCCGATAATTCGGGGATCAGAATAATGAGCTACGGTCGGTCGGTGAAACGTAAGAACGAAATAAAAGACGGCATGTTGCTCCTTCGCGACGCGTCGGTCGCAGACTTAGATGAGTTGTTTCGACAGGTCACCGTGGAGGCCGCAAAGGAATCCATGGATCGTGGGTTGCCGGTCGTCGGGACAGACGCAGAAGGCCGCATTGTGCAAACCGGTCCTGCCGCGGGTCGTAATCCAGCAAAAAAGCCGAAATCCATAGTCCGTGAATTAGCTGTCGACTAGAATTGGATAGCTAAAAGATGCCCGGGGAGGGGCCGGTCTGTGTTTGCCTCGCCGGGCCAAACGGCAGCGGCAAGTCGACGCTCGGCCGGGGTCTCGTCGGCAGATATTCCCTCGCCAATTGGATAGACCCGGACATAATCGCCCGTGCAATCGCGGACACCCAGGGCAAGACCCAAATCGACGACGAGGTTTCCCGCCAAGCATTTCTGAAAGCCCGACAAGACCGCGTGGCATATGCATCTCGGCTTGAAAATTTTGGCTTTGAAACGGTCTTCTCCCATGGCTCAAACATAGCGTTCCTTCGAGCGCTGCGGGTCTTGGGGTATACAGTGCATCTATATTTCGTGGCGACCCGGTGGGTAGAAATAAACGTCGCTCGTGTTAGAGATCGCGTCGCAAAGGGTGGTCACGATGTTCTGGAGCAGAAAATTCGCGATCGATATCTGCGCAGTCTCCAACTACTCGCCCTGACTGTGCGGGAAGTAGATAGGGTAATCGCGTTTGACAATTCCCGACATACGGCAGCAGGGAGTGGGGGTGGGAGGCTTGTATGTAACGTCCAGAACGATGACGACAGACAAGCAATGCTTTCCATCGCGCCTATTCCAAGCTGGACACTTTCGCATTGCTTGTTACCGTTCGCCGAATTTTGGCCACGGGGCCGGCAATATGCCGAGCTGATGAACCAATTTGGTGATCAGATTGTTGTTGATGAGGAGCTTGGCAACGTGAATACCTTTATTGGTCGCGAACGTTTCCTCAGCCAGTTCTTGAATGCTTTGACCTAAGGTCAGGCGAAGGCCATCCTCGTTGGCGCGTTGCGACTGGGCGCTTACCGCGCCACCTACAAGCTGACCTGGGAATAGATCGTCGCGTATCGCCCGACGCTGGACCAGCTAGCGCTGAACACGCGCCCCGACGTGCTCGCTTATGCACAGGCCGAGCTTCAGTCTTCTAGGCTGAAGGTCGCTCGTTCGAATCCAACCAGGGTCGCCAATGGTCCGTGGTCCGTTCCGGACACACGGGTTAGCGCGCTTCGAGATTACTTCGCCGCCAAATAGCCGTGCTCGGCCATACACGCGGCAAATTGATCCGCTTTTGATTGCGCTCGCTGCGGCTTGGCCTTGTCGTTGACGTCCAAGAAATCGGTCTTTTTTTGCCCTTCGTCACGACAGTCTGTTTGGTCGATCTCGAGGAGCGCCTCGACCACCGGGCGGCCATCCGCTCGCGTCCAGACAACCTTCTGCTCTGTGGCGCAGGCGGCGACGGCGGTGCAGCAGGCAAGTATCAGGATGGCCCGGATCATGGGCGGAATATTTGTGCTTAAAATGTAAAGATTAGATACCGTCGCCCAGCCGCTTCCCGCCGCCCTGTTCAATCGCCGAGCGCATTGCGGGCAATGTTCGATGGGGCTCCTTCTCGCCCAAGATGCCGCCTGGCAAGTGAGCGCCGGGCCAGTGCAGGCGGCGCCTGACTGCCTCCCAGAACGACGACGCCATGCTGCGGCACGGGCATCCTGCCTTTCGCCATAGCCACCAGATGGCCGCCGCCAGCAAAAGGCAGGCGCCGAACGGCTCCGGCACCAGGAACATGCCGCATGTGGCAAGCGCGACCGGTGAATTGATCCTGCGGAAACTTGTCATGAGCTCAGGCGCACTCGCCTCCGGGCAAGGCCGGAACCTTAACAAAGGATTAACGGCGGGCGTTGAGAACGACGGGCGTATGGTTAACGCGCCGGCGCATGGCAAAAGTGTCTCATTTTGCACAGTCGTGCGGCGGGAAATGCGGTATCGGCCGGCGTCAGCAGGCGGGCAGTTTTGACGCGACTTTCGGTTTGTGCCAACAACCCCAGGGTTTCGTTTGAAGGAAAGGATTCCAGACATGGCGAAAGCGTCGACCAGCCGCAGAGGACCTACTGCCGTGGATACCCACGTCGGGCAAAAGATTTGCGCCCGCCGCATTTTCTTGGGAATGAGCCAAACCGAGGTTGCCGATGCGGTCGGCATCACGTTCCAGCAGATCCAGAAATACGAGAGAGGCACCAATCGTGTCGGCGCGTCGCGCCTGCAACAAATCAGTGACGCGATGGGTGTCTCGCCATTTTATTTCTTTGAGGGCGCACCAACCGTCGGCAAAAAGATGCCGGCGCAGAAAGAAGGCGAGCTGTCGGAAGGCGCAATCCTTTCATTCCTCGCGACGCGAGAGGGCGCCACGCTTGTCCGTGGTTTTCTCGCGATCCAACAAAAAACTATTCGCAGCAACGTTATTGATTTTATCGGAACTTTGAAGGGGCGGTGACCATGCCGGCGCGGCGCGAGCACCGCAGCCGGCCCCGGTGTTGCCGAACGCGCCACCCGGGTCGCCATTGAGCCAGGAAGGAATTCCCTGCGTCACGGTCGCAATAATATCGCCAGCCCGGTGTTAGTGATGAGGCACCATCGCGACACAGGGAGATCAGCCGTGAGAATTTTGCTTTTGCTACTGGCGATTTTCGCCGTGACCGCCGGGATCGGCACGCGCGCGCAGGCGCAAAATTATCCATGGTGCGCGATCTACGATGTCGGTGATGCCGCTTACAATTGCGGCTTCGTCAGCCGCGAGCAGTGCATGGCCACGGTGAGTGGGATTGGCGGCTTCTGTAACCCAAATACGCAAAACGTTCCCCCTGCCGTGCACCAAATGCCGAGAGTCCGCAAACCTTCGTGAGCGTTCGGCGGCTCGCCAATAAAATCAGGCACTTACAAAATCCTGCGCGCGCCGATTTTGGCGCGCTCACTCATTTGTGCGTTGTGCAGCCGCAACGGGTGAAGCACAGAGATTCCTTGCCTCGCTACTGCAATAATATCGCTGCCTCGGCGTTAATGATGAAGCAGCATCGCAACACCAGGAGATCGGCCATGAGAACCTTGCTCTTCCTGCTGGCAATTTTCGCTGTGACCGCCGGGGCCGCCACCCGCGCGCAGGCGCAGAATTATCCGTGGTGCGCGGATTACGCCGGCTTCGGCAGCCAGAATTGTGGGTTCACCACCATTCAACAGTGCCAGGCCGCCTTGAGTGGCAATGGCGGCTTCTGTAACGCCAATACGCAGTACGTTGCCCCTGCCGGGCCCCCCGTGTCGCGAGCGCGCAACCACTCGTGATTGTTGGTAGGGCACGCCTCAGCGCAACAACGCCGGGAGATCGCCATGAGAATGTTGCTTTTCCTGCTGGCGCTTTTCGCCGTGACCGCAGCGGTCGGCACGGGCGCGCAGGCGCAAAATTATCCCTGGTGCGCGCAATATAGCGGCCTGGGCGGCACCAATTGCGGGTTCACGACCTTCCAACAGTGCATGGCCACGCTCGCCGGCATGGGCGGCTTCTGTAACGCCAATACGCAATACGTACCCCCCGCGGGACCCTCGGCGCCGCGCGCACGCAGGCAGTGGTGATCGACCGCCGGTGAGTTTCGTAAAAGAGGTTGGGGCCGCCAACGCCAGCGGCCCCGGCGGCCCCGTGCAATCTCAATTAGGCCAGCACTTCTTGCGTTCTGGGCCGATATGATATCCCGGCGGGCAGGCTCTGCCGTCGAACATCGGATGGCACAAGCCGCCCGGACCGCGCCAAAATCCCGGTCCGCAGCCTTCCGCGGCCTTGATCACCAGGCTGTTGGCATTGCCAACAGGAGCGGGTGTGACCGCGGCGCCGGCGACGGTCGCAAGACCGAAAGCCAACGCGGCGCCCAAAATGACCGTTCGCATCATCTCTGTATTCCTCCCTGTTTATATGAAACTGGCCGCCCCCGTTATTGAACTGATTCACCGGACATTGGGCAACAATTTTCTGGTTGGGGGCGGAAAAGCCTCCAACCCACAGACAATGTCCGCAAGGGGATTTCAGCTAATCCAAGTCGGCAGTCTGCTTCGTCCGCGTTGCGACCGCGCTCAGGGCCGCCAACATGCATTGGATCAAATTGCCGCCCGCTGCCATGCGCAGCTCGTCCGGCGGGATGCCGGCGCCGATCGCGTCCTCCCGGCACAGCGCCACCAGCCGCACCGTTTCCCGCATCCTGTATTCGTCGGCAACCGCCCCGACATGGCCCGATATCCAGTGCTCCAAAAACTCGCGCGCCCGCTCGCTCATCTCTGGCTCCTCACGCATACATTCACCCCAAGATTTTGCGCCCCAAGATTTGCGTCCAAGATTTTCTCGCCTTCAATCGCGTTCCGCATTCTCCCACCGCCGCATTGCGCGTTGCGATGTCAGCGTGAGGTCATGGCCGAATTGCGCAAACCAAATGGCCAAATGATGGTAACGCGCCACCATTGTGATTGACTCTCGCAAAGCAGATGCGACAGTGCGCGGGTACGTGTAACAGTCGTTGCGTTGGGGGGAGTGTTCCGTGGCCTCGCCTGCGAGTTGGGCCTCCACGGGTTGGAGAGTAGCCGCGACGTCGCTTCGGGCGATCGTTGCGGGCTGTCGGCGCTCATCTCGATATTTTTCGACAATTGCCGCGCAATATCTGCGCCAATCGACCGAATATCATTGGCCGATGGTTGCGGGCTATCTCCGTAATTCATCGCGATATTTTTCGGCGACCGCCGCAACATGCTTGCGCCGAACAACGGAATATCTCGGCGCGACCGCCGCCGCCACTCTTGGCAAATCGTCCAAAATCCAGATCGCCGCGGTCGCCGCTGTTGCGATCGCGTCGGGTCTCGTCGGCTTTGTGGCGACCACCGCGCTGTTGCGACCGCCGGCGCCGGCACCAGCGCCTGTGGCGCGCGAGGCACGACCGCAACCAAAACTCTCCTGGGTGACGGACTATGAAATCGAGCACGCGCAAAAGCTCGGCCGGCAATTGCTGGACATCAGTCCCGCCGCGCTGCTGTCGATGTATGAGCGCAACGGCAGCGATGCGGTCGAGACCTATCGCGATGCATGGGTCAAGATCGACTATCCCATCATGTCGTTCGACCGGCAGACATTCGGCAAAACCACCTACGACGTGGTCGAGGCGGCGGCGCATTTCCAGTCGGTGTTCCCGGGCAAAATCATCGCCATATTCGACGCGCAACAGTGGGGCCCACAGCTGCACATGCACCGGGCCGGCGATCAAATCGTGGCGTTCTGCAAGTTTCGGGAGATCGAGCGCGAAGAGGTTTTGACAAATATTCACCGCCTGTGGTTTTACGGGACGGGCTGCGACCTGCCGCAGCTTTTAGAACCAAAAAATGCAATGATCTATCGCTGAGCGTCCCGCCGGGATGGCCGGTCGCCGCAAAGCCATATAGGGAGAGCCTGATCCAATGAAAGCGGCTTATATCGAAAAATTCGGCGGCCCCGAAGTGCTGCAATACGGCGATCTGCCGGATCCCGTGGCCGGAGCGGGCGAGGTGGTGGTCGACGTCCATGCCTCAACCGTCAACGCCGCCGACTGGAAATTCCGCGGCGGCGAATATGGCCGCCATGCCAACGTGAAATTTCCGCAAATCCCCGGGCGTGATTTCTCCGGCGTGGTCAGCGCGGTCGGCGACGGCGCCGATCTTAAAGTAGGCGACGCGGTGTTCGGCGTGCTCGGCGCCGGCAAGGAAGGCACCTATTGCGAGAAGATCGCAATCCCTGCAGCCCTCGTCGCCAAGAAGCCGGACGGGCTGTCGCATATCAATGCCGCCGCTTTGGCGCTCACCGGCCTGACCGCGATCAATGCGGTCGAAGACACGCTGAAACTTCAGCGCGGCGAAACCATCTTGATCCAGGGCGGCGCCGGCGGCGTCGCCGGTTTCGCCATCCAGTTCGCCAAATATCTCGGCGCCCGCGTCATCACCACATGCAGCGCGGCGAACGTCGGCTATGTGCGCAGTCTCGGCGCCGATCAGGTGATCGACTACAACGCGCAGAATTTCACCCGCGAGGTATCCGGCTGCGACGCCGTGTTCGATACGGTCGGCGGCGATGTGGCAAAGCAATCCTTTGCGGTGCTCAAGCCGGGCGGCCGCGCCGCCTTCATCGCCTCGGGTGCCGAGCCGCCGAAGCCGGATCGCAGCGACGTCACCGCGCTGCGGCCGCCGGTGCCGCGCTCGCGCAAGGCCATGGAGCGTATTGCCGAACTGTATGTCGCCGGCGCCATCAAGCCGCCCGAGGTCAAGCTCTATAAGCTCTCGCAAGCCGCCGACGCACACCGCCTGAGCCAGGCGCGGCATTTCAGGGGCAAGCTGGTCTTCCAGGTGCGCTGACACTCAGGTCGTCGCCGGATCAAAATCGCTGTCGTATTCGTCGCTGCAAAATGGGCCGCCCTGGTACCAATCGCCGATCGGATCGGGCGGCAGCGCCTTTTGCGCATCAAGCGCCGCGGCGGCGAAATTTTCGGCGCGGCCGGTCGGGCGATAGCCGTAGCGGTAGGCCGCCTCGTTGTCCCACCAGCTGCGCTCGTTGTGGGAGGCGCCGAAAAATATCTCGTGGCGCAGGTCCGGATGCTCGAGGCCGATGCGGATGAGCTGCACCAGATCGTCCGGGCTGATCCAGATGGCGAGCCGGCGCAGATCGACCGGGGCGTCGGCGAAGTTGCCGATGCGGATGCAGGTCACGCGCAAGCCGTGTTTGTAGGCATAGAGCGCGCCGATCGCCTCGCCGAAGGCTTTGCTGACGCCGTAACGCGAATCCGGGCGCACCGGCTCGTCGGTGCCGATCTTGCGCTGCCGCGGATAGAACCCGGCCGCGTGGTTCGACGAGGCGAAGACGACGCGTTTGACTTTCTTGCGCCGCGCCGCCTCGAACAGGTTGTAGCAGCCGATGATATTGGCGCGCAGAATGCGGTCCCAGGACTGCTCGACCGACTCGCCGCCGAGATGGACGATGCCGTCGACGCCGTCGACAAGCTTTTCGACCTGGGCGAGATCGGCGAGATCGGCCTGGACGAAGGTATGGTGGCTCGCCATATCGGCCGGCGCGCGAATGTCGCTCCAGACCATGCGCGGATAGACGCCATCAAGAAGCTTGCGCAGCCGCGTGCCGATGCCACCTGCTGCGCCCGTCACCAGAACTGTCTGCATGGAAATCCTCGCGAGTGGCTGTTTGGCCGTGCGATCGCACTTTCGATCAAGATCGGCCTATGACATGATAACGTGCATGTGCCGTCAACCGGCAGGTTTGGTCCGGCGCGGCCAAAACCCCCGCAGCGCATAAGCGGGACTGGTGGGAGGAAATCGTCATGGACCGTCGCACAGTCATTCGTCTCGGCGCTGTCACTGCCGTCGCCGGCCTCGCCGGAAATCTTGGCACGCCGGCAATGGCGCAGCAGAAGCTGGCGCTCAAAGCCTCCGATGTTCATCCCGAAGGCTATCCGACAGTCGCGGCGGTCGAAAGTCTTGGCAAAAAACTCGAAGCCGCGACCAATGGCCGGCTCAGCGTGCAGATGTTCGCCGCGATGCAGCTTGGCGGCGAGAAGGAAGCCATCGAGCAGGCGCAAGTCGGCGCCATCCAGCTCGCCCGCGTCTCGGTCGGCACGCTTGGCCCGGTGATCGACGATCTCAACGTGTTCAATCTGCCGTTCTTGTTCCGCAACACCGCGCATATGCAAAAGGTGATCGACGGCGACATCGGCACTGAGTTGCTCGACAAAGTCACCAACAACGACAAAGCCGGACTGATCGGGCTTGTGCTGGATGGATGCCGGCGCGCGCAGCATCTACACCGTCAAAAAGCCGGTCCATACGATTGCGGATTTGAAGGGCTTGAAAATCCGCGTCATCGGCAATCCGATGTTCGTCGACATGATGAACGCGCTCGGCGGCAACGGCGTCGCCATGGGCTACGACCAGGTGTTCAGCGCGCTGCAGACCGGCGTGGTCGACGGCGCCGAGAACAATCCGCCGAGCTACGTGTTCGACAATCATTACACCGTCGCCAAACATTACACCCTGACCCAGCACCTGATCGTGCCGGAAATGCTGGTATTCTCGCGCAAGACCTGGGACACGTTGGCGAAGGACGACCAGGCGCTGATCAAGAAATTCGGCCGCGAGGCGCAGCTCGAAGAGCGCGATCTGTGGAACAAATACGAGACCGCGGCGATGGAAAAGGCCAAGGCCGCCGGCTGCGAGATCATCGACATCGCCGACAAGAAGCCGTTCCAGGACGCGGTCAAACCGGTGTGGGACAAATACGGACCGAAATACGCAGGCATGATCAAGCGCATCCAGGACGTTTCGTAGAGCGCGAACCAACCGGCGATCCGCGCAACGTCCCTCCCCTTCGCAAGCACGCATCGAAGGCAGCACATGGCGCTTCTCTATCGCAAGCTGATGGACGCGCTGTATCTGGTTTGCGTTGTGGTCGCGGGCTCCGCGCTGGTGCTGATTTCCGCGGTGATCCCGTGGGCGGTGTTCACCCGCTATGTGCTCAACAGCGCCGCGTCTTGGCCGGAACCGACCGCGGTCCTGCTCACTATCGTCGTCACCTTCATCGGCGCCGCGGCCTGCTATCGCCGCGGGCTGCATATGAACGTGTCGTTCTTCGTTCAGATGTTTCCGCAGCCGCTGCGCATGCTCACGGAGCTCTTGGCCGAGCTCCTGGTCGCCACCATGGCGCTGTTCATGGTGATCTACGGCGAAAAACTCGTCGCGGCGACCTGGTACAACACCATCGCCGATTTTCCTTCGCTGTCGGTCGGAGTGACCTATCTGCCGATCCCGGTCGGCGGCGCCATTCTCCTCCTCTTCGTCATCGAGCGCGTGATCTTCGGCATGCCGCCCGATCCCGAAACCGCCAATCTGCAACATCACTGAGCAAAACGAGCCAGCGCCATGGATGTCGCCGTTTTGCTGGTCACCATGTTCTTCTGCTTCTTCATCGGCGTGCCGATCGCCTATTCGCTGGCGCTCGCCGCGATCGCCGGCGCGCTGTGGATCGGCATTCCGCTCGAAGCGGTGATGCTGAAAATCTCCGACGGCGTCAGCAAGGTCGCCATGCTGACGATCCCGTTCTTCGTGCTGGCCGGCGCCATCATGGCCGAAGGCGGCATGGCGCGCCGCCTGGTCGCCTTTGCCGACGTGCTGGTCGGCTTTACCCGCGTGCGCGGCGGCCTCTCGGTGGTCAATGTTTTGGCCACGACCTTCCTCAGCGGCATTTCCGGCTCCGCCGTCGCCGACACCTCGGCGATCGGCTCGGTGATGATTCCGCAGATGGAAAAGAGCGGCTTCCCCCGCGTCTTCGCCACCAATGTGACCATCACCGCCTCGGTGCAGGCGCTCTTGGTGCCGCCAAGCCATAACGCCGTGATCTATTCGCTCGCCACCGGCGGCACGATTTCCATCATCTCGCTGTTCATGGCGGGCGTCGTGCCGGGGCTCCTCCTCGGCTTCTCTCTGATCGTGCTCTGCCTCGTCATCGCCTATCGCGACAACCATCCGCGCGGCCAGACCGTGCCGCTGCGCGAGGCGGTCAAGATCAGCTTCGACGCGCTGTGGGGCCTGATCACGCTCGGCATCATTTTGGGCGGCATTCTGGGCGGCATATTTACGGCCATTGAGGCCGGCGCGGTGGCCTGCGTCTGGGCGTTCGGCGTCACCATGTTCGTCTATCGAGACTATCGCTGGCGCGACCTGCCTCGGCTCATCCATCGCACGCTGCGCACCGTCGCCATGGTGCTCACCCTGATCGCCTGCGCATCGAGCGTCGGCTATGTGATGGCGCTCACCCAAATGCCGGCGAAAATCACGGCGTTCTTTCTCACCATTTCCAGCGACAAGTACGTCATTCTCCTCCTCATCAACGTCATGCTGCTGGTGCTCGGGTGCCTGCTCGACATGGCGCCGTCGATCCTGATCTGCACGCCGATTCTGTTGCCGGTGATGATGAATTTCGGCGTCGACCCGGTGCATTTCGGCATCATCATGATGCTCAATCTCGGCATCGGGCTGTGCCACCCGCCGGTCGGCGCGATCTTGTTCGTCGGCTGCGCGGTGGGGAAGGTCACGATCGAAGAGGTGATGCGCAAGATCTGGCCGTTCTACGGCGTCATGCTGTTGGTGCTGATGCTGGTGACCTATTTCCCCGAGATCTCGCTGTGGCTGCCGCGGATGCTCGGGTTGTGAGCGTTCGCATTGCGCGCGCCGGATCAGACCGATGCGCGCCGGCAACGCCGCGCCAGCCACTGTTCGAGCGTGCGCCGCCCCAGAAAGCTGCGCTGGCCTTTGGGTCGCCGCCGCGGCATGGCCTGATGTCCTTTGTCCTGATGCCAAACGCGTCCATCCGTTGTCGCGATGCGCCTTCGCATCCGAGCTTTGCCTACGCCAAGAAAAGCAAGCCAAGAAGCATCACCAAGAAAACTCCTCCCTTAAAAGAAGGGAGGCGGAGCGCCGATAGGCGCACCACCGGGCCGCATCGAAAAGCGATGCGGCGCGCGTCCTTTCTCCTTTCCTCCTTGTGGGAGGAACCGAGGCCGCGCGGACCTCATGGAGCGGGCGCGCTCGCCTTTCGGCGCCCCACCGCGGCATCCGAGGTCTTTTAGGCCTCGGCTCGGCTTAGGCCGCGCTTCCTGGAACCACCGGATGCAAACGGGAGGACCCTCTCCGGCACCAGTGCAGCGAGCACCTCGCAGTCCGACACGCGCCGGACGGGACGATGCCCAAGCCGCCCGCGAGCGCAATGTATCGCCGCGCCCGACGAGAACCGCCCCCGCTCCGCCTCAAGGAGTACCCTCGCGAAGGCGTCCTTCGTCGAGCGGGATGGTGCTTATGTAGCCCTGATAGGAATAAAGTCAAGGGCAATGTCGCTTTATTCGGGACGCGCCGTAGGACGGATTAGCGCAGCGTAACCCGCCGTCCAATTGCCGAGAGGCGGCGGATTACGCCTTCGGCTAATCCGCCCTACCGCACTGGCCTATTTTGACCCGTAGTGGCCTATTTTAAAACCAGCAGTGGCCTAATTTGAAATTACGGGATCAGGTCAAAAGCTCGCGCTCGATAGTTTCGAGCAACGCGACATGATCTTCGGTTTTAAGCGGCGCAATAGAGAAATATCTATTTTCTGAATACGCAACCTGGATTCGCCGCTCAAGAACAAAATTGGTGCTGCGAAGATGAGGGATGTCCTTTGGGTCAACATTAAACGCCAAACGATTAAGATCGAACTTGTACTTCCAACCATATGAATCGTTGTAAGCCTTAGAAAGCAGATCAGAGATTGCCGTAAGCTTTCCAAGCCCGGACTCAACTGATTTATCAAATATACAGACGAGGCTGCTCGTATATGTTCGGTGAGCCGGAGTAATCCGTTCTTTAAGTTTAAATGCCTCCACCGCCCAGTGAAGCAAATCATCCAAAATTAGATCAGCGAAATTGGTCCCGTGCGCCTCACAAATCAAACCATCACTATAAATATTTAGTTCTTTTATGCTAATGGGATTGCCGTCTAGCATGAACTTTCCCATCGCAAATTTTGCACCGTTCTTGATCGCATCGCCTAAATCAGTGGGAACGGAGGCAAAACTGTATCGTGCGCCGATGGCACTGAGAAAATCTGGCAAATGAACGCCCCCCTCTGGGCGTATTTCCTCTAAAGGGACAAGATCAAGAACTCGTCCACCTTCTATGGTGACAATTTTCATTAGCGCGCCGTCTCCCGTTGATGGGGTTCTGCAACCCCAGAAAGCGCCGCTACTGGCAACGTGATTTCGATAGGTTTGACAGGATCGCGACCGGCAATAGGCGCAAGTAATGTTCCGTTAGATTTCGCATTATTGGTGTTTTCTGACAGAAGCGCGCCCAAACCGGATACGGCTTGTTCCCCAGATTGTTTGGAAAATGCAGCCAAAGCTGAACCGGCTGTTATTTGCCGATGATCCCCGCTTGCCATCCATTTTTGCTCTTCCTCATAGCTAGGAACGGCAAGTTTGGAGGGACGCAAATCCGACACCGAGGCCAAGAGTTCTTCAAAGCTGACAAATTTTGCGACCAGGGCAACGTCGAATATCGCGGCGATCTCAATCAAAGTGGAAAGACTATACTTTCCATAAGTAGGGTCTTCCCAGCGCGATATATTGCTCTGTGGGCGATCTGCCTGTCGCGCGAGTTCCGCGCGGGACCATTCGCGCGCCTCTCTCAATGCGGTGATCTGATACGCAAGGCCACGTCTGGCATTTTCGGCAACGTATGCGTCGCGAAATTCCTTGTCCGCCAGTTCGTCTCTAATGACGCTAAGAAAGCCAGACATGCGTACACCCTGAATCGCTTTCAACTTCGGCTTTTCGCCGAAGTGCGGTCTCTTCCCATTCTCTTGGATCGAACGAACGACCTTTTTTCAGAACTGGCAGCAAGATCGTGTAACTCATCCGGTAAGGACCAAAAAATCCCATTAATCGATTTTGGACCCCGCCGAACTTGAAAAGAAACTCTCCCATTCCATCAAGGCCGTGCAGCGGAGCGAAGCCCAGTGGCCTCGCCCATTTCTCGCGAGGTTGATCGCGAAGATATTGGAGCGTGCTAAGCACCGTCACACGGTCCCGCCGAGCCAAGTCTTCGTACCATTCCCGAACGTCATCGCGGCCGGATGCCCTTTGATACGTTCGGAATACCCAGGGCATAACTTATATCATTTTTGGTCAACATTCAAGTTGACTGGATTAATCAATTTTGATAAGTTTCAAAAACAGATGAGAAACGCCCTCCTGCCAGTGGCTTAGCAGGAGGGATGATTCTCGTAGGTACCTACCCCCGGTAGTCTAGCCTGGTCAGGACGCCCGCCTTACACGCGGGAGACACGGGTTCTAATCCCGTCCGGGGGACCGACTGGGGCCGACCCTTGTGAAGCAGCGCCAGCCCCGGATCACAAACCCAGGATTGGTCCCTGAGATATGACCGCTTCGGCAACTATAGCAAAAAACCTCCCTTCCTTCCAGACGGGTGGCGGATCAATCCCACAACTCGTGGATTGGTCCCATGAATATCTACTCTCGCGACAAGCCCGTAGGATGGGTTGAGCCCAGCGAAACCCATCACCTTCAGGCGTGCTACGCTCGCGCGGTGACGAACTATCGGCGAAACTTTATCTGCGGCGGCAGCTTTTTCTTCACGGCCAATCTGGCTGAGCGCCGCTTGCGTCTTCTCGTCGATGACATCGTTTCGGCGAAAGATAATGGGTTTCGCTGCCGCTCAACCCATCCTACGGGCTGAGAATCGATATGAACGAGATCAATGTCATAGAACCCTACCGCTACTTGGACATGTGGGTTTTCGATGATCCGAAGGTCGGGCTGTCGGCGGAGCCGTTTGTCGGTGGGGCCGACACCATGATCGACAAGGTCACCGCGGAGCTACCTAACGCGGATCGGGGGTTCGTCATGGTCTTTTCGGGAAATCCCTTTCCTGGCCATCAGTTTCATCTGGAATGGAGAAGGGAAGAGGGCACCGGGAACGTTTACTATTCACGCGAACTCGATGCCGAAGGCTGGCTCTGTCCAGCTCTGCTTCGCTATTTTGAAGCGAGGCCGTCGGAGATTTATGTTCAGGTAAAGGCCAAGGTCGCCAGAACCTGAACCGTAGGATGGGTTGAACGAAGTGAATCCCATCATCGGGCGGCAATGCTGAGCGATGGGTTTCGCAAGGACTCAACCCATCCTACCGCGCTACTGCGCTGACACGGACCATCATCGGTGAGCGTTTGGAACAGGAGGGCATTCCGCGCGTTGTAGCGCGCGTCATGGCGCCGGGATACAGCGGCGATGGGTCCATGCGGCGCAGCACTTTTGAAGGGTCATTGACGATGAAAGTCTTGTCGGGATTAAGAGCCGGTCTCCTCGCCATCGCGGCGCTCGCCGGCGCGGTGTCGGTTGCGAACGCCGACGACGGCACCATCCGCATCCGTATCTTCAAGGCCGGATTCATCATCGGGGGCTCGGCCGGCGAAGGCGTGCTGACGTTTCAGGGCCGCAGCTATCCGCTGTCGATCGGGGGGTTGAGTTACGGCTTCACCTTCGGCGCCTCGGAGACACGCTTCCACGGGACCGTCAGCAATATCCACCGTCCGTCCGACGTCAACGGGGTCTACGCCCAGGGCGGCGCCGGCGCCGCCGCCGGGAGGGGCGCGCAGGCGATCATCCTCACCAACCAGAGAGGCGCCGTGCTGGCGCTCAGCGGCGAGCAGGAGGGCCTGATCGTCAGCCTGGATTTGAGCGGACTGGCGTTGTCGCTGAAGTAAGCACGTAGCACGTTCCCCGCAGGATGCGTTGAGCCTGCGGTTTCGGCCCGAAGCGGGCAGCCCTATCGCGCGAGCGCGATCGGGACCCCGGGCCGGCGCGATGACAGGCTCCGCGAATCCCATCACCTTCTGCTGTGCCATGCTCGCGCGGTGAAGAACTATCGGCAAAACTTCATCTGCGGCGGCAGCTTTTTCTTCACGGCCAATCTGGCTGAGCGCCGCTTGTGTCTTCTTTGGAGCTGCCTTGACCCGACGCAGGTTGCGGCGCTAGCCTGGGAACGGTGTTTCGGGGGCGCCGATAGGGGGATCATCATGGTTCGATGTGTGCGCCTTCGGTTTGCTGCGGTTGCCATGATTGCAGCGGCCATCATCGCTGCGACGACCGTTTCCGGGTGGGCATTCAGTCAGCAAATGATTTCGCCAGATGCAAACGGCAACTATAACTTCAACTATACGGATCCGAACCATTCGGCCACCGGCAGCCAGAGCGCACATCCGTCCGAGTCGAATGGTCTGGGGTTCCACTTCAGCGTTGAACATGGCCAGACAGGGCCGTTCGGCGGTTTTCAGAGCGGCAATAACTTTTTTGGCAATCGCGACAATGACAGGCCCCCGGACTTGACCCCGCTGGGCAATAACGGGAACTGAATTTCGGCTGTCGCAATTCGCCGGAAGCGGCGCGCGCTCAACCCATCCTACGGGCTCGGGGTCTCACTTTTCCAGGTCTCTTGGCGCCCTGCGCTTTTTTCCTGACGGGTTTCCTCGCGCTCGCGGCACGCTTCGCCGGCCGCAAACCGCCGACGGCGTTCTTGACCTTTCCCCGCGTGAGTTGCCAGCCTTTCCAGTTGATGTCGAAGACAATGCCGTTGGGATCTTTGAACTTGCGTTCGAAACCGTCGTCCTCCGGCTCGCCGAGATCGAAGAAAAACTCGCCGCCCGCCTCTTCGACCTTTTTTTGTTGCGCCGGCAAGTCGTCGCACTGAAAACCGAAATGGTGGATGCCGACAAAGCCTTTCGGCACGCCGGAGCCGACCTCGCTTTTATACTGCAACAGCGCCAGATTGATTTCGCCATCGCTCAAATAGCAGTTCCAGGCGGTCGCGCCTTCGCGAATTGGCGTGCGTTTGAGCCCGAATGCCTTCGCGTAGAAGTCAGCGGTGGCTTTGATGTCCTTGACGCAAAGAGCGATGTGACGGATGCGGGCTGCCATGATGGAAATTCCTTAAGCTTGCCGGTCTGGCGTTATTGAGTTTAGGCAGGATCGAGAAGTCAATAGCAGGCGTCAGCCGCTTCGCTGACACGGCGTCTACCCACGCGATTGGGCTGGCGATGCGGCCGACAATCGCTCGCGTTTCGGCGAAAGATGATCGGTTTCGCTGCCGCTCAACCCATCCTATGGGCTTGTCCCACCGCCCGCCGCGAAACCCCGGGCCGGGCCGAGGAGCGAAGCCTGCCCGGGTGACCCGGCGCCGCCTGCCCTGCCGCATTTTGCAGCAGCAAACGCGGCGCTTAGTCCCAGCCGGCCTCTAGCCGGCTACCCGCGATGAGAGTATGTTTTCCGCCACGCCAATAAACTTAGAAAAACATGGCGGCCAAACGGAGGAATAGATGACCCAATCACGCCTGATCTCCCCTTCCCCTACCCGCCGCAACATTCTCAAAAGCGCGGCGCTCGGTTCCGTCGCGGCCATTGCCGCCCCCTACGTCAAAGACAGTTACGCCGCCGGATCGCTGGCGCTCGGCGTCTGGGACCATTGGGTGCCCGGCGCCAACAACACCTTGACCAAGCTCTGCAACGAATGGGGCACCAAGAACAATTGCGAGGTCAAGATCGACTACATCACCTCGCAGGGCGAAAAGGACAAGCTGACCGCGGCGGCCGAAGCCCAAGCCGGCACCGGCCACGACATCATGTCCCACCGCGACTGGAACATCCGCATTCATCAGAACGTGCTGGAGCCGCTCGATGACGTCGCCAACGGCCTGATGAAGCAATATGGCCCGATCAGCCCGGTCGCCGAATATCTGGCCAAGATCAAAGGCACATGGCGCGGCATCCCGACCACGGTCGGCAGCCAGGTGAAACCGTGTTGCTCGCGCTTCGATCTCTACCAGCAGCATGCCGGCATCGACGTGCGCGACATCTTCCCGGCCGACGAATCGAAGTGGGACAAGGCCAAGACCGATACCTGGACCTGGGACACTTATCTCACGTCGGCGCAGAAGCTGCACGCCGCGGGCTTCCCGGTCGGCTTGCCCATGGGGCAAACGTCCGACGCGGTCGACTGGGTCGGCGCGCTGTTCAATTCCTACGGCGTGGTCATGGTCGACGCCAAGGACAACATCAAAGTCAACTCCGACGAGACCCGCGCGGCGCTGGACTACATGAAGAAGCTGATGGCGGTGAACCCGCCGGAAGTCTACGCCTGGGATGACGCCGGCAATAACCGCTGGCTGATCTCCGGCAAGGGCTCCAGCATCATGAACCCGCCGAGCGCCTGGGCGGTCGCCAAGCGCGACAATCCGACCGTGGCGGCGAATTGCTGGACCCATCCGATGCCAAAGGGCCCGAAGGGCCGCTTCGTCGGCCAGTTGCCGCAGTTCTACGGCCTGTGGTCGTTCTCGAAGAACAAGTCGGCGGCGAAAGACCTTCTGACTTACATCTCGCAGAAGGAATCGGTCGCCCAATTGGTCCAGGCCTCCTCCGGTTACGACCTGCCGTCGTTCAAGACCATGTACGATCTCGACACCTGGAAGGTCGTCGAGCCGCCGGTCGGCACCGTCTATGGCTATCCGCCGCGCGGCGACGAGCAGACCTCGATGGCCGGCGCGCCGGCGCGTTCCGAAGTCGGCGCCCAGATCTACAACCAGGCGATCAATACCGTGATGGTCGCCAAGGTCACTCAGGGCAACGAGAAGATCGACGACGTGATCAAATGGGCCGAGAACGAGCTCGAAGGCACGTTACGCGCTTAAGAGCTTTGGCGCGCTGAAGAACTTTGGCGCGCCTAAAGCCCGTTCCGGTTCGCCGAAACTGCACATGCCGGCCTTGGGGGGCCGGCATGTGTCAAATGCGATGGGAGGCTGACCCGAAAAGGTCAGCGGCATGAATGGCAGACACCGTCCAGAATTGGTCACCAGGGCTTCGGTCTCCAGGGCTTCGGTCTTCAGGACTTCAAGGCGTAAGCCTGCAACCCTCGGCCAGCCGCAATTTGCGGCTGTTCATGCGCCGCCGTTCGACCATCGCCTTCCTGATGTGCCTGCCGCTGATCGTCATCATCACCGGGCTTGTGCTTTATCCGGCACTGTACTCGATCTACCTGTCGATGCTGAACAAGGCGCAGACCCGCTTCATCGGGCTCGATAATTTTCGCTTCCTGCTGTCGCGCGACGTCTTCCGCATGGTGGTGGAGCAAACCGCGATCTTCGCGCTGAGCGCCGTGTTCTTCAAAGCCCTGATCGGCCTCATCACCGCGCATCTGATCAACAATCTGCCCGCCAAGGGCCAACGCAAATGGCGCGGCATGCTGCTGGTGCCATGGGTCATTCCGCTGGCGCTGTCGTCGCTCGGCTGGTGGTGGCTGTTCGATCCGACCCACTCGGCGTTCAACTATATCCTCTCGAGCCTCGGCTTCGAGGAAATCCCGTGGCTGAGCAGTCCTTATTGGGCGCGCTTTTCCGTCATTCTCGTGAATGTCTGGTACGGCGCGCCGTTCTTTCTGATCATGTATCTGGCGGCGCTCAAATCGGTGCCGGAGCAGCTCTACGAGGCCGCATCCATCGACGGCGCCAGCGCCTGGCAGAAATTCGTCCACATCACGCTGCCGATGATGCGCAACATCATCGCCATCACCGTGCTGTTCTCGCTGATCGTCACATTCGCCAATTTCGACATCGTGCAGATCATGACCGCGGGCGGCCCGCGCAACATGACGCATGTGTTCGCGACCTACTCCTTCATGCTCGGCATCCGCTCCGGCGACCTGCCGCTGGGAGCCGCGACGTCACTGTTCATGTTCCCGATCCTGGCGTTCGCCGCGATCTTCATCCTGCGCGGCGTGCGCAAGCGCGGCAGGGAAATCGGATGAGCACAGCCGCCGTCGCCGCAGGCGCCCCGCGAGAAGTCTCGGTGTTCGCGCCAGCCTCAGCCGCAATCGCCGCTGGGCGCTGATCACGTCCTATGTCTTTCTTGTCATCTTCGCGATCTTCTTCCTGATCCCGCCCTATTACATGGTCGTCACCGCGCTCAAGAGCGACGCCGAAGTGGCGCATATGGCGACCAATCCGTGGATCGTCGCCGATGGCGTTACGCTCGATCAATTCAGGATCCTGCTGACGCAGACCGACTTTCTGATCTTCTTCAAGAACACCATCATCGTGACGGTCTCCATCGTCGCCATCACCATGGTGGTCAGCGTGCTGGCCGCATTCTCGCTCGGCCGCATGAAGTTCTGGGGCTCGAGCATCCTGGCAACGGGAATCTTCCTGACCTATCTCGTGCCCGACACGCTGTTGTTCATTCCGCTGTTCCAGATCGTCAAGGCGGTCGGGCTGCTCAACAACTACTGGGGCATGATCCTGGTCTACCCGACGCTCACGGTGCCGTTCTGCACCTGGATCATGATCGGCTATTTCCAGTCGATCCCCAAGGAGCTCGACGAAGCGGCGCTGATCGACGGCGCCGGCCATATGCAGATGCTCACCAAGATCTTCATTCCGGTGGCGCTGCCCGGCATCATCGCGGCGATGATTTTTGCCTTCACGGTGTCGTGGGCGGCCTTCGTCTATCCGATGGCGTTCCTCTATTCCGCCGACCAGCAGGTGCTCACCGTCGGCACGGTGACGAGCCTCATTCGCGGCGACGTCTACAAGTGGGGCATGCTGATGGCCGGCGCGCTGATCGCTGCCGCCCCGCCGCTGGTGATCTACGCGTTCCTGATGGACTACTACATCGCAGGCCTGACCGCGGGCGCCACGAAAGGCTGAAGTAACATGGCGGAAGTCTCGTTGCGTAATGTGGTCAAGCGTTTCGATGACGTCGACGTCGTCCGCAATATCAGCCTCGACATTCCCGACAACGAGTTCGTCGTCCTGGTCGGCCCCTCGGGCTGCGGCAAGTCGACGACGCTGCGCATGATCGCCGGCCTCGAGGAGATCACCGCCGGCGACATCTATATCGGCGGCGAAGTGGTCAACGATCTGCCGCCGAAGGACCGCGACATCGCGATGGTGTTCCAGAACTACGCGCTCTACCCGCACATGTCCGTGTTCGAGAACATGTCGTTCGGGCTGAAGCTGCGCAAATTCCCCAAGGAAGAGATCCGCAAGCGCGTCGACCATGCCGCGCGCATCCTCGACATCACCGAATTGCTGGACCGCAAGCCCAAGGCGCTGTCCGGCGGCCAGCGCCAGCGAGTCGCCATGGGCCGCGCCATCGTGCGCAATCCAAAGGTGTTCCTGTTCGACGAGCCGCTGTCGAACCTCGATGCAAAACTGCGCGTGCAGATGCGCACCGAGATCAAGCGCGTGCACCAGATGGTCAAGACCACCACGGTCTACGTCACCCACGACCAGGTCGAGGCCATGACGCTCGCCGACCGGGTCGTGGTCATGAACGGCGGCGTCATCGAGCAGATCGCCACGCCGCAGGATCTCTATCATCATCCGAAAACGCGCTTCGTCGCCGGCTTCATCGGCTCGCCGGCGATGAATTTTTTGCGCTGCCGCCTGGAGCAGAACGGCGCCGGCTTGCGGGTGCGCCTGTCCGACGCCATCAGCCTGCCGGTGCCGGCATCGCAGTCGGCGCGCTTCCAGGCGCTGGCCGGCAAGGAGCTGATCTTCGGGCTGCGCCCCGAGCACATCACCGAGCCGCGGCGCAACGATCGCGACCAGCAGTGCGAATTCACGGCGACGCTCGACGTCGTCGAGCCCATGGGCATGGAGACGATGGTGTATTTCACCGTCGACGGCCAGGAAGTCTGCGGCCGTGTCGATCCCGGCAGCGCCACCGGTCCCGGCGAGCCGATGCGGCTCTACGCCGACATGGACCGCATGCACCTGATCGATCCGCAAAGCGGCGCGGTGCTCTAACCCTGACAAAGCAAGAGCCCGGTTCCAGCAGTGCCGGAACCGGGCTCTGAGCTTTTCGCGGGCGAGCCATGATGCTCGCCCCGGCAGATCGGCGTCTGCTAGTCGTCGCTGTAGGCGTCCGCCGAAATATCCTTGCCGGTGAAGTCCGGCATCATCGCAGCCGAGATGAAACTGATGGCGGCAAGGACGGCGATATAGATGGAGATCGCGTAGCCCGAGTGGTAGGTCGCGAACAGCCAGGTCGCGATCAACGGCGCCGGGCCGCCGGCGATGATCGACGCCAGCTGATAGCCGAGCGAGGCGCCGCTATAGCGCAGCCGCGGCGTGAAGGCCTCCGCGATCAACGCCGCCTGCGGTCCATACTGCAGATCATGCGGGATAAGCGACAGCACGATGGCGATGAAGACCAGCGCCGGCACGGCCGTGTCCACCATGCCGAAATAGACGAAGCCGAAAATGCCCATCACCACGACGCCGATCAGATACATCTTCTTGCGCCCGATCAGGTCGGACCAGTGGCCGGCGAGCGGGATGGTGAAGAACGATACGCAGGCCGCCGCCATCACCGCGGCCAGGATGAAGTTGCGATCCATCTTGAGCGTGCCGACCGCGTAGGCGAAGACGAAGGCGGTGAACACATAGAACGGCGCCTGTTCGGATAGCCGCAGCAGCGCCGACCAGAGGATCTGCCAGCGGCTGCTTCTTGATGACTTCGACGATCGGAGCCTTTTCGATCTTGTCGTTGTCCAGGAGTTGCTGGAACACCGGCGTCTCGAGGATGCCGAGCCGGATCCACAAGCCGACCCCGACCAGGATGATCGAGAGCGCGAACGGGATGCGCCAGCCCCACGTCAGGAATTCGTCGCCCGCCCAGGTACTGAACGCAAGGACCGCGAGATTCGACAGCAGTAGCCCGCAGGGCACGCCGAATTGCGGCCACGAGGCTACCAGATCCGCGGTGGCCTTGGGTGCGCGACCATTCCATGGCCAACAGCACTGAGCCGCCCCATTCGCCGCCCACGCCGATGCCTTGGATCATGCGCAGCACGGTCAAAAGCACCGCGCCCCAGATGCCTATGGACGCGTAAGTGGGCACGAAGGCTATGGCGAAGGTCGCCAAGCCCATGCACAGAAGCGTGGCGATCAGCGTCGCCTTGCGGCCGATGCGGTCGCCGTAATGGCCGAAAATCGCGGCGCCAATCGGCCGGCCGACGAAGCCGATGAAATAGGTGCCGAAAGCGAGCAGCGTTCCCGCCAAGGCATCTGAATTGGGGAAGTAGAGTTTACCGAACACCAGGCCGGCTGCGGTGCCATAAAGGAAAAAGTCGTACCACTCGATCGCCGTGCCCACTGTCGAAGCGATGACCGCTTTGCGCAGCTGCGCGCTATGTTCTGCCTCGGGCAGCGCCCCGACTGTCGTTGCCATAGCCATTTGGCTTTCCTCCCCGTTTCCTCGTTGTCGCGGAGCGGGCTTGTTGTCGCCCGGCCTCCCTCAACTACGATACGTCAGGCCGCCGCCAATGGCTATAGATCAAAGGTCGCGCGCCGCGCCCCAGGCGGGACGCGGCCAAGCCGGCGCTTATTGCAGTGCGAAACCCGGAACTTTTGGCGGGACTTACTGGGTCGGCCGGTTCGCCGCCATCACGGTGACCGGCGTGTCGCGATATTGATCGGCAAACAGCCGCTTCAAATTGCCGACTTTGGGCTGGTCGTTGATGACGATGTACGGATAGGTCGGGTGTGTCACCAGGAAGTCCTGGTGGTAGTCCTCGGCCGGATAAAAGCCCTTGAAGGCTTCGAGCTTGGTCACGATCGGCGCCTTGAAGGCGTGGGCCTGATCGAGCTGGGCGATATAGGCCTCCGCGACCCGCTTCTGCTCGTCGTTGGCGTAGAAGATCGCCGAGCGATAGGACGGGCCGCTGTCGGGGCCCTGGTAATTGAGCTCGGTCGGGTTATGCGCCACGGAAAAATAAATCTGCAAAATCTTGCCGTAGGAAATTTGCCGCGGATCGAAAGTCACCTGCACCAACTCGGCGTGGCCGGTGCGCTCGGTGCCGACCATCTCGTAGTGCGCGGTTTCCTTGGTGCCGCCGGAATAGCCCGCGACCGCGCTGGTGACGCCCTTGGTGTACTGATACACCGCCTGCACGCCCCAGAAGCAGCCGCCGGCGAGAACGACGGTCTGCGTCGTGGCATCGGCCGGCGCTGCGGCGTCCTGCGCCGGCGGCGGGATGGATACGGCCGGCTCCTGCGCCGACGCGAGGTTCACGGCAAAGCCGAGGATCGGGATCAGAAGCAGCGCGCCGGCAATCGTCCATTTGCTGGAAGCCATTGATTTCCTCCGTTGCGCGCCGTGCGGCGCGCTATCTCCAGATGGGCTTTTAGGCCGCTTCGCGCAACACGCGCCAATCACAAATGCCGCCGACCGGGCGCGCGGCGCAATCACGGCATCGTGTACTACTCGATTGTTTGATAGCCGCGGATGACGCGCTCGGAGCCATAACCCCAATAATTGCGCAACGTGTCCGGCCCCCACACTTTCGGCCGCTGCGGCCGGTCCTGGTGCCACGGCCGCGGATCGAAATAGCCCAGCGCCTCGTCCTTCATCTGGTCCATCTCGCAGAAGAACTCGACGCGGACCTTGTCGGCGTTGCGGTGATAGATCGCGATATTGTGGCCGATGATGTGGCGGCCCGGGACCCCAGACCAGATGGATGTCGTGGCGGGCGAGCGTTTCCGCCGCGCGCTGGATTTCCGCCCAGTCCTTGACCTCGAACGCGATGTGATGGAGCTGCGGCTCGGCGTCGTGGACGAAATTGACGGTGTGGTGATCGGTATTGCAGCGCAGGAAGGCAAACGTGTCGTCGCGCCAATCGGAGACGCGGAAGCCAAGCACGTCGCAATAGAACTTCACGATCTTCTGCACGTCGTCGACCCGATAGGCGACGTGGCCGAGTTTCAGCGGCATGATGCCGCGGTGCGGCCGTCGTCCTTGGCGAACACATAGTCGGAAAAGATCTCGATCTTGGTGCCTTTCGGATCGGTGAACACCACGGCCTCGGCGACGCCCGGCGAAATGCCGCTCGCCCGCTCGGCCTTCACGCCGTCTTTGGCAAGCGCGCGCGAGACCTCGCCGAGATCGGTGTCCCGGCGCGACCTGGAATGCCAGACGCGACAGCGCATTGCCTTTGCCCGGCTCGAGCGCGATCGCCTCAAGCCCCATCTTGCAGGCGAGATAGGCGCGGTCCTTGGTCCGCTCGACCAGGGTGAGGCCGACGACTTCAGTGTAATAGGCGATCTGCCGCTCGATATCCGGCGTCGTCAGCGTGGCGTGGCCCAGTCGTTTGACGCTGATCACCGTTACCCTCCTGACGCGGCGCGCGGCTGTTGCGGCGGCTCGGCGTAGCGGCTTGCCGGACGCTTGAGGCCGAGATTCTCGCGCAAGGTCTTGCCTTCGTATTCGGTGCGGAACAGGCCGCGCCGCTGCAGTTCCGGAATCACCAGCTCGACAAAGTCATCGAGCCCGCCCGGCAGGAACGGCGGCATGATATTAAAGCCGTCGCAGCCGTCGTTGCGGAACCATTCTTCCATGTAGTCGGCGATTGTCTGCGGCGAGCCGCGGATCACCGCCTTGGCGCGGGCGCCGGCGACCCGCGTCGCGACCTGGCGGATGGAAAGTTTTTCGCGGCGCGCCATCTCGGTGACTTGTTGGAAAATGCTCTGGCTCGCGTTCGAGCGCGGCAGGTTTTCCGGCAACGGGCCGTCGAACGGATAAGGCGTCAGATCGACATTGCCGAGCACCATCGACAGGATTTCGCGCGCCACGATCGGATGGATGAGCGCGTTGAGTTTTTCGTAGTTCTCCTCGGCCTCTGCATCGGTGCGGCCGATGACGCAGCTCAACCCCGGCATGATCTTCATCGCGTCGGGCGCGCGGCCGTAAGCGGCAAGCCGGCCCTTGAGCGTCGCGTAAAAGCTTTGCGCCGCTTCGAGCGTGAGCGGCGCGCAAAAGATCACTTCGGCGAATTCGGCCGCGACCGCGATCATGTCGTCGGAACCGCCGGCCTGCACGATCACCGGATGGCCTTGCGGCGAGCGCGGGATGTTGAGCGCGCCGAGCACGGAAAAATGCTCGCCGCGGTGGTTGAGGTCGTGAAGCTTGTCGGGATGGAAGAACTGCCCGGTTTCCTTGTCGCGGACGAAAGCATCGTCGTCCCAGGTATCCCACAGGCCGAGCACGACGCGGGCGAATTCGCGCGCGCGGTCGTAGCGCTCGCCGTGCTCGTAATGCTTTTCGCGGCTGAAATTGCGCGCCTCGTTCTCCTGGCCCGAGGTGACGAGATTCCAGCCGGCGCGGCCGCCGCTCAAATGATCGAGCGAAGCGAATTTGCGCGCGACATGGAACGGCTCGTTGTAGCTGGTCGAGGCGGTCGCCACGAGGCCGATATGGCTGGTGTGGGTGGCGAGCGCCGAGAGCAGCGTCAGCGGCTCGAAATTGGCGATATATTGCGCCGAGCGGCTGAGCGCCTCCATATGCGCCTGCCGCACGCCGAGATTGTCGGCCAGAAACACCATGTCGAATTTGCCGCGCTCGGCGGTGCGGGTGATGTCGAGATAGTGCTGGAAATTGATGCCGGCGTCGGCCTGCGCGCGCGGATGCCGCCACGACGCCACATGATGGCCGGTCGGATTGAAGAAGGCGCCGAGCCGCATCTGGCCTTTGCCGGTCATCGTCGTCTCGCCTCGCGGGCCTCGCGCTTTGCAGCGCGAGCATAGCGGATCGCGCTACTGGTTGAGCAGCGGAATGTCCTTGGCGGCCTGCGGCTTCGGGCGCGCTTCCAGATACGCGTAGATGTCGGCGAGATCGGAATCCGACAGGATTTCCGGCCGGAACGGCGGCATGGCGCCGGTCGGCGCCCGCACATAGGCCGTAAACGCATCGGCCGGCAGTTGCGTGTCGGCAATGACCCGGCCGCCGCTGGTCGTGACCGAGCCTTGGCCCTCAAAACCGTGGCATTGCCAGCAGCCGTGCTGCACGAACGCGGTCTTGCCGTTTTCCACCGAGGCCGCCGCCGCGGGACTTACAACGCCAGCGGCAAACGCCGCTGACAGCGCCAGATAAACGCCAACGAATTTCATTCCTCAATTCCTTACCGCGGTTGGGTCCAGACGTTGACCAGCGCCGGCTGGCCGGATTTCACGACGGCGACCGCTTCCTTCAGCGCCGGCCCGAGATCGGCCGGATCCTTGATCGGACCCTTGGCCCACCAGCCCATCGATTCGGCGAGCTTGTGATACTCGATATCGGGATTCATGATGCTGGTGCCGATCGGGCCAGATCGTTGCCGGTATTGGCGACGCGATTGCGGAAGTTGGAGAGCCGCTGCATGTGCATCACTTCCTGATGATAGCCGCGGTTGTTGTGCATCACCGCCAGCATCGGAATCTTGTGCCGTGCGGCGGTCCATAACGCGCCCGGCACATACATCAGATCGCCGTCGGATTGGATCGAGACCGAGAAGCGGCCCTCGTCGCGGTTGGCGAGCGCCCCGCCGACCGAAGCCGGACAACCCCAGCCGACGCCGTAGCCGCCGGACGTGCCGGTCCAATGATAGTGCTTGTCCATCGGCCACAGCCGCAGCGGCCAGCCGCTGACGTCGCCCGACGACGGCACCAGCGACCAGTCGAGATCCTTGATCTGGCCGTAGACCTCGGCGCACAGCCGCGCCGTCGAGATCGGGCTCGCGTCCCAGGCGATGGCGGCCGCCTGCCTGGTGCCGTCACGGCCCTTGTCGTGATCCTTGCGGATCGCCTCGCCGCGCTGCGCCGCGACGTTCTTGCGGTCGTCGGTCAGCGCGTATTTCACCGCCTCGATCAGCGACGGCAAGGTCGCCTCGACGTCGCCCGCGATCGGCACGTCGACGCTCTGGAAGCGCTGGAACTCCTGGTAGTTGGACTTCGTCATCAGCTGCAAGGTGCTGATGCTGATCAGCTTGGTATCGGGCTTGATACGCGAGCTATTGGTGCCGACGCCTTCGGCGTTGTTGTCGACGAACTTGTTGACCGTATCCCAATAGTCGGTCAGCTCCAGACCGAGAATGACGTCGGCCTGAGGAATGACGGTCGCCGGCCGGCTGAGATAGTGGGTATTCGGGAAATTGAGCCGCCCGCGCTGCCGCACCACCGGCGCCTGCAACAGCTCGGCGAGCTGCACCAGAAGCGCAATGCCCTTCTCGGTATTGACCGCGCGATCGGCGACGATCACCGGATGCTCGGCATTGACCAGAAGCCGCGCCGCTTCGCGCACCGCGCCCTGCTCGCCCGCCGGCGCCGCCGTCGGCACGAATTTCGGAATGTAGAGTTTCTGGCCGTAGTCCCTGACCGGCTCGGTCGCCAGCCCGTCGTCGAGCGAAATCACCACCGGCGCGTAAGGCGGCGTGGTGGCGATCTGATAGGCGCGCACGAACGATTGCGCGAAATGCTGCGCCGACACCGGCGTGTCGTCCCATTTGGTGTAGTCGCGCACGATGGCGTTGATGTCCTGCGCCGAATGCACGGTCGGCACGCCGGGCGAGCGGTGCGCGGCGTCCATGTCGTTGCCGGCGAGCACGATCACCGGCGCGCGATCGCAGAACGCGTCGTAGATATTCATCGTCGCGTGCATCAGACCGACGGTGCCGTGGCACAGCGTCATCAGCGGCTTGTTGGCGATCTTGTAATAGCCGTGGGCGATGCCGACGCCGACTTCCTCATGGGTGCAGGTGAGGAATTCCGGCATCGTGTTCTTGCCGTAATTGATCAGCGACTCGTGAATGGCGCGATAGCTCGATGCCGGATTGGCCGGCAGGTATTTGATGTCGAGCGTCTTGATGACGTCGACCATGAAATCCGATCCGGGCCGGCCCTCGCCCGCATAGGGCGGAACATCCGGCATGCCGGCCTCGGCGGCGGCGACATGGGCATTCGGCGGCAGCGCCGACGGCAGTCGTTGCTGCGGTTCCGCCGCGGTTGCGGCTTTGGCGGGGCTGACCGCGCCGCTGGCGCCGGCGACGGCGGCCGCGGTGAGGAATTTGCGGCGGTTCAGCTTCGGGCTTGCATCCTTTTTGGGCATCGTCGTCTCCCCTTGGCATCGCTTGGTTTTCGCGCCGGGCGGGCACGGCGGCGAAGCAATTGCGTTTGAAACTACCATAGCGGCAACGCCCCGCCATTGCACGGGTCATGCGGGTGGCATGCGTCCGACGCCGGCTGTTCCTTTTCGCCGCATCGGGCGGCGGCGCCGCGGCCGCGGCGCCGTCGAAACCGACAGTTAACAATTTCCACCAATGATGCCGGCTCCCGTCACGCTGGCGCTTGGATCTGAGGAATGGGCGCGACACCCGCGCAATCAGCCAACATTGCCGCGACGCCCGATGCCGAAGCGCCCAGCGCCGAGGCCCGCGCGCCGCTTTGCTTTGTCGTCGACACCGACGCCAGTATCCGGCACTTTCTGTCACTGGTCCTGCATGGCGCCGGCATCGATACCGAAGAGCTTCCCGACGGCCAGGCAGTGCGGCCGGCGCTGACCCAGCGCCAGCCGAAGCTCGTCTTCCTCAACATCGCGCTCGAATCGGCCGACGCCATCGAATGCATTCTCGCGCTGTCGCGCGCCGGTTTTACCGGCGCCGTTCAGCTCATGAGCAACCGCGGCTCGGCCGTGCTTGCCCATGTCAAAAGCATCGGCGAGCAGCATCACCTGCGCATGCTTCCCGTTCTCAAGAAGCCGTTCGAGACCAGCGTGGTCCTGAAGGTTTTGCAGGACCTTCGACTTGGCGATCCCCCAGCCGTCGCGGGCCGCGTCGATCTGCGCGAGCGCATTGCGCAACGGCTGGATCGAGTTCTGGTACCAGCCGAAAATCGACCTGCGCAAAAAACAGCTCATCGGCGTCGAAGCCTTTTCCCGCGCGCGGCATCCGCGCGACGGCGTGCTGATGCCGGGCGCATTCATGCCCGGCGCCAGCGAGGGCGACCTGGTCACGCTGTCCGAACTGGCGCTCGATCAGGCGCTGCAAGCGAGCCTCAATTTCTGCAAGCTCGGCGTCAATCTGCGGCCTGCGGTCAACATCCCGATCAACGCGCTGGTCAAGGTGCCGGTAGCCGACATCGTGGAAAGCCATCGCGGAAAATTCGAAAAATGGCCGGGCCTCATCATCGATGTCGCCGAAGAGCAGATCGTCTCCGATCTGGCCTTGGCCAACGACATCACCAACAAGCTCCAGCATCTCGACGTCAGCCTCGCGATCGACAATTTCGGCCGCGGCTATTCCTCGTTTGCGCGGCTCAAGGAACTGCCGTTCGCCGAGATCAAGCTCGACCGCGCCTTCGTCACCGATTGCGGCAGCGACAAGGTCAACGCGCCGCTGTGCAAGACCGTGATCGATCTGGCGCACAATTTCGGCAGCGTCGCGGTCGCCGTCGGCATCGAGAAGGCGTCCGACGCGCTGGCGCTCGTCAGCATGGGCTGCGACTACGGCCAGGGCTTTTTGCTCGGCCAGCCGATGCCCGAGGAGCGCTTCATTTCGCTGCTCGCCAGCGCGCCAATCCGCCGGCGCGAGTGGGCGCCGCCAAAGCTTCGCCGCTGCAAGCACACCGCGCCTGAGCATGCGGCGTCGATTCTCGTGCGCCGGGTGTCCGCAATCCGCCATCCGATATCGGCTGCGGCTGCATGCGCCCTCGAATTTTTTTGCGGAATCCGATAGAGTGAGCCTATGCCAAAGCCAGTGAAGAAGACCGCCAAGGCCAAGAAAAGGACGAAACCTAAGAAGGCCGCCAAGCCGACGACCCTGACGTTGGGCTTGGTCGGTTTCGCCAAGATCAGCGCGGTCGAAGGTATTGCTCTGCGCCCCTCGACCAAGAAAATGTTCAGCGATTTTGACCGCCGGGGATTGAGCCCGGCCGAGCGGCGCCGCGAGATTTTCGAGAAACACGCCAAGAAAGCGTGACGCACAATGTACGACGCGGTTTCCGACTCCTATTGCTATCCCGGAACGACCGTCCTCAAGAATCGTGCGAACCTGCGCACCCAGTCGGACCTGGATTTCTTCGAGGAGGAGGCGACCGCGCAACGATTCACCGAGCCCTTACCTGCTGGAAAATTCGATGTCGGTCACTTGCGCGCCATTCACCGGCACCTATTCCAGGACGTGTACACCTGGGCCGGGGCGCCGCGGACCGTGTGGATCTCGAAGGGTGGAAACCCTTTCTGCCACCCCGACAATATAAACCGTGAGTTGGAGCGGCTCTTCGCAGACCTAGCCAGGCAAAAGAATCTCTCAGGCCTGGACGCGAAGGCTTTCGCTGAAAAGGCGGCCCACTTTCTTGCCGATCTGAACGCAATCCATCCGTTCCGCGATGGCAACGGCCGGACCCAGTTGGCCTTTATGACGGCGCTTGCCGAGCAGGCCGGGCATCGTTTTGCTCTGGAACGGATTGATCCCAACGCCATGCTCGACGCAACTATCGAGAGTTTTGGCGGCAGCGAAAAACCGCTGGCCACGTTGATCCGAGGACTCATCGAGCAAGCGTAGCGTCAACGAAGACCGCGAGTCAGCCGTGCGCACACTTCTCCGCGGTCGCGGCGGATCAGTGCGTCCACGGCGTGCGGCGGCCGTAGGCGAAATTATCCGAATACGATATGCGCGCGCGTTTCGGCGGCACGCTCTCGAACGCCTGATAGGCGATGCCGTGGCGCTCGCAATAGGCGATCGCCTCTTCCTTGGTGTCGAAGTTAAGCCGCAGCTGCTGCTTCATGTCGCCCGATGAGGTCCAGCCCATCAGCGGCTCGACCGTGCGCGGCTGTTCCGGCTCATAGTCGAGCACCCATTCCTTGGTCTTGGCGGCGCCCGACTGCATCGCGGTGCGGGCCGGTTTGTAGATGCGCGCGGTCATGAAAAGCCATTCCCTCGAACTGTAAGCCTGCGGACCCGTCACGCCCTAGCGTAGCGAAGGCGGATGGTCGGGGCAGCAGGATTTGAACCTGCCACAACCCTATGTAATCACTCAATGCGATTTTGACAAACAGCCTCGCGGCTGGCGTGGTGGCGGACCAAATCAGGCGAAGATTTTGACATTCCTCTGCCGCCGACTGCGGCCCTCACTGCACGCTAGAAGACTTTACAACCGACCGGCAACCCGGCCACCAGACCGACCGCCCGACCCCGAAAAAGGAAGCCCCGGCGCCGTGGGGACGGCCACCGGGGTGGAGATCCAAAAGAGTTTCTGCTACGAACCATCCCAAAATACCGCAACCGGCACACATTCGTCCAGTCAACTACGGTTGCTGTGTTCAAGACCCAAGATCAGGTTGGCGCCGCCGCGCTGCCCGCCGCCGCCTTCGACTTTGTTGACGACGACCAAGATTGCGAGGGCGACGGTGGCGTAGAGCGAGGCGGCGAGCATCGCGCCTACACCATCACTGGAAGGCACGTAGGCACGTTCCAGGGCGCCCCCTGAGGTCGCACGCGCCATTCCGAGCACCATCGGCACGAACAACATGGAGGCCCTAAACACGGCGCTCGCGCGCTGAGACGATCCGTGATCGTCCAGCCGCGAGCACCGGCAGTTGGTGCTCGGAGGTCCCGCCAACTGTGACGGCTTTCGGACGGACGACCGCGCGCTTGTGAGGCGGTCTCGTCCCGATCCTGCCCCGCCGCATTGTTCGCCGACTAGCCGGCGGACTTTCCCAATGAGCGATCGCAGCGTGCCGGGTGCGCTCTATCCCCGACGAGAAAGCCGGTTCTCACCTATAGGACACCGGCAACACTGCGGGCTCTTGCTTGAGCGGAATGGACGATGAAGCCCCATGCTCAAGGTTCCGGCCCCCGTCGCCGACAACGATAGGCGATGGATATACCGAGGCGAAAACGACCCCCGTAAGGATGGCTCGCCATCCGGGGGAGGCGACTGGTCCCCGTAAGGGATGCCCGGATAAAGCGGTTGGAAATTGTTCGCCAAACACCGTGCTCCCTCGCCTCGCGGGGAGGGGGAGGGCGTCGGAAAGGAAAGGTGTGCGTTCGACGCAATAGTGATAATTACTGGAAGTACTTATGGCGATATGTTCATGTAGCTTTGCGCCGTTCCTCACGTTGGAGGCCACGATGACTCCAGCACAGTACCGCGGTGCGCGCGCCCACCTCGGTCTCACCCAGGCAAGTGCGGCACGATGATCGGCCATCGCGGCACGCGGGAACACAAGGGTCTCTCCAACGGGGCAGCACGCGCCAATTCTGTCCGTCGCTGGTCCCGGCCAGCCGTTCGCAATCCTGGCTATTGCGGGCGCCGGCCACATGAGTGATCGCCATAACCGTGCTGGCCGAGGAACGCTGACCGGAAGGTGGAAGTCCCGGCCGGGAGCCTGCCCAAACATCCGCGGTGGGATCACAATCGAGCGCGATCTGCCGACCAACACGAGGCTGTGGTTGACCGGCTGGACCAAGTCGATCCCCGGAGGCGAGTTGGTATCCGTCCTGGTGGAGATCGCCGACACGGGGCGGGAGGCCGCCCACGACAGACCAACACCCAAGGAGTTCATGAAAAATTTGGATACGATTCATCGCTCATCGGTAGCGGCGGCCGACTTTCTTCGGCGGTCGCTTGCCGGTGGCGCCCTAGCAGTACCCGAACTTGAGGTGAAGGCGCGAGAGGAAGGCCTGCTTGGACATCATCAGCAATTGCAGCACGCGAAAGCATTCAAAACTGCAAAGAGACTGTTGGGTATAAAATCTGCTCGTCATGGATTTGGAAAGGCCGGCGTGTGGACTTGGCGTTTGCCGCCGCAGCCGTCCTCTCCATCTGCCAATCCGCCACCTCCCCCACTCGCCGAAGTCCACCTCGAGGAAGCCCCCAGCCCGACTGTGAACACCGCCGGCGGCCTGGCTTTGGACCTTCGCCGGCCGGCGTTCCGCCGGAGTGGGTCCATGGTATTGGAAGCCTCGATCACCACCGAGCACCAAAGGACGTCCCACTCCACCGATGGCGGGTATTTGTCGACGACTGCCAAAGATTTTTGCTCGCCAAGGATAACTGGCCCGAGCGCGCTGCAAAGCTCGACTGGGATGCCCATGCGTTGTTTGGTTGTCGTACCGTTCGCCCTCTAGAACACTTGGCCAGTGCCGGACTCCTGTGGGCCATCAACGGCGGCAAGCTCATCGAATTGCATCGCGACTGGGCCGTCGTCGAGCGCGCGGCGGACCGATCACACCAGGTCCATCATCGCCGGTGTCGGGCTCCGGCCAACGTCACCTTGCCTTGGACGGCGAAGGGATCCCACTCCACTGTAGCCGGTGAACCTGCTTCCATAGATGACCCCGTACTCGTCATCGGCACCTGCGTGGGTCATCTATGGGCCACCTATGGACCCGAGGTCGCAGGCTCTCTGCTCTCACTCGGGTGCGATGCGCCAAAAATCTGCAAGATCCGGGAGCATAGATGTCCCGTCGCCGCGGGACCTGCCGCATGACGAGACGGCTCGCAGGTCACCTATGGCGAGTGGTTTAGCGCCCAGAATTGGGGTCAGGAGGCCGCTAATCGCGGCGCTCCGGGATTTCGGGTTTTACGTAGGAAAATGAATGACTTGGTATTTTCTGCAGTGATGGTCGGATTTTCCGGAGTGATGGTCAAGGCGTGTATGAGGCTGGTCAGGGCGGCCTTGACCTCGCGTTCCGAGCCCATCGATGCGCCGGGAGACGCAAGCCCATGGCTGGACGCCGTTACATGTCACGCCCCATCGGCTAACCTGTCGAATAATCGAGCGCCAGGCGCCGGGCACCATGAAGACGCAGCCCCATCCGTCCGATCGAGAGGTGCTGGCCGGCGTCGACCGAGAGGTGCTGGCGGGGCTGGTCGAGCGCGTCACCTATCAGAACGCCGAGAACGGCTTTTGTGTCATCCGGGTCAAGGCGCGGAGCCACCGCGACCTCGTCACCGTGGTGGGGCACGCCGCCACAATAGCGGCCGGCGAGTGGATCACCGCATCAGGGGACTGGGTCAACGACCGCACCCACGGGCAGCAGTTCAGGGCCCGGTTTCTCAAGACCTCGGAGCCCACGTCGGTCGAGGGCATCGAGAAGTACCTTGCCTCGGGCATGATCCGGGGCATCGGCCCGACCTACGCCAAGAAGCTGCTACGTGCCTTCGGCGAGAAGGTGTTCGAGGTCATCGAGACGCAGGCCGATCGCCTGCGGGAAGTCGGCGGCATTGGCCCGGTGCGCGCGGCTCGGATCGTCGCCGCCTGGGCCGAGCAGAAGGCGGTGCGGGAAATCATGGTCTTCCTGCACAGCCACGGCGTCGGCACGGCGCGGGCAGTACGGATCTTCAAGACCTATGGCGCCGACGCCATCCAGGTCATGACCGAGAACCCGTATCGCCTGGCACGCGATATCCGCGGCATCGGCTTCAAGACCGCCGACGCCATGGCAATGAAGCTCGGTATCGAGAAGACCGCCATGGTGCGGGTCCGCGCTGGTATCTCCTATGCGCTGACCGAGGCGATGGACGAGGGGCACTGCGGCCTGCCGACCGACGAACTCGTCCCGCTGGCGGAGAAGTTGCTCGAGGTGCCGAACGAACTCGTCCGCACTGCTCTCGACCTTGAGCTACAGGAGGGCACGGTGATCGCCGACCGCGTTGGCGAAACGCCCTGTGTATTTCTGGCCGGCCTGCATCGTGCGGAGCGCACCATAGCCGAGCGGCTCATGCGCCTTGCGAACGGCAAGCTGCCTTGGTCCTGGATCGATCCGGGCAAGGCATTGCCATGGGTCGAGCAACGCATCGGGCTTGCTCTTGCGGAAAGCCAAGTGGCCGCGATCCGGCTCGCACTGATGTCCAAGGTGCTGGTCATGACCGGCGGGCCCGGCGTCGGCAAGACGACGATCGTCAATGCCATCCTGCGCATACTCGCAGCGAAAGGAGTGGAGATTCTGCTCTGCGCGCCGACCGGCCGCGCGGCCAAGCGCATGAAAGAGGCAACCGGCTTTGAGGCGAAGACCATCCACCGGCTGCTCGAAGTCGACCCTAAGGGCGGCGGCTTCAAGCGCGGCGAAGACAACCCGCTCGACTGTGACCTGTTGGTCGTCGACGAGACCTCCATGGTCGACGTCATGCTGATGCAGGCGCTCATGAAGGCCGTGCCGGACAAGGCCGCCCTCTTGCTCGTTGGCGACATCGACCAGCTTCCTTCGGTCGGACCAGGCCAAGTATTGGCCGACGTAATCTCATCCGGCGCCGTACCGGTAGTGCGCCTCACCGAAGTATTCCGGCAGGCCGCGCAGAGCCGCATCATCACCAGTGCCCATCGTATCAACCAGGGCACGATCCCCGATCTCAGCCCACCCGAAGCCGAGAGCGACTTCTACTTCGTGCAAGCGGATGATCCGGAGAGTGCGGTTAGCCGCATCATCGAGTTGGTGAAGACGCGGATCCCACGGCGGTTCGGTTTCGATCCGATCCGCGACATCCAGGTGCTTTGTCCGATGAACCGCGGCGGCGTGGGCGCACGTTCGTTGAACATCGAACTTCAGGCAGCACTCAATCCTGCCGGCGATCGCAAGGTGGAGCGGTTCGGCTGGACCTTCGCCCCCGGCGACAAGGTCATGCAGATCGAGAACGATTACGACAAGGAGGTCTATAACGGCGACATCGGCTTTGTGACGGGGGTTGAGCCTGATGAAGGCGAACTCACCGCCAGCTTCGACGAGCGCACGGTCACCTATAGCTTCGGCGAACTCGACACCCTGGTGCCGGCATACGCCGCAACCATCCACAAGAGCCAAGGGTCGGAATACCCCGCGGTGGTGATCCCGGTCATGACGCAGCACTACGCCATGCTGCAACGTAATCTGCTCTATACCGGCGTCACGCGCGGCAAGCGGCTGGTCGTTTTGGTCGGCCAGAAGAAAGCCGTCGCCATCGCGGTGCGCAACGTCTCGGGCCGGCGGCGCTGGTCGAAGCTGGCGGCATGGCTGAGCGCAGACCCCTCGAAGAATTACGTGAGTGCTTGATGCCGAGCGTCACCCTGCCGTCGCGGGGTCGCGGTCGCCAACTTGCCGGGCCTGCTCGATTTATTCGGTTCCTTGCAAAAGCCACGATCACACAACAGGCTGCGATCCGTCGTGGGACTATCGGGGGATTTGTCCAAGCCAGCGAAAATAAAGCGCGGTGCCGTTGGCGCCGCAAACTAGGTGCGGCCGACTCTGGGGAAAGAGCCGGCCGCGGAAGATGCTAACCCGGTCGGGTACCTGTCGGGGGACACGGGGATCGGGTTAGCTACTTTTTCCTATAAGCTCTCGATGACACGCTGTCTGCAGACCGCTGCGACGGCTCACGATTATTTGCTTAATTTGCCCCGCGACAGCTGTGCACCCCGCTACCGACCGGCCGGCCGTCATTCTCGGGATCTGAGCCGCGCACGCGATCCGTCCCAGCTGCCCGCAAATTTTGCATTGCCCCTGTGACGTTGAGCACAACGGTTTCACGCGGTTGATGCAATTGATATGGCAATCAGCTGTGTGTGCGTAGGGAGCTTGGCATGGCGGATCCAACTGTTTCAAAGCGTAGAGCCGAAGAGTGTCGTCAGCTCGCATTGCTCGAGCCGATGAAGACGATCAAGCATTTTGGCTTCGAATGGCGGAGGAATGGGAGAGGCTCGCGAACTTAGCTACGCGGCCGGCGTCACCTCGGCAAAATCTCGAGCTGCGGCAGGAGCGGTCCCCCGCCACTGGGCAGGTCACTCCCTAACCCACCTGTTGCCGCTGCGCTCCGCGTAATACTCCTCGGCAACGCTCGACTTCGATAGGCAAACGAATTCGGCGAACGGCGCGTTCGGCCGGCACGATCGGCACGACAGCGCCGGGGTTAGGGCCGTCACGGCCGCGCCGCGGTGCCAGTCGAGCGTCCGCAGGTCGACGTCGCCAGTGGTGCGGCAGGCCGGGCAGCGCGCCCGCAGGAACCAATAGCCGGCGGTGATGGCGGCGCTCGATCGTCGGCGAGAACAGCATCGGCATTCGCTTGGCTTGGCGCTCGTTCCACGCGGTAACCAGCTGCTCGGCATCCTCGAGGATCTGGCGATCGGTCGCGCGGCGCGCAGCCGCTTCCTTCTCGGCCTCCTGCCGGCGCGCATCCTCCATTTTGCGCTTGTTGAATCCCATGGCCGGATCGTCGCCAAAGGGGTGGCCGGGGTCAATCCGTTACCAAACCCGCGGATATTTGGAAGAAACCGTGAACGAACGCTGCGAAATGCGTAGCCCTCGCCGTTGACTCCCCAAGTGGGCAGGGCAAATTCGACCCTTGTATTGCGTAGGAGTTCCCGAAAATGGCACCCGGTCGTCCGTACTGGAAAGGCTACTTAAAACTCGCGTTGGTTTCCTGTCCCATCGCCCTCTACACGGCGGCGTCGTCGAGCGAGCGGGTCTCGTTCCGGCAGATCAACAAAAAGACCGGCAACCGGCTGCGCCAGCAGCTCGTGGACGAGGTCACCCGCGAGCCGGTGGAGGGTGAGGACAAGGGCCGCGGGTACGAGTATTCCAAGGGCGCCTATATCGAGGTCGATGACGATGAGCTCGACGCGGTCGCGGTCGAGAGCAACCACACCATCGAAATAGATTCGTTCGTGCCGCGCTCGCAAATCGACGAGCGATATTTGGACAGTCCCTACTACATCATCCCGAACGACCAAGTCGGCCAGGAAGCTTTCGCCGTGATCCGCGACGCGATGCGCGGCAAAGGGATGGTCGCGCTGGCCCGCGTCGTGCTTGCCAAGCGTGAGCGCGTCATCATGCTTCAACCCTGGGACAAAGGGCTGATGGGTACGACGCTTCGATACCCATACGAGTTGCGCGACTCGTCGGAGTATTTCGACGATCTGCCGACCGTAAAAGTCGCGCCGGACATGCTGAAGCTCGCCCAGCACATCCTCGAAACGAAAGAGGCCGATTTCGATCCCTCACAGTTCGTTGACCACTACGAGGAAGCCGTGGTCGAGATGCTGAAGAAGAAACAGGCCGGAGTTGCCACTCCAAAGGCAAAGCAAGCGAGCCGCCCCGCAACGTGATCAATCTGATGGACGCCCTGAAAAAGAGCATTGCCGACAAGGGCGCGAGACCGCAGGCGAAGAGGGGCAAGAAGCGGATCGAGGGGCAGCGCGAAATGCTGCTCCCGATCGCCGGCAAGAAGGGCAAGGAAGCCACAAAGCCCGAGGCACGACCGGCAACGCGACGGAAGGCAGGCTAGTGCGAGCGGCTGATCATCATGCTGTTGCGTAAGCGTCCCGATTGGTCGCGGCAGTTGCCAGGGCCGCTCGCCATACCGAAACTCATGACGCTCAAGACGCTCGCCGACGTGCGGGAGTTGCTTGGTCATTTGCCCAAGGAACACCGGGCCAAAGATACGTGGCGGCATGTCGCCAAGACGCTCGATGAAGTCGCGCGCGGCGGCGATCCGCTCAACGTGTCGGTAGCGTTGCGTATGGTACTTTTGCTGGAGGGCATTTGGTGCCGCGCGCTTTGAGCGCGGTGCTATTATCATGACCGAACCGCAACGCCGCTTCCCGCCGTCCTCGTCCATCTATGAGATCGTGATCATGTGCCGGCGGCGGCGTGGCAGAGATGTCACACGCCGCAACATTACGATCTTTGGCCTGGGGATAATTGCTCACAGGCGAGCGGCATCGCCGAACGAGCGAGTACCATTCGATGGGTCAGGTATGGTTGCGTCAGAATGTCAGTGTCAGAAGACTTTGAGCGGATGCGGGAGTTGCGAAAGCGCGCAGCGGGCTACGAACGCGCCGCGGCCGATCCATCGCTGCCAACCAGTGTGCGAACGCGCTACGTTCTGATCGCCAACCACTACAGAGTCGTGGCCGATGGGGAAGAGCGGGCAGAGCGCGCTCGCTGGCGTGCAAAGGCAATTAGTCGGACAACTCGTCAAATACCGGCGCACTACAAGATTGCGGCTGAATAAATGCTTGGGCGATGACCTCGCCCCGCCGATTCCCGCCGCCCTGGTCGATCGAGGAAAGTCTGGAAGCCTTCATCGTGAAGGACGCGAACGGTCAGGCGCTCGCCCATCTGTACTTTGAGAATGAAGCGCAGCGGCGGCTATCGACGAAACGGCTCACGCGGGACGAGGCATTCCTTATCGCGGTGAACATCGCCAAGCTGCCAAGCGTGCCGCGGCAGATATTGAAGGATATTCCGCGGCCATCAAATTCGGCCAGCCGGGATGATTGAGGGCGGGCGTCTGAGCGCCGTTGCGTTCAGTTTGGCTCCAGCTAAGATTGGGATGCCGGGCGCCGAAGGCCACCGACTCCGCCGTTTAACGCACGGCGATACCAGGGAGGCCAGCGATTGGGAGGCCCCGATCCGCTCTACCCTCCTACATGGGACCTTGGGTCGGGGCCTCTTTTCCTCAAGAGCCGCGCAGGGGCGCCCACAACATGGTCGACCGCGCTGTGTGACGTAAGTCATAGTGCCGAAGCCTTCTAGGAAGTACGAAATCACGAAGTCTCGGAATCTTTCGGAGGTTGCTATGAAAGATGTTGCCGCCGAACTCGACAAAATCGACGAAGCCCTCACCCGAGATTTCTCCGATGAGGCGCTGGAAGCTGCCGCCCGCGTTGACGGCGGGCGAGCAATAACTTTTGGGGCTTGCGCGACCGCTTCTCCCTCTTGGTACTGCATGCCGTTTTGAGCAGCGCAACGACTGGGCAAGCATTGGCCGGGCCTGCGCCGGCGGCGAGTCATTGCCTAACGACCGCAGCGTAAAGGCGCTTTTCTCGCGCCTCCACTTCCTGCATGGCCGCCGCAATGGCCGTGACACGTTCTTCCGGGCGAATAAGCCGAAGGCCAGCGACCAAAGTCTGGTGGCATTTTTCTCGCGCTTGTTTGCTCGATAACTCAATCACGATTGTCTCCCAAGCCCTTGCCCAATCTTCTGACAACGGCAGCTTGGATGCAAGAATTGGTATCGAGTAAGCGCGGGGCGAGCATCGCAGCCGGCCAAAAAAGAAGCCCCGATTACCTGGAGGGGCTGGCGGGGCTTCAAGTTCTGCTATGGGCGGTGGCCATGCTCAGGTCCGCCCACACTTAGACTACGCACGCCCTGTGGGCCGAGCAAGCGGGGCGAGCATTCGGCTGGCCCCGCGCCTAATCTGTGTAACGCAGTCTCGACGTTTCGGGCGCACTCCAGCGAAGGTCGCTATGCCCCCATGTGTGGACGGCTCCGAGTTGGCAAGAAGAATCTTCACGCGTGCAGCCTTGGTCGGTGCGGCCATGTGTTCGGCCTTTGGATGCGGTTCACATAACCGCTGGCCATAATGCCCTCCGCGGATCAGGTCCCGATCAATAGCCCGCATTTGACAATGCTTGGGGGTAGCTGGGTTGTCCTGATCGCCGGATCGACCGGCTCTGCATTACGTGCTGTTCGTCCTCCCAACCTTCACATCACGCCGGTTGTCCGGCGCGATCTCGTTTATGCCGCAAGCGCGATGGGTTCCTTGTAGCGTTCGCCCCTGGCCATCATTGCCCAGGCCATCCGGGCGATCTTATTGGCGAGGGCGATGGCGGCGATCTTGGTGTGCCGCCGCGCCAACAATGCTGTGAGCCAGGGCCGATGCTTGGTACCATGGATCTTGGCATAGCGGATGACGGCGAGCGCGCCGGCCACGAACAGACCGCGCAGGTAGCGGTCACCTCGTTTGCTGATACTGCCGAGCCGGTCCTTGCCCCCGCTCGAATGCTGCTTCGGAACCAGCCCGATCCAGGCCGAGAAATTACGGCCAGATCGGAACGCCTTTGCATCGGCAACAGTAGCTACCAGAGCGGTGGCCAGTGCCGGACCGACGCCCGGTATATCGTCGAGCCGCCGGCTTGTCTGGCTGGATCGGTGCCAGGCCATGATCAGACGATCGAACTGCAGGATCTGAGCCTTCAACGTCCTCAATTGATTGCCGAGAGCAGCGACAGATGCACGGGCAACATCGGGCAGCCGCTTGTCACTTGCATCGGCGACGACGGTGAGCAGTTGCTCGACACCGTTGCGCCCGACCGGCGCGACGATCCCAAACTCGGCAAGATGGGCGCGAATGGAATTGATCACTGCGGTCTGCTGGCGGATGAACAAGTGCCGGGTACGATGCAGCGTCAGGCAACTCTGTTGCTCGCGTGTCTTGGTCGCCACAAACCGCATATTCGGCCTGGTGACTGCCTCACAGATCGCCTCGGCGTCAATCGCATCGTTCTTATGCCGCTTCACATAGGGCTTCACGTAGGCCGGCGGCATCAGGCGAACGGTGTGGCCAAGCGCTTGGAGTTCGCGCGACCAATGGTGCGACGAGGCGCAGGCTTCGATACCAATCAGGCACGGCGGTAGCTTCTGGAAGAAGGCCAACACGTAGCGTCGCTTGAGCTGCCGGCGGATGACAACATTGCCCTCCGCATCGACGCCATGAACCTGGAAAACGGACTTCGCGATGTCGAGACCGATTGTCGTGATCGTTTGCATGGATAGCTCCTCCGAATCGTGGGAGCCTTAACAGCGCCCACATCCATGGCACTCACGTGCCGGGTGGAGGAGCCGTCCACAGCATCAACAGCGGACACTTTTTTGCACTGCAGCGAACGCCGCTATGGGCCAATTGCGACCAAATTGCAGTGCAGCAAATTCGCAAAGATTTGAAGGGGCAAATCTGCGATCGGCAACACACGGCGTTTACGCCGCTTCCAATTCGCCATCCGCTCTACGGCCCCATCGTCCGGGCGACACGGAATCCAGTACCCTGCGAACGCATGTCGTTTGGATCCTTAAAGCGGCGCGCCAGGCGGACGTTCGCTGGACTGCTACCCCACATGCCGCCGCGCACCACACGATGATCACAATCGCCGACGATCCACGGCGAGCCGTCGGTCGGTGCTCCATTGTAACTGATGTTGTAGCAGTCCTCCGTCCATTCCCAGATGTTGCCGTGGACGTCGTAAAGCCCGAACGCATTCGCGGCGAAAGTCCCGACGGGCGCCGCATAGGCATAACCGTCGCTGCAGGGGAAAATCGTCCATGTATCGGCACCAGGAATTGTTTGCCGCGCGGACTTGTCAGCCACGTTGCCATACCGGCACATCGCACTGTCGTCATCGCCGAAGATGTAACGCGACGCCGATCCGGGCGTCGTCGTCGCGCGGGCCGCATATTCCCATTCGGACTCGGTGAGCAGTCGATATTGTTTCCCGATCTTTTTGATGAGCCATCCAAGATAAGCATTAGCGTCGTTCCAATTCACGCACGCAGCAGGGTGCGAGCTGGTTTGCGGATATCCTGGATTGCGCCAAGACCGCCCATCTCTGACAGCGCTCTTCCCCTCCTCGAGCGTAAGACACTTTGAACCCGCGTCGTAAGCGGTTTCTTTCACGAACGCGGCGAACTGATCGACTGTGATCTCGAACTTGCCGACGGCGAATGGCCTCGTGAACGTGACGACGTGTTGCGGGCTTTCGTCCGAGAACCGGCCTCGCTCGTTCTCCGGCGACCCCATCGTGAAGGCGCCCGCCGGCAGCACCACCATCTCGGGACAGCCATCGCATTCCTTGAAGCTGTCTCCCGGCTGCAGCGCTCGCTCGGCAATTGACGATAGCGGCTCGAACGGCGGCCGCGCAGTCTTCAGCGCCGGGGGTGCCGACGCAGTGGAATACTGAGCAGCTTGCGGCGGCGGTTGAGATTCAGCGGAAGGTTGCTGCACGACTTGCGGCGATGGTCCAACTGGCGCAGAGGAAGGCTGTGCGGTTTGCGGCGGCGGATGAGCGGTTTCAGGCGCTTTTAGGGTTGCTTGCGGCGATGGCTCGACCGGCGCGGTGGGAAGTTGAGCGGTTTGCTTTGGTGATGGGGGCACTGATTGCATCTGGGAGATTGGCAGGTAAGAGGACGAACCTGGCGGCCCTTTGACGATCACTAGTCCAAATATTGCCGCCACCAACACGATCATGGTCACGGTGCCAAATGCAATTGTTGCTGGCCGCAGCCACGGCGCGCTCGCCGACGCTCCCTGCTGCTGTTCCGCAGCTCCTGCAGCAACCCTGCGCTCGGCCGTGCCGAGACTTGCGCGCTCTTGTGTCGATGACCGCCGTGCTTCGGGAACAGGCGCATCAAGTTGACCCAGCGGGGCTCTAAGCCCAGCGATCAATCTGTCCATGTCATTGTGGAACGAGGCGTGCCGCACATAGAGCCCATTGCGGAGCGCAAGTTCTTCGAGATCCTTGGGCAATTGGTCGACCCGTGGAATCTCCGCCCCGTCGAGCAAGACCGGAATGACCGGAATGTCGCGCTGTAGCGCGGCCGCGATCTCGATGCGCACGTAGTCGTGGGGGTCATCGAGTTGTCGGTTGCCCTCCTTGTCACGCAAGTCGAGCCAGTTGGGGCCGATCACCGCCAGCAATGCGTCGCACTTGGCGACCGCCTCGTCCAGAATTTTGATGAAATTCATCCCCAGCGGTACGGCATCCACGTCCATAAACAGGAGGTCGCGTCCGAACTCGAGCTCCAGCCGATCATGCACGCGCCCCGCATGACCCGCGCTGTCGTCACGACGATAGCTGATGAATACCTTGCCGGTCATGATCCGCCTTTAGCGAATGCTGCATACTATCACTTTCTGTGCCTGGTTGTAGATGTGAAGCTGATGGTAACATGATATAAAAGGTACGATGGCTTTGGTTGACCGCTACCGCAGAGCCAGGAGGCCGCGATGAAGATTTTGATGTTTGCACTCATAGTTCTTCTCGGAATGGCGGCGATCGGAACAAGCGCCGAGGCGCAAAATTATCCTTGGTGTGCGCATTATGGTGGCCTGGGCGGCACCAATTGCGGCTTCACGACCTATGAGCAATGCATGACGACCATAAGTGGGATGGGTGGCTCTTGCATGCAAAACACTCAATATGCCGCCCCTGTGCCTCCCCCGACTGGTCGCCGCACTGTCGCTCCGGCGACCGCCGCGACGAGCCATCAGGTCCGACAGAAGGCGCACCAAAATTTGGTTGCACCGCAGCCGCAGTAAGGCTCAATTTGCGGTGCCGAAGTGACGTGATGGACCAATTCCTGCCGCACGCACCCGCAGCAAACAATGTCGCTATTTGATCATGTCTTTGGCGACACGCCACACACAGAAAAACCGCCTCGCGGCGGTCCCTTCGAGTGTCAGGATTTAGTCGGAAAGTATTGTGGGATTGTAGCGGAAGCCCTCCGCTTCCTGGGCCCGGCGAGCAAATCTGTTATCGCGGATGCACCTCAACCGTGGGATGAGGTACACTCACCGATGTCCGCTCACCATCGGAGCGTGAATATTTGCTGTTTTCGAGGGTGAAGAACTCCTAGCCACCACGTGAGGGGCTGGTGGATGTTTCCCTCGGAGGGCCTGATCCGTAGTCAAGGTATGCGGGTCGGGATCAATATGGATAGGCTCATAGCCCGATGAAGCGCCGGAGCCGGCGCCGGCAGCGGCGCCGGAGCCGGCGCCGGTAGTTGCGGTAGTCGCTCCACTCGCAGCCCCCACAGAGGCCCCCACAGAGGCCCCGGCGGTTTGGGCGCGGGTCGTTGTGGAAGGGGCCATTCCTGTAAGGACGAGCAGCAAACTCAGCAATTGCGCGACAAATTGATCGAGCATCGGCGCTATATCGATCGCCATGGACAGGACATGCCGGAGATCCGCGACTGGCTATGGCCGGGTTAGGAGCTGTCTGAGTGGGGTCGTGTCCTACAAGGGCTGGCGCCGCCAGCCGACACATCCTGCGGGATTGCGCCTACGCCGGTCGCTTGAGCAGCATCAATAATGTTGTGGTGAAGGTGTGCTGCAAGCCTTGCAGAGTTCCTAAAACAACGGAGTGTTAGCGATTTCCGCCAATTACGACCGGTCCCACCAGATCGCGGGGTCGCCCTTTCCGCGCGGCGCGAACTGGGACGGCAAAGGATGCAATTTCTCGCTGTTCTCGGAAAGCGCCGAATCCGTCGAGCTCTGCTTGTTCGATGTGGCCGGCAACAACGAACAGCGCATCCGCATCCGCGAGCGCACGAGCGGCGTGTGGCACATTTATCTGCCGGACGTCGGGCCGGGCCAGTTGTACGGCTATCGCGTGCACGGACCCTATGTTCCCGAGAGCGGACTGCGTTTCAATCCCAACAAGCTGCTGCTCGATCCCTATGCCAGGGTGATCGGCCGGCCTCTCAAGTGGGCCGACGAGCTGTTCGGCTATCAACTCGGCGATCCCGACGGGGACCTGTCCTTCGATGACCGGGACAGCGCACCGTTCGCGCCGTTGGGAGCGGTGACGGATCCGAGCTTCGACTGGAGCGGCGAACGGCGGCCGGTGCATCCGGCCCACGAGACGCTGATTTATGAGGCTCATGTCCGCGGCATGACCAATTTACATCCGGATGTGCCCGAACATATGCGCGGCACCTATGCGGGCATCGCGTCCGCACCCGTCATCAAACACCTGCAGAGCCTCGGCGTCACCGCGCTCGAGTTGATGCCGGTGCATTACTTCCTGCACGACCGCCATCTGCTCGACAGGGGGCTGCACAACTACTGGGGATACAACACGCTGGGCTTTTTCGCCTTGGAGCCGAGTTATGCGAGCAACCGGCAGGATCGGCGCGATGTGACCCGTGAATTCAAGGAAATGGTGAAGGGACTGCACAACGCCGGCATCGAAGTGATATTGGACGTGGTCTACAACCACACCGCCGAAGGCAATCAGGCGGGTCCCACCCTCTCGTTCCGCGGCATCGACAATCTCGCATATTACCGTACGGTGGCGGGCGATCCCCGGCACTACATGGACTTCACCGGCTGCGGCAACACGCTCAACATGGTGCACCCGCATTCACTGCAGCTGCTCATGGACAGCCTGCGGTACTGGGTCACCGAGATGCACGTGGACGGCTTTCGCTTCGACCTGGCGTCCGCGCTCGCCCGGGAACTCAACGAAGTCGATCAATTGGGCGCTTTCTTCGACACGATCTACCAGGACCCCACGCTTGCGCCGACCAAATTGATCGCCGAGCCCTGGGATCTCGGCGAGGGCGGCTATCAGGTCGGCAATTTTCCGCTGGGCTGGATGGAATGGAACGGTAAGTATCGCGACACGGTGCGCAAGTTCTGGAAGGGCGACATGGGGCTGCATTCGGACATCGCGACCCGTCTGGCGGGCAGTGCCGATCTCTATGAGACCACCCGCCGTCCGCCCTCGGCGAGCGTTAATTTCGTGACCGCGCATGACGGCTTCACGCTGCAGGATCTCGTGAGTTACGAAACGAAGCACAACGAAGCCAATGGCGAAGAAAACCGCGACGGCACGGACGATAACAGTTCATGGAACGGCGGCGCCGAAGGTCCGACGCAAGAGCCGGCCATCGTTGAATTGCGCGAGCGGCAGAAGCGTAATTTTTGGTGCACCCTGATGTTCGCGCAGGGCTCGCCCATGATTTCCGGCGGCGACGAGTTGAGCCGCACTCAGGGCGGCAACAACAACGGCTACTGCCAGGACTCCGAGCTGTCGTGGTATCACTGGGACCTGGATGCGCCGCGCACGGAGTTTCTAGAATTCGCGCGGCGCGTGATCCGCTACCGCAAGCAGCATCCGAATTTCCACCGTTACGCCTTCCACGATGGTGATCCCGAGGCCAAGCACCCGGATAAGAACATCGTTTGGTTCAGAGCGGACGGCAAGCGGATGGTCGCCAAGGACTGGGAGGACGGCGGCTGGATGCGCACGCTCGGCATGTTCATCAATGGCCTGGCGCCGGAGATCCGCGACAGGGAGGGACAGTGCTCCCAGGACGCGGATTTTTTGCTGCTCCTCAACGCCTATCACGAGCCCGTGTCGTTTCGAATTTCTCATGAGCTGCACCCGTCGGGGTGGAAGGTGGCATTCGACACGGCGCGGCCCACCTTGCCCGTTGAGACGGAGGCGGTGAAGCGCAACCGCCTGGTCAGCCTCTCCGCGCGCTCGTTCGTCGTGCTGAGTCATGAGCGGTAATTGGATCGCAAGCTACCGCCTGCAGTTGCATGCCGGATTCTCGTTGCGGCAGGCGCAGCAGGTACTGCCCTACCTCGCCGATTTGGGGATCAGCCACGTGTACCTCTCGCCCTGCCTGCAGGCGGTTCCCGGCAGCCAGCATGGCTACGATGTGGCGGACCCCACGCGAATCAGCGATGACCTCGGCGGCGAGTCCGCTTGGCTCGACTTCGTCGGCTGCGCGCGCTCGCATGGCCTCGGAATCCTCTTGGATATCGTGCCGAACCACATGTCCGCCTCGGAGCACAATCCATGGTGGGACGATGTCCTGGCGCACGGTCCGTTCAGCCAGTTCGCCGAGTATTTCGACATCAAGCTCCGGCCGGGCCAACCTTTCCGCCTGCACCTGTGCTCGCTGGCGCGGCCCTACGGCGCCGCCATCGATGCGGGCGAGCTCAACCTCGAGGTCGCGCTGGGGCGTCCGCGCATTCGCCATTACGAAAACAGTTGGCCGCTCGGACCCGCCTCATGGGGTAAGCTGCTGTCGGCGAGCGCCGCCGTACCGGCGAGCGCCGCATCCTGCTTCGGCGAACTCGAGCGGCTGCGAAGCGTCGAAGCGCCCAGCGAAAAGGATCGGCGCGCGTATGGTGTGCACACGGTGCAGGCGGCGGAACTGCTGGAGAACGCACTTCGGCAAGGCACGCTGCAGGAAGCGCTGGATCGCGTGCAGGGCGACAGCGAGCTATTGGACGCGACGTTGCAGCGGCAGTTCTACCTGCTGCACGGCTGGAAACTCGCGGGAGAATTCGGCAATTATCGCCGCTTTTTCGATATCGGCTCTTTGAGCGGCATTCGCACCGAGCTGCCGCCCGTTTTCTCGGCCACGCACGCGCGCATCGAGACGATGATCGTGCAGGGCGAAATCGACGGCGTGCGGGTCGATCATCCCGACGGCTTGCGCGAGCCGCTGGAGTACTTCAAGCGGCTGCGCGCATTGCTGCCGCAGGGGCGGATCTATGTCGAGAAGATATTGGAGAACGACGAGCACCTCAAGGACGATTGGCCCATCGACGGCACCGTCGGCTACGAATTCCTCGCCAAGGTCAACCGGCTGTGGATGGACGATCAGCGGGTCGATGCGCTGACCGCCACCTATTCGGATTTCACCGGTCACTCCGTGAACTTCGCCGCGCTGGTGCGTGAAACGAAGCGCGCCATCGTCGAGTCGACGTTTTCGGCGGATCTCGAGCGCTCGTCGCAGGCGGTACTCGAGATCGCGCGCAGCGAGCGCCACACGCGGGACTTGAGCCCGCGGCAACTGCGCGAAGCCTTGGCGCGCGTGATCGTCGCGCTGCCCATTTATCGAACCTACCGGACTCTCAACACCCTGCACGACGACGACCGGCGGGTTTTGATCGAGGCCGTGCAAAGCGCGCGAATCAGCGCCCCGGAAATCGACGGCGCGGCGTTCGATTTTCTGGCGGCGCTGCTCACCAAATCGCGGCTGAACACGCCTACGGCCGATTTCGTCGCGCAATGGCAGCAGCTCACGCCCGCCGTCATGGCCAAGGGGGTGGAGGACACCACCTTCTACTGCTTCGATCGGCTGGTCTCCTGCAATGAAGTGGGGTCGCAGCCCTCGCTGATCGGCATCTCGGCCGACAAGTTTCACGAATTCTGCCACTCCTTGAGCGACCGCTGGCCGAACAATCTGCTGGCGACCTCGACGCACGACAACAAGCGCAGCGAGGATGTTCGCGCGCGCATCTCGATCCTGTCGGAAATCCCGGAGCGCTGGGCCGAGGCCTTGCATCAATGGTCGAAGCTGAACGCGCCCGCCTGGCAGAACCATCCGCCGGATCGTCACGCCGAGTACCTCCTGTATCAAACGCTCATCGGCGCCTGGCCCATCGATCGCGAGCGTGCTTGGGCCTACATGCTGAAAGCCTGCCGCGAGGCGAAGATCAACACCTCCTGGCATGAACCCAATAATGCCTATGAGGAGTCCATCCGCGGCTTCGTCGATGGGGTATTCCAGTCGCCGCAGTTCATCGCTGCCCTGGAATTGTTCGTCGATCCGCTGATTCTGCCGGGACGAATCAACGGTCTGGCGCAGACTCTGATCAAAATGGTCGCACCGGGCTGCCCCGATTTCTATCAGGGCACCGAATTGTGGGATTTGAGCCTGGTGGACCCCGACAACCGGCGGCCGGTGGACTTCGATCTGCGCGCCCAGCTCGTGCGCCGGGCGCGCGAGCTCTCCGCCGCCGACGTGTTGACGCAGTGGGACTCCGGGCTGCCAAAATTATGGATGGCCGCGCGCCTGCTCATCCTGCGGCGCGAGCGCGCGGCGGACTTCTCGGATCAAAGCAAGTATCAGCCGCTGGTCGCTCAGGGAATGCATCTGGGGCGCTTGCTGGCCTTCCGCCGCGGCGAGAATCTCATTGCGGTGGTGCCGCGGTTCACGATGACGTTGGGCGGGGAATGGAGCGACACGCGTTTGCCTCTGCCGGGCGGTGCGTGGCGCAACTGCTTCACCGGCGCCGTCGTGCAACGTGAAGTCACGCCGGACGTGCTGTTCACGGCGTTTCCGGTGGCGCTGTTGATTCGGGAAGAAACGTGAACGTCGCCGTATGGGCGCCGCTGGCGAAATCCGTGGAGCTGGTCACGCCGCAGCGCCGCTTCGCGTTGCACAGGGAGGAGTCCGGATGCTGGCAGGACGATGTGCAGGCAGCCGCGCTCGAGCACGGCTATCGCTACTCCATCGACGGCGGCGAACCGTTGCCCGATCCGCGCTCGCAGTGGCAGCCGGACGGCGTGCACGGCAGCTCGCGCGTCGTCGATTGGTCTTCGCCGGATGCGGCTCGCGCACGCAGCGGTATCGCCGCCTTTCGCGCCAAGGCATTGGGCGACGCGGTCATCTACGAATTGCACGTCGGGACGTTCACGCCGGAAGGCACCTATGCCGCGGCTCAGGCGAAACTGCCGCACTTGGTGCAACTGGGGGTCACGCATGTCGAGCTGATGCCGCTCGCGACGTTTCCGGGCCGGCGCGGCTGGGGATACGACGGCGTGGATCTGTACGCGCCATTTCCCGCCTACGGCACGCCGTTGGAGCTGGCCGCGTTCGTCGCGGCCTGCCACGGCCAGGGACTCGCCGTTTTGCTGGATGTCGTCTACAACCATCTGGGCCCGGATGGCAATTATCTATCCCAGTACGGGCCGTACTTCACCGACCGGTACCAAACCGCGTGGGGGGCGGCGATCAACTTCGATGGACCGCACAGCGATGGCGTGCGCCGTTTTTTCATCGACAACGCGTTGATGTGGCTGCGGGACTATGGTTTCGACGGCCTGCGCCTCGATGCGGTCCACGCCATTTACAGTTTCGACGCCGTCCACATGCTCGAAGAGTTGGCCGCTGCCGTCAGGGAGCTGGGCGATGCGCTCGGCCGCCATTTCGTGCTCATCGCCGAGAGCGACCTGAACGATCCGCGGCTGGTGCGTGCAGTAGCGCAGGGCGGTTTCGGCTTGGACGCGCACTGGGCGGACGACTTCCATCACGCCGTGCATCGTTTCTTCACCGGGGAGAGCGACGGCTACTACGCGGATTTCCGAGGTTTGGCCGACCTGGCGGCGGCGCTGCGCGACGGCTACGTATATCAGGGCCAGTTCTCGACGCATCGCGGCCGGCGGCACGGCCGGGCGCCCGCGGGCGTTGCCGCGCATCAGCTGGTGGTGTGCGCGCAAAATCACGATCAGATCGGCAATCGCGCCCAGGGCGAGCGGCTGAGCATGCTGCTCGGCGTGGCGCAGCTCAAGGCCATCGCGGCGTTGACGCTGCTTTCACAGTTCGTGCCGCTGTTGTTTCAAGGCGAGGAGTGGGGTGCGAGCACGCCCTTTCTGTACTTTACCGACCATCAAGACGCCGAGCTGGGGCGCCTGGTCGCCGCAGGACGCAGTCGAGAATTCAGCAGTTTTCGTTGGGTGGGGACCGTGCCGAACCCACAAGAGCTCGAGACCTTTACCCGCTCGAAACTCGACTGGTCCGAATTGACGAGGCCGCCGCATGCGGAAATCTTTGAGTGGTATCGGCAGCTCATCCGGCTGCGAGCGCAAAAGCGCGCCCGAACCAAGGCCTCAGTGAAATTCGACGCCGCGGCGCGGTGGCTCAGATTCGCGCACGGCGAGGTGCTCTGCGTGTTCAACTTATCCGACGCCGCGCAGCGCGTGCCCATGCCGCGCGGCGCGTGGCGGCTCGAGCTTCGCTCCGATGCGGCGGTGGTGCAGCCGGCAGACGAAGTTCCAGGTCAAGCCACCTTCATCTTCAGGCGCCGCACCGCTTGAGCCACGTCATGGCAGCAGCCAGTAGCGAACACCTTGCTGCGCCAAAAAATCGTTCGCCCGGGCGCCGTGCAGCAGCGCCAGCGTGGCCAGGAGCCCGGCTTCGGTGCAGCTGCTGGCGGCGACGGTCACGGAGCGCGGCGCGTGCGCGACCGGCCAACCTGTGCGCGGATCGAGAACATGGCCGTAACGCACGCCATCCTTCAAGAGATAGCGACGCGAATCGCCGCTGGTGGCGAGCGCGCCATGCTCGAGTTCCAAGATCAGGGTGGCTTGCCGATCCGTGTCCGGCCGTTCGACGCCGATTTGCCACGGACCGTGCGGCGCCGGGCGATTGGCGCGCAAGTCACCGCCGAAGTTGATGAGAAACGCAGCCGGCCGCCGCGCTGCCATCAGGTCATAGGCGCGGTCTACGGCATATTCCTTGCCGAAGCCCCCGAAGTCCAATTCCATGCCGGCGGGAAGCGTGAGGTACGGCGATTCCCAGTGAATCTTGTCAAAGCCCACCAGCGGCATGAGGCGTTCGATCGCAGCCGCGTCGGGAACTCGGTCCGATCCGTCGAAGGTCCAGGCGCGGCGCATGACGCCGGAAGTCACGTCGAACAAACCTTCGCTCAAGTCAAAGCAGCGGCGTGCAAAATCGATCAGTGCGGCGGTTTCCGCGTCCACTTCGATTCGAGTCCCTCGATTCTCGTGAATCCACGCGGTGACGCTGTCGTTGCGATAGCGGCTGAATTTCTTTTCGACGCGCCATGCTTCTTGCGCGGCCAGGTTCCCGAACTCCCGCGCGGCCGCGTGCGCCGTCGACGGCAATAGCACTTCGCAGGGACTCGCCATGGCGGTAAAGCAGACGGCGAGGAGGTTATCGCCCCGCACCTCGAGTTTGAGCGCCTCGCCCGGCGCGTTGTTTGCTGGCGCTGCCACCGCCTCACGCTGTTCGCCCGATCTTAAAAACGCCACCCGATTTGCACCAGTACGGCTTTGAGGCCCGGATATAAGTCGAGTCCTTGAAGCGCGGCGGGCGTCGGCATCCGCACATCGAAGGTCTGCTGATAATACTCCGCACGCACGCTGAATTCAGATTCGCGGCCCCCGGGCCCGGACGTTTTCCAGGCGTACTTCACACCGTAGGTCAAAGCGTGAAAGGGTCCCAGGCGCGAGTCCGAGGACTCGTGGGTGGTGGTGGGCGCCTGCGCACTGAAGATGAAGGGCGTGTAGAAGCCGGCCGCCGTCTGTCGATACCAGCGCAAGGTGGGTTCGATATAGCGGCCGCCATTGGCCGACGACCAGCGCAAGTGCAGTTGCGCCGTGTCGGAGCGCACGCCCCAGTCATCGCTCATGTAGCGCAGCGACACGGCGGTCGAGGCCTGCCGGCTCCAGGCGACGCGATTCTCCCAATAGGCGCTCTTGCGCGTGCGCTGGTCCGGGCGGCTCTCGTACTCGTACCCGGTGGTATTGCCGGCGGCGTCGATGATCGAGGTAATCTTGTAGGGATCGTCCAGGTACCCTTGAAATCGATCCACCGAGAGGTTGAACTCGGACAGCCAATTGCGCGTCATCACCTGCGTGAGACCGAGCAGCACGCCCACGCCATTTTTTTGCTTGTGTCCGGTCTTTTCGAATAGTGCGTAATCGCTGCCCGGCACCGGGGCACCGCCGATCGGCTGCAGGGCATCAAATTCATCGAAGATCCCGAGCGACAGCGTGGTGTTCTTCTCGTTGAAATCATGCGCAATCGAGGCGTCCAGCGTGACGGAGGCGAAATCGTGCTCATCGGACAACTTGGCGCCGACGCTCAGCTGATCCACGCGCGTCAACGGCAGGGTCCAGTTGCCGTCCACCGCGAGGCGCGTGTCCTGGTAGTGCGGATCGACCGGCAATTGCCCGGCGGCCGTGGTATAGCCGTGGTTGATCTTCCCGGACGGCGACGCGAAGGTCTGCGGCAGGCGGCTGGTCAGCGCTCCATTGGGGCTGCTGCCCGACAAGCTGTCGAAGGTGGCATTGAAGCTGAGCGATTGCCCGTCGGCGAAGGTCTTGGCGACGGCGACGACGGGTTCGATCGCCTGGATGCGGCCATTCTCGTGGTAATACGCCAACGCCGAATCCACGGACCAATCGTCGAGCAAGCCGCCGGCGGCGGGCGCCGTCTTGGCCTCCTGGCCCCGCGCGGCGGCGGCACCGAGCAGGGCGCAGCTTGCGGCCATGAGTTGTCGGCGCGTGCTGGCGGCTTTCGCCGGCAGCGCCCGCGGCCTTAATTGCACCCGCAGCCTCCGCCGGCGAATGAACGGCCGCCCGACGAGGCTTCCTTGCTGAAATACATATGATCGTCGATCGCCGCATCGAGTGGATTCGCGTCGAGCTGCATGTCGGCGCGCGCCAGCACGTCGCGCTGCCACGGCCTGACGCCGAGGCCGGTGCAGCCGCCGGCGAGCGCCGCGCCGCACAGCAAACAGAGAGTGATCAATTGCCTGAACGTCATGCAAATCTCCTCGAGAAGCCCATCATTTTTCCGCCAGCACGCGGCGCAGTTGATCTTCGTACGCCGTACCGTCCATGGGTCGAAAGCCGATGTGCGTATAACGCAGCGCGCCGTGCCGATCGATGATGACGCCGGTGGGCATGCCTTGAATCTTGAAGCGCGCCGCCAACTCACCTTGCGGATCGAAGCGCACGTCAAATTTCGGATGAAATTTCGCCAGGAACCGCTCGGCGTCCGCCCGATATTGATCGACATTGACGGCAACCACGCGCAGGCCCTGCGCGCCGTAGGCGTCCTGCATCGTTTGCATCCACGGGAACGACTGCCGGCAGGGAGCGCACCAGGACGCCCAGAAATCCAGATACACCACATTGCCGCGAAAATCCGCGAGGTCGACGGCCGCGGCGTGCGCGGCGAAGAGCGGCAGAAAGCACGCCCACACCAGCAGGCAGCGCGCCGCCGGGCCGCTCACAACCGCCAAGTTCCGCGGATTCGCCATCAATTCACCTCTTGCGCCGCGCCTGCGACCCCGTGTACTTTGTACTGCAAAGTAAACGGGAGTCAAGTATGGCGATATTCAGCGGCGCGACAGGTCGATCGAGAGTGCTGCTTTTGATGCTGTCGCTGGCGGCGAGTTCCGCGCATGCGGGGAGCGGACCGTTTGGGATAGACCACGAATGGGCGCTCGATCAAAACGGCATCTGGTCGCGCAACGTTCAGAACGGACTCGAGTACGGCGTGGTGGCGCTCGAAGTGGCGGGGAGTCTGTGGTTCGGGAACGACAGCGCACTGGGCCATACGTTCTGGCAGACGGTCGATGCCTCGGTCATCTCCGGCGCCGGCGCCCAGCTGCTCAAGTACGGATTTGGCCGCGCGCGGCCGTACCAAGGCGACAATCCCAATCTCTGGTTTCAAGGGAGCGGCCATGAGAGCTTCCCGAGCGGAGAGGTGACGCTGCAGGCGAGCTTCGTGGCTCCCTTCATTGCGAATTACGCGCACGAACATCCCTGGGTGTGGTCTCTCGAATTGCTGCCGCTGTATGACTCGCTGGCGCGCCTCAAAAGTCAGGCGCATTGGCAGTCGGATGTCATTGCCGGTTGGGCGCTCGGCACGGCGGTCGGATATTGGACGAGCGCGCGGACCACGCCGCTGTCGGTTCAGATTCTGCCGCGCGGCTTGTCGGTGGGTTTTTCCAAGCGGTTTTAGCGATTACACTGGCGTTGTCGTGATTAGCCTGGTCATCCGAGCGCGACCGTATGAAAATGATTCTGTTGCCGAAAATTTCTGCGGCGCTTCTGCTGTGGTTGGGCTGCGCGTGCATCAGCCGCGCACAAACGGATGAGATCCAGGTCTACGACGCCGAGATCGCCGCGCCAGGTGTCTTCAATCTAACCTGGCACAACAACTACACCTTTAACGGCAGCGATACCCCGAGCTTTCCGGGTGCCGTCGTGCCCGACAAATCGCTCAACGGCGTCACCGAATGGGCCTATGGAGTCGCGCCGTGGTTCGAGGCCGGCTTGTATTTTCCGCTGTATTCATTCACCCGCGACAACGGCGTGCTCTACAACGGCTTCAAATTGCGCGCCCTGTTCGTCTCGCCGGACGCGGCCCATCGCGATGTCTTTTACGGCGTCAATTTCGAATTCAGCGACAACACCGCACACTGGAACGAACGCCGTTACACCTCTGAAATCCGCCCGATCATCGGCACGCACGTCGGCCGCTTCGACTTCATCTTCAATCCCATCCTGGACAACTCGTACACGGGCTTCTCCAATTTGGAATTCGTGCCCGCCACTCGGGTGGCCATGAAGGTGTCCGAGCGCTATAAGCTGGCGCTCGAGGAATATGATGACTTCGGCCGCGTCAGTCATTTTTTGCCGCAGACGAAGCAATCGCACCAATTATTCTCTGTGCTCGACATCCACACGGCGTGGCTGGACCTCGAAGGCGGGCTGGGATTCGGACTGACCAGCGCCTCCGATCACCGGGTGTTCAAGCTGATTTTGATGAAGGATCTGTGACGGGCCGGTTATGGGCTGTGCGTCGGCCGGCGCTGGTCATGAATCAGTTATTGACAGAGTGTCAATAACTGTCTATCGTTCAATCCATGTCCTATATTGCCGAACGACGGGGAGAGGAAAAGGAGCGCCGGCGCGCCGAGATCCTGGATGCCGCCGAGGCGCTCTATGCCAAGAAGGGTTGGGACGCATTGACCGTTGACCAGGTGGCGCGTAGCGCACGCCTGTCGCGGGCCCTGGTGTACGTTTATTTTCGCGACAAGGACGAACTGCTGTTCGCCATTGGCGAGCGCGCCATGCGCCTGCTGCGCGACCGTTTTATCGCCGCGGCGGCGGCACATCCGCTGGGGCTGGACAAGGTCGAGGCGATCGGTCGCGCCTATATGACCTACGCCTATGAATTCCCTCATTATTTTGACTTCTGCGCGCGCTTCCAGGCGCATTCCGTGGCGGTTGATCCAGGGTCTCACGAGGGGGCGTGCCGCGCCGCCGGGGACGAGGCGATCGGCGCGGTGGTGCAGGCCATCGAGACGGGGCTGCGCGACGGCAGTATCGGCGACTGGGTGGGCGAGCCCGTGTTGTTCGCCGTGACTCTGTGGGCGTTTACGCATGGCACCATCCAGTTGGTGATGGCCAAAAGCAGCGACCTGGCGAGGAAAGGAATCGCCATTCCCGACTTCAGCAACTATGCGCTGGCGCTGATACGCGCATTCGCACAGACACCCCCAGTCGCTCAACGTTGATTTTTTTTGGCTCGAATTTTACACATGTCTAGTTTATCTACACGTGACCAGGAAACGCCATCGTGATCAGTCAGAAATTTCATACCGGCTTGCGCGTCCTTCGTGCTGCCACACGCGCTGCGCCATGGACTCTCCTCGCCGTGCTCGCGCTCGGCGCCTGTCAGCGACACGCGCCTCCCGCGGCCGCGCCCGCCCTAGTTTTGGCGTTACCCGTGCACTCCTATTCCGGCGGCGGTAACGGCGGCATTCGCTACCCGGTCGAAGCGGCGGCGCGTTACTCGAACACCCTGTCGTTTCGGGTCGCGGGCAAGCTCATCGAGCGCAATGTGCGGCTCGGCGACCTTGCTCATCAGGGACAGATCCTTGCGCGTCTCGATCCGCTCGACGCCGAGAAGCAGGCCGCGAGCGCACGGGCCGCACTCGACGCGGCCGAGCATCGGCTGGCCTTTGCAAGGCAGCAGCTCGAGCGCGACCAAGCGCAATTCGCGCAGAATCTCATCGCCGCCAATCAGCTGGAGCAAACCCAGGATGCTTACGCGGCTGCTTTGGCCGGACGCGAGGAGTCGGCGGCGCAGCTGGTCGTGGCGCGCAATACTCTGCAATACAACACGCTGGTTGCCGACCACGACGGTGTGATCACGAGCGAGAATGCCGATACCGGTCAGGTCGTAGCGGCGGGACAAGCCGTCTACGGACTCGCCTGGACGGGGGACACCGACGTCTACCTGGACGCCGCGGCCAGCGACATGGGCCGAATTGTCATCGGCCAAAACGCGAGCGTCACGTTTGCGGCGCTGCCGGGGCAGCGCTTCGCGGCGACGGTGCGTGAAGTGGCGCCTGCTGCCGATCCACAAAGCCGTAGTTATCGGGTCAAGCTGACCTTGATCCAGCCCGCAGCCGCCGTCCGATTGGGCATGACAGGCGAGGCGCTGCTGTCGTCAACGGCCGCGGGCGATCAGACCACTGCGGGCGATCAGACCACGGCTGCCACCTTCACCATTCCGGCGACCGCTATTTTTCACCGTGGCAACGCGCCGGCAGTCTGGGTGATTCGCGGCAATGATTCGACTCTGGAGTTGCGGCCGGTGACCGTGCGCAGCTATGGCGAGCGCTCGGCTCTCGTTACCCAAGGCCTGCGCGACAGCGACAGCATCGTGTTGGCCGGAGTGCACACCGTGTTCGCGGGCGAGCATGTGAGGCCGGTGAAGCCCTTGTTCACGGGAGAGGGTGAGAACGACGCTGAAGCCGCGGCAGTGGCCGACGCGAGGCGGGCGTCGGGCGGCCGGACGGCGGGCGACGCGGGAGCCGCGCGGTGAGCGAGTCACACGCCGGCGAGAGCCATCGATTCAACCTATCGAGCTGGACGCTCGAGCACCAATCGCTGGTGATCTTCGTGCTGGTGGTCGTGACGCTATTCGGGGTGCTGTCCTACGGCAAGCTCGCACAATCCGAGGATCCGCCGTTCACCTTCAAGGTGATGGTGATCCGCACGGTGTGGCCCGGCGCGACGGCGCGGCAAATGCAGGAGGAAGTGACCGATCGGATCGCGCGCAAGCTGCAGGAGACCGCCAACGTCGATTTTCTGCGCAGCTATTCGCGGCCGGGCGAATCGACGCTGTTCTTCACCATCAAGGATTCCGCGCCGCCCGCGGAGGTGCCGGACACCTGGTATCAAGTTCGCAAAAAAGTCGGCGACATGGTCTACACGCTGCCCTCCGGAATTCAGGGACCCTACTTCAACGACGAGTTCGGCGACGTGTACACGAATATCTATGCATTGCAGGGCGACGGCTTCTCGCCGGCGCAGCTGCATGACTATGCCGAGCGCCTGCGAACGGAGTTGCTGCGCGTGCCGGACGTCAATAAGGTGGACTTCATCGCCGATCAAGAACAGCGCGTCTATGTGGAGATCAGCAACGCGCAGCTCGCGAAGCTTGGCCTCACGCCGCTCGAGATCGCCGCTGCCGTGAATGCGCAAAACTCGGTCGCGGGCGCCGGCACCTTTACCACCGCCGACGATCGGGTTTATGTGCGGCCGAGCGGCCAAATACACGACATCGACAAATTGGGCGATACGCTGCTCCGGGTGAACGGCCGCGTCGATTCGGCTCGGCGACATCGCGACCATCGAACGCGGCTACACCGATCCGAAGTCCGAGACCATGCGCTTCGGCAACCGGGACGTGCTCGGGATCGGCGTGACCATGGCGCCAGCGGGGGATGTGATCGTACTGGGAAAGCAACTCGACACGCTTACCGCGCGACTGCGCGCCGAACTGCCCGCCGGGCTCAAACTCACGCAGGTGGCGAGCATGCCGCAGGCGGTCGGGCGCTCGATCCAGGACTTTGTCGAGGCGGTCGCCGAAGCCATCGGCATCGTCCTCCTGGTCAGCCTGATCAGCCTGGGTTTCCGCACCGGGATGGTGGTGGTGATTTCGATTCCGCTCGTGCTCGCGGCCACCGCGCTTTGCATGTACCTGTTCCACATCGGGCTGCACAAGGTGTCGCTCGGCACGCTGATTCTCGCGCTCGGCCTGCTGGTCGACGATGCGATCATTGCGGTGGAGACCATGGCGGTGAAGCTCGAACAGGGTTTCGATCGCCTGCATGCAGCGGCTTTTGCCTACACCAGCACGGCGTTCCCGATGCTCACCGGCACTTTGGTCACGGTCTCGGGCTTCCTGCCGATCGCGCTGGCCAAGTCCGGAACGGGTGAATACACACGATCGATATTCGAAGTCTCCGCGATCGCACTGCTGCTGTCGTGGTTGGCGGCGGTCATCGTGATTCCGCTGCTGGGCTATCGAATTCTCTCCGAACATCCGACACGCCGTGCGTTCGGACGCCACAAGGATGCGGAGCAGGGCGCCGCCGCAGCGCATACCGCACACCTCGATGTCTACGACACGAAGTTCTACCGGCGTCTGCGCGGTTGGATCAGCTGGTGCGTCGACCGCCGCGGACTCGTGCTCGCCGTGACGCTGGCGCTGTTCGTGATCGGCCTCGCAGGATTTAGCCTCATACCGCAGCAATTCTTTCCGAGCTCGGATCGCCCCGAACTCTTGGTCGACCTGCGCCTGCCGGAAGGGTCATCGTTCGACGCAACGCTGCGCGAGGCGCGGCGCTTCGAGTCGACGCTGGCGAACCGTCCCGAGATCGATCACTTCATCGACTTCGTCGGCGCGGGCGCGCCGCGATTCTATCTGCCGCTCGATCAGCAGCTTTCCGCGCCGAACTTCGCGCAGTTCGTTGTGACGGCGAAAAGCGTCAAGGATCGCGAGCGGCTCGCCGCCGCCTTGAACCCGGTACTGCACACCGAGTACGCGTCGATCCGCACCCGCATCAGCCGGCTCGAGAACGGGCCGCCGGTCGGTTTCCCGGTGCAGTTCCGCGTGTCGGGGCCGGAGATCGGCACCGTGCGAACTCTCGCGGAGAAGGTCGCCGAGATCATGCGCCGCAACCCGGACGCGACCAACGTGCAGTTCGACTGGGATGAACCCGCGGAACGGTCGGTTCACTTCGAAGTCGACCAAACCAAGGCTCGCCAGCTGAACATCTCATCGCTCGACATAGAGAATTATCTGCAGATGTCGTTGACCGGCTACACCCTCACGCAGTTCCGCGAACGGGACAAGCTCATCGGTGTCGATCTGCGCGCACCGCAACGCGACCGCGTCGATCCCTCGCAGATCGAACGCCTGGCCATGCCGTCGCCGAATGGCAGCGCGGTGCCGCTGGCCACGCTCGGCCGCTTCACCTACGGGCTCGAATACGGCGTGGTGTGGGAACGCGACCGTCAGCCGACCATCACCGTGCAGGCCGATGTGCGGCAGGGGGCGCAGGGGATCGACGTCACGACCCGGATCGACCAAGCCCTGGCGGTACTGCACAAGGAGTTGCCCGGCGGCTACCGCATCGAAATCGGCGGTGCAGTCGAGGAGAACGCCAAGGCGCAGGCCTCGATCAATGCGCAGATGCCGCTGCTGGTGATTGCAGTGCTGGTGTTCCTGATGGTGCAGCTGCAGAGTTTCAGCCGCGTTCTCATGGTGGTGCTCACCGCGCCGCTCGGACTCATCGGGGTCGTGGCGGCGTTGCTGCTGTTCCACATGCCCTTCGGCTTCGTGGCGATGCTCGGCACGATCGCGATGTTCGGCATCATCATGCGCAACTCGGTGATTTTGGTGGACCAGATCGAGCAGGACATCCGCGCCGGACACAGCCGCTTCGAGGCCATCATCGGCGCCACGGTGCGCCGCTTCCGTCCGATCACGCTGACCGCAACAGCGGCGGTACTGGCGCTGATCCCGCTGCTGCGAAGTAATTTCTTCGGCCCGATGGCAACCGCATTGATGGGCGGCATCACGGTGGCCACCGTGTTGACCGTATTTTATCTGCCGGCGCTGTATGCGTTGTGGTTTCGCGTGCGCCGGGACGAGGCGCCGCGCGAGGTGATGCCATGAAGACTTTGAGCCTCGTCGTGGCCGTCCTCGGCGCGAGTGCCGCGGGGTGCAGCAGCTTCGGACCCGATCGAAATCCGCCGCCGACGCCCCCGACGGCGCACTACGCCGCGGACGCGGAGCCTGCGCAATTGCCCGTCGCGGACGGCATCGCCCAGCGCATGGAGCCGGGCGGGGCTTCGCTGCCGCAATGGTGGAAGGCTTATGATTCAGCGGCGCTCGACGCACTGGTCGAGGAAGGACTCGATAACAGTCCCTCGCTCGCCGCCGCGCAGCACACCCTCAAGGCCGCGCGGGAAGCCCTGCGTTCGCAGATCGGCCAATCCATGCTGCCCAGCATCGACGTAGGCTTCGACCCGTCGCGGCAGCGAGCGCTCGGCATTCCCATCCTGCCGCATCAGGAAACCTTCCTATACAACGTGTTCGCCGCCGAGGTGAAGACTTCGTACACGTTTGATTTCTTCGGTGCGGCGCTGCTTGCCAACCGCGCACTGGCAGTTCAGATCAAGCAGCAGGCATACCAGCTCGAGGCGACGCGGCGCGCGCTCGCCGCCAATATCGTGGTGGCGACCATCGATGCCGCCTCGCTGCAGGTTGAGGTCGCCGCCACGCAGCAGTTGGTCGCGCTCGGCGAGCAGCGCGCCACGCAAACCGCGGCGCGCTACGAGCTCGGCAGCACATCGCATGATGAAGCGCTTGCCGCCGAAGCGGATGCCGCCAATGCGGCCGCGACGCTGCCGGCGCTGCGCGCGAGACTGCTTGCGGTACGCCACGCTCAGGCGGTGCTGCTCGGCCGTACGCCGGAGCGCGCGCCCGCACCGCTGCCCCTGGACGCGCTCAAGCTGCCGGAGAGCGTACCCATCGCGGTGACATCCGATCTTTTACACCAGCGGCCGGACATATTGGCGGCCGAAGCGAACGTCCGTGCGACGGCGGATGAGGCGGGCGCAGCCGCGGCATCGATGTTTCCCTCATTGACCCTGTCCGCAGCCTATGGGCGCGGGGGATTCGATTGGTCGACCTTCAACTCCCCCGCGGGAGCCATTTGGAGCGTCGGCGCCGGCTTGACGCAACCCCTGTTCCACGGCGGGGCGCTCGTGGCGCGCAAGCACCAGTACGAGGCGACCTACGAGGCCGCCGTGGCGCAGTACAAACAAACCGTGCTCAGCGCTTTTCAAAATGTCGCGGATACATTGGTTGCGCTCGACGAGGACGCCAATACGCTCAATCAGACACGCCGCGCGGTGGATACGACCGAGGCGATGCGGCGCGATACCGAAGCGCGCTACCAGCTCGGCGGGACGTCTTTCTATGCGACGTTAACCGCGGGGCAGCAGTATCAGAACGCCTACCTTCAGTATGTGCGCGCGCGAGCGGCCCGCCTCGCCGATACCGCCGCGCTATTCGACTCCATGGGCGACCCCCGCTAACGACGTCGCCGCCTCCGACGGTAACGACGCCGCCGCCTCCGCCGGCGGCCACAGAGCGCGCCACCATTCTGCCGTCAGCAGCGCCGCATGGCGCTGTTTGAACACTTCGCACAGCGCCGGCGGTATGCACAGGAACGGCAGCCATTGCTCCGGGAACACGTCGTGCGGTCCGCAGTGAAACCAGGGTTCGGCGCTCGTTTCCTCTTCCTCGCAGCTGGCCCGAGGCAGGTCGCGGAACACGCAATCGGACACCAGGCAAATCTCGTCGTAGTCATAGAAGATGACGCGCCCGTGGCTGGTCACGCCGAAATTCTTCAGCAGCAGGTCGCCCGGAAACACGTTGCTCGCCGCCAAATCGCGCAGCGCGTTGCCGTAATCGATGATGGCGGCCTCGGCGGCCGCCGGCTCGGCCTCGCGCAAGAATAAATTGAGCGGCCGCAGCCGGCGCTCGATGTAGCAATGTTCGACGATCAAATCCTCGCCTTCGATGCGGCAACTTTCACCGGCCTCGTTGAGGAGCTCATCGGCCAGGGACGGCATGAAGCGCGCACGCGGCAGCCGCAGGCGTTTGAACTCCTGGGCATCGACCAGGCGGCCGGCGCGGTCGTGCCGGAACACGAATTGATAGCGCTCGATGACGTCCTCGCGCGTGCTGGTCTTCGGCGCACCGAAGCGGTCGCGGATCACCTTGAACACCAGATCGTGGGAGGGCAGGGTGAAGACGATCATGACCAGGCCGCGCTCGCCCGGGGCATGCACGAAACTGTCGATGGATTTGTCCAGGTGCCTTTGCAGCGCAAAGTAGCGCTCGGTCTTGCCCTGCTTGGCGCGGCCCAGCACGGTGTACAGCTCATCGATGGGCTTGCGCGGCATGAACGAGCGCAGCAGGGTGATCGCGGCGCTGACCACCGGCAGGTCAACGTGGAAATAGGAGCGCGCGTAGCCGAACAGCGATCCGACGTCGGCGCGCGACAGCATCACGGCATCGACCTGCACGCCCGTGGAGGAATTGGTGAACGCCAGCACCAAGGGCGTGATCGAGCCGTCGCCGATCAAGCGGCCGACCGCGAAGGCATGCATGCCGCGATAGAACAAGGGTTCGATCAGCTCGATGGACTCGGGATGAGCGCTCTGCCGGCCGGTTTGGAAGTAGCGGCCGATTTCCGCGCTGATGCGATGCACCGCGGCGTCCGCATCGCCGATCGCCGCGCCGAATGGCAGATCGGTGAGGATTTCGCGCACCGCCGTCGGCAGCGAGCCGCCGACGCGGTAGACCCGGATCGGCACGCTCCCCGATGCGCGGCCGACGTTGGTGGCGCAAAATTCGACTTCCGGGTTGACGCCGACCGTGCCGAACAGGTCGCGGGTGACCGAATTGAAGAACGTCCGGTAGAAATCGCTGTCGGGACGCCGCGCGACGATGATCTCGTAGGCGCGCTTGATATCGATCCACAGCGCCACGTCGGTGCGCTTCGATTGCAGCTGGCTCGCGACGGCCGCCACCGCGCGCGCCACACGCAGCTCATACAGCTCGATGCGGGCGACCGCATCGAGCTGCGCAGTGTGCCAATCCTCGGCGAGGAAATTCAGCGCCGCGCGCCGCGTGATGCGGCCGAATTCCTCGTTATACAGCCGAAAGTGCTCCGCGAGCATGGCGGCGTGATCTTTCGCGGCGACGCTGTCCTGCATCGCGACGGAAGTGACGGCGGCGCTCACGGCTGCAACACGCGTTACGCGATCGCGCGCTTCTGTTCCGGCGCCGCCGGCGCGCCGAACTGCTCGGTCTCGGTGCTGCCGGCCATCGCGCCGGTGGAATGCGCGCCCGCGCTGATCGCGGTCTGCACGGCATCGAAGTAGCCGGTGCCGACGAAAGACTGATGCTTGGTCGCCCGGTAGCCCGCGCTTTCCTGGCCGAATTCGCGCTGCTGCATCTGCGAATAGCCGAGCATGCCGTCCGCGCGATACGCCGCGGCCAGCTCGAACATCGATAGATTCAGCGCATGCCAGCCGGCGAGCGTGATGAACTGGAAGCGATAGCCCAGGGCGGCCAGCTCTTCGCGCCAGCGCTTCATCGCCGCGGCGTCGAGCTTGGCCTGCCAGTTGAACGAGGGCGAGCAGTTGTAGGCGAGCAGTTTGCCGGGGAATTTGGCGTGGATGGCGGCGGCAAATCGCCGCGCCTCCGCCATGTCCGGCTTCGAGGTTTCGCACCACAGAAGATCGGCATACGGCGCATAGGACAGGCCGCGGTCGATGGCCTGGTCGATGCCGGCTTTGACGTGGAAGAAACCCTCGCTCGAGCGCTGTCCGGTAAGGAAGCGCGCGTCGCGCGGATCGTGGTCGCTCAAGAGCAGGTCCGCCGCGTCGGCGTCGGTGCGGGCGATGATCACCGTGGGCACGCCGAGCACGTCGGCGGCGAGGCGCGCCGCCACCAGCTTGTTGATGGCCTCGCCGGTCGAGACCAACACCTTGCCGCCCAGGTGGCCGCATTTCTTGGCGGACGACAACTGATCCTCGAAGTGGACGGCCGCGGCGCCGGCGCGTATCAGGGCCTTGGTCAGCTCGAAGGCATTGAGATTGCCGCCGAATCCGGCCTCGGCGTCGGCGATGATGGGAACCAGCCAATCGATGTCGGATTTGCCATCCATGTGGTGAATTTGGTCGGTGCGCAGCAGCGCGTTGTTGATGCGCTCGACCATTTTCGGCACCGAATCGACCGGATACAGGCTCTGGTCCGGATACACCTCACCGGCGGTGTTGGCATCGCCGGCCACCTGCCAGCCCGAGCAGTAAATCGCCTTCAGACCCGCCTGCACGGTTTGGATGGCCTGGTTTCCGGTCATGCAGCCCAATCCCGCAATGACGGGTTCGCTGTGCAATTGGCGCCAGAATTTCTCCGCACCCAGCCGCGCCAGGGAATATTCAATGTGCACGGAGCCGCGCAGACGCGCCACGTCCTCGGTGGAGTAGGGCCGCTTGATGCCGGGCCAACGGTCGATGTTTGGGGTGCTCATTCAAATCTCCTTATGTCAAAGCTTTGCGCGGGCTTGCGCCCCTCGATGGGCAGAGCTTAAAGTACGAGAAGCGCGGATTTACACATTAGAAATTTCACAGTGTGAATTTCACAACGGGGTGCCTAATGACAATCAGCGGTCTAATGCTCGCGCAGCGAGCACTAACGGACGGGGTCGCATCGACCCCGTTAAGAGTTGCGCGAAGCGCATGGGAACATTGATCCGGCAGGGGCATTTTCTCGGGACCAAGCTACGGTCGCTGCGCAAGCGCAACGGGCTCACGCTCGATGAGCTGTCGGCGCGCTGCGTGCAGCTCGACGCGGCGGGTGCCCCGTCGGTGTCCTACCTCAGCATGGTGGAGACGGGGAAACGCATGCCGTCGGCCGACATGCTGGAAATGCTGGCAGGCATCTTCAGCAAGGACGCGCGTTGGTTCCTCGATGAGAACACCGAGGTCGAAGCCGCTCCGCCGCAGCGCGCGCGCGGCGGCCTCGAGGCCATGCCCTTGGAACCGGCGTTTCTGTTCTCGCATGAACTGCTGCAGAACGCCCTGCCCGAGCTGCTGTCGCAAACCGGCACGACGGGGCGGCAGTTCGCGCAGCTGCTGATTCGCGTCTGGCAGGAAACGCGCCACAACAATTTCCCGGACATCGAGCGCGCAGCCGAGGAGTGCGGCAAGCGGCAGATGCCGCTCGACCTCGATGCCGTCATGGCGATTTGCAAGCGCCACGCACTCGAGGTGCAATGGTTCGACGGCGATGCGCGCAAGCCGAGCGGAGCGCTGGTGCGATCGCAGTTCGAAGCCCCGGGAATGGTGCTGATCAACAAGCGTCTGCGCAGCCAGGAGGAGCGGCTGAAATACGAGCTCGCGTTCTTCATCGGCCACAAGATTCTGCACAACGGCGACGGCGCCATCTCCCCGCACAGCGCCGCTCAATCTGGCGACGGCGAAACGTCCTCCCCGCACAGCGCCATTCATTCCGGCGACGGCGAATCGTCCGGCTCCGCGGCCGGCATGGGTGCGCAGGACGTGCTGTACGCCTGGCGTGATTTCGAATGCAGCTTCTTTGCCGGTGCATTGCTCTGCCCGCGCATCCCGTTTCGGCGCTTCCTGATCCGCGAGGCGCACAGCGTCGCGGCCTGCCATAAGCTCGGGGTGACTCCGGCGCTCGTCATGCGCCGCATGACCGCCGTCTCGCCGTACCGGCACTGGCATTTCTTCGACGCGTACGCCCCGGGGTACTTGCGTGCGGTGTATCGCGGCAACGGCATTCCGTTGCCCTGGGGGAATATGAGCCTGGTGTCCGACCCCTGTCCGCGGTGGGCCGTGTTTCGTCTGCTGCAGCAGCCGCCGGCAACCCCGCGAATGCAAAAGCCCAAGTCGCAGATTTCAGTGATGCAGGACGGCAAGCGCGCGCGGCTGTATTGCTGCCACTCGCTGCTCACCCGCGACGCCTTGGATGAATTGCACGTGTTGTCCGTGGGAGTGGATCTGCTGCCGGCGCTCGATGCGCAGGGCTTCGACGGCGAGGAGCTGGTCGAAGCGGTGGCGGAAGCCTGCCGCCTCGGCGGCGGGGATGGTGTGATTCCGGAGCGCGCCGCAAACGCCATACGCGCCGCCTCGCAGGTGCTCAATATTGCGTGGATTGCCGATGCGCTGGAATCTCCCGCCAGCGTCATCTGTCCGCGCAGCGGCGCCTGTCCACGCCAACCGCAGGGCTGCGTGTAAGACGGCTAAACCCGCGCGCGGCGCGCGCCGCGCGCCAACATTTGCGCGATGCTCCGCGGCACGACCGGGTGACTGAAATAAAAGCCCTGGGCCTCGGGACAAGCCTGCGCGCGCAGCAATTCAGCCTGTTCGGAGGTTTCAACCCCCTCGGCCACGACCAGCATGTGCAGGCTGCTGCCCATGTGGATCACCGCGCTCACGATGCTGGCGTCGTCGGCGTCGGTCGTCAAATTGCGCACGAACGACTGGTCTATCTTCAAGGTATCGATGGGGAAGCGCTTCATATAGGACAGACTCGAATACCCCGTGCCGAAGTCGTCGAGCGCGAGCTGTACGCCCATGTCCTTCAGCGCCTCGAGCACCGTCGCGGTCGAGGTCGAATCGTGCATCAGGAAGGTTTCGGTCAACTCCAGCTCCAGATAACGCGGGTCCAAACGCGTGTCCCGCAAGACGGCGCGCACGCCGTCGACGAAATTCTTGGCCCGCAATTCCACCGCCGAGACATTGACGGCGATGCGCATCGGCGGCAGCCCCGCGTCCTGCCAGGCCACGGCTTGGCGGCAAGCTTCGCGCAAGGCCCATCGGCCGATGGGAACGATCCAGCCGGATTCTTCCGCGACCGATATGAATGATCCAGGATGCAACAGCCCGCGCAGCGGATGCCGCCAGCGCAGCAGCGCCTCCACTCCGGCGATCGCGCCCGTCGCCAGATTGATCTGCGGCTGATAATGCAGTATGAGTTCGCCGCGCTCGACTGCGTGGCGCAATCCGTGCTCGATTGCCTGACGCTCGAGCGCCGTCACGTTCAGGTCCGATTTGAAGAACTGGTAATTGTTGCGCCCGTAGTCCTTCGCCTGGTACATCGCAAAATCGGCATTCTTGAGCAAGGTCTCGGCGTCCGGCGCATCGTCCGGATAGGTGACGATCCCGATGCTCGCGGTGGCAAATATTGCGTGCTCGCCGATGTGGTGCGGTTGATTGAGCGCCGACAGAATCTTCTCGGCGCTGATGCCCGCGTCTTCGGCGTGCATCACTTGAGACAAAAGAATCACGAATTCATCGCCGCCTTGCCGGCTTACCGTGTCGGAGCTGCGCACGCAGTCGAGCAGGCGCTTGGCCACGCTTTGCAGCAGCTGATCGCCGACGGCGTGGCCCAGTGAATCGTTGATGTGCTTGAAGTGATCCAGATCCAGGAACAGCAGCGCGAGCTTTTTCCGGCGCCGCTGCGCCAAGCTCATTGCCTGCGCCAGCCGGTCGTTTAACAAGATCCGGTTGGGCAGATCGGTGAGGCCGTCGTGCTGCGCCAGGTATGACATTCGCAGGGACTGTTCGCGCGCCATGCTCACGTCGTGAAACACCATGACGGCGCCCGTCACCTGGCCGCGCCGGTCGTGGATGGGGGCGGCCGAATCCTCGATGGCGGCCTCGACGCCGTCGCGCCTGATCAGCAGGCTGTTCGGGGTGAGCCCGACGGTTTTATTCTCCCGCAGGGCCAGCGCCATGGGATCCGCTACCGGTTCGCGAGTGACGGCGTCGACAATGTGAAACACTTCCCCGAGCGCGCGCCCGGCCGCTTCCGCCCGGGACCAGCCCGTGAGCTGTTCCGCCACCGCATTCAAGTAAGTCACGTTGCCCCACTCGTCGGTACTCATGACGGCGTCGCCGATGGAGTTCAACGTGACCTCGGCCCGCTCCTTTTCTTCATACAACGCCTCGCCATTGGCCGCCCGCTCGACCATGCTGCGCAGCGCTTTGGGCAACCAGTAATTGTCGAGGCGATCCTTGAGCAGAAAATCCTGGGCGCCGCGTTGCACGGCCAGCCGCGCGATCGCTTCGTCACTCGCCGCAATCAGCACCAGAATGGGGATCTGCGGAGCCGCTTGAAACAGCCGGTCGAAGGTCTCGATTCCCCGGCTGTCGGGCAGGTAGAGATCCGCCAGCACTGCGGCGATCCCATGAGAGTGGCGCCCCATGTGCGAGGGGCGACCCATCTGTTTTCCCGTCTGCGCCAGCCGATTCAGACCCTCGGCGCAGTTGCGCACCCAATCGACTTCGAAAGGTCCGTCGCTCGAGCTCAGCAGGGCTTCGCGGACGGCTTGCGCATCCGCGGGATCGTCCTGTATCAGCAGTATGTTCTGCGGCAAGAGACCCTCCTTGGCTCGTGGCGTGATCGGCGCGTAATTCGCACCTCATCCATTTAACCTACGATGGATTGGATGGTCTGTGCGCTGGGCTACATACAATCGGCGCGCACCCGGTGGCGACCGCGCTCCGGTGCCTCAAGGTGCCGTGGCGGTTATCGGATGGGCCAGTAGATTTCGGTACGCAGTTTCTCGGCCGGCGTCGTCCCGGGATCGTCGATATACCAGGAAATCGGCGTCCCCACGGCGGTGTAAGCATGCGCTGCCATGTAGGCGCGGAACGCCTCATAGGTCTTCCCCAACGTATCGTAAGGCCCCACATGGGTGGTTTTCAGGGTTTTGCCTGCGTAGCTTTGCGAGAGCTCTACGGTGCCGTCCCCGGCGACATCGCCGCGGTCCACGGGCATGCCGGCCTGAAAGCTAAAAGCCGTCGAGGTCATCTCGCCGTCGATCCCGAGCGGCGCACCGGATGGGTGCAGCTTGCTCTTCGCCATGAATTTGGCGATCTTGCCGTAGCCATCGGCGTACGCCTTGGATATCGAGGCGGTGTCGGGCGGCGACGTCTCGGCCACCACCAGAATCGGCCTGGCCTGAAGCTCCGCCGGCTCCGCGGCGAAGCCCGCGATGTCGACATTCGGCATGCTTTCGACGAGGGTCTTCAATTGACTCAATCCCGTTGCATAGTCCTTGCCGATCATGCGGTCCATCGCGAGTCCAAAATAGCGGGAGATGGGATTCGTTCCCAGGTCGATGTCGAGTGTCCACGTCACTTGGGTCGAATGCCCGTCCGGCGCCAACAGCAAGGCCGACTTCGCCACCCCCATTTTGCCGAAATCGATATCACTCGCGACCGATTGGTTGAGGGTGGATGCGGTGATCACCTGACTGCCGGAGCCCACCTTGTCGTTGCCGGACCAGACCAGCTTGGCGCCGACGCCGTCGCGCGGCCCTTCGATCGTCTGCTGCATGTTCGGGTCCAAGTTCTGCCACGGCGACCACTTGGGAAACAATTGAAAGGAGTTGACCGTCGCGTAGACCACGCTGGCGGGCCGCGCGATGGTAATGGAGCGCGCCACGCTCGCCTTGCGCGGCAGCAGCAGTCCGACGATCGCGAGCACGACTAGGACCGCTACGATGATCACAAGAATCCTCTTCAGCATGGCGCGCCCTCCCGCCTGTATCGAATGGCTTCCGTGCGCCGCGGTGCGGCGATCCCCTGAAAACCGCAATTGAAACCGCGGGAAAGGGGAATTGCAAGCGCTACAGATTCGGCGCGGCGGGCCGATATATCGCATCAACCATGCACCATTTGCAACGCCATATCAGCCGCGTCCGTGGCCCGCTCTTGCACGGGATGGCGGCGGGATGCGGCATCATGCTCATTTCCTGCCTAGGACTCTTTTTTCTATGGCAATCGGCACGGGTGGCCCAACTCGATGCCGTGCGCACCGAACTCAAACAGCTGGCCCGGGTGGCGGCGACCCTGGTCGACGGCGACCAGCACCGCCTGCTCAGGTCGCAGGCGCAGGCCGGCAGCCCCGAGCACCTGAGCCTTCTGGCCCCGCTCGTCAAATTCCACAAGGCGACGTCCGACATCATCTACGTCTACACCGCCATCCTCGAGAACCAGCGGATTTACTACGTCCTCGGCACGGATTATCTGTTTCACGTCGAAGGCGACACCGAGGCGCCCGACCCGATCATGAAGCCGCACGACACCCTCGACCCGACGCTGCGCCGCGCGCTCGAACGGCACGAGGTCGCCGTCGATGAGGAGCCGGTCAAGGAGGTGCTGCGCAGCTACATGAGCGCGTATGCGCCGTTCTACGACTCGCACGGCCGCTTCGTCGGCGTGATCGGCGTCGACATGTGGGTGCGCGATTTCGACGCGCGCATCAGCGCGATTCGCCGCGCCGGCTTCGCGGCCTTGGCGGCCGTCGCGCTCCTGTCGCTGCTCGCCGGCTTCGTGGTTTACCGCTTGAGCCGCACCGTGGCGCGCGCGCGGCGCGCCGATCGAATCGTTCAAGCCCGGCTGGCGGACGCGAAGCAGCAAGCCGAGGTGCAGGCGCAGCGCGCCGAAGCCGCATCCAAAGCGAAGAGCGATTTTCTCGCGATGATGAGCCACGAGATCCGCACTCCGATGAACGGTGTCCTCGGGTTCGCCAATCTGCTGCTCGAAACGCCGCTCAGCGCCGAGCAGCGAGAATTCGTCGAGTCGGCGCAGCGCTCCGGCCAAGCATTGCTCATCCTCATCAACGACGTGCTCGATTACTCGAAGATCGAAGCGGGGCGGATGACCGTGGAGCGAATCGATTGCGATTTGCGCGCCGTGTGCGCTGAAGTGCGAACCATTCTGCAGCCGGCAGCGGCCGAGCGCGGTCTCAACATCATCCTGTCATATGACGCGGCGCTGCCGCGAGTCTTCCAGGGAGACCCGTTTCGCATCCGCCAAGTGGTGCTCAATCTGGTAGGCAACGCCGTGAAATTCACCGACAGCGGCGCGGTTCGCATCGAGGTGTCGCGGCTCGACTCCGGCGAGGCCAAAATCAGCGTGGTCGACACCGGCATCGGAATTTCCGCCGAGCAATTGCAGCGCCTGTTTCGGCGATTCACACAGGCGGATTCGTCCACCACGCGCCGCTACGGCGGCACCGGCCTCGGTCTCGCCATCAGCAAGACCCTGGTGGAGCTCATGGGAGGGCATATCGGCGTCGACAGCCGGCCCGGCTCGGGATCGACATTCTGGTTCACGCTGCCGCTCGGCCTGGCGACGCCGGCGGCGCCCGCCGCGGAACCCGAAGCGGCAGCCGACATGGGGCCCGCAGCCGACATGGGGCCCGCAGTCGTCATGGGGCCCGCAGTCGTCATGGGGCCCGCAGTCGTCATGGGGCCGGGAGCCGTGATGGTGCCGGGAGCGGTCATGGTGCCGGGATCCGTCAAGGGACCGGCCGCGGAGCCTGCGGGGGTGCCGTTGCTCCCAGCCGAGTTCGGCGCGGCGGGCCATCGCCCACGGCGCTTGCTGCTGGTCGAAGACAACTTCGTCAATCAACGGGTCGCGGTCTACATGTTGACGAAATTAGGCGCTCAGGTCGATGTGGCCCAGCATGGGCGCGAGGCGATCGAGATGCTCAGCAAGTCCGCGTACGACGCCGTACTGATGGATTGCCAGATGCCCGAGATGGACGGTTTCGAGGCGACGCGCATCATTCGCGACCGGGCGTCGGCCGTGCTCGATCATGATGTGCCGGTGATTGCAATGACCGCCGCCGCGTTCCCCGAGGATCGCGCCCGCGCGCTGGCGAGCGGCATGAGCGATTTCATGACCAAGCCGGTGGACCGCGCGGTCCTCGCCGGCATGCTCAACAAGTGGCTGAAGCGGGAGCCGGAGCAGGAACTGCGCGCCGCCGGCTAGCGAGGACGCGCCGCCGCCGGCTGGCGAGCACGCGCCGCCGCCGGCTGGCGAGCACGCGCCGCCGCCGGCATGCATAATGTCGGTATGAGAGATTCCCGATGAAGGTCTTTTCGTGGAATGTCAACGGCATTCGCGCGGTGCTCAAGAAGGGGCTGTTCCTGCCGTTTCTCGAGGCGCATCGGCCTGACATCCTGTGCCTGCAGGAGACCAAGGCAGAGCGCGGACAGTTCGAGATCGATTTGCCCGATTATCGCGAGTACTGGAATTCCGCGGTGAAAAAGGGCTATTCGGGCACCGCCATTTTTTCGAAGCAGGAACCGCTGGCCGTGATCAACGGCTTTCCAAGCGAGTTCGCGCAGCGCTTCGCGTTCGCCGACGAGCTTGAGCGCGACAGCGCCGAGGAAGGCCGGGTCATGACCGCGGAATTCCCGAAATTCTACGTCGTGACGGTTTACACGCCGAATGCCAAGGATGACCTCAGCCGTTTGGCGCTGCGCTTCAAGCATTGGGATCCGGCCTTCCTGGCCTATTGCAAGCAGCTGGAAAAAACCAAGCCGGTGATTTTTTGCGGCGATCTCAATGTGGCGCATACCGAGCTCGATCTCGCCAATCCGAAGCCCAATCGCGGCAAGAAGGGTTTCACCGACGAGGAGCGTGCGGGATTCCAGAACTTCATCGATGCGGGGTTCGTCGACACCTTCCGGCTGTTCACGCAGGGCAGCGGACACTACTCGTGGTGGAGCCATTTCGCCAATTCACGGGCGCGCAACATCGGGTGGAGAATCGATTACGTGCTCGTGTCGCCGCAATTGCGCGCCGCCGTGACCGGCGCCGAGATCCATCCCGGCGTCATGGGCAGCGATCATTGCCCGGTCAGCGTCACGCTTGATGCCTAGATCCGCCGCCGCGCGCTGGCGCGGACAGCCGCTGTCGGCGGTACTGTTCGATCTGGACGGTACGCTGCTCGATACGGTTGCGGATATTGCGCTGGCGCTCAACCGCACGCTGGCCGAGTATGCCTGCGGGGCGCTCGCGGAAGACGAGGTGCGCCGCATGATCGGCCGAGGCTCGCCGATCTTGATCGAGCGGGCCTTGGCGGCGCAGGGGCGCAGCTTCAACCAGGCTGCGCAGGCCGGCATGGTGGAGCGCTTCTTTCACCATTACGGCGAGCTCGAGCAATCGGACGAAGATCGCGCGCAGCCGTATCCCGGCGCCGCCGAGTCGCTGCGCGCGCTGCACGGCGCCAAGCTGCGCACGGGCGTGGTCACCAACAAGCAGCATCGCTTCGCCGCCGCGCTGCTGAAGCGCGTGGGGCTCGCGCAGTGGGTCGATGTCGTGGTCGGCGGCGACACCTGCGCGCGCCGCAAACCGGACCCGCAGCCGTTGCTGTTCGCGTGCGAATCATTGCAGGCGGCGCCGGCGGACAGTCTGATGGTCGGCGACTCCGTCCACGACGTACAGGCGGCGCGCGCCGCCGGAATCCCCGTCGTTTGCGTCTCCTACGGGTACAACGAGGGCAGACCTCCGCACACTTTGAATTGCGATTCGCTGCTCGATTCGCTGACCGAGCTGCCCGGGCTGCTCCAGATCGGGCAACCGCCCGCGGCACGCTGTTAGAATTGCGATCCCCATGTCATGAAGGTGTTGGTATGCGAAAATTGCTGCTGCTGGCGCTGGTCTTTGTCTGCGGGCCGGTTCTCGCCGGCGAGCCGCCCAGCCGCTTCGGCGTCGATGCGCCGGAGCTCGCGCGGCTCGGCGATCACGCGGTAGGCGTGAGGACGCTGCACTTGGTGCAGCGTGCGCAATTCGATGTGCTGGCGTTCGATGCGGCCAAGGGAACTGCGCCGTTGGTGGATCGTGCGCTGACCGTGGAGCTATGGTATCCGGCACAGCCCGCGCCGCGCGCGCCGCGCGTCGTGTATTCGGCAAGCCTGCCCTCCGAGCCGCCGGCGCCGGCGGCGCATTTTTCCATTCCCGGCATCGCGGTCCGTGATGCGCCGCCGTCCGGCACGGGGCATCCGTTGATCATCGTTTCGCATGGATACAGCAATGATCCGAACGCGATGAGCTGGCTGACCGAGAATCTCGCGTCGAAGGGCTATGTCGTGGCCGCCATCCATCACGATGATCCGCCGATCACCGATCGATCCCGGTTTGCCGGGCCGCTGATGCGCCGACCCCTCGATATCGCCTTCGTGGCGCGCTCCCTGCAGAGCACGCTTGCCGACGAACCATCTGGTCGATCCCTCGCGCACCGCGTTGGTCGGCTACTCGATGGGCGGCTACGGGGTGCTCACCGCCGCGGGCGCAACTCTCGATCCCGACGGCCCGGCCAAGCTCGTGCCCGGAGGGTTGATGCTGCCGCTACGCGCGCGGCGGAGCGCTGCGCGACTCGCTCAAGGTGAGCGGACTGCGCGCGGTGGTCGCGATCTCACCGGCAGGAGGCGGCGCACTCGCGGCATGGGGCGCGGAAGGCGTGCGCGCGATCACCGCGCCGCTGCTGCTCATCGCCGGCAATGAAGACAGGACGGTGGATTACGCCACCGGCGCGCGCGCGATTTTCGATATGGCGGTCGCCGCGCCGCGCTATCTGCTGACATTCAAGGGCGCCGGACATGCGATCGGTTTGAATCCGGTGCCGGACGCCATGCGGCAGCGGCTGTGGGATCAGGATTGGTTCGAAGATCCGGTGTGGCGCAAGGAGCGCATCACCGCCATCAACGCACATTTCATCACGGCGTTCTTGGATCGCTACGTGAAGGGCGACGAGAGCCGCGCCGCCTATCTCGACGTGCCGGTGACCGAGTCGTCCGCCGGCGCGTGGCCGGCCGCGACGCCGCCCCTGGCCTACGATGCCTACAGTCCCGGCGGCGGCGAACATCACCGTCTGGAAGGGATTTCAGCGCAACCATGCCGCGGGACTGGAACTTCTGCAGGCGCAAGCGCGGTCGGCACCGTGACGCCGCAGCCGCTCACCGAAGCCGCACCCGAAGAGCTCGGCCTCTCGCCACGGCGCCTCGCCCGATTAAGTCAAGTGATGGCGGGCGAAATCGAGCGCCGGCGCGCTGCCGGGCGCGGTCGCGCTCGTCGCCCGGCGCGGGCGGGTGGGCTACTTCGAGTCGTATGGTGAGCGCGATGCCGCCGCCGGTGCGCCGATGACCAAGGATGCGATATTTCCGCATCTATTCCATGACCAAGCCCATCACCTCGGTGGCGGCGATGATGCTGTGGGAGGAAGGGCGGTTCCTGCTCAACGATCCCATCGCCAAGTACCTTCCCGATCTCGGGCGACCTTCGACGTGGCGGTGCAGCGGGGGCCGGAGCTCGAGCTGGTGCCGCTCGAGCGCCCCATCACCATCCAGGATTTGCTGCGCCATACCTCGGGCTTCACCTACGAGTTCCGCGGCCCCGGGCCCGTGCAGAAAATGTACATGGCCGCGAAGGTGTACCGCCGCTCGCAGAGCAACGCCGATCAGGTCGCGAGCCTCGGCAAGCTGCCGCTGCTGCATCAGCCGGGAACGCGCTGGGAGTATGGCCGCTCGACCGACGTGGTCGGCCGCCTGGTCGAGGTGCTGTCGGGGCAGCGCTTGGCGACTTCTTCCAGCGGCACATTCTGGCGCCGCTCGGCATGGTCGACACCGCATTTCACGTGCCGGACCGCGCCATCACGCGCGCCTCGCCGAGGCCTTCGCCAATGATCCGGACGAGCGGCGCGGCGGTACAGCTGCTCGAGGTGCGCACTGCGCCGAATTTCGAGTCCGGCGGCGGCGGCCTGGTGTCCACCGCGGGCGACTACGCGCGCTTTCTGCAGATGCTGCTCAACGGCGGAACGCTCGACGGTGAGCGCCTGTTGGGCCGCAAGACCATCGAACTCATGACCTCGGATCATCTCGGACCGATTACCGGCGCGCCCGACCTGCTGCTCCCGGGGCATGGTTTCGGGCTGGGGTTTGCCGTGCGGCTGCAGGCCGGCATCGCCTACGTACCGGGTTCGATCGGCCAGTATTTCTGGGGCGGCCTTGCCGGCACGACCTTCTGGGTCGATCCCGCGGAGCAGTTGTTCGCCCTGCTGCTGATCCAGGCGCCGGGGCAGCGCGACTATTACCGCACGCTGTTCCGCGATCTGGTTTATTCGGCCCTTGAAGATAATCGGCCATCTTAAGCCCCCAGTTTTGACCACCGTATGGAGCGCCGCGGGGGCCGGGGGGCATTGCGAGAACGCAGGTCACATTCCATGAGGCCGCGCTAGGGCAAATCCCTAACTGACTCTTGAGAGATGACCTTCATCACGGCGCTGAATGTGTGAACATGGCCAAAATGCGGCCCATATGGTGCTGCACTGCGGTCCAACGCTGGCCTGGGTATGCGAAAAATCGATCAATCTCGCGCTAATCGGGGCATTCCTGCTGTCCGCCGCACTGGCATCCGGCGCGGTCGCCGAAGTCGACCTATGCCGATCAGCTCGAAATGCTCGAGTGGTCGGATCCCGAGCGGGCGGCGCAGATCATCGATGCGGCGCCGCCCCTGTCGGGCAGCCCGGCAGCATCGGAAATCGAGTTGCTCGAAATCCGCGGCATGATTTACGCGGACGCCACCCGCGACGAGGACGTCTACTCGATCGAGCGGCGGCTCGAAGCCATCGCGGGCACGGGCGACGAAGCGGCCGTACGGGCGGCGCGCTTCGTGCGCGCCTACTCCGCGCGCCAGCACAGCCAGTTTGCGGCGGCCGAGGCCGAGCTCAAGGGCATCGACATCAACTCCATCGATTCCGATACGGAGCGCTATCGGGTGCTGACGCTGCGCGGCCACGTACTGCGGGTTCTCGGACAGGATGAAGCCGCGCTCCCCTTCCTGGAACAGGCGCTGGATCTTGCGAGCAAGCTGCACGATGACCTGCGAACCCTGCATTCGATGCTCGCGCTGGCGCGCATTTACACCGACAGCGGCAATTTCGACCGGGCCACGGTGCAGTTGAACTGCGGCTCGCGCGCTCGCCACCCGCCTGGGAGACGAGGCCGCGCTGGTGGAGACCGAAGAGCGCACGGCCGACATCGCGGATCGCCGCGGCGATCGAGCCGAGGAGCGGCGCGCCTCGCTGGCGGGGCTCGAGCACGCGAAGCGCTCGGGAAGCAGCAAGTGGCTCGAGCTCGCGCTCATCAACCTCGGCGATTCCTATCTGAAGACGCGCGATTTTGCCGAATCGCTCAAGTATTCGAAAGAAGCGCTGCCGATCATGGCGCGAACCAACCACCACGACGATGAGCAGATCACTCTGTTCAACGAGGGTCTGGCCTACATCGGACTCGGCAGCATCAAGATGGGCGAGAAGCTCGCCGAAGGCAGCCATATCCGAAGCGCTTGCCGGCAGCGACATGTTGGACGGCAAGGAACTGCTCAGAGAATACGCCGATGCGCTCGAGCATGCGGGCTACCTGATGATGGCGATCCAGGTCTATCATCGCTATGACGCACTCAGCGAGAAGTTCATGACGAACACCCGGCAGCGCGCGTTCCTCGAACTGTCGGCGCAATTCGACGATGAGCGCAAGGCGCGCGAGCTGGAGCTGCTGCGGCGCGACAACGCGCTCAAGGTCTCCGAGATGCGCGGGCAACGGCTGCAGCAGCAGCTGATCCTCGCGGGCGCGCTGTTCATCGCCTGCATCTGCGCCGCGCTGGTGTGGGCGTTCGCCCGCGTGAGCAAGGCGAACGAGAAGCTGCGCTTCAGCAGCGAGCACGACCCGCTGACGGGGTTGTCGAATCGCCGCTACTTCAATGAGCGCGTGCTCGCGGTCGACGGCGGGCGGCCGGTGGGGGGCTGCGTATTGCTGGCCGATCTCGATCACTTCAAGCGCATCAACGACACGCACGGACACCCGGCGGGCGATGCGGTGCTGGCGGCGATCAGTCAGCGGCTCGCCGCGGCGCTGCGCGAGAACGACAAGCTCGTTCGCTGGGGCGGCGAGGAATTCCTGGCCGTGCTCGGGCCGATGACGGCCGGCGCAGGCGGATCTGACGGCCGCAAGACTGCTGCAGGCGGTGCGCTGCGAGCCCGTGGTGTGGAACGGACAAACGATCCGCTGCACGATCTCCATCGGCTACGCGAGCTTCCCGATGGAGGGCTCGGCCACCGACATCTCGCTCGACAGCGCCATCAGTCTGGTCGACAAGGCGCTCTATGAGGCGAAGCGCCGCGGCCGGGACCGCGCCTGTCTGATCAAGGTAGTGAGCGCCCGCAACGAGAGGGAGCTGACCAACATCAGCTCCGAATTCGAATCCGCGACGACGGACCGCAGGGTTCAGCTGGTCGAGATTCTGGGCGCCGCGGCCTGAACGTGCTGGCATCAAGGATTGTCGAAGAAGGTCTTGACGGCGGCGAAGCAGAACGGCGCCACCAGCAAGGTGTGATATGCCTCGGCGACGGCCAGCTTGCCGCCGTCGGTGGCGCCCTGCGCTACGGCATTGGCAGCGACGAGAGCTTTCGCAATGGCGAATTCTTGCTTCAGATCGGCGTAGGGATCGTTGCTCGAAGCCGCGGCGTCGAGGTCGAGTACGCCGAGCGGCGCCGCGGCCGGCGCGTGCGCCGCCCAATAACGCTGCATCAGATCCGTGTTGAACCAAAAAACGAGCGGGTCCTGATCGCCGCCGCACAGCAGTACGGGCGCCGTCGGAACCCAGTTGCGCAGATCATTGGCCGCCAACGCCTGGCGCCAGGAAAGAGCCGGGTGCGGCGGCCGCGACGCCCGTAGTGACCGCCGGCCACCCGCCGTCGGGATTGGCCTGCGCGTCCTCGAGATAGCTGAGGCGATAAGCGTTTTGAATCAAATCTCCCGGACCGAAGCCGAGCGCGAAAATTTCGGCCAGATCCGCCGGGGTGGTCGGCGGCGTATCGGCCGCGAACGCGGGAGCGGGCGGCGTCGCGCTGAACAGGGCGAATTCGGGCAGCTTGCCCTCCGAATACAGTTGGCTCCGCGGCGTCGTGGTCGGCAGCAAGGAGTCGATGCCGCGGCGCGTACTGGCTCTCGAATACGTCGCGCCGGGTTGGCATAGATATCGCCGTAGGCCTTTTGATAGGCCGTGAGCAGCAAAGTGGACGACACCGGCGCATCGCCGTTGACCTCGCCATAAAACACGGCGTCGACAAAGGCGGCCAGCGCATAAGGACCCGACATCGGCGCAGCGGCCGTGACGGTCATTCCGGCGGCCTGCATTGCTCGATGGGTCGCCATCGCGACGTAACCGCCTTGCGAATAGCCGGTGATGAAGAGCTGTCCGTTGTCCTTCGTGAGAGTCAAGGAGGCCAACGGCAACGCCGTGCGCGCCGCAGTCAATGCATCGATCATGTCCTTGGACTGCTGATCGGCGATCGCGTACAGAACGATCGGGCGCGCGCCGGTGCAGTTGGCGCCAAGGCCGGTTGGGACCAGCAGCGCGGCGGACGCGGTGGCGGGCTCGCCGGCACCGCCGACGGTCTGGTATTCAATGTTGTACATCAGGATATCGCAGACCGGCGCGCCGCTCAGGGGCACCCGCCATCGAGCGGTTCAATAGGCGCATTTCGCGGTTTCCGCAAGATCCCGTGACCAGTGCCATATTGGACCAGAATTTGCACCGTCGAGTTCCTGGCCGCCCAGGCATGGGAAAATGAGTGTAGCCTGCGGGTTATAGTCAAACTCTTGGGAAAACGGGAGCCAAGAAAGAAACATGGACAGCCGCGCCCATGCCGCGGCCGCCGCCGCGGAATCTCGTTGGACTTTATTCGACCTGGTGGGGAGCGGGGTCGCGGTGACCACGGCCGACGGAACAGTCGAGTATTGCAATGGCGCGCTGCTGCGCCTGCTCGCAAAAGACGCGGACGCGCTGTGCGGCACGTCGATCTTCGCGCTCTTGGATGGCGGCGCCAATGGCGCGCTTCAGAAGCTGCACCGCGCCGCTTTGGGGACCGACCGCGAAATGCGCACGCAGGTGCGCAGTCCCGGCAGGTTCGTGGCGGGCGCGGTGCTGCGCCGATCCGATACGGACGAGGGTCAGCGTGTGATCTGGTCCTTCGTGGACGCACGCTACAATGAACCCGTGCCGGAACTTGCCTTGTGGGGCACCGAAATCGGTCTCTGGGACTGGGATGTCGTCAATGACCGGCTGACCTGGATCAACGATTGGTGCGAGCACTCGCAGCTCACGGCGTTCTCAGGCTACGGGCATGAGCAACTATGGTCGCTCACGAATCCATCCGGAGGATTTGCCGATCTACCGGGAGGCGATTACCGCGGCATTTGGACGGACAAACTCCGCCGTACGATGTCGAATACCGGCTGCGCAACCGCGGCGGCGCCTGGGTCTGGATTCAGGAACGCGGCCGCGTCATCGAGCGCGACTCGAGCGGGCGTGCCTGGCGCGCGGTCGGCCTGTGTCTCGATGCCGATGAGCGGCACAAATCAGCCCGTGCCCTGGAGCACAGCGAAGCCCGCTTGGCGCACGCCGTCTGGGGATCCAGCGTCGGCCTGTGGGATCACGACTTCGCGAACAACTCCTTGCGTTGGTGGAACGATTGGTGCGCCGACGTCGACCTGGACCCCTGCGAGGGTCGCAAACCATGCCGTGCGTTGGGATGCGCTCGTCCATCCGGACGATTTGCCGCCGTTCAGCGGCGAGTACGAAAGGCTGATCGCGGGCACCAGCGAAACCTACGAAGCCGAATATCGGATTCGTACGCGGTCGGGGAATTGGCGCTGGATATTCAGCCGCGGGCGCGCGACGGCGCGCGACAGCGCGGGGCGCGCCGTGCGTCTTGCCGGCGCGACCATCGATATCGACGCGCGCAAGCGCATGGAGTTGGCGCTGCGCGGCAGCGAGGCGCGCCTGCGTACCCAGGCGCTGATTTTGCAGACCATGCGCGAGGGCGTCGTTCTCGTCAACCCGGCACGGACGCATCGAATTCACCAACCCGGCATTCGACCGGATGTTCGGGCCCAATAGCGGGGAGCTGGCGGGGATTTCGGCGCTGGAGCTGCTCGGCCTGCATGGCCGCGGCGGCACGCGCGACGTGCTGTTCCGCCGGCGCGACGGCAGACAATTCGCCGCCGAGATGCTGTCCGAGGAAATCGACCTGAGCGGCGAGAAGCGGATCCTGGTCGTCGTACAGGATGTTTCCGAACGCAAGCAATTGGAATCGGAGATCATCGAAATCGCCAATCGCGAACGGCGGCGTTTGGGCGCGGATTTGCACGACGGTCTCGGTCAGGAGCTGACCGGCATCTCGCTCATGCTGCGCAGTCTGTCCAAGCGGGCGGCCGCGTCCGCACTCGAGACTTCGCCGCAACTCGACGAGATCATTGCGCTGGTGAACCACGCCATCCAGAGTTCCCGCAGGATGGCGCTCGGTATTTCGCCGGTGACGCTCGAGCGCGGCGGATTGCTGCCGGCCTTGCAGACGCTGGCGGCTTGGTCCCGCGACAGCTACAACATCGATGTTCGGCTGCACCTCTGCGTGCGATATTCGCTGCTCATCGGCGAATCCGCCGCCGCGCATCTCTACTTGATCGTGCAGGAGGCGATCAACAATGCCGTCAGGCACGGCAAAGCCCGATCGATTGCCGTGGCGTTGCGCGCCAATCGCGTCTTGGTGTCGCTTTCGATCACGGACGACGGCGTGGGCATCGCCGAGACTCGGGCGCTGGGCGCGGGGATGGGGCTCAGGCTCATGCATTATCGCTGCGCCATGATCGGGGGAGTCATGAGGATCAAACGGATGCCGCGGGGCGGAACCCGGATTCACAGCGTTTACCCGCAGAATTTCGCCGCGGCGGGATTTCCGAACGGCCACGAGGCGCAGCGCTAGGATCTCGTCGCGCCGCGCTTCACGGCGCCGGCGGCACTCGCGGCGAGCGTCGCAGCAGCGTGAGCGCCAGAACCGCCGAGGCAAGCATGAGAAACAGGCTGACCGCGTTCAGCACCGGAGTCGCGCCCTCGCGCATGCGTCCGTACATCATCACCGTCAACGGCGTATCCGCGCCGACCAGCATCAGGGTGGTATTGAAGTCCGCGAATGACATCAGGAAGGAAATGGCGGCCGAACCCAGCAGCGCAGGGCGCAGGTACGGCAACACGATGGTGCGAAACACCGCCGCCCTGGAGGCGCCGAGATTGAGCGCCGCCTCCTCGAGCGTGCGGTCGAAGCGCCGCAGGCGGGCGCTGATGGTGAGCGTCGCGATGGTGGCGATGTAGGAGAATTGGCCGAGCACGACCAGCGGCAGTCCCGGCCGCAGAAAATCGAGTTCCAGGCCGAAGGCGTCGTCGGCGAACTCCGCGATGCGGCTGGCGAAGGCGAGGATGGAGATGCCGAGGATGACCCCGGGAATCACCAGCGGCGCCAGCATCAAGATCGACAACACCTGCTTGCCCCGGAAGCGTCCGCGCTCGATGAGGAATGCGTTGGTCGTCCCGACCAGCGCCGACAGTGCGGTCACGCACAGGGCGACGATGCAGCTGGTCCAGATGCTCCCGAGCAATTCGCCGTCGGCAAAAAGGCCGATGCGCCCGAGCGCCGGATTGCCGAGAAACCAATCGAGCGTGAAGCCGCGCCAGGGCGGAGCCGGGTAGGGCGCGTCGTTGAAGGCGAACACCGCCACCACCGCCAACGGCAGGAACAAGAACGCCAGAAATGCGATCAAGTAGGCCACCGTGGCGGCGCGCAGCCAGGCGGGACGCGGCAGGGAAGGAATCACGTGCTTCGCATCACGTCGCCAAATCGCTGTCCGCTCGCCCGCAGGCCCAGAATCACCAGGGCCGTCGACAGTCCGAGCAGGAGGAAGCCGAAGGCGGCGCCCTGTTCCCAGTTGAAGCGCGTGATGAACTGCGTATAGATCTGCTCGGTGAACCACTGCGAGTTCTTGCCGCCGAGCAGCGTCGGCGTCAGGTAATTGCCGAGCGTCAGCATGAATACCACGATGCAGCCCGCCGTGATGCCGGGCGCGGCGTGGGGAATCACGATGTGGCGCAGAATGGCCCAGCCGCCGGAACCCAGATCGTATGCCGCCTCGATCAGGGAGTTGTCCAGACTCTCCAGGCTCGTCACCAGCGGCACCACCATGAAGAGCAACGAGGTGTATACCAAGCCGACCAGGATGGTCGCGTCCCGATACAGCAACTCCACCGGCACGGCCGTGAGTCCGAGCTTCACCATCAAGGCCGGCAGAACGCCGGACTCCCTCAGCAAGATCATCCAGCCGAGCGTGCGCACCGTCTCGCTGACCCAAAATGGGATGAGGCAGATGATGAAGAGCAGCGATCCGGCGCGTCCGCGCGCCAGCTTGGCGATGATCCAGGCGATCGGGAACGCCAGCAGCAGCGTGAAGAGCGTGGCGAATACCGACATGACCGCCGTGCGCACGAAATACATGCCAATACAGCGGCTCCGTGAAGAAGGTCTTGTACTGCGCGAAGCTGGCGACGTACTGGCGCGGTCCGACGCGTTCGCGGAAGGACAGCACGGCAAGGTCGACATGCGGCAATATGATCAGAGCGCCGAGCCAGAGCAGCGCCGGCGCCAGCAGCAGACCCAGTACCAGCCGTGCGTGCCAGCGCGAGTCCATGGCTTTAAACATCCTGCCCCGCCGCGCCGGCACGCGCCGCGAAGCACACCGCGCGCGACGGATCGAAGCTGAAGGCCACTTGATCGTGGGGCTTCAAGTCGGCAAACTGCCCGGTCTGAGGCAGCGCGATGCGAAATTCGCGGCGAGTCCGCGCCTCCTGCAGCAGTACCGCCGAATTCGCGCCGTCGAACAGCACGCTCTGCACCTCGCCGGAGTGGCGCGGCTGGCTCGGGCGGCAACTCCGCCGCGCTGCGCGCCAGAATGGCCGCCTCCGGGCGCACGAATACTTCGACCGCATCGCCCACCGCGATCGCGCCGCTCTTGAGGGCGCGCACCACCCAGCCGTCCGCGGTTGCGATTTCGGCGATCGCGCCGTCCGCACCGGTGGTCCGTCCCACGATGCGATTGTTCGCGCCGACGAAGCCCGCCACGAAGGGAGTTTGCGGCCGATAATACAGGTCCTGCGGCGTGCCCAGCTGCTCGAAGCGCCCATGATTCATCACGCCGACGTGATCCGACAGCACCAGTGCTTCGGATTGATCATGGGTGATATAGACGAAGGTCGTACCGAAGGACGCCTGCAGCTGCTTCAGTTCGATTTTCATGTGCTCGCGCAGCTTCAGATCGAGCGCGCCCAAGGGTTCGTCCAGCAGCAGCAAGGTCGGCTCCAAGACCAGGCTGCGCGCGATGGCGACGCGCTGCCGCTGGCCGCCCGACAGCGCGTCGACGCGCTTGTCGGCGGCGTTGCCCAAGCCGACCCGCTCCAGCATCGCATTGCTGCGCTTCATCCGTTCGGCCCGACCCATGCCGCGTCGGGCCAGGCCGAATGCGACGTTTTCGCCGACGGACATCATCGGGAACAGCGCCAGTTGCTGGAACACCATGTTCACCGGGCGGCGGTTCGGCGCCACATCGCGCATGCTGCTTGCCGCCGATGGCGATGTCGCCGCCGTCCGGCGCGATGAATCCCGCGATCATGCGCAGCAGCGTCGTCTTGCCGCAGCCCGACGGACCCAGAATCGAAAAAAAGCTGCCGCGTTCCACCGAAAAAGACAGGGAGTCCACGGCCACGTGATCCGCGAAACGCTTGACGCACGGCGTCCGCCTCCAGATCGGGAGTGCTCAATTGGCGGCCTTCACGCGGTCGAGCACGCGGCCTTCCATTTCCTCGAGACCGGGCGGAATGGCCGGATACCAATGGATGCTCTTCAGATCGTTGTTGGGAAAGGCGGCCTGGAACTGCGCCTTGAGGCGCGGATCGATCAGCGCCGCCGTGTTCATGGCCGCGGAGAAGCTGCCCACCGACTTGATGACGCGCGCGGCATTTTCCGGCCGCATCGTGAAATTGATCCAGGCGTAGGCGGCGGCATCATTGCGGCCGCGCGCCGGCAGCGCGAAGGTATCGAGCCAACCGAGCGCACCGGAGCGCGGCACGATGAATTGAATGTCGGGATTGTCGCGATTGAGCGTCCAGCCGCCGGTGTCCCACATCATGGCGGCCACGACTTCGCCGGAGCGGATGCCGTTCAGCAATTGATCCTTGTTGTCGTAGAAGAACTTGAAATTGGGCTTGCAGGCGATGAGCGTGGCGCCCACCTGGTCCATCAGCGCGCCGTAGGCCTTCGGGTCGCCGTACAGCGCAAACGGGTCCTTGCCGGCGGCGAATGCGAATGCCATGAGCGTCGGGCGCTTCAGGCGAACGGCGGTCTTGCCCTTGAGATCGGCTCGGCACAGATCGGGATAGTCGGCGATCTTGGCGCGCTTGGCGTTGACCACCAGGCCGTCGGTTCCCCAGAGATACGGCAGTCCGTACACCTTGCCGTCGAGGGTGGTGTTCTTGCGCACGATGTCGAGAAATTCAGGCTGAAACTGCTCGAGCTTGAGCTTGGTCGAGGTCGAAGGGCTTGTAGATCCCGAATTCGCGCTGCGCGGCGGTGATGCGATCCTGGGAGGGCTGCGCGAGATCGTAGCCCGCGCCGCCCGTCGCGCGCAGCTTGGAGATCATCTCTTCGTTGTTCGACAGCGTCACTTCCACGTCGATGCCGGTTTCTTTCTTGAATGCGGCGATCAGGTCGGCAGGCACGTAATCGGCCCAGCTGATGATGCGCAGCTTGTCGGCCCGGACGGTGCCGGCGCCTAAGCTCAACGCGAGCACGAAGGAGGCTATCAGGATGTTTTTCATTGATTCTCCCCGAGTTTCCCTCGCGCATCTTACCCCATCTTGGTGATATCTTCGGCTGACGATGAGCGAAGACTGGACGAAGGAATGGGAGCGCCGGATCGTCAACGGAGAGTATCCGCTGCGGCGCTTTCTGGGCCGGTCAAACCACAGCGTGGTATTTCTCACCGATTGCAAGGCGCAGAACCTTGCGCAAGCCGCGATCAAGATCCTGCCGGCGCATCCGGCGCTGGCGGAGTCGCAACTCTCGCACTGGCGGAGGGCTGCAGCTTTGTCGCATCCTCACTTGATCCGCCTTTTCGACTCGGGCCGCTGCCAACTGGGGGGCCACAAATTTCTGTTTGTCGTGATGGATCTTGCCGAGCAGAATCTCGCTCAAATTCTTCCCGGCCGGGCCCTTACGCCCGAGGAAGTGCGCGACCTGCTGCCTCCAACCCTGGATGCGCTGACTTATCTTCACGGCAAGAACTTGGTGCAGGGCCGGCTCAAGCCGCCGAACTTTCTGGTCGTCGATGATCAGCTGAAGCTCGCGAGCGACACGATCCGGCCGGCGGGCGAATCCGCAGCCAGCATCGCCAAGCCGTCTCCATACGATCCTCCTGAGTCCAAACACGGCAGGATGGGCACCGCGGGCGATATTTGGGGACTCGGCATCACCCTTGTCGAGGCTCTCAGCCAGACTCCCCCGGCCTGGTCCCGCGAACGCTCCGACGCCGTTGCCCTGCCCACAAACCTTCCGCCGGAATATGCTGATGCGCTGCGACGATGTTTGAGCCGCGACCCTGCGCAGCGTCCCACGTGCGCCGAACTCGCGGCAGAATTCAAACCGGCAACATCGGCAACATCGGCAACATCGGCACATCGGCGACGCCTGAATCTGCGGCGCCATCGGCGGTAAACGAGCCATTGGTCGGGGCACCTTCCACACATCGATCGTCGAAGACACGCTTGCTCGTCACGGCGATGACGGTGGGCATCATGACCCTGTGGGCGGTATGGGCCGGGGTGCACCTGTTTCGTACCCGCGCCGACATCCCGCAACCTGCGTCCGTGACCGCTCAATCGCAACCTGTTGTTTCACCGCCGGCCGTTGTGGAGATTCCGAAAGCGAGTACCGCCGCGTTCCCCATCGTGCAGCATGAAGAGATGCCCGATGTATCGCGCCGAGCGCGCGATTCCATTCGCGGCCTCATGACGGTTGTGGTTCGTGTCACCGTCGATAGCTCCGGCGACGTCGTCGCGGCGACCTTGGACAATCGCGCATCGAGCAAGTATTTCGCCCACGCTGCCACGGAAGCCGCGAAGAAATGGAAGTTCGCTCCGAGCGGCGATCAGACTTCGCGAGTGCGGCTGTTGCGCTTCGATTTTACTCGTGCCGGCACGATAGGGCAGGACTCTACACCGCAGCCGTAGCGCTTAGTTGAGAGCGCGGATCGACCATGAGCCGATATCTTTCCTTTTTATTTCTGGCAACTTGGCTGGCGTGGGCTCTTTATTGGCGGGCCGAGTCGCGCGCTGCGAAAGCGAATGTTTGGGCTGAGTCGATCACATCCCGTTTGATGCACGTGGTGCCGACGCTGGCCGCGGCGCTGCTCTTGGTGTTGGACGTTCCGGCATGGGGTCTTGAGGAGCGACTCTGGCCGAGGTCGGAGGCAACCGCGTGGGCGGGGTGGCTGGTGACGGTCGCGGGATTGTCGTTCACGGTGTGGGCGCGCCGGCATCTCGCGACCAACTGGAGCGCCGATGTCACTCTCAAGGAAAATCACGAGTTGATCACGAGCGGGCCCTATGGTTGGGCGCGTCACCCGATCTACACGGGCCTTTTGCTGGGATTCATAGGCACGACGCTGGCGGTCGGGAGATGGCGTGGCGTGGCGGCTGTGGGGTTGATGGGGTTGACGCTATGGCGGAAGTTGCGGATCGAGGAACGGGGCATGCGCCAGCTGTTTGGTGAACAGTACACGCTGTACGCCAAGCGGGTGTCGGCGTTGATTCCATTCCTTCGCCGCTTTGCGCCTTAGCGCGCGCTATCAATGCTAGCATTCGGCACGTACACGAGCTATCATCTGCCATCCGTAGTTATGGAGCCCGCCATGGCGCAATTGATCGTGCGAGACTTGCCAGCCGATTTGGTGATGGCACTCAAACGGCGAGCCGCGAAGCGTAATCGCAGCGCTGAGCAGGAGCACCGCGAAATCCTGAAGTCCGCGCTTCACGGCCCGCGACGGCGGCACTTGGCGGATGTTCTAGCGGCGATTCCGAATGTGGGCGAGGACAGCGACTTCAGTCGCGTACAGAGTGATCGGCGAGGCTGACATGTACCTTGTCGACACGAATGTCATCGGTGAAATCCGCAAGGGCAAGAAGGCGAACGCGGGTGTCCAAGCGTTCTTTGCGAACGCGAGTACTCAGGCGGTGGATCTATACTTGTCGGTGGTCACGATTGGCGAGCTGCGGCAGGGCGTGGAGCGCATTCGACATCGAGGCGATACGGCGCAGGCAAAGCGTCTCGAACGCTGGCTGCGGCAGGTGACGACGACCTACGCGCAGGCCATCTTGCCGTTCGATGAGGAGATTGCGCACGTGTGGGGACGGCTCCGCGTGCCGAATCCTGAGAATCCGCTGGATAAGCAGATTGCGGCCACCGCGCTCATTCACGATTTAGCGGTCGCGACGCGAAATACGGATCATTACATACCAACCGGGGTACGGCTGCGCAATCCGTTTGTGTGATTTGATACAGCCGCGAGCATAACCGCCGGCGCGCGGGCATAATCTCGAGCGCACCGCAGGAACCAGGCCGTTATGGATATTGCCGGTTGGAATTTTGTACATGAGCCGACCACCGGCGTACGGCAGGCGCATGGGACTCCGATCGTCGTGGCCTCCGCCGCGAGTCTGCAGGGCTACGGCACACTGGTGGATGACCCGAGATCCTTTCCGATCGAGATCGTGCGCTGGCCCGCACAGGGGTGGCGCCCCGTCGATGCGAATACCGGCGATCAAGGCGGAGTCACCGAGGGCGTGTTCGAGTTCTGCTGGAAGGGCGAGACTCTGTACGCGCGCAACAACGCGGTGGGCGACAGCTATCTATTCGGCTGGAGCAATTGGCCGGAGCAGGCCGCCGCCGACACGGCAGGCCGGCCGCGCGAGCGGGCGTTGATCTGGCGCGCGAACTATCATCCGGACGGCGGCCAGCTGTTTTTTCCGCTCAAGGGACAGAGTTTCGTCGTGCCGCTGGCGCTGCCGGGCGATGATGTCACGCCGGAAAAATTCGTCACTTTCTGGTGCGAGGGCGGCGCCGGCCTGTACCTGCACCCCAATGTGTGGCACGGCGCGGTGGTGCCGCTCGACGAGGAGGCCGAGTTCCTCGATCGGCAGGGCCGCGTCCATGCCCGCGTCTCCGTGGATTTCGTCAAAGAATTCGGCTGCTATCTCGCGGCGCCGATGCGGCGGCCGTCCGAACCGCGCCCATGATTCGCAATAAGACCGCGTTTCTCTTTGATCTCGACGGTACTCTGATCGACAGCGTGTATCAGCACGTGCTGGCATGGAAATCTTCGCTGGACCAGGAGGGCATTCCGCTGTCGGTTTGGCGTATTCATCGCAAGATCGGCATGAGCGGCGGCCTGTTTGCCAACATCCTGCTGCGCGAGACCGGCTTCGACAATACGCCGGAGCGCCTGGAGCGGCTGCGCGTACGGCACGCCGAAGCCTATCGCTCGCTGTCGGCCAGCGTGCAGCCGCTGCCGGGGGCGCGCGAACTGCTCGACTACCTGACCGCGCAAGGCACGCCCTGGGCAATCGCGACCAGCGGACGCATGGAGACCGCCGGACAAAATCTGGCGGCGCTCGGCGTCGATCCGGCGAAGGTGCCGGTGGTCACGCGCGATCAGGTCAAGTATGCCAAGCCCGATCCCGACCTGTTCCTCACGGCGGCCGACCGGCTCGGCGTCGACATTCGCGACTCGCTCGTGCTCGGCGACAGCATCTGGGACATGATCGCCGCGCAGCGCGCGCGCGGACTCGGCGTCGGGCTGTTGTCGGGCGGGTATGGAGAAGAGGAGTTGGCGCGCGCCGGCGCGTTCCGGGTCTACGAGGATCCGGCGGATCTGCTGAAGCACATCGACGAGGTTGCCGCGCGCAGCTGAGGCGCGACTGCGGCCGCGCCAGGGAACGATCGCGACGGCGGCGGCGCCAGGGATGGCAGCGCTAGGGAACGATGGTGGTAAACAAATAAACGACGAACAAGGTGAGCAGGACCACCCCGTGCAGGATGATGGTGCGCCCGGTGCGCAGCACCAGCACCGCCACGAACAGCGACAGCATGAGGAGCAGCGACGATTTGGCGTCCAATCCCAGGCGCAGGTGGAAATTCCCATAAAGCGAGACGAAGCTGACCGCCGGAATGGTCAGCCCGATGCTGGCAAGAGCCGATCCCAAGGCGAGATTGAGGCTGGTCTGCAGGCGATTCGCGAGCGCCGCGCGGACGCGCCGCGAGTCCCTCGGGCAGCAAGACGATGCCGGCGATGATCACCCCAACCAGCGCATTCAGGCGCGCCCATTCTCGACACTGCCGCCTCGAGGCTGGGAGCCAGCTTTTTCGCCAGCAGCACCACCGCCACGAGGCAAATCAACAAGAGCATCGAGCTTAAGGCCGTGATGCGCGTTGCTCGGGCCGCGCCGCCGGCGGCGTGGGGGAATCGTCCGCGTCGGCGAGGAAGTAGGGCCGATTACCGACGGTTTGCGTGAAAATGAATGCGCCGTAGACCACCAGCGTCACGATGGCGATGAGCGTGAGTTGACTCGGAGAATAGTAAGGTCCCGGCGTGGTGACGGTGTAGTTGGGAAAGACCAGCGTCAAGATGACGATGGTGGCCAGTGCGACCAGCGCCGCACTGGCGCCGTCCAGGCTGAAGCTCTGTTCGCGATGCATCAGACCGCCGACGAGCAGGCACAGTCCGATGATGCCGTTGAGGATGATCATGACCGCGGCGAACACCGTGTCGCGCGCCAATCCCGCCGCTTCCTCCCCGCCGGCGGTCATCAGCGATACGATGAGCGCAACCTCGATCAGTGTGACCGCGAGTGCCAGCACCAAGGTGCCGAGCGGCTCCCCCACACGATGGGCGACGACCTCCGCATGATGGACCGCGGCGAATACGCTGCCGGCGAGACCGAGAGCTGCCAATCGCCACGAGGAATCCGCCGCCGACCCAGCCGAACATGGCGGCCGCCAGCATCGCCACGGCAAGCACCGGAGCGCCGATCGTCCACAGGGGCATTTGCGTGCCGTGGTTTCATGCGTTCGGCTCAATCTCGCAGGTATACTGAAAAAAATCCACATGGGGGCGTGATGAAAATAGCAGCACTGCGATGCATGAGCCTTTGCCTGGGCGCTGGGACCCTGGCCCTGGCCTTGAGCCTCGCTGCGGCCGAAAGCGGCGCCGCTGGGAACGCGGGCACTGCCGCCACCGCGCCGGATCCGGTACGGGCCCAGGCCCGCGAAATATTTGCGCACATCGTCGGCATCGAGAGCTCGATCGGCAAGGGCAAGGTCCCGCTCGTGGCCAAGTATCTGGCGGATCGCTTCAAGGCCGGCGGCTTTGCGGATGCCGACATCCACATCCTGCCGCTGGGCGAGACCGCCTCCCTGGTCGTGCGCTACCGCGGCAAGGGCAGCGGGGCGAAGCCGATTGCGCTCATCGCGCACATGGACGTGGTCACGGCGAAACGCAGCGACTGGCAGCGCGATCCGTACACCCTGACCGAGGAGAATGGCTTTTTCTACGGGCGCGGCACCTCGGACGTCAAACAAGAGGTAGCGCTCCTCACGGCGACGTTCCTGCGGCTCAAGGCCGAGGGCTTCGTGCCGACGCGCGATCTCATCATCGCATTCAGCGGCGACGAGGAGACGGCGCAGGCCACGGCACGCGACCTCGTGACTGCGCATCGGGATCTGGTGGACGCCGAATTCGCCCTCAACGGCGACGGCGGCGGCGGCGTGCTCGCCGAGGGCAGCGCCAAACCGCTCATTTTCTACGTGCAAGGCGCCGAGAAGAGTTCCGCTGAGTTCTTGGTGACCACGCACAATCCGGGCGGCCACAGTTCGCAGCCCCGCTCCGACAACGCCATTTACGAACTGGCCGACGCGCTCAAGGCGCTGCAGCACTACGAATTTCCGGTGCAGTCGAACGTGTGGACACTGGGTGATTTCAAGGCGGCGAGCCAGGTGACGCCGGGACCGCTCGGTGCGGCCATGGCGCGCTTTGCCGCGGACCCGGGCAATGCGGCGGCGGCGGCCGAACTCTCCAAGAACCCGGCCTTCGTCGGCAGGGTGCGTACCACCTGCGTCGCCACGATGCTGAGCGGCGGCCATGCGGAAAACGCGCTGCCGCAGTCGGCGACCGCGACCGTCAATTGCCGAATATTTCCCGGGCACCAGCGCTGCGGATGTGCAGAAGACCCTGCAGGGCCTGGTGGGCCCCAAGGTCGACGTGCGGCAGGGCTACGACGCGCTGGTGTCGGACGCCTCGCCCATGCGCGCCGACGTGATGAAGGCGGTGGCCAAGGCGGTCGCCGCTTCGGACCCGGGCGCGCCCGTGGTGCCGACCCAGGCTTCGTACGCCACCGACGGCGCCGTGTTCCGCAATGGCGGGATCCCGACCTACGGCGTGGGCGGGGTGTTCATCATGGACAGCGAGGAGTTTGCGCACGGGCTCAACGAACGAATCCGGGTCAAGGAGTTCTACAACGGTTTGATCTACTGGGATGTGCTGATCAAGGCGCTCGCAGGCTGAGGCGATTTCCAATCGCGTAGGAGCGGAACATGGCGGATACGGCAAAGCGTGATTGGCGCAACGAAGGCGTCAAAGTCATCAAGAGCAACCGGCTGGACGGCAACACGCCGCAGACGCCGGGCATGCTGCGCGCGGCGGCAGTCAACGCCGCGCGCGGCGCGCAGAAGATTTGGGCGGGAACCGTGCTCATTCATCCGAACGCCAAGACCGGCGCTCATCATCATGGCGCGCTCGAGAGCGTCATTTACGTGGTGCGCGGCGTGGCGCGGATGCGCTGGGGCGAGCGGCTCGAGTTCGTCGCCGAGGCGGACGCCGGCGATTTCATCTTCGTGCCGCCCTATGTGCCGCATCAGGAGATCAACCGTTCGAGCGATACGCCGCTCGAATGCGTGCTGGTCCGCAGCGACAACGAGGCGGTGGTCGTCAATCTCAATATCGATGCCGCGGAGCGCGTGGAAGAGGTGTACTGGATCGATCCCATTCATCGCGGCGGACCGAATTAAGAGCGCGCCGCTACAGAGTCCGCAGATTCTCCGATTCGCGCCGCAATTCATCGAGGAATGCCGCGAGCTCCGCCGTGCGCAGCGGCACCATGGCCCGGCCGGCAGGCGAGAGCACCCTCGCCGGAACGTTCTTCAGATTGTCCTCGAGCATCTTGACCGCCTTGGGGCCGTCGGGATCGCCGCCGTTCGGCTCGACCAACGCGATGATTCTGGCGGCGCCGATGGCGCCCAGCCAGTCGAGCGCATCGGCATCGTGCAGGTACAAGGCCTCGGGACCGGCCGGGTCCCGATAATACATGTGGGTGCGGATCGCGCCGCGCACGGCGTCGATCTTCGTCATCGGGAAGCCGGTCCCCTTGAGCACCGTGTCGACGATGTCAGCCGCTACGTCCGAGTGATCGAGCTTGGGCTTCTCCCATGGGGCAAACGCCGCCATGTCGTGCAGATACGCGGCCGCGAACAGCACATCGTCGTCGAGCGCCACGTGATCGGCGGCGGCCAATTCACGCGCGAGCGCATAGTCGCGCGCACAGTGCGAATAGCCCCACGCCGGGTTCTTGAAGTGCTGGGCCGCCAGTTCGCGCACCGTCGTGTGCCAGTCCGCGGCCGAGGCGGGAGTCGGTAGGCAGAGAATGGCACCCATCGCCGCGAGCAACGCCGCAGCTCGCATCCGGTGCGCTCCGCAGGCGACCGGCGCCGCGCTCCGCGGCCTCACTAGCATGAACATGTTCTCTCCCCGTCGCCGCTAACGAATTCTACCCGCCGCGCCCGGCCAGCCAGGCGTGAATCTGTCCGACGACGGCGAGCGCGATGCCTTCCGGCGTCACCGCACCGATGTCGAGGCCCACCGGGCCGCGAATTCTGAATTGCAGCGCGTCCGCCACCGGCCCCAATTCCTGCGCGAGCCGCCGGCGGCGCGCCTCGGGGCCCAACAGCCCGATGTACGCGGGGCGGTGGGTTTGCGCCAGCTCGCGTAAGTAGGCCGCGTCGGAAGGCAGATGATGGCTCATCACCACGGCGGCGTGGCACTGCTCGAGGTCGACGGCCGAGCGCAGCAAGTGCGGATCGCACAGCCTGACCTCGGCGCCGGGGAAGTCGGCCGCCACTCCATAGGCCGGACGATGATCAACGACCGAAACGCGCCAACCCAACGCACGTGCGGCGCTCGCCACCGGCCGCGCGTCGAGTCCCGCTCCGCAGATCAAGACATGGGGAGCCGGGGCGAGGAATTGCACAAATGCCCGTGAGCGCCTGCCGCCGGCTTGCGAATCCATGGCGCGCGACGCGCCGTCGGCCAGCGCTTGCGCAGCCGCATGGATCAGCGCGGGCGGCAGCGGCGGCGCCGCCGCGTAAGTGCCGAGCGGCAGATCGGCCGATTCGTGTACCGCAATCAGCGATGAGGGTTGGCCCGCCCGCGTGGTGTCGCCCGCTGCGGCCAGTGCCGCGGCCGCGGGGCTGCCGGGGGCCGCCGGCTCGAGCAGCACGCGCATCGCCCCTTCGCAGCCCGCGCCGATGCCGAACAGGATGTCGTCCGGCCCGCGCATGTCGTACTCGATGGCGCGGGGTGTGGCGCTTTGCAGCACCTCGAACGCGTGCAGCTTTAGATCCGCCTCGAGGCAGCCGCCGCTGAGCAGCCCGAAATAGCTGCCGTCGGCCATGATGAGCATGCGTGCACCGGGTTTGCGGTAGGTCGAGCCGGCGGTCGCCACCACGGTCGCGAGCACGCGCGGACCCCGCAGGGCGGGCTCAAGTTCCAGGAGCAATTCGAGACTCGTGTCGAGGCGCACGTCGAGGCGGGCGTTGGGCATTTCGGCCATTGCTTCAAAAGAGGGCTGCAAGTGTGGATATTTCCTTGTGTTACGCCGGGCGGTGCGGCCCTAGAAGACCTGTCCTACACCGGATTGTGCACCGCATATCGGTTAGTTCGTACGGCATGAAACATACTGCGCCGACAGTATCCAGTCGCGACCGAAATATGTCGAATTGCCACGTACATACCTGTTTCCACAGGACCGGATAGGTCCGTGGGCGAACATCTGCGCGGCTGGCTCACGAAGAAATGGCTGTGGTTGGCCGCCTGCGGCCTGCCGGTTCTCGCGCTGCTGGCGCTGGCCGCCGCGAGTCAGCAGTATTGGCAGCAGCGAGCCGCCGCGCTCGAACGCGAGAACTCGAAGCTGCAGCAGAACGAGCTGGCGTACGAAGCCGCGCGCGAGTCGGACCAACTCATCGAGCGTGCACGCGACTTGGCGGATTCCGACCTCATCGCGCAACTCGTGCAGGATAATGCCGGTGCGCCGCCGGATCGCTCTGCGATCCTGGGGCTGACCCGCGGCATGGTGGACGCGTTGGTGGTGGTGTCGGCGTCGCAGGCGGTGCGGTTCAGTGCAACGATTGCCGGCGATACTCTGACCGAACAGCCGCCCCCGCCGGCAATGATGCGGATGCCCGCGCTGCGCGCCGGCGCGCCGGCTGCATTCGCCGATGATCGGCAAATGGCTGCCCGGCCGATCATGTCGCACGGCTCAGCGCCGGCAATCCTGGGTTGGGTCATCGTGGCCCGTGCCGTGCATCCGGTCACCGCGCCGGCGCCGCCCCCGGACGGCGTTCCGCGTCGCGGCGTCGTCATCGCCGTATTGGCGGCGCTGGCCGCCATCGTGCTCGCTCTGCTCGTATTCACGCGCTACGTTCACCGGCAGCAAGGCGTCGACGCACGCTACAAGGCCATCATCGATCAGGCCAACGACGGCATCGTCATCGTCGACGCCGTAACGCTGGCGGTACTGTACGGCAATCCCGCATTCTTGAACCGCCTCGGCTACACCGCCGACGAAGCGCAGGCGCTGACCCTGCACGACATATTTGCCGACGGCACCGCATCGCCCGAAAGCGTGATGATGCGTTTGCGCACGGCGAATTCGCAGATGGCGATCAACATGCAGCAGCGCTGCAAGGACGGGACGATGACGGAGACCGAAGTGCGCTGCAATGCACTCGACGTGGACGGCCGCGGCGTGCTCGCGTACGTTGCGCATGACGTCTCACTGCGCAGAAAAGCCGAGCAGCAGCTCATCGAAAACCAGCATCGGCTCGACCGCATGGCGCATCACGATCAGCTGACGGGGCTGCCGAACCGGCATTATCTGACCGCGTTTCTGCCGGATGCCATCAGCGAGGCGGAAGCCGCCGGCACCAAGCTCGGCGTCGTGTTCCTGGATTTGGACCGATTCAAGTACATAAACGACACGCGCGGTCACGAAACCGGCGACAAGCTGCTGCAAGAAGTGGCAGGCCGGCTGCGCGCCGTGGTGCGTGAGACCGATGTAGTGATCCGGATGGGCGGCGACGAGTTCGTCGTGGTGTTTCGCAACGTCAAATCCTACGACGAAGTCACCGCGGGCGCCGGCCGAATCATCGAAACACTCAACCGTCCGATCATCATCGATCAGCATCCCCTGCAGACCACCGGCAGCGTCGGCGTCAGCCTGTTTCCTCGGGACGGCTCGAACATGGTCGAGCTGCTCAAACATTCAGACACCGCGATGTACCAGGCGAAGGACCGCGGCCGCAACAACGTGCAAATGTTCAGCGAAGTCATGAACCGCAAGCTCAAGCATCGAGTGGCGGTCGAGGCGTCGCTGCGCGAGGCGCTGCGGCTGAAGCAGCTCGATGTGCATTACCAGCCCTTCATCAACCTGCTGACCCGCAAGGTGGTCGGCCTCGAGGCGCTCATGCGCTGGCACCACCCGGTGCATGGCATGGTGCCGGCCGACCAGTTCATTCCGGTGGCCGAGGAGACCGGCCTCATCGTGCCGATGGGCAATTTCGTGCTGCATCGAACGCTGCAGAACATGAGTGCATGGCGCAAGGCGGGAGTGCCGCTCGTGCCCATGTCATTGAACATTGCACCGGCGCAGCTGCAGCGCGGTGAATTGCAGTCGACGATTGCCGCGCTGCTCAAAGCCAACGGCCTGCGTCCGGAGATGCTGCAGCTCGAGATGACGGAGCGCGCCATGTTCGATTCGCATGCGCCCGCCGGAGAGAATCGCCAGGACACCATGGCGCGTCTGCGCGAACTCGGCGTAAAAATTGCCATTGACGATTTCGGAACGGGATATTCGAGCTTGAGCTACCTCAAACATTGGCACGTGGATGCGCTCAAGATCGATCGCAGCTTCGTGCGGGATCTCGCGACCGATTCCAGCGATCTTGCCATCGTGAGCGCGATCATTGCGATCGCGCGGCATCTGCACATCCAGGTCATCGCCGAGGGAATCGAAGCCTATCAGCAGGCGGAAATTCTCCGGCGGCTGGGCTGCGCCGTGGGACAGGGATTTCTGTTCGCACGGCCGATGACGGCGGAGAAATGCCTGGAGCTGCTCGGCGACAACGCCGAGACCGACAAGCCCGAGGACGAAGACATGCTGGCCTTGTTGAGCGCGGGGCGCGGCTAAACCGGCGCAAGCCGATCGACGGACTTGAGCAGGCGCGCCGTCGCGTGCTCTTCGGCAATGCTTCCGGCCAGCGAAAGCGACTGCGCGCAGGCGGGCGTGTCGCGGACCCAGCGTGCTCGAGGCGGCAGCGGCTGGTCGGTGAGCAGCGCGAGCAGGCTGGCGTTCGTCACTTCCACCGAATCGAACGGAGTGCCGTGCCGTGAGCCGCGCACCACGACGAGGTCGGCCTTGAGCGTTGCCGCGAGAGCGCGCTTTTCCGCCAGCGGAGTGAAATCGTGCTCGGCCGCGATCAGCAGTACGCGGCTGGTCAGCTGATGGAGCCGATCGCCGATCGCCCAGCGCGCCAGCGCAAATCCCGCGCCGAGATATGAATGGGCCGGGACCGCTCCGACCGCTGCGGCCGCATGCCGCCGCAGCGCGCGCTGCCAGGGCTCGGGGAACAGCCGGGCCGCCAGCAGCCACGCCGCGCGGCGCATGCCCAACAGCCGCACCACTGCGGCGCTCACATGGGTTTCGAGCCACTTGCGCCAGTGATCGGGCCGATAGGTCGCGAGGCTATTGATGAGACCGAGGCGCGGCACGCGCGAAGGGCGCCGCGCCGCCATCTCGAGCGCGACCGCGCCCCCTAAGGAGAAGCCGATGATGTTGGTCCGCTCGACGCCGAGGTGATCGAGCAAGGACCAGAGCGTGGCGGCAAATCCCTGAATGGTGTAGCCGTCCCGCGGGGGAGCGCTGTGCCCGCTTCCCGGCAGATCGGGGACGATCACGCGAAATCGCTTCTCCAGGGCGGCGACTTGAAACGCCCAGTCGGCACCGCTGCCTCCCAAACCGTGAATGAGCAGCAACGGCTCGCCGTGCCCACGTACCAGATAATGCAGCGATGTTCTCTTGTCGCGAAAAAACATCCGTACCACCGTATTCCTTTCCCTGTGTGTTGGATGCTAGCGCTGCGTTGCGCGCCGCTCTGTCTCCGGCGCACCGCATCGCTGCTTCGCCTGCGCCGATCTCCTCTGTAGGCCGATGCTGACGCGTACCCGGGGGCTGCACAAGTACGGCGCTGAACCCACTCCGGGCATTCCCTGATAGCATTGATGCGCCGCAATCGGGCGGCTACGGAGATCAAACAGTGAGTTGGCGAGGTTGGGGGGCTTTCGCGGCGCTCGGCATCATCTGGGGGCTGCCGTATTTCTTCATCAAGCTGTCGGTGCAGGAGCTCTCGCCGATCGTGGTGGCCTTCGGGCGGGTTGCGCTCGGTGCGGCGATTCTGTTGCCGATTGCGTGGCAGCGCGGCGCGCTACGCTCCTTGGGCCGGCACAAGGCGGCGATCTTCGCGTTCGCGCTGGTCGAGTTCGTGATCCCGTTTTCGGTGATCTCGTACGGAGAAAAGTGGATCTCATCGTCGGTGACCGGCATTCTCATCGCGATGGTGCCGCTGTCGATTGCGCTGATTCAGCGATTCTTCGGCGTGCACGAACGCTTGGGCGCATGGCGCATCGCGGGCCTCGGGCTGGGATTTATCGGCGTGGCAGCATTGCTCGGCTTCGGCACGATTGTCGGTCCGCTCGGATGGGCGGGGGTTGCCTGCATGCTGATTGCGACGCTCGGCTACGCGATCGGACCGCTCATCATTCAGCGGCACCTGAATCGACTGGACCCCTACGGACCGCTGGCCGCGAGTTTGGCCGTGGCGAGCGCCGTGCTGCTCATTCCTGCCGCGCTGTCTTTTCCCGGCCGCATGCCATCGATGCTGGCCTTGAGCTCGATGCTGATACTCGGCGTGGTGTGCACGGCGCTGGCGATGCTGCTGATGTTCTATCTCGTCGGCCACGCCGGAGCATCGCGTGCGGCCGTGATCACCTACATCAATCCCGCGGTCGCGGCCCTGCTCGGCGTGTCGCTGCTGCACGAACGCCTGGGGCTCGGCGGGATTCTCGCCTTCGTGACGATTCTGCTCGGCTCGTGGCTGGCGACTCGCGGGGCGGCCGCGCATCACTCGCGGCCGGCCGAAGCGATATGACACCGGACTCGATCTCGACCGTACCGTTGTGGGTGCAGAGTGCGGCAATGCCGCCGCCCTCCACTCAAGCAGTGCCGGCGCGCGTCGACGTGCTGGTCATCGGTGCAGGCTACACCGGGTTGGCGGCGGCGCGCGAGACGGCAGCGGCCGGCCGCTCCACCCTGGTGCTCGATGCCGGCGCGCTCGGCGCAGGGTGTTCGAGCCGCAATGGCGGTCAGGTCGCCTACAGCATCAAGCCCTCGTTCGAGAAGCTGCGCGCGAAGTTCGGAGCGGACGTCGCGTTCGGGATTTGTCGCGAGGGACTCGACGCCGTGACGTACCTGCGCTCCCTGGCCCAAGACGTCGAGTGCGATTGGCGCGCGGCAGGATGTTTTTTCGGCGCGCATACGGCGCGGCATTTTTTGCGGATGGTGCGCGACGCGCAGAACCAGCCGCGCGGGCTCGAGCAGAGAATCGACATCGTGCCCAAAGCGGAACAGCACGGCGAAATAGCCACTGATTTCTATCACGGAGGCTGCGTTTACCCCGACGATGCCGGCGTCGATCCGGCGCGCCTGCTGCTCGGGCTCGAGCGCCGGGCGCTCGAGAGCGGGGCATCGGTCGTGGATCGTTGCCCGGTGAGCGCCCTCCAACGCACCGCCGACGGTTTTGCGGCGCTGACCCCGCGCGGAGTGGTGCAGGCTCGGCAAGTACTGCTCGCGACCAATGGATACTCGGGTCCGCTTTTGCCGTGGCATCGGCGGCGCGTGATCCCGATCGGCAGTTATCAGATTGCCACCGAGCCCCTGGGCGCCGAGCGCGTGCGTGCCCTGATTCCCCACGGGCGCAACATCGTCGACTCGCGCCGGGTCGTGGTGTATTTCAGGCCTTCGGCGGACGGCGAACGCATCGTTTTCGGCGGCCGCGCGGCGCTGGCCGAGAAGGATCCGCTGGTGTGCGTGCCGCGCCTGCGGCAAATGATGGAGCGGATATTGCCGCAACTTAAATCCGCGCGAGTCAGTCACGCGTGGGTGGGGTGGGTTGCGTATACGTTCGATACGCTGCCGCACTTGGGACGGCACGACGGGATTTATTATTGCATGGGATATTGCGGCCAGGGGGTGCCGCTGGCGCCGTATTTCGGCAAGCGGATCGGACAGCAAATGCTCGGGCTCAAGGCGGGACAAACCGCTCTCGATGGATTGCCGTTCCCGTCGCGGCCGTATTACTACGGCAAACCCTGGTTTCTCGCGCCATCGGTGCTGGCCTACCGCTTGATCGATGCGCTCGGCCTGTGAACCCAAAACCCATGCAGCGCAGCAGTTATGCGGATTTGCCGGAACGCTTCTACGCGCGAATCAAGCCGACGCCGGTCGCCGAGCCGCGTCTGCTGGAATTCAATCGCCCGCTGTGCGCCGAGCTGGGGCTCGACGTCGGCGGCCTCGACTCCCAAGAATTGGCCGGCATCTATTCCGGAAATGTTCTGCCGCAGGGTTTGGAGCCCATCGCCATGGCCTATGCCGGCCACCAGTTCGGTCAGTTCGTTCCGCAGCTTGGCGACGGCCGCGCGATTTTGTTGGGCGAGGCGCAGGATCAGCGCGGCGTGCGGCGCGACATCCAGCTGAAGGGTTCCGGCCGAACCCCCTATTCGCGCAGCGGTGACGGACGCGCGGCGCTCGGTCCGGTGCTGCGCGAATACCTGGTCAGCGAGGCCATGCATGCGCTCGGGATTCCGACGACGCGCGCACTCGCCGCGGTCGCCACGGGCGAGACGGTTTACCGGGAGAGTGCGCTGCCGGGAGCAATATTGACGCGAGTGGCGGCGAGCTTCGTGCGCGTCGGCACCTTCCAGTTCTTCGCCGCACGCGGCGACGTCGACGGCGTGCGCCAACTTGCCGATTACGTGATCGAGCGCCATTTCCCGCAAATCAGATTCGAGCGGCAGCGCTATCTCGCGCTGCTGCGCGCCGTCATCGACGCCCAAGCATCGCTGATCGCCGGCTGGATGCACGTGGGGTTCATTCACGGGGTCATGAATACGGACAATATGGCCGTGTCGGGCGAAACCATCGATTTCGGTCCCTGCGCGTTCATGGATTCCTATGATCCGGCCGCCGTGTTCAGTTCGATCGACGGGCAGGGCCGTTACTCCTACGCCAATCAACCGCACGCCGCCGTGTGGAATCTCGCGCGATTCGCCGAGACGCTGTTGCCGCTCATCGATGCGAACGTGGAGCGGGCCGTGGAACTCGCGGGCGAGGCGCTCCAGACCTTTGCGCCACGGTTTTCGGATCTGTCGCTGGCGGGCGTGCGCCGCAAGCTCGGTCTGTCGACCCGCGAGGACGGCGATGCGGCACTGGCCGACGAACTGCTCGCGGCCATGCACCGCAATCAGGCGGATTTCACGCTGACCTTCCGTAGCCTATGCGATGCCGCCGAACAGGATGCCGGCGATGCGCGGGTGCGGACTCTATTCGCCAATCCTCAGGATTACGATGAGTGGGCGGTGCGGTGGCGAGCGCGTCTGGCGCGCGAGGCAGAGCAGCCGCGCGAGCGCGCCGCGGCGATGCGGGCGGTCAATCCGGCGTTCATTCCGCGCAATCACCGCATCCAACGAGTCATCGATGCTGCGACCGAGGCCGGCGACTTCGCGCCCTTTGCCGAATTGTCGGCGGTGCTGGCACGGCCTTACCAGCTGCCCGCGGGATTCGAGGCGTACGCCGCTGCGCCGCAGCCCGCCGAGCGCGTGCTGCGGACATTCTGCGGCACCTAGCCGAACCCGAGGCGCTCGCGAGTCTCTGCGGCGGTGAGCACGCGCACGCCCAGGAGCTCGATGATCGCGCGGGCGCGTGCCACGAGCTCGGCGTTGGTCGCGAGAATTCCCTTGTCGAGATAGAGGTTGTCCTCGAGGCCGACGCGGACATTGCCGCCGAGGAGCACCGACTGGGCGACCATCGGCATTTGCATGCGGCCCAGCCCGAACGCCGACCAGCGAGATCCGGGCGGCAGGGCATCGCGCATCGCCTGCATCGCCTCGGAGGACGCCGGGGCGCCGTACTTGATGCCGAGACAAAGCTGAAACAACGGCGGCTGATCGATCAGTCCCTCCGCCAGCAGTTGCTTGGCGAGTTCGATGTGGCCGAGTTCGAACACCTCCAACTCAGGGCGGATGCTTAGGCTTTGGTAGGCGCGCGCCATGCTGCGCAGAAAGTTCGGCGTGGTACCGTACAACTGCTCATCGAAGTTGAGCGAACCGCAGTCGAGGCTGCCGATTTCCGGCACCAAGTCGAGTACGTGAGCGATCCGTTCCTGCGGGCCCACGAAATCGGTGCCCGTGCGCAGCGCCAGGGGCTCCTGCTCCGGACCAAACAGGATATCTCCGCCCATGCCTCCGGTCAGGTTCAGGATCACACCGCTGTTCTCGCTCCGGATTCGCTGCACCACCTCGCGAAAAAGCGCGGGATCGCGGCTCGCCAGGCCGGATTGCGGATCGCGGACATGCAGATGGACGATGGCCGCCCCGGCGGCATGCGCCTCGAGCGCCGAGGCGGCGATCTGCGCCGGCGTCACGGGCACATGCGAATTCTTGCCCACCGAATCCGCCGAGCCGGTCACGGCACAGGTGATGAAAACCTCAGATGCCAACATTCAGCGCCGCCCCGCCGCTCCAGGTACCATAGCGTACAGAGTTCATTTACGGAGAGGTCATGTCAAGCCTGAAAAAAATGCGCGCGCCTTTCTGGCCGGCCGCGTTGCTCGCGGCGGGCATCCTCGGCGTCGTCCTATGGCGTACGCCGCCGGTCGGCGCCGCAGCGCCGGTGATGCTCGAGCCGCCGTCGATCGACAACCCGAAGGCGCCGGGTCCGGCGCAGACGGCCGTGCTCGCGGGCGGCTGCTTTTGGGGTGTGCAAGGCGTCTTCGAGCACGTGCGGGGCGTGCGCAGCGTCATCGCAGGCTACGCCGGCGGGGATGCGGCCACCGCTCGATACGAATCAGTGAGTTCCGGGGCCACGGGTCACGCGGAGTCGGTCAGAATAGTCTTCGACCCTGCCGAGATCTCCTACGGCCAACTGCTGCAGATCGCGTTTTCCGTGGTGCACGACCCCACGCAACTCGATCGGCAGGGACCCGATGTCGGCAGTCAATATCGCTCCGCGGTTTTCTACGGCGACGCAGGCCAGAAGCGCATTGCCGAGGCCTACATCGGCCAATTGGACCGCTCTCATGCATTTTCGCGGCCGATAGTCGCCCGCGTGGATCCCCTGCGCGGATTTTACGCGGCGGAGGACTATCACCAGGACTACTTGATTCATAATCCGTCGGTCCCGTACATCGCGCTCTACGACATGCCCAAGATAGAAAATTTGAGGCGCACCTACCCTGAGCTTTACAGCGGGCGGCCGGTGCTGGCGCACAATGAAGGTGGCCATTGAAAAAAATAATCGGCATTCTTGCATCGATGCTGTGCCTGCCATGGCTCGCTGCGACGAGCGCGGCAGCAGACAAGCCGTCCGTCACCGTGTTCGCAGCGGCCTCATTGACCAACGTGCTGCAGGAGCTGGGCGACGGCTTCGCCAAGACGACGTCGATTCCCGTCCGGTTCTCGTTCGCGGCGAGTTCCGCGCTGGCCCGGCAGATCGAAAATGGCTCGCCCGCGGATGTGTTCTTTTCCGCCGACTTGGAGTGGATGGACTATTTGCAGACTCACAACCTGATTCAGCCCGACTCCCGGCACAATGTGGTCGGCAATCGGTTGGTGCTGATTGCGCCAACCGATAGCAAGATCAAACTGAAGATCGAACCCGGTTTTGCTCTGGCCGCCGCGCTCGGCAAGGGCCGCGTGGCGACCGGTGATCCCGATGCGGTGCCCGCCGGCCGTTATGCGCGCGAGGCGTTGACCACTCTTGGAGTTTGGAGCAATGTCGCGGATCGTCTGGTGCGCGCCGACAGCGTGCGTTCGGCGCTGGCGTTCGTGGATCGCGGCGAAGCGCCGCTCGGCATCGTCTATGACACCGATGCGCTGATCGACAAGCACGTTCGTGTGGTGGACGTGTTTCCCGACAATAGTCATTTGCCCATCGTCTACCCGATCGCACTCACCCGCCGGGCCAACGGCGATGCCGCCAAGTTTGTCGACTATGTGCGCGGGCCCGCGGGGCAGGTCGCCTTCAAGGCCTATGGCTTCACGCCGTTGCCCTAGCCAAAGGTCACCATGTGCCCGACTATCGCCGTCGATGGACTACGCATTCTGCCCACGCAGCACAGCGTGCCGCAGGTGTTGCAACGAGTTGAGTCGCTGGCGCGTGCGCGAGGCCTGACGGTGTTCGCGCAAATCGATTTCAGCGGCGATGCCGAGCGCTCAGGTGTCGCGCTGCTCCCGACGGGCCTGGTGATTCTCGGCAATCCGAAGGCCGGTACCCCGCTGATGGCGGCAACACCCACGGCGGCCATCGATCTGCCGCTCAAAATACTGGCATGGCAGGACGCCGAGGGTCGGCGCTGGGTCGCTTACAACGAAGCGGAGTACCTGCGGGCACGGCACGGCTTCCCGGCCGAACTCGTGCGGAACATCTCTGCGCTCGGTGTTTTGGCGGCGGCCGCCGCCGCGCCGGATCCGTGACTGGTACGGCGGCGCCGGAGCTTCTGCGGCGGGAGTTCGCCACAGTTGCCGAATTAATTCGCGCGCACGCACAAGCGCAGCCCGACAATGCGGCTCTGATCCACGCCGGCCGCAGCGTCGACTATGCCGCGCTCGATCGCATGATGGACCGTGTGGCCGCCGCTTTGCAGCGCGATGGAGTCAGGCCGTGCGACACGGTCGCCATCTGCGGCGCGACGTCGATCGACTATGTGGCGATATTCCTCGGCTGCCTGCGTGCGGGAGTTGCCGTGGCGCCGCTGGCGACGACCTACAGCCCGCGCACGTTCTCGGCCATGGTCGCGGACGCGGCAGCGAAAGCGCTGTTCCTGGATGAGAATCTTACCGGCGCCCTGTCGAGCGCTGCCGGGGCTGTACCGACCGTGCTGCTCGATGCGGGATCCGCGAGTTTGCGCCGCTGGCTGGCCAAAGACGGATCCGCCCCCGCAGCCGCTACCGTGCAGCCGGACTGGCCGTTCAATGTCATCTACTCCTCCGGCACCACCGGCGTGCCCAAAGGGATCGTGCAGACGCATGCATTTCGCTGGACCAACGTACAGCGCGCCGCTCTGTTCGGCTATGGCTCGGCGTCGGTGGCGCTGCTCGCGACGCCGCTGTATTCCAACCTGACGCTGGCGACTCTGTTCGGCGTGCTGGCCTTGGGGGGCAGCGTCGTCATGCTGGAGAAGTTCGACGCCGAGCGGTACCTGGCCTTGGCGCAAGAGGTTGGCGCCACTCACACGATGCTGGTGCCGGTTCAATATCAGCGCCTGCTGGCGCATGAGAATTTCGGCAAATACGACCTGTCGTCATTTGCGATGAAGTTTTCGACGGGCGCGCCCTTTGCCGCGGCGCTGAAGGATGAGGTTCTGCGGCGCTGGCCGGGAGGATTGATCGAGATTTACGCCATGACGGAGGGCGGCGGCGCCAGCATGCTCGAAGCCCACAAGTTCCCCGGCAAGCTGCATACCGTCGGTACTCCCATGCCGCGCAATGAGCTGCGCATCATCGATGCCGCCGGCCGCGAGGTCGCTGCCGGAACGAGCGGCGAGATCGTCGGTCATTCGCCGGCGATGATGACCGGCTATCTGAATCAGCCCTCGATGACCGCCGCAGCGCAGTGGCACGACTCCCAGGGAAGGCGCTTCATCCGCACCGGCGACATCGGCTGCATGGACCACGACGGCTTTCTGGTGCTGCTGGATCGGCAAAAGGACTTGATCATCTCCGGCGGCTTCAACGTTTACCCGAGCGACTTGGAGGCGGTACTGCGCGAACATCCCGCCATCGACGAGGCGGCGGTGGTGGGCGTCGCATCGGCTCGTTGGGGTGAAACTCCGGTTGCCTGCGTCGTGCTCAAAGCGGGTGCCGACTTGGGCGCCGCGGCCCTGACGGCGTGGGCGAACCAGCGGCTCGGTAAGTTGCAAAGGATCGCGTCGGTGAGAATCGTGTCCGGCCTGCCCCGCAACGAGGCCGGCAAGGTCTTGAAGAGAGCGCTGCGCGATGCGATCGCCGAGGAGCAGGGCTCCTGATATGGAACAACCTGTCAATACCTGATGCGTCAAACGAAGTCATCTTCATGTTGTCTCGGCCAAGCACCAGGGGACAGCGGCCGGGGCAGCAGTTGTCGACGGTTGATCACTCTGATATTCGTGGATCGAGCGCAAGGCCCGCCATCATGGTCGTGATTCGTCGGGAGCTGCCTCGGACTAGCGTCGCGGGTCCGGCCACGAAGGCCTGTCGCATAGGAGCCCACGAGGATTCTCCTTTGCCGTGTGCCATCCCAGCCGCTGACCCTTGGTGCCTGTACCGAGTTCATGGATATTCGCCGTTAACCTCAGGCGGCCCGCTTGAGCATGCGCCGGGGCGCGGCGGCTTGCGCGCGCTCCGCCGCAACGCCGATCGCCCAGATAAAGCCCAAGAGTTCCCGGCCCACCGCCGTGATGACCTTTTGCTTGGGCTTGCCTTTTGCCAGCAGCCTCGCGTAGCGGGTGTGCAGGCGGTGTTGGGCTTTCCAAGCCATTGCCTTGATGTCCTCGCTTTGATCGCGTTGCCGAGCCCGCAACGTGTCACCCACTCCGGGACGATGTCGGTAAGCCCAGGCCGCTTCGATGACGATCCGGCGCAGGTGCGAGTTGCCGGCTTTGCTGATGCCACCACGGTGCACGCGCGGCCCGCTCGAGTCTTCCCACGAGACTGCGCCGCTGTAGCCCATCAGTTGCCGCGCATGCTCAAAGCGCGACATCTCCCCCACCTCCGCCATGATCGACACGGCGCTGATTTTGGCAACGCCGCGCAAACTCTGCAGTGCCTCGATCACGGCGCGCATCTTCTCGGGCAGCGTTTGGATCGCCGTATCGATGCAGCGCTCCAAGCGTTCGATGCGATCCGCCACGTGCTCGACTTCGTGCAAGTAATCGATCAGCGTCGCCTGCTGCGCCGCTTGCTCGAAGGCTTGTTGCTTCACCCAGGCCAGATACCTCAAGGTCCACGCCGTGGTGCCCTCGGGCGCCCGCCGACCGTGGCGCAGCAGGAACTTGCCCAGCCGGTTGCGGGCGCGCAGCTGATCGCGCTTGGCCGCGAGTCGCGCCCGCACCAAGTCCCGCAACGCCTCATGCGCCGCATCCGGCACCCACACCGCCGTCAGATCCCCCGCCCGATAGCAGCGCGCCAACTTCTCCGCATCGCGCCGATCCGTCTTGACCCGATCGCCGGCCTTCTCCGGCACCAATGTCGGGGCGATCACTTCGCACTTGACCCCCAATTCGCTCAACTGCCAGTACAGCACGTAACCCGTAGGCCCCGCCTCGTAGCACACCCGCAACTGCTCGGGCTTGCCGAGCTTGCGGATCAGCCGCCCAACCGATTCCGCTCGGTTCGGGATCGTCCCGAGGCTGCGCACCTCACCGCCCGGTTCCGCTACTGCCACTGCAATCGTCTCCGCATGGACATCCAAGCCAATAAATCGTACGTTCTTCATCGCCGGCTCCCCTTCGTATGCGGCTCTGCGCCGCGGTTCTTCCCGATCCGAAGCGTAATCCGCGACGCTACGAATCGGGAGCCGGTTGTTCCATTGTGACTAGCCGGACTTCGCGGACGCGAAGTCCTAGCGCGCGTCCGCCGGCAATTCCGCCGGATCGAGACGCGGAATGCCTCGGCGTATGTCCGCGGAGAACGCGTCGCTGCGGTCGGCTTGCCTGGCGCGCAGGGTAATGCGGCCGAGGGTCCGCAGCTCATCCAGCGAGTAGCGCTGATCGAGACCGCCGACGCGGTACACGTACTCCGGCAAATAGCCCGAAAAAAGCAGCTGGTAGCTGAACGGCAGATAGCCGACGATGCGTTTCATCATGTGGTAGACCAGCGTCGTGCAGTTGACCGTAATGGTGTTGTAGAAACGCGGACTTGCCAGCAGGGTATTGGCCTCATCGGTGTAGCTCAAGAACAGCGAGCGCATCGCGGCGGGCGTCACGCGGAGGCGATAGAGGTAGTCGTCCTCGCCGCGCACATTGGTGCGCACGCGTATCACATCGCGCTCGTCGGCCGCAATCACGCTCAACTCGAATTCCTTGAAGAAGCCGCCGATCTCGGAAAAGCTCTGGCGCTTCTTGCGGCGGATCTCCACGGAAAAGACCACGTGTGCGCCGTGCTCGAAACCGAACGAAATCAGCATGTGTGCGATCGCGGGTCCGTTCCAATACGACATGATCATGTCGACGGAATTCAAGCGCTCGAGATCGTAATCGCGTGTTTCCCAGCGTTGCGTGTAATCGGTATCGCTGCGCCATTCGAAATTGCGCACGTTGCGCAAGGTGACTCGATTGCCGTCGGTGATGCCGGCGGTCATTTGCGCCACATCGTCGGCCCAGATTCGGTCATTTGACGGCGCGATCCGCTGCCACCAGATCAAAAGGCAGCCGAAGGCCGGGGCGAACGCGAGCACGGCGAGCGCGGTCCGTCCCTGCCACAGCCCAATCAGCAGGATGAGAGCGAAGCCCACCCAGAGGAGCACGCTCAGCGTCTTTAAGGATTGACCGCCCGGCGCCTGATACCACAGTGCGAATGCACCCCAGATCGCCGAGAAACCGATGATGAGGGTGGCCAACGAGGTGGCCGCGAAGCGCATCAGACTGGCCGCGCTGAACGCCATCGCGGCTCACGCGGAATACTCAGACAGGCTCCGAGGCCGGTGCGTCCAAGGTACGGAGCGCCTGCTCGAGATCCGCGATCAGATCCGAACTTTCCTCGAGCCCGACGTTGAGCCGCAGCAACCGCCCGCCATAGTCTTGTTGCGGTCGATCGAGATTCGGATACAGCATGACGAGGCTGGTGACGCCGCCCCAGCTGAAGCCGATCTTGAACAACTGCAGCGTGTCCGCGAAGCGGGCGACCTGGCCGGCAGTGAAGCGTTCGGCGAAAACGATCGAGAAGATGCTGGACGAACCGGTGAAGTCGCGCAGCCAATACTCGTGCCCCGGGCAGGACGGCAGGGCCGGGTGCAACACGGTCTTGATCGCCGGATGTTCCGCCAGCCAGCGCGCCACATCGAGGGCCGTTCTCTCGAGCCGCTCCAGCCGCACGCCCAATGTCTGCAGGCCGCGAAGCGCCAGGCTGCAATCGTCCGGCGAGACGGCCAGACCGAGCTGCTTGTAGACCGAACCGATCGCTGCGTAGCCGGCGGCGCCGGCGACCGACACCGTTCCCAACAATAAGTCGCTGTGCCCACCCACGTACTTGGTCAATGCCTGCATGCTGACATCCACGCCGTGCGCAAAGGCATCGAACAGAACGCCGGCCGCGTAGGTATTGTCGAGCGCCACCGGTATTTGGCGGGCGCGGGCGGCGGCGACGATGGCCGGTACGTCTTGAATCTCCATCGTCACCGACCCGGGACTTTCGACCCAGATGAGCGCCGTGTTTTCGCGAATCAGGGCCGCAATCCCGGAGCCCAGCAGCGGGTCGTAAGCTTCCACCGAGATTCCAAGGCGCGCCAGCAGCCCGGCGCCCATCTCGCGGTTCGGTCCATAGGCAGTGACGGGCACCAAGGCATGGCTCCCGGATCTGCAGAAGGCAAGATAGATCAGAGCGATCGCTGCCTGACCGCCCGGCACGACGAAGCTATGATGCGCGGCCTCGAGTTCCGCGATCCGCGCACCCAACTCCAGCACCGTCGGCGTACCGTACAGACCGTAAGTGTAGCCGTGTTCCTTTTGCTGCCAGTCGTCCGCCACGTCCGCCTGGCGCTCGAACAACACCGTCGAGCCGCGATAAGTCGGCGTCGCCAGGGAGCGGAAACCCGCAGGGGCATGTGCGCCGGGATGAATGAGCCTGGATCGCCAATGCATGTCAGGAGTCCGCCCGGCCGACGGTCGCGAGGTTCATTGGCGCACTATAACTTTGATTCGGGGATGGAGGCCACGCCGGCGCCCATGTAGCCGCGCGGGTAGCCGCCGCGGCCCGCGCGGATGACCGCGAGACTGCCCAGGAAATACACCAAAGCCGCAACTGCCGCCGCGGGCAGCGAGGCGGTCAAGTAAGGGTATAACGCCATGGACTCGTAGGTGAGCGGATTCAGGAATGCGACGTACGTCGGGCAGCCGGCCGCCAGCGCGATCAGCGCGGCCGGATTGATGCCTCGCCAGTAGTAATAAGGCCGGCCCGGCGCATCGATGTACAGTGCGCGCAGCTCGATATGGCCGCGGCGCAGGATGAAGTAATCGACGATTTGAATGCCGCACAGCGGCGCGAACGCGACACCGATCAGCGCGAGAAAATTGCCGAATTTGGACGGCATGACGATGAAGGGGTCGTTTCCGGAAGTCTCGATCAGCGTGCGTTTGTACAGGCGCCCGCAGGCTTCCGCAACCGCGCGTCCGGTGTCGATGCCTCCGGTGAAGGCCACCATGTGGGTGTCGGCATGCTCGACCAGACGCTTGCCCACCCCCCCCGACGCCGGTGACGACTTGTACGAGGCCGGCGGGAAGTCCATCGAATGCGGCGGCGAACTGCAGCGTGGTGAGCGACGTCAGATCCGGGGCTTGATGATCACGGCATTGCCGCTGGCGATAGCGGCGGCCGCCTGCCAGCACAGCAGACAGAGGGGATAGTTGAAAGGCAGGATGATCACCACGACGCCGAGGGGATCCTTGGTCGTGAAGTGGAACTGACCGTCCACGGCGGAGCCCAGCACCTTGCCGTTGTCGTGACGCGCAATTTCGGCATAGTAGTCGACGGCGCTGGCGGACCAGGCCACCTCGTCGAACGATTCCTTGTACGGTTTGCCCATTTCACGGGTCAGCATCTCCGCCACGAGCGGTCGGTCCGCCATCACCCGACGCGCCACTTCGTGAAGTAATTCGGCGCGCCGGTGATGATTCACATTGCGCCAGATGCGTTGCGCGGCATTGGCCGCCGCCACCGCCTGATCGATCTCGGCCGGGCTCGCGTCCGCGATCTCGCCGATGCGGAGCTCGGTCGCCGGATCCGACACCTCGATCGCGGTTCCGCTCGAGCGAACCAGTGCACCGCCGATTCTCTGCCGCCCGCTCAAGCTCGTGAATGCCTGTCTCGCGCCCATGATCTGCCTCGTCGAATGATTCAAAACGGGTGATTGTAGTGCAATGGCGATTTACAGCTACTTGCGGCGGCGAAGCTCGAAGCCCAGCCGCGGGAAGTGCACGACGACGCGGCCCGACCGCGGATCGCTGCGCGCGATCGAGATGCGCTCCCGAGTGACGGCGTAGAGCTCGCCTTCGATCGGATCGGTGCCGGTGTCGGTCGCCGCAATCGCCACCGGCTCCCCCGCGGCCAGGCCATGCACGTCGCCGCTGATCCCGGCAGACGCGGTCGCGGTGGCCGACCGGGCGATGTCGATCGCATCGCCGCTGTCGAGCTGATCGTAAGAGCCGTGACCGAACGCGCGCATCCGTTCGCGCCATGCGCCCAGCCGGCGGTAGGGCTCGAGGATGTCCGCCTGCGGTCCGCCGCGCGCGACGAACCATAGGCAGTGATAAATGGAAAAATCCGCAATGCTGGAGCGCGCACCGAAGAAGAATGCCTGGGTGCCGATCATGTCCTCGAGCCGGTCGAGGTACAGGCTGAGACCGGCGCGGGCTTCCGGAGCCCGCATGCGCGGCAAATTCGCGCGAAACACGTTGCGGTCGTCGGCAAAAGCCTTGATGGCCTCGGCGGGCGCGCCCTTGAACATATGCTCCATGCCGGCGGGCTGCAATGTGTGGGGAATTGCGGTCCAGAAAAGAATCGAGTCGGCCCACTGTGCCAGCGTTCGCGCCGCACCCGCCGCTCCCTCGGGATAGAGTTGCGGCTGCGGCGCAAGCGTCTCGAGCACGTCGGCGATCAGCGCCGTGTCGCAATAAATGTCGGCGCCGATCTGCAGAATCGGCGTCCTACGATAGCCGCCCGTCAGGGCAATCACGTCGGGCTTGGGCATGATGAGGGGAATCAGCACCGAGGACCAATGCAGGCCTTTCGAACCTAAAATGAGCCGGATCTTTTCGGCGAACGGCGAAGTGGGGTAGTGGTGCAGGATGATGCGTGAGGGGTCGGCCATTGAATATCCCTAGGCGGGGCGGTACTTGAAGGTCCCCATCGATTTCGCGAGCAGTCGATCGTCGGTGTCCCGCACCTCGCCGTCGCAGAACGCCATGGTGCTCGTGCGGTGAAAGGCATGTCCCGTCGCGATGAGGCGTGTGCCCGCGTTGGCGGGCTGGACGAAGCTCGTTTTCATCTCTACCGTCACTCCGCCGCCCGCGGCACGGTCGAGGGAGCGGCCGGCGACCGCCATGGCCACGTCGAGCAGCGTCATGAGGACGCCGCCGTGGGCGACCGACCAACTGTTCAAGTGACGCGGCGCGAGGTCGAGGGCGACGACCGCGCGGCCGCTTTCGGCGCTGATCAATTCGACGCCGAGATCCTTGATGAAGGGGATGTCATTCGGAAATGCGATTGATTGGGTCATGCGAACGACATATTCTACCTTATGGGGAAAAATCATTGGCCGGCGATCATTCCGCTGGCGCCGCTCATAGTTGTTCTTGCCGCCTGTACGGCTGCGCCGATCGACACCCGCGATATTCCCGCGCCGTTGCAAGTTCCGGCGAACGCGGCGTTGACGCAGCAGCTGCACGCGGTGGGCGTGCAGATCTACCGCTGTACCGCCGACAAGGGCGACCCGGCGCACTTCGCATGGCTGCTCAAGGCGCCGGAGGCGTCGCTGTTCGATCATTCCGGCATTGAGATCGGCAAGCATTACGCCGGTCCCACGTGGGAAGCGCGCGATGGAAGCAAGGTCGTGGGCGAAGTTGCGGCCCGAGCCAGCCCCGACCCGAGCGCCGTCGCGTGGCTCTTGCTGAACGCGAAATCGACCTCGGGCAGCGGGATATTCGCGAATGTGCGCTTCGTGCAGCGATTGCGCACGGCCGGCGGCAACGCGCCCCCCGATGGGTGCAGTCAAGCGTCCGCGGATAGTGAAGTGCGCGTGCCATACTCCGCGGAATATTGGTTCTACGCCGACAAGCGCTGAACACATGCCCCAGCGGTCAATCGCGGCGTCCCTCATGTCTGCCGATGCGGATCCCGCCGATTGGATTGAAACCGCCGCCCGCGATCACCCGCAGCGGATATTTCTCAGGACTCCCGCGGGCGGGGAATTGAGCTACGCAGCGCTGCACCGTCAGTCTGGGCGTTTCGCCGCGGCCCTGTTGCGGCTGGGCGTCGCGCCGGGGGACCGCGTCGCGGTGCAAGTGGATAAATCCGTGGACGCCGTACTCCTGTATGCCGCCTGTCTGCGCATGGGGGCGGTATTCGTGCCCATCAACGTTGCGAACACGCCCAACGAAGTCGACTACTTCCTGTGCGACTCGCATGCCCGGATCGCCATCGTCCGCCCCGCCGACCGGGACGTGCTCGAACCGCTGGCGCAGCGCGGCGGAGTCCCGGTGGAGACCCTGGGAGCGGAGGGCGAAGGATCGCTGGCCGCGCTCATGCGCAAGGTCGACGGGATCCCCGCCGTGCCGCGCGGCGGCGGCCCGCAATCGCTGGCGGCGATCGTGTATACGTCGGGCACGACGGGACGATCGAAGGGCGCGATGCTGACGCGCGCGAATCTCGCATCCAATGCCGCGGCGCTCGCCGAGACCTGGCATTTCACCAGCGGCGACGTGCTGCTCCACGTGTTGCCGCTATTTCACGTTCACGGGCTGTTTGCCGCGCTCAACACCGTGCTGGCGTCGGGATCGAGTCTGTTGCTGGTGCCGAACTTCGATGCCGCAGCGGCGTTGAAACTGTTGCCGCAAGCCACGGTGTTCATGGGCGTCCCCACCCACTACACCCGTCTGCTGCAGCAGCCGGGTTTGGACGCCCACGCAACCGCGGGCGTACGCCTGTTCGTCTCCGGATCGGCGCCGCTGCCGGCGGCGACCCACGACGAGTTCTTGCGGCGCACCGGGCACGCGATCCTCGAGCGGTACGGAATGACGGAAACGCTGATGAACACATCGAACCCCTATGAGGGCCCGCGCAAGCCGGGTTCCGTGGGTGTGCCGCTGCCGGGGATCTCGATCCGCGTCGTGGACGCTGCGACCGGGGTCTGCCAACCGCAGGCCGATGCCATCGGTCCACTCGAGGTTGCGGGCCCCAACGTGTGCGCCGGATATTGGCGCAACCCGCAGAAAACGCGCTGCGAATTCACCGCGGACGGCTGGTTCAAGACGGGGGATCTGGGCCGCATCGATCGCGACGGTTACGTGCACATCGTCGGCCGCGCCAAGGATCTCGTGATCAGCGGCGGCTACAACGTTTACCCGAAGGAAGTCGAGATGGAGCTGGATGCCCAGAGCGGAGTATTGGAGAGCGCCGTGTTCGGCGTTCCGCATCCCGATTTCGGCGAGGGGGTCACCGCAGTCGTCGTGCCGAAACCCGGTTTCGCCTTGTGCGAGGCGGAAATGATTCATGCGCTGCAGTCACGCCTGGCGCGCTACAAGGTTCCGAAGCGCGTGCTGCTGGTCGAGGAGTTGCCGCGAAACACGATGGGCAAGGTGCAAAAAAATGCGCTGCGGGCGGCCTACGCGGCGCTCTACGCAGCAAAATAACGGCGGCGTCATGAGGGTCGCGCCGGGGGCCGCGCTATGAAGGCTGCACCATGAAGGCTGCGCCATGAGGGCCGCGCCGCGACACGCGCCCGCGGGCGGCGGCGTTCAGCCGTCGGGCTGCAGCGTCACCATGGTTAGGTTGCGCTCGCCCAGTGCGGCGCCCGTGTCGGTCCGATCGATCACCACGTAAAAGCTCTTCGGCTGGGTGCGTGGCGCTGCCGATACCGGAATATTCAAAATCACGCTTTTGCTGCCGTCCTCGAAGTGCTCCACGCGAGGCACCGCAGCGGCAAAATCGCGGCCGGGTTTGGCCGTGCCGGATTCGGTCCACCACGTAAAGCTCGTCTCGCCGTGTAAGTTGCCCTTGCGGTGCACGACCACGTTGGCGGTGGTTTCGCCGGGTTGGATGTCGACGGTGTCGGCGGCCATTTCTATGTGCATCGGCCCCGCGGCGGCGCGCGCCACCGCCTCGCCGGGGACGACTCGGGCAGGTGCGGCGGTTTGCGCACTCGCCGATGCAGGCGGCGGCGCCGCGCTCGGCGCCACCCGCGGTGCGGGCGCTGCGCGGCTCACCGGCGGCGGCGTCGCCGCCGCGATGCGGGCGGTCTGCGGCGGGGCCGGGATCGCCTCTTTCGCCGGCGGGGTCACCGCAGGCTGCGATGCCCGCTGGGGCGTCGTGGCGGCAGTATCGAGCGCGGACCGCACTTCACCGCGCCATCCGGCGAAGTGACGTTGAAAGGATTCGTAATCCGTCATTGCCCACATGCCGCCTGCCACCAGCAGCGCCAGCAGCGTCACGGCGGCAGTCGCCAGCAGGCCGAGAGGTCCGCGCGGAGGCGGTGCGTTCACCAGCACGGGCAACGCGGGTAAGCGCGCGGCGGCGCCCGCCAGATTGAACCGGCGCAGCCACTTCTGCACATCCGAGGGACGGCGGTCGCGCTCCCAGCGCAGCCCTTCGCGGAGCACCCGCCATTGCGTACCTCCGAGGCCCGGCGGACGGCGGGGCCGCAGCCGCTGTGCGCGCGCTTCGAGGGCAGTGCGGTTGGGGAACGGGTGCCGCCCCGACAACAACACGTAGGCGACGCAGGCAAATGCAAAAAGGTCGTCGCGCGCATCGGGCTTCTGGCCTTCGAGCAACTGGCAACTGGCGTAGCCCGGCGTGGCGACGGGTCCCGGATCCGCCGAATCATTGTCGGGAAGCCACCGATTGCGGAGCAATTTGTTCGATGCGCCGAAATCCAGCACGCGCAGGTCACCCTCATTGGTGACAAAAATGTTCTGCGGGTTGATGTCGCCGTGCACCACGCCGTGCGAATGCGCACAGGAGATCGCCGCGCCCACGTCGCGCATGATGGCGAACGCGTACGGCCGCGGCAAAGCGGTCGCGTTTCTTACGCTGAGCACGCCGCTGAGCGGCGCGCCGTTCAGCAATTCCATCGTGAAGAACGCGATGTCGCCGTCGCGGTCGAATTCATGCACCCGAACGATGTTCGGATGCGACAGCAACTGCAGGTGCTGGAACTCGCGCTGCAGCTCGATCAGGACTTCCTCGCGACGCGTGACGGCGGTATGCAGAACTTTGAGGGCCAGCCGTTGACCCACGGCAGCGAGTGCCAGGCGATACTCGTCGGTCGCTTCGAATACGGTGCCCATGCCGCCGTGGCCGATCACTGCACGCACCCGGTAGCGGTTGCGCAGCACGTCGCCGACCGATACCTCGCGCGCCGCACCGCCTGCCGCTTCGCGGCTTGCGGCGGCTGCCGCTTCACGGATTGCGCCGGCCGCTGCGTCGCGAACCGGCGGGCGCGCGACCGGTGTTACTTTCCTTTGCCCCGGCGCGCTCGCGCGCTGGCGCGCAGCCATGTCTTCATCGACCATGAGCGCCGAGCTTTCGAGGCGGGTTTTGAGGGTTTGAAAGAGCTCCGCCTTGATTTTTCCGCGGCGGTAGTATTGGTCCAGCAAGGAGAGGACTTCCCAGCCTTCGTCACTGTCGCCTTGGAATTGATCGCGCATGGCGCTCAGGAACGCTTCCGGAGTGCAGGCGCCGCTCGACAAGGCGTCTAGCCAGGTGAGAGTCGCGCCTTGACTGCCGGCGCGCGGCTCCGACCATCGGGCCGGCTCGGTTCCAGCGCTCATGTCGATATCCTCAGACGGTCTCCTCATAAAAACACGCGATCTTTAACTTACTGACACGCCACGATACCGAAGATTCCGCGGCGAACCCTAAGCCGTTCTTTTTTCGGACTTTTATATGGCGTGCTAGCCCAGATCGCGGCTCAATGTATCACGGATCGCGTCCGGCAATGGGCTGACCAGATGCCGATATTGTTCATGATCCACGCCGAGGCTTGTGGATGCACCGCTCTTCACGGCTGCGACCATCGAAGGCGAGAGCTCGAAGCGTAAAAAATGCACGGCTGAGGTCTTGTCGGCGTTTTCCCGCTCCATGTCCTCGTCGGCGATGGCAAAGACTCGTTCCATTTCACTGACACGCATCCAGCACCGATCTTCGACGCCGATCAACTTTTCGAGCGCCACCCGCCGCACCTCCGGATCGGGAAACTCGAGCAATAGCGTGACTTTCCAGTTGCTGCCGTCGGGAATCAACGGATTGTAGGCGTCGAGTTCGCCTTGAATCCCGTCGCTTTCGAAGATCCGCTCGGCGCGCAGCATCTCGAGCACCTGATAGCGAATGGTGGTGTAGTCCTCGAAGCACCAAGTCATGTTGGGCCCGACCTGCACGTTGCGCAGCCGCTTATGGGCGATGACTTCGCTGCGCAGCCGGGCCCGCTCGGCGGCATACTGCTCCAAGCTCAAGAGATCCCCGCGCGTCAGTTTTTTCACGTTATGTTTCCGCCAGGCCGTAGGCCATTCTGAGCAGCGTCAGCGGATGCGTCGGCGGCGTCGCCGGATCCAGTCCGCTTTCTATCTGATGGCCGGCCATAGGGCAGTCGCTGGCATAGAAATCCGCGCCGCTCGCTTGAACGCGCTGCATGACCGGCTTGCCGATCTTCATCGACGTGTCGCGAAATTCGCGCTTGACGCCGTAGGTTCCATTGTGCCCCGAGCATCGTTCGATCGGTTCCACCGTGGTTCCGGGTATCAGCTGCAGCACGTCGCGCGTCTTGAGTCCGATATTCTGCACTCGCAGGTGACAGGCGACGTGATACGCGATCTTGCCGAGGGGGCGCGCGAAATCCGTGCGCATCAAACCGGCCTTGTGGCGCAACGCCAAATATTCGAACGGATCGAAAATATGCCGCCTGACCTTGGCGACGTCCGGTTCGTCCGGAAACATCAGCGGCAACTCCTGTTTGAACATCAACACGCACGACGGGATCGGCGCGACGATGTCGTAGCCCAAGTCGATCATGGCGAGCAGCGGCGGCAGGTTCTTGGACTTGAGGTCCGCGACAGCCGGTAAATCGCCGAGTTCGAACTTGGGCATGCCGCAGCAATTTTCCTGAGCCACCAGGGCGACTTCGATGCCGTTATGCTCGAAAACGCTGACGAGATCGAGGCCCAACTGCGGCTCGTTGCGATTTCCGTAGCAGGTGGCGAACAGCGCGACTTTGCCGCGCGTGCCCGCCGCCGCCTGCGCGGCCAAGGCCGGCTTCGGCCGCCTGGCGAGCTGTTTGCGCAGGGAATTGGAGCGGTATGGCGGCACCGGCGCCTCGGGGTGCACGCCGAGCGCGGCGTCGAGCAGCTTGCGGCCCACCGAGCTGCGATTGACCGCGTTGACCACCTCGGCGACGACGGGAATTCCCGCGATCCTGCCCACCATGTCCGTCGAACTCAAGATCCGGTCGCGCCAGCGGGCGGCGCCGCCGCGATTCTTGACTGCCTTGGCGCGCAGCATCAGGTGCGGAAAGTCGACGTTCCACGGATGCGGTGGGACATAGGGGCACTTGGTCATGTAGCACATGTCGCATAGGTAGCATTGGTCGACGACCTGGCCATAGGCTTGCTTGTCGACGCCGTCGAGCTCGCCGGTCTTCGACTCGTCGATCAAGGAAAAAAGCGTCGGAAAGGAATTGCACAAGTTGAAGCAACGGCGGCAGCCGTGGCAGATGTCGAATACTCGGTCGAGTTCCTTCTGCAGCGCATCGGCGTCGTAGAATTGCGGCTGCTGCCAGCCCAGAGCGTGGCGCGTGGGCGCCTCCAGATTGCCCTCCCGGCCTGAGTTAATGGGTGCGTCGGACACGGATTTTTTCTCCCGACGATGAGGCAGCGGGCTCCAAGAATGGAGCCCGCATGCGGCACGCCTCGCGGCGTCTATGCAGAATTACAGGTTGTCCAGCGCTTTTTGGAAGCGATTCGCGTGGGATCGCTCGGCTTTGGCGAGAGTCTCGAACCAATCGGCAATTTCACTGAAGCCCTCGTCGCGCGCGCTCTTCGCCATCCCAGGGTACATGTCCGTGTATTCGTGCGTTTCGCCGGCAATCGCCGCCTTGAGATTCAGAGAAGTCGCGCCGATCGGCAATCCCGTGGCAGGGTCTCCGACCGCCTCGAGGTACTCCAAATGCCCGTGGGCATGGCCGGTTTCGCCTTCGGCAGTGGAACGGAACACCGCGGACACGTCATTGAATCCTTCGACATCCGCCTTGGCTGCGAAGTACAAATAACGCCGATTCGCCTGCGATTCGCCTGCAAATGCATCCTTCAGATTCTTTTCCGTCTTGCTACCTTTCAGATTCACGGCTCACTCCTTCCGATTGGAAATTCGGAATCAATGTGGAAATTTTGCTCCGGTCAAGTTAGTCCCCCAGCCTTCGCCAAGTCAAATTGGCGCTCTCTATCAGGGCGATAGCCGGCATCAATGACCGGACCTCCTGCGTGAGCATGAAACTCGTCAAAAGTACGCGATTCGGAATGGAACGGTACCGTTGCGTTTCAATAATGAAGGGCGTATGGTCGAGGGAGTGTTCGAGGCTTACGTCAAGGAGCTTGTCATGCCCGGATTCAAGCGATTTGTCAGCCTTGCAGCCGCGGCCGCCATGCTTGCGTGCGCACCCACGCTTCCTGCCGTCGCCGGCGGACACGGTTTCGGGCATGTGCATGGCTGGGGTCTTGGCCGAGGTCTGGTGGGGGCCGTGGTGGGACTGGCCACGTTACCGCTGGTCATCGCCTCCGCCGCAATCGCGGCCAGCGTGCCGGACCCTGGTTACGCGTCGGGCGCGGTTGACGGGCCGCGCGGTTATGCGCCGGCGCCGGGGGTCTACGCGGCACCAGCATATGCAGCGCCAGCATATGCAGCACCAGCATATGCGGCACCACCCTACTATGCGCCGCCCCCCGTTTATTATCCGCGTGCGCCCGTCTACTATCCGGTGCCGCGTGCTTACTATGCGCCGCGCGGATACGCTGCGCCACGCGCCTACGCCGGACCCGCTTCGCGAAGGGGTTACTACGGCGGCTATGGCTCGTATCGCTCGGGTGGCTACGCTTACCCACATCGCTAAGCCGCGCGGGGACGCGGGAATCCGTATCATCGCCTCACCATGGAGCGAAGGAAGGCGACCAAGACAACCGGGCGCGGCGGACGGCCCTCGCGTGCCGATGCATTGCGGCTGCGGCAGCGAATTCTCGAAACCGCGACGGAACTGTTTCTCGCGCAAGGCTACGGGTCGACGACCATCGAAGCGGTGGCCGCACGCGCGGGGATTTCCAAACGCACGCTCTACCATCGCTTCGACGACAAGGCGGCGCTGTTTACCGCCGTCGTCCATCAAATCATCGAGCAGATTCGACCTCCGGCGGGCGTGCCCCTGATCGAGGGTGCGACGGTGCGCGATATCCTGCGCCGTCTCGCAGCCATGATATTGCGCGCCGCCTTGTCGCCCCCGGCGATTGCGCTGCATCGGCTGGTGATGGCCGAATCTGCGCGATTTCCTGAACTGGTGCGCGCCGTCCACGGCGACGGCAGCACGCGCGAAGCGATTAGCTTGATCAGCGGCATCCTCGCGCACGAGCTGCCCGATTCGAAGTTGAGCGCGGAGCAGCGCGCGTTTGCGGCGGAGCAGTTTATCTTCATGGTCGTGACATTGCCGCAGCGGCGCGCCATGGGCTATGGCAAACCCATGACGGCCGCGGAGCTCGATGTTTGGGCCGACAAGGTGGTCGGCCTGTTTCTCAACGGCTGCCGGCAGCAGCCCCACGTACCCGCAGCCGTTCCGTAGCGGACCCGTCCCTCCTAGGCATTCAATCGTTCCAGGGCCACCCCATTGGTCGACGGCCCAAAAATCCCGATCATGCCGATCCCGACCAGCATCGCCCCGCCGATGAACACGGCCACCGCCGGTACGCCGCCGCTGACCAGCAGGGTGCCGACGATCAGGCCGGAAAAAGCCGCCGCGAGGCGGCTCCACGAATACACAAACCCGACGGCGCGGGAGCGGATGCGGGTGGGAAAGAGTTCGGCCTGATAGCCATGATAGGCATAGGACATGATATTGGCGCACAGGGTGAACGCGATGCCGATGGGAATCAGCACCGCGGGGGAGCTTGCAACCGCGAATGCGGTCATCGAGACGGCCATTCCGGCGAGGCCGCCGACGATTTGGTACTTGCGTTCGATCTTGTCGGCCATGAGGCCGCCCAGAAGCGGCCCAAATGGCTGTGAGAGGGCGATGATGAAGGCGTACTCCAGCCCATGCGTGATATTGATGCCGCGGGCGATGAGCAGTGTCGGAACCCAGGAGTTGAAGCCGTAGAAGCCGATCGCCTGGGCGGCATTGAACAGCGAGAGCATCACGGTTCGGCGCCGGTGCTTGGGTGCGAATATATCCTTGAGGGCAGCCGAGCCGCCGTGTTCGATCGCGGCCGGCTGGGGCGGCGGCAACTCTCCATATTCCTGCGCGACCTTGGCTTCGATCGTTCGCACGATGGCGTCGGCTTCCTCACCCCGGTGGTTGGCCGCCAGCCAGCGCGGGCTCTCGGGAATGCCGGAGCGCAGCGCCCACACGGCCAGGGCGCCGACCGATCCGAACAGTACGACCCAGCGCCAACCATCGACACCCAAAGGCTTGCGCGGAACCATGAGCCATGCCAGCAATGCCACCACCGGCACGACACAGAAAGAGACGAACTGATTGATCGAGAAGGCCCGGCCGCGCAGCGCCCGAGGCACGAGCTCGGCGATATAGGTGTCGACCGTAACGAGCTGCACGCCGAAGCCGATTCCGGCAATCAAGCGCCAGATGTTGAGCCAGAATCCGGTTCGCTGGCATGCCATGACGGCCGTGCACGCGCAATACCAGACGAGCGACCAGGTAAACACCGCCTTGCGGCCGAAGCGGTCGGCCACCGACCCCAGTGCGACTACACCGAACCACAAGCCCGCGAAGGTCGAAAACACGAACGTGCCGAAGCCGGCAACGCGAATCACCTGCAGCGAGGCGAAGCCGCCCAGGGATTGCGGCGTGAACAGTCCGCTGCCGATCATGCCGGGAGCGACGTAGGCGGTGAAAAACAGATCGTAGAATTCAAACACGCAGCCGAGCGAGATGAGCAGAACGATGCGCCAAACCGCACGCGACGGCGGGAGGCGGTCGAGCCGCGCCGCGATGTCAGCCGCGGTGATGGGCAGCGCGCTGCGATTCACTCTGCACCGTTCGCGTGGAGTTTCACGGTGGTTGAATTCGCACGCGGCGGCTCCCTGACATTGTGTGCGCAGGCTGCGCGGGCGTCAGTCTAGCCGATCTTCCTCGCGCCAATTGCGTTCCGGGGATAAGGCGGTATCTTTGCAGGCGGACGTTCAAGTCCGGCTCGGAATCAGTACGTGTCAGATCGTGGTACCCATCGGCCGGCCGTCATCGCCGGGCATGCGGCAAAGTTCGATGCGCAAGGGGCCTTGAGGCCCTGGACCTCGTGGAACGAAGCGCTCGACCTGGAGATGAATTTCTACCAGCAGTGTCCGCTGGAACATGGGTATCCGCGCTTTGTCTTGACAACGTTTCTGGACGGCGACTGGATTCCCATCGCCGATCGCACCGATACGATCCCGGCGACGCAGAACGGCATGGGCATTCTCTCGTACCTCAAATTTCACGCATTGCGCGCGCAGGCAGGATGCGAGGATTCTGCGGACGGCGCGTGCCATGGGCGACTACCTGGTCAACGAAACGCTGACGCCCGGCGTCGGCCACTATCCATCATTCACGCGCTCGACCGGCAAGCGCGATCAGTTTCCGCTGTCCGCGGACTGCGGTTCGCAGGCCGACCGGCCGCACGAGATCGAGCCCGACAAGGGCGGCATCGCCGGCATGCGCTGGCGCGGCTGTTCGAGGCGACGGGCGAGGGCAAGTACTTGGCATCAGGCGCTGCAAAACGCGCGCGTGCTCGCCGCCAATTCAGGCGGACGGCGACGCATTCCAGCTCGCCCTGGCCGTTTCGCGCCGACTATCGCAGCGGCGCAGGCCGCGGTCCGGTCTCCGGGAACATGACCTACATCCTGCGCCTCTTCGATGACCTGCTCGCGCACGGCCACGCGGAATTCACCGCGGCGCGCCGCTCGCTGTGGAGATGGATCAAGGAACACCAGATCCCGAGCGCGGCCGGCGACGGCGCTCTGTTCGCCCAGTTCTTCGAGGATCACGACACGCCCACCAATCGCACCGCCTGGGCGCCGTTGAATCTCGCGCGCTATCTGCTCGAGCACAGAGAGAACGCTGCGATCCTGAATGGCGCGCCGACTGCCGGCACGCTGATCGAATTCGTCCGCCGCGAATTTCACGCATCGGGAATTCGGCATCACTCGTTTGTCACGAGCAGGACGAGGATCCGACAGGCCTGGGGCGGCATCAATTCCACCTACGGCGCCGTGCTCGCGCTGTACGCGAAAGCCATCGGCTCCGCGGCGCTGGCCGCCGAGGCCCGCCGCAGCGCTGGATTTCACCCTGTATTCGATCGACGACGGGGCCGTCCGCGCGATGTGTTCACCAAACCGGTCCCCGGCGGCTGGCAGGAAGATGCGCACACCGACGTGATTCACAATTACGTCGATGCCCTGCGGGCTTTCCCGGAGTGGGGCGAGGCGCGCTGAACGGCGAGTGCCGGGTCAGGTCAAGCCGCTTCGGTCGCCGCGGCGGTCACTGCGAGCGGACTGAGTCGTGCGCCACGCCAGCAGCATGGCCAGCGAACACCAGCACCGCCGACAGCAGGAACGGCGCGCCCGGCAACCGCCAGTCGGCGCGCGTGCTGATGAAGGCGGCAAAGGTCTGCGGTGAATACCGTGGGACCGATGAGGCTCGCCAAGCCCACCGAGGCTCGCGAGCGCGCCTTGCAGGCGGCCCTGCTCGGTGGCATCCACCGATCGCGTCATGATGGTTTGCAGCGAGGGAGTGGCGATTCCCCACAGCGCCATCACCGGCACGCCGATCCAGAAAATCGGTCCGGTGGGCGCAAGGCCATAGATGGCGAAGCCCATCGCACCGAAGGTCAATCCCAAGGCCACCGCACGCCGCTCCTTCAGCCATTTCACCACCGGCTTCACCAAGAAGCCCTGGACGATGAGCGAGGAGATGCCCACGCCGGCCAGCAACAGCCCCACCGCGCGGGTATCCCACCCGTAGCGATAGTGCATGTACAGCACCGTGGTGCTCGGCAGCACCACGTGCGCGAGATTCATGAGGAAGTAGCTGACGGCGAGGCCCGCGAGCATGGGATGCGAACGCAGCAGCTTGAGGGCTCCCAGCGGGTTGGCGTTCTTCCAGGCGAAGGGACGCGCTTGTCCGCGGGCAGCGATTCGGGCAGGACGAACAGACCCCAGCAAACATTGGTCAAGGCCATGAAGGCCGAGGCCCAGAACGGCAGGCGCGGCGAGATGGCGCCGAGCAATCCGCCGAGCGCCGGCCCCAGCACGAACCCGATGCCGAAAGCCGCGCCGATCAATCCGAAGCTCGCGGCGCGCTTCTCCGGCGGTGTTACATCCGAGATATAGGCTCCGGCGGTGCTGAAGCTCGCCGCCGTAATTCCGGAGATCACCCTGCCGACCAACAGCCACCACAGGTTCGGCGCCAGCGCCATGAGAATGAAATCCAGACCCAAGCCCGCGCAGGAGATGAGAATCACGGTGCGCCGACCGAAATGATCCGAGAGCGACCCCTGCACGGGCGAGAAGATGAACTGCATCAGGGCCCAGGCGGTGCCGAATACTCCGTACATCTCGGCGGCACGCGCCGCATCGCCGCCGACGAAATTCTGGACCAGCATGGGCAGCACGGGAATGATCATGCCGAAGGCCAGCATGTCGATGAGCACTGTGACGAAAATGAAGGCCAATGCCGCCTGGCGGCGCGGAGCGGGTATATTCATCGCGGCGAGTCTACCGTGCCGTGGCCGCCGAACAATCGGCTTCCCAGCCGAAACAGCGGCCAGCCGGTGAGCAAGATCACGATGCCCGCCGCCGCGAGCCGCGGCTCCAGGGAGAAGACCCGCAGCGCCACGCCGAGCAGGCAGACGATGTAGAAAATCGGCAGCAGGGGATACCCCAGCATCGAGAAGCCGCCGTCACCCGCATGCCGACGCCGCAGCACGAACAGCGTCGAGGCGACCACCGCCAGCGTGAGCGTATCGGTGAACATCACATAGTGCAGTAATTTGTCGAATGATCCGAGCACGAACGCCGGCAGCAGCATGGTGGCGCCGAAGAACAGCAGGCCCACCTCCTGCACCTGAGTGTCCGGATTCACGCGCAGGAATGCTCGCGGCAGCACGCCGTCCTGTGCCATGGCATAGAAACTGCGCGGCATCTGAATGATGGTCGCGTTCACGAACCCGGCCGCCGACAGAAATACCGCGATCGAAATCAACACTTCGCCGAAGGGACCGAAGGTCGCGCGCGACAGCGCAGCCGCCACCAGCTTCGAGTCGGCGATGCCGCCGATGCCGAGCACGCGCTGATACGCAAAGTTGAGCAGCAGGTAGAGTCCGACCACGGTGAACATGCCGGCCGTGATGGCGAGCGGAAAGCGCCGCCGCGCATCCTTGAGGTCGGCTCCGAGGTTCATCGTCAATTGATACCCGCCATAGGAGTAGAAGCAGGGTATCAATGCGGACAGCAGGCGCAGTCCGGTGGGTGCGGCGGAGGCGTGATGCGCCGGACGCACCCGCGCGCGGCGCCAGCAGCAGGGCGAGCAGGGCGAGACCCACGATCATGGCGATCTTCGCGCACCGACAACAGATTTTGCACGCGCGCGCCGGGCTTCACGCCGCGGTAGTTGCAAGGTCAGCAGGATCAGCATGGTCGCGCACGCCAGCGTCAGCGATGCGTGCGGGGTGCGCCACTGCGGCGGCAGCACCACCGGCATCAAATATTCGGCGCCGATGAACGCCACGCCGGCCGCGCCGGCGCCCTGCATCAGGGTCTGCGCCCAGTTCAACATGAAGGCGAACGTTGGGTTGTAGCAGTCCGCGACAACGCGGTAGTAGCCTCCCGCGCGCGGATAGCGCGAACCGATCTCCGCGAAGGTGAGAGCGCCGATCAGGCTGATCAGCCCGGCCGGCGATCCACGCGGTGAAGAACAGGGCGGTGCTGCCGGCCGCGCCGGCAACGAGGGCCGGCGTGCGAAAGATGCCGATGCCCACCACCAGGCTGAACACCACCATCGCCGTGTCGAACGTCGACAGGCGCGCCCGGATGTGGCTCGGGCCGAGCTCAGCGGCCACGCAATGCCTCCTCGAGCAGGCTCGCGAGATGCCTGAACTGGTCGAGATGATTATAGAGTTGCGCCGAGATACGCAGCAGCGGCACCGGATCCGCGTACAGCCACGTCTCGACGCCGCGTTCGCGAAACCAGTCGTGCAGCCCTCGATAGTCGAGGCGGCCGGCAGGCGAACCCGCTTCGGGTATCGGCAACGGGATCGAGGCCATCGATCCGATCATCGATTCGGGGCACGGAAGGTCGCCCGCGCAGGTTTCGAGCAGCAAGGCACGGGCTTGCAACGCCAGCGCGCGATTCGCGGCCATGACCTGCGGCCAGCCGGCGGGCAGCAGGCCGCCGATGAACTTGAGTGCATGCGGAATGCACAGCCACGGCGTGGGATCGAAGGTGCCCGTCCAGTCGAATTCCGCATGGAACCCGGCCGCAAGCCCATGGCTTATCACATTCGGATGCAGACCCGGCTGCCGATCGCGACGCACGTGCAGGAACGCCGCTCCCTTCGGGGCGCACAGCCACTTATGGGCATTGCCGGTGTAGTACGCCGCACCCAGATTGCGACAGGCCGACCGGCACCATGCCGGGAGCGTGCGCGCCGTCCACCAGCGTATCGACGCCGCGCGCGCGCAGCTCGCTCACCAGGCGCGCGAGCGGCAGAATCAGCGCGGTGGGGCTGGTGACATGGTCGAGCAGCGCGAGCCGTGTGCGCGGCGACACCCGCTGTAGCACTGCCGCGACGATGGTCCTCTTCATCGCGGCAGGGAAACGGCAGATTCGCCACGACCACGCGCGCCCCGCACCGTTGCGCCACGAAGTCGACGGTCTTGCGGCAGGCAGCGTAGGTATGATTCGTGAGCAGCAGCTCATCCCCCGGCCCGAAGGACAATGAGCGCAGCACCGCGTTGACTCCCGCAGTTGCATTCGGCACGAACACCACATCCGGGGGCTCGGCGCCGAGAAAGGTCGGACAGGGTGTCCCGCGCCGCGTCGAGGCGGGCGGGCAGATTCTGCCACCAAGAAGTCGACCGGCTCGCGCTCCATTTCGCGGCGCAGCGTCCGCCTGGGCCTCCAGCACCGCGGACGGGCAGGCGCCGAACGACCCGTGATTCAGATAGGTGACCGCCGGATCGAGGCACCAGAGCGGGGCAAAGTCCATGGCCGCTACGATGCTTGAGTTGGCCGCTTAAAGCCAGCCTGTGCAATCGACGTGGGGAGACGGCAACGATTGCGGCGATCGATCGGGCAAATCCGCCCGGGCGCGGTATCGCGCGGGCAACGGCGGAACGATACCGCGGCCGTCACAAATGCGTGCTAGCGTTGTGGAAACTTTCGAGTCGATGTTTGGTCCACTACCCGAACGTGTTAAGCAAGTGAGCGGCGTTGCAGATCAGAGTCTTCATCGTGAGCAATGTGCGGTTGTACCGCGAGGGCCTGGCCGCGCTGCTGCGCGGGTGTCCCTCGATCGAAGTGCTGGGCGCGGATAACGTGCAGCAGACGCAGAACGCGCTGCGCGCGACGCCGACCGATGTCGCACTCATCGACGGACTGTCGCCGAGCGATCCCGAGATGGTTGGGGCGCTGCGAAAAATATGCGCCCGGGTGCGAATACTGGCGATCGGAATCCGCGAAACTGCCAGCGATGTACTGGCGTGTGCGGCCGCCGGCATCGACGGGTATGTGCCGATGGATGCCGCCTTGGGCGACATGGTGGCCGCCATCGAAAGCGTGGTCCGGGGCGAGCTGGCCTGTTCGCCCAAAGTCGCGGCATCCTTGTACCATTGCGTCGGCTCCGCGAGGACGGCGGCCGCGACTTCCTTGACCACGCGCGAACTGCAGGTTGCCGACATGATGAATCGCGGTTATCCGACGAAGGAGATTGCGTGGCGGTTGGGCGTGCAGCCATGCACCGCGAAAAACCATGTCAGAAATATCTTGCACAAACTGCAGGTCCACCGGCGCGGCCAAGCGGTGGCGAAACTGCGCACCTTGATCGGACCACGGTTTGACGCCTAGGCTGCGGCGGGCAGGCCCGCCGCGCCGAATGGCTCACAGCCACAAGCCCGCCGCGCGCAATTGCATTATCGCGTTCGCGGAATTGCCCAGGTAGGCCGGCGGGCCGCCGAAGGGCCCTTGCAGCATACCGGCACCCGCGCCCGTACCGATCGCGGCGCCAAAGGATGGCTGGCTCGCCGCCAGTAAACCCGGCACCTGCTGCAGATCGGGCAATCCGGCGCCAACCCGGCTCGGGTCGACCTGTGCGTACGGGATCGCCGCCGCGCGCAAGACTTCGTAGAGGATGGATACGCGCTGATCGGCGCGCGCACCATAATTGATGCTCTGTAGCATGGGATGATGCGCCAGCAACAGCGATGAAAATCCGGCGACGTGCGCGGCTGCCATCACGCTGCCGTCCCACGCCGCATAGCCGCCGCCGGGAACGCTGGATATGACGGCGACACCGGGAGCGCAAACCGCTACTTGCGGTCCCCAACAACTGAAATTGGTCGCATAAACGCCCGAGAAGCCCATCAGCTGCGGCAGCGCTCGCTGGGCATGCCGCGTATCCTGCGGATACTCGTCGAGTTTGCCGACCGCCGCCACGGTCAAAACGCCCGGAACGTTGCCGGGAAATTGCACGGCTCCGCCGGAGTTGCCCGATCCGGCGATGCAGGTGATTCCATTCAGGCGCGCCTCCGTGAGCTTTTGCGCCACCAGTTCAGAGAACTGCTCACCGCTGACGCCGATCTGCACGACATCCAGACGCCGCTCGATGCACTGCCCCAGGGCATCGATCAAGTCGCTGAAATGTCCGCCGGGAACGACTTTGAACACGTGCATTTCGCAGCCCGGCGCGCAGCCGATGATATTGGATGAGGCGACCGCAGCGGCGGCGACGATGCCGGCGCAATGCGTGCCCTGTCCCAATTCGTCGGATTTCCAGCTCTGAGGGTCCTTGTCGCGAGTCAGATCGACGCCTCGAACGATATGCCGCAGCAGCGGATGCGAATTATCGCAGCCTGAATCGATCATTCCGATCTTGCTCCCGGCGCCGTTCCAGTCAGTGGGTACGCGATCAAATTTCATGATGCGCTGACCCCAACCGTAGGGCCGCTCGCCGGGAAAGTTTCCGGCCGTCCGGCCCAGCGGCGTCAAGCGAATCACGTTGACTTGCGCGGGGTCCAACGACGGATTCGGGATGTACCTTTCCCAATGGTCCGCTGCCGGACGTACATAGACGGCGTGAATGCCCGAGCCGTCCGCGGCGTCGATCTGCAAGCCCGCCTGTCCGGACGAGTCCGTGATGGTCTGGGTCGGAAAACCGTGGCCGTATAGATTCACCACCGAGTTCGCGAGCGGCCGGTCGCCCTCGCCGAGAATGCGAAAGCGCAGTTCACGGCGCGGACGCGGAAACGGCATCGCCTGCACGGCGTGCTGCCAGCTCATGGGTTCCGGCACCGCCATGTCCGAGTACCGCAAAGGCGCGTCAATTTCCACGATCACATGCGCCGGCGCGTTCTGACGCAGCGCCTCACCACGCTGTTCGTCCATGCGCGCCACTACGATTTCGCTCGCCGGTGCACCCGGTCCCGGTGCCGCGGCGGCCGGGCGATCGTCGCGGCCCCGCAGCCGGCGAATGATCTCGACGCCGTCCATCTGAGCGAGCCGCTCGAGAAAGGGATCGCTCGGCACCGGCGCGGCACCGGGCAGCGACCGGAAGCCAATCAGATAGCGCTGCTTACGCCGCACAACCGTGGCAGAAATCCTGTCGGCCGCGCCGGTCGTTGATTCGGCCCTGCCGTCACTTGCAACCCGATCTGCCGCGGCGAACGTTTCCACCGTTCCGCTCGATTGAGTTGGCTTTTTGGATTGAGTTGCCCTTGCCGTCTGACCCAAATCGTCTTTTTGCTCAGCCATGACATTACTCCTGCCCCGGTTGTGTACTCATGCCCGCCCTAGTGCATCGTGATACCTGGCACGAAGTTCGCCCCCAGGGAGCCCGGTATGAATTGACCGGCGTAAGGGCCGGCGGGGGTTTGACTCGTCTGTTGCGCCAACTGCGTCAGCTGCTGCGCTACCAAGTAGTGGTATTGGGCAAGTTGCTGCAGCAGTTGATGGTGCGGTCCCGTGCCTGCCATGCCGTTGAGGCCTATGCCGTTGCCGGTCGCTCCCCAGGGCTGCTGCATGGCGAGTTGCTGCGCCGCCAGTTGATGCGCCAGCAGCTGCAGCATCGCAGGCTGCTGTTGCGGGTAGCCCACCTGTTGCGGGAAGCCCACCTGCTGCGGGAAGCCCACCTGCTGCGGGAAGCCCACCTGCTGCGGGTAACCCTGGCCCAAGGGTGCTTGTTGGCCGAATGGTGCTTGCAGACCGAAGGGTGTTTGCTGACCGAACGGTCCCGGTGAACCGAAATTTCCCGGCGGGCTGAAACTGCTCTGCTGGCCGAAACCTTCCCTCGGGCCGAATATTCCCTGTGGATAGCCAAAGGTTCCCTGGGGATAACCCAAGCTTCCCTGCGGATAAAAGTTACCTTGCGGATAAGACATAGTTACCTCCGTCTGGATTGCTGTTTGAGCTTGAAGTACGAAACCAAGATCGATTCCTTTCGACCTTGATGACAGGCTAAGTCGAGCCGAGGAGGGCGTACATGACTCGATGGTGCCGGTAATTCCCAGCCTCGCAAAGGATCAGGTGGAATGATCCCTTTGAGTCATTGCGCCGTCGTGGAGCGGCGATATCCGACATACATGCGGCGCTGTTCATCCCACAGGCGGAAGGTGAGGGACTTCATGCTCGTCAAGAGCGTGACCGGCCGCACCTCGAGAAACCGCGGCTGCGACTCATGACACTGCTGCAGGAAGTAATTTGGAATCCGCGGACTGAGATGATGTATGTGGTGGTAGCCGATATTGCCGGTAAACCACTGCAGCACGCGCGGCAATTTATAGAATGAGCTGCCTTGCAACGCAGCCCGCGTGTAGTCCCAGTCCTGGGACCGCTCCCAGTACGCGCCTTCGAATTGGTGCTGCACATAGAACAGCCAAAGTCCCACTGCGCCGGCCAAGGCGGTCACGGTCAACTGGATCTCGAGAAACGATTTCACGCCGATGAGCGAGCTCATCACGAGCAGGGCGGCGAGCAGCGCCAGGTTCGTGCGACGCACTGAACGGCGTTCGCGCGGCGAGGCCGCGGATGAGGAAAAGCGGTGGTGAATCACAAATACGTAGAGCGGTGCGATCAGGAACAGAACCAGCGGATTTCTCGCCAAACGATATGCCAAGCGCGTGCCGCAGGATGCCTCGTGGAACTCCCGCACCGTCAGGGTCCAGATGTCCCCTGCACCGCGCTTGTCCAAATTACCGGAGGACCCGTGATGCAATGCGTGCTGCCATCGCCAATGCACATAGGGGGTCAGGTTGAGAAGCCCCGCGATGGCGCCCGTGACGTTGTTGGCCCGCTTGGAATTGAAAAAAGACGAGTGTCCACAGTCGTGGAAGATGATAAATATCCGCGCAAGAAAACCGGCGGCGAGAATGGCGAGCGGCAGCATGAGCCAATAGGAAATCGCGACCGCACGAACCATGGCGTACCAGAGCAGCAGGTAGGGGCCGAACGAGTTCAGCAGCTGCCATTGCGCCTTGGCCGCGGAGGATTTCTGAAATGTTGCGCCGGTTGACTCGCTCATCGTTCGCCCCGCCAGCCGAATGATTGTGAAAATCACTCAGAATAAGTCCCCGCGGCGCGCGCCGTCTGTACAGCAGCGCACTTAAGGCGGCGGGCGGACCGCTCGGTTATTGCCATATATGTGTGCCAGCGAACAGACGCAGTCGCCGGCGGTTCATAGCTTCATGCAGTGGGCAACATGCGCGCAGCTCGAAGGAAACGCACCGGGGAGGCCTATAGCGGCAACCTGGCCCGGTTGGGGGAACAAGCGGATGGGCTGCGCACCGAGCTTGACAGGCTGCGCGGCGATTTGGACGGTCTGCGGCACGATTCGAGCCATGACCGGTCGGAGCGCCCGCTCGGCACGAATGAGCAGTTGCTGATCGCCGCATTGCACGCGCAAAACATCGCCGTTGAAGCGCTCAGCGATCTTCGCGAATTCACCTGGTGGAGCGAGCGCGACGTTCTCACACAGATTCCCAATCGCGCACTCACGGTCGATCGTCTGGAAAATGCCATTGCGATGGCGCGGCGGCACGGCACGCGGATCGCGGTACTGTTCATCGACTTGGATCATTTCAAAAAGATCAATGACGATTGGGGTTATGCGGTCGGTGACGCCGCGTTGCAGTTGGTGGCGCGCCGGCTGCTGTTGCTGGTCCGCGATTCGGACACGGTGAGCCGACACGCGGGCGACCAATTCCTCATCCTGTTGCCCGAGGTCGTTCAATCGGCCGACGTCTCGGCAATTGCTGCCAAAATGCTGGCCGCCATCGCGACGCCGAGCCGGGTCTGCGACCATGTGCTGCGGTTGTCGGCGAGTCTCGGCATCAGCATCTTTCCGGACGATGCCACGGACGCGGCGGGCCTGATTGCCCGGGCCGATGCCGCGATGCATGTATCCAAGCGGCGACGCTGATCTTAAGGCAGATCGCGATGCCAAAAGCCGCCGGTATAGGCGCATCAGCAACTTACGAAGGAATGCGATATTTAGGGCGAGGTTGCCGTGGGATATGGCCGACAAGATTTGTTTGCCGATCACCGACAGGCTATTCCATTGGAGCATCTACACTTAAGATGCAGAGTCGTCAGCGCCCATCGGAAACAATTAATGCTGAGTTTGCATAGCATTGCCATCCCCATCGCCATAGCGGGCACCGCGCTGGGCTACTTCGTGTTTCGGATTTGCATGCATCGTGCACGGAGCGCTCGGCACGAGCGGTACACCCACAAGCTGCGCACCGAAGTCTGCAAGGAGCGCGAAGCGCTGGGTGGCGTGATCGAAGCGCTGCCCGCACAGCTCGAAACGGCGAAACGATCGCGGATTGCGGCGGTTCGAACCCGGGGGCCGTCCCGCCTGGAAGCAACCCGCCGATGGCTCGACGAATTGGAGCTGGATTTGGCGGAAGCGAAACAGCTGCAGTCGCAGCTGACCGCAACAGCCGATACCGACGGCACCGACCACTCGGAAATGGAATTGGACATCCAGCTCGCCGAGATTCTCGCCTTATCGATACGCGCGGTCAGGCTTGCGGATAAGTATCGCCGCGCAGCGACCGAGACGGAACCTTCGCAGGATGATTCATCCCGGGAAGGCTTGGGCGCGGAAAGTCGATTCGATCCAACGGCATCGCTTCCTGCGCAGGCTCGCCGCCCCGCATGCCGCCATGTCGTTCATCGCTCCCTCGTAGCCGATTCGCGGTAGAACGCCGACGACCGCACGCTCCTCGTGCCCATAGAGCTCCCGGTCCGCTACTTCCAAGCTCGCGACGCTGCTGAGCTTGCCTATCGCGAACTGGGCGAGGGTAGGCCGCTGGTGCTGATCCACGGCTATTTCTCGACCGCGCTGGTTAACTGGGTGCGCTACGGGCACGCCGCGATGATCGCGGCGCAGGGCCATAGGGTCATCATGCCGGATTTGCGCGGTCACGGCGACAGCGCCAAGCCGCATGCCGCAGCCGCCTATCCGCCCGACGTGCTCACCGATGACGGATTCGCTTTGCTCGATCATCTCGGTCTCACCGAGTACGACCTTGGCGGCTATTCGCTTGGAGGGCGCACGGCACTGCGCATGCTGGTGCGGGGTGCGACACCGGGACGCGCGATCGTCGCGGGGATGGGGCTCGATGGAATCGTGCACACGGGCGATCGAGCCGGCTACTTCCGCCACGTCCTCACCAATCTAGGCGGATTCCCGCGCGGCTCGCTCGAATGGATGACTGAGGCCTTTCTCAACACCGTGCGTGGCGATCCGGCGGCGCTGCTGCATGTTCTCGGCACCTTCGTCGATACGCCGCGCGAGGAACTCGCGAGGGTTGAGGTTCCGACATTGGTGTTGACGGGTGCCGATGACTACGACAATGGCTCCGCCGAGGCGTTGAGCGCCGCGCTGCCGAACGGCAAGTACGTTTCCATTCCCGGCAACCACATGAGCGCGGTGACGAAGCCGGAGCTTGGCGCGAATATCGCCGCCTTTCTGCGGTTGGAGCCGGTCTCGACGACGCTGAATACTTGAGACCAAGCTCCTGACTAGCCGAGGCGCCGGATCAGGGACATTGCGGCGGCGGGGTTGCCCACCTTGTGGCCGCTGATCACGTAAAGGTAGACGTCGCGGGCATGACCGTCCGCGCGCTGCGGCTCGACGCAGTCGAGCCCATCCGCCGCGGCGCCCGCGGCCCAGGCGCGGGCTCGTGCGGCCCAACGGTCGAGCGCGGCCTCGGCATAGCCCGCCGCTTCGCCGGCTTTGGTTCCCATGATGCGCGCGTAGACGAAAGGCGCGGTGGCGTCGGCGATTTGCGGGTAACGCGAATCGGCGGCGATCACGACGGCGACGCCGCGCTCGCGCACCATCGCGATGAATTCCGTGCAGCGGAAGCTCTCATGCCGGACCTCGACGACGTGGCGCAGCGCGCGGCCCTGCGCTTCCTTCGGCAAAAGATTCAGGAACGCATTGAAGTCCGCGGGCTCGAATTTCTTGGTCGGCAAGAACTGCCAATTGATCGGACCCAGCTTGTTCTTCAACTCCATGACTCCGCTCGCGAAGAATCTCGCGATGCTGGCGCCTGCATCGGCGAGCACCCTGCGATTCACGGCGAAACGCGGAGCCTTGACGGAAAAGACGAAATCGTCCGGCGTTTCGTCGTGCCATTTGGCGAAGCTTGCCGGCTTCTGCGAACCGTAATAGGTGCCGTTGATCTCGATCGAAGTCAGCTGGCGGCTGGCGTATTCGAGCTCGCGCTTCTGCGAGAGACCCTCGGGATAGAAAGTGCCGCGCCAAGGCTCGTAGGTCCAACCGCCGATGCCGATTCGAATCGCGCCTGCAATCTCCTTGCCCATTGCGGCAGTCAGCGCACCCGTTCGCGCGATGCTTGCTCTTCCAGCGTGTAGAGCGCATCGGGATAGGCCTCCAGCCGCTCGATCGGTATCGGCGCTCCGCTGGCATCCGACAATCCGTAAGTGCCGTCGTCGATCTTTTGCAAGGCGCGCTCGATGCTGCTCAAGCGGGCGTCGTCCGCCCCGGCCAGGCTGCCCTGAAGCTCGAGCGCCGTCAGTTTCTGCGCATCGTCTTCGTATTCGCGTGCTTGAGCGCGTACGTCCGCGTTGGCGCTCTCAGATTCACTCTCGTGGCCTTTCCTGTCCGCTAGAATCTGCTTGCGGAGTCCCTGCAGCAGACGCTTTTGGCGTTCGAGGAAGGCCTCGTCCGATCGGGATTTGCTGTTGGTCACCGCGCCACCTTCAACGTGCCTGGCTAGTTGCGCGATCATACACCCGGCGGTAACGAGGAGTTGATACCTTGATCAGACCCCGATGCGCGAGCGCAAATGGAAAACTAGATGAAGTCGACAGCCTGCCTCATCGCCGCCTGCTTGCTCGGCGCCGCCATGGCCGCCTACGCGCAACCCGCGGCCCGGAATCTACCCACGGGCAAGCAGCTGCAAGAACCGGTGCCCGGAGCACCGGTTCGCCTCAACAGCCTGCCGATGGGGATCGCCGCCGTCGCCCGATGGGCGCTACCTCGCCATCCTCAACGCGGGCTACGGAACTTACGAGTCGCAGTACGCGCAGTCGATCGCGCTGCTCGATACGCGGACCGGAAAGCTCGTCGACGTGCCCGATCTGCGCACGCAGTTGAAGGCGCCGCAGACCTTTTATCAGGGCATAGCCTTCAGCGCTGACAGCGCGCACCTGTACGCGAGCCTCGATTCACTGACCGCCCCCGAGGCCGGCAAACCCACTCAAACCGGCAACGCCATCGCGGTGTATCGGGTCGTGGACGGCACACTCGCGGCCGAGCGTTTGATTCCGGTGCCGCTGCAGCGGCTGGCGCCGGGCAAAGTGCAGAATCCCCTCGACAAGGAGCGGGCATCGGCGGCCGGCACCGCCATCCCGGCACCCGCCGGAATCGCGCTCGTGGCGAATCCGGGCGGGCGTGAACAGCTGCTCATCGCCGATGAGTTCTCCGACGACGCGCTGCTCATCGACACCGTGACCGGCAAGGTCGTTCACCGCTTCGACCTCTCCACCGCGTCTACCATTCCCGCCGCCTATCCGATCTGTGTCGCGGCCACACGGGACGGCCGGCGCGGGTTCGTTGCCCTGTGGAACGGTTCAGCCGTCGCCGAGCTTGACCTGCGCAGCGGTAAGATTCTGGCCCGCCTGCCGCTGCTTGCGCCACGCAGCGCGACCGCGCCCGGTTCGCATCCGGCCGCGCTCGCGCTCAGCCGGGACGAGAGGACGCTCTATGTCGCTCTCGCCAACCGCGACCAGGTTGCCGCGGTCGCGCTCGAGGGGTTTGAACTTCACGTGCGCGCGATGTTCGATACCCGGCTGCCCGGTCAGGAGTTGTTCGGCGCCATTCCCGACGCGCTGGCGCTTTCCAGCGACGGCACGCGGCTCTATGCGGCGAACGCCGGCAGCGATGCCGTGGCCGTGTTCGATCTGGCGCACGTGAAGTCGGATCCCAAAGGCGAGGCTCCGCCCGAACGCGCGCTGGGATTCATCCCGACCGACTGGTATCCGACCGCGCTCGCCGTCAAGCAGCAGACGCTCTACGTGGCGACCGCGAAGGGCGGCGGCACGGGGCCGAACGTGCAAGCCGCGCGCATTGTCGATGCCGTTCCGCAGAGCCATCGCGCGCACGCCTACATAGGCACGCTGCTGTATGGCTCGCTGGCGGCCGTTGATCTGGCGGAGGCGCAAAAGAGCCTCGGCGCGCTCACCCGTGAGGTCGAAGCCGGCAATCTCATGGCGGCAACGCAGCGGCACATCCTGTTCCGCAGCGGCGGGCATCCGATCAAGCACGTCATCTACATCATCAAGGAAAATCGCAGCTTCGATCAGGTCTTCGGCGATCTGGGCGTGGGCGATGGCGATTCCTCGCTGACCATGTACGGCAAGGAGGTGACCCCGAATCAGCACAAGCTGGCTCTGCAGTTCGGTGTACTCGACAATTTTTACGATTCCGGCGAGGTGTCGGGTGATGGCCATGTTTGGTCCACCGCGGGCATCACCAGCGATTACACCGAGAAAACCTGGCAGCAGACCTACCGCGGCAGCGAGCGCCGATATGATTTCGAGGGCGTGGTTGCCGGCGCGTATCCGATCCAGCAGAAGATTCCCGATGTGGATGAGCCTGCCAGCGGCTACCTTTGGGGCAACTTCGCGCGGCATGGCAAGACGCTCTATCATTTCGGCGAATTCATCTCGACCAAATTCTGCGATGATTCCGGCGAGGCACCGAAGGATCTGCCGGCTGCCGAGGGCACTCCGGTGGCCACCGGCGCGGGCTGCGCTCGCAGCTTCGTTCGTCTTGGCGAACCGGTGCCGCCGAACTACGGCGGCGGCAAGAGTTCATGGCCGTGGCCGGTACCGCTCATCCTCAAAAATGTGGCGACCAAGCCGGAGCTCGAACGGCACTTCGATCCGCTCTATCCGGACTTCAATCTGAGCTTTCCCGACCAATTCCGCGCCGAGGAGTTTCTGGCGCATTTTCGCAAGTGGGCGAGCGACCGCGACCGCGGCGAGGACACCTTGCCGAACTTCGTGATGCTGCGCCTGCCGAACGATCACACCGCAGGTACCCGCACCGGCATGCCGCGGCCGCGCGCGTCGGTCGCAGACAACGACCTCGCGGTGGGACGTGTGGTGGAAGCGGTTTCGCACAGCGCCTACTGGGATGACACGGCGTTCTTCATTCTCGAAGATGACGCGCAGGATGGAGCCGACCATGTCGATGCGCATCGAAGCATCGCGCTGATCGTCAGCAAATACTCGCCGCACGATGTGGAGCCCATGGTCGACAGCGCCTTCTATACGACGGTGAGCGTGGTGCACAGCATCGAGGATCTGCTCGGCGTTCCGCCGATGAACAACAACGACGCGATGGCTCCGCTGCTGGGGGCCCTCTTCGGCGGCGCCGGCGACCAGCCGCCCTTTGAGGCGGATTACAGGAACCGGGACAACCGGCATGATCTATGAGGTGAACCCGGCGCGTGCCCCGGGCGCGAGGCAGTCGGAGCTGATGAACTTCAGCCATGCGGATCAGGCCGATACGCGCCTCCTGAATGCGATCTTGTGGCGAGACGCGATGGGCAATCGGCCGTTGCCGGCGGTCCTCAAGCATCCAGGCGCAATGCCTCGCCGGGACGACGATGACTAGGGGCGCCGCCGATTCATGACGCATCGCCGCCATTGGCGCCGCGCGCATATCCGACACGGCGCAATGCGCCCGGCAACGCTGCGTAGGCGGCGGCCACATCGGTATTGACCGCGTAGCACTCGACGAATTCGCGGGGGAACCGGCAAGGCCTGCCGGTGTCGAGATTCAAGCAAAAATAGTCAATCTCCGCATCGAGGACCCGCTTGCCGTCCGCCACGCGCAGAATTTCGAAACGACGCGTGCAGCGCAAGCGGCCGTCGCAGGCCACAATCCAGGTGGCGAGCAGCAGAGTGTCGTCGAGCAAGGCCGCTTCGAGGTAGTCGACACGCGTGTGCCGCACCGCCATGCCGCGTCGAAGCGCAAGACAGCGCCCGAGAGGCAATCCAAGCTTCATGGAATGCGCCCAGGCGATGACGTCCAGCCATCGCAGATAGACCGTGTTGTTGACGTGTGCGTATTCGTCGATCTCTTCGGCTGCGACCAGATGGGTCCAGGTAAAGGCCGACGGCAGGCATAGTCGCTGCTCGAGCAATGCGGATCTCCGTTGCGCAAATCGAGTCATTTGCTTGGCGCCGGCGGCGCTGCTCGGCGTACCATTACACCATGCGCGTGTTGCTGGTGGAAGACGATGACATGATCGCGCAAGGCCTGCAGACGGCGCTTCGCCAGGGCGGCTTCGCGGTGGATTGGATGCGCGACGGCAAAAGCGCCGCCGCCGCATTGAAGTCGTCGACGTTCGATTTGGTGCTGCTCGACCTGGGCTTGCCGCAGCTCGACGGCCTCGACGTATTGCGCGAGCTGCGCCGACGAGGCGATGCCACTCCGGTCATCATCCTCACCGCGCGCGATGAGATCCAGCACCGGATTGCCGGTCTGGATGCCGGCGCGGACGACTACATCGTCAAGCCATTTGATCTCGACGAGATGACGGCACGCATGCGCTCGGTACTGCGCCGCGCGGCAGGACGCGGGGATCCCTGCATCGTGCATGGCGAGCTCAAGCTCGATCCCGTCACGCACACGGTGCAGCGCTCCGGCACACCAGTCTCCCTGTCGGCGCACGAGTACGCCGTGTTGGAAGCCCTGATGCAGCGCCCGGGCGCGGTGTTGTCGCGTGCGCAACTCGAGGATCGGCTCTACGGCTGGGACGTGGCGATCGGCAGCAACGCGATCGAAGTGTATGTGCATGGCCTGCGCCGCAAGCTGGGGAGCGATGCGATCCGTACGCTGCGCGGCGTGGGCTATTTCGTACCGAAATTATGAATTCCATCCGCGCGCGATTGCTGCTGGCATTGATCATACTCGTGGCCTTCGCGTCGATGCTCGCGGCCGTCGTGACTTATCGGCGCGTGTTGAGCGAAACCTCAACCTTGTTCGACTATCAGCTGCGCCAGATGGCGCTGTCGCTGCGCAGCCAGATTTCCCTGGCGCCGCGCATCGAGGTACCGCCGGATCAAGGCGACACGGACTTCGTGGTGCAGATCTGGGACATTTTCGGCGCGCGCACGTATCTGTCGCGGCCCGGGCTGCCGATGATCAATCAAACGGTGCTCGGCTACGCCGATCTTAAGCTGCGGGGCGAGGCTTGGCGAGCCTTCGGTCTGCAGACGCCCGACGGAGTCATTCAAATCGCCCAACCCGTGCGGGTGCGCGAAGAGCTGGCGCGGGCCGCCGCGGCGCGGGTAACCATCCCGCTGGCATTCCTGCTTCCCGTCATGCTGATCGCGGTGGCCTGGAGCGTGCGCCGCGGCTTGCAGCCGCTCAAGTACGTGGCCGCCGAAGTTCAGCGTCGCGACGCCCGCAGTCTGACGCCGCTCAGCGAAGAGAATCTCCCCGTTGAAATCGCGCCGTTGGTCGGCGAACTCAATCGACTCCTGGCACGCCTGCAGAATGCATTCGCCGCCCAGCAAGCGTTCATTTCCGATGCGGCGCACGAACTGCGATCTCCGCTCACTGCATTGCGCCTGCAACTGCAGCTGCTCGATCGTGCTGCGGACGAATCGGCGGCCGGCGAGGCCCGCATTCGCCTCGGCGCCGCAGTCGAGCGGGCCATTCATTTGGCCGAGCAGTTGCTGGCGCTCGCTCGCAGCGATCGCGAGGACACGGTCGGCGGTTTCGAGGCGGTGGATCTGGCCGCCGCCGCGGCCGCTGCCATCGCCGATACTCACGATTTGGCGCTGACGCGCCACATTGACTTGAGCCTCGACGCGCCCTCCCATCTATGGGTACGAGGCGACCCGGAGGCCATGCGAATTTTGGTGCGCAATCTGGTCGACAATGCCGTGCGTTACACCCCTCCGACGGGGTCGGTTGAGGTGCGCTGCCGGACATCGGCCGAAGGGGCGGTGCTTACGGTGAGCGATACGGGTCCAGGCATCGCTGCGGCCGATCGGGAACGGGTGTTCGACCGCTTCTATCGTCGCGCGACGGTGCAGGAGGGCGGCACCGGTCTGGGGCTTGCCATCGTCAAGGCAATCGCCGAGAGGCACGGCGCCCAGGTAGCCCTCGACGAGGCGCCGGCCGGCGGCCTGCGCGTCGCAGTGAGATTCCCGGCGGCGGCTTAAGATTGGCTTAAGCAAGGCATGTGAAGCTGCGTACCGAGCAATTGCTCAGCAGACCTTTAATCAGGAGATCACATGCAAGTTCGGACCAGGACGCTGGTGTGGTCGGCGGCAGGGTTACTCGCCGTCGGAACGGCCACCGGCCTATCAGCACCCACTTTTTTACATACCGCAACCGCCCCAACGACGGCAACCACGGCGGGCGATTCGAATCATGGCGCGACGGCGCCGCAACCGATCGCGCAAATCAGCGCGCCCAACTATCGGGCGATCGTGGCGCGAAATCAAGCCGCGGTCGTCGGCATCACCACCGCGGGCCCGATGAAAACTTCCGCGCCGGAGGTGTTCGGCTTTGGAGATCCCAACGACGACAACGACAATCCGCTGTTGCAGTTCTTTCAGCGCGGCCAGGTTCCGCGAGTCCCACATCGCATGATGCATGCGCAGGGGTCCGGATTCTTGATTTCATCCGACGGGCTGGTGCTGACCAATGCACACGTGGTTGACGGCGCGAAGGAAGTCACCGTCAAACTCTCCGATCATCGCGAATACAAGGCGAAGGTATTGGGCGCGGACCGCGCCAGCGACATCGCCGTGCTGAAGATCGACGGACGCGATTTTCCGAGCGTGCGGCTGGGAGATTCCGACCAACTGGGGGTCGGCGACTATGTGCTCGCCATCGGCGAACCGTTCGGCCTCGAGGAAACGGCGACGGCGGGAATCGTCAGCGCCAAGGGACGCTCGCTGCCGGGCGACGGCTATGTGCCGTTCATTCAGACCGATGCAGCGGTCAATCCTGGCAATTCCGGCGGACCGCTGTTTGACGCCAACGGCTCGGTCGTGGGCATCAACGCGCAGATCTACTCCAATTCGGGCGGCTATCAGGGAGTGTCGTTCGCCATCCCGATCAATCTGGCGGTGCAGGTCAAAGATCAAATCGTCAAGACCGGCAAAGTCGAGCATTCGCGTCTCGGCGTGGAAGTGCAAACGCTCGATCAGTCGCTGGCCGACTCTTTCAAACTGAAGTCGCCGAATGGCGCATTGGTGGCGAAGGTCGTTGCCGACAGCGCCGCCGCCGCGGCGGGTCTGAAAGTGGGCGATGTGATCCTGAAATATAACGGCAGCCCGATAATCGATGCCGGCCAATTGTCCGCGAAAGTCGGCGTCACCGCGCCCGGCGAGAAGGTCTCGCTCGACGTATGGCGCGACGGCAAGGCGCTGTCGCTGACCGCGACCATCGGCAATGCGGCGCAGGCCGCTTCCGCCGATGAGGGCACGGGCGCAGCGGCACCGGCTCGGTTGGGCTTGTCCCTGCGCCCGCTGAATCCGGAAGAGCGCAGCCAAGCCGGCCTAGCCGGCGGACTTGTGGTCGAGGACGCTGAAGGGCGCGCCGCCGACGCCGGGATCCAGCCGGGCGATGTGGTGCTATCCGTCGATGGAACGCCGGTGCAGAGCGTGGCGCAGTTGCGCGAAATGGTGCAAAAGCATGGCAAGCAGATCGCGCTGCTGATTCAGCGTGGTGACGCGCGCCTGTTCGTGCCCGTGACTCTGGGTTAGACGACGGGTTCCCTCGAGGGCAGTCTCGCCGGCCTGCGCAGTATGCGGGCCGGCGAGCCTATTTCGGCAGCATCAGCACGAAGCCGTCGCTCTCGTACACGTAGAAACGCCATTCCAGCATGGTTCTCGGCGTGCCGAAAATCACCAGCTGCTTGCGCAGAGTGGCGAAGTCGCTGAATACATCGGCTTCGCTCAAGATGCTCTCGTACCTGCGCAACAGCAATTCGGTCTCGGCGCCCTCGGCGGCGTAGGTGATCAACACCTTGAGCGGCACGTTGAAGGACTGCAGCTTGTTGATTTCCTCGTGCGTCTTCGACGCCTTGCTCTCATGCTCCAAAGCCACCGAAATCCATTTTGCATATGCGGTGTAGTTGCCGGAACTGTTCGTGCCCCGCTCTTCATAAAAGATCCCGTCAAGCGTGGAATATTCCTTGTTCCAAGCCATCAGGCCGAGCTGCTTCGCGACCTTGGGAAAGATGTTCGAGCGCACGTAGTAATTGTACGATTTCGATTCAAAGCCGACCGCGGTGCGAAAATTATCGTGCTCTGCTTTCATGACCGCGACGAAGGCATTGCGGAAATCTCGGGGCGTAATCGTTTTCATCGAGGATCTTGGGCCATAAATGCTTTCTTTCAGTCCTCGTCGACGCTGTCCGTCAGAACCGCACGGCGCCGCGACATGAAGTCCAACAGGGCTTCGTTGCGCGCCTGTTCCAGCCCCGGATCCTGGTACTCGGCGAGCATTTTTTTCCACACCCGGTTGGCGCGCTGCTCGGCCGTGAGCTTGCCCTCGAGGCACCACTGCTCATAGGAAGAGTAGTCCGCTATCGTGGATTCATGGAAGGCGGTCTCGAAATTCTCCTGGGTGTGGGCGCACCCGAGAAAATGGCCGCCCGCATCGACCTCACGGATCGCGTCGAGTGCCTGCCCGCGCTCGCTCATATCCATTCCCTCGGCCAGGACCTGCATCATGGCGAGCTGGTCGGCATCCATGACGAATTTCTCGTAGCCGGCCACCAGGCCGCCCTCGAGCCAGCCGGCGGCGTGCGTGACGAGGTTGACGCCCGCCAGCAGCGTCGGCAGCAACGTGTGTGCGCTCTCATACGCCGCCTGGGCGTCAGCCGTCTTCGATGAACACAGCGAACCGCCGCTGCGGCATGGCACGCCGAGCCGGCGCGCCAGCTGCGCGGTTGCGAAAATCATCTGCGTGGCTTCCGGCGTACCGAAAGTCGGCGCACCGGTGCGCATCGAGATGGCACCGACGAACGAGCCCATGATGACAGGCGCTCCCGGGCGCACGATTTGCGTGAGTGCCATGCCCGCGAGTGTCTCGGCAAGGATCTCCGCCATGCAGCCGGCCGCCGTGACGGGACCCATCGCACCGGCAAGCACGGCGGGCACGACGATGGTGCCCTGGTTGTGCGCCGCAAACACGCGCAGTGCGCCGAGCATGCGGCCATCGAAGGTGAGCGGCGAGTTCGAGTTGATGTTGCCGAGCATGACGGCATGCCCGTCGACGAAGTGCTCGCCGAACAACAATTCGGCCATACGTACCGCATCGGCAGCGTGCCCCGGCGTCTCGGGTGTGGCCTCGCAGCCTTGGTCGCTGTAGCGAAAAAATGCGTACTGCACGTCGAGATGACGCTTTCCCGCCGGGATGTCCATCGGCTCGACGGCACTGCCGCCGGAGAAATGGATCGCCGGCGCCATGTGGGCCAGCTTGATGAAGTTGTGGAGATCTTCGAGAGTGCCGTAACGCCTGCCGCGGTCCAGGTCCGTGACGAACGGTGGTCCACCGACGGGGGAGAACACCGTGGCATCGCCGCCGAAGCGCACGTTACGCTCGGGGTTGCGCGCGTGCAGGATGAATTCCCGTGGCGCGGTCCGCAGCAGCCGCCGGCACATGCCGCGCGGGATGTGCACGCGCTCGCCCTCGACGTCGGCACCGGCTTCGTGCCACAGGCGCAGCGACTCAGGGTCGCGGCGGAATTCGATGCCGATGTCTTCGAGAATGGTCTCAGCATTGGCTTCGATGATCTCGGCCGCCTCGAGACTCAGCAATTCGGTCACGGGCAGCTTGCGGCGGATGTAGGGGAGTTTGACGGCCTTCTTCGAGGCGCGCGCCTGGCGGCGGGATTCACGCGCACTAACCCGGCCGGGCCGCGCGATCAGGGGTTCATCGGTCACATCGGGATGTTAACACCAGCTCAATGCCCGGTTGAAGAGATCGGCGAGCCGGTTGAGCAAAGCGCCGCGCGCCGGGCGAGATCACTTCGGCTGCGACTGTTCCTGCCATTCGGCGTGACTGATGCGCGGCAACTCGAACCGGTCCGTGGTGCGACAATACATGGACGGTGAGCCCAATCGGCCGATCGGAGCGAAATTCTTGATCCGCAATCGCGGGCCCAGCAAATCATCAGCCACGTGAAACATGACTACTTCGCCGATGTAGAGCGTGTTGGTGCCGAGCGCATGCGATTGGAAAAGCTTGCATTCAAGATTGACCTGCGAATCGGCCAGGCGCGGCACCCGGACGCGGACCGAAGGCGCCGAATTCAAGCCGGCAGGCGACAGTTCGCTTTCGTCCGGCGGAAATTCGGCGGCCGAAATATTCATGGCAGCGAGCAGCGGCTCGGTGACCAGATTCACGACGAATTCTCCGCTGGACTCGATATTCCGCGCCGTGTCCTTGAGGCTTCCATCATCGCGCAAACCGATACTGACGATGACATAGACCGGATCGCTGCCGACCGCGTTGAAGAAGCTAAACGGCGCAAGGTTGACGATGCCGGATTCATCGAGGCTGGTGACCCAGGCAATGGGACGCGGCACGACGACGTTCGTGAGTATTTTGTAGTTGTCGGCGTGGGAGTGCAGGGCAGGATCGATTTGCATGAGTATTCATTACACCGGTAACGGCACGATAACCGGCCGTCTGTGAAGTTTCTGGGCGAGCACGAGAACTGCGGCGAGCAGGAGGGCGGCGGCAACCAGATGGAAGCCGCCCTCGAGGCTTCCCGTTCTCGTCTCGATGGCGCCGATCATCGACAGAGAAAAATAAGAGCCGAGGCTGCCGAACGAATTGATGAATGCCAGCGCCGAGGCGGCCGGGCGGCCGGAAATGAATTCTCCGGGGCAGGCCCAGAAAGGACCGAGATAGCTCGCGAGCCCGGCGGCCACGGCGCACCACAGGGCGACGCAGCCGGCCAGGGACTGTGTCGCGCCGACGAAGTAAAGCCCGGCCGCGGCGAGCAGCAGAGAGCCGGCCGTGTGCCAGTGGCGCTCATTGCGGCGGTCTGAGCTGCGCGACACGAGCACCATCGCCACCAGGCCAACCGCATTCGGCACCAAAACGAGCAAGCCGATGCTCGTATTCGAATATCCGTGCGCGACGGCCTTGATGGACTGAGGCATCCAAAAACCCGTGAGGTAAAGACCCATGAGAAACAGGAAATGTATTCCGGCGAGATGCAGAATCCGCGGGTGCGTGATTGATTTGAGCACCGTGAGCCTGCCGCCGTTCTGCTTCAATGCCGCTTCGGCAGCCAGCGCGTCGCTCAGACGCACCTTTTCTTGCGCCGTGAGAAAGGCCGCGTCGGCGGGCCGGTCCGGCAGCAACCGATAGGTGAGCAGGCCACAGACGATGGCCGGCAGCGCTTCGAGAATCAGGAGCCACCGCCAGCTGCTCAAGCCCAGGCCGTGAACATGATCGAGAATCCAGCCCGACACCGGTCCGCCGAGGATGCTGGCCGCGGGCAGGGAGGTCAGGAACAATCCCACCGCTTGCGCCTGCTCGCGCTGGCGGAACCAGCAGGAGAGGTAGTAGACGATCCCTGGATAAAAACCTGCCTCGGCGAGGCCGAGCACGAAACGCGCGACATACAGCTGAGTCACATCCTGAACGAAGCCGGTCGCCGCCGCGACCAGGCCCCAGGTCACCAATATTCTGGCGATCCACCTGCGCGCACCCGTCCGATGCAAAATCAAGTTGCTGGGTATCTCGAATAGAAAGTAGCCCCAGAAAAAAATCCCCGACAAGAGTCCGTACTGCTCGCTGCTGATGCCGAGCTCGCGGTTCATGGTCAGCGCGGCAAAGCCGATGTTGATGCGGTCGAGATAGGCGACGATGTACAGCACAAACAGGAGCGGCAGCAGGTGCCGCCGTACCTTGCGCGCGAGATCCGAATCGGGGTTTCCAGGCAGCGTGCCGCTCACTTGATAGCCTCTCTGATGGCGATGGCCGGCGGTTCGCCGCACAAGAACCTGCGCAACACCACCATCACCCACGTATCGTGCCGACAGTATTGCAGCAGCGCCGCGCGCAACGATTGGGCTCTGTCGCGAGTCAGCGAGGCGCTGCGCAATTCCACGAATGCCAGCTGCGCGCCATCTCCTTCCCGCACTTCGGCCAAACGCTCGTAAGCCAACGCCGCGTCAATGGTCGGCATGACGCTCTTGATCGACCACGAGCCGCGCATATCGCGGTGGTAGTACGCCGCGCGAACCACCGGCAACAGATCCACCAATCGGTCTGCGATCGCGTGCAGTGCCGCTGCCCGGACCGGCACCAGATCCGCCAATCGAAGCAGCACGCGCTCCTCGAAGCTTGCGTTATACACAAAGACGGGGCCCTGTGCCGGCAATGCGGCGATCAGCTCGCGCGCCAATTCGTCGAACTCGCCGAACGTCTCGATCGCCAGATACTCGGCATGGTGCACCTCGTCGGCCGCAGATTCGACATGCACCGACCATTGAAAGGGCAGCTGTTCATAGGGCCGCGTACCGACGATCTCCGGCACCGAAAAGCCGATGGTCTCGAAATCGAGAAAGGCGAACGGGTGGGTCAGCCGCCGCAGCTGCGCGGTGGCGGCAAAGTCGAAGAATGCGAGACCCGATGAGGTCGCGTCAAACACACGCCGATGCATCTCATCCGTCAAGCGTTCCGCCGGCACATCCCGCAGGTCCCGATACCCGTCACCCAGGAGCTCGGCCACGATTTTGCCGCCGCGCGGCAGCACATCCACCGGATAGTCCGGCGTCGCATGGTCCGCCGTGCAACGCGGCATGAACGGACACACGTGCGGACTCAAGCAATGCGGTCCCACAGCGATCCCCGGCATCGATTCGCTCGCCATGATGTCCTGAAACTCCAGAGCCCGCGCCGCGGCTTCCGCCAGATAACCCCGCACCGACTCGGTGATATCCACTTCCAGCAGCAATCCCTGATAGTCGCCCAACCGGCGCAGCACGAATTGATTGTTGACCAGGCCCAGCAGCACCCGGCCGACCGGTATCCTTGCCCGTTGTAGCACCAACGCCTGAAACGCCGCGTCCGCCAGATGCGTCGTTTGGATTTCGGTGGCGGCTTTCACTTCGATCAGCTCGAATTCGGCGCCCTGACGCCGCAGCACATCCGCAATCACTGCAAAACCGCCGGCACGAAACGCCGCCTGGTAGAGCAGCAGTGCCGCATGACTACCACGAGCCAAGACCCTTTTGGTCTCGGCGATGGCCGAGGGCAAACCTTTCCCGCGAGAAATCAGGACCCCGGGGCGCAGTTGCTGTACTGCTGCGTCGAAGGCCTGCCCCTGCAGAATCGGAATGCTGCGTTCGACCGGCGCCTCGAGCGGCTGATGAACGTCAAACCACAGCCGCTTGTGGCATTGCAGCCCGGACAAGAATCGGGATTTGGTGAGCCAAGCCATACGCCTAGGGGGGAATAAAAATGGTAGTTCCGAAGTCTACCCGTTGGACAGACTAATCACGTGTTGAGGAGAAACGCGATGCAAGAATATCTCAAGGATCGGTTATGGGTACACCTTCGTCGAGCGACAATGGCCGTGCTCGCCAGCGGAGCCGTGGCGTCGATGACTCCTCCTGCATTGGCGCAGCAAACCGGCGAGGCCGTCGCCGGCGGGGCCAATGATGCGCCGCCGGCTCGAAATTATCCCATCGACACGCTGACCGCGTACGAACTGAGTCGGCTCTTTGACGTGAAGCAGGTGCGCGCGGAATTGACCAAGGGCGCCACGGGCAGTCCCTTCATGCTCACGGACAGCGGCCCGTACGTGATCAGGCTGCCGGGGGTGGAGTTCATTCTGCCGTGAATGTCGTATGCAAACCTCTCCATGGATGACAGGCGCCATCGTTTCGAGGCGCTCGTCCTGCCGCATCTGGACGCCGCGTACCGATTTGCACGGTGGCTGGCGCGCTCCTCCGGCGACGCGGATGACGTGGTACAAGAGGCCGTTTTGCGCGCGTTTCGTGGATTCGACGCCCTGCGAGGCTCCGACGTGAAAGCGTGGCTACTGACGATCGTCAAAAACTGCCATTTGACCGCGCTCAAGCAGCAGCAGCGGCGCGCTTTTGTGCCGCTGCCGGAGGAACATGACGTGCAGGATGGCCAGGCAATGATCGCGACGACCGCCGATCCTGATAGTACCTCGATCCGCCGGGATGAAGAGCGCACGCTCGATCGCCTTATGTCGACGTTGCCTGAAGAGCATCGCGAGGTTTTGGTGCTGCGGGAGCTCGAAGAGATGGATTATCGCGAGATTGCCGCGGTAACGAACGTGCCCATCGGTACGGTGATGTCGCGTCTGGCGCGCGCGCGCGCGGCGCTCAAGGCGCGCTGGTTGAAAGAGGCCGAAGGACAACCACATGCAGTGCGCTGAATCACTGCGCGTGCAGGCGTACTTCGACGGCGAGCTCGATGCGCTGTCCGCCGCGGAGATCGAGCGTCATGGCGATGCCTGCGCCGAATGCCGTGCACTGCTCGCGGACCTGGATCACGTGCGCAGCGCACTGCGGCGGGATCTGAGCTACGCGTGCGCGCCGCCGCCGGCACTGCGCACACGAGTCCTGCGCGCGCTCGATCAGGAGAGCGCGCGCGCAAGAGCACGCGCCTTAGGAGGGATGCGGCTCACGAGCCGGCGGTCGTGGCCGTTCTGGATGGGCGCATTCAGCGGCATCGGCGCTTCGTCGATCGCTGCGGGCATCGCATTCTTCGTGATGGCGTCGCCGCTCACCAATCCTGTTCTTGACGAGGTGGTGAGTGCTCATGTGCGATCGCTGATGCCGGATCATCTGATCGACGTGGTATCCACCGACAAGCACACGGTGAAGCCGTGGTTTGCGGGTCACACCGACGTATCGCCGGTAGTGGCCGATTTCAGCCAGCAAGGCTATCGGCTCGTCGGCGGCCGCGCTGATTATTTCGATCATCAACGCAGCGCCGTGGTCGTATTCCAACATGGCTCGCACGTCATCAACGTATTCAGCTGGGCCGCGGATCAGCGCGGCCTGCCGAAGAACACCACTCGCAACGGCTATCACCTTGCATTCTGGAAGACGGGGAATCTCGTGTATTGCGCCGTCTCGGATACCGCTTGGGATGAGCTCCTTGGACTCACCCGGCTGTTGCAGGACTCGAGTGCGTCCGACGCTCGATGAGAAACTCCTACGTTGCCTCATTCTTGGCCACCGACGCGGCGCTGCTCGGCTTGTACACAAAACGGCCCTTCATGATGCTGACATGCCCCGGCGCCGAACAGAAATAGCTGTAGCTTTCGTGGGGGTCGAGCAGACTGAGAGAAAAGCGCACCGTGTCGCTCTCGCCGCCGCCGATGATCTTCGTCGACGCGATGATGCGTTTATCCCCCGGTTTCTGGTAATTATTCGCGGCGCCGGCACTCATGCCGGCATTGGCGACCGAGGACACATCGGAGGTCTTGGTCAGAACCCAGTCGTGTCCCATGGCACTCGCCGGCAGTTTACCCGTGTTGCGAAGAGTCACCTCCACTTCGGAGCAATCGGAGCCCACGGGCAGGGTCTGCTCGTCGTACCGCATTTGATCGGTTGCCTCTATCGTCACCTGACACACGTCGGCCGCCGCCAGCCGCGCGAGAAGAAGCAAGCCCGTTGCACCTATTAATTTGATCATGTTGCCCTCACATTGCTACCCAGAAAAAGCCGAACAGAGTGTTGTTGTCGGATGCAGATCGACCAAATCCATCGTAGTTGGCCGCGCCGCCATTGAAGCGCTCATAACCCGTGTATTGCAGGCCAAGGCGCACGTTGATCCAGGGACGCGCGAAAGACTCCAACTTGCCGAATGGCACGTACTCCAGCTGTACGATGTAGCCGCGGCTGTCCGGCGATCCCGAAGCGCTTCCCGCGACGGCTGCCGGTGCGTAGAGCCCCATGTCGGTGCTCCCGCTCACATTGAATAGAGCGACGCTCGCCACCCAGGTCTGTCGCAACGCATAGCCCACATCCAGATTCATCGTATTCAGATGATCGGTATTGCGGGCGGAGTTGCCGCCGATAAAGCTCGCGTCCAGAGATTGCTTCTCATGGACCACGGAGAGATTGGCGGAGAGCGTGTGCTCCGAGCCATTCGCATACTGATAGGTCGCATCGAATCCAAGGTCGTTGAACCAATCGGTTTGCGGTATCGTCGGGTCGGGCTGCAGACGGGAGTTGAGGCCAAAGGTTCCGAGCGAGAAATAATTGGCGTTCAAATCCATTTGCCAGGCGGCTCGCCAGTAAGGCGACAGCTCCTGCGGATGCAGATTGTCACCCGCGTTGAGACCTAGGTTGCCGAGCCAGTGGTCGCTGAGTCCGCGGTAGGCACCGGCTTCTAGATACAGGTGGTCGTCGAGCATCGCGTAAGCCGTCGCACCGAGCACCAACTGCGCGAAGGCGCCCGCGATCAAGGTATGTGCGGCCGGCGTCGGCGCAAGGGCCGAATTGATATACGGGAAGCTCCATGCCGGGGTGGAATTCCACAAATCCTGCACCGTGGGGTTATTGTTGATCGATACACCGAACACGGCGCTCATATCGCCGATGCTTGCTGATCGCGCATATCGAATGTCGAGATTGTCCCAATTCGTATGACGCTCTTCGCCGCTGTAGGTGACCTGCACGAAGGCGCCCGCATGCTGCGTGATTCGGCCGCCGTAGAATGCGCTGACTTGATCGATCGACAGATTGTCATTGAGTGCAAAGTGATCGGCGGGCGGATCGACCTGCTTCGCGTCCGTATGGGTGAAGCCTCCCTGGATCATGAGAGCGACAGGGGGAATGACCTCCTTCGCGTCTCCCCAGACGTAGCCGTTCAGTTTGAATTGTCGGCCGTAGGCGGTGAGCGCCGGTCCGTAGGCGACGGTGTGGCACTGCGCACACGGTTTGCCGGTTTGCCGCGCAAAACTTGGCAGCGCTCGCGAAGGCGAGCTGAGGCCCAGGCATGCAGCGAAGATCGTCAACGCGCCGATGGTCCTGATGGGCGACGTCCGCGACGCGAAATCGATGCTTGTGTTTGCTCCCTTGGCGATTGCAGATATCGCGCAATACAAATATGTGGTCATGTCCTAACGTAAGCGCTCCGCGTGCTCAAGAATGATCGCTGTACGGAGTAAGTGCTCAGCCACGTGCAAATGGTTGTGTTTGGCGACGTAATAAATGAGAGGAGGCAAACTGGTCGCGTCGATAATTTATTTTCGCCATCTATTTTTCGAACCGCGCAACCATTTGAGCATGGCTGAGCACTTACTCCGTACAGAACGTCATTTCGACGTCATTGAGAGTAATCATGAAATTCCAGCGAGTTAATTCCATTAAAGTATCGGCCTCATTTGCCGTCAGCGCCGCGTGTGCGTTCTCCCTCGCTGCGTGCGGCGGCGGCAGCGGTGGCGGCGGCGCCAGCAGCAGTCAGGTGGTTCAGCAAACGTCGAGCGGCTTTGCCGACGTCGCCTTGGTGTCGAACAAGACCGGGGTAGTTGCCACCACCACCATCATTGACGCCAACCTGTCCAATCCCTGGGGCTTGGCCACCGCGCCGGGCTTGCCGTTCTGGATCGCCGACAACAACAGCAACGTGGCGTCGCTGTACAGCGGCACCGGGAAGATTGAAACCAGTGCAGTGACCGGGTCGAACGCCACGGCGATTGCCATTCCGGCGTCCGCGGCGGGCGTGCCGGCCAACCCCACGGGTCAGGTCTACAATGGCGGCGGTGGTTTCCTCATTACGACGAGCAAGGGCGAAGAGACGGCGTTGTTCATGTTTGACGGCGAAGGCGGAACGATTGCGGCGTGGGCACAGGACAGCGGCGCGACCGCAGTGACGGCGTACGATGACGGGGTCGACAACGGTACCGAGCACGCGGTGTACAAGGGACTTGCGCTGGGTACGGTCGGCGGCGCGAATTTTCTCTACGCGACGGACTTGCATAACAACAAGATCGACGTGTTCGATACCAATTTCACGAAGCCCGCGGCGATGCAGGGGAAATTCGTCGATCCGACCATGCCCGCCGGCTTTGTGCCGTTCGGCATCACGGCTCTGAATAAGCAGCTCTACGTCACCTACGCCATGCGCGATCCAGCACTGCATGACGAAGTGACGGGAGCCGGCATGGGCTACATTGACGTCTACGACTTCAGCGGCAACTTCGTCAGCCGCTTCGCATCGGCAGGCGCGCTCAATGCCCCCTGGGGGATCGCGGCGGCACCGGCCGGGTTCGGCAGCTTCGAAGGGGATCTGCTCATCGGCAATTTCGGCGATGGGACCATCAATATTTTCACCCTCAGTGGCACCTCGCTGGCGACTTCGAAGGGCCCCTTGACGGACGCTACGGGCACGACGGTGGCGATCCCCGGTCTCTGGTCGCTGGTCTTTGGCAACGGGGATGCCGATAAACCGGACACGACCTTGTTCTACACGGCCGGCTTTGCCGATCAGACGGACGGTGTGTTCGGCAGCATCGCGGTCAGCAACACCTCGACCCCGGTGCAGAATCCCTACGGCGGCTACTAACCCTGAGAGCTCGGGGGACTCCCCCAGCACGGGCTATGCCTCGCACACGCGCGCGGCATAGCCCGTTTTCTATTTGGCGAGCTTTAAATCCCTCGCCGCCCACAATCGCAACGATCCCGGGAATAAATTCCCTTCCGCCGAAGTCTTCTCTCCTGAACCGCAACTGAAGGAGACGGACATGTCGGACGATCAATCACTGCTTTCGCGTCGCAACGCCCTCAAATGCATGGCCTATGGCGGGGCCGGAACCCTCTTCGCGCTGTCGGGCGGAGTATTCACGCCCATCGATCTGGCCATGGCGGCGAGCGATAAACAGGGCACCGCAAAGCTCGGCAAACCGCTGTTCGTCCAGATCAGCGACACGCACATCGGCTTCAACAAAGAGGCGAATCCGGACGTCAACGGCACCCTCACGCAAACCATCGGCATCGTGAACGGGATGTCGGCGCAGCCCGAGCTCATCATTCACACGGGCGATATCACGCACCTGTCGAAGGCTGCGGAATTTGACCTCGCGCAGCAGCTGTTCACGGGTCTGCGTACCACCGAGATGCATACCGTCCCGGGCGAACACGACACCACCGATGCGACGGTCACTGAATACTTCAACCGATTTGGCAAGGCCTCCAACAACAAGGGCTACTACAGCTTCGATCACTCCGGCGTGCACTTCATCGGGCTCATCAATGTGCTGCAGTTCAAACCGGGTGGTCTTGGTACTCTCGGCGAGGAACAGCTCGCTTGGGTTGCGGCCGACTTGAAGGGGCGCTCGGCGAGCACCCCGGTCGTGGTCTTTGCGCACATGCCGCTGTGGACGATCTACGAGCCCTGGGGCTGGGGCACGGGCGATGCCGATCAACTGATGAGCCAATTGCGCCGCTTTGGCTCGGTCACGGTGCTCAACGGCCACATTCACCAGATCGTGCAGAAGGTCGAGGGCAATATCACCTTTCACACCGCGCGATCGACCTCCTATCCGCAGCCCGTCGCCGGCGTGGGGTCAGGGCCCGGGCCGCTCAAGGTTCCCACCGATCAGTTGGCGGCGATGCTTGGTATCACCAGCGTCTCGGTGGTGAAACACCCGAGTTCATTGGCGCTCAACGACACGGCGCTCGCCTGAGCCTGCATCAAAATCCGAACGAAGGAGAAACAGACGTGAATATTAGGCGAACTCAAATGCTGCTGACAGCCGCCGGCATGCTGATTCTGGGGGCGATGGAAGTGTATCTGCCATCGGCGGCGGAAACTTCCGACACCGCGAAGATCATCGCCAAGGATTTCATGTTCAACCCCACGCCGTTGACGGTCAAAGCCGGCGCGACCGTGACTTGGACCAACATGGACGATGAACCGCACACCGTGGTCAGCGATACGGGAGCGTTCAAGTCGGGCGGTTTGGATACGAACGAAAGTTTTTCCTACAAGTTCGACAAACCGGGGACCTATCATTTCACCTGCTCGATCCATCCGCGCATGGTCGGAACGGTCGTCGTTCAGTAGATCCCATGGGCAACACGGCGAAATTCGGCTTTGCGGTTCTGGGCGTCCTCGCGGTAATGGCAAGCGGCGCAGCGCTGTTCATCGGCTCGGGCGTGTACAACATCGGCGCCGATGACCATCACACCAAGCCCGTGCTGGTGCTCATCGAGCGCCTGCGCGACCGCTCCATCGAGATGCGCGCCCGCACGATCGATGTGCCGCAGCTCGAGGAGCCGAAGAGGATCGCGGCCGGCGCAGAGCATTATGCGGCGCTGTGCGTCGGCTGTCATTTGGCGCCCGGAGTGGCGAAATCAGACATCCGCCCGGGACTATATCCGCACCCGCCGAGCCTGGCCCAGGAAGAGGTGCGGGATTCCCGGCGGTCCTTTTGGACGATCAAGCACGGGATCAAGATGAGCGCCATGCCCGCCTGGGGCAAATCGCTGGATGATGCGGCGATTTGGGATATCGTCGCGTTCGTTCGCAAGCTGCCGCAGATGTCGCCCGAGACTTATCAGCAGCTCGCACAGGGGCACTCCGGAGAGACGGCCTCAGCGCTGCAGGCCGATGCGCCGCGATAACTCCTGAAATCTCGCGTCGGACCGCAGAGGATCCAAGGCGGGGCGCGCTTTATTCCGACATTCAGCCAACGTTTTGCCGGATTAGCTCGAGGCGGCCCAGATATTGAGTTCGCCATCGCGCGCTTCGGCATCGATCCTATCGAGTTCGTCTTGCCGGAACTTCAAGTTGCGCAGCGCGCCGAGGCACTCCTCGATCTGCGGCCAGCTGCTGGCGCCCACGAGTGCGCTGGTAACCGCCGGCTTTCTAAGCACCCATGCGATCGCCATCTGCGCGAGGCTCTGGCCACGTTGCTGGGCGATCTCATTGAGCGCGCGCACACTGGCGAGATTGCGCTCGCTCAGCATCGACTTGCTGAACGACTCGTTCTGGACGGCGCGCGAGCCATCCGGAATTCCGTGCAGGTATTTTGTCGTCAGTAGACCTTGCGCCAGCGGCGAAAACGCGATGCAGCCGATGCCTTCCTGCTCAAGCACGTCCAGCAACTCGTGTTCCACCCAGCGGTTGAGCAGCGAATAGGAGGGCTGGTGAATCACGAAGGGTGTCCCGAGCCCGCGCAAGATGGCAGCCGCCTCGCGAGTCTGCCGCGGTCCGTAGGATGAAACGCCGACGTACAGCGCCTTGCCGCTGCGAACGGCGGTATCGAGCGCCCCCATCGTCTCTTCGAGCGGCGTGGCGGGGTCGAAGCGATGCGAATAAAAAATGTCGACGTAGTCGAGATGCATGCGCCTGAGGCTTTGGTCCAGGCTCGAGAGCAGGTATTTGCGCGATCCCCACTCGCCGTAGGGTCCCGGCCACATGAGATAGCCTGCCTTGGTCGAGACGATGAGTTCGTCGCGGTGGGGAGCCAGATCGGTGCCCAAGATGCGGCCGAAGTTCTCCTCGGCTGAACCCGGCGGCGGCCCGTAATTGTTGGCGAGATCGAAATGCGTGATGCCGTGATCAAACGATTTGAGGACCATCGCACGCGCATTCTCGAACGGCGTGGTGCCGCCGAAGTTCTGCCACAGGCCGAGTGAGATTCGCGGCAATTGCAACCCACTGCGGCCGCAACGCGCATAGGGAAGCGATTCGTATCGATGGGGGTTGGCTGTATGCATCACTGGACTCCTCCGGACTGTTCGGCCACCTGCTCTCGGATGATCGCCGCCAACCGCAGGGCGCCGGGACCGGCATAGTCGCGGTCGGCGAACACCAAGTAAAGATCGCCCCAGCGCTCGCCGCCTTCACGCAGCGGCAGCGCTTTGAGTTCACCTCGTTCCAGTTCGCCGCGGATGGTCTCCTCCGGGAACCAGGCATATCCCAAGCCCATGACGGCTGCGTGGATCGAGGTGGCCTTCTGGCTCACCGTCCAGCTCTGTTCCGCACCGAGCCAGCTGCCGCTGCGGCGCTGGCTGCCGGTATCGCGGATGATCAGGTGGCGATGCTTGCGCAGGTCTTGCAGCGTCAGTTCGCGCCCGAGTCGATGCAATGGATGGTCCGGGTGCGCGGCCGCGATGAAGCGCAAGCGCATCAGCGGGTCCCCGACGAAGCCCGCCGGCACCTGCGAGCCGATGGCCAGATCAACCTTACGCTGCAGCAGGGCCTCCTCGGTGCCGCTGAGCACGCTCTCGTACAATTCGATGCGCGTCTGCGGCCGTTCATCGGCAAAGCGCGCGAAGCATTGCAACAGCAGCCACGTGGGGAAAATGATTTCCACCGACAGCCGCAGCTCGGGTTCCCAGCCCGCGGCGAGGGTTCCGGCCGCTTGCTCGAGCGCGCCGGCTTCGTCCAACAGCGCTTTGGCGCGGCGGTACAGAACCTGGCCGGTCGCCGTCAGATGCGCCTTGCGGCCGATCACTTCGAAGATCTTCACGCCGAGCAGCGTTTCCATTTTCTGCACGGCATAGGTGACCGCGGATTGGCTTTTGTGCAGCGCTGCGGCGGCCCGGGCGTAGCCGTTGGCGTCGACCACGGCGAGTAGAGAACGCCATTGTTCAAGGGAAATGCGCGGGGTGGCGGCCATATATCCATTAAATAGATAGTTAGACCCTAAATATTCTACTTTTTTATCTATTCAATCAATACTTAAATGTCAACACGGTGAAACGGTTCCATACGGCTACTATTCGAGGAGATACCCATGACCACCTTGTTGCAGATCAATGCCAGCATCAACCATGACAACGGCCTGTCCAGCCAGTTGGCCAACCAGTTCGTCGCGGCTTTCCAGGCGCGCAATCCCGAGGCGCACGTTGAGGTGCGTAATGTCGCCGCGGCCGATTCCGTGCCGCACCTCAACGCAGAGCGCTTTGGCGCCTTCATCACGCAGCCGGAAAATCGCAGCGCCGCGCAGCACGCGGTGGTGGCCTACTCCGACTCGCTGATCGATGAACTCAAGCGGGCTGACGTGATCGTCCTCGGTCTGCCGATGTACAACTTCGGCGTGCCGTCGCAGCTCAAGGCGTACTTCGACCACGTCGCCCGCGCCGGCGTGACCTTCAAGTACACCGAGAAGGGCCCGGTGGGCCTGCTCACCGGCAAGAAGGTGTATGTGTTCGCGGCGCGCGGTGGCCTGTATGCCGGTACCCCGCTGGATACCCAGACTAGCTATGTGCGCGACTTCCTGCGCTTCCTCGGCATCACCGACGTGGAATTCGTCTACGCCGAAGGCCTCGCCATCAGTGCGCAAAGCAAGGAAGCGGGCCTCGCCAAAGCCGCCGCCGAAATCGCGCGGCTCGCCGCGTAAAATGCCGCTCAAGAAATATTCCATAGGAGATTTAAGATGAGTATCCGCACTCTGGCTCATGTCATCGAATCCATGCCGACGTCCGACGGGGCCGGCGTCAAATTGCGCCGCAGCCTCGGCAGCCAGCGAGGTTTGCAGGTGGATCCTTTCCTGATGCTCGATGAATTCTATTCCGACAACCCGAACGATTACATGGCCGGCTTCCCGGCGCATCCGCATCGCGGCTTCGAAACCGTCACTTATATGCTCGATGGCCGCATGCGTCATGAGGATCACCTCGGCAATCGCGGCGATCTCGGCCCGGGCGACGTGCAATGGATGACGGCGGCGCGCGGCATCATCCACTCCGAGATGCCGCAGCAGAGCGAGGGCCGCATGCGCGGCTTCCAGCTGTGGCTCAATCTGCCGTCAAAGGAAAAAATGCAGCCCGCGAGCTATCGCGACATTCCCGCCCGCGAGATTCCGCGGGTATCACTGCCGCAGGGTGGCGAGGTCAAAGTCATTGCCGGCACGTTCACGCTGGACGGCGGCATCACCCGGGGTCCGGTCAACGGCAGCGACGCCAAACGCAGCACCGATCCCTTGTATCTCGATGTACGCCTGCCGGCCGGAGGCGAATTCATGACGCAGGTTGCGGCCGGTCACAATGCCTTCCTGTATGTCTACGAGGGCAGCGCGAAGATCGGGGCGGCCGCCACGGCCAAACCGCTGCCGCATCGTGCGGCCGGCGTCTTGTCCGAGGGAGACAGCGTGCGCGTGCAGGCCGGCCCGGACGGGGTGCAGTTTCTGCTGCTGGCGGCCAAGCCGCTGGGCGAGCCGGTGGTGCAGTACGGTCCGTTCGTGATGAATACGCGTGAGGAAATCGAGCAAGCGCTCGCCGATTATCGCGCCGGGCGCCTCGCCACTGCGGCTTAGAATGCGGGCATGCTGAGAGCGCTGCGCCGGTTGGTCAGGAAAATAGTCGGGATGCGGCGTTCACTGCGGTCGCGCGCGAGGGGCCGCAGTCGCTTTCTCACGGCGAGATTCAAGGATCCGCATGCATCGGGTGTGTTCCGGCTCGGGCAGCGCCGGCATGACCTGGGCTATCGACTCTATCTGCCGACCGGCTCGTCGCGCCGCGACAGCATGCCGCTTGCCGTCATGTTGCACGGATGCAATCAAGATCCGCTCAGCTTCGCCGCAGGCACGCGCATGAACATGCTCGCCGAGGAATACGGTTGTGCCGTGCTGTATCCGGAACAAAGCCGGCATTCGAACGCGCTGCGATGTTGGAATTGGTTCGAACCGACTTCGCTCGCCGGGCAGGGGGAGGCCGCGCTGCTTGCCCGGCTGATCGATCAAGTCACGCAACGCCGACCCATTGATCCGCAACGCGTCTATGTAGTGGGGATGTCGGCGGGCGGAGCGATGGCCTGCCTCTTGGCAGTGCGCCACAGTCGGCTGTTTGCGGCCTGTGCCATCCATTCCGGCTTGATGTACGGCGCGGCAAATTCGCCCGCGCAAGCGCTTGCCGCGATGCGGTCCGGGCCGTCGTCCGCATCGATCGAAAAGGCGAGCCAACTGGTGCGGGAGATGCACGCATCCGTCACCGTGCCGACGCTCGTCATCCACGGGGATCGCGATACTACCGTCAATCCCATGAATGCGGATCAAATCATCGAGCAACTGAAGCTGCGAGCTCAGGATCTCGTCGATCCAAACGCAGCGCCGCTGTTGAGGTCCGAGGAGCGCCGCGTCGAGAACGGGGGCCGCCCCTACCGGCAGCAGGAGTGGACGCAGCAGGGACGGCTCGTGCTGCGCAAGATTCTGGTTGAGGGATTGGGTCATGCCTGGAGCGGCGGCGATATGCGTTATGATTTCAACGACGCCGACGGGCCGGACGCCAGCCGGTTCATCCTCGATTTTGTGATGCAGTATCAGCGGCAAGCTGATGCGATCACCGCGCGCCCGCGGATTGCGCAGGGAGGCGGGTAGGGCGACGATAGGTCATGAGCATGAACAAAGCGGATTTTGCCATCGTCGGAGCGGGTGCCATCGGGTCCATCATCGGCGCCCATTTGGCGCGCTCGGGCTGCAACGTGGTCATGTTGGCCAGAGGCGGCCGCGCCCGGCAAATAGAAGCGGACGGTCTACGCATCACAGGCTTGGCTGAGTTTTCCCAGACGGTATCCGTCGTCACCGAGCCGGCGCGCCTGCGCGCAGCCGCTGTGCTCATCATGGCGACAAAAACGCGGGATTCGGCGGCCGCCCTGGCGCCGCTGCGCGGCGCATCGATCGATGCGGCATTGTCCATTCAGAATGGAATCATGAAAAATGAGTTGCTTGCCGATTGTGTTGGCCGCGACAGAGTGCTCGGCGCCTTGGCCGACACCAGCGGGGAGCTCAAGCCTTCCGGTGAAGTCCTGTTCAGCCGCAACGCCAACATCTATATCGGCGAACTCGATGGCGGAAATAGCCTGCGCGCGCAAAAGATAGCGGGCGCCATTGATGCCTCGGGGGTGCGGGCCACCGCGGCAGCGGATATCCAGCGTCTCGAATGGTCCAAGTTTGCATCTTGGGTCGGCATGATGGTTCTATCCGTGACGACGCGCGTCTCGACGTGGAGATATTTCAGCGATCCTGGCTCGGCGCTCGTGCTGGTGCGTCTCATGCGCGAAATCAACCTGCTGGCGGCTGCCCACGACATCGAATTGTCGGATCAATCCGTGCTCCCCGTGGCCACCCTGAGTCGAGATTCGGAACAAGAAGCCGTCGCCGCCATTCAGCGCTTCGGCGCGCATCTGCAAGCGACCGCGCCCCAGCATCGAATGTCGTCACTGCAGGATCTGGAGGCCGGGCGCGCATTGGAGGTTGAAGAGACGTTGGGCTGGGCGGTGCGGACGGCTCGCCAGCATCGCCTGACGTTGCCGCTGCTGGATTCGTGCTACCCCCTCGTTGCGGCCATCGATCGCGTCCGCAGTTGAGTCTGCGCAAGATGACAGGCGGATTGCCGAGCTTCGTGCGGTGACGCACGTCACGTTTTGCAATTCCACGGCGCAGAAAAACGCCGCCCGTCCCGGCAAATAATCGGCGAATTTGCGCGAATTCACTGCCGATCTTGATGTCGGTGTTTCACGACGCTGCCGACGCTTGCGTTGCCCGTTCGATCATGCAAACTCAGCTCGAGTTACGGAGAGGACTGTCATATGCGGTTAATCACGTTGGTCGCGGTATCACTGATCGGCACTGGTCTCAGTTACGCGGGCGGGCTGGATATTCACGTCATGTTGTCGGGCGAGGTGGCGCCCGGCTTGTACGGTCAAGTGAATCTCGGCAACGAACGTCCGCCGCCGGTCGTCTACGCGCAGCCGATGTTGATCGAGCCGCAGGCAGCGCCGCCGCCGCCGATTTATCTGCATGTACCGCCCGGACACGCAAAAAACTGGCGCGTGCACTGTCATGAATACAATGCCTGCAATCGGCCCGTGTATTTCGTTCGGTCGCAGGAATACGATCCGGAGTACCAGCGCCACTATCAAGAGCATGAGCGAGACCGCGAATTGGAGCGGCAGCGCTGGCAAGACCACCAACGGAATCAGGAACGCGATCGCGACGGTGATCACGACCGAGGACACGGACGCGGGCATGCCGGGGACGAGCGAGAACAGGGACATGAAGGCCATGAGCAACGCGACGACAAATGAGAGAGTGCGCAGCTGCGCCGCCGGCCTATGGGTGGCAGGGACCCTGCTGCTGACGCCCTGCGTCGCGGTGCATGCGGCGGAAGATGCGCCGCATGAATCCGCGATCTCGACGCACGCGAGAGCGTTTGGCGCGGCTGTGAAGCACGATTCGCAGGTGGTGGGTGCCAAGTGCAAGGAGGGCGCGCAGCGGGTTGCGGTTGCCGCCCGCGCGGTGGGGCATGAAATTGCCACTGCCGCCAAACGCGGTGCGGCGCAAACGCGGGCCGCGTTTCACGGCGAGAAGGCCGCTGCGCCGGCGAGTTAGCGCCTATCCCCGCCGACCCCAAAACAACAGCACCACGCCGATCATCACCACGCCCGCCGCAAACCACTCCCAGGTCGAGACGATTTCGCGGCCGAGCGTCACTCCGAGAATGAGCGCCACCAGCGGATTCACCAGCGAATAACTGGCGGCAACGCTCGCCGAAGTGCGCGCCAGAAGCAGCATATAGGCGCTGAACGCGATCAGTGATCCGAACACAACCAGGTACCACCACGCCAGCCAGACTGCGGTCTGCATAGGCCAGTGCCAGGGTTCGCCGCGCACGGCCGACATGACGAACAGCGCAAGTCCGCCGCACAGCATCTCGGTCGCGAAACCGGTCGCGCCCGGTGCGAGCGCAAATCCCCGCTGAGCGAGAACGCTGCCGAGGGCCCACCCCGTCGTGCCAAACGTGATCGCGGCGAGTCCGGCCGGAGAGGCGCGTAGGCCGGCTCCTTGAGTGAGCATCAGCACGCCGCCGAGGCCGACCAAGACCGCCAGCACCTCACGGCGCTGCGGATGAATGCCAAAGGCAAGATTGATCACCACCAGGAGCAGCGGAATGACGGCGATGAACGCCACGACCAGACCTGAGCCGATGGTCTGTTCGGCATAGGCGACTCCACCCATTCCGCCGCCGAGCATCAGAGTGCCGACGAGCAGCGCGTTGCCCCACTGCCGGGTACTTGGCAATGTTGCCCCGCGCGCCAGTTGCCACGCGAGCAGGATGCCGCCGGCAAACAGGAATCGGGTGGCCATCAAAAAATAGGGAGCGAAACCCGCCAGCGCGAAGCGGATCACGAGATAGGTCGAACCCCATACCAGCCAAGTCGCGGCGAGGCAACTGAGAACCAGGGGCGAGAATGCGCCCGGCGCGGCAATCACTTTGCTTGGGCTATTCATGGTGCGCGACGCTGCAGATTCATGCGCACCTTTTAGCACGGTCGGCATGGTTCCGACTTGCACGGCAGTCGGCCGGGGGCGTACAAAGCGGGGAAGGGGCCGGAAAATGGCGAAACCTGCGGACGGGGTGGGATGGTGAGATTTCTGCCGCTCATATGGTCCGGCATTTGGCGCAAGCCCGGACGCGCCATCCTGATCTTTCTGCAGGTTTGCGTCGCTTTCGCGCTGTTCGGCGTGCTCCAGGGCCTGAAGACCGGCGTCGAACAGTTGGTCCGCGCGGCACGCGCTGATGTGCTGCTCGTCCACGGCAGCCTGAGCCTGATCGATTCCCTGCCGTTGAGCCTGCTCGAGCAAATCAAATCGGTACCCGGCGTGGAAGCGGTCGTCCCTGTGGAATTGTCCGGGGGCACCTACCAAAACCCCAGTCAGAAATTGGGCATCGTCGCCATTCGCCCGGACGCAGGCTGGCTTGCGGCGTTCACTTTCACGATCGCGCCCGAATACGCCGAGGCGTTGCGGCGGACACGCACTGGAGCCATCGTCATGGAGACGTTGCTCAAGAGGTACGGCTGGAAGATCGGAGACCACATCCCCCTGAAGTCCGCCACGATGCAAACCAACGGTTCGACCGACTGGGCGTTCGATGTCGTGGGCACCTACACCGACAGCGACGTCGGCGGCGGGCGCGACAATATCCTGATCAATTACGCTTACTTCGATGAGGCCCGCGCCGCCGGCAGGGGCACCGTCAAGCATTTCAACGTCGCGGTTTCCGATCCGAAGCTGGCGGTGACGGTGGCCGATGAAATCGACCGGCGCTTCGCCAATTCCTCGAACGAAACGCGCACCGAATCGTTGCGTGAATTGGCCCAGTTGAATTTGCAGTCGATCGGCGATCTCAATTTCTTGATTCGGGCGATCGTGAGCGCGGTGCTCGTGGCGCTGCTGTTCGCGACCGCCACCATGATGATGCAATCGATACGAGAGCGTACCCCGGAGCTGGCGGTTTTGAAGACCCTGGGGTTTGCCAATCGCGCCGTTTTTCTTTGCATACTCGCGGAGGCCTTAGGCGTCTTCATCGCAGCAGCGGCGTGCGGGCTCGCGCTTGCAATGTTGGTGTTCCCGTTGGCCTCGCGAATCGTACCGGGTCTCTCGATGCCGGCGATCGTGGTCGAGGTCGGTGTGGCATTTGCGGTCCTGGTGGCGGTGATCAGCGCGTCGGTCCCGGCGCTTTCGGCTGCGCGGTTGAACATCGCTACCGCGCTCGCCAGCCGCTAGAGAGGGCCCTGCGATGAACTTTATCCGACAATTTCTCGGCATACTGCTCGTGAATCTGGCGGGGGTCTCACGGCGGATCGCGCCTGTCTTGACCATCATCGTCGGTGTCTCCTGCGCGGTCGGTGTGTTGGTTTCCATGCTGGCGATGGGCACGGGCGCGCGCCGGCAAGAGATGGGCGGCGTGAGCGACGACCGCGTGATATTGGCCACCGCGGGCGAGCGGGTATTTCAGAGCAACATTTCCCGGGAGGAAGCCGCGGCCGTGCTTCAGCTGCCCGGCATCCGCAAGGATAGCCGGGGTGAGCCCATCGTGGTCTTCGACTCGGAGGTTCCCGTCGAAGGCCGCAGGCGCGTCACGGGCAACCGAGTCTTTTTTCCGCTGATCGGCACGACTCCGACCGTGACTGAATATCTACCGGAGATGCGCTTCACTGAGGGGAGGATGTTTCAGCGGGGTCTGCATGAGCTCATCGTCAGCAATTCCTGCGTCCGTCAATTCACGGGCTTCGACATCGGCGTTCGACGCCCGATTCACGGCAGCGACTGGACCGTGGTCGGCCACTTCGATCTGGGACAGGCGCAACAATGCTCGGTCTACGCCGACGTCGACAGCCTCATGTCCACTTTCAGCAGCAACACCTACACCTCGGTGTCGGTGCGTCTGCAAACACCGGCAGATTTTGACGCTTTTAGCGATGCCATCAAGGCCAATCCGAGCCTGCACCTCGAAGCGAAGCGCGAACGCGAAGTCACGGAAGACGGTTTCAAACAACTCAACGCCATCCTGAACTTCGTCAGCTACTTCGTCGGCACCATCATGGCGATCGGCGCGACGCTGGGTGCCGTCAACTCCCTGTACGCGATCGTCGATTCGCGGCGCCGCGAGCTGGCTACGATGCGCGCGATCGGCTTCGGATCTGCGGCAATCGTTGCCTCGATCCTGTGCGAGTCGCTGGTGTGGGCCCTTCCGGGTGCGCTGCTGGGAAGCGCCCTGGCATGGGCTTTTTTCAATGGGCTGTCCGCGAGTCCCTTCGGCTACAGCTTTCAACTCGCGGTAACTCCCTCTCTGGTTGCGCTCGGCATCGCATGGGCGCTGGCGATGGGCTTGGCCGGCGGACTGCTCCCGGCGCTGCGTGCGGCGCGGGTACCTGTGACGACGGCATTGCGCGCCATTTGATGCCGAGTATGTCGGGGGTGTAATTTATGAGACCATCGGTGTCATCCAAGTTTATAACCCTTTGGATCCTGGACAAACGACAATGCGCAGTTTCCTTGCCGCTTGTTTCATTATGATCTTCGTGGCTCTCGCGGCCGCCGCGATTCTCGATAAAGCCGTCCAGAAGTCGGCCACCGCTGCATTCTCCACGTCGGCGGTTCGATTATAGAAGCGGCGAAGCGGAATTTATTGCGGAAGCAGGAAGGCTTGCGTTTCGAGCCCGATGAAAGTTCTGCCAAGCATTCCGACGCGCGCGTAAAAATTCGCGGTTGCGGCGTGTTCCAGATCTGCGAAGAAACGCCCGATCCATGGCGCGAGGTGGTGGTCGAAGATCTCACGATCGGTTCCTGCCGGCGCCGGAATTGCGCCGCCGGCGAGACCTGCCATGATCTCCAGGAGAATCGCGGCATGATCTTCCGGCTCCGCTTGTCCGTCTACCCGCTCGACGCCGATCCGCTGCAGTACCTGGCGAAGGCTCGCGAGTGGGCGACCCTGGAGAGAACCCGTTAGATAATATGACGCATAGGGGAGAAGTTCGCCGCGCCCCAGGCCGGCGAATAGAGTGAAATGTTCCCGTGACGCACTCTTGACATCCGTGCGGGCCGCAGCCGCGGCGAGTGCAGCGTGTGCAACTCCCAACGGACTACCATCTCCACGCAGATGAGCCAATCGAGCGAGCATCTGGGCGTCGGGACTGCGCAGGAGCAGGACAGAGAGCAGCGAGTATTCCTGCGCCCGGGCAAGGTCGACTTCATCGACGATTCCGACCACATCTTCAGACCCTGATTCTTGCATACCTACCCGAACTATTTAGGCAAGGCGCCGCCGTGCGCGTGCCTAACCGGCGAACCGGCGCTTATTTCGGGCACGTTCCGTGCCGCATCGTGCAAACTGTCGGCTGGTGCAGCGACGACCTGCCGATCGCCATCAGCGGGGGCGCCGCATTGCGGATCGGCGTTCGCTGATGCTGGCTGTTCAGCCATCCCGGGGCCTTCCTGTGCCCCTTCGACCGCGCTGTTCGGGCTCGCGAGGGCTCGAGTGACGAGGTCCCGCGCATAGTCCGCGGGTCCGAGTGGACCGAAGCCCGGCATCGCGGCGGGGTCGTTGAAGTCCCACTGGCTCTCGGCGATGCCGATGAAATCGCGAATCGCCGGATCGGCAGCCCAGGCGCGACGCAGCGCAACACGCGTCAACTCGGCAGGTACGCCGGCTTCAAGAAATAATCGAATATCGCTGTCGGCCACGATCGATTCTACGGGCGGCAAGCTTGCCGGATCGAAAACAGGCGCAGACGACATGGCAGCACCCGGCACCGCCTCTGCCGTTTGCTTCTCGTCGCCGCCTTCCTCGACGCCAGATTCACGCTTCAATCGCGACCAGCGGGAGAGGAAGTTTTCAGGCTCGCTCATCCCTTGTCCTCCGAATTGCCGACGCGGCGGGCTGGCGAGCGCGACGTTGAGCGATCGCGCTCGCGTTTGAAGAACGATTGCTCGACATGGTGGTCGGCGATGAAGCCCTCCACGATCTGAATGATGAGGGCCGGCATCGGCACAGTCTCGACCAGATCATTGCCTGCCCCCGTCAGTGCCTCACCCTCCGCCGGATCCGCCGTTACGGAAAGCAGGTCGAACCCCATCTCACCCTCCGCCGGTCGCAGGACCACCCACAGTTGCGGGGTACCCGAAGCGAGGTTGTCGCGGTAGTTGGCTGTCTCGGTTCGGTGCAGCTCGATCACGGCTTCGCCGGCGTAGAACGCGCTCACATCGTCCTCCGAGCGAATCAAGGTCCAAGGCGCCGCCGCCGGCACGCCTGCGAGCACCGCGACCGGTCGACAAACGAAATCAAGCCAAGAACTCCTTGCCTTGTGCCGTTCCACAACGACACCCACGGGTATGCGCACCAGGGCTGTCGAGGTCAATTCACCACTCCCGTACAGCGCAGAACCGGCAGGCCCGTGATGAGGTTCTGTGGTTTTAACCGCAGAACGTTGTCGGTCGACATGGCCGCAATCAGGTAGGTTGGCGCACCTCTCGCCTTCTCGACAATTTCTGCATCGTCGGCAAAGGTCAAGCGATAGAGACCGACCACCAAACCGCGTGCCGTTTGATCGAGCTCATCCCCGTTCCATAGTGTGTCGCCAATCTGCGTGGCAGTGGCGTCCAGACCAACATACCAAGTCAGGACGTCGCGCAGCTCAGTTATCGCGTCGATCTGGACATCAACCGCGAGCAGATGGCGCACCCAACGCGTGATGACATCGCCAAGCGCAGCCAGTCCGCGTCGGCCGGCGGTGAGATCGAGCGCCATGTCGAACGAATCACTGCGTTTCCAATACGTTCCGCCATTGGTCTCACTGAGCACGTCGATCTCGGGCGCGGCGGGCCGCCCCAGCATCGACACCAACGGCGACAGTGGCCTGCCGCTCAATTCGGAGTCGGTTTCCTCATCGACGGCAATCAGCGAACCTTGATGCAACGCCAGTTTTTGGGGACGGAAGAACAGCTCCGCCGCGCGTAGCACCAGGGCGTCATCACACTCATCCAGCATATTGCGCAAGATGACCTGCACCAGCTGATTGAGGAAAATAGGCGGAAAGTTCAGGTCCCGGCGCACCATCGCGAGGTACGCCGCCTCCAATGTGGGATGTCTCACGACATGATCCCTCCAGGAGATCATGAACTCCCAATTCTCGCGCGCATCATCGTCGGCGATTGCGGCGATCTGCCGAGGTGAGACCGGCTGTCGCGGATCACCGAGCAACGCGCGGTGCAGAGCTCGTTCCGCTATGCAGGCGTCGGGCGGCGGCGTCATCTCGGGTCGAGCCAGGTAGGCCTTCAGGAATTCGTCCGTGACCACCAAGCCTCCGTCCTCGCCGCGGTCGAGCAGATGATGACCGCAGGAAAGCCAGAAGTCGCGCTCTTCGTTCAACGTCGCTCTCCCTTGGCGCGCATCGTAGGATCGATCTGTTCGGGCGGTGGTTCCGCTTCCTCCGTCACCTGGAGAAAAGTGAAGACAGGCGCCGGCTTCGAGCGGCCGTTCGACTGCAACGTTCGAAATGCCTCGCGGGTGACGTCGTTTTCATACTGGCGCGACACCGCGACCAACATCCCCGCGGCATGATCGCAGAGCGATGCGGCGAATGCGATCTCCTCCTCCGCGGCCGCGCGCGCCGTCTCAAGATCAGGAGCTCCGAAGTGCTCCACCAGCTGCGCCGCCAGTAAGTCGACGGCTGCTGCGCGATCCTCCTCGCTGGCCTCTACGATTCGAGCCAAGGTCGACCAACCAAGCGAGTCGATCCCCAGAAAACCCGCGCGAAAGGCGGCCCGGGCTTTGCCGGTCAGCGTTGCTGGATCCAACTGCGCGAACATGAGGGCGCCAGATATGGCCCATTCACCGGGCTGCGCCGCCTTGTCAAAGACGAAAGTATCCGAAGGATCAGCCCGGACGGTCTTCAGAAGCTTCACGCGCTCCTCCGAGTGCCGCGTCGGGCCATGCCGCTGCGGCTGGTATGCAATCAATCAAGGACTATAGTCCCGCGTGAGCGCGGACAGACAGTTTTTCGCGCAATAGCGGCCTCCCATTCGGCGTGTTATGGTCACCAGTTGCAGTTCGGTGCGGAAGAAAATGGCTGACTCCCCGAAGATGGCGGCGCTGCTCGCGGCGGCGGCGGAGCCGTTGCCCGACACGCCCTTTATCGCACTCAAGAGCGACGGTGTCGTGCTTATTTACGGTTGCGACGAACAGGCCATTGAGGCCGGCAACTTGCTGAAAGCGCATCTCGACGTCACCGTGCTGATCAAGCCTCCGGCGGCGGCCGTCGTGTCGCCGCGCAACAGCGAATTTCCGGTCGTACGGGGCACGGTCCGCTCGGCCAAGGGGCATCTCGGCGCCTTTGAGATCACGGTCGACGACTTTTCGCAGGCGGCGCCGTCCTCGCGCGGCGCACTGTCGTTCGGGACTTCGCGCCAGGGCGCGGTGTCACACTGCGATGTCATTCTCGACCTTTCCGGCGGCAATTCGTTGTTCCCGGCCGCCGACTTGCGCGACGGATATGTGCGTGCGGATCCCGGCCATCGGGCGGCGGTGCTGGGTGCCGTGTTGAAGGCGCGCGATCTCGTCGGTAGCTTCGACAAACCGCGTTACATCACCTTCAGCGAGCATCTCTGCGCGCATGCTCGCTCCCGGATCGTCGGCTGCACGCGCTGTCTCGACCTTTGCCCGGCCGGCGCCATCGAACCGGCCGGCGATCACGTCGCAATCGACGCGAATATATGCGCCGGCTGCGGGCAGTGCGCCGCCGCCTGTCCCACGGGCGCTGCCGCCTATGCGCTGCCGCCACCCGATGCATTGCTGCGCAAATTGCGCGCGCTGTTGGTGACGTATCGCGAGGCCGGCGGCGGGCACGCCATCGTGCTGCTGCATGATGATCCGCACGGCGCGCCGCTGATCGACGCGCTGGGGCGCTTCGGCGACGGGCTGCCCGCGCACGTGTTGCCGTTGTCCGTCAACGAAGTCACGCAAGTCGGCCTCGAGGCCATCGCCGCGCTGTTCGCCTATGGGGCATCCGCGGTGCGGCTGCTTCTGCGAGCACGACCGCGCCACGATGTGGCGGGGCTCACCAGAACGATCGCGCTGGCGGAACCCATCCTCGTCGGGCTCGGTTTCGGCACGGGCCGGATCGCCACCATCGAGACGGACGACCCTGAGGTGCTGGGTGCGACGTTGCGCGCCATTCCCACGATGGCGATGCGCCGGACGTCCCGCGAGCTTCCTACCCGTAGGCGACAAGCGGGGGGTGTTGCGCTTTGCGTTGCGTGAACTCCACCGCGCCGCGCCCGAACCCGTAGACGTGGTCATGCTCCCTGCACATGCCCCGTTTGGAGCCGTGGAGATCGACACCGCCGGCTGCACGCTGTGCCTTTCCTGCGTGGCCGCCTGTCCGACCGGCGCGCTGTCGGACGATCCGCAGCGGCCGATGCTGCGCTTTACCGAAGAGGCCTGCGTGCAGTGCGGGCTGTGCCAGGCCACCTGCCCCGAAAAAGTCATCACGTTGAAGCCTCAGCTTGATTTCCGCGCCGCGATCCGGCGGCGCGAGGGTCCTAAAGGAGGAAATTCCGTTCTGCTGCATCCGCTGCAGCAAGCCGTTCGGCGTCAAGAGCACGATCGAGCGCGTGTGGCGAAGCTCGCGGACAAGCATTGGATGTTCAAGGAGTCTGCAGAGCGCCTCGACCTCATCAAGATGTGCGACGACTGCCGCGTCGCCTTCGTCTCGGAGAGGGAATTCGATCCCTACGGGCCGCCGCGCCCGCCCGTGCGCACGACCGACGATTATCTGCGCGAGCGCGACCAGAGCAAGGCCGCGGAGAAGAAGGACGGCGGCTGAGGAGCGCGCGCACGATGCTCAACCGGCGGGTGCCGCCGGGCTCTGTCGGCGTGCCGACCGCCGGCCGCTCTTTCGTGAGCCTGTTCTTCGAGCCACAGATCGTGATGTTCCTTCGCCCAATTTATATCCACCTCGCCGGTACCCATGGCCTCGAACGCGCCCTCCATCCCGAGCGTGCCGATATAGATATGCGCGAGAATCACGGCGACGAACAACACGGCGACGACGGCGTGCACCACCTGTGCGATCTGCATCCCGGCAATATTGGTCCCATAGAACGGAAACAGCAGCAAAATCCCGAAACCGATCACCGCTGCACCGGCCGCCAGGGCAAACCAGAAAACCAGTTTTCTCGCCGGCGTTGAAGCGGCCGGCGGGTGCATGCTTGGACTTGATGAAGCCGCCGCCCTGTTTGAGCCAATCGATGTCGACTCTTTGCGGAAGATTGTCCTTGATCAAAAGAGCGACGATCAGGACCAGGCCGGCGACGAAGGAGAAGCTGACGAAATTATGCACATACTTGGCGCTCTGCGCGACGTCGCTGAAGGCCTCGGGCCCGATAGCGGCAGCAGCACGATTTTGCCGAAGGTGATGTTCAATCCGGTCAGGCCGAGAAGGACGAAAGACGCCGCCGTCAGCCAATGCGAAAATCGCTCAAAGGCGCTGAAGCGGACGATCTTTTTGCCGGAACGCCCGGCCGACATCCGGATCCGTCCCAGGATCAAGTAGGCGAGGGCCAGCAGCGCGATCATGCCGAGGATCACGATCGCGCCGACCCAGTGCAGTATGATCTCGTGGAAATAATCCCACTGCCGGCCCGCCGGCTGCATCAGCACGCTGCGCTCTTCGGTCGGGAATGTCGATGCGCCCTTCGATGCGCGGCGCCTGCTGCAGCAGCGTCTGCTCTTTCGACGGCGCTCGCATCCGGATCGACCGGCGCCATCCGGATTGCGCGTTGCTGCGCCTGCGCAGTCGCGGAGCGGCAAAGACGAGCATGCGTCAGGAACGTGCAGCAGGGCGATCGCATATCGCATCCGCACGCGCACAACGAGGCTCACGCAGACTCGTCCTCGTGATAGGCCGTCATCCAGCCCCAGGCGCCGGAGCCATAGCCGCGCTTCAAGACTCGCTCCTTGTAGATCTGGGCGATGATTTCGCCGTCGCCCGCCAGCAACGATTTGGTCGAGCACATTTCGGCGCACAGCGGCAGCTTGCCTTGCGCCGAGGCGGTTCGCGCCGTACTTTTCGATATTCCGCGGTGCTGCCGGTCACTTCCGTAGCCGCCGCCACCGGCGCAGATAGGTGCATTTGTCCATCTTGCCGCGAGAACCGAAATTGCCGATGCTGCGGATATTGCGGCGCGCCGAACGGACAGGCATAGAAGCAATAGCCGCAGCCGATGCACAGATCCTTCGAATGCAGCACCACGCCTTCTTCGGTCGAAAAGATGCAGCTCACCGGGCAGACCGCCGCGCAGGGCGCGTCCGTGCAATGCATGCAGGCCATGGAGACCGACCGCTCGCCCGGCTTGCCGTCATTGATGGTGACGACGCGGCGGCGATTGATGCCCCAGGGCACTTCGTTCTCGTTCTTGCAGGCGGTGACGCAGGCGTTGCAGTCGATGCAGCGGTCGGCGTCGCAGAGAAATTTCATCCGCGCCATGGTGACTCTCCTCACGCCGCTCTGATCTGACAAAGGGTGGCCTTCGGTTCCTGCATGCCGGTCGCTGGGTCGTAGCCATAGGTCGTGAGCGTATTCACGCTCTCGCCGAGCACGATACGGGTCGGCGCCCTTCGGATATTTGCTGCGCTGGTCGACGCCTTCGAACCAGCCGGCGAAAGTGAAACGGCATCCAGGCCACGCCCTTGCCGACGCGCTCCGTCACCAGCGCCTTCATGCGCGCTTTGGAATGGCTTCTCGGCGCCCGTCACCCAAACCCACGCCGCCATCCGACGATGCCGCGCTCGGCTCGCATCGGCCGGATTGATCTCGACATACATGTCCTGTTTCAACTCGGCCAGCCACTTGTTCGAGCGCGTCTCCTCGCCGCCGCCCTCATACTCGACCAGCCGGCCGGAACTTAGAATCAGCGGAAATTCCTTGACGATGCCGCTTGTCGACCGCCGCCTTCTGCACGGTAAAGCCGATATTGGGCACGCGGAACTGCCTGGCGTCCGGCAGCGTCGGATACTTCGGCGACGAGATCGGGCCGCGGGGTATAGATCGGCTCGCGATGCGACCGGAATGGGATCCGGCAGATTCCAGGCGATCATGCGCGCCTTGCCGTTGCCATAGGGGCTACAGCCATGCTCGATCGCCACGCGCTGGATGCCGCCGGAAAGGTCGGTCGACCAGGATACGGCATCGGGATTGGCGGGATTCACGCGCTGTGATGACCGCCATCTCCTGCTGCGCTGAGATCCTTGTCCCAGCCGAGCTTCTTCAGCACGCCGAGGGTGAACTCCGGATATCCGTCCTTGATCTCCGAACCGACCGAATAGGAGCCATCGGCAAGGAGGTTTTCGTGCACCTCCTTCTCGACTCTCCTGACCGTTCTCCATCACCTTGCGCTTGACGACGCGCTCGACGCCGAAGCGCGCGCGGAACGTGCCGCCGCCTTCCTTCACGGACAGATTGGTGTTGTAGAGGATCGGCGTGCCAGGATGCCTGAACTCCGGTGTTCCCCAGCAGGGCCACGGCAGACCGTAATAATCGCCGCCCGACTTCGGGATCGTCCTTGGGCGCCCGCAGCGTGACCAGGTCGAACTTGGCCTGGTTTCTCATGTGCGCCTTGAGCCGCTCGGGCGATTGGCCGCAATAGCCGGTGGACCAGCCGCCGCGATTGATCTCGCGCAGGATATCTTCCGCCGACACCGCGCCATTCTCGACCTTGATGTTCTTGAACATCCGGTCGGCAAAGCCGAGCTTGCGCGCGAGCATGTACATCGTGTCGTAATCGTTCTTCGATTCGAAGATCGGCTTCGACGATCTTCTCGCCCCATTGCAGCGATCGGTTGGAGGCGGTGCGCGATCCGTCCATCTCGAAGCTGGTGCAGGCCGGCAACAGATAAGTGCCATTCTTGCGGCCCGAGAGCACCGACCATGCTGGTCGGATAGGGATCGCAGACCACCAGCAAGTTCGAGCTTCTCGATTCCCCGGACCGATTCCGGCATCCGCGTGATGGTATTGGCGCCGTGCCCCATGACGAACATGGCCTGCAAAGTATCCGGCTGGCTGACCTGATCCTTCGGCAGCAAGAGTGGCATCGAACCAGCGCGTGCTGGGGATGCCCGGGGTTTCCATCAGCGTCTTGTCCGGCGAAGCGGGACGCATCCAGTCGTAATCGACTTCCCACACCCGGCACCAATGCCGCCAAGCGTCTTCGGAGAGACCGTAATAGAGCGGCAGGGTGGTCACATCGAGGCCGAGATCGGTGGCGCCCTGCACGTTGGTGTGGCCGCGGAAAATATTGGCGCCGCTCCCGTAACTGCCCGACATTGCCGGTGGCCAGCAGCAGCATGCAGCTGGCGCGGACGTTCGCCGTCCCGGTCGCGAACTGGGTCTGGCCCATCGCCCAGATCAGTGTCGAGGGCCGTTCCTTGGCGAAGATCTCCGCGACGTGCTTGACCTGTGCCTCCGGCAGCCCGGTGACGCGCTCGACCTCTTGCGGCGGCCACTTCGCGACCTGCCTTGCGGATGTCGTCCATGCCGTAGACGCGCTGGCGAATGAATTCCTTGTCCTCCCAGCCGTTCTGGAAAATGTGCCAAAGCATGCCGTAGATCGTCGGGAATGTGGGTGCCGGGACGTACGCGCACGTATTCGGTCGCATGCGCGGCGGTACGGGTCATTCGCGGATCGACGACGATCATGTTGGCGCGATTGAGTTCCTTACCTTCGAGGATGTGCTGCAAGCGAAACCGGATGCGCCTCGGCCGGATTGCCGCCCATGACCATGATAGTCTTGGCGTTGCGGATGTCGTTGTAGCTGTTGGTCATCGCGCCATAGCCCCAGGTATTGGCGACGCCGGTGACCGTGGTGGAATGGCAGATGCGCGCCTGGTGGTCCGAATTGTTCGTTCCCCAGAAGGCGGCGAACTTGCGGTTGAGATAGGCTGCCTCATTGGTGAATTTGGCCGATCCGAGCCAGTAGACCGAATCCGGTCCTGACTTCGCGCGGACCTCCAACAGCTTCTCGCCGATCTCTTCGATGGCCTGATCCCAGGAAATTCGATTCCATTGGCCATCGACCAGCTTCACGGGATAGCGCAGCCGCCGATCGCCCACCACGTCGTCGCGAACCGCCGCGCCCTTGCAGCAATGCGAGCCGCGATTGATCGGGCTGTCATAATCCGGCTCCTGGCCAATCCAGACACCATTCGCGACTTCGGCGATGACCGAGCAGCCGACCGAGCAATGGGTGCAAATATTCTTGCGGCGTGTGACCGCGGCACCCGGCGCCGCCGGCGGGCCGGCGGCCGCCTTGCGTACGGTGCCGAGCGGCAGCCCGCCGAGCCCGGCAAGAGCGCCGGCGACGAGTCCCGATCGACGCAGAAAGGACCGGCGATCAAGACTACTTTCGGGTTGGCTGATTGTCGGGATGCCCGCACCGCCTCCACCCAGACGTTGTGATCTTTTGATGGTCATAGCCGCTAGGTCTTTGCCGGATAGCGATTGACGCGGTAAAAGGTTTGAATTTCGGGGGAGTCGGCTTGGTACTGAGCCTTGCGCTTATCACGCTTGGCGGCAACCTTGGCCGATGGGATGGATCCCGCGCCCACCGCGGCCGCGATACCGGACGCCGTCGCGGCAATCAGCATGTCACGACGGCGGATCTTGGGTTTACGTAGCTCGTCCATGGGAACCTCCCAGAACCTGGCTTTGTGCGCCGGAACGCCGTCGCCCGGCCGCCTCGCTTTCAACTAATCATCGGCACGTGCTGGTGACAAGTCAAGTTTGCGTTATTTGTACAAATAGCCGCAGACCGGTGCAATTCTTTCTAGAGCTGCGCGCTCAGCAGCATGTGAAGGGCCGCGGCTAACATGAACACCGCCAGCACGCCACCGAGGTACAGCATTGCGAACCAGCCGAGCCGCGACCGCAGCGAAGAGCGCTCTGGCATGTCTTTCATCAATGATAGCCCTCGTCGCCGTGACGCACTTTGCCGCGGAACACCCAGTAAGACAGCGCCGTATAGGAAAGAATGATTGGCAGGATGATCACCACACCGATGAGCACGAAAATCTGGCTCGAGCGAGGCGCCGAGGCAGCCCAGATGCTCAAGTTCGGCGGCACGATGTTCGGAAAGATGCTGATCAGCAGGCCACTGTAGCCGAGAAAGATGATGGCTTCCATCAAGATGAACGCGCGCGCGTCTTGGCCGGAATCCGCCGAGCGGAAGATGCCGATGACGCAGGCCAGCACGAGCAGCGGTACCGGCGCAAAGTAAACGAAATTGTGTCCGCCGAACCAACGTTGCGCGACAGCGGGTTGGCCGAGCACGGTCCACAGGCTGATTATTCCGATGATTGCGAGCAGCACCAACGACGAAGGTTTCAGCAACAGGCGCATGCGCCGTTGTAGATCGCCATCGGTCTTCATGACGAGCCAACCGCAGCCGAGCGTCGCATAGGTGACCAGGAGTCCCAGCCCGCAGAACACCGAAAACGGCGACAGCCAGCCGAATGCGTCGCCGGCAAATCTGCCATCGACGATCTTGATGCCCTGAAGCAGCGTGCCGAGGATCATGCCCTGGCAGAACGCCGCCGTTCCCGATCCCATGATGAAGGCGAGATCCCAAAGGTTCTGCGTGCGCCGCGCCTTGGCGCGAATCTCGAACGCGACGCCGCGGAAAATCAGGCCGCAAAGCATCGCTATCACCGGAAGATAAACGGCCGGAAGCAACGTGGAGTATGCGACGGGAAATACTCCGTAGAGGCAAGCACCGCCGAACACCAGCCAGGTCTCGTTGCCGTCCCAGACCGGAGCGACCGTGTTCAGCATGACCTCTCGCTCGCCTTCGCGATCAAAGAACGGAAACAGAAGGCCGATGCCGAGATCGAAGCCATCCAGCAGCAGGTAGAGGAACACGCCGAGGCCGATGATGCCCGCCCAAATCGTTGGAAGATCGATCGTCATGAAGTGCCTCACTCGTCGATCGGATCGGTGGCGCGCGACATCGGTCGGCGGTCGAAGCGTGCAATGCTCTTGCCGACAGTCGCCCTGTGCCGTCGGCCGCCTGGTCGCCAACATCCGGTCCCTTCGCCATCAGCTTCAACATGTAGTAGATGCCCGTACCGAAGACGAGGAAATAGACAATGATGAAGATCAACAACGACGTGCCGACCTGTTGCGAAGACAAAGGCGAGCCGGCATCCGCGGTGCGCAGCACGCCGTAGACGACCCAGGGTTGGCGTCCAACTTCGGTGGTGATCCAGCCCGCGAGCAATGCGATCAGGCCCGACGGCCCCATGCCTAAGGCGAAGCGTTGGAACCAGCGCGTGTCATAGAGTCTGTTGCGCAGGCGAAGCACCAGTCCGAGCACGCCGAGCAGGAGCATCAGCAGGCCCATGCCGACCATGATGCGGAAGCTCCAGAACACGATCGTCGAATCGGGACGGTCCTGGGGCGCGAACTCCTTCAGGCCGCGGATTTCGCCGCTCCAAGTGTGCGTCAGGATCAGGCTGCCCAGATGGGGCACCGATAAGGACGTATTTCGTGCGCTCCTCCTGCATGTCCGGCCACCCGACGAGATTCAGCGATGTGCCGCCCTTCTCTGTCTCCCAAAGCCCTTCGATCGCAGCGATCTTGGCCGGTTGATGCTCGAGCGTATTGAGGCCGTGCGCGTCCCCGGCGATCATCTGGATCGGTGCGGCCACGAGGATCATACCGACTGCCATCGAGAATGACTTCGTGATGCCCTCGCCGCGGCGGCCGTTGAGGAGATGCCACGCGGCGCAGCCCGCCACGATGGTCGCCGCCACGATGAAGGCCGCAAGCGACATATGGACGAGCCGGAACGGGAACGAAGGATTGAAGACGATTTTCAGCCAGTCGAGCGGTACAACCCTGCCCTCAACGATGTGGAAGCCTTGCGGCGTCTGCATCCAACTGTTCGATGCAAGGATCCAAAACGCCGAGAACAAGGTACCGAGTGCGACCAGAACCGTGGCGAGAAAATGCAGGCGTGGACCGACGCGCTCCCAGCCGAACAGCATGATGCCGAGAAAACCGGCTTCGAGGAAAAACGCCGTCAGGACCTCGTAGGTGAGCAGCGGTCCGTTGACGGAGCCGGCGAAGCGCGAGAAGCCGGCCCAGTTTGCGCCGAACTCGTAGCTCATCACGACACCGGAGACGACGCCCATGCCGAAACCGACCGCGAAAATCTTCGACCAGAAAAAAAACAGTTCCCGATAAACGATCTTGCCGGTTCGCAGCCACAGACCCTCGAGTACGGCGAGATAATTCGCGAGCCCGATGCTGATGGCGGGGAAGATGATGTGCGCCGAGATTGTGAACGCGAACTGCAGCCGAGCCAGTACCAGGGCGTCACTCGTCTCGAGCATGAGACTTGAACTCCTCTCCCAACCGCACACCGGAGCCTGCTTTCGATTGTATCACTCAGATCGATCGGCGGCGGCGCACTTCGACTGCTTGGATTGCGGTATCGAGCGATACCAAATTGGCCTAGTATAGCTTCGCCGGCTGAGCGTTAAAGTTGCAAAACAAACGGGGAAATGTCATGACGGAAAACGTCTACAAGGTAGTCGAACTTGTCGGAACCAGCACGGAGTCTTGGGAGAAGGCAACCGCCGCTGCGATCAACCGCGCAAGCAAGACGCTGCGGGACCTGCGAGTGGCCGAGGTCGTCAAGCTCGACGTGCAGATCAAGAATGGAAAGGTAGAGGCCTATCGGTCGCGAATCAGCGTCTCATTTAAATACGAGAGCAAAGGCTGATCGCATCCGCCGAACTGTTCCGGATGATGGCCGACTTCACGCTCGGCGCCGCAGCCCATCCATCAGGAGGTTGATGAGTCGCCGCGCGCTCGCTTCCCAGCCCGCGTCGGGATTTCCATAACTCACACCGACCATCGCGCGCAGCAAATCAGAGGGGTCGATATCCTTGCGCACATCGCCGCTGGCGATGGCGCGCTTCACGAGCGTGGAAATTGCATTTGTGATCAGTTCTACGGAGGATGCATGCAGCGGTGAAGTGCGACCTGCCGCGGCTCCGAGCGATGGCGCGATGATGCGTTTGGTGGCGATGTAGTCGACGAACAAGTGCATCCACTTATGCAACGCCGCACCCGCCGGTGAGGATTGAAGCAGCTGCGGCACGGCCTCAGCCAGCTGCTCGACTTCACGTCGATAAACCGCTTCGACCACCGCCTCTCTGGTGGGGAAATGCCGATAAAGTGTGCCGATGCCGACGCCGGCGCGGCGGGCGATCTCCTCCAGGCTCACATTCAGTCCAACGTCCGTAAACCCCGCCTTAGCGGCGTCGATCAGCAACTGTCGATTCCGGGCACTGTCCGCGCGCGGCTTGCGTGCCTGCGGCGTTGGCTTTCTTTTCACGTTGATCGGTGTGCTCCTCACATGGCCCTTGCAAAACGGAGGGATCCTCCGTATATTAAGCGGAGGTTCCCTCCACTTGCAATTAGACCACCTTTACAAGGTCCAGCGGTAGGGCGTTGTGCAAAACAGCGAGGATTTGACCATGAGCAATTCATTTGGAGCCAATTCGACCACGGACGAGGTACTGCGCGGCATCAATTTGAACGGAAAGCGCGTGCTCGTTACCGGCGTTTCCGCGGGTCTTGGTATCGAAACCGCACGCGCCTTGGCCGCGCACGGGGCGCAAGTCGTCGGCGCAGCCCGTGATTTGTCCAAGGCGCAGGCCGCGACCGAACAGGTCCGCGCGCAAGCCGCGAGCGGTGGTTCTCTTTCGCTCGTCCAGCTCGATCTGGCGTCTCTCGACAGTGTGCGCCGCTGCGCCGGCGGGTTGCTCGAAACGGGTAAGCCCTTCGATGTGATCATTGCCAATGCCGGTGTCATGGCGTGCCCCAGGAGCAAAACGGTCGACGGCTTTGAGACGCAGTTCGGGACCAATCACCTCGGACACTTTGTCCTGGTGAACCGCATCGCTTCGCTGCTCAAGGCCGGTTCGCGGTTGGTGAATCTGTCTTCGGCGGGCCACCGATATGCGGATGTAAATCTGGAAGATCCGAACTTCGAGCACTCGCCCTACGAGGAGTTCATTGCCTACGGCCGCTCCAAGACCGCAAACGTGCTTTTTGCAGTTGAGTTCGATCGCCGCCACAAGGCGCGTGGAGTTCGGGCGACGGCGGTGCACCCGGGGGGTATCCGAACCGAGCTCAGTCGTCACTTGACGCGCGAGGCGTTGGAGAAATTAATTACGGAGATCAATGCCCGTCAGCCCCGAGGTGCAGCGCCCTTTAGCTATAAGAGCATTCCCCAAGGCGCGGCGACCTCGGTGTGGGCTGCCTGTATCGCCGATGCCGAGGCGATTGGCGGTCGCTATTGCGAAGACTGCCACGCAGCCGAGATCGCCTCAGCCCCCGGTATACGCGCGGGCGTACAACCCTACGCCCTCGATCCGCAGCATGCACAGGCGCTTTGGCAGAAAAGCGAAGAGTTGGTCGGCGAACGCTTTAACTAGAACTGAACGTGTCCAGCCAAAATATACAAGGAGAAGACAGTGTTTACATCGACAACATCCAATTCAGATATTGCAGAGCGCGGGGCCGGCGACGTACTCATCCCGCTCATTCGAGCCGCGGCGACCATCGGATTTGCCATCGCGCCGTGTTCCTTGGGCTTCGTGATCATCGCCGTCTCCGAGCACTTGATTCGCTCGGTCATGGTGGGGGACGATCCAGAAATGTTGATGAGCGATCTGCAGAATCAGTTTCCGAACGATGTCATCGAGATCATCGAGAACGACGCTGCCGGACTCATCGCGAAGGTCGTCGACTCGATTGAGCGCCGCGATAGCGCGATAAAGCTGCCGATCGATGTCATTTGCTCAAACGGCACGCGAGGCAGCTTGGCCTGAGGCGATCACTCCCCGGGCTTCTCATCTCGCAGGCCTCTCGAAGCCGCGAGGAGATCCTCGACATGGACTTGCAATTGGCTGGCTATGTTTTGAATTTCGGTCGCGGTGAGGCGCCTTCCCTCCGTTTCTCGATTTTCAAGGTCAAGAACTAGTTCTTTAATTGAAGTTGCGGTTTCGTCCAAAACTTTACGAGGATCTAAATGTCGTGTTTTAGCCATCCTTGAAGGTTCCGTGTGACAATCCCAGGCGAATTGTCGCTAATGACGCCGGCCGTTTCCATAGCCCGCCGCCCCTAATTCATTGGCCGTGATTCCTACGCCGGGTCAGTTCCTTCTGTCGGCTCTTCCGGGCGAGAAATGTGGGAGAACTTTGCCTGCAACGAGGGACCGAGATCATTCAAGAGATCGGCCAGTTTGTCGTAAAGCGATGCGATCAACAGGAGTTGCGCTCGTGCCACGGTATCATGCACTGCCCGCGCCTTGGCTCGAATGCTTCGCGCCTCTTGCCGGTAATCCTGTTTTTTTTCTGGCGCCTCGGAATACATTACCGGCTCTGTCTCCCAAAGTAATCTTCGGAGCCTAGCAGAAAGACTCTGTAGGAGACGAAGTGCCGCAAGCACTGAACAACGCGTAGGAATTCGCCTACGCAGTGCAGAAAGTGTGAGCCCTGTCTCAAGCCCAGCCGTCGCGTCGCTTTCAGGCGACGCTCAAGCATCGCGGACGACGCGCGCTGTCGCCACATCCCCAGTATTCGGCGTTCCGCGGGGTTCAATGAGAAGAAGATGGGCCTCGTCCTCAGCGACCGGACGGTGCTCAACGCCCTTGGGCACTACAAATACTTCGCCTGGACCGAGCCGAACAGTGCCGTCTCGCAACTGAATAGTGATTTGTCCGGCGAGTACCAGAAAAAAGTCGTCAGTATCGTCATGCTTGTGCCAGACAAATTCGCCCTTGACCTTGACGACCATGAGGTCGTGACCGTTGAAGCTGCCGACGACGTGCGGCTGCCAATATTCTGAGAATGTCGAGAGTTTATCCGCGAGATTTATTGCGCTCATGGTTTCCAGGGCTCCTTGGCAGGCAATGCGGGTGATCCATCGCGCGACGCACGACAAGCGACTCGACGGCGGGTGACTGCTTACGCCACCACCAGCTTCACTTCGATGTTGCCGCGTGTTGCATTGGAGTACGGACAGACGATGTGGGCTTTCTGCACCAAGGCTTCCACCTGCTCGCGCGGCAGACCCGGCACGCTGATCTTCAGCTCGACTTCGATGCCGAAACCGGTGGGGATCTGGCCGATGCCGACGCTACCATCGATCGAGGTCGTAGCCGGCAGGGTGACCTTCTGCTGGCCGGCGACATACTTCAGCGCGCCCAGGAAGCAGGCCGAGTAGCCGGCCGCGAACAGCTGCTCGGGGTTGGTGCCAACCTCCCCACCGCCGCCCATCTCGCGCGGCACGGTCAGCTTCACATCGAGCACGTTGTCGGAAGAAACCGCGCGGCCGTCACGGCCGCCGGTGGCTTTAGCGTGGGCTCGATACATAACTTTTTCAATAGACATGACTGACTCCTTAATTGCTCCAAAAAACTTTGCCCGCCTGGGGCTTGCTGCCGCACTCAGGCGTTCTCCATCAAGCGGCCGCGCAGCCGATCGAGTTGCTGCTTGATTGCCACCAACTCATCGAGCGTGCAGCCGGAAGCATGGAACACCCCCTGCTGAACCTCTCCCGTCTTCTGCCGCAGCTCGCGGCCAGCGCGGCTCAGGCTGACGATCACCTGCCGCTCGTCCTCGTGAGTACGGCGGCGGCTGATCAAGCCGAGCGCCTCGATACGCTTGAGCAGCGGGGTTAGCGTGGCGGAGTTCAGGTACAGGCGCTCGCCGATCTCCGATACCGAGACGCCGTCGCGCTCCCACAGCACCAGCATCACCAGGTACTGCGGATAAGTCAGCCCCAATTCGCGCAGCAGCTTGCGATAGATCTTGGTCATCGCCAGCGAGGTCGAATACAGAGCGAAGCATAGTTGCTCGCCGAGCAGCGGCGAGCCTTTGGGCTTGGCGGAGACGTTGGCGCGCTTGTTCGACATCGGCAGCATATTACATCGTGTGCGATTTAATGGCACGCAATGTAAGTTTTAAATAATGGTACGGGAGCAGCCGTTTTGATTAAGGCGGAACGCATCGTATAATGATGGTATTCGGCTTAAATGATCCTATGACTACCCTCTCCCAAACTCGCGATGCATTTCAGCTGCGACTGCTGACATTCCTATATCGCGGCTCTACAAGTTCGAGCCTCGTCTTGAAGGGCGGTGCGGCCCTGCGTGTTCTTACTGAAAGCGCTCGTTTTACCCAGGATCTAGATTTCGATCACGACCCGCATCGCTCATTGGCGAGTCTCCAAAATACCGTGCGGACGGCGATCGATCGCGCTATTCATGGAAGCGGGCTGATCGACTCCTCGATTTCCGAATCCAAGCAGACTGAAACTGTCGCACGGTGGAAGATCTCCGGTCGAACGCGTACCGGGGAGAATTTGCATCTCGCGGTCGAGGTATCACGGCGCCAAACGCCGGACCCCAACCATGTGCTCAAGATTCCCGTTCAGATTGCGGACCGGACATTGCCGCGTGTCTACGTGAGCGTCTATGACGAGCAGGCGCTGGCAGACAACAAGCTTGCAGCACTGATCGAGCGGACCGCTCCGCGTGACATCTACGACTTGGAACTGCTACTGGCGCGCGGGGTGATCCCCAGCCCCGCGGCGGTTGAATATATGGGAGGCATGGCGACGCTGATGAAGCGTGTCGCCGACAAGCTGGATTTGATGAGCTGGGCGCTTTTCCGGGATGAGGTGCTGCCGACTTTGCCGCGGGAGATTCACACGCACATGGACGAGGACGAATATCTCGCGATGAAGGTGCGGCTCCTGGAGACGCTCGAGCGGAGCCTGACAAAAGCCGCCGGCGACGCGGAATCATGAAAGATCTTCACTGGTCAACGCGCCTGGAACTCGTGCTCGCGGAGCCGGGCGCACTGCGCGTACTCGATACCGCGTCTATCATCCAGCTGGCAAAAAATGTGCGCCAAGACATCTCCATGCCTAGTGTGGAGCGTTGGATTCAGGAGGCGGTGGGCGCCAAACGTCTGCGCCGTGTCGTGCGAGGGTTGTTCCTCAATCGGTTGATCACGCCGCCGCCCCAGCTTTGCGAAGCGGCCGTTTGGTTAAGGCGGGGGGCTGTGATCTCCCTGCAGACGGTGCTCGGTGATTCCGGTGTGTGGAACAATTACACAGAGTGGGTGACGGCTGTCGTCCCCCTGTCTTCACGCTACGCGACACCGTCACTCGGTCGAGTTGAGACCCGAGGAGGCACTTTTGTCTTCCGCGGCGTGCCTGAGCGCGTACTCGAATCGGGAGCGGAGATGGATCGCCTAGTCACCGGAGTCGACTATCGGCGCGCGACACCGGAGGCGGCACTGCTGCATTGGCTGTACCTGTCGGGCTCGACACGAAGTCGCATGTCGACCCCACCTTTGGATCTTGAACTTGGTGCACTGGACTTGAAAAGACTCAAGCGACTGGCGAATGGTATGCACCTCGGTGCGAATTTGAGTGTCTGGCGCGAGCGCAACGTCGGCCAGGACGCTTAAGTGTGCTTGCCTCATGGGCCCGTCGAAACTGCGCTTCTCAGCAAACGCGCTCTTATGGCGTTGAGCTTTGCGAATGGGCGATTGCGCGAGCGTTGGATCTCGGCTGGGGAATAATCGGTAAAGTCGGCCGTTGGCTTTAGATCGCTGAGATTTCTCGCCATCCAATTGAGCAGCGCCGCCGTATCCTCATTGGAGAGCGGCGATTGTGCGACTCCGGGCACCCTGATGACATACTCGCGCCCTTCCGATGATCTCGAAAAGAGCACGAGCGAGCGGCGTATCGAGGGCACCCGGCCGGCTTGACCGGAACCATCGGCGAGATGGCAGCCCATGCAGTGCAATTGGAAATTCACGATCGGTTGATAACCCCACGCCGCATTCGTGATGGCTGCCGAAGTCAACGCAATCGTCAAGAACGCACGCACTGGAGATTAGCGAGCGGCGCCCACGATACGCGCGGTCGAGCAATGATACGGGATATTCGCCTTCGAGTTTCCCGAGCACCAGTTGTAATCGTTGGATCTGCCAGGCTGAAAGAGTGCGGAGTCGCCTTCGTTGCGATTGCAGAAGCAGCGCCCGCAAGAGCCTTTGCCGCAGCAGTCGTTATACGAGATCACGTAATCCGTATTGTCACCCGGGTTGTGGCAGGTGCCGATCCAGGTGATGAGCGACATGTCGGTGCCGGGCGGGCACATCGACTGCGAGCCGCCGCAGCAGCCGCACAGGAATCCGTCGATCGCGCAATGCCGCCAGTACTCGCAGGCCGAGGGATCACCGGGATCGGCGCCGCCTGCAGGGGCGCCGCCGGCGGCCGCTGCACCGCCGTGCTTGGCCTCCGCGCCGCGGGCCACGGGCAGCAGCGGCACCAGTCCCGCTCCCAGCAGCATGGAACCCAGACCGGCCAGCACGCTGCGCCGCGACGTCCGTCGCGCGAGCGATCGCGCCGAGTTCTCGAAAAACGCGTCCAACCATTTCATGACATACCCTCATCCAGCGTGGCTTCGAATCTGCCGGCTCAGGCGGCCCGATGCTGCGCCGCTGCTTCGAAATAATCTTGAATCGAGGCGAACCCGAGCCGCTTCGCTTCGAAAAGGCTCTCCAGATGTTCCCGCGAATTGACGATGCCGCGCGCCTGCAAAACGCCGCGCGCGTCGATCAGCACCGCGTACGGCAGCCGGCTCACCTGATAGGCCATGCCGAGCGACTGAGACAGCACGTAACTAAAACTCGTCAAGCGATGCACGGCGACGTACTCGCGTTGCGCCGCTGTCTCGCCGTCGCTCGCAAGCACGATATCGAGCCAATCCCCCTCCGAGACGAGACTGGCTTTGAGCACGGGCAGCAGAGCCTTGCAGACCGGGCACGTCGGCGATACGAACACGACGAGCGTTGCGCGCTCGTCGGCGCGCGGCGCGCCCAAGGCGAGCGTGCGATTCTCGAGATCCTGAACCGCGAGCGTCGGGACGAGCTCGCCTACTTTAAGTCCCTTGGCCAGCATCAGCGCGCCGGCCGGGGCGATGCGCTCGTGCAAAACGCCGAGCTGACGTACGACCGCCAAAAGCGCGACGCACAGGCAGATGACGACCACCCACAGAATCGCGTTCGAGACGGCGAGTGCCATCATGGCGCGTTCTTCGTCAATAGAGCGGCTCGCGGCGCCACATCGCCGAGCAGCCGATCGAGGGCGGCATAGAGCGCAACGACTGCGGCGCCGCCGCCCACCACGGTCAGGAAATCCGCGCCGACGAGCGCGCGGGGAACCCAGGGAAGCGCAGCCGCCATCGAGGCGAGCGCGACGATCAGATTGCGCCGCACCATCCAGGCGGCGATGGGCCGCTGCTGACCGGCGGCGGCGCAACCACAGTCCAGGTCGCGCCGGTTGCGGGCGAGATTGACACTCATGGCCGCTGCGTAAACGACGAGAAGTCCGGCCGCTGCCAGCGCCGCCCAACGGCGCGCCGGCGGCCAGGCCAGGGCGAGCGCGATGGCGAGCTCCGCGCACGGGATGCCCCATGCCAGGCGGCGAGCCGGCCCCTCGGGTATCACTCGATAGGCGGTGAGCACGGAGGTGAAGCGCCCGAGATCCCGAAATTTGGGGAGCGCCGCCGTCGCGAACAAAAGCGCGAGGCCGACGATGAGCACGGATCCGAGCGCGGGATCTATCATGGGCTGCTACGGTGTGATCATGACGGTCGGTGTGGTGCCGACGTGATCGACCGACCGCAACAAGCGCCCGCTCGCGGCATCATAGATGTCGAGGTTCGCGGTATCGATGAACACGCTGTACATGAGCGGGTGATCGTCGCTGGAGATCTGGATCGCGCTCGACAGGTTCTTAAGGACGATCTGCTGCACGCGCGCGTGCCCGGCGACATCGAATACCCAGACGTCCCTGCCGGGATCTTTGTGCGTCGACAACGCCCCGCGGTGCATGATCGCGTAAAGCCGCGAGTTGCTCGCGTTCTGGGCGAGCGGCTGAACGCCGCCGGGGCGCCAGCCGGCCATGCGTTCGGCGTCCGATGCGAGCCACCAACCCCCACCGGCGGTCGCGTGCTCCGCATCGGCGTCGATCGGATATACCCGCCCGTCGAACGAGACGAAGTACCAGGTTCGACCGATGCGCACGGCCTTCTCCGTCACGGGATCGGCGCCCATGCCGAGCAGGGGCTGCGTGCGCTTCTGTTGCGCGACGCCCGCATCATTGAGGGAAACGAGCAGCAGCGAGCCGTCGCCACATACGCTGAAGAAGGAGCGCGGGCCCGTGGGATACACCAGAGCGCACCCCGGAGTCTCGATCTCGCGCACGAACTTGCGGGTCTTGGTGTCGATGACCGAGAGGGATTGCGCGGGATTGAAATTGTAGATCAGCAAGAACCGCTCATCGTCGGTCAACGCCGCGTTGCTGATCATAGGCAGGTTCGAGGAGCGCTTCGGCGGCATTGCAATTTCATCCAGGGCACCGAGCGTGGCCGGATCATAAAGAGTGACGACGTCGGTGCGCTTGCCGCGAGTACCGCGCGAGAAATAAGTCTCGGGCGAGTAGATGATCTTGCCGTCGCGCGGCAGCACCACGTGCTCGAAGCTATAGCCGGTACTCAGCGTCCCGAGGTAACGGCCAGTATCCCCGTCGACCAGATAGGCCATGCCGTCGGCCATGTGCGGAAACACGAAATCGTTGATCCAGACCCAGTGCTTGGCCGGCGGGATTGAGAGCGTCGCCGAGGTGGGTCCACGCCCCGTCTCGGCCGGGAGGTCGGCGCGCACGGCGCCGGCCGCGCCGACAGCTAAGAGCGCGGCGAGCGCCGCGCTCCGTCCCCTGGCCGCGCCGGCAATTGCTCGGCAAATGCGCATGGCTGTTATTCCCCAATGCCGCTGCAGTATGAAAAAAGTGACTAGAACGACTGCCTGAATTCGATCCCGACCGTTCGCGGCTGGTTCACGAACAAGCGCGGCCGCCCGGGCGTCTCCGCCGCGATCGAGCGGCTGTCGCCGAGGTTCGCGATTTCGTTGCCAAGGTTCTTGCCGACCAGCGCAATCTCGAACGGACCGCGGTCGAATCCGATGTGCGCATTGATCAGCCGGTAGGCGGGGCGCAATCGCGGGTCGCTCGGCTGGTTATTGCCGCTGTAGGTTCTGCCGATGTAGGAGTAGTCGGCGTTACTCACCATCTTCCACTCGCCGATGAGCGGCGCGGTGTACTGCACGGACCCGTTGCCGGTCCAGTCGGGCACCTGATAGATGGGCGAGCCGACCGGCTGCGGCGACTCGATGCTGGCTTGAGTGATTTTAGCGTCCTGGTAACCCAAACCGAGCGAAATCTCGAGGGGTTCCGTCGGCCTTGCGCGGACCTCCAACTCGCCACCCTTGCTCACTGCGGCGCCGGCATTGGCAATGTATTGAAAGCCGCAGGAAAGGAGGATCTCCTGCTGAATGTTCTTCCACTTGATGTAGAACGCGGCCGCATCGACGGTCAGCCGGTGATCGAGCCACGCCGTCTTGGTGCCGAGCTCGTAGTTCCACAGCGAGTCGGACTGATAGGTGCGCGTCTGCGCGATGTTGATGTTCGGGTCGACCGCCTTCAACGCCGCGGTGCAGTCGGTCGCGGTGCCCGCTTCACCGCTCGGCACGATCGGCACGATGCCACCCGGCCGGTATCCCTTGGCCACATTGGCGTAGAGCATCTGGTCCTGCGTGAGATGATAATCCGCCTCGAACTTCGGATTGACGCCGCTTTCCGTGCTGGATTGGGGCGGACTGACCACCGCCGGTCCGCCGCCGGTCGCGAGACCCAGCTCATAGCCTTCCGAATAGTTCTTCACCTGGTACCAGCGCAAACCGCCCGTGAGCTTGAGCGGTTCGATCGGTGTGTAGGACACCTCGCCGAACACCGCGGGCTCCTTGATGTCGGTGTGAAAGTCCTGGGCGAAGATCGCATTCGGGTAGCCCGGAGTGAGCTCGGCCCCCGGAGTGTGGGTGAGCGTCAAATCGAGCCCCGGCGCCGTCGCGGGCGGATAGTAGGCGGCGAACGGCAATCGGCCGTGGGTGTCCGAATAGAAGGCGCCCGCCACGAATTGTACCGGTCCCGGCACTTCGGACACGAAGCGCACTTCCTGGACGAACTCCTGGTAGTCCTTCTCCTCGGTGATGGCGCTCGGCTGCGGCTCGCCTCCGGCGCCTGCGGTGATCGCGGCGAACACGAAGTCGGTCTCGTCCTCGGTCTCGACCACCTTGCGCGAGAAATAAGAGCTCGAGGAGACCAGCTCGCCGACGCCGGTTTTCCAGTGCACGGTGATCGAGGACAATCCCCAGTTATCCCAACCGCCTTCCGGAACGTTGAACCAGCGCGCCTGCGTGAAATCGGTCGGTACCATTCTGGACGGCGTGGCGACCCCCGTGGGGGGCGTTGGAACCGGATAGCCGATGCCGTTAGCGGTATCCGTCAGGTAGTCCGCCATGGGAAAGCCGTTGTAGCCGGCCCGCTGCAAGATGAGCTTGGGCGTGATGGTCAAGGAATCGTTGGGCTTGATGGTGAGGGCCGCGATGAACCCGGAGGTGTCGAGCGCCCCCACGTTGTTGACCGTCGTGATCCCGGTGGATGCGAGCGGAGTGCAGGTGAGGTCCATCGCCGCCGTGGGATTCGTGCAGTAGCTACGCTTGAAGTAGCCCGCCTCATAGTCGTAGAACGCGCTTACCCGTAATGCCGCGACGTCTCGGATCAATGGCAGGTTGGCGACGGCGTCGACCACGTAATTCGGCGTGTCGGTACGGTCGGTATAGGACGTGCCGGCGTGCACGGTCATGCTCAAGCCGTTGAGGTCGGGCTCCTTCGTGACGGTGCGCACCAGGCCGCCCATCGACCGGGCGCCGTACAGCGTCCCCTGCGGGCCGCGCAGTATTTCGATGTGGTCGAGATCGAGAACTCGCGGATCGATCGAGTCGGGTAACGGAGTGTCATCGATATAGAAGCTGGTCACGTTATTGCCGGACACACCGCGGATCGAGATGGTCCGCGCCGTGCCGACGCCGTCACCGGTGGGCGCGAAGGCTAGATTCGGCACTTTTGTGGCGTAATCAAAGAAGTTATTGATGTTCTTTTGTGCCAAAGCCACGGCGCCGAAGGTGGTAATCGACATCGGCACGTTTTGCTCGCTTTCCGCGCGTTTCTGCGCGGTCACCGTGATCTCTTCGAGCTGTCCCGCGGGCGCCGGTGCCGTATCCGCGAGCGCGCAACAGGGCCCCAGGATGACGGCAATGCCGGTCCAGACCCGATACCCCTTTGTGATCCCCATTGTCTTTCTCCCGATCGGATTCTCTATAGTCCCCGCGGCAACGCAAGGATACGTCGCGCGGGCTTTGACTCCAAGTTTGGCCTAAAATCGGGCGTTGCGGCTATTCGAAACGCGAAAATACTGGCTCGGCGGGACCAGCGGCTCACAAAATGCACACTCCTTCCTCGGATAGTCGCGCGTCGGTCTTCTACGACTACAAAACCCATCGTTATCGTCATCCCGACGAGATGGACGGCAAGGGATCGGCGAAGCCCGTCGTGATCGTTGGCGCGGGACCGATCGGGTTGGCCGCCGCACTCGATCTGGCGAGGTTCGGCGTACCTTCCGTAGTGCTCGAGGAGGACCTGCAAGTCTCCGAGGGAAGCCGCGCCATCGTATTGACGCGGCGTTCGCTTGAAATCCTTCAACAGATAGGCGTCGAGAAACCATTCATCGGGAAAGGTCTTCCCTGGTCGCAAGGTCGCTCGTTCTATCGAGGCAAAGAAATCTACAAAATGTTGATGCCCCATGACTCCGACGACAGGTACTTGCCCGGCCTCAACATTCAACAGCAATATATCGAGGAATACCTCCTCAGATATTGCGAACAGCAGCCCCTCATCGACATCCGTTGGGGGCAGCGGGTGGTGGCCATCGCCCAAGACGACGCGGCGGCAACACTCGGTATAGACACGCCGGAAGGCGAGTACGAGCTGACCGCCGAGTGGGTCGTTGCCGCCGATGGGGGGCGCTCAACGGTTCGGAAATTGATGCAACTTCGCATGGAAGGTCGCTCCTATCCCGGACACTTCGTCATCGCCGACATCAAGGCCAAGATCAATCTCCCCACGGAGCGGCTGTGTTTCTTCGATCCGGCATGGAATCCAGGCAACAATGTCCTTGTGCACCGGCAGCCGGATGACCTGTGGCGCATCGATTTTCGCCTGCCGGACGGCGAGACCGAAGAGCAGGCACTTGAGCCAACGCTGCTTCGGCGGCGGATCAACGCGGTATTAAATATGATCAAGCAGGAAGTCGAATGGCGGCTCGATTGGGCGACAGTCTACTCTGCGAACACCTTGACCCTTGGCAACTTCGTGCACGGACGCGTGCTCCTGACGGGCGACGCGGCGCACCTGCTGCCGATATTCGGGGTCCGCGGCATCAATACCGGCCTTCAGGACAGCAACAACATGGCTTGGAAACTGGCTTTTGTGATCAATCGTTGGGCAGAACGTCTCCTTCTCGATAGCTATTCGCAGGAGCGCGTGCAAGCGGCCCGCGAAATCTGCGAAGAAGGTGGCAAAAGCACGCGCTTCATGACACCCCCTTCACCCGGAATGCGCCTGCTCCGTGACGCCGTCCTGTCGTTCTCCTTGTCTGAGGATTTTCTCAAAGATCTAATGCACTGGCGTACATCGCGTCCGCACGACTACCGAGACTCGCCGCTCAACGCATTTCCAGAGACGGACCGAGAGTTTCACGGCGGCGCGACATGCGGACAGCCATTGCGGAATGTCAAGCTTGCCGCCCATGATCATTTGTTCGACAGAATCTGCCCCAAGGCGGGATTTCATCTCCTGGTGTTTGTCGGCGATGATGGACTCACGCCGGATTTACGCGAGATCTTGGCAGCTACCAAAACTCTGGCCCATCCCGTCCATCACTTGATCGTCGCTCCCGGAACGCTGCCCGATGAAACCCGTGCCGATGCTATCGTCACCGATGCCGAGGGTCGGGTTCGTTCCAAATACGATGCGCCACCGGGCACCGTCTACTTGATTCGTCCGGATCTGCATGTGTGCGCGCGGTGGCGTCGGACCACTTCCAATGAGGTCGTACAGGCGCTTCGGCGAGCAACGGGATATGGCTGAAACCGGTAGGTGATAACTCTAAGTGCTGCTCCCCGCACACCGAGGGACTGTCTGTCATGATTGAACAAAATATGAGCATCATCGAGATTGAACGGATCTACGATCTCATTGCCGAAGGAATTGACCAGGCAGGCACCGAAAAAATGCCCTTGTTCCTCGCCAAGCTGTCACTCGCGCTGGCAAACCTCGTGGGTGATAGCAAAACCGTTGCTGACGCGGTTTTAGCGGCGGGGCGTGACCTATGAACCGCATTGTTTGGCGACATGGACGCCGAGGAGGCACGCGCATTCGCCTGTGGATTCGATCCACTGCGGCTCACCGCCGATTTCTATGAGAGCCCGTATGCGACGTATGCCGCGCTGCGCACCTGGGATCCCGTGCACCGCTGCGCCGATGGCAGTTACTTCCTCACGCGTTACGCCGATCTCGATCAAGTCTACCGCGACCGGATGCGGTTCAGCTCGGACAAGCGCGCGGTGTTCGGTCCGGTCTTCGGCGTGACTTCGCCGCTCTACGCGCATCACACGACGAGCCTGGTTTTCAACGATGCGCCCTACCACACACGCGTGCGGCGGCCCATCGTCGAGGCACTCAGTCCCTCCGTGGTGCGTGGGCTCGAGGCCAGTATCACGAGCCTGGTCGACTCGCTGCTCGAGCGCCTGCAGAACCTGCGTCAGTTCGACCTGATCGAGGACTTCGCCGCTCGCATACCGGTGGAGGTGATCGGCAACCTCCTGTGTGTGCCGCGCGAGGACCGCGGCCCGCTGCGCGGCTGGTCCTTGGCCATCCTGGGGGCCCTTGAGGCTGCCACCACGGCCGCGCAGCGGCAGCTGGGGAACGAGGCGGTCAGCGAGTTCACGCACTACCTGCGCGAACTGATCGGCGAGCGGCGCCGGCACCCCGGAACGGACATGGATCTGCTCACACGCCTGCTGCGCGAGAAGGAATTGTCGGAGGACGAGCTGTTGCAGAACTGCGTGTTCCTGTTGAATGCGGGGCACGAGACAACCACCAACATCATTGCGAACGGGCTACACCTGTTGCTGCGCACGCCGGCTGCGGCGCAACGCCTGCGCGAGGATCCCACGCTGGCGGGATCTGCGATCGAGGAGTGCCTGCGGTTGGAGAGCCCCAACCAGCTCGGAAACCGGCTGGTCAGCGAACGGGTCACCATCGGCGGCGTCGGGCTGGAGGCAGGGACCTATCTCACTTTGTGCATCGGCGCAGCCAATCGTGATCCGCAGGAGTTTGCGCAGCCGGATCTTTTCGACATCACCCGCAAGCCCAATCGTCATCTTGCGTTTGCCGCCGGCGCACACGCGTGCGTCGGCATGGGAGTGGCGCGCCTGGAAGCACAGGTCGCGCTGCTCCGAACATTGCAGAGGCTTCCCGGGCTACGCTTGCGGGGCGGGGAGCAGCGTGGCGCGCGGGCGCGCTTTCGGGGTTTTGTTTCCCTGCCGGCCGAAATAGGCTGAAGGGCGCAACAGACCAGCCTCAAGCTGCGTGCGTTTCCGAGAGGCTTGGATTTACAGACTCGCCTAAATAGGCGAATAAATGCCATGAATAAATATAAATCGTCACAATAGGCGAGTTTCATGATTATATGAAGTATGATAATATTCGTCTTATGAGACGAATATATGCCTCTATATCGATAAAAATCGCCCATATAGACGAGTTGTTATGAAGATCAAATCTGAGTTGACCGATATGGCGGTTCTGCATGAGATCGGCGACCGTCTGGAGCGCCGCCGAATCGATGCGGGATTGACGCAAGCCCAACTGGCCGAGGAAGCCGGCATCTCCAAGCGCACCGTGGAGCGGATCGAGGCAGGCCACAGCACTGACTTTGTCATGCTACTGCGCGTACTGCGGGTGCTGAAACTCCTGGAGGCGCTGGATCAGCTCGTATCCGATCTGCCGCAAAGCCCCCTTATGCTGCTCAAGAGCCGAGGTCGCACGCGCAAGCGCGTGGGGCATTCGCGGCGGTCGTCGGAGGGCACGGCGGCGCCCAATTCGGCTGCGCCCTGGAAGTGGCGGGAGTAGCGAGTGGCCAGCGTGGCGGAAGTGCGGCTGTGGGGCCGAACGATCGGGGCGGTCTCCCTGGAGGAGGGGGTCCATATCGCCGCATTTCAATATGACCCCGCCTTTCTCGCCAGTGGCATTGAGCTCTCGCCGATCACCATGCCCCTGTCGCGACGGATTTATCAGTTTCCTTCCCTACCGCAGGTGTCCTTTCATGGCCTGGCGGGCCTGCTCGCCGATTCACTGCCCGACAAATTCGGCAATGCACTGATCGATGCGTGGCTCGCCACCGAGGGCAGACGGCCCGAGAACTTCAACGCCATTGAGCGGCTCTGCTACATCGGAGTTCGCGGAATGGGCGCCCTTGAGTTTGCGCCCGCGAAGGGGCCGCCGCTGAGACGATCGGCCATGATACAGGTGGATGAACTGGTCAAACTCGCCTCCCAGGTGCTCACGCATCGCGCCTCACTCCAACTGTCATTTGCCCCTGGTCGGCGGCACGATGGGCTGCAGGAGTTACTGCGGGTGGGCACCTCCGCCGGCGGTGCGCGCGCGAAGGCCATCGTCGCGTGGAACCGAGACACGAACGAAGTGCGCTCGGGGCAAGTGAAGGCCCCCGCCGGCTTCGACTACTGGTTGCTCAAGTTCGACGGGGTCAGCGCCAACAAGGACAAAGAGCTCGAGGACCCCAAAGGATATACGGTCATCGAGTATGCGTATGCGCTCATGGCCACTGATGCGCGATATCGAGATGTCTGAATCTCGCCTGTTGGAAGAGGGCGGCCGGCGCCATTTCATGACGCGACGGTTCGATCGTCTGAGCGATGGCGGCAAGTTGCATATGCAGTCACTGGCCGCGCTCGCCCACTTCGATTTCAACTCCGCCGGCGCTTACTCGTACGAGCAGGCCTTCGACGTGATCAAGCGCTTGGGGCTCCCCATGCGTGCCCGCGAACAACAGTTTCGTCGGATGATCTTCAACGTTGTCGCCCGCAACCAGGACGATCATGTGAAAAATATCGCATTCCTGATGGACAAGGCAGGCGCCTGGTCACTGTCACCCGCGTTTGATGTTACCTACGCGTATAACCCGACAGGCCTATGGACAAGCCGCCACCAAATGACGCTCAACGGTAAAACTGACGACTTCACCCGCGAGGATTTCGAGGCGGTCGCACAAGTGGCGGGACTCAAGCGTGGCACGCCTGAAGCCACCCTCACCGAAGTGATGGACACGGTTAAAGAATGGCCGCGCTATGCCAAGGCAGCAGGTGTGCTCGGCTCCCAGCGCGATAAGATCACTCGCACATTGAGGTTGAAATTCGACCGCCGCGGCATCTTGACGTCGCAGCGCTGAATCAAGGTTCCAGCGAACCCATGCGGAGGCGCTTAGTGAGGCGCTGGTAGCCCAATTTTCGCTGCTCATACAACGACAGCCTTGACAATTATTGCCCAGGCAGTAATATGAGGCTTAAGGTATGAAGTCGTGAGCCCAGACGCCCAAATCTATGATGTTGAGACTTATCAACCTGCCAGTTGTGTCGGGCAATTGATGTATCGCGTTCGCTCCGCGCAGATGAGCGCCTTGGACGAAGCGCTGGCCCAAGACCCAGACTTAGCGCCGCTGGAGATTAGTGCGGCGCAGTACATCATCATCAGTGTACTGGCTAAGCGTGGCGTGGATTCGCCGGTACAGTTGTGCAACGACCTCTCGTACGACGCGGGAGCGATGACGCGGATGGTCGATCGGCTCGAAGCGAAAGGCCTGATCAACCGGCGCCGCTGCCCGGATGACCGACGATGTGTGAAGTTGGAATTGTCCGAAGCGGGGCAGGCGGCGCTGCCAAAGCTCCGTGCCTGTTCAGTCCGCGTGCTGAATCGCTTTCTGCGTGGCTTCAGCCACGACGAAGCTCGGCAGCTCGAAGGATTCATGCTCCGCATGCTGCAGAACGCTTGATTTTATTTGAGTATTTCATTGCCTAGGCATAAAGCGCCCAGGCAGTAGTTAGGTGACGAGGAAAATGATGGAAAGCCTTCGCATGCTCTTGTTCCGCCACGCCCGCCTCGTGCTACAGGAATTGGCGCCTCACCTCGCGCTCTTGACGTTGCCCGGCGGCTACCTCATCGCCCTCACCGGGCTGGTTCACCGGCATTGGCCGCCGACATCGCTGCGTTCATGAAAGCGACACCTGCCGTCCTGCTCATGTGCTTCCTCAGCCTTTGCGGTCTCGAGGGCTGCACTCCAATCGTCATGAGGAAACCATCGCCATCGCTGGAAGCCGCGGCCGACTCGCCGGGTGGCATCCGGGTGATGGGCGCCGATCAGCGTTTCGCAGATGTCTCCATACACAGCGTGGCGCGGCGCGCTCAAGATTTGCGAGGAAGTGAACCTGTCACCATCCTCGCTCTTTCGGGTGGCGGCGCCGACGGGGCCTTCGGCGCGGGCGCTCTGGTAGGGCTCACGCAGGCCGGAGCGCGCCCGAAGTTTTCCGTCGTCACGGGTGTGAGCGCCGGCGCCTTCCTCGCGGCTTATGCCTTTCTGGGTCCCGAATGGGACCAGCAACTCATCGACTCTTATACTAGTGGACGTGCCGAGCACCTGCTGCAGCCGCGTGGACTCGGCATGATCTTCGACTCCAGTGTGTATCGTGGCCGCCCGCTCGAGCAGCTGGTCGACCATTACTTGAGCGATGCACTCATCCAAGCGGTGGCGCACGAGGCAGCCTCAGGGCGCTTGTTGTTGGTGGCGACCACCAACGTTGACACCGGAGAGACCGTTATCTGGGATCTGGGGTCCATCGCGATGAACGGTGGTCCCAATGCAAAAACTCTCTTTCGCGATGTCTTGGTTGCATCGGCCAGCGTCCCGGGCATGTTTCCGCCGGTGATCATCCGTGTTCAAGGGGAGCAGGGAGACTACAGTGAGGCTCACGTCGATGGAACCACGACTGTGCCTTTCCTCGTCCCTTCCGTCTTGCTGCACGCGACCGGAGAGGTGGCTGGTCACCCGCCGCCCGAGGTGTATGTCATCGTCGACGGACGACTAGGCCAAGAACCCACATCAGTCCAGTTGCGTTTTAGGCCCATCGTTTCGCGAAGCATTTCCGCCGGTCTGACCCACATGACGAGGACCACTCTGGAACTGACCGCAACCACCGCGCAACTGCAGGGCGCGAGTCTACAGTACTCGGCGATCCCCACGGCTTACCCGAATCTTGCTCCGTTTGATTTCCGCACCTCGACCATGCGCTCCTTATACCAATACGGCTATGAGTGTGCGCACACCGGTCGACTGTGGGTCGACTCACAGGCCGCGGTTACCGATCACTCACATCATGGTGAATCTGCTTCAGGGCAGAGGATTGGATGCCCCGCGGACGATGACTACATCGCGCGCTTTGCGGTGCGCTGAATTTTTTCGAAGACTGCTTCAGGAGAACCCACATGACCGACAATGCAAATCACAAGCTCGAATCGCTGCCCACGGCAAACTATAGTTCGGCAGTCGCCAGGGCGGTCGCATGGTTGGGGGATCGCTATCTATTGGCGAAGCCAATTAATGCCTCACCGGGTCGCTCAACTCCGGCCGCCGCCCCACGCAATTGATTGCGTTCGCGTCACTGAGAGTTAACTGATCACAATTGATGACGGACGGGTGCTTCAGGCCCTCCTCGACGCCGACGCCGGCTTCGGTGGCGAGCCCCACTCCCGGCAGTGTACCCTCTCCGACAGTGAATTCGCCCGGGCCGTCTTTCATTCGATGGTGTTCGTACTGGGCGGCTACTGTTCGACTCACATCGAGGCTGTATCATGCTAGCCGACCCTCTATCACTTCCCTCAACACGCCCGTCCGGCTATGGACAGCTGCGCGACGAGCCTGTTTTCGATCCGAAGCGACACCTCGCTCTCGAACTACCCTCGCAACTCTGGACCCTGGACGATTTTGGCTACACCAAAGAGGAGGCGAAGAAATGCGCCAGCCAGGTCGCAATCGCGGGTCCGATTCGACTGCTGAGCGAAGACGGTGCAGAAGCTGCGCGGACTGTGGCACTGGCGCTCCGGGGCAGCAGGCAAGCTGGCGATAGAACCGCCAACTTTCTTGCTGGTGGCGTATATCGATCGAGTTTCCTGCGCGATCTCTGCAACTGTCCAGACATCACCGCTTTTTTTTCGGAAATCGCCGGCTGCGAGCTCTTGCCTCATAGCATGCCCTCGCAGCAGGCCTACATAAACTATGCGCCCGATGATCTCAGCAAGGCCGTGGACACCTGGCATACGGACTCAATCGGGCTGGACTGCGTGGTACTTGCCAGTGATCCGGCAAGCTTTAGTGGAGGGCAGTTCCAGTTCTTTCGCGGCACCAGACAGGAAGCGGCCTCGCTGCTCGAAAGCGGTCCCGAGAACCTGACCGCCGCGACTCTCAGAGACCTGCCTATGGAGCGAGTGATCGGCGTCCAGTTCCCCGCCGCAGGTTCTGCTGTGTTTCAGCAGGGCACGATGGTCGTTCATCGGGCGACGCGATTGGAGCGCCGTGGAGAACGCAATACGATGGTCATCGGCTATGTCTCGCGCGACGTTGCTCTACCCGACCCAACTCGAGATTCGATCGTTGGTTGGGAGGAGCCCGGAATCATTGCCGAATTTGCCCGCCACAAGGCATGGCTTTCGCGCACAAAGCTCGACTTTCTCATGCGTCAGATCGACGTAAATGCATCGCCCTCGGACATTCGCAATATGCTCGAAGATGCCATAGCGGACACTCAGCGTGCGATAGAGATTATTGACGGATCGAGTCAGAATGGCGCGAAGCTGTAGTTGCTGCCCCTAAGCTCGGCGTCCCCCGACCGTCGAGGTCCGCGCATCGAGCCTGGAGGAGGAGGTAACCCAACTCCAACAGGCGTTTACGAATCCGCCCGATTCGATCGCGATCCGATACATTAGGACGCGTGACGGCTTCACGTGTTCCGCGGTAAATGTCTCGCATGCGGTGTTCCAACGGCGCCGATCGATCGCCTCAGTGACCGGTCTTGATCCGCGTCCAGGCGCGCGTGCGCAGCCGCCGCGTCTCGATGGTCGGGGGTAGTGAGTAGTAGAGGTGCGCCTCGACGTCCGGCGGCGGGTAGAGCGCGGGGTCGGCGAGGATCCATGGCTCTACGTAGGCGCTGGCGGCCCGGTTGTTGTTGCCATAATGGATGGCGTTGGTCACCGCGGCGATCACCCGCGGCTCGAGCATGTAGTTGAGGAACCGATGCGCGGCGCCGGGGTGCGGCGCCCCGGCCGGGATCAGCAGGGCGTCATAGTCGATGCTGGCTCCTTCCCGCGGAATAGTGAAGGCCAGATGCAGATCGACGCCTGCTGCGCGGGCCTGGGCCATCGCCACGGAATAGTCGCTCGACCAGGACATGGCGATGCACAGTTCGCGATTGGCGAGATCCTGGATGTAGTTGCTCGACTCGAACTTGCGAATACTCGGGCGCACCGCCAGCACGAGCGCTTCCGCGGCCCGGTAATCTTCGGCGCGCGAGGAGTTCGGATCGCGATGCAGGTAATTGAGAGCGAGTTGAAGGACTGCGATCGGCGAGTCGAGAAACGACACGCCGCAGTCGGCGAAGCGCGCGACGATCTCCGGCTTGAAGAGCAGGTCGAGGCTGTCGACGGGCGCATCCGGCAAGCGAGCGCGCAGCATGTCGACGTTGTACGCAAAACCATTGATCGCGTGTACGTAGGGCACGGCGTAGCGGTTGCCGGGATCGAACCGGCCGAGTACGGCGAGCGCGTGCGGGTCGAGATGGTGCCAGTTGGGCAGGCGCGTGCGGTCGAGGGGCGCGAATTCGCCGGCCCCGATGCCGGGCCCGATGATGTCGCCGGAGGCACTGACCACATCGTAGCCTGAGTTACCGGCGAGGAGCTTCGTCTCGAGCATCTCCTCGGAGTCGAAGGTGTCGTAGACTACCTCGATGCCGGTCGCTGCCTCGAACGCGGGAACGGTGTCCGGGCCGATGTAGTTCGCCCAGTTATAGACGTAAACGACCCGCTCGCGCGAACCGCAGGCAGCGAGCACGCTGCACAGTGTGACAACGGCGAAGGAGGCGAGGCGCGCGACTGTAGGAGTTTGTCGTTTGGAACCGTCAAGAATGGTGGGATACCCAATTCCAAGGAAGGCCGATTTGACTCTCCGAGCTAACCCACGAGCCTGCCGATAAGGAACGACAGGAAGCGATCGCCGTCGACATCTACCGCAGCCTGGGCGTTCGATTGGAAGGGAGCGTCATCAGCTGCGTCGGGCGCATCCAGGAGCGGCGCTGACCGCCGCATCGGCGTCTTTCGGTAGCCGACCGTCTCGCCTGCTGTCAGTTCGCCTTCAGTTTCGATTTCGATATGGACGTCCCGCCGCGTCACCAAGGAGGGGTCGATGAACGACGCGACCGCCATGGCGTCATGCGCCAGCAACCGTCCGCCATTGGCCCCGGTACGGCGGACCTGCTCCAGCGTCGCGCGCATGATGCGGCCGGCGGCGCGCCCGGCCGGATTTCCAGCCGATTCCAGCATGCGGATCTGTTTTTCGCTCAAGGCTGCCTTACGGGTGACGTCAAGTCCGATCATCGTGATTCGCGCGCCCGAACGATAAACCGCCTGCGCCGCCTCGGGATCGACATATGAATTGAATTCGGCTGCTGGCGTGATATTGCCGCCCGACAGCGATCCGCCCATGATAGTCACGCTGCGAATCTTCGACGGCAATTGGGGATCGTCTCGAAAGGCGAGCGCCAGATTAGTCAGCGGCCCGATCGCGATTATCGACACCTCACCCGGCGATTGGCGGACGATTCGCCGAATGAGTTGCTGCGCGGATTCGGCGACCGGTTTCGTCTTCGGCTCAGGAAACTCGACCCCGGCCAGCCCATTGTTGCCGTGGACGTAGGCGGCGGTCACGAGCCGCCTCTTGAGCGGGCTGCTGGCGCCGGCGGCGACCGGAATGTCAGAGCGCCCGGCGATTTCCAGTAACCGCAGAGCGTTGGGCAGGGTGAGATCGAGCGGCACGTTGCCGGCGACGGGAGTGATCGCCTCGACTTTCACCTCGGGCGATTTGAGCGCGAGAAAGATCGCCAGCGCGTCATCGACGCCGGGGTCGGTGTCGATAATGATCCGGCGTGGGCCGACGGCCGCGCCTGTCTTCGGCATCACTGCTGCGGGCGCCGCTGCCGCTCCGCCCGCCGCGGCGGCGAGTGCCGCGCCGGCAGCAAGACCGGCCGCCCGCATCAACAGTCGGCGCCGATAGTAATCGGGGTCTTTCATCTGACATTTACCTGGATGAAGTTGTACCGACGAAGCAGGGTGGACCAACTCGGCTTTCGTGGCAAGGAGGCAAGTAAGAAGTTGTTCTAAAGGATTGTCGAGAAGATCTCCCCAACGCCGCCGAAGTCCGCAGCCGTCCGACATTTTCCCAAAAAAAGACGGGACCAAAAGCAAAACAATCGAGGAAATCGCCGGAACCATGGCGAGCCGATGGGGTCCGCTCCCAGCTATCGACGTCCCGTGCTGGTCGTTCAGTGCGATGCCATAAATGCCGTCGCATCGGGACCGTAGTATGTGTTCCGCTCACAAGTAACCTGAAGTGGAGCGACGCGCGCTCGGCGGCTATGAGTCTGTTGCCACGCACAAGAGTGAAAAAACTTCGCGAGATGAGCCGATGCGAGGGCGTCTTCACGGGTGTGGATTGCCCGTCATGCTCCCAGAAATCAAGTGGACATCAATCATGGTAATCCACAATGTGCAGACGTCTTGAAAGCATTGCAACGAGCGTAGCCATCGCATCGCGATCTCGAATGAGAAACCAGCGAACCATGAACCTTAATGTGCACGCCGTGTCGTATGTACCATATCGTCGTGACGGAGGACGTTAGCATGTTCGCATTCTCCTGCTCGGTCGTGCTTGTGTTGTTTGTGGCATTTAGCTTGGTGGGTTTGGCGAGCGAGCAACATAATAGACCGTCACGGTCACCATCCTATCCATCGTTATCCATGCTAAGGCAGAGGCGTGCGTCCGTTATCGCGGAAGATTTCAAATGTCATGCATCAGCGGGCAAATGAACTTGACGGCTAGACCGCCGCTGCTGAACTTCGTCACTGAGGCGATCCCCCATCCGGGATCAGACAGTGTCAAATGCCCCACCTTCCGGAGTTAGCGACCATCGGCGCCGAGAGGCGGCGCATGGCGGACGACAAGTCCGGCAACCCAGGCTGGCGCCACTGGGGACCGTATTTGTCGGAGCGGCAATGGGGTACGGTGCGCGAGGATTATTCTCCGGGTGGTAATGCGTGGGAATATTTCCCGCATGACCACGCTCGCAGCCGTGCCTACCGGTGGGGGGAAGACGGCATCGCCGGCTTTAGCGACGACCGACAGCATATCTGCTTCTCGTTGGCACTGTGGAACGGCCGGGATCCGATCCTGAAGGAACGTCTCTACGGCCTGACGAATTCCGAAGGCAATCACGGCGAGGATGTAAAGGAACTGTATTACTACCTCGACGCCACGCCGAGTCACTCCTACCTGAAGATGCTATACAAGTATCCGCAGCGGGAATTTCCCTACCAGCGCCTCATCGATGAGTCCCGCAAACGTGGGGTAGATCAGCCGGAATTTGAACTGCTTGACACCGGCTTGTTCGATGCGGACCGGTACTTCGATGTGTTTGTGGAATACGCCAAAGCCTCGCAGGATGACATTCTTGTGCTGCTGACGGTGCACAATCGTGGGCCGGAAGCGTCGAAACTAGCGCTGTTGCCGCAATTGTGTTTCCGCAATACATGGTCATGGCGGACGAACGGACGACCGCCCTGCCTGTCGGCGGATCGTGGCGCCATCAGAATCGAGCATGACACCTTGGGTGTGCACCAGCTTGACTGCAACGGCACGCCGACCCTGCTTTTTTGCAACAATGAAACCAATGCTCGTCGGCATTACGGCCAGCCGGATGCGCAAGGCTTCTTCAAAGACGCTTTTCACGACTATGTCGTGCACGGAAACAAGACAGCGGTAAATCCTGCCAATTCTGGCACCAAGGCCGGCGCGCTTTATGAGTTAAACGTACTCGCGCGTCAATCGATCAGCGTCAGGTTGCGGCTCGCGAGATCGGACTCGGAATCAGCGGGCAAGCCATGGGCGGACTTCGATGCGGTGTTCGCGCAGCGGCGAAGCGAGACCGATGAATTTTACACCGACCTGCAACGAATGATGAGCGACCCCGACGCCCGCTTGGTCCAGCGCCAGGCATTTGCCGGGATGATATGGTGCAAGCAAGTGTTTCTCTACGATGTGCGCTGTTGGCTCGCGGGCGACGCAGCGCAACCGCCGCCGCCGCCGGAGCGCAAGCACGGCCGCAACCATGACTGGAAACATTTGGATGCCACTGAAGTAATTTCCATGCCGGACACGTGGGAATACCCCTGGTTTGCCGCATGGGACCTTGGGTTTCACTGCTTGGCGCTGGCGGAAATCGACGCGGAATTCGCCAAGGGGCAGCTCGTTACCTTGACGCGCGAATGGTACATGCACCCGAATGGCCAGTTGCCGGCGTATGAATGGGCGTTCGGCGATGTGAATCCGCCGGTGCATGCGTGGGCGGCATTCCGGGTATTTCAGATGGACCGTCGGCAGCGCCAGGACGTTGATCCCGATGATACGGGCGATCTGATGTTCCTGGAGCGCGTCTTTCAAAAATTACTGCTGAATTTTACTTGGTGGGTCAACCGTAAGGACGAGCAGGGGCGAAACATATTCCAAGGAGGGTTTCTGGGGCTGGACAACGTCGGTTGTTTTGACCGTAGTCAGCCGCTGCCGACGGGCGGCTTCATTAGCCAGGCGGACGGGACGAGCTGGATGGCGATGTACTGCTTGAACTTGCTGCGCATCGCCCTCGAGCTTGCGCAGCACAATCGTGTTTACGAAGACATCGCCTCGAAATTCTTTGAGCATTTTCTCAGCATCGCGAGCGCCATCAACGATACAGGCGAAGAGAAGCTGGGACTGTGGGACGAGGCGGACCAGTTCTATTACGATCACCTGAATCTGCCGGATGGAAAAAATGTGGCGATGAAGATCCAGTCGGTGGTTGGACTGCTTCCACTGCTGGCGGTGGAGGTGTTGGATTCGAAAGTGCTCAATAAGCTCCCGGAATTCACCTCCCGGATGGAATGGTATCTGCAACATCGCACGAAGCTCGCCGCCTTGATCTCCGACTGGAGGATCAGCGGGACGGAAGATCGCAAGTTGTTGTCCATGCTACGCGGCCACCGCGTGAAGGCATTACTGAAACGAATGTTGGATGAGAATCAGTTCCTGTCGGGTCAAGGCGTGCGTTCGCTGTCGAAGGCGCACGCGCAAAACCCCTATCGCTACCAGACCGGAGGCCGGACCTACGAAGTGGCTTACTGGCCGGCTGAATCGCACAGCGGGCTGTTCGGTGGGAACTCAAATTGGCGCGGACCGGTTTGGATGCCGATTAACTTCCTTCTCATCGAGGCGCTGCAAAAATTCCAGTATTACTACGGTGATGAATTCAAGGTCGAGTGCCCCACGGGCTCGGGGAAATTGATGACTTTGGGCGAAGTGGCGACGGAACTGACGCATCGCATCAGCCGGCTATTTTTGCGCGGCGCGGACGGCCAACGTCCGGTGCTGAAGTATCATCCTAAATTGGCAACGGATCCGCATTTCAAGGACTACGTCCTGTTTCACGAGTACTTTCACGGGGACAACGGTCAGGGCCTCGGCGCATCGCATCAGACGGGGTGGACTGGACTGGTCGCGAAGTTGCTTCGGCCGCCGCGAAAAGAAGTGCGGACATCCAAAAAAACGTCATGAACGCGGCTCACTACGACATGATTATCATTGGAAGCGGCGCAGGGGGTGGCACGTTGGCGCTGAAGCTGGCTCCGAGCGGCAAGCGCATTCTCATTCTGGAGCGCGGCGATTATTTGCCTCGCGAGAAGCAAAATTGGGATGCCTCGGAAGTGTTTGTGAACAGCCGCTACGTATCGAACGACACGTGGTATGACAAGGACGGCAAGCCATTTCAGCCGGGGGTGCATTATTATGTGGGCGGCGCGACCAAAATGTACGGCGCGGCCTTGTTCCGATTGCGCAAAGAGGATTTTACCGCGCACCGCACCGCCGATGGCGTGACGCCGGATTGGCCGGTGGGCTATGAAGAGTTTGAACCTTATTACACCGAGGGGGAGAAGCTTTTCAACGTCCACGGCCGGCGCGGCGATGATCCGACGGATCCGCCTGCGAGCGCGCCCTATCCCTATCCGCCCGTTTCGCACGAGCCGCGCATTCAGGAACTCGCGGATGGCTTGACGCGCGCCGGTTATCATCCCTCGTTCGCGCCGACCGCAGTTCTCCTGAATGAGGCGGATATGCCCCATAGCCGCTGCATCCGCTGCGATACCTGCGATGGATTTCCCTGCCTCATGCATGCTAAGGCGGACGCGGAAGTCATCACGGTGCGCCCTGCACTGCAATACCTGAACGTGACCCTGTTGACCGCTGCTCACGTCCAGCGGCTGGAGACCAGTCCGAGCGGTCGGGAAATCACGAAGGTCATCGTGGAGCGGGGCGGCGAAACGGTGCAATACAGCGGCGACATCGTAGTGGTGTCATGCGGTGCGTCGAACAGCGCGCGATTGTTGTTGATGTCAGGTAACGACCGGCATCCACGCGGATTGGCGAACGGGTCGGATATGGTCGGCCGTCACTACATGTTTCACAATGCGATGGCGCTGGTGGCGCTGTCGCGGCGCGAGAATCCGACGGTTTTTCAAAAGACGCTGACGGTAAACGATTTTTATCTAGGCGCCTCCGATTATGAATTTAGGCTGGGAAACATCCAGATGCTGGGCAAATCGAAAGGACCGATGTTTCGCTCCGACGCGCCATCTTTCGCACCCGGGTTTACGCTTGAACAAATGGCCAAACATTCCATGGATTTCTGGCTCACGGGGGAAGATCTACCGTTGCCGCAAAATCGAGTGACGCTCAATGCGAGGGGCGAGATCCAACTGCACTACGAGTTCACCAACCAGGAACCGATCAAGCGGCTGCGGCAGAAATTGCAATCCATGCTGGAACATCTGGATATGCACCCACATCTCATTCCTAACACTCTCTACCTTGGGAGGCACATCCCGCTTGCGGGGGTGGCCCATCAATCGGGCACCTGTCGTTTCGGTACGAACCCGCAAACGTCCGTGCTGGATGTGAACTGCAAGGCGCATGAACTGGACAACCTCTACGTGGTGGACACGAGCTTCTTTCCCAGCATCGGCGCGGTGAATCCTTCCTTGACAGTCATCGCCAATGCATTGCGTGTAGGCGATCATCTTTTGCAACGGCTGCATTGAACCCATGGCGCAACGCAGCGAGATCCTGGCCGTGTATGTCGCCGGCGTGATCCAGGGAGTTGCCTTGGTGACGTTTCCAGCGGCGAGCGCGGTGTTTACGAGTCCGGGCGACTATGGACTGTCGAATACGCAGTACGGCGGCCTGTTTGTGCCGCAGGCTCTCATGGCGATCGTCGCCTCGCTGCTGGGCGCGGCGTTGAGGAAGCGACTGGGCGCCAAGCTCATCTATATGCTGGGGCTCATTGCCAATCTGTTGGCGATGACGCTGCTGGTATTGAGCCGGTTCTTGATGCAACACCATGAGGTGGCGTACGCAATAATCCTACTGGCCACCACGTGCCTGGGGGTCGGGTTTGGTTTCACAGTGCCGGCGTTGAATACCTTGGCGGCGATATTTTTCCCGCAAAACGTGGACAAAGCGGTATTGGCCCTGAACGCGCTGCTCGGTCTGGGAACAGCGCTGGCGCCGGTATTCGTTGCCCTGTTTGTGGGGCTCGGCATCTGGTGGGGATTGCCGGTGATGGTCGGCGGGCTGATTCTGGCATTGCTGTTGTTCAGTTTGAGTCAACCACTGAACGAGGCTAGGGCGATCCACGCCGAGCAGCCGCAGCGGGTGAAGAACGCAATTCCGATGCGTTTTTTGATTTTTGCCGCCTTCGCTCTGCTCTACGGCGTGTGTGAAACGATGAACGGCAATTGGGCGGCGCTCTACATGAAGGAGCATCTCGGCGCGAGCCCGGCCCTCTCTGCGCTGGCCCTGACCATGTTCTGGAGCATGGTCACGGCCGGACGCATTCTGTTTGCCGCACTTGAAAGCTGGCTCCCGGAAGCGCTGGTTTACAGGATATTGCCGCTCGTGTTGACCGCTGCGCTGATTGCGAGCGCGTGCGTGCCCAAATCGGCGGCAGCGCTCGGCATAGCGACCTTCGCGCTGGCAGGCCTCGGTTGCTCGGCGCTTCTGCCGCTCTCGATCAGCTTCGGCCAGCGGGCCCTGACCAGCGTCGCCGCGTCGGTGGCCGGCGGATTGATCGCCTTTTATCAACTCGGCTATGGCATTGCCGCCTTTGGCGTAGGCCCTTTGCAATTGTGGGCTGGCATACACTTGAACGACATTTACGGCGGAACAGCTATTGTGGCGCTGGCGATGTGCGGATTGTCGTTTGTAATCACGCGAAACCGTCCGGCCCCGGCTAAAGGCGGCCCGAGCCAGTCTCCCCCTGCCGTCAGGCTAGAAACCGAGAGAAGCGCATCATGAGTTTAAAGGACAAGGTGACCATCGTGACCGGTGGCAACAGCGGTATCGGCATGGCGATCGTGTTGGAGCTGGCGAAACAAGGCGCGAACATCGTCATTGATTACGTGACGCATCCCGAGGCCGCGGAGGATTTGGAAAAGCAGGTGCACGCGCTGGGTGACCGCGTGATCGGAGTGAAGGCGGATGTGAGCCAATATGCCGAGCTGCAACAATTGTTCGCGGCCGCGGTCAAAGAATTTGGGCGAGTGGATATCATGGTCAACAATGCCGGGGTGGAGTCGCGAACATCCGTACTCGACACGACGGAGCAGCAATACGACAGGGTACTGGCCATCAATCTCAAGAGCGCGTTCTTTGGCACCCAATTGGCGGCGCAGCAGATGATCAAGCAAGGTGGCGGTGGGCGAATCATCAATATTTCGTCCGTACATGAGGATTGGCCGATGCCGGGCAACACCGCGTACTGTCTCGCGAAAGGCGGTATGCGAATGTTGACGCGCACGGCCGGCGTGGAACTGGCGCCGCATGACATTCTGGTGGTGGGCGTGGGCCCGGGAGCCGTGGCGACGCCGATCAACCTGTCCACGATGGCGAATCCCGCGTTATTGGAGAAACTTGACAATGCGATTCCGCTCGGACGCATGGCGAAGCCGGGAGAAATTGCCGGCGTGGTGGCGTTTCTCGCCGGGGGCGGGGCGAGTTACATGACGGCCACGACGGTTTTTGTCGACGGCGGACTCATGCACAGCAGCCCAGGATTGTGAGGAATTTATCGACTTTGAGCACCGCGCCACACTGGTTCGGTTCGCCGTCCGAAAAAAGGAGGGACAAGACGTGATCATGTCGTCGAATCGAAAGTCTGCGGGCCGCACTCGCGTACGGCTGTCGCTCCTCACAGGACCCACGCTCCTGTTTGCGCTCGCCGTCGCGATGCCGTGGGATGCGGCGCTCGCCGACAACTTCGCCAAAGCATACTATGACGCCCCCAAGGACCAGCTGGTCGTTACTATCTCTTACCGTGGTACGAATCCGGACCACATATTTTCTTTGAAATGGGGGCAGTGCAAGGAGCCGCCGGATGGCAGCGAACGTGAGATCGTCGCCGAGATACTCGATGATCAATGGCAGGATGTGGCGAGCCGGAATTTCAAGAAAACCACGCGCTTTGGGCTGGAGAAACTCCGATGCCGGCCCGCCAAGCTGACGTTGCGAACGGCGCCACGGTTCTACTATACGCTGCAAATACCCGCGCAGACTGTCCCCGCACCTTAGACACCGTCGAAGTGGCACGGCCACGAGCGCTTGACGCATGCGAGTTCTAGTAGTCGAAGATGACGAAAAAATCGCTTCGTTCATTGTGAACGGGCTGAAGCAAAATGGATTTGCGGTCGACAAGGCTCCCGACGGCGAGGTGGCGCTGGCTTTGTGTGGTTCGGTCAACTACGATGCGTTGGTATTGGACATTATGCTGCCGAAGCTGGACGGACTTGCCGTCCTACGCCGCATTCGTCACGATAAAAGCCTGGTGCCGGTGTTGCTCCTCAGTGCGATGGCGAGTGTCGATAACCGTGTTGCAGGCCTGCAGGCCGGCGCAGATGACTACCTGACAAAGCCATTCGCGTTCTCCGAGCTCTTGGCGCGCATCCAGGCCCTGATACGACGTGCGACCCATGTTGCGTTGCCGACGACGCTCGTCGTTGGGGATCTGGCAATGAATCTGTTGACGCGTGAAGTCACGCGGGCGGGGCAGACCATCGAGCTGCAGAGTCGCGAGTTCGCGCTGCTCGAATTGCTCATGCGCCATTCCGGGCGCCCGATTACCAAAACCATGATATTGGAGCATATTTGGGATTACAGCTTCGATCCGCAGACCAATGTCGTCGATGTCCTCGTGCATCGACTTCGATCAAAGCTGGAAAAGAGCTTCCCGAAGAAAATTATGCACACCATTCGCGGCGTCGGATATGTACTCAAATCACTTTAGTGGTGTATTGCGCAGTTTTTCGATTCGCTTAAGCCTTGGGTATGCGCTGATATTCACTTTGAGCGCAGGAATTCTCTTCGTACTCTTGTACCTTCTGCTCGCGTCGGCGCTGCAACGCAAGGATCATGAGGTCATCGAGACGCGACTCCGGGCGTGTGCGGCCATCTACGAAGAGGGCGGGCTTGCGGCGTTGCAGGACTTCGTGCAGCGAAGTCGCGTGGCCGAAAAGTCCCGCGCATTCTTTGTCCGCGTCGCGAACCCATCCGGCAATGCGCTATTGCTCAACGTCCCCGACGACTGGGTTCAATTCGATGCCGCGGCACTGCAACCGGGCGGTGATCCCTCGCATCTCGTATGGCTGAAGATTCCCAAGGATCAGGAGAGCGATCTGACGGTTGCATCAGTTCGGTTGCCGGATGATTCCACCTTGGAGGTGGGGCGCAGCACCAATAATCGGGAGAGCATCCTGGAGCCGTTTCGCGTGAACTTCCTGCGTGTTATGACGCCAGCTCTATTGTTGGGTGTCTTGGGCGGAACCTTCTTTGCGCATCGGGCCACGAAGCCCGTTCGCGAGGTCGTTGCCACGGCGCGGGCAATCATCGATACCGGAAACATGTCCGCGCGCGTGCGAGTGAGCACCCAGCAAACGGATTTGGAGGAACTCGCTCGGCAGTTCAACCGGGTCCTGGATAAGAATCAGGCCCTGATCCAGGGCATGCGTGAAGCGTTGGACAATGTCGCTCATGATTTGCGAACGCCATTGGCACGCTTGCGCAGCATCGCGGAAGTTGCCGTGCAAGCGACCGCCGACACGGCGGCGGGGGAGGCTCTGGCTGACTGTGTCGAGGAAGCCGATCGTGTGTTGACGATGCTGACCGCACTCATGGACATTACGGAAGCCGAATCCGGAGTGATGCATTTAAATCTTGAATCCACCTCGATCTCCGCCCTGCTCGACAACGTGATCGACGTGTATCAATTGATCGCGGAGGAGAAACGCATGATCATCGCGGCCGACCTCGATCCCACCTGCATGGCGGTGGTGGACCCGGTTCGGATGCGACAGGTGTTTGCGAATCTGTTGGACAACGCGCTGAAGTATACGGGGGACGGCGGTAAGGTCACGGTGACCTGCCGACTACAGGAGTCGCGCGTACTCGTGCAAATCAGCGACACCGGCATTGGCATTTCAGGCGAGGAGCAGCCGCGAATCTGGGCACGCTTGTATCGGGGGGACAAAAGCCGGACGCAGCGTGGGCTGGGCCTCGGATTGAGTTTGGTCAAGGCGATCGTCGAGGCTCACCACGGGACGGCGTCGGTGCGCAGTGACTTGGGGCTGGGATCCGTTTTCACCGTGGCGCTTCCCGTCACGTCGACGCGCCCCTAGGCTCGTCCGAGCCCGGAATCACGGACGCTAAATCGGTGCTCGCAACCCAGCCTTCGCGGCCCTGCGTGTCGCGAACGAGCATAAAACCCTGGTGTTCGTCCTGCACAGTGACCACATCCGCCAGGGGCACTGTGAAAAGCGGCTCGACGGCCGAGGTTGGGGAGGTACGCGCCGGTGTCGCAGCCATGACTATGTACTCGTGAAGAGTCGGCGCCGTGGCAATGGCGTCGCCCAGACTCAGAGCCATCAGTAGGCCTCCGAAGACCGCGCCGCCGGCCAAGAAGGTGCGGTGTTTCGAACGTGTGCGCAGAAGCAACAGCGTTATACCGGTGAGGGTAAGTCCGATTAGGCCAATCCAGTACAGGGTGTTGGGATTGGCCAATCTATCGTGCTGACTCAACCAACCGGTATGCAGCGCGGGTAATCCAACCGACTCGCGAACATGGCTCAGGTTCTTCTGAATATCCGGATCGGTTGGCGCCAAAATGCGCGCGCGTTCGTAATTGAGTACCGCCATGGCCGGCCGCCCTGCCCGGGCATAGAAATTGCCCAAATCATAAAGAGCCGGGGCGGAGTACACGCTCGGAATGACCGGGTGATCGACGGTTTCGGCCCAACTGGTGCCCCCTATTGCGGCTACGCCCAGGATAACTGCGCCCAATGAAACGACCATCTTACGTCCATTCATGACATTGCCTCGTTGCTGATCTCACGAAGAACCAACTGCTTCCACCATTGGAAATCGGCCGGTGCGAGGGTTGCCCCGGCATAGGCGGCCTCATCAGCAAGCTTGAATACGCGGGCGCTGACGCTACCTGCGCCCAAGCGCGTTTCGACATCTGCCAGCGTGATGCTTGCGGGGTCGACTTGCCACTGCGACGCCAGCGCACCCCGCAGCGCCTGACGCGCGTTTTGGAAGAACCGAGTCGTATCGCCTACGGCACGTGCCTCCTCCATGGACGCCAGCAGGGATTCAGTCTGCGGGAATTCGTTCGCCTTTGCGGATTCTGCCACGGTTATTTGCTCGCGCCGGCGCACCCAAAACCACGTACCCGAAAATGCGGCCAATAGAAGCGACGGCACCGCGATATAGGCGGGCTGATAGTAATGCGGCATCAAGGAGGGGGTGGTGCGACTACCGACATCCACATGATCGGGGCGCAGACCATGGTCATCGGCATCGCCAGCCGGTGAAGCGCTGGTCTTGTTCGAAGGCGCGGGTGCAAGGCTCGCCGTGCTGCTTCCTTGGGAGGCGGGCGTGCCGGCCGTGACTGCGACGCTTATCGGCGAAGTGCGTTCGACCACATAACGGCGGCTATTTGGGTCGAACCAACTAAAGCTCAGCGCAGGCAAGGACTGCGAGCCGGGATGCGTGGCGATGAGCGGCTGCTCGAAGGTCTTCTCTCCGCGATGGCCAATATCGTCCGCCGCGTTAAATTTCGCGGTGGGCGAGTAGGTCTTCCAGTCTTTTACGTCGTGCAGCATGGGGGTTGTGACGCGATCGAAATTGCCCGTTCCTGAAATCCGCAGGCGCAAAGTGACAGGATCGCCGGCCGCGACCTTCTCATCCGACACATCGCTGCTGATGGAAAAGTTCCCGACAGCACCGCTGAAATCTGCCGGTCGATCAAGAGTGGGTAGGGCGAGGACGGTAAACGCCGTTGGGGCACTCGCCACGGTGATGTCCTTTTCCACGGTCGCGCCAAAGAAGTTTTGAAACATCGGATCATTGAATAAATCGTCAAGACTCGCCTCGCCGAGCGAACCTGCGCGAGGTCGCGCAGCCGTGCGCATGCGAACGGTAAGCGGGGTTTCGATCGTAAGGGCCATTTCACCGGGCTTGACGGCGGCGAGTGTGCTATGCCACGTGAGCACGGTGTATGTCTGGTCGCCGATAATTTCTTCGGTGCGCTGCGGCTGCGACGATAGTTTATTCAAGGTGAACGCGTCGCCATTGAGGGTGGGAAGGCCGTTCAAGGAGGCGACGAATCCGTCCCGCATGCCCACTTGTATGTCAACCGGGATGGTCTCGCCGACGTAAAGTTCATGCTTGGAAAGCCGCAAGCGGACGAACGCCGCACCGTTGGCGGTCACGCGAGTAGATCCGGTGGGGAGGGTGCTCGTACGCGCGGACGGAGCAGCGAGTGCCGCAGACCCACCGCGCGCCGCCGAGCCGTGGCTGCTGCTCGGATTCACCGTGAGCACGACGGGCGTCGAGCCCGGTGCCGCGCCCGGGATCGTGAACACCCCGGCCTCGTGCGGGATGACCTCGTAGGTGACGGTCGTCGAAGCGCTCGAGGCGCCGTTGATCGATTCGATCCGCTGCGATTGAGCGACGGCGACGAATTCCAGGCCGGCGACCATCGGCGGCGAGATGGTCGATGCATCGTTGCCGGATGCGGCAATGGTCAGGCGGGCGGAGTCACCCATCTCGATCTGGGTCGGTTCAAGGCGTTGTGTGGCTGCGGCGTCGGCCACTTGCATGGCACTTGCAATCAGAATGCCTGCCGCGACCACGGCCACTAACGTCGTCATTCGGAAGGTGCTCATAGTATTCACCAATTCTTGAGGGGTTCGTCGGGCGCAGCCAGGGTGCCGCCGTTGCGTGCGACGGGCGCCGCCGGCGCACGGTGTTCCTCATCCTTGACGGAATCAAGCAGTTCACGGGCTTCCTCCCGGCTCATTTCGCCGGGAACGCGCGGCTCGCCCGCGCTCGGTGCGGGTTGTTCGCCCGGCTGATCACCAGGGGAACTCGCTCCTCCTTGGCTGCGATCTGGTCGCGGCAGCGACCCCGATGCCGCCGGCGAGGGCTCATTCTTCTGGCCCTCGCCTGAATTGGCGCCAGACGCCCGCTGAGCCTGCGGTTGCCCGTTCGGTTGGGAATTAGGTTGGCTGCCTTGCGATCGTCCCTTCGCTGAATTGTCCTTGCCTTGCCTGTCCTTACCCTGGTCGTCCTTGCCCTGATTGTCTTTCCCCTGGTTGTCTTTGCCCGGGTTTGGCTGGCCCTGCTCGCGCTTGGACGATTGCTTCTGTGATTGCGATGATTGCTCGGGCGGCTTTTTCTCTGATTGTTGTTTCTTGAGCGCTGCGAGCTTGCGACTGACGAGGTCGCGATTGAATTTGCTGTCGGCATCCTGCGCCCGCAGCTGCAGAGCCGCGTCGTAAGCCTTGACGGCCTGCGTCCAGCTCTGAATCGTTTGTTCCGCGTTACCCTGCTGGGTTTTCTCACCCTCCCGATACAGAGTATTGCCGAGGTTGTAATAGGCATCCTGTTGTTCCGCGAGACGTTGGGCATTTCCCGAAGGCGATGCGTCGACAAATGCCTGGAATGCCCGGGCCGCCTGCGGAAACTCTCCTGCCTTGTAGGCAGCGGCACCTTCGTTATATCGCAAGATCGGCTGCTTCGGGTTGCTTTGCGCAGCGGTCATATAGTCACGCTCAGCGGCCGTAAAATTGCCGTGGGCGTAGGCGTTGGCGGCGCTTGCCGGTGAGGCGTGCGCGGAATGGAACGCCAGGAGAGCAATGAAACCAAGAGCTGCGGCCGAGGTGGGCAGCGCGAAACGTGCGAGAGAGCGCTTCTCCTCCGTCAGTGACTGCACCACCGGAAAGCGGCGACGAGTGCCCAGCAGCAGACTGCACATCAGCAGGGCGAGTGAAGCGCCCAGCGGCCACTGGTATTGCTCGGTGTATAGTTTATGTGAACGCGACTCGAGATCGTGCTTGGCGAGCGGCGCCAACGCCTCCTGATAGATGGTGTCGAGTCCTTGGTTCTCGGCGCCGAGCGGGGCGTAGGATCCTCCGGTCGCCTCGGCGAGAGCTTTCAAGGCGGAGTCGTCGAGCCGCGATTTGACCAAATGGCCTTCATTGTCTCTCAAGAAACCACCGCCCTCATTTGCCGGCAGCGGAATGAGCTCGCCGTTTGCGGAACCCACGCCAACGGTGAAGATCTTGAGTCCGTCCTTGGCCGCAGCCTTCGCCGCCACCAACGCGTTGCCTTCCAGATCTTCTCCATCGGTCACCAAGATCATGACCTTGTCGCTGCCCGCACGGTGTTGCAACGCAGCGTCCGCCTCCTGAATGGCGCTCGCGATGTCAGTGCCGCCGCGCGGGATTATGTTGGTATCGAGCGCGCTCAAGGATTCATGAAAGGCGCCGTAATCAAGGGTGATCGGGGTCTGTAGAAAGGCGCTTCCGGCGAATGCCACGAGGCCGACGGCATCACCGTTCAAGTGGCCGACCAAATCATCGATGGCCAGCTTGGCGCGCGCGAGCCGGTTCGGCTTGACGTCCGGGGTCAGCATGCTGCGCGAGGTGTCTACGGCGAAGATGATGTCGTGACCGCGCCGCTTGACCTGCTCCCAGCGAAATCCCGCTTGAGGCTCCGCAAGGGCGATGCACAGCAGCATCAGGGACGCGGCAAACAGCACACGCTTGGCAATCATCCGTGCACGGGAGACAGACTGCGTGAGATTTCGCTGCAAGTGAACGGACACGAATTGTTCCAGCGCCGCCCGCTGGCGGGTATCGTATCGGCGCGAGACCCAATAGAGACCGCCCACCGAGACAAGCGCCGCCAGTAACCACACGGGATGCGCGAAAATCATGGCAGCTTCCGGAATCGAGTACTTTCCAGACCAAAACTGAGCCCTAGCAGGGCGATCGCGGGAAACAATGCCCAACGAAAGAGCTCCTGGTAATGCTCGAATCGTTGCGCCACCTGGGTGGTTTTTTCGAGTCGATTGATCTTCTCGTAGATGTTCTTGAGCGAGTCCGTGTCGGTGGCTCGATAAAACTCTCCGCCGGTCAAGGTGGATATGGCTTGCAGCGTTTTCTCGTCCACATCCACCTTGGCCATGACCAGTTGGGTGTTGCCTGACGCATCCCTCACTGGCATGGGGGCTTCACCGCGCACGCCAACAGCGATGGTGTAGATTTTCACGCCCATGGCCTTGGCGGCCTCCGCCGCCGCCATCGGGGAGATTTTGCCCGCATTGTTCATGCCGTCGGTCAACAAGATGATGATTTTGGATTTCGCGGGAGATTCGCGCAGACGATTCACGCTGGTGGCAATCGCCGACCCGATCGCGGTGCCATCATCGACGCTCGCGACGCTGACGCGCTCCAGATTTTGCCGCAGCCAATCATGATCGAGGGTCAGTGGGCTGATCAAGTAGGGCGCACCCGCAAAGGCAACAATGCCGATTCGATCATCCGGTCGCTCATCGACAAACCTGGATACGACCGATTTGACGACATCGATGCGGTTGACCCGTTGAGCTCGCCATTTTGAAGTCCAGTGCCTGCATGGAACCGGAGACATCCAGACCCAACATGATGTCGATACCGCTTGCCGTCACCTCCGTGCGCCCGTGGGCGAGTCGCGGTCGAGCCATTCCGACGATCATCAGCGCGGCCGCAATCACCGGGAGCAGCCATCGCCAGGTTCCGGCGCGGCTTCGGGTGCTGCGCGCAACCGCGCGAGCGACCTCGATATTGGAATATTCGACCGCGGCCACACTACCCTTGCGGCCACGCCATAGCAGGGCGAGCGGCAGCAACGCGAGCAACCAGAGCCACTCAGGTTGTAGGAATTGAATCATAGGATTCCCTCTCGACGCCGGATGCGGATTTTGTGAGGGGTTTCTTGGCGACTTGCGGCTGGGCAGATTCGATGACGAATCGCCGTGCGCTCTGCAGCATGGCTTCCATGCTCACCTCCGGCAGATTCCAGGCCGCCGAACTTGGCGAGATCGCACGATTGCAGGAAGTCGGCGAGAAGGTCTCGATGGGCGGCTAACAAGGAATCCCCCGACTCTAAGAGTTCATGCAAAAACTCGTCGGTCGTTCGATGTGCCGCCATCACGCGGAAGCGGATCTCGATGTAGTCGCGCACGATGCTCGACACTTCGATCGAGAATTCCCGTGCTCCCGATGGGTGCATGAGCGCCCGTGCTTGCTTCAGGCGCTCGAGGGCGATCTCCGAAGGCAGCTTCGTGACTGCATGTTGACGCCGACTGTCCCACCGCCACGCTGCGTAGCCGCTCCCAGCCACCAACAGTGCGGCGAGCACCATGAGCGGGATCACCCAGGGCGACGCAATCGGCTTGGGGCCTCGGATATCGCGGATGTCTTCCGACGACGCGATAGCGCCGTTGGGCGGGGAAGCCGTTTGATTGACGGACGGTGCCTGCGCAAACGTTGTGTGCGCTCCGAGCATCAGTAGCATGAGGGCCGCACCCATCGGCAGGCCCGAGCGTCGTCGGGAACTGGCGGCTCATAGGTGTCTGTGGCCGCGCGATTTGAAGAACCGCTGCAAGGCGGGCAGGTACGGGGCGTCGGTCTTCAACTGCAGGGTGTCCACGCCCTCTGATCGAAGGTCGCTCACCAACTGTTCCACTCGGCCGATGGCCTGTTCGCTGAAGAGCCGGCGGACGTTGGGATCCGCCGTATCGAGTTCAATGAGTTCGCCGGTTTCGGCGTCTTCCAGCGAGAGCATTCCGACATCGGGCAATACTCGCTCGCGCGGATCTTCGATGTGCACGGAGATGAGATCGTGCCGTCGATTCGTTTGCCGCATCGCCCGTCGCAAATCGGTTCGGGATCGGGCCGCGTCCCTGGTCGACTGGAAATCGGAGATAAGAAAGACGACCGCTCGCCGATGCAGCACGTGACTGGCCACCTCCAGCGCCTTGACACTATCCGTGCCTCGCCCCCGGGGTTTGTGGTAAATGATTTCCCGCACCAGCCGCAGCACATGACGCCGTCCCTTGGCCGGCGGCAGGTACTCCTCGATGCGGTCCGTATAGAGCAGCAACCCCACCTTATCGCTGTTGCGAATCGCGGACAGAGCCAGGAGACTCGCTACCTCGCCTGCCAACTCCCGTTTACTTTGCGTGCCGGAGCCAAAATTGCCGGATGCACTGATGTCGACCACCAGAAGAATGGTGAGCTCGCGCTCCTCGGTGTACTTCTTCACGAACGGCCTTCCGGCGCGCGCGGTCACATTCCAATCGATGGTACGCACCTCGTCGCCGGCGACATATTCGCGAACCTCATCGAAGTCCATGCCGCGTCCTTTGAATACCGAGTGATACTCACCGACCAGACTGTCATTCACCAACCGCCGGGTGCGAATCTCCAGCCGCCGCATTTTGTTCAAGATAGTCTTCGTCGTAGCGGTTTGCATTTGCAGTTCCTTTGTCGGGATACGGTTACGGCGTGTTAAGGCACCGGGAGCGTGTCGAGGATTTTCCGGATGATGTCCTCCGCAGTAACGTTCTCCGCCTCGGCTTCATAGCTGACCATGACGCGGTGACGAAGCACATCGAGCGCAATCGTCTTGACGTCCTGCGGAGTCACAAAATGCCGACCGTTGAGAAACGCGTTGGCGCGGGCCGCAAGGCAGAGGTTGATCGTGGCGCGCGGTGAGGCGCCGTTTTGGATATACCCATTGAGATCGAGCGAAGCCGCAATCGGGGGGCGTGTCGAGAGGACCAAATCGACTATATAGTCCCTGATCTTTTCATCGATATGGATCATGTTGACGATGTGGCGAGCCTTCAATATCTGCTCATTGGACACGACAGGGCGCACGTCGAGCGACGGCTCGGTCGTCGCCATGGCGTCCAAGATGGCGCGTTCTTCGACGCGGTTGGGATAGCTGATGACCACTTTCATCATGAAGCGATCTATTTGGGCTTCCGGGAGCGGATAGGTCCCTTCATGCTCCAGCGGATTTTGGGTGGCCAGCACCAGAAAGGGGTTGGGCAGCGGGTAGGTGTTCTCGCCGATCGTGACTTGATGTTCCTGCATCGCTTCCAGCAAGGCGCTCTGCACTTTCGCCGGAGCGCGATTGATCTCGTCAGCCAAGAATCAGATTGCTGAAAATGGGACCGTGCTTGGTGCGAAATTCGCCGTCATGTGGGCTGTAGATCATCGTGCCGACGATGTCGGCCGGCAGCATGTCGGGGGTGAACTGCAGGCGCTTGAAGTTGAGCGCGACGCTGCCTGCGAGGGTCTTGAGCGACAGCGTCTTGGCCAAACCGGGAACCCCTTCGAGCAGGACGTGTCCATTCGTCAGCAGCGCAATGAGGAGCCGGTCGAGAAGCGCTTTTTGGCCGACGATGACTCGCGACATCTCCTGTTGCAACGGTTTTATCCAACTGGAGTTTTCTTGCACGACGTCGCGCAATGCGCGAAATGCATCGTTGCTCTGCTCGGGAAGGCGGATAGTCGTCGGGTTTTGCGCACCTCCGGAATTGGAACTGGGCCGAAACCTGGCATCGGTGGGTCGGATTTTGTTCGATACGGAGGGGTCGCTAATCATGGGGATGTTCCTTGGGTGACTGATCGCTGCTGTTGGCCAGTACACCCCAGGCCGATGGCTCCGACCTTTCCGCACCATTACAAGTTTGAAAGGCTGCCAGAGCCCCTTTGCGCGGTCGCGCATGCGCTGCGGTGGGTACGCGATCGCCCGGTGGCGGGCGGGGGTTTGCCTAATTGTTGCCGAGGGGCGCTAACGCAACGAGATCGCGATGGCAAGATCTCGACCCGATCCTCAAAAACCATCAGCCATCGCCCGTATCGGCGCCATGGTCGGGGGCCCAAAGAGGCCGACGCATTAATTGCGGCTCATGGCGAATGGCACAATCCGAAACCTAAGGGTGCAACGCATGCGAGTTCATCCGAGCACTGCAAGGAATTTGCGTACTCAACTTCGTCGAAACAGATGCCTGTCTAGATGCACTCTAGGATCTTACGTCGCCTGACGACGCTTGCAGAATAATCTGTTGGGTTTTAGGGATGCAGGCACTTCGCGACCCAGCCGCACAGCAATTGGTCCCCTTCATCAGTGCGACAACGCTGGTCAGTGACGGAACCCGTTGTCAGTTCGGACTGCGGCGCCCGCCCGCTCGGTAGCTGCAGGGACGCCGGCTCCAGATCGCCATGGGATACACGAAACCACGTGCTGGGCTCGAGCGCACGAATATACACGTAGTCCCCGTCGCGTACCCGAGCATCGCACGTGCTTGGTCGATTCGGATTGGTCACATCGGCCTTGTACAATGCGAATATTGAGGCGTCGGATCGGTGTCTGGCATCGGCCGCCGCGGCCTCGGGCGAGGATACCCGCAGATACCGATGCGCCGTGACATTCCAAAGATAGATCAGATCGCCGTCGGAAAGCCGATGCGGGCTTGGGCGCGGAGACGGTTTGCGCAACAATTCAACGCGCCATCTGTCGCGCGATCTGTCAGCGTTGGCAAATGACTGATCGCTTGTAAATTCTACAACGCTCCGATCATGGATGGTGGGATCGGACAAAGAGCGGCTCGAAGGGCGAATGATGACTTAGCGTCGGCGCACCCGCCGCCGTTTTTTCGCACGCAGCGACCTGCCGGCTTCGATCAAGCTCCAGAGAGCAGTCGCGCGTGTCGCCCGCCACCCCTTCGGGCGTCAACGGATGAGGCAGAATCATGCTGCAGGCACAGGCACACACCACATTGAGTGCGAGCACAAGGATCCGACTTCCATGTCTCCCGCACTGGCGTGCTACGGGCGCGGCGGCCTCGCGTTGTTCAGTGTTCACTGCATGACCCGTCGATGCTGAGGGATGAGGATTTCGATGTTAGCATGCGACAACATACTTGATTCTCTATGCCGCGCGCCGGCAATTAAATCAGCCGTTAAGCTGTATACCCTGCACCGAAGCGGTACGTCGTTAGAGATGCTTAAACAAGTGCTTCACCGGCGCGGAATCCGCGGGCACGAATTGGCTGAGGATGCAAAGATCCGCATAGCGCGCGTGCTGAGGTATCTACGCCCAGAATTGGTTCGTTACTATCAAAAGCCTGAGGATTGGAATGAATTGATCGATCTGGATTCGCAGAACGTTCACGATGAGCGGTGTTCGGGTATCATCGCTTGGCATTTGACCTCAACTTGCTGCGGCGCCCGGTGGTCGGACAGATGTATTTGAGTTACGGTCAATATGACCAAGCCGTTGAGGCGCTGAAATCGCTTCACTAATATGGAGAAACTGGAATTTCGCGCCGCGAGCTCTCTTGCCGGGGTCTTCTCGGTCAGGCTTCTGGGCCTATTCATGATTTACCCTGTATTTGCAGAGTATGCCGACCACCTTTCGGGCGCGACGCCGTACAGAACTGGTTTGGCACTGGGCATTTATGGATTGAGCCAAGGGTTGTTGCAGATCCCGTTCGGTCTCATGTCCGACAAAGTCGGACGCAAGCTCATGATCGTGCTGGGTTTGATCGTGTTCGGCGTCGGAAGCGCACGTGGCTGCCGTGTCGTCCTCGATCGAAGGCGTGATTGCGGGCCGGGCGCTGCAGGGTGCCGGCGCGGTCGGCTCAGTGATTCTGGCGTTGGTGGCGGATCTGACACGTGAGGAGAGCCGCACCCAGGCGATGGCGATGGTGGGGATCACGATTGGAGTGTCGTTCATGGTGGCCTTGGTAGCCGGACCGATCCTCGGCGGCATCGTTGGCGTCCCGGGTATCTTCTGGCTCATGGTCGGCCTCGCATTGCTCGGCATTGCGATAACCCTATTCGTCGTGCCCCGCCCGCAGTTCTTGCGCGTGCATCGTGATACGGAAACGGTGTCAGGCATGCTGGGCTCGATTCTCAAGAACCGGGAGCTGCTGCGATTGGATTTCGGCATCTTCGCGTTGCATGCCATGTTGACTGCGAGCTTTCTGGTGCTGCCGCCGCTGCTGCATTACAGGTTGCACGTGAACAGCCACAGTCAATGGACGGTCTACTTGCCGGTACTCCTGATCTCCGTGGCGCTGATGGTGCCTGCAATTGTCGTTGCCGAGAAGTATCGCCGGATGAAGGCAGTGTTCGTCGGGGCCATTGTGGCGCTGACGGCGAGTCAGCTCATGCTCGTTGTCGGTAACCGCGATGTCTATGTCGTGCTCGCGGCCATCACTCTATTCTTTGCGGGCTTCAACGTGCTGGAGGCAAGCCTGCCGTCGCTCGTCACCAAAACTGCGCCGCCCGAGGCCAAGGGGACCGCCACCGGCATATATTCGAGCGCGCAGTTTCTCGGCATTTTTGTCGGCGGCGTCGTGGGCGGCTGGATACAGCAGACCGAGGGCGGCGGCAGTATATTTGCCTGGTCCGGAGGTCTTGCGCTGCTTTGGTTGGTGGTTGCGGTGACGATGCAGCAGCCCAGCTATTTGACGACGCGACTGATTCGGATCGGGGAGAGCCGCGCCGCTGATGCAGAACATCTCGCTGCCAAACTGCGGCAAGTGCCAGGGGTGGCCGAGGCCGTTGTGATTGCCGAGGAGCAACTCGCGTACCTTAAGGTCGACTCAAGGATCTTCGACGCGGCGTCGGCGCAATTGCTGGTCGATGCGACCTAGTCTCGAATCGTGCGTCGCGCCGAAACCTTCAAAATCCGGCGCCTGGAATCGCGACTATTTGCGGCTGCTCACGCCAATTAGGCCGCAAAGATCTGATCGCTATGTTAACCGTGGAATCACTTTCGGTCTGCCAAATACGTGAGAAACTCCTCGATAATCTTCTCCACTAATAGGGCAGAGCGGGTGTGTTTGATTTGACTGCCTGCGCGAAGATAAATGCTCGAGCCCCCGGGATCGAGCGTGACGTACTCGGCCCCCAGCAATCCGGCGGTCTCGATCGATGCCGCACTGTCATTGGGGATCTCGTTATAACGATCTTCGATCTGCATCGTCACGATCGCTTTGTGCTGGGCGGAGTCGAGAGATATGCTCATTACATGCCCGATAGTTACGCCCGCGATGGCAACGGGGGCGCCGGCCTCAAGATCTGCTACATCGTCAAAACGCGCCGTGATCCGAAATGCGTCGCTACTCAGATTCAAAGTTAAGGCGCTGCCGGGCACCTGATTGGTGAGGAAAAGCAGCGTCGCGAATCCCAGGATTCCGAATAGTCCCGTACCCATCCCTAAGATCCGGTTTCCGCCACTCTTAGGCAATAATTCGCCACTCGAGGCAAGGCTGCGGGTGCAGGTCGCAGAGTCGGGCGCCATAGCCGATCCGCTAGCGCTCCAATGTCCGTCTCACCGTGCAAACGCGAGCGACGTGCTCGCGGTCGAAGGGTACAGCAGGGTCAAATGGCGGCGAGTCCTGGATTGCCTGACGCGTCAAGCCCACGAAGACTTTCGAGTCCGCCCAACTCACATTCTCTATCGATTCCGGCGCGATGATTACTTCGTGGCCCAGCCACCAACTACCAGTATTCACGATGAGGAAGTGAATGGACCACGATCCTTCGTCAATCAGGATCCCCTGCACGTGGCCAATATCGCCATCGGTTGCATGAACACCATATCGCAAAACGACGTTACCGCTGCGCAGATGCGGATCCTCGCTCGGCTGCCGGCCCGTTTCCGCTTGATCACGTTTAGCCTGCGCTTCGCGGTACTGTTCAGCAGACCAACCGGAGCCGAGGCCGAGCTGCATCGGATCGGGGTAAGTGCCCGCGCCCCACACTCCGATACCGTTCCAGTAATGGGGATACCGGTAGTACTGGAGGTACTTTTCTTCGTATTGACGGGAGACGGGCTTGTCGGTGTCGATATCGGGGCTATTCCTTACTTGCTCCCGAGTGATCCTGGCGGGAATGATTCTTTTGGACCAATCAGGCTGGTTGATCGCCATCGGTGAAATCAACACCTTGCGGCTCCAAATCCACACACCGGTTTGTACCACCAGATACCGAATAACCCACGCTTCATCATCAAAGTAGTAGTCCTTTACATGACCGACAATGCCATCCGTTGCGCTTATGAAATAGCCCTCCATATCTTTCATGCGTCGCAACATATACTCTCCGTGAATCATGAGTCGACCAGACGTGTAAGCGCCTTTGCTCGGTTCGCGATCGTCAACACCCCCGTTTGACGGCCGTAACCGACAGCCTGCCTCATGTCGGCAACATCTGGCCGACCTCGTCGGCATGGTCCCGGTTCATTGCAGCCGCGGCGTGGACCAGCAAGGATATATTGGCTTCCGCGGCCATCATGTGCGCGCCGTTTGGGTGCAGCTGCAGATAGTGGCGGTAGCCCTCGGTGGTGTTGGCAGACTGAGCCGCTTGCCAGTCTTGATCGTCGAGCAGCAAGCCCAGCCGCGCCCATGCCTCATCGGCCTGGTGACCATTCAGGTGCTTTTCCAAAAAGGACTGATAACCCGCCACCGAATTCTCGCTCTGCGCTGTGGACCAATCAGAGTCAACCGCGCTGCACGCCGTCACGAGTAGCACAACACCCATTCCTGTCCGCGCCCACATAACTGCCTCCGTGTTGCGCCTTCGCTGATTTTTTATTGGATACCTTGTGTTGCGCGAAGTTCCATCGTGAGCACGGCGATGCTCATTGCGCGGGGGACCTTCAGCTATCATCAAGATCTACGGCGAGTTCGTAGACGCGGGCGTCCTTCGAGACATACTCACGCTGATCGCGACATTGACGATCTTCGTCAACGCAGAGGGCGTTACAAGGATCTTTGTCGCGCTCGCTGTCCGTCCCTACTTGACGAACTGGGTGTGGATGCTTGCGAGCGGTCTGATCAATTTGGTGTTGGCCGGACTCGTCTGGAAGGGGTGGCCCGATACGGCCAAATGGGTGAATTACCGATGATCTTGACAGCGTTCGCCGCACGAAATGTTCGCAGCACCACAGCGTAGGCGACACTAATGATACTGACGAATAACCTCATGCCAAATCGCATCGGCCGCCCCGGTGTCGTCATTAGTATTGATCATGATTACCGCCCCCAAACCGCTATCAACGCGCTCGATCATCGTCGCGTCGAATCCGGCATTTCGACCGTTGTGAAAAAAGCGCGTCTGCCTGCCAGTGCCCACCACGAACACACCAAGCCCATCATTGTTCTGTTGCGCGGTGAGCATCAAACGAGCGGATGAGCGCGACAAGATTCCGCCTGGTAGACCCTTCCACGATCGGCGAATGGAGATGGCAAATTGGGCCAAGTCGGAAGCGGTTGTCCACAGGCCGGCAGCAGCCATTTCCGGATAGACGTGCCAGCGTCCGGGCACTCGTTTGTTGGATTCGAAATATCCGGTGGCAGCCCGTGGTGCCCAGTCTTGTGGCAAGGGTTGATCGAAGGAACTGGAGGACATGCCCGCCGGCTCGAGTACGAGTTTTCTCGCGGATTCCGCAAACGGTTCAGCGGTGACATCGACGATCATTTCTTGCAGGACAGCGTATCCACCGCCTGAGTATTGCCAGTGGCTTCCAGGAACGGACTCGACGCGAATAGCGGCGGTGTTGGCGGGCGGCTCGCCATTCAGCACCTGACGAAGAGTGGGGATTGGAACGCCCGGTTCATAGCCTGGGAAACCGTGCACCTTCAGTCCAGCGGTATGGCTCAAGATACGACGCAGCGTCACGTGCTGTTGCTTCGTATACTGGTTTTCCGGAATCTTCCAAACGTGCAATTCGTTGTTTACGTTCGAATCCAGGGTCAGCTTGCCCGTTTCAACTAATCGCAATGCGGCCACGGCGGCAACGGATTTGCTAATGGACCCTGCTTGAAACAGGGTCGTCGTCGTCACAGGGGTTTTCTCAACTGTGTCTGCGAAACCGTACCCGTTTGCCTTGATGACCTCTCCACGTCTTATAACCGCTAGAGAAAGTCCAATTAGGTGATGCTCGCCCATAGTTGCGCGAACGAAATCATCGACGACATCGCCATATGTTGCGTGAGCCGCCAAAGAGGTTGCGGCGAGAAGAGCGCGAAACCACTGAACGCCGGTTTGCCGTTTCACGGATTTCTCCAGACACTTACTCTGCGGTAGCAATAGATGGAGCGCCAGGCGGTTTGAGCGATTATCGGAACGTGATGGTCATAGGGGTGGAGAGAACATTCTAGCGCCGGATCTCTCGCACGCGGACTTTATCGACTCACCCCATATCGTTTCCAGGAGAAATACATCAGCCTTGCTCCGATGAGCGATACACGTCAGACATTCGCGTGGGCGGCCGCAAGCCGTGGCGCGATTGCGAAATCGTTATGGGGTAAGGCTTGGTGCAGAACCTGGAGCACTACAGCGAGCCGTCGCTCACTGGCGGGCGTTTGCACGCGACTGCGCCCGCTCCATCGACACATTGGTCGAGCTGCATGCAGGGGCAACTGTCGACTTCGGTCATTGAGCGCATCACACGGCCGGGGACCGGCCTCTTCCCGTCACCGAAGGAGATTGCTTTCAGCCGCGCAGGGGAGGGTGGGACACCGGTTCAAAAATTGCCAGACGGTGGTAGGATTCTGGACTCGTCGAAGCTGTCCGAGGCGTTCGGGATCGACTTCGGCGGTATGGATGCGAAACCTTCTCATAGACCGAGCGTCAAGGAAGCGAAGTCGGTGGCCTCCTCGTAAAGCCAAGTCCGCGAAAACACGTCCCACGCGGGTCGCGGCCGTCGGGGAGCTCCGCACGACAGTAGACTTCGTCGTACATGCCCATCGTTCCGTTCTAGAAAACCCAGCCACTAATAGTTGAAGACGCCAAACAATGTCCGGCGAAGGCGTGATTTATGCCAACGTCCAAGAACAGCCGAATCGTTGCATGATTTTACCGCGCCGAAACTGGAACGGGTTCTAGAACCGTGAGCCTGAAATACCAGGAACCGTAAGCGAGCGAAGGCTAGAAAACCCCAGTAAAATCAATGGTCGGGGTGACAGGATTTGAACCTGCGACTCCTACGTCCCGAAGGTTAGAAGCAGGCGTTCGAATCCACTTTACAGAATGTCTTCGGGACGTGTCTTTGATTGACGTAGGATGCGTAACAGACTAGGCTTATGACTAGCCAGAGGAGTCTCCGCCGCATGAAATCTTGGCCGGTTCAAGATGCCAAATCCCGCTTTAGCGAGTTTCTGAAAGCGAGCCTCACGGAAGGGCCGCAAGTCGTAACATTGCGCGGCGTCGAGACGGCAGTCCTCGTACCGATGCGGGAATGGCGCAATTTGCGTGAGCGAGCGCGTCCAAGTTTGAAGACTTTGCTCCTTGCTCCGGAGCTTCGAGGGGAACTAAACGTCCCGTCACGTGGACGACTGCGACGCCGCACACCCCGTGTCACCGACTGACGTGTATCTCCTCGACACGAATGTCGTTTCCGAACTGCGCAAGCGTAAACCACACAAAGGCGTGGTTGCTTGGATTCAAGCTGCGCCGGAGGAGTCACTTTACGTGTCCGCTGTGACTGTCGGTGAAATACAGGCTGGGATAGAAATTACCCGTAAACAAGATGCGGTGAAGGCCAAAGAAATCGAGCTCTGGCTCGACGGAGTAGAGCAGAGCTACGGCGTGCTTGCGGCAGATGCGGCCATCTTCCGTCGTTGGGCCCAACTCATGCACCGACGCCCGGACCAGCATCTTGAAGATGCGCTCATTGCTGCCACCGCATTGGTTCGCGGATTGACGGTAGTTACGCGTAATGTGGATGATTTTGAGCCCTTCGGCGCTCCCTTGATCAATCCGTTCACCTAGCATCTACGGTGCACGCAGGTCCGTTGTGCTTGCTGGCGCCCCGCCGGCGAAAAAGTGATCAACATTCGGCGCCGGTTGACACCCGAGATCGGATTCGAGATCAGCAATGATCCGAGAGGCCTGCGATTGCGAAAGTTCGCACTCGCGAGCCGCAGCTGAAAAGCCGCCCAATCGCGCGACCCGCGGGGAGAATCTCAGGGCGAATGTGTCGTTCATGTATTCCGACTGTGTTCTGTCTGCTCCGGCAACGTCCCTTGGTTGGCCGAGGTACTCGGCGCGACGGGCTCGCGTCCCACCTCAGATTGAACAAGGGCCGCTTCGAGCCGTTTAATCCTTCGGTGGATGTCTTCCAGAGGATCGGCATCCATGGATAGCGCCAGGTTGTTCGCCATCCGCCAAAAGCCTCGCCACTTTTCGCCAATCTGCTTGATCATGACTGTCTCTCAAATAGCCGCGTGTTCCCCGCTCGTAGACGGTTTACAATCGGGGGACAACCGTGGGCTTTCGATGAATTAATTCTGTCTTCTGAGCATACGATCGACCGATCGGCTCATTTGTTTCAAAATAAATCCAGGCGCCACGCGGCTCATTATTTTGAGCTGATTCGCCTGACCCGGACGAATTTCAAATCGATCGGTTTGCATTCCTTTGACGGCGGCTTTAACCATATCGTCCACCTTCATGATTGAAACGCCTTTCATGTCTTCAAAATTAAAGTCACCCAAAAGTTCGGTTTGTGTCGCCGGCGGTGCTAGATCAAATACCTTGACTTTGGTGCCTTTCATTTGCACACGAAGAGACTCGGTGAACGAATGCAGACCGGCCTTCGTGGCGCAATACACCGGTGAAATGGGCAATGGAACAAATGCCAATCCCGATGAAACGTTCACGATTGCCGCCTCTGATTTTGTCTTCAAATGCGGCAAGAATTGTTTCACCATGCGAATCGGCCCGCTCAAATTGATTTCAATCTCTCGAGTGATGTCTTCGAGGCTTCCAGCTTTGTCGTGAACATTGATCTCACGCATGATGCCGGCGTTGTTGATCAAAATGTTGAGCTCAGGAAATTGCTTGGTGACCTTTTCGTAAAGAGAGGCGATCGCTTGCGGATCGGAAACGTCGCTTCGAAAGGTGTGAAGTTTTGGAAAGACCTCTTTCGCACGGTCCATCTTAGCTTGATCGCGGCCCGTGATAAGAATCGTGTTACCAAGTGCCGTGAGTTGTCTGGTGAGTTCGTAACCGATGCCGCTAGCGCCGCCGGTGATGAGAATCGTATTGCCCGTGAGTTTCATAACTGCGTGACCTCAATCAACCTTGTAAACGCTGCCGGTTTGCGCCCCCAAGATAGCCCGTTTGTAGGCTTGTCCAACTTTCCATCCTTCGACCGGAATCACGCCGGGAAAGAACGAACCCATACGCGCTTCGGATTCTTTCAGGATCGTAGGATTCACCACATTGATGCGCAATCCCTTAGGAAGCTCGATTGCGGTGGCCCGAACAAAACCTTCCAATGCGCCCGAGACGGTTGCACCCGCGACACCGGCGAAGATCGGTTCTTCATTGAGCACGCCCGAAACCAAAGTGAATGATCCCTTTTCGTTGATGAACGTGATTGCCTCCTGAACGAGATTGATCTGACCCATGAGCTTGCTTCCCAACGAGAACTGCCACTTTTCAGCGGTGAGTTCCGAAAGCGGAGCAAATGCGACTTCACCTGCTGCAATGGCCACGGCATCAAATGAGCCGACGGCTCGATAAAGCTTCCTGACACTTTCGCGGTTCTCGATCTCGACGCGGAAATCACCCGATTGGCGTCCGACCTTGACTAGCTCGTGGCCAGCACCCGCGAATGCCTTTTGAACCAGTTCCCCGATCTTTCCGTTTGCGCCAATTAAAACGATTTTCATAAAAACTCCGTTCTCGTTTCTGATCTCAGGATCAAAGGTGGATCGATCAAGCCCAACGGCACCAAGCGTGTCGCGGCAGGGGTGCCGGAACTTGGCTTACGCCCATCGATGCGGGGAATATCGCTGGAAACCCAAATGCCATTCATTCGATCACCTCGTCTCTCCGGATGGATGTCAGTGGACTAACTCATTGCGCTGCGCAGTTTGTTCGGCCCGCTTCAGGCTTCACCGTGTGGGCCTGCGGGTTCAGCCCGCCTGGTGTCTCACAAGCTTTGAATCCAACTCCTGAGGCGCTTGGTCTCCATCGCCACAAGATCGGAGTCATGAAAGGAATGTGCCAGGATCGAGACGCCTTGAAGGGCGGCAAGCAGGTGCACGGCAAGGCCGTTGGAGTCTTTGCCCTTCCCGAGTGCCCGAAACTGGCTCTCGATCCATGCCAGGTGTTGAGCGAAGATCTCGGTCGCTCTGGTGGCGACCGAGCCGCCCGCCTTGTGGAGCTCGGAGCAAAACGTCCCGACCGCGCAGCCGCGCTGTGCCAAGAAATCCTTGTTCTCGAAGACGCCTTGGACGCAGGCGCAAAGCCGATCCTTGGGCGATCCTGCTTCGTTCCATCGCTGCCGCTGCGCGGACAGCTGCGCTAGCCTCAGCTCGACGATCGCCTCGCCCATCTCGTCCTTGGTCTTGAAGTAATAATAGACGTTGCCCAGAGGAACCTCGGCTTCGCGCGCGATGTCGGCAAGCGAGGTGGCGCCGAATCCGTTTTGGTACGCCAAGTCCATCGCCGCGCTCACCAGCCGCGATCGTTTGTCGATATGTGTCCTAGTCATGTTTGCGCATAAGTCAGTCAACCAACTCAGTGTGACGAGGATAAGCAAACCTGTCAAGCCTCCGGCTTGCTTCTTGCCAGGCGCGATCCTTGATCTCGAATCCAGGTATGGATGACTAGGATGACGCGCCGAGCTACTCAGGCGACCGGAACGGTGCTTGCGAAGTAAGGGCAGTTTTAGCTAAAATAGCCAAATATGGCAAAAAGTGTATCTGCTAGTGACGCTAAGAATAACTTCGGCGGACTTCTCGAGGATGTCGTGGCGCTGGGGCGTGTCGATATCGTGAAGCACGGGCGGCTTGTCGCCGTGGTGCTATCGCCACAAGCGTTCGACTCCTCGTGGGCCGCAGGGATAGCGCAGGCAAAGGACGGCAAATGGGGCAAGAAGCACATGATCCCCCCGAAGGTTGCGCGCGCGGCGCGCATGCTGAATCGCCCGAGCACTTTCGATGAAGATTGAGCGAGAAGCCGAGGCGTCCCTGACTCCGGAGGACGTGCGCAAGATACTAAGCATATGCTCGCCGCGCGGCCTGCTCGTCGGCGGCCAGGCGCTCGCCTTTTGGGCCGATCATCTGCGGGTCGAGCGCCCGGCGAATCTGGCTTCGGGGGTGACGGCAGATGCCGATTTCATCGGCGATTCCGTTCTAGCCAAAGATCTTGCCAAGCGCCTGGGCTGGCAGATCTGGATACCGGCGCTCGATGATTCGACGCCGCAAACGGGCAAGGTGACTCACCGCACGAAGAACGGGGAGATCAAGCAAGTGGATTTCCTCTCTGGGGTTGTTGGTCTTACTACCAAAGACCTCGTCCGCCGCGCGATCGAGATGGAAATGCCGGACATCGGTCACCTTCGGGTGATCCACCCCATAGATGTGCTGGACAGCCGCATCCAGAATCTGCACTTGCTACCCGAGAAACGCACCGATACTGGAATCGCCCAAGCACGGCTCGCTGTGGATGTCGCGCGCGCATTCATTCGGCAGGAAGTTGCCGCTCGGGGCGAGAGGGCCGGCCTTAAACTCCTTGAACGTGTCACCGATATCGCCAGTGATATCGCCGCAGTCAGGGTATTTCTTCTCTACGGCATCGATCCGTTGAACGCCGTTCCACTCGAGGACTTCCGAACCACCACTGCCCTCCACAAGGTGCGCTGGCCGCAAATAGTTGTGGAAGTGGGTGAGAAGAGGGAATCGCTGCGAAAGCTATCCTCCAGAACGGCGCGATCTGCGAAGTGAGGAGCTGTCCGAATTCGGCCGCGATGTGCAAGCATGTGGCTGCGACGCTTTACGGGATCGGCGCCCGGCTTGACTCGGAACCGGAATTGCTGTTCGGTTTGCGAAAGGTCGACGCCAAAGAATTGGTGGCACGGGCAGGGGAGGGCGGGACACTGGTTCAAAAACTGCCGGACGCTGGTCGGATTCTGGACTCGTCGAAACTGGCCGACGTGTTCAGGATCGACTTCGGCGATGCGGACGCGAAGCCATCTCATAACCCGACGGCCAAGAAAGCAAAGTCGGTGGCTCCTCGTAAGGCCAAATCCGCAAACCGTGTCGGCAAGCGATCGGCGCGCGGCAAATCTGCGCGATAAAATAGGAAGAGCATCGATGGTTGATATGCGGTTGCTTTGGTAGCCATTTCGTGAAAAGTGCGACATCACGTATGGGGAATCTTGCCAATATTCTTCAGAGAAGTGATCAAGCAATTCAGTGGCGGTTGAACCGCCTCGGTAGTTAGCGAGGGTTATAGGATGCCTATCAACGAACGCTCACCATGACGACGAGGCGGAGTGTACTTGCACTGCTCGGTTGGGCGGTTCCATCGTGGGCGGTTGCGGCCCGTGGCACGGAGCAGCATCTATCCTCGCTCGTGGCAGTCGATGATCCTCAGGTGAAGATCATAGAGAATGTCTGGATACCGATGGCCGATGGCACGCGCCTTGCCGCACGGCTGTTTCTGCCGGCCTCGGCAGAGACTACGCCTGGAGGTGCCGTGCTCGAGTATCTCCCTTACCGCAAACGCGACGGCTATCGCTACCGCGACGACGTGGCGGGGCCGTTCCTCGCGAAGTCGGGCATAGCGCTGGTCCGAGTGGATATTCGCGGTACCGGCGACTCCGACGGCAGTATGGTCGATGAGTATTTGCCCATGGAGCAGGCTGACGCATTGGCTGTGATTGACTGGATCGCGCGTCAACCCTGGTGCAACGGTAATGTCGGAATGCGTGGCATTTCCTACGGCGCCTTCACGGCGCTGCAGGCCGCCGCCAAGGCACCCGTCGCACTGAAGGCGATCGTCTCCACTTGCGGAACTGAGCAGCGCTATCTCGACGATATTCATTTTAAGGGCGGATGCCTTATTAATGACCAGCTCGTCTGGGCGATGGAATGGCAAGTGATCATGCGCGCGCCCCCCGATCCGGCAATCGTTGGAGCGGATCACTGGCGTGCCATGTGGAAGCAGCGGCTCGCCGTCAGCGTTCCGATGACGATCCTCTGGAACGAGCATCAAGTCCTCGACGCCAAATGGCGCGACGGCTCGATCCAGGATTACGCCACGATTCGTTGCGCGATTTACAACGTCGCCGGCATGCTTGATCCTTATTTACCTTCCGCGACACGGATGATGGAGAGCGCGCCGCAAGTACCGCAGAAGGCGCTTATCGGTCCCTGGACACACAAATGGCCGGGCTATCCGCAACCCGCGAGCCATCGGGGCACGCCGACAGCTGCTGCCAACGGCACCCCAGGTCCCGGCGTCGATTGGCTGCCGATCGAGACCCGTTGGTGGCGACACTGGCTGCTAGGCGAGGCAAACGGAATTATGGAGGAGCCGAAGATATGGGCGTTCCGCGAAGATCTACCGGCGGGTGCGAGCTTTCCGCGCGACACAATCGGGAGCTGGGTGTCTGAGCCGTACTGGCCGAGTCAAGAGATCAAAGCACGCGTGTGGCACCTCAACGTCGATGGTCTCGCAGAGCGAGCCGGAACAGAGACTCTGCTTGCCCACCACACGGACCTCACGATCGGGTTTGCCAATCGTTGGGCGGCTACCTCGGGCGATCCGCAGACCTGGTGGCGCAATCAAGCAACCGACGATGCGCGCTGTCTGCATTTCGATTCGCCGCCGCTAGAGGAACCCCTCGATATCATGGGTGAACCGATCTTCAACGTGCGGCTGCGCTCTGACCAGCCGGTCGCGAAGCTGTGCGTGCGGCTGACCCAAATTACGCCGGATGGACACTCGAATTTCGTAAGTTATGCCCTGCTTAATCTTACCCATCGCGACAGCGACGAGGCACCGACTGCGCTCGTGCCGGGGCGCAACTATGACGTGCGGCTCAAAGGCCATTTTGCCTGCTACCGATTCTCGCGTGGCAGCCGCATCCGGGTGGCGCTCAGCGAGACCTGGTGGCCCGTGGTGTGGCCTTCCCCCGAACCGGTGACCCTGCACGTAACGACGGGAGTCTCAACGGTCGAGCTGCCAGTGCGGCCTTCAAAAGAAGGGGAAACTCTACCGTTCGGGGTATTTCGCGACCGCTATGCTGTGCCCGGTACACCACCGGCGCCTTATCTGTATCCACTTGAAGGAGTGCTGATCACCGGTGAACCAGGCAGTCGGACCTTCAGTTTGACCGAGGGCTCGCTTGAGCCGAAGGGCGACCGAATAGACGGGGTCCCCACACTTTACAAGGAGGCCTATCGTTTGCGCCGATCGATTCGCGAGGACGATCCCAATACTGCTGAATGGGAGGCTGAGGCGATCAACCTCTTCGATCGCAGCGACTGGCACGTAAAATTGCGTGCTCGGAGCGTGTGCAAGTCGACACCAACACACTTCCTTTGCTCAGAAACCTTCGAGGCATGGGAGGGCAATCGATCTATCGTCTCGCGCACATGGGACCGAAAAATTGCCCGCAAGCTTGTCTGACGCAATCGTCATGCTCAGGAAAACGATCTGCTCGGTTGGATTTCAAAGGCGGTACGCTCATTTCGGTTGATGTGCGGTGGCAGCTACAGGGTTGCGGTCATATCGGCCAATTCTAAGGCTATGTATCGGCTAAATGAAAGCCTTTATACCGGCTGATTGAAATCACCCTGCTTCATTCCGCAAAGTTCGTAGTGATTCATCCAGTAGAACGATTGGGTGGTCTTGCTGACTTTTGCTGAAGTCGTTGCGATAGTGGCCGGTTACCGATCGCATTCGCGCCTGCACGCACTCAGGGATCAGAGCGATGTAGTAAATAATGGCCTCAGATTCCTGAGGTTTCCAATGGGCCAAGCCGTTATTTTCTTGCCGCGTTTGGTGTCCACGCGGGAGAAGAAAGCTGAAGACATGGGAATCCCGGTGGCAGTGCCAGCAAGTGCGCACCGATTGCGCGATAAAATACGAGGTACATCGAAGGTTGACATCTGACTGTTTTGGCAGCCATTTTGTGAAAGGCGCCGTCTCAGTGTAATCCGGCAAGAACCAGGTTTTTCGGACCGCATCCCATCGCGCACCTAGTCGCTTCGCATCGTCCTTCTCGTGAAAAGGCACATTCAGGTCGGTGGGCGGCATTGCGTTGCTTCCCTCGTTGGCGGGTTCGGCCAGCGCCGATCGTAGGAGATCGGTGTTTAGTGGCGCAACCCACATAAGTGTCCGGTTCAGCGGAATTCTGCCGGCAATTGAATTTCGCGCGGGAAATCCGGAAAGGCTCGATGATGTTGTGCGTTTGATTGCGTTGTCTCGTAGGCGAGATATCAAATCCGTACTGAAATAATTCGAGACTAACCCGCGAGCTCAATTTCCTAAGCGCAACGTCAGCCTTACTTGCGTCGGACTCTTCGTCTAAATCGCCGAAGAGATACCAAGGCGTATGGAACCATCGAAACGAAGCTAATCCAGTAGCGGATTACTGCGCCAAAACAGGAACCGTTTTTGGAACCGTGAGTCTCGGTGACCTGGAATCGCAGGCACGTGTAGGCGAAAAAACTCTAATGAAATCAGTGGCCTGGGTGGGTCTAGATTATCGCGCGTCTATATTCATGACTATGGTACATTACTGGTTATATCTACGGTAATGGAATAACCTATATGGCTAGCAAGCGCAGCACAGCTCACGAAAGCGTGCGGGCTTATCGGGCGAAAATGAAGCAACTGGGGTTTCGGCAAATCAGCATTTGGGTTCCGGACACCAAGTCGCCAAAGTTTCGCAAGGAATGCCGGCGTCAATCGCGGCTAGCGAGTGCGGCCGATCAATCGGCGCCGTTGGACGATTTGCTCAACGTTGCCGCGGGATCTGTGGAAGGCTGGGCTTGAAGCGCGGCGACATCGTGACGATAGCGGCGCCGGGAGACTACGGGAAACCTCGGCCCGCCTTAATCATCCAGGCTGACCTCTTCAACGATATTCACGCTAGCATTACAGTCGTGCCGCTGACCAGCACTATTATCGATGCACCGCTGTTTCGCATCACTCTCGATCCGAGTCGACAAAATGGCCTCAGTCGGGTGTCGCAGATTATGGTCGATAAGCTGCTGACGTTGCCACGCGAAAAGATTGGCAAGCGGGTGGGCCATCTGGGCAATACCCTCATGATTCGAGTCGGGCGCGCCCTGTCCGTTTGGCTCGGGATGTCGTAAGGACCGAAAATCAGTGGTCGGGGTGACAGGATTTGAACCTGCGACTCCTACGTCCCGAAGGTGGTGGGCGTAATGGTCGTGCTTGCGGCTGGCTGAATTGAATCCCCACGGCGCTCTGCCGCTTGGCGTATTGCGGCTCGCGCTTGTTCTGGCTGGAGGCGCCGGACGCAACGACGATCAAGACGAATCGGAAGTTCGACCGGAGGAAGAAGGGGCCAGGTAACTGGCTTCGAAGATCTCGCAGGGCAGTGGTTTGCTAAACAAATAGCCCTGCATTTCGTCGCAGTTCAGCCCCCGCAGCAGCTGCGCTTGCTCCTCGGTTTCAACGCCCTCGGCCACTACCTTGAGCTTCAATGAATGCGCCAGGTTGATGATGGTGGACACCACCGCCGCTCCCTCCGGCGCCGCAGTCATGTCGCCCACGAACGAGCGGTCAATTTTCAGCGTGTCGACCGGCAACTTCGATAGATAGCTGAGCGAGGAGAACCCGGTGCCGAAATCGTCGATCGCTACGGTGACGTTCATGGCGCGGACCATCTGTAGGATGGCGATACTGTGCTTGACGTCCTCCATGACCATGCTTTCGGTGAGCTCCAGTTCCAGTCCGGCCGCCGCCCGTGCGTCGATGCCCATGGCCTCGTTAATCTCGGCAATAAAGCCGCGATTGCGCAATTGCAGCGGCGAGACGTTGACCGCGATCCGCACGGCAGCCAGGCCGGCATTGCACCAGCGCAGGTAATCTTCGACGGCTTTGCCCAGCGCCCAACGCCCAAGTTCCTGGATCAATCCGATTTCCTCCATGATCGGAATGAACCGGCCGGGCGGCACCAATCCCGTACGCGGATCGTTCCACCGGATCAGCGCCTCGGCGCCGGTGACCTTCCTGCTGATGAGGTTGATCTTGGGCTGGTAATGGAGGACGAATTCTTGCTTGTCGAGCGCCTCGCGCAGCTGATTTTCCAGAATGAGCCTGCCGACCACCATTTCGGACATTTTCTCCGCGTAAAACAGGTATCGCTCGCCGCCCACCTTGGCTTTTTTCAGGGCGGCCTCGGCGTTCTTCAACAAGGTGTCAGCGTCGGCACCGTCATCCGGAAACAGCGCAACTCCAGCCTTCGCGGCGATACGAAACACGGCGTCATTCAGGCGGAATGGACACTGCAGAAAGTCGACCGTTGCTTTCTCCACAATCCGCGCCAGCTCGGCTGCGTGCTGCACTTTCGGAAGCATCACAGCAAAATGATCCGCATCCACTCGCGCCAATAGGTTGGCGTCTCCGAGCTGGCGCGTCAGCCAATCCGCCACCTGCTTCAAGAGTGCATCGCCCGCCGGCCGGCCAAGGCTGTGGTTGATGTTCTTGAAACGCTCCAAATCGATCAGAACCACGCCAAGCTTGTGCCTGCCGCCGGCGGCATTGCGCACGTGCTGTGCCACCCGCTCGAGAAACAGGCTCCGGTTGGCAAGTCCCGTAAGCGCGTCATAATAGGCGAGATAGTTCAGTCTCTCTTCTTTTTCAATGTGATCCAGCGCGAATGAAATGTCGCCGGACAGTTCCAGAAGAAGCCGTGTTTCCTGCTCGTCGAAGGCATCGGGCTCGCCCGCGAACAGCGCGATCACCGCGACCGGCCGTCCTGCCATCGATAGCGGAAAACAACCTACCGACCTATGCCCCCGTCCGAGCAGATCCTCACGGAGCTCACTCAGGGATGGTTCCGTCGCAATATCGTTGCAAATGACGGGTTGCGCCTGGCGCAACGCCCGGCAGGCCGGCCGCTCGCTATCGGGCATCCCCTCGCGCGCCGTGAGCCTGATCGTCTCGACGTAGCCTTCCTCGCCGCCATACCACGCGACAATCTTGCCATCCAGTGTTTGCGCGTCGATCACACCGATCCACGCCATTCTGAATGCACCCGCTTCAACCGCAGTCCGGCACGCCTCCCTGAACAGCGCTTCCCGATCGTGCACGCGTACGATCAGCGAATTGATACCGCTCAACATGGCGTGGACGCGATTCAGGCGTCTGATCCGGTTCTGCGCCTCCATTCGATGGGTGATGTCTCGAAATGCGACCACCGCTCCTGTTATCTCCTTCCGATCGTTACGGATGGGAGCTGTGGTGTATTCGACCGGAAAGCTGGACCCGTCCTTGCGCCAGAATACTTCGTTCTCCACCCGGCGTATGTGTCCGTCGTCCATGGTGGTATGTATGGCACAGTCGGCGATCGGATGGGGTATTCCATCCTTCCTTGAGTGGTGCATAGTGCCGTGCGCGGGCTTGCCGATAAGGCCTTCAATGCTGTATCCGAGCAATTTCGCGGCGGCGGAATTCTCGAAAATGATCCTTCCGCTCAGGTCGATGCCATGAATGCCCTCGCCAACCGATTCGAATATCAGCCGCGTTCGCTCTTCGTTCTGCCGCTGCGACTCCTGATAACGTTTCTGCTCGGTGATATCTTCGCCGATGCTTGCCGTTCCAATCACCTCGCCGGTTCCCGAGCGGAGCAGCGAATTGTTCCAGCGAATGAGGCGCCGCTCCTTCGAACGCGTGAGAATTTCATTCTCGTAATGCATCGCCTTCGGCAGGCCGGCGATCAGAGACGCAAAAGCGGTCTCCACACCGCGGACTTCCGGTGGCACGAATAACTTGAACCAATCCTGCCCCAAGAGATCCTCACGCCGCCAACCGGTCAATTGCAGCAGGTAATCATTGCAGTAGGTGATATGCGCATTTTTGTCGAGCATCATCGAAATCAACTCGACATTGTCCAGCAGATCGCTGAACCGGCGGTCCTTCTCCCGCAACTCGTTCGCCGCGTGTTTTCGCTCGGTGATGTCGGCGGCGACACCTGCGATGCGAACGATCCTGCCGGCATTGTCGAAGATTGGAAAGATCCGCGCCTCGATCCAGCGCATCGAACGATCCGGACGGACGATTCGGTACTCGTAATCGAACTTCCCTTCCGACATTGCAGCCCTGTAACGGGCGTGGGTCGTCGCTCGGTCCTCGGGATGGACGGCCGCTGTCCACGATGCAGGGTTCGCATACGCGCTTTCGCAGCTGCGGCCCCAGATCTCTGCATACGCTGGGCTGATGTATAGAATGCGATTGCTGTGGGCGTCGACCAGGAAGAACACATCGCGGATGTTTTCCGCCATCTCCCGGAATCGCCCTTCGCTTTCTATCAGCGCCTCTTGAGCGCGGTTGCGTTGCTCGATTTCCGCCTCGAGCCGGGTTGCGTATCTCTGCACGTCGCTGTACAGACGTGCGTTCTCATAGATGCGGCCAACTTGAGCCGCCAGTACGCCGAGCAGCCGTTCATCTTCCGCGCTGAATTCGTCCGCTCCTATCTTGTCGGTAAGACAAATCCAGCCATGGACGTGCGCAGGCGAGACGATGGGGGCGACCAGCAGCGAATGCGCAGGCGGATAGTGCGTCGGCAACCCTGTGGCCTGCGGATTCGTCAGACGCCGCGACTGCCGCTCGACGAACGCTCCGCCCACCACACCATCGATCAATGTCGGGCGGCCCATACTCGCAATAGTCGCGGCATCCATGCCGCTGGCAACAAAATAGACCTCGCTTTCAATATCGCTGGGTCTTGCGGCCAGCGCAGCATATTTTGCTCCAAGCAGATTGCGCGCAGCAGGACACACAACGTTCAACAACTGCTGCTGATCGCGTTCGGAGGCGAGCTTCAAATTGATATCGACGAGCGCGGCCAGACGATGATTGGACATTCGCAGCTCATCGGCGGTTTGAGACAGCTTGTCGGTAATGACGCGCAGATGCTGCTGGAGGGCATCGGGATTGTGCTGGCGCAACAGCCAGTCAAGAATTCCTTTCACGGTAGCGCCTCGTTTGGCCACGCCCTGACAACCGGGCATGCTGAACCGTCCGCAATCGGCACGGTAGAGCCGGCATCCGGGCCGAATGGCCCTATGCGCCGCGAACTAGGCGCGCAACCGCTTGCGAACGGCGGCTGACTTGGAGCTTTTCGAAGACATTGCTGAGATAGTTCTTGACGGTTTTTGGTGAAAGCCCCATCGCGGCGGCGATTTCCTTGTTGGTCTTGCCGTCTGCGACAAGTGCAAGCACCCTGCGCTCCTGATTGGAAAGTGGTGCGGTCTCGGGGTGATGCCCGTCGGCGGCCGCAAGGGTGCGCATGCGCCCCAGAACCGCCTGCACGACGCTCGGACCGAGTACCGACAGCCCGCTTGCCACGGTCCGAATCGCCTGAATCAGATGTTCGGCGGCGATCTCTTTCAGTAGGTAGCCGCCGGCTGAGGCAAAGGCAGTCGCAAGCAGCGCGCTGTCGTCCTCAAAAGCGGTTAGAAACAGTACTCTGATATGCGGATTGGCTGCTCGAATCTCGCGGCAGGCAGTAACGCCGCTGCCGTCGGGTAGGCGCACATCCATCAACACCACGTCCGGCTCAAGCCGCGCAGCCTCTTCGATTGCCGCCGCCGCCGTGCCGGCTTCTCCGATAACCTCAATGCCTGTTCGGCCTATGATGGTGCGCAACCCCGCGCGAACGATGTGGTGGTCGTCCACCAATAGCACCTTCAGCGGGCGGACGTTTTCCGGTGTCATTTGGTTTTCTGGCTCCTGGAGATGTGCACGATGATGCGGGTACCCTTTCCAGGTGAAGAAAGGATCTCGAGCCGCGCGCGGATCTGTTGCGCACGCGCCTTCATGTTGTAAAGCCCTCTGCCTTCGTGCTTCAGCGCGGCCGGATCGAAGCCGTCGCCGTCGTCCGTGACTCCGAGCGTCACACCGTCATCGCTCAGCCGCAGGCTGACCGTGCCGCGCTTCGCGTGGGAATGGCGGCGAGCATTGCTCATGGCCTCGCGGGCGATCTGTAACACGTGCTCGACCTCCTCCGGGGTGAGTTGAGTATCCGCGGCTGCGTCCACCTCCAGCAGGAAGCGCAAACTCGAATCGGGTCTCGAGGCTTCGACCAGTTTAGCCAAATTGTCCCGCAATGGCGTCGCGCTGGCCTGTTCGGCAGGTCCGTCGATATAGCGGCGTATGTCGCGGATAACGCCGTTCAGGTCTCCGATGGCCACCGCCACTTCCGCGGCGGCCCGGGTCGGATCCTCTCGAATCAGCCGCGCGATCTGCTCTAGATTCAGACCGGCCCCGTAGATTGATTGCACGATATTGTCGTGCAGATCGCGGGATAGATCCTCTCGTTCTTCGAACAGCCGCCGCAATTGCTGTTCGCTGGCGCGCAGCGCCTGAGTGCGATTGAGCACCCGGGTTTCGAGCTCGTCCTTCGCGTCGCGCAGTGCCTCTTCAGCCTGTGACCCGAACCTGCACTTCCTGCTCTAACAGCGCATTGATCCGGGAAAGCTCGGCGCTGCGAGTCTCGAGTTCGCGGTTCAAAGCGTACAGGCGCTGAGCACTTTCCGCGGACTGTTGCGCGTAATACGCATCCAGTGCCGACACCAGCAACGTTGCCATCAGGAATGCCAGGGTGAAGGCGCCGAGGATGACCGCCAGACCAGCAGGACTGATGTTCCCAGGAGGGGCGGTGGAGATACTGTGAGGTGTGAACATGGCGGCGGCCATGCCCGTGTAGTGCATTAAGCAAATGCCCCCTCCCATAATGGCGGCGCTGCCTGCCTTCTTCCAGGAGGCTGTGAAAATCGTCTCGAGGCGGAGGTTGAATGCGCTCCACAGCGCGACGACCGACGTTCCGATGGCGATAACGCAAGACAGCGCAACTAAACCCACATCGTAGTGGACGGGTGGGAGCACACGCATGGCCGCCATGCCGGTATAGTGCATTGCAGCGATGGCGAACCCCAACAGCGAACTCCCGGAGAGGAGCCTGCCCAAGCTCAGGGTGCCGCGGCTCGTGACGTACAGGGCGAACCCGGACGCTGCTACCGCGATCAGAAGGGACAGGCCCGTGATCGGCACGTCATACGACACCGTCACTGGCATGCGAAACGAGAGCATGCCGATGAAATGCATCGACCAGATGCCAGATCCCATGGCGGCGGCTCCGCCGAACAACCAGAGGGGTTCGGACCTGCGCCCGTGGGAGGCGACCACTCTCGATGTCAAATCGAGGGCAACATAGGATGCGGTGATCGCAACCACGATCGACAGCAGCACCAGCCAGTAGTTGTAGGATCCGACCAAGCTTGGCACTCCAAGAAGGTCCGGCAAATGGGGCGTTCTCCCGCGAATGCGCCTAGGGGAACGGCAACGCAGTCATGGGGCAACTATACGCGGGTTTAGCGCGCCTTAGCGGCCTCAGCACTGGCGCGACTGCGCAACGTTGCCCAGGACGCGGGCTTAAGCTTCAACGATATTCTTCAAGCCTATGTGATTGAGCGATTTCTGGCGCGGCTTACGAGCAAGCGACCGTTCCCCTCGAGAAGCAGGTCGCTGAATTCTTGAGAAAGGCAATGAAGCGCGGGGTCCTTCGAACTGCCGATCCAAAGATCGTCAGAACTGCTGCAGCGTGTCCTTCTAGGCGTGATTGACACTGTGAAGCCGGAGAGCCTCAGCGGTGCCGTGCGGCAAACGATCTCTTCATCGCGGCGCACGCCCGTTCTCTCGAGCTCACGCTCGTGTGACCAACAACACCGATGACGCACGGTGCATCTCAATATTTCCACAGAGTATTTAGAGAGCCGCTGCTGGTCGCCGCATTGCCAGTGCCGCCCAACAGCCAGAAATTCCCCACCGTGTCGGTCCACGAAATCATGTACAGGTCCGACCCCGGCACATTGGCTGGCGCAGGTGTGCGCTCCGTGCCGTACACACTGACGGCAAACACGCTGTCGGCACCGCTGACCCACGTCCACTGGCCCGAGCTCGGGTTGTATTGCCACAGATCATTCAATTGACCCCCGGTTCCATTGGCGTCCGCCCCCAACCCTCCAAACAACCAGAGATTGCCGATCCCATCGGTAAAGGGAACGGCGGAAAAGCGCGCCCCCGGCACATTGCGGGCGGCCGCTGTGCCTTGCGTACCGTAAGCGCCGCTCGCATTGACGACATTGGAACCGCCTATCCACGTCCATAGCCGCGACGTCAGGTTGTATCTCCATAGATCATTCAAAACGCCGTTGCCGCCGTTGGAGTCCCAGCCCACCCCACCGAAAAGCCAGAGATTGCCGGCGCCGTCGTTCCACGCTGTGGCCTCGGTGCGTGCCCCGGGTGCATTGGCGGCTATGAAGCGTCCGCACCCTGCCGCCGGAAAGCAAGCTTGGCAGGCGCGTGACAATGACATCTAATTCGTCATCTTCCTTGGGGTTCGTGAATCCATTGGTTAGCTCAAACTGACGGTGATTACTACGAATACCTCCGACCCTGCAACATTGCGCCTGCTTAAACGAGCTGCAGCAGCTGAGCAACGTTCGTCACCGTGCGCGCGACATCCGAAGTCGCTGTTTGCCAATTGCAAACGCTTACTCGCATAGCGCGACGGCCCCGCCAAGTAGTGCCACTAAAGAACGCTTCACCAGCAGCGTTGATCTTTGCGATCATCTCGTCGGTTCTACGATCGTGGTCCTGTTGAGAAGCCCCAGCATTCAGATCCAAGAATCGGACCAACCCTTGATTGATCTGCGGTTCCCAGACTACCTCCGCTCCGGGGAGACCGCCAATTGCCGTCACCAGAGACCGCGCCTGTGTGCAGCAGCGCTCGATCATGTCGGATATTCCATCAATACCCAGTTGCCTGATCGCTGCATAGCTCGGAAATCCCCTGGCCCGGCGCGACCATTCGGGGTTCCAGTCGGCCTGATCACGCGCATCCGTGGAATAGGAAATGTATGACGCCCGATGCGACATAGAACCGCCATGCGCTGTTGGATCCGCAACGAAAGCATAGCCGCAGTCATATGGAACGTTGAGCCACTTATGTCCATCAGTCGCCCAAGAGTCCGCCGCGTCGACACCGGCGAGCAAGTGCCGGTAAGACGAGCTGGCCGCAACCCACAGTCCGAACGCTCCATCGATATGAACCCATGCTCCGTAGCGCTTCGCGACGGGAATGAGAATCTCAAATTGGTCGAATGCCCCAATATTCAGATCGCCTGCCTGCAAGACTACAACCGTCGGCGCGTTGGGCTCGGCGGCAAGTGCCGATTCGAGCGCGGCAGGCTCCAGGCGGCCGTTGGAGTCAGAGGATAACTTGACCATATTGGAGGTACCCATACCGAGCATACTCATTGCGCGTTCGATCGAACCATGTGCTTGGTCGCTGGACAGGACCCGGATGGCTGATGCACCGGACATTCCATTCGCTTCGACATCCCATGCGCGCTTCGCCAGCAGCGCATGCCGCGCCGCCGCTAGGCACGTGAAATGAGCCATTTGACAGCCGGTCACGAGTGCAAAAGAGCTTTGTCGCGGAAGGCCGAATATCTCCTTCAACCAATCCCCTACAACTTCCTCCGTGATGGCGGCTGCCGGTCCCGTGCCATAGTTGTGCGCATTTTGATCCCACGCGGACGTCAGCCAGTCGGCCCCGAGCGCGGCCGGCAGAGAACCACCAATCACCCAGGAAAAAAAGCGTGCGCTCGCGACGCCGTGCAAGCCGCCATTGACGTCAGCCGCCAGTTCGCTGATCACTAGCTCCGCCGGAAGTCCGTACCGCGAAAGCGGCTTCGCAATTCGAGTTCGCAACATCGCGGCGTCTGCCCTCGCGCCTACCGGACCTTCATTCAAGTTTGAAAGGTAGGATATCGCTTGCGCTGCCGCCACCTCCAGCGGCCCCTTAAAGATCGATCTACGGTCACCATTGCCAAGAACGTCGTCGTTTGTAGCCACCAGATCTCCCCGCTTATCCATCGTGAATGTGCGGACTACGCGTCGAGGAATCTACAACAAACGTTGATGTAGCACTGGCCGTTTTCGGACTTTAAAATCGATCGACACCAAGTCCATCCGCCCCGTAGCCTCTTCGCCGCCGGACGCAGGCCCGGAATCGAATCGACAGGCTCCCTCAGTGCTGAAGCGAGAACAGCCGCCGGATATTGCCTAAGACCCGGTCCGCCAGTCCGTCTCCATGCTGCTCTTCGTGGTCACGGTGGTCGAGCACGGTGCGATGCGCCAGCTGCCGGCTTGCGAGGCTCTCGCTGAGTTCCTCGGCCATGGCCGGACGTGCCTTGAGGAGCGGAGCGAGCGCATCCTTGGAGATCTCGTAAATCACGACCCAAGTGAGCGCAGTAAGGTCGCCCTTCAGCGGCTCACCGGTAAGCAGTCCGACCTCGCCGAAATAATCTCCCGGTGCCAATCGGATGACCTCAATCTTGCGGCCGTCTTGCTCCACTGATCCAACCAGAACGCCATGACTGACAATGCACAAGGCTTGCAAGACCGTACCGGCCTTCACGATCACCTCGCCCGGCTTGTAGTCCTTCCGCTGCATCTGCGAGGCCATCGCTGTTTTTTCTTCCGCCGTCAAGGTCGAGAAAATCGAGATTCCAGCGAGCAGGCGCTCAGGAATTCCCGATTCCCCGCTTTCCTCCGCGGCGGATCTGTTCGAAGAGCCGCTCAGGCGTGGCGAAAATTTCGCTCCAGCCGCCGCCGCCGCCCGATAGATCCGGTCGAAAAGCTCGTTTTGCGCCCGGTCGACGGCGCCGATGTCTGCAACCACGTAGAAAAGCTCAAAATCGATCATCTCCGCGCTGACATCCTTGATGGTGACGGCCGGCTCAGGCGTCCGCAGGATCTGCGTGCTGCCGAGGAGCACTTCCTTCAGCAAATTACAGCCCTCGGCGGGCGTCAGCGAGGGCGCCAGCTTCACCCGGATGCTTGTGCCATGAGTCTTGGTTGGCGCGCTGCAATTCACCAGTCTGGATTTCGCAATGATGCTGTTCGGGATGATCGCCACATCCTGGCTTCCTGTCAGAATGTGCGTCGCACGCCAATTGGTTTCGATCACCTTACCCTGGAGGGTGTCGTCCAGAATGATCCAGTCGCCCACGCGGTAAGGGCGCTCGATATTGAGCACGATGCCGGAGAAGACATCTCCGAGCGAGCTTTGCAACGCTAGACCGATGATAATCGCCAAGGCACCCGAGGTCGCCAGCAGGCCTTTCACCGGGAGATCGTACACATAGGCGATGATTGCGAAAGTCGCAGCGAGATAGATCAGGCCGGCCAGAAGATCCTGAACCAATTTGGACTCTCGCGGCTGTCGGCCCAGCACGACGAACGCCCGCAAGAACCCGGTGGCGAGCCATGCCGCGCCCAGCCACCAGATCGCTTCGAGCGCGCCCACGATGAGACGCCTCGGTTCGGAGCCCGTCGTTACGCCTGGGCGGTAAGGAGTAACGCCGCCGGCAAGCAACAGACCTGTGAGAATGACAAAGACCAGAAGCTGGACGATAAAGTGCGCCAACGGGCCCCGCCTCTGCCCATAGCGAGCGCCGAAGAAACCGGCGACGATCACCGTACCCGCCAAAAGAAGCGGGTCAGTCACCGTCGCCAGTATGGAAGAGAACGAGATGGCCATGTGATGCGGTTACCCGGTACAGCCGCCGATGACTTGCCAACATGGAGCGATGGCGAGAGATACTCCTTGTGCGCCAGCAGTTCAAGTGCAACTCCCCCCAACAGCCACGTTTGAACAACGAGAGCAGCCGAATCCTGGGGGTAAGCACCGCACAATGGCTTCAGGTCGATCTTCCGGCGCAGAAACGTAGCCGAGCGTTCCTGAAACCCGTCCGATCTCCGCCTGCGAAAGCTCGAACCAAAGCGCCGGTCGGCATCTTCCGCCCGAAGGATCCCCCGAGGCGGCAGCCGCTGCGACCGCGCAAACGTGCGCCCGCAGTTTGGCTTGATTGAGATGGCCGGAGGCTTTCGACAGCCACTGCGAGCAGATTTCGACCGACATCACTAAGTTACGGATCACAGTGAACCCCAGATAGCTCACGGCCTGCTCGATCTTTGTGATGCGTCGGGCATGTAAATCGGCGTCGAATGATGACCAGGAATTTGTGACTCGCCGCTATAAAATACAGCGACTTGTGGCACCGGTCGGCGTCCGAGTAGCGCGCCGGTTTACAGATAGATCGGCGGCTCCGTCGTCAGACCGCGTTTGACCGTCCGGGCGCGCTCGTCGGCGAGCACCTCGCTCGCGCCGGCCTCCAGCGCGTCGAAGGCGGTGGCGACCACGCTCTGCGGGGAGACTTTGACGACGCTCAGTCCGCGAGCCAGGTCGGTATCGACGAAGCCAACGTGCAGGCCGAGAACCTGCGTTCCCTGCCGGCGCAATTCGTTGCGCAGTCCGTTGGTCAGACTCCAGGCGGCTGCCTTGGAGACGGCGTAGGCTGTCATGGCACCGCTGTTGATCCAGCTGGCGGCGGACAACACATTGAGAAAAGCGCCGCCGCCGTTCTTGGCGAGCACGGGGGCGAAAGCCTGCGTCATGCGCACTATACCGAAGACGTTGGTGTCGAATTGCGCGCGGGCGGCTTCGCTGGCCTCCGGCTTGAGCAGGCCACCCGGCTGTGCAATCCCTGCGTTGTTGACGACGAGGGTGACGTCACTGCAGATTCGCGCCGCGTCGGCCACGTCCTGATCGGAGGTAACGTCGATTTTCACGGGGACGAGGCCCGGAGTTGTGATGGAAGATGGGCTGCGAGCGCCGGCATAGACCTTGCGTGCACCGCGCGCCAGTGCAGCTTCGGCAAAGGCGAGTCCGATGCCGCGATTGGCACCCGTGATGAGCACGATGGCATCTTGGAGTTTCATGTTCGGGTCCTCTTCATGTCGTCCGCAGCAATTCTGTCACCCGGTCACGCCGACCTCATCTGGCTGCGGTCATCGGTACCCGCACCGATCGTGAGCCAGCCGACCGCCGCGAGCGGCTTGATAGCGTCCATCACCGACGGGGGTTGACGGCGGGGAGCGGCGGCTCGCATCACTTATTCCTCAGCCAGGTTCAATTGGAACGTCGAATCGACCCGCGGCGTGTAGTCGCGGATCCGCGCGGCAACGGCATTCTCATCGTGAGTTCCGCAGCCGGCGGCATAGCGAGAAAGCGCCCGTTCCACGCTGGCGATCAGCGGTCCGGAAGTTGGGCGGTCAGGTGCCATCGTGACCGAGCGGAATTGCGGCCCGGCCGTAACCACCAGGTCTGCTTCTGCGGCTAGCGCAAACTGAGCGCCCAGCGCGACAGTGTTAAAGATCATCAAGGGTATCAAGGGCTTATCCATAAAAATCTTCGGTCGATGCTAAGACGCCTTGGCAAGTGTCTTGCTGCCGTAGCGTGCCGCTGGCTCCGTGCGTGACAGGCGTGTTGACATGTCGCGACGCGCAGCTTCGTAACGATCCCATTCACCTTGGTCGGCCAGTGCCGGGATCGTGACCAATTCACCTTGATCCAACCCAGATAGGGCCGCATCGACGAGGTTTTCGGCCGTCATAACAATCTCCGGTGGCAAGTGGCTCACAGGCATACCACCCACGTCGAAGAATTCCGTCGCCGTCGCGCCCGGCAAGACCGCCTGAATACGGATGCCCCTTGAGGCCAGTTCATTTTGCAGCGAGTGACTAAAGGCAAGTACGTAGGCTTTGCTACCTCCATAAACGCCATTGAGCATTTCCGGTGCTATGCCGACGATGGAAGAGATATTGATGATCGTTCCGGTGCCACGCGCAACAAATCCAGGCGCTGCGGCATAAGTCAGACGCGTGAGCGCAGTGATGTTAAGGGAAATCATTTCCTCCATCTTATTCGCGTCGCTATTCAGCAGCGGCGCAAACGTGCCGATACCCGCATTGTTGACTAACGTGGTGATGCTGGAATCTTTTTTAAGCGTGTCTTCGACGCGGGAGAGGTCGGTCTTATCATTGAGATCAGCGGCCAAGACTTCGACCGACCGCCTTGTTTCGTTGGTCAGACGTTTCGCCAGTGCATCCAACCGACTGCGCCTGCGGGCGACGATGATTAAGTCATAGCCGCGTCTCGCCAAACGGTCGGCATAGACTGCTCCGATACCCGATGATGCTCCGGTGATAAGGGCGGTGCCTTTATTTTCAGTGGCCATGGTCTGTCTCCTTTGATTGCTGTCCCGCGAAAAGCGGCGAAGGAGACAACCTTACATCGGATGCCGAATGTCTTAAATGACGTATAAACTACGTTTTCAAGCCATACATATCTTGCATAAGATTATGCCGCTTTTTCGCGAGCGTTACGGCGAAAGGCTTGCGGCGGTAAACCGAACGTCCGTAAAAACGCCTCGCGCATCCGGCGACGGTCAACAAAACCGGTTTGTTGCGCGACAATTTCAATGGGATGACGGCTTTGCTCGATCAGAAGCCGTGCCGACTCAAGGCGAAGTTTTTCGACGGCTTTGGCGGGAGACTGCCCGGTTTCCTTTTGAAAGGCGCGGCTGAACTGACGCGGACTTAAGTTCGCCACCTCCGCCAGCTTTCCAACGGACAGCTCGCTGTGAAGGTGCTTCTCGGCATAAGTGATGGCGTTTTGGATGCGGTCCGACTTGGGTGACAGAGTCAACAATTCGGAATGCTGGGACTGCCCACCCGCGCGGCGATGATGCATGACCAGCTTTTGTGCCGTCGATCGTGCGACGTCAGCACCCAAGTCCTTTTCAACCATTGCCAAGGCCAGATCAAGACCAGCTGTGGCGCCTGCCGAAGTCCATACAGGGCCATCGACGATAAAGATCCGGTCTTCTTCAACCGTGACGTTGGGAAAGCGTGTTTGCAATTCGCGTGAGAAAGCCCAATGCGTCGTTGCTCGCCGACCGTCAAGCAGGCCCGCTTCGGCGAGAATAAATGCGCCGGTACATATGGACGTCACGCGTCTTGACGATTTCAATCCACGCCGCGCAAAACTCAGCAGTCCGGACGTGATGGGGGGCGTTGCGTCGTTGGTCCCGTTAAACACCAGCGTATCGAAGCGTATATCGCTGAAGCGTTCCGTTTGAAGGGCCATTCCTATAGATGAGCGGACAGGGCGGCCTTTCTCGGAAAGCAGCCGCATCTCATAGACGGCTCTCCCCGCGCTCAGGTTGGCGTATTCAAAAACCGTTTGCGCGGCCAGCCCCAACATCTGAAATCCGTCGGTGACTATGAAACCGATGCGCTGCATTGGCATTCTCCTTCAATAGCGGTGTCCGTAAACAGTACGATATACGTCCTTTAAGCCATGCGCAAATTATACTAAAGTTGTCCCCCATTGGTGCACCCCAGGATTTGTAAGGAGGACCCCATGAGTCAGAGCCATGAAGAGAAAAACACGTCCATCGTTTTGACAGCTTTTGAAACGCTGTTTAACAAGCGCGACTACGGGAAGGCATTGAATTTCTGGTCGTCCAAATACATTCAACACAGTGCTCACATTCCGGCCGGCCGCGACGGTCTTTTTGAATTGGTCAAAAATGTACCGACGACCATGCGCTATGAAAACCAACTGACCGTTGCTAACGGAGATTTCGTGATGCTGCACGGTCGCTTCTCAGGACTTGGTCCCGGCGTGCCGAGCTGGATTGTCGTGGATATTGTCCGCATGGAAAACGGTCTTCTCGCCGAGCATTGGGATGTTATTCAGGATGAGGCAACACGTGAGCAATCCAAGAGCGGCAATCCGATGTTCGGCAACGCGTTTCCCGCCGGGAGGAACTAGCAACCATGACTGTTGCCAAAAGGCTTCTGCTCGATCTTCTCGCCGTTATTCCCGACGGTGAAAAAGCCGCCGCTTTTTTTGCGCAAGACGGTGCGGTGGAGTTGCCGTTCCTGCATGCGATCGGCATCCCCACCCGGTACCAAGGCCACGCTGCAATAAAGGAATTCTTCAATTTGGTCGGCGGGACGCTGTATCCGGGTTTCGGCTTCAAGCCGGAAGATATCGAGGTACTGATCGAGACGCCTGAACAGGTGTTCGCGGAGTACACAACCCACACGAAGGCGGCGCGCACCGGCCGTATTCTCAGGCAATGAATGACCTTCTGAAACTGGCCATCGAAGCGCATGGCGGCCTCGACCGATGGAATTCACTGCACACCGTCGCCGCCGATTTGTCGATCGGAGGCACACTTTGGAGCCTGAAGAGACAGGATGGGCTATTCGCTGACGGACGCTATGAGGCTGACACTCATGAACAGCGGGCAACCCTTCGTCGGTTCGGCGCTCCGGACCGGCGTGTTCTAGTCCTCCGGACCTGCGTTAGTAAACGACCGACGACGGGAGAGCCGCGGCGGTTTGCTGAGCACGCGTTCGAAATTCCTGCGGTGGGGATAGTTCACGCGGAACCGTTATTGAACCCGCGGGGCCGAAAGGTTCATGAGTCTTTGACTGCCGGCCTCAGGCATGCAATTCCTTAACGGACATGGGCGCCCGCAGTTCCTCAAGCCGGGAGAGGAACAGCTTGAGAATGGGCGAGGAGTTTGACTTGCTGTAGCCCACCGCTACATCGATCGTGGGTACCTCGCCTTCCAACGGACGGCTGACGACAGACCAGGGCAGCAGGTTCTTGGCATAGGCGGGCATCAGCGCCAGCCCGCGGGTGGATGCGACCAGTGATATAGCCATCGCCATATTGTCCACGCCGTGATCCAGTTTGATGTCGAGTCCCGAGCGGCGGAGATAGTCTTCGGTGACGGCGCGCAGCACACTGGCCTTGTTCGAGCCGCCGACGAAAATCTCGCCGACGAAATCTTGCGGACGCACGGCTCCGCGCGCGGTGAGGCGATGGTCGCTCGGCATCAGGACGATGAGTGGCTCCCGATCCACTACGTCGTACCCGAGGTCGTAGTCCGACTCCACGCGCAGGAATGCGAGGTCCAGCCGGCCGCGGACCAGCGCTTCAGCGAGATCCGGCGAATAGTCGCTGGTGACCGTGACCTCGGTATTCTTCAGCTCGTCGCGCAGCACATGCATCGCCCGCGGCAGCCAGCTCATCTCGTGACCGGTTTGAAAACCGATGGCGAACGTCCTCCTTGCCGGATGCGCCGCCTTGCGCGCCGCTTCGACCGCGGCATCGACCTGCATCAGCGCGATGCGGGCGTGATCGAGAAAGGCCTTGCCCGCTGCGGTCAGCTCGACGCCATGAACGGTGCGCGAGAGCAGCTCGGCCCCAACCTGATACTCCAGATCGCGAATCTGCCGGCTCAACGAGGGTTGGGAGGTGTGCAGCCGGCGCTCGGCGGCGGTCGTGAGGCTGCCTTCTTCCACCACGGCCACGAAATAACGCAGGTGTCGCAGCTCCATACCGTTCCATGCCTCCCAGGTATGCCACCAGCTTACAAAGTCTTTTAAGTGTGCGCTACGGAAGCCTAGAGTCGTCTCCATAGAAGCAGCGTGTTCCACGGGTAACACACTGTTATTGAACAAGTTATGCACGCCAATTCATCACCAGGAGTAGTGCAATGAATAATCCAGTCGTTCTAGTCACAGGAGGCCTTACAGGCATAGGGCGCGCCGCCGCGGTCGCCTTCGCCAAGAAGGGAGCCCGAGTGGTCGTTGCTGGTCGGCGCGATGAAGCCGGCAAAGCGCTGGTCAAGGAGCTGCGCTCTTTCGGTTCCGAAGCCGAGTTCATCAATGCCGACGTCCGCAAGGACGATGACGTCCGCGCCCTGGTCGACAAGACCGTCGCAAGGTTTGGCCGTCTCGATATCGCGGTGAACAATGCCGGCACCGAAGGCCGGGTTGGCCCGATCACGGACCAGAGCGCGGAAAGCTATGCCGCAACGTTCGACACGAATGTTCTCGGCGTGATTCTCAGCATGAAGCACGAAGTGCGCGTCATGCAAAAGCAGGGCAGCGGCAACATCGTCAACATCTCCTCGACGTACGGGCATGAGGGGGCGGCAGGAGCCTCCGTGTATGTCGGGAGTAAGCACGCCGTCGAAGGCATCACCAAGTCGGTGGCGCTCGAGATCGTCAACTCGGGAATCCGTGTGAACGCCGTGGCGCCGGGTCCCGTGGACACCGGCATGTTGACCCGCTTTACGGGCACGGCGGAGAACAAGGCGGCGCTGGTGACAACCGTTCCGATGGGTCGACTCGGCCTCTCGGAGGAGCTTGCCAATGCGATCGTCTTCATCGCCTCCGACCAAGCTTCATTCATCACCGGCCATATCCTCAACGTCGACGGCGGTAAGACTCACTGATCCTGTCTCCGCAAGAGGGAATCTCAATGACGCAACACAATCACCAGACTGCCCCCACGCAGTTCGTCGAAGCCAAGGGCATCCGGTTCGGCTACCGTCGCTTCGGCAAGGCGGGCGGCGTGCCGCTGGTCTTCAACCAACACTTCACCGGCACCATGGACCACTGGGATCTCGCCGTGACCGACGGCCTGGCCGAGCATCGCGAAGTGATCCTGTTCAACAACGCCGGGGTCTCCAGTAGCTCAGGAGAGGTGCCGACTACATTCGAAGAGATGGGCGCCAACGCCATCGCCTTTATCCAGGCGTTAGGACTGAAGCAAGTTGATGTGCTCGGCTTCTCGATCGGCGGCTTCGTCGCCCAGGAGATCACGCTACAGGCGCCTGAACTCGTCCGGCGCTTGGTGCTAGTCGGCACCGGCCCGCGCGGCGGAGAGAACATGGCGACCCTCACGCCGGAAGCGCAACAGATCTTCGGCGCCACGTACAAGGTGCCGGAGGAGCTCTGGTTCAAGGTCCACTTCACCGAGTCGCACGCCAGCCAGGCAGCCGGCCGCGAATTTCTGAAGCGCTTTCTCCGCCGCACTGAAAACCGAGATCCCGAGGTGAACGAGAGAGTGGCGCCCGCCCAGATTGAGGCGATCGGCAAGTGGGGTGTCCAGCGTGCGGGTTCGTATGAATACCTCAAGAGCATCCTGCAACCGACGATGGTCGTCAACGGCGACAACGACGTGATCGTCTACTCCATCAACTCCTGGATTCTGCAGCAGAACATCCCCAACGCTCAGTTGATCATCTACCCGGATGCGAACCACGGTTCGCAGTACCAGTACCCGGAGCGCTTTGTCCGCCACGTCTCGGACTTCCTGTCGGAGTAAGGTTACTTCAGCGCATTAGATTTCCGAGTCCACCGCCAATCAGGACATATAATCATGAGCAATCTTTCGGGAAAAACCGCCCTGGTTACTGGCGCCTCGCGTGGCATCGGCCGTGCCAGCGCCCTGGCTCTGGCGAGGGCCGGCGCGCAGGTGCTGGTCCATTACAGCAACGGCGAGAAGGAGGCCGATGCCGTCGTCGCCGAAATCCGCAACGGGGGCGGCAAAGCTGAGAAAGTTGTCGCCGACCTGCGGAGGCCCGACGGCGCGCACGCTCTGGCCAACCGGGTCCGCGCCATTGTCGGCGATCGTCTCGACATCCTGGTGGCCAACGCCGGCATCTCCAAGTCAGCGCCTATCGAAGACACGACGGTCGAGGATTTCGACAACCTATTCGCCGTCAACGTCCGCGCGCCGTTCTTCCTGATCCAGCAGTTGCTGCCGACTTTATGCAAGGGCAGCAACATTATCTTCACGTCTTCGCTCGCTGCTCGCGCTTCGGTCGGAATGCTGTCCGCCTACGGTGCGACCAAGGGCGCGATCGACACGCTGGTGAAGCACCTCGCCGCCGCGCTCGGCCCGCGTGGCATCCGCGTCAACGCCATCGCTCCCGGCGTAGTCGAGACCGACATGTCCAACTTCACCAAGGCGGAGGCGGGGAGGGAGGTCACGCTCGGCATGCAGGCCCTGAAGCGCGTGGCACAGCCGGACGACATTGCCCCCGTCGTGGCCTTCTTGGCATCCGATGATGCGCGCTGGATCACCGGCGACTCCATTCATGTCGACGGCGGTTCCAAACTTTGAGGCGGGCCGTCTCGGCGCTTCATGGCAAACGCAACAGGAGATTGAGACTATGTCCCCCGCCATGAACAGCAAGCCCATCAAGATTCCGGGCCCCGACCACCCAATCACCATCATACCGGCGCGGGAACGCATCACTGTGACCGTAGCGGGCCGGCGCATCGCCGACACGCGTGAGGCGCTGATCTTGAAGGAGGCTGGGTATCCGCCGGTGCACTACATTCCGCGCAAGGACGTCGACATGGCGCAGGTCCAGTGGACTTCGCACCAGACCTACTGCCCCTACAAAGGCGAGTGTGTCTACTACAGCATTCCGGCGGGTGGAGAGCGCTCGGTCAACGCCGTCTGGACCTACGAAGCGCCTTACGCTGCCGTATCGGAGATCCGGGAATATCTGGCGTTCTACCCTGATCGGGTCGACGCGATCCAGATTGCAGTCGAGGAGTGAGGCGAGCTGCTGAGCGGCTTGGAATAGCTGAGAGCGACGGTCCCGCTTTCCGGCGCGACCTCCGGCATCTTGTGGACCGGGGTGATCACCCAGTGCGGGCCCCCGTCCAGCCACTCATATAGATAGCCGGCTGCGACTTCGAACTGAAATCCCGCCCCCAGATCGGCGAGCACGTCGATATCGGCTCCGTAGATGGAGACATGGTTACCGTTGATGTTCAGCGCCCAGTCGTTGGGATACGCCTCCGGCTGCACATGGCGCCAGTCCTCATAATAGATACTGGCGTTCACCGTCAGGCGATATCCCGACTCACGCCGGATGTCCTTGAGGGCCTGCCGATTCTGCTATCAGAATCGGCAGGGGATTACCGCTCGAGTGTGCTCGTCAATCGAGACGTTGAACGATAGGGCAATTGATGGAGAAGCCTGCACTGCCGAATGCAGCGCCCCCCGGACCCGTGATCAGACCGTCTTGCACAAAGGTGAGGATTTGAAATTCTTCACGAACCTGTCCGCGAAAGCCCCGGTCGATTGCATCGGTAGTCCATGCGAACAACTGGGCGTCCCATGCCGGGCTGTAATCGAGAGCGATCGTCGGGATGCCGCCGAGAACATTGTTTGGTCTATGCCCATCGGCCAAATCCGCCGACAAACCCTGCCTCAGGGGGTTGTTGCAGGCTCCGGATTCCGGTCCGTTGGTTGCGATAAAGATGCGCTCCACGGGACTTGCGAAGCTGTCGTCGTGGCCCAATAGCAGCTTACCCATCAGCGGAGCGTACGTATTGTGTTCGATGGCGGCGGCAAGCGGGATGCTCGCGTCCATGGAGAGATACCACACCGGACGTCCAAAGCTGAAGCCGTTAATCAGATTAAGGGTGACCGTCATGTTGACTGGATCGATCGCTACGACCTGGTCGTGCACCTTCGAATAGTCCACATTACCATTGGGGAAGTTGATCTGGCTGGCGTCGACATCGAATGCCACCATGGGGGCGTTGTAGATCACATCAGCGGCGTTCACGATGCTGAACGTAAGGACTGTAGTTTGCATCTCCCACCGACCCAGGCGCGAACGATTTGGGCGGGAATTCTGCACCTGCGGGACCAGGAACAATGTTGCGCTTGGGCGCAAAGTTGACCGTGCCTTTGTCGAATACGATATTACCGTTAGCATCCAGGTTCCCCGTCCTCGAGGCCAGAGAAGCAAAGGTGAGCTTGGTGGAGAAGTTCAGACCAAGTTCCGCCGCTACTCCCGGGTTGTCGACATCGGTCAAGATGTACCAGATGGTCTTGTTACTGCCCGCGAGTCTTCCCTTGTACAGCGGTATCGTAATCGTTCCATGCGCGGCGTCCACCACGCCACTGTTCAGCAGTTGCACCGGCCCGACTAGACTTGGATTGACCGTCGAGGGTGACGGTCCGAAATAAGTCAGGGGAACGGAGGCGCCTACGGACGGGGGTGCGGGAAACAAGTCACAACCCGGACCAGGCCCAATTGGTCCGGGTCCCGGACCTTGTGCTGAATTGAACGAGGACGAGGCTACCAATGCAGCAGCAGGCTCCAGGGTCGTGGCCGGCTTTGCGACCGGACGTTTCGCTTGAACATGCATTGCCATTGCTTCTGGAGAGAGTGGGGCCCTGGTCAACGGCGCGACCTCTGCCATGGCGAGCGACGCAACAAGGCTCCCCAGGAATAGACTGCTCAGAGTGACGGCGACTCGACCGTTTGCGAAAACATTCAGTCGTGTCGAACTTTCCTTTGGTCGCGTTTTCGACATCAATGGACTGCGAATTACCGATTTCATTTGTGGCTCCTAATAGTGACGAGTATTGCATTCAGCAACGAATGGGACCCGCCCCACCGAAACGGTCGGTCAAGTCCTCCTATGTGCTTTGAATGACCCGCGTGAGACTCACGAGGTATGGAAAAGTTACAGCGATTGGTCTTCGTTGCGGCTAGTCATCATGAAACGACCGGCTCCCGATTTGCAGCTTCGCGGATTACGCTGTGAGTCGGGAAAGACCGCGGCGCAGAGCCGCATACAAATGGGAGCCGGCGATGAAGAACGTACGATTTATCGGGTTGGATGTCCATGCGGAGACGATTGCGGTGGCGGTGGCGGAAACAGGCGGTGAGGTGCGCAGTCTTGGGACGATTCCGAACCGTGCCGAGTCGGTGGGTCGATTGATCCGCAAGCTCGGCAAGCCTGAGAGCCTGCAGGTGTGCTACGAGGCGGGCCCGACCGGTTACGTGCTGTACTGGCAGCTCACGCGAGCTGGGAGTGCACTGCGAAGTGGTGGCCCCGACGTTGGTGCCGGTGAAGGCAGGAGACCGGGTGAAGACCGACCGGCGCGATGCGGAGAAGCTGGCGCGCTGCTATCGGGCGGGGGACCTGACGGCGGTGTGGGTGCCGGACAAAGCCCATGAGGCGCTGCGGGATCTGGTGCGGGCGCGGCTCGCGGCCAAACGCGATCAGCTGCGCGCGCGCAATCGGCTGGGCAAGTTCCTGCTGCGTCAGGGACGGCGGGCGCCCGAGGGCACCACGGCCTGGACGGGCAAGTATCTCACCTGGGTGAAGCAGCTGCGGTTCGAGCATCCGGCCCAGGAGGCAACGCTGCTTGACTACCTGCACGAAGTTGAGCATGCGGCCATCGCGCATCGTGCGCCTGGAGCGCGCCATCGATGCGGCGATTGAGACGCTGCCCGAGAACATGCAAGCCGTGATCGCAGGGCTGCAGTGCCTGCGTGGGGTGGCGAAAATCTCGCCGGTCACGCTGGTCAGTGAGCTCGGGCAGCTCTCGCGCTTTGCCAAGGCCCGCCAGCTGATGGGTTACGCCGGCATGGTCTCGCGTGAGCACTCCAGCGGGCAAAGCATACGGCGAGGCGCCATCAGCAAGGCGGGCAACGCGCATCTGCGGCGCATTGTCACCGAGGCGGCCTGGAGTTATCGGCATCGCCCCGAGCTGGGTGCGACGCTGAAGACACGCCAGGGTGAGCAGAGCGAGGAGGTCAAGGCAATCGCCTGGCAGGCACAGCATCGGCTGCATGATCGCTATCGCGCTCTTCTGGCCAAGGGGAAGACCAAGCAGAAGGTCATCACAGCCCTCGGCCGGGAACTGCTGGGCTTTATCTGGGCGATTGGCGTTGCGCAGAGCGAGCGCAAGCGAGGCCAGGGCGCAGGTACGTCGAGCCGCCTGAGAGGCGCACAGCGAGATACTCATGAACTCGGTACAGGCACAAGCGGTCAGCGGCTGGGGTCGCACACGGCAAAGGAGAATCCTCGTGCGCTCCTATGCGACAAGCCTGCACGGCCGGACCCGCGACGCTAGTCCGAGGCAGCTCCCGACGAATCACGACCATGATGGCGGGCCTTGCGCCCGATCCACGAATATCAGAGTGATCAACCGTCGACACGCGCTGCCCCGGCCGCTGTCCACTTGTGCTTGCATCGACTCATAAGAGTCGTTCGCTTGAACGCTCAGGTACTTGACAGGTCGTTTCATATCAGGAGTTCGAGTTGCGGCAGCTCGGCTTCAACCCGATTCGCATAAACAAATCTTAGCCGCAGAGCTTCCGTGCCAAGCTCGCCTTCAGGCGCTCGCTAAATCCTGCGGGCATATCAAACGCACGGCCATCGCCGACCAAGCGGATAACATTGCGAGTCCCATCCAGAACGGCAACGCAGTGTTTGCACGTCTTGAAATGTTCGTCCATTCGCTGGCGGAGTGCCGGCTCGATGTCGTCGTCGATGTAGTTCGACAATTCCCGCCAAATCTCAACGCAACTGATCTCTATGGTGGCCACGTTACCAGGGTCTCCCTTTCTTCCAACTCCCGTCTCCGGTGCTCCATGCCCCGTCGAGTCCGGGCGCCAGTGCATCGCGTATCTTCAATCTTGCCCGAAGCAATCGGGTCTTCACCAAAGCCTGGCTGATTCGGAGAACCTCCGCAGTCTCTGCAATACTCAGATTCTGAATATCTCGCATAACGAACACTTCATGAAACGAAGGGTTCAAAGACGCAATCGCATTCCGCAGGGCCGCGCGAAGCTCGGCCCTTTGCAAGGTTTCAGATGGAGTATCGCGCCAATCCGCGAAATCCTTCGGATAATAGTCGCTTTCCTCATCCTCCGCCTTCTCGTCGATGGAGTCGTACAGAAACTTGTGATCCTTGCGGCGCTTCCTGCGCGCCTCATTTACAGCTATCTGGATGAGCCACGTGCTGAACTTGGCATCTCCCCGGAAGGAATGCAGATGCATAAACGCCTTGAGAAACGCCTCCTGCGCCGCTTCCTCGGCGTCCGCTTCATTTTGCAATACTGAAATGGTCGCCACATAAACACGACGTTCATAGGGGCTTATCAGCTCATAGAAAAGCTGCGTCTCTCCGGAACACACACGCTCGATCAGCGCAATTTCTGCGTCCGGCGCGCGTGCCATCTGAATCTGAGCCGGCGATGCCGATCCTGCCGATGTCCCCACTTCATGCATTCGAAAGTGCCCCTCGAGCTCGTCCAAATTGATTCCGGGTCTTCAAACAGTAGACCGCAGCGAGGTAGGGTTTATTACATCGAACGCAAGTGATTTTTAGTTATGTATGGTTGGTGCGAAGCAGCCCCAAGCACTACACCACAGCGAGTGTCAGTCGTCGCCATTCAAAATTGCAATTGGCGCGCTCCCAAGCAACTGTACATCATGCGCGCGGTGTGAGCACCTGCAACGCCAACAGTTGGCGATCCTAGTTAAAGATCCTCACCGGGCGACGGCAAGTACCATGCGGCGTAAGCGACTAGCACACCTTGTGCATTAGTGTGCATGTCACGAGATCGTGTCCTATTATCAATCGATGATGTCCTAAATCGGATTCGGGAGTCCCACACAGCTTTTCGCGGGTAAAAATGGACACGTCGATGTGTTCACCAGACCGGATGTGAATGTCACGCGTAGATGTCATTTTGACATTCAACGTGTTCCAAATCGAATTGCAGCGCGTTGATGCTGAAAAATTCGATGATCGCCGTAAATCCGGCATCGGAGTTGGAACACCATTACGTGACAAATCGGCTCAAATGCGAGACTCTGCAGAAGAATGGCATATCAGCGCCCTTTCTCTATGGCGCCGGTCTCCGCATTGAGCGCCGGATCGCGGGCAAATAAGCGCGTGTGCTAAAATGTTGTGATGACGGGGTTGTTTTGGAATTCGTTGCTTTTAGCAGGTTTCCGTAAGCCGCCCTCTGATGCAACACGCGGCGAAGTTATTTGCCCGTCCCAGAAATTCTCACGCCGAAGTCCTTAGCCGAGATGTTGCCCGCTGGAAGATGACTGCGATCCGGCGCGTTACCGCGATCCTGCGGAACGGCACGCGCCGCGCTGTTGCGTGTTGTTAGGCGTACTCGGCTTCCCTGCGGCGCGCCTAGTATCCGAGTTTCATTCCCGGCAACAGGCCACCGCGTTCGGTGCCAACGATCGGGCAGTTGATCACAATGGCCGTACGCGTAACCGTAACTTTGCCAGCATCCTGGGCCGCCAAAATGGCCTCTTCGGACGAAAGCAGCTCGGTATTCCTCGCATCCACAGTCCTGACGGCATACAAAATCCATAGTGGGCTGTACTGCGCGTCGCTACTTAGCGGACCGACGGGATTGGGAATAGAAGCGAACACTGCGTCTTGCTCACCATTCGGGAATTTGTAGACTCGCTCTAGAACGTCTTTCTGCTCCGGGGGCTTGGGATACGTCGGAATAGCATCCCTCATACGCAAGGCCAGATTGACACCGGCGCCGCGCGCCATGGGTGGGTCAGTTATATCGGTCGTGATGTAGTAGACGCGTTCTCCGTTGTACCAACCCAACGAGACCGGCATGGATATTGTCTCCGGCTTACGGATACCCCCAGAGGCGGCGCATCCGGAAAGCAGTAGCACGAAGCCTATTGTGACGGACGCTACTGCCGCTACCCATATTGCGCGCGCTTTCATTGTCTTCCTCCCTTTAACCGACGGCATCTCGATCGCGGTGCAAGCCGGCGCTCTCACAGAGCGGAGTGATTGCGCGAGGCTTCCTCCATAGACGCTCTCATTGGACGTAGGACGTCGTCGATCGCGATTGGATCATTGCGATTGAGCCTCACCATCTCTTTGCGATCCGCACCACCTCGTATGACCTCGAGCCGTCCGTCGATGATCGCCTCTATTGACTCGCGAGCGACGGCCTCCGGGGTATCGCGCCCACCCGCCGGGTTCATGCCAGAGGTCGCCATCATGGGTGTCTCTGTTGCGGTAGGATAGATAGTCAACACCCGGATGCCTTCCTCGGCGACTTCGCGACGCAGCGCTTCCCCAAAATGTGCGATGCCCGCCTTCGCCGCCGCGTAGGGTGTGTAGAAAGGGACACCGATGAGGCCAATCCCAGAGCTGATATTTACAATTACCGCGTCACCGCTGCGCTCTAAGGCTGGAAGCGCGGCGCGGGTGAGGAGAATGGGCCCAGTCAAATTGACCTCGATCATCCGTCTTATCTCAACCTCACTGAGCCTTTGCAGAGACCCGGCGCGCACGCCACCTGCATTGTTGACAAGAATGTCCAGTCCCCCAAGCGCCTGAAGCGTCGTGTGCAACGAGCGGTCCCTCCCCTCAGGCGTCGTCACATCGGCGGGAACGCCCACGATCTCTCCTGAGGCTGTGAGGGCGCGCACCGCATGGTCGAGCGTCTGCTTGCGCCTACCCGTGATGACCACCCATGCCCCGCGCTCGAGCAGTTGGCGCGCTATCTCAAATCCAATCCCGCTCGACCCGCCAGTCACGAGCGCGCGCTTTCCGGAAATATTCATAAGGTTCCTCACGTCAACCAAAACCGGTATCTAGGAATACGCTGCCTGGGCTTACTTGGGACGTACTCAAAGAGCCTTGTCTTTGACGGTCGACCATTTGCTCTCGGCCTTGGTGACTGTGCCGGATGGATCCTTGTTGAAAATGTCCAGGGCGCGCTGGTTGTTATTGAGGTAGAGTTTGCCGTTCACAACCTCTCCGGTTTCCGGATCGACGTCGACCTTCTCGCCGAACGACGTGCCAACGGCGCAGAATCCGCCAAACTCTGGAACGTACTTCTTGGGATTTGCGAGAAACGCGTTACGGTGTGTCGTAGTTGCGAATAGGTAGCGGGCACCGGCGTAGGACGCAAATATCGCCGCGACCCCATGAGTGGGCTTGCCGCCGTCGAAATAGGCCACAGGGTCATAGCCACCCAGCGCCACGCCATTTCCATCGAGGTTGACCTGCGAATGAGAGCCGGGAACGCCCGCGCTCGCCGGTATCGTCAAGACCAGCCCCGCCTGAGTCGTCGCCACAATGAGCAATGCGAGAAAAGGTCTAAATATGGTATCGCGCATGTGACTCCGTCTTCCGTCGTTGATTGCTTGTCTGGGCCGGTAAAAATTGTAATGGCGCCGGCTGCGATCTCACAGCCGGCGCACCAAGGCCGCCTATGGCCTATTCAACGCCGCCCGAGAAGGCGACACCTCCGGGGAAAACGACCATGATAGGACAGTTGGAGATCGAGCCGCTTGCATTGATGCCTCCCAGACCCACGTCGGGCGTGCCGGGGAGCGCGCTCACGATATTCCCTGCCAGTGCCTGCGTGCGCACAGTGTCCTGGGAATGGAGTTGAACTCGCAGGCCCGCGGCGATCGCCGCAGCGGTCCATTGGACGGGGCTCACATCCCAGATCGGTGTGTAGTGCACTGGATCACTGGGTTGCTCCTGCGCAACGTTGAAGGGATCCCCCTCCCCCAGGAGCGCGGACTCCAGACCCTGCCGCATCGGATCGCCGTCGCCGCGGATACCGTTCACCACGGGGATGATGGCGGCTCGCGAAGACGGTGGCTCGTCGTTAGCGATTCCGGGCGCGGCATTGAGATTGGGGGTGTAGGTGCTGCTTTCCAGAGCGGCGACCAGCTCTGAGGATGCGTCGGTGTGCAGGTACAGTGTGAATTGCCCATCCACCCAGCCGCCGAGCATATTGAGGGTGACCGTTTTGCGTTCGTAATCGATCGCCACCACACTGCCGCTCCGCCCCGTCTCGTTTGCGACTTGCGGAGCGTTCAACACAACACCGATAGCCGGCGCAGTCGTCTCCTGTTTCTCGTCCTTATCGGCTACGATCTGCACCAGCGGAGTGTACTTCGCGTCGCCCGCAGCGCCGGCCGCGAAACTCGTCGGCGGAAAGCCATTAGGACCCGGGACGAGCACGTGGGTCAAGCCGAAGTTGACCGTTCCCTCAAACACCAATCCGCCGTCATGGAAGTGGACTTTCTGGACTGCCGCCGTGCCAACGGCGTTCAGCAGCTTGTTCGAGTAATTGACTCCGCTCCGCGTAGCGTCTGCCTGGTCCGAAGACTCTGTGACAACGTACCAAAGGGCCCTGCCGTCGGTCGTGCGGCCTTCGTGAAGTGGTAGTGTTACGGTTTCGTGCTCAATATCGATGTTCAGAGCCGACGGAAGACTGAATGCAAAGATCCCAACAGACGGGGGGCGTACCCGAGCCGGCTCGGCCTGTGCGATCTACCGACGCCCCCAATGCAAACACGGCGACTGCAGCGATTGCGGACGCCGCGGCTGGGGGTCTGGATTTGGCCATGGATGGTTTTCTGCTGGACTTGAACAGATTCCGAATTAACATTGGTATCCCCTCGAATGTTACTAAGGTATGTCAACACCCCGAGAGCAATCTCGCGGGGGGGCATGAAATGACCGATGACTATCAGTCTCTCATTTCAAATTCGCTGAGGAGTGTTGAAAGGTTACAAGTCAGGCCACAATGTTGACCACCATAGAAACAATGGCGGGCCTGACCCCCGCCGAGGAGATCAGTTCTTGCGTCTTTACCCGCGATTGGCGATCTTTGCGGCCAGAGCTTTCAAGCCACGGTGGATACCTACCTTGACCGCCGAGGCTGACATGCCTGTGCGAGCCGCGGTGTCGGAGACCGAGGCACCCTCGACCTTCACGTATTGAATAGGGAGTCGCTGTCGATCCGGAAGTTGCTCCAAGAGCTTTGCGATGTCATGCTGCGCTTCCACCACCTCACCTTCGGATGGCGCAGATAGTTCCTCACAGTCATCCAGGACGTAGTTGAGCGCGTCACTACGAGAGCGCCGGCGTAGCAAATCAATGAGCTTGTATCGGGCGATAGAATGCGCCCACACCGTAAGCGGCAGATTCTTATCATAAGTATGCCGCTGAATGTGCATCACCAGCAGCAACTCCTGCACAAGATCCTCGACCTCCTCAGGCAACCGTGCCATGCGTTTGCGCAAAAACGAGCGCAAATGCGTCGCTAGTTCACCCAGGAAAATATGGTAAGAGGATGCGTCTCCGGCGAGACTGCGCAACATCAGGCTTCGGAGGCGCTCCTCGATCAATGGCATTCTTATCCTTCTAACCGCAAGGCACGAATTGGTGTTGACCCCCGAGGAGACCCAGGCCTCGTTAGAATGGACCGACTCTTCGGTCGATTTATTGCAGGTCGACTCGACTGTGCCATCAAGCCGCGGCAGGTCGCGGAGATGAGACGACCGACGCCCGTGCTGACCCGCCAACCCTGGCAGACGTAGAGCAGGGCTGTAACCAATCCTTCATCTGCAACGAAATGATTAGGAGAAGCGAATGCGCGAGGGTTATGGGCGGTGTATGACAGATGACAACCTGACGGCGATACTGGAGAAGCTGACCGCGACACTAGTGGCGAACCTCGAGCCGGTCGACCCGAGGCGGGTCACGCGGCGCTATATCAGGGGAATCGTCGCAGGCGCACTGGGGGCGCTCCTCCTCACCGGCGGAGTGCTTCACTTAAACCCAGCCCTGTCTCAGGAAGTGTCCCTGCCCGCGTTCTGGGTTCGTGAGCTCTATTGTGCGGGCTTGGCTGTGCTTGCGGTCCTCGCCGTCACGCGCTTGGGGCGTCCCGGTGCCCGGCTCGGGCTCCTGCCGGCGAGCATTGCTGCGGTCGTGCTCATCATGTGGATTCTCGCCGCCGCGACCATCATTGCCGCAGCCAGGGAGAACCGTGTCCACTTGCTCTTAGGTGCGACGTTTGCCGTGTGTCCCTTTTTGATCACATTTGTCTCCGCGCCGCTGTTCGTTTCATTTGTGTGGATCCTGAAGGATCTTGCCCCGACGCGGCTGCGTTGGGCGGGTGCGGGCGCAGGGTTCGCTGCAGGCACTATCGGTGCGCTCGTGTATACCCTGCATTGTCCGGAACTCACCACACCGTTTATCGGCATCTGGTATCTCCTCGGCATGTTGATCCCCGCCGCGATCGGCGCGTGCCTCGGCCCGTGGCTGTTACATTGGTAAAGCAAGGCAATCCAAAGAGCGCTATCCCAGTGGAAGCGGACGTATCGCACGGCGAACTCACCGTCACGCTGACTGAACGCCGCGACAGAAGCGGCCAGGATGTGAATTCGGTTGCGTTCTTACCGGTAAATTCTTGCGGAAGGCGATATGAAACGCCTTTGCGGCCTCGAGCCGGCTATCCGACAGCAGGGTATAGTCGATATGCTCGGATTTCAGACTGGAGTACAAGATGGCCGGGCGATCGGTACTCAAAAACACGATCTCGAAGCTTTTCTGCCGGAGCTTCGGCTCGACCAGATGCAGATCGCTCAGCTGCATATCGCTCAGCTGCATACTGCATACGGGCACCAGCCGCCACGGTAGAAGATCACCACAGTGGGCTTTTGATAACTCTCAGGGCTGAACGTCCGTAGCGTGGCGGAACAGGTGGCGGCGAGCTTCACCATCCATTTCCGTTTTGAACGGGTATCGGTCTTTGAGGGCTCCGGCCCGAACCGCAGCCGGCCGGGCATTCACAAGATCCAGCCAGCGCTTCAGGTGCGGCAGTGTGCTCCACGCATCGTCGCCGAGAATGAACGGAACGGCTCGCGCCCATCCCCACGCCGACATGTCGACAATCGTGTAGGTGACACCCATCAGGAAGGGACCGGTGGCCAGCTGTGCATCCAGGATGCCGTAGTGTCGGCGCGCTTCAAAGGCATACCGGTCAGCCGCATAGTCGAGGCCCTTGGGCGCGTGATGCTTGAAATGCACAGCCTGCCCGGAATACGGGCCGATGCCGCTGGAAATGAACATCAGCCACGAGAGCATTTCGCCGCGCGACTTGGGAGTGTTCTCGGGGAGAAACTTCCCGGTCTTTTCCGCCAGGTACAGCAAGATCGCCGTGCTGTCGAACACACGCACATCGCCATCCGTGATGACAGGCGTCTTGCTATTCGGGTTGATCGCCACGAAGTCCGGCGCAAATTGCTCGCCTTTGCGAGTGTCCACCGGCACGACCTCGTACGGCAAACCGGACTCTTCCAGGAACAGAGCCACTTTGGCGGGATTGGGCGCGGGATGGTAGTAGAACTTGATCATGATCAGGGCCTTCGTTGCTTGTATTGGTCACAGGCGCCAAGCTGCTCAGACCGCGGAGATCCCACCGTCGATACGCAGTTCCGTTCCGGTCGTGAACCGAGATCCATCCACCGCGTAGTAGAGCGCCGCCGCGGCTATTTCTTCTGGCTCGCCCGCACGGCCGAACGGCCCGTTCGCGGCCATTTGCCCGAAACCCGCAATCTGTTCCGGACTCAGGCCCATTTTCAGGCTGATGGGAGTGTTGATGGGACCCGGGGTAATGGTGTTGACCCGGATGCGACGCGGCGCCAACTCTGCTGCCAAACTGAGTCCGAACGATCGCAGAGCCGCCTTCGTCGCTGCGTAAACGCTCAACGCGGGCATTCCCTGCACCGCAGCCAGGGATGACGTGAGAATGATCGACCCGCCGTCTAGAAGGACAGGTACTGCGTGTTTGATCAAGAAGTACGGGCCGCGCACGTTGACGCGAAACAGCTCATCGAAGTGCGCTTCATCTGCCGCGGCGAGAGGAGCGATGCGACCGATGCCGGCGTTGACGAAGAGGATGTCAATACGGCCGTGCTTTCTGCTGATGTGATCAACCAGCGCCTTTGACGCGTTAGGGTCGCCCGCGTCAGAGACGATGGCCTCCACATAGGGCATTGCCTTGAGCGCTGCGCCAACGCTCGCGCCGCTCGAACCCGTCACGATGACCGTGGCCCCCTCCTCATGGAAGAGCTTGGCGGTGGCGGCGCCCATGCCGCTCGTGCCACCGGTAATGAGTGCGACTTTATCCTTCAAGGAATTCATTGGACGATCCAAGCACGGTTATGTAGCGAGTGCCACAGAATAACAGTGGAAGACAGTTCAGATCAAGGCTATTCTTTGGCGGTTACTACAGTAATCGAATCGGAGTGGTGCGATGGCGCGAACGTTAGAGTTCGACTACCCAAAGGCGATTGAGAAAGCGACGCGGCTTTTCTGGAAGAGCGGTTACGCCGGTACATCGCTGCGCGCGCTGCTGCGAGCGATGGGGATCGGCGAGGGCTCCTTCTACAACACCGTAAAGAGCAAGAAGCGGGCGTATCTGGAATGCTTGAAACATTACAGCTCGACCATCGGTCGCCACCGCGGCGAGGCCCTCTTTTCAGCGCCCACCGCCGCATCAGGAATTCGGGCACTGTTCAAGAGCCTGCTCGACTGTCTGGACGATCCGGGCACGCCCTCACGACTGTGCCTGATGGCGGGCAGCGTAAACCGCGACGTGTTGGCGGAGCCCGATCTGCGCCGCTATGTTTACGACCAGCTGTCGACGCTGGCGGAGCGGATGATGGCGCGACTTTCGGCGGACAAGCAAGCAGGATTGTTGCCACCGGATTTGGAACCGCAAGTGGTGGCACCGATCATCATTACGTATCTGCAGGGGTTGTGGCGCATGGCGCTTGTCTCCTACGATCGGAACAAGTTTGAGCAGCAGATCGATACATTTCTGACTGGGCTCGGACTTTGAAATTCTTTGGTCTGGCCGAGCCGCCGAACGCAAGTCGACCCCGTTGCCCGCGGTCAATGAGCGATGATGCAATCGACACACCGAGACAAGGGGCGCGCCAGGGACGCTGGACAGCGGTCTGTGTGGGCGCGCGCACGAGCGATGGCCTTGCTCCTCGTTTTCGAGGCCAGGACCGTACGCCTTTTAGGTCTCGGCTGCTGCATGTGCTCGACACGCAGCTCGGCAAGACGCAGTACATTGCTGGCGAGGAGTGCAGTATCGCCGACATTGCCATCTGGCCGTGGTATGGCGCCATCATGAGTGGCGCGTACAGTGCCAGCGAGTTCCTTTCGACGCAGGAATACCGCCACGTAACGCGCTGGATGGATCTCGTGGGCAACCGCCCGGCCGTGCAGCGCGGGCGCCGCGTCAATTCCTCATCGGTGGCCCGGAATTGCGCGTCACAGAGCGGCATAGCGCCGCCGATTTTGGCTCTTCAGACTAGGCACTGGGCAAGAAGTCGTCCCGCCGATTCTGACTCAGAACCTTTCACCGTCCATATCCGACAATCCAGAGGGGATTGTTCGATGCTTCATCTCTACTACCATCCGCGTTCGACATTTTCACGGCGCGTACGCGTGGCCCTGCTGGAGAAGCAGATTGAGCACGAAGCAACGGTGGTTGATCTGGCGGCGGGTGAGCATCGGAAACCGGCATTCCTGGCCCTAAATCCTTACTGACGTGTACCCGTCATCGATGACGAGCGGGCGCTCATTCGCTCACGGTTTCCGCTTGCGGTCCCCACACGATGGCGTTTTCCACCTGATTTGCAATTGCGTCCACGGTTGCGAAGGTGGCGTCAGCTGTCCGTATGAGGACCGCGAGACTGCCGTGATTCGGTACGGGAACGATCGTGCCACGATACCCGTGCTCATCAAAATCTTGCGGTCTCGCGACGCGCTCGTGGACCAGCACCATCACGGTCACCGGACCGCGCGAGGTCTGTACGACTAAGTGCGGCACGATGTGACCGCGAAAGTTGCAGCTACTCGCATAGCTCACGGCCGGAGCGCCGGGATCGAGACTCATGTTGGCAGTCTTCAAAACCGCTGCGAGTTTGGGGCCCGGAACGGGTACCTGCGTGTTCCAAGCATTCGGTTCCCCTGCCATGTGGGCGACCACTTCGGCAGCGAGGGTTGAGCGCGGCGCGGCCAGCCAGAAAGTGGACCCAACACCTACCGAAAGGAGGACGCTCGCGGCCAAAGCGAGCCAACGACGGCTACGGGAACTCGGCGTGGTTCGGCGCGTGAAGGGCAGAATATCGGCCCTAGCCGTCAGAGGCACATTAAGAGCCCGCGCGAGTCGCTGCTCGAAACCCAACACGCGATCGGTGTAGGCGCGGCACTGCGCGCAGCCGTTGCGGTGCCCGGTAAGCTCTGGATCCGTGAACGAGGGATCAGCCAGTAGCGCCCGCCGATACTGCTCGTGATCGTTCATGCGGGCGGGTCCTTGCTGGTGTCCTCGCCGCATAGCCTGCGCAGCTGTTGGCGAGCGCGAAACAAGCGTGTTAGCACTGCAGGGAGCGACAGTTTCAGTTCACTCGCAATCTCGCCTGTGGAATAACCGAGCAGGGCCTGCATAACCAGCGGCTCGCGGTACTCGACGGGTAGGGTGAAAATCGCGGCGCGCATTTCCTCGAGGTCATCTTGATCGCCGGCGGCGAGCGAGGGCGCCTCTTGAGCGACTAGATCATCGACATTCACGGTTGTCAGGCGCTTGCGCTCGAAGGTACGGGCTAATTCGCGCCGCACGATGGTCAACAGCCAGGGTTTCGCTGCCTTCTCGTCCTGCAGAGAATCCTGAGCCTTCCATGCGCGCAGCATGCTTTCCTGGACTACGTCCTCGGCCAACGCGTGATCGTGGCACAGCCAATAGGCAAAGCGCAGCAGGTCTGGGCGCAGCTTTTGGCAAAGCGCGTGAAAGCCCACAAACTGGCGCTTTCCAACCGCGTGATCCATCACGGGTAAACCATTGGTTTGGTGAGATCCATACCGTGATCTTACCGCGTTATGCCCCTGGCCCCGCAGGGTGAATTCGGGCCGGGACAGGTCGAGGTCCCATTCGGTGGTCGACGTAGAAATGGTGGTCACGAGGACATGACCGGGGTCGATGGCCAATTATTTCCAATCTAGCGCCCCGGGGTTGATTTCCTGTTTGGCCGCGATGTCGGATAGCGATACATTGCTGGATTTAAGCTATTTCGAGAAAGACCACCATTCCCGGCAATAATCGCTCGCAGTCCCCGGTCTACTTAGTATCCCCTAGCCATTTGAGTCAATCTTCGGCGTGGTCATGGTCGGGATTGGCGTTCTGATCGCCACCGGAACGGATAAGGCCCTCGAAACGTGGATTCTTGACCGAAGTCCGCAGTGGCTAACCGAGTTCACCACACGCTTTTAATCGACAAAAATGCCTATGCTGCAATGATCCCCTGCAATCGTAACGCCAATATCTAGCGAGCCAACTCGTCGCGCTCCCGCCGCTTGCGCTCCGCGACTTCTTCGCGATCAACAATGACATCCAAGGGCGCTACGATGCCGAGGCGCACTTCATTGCCGTTGATGGCGAGCACGATCACTTGAACGTCATTGCCTACGCGGATCACTTCAGTTGTCTTGCGTGTCAAAATGAGCACGGATTGTGTCCTTTGCGGGGTCGCTTTACAAGCGACCCGATACGATTGATGACTTTGCAAGAAAATATTCCGTCATTGCCTAGAGTAGACCGCTGATCGACGATCAATGTTACCGCGCCACGCCATTACCGGTGAGAGTGGATGGAGCCACATGAAAAGAGATCTCCGATAACCTGTCGGATTTCACAGCTTGTAATAACGGTGCGTCAGCACCGGTCTTATTGTGTGAAACGGCTATTGACGTTCCGAAATTCCAACAGTGAATTCTCGCATGACGGCGTATCAAGTAGATTGGAATTCTAAATAGAAGGCTCTATGGCTGAATTCGGGCGGATCCCCCCAATTCGAGAAGCAACGACTCCAAAAACCGCGTGGGTGCTGTCGGGCGGTGGAAGCTTGGGCGCGGTGCAGGTCGGCATGCTCGCGGAACTCATCGCAGAGGGCGTGCGACCGGACTTCATCGTCGGGGTGTCAGCGGGTGCCTTGAACGGAGCGTTTCTCGCGCACAATCCTTGCGCCGCTACCGTGACCCGGATGGCGACGCTGTGGAGTGAAATTACCACCCGAGAAGTCTTAGGTTTGTCGTGGCGATCAATGCTAGGAATGCTGGGCCTTCGTGATCATGTTGCCAGCGCACAGGGACTACGAAATTTGCTGCTGCGCGAACTCCCCTATCGGATCTTCAGTGAGAGCTCGATTCCGTTGCACCTGGTGTGTACGGATCTGATTACCGGGGAGGAGGTCGTGATATCGGAGGGCGAAGTGATCGAGGCGGTCATCGCCAGTACAGCCATCCCCGGCGTGTTCCCGTCAGTGCTGTATCACGGTCGACATCTCGTCGATGGTGCGGTGTCGGCTAGTACGCCTATCTCGGTTGCCGTGCGACTGGGGGCGACGCGGGTGATCGTCTTGCCGTGCGGATTTGCGTGCGCGACGAATACTATTCCGAAGCGTCCATGGGGACGCGCCATGCACGCGATAACGTTGATCGGCGCTCGACAACTTCTGCGCGATTTCGAGCATTTTTCTCATTCGATCATCGTAAGCATCGCACCGCCCGTCTGCCCACTCGATCAATCCTCGTACGACTACTCCAATGGCGCAAAGCTCATTGCCCGAGGGCGCGAGTCGACGCGTCGATGGCTCGATAAGGACGGCCTCGATTGCCACGACTTCCCGGCTCAGCTCACGATTCACTCGCACCGTTAGCAGAAAAATAATAGGCGAAAGCGTTCGACGTTCAACGCGATCGCGACAAGAGTCGTGGTAACGACGACATCAGCCGTCGACCCGAAGTACTGCGGGAACTGTTGCCGTGCGGCGCGCTGCGCGAAGCCATGCCGGGAGGAGTGGGATGGGTTTTGCCGAGTGCTGGAAGGCGACAAGATATCTCCCTTTCTAACTGCCGAATGAAATAACTTCTAGGATAGACCGGTCTTTACCTTCGTTGCGTTCTTTTCGCTTACTGACGACGACTCTCGACGAATGCGAGTGGAGTCATCGCCGCGCGAAGCAGCAATTATATGGGCGGTCGGTTCTAAAGAATGCTTAAGTGAATTGATCCGACACTGCAGAATTGAGGTATGTCATGCAAATGTTACTTGATTGGTTTTTCGGCTGGCCCGAGCGTGTGTCTCGACATCTCGTATGGCTTGCGCCGCTGTTCGCACGATTTGTGGTCGGTTGGGAATTCTTATGGAGCGGCTTGGGCAAGCTGCAGAATCTACCCGCGATCGTTGAAAATTTTGTGGGCTGGCATATTCCCGCGCCGCAAATCTTGGCACCCTTCGTTTCAGGGGTCGAGTTCTTTGGCGGCATATTTCTGCTGATTGGTTTCATGACGAGAATTTCGGCGGGCGCCCTCGGGGTCACCATGATCGTCGCGATTGCCTCGGCGAAATGGGATCAAGTCGATTCGGTGCTGACGTTGATCGGATTTGACGAAACGGAATACCTTGCGTTGTTCCTCTGGTTAGGCATCGCTGGTGCTGGACTCGTCTCAGTCGACCATTGGCTCAAGCGTTTCGCGCGCGACACCGCGACCTAATTGATGCTGCCCTCGATATTGCTCAAAGCTATGTCACTACTTTCTAAATGCGTCGCCTACATGGGGACTCTCAGTCTTTCAATCATTGTTGGGTCGACGACCGATCTTCGAGCTCAGACGAGTTCGTTGCACGGTCCCGCGGTAGTGGAACTTTTCACCTCCCAGGGCTGCAGCTCCTGTCCCCCCGCGGACCGCGTACTGGGCGAACTTTCATCGATGCCCAATGTGATCGCTCTGGCTTTTCACGTGGACTATTGGGATAGCATCGGGTGGCGCGACCCGTATTCGATACCCAATGCGGCTGAACGCCAGCATCGATATGTTCAAGAGTTGAATCTGTCGTCGGCATTCACGCCGCAAGCAGTGATTAACGGCCAAAGCAGCTTCGTCGGGTCAGACAAAGGGCGAATCCTCAATGCCGTGGCCCAAGCCACCAAGGATGCGGTTCCGGTGGGCGTTGAGGTATCCGATGGGGCGCTGACCATCAACCTGCCTGAACGCCAGGTTCGAGCGGCTTATACTGTCTTCGTGGCCGCCTATTTGCCACAGGCGTCGACGCCGGTCGGACGGGGTGAGAACTCCGGCAGAACGCTGCAGGAATTTAACACCGTTCGACAGTTTCGCTCCATCGGCACCTGGAACGGACATGCCACGGTGTTTCGAACGCCGGTGAGTTCCTTTCCTGCGGACGCTTCCCGAGTTGCTGTCCTGGTCCAGAGCAATGGACAAGGCCCTATTGCCGGGGGCGCCGTTATAGCAGTGCACTAATCCGAATGGTTGAAGGTCGGTCAACACCGACACTTCACGTCGCACTTGTCGATTGAGCGGGAGGACTTCGGCAGGCAGCGGCTGAGGCGCATGCTGGGCTTGTTTGCGTTTTTCTACGCTATTTTGCATGTTATCGTCTACATTGTCCTTGATCAGTCAGGGCATCTCGGGGCAGTGTGGCAGGATGTGGTGAAGCGCCTCTACAATCACCATCGGGGTGCTCGCATTACTGCTCTTGATTCCGCTGGCGGCTACGGGGCTATCGTGTCTACGGGCGTTACCGTGCCAAATCACGCGTGCGCGAGGGCGCCAACGCGGGACGCAACCATTTCCTTGTTGCTGTCGACATCTACGAAAATAAGCGATGTCCTGAAATGTTTTGGTGATAACTCAGGTCTTTTCGTTTAGGACAGAGGACAAAAGGGCCTTATCCACCCTCTTTAAATCACTGCGAGGAATGATTCATGCTGAGAACTAAGTCTGTTTCGGGTGCGGCGATTGCCACGGCGGCCGCACTTTTGTTTAGCGTCGTTTCAATTAGCACTGCCGCCGCCGATGAAGCGAAGGTGCATTGCGATGGCGTCAATTCGTGTAAAGGTCAGTCCTCTTGCAAGAGCGAGAAGAACTCCTGCAAGGGCCAGAATTCGTGCAAGGGCCAGGGCTTTAAGGAAATGACCCAGAAGGATTGCGACGCCGCCAAGGCGAAGTTGAGCAAATAAACGATCGTGCTTAAGTCGGAGCGAAGGAGGGGGAAAGCCCTCTCTTTCGCCCGCGGTTGAGAACATGCCATGAAGAATCTGGGTTTCGGTCTTGGACTTAGGCCAGATCATTACGAGGCAATCTTAGCGGACCTACCGGCGATAGGCTTCTTCGAAGCCTTGACCGAAAATTATTTAGTTTCCGGCGGCAAGCCGCTTCACTATCTCGATCGTATTCGCGCGCAATATCCGCTCGTGCTGCACGGCGTCTCTCTGTCAATCGGTTCGACGCAGCCGTTGAACCGGGAGTACTTAAAGGCGCTGAAGGCGCTGATGCAGCGAGTCGAACCCCATTGGATCTCCGATCATCTGTGCTGGACCGGGACGGACGGCGTCAACTTACACGATTTGATGCCCTTGCCTTACACCGAAGAGGCGCTGAAACATCTCGTGCCGCGTATCCAGGAAGTCCAAGATTTTGTAGGTGAGCGAATTTTGCTTGAAAACGTGTCGAGCTACGTGAGCTATAAAAATTCACCGCTGACGGAATGGGAGTTTCTCGCCGAGCTTTCTGCCCGGGCAGACTGTCTTTTGTTGCTTGATGTGAATAACGTTTATGTCAATAGTGTCAATCATCATTTTGATCCAGTGAATTTCCTTCGAGGCATTCCGCGACAGCGAGTGGCGCAGATTCACCTTGCGGGACATGAGCGCCAGGAGTCGTTCATTATTGATACCCACGATGCACCGGTGGCGGAACCCGTGTGGAACCTATATCGCTGCGCCTGTGAACGCTATGGGGCGGTTAGTACCATGATCGAGCGTGACGCCAACATTCCTCCTCTCGAAGACTTGCTCGAGGAGTTGGATACCGCTCGACGCATGACCGCAGTTCCGGCGGTGGCGTGATGCGCCTTCAAGAACTGCAGCGCGCCTTTCAAGCGCGGGTACTTTTGCATCAGGAAGGGATCGAAGCAGAATTGAACCATGAGGACGATATCGATTTCGAGCCGCGGTTGGATACGTACGTTGAAGGATACCGCACACGATTGTTGGAGGCGTTGGGCGCGACCTATCCGGTGTTACAAAAGACCTTAGGCCGCGAGGAGTTCGCGCGGCAGATGCGCGACTATGTCGATACGACACGCTCCATGCATTACTCGGTCCGCGAGTACGGCGCTGACATCGCGCAGTGGCTAAAGTCGCACAGCGTTTACGGTCAAGCAAAGGAACTTGCTGAATTGGCCCGCTGGGAATGGACCTTGGCCGATGTGTTCGATGCGCACGACGACCAGTCACTCGAACTCTCGGCGGTGGCCACCGTCCCCCCCGCCGCGTGGCCGGGCCTGTCGTTTACCATGCGGGCATGCGTCCGGCGGTTTGAAACGCAAAGCAACATCGTGCAATGGTGGCGTGCGGCCAACGGGCTATGCGACCAGCCCGCCAAGCTCATCGACGGTGAGACTTCGCAATGGTTACTGTGGCGCCGCGGTGTTAAGACCTTCTTCCGATCAGTGGATACGGTTGAGGCACTCCTTCTGGACGCAGCTCGCAGAGGGTCCACGTTTGGAGAACTTTGCGAGCAGATCGTGCTCGACATTCCTGATACCGAAGTGGCATTGCGCGCCGCCTCGCTGCTCCGCGGCTGGATAGCCGAAGAGCTTATTGCAGACTACTTACTGTCAGCCGAGAGCCAATGAGGCGGCCGCGCGCGCCCGATGCCCGCCCGCTCGGCATGAATCGCGCACCTTGGTTTGCGGTATGGCTAATCTTGAGTGCTGGTGTGCTGTTGCTCGTGACGTTCGTCCTGTCACGCAAGACCGGAGCCAGCGAGAACTCGGCCGGCCATGTTCTTAGCGCGGGCAATACCACGATCACGGTCACCTCGCGGGGCCCCACGCCCGATGTGGGTCAAGCCAGCGTGGATGAATGGGTGGCGCGATCGGCGGCCATCGTAAGGGGCTACTTTGGTAAATTCCCGGTGCCGGCGGTGACCCTTCGCATGACGACTGCCGATGGCGGAGCGATGGGCTCTGGTAAAACCTATGGATACCCGCAACCGCGAATTGAGGTCACCATGGGCCAGCATATCTCGTTGGCCGCACTCAGCGATGATTGGGTGCTGGTCCACGAAATGACTCATTTATCACTGCCCGCAATTGCCGATGAGCACAATTGGCTCGCCGAGGGTGTCGCGGTCTACGTGGAAGGTGTGGCACGAACCCAGGCCGGCAACCTAACGGAGGCGCGTTTGTGGGAGGAGTACGCGACCTCGATGCCGAAAGGTCTTCCACAGCCCGGCGACCGGGGCCTCGATCGAACCCATACGTGGGCGCGCACTTATTGGGGCGGCGCACTCTATTGTCTCATCGCCGACGTGCAGATCCGCGAGAAGACGAAAAGTCGCCGCGGTTTGCAAGACGCCCTGCGAGCCATTGCGCAGGCGGCAGGCGGCATGTCGGAAGAATGGCCGATCGAGCGCATCTTGCGCGTGGGGGATGCCGCGACCGGTACAACCGTCTTGACGGACGCGTATGTTGCGATGAAGGATCATCCCTATGCGCCGGACATACTCTTGTTGTGGTCGGATCTTGGCCTACGACTCGGCGAGGGCGGCATGCGCTTTGACGAGACTGCTCGACTAGCCGCCGTGAGACGGGCGATCACCCGGGCGCCGTCCGCCGGCCGTGCGGGTGATGCTTATGTCGACGCGGACGCCGAGCGGCCAGAAACTCCGGTGAGATGAAATCGCGAACGAGTTGGAACAATGGAGTCGGTAACCTAAATATATAAGATGATCCCGCTCCGTGGACAAATTCAATTGAATGCGGTCGCATTATTGAGCCTCACCGTGGCACTCGCAAGCTCAGTTACGCGACATGGTGGGCGGAACGCACCGAGACGAAACGCACCACGAGACAGGCGGCCTTTCAGATGCTCGTAGCGCTCGGCCAGATGAAGGAGGTCGTTTACCGAGCGCACTATGATCACGATCCGATGCACGGCAGGCCGCGGACGGGATGGGTATATGTGCAGACGATCATGGACTTCAGTCCCGCTATGCCCCCGCTAGTCACAGAGCGCGCAAACGCGCTCTTAGCGAGCTGGCGGGAACATTGGGAGGGACTGGGAAGGATGAGCCCCCGGCAAGCTGCCGTAAAAAAGGGTTTCCAGCCGCGACTGCCGCCGACTTCACGCCGCTGTCGATCAGTGCCGCCGCACAGACGGCGGCGGCCGCAAATCCCGTGCACGCCTGCCGCAGCTCCATATGCGGCCCTACGAATGCAAGTCTCTCGGCGATCCAGGCGGCGTTGCTCGGCAGCAAGGTATGGGGAGTCGTGGTGTGACCGATGAGGAGCTCCAGCTCTTCGACACGGAGTCCGCGCGACTCCAAGGCATTCTGCACCGCGCTTGCACCGAGGCAGGGCGCCGAATCTGAAGCGACGGGCTCCTCCCGAGCCGCGAAGAAGGGCCGGGAAAAAAATCGTGCTTCGATGCCGAGCTTGCCGGCCAGGCTTGCGGCGCGGCGTCGAAGACGGACGGGCAGGTAACCGGATACCCGGTCGAGAAGCTCTTCGTTGCGCAATCGATGGGCAGGCAGCGCCGATCCGCTTCCCAGAACGGCGACCGGCGAGGTGTGGCTAATCAGGTGACCGGTCACGGTCGATGCTCCGAATCAGCAAGGAGGAATCGATTCCGAGCGCTTCGAAATGGGGCGCACGCGTCTCGAGTAGGCCTGCAAACGAATGTCGGACCATGCGCGTGATCTCATGCAGGCGCCCGCTGTCGACGCCCAGCGCGCCGGCCAGGCGCCGCGCGGTGCGGACGTGCGATCCTTCGTCTCGGCGTATGGCGGCCAACGTGTCGGCCAGCCCGGGCGGTAGGAGGGATCGGGTGGCCGGTTCCAGCATACGGCTCAAGAGCTGGCAGCTGCAGGCGTCGAGCGCTGCGATCCGGGCCAGATGTACACCGGGCTCCCGGGTTTCCAGGCGCCGGAAGAAGTGCCTTGCACCAAAGTCCGTGCTCACGAGCGGCAGTCCGGTTGCGGCTCGCGAGAGTTGGACATCATGTCGCTGCTCATCTTCGATGAGCGCCGCCACTGAGCCGGCCGCATACGCGTATTCCCCGCGACTCAACCGGCTCAAGATTCGTGCGAAGGCCTGGGCCGCCGATTGCTCTCCCGCGCGCATGAGCGCCAGACACGAGGCGACCGCCAGATCAAAGTTGATCCTTGCGCTCAAAGCCAAAACTCGGCTCTGCCGATCGGCGACGGGGGCGATGTCGGCCTGAGGGTTGCAGTGATCATGGGGATTCTCCTAAGGTACCTACATGGGGCGCTCGTCATTCCATACAGACCGTGGGTCGGTGTCCGTTATTTCCTCCGTTCACGCGCTCGCGGTGCATGACGAACCCCGGAATTTCGGGGCGCCCAATACCGACCGGCCGGCTTGCCGATACGGCGCGAGCAATAACTGATACCGAAGTCCGGTCTTCTTAGGCATCGGCCCCCGCCTTACACCCTTACCGAGCCCCAAGTTATGCTCCAAACACTCACCACTCGGCGATTCGCAAGCCCCACACTCTTGTTGCCGGCCTTCTCGGCGATAGGGCTGCTCGCGGTTGCAGCGGCACAAACCATCGGCGCCATCACTCCCGCCAGGCAGGGAGAATTGATCGCCAATACCGGCAAAGAGACGGCCGGCGCGGCGAATGCCGATGTCACGATCGTGGAATACTTCGACTACAACTGCCCGTTTTGCAGGGAACTGGCTCCGGACCTGCAGTCATTGATCGCCCAGGATCACAAGGTCGCCGTCGTTTACAAGGATTGGCCGATCTTCGGCGGCGTATCGGTGTATGCGGCAAGGGCGGCGCTTGCGGCGGTGTGGCAAGGCAAGTATCTGGTTGCGCACGACACGCTCATCAACGGCCCCCGTTTAGGGCGAGTGGATCAGGTGGATGCCGAGTTGAAAGCGGCCGGGATCGACACGGCTCAGCTGGCTAAGGATCGGACGAATCATGCGGCGGAGGTCGACGCGCTGCTCAGGCGCAGCGATGCGGAGGCGCATGCATTGGGCATTCGCGGAACGCCCGGCGTCTTGGTGGGCCGGCAGGTCTTGCCGGGCACCGTCAACCTTGCGGGACTGAAGCTACTGGTTGCGAATGCCCGTCAAAAATAGTCATTGCGGCTTATCTTCGTCGGTTCCTTTCAGGATGTTGGGCCAATTCTTGTTGCCCTTGTCGATGTTTCCGGACCGGTCCAAGCTCCAAAGATGCGCCGCGATGACGTTCGCATTGACATAGAGCTTGTCGTTGACGATGGCCCATTGATGAGGGTCTCCGTGGGCAGTCGTATTTAGCGAGACCGCGTATGCGCAGTACCCCCCGAACTGCGGCTCGTAGCGCCTCGGATCGGCGATGAACATCCGCTGATGCTCGAGCGAGGCGAATTTCCATCTGACGCCCTGCGCTTCGTAGGCATATTTCGGGTCTCCGAGCATCGGCTTCTGATCGGTAAAGTATGCGACCGGATCGTAGCCGTCGAGACCCCAGCCTTTGGGTGTATCCCACGGCGCCGCCGCGATTTTGCCGCCCGTGGTCGTGCAGGCGGCCGCGGTGAACATCAAGAACAAATAGGCGACGCACCGTAGGCCCGACACGCCTCTCAGGCCGGGTCCATAGGAAACTTCGATGTTCTCCGCTCTCACGGAGAGGGGTCTCCCATAGGATCGCCATTTTGAGCTGCCCATGCCTAGATGACCGGGCCGGCATCCTGAATGTGACGACGGAGCGTGGCTTGATTCATAGCCCGGCCCAAGCACCGTGGATCATCGCGATTACTTATTGCGCAGCAATGTGACTTACAAGCAGACGTGATACCGGCGATCCGGCAAGCGGCGCTACGACGCGGGGTGTCGATCCGGCCTACGGTGACGGTGGCAAGAACGTCGCGATCTCTGCCAGCTGTTTTCGCGTGATATCCGGAACACGGGCGTCCGACGCCGGATAGCCCACGACCAGCAACAAGAAAGGACGCTCGAGATCTTTGGGGCGCCCGAGAATGTCCGTCAGAAAGCCCATGGGACTCGGGGTATGTGTGAGCGACACGAGTCCCGAGGCATGCACCGCCGCAATCAGAAATCCGGTCGCGATGCCGACCGACTCGTCGGTGTAGTAATGTTTCAATTTACGGCCGTCCGGCAGCCGGGTGAATCGTCGAATGAAAATGGCGATGAGCCAGGGCGCAATCTCGAGGTAGGGCTTGTGTTCGTCCGTGCCGAGCGGGCGCAACGCATCCAGCCACTCTTGCGGCGCCCGATGTTGATAGAAGTGCCTCTCTTCCACTTCCGCGGCGGCTCGGATCCGCTGCTTTATCGCCGGATCTGAAATCGCAACGAAGTGCCAGGGTTGCTGATGCGCGCCGCTCGGGGCGGTGCCCGCGGCTTGCAGGCATCTCTCGATGACCGAGCGCGGTACCGGCTGGTCGGAAAATTGGCGCACTGTACGGCGCCGTTGCAGGTTGGCTTCGAATTCGGCGGCGCGTGTCCTCATGACGTCGACGGGCAATGCTTCGTAGGACAGGGGAACGAATTGAGGTTCAGTCACTGGGTGCCTCCGGGTTGGTACCGCATTGAGGGTCGCGAGCGGCCGCAAGACACATAGAATAAAGGTGCTCGGGCTTTTCTCCAAGGAAGTGCGTATCGGCAAGGAAGTGCGCATCAGACTTTGACACTAGCTCGATCCGCCCCGGAGAAGAAGGAACGGTTCACGGCTCTGCTGCACCATGTGGATGTTGATCTATGCAGTCGACGCAGATTCATCCCCACCCTGTTCTCTCGACTGCGGCCCCCGCACCAGAGAAAAAGCGCACTGCACGAAAACCTCGATAGTCGCTCGATCCTGACAGCCTCACCGAGGCTGCAGGCAGCACCAGCAATAATTTAGTCAATTCGCCGGTCTTGCTCGGTAGACGCTTCTTAACTCTACGAGAAAAAGCCTATGAAAATCATCTTTGCTGCGGCATTGACTATGCTGACGTTCGCATTTTGTGCGACTTCCTTCTCGGCGGAGATGCCCTTTGACCCTGATCACTATGAGGCCATGCATAATAAGGGCCAACCCTTTGCGGTGGTGTTCCACGCCGATTGGTGCCCAACCTGCCGGGTGCAGGCACCGGTACTGCGCGAATTGGCCCAACGACCAGAGTTTAAGGGCGTTACCCTATTTGTCGCCAATTTCGATACGGAAAAGGTCTTGGAGCGATCCCTGGGGATCACGAAACAGAGCACAATCGTCGTGTTTAGAGATGGCAAGGAAATTGCGCGATCGACCGGGGAGACTCAGCAAGCCAGTCTAAGTGAGATCCTGCGCCGCGCGATACCTTGATGATCCGGGGGATTTCGATGAGTAGCTCCCTCCTACTTTGATTACTTACCTAGAAATTCCTGCGGTCCCAGGCTGGCGGTGTGATTCTTGTCCATCATGTCGAACACCTTCGTCTGATAGATGATGAACTCGTCGTGCGATACGGTGCCATCGCCGTCGGTATCAATCTTGTGCATCATCGCTTTGGTCTGAAGACCGCGCGCGTAGCCTCCGGTGGCGAAAGTCGCCATTTCACTTGAGGGGGTCAGGAATTCCTTCTCGTCGACCTTACCCGTCTTGTCCTTGTCCAGCGCAGCGAACACCTTCTCTTGATAGGCGAGCCATTCTGCTTTCGATACATTGCCGTCGCCATCGGTATCGATCTTGTGCATTTCGGAAATCGTGCGCAGCCCGCGCGCGTAGCCGCCCGTAGCGAAAGATACCATCTCATCGGCCACTGCAAGTGACATGCAGAGCGCAGCGCCCGCCAGCACGGTGAGCGGTGCGGCTATCGAAATTCTTTGGTGAGACATGATCAGAACCTTCGAAGTGTTGTGATAATTCAATTGATTGGTGGCGCTCGATGCGGCATTTAATCACTAGACCGGACGGACGGGAAAATAATTGCAGGCGATGCAATCCAAATCGCCCCCTAAACGGTCACCTTCGGTCGATCTAGTCCGTCAGCGAGCTCGTTGTGCCGGTGTCCCTGATCATCCTCGAAAGAAATGGCTGTCGTGTCGCCGGGTATGGCTTGTTCGCTCCCAGCTAGCTTTGCGGCCATACGAGCCACCTAGCGAGTGGGTAACTTCTCGGAGTAGGTGCCGTTCTTCTCGTAGGCCCAGCCACCGTCATGCGTCACGACCTTGTAATAATCTTGCTCATGCACTGATCCTCGAATAGGGGCAACGCCCAAAGGGTTATTGAATGCCGGGAGCAGTGCATGTTAGCGCCGGCGCGTAGTTTATGTAAATGCATCCAGTCCAGTCGCAATCTTGAACAAATGTTCGCGCGGGCACTTCTATGCTCAGCGAATTCCTGACACTTTGCTACGGAGGTTGCGAGCTCGGCGACATACAATACTGATGAGGGAAGGAGACGATGAGGCGGCGCCAAGACGGGGGTCGACCTGTTGAATGGAGACGATCCGAACTTGCGGCCGAAAATCAAGCGCCTCAAGTTCTCGAAGTGTCCCGTCGCGCATCGTCCCGAAACGAGTGGTGGGCGGCGCCTTGTAATAATCGCGCACCTGAAATGGCCTCGCCCGAGGGTGGCCTCTAGTCGGCCGCGATTCCATCCAAACCTGAGTCAGCCGGCAGGCCGCCCACCACCGAATTTGAGGGCGTCAGGGAGTGCCGCGCAGCAGTCGAGCCATTTTTCCGGCGAGCCCGCAATAATCTTGCCCGGAGACCGGTCTAAGTGTAGGCAGCACACTCGCACGCTGTGGCGGGCGTCGTTCGATCGCGCGAAACGCGCATTTATTATGGAGATGTAAATGACAGTTCAAACTCGAGTCGCGCTGTTTGTGGAGCTCAAGGCGAAACCCGGCAAAGAGGCCGAAGTCGCCTCCTTCTTGGCGGGTGCGCAACCGCTGGCCGTAGCAGAACCGCTGACAACTACATGGTTCGCCGTTCGTTTCGATTCGCAAACGTTCGGTATCTTCGATGCCTTCGAATCCGATGAGGGTAGAGAGGCGCACCTCAAAGGGCCTATCGCAGCGGCACTGATGCAGCACGCGGCGGAGTTATTGGCCCGGGCCCCCGAAATTCGTCGCGCCCAAGTCTTGGCCGATAAATTGATCGCCGGAAAATGAATCGGAAAGGTGATGACGAGTGATTTCGTAGGTTCGCCAAATCAACCGCGTAGATGTACGGATGAGTGGCCCACCCTAGCTTTGTCCTTTCGGACACATAGATCATTCCGCCGGTATAAACCGTTACCCATGTGACCGGAACGGACCCCCTGAATCAATGGTCGGGGTGATAGGATTTGAACCTGCGACTCCTACGTCCCGAACGAGAGGGTTCCGGATAAGATAAGTACCAAATGTTTATAAATGGTGCTAATATTATCCACATGGCTCAGACTCGCGATACACAAAGCGCTCTCAACACCTTCCGTCAACATGGCGGCGTGATGAGAACGAGTCAGGCCCTGATGCGGGGTATTCATCCCGCGGCGCTGTACAGGCTCATAGAGGACGGTCAGCTTATGCGACTCGCGCGCGGGCTTTATAGGCTCACGTCCGCTCACGAGTTCAGTAATCCAGACCTCGCCGTAGTGGCGACCAAAGCACCGAAGGCGGTCGTGTGTCTCATTTCGGCGCTGGCCTTCCACGGCATCACAACTCAGGTTCCGAGAGTCGTACACCTGGCCGTGCCGCGTGGACGATACGCGGGGCTGCGCCTGCGCACGCCTCCAGTGAAGATCTTTCGTTTTGACGTTCCGACTTTCGATCAAGGAATCGAAATTCATCGGATTGATGGCGTTCCCATTCGCATCTACAGTGTCGCGCGCTCGATAGTTGATTGTTTCAAATATCGAAACAAGCTCGGTTTGGATGTTGCCATCGAAGCGCTGCGCTTTGCCCGTGCCCGCAAGCGAATCAGCAATCGGGAAATCCTACATTTCGCACAACTGCTGAGACAGCATCGTGTCATGGCGTCATACCTGGAAAGCGTCACGTGACCAAAGCGCCGAAGAATGTCGTGGCCTCGGTGCTCGCGAGACTGCGCAACGTGGCCCAGGAAGCGAGCTTAAGCTTCAACGACATTCTTCAATCTTATGTGATTGAGCGATTTCTTTGGCGGCTCTCGCGATCGCCCTACGCCGACACGGTCCTGCTCAAAGGTGCGCTGATGCTCCGGGTATGGGGCGTGCCTCGCGCACGGCCGACGATGGATATCGATCTGCTGCGCCGTGGCGTTGCCGATCAGGCAACACTTGTACGACTCGTCGAACAGTGCGGAGCAATTAGTGATCCTTCCGACGGTGTCATTTTCGAGCCGACGACGATCTCTGTGGAGCCGATTCGCGACGCGACCGAGTATGTCGGTACTCGCATTCGTCTAAGCGCGCGCCTCGACAACGTGCGTCAGACCGTGCAGATTGACTTTGGCGTCGGCGACGCCGTTCATCCTGAGCCGCAGGTAATCGACTATCCAGTGCTGCTGACGAGTTCCCCTGTGCGGCTAAACGCGTACCCGGTGGAGGCGGCGATCGCAGAGAAATTTGAGGCCATGGTTCATCTCGATATGCAGAATAGTCGAATGAAGGATTTCTATGACATCTGGACCTTGTCGCGGACTCTGGCCTTTTCCGGCCAAGCATTAAGCCAGGCAATCCGTTCGACTTTCGATCGTCGCCAGACCAGCGTGCCTATAATACCGCCGGCGGCGTTGACGGCGAAGTTCCACTCTGAGCCAGTCCATGTCCGCCAGTGGGCTGCATTTGTGCGTAGGATTGGCGAGCCGGCTCTAGCGAACGAGTTCTCGCGAGTCCTTGCCGATCTAACTGAGTTTCTGATGCCGGCGGCCAAGGCAGCGGCGACGTCGGTTGAATATCCTGTTCGCTGGGAGCCGCCGGGTCCGTGGCAGCACGGACGATCGTCAAAGATCTAGAAATGACGATTTCGAATCGAATTCCCGCGCTCACGCCGCAGGGGCACCTCGTGCTCGCGCCGACGGATGAAGCGCGTACGTTGCCGGGCAATCTGCAAGAGCGCCTTGATGCTGCGTTCGAGCGCGGTGCCGGACACGGGCTGCTCGAACTTGGGATTCGTGACGTCGGTGCGGCTCTACCAGCAGAGTTTGCATATTGGCGAGATTTTGGCGGCCGCTACGTCACCGCGCTATGCACGTCCGCGCAACCGACTGGGGTCACGGGCCCCGCTGCGGCGAGCACCATCGAAACGCCGCCGACGGAAATGCTGATTGAACTGGCGATCGCCGCGCCGCCGATGCCGGGCGGGGAATATTTGAACGCCGATGTGCTCGCCGCGCTGTGGGAAAAAATTGATACGGCGTGCCGCGCCGAACTCGCCGATGCGAAGCAAACGCTGCAGGAGTTCCTCAAAGGACGAAATCCCGCCTGGCACCTCGTCGGCCGCGTGCATTTCAATCTTGCCGAGAACCGCTCCGATGAAGAAGCACCTTTCGCGTTCATTGCGACCTACACGACGCGTCTCTCGGCTCAATCTCGCGCGCAGCACCTGCCCCTTGCCCAGGCTTTGCGCGAATACGCCGGCGCGAAAAACAAAGCGCGTCTGCTCTCGCTTCTAAAACCGGTACAGGAAGCTGCGAGAGAATGCGCATGGCTCACTGCCATGGTGGAATCCGGGGAGCTCTACCATCCCCTCAGATGGTCCGCGGCCGAGGCATTCCAATTCCTGACCGATGTGCCCAAGCTCGAGGCCGCCGGGATCGTGGTGCGCGCGCCGAGTGGGTGGGGTTCGGGCCGACCGCCTCGGCCCAAGGTCCGGGCGAGCATCGGCGGCCGGGTGCCGTCGGTGCTTGGCAAGGATGCGCTGCTCGATTTTCAGGTGGAGCTGACGCTCGGAGAGGAGCGACTGACGGCGGCTGAAATCCGCGCCCTGCTCAAAGGGTCCGACGGACTGCAATTCCTGCGCGGACGCTGGGTTGAGGTGGATCGAGACAAACTCAAACAACTACTCGACAGATTCCGCAAGATCGAAACGGCAGCGGCCGGCGGGGGACTGCCGTTCGCCGATGCAATGCGGCTGGTGGCCGGCGTCGCGGTAGATGAGGAGCAGTCGGGCGACCCCTCGGATTCCGACTGGTCGACAGTGAGCGCCGGGCCGTGGCTCGCAGAGACTCTCAAGGGTCTGCGCAGCCCCGACGGACTCGCCCGCATCGAGCCGGGTTCGGCGCTTCAGGCGACGCTGCGCCCCTATCAACAGGCCGGTGTTCGTTGGCTCTACCTGCTGCACCATCTCGGGCTTGGCGCCTGTCTTGCGGACGACATGGGATTGGGCAAAACCATCCAGGTATTGTCGCTGCTCTTGATTCTCAAGCAAGAATCGACGGCGCAACGCACGGCGACGCCGACCCAAGCCTCGTCTTTGCTGGTGGCGCCAGCCTCGTTGCTTGCGAATTGGGCGGCCGAGATCGAGCGCTTCGCACCGACGCTGAGATTCCTCATCGCGCATCCCTCGGCATCGAGTGCAGAGGATTTGAAGGCGATGACCTCCGAGACGCTCGCTGCAGTTGACCTCGTGATCACAAGCTACGGCGCGCTGCTGCGCTACGACTGGCTGTCGAGCACACAGTGGCGGATACTGGTCATCGACGAGGCACAGGCAATCAAGAATCCGGGCGCCAAGCAGACGCGCGCCGTCAAGAAACTCATCGCCCACACTCGGATCGCGCTCACCGGCACACCGGTCGAGAATCGTCTTGGGGACCTTTGGTCGATTTTCGACTTCACCCATCCCGGTCTGTTGGGCTCTGGCCAGGCGTTCGGGCGCTATGTCCGGCGACTCGCTGAAGCGAAAACCTATCGGCCGCTGCGCGAACTCGTGCGCCCTTATATCTTGCGGCGCCTCAAGACCGACAAGTCGGTGATCGCCGATCTGCCCGATAAGACGGAGCTGAAGGCGTTCTGTTACTTGAGCGCCACACAGGCGGCCCTGTACCAGAAGGCAGTCGAGGAACTCGCGGACGCGCTTGATCGATCGGAGGGTATGGGGCGCAAAGGCGTCGTACTGTCGTTCCTGATGCGCTTCAAGCAGATCTGCAATCATCCATCGCAGTGGCTCGGCGATGGTGCGTGGATCGAAACCGAGAGCGGGAAATTCGCTCGCCTGCGCGAGCTCGCGGAGGTGATCGCCGCCAAGCAGGAGAAGATGTTGGTGTTCACGCAGTTCCGCGAGGCGACCCAGCCTATTGCAGCATTCCTCGGCCACATATTCGGGAGGGAGGGGTTGATCTTGCATGGCGGCACGCCGGTATCGAAGCGCAAGGAACTGGTTCGGCGCTTCCAGGACCACGAGCTGACTCCGTTCTTCGTTCTATCCTTGAAAGCGGGCGGCGCCGGCCTCAATCTTACCGCCGCCTCGCATGTGGTGCATTTCGATCGATGGTGGAATCCAGCCGTCGAGAATCAGGCAACCGATCGGGCGTTCCGAATTGGGCAGTCCCGTAATGTTCTGGTGCATAAGTTCGTTTGTCGCGGCACGGTCGAGGATAAGATCGATCAGCTGATCGAGTCGAAGCAGACGCTCGTAAAGGAAGTGCTTGAAGGAGGTACGGAGCTACAGCTGACCGAGTTCAGCGACAAGGAGTTGCTGAATCTGGTGGCGCTTGATATTCATTCGGCGCAGGCGAATGTGTGACGTGTATCGGTCATTGGAGCAAGGCTGATGTATTTTCCTTGGAAGCCGTATGTTCCCGCGGCGGCGCGTCGACGGACGGTGGACCAGACGGTCGCGAAAATGCAAAAAAAGGGTCAGACACTCTCGCCGGTTGCGGCACGCCGCGGCGCGATTGTGAAATCGTTCTGGGGTAAGGCGTGGTGCCGGAACCTCGAACGCTATAGTGACTACTCGAACCGTCTACCGCGCGGCCGCACCTATCTGCGAAACGGTTCGGTGATCGATCTCAAGATCGGTCCGGGCGAAGTAACCGCCCAGGTGATGGGATCCAGTCTGTACCGGATCACGGTTAGTATCAGGGAAGTGGCCGGTGCACACTGGCAGGCGATTACACGCGACTGCGCCCGCTCCATCGACACGTTGGTCGAACTGCTCCAGGGGCAACTGTCGACTTCGGTCATGGAGCGCATCACACGGCCGGGAACCGGCCTCTTCCCTTCACCGAAGGAGATTGCTTTCAGCTGTAGCTGTCCTGATTCGGCCGCGATGTGTAAGCATGTCGCCGCGACACTCTACGGAATTGGCGCCCGGCTCGATGCGGAACCGGAACTTCTGTTCGGCTTGCGAAAGGTCGACGCCAAAGAATTGATCGCACGCGCAGGGGAGAGCGGGACACCGGTTCAAAACCTTCCAGACGCTGGCCGGATTCTGGACTCGTCGAAACTGGCCGACGTGTTTGGCATCGATTTCGGCGGCGTAGACCCGAAGCCATCTCATAGACTGACCGCCAAGAAAGGAAAGTCGGTCGCTCCTCGTAAGGCCAAGTCCGCAAGCCGTGTCGGCAAGCGGTGGGCGCGTGGGAAATCTGGAAAGTAACTCGAGACTAACCCGCGACCTTTATTTCCCAGGCCCAACGTCAGCCTTACTTGCGTCAGACTCCTCGTCCGAATCGCCGAAGAGAAACGAAGGCGTATCGAACCATCGAAACGAAGCCAAGCCGTATCGGACGCGACCTGCCCTGTCTTGATCAACTCTTGCGATACTTTGCAGTTGGCCGGACAGAAATCGAGCGCGGTACTCACGCAGCCCCGGAATTCTTCCCGGCGTCTTGCTGTCGCCAACATCCCGATCGAGCGTATAAAACGTAATGTAGCCGTCCGGCTCTAGATCATTGCCAGCAGAGTCGATCAGTCGCCCGGCGCTCGTGATCCGATAGCGACACATAAAGGGATCTGGAAAAGACTTCGTCTGAAAACACATGCCGCGGGGGTCGCGTCCGTCGGGGAGCTCCGCATGACAGTAGATTTCGTCGTACATGCCCATCGTTCCGTCCTAAAACCCGGCCACTAATTACAGACGCCAGAAAGCGTCCGACTAAAGTGTGATTATGCCAACGTCCAAGAACAGCCGAATAGCTGCGCGATTTCCCGTGCCGAAACAGGAACCGTTTCTGGAACCGTGGGCCTGAGATACCAGGAACCGTAAGCGGGTGAAGGTGAGAAAACCATAGTAAAATCAATGGTCTGGGTGACAGGATTTGAACCTGCGACTCCTACGTCCCGAACGTAGTGGCTATAAAACGAATTTCTTGACTCCGATGCTTCGTGCTTGCCAAGGCATTGGAAATGTATATACTATGGCTATACATCGTATTTATCGTTGCGGGGCCATTATGTCCGGACAATCCGTTTTGAAATGGGGCAACAGCCTCGCGTTCCGTATCCCGGCCGCCATCGCCAAGCAAATGGCATTGAACGTCGGAGAGCAAGTGGAGTTTCATTTCGACGGTGAGAAGTTGATCATCGAAAAATCCGATGAAGTCTCCCCCTTCAGCCATCACGATCTGATGAGAGCATTGAAGCGGGCCAAGCGACAGCGCCAGGAGAAGGTCGACTTCGGCGCGCCGCGAGGCAAAGAAATTCTGTAGAGGGCGCGCTGATGGCCATCGCGCCTGGGGATATACTGGAGATCGATGCGGAGGCGGCGATCGGACATGAGCAGCAGGGACGCCGCCCGGCGCTGGTGGTGTCGGTCGAGGCCTTGCAGAGCGCCTTGGGGCTCGCGATGGTGTGTGCGATCACGACCCATGGGGGCCGTTCCGAGGGTGCCCGCAACGATCTAGAAGTGCCCATCCCGCCCGGGCTCCCAGTGCACGGCGTTGTGCTGCCGCACCAAATGCGCACGATCGACTTGAAGGCGCGTAACTCCAAGAAGCTTTGCAGCGTGCCGCGAGCGACACTCCAGGCAACGCGCTCGCGCCTGAAGACGCTACTCGGGCTTTAGCGCGTGGTTACACCGAGCGTTATGGTTCTGAGAATAGCCGCGCGTGTACAAGCATTTTTCCGGTTATGCCCCTGGCCGTGATCGACCGAAGAGCTGTCGGGCATCGATGAACGCTCTCTGTCAACCCGAATTACTGCTCCGGTACTTCAACGCTTTGGCTTCTGCGCGAAGCCGACGAACTGCGACACCGCGGTATAGAACACTCCATACAAGGCCGCGAATAGGCTCAACGTCGTCGCCGGCGCGTCGGAGGCGAGGACGTCAAAAGCAACCGCGATTCGGTAGCCTGCTTAGCGTCGTAACTACTCGCCTAAGCCTAGATCTGTGAACGCAATCTCGCGTTCGGCCACGGCGCGTCCGCGCACCACAGCGCCGGTGTCACGCCATGGCGGCACGTTGCGCGCCAGGTTGCCGCTAATTGCGGCGCTTGGTCGCGGCGATGCCTCGGTCACGAAGCCGCACGCCGCGACCCCCAACGCTGCTGACGCTTCCTTCGCCAATCAACTCGACACCCATGTCGTCGAGCGCCTGCACAACCTTTGTCAGAGAATCAACGTTGCCGCGTATGAGTCCGTCGCTCGTTTCCATGCGCTGAATGGTGGGCAAGGACAATCCCGCGCGCCGCGCGAGCTCGGGTTGGTCAATGCCAAGCAAAGCGCGGGCGGCGCGAAGCTGAGAAGCAGTTATCATGTTTTAAACATCACTATACATGCTCAGAAATTGATAAAACATCGTATAAGGATTACTCTTGCAAGACATGTGGAGTGTCCTTGGTTAGGGGATGGTCTCGTGACTACTTCGATACATGGGGCCCTGAGGGCTATTTTAAGATCAGCTCGGCAATTAGTGTGCAGGACCCACCCGCAAGAAGCCATGCCCCTGATTCCGGGACTCCAAGCCGGGGTGCCACTGATCACGAGTGCTCGTGGTTTCCCCGCCGGTCACGGCACCACCGATGTGGTGGTTTATAGCATCGATGAACCATTTTTCTTGCGCGCGGCTGGGAAGCTCGAAAGCTTGCTCGCACACATCCGACTGCCCACAAAGACACTGATTTTGCGCATGGGCAACGTACCGTATGTTGATGCAACCGGCATCCTCGCACTCCGAGAGATCGTTACCTGCTTCAAGCGCCACGGCGCGACGGTAGTGCTGGTCGAAGTCAGGCCGCGCGTCCTGCAGAAGCTCATCTGTGGCGGTGTGATCGCGCATGTCGGGGCGGACAACGTGATCGACACGCTCGAACATGCGCGAACGCGAACGAAAGCAATCGATCGCGTTAGACATCAGTGATTCGATCCGGCGCGCGTCTAAAGACGAGTGCGCTCGCAATACTCCAAGAGAGTGACGTGCAACAACGCACTCGGCGTTCCAAGCGTCATGTTCGGGGTCAGTAGCCGATGAGCAATCACAATGAGAGACGTTTTATCGTTCGTGGAACCTCCTCAAACGGTGACACTGTGCTGCGCTTTCGAGAGCCCACCGAAACGGCGCGCGAAGTGTTATTCGGACGGATAGCAGACGGGAGCTACGATAAACCATTCCCGGTGGAGGATCTGGAATTCCGGGCAATGTGCTTCGCTCTCGATGGAAGCACTCTAAGCGAGATGCGCCTCGATGATCCGGTGGCGTTGGTCAGTGAATATACGCGCAAGATGATGGGGTTTCTGATCTTCCGCGCGCGCCCCCGCCGAATTCTGATGATCGGCCTCGGCGGCGGTTCGCTGGTCAAGTATTGCCATAAGCACCTACCGACGACTCACATCACGGCAGTCGAGATCGACGCGGAAGTGATTGCGCTGCGAAGACACTTTCATGTTCCACCCGATGATTCGCGACTGCAAGTCATCAACGAGGACGGTGCACGACATGTCGCGGGCATGGTACACACCAATCAGGGCACTGACGTGATGCTCGTCGATGCCTACGATCAACGAGGCATCGCGAACGCCGTGGTCGAACAGTCGTTTCTCGAGAATGCACGACGAGTTCTCTCGCCACGCGGCGTGTTCGTGATGAATCTAGCGGAAGACGCGGACGTATGCGAGCGGTACATTGAGACCATTCGGTCAGTATTTGGTGAACCGGTGATCGCGGTCGCCATGCAGCACACCTGCAACGTCGTCGTGTTCGCTGGAAGCGCGCTCAGCGATCGACGGCGCCTGGTGACGGCTACTCGTAATTCGCATCGCATCCAGGGGCGACTCGGGTTGTATTTTCCAACCCTGCTACGACGTACCACTGAGTATGAAAAGCGGCTGCGTCGACGCGGCGGACCATGGCCATGAGGCGCGCGGCATCGATAGTTTTAGGCCTCTTCGACAGCGATCAGCAAGCCCATGACCAATGGGAAGCGTAGGACATAAGCATGCCCAAAGTATTCACATCCGACACCGTGGGGGCGCCTCCAAGCGTGCGCCAGCCGCAGTTGAAAGCGTGGGTGGCCGAGATCGCCACGCTGACTCAACCTGACCAAATTCATTGGGCCGATGGATCACAGGAGGAGTATGACCGCATCTGCGCGCAGATGGTTGCAACCGGGACATTGATCCGCCTGAATCCGGCCAAACGACCAAACTCCTATCTGGCCTGGTCAGACCCGAGCGATGTTGCGCGGGTGGAGGATCGTACCTTCGTCTGCAGCGCCGCCCGGGTCGACGCGGGCCCGACCAATAATTGGATCGATCCGATTGAGATGCGAGTGACGCTCGAGGGACTATTCAGCGGTTGCATGCGGGGCCGTACATTGTACGTCATCGCCTTCTCGATGGGGCCACTCGGGAGTACCATCTCGCATATCGGCGTTGAAATCACCGACAGCCCTTACGTCCTAGCCAACATGCGGATCATGACGCGGATGGGGAGCGCCGCTCTCGATGCGCTCGGGAGCCACGGTCGATTCGTTCCGTGCGTGCACTCCGTGGGCGCACCGCTTGAACCCGGCGCAAAGGACAGCACCTGGCCCTGTAACAGCACTCAAAAATACATTGTCCAGTTTCCGGAAACACGCGAGATCTGGTCATTTGGGTCCGGTTATGGCGGCAACGCGCTTCTCGGCAAAAAGTGTTTTGCGCTTCGAATCGCATCGACGATGGCCCGCGACGAAGGATGGCTCGCGGAGCACATGCTGATTCTCGGCGTTGAGAGTCCGGAGGGCGAAAAGACGTATGTCGCCGCCGCGTTCCCATCCGCCTGCGGGAAGACTAATTTCGCCATGCTGATTCCGCCGCGCAATTTCGCCGGTTGGAAAGTCACGACGGTGGGGGATGACATTGCCTGGATTAAGCCGCGTGACGATGGACGGCTGTATGCGATCAATCCTGAGGCGGGCTTCTTTGGCGTAGCTCCCGGCACGTCGGAGACGACGAATCATAATGCGATGGCCACCTTGAAAGCCAATGTGATCTTCACCAACGTGGCACTCACGGACGACGGCGATGTCTGGTGGGAAGGGTTAACCCCCACGGCGCCGGAGCACCTGATTGACTGGACGGGGCAGGAGTGGACGCCTGAAATCGGTGTTAGTATGAATCGCAAGGCGGCACTTCCGAACTCACGCTTCACCGCGCCTGCGGCTCAATGTCCCTCCATCGATGCGAGTTGGGAGGATCCGGTGGGTGTGCCTATCTCGGCATTTATCTTTGGTGGTCGTCGCGCCGATACGGTTCCCCTCATCGTCGAATCACGTCAATGGAACGGGGGCGTCTATCTCGCCTCGGCACTGGGCTCCGAGACGACAGCGGCGGCACAAGGGCAGCAAGGCGTGGTGCGACGCGACCCGTTTGCGATGCTACCGTTTTGTGGCTACAACATGGGAGATTACTTCAAACACTGGCTGCAAATCGGCAAGCATTTGAATCCGAAGCCCATGATCTATTGTGTGAATTGGTTTCGTCGCGATGAGAGCGGCCAGTTCATGTGGCCCGGATTCGGCGAGAACATGCGAGTTCTAAAATGGATCGTCGATCGAGTACGCGGCCGTGTCGGTGCGAAAGAGACTCCCCTTGGGTTGGCGCCGACATACGAGGACATCGAGTGGGACGGGTGCGCCGTCACCGCGGAGCAATTTGCAAGGGTCACGCGCGTTGATCTTCGCGAGTGGCAACGAGAACTGGAGTTGCAAACGAAGTGGTTCAAGGATCTCGGACCGCGGGTACCGTTTGCGCTCGTGCTCCACCATGACTCGCTTGAGCGACGCATCACGGACGCCATGGCGTGATGGATCTGCCCATGAGCGTTTCGGAGCCACCACAGCGCTTGATGGCCAGGGACGCACAGGTTGATCTTGACTCGCGGGAGCGGTGAGTGTCTGTTTGGATTATAAGCGAGGCCTCGCGGCAACGTAAAAAGCAGCTTTTCCACGCGCAGTCCCGATCAATTGACGACGACCCCGTTACTCAGCGTTCGTGGGTGGAGGCTACCGAGACCGTGCAATCGGGATAAGTAGTCTGCGACCGCAGTGATGTCACTCTCATTGAAGCTGCGCATAAATAAGACCAGGCCTTGGTCGGCGTCATGGAGGCGCCCATCAGCCACTCGATGCATCTCGTTGACCAAATAATCGTAGTGCTGATTGCGAAGAGATGGCACGACTCCCTCTTTATCGCCACCGGCATCGCTCGCGTGGCAAGTCGTGCATTGCTCACGAAATATGGCGCGCCCCAACTCGACATTCACGCCGGCACCGGTCTTGGCGCCGGAGGTCGGGGGCAATCGATTCAAATACGCTGCAATGTCGTTCCCCATTTCCGGCGTGGAAATGCGTTTGCGAGAGGTGGTATGGTAGGCGGCCGCTTTATCGCGCATTGCGCTTCCAAAGTGAGACATCTGTCGGACGAGATACGCGAACCGCTGTGCAGCGAGCGCGGGTACTGCACGATCACCGTCGCCTTCGCCCTTTGAACCGTGACAGGGTGCACAAAAGCGCATGAACGTGCTCGCGCCCTGGTCGGGATGCGCCGGCAGACCGGACGCTGTTTGACTCAGTTGAGCGGCTGCTTGTTCTTCAGCCAGGGCAATCTTGGCAGTCAACAGAAAGAACGCGCCGCAGAGCGGCGAGATGATTCGAACGCATTGGAACTTCATGGGAATACCAATCTCACCCGACCATCGGCTTGCACAACGAACCGTCGCATTCAAACATCTCGTTGTGCTACAGCCGGTAATCACAACCGCCGATTCACCTCAATTGAGTCCTAAAGAAAGCACGCTCCTTGGCTGCCCGTACTGAATCTACACGCGACTGTCCGACGGGGTCAGTCAGTCGATGTGTCTTGTCGAGTAGGGCGGTCGACAGAATAAGGTTCGCCAATCTCCATCAGTTGTTGCCAAAGCTGTGCACGGGTCAGGTCGCGCATGGGTAGTTCCAGTAACCTCCAAATCCGGGATTCGAGGGACACATAAAGCGCCTCGAATGCAGGGCGCATTTCGATCTCATTGCCGCTCCGGATCGCGGGATTGGGGGTTGGCCAAAAGGCCTTAATGGGTTGCTGTGCCAAAGGCAATACCATTTCCTCGTGCGAGTCGTCGCACACGATGATGATGAAGTCGAGACGCGGCGCGGCGAGTCCGAAGAACATTTCCCAGCTTTTACTCTTTAGGGCCGTGGTTGGCACCCCGTGCTCACGGAGGACTGCCAGTGCCATGGGGTGGATTTGCCCTACTGCCTGATCGCCAGCACTCATGGCGCAAAAGCGGCCGTTGCCAAGATGATTGAGAATCGCTTCTGCCATGATCGAACGCGATGCGTTGAAGGTGCACATGAAGAGTACGTTGAACGTCTCGACCGGCTTTGTGCCTCGATTGGTTGACGGGGTCGCGTATAAATCCCTCATGACGTTGACCGTCTTTGATTCGACAGCGTATTGAGGCGCTGGGTGAGGTCAGCGACAGTGAACGGCGCCGCAAATAGTGCGTCGCCCCCCAGTTCGTGAAGGCGTTCGTCCGCGCGATCAATCGTCGGATCTGCGATGAGAACCAGCCACGAATCCGGCGCCGCATGACGGATCGCTCGAAGAGTGTTGCACATTGCGGTACTGGCCAAATCGGCAACCACGACGATCGCTCCGAAGCGCGTTCTCCGAGCGGCGAGCACGGCGGAGGGTCCATTGGCGGCAATGTAGGTCTGGAAGCCCGCGTGGCGAAGCTGGGAGGCCATCATCGCTGCGGCTTCGGGATCCGCGTCTAGCAACAGGGTTGGTTGTGGTTCAACCGTCACCCACGCGTCGGTACCTACAGTATTCACGGTGCAGCTAGGAGGAGCACGGGGTTCCCTTCGCGCCTTCGCCTCGCAAGAGCAATTGGTACTGAAGTTCGCGTGTCAGCCGGAGCAGCGCGGGGAAACTCAACCCGAAACGCCCCTCGAGTTGCTGCGCGTTGTGACCGGCAGCGGCCAGGCGCCGCCGATTGAGCAGTGGACGCCCGGCAAACACCACCACGTTACTCTCATTATCGACTTTTACCGCGATGACGGGGCCACCGAATACCGATCGGATGGTGTCGATATAGCGCGTGCATGCCGCGAGAGTTGCAACGAGGTTCATGACCAACATGCCGCGCCGGGACAGCACGCGGCGCGCATCTTCTAGAAATGCTCGCTCCGTGACCGCCGTGGCGATACCGCGCCGATCAAAGGCATCGACGAGCAATACATCAGTCCTTTGATTCGACTGCGCCATGGCCGCGACATAGGTCGAACCATCGTCGTTAATCACGCGTAGGCGAAAATCGTCGGGCGGGATTTGAAAATGCGAACGAAGCGCGATCACGCCCGAATCGATCTCGATCACTGTCGTGCGCGCGGTGGGTAGATGACGATGACAAAACTTGGCGAGCGACCCACCGCCGAGGCCGATCATCAGAATTCGGCGGGGGCGTGCGCGAAAGAGCAGAAATCCCATCATCTTGCGTGTGTAGGCGCTCACTAAGCTTTCCGGATCGTCGAGCGACATCTCACTTTGAATGGCGCCATCAATTCCAAAACAGAGCGATCGGGTTGTACGATTCTCCACCAGAAACGGCTTATCGTAGCGGTCCTCCACCAGGCGCTTGCACAACCCGGCGATCTGGGTCTCGCTCGGCTCGCGAAAGCTCAGCCAGGTGTCCCCTTCCGGAGACAACCCATGCAGGACGAGTAGTTTTGCATCGCTGTCGCTCATCCGATTCTTTGGAGTGTCGAGGCTTTCCGCTGGCTCATACTTAAGATTCTTAAATGGGCGTCTGCTGACGAGTCGGATCGAAGGCTGTCACTCGCAGCGGGGCTTGGGCCCCCCGTGTGTGAGCACAGTCTTGGGCTTGCAACCGGTGCCATCACCCACGAGGGTGTCGCGACGACTCCTTACGGTCGACTCTGTCCGAACACTTAAGGGTTAGGAACGCCCGCGTTGCTGCATCGCAATAGTCAACCATTGAGTGCCTCACATTCGAAGGGGTGCACTGACAAGTGAATACTAGCCGACTGTGCGTTGTTTATCAATGTTAAAACATGTATACTAACGTTTAGAACATGATTACTGCACCGCAACTTCGCGCTGCTCGTGCGCTCGTAGGGATCGACCAAATCGAACTGGCCGAACGCGCTCAGCTGTCGCTGCCTACGATTCAGAGAATGGAGACCAGCGGCGGTCTTATTCGCGGCAACGTCGACTCACTGGTGAAGGTCATACGGGCACTCGAAGACCTCGGGGTCGAGCTCATTGGGGAGGGAAGTACCAGCAACTTGGGCGGACGCGGCGTGCGGTTACGCGATCGGGAAATTCGATCGATCCAGGTGAGCGCGAAGCAGCGCCCGAAGAACGGGCGACTGGCGGTCAACTTAAGCTCACGCGCGCCGGGTGCACGTGATCAGTCAGGCTAAATCTCTTGCTTACGTTATTGATCGCCGATGCTTCACGGCCAATGCTTAAGATGTAGTCTTGAGGCTCGGGCTGATTGGATAAAGTAGACCGCAGCGCGGGTTGCGACGCGGTCTGCGGCTTCGCGCCGATGACACAATCGGAGTTATACCGTCCTGACTTTGGGGTGCCGTTCACCGACGGGGATAGGGACGAATTCTCTTTGACTGTGGTCGCCGCGCGCGCCGGATAGTTGCAGGCCGCCGGCACTCACCGAGAGGGGTTTCCCCAAAACATCGACCACTGGAGCCGCTCAAGTCCCATGCCTACCGGAACCCGACCTACGTCTCCATTTCTGCATTACCGATGGCAGTACACCAATTCGCTGTCGATTCTGCATCGCCTCAGCGGCATCGCACTGACGATGGGATTTATTCTGCTAATCACGGGATTGGTCGCGATCGCATCTGGCGCGAGCAGCTATGCGCGGGTGGTGCGGCTTGCGGCGAGCGCACCGGCCAAGCTGTTTTTGCTCTCCATCTTAGCGGCATTCGGTTATCACCTGAGTAATGGGATTCGACACCTCGCGTGGGATGCAGGCTTCGGGTTCGATCGCACTGTCGCTCGTCGCACGGGGTGGCTCGTGGTGGCGACCGCGCTTGCGCTCGGCGTCTGCGCGATCTTGGTATTGGGTCCTCTTCGTCATGAGCCCTGATACCATTGTTCGCCGCGACCTCGGATCGAACGGCCAGGGGACGGCCCATTGGTGGCAGCAGCGTGTGTCGGCGATCGCACTCGTGCCGCTCCTCGTCTGGTTCCTCATCGCCCTGATGTCTGTACCTATCTCCGATCCCGCGAGTGTGGTGCGGTGGATACGAAGCGGGATAAACGCCGTTCTCCTGGTTGCGCTGGTGCTCGCGGCCGCACAGCACTCCTACCTCGGGACACGCGTGATCGTCGAAGACTACGTGAGTAGTCTTACGGCGCGCGCGGCCACTGTAGTAACACTGCAATTCGTGCACGTCGTCTTGGCAGGCGCGGGTGTCTGGTCGGTCCTGCGAGTGGCTCTGGGAGCTTAAGCCATGAGCGAGTATGACTTTATCGATCACGCCTACGACGTCGTGGTGGTCGGCGCGGGGGGCGCCGGACTACGGGCAACGTTAGGTCTTGCGGAAGCGGGGCTATCGACGGCGTGCCTGAGCAAGGTCTTCCCCACGCGCAGCCACACGGTTGCCGCGCAGGGCGGAATCAGCGCGGCCCTCGGCAACATGGGTGAAGACGATTGGCGGTATCACTTCTACGACACGATCAAGGGTTCGGATTGGCTCGGTGATCAGGATGCCATCGAACTGATGTGCAAGGAGGCGCCAAGCGCCGTCATCGAACTCGAGCACTATGGGGTTCCATTCTCGCGGACGGACGATGGGCGAATCTATCAGCGGCCCTTTGGCGGAATGACCACCCGTTACGGACAGGGTATCGCCCAGCGCACCTGCGCAGCGGCCGATCGCACCGGGCATGCGATGTTGCACGCCCTCTACCAGCAGTCGATCAAGCACAATGCGATATTCTTCGTCGAGTATTTCGTGCTGGACCTTATCATGCACGAAGGGGTGTGCCGCGGCGTCGTGGCACTCGATATATCCGGGGGAAAGCTGCATCGGTTTCTGGCGCAGCGAACGCTACTTGCCACGGGAGGCTACGGCCGCACCTATTTCTCCTGCACCTCGGCACACACCTGCACCGGCGACGGGGGTGGCATGGTGCTTCGGGCGGGGTTGCCGCTGCAAGACATGGAATTTGTGCAGTTTCATCCCACGGGAATCTATGGGGCGGGGTGCCTCATCACCGAGGGCGTCCGAGGGGAGGGAGGCTTTTTAACCAACGCGACCGGCGAGCGTTTCATGGAGCGCTATGCGCCCAATGCCAAGGACCTGGCGTCCCGCGATGTCGTCAGCCGCGCCATGACAATCGAGATCCGGGAAGGACGGGGCGTCGGCCCAGCCAAGGATCACCTCCATCTGCATCTGGAGCATCTTGGGCCGGATGTCATCAAGGAGCGCTTGCCCGGGATTGCCGAGACCACCCGAATCTTTGCGGGAGTCGACGTTAGCCGGGCGCCAATCCCCGTGCTGCCGACCGCGCACTACAACATGGGGGGCATCCCGTGTAACGTCCACGGCGAGGTGGTGACTTTGAAGGACGGCAACCCCGACGCCGTCGTTCCGGGACTGATGGCTGCGGGTGAAGCGGCGTGCGTATCCGTCCATGGAGCCAACCGGCTCGGCTCGAACTCGCTTCTCGATATCGTGGTGTTCGGCCGCGAAGTCGCGCGGCATTGCGCAGCCACGCTCGAGCGAGGCGCTGCCCCCGCACTGCCGAAAAATGCGGGTCAGCGGTCGGTTGAACGGCTCGATCGACTTCGGCATGCCCAAGGAGCCAGGCCGACCGCCGAGCTTCGGCTCGAAATGCAACAGATCATGCAATCCGATGCCGCCGTCTTTCGAACGGCGTCCTCGCTGACACAAGGCATCAACCGTCTCGCGGGCACGGTTGCATCGATGAGCCAAGTGCGCGTGCACGATCGCTCCCTGATCTGGAATACGGATCTCATTGAAACGCTCGAGCTGGAGAACCTTCTCGCGCAGGCCATCGCGACGATGCACTCGGCGCTCGCCCGCAGGGAGAGCCGCGGCGCCCATGCGCGCGAAGATCATCCTGACCGCGATGACGAGCGGTGGCTAAAGCACACGCTGGCGTGGGTCAGCGCGTCGGGTACCGTTCGATTGGATTATCGGCCGGTGCATCTCCACACGTTGACACCCGACGTGGCTACCGTTCCGCCGAAGGCACGGATCTACTGACGCGGCGCTGGAGGATCCATGCTTAAGGTCAGATTGCCAAATGCCTCCGAGGTTCGGCCCGGGATCCACCGTCCCGCGGCGAAACCCGACAGCCGGGTGCGTCGACTTCATATCTATCGATATGACCCGATGACCTCTCGGCAACCGACCCTCGATACGTACGATCTCGATGCGGATGCTTGCGGTCCAATGGTTCTCGATGCGCTCATCAAAATCAAGAATGAGATCGATCCGACGCTCACCTTTCGGCGGTCTTGCCGGGAGGGAATCTGCGGTTCCTGCGCCATGAATATCGACGGCACGAATGCGCTGGCGTGCACCACATTCTGTGCCGACGTGAAAGGGGACGTGCGCATCTACCCATTGCCACACTTGCCGGTGATCAAGGACCTCGTCGCGGATTTGTCCCATTTCTACGCGCAGTACGCTGTCATTCAGCCATGGCTGCAATCAAAGACGCCCGCGCCGCCTGATCGGGAGCGTTTGCAGTCAAGTGCCGACCAGAAGAAGATCGATCGACCCTCGGCGTGCATTCTCTGTGCGTGCTGTTCCACCAGCTGCCCGAGCTACTGGTGGAACAGTGATCGCTACTTAGGCCCCGCGGCGCTGCTGGCGGCGTACCGCTGGATCGTCGATTCGCGGGACGAAGCCACGGGCGAGCGATTGGATGCGATCGAGGACTCCTTCCGTCTCTATCGATGCCACACGATCATGAATTGCGCCGAGGCTTGTCCCAAGGACTTGAACCCGGCGCAGGCCATTGCGGCACTGAAGCGTCTGCTCTTGGAGCGCCGCTTGTGACAGCAGTTCTTGATGCCGGAGGGGAAGAATGCACGGTTCTTACACTGCTTCGGCAGTCTATGACCATTTCTTTGGGTGCAGCCGTGGCCGCGCGAAGAACGAATTGCAAGCGCCGCCGGTGAATACTAGGGCTTCACCATGCGCAAGGGATCTCGACGCATTTTTTAGAGCCACCGAGCGCTGGCACCTCACCCCAGCGGAGCAACGCGCACTGCTCGGTGTGTCATCTGACAAGCGGTGGTTGTATTGCCTCCATGACGCGGCTCCTCAGCTCAGTCCAGAGGAATTGGCGCGCGCGCGAGCAGTGCTGGAAATCGACGAGACTCTGGCGAAGTGCGTGAGTGATCCACGCGAGGTGGCGGTGTGGTTTCGCACTCTGAAGGCCGTCTCTCCCTTCTTCGGTCGCACGCCTCTTGCGCTGCTGTTCCGTGGGATGCCGGAGTTCAAAGCCGTAGCCGCGTACCTCGCTGCATGGCATGACACGGCACGAAAATCCGAAAGCTAATAAGGCATGACTATGAAGCGAAAGACCCATCGCAAGTTTCGAAACGGTTACGCAGAGCCGATCGTGTTGCTGCCGCCTGATCTGTCAACCTTGGGCGCGTTGCCCTTTGCAGCCCAGGATTTCGAGCGCTTAGACGCGTGGTTGGCAGAGACCGGTTGGCCGATCGAGCGAATGGACGTCGCGATGCTCGAGGGCTATCTGGTCGCGCTGCTCGTATGGCCCATTGGGCTATCACCCGGCGCATGGCTTCCGCCGATCTGGGGAGTGCGCGGCTGGAAAATAGCTGCAAAGATCGCGTCACCCGCGGCCTATGAGAAATTTCTCGCGCTCGTTATAGGGTTTCTTCAAGAGCTGGAACGCCGACTGACGGCCTCCCCACACCCTCGGACATTCGTATTGGCGCTCGACGCACCCTGCGCATCGGGAAGATACTTTGCGGGCGCCGCGTGGGCAACAGGATTTATGACGGCGCTAGAGCAGAATGCGGCGGGCCTGCGATCGCGCTCAGCGGACGCCCGCTCGGCTGTCGAGTGCATTGCCCACCATGTGTCGCTTCGATCGATCCCATCGAGCGCGATGCCCTTAGTCGCTACGGCACTGAGCGCAGCGGTCGCGACGCTTCTGGCAGAGCGTCCCTCCCGCGGACCGCTCGGGCCGCTTGACATCAACGATACGGCGTTAGGTGCAAAGAGAACAGATAGGCGCCGAATCGCTTCGCCGCCCTAAACACCCTGTCCGACGACGCAGCGTGCACAATGTTCCCCTAATGGGGTTTGGAAAGCGCTCGCATTGCCTGGCGCACTCGTGGGCTCCCCAAACGCGAATACTGAACAACCTACCTATGGTCGTCCCATGTGCCGCGAATATTTTGCGCCCAGCTCTTGTAACTGCTCCAACTGTGGAGATTATTGATGATCGCGGCGTGACGGCTGCTGGTCTTGGGGGGGGGCGCGTTCTTCGGAAAGATGGCTGCTAGTTTGACAGCTCCCGTTTCCATGCATGGTGCTTGGGTTTCCAGGTTCGCCAATCGAATAGAAGTGTTGCCGTCGCTCGTGTCGCCTGCCTCTCCGACCCAGGCGCATCTCGATGTTGGCACGAATCATGCGCCGCAGGACTTGTGAGGAGGTGAGATTCTCCTCGGCACACGGCCGCTCGAACACTGCTTTCGTTTGGGGATTGAATAGGATCGTCAGACGAGCGGTGTGCTCTTCGATAGGCACGACGGCGGAACTCTTCGTTTACATGCAAACGACCTTGTATGATAATGAAACGATAATCCGAGTGGAATCATCGCGCAAGTGCCCCGCATCGCGAGCCGTCGGGGGGGTTAGCGCCAGCTCGGTTCGCGGTCGACGGATTGCCAAGGCGGCCCCCCAAGGCCGGCGGCGAGTGAGGCGAATGAGCCATTCGGTGCCCGATCGGTGATGTCGACCCCTCACACCTTGAGTCAACTGGCGTCGAGCGGTGTTGGGCTATTGTTCGCGCTCGCGCCGATCGGAATTTTGGCCGCGCGCCGCCCGCTGGGAAGCCGGGTCATCTACGCGGCCTGCATGCTGATTTGCGCGGGACTTGCGGCCGTTGCGCTCATCGCCCTGCTCACGCCGGGTGCGAGGCCCGAGTTCACTCAGATCCCTGTCGGACTGCCACTCGGTCAAACCCTCCTGGGGTTCGATTCGTTGAGCGCCGCGTTCGCGGTCATTATCAACGTGGCCGCCGCGATCATCAGTGGCTACGCGATCGGCTACGGTGCACACGCTCGCGAGTCGGTGCGGGTTGTGCCGTTCTACCCGGCGTTCATCGCGGGCATGAATCTGGTGCTCCTGGCGCAGGATGCGTTTTCATTTCTCGTCGGCTGGGAATTCATGTCGCTCGCGTCCTGGGCGCTCGTGGTCAGCGAACACAATTCCGCGGAGAACCGACGTGCAGCGCTCGTGTACCTCATCATGGCGACGGGGGGAGCGCTCACGCTTGCTGCTCGCATTCGGCCTTCTGGCCGGTCCCGAGGGCGGTTATGAGTTCGATCAGATCCGACGGGTTGCAGCCTCCGGCACGGGCTCGATCGTGCTGGTCCTCGCACTAGTCGGTGCGGGGTCCAAAGCCGGTCTCGTTCCGCTGCACGCGTGGCTGCCGCTCGCGCACCCTGCGGCGCCGAGCCATGTCTCGGCATTGATGAGCGGGGTCATGACGAAGGTTGCGGTGTACGGATTCGTGCGGCTCGTCTTCGACCTGTCCGGTCCGCCGCTGTGGTGGTGGAGCATTCCGGTGTTACTCGCGGCCGGTATCACCGCGCTGCTCGGTGTGCTCTACGCACTAATGGAACACGATTTGAAGCGACTGCTGGCCTATCACACGGTCGAAAACATCGGAATCATCTTTATCGGTCTCGGCCTGTCGCTTGCGTTCAAGGCGAGTGGCTTGGGCTTGGCGGCCGCGTTGGCTCTCGTGGCGGCGATCTTCCACGTATTTAACCATTCACTCTTCAAGAGTTTGCTGTTCCTCGGTTCCGGCGCAGTTCTCACGGCGACCGGGGAACGGGACATGGAACACCTGGGCGGGCTGATCCACCGGATGCCCGTGACGGCGGTCGCGTTCCTCGCGGGATGCATCGCTATTTCTGCACTCCCCCCATTCAACGGCTTCGTATCAGAGTGGCTCACGTTCCAGGCCATTCTCTTGAGCCCGCAACTGCCGCAGTGGGTCCCGCGGCTCCTGGTTCCTGCGATCGGCGCGACCCTCGCCTGTTCAGCGGCGCTTGCAGCAGCGTGCTTCGTCAAAGCGTTCGGCATAACATTCCTGGGCCGCCCCCGTTCTGGCGTGGCCGCCACTGCACGCGAGACGGATCGTTGGTCACAAAGCGCCATGCTGGCATTCGCGGCATTGTGTCTGCTCGCCGGGGTCTTGCCGGGCTTCGTCATCGATAGCATCAGCCCCGTCGCGCAGATGCTCGTCGGGTCGCGACTGACGCCGCAATCGACATTGCCCTGGTTTCGAATCATTCCCATTAACCCTGAACGCAGTGCCTACGACGGTCTGCTCCTCTTTGTCATGATCCTCATCGCCACCGCCGCAACCGCCGTGATCGTACGCCGCTTTGCCTCGCATGCCTTACGGCGGTCCCCGGCGTGGGACTGCGGATTCCCAGACGCGAGCCCTGCGACGCAATACACCGCGAGCAGCTTTGCGCAGCCCATTCGGCGAGTGTTCGGCAGCGTGGTCTTTCGCGCGCGCGAACACGTGACCATGGCGAAGCCCGGCGATACCTCCGTGGCCAAGCTCGACCTGGACCTACACGATACCCTCTGGGAGGCGCTCTACGTGCCGGTGATCCGCGCCGTCGAGGCGACGGCCGATCGCCTCAACAAAGTGCAATTCCTGACGATCCGCAACTACCTCACGCTCGTTTTCGCCGCGTTAGTGTTGCTGCTCATCATTGTCGGGACCTTACGATGATTCAAGCGTGGCTCACGCAGCTGTCGCAAGTCGCGCTCGTCCTCGTACTCGCTCCGCTTCTGTCCGGACTTACGCGCAAGATCAAGGCACGGCTTCTGCGCCGGCGGGGCGCGACCGTCATTCAGCCGTACCGTGATCTCCTGAAACTGATCCGCAAGGAAGCGGTCGTCGCCGAGAATGCGTCGTGGCTGTTTCGCGCTGCACCTTACGCCATCTTTGCGACGACTTGGGTCGCCGCGACGTTAGTCCCCACCTTTGCCACCGGCCTCCCCTTAAGCGGGGCCGCCGACCTGATCGTCATCGTCGCGCTCTTGGGTACTGCACGCTTCCTGCTCGCGCTCGCCGGGCTCGACGTGGGCACCAGCTTTGGCGGAATTGGTTCGAGCCGTGAGATGATGTTCGCGTCGCTCGCGGAGCCCGCGATGTTGATGGCGGTTTTCACAGTCTCGCTCTTTGCGGGCTCCACCCAGCTTTCGTCGATTTCCGCTGTGATGCTGGGACCGACCGCTGGCCTCAGCATCTCGCTCGCCCTCGCGCTGATTGCGCTCGTCATCGTGGCGATCGGGGAAAATGCGCGAATCCCGGTCGACAACCCCGCCACCCATCTGGAGCTGACCATGGTGCACGAGGCGATGATTCTCGAATATTCCGGCCGACACCTCGCCATGATCGAAGCGGCGGCAGCACTGAAGCTGTTGCTGTACGCTTCGCTGATCGCGTGCGTGTTCCTTCCGTGGGGAACGGCGGCGGCGGGCGCGGGGGTCGTTGCCTATGCGATAGGATTCGGCGCCTATGCGGCTAAACTAGCAGTGCTGGCGTTTCTTCTGGTTCTGTTCGAAACGGCCGTCGCTAAGATGCGCGTGTTTCGAGTCCCCGAATTCCTCGGGGTGGCGCTCATGCTCGGCCTGCTCGGCACGATCCTGCTGTTTGTCTCCAGGGTGCCGCGGTGAGCCCGCTCGATAGCGACATTGCCCATCTTCTCGCGGGCTCCATGGTCCTAGTCAGCTTCGGGCTCCTGTATCAGGATCGGATGTTTGCGCTGCTCAATTACTTTGCAATTCACGCCTGCGTGCTGGCATGCTCCGTCGGCTGGCAGGCCTACATGCAACGCGCACCGCATCTGTTCATTACTGCGGTGATTGCCCTGCTATTCAAAGGGATACTCATTCCGGTCGCCTTGCATAGAATCGTCGTGCGTCTCAGGATTCATCGCACGATCGAGAACGTCGTGAGTATCGGACCCACGATGCTGTTTGGGATCGCGCTGGTCGCGTTATCCATCGTCGTCATGTTGCCAGTGACGCAATCCGCCGGCACGTTCGTGCGGGAGGATCTGGCCTTCGCGCTGTCGGTCGTTCTGCTGGGATTCCTGATGATGGTCACGCGTCGCAACGCCGTGAGCCAGGTGATTGGCTTCATGTCGCTCGAGAACGGTCTGGTGCTCGCCGCCAGCGGCGCCCGTGGCATGCCGCTCGTGGTGGAGATCAGCGTGGGCTTCTCGGTCCTCATCGCCTTCTTCGTCGTCGGTATATTTCTGTTTCGCATCCGCGAGCGATTCGACACCGTCGATCTGCAGGCGCTCGACATGTCGCGAGGCGAATCGACGTGAGCGCGTCGATCGGAACGGCGGCTCTCACGGGTCTTCTCGGCATCCCCTCGGTTGGCGCGGTACTCCTCGCTGCGATCCCGAACTACCGTATCGCCGCGCCCCTCAATGTGACCCTGTGCGCGCTCACGCTGGTGAGCGCAGGCGCCCTGTATTCGCACCGGCCGGAACCATCGCTCTATTTGCTCGTCGATGACGTGAATACGGTCTTTTTGATCATCGGCGCCCTCGTAGGTTTTACGACCAGCGTGTTCAGTGCTGGGTATATCGCGCACGAGTTGCAGACGCGACGACTGAGATCCCGGGATTTGCGTTTTTATCACGCCATGTACCAGCTGCTAATGTTTGCAATGAATCTCGCGCTGGTGTCGAACAACATCGGACTCATGTGGGTGGCGATTGAGCTCGCCACGCTGACGACAGTGGTGATGGTGGGCATCTACCGCACCAGCGCTGCACTGGAGGCCGCCTGGAAGTACTTCATTCTGGGGTCGGTAGGCATCGCGCTGGCCCTTTTTGGTACCATCCTCGTCTACCTCGCAGCCGAGGAACGCCTCGGCCAGGGCATCAAGGCGATGGCCTGGGACCAGCTGGCGGCCAACTCCGCCGGTTTCGATCCCGCCCTTCTCAACCTGTCGTTCATATTTCTCCTCCTCGGCTATGGCACTAAAGTCGGCCTAGTTCCGGTGCATGCGTGGCTTCCGGATGCGCACGCGGAGGGCCCGACGCCGATCTCTGCCGTGCTGTCGGGTTTGCTACTCAATGTGGCGCTGTTTGCGCTGCTGCGATTCAAGATGATCATGGCCGGCAACGCCGCCGTCCTCTCCCCGGGGCCTATGATGGTGATGATGGGGCTCATTTCGCTCGTATTCGCGGGCTTCATGATCTACCGCCGGCGCGACATCAAGCGAATGTTTGCGTATTCCTCCATCGAGCACATGGGGATCATTACGCTCGCGTTCGGACTGGGTGGACCGCTCGCAAATTTTGCGGGGCTGCTGCAGATGGCGATGCACAGCTTAACGAAATCCGGGATTTTCTTCGGTGTCGGGTACGTCTGCCAGCTCGAGGGCACGCAGAACATCGCGGATATCCGCGGACTGACGCAAAGCCAGCCGCTGCTCGGGTGGCTGCTGGTCGTCAGCGGCATCGCGATCGCGGGACTGCCTCCATTTGGTATCTTCACCAGCGAGTTTCTGCTGGTGACGTCGACCTTTGCACGCGTGCCGTGGCTCGCGATTCTCCTGGTGGCTGGCCTCATGATTGCCTTCAGCGGGCTCATGGTGCGGCTGCATGGCCTGGCCTTCGGAGCGACGACCAAGCACCATTCGCTCGATGCGTACCGTCTTGCGCCCATGGCGCTGCACCTGATCCTGGTTGCCATCGCGGGCGTCTTTCTGCCGGGCGTCATCGTCGCGTGGTTCCGTCACGTCGCGAGCCTCCTCGGGTAGGTGCGTCGATGCTCAAAGCACTGTTCGGAGATCACACACCCGCCGCCGCCCATCGCGGCTGGCCCCGCGTGACGGGGAACGCCGATACGTGGCGGGGCATCGGGGAGGCCCTTCACGAGGGCAAACTCGATCTGCTGGGACTCTGGGGCGATGGGGCGGCGGTCCACTGCGCGCTTTACGAGCCAGCAACGCGGAGAGTTCTCATCGCGTCCATCGAGGTTCACGACGGCAAAGTGCCCTCGCTCGCGGTCTTCCATGCGCCCGCATCCCGTCTGGAGCGGACGATCCGCGATTTATTTGGGATCGACTTTGGGGCGCTGCCGGATCAGCGCCATTGGCTTAATCACGGACGCTGGCCCGAGCAGTGGCCGCTGGCCGATCAACCACGGCCTCAAGCGCCGTTGCTAGCCTACCGATTCCTCGACGCTCAAGGCCCGAGTCTGCATCAGATTCCGGTGGGTCCCGTCCATGCGGGGATCATCGAGCCCGGTCATTTCCGGTTCACGGCGAGCGGCGAGACGGTGGTCCGGCTCGAGGAACGCCTCGGTTATACGCACAAAGGCATCGAGAAGCTGTTGCGCGGGAAGTCGATCGATCAAGCCGCGCGAGTTGCGGCACGCACGTCCGGGGACAGTACGGTGGCGTATTCGTTCGTCTTCGCTCTCGCCGTGGAGGCTGCGCTCGAGTTCCACCCGCCACCGCGGGCGGTATGGCTGCGTGCGGTGATGGCCGAGCTTGAGCGGATCGCGAATCACCTGGGCGATATCGGCGCGATTTGCAACGACGCCGCGTTCTCGATGATGCACGCGGAGTGCGCGATCCTGCGCGAAGAGGTGTTGCGCGCTTGTACCGTCGCTTTCGGCCATCGTCTGATGATGGACCGTATTGTCCCGGGCGGGGTCGCTGCGGATCTCACGCCGGCCGGCCAGGCTGCGATACTCTCTCTCACTCGACGCCTTCGGCGGCAATTCCCGGAGCTGATCGAACTCTACGACAACACGGCCTCGCTTCAGGATCGCACCGTCGGCACCGGGGTGGTATCCGCCGCGCTCGCCATGGAGTTTGCGGCACCCGGCTACGTCGGTCGGGCCTCCGGGCGCCCATTCGATGCCCGAACCTGCCTGCCCTACCCGCCGTACGATCGGGCGCCCATCGAGATCGTCGTGCGGCCCGAAGGCGATGTCGATGCGCGCGTGTGGGTGCGCATCCGGGAGATTCAGAACAGCGTCGGCTGGCTCGAGGCGGTGCTGGCATCGCTTCCGCCCGGTCCCGTTCATCGGCCGGTCATCACGGCTTCCGCAGCGGCCAACGAAGGCTCGGCCCTCGTCGAGGGGTTTCGAGGAGACATTCTCGCGTACGTGCGCATGGGCCCGGGTCAGCGCATCGAGCGCTGTCATTTGCGCGATCCGTCATGGTTTCTATGGCCGCTGCTGGAGGCCGCCATCGAGGGCAACATCGTGGCGGACTTTCCCTTGTGCAATAAGTCGTTCAATTGCTCGTATTCCGGCCATGACATGTAGTTGCGTGCGTGCTCGGTAACCCCTCATGCGCAGGCGCCTGTTCAAAAATATAATGACGGCACCGTGCACCGAACCCGTGAGCGAACGGACCCACGATCTCGACGCCGCGGGTGCGGCGCTGCGCGGTGTCATTGCGCGGCGCTTAGGCAGGAGTCTCGCAATCCGCGAAGTCGATGCGGGCTCGTGCAACGGCTGCGAGCTTGAGATCCATGCGCTCGGCAACGCATTTTACGATATCGAACGATTCGGCATTCGCTTTGTGGCCTCGCCGCGCCATGCCGACGTGCTGCTCGTGACGGGCCCAGTCACGCTCAACATGCGGGAAGCCCTCGAACGTACTTACGCCGCAACGCCGGCGCCCAAGTGGGTGGTGGCGGTCGGAGACTGCGGGGCCGGCTGCGGCGCGTTTGAAGGCAGCTATGCCTGCGTGGGCGCGGTCTCGAAGGTGATTCCAGTCGACCTCGTGATTCGGGGCTGTCCACCGACCCCAACGGACCTGCTGCAGGGACTGCTCTGGCTCCTCGGCGGCGCTCGTGTGAACGCGACGCGCCCCTGAACATCCTTTGCGCCGGCATCTCTTGATTTCGCCAACGGCGCGCACTTCCCGTGCAAACGTACGTTTCCGCAAACTGCTCCAAAGTGCATCACCGTCCAATTCTGGGTTCTAGGGAGATCACCATCTGTGCCGAGGCGACCTCATGGCCGTCCACTTCGGCTCGCGTCTCGAACCGCCATATTCCCTTCAACGATCTCAGAAGCCTCGCTTTCAATATTATTTGATCGCCTGGCATCACGGGTTTGCGGAATCGCCCTTTGTCGATGCCGACGAAATGAAACACCGAATCGTGTTGCGGAATCACACCCTCACTCTCTAAGGCGAGAATGCCGCAGGCTTGCGCCAAGGCTTCCATGATGAGCACGCCAGGCATCACGGGTCGGTTAGGCAGATGGCCTTGAAAAAATGACTCGGTTATCGAGACGTTTTTGACGCCATGGATGTATTTGCCGCGCACCAGCGCGATGACTCGGTCCACCAGCAAGCAGGGATAGCGATGCGGCAGCACAGACATTACTCGTTGGCAATCCATTGTCATCACCTCATCTGACGGTGCCAACAGACTGTGCATCATCACTCCATTCGGGTCAGTTATACGGTTATCGAATAAGCTACCACCACTGATCCGGCGCGGCACGCCGGATTGTTTCCTCAGCAATGACGATGGGCCGCACGGGTTGCGAGGAGTCGAGATCGCAGTCTTCTCGGCCTACTCACCAACGCCCGAGCTACCCTGACGCCTAATACAGCGGCCGGGAGCGCAACTGAAATGCAGTTAGTCGCTGGGTCAAATCATCGATTGATACCGGCGCGGTCACGCACGCGTCTCCGCCGTGGCGATAAATGAGATTGCAAGTCTTGTTATCGCACCGAGGGCTCACGACGATCATCCAGCTTCGCGATGCTGCGCGCCGCAAATCATCAAGCCACTGAAGACAGGCTTTGTTGTCGAAGTCAGCCATTACGATGAGCGTAGCGAAGTGGCTCTTTTTAATTGCCGATTGTGCGCTGGCGCCGGTACTCTCGACGCGAGTCGGAAAGCCATTCAATGCCAACCGCGTAGCAAGCATAGTTGCACGGCCCATGTCAGGGTCGAGCAACAACACTGGCATGGGACTTGTCGCGGCGCGACGGACATGCATATCAGCGCTCCACTAACCGAACATCCAAGCTCGTCACCTCGTCGAGCCACACTTCGCAACGCCAAAACCATTCATGTCGTCACCGGTCACGCAGGTCGTGACTGGGATGCAAAGACTCTAGATCACACGCTGTTCCGGAACTGAGGGCTTGCGGGCGTTGTTTTGGGAGACGGCTGTCAGAATGCCACTCAGGATCCGCTGAGGACTCGGTGGACATCCAGGCACCGCCACGTCGACTGGAATCACATTGGACACTCGGCCCCAACTGGCGTAGCTCTCGCCGAAGATTCCACCCGTGCAACCACAGTCGCCGATCGCAACGACCAGCTTCGGGGCCGGCGTGGCATCGTACGTGCGTCGCAGCGCCACCTCCATATTTTTGGCAACGGGCCCCGTGACCAATAGGAGATCCGCGTGCCGCGGACTTGCGACAAACCGGATACCCAGTCCCTCGATATTGTAGAGCGGATTGTTGAGCGCATGGATCTCCAACTCACAGCCGTTACAGGAGCCGGCGTCAATGGCGCGAATGCAGAGCGCTCGACCGAGTACGTCGAGAATGCGTGATTGCAGCGCATCGGTGATACGCAATGTGTCGTCACTCAGCGGCGGTGGCTCCGTGATGATCCCTGTCCGACAGATCTGCCGTAATGTTTTCAGCATAGCTATAGGTCGTGTCCGCTGTAGGACAAGTTGAAGGATTTATTGATGAGCGGGAAATCCGGTACGATGTTGTCGATGATGGCATGCTCGATCACCGGCCAGTTTTGCCACGACGGATCGTGAGGATGACAACGCCGGATCATTCCGTCGCGGCCGGCTTCAAGTGCCAGAAAGATTGGGCCGCGCCATCCCTCGATCATTCCCACACCTTGTGCACCTTCATTGGGTGCCGAAATTGTCAGTTGATGTTCTCCCGCAGGCAGCTCCCACAGAATCTGCTGCACGAGACGCGCAGATTCAGTCACTTCATCGAAGCGCACGGCCACGCGCGCTGCCACATCGCCTTCAGTTTGCACGATCTTTTTTGGTGCGAGGTGACTATACGGGTCGCAGGGTAGATCGCACCGCAGGTCAAAGGCTTGTCCGCTCGCGCGTCCCGCAAGGCCAGTGAGGCCTAATTTTGCAGCCAATGCAGGCGTGACGACACCGGCACCCGCAAATCGGTCGCGCAATCCCGCGTGTTCCTCATAGATGGTACGCAATGCTTTGACCTCAGGAGCAATCGATGCGATCGAGTCAATCAATGAGCGCACTCCGGCGGATGAAAGGTCCACACGCGTGCCACCCGGCACAACGAAATCCATGAGGTATCGCTGTCCGAGTGCTTGCTCGGTTGCGCGCAGCAACTGTTCCTTGAGCCGGGAGAATTGGGCAAGCCCGAAGGCAAAGCCCGCATCATTGCCGAGCGCGCCGAGATCACCCAGGTGATTGGCGAGGCGCTCCAATTCCAACGCCAGCGCCCTCAACCAGGCAGTTCGCGGGGGCAAGGTCGCTGCCGCCATGCCTTCCAATGCCTGGCAATAAGCCCACGAAAATGCGACGGCAGAATCACCGGAGACGCGTGCTGCCAGCCGGTGACCCTCAAGCAACGGCAATTCACCGAAGCGCCGTTCAATGCCTTTGTGAACGTACCCCAGGCGCTCTTCGAGTCTGAGAACCTTCTCACCTACCACCGAAAAACGGAAATGGCCAGGTTCGATGATGCCCGCGTGGACGGGACCCACCGGGATTTCATGCACACCGTCGCCCTGCACCGGTATGAATCCGTAGTGGTCAATGACCGGAACCGGGGGCGATGGCGGTGTATCGATACGGATTAACGGATGAAAGCTCTCGGGCCACGCGGCGTGACGTAGCCAGGGCCGTGTATCCGCATCCGTACTGCGCAATCCTGAGAGATCCGCCACCGCGCGTTGCATCCGGCTCGCGCTGGGGAACCATTGCTCGATGCCGGGATAGTCGGCGTCCGGCGCCGTCACCGCTAGGTTCAGTACGAGCACGCCGGCGTCAGCGATAAACGCAGCTCGGATGAAGTTTGTGTCGGCGCCATCGCGACTTGCCCACAGCGACAGCAGTCGACCTCCCTGGGCCGCCATGTCTTCGGCGGCTGGACGCCATTCGTTGTGCGCTACGGTGAGGCCCAGCGCTTTCGGCGCGCCTGTAATCGCTCCGCCCGCATTCGATTCAGACTGCCGGGCCGCATGATCGAACCACCATTGCAGAGCCATCTCACTCCCCCCCGATCAAACGCGCCGCAGCGCGATACCAGTCAGCGAGGTAGGGTGGAATGAAAAAACCTAATAGCAGCACCAACCCCAGATGCGCAAAGACCGGTATAAGTGCCGGTGGATGTGGCAAACGCTTGGCCGACGTATCTCCAAAAACCATCGATTGCACACGACCGAAGATTGCCGCGAACGCCACGCCGAGCGCCAGCAGCAGAATCGGAGTCGCCCAGGGTTGTTGTTTCATGGCGGTCGTCAGAATGAGAAATTCACTGGCAAACACACCGAACGGCGGTGTGCCGAGAATGGCCAGCGTCCCCATCATCAATCCCCAGCCGATGGTCGGGCTCAAGGTGATGAGACCGCGAATGTTGTCCATGAGTTGTGAACCCGCTTTTTGCGTCGCGTGTCCCACGGCAAAAAAAATGGAGGACTTCGTCAGTGAATGCACAGTCATGTGCAAGAGCGCGGCGAAGTTGGCGACGGGTCCCCCCATGCCGAACGCGAATGCAATGATGCCCATGTGTTCGATGGAAGAATAGGCGAATAGCCGTTTGACATCGCGCTGCCGCCACAGGAAAAACGCGGCGAGCACCACTGAGAGCAATCCAAACCCCATCAACATGCGGCCTGGTAAGCTCGACTGCAGCGAGCCCTCAACGAGCACCTTGCAGCGCACGACGGCGTACATTGCCACATTGAGCAGTAGCCCCGACAACACGGCAGAAATCGGTGTGGGGCCTTCCGCATGCGCATCGGGTAACCAATTGTGCAGTGGTGCGAGACCCACCTTGGTGCCGTATCCCACGAGCAAGAACACGAATGCCAGGCCGAGAACGGAAGGTTCGAGCTGACCCTTGACCCCATTGAGGTGCGTCCACAGCAGAGCACTGACGCCCTCAGAGCCGAGAACCTTCTCGGCCGCGAAATACATGAGAATGGTGCCGAATAGAGCTTGGGAGATGCCCACGCCGCAGAGAATGAAGTACTTCCAGCCCGCTTCAAGACTTGCAGGCGTTCGATATAGCGTTACTAGCAAGACGGTCGACAGGGTGGCGGCCTCCATGGCTACCCACATGAGCCCCATATTGTTGGTCGTGAGGGCAATCAACATGGTTGCCGTAAACAATTGGTACATGCTGTGATACAAGCGCAGTTGTCCGGCCGACACCCGCCCGTGCTTAAGCTCGATGCGCATGTAGGGGCGCGAGAACAGTGAGGTGGTCAAACCGACGAACGCCGTCAGCGTCACCAGAAACACGTTAAAGGCATCGATGAAGAATTGCTCGCGCGCGACCAACAAGTTGCCGTGTGTCACGATCCTGGACGTGAGCGCACAGGCCGAGAGGAACGTGACCAGCGAAAAGCCGACGTTGGCTTCCGGGGCCCAGCGCCGACCTCCTAACACGCCCAGTGTCAAGGCGCCCAGCAGCGGAGTCCCTAAAAGAACGACGAACTCCATGCTATTGGTCCTCCTTCAGCGATTCGAGGTGTTTCAGATCCAGGCTGTCGAATTGCTCGCGAATCTGAAAAAAGAACACGCCGAGAACCAACATCGCTACCAGCACGTCGAGTGCGACCCCAAGCTCAACGATCATGGGCATTCCGTAGGTGGCGCTCATCGCGCCAAAAAACAGTCCATTTTCCATTGACAAGAATCCGACCACTTGCGACATGGCTTTGCGCCGCGTGATCATGGTGAGGAAAGCGATCAGGATCACCGCCACGGCGATGCCAATGGAATTGCGTGTCGCCGTGCTTGCCAGCGCGGAAATCGGTTGCGCCAGACCAAATGCAAAGATCACGACGAGGACTCCCACCATCATCGTTCCGGCGATATTGAGCAACGGTTCGGTGTCCCAGTAAACGCCGAGGCGGCGAATGAGACGATGCAATAACCAGGGCAGGAAGACTACTTTAAGGCCGAGTGTGAGCGCGGCCGATACGTACAAGTGGCGATCGCCGGTCCGCCACGCGAGTAACAGTGTGGCGATGCATAACAGCGCTCCCTGTAGTGCAAACAAGTCCACAAGGGCAACGATGCGCCGCTGCGACAGCATGGCGAAGGAGAGTAGCAGCAATAGCGCGGCCAGCGTGTTCAGGAGCTGCAGATCCCAAGGCAACCCGCTCATGTTCCTGCCCCCAACAAAAGCCGCACGAGCAGTCCAAGCACGGCAAACAGGAAGGCCGTTGCCAGAAACTCCGGTGCTCGAAAGACACGCAGTTTCGCCGAAATCGTCTCAATGAACGCCAATCCGATGCCCGCGGCCAAAAGCTTTAAGCCGAGCAACATCACCGACACCGCCAGACTCAACGGGGCGTCACTGGTGGCAATGCCCCAGGGGATAAAAACCGCAAACCCAATGCACGCATAGTTGAAGAGCTTCAATGCCGCGGCCCATTCCATCAGCGCCAGGTGACGCGCGGAATATTCGAGCAGTAGGGCCTCGTGAATCATGGTTAATTCAAGATGCGTGGCGGGATTGTCCACCGGAATACGGGCATTCTCGGCCAGCAACACCATCGTGAACGCCACGGCAGTAAAGGCGAGGCTGGGATTGAGCACGAAGGACTGCGCGGAGAGTCGTTCAGCGATGATCGGCAATGCCGTGGTCGCACACGTCAGGGATACCACAAAGATCACCACGAGCAGCGCGGGCTCCGCGAGGAAACCGATCATCATTTCTCGGCGAGCGCCCAGCGTGCCGAAGGCAGTCCCAACGTCCATAGCAGCCAGAGACAAAAACACGCGCGCAGTCGCGAGCAGCCCGACCAGTGCAATCGCGTCCGCGGCTTGCGTGATCGGTAGCCGTGTTGCAATCGAGGGGATGACCGCCGCGGCCGCCACCATGGCGCCAAAGACCACGTAGGGGGCCAGTCGGAATAGGCGCGAGGCGTTCTCGGCTATCACCGCGTCTTTGTGAAAAAGCTTTCGGATGCCGCGGTAGGGCAGCAGAATGCTGGGGGCAGACTTATTCTGGAACCACGCACGGCACTGATTCACCCAACCGACGAACACGGGCGCGGCGGCCACCGCCAGGAGGATTCCCATCACCTGCACAATCCAGTCGAATACTCTCATAGCATGAGCGCCAACAAGACGACGAGGGTGACGAAGCTGTAGAGCAAATACGTCGCGATGCGACCTTGCTGTAGCCAGGCCACTTTGTCGGCTACCTGCCGAACGAGTGGACCCAGGGGCAGATACAGAGTGCGCCAAAAGCGATCGCTGATTTCCAAGCGATACTTGGGTTTTGAATCGAAGGGGCTGGGCACCTCCCGAACAATGGCGAAGAGGGGTTGAAACAGATGTCGGATCGGTTGACCGAATCCTTCCGCGGTGTCTTGCATGCGGCTGGTGAGGCCGTCAAATCCGCAATCCCACGCGGCGCCTTTGCGAACACGCTGGTGATAGAACAAACGCACACTGTAGATGGCCAACACCACGACAAGCAAAATCACCGCGAAGAAGACAAGTGGTGCGTAGGACGACTCCCGCTCGGGAATAGGCACGAGTAGCCACCAGGGCGCAGTGCTCGCCGGCAGTCCACCTAATCCCAACTGCTCGGTGACGATGCTGAAGTATGAAATGACCGTCGTCGGGAAAAAGCCGAGCAGTATGCAGCCGAGGGCGAGCCACGCGAGCCCGAGTCGTTCCGTAAATCCGGCATCGTGAGCATGCCGAAGGGTAGACTCCCTCGGCTGCCCCAGAAAGATGACGCCGAAGAATTTGACCATGACATACCCGGCAAGTGCAGCGGCAAGCGCGAGCAATGCAGCACCCAGCGGCAAGAGCATGTTGATGAACGTGTGCGGCACCTTATACGCCAATAGGAAGGACTGCAGTAATAGCCATTCCGACACGAATCCATTGAGCGGCGGCAGTCCGGCAATGGCCAGCGCACCGATGAGCGTCAGCCACGCCACCCAGGGCATTCGATGAATGAGACCCCCCAGGCGCCCGAGGTTGCGCTCGCCGGTTGCGTGTAATACGGCGCCGGTGCCCAAAAACAACAAGCTCTTCATGAACGCATGATTGATCGCGTGATACATGACGGCAATCAACGTGAGGGCCGCCGCAGCGCGCATGCCGGCGCCCGCAAATACGATCGCAAGCCCGAGTCCGGTAAACATGATTCCCATGTTCTCGATCGAGGAGTAGGCGAGCAGCCGTTTCATGTCGGTCTGTGCAGCGGCGAAGACGACGCCATAGAGCGCGCTGAAGAGTCCGAGCGAGAGTGGCACCAGGCCCCACCACCAGAGCGGTTGACCCAGAAGATCAAAGCTCACTCGAATCATTCCATACAGCGCGGTTTCGAGCATGACGCCGCTCATGAGCGCGGACACAGGAGAGGGCGCGGCGGGATGCGCCTCCGGCAACCAGACGTGCAGCGGAACGAGGCCTGCCTTGGCGCCAAAACCAATCAGTGCGAGGCAGAAGGCGACTGACGCCCAATTGGGAGCAAGGTGCGCGGCGCGCATGGCGTCGAACGTGAAATGCCAACTACCCCCTTGAAGAATTCCAAAACTTAGCAGAATCGCGATCGCACCGAGATGGGCCATCACCAGGTAGAGAAAACCGGCCTTGCGAATCTCGGGAATGCGATGTTGCGTGGTGACCAGAAAGTACGATGACAACGCCATGGTCTCCCACGCCAGCATAAATGCATAGGCGTCATCGGCGAGCAGTACGAAGCCCATGCTCGCGAGAAACAAGTGGTATTGCAGACACATTAGTCCCGGCGCGGTACCTTCACCCCGCCGGAAGTACCCGGCGGCAAAAATCGAAATCCCAGCGGATGCTGCGCCTAACAAAATCAAAAATACGCCGGAGAGCCCGTCGAGACGCAGATGAACAGGCAAGTCCGGCAACCCGATCGGCAATACGACTTGCTCGGTCGGATGAGCAAGGCTTATTGCTGCGACGACTGCCAACGCGGCACTGACAACTGCGCCCAACGGAAAGAGCGTCCGCCCCACGAAAGCGATACTGAGTGGCCTCACCAACCCTGCGAGGCCAGTCATGCACCACGCCGTCAGCAGCAGTAAACATAGCGTCAACGGCGATGTGGAACCAAAGCTCACAAGGCACCGGCCCTTATAGTCGGGAATGGTCGTTGACCAGATGGACAAGCCGAACGTTGCCATTTGCAGTCATGGCTGTTCTATTATAATCTTATGCGTATTGACCTGTCACTTAATGTGAGTCCCGCTTGGCTACCGAAGATCGCACCGCTCGGCTTACCATTTTGGTTGACCCACGCAAGAAGGAGCTGTTTGAGCGACTCTGTGCGGAGGAGGACATGACACCTTCACAGGTCGTGCGTCGCTTGATACGAGGTTACATAGAGCAACGGACCGGTAAACCCTGGGCACCCACTGATGAGCGTCCGGCCGCCGCGCGTCGTCGCATTGCGGAGCGTAAATCGGCTGTCGGTAAACGTTGAAACGAGCACGAGAGGCGTCTAGTGGTCCCCGCGCGAGACCTGAATCCTTCAAAGCACGGAGCCGGGAGCGTGGTGTCCGACGCGAACAGATACGCGACATTCTTATTCGAAGTCAGCAGAACGATCCCGAGTCAATGGCGCCACGCAAAGCGTCGCAGGTGAGGGTCCGCAAGGGCCCTGGGAGGAATGCGCCTGACAGCGCGACCGATCAGACAGTCCCGACGGCGCGGTGTCTGTCCCGCCGATTTCAAGGAGTAGAACTCTGGACATGAGATATCGACGAGTACGCCGCGAGGTCGTTCGTCAATTCGGCGAGTGGTTTCCGTCAGAGCGATTGCCCACCCTGTGGGCGATCGACGCGCTACAAAGATGTTTGAGTGTTGGTGTCGGGATCGGGGATCTCGACGATGTGCTTAGTCGAATGACTTCGCTCGTCGCAGTTCATCCAAGCAAAGTAGCGGAATGCCTGGCGTTGCTGCTTAAGGACAACCGACAACTATGGCATCCCGTGAGTTGGCAACGAGAGGTCGAGGAGTTGCTTGAAGCGCTACTGCGAACGAAGGAAACCGAGGCGCGCGAGAAAACGCTCGAGATCGTCAATCGATTGGTCGAGGGCGGAAGTTTGTTTGCGCGGGATATACTCGCTCGGATCAAAGCAGATGTGCAGACTTGAACCTACGTTTACGTTCCCGCCGTGCGAGTTGAACCGGACCAAATTTACAGCGGGATTCATGGTGCTTCGTAGGATACTCCCCATCCCCACCTCCACCACCGTCCGTGGATGTCCACGAAACCCAGATATACTGCTTCAATCGACGTCCGGCGGCCACCGGACAGGTTCGTTGAATTCGGTGCGCAAAAGACACCTGAATGACACCTCTCGTCGGCGAGTTCCTCGGCAGAGACTCCTCACCTCATCCGTCACCAACAACGTTCGCCGCCGTCCGAAGCGCTGTGCCCAACACGCGGAATTAAATAAAAACGCTGCAAACTCGATCGAAATGGGCCCTTGGCACGGGCGCGTCAATGACATCCAATGGGGTCACGTTGACGCAAACGCAGAAGTAGCAGTCGATGACTCGACTTAACGATACCGCCCTCAAGGCAGAATTAAAAAAAGCGCGCGAGGCGCAGGAAGAGATTGTGGACGGCGCGGTGCCGGGTCTTGCCGTGCGCGTCGGTCGCGGCCCTGCCGCCACTTGGAGTCTAGTCTTGAGGGTCCGCGGCGAGGGCGGGGTGTCGCGGCGCGGCTTTGAGAAAAAAGGCCGCCGCTATCGCTTGACCTTAGGCACCTACCCCGCGATGAGCCTGGAAGCGGCGCGCGCGCGGGCGAATGAGTTTCTCGCGCAAGCGAATGCAGGCGAAAGCCCGGTGATCGCGCTCGAGCGTGCCGCCGCCGGGGGCTGACCGTTGAGGCGCTCTCGGCGCGCTTTCTCGAGGACTACGCACGATCGAAGAATCTGCGGTCGGCTCGGCAAATACGAACAAGCGATTGCGACACACATCCTTCCGCAGCTCGGGGAGGTTTCCGGTGGATGCGCTCGATCGCGAACAGATCCGCAGTCTCATTCGTCAAGTGCGCGTGCCCCGGCCGCGTCCTGATACGAAACGAGGCCGCGCGCGCGGCGGCATCGAAGCCGCACGCCGGGCGCTGGGCGTGCTCCGGCTCATGGTGGGGTGGGCAATCGAGGAGCGGCTCGTCAACCGCGAGGATAATCCGGCGAGCCGAATGGAGAGGCACCTACCCAAGAAGCGGAAGGCCGATCGGGTGCTCTCACTCGATGAAGTACGGCTCGTGTGGCGCGCGGCGGATTCTGGATTTGCCTTTGATAATCACGCGCGGCTCATGCTCTTGACCGGTTGTCGCGCCGGCGAATGGGCGCGCGCGCGGTGGTCGTGGGTCGATTTAAATCAGGGGCTCCTCAGTATTCCGGCGTATGAGTACAAAACCAACCGCCCGCATGTCGTACCGCTGGTGCCGGAGGCGGTGGCGATCCTTGAGAATAGTTTCCGGGGCGGGAAGGGCGACTACGTGTTGTCGACGACGGAGGGCGAGAAGCCGATTCGAGGGCTCGCCAAGTTTTATCAGACGCGCCTGCCGCGGGCGATCCTCGACGAAACATGGCGCTGCATTGTCAGCGCCTTTCACGTCCCACGATTTGAGAAGGTCCACCGTGACTCATATCGCCGAATCATTGGGTATCGGCGGTGAGCCCTTGATCAAGCGGCTTGTTGGGACACGCCGATGGGAGCGTGACGGCGATCTACAACCGCTACGGGTATTTGAAGGAAATGCGCGCGGCGCTCGAAGCGTGGGCTCGCGAACTCACGCGGTAGTTGGGACCGCGATATTGCGTTGCAGCAAACCGCGCCGACTTTTCAGGAATGCGTCGCGGTCTTGACTGGGATTGAGACAAGCCTAACACTTGATATTCATACTTTAGATATATATTAACCCTGTTGAGCTAGGTACGATGCCTTATTCGATCAAGGCAATTAGCGGGCTGGCGGCCTCGACGCGGCGTTCAGTCGTATTTCTGCTCAGCGATGAATGCAACCTTGACGCGGAAACTCGGTTCAGTTCGATGAATGAGCCCAATAAGTCACGGTCGAACCAGCAAAGGAATGTGCTTAACCGAATGGACTATTGGATTGGCGGCGGCCACAACGACAGGTGGTTTCATGGGTGGCCAAACCAACCCAGATATGCGAGTTGCTTTACGTTCAAGTGGAACTATCGGGATATAGATCAAAGATTTTACGGATTCTTATGCAACCCGCTGCGCGAATCTAATCCGCGATTTCAACTTTGTGTACTTCATTCCCACGGTGAAAAAGTGCAACAGAACACGGAGCCCGGTTTTTTGGAATTAGCGATCAGGCTATCCAAGACGCCTAGTGTGGTGAAGGCGATAGAAGAAATATTCCCAGACCAGGAAAAATGCAATGACTGACTCACAAGATCGACACTGGACCGACGATAGTACAGAGGATTATCTCCACGGGATCTCGTCCGGCTTTGTTCGCGCAATCGAATCAGCAATGGGTGACGACATCACGCAAGGCCAACTGGCTGAACGATTGGGTGTCAGCGAGAGCCGCGTATCTCAGGTACTGAACAACCCGGGGAACCTCACGCTTCGCAAGATCATTGAGTATTCTCGCGCGTTGCATTTGAACGTGGCGATTGTCGCCTACGAAGGTCGGGGCAGTAAGCGCGGGCTGGTTCCACCAGAGATTTTCGAAAAGTGCTGGGAAAAGCTTGGCAAACCTCACGACTTCTTTGAGTTCGAAACTTGTGCGGTCGTTACCGACTCGCGCTACTCCTACATCATTGATGTCAATAGCTTAATAAATATAGTCGATTTCGAGTTGCCATCTGAAGGCGTGACCACCCGCGCGTCGCCGATGCAGGCGATTACCGGAAGATATCGTCCTGCAGTTGGGACAACTGGATTTTCGACAGCGCCACCGTGGCTACCCGCGTACCAAATACCGCAATATTCGGAGAGAGACGATGGCTGAACCAACTCAATTTATGTTTTCATACAAAGAAGTGGTGACGGCGCTTCTAAAGCAGCAGGGTATTCACGAGGGCATTTGGTCTCTAGCCACCAGCTTCGGAATTGGCGCCATCAACGCCGGGCCAAATGCGGAACAACTTTCGCCAGCAGCAATAGTGCCGCTCCTCGCCGTCGGAATTCAAAGAGGGACCGAACTCAACAACCTATCCGTTGATGCGAGCGTGGTGAATCCTGGGTGAGTGGGATGACAGGCCAAAAGTACATCGCGGCATTCCCGAATTACTGCCGAAAGTGCAAAGGCTCGGGCGTGCATAGTGCACTCACACCCAAAGTTATGCTTTGGGACTGCGAGTGCGTGCTCGCCGATCCCTGCGCTCGATGCGGCGCGAGCCCTCTCGGCGACCTGCGGGTTTGCCCAGTGTGCCGCTGGCACATGGATGAAAACGAGCGTGGGCTGTTGCGACTCAGCAGCTTCAATCAGTCCTCCGCCGTTCGTAGAGATTCGACGAAACTCACACCAAATCTGCACCAAGGCGCTTTTGAAACTTACACCAAGCGCATGATCCGAGATAAATAACTATGAAATTCAATGGTCGGGGTGACAGGATTTGAACCTGCGACTCCTACGTCCCGAACGTAGAGCGATTCTGTTACTTTGAGGCTTCCCATGAGATGTGACATCCTATAGGATATCTATCTATATGGATGTGCCGCGGGTTGTTGTGGATACGTCTGTGGTTGTGGCCGGACTTCGCAGCCTAATGGGCGCGAGCAACCGTATTCTCACGCTCGTTGCCGAGCGGCAGCTCGTACCTTTGGTGACAACGGCCTTGTTTCTTGAATATGAAGACGTACTTAATCGCCCGGAGCAGCGATTGGCGACGGGCATGGCGAAAGAAGACGTATCGGGTTTTCTGGCTGCCTTGGCGAGCGCCGCAGAGCCCGTCGATGTTCACTTTATGTGGCGGCCACAATTAACCGATCCCGCTGACGAGTTAGTACTGGAGGCGGCGGTGAATGGTCGGGCTTCAGCCATTGTCACGCACAACGTACGCGACTTTTTGCCAGCAGCACGCGACTTCGAGATAGAAGTGGTTACACCGAGCGTTATGGTCCAGAGGATGAGGAAATGAGCAAGAACACCTATCCATTGAAACTTCCCACGTCGGTGAAGAAGGCAGCCGCCGAATTGGCCGCCACGGAGGGCGTATCGCTGAACCAATTCATCGCGGCCGCGGTCGCTGAAAAGGTGGGCTCCTTGCGCGCCGCGGATGACTTCCTGCGTGAACGCGCGGGAACGGCGAAGCCGAAGGACATGCTCAAGTATCTGCGTCGCGCACCGAAGGTTGCACCGAACGCTGACGACATGCCGTAGGGCATCAGTAGCGGCGCATGACCGCGGGAAATTACCACCTGATCTCGCACTTCAAACACTATCTCGTCGATACATGGCGGTTGTGAATCGCAAGAATTGCGCGACTCACAGACTCACATGCGGGCGCGAGGAGGTCTTCGTGATGCAGCCCGCCAAGGATTAAACTGGCACCTATTTCAATTCTATTTTTTGTACGGTACCGTAACGTTCGGCAACATTGGGAAATGCTTGGCATTCAGCGTGACCAGCACCGCGCCGGACTGTTGCGCCGAGGCGGCGACCAATGCGTCTGCGATTCCAGTGCCATGTTTAGGGCCGAAATCCCTGCGTAACAAGCCGCCGCGCTCCGCCAGCTCAGCATCAATAGGAATGACTGCAAAAAGAGACAGCAGCGTGCTTAGAGCGGCCCTTTCCTTTCCCTCGCGTACGCCTGCATATAATTCGGCGACCACAACCGCGGACGTCGAGAGATCTTCGCGCCGGGATTCCAGATACTCAACCGCGGGCGGATACTCCCGGAGATAGTCCACCAGGACGTCCGTATCCACCAGAATTGTTTTCGGCATGAACCGACGAGCTAACGGCTGATACGATCAAATTCGCCGCGCACGCGGCGGAAATCGGGAAGATCGTTGCGCTCCTTCCAGATGCCACGAGCTTGTCGCATGATCTCCAGGCGATCGACGCTTTTGGAGCGCAACAACATGTGATCGATAGCTCCACGAATCAGCTCGCTTAGAGAGGCACCTTTGCGTCGCGAAAGAACCCGAAGCTGGCGATGCTCCTGCTCGGTGAGATAAATCTGTGTACGAATCATTGGGAAACCCGAATTGTATGATGTATGTCAGTAATGTATACGAAACGGTCCTCCCGGTCAATTTGGCGGAGAACCCGATGGCGCGAAGTACACCGCCCGGAATCCGCGAAAATCGCCTCACGTACAGGCGGGTGCGAGCACGCTGACCGCCCCGAGGGCGTAATGATTGAAGGAATTCATCGACACGTCGCCGACGTCGCCGTTCCACCGCTCCCATATTGAGGTCGCGCCTTTCGCGATCATATAACCCCACGAGGGAAAGCTCGTGCGCAGCAGCAGGCTGTGCGTATGCCGCGGGCGACTCGTCGGTCTTGCGCACATATCGGTACCCGTAAGGCGCGCCGCTCATGACACTGACGGCGTTCCACAGGGCGGAGTCATCACGCCCCGAACGCAAAAGCGAACTTCCAGTTCGAGCGCCTCATCCGCGGCTGGCGGGACAGGCCGGTGCTTGATTTGCGCCTCAAAAAGTAATATGTTTATGTCACATGGTGCGGTCCACCCAAGCGAACAAGGCGCAGCATCTGAACGCCGCTTATCAACTTCTCGAGCGCAAGATCGAGCTGTCGGAAGCCGCTCGCGTCCTTTCACAGGACTTCGGCCTCTCGCTCCGTCAAGCATATCGGTACCTCGAGGCGGCCGGCGATCTGGAACGGCCAGTCGAGGCGATCGAGTCCACCGTGCCCATCACGTTGAAGCTCACGCCGAGTACCGTGCGGGCATTGCGCGCGTATGCGAAGAGCAGCGGGCTTACCATCGGATCGATCGTCACGCGCGCTCTGGACGCCTTCCTCACATCTGTCAGGCGGCATGGCTGAGCGGCGCACAAGCGTACGCTCCTTCGAAGTTCATCTCGACTATGCCTTTGACCGACTGCGCGACTCAAAGCTTGCACAGGTCTACGACATCCTGGTTCCGGCGCACGAACGCCTCGTTGGCGGACGGCTAAGGGAGAACACGTATGAAGCTGGCAGCGATCTACGCGCGGGTCTCTTCGGAACAGCAACGCGAGCAACAAACGATCGCGAGCCAGACTGCGGCGCTGATCGAGTTTGCGAGGAGCCGCGAGTTCGAGGTGCCGAAGGAATGGCTGCGGCGCTCGGCAGAACCAGTCCCCGATTGCTCAGCAAAACTAGCCCAGGCTGGTTACACGATTCCGCGCAGAATCCCGCACGGGATTTGGTAGACCAGCAGGCGCGCGGCCGGCGCAAGCCCCCGCCCGAGTGTTACGCAGCAATAATTTCACGCAACACCTCAGGCCGTCGTGCTGCAATGGCGAGTAGCGAGCGCGCCGCGCCCGACGGCTGGCGTCTGCCTTGCTCCCACTCCTGCAGCGTTCGTGTTGAAACGCCGAGCACTTTGGCAAATTGTTGCTGCGAGAGGCCAGTGCGTGTGCGCGCTTCGGTGATCGCGGAAACGGGGACGCGGTGCACGTGTCCCGCCTTCCCGGCCTTCATTTCTCGTACCGACGCCAGTAGTTCCGCGCCGATATCACGGGTTGCATCGCGCTTGCGCAGAGCCTTCTCACTCAACTTAGCCATTGATCGTCTCCCGAATCGTGTTTAGCGTCTTCGCTGGAATCGAATCCTTCACACCCTTGGCGTACATCACGAGCAGATAAATCACACCATCCGTCAAGCGGTTGAAATGGATCACTCGTACTCCGCCGCGCTTTCCAGTGCCGGGGCGCGACCAGCGAACCTTTCGGCAGCCGCCCGAACCCTTGATGACATCACCAACCTCAGGGTGCAGTGCCAGCCACGCCACAAACTCACCGCGTTCGTCCTCGGTCCAATAGTCCGGCCACTGGCGAGTGAACGTGGGGGTCTCGATGATCGTGTACACGACCGGAGTATACGTCTAAGACGTATCTACGTCAAAGACGTAGTCGAGATGGGCTCTCCGTACAGCTAGCGCGCCCCTAACGCGCGTAGCGCGCAACTCAACAAACCCCTGCTGTTCGCGCGCGCGAACGCGAGATCTTCTCCTCGCCGCCGTCTCGTTGGCGCGGGCCAACGAACCCTCATAACTATCCAAAAACGCATGTCCCGGCACGAATCTCAGACGCTTCCGTCATCACAGTCCAAAACTCGTCGCAACGATCCCTTATGGCCACCGCTTTCCGCAAGCCGGTTTCACAGCAACATCATCGCTACTCACCACGACCAAGCTCATCGAGGGCTCGCAGTCATGAAATCCATTTTCCTTCTACGCCGGCTCGCATCGCATGGCAATGCTTTTTTGCTTTGAAAATCGCGGTCTGACGCGTCCAGCGTCAGAAGCTCCAGCAAAGTGGACTAGTTTTGCCGAGCAGGACAGGACTGATTTTGGAAAGCGCCCCAGCCACGTAATCCCAGCTATTGATCGCCTTGTGCAGGACGGCTGAGATCAGGTCGAGCTCCCGATCGACGGTGGCGGGCTTCACTTGAGTCAGGCGCGCTTTTTTAAACGCATCCACGTGGGCCGTTCTCACCTGCTCAAAGGGTAAGTGGAACCATTCAAGGTTCGTGCGCGCTTGCCGGCGCGCCTTCACGGGCTTCGGATTTTTGCCTTGGGCCCTGCCTCCTCAAACGCTCGGCGTGCGCGGGTGAGGTCCCCTCGGCTGTCCGCGAGCATGCCTTCGAGGGTGCCGACCTCGATGTCTTCACCTTTGTGCTCCACGCACTCCTCTTTGATAAAACGCTGAACGAGCTGTGCGAAGGTGATCTGGCTCGCCGGGCTCACCGTCTCGACCCCGCGCAGTCGATCGGCGCCGGTCAGAAGTTCGAATTCCTCGGCTTCCTCATAGGAATTGACGGTTTTGTACTCGATCGGTCGCCCCTTGGTTCGAATGCGCACTAGGAGCTTCAGGGGTCCGCGCTCGATCTCGGCCTCGAGGCCGTGCTTGTTTACAAGCTCATCCCTATATGCCTTCGCCTCGGCGGCCTTATACGGCGGGACCCGCGGGTGAGTTCAGCGGCCGCGCTTGACGCGCACGATGTATTTTGACTTATTGACTATGTTCGACACGACGGACTCCGTGGGTTGGAGTCACGTTTAGGACGGTGCCTTTAAATGTTTGGGGGGTCGTAGGACGCCGCGGCACCAATCTGGCACCGATTTTAATAAACGGGGCTGATTTGGCACCGAAATCGACCTAAAACTGGTCGGGGTGACAGGATTTGAACCTGCGACTCCTACGTCCCGAACGTAGTGCTCTACCAGGCTGAGCTACACCCCGAATCAGCAGCCGAATCAGTTCTTGCGTGCCACGGCGAACTTCGCCAGTTCGCTTAGGCCCTCTTTAAAAGCGCTCTCAGGAAGGGGTGCCAGCGCGGCAAGCGCCTGATCTGCCTCGCATTGAGCGAGGCGCGCAGTGTACGCAAGCCCCCCAAGGCTTGCAACGGCACGTGTGATTTCGGCCAACTGGCCCACGCCGCCATGTTCGATGGCGTGCCGGATCATGCGGCGCTGTTCCTCAGTACCGTGCTGCATCGCATAAATCACCGGGAGGGTGGGCTTGCCCTCCGCCAGGTCGTCCCCCAGGTGCTTTCCGAGGCTGGCTTCGTCGGCTTGGTAGTCGAGCGCGTCGTCGACCAGCTGAAAGGCCGTCCCGATGTGCCGCCCGTAGCGCGCCAGCGATTCCTCGATCATGGGCGAGGCGTCGCTCAAGACCGCCGCAATCTGCGCGCCGGCCTCGAACAGGCGCGCCGTTTTGCGCCGGATCACGTCGATATAGCGCGCCTCGGTGGTGTTCGGATCGTGCGCGTTCATGAGTTGCAGAACCTCGCCCTCGGCGATGGCATTGGTGGCATCCGCCAGAATCTGCATGATGGGCATCCGGTCGAGCGTGACCATCATTTGAAAGGCTCGCGAATAGAGAAAATCCCCGACCAAGACGCTGGTGGCATTGCCGAAGACCTCGTTGGCCGTGTCGCGGCCGCGGCGCAGGGAGGAGCTGTCGACCACGTCATCGTGCAGCAGCGTCGCGGTATGGATGAACTCGATGATGGCCGCGGCGTCGATGTGCCGGCCGCCGCTATGGCCGCAGGCGCGGGCAGCCAAAAGCACCAAAAGGGGGCGCAAGCGCTTGCCGCCGGCATATATAAGGTAAGTGGCTACCTGGTCAACCAGGGCTACCTGGCTGTGCAGACGCTGTTTGACGACCTTGTCGACGGCCTCGAAATCAGCAGTTACCAGCGCGCGAATCTGTTCTAGGGTCATGAGGCACTCAAAAGAATGCGACATGGTACCTAAGAATACCCGGACTAGCGCGGCACACGGGGAGACCCAGCCGCGGGTTGGAGCGGGTGCCGTCGCCGCACCGGGTGCGCGCCGGTTTGACCTCGGGACGGTCAACTTGTACAATTCGCGGCTCTTTTGCGGCCCCCTAAGCCGTTCTCGGAGTTCCAAAAATGTATGCCGTGATTGCCACGGGCGGTAAACAGTACCGCGTTCAGGAAGGTGCCGTGGTGCGTATCGAGAAGCTCGACGCAGACCAAGGCGCCAGCGTCGAATTCAATCAGGTGCTGCTGGTCGGCGCCGGATCGTCGGTGACCATTGGAGCGCCCTATGTGGGTTCGGCCAAGGTGGTCGCAACGGTGGAAAGCCATGGCAAGGGCGACAAGGTTCGCATCGTCAAATTCCGCCGCCGCAAGCATTACAAGCGCGAGAAAACCCATCGGCAGCCCTACACCGATGTGAAGATCACGCAGATCGTCGCTTAAGGTTCAGGAGATATCTCATGGCACACAAAAAGGCGGGCGGCAGTACTCGAAACGGCCGCGATTCGCATTCCAAGCGCCTCGGCGTCAAGAAATTCGGCGGCGAGAATGTGCTGGCGGGCAATATCTTGATTCGTCAGCGCGGGACGGTGTATCGCCCGGGCGTCAATGTCGGGATCGGTACGGATCACACCTTGTTTGCCAAGGCGCACGGGGTGGTGGAATTTAGCGTCAAGGGTGCCGAGCGGCACATGTTCGTCAACGTCGTCACCAAGTAGCGATACGCGCGAGCCCTTGCGGCTCGCCGACACACACCCAAAGGGGGTAGGGCGACCTGCCCCCTTTTTCATGTGCGCCCGGCAGGCCGCGCGCCATCGAGCAGCTCATGAAATTCGTCGATGAAGCCAAACTCAAAGTGCAAGCCGGCAACGGCGGCCGCGGTTGCGTGAGTTTTCGCCGCGAGAAATTCGTGCCCTTCGGCGGTCCCGACGGCGGCGACGGCGGGCTCGGCGGCTGCGTGTACTTGCGGGCGGTCGAAGGGATGAACACCCTGGCGGACTTTCGCATCTCGCGCACCTACCGCGGGCAAAACGGCGAGAGCGGCAGCGGCAACGACTGCACCGGCCACGGCGGCGATGACATGTTCGTGTCGGTGCCGGTCGGTACCGTCGTTGGCGATAAGGATACGGGCGAACAATTAGGCGATCTCGCCGTCGAGGGCCAGACCCTGCTGGTGGCCAAGGGCGGCAAGGGCGGTTGGGGCAACACGCGCTTTAAGTCCAGTACCAATCGCACGCCGCGCAAATCAGGCTTGGGACTGCCGGGCGAAAAGCGCGAACTGCAGCTCGAATTGAAATTGATTGCCGATGTCGGATTGCTGGGGTTGCCCAATGCGGGCAAATCCACCTTGATTCGCGCGGTGTCCTCGGCTCGTCCCAAGGTGGCGGACTATCCCTTCACCACCTTGTATCCCAATTTAGGCGTCGTCACCGCAGGCCCCGGGCGCAGCTTCGTGATGGCTGACATCCCAGGCTTGATCGAGGGCGCGGCGGACGGTGCCGGCCTCGGCATTCGCTTCTTGAAACACCTGCAGCGCACCCGCGTGCTGCTGCATCTGGTCGACATCGCGCCGCCGGACCCCGGCGCCGATCCGGTCAAGGATGCCCGCACCATCGTCGCCGAGCTCAAAAAATTCGCCAAGGATTTGGGCGCCAAGGAGCGCTGGCTCGTCATCAATAAGATCGATCTGCTGGAGTCCGCGGAAGTGGAGCGGCGCGCCAAAGACATCGTGCGGCGCTTGCGCTGGAAGGGTCCGGTGTTGCGTATTTCAGGAGCAACCGGCGCCGGCACTGATCAGCTCAAGCAGGCGGTGATGCGCTATCTCGATGAGCACCCGCGGCCTGCGGCCTCGCCGCCGCTGCCCGGCTGATTGCTCCGCGACGTTAGTTACTTCGCGAGCGCGCGGACTTGCTTGGTGAGACGGCTCTTGTGACGTGCAGCCTTGTTGCGGTGAATGATGCCCTTGTTCACCATGCTGTCGATCACGGGAGTGGCGGCGGCAAGCGCGGAGGCCGCCTCGTCTTGCTTGCCCGCCTTGAGCGCCAGGGTCGCCTTGCGGATGGCGCTGCGCAGCTGCGAGGTGAGCGCGTCGTTGCGGGCTCGATGCACCGTCGACTGCCGGGCAGCTTTTTCAGCAGATTTCGTATTCGCCAAGCGAGGGACTCCTTGAAAAACAAGGGCCCCAATAGGACCCTAAAACAGCCGCGTAGCTTGCCGACTGCCTCCGCGCTTGTCAATCGAATTGCCGGGCCGCGCCCCTTCGCTTGTTATAGTGGGCGCCACTGAATCGCTGGAAACCTGAGTATAATCACAGCCTTTCGCCATGGAACTAGTTCGCGGTCTACATAACATCTCGCAGCGCCACCGAGGCTGCGTTCTGACCGTGGGCAACTACGACGGCGTGCATCTAGGTCACCAGCAGATGATCGGCGCACTCAAGGCGCGCGCCGCCCAATTGCGTGCGGCGGCAACGGTGTTGGTGTTTGAGCCGAGTTCGAAGGAATTCATCGATCCCGAGGGCGCTCCGCCGCGCTTGACCCGCTGGCGCGAGAAATTTCTTGCACTGGCGGCGCTGGGAGTTGATCGCTTGGTGACTTTGCGTTTCGATGAGTGCATGCGCGCCATGACGCCGCGCTGTTTTGTCGATGAATTGATCGTCGGGAAGTTAGGCGCTCGGTATATGGTGGTCGGCGATGACTTTCGCTATGGCAGCAATGCCGGCGGCACCATCGATAGTCTGCGCACCGCAGGCCAGGCGCACGGGTTTGGCGTCGATCAGATGGCGCCGTTCGTGGTCGACGGCGTGCGCGTGAGCAGTACGGCGGTGCGCGAGCGGCTGGAGCTTGGCGATTTCGTCGGCGCGGCGCGCTTGCTGGGCCGCCCGTACCGCATGTTGGGCCGCGTGGTGCAGGGGCGCCGGCTGGGGCGCACGCTCGGGTTTCCGACGGCGAATCTGCGATTGATGCGCCGCAAGCCGCCGCTATGGGGCATATTGGCGGTCTGGGTGCACGGGATCGATTCGCGTCCGCTGCCGGGTGTCGCGAGCCTCGGTACGCGGCCTACGGTCAACGGCACCGAGCCCTTGCTCGAAGCCCATGTGTTCGATTTCTCCGGCGACCTGTATGGCCGCCAGCTCGAAATCGAGTTCGTCGCCAAGCTGCGCGATGAGGTCAAGTTCGATTCCTTGGAGGCGATGACGGTGCAAATGCAGATCGATGCCGCGCGCGCGCGCGATCTCTTGTCGAAGGTGCAGAGTGGCTGATTACAAAAACACGATCAACCTGCCGAACACGGGTTTCCCGATGAAGGCGGATCTGGCGAATCGCGAGCCGGCCATGCTGGCAGCGTGGGAGCGTGCCGGCTTGTACGAGAAGCTGCGCCGTACCGCGAAGGGCCGGCCGAAGTTCGTGCTCACCGACGGCCCGCCGTATGCGAACGGTGCGATTCACTTGGGACACGCGGTCAATAAGATCCTCAAGGACATCATCATCAAGTCGCGCACCCTGGACGGCTACGACGCACCCTACGTACCCGGTTGGGACTGCCATGGGCTGCCCATCGAGATGCAGGTCGAAAAAACCCACGGCCGTGTTGGACAGAAAATCGACGCCAAGTCCTTTCGTGCGGCGTGCCGCGAATATGCGGCCAAGCAGGTCGACGCGCAGCGCCACGATTTCAAACGCCTGGGCGTACTCGGCGATTGGGATCACCCCTATCTGACCATGACGCCGCGCTTCGAGGCCGAACAGCTGCGCGCCTTTGCTCTCATCATCAAGAACGGCCATCTGTACAAGGGATTCAAGCCCGTGCACTGGTGCTTGAACTGCCGCTCCGCGCTGGCGGAGGCGGAAGTCGAGTACGAGGATAAGACCTCGCCCAGTATCTATGTGCGCTTCCCGGTGGTCGATGCCGCGGATTTGGCGCGACGCTTCGCCATCGAGCCGCCCGAGGCCGATGCCCCTGACTTGGACGATGAGGATGTGCCCACGGCGCTCGCCATTTGGACCACGACCCCGTGGACCCTGCCCGCGAATCGTGCGGTGGCCGTGCATCCGCAATTCGATTATTCGTTGGTCGAATTCGATTTGGGTGGCGGCTACGAGCGTCTGGTGCTGGCGAGCGAGCTGGTTGACACCGTCATGAAGACCCTGGGCGTTGCCGATTGGACCCTGATCTCGGCCGTCAAGGGCGCCGCTCTCGAGCTGCTGCTGCTGCAACATCCGTTCTACGAGCGGCAGGTACCCGTGATCCTGGGGGACCACGTCACCCTCGATACCGGTACCGGTGCGGTGCATACCGCTCCGGGGCACGGCTTGGATGACTATGTCGTGGGACGGCGCTACGGGCTCGAAGTGGATAATCCGGTCGGCGGCGACGGCCGGTTCCTGCCGTCGACGCCGCTGTTTGCCGGCGAGCAGGTGTTCGACGCCAATGCGCACGTGATCAAAGTGCTGCACGACAACGGCCGCTTGTTGAAAGACGAGCCGTATCATCATTCCTATCCGCACTGCTGGCGCCACAAAACGCCGGTGATTTTTCGCGCGACGCCGCAGTGGTTCATCAGTATGGAACAGGCGGGCCTGCGCAAGGGCGCCCTGGAAGCGATTTCGCACGTCGATTGGATGCCGGCCTGGGGCGAACAGCGCATCAGCAGCATGATCGCCGCCCGTCCTGATTGGTGCGTGTCGCGGCAGCGGACCTGGGGAGTGCCGATCCCGCTGTTCGTCGACAAGGTATCAGGCGAGCTGCACCCACGCACCGACGCCTTGATCGAAGAAGTCGCCAAGCTCGTCGAGCAGGGCGGCATCGATGCCTGGTTCGACCTCAACTCCACGACGCTGTTGGGAGCCGACGCGAGTCAGTACGACAAGGCAACCGATGTGATGGACGTGTGGTTCGATTCCGGGGTGGTGCATCACTGCCTCGCGCAGATGCGTCCCGAGATCACTTCCCCGGCAGACCTGTATTTGGAGGGCTCGGATCAGCACCGCGGCTGGTTCCACAGTTCGCTGCTCACGTCGGTCGCCATGCATGGCCGCGCGCCGTATCGCGGCGTGCTGACGCACGGTTTCACCGTCGATGAGAAAGGCCGCAAGATGTCGAAGTCCATCGGCAACACGTTGGTGCCGCAGAAATTGACGAATTCGCTGGGTGCGGACGTGGTGCGCCTGTGGGTGGCGGCGACCGACTACGCCAACGAAATGAGCGTGTCCGATGAAATCTTGAAGCGCATGGCGGACTCCTATCGCCGCATGCGCAATACGCTGCGCTTCCTGCTCGGCAATTTGCATGGCTTTGATCCAGCCGAGCAGGCGGTGGCATTCGATGATTTAGTAGCGATCGATCAATGGGCGACGGCCAAGGCATTTGCCCTGCAAACCGACGTGGTCACCGCGTATCGCAATTACGAATTTCACGACATCTATCAGAAGATTCACAATTTCTGTGTGGTCGAGCTCGGCGGCTTCTATTTGGACATCATCAAGGATCGGCTCTATACCACGGGTGCGAGCAGCGCACCGCGCCGGTCGGCGCAAACGGCTCTCTACCATGTAGCTCAGGCGATGGTGCGCTGGCTCGCGCCGATCTTGAGTTTCACCGCCGAAGAGGTATGGGGCTTCCTGCCGGGGGCGCGTAACGAATCGGTGTTCCTGAATACCTGGCATCAGTTTCCCGCCGGCGCCGAGCGCGTACCGAGCATCGATTGGCCCGCGCTGATCGCACTCAAGGCGGATGTCGCGCGGGATCTGGAGCGGTTGCGAGCCGCCGGCGCGATCGGATCCTCGCTCGAGGCGGAGGTGGTGGTCTATGCGCCGACCGCGCAGATGGCACGCTTCGAGGCCCTGCGCGACGAATTGCGATTCCTGTTGATTACCAGCTACGCACGCGTCGTTGCGAGCGACGTGCCGCCCGCGTCGACCGTTCCGGCGAGCGAACCCGGCGTGTGGATCGAGGTCAAACCCAGTGAACACCCCAAATGTGTCCGTTGCTATCAATTGCGCGGCGACGTCGGCAGCGATCCGCGGCACCCGGAACTTTGCGCGCGCTGTGTCGTCAACGTCGAGGGGCCCGGTGAGGAGCGCCAGTTCGCATGACCAGTGAAGAAAATCGCGGCCGGGCTGCGTCCTGGCTGCTGTTATCGGCCGTGATCGTCGTGGCGGACCAACTCTCCAAGGCCTATATCAGCCGGCATTTCCTGGAATTCGAATTCACGCGCATCCTGGCCGTCCTCGATATCACGTGTATGCACAACGTCGGCGCCGCGTTTAGCTTTCTCGCCTCGGCGTCCGGCTGGCAGCGCTGGGTGTTCATCGGCCTCGCCATCGCGGTCAGCATCGGCATCACCATCTGGCTCATCCGGCTGCCGCGCGGCGTACACGCGCTGCTCGCGGGCGGCCTCGCGCTGGTGCTCGGCGGCGCGCTCGGCAATGTCATCGATCGCATACGCCTGGGGTATGTCATCGATTTCATACACTTTCACTGGGATCGGGCGTATTTTCCTGCATTCAACGTGGCGGATTCGGCGATTACGGTCGGCGCGGCGTGCCTGTTGTTGGATGCCTTACTGGAAGCGAGACGGAAACACTGATGCAAATCTATCTAGCCAATCCCCGCGGATTCTGCGCCGGCGTCGATCGGGCAATCGACATCGTCGAGCGCGCGATCGTGTTGTTCGGGGCGCCGATTTACGTGCGGCATGAAGTCGTTCACAACAAGTACGTGGTGGACCGTCTACGCATCATCGGCGCGGTGTTTGTCGATGAATTGCACGAAGTGCCCGATGGCGCCACCGTGATCTTCAGCGCGCACGGGGTGCCTCGCGTGGTGCAGCAAGAGGCGCAGCGCCGCATGCTGAACGTCTTCGACGCCACGTGTCCGCTGGTGACCAAGGTGCACATGGAAATCACGCGCTACGCCCGCGAGGCGCGCGAAGTGTTCTTGATCGGCCACGCCGGTCATCCGGAGGTGGAGGGCACCATCGGGCAATTCGATGCGACTCTGGGCGGCTCGATCTATCTGATCCAGACGGTCGAGGACGTGGATCGCGTCGTCGTCCGCAATCCCGAACATCTGGCATTCGTCACCCAGACCACCCTGTCGGTCGACGACACCGCATCGATTGTCGCGGCGCTGCGCGCCCGCTTCCCGGGACTCAAGGCGCCCGTCAAGGAGGACATCTGCTACGCCACCCAGAATCGCCAGGACGCAGTCAAGGATTTGATCGTGCGCTGCGAGGTGCTGGTGGTGGTGGGCTCGAAATCCAGCTCGAATTCCAATCGGCTGCGTGAAATGGCCGGCAAAAACCACAAAGCGGGATACCTGGTGGATGGGCCGGAGGATCTGCATCGCGAATGGTTCGACGGGGTCAAGACCGTCGGAGTCACGGCCGGCGCCTCAGCACCGGAAATCTTGGTCCAAGGAGTCATCGCGAAGCTGCGCGAATGGGGCGGGGAGGTGGCCGAAGAACTGCAGGGGCGCAAAGAACATGTGATCTTCGCCCTGCCCAAAACGCTGCGCCAGGTCATCAAGGATGGCGGCAGTCTTTCGTCGGTGGGTCCCACGGGTTAGAATGCGGGCCCTTTCGGGTTGCAACGCCGCAATAGCTCAGTTGGTAGAGCAACGCATTCGTAATGCGTGGGTCAGGGGTTCGAATCCTCTTTGCGGCACCAGACCCCACTTCCAAGAACGTCCGCAGACATCCATCACATAAGCAAAAAGCGCTGTAATTCAAGGTATATTTCGCTAAATTATACCGAGATTCGCGTCTTGACAGGCTGACCAGGATGGGGGCATAAGTGGGTCGCGCCAGGGCAAGCCTGGGAGGAGGGAAAGCTACGTAAGTAGCGGAAACTCATCGATGGAATCCAGTGGGTTCAACTCCCACCCGGCAAGGATTAGCCATCCACCGGAAGCGAGCCTTGCATAGGGCGTGGTGACACGCTCGTGAAGCGTAGGCAGCGGATACCGAAGCCGCGTGATTGAGCCGCGAAATTGCCGCAGTGCTGGTGCTCTTGTCGTCCCAAAGGCGGGAGCGAAATCGGCTGACCGTCAAGGCGAGGTCAGGCGAACCGGCCGAGGTCCGAGAACGGGGCAAAGGTATGGGATGGATTCCCCAGGAACCTGGGAGATCCTGCGGACGACCGACTTCACAATAGCCAATGGTGCCGCGGCTTGAGCGGGACCGGGCCCGGACGGAGATCTCCGCCGTCCGGGAGCGAACGTGGAGAGGGAAGTTGGAACGGCGGAGCGAATAAATAAGTGATGCCGTATTCGTCGCAGGAAGTCTTAGTGCTTTGATAGTACTGATGACATCGGGGAACGCCCCTCAGGCGGACCCGGTCGAGGGAAGCGAAGCACCGTAGCAACAGAGCCGTTTTTGAGAAACACGAGGGTGCTTTGAAACCTGCAAGCGTGTCAACGAAACAAGAGCGGATAGCGGAACTCGCAAGAGAGAACCTGGCGATGGCGTTCACCTCGCTGAATCAGTATCTCGATGCGGAATGGCTGGAATATGCCTTTGAGTGCACACGCAAGGACGGTGCGGTCGGAGTCGATGGTCAGACAGCGGAGAGCTATGCGGCGAATCTGCAGCAGAACTTTCTTTGCGCACCATCCATGAAAATCCGCCAGTGATAGGGGGATTTTCATGGTACTATTCAAACCATGATCGAACGATCAGAGTTGCTCACGCGGATCAGGCGTGCGCTGAAGCGCAGCCGAGTGGTGGCGCTGATCGGTCCGCGCCAAAGCGGCAAAACCACCCTGGCCCGCCAGATCGTACCGGCAGGCTCGATCAATTATTTCGACCTTGAGAACCCCGCCAGCCTCGCCCGTCTCGAACAACCGCTGACCGCCCTCGATGGCCTGCGAGGTACGGTAGCGATCGATGAAATCCAGCATCGTTCGGATCTCTTTCCGATACTGCGTGTCCTTTCCGACCGCAGGCCACTGCCTGCACGCTTTCTGATTCTCGGCAGTGCCTCACCGGAATTGTTGCGCCAGTCCTCGGAGTCCCTCGCGGGCCGGCTAGAAACCATCCCCGTAACCGGGCTCGGTCTCGCGGAAGTCGGCACGAAGGCTCTCAACCGGCACTGGCAGCGTGGCGGGTTCCCGCTGTCGTTCCTTGCACGAACCAATGAAGACAGCGCGACCTGGCGGCAGCAATTCATTCAGACGTTTCTCGAACGCGATGTTCCGCAGCTCGGCATCAACATTCCGGCCCTTGCGTTATTGCGGTTCTGGACAATGGTTGCCCAGAGTCACGGAGGGATTTGGAGCGCTGCGGATCCGGCGCGATCATTAGGAATAGGTGAGTCAACGGTGCGGCGTTACCTCGACCTGTTCACGAGCCTGTTGATGGTGCGGCAGTTGCAACCATGGCATGAGAATCTGAATAAGCGCCAGGTGAAGGCGCCCAAAGTCTATGTTCGCGATAGCGGCCTATTACATGCATTGCTCGGGATACGGACAGAAAGCGAGCTACTCGCGCATCCCAAAGTCGGCGCCTCGTGGGAAGGTTACGCGGTGGAGGAAATCCTCAAAGTGGTAGAACCCGATGAAGCCTACTTTTGGGCCACACATCAGGGCGCCGAGCTCGATCTGCTACTGTTCAAGGGCGGTCGCCGTTTCGGGGTAGAGATCAAGCGGATGGATGCGCCGACGCTTACACTCTCGATGCGTATCGCGCTCGCTGACCTACGGCTCGAGCACCTGACGATCGTCTATCCCGGCAAGCAATCATATGAGTTGGGGCCGAAGGTAACGGTATTGCCCATCGATACCGCGGTCGCCGCCAGCGATAGCCTCATGCCGAAGCGGCGTCCTCGTGCCAGGGTGAAACGACGGTGCTAAACCTTTTCGAGGTGCGAAAAATCCGAATCGGCATGTTCAAGCTCGACTTGGTGGTGTCGCGCGCATGAGGCGATCAAGATGTCAGTCGCAGGGACCGAGAGGCCGGCGGAACGCGCGCGTCGTGCGAGATCAAAGGCGGCACTCCAGACTGCACTGTCGATGGCGAGTTCTGGCAGCAGCCGTTCGAAATCCCTAAGTACCTTCTTATCACGATCGCCACCCGCGCCATTCCATAACTCCAACCGGATGATGGGACACCAACATGCCTCACCGGCATCGAGCGCGCGCATAACGCGGTCCCTGACAGCCGCGTCTCCATTCGGTCGAAGCATATGAATCCAGGAGGAGGAGTCGACCAGGATCACGCCCAATCAGCCTTTTCGGCGTTGCTGCAAGAGTTCCTCAACGCTCATCAAATCCTTGCAGGTTCCCGCGTGCTTTGTGAGTTCGGCCATGCGCTTACGTCGGTTGAATTCTTGGATGGCGGTAACGATTGCTTCGCGCTTCGTCTTTGCCTTGGTGAATCGAATGGCATCCGCAAGGTCGCTATCGGGAATATTAACGGTGGTCTTCATGATTCCATTTTATTAAGATGAATATTCCCTGTCAAGGAGGGTTGGAATACTCAAGGCTGGGTGCGGCGGGCGCCAATTTACTGTAGTCACTTTTGTACCAACACAAGCCCATTTTCGCCGATTTTGATTGCGGAAAACCGCGTTAGAGGCTCGCAACCCATTGATTTATATAGGACGTGCAAGCAACAGAAGAATTCAGGGCGCGCGCTTCAGGACCGCCTCGCTGCGCTCGTCGGCCTCGATGATGCGATACAGGGCGCGCAGATCCTGAGCCCTGTCGACGGGAACGCTCAATTTGTCTATTTCGTAGGAGCGCGTGTAACGCAGGGTGCGGCCGATCAGCTCCGTCTTGCTGTGGTAGGTCGCGAATCCCTCGTCCACGTCGACAGGTTGAGGCAGCGAGTCGAGTTGGTAGCCGGGCGGCAGTGCGATCTCGAACACGTCCGAGTCGCGCTCCGCTGCTTCGAACTCGAATGAATGCTCGCGCGGCTCCTTGGTCTCCAGGTCTGCTCGTGACTCGCTGCCCATCACGCGCGGCCGGATCAGCAAGACGTCGCCGCTCACCTTGCCATAGTGACCGGCCTCGAGCGAGTAGCGCCACTCGAAGGCCCTGGCAGAGGTTGGTAAATTGACGATGCTGGCCTTGGTGATCTGGTAAGAGGACAAAGACCCCGATAGCAATCGTTCGATCGGCCTGATCCGATCAGTGTCTGCTCTCGACGTGCGCACTGCGAAGCGCTGTTCCGCGGCGCGGTCTCCCTGCCGGACCTCGCGCACATCGCCTCGTAGCATCCCCGATTCGTCGAGGGTCAGCGTCGCGGTGCGCGTGACGCCGTTCGCGCTCGGAGGCATCGCGGGCAATTGGACCAGCTCGCCGCCGTCTGGGGTGACGAGTAAGCCGTAGTTTCCCTGCAGCGATCCGGACAGGCTGCCGAAGGGAGTGACCGGATTGGTCGGATCGAAGAACAACAACTTGCCGAGCTTTGCCTGGGTATTCGTCGCGACGATGCCGGGGTCCTCGAGATCAGCGGGAAGCGCCACAGCGAGGATGGCGTGGTTAAACTTGTATGGGCTCGGCGGCGTCCTCTCCGTGACGACCCCGCGTGCGGTGTTGATGATCACAGGATAGGATTTTATCCCGATCTGCTCGAGCATCGCGCCGAGCAGTGTCGCCTTGTCCTTGCAATCGCCGTATTCATGGCTGAGCACGTCCGTCGCCGCGTGCGGCTGATAGCCTCCGATCCCGAGCTCGATGGCGACGTAGCGGATGTCATCCTGGACGAACGCGGCGAGCGCCTGAAGCTTTGCGAGCAGTGTGGGCGCCGCTGCAGTCAATTCCGCGACCCTTTGTTTCAATTGCGGCGAGGGATCGCGCCGGCCGCGCGCGAGATCCGCGTACCAGGTGCCGATGTCGCTCCAGGTCTCCATGCTCCGCCTATGACCCGGCGGCGCGAGCAGCGTGATGTACATGCTGCCCGCCACACCGACGAGCGGAGGCATGTGCTGCTCCACGCGCACCGCAGCCAGATTCTCGAGCGTCCAGCGCCACTGGTTCGCACCCGTGATCAGTGGATTCTCCTCCGCGTGGTTCAGCCATGTCGCCTTGTAGCTCCAGTCGCTCGGAAGCTGTAGGCTGTAGTGCGTCTCGCGCACGGGGAGCGTGCCCTGAAAAATCCACAGATCGGCGGGCGCGTCGGGAGTCTCCTCCATCTCGACCTCGTAGCCAATGATATTTCCAGGCGACGCCGCCGGAACCTGCAGCGCGAGTACGCGGACATCGCTCGCCAGAATCCCGTTGGGGACGCCCGTCATGCCGGCCACGATCGAATCGCGCTCTTTGACGGCATAGTCCTTGCCGTTCGCCGGAATGCACCATGCGTGCACATCCGTAACCCGACTGTGACCCTCGGCGAAGACAAAGGTCAACTGGCCCAGCTTCGCGCCGTCCGGCCGCAAGATCTTGTAGGCCTTGCGCTCGAGGCGCTTGATCTTTCCGTTCGGCAGGACGGTAATCGAGGCCTCGGAGTAGAGCTCTACCGCCTCGGTTCCTTCGTGGTAGGCGGGCAGCGCGCCCCCGGTCAACGCGTGCATCCACTTGGGCGCCTCCGCGCCGAGCGCCGGGCAGGTTCCGACAACCACCGCGATCAGCACGAGGAGCGCACCTGCCGCCTGCCGGACTAGCGCTCCCGAGGGGTACATGCTAGTGGCCCGTCGATGCTGCGCGCGTGTTTGCGCCTGGATGAATGCTCAGGACGGCCTCCTCCTCGGCGCTGCGTCTCACAGCCTGGAAGAAATCGTGCAACTGATCGTAATACTTGGCGGCGACTAGCAGCGTCTCGATGGATAAATCGCGCTTCAGATGCAGCGCGGTCGGCGTGCCATCGGCCGTCCACTTGCAATCGGCAATGCGGATGCCGACGCTTCCCGGCTGCGGCACCGAGCTCATCGTCCAGCCGGCCGGCAGATCGATGGTGACGTCATCCTCGAGCTGGTGCGGAAAGCGAAAGTACACGGCGTGTATGCGCGTCGCATGCTCAAAGACATGTCGATTGCCGCCCGCGAATATGTCGACTGGAACCAGTGCGCGCGTACCCACGAGGCGCGCCCATCCAGGCACCTTGACATCGAACGTCGCCACTAGCGGTGCATCGCCATTGCTCCACTCGGGTGTACTCGTGAGGGTCACCTCGCCGGCGCTGATCATGTCCGCCTTCACCTCGTCCTCGAGGTGCCGGCGCCGCTCGGTGTCGTCCTCGTTGCGCTCCTCGAGACGCTGAGCGAGCGCATTCAGCCCGATAAACGTGAACGTCACGGTACCTTCCAGGCCCGCATCGGGCGTGAGATGCAGCGTGGCCTTGCGTTCCAGGCGGGACGCAAGTGCGGGCGGGAGCGGTGTCGCCACCCACACGCCCCCTGAGTCATTGAGCCGCAACCCCTTCACGGCGGTGTCGTTCCACGCCAGAATTCCGAAGGGCGCGAACGGTATGCCCGGCGCGAGAAAGATCTCCCGATCGCCGAGTCTTACCAGCGCGACGGCGGTGTTCAACTGGCCAGGATTCCGCATCTGCTCGTTGAAAAAAAAGCGGTTGCGCGTCGATAGGGCAACCGGATCCGCTTCGAATCCAGCCGCGCGCGCCAACGCAACGAACAAGAGGGTGATCTGATGTTCATTGCCGTATCCGTGCTTCCATACATCCGCCACGTCCTCGTTGTCCTTGGCGCTCTCACGCTCCGCCTCCTCGGCGGATTTCCTGCGCTCGAACGACAAGTTGCGCAGTTGCATTACGCGCGCATAGATCTTGCGTAGCGTCTGTTCGGGCGAGTCGGCCGGTGCTACGATCTGGGCAACTGCCCCGTGCATCACACGGCTCTTGTCCATGAACCGCTTCGCGAATGTGTTCGCCTGCTTTCCCCACCGGGTCCAGAACGTTGCCGCATCCTTGTCGATGGTCGAGTCCTTCAGGTAGACGAAATCGACCCGCATCTTCAATTCGTCCTCCGGAGGCATGTATTCCTCGGAGATGAACGCCGGCACGTCCCGTGTCACCATGGTGTAAACGCCGTTCTGGAAGGTTGGCCCGACAGTCGCCGCCGGCAGGCCGGCCGGCGTCGTAGTACGCAGTACGTAGCCGCGATAGGGGACCAACGAGAATTTTGCGAGCTTGGTGTACAGATTTGTGTTAACGATCCATTCCGAGGAGAACACATAACTGCTGCTGAGCAGGCGCTCGTAGCGATATTCGATGATACAGCCGGGTTGAACCTCGGGGAGACTGAAGGTCTTGGCCATCACGTGCACACTGCGGCCCTCGAGCAGCGGCTTCTCATAAACCGTGCCGTCGAATTTGACGACGCTGCCGTCCGGCCGGACGGTGCGCGCCTCGATGTCATGAACTCGCTCGCGTTCCTTGTCGAACTTGATTACGATGTTGCCCTGCGAGCGGCCCTCCTCCGTGAGGATCTTGATCCGCACGTACACCCGCTCCCAATGGTTGAAGTCGCTGCGATCGACTTGTCTATAGAGGTAAATCGCCGAGGCATTCGGTGCGGCGGGCTCATCGGTCAGATGTAGATCCTCGGGAGTGACCGGAAGCCAATCATCTGCGTGAGCCGCCGCGATCGTGCACAGGCCGGCGGCCGCGATCAAAAATCCCTGCCGTGCGATGTGCCGTAATGCCGTCCTTGTCGACTTCATCGCTCCCTGCTCCGAACCGTCCCTGTAGGCGCTGCCGATATGGGCCATTATGGGGCAGGCTCCGGCAGCCGTCGAGGAAGCGATTGAAGCCCACACCCGCATCGGCTCTCTGTGCCAACAGCTCGGTTTTACTCGGGCGGCTATCTCTGGCTGATTTGACCAAGAGAAAACATGTTCATCGCTGGCGGAGAAAACTTACCGGTGACCCCAGGGTGCCTCGTCGTGCTCAGTCGTGCTCGGCTGTGAATAGGCAACGTACATCGCGCGAGCGCGGTTGTTAAAAATCAATATCTTGCATTCGATAAAACACTAAACTCGGCCGCACCACCAGCTCGGAATCAGGTGGTTGGGATTCGACAACGGAATAGCCCCGGCGCGATATGATCCTCGTAACCTTAGATGGCGGACGATCTTCGACATGACAGTCGACCTCTGGAAATCACTGTTCGGCGGAATGCTCATCGGAGCAGGAGCGGCAACGCTATTGCTGCTGAACGGGAAAATTGCCGGCATTAGTGGCATCTTGGATAACACGGTCAGAGGCGTTTTCGGCCCGCAAGGCTGGCGAGTCGGCTTTCTGATCGGGCTGGTGCTTCCGGCAGCCCTTTTTGGATTGGGCTCCATCGTATTTGCACAAGGACTTTCGCTGCTCGCCTTGGCGGGGTTGCTCGTGGGCTTTGGCACTCGCCTGGGCTCCGGGTGTACGAGCGGACACGGTGTGTGCGGTCTCGCCAATTTCTCGCCACGCTCGCTGGCGGCAACCCTTACTTTCATGATTGTCGCCGCGGCTACCGTATTCATCATCCGTCACGGTGAACTCATTTGACGTTCCTAACGGCACTTCTCGCGGGCGTGTTGTTCGGATGTGGTTTGCTCTTGTCCAGAATGTGCGATCCGCAAAGGGTATTGGCTTTTCTCGATGTCGCAGGGCATTGGAATCCTGCGCTGGCGCTCACCATGGCCGGCGCGATTCTGGTCGCGACACCCGCATTCTGGTATGTGCGCAAACGTCGCGCTAGCGCACTGGGAGAGGCCGTTGAGCTGCCGGGGCGATCCAAAATCGACGCGCCGCTAATCGCTGGGAGCGCCATTTTTGGAACCGGTTGGGGTCTATCCGGAATTTGCCCGGGCCCGGGATTGCTATTGCTGACCGGCGGCTCGCTTCAATCCATCGTGTTCGTTGGTGGAGTGATTGTGGGTTTCATCTTGTTGCGCTTGCTTCAAGGGCGGCCGGCGCAGCCAAGCGCGCAATCCCAAACATGAGACCACGCTCGTCATGGGATGCCGGACCTGGCAATCAAAGAGCCGTGTAGCCGCCATCGATGGTGATTTCGGTACCGGTGATGAATGAGGACTCATCGCTCGCCAGGAACACCGCAAGATGTGCAACCTCGACCGGCTCGGCAATACGCTTGACTGGATTCGCGTTGATGATTGCCTTGATGTAGTCGGGAGGCAGCGCAGCGGTGATCGCGGTCTTGATCGTTCCCGGACAGATTGCGTTCGCGCGTATGCCCTTTGCCGCATATTCCACGGCCGCGGTCTTGGTCAACTGCTTCACACCGCCCTTGGCGGCGCAGTAGGCCGCCATATTCGGGAAGGCCACCATGGCCGCCATCGACGCGGTATTGACGATCGAGCCACCGCCGTTCTTGAGCATCAACGGTATTCCGTAGCGCATACCGAGGAAGACACTGCGCAGGTTGATGGCCATCACTTTTTCCCACTCCTCTTCCGGGTATTCGCCGACGGGGGCCATATGCCCTTCGATGGCGGCGTTATTGCACAGCACGTGCAGGCCGCCGAATTTTGACACTGCGACCGCGAGCATGGCCTGTACGTCCGCCGATTTGGACACGTCGGCTTGAAACGGGACGCAATTCGGGCCAAGTCTTTCGGCAACGGCATTTTGATTGCCCGAGATGTCGACCGCGACGACCTTCGCGCCTTCGGCGATGAATCGTTCAGCAATTGCCTTGCCGATCCCCGAACCCGTACCCGTCACCAATGCCACTTTGCCTTGTAATCTGCCTGTCATGACGATGCTCCTGTGCTCGATTGTGGTAGACGTTCCGAGCGACGCCCGTTTTGTAGATGCAATTTCGAATCGGCGTTACAGTTCATCGGCGGCTCGACGTGGCCTCATCGAAGAGGGCTACTTGCCAAAGCCAGCATGTCGCTCACGCGGGTGATCTTCTCTCTCGGCTTGCCGATGGCTTCGCCCCGCCGCTGCTCTTCGGTGTCGATGCGTCGCCAGTCGCCGTAGCTCAACACGGGCGAATCGATACGAGCCAACGCCGCATGCAGACCCTCGGTGCCCGATTTCGGGCGTGAATCCAGGTGCGGCAAATCGGCCAGCAAGCTTTGCACCGTAGCCACGGCATCGGCCCGATTGGTGCCGATGATTCCCGAGGGTCCGCGCTTGATCCAGCCCGCGGCATACAGCCCCGGCTTCTCGCCAATACGTCCCGCAGTATTGGGAAAGACTCCCTTGGTCGGGTCGAACGGCACTCCCGGCAGAGGTAGACCGCGGTAGCCGATGCTGCGAAACAAGAGACCACAGCTGAGTTCGTGAGTGTCTCCCGTGCCTTGCGCGGACTGTCCGAATGCCGGACCCGCGAGGTAATTTTTCTCGAGCGTGATTACTTCGAGGCGACGCTTCCCCGTCAGGGTCACCGGACGCTGCAGGAAATGAAGCCAGATGCGCTTTTCGGCCGTCGCGGCTCCATGCATCGCCCAGCCTTGAAGAATTTCGACATTCTTGGCCGCATTGAAGTTTTGCTTGTTCTCGAGTTCCGCGAGGCTCGCCGGGTTCAGCTGCAGGTCCTCCGTGGCAACTCGCGTAACGCAGCCGCGCAATTCACCGAGTTCGCGCAGTTCCTTGAACGTGAAACTCGCCTGTGCGGGGCCTCGGCGACCGATGATATGAATGTCGCGTACCCGGCTATGGGCAAGCGCATCGAGGGCGTGTTCGGCTATGTCCGTGTTGCGAAGTTCGTCTACCGGCTTGCCAAGAATCCGCGCCACATCGATGGCGACATTGCCCTGACCGATGATCACCGCCGCCTCGCTGCTCAGGTCGAATGTGCGCTCGCGGTAGTCTGGATGCCCGTTGTACCAGCCGACGAATTCCGTGGCAGTGTGACTGCCGGGCAGGTCTTCATTCTGGAGTCCGAGGCGCCGGTCCGATTCCGCGCCGCAGGCGAACAACACCGCGTGATGCGTGGCCTGCAACTGCTCCAAGCTGAGGTCTCGTCCAACCGTGACATTCCCAAGGAAGGTAAAGCCCGGCGACTGAGCGATCTTGTCGAACACCAACGTGGGTTGCTTGAGTCTGGGATGATCGGGAGCGACGCCGTAGCGAACCAAACCGAACGGCACGGGCAGCCGTTCGATCATGTCCACCTGCACGGTCAGGGCTGACTTGAGCAATGCTTCGGCCGCATAGAAGCCGCTCGGCCCACTGCCGACGATCGCGACGCGCAGAGGATTCTCGGTCGACCCCAGGCCGCCGGCGTCAGTATCCGAGTTCACGCTTGCGTGCCTCGGCGGTGGGCAACGGAACTTGTTTATCGTCGATCACGGGTAGCGTCGGTGCGCGCTGCGCGTTGATGGCCAGCCACTCCAGTTTGTCCTCCGGCAATTCGGACTGTTCGTAGATCGCATGGACTGGACAAGCCGGCACGCACGCACCGCAGTCGACGCATTGCACATTGTCGATATACAGCATCTGCGAGTCGCCGTGAAAGCACGCGACCGGGCAGGTGGTTACGCAGTCGGTGAAGCGGCATCGCTGGCATTTGTCGGTCACGATGTGCGGCATTGAAGGCTCACTCATTCCCGCCGATGAACCGGCTGAAAATGTTCCATTGCGGGCCGCTCGCTGAAGAACGGCCCGGCAATCTCCCGGAAAGTCTGAACCTCCTGCGTTTTGGTAAAGGCCTGGTGGTCGGCAATCGAATTCCACTCGAGATGCAGCGAGTAGCGTGAGGGTCTTTCGACGCACCGTAGCAACAACACGGACGTGCAGCCCGATGCGCCTGCGAGCAGCGCACAGCCGCGCTCCATGACGCTCTCGAACTCGATTTCCCGACCCGCAATCACTGAAATATCGACGCGTTCGATCACCATGGCGATTGACTCCTCATCGGGGTTGTCGATCCGCATCTTCACCGGCAGCACTGGACAAGCGCTCCTTCGCCAGATCAGCGAGCTTGAATTTTTGCGCTCTGCCGGTCGCGGTCAGCGGCAGCTCCGCGGCCGTCAGGAACACCACGTGGCGTGGAACTTTGAAGCGAGCCAGGCGGGATGCGCAAAGCTCGATGAGCTCCTGAGGGTCAGGAAAGAATTCGCCGGCGGGCACTATGCAGGCGCAGCCGACTTCACCCATCTTCACGTCAGGAAGTCCGACGACGAGTGCCTGACCGACCAGAGGGTGCTCGTTCAACAAATCCTCGATCTCGCGCGGCATGACCATTTCTCCGCCGCAACGGTAGGTTTCCTTGAGCCTTCCGGTCAATGTCAGATATCCGTCGGCTGTGATCACGCCGACATCTCCGGTGTGCAGCCAGCCCTCGGCGTTGAACGCCGCGCGGGTTTCCTCGTCTTTCTTGTAATACCCGGTCGTCACGATGGGACCGCGAGCGACCAGTTCGCCGGGCAGTCCGAGCGGCAGGTCGAGCCCGCTGGCCGGATCGATGGTCTTGTATTGCGCCAGCACACCGCCGAGCTTGGGATCACCCGCCACGCCGGCGAACTTGAGGCGGCCGTTCGTCGTCAGCAGGAATTCGTCCGGACCCTCAGGCAAGGTGCAGGTCGTCGAAGCCGTGGTCTCCGTCATGCCGTAGGCGGTCAAGATCTCGCGTGCGCCGAGCAGTTCGCGAATGTCCCGCCAAATGGCGGGGGGCGAGGCGCCTCCAGAATTGAACATCGCCAGCAAATCGGAGCCGTCGAAACCATGTTGACGTGCAACATCCAACAGCTTGAGCGTCATCATCGGTACGCACACGATCTCGGTGGCGCGACGCGACCGCGCCGCGTCGAGCATTTTGCGAGCATCGAAGGCAAGCTGCGGCACGATTGCGCCGCCCACAAACGTGCTCGCGATCAGGCACTCCACGAAGCCGAAAACATGGTACATGGGCAGGGCGAACAGGATTCGCCGGCCGTCCTCGAAGGCACGTGTGTAGGCGGACGCGTATGCCGCGCGCAGAATCATGTCATGGGTGAGCATGACGCCCTTGGGCAAGCCGGTGGTACCCGAGGTATAAATCACGTCCGAACGGAAATGCGGGTCCGCCGCGGTCTCGCGTCGCGCAAGTTCTGCCTGGCTCGTCGGCGTGCCCATCGCGTTCAGCTCATCGAGCGAAGGGGCATCCGTGCGCGCCTTGCCTTCGGTCGCATGCACGAAGACACGGCGTAGGTTGGGCCAGCGAGTGCCGCCGCCCGAATTCTCCCAGCCCGGTGCGAGGGCATCGAGGTCCTCGAGATAATTGCGATCGCGCAATCGGTCCATGGTGATCAGGACCTTGCTGTCCGATTGGTCGAGGATGTAGCTGAGTTCCTGACGTCGCAATGCAAAATTCACGGGCACCGCGACTGCGCCGGCGCGAGCAATGGCGTACTTGACCGCGACAAACTCGGGAAAATTGGCCAGCACCACCGCTACATGGTCGCCCGCGTGCACCCCAGCCTCGATGAGGCCTGCGGCGAGCGTCCGTGACCAGCTCTGCATTTCACGATAGGTGTAGATTTGCGACTCGGTAATGACGAGCGGCCGCTCGGCAAAATCCGCCGCAGCCGAGTCCAGCGCCTGCGACAGGGTCATCGCGCGCCACACCGGATGGCGGGTCTCGATCGCCGCGCGGCGCTGTAGCGGAGTTAGCATACTGAGCGACCCATGATCGACATCCGAGAAAGGCAATTCATTGACTAGAACAAACATTTGTTTTAAATTTACTCGCACATCCACCGCGGTGTCAATCATGAACCACCGCGGCAGCGAAACATGTATTCCTGAGCCTGTGTATTGGACATTCTAAACAGACCATCGAAGGGGACCTATGGACTTTCAGTTCACACATGAGCAGCGCCTGTGGGGCGATACGGTCCATGGCTTCATGGACAAAGAAGTCGGTCGCGAGTACACGCGCGACCATGACGCCAGTCGGGAGTTTCCCGAGGAAGTGTTCAAAAAGATGGCCCAGCAGGGTTGGCTTGGGCTGCTCGTGGACGAGCAGGATGGCGGCAGTGCCGCAGATCCGATCATGTTTGCCTTGTTCTGCGAGGCGATTGGCAAGTTTAGCCTCGATACCGCGGCGTGCATCATGACCTCGATGTTCACCGCGACCAACATCTCCCGCCATGGAACGGCGGAGCAGAAGCGCCGCTACCTCGAGCCGTTTCTCGCCGGAAACGCGAAGTTTTCGATCTCGATCAGCGAACCTCAAGCAGGTTCTGACGCCGCCGCGGCGCGGTCCACGGCCGTTCTCGACGGCGATCAGTGGGTGCTCAACGGCAACAAGGTATGGTGCTCCGGGGCGCATCTGCCTAATGCCACGATCGCCATTCTGGCGCGCACCGGCCCCGGGCGTCACGACGGCTTCAGTGTGTTCCTGGTTCCGAACACCACGCCGGGACTCAAGATCAAAAAGATGAATACCATCGTTCGCAAGAGCTTGGGCACCACCGAATTCTTCATGGATAACCTGCGTATACCGAAGGATGCGCTGTTGGGCGCGGCTGGCAAGGGCTGGCAATATATCGGCGAGCACCTCGAATACGAGCGCCTGAGCATTGCGGCATCACAGGTGGGTAACGCGCGCACCGCGCTCGACGACACCATTCGCTACACGAAGGATCGCAAGCAATTCGGCGTGCCTTTGGCGTCGTTCCAGGTGCTCAAGCACCGCATGGCCGAGAACGAAACTGAATTGGAAGCGGCCCGCCTGTTGGTGTATTCCGCCGCCTGTAAAATGGCGCGCGGAGAGCGAGCGGTCAAGGAGGTTTCGATGGCGAAACTGTTCTGCTCGCAGGTCCTTTTCAGAATCGCCTTCAATGGAATGCAGGCTCTGGGGGGCTACGCACAGCTGCCGGAATACGACATGGAGCGTTATTTTCGCGAGGCGAAACACGGCATGGTTGGCGGCGGCACCAACGAAATTCAGCGCAGCATCATTGCCAAGGAGATGGGAATTCGGTGATGCCTTGGTGACCGCAGTGCACGCGTCCCGACCCGCGCGGTCACTACTCCGATCGGCCGCTGATGCCTGACAAAGTTGCGGTGCCCTCCCGCGGCTGCCTGCCCCGACACGTGTTGACAACTCGAGAACATTGCGGCACACTTTAAAAAAAACAAACAGTTGTTTGTTACAGAGTGCTTCGAACCGCGGGCCAAAGCTGATGCAAATGGGGGATCGCATGAAACGAATCGGATCGAACGGTAACAACAAATGCGCAACTGTCACGCTGGTGATGGTTGCGTTGATCACTAGCGCGGCCGCGTACCTAATTGCGGCGCCGGCGCGCGCAGATACGGCTGCGGAGCCGACGGAGATGCAGTCAATCGTAGTGACCGCCCGCCGTACGACTGAAAGGCTCCAAGACGTGCCGGTGGCGGTAACGGCTATTGCCCCCGAAGCGCTGGCGGAACAGCGGATCGACAGCCAGGTCGACTTGCAGTTTGCCACCCCCGGCTTGACCGTGCGGCAGACGGGTTCTTCGGACCAGCTCAACTTCGCCATACGCGGCCAGTCGATCGATGCGTTTTCCTTTGCCTCGCCCGCTGTTGTGGCCTATTTCAACGAAGTTCAAGTGGGCGGCGGAGCCGCTACGTCGCTCTTCGATCTCGATTCGATCCAGGTTCTGAAGGGTCCGCAAGGGACTCTGTTCGGGCGCAACGCGACGGGTGGCGCGGTGCTGTACAGCGCCACGAAGCCGACGCAGGATTTTGGCGGATCCGTCCAGATCGGCTACGGAAACTACAACAACGAAGAGATGGAGGCGGAGCTGAATCTACCGCTGTTCAGCGGGGTTGCCGTGCGATTGTCGGGCAAAACACAGCAGCGCGACGGTTTCCAGACAAATCTTCTGTTGGGCACTCACCCCAACTCCATCGATTCACGGGTCGGCCGTCTCGGGTTGCTCATCGCGCCGGACGGAACGGGCTTCGAAAACGTTACCATGGTCCAGATTGGCAGGTATGGCGGTCTCGTCGGTCAGGACAAGATGACCAACGCGAATGGCGTGGATGGCGCGCCGTCTACCTATTTTGATCCCGTCACCGGCACCATCAAGCCGCTGGTCACCAACATGGCCGCGGCCTATCCGGCGGGGGTCGTCACGAACAACCCGACCGTCAACGCATTGTTCAACGGAGTCGCCGACTTTCTGAACAAGCAGCAGAAGATCGGCTTCTATGACCTGTACTCCACCGCCCCTGACACGCGCGACAATCGCTCAACGCTGGTTACCAATACCACGACCTATCAGCTCGGCGACAGCGCGGAGCTCAAGAATATCTATGGGTATAACAATGCAATCTCGCAGGAGGATTCGGACATCGAGGGCAGCCCCTATGATTTCCTTCAAGTGGGCGGGGGTCCGGCGTCCAACGACAAGGGCTATACCTTCGGGACCGATCAATGGTCGGATGAGTTGCAGCTCAACGGCAAAGCCGGTGCCGTCAAATATATCGTCGGCGCCTTCGTATCCAAAGAGAGCACCTACACTCGCATCCCGCTCACGGTCACCGGAGATTTGGGTGCGCCGTATTTGGGCGCGTACGATTTTACGGTGACCGACAAGTCAAAGGCACTGTACGGCCAAGGCACCTACAGCATTACGGACCGCCTCAATTTTACGGGGGGCTTGCGCTATACCTGGGAGGACGTCTCGATCCTGCAGGGTGAGGACAGCTTGCTGAACATCTTAAATTCCGGGAACCACAGCCGCACGGATAAGAAGCCGAGTTGGTTGCTCGGGCTGGACTATAAACTCACGCCTGACTTGCTGATTTACTTCGACCAGCGCGGCAGTTGGCGCACCGGCGGCTTCAACGGAACCTCGGCTGCGAGCTTTCCCGATGCCGCCACATTCAAGCCGGAGACGACGTTTGATTTTGAGTTGGGCGCAAAATACGCCGGCAAACTTGGCTCCGTGCCGGCGCGCTTGAATATCGCCCTCTATGATCAGCACATCAAGGATGTGCAGCGAGCACCCTACCTTAACATTTCAGCTCTTGCGGGCAATGTGAATCAGGCGCGCGTCAGCGGTGTGGAAATCGATTCGTCTTTCAATCTGGTGCGCTGGTTCGAGGTCGGCGCATCCATGTCGTATTCCGACGCTCGGTATACGGATCCGCATGCCGAAGTCGCCGGTGCCGAGTTCATCTTCGGACCCTATGCCGACACCCCGAAGTTCACCGGCCAGGCCTATTTTCGGCTGTCCACGAATCTTGACGGCAGTAAGGGAGAGTTGGCGCTTCGCGGGCAATACTACACGCAGAGCTACTTCTACTACAGCAATCTGAACGACACCATCGTGCCCGGCTGCAGGATCGGCGGCTACAGCCTGGTGAATATGCGGGCCGAATGGAACGGCATGGCCGGCACGAAGGTGAATGGGGCGCTCTACGTCAACAACGTGACCGACAAGGAATACGATGTGGGCGGATTTCCGCTGGGTGCGGTGACCGGATCGAACGCTACGCTTCCCGGTACGCCGCGGATGTTCGGCCTCGAGCTCGGCATGAAATTCTAGAACGCGGGCTTTTCGAATCGAGTAGGAGACATCAGGTGAGCCGACTGACTGGAAAAATTGCGATCATCACCGGGGCGTCCCAGGGCATGGGAATGGCGCATGCGCGCGCCTTCGTGGAGCAGGGCGCCAAGGTCATTTTGGGCGACCTCAATGAAAAAGCCGGCAAGGCGCTGGCAGCCGAACTCGGCGCCAATGCCATTTTTCTCAAGCAGGACGTGTCGAGAGCCGAGGATTGGAAGGCTGTTCTGCAGAAAGGCCAGGAGCGCTTCGGCACCGTCAACGTCCTGGTCAACAACGCCGGTATTCTTGGGACGCTTGCTGCCACGACCGACATGCCGGAAGCGGAATTCTTGCGTGTCTGCGCGGTCAATCAAACGGGGGTGTTTCTCGGAATGCAGACCGTGCTCCCCGGCATGATCAAGGTCGGCGGCGGCTCGATCGTGAACATCTCATCGATCGCCGGCCTCGTGGCCATCTACGGCGCGCCGAACCTCGCCTATGTGGCGAGCAAGTTCGCGGTGCGCGGCATGACCAAACAAGTTGCGGTGGAATATGGCGACAAGAACATTCGCGTGAACTCGGTTCACCCGGGCTACATTAAGACGCCCATGATGGTCGCGGCCACCGACGAAGGCGGCGGCGAAGCCCTGAAGCAGATTCCGTTGCGCCGCATGGCGGATGCATCCGAGGTGTCGAACTTGGTCGTCTTTCTGGCTTCCGATGAGTCCGCCTTCATCACCGGTACGGAACATGTGATCGATGGGGGAATGACTGCATTGTAAATGTCGCTGACACCAGGTCTCTGAGCTACCGCTGCTCGCTCCGGCTCAAGTGCTCGATGGTCGCTTCGTCAATGCCGGCTTCCCGCAACACCTCGGCGGTATGTTCGCCGAGCTTTGGCGGCGGTCGGCCGATGCCCGTACCGTCGTGATCGATGGGAAGACGGAGCAACGGCAAGCCGCCGGGCCAGTCGATCTGCTCGGGCGGGACGAATAATCCGCGTTCGGTCACGATCGGCAATGCCAGTGCTTCGCGAATGTCATTGACACGACCAACCGAGAGGCCCGCGGAGCCGAGCATCTGTAGCCACGTAGCAACCGGACGTCCACGGAACTCCTCGCTCAGCAGGGTATCGAGTTCCTCACGATGCGCCAAACGACTCATCATGGTCGCGAAGCGCGCGTCCTCCGCAAGCGCCGCGCGTCCGAGCGCGGTGCACAAGCGTGCGAATTGAGCGTCGCTGGCAGTCGCCAGCATGAAATTACCGTCGGCGGCTGCAAACACCCGATAGGGTGCTGCACTTGGCGCGCCCGATCCCAGTTTTTGCGGCAAGTCCCCGGTCGCCTGGTAGCCAAGCAGCTGATGGCACATCAGTGCGAAGGCGGAATCCAGCAGTGCGGGGCGTACATGCTCACCGCCGCCGCCCGCGGCGCGGCGCGCCAGGGCCGCCATGATGCCGATGAGTCCCCACATGCCCGTGGTCAAGTCGAGCACTGACGGCGCCAATCGGACCGGAGGCGATTCCGGTTGGCCGGTGAAGCTCATCAAGCCTGAGACCGCCTGAACCAGCGCGTCGTAGCCGGGCATCTTGGCGCCGAGGGGGCCGTCCCCAAACGCGGACACGCTGCAAAGCACGATTCGTGGATTGTGCGCTCGCAGATCCTCGAATCGTAACCCGAGCTTCTCGGCGAGATCAGGCGGAAAGCTCTCGAGGACGACATCGGCTGATTCGACCAGCCTCAGCAGCGCGGTGCGCCCCTCAGCCGTCTTGATGTCGAGCAGCACACTGCGCTTGCTGCGATTGACCGCCAGGAACACCGTCGCCTCATGCCCCCAAAATGGCGGCAGCGTGCGCGTGTCGTCGCCGTTCGGCGGACGTTCGATTTTGATGACGTCGGCGCCCATATCGCCCAGCATCATCGCGGCGAACGGCGCCGCGATATTGGTGCCCAAATCGAGCACGCGCAAGCCGCCGTAGGTGTTGCGCAAGCTCACGCGCAGGAAGTGAGCGCAGTCGCGTCGACGATTATTTTGTCCCCAATCATGAATGATCCTTTTTGTCGGATGCGTTGAACTGCGGCGGGCGTTTTTCGCGCGCCGCGGCGATGCCTTCCTTGAGATCCTCGGTGTGGCTCATGGTCGCCACGCCCCAGAAGCTCAAGTTCATGGAGCTGATGAGATCCAGGTGCCAGCTCTGCCGCAGCAGCTGCTTGGTTGCTTCGAGCGCGAGCCGTGGGTAAACAGCGATCCGGGCCGCCAGTGTGGTGGCTTCGGTCAACAAGGCCTCCGGCTCGACCACGCGGTTGATCAGGCCAATCTCCAGCGCCCGCGACGCGTCGATGAGGTCGCCGGTGAAAGCGAGCTCGGCGGCGAGACCGGATCCGACCAGCCGCGGCAGGAAGTACGTGCCGCCGTTGCCGGGGTTGAGGCCGAGTTTGATGTAGGTCTCACCCATCCTGGCTTGGGCGGACGCTATCCGTATGTCGCAGGCCAGCGCCAGGTCGAGCCCGCCCGCCGTAGCGCCGCCGTTGATGGCGGCGATGAGGGGTAAGCGGCAATTCACCAGGCGTTGCGTGACCGGCCACAACACGCGGGCGTTGTAAGGTTCGTGATCGATCGGAAGCCGCTCGGCGATGTATCGTTGAAACTCCACCAGATCGGCACCTGCGCAGAACTGCTGCCCAGCACCGGTAATGACCAACACGCGTACGGTGCGGTCCTGCTCCAAGGTTGCGAGCGCATTGAGCAAGTCGCGTGCCATTTCCGGCACGACGGCATTGCCGCGCTCGGGCCGGTTCAGCGTCAGCATCGTCACACCGTCCGCGACGCGCTCGTGGTAACAGGTTTCAAGTTCGATCCGGGTGCTCATGGTGCGCGACTTTTGTTGAGGTCAATCCAATCGCTTGACGATGGTGGACACTGCCACCGCATACGTGCCGTTCAGCCAACCGCCGCCATTGATCGCGAGACCGACTCGGGCATCCTCGACCTGCCGATCACCGGCTTCGCCGCGCATCTGCTGGCAGAGTTCCACCACTTGAGCACAACCCGTGGCGCCGAGCGGATGACCGCGACTCAGCAGACCGCCGCTGGTGTTCACCGGCGTCTCGCCGCCGATGCTGGTCTTGCCTTCACGCACGAGGTGATGGGCTTCGCCTTCTTCACAAAGACCGATCTCCGCGTATTGCAGCAATTCTGCCGGCGCCGCCGCGTCGTGGAGTTCGATGAGATCGAAGCCATTGGGCCCGACTCCCGACGCCTCGTAGGCGGCCGTCGCCGCAGGCGTGACCGGACTCAGTCCGTCGCCGGGGCTGGCTGCGACATGCGAAGTCACCATTTGCACCGTCTTGCGCGTCAGGCGCCGACCATAGTCCGATGAACACAATACCAGAGCCGCCGCCCCATCGGTCGTCGGGGCGCACATCGTCAGACGCAGTGGATCGACGATCATACGGCTGTTCATGACATCCTCGAGGGTCTGCGGCGTGCGGTAGTGCGCGAGCTTATTCATGCCCGCATGGCGGCGATTCTTCACAGCGACCAGGCCAAAATCCTCCGCAGTGGCCCGGTGCGTCTCCAGATAGGCGCGCGCCACACCGGCGTAGAAATCCATCAGGATTGAGTTGGCCGCGATCTGTCCGGGGACCCCCTCGCCGATGTCTTCAATGTCGGTCGATCCGCGCAGCGCGTCGAATGGCCGAGAACGATCCTGATGATTGAGCTGTTCGACACCCACGACCAGCACGACCTCCGCGCGACCTCCGGCGATCGCCTCGAATCCGAGATTGAGCGCAGAGCCTCCCGAGGCGCATGCGTTCTCGACGTTGATGACGGATGAGCGTGCGAGCGGATGATGCCGCAGCGCCACCTGGCCGCGGATCATCTCCTGGTGGGTGACGATGCCGGCCACGGCATTGCCAAAGAACACTTTGGCGACATGATCGGCGGGGATGCCCGCGTCGGCCAACGCCTCATCGATGGCGGCCACTGCCAGGGAGCGAATTCCGCGCCCCGGAAAACGCCCGAAGGGCGTCATGCCGATACCGGCGATTAAGACTGTGCTCACTGGCGCTCCTCGTTGAGTGTGACCGACTTGGGGGCACCGCCCCCGACGCGAGATTCGTAACCTTGCCAATACTTTTCGCGGATCTCGCGCCGCATGACCTTGCCGTAGCCACTCACCGGGAGCGAATCGACAAATTCCACGCTCTTGGGTTTCTTATACCCCGCCATGTTTTGGCCGCAGTACTCGATGATGTCCTGAGCGGTCGCGGCGGCTCCCGATTCGAGCACCACCAAGGCGTGCACGGCCTCGCCCCAATAAGCATGCGGAATCCCGAACACGACGACGGTCGCAACGGCAGGATGCCGGACGATGACCTCCTCCACTTCGCGCGGGTAGACGTTGTTGCCGCCGCTGATGATCATGTCCTTGGCGCGGTCCAGGAGGAACAGATAGCCCTTGGTGTCGAGCAAGCCGATGTCGCCGGTATGCAGCCAGCCGCCGCGCAGCGTCTCCGCCGTCGCTGTGGGGTTGTTCCAGTACCCCTGCATGACGACATCGCCGCGCACCACGATCTCACCCTCCTGCCCAGGGGACAGCGGACGATCGTCGGCGTCGACGCAGCGCACCTCGACGTCGGTGCGGATCGTCCCCGCCGAGCCTATGCGCGGATCATTGGCGGCGAGCAGCCGGGCATGCTCGGCTGCGTTCAGTCCGCTGATGGTGATGGGTGCCTCGCCCTGACCGTAAATTTGTGCAAACACGGGACCGAACGCTTTGATCGCGTTGCGCAGATGTTCCACGTAGATCGGCGCGCCGCCGTAGCAGATGGCCTTGAGGCTCGATAGGTCGTACGAGCCAGGCACGAACTCTTCGAGCATTTTGATGATCTGGGTGGGCGCCAAAAATGCAATGTGCGAGACCTTCATCGCCTCGATCATGGCGAACAGAGCCCGGGGTTCGAAACTCTTGCTGTCGAGGATGGCATTGGTGGCGGCGCGTGCCACGGCCGGCAGCGCGACGATGCCGCTGCCGTGCGACATCGGTGCCGCATGAGCAACAACGTCGCCCGGCTGAATGTTGTGCACGTCGGCCAGGTAATTCATGATCACGACGCGCACGGTGCGGTGCGTCCAGATGGCGCCCTTGGGTTTGCCGGTGGTGCCCGAGGTGTAAAACAGCCAGCACGGATCGGTGGCTGAGACTTCGGTCGATTGCGCCAGTGCGAAGTTCGCGTTCATCAAATTCTGGAAGGCGAGCGCGCCATCGATCGCTGCCGTGCAGATGCGATGGTCGAGCCCCGCGAATTCGTCGATGTGCTGGGTGATGCCGGCTTGATACTCGGGGCCGTGGATCAACGCCCTGGCTCCGGAGTTACTCACGATGTAGGCCATTTCGCGCGGGTGCAGGCGAGCGTTGATCGGAACGACGATCAGTCCGGCCGCAAAGCAGCCATAGATGGTTTCAAGAATTCGCGGACTGTTGGCCAGGCAGAAGGCGACGCGGTCGCCTACGCTAAGTCCGAGGGCCAAAAGATTGCCGCCGATGGCGAGCGCACGATCACGGAATTCCCGGTACGAGATCGATTCCGTGCCATGTACCAACGCGGGCTGGTCCGGGCGCAACACTGCGGCCTTTTCCAAGAACGCAAAGGTATTCATGGCTGGGACATCAGACGGCCGATCGTTCGAACCAGGCGCAAGGACGACGCGCCACCGATTCGGGGGCGGCCGGTCTGAACTGTACGCGCGCATCGCAACTGTAGGTTTGCCAATCGCCGTTCGCGTCAGGCAGCAGGCGGCCCAGCACCTGCACGCCATCATCGAGCTTGACCACACCCAGGGCGTAGGGCAAATCGCCCTCAAAACCTTCCGGTGCACCGGCCCGCAGCACGGTGAAGCTGTGCAGCACTCCGCGTCCCGTCGACTTTTGCCACCCGAGCGAGAGTGATTGACAGAAAGGGCAGGCATGTCGCGGATACATATTGAGCTTGCCGCAGTCATTGCATTTTTGTAAGAGCAGATCGCCGCGAGCCAGGCCGGCGCGAAACTCATCACGAATCGGGATGTTCACGATGATCGCCCCTTGGTGCGCCGCTCCAACAACAACACCTGCGCATCCATGTAGCTGCCGCCGGTGCCGCCGACGATGCAGCGCTGCACGCCGGTCACCTGACGCTCGGGGCCCGCGCGTCCCAATAGTTGGCGCACCCCCTCGACCAGCAACGCGGTGCCACCGCCGACCCCGGTGTGGCCGGCCGAGAGCATGCCGCCGTTGGTGTTGCATGGCAGTTTGCCGCCGGGGTCCGCCGCTCCGGAGGCGAACCAGCGAGCGCCTTCTCCTGGTTCGCAGAAACCCAAACCCTCGACGGCGATGGTCGTCACGGCCGCATAGGTGTCGTAGATCTGAGCAATTTGCGCGTCCTTCGGACCCCAGCCTGACTGCTCGTAAGCGCGCCGGGCGGCGGTCGCCCAGCCGAGTGCCGCCAAATCGGGCTCCTGACCCACGCTATAGTGGCTGACACTGCCGCCCGAACCCGCGACCCGCACTGTATCGAGGCCGCGGGCCTTGGCGTTCTCGGCACTGGTCATGACGAAAGCCACGGCCCCATCGGCCAGCATCGGGCACTCGAGCGCATGCAAGGGGTCAGCCACCACTTTTGACGCCAACACTTTCTCCACGGTCAGGGGCTTCCCCCGATACATGGCGTTCGGATTGAGCTGCGCCCACTTGCGCAGTGTTACGCAGAACGAAGCCATATCCGCGGCGCTGGACTGGGTGGCATGCATGTAGCGCCGGGTGATGAGCGCCCCGATCGCGTTAAATTGCAAGCCAGTGGGAGCTTCCCACTCGTTGGGAATGCCGTACTTGCTGAGCATCGTCACCATCGCGTTAAGATCGGCCGAACCCCATCGCTCGCAATGCAGGACCAGCACGGTGCGGGCATGACCCACGGCAATCAGCCCGGAGGCGAGGCGCACGGCGTTATCGCTTGTCGAGCCGCCGGAGTGCACCATGAAGCTCGATTTAAGTGACCCAAGCAGTCCCAATTCTTCCGCCATTCGCGAGAAAATCAGATCGGCTTGATCGAACGGCGAGTGCAGGCAGGGTATCAGCAGGATGGTGTCGACATCGCGAGGCACCATCCGGGCGTCAGCGAGCGCGCGCAGACCCACATGAGTCAGGTCGCCGATGAAATTGCGCTCAGGGTAACGCCCGGACGGCAATTCGCCCACGCCAATGAACACCGGATCGTTGGGAGAGTTCGCATCGACGGTGAGTGGCCAGGTGTCCGCCATCTCAACCGCCTTGCGGTGTGCGTCGTCGCGCCAGCATGATCTGCAGAAAAACCATCACTTCTTCCTCTCGTTGATTGCGCACCGAGTAGTTCACTTGCACGGTGCCGTATTTCGGATTGCGGGCCTCCGAGAGTTCGACCACCTCGGCATGCACCTTCAAGGTATCGCCCGGTATCACCGGCTTGAGTGCGCGCAGGCTTTTCACCTCCACGAGCGCCGTGATCGCGTTGCCGTAAAATCCGCTCATCCCGACCAGGCCGACGGCGAGAGCGAACGTCAGTGGACCGTGTGCGATTCTCGTGCCGAAGCGCGTGGCCTTGCCGTACTCCTCGTCGGTGTGCAGCGGATAGTGATCGCCGGTGAGTCCGGAAAACATGGAGATGTCCCCGATGTCGACCGTGCGCCCGCGGGTAATGACGGTGTCACCGCGCGCGAAGTCCTCGAAGGTTTTCTCCTGAGGGTCATTCCAGATCCGATCCGGCATCTGCGTGGTCTCCAAACAATCATTTGTTTGTTAAACTTTAATTGCGATCGGGCGCCCAAGTCAAGCGTCCTCACACTACACTCATCGGCTGGATCGCCGCCTAACAGGGTGTGGCAGGGGTCCTGCGTTCGTTGACATCGACACACGATTGGCTCAGAATAAAACAAATGATTGTTTTTTACTAGCCCCAGAATCGGTCTTTCGAGGGTGTCATGACCATCAAAATCAGTGTGAGCGGTGAGCGGCCTCGCGGATGACATCGTAATCGCCGGCGGCGGTCTCGCCGCGGTGCGAACTGCGGAAGCCCTGCGGGAGTTCGGACATCGCGGCCGGATCATGCTGCTTAGCGATGAAGCGCATCTACCCTATGACCGGCCGCCGCTCTCGAAGAGCTATCTGCAAGGCAAGATGGACGATGCGCAGATCCGGCTGCTGACACCGCAGAAATTGGAAGAATTGCAGATCGACGCACGCCTTTCGCATCGGGTCGTTGGACTCGACCGCTCGCTGCGGCAAGTCAAACTGGCTAGCGCAGAGGCGGTCGACTATGGTCGGCTCGTGGTGGCCACCGGCGCGCGGCCCGTGCGACTCGAGCGATTCAAACAATTCGACAACGTCCACGTACTGCGCACTGTAAATGACGCGAGGCGGTTGCGTGAAGCGTTGCAACCTGGTCAACGTGTAGGCATGGTCGGAGGGGGATTCATCGGGTTGGAAATTGCCGCGGCGGCGACCGCCTTGGGTTGCAGTGTCACGGTGCTGGAGACTGCCGGAACGCCGCTGGCATCGATTCTTGGCGAGGAATTGGGCGTCTGTATTCAGCACTGGCACGAACGAAGGGGCGTCGCGTTTCGCTGTGGTACCACGGTGCTCGCCGTGTCCGGCGAGGATAGAGTGCAAGCGCTCGAACTCGATGATGGAGCGCTGGTGAATGTCGATGTCGTCGTTGTCGGCGTGGGTCAGACCCCCAATGTCGAGTGGCTTGCCGACAGCGGTTTGGAGCTGAAGCCCGGCTTGGTGTGCGACGTGTACGGACGCACACTAGATCCGCTCGTGTACGGCGTCGGCGATGCGGTCTGCACCAAGACCGGCGAAGACTATCTTTCCGGCGGTTAGGCTTATAGGCTTTGAGTACACCCCTGAGCTCTGCAAGATCGCGCAGGAACGATTTGCCGGCGGAAAAACACGCATCCTCCCCGCCGATATTCGTGAGTCCAACTTTGCTGGGGAGGTAAGAGCTAAGGTCCTCATTTGCCAGCGTGTGCTGATCAATCTGCTCGACTCAGAGGACCAAGTAAGGGCCTGTCTCTATCCACATCGTGGAATCGACGGAACATGGGGCTCATTTGCTCTTTATTGAGGCCTTTCAGTCGGGATTGCGTTTCCTCGAATGCCGCCAGATCAGAGTTCGATTTGGAGCCCATTCCGCCAGCGCACCACAATCTATCTTCCTGACCAATTCTTGCGCCAAACTGATCTCGAACCACTAAAAAGGGAATTCAGTCATATTCCCTCTAATTTCCTGTCAACCCACTACTTCGTTTCCCGTCTTCCATCCTGCCGTACTCGGAGATGCACCGATAAAAGGAACTCCCACTGGGTCAAGTTCTTCTCCGAGTTGTTGGTCCAGGCAGTGGAGATTATTCTCCTATTCGTGCGCTCCTGTTCGAGCGCTCCTGACGGAGGCCAGTTCTTTGCGGCGGCGCGCTCGGCAGACCTCCGTCACCCTGGCTTTCGGCAGGTAATCACGAACTGCTCGATGAGGTGTTGCTCGTTTCCCACCGTACGCGAGGTGCGTTCCACCACCACGTCGCTGAAACCGGCGAACAATTCATCCAGCCGCTTGCGATTCAAGAAAAAGCTGAATCCCTCACCGGCCATTGGGCCCTCCCGATCCACGAAGGCATCCGGTTCGACCTCAGTTCCCAGGCCGTAGTTCCCAAGAGCGGTCAGTAAAGAAGGATGACAAGAACGGCGCACCCGGCTTCAACACGCGGCGCACCTCGCCGACCGCGGTCTGTATGCGGACCCAGAGATTACAGCAGAGGCTGACGTTCTCCACAACGCCGTCAAAGCTGCCGTCAGGCCAGGGCAAGCTGAAAAAATCACCCACGCGCAGATCGGCCGACAGGCCCTCGCTGGCCAGGCGTTCTTTGGCCAGACTGATTGTACGCGGTGGGCGAGCCGTCAATCGCGGATATGGTGAAGCCTTCGCGAGCCATAAACCAGGATTTGGCTCCCGGGCCGCATCCGATTTCCAGCAGGTGCACCGCTCCCCGCTTAGGAGCGCCATAGAAGTTGCCGCCAACAAAACGGACCAGGTGTTTGGGCGGATACTTCCCCCATTGCCTGCTGCGAAAGATCTGCTCCCACGCGGGGTTGGTCCGGCAGTGTTTGCCATGGTTGGGATGCTCCTCCAAAAGAGTCAACATCTTACGACTGGATTTCTTTAGTTTTTCGGGCTCAGAATAAGCAGCCTGACCTCAGCTAGGCCATTCAGCACAATTCCGAAACGGGAAATCGCGTTTAAATCGCGTTTCTGAGGCTTTCTCCCTTACGGACGACCCGGAGGTCATCCCCGGCGGCGATCGTCGATCCTGCGGCATCCTGGGCTCTAGCTGTCACTTTAGGACATTGGTATATAGCTAAATAGTGCTTCGAGCAACCGAGCATATAGCATTAACGTGCCTTATTGCGGCAGGATTAAGCAAAACACCACCACCGTCCCCTGTATCACGTTGAATACGGTAGCTGATTGGGCGGTCCTGATCGGATCACCGCGCACCAGCCGAACCGGATCTGCCGTGGTCCGCAACATCGCGCAGTGAATCGGCACATTGGCCTGGACGAAGGGTTCGAAGTAGTTGGGCACGATCACGTCCTCCGCCTTCTGCAGCAGTCCCGCCCTTGCCAACTCTCCTGGCTAAAGCCGTAACCATAAAAGTCGGCTACTCGGCATCGGTTCCCGAATCAGTTGATCGACAGCTGGCCCGATGCACGCCAGCTCTTCCTCGCGTCCAAACAAATCCACGATGCGAACCGCAGTAGCCGAAGCCGCTTCCGCCTTGCGAGCGACCGCCAGCGCGATGGGCGAAGCTTCACGCCACACACCAACCAGTTCATAGCGATAAAACGGATGCCGCAGATACCGGTTGCGAACATACTCGACGGTTTTGCCGGGGCTGTATCC
>CAVUYL010000006.1:0-10556 GCA_963745705.1 uncultured Gammaproteobacteria bacterium | reverse complement strand
CGGCGATGCGCTTGATCAGGTTCGGATCGGTGACCCTGGTGCTGACAATCGGATCCCCCGCCGGACCCATGAGCTGCGCCTCCTCGCCGCGCTGGCGCAGCGACAGATCGCCGTCGCGCTCGACGATCGCCACACCGCTCAAGGCCGCGAGCTTCGCCTGCAGCGGCGCCGAGACCGACTCGAGCTTGAGGTGCAGCGTGGTATCGCGCGCGGCCGGGCGCGGCGCGATCGGGCTGGGTTGGGCCGCCGCGCGCATGCCCAGAAAGGGGCGGGCCCCGATATCTTGCGGGTCCTCGGCGATCGCCGGCAGCAATTGCGGATGCTGCGCGAAATTGCGGTGTTCGAGGAAGACGTTCATGGCCTCGCGCCCCTGCGAATAGTTGAAGGTCCCGGGCAGCAATTGACCGCCCAGCAGCCGCAGAAACGCATCGGTGAACGCGCCGTGGTACTTGCCGTCGAGGGTCGGCGCCTGCTCGAGCGCCTGCGCCGTGGAAATGTCCGCCCCCGTCTCGCTGTCGCTGGCGCCGGATAGCAGGACGACATGCTCGTATGGATAGGGCGGCGGCGGCGGACGCGCGCTGACGGCACCGGTGCGAGCCACGCCCAAATCGCGCGTAATGACCGGCAGGAAACGTGAGCGGCTGAAGGACTGACCGAACGAGCGCACCACCTGCCCCGAATAGCAGCTGTCGGAGACGACAACCACCCAGCGACCGCCCTGATCGAGCCGTTTGAGCCGCGGCACCAGATCGCGGCGCCCCACGATCAAGGTGCGCTGCGCCGCGGCCGTTGAGCTGTAGTCAAGGTCGTACGGCACCCACGCACCCGTCGCGTAGGGCAGATCGAAGGCGTTGTCGTTGTCGTTGGCGCTGGTGCCGTGCCCGCTGAAATAGATGAGCACGGTGTCGCCGGGCGCGCTGCGCTGCTCCAGTGCGGTGATTTGATCGAGAATGTGATCGCGGGTGGCATCCTGATCGCGCAGCACAACCACGTCGCCGGGTTGGAATCCCCAGTGTTCGGCGAGCGCGCGCTGCATCGAATCGATATCGAGCGCGGGCCCCAGCAGCTGATGCGTCTTGAGCGCCGGGTCGCGGAACTGCCCCACCGCCACCAGCAAGGCCACGTTGCGCGCGGCAGCAGCGGGACCGATCAACACGCACAGCAGCAGCAGCGCCGCCGGCGATAGCACACGTCCGCGATAACTCACACGCTACATCCCCACGGGTGATGGCTCACTCCCATTTGATTGTACACCGGCCGTTTCGCAAACCCGATAACCGGGAGCCTGTAACCCAAGCCTACAGCGTTATCACAAAGCGCATCATCGAGACTTGAGGTAAAGTCAAAAGACTCATACGCGCACTCGATGCGGTCGAAGAAATCATGTTTGAGCTTGGCATAGTCTCAGTGCTTCGGCCGCCCAGGAGCCTCTCGTTACGGTTCCGCCGCTTCGGCGGTCTGATCCTCGTCCTGCTGCTCTTCGCGCCGCCCGCAGCCTTGGCGCAGTCCCCCGACCTGCTGCGGGCGTATCAGAATTTCGAAACCGCCAAGGCCGCCAATCGAGTCGCCGATGCGCTCCGCAGCGGCGACGATGCCGTACGGCTGACTCAAGCAAGCGGCGATCAGCCGAGCCTCATCGAACTGCTGCGTAACCTCGGTGATTATGCGGCGCAGGCGGGCGAGGATCAGCCGGCAGCAGGGTATTACCAGCGCGCCTTGGGGCTGCAGGAGTCCGCGCTTGGGCCCGAGCACCCGGATCTCGTGCCGGTTCTGACCGCATTGGCGGAGTTATATTTCAAGGACAGGCGCTATTCGGACGCCGCGGCTCTCGAGCAGCGCATCTTGAGCATCGAGCGGCAGGCTTACGGCGAACATCATGAGAACGTGCTGGCCACGCTCAAGCGGCTGCGCAAAATCTACGGTGCCGGCAATGATGCGGCCGCCGCCGCCCGCATCGACGCACAGTTGCAGGCGTGGACACCGCCCCCTCCTCCGCCGCCGCCGTCCGGCGATCGCGGCTTGCCGGCTCCTCCCGGGACCGGCACCAATCGGCACTATCAGCAGAGTCAGGGCTTCGCGACCGTGCGCATCTTCTACGGCACGAATCGGGCGGCCACCGGCGACACCAAACCCGCGCTATTCTATGGCAAGGGACGCGGCGAACTTCAATATGGCTATTTGAGCGTCACCATCCCGCAGATTCACAAGGAGGCGGAACTCGAGACTCAGCCACGCTGGATGGAGTACACCTTCGGCATGAGCCAGGCGGGCATGCGGCGCCGCTACGTGCTGCTCGACCAGATCACGCCGTTGCCGAAGGACGATTTCGTGCGCGCACTGCGTCAGCAGATCAAGGACTCACCGTCCAAGGATCTGTTCATCTTCGTGCATGGATTCAACAATACCTTCGAGGACGCTGCGCGGCGCGCCGCGCAGCTGGCCTATGACCTGGATTTCGACGGCACGCCGATCCTCTACAGCTGGCCGTCCCAGGGAAGTGCGACTGCGTACGCGGTCGATGAGGCCGCGGTCGGCATCAGCGGGCGGAAAATGGCGGACTTTCTCGAGACGGTCGTGGCTCAATCCGGCGCCGAGCGCATCCACGTGCTGGCTCACAGCATGGGAAACCGCGCATTGATCGAAGCGCTGCAAACGTATCTGGCCAAACGAGCCCCGGACAAGCGCCGGCACATCTTCGGTCAGATCGTGTTCACCGCGCCGGATGTGGACCGCGACTACTTCGTGGATGCGATCGACTCGGTGCGCGCCGCCGCCGAGCGGGTTACCCTGTACGCCTCGGGCAACGACTATGCGCTGCGCAGCTCGCAGTTTCTGCATGGCGCGCCACGCGCCGGCACTGCGGGCGACGTCATCATCAAGCTGCCCGGCCTCGACACCATCGACATGTCGGCGGTCCCGGCCGATGCCCTCGGCCACAGCTACTTTGCCGCCAACTCGGGGGCGATCTACGATATATTCCGCATTCTCTGGCGCGGCGATCCGCCGCCGCAGCGTTGCGGAATGAGCAACCGCAAGGGCAGCGGCACCCTCACCGTGTGGTGGTTCAATGCGGACGCATGCAAGGGCGATGACATGCTGGAAGCCGGAGTGATGCTGAAGAGATTCGGGGATTTGGCGCATGCCCGGGTGGTCGCCAACATATCGACGCTGACCGATCCGTCGCAGATCCAGGAATGGAAGCTGATCTTGAAGCGCCTCGACGGTCTGCTGCCGCCCGCGGCCGCGGCGCCGGCCGGCGCGGCCAAATGAATTGCCGCTTCGTTCGCCGGCTCAGCGGCGCGGCCTGCCTGTCCTTGCTGCAAATGCCCGCGGCGACGGCGGCGCCCGCCGCCCACGAGAACGTCGAAGTGCGCGCCTACGTCGACGATACCTGCATCGTCGCCGACGAGCCCTATTTCCTGCCCGTGACGGGAAACTCTCCGGATCAATCCACCGCCAAGTTCCTGCCCCTGATCGGACTGGTCGTGGGCAAGCTTGCCGAGCTCCTCATCAATCATGAGATTCAGTCGTCGGCCGAGCGCATCAAGTCCGGTGCCGCACGCAAGGACACGCGCTACGCGATGATCCGGCAAATGAATCTGTACCGCGTCGACTTCGAGCCGGCCCCCGCCTTGAGCATCAACGCCAAACTGGGCTGCATGACGATCGTCGCCGCCGGCTTCAAGCCCGAGCCCGCCGACTGCCGCTCGCAGTATCAGCCGAAGGAACTGTCGCGCGAAACCCGAGATCTGCCGCAGGACAAGTGGACGACCTCGAGAACGGATGACTCAATCGAGAATCAACTGCGGCGCGCCAATGTATGCGTCGACGGCCGGGCCAAGGCGGTCTACGAGGCGCGTTTCGAATTCTCCAAGGATGCCACGGCGTTCAAGCTCAAGGACGCCGGCTACCACATCGAGTCGCTGCTGACGACTGCCGAGAAAGGCGCCGCGCGCACCACCATTTACACGCTGAAGATCTCCAACCCGGCGGCGACGGATCAGCAAGAGGTCTTGTCGAGCGCCTGGGTGAGCATCGGCACCGTGAGCGCCGGATCGAATTCGAGCGGCGCAAAAGCCGACGCGGCGCCGTGGCTGCGCGTGCCTCCCCTGTCGATCGAGGCCAGGCGCAGCTACGACGACAAGACCAGGATCCAGCAAGAAGTCACGGGCGAGATCGAGGCGTTGACCCGCGCGCAAATGCGCAGCCGGCGCATGCTGGCCGGACTCGATCAGCGCATCGCGGCCGCCGATGCCGCAACCGCCGACGGATTGAAGCAGGAGCGCACGCGAATTGCGGTTCAGGTCGAAACGCTGGGAGCCGAACTCGACGCGCGCAACGCCGAATACCATGACCTGCCGCGCACGCCCCTGGAATTCATGCCGGTCACGATCGAAGTCGCGGTGACGGAGACGGAGTCGGAAAAAAAGGCGCAGCTCGCCTTGGCCGATATCCTCGGCAAGAACAGCGACATGGTCGGCTCGGCCGTGGGCACGGCCGCCTCCGGGCTCATATCCAAATCCGTTTCGGCGGCGGACATCAAGACCGAACCGGACGCGGCTGATTCTGCCGGCGAGTTGCAGCTTGCGCGAGCGCGCTACTACGATGCGCTGGTCGAAGCGCAGACCAGCGCATCCGGCAAGCCGAGCGCGGAATCGCAGCGCAACCTCGCCGCGATGAAAGACCACTACAACGAACTCCGACGGTCACAGGGACTGGAGCCAATAAGATGAAACGCCTAATTTGCACCGCGCTCGCCGTTGTCTGTCTGACCGTTCGCGTCCATGCCGCCGATCCGCCGGCGGAACAACCCGCCCCCGTGTTGTCGGGGCAGCAAATCGAGCAGGCATTGCAGAAGCCCACGACGCGCAGTTTCGTGCCGCGCGGTCTGACGCGGCGCGATGCGCCGGAGGCCGAGCAGTCCGTCAACCTCAATATTCCGTTCGAACACAACTCGAGCGCCTTGCAGCCGCAGGCCGAGGCTCAGCTCAAACAATTGGAATTGGCGCTCACGTCGGCGTCCCTGGGCAAGGACCGATTCGTCGTCGCCGGCCACACCGACGCCAAGGGCAGCGCGCAGTACAACAAGCAACTGTCGTTGAAGCGCGCCGCGGCCGTGAAGCGATTCCTGGTGCTGAAGGGCGTGGCCGCGGGCCGATTGCAGGCCGTGGGATATGGATCGGATCGGCTGTTGGTACCCGATCGGCCCGAAGATCCGAGCAATCGCCGCGTGGAAATCCGCGACCTGGGCGACTCACCCCCATGATGAGTTTGACCAGGGCGCCGCTGATTCCTGCGCTGCTCGATGCAGCCTGCGAGCCATACCGCAGGGCCGGCCGCTTTGCCTATCACTTTGCGCGCGGCAAGCTGCGCGCCGACCCGGTGTACCGCGCCATACTCGAGCTCGGCTTGCTGCGGGGACACGCGCGTATTTTAGACCTGGGATGCGGCCAGGGCCTTCTGGCCGCCTGGCTGCGCGCGGCCGAGCGCTGCTACGAGCGCGGCAGCTGGCCTGGGGGCTGGCCGCCCGCTCCGCACGCCCTGTCGACGCGCGGTATCGAGTTGATGGCGCGCGACGTCGAGCGCGCGCGCTGCGCGTTGGGATCCGTGTTCGACATTTCGCAGGCCGACATCCGCAGCACAGCTTTCGGCGCGGCCGATGCCGTCGTCATTCTGGATGTTTTGCACTACATGGATCCGCAGGCGCAGCGCGAGGTGCTGCAACGCGTGCGCGCGGCGCTGCCGCCGCGCGGCCTCTTGCTGCTGCGTGTCGGCGATGCCGGCGGCGGCTTGCGCTTTCGCTACGGTCAATTGAGCGACAAGTTGGTGATGCTGTTGCGCGGGCATTCCATCGTGGCTCAGCACTGCCGCAGTGTCGCGCAATGGCGGCTGCTGCTGCGGGAGTGTGGGTTCGACAGCGAAGCGCAGCCGATGAGTCGGGGAACGCCGTTTGCCAACGTATTGCTGATCGCCCACGCAACGTGAGCGCGAGCGCATCGATCCTTGGGATCGAAGATCCCAAGGTACCTCAGCGCGCGGGTTGGAAGGTCACCAGATTGGTGACGCTGTCGTCGCCGGTGATGGACTTGATGCGCCCGTCGGCTCCGAAGTTCAAGTCATACTCGCCGTGGCTCGAACGCCAAATGCGCCACGTTGGCGCGTCGAGCGACACGTTCTCGCTGGTGAGCGGGTAGCCGATCGAGGCGATCGCCTGCTCGCGGGTCATGCCCACCATCACCTTGCCCTCGCGGATGGCTGCCTGCACGGTGGGCGGATAGGTGGCGATGCGCGGCCGCGGGTCGTCGTTGACGACGATTTTGCCGACCCAGACCTCCAGCGACTCTTGATCGCGTCCGTAGTCATGACCGAGGCGCATCGGTTTGCCCTCGACCTTGATATACGCCCGGTTGCTGCCGTAGTTCAGCACTTCGATGGGCGTACCGGCGGGAATCATCGGCAACTCCGCGTAATTCCCGTCGTTGATCCAGTCTCGGCTATAGTGCAGGACGCAGCACGCGAAACCCTGGCGCGGCAGCGTTTGCGATCCCGGCGTGCCCGGGGCCGGCGGCGCCGGTTTCGACAGGCCGACCGACACCATGACGTCGCGCAAGATTCCCGCCTGCGCCGCCGCTGACCCGAGCGCGAGCGAAACGATCAACGCCAGCGGAGCGACGACCGGGCGCCAAGAGGTTCGCCCATTGACTTGGCGGCCGAACATTTTTTTCTCCCTGCAAGCGGTGGGCAGCGATGATGCCACCAAGCATCGGCGCTTCGCCAGTCGGTATTCGCTGCAGATCGTTATGTGAAAATGAGCCGGTCTGAGATGGGCTCCAGGCACCAGCAGCGAAGGCCGCGGACCGAGTTACCCTCTATACTTCGCGCAAATGCTCTTGATCCGTCTCATATTCCTGGCTGCGGCGCTCCTCGCGTCGAGCGCGGTGCAGGCGCAAGAATCCAGAATCGCGCTCGTCATCGGCAACAGCGATTATTCCAGCGGCCCGCTGCCCAACCCCGCCAACGACGCCAAATTGGTCGGCGATGCCCTGACCGCCTTGGGATTCGACGTCATTGCGCGCCGCAATGCGGACCAAATCACCATGAAACGGGCGATTCAGGAATTCGGATCGCGGCTGGAGAAGGCAGGCCCCGCTGCGGTGGGGCTTTTTTACTATGCAGGCCACGGCATGCAGTTGAGCGGCCGCAACTATTTGATCCCGACCACGGCACGCATCGAACGCGAGGGCGACGTGGAGATCGAAGCGGTCAGCGCCGACTGGGTGATCGAGCAGATGAAATACGCGCGCAATCGCCTCAACATCGTGATTCTGGACGCGTGCCGCAACAATCCCTTCACGCGCAGCATGCGCTCGGTCGACCACGGATTGGCGACCATGGATGCGCCGGCGGGCATCCTCATCGCCTACTCCACCGCGCCCGGCGCGGTGGCCGCGGACGGCACCGGCCGCAACAGTCCCTACACCGAAGCTCTCACCCAAGCCATCCGCGAAATGCACGAGCCGGTGGAGCAGGTGTTCAAACACGTGCGCGTCGGCGTCATGAGCGCTACGGCCGGCAAGCAGGTCCCCTGGGAATCTTCCTCCCTCACCGGCGATTTTTATTTTGCGGCACCGAACAAGGTCGCGCCGGAGACGTCGAGCGCGTTGCAATCCGGGGCGGTCCCGGCGGGCAAACCCCCGGCGCCGAGCTCCGCCGGGGACAAATCCGACGCGGGTTCCTTTGGCTCGTGGGTATCCGGTCTGTTTGCGGCCCGCAAGACGGCGCCCGATACCCCGCCGACGGTGACGGCGTCGAACCTGCCCCCGGCCGCGGTCAGCGCACCCGGCAACCGTTCGGGGGCGATGTTGTCCGGCGCCCGCGCCGTCCCGTTCCTGAAATCGCTCGGGATTCCGGCCGGCGAGCTCGACGGTGAGCACGAGTATCCCGAGTCGGCCATTCGCCAGCTCGTCGCAGGCACCCCGCGGCGGGTGACTCTGGGCAGCACGCCGGAACAGATTCGTGCCGCTTTCGCGCTATGCCGCCAATATTCCTCCGCCTGCCAGCAGAGCTGGTACGCGGATGAGGGGTTGCGAAACGTGACCCTCGACCCGTTCGAACTCGATACGGCGCCGGTCAGCGTGCGCGCGTTTCGCCAGTTCGTAGATGCCACGCATTACAAGACGCAGGCCGAGACGGCCGGTTTCGCCTACGCCGTGGTCGACGGTACGCTGCAACCCGTCAACGGCGGATCGTGGCGCAACGCGGTGAAAAAGCACCCCGCCGATGATGATGCCCCGGTCGTCGGCGTGAGTTTTCAAGATGCCGCGGCTTACTGTCGATCCAAAGGCGAGCGCCTGCCCTCGGAGGACGAATGGGAATACGTGGCGCGCGGTCCGAAGCGCCACACTTTCCCATGGGGGGAGAACTTGGATCCCGTGTCCAGCACGCCGAGCGCCCCGCCGAGCGCCGACGAGGGGCCCGCCGAGGGCATCGGCGGCCGCTACAAGGGTCTGTGCGGGAATGTCTGGCAATGGGTGGACACCAAAGTCGGCGGCAGAAAGGTGCTCAAGGGCGGTTCTTGGCTGGAACCCAATCCGGCCAACAAGCGGGCCGCCAGCCGCCGCTACGAGCTTTCCAGCCGGGCGGATGAAGACAGCGGGTTTCGCTGCGCCAAGTCCGCAGCGGCGTGGCCGGATGCGGAACTGTGGCTGGCACAGCTCAAATGATGCATTTGGCGGGCCACATCGCGGAACCTAAGATCTTCGTCTGCGCGGACGGCGGCCGCCTGCGCTACTCCACCGCGGGCGCCGGCGAGCCGGTGGTGCTGATCCATGGTCTCGGCCTCGATGCGGCCATGTGGGACCCTCAGTGGCGCGTCGCTGCAGCGTGCATTTCGCACCATCCGCTATGATGTGCGGGGCTTCGGAGATTCGACGCTTCCGCAGGGGCCCTACAGCCACTCCGCCGATCTCCTCGAGCTGCTCAATTTTCTCGATGCGCGGCCTGCCCATGTCGTTGGACTGTCGATGGGCGGACAATTGGCGCTGCGATTCGCCCTCGAGCATCCGCAAGCCGCAAGGTCTCTGACCCTGATCGATGCAGCCCTGCCCGGATACCGCTGGAGCGAAGCATGGAGAGGCAGAATGAGCGAAATCCAGAATGCCGCCAAGAATGGCGAGATCCAGGCGGCGAAACGGCTGTGGCTGACGCACGCACTATTCGCGCCGCTGCAGCGCGACCCGCAGCTCGCCGCGGCGCTCGCTGCCATGGTCGAGCGCTACAGCGCGTGGCATTGGCACAATGCCGACCCGGTTCGCAGGTCCGCAGCACCGACGACACTGGCGGCGGTGTCGCCCCGCACCCTGGTGATCGTCGGCGAGCTCGATTTGCCGGATTTCCAATCCATTGCCGGGCAGCTTGCCGCGGAGATTCCGCGCGCGACGCTGCACACCGTTGCCGATGCCGGCCACATGGCGAATATGGAGGCGCCGGCCATCGTCAACGCCCTGCTGCTCGAACATCTCCGCGGCTGCGCGGGAACTGCCTGATGCGCCTTCGCGCATGCGCACTCGTTGGCTGTCTCGCCGTCGCGGTACCATCGCTTGCCGGCGAACAAGCGTCGGGGACACCGGCCGACGCGATGTACTTCCCCGCGGCCGGGGTCCAGACCGAGGCCGACGAATACACCCGCTATGAACTGTTGGATCCCGCGACAGCCAGCTTCAAGATTTCTTACGAGGTGACGGCGACCACCGCGGGCGCCAAGTTCTACTACAACCCGATTCGCAAGGGCAGCGCCGCCAGCGATGAGAGCGTATTTGACGCGATGCTGGGGACGCCGCTGCATTTCGAGGTGGTGAGCGGCGCCGAGGCGCGCAAGGACCCGCTGCTGCCCAATGCCGATTTGGCGACCAACTACATCAAGGTGACGCTGGCCCGGCCGGTGCCGCAGCTTGGGCAGGGCCGCTTGCTGATCATCAAGACGTACAAGGATCCGAAGAGCTACTACGTCGACGGCAACACCATTGTGTTCAATCGCCCGCTCGGGATAAGGCGCAATAAAGTGGTGCTGCCGCCCGGATACGAAGTGGTGGCATTGACGGTGCCGTCGCAAATTCTCACCGAGCAGGACGGGCGGATTGCGATTAGTTTCATGCACGCGGGAGCCGGCGAGGCGCCGCTCGAAGTGCGGGCGGTCAAGGACGCACAGCCGGCGGCATCACCGAAGCCGTTGACCGCGCAACGCAGCTGGGAATCGCCCTTTCAGGGAGAAACCGAGCAGGAACGGCTGTCGGAGCGCGCACACCAGGACCGCAATATCGTGTACTTCCTGCAGCAGCCTGAAACTCATGCATTCGCCTTGTATCACGACTACACGGAATCCCGCGCCGGAGTGAATGGCTACGCGAATGTGGTTCGCACCGGCAGTTCGGCGAGCCACCCTTCCGCAAGCGTTCTCGATACGGGAGAGCAGTTGCAGGTGCTCGAAATGAGCGGCGCCGAGATGACGGCGTCCAAGATCAACGTCGGCGAAGCGGTGGATGCCGCCGCCCGCGTCG
>CAVUYL010000005.1:0-35937 GCA_963745705.1 uncultured Gammaproteobacteria bacterium | reverse complement strand
GTCAGCATCGCAACCGCGAGGCCGCACAGCAACGTACTCCCTGCGCGGAATGACGCGCGTCGTGGGCGGTTGGATCCTTCGCCAGTTGCCATATAGCTATATGAGACGCTCGGCCAAGCCGCCGGTCAAGCCGACTAATTAGCGTGACTTGCGCAAATTGAATTTGCAGAAATGTACACCATGGCGTCGTTCGCCACTCCATGCATTTCCCTGTGTCCGCACCTGAGAAAACTCGGGTCAGCGGTTCTTGCGATCCATTTGAGATGACCCTTTCCGGCAGCGCCGGCGGACACCGAAATGGGAATCCACGCAAATCCGCTGACTCGCTGATTGGAAATAACCGCTTCCGGCGGTTGTGGGTTCATGTCGTAGACGCTCAGCACGACGTCATCAGCATCATCGTTGTACATTCTGAGCGTTACCGGGTCGTCGGCGACCGCCGCCGCGCTTGCCAGCAGCATCGTCGAGAGACTCAGGATAATGACAACCTTACTCATGTTGCGTAGGGTCCGTGCCCCCGGTTGTGGACAGATTTCGGCGGACCCGCGCCAAGTTACGAATGACATTTACCGCGGTGAATTACGGTTGAAACGTCCGCGCAGCGAGTGGACATCGATGGGCAACCTGCCCGGCTCAGTCTGACCGCTAATTCAACGATGGGTCGGCCGGGAGAATTTAAGCCATGTGGATCGTCGAGCTTGCTTTGCGCCGCCGCTACACGTTCATCGTCGTTGCGCTATTGATTTTCATCGTCGGTCCCTTGAGCGTCCTGCGCACCCCCACCGACATTTTTCCCAACATCGATATACCGGTATTGAGCATCGTCTGGTCATTCAACGGCTTCTCAGCGGAGGACATGGCGCACCGCGTGACCTCGCCCGTGGAACGTGCGCTGACCACCGACGTGGACAACATCGAACACATCGAGTCGCAAACCCTTAACGGGGTCGCGGTGATCAAGGTGTTCTTCCATCCCGGCGCGGACATCAATCGCGCCATTGCGGAAGCTGCCGCGAACTCATCGTCGCTGCTGCGCAATCTGCCGCCTGGGATCCTGCCGCCGCTGATACTTTCGTATAACGCGTCCACTGTGCCCATTCTGCAGCTCGCCCTGACGAGCAAGACCTTGCCCGAGCAAGAGCTCTACGACTACGGCAATAACTTCATCCGGACCCAACTCGCGACCGTACAGGGTGCGGCCGTACCGCTGCCGTTCGGCGGCAAGGTTCGGCAAATCATGGTGGATATCGATTCGCGGGCCCTGCAGGCGCGCGGCCTGTCGCCGCTGGATGTGGTCAATGCCGTCAACGCCCAGAATCTCATTCTGCCGGGCGGCACGGCCAAGATCGGCGCGCTCGAATACAACGTCAACTTGAACGGCAGCACCCAAACGGTCGAGGCTCTCAACGATCTGCCTGTGAGCACCTCCCCGAGCGGGCAGGTGATCTACGTCCACGATGTCGCTCACGTGCGTGACGGCTATGCGCCGCAAACCAACATTGTGCGCACGAACGGCACGCGCTCGGCGCTGCTGCAAATCGAAAAGAGCGGCAATGCATCGACTCTCGCCATCATCGCGCAAGTCAAGGCAATGCTGCCGCAGATCTCGGCGGGGCTGCCGAAGGCGCTCGGCATCCAGCCGGTGTCCGATCAGTCGGTGTTCGTGAGCAGCGCCGTCAGCGGCGTGGTGCGCGAGGCGCTGATCGCCGCCGCCTTGACCGGGCTCATGATTCTGCTGTTTCTGGCGAACTGGCGCGCCACCTTGATCATCGCCGTCACCATTCCGCTCTCGATCTTGACTTCGTTGATCGCGCTGTCGGCACTGGGACAGACCATCAACATCATGACCCTGGGAGGGCTCGCACTGGCGGTGGGCATTCTGGTGGACGACGCCACGGTCGCCATCGAGAACATCAGTCATCACCTCGAGGCCGGCACCGAGAAGCGCGAGGCGATTCTGCTGGCTTCCGCGCAGATCGCCGTGCCAACCCTGGTCTCGACGCTGTCCATCTGCATCGTGTTCATTCCGATGTTCCTGTTGTCCGGGGTGGCGCGTTATCTGTTCGTGCCGCTGGGGGAGGCCGTGGTCTTCGCCATGTTGGCCTCGTACTTCTTTTCCCGGACCTTGATTCCGACGCTGGCGATGTATCTGCTGCGCAGCACGGCTCAGCACCCTCCCGGCGCCGGGAAACCGCCCGGCCCCTTCATGCGCTTGCAGCAGCGCTTCGAGCGCGGTTTCGAGAGGTTTCGCGACTTCTACCGTGGACGTCTCCAGTGGGGGTTGGCACGGCCCCGTGCTTTGACGATCGGGTTCTTGGGCGTGTGTTTCGGTACCTCATTGCTGGTGCCGTTTCTGGGCCAGGACTTCTTCCCGACTTCCGACACCGGGGAGATTCGGCTGCATCTGCGCGCCAAGACCGGAACGCGCATCGAGGAAACCGCGCGGATCACGGACCTCGTGGAAGCGCGCATTCGTTCACTGATTCCGAAGGCCGAACTCGGCAGCATTCTCGACAACATCGGCCTGCCGGTGAGCGGCATCAACCTGACCTACGATTCGGCGTCGCCGATCGGCAATGCGGACGCCGAAGTCCTGGTCACCCTCAATGCGAAACACAGGCCGACGGCCCAGTACGTGCAGACGCTGCGGACCGCACTGAACGGCGATTTCCCCGGTGTGTCCTTCGGCTTCCTGCCGGCGGACATCATCAGCCAGATTCTGAACTTCGGCCTGCCGTCTCCCATCGACATTCAGATCGTCGGCGCCGACGTGAACGGCAACCGCGATGCGGCGACGAAGTTGATGGCGCGGCTGCGCCAGGTGCTGGGCCTGGTCGACTTGCGCATCCAGCAGCCCGATGATGCGCCGGCGATCAACATCGACGTCGACCGCACCGAGGCGATGAAAGCCGGCTTCCAGCAGCGCGAGATCGGGCAAAACCTGCTGATTGCACTCTCGGGAAGTTCGCAGACCTCGCCCAATTTCTGGCTCAACCCAAAGAACGGCGTGAGCTATCCCTTGATGACCATGACGCCGCAATACACGGTGGATTCGCTGGACGCGCTGCGCAATATTCCGCTCGCGGGCGCCAGTGCCGGTGTCGTTGCAGGTGCCGGGGCGGCAGCGGGCGCAACCCCCGGTGTTCCCGGAGCTGCGCAGTCGCAAATCCTGGGTTCCTTGGGAAAGCTCGAGCGCGGCTCACAGGAGGCCGTGATCTCCCACTACAACGTCCAGCCGGTGATCGATATCTTCGGTTCGGTCCAGGGGCGAGATCTCGGCGGGGTGGCGCGCGAGATCACAGGCCTCGTCGATCAGGCGCGAAACAGCTTGCCGACGGGTTCCAGCATCGTGGTGCGTGGACAGGTGCAGACCATGCAGTCCTCGTTCTCAGGCCTCCTGGCCGGGCTCGGCTTCGCCGTGCTGCTCGTGTACCTGCTCATGGTGATCAACTTCCAATCGTGGATCGACCCGCTGATCATCATCAGCGGGCTTCCGGCTGCCCTGGTCGGCATCGTTTGGATGCTGTTCGTCACCGGCACGACGGTCAGCGTGCCGGCGTTGACCGGGACCATCATGTGCATCGGCATCGCCACCGCCAACAGCATTCTCGTGATGAGTTTTGCGCGTGACTCGCTGGCGCACGGCACGGAGCCGCTGCGCGCCGCGCTCGACGCCGGTCTCGGGCGGCTTCGCCCGGTGCTGATGACCGCGCTCGCCATGGTGATCGGCATGTTGCCCATGGCCCTTGGCCTCGGCGACGGCGGCGAACAGAACGCACCCTTGGGGCGCGCCGTGATCGGCGGCCTGCTGTTCGGAACCACGTCCACCTTGCTGTTCGTGCCGGTCGTATTTTCGGCGGTGCACGGATGGCTGAAGCGCCGCGAGGCGCACACGGCCCTGACGCCGGCCGCCGTGACCACAAATTAATGGGAGAAGCAACGTGAACATTAATGATGCGAAGCTGAACACCGATGAGCCGAGCGCCGATGAGTCGAGCACCGATGAGCCGCGGGCCGCTCCATTTTTGAATGCACGGTTACGGCGCCTGGCGCCCATCGTGCTGGTGCTGCTGGCTCTCGGCGTCGGGATCCTGCCGCGACTCAAGGCGCACGCCGCCCTGCGCACGCAGACCGAGTCGTTCAGCATTCCCGTGGTCTCGGTGGTACATCCGAAGGCGACGCCGGCGGTGCAGCGCATCGAGTTGCCGGCCGACGTGCAGGCGTACCAAGAAGCCTCGATCTTCGCGCGCACCAACGGCTACCTTGCGCATTGGTACAAGGACATCGGCACCCAGGTGCCGGCGGGCGAGCTGTTGGCCACGATCGAGACGCCCGAAGTCGACGCCCAGCTCGAGCAGGCGCACGCCGATGAGCACACCGCACGGGTCCAATACGACATCGCCAAGGTGACCGCCGACCGCTGGGTCGGCCTGCTCAAGAGCAACGCCGTGTCCCGCGAAGTCGCCGAACAGGACGTTGCCACGATGAAGGCGCGGGCGGCCACTCTCGAGTCGACCGAGGCGAACGTGCACCGCTTGAGCAAATTGCAGTCCTACGAAAAAGTGGTCGCGCCCTTCGCGGGCGTGGTCACCGCGCGCAACATCGACGTCGGTGCGTTGATCGATTCGGGCAGCGCCGGCGGCTCGAAGATGGAACTGTTCCACTTGGCGGAGACGGACAAGCTGCGGGTCTTTGCCGACGTCCCGCAGGTCTACGCCCAGGACATGCGGCCCGGCGTGCCGGCAACGCTGACTCTGCCTCAACGGCCTGACCGCCCCTTGCACGGCACCGTCGCGCGGACCTCGGGTGCGATCAATTCCGCCAGCCGTACCTTGCGCATCGAGGTCGACGTCGACAACCAGGACGGTGCCGTTCTGCCGGGCGCCTACGCGCTGGTCGATCTGGATGTGACCGCGACCCGCCCGCTCCTGTCCGTGCCCGTGAATACGCTGCTGTTCCGCCCGAACGGCGTGCAGGTGGCGGTCGTCGATGGGACAGGCAAGGTGCTGCTGCGAACGGTGACCCTGGGACGGGACTTCGGCACGACCGTGGAAGTGACCTCCGGGCTCGACGCGAGTGAACGCGTCATCGCCAATCCGGGCGATGCCATCGCACCGGGCGACGCCGTGCGCGTCGCCGAGAACTCGCCGTCGGCCGGTGAACCGTCATGAATTTTGGATTTGGCATCAAGAAGCGTGTGGCCGCAGGGGGGTGGGTCTTAACGCTGCTGCTCGCCGGTTGCGCGAGCGGGCCCGCCTATGTGCGGCCTCGCGTCGATGTGCCCAGAGCGTTCAAGGAGCGGCCCGTCGACGCGGCGGTGCCGCCACCGGGCTGGAAGCCCGCATCCCCCCAGGATGCGCAGGATCGCGGCGCCTGGTGGGAAATCTTTCAAGATGAGTCGTTGAATCAACTCGAGGCGCGCGTGTCCGTGTCCAATCAAACCATCGTCAAGGCGGTGGCGTCGCTCCGCCAGGCGCGCGCAGTCGTGGGCGAAGCGCGCTCTGCGTATTACCCGACGATTCAAGCGGGAATCGGACCCGATCGGGCCCGCACCTCGGAGACCGTGGTCGGCCGCCAGGGTCTGGCCGGCCAGACAGTGTGGGACAACGCCGCGGCGGTGAATGCCTCCTGGGAGCCGGATCTATTCAGCAAGGTGGGCCATGCCGTCGAAGGCGCCAAAGCCCGGGAGCAGGCGAGCGCAGCGGACTTGGGCTCGGTGGCACTCAGCATGCACGCCGAACTCGCGGTGGATTATTTCGATCTGCGCGGAATCGACGCGCAGACCGACCTGCTGCAGCAAACCGTCGTTGCCTTCAAGGCGGCCCTCGACATCGCGACCCAGCGATTCGCCGCCGGCGTTGCATCGGACTCGGATGTTGCCTTCGCGCAGACCCAACTAGAGACGGCGCGCTCGCAACTCATCGATCTCGGCGTGATGCGCGCCCAACTCGAGCATGCCATTGCGACGCTGATCGGCGAAGCCGCCTCGACATTCGTGCTGCCGGCAAATGCAGCACAGCTCGCGCCGCCGAACATTCCCGCGGGCGTCCCCTCGCAACTGCTGGAACGGCGGCCCGACGTCGCTTCGGCGGAGCGCCTGGTGGCGGCCTCCAACGCGGACGTGGGCTCGGCCACCGCCGCCTTCTTTCCCGATCTGATGCTGTCCCTCACCGGCGGCTACGAATCGGGGGGCTTTGCCCAATGGGCGAGCGCGCCCAGCCGCTTCTGGGCCGTCGGCTTGCCGTTGGTGGGTACGTTGTTCGACGGCGGTCTGCGCAAGCAGAAATTGAACGCCGCCAAGGCGAGCTACGATTCGGCGGTGGCCGACTATCGCCAAGTCGTGCTGACGTCATTCGAAGAAGTCGAGGACAATCTGGCGGCACTGCGCGTACTCGCCGATGAGTCGGGGGCCCAACAGCTGGCGGTAAGCGCCGCGCAGCACGAGCTCGATCTGGCCATGCAGCGCTATCAGGGCGGTGCCATGGGGTACTTGGAGGTCGTGACCGCGCAGAGCACCGCCTTGGCGAATGAGCGTAACGCCATCGACATCGCGCGGCGCCGGCTCGATGCGAGCGTACTGCTGGTGAAAGCTTTGGGCGGCCTCTGGGACACCGCTTGATGAAGCGCGATCTTGCGGCTAATAAACAGTTTTAACCGGTGCGCTGAACGAATACCCCACACCGCGTTCGGTGAGGATGAATTGCGGTTGGGATGGGTCAGCTTCGATCTTACGACGCAGCCGCAGCACTTGAACGTCAATGGAGCGGTCGTAGACCTCATTGTCGTACACGCGGCTGGCTTCCAGCAGCTGATCCCGAGTCAGGATCCGTTGTGGAGCGGCGAGCAGCGCGGCGAGCAGGTTGAATTCCCCGTTGGTCAGCTCGAGCCGTTGTCCGGGTTGTTTCGTCAGGCGCCGCGTGCGCAGGTTCAGCTCGAATTCGGCAAAGCGGTAGGCGCGAACGTCTGTCTGCCTCGCCTCCGTCAACGCCGCGCCTTTGGTCCGCCGCAGCACCGTCCGAATGCGCGCCAGCAGCTCCCGGGGACTGAACGGCTTGGTCAGATAATCGTCGGCGCCGAGCTCAAGACCCATGATGCGATCGGCTTCATCGCGTACGCCGGTCAACATGATGACGGGTATCGACGACACTTCGCGCAGCTTGCGGGCCAGCGTCATCCCGTCCTCACCCGCCAATCGTAGATCAAGGACCACAAGATCGATCGCGTGCTCCGTGAGCGCCGCCGACATCTCCTTGCCGGTCGAGGCCAGGCTGACGCGCAGCTCGTTCTGCGTGAGGTATTCCTGCAGCAACTCGCGAATCTGCGGGTCGTCATCGACGACCAAGATGTGCGGCTGGATGGTCTCAGGCATTTCGGTTCTCCGAGGCCAGATACGATTATCTTAGCATCGTCAAGGCGTCGCTTCGATAGGCGTCCACGTCGAATCAGCGTGGTAGGTCGTCATGGCTTTCGCGATCTTCTCCGTGCTCGCTCCGAGGTCCTTCTCGGACACGCCGCCGTCCTGAGTGGCGACGATGGTCATCACCCCCGAAGAGCGGTAAATGGCGGGATATGCGATGGCGGCAATGCCGCCGCCCGAGTTCGGCAGGATGCGAAAGTAATAGCCGTGGAAGGGATCCGATTTGTCCGCGTGGGAATGCAGCGTCTGGAGGAGACGATTCGCCTCCACGTCCGTTCCCGGGTCTGATTTCTGCGCGGCCAGCGTGTCGCACATGACGATTGCCGCCACTTCGTTCTCGCCGATCCGCCGGAAGAGGATCTCCTCGGATCCGGCCTTCGAATCGAATCGCCACACGCCGCTGCGTGACACGAGAGGAACAGGGAAAGGCCAGTTCTCGGCACCGATGTACAAGGTCGCGATCCCGCCGGGCTCGCGGACCCAGCGGTGCATTTCCTGATACTTCTGAACGAAATGGTCACGCTCGAGGGCATCCTCAGCCGTGTCGCCGGAGCGGATGAGCTCGCTTCCACCTCCGAGAATCTTCATCACCGCTCGCTCGTCATGTTCCCGGGCGGCCGATACGAGAGCGCCGCTCGCGTCGTCGGGCGACGAGAAACCTGTTTGGCTGGGTCCAGCCAGGGAGGGTTTGACAGAAGCCGCCGCCAGCAGCACGGATACGGCGAGTGCGGCACCTTTGGCTGACCTGCGGAGGGGACCCTTCGCGAACTCACACTTTGTTGCGTACATCATTTCTAGCTCCTTCGTTCGACTTAGTGGCCCTGACGTCATATTCACCTGTGACCTCCGCCTCCATGGAATCCTCCTCCTGCATGAAAGCCGCCACCGCCATGGAAGCCGCCGATGCTCGCCCTTCCTCGAGAGGAAAACATCCTCGCTTCGCTTCCGTGATTGAAGCCGCTGAACGCGCTGGAATGGATTCCGTAAGACCCGCCGTGGCCGGCCCAATTGGCGCCGCGGCCGTATGAGCCACCGTCGCGCCCGTGATCGAAATCGCGCCCGCCGTCGAAGCCGCTGTGATTGCCAAACTCCCTGCTGTGGGGGACGTACGGGCGATCGCCGTGAGTCAAGCCGTGTCCATGCCAATCCGTTCCCCAGTGGTGCCATCCCCAGCCGAAGCCGCCGAAAAATCCGATACCGATTCCCACGCCGAAGCCGATCCCCGGCCCATCGAAATAGAAGCCCGGAACGCCTATCCACCCCGGGTAGAACGCGAGGGGATCACCGTAGACCAACCATGGATCGTATTCCGGCACATAAATCACCTGCGGATCCGCCGGTTCGATGTCAATCGTATTTCCTTGGGTCGTGACTGATTCCTGCGGCGTGCTCTGCAAGTTGCCGGCATGTTGGGCTCGTTGACGCATCACTTGAACCGCGTCGAGGACATTTTGCGGCCCGTTCACGTACGCCTCCCCGAGCGACGATGTCCATGACAGATTCTTATCCATCATGCCAAGCAGCCCAGGAAACTGGGTGAGCGCCTTGACGCCGGGATCCCATGATTGTGCATCCACCGCTTTGGCCAGTGCATCTCCTTTAAGATCCGCATGTTGCTGCAGCCACCGGTCGGCTTCCACGATTTGCGTCGGGGAGGCCGCGGCTGCCAGGATCTGCGCAACCAACGCATCTGGGTATAACGCAATCGGCGCCACGAGCTGCTCCAAGGCTTCGGTCGGTTGCTGCGGCACCGTAGCGGACAGCGGCGGCGCCGCAGCCGGCGGTTGCGCCTGGGCCATCTCGCTGGCACACCCTCCTTGTAGGAACCCCAGGAAGAGCGAACTTAGGACCGGGAAAATCAGTATTCGTCTCGAGGGCTGCATCGCTTGACTCCTGCGTGAAAAAACACGACGGTAGATACCGCCGAATTACGATTGATGCTGTTGTTCCCGGGTTGCGCGCTGATTTCGCCTGATAACGGCTGCGCTACATTTGTAATCGCGAGGCCTGCATGGACTCTAGGTGGCAGACGGCAACGCTGGAGTTTTCGGACGGGGCGCAACAAACGCTCCGCGACGACGGCGAGTTCGGCCTTTACCGTACCCGGTACCGAAATGCGGCGAACGGGGATCTGCAGCCGGCCCTTGTGGTTGCACCACTCCAGGAGCACACCGCTCCGCGGAGTCTGCGGCGCATGGAGCACGAGTATTCGTTGCGAGCCGAACTGGATCCCGCCTGGGCTGTTCGGCCTCTCGCGCTCGCAACGCACCAGAACCGTCCCGCGCTCGTGCTCGAGGACCCCGGAGGAGAACCCCTGGATGGTCTGGTCGGGACGCCGATGGAATTGCCGCAATTCTTTCGTTTTGCCATTGGACTGGCGGTCGCGCTCGGCCAGGTTCACCGCAGCGGGCTCATCCACAAGGACATCAAGCCCGCCAACGCTTTCGTGGATCCCGCGACCGGCCGGGCGTGGCTGACGGGCTTCGGGATCGCGTCGCGGCTGCAACGCGAGCGGCAGTCGCCCGACCCTCCGGAAATTCTGGCCGGAGCGCTCGCCTACATGGCACCTGAACAGACCGGGCGAATGAATCGCTCGATCGACTCCCGCAGCGACCTTTATTCATTCGGCGTCACGCTGTATGAAATGCTGATCGGCAGCCTGCCCTTCAGCGCCTCCGATCCGATGGAGTGGGTGCACTGCCATATCGCCCGGCAGCCCGTAGCGCCCGGCAGCCGGTCGAAGGATGTCCCGGTCCCCGTCTCTCAAATTATTTTGAAGCTCCTCGCCAAAACCGCCGAGGAACGCTATCAGACTGCGGCCGGTGTCGAAGCCGACCTCAGGCGGTGCCTCGGCGAATGGGAGGCGAAGAGACGCATCGACGCGTTCGCCCTCGGCACGCACGACGCCTCAAACAGACTTCTGATTCCCGAGAAGTTGTACGGGCGTGACCAACAGCGCGAGGCCCTGCTATCCGCCTTCGATCGAGTGATTGCCACCGGAACACCGGTACTGGTTCTGGTCTCCGGCTATTCCGGGATCGGCAAATCCTCGGTCGTTCATGAACTCGACAAAGCGATCGTCCTCCCGCGCGGGATCTTTCTTTCCGGGAAATTCGACCAGTACAGACGGGATATTCCGTACGCCACGCTGGCGCAAGCGTTCCGGATCCTGATTCGCCGGATTGTGAGCGAGAGCGAGTCGGAGGTCGATCGATGGCGAAACGCGATTCAGAAATCCGTTGGCCCTAATGGCCAGCTCGTCGTAAGCCTCATTCCCGAACTCGAATTCATCATCGGCAAGCAGCCGCCGGTTGCGGCACTACCGGCCACGGACGCCGAGAGCCGTTTTCACATGGTGTTCCGATCCTTTCTGGCTGTTTTTGCCTGTAAGGAGCGTCCGCTCGCCGTTTTTCTCGACGATCTCCAGTGGTTGGATGCGGCGACCCTCAAGCTGCTCGAGCATCTCATGACGCACCCGGACGTTCGTCACCTCCTGCTCATTGGAGCTTTTCGCGACAACGAGGTCATCGCCTCTCATCCCCTGATGCAGACTCTGGATGCCATTCGGGCAACCGAGGCTGAGGTGCGCGACATCGCTCTCGCGCCTCTCGCGCTCGACGATGTGATGCAATTCGTCGCCGACACGCTGCATTGTGCGCACGCAGCTGCAGCGCCCCTGGCCCAGCTGGTCCATGACAAAACGCTGGGCAACCCTTTTTTCGCAATCCAATTTCTCACGGCGCTGGCTGATGAAGGGATGCTCGTCTTCGAACCGGACGCGGCCGCCTGGAAGTGGGACCTGGGCCGAATTCGGGCGAAAGGCTATACCGACAACGTGGTGGATTTCATGGTCGCCAAGCTGAAGCGGCTGTCCGACACGACGCAGGAACGACTCAAGCAACTTGCCTGTCTCGGGAATGTCGCCGAGATCACCACTCTGACCCTGGTTCACGGGCTATCTGAAGAGGCGATCCACGCCGCGCTCTGGGAGGCCGTTCGCATGGAACTGATCGTCCGCCAGGACGGCGGCTACGCGTTCGTCCACGACCGCGTCCAAGAGGCCGCTTATGGCCTCATCCCCGAAGGCGAGCGTCCCGAAATTCATCTTCGGATCGGAAGAGTGCTCGCGGCCCAAACTCCCGCGGAGAAACTCGAGGACGGTATTTTCGAGATCGTGAATCAACTCAACCGCGGCGCCGGGCTGATCCATTCCCGCGAAGAGCGGGAGCGAGTCTCCGAGTTGAATCTGATTGCGGGCGAGCGCGCCAAAACATCGACGGCCTACACTTCGGCACTGGCCTATTTTTCCGTGGGCCGGATGCTCTTGACGGAGGATGCCTGGGAGCAGCGCTATCCGCTCATGTTTGCGCTGGAGTTGCACCGTGCGGAATGCGAGTTTCTGAGCAGTCAGTTGCCGGCGGCGGAACAGCGGCTCGCCGCGCTCGCGGCGCGTGCGGCGACGTTGGTTGACAGTGCCGCGGTCGCGTGCCTGCGTCTGGAGTTGTACACGACCCTCGATCGCAGCGATCGCGGCGTCGAACTGTGCCTTGAGTATCTGCGGCGGATCGGGGTGCAATGGTCGCCGCACCCCACCAAGGAGGAAGTGCGGACTGAATACGATGAGATCTGCCGGCGTATCGGCAGCCGCTCGATCGAGGCCCTGGTCGACCTGCCACTGATGAGCGATCCGGATTGGCGCGCCACCTTGGATGTCCTCGCCCAAGTGGTCACGCCGGCTTTGTTTACGGACGACAATCTACTCTGCCTGGTCCTCTGCCGCATGGCGAACATCAGTGTCGAGCATGGCAACAGCGGCGCATCGTGTTTCGCCTACGTCTGGCTCGGCATGATCGTGGGACCGCACTTCAACGACTACCCGACGGCGTTCCGCTTTGGCCGGCTTGGATTCGAGTTGGTCGAGCAGCGCGGCCTGGATCGCTTCAAAGCCCGTGTTTACATGTCCTTCGGCAACCTCGTCAATCCGTGGACCAAGCACGTACGCACCGGCCGCGCGTTGGTGCGGCGCGCCTTCAACACGGCCAACGAGATCGGCGACCTTACGTTTGCGGCTTACAGCTGCAACAATCTGATCACCAACCTGCTTGCCTCCGGGGAGCCGCTGCCCGACATACACCGGGAAGCCGAAGCCGGACTCGCATTCGCGCGCAAGATTCGGTTCGGTCTCGTCGTCGACATCATCACCAGCCAGTTGCGGCTGATCCTCAACCTGAGGGGCCTGACGCCGGCGTTCGGCTCCTTCAACGATGCGCAGTTCGACGAGACACGCTTCGAACAGCACTTCGAGGCGGATCCGCGTCTCGCGCTTCCCTCGTGTTGGTATTGGATCCGCAAACTGCAAGCGCGGTTTTATGCGGGCGACTATGAGTCCGCCATCAAGGCCGAGTTGCAGGCGCAGCGGCTGGTGTGGACGTCGCCGTCATTTTTTGAGGTCGCCGATTTCCGCTTTTTCGCCGCACTGGCACGAGCGGCGTATTGCAACGCGATCCCGGCCGACCAGCACCCTCCGCACCTGGAAGCTCTCGCCGCGCATCTTCGTCAGCTCGAGATATGGGCGCATCACTGCCCCGAGAACTTCGCAAACTGCACCGCGTTGATCGGTGCCGAGATCGCGCGCATCGAGGGGCGGCCGCTCGACGCCGAGCGACTTTACGAAGAGTCCATCCGGCTGGCTCGGGAGCACGGATTCATCCAGAACGAAGCCATCGCCGGCGAACTCGCCGCGCGCTTCTACGCGGCACGTGGCTTTGCGACCATCGCCCAAGCGTACCTGCGCAACGCCCGGTACTGCTTTCTGCGTTGGGGGGCCGACGGCAAGGTACGGCAACTAGACGAATCCTACCCGCGCCTGCGGGCGGAACTGTCAACACCCACGCCGACAACCACGATGCGGGCCCAGGTCGAACATCTGGATCTCACGACCGTCGTCAAAGTCTCCCAGGCGGTCTCAGGCGAAATCGTTCTCGAAAAGCTGATCGACACGATCATGCGAACCGCGCTCGAGCATGCGGGAGCGCAGCGCGGGCTGTTGATCGTTCTGCACGGTGGCGCACAACGGCTCGAGGCGGAAGCCACGACCAGCGGCGATACCATCACGGTCCGCTTCTGCCAGGCGAGCGTCTCGGCTGCGGACCTGCCCGACTCGGTCCTGCACTACGTCGTACGGACACAGGAGAGCGTGATTCTGGACGATGCCTCGGCGCAGAGCGCATTTTCCGCCGATGAGTACCTCCGCCGCAATCGCGCCCGCTCCGTGCTCTGCCTGCCGCTGATCAAGCAGGCCACGCTGATCGGTGTCCTCTACCTCGAAAATAATCTGACCCCCGGCGTATTCACGCCTGCCCGGAGCGCGGTGCTGAGGCTGATCGCCTCCCAGGCTGCGATCTCGCTGGAGAATGCCCACCTTTATACGGACTTGGAGCAGGAAAACGGCGAGCGCCGGCGCGCCGAAGAGGCCTTGCGGCGCAGCGAGGCCTACCTCGATCAAGCCCAGGCCGCCAGCCACACCGGCAGCTTCGGCTGGAACACCGTGACCGGTGAGATTTACTGGTCTGCGGAAACCTTTCGGATTTACGGATTCGAGAGGGCGGTTCCGGCCGAGCTTGCACAAATCGTTCGGCAAACACATCCGGAAGACAGAGATTTCCATCAACGAGTACTCGATCGCGCACTACGGGAGAGAGCGGATTTTGATCTGGAGTATCGGTTGCTGATGCCGGATGGCTCCGTCAAGCATCTGCAGGCAGTGGCTCATGCCTTGACGGACGAATTGGGCAACCTTGAGTTTGTCGGTGCGGTGATGGACGTCACCCGGCGCAAACGTGCGGAGGAGGCGCAACGACTGCAGGAGCGGGAGCGCGATGAGATGCAGCGGCAGCTGCAGCAGGCGGCCAAAATGGAGGCGATCGGGCGCCTGGCCGGCGGCATCGCGCACGACTTCAACAACATCCTCGGCGCGATTCTCGGTTTCGGCGAACTCGCGCAGAGCAACCTGGGCGAAGGCAGCGCCGTGCGACACCAGGTCGATCAGGTGATGCACGCGGGTATGCGTGGGAAGGGACTCGTCGACCGTATTCTCGCCTTCAGCCGCAGCGGGATGGGTGAGCGCGTGCCGGTACAGGTGCAGTCGGTCGTCGAAGAAACGCTCGAGTTGCTCGCAGCCTCACTGCCCGCCGACGTGCGTCTCGAGAGGCGGCTCGATGCCGCCGAGCTGGCGGTAGTGGGCGACGTGACCCAGTTCCACCAAGTTGTCATGAATCTCTGTACAAACGCGGTACACGCAATGGAGCGGGCCGGCGTCCTTACAGTGGTGCTCGAGCGTGTAACGCTCGGCGAGCGCCGCTTGACATCGCACGGTACGCTAAGCGCCGGGGACTACGTGCGACTCTTGGTGAGCGATACCGGCGGCGGCATCCCGCCCGCGGTGTTCAAGCGCATGTTCGATCCGTTCTACACTACGAAACGTGTCGGCGATGGCACGGGCCTTGGCCTCGCGTTGGTGCACGGTATCGTCGCCGATTTCGGCGGTGTCATAGATGTGGCGACGCAGCTAGGCGTGGGCACCACATTCACGATCTGGCTGCCGGCCTCCGGCCCAATGCCAAGGCTCCTGGCGGAACCCGCAGGCGAGCTGCCGCGAGGCAACGGTGAGACCATCATGATCGTGGACGACGAGCGCGCGTTGGTTGCGCTCGCGGAAGAGACGCTTGCCGGGCTTGGCTACGAGCCGGTGGGGTTTGACTCGAGCGTCGCTGCTTTGCAGGCGTTTCGCGCGGCACCGGGCCGCTTCGATCTCGTGCTGACCGACGAGACGATGCCCGACCTTACGGGAACGGAGCTTGCCGCTGAGATCCGGTATTTGCGACCGGAGATTTCAATCATCCTCATGAGCGGCTATGGTGGTGCGCAACTGACCGAACGAGCGCAGGCCGTGGGGGTCATCGATGTGCTCCGCAAACCGCTCATTCGCCGCAATATCGCTGAACCGGTCGCGCGCGCACTGCAAGCGCGCCACTAACCGAAGGGGACATCTCTCCCGCGCCCAGCTACCACATGCCGCCGAGAGCCACGGTGATGGCCTCGCCGTTCACGCCCCCGGCAGCGTCGCTGCACAGGAACGCGATCACCTGCGCGACCTCGCGCGGCTCCAGCACCCGGTTCTGCGGGTAGATGGCGGCGCGTTCGCGCCACACCTCATCAACGCTGATGCCGCGCCGTTCGGCATCCGTCTTCGCCGAGCGCTCGGCCATGGCCGTTCGCACCCAGCCAGGCAGCACGGCGTTGGATGTGACTCCGAACGGCCCAGCGTCCTGGGCGACAGCTCGCGCGAGTCCGATGACGCCATGCTTGGAGGCGGTGTACGCGCTTCCCGAGCGTTCCGCTTTCTCGCCGGCGGTGGAACTGGTGAATACCAGGCGGCCGAATCCCCGCTTGCACATGCCGCCTACCGTCAGCCGCGCGAGCTCGAACGGACCGTCGAGGTTGATGCGCATCGTCTCGCGCCAGACTTCGGGATCCTGCTCCCACACCAGCCGCTCATGAGCCGAGCCGATGCCATGGTTTACGACCAGCACGTCAATCGGCCCCAGTCGCCTTGTCGTCTCGGCAACGGCCAAGGCGCAGCCCTCGACGCTGCCGAGATCCGTCGCGACGTAGTCCAAGCCAACGGCCGCGAGTTCGGCCGCGCTGCGCGCCACGACCATCACGCGCGCTCCCGCCGCCGCCAGCAGCAGCGCCGCCTCGCGCCCGATCCCCCGACCGCCGCCCGTTACCAGCGCCACCCGTCCATTCATCGTCAAGCTCCCGTATTCAAATTTTTGGAATCGTCCCACGCTGGGCTGGCGAGCGCAATCGCACGGGCGAGCGAGTCCGCGAGGTCCGAGCGCTGCAGCGGTTTGTGCAACACCTCCTTCACGCCGATGGCGGATGCGCGATGCGCGAGCGTCGTACCGCCGTGGCCGCTCATCAGGATGATCGGAATATCCGGCCTCAGGAGTCCAATCTCGCGGGCGAGTTCAGTGCCCACGAGTTCCGGCATTGCCTCATCGGTGAGAACGAGATCGAAGCGCTCTGGATTAGCCCGAAAGACCTGCAGCGCCACGCGGCTCGACTCAAAACCCACCGGCTCGTAGCCGAGCCCGGCAAGCATTTCCTCCGCGAGCGCCACCAGCATCGGTTCGTCATCGACGATCATCACCGTCTCACCGCGGCCGCGCGGCAGTTCGCGTGCAGCGGTCGTCGTAGCGGGCTTGCCGGCTTCTGTCGACACAGGCAGCCAGATCTCAAAGGTCGTGCCCTCGCCAATCGCGGATTTGACATCGATAGCGCCGCCGAAATCCGTGACGATCCCATGCACCAGCGACAGGCCGAGCCCGGTCCCTTTGCCAACCCCTCTTGTCGTGAAGAAGGGATCGAACATGCGTTCGACCACCGCCGGCCGCATACCGATGCCCGTATCCTCGATCGCGAGGCGTACGTAGGGCCCGGGGGAGAGAGTGCCGCGCGACACCGATTTGGTCTCGGTCAGGTCAACGCGTTCGAGAAGCACATTGAGGATGCCGCCACGTTCCATGGCGTGCACCGCGTTGGTACAGAGATTCATGGCCACCTGATGCAACTGGGTCGAATCGCCGATGAGCGCGGCATCGCCGGCGGTGAGGGTTTTTTCCAGCCGGATATCGGCGGGCAGCGAGGCCGCGATGAGTTCCAGAGTTTCTTCAATCACCGACTGGATGTGAACGCGCGCGCGTTCACCAAGGCCGCTGCGGCTGAATCCGAGAATGCGATCGACGAGCGCCTTGGCGCGCTCGGCCGCGTGCATCACATTGTCAAGGTAGCGGCGCTGCGGGGTGGCAGGCGCAGACAGTTGCTGCGCGAGTTCGCCGTACCCCAAGATCGCGCCGAGTATATTGTTGAAATCGTGGGCGATGCCGCCTGCCAAGGTACCCATCGCCTCCATCTTCTGCGACTGCCGCAATTGCGCCTCGAGCAATTCCCTGTCCGACTGCGCCTGCTTTTGGGTGGTAATGTCGATGACCGACCCGACGAAGCGATACGGCCTACCCGTTGCATCCCGGAGACAGCGGCCCCTTGAAAGCAGCCAACGCCAGTCGCCGTTGCGTACCCGATATTCACATTCATAACTTGGCGTGCGGCCCTCAAGGTGATCTGCGATGGTCGCGTCGCGGCGCGCTTGGTCGTCCGGATGAATCTCGATTTGCGAAAGCCACGCGGCGCGGGTCGTCGTCACATGGGCGCTACCTTGACCTTCGAGCATTGCCATCGTCGACGACAGGAACAGGCGATCGGTCGTAATATCCCAGTCCCAATGACCCTCGTTCGCACCCTCCATCGCCAGTGCATAGCGCTCTTCACTCGCGCGCAACGCTCCCTCCCCCGCTTCAATTCGCCGTAATTGGCGCCACAGCAGCCCGATGCCAATCAACCCCAACAGGGCGACCACGATGCTGCGCGCTGCCAGCCGCGCCGCTTCATCGCGCCATGAATGCAAGGCAACCCGCTCTTCGCGGGTGACCGCGAGCACCAGCGGAGTGTCCCTGACACGCTCCACCGCAATGAAGTCGCGCTGGCCGTCGATCGGATTCGTCAGTCGGCCGGCGTGCGCTCTCGGTATGGCAAGTTGCGGAAATTTCTGCTCCATGGACGCGGCATCCGGCGGATCGCTCATCAGCAACTGGCCGTCGTCGCGCAGAAGCCGCACGGCGCTACCGTTGCCGAGCGTGACCGCCGCGTAGAATTGCGCGAGATCCTCGAGGTTGACGATGGCTGCCACGACACCGGCGAACGCCCCGGTCTCGTCCTCCAGCCGGCGCGACAGAATGATTCCCGGGCGCCCGTCGGAGCGGGTAATCACCGGCTCGCTCATGAACAGCCCGGCCGCCTTGCCGTCGCGCTGGGCGATGAAGTACGAACGGTCCGACACGTCGAAATTAGGGGGCGAGGACCCGCGTGAGCGGTGTCTCTGGATGCCTTGGGCATCGGTGATCGTGATCAAACGTATTTGCCGGACCCCCGCCGAGCGATTTGCCAGGACTTCATCGAGACGCTCGGGCGCAATTTTTTTGCCATCGGTTTGATACCAACGCGCGGTATCGCTCAGCAGTAAATCGATGCCCTGAAACGTCCAGGCGGTTTGCTCCGCAAGCGCTGCCGCCACATTGGTAATTTCCCGATTGGTGGCCGCGAGCGCATTCTCATAGGCACGCCACGCGTCGTAGGCCGATGAGCCGGCGAAGGCAATGACGACGAGCACGCCCAGGATGACGATCCGCAGCCGCAGCCGCTTGAATCGCAGCGGACCGGCCGGTTGGGCGATCTGGTCGGTGTTTTCGGTCATTGGTCGCGTACCCGCTCAGTGGCGGGATCGATGATAGCGCTTACGGCTGCGAGCAGCGCATCCCGGCCTAGCGGCTTCGCGATGACCTGGGCGACACCGAGGGTCCGGGCGGTCGTGCCGGCGGTCGAGAGATCGGCACGAAATTGAGCTGAGATCGCAATGATGGGCGCTCCAGGGTGGGCGGCGCGAATCTTGTCGGCCACGCGCGAGCCGGTATGTTTGGGCATCCCAATGCTTACTATCACAAGATCTGCTGCCACGTGAGGCGGGGGTGCCCAGGGTGCGACCGCACTTACGCAATAGCCGGCCCCGGTGAGCCACTCCTGAAGGAGGTCGCGCATCAGATCATCTGCTTCGTAAATCACGATCGAGGACATCGGCCGCAGTGTCTCAGTTAAGGAGCGCGCGCCAATGTCGAGGCATGGCCCCAATCTTTCACTTGAAATATGGGGGGCGTGTAGGCACGCGCATTTCGGCTGCAGGCCCTGCTCGATTGCAGTTTCAACGGAAACACAATGCAGTCGCGGAAATTTCAATGGTAACGGCGGCGACATTGATTCGGCGTGCGGCGCCGGTAGTTTTTTCTCGAAGCGAATTCCTGACTCGACACATGGTTGTCGTGCGTACACATTCTACGGAGGCTGACCAATGCTTTCTTGCAGTCGGTTCAAATATCTAGGATCGGTGATGGGCGTGCTCGCGGCCCTAAGCGCAGCAAGCGCGCAGGCATTGCCGCAGTCCCCTCCCGCGGTGCCGCAGCCCAGCGGCGGCGCGTGTCCGCAGACCGACAGCGGACTGAAACTGCCAGCCGGATTCTGCGCCACCATTTTCGCCGACGGCATCGGCCATGCACGCCACTTGGTCGTCGCACCGGACGGGGTCGTTTACGTCAACACTTGGTCGGGCCGCTATTACGGCAACGACACGCCGCACGCAGGCGGATTCGTGGTCGCTCTCAAGGACAACACCGGCGCGGGGAAGGCGGACTTCAACCAGCGCTTCGGTGAGACCGTACAGAGCGGGGGCGCCGGCGGAACGGGCATCGGCCTCTACAAGGGCGGCTTGTTCGCCGAAATCAATGACAAGATCGTACGCTACGCGCTCCCTGCGGGCTCGCCGGTTCCGCGCGGATCTGCAGTCCCAATCGTCACCGGACTGCCGCTCGGCGGCGATCACCCCATGCATCCCTTCACGATCGACAGCGCCGGTTCCCTGTACATCGACGTCGCCACCGCGACCAATGCCTGCCAGGCGCAAAACCGCACGCCGAAATCGCCGGGCATCGACCCGTGTACCGAGCTCGAGACGCGCGGTGGCATCTGGCGCTATGACGCAAACAAGACGAACCAGACATTCTCGGCGGCAGAACGCTTTGCCACCGGGATACGCAATGCCGAGGGCTTCGCGATCGATGCCGCCGGCCGTATGTTTGTCACACAGCACGGCCGCGACCAGCTGCATGCGAATTGGCCGGAGCTGTACCAGCCCGAGGAGGAGGCGACGCAACCGGCTGAAGAGTTGCTGCTCTTGAGACAGGGCGGCGACTACGGCTGGCCGGAGTGCTACTACGACGCCATTCAAGGCAAACTGGTTCTCGCTCCCGAGTACGGCGGCGACGGCGGCAAGAAAGTCGGGCCGTGTGCGGCCAAGGGCGCGCCGATCGCGGCATTTCCGGCGCATTGGGCACCGAACGCGATGGCGTTGTACGACAAGCAACAATTTCCCGCGCACTACCGCAATGGCGTGTTCATCGCCTTTCACGGATCATGGGATCGAGCGCCCTACCCTCAAGGCGGCTACAACGTTGTTTTCCAAGCCGTGGCGGGCGATCACGCGTCGGGTCAGTGCGAGATATTTGCCGACGGATTTGCAGGTGCAGTCGAGGCGCCTGGCCAGGCCGAACATCGTCCGTCCGGCCTGGCAGTCGGGCCCGACGGCTCGCTGTTCGTCTCCGACGATGTGCGCGGACGAATCTACCGCATCGTCTATCGGGGTGCTTCAGGCGCGGGACAGGGCGCTCCCAAGTACACGGCGTGTCCCGGCGCATCAACTCCGGCCGGCAGCGTCAGCGCCGATGACGCGAAACCTCCGGAAGGCACTCATCCCGATGCCGGCGCTGCCGACGACACCGCGGCCCTTCCCGTACCGGCCGGCGCGACCAAGGAGATGGTTGCGCTGGGCGAACGCATCTACCACGGCCAAGTCGGCGCAGCAACCTGCATGGGTTGCCACGGCGCGAACGCGAAGGGCACCCCGCTGGGTCCCGATCTCACCGACACCCAATGGCTGTGGAGCGATGGCAGCTACGCGGCGATCGCGAAAACCATCACCGCCGGCGTGCCGCAGCCCAAGCAATATCGCTCCCCCATGCCACCCATGGGCGGCTCGGAGCTCACCCCCGACCAGGTATCGGCGGTGGCCGCGTACATCTGGGGCTTGAGCCACCGATCGGCGACCAGTTCGAGTATATCCACGACGTCGAAAACGACGGCGACGGTTCCGGCTCAACTTGCCGTTCCGGGCGACAAGACCTATCCCGAAAGCCTCACATCAACTGCCGACGGCACCGTCTTCATCGGCAGCATCGGCATGCGAACCATCTTTCGAGCAGAGCCGGGATCGGCAACGGCGAAGGTGTACGCCACCGACAGCAACAACATGCAAGTCGTTCGCCTCGCGCCGGGCGCCCGACGGTTGGAGGTCTGGGCCGGCGGGGGGGCGTTCGGTCCCAGGGGTGGAATTCTCGACGGTATTTCCATTCTCCACAGGCGCGTTTTCGTCAATACCCTGAATACCAGCAGAATCTTCAGCATTTTGATCGACAGCGACGGGAAACCCGGCACGATTTCCGAGGTACTACTCAGCCGGCCAATCGATCGTCCGGATGGTATGCGCCGCTTTGGAAGGAACAGCATCCTCCTCGTGGAAAGCGGAGGGGCCGGGCGACTCTCGCGTCTCAACATCAGCGGCGATACGGCCGACCTCAAGACATTGAAGGAAGGATTTCCCGACGGGCCGGTATCCGTCGCCGTGGTAGGTACCACCGGTTACGTGCTCGAGGGTCAACTCAAGACGCTGTTTGGCACCGCCGGTCCGAATTCGATCCCAAAGCCGTTTCACGCGACGGCGGTTTCGGTAGGCGCATCTTAAGTGCGATCACACCCAGCGGCGATCAAAGACGCCTGATTCACGTAGCGGAGCGACCTATGAATATTGCAAAGCGCCTCACTCGATTCTCACGGCTTCGCCGGCACATCCGGCTTTGCATCAATTTCGTGCTTGCTGGGCTCATGCTGCCGCTGGCGGCGGTTTCCGCCCCAGGCGCCGGCGACTACACGAGAGAGCAGGCACAAATGGGCGCGCAGATCTACAGCGGATCATGCTCGGTGTGTCACGGTTCGAAGCTCCAAGGGGGCGCCGCGCCGGCGCTGACCGGACCCGTTTTTGCGCAGTCGCTCAAGGCGACCTACACCACCGCAAGCGCGTTATTTACGTTGATCTCCACGCAGATGCCGGTGAATAACCCCGGTTCCCTGAGCAAGAATCAATACACTAAGGTGCTGGCGTTCATGCTCGCCAAGAATGGCTATCCCGCGGGGAGCGCGCCCCTCGACGCCGCCCATTTGGATAAGGTCGCGCTGTTGCCGTATCCGAATCAGGACGCGAAGACAGCGCCGGACGCCAACCTGGAAATTGCGAACATCGGCAGCGCCAACCGCCTGCTGGTGGGCGCCCCGCCCGAGAAGGCCAGTGTCACGATTAGCGACACGATGATGGGTTCGGTGGACTCGCATCCCACGGACTGGCTGCTCCATGGACGGGATTATTCCAATCAGCGTTTTTCTCCGCTCAAAGATATCAACGCCGGCAATGTGTCGTCGCTCGCGCCGGTCGCGCTGGTGCAAACCGGCATCACCAGCAGTTTCGAGACGACCCCGATAGTCGTCAACGGGGTCATGTACGCGACCACGCCGGTGGTCGACAATAAGATGAAGATCCTCGCGATTCGCGCGAATAGCGGCGACATCATTTGGGAATCGACCTACACCTTAGGGGATTTCAAGATCTGCTGCGGTCCCGTCAATCGCGGGGTGGCTGTGGGGTATGGGAATGTCTATGTGGTGACGCTCGATGATCGCCTGATCGCGCTCGATGCCGCAAGCGGCGAAGTTCGTTGGAACGTCGGGGTGGCGGATCCAACGGTTGGTTACAGCGAGACCATGGCGCCGCAGGTCTACAAGGGCAAGATCATCGTCGGCAGTGCGGGCGGCGAGTGGCCCATCCGTGGTTTCGTCGCCGCCTACGACGCCACGACCGGCAAGGAAGTATGGCGCTGGCACTCCACGGATCCGAAGTCCTTCGCCGGCGAAGCCTGGCAGCGGGGCGGCGGGATGGTGTGGACGACGCCCGCCATCGATGCCGCGCGCGACTTGGTCATTTTCTCGACTGGCAACCCCAATCCCGACTTGTACGGCGCAGGGCGCAAGGGCGACAACCTCTACACCGATTCGATTGTGGCGTTGCATGCGAGCACGGGCCAATTGGCCTGGTACTTTGAGGAAGTCCCGCACGATGTCTGGGATTACGATGCGGTGAGCAATGTCGTGCTGTTCGATACCGTCGACCACGGCCACACCGTGCCGGCCGCGGGCGAGGCGGGCAAGACGGGTTGGTTCTATATCGTGAACCGCGATACTGGCAAGTTGATCCGCCGATCCGACGCATTCGTCGACCAGTCGAAGAATATGTTTGCCCAACCGACCTTGGAAGGCGTGCAGATGCTGCCCGGCGCGAACGGCGGAGCCGAGTGGTCGCCGCCGGCATACTCGCCATTGACGCACGCGGTATACATCCTCGGCATGAACCAGTTGATGACCTTTACCACGGGCAAAGATCCGGGCTTCCAGCCGGGCACGATGCGGCTGGGTAGCTCGTTCACCAACGTGGAAAAGGACCCGCTGCAAAATGGCGTGTTTGCAGCCGTCGACGTGGACACGGGCAAGCTCGTTTGGCAATACAAGGCCAAACAGCCACTGATTGGCGGTGCGCTGGCGACAGCCGGCAACCTTGTCTTCATGGGCGAAGGCGATGGTTATTTTGACGCGTTCGATGCCAAGAGCGGCACGAAGCTGTGGAGGTTCAACCTTGGCGCCGGTGTAAACGCGCCACCCATAACGTATACGGTAGACGGCGTCCAGTACCTCGCCGTCGCGGCGGGTGGCAATTTCCAAATGGGATTTCCTTACGGTGACACGATCGCGATTTTCAAGTTGGCCAAATAATCATGTACGCAATCGTTCGCTACTCGCTCACGATCGCTGGATCCATTTGCGCAGCGCTGCTTGCCGGTGAGAGCGCATTCGGGCAGACGCTGAAGGGCGAAGCGTCCCACGATGCCGCCAAGGGTCGAGATTCATACATCGCCAACTGTTCGGCCTGTCATCAAGCCAATGGTGATGGTCTGGCGGACGTGTTTCCGCCGCTCAAGGGAAGCGGCGTAGTCAATAAGGACGATGCCGCAAAACACATTCACATCGTCCTCGATGGGATGCACGGCGCGCCGGCGGGTGGCGTGGTTTACACCGGCGTCATGCCGCCGTTTGCCGGCACGCTCAGCGATGCTGCGATTGCAGACATCATCAACTATGAGCGCACCTCCTGGGGAAATCACGGAAAATCTGTGACTGCAGCGCAAGTGGCCGCGGAGCGCGCCCATCCTGAGTGACCGCCACATTTCACCTGAAATGTCGGTGTACCCCAAGGAAACACCCCTTCAACGGACTCTTTGGCGTGATTGCAGACGGTTCAGCCTGACCGGCTCCTGTTTCACACGTAACCGAGGCAGGGGATTCTGCAACTCGCACTACATCCGTCGCCTCCACGCTGTGTCCATTCGTTCAATCAGGAGCTCAATCAATGTCAACGTCAACTCTGATCCAGACACCGGCCGCCGAAACTGAATTCGTGGAGATCCCCGCGGCCCAGCTGAAGGTATCGAGAGTGGCACTCGGTACATGGGCGATGGGCGGTTGGATGTGGGGGGGAACCGACGAGCGCGAATCGATCGCAACCATTCATGCGGCTCTGAGCCAGGGCATCAATCTGATCGACACGGCGCCGGCGTACGGCTTCGGCGTGTCGGAGCAAATCGTCGGCGCCGCTCTTGACGGCGTGCGCACTCAAGCCGTCATTGCCACCAAGACCGGACTCGAGTGGCGCGACGGGAAAGTCTATCGCAACGCGACGCGCGCGCGAATCATGCAGGAGGTCGATGATTCGCTGCGTCGACTGCGTACCGACTACATCGACATCTACCAGGTCCATTGGCCCGACCCGCTGGTGCCGGTCGAGGAAACCGCCGAGGCCATGCACTCGCTGCTCGAGCAGGGAAAAATCCGCGCCATCGGCGTCAGCAACTTCTCGGTTGCCCAGATGGAGCGCTTCCGCCAAGTGGCGCCGCTGCATGTCCTGCAGCCGCCCTACAACCTGTTCGAGCGTGCCATCGAGTCGGACATACTGCCTTACAGCCTCGCCAACAACATCGTGACGCTCGGCTATGGCGCGCTCTGTCGAGGATTGCTGAGCGGACGCATGAGGCCGGACACCGCCTTCGACGGTGACGATCTGCGGCGCATCGACCCAAAATTTCAGCCGCCGCGTTTCGCGCAGTATGTCGACGCCGTTCGGCAGCTCGATGAGTTCGCACAGCGCCGCTTCCACCGGCGCGTCATTCATCTAGCGGTGCGTTGGATGCTCGACCAAGGCATCAGCGTCGCGCTCTGGGGCGGCCGTCACCCCGATCAAGTCGAGGCCGCGCTCGGTGTTGAGGGCTGGTCGCTTAATGCCGTGCATCGGGCGCTGATCGAGCTCATCGTCAACACGGCGGTCCGCGATCCCGTCGGTCCCGAATTCATGGCGCCGCCGCAGCGTCCCTAACCACCAAACCACCTGGAGATGAGGATATGAAACTTGGATTTATCGGACTCGGACGCATGGGCGCGGCGATGGCGGCCAACCTCGTAAAGGCAGGGCATGAAGTGAGCGTATTCAATCGCAGTCCCGGGAAAAGCAGCTCGCTCATCCAGCTCGGCGCACACGACGCAGCCGATCTTGCCGGTGCGTGCGGCGGTGACGCGGTGATCACGATGCTCGCGGATGATGACGCGGCATCGGACATCGCCTTCGGCCCCGGCGGTCTCATCGGTAGTCTGCGCCAGGGCTCGATCCATCTCTCCATGAGTACGATCAGTGTCGCGCTCTCCAAGCGCCTGGCGCAGGCGCACGCGCAAGCCGGACAGCGCTACATCGCCGCGCCGGTGTTTGGGCGGCCCGACATGGCGGCGGCGGCCAGGCTGTTCATTGTGGCCGCGGGTGATCCCGGGACGATCGATGAGTGTCAGCCGCTGTTCCGCGCGATGGGGCAGAAAACAATCCCCATAGGCACCGAGCCGGCGGCGGCGAATCTCGTGAAACTCAGCGGAAACTTTCTGATGGCTTCCGCCATCGAGGCCCTCGGCGAGGCCGTCGCTCTCATCGGCAAGGCAGGCATCGACCGGCGCGCGTACGTCGAGCTCCTCACCTCCAGCATCTTCAATGTACCGGCGTACAAAACCTACGGCGCTCTCATCGCTCAGGGCCAATTTGAGCCGGCCGCCTTCGCCGCACCGCTCGGACACAAGGACATCCGCCTCGCGCTCGCCGCGGCTGAGAGCCTGCAAGTGCCGATGCCGCTTGCAAGCCTGCTGCATGACCGATTTCTGCGGCTCTTCGCCCAGGGCGGCGACAAGCTGGATTGGTCTGCCATCGGTGGTTTGGCGACCCAGGATGCGGGCGGTCATCAAGCGGTCATGACATCGTCGATTTCATCTGCTGCTTAAGCAACTCGCTCACGGTCCTGGTGCCCCATGCTTGCCATAGTCCGCATCGCGCTGAGCCGGCCCTATACGTTCATCGTGGCGGCCTTGCTCATTCTCATCATCGGCGCACTCGCCGCACTGCGCATGCCGGTCGATATTTTTCCGAGCATCAATATCCCGATCATCGGCGTGGCCTGGCAATACCAGGGCCTGCCGCCCGACCAGATGGCCGGGCGCATCATCACCCCGTTCGAGCGCGCGCTGACGACGACGGTCAACGACATCGAGCACATCGAGGCGAATTCCTATACCACCTTCGGCATTGTCAAGATCTACTTCCACCCGTCGGTCAATATTGCCACCGCCAATGCGCAGGTCACCGCGATTTCGCAGACCCTGCTCAAGCAGATGCCGCCCGGCGCGACGCCGCCGCTGATCGTCAATTACAGCGCCTCGACGGTGCCTGTCATCCAGCTCGCGCTGTCGGGTAAGGGACTGACCGAACAGAACCTCGCCGATCTCGGGGTCAACTTCGTGCGCCCGCGCCTGGTCACGGTGCAGGGCGCGGGCATCCCCTGGCCGTTCGGCGGCAAGACGCCGCAGGTGATGTTCGATCTCGACACCGCAGCGCTCGAGTCGCGCGGCCTGACCGGGCTCGACGTCGCCAATGCGCTCGCCGCACAGAACCTGATCACCCCCGTAGGCACGGAAAAGATTGGCCGGGACGAATACACCGTCAATCTCAACAGCGCGCCGTCGAAAGTCTCGGACCTTGGCGACCTGCCGATCAAGAACGTCGGAGGCGCGATGGTCTACATGCACGACGTCGCCCACGTGCGCAACGGCAGTGCGGTACAGACCAATGTCGTCCACGTCGACGGCAATCGCTCGGTGCTGATCAGCGTGTTCAAGAGTGGTGCGACCTCGACGCTGGATATCGTCGGCGGCATCAAGAAGATGCTGACAATCATCAAACCTTCGCTGCCGGACGCGCTCGATATCAAGCCGATCGGCGATCAGTCGATATTCGTGCGCGCCTCCATCCAGGGGGTGATCCGCGAAGGCGTGATCGCGGCGGCGCTGACCAGCCTCATGATCCTCTTGTTTCTCGGCAGCTGGCGCTCGACCCTGATCGTGACCACCTCGATTCCGCTGGCGATCTTGGGCGCGATCGGCGCACTGTCGGCAATCGGCGAAACGCTCAACATCATGACCCTCGGGGGGCTCGCCCTCGCTGTGGGCATACTCGTCGACGAGGCGACTGTGACGATCGAGAGCATCAATTACCACCTCGAACAGGGAAAGGAAGTGGAGGCCGCGATCCTCGACGGCGCCTCGCAGATCGTCATCCCGGCCTTCGTATCCTTGCTATGCATCTGCATCGTATTCATCCCGATGTTCTTTTTGAGCGGCGTCGCGCGCTTCCTGTTCGTGCCGATGGCGGAGAGCGTGATGTTCGCGATGGTATTCTCGTTCTTGCTGTCGCGTACGCTGGTCCCGACGATGGCGAAATATCTGCTGCGCATGCATATGAGGCCCGCCGGCGGCGCGGATTCTGAACCGCCCGCCCCCAAGAACCCGCTGGTGCGTTTTCAGCGCGGCTTCGAGGCGGCTTTTGCACGGCTACGCGCTGGGTATCACGATCTGCTGGCCCTCGCCATCGAACGTCGGAGGCTGTTCGTTGGAGGGTTTGCCGGCTTCATCGCGGTCTCGTTCCTGCTTGCGCCATTTCTTGGCCGCAATTTCTTCCCGCAGGTGGACGGCGGCCAGATGCTGCTGCATGTGCGGACGCCGGTCGGCATGCGAATCGAAGAAACCGCCGCGCGGTTTGCCGATGTGGAAAAGGCGATCCGCGAGGTGATCCCGCCGGCCGAAGTGGCGGCGGTCGCGGACAATATCGGCACCTATCTTTCCTCGATCAACACGATCTATAACAACACCGGCACGATCGGCGAATCGGACGGCGACATTCAGATCTCGCTCAACCCGGGGCATGCGCCGACCGCCGGCTACGTTAGTCGCCTGCGCGATGAGCTGCCACGCCGTTTCCCCGGCACGACGTTCTCGTTTCTGCCCGCCGACATCGTCAGCCAGATCCTCAATTTCGGGGCGCCGGCCCCGATCGACCTGCAGATCCGCGGCAACGATCTCGGTGCGGACTATGCTTACGCCAACAAGCTCCTGGCGCAGATCCGCCATGTCCCCGGCGTTGCCGATGCGCGCATCCAGCAGTCGGCCCGGCAGCCGACCATAAACGTCGATTTAGACCGCACGCGAGCTCAATACACCGGCGTGACCGCCGCCGACGTGACCAACAGTCTGGTCGTCAACCTGGCGAGCTCCAGCCAGGTAGCGCCCACCTACTGGCTCAACCAGAAGAACGGCGTCACGTATCCGATCGCATTGCAGACGCCCCAATACCAAATCAATTCGCTCCCGGCGCTGCAGAACCTGCCGATCAATGCCACCGGCGCACCCACCACGGTACTGGGCGGCATCGCCGACATCCGCCGCACTTACAGCGACGCGGTGGTCTCGCAGTACGACATCGCCCCGATGGTGGAGATCTATGCGACGACTCAAGGGCGCGATCTTGGCGCGGTCTCCGCCGATATCCGGAAGATCATCGCTCAGAATGACGGAGGCAAGCCGAAGGGCTCGATCGTCGCCCTGGTCGGCCAGACGGCGACGATGAACAGCGCCTACACCGGCCTGCTGTTCGGCCTGTTAGGCGCCATCGTGCTGGTCTACTTTGTGGTCGTGATCAACTTCCAGTCGTGGACCGACCCCTTCGTCATCATCACCGCACTGCCGGCGGCGATCGCCGGTATTGTCTGGATGCTGTTTGCGACGCATACCACGCTGTCGGTGCCCGCTCTTACCGGCGCGATCATGTGCATGGGCGTCGCAACCGCGAACAGCGTGCTGGTGATCAGTTTCGCGCGCGAGAAGCTCAACGAGATCGGCGATGCGACGCAAGCCGCGCTCGAGGCTGGATTCGTGCGTCTGCGCCCGGTGTTGATGACGGCACTGGCGATGGTGATCGGCATGTTGCCGATGGCGCTCGGCTTGGGCGAGGGCGGCGAGCAGAATGCGCCGCTCGGACGCGCCGTGATCGGCGGCCTCATCTTCGCCACCGTCTCGACTCTGTTCTTCGTCCCCGTGATGTTCAGCATTATCCATCGGCATCGCGCTCCAAAGCCGGCGCCGACAACCCACTTCGGAGCAGCCCATGCCCCAGCCTGATGGAAATCCCAGCCGCCCTGTTCCGCGCCGCCTTACCCTGGTCGGGGGGGCGTTCGCGCTCCTCGCCATCGCCGTTGCCGCTTACGGCCTCGGCACCCGCGCGGCGCAAAACGCGAGGCTTCACGATTTGACCGAAGCGCAGGCCGTGCCCGTGGTGGCCCTCGTGACACCCACCAGCGTAAAAAATGACGAGGGCTTGGACTTACCCGGGCGCCTGCAAGCGTTCATCCAAGCGCCCATCTATGCTCGCGTCCCGGGTTACCTGAAAAGCTGGAAGCACGATATCGGCGACAAGGTGAAAGCCGGCGACGTGCTCGCCGAAATCGATACGCCCGATCTCGACCAGCAGCTGATGCAGGCGCGCGCCGACTTGAGCGTCGCCCAGGCCAATGCCAAGCTCGCGCAGATCAGCGCCGAGCGGTGGCAGTCGCTCGCCAGCACCGACGCCGTCGCCAAGCAAGACGTCGATACGCGCACGTTCACCTGGAACGCCAATATCGCCCAGGTCAAGTCGGCGCAGGCGAACGTCGACCACCTGGCCGCCGAGGAAGGCTTCAAACGCCTCATCGCGCCGTTCGACGGCATCGTCACCGCGCGCGCAACGGACATCGGTGCGCTGATCAACGTAGGGGCTGCCGGCGGCGCGCAGCTGTTCGTGGTCTCCGAGACGGGGAAGCTCCGCGTCTATGTCAATGTGCCGCAGAACTATGTTCCCAGCGTGCCGCCGGGCACCCAGGCCACGATCAGCGTGCCCGAACATCCCGGCAAGACCTATCGCGGAACGGTCGAGGCTTCGTCCCAGTCCGTCGACCCGACCACGGGCACCACCCTGATGCAGCTCATCGTCGACAATAGCGCGGGTGAGATGATGCCGGGCGACTATGCCGGCATCCGTCTGCAAATTGCCGCCGCGGCCAATGTGCTCAGCGTGCCGTCGAGCGCGCTGATTTTCGATGCCAGGGGGCTCTCCATCGCCACCGTCGACGCCGACAACCGCGTACTGCTCAAGGCGGTGTCGATCGAGCGCGATCTGGGTGCAGTCGTCGAGCTTGCCTCTGGCCTCGCGCCAAACGACCGCGTGATCGAAAACCCGCCCGATGGAATCGGCAATGCCGACCCGGTGCGCCTCGCCGGCGCGGCGACGGGCGGCGTGGTTGCCGGCCAAGCGAAGCATAAAAATGAAAAGGGTTAACGGGTCGTCCGCTGTGGCGCTGACGCTGCTGCTCGGCGCGTGCTCGCTCGCGCCGCCGCTGAAAACTCCGATCGTTCCAACCGCGGATGCTTTTAAAGAAGTCGGTCCGTGGACTCAGGCGCAGCCGGCCGACCGCCTGCCGCGTGACAGCTGGTGGGCGCTCTATGGCAACGCGGAGCTCGACGATCTCGAGAAAGGGCTGATCGCCGGAAACCCAACGCTCGCCGCCGCACTTGCGAATTACGCGCAGGCGCGGGCGCTTTCCGATCAGGCGCGTGCGGGGCTCTTTCCGACGCTGGGCTTAAGCGCCAGCACCGAGCGCAATCGGGAATCGATCAACGCGCCACTCAGGGGTCCCACCACGCCGACCTACTACAATGCCAACACGGTGGGCGGCAGCGTCAGCTACGAGCTGGATCTGTGGGGGCAGATTCGCAACGAGGTCGCCGCGGGCGAGGCCAACGCCGCCGCGTCCGCCGCGGATCTCGAGAATGCCCGCCTTTCGCTGATCGCGCAGCTGGTCCAGAATTACATCCAGCTGCGCAGCCTCGACCGCGACAGCGCGATCCTCGATGAGACGGTGAGCGCCTATGCGCGTGCGCTGAAGCTCACCGAGCAGCGCCACGATGCCGGCATCGCACCCGGCCTCGACGTCGCGCAGGCGCAGACGCAGCTCGATGCCGCACGCTCCCAGGCCGCGCAGACCCTCGCGCAGCGCGCGCTGATGGAACACGCCATTGCCGCGCTGCTCGGCGTATCGGCCTCGACGTTCTCGATCCAGCCGCAGATCGTCGCCATCTCACTGCCGCAGATTCCCACCGGCGTGCCCACCACCTTGCTCGAGCGCCGTCCGGATATCGCGGGCGCGCAGCGGCGCATGATGGCGGCCAATGCCAACATCGGGGTGGCGCGTGCGGCGTATTTTCCATCCCTCACGCTCGGCGCCCAGGGCGGCTTCCAGAGCACCGGTATTTCGAACTGGCTGAACGCGCCGAGCTCGTTCTGGGCGGTGGGGCCGAGCGCCCTGCTCAGCGTGTTCGATGGCGGCCTGCGGCGGGCGCAGGTCGCCCAAGCGCGCGCCGAGTTCGATGCCTCCGCCGCGAATTACCGCGGCATCGTCGTCGGCGCGTTTCAACAAGTCGAAGACAGTCTCGCCACGCTCAATCACTACCACGACGCCAGCATCGATGAAAAGGCTGCCGTCGACGCGGCGCAGCGCACCCTGGACTTCTCCCTGGCGCTCTACAAGCAGGGTGCGACCGACTACCTCACCGTCGTCACCTCGCAGACCGCGCTCCTGCAGACGCAGCTCGAGGCGCTCAATCTCGATACCCTGCAGCTGACCGCCAGCGTCGACCTCATCCGGGCACTCGGCGGCGGCTGGGAGGATTCCGCGGGCGCACAAAATCCCCGACCGCTGAACGCGAGGCAGCGCGGGTAACACCGTCTCGCTGTGAACAGTTACGCGTGAAATAGCGCGCCGAGCACGCGGAATGGCAGACCGAACGGGCGTGCCACCTGGGCGCTCAGGCTAATGCCGCTGAGACACCAGTTGCAAAAGTGTTCGCAGTTATTGGTCAACAGGCGATAGTCATTCTCGCCGAGGCGCGAACGAGCACGCCGCACGATCTCTTCAGGCGAATACGGCGGATCGAGGTGATCGACGATCCTCACCTCATGACCATTGGCAAATCGAAGCAGCGGTACCTCCTCGACGGGTCCGCACTGCCAGGCTCCCGAGAGACCGGAGTAATGCACGACCCGACCGTGGCCGACATATACGCCATGGTGGCTATAACCACGACGCGCACTCTTCAGGTGTGCGCCGAGACGGGGTTCCCCCTCGAGCCCCAATGGCCACCGCCGGTCCGGATTCGCGTGATCGGCTGCTCGCTGCCGGACATCCATGGGGCGCCTCCGTTCAACCCGCTGTCGATTTCGTGCTGGCCGTGGCGGCCGCAGCGTGAGTCGGTTGCGGGGCCGTCAAACCGTACGAAAACACGCCAAAGAGAAAGACGGTGATCACCATGGCCGCTGCGAATGCGAACAGTCGAAACAAATTCATGAGCGTCTCCTTGAGTCGGGACTGATGTCAGTGTGGTGATCAAGTTACGCGGCGAGCACGGCAGATAGATTTCTGTCGTGAAGCAGGATATTTCAGGTGACATTCCCCAACTCAACCTCCGGCCGCGTCAGTTTCATCCGCAATTCGGGCCGAGAATTCGGAAATCTAAGCGAAACGCTCTCTGAGCATCCTTGCTCTTGAACAAGCCGACGCGCTCGCACGCCGACTCGATGAATGCGGCTTCGGCGAGATTGAAGAAAAGATAGACCGGCTTGGCCGGTGCAGCGGGAGAGACAGGTTGCGCCACTTGTTGAGGTGCCGCCGCTTCCGCAGGGGCACCCTACAACAACGCAGATGCCGGTGCCACGGTTGCTACACCGATCGTGGCGACAAATCTCCGTCTGGAAAACCTATCCATCACGTGCTCCCGCTCTCAGCCAGACCACCGGGTCCCGCGGAGATCCTTCCAAAGACCACCATCTACGTAGCGCTCGGGATACAGAGCCTTTGAACGCGGGTCTTCCGCGGTGTCGAGTTGCAGGACCATCCACTTCGGATACGGAACACCGGGATCCGATGCTGCGTCCAAAAGCCGGACTTCTTCGTCCGAGAGTCGCAGGTCCACGGCACCGATGTTATCTTCCAACTGCTCAGCTTTCCGCGCAGCGACGATCACACTGCTGACTGCCGCCCGCCCCAGCACCCACGCCAGCGCCACACGGGCCGGGCTTGCCTCATGTCGACCAGCCACCTCCTTCAGTGCTTCCACTACGCGATAGCCGATCTCCTTGTCGAAGGGCACGAAAGAACCGGCCTCCGCGAATCGCGTGCCGGCAAGAGCAGGGTTCGTACGACTGTACTTGCCCGAAAGGAAACCGCCGGCAAGCGGGCTCCAAACAAGGATGCCGATGTTGTGGTACTCGGCGAACGACTGGAACTCGTATTCCACGCCTCGGCCGACGAGGCTGTAGTACATCTGTGCCGTCACGTATTTTTCCAGACCCAGGCGCTCTTGCAGCATGACCGAAGTGGCCGCCTGCCATGACATGAAGTTGGAGAGCCCGATATAGCGTACCTTCCCCTGGCGCACGACATCGTCGAGCGTCCGCAGTGTCTCCTCCAGTGGTGTGTTGCTGTCCCATCCATGCACCTGGTAAAGATCGATGTAATCGGTCTGCAGCCGTTCGAGACTGGCCTCCACTTCGCGCATGATGTTCACCCGGGTCGCGCCGCTCCGATTGAGATTCTCGCTCATGGGAAGCCGGACCTTGGTGGCCAGCACGATCTCCCTCCTCACGCCCTTCAAGGCATTGCCCACAAGGGTTTCGCTTTCCCCGAGACTGTATACATCCGCCGTGTCAATGAAATTGATGCCCTTGTCCAGCGCCAACTTCACCATGCGCGCCGTGTCCTCCTGGCCAAGGTTGCCCATGTTCATCTTGCCGCCGAACTGCATGGTGCCAAGCGCCAGTTCGCTCACGATGAGTCCGGTATTCCCAAGTTTCCTATACTTCATTTCCGGTACTCCTCGCGAGTCTGCCTTGCCGTGCCATTCCTACTCGAGCGCTTGCTCGGAGGCACGTCCGTCGCGGGCACACGATTGACCGGCGTGGCGAGAAGATAGCGTTGTCCAAGCCATCCGATGGCTCTGTCTCTCGCAGGGCCGTAATCGACCATCCACATCTTTTGGAGCTGGCTAGTTGTCATAGCGAATGAATGTAATCACGCCGTCTGTGAGAACGATTTCAGTCTCAGTTACAGGTGAAATACGCGATGCATTACGGCCGAAATGAACCGCGCGCGCTTCGAAATCAAAGCGCAGCCTCCCCCGCCGAGACTCACCTCCGACACCGACGGCACTTCGCTCGCCGGTCTTTGCAGGAGATACATGATGAATTCTCAAACCGCCGACCGTAATTCTTCCGCCGACCCAGCAAGCCCCGTCGAACCGACCCCAGCACAGACGTCTCCGCAAGCTCCCAATCCTCTGTGGCTAATCGCCGCGGCAATGGCGTTCTTCTTTACCGCGGCCGCCTTTTTTTGGCGGCGGGCTGAGCAGAGCGCTCGGTCAAGCGGCCGCTATCGTGGCGTCACAGTGAAGTGAAACGCCGCGGCCATTGATTTTCGGCGCGTCGATTGCAGGTGAAATTTTCTGCGCGGCGCCCGAAATCGGCGGCAATTTATCGCGGCTCATGCTGTTCTCGACCTGGCGGCACTCCCGCTCGCCGGACCCTAGGAGAAGCGAGATGATTAATTCGATGCTGAGATTGAGATTTCCCTTGGCCATTGCGCTCGCGATGGTAGGCGCGGCGGCCGTTGCGCAACAGAGCGACCAGCCGGTGCAGCAGACACCGGTTGGGCTCTCAGATACCGGCACTCCGATGGTGAAATTTTGGGTCGATCGCAAAGTAAGCTACGCCGATCTCGATTTGACGACGACGTCTGGTTCGGCAGAATTCGTGAGGCGCGTTACTGAAGCGGCAAAGGAAGCCTGCGCGCAGATGCACGGCGCCGATCCCGTTGATCTGTCTGACATGGACAATAGCTCCTGCGTGAGCGCAGCGACGGAAGGCGCCCTGAAGCAGGCGAAGGCCGCGATGGATCAGCAGCACAAAGCAGCAGTGCAAAGCTCACTTTCCAAGTGATCTCGACTCGATGCGATGGCACGGCTCGGCCGGGAGGCTCCTCGTGGAGGGCGCTTCCCGGCGATTCCCGCTCATTGATCGCGCAATCGGTCCAGCAATCGCGCCACATGCACGGCCTCACGTTGCGCTCCGTCGCGTATCT
>CAVUYL010000004.1:0-709861 GCA_963745705.1 uncultured Gammaproteobacteria bacterium | reverse complement strand
TGCTGCAGATAAACGCCGCGGCTGCCCGTCTGCGGCAAGCGATTGACGGCATCGATCACCAGATGAAAACGGTCCAAGTCGTTCAACACCGTCATGTCGAACGCCGTGGTGATCGTGCCCTCCTCCTTGTAGCCGCGCACGTGCAGATTCTCATGACTGTGCCGGCGGTAGGTGAGCCGATGAATCAACCACGGATATCCGTGAAAGGCGAAGATCATCGGCTTGTCCGTGGTGAACAGCGCGTCGAAATCGCTGTCGGGCAGGCCATGCGGGTGCTCCGACGGCGGCTGCAGCTTCATGAGATCGACGACGTTGACGACGCGAATCTTGAGCTCCGGGAAGCTCGCGCCGCAGCATCGAAACCGCCGCCAGCGTCTCGAGCGTCGGCACATCGCCCGCGCAAGCCATGACCAGGTCCGGCTCGCTGCGCTGATCATTGCTCGCCCATTGCCAGATCCCGATGCCCTCGCTGCAATGCTTGATCGCCGCATCCATCGACAGCCATTGCGGCGCCGGATGCTTGCCCGCCACCACCACATTGACGTAATGCCGGCTGCGCAGGCAATGATCCATGACCGACAGCAGACAATTGGCGTCCGGCGGCAAATACACGCGCACGATCTCCGCCTTCTTGTTGACCACATGGTCGAGGAAACCGGGATCCTGGTGCGTGAAGCCGTTGTGATCCTGCCGCCAGACGTGCGAACTCAGCAGGTAATTGAGCGAGGCGATCTTGCGGCGCCACGCGAGGCCCGCGGTGACCTTCAGCCATTTCGCATGCTGATTGAACATCGAGTCGACGATGTGAATGAAGGCCTCGTAGCAATTGAACAGTCCATGCCGGCCGGTGAGCAGGTACCCCTCGAGCCAACCCTCGCATTGATGCTCGCTCAACATCTCCATCACCCGGCCGGTGCGCGCCAGGAACTCATCGTTGTCGACGGTGGCGGCCAGCCATTGGCGATTGGTCGCCTCGAACACGGCCTCCAGACCGTTCGACAGCGTTTCGTCCGGTCCGAAGATGCGGAAATTGCGCTGCTCGGCGTTCAGCTTCACCACATCGCGCAGAAATCGTCCGAGCACGTGCGTATCGCCGATCCCCGGCATTCCCGGCTTGGGGACTTCCACCGCATAGTCGGTGAAGTCCGGCATCCGCAGATCGCGCAGCAGCATGCCGCCATTGGCGTTGGGATTCGCGCCCATGCGGCGCGTCCCGCTGGGCGCCAGCGCCTCTGAGCTCAGGCAGCAGCCGGCCATCGCCATCGAACAGTTCCTCCGGCCGATAGCTGCGCAGCCATCTCTCCAGCTGCTGCAGATGCTCGGGATTCTTCGCTGGATCCGACAACGGCACCTGGTGCGACCTGAAGGTGCCTTCATTGGGCTTGCCATCGACGATTTTCGGTCCGGTCCAACCCTTCGGCGAGGCGAGCACGATCATCGGCCAACGCGGACGCTCCGTCCGCCCTCGAAGGCGCGCATCCGCTTGAATCCGGCGGATCTCTTCCATGGCGGTATCCAGCGCCGCCGCCATCGCCTCGTGCATCGGCATCGGCTCGTGCCCCTCGACGAAGTACGGCGTCCAGCCGTATCCGTGCAGCAACTGCTGCAGTTCTTCGCGGGAGATTCGCGCCAAAATCGTCGGATTGGCGATCTTGTAGCCGTTCAAATGCAGGATCGGCAGAACCGCGCCGTCGCTCGCGGGATTCAGAAATTTGTTGGAATGCCACGAGGTGGCCAGCGGCCCGGTTTCGGCCTCGCCGTCGCCGACCACGCAGGCCACGACGAGTTCGGGATTGTCGAACACCGCACCGAACGCATGACTCAGCGAATATCCGAGTTCACCGCCTTCGTGAATCGACCCGGGACACTCCGCCGAAGCGTGGCTCGGAATTCCGCCGGGAAACGAGAACTGCGTAAACAGCCGTTTCAAACCCGGCCTCATCCTGGCTGACGTTGGCATAGATCTCGCTGTAGGTACCTTCGAGATAGGTATTGCCGACGACGGCCGGGACCGCCGTGCCCGGGTCCCGACATGTAAATCATGTCCACGTCGTATTTCTTGATGACCCGATTCAAATGCGTGTAGATGAAATTCTGTCCCGGAGTCGTACCCCAGTGCCCCAGCAACATGCGCTTGACGTGCGCAAGCGCCAGCGGCTCGCGCAGCAGCGGGTTGTCGCACAGATAGATCTGCCCGACGGAGAGATAATTCGCCGCGCGCCAGTAGGCATCCATTTTGCGCGCGAGTTCCGCATCGAGTGCCGGCGCCGCAGCGTGTTGTTGCATGATTTCAAGACTCCTCAAGTGCGGTGTCAATCCCCAGCAGCCGGATGCTCGAGGCGGCGATCACGGACTCCTCGTCGGTGCGGATCACGCGCACCGTCACCGAATATCCCGTCCCGCTCGAAATGCGCTGCGCGTGGCGTCGATTGGCTTCCTCGTCGATGCTCGATCCCCAGATATTCCAGTCCATCGCAGATGCGCCGGCGCATCGGCGCGGCGTTCTCGCCGATGCCGCCGGCAAACACCAAGGTATCCAGGCCGCCGAGCGCCGCGGCAAACGCACCGATCCACTTCTTCGCCTGGTAGCAAAACAAGCGCCAGCGCCTCGGCCGCACGCGAATCGCTGCTTTCGCGTTCCAGCAAATCGCGGACGTCGGCGCTGGTCTCCGACACTCCGAGCAGTCCCGATTCGTGATTGACCATGGTCCGAAATTGATCCGCAGTCATTGCCTCGCTCAGGCCAGATAACTCATGAGTCCCGGATCCAAATCCCCCGATCGGGTGCCCATGACCAAACCCGCCGCCGGCGTAAACCCCATGCTGGTATCGATGCAGCGGCCGTTGCGAACCGCCGCGAGACTGGCGCCGCTGCCCAGGTGCGCCAGGATGACCCGGCCTCGCGCGGCGGCCGCATCGCCGAGGCGCGCCAGTTCCTGCATGCAGATACGTGTACGACAGACCGTGGAAGCCATAGCGCTGAACGCCCTGCGCCGCGTAGCGGCGCGGGATCGGCAATTGCGTGGCCACGAGCGGCATGCTGCGGTGAAATGCGGTATCGAAGCAGACGGCTTGCGGCAGCCGGGGATAGGCGATGCAGCAGTGCCTCGATGAGTTCGATCTCGCGCGGCAAGTGCTCCGGATCGAAAGGAATGATGCGCCTGAGTTCGTCCAGCAATTGCGGCGTCACTGCGCTCAGGATCGCGTGTGCAGCATGCCGTGCACCACGCGGTGTCCCGACGCCCGCCGATCGAACTGAACAACGGCTGCGACTCCAGCCAGTCCAACAGAAAGTCGACCGCCGTGCCGCCGATCTCCGCCTTGATGCGGATGGGCGCGCGTTCGGCGGCGCTGATCGACACTGAGGTTCGCCTCCGCGCTGCCGATGCGGTCGATTTTTCCCTGCAGCAGCGCTTTCGGCGGCCGCTCCGGCGCGAAGATCGCGAAGCGAATGCTCGAGGAACCGCCATTGATGGTCAATAAATTCGGCACCGGCCCACACCCTTCGGATCGAGATACAATAGACCATCAGACGCGCGCCGGCGCTTAAGTTCAACAGGGAAATATAAATGTCACACTATCATGCGGTCGTTTGGATCGACCACCAGAAAGCGACGGTCTGGCATTTCACTTCGACCGAGCAGACGAGCACCCACGTCCATGCGCATGGGCAGCATCAGCGCGTGCACAACCGCAAAAGCACCCACGGCGGCCACAAATCGCCCGCCGATCGCCACTTTTTCGATGACGCCGCGCAAGCGCTCGAGGGGGCGCACGAGATTCTGCGTGATCGGCCCGGCGCAAACCAAGCAAGAGTTCGCAACCTACCTGCGCGACAAGCATCCGCAATTGGGCCGCGGCATCGTTGCCGTCGAGAATGCCGATCATCCCACCGACGCCGAAGTTCTCGCCTACGCGCGCCGGCACTTCACCGCGCTCGACCGGATGTTCGCGCCTCAGTAGCACGGGATGGCAATCGCCCGCGGGCCGTCGCAGGTGCTGAGCGTATCCATGTGGGTGTTGCCGACCCTCGCGTTGTGGACGGTCGCGCTATCGGCAGCGGCTTTGCCGGACAGTGGCGACTATGCGCAGGTATGGGCGGTGCACGGGCAATTCACCTATGTCGAACAGGAAACATCGAGTTTCAACGCCCCCTACGCCGGGCCCAATAGTCTGACGCCCGACCGCGGCGCCGAGACTACCGATGCCACGCTCTACTTAGGTGCGCGGCTCTGGCCGGGCGCCGAGGGTTGGCTCGACGGCGAGACCGATCAGGGCTTCGGCCTCGACAGCACTCTGGGGGTAGCGGGTTTTCCGAGCGGCGAGGACTACAAGATCGGCAAGAATGCGCCTTATTTGCGCCTGCCGCGCCTGTTCGTACGCCAGAACTTAAATCTGGACGACAACCTCCAGAAGGTCGAAGCCGCCGCCAACCAATTGGGCGGCTCTTACAGTTCCAACCGGGTGGTGATCACCGCCGGCAAATTCAGCGTCGGCGACATTTTTGACACAAATCAATTTGCCCACGATCCGCGCAGCGACTTCTTGAACTGGGCCGCGATCGAGGCGGGCACATTCGACTACGCCGCGGACGCCTGGGGTTACACCGCCGGAGCCGCGGTCGAGTGGTACCAGAATGCCTGGACGCTGCGCGCCGGCCTCTTCGACCTATCGAACGTGCCCAACAGCCCGCACCTCGACCCGGGATTTCACGAGTTTCAGTCCGTACTCGAACTCGAGCACCGCCATGCGCTCGCCGGCTGCGCTGGCCGGTTACTCGTTACCGTGTTCGAGAGCCGAGGCCGTATGGGATTACTCGACGACGCGGTACGCGAGGCCGCGAGCACGGGGACCCCGGTGGACATTGCCGCAGTGCGCCGCTACCGCGGCCGGCTCGGCGCGAACTTTGGGCTGGAACAGCAATTGACCGCGGAGTTGGGGCTGTTCGCGCGACTCGGCAAGGCCGCCGGCAATGTCGAGGCATACGAGTTCACGGATATCGACCGCACGGTATCCGCGGGACTGTCGTTGCGCGGAGCAGCGTGGCATCGCGCCGACGACACGCTCGGACTCGCCGCCATCAACAACGGCATTTCCGCCGCGCGCGAGCGTTTCTTGAATGCGGGCGGCCTCGGGTTACTCGTAGGCGACGGCCGCCTGCCGCATCCGGGTCCGGAGCAAATCATGGAGACTTATTATTCAGTTGCGTTATTGGCGGCGGCGCACCTCAGCTTCGATTATCAATGGATCAATCACCCCGCCTACAATCGCGACCGCGGACCCGCCTCGGTCGCGGCGGTGCGGCTGCACGTGCAGTTCTAGCGCGAGCTCGGCTTGCCCCTGCGGCACGCGCTCAGTACCATGCGGGCGGTACCGTGCTGTCCGCATCAAATAAGGAGAATTCCGTGGGAATAGGTGCAGAATTCAAAGAATTTGCCATGAAGGGCAATGTGGTCGACTTGGCGGTCGGCGTGATCATCGGCGCGGCCTTCGGAAAAATCGTCTCATCCTTGGTGGGTGACATGTTCATGCCCGCTCTCGGTAAGCTCATCGGCGGCTTTAATTTCTCGGACCTGGCCGTTTCTCTCGGTAAAGATCCAACAGGCAAGGAGGTGCTGATCAAGTACGGCGCCTTCCTGCAGACGACTTTCGATTTCATCATCATCGCGCTGGTTTTGTTCATCGCGATCAAGGGTATCAACAAGCTCAAGAAGCCGGCTCCTGCAGCGCCGGCGGCGCCGGCGCCGCCGGCCAGATCAGAGGTGCTGCTGGAGGAAATTCGCGACCTGCTCGCAAAGCGGGCGTGAGAATTTAAGACTCGGCGCAATCAGGGCGCCGCTCGCGGCAGGCGCCCCTAGGAGCAACACATGGGATTGTTCGACGGAGTGTTGGGTGGGTTGGTCGGCGCCGAAATGGCCACGGTGGTCAACGGCCTGATCGAAAAGCATGGCGGCATTCAAGGGATCGTCGCGCAGTTGGAGCAGCAAGGACTCGGCGGCACGGTGCGCTCGTGGGTGGGCACGGGAGCGAATCAGCCCATTACCGCCGACCAGATTCACCAGGCGTTTGGCTCGGACACGGTAAAGCAGCTCGCCGCCCGGATCGGCATGAGCCCCGAGGACTTGGCCGCCAAGCTGTCGGCGGTGCTCCCCCAGGCCATCGACAAGCTCACTCCGGACGGGGTGGCCGCGAAGACCTGACGGCCGCCGCAGAGCCGACCTGGGCTCAGGTGCCAATTCTCAGACGCGCGCCGAGCGCAGGGCGAAGATCCACGCCGCACATATCAGCAAGGCGGCCGCGGTGCCCGTGGCGATCTGCAGCGCCCTGCCCCGGTTGCGGGGCACACCGGCACGCGCATGCAGCCAACCCACGCCGACCCCGACCAGAAATCCGAGCGCGTGCCCGAGCACATCCACGTGTGCATCGCCCGCGCCCAACAAGGTCAGCAAACAAACTCCCGCGACCAGCGGCGACCAGCGATACCAGCGCCGCTGCCGCAGCGTCAGTTGCTGCCGCCACGCCAAGCCCGCGAGCAGCCCCAAGGCGGCGAACACGGCAGTGGAAGCGCCGACGGCGCGATGCGCGACCGGCGCAATGAGCGCCTCCGCATAGTTCGCCGCGGCTGCCGCCCCCAGGATGCTCGCCCATGCAACGCCGGGTCCGAGCAACCGACCCGCGGCCACGCCGGCGATCACGCCGAAGAGCAGATTGCCGAGCAGATGTTCCTGGTCCAGATGCAGGGTCAGCGCAGTCAATGCCCGCCACCATTCGCGGCCCGCGCCGGCGTCGAGAGCCCCGGCCGACAGCCAGTCGACGCCGAACAAGCCGATGCCGGCACAGTAGGCCGTCAGCAATAGAATCAGCGCATAGCCCAACGCGCCGCTCGCCGCGCCCGGGAACGGCGCCGTCACGAGCGGAATGCTTCGCGGCATACTGCGTTCAGCAGAATAACGAGTGAGCTCGTCGTAGGCTCGGTGCGCCAGGGCCGACGGCACCGTCACTATCCAAGGGCCGCCTGGCTCAGGAATCCCGGTCGCCTGCACCTCATGTTCGATGCCCCGCGCTTCGAGCACGAGGCTAAATTCGCGGCACAAAACTTTTGGCCCGCGAAAGACCACGGCAAGTTCGGCGGGCTCGGCACTCATCGTAGTCCTATGGGGACAACCAGCGCCTAAATCAATACGGTGAGCGCGTAATTCCCCGCGGCTCCGAAGGGGGAGGGTAAATCCGCCCGCGGCTGGATTGCCATGACCGCATGTCCAGCTCCTCGCGCCGCGGCCGCAACATCGCCGAGGCGCAGGCCTGGTACAGCACAGCGCTTGGCATTCCCCACCTCTACTCCTTTGGCAAGCTCGCATTTTTCGATTGCAGCGGTATCCGGCTGATGCTGACCGAAGAGGCGCAAGCAACTGCCGCGGAATCCACGCTGTACCTGCGTGTCGCGGATATCTCGGCCGCTCATCAGCAATTGCAATCGCGCGGCGTTGAGTTCATCAGTGCGCCGCACATGATTCATAAGCATGCCGATGGGACCGAGGAATGGATGGCATTCTTCAAGGATCCGGAAGGGCGAACGCTGGCTATCATGTCGCAAGCGGCACGACCGTCTTAGAATGGCGTTCGTCATCGCGACGAGCGCCGAGGCGCGCAAGTTGTAGACGCGGACCCCAGTTCGGACGGCTATCCGCCGGGCGCAGCTTTGCCCGCCGTGGTCGTGCCTTCGATCGATTTTTTGAGGCGCTCGATAGCCTCGTCCAGCACGCGATCAGCAGCCTTCGACAGTTCGTCGAAACCTGTCTTGGCGTAGCCGCCGACCGCGTAGGTAAACGAGACGTCGGCGCCGTCGGCGGCGCCTTTCACGCTCCACGTCATGACCCCATCGACGGGGAGTCCTTGAAACGGACCCAAAGCGCCGCGCAAGCGCAGGGTCTTGCCGGGCGCGACGAACACGACGTGGAGATGCTCGACCGAGCCACCGCCGGGCAGGTTCTCGCACCAGCAGCCGCCGGCGTGTGCATCCAACTTAAGATTCGCGGCACTACCAGAAAATGTGTGCGCGGAACTCCACCAGTTCGCGGGCAGCAGCAGTGCGGCGTATACCTGGTCGGGCGTTGCGGCAATGTGCGCAGTCTCGCGCAACTCAAAGCCGTTGCCGGCGACACTGATCACCTCGGCCGCAACCGGGCCGGCCGCAGACACGGCCAGCACGGCCGCAGTGGCAAGACACGTTGTTTGGTAAGTCATGACTAACAGTAAGCGAACACTAACGCTCCTGTCAAGCGCGGCGCAGCGCGTCAGCTCGAGCGGGGTTGCCCCACGAGCATGCGGTAAATCTTCAGCACCCGCGGTACGTAGGCCATGGTCTCGGTAAAGGGCGGGATGCGGCCGCCATTGCGGTCGACCGCCTCTTCGCCCGCGTTGTATGCGGCAAGCGCGAGGCTCACGTCCTGACCGAAGCGATCGATGAGGAACTTCAAATAACGTGCCCCCGCATGCACGTTCTCGCGCGGATCATAGGGATTCGAAACGCCGAAGCGCGTGGCCGTCGCCGGCATCAATTGCATCAGCCCCACGGCGCCGCGCCTCGAGCGGGCGCGCGGATTGAACCCAGATTCCACCACGATCACGGCGCGCAGCAGATTGGCTTCGACCGACGCTGCCAGCGCGGCCTTTTCGATGATCGAGTCGTACTGCGTTGCCTTGGAGAGCAGCATCGAATCATAACGGTCGCCGCTCACGGTTCGATCCTGCGCCGACAGCACCAATAATCGATAGCGGTTGTTGTCTGGCACATCCGTGTAATGCCGCATGCCATCCGCATCCACATAGGTGTAGATCTGCGGCCGCGCCATCGCGGACGATGCCAACAACAAGGCTGCGATCAGGAATGCGGGCTTGAGCGCCATGATTATTGCGGTTTCCTCCCCTGGAAGGCTACCGCGAGCCCTGCGAGGCGCGCTCGGACCTGTATCAAGGAACGGCGATTTGACAAGATCTGGCGCTGAAAACAGAGTCGCCTCAGCGGGATATTCGGTGGCAAGGAAACACGGTCTGGTGCATGCTGCGGGTCTTCAGCCAACCACGCGAAACTTGAGCGATGTCCGAAGCCTCCGACTGGAAACAGAAATATCGCGACGCCCTCCTGGAAGCGGAAGCCGACGAGAAGCAGTGGCGGGAAGTCGAGCGGGTACTGCGCCGTCTGATCGGCCGCCTGTGCGCGGCCGGCATGGGTGTGGATCGGCAGCTCGATGAGGAATTGACGGCGCTCGCGGCCGCCAACCGGCGCAACGCCGACGCGGCCGAGCTCGAGCGGCTGGCGCAGTCCTTGACGACCGCCGTCGTCGCCGTTGATGCAACCTCCCCGGTACCGCAACTGGTCCTGCCGCCCCTGCCCGCCGCACCTCCCGCGAAAGCCAAGCGTTGGGCTACGACCTGCGCGGCCTTAGGTTCGCTGCTGGAACGCCTCAAAGCCGGGGAATCCGACACTGCGGTGCTGGAGAATTTGATTGCCCAACTGGCAACCGCAGCGACCGACGCCGAACTCGCCACGATCGTGGCGCGCACCGCCGACCTCATTCATGAGCGCGGCGAAGCGCTGGCGCGCGAACGCCTGCGGGCGGCCGCCGTGCTGTCCGAAGTGACCGTGCGTCTCGAGGAAATGGCGGGTTTCTTGACCGAGTCGAACAGCGCGAGCCGCGGCCACTTCGATGACTCGCAGTCGCTCAACGACAACGTGATGTCGCATGTTCGGGAACTCACCGACGAGGTCAGTGCGGCCACGGAATTGGGGATGCTGCAATCGGTAGTCAGCGCACGCCTCATCTGGGTTGCCCAGCAATTCACGGACTTTCGCGCGCGGGAGGCGACCCGCATGGCGGAATACAATGGCCGTGCCGAACACATGCGCGAGCGCATCGCGGACCTCGAACGCGAAGCGCTGGAACTGCATTCCAAGCTCGATCGAGAAAAACACGGGGCGCGGCTCGACCCTCTCACGGGCGTCGCCAATCGCAAGTCCTTCGACGAGCGTTTCGCCCAGGAAATCACCCGCCGCGCGCATGGCGGTGCGCGTGCGGTGCTGCTGCTGTGGGACATCGACAATTTCAAGGTCATCAACGACAGCTACGGACACAAGGCCGGTGACCGTGTTCTGCAAAGCGTCGCCGCCTGTTTCACGGCTTCGCTGCGCGCGAGCGACTTCGTCGCGCGCTTCGGCGGCGAGGAGTTTGCCGTGCTACTGGGCGGCCTCGGGCTCGTGGAAGCCGAAAATATCGCCAATCAAGTGCGCACGGCCGTCGAAGGCCTGCGATTTCATTTCCGCAAGACCCCGGTTCACATCACGGTCTCATGCGGGATCACCGAGCTGCACCAGGACGATGCGCCGGAAGGCGCCTTCGAGCGCGCCGACGCTGCCCTGTACCGCGCCAAGAATAGCGGCAAGAATCTCTGCGTCGCCGCTTGAGCTAAGCGCCTCTCGCCCGGGCAGGCAGGCGGCCGCGCGCCCGCGCGCCGAGATTCGTGTAGTTAACAGATATTTAACGTATTTTTCGCCAATTCCTCACGGATTTATGGCGTGCAGTGCAGCTAGAATCATTGCACCGGCCATATTCCACCACTAGAAGCGATTCAGCGTATTGCGCTCGGCAATGGGTTGAGGGCGGCGAGTAATCAGTGCGTTGCAGCATCACGGGGGGTCCTTGAGATTTATGTCCGTTCCCGAAAACATCGTCACTGAATCGTCAATCGCCGCCCCTATTGGGCACGCCGGCGTCGTCGCCGAGCGTCGCAGCGCCATGGGGGTACGCGCCTGGCTGCTCACCGCGGTGCTCTTTCTCGTCCCCTTGGTCACCTATTGGCCCGCGACCTTCCACGATTTTGGCCTGCGCGATGATTACTCGAATTTGCGCGAGGCACACGAAGAGGCAGGCAAAATCGTCAAATTTTGCGCGTCGCACGCGCGGCCGGTGTACGGCTGGCTGCTGCAGGCGACTTACGGCCAGACCGCCACGGTGCAGGATCTGCGCTGGATGCGCTTTGCCGCGTCACTGCTGCTGGGCGCTCTGTCGCTGGTTGGTTTTCGCGGCCTGCGTGCGCTTGGCTGGTCGTTCAGCAGCAGCCTGTGTTTCGCCGTGCTGCTGACCTTGATTCCGGCCGCGCAAGTGATCGCCGGGTGGGCCGTGGGGTGGCCGTACGCCGCCACCGCGCTACTCGCCTTCGGCGCATTTTTCGTCGTCGAGGGTACGCTGAACGCTGACCTAAGCTTGGGGACCGGCCGCGCCGCGGTGCAATGGCTGGTGGCGCTCGGTCTCATGGTGGTGAGCGCCCTCATCTATCAACCGAGCGCCATGTTCTACGTGGTGCCGCTGGCTGCCGCCTTGATTGCGCAGCGGCATCGCACGATGAGTCGCACCGCGCGCTGGATTGGAATTCATCTGGGATTCGTCGTCAGCGCCTTGGGCTTGGCCTATTGCGCCATGAGCCTGCTGTACGCGACCGGGGTGTTCGTCAAATCCGGACGCATCGCGTTCGAGCATCACTGGCTCGAGAAAGTCGGCTGGTTCCTGCAAGAAACATTGCCGAACGCGCTCAGTCTCTTCGTGCTGAACGACAACAATCATCGCGACCACCCTCTGTACTTCGGCTGCGCCTTGCTCGTCGGCGCCATCCTCCTGGCGGGCGCCTACGTCGAGTGGCGCCGTCATGGGAGTGCGCGCGGCATCATTTGGTTGACCGCCCTGCTGGGTCTGCCGGTGTTTGCCTGTGCAGTCAGCTTGATCGCCTCGGAGCGATATGCGACTTATCGCACGATATTCGCAATGACCGCCGTGCTGCTCTGCTTTCTGGTGGCGTCGATCCGCGCACTGACGGAAAACTGGGGTCCGAGCGGCCGCCGCATGCTGGCCGCCGTGGTCGTGCCGATCGCCTTCTTCGCCGCGCAACATCATGTTTACGCGCTGATCGCCGTCCCCCAGGGCAATGAATGGGAGTTGATCATGGCGGGGGCCAAGCAGGTCCATCTGGACGGCACGCGGCCGCGCATTTTTGCCATTAAGTCGACTCCGGCGGACATCTCCACCGCGACGATCTATCACGACGAGTTCGGCTCGCTGTCGTCGAACTCCGAGTGGGTGCCGAAGGAAATGTTCAAGCGTGCGATGCACGACCTGCATCCCGGCATCGCGAATCTCGATTCTCGCTATGATTTTTTCTCGGGTCCGAAGCTGCCGCCCGACCAGCGTTTCGACGTCATCATCAACCTGCACCGGCTGCATCAGTTCTATATCGACAATTGACGGTCCGGGTTTCGAACTAGAGCCCGAGATGATCGCTGATGCGCCCGTGCGCAATGGCGGCGCGCACGCCGAGCGGCCAGAGGGAGTGCAAGCGAATACCCTTCATGCCGGTGATCGGCATGTCGAATGGCGAGGCTGGATCGACGAGCCGCCGCGCGAGCTCTGCGCCCATGGCGGTGGCCATCGCGATGCCGCGCCCGTTATAGCCCAGGCACACCAGCACACCCGCCTCGGGCTCATGAACGTGCGGATACTGATCCCGAGTCATCGCCAGGCGTCCGCCCCAGGCGTGGGTCCACGGCGTTCCAGCCAGCGCGGGCCAGAGCGCGCGTGCATAGGCCGGCAGATGCGGGATGCTCGATATCGCGGCTATTTCGCGCATGGGTCCGCGGCCGCCGATCAGCAAACGCTGACCGGCATCCATCCGGTAATAGACCGTGACTGTGCCGCTTTCATACAGCACCGCTCGACTCGGCATGATGCCGCGCGCAATCGTCTCGGGCAGCGGAGCCGTCGCCGCGATCGCGCCGAATAGCGGCACGATGGTGCGCCGTAAACGCGGCCAGAGATCGTCGGTATAGCCGTTGGTGGCGAGCACCACCTGAGCCGCCGATACGATTCCACGGGCGGTCTCGAGCCGCCAGACCGCACCGTTGCGCCGCATGCGGCGCACCCGCGTGCCACCGTGCACGGCGGCACCCGCGCTCAGGGCGGCGCGCACCAGCCCACGCACATAGCTCAAGGGATGCAAATCCCCGCCGCGCCGATCCAGCATCGCCACCTGATAGCGCGTCGTGCCGGTGGCACGCTCGAGACCTGCGCCGTCGAGCAACTCGACCGGAGCGCCGCGCCGCGCCAGCTGCTCCGCAGTGGTGCGCACCCGTGCCGCGTGTTTCGGCCGGACCGCCGCGCGCAGCGTGCCGTTGCGGCGTGCGTCGCAACGGATGTCATGGCGCTCGATGAGATCGAAGACGAACGCCGGCGCGCCAGCCGCGAGCGCGTTCATTCGGCCGCCCAACTCCTTGCCGAAGTCGCATTCCACTTGGTCCGGATCCATTTTAAGACCCGGGTTGACCTGGCCGCCGTTGCGCCCCGATGCGCCCCAGCCGGGCTGTTCGGCTTCGAGCAACACGACCTTGGCACCAACTTGCGCGAGATGCAGGGCGGTCGACAACCCCGTGATGCCGCCGCCGATGACGGCTACGTCGGCGCGAGCGTCGCCGTCGAGGGGCGGCGTCGGTGCCGCGGGTTGCGCGTTCTCGTGGTAGAGGTTGGCCATGTGACTCGCTGCTGTGCGGTAAGCTTGCCAGATACACGTGGGCGGAACCAACCCTGATGATCAACGAGACCCTGCAATGGATCTGCGCCATTCTTGGTGCCTTGATGGTCGGCATCTCGAAAGCCGGCATCACCGGGTTGAGCATTCTGTCGGTCGCTCTGTTCACGCACGTGTTCCCGAGCAGCAAACAGGCCAGCGGCTTGATCCTGCCGTTGCTGATCTTCGGTGATTGCGTCGCGGTGCTGTCCTATCGCACGCACACTCAATGGCGTTACTTGTGGAAGCTCATGCCTTGGACGGCGGCCGGCGTCGTGCTCGGCTATTTCGCGCTCGGCCACATTTCAGACCACACCGCGCGAGTCATGATCGGGGTGATCATCGTCTCCCTGTGCGGGTTGAGCTTTTGGCGCCGCTACCTCATCGCGCAAACCGAAGGATCCGAAAGCTGGCATTGGGCGCTCGCCGCGGCGCTCGGCATCACGGCGGGCTTCGTCACCTTGATCGCGAACGCCGCAGGACCGCTGATGGCGCTTTACCTCGTCGCCATGCGCTTGCCGAAGATGCAATTCGTGGGCACGACCGCCGTGTTCTTCATGGTGCTGAATCTGTTCAAGGTGCCGTTCATGGTCAACCTCGGCTTGATCACCGCGCAGAGTTTCGAATTCAACCTGATGCTGGCGCCTGCCGTGCTCCTCGGTGCGTTCGCGGGCCGCTGGCTGCTGATCCGCATCAATCAGCGGCTGTTCGATAACCTGGTACTCGCCTTGAGCGCCATCGCCGGAATTCTGTTGATCCTTTGACCGTCAGAATTTCTGGCCGAATTTCACGCCGATGGTGCGCGGCTGATTGGGTACGTTGTACACCGCAATCTGGCCGCAGCTGCTGACGTCGCACTCCGCATAGCGATCGAGCACCGCGCGCTTGTCGAGCGCATTGTTGATGTACAACTGGTACGTCAAACCGTTCCGCTCAAGTCCCGCGGACAGGTCGGCGACGGCATACGAGGGTTCGTTGCCGAGCGCGATGGCCGCCGTCTGGCGCAAGTCCGCCGTGCGCGAGCCCACATAGACCGCAGAGGCTTGGACATTGCCTTTGAAGCTGCCAACGGGGAATGTGTAGCGGCCCGTGATGTCGGCCTTGAGTTTCGGCGTCACGGGCAACCGGGTGCCCGCCGGTGCATATTGCTCATAGCCGGGAGTCAGGCAAACGGCGGGGTTGTCGCAATATTCCTGTGTGAGTTTCGCATCGAGCAATGAGAACCCGCCGGATACCGTGAATCCATCCGTCACCGCGAACTCGAGCTCGGATTCCACGCCCTTGATCTCCGCCTGGCCGGCGTTGGCGATGATGGTGAGTGCATTAGCGCCGAGAAACGCAAATTGAAAATTCTTCCATCTTTCGTCGAACACCGCGCCGTTGAAACGCAGCCGGTTGTCGAACCAAGTCGTCTTCCAACCCAACTCATAATTGGTCAGGTAATCGGGCTGGTAAGGCGGCAGGGTTCCGCCGCCATTGCGATTCACGCCGCCGGGCCGAAAGCCCTTCGACCAAGTCGCATAGATCATGTGATCCTTATCGATCTTGTAGGTCAGATTCAACTTCGGCGTGTTGCCCGAGTTTGCCGACCGGCCGTTGAGATCGACGCAGGGCGCGCCGTGAAACGGAGTGAAGGGCGTGAAACACGTCGCCACGCCTTCGTGCGAACTGAAAGTGGAATTGAACCCGTAGAAGCCGTAGAGAGTGTTGTCGTATTTGTAAAAGCGTATGCCGGCGTTGCCGGTGAGATGTTGATTGAAATCGAAGGATGCTTCGCCGAATTCCGCAGAATCGCGGTCGACGCGCTCCTGGTCCGTGAGCCACAGGGTGCCCGGCCAGCCCGGGACGGAGAAATCGTTCGGCGCCACCGACCCAAACTGATCGCCGCCATTGTCCACCACGTAGTCCTGCAGGATTTCATGCACCTGGCGCTGTAAAAACAGACCCGCTGTGAGGCGGAATCGATAGTCCTTGGGCGAGGTCATCCGCAGCTCATGACTGGTCTTGGTGTAATGATCGCGGCCCCGGATGTTCTGCGCAGGGTTGATGAGCTTGCCGGCGTTGTCCACGAAATAAGCGCCCGAACCATAGGCACGGTCATAAAAGAGCGAGTAGTCAGTGTAATCCGATTGCTCGTGGGTGTTGCGCGTCAAGTACGCACCCGCGTACACGATATCGAAATCGCTGATCTTGCCCTCGACCGTCAGCGATGACTGCACCCAGGAATCCCGGGTCGGATCCGCGAAAAACTGCCAGGTATTGAGATCCCCCGCCGCAGGGTTGTAGGCGAACGGGCCATCGGTGGTCGTAACCTGACCCATGACGGTGGGAGTGATGGTCCAGTTGTCGCCCAAAATCACCTTGAGCGCGCTGCGGCCGCCCTTAGTGTCTGTGGTGTTGTAGTCCTTCTGAACCAGCGATGTGTTGCTGAAGACGATTCCGGACGTCGGAAAGGTATAGGACTTCGGCACGTTGCTGATGTACCCGGCGTTGTGCACGTCCCAGCCAACCAAACGCACCGCTGCGATCTCGGACAGCGGCAGATTGACGAATCCCTCCACGGAATATCCGACACCGCCGTGGTCGACCGAGTTGACGCCGAGGTCATAGCCGGCCTTGAAAGCGCTCGGATCGGGCTTGTTCGAAATGATGCGGATGGTTCCCGACTCGGAACTCGCCCCGTACAGTGTGCCTTGCGGGCCTGACAGCGCCTCTACGCGCTCGATGTCATAAACATGAATGTCGAGATTGCCGTCGATGGTGGTTACCGGTTGTTCGTCCAGATACACGCCGACGCTCGGCAACGAGCCGGAATGATTGCCGTCGCCGCCGCTGACGACGCCGCGCATGTACACATGCTCGAATCCCGGTCCCGCACTTTGGAACGACACGCTGGGCAGAAACTTCGCATAATCGTCGAAGTCCGTGATGCGCAGCTCTTCGAGCTTCGCCGTGCCGATCGCCTGAATGCTGATGGCAACATCCTGCAGATTTTCCGTTCGCTTCTGCGCCGTGACCACCACCTCCTCGAGGGTGGCAGTCTCGCTGTTCTCGGCGGACAGCGCCGGGTGCATGCACGCTAGTAGCGCCGATGCAACAGGCAACACCCGCCATGTCAAGCGGGAATTATTCCTAGCCTGAATTTTCCTCAGTTTCCGTTGCCGGCTGCGCGTCATCCCTTCTATCTCCCCTGTGGTTTGAATGCCTCCCCCAACCCCAGAGTAAGTCATTACGCGCGATTATCAAAGTGCCGTTGCGGCGGGACGTGCAGCGGCCACCCTTACGCCGCTGCCGGCATGTTTCCATTCGCGGCGGGCCCGCAAAGGTGTAGCGTAGGGGCCTGGGAATGACAACGAGGATAAGAAATGCAATACCAGGGTGTTTTCGGTCTCATCGTTCTGATCGCCGATGTCTGGGCGATAGTCAATATTTTTCAAAGCAGCGCGGACACCGGCAGAAAAGTCCTCTGGACGGTGCTCGTGATCCTGCTGCCCGTGCTCGGATTCATTCTTTGGTATTTTCTCGGCCCGAAGACCGGGAAGGCCTAGCGGCTTGCGTCCACGCAGTCACGAACGCCATACCTTAAGCGGGATTGGCTGGCTGCGCGCCAGCGTTCTGGGGGCGAACGACGGCATCGTCTCGACCTCCAGTTTCATCCTGGGAGTTGCCGCGGCACATGCATCACATTCGAATATTGTGCTCGGCGGCACCGCGGCGTTGGTCGCCGGGGCAATGTCGATGGCGACCGGCGAGTACGTGTCCGTGCACTCGCAGGCGGACACCGAAGCCGCCGCGTTGGAACAGGAGCGCGCCGAGCTGGAAGGTGACTTCGCCGGCGAGCGCCGCGAGTTGACCGAAATCTACGTGCGCCGCGGACTCGATCAGAGTCTTGCCGCACAAGTGGCCACCCAGTTGATGGCGCACGATGCCTTGGGCTCGCATGCCCGCGATGAATTGGGCTTGTCCGCGAGCATGCGCGCGAAGCCGCTGCAGGCCGCATTGGTGTCCGCCGGGAGCTTCGCGACCGGTGCCATCCTGCCGCTGTTGGTGGCAGCTTGGGCGCCGCCGCCCCATCTGATGGTGTCCGTGGTGGTGGTCTCGCTCCTGTGCTTGCTTTGCCTCGGCGGCTTGTCGGCCAAGGTTGGCGGCGCCAGTGTCCGCACCGGGGCATTGCGCGTGGCGTTTTGGAGCGCTCTCGCCATGGCGATCACCGCCGTCGTCGGTGCCATCGCCGGCTCACTGGGTTGAATGGCGGGGTCTGGGTTGAATGGCTGGCCTGCGGATGACTGACGGTTCACAAACCGCCCTGCTCAGCGTCGCACAAATGACCGAGGCGGATCGTGCGGCCATTGCCGCCGGCGTCCCGGGATCCGTACTCATGCAGAATGCCGGCGAGGCCGTCGCGCGGGAAATTACCCGCCGCTGGTCGCCCCGAGCCGTGACCGTACTGTGCGGCCCCGGCAATAACGGCGGCGACGGTTTCGTCGTGGCCGTCGCACTCGCACAGGCCGGCTGGCCGGTCCGGGTTGCAACGCTCGGCCATCGTGAAAATCTGCGCGGCGACGCTCGGCTGCATGCAGCGCGCTGGAGCGGCAGCGTCGAGGCCGTGACTCCCGCCGCGATCGATGGCGCGGCGCTGGTGGTGGATGCCCTGTTTGGGTCGGGCCTCAGCCGCGCGTTGGATGGCGAAGTCCTCGCCACGCTGGGCGCGGTGGCGCAACGCGCGCTGCCGCTGATCGCAGTCGACGTGCCGAGCGGCGTCATGGGCGACACCGGCGCGAACCTGGGCGCGGCGCCGGCCGCCTGCACCGTCACCTTCGCGCGCAAGAAGCGCGGTCATGCCTTGTTGCCGGGCCGCGAGCTATGCGGGGACATCGTGGTGGCGGACATCGGAATTCCCGCAGCCGCGCTCGAATCGCTGTCCATCGATTGCTGGGAGAACCATCCCGCCCTGTGGCGCGCCCAACTGCCGCAGACAAAGCTGTCGAGCAACAAATACACCCGCGGCCATGCGCTCCTGTGCGGCGGCTATCCCATGACCGGCGCGGCGCGAATGGCGGCGCGCGCGGCGGCGCGCGTCGGCGCGGGTCTCACCACGATCGCGGTGCCGGAAGCGGCGTTCTCGCTGTATGCCTCGGCCCTCACCAGCATCATGGTGCAGCCCTTGGCCACGGGCGGCCTGGCACGGCTGCTGTCCGACCCCCGCTTCACGGCGTTCTTGATCGGGCCCGGCGCGGGCGTCAGCGACGCCACCCGCGACAATGCGCTCGCCCTGTTGCGAACCGCGCGCCCGGTGCTGCTCGATGCCGACGCGATCAGTGTCTTCGCCTCCAGGACGGCCGAACTTGCGCAAGCGATCCGCGGATCCTGCGTGATGACGCCGCATGACGGGGAGTTCGCGCGGTTATTCGACCCGCGTGGCGACAAACTAACTCGCGCCCGCGCCGCCGCACGGCAGAGCGGAGCGGTCATCGTGCTCAAAGGCGCGGACAGCGTCATCGCGGCTGCCGATGGCCGCGCCATCGTCAATACGAATGCGCCGGCGAGCCTCGCGACCGCGGGTTCCGGCGATGTTCTCGGCGGCCTGATTCTCGGGCTGCTCGCCCAGGGAATGGATGCATTCCTCGCAGCTGCGGCCGGCGTCTGGATGCACGGCGCGGCGGCGGCGGCCTTTGGACCCGGCCTGCTGGCGGAAGATCTGCCGGATCTGATGCCCGCAGTGTTGCGGGCGCTGGCGCACGAGTGAGCGTCGTCCGGTGAGTGCATGGTTTCCGCGCGTCACTCTGCATTCGCTGGCGATCGTCTTCAGCGTGCTCACCTATGTCCTGACGACGCGCGTGGAACACGAGCGCCGCCCGCCGTCCATCGCCATCGCGTGGGTTTTGGGAATGATTGCGCTGCCCTACGTCGCCTTGCCCATGTATGTGTTCTTCGGCCGCCGCAAGTTGCCGCGCAAGGTACTGCGCGCGCCCACGACGCGGCAGCACGGCAAGCACTGGGCCGAAGCTCTGATCGAGAGCTTCGGCCTGGCGCCGTCCGCGCCGTCGGTGACTCGCCTGCATCAGGATGGCGGCGAGTCCGCCACGGCCCTGTTCGCCACCATGTCGAGCGCTACTTTGCGGCTGGATATCTGCACCTATATTCTGGGCGACGACGCGTTCGGCCGCGACGCCATGCAACGCATGATCGAGCGAGCGAGCGCGGGCGTGCAGGTGCGATTGCTCATCGACGGCGTCGGTGCGATGCAGCTGCCGCGCGCCTGCTTCAAGCAATTGCAGAGTGCCGGTGTCGAGACCGAGATATTCAGTCGGTTGTTGGCGCGCAAGACCCAGGGCCCGCGCAACTTGCGCAATCATCGCAAGATGGTGATCGCCGATGGAACGCAACTCTGGGCCGGCGGCAGAAACATCGCGGCGGAATATTTCACCGGCCTCAAAGGTGCGAAACCCTGGGGCGATTTGACCTTCGATTTGCAAGGGCAGGTTGCGGCGGCCGCCGCCGCGCAATTCGAGGCCGACTGGGTCGCCGCCGGCGGCAGCGCCGCCCGGCGTTACGACGGCGGGCACGCCGGCGCGGCGGGTAGCACCGGCGCCGCGGGCAGCACCGGGGCGGCGGGTAGCACCGGCGCCGCGGGCAGCACCGGGGCGGCGGGCAGCACCGCTGCGGGAGCGGCCGCGGCGCGCATCGCCACCGCCTCCGGGTCAGCCAGCGGCCGGGCCCAATTCCTGCCGAGCGGTCCGGACCAGGCGGAAGACACCGTGCACGCCCTGCTGATCGACGCGTGCTTCCATGTCCGCGAGCGGATGCTCGCCGTGACTCCGTACTTCGTCCCCGACGCGAGTCTGGAAACGGCATTGAGGCTGGCGGCACGGCGCGGCGTGCAAATTGACTTCTGCATTCCCGCCGTTTCGAACCATCGCCTGGCGGATTTCGCGCGCAACCGGGCGTTGCGCGCGCTGAGCTCCGCCGGGGTCAGGATTCATTTGCTGCCCCACATGAATCACGCCAAGGCCGTGGTGTTCGACGAGTCGCTCGCGATATCCGGGTCGGTCAATCTCGACTCGCGCAGCCTGCTGCTGAATTACGAAAGCGCGGTCGTTTTCTACGGAGCGCGCGAGATCGATTGGCTGGCGAACTGGATTCAATCCTTGATCCCGCAATCGCATCCCTTCGAATGCCGCCCTCCGGGACTGCTGCGCGATCTTGGCGAGGGCCTGCTCCTCACGGTCGCGTATCAGCTGTAGTGCGGCATGACTCACAGCCACATGTCGAGACGACATTTCTTGCATGCGTTGGGCTTTCTTGCCACGAACACTGTCTTGGCTTCTGGCGAAGGTGTACGAGCGAGCGACGCGGACGCCCGTGAAAACGACAGCGTAGAGTATGGGAGGAGTATCCTGCCGCGAGGCGTGCGTTCCCGACGAGTGGACACCAACAATGGTGTAGTCCTGCATGTTCTCGAGGCCGGCTTTGAGACGCCCGGCAAACCTTGTGTGGTGCTGCTGCACGGCTTTCCAGAACTTGCGTATTGCTGGCGCAATCAGTTGCTTCCGCTGGCACGCGCCGGCTTTCATGTGGTCGCACCGGACTTGCGGGGCTACGGACTGAGCGCCTCTAGGGCGGTGACTTTCAACGACGATCTGTTGCCGTACTCGATGTTGAACCGTGTCGGCGATGTGGTCGGCCTCGTACGTGCCCTTGGGTACGAGCAGGTTGCCGCGGTGGTGGGCCATGACTGGGGTGGACCGACGGCTCAGTGGTGCGCCCGCCTGCGTCCCGATGTCTTTTTGTCGGTCGTGTCCGTGAGCACGCCTTTTCTGGGGGATCCTGCTCTGCCGCTGGGCACGGCTGACAATCACGGCAGCCAACCCCCGGAAGTCGATATGGAAAAGGAGCTGGCTGCCCTGCCACGGCCCCGGAAACACTACGCCTGGTATTACGCTACACAGGGTGCGAACGAGGACATGTGGCACGCGCCCCAGGGCGTGCGCGATCTCTTGCGCGAGTACTACTACTACAAGAGCGCGGACTGGAAGGGGAACAGGCCTTTTCCCTTGAAAGGATGGACAGCGCCGGAGCTCGCGAAGATGCCCACCTATTACATTATGGATCTTGACAAGGGAGTTGCTGCGACGATGGCGGAACACAAGCCTTCACCGGCGCAAGTCGCCGCCTGCAAGTGGATGACCGAGGCCGATCTCCAGGTCTACAGCCAGCAATTCCAGAGAACGGGCTTTCAAGGCGGACTCAACTACTACCGCATCGACGGGGTTTTCAGTCCTGACTCGGGGCTCAATGCCTATTCCGGCAAGACGATCGACGTTCCCGCTTGTTACATCGGAGGCTCGAGCGAATGGGCCATCTACCAGTCGCCGGGCTCCTTTGAACGCATGCACACGACATGTACGCGGCTCAAGGGCGTCCACCTGGTGCAGGGAGCCGGGCATTCCATTGTAGAAGAGCAACCAGAAGCGGTGAATCAACTCTTGATCGAATTTCTTGTGCACGACAGACTTACTTAGCTCCTTCAAAGAAAGCGAAACCAGCGCGGCCATAGAATGTTGAGCATGGCGTGCAACATTTCGGGTGAGGCAACGACCAAGGCACTGCATCTCAATCCAAGTTAGCCTCCCCTAACGTCAGATCGCGCATGAGTCACTTCGCAGTCCAGACATGGTGAGCCTTCACGAGCGCAAGCGAAATCCTGAGGACCACGGGACCGAAGTGACATGTGTAATTATTGCAATCGTGGCACTCGCGCGATGATTCGCGGTAAATCGCCTACATCCATTGCCCAATCGAGTCAATGGTTTAGGTCCGCGAACGTTGCGCAAGCGAGCGACACACAATCTTATTGATCCGCCGAGCACGACGCATAGGGTATTCTTGATCGCTAGCCGCCATTGCTAGGATTGCCAGGTACGATGGAGTTCAAGGACTACTACAAGATCATGGGCGTGGCGCGCGATGCCACGGAGGCGCAGATCAAGCAGGCCTACCGCAAGCTCGCCCGCAAATATCATCCGGACGTCAGCAAGGAGAAGGACGCCGAAGCCCGCTTCAAGGAAGTCGGCGAAGCTTACGAAGTACTGAAGAGTCCCGACAAGCGCGCCGCCTACGATCAGCTCGGCCAGGGGCATCCGGGTCAAGATTTCAGGCCGCCGCCGGACTGGGGCTCCGGGTTCGAGTTCTCCGGCGCGGGCCCGAGCGACCCCGCCTACAGCGACTTCTTCGAGTCGCTGTTCGGCGCGCAAGGACGGGCGGGAGCCGGCAACCGGCGCGGCGCATTCCACCCCGGACGCGGCGAAGACCATCACGCCAAGGTGCTGCTCGATCTCGACGCCACTCTGCGCGGCGGCGCGCGCCAGCTCACTCTGCGCATGCCGGAAATCGATGCCGAGGGCCGGTTGGTATCCAAGGAACGCGTGCTGAATGTGCAGGTCCCGAAGGGGATCCTGCCCGGCCAACATATTCGATTGGCGGGACAGGGTGCGCGCCCTCCGGGCGAAGGTGCGCCCGGCGATTTATTCATCGAAGTCGATTTTCAGCCGCACCCTCTGTACAAGATCGAGGCGCGTGATCTGTATCTCGAGCTGCCGGTCGCGCCGTGGGAAGCGGCACTCGGGGCCACGGTGAAATCGCCGACGCCAACCGGCACGGTGGACCTGAAGATCCCCGCCGGCTCGCATGCGGGGAGCAAATTGCGCTTGAAGGGCCGCGGCATCCCGGCATCCCCGCCCGGCGACTTTTATGTCGTCCTGCAAATTGCGCTGCCCCCCGCCACCGACGCCAAGGCCAAGGACGCCTATGCCGCCCTGGCCGCGGCACAGCCTTTCGATCCTCGTGCGAGTTTGGGAGTTTAAACGACATGTCATCACCGAAAGATCAGGCGTTGTCCGGCGCCATATTCGAGGAGTCCGCGGTGCTCACGGTCAAGGACTTGAGCCGCATGTGCGCCGTCGATGAGCGGCACATCGTGGAATTCGTCGAGGAGGGAGTGCTCGAGGTGGTCGAAACTGCCCCCGAATGGCATTTTACCGGCGCCGCCTTGCGCCGCACGCGGCTCGCGCTGCGGCTCGAGCGGGATCTCGAACTCAATCTCGCCGGCGTCGCATTGGCGCTCGAATTGATCGAAGAGCTGCAGCACCTGCGCCGCCAACTGCAGGCGAGGCCGTGATGGCCGCTCTGCAGTCCGATGCCTTCGTCTTTTTCGGCGCCACCGGGGACCTCGCCTACAAGAAGATCTTTCCGGCGCTCTATGCCATGGTGCACCGGAGCGGTCTCAACATCCCGATCATCGGCATGGCGCGCGAAGGTTGGACCTTGGAGAAGCTCAAGCAGCGCGCCCGCGAGAGCGTCGAGCAGAGCGGGGACTTCGAAGCCGGCTGCTTCGAGAAGCTTGCGGCGCAACTACGCTACGTGGCCGGCGACTACACGGATCCTGCGACGTTACGCCAAATTGAAGCAGACATTGGGTCTTGCGACCCGGCCGATCCACTACCTCGCCATTCCCCCGAGCATGTTTGCCAGCGTCGTGCAAGGCCTGGCAAAGGCGGGATGCGCAGAGAATGCGCGGGTCATCGTCGAGAAGCCCTTTGGCCGCGATCTCGCGTCGGCGCAAGCGCTCGATCGCACGCTGCATGAGGTATTTGCGGAGGCCGCCATATTTCGGATCGATCACTATCTTGGCAAGGAGGCGGTGCAGAATCTTCTCTATTTCCGCTTCGCCAATACTTTTCTCGAACCCATCTGGAATCGACACTACATCAAGGACGTGCAGATCACCATGGCCGAAGATTTCGGCGTGCAGGGCCGCGGCGCGTTCTACGAAGAGGTCGGCGCCATTCGCGACGTAGTGCAGAATCATTTGTTGCAGGTGACCGCGCTGCTCGCGATGGATCCCCCCACCGGCCACGAACCCACGGCGATGCAGGCGGAAAAATTGCGCTTGTTCCGCGCCATGCGTCCGCTCGACCCGAAGGAAGTCGTGCGCGGTCAATTCAAGGGATACCGTGACGAGCACGGTGTGGCCAAAGACTCCCCGATCGAGACGTTCGCCGCCCTGTGCGTGCACATCGACACGTGGCGTTGGGCGGACGTGCCGTTCTACATTCGAGCAGGCAAGTGTCTGCCCATCAGCGCCACGGAAGTCACGGTGACACTCAAGCGTCCGCCGCTTTCGATCTTCGATTCCAATGAAGATGCGCCGCGCAACTATTTTCGCCTGCGCCTGAGCCCCGAAGTGGTGATCAGCGAGGGCGCGCTGGTGAAGCGCAACGGCGACCAAATGCGCGGCGAGCCTGTCGAACTGATTGCCCGCCACCATTCCGAGACCGAGAAATCGCCCTACGAACGCCTGCTGGGCGATGCCATCCGCGGCGACACGTCGCTCTTCACCCAGGATGACAGCGTCGAAGCGGCATGGCGCGTCGTGGACCCGGTATTGACGGCCGGACCGCCCGTGCTCGAATACGAGTCCGGCACCTGGGGACCCCCGGCCGCAACCCGGATCGTGACCGGCGGCGAGGGTTGGCATGACCCCCAGCCTGAAAAGTCCGCGCCGTGTTGAACAGCGGACCGGACATGTTTCTGCTGGATGTGGACAACACTTTGCTGGACAACGATCGCTTCGGCGCGGATCTCAGCGAGCGTCTGGAACAGGCGTTCGGGGCCGCCGAGTGCAAGCGCTATTGGGCCATCTTCGGGCAAAAACGCGAGCAACTCGGCCTTGCCGATTACCTGGGCAGCCTGCAGGAGTTTCGCAGCGGACTCGACGACCATCCCGCTCTGCTCGCCATGTCGGAGTTCTTGCTGGAATACCCCTTCACCGCGCGGCTGTTTCCGCGCGCACTCGATGCCGTGGCGCACTTGAGCACTCTCGGTTGCACCGCGGTGCTGTCGGACGGCGACATCGTCTATCAACCGCGCAAGATTCAGCGTTCGGGCATCTGGGACGCCGTCGCCGGACGCGTTATGATTTACTTGCACAAGGAACGCGTGCTCGACCATGTGCAGCAGCGCTACCCCGCCGCGCACTATGTGATGGTCGACGACAAGCCGGACCTTTTGGCAGCGATGAAATCAACCTTGAAAGACAAGCTGACGACGGTATTTGTGCGCCAGGGACACTACGCATTCGCCGCGGAGTCCCAATCCGCGCACCCTGCACCGGACATGACGATCGAGCGAATTGCGGATCTGATCAACCACACTTTATCCGACTTCCAGGAACGTCCATGACCATCACGAAAAACTTGCACGATTTGGGCCAGAGCATCTGGCTCGACAACATCACGCGGGAAATACTCGACAACGGCACCCTGCGCCGCTACATCGACACCTTGTCGGTCACCGGGCTCACCTCCAACCCGACGATTTTCGACGAGGCGATCGGCAATACCTCGGCGTATGACGGCAGCATTCGCCAGAAGGCGCAGGCCGGACTTTCGGGGGAGGAACTGTTCGTCGAATTGGCGCTCGAAGACCTGCGGCGCGCCGCCGACCTGTTTCGCCCGGAGTTCGACCGCACCGCCGGGATCGACGGCTGGGTCTCCATGGAGGTATCGCCGCTGCTCGCGAACGATACCAAGACCACGATCGACGCAGCCTTGCGCATTCACAAGCAGGCCAACCGGCCGAATCTCTATGTCAAGATTCCCGGCACTCCGGCCGGCGTGCCCGCCATCGAAGCGGCGATCTTCGCCGGCGTGCCGGTCAACGTGACCCTGCTGTTCTCCCGCGAACACTATTTGAGCGTGGCGGACGCGTATATGCGCGGCATCGAGCGGCGCATCGCCGCAGGCTTGAATCCGCGCGTGAACTCGGTTGCATCCCTGTTCGTGAGCCGCTGGGACCGAGCCGTCGCCGACAAGGTGCCGCAGGAATTGACCAATCGACTGGGTATCGCCATTGTGGGGCGCACCTACCGCGCGCACAACGAATTGCTGCAGAGCAAGCGCTGGCGCGATCTCGAAGCCGCCGGAGCCCGCAAGCAGCGCATGCTATGGGCGAGCACCGGTACCAAGGACCCGAAGGCACCCGCAGGCCTGTACGTCGAAGCGTTGGCGGCGCCGGATACCATCGACACCATGCCGGAGAAGACGTTGCTGGCTTTCGCCGCCAATGGCACGGTCAGACCCGTAATGGCCAAGGACGGCGGCGACGCCGAGCCTGTGCTGGCTCGCTTTGCAAATGCCGGCATCGACGTCGAGGCGCTCGCTGCTCGCCTGCAATTGGAGGGAGCCGAATCGTTCGTCAAGTCCTGGAAAGAGCTCATGAAACGCATTGCCGAGAAAAGCGCGGCGCTGGCCACCACTTGAATCCGCGAATCAATCCCCTCGCCGGCAAGCCCGCGCCGGCCGCGTCGCTGGTGGACATACCGCGGCTCATCACCGCCTATTACAGCGAGCGGCCGGATCCCGGCGTCGCCGCGCAGCGCGTCGCCTTCGGCACGTCCGGGCATCGCGGCTCCTCGTTCGAGCTCGGCTTCAATGAATTTCACGTGCTCGCGATCAGTCAGGCCATCTGTGAACATCGGGCGCGGCAGAGCATCGACGGCCCGCTGTTCATCGGTTTCGACACTCACGCTTTATCGGCCCCGGCATTCGCCACCGCCCTCGAAGTGCTGGCCGCCAATGGCGTCGAGATCATGATCTCGGCCGGCGACGAATACACCCCGACCCCGGCCGTCTCGCACGCCATCCTGACCTACAATCGCGGGCGCAAGACCGGTCTCGCCGACGGTATCGTCATCACGCCCTCGCACAATCCCCCCGACAGCGGGGGATTCAAATACAACCCTCCGAACGGCGGCCCGGCGGACTCCGACGTGACGAAGGGGATCGAATCCCGCGCCAATGCTCTGCTGCAGTCGGGCGCCGGCGCGGTCAAGCGGATCGGATTCGCCGCCGCCCGGCGCGCAGCCACGACCCACACCCACGATTACCTTCAGGACTATGTGCGCGACCTCGGCGCCATATTGGACATGGAGGTGATACGCAACTCGGGCATTCGAATGGGCGTCGATCCCCTGGGCGGTGCGGGCGTGCACTACTGGCCGCGGATCGCCGAGCTCTACCGGCTCGATCTCAGCGTGGTCAACGACGAGGTGGATCCCACGTTTCGTTTCATGACGCTCGATTGGGACGGGAAGATTCGCATGGACCCGTCTTCGTCGTATGCCATGCAGCGGCTCATCGGCCTCAAGGACCGATTCGATATCGCCTTTGCCTGCGACACTGACCACGACCGCCACGGCATCGTCACCGCCAGCAGCGGCTTGCTGCCGCCGAATCATTATTTGGCGGTTGCCATCGATTTCTTGTTTCGCCACCGAACGCACTGGCGTGCGGATGCTGCCGTCGGCAAGACCGTGGTGAGCAGTGCCATGATCGATCGGGTCAGCAAGCGAGTCGGCCGCACGCTGTACGAGGTGCCGGTCGGCTTCAAATGGTTCGTGGACGGACTCGTGGATGGAAGTCTGGGATTCGGCGGCGAGGAAAGCGCCGGCGCCTCATTCAGCCGCCTCGACGGCGCGGTTTGGACGACGGACAAGGATGGCATCGTTCCGGCGCTGCTGTCGGCGGAGATCACGGCGCGCACCGGCCGCGATCCGGGCGCGGCGTACGGCGCGCTCGCCCAGGAATTGGGCAAGGTGTACGCCAGCCGGGTGGACGCTGCGGCGAACCCCGAACAGAAGCAAAAGCTCGGCAAGCTCGATGCTGCGCAGGTACGGATCACGGAGCTCGCCGGCGAGCCGATCGATCGGGTTCTGACGCGTGCGCCCGGCAACGATGCGCCGATCGGCGGCGTGAAGGTCACCTCGCGCGGCGGTTGGTTCGCCGCGCGCCCATCGGGTACGGAAGACATCTACAAGATCTACGCCGAGAGTTTTCACGACGCCGCCCATTTGGACCTGTTGCTCGCCGAGGCGCAGCGCATCGTGGATGCGACGCTCGCAGGCGCCTGAAGTCCGCGATCTCGCTTTGCAAGCGCGTGAAAACCTGACGCTGACCGCCACGGCCAAGCGCCTCCTGCCCTGGCTGGTGGCAGTCGGATTCTTCATGGAGTCGCTGGACACGACGATCCTCAACACGGCGGTGCCCGCCATAGCGCAGGCCCTCAAGGTGCCGCCTCTCAGCATGAAGGCCGTGCTCGCGAGCTATACGCTGAGTCTCGCCGTGTTCATCCCCATCAGCGGCTGGATGGCCAATCGCTTCGGCACGCGGCGCGTGTTCGCATCGGCGATCGGCATCTTCACGCTCGGCTCGTTTCTTTGCGGACTGTCGAGCGAAATCCACGTGCTGGTGGCCTGCCGAGTGCTGCAGGGCTGCGGCGGCGCCATGATGCTGCCCGTCGGAAGGCTCACCATGGTGCGCACTTTTGCCAAATCCGAACTCATCGGCGCCATGAGCTTGGTCGCCATTCCGGGCCTGATCGGCCCGATGCTCGGGCCTCTGCTCGGCGGTCTGATCATCGCGTATTTTCATTGGAGCATGATCTTCTTCGTCAACATACCGATCGGGCTGTGCGGGTTGGTATTGGTCTACCGGCATTTGCCGAACTACCGCGAGCAGCGCAACTATCCGCTCGACATCGTCGGCTTGGTATTGTTCGGTTCCGGCGTTTCACTGCTCTCATATGTGCTCGAAGTCTTCGGCGAGACCAGCTTGAGCGGTCGCGAAATACTCGGGCTGCTGGCCATTTCCGCCGCGCTGCTCGGCGCCTACGGACTGCACACCATGCGCACGCCGCATCCCTTGTTGCGCTTGGGATTGATGCGCATTCGCAGCTTTCGGGTTGCCATGACCGGCAACCTGTTCACGCGCCTAGGGATAGGCGGAATACCCTTCCTCTTGCCGCTGCTCTACCAGGTGGGTCTGGGGTTCACGCCGATCCAATCCGGGCTGCTCATCATGCCGCAGGCGCTCGCCGCGATGACCCTGAAACTCACCATGCCGCTAATCCTGAGAAGATTCGGCTACCGCCGCGTATTGATCATCAACACCGTCACCTTGGGTCTGATGATTTTCCTATTCTCGACCATCGAAGCGGCCACGCCGGTCTGGGCCATCGTCATGATGGCGTTCGCTTACGGATTCCTCACGTCGCTGCAATACACCAGCATGAATACCCTGGCCTATGCGGACGTTAACGAGCGGCAAGCCAGCAGTGCCAGCACCATCGCGAGCACGGTTCAACAGATGGCGGTCAGCTTCGGCGTCGCCGCTGCATCGCTCGCCGCCGCCTTTTTCGTCCCCGACCGAATGCATTCGACCGAGGCCGAAATGATCCACGGCATTCACCTTGCGCTTCTCGTCCTGGGAGGATTGACCATCGCATCGACTATCGTCTTCAATGAACTCAGGAGCGGTGACGGCGACGCCGTGAGCCGCCACAAGGCCGAGCTGTCGAGCGGATAGCACCGCTGCGCTCCCCCATGCAACGCCTCGCGGCCCCGCGGCTGACAGGCGTACGGACCCAGCGAACGTAAGCTCTCGTTAGATCCGTTGCATCATGACCAAAACCACATCGAATATCCGTTTCGAGGCAAAACTCTTGCGGCCGGCAGAACCCCCGAAGGAAAGCTCGTGGACCTTTCTGATCCTGCCAAAGGACGCCAGTGCGAAGCTTCCCACGCGAGGCATGACGACAGTCGAAGGCATCATCAATGGCCATCCCTTTCGGGCCACGCTCGAGCCAGACGGCAAAAAGAGCCATTGGCTTAAAGTGCACAAGAAGGTGCGCGAAGCTGCAGGGGCAGAGGTGGGCGACGTCGTTCCGCTCGAGATCCTGTCAGTTGGTAAGGAACCGGAACCCCGGGCTCCGGCAGATCTGCGCAAGGCTCTCGCGGAAGCCCCAAAGGCGCGGGCGGTGTGGAGAGACCTCACGCCTATTGCCCGCAGAGACTGGATCCACTGGATTACGTCCGCCAAGCGGCCAGAGACTCGCGCGCGTCGCATCCGTAATGCCTGCGAAATGCTCGCTGCTGGAAAACGACGCGTGTGCTGCTTTGATCGGTCTGGATTCTATAGCAAGAGTTTCGGCGCTCCCAAGGCGGCGGACTAGACGACCCGATTAGCTGACTACAAGTGGTGCGGTTTCTTCTTCCCCGCATCGGGCGCCGGCACCGCCGGCACATTTTTGTGAGGCTTCCGCAGAGTGGTGTCTTGAATGCCGCAACCGATTACCAGTTCAGATCCGTCAGCAGCCCTGCGTAGACTTCGATCCCGTCCCACAGGTTTCCGAGCCGCAGGTTTTCGTTTTGGGCGTGTTGGTTGTCGTCGTAATTGGCGATGCTGACACCGGCCATGGGCGCGTGGAGCTGGCCCACGATATCGGCCATGCCGGAGCTCGCACCCACGATCGGCAGCTCGATCGGATGATAACCGACCGTGCGACCGATTGAGGCGACTACGGCCTTGGAGGCAGGCAGGTCGAGCGACGTCTTGGTGGCGATTGCGCCGCCCTTGGCCCAATCGACCTTGACGATCTTGGAGTGCAAGAGGCGGGTCTCGAGGTCCGGCTCGTCGCGCACGATGAACCAGTCCTGCCGGGTGAGGTAGTTCTCGAGCAGCTCGCGCGTGTGCTCGGGCGTCTCGCCAGGGGCGAGGCGGAAATCGAAGGAGGCGTCGGCCTGGGTCGCTATGGCGTTGGCGGCGGTCGGGCCTTCGTCGCCGACGTGGATCGCGCGCACATTCAACGTGGGTTCGAGATAGCCGTCGGCCAGGCGCGCGGGGCCAATGTTGCGGCCGAGGCCCAGCGCGTGCTTAAGCTGGTCCTCCACGGGCGGCATGGCCGCGAACGCTGTCTTGTCCGCGGCCGAGACTGGCGCAACGTCGTCGTAGAAGTGCGGAATGAGGATATGACCGTCGTCATCGCGAAGGCTTGCGATGAGGTTAGCGATCATCACCGACGGGCTCGGCGCCCAGCTGCCGTAATGGCCGTCGTGCAGCGGCTTGGTCGGCCCGTAGACGGTCATGGTCAGGCTCGTGATACCGCGGTTGCCGAAGTTGACCATTTGCTTGCCACTCTGGTGCATCGGCCCGTCGCCCATGATCATGAGGTCGCACTGCAGGAGGGCGAGGTTCTTGGCAACCAGCGCCGAGAAATGCGGGGAGCCCTGCTCCTCTTCGCCCTCGTAGAGCAGCTTGATGTTGACCGTCGGCGTGATGTGTCCGGCCTTGAGCGCATCGAGGGCCGAGAACATGGCTTGGACCGTGGCCTTGTCATCGCCGGCAGAGCGGGCGAAGAGCCGCCAATCCGGATCGAGGGGGCCCGTCGCATTTTGCCAGTCGACGGGCTTGGCATCGGGAAGAGCGGTGCGCATCGACGGCTGAAACGGGCTCGAGATCCAACCCCTCTGGCCGATCGGCTGGCCATCATAGTGTGCGTAGAAGATCACCGTACGCTTCGCGCCCGCGACCTTCATCTCGGCGAAGACCGAGGGCGGCGTGCCAGGCTCGGCGGTCAGGAGGCGGGTCTCGAAGCCCCGGGACCTTAACTGGCCTTCGATGTAGGCCGCGTTCTTCTCGACGTCGGAGACGTTGGTCGCGACGTTGGGCATCGAAAGTAACGTAACGAAATCGGCGACAATCGCCTTCTCGTTCGCCTTGCGCCAGACGCGCACGGCGTCCCGCGGATTGGCGGCCTGGGCAGACGAGATCGCCAACCCCAAAGCACAGATCGTCGCTGCGCAGGGCAGCAGAGTTTCAAATCTCGCAGGCATCGTCGTTGTACTCGCTTTGGCGCCTCGGTTGAGGACGCTTGGGTCCGCCCCGATCATAAAGTGCCCCGTCCCTTGCGTCATGCTCTTATTGAGCTCCAATCCGCCAGGCACATGAACGCGGGTACGGGCCGGCCGGCTGCCCGCAGCCAGTTTGCCATCGCGTTGACGACAGGCATCACTGCGGGGCGTTGCGTCATGCGATCCCGCCACGCCAGAAGCCTTGGTGTCGCAGCGGTCATGGGTGCACTTTGACGTTCTCCAAAAAGCGACGCCATGTAGAAGGCAATGTCGGCGAACGAGTAGTCGCCCGCAAGCCACCGCGTGGCCGTCAGCAGTTTTTCCATCTCCGCGTAGTAGGCGGTGGCCGCCGCGATGCTCGACATGGCAAGCGCATCTCCGAGATTCTTCTGCAAGCCCATCAGGCGGATGATGTGCGGGAAATACACTTCATCGGACTCGTGCTCCAGCCGACGCGCCCGCGCACGCTCCAGAATGTCGCGGGGCCATAGCGCCGGCGTCGGCTGCAGATCTTCGAGATACTCAAAAATCTGCGTCGAATCGACAATCTCGAGGTTGCCGTGGACCAATACAGGCACTTGCCCCTTGGGGTTGATGCGCAATACCTCGGAGTGCTTCGGGCTGTAGCCGAGATGAGAGTCATAGGCCACCATGACCAGGTCGAAATCCAAGCCCTTCTCAAGCGCAGCGATTTGCGCCTTGGCGCCGAACATACTGAGGGGACCAGAATAGAGCGTGAATCGAGTGGGCTGCGAGCGCATGGATTGGCCTCTTGGGCGTGATGAGCCCTCGTTTTGTGAAGCAGAAGTCCAGCCCGAATGATTACATACTTGCGCTGCGGAGATCGTTAGCCATTGGCGAAGACCGGTGTCACCGACCGCCGACCCAATCCGGAGTAGTAGGCGGCTTCGCCGATCAATTGAAGTGAAATGGAACTTCGAGGAGGCCGGGCCGGCGGTCGCACGCATTGACCGCATACAGCTCACTTAAATGGACTTCGCTATGTGAGGCAGCACGACCTTTCGTTCTTCGTCGGTCAACTCATGAGATTCTAATATTTTCCCCTTGAACAGGGCAAAAATACACGCCATGCCTTGTCAGCAAAGGCCACATCAAATCGGTAGACATCCCGCTCGTCGGTATATTCAATTCCTTCGTTCCTAGCCACGAGCCTTACGGAATAGCGTTCAATCTTTTGCGTCATAATCGGACCACCGTAGATGACACTGTCGCGATCACTCGAACCGAGTTAGTTAGACCGCAGCGGTGCTAACCTGTTACAGATTCTCAGACTGTCTTGTTCCCCGAGAAGGATCAGCTCGATTGGGCTTTGACGGGCGAGGTGAAGCACGATGCGTCCGGAATAGGGAACCGAGCCCATCCCCCACTTCTTCGGAAGGTATGTCGCGGCTGTCACCGACGACCGATCAATCGAGAAGTTTGCCGCATCCGTCTTTAAAGCAGCGTCGGAGAAGGGGTCGATGTGATCGTAGCGGTCGGATAAGTCGGGGTCGATGTAGTCGAGGGGATTGGGTGAATCCGTTCCAGGCGTGTAGCGATTCGGAGAGACCACAACCCCACCGACGCGAAGTCCCACGATCCGATCCTTTCCAACCACGACGAGATACCGGCGATTCAGTATCAGCCAGTAGTACTGAAGGGCGACGAAGCTCCAAGAATCGTTATCGGACACGCTGTGACTCCGGCACCCTTTGGATATGAAATCGTCGTGATGAAACGCGAAACATAAGCCTTAGATTACCGTAGGGCGCCAACGGCCGCTTATTGGCAAGCATTTAAGTGAGCTGTAGTTCCGCTTCTGGCCGGTCGGCGACTGATTGTCCGCTCCGAAGCCGCCATTCCGCCGGATTTGACAGTGCCGGTTTGGCAGGCGTCCGCGAATGGGCAATGACCCCAAGTAGCCGGCCGTGAAAGTCTGCTTCCGAGCGGGCCATTGCTCGATCATAATGCGCAACCAAACGAGGATCGCATGATTTCATCCAAGACCCTAGTCCAAGTTCTGTGGCTGGCGCTATATGTCCCCGGAGTCGATGCACAGTCTCAAGTACTCACACACGGCGGCGTCGCGCCGCTGAGTAAGATCGCGTCAGAACAATGGATCGAGAAAGTAATCGGCGACATGGATAAGCCTGGCCAACCGTTCGTGATCCGCATTCACCATGATGCGGGTTACGTCGTACTCCCGCACACGCATCCAGAGGATGAGAACATTACCGTTCTAAAAGGAAACTGGGCCCTCGGAATGGGGTCGCGCGTCAATATGGCGGCATTGGAACCCATGGAGCAGGGTGCCTTAGGATTCGTGCCAAAGAAGATGGCTCATTTCGGGTACGCGAAAGTCGAAACCATGCTGCAGGTTCACGGGATCGGGCCGTTTGTAAACCTGCCCATAGATCCGGTGTTCGAACTCACGAGCAAGGGAGTCCTTGCCAAACCATCACTGCTCAAACCGGGTGTCCCTGCTTCCGCTACCCCGACAGATTGCTTCAGGCTAGCGATTGGTACCCACATGCAGGGAGAACGAGGCGAAGGTGTTGTTGTTGGTGCCCTGTGTTCTCCGGCTAATCAGTTCACGCAGTACTGGATCAAGAAGTCGAGCGGCGAGCGGTTCTGGGCGACCCTCCAGGACTTAAAGCCTCTTCCCTAGACTCGTCAGATCGCAAGGCGCATGCCGCAATTTCATTCAGTTTACGAAGTCCGGTAGGCAATATAGATGTTAGACCGACCCTAAGCCGTCCTTGGTCACCGGCCGCTTCCGGGTGCTTCGGATCACGCTGTGAGAAACATCGCGACGGTTGAAGCTGCAAGCAACGCTATGTCTTTTTGAAGCCCGCTGTCGATCGATTCGCAGCCCTTGAGGCCGAAAGACAAGATGGGTTTCGGAAGGATCTTGGCACGACAACCATACCCCGAGGATCGAGGGCGTGAAAAATCCGCCCAGGACGGCGGACACACGGCGGCCAGCTTCCGTTCGCGGTGGCCGCAACGAATCAGACGCGCGCAGGATCGGACTCGCCTGTTCCCGCTCGTCGCGCACCGGGAAGATATCGTCGTCTGTGCCGTATTGTGCGCGAACCAATCACTGCGCCTTTACCACCGCATAGTCCTCGGGACTAAACGCCGGCGCCGATACCGCATAGAAAGTCAACCTGCTGTTGGGATCCGCCTGGATGGAATGCATTTCCCCGGCCGGAATGAACACTGTCGATTCGGCGTTCACGGGAGCGGTAGATGCTGACGCCGATGGGACGTCCTCAGCGGCAAATACGCGCGACAGCGTGCTCGGCTCATCCGTTTGACTCGGTGGCTCACTCGCACGCGTGATGAATTCTGCGCGGGTGAGCCGACCGATGCTCTGCGCAAACGCCGGATACCGGCGCACCAACTCATCGCGATAACCGATCTCGAAATCGCTGGAATCGAATCCCGGCGACATTTGCGTGCCGACGAAGGAAAAGCCGCGGGCCGTCGCGGCGATCGGTGCCGCGCCCTGCCACACCCCCTTCAGCACGGTGAACTGCGCGAGTTCACCGCCCAATACATTCGTACCCAGCGTCACCGTTCGACCCCCGCCGTCCGGATACAGCAACAACAGCTTGAGCGGCGAGCCACTATAGAAGTGCCAGACCTCGTCGGTATTCAAGCGGTGCATGGCCGAAAAATCGCGCGGGGTCACCACGGCCAAGATCGCGCCGCCCGCGGCGTGTGGATGTCCCGCATAGCGCGGCGGCAACGCAGCACCGTCCAACAGGTCTTCGCTGGTATACGTCACACTAAACCAAGCGCCTTCCTGAGGTATGCGCTTCATCTGAAAATGTGCAATGAGCCGGCCTGCCACACCCGCCGGCGCCGGCAAGTCGGCTGCGCGAGCCCCGGTCGAGGCCACTGCGCAACACGCACTGACCACTGCGTACGCGAGAAGTCGATAGCCGCCGTGGCGATGAGATTTGATGGAGTCACCCACAGGCTGACCATACAGAAGTCATCGTCCCGTGGGATCTAGAAATGTCATCCAGAATGAAAAAAAACCACAAATCGCCAGAATTGCCGAATTGCGCAGGCCGCCCGCAGGGTTGGAGACACGGACGTCTCCAATGAAAGCGCCTCAGGTTGGCACACCCTGGGGGATGACTTCAATACCCCCGCGTTCAATAAAGGGGCCATTACGCTGAGGGCCGCCGACCACTATCGGGCGGGTCACGACCCTGAGCGGTCCGGCGCGAACGGCAGCTATTGGGATAGAATGGAAAGCTGCGATGTCGCTCTCAAAGAGCACACGAAATGGGGAGGAATGGAGTTTTGGCACTAAGAGCACTGTGCTTCGCGGTCTCCCTAGCGGTTTCGTTGAACGTCTTGAGTAAAGAACCCCTCGCGAGCCTCGAGAGAATCAGCTTTAGCTCGTTCAGGCCCGACGGCTGGGACATCTGGCTTCTTTCACCGAATAAACCACCGCAACGTTTGACCGATCACCCAGCGCTGGACTATGACCCCGCATGGTCTCCCGATGGTCGCTATATCGTTTTCACTTCTGAGCGATCCGGCGTGCCGGATCTTTTCGTGATGGAAGCATTGAAGACGGCGCCCGAGCGGCCGCTGGTTACCGGCCACGGCATGAAGGATCAAGCTGCCATATCGCCGGACGGCCGTACCTTGATCTTCGTCTCGACCCGCGACGGCAAGGCGGATCTATATACGCTTCCGTTTGATCCAAATCGCACGATGGATGTAGCAAGTGCCCGCCGCCTGACAGGCGGCGCCGGAGCCAATCTGCGTCCCACGTTTTCACCCGACGGCCGGCGCGTTATCTTCACGAGTACGCGCGACGCCACTGACCGCGGCGACAAGCAATTTCCGTTCGCCATCCAGACGTCGGGTAACCTATACGCGATGGAGCTCGCGTCGGGGGAGGTAACCCGCCTCACGCACACCGACGGTTGGGACGGGTCTGCGATCTATTCTCCAGACGGCAAGCGTATCTACTTCTACTCCGATCGGACTGAGCCGCACAATCCACGCCTCTTCTCGATGACTCCTGATGGTTCGGACCAGCGTCCCCTGGGCCCTCCGTTGCGGGCGATCAGTCCCTCTGTCCTCGCTGATGGACGGATCGCTGTTGAGACGTGGGACATAAACGATGACGGGGACCCCACGAACTGGCGGCTCCGGGCGTTAGCGGGAGATTCATTCTCCGACATCGCGATGGGCTCGGATGAGCTCTATTGCCACCGGCCGGTGCCGCAGCCTCACGGGCAAGGCATTCTCTGCCATGGTTTGACCCGGGCCTTGTATGAGGCAGGCATTCACCCGGAGGCACTCACGGGACCAGCAATCGCCTCCGGCTATCCACAGCGGCGGGTGCTTGATGGACGACCCGTGGCGCTATATGCCGTCCGGAACGAGTTCTCCGCACCACCCAATCCGGTAGCAGATGAGTTCGCATTTCGCACCAGTGCCAGCGCGGCGGACGCGATTTCCTCCGATGGGAAAGTATTAAGGCCGCTACTGAACCTTGACGGTGAGTCTCTCCGCGCAGATCGTCGCGGCATCATGGGTATGGTCTGGTCGCCCGATGGTCAGAGCTTGGCCTTTGCCGTGAAGCGCTTTCGCAATACGACCGCGCGGGGAGAAATCTGGCGAGTACGCGCCGACGGTTCCGGTGCAACCGCACTGACTGGCGCAGACGTCGCCGCGGCGGGCATGCCAGACTTTGGGGCCGGCGGAAAAGAGATCGTGTTTGCCGCCAAGGTGGGCAGTGTGACCAATATCATGATGATGAACGCCGACGGAAGTGGCATCCGAAATCTCACCCAAAGCTCGGAGCGCGAGAATTTTCCGGCCCTCTCGCCCGACGGTGACATGCTCGCTTACGCCTCAGACCGGGAGGGTTTACTCGATGCATCCACGGGCGAGCGACGCATGGCGTTGTACATCGCCAAACTGACAGCCGAGGGTTCGTTACGAGATGTGCGCAGATTTACTGATCCCAACACGCAGTCTGGTCACCCCCGATTTTCGCCGGACGGACGCTGGCTGGTTTACACATCCGGAGTAAGCGGCGTGAACGACGAACAACCGCTGCTGTCTTCGCTAATCTTCTCGCCGCAGCCGTACGGCGAGATTTGGGCCTATCGGATTTCCGACGGAGTCCACGTACGATTGACGGATGACAAATGGGAGGACGGGGCTCCGTTCTGGGCGCCGGCATTGAACCGAGCGAGTCGCAATTCCAAATGAACTCACTTGTCATCCTCGTCTCTTGTAGGAGCGTACCATTGGCAGAAATCGTTCTAGAGATGCTATCGAGTTTTCCATCGCGATATACGGAAGGAAAAGGACAGCACCGTCATCGCTGTAGACAAATCTGGTACCACGATTACTTGGCGGCAGGATTATTCCCCCATCGTCACCCAAGCTCATATTTGGAGTAGCCTACCGTAAGCCACGAGCGTCCGGTTCGAGGCAGCCATTTAGCGACGCCGAATGCCTGCTGTTGGCCGGTCGGCGACTTTCACCGCCGACCGGCACGGACTCTATGCCTCGGTTTGTTCAGCCATCTCTATGGCATCATCCACCTCAATACCGAGATATCGCACTGTGCTCTCCAGTTGGTATGACGCAGCAGCAATTGAACTGCGCGCAGATTTCTTTGTCCGCCGGTAGATCAGCGTCGCTTTGGTTCGGCGGAGCGTATGCGTGCCATAGTTGGCGGGATCCAATCCCAGCTGTAGAACCCAGGAATCGACAATCCGCGCATACTGGCGAGTTGAGAGGTGGGAAGCGTGAATACGGCTTGGGAAGAGAAAGTCCTCTGGTCTTCGTTTCGAGCGGGCGATCCAAGCCGCCACTGCTGTGCGCGCTGGTCCGGTGATCTCAAATTGGACCGGTAGGCTCGTCTTCTGTTGAAGAATCAGCGCGCGAGACGCCATGATCTGGCCATGGCAGACATCGCGCACCCGCAGGGTCATGAGGTCGCTGCTTTTTGGCCCACGAGCTTGCCTTTGTTCCAGGGCTCCCGGACAGTATCTGCAGTACTGGTTTCCATGATTGGCTCCTTTGTTTAGGAGCTTGCTAGCTTGAAAGAGCACGGTTTGCGGGCGATCTTTTGTCGAGTGCCAGCAGTCGCCAACCGGCCCAGAAGCGGTCCTTCAATCAAGAACTCTCCCAACGAAAAAGGGACGGACCAACCCATCGCTGACCGTCCCCCAAACGCTACTAAACGAAACAATATGAGTCCCGATATGACGCCAACGGGAGTGCGATAGTGCGATACAGACTGAACCGAACTAGAAGGGGACTTTGTTGATCCCCTTTCGCCCGTTTCCATTCGCCACCGATCATCCGGGCGGCCTGCCGCCGGCAACGAGGATGGGTTCTCCGAGCGCTCGCCTATATTCCTCCTCGCCGATCGCATCCACCGACCGCAGCTTCGCCAGCAGCTCGTCGATCAGCGAACGCAGCCCAGGCCCCGGCGTGCCGTGCGCGAATGAACTCTGGTATTTGATCGGCCCGGGGATGATCGCGACCAGGAAGGCCATCTCGGCCGGCGTCAACTCTCGGGGTTCGCGACCGAAATAGCGGCGGGCCGCGGGCCGCAGGCCACGCAGGTTCGGTCCCCATTCGATGATGTTCAGGTAGATCTCGAGGATACGATCCTTGCCGAGCGCCGACTCGAGCAGGAACGTGATCGCCAGTTCCTGCAGCTTGCGTCCGAGCTGCTTGTCGCGCGACAGGAACAGGTTCTTGGCCAGCTGCTGGGTGATTGTTGACGCTCCGCGCGCGGCGCCGCCGCGCGACCAGTTGGTGAGCAGTGCGGCGGGTAGTTCGCGCAGGTCGATGCCGCGATGCCCGTAAAAGCCTGCGTCTTCGGCAAGCAGCAGAGTGCGCACGAACAGCGGCGGAACGTCGCGCAACGCGATGAAGTCGGGCGACGCGAGCGAGACGTCGATGGGGCGGTGCGGCCCAGGGCCGTCTTCGGATCTGAAGATGAAATCGCCGCGCAGGCGCGCGACTGCCGGCGGCATCTGACGTGGCGGCCTGAAGTCGATCTTCTGGCTCACCGAGAGCGAGGCAGGGTCCGCCAGGCGTCCGCGTACACGCACGTCGATCGTGGCCGAGCCAAGGTCACGGCCGGCGCCGGGCGCCATTCCCAAGCTTTCGGGCACCGCGAGCCCGGATGCACCCAGCAGTTGCGCGAAGTCCAGATGCTGCATGCCGAGTGCGAGATCGACCACCGGATCGGTTTCTAGATGGCGCAGTGTGATCGAGCCCGACAGGGCGGCACCGGCCACCGTCGCGTGGACCTCGGGGATCTCCATCGTGCCCCCGATCCGGCGCCAGCCGCCATCGAATCGTATGGTCACGTCCGTCGGATCGCCGAGCTGCGGCTCGTCGTCGGCGTTATCCGCCAGCGCTCCCAAGCGCGCGCCGCGTGCGCCCATGCCCACGTGGAAACGGAGCGCATCGGTGCTGGCCTGAAGGTCCACGCTGCCGTCCGCGATACCACCATCGAGCAGCAGGTGGTCGTCGCGCCGCACGTCGAACAGACGTCCGACGTCGAGCCCACGTGCCTCGATGTTCCACGCGCCGCCCACCGGATACGCCACCTTGCGGATTGACAGGCCGGCCTGTGGCTCCACCAGCGTGAGCCGGAGGTCCTCGCCGAATATGCCCGCAATGTCCCAGGCAGTGGCCGGCGAGCTGACCCTGATCCCTGCTGGCCCCGCGAGAGTGGCGGCGCGAACTGCGAGTCGCAGGTGCCCGGGCCACGCGGCCGCGATCATGTCGGCATGCAGTCGCACTCCGTACCTAAGGTCGAGATCGAATCCCTCCAATCGCAGCAACGGCCAGACGCCGACGTGTACCACACCGATTCGGGCAACCGCGCCATGGCGCACGGCCGCGGACTCGATCCGCGCTCGCACCCCGTGCTCGAGCACGGATCTCAGCAACAGCGCGGCCAGGCTTACGACCAGCGCCGTGGCGATCCCTCCGAGCCACCACCGTCGCCTGCGGGTTCGAAACGTAAACATCGACGCAAGGATGCCACAGTCGGATCGCGCGCCGGCTGTTGGGCGGCTTCGGGTCGCAGACGGCGTCGATCAGGTCCGCTTCAACCGGACCCTTCAAGTCGACAGCGGTTCCTTAAACATCGGTGCCGCACCGCAAGACGTTAGCCAGTCGCCGGGATCTGCAGTGGGTCGAAAGGGTGAATTCACCTGCGTTGTGGCCGGAGATGTAAAGTAGTGCGGCACTTTCGCTGAAGAACGTTATGGCGATTGGCCTTGAGTCTAATGACAACTAATGCTGAGGCGAGAAATTATGGTCAACGTCAAATATTTCACTTTAGCCGTGGTTGCCGTTTTCATTTGCACCGGCTGTGCCGAAGAAGCGTCGGCAAACGATGCGAATTCTAATAACTCCACTGAAAATACTGCGCCCGCCGGACCGCCAAAAGAAGCAATTGTGGCCCTCGAAAAGAGCGCATACGCGGCTTGGAAGTCCAAGGACGCGAAGTTCTGGGACACGTTTCTTTCGGACAAATTTGTAGGCTGGGGTACGTCCGGGAAGCTCGATAAGGTGTCAGCGAAAAAGGAATACACCGGCGCCGATTGCGATATCAGGAGCTACAGTCTGTCCGAAGAGCGCGTGAGCTCCCGTGGTAAGCACGCCGCGCTGATCACGTACAAGGCTACCGTTGACGGCACTTGCGGCGGGCAAAAGATCCCGACAAACAGTTGGGTGGCAGGAGTATACGTTCGCTACGGTGTTCAATGGAAAGCAGTCTTCCACGCCCAAGACGCGGTGGTTGATCCAGAACTGCCTCCGGTAAAACCAGTTTACCAACACGGAGCGCGGGGAAACGACACGGCTAAGCCCACCGCTCCGGATGATCCTGGCACCGGCACCTTGCTCGCAATAGAAAGAGACGTGTGGGAGGCTTGGAAGGACCACGATGCAAAACGACTGTCGGACCTGATGGCGGAGGATATTTCGTTTATCAATATCTTCGGCATTTACCTCCCAAACAAGGCTGAAGGATTGAAGAACTGGTCAGGGACAGGATGCGATGTCAAAAGCGTTGGCGTCACCGACGCCACCGCAACGATGCTTTCCCCGGATGTCGGCATCCTGACATTTAAAGCAACTGCTGACGGCACATGCTTCGGTCAGAAGGTTGGACCTATTTGGGGCTCATCGATCTACGCAAAATACGGCGATGCGTGGAAGTGGACCTTTGGAATAAACGTACCCGCGCGCGGGGAGGGTACTTAGTCGCCACGGGCATGTTGAATTCCCGATAGCAGCCAATCGCAACATGCCCTTAGTGCAATGCACGCCATAGAGACCGTCGAGAGTTACAAGTCGCCGGGTGATCCTCCATTCGTTCGTGTCGAGATAAAAGTTCGACCATAGGAAGTCGGCAGCCAATGCCCGAGACCTGCCCTATCACAAGAGCGGGAAATTGGCGTTAAATGAGCATTGTAATCGTCGAAAATCCGCGGCTCAGGCGTGCTTTCCATGCGTAGCCGCCATAAAATCGGATTGAGAATTAAAATTCGTCGAATGGAGGGCAAGTGTTGGACGCACGCACGAGTATTCGCGAACGTACGACGGCATTTTGCGATCGATTCGGCCTTCGCGTTCCTATTCTCTTGGCGCCCATGGCAGGCGCCAGTGCCCCGGCTCTGTCCATTGCCGTCGCCAGCACCGGTGGACTGGGCGCCTGCGGTGCGCTTCTCATGACGCCGCCCGAGATCGTTGCGTGGGCCAACGAAGTGCGCGCCGCGAGCAACGACCGATTTCAAATCAATCTCTGGATCCCCGATCCAGCGCCGGCCCGCAATGCGGATCACGAGGCGCAATTGCGCGATTTTCTTTCGCAGTGGGGACCGGCGGTTGCGCCGAATGCCGGCGACGCCACGCCGCCAGATTTTTCCTTGCAGTTTTCCGCCCTGCTTGAGGCTCGCGCACCCATCGCTTCTTCGGTTATGGGCCTCTACCCACCTGAATTCGTCGCTCGCCTGAAGGCCCATGGCATGGCTTGGTTCGCCAATACGTCGACCGTGGCTGAATCGAAAGCCGCCGAGGCAGCCGGGGCGGACGTGGTTGTGGTGCAAGGAATGGAAGCCGGGGGGCACCGCGGCTGTTTTACAGCCGGCGAGGCCGAGCAACAAATGGTGGGATTGGCTGCCCTCGTTCCAGCGGTTGTCGACGCCGTGAGGATTCCGGTTGTCGCTACCGGAGGCATTGCCGACGGCCGAGGCGTCGCCGCGGCGCTAGCTTTAGGTGCGAGTGCAGTCCAGGTGGGTACAGGCTTCCTGCGAACACCCGAGGCTGGAATTCATGCTATATGGGCGGAGGCGCTCGCCAGGACGGCGCCGGAAGATACGGTCGTTAGCCGAGCTTTCAGTGGTCGCGCGGGTCGAAGCTTGGCGACCGATTACGTGCGCGCCGCCCATTCCAATGATGCACCACGACCCGCACCCTATCCGGTGCAACGCGGTCTCACTACCGCGATGAGAGTCGCCGCAACGACAGCGGGAGACCTGAGCCGCATGCAGGCGTGGGCAGGGCAATCCGCACACCTGGCTCGCGCGGAACCGGCGCGAGTACTCCTACAGCGCCTTTGGGACGATGCAGTCGCGATCCTCCGATACTGAGTTTTCGCACACTGCCAACCGTGGGTGCTCTCTGGCCGCGGGTTTGACTTCGAGACCCTTCCTCGAGCCGTCGACCCCTTGATTTTGAGGTTACGGGCCACAAAGCATATGGGTCAGTACTTCGCGCGAATGCGCGCCAATATCTTCGGGCTTGGAACGTCTTCTCTTTTATGAACCATTCATTGGCCGCGTCACCTGCAACGAGCGAGGACGACGCTCGGATTGCGGATGCAGTGGCCGCGCAAGGCCCCAAGCTTCGGGTATTCGTACGCCGGCAAGTCGCCGATCTCAGCGAGGTCGAAGACATCGTGCAGGATGCTTTTTTGGAGCTCGTTTCCGCGCACCGATTGATGCAGCCCATCGAACACGTCGCAGCATGGCTGATGCGAGTGGCGCGGAACCGGATCATCGACCGTTTCCGAAAACAGTCCCGGAGAACGTCCAAGGGCAATCCGGACTCCCTCGAGGGTGCTGACTCGAGTTCCGAGCCTGCAAACATTTTGGACGAATGGCTCGCGCCCGACGCCTCCGGTCCCGAAGCCAACTACGTGCGCGAGGTGCTGGCGGACGAGTTGGCCGAAGCGGTCGATGAATTACCGCCGGAACAGCGCGCGGTATTTGTCGCGCATGAGCTCGACGGGCGCAGTTTCAGGGATCTCGCGGCTGAGTGGGGTGTTGGTGTGAATACGTTGCTGGGACGAAAGCACGCCGCGGTTCGCCATTTGAGAAGACGATTGCAGGACATTCGTTCGGAACTGGACAATTGAGGAGTAGGTGATGAAGCGATATTGGGTATTCAGGGGCGTGAGAATGATTGCGTTTGCGGCACTGGCGTTGGGATTGCTGGGATACGTCGTCATGGCGCTTTGGAATGCGGTGCTCCCTGCAGTGACGGGTCTGCATGCGATCAACTTCGTTCAGGCCTTGGGCTTGCTCGTGCTGTCGCGGATTCTGTTCGGCGGCCTTCGGGGTTGGGGGCGCCGCGGCGGGCATTGGCGAGCGCGTATGCAGGCGCGCTGGCAACAGATGACCCCCGAGGAACGCGAGCGGTTTCGGGACGTTTTGGGTTCACGTGCTTGCGGCCGGAGTGATGCGTCCGCTCGTCCCTCGCCGGTCGGAGTAAGTTTCCATGCAATCGATACCGGTCGGGACCACGGGTTCGTTCAGTCTTTTGGTGCTGCCGGAGCATCTCGCCAGCCGTTTCAAGGATGTGACACTGCCTCCGGTCCTGGCGACCCCCGTCATGATCATGGTCATGGAGAACGCGGCGCTCAACGCGATCAAGCCATACCTGGATGCCGGCGAAAGCGCACTCGGCACGCGCGTCGACGTGCGCCATCTGTCGGCGACGCCGGCGGGTCGACGCGTCACCGGCGAAGCGAAGGTGACGCACGTCGATGGGCGGCGAATCGAGTTCTCAATTCGTGCCACCGACGCAAGCGAGGAGATTGGCGTGGGGACGCACGAACGCGTGGTAATACAGCTGTCGAAATTATCGGATCGGATGAAGGCAAAATTCGGCTAGCGAAAATTGTCTCGCCGACCAGGGCACACCGCGTCAAGCGGCTAAACTGACGTATCCACCCAGAAACGCAGTTCCTCAGGCGGTCGTGCCGCCGCCGGTCATTCCTTTTTTATTTCATGCCCGCCGAATTGATTGCGCATCGCTGCGAGCAGCTTGTCGGTAAACGAATCGGCGTCGCGCGATCGCAGGCGTTCGAGCAACGACAAGGTGATGACCGAGGCGGGTACGCCCAATTCGATGGCCTCGGCGACGGTCCAGCGGCCCTCACCTGAATCGGCCACATAGGGCGCGATCCCTTGCAGGGTGGGATTTTTCTGTAATGCGTTGGACGTGAGGTCCAGCAGCCACGACCGCACCACGCTGCCGTAGCGCCAAATCTCGGCGATTTGATGCAAGTCCAAGTTGAACTCGCTCTTATGCTGCAGAATGGAGAACCCTTCCGCATAGGCCTGCATCAAGCCGTACTCGATGCCGTTGTGAATCATCTTGGTGTAGTGACCGGAGCCGACGGCGCCGACGCGGCCCCAGCCCCGATCCGGCGCCGGCGCGAGGGTTTCGAAGATCGGCCGCAAACGCTCGACCACCGCCTCGTCGCCGCCGATCATCAGGCTATAGCCTTCCGCGAGTCCCCACACGCCGCCGCTGGTGCCGGAATCGACATAGTGAATCTGGCGCTGCGCCGCCGCCGCCGCGCGGCGTTGCGTGTCGCGGTAATTCGAATTCCCGCCGTCGATGATGGTGTCGCCCGCCGCCAGCATGGGACTTAAGGTTGTGATCGTGCTGTCGGTGATCGCGCCGGCCGGCACCATCAGCCAAACGACGCGCGGCACCTTGAGCTTTGCGACCATCTGTTCGAGCGAAGCCGGCCGATTCGGCGCCTTGCTTCTCGAGAGCGGCGCGCGCGGCCTCGGCGGGATCGAACCCCACCACCTTGTGACCGCCGCGCATCAGCCGCTGCGCCATGTTGGCGCCCATGCGCCCCAAGCCAATCATCGCGATTTGCATAATTTTCAATCCGTCGGCGAACGCATCGACATTCAGTATAGATCCCGGCACGCGGCGAGGTACAGCGGATCTTACGGGCGCTTCAACATGATCATGACCGCCGGACTTCCCACCGCCTCGAAGCGGCCGGTGAATTGCAGTCCGCCGGTCGCTGCGTTGATGCGAAACGAGGTGATCGAGTCGCCCTTTTGGTTGCACGAATATAGAAACTCGCCGCTGGGATCTATGGTCACGCAACGCGGATAGTCGGCATGCACCCAGTTCTCCGCAATCATGCGCAGCTGACCGTCGTTTGCGACCGTGAAGATTGCGATGGAATTGTGCAACCGATTGGACACGTAGAGAAATCGGCCGTCTGCAGCGATGACGATTTCTGCGGCTAGGTTGCTGCCGCTGAATTTCGGCGGCAGCGTCGACACGAGTTGCTTGGGTTTGAAGCTGCCCTTCGCGGCATCGTAATCGTAGACCGCGATCTTGGCGTCGTGCTCGTAGAGGTTGTAGAAAACCCGCCCACCCGGATGAAAGACGAAATGGCGCGGCGCGGAACCGGACGGCGCGGCGATCACCGGTGCGTCGGCGGGCAACAGCCGGCCGCCTTGGGCGTCGAAGCGCCAAACCAAGGTCAAATCGAGCCCCGCATCATTGGCGATGACGAATTGTCCGGTCGGATCCGCCGCGACCATGTGGATATGCGGACTATCGTGATCGCTGACCGCGAACTGTCCGGGCGGATCGTCCACGGCGCGCGCACGATGGCGTGCACCCACGCTGGGTCTCACGTCGGTTGGCTCGCCCAGCGCGCCGTCGGGCGTCACCGGGAAAACGGCCACGTTGCCGCCGCCGTAGTTGGCGACGAATAGGAACTTGCCGGAGGGATGCACGCTGGCATAGGCAGGACTGCCGCCCGCCGAGCTCACGGCACCCAATCGCTTGAGCTGCAGGGTCTCGCTGTCAATGGCGTATGAGACGACGGCGCCATTGCGCGTTCCTTGATAGTTGTCGATTTCGCTGACTGCATACAGGCGTGTCTGCGCCGGGTTGGTGACCAGCCAGGATGGATTTCGAATGTCGTCGAACACCTGGAGCTGCGTCAGGGCGCCGCTCGCTTTGTCCAGTCGAAACAAGTAGATACCGCCGCCGTTGGGGGTGTAGGTGCCGACATAGGCGTAGGCAAAGGCGGCCGGCGCCGCGCGCACGTCGGGCGCCTCGGCCGCGTGCGCGAGGGCCCCCGGTGCGGCGAGCAAGGACGCCGCTTGGAGGAAATCGCGGCGAGTGATTGATGGAGGCATCCTGCGGCGGTCTTCAATGGTTCAAGAACAGGGTCACGCTGGTCGCACTTAGTGTAGACGTGGACGCGGTGTATTGTCCTACTGCCGTCACCCCGGTTGCCAGGGTGCCGCCTTGGAGCTCTGTTTGTACTTGGGTGATGAAGGCCGCGAACGTATCGAAGTTCTCCGCGCCGGCACTCGCAGCGTGGCCGATGGTGAACACCGTGTTCGCCGCCGTGGGATCGGGGATGATGGAGGCGTCCGACGCCAGCCCGAGGACGTTGATCATCTGCGCGCCGATCTGGATCAGATGCCGTGCGCCGATGTTCGGATTGCGAGATATCGACGTCGATCGTGGAGCTATTGTAAGTGGTGAACGGCGCAGCCGTGCCCGCTCCATAATCGATCACCAGTTCCGCCTGAATCGTGGTCGGGTCGAGCAAGGCCGACGCGGTAAAATTGGGCGGCGCCGCGCCAAACGAGGCGGTCAGTCCCGACACGATGACAGGCACGCCGGGGGTGGAATTCGTGAGATCCAACGTGCTGGTGGAGGTGCTGGTATTCACCTCGTACTGAGCGGGCGCAGCGCCGCTGCCGACGAAATCGAAAGGCGCAATCGCTCGGCCGCCGAGAAATGCCAGGTTGAGGTTCAAGGCACCCGCGCCTTGTGCGGTGACGAGGCCCGATGCCGTGGTGGTGTCGAGGCGCACGCGACCGGCGCTGGCATCCAATATCGCCGTATCCGCAGACTCGACGGTGGCCACACCGAAGGCGTCGATCGCCGATCCCACCGAGACTTGCAGCGTGCTGTTCAATTGGGTGCCGCCCTGCCCAAAAACGGTGACCACGGTATTCGCGCCCATGAGCACGGTGGTGGTACCGCCAAGGAAGGTTTCCAGGCCGGCGGCGCTGACCAACGTGGCGTCCTCGACAGCCAGCGTGTCGCCGCTGCGCGCCGCGACGATTCCCGACACGCGATCCAAACCCGAACCCTGCACGCTGCTGCCGGCCAAAACCTGGTTGGCAATGAATGACACGGTGGTAGGAGTGGCGGCGCTTTGGGCGCCGGTGACCGTCGTCGTGGTCGTAATCTGGTTGACGTTGGTCAGGGTGCCGTAGGCGACCGCCAGAGCGCCCGTGCCCGAGGCGGCGAGCTGTTCCTGCCCCGTGGCGCCCGTGGATTCGATGCCGTTGATCTCGTAGGTGGTGGTGTCGCTCAGAATGACCGCGAGCGCTCCCCCGCCGCTTGCGGTGCTGTTGAACGGCATGGCGCTCACGGTGAACGAACCGCTGGCGGTCGAACCGCTCAGGGTCGGGGTCGCGGAATTCGCGATGCCGGCGACGCTCGCGAGCGGGCCGCGGATGCGTACCGGCTTCGCGTCGATGGGCAGCGCGCTCCCGGCAATCAAGGGCGTGACCGTCACCGTCTTGCTGGACACGTCGACCACGTTCGATGCTCCCAGATTGAACGCCAGCGCCAGTTGCGAGGCCCCCTTCGAAGCGACGCGGAACGGATCACTGGGATCGAGAGTCAGCTTGAATTGAATCTGACCCAAGGCTTGGCCATTCGCTCCGAGCGGAGTCAGGGTCACGCCGTTCACGCTGCCATCGTCATAGACGATTTGGGCCGCGCTGTAATCCAGGGTGATGAGCGCACTCGTGTAGGTGCCCTTGCTGACCGACGCCGCGCCCAGCACTTCGCTCACCTCGGTCAATGTCGCAAAATCGACCGTGGTGCTTGCCGGCAGCACTGTGAGTCCCGAGTTGCCGCTGGATCCCTGCAATTGCACGGCGACCAAGCCAACCCGATACGCCAGGAAATTATCCGTCGAGGCCGTGCTGGTCATCGTCACCACGGCGGTGCCGCTGCAGGCCGCGAGCAACGACAAGGCCGCGCCCAAGGGCGCCGCGAGCATCCTGGCGCGGGCGCACCGCAGGCCGGAAAAAGCATTTCGAAGAGACAGGTACATCGGATGGATCGACCCCTCGGTGGGCCTATTGTTCAGCCATTCCTGCCGCATTTGAAGCGACAAATGGGCAAAGATCTGTAAAGTCGACGGCTCGCGTCGCGTGGCGGCGACACGGCGGCCGGAATGCGGCCGAGCGAAGCGCTTAAAGCGCCCTGGAGATCAGCTCTTTCATGATTTCGTTGGTGCCGCCATAAATTCGCTGTACGCGCGAATCGGCGAACATGCGGCACACGAGATACTCATTCATGTAGCCGTAACCACCGTGCAATTGCACGCACTCATCGAGCACTTCCTGCTGCGTATCCGTGGTCCAATACTTGGCCATCGACGCGGTGATCGTATCGAGAGTGCCGGCGACCACTTTAGCGATGCAATCGTCGACGAACACCCGCGCGACGTGCGTCTTGGTGGCAATTTCGGCCAGCTTGAATTTGGTATTCTGAAATTCGGCAATCTTCTTGCCGAAAGCGCTGCGTTCCTTGACGTACTGGATGGTCGCGGCGAGCGCCCCTTCCATGGCTCCCACCGCGGCCACTGCGATCAGCGCGCGCTCGTAGGGCAGATCGCCCATGAGTTGGTAAAATCCCTGACCCTCCACACTTCCCAGAAGATTGGCGGTGGGCACGCGCACGTTTTCAAAAAACAGCTCCGCCGTGTCCTGCGACTTCATGCCCATTTTGTCGAGAATTCGGCCGACGCGAAATCCCTCCAGGTTCGCCGTCTCCACCATGATGATGGAGGTACCCTTGGCTCCGGCGCCGGGCTGAGTCTTGACGACCAACGCGATCAAACCCGCGAGATACCCATTGGTAATGAATATCTTCGAGCCGTTGATCACATAATCGTCCCCATCCCGCGCCGCGCGCGTCTTGATGCCCTGCAAATCGGATCCGGCCCCTGGTTCGGTCATGCCGATGGCGCCGATCAATTCGCCGCTCGCCATACGGGGCAGGAAGCGATGCTTCTGCTCGAGGGTGCCGTGATTCAGAAGGTAATGCGCGCAAATGCTGTGCACGCCTTGACCGAAGCCGCTCAAGCCGCGGCGCGCCAGTTCCTCATAGAGCACGGCCTCGTGCCGGAAATCGCCGCCGACGCCGCCGAACTCGGCCGGAACGTCGGTGCACAGGAGGCTCATCGCCCCGGCTTTGCGCCAGATTTTCTTGCCCACGTGCTGCTGTTTGCGCCATTGCGCCTCGTCCGGCACCATCTCGGCCTCGAGGAACCGCGCCACGGCATCGCGAAAGATCGCCAGGTCGTCGTCCATCCATGGCGATACGTAGCCCTTCACTTCAGGTGGCGGGCTTCACCGGCACGGGCGCGGCGGGTGCTTCGGGCACTGGGGACGTCTCGGGAGCGCCCGCCCGCCGCTGCTGCTTCGCGTCTTGGCGGGCTTTGCGCGCGGCCTCCTTTTGCTTCTTCGCGTGACGATAATTCGGCTTGGCCAACTGCTTCTCCTCAAGGATGATTTGCGCTTTGATCTTACTCCGCTCGCACCGAAACGCGTACCGATAAACGATGCCGCCCGCCGCCGACGATGACGCCCCGCAGCGGCGAGACGTCGCCGAAGTCCCGGCCCCAAGCAATGACGATGTGGCCGGTGCCCACCCGGACGTCGTTGGTCGGATCGAGATCGATCCAGCCGAACGGCGGACAAAACACCGATACCCAGGCGTGCGAGGCATCGGCTCCCAGGAAGGACGCGTCCGATCCCGGCGGCGGCGTAGTGCGCAGATAGCCGCTGACGTAGCGAGCCGCCAAGCCAAGCGAGCGCAGGCAGGCGAGCATGATGTGGGCGAAGTCTTGGCAGACGCCGCGGCGCGCCGCGAACGCTTCGAGCGCGGAGGTACTGATGTTGGTGGTGCCCGGCGCGTAGCGAAAATCGCGATGTATCTTGTGCATCAGCGCTTCTGCGCCCTGCAGCAGCGGACGGCCCGGCGCCAGGCAATCTGCCGCGTAGTCGGCAAACAATTGCTTGACCCGCACGTAGCTCGATTCCATGCGGAAGCGGCAGGCATCCAGGCTGGGCGGCAGCACCGGCCGGCCCGAATAATTCAGTGCATCGCGGACCTCCTCCCACGCCTGGGATTCGGTCTGCGCCGCGTCGGAGCGCGGGCTGACCTCGACGCCGATCTCCGCCAACACCTCGAGGCGATCGTGCGGCTGATCATATTCGAGACGCGTCACGAAATTGCCGAACGCATCGACGTCCTCGCGCAGCAAGCTGGGCTTGGGATTCAGTTCGATCGATCGCGAACGGCACACCTGGTTCGCCGAATCGCGCGGCGCCAAATGCAGCAGCTGATGCGAATGCGCGACGTTGCCGCCGTAGTGGTACACGGTCTGATGACGCACCTGGTAGCGCGTGATTTCGCTCACGCGGCCACCACGCGAATCTCGGCATCAATGAGCGTGAAATGCTTCAGGCACAAACGGTCGGAGAGTCTGCCGGCCGCGGCGGCGAGGCCGGCCATCTGTGCTGCGAGGCTCTGTCGCGCGCGCAGGGCGCGCGGGCTGTCGCCCTCGATGGCGCTGAGTTGCATTTCCCCGACCAGCGCCACCGCCTCATCGAGGCTATCGTCCGGGGACCCGCCGAGCGAAACCGCCACCCGCACCAAGGACTGCTCGATCGCTTGCCACTGGAATGCGAGCGCCCGCGGGTTGGTCTGGTCGAAGACCAGCAGATCGATGGTCGCACCCAATCGCGGCGCCGCCAGATACCGCGTGCGGTACGTGATGGTGCTATCGCCGATGTCGAGCAGCCACTCCAGTTCGCTTTGCGCGGGGGTGTCCCCGGATTCGAGGCGTTGCGCCAGCAGCTCGGCGAGGAACTGCAGGCGTTCCAGGCGGCGGCCGACCATCATCAAGCGCCAACCGTCATCTTGGGTCATATCATCCAAGGCGAAGCCCGCGAGACCGGCCAATGACAGGAGCAGCACATCGAGAGTCTCGCGCGGATCGCGCTTGGCGAGGGCGGCGTCCTGAAATTCGCGCTGCATGACGCCGATGGCGCGCCAGTTTTCCGCCGACAAGCGGCTGCGTGCCTGCGCCGCGCACCAGCCGAGGCGCTGCAGATCGGCGCTCAGGCCCAATGGATTGACATCGTCGTACAGCGACGGCGCGACGAAGCGGCCGCAGGTCTCGAGGACCTGCGGCCACAGCAATGCGTTGGGCCGCACCCTCAAGGTCGCGCGCAGCAGCCGCGCCTTGTCCTCGCAGCGCTCGCTATAGCGGCCGAACCAGAACAGGTTCTCCGCCAGGCGCGAGGGCAGGTCATCATGCCGCGACGCGCTGCGCGGCACGGCGCTCGCGACATTGATTTCGTCGCTCGATCTGCGGTCCGGGGCCAGCACCCAGACATCCTTGCTGCCGCCGCCGCGCTGCATCGAGACGATGTCCGCGGTGTCCGATGCAATACGGGCCAGCCCTCCCGGCATCACTCGATAGCCCGTGGCAGTCGCAATGGCGTACACGCGAATGCCGAGCGCGCGCGCGGCAAATCCCGGCGCCCCGCCGCTGCCGTTGCGCCATACGGGCGCCTGAGAGAAAGCCAGGCGCTCCTGCGCGACGTACGCGTGCGGCTGCGCCCGGAGGCGTCGCGCCAGATCAGCGCGCGCTTGCGGCTCGAGATCGCGGCCGAACACCACGCCAAATTTCTGATTGGGATACGTCGGCTTGATGACCAGGCGTTCGAGATTTTCCAGCACGTAATCGAGCGCCAGGCGCTCGCCGCACCACCAGGTCGCAACCGACGGCAGCCGCAATTTCTCGCCGAGCAACCGCTTCGCGGCCGCCGGCATGAACCCCATCCACGCGGCGGACTCGAGTACCCCGCTGCCGAGACCATTGGCGAGCACCACTCGGCCGGCTCGCACCACGCCGATGAGGCCCGGCACGCCGAGCGCCGAGTCCGCGCGCAATTCCACAGGGTCGCAGAAATCGTCATCCAGCCGGCGCAGGATGGCGTGCACTCGGCGCAGGCCCCCCAGCGTTTTCAAATACACGGTATCGCGGCGCACGGTGAGGTCATGGCCTTCGACCAATGGCAGGCCCAATTGACGTGCGAGATAGGCATGTTCGAAATAGGTTTCGTTGAACGATCCCGGGGTGAGCACAACCGCCAACGGCGCTTCGTCCTCGAGCGCGTGCCGCAGCAAATTTTCGCGCAACGCGACGAAAAAACCACCGAGCGAACGCACACCGAGGTCTCCCAGCAAATCCGGGAAGACGCGCGACACGATCTGCCGATTTTCCAAGGCGTAACCAGGCCCCGACGGAGTTTGTGTCCGGTCGGCGAGCGCCCACCAGCGGCCGTCCGCGGAGCGCGAGATATCGACGGCGTGGACGTGCAGCCAATTGCCGCCTGGCGGCGCGATCCCGTGGCATGGCCAGAGAAAATTCGGGTGTCCGAACGGCAGGTCCGCCGGGACCGTGCCGTCCGCCAGCAGGCGCTGCGGGCCGTACACATCCGACAGCAAGGCGTCGAACAAGCGCGCCCGCTGAGCAACGCCGAGCTCGATCTCGCACCACTCGTCGGCCGTGATCAAAACCGGCAAAGGGTCGAGCACCCAAGGGCGGTCGCGTCCCTGAGGATCGGCGTAGACGTTGTAGGTCACGCCGTTTTCCACGATGAGACGGCGCGCCAATTCGACGCCGTGGCGCACGGCGTCGGCGCCCTCGTTCGCCAGAGCATCGATCAGCGGACGCCAGTGCGCGCGCACATCCCCGAACTATCGAGCAGTTCGTCGTAGCGGCGCGTATCGCTCAAATAGTCTTCAAGGCGGGCGTCGGTCATCACTCATGCGCAAATCGAGCGTGAAGGGAAATTCCGCGTCAATCTTCGGCGGCGCCGCGGCCATGCGACCGGGGGTATGCCCCATGCGGAAAAAGCGCGCCAATCGCCGGCTTTCCGCCTCGAACGAATTGACCGGAAATAGGTCATGGCTCAAGCCGCCGGGATGAGTGACGTGATATTGAAAACCTCCTTGCGAGCGATTCATCCACGTGTCGACTAGATCGAAAGTCAACGGCGCATGCACGCCGATGCTCGGGTGCAGGGCCGAGGCGGGGCGCCAGGCCCGGTAGCGCACCGCACCGACGAACTCACCGACTCGCCCGGTGGGCTGCAGCGGCATGGCCCGGCCATTGCAAGTCACGAGAAAGCGCGCGGGCGGCAGGCCCAAAACCTTGACTTGCAGGCGCTCCACCGACGAATCCACATAGCGCACGGCGCCGCCAGCCGTACCCTCCTCCCCCATCACGTGCCACGGTTCGAGCGCCTGGCGCAGCTCGAATTGCATGCCGCGCGCCGCGAAATCGCCGTACTTGGGAAAACGGAATTCGAAATGCGGTGCGAACCACTCAGTCTGGAATGCGAATCCCTGCTCGCGCATCTCTGCGATGACATCGGCAAAGTCCTGTTCGACGAAGTGCGGCATCAGGAAGCGGTCGTGCAGCTCCGTACCCCAACGCACCAATGCGGCCGGTGCGTACGGCGTGCGCCAGAATCGCGCCACCATCGCCCGCAGCAGCAGCTGCTGGGTGAGACTCATGCGCGCGTGCGGCGGCATCTCGAAGGCGCGCATCTCGAGCAAGCCGAGCCGCCCCGTCGGCCCGTCGGGCGAATACATCTTATCGATGCAGAACTCCGTTCGGTGCGTGTTGCCCGTGACATCGATCAGGATATTGCGCAACAGCCGGTCGACGAGCCAAGGCGGCACGCTCGCGCCGGGTGTCGGGAATTGTCTGAAAGCGATTTCGAGCTCATACAGCGAGTCGTTGCGCGCTTCGTCGACGCGCGGCGCCTGCGAGGTGGGACCGATGAACAATCCCGAGAAAAGATACGACAGCGACGGATGATTGTGCCAATAGCCGAGCAGGCTGCGCAGCAAGTCGGGACGGCGCAGGAATGGCGAGTCCGCGGCGCTCGCGCCGCCGAGCACGATGTGATTTCCACCGCCGGTGCCGGTGTGGCGCCCGTCGAGCATGAATTTCTCGGTCGTCAGGCGCGACTCGCGCGCAGCCTCGTACAGAAATGTGGTCAAATCCGCCAGCTGGCCCCAATCGGCCGACGGTTGGATATTGACTTCAATGACCCCGGGATCCGGCGTCACGCGAAAGTTGCTGAGGCGCGGATCGTTGGGCGGCTCATAGCCTTCGAGAATGACGGGCTGCGCGAGCGCTTCGGCTGCGGCCTCGACCGCCGCCACCAATTCCACGTAGTGCTCCAACTCGCGCGCCGGCGGCATGAAGATATACAGCACGCCGTTGCGCGGCTCGGCGCACATCGAAGTGCGCGTGATGCCGGCGGCGGATTCCTTCGGCACCGGCGCTCGTTCGTCCACGGTCGCCGCATTGTCGACGGTCCGTGCGTTGTCAACCGCGGCCGCATTGTCGACCGCCGCGGCATCGCGGTCGCGGAACTGGCGGCGGATTTCCGCATGCGGGCGCAGCGCCGAGAAACTCCGCGACGGGTCCGGCGCGTGAATGAATGGAAAATCGGCGGCGGCAGTCCAAGGCTGCGAGTCGAGCGGCAGCCGGTAGCCGATCGGCGAATCGCCGGGAACCAGGTAGCAGCGTTCACTGCGCAGGAACCATGAACCGGTTTGCCACCGATCCCCGGCTGCGGAGCGTGCAACGGGGAGCACATGGCCGACGCTCTGCTCCAAGCCTTGTTCGAAGATCTTGGCCAGGCGCGCACGCTCCACCGGATCCTGCAGCCGCGAGTCGAAGGGATCGACGTTTGCCGGCAAGCGGCGCTCGCGCCACAGGTGGTAGAAGACATCTTCGTAGGCAGGGAATACGTGCTTCGGATCGAGTCCCAATTCCTGGGCGACGCGCATGAGAAAGCGCCGTGCCGTATCCTCCGTCAGCGGCTGAGCGACCTGCTCATCCGCGGTCAAACGGGGATTGCTCCACAGGGGCTCGCCGTCCTTGCGCCAATAGCAATTCAACGACCAGCGCGGCAGTTGTTCGCCCGGATACCACTTGCCTTGCCCAAAATGCGCAAGGCCGAGGGGCGCGTACTTCTCCTTGAGCCGGTGATACAGGGTGGCGGCCAGGCGCCGCTTCTTCGGACCCAGGGCAGCGGTGTTCCATTCAGCGCCGTCGCGGTCATCGATCGACACGAACGTGGGCTCTCCGCCCATCGTGAGGCGCACATCCTGAGTGCCAAGGTCCGCATCGACCGCGCGCCCCAGTGATTCGATGGCGGACCACTCCGCATCGCTGTAGGGCTTGGTGACGCGCGGCGCCTCCCAGACTCGCCGCACGCCCATATGATGCTCGAACGAGGTCTCGCACTCGTCGACCGCCCCGCTGACGGGCGCGGCTGCGGATGGTTCCGGCGTGCAAGCGAGCGGAATATGACCCTCGCCGGCGAGCAAGCCGGAGGTCGGATCGAGTCCGATCCAACCGGCACCGGGCAGGTACACCTCGCACCAGGCGTGCAGGTCGGTGAAATCCGTCTGCGCTCCGACGGGCCCATCGAGCGCCTTCACGTCGGGCACCAGCTGGATCAGGTAGCCGGAAACGAAACGCGCCGCGAGGCCGACGTGGCGCATCAGCTGCACCAGCAGCGCAGCGGAATCCCGGCACGAGCCGGCGCGCTTCGCCAATGTCTCCTCCGGCAATTGCACCCCGGGTTCGAGGCGAATCACATACTGGATGTCTAGGGCTAGGCGTTGATTGATACCGACGAGAAAATCGATGGTGCGGCAACGTTCGCGAGAGATGCCGGCCAAATAGCTGGCGAGCGGACACGGTTGCCGGCGCCTTGACCAGGTACGGCACCAATTCGCGGCGCTCGTTCGAATCGTACTTGAATGGAAACTGTTCCGCGTACGGCGCGAGGAAGAAGTCGAACGGGTTGAGCACCGCCATCTCGGCGACCAAATCAACTTCGATTCGCAGCTCGCGCGCCTCGTTGGGAAATACCAATCTCGCCAGGTAGTTCGCCTGAGGGTCCTGCTGCCAATTGATGAAATGCTCCGCCGGGCTCACTTTGAGCGAATAGCTCAAGATGCGCGTGCGGCAGTGTGGCGCTGGACGCAGGCGCACCACCTGCGGACTCAACGCCACCGATCGGTCATAGCGATAGTGCGTGACGTGATTTAGGGCAACATGGATCGACAACGGCGTCTCCGTCACGCACCATGACAGTGCATGACATAATCACGGCAGGGGACCTTGGCGTCTCGAATTGTATAACGCGCGTGCCGGCGCCTGTCGGACTTCAACTAATGCCGGCTGATAACTACTCGGTCCGGAAAGCGCGCCACTTCGCGCATCGGCAGCTCAAGGCGGGACAGGCGCTCCCGGCTGCGCGGCGGCAAGACCGCGATTCCTTGTGCAAGGGGTCGCCACACTTCGGTGAATTGCTGCAGCGTCGCGATGCCGCGCTGCGGATCGAGCGTCAAACCTAAGTCGAACTCATCGCGATAATCGACCAAGACCACCGGCCGCTGCAAATAAAACACGAGCGATTGTTGATAAGCCTGCACCGCGAACACGCGAACGTCCGGCGGGATGTCCGTGCCCGACCGGGCGTCCGCGGGCTCGTCCGTTGCAGCCGCGTGCCGCACGGCCAGCGCGATATCCTTGGCACTGTACAACGACTGCGCAGCGTTGCCTGCCACCAGGATGCACGCCGACCCCAAAAACCAGGCGCCGCTCAGCACAGCCAGCGCAGCGAGCGGCCGGCCTCGCAGCGCAAAGCGGGCGGCGAGCAGCGCGCCCAGCGCCAGCAAGGCGCTCATGCACAAGAGCATCGGACGTATCAAGCGCAGCAATTGCACTGCCTCGGGCGAACTCCACGCACCATTCACATAGGCGAGCACTCCCGCGCCGGACGCCAGAGACAGGAATGCCCCGGCCAGCAACACCCCGCGGCTGTCGCCTCCCGGCCGCCCGGCACAGAGGAGGGCAAGCGCGGGAATGGCCGGCAGGATATAGGGGATCAGTTTGGCATCGGAGCAGGAGAAGAAAACCAGCACGAAGACGCACCAGGTCCAGAGCACACGGGCCGCATCGAATTGGCCGCGCTGTACGCGGCTGCGGGGCACGACGATCAACGCGTGTGCTGCCTGAGGCAGCCACGGCATGATTCCCACCACGAGCACCGGCGCGAAGAACCACCACGGTTCGGTGCGATGCTCAATCGCCGTGACGAAACGCAGGAAGTGCTCGCGGATGAAGAAGAACTGCAGGAATTGTGCGTTGGCGCGGGCGGCCAGCGCGAACCAGGGCGCGGCGATCAGTGTGAACAGCGGCAGCCCCCAGCGATAATTCAATCGGCGCAGCAGCATCCAATCGCGCTGCCACAGCAGGTACGCGCTCAACGTGGCGCCCGGAATCACCACTCCGATCAATCCCTTGGTGAGCACTGCCAGCGCCATCGCGGTCCAGCAGCCCAACATCCACGCCTGCCAGCGGCTGCCGGTATCGCGCCGTGCCTGCGCCGCCAAAAAGCAGCCCAAGGCCGCCAGCAGCCAGAAGCTCAATAACATGTCGAGGGTGAGCTGGTGACCCAGCAACACGAACAAGGCCGATGCCGAGGTGAACAACACCGCTCGCAGCCCGGCATCGAAACCCCACAGATCGCGGCCCAGAAAGAACACCGCCAGCACCGCGAGGTATCCGGCAAGCCCGGTGCAGAGCCGGGCCGGGAATTCGCTCTGCCCGAGGGCGCGGAATGCCAACGCCGTGAGCCAGTACTGCAGCGGCGGCTTTTCCAGGTACACGAGCGCGTTGAGATGCGGAATCACCCAATCGCCGCCGCTCAGCATCTCGCGCGGGATCTCCGCATAGCGCCCTTCATCGGGATCGAACAACGGCCGCTGCGCCAACAGGGCGAACCACACTACGGTGCAAAGAGTCGCCGCCACACCGAGCAGCCACGACTTGCGAAGCATGATCATGGGTCACCGATAAATTACACCTAAACGCAAACTCGCGTTGCTACTATACCGGGGCGTGACAGCTCAAACACAGACCTCCTGGCTACGCTCCGCGGGTTTCGGCCTGGCCGTCCTCTCGTTCATCAATTTGTTCAGCTACCTGGATCGATACGTCGTATCCGCGCTGGTCGAAAGCCTCAAGCATTCGGAACTCGGGCTCTCGGACGCGAATCTGGGATCTCTCATGTCCGGTTTCCTCGTGGTGTACACGCTCACCGCTCCGGTGTTCGGCGCCCTGGGCGACCGGCGTTCGCGGCCACGATTGATCGCCTTCGGCGTCGCCTGCTGGAGCTTCGCCACCGCCCTGTCCGGGTTTGCGGGCAGTTATCTCGCCCTGCTCGCGGCGCGCGCTTCCGTGGGCGTGGGAGAGGCCGCATACGTCACGATCGCACCGAGCCTGCTGTCGGATTATTATCCCGCGCGCCAACGCGCCCGCGTGATGGCAATTTTCTTCTGCGCGATACCCGTGGGCTCGGCTTTGGGCTTCATCGTCGGCGGACTCGTCGACAAGCATTATGGGTGGCGCGCAGCGTTCTTCGTGGCCGGCGTGCCCGGATTGCTGCTGGCGGCGCTGTGTCTACTGCTGCGCGACCCGCCGCGCGGCGTGCAGGACGCCGGCGGCGCGCCGGTGGAAAGTCATTCGGCAGACTCGGCGGCGGTCGTTCGCAAGGACACGTGGGCGACCTACGGCCGGCTGATGCGAAACCGGCCCTATGTTTTGACCGTCCTGGGATACGCCGCCTATACCTTTGCCGTGGGCGGGCTGGCATTTTGGATGCCGGCGTTCCTCGAGCGCGTCCGCGGCGTTCCGCACGCCGACGCTGCCATCGACTTCGGCAAGATCGTGGTCATCACCGGTTTCGTGGGCACTTTCGTCGGCGGCTGGCTGGGCGATTACTGCGTGAAATATTCACGGCAAGCCTATATGTGGCTATGTGCGCTCTCGACCATCGTGGCAGCCCCCTGCGTGTGGATGGCGCTCACCACGCCGTCGCAAACTCTTTGCCTGATGTGGATGGTGGCAGCGCAGCTCTTGCTGTTCTTGTCGACCGGTCCGATCAATGCGGCCATCGTCAATCTCGTCGTTGCCACGGAACGCGCGACGGCGATCGCGCTCAGTGTATTTGCCATCCACCTGCTCGGCGACTTGCTCTCACCCTTTCTCATCGGCGCATTGTCGGATGCGTCGTCCCTCGCGCAGGCCGTGAAAATAGTACCGGTTGCCGTGTTGATCGGCGCCTGCGTTTGGATCTGGGCGGCCTTGGCACAGGCGCGGATGCCGGCGAACGCCTAGTCCCGCGCCGCGCGAATGTCGGCGAACTGCGCTGCCAAATCCGCCCGTCCCGCCAGATCCTCGATATCTGCCGACACCTTGCGCCGCCAATTCGGATATTCCCGGTCGGTGCCGGGCACGTTCACCGGCAGGATCTCCCCCAGCAGATCCTCGATCTGCAGCGCGACCAGCGCGGTTGCCGAGCGCGCCAGGTACAGATGCAGGGCATGCGCGAGTTCGGCCGTGAAGGGCTCGGCCGGCGTTGCCGGCTGCGCGGGATCGAGACCCTGCTCCTTCAGCGCCGCCAACAACAATTCCCGGTCCTGCTCGCGCTCTCGAATGACCTCGCCTTCGACCGCGGCGCTCGGGTACAGATTCAAACCGCGGCGCAGCTCGATGTCGCGCCCTTCCCAATAGCTGCGCAGGGTGGGCATGTCGTGCGTGGTGACCGTCGCCAGCGCGTGGCGCAGATACTCGTCGGGACGGCGAAATCGGCCCTCCAGCCGTTCGAATAGCAGAACCTTGTAATGATACAGTCCGTAATCGGGCATCGCCCGGCGCATCTCATCGGGAACCACGCCGAGATCCTCGCCCACGACCAGGCAGGAAGCACGCGCGCTTTCCAGCGCCAGAACCGTGAGCAGCTGCTCCAAGGGATAGTGAACGTAGGCCCCCTCGGTGGGCGAGGAGCCGCACGCGACCCACCACAACCGGAACAGCGACATCACGTGATCCAGGCGCAGCGCGCCGTAGTAGCGCATGTTGTTGCGGATCAGGCGCACGAAGCCCTGCAGCCGCTCCGCCTCCATCGCCGACGGATCTTGCGGCGGTATGCCCCAGCCCTGTCCCTTGAGGGCCAAGGGATCCGGCGGCGCGCCGATCTCAGCGCCCAGACAGTAACTGTCTTGATCCACCCAGGTTTCGGAACCGGCGGGGTTCGCACCCACCGCATAGTCGCCGTACAGCCCGATGGGCATGCCGAGTTCGCGTGCCAGCGCCTGCGCACTGCACAGCTGCTCATGCGCCAGCCATTGCAGGTACGCATAGAATTCGACTTCCTCGGGATGCTCCGCCGCAAATCGCGCCGCCGCGCGGCCCTGCACATCGCGGTACTCCTCGGGCCAGGAGCGCCATCCAGAGGCCGTGCCCAAGGTCGCGCGAAAATAGCGATCGAGCGCGTCGAAGCGGGCATGCCTCTGCAGGGGATTGCCTCCCGCGGCGACGAAATCGCGAAACTCCCGCGCCCGAGCGGTCCCTGCCGACAGATGGCGATCGCGAAAATCGCCGTACAGCAGCGCGAGGACCTCCAATTTGAGGTCCGCCACGCCGCCGTAATCGACCAACTCAGCGCCGCGCAGTGCGCGCAGCCGCTGCGTGAACGACGCATCGGCCAACCGTTCGCGCGCCGCCGCGCATTGCTGAAACTCGGGCACCGCGGGCACTGCGATGTACAGAACATTGAGGAAGTGGCGGCTCGATGCGCTGTACGGGCTCGATCTGTCGGGATCCGCAGGTGCCAGCGCATGCAGGGGATTCAAGCCGATGAACCCGGCGCCGTGCGACGCCACCCATCGGATCAGGGATCGAAGATCGGTGAAATCCCCGATGCCCCAGTTGCCGCGCGAGCGCAGCGTGTACAGCTGCACGGCGATGCCCCACAACCGGCCGCCCGCACTGATCGGTTCGGGCTCGAAGCAGCGCGGCGGCGAGACGATCAGCAGGCAGCGATCGGGGCCGGCTGCGGCCGCGCCCGCGGCTGCACTCACCGCGATTCTCGCCTCTAATTCGTGATAGCCCGCCGGCAGATCGAGCGGCAATTCAAAGCGCCGGCGAGTGATCCAGGATCCCTCGACCTCGCCTCTCCAGACCTCCGGGCAATCGGCGCTCGAGATCATCCCCGAGCGGCGCGCACCATCCTGCAAGCGCACCGACCAGATCAATGTGGAGCCGAACTCGCGCGCCGTGACATTGACGTCGACGCCGATACGCGCGCCGCGCACGGCCGCGACCGCCGGCAGAAATCTGCGCCAACGCGCCACCTCGAGCCGGCTCAGCTCGCGCGCGAGCGCGGCGGGCTCCTCCACGTTGCATCCCATCGCGCGCACAAGATTCTTTTTCGTCTCGAGACTGAAATACTTCAGCTCGCCGCGATAATCATAGTAGGCATCGCCGATCCCGCGCAGGCGTGCCAGTCTCTCGATCAGCGTCCTGTCCACGACGTCAGCACTCCAACAGAGCCGCGCTGCTGGCCTCCAGCCGGTACTCGCGCACGGCACCGAGGCTGGTCGCTTCGAGCGCGTCGAGCGCTGTGTCGAATTGACGGATCCACGGCGCGTCGGCCGGCGCCCCCGGCAGGAAAAAATTCTGCGGCGCGGAGCCGGCGTTCAGCAGCAACAACAGGCGCCCGCCGCTGTCGCTGCGCTTGCCGAACCAGATGCCCAATGTGCGCAGGTTTTCATCGTGCCACTCACCTTGCTTCATCTCGGTGCCGTGCACATTTAACCACGTCACATCCTTGACGCCGGCGCGCGAGGCCGCGCCCTTGAGGAAGGTCTCGCGCCGGAATTCGACGTGCCGGCGGCGCAGCTGCGCGAGCAGCTGCACGAATCGCAGCAGGTCGAGGTTGACGCTGCGCAAATGCCAGTCGACCCAGGAAATCTCGTTGTCCTGGCAGTAGGCATTGCTGTTGCCGCGCTGCGTGCGCGCGAACTCATCGCCGCTCTGCAACATCGGAACGCCTTGCGAGAAGAACAGGGTGGTCAAAAAATTTCGCATCTGGCGCTTGCGAAGGGCATTTATGGCCGGATCGTCCGTCGGCCCCTCCACTCCACAATTCCAGCTCAAATTGTCATTGTGGCCGTCGGTGTTGTTTTCCAGATTCGCTTCGTTGTGCCGTTCGTTATAGGAGACTAAATCGTTGAGCGTGAAGCCGTCATGCGAGGTCGGAAAATTGACGCCGGCGGTCGGCTTGCGGCCGTTGTGCCGGAATAAATCGCTCGAACCCGCGAATCGCTCGGCGAACTCGCCGACCTTGCCGGCGTCGCGCCGCCAAAACGAGCGCATCGCGTCCCGGTAGCGGTCGTTCCATTCCGACCAACCCGGCGGGAATCGTCCGAGCTGGTATCCGCCCCACCCCACATCCCAGGGCTCCGCGATCAGTTTGACGAACGCGAGGGCGGGTTCGGAGCGCAGCGACTTGAAGAGGCTGCTGCGCTCGTTGAAACCGGTGCCCTCGCGCCCCAGCACCGTCGCGAGATCGAATCGAAACCCATCGACGTGCATTTCTTCGACCCAGTACTTCAGGCAGTCGATGATGAGCGTGCGCACCTGCGGGTGCTCGCAGCAGACGGTGTTGCCGCAGCCGGTGAGGTTCTCGTAGAAGCGCCAGTCCTGCGGCGTGAGCCGGTAGTAGACCGCATTGTCGATGCCGCGCAGCGACAGCAGCGGGCCGGATTCGTTGCCCTCGGCGGTGTGATTGAACACCACGTCGAGAATCACTTCGATTCCCGCTGCATGCAGCGCCTTCACCATGGTCTTGAACTCGGCGACGGCATCGTGCACGGCGTATTCGTTCGCCGGTGCGAACCAGGCCACCGGATTGTAGCCCCAGTAGTTGACCAAGCCGCGCTCGCGCAGGAGCGGCTCGCTGACGAAGGACTGGCACGGCAATAGTTCCACCGCCGTCACCCCGATGGATTTCAAATGCTCGATCACCGCGGCGACCGTGAGTCCCAGGTATTTTCCGCGCCACTCCGCCGGCACTGCCGGATGCAGCTGTGTAAAGCCCTTCACGTGCAGCTCATAGATGAGCGTGTCGCGCCACGGGATGGCGGGCGGGCGATCCCCGCCCCAATAGAAACTGCCGTCGATGACTCGCGAGCGCAGCGGCGAGCCGTTCGACAGCTGGCGCGCGTACGGGTCGATCAAGCCGACGCCGGCATCGAAACGGTGACCGTTCTCCGGGTCATTCGGGCCGTGCACGTAGTACGCATAGCGGGTTCCCGGGCCCGCGTGCCGCGGTGCGACCAGGCCATGCCAGATGTCGCCGGTGCGCGCCGGCAAGTCGGCGCGCCCGGCTTCGGCCCCGCTGTCGGCATCGAACAGGCAAATCTCCACGCGGGTCGCATTGCTCGAGTACAGCGCGAAATTGACCCCGCGCTCCGTCCTCGTGGCGCCGAGCGGTCGCGGCAGTCCCGCCTGAATGAGGTTCACTTAAGGACAGCTCCTACCCAGGTCCAGTCAGATCACGGGCTTCACGGCCCATATTCGGTCCGCGTACTCGCGAATGCTCCGATCGCTGGAGAAATAGCCCATATTGAGGCAATTGATGATGGCTTTGTGACTCCAATCGTCCTCCCGGACGAACAAGGCGTCCACGTGATCCTGGGCGCGCGCATACGCCGCAAAATCCGCCAGCACCAGGAAGGGTTCGCCGTCGCTCAGCAGCCGGTCGACCACCGGCTTCGCGTCATGCGGGCGCCCCGGCGAGAAGAATCCCGATTCGATGAGATCCAACGTGCCCTTGAGATCGGGATTGGCGTCGAGCTCGCGCCGCGGCTGGTAGCCGGCCGCGCGCCGCGCCGCGACCTCCTGCGCCGTGAGGCCGAAAATGAACACGTTTTCCGCTCCCACATGATCGCGGATCTCGATGTTGGCTCCGTCCAATGTGCCGATGGTCAGCGCCCCGTTCAGCGCCAGTTTCATGTTGCCGGTTCCAGAAGCCTCCATGCCGGCGGTGGAGATTTGCTGCGACAGGTCCGCCGCGGGCATGATTTTCTGCGCCAGAGACACATCGTAGTCCGGCAGGAACGCCACGCGCAGCTTGTCGCGCACGGCCGGGTCGGCGTCGATGGTGCGCGCAACGTTGTTGATGAGCTTGATGATGGCCTTGGCCATCACATAGCCCGGCGCCGCCTTGCCGGCAAAGATCACATTGCGCGGCACGATGTCGGCGCGCGGATTGTCGCGGATGCGCCGGTAGCGCGTCACCACATACAAGAGGTTGAGCAGCTGCCGCTTGTACTCGTGAATCCTCTTCACCTGCACGTCGAACAGGGAGTTGACGCTGAGCTCCACGCCGGTGCGCCGCATCACCTCGTCGGCGAGCCGCTGCTTGTTGGTGCGCTTGATGCCGCGAAACTGGCGGCGAAATTCCGCATCGTCCGCGGCGCCGATCAGTCGGCCGAGCTCTTCGAGGTCGTTTTCCCACGCCGAGCCCAGGCGCTCGGTCAGCAGCGCCGACGAGGCCCGGGATTCGATTGCTTGAGCCAGCGGCGCACGGCGATGCCGTTGGTCACGTTGATGAATCGATCCGGATACAGATCGGCAAATCCGCAGAACACCTGCTGCCGCATGAGATCCGAATGCAGTTGCGCGACCCCGTTGACCCGATGACTGCCGATGACCGCAAGATGCGCCATGCGCACGCGGCGATCGCCGGCATCATCGATGATGGACAGGCTGCGGCGGCGCTCGTCATCGCCGGGATAGCGCGCCTCGACGGATTGCAGAAAATCGCGATTGATCAAATAGATGATCTGCAGATGCCGCGGCAGCAGCCGCTCGAACATCGCCACCGGCCAGGTCTCGAGCGCCTCCGGCAGCAACGTGTGGTTGGTATAGGCGAACACGCGGGTCGTGATCCGCCAGCTTTCGCTCCACGACAAGCCGTGCTCATCGATCAGCAGGCGCATCAGCTCCGGAATCGCCACCGCCGGGTGCGTGTCGTTCAATTGGATCGCGATCGAGTCGGGCATGGAGGCGAGGCTGCGGCCCTCGCTGAGATGCGTCGCGAGGATGTCCTGCAGGCTGGCGCTGACGAAGAAATACTGCTGCTTGAGCCGCAGCTCCTTGCCCTGCGGCGTCGAATCGTCCGGATACAGCACGCGCGACAGATTTTTCGCCTCCACCTGCTCGCGCACGGCGGCCGCATAATCGCCGGCATTGAATGCATCGATGTGAAACGGCGTGATTGCGCGGCCGGACCAGAGCCGCAGATGATTGACGGTGGGACCGCGGTTGCCCGGAATCAACTGATCGAATCCGATCGGCGTAGATGTCGCTGGTGCCGACCCAGCGGCCCATGTCGCCCGGCGCCGGCGTCTCCTCGGCCTGGATCCGCCCGCCGAAGCGCACGGTGAAGCGCACGTTGCCGCGCGGCGTTTCCCACACGTTGCGCAGGCGCAGCCAGCTGCTCGCCACCTCGCGCTGCCCGCCGTCGGGCCCGATGACCTGCGTGAAGATACCGTAGTCGTAGCGGATGCCGTAGCCCACGGCCGGGTATTGCAGCGTCGCCAGCGAATCCAGGAAGCATGCCGCGAGCCGCCCCAAGCCGCCGTTGCCGAGGCCGGGATCGACCTCCTGCGCGGCAATGTCGTCCAAATCGTGGCCCATGTCGCGCAAGGCCGCGCGCGCTTCCTGCAACAGGTCGCCGTCCAGGCAGGACAGTGCATTCACCAAAGAGCGGCCCGGCAGATATTCGACCGAAAAATAGCATACGCGCTTCACATGGGCGTTCGCCACGCGGCGCTGCGTGGCCAGCCAGCGTAAGGTCAGCTCCTCGCGCACCGCCAGCGACAATGCGTCGTAAACATCCCGCGCGCCGGCCGACTCCGGATTCTTGCCGAGAGTCCGGGTGAGGCGTTCGAGCAGGGCGGCGTGCAACGTGCCGGGCTGCAAAGCGGCGTTGCCGGCGGGTCGCAAACTGGGTATCTATCGAGCGCATGTTACGGGTTATTATAGGGTCGAACTTCAAGCGACGGCGGGCGAACCTCACAATGAGTGATTTAAATTGACTTCATCACCCTTGGCCGTCGGCATCGACGTCGGTGGTTCATCCATCAAGTGCGCGCTGATCGACTTGGAGAAAGGAACATTCGCCAGCGAGCGATTCAGCACCCCGACCCCGGCGCAGGGCGCGACCGAATCCTTGCTGGCCGCGCTGCAGACCGTGGTGGCGAACGTTTCGGGCGATCATGCCGTGGGCCTGGCATTTCCCAGCGTGATACGCGATGGCATCGTGCGCACGGCGGCGAATCTCAACAAGGCCTGGATCGGCAAGCCGCTGGCGGCGCTGGCTGGTGAATATTTGCGGCGTCCCGTAATCGCCATCAACGATGCGGATGCGGCCGGCCTCGCCGAATTGCGCTATGGCGCCGCGCGCGGCGTGCCGGGCACCGTGCTCTTGTTGACTCTGGGCACGGGCATCGGCAGCGCGCTGTTCGTCGATGGCAAGCTCGTGCCGAACACGGAATTCGGCCACCTCCAGGTCGCCGGGCGCGAGGCGGAACTGCGCGCTTCCGGACGCGCGAAGGTCGACCAGCACTTGAGCTGGGAGGCGTGGACCGAGCAGTTGAGTCTGGTGCTGAATGAAATGCACGCCTTGCTGTGGCCGGACCTCATCGTCCTGTGCGGCGGCATCACCGATGAACCCGAAAAATTCCTGGCCAAACTGCACTGCCCGGCGCGCTTGATTCATCGGGACCTTGCGCTCGGACGCCGGTATCGTCGGCGCGGCATTGGCCACGACCGTGGTGTGATCAGAGCCGCCGCGTCCGCCGTGTTGTCGATGGCGCTGGCCGGCTGCGCCGCGACTTCGCTGCAACAGCACCCCGCGCCCGCTTCGCCCTCTGCCATTGCCGGTTCCGCCGCCGAGCAATCCTCCGCCCGGCCCTCCGCCGGCCCGCGCACGATCATGGTCGAACTCGCCACGTCCATGCTCGGTCAACCCTATCGCTTCGGCGGTGCCGCGCCCGGCGGCTTCGACTGCAGCGGCCTGGTTGCGTATGCGGCGAACGGCGCGGGCGTTCGGGTGCCGCGCACCGCGCACGAACAGCTGCATGCGGGAACGCCGGTCGCGCGCAGCGACCTCAAGGCGGGCGATCTGGTCTTCATGCATCTCGCGCACAAGGAACTGCACGTCGGCATCGCCCTCGGCGGCGAGCGCTTCATTCACGCGCCCTCCGCCGGCGGCCATGTACGCATCGACTCGCTCGCGGCGCCGCCGTATTCCAGCAGATTCTTGAGCGCACGCCGCATCATCGCCGTGCAATGATCGGCGTATCATTCTCGCATCAATCGCATTGGACAAACAAAGGACATGGTCATGAAGCTGTATTACTCCCGCGGCGCCTGCTCCCTGTCACCGCACATCGTGCTGCTCGAGGCGGCCTTGCCCTACACTCTCGAGAGGGTTGACCTCGCGACCAAGAAGACCGCAGCGGGCGTCGACTACCTCACGATCAATTCCAAGGGCGCCGTACCGGCATTGGAGCTCGACGACGGCAAGGTGCTCACCGAGGGACCGGCCATCGTTCAGTACCTCGCGGACCAGAAGCCCGACTCCGGATTGGCGCCGCGCGCCGGCACCTTCGAACGCTATCGGCTGATGGAGATGCTGAATTACATTACCTCGGAAGTGCACAAGGGATTCAGCCCGCTGTTCAATCCGAAGATATCGGCCGACTGGAGGGCTGCCGCGCAGGCCAACCTCGAGAAGAAATTCGATTGGTTATCCGGCTTCCTGAAAGATAAGACCTTCCTCATGGGAAATGCGTTTACAGTGGCGGATGCGTATTTGTTCACCGTCTTGAGCTGGACCCGGCCTTTGAAAATCGATCTGGAGCGATGGCCGGTGCTCAAGGCCTATCAGTCGCGCATTGCGCCGCGCCCCGCGGTCCAACGAGCACTGAAGGAATCGGGTTTGCTGAAGTAGGGTTCGCGAGCCCTAGCGCGATGCGACGTCCACCGCCTCGCTTCCCACCGCCGCAAATTGCAGGGACGCGAGGCGTGCATACAACGGGCTGTGCAGCAGAAGTTCGGCGTGAGTGCCGACGGCGATCTTGTGGCCGTGATCCATCACCACGATGCGGTCGGCCTTGAGCACGGTGGCCAGGCGATGGGCGATGATGATGGTCGTGCGGCCTTGCATCAGCTTTTCGAGCGCCTCCTGCACCAGCCGTTCGGATTCCGCGTCGAGCGAACTCGTTGCCTCGTCCAGCAGCAAGATCGGCGGATCCTTGAGGATGGCCCGCGCCAGCGCGATCCGCTGCCGCTGTCCGCCCGACAGGCGCGTGCCGCGCTCGCCGAGGAAGGTGTCGTAGCCCTGCGGCAGCCTGCGCAAGAATTCATCGGCGGCCGCGGCCACCGCGGCCGCTTCGATCTCGGCGTCCGTGGCCGTCGGGCGGCCGTAGCGGATGTTCTCGCGCGCGCTGGCGCCGAACAACACGGTCTCCTGCGGCACGAGGCCGATCTGCGCGCGGATGTCCTCCGGCCGTAAATCCGCCAGCCGCCGATCATCGATCAGAACTCTGCCCGAATCGGGATCGTAGAATCGCAGCAGCAGCTGGAACGTCGTGCTCTTGCCGGCGCCCGACGGACCGACGAAGGCAATGGTTTCCCCCGGCAGCACTTCGAGGCTGAAATTCGCGAGCGCGGCGCTGCCGGGCCGCGACGGATAATGAAACGTGACGTTGTCGAAGCGCATGGCGCCGCTGACTCGCGCCGGAAGATCGAGGGGATGCGGCGGAGCGCTGATGACGGGGCGCGCCTGCAGCAGCTCGCCCAGGCGCTCCATGGCGCCCGCGGCGCGCTGCATCTCGCCCCACATCTCCGTGAGCGCAGCGGCGGAACTGCCGACGAAGCCGGCGTACAGCAAGAACTGAAAGAGTTGGCCGCCGGTCATCGTGCCCGCGAGCACTTGGCGCACGCCCAGCCAGAGCACGATGGTGATGCCGGCGAACACCAGCGTGATGCCGATCGCCGTCAGCGACGCACGCACGCGTGTGCGCCGGATGGCGGCCGCGAAGCTGTCTTCCACGGCTTGGGCGTAGCGCTCGCTCTGCAGCCCCTCCAGGGTGAACGCCTGCACGGTTTGGATCGCGTTCAATGTCTCGCCCGCCAGGCCGCTGGTGTCGGCGATGCGATCCTGGGAAGCGCGCGACAGGCTGCGCACGCGCCGGCCGATGACGATGAGGGGAACGACCACCACCGGAATCAGCACCAGCATGATGCCCATGAGTTTGGCGCTGGTGAGTCCCAGCATCACGAGACCGCCGATCAAGCTCAAGGTGGACCGCAAGATGATCGATAGGTTGACGCCCGCGATCGCCTGCACCAGCGTGGTATCGGTGGTCAAGCGCGACAGCACTTCGCCGACCCGGGTGGTCTCGTAGAACAAGGGATCCATGCGCACGACGCGGCGGTAGACGGCCGCACGCAAATCGGCGACCACGCGTTCCCCCAGCCATGTCACCAGATAAAAGCGCAGCGCCGCAAATACGCCGAACACGACGGACGCGGCCAGGAAACCAAACAGATAGCCATTGAGGCTGGCGGAGTCTTTGGCGGCAACGACGTGGTCGATCAGCTGCCGCAGCGCCAACGGCAACGCCAGCATGGCGACCGACGCCACCAGCAAGGCGCCGAGCGCGGCGCCCATCATGGCGCGATAGGGCTCGAGGAACGGCAGCAGCGCGCGCAGCGGATTCAAGTTCTTGGCGCGGGGACGTTCGGGATTCGTGCTCATGGGCGCCATGATCCCATAACGCCATCCGCACCGTGCACTCGCGCCGTGGCCGCCGCCCATCGTTGCGCGCCGACAACATGTGCGATCGCGGCCGAATTGCCTTTCGGACCGCGGCCCGCTATCGTGACCACCGCAGGGGAGTTGGAGCGCCGGTCGACGTTGCGTGTACTGTCGACCGTAGTTATCTGACCATATAACTAATTTACTGGGGATACGATGTCAGTCCTTCGACCGCTTTTGAACGTGCGGCTTTCCTGGCGTGTGTTGCTTTTGCGCACGGTCGGGGTAATGGCCGGCTGTTACGCGACAGCCGTGTCGGGCGCGGGCGCGGACGCCGCCACCGAAACGGCCACTCCGGTCACCCTCGAGGAAATCACCGTGACGGCGACCCGTCGCGAGGAAAGCATCAGCCGGGTACCGATCAGCATCACGGCGATGAACCAGGAGATGCTCGAACAGAAGGGTATCAAGGACTTCGCGGACGTCGCCCGGTACACACCCGGGGTGGCGTTCGACGCCGGCCAGACGAATCAGATTTCGATCCGCGGAATCTCCTCGAGCGGTGGATCCGGAACGACGGGAATCTACATCGACGATGTGCCGATTCAGGTGCGCAGCCTCGGCTTTAATTCAGATGATGCGCTGGTGAAACTCTTCGACCTCGATCGCGTGGAAGTGTTGCGCGGTCCGCAGGGCACCCTGTTCGGCGCCGGCTCGGAAGGGGGCACGGTGCGCTACATCACGACCCAGCCCAGCCTCACCAAGTCCAGCATCAATGCCAAGGTCGAAACCTCCTACACCGAGGGCGGATCGCTGAGCTACGAGACCGGCGTGGCCGGGGGAATGCCCGTCATCGACGGCGTCTTCGGCGTGCGCTTCAGTGCCTGGTTTCGCCACGACGGCGGCTGGATCGACCGCATCGATCCGAACCCACCGAATGAAGTGGTAGACAAGAACGCCAACTACGCCGGCACCTCGGCGCTGCGGCTCGCCGGCCTGTGGAAGCCCACCGATGCCATCAGCATTTCGCCCAGCATCGTGTATCAGAACCAGCAGCGCAACGACGTGACGATCTACTGGCCGGAATATTCCAATCCGAGCCAGGACCGCTACTTCAGCGCGAATCCCACCGGCCGTCCGGAACCGGACGTGTTCTACCTGCCCGCACTCAATATCCAGGCCGACATCGGTCCGGTCAAACTGATTTCCACGACCTCGTATTTCCATCGTGATGAGATCAGCGGCTATGACGGCACGCTATACAATCTCGGCTACTATCAAAGCCAGTTCCAGTTGTATGCCAACGCTGCCGGGCTCGCGGCCTTCCCGCTGCTCGACGGATCGGGTATTCACCTCCCGGCGGGGCTGACCGATTACCGGGCACCAGCGAGCGTCACTAACCAGCAACGGAATCTCACCCAGGAATTCCGCGTGCAGTCGACGGATCCGGATTCCCGGCTGAGTTGGACGGCGGGAATGTTCTACTCGCTCGACCGCCAGTACAGCCTCGAGGAGATCCACGATCCGATGGCGGATGCATTTTTCAATCAGCTTTTCGGCTATAACATCGCAACGTTCTTCCAACCCGGCGCTCAGTTCAATCCGGACGGCAGTTCCTATCTACCCATGGGCGACTCCTATTTCAATCGGCTGGTCAGCCATGACCGGCAGGTCGCCGGCTTCGGCGAGCTTAATTTCAAGTTGACGGATACGTTGAAGCTCACCGTCGGCGGCCGCGTTTCGAAGGTGTCCTACAACATCGAAAGCTTGTCCGGCGGTCCGCAGAACTCCGGTCCGCGGCCGGGCACACAGTCGAACAGCGAAACCCCGGTCACGCCCAAGGCCGGCATCGAATGGCAGGTCGACCCGAATAACCTGTATTACTTCACCTACGCCAAGGGATTTCGCCCCGGCGGCGGCAATGCGTCCATCCCTTTCGATCCCACCTTTACAAATCTTACGTTCGGATGCACGGGAGACTTCCAAACAGAAGGTCTGACGAAAGGCGCGCCGGCCACCTACAAGTCCGATTCGGTGCAGAGTTTCGAGGTGGGGGCAAAGAACAACATCGACAATCGCATCCGTCTGGCCAGCAGTATTTACTACATCAAATGGAACAACATCCAGGAAAACGTGGTGCCGCCCATTTGTCAGATCCAATTCACCGACAACCTCGGCGACGCCGTGTCCAAGGGTTTCGATGTGCAGGCCGACTTCCAGTTGACCACCGCGCTCAGCGTCGAGTCGAGTTTCGGTTATACGGATGCGCGCTACACCACCAACACCTATCTCGGGGCGAGCACCGGGCAGCCGGTGGTGTACGCCGGCGATGCGGTCGCCGGACCTAACGGCATCGGCACCGGTTACTCGATTCCGCCCTATTCGGCGACGGTCGGTGTGAATTACAAGTTCCAGGCGTTCTCGTACGAATCGTTCGTGCGCGGGGATTACGAGTACCTCGCCGGCGATAAATGGCAGCATGCCTCCCAGGATCCGCGCACCTCCTCGTATGATTCGACCGGACTGCCCACACCGAGGCAGGCTTTTGCGTCGCTGCGGGCCGGCACCAATTTCGGAGACTGGAGCGTCAACCTGTTCGTCGACAATCTGACCGACAGTCACACCATCCTGAACTACAACCATCAAACCAATTCAACCGACTCCGTCACCGGAGCGTTGCTGGCGACTCCGGCCTACCGATTCATTACGTATCGTCCGCGAACTTTCGGCCTCAGCGTGACTTTCAAGCACTAGGGGGCGCACCGCCGAGCAGGCCATGCGCTTGGCGAGCACCGGCACCGGGCGATTGCGATAGCGGCCCTCCTGGCCGCGCAGCGTCGGCGCTTTAGGTAGATATTTCGCATCGAAGCGCTCGCACGACACGCACCACCGGTCGCCGGTCAAACCGGTCAGCAAAGCGTCGCCGGCTGCATAGCGATTGAGTCCCACGGCACTCTCGATCGTCCCGGGCACGGCCGCGAACTCCACTGCCACGACTTCGTCCTTCATGACCCAACAGGCGCCGGGGTCGGCGCCGAGATCGGGATTGTCGAGTTTGAGTGTCATGAGCGCATGCTAGCGCAGCGGCGGTTGCGGCGGTTTCGGCACGGTGCTACTGTCGGCCGGAGTTATCTGACCATATAACTAAATTGCGGGGAAGCCATGTCAGCCACTCCTTCACGGTCGTTGAATCTGCGGGTTTCCTGGCAAATGTTGTTTTTGCGCACTCTGATAGCAAGCGCCGGAATTTGCGTCGCAAGCGCGGCCGGCGCCAATGAGGCCACGGTCACCGCAGAACCCGCGGCCACGGGCGGCCTCGAGGAAATAGTCGTCACCGCCACCCGGCGCGAGGAGGGCATCAGCAAGGTGCCGATCAGCATCACGGCCCTGTCGCAGGATGCGCTCGATCAGAGAGGTATTCGCGACCTCACCGAGCTGGTGCGCTTCACGCCGGGTGTCTCCATCGACACCACCGGCACCAATCAGATCTCGATCCGCGGAATCTCCTCATCGGCTGGTGCGGGCACGACCGGCATCTATATCGACGATACGCCGATTCAAATGCGCGAGCTCGGCTTCAACCCCGATGAGACGCTGCCGAAGACCTTCGACCTCGATCGTGTCGAGGTGCTCCGCGGTCCCCAGGGGACGCTATTCGGGTCCGGCTCCGAGGGGGGCACCGTACGCTACATCATGACGCAGCCGAGCGTATCGCAGGAATCGACCTACGTGCGCAGCGAGGCAGCATATACGCAATACGGCACGCCGAGCGGCGAGGCGGGAATCGCGCATGGCGGCCCGCTCATCGACGGCACGCTCGGCTATCGCGCCAGCATCTGGTATCGCTACGACGGCGGCTGGATCAACCGCGTCGACAACGCGGGCGACATCACCGAGAAAAACGCCAACCACGCCGGCACGACGGCGGCGCGCTTCGCCCTGCTCTGGCAACCGAGCGACAACGTCAAGATCACGCCGAGCCTGATGTACCAGAACAAGCAGCAGCATGATTTCTCGACGTACTGGCCCGCCTACTCCGATCCCGGAGCAGGCCGGTTCAACAACGCGACGCCCGAGCTCATCCCGAATCCCGATGTGTACTACCTGCCGGCGCTCAAGGTGCAGGTCGATTTCGCGCACCTGACCTTCATCTCGAGCAGCTCGTACTACCATCGCAATGAAACCGACTCGTACCAGGGAACCGCCTTCGATCTCGCCTACTATCAGGCGCTCGGCTGGCCGAACTCGTTGTATCCGGGTGCTCCGGCACTCGGCTGCGGTCCGGCATCGACGACGGCGATCGAGCCTTGCTCGTGGTATCCGCTGCTCGACGGGCGCGGCATTCACATGCCGCCCGGATTCGCGAACTACTCGACGCCGAACACCATGACCAACGATCAGCGCTCCTGGACGCAGGAGTTTCGGCTGCAATCGAGCGACCCCGATGCACGCGTGAAGTGGACGGCGGGGGTGTTCTGGCAGCTCGCGCAGGAACTCAGTGTCGAGCAGCTCCGTGACCCGAACATCGACCAACTTTTCCAGGCTCTCTACGGCGTGACGCCGGACAGCATCTACGGCCAGTACTACTCCTGTAACGGGCAAGGCACACCGCAGCCCGCGGCATTGCCGGTGCCGAACTGCGACGTGTACTACAACTACAACAAGAGCTATGACCGGCAGATCGCGGGCTTCGGCGAAGCCACGATCCGGCTCGTCGACGGATTGTCCCTGGTCGCCGGCGCCCGGTACTCCAAGCTCGGCTTCTCCTTGGACCACTACTCGAACGGCTACGAGAACTACGGTCCTTTCCCCGCGGCGGGCAAGCAATCGAACACCGCGTTCACGCCGCGTCTCGGTCTCAACTGGCAGGCAAATCCCGACAACCTGTACTACTTCACGTATGCGAAGGGATTTCGGCCCGGCGGCTTCAACGCACCGTTGATTCCCGCGTGCGGACCGGGCCTCATCGCCGACGGGTTCACCAACGGCCAGGCGCCGCTCGGGTACGGACCGGACAATACTCAGAGCTTCGAGGTCGGATCGAAAAACAACTTCGACAACAAATTCAAGATTGCGAGCAGCGTGTACTACATCAGGTGGAACGACATCCAACAGAACGTTTATATCGCCGGCAATTGCGGCCTGCAATTCACCGACAACCTCGGCACCGCCGTCGCGAAGGGTTTCGACTTGCAGGCGCAGGCCGACCTCGGCAGCGGATTCACCTTCGAATTCTCGGCGGGCTACACCGACGCCCGCTTCACCAAGGACTCGCTCAGCGGACTCGCCGTTGAAGGGCGAGGCAATCTCGGGCAACGCGGCCATCAACTACGCTCCGGGCACCAGCCCGCCTTGGTCGCTTGCCCTTGGCCCTCAATACACTTTCAAGGCGTTCGAGCACGACGCGTTCGTCCGCGTCGACTGGGAGTACGCCAGCCGCAACCCGTGGCTCGCGCCCGTGCAGGACCCGCGCAACAATAGTCAATACGAATACGGATTCTCCTACACGCTGCCCGCCACCAGCTTCACTTCGGCGCGCGCCGGCGTGAAGTTCGGCGGATGGGAGATCTCGGCTTTCTGCGACAACCTGTTCAACGCGCACCCGGTGGTGAACTATGCGCAGGCACAGGGGGACGCATTCAACCCGGTCGGGCCACCCACGCCGCAGGAGAACGATTTCACGTTCCGCCCGCGCACCGTCGGCATCACGGCGACGCTTCATCTGTAGATGGAAAACGCCGGGTCCGGCGCTGCAGAGATCTAAGCTACCGCGCGCGCCGACTCGACACCGCGCGCCGCCTGCAGGGCCGCGGCCAGAAGATCCAGCCCCTCGCTGAGCACGGCATCGGGAATCGTCAGCGGCGCTAGCAGACGCACCACGTTCGCCGCCGTACCGCAGGACAGAATGATCAAGCCGCGCTGCTCGGCGTGAACGAGAACCGCCGCGGTGAGCTCCGCATCGGGCTCCTTGGTCTTGGGGTCCTTCACCAGTTCGAAGGCCACCATCGCGCCCAGGCCGCGCACTTCGCCTATGCACGGCAGTTCTTTGGCGAGCGCGAGCAGGCGCGTGCGCATTTTGTCCCCGACAGCTGCCGCTCTCTGGCACAGCTCCTCGGATTCGATCACATCCAGCACGGCGTGCGCCGCCGCGATGCTGATCGGATTGCCGCCGTAGGTGCCGCCGAGGCCGCCGGTATGCGCTGCATCCATGATGGTTGCGCGCCCGGTCACTGCCGAGAGCGGGAAGCCGCCGCCCAATCCCTTCGCCATCGTGATCAAATCCGGCACCACGCCCGAGTGCTCGATGCAGAACATCTTGCCGGTTCGGGCCATGCCGCTTTGCACTTCATCGGCGATCATGACGATGCCGTGCTCATCGCACAGGCGCCGCAGCGCACGCAGGAAATCGACGGGCGCCACATTGAAGCCGCCCTCGCCCTGCACCGGTTCGATGATGATCGCCGCGACCGACTTTGGGTCGACGTCGCCGTGGAATAGCCGGTCCAAATCGGCGAGCGCCTCTTCGGTGGTGATGCCGCGAAAGGGTTGCGGGAATTCCGCGTGATAAACCTCGGCGGGAAACGGACCGAAACCGCGCTTATAGGGCATGACCTTGCCGGTGAGCGCCATCGTCATGAGCGTGCGGCCGTGAAAGCCGCCGGAAAAGGCGATCACCGCGGAACGCTTGGTGTGGTAGCGCGCGATCTTGACGGCGTTCTCGACCGCCTCGGCGCCGGAATTCAAAAACAGGGTTTTCTTCGCGAAGTCGCCGGGCGCCAGCGCATTCAACCGCTCGGCCAGGTGCACATAGGACTCGTACGGCGACACATGGAAACAGGTGTGCGTGAAGGCCTGCGCTTGCTGCGCCACGGCCTCCATGACGCGGGGATGGCGATGGCCGGTGTTGAGCACCGCGATCCCGGCCGCAAAATCGACGAAGCGGCGGCCATCGACGTCCCACAGCTCGGCATTCTCCGCCTTGGCGACGTAGATCCCACGGCTGCTCACACCGGCTGGCACGGCTGCCGCCTTGCGCGCCTTGAGTTCGGCTGATTTCGACATGACGGTCCCCTTTGATGGCGTAGCCAAGAGCGGGAACGGTATCATTGGCCGGTAATTTGAGCAAAAGGATGGGCATGGCCAACAGTGTGTTACCGACGGAAGCCGCACGGCCGGTCGCGAGCGGAACGCTCAACGTGAGCATTTTGCGTTCGACCGCGGACAGCCAGGTGGCGAAGGACGATCGAGTGGCGGTCGAAGCGCCGCTGGAGTTCCTGCTGCATCATCCGGCGCTCGGCCTCGAACCCATGTCGTTCGGCACCACCATGCGCACGCCGGGCGACGATGAAAGCCTGGCTGCCGGTTTGCTCTACGGCGAGGGCATCGTCAATCAAGCCGCCGACATCGATGCCATCGAGTCGAGCACCCGGCGCCCGAACGTCGTCAACGTGCGCCTGCACTCCTCGGTGCAGATCGTGCCCAACACACCCTCGCGCCTGTTTTCAGCCGGCTCGAGCTGCGGCGTGTGCGGCACCACGGGACTCGACGCCGCCATTGCGCGCGCCGCCGCCACGCATATCCCCGACACCGGGCACGCCTCTCTGTCGCTGCTGCTGCGCCTGCCGAACCGGATGCGCGCGGCGCAGTCGAAGTTCGGCGACACCGGCGGCGTTCACGCCTCCGCACTGTTCGATTTTTCGGGAGAGTTGCTCAACATCGCGGAGGATGTGGGCCGCCACAACGCCTTCGACAAGCTGGTGGGCATGAGCCTCATGTCGGGCGCCCTGCCGCTCGCCAATCGCATCGTGGTTTTGAGCGGCCGCGCCAGCTTCGAGCTCGTGCAAAAGGCGATCCGCGCCGGCGTGAGCGTGCTGGCCGCGATCGGCGCGCCGTCCAGTCTCGCGGTCAATCTCGCAGTGACGTCCGGGTTGACGCTGGTCGGATTCCTGCGCGAGGCGCACTGCAATGTATATTCGTATCCGGAGCGATTGACGCTCGACCCGCCCGCAGCGCACCGATGATCATCGGGTAGCTCGCGGCGCAGGGCGAGGTCAGCGAGGCGTGAATCGCCGCAATGAAATCAGGCCATTGCCGGTGATTGGAGAAGGTGCGCCGCATTTGAAACAGGCGCGTCATGGCAAGCGTCGCGACAGCAGGAAGCCGGCGGCCAAGCCCAGCAGGGCGACCACGGCGAGCGCGGACCAAGGCCGCTCGCGTACATAGTCGTCGGCCGCCTGCGCCGTATCCCGGGCTCTGGCGAGCCAGGAATCGACCAAATCGAGGGCAGGCTCGGTCACCGCCGCCAAGGCTCCCGACGCACTCGCCGCCCCAAGACCGCCCACGTGCAAATCCCTTTTCTGCTCGACCGAGCTGCTGGGTGCGGTCAACATCGCGGGATCTCCTAACCTAATGAAGAATCTTTGCAGCCGAATATGCCTGGCAGGCGCCCCGCTCACCATCGGGGGCAGCCCGCGCTCACGCGTAGGATTCCGCCCACGGCGCCGCGCAGCGACACTCAGTTGACCTGGTAACCCCGGCCCTGCAGACAGGCCGACATGGCGCGGTCGTAATTGCCGCGCGCCGCATCGGCATTGCCCGCGGCCCCGCCTCCGGGCTGGGTGGGATCGAAGCCGGTTTGCCCCTTGGCCCAGTTGTGACACTCGAATTGGTCCGCGGCCTGCTGCTCCTTGCTCTGACCGTTTTTCGGGTAAATCATCAGACCACCACTGCCCTGCGGCGTGCTGTCGGGAGGCGACGAGGGAGCGTCGGCATCCGCCGGCGGATCCACCACGGCGTAGCCGTTTTGGTCGGGCTGCCATGAGTAGTACACGTTGTCCGCGTAGTAGTAGGGGACCCCGCCGAACCATACGGTGGAGTAGTAAGGCGGCAATACCGAGATCACCAGGCCGGGAGGCGGCGCGACCACGACGAAGCCCGGTCCGCGCGGCGCATACCAAATGCCGCCGCTGAAGTAGTAGCGACTGCCGCCGCGGTAGTACGGCCGATACCCCTCGGGCAAGAAGGGCCGGACCGTACCCATCGGCGGATAATAGCGGCCATGGTTGTAGCGGCTATCGAGTACCTGGCCGCGTCCGTCGAATGACGGCCGCGCCGCCCCCGGCCGCGGTCCGCCCCGCTCAGGCCCGGCGCCGCGTGCTTCAGCGCGCGGCTCCGCGCGGCCACGATCGTGTTCGTCGGCACTCGCCAATGAGGCCGCCTGCACCACCATCAAGAGCAGTCCCGCTACCGCGGCAATTTTAAGTGTTTGGCTCATGTCACCGTGTAGCCTCGTCCCTGCAAGCACGCGCCGAGCGCCCGCCGATACGAATCGGCCCGTGCCCGTCCGGCGGCCGCGCTTTGATTGATCTGCGCCTGAGTCTGCTGCGCTTGCGCCTGCGCACTGGCATCGGCTGCCGATCCGACGATGGCGCCGGTGGCGCCGCCCAAGACCAAACCGGCGCCGGCATTGCGCGGCCCGGCGATGATGGAACCGATGATGGCGCCGCCGATCGCGCCGGCCACCGTACCCGAGCCGGGCGGATTGGCGGGCTGCACGACCACACGCTCGTACGGGCTCGCATCCGCACGGCTGGGATCAACGCCGGTTTGCTGGACTGCCCACACATGGCATTCGTAGCGGTCGCGCTCGGTTTGCTCGGCGCTCTGACCATTGGCCGGATAGACGAACACGCGCTGCGGCGGGGGCGCCGGCACGGCATAGGTGCGGGGCGGCGGGGTGACGCAGGCCGTCAATAGCACGCGCCACCCCGGCGGCCAAGGCGAGGCGCACCCCAGTGAGTAACCTGGGCGAGATATGTGACAATTTCATTGCTCCAATCCTTAGTTCCTAACCCATCAACGCGAAAGTCCTGCTTGAGTTGACAGCGAAAATCCCCTCAAGTTCGGCTGGGCGTCCAGGTGGCCTACTTCCCAGGCTTACGAAACTTTAATATGAACTGATCGGTCTTGCCCCGCACCGCGGGGTCGAACACTTTCAGCGTGTGTTTGTCGCCGGGCTGGGCCAATAGATTGCTGCTTCCCACGAACACGAAACCCGCCGCCAGAACCTCTTTTTTCACGGCTTCCGGGTCGATTCTGTGCAGGGTCTTGGTATCGCGGCCGCCGGACCCAGACTCCGCAGTGTGGTCGAGGATGAGATAGATACCGCCCGGCTTCAAATCATCGAACACCATTTTATTGAATATCGCCAAATCGAGCCCCGGCAGATTATGCAGGTCATGGTAGTTCTGCGAGGTCCACACCAGATCGACGGGCGACGGCACGCCGAGTTGGCTGAACGGCTCGACCACGACGCTGACATTGGCATAGTTCGGATCGGCGGCAATGACCTTCACGCGCGCCGCAAAATCCGGCGTGTCCGCCGGTGCATCCGGAGAGCGCGCCGGCACCAGCGCATAGACGTGTCCGGAGCTGCCGACCGCCTTGCTGAAGAGGCGCGTGAAGTAGCCGCCGCCCGGCAACAACTCGGCAACCTGTGCGCCCGGCTTGACGCCGGTAAACGCCAGCGTCTCCCCAGGTTTGCGGTTCGCATCCCGTTGCTTGTCGGCGTCCGGCCGATTGGGATCGGCAATTGCCGCCGCGATGTTGTCGGGAATGGAGGCGGCGCGCGCGCCGTGTGCGGCGAGCGTCATGGCGGCGGTCAAGGCGGCCGCGAAAATGAGCGGGTAGCGAATCATGACAACTCTCCGTGGTAAGTTTTGCCGCATTCTACACTCGGCGCGGCGTGTTTAGACTGCTCCAGCCGCAGCGGCGGCGTATCATGCGGGGTCACCTTGGCGGCAGGTTCAACGCATGAGTTTGAGCGTCTTCGATATTTTCAAAATCGGCATCGGTCCGTCGAGTTCACACACCATGGGCCCGATGAACGCGGCGCGCAGCTTCGTCGTGCTGCTGGCGGCGCGCGAGTTGCTCTCGAGCACGACCCAGGTGTCGGCGCAGCTTTACGGCTCGCTGGCATTGACCGGCCACGGACACTGCACCGATCGCGCCATTCTTCTCGGCCTGGAAGGCATGAGCCCGGATACCATCGACGCCGCAGCGGCCGACGCGGCGCTCAAAAGGATACGCGACGAGGGACGTATCCGTTTGCTGGGTCAGCACGAAATCGCCTTTGACGAGCCGCTCAATCTCCTGTTCCACACGGACCAGGTGCTGCCGGGACATTCCAACGGCATGCGCTTCACGGCCCACGATGTGTCGCTGCGCGTGTTGGCGAGAGAGGAGTATTACAGCATCGGCGGCGGCTTCGTGGTGCAAGCCGGCGCCGAGGCGAATACCGGCGCGGCGCGGCGCGAACCGCCGTACGAGTTCAATTCCGGCGCGCGGCTGCTCGAGCATGGCCGCATGCAGGGATTGGAGATTCACGAGCTCGTGCTCGCACGCGAACGCACCTGGCGCACCGACGCCGAAATTCGCTCGGGGTTGATCCGCATCTGGCAGGTCATGCAGGATTGCGTGCGCCGCGGCTTCGAGGCGCAGGGCTTGTTGCCGGGGGTGTTGGGCGTGCGGCGGCGCGCGCCGAAACTGTATCGCCAGCTCATGAGCGAGCCCTTGAGCCCCATGCATGCGCTCGATTGGGTCAACGTCTATGCGCTGGCGGTGAACGAAGAGAATGCGGCCGGCGGCCAGGTCGTGACCGCACCGACCAATGGCGCGGCTGGAATCGTTCCGGCCGTTCTGCACTATTACCGGCGCTTCGAGCCCGGTGCGGACGACGACGGTGTGATTCGCTTCCTGCTCAGCGCCGCCGCCATCGGCATGCTGTACAAGCAAAATGCATCGATATCCGGTGCGGAAATGGGCTGCCAGGGCGAGGTGGGAGTCGCCTGTTCCATGGCTGCCGCCGGTTTGGTGTCGGCGCTCCACGGCAGCAACGAACAAATCGAAAATGCCGCGGAAATCGGCATGGAGCACAACCTCGGGCTGACCTGCGATCCGGTTGCCGGGTTGGTGCAGATTCCCTGCATCGAGCGCAACGCCATGGGCTCGGTGAAGGCGATCAATGCGGCCCGGCTGGCGATGCGCGGCGACGGCTCGCACAAGGTGTCGCTCGACCAGGTGATCAGCACCATGCGGCAAACCGGCATCGACATGTCGACCATCTACAAGGAAACCTCGCAGGGCGGGCTCGCAGTCAATGTCCCCGAATGTTAGTTAGCTATAGCTAACGACCGGCAGGGTAGAAGACTCTGCGAGTCAACGGGGAGCACAGTTGACCCGCAGAGTCTTCTACCCTGCCCACCGTTGCTCAAAGCTACCTGCACTCCGAAATCGTGCTGCGCGCGAGTGTTGAGCGGCACCGCGTGACGGGCCAGGGGGGCAAGATAGCCTGAAGGCAACTGCTCTCCTTCGTTGCCTTCAGGCTATCTTGCCCCCCTGGCTCACGACGCTCGGTGCCGATCAGCCAGTCGCCTGCAGTCCCTGAGCGATGCCGCTGATGGTGGCGCGCAATGCCCCGAACAGCGCACGGTCCTCGCGGCCGGTGTTGCGCCAACGCCGCAGCAAATCCACCTGCATGAGATGCATGGGATCGACATAGGGATTTCGCAATTTGATCGTTCGCTGCAGCGTCGGGTCGCTGTCGAGCACGCGCGCCGCGCCGCGCAGCCGCAGCACATGCGCCGCGGTCAACGAGTACTCCTTGCGGATGCGTTCGGGGTAGTTGCGCGTCGCGTCTCCGCCGAGCGCGTCGTAGTGACTCGCAATGTCGAGATCGGTGCGCCCCAGCATGGCCTCCACGTCGTCGAACAAGCGCCCGAAGAAGGGCCAATGTGCCAGCATTTGACCCACCACCTCATTGCCGTGCTGCTCGAGCGCCGCTGACAGGCCGGTGCCGAAGCCGTACCAGCCGGGCAGCATGTGGCGGCTTTGCGTCCAGGCGAACACCCACGGAATCGCGCGCAAGGCCTGCACGCCCACGCCTTCGGCGCGCGCCGCCGGGCGCGATCCAATATGCATGCGTTCAATCACGTCGAGCGGCGTCGCCGCGCGAAAGTATTCGAAGAACTCGGCGCCGCCGAACACGAGCTCGCGGTACGTCGCGAGGCTGCTTGCGGCAATGGTGTTCATCGCCGCGAGATAGGCCGGCGGCACGGGCGCGCGGCTTGCGGCATGTGCGGTGGCCAACGCCACCGAGGCGAAGGTGCGCTCGAGGGTACGCATCGCGATCGGCCGCAGGCCGTAGCTCTGATTGACGACTTCGCCCTGCTCGGTCAACCGTAAGACGCCGCGAATGGCGCCGTGCGGGACCGCCTCCACCAGATTCTCGGTGCGTCCGCCGCCGCGCGCCGGCGTCCCGCCCCGGGCGTGAAAAATCAACACCTGGATGCCGGCATCACGCGCCGCCTGCAGCACTTCGGTTTGCGCCACCTGCAAAGCCCAGCGTGAAGCGGCGATCCCGCCTTCTTTATTGCTGTCGGAATAGCCGATGACCACCATCTGTCGATCGCCGCGGGCGGCCAAATGCCGCCGGTACGCCGGTTCCTGGTGCAGGGCGCGCAGCACGGCGCCGGCGCGCTGCAGGGAGTCGATGGACTCCAGCAGGGGCGCGACGTCGAGCGGCGATTCGCCGGTGCGCTTGTCGATGATGTCGGCCCAGCGGGCGAGCAGCATGACTGCGAGCACGTCCTGCGGCCCCTCGGCCCCGCTCACGATGTATTGACCGATCGCGCGGTCGCCGAATTTATGGCGCGCCTGCGCGATCGCTTCGAACACCCACAGCGTACGGCGCCCGACGGCATCGAAAGCCGACGTGGGGCCCTGATCGCGCGTCAGCAAATCTCGCAACTGCCGCAGCCGCTCCTCGGGCGGCAGCGTCGGCCACTCCGGCAGTCCCAAGCCCTGGGCGATCACTTGATCGTGCACGTGCGCATGCTGAGTGACGTCAAGCGTCGCCAGATGAAATCCGAAGGTCCGGACCCTGCGGATGAAGCGCCGCACCAGGAAATATCCGGCATGGCGTCCCCGATTCGACAACAGACTGTCGGCGGCGAGTCCTATGTCGGCCAGCAGTTCCCCGGGGTTCTGGTAGCCATTGGGCCGGCCCTCATACGCCGCCTTGAGCCGCTCGCCGATCTGGCCGAAGAACATGCGGTACGGCATGCGGTCGTGCCGCGCCGGCGTCAGCGCCTGAGCCCCCGGCAAAATGGCGCTGTAGGAATCGATGCGGGCGGCGAGCGCGGCGCTCACGCCGACGCGGCTCGCGCTTTGGCTCAAAGTTTCGGCGAGCTGACCGGATTCAGCAAAGTAACTCGACACGATCACTTGGCTGTGCCGAAGCAGCGTTTCGCGAATCGTCTTGCCGTGCACATCCGGATTGCCGTCCATGTCGCCGCCGACCCAGGAGCCGAAATGCAGAATGCTCGGCACGTCGAGCTCGTGCGCCGGTACGGCGAAGGCCTTCGCGAGCGCCGCCTCGATCTCCTCGTAGAACAGCGGCACGACGCGGTAGAGAATGTCGATCAAATAGAACAACACGTGCTCGCGTTCGTCGACCACCGTCAAACCCTCGCGGGGGTGCTCTTCGGTCTGCCAGATGCTGGTGATCTCGAGGCGCACGCGTGCCCACAAGGTGTTCAACTCGGCGCCGGTCGAAGCGGGATTGCGGCTGTCGAGCAGATCCTGCGCGATGTGCTGCTGCTTGCGCAGGATCGTGCGCCGGGTCGATTCGGTCGGATGCCCCGCGAACACCGGCTCGATGCTCATGGAGCCGATCAATGCCAGAGCCTGCGCCAGCGTCACGCCCTCGCGCTGCAAACGCGCAATGCAATCCGCGATGCCGCCCGGTTGGGCGGTGCTGGAATCGTTGAGATATTGGCGCCGCCGGCGCACGCGGTGCACCTTCTCCGCGGTGTTCACCGCTTGAAACCACAGGGAGAACGCACGCGTGAGGTCGGTGGCTGCCGACGGCGATCGGTTCATCGTGCGCTCTTCCAGCTCCGCCCCGCTGGCGGCATCGCCCTCGCGCCGGCCGATCGCTTCCAGCCGATCGTCCTCGACCAGCCTGAAGAATTCCTCGCCCCTTTGATCGCGCAGCGTCTCGCCGATCAATTCGCCCAAGGCGTGCACGTCCTCGCGCAAGCTCAAGTCCTTGAGGGGAAATTGCTCGGCCCCCGCTTCGCGCTTGCTCTCCATTCCTCGATATTAACTCGCCGCGGGCCGCGGCGCAGAACTGCCGCCCGTCGATGGGCTTAGGAGCGCGCCCCGGAGTTGAGCAGAACGGTGGTATCGAAACTCTCGAAGCTGGTGACGACGCGGCGGTAGGCATTCTGGATGATGCGCTCCACACTCTTGTCGGCGCGCGCGCCCAACAGCATGCGAATGACCACATCATCCTGCGGGCGCGCGATGTCCTCGCCCAAGATCTGGTAGGCGAAGCGCGCCAAGCGCTGATTCATCTCGTTGGCGAAGCGCAGCCGCACTGCATCGTGGCCGTCGCCCGCCCCGACCTTGGCCTCTTCGGCGACTTCGTAAATCAGGCGCGTGACGAAGCGGGCCTTGTCGACCAGCCCTAAGTCGCTGAAAAACTCGATTTCGGATTGAATGTTCATCCGGCGGGGAAGAAATCAATGGGTTTGGTGGCTGTCAATGTCGCTACGTCCTTGGCTTCAAATTTGAACAGGCGGATACGGGCCAACAGTTTGCTCTCGAACTCCTTGTCGTTGAGTTCCGACGAGATGATGCGCGCGGCGGTGATGTCGCCCGACGGCGCAATGGTCAATTCGAGCACCACTTTGCCCTGCAATGCTGGACTATCGCGCAACGCGCGCGCATACATGGCATCGATCGCGCCCTTGTTTTTGGTGAACACCAATGCAATCTCGTCGGCGCTGCGCGAAGCCTTGCCGCTGCCGCCGCTGCGCGTCGCCTGGCCGGACGCTCCGAGGTTCGGGTCCTTCACCTGCGTCGTGTAGATGCCGCGCAGCGATCCAGAACCCGCCGCGAGACCGCTGCTGGTGGGCGCGCTGATGCCGCCGCTGGTGCCGCCGACCTTCGAGGAAATGATGTTGCGGCTCACCACGCTCACATCGCCCGGATCGGTGGTCTTCTGCTGGCTTTTCTCGAATTTATCCAGGTCGACGTCGCGCAGCGCCGCGAGCTGGTCGAACACCTGCGCGGTTTTCGCCGCCTTGACCCGCGGATCCACGGGCACGATCGGTTTGGGTGTAACCGGCGCCTTCTCGACCGGCTTTTCCGGCTTCGGCGGCGGTGGCGGGGGTGGCGGCGGCGGCGGCTCCATGACCAATTGCACCACTCTCTCGGGCAGTGATTCGGTGTTGACAATCCGCTCATGCCGCGGCAGAAACGGCATCAGCACGGCAAAAATGCCGAATACGATGGCGAGATTGCGCAGAATGACGCGAAAACGCCGTTCCATCTCCTCCTGTGGCGACCACGGCAAATCATAGCGCCGGTAGTACGGTGGCAGTCCGGTGATCGGGCGTTGCGCGGGGTTGGCGGCGACCATGTTAAGTTGCCGCCCTTTCGCGCTCGATCACGGCGAACGACACCTTGCCGTACTCGGCCTCGCTGCACGTCAGCATGATCTTCTTCAGCACGCTGTACGGCGTGCCCTTGTCGCCCATGATGGTCACTTCACGCTTGGCCGGATCGGTTTGCTCCGCGCTGCGCAAGCTGCGCGCGTTCTGCGCCAGCAGTGCGTTCTTGAGGGGCGCGAACGACGTTCCCTGGTTGGCGGCGACCTCGCTCAGCGAGCCGACCAGCACGCCGTCCACGAATACCGCGTCCTTGGTGACCATGACGACCACGGCGGCGCTCGGCTTGCGGTCCGACAGCGACTGCGGAATCGAGATGTTCTTGGTGTTCGGCAGAATATCCACCTCCGCCGTGTGCGCCAGCAGGAATACCACCAGGATGGTCATCATGTCGATGAAGGGGATCAACGCGAAGTGATTCGCTCCATGCCGGCGCTGGCGGTGGCGCTTGATTCGATACGGAGTCATGTGGGCGCATCCCCGATCGAGATGTCCGGAAACAGCTCCGCCTTCGAAAACGGCGCCACCGGCAGCTGGTACACACGCACCGTGTCCATGACCTGCACCAAGGTGTCGTAGGTGGTATTGGGGCCGGACAGAATGGTCGCATCGCTCATCTCCGGAAACTGCGACTTGACCGTGCGCATGAATTCCGACAGATGCTCCAAATCATAGCCGCTCGCGGTATTGGCGAGGAGCTTGAGCGGACCCGAGTTGCGGTCGTTGACCACGATGTCGTCGGGACGAATGATGACTTCGAGCTTCAGGCCTTTGGGCAGATCAAGCGGAGCGGCATTGCTGCTGTTGGGCAGATTCAGCTGAAGGATATTCGTCTTGGAAAACACTGCGGTGAAAATCAAGAAAAACACCAGGATCACCATCATGTCGATCATCGGCACGATATTGAGGTCGTCGCGTCCGTGGTGATAGCGTTCGTGATTGCGTCTTACGAGGCGGGCGGCTTTCGACTTCATGGCAGGAGCACCATCCTAGCGAGTCATACCTTAGATGCTGCCGCGGGCGGCGGCCGGAGTCCGCGCCGTGGGCGCCGCCGGAGCCGTGGGCTCGCGCGCCGGCGTCTCCTGCCGCTCCGTGATGGAATTCAAGAACTTCACCGAGGCGATCTCCAAGCTGTCGATCAACGAGGTGGTCTTCGACTCGAGGAACATGTGCGCGGTGAGGAGCGTGATCGCCACCGCCAAGCCCGAGGCGGTGTTGTTCATCGCCACCGAGATGGCCGCGGCGAGCAGACTGGCCTTCTCGGCTGGGTTCGCGGTCGCCACCGCGCTGAAGGCGCCGATCAGGCCGGTGATGGTGCCGAGCAGGCCGATCAACAGGCCGACGTTGGCGAGCGAGGACAGATAATGGGTGCGCTTCTCGATGCGCGGAATGACTTCGAGCAGGCTCTCGTCCATCGCCTTTTCGATGTCGTCGCGACGGCGCGCGCTGGCGACTCGGGCAACGCCGTAGTTCAGAATCGTGGCGATCGACGCCTTCGAATTCTGCGTCAGGCCCACCACCTGTTTGAAGTTGCCGGCGCCGAGGGCGGGCACCAGGTCGTCCCACAGGCTGCGGTTGCGGAAGGTCTCGCGGGTCAGGTACACGTATCGCTCGATGGCGATCGATACACCGACCACGAATATCAAGGCCAGCGGATAGAGGAATACCCCGCCGTCCTTGAAGAAATTGACGATCGAATTCATAAAATAGCGCTCCTAGATAATGCCCACCGCTCTGAACCTTCAGATTCAACCAGATTCCGTAAAATCGGCTATGACTTACTTCTCACCCTGCGGCGCCGGTTTGGGCGGCGCACCATTTTGGGACGTATCCGACTGCAGGGCGTGGTAATAGACCACCTCGCGCTTGAAGACATCCCGATCGACGGGTGCCAGGACTTCATCCACCAGGCTATTCATCGGCCTGGCCGTCAGATCGCCGATATCCGACCGTTTCCAGGGGACGATATACATCACCTTGGGCTGCTCCCGGTCGCCCGTGACGGTCGCCGTACCGAGGTCGAGCCGATCGATTTTGGAGGCTGTTTTCGCGCCTGCCTTCGGCTCCGTTGCCGCGCGGCCCGCTGCCGCGGGGCGCCTCCCCGACGTATCCGCCTGCGGCTCGCCGGCCTCGGATTGGGCGGTTGCCTTGGGCGGCTTGGGCGAAGGCGCGGCGGGCTTGGGGTCGGCCGTCGCAGGTGCGCTCGCCGCGGGCGCACCTGCCGCGGGCAGCGGTGCCGGCGGCTGCGCCGACGCCGGGCTCGACATCGCGCCAATCAATGCCATCAAACTCAAGGCTTTGGTTGCCGTGCTCAAGCTGACTCCTTCTTGACGGCCGGTGCCGGCGCGCCGACGCGTTTGCGCAATTCCACGACCCAGCCGGCAACTTGCTTGTTGTCGCCGGCGATCTCCAGGTAGCGCTCGAATTGTTCGAGCGCCTTTTGCGGCTGTGCAAGATATAAATCGTAGAGAACGCCCAGGTTCAGATGCGCCGGAGCGTAGTTCGGTTCAGCGGCTATCGTACGCTGATAGGCGGCTTCGGCTTCCGCGAATTTGCCGAGCTTGCGCTCGACGATGCCGAGTTCGTTGCCGGCCACCGCGTTGGCGGGCTCGTGTTCCAGCGCGGCCTTGAAGGTGGCCTCTGCCTCCGGCAAGCGCGAATCCCGCATGTACAGCAATCCCAAATTCAGCTGCGGCCCCGACAGTTGCGGATACTCGACGGCCAGCTCTTTGAATTCCAGTTCCGCGTCGGTGTTGCGCCCCGACTTCATGAGCTGCAGAGCCTGCGCGTATTGCTGGGCCGCACGCTCGGGGACAACGGGGGCAGCCGCAACGGGGGCAACCGCAACGCTCACTGCCGCTTTGCCGCCCCCCGCCGCCGCCGCGCTTGAGCTGCCCGGCGCCGGCACGGGCACGGGCACGGCCGCTGCGGCGCCGATCGATTCGACCTGCTGCTCGCCGATTTCCACCTTGCCGTAGCGGCCCGGGTTGAGCTGCGCGAGCGCGCCAAAGCTCTTTTGTATCCATTCATCGTCGGCGCCATCTTTGGCTCTCGCCACGTTGACTTCGTGCAACTTGATCGCCTTCTCCTCGAACGGGAAGGCCTGCTCCTCCAGCAACACGTTGTACTGTTCCAATTCGTCCTTGGATAAATTCTTTGGCCGCTCCGAGCTCAGCAGATCCTTGGCCAATTGCCGGTACAATTCGGCGCTCTCGAAGGTCGCCGCGGTAGTAACGTCGGCCACCTGGTAGTCCGCCGCCTGTTCGTAGGCCTTGAGCGCCGCCTCCATGGCCTTGCGTTTCTCGACCAGCGATTTCTTGAGCGGCACGACGAGCTTGATGCGCATGAACTCATCGCGCACCGGGCTGGCAAGCTTCAAGGTCGCTTTCGCCGCCAATGCCCGGCTGCGGTCGGTGCGCGCCGCACCCGCGGCGCGATCGGCCGCGACGATGTCCCTGAGCCAGTAGTCGCGAGCCGCGGTATCGCCGGCCTTTGCCGCAATCGTGCTCAACTTGTTGCGCGCTTCCATCGCCGGATCGACGGGCTGCGGAAAGTGCTTGACGAATGCTTCGAGCATGGCGCGCGACTTCGCCGAGTTGCCCGCCTTGTCGTAGAGATCCGCCGCCTGCAGGGTGGCTTCGCGCTGCACGTCCGGTCCTTCGCCCGGGGTCTGTGCGATCTTCTCGAATTCCACCGCGGCTGCGGCAGGTTGATTCGATTCCGTGTAAGCCACCGCGAGATTGCGCGTGACGTCGGCCTGCAGCGGGCTTTGCGGAAAATTGCGGCGAAAACCCTGCAATACGACCGCCGCCCGATCCCATTGCTTGTCCTTCATGAGCAGTGCCGCGGCGTCGAAATCGGCGCTCGAGCGAACCTTCGAGGTCGGCGCCAGCGCCGCCACGCGCAGGTAGTCCTCCACCGCCGCCGCACTGTCGCCGGCTTTGGCGCGCTGCTCGCCTTGCTTGTAAATCGAGGCGGCCAAGCGCTCGACGATCGCCGCACGCTCCGGGTCGTTGGGGGGCATCAGCGTTTGCGCGTGGCCGTAAGCCGTCTCCGCCTTGTCGAACACGCCCTGCTCGAAATTTGAATTGCCGATCACGGTCCAGGCCACCCGCTGCTTGGTCGTGTCCACGGGGGGCTGGCGCGCCAACAAGGCCTCGGCCGCGGCAGTCGCCCGGGGATAATCCTTGGCCGTATACAGGTCCGTGGCGGCCCGCGTCAGCACCTGCGCGGTTTCCGGATGAGAGGGGAAAGTCTGGGCGAACCTCAGCGAGCTGTCCAAGGCGCGGTTGTGCACGGCGGTCTTGGCATCGCCGCTCAGCGTCTCCTCCTGCTTGCCATAGGCGATGATCGCGGCATAACCCGCCGCCGCGGCCTTGTCATGCTCGCCGTAATGATAGGCAGTGCTTTCGTATTCCTTCGCTGCGTCCAGGTACTGCTTGCTTTCGAACAAGGTGTCCGCGAGCAGGAAATTGGTGACGGCCGAATCCGGGTCGTCCGGGAAGGACGTGAGATAGCTGCGGTACCACTTCGCCGCTTCCTGATAATCCGCGACGTTCTTACTGCGCTGCGCCTGGGCATGGTAGTACTGCGCCACGTCCTTGAGGTTGGTCTTGAGCACGGCCACGACTTTCGGCTCGCTCTTGGCGTCCCGGCCCTGCCAGAACGCCGTGCCGAAGCTGTAGTTCTCCACGAATTCCTTCTTGCCCTGCAGCACGAGCTGCGGGAATCCGCCTTTCTGATAGGCCTCGATCGCCTGCATCTCGAGCAGCGGCGCCTTCTCGTTGTTGCGATCCTGCGAAACGAACGCGCGATAGCTGTCGGCCGCGTCCGTGTAGCGCTCCTTCTCCATGTAAAGATCGCCCAGGCGCGCGTACAGCAGATACGAGTACGGCCGCGGCAGCCGGCCCGGCGGCGTGTGGCGCTTGACGAAGTCGTCGATCGTTTTCGGTCCGTCCAGGTAGGAGAACGTGATGCTCATGACGCGAAAAGTGTCCTCCACCAATTCGCGATTCGGCCGGCTCAAGGTCTCGAGCTCGATCAGCTCCGACGGATCGCGCTTCGACACCAGCATCGAATCGAGTACGCCGGCAAAGGAATCCAGGCTGCGCTCGTTCTCGCCCTGCTTGAACAGCGACCAACCGTGCTTGTAGAGGCTCTGGTTGTAGAACGCGGACGATGCGCCGATATTGATCACGGCTTCGTAGGCGCTCTGCGCCTTGGGGTACGCCTTGTCGAGAACAGCAATTCGCCGCGCCGGAATTGGGCTTCGTCGATGTAATGGCTCTTGGGATAGTTCGCCACCAGCTGGTCCAGCGCCGCCTGCGCCTTGTCGGGCTGCGCATTGAGCTCGTAGGCGCGCGCCAATTGATAGAGTACCGAGTCATTGCGCTCATACTTGGGATAGGCCTTGAGCAGGGCTGAGTACAAGTGGATGGCCTCGGTGGCGCGCAAGCCCTCGTTGGTCACGAGCTCGCGCTCGATGCGCTCGGATTCGGAGCTTTCGAGATTCAAATCGCCGAGGCGGCGCAGCGCTTCCGCGCGCAGCGCGGCGTCTCCCGCATTCAGGTCGAGAAAGCGCTTATAGCTGTCCATGGTCTTGTTGGCGTCGACGTTCTTCGGCGGCTGCGTGTCGACGTCGACTTGCTGTGCGTCGAGATCCTTGATGGTGGGCGGATTCTTGTTCGCCGCGTTGCCCGGCGCCGCGAGCAAAGCGGCCACGACCGCGGCGGCCAGAACCGCTGCGCCGCCGCCGCTCGAGCCGTGAAGCGCGCGCATCATGGCGGTTCGCCTTCGGCTTGTCATTCGTCGTGCGGTCGTAGATCGCCGCCAATTCATAGCGCGCCTGAATCTGATAGGTCGAGATGCGCAGCTTCTGGCCTTCGAGCTCGCGGATCGCAAGGGCCTGCAAGAAGCGGTTCTGCTGCGCGGATACATCGGCCAGCCGCTGCTGCAATTGATCCAGGCGCGCCCGCACCGCCGCGACGCGCCCGACATAGGCGCCGGTGTTGGTCGGCACGCCGGCGCGCGCTTGACGGACCAGCACCGCGCGTTTCTGGGTCTCCTTGAGTTCGGCCTCCAGTTCCTTGACCGAACGGCGTTCGTTCCACAGCCGGGCTTTGAAGCTCGCCGACAGCCGCCAGTACATGACGCCCTTCATCAGGCGGTGCTTTTCGCGCATTTCGGCGAGATCCGGATCGTCGGGGTGCGTGATCAGATAGTCCTCGATGCGCTTCAATCGCATCCACATCTGCTGCTCCTCGGGGGTACCCAAGGCCGCGACGTCGCTGGACTTCTCGATGGCGTTGATGCGCGACTCGAAATCCACGCGCTGCTGCGTCAATGCATCCAAATCGGTCGCCGCCATGACGGCGTCGGCCTTCGGCACGCGCCGCTTGTACGCCTCCTGGCGCGTATCGAGCATGTCGTCGTAGGCCGATACGTCATCGCGCCAATTGTCCAGATTGCGGCTCATATAATTGAGCTCGCGATAATTCTTCAGGCCTTCCTGGAACTCGTTGCTCGCCAGCAGCGAGTACAGGTAGCGCGACTCGGGTGCGTCGGGCAGAGTCGTCAGTTGCCAGTACCAGGTCAGCGTGTCCTTCTTGTCGTCATTGAGCAGGCGGTCGAGCAGATCTCCGTTGCGGATCTGCTCGATCGAATCGTCGATGTGCTTCAGCTCCGCATCGAAGGAATCGATGGCCGAGTTGTAGTATTCGGCGGCCTGGCCGGTCGCCGACAATTGATTGTAGGCGTAGGGCACGGTGAGAAAGGACTCCTGCACCGCCGAGTCGAGCAAGTTGCGATTGCGCAGCGTGAGCCAGGGCACCAATGCGCGCTTGAATTCACCCACTCCCGCGTCCGCCCAACCCACGCCGAGCAGCGCCTTGCTCGAGTACGGACCCTCGAGGCGTATGCGCTGCAGGATGGGTTTGGCTTCCGACGCCCGCTGCGCCTGCAGCAGCGCGAACCCCAGCGCGAGATTGGCCTTGTCCCTGAGCGACAACAGCTCCTCGCTGCGCGTCTCGATGCGCCCCACCCGGTCCAGATACGGTATGGCGTCGGCGAGGCGGTCCTTGCGCACCAGCGCCACGCCCAAGTTGAATTGGGCGTAGGCCGTCCAATCGGCGGCACCGTGCCACTTGCTCAAGGCCGCGATGGCGTCGTCGTAGCGCTCCTGCCGCATCATCAGCTGTGCGAGCAGCATGTAGCGCTCGGCGCTGAGACGCGGGTCGATCTTGTCGGAAACTTGGGCGAGGGCGCGCTCGGATTCCTCGAGGTAGCCGCGCTGATACCAAACCTTGCCCAGATAGAACCAGGCCTTGTTGCGCACCGTTTCCGAGGTATTCTTGTTCAGCAGCTCTTCGAAGATCCTGCCCGCCTCGACATGCTCGCCCAAGCTTAAGTACAAGCCGCCCAACAGCAGCTCCGCCTCCCCTTCGGTGTGCGGAATGCGCTGCAGCTGCCGCGCCGCGAGCAGCCGTGTAATCGAATCGAAATAATCGTCCTGATAGAAATAGAACAGCACGTCGCCGTAGTGCAGATCCTTCACGTCCTGCGGCGGCAGGCCGTTGGGATCGGGCTTCACGTTCTTGGGCTGAGCCGCCGCCGGCGCCAACGCCAGCAGCAACCCGCACAAGAAGAGCGGCCGAAGACTGTTAGTCACTCGCAGCACGCATCATTCCCAGTCTTTGATCGTGAACTCTGGCTGATGCTTGGCCAAACGGTCGGTGATCTTGAGCTCCAAGTACTTGGCGCCGACACCCTTGTCGAAAACGATGGTCGCGCCGCGCTTGTAAGCACGCTCGACCGGTCCCTTGCCGGTGAAGAAAGCCACCAGCTCATGCTTGCCGACCTTGAGATTGCCCAGATAGATTTGCTGCACCCCGCCCTTGAGCAATGCATCCGCCTCGCGTGCGGTGTACAGATAGTTCTTCACTTCCTTGTTGTCGATCTTGACGGTGATGGAATCCAGGGCGAAAAAAGTCCCGACATCCATCGACACGTACAACGCGACCTGCGTATTCGCGGGAAACAACAGCTCCTCTTCCAGCACGAAGAGGTCCTTGTTCAGATCGATCACGTCCTTCTTCAGGCCTTGCACTTCTTGATCGAGCGTCTTGAAGTCGTCGGGCGCCGCGGCGCCGGCGGGCGGCGCGGCCCCTGCGGGAACGGCGTCAGGCGTGGCCGCGGTGCCGGCGGGCGGCGCGGCCGCGGGTGCCGCCGCTGCGCCGGCGGCGGTGGCGGCGGGAGCCGCAGTCGTGGGTGCGGTGGTCGTGGTCGCCGCCGGCGATGCCGCGACGGCCCACGCCATCGCCAGCAGCGCACCGCGCACGGTGATCGACACAACTCGATTCTTGGGATTCATAGCTGACCTATAACCTACTCGCGCAACAATTCGCGAATGTGATCAAGATAAACGCGCTCGTCGCCGCGCTTGAAGCCGACGTTGCTGTACCGCACGACCCCTGCACGATCCACCAGAATCGTCATCGGCATTTTCTCCAGCAAGTAATCCCGGCCGATGCCGGCACCGGTTTCGAACATCAGCGGATACGATACCTTCATGGCGTCCGCGAACTCCTGCGCGCGGCCCAGATCCTCATCGACCGAAATACCGAGCACCACCAGCCCGGCGCGGCTGTAGGTGGTGTTGATGCGGTCGAGCGCCGGCATCTCCTGGCGCGAGTCCCCGGCCCAGCGTGCCCAGAAATTCACCAACACGACCTGGCCGCGAAATTCCGACATGCGCAGATTCCTGCCATCCCGCGCCTTCAACACGAAGTCGGGCGCATCCTTGCCCACCATGGTCGGGGCGGCCGCGAACGACGCGCCGGCCAGTACGGCGGTCAGCAGGGCGGTTGCGCGGCGAATCCTCACCGCGGCATTCTTGAGCTAATCATCGTCGAGCTGCACTCGATGTGCAGCAATAAATCAATCACGCTGGTAACCCCGCTGTCCTAGACCTCACTCTTAAAAAGTAGGGCCCCGTACCGGAAGCTTTGCGCCCTCACCTTTCAGCGAGTTTGCCCTGATCAGATCTTATGCAAAATCGCACAATGCGAGCCGTAGTGTCAACGCAGCAGGCGGCGGCCGCGCTGGATTTCTGTATGACTTGGCGCACATTCATGGAAGATTTGTCGAGACGTAGCGCAGCGGTCTGGGTGCACAATTTACAAGCGACGCTACGCCGAGTGTATTGTCTCCGGATTGAGACAACGCGCGGGAACCGAGCCGGCCCCGCGGCCGGCAACGCTTGTCGTCAACTCACCTTTCCGGCCACGATCGGGTGGAAGGCGATCAGGGGTTCGAGCGCAGTGCCCGTGCCCAGGGTGTTGTTCAAATTGGGGGCGGCATACAAATTGGGGAAACTCGGTACCGGCGCGCCATTCAGGGAAAAGCCGTTGATCGCGTCGCCGTGCAGCGCCATGTAATTGAGCACCACCATCTGCACCAGGTTCGGCACGTTGTTGCCCGCCGGGCTGCCGGTAGTATTGATCGAGCCGTCGGGATTGAAGTTGCCGAGCTGCAGGCTCATTTCCGGATTGCTCTGCGCGGGCACCGGCTTGCCGGCGGGGTTGTAGACCAAGAAGTAAGTCGCGGCCACGCTCTGGTTGTCGGCCGTCCACACACCCTTGCCGCGGCCGCCCACCGAGCTGTCAATCATGCCGTTGCTGGCGAGCGAGCCGTCGCTGAACACGTAAATCATGACGGGCTTGCCCACGCGGGCCGCATATTCCAGACAGGCGCCGATGCAGTTGCCGAGGTTCAAGTCGCGCGCCTCGCCGTCCATTCGGTTGCCCGAGTGATAGTCGAATCCGCCCATCTCGATGGTGCCGGCGGCGGCGTTGCCGTCGATCACCAATTTCATTACCGCGGCGGTTGCTTGAAAATCGGAATTGGACTGAAATTCCGCCGCACTGAAAATGCCGCTCGGACCGACGACATTCGGATCCTGGCTTGCGTCGACCGCACTCGGGCTCGCGTACGTGTCGACGGTGTAGGCCGCCTTGGTGTAGCCGCAAGCTGCGAGGCCGGGGTAAGGAGTGCCGTTCACCATGCCGCCGAGCGCGGTCGCATTCAGGTTGGGATCGGTATAGGCCGTCACTTTCTGGTACTTCGCGTCGCTGATGCGCTTCATCGACTCCAATACGTTGGTGATATCGGCCGGATGGGGCAGCAAGGTGCTGAGCTGTCCGGTACTCACCAACCCCTGAGTGTCGGCGGGACTCGAGACCTTGGTAGGCTGCGCCGCGGGAATGATCATGGTCGGCGGCGACATGGAATTGCCGCCTGACACCGAACTTTGGGTGCCGATAGATCGAGCAATCCGCCGCGCGCCCCGTACTGATAAATCGCGTACATCGGGTTGTGCGGATTGGTGTTGGTATCGTTCTGCGACAGCGCAGGAATCACCGTACCCGAGGTATTGGTCATCGCGGAGGCGGTCTTGACGCGGGTCTTGATGCCGCGCAGGTGCGCGCTGTCCGAATGAAACCGCAGCCCGAAGGTACTGTCGATGAAATTCCCGGTGGTGCTGGGGTTCGGCACCATGGTGCCCGGCAGCCCGAGTTTGCTGTAGCCGGCGACCGACAGGAAATCCAGCTGACCGTTGGGGCCGCCCACCAGCACGTTCGAGCCGGCGATGTTGCCGCCGCCCGCGAGGTCGAAACAGATGAACGGAATCTTGCCGGCGCCGGTGGTGATGCTGCAGGGGGCGAGCAAAGCCTGAATGTCGCCGGCCAGCGTTCCCGCCCGCGCGCCACGTGATGCGAGCATGGCCAGGAGCGAAGGGCCGACCACCGCTGCTGAACCCGTGATGAAGCTCTGCGCGAGGAATTCACGGCGCGTGCGCGGCCGCGGATGATCCTGGTGGCGCAGCGGTTCGTGAATACCCAGAGCCTTGGTTCTCTTGCTCATATGCAAACCTCTTCGATTCATCTGCTTAATTGATCAGCATGTCGGCGCTGCCGAGCGCGGTGGCGCAGGCGGCAGCCGCCACCGCATTCGTTCCCTGGATCGTCGCGCACGAGTTCGTCGTGCAGAGCTTGCCAATGAGGGTGGTCAACTCGCCCGTTATGGTGGCCGCAATGGGCGCACTATTCGGGGCGTTACCCAGCACTCGAGCCGCGAGCGCGCTGGTGACCGTATTCACACCAGGGCCGGCCAGGAACATGCCGGCGGTCAGAGTCGTCCCGTACAACTGCGTCTGCAGGCTAGGCGAACTGACCGCTGCGTTGCAGTACTGGATCGCCAGCTGCGCGATGCCGATCTGATTCGACGAAGAGAAGCCCTCGAGCGTCGGATCCGACGGCAACTGCTGCTGCACCGCCAGGTAAGTCGCGTTGACCGCAGGGGTCGTTGCGGGCACGCCGGTGAGCTGCGATAGCGTGGAGTTGACCTGCGCGAAGGTGCGCACGCCGATGTCGGCCACGATCGGCCCGGGGGCAAACAGCGGCGGCGTCGGCAGCGGTTCGACCACCACATGGGTTTGACTGCCGAGCTGATCGAAGGTGAGGAAGAAGGTGTCGGTCAGCGGGCCACCCTGCAAACCGATGACCGTACCGACCGTCGACAGCACCTCGCCCGTGGGCGTATAGCCGGCGCCGGTGATCGTGGTGTTGAGCGGGATGTAGGCCTGTCCCACCTGCGGAATGTTGCCGTTCATGCCGATGCGAATGCCCTTGACGGGAATGCTGGGAAGAGTGCTCTTCGTGACGGTCGAAGCCAGCGAAATGAACGTCGGCTGGTAGAACAGGTAGCTGTAGCTGTCGTACTGGCTGACCGTGAACATCACGTAGGCCTGCGACACACCCGTCACGCTCGCCACATTGAACAGCATGTAGTAGCGCTGGCCCACGCCGGCGTTGAAGTTCTGCATGATCTGCGCCGCCGACATGGCGCGGCTATGGATGGCGACGAACTTGATCAGCCCCTGCCAGGAACGGTCGCCCGACACTTCGTTGCCGAGCACCAAGGCGAAGGTGTTGTCCCAGTTGGAGATGGTGCCGCCCTTCTGCGGGTCCGGAACGTTCGCATTCACGCCGTTCACGTAGATCTGGCGCCCGTTGATGGGATCGTAGGTCAGCACGACGTGCTGCAATGACGCCTGCAGCAGCATGGCGGCGGTCGGCGTCGCCAGCTGCGGGGTGCCATCCAGCACCGAATTCGAACTGCGCAGCATGAAATCGTAGTTCTGATTGGTCTGGCCCAGCGTGAAGTTGCGCAGGGTGTCGCCGCCCGAATAACTGACCATGTAGGACTTGTCGACGGCGACCAGCGCCGGCGCAACCCAGGCCTCGACCGAGAATTCGCCGGTCGCCTGGATCATGTTGTAGATCTTGGAGCTCGCCGAGGTGCTGGCCTGCGCCTTGCCGCCGGCGCCCACCGTGATGCCCCAGCCGCCGGCCCATAGCACGTCGCCGGAGATCGTGAGGTCGGCCGCGGGGTCGATGCCGCTCGTATCATAGGCCGTGTAGCCGCTGCCGGTCTGGAATTCGTACTTCGCGATGGTGTCGGCGTCGAAGCGATTGGCACCGCTCGCGACCGTTCCCTGGGTGAGCGTCAGCGCCTTGCTGACGACCAAGCTGGGATCGATGTTGGACGGCGTCAGCGATTGGGCGAAGTCCTGGATCTGCGTCAGCATCAGCGCCGCATCGGCTGCGCAATTGTCCCAGCAGTTGTGATTGTCGGTCAGCAGGCGCTGATAGAAGCGCGAGTTGGTGCCGCATGATCCCGGCGTGGTGCCGGTAGCGACAGTATTACCCGCAATGAACGGCGAACACCCGGTCAAGTCGATCTTCGGTATCGCCGCCGGATAGGCGATCGCCAACGTCGGGTCGGCGAAATACGGGGATTGCTGAGTTGCCGCGCTCGCGGTCGAGGAGTGGCAGCGCACGCAATACACACTGGTGAGCTTGTAAATCGTATTCGAGTATTCGACGCCGCCGTCATTCGGGAAATTCAAGCTCTGCCCGACGCTCTGAATCGGCGGTGCCTGCAGTTGCACCTGCGTGGCCGAGGTCGCGCCGGTGGCGCCGGCCCAATTGCTGATCCACGTGGTCAAGATCGTACCGCAGGCCGACGGGTCGGCGAGCCAGCAGTTGTGTCCGCCGCTCACCTTGGTGACGATGAGCGAGGTCGCGGGCGACGACAGATTGACTACGGTGTTGGCCTGCGCGTACGCCAGGTTCACATCGTCGCTGCGCGCAAAGTTCGGCATCTGCGCCGGGCTGGTGGCGTTGTGGCACTGCCCGCAACGATTCTGCACGCGCACGTTGTTCCAGAAGTTGATCTCGAAAGCCTGCACGTCGGCCGTCGCCGGCGCGGGACCGGTATACGAAGCGGCCGTGCTCTGGGGAGCCGTGGCCGCGGTGGCCGTCGTGGGTGCGCCGCCGCCGCCGCAGGCGCTCAAGGCGAACGAGGCCGCCGCGACGAGAGCAAAACCGGCTATGCGTGTAACGTTCATAGCAGGCCCCATGCAGTAGGCGGCGGCTTCAGCGAAGGGCTGCCGCAACGAGTAGTTGTGCGTTTGGAACGAGGCGATCATCGAGGTGATTTGGCCTGCGTCCGCGTTCGAGTTGGGTGCGCGCAAGCACACATCCTTGAACACCCGCGTGACCTGGCAGCTGGTGAAGGTCGCACTGTTCTCGAGTTCCATCCCTAGGGACTTGGCGCCGTTGCCGCTGCCGGGGAGACTTAGCGTCCCATCCCAGGATCTCATTCGGCCCCGTGCGCCAGCGATTGGTCCAACTATCGTCGGGCGTGTTGAAGCCCTGCGGGAAGTTGGTGTTGTTGATGTGGTACTTGGGCTGTACCTGGCCGGCCGTGTAGACCAGCTGTCCGGCGACGGCGCCCGTCGGGTCAGTCGCGACGGTGTAGTTGTACTGGTAGTAGGCAAAGGCCTGCGCCATGGGGTCCATGCCGCTATGGCAGCCGATGCAGTTGTTCAAGAACAAGGTGCTGACGCCGCCCGGGCTGCGCGTCACGTCCTGGCGAATGCGATCCGGCGGCCGCGTGATGTCCATGACGGTCTGCAGGTCGTTGCACAGATGGTTCAGCATGGTGAAGCGGAACATGCGGCGGTTCGTGCCATCCATGAAGAAGGCGTTGGCCGCGGCGCGGGTGGTCAGAACGCCGGCGGTAGCCGTTGCGGGGATGCCGGTCAGCGCCGACTGGGTGCTCGGCTGCAGGTGCGCCTTGAGGTCGACGTTGTTGTCGTCCAGGGTCTGATACATGTTGTTGTTGGCCGGCGAGTAGGCCGGCGCCCCGGACGCCGAATCGGCGATGTACACGAGGTCGGCGCTGAGCAAGGTATTGAACGGCACATTGTCGCGCACCATACCGACGACGGTGGCCGTATAATCATTGAGCGGCACGAACACCGACTGGCTGCGGTTGGTCCAGGGCGCCGCCAGGTTGCGGATCGTATTGTTGTAGAATGCGGGGTCCTGCGTCGCGATCAACGCGGCGGTGACGGCATCCGCAGCTTGCCATCATCTGCAAGATCTCCGCGGCGGTCGGCGGAACGCCGGCGATGCGGTTGTATATTCGCGTCGCTTGAGTGGCGTCGGGCGTTGGGGGGTTGGCGGCGAGCGCTGTTGCGCCCAGGAGCAGCGCACCGGCGGCGGCGATTCCCGGCCCGCATCGGCGCACGCCCTGCCTGCCGCTCATGATTGGCTTTGCCATCCCTTTATTCATATGCACATCCACTCTCGTGAGTTGTGATTCGACGCAGCGCAAATATACCGAGTAAAAAACGCCTCAAGGAATGTCTCATCCGAACGACGTCGGCGTTTCGCGACATATCGACGGACCACTGTCCGCCTATATCCTGCAGCCTAATTTGCGGAGTTCTGCTCCCATGTGTACAGGGAAGCCGAAGCGGCCAAGTTCTTCTGTGAGTGCGTTAACAGATTGCGCACCCGCAACGAACGAAGATCGCGATCTTAAGACCATTAAGTTCAATGAGCCGGTGAACCTATGCACACTGAAGCGGTGAACCGATTGATCGAACGTAGGTATCCACAACCATGAACACTTTGCTCACACGTGAACCGCGTCACGGTTCCCTGAAATTGGCGGCGCTGGTTCTGCCGGCGCTGCTCATGATCGGCTGCGAGAGCGGAGTCAGCGGACATGCCCCCGGACTCGCGGGCGTGCAGACCCAGGATCCCGGCACCTTGAATTTTCCGCTGGCCTACGTGAAACGCCCCGCGCCTGCGTCCACTCCGAAGGCGGATATCGACGTGCGCGACCTGATCACCTCCATTACCGGCGGCGATCTCTATATCCGCGAGCAGGCCAGCCCCGGCTCCGTCGAGACCAATGTGACGGCATCGATCACCATGGGCATGGGCGACGTGCGCGATCTCGACGCGTCTCCCGACGGCAAGAAGCTGGTGTTCTCGCTGCGTCTGCCGCTGAATCCGAACAAGCCCAATACCGATGTCACGCAGCCGACGTGGAAAATCTACCAATACGACGCGGTGGCGAAGACGGTGACCCAGCTCACCAACGACAGCACCACCGCGGGGCACGACGTGGGCGCACACTATCTGCCCGACGGCCGCATCGTGTTTGCCTCGACCCGGCAAGCGGCGACTCAAGCCATCCTGATCGACGAGGGCCGCCCGCAATACCCGGCGCAAACCGACGACCGCAAGCAGCCGATCTTTCTGCTGCACGTGATGAATGCGGACGGCACCGACATCCATCAGATCAGCTTCAACACCAATCACGATTTCGCGCCCTCCGTATTGGCCAACGGTCAGATCGTGTTTTCACGCTACGAATCCATCAATGGCGATCAGATCAGCCTGTATCGCTGCAATCCCGACGGCACCGGGCTCGAGCTCTACTATGGCGAGAACAGCCATGCCACGGGCGCCAATCTCGCCGGCACGAACACCAACGTGATCCAATTCTTGAACGCGCGGCAGCGACCCGACGGTAAGTTGCTCGCCATCGTGCGCCCGTTCCTGGGCACGCAGCAGGGCGGCGACATCGTGCAGATCGACGCCGAGAACTTCGTGGAGATCAATCAACCGGCGACCCCGAAGGGCGCCGCCGGCACCGCCCAGTCGCAGCGCCACCACGCTCGGCGTCACGACCGACGCCAACATGCCGTCGCTCGGCGGGCGGTTCGCCTCCGCCTACCCGCTCTACGACGGCACCAACCGCATGTTCGTCAGCTGGGCTCCATGCCTGGTGCTCGACACCACCGTGACTCCGAACACCACCAACATCTGCACGACCGCCAATACCAGCGGCGCCAATGTGCAGCTGGCGCCGCCGCAGTACACGATCTGGATCTACGACGTCTCGCACAGCACCTTGAGTCCGATCCTGGGCGCCGAAACCGGCATGGTCATCGTCGATCCCGTCATCATGCAGGCACGCACACCGGTCCCCACCTTCATCCCGGATGCCGTGCCCACCGGCGCGGCCGGAAATATGGCGCACAACACCAACGGCGGGCTCGGTCTGCTTGTGATTCGCAGCGTTTACGACTTCGACGGCGTCGACTTGGTCGCCGCCGAGACCGCCAATGCAGTCCCGAACATCGCGGCCTTGGCGGACCCCAAGCTGACCACCGCCGATCAACGTCCGGCGCGCTTCGTGAGAATTGAAAAAGCCGTGGAGATTCCCGACAAGACCGTGCGCAAGATCAACGCCTCGGCGTTCGGCCCCGCGGGCATGGGCATGCGCGAGATTCTCGCCTACGCGCCGGTCGAGCCCGACGGATCAGTGACCATCCAACTGCCGGCCCATGTGCCGTTCACCATCGACATCCTGGACAAGAACGCACGGCGCATCGGCGCCGTTCATTCTAGCTGGATGCAGCTGATTCCCGGCGAAACGAAGACCTGCAACGGCTGTCACGTCGTCGGCAGCAAGACCACGCCGTCGCACGGCCGTTCGGGACTCACCGCATCGGTCAATGCAGGCGCGCCGGCGGCGGATGCACCATTCCCCCATACCGTCGCGACCTTGCCGGCGGCGCACGCCGGCGACACCATGGCGGACACCCGCGCGGCGAACACCTGCGCCGCTGCGCTGACACCCCCTGGGGCCACCACGCCCTGCTCACAGCTGCCGACCATCGATGTGATTTACAGCGATGTGTGGACCGATCCGGTCGCGGCCGGACGTCCGGCCGATGCACCCTTCTCCTATTTATATGCGAATCTGTCGACGCCGAGCCCGGCCAACTCCCACTGCGCGACCTGGGACCCGCTCTGCCGCAGCACCATTCACTATCCCGACGCCACGGCCGACGGCGCGGTGTCGCATCAGTTGCAGCCGATCTGGAATCTGCCGCGGCAAACCATCGTCGCCGGCGTGGTCACGAGCGATCACACCTGCGTGCTCTGCCACAACCCGGTGAACACCGCCGCCAAGAAGCCCCGAAGTACCTGCCGGTCAGCTCGATTTGACCGACGGCGCATCCTCGGCCGACCCGACCGTAACCACCTCCTACGAAGAACTTCTGTTTGCACATAATGAGCAGACGCTTAATATGGGCGTGTTGCAGGACCTGTTGGTGCCTGCGCCCGGACCGCCCGGCCCGGGCGGGCGTGCCGACGACGATCATGGTGCCGGTGTCGTTGGCGCCGCCGATGGCGGCCGGCAGCGCGATCGGGATCGGTGGTGAAATTCTTGAGGATCTTCGACGGAACCTATCACGATCCGGTCTTGGACCACACGGGATACTTAACGACGGCGGAGTTGCGTTTGATCGCAGAATGGCTGGACATTGGCGCGCAGTACTATAACGATCCGTTCGTCGCGCCGGCGATGTGAGCTGATGCGACGGCTGCTTGCGCTACTGCTGTCGCTGCAGGCGTTCGGTGTCGGTCTGGTCCATGCGAAGGAACAACTGCTTGAAGTCGTCGTTGCCCAGCCCTTCCTGGAGATGCACAGCGGCCCGGGCCGCGGCTATCCCGTGGTGTACGTCGTGGGCCGCGACGAATTCGTCACCGTCCTCTACAGCCGCACCGACTGGTTCAAGGTGCGCGCGCCGCGCGGCCAGGAAGGCTGGGCGCGCCGCTCGGACCTCGCGCTCACCAAGCTCGCCTCGGGAGAGCCGGCGCCGATACCGCCCTATCCGGATTTCGCGACCCACCGCTGGGAGTTGGGCGCCGGCTACGGTGTCTTCAATCATCAGAATCTGGTCACGACCTGGGGCGATTTCGGCCTCACCGACAGCCTCGACGTCGAATTCGTCCTGCAGCAGGCCTTGGGGACGATCGACAACCGCTACATCGCGAGCGTGGGAATGCGGCACACCTTCATACCTGAATGGCGCTGGTTCTCGCCCACCGCCGGTATCGGCACGGGCTACCAGTACGTCGACGACAAGGTGCCGCCGAAGCCGCTGCAGACCAGCAATCAGCTCGCCTACGTATCGTTGGGCGCGCGCGGCTTCATCACCAGGCGATTCATGTGGCGTGCGGACTGGCGCAAGTACGTCGTCTTCACCAACCAAAATCAGAACGAGGAACCGGAAGAATGGAAATTCGGCTTAGCAGTGTTCTTCTAGCGGCGGCGCTGCTGTCCGGCTGCGGCTGGTTCCATCGCGGCGAGAAGGCCCCGGCCCAGGTGGTTGCCGAAGAGCCTCCCGGCGAGCCGTCGATCGTCGAACCGCAGGTCAATCGCCGCGTCGTGAAAACGCCGAAGATCAAGGCCAAGGACTTCGAACTCGGCGGCTACTTCGGCGCCCTCAGCATTCAGGACTTCGGCACCAATCCGGTGTACGGCGTGCGCGCCGCGTACCACGTCTCGGAGGACATCTTCCTGGAGGGATTTCTGGGCCGCTCCAAGGCCGGCACCACCAGCTTGGAGGACGTCTTCCCGGATATCACGGTAGTGAGCGACTCTGGGAGACGCTTCACGTATTACGACCTGGACGTGGGCTACAACGTACTCCCGGGCGAGATCTTTCTCGGGCGGGGTCGTGCGTTCAACTCGGCCCTGTACGTGACGGTCGGCATGGGCGACGTGAAATTTGCCGACAAGGATCAATTTGCGCTTAATTTTGGCATGGGCGAGCGGCTGTTGATCACGGATTGGCTCGCCATGCACTTGGACGTGAGAGATCACGTGTTCGAGACGGATTTGACCGGCCGGACCAAGAACGTCCACAACATCGAAGCCACTCTCGGCTTAACCGTTTTCTACTGATCAGGAGGACAGATCATGAAAATCTCTACTTTTGGATGGTTTGGGCGTGGCGCGATCGCCGCCATCGTCATCGCATCGACGGCATTCGCGGCCAGCGGCGACGCATCGGGGCCGGCGCCCGCCTTCACGCTCACCGCGCTCTCGGGACAGCAAGGCGCGCTCAGCCAGTACAAGGGCCAGGTGGTCATGGTGAACTTCTGGGCGACCTGGTGCGGCCCCTGCCAGCAGGAAATGCCCTTGCTCGATCAGATGTACAAGAAGTACAAGCCGGCGGGCTTCACCCTGATCGGCGTCAATGTCGACAAGGAAGCGCCTGCGGTCAAAGAACTGCTGGCGCGCAAGCCGGTGAGCTTTCCCGTGCTGCTCGACCCGGCGAACCAAGTGAGCAAGGCGTACCACGTCGACGAAATGCCGAGTTCCGTCATCATCGACCGCAAGGGGGAGATCCGCTACATCCACCGCGGCTACCGACCCGGTGACGAGAACGAGTACCAAGACCGCATTCGCCAGCTGATTCGAGAGTGACCATGCGCAAATCAGCAATGCTGGCCGTGGTCGGCGCGGGTCTCCTGCTCGGAGCCTGCAGCATTCAGCCCTGGGTCAAGCCCTACGAGCGCGACCGGCTGGCGGATCCCATCATGGCGTGGGATCGAGACGCCATCTCCGCCGGATACCTGGATCATATCTATGAGTCCCGCGAAGGATCGCGGGGCGCCACCGGCACCGCCGGCGGCGGCTGCGGCTGCAACTAGGAGCCTAGGTACGCCATCGACATGAGGATCTCGCCGCGTCATTTGTAGCCGCCTCGCCGCCGTCGCAACCTTGTCGGTGATGTGCGTCGCCGGAGCGGCGGTGCTGCCGGACGACCGCGCCGATCTCTTCTGGAGCAGCTACAAGGGCGGCGGGATGGACATCACCGGCGAGTCGGTGCTGGTGCGCAAGAAGTTCTCCGAGAATTTTGCGCTCGAGGCCAACTACTTCGTCGACAAGGTGAGCGGCGCCTCGATCGATGTCTTGAGCCAAGCGAGCGTCATCAAGGACGAGCGCAAGCAAAAAACCCTCTCGCTCGACTACATCCACGACAAGACTCAATACAACCTGTCGTATACGAACAGCACCGAGCGCGACTACATCTCCAACACGACGCATTTCTCGCTGAGCCAGGACATGTTCGGCGATCTGACCACCGTGACTCTCGGATTCACGGACAGCCGCAACAAGGTGGGCGAAAACAACGGCGGCACGAATACGCCGAAAATCGAATGGCTGGGACACGCGACCAGCCGCAGCTACGAAGGCGGCCTGTCGCAGATCCTCACCAAGAACCTGATTGCGGGCGCGACCGTGGAAATCATCACGGACCAGGGCCTGTTGAGCAACCCGTACCGCTCGATTCGCTATGTGGTGGATCCGTCGATCAACCCGCTCGGCTACGCGCTCGGCAGCCAGGTGTACCCCAACACCCACACCAGCACGGCCGGGGAGGTACGCGCCAAGTACTATCTGCCGTATCGCGCGGCCGCTTCCGTGTCGTACCGGTATTTCAGCGACACCTGGGGCATCCGTGCGAACACCATCGAATTGGGATACACCCAGCCCGTCTCCAATAAATGGATTTTCGAAGGGCGGCTGCGCCATTACAGCCAGAACGGCGCGACCTTCTACAGCGACCTGTTTCCGTTCGCGAATTCTCAAAACTTCGAGGCCCGCGACCAGAATCTCGCGGCGTCGACCAACAACACCATCGACGGCAAGGTGACCTGGGCCTTCGCGCCGAGCGGGTTCCTGATATTCAAGCGCGCCACCGCGAGCTTTGACGTGACCCGAATCCAATTCAAGTACGGCGACTTCAGGAACATCAAGGACTACAACGTGACGCCTGCGGGCGGCGGCTACCAGCCGGGCACCGAGCCGCTGTATGCGTTCGACGCCATGGTGTACCAAGTCTACATCTCGATGTTCTTCTGATGAACATTACCCGCCGCGGAGCGCTGCAAGGTTTGGGTGTGGCATTCGGCATTTCGGCCGCCCTGCCCTGGCGCCAAACCGGGGCGGCGGAGCCGCAGCGGCTCGATGTCAATGATCCGGCCGCAATCGCCTTGGGTTACGTCGAGAACGCGGCGCAAGTCGACCTGAAGAAATATCCCGGAGTTTGCGCCAGGCTCAAACTGCGATAACTGCCTGCAGCTGCAGGGTAGTGCCGGGCAATAACTACCGTCCCTGCAGCCTCTTTCCCGGCAAGCTGGTCTCGGTGAGCGGCTGGTGCAAGGGCTGGACGCCTGAGATGTAAGCGTCCCGCACGCGCACTCCCACCGCCGGAAAATCAACGAAAAAGCCGTCGATGCCGCGATCCAAGTAGCGGCGGATTTCAGCTTCGAGATCGCCATGCGTCGCCGGCGAGGCGCCGCTGCGTAAATCGGCCGGGAAGGAACTCATTCTCGGCGCGAAAAGTCCACACATGCACCTTGAGATTCTCGGCGTGCGCGGCCCGTACGCCTTCGGCGCTGGCCAGCGCCTTCGCGATGCCGATCCCATCGGCGTAGCGGGCAATCGCGCCCAAGTCGCCGAGGTCATGCTCCAGCAGCTGCAACAAGGGCAGGTCGGTCATGCCGCGCAATTGGCGCAGATTGGCGGGATCAAACGACTGGATGAACACCGGGCTGCCGGCCGCCGCATAGCCGTGGCGCTGCAGGCAATCGAGCACCGCCTGTTCCTGCGGCAGCCCGATCCCGGCGAAATGCGCCGGGTGCTTGGTTTCCGGGTATACGCCGATCCTTGCGCGCTGCCGCGCCGATTGGCGTCGTTCGCCAGTTGCATGATTTCATCGAAAGTCGGGACCGTGAAGCGGCCGTCGAAGGCGCAATTCTGCGGCCGCAATTCCGGCAGGCGCTCGCGCGCGCGCAGCGTCTTGATCTCGGCCAGGGTGAAGTCTTCCGTGAACCAGCCCGTCATGGTTTCGCCGTCGATGACCTGAGTGCGGCGCCGCGATGCGAACTCCGGATGGTGCGCGACGTCGGTGGTGCCCCCGATCTCATTCTCGTGCCGCGCGATGAGCACGCCGTCGCGCGTCATCACCAGATCGGGTTCGATGTAGTCGGCACCCTCCTCGATCGCCAGCCGATAGGACTCGAGCGTGTGCTCCGGTCGCTCGCCGCTGGCGCCGCGATGGGCAATGACAAGGATGTTAGACAAGGGGGCACCGTCAAGATTTAAGCCCCCGCAGTTTACCGCACGCCTCGAGACGAGGCTCCGTTTGTACGGAGCCTCGTTCGAAGCCACGACGTCAGACCCCTATCGCGGGGGTGTCAGTACCGAGATGACTCGGTTCATAAGCCGACATCAGCTGATTCGTGCCGGGAACCCAAGACGGTCCCTGTCTCGGAACCCGCGCACTCCAATCTGCTCGCAGCGATGTCGGTTGACCGGCGAACGCGACGCCAATGGCGAACACGGCGGCGGCCGTCACCATCACTTTTCGACGATACATTCCTCGAGCCCTCCTTGCGACTTAAGATTGACGCGGCGGGTTCGCCGGCGGGGAGTCCATCACGGCGGCGCGCGGCGGGTTCGCCGGCGGGGAGTCCATCACGGCGGCACGCGGCGGGTTCGCCGGCGGGGAGTCCATCACGGCGGCGCGCGGCGGGTTCGTCGGCGGGGATCCATCACGGCGGCATGCGGCGGGTTCGCCGGCGGGGAATCCATCACGGCGGCGCGCGGCGTCGCCGGCGGGGATCCATCACGGCGGCACGCGGCGGCTTCGCCGGCGGGGAATCCATCACGGCGGCACGCGGCGGGTTCGCCGGCGGGGAATCCATCACGGTGGCACGCGGCGGGTTCGCCGGCGGGGAGTCCATTAAGGCAAAAGCGGAACTGGCGACTGCACAGCCGGCGACCAAAGCGACTAGACTGACTTTCATTATGATTGCTCCAAGTGGGTTGTTAACGGGTGCTCATAGGCAAACCGCCTGTTCAGGGCGGCCCGCAATGATAAAGGCGACACAGAGGACAGAATCCCCTCACAGGGTTTCTACGATGTATGCTTAAGGGAAATCCTCAGCCGGCAGCCATTTTTCCGTGACGGTGGGCGAATGACGATGCAGGTCCCGGCCAATTTCACGCAGCTCCTGACCGAATGGCGATCGGGGCATCCGCAGGCGCTGGATCGCTTGACACCGTTGGTTTACGACGAACTGCGGCGGCTGGCGCGCAACTACATGCGCGGCGAGCGCGGCAGCCACACGCTGCAGGCAACCGCCGTCGTGCATGAAGCCTTCTTGCGCTTGATTCAAGCCAACGTTGCGCTGCAAGATCGCGGTCATTTCTTCGCGCTGGCATCGCGCCTCATGCGACGTGTGTTGGTCGATCACGCGAAGTCGCGCTCACGCATCAAGCGCAATGCCGGCATCCGGGATCTGGTCGCCGAGGCTACCGGCGAGACGCTGCCGGCGGCCGACTTCGACGTCGTCGCTCTCGATGACGCAATCGAGGGTCTGCAGCAGATGGAACCGCGCTTGGCGCAGGTCATCGAGTTGCATTATTTCGGCGGCCTGACCTACGAGCAGATCGCCACTGCGCTCGGCACTTCGGCGGCGACCGTGCATCGCGATATTCGCTTGGCGCGCGCCTGGCTGCTCAATGAGATCGGGGGCGACCGACCCGCATGATTCCGCGCGCCCGCTGGCAGCAGATTCAATCGCTGTTCGAGCAAATGATCGACACCGGCGCCGGTGATCGCGCAGCGCGCTTGGGCGAAGCCTGCGGCGACGACCTGGAACTCCGCTCATCTGTCGAATCCATGCTCAAATCGGATGCCCGGCTCGAAGACCCGCTGCTGCACGCCATCGGCGAGGCCGCGGAATCGCTGTTGGAGGAGCATCAGGACCGATTGATCGGCACGCGCATCGGTCCGTATCGGGTGGTGTCGATTCTCGGGCATGGCGGCATGAGCACCGTGTACCGCGGCGAGCGCGACGATTCGCAGTATCACCAGACGGTCGCCATCAAGGTATTACAGCACGCGACGCTGCATCCGCGGCTGCGCAGCCGCTTGCACAGTGAGCGGCATATCCTCGCCACCCTCGATCACCCGTCGATCGCGCGCTTGATCGACAGCGGCGATCTCGAGGATGGGACGCCTTATCTCGTGATGGAGCATGTGGACGGCGAATCCATCGACGCCTACTGCGATGGCCGGACCTTGTTCGTTCGGGAACGGCTCGAGCTGTTCATTCAAGTCTGCGCCGCGGTGCAGTACGCGCACCGCAACCTGGTGGTGCACAGAGACATCAAGCCGTCCAATATCTTCGTCACGGGCGAAGGTGCCCCCAAGCTTCTGGATTTCGGCATCGCTAAGCTGCTGGCGCCGGACAGCCTTTCCCACACGCTGCCGGTAACGAGGCTTCAAGAGCGAATGCTGACGCCGGAAAACGCGGCCCCCGAGCAGGTGCTGGGGCGCCCGATAACCACGGCCACGGACATCTACGCGCTTGGCGTATTGCTGTACCAGCTCTTGACCGGCCGTTCGCCCTATCGGCTGCTGAGCTACAGCCAGCTGCAGCTGGAGCGCGCCATCTGCATGGATGATCCGGTGCGACCGAGCCAAATGGTGATATCCAGGATGAACGGCGAAACGGACGCCGACCGCAGCCGGATCTCCGACCGCCGCGGACTCTCCCCGCAGCGCTTGCGGGCCCGCTTGAGCGGCGATTTGGACGCCATCGTCGCCATGGCGATGCGCAAGGAACCCGATCGCCGCTACCCGTCGGTAGAGGCGCTTGCCGACGATCTCGGCCGCCATTTGCGCGGCCAGCCCGTGCGCGCACGGCACGGCGACTGGCGCTACAACACTGCCAAGTTCCTGCGGCGGCATGTATGGGCAGTGGCGGGCGTCGCTGCCGCGTTCGTCGCTCTCGCGCTGTTCGGCGGGGTCACCGCCTGGGAGAATCATCGCATTGAATTGGCGCGCGAGGCCACCGCGATGGAGCGCGACCGGGCGCAGCAAGTGTCGGCGTTCTTGGTGGACGTATTTTCGCAGGCCGATCCTTTCAATGCACAAGGCAAGGAACCGACCGCCAAGGATCTGCTGGATCGGGGCGCGGAAAAAATCAGCGGCAATTTGAACCTGCAGCCGGAGGTACGCGCTCAGCTTCTCGAGAGCATCGGTCTCGCCTATCGGCGCCAAGGCTTCAGCGAGCGGGCGATCCCCTTGTTGGAACAGGCGGTAGCCATACGCCGTCTGGAGCGCCCGCTCGACAAGGGGCATGTTGCCGTGGCGCTGGCGAATTTGGCGCGTGCGTTGAGCGATTCGGGCAACTTGATTTCCGCGGAAGCCGATTTGGAGCAGGCAGTGGCCCTGTCGGAAGACGGCATCGGGGCTCGACCGATCGAAACCGCCGACATCTTGGTGCAATTCGGCAACTTTGCGCTGGACGCCAAGAGCGATCCCGATCATGCCGCCCAGCTGCTGAACCAGGCGCTCACCATCTATCGCAACGCAATAGGCGATCACAACTTGCAGGTGGCCGCAACGCTGAACGGTCTCGCCTATGCGGCCATCTGGAAGAGCGATTACCCCCTGGCCGAACATTATGAGCGGGAGGCGCTCGGCATTTTCCAGCAGACCGTCAGCCGCAACCATCCCGACAACGCCGTCGCCCTCGCGATCTTGGGCGCCATACTCACCCAGCGCGATAAATTTGCGGAAGCCGAGCAAGTCTTGAACGAAGCGCTGCAAATCGAGCGCACCGTGTTCGGCGCGGACAATCAGCGCATCGCGGCTACGGAAGCGGACCTCGGCGTGCTCTACGATCGCGAGGGCGACAGCACCCGTGCCATTGCGGCCACCCAGACCGCGTTGCAAATCACGCGCGACCGGCGCGGCTCCGGCCACTATTTGACCGGTTACTATCTCGACGCGCTGGCCAATCTATTTTTGAGCGCCAACAACCTGCCGGCCGCCGAGGCCGACGCCCGCGAAGCACTTGCCATTTATGCCAAGTCGCTGCCCGCGCGCCACTTGTACATCGCATCCACGCACGAACTGCTCGGAGAAGTGCTGTTGCGGCGCGGCTCTGCGGCAGCTGCCGAAGCGGAGCTGCGCTCGGCGCTCGACATGAACTTGGCGCTCGCGGGACCGGATAGTTGGCGTTCAGCGCGCAGCGAAGCGAGTTTGGGGTGGGCGCTGATCACGCGCGACAAGGCCGCGGAAGGCGAGCCCATGCTGGTCGCGGCACGCACGAAACTGCTGGCGACCGTAGGTCCGCAAAACCCTGCGACAAAGCAGGCGACCGCGCGATTGGTAGAATACTATCGAGCGCATCATCGAGACGCCGAGGCCGTGCGGGTTCTCGCGGCGCCCAACACGCGGTAAGCTAAGGGAACATCCACGCCGCACCGGGTCCGCCTTGGCGGGCGACGCGGTACCGCCAACCTGAGGAGTCTTGATGTCCATAACGAAACAATTCGCTGCAACGCTGTATTTCCCCCTTCTCCTCGCCGCTTCCGCCGCCGTCAGCACCGCACATGCCGGCGCGCGCGAGGAGGGTCGCCTGCTCACGGCAACGGAGGTGCTCGAAGAGGTTGAAGCCATGCCGGATCAGCAGATACCGGATGCGCTGCTGGCGCGCGCCTATGGAATTGCTGTGATTCCCGATGTCACCAAGGTGGCCTTCATATTTGGCGGCCGCCACGGCAACGGCCTGCTCGTGGTGCGCGACAAATTGAACACGCCGTGGAGCAATCCCGTGTTCGTCTCGCTCACCGGCGGCAGCTGGGGCCTGCAAGCGGGGGCGCAATCCTCCGACATCATCCTTGTGTTCACCACCAAGACCGGCATCGAGGGCATTGCCGGAGGCAAACTGACGCTAGGCGCCGACGCATCGGTCGCCACCGGACCAGTCGGACGGCAGGGCTCGGCCGCGACCGACATGAATTTCAACGCGGAAATCTATTCGTATGCGCGGACCCGCGGCTTGTTCGGCGGCATCGCTCTCGATGGCAGCCACATGTCGATCGACCGGTCGGCGAACGCCTCGTTTTATGGCAAGAGCGGCGTGACGGCCACCGAGATTTTCTCCGGCCAGGCACCGTCCCCGCCGGCGACGGCGCAGCGCTTCCTGGATCGCTTGGCGCAGCTGACGCACACGGCGGTGCGAAGTTCGCCCGCACCGCAAGCAGACGTGGCGGCAACCTCGGCGGCGCAGGCGCCGAACGCCGCCGCGCCGAGCACGGAACCGCCGCGTACCTATCCCTTGGAGCCGCAGAAATAGGCTCGGCCGCGTGAACCTGCCGTCGCGAGCGCGGACCCGCATCGGTCTGCTGGCCGGTCTGGTGTTGATGTGCGCGACGGCCCAGGCGCGGACGCCGTTGGTGCTGTTGACTGATTTCGGCACCCAGGACGGTGCCGTGTCCGCCATGAAGGGTGTTGCCTACGGCGTATCGCAGGACTTGTTGATATCCGATCTCAGCCACGAGAATCCGAGCATCTTCGCCGGGGCTTACCGGCTTTATCAGGCCGAGCAGTTCTGGCCGGCGGGCACGGTGTTCGTCGCCGTCGTCGACCCCGGCGTAGGCACCGAGCGTCTATCGATCGTGCTGAAGACGCGCACCGGACATTATTTCGTGGGTCCGAACAACGGGCTCTTGTCGCTGGTCGCCGAGCGCGACGGCATCGAGGGGCTCCGCCGGATCGATGAGCACGTCAATCGCCGTCCGGGTTCCGAGGAGTCGCATACCTTCCACGGCCGCGACGTGTACGGCTACACCGGCGCCCGCCTCGCCGCCGGCGTCATCAGCTTCGAACAGGTGGGGCCGCCGCTGCCGGCGCAGGCGTTGATTTCGATCCCGTACCGCAAGGCGCAGCGCTCGGGGGGCACGGTCTCCGGAATCATTCCGGTGCTGGACGTGCAGTTCGGCAACGTCTGGACGAACATACCGAAGAGTCTATTCGATGAGCTGCACGTCGCGCTCGGCGCGCCGCTGCGCGTGCGCATTTATCACGCGGGTCAACTCGTCGATGAAGCCCAAGCGCCCTATCAGCGCACCTTCGGCGACGTGCCGGTGGGCAAGCCGCTGGTGTACGTCAACAGTCTGTTGAATCTCGCCGTGGCGCTCAACCAGGGCAGCTACGCCGCGGCCCACAAGATCGGTTCGGGCCCGGACTGGTCCATCGAGATCGGCACGCAGTGAGTCCTGGCCCTTAGGGAACGCTCGGGTTCAGTCGGTTTCCTCGACGCTGAGCAGGCTGGCGCCGAACACATTGGAGCATTCCCGCGCCACGCCAAGATCGCGTTTGTCGCCGTCATTGCGGCACGACGCCTGGCCGGCGGCCGCCGACAAGGTGGCTAGTTGGCTGATGTGCGCCGCGGCCTGAACGGTGGGCCGAATCTTCTCGAAGGGGCCCGCCGCGCTGACGTACTCGGCCGGCAGCGCAAGTGCCGAGAAGTCGCGCGCGGTCGCCGTGACCATTACCATCACGTGATCGACGCCGCGCGGGCCGAGCGCCGTCACGTTCCAGTCTTGACGCGGCAGCTTGAGCTCCTGGTTCGCGGCGATGGCATTGTTCGAGTCGAGCTGATTCGGAAACAGCAGATAAAAGCTGCCGGGTTCGGTGCCTTGGTAGAACATGTAGACGAACCCGTCACGCTGCGATCGAATCGACAGCGCAAGGTGCGTGCCGATCTTGAGCGTCGGCTGATCGAGGCTGGTTTGTACCTGCCACCGATCGTCGCGCTGATTGTAGATGTCGTTCAGCGCCGCCAACGGATCCGCCGCCGGGGCGGCCGCATCCGGTGTGACGTCGGCAAAGGCGGGCACCATTGCGGTATTGCCGGCCAAAGTCGCGTGCTGCCGCGCCGACTCCTGCTGAGTCTTGTCGAGCCGCGCTTGAACACAGGCGGTGAGCTCCTGCATCGAGAGCGACCCGCTATGATCCGCATCGATGGCGCCGCCGTCCAAGCATTGCTCGAAGTTGTAGGTCAGGGCGCCGCCCTTGGAAGTGTCCCACGCGACCTCGTTATTGCGCGCCGCGGCTAAGATCACCAGATTATTGTCGGTGGTGTCGAGCTGCGCGCCGCGGGTCTGCGAGAAACCACGGTCGTTCACCGCCAGGGAGCATTGCGGGCTCGAGGCCTCCGGCAGGAATTTTGCGCGCATGGCGGTACCCGCCGCGAGATCGCGCGCGCTTGCCGCCTGCGCCACGCCGCCCGAGTGGCAGGAATCGAGCATGACGATGGTCTTGTCCGTTTTGGCGCTGAGCGGCTTGAGCATGTTGGCGAACTCGGCATTCGTGACCACATGCATGTCCTGCATCACGATGCTTTCCGTGCATTGCCCGGTGGCCTTGCTGAAGAAACGGGCGCCGTGCCCCGAAAAATAGATGTACAGCTTGTCGCCCGGCATGATGGTCTGATTCATTGCCGCCAAGGCCTGCTTGAGACCCTCGCGGGTGACCTCCTGCTCCGAGAGCTCCACGATATTGTGCGCGGGCACGCCAAAGCGCCGCGCCAGGTCGTTGGCGAGTTTGCGGTCGTTCAGCACTCCGGGCAGCGGGCTGCGCTGATACTCCGACACGGTGATGATCAGGGCGTGGTTCGAGGGCAGCAGCGGCGCCTGCAAACCCGCCGGCTGGGCGGCCGATTGTGCCGCCAACGGACTCGCAACGGCCAGGCACACCGCAGCGAAACCCCACCTGGGCGCGCGCGGAGTCATGATTGCTCGCCGCAAAAAACTTTGCCGGTGGCGGGATAGGTGCGCACGGTGATCTGTTGGACCGCGATCGCGCCCGCGGCGCCGCCGATGCCCTTGGCGAGCGCATCGGCGCGGCTGCCATCGGCGGCAAAGCGCTGCACGCCGGTCAAGTCGGTGAAAAAGCTTGGGCTGCGTTCGAATGCCAGCACCGCCACCTGATCCGAACCGAACGGTGCGGTGACCAAAATGTGCTGCTTGGGATCGGCGCCGGGAATCGCACGCGGCGCTCCGCCGGCAACGATCTCGCGTTCCGAGGCTCGTGTCGGATAGAGCACGGTCAAATTACCCTCGCTGTCCAGATCGAGCAGCATCACGTAGGCGGGCTTTTGCAGGCGTACCTCGAACACGAACGATTCACACTGCACATAGGTATTGCCGCGGCTGCCGGGATCGGTCTCGGCGCGCAGCCCGAGGCCGGCGTCGCCCGCCGGCAGCACCCGATTGAGCCATGCCTGGGCGGCGATGCGCTTGATCAGGTTCGGATCGGTGACCCTGGTGCTGACAATCGGATCCCCCGCCGGACCCATGAGCTGCGCCTCCTCGCCGCGCTGGCGCAGCGACAGATCGCCGTCGCGCTCGACGATCGCCACACCGCTCAAGGCCGCGAGCTTCGCCTGCAGCGGCGCCGAGACCGACTCGAGCTTGAGGTGCAGCGTGGTATCGCGCGCGGCCGGGCGCGGCGCGATCGGGCTGGGTTGGGCCGCCGCGCGCATGCCCAGAAAGGGGCGGGCCCCGATATCTTGCGGGTCCTCGGCGATCGCCGGCAGCAATTGCGGATGCTGCGCGAAATTGCGGTGTTCGAGGAAGACGTTCATGGCCTCGCGCCCCTGCGAATAGTTGAAGGTCCCGGGCAGCAATTGACCGCCCAGCAGCCGCAGAAACGCATCGGTGAACGCGCCGTGGTACTTGCCGTCGAGGGTCGGCGCCTGCTCGAGCGCCTGCGCCGTGGAAATGTCCGCCCCCGTCTCGCTGTCGCTGGCGCCGGATAGCAGGACGACATGCTCGTATGGATAGGGCGGCGGCGGCGGACGCGCGCTGACGGCACCGGTGCGAGCCACGCCCAAATCGCGCGTAATGACCGGCAGGAAACGTGAGCGGCTGAAGGACTGACCGAACGAGCGCACCACCTGCCCCGAATAGCAGCTGTCGGAGACGACAACCACCCAGCGACCGCCCTGATCGAGCCGTTTGAGCCGCGGCACCAGATCGCGGCGCCCCACGATCAAGGTGCGCTGCGCCGCGGCCGTTGAGCTGTAGTCAAGGTCGTACGGCACCCACGCACCCGTCGCGTAGGGCAGATCGAAGGCGTTGTCGTTGTCGTTGGCGCTGGTGCCGTGCCCGCTGAAATAGATGAGCACGGTGTCGCCGGGCGCGCTGCGCTGCTCCAGTGCGGTGATTTGATCGAGAATGTGATCGCGGGTGGCATCCTGATCGCGCAGCACAACCACGTCGCCGGGTTGGAATCCCCAGTGTTCGGCGAGCGCGCGCTGCATCGAATCGATATCGAGCGCGGGCCCCAGCAGCTGATGCGTCTTGAGCGCCGGGTCGCGGAACTGCCCCACCGCCACCAGCAAGGCCACGTTGCGCGCGGCAGCAGCGGGACCGATCAACACGCACAGCAGCAGCAGCGCCGCCGGCGATAGCACACGTCCGCGATAACTCACACGCTACATCCCCACGGGTGATGGCTCACTCCCATTTGATTGTACACCGGCCGTTTCGCAAACCCGATAACCGGGAGCCTGTAACCCAAGCCTACAGCGTTATCACAAAGCGCATCATCGAGACTTGAGGTAAAGTCAAAAGACTCATACGCGCACTCGATGCGGTCGAAGAAATCATGTTTGAGCTTGGCATAGTCTCAGTGCTTCGGCCGCCCAGGAGCCTCTCGTTACGGTTCCGCCGCTTCGGCGGTCTGATCCTCGTCCTGCTGCTCTTCGCGCCGCCCGCAGCCTTGGCGCAGTCCCCCGACCTGCTGCGGGCGTATCAGAATTTCGAAACCGCCAAGGCCGCCAATCGAGTCGCCGATGCGCTCCGCAGCGGCGACGATGCCGTACGGCTGACTCAAGCAAGCGGCGATCAGCCGAGCCTCATCGAACTGCTGCGTAACCTCGGTGATTATGCGGCGCAGGCGGGCGAGGATCAGCCGGCAGCAGGGTATTACCAGCGCGCCTTGGGGCTGCAGGAGTCCGCGCTTGGGCCCGAGCACCCGGATCTCGTGCCGGTTCTGACCGCATTGGCGGAGTTATATTTCAAGGACAGGCGCTATTCGGACGCCGCGGCTCTCGAGCAGCGCATCTTGAGCATCGAGCGGCAGGCTTACGGCGAACATCATGAGAACGTGCTGGCCACGCTCAAGCGGCTGCGCAAAATCTACGGTGCCGGCAATGATGCGGCCGCCGCCGCCCGCATCGACGCACAGTTGCAGGCGTGGACACCGCCCCCTCCTCCGCCGCCGCCGTCCGGCGATCGCGGCTTGCCGGCTCCTCCCGGGACCGGCACCAATCGGCACTATCAGCAGAGTCAGGGCTTCGCGACCGTGCGCATCTTCTACGGCACGAATCGGGCGGCCACCGGCGACACCAAACCCGCGCTATTCTATGGCAAGGGACGCGGCGAACTTCAATATGGCTATTTGAGCGTCACCATCCCGCAGATTCACAAGGAGGCGGAACTCGAGACTCAGCCACGCTGGATGGAGTACACCTTCGGCATGAGCCAGGCGGGCATGCGGCGCCGCTACGTGCTGCTCGACCAGATCACGCCGTTGCCGAAGGACGATTTCGTGCGCGCACTGCGTCAGCAGATCAAGGACTCACCGTCCAAGGATCTGTTCATCTTCGTGCATGGATTCAACAATACCTTCGAGGACGCTGCGCGGCGCGCCGCGCAGCTGGCCTATGACCTGGATTTCGACGGCACGCCGATCCTCTACAGCTGGCCGTCCCAGGGAAGTGCGACTGCGTACGCGGTCGATGAGGCCGCGGTCGGCATCAGCGGGCGGAAAATGGCGGACTTTCTCGAGACGGTCGTGGCTCAATCCGGCGCCGAGCGCATCCACGTGCTGGCTCACAGCATGGGAAACCGCGCATTGATCGAAGCGCTGCAAACGTATCTGGCCAAACGAGCCCCGGACAAGCGCCGGCACATCTTCGGTCAGATCGTGTTCACCGCGCCGGATGTGGACCGCGACTACTTCGTGGATGCGATCGACTCGGTGCGCGCCGCCGCCGAGCGGGTTACCCTGTACGCCTCGGGCAACGACTATGCGCTGCGCAGCTCGCAGTTTCTGCATGGCGCGCCACGCGCCGGCACTGCGGGCGACGTCATCATCAAGCTGCCCGGCCTCGACACCATCGACATGTCGGCGGTCCCGGCCGATGCCCTCGGCCACAGCTACTTTGCCGCCAACTCGGGGGCGATCTACGATATATTCCGCATTCTCTGGCGCGGCGATCCGCCGCCGCAGCGTTGCGGAATGAGCAACCGCAAGGGCAGCGGCACCCTCACCGTGTGGTGGTTCAATGCGGACGCATGCAAGGGCGATGACATGCTGGAAGCCGGAGTGATGCTGAAGAGATTCGGGGATTTGGCGCATGCCCGGGTGGTCGCCAACATATCGACGCTGACCGATCCGTCGCAGATCCAGGAATGGAAGCTGATCTTGAAGCGCCTCGACGGTCTGCTGCCGCCCGCGGCCGCGGCGCCGGCCGGCGCGGCCAAATGAATTGCCGCTTCGTTCGCCGGCTCAGCGGCGCGGCCTGCCTGTCCTTGCTGCAAATGCCCGCGGCGACGGCGGCGCCCGCCGCCCACGAGAACGTCGAAGTGCGCGCCTACGTCGACGATACCTGCATCGTCGCCGACGAGCCCTATTTCCTGCCCGTGACGGGAAACTCTCCGGATCAATCCACCGCCAAGTTCCTGCCCCTGATCGGACTGGTCGTGGGCAAGCTTGCCGAGCTCCTCATCAATCATGAGATTCAGTCGTCGGCCGAGCGCATCAAGTCCGGTGCCGCACGCAAGGACACGCGCTACGCGATGATCCGGCAAATGAATCTGTACCGCGTCGACTTCGAGCCGGCCCCCGCCTTGAGCATCAACGCCAAACTGGGCTGCATGACGATCGTCGCCGCCGGCTTCAAGCCCGAGCCCGCCGACTGCCGCTCGCAGTATCAGCCGAAGGAACTGTCGCGCGAAACCCGAGATCTGCCGCAGGACAAGTGGACGACCTCGAGAACGGATGACTCAATCGAGAATCAACTGCGGCGCGCCAATGTATGCGTCGACGGCCGGGCCAAGGCGGTCTACGAGGCGCGTTTCGAATTCTCCAAGGATGCCACGGCGTTCAAGCTCAAGGACGCCGGCTACCACATCGAGTCGCTGCTGACGACTGCCGAGAAAGGCGCCGCGCGCACCACCATTTACACGCTGAAGATCTCCAACCCGGCGGCGACGGATCAGCAAGAGGTCTTGTCGAGCGCCTGGGTGAGCATCGGCACCGTGAGCGCCGGATCGAATTCGAGCGGCGCAAAAGCCGACGCGGCGCCGTGGCTGCGCGTGCCTCCCCTGTCGATCGAGGCCAGGCGCAGCTACGACGACAAGACCAGGATCCAGCAAGAAGTCACGGGCGAGATCGAGGCGTTGACCCGCGCGCAAATGCGCAGCCGGCGCATGCTGGCCGGACTCGATCAGCGCATCGCGGCCGCCGATGCCGCAACCGCCGACGGATTGAAGCAGGAGCGCACGCGAATTGCGGTTCAGGTCGAAACGCTGGGAGCCGAACTCGACGCGCGCAACGCCGAATACCATGACCTGCCGCGCACGCCCCTGGAATTCATGCCGGTCACGATCGAAGTCGCGGTGACGGAGACGGAGTCGGAAAAAAAGGCGCAGCTCGCCTTGGCCGATATCCTCGGCAAGAACAGCGACATGGTCGGCTCGGCCGTGGGCACGGCCGCCTCCGGGCTCATATCCAAATCCGTTTCGGCGGCGGACATCAAGACCGAACCGGACGCGGCTGATTCTGCCGGCGAGTTGCAGCTTGCGCGAGCGCGCTACTACGATGCGCTGGTCGAAGCGCAGACCAGCGCATCCGGCAAGCCGAGCGCGGAATCGCAGCGCAACCTCGCCGCGATGAAAGACCACTACAACGAACTCCGACGGTCACAGGGACTGGAGCCAATAAGATGAAACGCCTAATTTGCACCGCGCTCGCCGTTGTCTGTCTGACCGTTCGCGTCCATGCCGCCGATCCGCCGGCGGAACGACCCGCCCCCGTGTTGTCGGGGCAGCAAATCGAGCAGGCATTGCAGAAGCCCACGACGCGCAGTTTCGTGCCGCGCGGTCTGACGCGGCGCGATGCGCCGGAGGCCGAGCAGTCCGTCAACCTCAATATTCCGTTCGAACACAACTCGAGCGCCTTGCAGCCGCAGGCCGAGGCTCAGCTCAAACAATTGGAATTGGCGCTCACGTCGGCGTCCCTGGGCAAGGACCGATTCGTCGTCGCCGGCCACACCGACGCCAAGGGCAGCGCGCAGTACAACAAGCAACTGTCGTTGAAGCGCGCCGCGGCCGTGAAGCGATTCCTGGTGCTGAAGGGCGTGGCCGCGGGCCGATTGCAGGCCGTGGGATATGGATCGGATCGGCTGTTGGTACCCGATCGGCCCGAAGATCCGAGCAATCGCCGCGTGGAAATCCGCGACCTGGGCGACTCACCCCCATGATGAGTTTGACCAGGGCGCCGCTGATTCCTGCGCTGCTCGATGCAGCCTGCGAGCCATACCGCAGGGCCGGCCGCTTTGCCTATCACTTTGCGCGCGGCAAGCTGCGCGCCGACCCGGTGTACCGCGCCATACTCGAGCTCGGCTTGCTGCGGGGACACGCGCGTATTTTAGACCTGGGATGCGGCCAGGGCCTTCTGGCCGCCTGGCTGCGCGCGGCCGAGCGCTGCTACGAGCGCGGCAGCTGGCCTGGGGGCTGGCCGCCCGCTCCGCACGCCCTGTCGACGCGCGGTATCGAGTTGATGGCGCGCGACGTCGAGCGCGCGCGCTGCGCGTTGGGATCCGTGTTCGACATTTCGCAGGCCGACATCCGCAGCACAGCTTTCGGCGCGGCCGATGCCGTCGTCATTCTGGATGTTTTGCACTACATGGATCCGCAGGCGCAGCGCGAGGTGCTGCAACGCGTGCGCGCGGCGCTGCCGCCGCGCGGCCTCTTGCTGCTGCGTGTCGGCGATGCCGGCGGCGGCTTGCGCTTTCGCTACGGTCAATTGAGCGACAAGTTGGTGATGCTGTTGCGCGGGCATTCCATCGTGGCTCAGCACTGCCGCAGTGTCGCGCAATGGCGGCTGCTGCTGCGGGAGTGTGGGTTCGACAGCGAAGCGCAGCCGATGAGTCGGGGAACGCCGTTTGCCAACGTATTGCTGATCGCCCACGCAACGTGAGCGCGAGCGCATCGATCCTTGGGATCGAAGATCCCAAGGTACCTCAGCGCGCGGGTTGGAAGGTCACCAGATTGGTGACGCTGTCGTCGCCGGTGATGGACTTGATGCGCCCGTCGGCTCCGAAGTTCAAGTCATACTCGCCGTGGCTCGAACGCCAAATGCGCCACGTTGGCGCGTCGAGCGACACGTTCTCGCTGGTGAGCGGGTAGCCGATCGAGGCGATCGCCTGCTCGCGGGTCATGCCCACCATCACCTTGCCCTCGCGGATGGCTGCCTGCACGGTGGGCGGATAGGTGGCGATGCGCGGCCGCGGGTCGTCGTTGACGACGATTTTGCCGACCCAGACCTCCAGCGACTCTTGATCGCGTCCGTAGTCATGACCGAGGCGCATCGGTTTGCCCTCGACCTTGATATACGCCCGGTTGCTGCCGTAGTTCAGCACTTCGATGGGCGTACCGGCGGGAATCATCGGCAACTCCGCGTAATTCCCGTCGTTGATCCAGTCTCGGCTATAGTGCAGGACGCAGCACGCGAAACCCTGGCGCGGCAGCGTTTGCGATCCCGGCGTGCCCGGGGCCGGCGGCGCCGGTTTCGACAGGCCGACCGACACCATGACGTCGCGCAAGATTCCCGCCTGCGCCGCCGCTGACCCGAGCGCGAGCGAAACGATCAACGCCAGCGGAGCGACGACCGGGCGCCAAGAGGTTCGCCCATTGACTTGGCGGCCGAACATTTTTTTCTCCCTGCAAGCGGTGGGCAGCGATGATGCCACCAAGCATCGGCGCTTCGCCAGTCGGTATTCGCTGCAGATCGTTATGTGAAAATGAGCCGGTCTGAGATGGGCTCCAGGCACCAGCAGCGAAGGCCGCGGACCGAGTTACCCTCTATACTTCGCGCAAATGCTCTTGATCCGTCTCATATTCCTGGCTGCGGCGCTCCTCGCGTCGAGCGCGGTGCAGGCGCAAGAATCCAGAATCGCGCTCGTCATCGGCAACAGCGATTATTCCAGCGGCCCGCTGCCCAACCCCGCCAACGACGCCAAATTGGTCGGCGATGCCCTGACCGCCTTGGGATTCGACGTCATTGCGCGCCGCAATGCGGACCAAATCACCATGAAACGGGCGATTCAGGAATTCGGATCGCGGCTGGAGAAGGCAGGCCCCGCTGCGGTGGGGCTTTTTTACTATGCAGGCCACGGCATGCAGTTGAGCGGCCGCAACTATTTGATCCCGACCACGGCACGCATCGAACGCGAGGGCGACGTGGAGATCGAAGCGGTCAGCGCCGACTGGGTGATCGAGCAGATGAAATACGCGCGCAATCGCCTCAACATCGTGATTCTGGACGCGTGCCGCAACAATCCCTTCACGCGCAGCATGCGCTCGGTCGACCACGGATTGGCGACCATGGATGCGCCGGCGGGCATCCTCATCGCCTACTCCACCGCGCCCGGCGCGGTGGCCGCGGACGGCACCGGCCGCAACAGTCCCTACACCGAAGCTCTCACCCAAGCCATCCGCGAAATGCACGAGCCGGTGGAGCAGGTGTTCAAACACGTGCGCGTCGGCGTCATGAGCGCTACGGCCGGCAAGCAGGTCCCCTGGGAATCTTCCTCCCTCACCGGCGATTTTTATTTTGCGGCACCGAACAAGGTCGCGCCGGAGACGTCGAGCGCGTTGCAATCCGGGGCGGTCCCGGCGGGCAAACCCCCGGCGCCGAGCTCCGCCGGGGACAAATCCGACGCGGGTTCCTTTGGCTCGTGGGTATCCGGTCTGTTTGCGGCCCGCAAGACGGCGCCCGATACCCCGCCGACGGTGACGGCGTCGAACCTGCCCCCGGCCGCGGTCAGCGCACCCGGCAACCGTTCGGGGGCGATGTTGTCCGGCGCCCGCGCCGTCCCGTTCCTGAAATCGCTCGGGATTCCGGCCGGCGAGCTCGACGGTGAGCACGAGTATCCCGAGTCGGCCATTCGCCAGCTCGTCGCAGGCACCCCGCGGCGGGTGACTCTGGGCAGCACGCCGGAACAGATTCGTGCCGCTTTCGCGCTATGCCGCCAATATTCCTCCGCCTGCCAGCAGAGCTGGTACGCGGATGAGGGGTTGCGAAACGTGACCCTCGACCCGTTCGAACTCGATACGGCGCCGGTCAGCGTGCGCGCGTTTCGCCAGTTCGTAGATGCCACGCATTACAAGACGCAGGCCGAGACGGCCGGTTTCGCCTACGCCGTGGTCGACGGTACGCTGCAACCCGTCAACGGCGGATCGTGGCGCAACGCGGTGAAAAAGCACCCCGCCGATGATGATGCCCCGGTCGTCGGCGTGAGTTTTCAAGATGCCGCGGCTTACTGTCGATCCAAAGGCGAGCGCCTGCCCTCGGAGGACGAATGGGAATACGTGGCGCGCGGTCCGAAGCGCCACACTTTCCCATGGGGGGAGAACTTGGATCCCGTGTCCAGCACGCCGAGCGCCCCGCCGAGCGCCGACGAGGGGCCCGCCGAGGGCATCGGCGGCCGCTACAAGGGTCTGTGCGGGAATGTCTGGCAATGGGTGGACACCAAAGTCGGCGGCAGAAAGGTGCTCAAGGGCGGTTCTTGGCTGGAACCCAATCCGGCCAACAAGCGGGCCGCCAGCCGCCGCTACGAGCTTTCCAGCCGGGCGGATGAAGACAGCGGGTTTCGCTGCGCCAAGTCCGCAGCGGCGTGGCCGGATGCGGAACTGTGGCTGGCACAGCTCAAATGATGCATTTGGCGGGCCACATCGCGGAACCTAAGATCTTCGTCTGCGCGGACGGCGGCCGCCTGCGCTACTCCACCGCGGGCGCCGGCGAGCCGGTGGTGCTGATCCATGGTCTCGGCCTCGATGCGGCCATGTGGGACCCTCAGTGGCGCGTCGCTGCAGCGTGCATTTCGCACCATCCGCTATGATGTGCGGGGCTTCGGAGATTCGACGCTTCCGCAGGGGCCCTACAGCCACTCCGCCGATCTCCTCGAGCTGCTCAATTTTCTCGATGCGCGGCCTGCCCATGTCGTTGGACTGTCGATGGGCGGACAATTGGCGCTGCGATTCGCCCTCGAGCATCCGCAAGCCGCAAGGTCTCTGACCCTGATCGATGCAGCCCTGCCCGGATACCGCTGGAGCGAAGCATGGAGAGGCAGAATGAGCGAAATCCAGAATGCCGCCAAGAATGGCGAGATCCAGGCGGCGAAACGGCTGTGGCTGACGCACGCACTATTCGCGCCGCTGCAGCGCGACCCGCAGCTCGCCGCGGCGCTCGCTGCCATGGTCGAGCGCTACAGCGCGTGGCATTGGCACAATGCCGACCCGGTTCGCAGGTCCGCAGCACCGACGACACTGGCGGCGGTGTCGCCCCGCACCCTGGTGATCGTCGGCGAGCTCGATTTGCCGGATTTCCAATCCATTGCCGGGCAGATTGCCGCGGAGATTCCGCGCGCGACGCTGCACACCGTTGCCGATGCCGGCCACATGGCGAATATGGAGGCGCCGGCCATCGTCAACGCCCTGCTGCTCGAACATCTCCGCGGCTGCGCGGGAACTGCCTGATGCGCCTTCGCGCATGCGCACTCGTTGGCTGTCTCGCCGTCGCGGTACCATCGCTTGCCGGCGAACAAGCGTCGGGGACACCGGCCGACGCGATGTACTTCCCCGCGGCCGGGGTCCAGACCGAGGCCGACGAATACACCCGCTATGAACTGTTGGATCCCGCGACAGCCAGCTTCAAGATTTCTTACGAGGTGACGGCGACCACCGCGGGCGCCAAGTTCTACTACAACCCGATTCGCAAGGGCAGCGCCGCCAGCGATGAGAGCGTATTTGACGCGATGCTGGGGACGCCGCTGCATTTCGAGGTGGTGAGCGGCGCCGAGGCGCGCAAGGACCCGCTGCTGCCCAATGCCGATTTGGCGACCAACTACATCAAGGTGACGCTGGCCCGGCCGGTGCCGCAGCTTGGGCAGGGCCGCTTGCTGATCATCAAGACGTACAAGGATCCGAAGAGCTACTACGTCGACGGCAACACCATTGTGTTCAATCGCCCGCTCGGGATAAGGCGCAATAAAGTGGTGCTGCCGCCCGGATACGAAGTGGTGGCATTGACGGTGCCGTCGCAAATTCTCACCGAGCAGGACGGGCGGATTGCGATTAGTTTCATGCACGCGGGAGCCGGCGAGGCGCCGCTCGAAGTGCGGGCGGTCAAGGACGCACAGCCGGCGGCATCACCGAAGCCGTTGACCGCGCAACGCAGCTGGGAATCGCCCTTTCAGGGAGAAACCGAGCAGGAACGGCTGTCGGAGCGCGCACACCAGGACCGCAATATCGTGTACTTCCTGCAGCAGCCTGAAACTCATGCATTCGCCTTGTATCACGACTACACGGAATCCCGCGCCGGAGTGAATGGCTACGCGAATGTGGTTCGCACCGGCAGTTCGGCGAGCCACCCTTCCGCAAGCGTTCTCGATACGGGAGAGCAGTTGCAGGTGCTCGAAATGAGCGGCGCCGAGATGACGGCGTCCAAGATCAACGTCGGCGAAGCGGTGGATGCCGCCGCCCGCGTCGTCGTCATTCCGTTCTCGCCCGTGCGCCCGGGGCAGACGATGCGGCTGCGTATTGCGGAAACCTACACGGCGCCCGCGAGCTACCGGCTGGACGGAGAAGAATTGGTATTCGATCGCAGTCTCGGCAGGCCGCGCAATGCGGTGGTATTGCCTTCGGGTTGGTATTGCACCTTCAGCGCGGCTCCCGCTACGGTGAGCCAGCTGCCCGACGGCCGGGTGCGCCTGGACTACTGGGACGATCGGCCCGAGGCGGTGGATGTGCTGCTCAAGGCAAGGCGGCGCGTCGCGGCATCGGACGTTCCAGTTGAGGCCAGCCACTAGAACGATCAGATGGGAGGTATCTTGATTCAGTCATTCCGCGCTAGCTCAATCGCGTTTCTCGGTGTTGCGCTCGCCGCCGTCCCTGCCGCAGTGCTCAGCGCCCCGGCCGCGACTGCCGCCCAGCACGATATCGTCTTGCGCAACGGCACCATCTACGACGGCTCCGGCAAAAGTCCCTATACCGGTGAGGTCGCCATCGATGCCGACCGGATTACCTATGTGGGTCCGCCGCACAAGTTGTCCGCCCGCACCGAGATCGATGTCAAGGGTCAGGCCATTGCACCCGGCTTCATCAACATGCTCGCTCATCCCGAGGAGTCCCTATTTGCCGATGGCCGCGCGCTGAGCGATCTTGAGCAAGGCGTGACGCTCGAGGTGATGGGCGAATTTTCGATGGGGCCGCTCAATCAGACCATGGCGCGGCTCATGGCCGAGCGTCAAGACGACATCAAGTATCCGGTGACGTGGTCGACGCTGGGCGCCTATCTGGAAACGCTCGAGCGCCGCGGCATCAGCCCCAATGTGGCCTCTTTCGTCGGGGCCTCGACCGTTCGCACTTTCGTGCTCGGCGAAGCCGACGTACAGCCCACGCCCTCGCAACTCGAACAAATGCGCGCGCTGGTTCATCGGGCGATGGAGGACGGCGCGCTTGGCCTGACCACGATGCTCATCTACGCTCCGGCAAGCTACGCCAAGACGCCGGAACTCATCGCGCTCGCCCGCGAATCCGCCCGATGCGGCGGCATTTACACGGTGCACATGCGCAGCGAGGGGGATCGCATTGAACCGGCGCTGCAGGAAACGATCGATATCGCCCAAGCCAGCGGCGCGCCCGCGGAGATTTACCACCTTAAAATCGCGGGCAAGGACAATTGGGGCAAGCTCGATCGGGTGATCGCCACGATCGACAAGGCGCGCGCCGCGGGCGTGCGCATCTCGGCCGACATGTACACCTACACGGCGGGCGCCACCGGATTGGACGCAGCAATGCCGCTCTGGGTGCAGGACGGCGGCCTCGAGGCGTGGATTGCGCGTCTGAAGGACCCGGCCATCAGATCCAAAGTGATCGCCGAAATGAATGATCCGCATCCCGCTGCCTGGGAGAATCTGCTCGGCGCCGCCGGCGCCGACGGTACCCTTCTGTTGGCCTTCAAAAATCCAAAATTGAAGCCGCTGACCGGCAAGAGCCTGGCCGAGGTCGCGAAAATGCGCGGCGTTTCGCCGCAGGATGCGGCCATCGATCTTGTGATCGAAGACGGATCTCGCGTCGGCATCGCGTATTTTTTGATGAACGAGGACAACATTCGCCGCCAAGTCGCGCTGCCCTGGGTGAGCTTCGGCTCGGATGAAGCCGGCGATGCGCCCGAGGGGGTGTTTCTGCTGTCCGCGGCACACCCGCGAGCCTACGGCAATTTTGCACGCGTGTTCGCGCAATACGTACGCAAAGACCATGCCTTGAGCATCCAGGATGCGGTACGCAAGCTCACCTCGCTGCCTGCCGATAATCTGTCGCTGCCGGATCGCGGTCGGCTGAAGAGCGGTGCCTTCGCGGACATCGTGGTTTTCGATCCGAGCACCATCCAGGACCATGCAACCTACGAAAAACCCCATCAGTTGAGCTCGGGTGTGAGTTACGTCATCGTGAACGGCAAATGGGCGATCAAGGACGGCCATCCCACCGCTGCCGCGACCGGCCGAGTGGTACGGGGACGCGCATGGACCGGAGCGGCGCAAGGCGGTTGCCGGAGATCGGCGCAAGACTGGACGTGGTCCAAGTAACCGTCCGCGGCTCTAAGGAGTGGCCGCGGCAGCGGCAGCCGGATAAACGGTGCCCCCCTTCATGACGAAGCGGACTTGTTCGAGACGAGTGACGTCCTCAAGGGGGTCGCCGGGCACGGCGACGATGTCGGCAAGCTTGCCGGATTCAATGGTGCCGAGCCGGTCGCTCCAGCCCAGCAATTCTGCGCCCGACACCGTGGCGGAGCGCAGCGCCTGCTCCGGCGTCATGCCGAATTTGACCATCCAGCCGAATTCGCGCGCTGCATTGATATGCCAGTCGAATCCCCCGATGTCCGTGCCGAAGGCGATCTTGACGCCGGCCTTGAGCGCCCGGCGGAACGTCTTCTCATGGATCTCGCGCATTTGCGTCCACACCGGTGCGCCGGCGTTGGCGCGCCCTTCGGCGACGTATTCTCCGACGTAGATCGTGGGCACATAGAAAATACCCTTCTGCACCATCGTGCGTAGATCCTCATCGGCGATGTAATTGCCGTGCTCGATGGAGTCGACGCCGGCCTCCACCGAGTTGTGCACGCCGTACAACGCCATGGCATGCGATGCCACCTTGTGGCGCTCCCGATGTGCCTCGTCCACGATCGCGCGCAGCTCCTCGAGCGTGAACGTCGGTATGTCGTCGAGGATCCCATTCGGCTCGACTTTGTAGCTGCGGTCCGAGTACACCTTGATCCAGTCCGCTCCGTGGTAAATCTGCTCGCGCACGGCGCGGCGTCCGCCATCGGCGCCGTCCACTTCCTGCACGCCTTTCGGCACCACGACGGCAGGAGCGTAGCCCAAGAGCGGATAGGCACCCGTGACGTCCATGGCGCGAGTTGCCACCTGCATCCGCGGTCCCGGAATGACGCCGCGTTCGATGGCGGTCTTCACGTCGACGTCGGCGTATCCCGCGCCTTCGGTCTCGACGTCCCGTATGGTGGTAAAGCCCCACGACAGCATCCGGCGCGCATTCACCGTCGCCAGGATCGTGCGGTATTCCGGCGACTGCTTGAGGAGCTGCTCGTCATAGTCGGCAGCGGTGATGTCGCCCTGTAGCAGCACATGCGTGTGGCTGTCGATCAGCCCGGGAAGACAGGTCAATCCCGTCAGGTCGATGACCTGGCCCGTGGGACTCACCCCCGCGGCCGGCCGCACCGACACGATTCGCTCCTGACGCACTTCCACCAGCGTTGGACCCAAGGTCTTGCCGCCGCGTCCGTCCCACAGTGCGCCACAGCGGAGCCATGTCGAGGCCGCGTTCGGGGCCGGAGCGGCCGGCGTATCGGCGCGTGCCGAAACCACCGCCAACAGACAGAAATGCGCGACCGCGAGCGCCGCCGAGCCGGGAAGAATGCCTTGCATGAATGCGCGCTCCGCAAAAGATGTCGACCCTGTACCGCCGCACGCAATCAGATCGTTTCGTGCCCGCCCCCATGATCTCGCCCCCGTGCGCAATCCACAACCCCGGCGGCGCGAAAATCACCGCCGTTGCGAGCCGTCGCGAACAGGTCTCGAAGTGTGATGTAATATTTTGCTTGCGAACATCCCACACCTTTGGAGCGCTCTTGAACGGATGGAAGGTCGGCCAGCTGAACCGGCGTGGATTGTTGCTGATGGCCGCCGCGGCCGGAGCTACTGTGGCCGCGCCGCGCCTGCTGCGTGCAGCCGCAGCCGCGGGCAAGGGCTCAGAGCCACGGTTCGGCGGCGATCTGACCGCGGTCCGCGCCGCCATCGAGACACAGCGCCCGCAAGCCATCAAGCGTCTGCAAGACTGGATCGCCCTGCCCTCCATCGCCGCCGAAGACCGCAATATGAAGGAGGGCTGTCAAATGATGATCGACCTCCTCAAGGATGCGGGTTTTCAAAGCGCGACGATGATGCCGACCGACGGCCAACCCGGCGTCTTCGCCACGTTGAACGCCGGCGCGCGGCGCACGGTCGGCATGTACTTCATGTACGACGTGAAGCAATTTGTTCCGTCGGAATGGACCTCGCCCCCGCTCGCCGCCGCGATCGTCGACCGGGCGCCTTTCGGCAAAGTGATGCTCGGGCGCGGTGCGATCAATCAGAAGGGGCCCGAGGCCACGTTCCTCGCCGCGCTGCACGCGCTCAAGGCCGCGGGGCGCAGGCCTCCCGTCAACATCGTGCTGGTGGCGGAGGGCGAGGAGGAAATCGGCTCGCCGCATTTCCGCCAGGTGGTGCATCGGCCGGAGGTCTTGGCGGCCCTGGCCAAATGCCATGAAGTGTTCATGCCCTTCGCCTCGCAATCGCCGGAAGGCGGAGTGGAGATCGCCCTTGGCGCCAAGGGCGTGGTGGAGCTCGAACTCACGGCATCGACGCAGAAATGGGGACGCGGCGCCAAGGACGACATCCACTCCAGCTACAAAGCCGAGCTCGACAGCGCGGTGTGGCGGATGGTCAAAGCGTTGTCGACTCTGGTATCAGAAGATGGCAACGACCCCGCGATCGACGGCTGGTTCGAGCATGTGAAACCGCTGACGGCGCGGCAAAAAGAAATCATCGCCGACAAGGTCGCTCACACCAACGAAGCCGACGTGAAGAAGCTGCTCGGCGTGCAGCATTGGGTGCGCGATCTGTCCTATCGCGACGCGCTCGAGCGGCTCGCCTCGCAACCGACGGTGAACATCGAAGGAATGTATGCCGGCTATACCGGCCCCGGCGGCAAGACGATTCTACCGTCCAAAGCCACCGCCAAGCTCGACCTGCGATTGGTGCCCGACCAGACCGCCGCGGAGGCCGAAGCCAAGCTCAAGGCCCATCTCGCCCGGCGCGGCTACGACGATATCGAGGTCAAGGTGACCGGCGGCTACGACCCCACTCAGACCGACGAGAACTCGTCGCTGATCAAGGCGTCGACGGCGGTCTATAAAGGGGAAGGCATGCCGGTCAGCTTGTCGCCGCGTCTCGCCGGTTCTTGGCCCGGCTGCATTTTTACAGGTCCGCCCGTCAGCCTGCCGGCCGGGCATTTCGGCACCGGCCACGGCAGCCGGGCTCATGCGCCGGACGAATATTACGTCATCGAGTCGAGCAATCCAGCCGTGCAGGGAATGGCGGATGCGACACTAACCTATGTGAAGCATCTCTACGCGCTGGCGGCCGTCTGACCGCACCGCCCTCACCCGACCACGACTTCGCTGATCTGGATGACGGGCGCCTGGTCGGTATAGTTCGGTATGTCGGCCATGATCTCCTCGGCGTGCGGACCGAAGCCTGCTTGGAAGACCGCAATGGACTCGCAAAAAATATGGCACATGCCGACGTAAGTCGCAGGGGAACCCGGGGCACCGCCCGCCAGTCCCTCTGTCCACGGTGTAATATTTGCAACTGTCGCCCATCCTGCTCTTCACCAGCGGCATGTGCTTGTCGCGGTAGTATTCGTGGTTGAATCGCACACCGGGCTTGTTGGGGTACATCACCGAAACCTTGATCATTTTCCGACTCCTCTTTGCGTTAAGTCCGCAGCATTTGTTTTTCGAAAGCGATCCTCGCATTTATACAATGCCTGAGACCGCGAACGCGAGAAGCAATTGATAGGAAACTCAATGAAAAAGTTCATTTGCCTGATTCTCGTTTTCTCCCTGGCAGGTTGTTCGGTCTGCAAGAGCTCGGATTCACCTGAAGTTTGCAGAACGAAACAACGCGACCATTCACAGCCTCATATGTAAGGGCGTGTTCTACAGTCCTGCGCGTGCAGCGTTCACGCATTGCGACAGTTGCGCGGCAAGAGCCGACAGATGCGGCGGCCGAATCATGGTCATGTGGCTGCCAGGCACATCGTAAATCGTCAAGGCGGGGGTAAGTTTGCGCCACACACGACGCGGATCGCAGAGATTGGAGGCATTCACGTCGGAGCCCAGCAGTGTGATCGGCAGATCGCTCGCGCGAGGACGGTAGGCGGCGAAGGCGATGAGACCCGCTCGGCGCAGGCGCCGCAGGGTTTCGGGCAGGACAGGTCCCGCGCTATCGATAGCCACAGCAACACCGGTCGCTCGTCCCACCCGCTTCAGCAGGGCACCCGTTACCTGGGCAAAGGCCGGCGCAAGCTCGCTCCAAGCAAGCCGGCGCATCCGCTGCGCGTGGTGGACGAGCCGGCGTTTGCAATGCTCGAGCCAGACATCTGCCGGCCAGTAGCGCTCGTGTACCCCCGTGTCGAGCAGCACCAGCAACGCCACGCGCTCGCCCGCGCCGACGAGATGCTGAGCCATTTCGTAGGCCACGAGTCCGCCCATGGAATAGCCCGCGATCACATACGGGCCATGCGCCTGGATTTCGCGAATGGCCGCCAAATACGCACAGCCCATGTCTTCGATGCGTTCATGCACGGCTTCGCCGGGCTCGGAGCCGCTGGCGCGAATGCCGTAGACGGAGTACTCGGCGCGCAGCAGGCGCGCGAGCGCATACAATTCCATCACTGAACCGCCGAAGCCGGGCACGATGAACAAGGGCATCGAAGCGGATCCACGCCTCAAGAGTACGGGCAAAGCGGAGGCTCGCGGCTCGATCGCGTTCGCCGCCGCAACCAGCTCACTGATCGTCGGCGCGGCGATGAGTGTCGTCATGGGCATCAATCGGCCGGTCTGACGCTCGATCTCGACAACCAACCGCAGAGCGGTGATGGAGTTGCCCCCCAGTTCGAAAAAATTGTCGTTGTCGCCGAGCCCGCGGATATCGAGGAGTTGCTCCCATACGGCGGTCATCTGCGCGACGGTGAGTGTACCGCCGCCGGCCGAGACCGGCCGCACGCCGGCCGGCGTCTGCCGCGCCATCCGCGCGAACTCGCGCAGCGGACCGAGGCTTTCCGGATTGCGCAGCGCCTGCACATTGTCGGCATCCTTGCCGTTGAGCGCCTCCCGGGCGCTGCGCTCGGAGCGCTTGCCGCTGTAGGTCGTTGGCAATTCCGCCACGGCCAGCATCACGGCAGGGACGTGGGCAGACGAGCCGTCAACCCCGAGCTTGCGTTTGATGTCGGTTCGCAGCCGCTCGTCGAGTTGGCAGCCCTCCATCAGAACTAACAGGAGCACGAGGCGGTTGCCTCCAATCTCATCCGGCACCAACTGCTCGACCGCCATGGCCTCGCAAATTTCCGGCACGCCTTCCAGTATTCGATAGATCTCCGCCGGACCGACGCGGATACCGCGTACGTTGAGCACCCCGTCGGTGCGGCCGTGCATCCGTACGCTTCTCTCGGCAGACATTTCGATGAGATCGCCATGAGTCCAGCAACCCGGATGCTGTCGAAAGTAAGTGTCGTGGAACAGCGCACCGCCCGGATCGTGCAGCAGTCCCACGGGGCGCGAAGGAAACGGGTTTGCGCAAACGAGCTCGCCGACGCCGGCAGCCCGCGTACCGTCGGGCGCCAGCGCCCTCACATCGAGACCCAAGCTGCTGCACTGGCATTCGGCGCTATAGGCGGGCAAATTCGGGTTGCCGAGCGCAAAACAACCGATGATGTCGGTGCCGCCCGAGATCGACTGCACCGGCAGCCGCTTCACGCTGTTTGAAAACCAATCCTGCTGTCGCGGCGACAAGATGGATCCGGTCGACAGCACTGCGCGCAGCGCTTCGAAATTCATGCCGGCGGTCGCTGCCGTCGCACTACGCTGGCACAGCTGGAGATACCCGGGGCTGGTACCGAAGACGCTGACCCGCTCCTCCGCCACGATGCGCCAGAGACAATCCGCCGAAGTGATCGGGCCATCGTAGAGCACGAGTTCGACTCCGCTCGCCAGCGCCGAGAGTTGCCAGTTCCACATCATCCAACCCGTCGATGTGTGAAAGAACAGCTTATCGGTGCAGCGGAGATCGCAGTGCAGTCGATGTTCCTTGACATGCTCGAGCAGCGTCCCGCCGGCGCCGTGCACCAGACACTTCGGAGCGCCCGTCGTGCCGGAGCTGAAGAGAATGAACAATGGATGGTTGAACGGCAGGCGCGGCCATCCTGCGCTGCGCCCTTGGTTTGCACCAAGCAGGTCCGATGCGCGCAGCACGGGCACCGCAATGTCCGCCGGCGGAGCCTGCTCATCGAGCAACACCAACGCACGCAACGAGGGTAGCCCATGCACCGCCTCCGCTACTCGGGCGCGCTGCTGCTGGCCCAAAGTTCCGCAGCTCCCCGACAGGTCCGTCAGCAGCACAGCCGGTTCGATCCGCTGCAGCCGCGACAGCAGCGCAAAAGTCCCGAGCTCCGGCGGGACGGCCGCGACCGCGCAGCCGATGGCGCTTGCCGCGAGCGCGCCAACCACCGCTTCGGCGGTGTTATGTGCGATCAACGCAATGCAATCTTCCGGCCCGACCCCGAGATCGCGCAGCGCCGCCGACAATGCTGAGACGCGTGTTCGCAGTTGCCCGCGTGACCAGCGTTGCACCGAGCGATCCACATGCACGGCCGTCAGTGCGGGCCTCGACTCCGCCATCTCCGCGATGTCGATTCGCAAGAGGTTTTCCGCGTAGTTCAAACGCAGCGACGGGAAGAACTGCGCGAACTCGACCTGATCAGAGGTGATCGCCGGGCTGATCTCGCCTTCGTCCAAAAAATTCGACCATTCGAGAAATGCGGTCCAGAACAGAGCGGACTGTTCGACGCAAAATGCTTCGAAGGCGGCGTAATCCTGAAACTTGAGGCCGCAGTGTCGCTCGCATTGGTGCATGAATGAACTGAGCTGCGTCTTCGCCACGTCCCGCGAAGTCGGCACCCAGATCGGGGCGCGCGGCGCCAACACGTCCTGCACTCGGCAAATCACAGCAACACCATGGTTCAGCGCAAACCCAGCGAATACCTGCGTACCGGCAAGCAAGACCGACGGCGAGCCTCACCGGTGCGTTATATAGTCTAGCTCCGCCGCGAGCCCCTCTGTCTCCCTTTTCGCATGTCGGTTCCGTCCTACATGAAGCGGCCGCGGATGCGGCCCGCGAAAGGCCGCATGCCCAAAAGCATGCCGCATGAGTTATGTCAAATGCAGATCGGCTACTCGCCGCCCAGCTTCATCTCCAGATCATTGATCACGCGCTTCACGCCGGGAATTCGCTTGGCGATGCGTCTTGCGGTTCGCAGATCCCAATCATCGAAAACGACTCCGTGCAATGTAACGACGCCGTCCTTGATGGGTGGACCCGCCTACTGTGATGGCCCTAATATCCGGATAAGCCGTAACCAGGTGCCGTCATGGAATTGATTGCGCTCGGCCCCGATTTCGGCGTCGAAGTGCGGGGCATCGACCTGATCGATGTGGCCAGCAGCGATGCCGCCCATTGCGCGACGCGTTCCGCCCTGGAGGAACACAGCGTGCTGCTGTTCCGCGGGCAGGAGGTCACCGACGATGTGCAGGCGGCCTTTTCCCGCGCCTTCGGCCCGCTGGAGCGGGTGAAGATCGGTTCCGTCGGCGCCGGTACATTTTACAGCCGTCTCCACAATATCGCGGCGGACGGCACACTGGTGCCGGAAACCCATCAGCAGGCATTGACCGCCCGCGCCAATCAGCTTTGGCATACCGATAGCTCGTTCAAAACGACACCGGCGCTGGCGTCGGTGTTGTCGGCACGCATCGTTCCCGACCACGGCGGGGAAACCGAGTTCACCTCGACCCGCCATGCCTGGAGCCGCCTCGCGCCGGCGCTTCAGGCGCGATTGCGCGACGCCATGGTCACCCACGCCTACGCCAACTCCCGTGATCGGATCGACCCCGGCTTGATGACCCCGGCAGAGCGCGTGGCGGTCCCGCCGGTTCGCTGGCGCATGACCTGGCGCAACCCTGCCAACAACCAGACCGCACTCTACATCGCGTCGCATGCCTATGCCATCGAGGGCATGGGCGACCACGAAGCGCGGAAGCTGCTGGCGCAGCTGATCGCCGATGCGACCCGTCCCGAATTCACGTATCGGCACACATGGCGGCCGGGCGACGTTGTGATGTGGGACAATCGCGCGACCATGCACCGAGGCCTCCCCTGGCCGCAGGATCAGGCGCGGTCGATGGTGCGCACGACCATCTCGGCAGTCGATGCCGACGGCCTGGCGGACCTTCGCCCAGGTGCATGAGCGCAGAGAGTTCAGGGAGGGAAGTATGCCGCGAACGACGTCGCTGAATCGCATGCAATGGACGGCTGTGATCCTGTGCGCGGCCGCCATCGCCATCAACTATCTCGATCGATCGACGATTTCCATCGCCAACCCGCAAATCCGTGCGGAATTTCATATGAGCGCGGCGCAAAAGCGGTGCTTGATGCCGCTGAAAGGACTTACCTTGAAGGCAATAAGTCACGGCGCAGCGGAGCGCCCATCACCGCGGGACAATGGGGTCGAATATTCCGGTTTCGCACCACCTGGGGCATGATGCTGGGCGCGTTTTGCTCGGGCTACGGGATATGGATGTATATCACCTGGCTTCCCGGCTATCTCGAGGGAGAGCATCACATCAGCATTGCCCGGACCGGCTATCTGGCGTCCATCCCGCTCGTCTGCTCGATCGCCGGCTCATTTTGCGGCGGCTACGCCTCCGACCGCCTGATCGCGAGAGGAATGTCGCTGGTCCAGGCGCGCAAATTGCCGGCGGCGCTGGGATATCTGGGTTCGGCGGTGTTTACGGCATTCGCTGCCATGTCGACGGCGCCCGCACCGGCCATCGTGTGGATTTCCCTGGCCATGTTTTCTCTCTGGTTTGCCGTCGCCGCGAAGTGGACCTTGATCACAGCGGTATCGCCGCAAGACTACTGCGGGTCCTGTTCCAGCATTCAGAACTTCGGCTCCTATTTGGGCGGCGCCTGCTCGCCGGTTCTCACCGGGCTCATCGTTGATCGGACCGGCTCGTTCGTCCTGGCCTTGGCCATCGGGGGAATCGTCATGGCCGTCGGTGCCGCGATCTATTACTTCATGGTCGGCGCCCCCATCACCGACGGCGATTTATTGCCGGACTCGGCAAGGCTTGCTCATCCTTGAGCCGCTCGCCGCCGAGGCGTCAAGAGGCGAGCGCGGCTACCGGGGGGCGCAATTCGCCCGCCAGCTCGATGACGATGTCCGCGGGAAGACCCGCACGACGGGCGGCCTCCCGGATGGCATCACCGCTTTCAGCCTCGTAGAGACAATAGGTTTTTCGTTTGTCCGCGGACAGAAACGAATACAGCCATTTGACGCCGGCTGTCGTGTTGATATCGATGACGGACTTGAGATCTCCGGTGGATGCGTTGAAGGTTTCGGCGAAATTTCGTTCTATCATGAATAAGGCCATGTTCGTCTCCCTCAAGTTAGGTGTTGGCGGAAACTGATTGTGCTTGCAGCCCATGCCGAATGGCGTACGTCGCAGCTTCGGTACGATTCGCGCATTGGGTTTTGTTCAAGATATTTCGCACGTGAGTGGCCACTGTATTGAGGCTGATCGCCAATACCAGCGAAACATCTTTATTCGTGCGCCCGATGGCGAGGAGTCGAAGAACCTCGACTTCGCGCGCGGTAAGATCATCGGGGAAGGTGACCTCCCCGTCCCGCACGCGCAGTATCGCGTCGATATCGGATACCAGACGTTCCATTGCAAGACGGCGCGCGAGCTGCTCCGCCTCGCGCAAATACTGAAGCCCCTGACGGCGCTCTGCGTCGGCCGGCAGAGTCATCAGAAAGGCACCGTACCGATAAAGCGTCCGCGCGAGGGTCGGCCACGCGCGCATCGAGCGATTGAGCGTCAGCGCCTGATCGAAGTGACCGCGGGCAATATCCGGCCAGTTCGCCGTGCAAGCCAGCATGGCGAGGTAAAGATCGGCGGCACCGAAGCACACGGCTGTCGGATGATTGGCCGTTTGTCCTGCATAGGGACGTAACAGCTGATACAGCGACTCGGCACGAGCGGCATCACCCAGGGCGCAGCAGGTCTCCGCACAAAACACCAGGCAGGCCACGAACATCTCGTCGCGCCGTATGGCGCCGCAATTCCGTGCTACCAGCCGTTCGAAAATGGCGCGGGCCTCGGCCAGCAAACCGATCTCGGCGCAAATGAGCATTAGGCCCGGCTCCCACATGCGCCGGGTCGCGCTCGCGGCGATTTCCTTGATCTGCGGCGCGAGTGCGTGCAAGCGCCCAAGGTCGCGGTTTAATGCAAACATCTGCGCGCCATAGACGCCATCCGCATCATGCGTCTTGGTACCGATCTCCAGCATCCCCTCGATCCGGCTTTCCAAATCGGTCCAGTCGCCGCGCAACAGCGCCAAGGTCACTCGATGAATGCCCGCTTGGTACTGATGCAGGCCGAGGCGAGCGGCGGCACTCAAACTCTCGTAATGATCGAGAATGCCTTCGATTTCATCCATGCGGCCAGCTTCGAAGTAATTCAAGACTTGCCAGTGGTAGGCGTCCCCCAGCAACTCGCCATGGCCCGTAGATGGAGCCACCGCATTGCATTCGGCGGAGAGCGCGAGACGCCGCTGCAAGGTCTCGGGATTAACACGCAGCGCCATGACCGCGAGGTTGTAGCATGCGCATCGCGCGGCGGCGTCGCAACTGCGGCCGGCAATATCAAGTGCCTTATCCACGAGGGTCAAAATCCGCGATTTGTCCGTCAACGTTCTCTGGGCGAATGCCAGCGTCGCCAATGCCTTTGCGCGGGCGGCCGAATCGGCCTCGGGCAACAACCTCAAGGTGTGCTCCAGCAACGGCAGGATGTGCTGTTGCGCAACATGGCGCGTGATCATTGCCAGCGACATCAGGACGTCGACCAGAAGTTCAGCGCTTCCCAATACGCGCGTCCGACTCACGGCTTCGAGCAGCACTTCCATGCACTGCTGCACTTGACCCAGCTGATTCAACGCGGAGCCCTTCAAAATGTAGGCTCGAGCGAGCCGCTCATCGTGCATCAAGCCGCCGCTCTCCAGCGTCTTGATGACGTGATCGTAGTGCAGAAGCGCATCTTCGTAGGCGCACAGGCGTACGGCGCTCTCGGCGGCCCGCAATGCAAAAGCGACGGCCTTGTCGGCGTACCCGAGCGCTGCCGCTTCATGGTAATGATGGGCGATCCGGGTGAGGGCAGGTTCCAGGTGCGCGCAATGAACACCGGCGAGCGCATCGCCGGCACGTCCGTGCAATCGCAAACGGTCGCACGTCGGCAAGTCTTCGTAGATCGTCTCGCGTATCAACGCGTGGGTGAAGAGGTAAGTGCCCGAGGTGTCCGCGTCCGCTTGCACGATGCCCGCCTGCACGGCCGGCTCGAGGACGGTCAGTATGTGCTGCAGGTCCTCGTCCATGACGGCGGCGAGCTCACGAGCCGTGAATTGCCGGCCGTAGACCGCGGCGGCACACAGCAGCTCATTGCACCGGTCGGAGAGGCGAATCAACCGCCGGCCTATGGTCTCGTGCACGCCGGCGGGAATCTTGGCAGGCATCGTTGCAATTGCCGCGCCCGCATTCTCGTCAATGATGACTTTGATCAACTCGATGGCGAACAATGGGTTCCCATCCGTCTGTTGATAAATCATCTTGAGCGCCGACTCCGACAAGCTCAGGTCGCACAGGCGCTCGGCGACCTCGCCGATGGCAGTCTGCGAAAGTCCGCCAAGTTGAACGCGCTCAACATCGGAATCACGGCTCAGACCGCCGAGGGCGCTCTGCAACGGTGTCTTTCTTGACGCGTCGCCGTCCCGGTAGGTCGCGACTATGAGCAGCCGGCTGCGCAGCAACTCTTGGCTCAGGAACTCCAGCAGCGACAAGGACGGCGCGTCGGCCCAGTGCAAATCGTCCAGCACCAAGGTAATGGGCACCTGCTGCGTCGCCTGATGGAAGAACTGGCGGACGGCATCGAAGGTGCGAAATCGCGCCGGGCTCGAATCCGCAAGCCCGCTGGGTGTCTGCTGTGTGTGGTGCGCTGAATCGAGCAGTTCGGGCACCAGCGCGGCGATCTCCTTCGCTGCCGTGCCCATGTTGAGACGTATCTCGTCGAGCGACGCGGCGTCGACATAGGCGCGAAGAATCTGTACCCATGGCCAGTAGGGCGGCGCGCCGGCCTCCTCCCGGCATCGCCCCCACAGCACGAGAGCGCCTTGATCCTCCGCGACCTCCGCGAGTGCCTCGGCGCAACGCGTCTTGCCGATCCCAGGTTCACCGGATATCAATACCAGCTGACGTCGACCCGCCAGCATGCGGTCGAACGCCTCCCGGAACATCGCGAGTTCGTGCGCCCGACCGACGATGCGTCGATGCTGATCCCCGGCCCCGTTTGTCGTACCGCTCATGCCGATCAATTCTAACCCTTCGCGGCTGCTTCCCAACGGTGCCGCCGAGCCAACCCCCGCATCTTTCTTCTTGAGGCGGGGGTTGGCCGTGGCATCCCCGATGGGATCGCTCAAGCGCTGGGCTGCTGTTCGCACGAGACCTGGGTATTCCAATCGGCGAAGCTTCCCTTTGGGTTGTTCTCCCACGCCCAAACATGCATCTCGTAGAACGCCGGCAATCCATAGCGATTCGGTGCAGCGACGTAGTTCATCAAATCCCCGTCCAGTGCCGGTGTACCCCCCGCCGGGTGCTGGCTTTCCCAAACGCTGGCGAGCACGATGAACTCGACTCCGACGAGGCGCATCGCGCCGCTCGCGAGCGGCTCGTAGATCAAGGCCTCCGGCTGATCGGCCTGCAGCGTGCCGGCAGCGATACGGGCGGGCAGGACGAAATGAACGCCCATGGCTCCCGTATCGGGCCCGCTGACGCAGGGGGTGGCCTGCACCCAGCCTTCGGCGAGCGCGACATTGATGTCCTTGAATTGCGCCGTCGCTGCGCGAACCTTGTCAACCAGCGAAGTCTGGCCCGCAAACGCCGGTTGCCCCCCCATGGCGAGGAGGGATATTCCCAGCGGCAGCCAAGCAATCGTAGAACGACGAAAGATGTTCATGGTTTATCCCCTTTTTGATTCGTGATGGTGCGGTAGCGGCGATCAAGGTACTAGCGGCGCCGAACCGCGGCCATCATCAGAATTGATGAGAGAGCGGTAATACCACGCAGGCGCTCACGATCTAATCATTTCCAATGACGCGGGCTCGCCGCCGACCCGCCCGATTCGCTAACTATTTCCCGCGATACCGAGGGCACACGACATGGCCCACATTGGCAGCGTCGACCATCAGCAGCGCCCATCACATATTCATCGGGAGACCATCATGAACACGAATCACCCTGTCTTCTATGCCAGGTCCTTTATCTGCGGCGCTGCGCTGGCGGCGTGCGCAGCTCTCGCAAGTCCCGTGCCAGCCAACGAGGTTAGGGTCAGTATTCCAGTTGACACCACGGGCCTCGATCTCAGCCGACCGGCTGGCGCGCGTGAGGCGTACCGCCGAATTCAGCGAGCCGCCCGCACCGCCTGCACGAGCGGCGATCGCGTGGACCTGGCGCCTCCGGCGAGCTTTATCGGTTGCTACGAAAGAGCGCTCGGTGCGGCCGTTGGATCCGCCCACCGGTTGCAGATCAGCATCGTCTATCTGGAAGCGCACACTCCCCGCGACGCCGCGACCTACAGCATCAGCGTTCCGGTACGAATGGCTGCGGAATGAGGAATGCCGGCGGACCGGCGCGGGGCTTGGCGTACGGTGCGAGGGAGGCTAAGGATTCGACTGACTGGCCACCGGCGGATTCAAGTTGGCGGGCGCCTCGTGCGACGGCGCCGCCGGCGGCGGCGGTTCGACGGGCACCAGCGGCAGGTGATAGGCGTCCATCTTGGGTTTCTTCGCTTCCTCTTCCTGCCGTTGCTTCTCTTGCGCCAGGCGCCGCTGCTCGCGGCTGCGCTCGAATTCCTCGGCCCGCTTCGCCTCTTCGGCCGGCTCGTTCTGACTGGCGAGCCGCTCGATGGCAATTCGCGCGTTGGCGCAGTCCGAATCGGTACGGGCTTTGGATGGGTTCTGATTGCACTTCATCAGCACGCCGTCCAGCATCACTCGATCCTCCATGAGGTCGGTGACTGTGGCCGGCGGAATACGCCGCGGACTGCAGGCGACCGTGGCCGTCATGACGGCACCCAAACACCCGCAGACGATGATTGATTTGATTGAAATTTGCATACAGCTTCCCATTCGCAATGGTACTCAAAAGTGACCAAGACGCGGACCCCGTGCCTGTGACGCGTCTCACGACTTGACAATGTTCCCGTCCGGGGCGGGTCGCCGTGGGCCCGAATCGTACCGACTGCGTCACGTTATCCGCCGGTTTGACCGGGCCGCGGTGCCTGTGTACCGTTCGCGATCATGCCGACACCCAAAGCCGCGATCGAAGCACCACCCGATTTTGAAACCGCCATGCGCGACCTCGAAGAGCTGGTGGAGCGTCTCGAGCAAGGCGATCTGCCGCTCGAGGAATCGTTGGCTGCTTTTGAACGCGGCGTGCTGCTGACTCGTGCCTGCCAATCTGCGCTCAAGGAGGCGGAGCAGAAGGTCGAGATCCTGCTCAAAAAGGCCGGTGAGTCCGCCGTTGAAGAATTTACAGCCGACGATTCCGAAGCCGGCTGAGAGCCTGTTCGTATCGTCGAGTTTAGGCGGTAGGCACTGTAAACTACGCGGCATGCTTGCCGACGCCTTCCCGCTCCTGTCCAAGATCGAGTCGCCCGCGGATTTGCGCGTCTTGCCGCGCGCCGACCTCGCGGCGCTGGCGGCGGAATTGCGCCGTTATCTCATCCATACGGTGAGCCAGATGGGCGGCCACTTTGCCGCCGGCCTCGGTACCGTCGAACTCACGGTGGCGCTGCACACGGTGTTCAATACACCGCATGACCGGCTGGTCTGGGATGTCGGGCACCAGGCATACCCTCACAAGGTGCTCACCGGCCGCCGCGATTTGTTGCGCACGATCAAACAGCACAACGGTTTGGCGCCGTTCCCGACGCGATCGGAAAGCGAATACGACACCTTCGGCGTTGGGCACTCGAGCACCTCGATCAGCGCCGCCCTCGGCATGGCGATCGGCGCCGCCGCCCGCGGCGAGCAGCGCCGCGTGGTCGCCATCATCGGCGACGGCGCGATGACCGCCGGAATGGCATTCGAAGCGCTCAATCACGCCGGCAGCCTCGATGTCGATCTCTTGGTCGTGCTCAACGACAATGACATGTCGATCTCCAACAACGTCGGCGCCCTGTCCAACTACTTCGCTCGATTGCTGTCCGGCAGGCTGTACGCTTCGCTGCGTGAAGGCGGCAAAAAAGTGCTGCGTCAAATGCCGACCGTATGGGAACTTGCGCGGCGTTCCGAAGAGCACATGAAGGGCATGGTGCTGCCCGGCACCGTTTTCGAAGAAATGGGCATGAACTACATCGGGCCGATCGACGGCCATGATTTGAGCGCGCTGTTGGCGACGCTGGAGAACATGCGCGACCTCAAGGGTCCGCAGCTATTGCACGTCGCGACCCGCAAGGGCAAGGGCTATGCGCCGGCGGAGGCGGATCCCATCAAATGGCATGGACCCGGCCCGTTCGATCCCGCCAGCGCGACGATCTTCAAAGAGAAAAGCAGCGGACCCAGCTACTCGCAGATTTTTGGCAAATGGCTTTGCGACATGGCGGCGCGCGAGCCGCGCATCATGGCGGTCACGCCGGCCATGCGCGAAGGCTCGGGGTTGGTGGAGTTCGAAAAGAGATTTCCCGAGCGCTATTTCGACGTGGGCATCGCCGAACAGCATGCCGTGACCTTCGCGGCCGGCCTCGCGTGCGAAGGAGCGAAGCCGATTCTCGCCATTTACTCGTCCTTCCTGCAGCGTGGCTACGATCAACTGGTGCATGACGTCGCGTTGCAGAATCTGCCCGTGGTGTTTGCCGTCGATCGCGCCGGCCTCGTCGGAGGCGACGGCGCCACGCATCAGGGAAGCTACGACCTGAGTTTCTTGCGCTGCATTCCCAACATGGTGGTCATGGCGCCGAGCAACGAGGACGAATGCCGGCAAATGCTGTTTACCGCAACCACGCTCGATGCGCCCGTGGCGGTGCGATATCCGCGCGGAACCGGACCCGGGGTTGCGGTTCAAGATGCCATGCGCGCGTTGCCCCTGGGACGCGGCGTGGTGCTGCGCGAAGGGCGCAGTGGGCTCGCGCTGCTGGCATTCGGTAGTCTGGTCGCAAGCGCCGAACGGATCGGCGCCGAACTCGATGCCACCGTGGTCAACATGCGCTATGTCAAACCGCTGGACGAAGAACTGATTGCGCGCGTGGCGGCGAGAAACACCCACATCATCACGCTGGAGGAGAACGTGGTCGCCGGCGGCGCGGGGAGCGCGGTGGGTGAAGTGCTGGCGGCGCTGGGCGCCGACGGCGCCCTGCTGCACATCGGAATTCCCGATAGGCCGATCCAGCACGGTACGCGCGATGACTGCCTGGCGGACGCCGGACTCGATTTGGAGGCCCTACGGGCACGAATTGGCGCCTGGTGGCGGCCCATGCGGCCGCAAATGGCCGATGCCGCCCGCTGACCGCCTGTAAGATTCTTGGAATTCGCGGTTTCGGCACCAGGTAGGGCCTGATCGCCTCATTAGGAAAGCCGAACATGAATGTCGCCCTCCCCGTCAAGAAGCCGAAGTCGAAGCCCGTGGAGGACGTGCAAGGCCATCCCGACACCCGTCAGATCCCGATCAACCGCGTCGGCATCAAGGACATCTATCACCCGGTCAAGGTGAAGGACCGCGCCCGCGGCGAGCAACACACGGTCGCGAATTTCAACATGTACGTGAATCTGCCCCATAACTTCAAGGGCACGCACATGTCCCGCTTCGTCGAGATCCTGCATCGGCACGAGCGTGAAATCTCGGTCGATTCGTTCGGGAAAATGCTCGCGGAGATGACCGAGCATCTGGACGCCAGCGCCGGGCATGTCGAGATGACGTTCCCGTACTTCGTCATGAAGAAAGCCCCGGTTACGGGCGTCGAGAGCCTGATGAATTACCAGGCAACCATCTTCGGCGAGCACAGCGCCGGCAGGACCGACGTGTGGCTCAAGGTCGTGGTCCCCACCACCAGCCTCTGCCCCTGCTCGAAGAAAATCTCCGACTACGGCGCGCACAATCAGCGCTCGCACATCACCTTGACCGCGAAGCTGATCGAGCACATGTGGCTGGAGGAACTGATCGACATCGCCGAGAAACAGGCCTCATGCGAGGTCTACGGCATATTGAAGCGCCCCGACGAGAAGTACGTGACCGAACGCGCCTACGACAATCCGAAATTTGTCGAAGACACCGTGCGCGACGTGGCCATGGCGCTCAATAAGGATAAACGCGTTCGCGCCTATATCGTCGAAGCGGAGAACTTCGAGTCGATTCACAATCATTCGGCGTACGCGATGATCGAGCACGACAAGGAGACTGCGCAGCGCTAGGAGAGGCCCCGTTCGGCGCTCTGCAGGCGCCCGATCATGCTGCGCAGAAACACCTGATTGAAGCGCAGCTGGCACTCCGCCGATACCTGCTCGAGCAGCGTCGAGCTGACCTTCATCACCGTCACGGGCCCCGACGCGTTGATGGTTGCGGTGCGCTTCGCGCCGCGTACGTAGCTCGTCTCGCCGAAGCAGTCGCCGCTATCGAGGTATCCGAGCGCCCGCCCGAGCCGTTGCACGCTGACGCGGCCCTGCACGATGATGTAGAAGCGATCGTCCATTTCGCCTTCCTTGACGATCTCCTCGGCGTCGGCGTAGTCCTGCCAGCTGCTGGCGCGCAAGACCTCCCAGATCTCCCCATGCGAGAACTCGTGGAAGAACTTGAGCTTGCGCAGCAAGCTGAACTGTTCCTGCTGATCGATCCGATTGTATTGGGCGCGCAATTTCTGGTGCACGCGGGTGAGCTCGGCGGCAAAATCGAGCCCGGTCTTGTAGCGCTTCTCCGGATCCTTTTGCAGCGCCATCGCGGTGACATTCTCGAGTTCCTCGGGAATCTCCGGGCGCAACGTGTGAATGGGGGGCGGCGTGGCGAACACGATCTGATGCAGCAGCTTTTGCAGATTACCCGCGCGAAACGGCCGGGTTCCGGTCAACAGCTCGTACATCACGGCGCCCAGTGAGTAGAGGTCCGACCGGTTCGTGAGCTCGATCGACTGCACCTGCTCGGGCGACATATAAGAGGGGCTGCCGGCAATCCCCTCGATGCGCGAGATTTCCGAATCGGCCACCAAGGCGATCCCGAAATCGATGATGCGCACGTCGCTGTCGAGCGTGAGCATGATATTGCTGGGTTTGATGTCGCGATGAATGACGCCGCGGCTGTGCGCGTAGTGGAGCGCCCGCGCCGCCTTGTACACCAACTCCACCACATCGTCGATGCGCAGCAGATTGTCGGGACGGCAGTAGGCCGCGAGGGTGCGCGCGCCGTGCACGTGTTCGGTCACGATGTAGCAGTGCCCGTTCTCTTCGCCCGCGTCGTAGATCGGCAGTATGTTCGGGTGCTGCAGCATGCCGACCATGTGCGCTTCGGAGAGGAACATCTTGCGCGCGATGCGCTTGCGGCTCTCGTCGCCGCTGGCATCGACGTTGTACACCTTGATGGCCACGTCGCGGCCGTAGTAAGGATCGTGCGAGAGGTACACGACACCCGTGCTGCCGCGGCCAACCTCGTTGATGATCACGTACTTGCCGATCTTCTCGGGCAGCGTGGCGCGGCCGTTCTGCGCCTTCGCGTGAGTAGTTAAGCGATTGTTGCTCAAGGGTAACCGTGCGCTCAAGGACGTGTATGGGATTGATCGAGCCAGAGGATACTGGGGCGGCTGCACCTAAACTGTGATTTGGGTCGAGGCTTGGGCGAAGTGATCCCAGCCGCGCACGCCCGGCACAAAATCTCCGCCATTTAGCGACCACGTCACGCCGCCGCCGTCACGAAATTCGCCGATAGTGGTCAACGTTAAGTTCAATCGGTGCGCAGCGGCCTTAAGTTCTGTGTAGCGCAGCGGCGGCACCGCCAGCAACAATTCGTAGTCGTCGCCGGCCGCCAACGCGAAATCCCGAGCCTGCGCCATGGTGACTGCGGCACGCATCGCCTCCGACAACGGCAGGCGCTCGACCGTCACATGGGCGGCAACACCGCTCGCTTGCGCGAGCTTCGGCAAGTCTTCGACCAATCCATCGGACAGATCCATCGCCGCGGTCGCGATGCCGCGTGCCGCAACGCCGAACTGCACGCGGGGCGTCGGGTAATCGAAGCGGCGAATGAGCTCCAGAGCCGCGACACGGGTTTCGGGCGGCGGCAGCTGCGTGACGAACTTGAGTCCCGCGCCGCCGTCGCCCAATGTGCCGGTCACGGCCAAGAGGTCTCCGGCGCGGGCGCCGCTCCGGCGCAGCGCCGTGCCGCGCGGCACATGCCCCAGGATCTGCACGCTTACCGTCAGGGGACCGCGCGTCGTGTCGCCGCCCACCAACGACACCGCGTGGGCGTCCGCAAGATCCCAAAATCCTGCGCAGAATCGCTCCAGCCAAGCTACGTCTATGCACGGCACGGTGAGGGCCAACGTGGCCCACGCCGGAGTGGCGCCCATGGCGGCCAGGTCGCTCAAATTGACGGCCAATGCGCGATGGCCGATCGAGCGCGCATCGGTGCCTTCCGGAAAATGGCGGCCCGCCACGATGGTGTCGACCGCGGCCACCAATTCCGTACCCTCAGGCAACGTGAGCACGGCCGCGTCATCGCCGATTCCGACGACGACGCCGGCTTGCGCGGAGTCCTGCGCCTGGCGGCGCATGAAAAAGCGGCGAATCATTTCGAACTCGCCGAGATCGGAGTCTGCAGCGTTCACTTACGCCGCGCCGTATTCGTGCGGACGCAATTCCTGTGCGGCTCGATCCAACACGGCATTGACGAATTTATGCCCATCAGTCGCTCCGAATTGCTTGGCCAGCAGCACCGCTTCGGCGAGCGCCACCCGATACGGCAATTCCGGACATGACTCAAGCTCGTGAAGCCCGAGCCACAACACCGCATGTTCTACGGGATCGAGTTCAGGCGGCGGAATCTCGCACAACCCTGCGAGCCTGCGTATCCAACGCTGCGCGGTTCGGCGCGATTGCCGCGATCAAGCCGCGAAAATAATCCATATCTACCCGCTCCGCCTCCGGATCCGCGGCGAGCTCGAGCTGCACGTCCTGCCAGGACCGCGGGTTCATCTGTATCTGATAGAGCGCCTGCAACGCCAGGCGCCTGGCAAGGCTGCGGGCTCGGTGGCCGGAACCACCCATGCCCGGACCCGCCGTGGGGTCGCTTGCCGGCCACCCTCAAGTATCCAGGCGGCGCAAGAGATTGGCCATTTCCATCGCCACCAGCGCGGCATCCGCGCCCTTGTTTCCGCCTTGCCGCCGGCCCGATCCATGGCTTGCTCCACCGTGTCCGTCGTCAACACGCCGAACGCGACGGGGACTCCGGATTCGAGCGCAATGCGTGCGATGCCCGCGGCGCACTCGCCGGCAACATAGTCGAAATGCGGCGTGTCGCCGCGGATCACGGCGCCGAGCGCGATGAGCGCCTCGTAGCGGCGCGACAGCGCGAGCTTGCGCGCGGCGACCGGAATGTCGAACGCACCCGGCACGCGCACGATGACGATCTGCTGCTCGCTCACTCCGTGGCGCTTCAGCGCATCGAGCGCCCCGCGCACCAGCAGATCCACCACGAAATCGTTGAACCGCGCGGCGACCAGCGCAAAACGCAGATCGCGCGCCTGCAAATCCCCCTGAATTTCCTTCGGCTGATCGTCAGGCACGAGCCTTTCCTCGATTGAGATTTGCGCGAAGTATAGCCGTCCGAGAGCTCATTCGCCGCCGTCGACGTAGCTGGTCACTTCCAGATCGAAAGCGGCAAGACCCTGCAGCTGTTTCGGCGCGCTCAATACGCGCATCCGCTTCAGGCCGAGATCCTTGAGGATTTGCGCGCCTATTCCGTAGGTTCGAATCACGGTGGCGCCGGAGTGCCGGGCGTGCGTGGTCTTGGCGTCGAGCAGCCTGACGCTGTCCATGAACTCCCGCGGCGTCTCCTCCGGGCGCAGTATCACGATGACGCCCGACGCTTCGCTCGCCACGCGGGCCATGGCCGCACGCAGCGGCCAGCCGAGCCGCTCGTTGCGGACACCGACGTCGTCGCGCAGCGTGTCCTTGATGTGCACGCGCACCAATGGCGGCTGTGCGGAATTCAAGTCGCCCTTCACCAGCGCGATATGCACGGTCTTGTTGACGTGATCCTCGTAGCAATAGAGCTCGAACCTGCCCTGCTCCGTCTCGACGGTATCTTCGTAGATGCGCTCCACCGAGCGCTCGTTCTTCAAGCGATAGCGGATGAGATCCGCGATGGTGCCGATCTTGAGGTCGTGCGCCTTCGCGAACCGCTCGAGATCCGGCCGTCGCGCCATGGTGCCGTCATCGTTCAGAATCTCGACGATCATGGCGGCGGCGGAAAATCCGGCCAGGCGCGCCAGGTCGCAGCCCGCTTCCGTGTGGCCGGCGCGCGTCAACACTCCGCCGGGCTGCGCCATCAGCGGGAATACGTGTCCCGGCTGGCGCAAATCTTCCGCCTTGGCATTCGGGCTCACCGCGGTCTTGATCGTATGCGCACGATCGTGCGCGGATATCCCCGTGGTTACGCCCTCGGCGGCCTCGATGGACAGCGTGAAATTGGTGCGATGGCTGCTGTCGGTCTCGCTAACCATGAGCGGCAGCCGCAACTGGCGGCAGCGATCGCGCGTCAAGGTAAGGCAGATGAGGCCGCGACCATAGCGGGCCATGAAGTTCACGTCCTGCGGGCGCACGCAGTCCGCCGCCATGATGAGATCACCTTCGTTTTCGCGGTCCTCGTCGTCCATGATCACGGCCATCTTGCCGCGGCGCAGGTCCTCGAGGATTTCGTCGATCGTATTGAGCACGGGCATTTGATCTCACCAAAATAGTAACCCATTGATTATTATGAATATCATTCATAACAAAGCGGCCAAAAGCCGTCATAAGGGACGCCATTGTAACGTGCATGATCGCGCCCTTAAGGTCATTTGTGAGCACCAGGCTGCGGCCCGGAGCCGTGCCCCGCAGTTCCGGTTTTTCGCGCGCGAACGTATCTTGTATACGGACATGAGACTAGTGAGGTCGCGGCGAATGGCCGATGCGGACCAGCACGCGGTGTCGCAATTGTTTCGCGAGCACAATCGCGTGCTGGTGGGCTATCTCACGGCGCGTCTGCGCTCCGAGCAAGAGGCGAAAGAAGTCGCCCAGGAAGCCTACGTCCGTGTATTGCAGCTGCAAGAGCCTCGAAGCCCAGGTTTGTTGCGCGCGTACTTGTTCAAGATCGCCAACAACCTTGCCATTGACCGCCTGCGGCATCGCGGGGTCCGGTACCGGGCCGAACAACAGCCGGAGTTTTTCGAACGCCCGACCGGCGAATTGGATGACCCTGCCAGGCAACTGCTGGCGCGCGAACAGGCAGAACAGCTTCTCGGTTATCTGGGGGAGCTGCCGATCAAGTGCCAGGACGTGTTTAGACTGCATCGATTCGAAGGGGTCGCGCAACACGAGGTCGTGGCGCGACGGGACGCTGCAATTTGTGGGCGAGCCGCTGGAGGATGTCGTGAATGCAGTCAATCGTTACGGTGCACCACCGATCGAGGTCGCGCCCAATTTTCAGCAGACACGCTTCACCGGCACAGTATCGCCGGCGAACGTCCGTGATTGGCTCAATGCACTGGAGCAAATCTATGCCGTTGACGTGGTCGATCAAGGCGCCAATGGAATACTCATTCGATCGCGTGCCGCCAATGTCGCCCGGAAGTAATTGCGGAATCGGGCGCATCGTATTCGCCGCCGTTGCGGTCACCATGGCATGCCTTGCGACGGCGCGCGCAGACGATGTGCTCGACCGAAGCGTACGCTTTCATATTTCGGCGTCGCCGCTCGCGAGCGCGCTGATCGAATTTTCGAACCAAAGCGGCGTGCAAGTCGCCGCCGCGGACTCGGACGTTTCGCAACTGAGTGCGCACGACGTGACCGGAACATTGCCGATTCGCGCAGCATTGAGTCAGCTGCTGCAGGGCAGTGGCTTGGAGTACTCGCGCGTGGGCACGGCGACGGTTGCGATCCGCACGGCGCCTGCCGGGCCGGCCATTGCCGCGCTGGCGCGCGGCGGCCCGTCCGGCGCTGCCCCGACAATGACGGCAGTCAAGCCGGCGCAGCCCGATCCACCGATGAATGCGAGCGCACCGCCGGATATACCCGACGTCACCGTGACGGCCCCTAGACCTCCTACCGAACAGGAGTTGGCGGGAGACAGCCTGCATCAATTCGTGGTGCACCACGCCACGGTGCACTACCTGAATACCGGCGTGAGGGGCAACCTGGCGCATTGGCGGGGCGGCAAGCAGAGCATTTGCCCGGAAACCTTAGGTCTCGAGCCGGGATACAACGCCTTTCTCACGGCGCGCATTCGCGCGCTGGCCGCGTATGTCGGCGCGCCCGTGCAGGCTGATCCGCAATGCAAGCCCACGGTGCAGATCCTCTTCACGACACGTCCCGAGGAAACGATGAAGGATGTCGTGAAATGGGCGGCCGCTTACTTTCCCCACAGGTTTGGCGCGATGCGGCGGCTGATCGAGTACAGAGGCGATCACGCGATTCAGGGCTGGTACATCACCACGAGCGGCGGCGCCCGGGCCTTGAATGCCGACCTGGGGTTGGAGAGGCTCAATCTTGCACCCATTTGGCCGCGGATCGCACCTAATTGGAATGGGGACATCGGCGACATGAGTGGGATCGGCGTCGTAATCTTGGTCGTCGACACGACGAAGGTCGCCGGCGACACCATCGGGACGATCGCTGACTACGTTGCGATGTTGACCTTGTCGGTGGTGCAATCGCCGGACTATTGCGATCCGCTGCCGAGCATTCTGGACTTGATGTCATCGAGCTGCGGCGCACGTGAACCGCCTGCGGGGATGACAGCCGGGGATTTAGCATTCTTGAAGGCGCTTTATTACCGCAACACAGGGTTGGGTTCATCGCTTTCGCGAGACGAAATCCAATCCAATATGATGCGGCAGTTCAAGGGTGATAAAACAACGTAGGGCCACGTGAGACCACTGCTCCGATCGCTTCCGATTTCGCGTGCTGAGCCGAAGCGGTCCGTCGACGCCGCTCCGGCACAGCACCTCCGACGCCTTATCAGCCTCGCTCGAGCGGCATGGTGAGGCAGTGCGGGCCACCGTCCCTCGGCCAGAGTTCGCGCCCCGAAAACGTCGTAACATGGATGCCCGCGCGCCTCAAGGCGGCTTGCGTCTGGGTGGCGCCCTCGTACGCGACCACGTGCCCAGGGGAGGTTGCAACAACGTTCGCACCTTGTTGTTCGTGTTCGGGCAACACCGTCGTGAACAAATGCCGGATAGGTTCCGTCGTGGATGGTTCGCCGCCAACGAAATGCACCGTGTAGCCGCGGCTGCGCACGAAGTCGACGAGCTTCATCTCACTGACGCTGGTATCTTCCTCTGCCGAGCCGGCCCGAAACAGCCGCACCAGCCCGAAATCCTTCATGAATTCCCGTGCCGCTTTCAGATCGTCATCGCTAACCGAGCCGTCGGTCGCCATACCCTTGAGATATTGTGTGTAAGGATCTTTACCAGCCTGCGCAGCCTCCAGGAACCACGGCAGCGTCAGAGCCTGCTTGTCCGCCAAGTGCGTGAAGTAACTGTCCAGGTGCAGAAATGCCGAGCGCAGACCGAGCCTCTTCCCCATCGGCCGCAAGGACTCGACTTTTCGCGTCTGCACTGCCAATACATCCATTTGCAGACGTCGTGCGAGGATGGGAGCGATGCGCGGATCCGTTCTGTTACCGACGCCAAGGAACAAGGTGTGTTCGTCGACGAGTTGAAAATCACCGCCTTCGGCCAACAACCCCTCCTGCCTGGCATCGAACAGCACGGGATAACGCGCCAGCTGCGGTGCCCAGTCAAAGATGAAACGCAGCAGAACCTGCTCACGCACCCGTTGCGCTGAGCCGACATTCAGAAGGACGACGCCCCCTGGCAGAGTCACGGCCGTATCGCGGCTGAACATGAACGAATTGATGCTGTCGACGATGTGCCGATAGCTCCCATCGGGCCACGTGTGGTATTGCGTCGCGGGATCACGGCCGAGAAGCGTCTCGGCAGTCACGGCCTTGGGATCCATCGCAAGCTTCGGGTGCGTGCCACGCAACCAGGTTTCCAACGCACCGTGCGCACGCGCCGCGGCGATTGCAGAGCTCAGCAAGTCGGGTATCTTTAGAATGTCCGCGCCGCTTGCGCGAATAGCGCGCATCAGTTCCTCGTGCTCGTCAAGCATCGCCTGTCCGACCGAAACCGGCATAGGCAGGACGTCATCGCCAGTGCTCAACGGCGCGAACATATCCGGATCCGGGGGACACATGATGACGCGCCGAAGTCGAGCAACGTCACTTGTCACGAATGGCGGCCCGGTCGAGCCGCTGACGGTGGATACCGCGGCGCCCCACCGCAGAAGAGCCGCGCCGGCGCTCAGCAATTTAATTGCGTCGCGACGATCGAGGCCGGTGGTTTGCTTCATGCGGTCTCCACTGCCCAAAAAGTAGGCAACGCGTCAATGCTTGACGATAACTATTATGGCATTGTTGTTCGAACCGGTCACTTTCGTTGGATGAGCGTTGTCGTGTTTGGTCGCTTCGAGGAGATCGTGGACGCGCAGGAAGTGGTGTGTGCAGCCGCATCACTCTTTGCGCAAGCCAATGAAAGGCTGCGAAAGCCTGTCCAGATAGCGCGCAATCACATCGATTTCGACATTGACCCCGTCGCCCACTTCGAGCTCGCCGAGCGTGGTGACCGCGAGCGTATGGGGAATGATGTTGACCTCGAAGCGGTTGCCCGCGACCGTGTTGACGGTCAGGCTCACGCCGTTCAGGCATATCGAACCCTTCGGCGCCACGAAGCGCAGCAGTGAATCCGGCAATTCGAACTCCATGCGCCATGAGCGCGCATCTTGAGCGAGGACGCGCAGTGTACCTACGGCATCGACGTGCCCGCTCACCCAGTGCCCTCCGAGCGCATCTCCCGCGCGCAGGCTCGGCTCCAAGTTGACTTTCGATCCCGAGCTCAAGGCGCCGAGCGTCGTCTTGGCCATTGTCTCGCGCGAAACATCCGCGAAGATGCGCGTCCCCTCCTGGCGAGTCACCGTCAGACAGGCACCTTGCACGCTGACGCTGTCGCCTATCGCAATGCGAGCCGGGTCGAGCGCCGCGGCGTCGATGCCCAATTCCAAGTCGCCGCCCTTCTCGGCCAGGGAGGTCACACGGCCGGTCGCGACGATGATTCCGGTAAACATTCAGGTATTCCTGGGAGTGAGGATGAGACGGAGGTCGTCCCCGATGCGCTGCACATCTTGATAATCGAAGGACGGCAAGGCGCCCGGCGCTGCTAAGCCGCTCACGTGCAGGAGCGGCGCCGCATCGGCGCCGAGCAGGGTGGGTGCCACGTACAGCACGAGTTCGTCCACGAGCTTCGACTGCATGAATGCTCCGGCCAATCGCGGCCCACACTCGAGCAGAAGCTCGTTCACCTCGAGGTCGGCCAGGCGCCGAATGACGGCGCGCAGATCCAAACCGCCCGCTGCCCGCGGCAAGCGCTCGACCCGTGCGGCATGTTGCGCGCGCACCGGGGCATCGGGCGCGGCAAACACCAACGTTCCCTCGCCATGAAACAGCTTCGCCCGGGCGGAGCACGAGAGCATGGGATCGAGCAGCACTCGCAGCGGTTGGCGGATCCAAGGCCCATAACCCAAGCGTACGTTGAGCCGCGGATCGTCGGTGCGTACCGTTCCGGCGCCGGTGAGTATCGCGCTGCTGCGCGCCCGCCATTTCTGCACATCGGCGCGTGCGGCCTCGCCGCTGATCCAAACCTGCCCCCCCGTTGCAGGCGCGGTGCGCGCGTCCAAGCTCATCGCCATCTTCAAGCGGATAAAGGGACGGCCGCGCTCGAAGCGCGAGAAAAACCCGACGTTGAGCTCACGCGCCGCCGCCGCGAGCACACCGACGGATACATCGATTCCGGCGGATCGCAGCCGCTCGATTCCGCCGCCGGCGACCCTTGGGTTCGGATCGACGCTGCTGCACACCACACGCGCCACGCCGGCGGCGATCAGGGCATCGACACACGGGGGAGTTCGCCCGGTATGACTGCAGGGCTCGAGCGTGACATACACCGTAGCGCCCCGCGCCTGCGAACCCGCCGCGCCCAGCGCCACCACCTCGGCGTGCGCCTCGCCCGCCCGCGCATGCCAGCCCTCGCCCACGATGCGGCCGTCATGCGCCACCACGCAGCCGACGCGGGGATTGGGATCGGTGGTATACAGGCCGTGAGCGGCGAGAGCCAGCGCCCGTGCCATGTGCGCCTCATCGTGCAGTGCGCCGGCCTCCGTCATTGGCCGTCGTCGCCATTCTCGTCGCCCGGCAACAGTGGCAATTGATCCCTGCTGGGGGGTTCGCGGCGTCGGCGATGACGGCGCAGCTGATCGATTTCCGTGCGGAAGGCCTCTATGTCCTGGAAGCTGCGGTACACCGAAGCGAATCGCACGTAGCCCACTTCGTCCAGATGCCGCAGCTCCTCCATGACCATCTCGCCGACGCTGCGCGAAGCGATCTCCCGCTCACCCAAGCTGCGCAGCTTGTGGCAGATTCTGGCCACGGCGGCCTCGATGGCATCGCGGCCGACCGGGCGCTTTTCCAGTGCCTTCTGCATGCCGTGCAGCAGTTTGCTTTCGTCGAAGGGCTCGCGGCTGCGATCGCCCTTGACGACCGTCGGCAGCAACAACTCTGCCGCCTCGAACGTCGTGAAGCGCTCCGTGCAGCCCAAGCATTCGCGGCGCCGGCGGATCTGCCGCCCCTCGCCCGCGAGGCGCGAGTCGATGACCTTAGTCTCCGTGTGACCGCAAAAAGGACAGTGCATGGCAGTACTTAAGCGGGTCGCGCGGCCCGCATCGCGGGACTAGGACACGTTGCTAGCCATAGACGGGGAATCGCCGGCATATTTTCACCACTTCGCCGCGCACGCGTTCCACGGCGGATTCATCGCCTGTTGTGTCGAGCACGTCGGCTATCCAGTTCGTCAGTTGCCGGACCTCGGCCTCCTTGAAGCCGCGCGTGGTCACCGCGGGCGTGCCGATGCGCAGGCCGCTGCTGATCGAAGGCGGCCGCGGATCGTTCGGCACGGCGTTCTTGTTGACCGTGATATGCGCGCGGCCGAGCGCGGCGTCCGCATCCTTGCCGGTAATGTTCTTGTCGATGAGGTCCACGAGGAACAAATGATTGTCCGTGCCGCCGGATACGATCTTGTAGCCGCGCTCCTGCAGGACCTCGGTCATGGCGCGCGCGTTGGCGATCACCTGGGCGGAATAGACTTTGAATTCCGGCTTGAGGGCCTCGAGGAAGGCCACCGCCTTGGCCGCGATCACATGCATCAGCGGACCGCCCTGGGTCCCTGGAAACACCATTGAGTTGAACTTCTTGTGCAGTTCGGCGTGCGGGCGCGCGAGAATCAGTCCGCCGCGCGGACCGCGCAGAGTCTTGTGAGTCGTGGTCGTCACCACATCGGCGATCGGCACCGGGTTGGGATACAGACCCGCGGCTACGAGACCGGCCACATGGGCCATGTCCACGAAGAAATACGCGCCCACCGAGTCCGCAATGGCGCGAAAACGCGCCCAATCGATGACGCGCGAGTACGCCGAGAATCCGGCAACGACCACTTTGGGGCGGTGCTCCTTTGCAAGACTCGCCACTTGATCGTAGTCGATCTCGCCGCTGTCGGATTTGATGCCGTATTGCACCGCCTTGAACAACTTGCCCGAGAAATTAACCTTGGCGCCATGGGTCAAGTGACCGCCATGATCGAGGCTCATGCCGAGAATCGTATCTCCCGGATTGAGCATCGCCAGATACACGGCGGCATTCGCCTGGCTGCCGGAATGCGGCTGCACATTGGCATAGTCGGCGCCGAACAACTGCTTGGCCCGGTCGATCGCCAGCTGCTCGGCGACATCGACGAATTCGCAGCCGCCGTAATAGCGCTTGCCGGGATAGCCTTCGGCGTACTTGTTCGTGAGCACCGAGCCTTGCGCTTCCAGCACGCGCGGACTCGTATAGTTCTCCGAGGCGATCAGCTCGATATGATCCTCCTGCCGGTTGCGCTCGTCCGCAATCGCCTTGGCAAGTTCAGGATCGAAGCCGGCAATCGTCATTTCGCTGGTGAACATAAGGCGATCTCCCGACGGATAACCGATAATTGTAGCCGATTCGATTGGGGTTCTATAGCGAGAACGTCGCTCCGTGACAAGTTTCCGCTACTCGCGGATAATTCCCCTCGGATCCCTCCGCATCCGAGCGAATAACCACATTAGGTAGCAATGGCTCAGTTCATTTACACCATGAACCGGGTTGGCAAGGTCGTGCCGCCCAAGCGCATCATATTGCGCGATATTTCGTTGAGTTTTTTCCCCGGTGCCAAGATCGGCGTGCTGGGCCTGAACGGCTCCGGCAAATCCACATTGCTGAAAATCATGTCCGGGGTCGACAAGGACATCGAGGGCGAGGCGCGCGCGCAGGCGGGCATCAAGGTGGGCTACCTGCCGCAAGAACCCGTGCTCGATGAAACCAAAACCGTACGCCAGGTGGTCGGCGAAGGGGTCGGCGATGTGCAGGGCTTGATCGACCGTTTCAACGCCATCAGCGACCGGTTCGCCGAACCGATGTCGGATGACGAAATGAACAAGGCTCTGGAAGAGCAGGCCAAGATGCAGGACAAGATCGATGCGGTCGGCGGCTGGGAGCTGGAACGCAAGCTGGAAATTGCGGCCGATTCGCTGCGTCTGCCGCCCTGGGACGCGGTGGTGAGCAAGCTGTCCGGCGGCGAGAAGCGCCGCGTGGCGCTGTGCCGCCTGCTCTTGTCCAAGCCCGACATGCTGCTGCTCGATGAGCCGACCAATCACTTGGACGCCGAATCGGTGGCCTGGCTCGAGCACTTCCTCGAGGAATATCCGAGCACGGTGATCGCGGTCACCCACGACCGCTATTTTCTGGACAACGTCGCCGAATGGATTTTGGAGCTCGATCGCGGCCACGGCATCCCATGGCAGGGCAATTACTCCTCCTGGCTGGAACAGAAAGAGCAGCGCCTGGCGCAGGAAGAGCGCCAGCAGGAGGCGCTCGCCAAGACCCTGCGGCGCGAGCTGGAGTGGGTGCGCACCAACCCGAAGGCGCGCCAGGCAAAATCCAAGGCGCGCCTGCAGCGCTACGAGGAGCTGGCGTCCCAGGAATTCCAGAAACGCAACGAAACCAATGAAATCTACATCCCGCCCGGCGACCGGCTGGGCGATCTGGTCATCGAATGCAAGAACGTGCGCAAGGGTTATGGCGACCGGTTGCTGATCGATTCCTTGAGTTTCAGCCTGCCGGCGGGCGGCATCGTCGGCATCATCGGACCCAACGGCGCCGGCAAAACCACGCTGTTTCGCATGCTGTCGGGCGTCGAGAAGCCGGACGGCGGCGAGATCCGCTTGGGACCCAGCGTGAAGCTAGCCTACGTCGATCAGTCGCGCCAGGCGCTCAATGACAAGAATACGGTGTGGCAGGAGATTTCCGGGGGCCTCGATCTCATCAAGGTCGGCAATTACGAGACTTCCTCGCGCGGCTACGTCGGACGCTTCAATTTCAAGGGCGTGCAGCAGCAACAGGTGATCGGCGACCTGTCGGGCGGTGAACGCAATCGTGTGCACCTCGCGAAAGTATTGAAGGCCGGCGGCAACGTCCTGCTGCTCGATGAACCGACCAATGACCTCGATATCGAAACTCTGCGCGCGCTCGAAGACGCGCTGGTGGCGTTCCCGGGTTGCGCGGTCGTCATCTCGCACGATCGCTGGTTCCTGGACCGCATCGCAACCCATATCCTCGCCTTCGAAGGCGACTCGCAAGTCGTCTGGTTCGAAGGCAACTATCAGGAATACGTCGAGGATCACAAGAAACGCAAAGGCGAAGATGCCGCCCAACCCCATCGAATCCGCTACAAACCATTGGCCGGGTGAAATTATGACCATGTACATCACTCCGCAGGACGAACTGCACGTCGAATATCAGGGCATCGCCCTGACCTGCCCTCATTGCCAGACGCTGACGCACCTCACAGTGGTCGCGACTCCCAAATTCGAGGATCTCAGCCACCGCAAGCCGAAGCACGTCGGCATCGTGTTTCGTTGCGATGCCTGCACCGAACCGGTTTTCCTCAAGTTCACGGTCAAGGCCTATACGGCTCTGCGGGTGGAACTCGCGCCCAACTACATGGAGATCGAGCGCGCACGGGAGAATTTTCCGCTGACCTACCTGCCCGAGGAAGCCGAAGGCATGTTCAAGGAAGCGCTCAATTGCTACGCGGCGGGATGTTTCAATGCCTTCGGCGCCATGAGCCGGCGCACCGCCCAGTCGCTGTTTCGCGAGCTCGGCGAACGCGGCAAGCTGGAGCTGTTCGATACGCTGCAGGAAATTCGCACGCTGGCGGAGCTCGACGATGACACGTTCGCAGCCCTGCGCGCGGTGCTGTTCGGCAGCGACAGCGACCCCTGGCCGCATCACCCCGACATCGACGCCGAGCGCGCCGGTGTGCTGCTCGAAGTGATGCGCGATTTGCTGTATCAGACCTTCGTGCGCAAGGCTCGCCTGCTGCAAGCGATGACGTTCCGCAAGTTCGTCGCTCCCGGACAGACCGAGACCGGCTGACGGCATCCGGCGCGGGTAGCCCTTCGTCTAGGCGACGAACACGCGCGCGTTGCGGAACAGCCGCATCCAGCCGCCGTCTTCCGACCACTCCTGCGGCGCCCAGGAGTTTTGCACCGTGCGGAATACGCGTTCGGGATGCGGCATCACCGAAGTGACGCGGCCGTCGGCGCTGCAAAGCCCCGCCAACCCCGCCGCCGAGCCGTTCGGATTGAATGGATATTTCTGCGTCGGCTGCTCGCGGTTATCCACGTACTGCAGCGTCACGAGGCGGCTCTGCAGCAACCGCTCGACGCTCGATCCCGCGACGCTCGATCCCGCAGCGAATTCGGCCTGGCCCTCGCCGTGCGCCACCGCGATCGGCAATACCGAAGCGTGCATGCCGGCCAACAGCACGGAGGGCGACGGTGCCACGCGGACCAGCGCCAATCGCGCCTCATATTGTTCCGATCGATTGCGCACGAACCGCGGCCACGCCTCCGCCCCCGGGATCAGCTCCTTGAGCGCGGACAACATTTGACAGCCGTTGCAGACGCCCAAGGTGAATGTCGCGTTGCGTGCAAAGAAATCGGCAAATTCCTCGCGTGCCCGGCTGTTGAAGAGGATCGACTTCGCCCAACCCTCCCCCGCGCCCAACACGTCGCCGTAGGAGAATCCGCCGCAGGCGACCAGGCCGTGAAATCGCCCCAGCCGCACCCGGCCGCTCAGAATGTCGGTCATGTGCACATCGTACGCATCGAACCCGGCGCGGGTGAACACGGCGGCCATCTCGGTCTGGCTGTTGACGCCCTGCTCGCGCAGGACGGCGATCGCGGGGCGCGCGCCGCGCGCGACGAACGGCGCCGCCACATCATCGCTCGGATCGTAGGTCAACCGTGCATGCAGGCCGGGATCGGCGGCATCGCCAAGCCGTTCATACTCCTCGCGCGCGCACTCGGGATTGTCGCGCAGCTCCTGGAGACGAAACGACACTTCACTCCAGCGGCGCTGTAAATCGAGGCGCGCAGCGGAATAGACCACCCGGCCGTCGATGCGCAGCTCAACTTGGCCGTCGGCGCGCGGCTCGCCGATGTCCCGCGTCAGCGCACCCAACCCGTGGCGCGCGAGAACACCTTGCGCCTCCGCCGAGCGCGACGCCGGCACCTGCAGCACCGCGCCGAGTTCCTCGGCAAAGCAGGCGGCGATGGGATCCGCCACCTCGCCTAAGTCGATGGCGAGCCCGCAGTGAGCGGCGAACGCCATCTCCAGGACCGCGAGCAGCACGCCGCCGTCCGATCGGTCATGATAGGCGAGCAGGAGGTGGCGATCCTTCAGTTCGCGCAATGCGGCGAAAAGCTCGAGCAGGAGACCGGGACTATCGAGATCCGCCGGCTCGCCGCCGCTCTTGGCGTGTACCTGCGCCCAACAGGATGCTCCCAGGCGGTCCTTGCCGGCACCCAGATCGATCAGCAACAGGCGCGACGGTTGCTTGAGGTCGAGTTCAGGCGTCAACGTCGCGCGCGCGTCCACAACCGGCGCGAATGCGGAGATGACCACGGATACGGGCGCAATCACCGCATGCTCGCCGGCGGCATCCTGCCACGCGGTTCTCATGGATAAAGAATCCTTGCCGACCGGGATGGTCAGCCCGATGGATGCGCACAACTCCACGCCCACCGCGCGCACGGTGGCGTAGAGGTCGGCGTCCTCGCCCGGCTCGCCGCAGGCCGCCATCCAATTGGCGGACAGACGAATATCGCCGAGGCTGCGGATGTCCGCCGCGAGAATATTGGTGATTGCTTCGCCCACGGCCAGGCGTCCCGACGCCGGCGCGTTCAGCACCGCCACGGGAGAGCGCTCGCCCATCGCCATCGCTTCGCCGCCGTAGCCATCGTAGCTGTTCAAGCTCACCGCAACGTCGGCCACGGGCACCTGCCAAGGCCCCACCATCTGGTCGCGGCTGATCATGCCGCCGACGCTGCGGTCGCCGATGGTGATCAAGAACGATTTGTCGGCGATCGTCGGCAAACACAGCAAGCGGTCCAGAGCTTCGCCGATCGTCGACCCCGCGGTCGAGAGTTCCGCCGGTGCTTTGCGCAGCGTGCGCACATCGCGGGTCATGCGCGGTGTCTTGCCGAGCAGCGCATCGATCGGCATATCGACCGCTGTGGCGCCGAGCAGCGGGTCGGTGACGAGCAGGCGGCCATCCGAAGTGATCTCGCCGACCACGGCATAGGGACAGCGCTCCCGGTCGCACAGCGCGGCGAAACTGGCTACGCTGCCCGGTACCAGCGCCAGCACGTAGCGTTCCTGCGCTTCGTTGCACCAGATTTCCATGGGCGACAATTCGGATTCGGCGCTCGGAATTTTGCGCAAGTCGATGCGCCCGCCGCGGTGGCTGTGCGCGATCGCTTCCGGCAGCGCGTTCGACAACCCGCCGGCACCGACATCGTGAATCAAGAGAATCGGATTCGCCTCGCCCAGGCCTACGCAGCGGTCGATCACCTCTTGGGCACGGCGCTGGATCTCGGCATTGCCGCGCTGCACCGAAGCGAAATCAAGATCGGAGGAACTCTGCCCGCTGCCGACGGAGGAAGCCGCACCGCCTCCCAAACCGATCAACATCGACGGTCCGCCAAGCACGATCAGCGGTGCGCCGGTCGCGACCTCTTTTTTCTCCACATCCGCGGGGCGCACATTGCCGAGTCCCCCGGCGATCATGATGGGTTTGTGATAACCGCGCACCACGGTGCGGCCGAATTCGACGCTCGCTTGTTCGAACGTGCGGAAGTAGCCGCAGGTGTTCGGGCGCCCGAATTCGTTGTTGAAGCCCGCGGCGCCCAGCGGCGCGGCGATCATGACCTCGAGGGCCGACGCAATTCTTTGCGGCTTGCCGAAGTCGCGCTCCCAAGGCTGCAACATGCCGGGAATCTTGAGATTCGACACGGAGTAGCCGGTGAGTCCGGCTTTGGGTTTGGCGCCGATGCCGGTCGCGCCTTCATCGCGGATTTCGCCTCCCGCGCCGGTGGCCGCTCCGGGAAATGGCGAAATCGCAGTCGGATGATTGTGCGTCTCGACTTTCATCAAGATGTGGGCGGGCTCGCGCGCCCCCGCATAGCGGTGCGTCAGGGGATCCGGATAGAATCGGGTGGCCATGCCGCCTTCGATCACAGCGGCGTTGTCGCGATAGGCGGACAGCACGCCGCGCGAATTGCGCGCATGGGTGGCACGAATCATCGAAAACAACGACGCAGGCTGCGCGGTGCCGTCGATGATGAACTCGGCGTTGAATATCTTGTGGCGGCAATGCTCCGAATTGGCCTGCGCAAACATCATGAGTTCGACGTCGGTCGGATCCCGCCGCAATTGGCCGAACGTCCGCACCAAGTAGTCGATCTCCTCTTCCGACAGCGCCAATCCCCAATCACGGTTGGCACGTGCGATTGCCGCATGACCCTCTTCGCCCAAGCGCACGGTGCGCAACGGCCGCGCCGCAGCGCCGTGAAACAGGCCCTCAGGGTCGATGGTTTCGATCCACGCCGACTCGGTCATCCGGTCGTGCAAGTGCGGGGCCAGACGCTCAAGTTCCGCATGCTCCAACCTCACCGGGGCTTCGATGAAATAAACCGTGCCGCGCTCCACGCGCGTGACCGCCTCGAGGCCGCAGACGTGCAGAATATCGGTGGCCTTGCTCGACCAGGGTGACTCGGTTCCGACGCGCGGTGTGATCAGAATTCGCTGGCCACGATGCTCCGGCGCTGCCGCCCGCGGACCGTAAGTCAGCAGCGTCTCGAGCAGGCGGCTTTCGGAATCGCCCAGGGGCCGCGCTGCATCGACGAAGTGCAGCCAGCGGGAGGACAACGCCGAGACGCGTGGGTCCATCCGTGCGCAGCAAGCGCAAGCTGTGATCGAGGCGAAATTGCGACAGCGCCGGCGCGCCGAATAGGCTAAACATGAGTCATTCCAGCGGGCATGCGGCTATTTGCGAGCGTTGGAATCTCCGCCGGGCGTATACACGGGAACGGGGAATTGGGCGACGTTCGATCCTTCCAGAGCCACGACTTTGCTGACGCCCTGCTTTTTGACCTCATCGATGCGCAGCACCGAATGCAGGGGCAAATAGGTGCGCTTTACATCGTTGAACTCGGCCTTTATCTTCTCTTCGCCGGGGTCGACGACCACGGTCGAGCGCTCGCCGAATACCAGTTCCTCGACCTCGACGAAGCCAAATAGGCTACCGTGACTCACTTTGCGTGCATAGATCTCGTAAACCTTGCCCTGATTTACGAACATAATTTTGAAAATGTGACTCGCGGCCATTTAGGAGGCTCCAGGCATTGGTAGTATTTCACCATATTATACCGGCACTTAGCGCAAACCTGTCGACCCGTGGGAGGGACTGAATATGGCCTTGCGCTTACGCGTCGTCAGCGAACATGCCATCCGCCTGGGTGATCAATCCACCAAGGTCTTCGGCGTGCATGGCGGCACTATCGGACGTGCGACCGACAATGAGTGGATTCTACCCGACCCGGAGCGTTACCTCTCGGGCAAACACGCCCGTGTCGATTTTCGGGCCGGAAACTACGTTCTGGTCGACACCAGCTCGAACGGCACCTACGTCAACGGCGCTCAGGTGCCGCTCGGCAAGTATCACGATTACCAGTTGAAGGACGGCGATTACGTGCGCCTGGGCGAATATGAATTGCTGGTCAGCATCGACAAAAGCAACGACTTTCCGCCCGAAGAAAGCGCCATCGTGGCCTACGACGGCCAGGCCGCCTCGTCGGCGGTCTCCAAATCCACCGCCAACGACCTCGGCGCCGATTTGGACTTGAGTCAGCTGCTCGAGCCCAGCGATCTCTTGACGGCTGATTCCGGGGTCCGGCCGCGCGACGCCTACGGCCAGGCACTGCCCGGCGGCGCCGAGCCGCCCATGCAAACTCGAGCCGAGCTCGAGGCCGATGCCGCCGGCACGCCCTGGCACATGATGACCCGGCCGCTCAAGGTCGAAGGCGCCAAAGCCGAAGGCCTGCCCGCACCGCCGGTGCGGGCGCACCAAACCCCGTGCTGTTCGAGGGCGATTTCGACGTCGGCTTGACTGCCTTCTGCCGCGGCGCCGGCATCGATCCGCTCAACATCTCGATCGAGGTCCGCGCGGCGGCGTTGCAGCTCGCCGGCCAGCTGCTGCGCGAAGCCGTGCTCGGTTTGATGGACCTGAACCAGAGCCGCAACGAATTTCGCAATCGCTTCCGGATTCCGCGCGCCCGCCAACGACGGCCCGGAATCGCCGCTGAATCTTTTCGCGCGGCGTCGATGAAGCTCTGGTCCGTCTGCTGACCACCACGTCGACCCGTGCGGGTTCCGTCGAAGCGATCCGCCAGAATTTCCGTGAGCTCAAGGCTCAGAACACCGCGACGCTTGAGCGCCACGCGCGCCGCATTCGAGGAGTTTCTCGGACGGGTCGATCCGAAGGAGTTGGAAGAGCGCTTCGAGCGCGGCACCAAGCGCGGCGTCTTCGGCTCGCAGAACAAGGCCAAGTATTGGGATTTGTATGCCGAAATGTTCGCGGGTCTGGTGCAGCGGCCTGCGGACGGTTTTCCGCATCTGTTCACCGAAACCTTCGCCAAGGCATTCGAGGCCAAGTTGCGGGCGCTGGTGCCGCCGCGGCGCAGCAGCTTTGGCGCCGACCGCGGCGAACCGCAAGGTCCGAAGAGCGAAGCGAGCGGCGACCCGTAATGCGCTGCGCATAAGCTAGCGCCGCTTGCCCTGAGTGTCCCGTGCGGCTCCTCATAGTAGAAGATGATGACATCGTCGCCGACGCCATCACGCGAGGCCTGGCCGCAGCCAACTATTCGGTGCTGCGGGTCAGCAGCGCGGAGGCCGCGCACGCCGCGCTGCGTCGAGCGAAGAATTTGCCATGGCGGTGATCGACGTGGGTCTGCCCGGCGCCGACGGCTTGACCTTCGTGCGCCGTCTGCGCAGCGCCGGCAAGTCCCTACCGACGCTGATTCTCACTGCCCGCTGCACCCTCACCGACAAGGTCAAGGCGCTCGACCTCGGCGCCGACGATTTCTTGAGCAAGCCTTTCGAAGGTGCCGAGCTCGCCGCTCGCTGCCGTGCCCTGATGCGGCGCGCGCACGGCGCGTTGAACGGCACCATCAGGCTCAACCGCATGAGCGTGGAGCTTCTCGGCCGGCGGATGTGCATCGATGATGTCGAAGTCGAACTGACGGCGCGCGAGTGGTCGGTGCTCGAATGCTTGGTGCGGCACGTGGGCTTGATCGTCTCCAAGGAGCGGCTGCAACAGGCCGTGGCCGATCCGGATCACGACGTCACGCCGAACGCCGTGGAAGTGCACGTTTCGCGCCTGCGCGCCAAGCTCGGGCAGGCCGCCGTCATCCGCAGCCTGCGCGGCTTGGGATATCGGCTGGAAGAAGCGAAGCCCGCGTGAACTCGTCCATCAGCCGCCAACTGATACTCTGGCTGGCGATTCCGCTCATGTTGGTCGCGTTGTGCGGCGCTCTGGTCCACTATTTCAACAACGTCGCGCCGGGCGTCATCGGCAGCGATCGCCGTCTCAAGGAGGCGGCGAATCGCCATGATGGCGCATGTGACGATCAAGCAACGGCCAGGTCACGCTCGATCCGGATCCGAATCGCAAGCCGCCGTTGCCGCGTCCCGACTTGATCAGGTACGCGCTGCGCGATGCGCAAGGGCGACTACTCGCGGGCGATGCACAATTGCCGGTCGTGGCGATGAGCAGCGAGACCAGTCAACAGTTCGCGCTGACGCTGATCGATCGGCACAGCCTGCGCACCCTGACGACGCGATTCGATACGCCGGGCGGCGTGATCACCATCACCGTGGCCGACACGGGTGGAAGCGTCCGAGCCGGAGGCGCGGCTCGGTTTCATGAGCACGCTTCTCTGGGATTTCGTGCAGCTCGACCTCACGTTGGTGTTGGTGTGGGTCGGAATCCAGCTCGGGCTGCGGCCGATCAGACGGCTGCGCGACGAAATTGCGCGCCGCTCGCCGCTCGACTTGCGCCCCATCGTCGAAACCTCGGTGCCGCGGGAAATCGCACCGCTGGTCATCACGCTCAATCGCCTGTTCGGCATGCTGCGCACCTCGGTGCAGTCGCAGCAGCAGTTCATTGCGAACACCGCGCACCAATTGCGCACGCCGATCACCGGCATGCAAGCGCAGCTCGGACTCCTGATAGCGGAACCGGCAGCGCAGCCGGTCAAAGCCCGGCTGCTGACCTTGCAGGAAGGCGTGAAGCAGTTGGCTCATTCGGCCAACCAGCTGCTCACTCTGGCGCGCGCCGATAGCTCCGCGAACTTGAGCGCCAAGAATCAAGCGGTGGATTTGCAAGCCATTGTCGGCGAGGTGGTCGCCAAATTTTTCGACCGCGCACTGCAATCGAACATTGACCTCGGCGTCGACGCGCACTCCGTGTCGGTCTTTGCGGACCCCTCCCTGCTCGACGACCTCTTGAGCAACCTCGTCGACAATGCCTTGAAGTACACGCCGGCGGGCGGCAGCGTCACGGTCAGCGCCGGCCGGAACAATGGCAGGCCGTACCTCGCGGTGGAGGACACCGGCACGGGCATTCCCGAAGCCGAGCGCCACCGGGTGCGCCAAAGGTTCTACCGGATGCCGAATTCCCCCGGGCACGGCAGCGGCCTCGGGCTCGCCATCGTCGATGAAATCGCCCGCCTGTATGACGCCACGATGACGCTGGGGTCCGGTGCGAACGGGGCCGGCACCCGCATCTTTATTCAATTCCCGGATTCGGGCACGCCAACGGCCTGACGGGCGAGCCGCCCTTTTGCGGCGAGTATGCGAACTGCGTCGCATTCTTGGTGATTGAGCTCTTGCCGTCAGCTTCGAGCAAGCTTGCCGCTCTACCATCCCTGCCCATGAAACGTCCGCCGACACCGACGACTCGAATGCCCGGCGCCGACCATGGGTTCACCATGATCGAGCTGTTGATGACCATAGTCGTGGCGGGCATCTTGCTCGGCATTGCGATGCCGGCGTTTCGCAGCTTCGTTCTCAATGATCGCGACATCGGTCAGATCAATTCCCTGGTCTCGAGCCTCCAATACGCGCGCAGCGAGGCCATCAAGCTTGCCTCGCCGACCGGCATTACGGTGTGCCCGTCCGCGCTCGGGCAGGCTTGCGATCCCCTCAGTACGGCCTGGTCGCTGGGATGGATCGTGATCGACACCAACGCCGCCGATTGCGCCCCGGCCGTTGCTTGCCCGCCATTGCAAACGGTCCCTGCCCTCGCGGGCAGCAACACCGTGACGCCGGTCGGCGGCGCCGCCACCGGCATCACTTTCTCATCGAGCGGGCTCGTGGCGGGGCCGCCCGGTACGACGCTCACGATCCGCGTCTGTGATACACGCGGAGCCGCATATGCGCGCGACGTCGAGGTCAATGCCACCGGCCGCGTGGCGGCATCGCAAAAACCGGGGTTTGCGGTCGACGGCGTCACCGCTCTCGTGTGCCCGTAACACTTATGACAAACCACACACATCAATTGCGGCGTGGCGCTTCTCTGACGAGCGGCTTCACGCTGATCGAAGTGCTGGTCTCGATCGTGATCTTGAGCATCGGGCTCTTAGGCATTGCCAAGCTCATGCTGTTCTCGTCGCGCTCGAACGACAGCGCGTATCTGCGCAGCCAGGCGACGGCGCTTGCCTACGAGATCTTGGACAATATGCGCGCCAATCGCCAAGAGGCGATCAACAAGACGTACGACACCTTGGCGGCCACCGCGGCGACGCTGCCCGCGGTACTTTGTACCGGCGCCACGCAGTGCAACACCACCCAGCTCGCGTTGTACGACGTTTATCAGTGGAAGCTGCGGCTGACCACCGCCAGCAATGCCGGTGGAACAACCATCGGCGCTCTGCCCTCAGGAGCGGGGTCGGTGACAACCCCGGCCCTGGGGACGACGCCGACCACGGTCGTGATCACGGTCAGCTGGGATGACACGGTTGCTCAGTCGACCTATGGCGCCGCCGGCAATATCCAAACGATCACGCTGGAGACCATCCTATGAGCCGGGTGCGCGGATTTTCGATGGTCGAACTGATGGTGGCTATCACGCTGGCGTTGATCGTGACCACCGGGGTGATTTCGGTGTTCGTCGGCTCCCGCTCGGCCTACCAAGCCACCTCCGGCACGGCCGAACTCACCGACGGCGGTCGCTTCGCCCTCAACTTCATTTCAAACTCGGTGCGCAGCGCCGGGTACATGGCCTGCACCACCGCATCGCACATGCAGGGGATTCTCAATGCGGGCAGCGTCCTGCAGTACGGCTTCAACGAGACGCTCAGCGGTTACGAGGCCGTCGGTACCGGCCTCGGCACAGCCTATGCGGTGGCGGCGGCGCCGGTCGCGGGCGATCCGAACGTCGCGCATTGGATCACGACGGGAGCGGTGGCTCTGGATGCGACCCTGGCCGGCCAACCGCCGCTGACCAACAACGACATCCTGGTCGTGCACTCAACGCTCGCCAATGCGCAATCAGTCTATGTCTCCGTGATCGCGGATGGCACCAGCAGTTTCACTGTCAATTCCACACCCCCTCTGCAACCCAACCAGCTGGCGGTGATCTCCGACTGCGCCAAGGCCGTCGTGTTTCAGATTTCGAACATAGCGGCGGGCGTGGTCACTCATAATCCCGGCGGAGCGCCGGGCAACAGCGTCGCGGCCTTCCCTCTGTCATTTACGCCGGGCGCCCAGGTCACGCCCGTGGACACGGTCGTCTACTACATCGGCCAGGGTGCCGACGGTGACGGCGCCCTGTTCAGCTACGATCTCAACGCCGGCATCAATCCCAGCGCCAACGAATTGGTGCCCGACATCGAAGCCATGCAGATTCTCTACGGCGTCGATACCTTCAACACGCAAACCGTCAGCCAGTACGTGACCGCCGACCAGGTGACCGATTTCAATACTGTCATGAGCGTCAAGGTTGCGCTGTTGGCGGCCAGTGTGCCGGGCTCGGCCCACTCGGGCCCTGTGGCGCTCAAGTATAACTTGCTCGGCACGACGGTCACGGCTCCGGTCGACACGCGCGCGCGTCAAGTGTTCGAAGAAACGATTGCCGTGCGCAATTCGCTGCCTTGAAGGGTGCTCACATGCGTAACCATCCATTTCCTCCAGGCAAACCGTCGAAGCAAAACGGCGTTATTTTATTCGTCGCACTGATTCTGCTGCTCATCCTGAGCTTGCTCGGTGTCACCGCCGCACGCATGCAAACCGTCGAAGAACGGATGGCGCGCAACGAAGACAATCACCAGGTGGGGGCGGAAGCGGCCGAGGCCGCATTGCGGAGCGCGGAAAGCGGTCTGCTCACCGGCCTTTACGTCAATTTCGCAGGCAATACGGCCGGCCTGTATGAACCGCTGCTGTCGAACGGCAGCCCGGTCGTCCCCAGCATCTGGGGCACCGCCGGGGCCACCCTGCCCTATGCAGGACCGGCGATGTCGTACGGCCCCGCCCCCGCGCAGGTCACGCCGACGCCGAAAATAGTCATCGAAAATTTACCGTCGGTCGCGGTCCCGGGGGACGATCTCTCTGTCACTTCGCTGAATCCACCGTCGCCGCCCGTTACCGTCTATCGAGTGAGCGCCCAGGCTGTGGGTGCCGACAACACATCAACCACCACGCTTCAAAGCATCGTTCGTTAGCGCAGGATCGCAAGGAACTTATTTATGGAAAGTCTAGGACCTAAAAATCAGCGTCGCATCGGGCTTGCGCTCGTGTCGGCGGTCTATACCGTCCTCTGGGCGCTGTCATCCAATGTGATTGCCGCAACAGCCGCAGTCACGCCGCTGCAGATCTCGCAGGTGCCGATGACGATTACGCTGCCGGCGCATCCGCAAATTCTGCTCGCGCTGGGCAATTCGCAGTCCATGGACGGTGACCTGAGCGGCGCGATCTACACCGGCTCCGGCGCCATCCCGCATCCGCTGCTGTATACGTCGAGCTCGCCGGTGAACTACACCATCCCGGCCGGTTTCACGCCGCCGGTCAATCCGGGTGCGGGCGGCGTCGCGCCCTATACGGTGGTCTCCGCCGGTCTGCAGCTCGACAACTCTGCCAGCCGCTTGAACGTCGCCAAGGCCGGCATCACCGCGATTTTGAACGCCTTCATCGCCAGTGCGGATTTCGGTCTCATAGACTACCAGACAGGCCCTTCGGGCAACCCATACACGACTTGGGTCTATCAGATGAGCGACACCCCAGGCAGCCCAGGCCCGTTCACCTTCACGAACAATCCGATCCCCCCCGCGAATCATGAACTGGTCCCGAATCCTTGCTTCGGTATCAACATCACGGCAGTGGTTCCGGTTGCGGAAGACTGCAACACGTTGAATAGCTTCTACGCCGGTCAAAATATTACAACGCAGGCCTACATGGTGGTCGGCGCCAGCAGCGACGACGCAGTGGTCAACGACGTGCTGTACGCCCCCAATGGGTATGCCGATCCGGTGTGTATCACGTACGGAGCGGTCTGGCCGGCGACCCAGTTTACCGCGCCGAACAGCTTAGGGGCTTACGAGGGAGGGGGCGTTTTCGAATCGTATCCGCTCGCAACTGCAGGTTGCTGGGGCGTCAGGACCACCGGTCCCACCAACGCGGGCTATGTCCCGGCCTCGGCGCAAGTGATGTATGAGGAACGCGGCTTTGGTTATTATTCCGGCCAGGCACCGAATTCCGCTAACATCGTCGTGCAAATGACGACTTCGACCGCCACGCCGACGCCCACACTCGTGGCGAATGCGATAGCTGAAGTTCACTCCCTTTCTCGCGCCGGAAACGAACTCGGGCGGTACGCCTGAGATCAAAGCACAGGCGGTACAATCGCCCATCGCGGGTTTGATCAAGCTATGCAAATACGTACTTTTCTACTCCGAATCCGAACCTCACTCCCACCAACGGCTGCGCCGCACAACGCTATCTGGTCTTGATGACCGATGGTTTGCCGACAGAGGATACACAGCGGCGGGCTCTGGCCTCCGCTCGGCAGCTTCTCCGCCGGCAACCCTCCCCCAGCGAACCCAGGCTATGGCGTCAACGCGACCAACGACCAAGCCTATCTCGATACCATCACCGCGCTGACGACGCTTGCGAACGCGGGCATCAAGACCTACATCATTGGGATGGGACAGGCCACCGATCCGACGCTCTTCCCGACCACCGCCGCGACACTGAACGCCATGGCGGTCGCCGGCGGGACCGCCGCATACTATCCGGCCACCAGCCCCACGGACGTCACCAACGATCTGCAGATCATCGTCACGACGATTCTCGATCAATCCCAATCGACCGCCTCGGCGGCCGTGAATTCCACTGGCCTGAATGCCAATTCAGTCGTCTACCAGTCGCAATTCGTCACCTCGGACCTTGACCAAGACTGGACCGGAAACCTGTTTGCCTACGCGATCGATCCGAACACCGGCATTGTCACTACCACCTCGGATTATTGGTCAGCGCAATCCAAATTGGACGCGCAATCGCCAAATTCGCGCAACATCGCCACCTGGGACCCGGTGCAGAGCGCGGGAATTCCGTTTGAATGGCACCCCGGTAACACGCCCAACTTCATCGACGCAGGGTCGGTCTTGGGACAAGACTTGCAGGCGTTCCCCCAAGATACGAACGGCTCGGACGTGCTGCAGTACCTGCGCGGTGACAAATCGCTGGAAAGGCCCACCGGTAAATTCCGTGATCGCTCGCACATCCTGGGCGATATCATCGACAGTAACCCGGCTTATATAGGTCCTTCGAATGAAGGCATTCAATCGGCCTCTTATATTAGTTTCGCGGCGAGCACGGCGAATCGCACTCCCGTTCTCTATATTGGTGCCAACGATGGCATGCTGCATGCGTTCGATGTATCCCCCCCACTCCCCGCCCCCGGCTCGCCGGCCATGGGCACGGAACTGTTCGCTTATATACCGCGCGGCGTGTACGCCAACCTCATCAATCTCGTCAATCCTTATTACAACGCTCAGCACCGGTTCTTCGTCAACGGGTCGCCGCAGGCGGGCGACGTTCAGTTCAGCGATTTGACCTGGCACAGCATGCTCGTGGGAACCGAGGCTGCGGGCGGCAACAGCGTGTATGCGCTGGATGTCACGAGTCCCGACCTGATTAATTCCGAAACGGCGCTCGCGGGCGCCGTGCTGTGGGATTTCATCGATGTGGACATGGGCTTGGGATTCAGTTCGCCGGTGATCGCCAATACAAGTTACGGCTGGACGGTACTCGTCGGCAACGGCTACAACAGCACCAACCAGAAGCCGTTCCTGTACGCGCTCGACCCGCAGCACGGCACCACAGTGGCAAAGGTCGATTTGTGCGCCGCCGTGGCCGCAGCCTACTGTGATCTGACCACCACGAACGGCCTGTCCAGCCTGATTGCCGTGAACAGCGGCGGCCAGGTCGCCGGACTCGCGAATATCGTTTACGCCGGCGACTTGCAGGGCAACCTCTGGCGCGTCGACATCTCCAACCCCAATCCGGCCTTGTGGAGTGTCACGGTATTATTCCAGGCTCGCGATGCTTTGGGTAACAAGCAGCCCATCACCACCAAGCCCGTGGCGAGCCTGAACCCGCGCTACCCGCAAATTCTCGGGACCATGGTGATGTTCGGCACGGGACAATTCCTGGGTGTGCCGGACCTGACGAATACAAACGTACAAACGATTTACGGCGTCTATGATCCGCCCGCGACCTATGTCACGCCGCTGACGCGCGCAGGCGGAAGCTTGCTGCCGCAGACGCTGCATACGTCGACCGTGACGACCAGCAGCGGTGGCTCGGAGGAGGTCCGTTACGTCACGGGAGCTACCGGCCAGGTTCCGGCCACCAAGGGCTGGTATGTCGATTTGTCGCTGGGCTCGCCGCTGCTCCCCAGCGAGCGGGTGATCAATGATCCGCGTCTGGAAAGCGGCGGCGAACTGGTGCTGACGACCTATACGCCCATTCTCCCCGCGGCTGGCTCCTGCGATGCTTCCGGAAGCTCCTACCTGATGGTGCTCAATTTTGCGACCGGCGGCTCCTTCACCACGCCGCAGTTCGACGCCAGCGGCGACGGGAAGATCAACACCTCCGATACGGTGACGGTGAACATTGGGGGTGTCAGCACTATTGTGGCGCCGGTCGGAATGTCGCTCGGCTACACCTATGCCTCCGCGCCGACCATCCGGTCCGGTTCATTTACGAACGGCACCGGTATTGCCCTCATTACGGAATCGACGCCCGGTCTCGGGGCCAGCGGCGCCGGAACCGGCGGCGCTACCCCGATCATTCAACCTGTTATCTTGAAGGGATCCTCTAAGACTCGCACAGCATGGTGGGAGATACGTCAATGAAACTAGCAAAACTGAGTGTGGTGGTGGGCTTATTCGCTCTGGCGATAGGCCTTACACCCAACGTCGGGTGGAGCACACGTGCCTATGCCTCGATGGTCACCGGCCAGGTGACGGCGACACCGGGAAACGGCGAGATTGAGATCGCGCACCACCTCTATCACGTCATGGCAGGGAGCACCGCGGCCAAGGCTCTCGGCAATTTTTATGTGGGAGAGAATGTCGATGCGGTGCTGGACGGCCCTCCCGGCAGCACGAACCCCGAGATCGTCACGCTGACGATTCATCCGGCATCTTGAGGGCACGATCGTGAAGAACGGATTTACCCTGGTCGAACTCATGATCGCGTGTGCCATCGTCGGCATCCTCGCGGCCATCGCCATCCCGTCGTACACCGCCTACGTCCAGCGGTCCAACCGTACGGATGCGGTGCGAGCCCTGACCCTAGATGCCCAGGCGCTCGAGCGCTGCTACTCGCAGGCATTCACGTACGTCGGCTGTGCGACCGTACCCGCCGGACCCGTGCTCACGAGTCAGGGCAACTACAATGTCACCCTCACCAACCTTACGGCGACCACGTACACGCTCACTGCCTTACCTGCCTCAGCGCAACAGCTGGGCGATGCCACCTGCACGAGTTTCGTGCTTATTCAGACCGGTGCTCAAAGCACAACTCCCGCGGCGAACTCTAAGACCTGTTGGGGTTCAACCTGACGCAAATGGCGGCGAGCGAATACCGGCTTTATCGCGGAGACCAGTCCCATCCGGGATCGTCAAGTTGTAGACTCATTTTTGTGCGGCGGAGCCAAATGCCTCGTTGACTTCGCTCACGAAGCGATCGCGCTCTTCATCGGTCAACCAAGTGAAGTGGCGGTCGCGTTTGGTCTTCGACAGCGTTCCGTTATTTTGGTGAACCATGTTGATGAAGAGATCGAGCGATTGCGCAGGCCAGTCGATCTCATCCTTCAGGCGCGCGCGTGCCCGTTCCACGCTGACTAGATAGTGGATCTCTTCTTCGAGATCGTGTTCCACGGTGCGTTCGAGAGCTCGGTAGAGAAACAGCGCTTGAGCCGTGGCATCGAAGAAGCGAAAGAACCTAGGGTCGTTGCCGGTGGCTGCCACTACGGGCGGCGGCGGAGTGAAGTCGGTGCGCGCCATCAAGGGCTTTGAGAACTCATCGAGCACGGCGCTGTAGAGATCAGGGTTACTCAAGATAAAGGCTGACACTGGCAGCACGGTGCCTTTGGGCGTAAACCCGAGTGTCGAGAGTTCTTCGTGTATGAGGTAGCGATGCAGGCGGCCGTTACCGTCTATAAACGGATGGATGAAGACGAAACCGAAGGCGAGGACGGCTGCATGCACAACCGGGTTTAGGTCGGCACCGGCGATTGCGGCAGCGCGACCGCGGGCGCTCATCGCACAGAGTCCATGCATCAGTCCCGCGACGTCTTCGGGGCGTGGTGGGACGAAGTCCACCGTGTCACGGTATCTCGAATGACCACCCAGCCAATTTTGCGTGGATCGATAGGCAAACTCATGAAAGCGCGGTTCGAGAATGGAGTTTTGAGCGCGAACAAAGCTCTCCTGCGTGAGGGGCTCACCGGCAGGGGCTGTTTTCAAGAGATCCAAAAAGCGCTGCGTCCGGCTTGCACTCGGACGCTCGCGCTCCACTTCATAGGTCGAACGAGTCTCTTTGAGATACAGGTACTGCGCTGCGCGACGAAGCAGGTCGGGCGGATATTTCGCGAGGATCTTACCCATCTGGGCCTTCAAGTCTTTGCCGAGGTGCGCGCGAATATCAGCCCTCTTTCGCACGAGCGGACAGAAATCGCGGGTGCCGGGAAGGTTATTGCGAACTCGAAATTTAGGATCATGTTCTTGCGTCGCGCCAAGACCAAATTGCAGGTCTTCGTCCAAAACCGGCACCCAGTTGAATTTGTTGCTCAAGGGCGGAACGTTCAAGGGAGTCTGCGTGAGCCATTCGAAAAGGAAGCCTGCTCGGCGCGCGTACGCAGAAGTTGGGCTGCGACTAAGCCACTCTTCCAACGGCGTAGGGCCGCAACGCTCAAAGAGCGCATCGAGCACTTGCAGGTTCAAGCCTTCGTAGCGCAGTGCAAATTGCAGGCCGCCGCTGAAACTTTCCTCAGGCGCATACTCTGCATTGAAGGTAAGAACCTCGGTCTGCCCCTCCATCTTCACCGCGCGATGCCGTGTGCGGCTGTCGATCCGAGCCACCTGGTTCAAAGGTGCGACGTCCAAGCCCGAGCTAATAATTTGGGCGTAGCCAACGGGGAAAATATCCATCAAGGCTCCCTAAACCGCATGCTACTTCCCTAAACCCTATGCGTGTAGCAATTATATCCCTAATTCTTATGCTATTCGCCCGATTTAGCCGAAATCGCCTGACAGATTCCCTAAAACACCTAGCAAGGATGTCCTAAAGCCCCCTAAGCAAAAGGCCGCGCAGAGCGCGGCCTTGCTTTTCAGGGACCTTTCTTTTCGGGCTTCGATTTAAGCGAGCTACCTAGCGCTGTACCCGCGACCCTCGACGCAAGCCGCCATGGCGCGCTGATAGTCGAGCGTGTTCTGCGACACCTGCCCGGCCTGCTGCGTGGCCCATTGCTGGCATTCAGCCTTGTCGGTGGCCTGCTGCTCGGCGCTCTGCCCGTTCTTCGGGTACATGAAAATCTGACCCGATGCCATCGCGCCGGCACCGCCCGGCGCCGGCCCGCTGTTCGGCGGTGTCGCCGCAGTGCCCGGCTGCGGAGTGACGTCGGCGGATCCGCTGTAATCCGCCCCGCTCGAATCCGTGATCGGCGGCGGATCGGTCGCGACATAGCCCTCATACGCGGGGTTGTAGGTGTAGTACACGTCATTGGCGTAGTAGTAGGGGATGCCGCCGTACCAGTACGTCGCATACGCCAAGGGCAGGAACGGCAGGAACCAAGAGAAGCCGTATCCGTAGTAGGCCCGCGGCCAAAAGCCGCCGTGCCAGTAACCCCCCCGCCAGTATGCCCCGGTGGAGTATCCATGGCCGTAATACGCGCCAGGACGCCCATACGCGGCGTGGGACACAGCCCCGCCGTGATACCCGCCGGCATAGCCACCCCCCGCATAGCCGTGGGCGTAGCCGCCGCCGGCATAGCCGTGGGCGTAGCCGCCATAATGCCCCGCGGCGGCGTAGTGAGCGCCCCCGCCGACATGGCCGCCTGCAGCGTGACCGCCGCCGCCGGAGTGGCCGCCACCCGAAGCGTGGCCACCGCCATGCGATTGAGCGAAGGCCGGCGCCGAGCCTGCCAGTATCGCCAACACGCCTGCCAGTAATAAGCGTCTGCCCGTGGTACCCATGACTGTCACCTTCCGTTACCCGCCGCGCCGCTGCGCGACTGTATTGAACCTATATACATAAGACCCTACTCCTACAACGCGGTTCAGGCTGTTTGGTGTACATAAAGATTGCTTAATTCCGCAATGCCGCACTAAACATAATGTACGCCGTTCGCCCCGGCGCGGCCTCAAAGAACCGAGAATTGGTCTCATTCACGATCACTGAACCGACATAGGCTCGGTCGGCAAGGTTATCAAGAGCGGCGAATTCGCTCAGCCGCCAGCGTCTCGTTTCTTGCTCAAACCCGGCCCGCAAATTCGACGACCAGTAGCCCCCAGCGGCATCGGAATTGCGGTCATCGACGTAGATTCGCGCGCGCCCGAGGGTCTCGAGCGTCGCCGAGAAGCCGAGACGGCGCATAGCGCCACGTGAGGCCGGCGTACAAGGAATTCATCGGCACCGCCGGCAGGTAGCTGCCCGCATTGACGGCCTTATAATTGACCGGTAGCGGGCCTCCCGGGTGAGCCAGCGGGTTGCAGGGCGCGGCAATGCAGGTCGCGTACGCCTGTCCCACAACCGCGCGGATGTAGGTGTAGGCCAGGCGCGCGCTGAACCCTGCGGTCCAGTCTGCATCGACGCTGAGCTCCATGCCGCGGCGATTGGTCTCGCCGATGTTCTGCGATACCGTCCTACCGCCCGAGTTCTGCAGCACCGCGAGCTCGTCCACGGTTTTGATGTAGAACGCGGCAAGGTCGGCCCGCAGCTGCTCGGTGCCGGCCTTGATGCCGGCTTCGAAATTGTCGCTGCGCGCCGGCTTCAATCCGAAATTCAAGCCCGGCAGGCTGCCATCGACCGAGCGATAGGCGAGATCATTGAGTGTCGGGGTTTCGAAGCCCTTGCCGTACGACGCGTAGAGATTGATCGCGGAACTGGCCCGGAACGTGACACCGGCGACCGGATTCACCGCGGAGTAGCGCACGCTGCTGTCCGCGTCGTCGAGCACCGGCAGGTGGCCGTGAGAGGTCACCTCCACCAGGTTGTTGCGCACACCCAATATCACGCGCCATGGCGCGGCCGGATCCCACTGCGCCTGCACGTATTGGTCGAAGTCGTAGACATGATTCGCCTCGTCGCGGCGCAATCCTCCCTCTACGCCCAACTGTGAGCCGCGGTAATTGAGGTATCCCAGCCGAGCTTCGGCCAGATCGTCGTAATTGAGGCCCGCCACCACCTGCAGGGGAGAGCCTGCGATCTCGCGCGAGTCCGTCACATGGGTATCGACTCCCCAGAACGCCCGGTCCAAATCGATGACGCCGCCCGGATACAGCGGTGCATTCTTTTGCGTCGCCACGGGAATCGCTTGGAACTGCACCGTGGCGCGATGGCCGGTGTACATCATGGCCGACAGCTCATCGTTGCTGCTGAACTTATCGTCGAAGATCGCGCCCAGCTGCTCCTGGTCGAGCGACTTGCGGGTATCGAACGGCACCGCACCGACGCCGGCCTGACGCGGGTTCGCCGCGAGTTGCGCACGCGTCAGTCCGAGCGGATCCTGCACGCTCGGGGTTTCGACCACGTTGGCGACCACCGTCAGCGTCGACCTGTCGCCGGTCGCGAAACGCAGCTTGGAATTGAAGTTGTCGCGCTCGGCGTCGCTGTGAAATCGATAGCCGTCGGTCTGAAAATGCGCGGCGTCGAGCACGTAGTTCACCGCCCCGTCGTCGATGCCAGTTTTCAGGGCGTAGCGCTGCGTGTTGAATGTCCCATACTGCGCCGTGCCTTCGATCGCGTGACCCGGCTGCGCGTCTTCGGTGAAGATCGCGATCACGCCGCCCGACGAATTGCCGTAGAGCGCGGAAAACGGGCCGCGCAGCACTTCGATGCGGCCGGCCGAGCCCAGGTCGAATTGCGAAAACTGACCCTGACCATCGGGCATGGTGCCCGGGATGCCGTCGGAATAGAGCCGCACCCCCCGCACGCCGAAACTCGATCGCGCCCCGAATCCGCGCAGCGAAATCTGCAAGTCCTGGGCGTAATTTTGCCGGCTCTGCACCGACACCCCCGGCACGCTGATCAATGATTCGGAGAGGTTCTCTTGCAGCTGGCCGCGCCGGATGGCGTCTTGGCTCACGAGGTCGACGGACACGGGCAGGTCCATGCTCGGCTCGGGGACGCGCGTCGCAGTGACGACGATGGCGGAGAGTTCGGCGCCGCTCTCGCCCCAGGCACCGGCGCAAGACCCCAGGCCCAACCAAGCGCCGGCAAGCGCAGCTGCGAAACGTGCGGACATGATCAACGGTTCCCCCCGGCGTTTTACCGGGAGTTATACTGCTCCCGCGATTTACCGATAAGCGTAACCGCAAGCAATCGCAACAGTCGCTAGAGATATTCATTAAAGTAAGTGGTTGGCTTGCCGTTAATTCGGGCTTGAACAAGCACTCGAAAACCCAAGTTTTCCACGCGGCGCGTCTCGTGCTGCTCGTCGGCGGCGGCGTGGCCGGCGCGTGGCTGCTGCCCTCGATGGCCGTGCCGGAATCGCGCGTCGCGAGCGGAGCACCGGGTGCCGCGCGGAGCGCAACCGCGCACGTGACTTTCAAAATTATCATCCCGAAGATCCTGTACGTGCGCGTGGGGAACGTGAGCGAAAACGTTCTCGATACCGGCAATGTGGCCGTCATGAGCAATGGCCACAACGCGACGCTGAACGCCGCCTTGCGCACTCTCGATTCGACGGCCCCGGCCCGCGGCAATCTCATCCTGAACAGTGCCGCCAGAAAGGGCATCGCGCAGAATGCCCAGTGCTCGCTGGCGGACAGGGCCGCGCCGGCTGCCGCGGCAGCGAGCGGCGACGGCAACAGCGGTGCCCCCCTGATCGTCTGCACCGTCTCGACGCCTTAAAAGCCGGCGTTCGAAGAAGCCTTACCAACCGTAGGGGTTGACCTTAGGCGCCTGCGCCGCTTCCCCGTCGCCCGCCGCCGGCACTTATCCACTGCAAACCCCGCAAACGCCCGTGGCTGCGGCCCGGACGTGCGATCGCCGCGGAATTCGTGTTAACCAGCGCACAAAAATCAAGGAATGTCGGCAGGCGCCGGCAGAACTTGAGCCCGGTCGAGTCGAACTGCGACTTGGGTTCAATCGTGGCTGTAAGGCTATCCCCTAGTATCGCCTTGCATAACGCAGCACAGCACAGGAAGCAGAAAATGAAGACATCGATCGTATTAAAGAGTTTGCTGGGTACGGCGGCGCTGACGCTGCCGCTCATCGCCTCCGCCGCATCGACTTTTACGTCGGGCGCCGGCACGTTGACCGCGACGGCGACAGTGAATTTCACCGTGGTCATTCCGCAGTTTCTGTACCTGCGCGTCGGTACCGGGTCGGCTTATGCGACCGGAACGCTGGCAACCGGCGGCAGCACCGATCTGATTACCTTTTCCCCCGCAGTGGGTGCGGTGGGTAACGGCACGGCAGTCGCCGGTGTCGGCGGTGATCTGGCGGGCGGCATCGAGACCGCGGCCATCCTGGGCAACGGCGGCAACGTCACGCTCGTTGCCGGCGTAACCGGCGCGCTCAGCGACGGCGCCGGCGATTCGATCTCGTTCACGCAGATCACCACGGCCGCGGCCGCGAATGCCGAAGCCACGCTGCTGGCGCCGCCGCCGCTCACCGACACCACGTCGAGCGAGACCGTTCCCGCGACCAACAAGATCGTCAAGGCCGATGCGAAGTGGACGTTCAGCTATTCCAACACCGTGACGCCGGCGGCCGGCACGTACGGCGGCAGTGCCGGGAATAACGGTATCGTGACTTACACGGCGACAATGCTCTAACTCGTCGGCCAAGTTACAGCCGTGCGCGCCGATATGCCATCGCCCCAGGCGCCGACCGGAATGACACCGTCAGGCCTGCGCCACAGCCGAGACACGCTGCGTCGACTCACCGTCGGCGCAGCGCTGCTCGCGGCCGCAGGATCCGCTGCGCCGTACACGGCCACGCTCACTCCGGCAGCGCCGCAGGAGATCTACCTGCAGGTCGGCGTCGGCGCCTTCACCAATAACTACATCAATGGCGGCCAGCCGCAAGTAAACACCACGGTCAATACCGTGTCGGCAACGCTGGCGGTGGGAGTGGTGGGCAATGGGACCGCGCAGGCGATGACCACCAACAGTACGGCCGCGCAGAGCTATTGGGACGGCTACGCGTTTTGCACCGTGCCCGCCCAGCTGTACATCGGCGGCTTCTTTCGCACCACGGGCGCGACCACCGCCGCGGCGCAGGTCACTGCGACCGTGCCTGCAGCGTTGACCGACACGACCGGCGACAGTATTCCATTCTCGCAAATCAGTTGGGCCTCGGGCGGCAATGGCGATACCACCGCCAACGGCTTTCTCCCGGAAGTTTTTCCCAGCGGCAAATTCGTCAGCGGCGGCGTGCAAACCGTAGGGTCCATGGCCAGCAACACCTGGAACGAGAGCTGCTGGACGTTCTCTTATTCGAATACCGTGGTGGCGGCGGCCGGCACCTACACCGGCGCCGTGCTCTACACGATGACGGCACCATGATGAGCGTCAGCCGGCTGGCGTCGACTTTTTTTTTGGCCGCGGCACTCACCATAATCTGGCCCGCGGGTGCCCGCGCGAAAACGATCATCATCGATGACTCGGGCTCGCAGGCACTCGAACCCTCGGTGACGATGCGTTGGAAGAGCGCGGCGCCGTCGCGCTCGGCGGCCGGCAACGTGATGATCGGTACGACGACGATCCGGGTACGGATCAACGTGACGCCCTGGCTCCACCGTTCGGGGCACATCTATCTGGCGCTGCCCGTACAGAAACCGGGGCCGATCGGCCTTTCGTGGATCACCCAAGGGCGATTCCTGCCGGGACAGGTTGCCTCCGGCTATCGCGTGCTGGTCTATGCCGGGCCGATTGCGAGTCCCTTCATGGAGGACACATTGACCTTTCAGTTCAGCGTGAACGGGGCGCTGATGGCGCGGCCGGTTCCAGTCACCTACCACTTCGAGATGGATGAGGGTTGATCATGCAACGCAGCTTCCCGGTTCTCATCGCTCTCACCGCCTTGGCTGCGCCCCGGCTGGTGCAGGCGCAGGGATTTGCCGCACTCATCTCGCCGCCGCGCTTCGAGGTGGCGGCGAAGCCGGGGAAAACCTTGCGCAACGTCATCGAGGTGAGCAATCGCTCGACGGCGAGCGCCAAGTACCTGATCCATACCGCGGACTGGACCTTGTCGCCGGATTTCAGCGTGAGCTTTCACGACGATCTGCAGCCCGGCAGCTGCCGGCCGTGGGTCGCGCTCGAACGGCCGATCGTCGATGTGCCCGGTGGCGGAACCTTGCGCTACCGTTTCGAGGTGACCGTGCCGTCGGATGCGCCGGCCGGTGAATGCCGTTTCGCGGTCATGATCGAAGGCGCAGAGCCGTCGATCGCCGCGAGCAAGGGACTGGATTTACCCATTACCGGACGCATCGGCGTCATCGTCTACGTGGCCATCGGCGACGGGGCACCGGATCTGGAATTGCTGGGTCCCAAGATCACCACGGTGAACGGTCGACAGGTTCCGACCCTGCGCATTCACAACGGCGGCAGCGCCCATGGCCGCATGGGCGGATATCTCTCGGGTACGGACGCGAAGGGAATCTCCTACGATTTCACTCCGGCGGATTTTCCGATTCTGCCGCATGAAGAGCGCGAAGTTTTTCTGACGCCGTCGACGACCAAGGACGATCACCCGACACTCACTTTTCCGGTCACGGTGAAAGGCACGCTCGAGTGGGGCAATCACAAGACCGAGATCAACCAGCGTTTTGATTGATGAAACCGCGTGCCAAACTCACTCCCCGACTCGCGTTCGGCCTGTGCGGGCTGGGAGGATTGATTTGGCTTAGGGTGGCCCACGCGCAATCGGCGCCGCCTGTGCAACCCGCCTCCTGGAGCGCCGCCAATCTACCGGGAACATCGCAATTTCAGGATAACTACATCGGCGGCGGATCCTTGGTCCCTGACATCTCGAAAGGCTACGCCGAGAGCAGCGACACGCAGGGTTTGGCGCGCTCGCTCGAGATCGACGCCGTGGTGAGCGCCTTGAGTTCCCGCGAGGCGGGCTCTTCTACGAACGTGCAGGAGAACGGCATCCTCGCCAAGTCGCAATGGGAGACCGTCGACTATGGCGCGTGGTCGCTCGATGCCGCGGCGCGCACCGGCGGTTCCGGCCTGGGCCCGTTCGAGCAGGGGCAGGGCGGCGTGCTCACGCTGCGCGAGCGCGGCATGCCCTTCGACGGCAATTGGCAGGCCGACGCCGGCCTGGGCGACGTCAACTCCCCCAACATCAGCCTGGCGCGGCTGCAGCCGCGCTTCTATCTGCCGACCAGCCCGATGCAGGGCGCGACTACCGAGTGGCGCGGACCCGATGGCCTGCAGATCGTCGCAGGCGGTGGAGTGCCCGGGCTATTTGAAGGCATCGAAGTGCCGAATTTTCGCACCTTGGATGGATCCACCGCCACCGCCGGCGCGCAGTGGTCACCCGCCTCGCATTGGACCATGGGCGGTCAGCTGATCGAGGCGCACGATGTCAACCCGAGCATCGGCCCTGTTGTCGACGGCGCTGCGCTCATCACCTCCCGCACCGAACTGCTCACGGCCGCGTGGGCGGATCGGGGCGAGCGTCTGCAATTCAATCTGCTGGATGGCGATGTCGGCGGTAAAGCCAACGCCGTCGGCGGCTGGGTCGATGGATCGATCACGGAAGGCAGGATTCAACAAAATGCCGGTGTCTTTCGCATCGACCCGAACATGACCTGGGGCAACCAGGTGATTTCCGACGACATGCAGGGCGGCTATTACCGATTCGGCTACTTGAGCCGGCAATGGCTGGCGGATGTCGGTATCGACGAAGTACGTTCCGTGTCGGGTGCGGGTGCCAGCACCACCTTCGTCACCGGCGACGCGCGCTACCAGATATCGCGCGACTGGGGGATCGGCAGCCTCGCCAACATCGCCCGCTCCGACGGCGGCACCAACTGGACTCTCGGGGGCTACCTCGACCACGTGAACGCCTGGGGCACCGGCCGCGTGCAGGCCGATCTGGCCGAAGTCGAGTCCGGCCGCGACATCTCGCTCGTCCTGAATCAGAACTGGTCGACGCCGGTCGGCATGCGGCTCAGCACCTCGACGTCGATCGAGCGCATCAGCGGGGCCATCGTCAATGGCGTAGTGGAAGACAGCACCCTGCTCGGCATCGCTGCGTTTGGCGGAGGTCAGTTCACCACCCGCTTCAGTGTCGAGGGCAACGTGAACTGGGCGACCGCCGTGCAAGGCCGCGCGGCACCGGCCGTGTCAGCCAATGTCTCGTTGATCTACCGCCTGTCGCAGAATTGGGAAATTCTCGCCACCTACTATGACAGCAAAACCGGATCCTTCACGCCCCTCACCGTGGTCTCGCCGCTGACGCCGCCGATCGCGGCGGTCGCGGTGCCTGCGTTCAACGAGCAGGGTGTGTTTCTGACGTTGCGCTACAAGCGCGCCGCAGGCTCCTCCTTCGCGCCTCTGGGCGGTGCGCCCGGTTCCGGCTGCGGTGAAATCGCGGGAGTCGTCTTTCTCGATGCCAACGACAATGGCCAGCTCGATGCGGGTGAAGCCGGCGCGCCCAATGTGACGGTGGTGCTGGACGGACGCTTCTCGGTGCAGACCGACCCCTCCGGCAGATTTGCGTTCCCAGCGGCGGCGACCGGTCATCACATCATCACCGTCGTCTCCGACAACCTGCCGCTGCCTTGGGCACTCACCAACGAGGGCCGCACCGAGTTCGACGTCTCGACCCGCCAGCGCACGCAGCTCACCATCGGCGCGCGGCGGCCGCGCTAGAAACGCTCGCTCTGATAAACCACGCGGCCGCCGACCACCGTTTGCAATACCTGGATATCGGCGATTTCAGCCGCGGGAATCTCGAAGAAATCACGATCGATGACGATCAAGTCCGCAATTTTTCCGACCTCGAGCGAACCCAAAGATTGGTCCTGGTGGAGTTCATACGAGGAATTTATGGTGATCGCGCGCAGCGCCTGTTCGCGCGTCAGGCCCACATCCTCGCTCAGACGCCCGGCGTACTTGTGATCGGGCTGCGCGGCGTTCGTGCGCGTGACCCCCACCTTGAGCGCAAACCATTCGTCGAGCGGGTCCACCGGCCAATCGCTGCCGTAGGCGATGCGCGCGCCGGCCGCCGCCAGAAAACCCGCCGGCTCCATGTATTTGAAGCGCGCCGCTCCCAAAAACTCGCGTGCGCCCTCCATCGTGTCCGGCGCCTGCTTCTCCCATTGGAACGACAGCACGGGAATCGCATTCAGCTCCTTGAAACGCGGGAAGTCGGCAGGATCGACGATCTCGTCATGCGCAATGGCGGCGCGGATATCGCGCTGCGGAAATCGCCGCCGCAGCACGCCGATGCCATCCAAGCCTTCGCGCACCGCGCGATCGCCGTCCGCATGCATGTGCGGCTCGAAGCCTGCGGCGGCCGCTTCGATGAGCAGCGCGCCGAGCACGGGTGCCGGAAAATACACCTCCGGTCCGCGGCTCGACGAGGGCGCCCAATGGGGATTGGCGGGCGCGCCTTGCAGGCTTAAGTAAGGCGCCAACATGGCGCCGGTGGACGCGGGTGCGGTGATCACGCCGTCCAGAAACAGCTTCACGTTGCGTACCGTGAGCGCGGGCTCGATCTTGATTTCGCCTTGATCGTAGCGCTGCGCCAGGGCCCTGACCGACGCAATGGCCTGCTGCGGCGCACGGCCCTGCGGCGGGGTGATCAGCACGGCGAAGTGTGCGCGGGCCGTCAGCGAACCGCGGCGCTGCACCGTAGCAAAGGCTTCGAGCGAGGGCGGTTCTGCGGCCGCATCCAAGAATGTCGTCACGCCTTGCTTGCGCAGCGCGTCCAGGGCGGCCATGGCCGCCCTGACGTTCTCGGCGGGCGTCGGCGCCGGAATCAGCCTGCCCACGGCGTCCTGCGCGGCGTCCTCGAGCAATCCCGACGGGTCGCCCGAAGGCTCACGGCCAAACTTGCCCCCCAGAGGATCTGGCGTCTTGGCATCGAGGCCCGCGAGCCGTAGGGCACGCGAATTGACGAGCGCCGTATGCCCGAACGATGAACTGACGAAAATCGGCCGTCGGGTTTTCAGCGCATCCAGAACCGCACGGTTGGTCACCGTGCCGGGCGGCAACATGCCTTCCTGAAACCAATTGACGACTTCGAGCCAGCCGTCCGGCTCGAGCGCGCGCGATTGATCGAGGCAGGCCTGGATCTTCGCTTGCATCCGCGCCACATCAAGCTGCTCATAATTCATGTTGCATTTGAGCAGTGCGGCGCCGCCCTGCAGCGGATGTTGGTGGCCGTCCACCAAGCCGGGCATCATCATCCTGCCGTGAAGATCGATGACCTTGGTGTCTCGGCCGATGAAGGCGCCGATCCCGGCTTCCGATCCAACGTAGGTGATCCGTCCGGCGCGGATCGCGAGCGCCTGCTGACGGCTATCGCGCGCGTCGACCGTGTACACGACGCCGTGCCGGTAGACGGTATCCGCCGCGTCAGCCGCTGCGCCGTGGGCGCCCGGCGCAGCGGCCAACAGCAGAGCCGCCGCGCGCCACAACTCAAACCGCATCGAGCGCAGCGCTGAGATCGGCAATGAGATCGCCGGCATCCTCGATGCCGACGGAAATTCGAATCAGTCCGTCGGTAATGCCGAGGCGATCGCGCGTTTGCTTCGGCACGCCGGAATGCGTGGTGCTGGCGGGGTGTGAAATCAGGCTCTCCGTGCCGCCGAGACTGACCGCAAGCTTGATGACTTGCAGCGCATCCAGCATGCGAAATGCCTCCGCTTCGCCGCCCTTGACGGCGAAGCCGAAGGTCGAGCCGGCACTCTGGCACTGGCGCTTGAACACCGCCTGCCGCGGATCGGCGGCGGACAGAAAGCCAAGATAATTGACGGCCGCCACCTTCGCGTGATGCCTCAAGAAGTCCGCCACCACCGCGGCATTTTCCGCCGACTTGTGCATGCGCAGCGATAGCGTCTCCATGGAGCGCATGATCATCCATGCCGTGTTCGGATCCAATTGAGTGCCGAGCGCGCCGCGCAATTTCTTGACCGGGCCCACGGCCGCACGCGACCCAACCACGCCGCCCGCGACCAAATCCGAGTGGCCGCCGACATATTTCGTCAGCGAATACATCACGAGGTCGGCGCCGAAACCGAGCGGACGCTGAAATACCGGACCGAGAAATGTGTTGTCGACGACCACGGGCGGGCGGCCGCCCGCCTGACGCTTGCCGATCATCGCGGAGATTTCCTGCATCAGCGCAAGATCGACCAGGCTGTTGGTGGGATTCGCCGGCGTCTCCACGATCACCAAGCAAACCCGGCCGCCGGTTTCTGCCGCCTTTTTCATGGCTTGCTCGGCCGCTTCGTTGACCGCGGTACGATCATGGCCCAGGTTGAATCCGACGGCGCTCACGCCGAAGCCGGGCAAGGTCTTTTCGATCAGCGTTTCCGTTCCGCCGTACAACGGCTGGCTCATCAGAATCACATCGCCCGGCCGCACGTGGGTCCAAATCACCGTCGAAATCGCCGACATGCCACTGGAAAACACCGCCGCCGTCTCGCCCTCCTCCCACAGTGCCAGCCGGTCCTCGAGCACTTCGAGGTTGGGATTGTTGAATCGCGAATACACGAGACCGGAGGCTTGCCCCGCCCCCGGTTCGCGCCTTCCGGAGGTAAAGTCGAAAAAGTCCTTGCCGTCCTGCGCCGTCTTGAAGACGAACGTCGAGGTCAGGAAGATCGGCGGCTTCAGCGAGCCTTCCGACAAGCTCGGATCGTAGCCATAGCCCATCATCTGGGTTTCCGGCTTGAGCACGTGCTTGCCGATTTTGCGCTTATGATACGTGTCGTAGCTCACGCGTCCCCCAAAGAGTCGATTTTGTGCGCACAATATAACCCGTCGGCCCGAATGCGTGGAATCAATCAACCGTGCTGCTCCTAGCCATCGCCGCGGCGGCATTCGTCAGCACGCTGGCCGGCGGGCTGCTGGCCTTGAGGCTGCACGACAAGTTGCATTTGATCTTGGGATTCAGCGCGGGCGCGGTCATCGGCGTCGCATTTTTCGATCTGCTGCCGGAAGCGGTCAATTTCGGCGAAAAGATCTACAGCCCCTTGGCCATTCTGTCGTGCACCGCGCTGGGCTTCTTGTCATACCTCGTGATCGATCGAATTCTGTCGATTCACGGCGACGCGCCGTCGCGCGGGCCGTTCGCCGCCGCCGTCTTGTGCGTGCACAGCCTGCTCGACGGCATCGCCATCGGGCTCGCATTTCAAGCGTCGCACGCGGTGGGCATTGTGGTGGCCATCGCGGTGCTGACGCACGATTTCTCCGACGGCATCAACACCATGAACATGGTATTGAAGAACGGCGGCAGCCGCCTGCAGGGTTTGCGCTGGCTGGCCGCGGACGCGCTGGCACCGGTGCTGGGAATCGCTTCCACGTATTTCTTCACGCTGCGCAGCGCCGGGTTCGGCACCGCCCTTGCGCTGTTTGCCGGTTTCTTCCTGTACATCGGCGCCAGCGATCTGATTCCGGAGAGCTATCACGCCCACCCGAAGTTTCTGACCACGGCCATGACCCTGGTGGGAGCGGCCGTTCTGTACTTGGCCATCGTTCTAATCGGGCAGTAACTGCGGCATGTCGGTTCGGCTGGTCGCGGCGCTGCCCGCCGACGCGGCCATGATGCTGGCGATCGCCGCCCACTGCAGCCAGGTCAAGCGCTCGCCGAGAAAGCATAAGCCCGACAGGGCGCCGAGAGCCGGGTCCAAGCTCATGAGCACGCCGACGGTCCGCGTCGGCAGGCGCGGCATGGCCAACATTTCGAGCGAATAAGGCAGCGCGCTCGAGAGCACGGCCACACCAAGTGCCGCCGGCAAAATCGCCGGCGAGAACAGCTGGGCGCCGCCCTGCACCAACCCAATCGGCACGATCACGATGGCGCCGACCACCATGCCGAGCGCCGTGGTCTGACCGCCGTGCGCGGCGCCCGCCTTGCGCCCGAAATGAATGTACAGCGCCCAGAAAACGCCGGCCGCCAGGCCGTACGCGACGCCTATGCTGTCCAAGGTTCGAGATCCGAAACCCAACGGCAGCAAGGCAAGCAAGCCAAGCGCCGCCATCAGTATCCACAGGAAGTCGATGGCACGGCGCGAGGCGGCCATTGCCAAGGCCAAAGGCCCGGCGAATTCCAAGGCAACCGCGATGCCGAGCGGGATGGTGCTCAAACTGAGGTAGAAGAAAAAATTCATGCAACCCAAGGCCAGGCCGTAATAGACGATCACGCGCAGCTCGCGCGGGCGAAAGCGCATCCGCCACGGGCGCCAGACGGCCAATAGAATCAACGATGCCAGGCCCATGCGCAGCGCCGTCGTGCCGGCCGCGCCCACGATTGGGAACATTCCCTTGGCAATGACGGCGCCGAGTTGAAAGCAAAACATCGCGGCGATCAGCACCGCGATCGGCGCGGCGATGGTTTTCGTCTCGAGCCTCAAGCGTCTGGACTGTCCGCGGAGGCCTTGTGGAGCAGGTGCAGATGCTTCATCACACGGTTCAGATTTCTGCGAATTTCATTGAGATGCCCGATGTTGGCGGCGGTCTTCATCGCCTCCTTGAGAGGCTGCAACGGATAGCCACCGTAGGAGCCGGCGTCGGGCACGTCGCAAGTGACCGATGAGCGGCCCTGCAGCACGACGTTGTCCCCCAGCGTGACATGCGCGGTCACCACGGAATTTCCGCCGGTGACGAATTGCCGGCCGATCTTCGTGGAGCCGCCCATCATGAAACCGGCCGTGAAGAAGCCGTTCTCGCCCAGGTCGCAGTTGTGCGCGATGTGGCAAATATTATCCAGCTTGGTGCCGGAACGGATATAGGTCGAGGTCAGCGTTGCGCGGTCGACGGCGCAATTGCTGCCGATCTCGACTCCGTCGCCGATTTGCACGTTGCCGAGGTGGGAAATCTTTCGCGGCCGGCCGTCGGCATCGACCGCGTAGCCGAAGCCATCGCTGCCGATGCTGGTGTGCGGGTGGATTTCACAGTCACTGCCGATGTGGCAGCCGGCGCCCACGAACACATGCGGATGCAGTACCGTGCGCGCGCCGATCTGCGCATCGTTCTCGATCACAGTGTGGGCGCCGATCATGCAGTCGTCGCCGATGCCGGCACGGGCGCCGACCACGCTATAGGGACCGAGGAAAGACCGCTCGCCGATCGTGGCGTCAGGATGCACCACCGCGCTCGGGTGGCGCTCGCCCCACTGAGTGAAGCGGTCGCACTTGCGGTCGAAGTACTTCAACAAGATGGCCATGCCCATCGGAATACTTTGCACGGAAAAGCAGCAGCCCTCGGCGTCGGTGAGAGCGTCGATGCAACCGCTCATCGCGGCCGCAACGATCAGAATTGCCGGCTTATGCAGCCGGGCCTCCGCCAGTTGACATGCATCGCTCACGTAAACCAAGCTGCCGAGCACCGCCTCCTGGGGAATGTGGCAATGGCTCGCGCCGCTGGCTAGGTCTCCATGCAGAAACGTGAAAACGTCCGAATGCTGCAGCTTGATGGTCTGAGCGGTGAGCATATGCTGTCCCTTGGCAATCCACGGGCAAACGCCCGCCAGAGTATGATCGCAACCAACGCCTTTCGCGAACAATCATGCACGACCCCATCCATAGTTTCCTTGCGCTGCGTCCCATGATGGTGCTGGACGGCGCATTGGCGACCGAACTCGAACGCCGCGGCGCCGATTTGAACGATCCGCTGTGGTCCGCGAAATGCCTGATCGAGCGGCCGGAGCTGATCCATGCAGTGCATCTGGACTATTTTCGCGCCGGCGCCGATGTCGCAACCACGGCGACCTATCAAGCGAGCTTCGAGGCCTTTGCGCAGCGCGGCATCGAGAGCGGGGCGGCGGTGCAGCTGATGTGCGACGCGGTGGCGATGGCGGCCGGCGCACGCGACGAGTTTTGGGCCGAGGAATCGAACCGCGCCGGCCGGCTCCGGCCGCTGGTGGCGGCATCCGTCGGCCCGTATGGCGCCATGCTCGCGGACGGCTCCGAATATCGCGGCCGGTATGCGCTGTCGGACACCGCCCTCGCTGACTTTCATCGGCCGCGCCTGCGGGTATTGGCGGATGCCGGCGCCGATCTCTTGGCCTGCGAGACCCTGCCGTGCCTGCGCGAGGCGCTGGCATTGGCGCGCGTGCTGCAAGAGTTTCCGCACGCCTGCGCGTGGCTCAGCTTCTCCTGCCAGGACGGCCGGCACAACTGCGAGGGCGAGGATATCGGCGAATGCGCCGCACGCTTGCAAGACTTCCCGCAAGTCATCGCCGTGGGGGTCAATTGCACGCCGCCGCAGTACATCACGTCCCTGCTCCGGCAAATGCGCGCGCGGACCGACAAGCCGCTGTTGGCTTATCCGAACTCGGGCGAGCGCTACGAAGCGTCATCCAAGCGCTGGACCGGCGATTCCGGCGCACTGCAATTCGGCGAACTCGCGCGCCAATGGTTTGCCGCGGGAGCGCGTCTGATCGGCGGCTGCTGCCGTACCGGCCCGCAGGAAATCCGCAGCGTGAAGCAATGCCTGCAGCCCGAACTCGCCGCTTAGCAGCTTCGGTCGTGGCGGCGGCCTTGGCGGCTGTCGCGATTGGCGCAGCAGGCCACAGCGCTCCAGGCGGCCCAACCCCGGATGGCGCCGCAACGACGAGCGCCGCCACCACGCCCGCTGCCGGCTGCGCGGATCGGGCGGCGCTCGACATCGAGGTGCAGGGCGCGACGCTGTGCGCCTCGATCGACGATCCGGCGCACTCGGTTCGAACCGAACTGTTGCGCGATTGGGTCGACCGCTCGGCGCGAATCGTGGCTGCGTATTACGCACGCTTTCCGGCGCCTTTGGTCGTGCTGCGGATCCGGGTCGAGCCGGGTACGGGTGTCCGTGGCGGCCGCACGACCAACGATTCGGGGCTCATGATTCAAGTCAGCGTGGGGGCTGATACGACGGCGGGTGATTTGGCGGCGGACTGGGTGCTCGTGCACGAGATGGTGCACCTCGCGCTGCCGGAAATTGGGCGGCGGCACAATTGGCTGGCAGAGGGCCTGGCGGTGTACGTCGAAGGCATTGCGCGCGCGCAGTTCGGCAATCGCGACATCGCCGACGTATGGGCCGAGTCCCGGCGCTCGATGCCACATGGGACTGCCGCGCGCCGGGGAAGGCGGCATGGATGAGTCGCCGAGTTGGGGACGCACTTACTGGGGCGGTGCGCTGTTTTGCCTGCAAGCCGACGTGGCCATGCGCGAGCAGACCCACAATCGAGCCGGTCTGCAGACGGCGCTGCGCGCCATCCTGAAGGAAACCGGCGGATACCGCGCCGAACGCGACATCGACGACGTGCTGCGCATCGGCGACGCGGCGACCGGTACCCGAGTGCTGCAAGAGCTCTATCAGGCGAACCGGGCGGCGCCGGTCGCGCCTGATCTCGCGCAGCTGTGGGGGCGGCTCGGCGTACCGGAGGACCCCAAATCACAGCCCTTCGATGATCACGCTCCGCTCGCGGCCATCCGCATCGCCATCACACGCAAGCCTTAGCCGATCCTTCGGGAATGGCGGCTAGTGTTCCGAGAAATTCGGCTCGCGCTTCTCGAAGAAGGCGCGCACACCCTCGACGCAATCGTGAGTTTCCAAGGACATCTCCTGCGCGCTGCGCTCGGCGCGCAGCTGTTCCTGCAGCGAATTGTCGAACGTCGAGGCGTGCAGGGAACGAATCTGACCGAGCACCGCACACGGTCCGTTGGCCAGTCGATGCGCCACCGCTTGCGCGCGCAGCACGACCTCCGCAGCGGGCACCACTGCATAGGCAAGCCCCCAGTCGAGTGCCGTCTTGGCGTCGATGCGCTCCGCGAGCATCAACGAGGACAGGGAGCGGCCCGCTCCGATGCGGCGCGCCAGGTGAAAGGTGATCCCGGCATCCGGCACCAGCCCTAAGCGCGCGAACGACGGCAGGAAGTACGCATTGTCGCCCGCGATGATGATGTCGCTCGCGAGCGCGAGACTCATGCCCGCGCCCACCGCCGCGCCGTTGACCGCGGCCACGATGGGAAAGCGGAAGCCCGCCAGGCGCAGGATCAGGGGATCCATGAAACGGCGCATCTCGAAATGCGCCCGCTGCCGCGCCTCTTGGGTTTTCAGATCGACGGAATGCAAATCCAGGCCGCTGCAGAAGACATCGTTGCTGCCGGTAATCACCACGGCCTTTGCGCCGCTCTCCCCTTTTTGTACTTGATCGAGCGCCAGATGCATCGCGCGGATGATGGTGATATCGATGGCATTGCTCACCGCCGCGCGCTGTATGCTCAAGGTGGCCACGCCGTCGGAAATCGAGACCGATAAACTGTCCATGCGCTTATGCTCCTCACATGATCGCCAGCCTGCACCTTCGACGTCCCTACCCTGGGCGCTCCTGATATTGTTAAGCCGCCCGTGAGTCGAAGGCTCGTGTTGCGATCATGCCCCCGGCCAACCTCTGCTGCAAGGAGTGGGGAAACGTTGCGCCGCATACAAAAATGAGAAGCCTGGAGTAAACCTTCGGCCGCGAAAAGGCCAATCTGGTCTTCGGCTGGGTGTTTGCCGGCCACCAACTGGGTGCCGCCTGCGCGGCGATCGGCGCCGGCCTGTCGCGCACCGAACTCTCGACGTATCTGCCGGCGTTCATGGCCGCGGGCGCCTTGTGCGTCGTCGCGGCCGGCATGACGCTGCTGCTGCGGTCGCTGCGCGCGGATCTGTGATCGAACGCGCGCGCCGGCCTCATGCCGTCGCGCGCGTCCTCGTGGCTCAGCGGTTGCCGCCTTCCTGATGCTTCTCGTCTTTCGGCGGATGCTGCTGCGCCTTCGGCGCAGGCGGCTTCGCGGCTTGCGGTTTCGCGCCCGGCTGCGGCGCCGCGCCCTGCGCATGCACCGCGGCATTCGGCGGCACATGCGTCACGCTGGGCTGAGCGCCCGGCCGCAGGTTGCCGTTGTTGGCATGCGGCGCATTGCCGTAGTTGACGCGCGGCGCCCCGGAGCCCGCGCCACCCGCTGCGGGCCCGTTGGTCCGTGCCAGCTGCGCAGCGCCCATCGGCGCCGCACCACGCGCACCGACGACACCCGGCGCGTTGAACGCGGCGGGCTTGGGCGTCGCGGCGATCGCCGGATGCCCACCATTGGTCCTGGCGGCCAGCGCGGGATTTCGCGCCGCTTCCTGGACGTGCTGGCGCTGCAACGGCGTCGGCGCGACATGCGGCTCCTGCATCGCCGTTCTCTCTTGGGCAGTCGGCGCGGCTGCGGTACCGCCGGCGCCGCCGTTATAACTCACCTTGGTGACGGTGACGTTGTTGATCACCGTTTCGTTGTAGGTGTTGTGAATGTTGGTCACGTTCACGTTGTTGACGGTCCGGTTGTAGGCGAATGAATTGCCTGCCCAGCGTCCGCCGGCGAAGCCCACGCCGCCGTAGCCGAACCCATAATTCACGCCGCCGTAGAAACCCACGTGCGGTCCCCAATAGCCGGCGTGGAACGCATAGACCCCGCCCACGAAGCCCCAGTAACCGGGGGTCCAAAGCACGCCGACCCGCGGCGGCTGCACCCAGGTTCCGGGCACCCAGTAATATCCACCGCCACCCCAGGCCCAATATCCGGGCGTCCACAGATAGCCATCCTCCGGGCATGGCGGCTGCTCGTAGTCCGGCAGCGGGGGCGGTGCTTCGGTCGCATGCACTTCGACATCGGCGGCCGGCTCGACGTAGGCCGGGCGGCGGAGGCGGCGCATACACGCGAGGCGGCGGCGGTGCGGCGACGCGTGACCACGCAACCGCCGAGCAACGCTGCAGCCGACAACGCCAGAGCAACGCCCGCCAGCGGTAGGGTAGAAGAAGGATTTCGACGTGATTTGATCATGGTTACCCGCCCATTTTGAAATGTTGCACGTCAGCGTACGCCGCCGTCCGCCGTCCATAGAACATATAACGTCACACTCTGAACATCGCCTACTTGGGTGAAGCGAATGTAACGGTCCGGTGGAACGTCGCCGCGGTGGCGACGCCCCTGCAGTCGTCCCCAAATGGCGACAGGTGCGCGGGGAGGACGCCCTCTCGGCTCCTAACGTCGATGCCGCGCTTGAAGGTCTCGGGCAGAAAAAATAGACCGATGATCAATGTCGCGCCCGCGACGACGATGGGATACCAGAGGCCGTAGTAGATATCCCCGGTCGCCGCCACCATCGCGAACGCCGTGGTCGGGAGAAATCCTCCGAACCAGCCGTTGCCGATGTGATACGGCAGCGACATGGCGCTGTAGCGAATTCGCGCCGGGAACAACTCGACCAACAGCGCGGCGATGGGTCCGTACACCATGGTCACGTACACCACCAAGATGAACAGAATCAACACCACCATCGGCTTGTTGATGGCCGCCGGATCGGCCTTGTCCGGGTAGCCGGCCGCCGACAGAACCGCCTTGGTTTCCTTTTGGAACGCCGCAATCGCCGTCTTGCGCTCCTTGCCCGTCACCACCTTGGGATCGGGAGCGGTCAGAGTGCTCGTGCCGCTGCGGATTTGCGCAATGGTTCCCGGCGGCGCATCGACTCGCTGGTACGAGACGCCGGCTTTCGCCAGAAAGCTCTTGGCGATATCGCATGAGGTGGTATCGAATGGATTCTTGCCGATGGGATCGAACTGGAACGAGCACTGCTTCGGATCCGCGATCACCGTCACCGGTGCCGCGGATTGCGCGGCGTACAGCGCCGGATTCGCGTAGCGCGTGAGCGCTCCGAAGAGCGGGAAATACGTCAGCATCGCCAGCAGGCAGCCCGCCATGATGATTGGCTTGCGGCCGATCTTGTCCGACAGCCAGCCGAAGAAAATGAAGCCGGGGGTGGCGAGCACCAGCGCGATGGCCGTGAGAATGTTGGTGGTCGCACCATCCACGCGCAGCATTCTTTCCAGGAAGAACAAGGCGTAGAACTGTCCGGTGTACCACACGACGGCCTGCCCCATCACCGCGCCGAGCAGGCAGATGAGCACGATCTTGAGGTTGCCCCAGCGGGCGAACGCTTCGGTCAGCGGTGCTTTCGAGGTAGACTCCGGTCCCTTTCATCTTGAGAAACACCGGACTCTCGGATAGCTGCATGCGGATCCACAAGGAGACGGCGAGCAGGATGACGGATACCAGGAAGGGGACGCGCCACCCCCAAACTTTGAACGCGTCCTCGCCCACCAAGGTGCGCGTGCCGATCACGACCAGCAGCGCCGCGAACAGCCCGAGCGTTGCAGTGGTTTGAATCCAGCTCGTGTACAGCCCGCGCTTGCCCTGCGGCGCGTGTTCGGCGACATAGGTGGCGGCTCCGCCGTATTCGCCGCCCAGCGCGAGCCCCTGCAGCAGGCGCAGCAGCACCAGCATGACCGGCGCGGCGACGCCCGCGGTCGCGTAATTCGGCAGCAGACCGACCGCAAACGTGGCGCCGCCCATGATGCTCATGGTGATCAAGAAGGTGTATTTTCGCCCGACCAGATCGCCGAGCCTGCCGAACACCAGCGCGCCGAAGGGCCGCACCGCGAAACCCGCCGCGAACGCCGCCAGGGCGAATATGAAGCCGGTGGTGTCATTCACTCCGGAAAAGAATTGGCCGCTGATGATGACCGCCAGCAGGCCGTAGAGATAAAAGTCGTACCATTCGAAAACGGTGCCGAGCGATGAGGCCCCGATCACCAGCCATGCATCGTGCGGCGCCTCCAGGTCGTCGGGCAGCGCGGCGGTCGCAGACGTGCTAGCCATAGAATCCCCCGTTCAATGATTTTTTTATTTCGGCTACGCAGTCTATCGCTTCGGCGGCGCGGCGGCGATGGCGGCGCGCAGCTCCGTGAGTTTTGCCTTGATCGCGGCCGCATTCTCGGGGCCCATGCGGATCAGCAATTTCTGGCCGGCGGGGCGCGACTCGAGCGCCGGATCGGCATAGAGGTACATGACGTTCGGCCGGACCAGCTCGATCGGTCCGGTCGGCTGCGGCGTCGCCAACAGGCTGTCGATCACCTGTACCAGCCGGTCGTTGAAATAGCCGTTCGGATAGCCCAGATCTTGGTAGGCGCGCTGAAACAACGGATAGAAATGCACGTACACGCCGGCAAGCTTCTGCATATCGAGCTTGCTGATCACCGTCACCATCGGCTGGTAGCGCGCGAAGTTTTGCGGATCGAGCGTCGCGTGCAGCTCATCGCCGACCACGACGAAGGAGCCGGCCACCGGGCCGGTGGGCCGTTTCTGCACCGCCACTTTTTGCCGTGGTAGATTGTCGATTGTGACAACCATGTGACGGATGATGTTCTCCGGCAGCAAATACTCCTTGACCGCGGCGGTGCCGGCGACCTGCGACAAGGCATCAATCAGCGCCGGGTCGCTGTCCGCGAGCGCAGGTAGCGGCGCCGCCGGCGTATTGGCCGGACCTTCCGGCAGCGGATTTTGAATCGCAGGTTCCGCCGGCTCCGGTGGAGCGGGTTGCTGTGCCGCAATCGGGGCAGGCGGCGCCGCCTGACGACTGTGCAGGAAATACCAAGTGCCCACGGCGACCACGACTACCGCGACCGCGACTCCAACTACCGGCCTATTGATCATCATCGCTCCTGAGCTAGCCCGCTCCGCCCCTCGGCATCCGCATTTGCAATTCATGACGACGGTAGTCGATGACCAGGGTATCGAGCAACCCCAGTGCATCCATACCGATCAAGATCGCCGGCTCGTGCAGAAGCTTCCATTGTTTGAAAATATAGATGTCGGCGAACGTGACGCCGGAGTCGCGGATCTGAATGGAACCGAATTCGATGGCGGGCATGGGTATGACTTCGCCGGACTCGACGTCCTTGGTCGCCCCGATGATTTGGTCCGGCTTGCCCCTGAACATCGCGCTGCGCCGTGAGAGCGCACTGCGCAGGGCAAGGTTTGCGATGGTGGTCTGGCCGCCGGTATCGATGATGGCCTTGACGCGCACGTCATCGATGACCGCATTCACGACCACCAGCGTGTCGCGAATGGCGTGAAACGGCACGTCGACGAAATCGCGGGTCGAGCGCTCGTTGCGCGAATAGGTGATGACGATTTTATCGTGACGGAAGTCGATGTATATCCGCTTGCCCGCCAGGCCTTCGGCGCCGAGAATGCCCTGCGCCCCGCCCAGGGCATCGGGCACGATGGGCAGGATGGGCGAGTCGACCGCCAGATCGCCGACGGTGAGGGTATCGACGCGAATGGTCGGCACCGTGGCGTACCCCGTCACCCCGCGCAGTATCACCGGCGGAGACTCATTCGTCGGGATACCGAGCGCCAGTGCCACGAGCGAGGTGACGGCGCTATGGCTCGCGCCGGTGTCGAGCACCAGGCGGAATGGCCCATGACCATTGATCATGACCGGCGCCCAGATGCGTCCGATCTGGTCGTGCCGGGTGGGCGAGACGTAGCGCGGCTCCGGCGCTTCCACCATGATATCGGCGAGTTCTTCGATGGCCGCCGCGTTGGGAGCCGGTGCCGCCGGCGGGGACACTTCCGGGGCCGTGCCGCCTGCCCACTGCGGGCTGAGCGCGATCGCGCCGAATAGCGCTGCGCAGGCGCCGTACCCGCGTCTCCGGTGAAGCCAAGCGTCGAGAGATCCGCCAACCGCCGTCATGGGTGCAACCGCCTTGGGGGAAGCATAGCACCGGGCTTGGCCGGTGCCCACTATGCGTCATAATCCGACTGGGATGTTTGCACTCTGTACGAGGTCGGGGATGAATACGTTTCAAGGATTGTCCGAATTGCAGGCGCTCGTCGGCGCGAACCTGGGAACCAGCGACTGGATCCAGATCGATCAAGCGCGCATCGACCAGTTCGCGGCGGTCACCGGCGATGACCAGTGGATTCACATCGATCCCGTGCGCGCCGCAGCCGGGCCCTTCAAAGCGACCGTGGCGCATGGGCATTTGACGCTGAGTCTGGTGCCCGTCATGGTCAGAAGCGCGTTCAAGGTCGGCGGTGTGCGCATGACGGTCAACTACGGCCTGAATCGCGTGCGTTTTCCCGCGCCGGTGCCCGTGGGAAGCCGTCTACGCGGTCATTTCAAACTGCTGACGTTCGAGACCATTCCCGGCGGCGCCCAGCTCATCGTCGAGGTGACGACCGAACGCGAAGGTCATTCCAAGCCGGTGTGCGTGGCGGAATCAGTGGCGCGGCATTTTCTGTAAAATGGCGCGGAAATAGTCCATTTTTCAGTAGATCGCGGCGCGCCCCAAAAGTTTCATAGAGCGCACGAATTGACTGGTTACTACAATCGATTGGACACTGACGCGAGCGGGGCACCATACTTACCGACCCATGTAGCGGAGTGCATATGTGAACAAGCAGGTCATCCCCATCGCCCCCGTGGGCGCCTCCAAGCAGCGCAAGCGCCAAGGGCCCAAAGGCCGTCAAGTCGATGCGCAAGCGCTGGCCGAGGTCAAGGATCTGCTCACCGGGCCGCTACGCAAGGATCTGCTCATCGAATACCTGCACCGAATCAACGACCGCTACGGCCAGCTCGGCGCGCCTCATTTGGCGGCCCTGGCGGACCTCATGGGATTGGCGCAAACCGAGGTGTATGAGGTCGCGACTTTCTACCACCACTTCGACGTGGTGAAGGAAAACCCGGACGGCAGCCTGCCGGCGCCTCCCGCGTTGACCGTCCGCGTCTGCGACGGGCTGAGCTGCGAGATGGCCGGGGCGAAGCAATTGCTCGAACGTTTGCCCGCGCTGCTCGGGCGCCAGGTGCGCGTCATCCCCGCGCCCTGCGTCGGCCGCTGCGAGCAGGCTCCCGTGGCCGTGGTGCATCAGAATCCGGTGCCGCGCGCGACGCTCGAATCGGTGCAAACCGTGGTGAAGGCTGCGCACACCCGCCACCAACCCGGCCCCTACGTCGATCTCGACGCCTATGTGGCGCAGGGCGGCTACGCGCTGCTCGACGACTGCATGGAGAACCGGCGCGATGTGGAAAGCGTTCTGAAGACGATGGAAGATTCCGGTCTGCGCGGCCTCGGCGGCGCAGGCTTTCCGGCGGGACGCAAGTGGCGCATCGTGCGCGGCGAGCCCGCGCCGCGGCTGATGGCCGTGAATATCGACGAGGGCGAGCCCGGCACTTTCAAGGACCGTTGGTATCTCGAGCGCGACCCGCATCGCTTTCTCGAGGGGATGCTGATTGCCGCCTGGGCTGTCGGCATTTCCGCGATCTACATCTACCTGCGCGACGAATATCACGGTTGCCGCGCAGTACTCGAAGCCGAGCTCGCGAAGCTCGAGGCTAATCCGCCGGTCGCGCCGCTGCCCAAGATCGAACTGCGGCGCGGCGCCGGCGCCTACATCTGCGGCGAAGAATCCGCGATGATCGAATCCATCGAAGGCAAGCGCGGCATGCCGCGCCTGCGTCCGCCCTATGTCGCACAAGTCGGGCTGTTCGGACGGCCGACGCTCGAGCACAACTTCGAGACGCTGTATTGGGTGCGCGAGATGCTCGAAAAAGGCGGCGCATGGTTCGCCTCGCAGGGCCGCAATGGCCGCAAGGGGCTGCGCAGCTTTTCGGTGTCGGGGCGCGTCAAGAATCCCGGCGTGAAGCTCGCGCCGGCCGGCATCACCATTCGCGAGTTGATCGACGAGTACTGCGGCGGCATGCTGGATGGCCACGAGTTCTACGGCTATCTGCCCGGCGGCGCATCGGGCGGCATCCTGCCCGCGTCGATGGGCGACATTCCGCTGGACTTCGACACCTTGCAGCCGCATGGCTGCTTCATCGGTTCGGCCGCGGTGATCGTGCTGTCGAACCGCGACACGGCGAAGGCCGCGGCGCGCAACATGATGCGCTTCTTCGAACACGAGTCCTGCGGCCAGTGCACGCCGTGCCGCGTCGGCACCGCCAAGACGAATCTTTTGATTGCGCACGACAAGTGGGACAAACCGCTGCTCGCGGATCTCTCGCAGGTGATGCGTGACGCCTCGATCTGCGGCTTGGGCCAGGCGGCGCCCAACCCCGTGGATTGCGTCGTGAAATTCTTTCCGAATGAAATTGCCTGAAGGATAGAGATGAACGCCATTACCCGCATCGAACGCGCGCAATTCGAAGCACCGACGGTCACGTTCACGCTGAACGGGCGCCCTGTCACCGGCCTGGCCACGGATACCATTCTCGAGATCGCGGATCGTGAAGGCATCGAGATTCCCCGCCTCTGCTACAAGGCCGGAATGGATGCGGTGGGCAACTGCCGCTCCTGCATGGTCGAGATCAAGGGCGAGCGCGTGCTGGCAGCCTCGTGCTGCCGCACGGCGCAGGCCGGCATGGAAGTGACGACCGACAGCGAGCGGGCGCGCAAGTCGCAACAGATGGTGATCGAACTGCTGCAGTCGGACATGCCGGAGAAGGAATACACGCGCCACAACGAGGTCGACGACTGGGCGGCAAGGCTGGACGTCGGCAAGCCGCGCTTCGCCCCGCGGCCGGCCGTGGCACCCGATCTCACGCACGCCGGCATGGCCGTCAATCTCGACGCCTGCATCCAGTGCACGCGCTGCCTGCGGGCCTGCCGCGACGAACAGGTCAATGATGTGATCGGCCTCGCCTTCCGCGGCCAGCACGCAAAGATCGTGTTCGACATGGATGATCCCATGGGTGCATCCACCTGCGTCGGCTGCGGCGAGTGCGTGCAGGCCTGCCCGACCGGTGCGCTGATGCCGGCGCGCGAGGTGGCGCTGACCGTACCCGACAAGACGGTCGAGTCGCTATGCCCGTATTGCGGCGTGGGCTGCCAGCTGACCTACAATGTCAAGAACGACAGCATCCTGTTCGTCGAGGGCCGCGACGGTCCTGCCAACCATGCGCGCCTGTGCGTCAAGGGGCGCTACGGCTTCGACTACGCGCGGCATCCGCAGCGCCTGACCGTGCCGCTGGTTCGCCGCAGCGGCGTGCCTAAGCATGGCGACTTCGTGATGGACCCGAACAACGTCATGCAGGTGTTCCGCGAAGCCACCTGGGACGAGGCGCTGGCGCTCGCCGGCGGTGCGCTGCGCAACCTGCGCGACACGCATGGCCCAAGGGCGCTCGCCGGTTTCGGTTCGGCCAAGGGCAGCAACGAGGAAGCCTATCTGTTTCAGAAACTGGTGCGGCTCGGATTCGGCAGCAACAACGTCGACCATTGCACTCGCCTCTGCCACGCCTCGAGCGTCGCGGCGCTGCTCGAAGGCATCGGTTCGGGAGCGGTCAGCAATCCGGTGATGGACGTCACCAAGGCCGAAGTCGTGATCCTGATCGGCGCGAATCCGACCGTGAATCACCCGGTGGCGGCGAGCTGGCTCAAGAATGCGATGCGCAGCGGCACCAAGCTCATCTTGATGGATCCGCGGCGCAGCGAATTGGCCCGCACCGCCTACCGCTATCTGCAGTTCAAACCGGACACCGACGTGGCGCTGCTCAACGCCATGATGCACGTCATCGTCGAGGAGAATCTCGTCGACGCGAAGTTCATCGCCGACCGCACGCTCGGCTATGAGGCGCTCGTGGAGAACGTGAAGGGCTACAGCCCCGAGCTGATGGAGCCGATTTGCGGCATCCCCGCCGAGACCATCCGCGAGGTCGCCCGGCTCTACGCCACCAGCAAGGGTTCGATGATTCTCTGGGGCATGGGCATCAGCCAGCACATCCACGGTACCGACAATGCGCGCTGTCTGATCGCCCTGTCGCTGATGACCGGTCAGATCGGCAAGCCGGGCTCGGGACTGCACCCGCTGCGCGGGCAGAACAACGTCCAGGGCGCCTCGGACGCGGGCCTCATCCCCATGATGTACCCCGATTATCAGCGCGTCGACAACGCGCAGGCGCGCGAGCGATTCGCGAAGGCCTGGAACGTGCCGCTGACGCAGCTCGACGACAAGCCGGGGCTCACAGTGGTGGAAGTGATCAAGGGAATCATCGCCGGGCAGGTCAAGGGCATGTACATCATGGGCGAAAACCCGGCGATGAGCGACCCGGACGCCGACCATGCCCGCGAGGCGCTGGCCAAGCTCGACATGCTCGTGGTCCAGGACATCTTTCTCACCGAGACCTGCTACCTGGCCGATGTCATTCTGCCCGCCTCGGCATTCCCGGAGAAGAACGGCAGCTTCACGAACACCGACCGTTATGTGCAGATGGGACGCCAGGCGCTCAACCCGCCGGGGCAGGCGAGACAGGACCTCGACATCATCGTCGACATGGCGCGCCAGCTCGGATTGCCTTGGGATTACGGCACCGGCGTTGCGGCGGTAGCGGCCGTGTTCGATGAAATGCGCCACACCATGCCGAGCATTGCCGGCATCACCTGGGAGCGGCTGGACGCAGAACACAGCGTCACCTACCCGTGCGAGAAGGAAGGCGACCCCGGCCTTCCCGTGGTGTTCACCGAAACTTTCCCCACGCCCACCGGCAGGGCGCGCTTCGTACCCGCCGACATCATTCCGGCCGACGAACGCCCGGATGCCGCGTACCCCATGGTGTTGATCACGGGCCGCCAGCTCGAGCACTGGCACACCGGCAGCATGACGCGCCGTTCGGGCGTGCTCGATTCGATCGAGCCGGATCCGGTGGCGTCGCTGCATCCGCTCGACATGGCCTCGCTCGGCGCGAAGCCCGGCGACCTGGTCACCATCGCCTCGCGGCGCGGCAAGGTGACCTTGTACGCGCGCAGCGACGCAACCTCGCCGCATGGCGCGGTGTTCGTACCGTTTTGCTACTACGAGGCGGCAATCAACAAGCTCACCAACTCCGCGCTGGACCCGATCGGCAAGATCCCGGAATTCAAGTATTGCGCCGTGCGCGTGACTCTCGGCGGCCCGAAACCGACGCAGGTGAGTTTCGGCGGCGGTCAGATCCTGGCGGAGGTGGACGCCTAGTCTGCGCCGCCCTGCAGCTGCGCGAGGTCGGCCGGGGTGTTGGCGTTGAAGAACGCACTGTCATCCTCGAACACCACCTGGGCGCAGCGCTGCTGGCCGGCCCAGAAACCCACATTGCCCTGGCCGCTCGCCACGTACGCGGCCAGGCCCGCGCGCACGGAGGTTTTCATGAGACTGAACACCGGCTGGCGGCGCAGCACGCCGTCCTCGCGAGTGAATGCCATCGCGACCTCGCCATCGATGTCGGCGAGACCCTGCGCCAGCCGCTCGACCAGATCGGGCGGAAAGTTCGGCGTGTCGCACGGCACTGTGACCAGGAAGGGTGTTTCGCAATGCGTCAGGCCCGCCAGCATTCCGGCGAGGGGCCCGGCAAAGTCCGGAACCTCATCCGGCCACACCGGCGCCCCCATCGATGCATACGTCGCCAGGTTGCGGTTGGCATTGATCATCAGCCGACCGACCTGCGGGGCGAGGCGCCGCAAGGCATGCAGCGCCAACGGTATTCCGCGATGATCCTGCAGTCCCTTGTCGACTCCGCCCATGCGGCTGCCGCGGCCGCCGGCAAGGATCAGTCCCGTGATGTCGGTAATCGTGATGCCCATGGGTAAAGTCTCCCATATGCGGGTCCAGCCCGCAGCCCGCTTGCTTGAGCCCGTGGCCGGTGCGCCGCAGCTCACTGCGGCGTCATGCGAACTGAAACGCGAGATCGAGATCATCGATGAACATGCCGAACGGCGGCTGATCGACATTCCCACCGAACATCCGTTGACGATTGTCGTCGACGGACGCGAACTTCTCACGCTGATGACGCTCGGTGCGTGCCCCGAGCTTCTGGTGCTCGGCTTTCTGCACAATCAGCGTTTGATCGACGCGGTGACGCAGATCCAATCGATCTCGGTCGACTGGCAATCGAGCACCGCCACGGTGCGCATGCAATCCGGCGCGCAGGACTTTGCCGCCAAGACAGCCCGCCGCGTCGTGACAACCGGCTGCGGCCAGGGCACGGTGTTCGGCGACCTGATGACGCAAGTCGGGGCAATCCGCCTGCCCGCGCCGCACGCGGCGCGCATTTGTCAGAGCACCCTGTACCGTCTGCTCGATACCATGCGTGAGCAGGAAACTCTGCACCGCAGCGCGGGGTCGGTGCACGGCTGCGCCGTGTTTCGCGGCGACGCCATGCTGGTGTTCGTCGAGGACGTCAGCCGCCACAACGCCATCGATACCATCATCGGATGGATGCTGCTGCACGGCGTCGGCGGCGGCGACAAGACCTTCTACAGTACCGGCCGCCTGACGGGCGAGATGGTGATGAAGTCGGCCCACATCGGCGTGCCCATCGTCGTGTCGCGCAACGGCGTGACGGCAATGGGGCTCGATATGGCGGGCAGGCTCGGGATGACCCTGATCGGCCGTGCCGTGAAGCGGCGCTTTCTCTGCTACGTCGGCGCCGAGCGTTTCGATGCCGACCCGGAACCGCGCGGCACTGCATGACACCTATGCGCCTGCGTTCATATTGTTGGCGCTGACCTCTCCGTGCTAGTTTTTGCGGCCCTTGGCGCCATCGGGTCGCGCAGCTTTGCGTGCGGAAACCGCGGCAGTATCAACCAACAAAGAGAAGCCAAATGCCCCGCTCGACCTGCACTGCCGCGCTGCTTTCCCTGTTGCCCCTGATGCTCGGCGGCGTCGCACACGCGGAGGATTCGGATGCGGAGTCCGCGCAATCATCGCCGCAGCCGCAACCGGCTTCGCAGCAGCCGGCATTGCCGCGCATCACGGTGGTCGGCACTCAAACCCCGGAGAGCAACTACCGCATCGAGACGGTCGGCTCGCTCGGTCCGCTCGGCTCGACCAAGATCCTGGACGCACCCTACTCGATCAGCATCCTGCCGCTCGATCTGATCGAGAATTCGCAGGCCGTCGACTTCAAGGACGTATCCAAGTACCTGCCCTTGGTGGCATACCAGGAGCAGCAGGGTCCGGATATCTTGCGGCCGCAAACCCGCGGCATGCAGGGCGGCAATTTCCAGAACTCCCGCATGGACGGCATGACGATGTTCGTCACCGTCGCCAATGCCTTGGAACAGTTCCAGCAGATCGAAGTGCTCAACGGCGTTTCAGCCTCGCTGTACGGCCCCGCCAACCCTTCGGGAATGTTCAACTTCGTCTCCAAGCGTCCCACCGACTATGACCTGCGGCGCGTCGGTATTGCGTACGATAGCAATGGCATCGGCACGGCTCACGTCGATCTGGGAGGCCGTGTCGATGCCGCCGGGGTGCTGAGCTACCGCCTCAACGGGCTGTTCGGCGAAGGGACCGGCTATGTCGACGGCAGCCATACCAAGCGCGTCCTGGGCGACCTCGGCGTCGATATACGTCCGGCCCGGGACACCGTGGTCGAATTGAATTACAGCGACTATCACCTCATCAATCACGGCTACCCGGGCTGGTTCACCTATGGTGAGAAGATCGTTCTGCCGTCGGCTCCCGACCCGACACGGGTTGGATTGGGGCAGACCTACGCCGGCGTCGATCTCGAGACGCGGATGAGCAGCGTTCGGCTCAAGCAAGACCTCAATTCGAACTGGCATTGGGTCATCGGGGCCCTCAACCAAGACGCGTCGCGCGACATCAACACGCCGGTCAATAACTTGAAATCGAACGCCGGCAATTACGTGTCGTCGTTCGGCAACGGCTTCGCGCCGCGCTTCATCATGACCAGCGACGCAGGCTATCTCAACGGCGACTTCAACACAGGAGTTCTGGCCCACGACCTCACTCTCGGCACTGCGGGCTACAAGTCCCAGTCCTATTCCGTGACAACCGCGCCAACTCCCGCCAGTGTTCTGTTGGGCTCAGCAAACATCAATAACCCGGAGACTTTCCCTGAGCCCGCGGCCGGCCCGCCCGCCACCAGCCCGAATTTCGATTCATCGACCACCTACCAGCAGGGCGTCAACGTCGGCGACACCATTCGTTTCAGCGATGCGTGGTCGACCCGGCTCGCGGTCAGCCAGGACTGGTTCCATGTCGACAACTACAATGCCAAGGCCAAGGCGCTTCCGGAATATTCCGACAGCGGCGTGAGCCCAACGGCGAGTCTCATGTTCAAGCCGATCAATAGCATGACGACGTATGTCACTTACGCGAGCAGCCTGCAGGCCGGCGATCTCGCTCCCGGTACCCCCGGGGCGCCGGGCGCACTCGCCAATGCCGGCCAGAGTTTGCCTCCGTATCGCAGCAAGGAAATCGAAGCGGGCGTCAAGGCCTCGCTCGCCAGCATCGACTACACGGCCGCGATATTTCGCATCCAGCGGCCCTTCGCGAACATCGATCGCGGCGACAACCTATTCGAAATATCCGGTGAACAGGTCAACAAGGGGTTGGAGTTATCCGCGGTGGGCGAAATCGTCAGCGGCCTCACTGTCTACGAAGGCGTGACCGTGCTCAACGCCCGGCTCGAGGACACCGGTCTCGCCAGCACGAACGACAAGGTGTACGTCGGCGCCCCGAAATTCAAGGGCAATATGCTGCTCGAGTACCGGATCCCCGGCATGGAGCGCCTGGTGGCCGTGTTTGACTGGCAATTCTCCAGCGCGCGCCCCGGCAACGATACCAATTCGTTCTATGCGGCCGGCTATAACCTGTTCGATCTCGGCGCACGGTACACGTCGAATTGGCTGGGCAAGAATGTCACCTGGCGGGTAGCGGTGAACAACCTGACCGACAAATCCTACTGGTCCACCGTCGCGCCCAGCAACCTCACCGGCGCGAATACCGGAAGCCTGATCGCACACCTCGGGGCACCCCGCACGGTACTGGCGTCCGCGAGCTTCGACTTCTGAAACGCGCGGCCCATATGGGTTGGGCCGGGCGGCTGCTCGGCGTCTTCTGGCTCGGCACCGTTGCGGCGGCGTTCACCCAATCGCCATCCGCCCCCGTCGCCGCTCCGGCCACGCGGCAGATCACCGACGCCGCGGGGCGAATCGTCGCCATTCCGGCGACGGTGAATCGCGTGGCGGACCCGTGGCATGCGAACAATGCCATGGTGCTGATGCTGGGTGGCGCCGACAAGCTGGTGGCGACCACGAATCAAGCGCGCGATCAGCCATGGCTGCGTCGGCTCTATCCACGCATCGAGCAGGTGCCCGCCGCCTTCAACGCGGCCGGCGAGGTCAACATCGAGACTCTGGTGGGCGTTCATCCCGACGTCATTCTCATGGCCTACGGCGGCACGCTGCCGCATTGGATGAACGCGGTCGAGAGCTACCACATTCCGGTGGTGATGCTGCCCAACGAATCCCTGGAAGGCCTCGAAACGACCGTGCGCCTGACCGGCGCAGTGCTCGGCGAACGCGAGGCGCGGGTCGCGGCGGAGTATATTCGCTACTTCGACGACAACATTCAGAAGGTCACGCGAAATCACCAGCAAGTTGAAGCAGAGTGAGCGTCCCAAGGTACTGCACACCGCCACAGCCGGCATCCTCACCATCGACGGCCGGCGCTCGGTCATCGATGATTGGATCAATGTCGCGGGCGGAGTCAACGCCGCCGACGTCGTCGGGGTGGCGCGGCCCGTGACCATGGAGCAGGTCGTTGTCTGGAATCCCGACGTGATCATCGTCGGTACCGCCCCGAATCAGCAAAACCGACAGGCCATCCTCGACGATCCGCGCTGGCGCGAGATCAAGGCGGTCAGGGACGGCAAGGTGTTCGCCAATCCGAGCGGCGCCTATCTCTGGGACCGCCACAGCGCCGAGGCGGCCTTGCAGGTGCTGTGGGCCGCGAAACTGCTGCACCCTGCGCGCTTCGCCGGCCTGGACGTGAACTCCGAGACCAAGCAGTTTTACGCGAGATTCTTTCATCACGTGCTCAGCGACGCTGAATTAGCTTCGATCATGAACGCGACCCCGCCTTGACCAAGCCGCGCACCGTCGCAGTTTTCGATTCATCATGCCGCTGGCGCTGCTGTACGCCTCCTTGTTCGTCGGCCGCTTCATGATATCGCCGCTCGACGTCGCGCGCATTCTGGCCGCACAGATTTATCCGCTCGTGCCCGACTGGTCCAAATCCGCCGAGACCATCGTTCTGCAGATCCGATTGCCGCGGGCGCTCATGGCCATGTGCATCGGTGCGGGTCTTGCCATCAGCGGTGCGGCCTATCAGGGGATGTTTCGCAATCCTCTCGTGAGCACGGATATCCTCGGCGTGACGGCGGCATCGGGTTTCGGCGCGGCCGTGGCGCTGCTGTTGTCGCGAAACGCATTCGAACTGCAGCTGATCGCATTTGCGTTCGGTCTCGCCGGCGTCGCGCTCACCTACCGGCTGGCGCGGATCTACCGCACGACGCCCGTGTTGATGCTGGTGCTCTCCGGCGTGGTGGTCGCCGCATTCTTCAGCGCAGCCTTGAGCGGCGCGAAGTATGTCGCCGACCCGGAATCCAAGCTGCCGGCCATCACCTATTGGCTGCTCGGCAGCCTGAACGCGGCGTCAGTCAAGGGCTTGGCGATGGTACTTCCGCCCATCGTCGCGGGCAGCGCGGGCTTGCTGCTCGTGCGCTGGAAGCTCAACGTGCTCGCCATGGGCGACGAAGAGGCGCGCTCTCTCGGCGTCGAAACGGAGCGGCTCAAGGGACTCGTCATCATTTGCACGACCCTGATAACGGCCGCGGCCGTCTCCGTTTGCGGCATGGTCGGCTGGGTCGGATTGGTCATTCCGCATCGTCGGCCGCATGCTGGTCGGGCCGGATCATCGGCTGCTGCTGCCGGCCACCTTGAGCATCGGTGCGAGCTACCTGCTCTTCATCGATGACATTGCGCGGACGGCCAGTGCCGGCGAGATACCCTTAGGCGTTCTCACGGCACTGATCGGCGCGCCGTTCTTCGGATACCTGCTCCGCAAGACTCGCGGGACATGGCACTAGCTCCGCCGCTGATCGAAATCCGCGCCGCCGCGTTTCGCTACGGCGAGCGCGAGGTGTTCAGCGGCATCGACCTTGATGTGTTCCGCGGCGAGCTGCTTTCCATACTCGGGCCGAACGGCTGCGGGAAAAGCACTCTGCTTCGTTGCATCGGCGGCGCTGTCGCCTTACAGGCCGGAACGGTGCGCCTCGGACAAACCGATATCGCGACTCTCGACGCTTCCGCCCGGGCGCGCCGCATCGGTTTTCTGTTTCAGAACCATATTCCGTCATTTCCGTTCCCCGTGCTCGATGTGGTGAGCATGGGACGCGCGCCGCACCTCGGTCTGTTCGGAGTGCCATCCTCCAGAGACATGACCCTGGCCGAGCAGGCGCTCGATCGAGTCGGGGTGCTGCATCTCAAGGACCGGCCGTACACCGAGGTGAGCGGCGGCGAACGGCAACTCGTGCTGCTGGCGCGCACGTTGGCGCAGCAGCCCGACGTCATTTTGCTCGACGAGCCGACCTCCCACCTCGACCTCAAGAATCAAGTGGGCTCGCTGCGGGCGATCGGCGAGTTGGCCGCGCAAGGGGTCACCATGATCATGACGACCCACGATCCCAACCATGCGCTGCAGTTCGGAGGCCGCGTGGTGATGATGAAGCCCGGCGGCGCCATCGTCGCCGGACCCGCCTCCGAAGTCATCACCGATGCCGGCCTCAGCGCCACCTACGGACTCGACATCGCCGTGCTCAAGGCGCCGCGCCCCACGGGTCAAGGAGAGATCAAGTTCTGCAGCCCTTGGTAAACGCGCTAAAATGCCCGGGTGACTTACACAAGAAGAAAGCCATGAAGTCCGATCGGCCCCTCGGCCTGCATCTGCGCTACGCCTTCGAGCCCGGCGAGCAGCGCGGCGCAAGTTTGAGCAATCCACTGTTCGACCTGCTCGCCGCGGTGCTCGACGGGGGTTCGATCCGTCACGCCGCGCAGGCGCTCGGATGTTCCTACCGCTATGTCTGGGGATCGCTCCGCAAGTGGGAGGAGACGCTGGGTGAGCCGCTGATCATTTGGTCGCAGGGCCAGCGCGCGCGGCCGACGCAATTCGCCGAACGGCTCTTGTGGGCCGAGCGCCGCGCGCGAACGCGCATGCAGCCGCACATCGAGGCACTGCGTTCCAATCTTAGCCTGGTGCTCGCCGACGCGCGCGACCAGCGCCATCAGCTGCTCACGATGCGCGCCAGCCACGACATCGCGCTTCCCGTGCTGCAGCAGCACGCGGCCGAGGCGGCCGACCTGCATCTGGATATTCGCTTTCAGGGGAGCGTCGACAGCCTGCGCGCGCTGAGCGATCGCCAGTGCCTCATCGCCGGCTTTCACGTGCCGCTGTTGCGCGGTGCTGCGCCGGTATTCGCAAAGGCGCTCAAACCGCTCCTGAAGCCCGGCTTGCACAAACTGATCGGCTGCTCGCGCCGCACGCAGGGCTTGATGGTGCGCCGTGAGCACGCGGCCGTCGTCCGTTCCTTTCCCGATGTCGTGCGGCACCAACTGCGATTTGTGAACCGGCAGCCGGGCTCGGGCACGCGGATGTTGGTCGACCATTTGATGCACGAATACTCGATCGACCCCGGCACGATGACAGGGTGCGTCGGCTTGACGGAGGAAACCCACGTCGCCGTGGCCGCGTGCGTGGCCAGCGGTCTCGCCGATGCCGGTGTCGGCGTGGAAGCCGCGGCACTGCAGTTTGGGCTGCATTTTGCGCCGCTGGTCGAGGAGAACTATTTTCTCGCCTGCCTCAAGGCGAACCTGGCTCATCCGGCCATCCTGCGCCTGTGCGCGGTACTCGAGGGCGAGGCATGGAGAGGAATTCTGGCGAATCTGCCCGGCTATCAGCCGGCGCCGACACCCGGAAGAGTATTGGTAATGACGGCGGCGCTGCCGTGGTGGCGATTCGCCAAGAGCAGGGCCAAGCGCGCCGACCCTGCGCCGGCAGCCTCGGAACCTGTCTGAGTATTCCGCGTGGGATGTCGGACAGGCTAGTGTTCGGCGAGCGTCTTCACGTGCGCTACGGCGCTGCGGCCGAGGGCCGCGAGATTGTAGCCGCCCTCGAGCATCGAGATCACGCGCTGCCGTGAATGCCGCGCCGCCACGGCCATCATCTCGCGGGTCATCCACGCATAATCGTCCTCGACCAGCGCCATGCCGCCCAGCAAATCCTCGCGATGCGCGTCGAACCCGGCGGAGATCAAAATCATCTCCGGCTTGAACTCCTCCAGTGCCGGCAGCCATTGGGCCTCGATGGCCTGCTTGGCCGCGGCGCCGCCGCTGCCTGCGGCCAACGGCACGTTGATCATGTTGGGCGCGGGATTGACGGTGCCGCTGTACGGATAGAAGGGGTGCTGGAAAAAACTCGCCATGAGCACGCGGCCCTGCCACGGCGCCGGGCTGAACATGTCCTCGGTGCCGTTGCCGTGGTGGACGTCGAAGTCGATGATGGCGACGCGCTCGAGGCCATGTCTCTCGAGCGCGTACGCCGCCGCCACCCCGATATTATTGAAAATGCAAAAGCCCATCGATCGCGCCGGAGTCGCGTGGTGGCCGCACGGCCGCACCGCGCAAAACGCGTTCTGGGAGCGTCCGCTCATGACCTCATCGACCGCCGATATCCCCGCGCCGGCGGCGCGCCGCGCGGCGCTCAGGCTATGAGGATTCATCGCGGTATCGGGGTCGAGCTGCACATAGCCTTCGGTCGGTGCATTCTCGAAGATCAAATCCACGTACCCCGGACGATGCACTCGTTTGAGATCGCCGGCATCCGCGAGCGGCGCTTCGAGGCAGCGCAGTTCGTCCAGCATTCCGGACGAGCGCATCTGCTCATTGATGGCATTCAGACGGGCGGGAGATTCGGGGTGTCCCGCGCCCATCTCGTGGCGCAGGCAGTCGGGGTGGGTGATATAGGCCGTGGTCATAGGGGCCGATAATACATCCGAATCGGCGGCGCGCTAAAGCATCACTGTTCGCTGGAGCTCCTGTTCGCTGGGCTACTGTTCGAGCGCCAGCCAGACCGCCTTCGGCTCCGTGAAGTTCTCGATGGCGGTCGAGCCGTGTTCGCGGCCGAATCCCGATTCCCCGGATCCGCCCCACGGCAAGCGCACGTCGGTATATCCGTAGGTGTTGATCCACACGGTACCGGCCTTCAAGCCGGCGGCCATGCGATGCACGCGGCTCGTGTCCGCGCTCCACACGCCCGCCGCAAGGCTGTACGCCGTGCCGTTGGCAATGCGCAACGCGTCCGCTTCGTCATCGAAGGGGATCACCGCCAGCACCGGTCCGAAGATCTCTTCCTGCGAAATGCGCATGTCGTGCCCGACGCCGGCAAATACCGTGGGCTCGATGAAGTAGCCCGTGTCACCCAGGCGTGCACCTCCGGTCACCGCCGAGGCCCCTTCCGCCTTGCCGATCTCGATGTAGTCGAGCACCGTCTTCATCTGCCCGGCCGATATCACCGGACCCATCGTGGTTTTAGGATCGCTCGGGTCGCCGACGCGGATCGCCCGTGCCCGCTCCGTCAGACGCTGCACCACTTCATCGTAGGCCGGCCGCTGCACCAAAACACGCGAGCCGGCGGAGCACACCTGCCCGGCGTTGAAGAATATTCCCGACGCCGCGGCACGCGACGCCCGCTCCAGATTGGCATCCGCGAATATCACGTTGGCGGATTTACCGCCGAGTTCCAGCGTGACCTTTTTGAAATTGCCGGCGGCGCCCTGCAGTATTCCGCGGCCCACGCGCGGCGAGCCCGTGAAGGTCACCTTGTCGACGCCGGGATGGCTCACCAGTGCCTCGCCGACCACGCTGCCCTTGCCGCACACCACGTTGAGCGCGCCCGGCGGCAATCCCGCTTCGAGAAATAGCTCGGCGACCCGCAGCATGGAGAGCGGCGTCAGCTCGGCGGGCTTGACCACCAGTGTGCAGCCGCAGGCGAGCGCCGGCGCAATTTTCCACATGCCGATCATCAGCGGAAAATTCCACGGTACGATGGCCGCGACCACGCCCACCGGTTCGCGCACGGTGTACGTCAAGGCATCCGGGCGCGCCGGTATCACCTGTCCGGTGATCTTGTCGCACCAGCCTGCGTAGTAGCGCACGGTATCGATGACCGCCGCCATATCCTGCCGCCGCACCGCCGCCAGCGGTTTGCCGGCATCCAGGCTTTCCAGCTCGATGAGCTCGTCCTGATGCTCCTCGAGGAGCGACGCCGCGCGCTGCAAGATGCGGCCGCGGTCGGCTGCGCGCATGCCGCTCCAAACCTTGAGCGCCGAGCGCGCCGCGCCGACCGCCAGATCGACGTCGGCCGCGCCGGCTTGGGCCACCTCCGCAATCGGCTCCTCGGTGGCAGGATTCAGATCGATGGAATACTCGCCGCTGTTGGGCGCAACGTATTTTCCGCCGATGAATAATTCGTGATGCGCAAGATCGACTTTGCAATCCATATACTTCTCCTCGCTTTAAGGCTCGTCGAAAGCGGCGAGCCTCAACACCGACATGGGGTGAGGTCAGTGTGGAGTCAAGCGAGGCAATCTTCCAATCGTTTGCGCGGATCGGGTGATAAGCGCAATGAATCACCGGCGTTCGCAGGCCAGCCGCCCGCGCGGCATCAGGCGAGCGCCAGATCGAACCGGGATTGCAAGTTGAGGCCGCGCGCAATCTCCCACACCGCGCCCGTGATCGGCGCCAGGGACGGCTGGTTGCGGGCGATCAAACCGATTGCGCGGGTGAGCTGCGGCAACAGCGGCCGCGCCTGCACGCGATTCTTGAGATCGAAGAAATTGAGCAGGCTGTGCGGCACGACGCTGAACAGGCCGGACTCGCTCACGTGTGCGTACAGCGAAAACAAGGAATCGGTCTCCAGAATCACCTTCGGCTGAACGCCGGCGCGCCGAAACGCGGCCTCGATGACCTGCCGATTGCGCATCTTCCCGGTGAGCAGGCACAGCGGCAGCCGCGCCGCCTGTTCCCACGTCAGGCCGGAGTCGAGCGCGACCTTGCGGTCGGCCAGCAGGACGTAGCGCTCGTCATACAAAGCCAGCTTTTCGAACCCCTCGATCACCTTGTCATCCAGATAGGTGAGGCCGAGATCGAGCTCGAAGTGATCCAGTTGGTTGACGATGGCGTCGGCAGTCAAGGACGACAGGGTGTAGCGGATGTTCGGATAGGCGGCAAAACACTCCCGCGTCAGGAAGGCAACGATCGTCATGGTCGTCGGTATCGCACCGATGCGCAGCGTGCCGCTCATGTCCGCCTTCGCGGTCGATGCATCCTCGCGCATGTGCGACAGGGATGCCAAGGTCTGCTGGGCCCACGCCAGAACTCGCTCGCCCTCGAGGGTGAGTCCCATGTAGCGGCGGCCGCGCTGCACGATCATGACGCCGAGTTCCTTCTCCAAGCCGCGAATTGCCGACGACAGCGCCGGCTGCGACACGTGGCAGGCCTCAGCGGCTTTGGCGAAATGCCTTTCGCGGGCGAGAGTGACGAGATACTCGAGCTGGCGGATGAACATCCGCTACGACCACTCGAGAAGCTCGGAGCCGCAGCCGATTTCAGCCGGTTCAATCACCGCGTTCGCCGCCCGGCGCATTGCGCGCCCGTCCGATAATGGCGGCCGCCGACAGCGAGAAAATCGTCGAGTAGCCCATGCCCTGAGCATCTCACCCGATAGATGTAATTCCTACTTTCCGTCAGCCGATTATCCAAAAGTCCTGCCCCCACTTGTTGTAGAATGAGACTACGTATCGCCGCGATGATTCCTCACTCGGCGGCCAACTTAACATTTTTTGGACGCGTCCTCGCAGCGAAAAGATGCGACGACATAGGAGCGGCCCATGTCCCTGCCTGTTGAGATGACTGTGGTGGAAATCGCTGCGCCGGGCGGACCGGAGCAGCTGAAACCGGCGAAACGCCCCGTGCCCAAGCCGGGCAATCAAGAGGTACTGGTGCACGTCGCGGCTGCCGGAGTGAATCGGCCGGATGTCATGCAGCGTCAGGGCCGTTATCCGCCGCCGGCCGGGGCCAGCGATCTGCCCGGACTCGAGGTCGCCGGCGAAATTATCGCGCTCGGCGCGGGCGTGTCGGGATTGTCGATCGGCGACCAAGTCACTGCGCTGCTGCCCGGAGGCGGCTATGCCGAATACGCGGTCGCGGCGGCGCTTTTGTGTCTGCCCGTACCCAACGGGATCAGCATGGTGGAAGCGGCCGCCATTCCGGAAACGTTCTTCACCGTGTGGACCAATCTGTTCGATCGTGGGCGCTGCAAGGCGGGAGACAATGTGCTGGTCCACGGCGGCACCAGCGGCATCGGCACCACCGCGATCCAGCTAGCCACGGCGTGGGGAGCGCGGGTGTTCGCGACCGCGGGGTCGGAGGACAAGGCGCGTGCCTGCGAACGGCTGGGCGCCGCGCGCGGCATCAATTACCGCACCGAGGACTTCGTCGAAGTGATTCGTGCGGCTACGGCAGGCGCCGGCATCGATGTCACCTTGGACATGGTTGCCGGCAGCTATGTCGCGCGCAATTTGGAAATCGCGGCGATCGAGGGCCGAGTGGTGACGATTTCGCTGCTGGGTGGGTCGCGGGCGGAGGTCAACATGGGGGTGATCCTCACCAAGCGCCTGACGCTCACCGGCTCGACGCTGCGCTCGCGCACGGTCGCGCAGAAAGCCGAGGTGGCCGAGGCGGTCCGCAAAAACGTCTGGCCGCTGCTCGCCGCGGGCCGCGTGCGGCCCGTCATTCACGCCACCTTTCCGCTGGCTGACGCCAGCGAGGCGCACCGCCTCATGGAAACGTCGAGTCACATCGGGAAAATCGTGCTGACCGTATAAACTAAGCGGCGTGCATACTTTTCGGGCGAGCACGTTTTGCTATATTCTTGCGCCAAGAAATGCATCGGCCGGTCTACGGTCCGATTTCAATCAATGCGGCAGTGCGCCGCGACACCACTGGAGAGATTGTGAGTTCCGACATCGAGATCGCGCAGAAAGCCACCCTCAAGCCCATCGGCGAAATCGCCGCCCGCCTGGGGATTCCGGCGGCAAGCATCGAGAATTACGGCCACTACAAGGCAAAAATCGCGCTCGACTACATCGAGAGCCTGAAGGGCAAGCCCGACGGCAAGCTCATTCTGGTCACCGCCTTGAGCCCCACGCCCGCGGGCGAGGGCAAGACGACCACCACCGTGGGCCTCGGCGACGCGCTCAACAAGATCGGCAAAAAAGCGGTGATCTGTCTGCGCGAACCGAGCTTGGGGCCGGTATTCGGCATGAAGGGCGGCGCAGCCGGCGGCGGTCACGCCCAGGTCGTCCCGATGGAAGACATCAACCTGCACTTCACCGGCGATTTCGGCGCGATCGGCCTCGCCCACAACTTGCTCTCGGCACTGATCGATAATCACGTCTACCACGGCAACGAACTGGGATTCGACGTGCGGCGCGTCGCCTGGAAGCGGGTCGTCGACATGAATGATCGCGCGCTGCGCGAGATCACCGTGGGGCTGGGCGGTCCCGGCAACGGCTACCCGCGGCAGGACGGTTTCGACATCGTCGTGGCCTCCGAAGTCATGGCCATCTTCTGCCTCGCGAAGAGCCTGGTCGACCTCAAGGAGCGGCTCGGCAACATCGTGGTCGGCTACCGCCGGGATTTGACGCCGATCCACGCCCGGGATCTCAAGGCGCAGGGCGCGATGACGGTGCTGCTCAAGGAAGCGTTGAAACCGAACCTGGTGCAGACTCTCGAGAACAACCCGGCCTTCATCCATGGCGGTCCGTTTGCCAATATCGCGCATGGCTGCAACTCGGTGCTCGCAACCTCGACGGCGCTGAAATTGGCCGACTACGTGGTGACGGAGGCGGGCTTCGGCGCCGACCTTGGCGCGGAGAAGTTCATCGACATCAAGTGCCGCAAGTCCGGGTTGCGCCCGGCCGCGGTGGTGATCGTCGCCACGGTGCGCGCCCTCAAATTTCACGGCGGCGCGGATCTCAAGGAAATCAACAAGGAAAACCTCGCGGCGCTGGAGAAGGGCGTTGCGAACCTAGAGCGGCACGTCAGCAACGTGCGCAACCAATACGGCTTGCCCTGCATCGTCTCGGTCAATCACTTCACCGCCGACACCGATGCGGAACACGCTCTGCTCGCCAAGAAAATGGCGTCCCTGGAAGTCCCGCTGGTGCTGGCGCGGCATTGGGCCGAAGGCGGCGCCGGCGCGACCGATCTCGCCCGCAAGGTCGTGGAAATCGCCGACAAGGGCGCGCCCAACTTCCGCTTCGTCTACGATGAAAAACAGACGCTGTGGGACAAGGTAAAGACCATCGCCACCGAAATCTACGGCGCCGCCGACATATCGGCGGACTCGAAGATTCGCGCGCGCTTCGAAGAGCTGCAGAAGAGCTACGGGCATTACCCGGTGTGCATCGCGAAGACTCAGTATTCCTTCTCCACCGATCCAAGCTTGCGCGGTGCGCCGAGCGGACACATGGTCAACATCCGCGAAGTGCGCCTCGCCGCCGGCGCGGAGTTCATCGTGGTGGTGTGCGGCGACGTGATGACCATGCCGGGATTGCCGAAGGTTCCTTCCGCCGACAAGATCGACATCGATGCGCAGGGGCGCGTCGTGGGTCTGTTCTAACTCGCTCCTTGCATCACTCGCCGAGAACCGCGCCGAGGGACAGTCCCGCCTCGGCGCAAACTTGCGGCGCCGGCAGCTTTTTGCCGCCGTCGTAGCGCAGCTTGAAGACTTCGATCTGGCCGCCCTGCGCGGTCACGGAGATACTCTGCTCGCCGATGGCGGTGACCGCACCGACGGCACCCTTGACCTGGGCAAATGTCTGCACCGGATGCTTGCGCGCGGCATGCATTTGCATTTTCTTGCCTTTGAAACTGGTCCATGCCGCCGGGGCCGGATCGCAGCCGCGGATGAGGTTGTAGATCAGGTCGATGTGATTGTGCCAGTTGATGCGCGCTTCGGCGCTGCGGCACCAACCCTCATAGCTCGCCTGCGACTCGTCTTGCACGCGTCCCACCGCGCCGCCCGCCGCGACCTGGTCGGCCGCCTCTTGCAGAGCCGCGATCCCGAGGGGAAATAGGCGATCAAAGTACACGCTCCCGAGCGTGTCGTCGGGCCCGATCGGAGTCTCCTTTTGCAGGATGATCGGGCCCTCGTCGAGGCCGTCGGTGGGTCTGAAAATGGTCAGTCCGGTCCGCGTGTCGCCGCGGATGATGGGCCAGTTGATGGAGCTCGGACCCCGATAACGGGGCAGCAGCGATGGGTGGTACTGAATCATGCCGTGGCGCGGAATGGTGACGAAGTCCTGCGGCGCGAACTGCAGGACGTAGGCCATGACGCCAAGATCGGTGTCGAGCGCGCGCAGCGCCTGGTGCGCCTCCTCGGTCTTGAGAGAGCTGAACTGGTAGACCGGGATATGCTGCTGCTCCGCAGCGAGGCGCAGCGGATCGGCGGTCGCTCCCGCTTTCTCGGGGGCGCAGAACACGCCCGCGACCGTGTCGCGCCGGGTCAGGAATGCCTCCAGCACCGCCTTACCGAAGTCGCTCTGTCCTACGATGGCAATTCGCATCTGAACCTCCCCCTTTAACCCCTGTCCACCTGATGATATCTCATATATCATAGGCATAATTCTTGGCGTATGATAAAAGCAAAAGCATCCGGACGTGTGCCGGGCGCTGGCTGGATCGCCTCTTTGGCCTCACCGTCGCCGGCCGTCAGAGTACAGCTTAATTTCACTCATTCGAACAATCCGCGCAATCAAAGGAGATCACATGGCCGGTCGCAATTTTCTGTTCGTCCCCGGGCCCACGAACGTGCCGGATCGCGTCCTGCGCGCCATGGCAGTGCCGATGGAGGATCACCGCTCGCCGATCTTCCCCGAACTCACCCGCGCCTGCCTGAATGCCTTGAAGCCGATCTTCAAGACGACCTCCGCGAGCCCCATCCTGTTTCCCTCGTCCGGCACCGGCTGCTGGGAAGCCGCGCTCACCAACTGCCTGAACCCCGGCGACAAAGTTTTGACATCCCGGTTTGGGCAGTTCAGCCACCTCTGGGCGGACATGTGCACGCGGCTCGGTTTCGAAGTCGAACTCCTGGAAACACCCTGGGGCGAAGGCGCGCCGGTCGAGCGCTACCTGGCCTCTCTCAAGCAGGACAAGCAGCACAAGATCAAGGCCGTGTTGGTTTGCCAGAATGAGACCGCGACCGGCGTGACCAGCGACGTGGCCGCCATCCGCCGCGCAATGGACAGCGCCAAGCACCCTGCCCTGCTGTTCGTCGACTCGGTGAGCGCTCTCGCCAGCATCGATTTTCGCATGGACGAGTGGGGCGTCGATGTGTGCGTCAGCGGCTCCCAGAAGGGGCTGATGCTGCCGGCCGGTCTCGGGGTCACCTGTGTGAGCGTGAAGGCGCTCGAAGCCGCCAAGACTGCGACGTCGCGACGCTGCTATTTCGATTACGGCGACATGGTAACCAACAACGCCTCGGGTTACTTCCCGTACACCCCGTCGATACCGATGATGTACGGACTGCGCGAATCGCTCGCGATGCTGCACGAGGAAGGTCTGGAGAACGTCTTTCATCGCCACAGCTACCTGGCCGGCGGCGTGCGCGCGGCGGTATTCGAGGGATGGAGGCTCAAGCTCTGCGCGACGGCGCCGCAGTGGTACTCGGACACCGTCTCCGCCATCATGGTGCCCGAAGGCATCAATGGCGCCGAGATCATCGCGCGCGCCTTCAAGCGCTACAACCTGGCGCTCGGCGCCGGCCTCTCCAAGGTCGCCGGCAAGTTGTTTCGCATCGGCCACCTCGGTGACTTGAACGAGCTCATGCTGCTCGGCGGCATCGCAGGCGCCGAGATGGCGATGCTCGATGTCGGCGTCAAAGTGGAGCCGGGCAGCGGCGTGGCTGCCGCGCAAAACTACTGGCGGAGCAATCCGGCGGCCGCCGCGTCCAAGAGCGCAGCCGCGCAGAAATCCGGCCTTGCTGCATGACAGGGCGCGTGGTATTCCTCGATCGGGCCTCGCTCAAGGCGAAGGTCCGCAAGCCCTCCTTTGCCGCCGAATACATCGAGCATGACAAGACGGCCGTCGAGGAGATCGTACCGCGGCTGGCGGGCGCATCCGTCGCCATCATCAACAAGGTTCCGATGCGCGCGGACACCCTGCGCCGGTTGCCGGAGCTGAAAATGATCGCCGTCGCGGCGACCGGCTACGATGTGGTGGACGTCGCCTATTGCCGCGAACACGGCATCGCGGTCGCCAACATCCGCAACTATGCGGTGCACACGGTGCCCGAACACGCCTTTGCGATGATTCTCGCGCTACGGCGCAATCTGCTGGCCTACCGGCAGGATGTCGAGAACGGCGTGTGGCAGAAGTCGGACCAGTTCTGTTTCTTCACGCACGACATCGGCGATCTGCACGGCGCCACGCTCGGCATCATCGGCGAAGGCGCCATCGGCCAGGGCACGGCGGCGATCGGGCGTGCGTTCGGCATGCGCGTACTGTTTGCCGACCATCCGCCGCCCAAAATGGAAGGCGTGGCCTTCACGCCGCACGATACGGTGATCGCGCAGTCCGACGTGATCTCGCTGCACTGTCCGCTGTTGCCCGCGACGCGCAACCTGATCGACATCGCGGCCTTTCGCAAAATGAAGCGCAATGCCCTCCTCATCAACACCGCCCGCGGCGGCCTGGTCGATGAGGCGGCTCTCGTTCAAGCGCTGGATGAGGGACTGATCGCGGGCGCCGGCTTCGACGTATTGACCGTCGAGCCGCCCAGGAACGGCCATCCGCTGCTCGACGTGCGGCGCCCGAATTTCATCCTCACGCCGCACGTCGCGTGGGCCTCGGACGGCGCCATGCAGTTCCTCGCCGACCAGCTGATCGACAACATCGAACAATGGGCCGCCGGCACGCCGCAGCACCTCGTCACTTGATCTCGAGCGTGCGACCCCCCATGATCGCACCCCATGAAAAAACTGCTGTACCAGTTCGATACGGATGCGCTGCCCTCGGTGTTCGACAACGTCGTGGGCTATGACGGCGGCGCCGACCACATTTCGGCCTACGGCACGGTCGACGCCAAGAACGTAGCGGGCCTGGTCGAGGGCGCGATCTTCACCCGCGGCGCCAAAGACAAGAAGAACACCGCGATTTTCATCGGCGGCGGCAACATGGCCGAAGGCGAGGCGGTGCTCGGCGCCGTGCGCAGGAAATTCTTCGGCAAGTTCCGTGTCTCCGTGATGTTCGACAGCAATGGCTGCAACACCACGGCCGCAGCTGCCGTGGCATGGCTGGCGCACGGCCGCTCCCTGGCGGGCAAGCGCGCGGTTGTCCTCGGCGGTTCGGGCCCGGTCGGGCAGCGCGCGGCGGTGCTGCTCGCCCGCGAGGGCGCCGACGTGGCGATCACGGGCCGCAAGCGCGAGGTCGTGCAAGCGGCCTGCGATGCGATCCATGCGCGCTTCGGCATCGTGATGCGGGCCGTCGAAGCCCCGACCAACGTCGAACGCGGTGCGGCCATCGAAGGTGCGCACGTCGTGCTCGCCACCGGCGCCGCCGGCATCACCTTGCTGGAAGAAAGGCAATGGCGGGACAGCGCCACGTTGGAACTGGTGGCCGATGCCAATGCGTCGCCGCCGGCCGGCATCGAAGGCGTGGGCCAGAACGATCGCGGCCTGCCCAAGCACGGCAAGATTCTGTTCGGGTCGTTGGGCTTCGGCGCGCTCAAGCTGGCGCTGCACCGGGCCTGTATCGCGCGACTGTTCGAACAAAACGATGCGCTGCTGGATGCCGAAGAGATTTACGCCATCGCCAAAACCATGGTTGGCTGACCAGCCCTCGGGACCCCTTTCCGACACGACATCCGGACATCATGATCACCGACAGCTCCATTGAAAAATTTCTGGACGACCTCGCCAGCGGCAATCCCACGCCCGGAGGCGGCAGTGCCGCGGCCATCATGGGCGCCATGGGCGCCGCGCTCGTGTCCATGGTCTGCAACGTCACCATCGGCAAGAAGGGCTACGAAGCGGTCGAGCCCGAGATGAAGGCCGTGCGCGACGAATCCGAAAAGGTGCGCCGGCGCCTGACGGCCATGGTCGCCGAGGACATCGCCGCCTTCGACAGCATCATGGCGGCGTACAAGCTGCCCAAGGCGACCGATGAGGAAAAAGCACGGCGCGCCGCAGCCATCCAGGCAGGCCTGCGCCGTGCCACTGAAACTCCGCTGGACTGCGCGCGGGTCTGCGCCGAGGTGATCGCACTGTCGAGGCGCGCCAGCGAACACGGCTATCTCAACGTCATCAGCGACGGCGGCGTCGGGGTGTTGGCCGGATTCACCGCACTGCGCAGCGCGGCGCTGAATGTCTACATCAACGCGCCCGCCCTCAAGGATCGGGCCTTCGCGGAAGCTGCCACCGCCGAACTCGAGAAGCTGCTCGAGTCGTGCGCGGCCGAGAGCGAGGCGGTCTACAGCCTCGTTCGCAACAAGTTGGGATAGGAGCTCAGGGAGAACCGTCGTCCCGACGCGACGCCAACCCGCAGGCAAGCCGCGTCGCCGCCGCGGGCGCATCGCAAGACTGCTGCCCGGTGCGCGAATGCGGCGGCGCGCGCTGCGGGCATTCAAGCGCGCGCTGCGGCTATTCAGGCGTGCGCCCCCGCTGCTGCAGGTGTCGATTATTCTGGCAGTGACCGTCATCACTGTGGTTCGTCCTGAACTGGACCTACCAGGTGATTCGCAAGCCGTCCGAACTCTTCTTTCCCGTCAGCGGCACGCTCAACAAGGCACCCGCGGAGACTTGGACAAGCTACGCCCCGCTGTTCGAGAAGTATTCCACGAGCGTGATGACTCCCGAACTGCTCGCGGCGCTCGCACAGATCGAGGGTTCGGGCAATCCCGTGGTGCGCACCTACTGGCGCTGGACGTTCAACGCCAAACCTTTCGATGTGTACCGACCGGCGTCGAGTGCGGTCGGAATGTATCAGATCACGGACGGCACGTTCGCCGAAGCGCGGCGCTATTGCATTCACCATCATGCGGTTGCCGAGGATGGTCCATGGAACGACTGGAAATCGTGCTGGTTCAATCGATTGTACACGCGGGTGGTGCCGTCGCATGCGGTGGAGCTCACGGCGGCGTATCTGGACCGCACGGTCGCAGGCATTCTGGAACGCAATCACGTGAAAGCAGCGACGCTCGAGCGCAAGCAGGAGTTGGCCGCGGTGGTTCACCTCTGCGGCGTGGGCGCCGGGGATGCCTACGTGCGCCGCGGACTACGCTTGGAGGTGGGGGAGCGTTGCGGGGATCACGCGGCTAGCGACTATGTCGCGCGCGTGCGGGCGATGAAGCGGATTTTCGAGTCCTTCGAGAAGGCGGCCGGTCGAGAGAGCCACTGACGCCCTCGGAAACCGCTTAGAGAAGGTTGCGACGTTGGGAGGCGATCGAGTAGGAGCGGGGAGCGTGACCTACCGGCAGTTTCGAGGGATAATGCTCGGGGGGTCGCATATGCATTTTGCACCCAAGTGGACGGCGAAAGCCATGGCGCTGGCGCTGGCGCTGGCGCTGGTGACGGTCACGGTGACTTCGTGCTCGACATCTCCGCCGAGGTCTGCCGAGCAGGCTCGGGCGGATGAGGCCACTGCGGTGCGGGTTTATGCGGCATTGAACGCCGATCCGATTTATTTTTTCCGCCATGTGGACGTGCGTGTCTACAGTGGCGTGGCGCATCTCAGCGGTTTCATCTGGACTTCAGACGCGCTGTTCAAAGCCAAGGAAATCACGGCCAAAGTACCGGGCGTGACGGGCGTGGTGGATGAGATGGAGCTCGAACGTGAGGGTGAGCTCGGCGGCGGCCATTCAGGAAGCCAGTAGCATCGCTCATCGAAGCGCCGGTCGCTCGATGAGAATGGCGCGAAAATCATTGACGTTCGTCAGAGTCGGTCCCGTGACCACCGAGTCGCCGAGCGCCTTGAAGAAACCGTGGCCGTCGTTGTTGTCCAGCATGTCCTTGGGACGCAATCCCAGCGACCAGGCACGGGCGAGCGTATCGGGTCCAATGCAGCCGCCCGCGATCTCTTCCTGCCCGTCGACGCCGTCCGTGTCGCCGGCCAATGCATGAATGCGTGGGTGGCCTTCGAGTGCGATCGGCGAGCGACAACAAATACTCGACGTTGCGCCCGCCGCTTCCGCTGCCGCGCACCGTTACTGTGGTCTCGCCGCCGGACAACAGCACGCAGGGTGCGGCGAAGGGCTGATTGCGGTCGGCGACCTGGGATGCCATGCCCGCAAACACCTTGCCCACATCGCGCGCTTCGCCTTCGATCGCATCGCCGAGAATGTGCGCAGCCACGCCCGCCGCGCGCGCCACCTCGTGCGGCCGCCTCGAGCGCCATCTGCGGAGTGGCGATCATGCGAACCATGGACCGCGCCAGCCGCGCGTCGCCGGGCTTCACGGATTCACCGCGCCCGCTCTCCAGCACCTCGCGCACCGGCCCCGGAAGGTCGATGCCGTAGCGGCGCAGGATGGCGAGCGCATCGGCGCAGGTGGTCGGATCCGCCACCGTGGGACCCGACGCGATATCGATCGGCCGGTCGCCGGGCACATCGGAGATGAGCAAGGTGAGCACGCGCGCCGGGTGACAGGCCGCGGCCAGGCGGCCTCCTTTGATGGCGGAGAGATGGCGGCGCACGCAATTCATCTCGCTGATGGTGGCGCCGCACGCCAGCAGTGCGCGGCTCACCACCTGCTTGAGATCGAGATCGAGTCCGGATGCCGGCAGCGGCAACAGCGCCGAGCCGCCGCCGGAAAAAAGGCACAGCACCAGATCTTCCTCGCTCAAGCCCCCGACCCGCTCGAGCATGCGCTGCGCCGCATGCATGCCCGCGGCATCCGGCACCGGATGCGCCGCTTCGACGATCTCGATGCGCGCGCACGGCACGGCGTAGCCGTAGCGCGTGACCACCAGCCCCGACAGCGGCCCGGACCAGTTCTGCTCCACCGCCCGCGCCATGGCCGCCGACGCCTTGCCCGCTCCGACGACGATGAGCCTGCCGCGGCGGCGCCGCCGGCAGGTGCGGCGGCACGCACAGCGCGGGCTGCGCCGATGCGATGGCGGCATCGAACATCTGCCGCAGCAGCTCTCGGGGCGTGGGCTTGAGCTCGGATCGCTCATGACGCGCCGGGGGAAAGCGCATTCGTCAATGACCCGATGCCGTCGATTTCCACCTCGACGCGGCTGCCGTCCTTGATCGATCCGACGCCGACCGAGGTGCCGCATGCGATCACATCGCCGGGCAACAGCGACATGTCGCGGGATATGCGGCTCACCAGTTCCTCGGGCGGCATGATCATGTCCGACAGCGGATAATTCTGGCGTTCGACGCCATCGACCCGGGTGACCACGCTTACCCGCGACCAGTCCAGACCCGTGGCGATCACCGGACCCAGGCAACCGAACGTGTCGTATCCCTTCGATCGGCACCACTGTGCAAAATCGGCGTTTTCGTTGAGTACCTCCGCGGCCGTCACGTCGTTGACGCAGGTGTAGCCGAAAATGTGATCACGCGCGGCCTCGCGCGCGACGTCCTTGCAGAGTTTGCCGATGACGATGCCGAGTTCGCCTTCGTAGGCGATCTTTCCCGCGTAGCCGGTCGGCCGGCGTATCGGTTCGTTCGGTCCGATCACCGACGTGCCCGGCTTGATGAGAAACAGCGGATGCGACGGCCGCGCTTTGCCGAGCTTTATGCCGAGAGCGCGTGAAGTTGTTCCACAAGGCGACGATCTTCGACGGCGCGCAGGGGCTCGCCAGCGTGAACGATCCTTCCGCGAGGGTGCGCCCGGTCGCGCGCGGCGCGTCGAACATGTCGCCGCCGTACTCGACGATGTGCTCGCCGTCGAGCACCCCGAACCCGGTGCGGCCGTCGTTCGACCGGAACCGGGCCCAGCGCATTCAAAGAACCGACTTGAGCAAAGCCGCCATTTCCGCCGGATTGCGCGTCACCTTGATGCCGCACTCCTCCATGACGGCCAGCTTCTCGTTCGCAGTGCCCTTGCCGCCGGAAATGATCGCGCCCGCATGACCCATGCGCTTGCCGGGCGGCGCCGTGACGCCGGCGATGAATCCGACGACCGGCTTTTTCATGTGATCCTTGATCCAGCGCGCGCAGGTTTCCTCGTCGTCGCCGCCGATTTCGCCCACCATGATCACGGCGTCGGTCTCGCGGATCATCGTTGAACATGCGCATGACGTCGATGTGCTTCAAACCGTTGACCGGATCGCCGCCGATGCCCACGCAGGTCGATTGGCCCAAGCCCGAAGTCCATCAATTGACCCACGGCCTCGTAGGTGAGCGTACCGGAACGCGAGACGACTCCGATGCGCCCCTTCTTGTGGATGTGGCCGGGCATGATGCCGATCTTGATCTCATCCGGCGTGATCACGCCGGGGCAGTTGGGTCCCACCAGCAGACGTCTTCTTGCCGCGCATCCGATAGCGGGTGGCGATCATGTCGCGCACCGGCACGCCTTCGGTGATGCAGATGACCAGGTCGAGTTCGGCGTCGACCGCCTCGTCGATGGCGCCCGCGGCGAACGGCGGCGGCACGTAGATCACCGACACCGTCGCGCCGGTTTGCTCCTTGGCTTCCCGGGCCGTGGCGAAAATCGGAATGCCTTCGAAGTTCTCGCCGGCCTTGTTCGGATTCACGCCGGCGACGAAGCATTCCTTGCCGTACGCGTAGTCGCGGCACAGGCGGGTATGGAAGGCGCCGGTCTTGCCCGTGATGCCCTGGGTCATCACCCGGGTATTCCTGTCGATCAGGATGCTCATGGTTGTTTTCCTACTTTCCGGCGACCGCGGCGACGATTTTCTGCGCCGCGTCCGCCATGTTGTCGGCGGAAATGATCGGCAACCCCGACTCGCGCAATTTCTGTCGGCCCAACTCCTCGTTGGTACCCCTCATGCGCACCACCAGGGGAACGCCAAGTTCACTTCCCTGGCGGCGGCGATGACGCCTTCGGCGATCGTGTCGCAACGCATGATTCCGCCGAAGATGTTCACCAGAATGCCCTTGACCGCCGGATTCTTCAGCATCAGCTTGAATGCCTCGGTCACCTTCTGCGCCGTGGCGCCGCCGCCGACGTCGAGAAAATTCGCGGGCTCGGCGCCGAACAGCTTGATGGTGTCCATGGTCGCCATCGCGAGGCCCGCGCCGTTGACGAGACAGCCGATGTTGCCGTTGAGCGAGATGTACGAAAGATCGTATTTCGACGCTTCCACCTCGGCGGGATCCTCCTCGTCGAGATCGCGCATCGCGACGATCTCCGGATGCCTGAACAGCGCGTTGGAATCGAAATTGAGCTTGGCATCGAGAGCCAGCACCCGGCCGTCGCCGGTGAGGATCAACGGATTGATTTCGGCGAGCGACGCGTCGCATTCGACGAAGGCGCGATACAGCCCCTGCATGAATGCCGCGGGCCTGCGCCACCGAGCCGTCCGGCACGCCGATTTTGCGGGCGATCGTCGTCGGCCTGGGCGTCGGTCAGTCCGGCGCACCGGATCGATGGCGACCTTGTGAATCTTCTCCGGCGCGTGGGCGGCGACCTCCTCGATCTCCATGCCGCCTTCGGAGCTCGCCATCAGCGTCACTCGCTGAGTGACGCGGTCGACCACCATGCCCACGTACAGTTCCTTGCGGATGTCGGCGCCCTCCTCGACCAGCAGGCGCTTCACCAGCCGGCCTTCGGGGTCCGGTCTGGTGCGTGACCAGCGTCATGCCGAGGATCTTCGATGCGAACTCATGCACCTCCTCGAGCGACTTCGCCACCTTGACGCCGCCGCCCTTGCCGCGGCCGCCGGCATGGATCTGCGCCTTCACCACCCAGACCTTGCCGCCGAGCTCGCGCGCGGCGGAATCCGCCTCGGCCACCGAGAAGCACGGGAAGCCGCGCGGCGTCGCCACGCCATACTTGCGCGAGAATTTCCTTGCCCTGATACTCGTGAACGTTCATGTTTCGGCCTCGTCGATCGAATAAATTTGCTGCGCCCACGGCGTGTATCGCCCATGGCATAATCGGCCGCGCGCGCGGCCGGCAGAAGTCGCTTCAAGTCACGCGGCGGACGACCTCGCGACGCCTGGCGCCTTGTCCTCATCCAGGGTCTTCGCCAGGAGCTTCGTCAACGCGTATACCGTATCGATATGCGGAGTCGGCGTGTCGGTCAATCGGGCGAGCTCCACCACCGACCCGAGCAGCGCGTCGATCTCCAGAGTGCGTGCGGCCTCCACGTCCTGCAGCATCGAGGTCTTGTGGTGGCCCACCCTCTCCGCGCCCGCGATGCGCTTTTCGAGAGACACGCGAAAAGTGACGCCGAGCTTGTTGGCGACGCACTGCGCCTCGGTCATCATCGCCGCCGCGATGGCGCGGCTGGGCGGATACTGACAGATGCCGGCGAGCGTGGCGCGCGACAAGTGCGCTGATGGGATTGAACGTCAGGTTGCCCCAGAGCTTCAGCCAAATCTCGGCACGGATGTCGCCGAGCACCGGAGCCTGGAAGCCGGCCCGCACGAAGCACTCCGACACGCGCGTGACCCGCTCGCTCGTCGTGCCGTCCGGCTCGCCGACCGGAAAGCGGTTGCCCTCGACATGCTTGATGACGCCGGGCGCGACCAATTCGGCGGCCGGATACACCACGCAGCCGATGACGCGCTCGCATGGAATGTGCTCGCCGATCACGCCGGTCGGGTCGACGCTCTGCACCCGCGTGCCGGCGAATTCGCCGGCGTGCCGGTGAAAATACCAATAGGGAATGCCGTTTTGCATCGGCACGACGACGGTGTCGGGTCCGAACAGTTTCGGCACTTCACGGCGCCACCGCCTCGACTTGGTGCGCCTTCATCGCCAGAATGACCATGTCCTGCGGGCCGGCGGCCGCATAGTCGTCGGTCGCCTTGACCTTCGCAACGGCCTGCTCAGTCGCCGTCGGCCGTGATCAGCCGAATGCCGCGGCTACGCAGCGCCTCCAGATTCGCTCCGCGCGCGATGAAGGTCACGTCCTCGCCGGCAAGCGCGAGCTTGATCCCGACGTAGCCGCCGATCGCGCCGACACCGATGATCGCGACCCTCATCAGGCACTGCCGCTCACGGTCCGATGCCCGCCTAGCGGGTGACGGCCGAATCGCTGAGGCCGCTGCGATCGACTTCCATGCGGTCGACCACCTTGGTGACGCCCGGTACCAATCCGGCGATACGAATCGCATCTTCGAGTTCCGGTTGGGTCCAGACGTAGCCGCCGAGCTGCACCACGCCGCTATCGGCCCGCACGGTGATGTGGCGGGCAAACAGCTCCTTGTCGGCATTCAGCGCGACTGAACTCGATTCGCCATATCCGCGTCGGCCTGCCGCTCGGCTTCGCTCTTGCGGGGACCCGTCGTGCAGGCAACCGCGCCGCACACGATCACCGCCGCAAGCGCCGTCCGCTGATTCGTTCTGATTGAGAACAAGATATTCACCTCTGATTTCCCCTGCGGAATTCCACAGCTAATTTCCATCATCATCCGTCGGGACGTACTCGATTCGGTTGACGACCCGTCCCTTCCCCGCGATCCGGCGCGCCAGCCGCACAATCCTGTAAAGATCGGACAAGTCGCTCACGATTCCCTCCAGCCTGACGACTCCGTTCTCGGTGATCACCGTGACGTGATCGCCGAAGATGTAGCGATCCTGCCGCAGGGCAGTCACCACCTGTTCGGTCGTCGCCGCATCCGATGGCCTCCGGCCGTCACCACGATTTCGTGGCGAAGGTTCGCGGCAGCGGGCGGCGCGCCGAGCGCCACCTCGCCGCTGCCGACGGCGGCCACTCCCAGCGTCCCCGCCAGGAGTGGCCCCATCGAAGCGCGAGTCATTGCCATGACGCTCCACTCGCGCGAAGCTGTCGCGCCCGCCGATCAGAACTTGTAATTCACCCCGGTCGAGACGCCGATCTCGTGGCAGCCGCCCCAGGTGGTCGGGCCCGCGCTGCTGTAGTCGATGAACGCCGGGTGCGTGGCATCGTGGCAATCGGTCTTGATTCCGTGGCCGCCGGCGCCGATGTCGTAGTGGGCATTGGTGTCGTTGATGGTCTCGGCCGCGTCAAAGTACACGGTCAACTGCTTGTCGACCTTGTGCCACCACGGCGGCAGTGTACATGTTGGCCTGGTTGTTGCCGACCCCGTTCGGGTTGAAGTTGTGCTGCCCGCCCGGGTCTCCCGGCGTCGCTCCGGCATGCGCCCAACCGACCGCGAGCACGTCCGCGCCGTCATTGAGCTTCTGTTGCAGGGCCAGCCATGAGCCGGTTCGCTGGCGCTCGTTCTGGAACTCCATCACCTGCGGAACCTCGCGATGCATCTCCTCCCACAGCGCGGAAACCGTCAGACCGAAACCGAAGCTATATTGACCGCCGAACTTCATCGCCCATTCATCGGCGACGTCGTAGGCCGTGGAATAGGCGGGCGAGCCGGCAGGGGCCGCGGTCGGGTACTCCGCTGCAAAGGCGTTGTAGTCCGCCCAGTCGAGCAGCGGGGACTTACCGTTCGCCCTGGCCGACCAAGTACCCGTAGTACGGGTTGTTCGAGCCGATGCCGTCGCTGCTGCGGTTCACCCGCTTGTGGATCTCGTAGGCGCCGACCAGATACAGACCGCCCGTTTCGAACTTGATGTCGGCGCTGTACGCACGGTCGTAGCCGCCGTCGTCGCAGTTCAGGAACAGATTGCCGCTGCCCGGGCTGTTCGATCCCGCGCAGTCGGGGGATCCCAGGGGCGTGCAGATCGTTATTCGGGTCGATGTTCTGGCCGAACGCGTACGCGGCATCGAAAGCTGAGGCCACCCCAGGTGGGCGAAGTGTAGAACACGACGTCGTCCGCGCGGGTGCCAAATTCCACGCGATTATCGCCGCCCGTATTGCCCATGACGACGGCGTAGTTGCCCAAACCGCTGCCGAATGGATTCAGCCGGTCCGTGGAAGTCTTGTACGGCATGTACAGCTCGCCGAATTTCACCTTGCCCCAGGGCTTGCCTTGAAAACCCAGATAGGTGTCGCCGAGACCGATCGCACCCTGGACCGTATTCGAGGACTTGGTCCAGGTATTGCGCAGGCCGGGCGCCGCCGCCATGTCGATGGACGTGGACACCTGATAGATGAAGTCGACGTCCGAGTGCCGATCTTATGCGTGCCCCGGTAGCCGATGTTGGAGCCGTTGCTCGACATCGAGCCGAGCCAGCCAACCTTGCCGTAGGGCCCCGCCTTGGGTCCGCCGGTAATCACGTAAGGGCTGCCGGGAGCGCCGGAAGCATAACCGTAAGGGTAGGCCACCAGGTTGCTCATGCCCTTGGTGGTGTAGTCCACGGACACATCCAGCGCTCCGTAAAAGCCCTTGAGGAACTTGTCGAACTTCGGTTCTGGGGGCGGCGCCTCTTTGGCCTTCGCGACGCTCGGGCCCTCGGCGCCGCCGCCGGCGGGGCGACTTGTTTCTTGGACAGCGCGTCGATCTGATTCTGCAGCTGTTGCATTTGCTGCTGCATGATGCGCATTTGATCTTTCAGCGCCTGAGTTTGCGCATCGTCCGCAAAGACGACGCCGTTGAAGGCGACACTGGCGGCGCATGCCGCAAGCGCCACCAGCATAGGCTTTGCCAATTTCAATTTAAGCATTGTGTGATTCCTCATGAAACGCGTTTGTTTGAATCATTCTCGTCGTCGCTGCCCACCCCCACACTCCTCGCCGGCCGGACCTGTGAGGCTAATCCGGCCGCCCCCCGATCCCTGGGCGTACATACACAACCCGCATCAGCGTGTGCAAACTCCTTCAACATCCTCATTCAACTCGCCGCCCGTTTCGCCCTAGTGTAGCAATTTAGATAAACTTTTATGCTTACTAATTTCGATGCGCTAGCAATTATGTTGCAGAAATGAGACCGGCGCCGCGCGCCCACTGGTACTTGGCGCCGAGCACGGCCACCGGAATTTCCGTGGAATAGGCATAGGCCGGGATGCCGTGCTGATACAGGTACTCGGCCGCTTCCTCCACCTCCACGTCGCCGGCGAGCGACGCCACCACCGGCTTCTCGATACCCTTGGCGCGCATCTCAGCCACCACCTCGACCATCAGCCTCGCGAACACCATGGGAGGCGTGATGATCGTGTGCCAGTAGCCCAGGATGAGCGCGTGGATGCGCGGGTCCTGCAACCCCAAGCGCACGGTGTTCTGGTACGTGCTCGGCGGCTCGCCGCCGGTGATGTCCACCGGGTTGCCGGCGGCGCCGAACGGCGGAATGAATTTACGGAATGCCGCATCGAGATCGGCGGGCATGGCCATCAGCGACAGGCCATTGTCGACGCAGGCATCGGAGAGCAGCACACCGGAGCCGCCGGCACCGGTGATGATGACCACATTGTTGCCCTTCGGCGTCGGCAGCACGGGAATGCCGCGCGCGAAGTCGAGCAGGTCGCGCAGGCTGCGCGCCCGGATGACGCCCGACTGCTTGAACACATCCTCGTAGATCTTGTCGTTGCCGGCGAGCGCGCCGGTGTGCGAGCTTGCGGCACGCGCGCCCATGCTGGTGCGGCCGGCCTTCAAGACGACGATGGGCTTTTTCTTCGAGACGCGCTTCGCCACCTCGGCGAAGGAGCGGCCATCCTTCAAATCCTCCAAGTGCTGGGCGATGATGGTCGTGTTCTCGTCCTGTTCGAAGTACGTGAGCAGGTCGTCTTCATCGATGTCGGACTTGTTGCCGAGTCCGACGATGGCCGACACGCCCATCTTGGCGGAGCGCGAGAAGCCGATGATGGCCATGCCGATGCCGCCGGATTGTGACGACAGCGCCGCATGGCCCTTGACGTCATAGGCCGTGCAGAAAGTCGCACACAGGTTGCTGGGCGTGTAGTAAAACCCATAGATGTTGGGGCCCATCAGGCGCACGCCGTACTTGCGGCCGATCTCGACCAATTCGTTCTGCCCGGCCACATTGCCGGTCTCGGCAAATCCGGAAGGTATGAGAACGGCGCCGGCGATTTTCTTCTCGCCCACCTCGGTCAGCGCCTGCGCGACGAATTTCGCCGGAATGGCGAACACCGCGACGTCGATATCGGCCGGCACGTCCTTGACGCTCTTGTAGGCCTTCTTGCCCATGATGCTGTCGGCCTTGGGATGGATCGGATAGATCTCGCCCTGGTACCCGCCGTTGATCAGATTCTTCATCACGGAATTGCCGATCTTGCCGTCCTCGGCCGAGGCGCCGATCACCGCCACCCCCTTCGGCTTCATGATGCGGGTCATCTTCTCGACGATGGCTGCCTGGCTCGGCCGATCGCGCGCCGGCGCCGGATTGAAGTCGAGGACGATGCGCACGTCGGCCGCGGTCGCGCCTTGCTCGGTGGCGAACACCGGATTCAGATCCATTTCCGAAATTTCCGGAAAGTCCGCGACCAGCGCCGACACGTTCTCGATCATGCCGGCGAGCGCCGCACGATGCACGGGCTTGGCGCCGCGCACGCCGCGCAAAATCTCCGCGGCGGCGATGCCGTCCAGCATCGACAGCGCATCCTCGTTGCTGGCGGGCGCCAAGCGGAACGTGATGTCCTTCAGCACCTCGACCAGGATGCCGCCGAGACCGAAGGCGACCAGCTTGCCGAAAGCGGGGTCGGTCACCGCGCCGATGATGACTTCCTGGCCGCCGGCCAGCATCTGCTGAACTTGCACGCCGAGAATCTCCGCCTTGGCGTCGTACTTCGCTGGCATTGGCCGACGATGGTGGCGTACGCGTCCTTCGCGGCGGCCGCCGACTTGACGCCGACCATGACGCCGCCCGCTTCGGTCTTGTGCAGTATCTGCGGCGAGACGATTTTCATGACGACCGGGAAACCGATGTCGGAGGCGAGCTTGGCCGCGTCCTCCGCGCTGTTCGCCACCCCCTCCTTGGGAATGGTGATGCCATACGCCTCGCAAACGCCCCGCGCCTCGGGAGCGGTCAGAGCGGCGCGCTTGGCGGCGCGCGCCTCGGCCAGGATCTTGCGTACGGCGTTCTTGTCATGCGTCATCGTCAAATAACCTTCTTCGCCCGCAGCGCGGCGACATCCGCATCCGCGTAGCCGAGCTCCCGCAGAACCTCGTCGGTATGCTCGCCCAGCAAAGGCGAGCGCTTCACCTCGGTGGGGCTGTCGCTCATCTTGATGGGGTTGCCCACTGTCAGATACTTGCCGCGTTTCGGATGATCCACTTCGACGATGGTGCCGGTCTTGCGCAAGCTGGGTTCGTTGGCGATCTCGTACATTGAGAGGATCGGGCCGCAGGGAATGTCGTGCTCGTTGAGCAGCGCCATGGCTTCGAACTTGGTCTTGGTGAGCGTCCAGGCTTCCACCGTCGCAAACACCTCCGTGAGCCGCGGCAGGCGCGCTTCCGGTGTGGCGAAGTTCGGATCGGTGAGCCAATCCTCCTTGCCGATCACCTTGCAGATGTCCTTCCAAACCGGCGCCTGTGCGATGAAGTACAAATAGGCGTTCGGATCCGTCTCCCAGCCCTTGCACTTGAGGATGGTTCCCGGCTGGCCGCCGCCCGAGGCGTTGGCCGCGCGCGGCACGGCAATACCGAATTTGCCATGAGGAAACTGCGGATATTCTTTCATGATGTGGGTGCGATCGAGGCGCTGCTGGTCGCGCAGCTTGACGCGGCACAGATTCAGCACGCCGTCCTGCATCGCGGCAAGCACCCGTTGGCCGCGGCCGCTGGCGTTGCGTTGATAAAGCGCCGCCACGATGCCGAGCGCCAGGTGCAATCCAGTGCCGCTGTCGCCGATTTGCGCGCCGGTCACCAGCGGCGGACCGTCGTCGAATCCCGTGGTCGAGGCCGAACCGCCCGCACACTGTGCGACGTTCTCGTACACCTTGCAGTCCTCGTACGGTCCGGGGCCAAACCCCTTGACGGACGCCATGATCATGCGCGGATTGAGTTCCTGAACGCGCTCCCAGGTGAAGCCCATGCGATCGAGGGCGCCCGGCGCGAAGTTTTCCACCAACACATCGCAGTGCTTGACCAGTTTCTCGAGCACTTGCTTGCCACTCTCGCTTTTCGTATCGAGCGTCACCGAGCGCTTGTTGTGGTTCAACATCGTGAAGTAAAGACTGTCCACGCCAGGGATGTCGCGCAGCTGCTCGCGCGTGATATCGCCGGCGCCCGCCCGCTCGATTTTGATCACATCGGCGCCGAACCATGCCAGCAATTGCGTGCAGGTGGGACCGGATTGCACGTGCGTGAAATCGAGAATCCGCACCCCATCTAATGCCTTACCCATGTCAGTCTCCCTGCGCGCGGCTCACTTGTACATCGTCTGATTCTTGGTGCCCGGTGCATACTCGCGCGGGTCGACCCAGATGTTGACGACGGCCGAGCGCCGCAGCTTCTGTATCGACTCACGCGCGCGCTGCAGGGCAGGAGCGATCTGCGCCGGGTCGCGCACTTCTTCGCCGTAGCCGCCGAGCATTTCCGCAAACTTGCCGAACGGCACATCGCCCAGGAGATTGCCCACGCTGCCGCGCTGCTCGCCGTACTTGGCCAGCTGGCCGTAGCGAATCTGGTTCATGGCGGAGTTGTTGCCGATGACCGCGAGGTAGGGCACGCCGAAGCGGTTGGCCGTCTCCATGTCGAAGGCAGTCATGCCGAACGAACCGTCGCCGTAGTAGCACAGCACCTCTTTGGACGGGTTCGCAAGCCCGGCCGCGATCGCAAATCCGGTGCCGACGCCGAGCGAGCCGAGCGCGCCCGGATCCATCCACTGGCCGGGACCGCGCGGACGCACGGCTTGCGCCGAGATGGTCACGACGTCGCCGCCGTCGCCGATGTAAATCGTGTCGTCCCGCAGGAACTCGTTGAGCTCCCAAGCGACGCGGTAGGGATGGATCGGCACGCTGTTCGACTTGAACAGCGGCATGAGCTTTTCGGCGGCAGCGTTCTCGCCATCGCCCGAGCTGCTTCAGCCACTGCTTGCGCGCCTGGCGCTTGTCGCCCTTGATGCGGCCCGATGCCGCTTGCAGCACGGCGCCCAGGATCGCGCCTGGATCGCCGACCAATCCCAAGCTGATGTCGCGATTCTTGCCGACGGTGCGGTAATCCATGTCGATCTGCACCAGAGTCAGATCCTTGCTGATGCGCTTGCCGTAGCCCATGCGGAAGTCGAACGGCGTACCCACGATCAAGAGCACGTCGGCGTTGGCGAACGCCTGGGTTCGGGTGCGATCGAAATGATGCGGATCGCCGGGCGGCAACAAGCCGCGGCTTGCGCCGTTGAAGTATCCCGGAATATCGAGGCCGCGCAGCAACGCGATGGCTTCCTTGTGGCCGCGCGCCGTCCAGACCTGCTGGCCGTACAGGATGGCCGGCCGCTCCGCATTGACGAGAATGTCGGCCAGTTTCTCGATGTCGCGCGGGTCGCCGATGGAACGCGTCGACGCCCGGTAATGGCCGGGTTGCGGCACCACGGCCTTGGCGATGTCGACCTCGCGGTCGAGTACGTCGCGCGGAATCTCCAAGTACACCGGGCCGGTCGCGCCGTTGAACGCCTCGCGCGCCGCCATCGAGACCATATCCGCAACACGCTCGGTGCTCGGGACGGTCGCGGCAAATTTCGTGATTGGGCTGATGATGTCGACGTGCGGCAGATCCTGCAGCGATCCCATCTTGTGCTGAGTCAGCGCACCCTGGCCGCCGATGTGCAGGACCGGACTTTCGGAGCGAAACGCGGTGGCAATGCCCGTAATCGCATTCGTGAAGCCCGGCCCGGCGGTCGTGACCACGCAGCCGAGCTTGCCGGTCTGGCGTGCGTAGCCATCGGCGGCATGCGCGGCAACCTGCTCATGGCGGACGTCGATGATGCGAATCCCTTCATCGACGCAGCCATCGTAGATGTCGATGATGTGGCCGCCGCAAAGCGTGAAAATCGTGTCGACGCCCTCGTTCTTCAGCGCCTTGGCGACCAGGTGGCCGCCCGATATCACGCTCGCGTCGCGGCTCTTGCGTTGCAGGGTGTCTTCGGCGGTGGTGCTCGTCTTGGGCTGAGTCGGCGTCGGGTTTACGGTTGCCATGGTGCCTCCAACTTCGTGAATCTGAGCGCAGGCGGACGCGGCAACGTCCGCCTGCGATGGTGAGAAATCATCTGCTGCCGAATCCCCGCCATCAGGTTCGCGGTGCGCTCGCCACGGCGTCGGGCGCCGACGGCCGCGCCTTGTAGCCGGCGGCGAAGTGCGCCGCTCGCATGGGTTTCAGCACGAACAAAGCAAGCAGCGCCGCGATGATGTTGCAGGTCATTGCAATCCCGAAGACCGTCGACCAGCCGTGGGTTTTCGAGATGCCCGCCGCGATAGGCACCAGGAGCGCGCCTGCGCCTTTGGCGGTGTAGAGCATTCCGGCATTCGCCGCCGCGTATTTCGACCCGAAGGTATCGCCCTGAGTGGCGGGAAACAGGCTGAATATCTCACCGTACACGCCGAAGTACAGCGCCGTGATCAGCACGAATGCCACCGGGTTCGTGCCCGATTGGCTCAGCGAGTAGAGCGCGACGGCGCCGATGGTAAATGCAAGGGCCATGGTGTACTCGCGGCCGATCTGATCCGACAGCCAGCCGAAGAAGGGGCGGCCGATGCCGTCGAAGATCCGGTTGAGCGACAGCGCGAACGCCAACGCGGCCATCGTGAAGCCAAATAAATCGACCGGGACTTTGTCGATCTTGAAGTCTTTCGCGATTGGCGCCATCGATGCGGCCATGGTAAGGCCGCCGGACGCGATCAACACGAACATCAGATAGAGCACATAGAACACCGGGGTGCGCAACACTTCGGCAGGCGTGTATCCATGACCCGTCTGGCTGGGTTTGACCTTGGCGACCAGCAGCGAAGGCGGAGGCGCCAGCAGCATCCAGGACACGACGAACACGATGCCGCCCTGCAGAAGTCCGAAGACGAGGAACGCTTGTTCGTAACCCGAAGAATTGATCATATGCAAGATCGGTACGATCGTGAGCGCCGCCCCGGCGCCGAATCCCGAGGCAGTGATCCCGGCAGCGAGCCCGCGTCGACCCGGGAACCATTTGAGCGCGTTGCCGACGCATGTGCCGTAAACGCAGCCGGTGCCGATACCGCCGATTGCCGCCGCGAAATACAGGATCGGGAGAGAGCTGGCGGTCGAATTCAACACCCACGCAATGGCCACCAGAATGCCGCCGCCCATCACGACCCATTTCGGCCCGAATTTATCGACGAGGTAGCCTTCGACGGGGACCAGCCACGTCTCGATGAGAACGAAAATTGTGAATGCCACTTGAATGGCCGCGCGCCCCCAGTGGTACTTGGCATCGATGGGATTGACGAACAGCGTCCACCCGTACTGCAAGTTCGCAACGCACGCCATGCAGATGACGCCGAGGACGAGTTGCACCCATGGGTTCTCAAATGGCGACGTTGGTTTTTGGGAATTCAGATTCGCATTCATATAGTTCTCCTTATTCACCCTGGACGATGCGGATAATCACGTTAGGTTCATGCGGAAAATGTCGGTGAGGGTCAGCGGCAAGGAACAGAGTGGCGACAGGTCGCCGTTCCCATGCACTGGCTATCGAAGATGCGGACGCGCCGAGACTGACTCACCCGTAAGCCCCCCTATGCAGTTCGCACAAAAAAAGTTACGAACCGATACCAGCCCATGCATTATTTTCGTGGTATACCATATATGAATGAGTTTTGAACTGTCAAGCAACATCCCAGAACCGGGTGATGGGTGCCCGGTAGGCCGTGGCGCGACGGCACGAGGGCCGCAGCGCGCCGCTCCTAGCACCATATGGGGTGTTTATTCAATAGGAAAAAGCCCTACGCCAGGTAGTATATCTCTAGTGCGGCCGCAACCGGGCAATGCGCCTCGCGCAATGAACAACTCATATCGACCGATGCGTCGAGGAAGCCAATGAATACCATAGCCACGCTGGTACAGCGTACCTCAGCAACTCCGCTAGCGCTTGCGCCGCTGAATGCCACGAGTTTACGCGATCAGGCCTATACGCTTCTGAAGAACGCGATCGCGGACACCGACATCTACGATCCGAATCAGGAGTTGCGGCTCGACGAGCGGCAGCTCACGACGGCGCTGGGCGTCAGCCGCACGCCGATTCGTGAAGCACTGTCGCTGCTCGAGCAGCAAGGATTCATTCGCACGATACCCCGCCGCGGCATTTACATCGTGCGCAAGTCGAAGCGCGAAGTCATCGAAATGATCCAGATGTGGGCCGCGCTCGAATCGATGGCCGCGCGGCTCGCCACCTTGCACGCCAGCGATGCGGCAATCGCCAAGCTGCGGCATCTGTTCGACGAATTTCAGAACTCCCCGCCGTCCGAACACCTGGACGAGTATTCCGACGCCAACATCGCCTTTCATACGGCGGTGATCGCGCTCGGCGGCAGCCAGACCATCGTGGACGCGACCCGCAACCTTCTGATTCACGTGCGTGCCATTCGCCGTGCGACGATCTCGCAGAGCGACCGCGCCGCGCGTTCGATCATCGATCACTTGAAGATCATCGAAGCCTTGGAGCGGCGCGAGACCGAGTTGGCCGAACGGCTCGCCCGGCAACACACGCTCGACCTCGCTGCGCACGTCGATCTCTTCTGCGACTTTCTGGAGTAACCGAGCCTCGGACCGGCTATGAGCTTAGGCTAGCTGGAGCGCGCAGCCCCCACTCGCCCAAGGTGGGCGCCGTGCCTGCACCGCTGCGCAGGTACTGCGGGCCGGGCTCGCCCGGCACCTCGCCGCGCAGCGCCCCCGGCGCGACGGCCATGATGCCGCTGCGAGTGTCGGGATCCGCAGCCGCGGATGCAAGCGCCGCCCGGTCCACCCAGGCCGGCGTGCCGGACTCGATGCGAAGATAGATCCGCCCGGTTGCCGCCTCGGCGAAATTCACCTTGCGAAAGCCGCCGACACAGCGCCGCAGGAATCCCGTGTTGAGTTCGGCGGCCAGCAGCCGTCGATCCGGGTAGAGAAATTCCGGGCGAACCGCATCGACATTGACGCGGCCATAGCGCTCGATATCCAGCGTCCCTTTGACGCTCAGAATATTGAACGTCTCGTTGTCGCCGAAGGCGACCGTACGCGGACGCTCGCCGAGAGGCACCGTGTTGTCCAGGAACTCGAATTGAATGCGCTTGTCGCTGCGGCGGACCCACGTGAAGAACACGTCGGGAATCCCGACGTACGCTTCCACCGCGTGCGCCAACGTATCGTCGACGGCCTTGTAGCGGCCGAATTCGAGTCCCCGCATCCACGCCCGTTCGACCAACGATTCCGGCGGCGTAATCACGAAAAACAAGTAAACCGACTGACCGAAGCGCGTCAGCAGATTGCTGCCCGCCTCGTCGGAGTCGGGCGCGAAGCTGTCGAAGCGAAACCGATCGATCAAGAGGTGAGTCATGTCGCCGCGCCGGTGCTTGCGCGCCATGTAGCGGTCGAGCTTTTGGTCGACGATCTGCAGCTCCTCGGCCGTGAATGCGCCGGCATATTTGTAGGCTGCGCCGAGCGTAGCGTAGTCGAGCAGCTGCTTGCGCCAGATGTCCGGACTGATCAGCGCGAAATCGCTCCATTGCACGCCGATATCCCCCGCCAATGTCTTCTGCAGCGGCCGCAGCGTGCTCTTGCCGGAAGCGGATGGGCCCTTGGTATTGATGACGACGGGGCGCTCCTGAGGCGGCAGCAGGTGGTAGCCCTCGCTGCGGGCCGCCTGCAGCAGCAGAGGCTCGATCGCTCGGCCGATCGCATCGCTGCCATAATCGTTGCATGCCATATCGGTCGCCACCGACACAATGATCTCCCGCGTACCCCACGCGTGACCCTGGGTCGCAAACAGCGCCGACATCACCCGCGCCAGCGTGCGGTAGGCGATTTTCTGCTGCGCATCTTGGGCCGTGCCCGCGAGGCGCTCGCACTCCGCGATGTGCTGCGGACCCCAGCCGCGGCCCGACCTCCTGGGAGGCGCAGCCGCGCGGCGGCGCGATGCGATGCGCGCGAACAACCGCGAGGCCGCGTGTCGCTTTGCGCGGCGTCGCGGCCGCCGCTTCCTCGGGCATCAGCCGCGCCATGGCGGCGTCGATGGCATGGCGCAGCTCGAGGCGCGCGCGGTCGAACGCCGCGGTGATGGCGGCCATATCCGGAACGAGATAACGCTCCTCCAGGCGGCTCGCGATCTCGCGAAAATTGATGCCCAAATCTCCGATTCGCGAGCCGTCGGGCACGGCGAAATCCGCGGTGACACGGATCAGGAGTTCGTGCAGGGCAAGTCTCTCGGGCCGAAACGCGACCAGCTCGCTCGGCAAGAAGCCGGTGAGACCCTGCATCTCGCGGACGGTGGCCATGCTGGTAAAAACGTTGTCGGGCCGAAAGATCGTCGACAGGTGCTGCAATTCCCGCGGCACTTGCGAGCGGATCCCGGGATTCCACGGCCCGTACGCCGGCTCATCGACGGCACTCACGCGCCGAACCAGCCCTGCATTCGCATGCCCTTCATTCGCGTCCCTTCATTCGCTCCCCCGCGTGAGCCCAAGGACCCGATCATACCCAGCCCGAGCATTCCGCGTCGCAGCGTAATAGTTGCGACGCAATTCGCTCTCTTCGGCGCCGGCGTGTGACGCACTCGCCACCCGTGCATATGTTCAAATCATCGACAATACCCCATTGAAATGACGTTCGAGGCGGACGCGCTCAACCATAAATCGGCGGCGGGGAATTGCAGCCAGTGAATTCGCAACTTATCGGTCGAACGCCCACAGGGTCGGTGCCAAGCGCATCCGCCTCCCCGGCCGACGGTGCCGTGGATCCCCTGTTGCGGAGCCTGGCACGGCTCGCGGCCGGCGCCACCGGCTCGCCCCTGGCATCCATCGCGATTGCGGGTGTTGGCGAGCTCTGGTGCACCGCGGCCGCTGCGCTGCCGGCGGCCGCCGCGCCGCGACTCGATCCCTTTGCGCTCCATGCCTCCCATGCGACGGACCTGTTCGAAGTCGCTGACGCCACCCTCGATGACCGCTTCCGGGAGTCCGAACTCGTGACCGGTCCGCTGGCCATACGCTGCTACGCCGGGCTCGCACTGCGCATGCCGGGAGGCGGCGCGCTGGGCACCCTCGGCGTCTATGGAACGCAAGCGCGCGCCCTTTCGGCCGAACAGCGCGCCTCCTTGCTGCTGCTCGCCGAACAGGCCGTGGCTCGTGCCGAAATGCAGGCGCGGCTGACCGAGCTTGCGCTGCTCTCCGCTGCGCCGCCCGCCGCGAGCGCCGGCTTGCTCGAATGCGCACCGGTCGCGATTTATCACACCGATGCAGCCGGCGATGTCATTTATTCCAATCCTGCCTATCGCCGCATGTTCGCATTGCGGCCGGGGTACGGACCCGATGCCTGGGCGCAGCGCGTGCATGAAGCGGACCGCGCGCGCATGCAGGACGCCTGGGCGGATTTCTGCCGGCAACCGCGGCCGACCCGGTTCGACAGCTACCGCACCCTGGCCGACGACGGCGGCGTCCGTCATTTCTCCGAACAAGTGGTCGCCGCCGACGGCGTCGCCGGCTGGATCGGCACGATCACCGACGTCACCGACCTGGTCGCCGCCCGCGACCATTTGCGCAAGGCGGAAACCATGTTCCGCAATACCTTCGACCAAGCGCCGATCGGCATTGCGCACGCCGACCGCCGCGGCCGATTACTGCGCTGCAATCCGTCGTTCTGGACGATGCTGGGCTACGATCCGGCCGATCTCGCGGATAAGACCATTGCCGATGTCACGCACGGCGACGACGTGCAGCGCGTGTCGGCGGAACTCAAGCGCTTGTGGAACGGCGAGACCCCCTACGTGGACCTCGAAAAGCGCTACCTGCGCAAGGACGGCAGCTACCTCTGGGTGCGCATGACCACTGCGCTGGTCCGTGAGGGCGATGCCACCGACTATTCGGTCGAGTTCCTGCGCGACATCAGCGCCCGCAAGGAGTCCGCCGAAGAGCTCGAACGCGTCCACAAGCAGCTCATGATCGCCTCGCGCCAGGCCGGCATGGCCGAGGTGGCGACCAACGTGCTGCACAACGTCGGCAACATCTTGAACAGCGTCAATATCTCGGCCAGCCTCGTGACCGAGCGCGTCAAGCAGTCCAAGGCCCCGGGCGTGTCCCGTGTCGCCGCCCTGCTGCACGCCCAAGGCTCCGCGGTGGGCGACTTCCTCGTCAACGACGAGCGCGGCAAGCACATTCCGGAATACCTGACTTCGCTCGGCGAGCAGCTGTTGAGCGATCAGAGAATGGAGCTCGAAGAACTCGGATCGCTGCGCGACAACCTCGAACACATCAAGGACACCGTGGCGATGCAGCAGAGCTATGCCAAGCTCTGCGGCGTCACCGAGACCGTCGCGGTGGCCGATCTCGTCGAGGACAGCCTGCGCTTGAACGCCGGCGCCTTCGTGCGCCACGGCGTCACGCTGCGCCGCGAATTCAGCGAGGTGCCGCCGATCACCGTCGACAAGCACAAGGTCTTGCAGATTCTGGTGAATCTCGTGCGCAACGCCAAGTACGCGTGCGACGAATCCGGCAGATCCGACAAGCTCATCACCCTACGCATCGAGGCGGCGCCGGCCGGCGTGCGCATATGCGTCATCGACAACGGCGTGGGGATACCGGCGGAAAACATGCACCGCCTGTTCACGCACGGCTTCACGACGCGCGTTGACGGACACGGCTTCGGCTTGCACAGCGGAGCCCTCGCCGCGCAGGAGCTCGGCGGCTCGCTGCGCGTGACGAGCGACGGGCCCGGCCACGGCGCCATGTTCATTCTCGAACTTCCCTGTACCCGGGCGGAGGCTGGCCATGTCTAGCACCGGTCCGCTCGGCAACAGGCGCATTCTGATCATCGACGACAATGCGTCCATTCATGCGGATTTTCGCAAGGTCTTGGGCGTCCAGGCCGAGCACACGGCGCAGGCCGCGCTCGATGTGCTGGAGGCAAATCTGTTCGGCGGCGATGCCGCCGCGTCGGCGCGGCCGAACTTCGAGATCGACTCGGCGCATCAGGGCAAAGAAGGCGTCGCGATGGTGCATCAAGCGCTCGCCGAGGGTCGTCCATACGCGATGGCGTTCGTCGACATGCGCATGCCGCCGGGGTGGGACGGCCTGAAAACCATCGAGCGCCTGTGGGCGACGGATCCCGACGTGCAGGTGGTCATCTGTTCGGCGCACACCGACTACGACTGGACCGAGGTGGTGCAGCGGCTCGGCCACTCCGACAAGCTGCTGGTATTGCGCAAACCCGCCGAACCGATCGAGGTTCTGCAATGCGCCACGGCGCTATCCCGCAAATGGGAAAACGACAAGCTGGTGCGCGGGCATGTGCTGCGCCTCGAAGAGGTGATCACGACGCGCACTCGCGGGCTGGAGGCCGCGAATCAGCAATTGCGGCATCTGGCCACCCACGATGCGTTGACGGGCCTGCCGAATCGCGTCCTGCTGGACGATCGTCTGCAGCAGGCCATCGCGCATGCTGACCGCGACATGCGCTCGTTCGCGCTGTTGGTTTGCGATTTGGACCGCTTCAAGCTCATCAACGATTCCTTGGGACACCGCGCCGGCGATGAACTCCTGCAAGAAGTCGCGCGCCGTCTGACGGCCGTGGTACGCCCCTCCGACACCGTGGCCCGCTTCGGCGGCGACGAGTTCGTTCTCATCGGCACCTCGATCGGCGACGCGGACGATGCGGCGACGCTCGCGGCGCGTGTCATGGACGTTCTGCAGGCTCCCGTGCGAATCGCCGCCATCGACATTCATACCTCGCCCAGCATCGGCATCGCCATGTATCCGGACGACGGCACCACCATGCAGGCGCTGCTCGCGCACGCCGATGCCGCCATGTATTCGGCCAAACAGCAGGGCCGCGGCAACTTCCGCCGCTATGCGCCCGGCATGGACGCGGGCACCGAGGAGCGCGTCCAGCTCGAAAGCGAACTGCACAACGCCGTGGCGCTGAACCAGCTGCAGCTCTACTACCAGCCGAAGGTCGATACCCAAACCGGCGAGGTGCGCAGCGCCGAGGCGCTCGTGCGTTGGATGCACCCCGTGCGCGGCATCATTTCACCGGCCGAATTCATTCCGCTCGCGGAAGAGTGCGGCCTGATCGGCGCGATCGGCGGCTGGGTGATCCGCGAAGCGTGCCGGCAGACGCGGACGTGGCAGCTCGACGGCGTGCCGACGCTGCGGGTGTCGGTGAATCTGTCGGCATCGCAGTTCCGCGACAGCGGGCTGGTCGACACCATCCGCAGGGCGCTCGACGACGCGGGTCTGCAGGCACGCTACCTCGAGGTCGAGCTCACGGAAAGCGCCGTGATGAGCGATCCGGAGAAATCGATCGCGGTTCTCGAGCACTTGAGCGCCATGGGAGTGCTCGTCTCGGTCGACGATTTCGGCACCGGCTATTCGAGCATGAGCTATCTGCGCCGCTTCCCGATCGACAAGCTCAAGATCGACCGTGTGTTCATCCAAGAGATCGTGAGCCGTCCGGAGGACGCATCGATCGTGCGCGCCATCGTCTCGCTGGCGCACAGCCTGCGCCTCAAGGTGGTCGCGGAAGGGGTGGAGACGCCGGCGCAGCTCGATTTCCTGAAAACGGCCGGCTGCGATGAATACCAGGGCTACCATTTCAGCCGTCCATTGCCGGCGGCGGATTTCGAGCGCCTCATCCGCGAGTCGCACGCCGACGACACCTTCACCGAGGACGACGCCGTGCGCACCCACAGCAAGCTGTCGGCGTACGTGCGCAGGCGAAGTTAGGACGCTACTCCGGCCAGCTCCGACGCTCCTACAGCTTGGTACTGTCCGGGTACATCCGCAGGCCCGGCACCTCGCCGCGCTTGAGCTTCTGCTGCACGTCCAGCCAATACTCCACGCTCATCAGTTCCGAATTCTCCTCGCGGAAGCAGCGGCGCGCATAGGAGCTCTTGAGCTGCATGCCGTGCTCGAGCTCTTCCGGGCAGGAAGATCACCCCATCCTCGAAGAACCAATCGGGCACCGCCTCCTCGCCGGGCTCGCGGTCCGTATTGGTGCGGATCTTCACCTCGGTCAGTTTCTCGACCGCGTCGTAATCGAAGAGAAACACCCGGCCATACCTGCCGACTCCGTAATTCCTCGAATCCAGGTCCTTGTTGAATATATTGGTGGCGGCATTGTTGCGGATGCAGTGCCCGAGGCTGACCATCACCGCGCGGGTCGCGGTTTCGTCGGCGGTCTGCAAATACACCGGCAGCGGCACGATCTTCATCTGCACGATCAGCAGGCGCAGATAAACGCCGTCCCGTTCGACCTGCACGCTGCCGGCGGCCTCGCTGCAGATTTCATCCAGCAGCGCCGGCTCGAACATGTCGCGATCCAGCCGCAGGTTGAAGTACATGACATTGTCCAACATGCTGCCGGCACGGTTGATCTCGTGCACCACGCGGTACTTGTCGGAGACCGCCGCCACTCCCGGATAGGCGCCCCACTTATAGGAGCTGGTGGGCCGATCGCGGATGACTTTCAAATGGTATGCGCAGGCGTCGAACGTGAATCCGAGCGCGACCGTGCCGGGCACTCCGGGCGAGCGCCGGAGTCTGTGCCCGCAGCGCACCTGCTCGTTGATCTCGTTCAAGATCGCGACCTTGCCGACGTGGTTGTAGCCGATGGTCGAGTAGTGATGCCCGAACGGACGGCGCGGCATCAGGCTGAAGAGGAACACGCAGGTTTGGTAATAAAGCCGGGTCGTCACGTGAAAATTCGCGAGCGCCGAACTGAACAGGTCGTGGATATCCGAGACGCGGTGCAGAACGGCGTCGGCATAGATGCCCTGCGCGCTGTTCAGCAGCGCCACGACGAAGGGCACGATGCCCTCGTCCGCCAGCATCCAGCGGCCGACGATGAATGCGCTGCGATCCCGGAAGAAACCGGCGTCGATGACGTCCAGGCTGAGTACCCGGGCGGCATTGGGCGTGCCATACAGCACCTGCTCGACTCTTTCCAGGATTCTTTGCGCGTCTCCCTGCAGGTCGCGAAACGGCACCGAGAAATTCGGCGTCTGCAGGGCGGTGCATAGAAGTTCGCTATCGATGCGGCCGCGGATTCTGAAGCCGCCGGTGCACCGAGGCCATCGAGTACGCGCGCAGCTTGCTCGGCGGCGGGAACGAGTAGGCGACCGGCCGCCACAGTCCACGGCTGATGTTGCGCCGTATCGAATGCGCGAAGCTGAAGGCAATGTCGGCGTCGTAGCGGTCCACGATCATCGCCGTGAATACACGGTCCAATGCGTCCCATACCGCGATGTCGGCGGCCAGAGCGGGGAATACCGCGAGGATCCTCGGCCCGTGCTCGGCGATGTACAGGCTGTACAACCCCAAGCGCTCCTGGCTGATTCGGATCGAGTCGTGCGGATCCATCTCCTCGAAGGCGCGCTGCGCCAGGTGCGGATACTCGCACAGCCGCCGGTAGAACTCGTCGTACACGGTGAGAATCAGCTGCGCGGCGGCGTCGATGCGTGCGGCGGCGTCCGCGCACAGCGCCAGGCGGGCGTACGCCTCCTCCACCGGAGATTCGCGCTCGATCAACATCAACCGCTGTTGCGCAGCGCCGTCGCAATGGCATTGATCGACAGCTGAATGCCTTCGCGGACCTGCGGAGCGCGTTCGCCGGCGCGATGACGTTTGATCAGTTCCACCTGCAGCAGATTTAAGGGTTCGATGTAGGGCAGCCGCAGGCGGATGGAATCCTCCAAGACCGGATGCTTCTCGAGCAGACGACTCTGTCCGGTGATGGTCAACAGGCTTTCCAGGGCCTGCGTCCAGGCGTCGCGGATGCGGCCGAACAGCGCAGCGCCGAGCGTGCGATCCTCCACCAGCGTGGCATAGCGGGCCGCCAGCCCCATGTCCGATTTGGACAGCACCATTTCCAGGTTATCGACGGTGGCGCGGAAAAATGGCCACGCCTCGAGCATTTCGCGCAACAGCACCGTGTCCGCCGACCGTAGCGCCTCGGCTACTCCGTACCAGCCGGGCAGCATCACGCGTGCCTGGGCCCAGCTGAACACCCAGGGGATTGCGCGCAGATCCTCGATGCGCTGCGAGTCCGAGCGCGATGCGGGCCGCGAACCGATCTTGAGCTCGGATATCTCCACGAGCGGCGTCATCTGCCGGAAGAAGGTCGAAAATCCTTCGGTCTCGTAAACCAGGGAGCGGTAAGCGCGGAATGCCTGCTGGCGAAAGGTCGTCCATGGCGGCCGCGAATCGCAGGCTGCTGTCCTTCGACACGGAGGCGTTTTCCAGCGACGCCAGCAATGTCGCCGCGGTGATCGATTCCAGATTCGCCGCCGCGCCGTCGCGCGTGCCGTACTTGGCCGCGATGATTTCGCCTTGCTCGGTAATGCGGATGCGGCCGCGCACGGTGCCGTGCGGCTGCGCGCGAATGGCCGCGAACGATGAGCCGCCGCCGCGGCCGACCGCGCCGCCGCGGCCGTGAAATATCTGCATGGCCGTGCCGAATTTCTCGAACACCGCCGCGAGCGAGCGGGTGGCTTGGTGCAGGCTCCAAACCGAGGTCAGATAGCCGCCATCCTTGTTGGAGTCGGAATACCCGACCATGACTTCCTGAAAGCCGAGCGCCGACGTCATGGCGGCGACTTCCGGCAACTCGAACCAGGCCGTCATCACGGCGGACGATTGCTTGAGATCGCCGATGGTCTCGAACAACGGCACGGCCATGATATCGGCCCGCCGGTCGCCGCGTGCGCGATACAGTCCGGCCTCCTTGAGCAGGATGTAGACCTCGAGCAGATCCGACACGCTCTCGCATTTGGACACGATGTAAGTGGTGATGCAGGCGCGGCCGTAGCGCCGGTGCGCTTCGGCCGCGGCGCGCACGATGTCGAGCTCAGACAGGGTTTCCGCCGAGTAGCTCGCATACGGACTCGCCAACAACCGCTCGCCGGCGAGTTCATGGCGCAGCAGCAGCACACGGTCACCCTCGCTGAGCGCCTGGTAATCTGCCGACACGCCCGCGACCTTGAACAGTTCGGCGACAATGCGCGCGTGCACGTCCGCGTTTTGCCGCAAGTCCAAGGTCGCCAGATGGAAGCCGAAGGTCTCCACCGCCCGGCACAATCGAGCCAGGGCGCCCGCGGCGTTCAATCCCATCTGATTCTGCGACCGCAAGGACTGTTCGAGTACCTTGAGGTCGGCACTCAGACTTTCGGCATCCGGATACGGCTCGGCGCCCACCGACGCCGGCCGCGGCGGCACGCGTCCCGTAAACTTCTGAAAGGTGGCGGCAAGGCGCGCATAGATTCCCGTGATGGCGCGCCGGTAGGGTTCGTCGGCCCGGGCGGCATTGAAGTCGCCGCCGCGTTGCGCCAGCTGTCCCAACTCGGCGGACACGGCCGCGAGCTCGCTCGACAGCGACAGTTCGGCCCCCAATGCATTGAGCTGTTCGAGATATTCGGCCAACAGCGCCTGTGCGGCGCGGCCCAGCGCCAAACGCAACGAATCCGCGGTGACATGCGGATTTCCGTCGCGGTCGCCGCCGATCCAGCTGCCGAGACGCAGGAAACTTGCCGGCCGCGCGCCCGAGCAAGCGTTCCCACCGAGCGTAGAGCGCCGGGACCGTGGGCAGAAAAATGTCGCGCAAATAGGTCAGGGCGGTGTCGACCTCGTCCGACACGTACAGCCGCTCGCGCCGCAGTGCCCGCGTCTGCCACAGCAGGGCGATTTGCGCCGCGATCCCCTCCTCGATCAACTCCCCATCCGGCGGTTTCAGCGCGCCCCAGGTCGCGCTGGCGCATCAAGGCGGCGATGCGATTACGGTGATCCAGCATGCTCTTGCGCATGACCTCGGTGGGATGCGCCGTCAGTACCGGGACGATCAAAGCTCGGTCGAGCAGCGCGGCCGCTTCACCCACCGGGACGCCTTGTGCGCTCAGGAACTGCAGCGCCGAGGCCAGCGTGCTGCCCTCTTCCGCCGCTGCGCCTTGCCGGTCTTCGGCCAGATTGGCCAGCATGGAAAACAACATGAAGCTGCGGACGAAGGCGACGGTCTCGTCGAGCGACAGTGTGTCCAGGCCCGCCGCCAGGCCGCGCGGGTTGGCGATGCCGCGATAGCGGTCGACCGAGGCGGCGCGGATGGCTTCGATGCGCTGAAACAAGCACCTGGCCGCCGTAGCTGCGGATGACGTCTCCCAACAGCTTGCCGAGGAAGCGGACGTCGGCGTTCTGGGCGATGGAGGGGGGTTGGGTCATGACAGACGCATATTAGCCCGGCTGCCGCGTCGGCGTTATCCTACACGGTGCGCGGGTCGTCACCGATGAAGCCGGGAACCGGTGCCCTATATAGTGCTGTCACCTTATAATGATCTGCACGCCAACAATGGCGGCCACACGCCTTTCGACCGGAGCTGATAATGCGACTAAAGCCTGGAATCTATCCATCCTTCCGACGTTGATTTTGCTGCTATCGCCCGCGCTGTCGACGGCACAGGTGTCTGTGGAGGTCAATGTCGCTCCGCCCGAACTTCCGGTGTACGACCAACCGCCGATTCCCGGGCGACGGTTACGTCTGGACGCCCGGCTATTGGGCGTGGGGCGACGACATCCAGGACTACTACTGGGTACCCGGCACCTGGGTGCCGGCCCCGGAGCCGGAGTACCTGTGGACCCCGGGCTACTGGGCCGCGGACCGGCGTCGCCTTTTTCTGGCACCCGGGCTATTGGGGCCCGCAGGTCGGTTTCTACGGCGGCGTCAATTACGGCTACGGCTATGGAGGCCAGGGCTATGACGGCGGCTATTGGCAAGGCGGCCGCATGTACTACAACCGCTCCGTCGAACAACATCAGCAACACGAACATTACCAATGTCTACAACAAGACCGTGATCAATAACGTGTCGGTCACCCGGGTCAGCTACAACGGCGGCAGCGGCGGCGTTCGCGCCCAGCCCACCTCGACCGAGCTGGCCGCGGAGCATGAGCGTCACATTGCGGCGACGCCGGTGCAACGCCAGCACGTACAGGCCGCACGCAGCAATCCGGCGCTGCGCGCCGCCGCCAACCACGGCGTTCCGCCGATTGCGGCAACACCGCGTCCCGGCGCTTTCTCCGGGCGCCGGCGTGGTGCACGCCACGCGGGGCGGCGCAGTGCACGCTGCCCGCCAGCGCGGGCCGCAGGCGGCACACCGCGGGCGGCGCCGGCCGCGGCAGCCGATGAGCGTCCGCCGCATGCCAACCCCGCGCCCCGCGAGCGCCGAGGCTGAGAACCCTCCCGCGCCAGAACCGTCCGGCACCGCCGCCGCAGGCGCGTCCGCCGGCACCGTCCGACGTCGCGACCACCGCCGCCCGCGCAGGAACGTGCTAGCCTGCGGCCGAGGAGCGCCGGCGCACCGGAGCAGGCGCAGCCCGCCCCGCGGCGCAGCACCCGCGCCGCGACCGCAGCAGCCGCCCGCCTAAGGCACAACCGCATCCCCCCGAGCACCCCCCGGCGCGCGAAGAGGACCGTGAACACCATTAGCCACGATGCGGCCGCGCAGCGGTTCACGCTCGAGATGGACGGCAGCGTCGGCGAGCTCGACTACACGCTGAAGGGCGACGTGATGACGATCACCCACACACGGGTGCCCGCCGGCCATCCGCGGCCGTGGCGTGGCTGCGGAATTGATGAGCTGCAGCGCTTGGCGCTGCGCGCGGCGCGGGTTGGTCCGTGAATCCGGCCTGCTCGTACGCAGCGGCGTACATGGCCAAGCAGGTCCGAGGGCGGCAGGCAGCACGTCGAAGATCTCTTGGACGAGGCGCTGGACGAGTCCTTCCCAGCGAGCGACTCGCCGGCGGTGGGCGGCGCCAGTTAGCGGCGAGAGCTAGCCGGGCAGCATCGGGCGCCCTTCATGCGCCACCAGGAGGTCGTGCATGTCGTTCGCATGCTCCTCTTCGACGGTCAAGATGCCTTCCAGCATGGTGCGCGTCCCAGGGTCGTCGTTGCCGAAGTAGCGGATGAGTTCGCGATAGTGATCCACGGCGATGCGTTCGGCGATCAAGTTTTCCCTGATCATTTCCACCAGGTTTTGCGCAGTACCGTATTCCGAGGCCGCGCGCGTGGCCAGACCGACGGGGTTGAAATCGGGCTTGCCGCCGAGTTGATTGATGCGCTCCGCGACCTCGTTCATGTGACCCGCCTCTTCCTTGGCATGCTGAGCGAATTCCGCCTTGACGCCCTCGCTGGAAATGCCGGTGGCGGCCACCGCATGCATCGTGTAGCGCAGCACGCAAACGATCTCGGTGGCGAGCACCGCCTGCAGAATCTCGATGGTTTTCTTCACATCGCCCTGATAGGTGAAAGTCACGCCGCCGCTGGAAATATTTTTCCGGGCGCGCTCCCGTAGCGTCTTGACGTCGGTTAGAAAAGGCTGCGAATCATTGTCCATGGTGTTCTCCTGAACGGCGATGCTCGGCCCGTATTTATACACTGTCACCACGCATCCGGCCGGTGAACCTTGGGCGGCGCGGCGTCAGCGGATGACCGAAATCACTGTCGGTGATGGACTGACAAAACCTCGTCGAGGCCGGCGACCAGCGGCCCAAGTTTCGGCGGATTGGCTTCGAATGAGGGCGTGATCCCATGTTCCCGCAGGGCCCGTGAACAAACCGGCCCGATCGATGCGATGACCAAGCGATTCAGCTGGCCGGGCGAGTTCCGCTGCCCGCCCGGACTGCGCCGCCACCGCATGCAAGTTATGAATTTGCACCGCGCTCGTGAACACCACCGCGTCGACGCTCGAGCTGCGCCAGCGCGTCCAGCAGTGCGTCGAGCGGCCGGGTGTCCGCCGGCAATGCCCATCGGTAAGTGGCAATCTCCTGCACGCCGGCACCGCGCTCGCGTCAGCGCTGCGCACAGCGCCTGATTCGCCGCACCATAACGTTGCACCAGCACACGCACTCCCTGCAGCGGCAGGTGCGCGAGCGCCGCCAGGACCGTCTCCGTGGTGAACGGCGAGGCAGCCCGTATGTCGATTCGCACCTCTCGAACATTCAGTTCGCCGACGGGCTTCGGTCCGCGGACCACCACCGTGGAATTGCTCAAGTGCCGCTTGAGCTCCTCCGTGAGGCCCGCGGCATCGGTGGCTTGAAACAATGCGCGCGTGCCGACTCCGGTTTGAAAAATGACGATATTGAAGGGCTCGCTGCGCCACTGCTCGAGCAGCCCGACCACGGCTTGGGGATCGACATCGGGCAGCTCCTCGAGCGCCGGTGCCAGCATGGGAATCCCGCCGCGGCGCGCAATCAGTTCGCCCAAATGCGCCCCGGTGCGGGTCTCGAGAATCGCCACGACTTTGGATTTCATATGCGCCGTATTCAACCATGCGGCCGCCTCGATTGCTGCGCGAATCGCACGTCCTGCCGTCGACGCCTAAACTGCACGGATGTCCCTATCCTTGAAATACATGCCGGCCCTGGCGCTGGCCCTTCACGGGCAATGGGTTGGCGCCGCCGGCGCAACGCGGCCGGCGGCCGCCGATCCGGACCTCAACCGCCAGGCTTTCGTAACGGCGATGCAGCGCATTCGCCTGAATCTGCCGGAGCCGCCGGATTCCCCCGCGCTCGAGGCCTACGCAATCCACGACTATCTCGTGGCGGCGAGGTTCCGGCGCGATCTCTCCAAGGCGCCGTCCGATGCCTTGGACACGGCCATCGAGGCTTTTCTACAAGCGCATGTGGGTCAACCGGTCGCACACGACCTGCGCCACGATTGGCTGGTCAACTTGGCGCAGCGGCGCCGCTGGGACCGGTTCCTGGTGCGCTCGGCGGATGTCACCGATCCGCAGCTGGTCTGCGATCGGCTCGAGGGTCGATTGGTCACCGGCGACACGCGAGGGTCTGGGCACGGCGGCGCTCGCGCGCTGGAGCCTGCCGCAGAAGCAGCCCGCCGAATGCAATGATGTATTTGGCTGGCTGCGGCAACAGAACCTGATGACCCCGACGCTCGCGGAAACCAAGGTTCGTGCCGCGCTGGCGGCCGACAATCCGCACCTGGCGCGCGAGTTCGCGCCCGACGTGCCGGTGTCGCGGGTTGCACCCTTGCTGCAATGGTCGGACCTGCTGGAGGCACCGAAGGCGGCATTGATCGTTTTCGCAACTCACCCCGCATTGACCGTCGAACCCGACGCGCTCGGTGCCGGCTTCGAGAAGCTCGCGCACGCCGATTCCGGCGCCGCAATGGAATTGCTGCCGGCGCTGCTCGCCCGTCAGGATTTGACGCCTGCGGCGCGGACCCGACTTGAGCGCGCCGCTGCGCTCGGCGCCGCGTACGACCGCGATCCCGCGCGCCGCGTCCGCTTTCGACGCGCTGCCGGCGGATGCCGCCGATACCCAAATCGAGGAATGGGCGGTCCGTGCTTCACTCTGGACGGGTGACTACGGCAGGGCGCTCGCCTGGATCGACCGCATGCCGGCAAGCCTTGCCTCGCAGCCTCGCTGGCGCTATTGGCGCGCGCGCGCCACGGCGGCGACGGCCGGCGCCGACGCGGCGGCGCCGCTGTACGACGAGATAGCCGGGCTGCGCGATTATTATGGCTATCTCGCGGCGGATCGCCTGCACCGCAGCTATCAGTTGAATGCGCGGCCTTCGCCGGACGATGCCAAGGCCCAGGGCGCGCTCGCGGCCGAACTCGGCTTGATCCGCGCCCACGAATTATTCGCCTGCGACATGGCGGATGAAGCCGCCGCCGAATGGACGGCGGTGCTCGGGGGCGCCGAACCTGCGGTCAAGGTTCAGGCGGCGCACCTTGCCGCGCGCTGGGGTTGGTACGCTGAGTCCATTGCGGCCCTGGCACAGGCCGCCGAATGGGACGACGTCCGGCTGCGCTACCCACGACCCTTTCCGGACGCCGTCGCCGCGGCCAGCCGGCTCGCGGCTCTTCCCGCTGATTGGATACTGGGCGTCATGCGCCAGGAGAGCCTGTATCGCAAGGATGCGGTGTCGCGCGCCGATGCACGCGGTCTCATGCAGATGCTGCCCGCCACCGCGGCCGCGGTGGCGCGCCGCTGGCACCTGCCGGCTCCCCGCAAAGAAGATTTGTTCGACGCGTCGATCGCGGTACCGCTCGGCGCCGCGTACTTGCGCGAATTGCTGGATCATTTCGCCGGCCAGCTCGGCCCGGCGCTTGCCGCCTACAATGCCGGCCCGACGCCGGTCGCGCGCTGGCTGCCTGCCAAGTCGGCCGATGCCGACGTTTGGATCGAAAATATCCCCTATCCTGAGACGCGCGGCTATGTGCAGCATATCGTCGAGCACATCGTCGCATTCGCTTACGTCAGCGACACCGACCCGCCGCGCCTCGATGCTCTCATGCCGGCTGTCGAGCCGGCGAGCGGCGGCGAGGCGGCCAAGGCACCGGCGCGCTGAGATTTCTAAGAACCGCCGATCAGCCCCGCCGTGACGTTGATCGCAAACCCGAGTATCGAGGCGTTGAACAGAAATGAAATCAACGTATGCGCGATCACCACCTTGCGCATGCCGGCATCCATAGTCGCGACATCCGCCGTCTGGCAGGCTGCCGCGATGGTGAAGGAGAAGTAGGCGAAGTCCCAGAACACCGGCATGGGAGTTTCCGGGAAATGCAGCGGACGGCTCTCCTGATTCGCGCTGTAGAACATGTCGGCATACCGGGTCGTGAACATGGTGGGCACGAGGATCCAGGAGTTGACCAGGGTCATCGCCGCCAGCGCGAAGTGCGCGGTGCGCTCCGTGCCGGTCACCTGCCGCATCGTCGCCAGCGGCTCGACGATGGCAACCAGGCTGAACGCCGCGGCGATCGTCACGACGATCAGAATGATGGGCGCAGTTTCGTCCTCTTCGATGTATTTCGTGCAGATCTGCGCGGCGCTCAAGCGCGTCATCCAGAAGAAAATCAGCGCGAGAAATAGCGTGACTCCGCAGTTCCAGCACACCAGCGCGCGGCTCAAGGCGGACCAATGCGCCGGCAGCAGGAAAAATATCACGCAGCCCACGGTCACCGAAATCCACAGCCGCGGATGATTGAACAGGAGTTTCTTCATCGGATGGGTGCGCCATCCGCAGCGCGCGCCGCGGCCCGCGCTACTTGCTTTCCTTCGCGACCAGCCATTTCACGAGCTCGACCAGCTGGTCGTTGCCGCCGGCCGATTCGGTATGCAGCCGGTACTTGCCGTTCACGACGATGGTCGGCGTACGGTCGACGCGATACGCCACGAGCAGGGCCTCCGCGGCGCGCACCTTCACGTCCACCGAGAACGATTTGGCGGTCGCGAGGAATTTGTCGACGGGCACTCCGGCCTGCGCCTGGTAGAACTTCGCCGCATCCTCGATGGTCGGCAGCCGGCTCTTGATGCGGCCGCCGGCAGGATCGATGACCGCCAGGTCACCGCCCTGCCACACGGCATTGAACATCGCATCGTGGGTCTGATCCGCAACTCCGAGCGCTTGCGCCGTGAGATAGGCCAGCTGAAACATCGGCCAATCTTCGCTCGAATTGAAGGATGCCGGCAGAAAATCGAGTACCGCATTCGCCGGCAGACTGGTCTTCAACTTGTGCATGGTGGGCACGAATAAATTGCAGGCCGGGCAGGCGTAGGAAAAGACTTCGGTGACCTCTACCTTGCCGGCGGGCATGGATGTCGCGTGCGGCGGGTCGATCAAGAAATAATTGACGCCCTCGGTCCAGGTCGCGCTGCGCGCCGGGGTGCAGATGCTCGACGCAAGCACGGCCGCCAACGCGGCGCAATTCAATAATTTCATCAAAGCTCCTTTCGCCTGAACGTGTTCCCAAGAGTCGCGGCGCCCGGCTCATGACGCATTTTCGCCCCAGTTGTTCCAGCCTGTCGAGAACAATGCGCGCCGCCGCGGGCAGGCAGCATGCGATACTCAAGTGGTCCTTTGCCGGATAATCTGGTTATAGTCCAAACATCGCCCGCTCCAGCGTGGGCGCGACTGTGGTGAAGTGTGAAGTTGTGTTAAACGAACCCGTAGCCTCCGAACCCAACGCGCCGCCGCGCGGTCCCATGGCCTTCATGCGCAGGCATTGGGTCGCGCTTCTCGTGACGGTCCTCGTCGTGGGGTTGCTGATTGGATTCTTCGCTTATCTCCGCCATAAGCAAGCCCCGGCGGCGGGAGCTGCCGGACGCGGCGGCCAGAACGGGCCGGTTTCCGTATCGGTGGCGACGGTCACGTCCGGCGACATTCAGCTGCGCATACCGGCGCTCGGCACCGTCACGCCGCTGGCCACGGTGACCGTCAGGACGCAGATCAGCGGGGTCATGCAAAAAATCCTCTTTACGGAGGGTCAAACCGTGCGCCAGGGCGATCCTCTGGCGCAAATCGATCCGCGTCCTTACGAAGCCGCCCTGCAGCAGATGCAGGGAAATTTGCAGCGCGATCAGGCGTTGCTCGCGGACGCGAGGCTGGATCTGAAACGCTATGAAGGTCTGGTCAAGGAGGACTCGATCGCCGAGCAGCAGCTCGATACGCAGCGGGCGCTGGTCGACCAGTACGTCGGCACCATCGAAGCCGACGAAGGTCAGGTGAAAACCGCGAGCGTAAACTTGATCTTCACGCACATTGTGGCGCCGGTCACCGGCCGCGTCGGATTGCGCCAGGTCGATCAGGGAAATTACGTCACGCCGGGCGACGCGAACGGCATTGTCGTGATCAACCAGCTGCAACCGATCACCGTGATCTTCCCCATCCCCGAGGACAACGTGCCGGCATTGATGCGGCGGCTGCACGAGGGCGGCCCGATGACGGTGGAGGCCTACGACCGCGCCAACAGCGCGATGCTCGCGCAAGGCAAGCTGCTCACCGTGGACAACCAGATCGATGTCACGACCGGCACGGTCAAGCTGCGCGCGCAATTCGAGAATGCCGACAGCGTGCTGTTTCCAAACCAGTTCGTCAACATCCAGCTGCTGCAGGAACTATTGCACGACCAAATCATCATTCCCAATGCCGCGGTACGCCGCGGGGCACCCAATGGTGTCGTGAGCACCTTTGTCTACAGTCGTCGATTCGGACCGTACGGTCAAGGTGCGTCCGGTGACGCTCGGAGTCGTCGATGGCGAACGCGTCGCCGTCACCAAGGGACTCAGCGTCGGGGAGGTCGTGGTGACGGAAGGCGGCGACCGCCTGCGCGACGGCGCGCAGGTGGTGCTGCCGGCTCCGAAAGGGCCGGCGGCGACCGCGCAGCCGCCCGGCAATGCGCGACCCGGCGCGCCGGCCTCGCCCGGGGCGCACCGCCCGCGAGCGCACTCCAAACCATCGCAATGAAGCCGATTGGGCATGCGTTCTCGATGACACCCGTAGCTGCGCCCTCATGAACCCATCGCGCATATTCATCCTGCGCCCGGTCGCGACCACGCTGCTGATGGTCGCGATCTTGATCGTCGGCGCCATCGCCTATCTGCAGCTGCCGCTGTCTGCGCTTCCCGAAGTGGCTTACCCGACCATTCAGGTGCAGACGTTCTACCCCGGTGCGAGCCCCGAGGTCATCACTTCGGCCATCACCGCGCCGCTGGAAAAGCAGTTCGGCCAAATGCCGGGCTTGAGCCAAATGTCCTCGACGAGTTCGGCCGGCGCGTCGGTGATCACCTTGGAGTTCACTTTGGCGCTGGCGATCGATGTGGCCGAGCAGCAGGTGCAGGCGGCCATCAGCGGAGCCCAGAACCTGCTGCCGCAGGATCTTCCCGCACCCCCGATTTACGCCAAGGTCAATCCCGCCGATGCGCCGGTGCTGATCTTGGGATTGACCTCCAAAGTGATGCCGCTCACGGAAGTGGAGGATCTGGCCGACACGCGCGTGGCGCAAAAGATTTCGCAGATCAAGGGGGTCGGCGTCGTCAGCATCAGCGGCGGCCAGCGGCCGGCCGTGCGCGTCGTGGCGAATCCCCGGGCGATGGCGGCCTATGGATTGAACCTCGACGATTTGCGCACCACCATCAGCAATGCCAACCAGAATGGCCCGAAGGGCACGCTGGACGGCCCGAGCGTCGCGTACACGGTCAATACCAACGATCAGATCAGAAATGCGCAAGACTACGGCGAAGTCGTGGTCGCGTACAAAAACGGCGCCGCCGTGCGGCTCAAGGATGTGGCCACCTTGGTCTCCGGCGCGGAGAACGCCAAGCTCGGCGGCTGGATGAATTCGGTTCCGGCCTTGATACTCAACGTGCAGCGTCAACCCGGCGCGAACGTCGTCGATGTCGTCAACAGAATCCACGATCTGCTGCCCTCGCTGCAGGCCGCGCTGCCCGCGGGAGTGGACCTGGCCATCCTCACCGATCGCACGACGACCATTCGAGCCTCGGTCGCCGACGTCGAGTTCGAGCTGGTGCTCGCGGTCGTGCTGGTCGTGCTCGTGATCTATCTGTTCCTGCGCAATGTTCCGGCCACGATCATTCCCAGCCTGTCGGTGCCGCTGTCGCTGATCGGCACCTTCGCCGTGATGTACCTGGCGAATTTCAGCCTCAATAACCTGTCGCTGATGGCCTTGACGATCGCGACGGGATTCGTCGTCGACGATGCCATCGTGATGATCGAAAATATCTCGCGCTACATCGAACTCGGCGACTCGCCGCTCGACGCCGCCCTCAAGGGCGCCGGACAGATCGGCTTCACCATCATTTCCCTGACCATTTCGCTCATCGCCGTGCTGATTCCGCTGCTCTTCATGCAGGACGTGGTCGGGCGACTGTTCCGGGAATTCGCGGTGACGCTGGCCGTCACGATTCTCATTTCCGCGGTGGTGTCGCTGACGCTGGTGCCGATGATGTGCGCCAAACTTCTCAAGCACCGCGCCGGCGGGCGCGCACGCGGCGCTCGAGTCGGGGCGATGGTTCACCACCGTGGTCGAGTGGTATGGGCGAAGATTGACTTGGGTGCTCGATCATCAGCGGCTGACCATGTATGTCGCGACGGCCACGGTGGCGCTGACCGTGATTCTGTATGTGCTCATCCCAAAGGGCTTTTTCCCCGACCAGGACACCGGCTTGATCCAGGGCGTGTCCGAGGCGACCGAGTCGGTGTCCTATGCGGCCATGGCCGATCGGCAGCAGGCGCTCGCCGCTGCCATTCTCAAGGATCCCGACGTGGTCAGCCTGTCGTCTTACATCGGCATCGACGGCAACAACGTCACGCTGAACAGCGGGCGCTTTCTGATCAATTTGAAGCCGCGCGCCGCCCGCAGCTCGAACGTTGCCGATGCCATCCGGCGCCTGCAGGCGGAAACGGCGAACGTCGCGGGCATCACCCTGTACATGCAGCCGGTGCAGGATCTGACTCTCGACACCACCGTGAGCCGCACTCAGTATCAATTCACCCTGGAGAGCGCGGACTCCGCGGCACTGTCCACCTGGACGCCCAAGCTGGTGGCCGCGCTGCGCCAGCAGCCGGAGCTCGCGGACGTCGTCAGCAATCAGGAGGACAACGGACTTGCGGCCTACGTCACCATCGACCGCGACAGCGCGGCGCGTCTCGGCATCAGCGTGGGAACCGTCGACAACGCGCTGTACGATGCCTTCGGGCAAAGAATCGTGTCCACGATTTTCACTCAGTCGAATCAGTATCGAGTCATTTTGGAGGCGGATCCGGCGACCTATCGGTCCGTCGATTCGCTTGCCTCCATTTATTTACCATCGGCCTCCGGCGGCCAGGTACCGTTGTCGGCGATCGCGAAAGTCGACGTGGAAACGCGGCCGCTGCTCATCAACCATCTGGCGCAGTTCCCCGCCACCACCATCTCGTTCAACTTGAGCCAGGGCACCTCTCTCGGCGCCGGCGTTTCGGCCATCGAAAGCGCGGAGCAAGGCGCCGGGATGCCGAACAGCATCCGCACCACCTTTCAGGGCGCGGCGCTCGCATTCCGCAGCAACCTGACCAACGAGCTGTTGCTGCTGGTGGCCGCCGTGCTCACGATGTACATCGTCCTCGGCGTGCTGTACGAGAGCTTCATCCACCCGATCACGATCCTTTCGACCCTGCCGTCGGCGGGCATCGGCGCACTGCTCGCCCTCATGTTGGCGGGAGACGATCTGACCATCATCGCACTGATCGGGATCATCCTGCTCATCGGCATCGTGAAGAAGAACGCGATTCTGATGATCGACTTCGCGGTCGTTGCGGAGCGCGACGAGGGGCTTGCTCCCCGCGAGGCGATCTACCGGGCCTGCCTGCTGCGCTTTCGCCCCATACTCATGACCACCGTCGCCGCGATCTTCGGCGCCCTGCCGCTGATGTTCGGCACGGGCACCGGCTCGGAACTGCGCCACCCGCTCGGCATCAGCATCGTGGGGGGCCTCCTGGTGAGTCAGGTGCTCACCTTGTTCACGACGCCGGTGATCTATCTGGCGTTCGACCGCATCGCCGTGCGCCTGCGCCGCCGAGCTGGCCTAAGCATCGGCGAACCGCTGGCGGACAATCCGACGTGAACATCTCCGCCCCCTTCATCCACCGGCCGGTCGCGACCACCCTGTTGACCATCGGCGTCGCGCTGTGCGGGGGCGCGGCATTCATCCTGCTGCCGGTGGCGCCGCTGCCGCGCATCGACGTGCCGGCGGTCTTCGTATCCGCGCAGCTGCCCGGCGCGAGCCCCGAGGTGATGGCAAGCACCGTGGCGACGCCGCTGGAACGGCACCTCGGCGCCATCGCCGACGTCGACGACATGACGTCGTCGAGCGCCGTCGGCACGTCGAATATTCAATTGACCTTCGGCGTCGACCGCGATATCGACGGTGCGGCGCGCGACGTGCAGGCGGCCATCGTCGCCGCGCATGCCGATCTGCCATCCTCCCTGACGCGCAACCCCTCCTATCGCAAGCTCAACACCGCCTTGTTTCCGGTCATGGCCATCGCCATGACCTCGGACGTGCTCACCCAGGGTCAAATCTACGATGCCGCGGACGCCGTGATCTCGCAGCGCCTGTCGCAGCTTCCCGGCGTCGGCGGCGTCAACGTCAGCGGCAGCGCGCTGCCCGCCGTGCGGGTCGAGATCAATCCGCTGTCGCTGTCCAAGTACGGCATCGGCCTGCAGGATGTGCGCGCCGCCATTTCCAATTCCAATGCCAACGCGCCCAAGGGTGCCATCGAGTCCGACCAGCTGCATTATCAGATCTACACCAACGACAATGCCCGCGACGCAGGACCGTACCGCAATCTGATCATCGCCAACCGCAACGGCTCGACGGTACGGCTCAGCGACGTGGCCACGGTCTCGGATATGCAGGATGGCGCGACCGAAGACATCCGCACCTACGGCCTGTACAACGGCAAGCCTGCCGTATTCGTCCGGGTCTATCAGCAGCCCGGCGCCAACGTCATCCAAATGATCGACGCCGTGAAGGCGGAACTGCCGCTGCTCAAGAGTTCGATCGATCCGAAAATCGATCTGGTGGTCACCTTCGATCGCTCGATCACGATTCGCGCCTCGCTGCGCCAGGTCGAGCAGACCCTGATGCTGGCCGTGGCTTTCGTCATTCTCGTGGTGTACATCTTCCTCAACAGTTATCGCGCGGCGCTGATTCCCGCGCTGGTGGTGCCGGTGTCGCTGATCGGCACTTTCGGCGCGATGTATCTATTGGGCTACACGCTCGATAATTTCTCGCTGATGGCGCTCACCGTGGCCACCGGCTTCGTCGTGGACGATGCCATCGTCGTCATGGAAAATAGCACGCGGCACATCGAGGCCGGCATGCCGCGCTTGAGCGCCGCCCTGCTGGGCGCCAAAGAGGTGGGCTTCACCGTCGTATCCATGAGCCTGTCGCTGGTGGCGGTGTTCATACCCTTCATGTTCGCCGGGGGCATCGTCGGTCTCATATTCCGCGAATTCACCGTCACGCTGTCGGTCTCGATTCTCATCTCCCTGGTGATTTCGCTGACGACCACGCCGATGATGTGTTCGCGGCTGCTCGTGCGCGAAGACAAGCGCAAGCCGTCCCGGTTCGGCCAGGCGTTCGAGCGCGGCTTCTCGCGGCTGCGCCGCGGCTACGAGAGCACGCTCGATTGGGTCCTGCATCACCCGCGCACCATGATGCTGCTGCTGTGCGCCACTATCGGGCTCAACATTTATCTGTATATCGTGATTCCCAAGGGCTTTTTTCCGCAGCAGGATACCGGCCAATTGCAGGGCGGCATTCGCGGCGACGCACAGAGTTCATTTCAAATGATGAAGCGCAAGCTGCAGGAAGTCGCGGCCATCATCCAGGCGGATCCGGCGGTCAACACCATCACAGGCTCGGTGGGCGGCGGCGGCTTCGGTGGTGGCGGCGGCAGCGCGAATGCCAACGTGACCATCGCACTCAAGCCGCTGGCGGTGCGGCGAGTATCCGCGGATCGGATCATCGCGCGATTGAGGCCGAAGCTCAGCAAGGTCTCAGGTGTATCGGTTTTCTTGCAAGCCGTGCAGGACGTGCGCGGCGGCGGCCGATCGGCCAACTCGCAATATCAATGGACCTTGCTCGGCGATGATTTGAGCGAACTGCAAGCCTGGTCGCTCAAACTTCGAACGGCGATGCAAGACATGCCGGAGCTCACCGATGTCGACACGGATTTGCAGCCGGGCGGACTCGAGGCTGATCTGATCGTGGATCGCGACACGGCGTCGCAGCTGGGACTCACGGAAATTCAGATCGACAACGCGCTGGGTGATGCGTTTGCCCAGGCGCAAGTGTCGAACATCTACAATCCGTTCAGCCCGCAGCAATACCATGTCGTCATGGAAGTGGCCCCCGAGTTTTGGCAAAACCCGGAAGTGCTCAAGGAACTATACGTCAGTACGTCCGGCGGGGCAGTCTCGGGGACACAAGCGACGCAGGCAGTCGCCGGCACCACGGTGCTCAAACCGGCGTCGGGTGCTTCTTCCGGCGCCGCCGCCATTGCCGAGGATACCGCGCGCAATCTGGCCGCGAATTCCCTGGCCAATGCGGGCCGCGGCAATACCTCCACCGGATCGGCCGTGAGCGTAGCGCGGGAAACGGTGGTGCCGTTTTCGGCGTTCAGTCACTTCGCGACGGGGACCACACCCGTGAGCGTCAACCACACCGGGACCTCGGTCTCGACGGCCATCGCATTCAACCTGCCGGAAGGCGAATCGCTGAAGACAGGCCTGGATGCGATAGAACGCAAAATGGCCGAGATTCACGTGCCTGTTACCATCCGCGGCGGCACCTACGGAACCGCGCGCCTGTTTCAGCAAAACAACAGCAACACACCGTTGATGACGGTGGCTGCGCTGCTCGCGATTTACGTTGTGCTCGGCATTCTTTACGAAAGCTACAGCCAGCCGATTACCATCCTCTCGACTCTCCCGTCAGCCGGAGTCGGCGCGCTGCTTGCCTTGATGGCCACCGGCACCGAATTTAGCATCATCGCCTTTCTCGGAATTTTGTTGTTGATCGGCATCGTCAAGAAGAACGCCATCATGATGGTCGATTTTGCGCTCGAGGCCGAACGCGAGCTGGGACTCGATCCGCGCGCGGCGATTTCTTATGCCTGCAGCCTGCGCTTTCGGCCTATCATGATGACGACCTGTGCCGCCATCGCCGGCGCCTTGCCGCTGGCGATTGCCGCCGGCGACGGCACCGAGATGCGCCGGCCTTTAGGAATAGCGATCGTCGGCGGCCTGGTCGTGAGCCAGCTCCTCACGATCTATACGACGCCCGTGGTCTACTTGTACGTACATCGCTACTGGAAGCATCTGAAACAGGGCAGGTACCGGCCGCCGGCGGCGCGCGCCGGCGGGCCCGCGTCGGGTGACCGTGGAATCGACCCGCTCGGAGCGAGGGCGTGACTCGGCTTGCGCCCGGCACGGCATCTCGCGGCGGCGCCGTCCCGCGGTTCGCGCGTTGGATTTGCGTGACGATCGGGCTTGGCCTCGCCGCCTGTGCGGTCGGTCCCAACTATCATGGCCCGAAGGTCGAGGCCGCCGCCGACTACAAAGAGGCGGGTGACTGGAAGCCGAGCGAGCCCAACGATGCGTTGAGCCGCGGACCCTGGTGGGAAATTTACCGCGACGATGCGCTGAACCAACTCGAAGTTCGGATTGATATTTCGAATCAGAACGTGAAAGCGGCCGCGGCCGCCTTCGACCAGGCGCGCGCTTTGGTGGCGCAGGCACGCGCCGGCTTTTGGCCGACCGTGGCCGCAAGCCTCTCCCGCGAGCGCAGCGCCTCGGGCACACCGGGCACCATCATCAATGGCGCGGGCGTGCCGGTCACTACCGGCTCGCGCGCCCATATCACCGATAGTGCCGGATTGTCGGCCAATTGGGACCTGGACATCTGGGGAAAGATTCGCCGCACTACCGAGAGCGACCGTGCTTCGGCCCAGTCGAGTGCGGCCGCGCTTGCCGCGGCGCGCCTTTCCGCACAGGCCGACCTCGCGACCGACTATTTCGAGCTGCGCGCGCAGGATCAGTTGCAAAAATTGCTCGACGACACGGTGGAGGCGGAGACTCTGTCCCTGAAAATCGCGGTGAGCCGCTACCGCTTCGGCGTGGCTGCGCGGGCCGACGTCGTGAGCGCGCAGGCGCAGCTCCTATCGAGTCAGGCGCAGCAAGTCAACGCCAAGATCCAGCGCGGAATTCTCGAGCACGCGATCGCAGTACTGATCGGTCAGCAGCCGGCATCCTTTTCCCTGAGCTCCTCCGCCATGCGAACCGACGTGCCGACGGTGCCCGCCGGGATTCCTTCCACTCTGCTCGAGAGGCGTCCGGATATCGCCGAAGCGGAACGCAAGGTAGCCGCCGCGAATGCGCAGATCGGCGTCGCAACGGCGGCCTACTTTCCGGATCTTACCTTGAGCGGTTCGGACGATTACACCGGCAGCTCCATGAGCCACTTGATCCGCGCTTCGAACCGGGTCTGGTCGATCGGACCCTCGCTCGCGGAAACTCTGTTCGACGGAGGCTTGCGGCGCGCCCAAGTGGCGCAGGCCCGCGCCGCCTACGAAGGGACCGTCGATACCTACCGGCAAACCGTTCTCGCCGGTTTTCAGCAGGTCGAAGATGAACTCGTGACCCTGCGCGTACTGGAACAGCAGGCAGTCATCGAGGAGGCGGCAGTGGCGGCTGCCCGAGAGGCTGAGAAGCTCACGCTCAATCAGTACAAGGCGGGTACCGTGCCCTACAGCAGCGTGATTACGGCGCAGACCACCCGCCTCAGCGCCGAACAGACGGCGCTCTCCGTGCTGTCGAGCCGATTGCAGGCCAGCATCGCACTGATCGAAGCCGTGGGCGGGGGATGGAGCGCGTCGCAGTTGCCTCTGCCGTAGCCCCTATGGACGGGCCGCACCGCTCGCACGCGATTTTACAATATCACTCCCAGGCGCGCGTGCAGACGTCAAATATTTAGAAATCAATCGCGGCAACCGCACGTTTTCAGCGGAATCTGCGCGGTCCGTTACATAAGGGGGTATCAAGTTAGGCAAGAATTCACCGACTGAAGATGTAGAGCAAACCCTTTATCTTCGGAGCGGTGTGTGATGAGAACGTCCTCGACGGCTGCGCCGGTTCCGTACCGTGCCCGCATGCGCTGCGCTATGTTAATAGCGCTGGCGCTGCCCTTGCTGTCGGGCGCAGGCGGCGAACCCTCGCCGCGGACCACGGCCTTGAGCCGGCTGCCGCCGAGTTGGCGCGACGGCGAGCACGTCATGCATGACTATCGGATCGTGGCGCTGGACCGCGACGGCGTACAGCGCGGCATCATCGACTCTGTTCACGGCGACTGGCGCAATCTGCTGTGACACCGCGCGTTGACCGGTCGTGGAACGCGTAATGCAGCGCATTTTAACAATCTGGATGTTCTCGCTGCTGATGGCAGGCGTTTGTTCATCCGCCGTGGGCGACAACCTTTTTGTCGTCTGCCACACGGGGGTGGCGCTGGCGGCCGCGGAGGTGCGCGATGTATTTCTGGGCGACATGCAGTTCTTCAACACCGTGCGATTGGTGCCGGTCGACAATATCGAGGCGGAACCGGATTTCCTCGACAAAGTGCTGCGCATGAGCGCGGGCAGATATGCGACGACCTGGGCCAAGAAGTCGTTTCGCGACGGCGTCAACCCGCCGGCGGCGCTGGCAAACGATGCCACAGTTCTGGAATTCATCAAACGCACCTCGGGCGGCTGCGGATATCTGGCATTCGCACCGCCCGAGAGCGTCACCGTGATCGCGAGATATTGAGCCGCAACGTCATGAAACGCGCGACCGACAAGCTGATCGCACTGCAATTCCTCGCCGTCGTACTGCCGATCGCCGTGGTATTGCTGGTGCAAATGGCCGCCGATGCGAGGCGCGCGGCGCGCCTCGAGCATTCCCGCCCGCTGCGAATATTGGCGAGCGAAGCGCGTGCCAACTACAAGACCTTCACCAATGGTGCGGCGGACGCGGTCGATACCGGCAGCTTGGGCGCGCAGTCCGTCAAAGCCTTGCAAACGGCGGCGGCGCGGCTGACCGAGCTCACCGATCACGGCGAGGCCGCCGTCGTCGGCGATGCCGAGTCGGCCGTGAAGCACCTCGCCGCCACCCTCTCCAAGGGCGCGACCTTGAGCACGCTGATCGCGCTGCGGCCGCGCATCATTGAAAGCGACACGCTCACCAAGGCGGTCGACGACGAATTCGAGAGGCGGGACGAGTTCGTGGTCAAGGACGCCATCGCCTCCGCGGTGTATCAGAAGCGCGCAGTCACCGGCGCGCTGATCATTACCGCCATCCTGACCGTGCTGTTCGTTTTGGCGACGCGGCGGCGGTTGAAAGCGCGCCTGGAAGCCGACATCTCCGCGGAGCGCGAGCGCAGAGCCGCACTGGAGACCATTTCGGTCCGCTTCGGCGTCGCGACCCGCGCGGCCCGCGCCGGCGTCTACGAGCTGACGGGCGATGGTTTGGACCTGTGGTGGAGCGACACCATGCACGAGCTCTACGCTCAGCCGCCGCAAGACTTCCGGCCGACCATGGCCGCGTGGCTCGGGTTGATCCACCCCGATGACCGGCAGGCGGCGCAGACCGCGATCACAAAGGCCATGCGCGAGCATAGCCAGCTGCGCTCCCAGTACCGCATCGTTCGCCCGGACGGGTCGGTGTGCCACATCGCATCCCTCGCGGCCGTTTCGACGGATTCGATCGACTCCAGCCCGCGCCTCGTCGGCATCGATCTCGACATCACGGACCGCGTCGAGGCGGACGAACGCGAACGCCAGCTGCAGCAGCAGTTGCACGACGCTTCCCGGCAGGCCGGCATGGCGGAAATTGCCACCAACGTACTGCACAACGTCGGCAACGTTTTGAACAGCGTCAACATCTCGGCAAGCATCGTCACAGACCGCGTGAGAAAACCCCGGTCGGCCGGACTCGGCAAAGTCGCGGCGCTGTTGCAGGAGCAGTCGGCCGATATGGCCGGTTTCGTCGCGAACGACGAGCGCGCCAAGCATTTGCCGGTCTATCTCGCGCAGCTGGCCGAACACCTCGCGCGCGATCAGGACGTCACGCTGAAGGAGCTCGATTTATTGCGCAAAAACATCGATCACATCAAGGAGATCGTGTCGATGCAGCAGAGCTACTCCAAGTTGGTCGGGGTACCCGAGAGACTCGCCGTCGCCAATCTGGTCGATGATGCGCTGCGCATGAATGCCGGCGCGTTCACCCGCCACGGCGTCAATCTGAAATGCGAATTCGAGGACGTGCCGGAAATCGTCGTTGAAAAACACAAGGTACTGCAGATTCTGGTCAATCTCCTGCGCAACGCACGCTATGCCTGCGAAGCATCGGGAAAGCCCGACAAGGAGGTGGTGATGCGCATCGCGAAGCAAGCGGCCGGCGTTCAGATCGCCGTCATCGACAATGGGATCGGCATCCAGCCCGATCATATGACGCGAATTTTCAGCCATGGATTCACCACGAAAAAAGACGGCCACGGTTTCGGACTGCACAGCGGCGCGTTGGCGGCGAGGGATCTCGGCGGCGCGCTGCACGTCCACAGTGCCGGTGCCGGTCAGGGCGCGACGTTTACACTTGATTTACCGTTCAAATCTCCGGAAGCAATTTATGACTAAGCAATCACTGCCGGTGAATCGGCGAATCTTGATCATCGATGACAATCGAGACATCCACGGCGATTTTCGCAAGGTCATCGGCGGCGACACGGACGACACCGTGAGGCTCGCCGCCGCCGAACTCGCCCTGCTGGGGGAGAAGCCGCCGCAGGCCCTCAATCTGGGCTTCGAGATAGATTCGGCGTATCAGGGTCAGGAAGGGGTCGCCCGAGTGCAGCAAGCACTGGATGAGGGCCGACCCTACGCAATGGCCTTCGTCGACATGCGCATGCCGCCCGGCTGGGACGGCCTGGAGACCATCGAACATCTTTGGGCCATCGACCCCGACGTGCAAATCGTCATATGTTCGGCGCATTCCGACTACGACTGGACGGACGTGGTCGCACGCCTGAACAACTCCGACAAGCTATTGGTGGTCAAGAAGCCGTTCGAGGCCATCGAGGTCCTGCAATGCGCGAATGCGCTGACCCGCAAGTGGCAGAACGAGCGCATCGTGCGGCGCGAAGTCGAGACGCTCGAACAAGTCGTCAATGCACGCACGCAGGGCCTCGAGACCGCCAACAAGCAATTGCGGCATTTGGCCACCCACGATGCCCTCACGGGGCTGCCGAACCGGGTTTTGATGGACGACCGCATCAGCCAATCCATCGTGCTCGCCGAACGGCAGGGCCAGACATTCGCCGTCATTTTGCTGGACCTCGACCGCTTCAAACTGGTGAACGATTCGCTCGGACACCGCGCCGGCGACGAACTGCTCAAGGTGGTGGCGCAGCGGCTGAGAAGCGTCGTGCGCGACGTCGATACGGTTGCACGCCTCGGCGGAGACGAGTTCGTACTGATCGTAACGCCGAGTCCGGATCCCGATGCGCCGCGGCAAATCGCCCGCCGCATCATCGAGATAATGCAAGAGCCGGTACGCATTGCGGACGTCGAGGTTCATACCTCGCCGAGCATCGGTATCGCGTTTTTTCCGCAGGACGGCTCGGAGATCGAGACCCTATTGGCGCACGCCGATGCGGCGATGTACTGCGCGAAGGAGCGCGGCCGCAACAATTTCCAGTGCTTCACGCCGGGCATGAATGCGGCCACGCAAGAGAAGGTCAGGCTGGAAATCGACATGCGCGTCGCCCTGGAAAAAAAGCAGTTCGAGCTGCACTATCAGCCCAAGATCAGCGTCTCGACGGGAATCATGCACGGCGCCGAGGCATTGCTGCGGTGGCACCATCCGGAGCGCGGCTCGATCTCGCCTGCGGAGTTCATACCCATCGCCGAGGAATGCGGTTTGATCGGCAGCATCGGCGCCTGGGTGATGCGCGAGGCCTGCCGGCAGGCGCGCGCTTGGCAGCGCGACGGATTGCCGCCCCTGCGGGTTGCGGTGAATCTGTCGGCTTCGCAGTTCCGTCAAGGCGACATCGTCGAGATCATCCGCAGTGCCTTGCAGGATGCCGGCCTCGAGCCGCGCTTCCTCGAAGTCGAACTGACCGAGAGCGTGGTCATGAGCGACCCGGAAGAGTCGGTCGCCATCCTCGAGAAATTGAGCACCATGGGCGTGCTCGTGTCGGTCGACGACTTCGGCACCGGCTATTCCAGCATGAGCTATTTGCGGCGCCTGCCGATCGACAAATTGAAGATCGATCGAGGCTTCATCAGTGAAGTGGTGTCCCGATCCGAAGACGCGTCCATCGTGCGCGCGATCATCTCGCTCGCCCATAGTTTGAAACTCAAGGTGGTGGCCGAAGGCGTCGAATCACCCGAGCAGCTCGAGTTTCTGAAGCAGCTCGGCTGCGATCAATATCAGGGATTTCACTTCAGCCCCGCCCTGCCGGCGGCGAAGTTCGAGGCGCTGGTCCGGGCCCAAAAAGGCGCCGAGCCGGAGCTTTCCGAGTTCGACCCGGGGCGCACCCACAGCAAGTTGGCCGCGTACAAGCCGAGATGATCGCCGGCGTGACCCTTGGCCTGCAGCTCGCCGCTGCCGATCTCAGGGCTCGCCGCTGCCGATCTCGACGCGCCGCCGAGCCACGTAGGCGTCGAGCGATTCCTGAACCGCCGGATCCAATCTAGGCTCCTCGTATTCCTTGAGCGCTTGCTGCCAAATATCGGTGGCCCGGCGCGTCGCGTCCTTGCCTCCGCCGAGCTGCCAATTCTCGTAGTTCTGCCAATTGGAGACGAGCGGCCGATAGAAGGCGTGCTCGTACCGCTCCATGGTATGCGGCTCGCCGAAGAAGTGGCCGCCCGTCGCCACGCCCGCGATGGCGTCGAAGCCAAGTTCATTCTGGTTGACGATGATGGGCTTGAGAAACTCGATCATCATCTGCAGCATTTCGACGTCGAGCACCAGCTTCTCGAATGAGGCTGTCAGGCCGCCCTCCTGCCAACCGGCGGCGTGATACACGAGATTGCCGTGCCCCAATATCGCGCCCCACAGCGACATTTCGGTCTCGTACGCGCCCTGCGCATCGGCCGCGTTGGAAGCGCTGGCGTTCGAGGTGCGGTACGGCAATCGATAGCGGCGCGCCAATTGGCCGCTCGCGATATTCGCCTTGGCGTTTTCCGGCGTGCCGAACGCCGGCGCTCCAGAACGCATGTCCACATTCGAAGTGAAGGCGCCGTACATCACCGGTGTGCCGGGCCGAATCAACTGGGCGAGCACGACCCCGAAAAGCGCCTCGGCATTTTGCTGCGCAAGCGCTGCCGCCAGCGAGACCGGCGCCATGGCGCCCATCAGCGTGAACGGGGTGATGACCACAGCCTGGCCGTGTTCCGCCATCGCCATCAGCCCCTCCGTCATGGCCTCATCGAAACGGCGGGGACTATTCACCGAGATGATGGTGATGACCCCGGGGCTGTCGGCGATTTGGCGCATCTCGAGGCCGCGCGCGATCGCCATCATCCGGATGCCGTCGAGCGCGCGCCCGGCGCCGATCGCCGTGCAATGAAACACTTGGTCCGAGTACATGAGATTCGCGCGATAGGTGTCCAAATGCCGGGAATTCGCCGGCAGCTCGATGGGCGCGCACACTTGGTTGCCGATGAGATGGATGGCGTTGAAGTACTGCGCGAGGCGGATGAAATCGCAGTAATCCCGGTAGTTCCCCGGGCGGCGGCCCCGCTCGCAATCATGGACATTGGGCGGTCCGGCGACCAGGCCGAAGCTGATGTGGTTCCCGCCCAGAACGACGCGCTTGGCGGGGTTGCGCGGCGTCAGTGCGAATGACGCGGGGGCGCTCATCAATGCGCGCTCGACCAGGCCGCGATCCAGGCGCACCGTGCGGGCCGCCCGGTCGACCTCGGCGCCCCCTGCCTCGAGAACGGCAACCGCTCGTTGCGACATCACTTCCATCCCGAGTTCCTCGAGGATTCGCAGCGATGTCAGGTGAATGGCTTCGAGCTGATCCGCCGAGAGCAGCTCCATCGGTGAGTACGGATTGGTCACTTCCGTCCATGGGAGCTGGGGAACACGGCTGCCGTCGAGACGTCTGCCGCGGCCCCCCTGACGTCGCCGGTTCGGGTCCATGTTCACCTCATTGCGGCGCTCAGACCGGCTCGTCCAGCGCAATCGGCACGTGCCGCCGCAATAGCGCCGTCTGCACCTGCCACTTTTCCGCTTCGGGGAGCTCTTCCAGGTAGTGCACTTCGTCCGCGGCATAGGTCGCGATCGGCACTCCGTCACGGTACAGCAATCGATTGCCGGCGAGAGATGCCAGGCGCGCGCCCGGCGTGATGATACCGACCAAATTCAGCGGATCGGCCGCGGACAGCGACACGAGTTGCTGCGAATTCGGTTTGCGGCGCACGTCGCGCAGCAGACCGACCGCTTCGGGCGTCGCGTATTGCTCGCCCGAGAAACCGGCGACGAAGCGCCCGCCGCGAATTTCGCCGCGGGCCTCCAAGCGGCGGCAACACATGAGAATGTCGCGCCACGGCGGCAGCCAATTCGCCTCGCGCCCCAGGAGTTTCCAGAAGATCACGCCCCAGCGGCGCAGCAATGTGCGCACGATCAGTTCGACCGCCTCGTCACCTCGATGCGGCGCGCCCGCCGCAGGCCGCCGCACCAGCGCCCAGCGCCCCGCATCCGCCATGCCGAACAATGCCAGTCGGCGCTTGCGCCGCACGGTATAGGAGTTGGATTTGCCGCGGCGGCCGCTCGGCATCAGCAGCACACGCAGGCCGGCGAAGCTGTCGGAATTCACCAACCCCAAGGCCACGAGTTCGGCGAGGGCTTCTTCCACCTCGACCGGCAGCATGCGCACCTGCTCCAAGATCTCGTCGAAGAATGACGCGCCATGCTCGCGGATGAATTCGGCCACGCCCCGGGCCCTCGATGTCAGATGTACCGGCCCGGATTGGCCGGCAAAGGCCGCCCACAGCGGCACGTTGCGCCGCGCCAGCAATGTAATGGGCGTCGAACGGATGGGTGAAACGCCGCGGCCGGGCTCCGCACTCACCGCAGGCGCGGCCGATTGCAGTGCGCCAGGCGCTGCGAGCCGGGTCCAGGTGAAGCGCCCCGCGCGGCAATGCTCGTCCAGCCATTGCGGCTCATAGGTCGGGATGCGCGCCGGGATGATCTCCGATTCCCAGGCGCCCGCCGGCGCTTCGTAGCCTTCGAGCAGACTGAGTACCGCCGCCAGCGCATCGGGTCCCTGCATTCGCGACTCCGGCAGTACTCGCTGCCATTCGCAGAGAAACCGCACGAAATCCCGGGCCTGCACCGGTTCGATCTCGGCGCGCAGGCGCTTGACCGTGTAGCGATGAATGCGCGCGAGCAGCCGGCGTTCGCACCACTCTTCCTCGGGCTGGCCCGCGCCTGGCGCGCTCGCGCCAGTCGAATCAGTCGCACCGCTCGCGCCAAACCGGCCGCGCATGGCAAAGCCCTCGGCCTCGAGCTTGCCTAAGGCGATGTTGATCTTCGATGCAGGCAGCGCGAGCGACGCGGCCACAGCCGATGCTGTGACCGGTCCCAACCCCTCGAGCCGGCCGCGGACGATTTCCACCAACGACTCGTCCGACATGGGCTCGAACAAGGCGCGCCGTTCGGCCGCCACCCACACCGCGGCGCCTTCCCATGTCAACCGGGCCACGCGCCCCTGTAGCGCGAGCGCATTCATCAAGGGCGGCCACGCGGCATTGCGGCGGCATTCATCTTCGGTCAGGAAGGTGAGCCATAGCAGCGCATCATGCAGTTCGTCGGGGATCGCCGCATCGGGCCACGCCTCCGCGCGCACCCGCGCTATCGCCTCCGGATCCAGTTTGCCGATGTCGGCGGCAGATTCGGGATCGAGCCAGCGGCGGCTCATCACAGCCTGGGTGCGCCGCTCCTCGAGCGGTGCATCGTCGAGATAGGCGTACGGGCGGGCATTCAGGGCCTCGAGCGCCAAGGGCGAAGGCTCGGTCAGATCGCGTGCGACGACGCGGATATCGCCGCTTTCCAGCCGGCGCAGCACGCCTTCGAAGCTCTCGATGTCCATCGCGTCTTCGAGGCAATCGCGAATCGTTTGCCGCACCAGCGGATGGTCGGGTATCTCGATCTCACCCGGCAAATTCTCGGCGCAGGCCACCTGATCGGGGAACACCGACGCCAGCAGGTCTTCGGCGTTCATTCGCGCGATTTGCGGCGGGATCTTCCTGCCGCCTCGAAAACGCGGCAGCGCCAGCGAAATGCCCGCGTCCCAGCGCCAGCGCACTTCGAACATCGGTGCCGCGCACAGTGCCTGCACCAGCACCTGGCGAACCGAATTCGAATTCAAGTAGCGTGCCGCCTCCGTGAGCTCGAAGCTGTGCGCGTGAGTCAGCGACAGCACGATGTGATCTTCGGTCGCAGCCGCCTGCAGTTCGAAATTGAACGTCCGGCAAAACCGCTTGCGCAAGGACAGTCCCCAAGCGCGATTCACGCGGCTGCCGAACGGGGAATGAATGACCAGCTGCATGCCGCCGGATTCGTCGAAGAAGCGCTCGAACACGACGGTGTCGAATGTCGGCAAGCAACCGAGCGCCGCGCGTCCCGCACCCAAGTACTGGACCAGCTGCAAGGCCGCCGCATCGTCGAGGCCGACGGTCTCCATCAACCACCGCATGGCCGCGCCCGGTTCGCTCAAGCGCTCCTCGATCTCGGTTCTGAGGCGCGAGACGGCCGCCGACAGCTCCGCGGTGCGGCCGGGAGCCTCGCCCAGCCAGAACGGAATCGACGGGGGTTGGCCGTGAGCATCCTCGACGCGCACCGTGCCGCGCTCGACTCGCAATATTCGAAACGAGGTATTGCCCAACTGGAACACATCGCCCTGCAGGCTCTCGACCGCGAAGTCCTCGTTGACGGTGCCGACGAGATGGCCTTCCGGCTCCAGCATCACCTTGTAGTCGGCGTTGTCCGGTATGGCGCCGCCGGAGGTGAGCGCCGTCAGGCGGGCGCCCCGGCGAGCCCGGAGCATCCCATTGACCGCGTCGTGATGCAGCAGCGCCCCGCGGCGCCCGCGGCGGGTGCTGAATCCGTCCGCCAGCATGCGCACGCACTCGTCGAATTCCTCGCGGCGCAACTCCCGGTAGGGATGAGCTCCGCGCACGAGACGGAACAGCTCGTCTTCGCTCCATTCTCGCGCCGCAACCTCCGCCGTGATCTGCTGCGCGAGAACGTCGAGGGCGTTTTCCGGAATGTGCAGCCGATCCAACTCGCCGCGCCGCACGGCGTCGAGCAGCGCCGTGCACTCCACCAGTTCGTCGCGGGACAACGGGAACAATCGGCCCTTCGCGATCCCGCCCACGGAATGCCCGGCACGGCCCACACGCTGCAGAAATGCGTTGATGGATCGCGTCGAGCCGATCTGGCAGACCAGGTCCACATCGCCGATATCGATCCCGAGTTCGAGCGATGCGGTCGCCACCAGCACCTTCAACTCGCCGCGCTTCAAGCGCTGCTCCGCGAGGAGGCGCCGTTCCTTGGACAGGCTGCCGTGATGTGCCGCGACATTTTCCTCGCCGAGCCGCTCCGAGAGATGACGCGCCACGCGCTCGGTGAGTCTGCGGGTATTGACGAACACCAGGGTGGTACGGTGCTCGCGGATGAGCTGCGCCAGCCGGTCGTAGATCTGCGTCCACACCTCGCCCGACATCACCGCCTCGAGCGGCGCCGGCGGCAATTCCAGCTTGAGATCGCGGCTGCGGGCATGGCCGCTATCGATGATGGTGCAGCGGCCGGCATCGGTCCCGCTCGCGCCGATGAGGAACTTCGCGACCTCCTCGATCGGTTTCTGGGTCGCCGACAATCCGACGCGGGTCAAGCCGGTGGTGAGCGCCTGCAGCCGCTCGAGAGACAGGGCCAGGTGAGCGCCGCGTTTGTTGCCCGCAATGGCGTGGATCTCATCGACGATCACCGTGCGGCAGGTGGCGAGCATGCCGCGGCCGGACGTCGAGCCCAGCAAAATATACAGCGACTCGGGTGTGGTCACGACGATATGCGGCGGCTTGCGCCGCATGCCGGCGCGCTCCGCCTGCGACGTGTCGCCGGTGCGCACCACCGCACGAATCGCCACATCGGGCAGATTCAGCGCCGCGAGCTCTTCACGAATGCCCTTGAGCGGCGCTTCGAGGTTGCGTTGAATATCGTTCGACAGAGCCTTCAGCGGCGACACGTAGAGGATGCGGGTCTCGTCGGGCAGCGGCCCTGCCAATCCCTCCTTGACGAGCTGGTCGATCGCGGCGAGAAATACCGCGAATGTCTTGCCCGACCCGGTCGGGGCGGCCACCAACACGTGCTGCCGCGACTGCAGCGCCGGCCACGCCTGCTCCTGCGCGGTGGTCGGCGCGTCGAAAGTCCGCGAAAACCACGCGGCAACAGCAGGGTGCAGGATGTCCAGGGCGTTCATGGCAGCTTGACGTTTACTGGGCCTCCGCCAGCTTCTTGAGATTGTCCAAACCCGCCTGGTAAACCCCGCTCACCGTGTCCACCGCGGTTTTGTCGTTTTCATTGTCGCCGGGACTGTCGCCGAGGTTCTTGCGCTTGAAGTGCCCGGTCCAAGTCACCGAGGATTTATTCTTGCCCGCGGACTTGACGGCCAGCGTCGACGTATAGCCGCTCACCGGGAGCACCCCCTCGACGATTGCGTATTTGAACGAGCGGCCCGCCGGATCGAAAGCCAGCAGCTTTTCCTTGATCGTGCCGCCGCCCTTCAACGTCAGCAAGCGGACCGCGCCGACGGTGTTGTTCTTGCCGTCGAGGATCTCGTCCGTGGCCACCGCGGGATGCCAAGTGTTCAAGCCGTTGAAGTCCTTCACGATGTTCCAGACCTTGGCCGCCGAAGCGTCGATGGTGACCGTCTTGGTGGCGGTGAGCGGCGGCGCCGCAGCCCACGCGCTGCCGCACGCCAGCAAACTGAAGCCAGCCACAACCATTGCAGTGTTGATTTTCATTGCCCTAGTCCTTGTGTAGTAATTTATCCGGCCGCAGCCACCGCGCCGCCAAAGGCGGAATCAGCAGCAGGCTGACCAGCGTAGAAGACACCAACCCGCCAAGAATTACCACTGCCATCGGGCCCTCGATTTCGTGCCCGGGTTGATGCAGCTGCAATGCCACCGGGAGCAGCGCCAATCCGGTAAGCAATGCGGTGAGCAGCACCGGCGTCAGCCGCTCCTCGGCGCCGCGCGCGGCGGTGGCCAGATTCCAAGGCTGAGCCTCCATCTGCACCAGATGGTCGTAGTGCGACACCAGCAAGATCGTGTTGCGCGCGGCCATGCCGAACAAGGCGACGAAGCCGACCATGGCCCCCAGCGTGAGCGTGCCCCCCGTCAGTGTGACCGCCGCCACACCGCCGATCAGCGTGCTCGGCAAGGACAGCAAAACCAGCAGCACATGCCGCGGAGTGCCGAATGCCAGGGCCAGCAATAGCACGATGAGCACGAAGGCCGCGGCCGAGTGCAGCAGCAATTCGTTCCGGGCGGCAGCCTGCGCTTCGGCCGCTCCGCCAAAGCGCAGGAACACTCCTGCCGGAAGCTGAACTTTGGCCGCGATCGCCCGGCGCGCCGCTTGCGAATACGCGGCCTGATCTGCGCCCTTTGGCCACGCCACCACGATCTGGCGGCGCAGCCCGTCCTGGTGATCGATCAGACTGCGCGCCGGCGCCATGTCTATTTTGGCGACCGCAGACAGCGGCGTCAACGCTCCGTCCCGCCCGCGCAGCAGCAGCGCACCCAGGGCTTGCGGATCGGCGCCGGCGTTCGCGATGCGCACCACCACCGGCACGCTGCGATCCGCCTGGTTGAGCTCGGCCGCCTGGCTGCCGTGATAAGCCGCATTGATCGTCTGCAGCACATCCGCTGCCTGTAGGCCGTAAATGGCCAGCTGTTCGGGCTCGAGTTCCACACGCAATTCCACCTCGCGCGGCGGAACCGTCAGGCGGACGTTGCCGCTGGCGGGCAGGCGCCGCAGGACGTCGACGATCTGCGTGCCGACGAGGTCGTCGGCGTCGAGATCGGAGCCGATCACGCTGATGGAAAACGGCGCCGACTCGCCGGACAGCGTCTCGCCGATGCGCTCGCTCAGCACCGAAAAGATTTCCACGAGCTGGTTCGGGTAGTCGTCGAACACATCGCGGATCGCGGCATCGATCTCGCTCGCGCCGCGCCCTTGCTTGGGGTCGATCTGCACCTCGAATTCGCTCTTGTTGGGCGCATCCGGATCCTGTCCGTTCTCGGCGCGGCCGATCTGCTCGGCGACGCTTTTGACGCCCGGTATCGCAATCAATCCCTTGGAAATCTGCGCGCCGACGCGGGCGGTTTCGGGCAGCGAGATTCCGGGACGCAATGAGGCGTGCGCGATCAGGTAATTCTCGCGGAAATCCGGCAGCAGGCGTGCGCCCAGCAAGGGCAGACACACCACTCCGGCGACGCCGCTCGCGACAACGATGCCGACGAGCGTACGCGGCCGCTGATCGAGCCACGCGATCGCGCGCTGCTGCCGGCGTTTCAGATGCTGCAGAAAAGCCGCCTCGGGCTTTGGCTCATGCCGCGCCATCACCAACGCGCACAGCGCCGGCGTCGCGCTCATGGCGACCAACAACGACAGCCCCACGGCGAGCAGGAACGAAATCGACAGCGGCCGGAAAAAGGCGCCCTGCAATCCGGACATCATCAATATCGGCAGAAACGCGACCGCCACCGCCGCCGTCGCATAGAACACGGGCCGCCGCACCTCGAGCGAGGCGCCGACGAACAAGGCGCCGATGTCTACGTCGCGGCCTGCGCCGCGCCGGCGCCGGAGAATGTTTTCGACGTCGATGACGGCGTCATCGACCACCACGCCGAGCGCTACGACGAGGCCGCCGAGCGTCATGGTGTTGAGGCTCAATCCCCAGGCCCCGAGAATCCACACCGTCGTCAGCAGGGCGAGCGGGATCGCGCTGAAGGAAACCAATGCGCCGCGCCAGTCGCGCAGGGTGATCAGCAATAGCGCGACCACGAGCACGGCGCCGATGGCAAGGGAATTGCGCAGTTTCTCGATCGCGCTTTCGATGAAGCTGGCCGGCCGCAGCAGCGCCGGGTGGTACTGCACCCCCTGCTTGGCGAGCGCCGGCGCGAGCGCATCGAGCCTCTGTTCCAGGGCCCGCGTGACCTCGAGCGTATTCGCACCGAATTGGGTGGAGGTTTCGATCAGGATTCCCGGCCTGCCGGCGATCAAGGCGTCGCCGAATCGCGGCGCGGCGCCTTCGCGCAGCGTGGCGACGTCGCCGAGACGCACCGGAGATCCGTCGCGTGTACCGACCACGGCCTGCGCCAGCGCCGCAACCGTGGCGCCCGGCGCCTGCGCCTGGATCACGATGCGCTGCGAAGGCGTTTCGAGGTAGCCGCCGCCGATCAAGACGGTCGCGCGCTTCGCGGTGGCCAGGACATCGTCGAGAGCGAGCCCCGCCGCGGCCAGTTTGGCCGAGTCGATTTCGATCTGCCGTTCGCGCACTGCACCGCCGAAAATCTGCGCCTGCGCCACTCCGGGTACCGCGAGGATCTGCGGCTTGACGATCCACTGCACCACGTCGCGCAGTTCCACCGGCGACAGCCGGTCGCTGGTGTAGCCGAAATGCACGAGGTATTCCATCGAGGAACTGAGCGGCGACAACAGCGGCGCTCCGACGCCCTGCGGAAGCAGGCCGGCGAATTCCGCCAGGCGTTCGGTGACGACTTGACGCTGGCGATAGGGATCGCCGCCGCGGTCGAACACCACCTGGATCGCCGAGAGGCCTTGGCTCGACGTCGAACGCAGCGTCTTGACATTTTCGGTGCCGGCCAGCAGCGCTTCCAGGGGTCTCGTGACCAGCGCCTCCACTTGGGTCGCGTCGAGGCCCGGGGCCTCGGTCTGCACCAGCACGTGCGGGGGCGCGAAATCAGGAAATACGTCGAACCGCGCCGCGATCACCGCGGCCACGCCGAGCGCAGCGATCAGGCACGCAAGTGCCGTGACAATGCGCGGGTTGCGCAGTGAGGCGCGAACGATAGCGGCAAGCATCGCGTAGCGGCCCTAGTCGTCGTCTTCATCGTTCTGCCGGGCGCCCACTCCCTGCAGCGACCATAGAACGCCCGCTCCGCGCACCACGATGTTGTCATCGTCATCGATTCCCTCGACCAGCCAGCCCTCGCCGTACGGCAGCAGCAACCGCACTTTCACCGGCGCATAGCGCGCCTTTTCCGCCTCTGTCTTTTTCGTCAGCTGCTTGTAGACGTAGGCGCCGTTCTCGTCGTACAGCAACGCGTCGCGCGGCAGCAGCATGCCGGCGCGCTCGGCCGTCAGCAGGGCGACCCGTAGGCGCGCGCCGGGTCCCAAGCCCGCAGGGGCATTCGGCACTTCTATCAGAAAGGCGGCGCTCTGCAATTCCGCGGTTTGGCGCAAGGCTCCAAGCACATGTCCCGGGACCTCGATGCCATCCACATCCAACACCGCCCGAGCGGGGCTCGCGCCGAGCGTGTGCCGGCCCGGCAAGTCGGCGCGCAGCAGCAGGCCGTGTCCGCTCGTCGATGCCTCGATCATTTTCTCCCGGGCGCCGGCCGGCAAGGCGGCCAGCGGTCCCCAGTGCAGCGCGAATCGTGCCGCGGACAATTTCGCCTGCGCCTGCGCCTTCGCATGCTCGGCCTGCGCCGCCTCGAGCATCTTGAGCGAAGCTCCGGCACCGCCCTCGTACAGCGCGCGCAATCGCCCGAGCTCGGTCGAGGCGGAGTGCTCGGCGGCGGCGGACGCCGCCGCATCGCCGAGATCGGCAACGAGCGTCGTCGCATCCAGCACGAGGCCCAGCGCTTCGATGCGTTCGGGCGCCCGCGCGGTGACAGGATGTGCGACCACGATACCCACCGCACGCTGCTGTTCGCTGGTAAGACCGGGCTGCGCGGCAACCTGATTCGAATCGGCATCATCGTCGCCCATCGCCAGCAGCGAAACGCACAACAGCGCGCAGCCCGCGGCCACCGGCGCGCTGCGCACGGCGGGCTTCACCGGGGAGCCTCGGACGGGCTCCCAGCGGCTCCGGCAACGATGGATGGCATGGTGTCCGCCAGCGCGAGTTCCGGACCCGACAGAGGCGCGTGCAGCACGTCCTCGAGATCGTTGCGCGAGTTCTGCAGTTGCGCACGCGCTTGGATCACTTCGAGCTCGGCGCGCATGGCGAGGATTTCCGCAGCGAGCCGCTCCTCGAGACCCGCCGCGCCCACCTTGAATCCCAGTTCGACGGTTTGCTGCTGACGCAGCGCCGCCTGCAGCTGCCGCTCGGCGGCGTCGGCGCTCGCACGCGCGATGCGCTCCGCACGCTCTGCGGCAACGATCTGTCCATAGATGTCGGCCTGCAGCGCGAGGATGCGCTGCCCGGCCAGTTCGCGGCCGGCGCGCGCCTCGGCGATCTCGCCGCGGTTGCCGTTGAAGGGCAGCGTGAAGCCCACATCGAAGGGGAACTTCGCGATGCCGTGATCCCAGTAGTAGCCCGGCGAGAGTACGAACTGCGGATACTGGCGGGCGACCGACAGCTGCAGCTTGGCCTCCGCGGCCGCGTAATCGCCGATCGCCTGTCCAAGATCGGCGCGCGACAGCAGCGCCCGCTCGCGCGCCTCGCCCTGTGCAGCTTCGCCGATGGCCGGCGGCGCGCCCCAGTCCGGCCATGCGACCGCAATCCCGTCGAGCGCCTGCGGCGGCAACCCCAATGCCCTGGCGGCGGCCGCTTGAGCGGCATCGACCGCCTCGCGCAATTCGGCCTGTTGTTGCTCGATTTGGATTCGCGCCTGACGGCTGATCAGCAGTTCGCCCGGCGCATCCTCGCCCGCCTCGACCCTGCGCTGCTCGAGAGCGATCAGCCGATCTTGCGCGGTTGCCAATCGATCGAGCAGACTCGCGCGCCGGCGCCCGCTCTCCCATGCCGACAAGGCGGCGGCCAATGCGTTGCGCACCGACCACGCCTCGTCCATCAGCTGCAGGCGCGCATTGCCGGTCTCGAGCCGCGCGACCTCGGTGTCCAGGCGGCGCCGTTCAGGAGTGCGCAGCAGCCAATTCAACTCGACCCCGTACAGCCAGGGATGCGCGTCGTGACGCGCATATTCCGATTGCAGCGTCAGATCCGGGTTTGGCGCCTGCGCTGCCGTGATTTCGCGCGAGCGGGTCTCAACAACCTGCGCCCGCGCCACCGCGAGCTGGGGATTTTGCGTCAGTGCGACCGCCAGCAATTCGGCCCGATCCCATTCCTGCGGCGGCCACGTCGACGCCTGCGGCATCAGGCGCTGGAGATCGCCGCGCAATTGAACTGCGTCGAGCCGGCGCGCGGCAAATTCCTCGGCGTCACGCGCGGGCGCAAGCGGCGCCGGGTGATAGTCGATGCAGCCGGCGAATGTGCCGATCAAGAAAAATAGCGCCATGCGGCGACACGCGCACGCGAGCGGCGCTGCGGGCTTCTTTCTCGATGCGGGCAAGCGAATTTCCCCTTTTTTTGATAATACTTGAGAATGCAGCCATGAATCAAAGCTGCGCATCGAGGGCTTGGCTGTTGGCGCTGATTGCGGCGGCAGCTGCGGCCGGCGCCGCCCATGTGGAGTCCTTGCCCGCCCGTGCGGAGCGCAGCGGCGGCATCTGGAAGGCTGCGGTGCCGCCGAAACCGATGCGGGGCGAATTCGACAGTCTCGATCCGCTCGGAGTCGCGGCGGGTGCCAGGATCAAGGCCGACTGCTCGCTCAATTGGATCGACCCTGACGACGGCAAGCTGTACTGTTTTGCAAGCGGCACTTCGCTCGAATTCTTCCTGGAACAACCGCAGAGCCATCTCGAACGCGCGCGGGCGGGCTGGCACAAAATGACCGCCGGCCGGGAATAAATTCGGCCTAGCTCACAGGCCGAACGCGTCGCTCACGACGCTCCTGTACCAATCCTCCGCGTTCTGCGCTTCCTCCGCGGAGCTTACGGAACCGGCATCTTCCGGCGCCGGCGCCGTCCGGATCGCCCCGTCGGACAAGAGGAAATCGCCCGTGGATCGACAGCGCGCTGCCGCGCGCCAGCATGCTGTAACACACACTCTCGAACACCGGTGCAGGCGGCTTGCGCCCCTCGAGGGTGGCGACGATCGCCAGCGCGCACTGCTTCGCTTGGAAATCGCGGCAGATGCGGCCTTCGGCATCGGATCGGCGATGCACGCGTCGCCGATCACATGCACGTTCGGCCACGCCCAACGATTCGAAGGTCTCCGGCTTTATCGGGCACCAGCCATGATCGGACGCCAGCCCCGCCTGCACCGCCAGCAGCCCCGGAGCCTGCGGCGGAATGATGTTGGCGACATCGACCCGATGCGCGCCACGCGAGGTGTACAGCACCTTCTGTGCGGGAGCGACCCGCTCCACGGCCCCGTCCTCGACCACCGGAATCCACTCGATCATTCCCGGATAGAGCGAATGCCAGGCGTCGTAAAAGCCTCCTGGCGTGGGAAAGTGGTTGTTGGCATCGAAGATCAGGATCTTGGAGCGCGGCTTGTTCTGTTTCAGATAGCCCGCCATCAGGCTGGCGCGCTCGAACGGACCCGGAGGGCAGCGCATGGGGCCCGGCCGGCACGCTGATCGCGAATACGCCGCCGTCGCGCATGGCGCGCAATTGCGCCGCCAGAATTTCGCGTCTGCGCACCGGCCTGCCAGGCGTGCGGCATCGACCGGGTCGCCGCGAGGTCGTAGCCTTGCGGCTTGCCCCAAAGCAAGCGAATTCCCGGCGCCACGACCAAGCGGTCGTACGCGAGCACGCCACCGCCGGCGAGTTTCGCGCGGCGGCGCTTCGTGGTCGATGCGAAGCGACCCGGCCGCGCACGAAATTCACGCCGGCTCGCTCGAGACCGAGCCGCGGCACGCTGATCGATCCGAGATCGCGCAATCCCACGAGCACGCCGTTGCTCATGGGACACGTGACGTAGTGATCGTCCGGATCCACCAGGGTGACCGAATCCCCCTGTTGAGACGGCGCAGCGCCAGCGCGCAGCTCGCGCCGGCGAATCCACCGCCGACGATTACTACGTTGGCGCTGGGCGGTTCCGCGGCTTCTGCCGCATGCACGCCGGCGCAGAATCCCGGCCGCCGCACGGCGCCCGCCGACAGCTGCAGGAACGCCGGCGGCGGCGCGATCTCTGGGCTCACTCCCACTCGAGTTCCTCATAGGCGCGCACGACATTGCGCGGATGAACCTCGTCCCACAGCACCCAGTGCGGTTTCTCGCCGCGGCGACCGTGCTCGATCGCCTCCTCCAACGAGCTCGCCATGCGCGAGTTCATCTCGCACGCCGCCCGCGAGCGCTCGCAGATAGCGCCGCTCGGGCGCGATGCGCCGAGCCCAAGTCGGCGCGTGGGGTGCCCATGACCCGGCACCGCGAGCTTGACCTTCATGCCGCGCGAGCTCATCGAGCGCCGACAGCCAGCCTTTGACGCTGCCATCCAAAGCAGGCAGGCGGCTCGCGAAACAGCAGGTCGCCCGTCCACAATGTGCCGCTGTCGCGTCGTAAACCGTCAGATCGCAGTCGGTGTGCGCCGTCGGCCATGCGCGCAGGACCAACGCGCCGCCCACCCAGATCCAGTGTCAGCTTCCGCGCCACCAGGCGGTCGGGTCCGATGATCTGCCCTGCGCTCGGCGGCGAATCCAGATCGCCCGCGTATTCCCTGAGGAAGAAATCGCGTGCTGCGGGCGATCGCCTCCGGCAGAGCAGCGCATGTCCCACGAAGCTCAGCCGGCTCCGCTGCGAACGCGGCGTTGCCGAGCACGTGATCGACGTGCACGTGGGTGTTGATGACGTAGCAGATCGGCAACGCCGTGTGCTCTGCCGCATCGCCGCGCGCAACTCGCGGCCGATGGTCGACCGAGCCGCCGGTGTCGATCACGGCGACGCACTTCTCGCCGACGATGAAGCCGATATTGGCGATGTCGTCGTGCCCGCGGCGCATCCAGCGCCAACTGGCTTGCCTATGTGCACGAAGACTCCGGGCTCCGGCTCGATCAGATCGAAGCCCGTGGCGCGGCGCGCCGCGCGGCGAACGCGCAGCGCGCAGACGAAGCAGCCACGCGACGGCGAGTGCGCGGACTCAGCGGCTCCCATTGGATGCGGTGTAATGTGCCTGCGTTTGCGAATCCAGCGCATCGACCGCGATGGGCATGCGGCAGCGGGCGTGTCGGCCGCGATCCGCAGCGTGGGGTTCTCGCTCAAGGAAATGCCGGTCTGCGCATCGAGCAAGCGACTGCCGCCGGCGCTCACGCGGACGCTGCGCGATGTAGTGAGCCGGTATCGGATCCCCGCTGCGCGGATCGATCTGAAAGCCCGAGGCGTTGGGGTGTCGGATTGCGACCTGCACCGATTTCGCATCGGGCGAGCGCACCCGGATCTCACCCGAGCGTGCCGCCTGCCGGCCGCGCTCGGCGGAGCGGAACAGCCGCCGCTCGCCTTCACCCAGCTGCTGCGCATCTCCAATCCGCCCTCGGCCGTCTCGGCAATGGCGCGCACCGAAGTGAACCGATCGATCCGCACGCGCATGTTGATTTCCGTCAACGCTCGATGCCCGCAAAATCCAACGTCGCGACCAGCGGCGACGGATTGTTGTCGATGAACACCCGCACCCGCTTGATCCGGCGATGATCGTCGTCCGCGAAGCGCAGAGTCAGCGGGGTCGCGGCCGGGTCCGGCGTGTTGCCGGGCGCCTCCAGGCTCATGAAGGCCTCATCGACGACGCCCATGGGCCGATCGCCGTAATATTTCGCACGCAGCAACTCCCACGCGCTGCTCGAAGGCTGCTGCTCCTCGGCCGCTCGCACGAAGCGGTACCGCGATGACCAAGATCACCGCCGCACCGCGGTGCAATCCATCGAGCAATGTGCGATACACGGCGGCTTCCCCTTCAGACTCAAACGGAGGCTCGACTCACGTGCGCAGTCTGGCACATCGCGGATCAATTACCAGACTGCGGACATATTCGCGTCCGCGGCGTCCCCACATCGAAAATCGGCGACGCAATCGCTGCGTCGCCGACTCGAACCACCACCGTGACTACCTCGCCCCTAGATCAGAAGAATAAGATGCCGCCCAGTGCGAAGTCCTTCTGCGTGGCCGAATTTCCGTTCCATGCTTCGGCCTTCGTATCGATGTATTCGCCGACCAGCGTGATGCTCTTGGTCAGGCTGTAGTACAGGCCCACGACGCCGGACTTGTTGCTCTTGACCAGAGTGCTGGTGTTCTCGAACGGCCTTTCATCATCGGCGAGCTTCAAGTCCGAAATGCCGTAGCTGAGCCCGATTTTCAGCTTGTCGATCTTGTATGTCGCTTGCACGTAGCCGCCGTCGGATTTGCGCGTATCGCCCGACGCCGATGTCGACAGGATGAACAGGCCCGTCGTGCCGACGCCCTTGCCGGTATAGCCATACAGCACGCCCTCGAAGCCGGCGACATCGAGCTTGACGCCGCCGTCGACCTCGGTGCCGGTGTAGCTCGTGGCTTGGCCCGGGAGTGGAGTGACCGATGAAGAGAGCTTCAATTTCTGGCTCACCAAGTCGAACCAAACCTTGCCGGTCAGCGGGTCGCTCTTCGGATCGCCCCAGGCGTATGCAAGGCCCGACTTGAAATTGCGGCGCATTGTGCGAGTTATAGGTCCCGTCATTCAATGGCTGAAACACGCCGAAGGATCCGGTGAAGCCGCTGAAGTTCGCCGTCGTGTAGGTGATCTGCGGTTCCCAGTCGGTATAGATGTAGCCGATGCCGATTCGGCCGAGACTGGTGTTGCTCGGCGCGGGGTTGCCCAAAGCGGTTCCGACCCCGAGCAGCGTCATGTCATCGAGGATCGCGTCCTTGCCGAACAGGCCGATGTCGCGGCCCATCTTCACCGTGCCCCAGCTCGCATCGCCGAAGGTGAAATACACCTGGCGAGCATCGATGCCGGGCGACTGCAGCGCCGAAGGATTGCCGCGTGCCATTCACTGAACCGCCGCCGAGGTCACTGTTGATGCCGGGATAGAATCCGATGGTCACATCGATATCGAGGTCTGATTGCCGCGTGGTACCGCTGAACACCAGGGCTGCGGGCAGCAGGCCGTTGCGAATCGAAGTCGAATGATCTGCACCGGTACAAGCGAGACCGCCGGTTACGGTCGTCGTGCTCGGGCTTCCATCATCGCAGCTGGTCCCGACATAGAACGCATTCACGTTGCCGGCAAAATCAATCTTCCAATCGCCCGCCTGAACGTCGATTCCCGCCACAGCATTGGTTATCGGAATCATCCACATCGCGGCACTGACTGCGATCGCAAGCTTGGTACGCGTATTCATGAAAACTCCCTCCGTTTCGAGTTCTTTCTCTTGACGTCGACGCCAAACGCCACCTGGCGTCGGGTGAAGCCTATTTCAGTGTCTGCAAGAGGCGTACCAATCGTGCAACCTTGGGATCGATGGCCGGCAGCAGCGCGGTCCGCCGCATGCCGGCAAATCGTTCCTACCTGCTGAAAACGCGCCGCAAACGGGTATTCCGCCGTGAGGTTGACGGCCCGCCCAGGCGCGCGGCAAGGTTCGGGTCCATCTGTGGTTTTGGCGCAAATGAAGGCGCCTGTCACGAGCGCTGCGCCTGGTGCTCAGTGTCACGCCGGAGGATCAAATTTGTCGCACTCTGTGTTGGATTAGTGACAGGGGTGGACGTGCGGTTCGCGCGAGATGCGCCGCACGCGGGCTTGCAGTGGCGGCCCGTGCTGCTTCATTTTTGAAGCACACACTGTAGCGGATCAGAAACACCCGGGCCCGCAGGCACCGTTTGGCATTATGTCCTGCGTCGCAAGTAATTGATCAGTCAACGGTATGTTGCCCGGAGTGCGGCTGGCACGCTTGCTGCTTGTCGATCAGCAGAATACCAGCGGCCAATAACATCAGGAGTTCTCATCCATGAAGACCAGAGCGGCTGTTGCCTGGGAAGCCGATAAACCGCTGAGCATCGAAGAAGTCGATCTGGACGGCCCGAAGACCGGCGAGGTGCTGGTGCGCATCGTCGCGACGGGCGTCTGCCATACCGATGCCTTCACCCTCTCGGGTGCGGATCCGGAAGGGATGTTCCCGGTGATTCTCGGTCACGAAGGCGGCGGCATCGTGCAGGAAGTAGGGATGGGCGTGACCAGCGTCAAAGCCGGCGACCATGTCATTCCCTTGTACACCCCCGAATGCGGAACCTGCGAGTTCTGCCTGTCCGGCAAGACGAATCTATGCCAGAGAATCCGCATCACGCAGGGCAAGGGCGTGATGCCGGACGGCACCTCGCGCTTCTCGTTCAAGGGCAAGCCCGTGCTGCATTACATGGGCACGAGCACATTCTCCGAGTACACGGTGTTGCCGGAAATTTCATTGGCGAAGATCAATCCAAAGGCGCCGCTCGACAAGGTCTGCCTGCTCGGCTGCGGCATCACCACTGGAATCGGCGCAGTGCTCAATACGGCAAAGGTCACGCCGGGTTCGACGGTGGCGGTATTCGGCCTCGGCGGCATCGGATTGTCGGTGGTGCAGGGCGCGGTGATGGCCAAGGCCTCGCGCATCATCGCGATCGATCTGAATCCGAGCAAATGGACGATGGCCAAGACGCTCGGTGCGACCGACTATGTCAATCCGAAGGACCACGACAAGCCGATCCAGCAGGTCATTGTCGACATGACCAACGGCGGTGTCGATTATTCGTTCGAGTGCATCGGCAACGTTCACGTGATGCGCTCGGCGCTCGAGTGTTGCCACAAGGGATGGGGCGAATCGGTTATCATCGGGGTCGCCGGTGCGGGCCAGGAAATTTCCACCCGGCCGTTCCAGTTGGTCACCGGCCGCGTGTGGCGCGGCTCGGCGTTCGGCGGCGTGAAGGGCCGATCGCAGCTGCCCGGATACGTGGATCGTTATCTCGGCGGCGAGATCAAGATCGACGAAATGATCAGCGAAGTGCTGCCATTGAACAAGATCAACGATGCCTTCGAAATGATGCATGCGGGAAAGGTTATTCGTTCCGTGATCAAGTACTGAGCGGATTTCAGGACTTGAACTGCGGCGACTGATTGCGAGAGATGCCGTTGTCAACGGCTGTATATGAAAACTAGTGGAGGAAGAATCATGGCTGTTTCAATTCATCCGTCGGTCGACCACGGCGTCAAGCAGGGATCGAAGGATTTCGCTGGGGGAACTTTGACCTGCAAATGCACGGACAAGCCCGTCAAGGTGTCGATCGGCGCACAGGTCGCGCACAATCACGTCTGCGGCTGCACCCAGTGCTGGCGACCCAAGGGTGTGCTGTTCTCGATGATCGCGGTGGTGTCGAAAGACAAGGTAAAAGTCACGCAGAACGGCGATAAGTTGGCCATTGTCGATCCGTCCAAGACCATCCAGCGTTATGCATGCAAGGTGTGCGGCACGCACTTGTACGGCCGCATCGAGAACAACAAGCACGCATTTTACGGTCTCGATTTCGTTCACCCTGAATTGTCGACCGAATCGGGTTGGGCGGCGCCCGGGTTTGCGGCTTTCGTCTCCTCCATCATCGAGGCGGGGGCGGATCCCGCGAACATGGGTGCGGTGCGCAGCCGGCTCAAAGAACTGGGTTTGGAGCCCTACGATTGCCTGAGTCCGCCATTGATGGACGCATTGGCGACGAACGCGGCGAAGCTGTCGGGTGTTCTGAAGGCTTGAGCTCGCGGCGCAGTTGGAGCATCGCCGTTCGAGCACATGATGCCGCCCTTGCGGATCCCACACGCAGGGGCGGCACCCCACCCCACGGCCGGCTATTGCTCGAGAACGATGTTGTGCTTGTGAATTTTCCGGTACAGCGTATTGCGGCTGATGCCGAGAGCCTGCGCGGTACGGCTGATATTCCAGTGCATTCTTTCGAGTTCGCGCAGCAGCGCCGCGCACTCGGCGTCGCGTAAAGCGGCGGACGGGAGATTGACGGCCGCGGCGGCCGCGTCCACGTGCCCTGCTGCGCTCGCCGGCACGCTGGGCCGCGTCTCGGTGTGAAGAATTTCCTGGGGTAGGTTCGACAGCCGGATGATGCCGTCGCGGCATAGCGCCGAGGCGGTCCGCAGAGCGTTGCGCAGCTGACGGATGTTGCCGGGCCAGGAATAATCCAGCAGCTTCTGGAAGGCATCCTCTGCGATTTCGATCGATTCTTGGTCCGAGTTTTCCTCCCGCAACAGGGTGCGGATCAGGTCCGCCTTGTCGCCGCGGTCGCGCAGCAGCGGCAGATGCAAGGTGATGCCGTTCAAGCGGTAATACAAATCCTCGCGAAATTCACCGTCTTCGATCATGCGGCGGATGTCGCGATGCGTGGCGCTGATGACGTGCAAAGTGACCGGTATCGCCTGGTCGCTGCCCAGCGGGACGACTTCACGCTCCTCGATCACGCGCAGCAGGCGGGTCTGCAGCATCAGAGGCATGTCGCCGATCTCGTCGAGGAACAGCGTGCCGCCGTTCGATTGCAGAATCTTTCCGACGCGGCCTTCCTTCACCGCGCCGGTGAAGGCGCCGCGCGTATAGCCGAACAACTCGCTCTCGATCAGGCTTTCGGGGATGGCGGCGCAATTAACGGTCACGAATGGCTTGTCGAACCACAGGCCGCTGTGGTGCAGCGCCTTGGCGAACGCTTCCTTGCCGGTGCCGGTCGCGCCCTGCAGCAGAATCGGAACTTGCTTTGCGAACAACTGCCTGCCGAAGCTCAAGTTCTTGCGCATTTGCGGGTCTTCACCGACATGGTGCTGCGCGCGCGCCTGCTGACCCTCGGCCGCGGACGCCGGATTGGGCGCGGCCAGTTCCAAGGTGCGCGCCGCCGGGCGCAGCGGCGCGCGCGCGATCGCAAAGAATCGCCGGCCATGCGCCAGATCCCGCACCGGCCAGATCGTGCTCGGCTCGAATTGCGCGCGGCGCTCCAATGTCGCGAAGTCGAACTGGAAGAACCTTTCGATCGACTCGCCCACCAGCGACTTGCGCGTCGAGCAGCCGAGCTGCAGCAGCGCACTTTCGTTGACCGCCAGAATATTGCCGCCGCCGTCGATCGCGACCAGCGCTTCGTGCAACAGACCGACGAATTCCGGTCTGCTATGAAAGCGCAGGATCCAGGACTGGCTGAACTCGTTGAGGAAGTTCCAGCGCGATATGAGGTGCGCCGACATGTTGACGAGCGCCATCGTGTGCCGCTGGATCAGCCGGCTGTCGCTGGAGTTTGCCGTGGAGGCATCGAGCACCGCGATGAGCGAGCCGTGCGGGTCCAGTATCGGCGCGCCCGAGCACGACAGGGACAGGTTGTAGCCGCGGAAGTGTTCCTCCCGATGTACGGTCACGGGACACCCTTCCGCGAGACAGGTGCCGATGCCGTTGGTCCCTTCGTGGCGTTCGTCCCACAATGCGCCGAGCGACAAACCCGCCTGGCGGAATTCACGCTGCAAGGACGGATCGGTGATCGTCGTCAGCACGACGCCCTGGGTGTCCGACAAAATCACGGCGAATCCCGACCCTGCGATCTGCTCGTAGAGGCTTTCCATCTCCGCCCGCGCGACGGGGAGCAGCTCGCCCATCCGCTGTTGTAGTTCCTTGAGGGATTGGGAATTGAGCACCGCATTTTGCCGCGGGGCCGACGGCTCGATGCGGTATTCGCGCAGACATCGATACCAGGAGCGCGTGACATGCGGTTCGATGCCGGCCGGCTGCAGTCCGTTCTCGACGACATGAAGGATGCGCGACGCGTGACTCGTTGCGAGATTCAGGTTCGTCATACATCCCCCCAGTTAAAGCTCATCCTTGCTCAAAAGAGCCTCCCGTACGTTGCGGAAAGCCCACAGTAAACCGGCCTTCGTCCAAGGCCCGCCACCTCATATAAAGCGTGGCCTGTTTGCGGCCTTCACGCAACCTGCACCGCAGCAATTTACTGCTGATCGGGCGGAGCGCCGAATTTGTAGGCGGGATCGCCATCATATTTGGAGCGTACGAAAGCCAATATCTTCCAGAGATCGTCGGCGCTCTTGATGATGGTTCCGAAAGGCGGCATGGGGCCGACGACGTTCTCGCGGCCTATGCGTGTGTAGCCCTGTTTTTGAAGCTCATCGCTGCCGAGCGTCACGAGCCGGAACAGCGTGTCGTCATCGCCCCCGTAGACCCAGGTGTCATTGGTCAGCGGAGGACACATGCCGCCGCCGCCCCCGCCGCCATGGCAGCCACTGCACGAATAGCTCTGCAAAAACTGTCCGCCCTGCGCGACGACGTCGGCTTGCGTGTCTTTGTAGGGATTCTTCAGCTTGCCTTTGGGCGTATTTTTGACCAAGTCGGTCGGCGAAATCTTGGTGTAGTCGACGGCTGGCGTGTCGTCCGCCCACACTTGCCCGAGGGTAAAAAGCGCCGTCACGCCGGCGAAGATCGTGACCAAACCTACGATCAACACGCCTCTTCTCACTTCGTCTCTCCTTTCACGGGGTCAATTCTGATTGGCCGGTGGCGTTTGCGGTGCCCGATCAGCCTGGTTTGGCGGCGCCGTTCTGCGCGGCCTCCTCTAAGATCTTGATGGCTGCTTCACTGTTGTTGGCCTTGGCGACGCTGAGTGCGGTACGGCCGTCCTCGCTGCGCGCATTGATATCGGCGCCCGATTTGAGCAGCAGCTGGACGATGGCCGAACGGTTGCCGGCGGCAGCGATCATCAGCGCGGTCACGCCTCCTGGGTTATTGGCATTCACTTTCGCGCCGTGATCGATCAGTGATTGGGCGACTTCGGAGGAGCCCGAGAGCGATGCCAGCATCAAGGGGGTGTATCCGCCCTTGGCAACCGGCGTGTTGACGTCCGCGCCCGCGTCCAGCAGAGCGCGCGCCGCATTGACCTTGGCGTTTTGCACGGCAATGGCGAGCGGCGTCAGGCCCTCACTCTCAGTCGAATCCAACTTTGCGCCGTGGGCGAGCAGCATCTTGGCCAAGCCCGGATCGTCGCCCCATGCGGCATACATGAGCGGCGTCCAGCCGCTCTTATCAGGCTGATTCGGGCTCGCCTTGTGCTCGACGAGAAGAATCGCCACGGAGTTGAACCCGAAGCGCGTGGCATTGATCAAGGCGGGGTGGCCCTCGCCGTCGATCGCGTCGACATGGGCGCCATGGCTCAGCAAGTAGCGCACGCGGTCGATGTCATCGGCGACGATGGCGTCATTCAGTTCATCGTCGGGTTTTGCGCCATCCGCGAGCCATTTCTTCAGGTCGGCCATTCTTGCAGCCCGCTCCTTGGCGTCCACTGCCGCCGTCTGCACATCGGGTTTGGCGGCCTGATACGGACCGTGGGAGGGCAGATCACCCGAAACGTAGCATTCGTCGCACTTCACCAGCGGCACGCCGAAGTCCGTCAGAATTTGGTGTATTTCGCTCTTGTGCTGCTCGACCGCCTGTTCGATGGCAGCTTTGACATCCGGCCGGCCCCTCGGAACCGCCAATGCCATGTCGAATTCCATCTGATCCCGGTCCTCCATCAAATTCACGGGTTGAATGATCAACGGAGCGTGCCGGACCGTCTTGTAATAACCCGCCATCGGACCCCAGGCGGCGGCGACGTCCAGGGTGCCGTCGATGACCTGCTGCACCTGAAAAGAGGGTTGGTTGCTCGCGACGATATCGGCGTTGTGGCTCAAGTAATGAACCACGGTATTGGATACCACATGATGATCGGCCAGCGCCTGACGAATCGCGGAGACCTGGAACACGCCGACGCGTAATTTTTTCAAAGCCGGGTCGTCCAAGCTCTTGATGTCGATGCCCTTGTCGCTGCGGTAAGCCAGCACGAACGTGGAACGGTACAAGGGCTTGAGGACCACGGCCCCTTCGGTATCGGTCGCCATATCCATCCACAGATCGCAGTTACCCTCGGCCAAGGTCGTGCGCATCAGGCCGCGCTCGATCGAGGGACGCCAATAATACTGCACGCCGGTGCCGAGCGCCGCACCGATCACCTGCGCGATTTTGTTCTCGAATCCCTCGCCTTTTTGGTTGGAGAGCGGCATATTTCCGGGATCGGCGCACACGGTCAACGACTTCAGTTCATCACCCCAGGCGGCACCGCGTGCCGCCGTCAGCAGTCCCGCCGCCAGAACCAGCTGCCGGGCAATCCCGGTTGCCTTTTTGTTCAATGCCGATCTCCTTGGCGCGCAGTTAAAGGCGCCGCCCTGCCAGTAATATTGGACTTGCGCACTCCACGAAGGTTGCACGTGGATCTTCATTTTTGACCGCGCCTGTCCCGAAAGAAAGGCCCGGTGACTTACGCCACCGGGCCCGTTTCTCAAAGCCAAAAATCAAGTTCCTGGGGATCAGTCGCCGATCCGGAACGTGTACAGCGTGCCGCCCTGCGGAACCGAGGCGAGATTGGCTGCCTTGGTCATCGCGGTCGCGCCGATGGCGCCGAACTTGTCGTTGAGATCGAGGCCCGCCGTTACCGGCAGTCCGATCCAGCCGCCGATTCCCGACCATACCGACACGTACTGCTTGCCCTTCACGGAGTACGTGATGGGGTTGCCGATGATGCCCGGAGCCGAGTTTCTTCGACCACAGCACCTTGCCGGTGGCGCGGTCGACGGCACGGAAGTCGCCGCCCAAGCTGCCGTAGAAGGCTAAACCGCCGCCCGTCACCAGCGCACCGCCCCAGTTCGGGAACGAATCCGGAATCTCCCACTCGGTCTTGCCCGTCACCACGTTGAACTTCTTGAATTTGCCGGTTACGCCGGGCTTCTCCGGATACATGTAGACGTTGGCGAACACATAGACCGTTCCCTGCGTGGTGTGCGAACGCTGCTGCGGTTCGAGTTCCATGCACCAGTTGTTGGTCGGCACATAGAAGTTCTGCGCATCGTTCGGATCCACCGCCACCGGCTGCTGGTCCTTTCCGCCCATCGCGGAAGGACAGGCCTGCGTATTGTCGCCCACTTTGAGCGGTGAATGCTCCGCCACCTTGACCGGCCGGCCGGTCTTCATGTCGATCTTCTCCGCCCAGTTCACCGTGACGTACTTGTGGGCGCGCAGCAGCGTGCCGTCCGTGCGGTCGAAGCACATAGGCGAAGCCGTTGCGGTCGAAGTGCACCAAGCACTTGTGCATCTTGCCGTCGACATCCATGTCGACCAGCACGACCTCATTGATGCCGTCATAGTCCCATTGGTCGAACGGCGTCATCTGATAGACCCATTCCGCCTCGCCGGTATCGACGTTGCGGGCGAAAATGCTCATGGACCATTTATTGTCGAACTTGCCGCTGTTGCAGTTGGCTTGCGTTATCGGTTCTGCACAGCGGAAGCTGCGGCGACCACAGGCCGGGGTTGCCGGTGCCGTAGTAGACCATGTGCAGCGCCGGATCGTAGGCATACCAGCCCCACGCCGCGCCGCCGCCCCGCTTCCATTCATCGCCCGGGTACGTTGAAATACCCAGGTCCTTGCCGGCCGTGCCGTACTCGGGATGTTTCTTGTTGGTGTTCTTGGTCAGGCACACGTCGGCATCGCTGCCCGTGGAATGGCACTCCCACACTTTCTTGCCGTCGGCCAGGTTGTAGGCCGTCACCCTGCCGCGCGCCGCAAATTCGTCGCCGCCGAAACCGATGATGACTTTGTCGTTCGCGATGATCGGCGCCGGCGTGATGGTCTCGCCGTGAGCCGGGTAAGCATGCTTGACGACCCAGTCTTCCTTGCCGGTCGCCGCATCCAGCGCGATGACATAGCCGTCCAAGGTGCCGAACACGAGTTTCCCCTCCGCATACGACATGCCGCGGTTGACGGTGTCGCAGCAGGCCCGGGGCACTGCGGACTCATCGCGTCCGCTGGTCTTGGTGTAGTGCCAGACCTGCACCGGATGATCCGGATCGCTCAAATCGAGTCGCTTGCACGATGTTCGGCCATCCGCTCTCGATGAACATCATCGGTTTGCCGCCGACATTTTCGATCACCAGCGGCTGACCTTCATGACCGCGTAAGGTGCCGCTCGATTGCGCCCAAATCATGTTCAGGTTCTTTGACGTTGCCGGTGTTGATGTCTTTCAGGGAGCTATAGCGGTTCTGATTCAAATCACCCGCCGGTGCGCCCCATTGATTGGGATCCTTGAAGCGCTGCGAACTGTTCCGTATCCGAGGCGGCCATCGCGGCACCACAGGTCGTTACAAGCGCTGCGACGGCGTACATTATCTTGACCTGACGTTTTGACGTAAGCCATTTCATCTCAATTCTCCTGCTGCGTGGGGTCTTTCGCTGTTTGCCGCTGCTGTCGCAGCCGGCGTGCACACAGTCCTATCCTGGGTGCCGTGCGGAAATGCGAATCGTTGTTAGTCGTTGCTGCCAAAACTCCCTCCTTCGCGATCTTACCTTTGTTTATATTCGTCCGCCGCGATCCAACCGCGGCCAATCTAATCCCAACGAGACGGTAAGTCAGCGATAGGCACCACCGCCTTGGGCCGCCATCTTGGAATAGCAATGCCTATGCCATCCGGGGCAAATGCGAAAAGAAAATAGATCCCAATCAGAAATCGTTCCAAATCAGTCATTTACAATTTGCCGACGGCGGGTTTGCGAAGCCTCGCGGCGCGAACTGTGTCATGGGCGTGACAGTGGAGCAGTTGCGATTGCGTCGTTAGTGAGGCGCACCCGCCGTGTTTTATTTTGCGGACCAGAGGCGGGGAGGCCGCCTCGTCGCGTGAGCGTGCGATTTGACCGCCGCGGGCTTTTACTCAACCATTGAGGGCCGTCCACTCGCCCTGCCTGGACCCTTAAGCCCCTATGCGTCACAAGCAAGACAAACACCCCCCGCAGCGTCTTGGCGTCGGGTTCGTCGGCAGCGGCTTCAACGCGCGCTTTCACATGCAGGCATTCCGCGCCGTGCGCGATGCGGACGTGCTCGGCGTATGGAGCCCGAACCGCGAGCACGCCGCAGGCGCCGCTGAGTTTGCGCGAACTCTGGACATCGGCGCGGCGCAGCCTTTCGCATCGATCGGCGATCTGGTTGCCGATCCCGAATCATCGACGCCCTCTGGCTGACCGGACCCAATCATTCGCGGGTTGAAAACATCGAGGAGATCGTCCAAGCGCTCGAGTCGGGCCGCGGGACCTTGAGCGGCATTGCCTGCGAGAAGCCGCTCGCGCGCACCGTCGCCGAGGCGCAGCACATCGTTCGCCTGATCAAGCGCACCGGCATCGCGCATGGGTACCTGGAGAACCAGGTGTTCGCGCCGCAGGTGCAGACCGGGCACGCGCTGTTGTGGGCCAGGGGAGCGGCAAGCGCCGGCCGTCCATATCTTGCCCGCGCCGCCGAGGAGCACAGCGGACCGCATATGCCGTGGTTCTGGCGCGGCGAGCTGCAGGGCGGCGGAGTACTAAACGACATGATGTGCCATTCGGTCTTGCTGGTGCGGCATCTTCTGACGCGTCCCGGTGCCGCCTTGTCCTCGGTGCGGCCGGTGCGCGTCACGGCACACATCGCAAGCCTCAAGTGGACGCGCCCGCACTACAGAAGGCAGCTCGCTCGGACTTTCGGGCGCGGCGTTGATTACGGCAAGCATCCGTCCGAGGATTTCGCGAGCACGACGATCGAGTTCGCCACCGACGACGGCCGCATCGTGATCGGCGAGGCATCCACGTCGTGGAGCTTCGTCGGGGCCGGCCTGCGCCTGTCCGCCGAGCTCCTGGGACCTGAGTACTCGATGTCGTGGAACACGCTCGACAGCGGTCTCAAGCTGTTCTTTTCGCGCGCGGTGCATGGCAAACCCGGCGAGGATCTGCTCGAGAAGCAGAATTCGGAAACCGGCCTGATGCCCGTCGTCGCGAGTGAAGCGGCCGCGTACGGTTATGAGAACGAAGATCGGCATTTCGTGCGCGCGTTCCTCGGCAAGGAAACGCCGCTGCTGAATTTCGACGACGGCCTGGAGGTGGTCAAGCTGCTGATGGCCGCCTACCAAAGCGCCGAGCAGCGCAAGACGCTCGCGTTTCCGCCGCGCGGCCTGGACAAATTCGTTCCGGCGGTGGCGCAGGGCAAATGGCAGCCGCAGACGACCTGACGCGCCGCGAGTTCGTCGCGGATGCCGGCAAGGCTACAGTGGGAGCAATGGCAGCCATGATCGCGCCGCTGGTCGTGCCGCGCCGCGTACTCGGGCGCGGACAGCGCGCCCCGAGCGATCAGGTGAATGTCGCCATCGTCGGATTCGGCGGAATGGGCTGTCAAAATGCCTTGGAGCTCGCGCAAACCGACCGCATCGGCGCCGTCTGCGATGTGGACTTCGCCTACAGCGAGCGCATGCTGGCGAGTCATCTGACCGACAAGCACGGCAAGCCGCGGCCCGATGGCGTGAAGCTGCGCGAGCAGTTCGGCAACGCGAGGCGCTACACCGATTTTCGCGAAATGCTCGCCAAGGAGAAAGGCGTCGACGGCGTGGTGGTCGCAACGCCCGACCATCTGCATGGGGTGATCGCCAAGGCGGCGATGGACCAGGGCAAGCACGTCTATGTGCAAAAGCCGCTCACGGCCACCGTGCACGAGGCCCGCGTTCTGCGCGAGTGCGCGCTTGCCAATCCGAAGCTCGTGACGCAGATGGGAAATCAGGGGCATTCCGGCGAGGGCGCGCGTCTCATCAACGAATGGATCCAGGCAGGCCTCATCGGACCGGTGCATGAGGTACGTGTCTGGACCAATCGACCGATCGTGTACTGGCCGCAAGGACTGCCGCGCCCGACGGGCGTGGCGCCCTCCGGGTCAGCGGGCGGCTTCGGCAATCCGTGGACTTACCGCCATGTGCAGGAGGTGCTGGCCGCAGCCATGGGCAGCGGCGGGCCGCCCCGCGGCCGACTGGAACCTTATCTCGGGCCGGTTTTCGGCGGGCCCTACCATCCATCGAATCCTTCATGGCTTGGCTATCCTTCGAGCATTGAGGCGACCTCCACCCAATGGGGCACCACCAGCGAGGGCAAACCGGTGTCGTATCCGGTATCGACTTGCGTGCACTACCAATTCGCCGCGCGCGGCACGCAGCCGCCCGTGAAACTATCCTGGTTCGACGGCGGAATTTATCCGCCGCGCCCGGACCTCCTGCCGGATGACGTGGAGCTCGCGAGCGAAGGCGGCGTCATATTCATCGGAGAGAAAGGCATTCTTTTGCACGACACCTACGGCGCCAATCCCAGGCTGTACCCCCATGAGCTGACCGCGGCCGCGGCGGCGGTACCGAAGAGCATCCCGCGCATCCTGTGGAGTCACGAGCTCAACTGGACCAAGGCGATTCGCGGCGAGGCAGCGGCGAGTTCTCCGATCGAATATGCGGGGCTGCTCACGGAGACCATGTTGCTCGGCGTCGTCGCCCTGCGTGCGGGGCAGGGAAAGAAGCTCCTGTACGACGCCGGGCGCGGACAGGTCAGCAATTTTGCCGACGCGGACCAATATCTGACCCGCGATTATCGGGCCGGATGGGCAATTTGAAACTTCACCGTAAGATTCCGGCGCACTAGATACCCGGCGCGGACGAGTCACCGATGAATCGGCGTCTTGCGGTGCCAATTGTCGAGTTTGCGCGCGCTGCCGTGAGGCCGCATCGCCCATTCGATTCCGTTGCCGATGATCTTCTGCACCATCGGATCGTGATAGATCGGAAAGGTTTCGTGACCCGGCGAGAAATAAAAAATGCGGCCCAGCCCGCGGTAAAACGTCAGTCCGCTGCGGAACACCTCCCCACCCTTGAACCAGGAAATGGTGATGATCTCGTCGGCGGCCGGGATATCGAATGGTTCGCCGTACATTTCCGATTGCGGAATCTCGAAGAACGGCGGCAGCCCCTCGGCGATCGGGTGGGCGGGATTGGCCACCCAAACGCGCTCCAAGTCGCCCTGCGGCAGCTCGCGCCACGCCAAATTACAATTGGTGCCCATCATGCGGCGAAACATCTTGGAGTGATGACCCGAGTGCAGAACCACCAGCCCCATGCCGGCGAGAATCCTCTGCTGCACCCGATCGATCACCGCATCCGCGACCTCATCGTGCGCAACGTGTCCCCACCAGAGCAGCACGTCGGTGCGGTCGAGCAGATTCCTGAGGCAGACCCTGCGCCGGGTCATCGAGCGTGGCGCGTTCAATTGCAAAATCGCGATCGGCGAGGCCCGCGGCCAGCGCGCCGTCGATCCTGTCCGGATAGATTGCCCGGACCGGCGCGTCCGTCTGTTCGTGCCGCCCTTCGTTCCAGATCGTCACCCGAATCGTCAAAATCGCGTCTCCGTCTGATCGAAAAGATGAAAGCCCGCACGATCGAGCGCCAGCTGCACCGTGTCTCCCGGGCGCAGCGCAACGTCGCCCTGCACCCGCACCAGCAGCGTCTCAGCGCCGTTGACCACGCTCAAGTAGGTCTCCGCGCCGAGCCGCTCGACAATCGCTACCTTGCAGGACAGATCGGCCGCGGATCCCGCATCGACCAGACGAATGTCCTCGGGTCGAATTCCCAGCCACACCGGCTGGCCGTCCGCCGCGAGTCAGATTCCTGCCTGCCAGTGGAACCGTCCAGCCCTCCACGGCAGTAAAGGACGGCACCACCTCTCGGCGCGCAATCATACCCCTGATCAAGTTCATTCGGGGCGAGCCGATGAAGGTCGCAACGAACGTGCTGCCGGGACGGCGGTAAAGCTCGATCGGATGGGCCCACTGCGCGACATTCCCGCGATTGAGAACCACGATGGTGTCGGCCATCGTCATCGCCTCGATCTGATCGTGAGTCACGTAGACGATCGTCGGCCGGAGTTCCTGATGCAGGCGCTGCAATTCGGCGCGCATCTGAACCCTCAGCGACGCATCGAGGTTGCTCAAGGGCTCATCGAAGAGGATGACCCGCGGCTGCTTGATGATCGCCCTGCCGATGGCCACTCTCTGCCGCTGGCCGCCCGACAGCGCGGAGGGCCGGCGGTCGAGCAGTTCCGACAGCTGCAGCAACTCGGCCACTTGCCCGACCTGTGCGCGGATTTTCGCCTTGGGAACCCGTTTGAGCTCGAGGGAAAAGCCGATATTTTCCGCTACGGTCATGTGTGGATACAGGGCGTAGGATTGAAAGACCATGGCAATGCCGCGCTGGTCCGGCGGCACGTCGTTGATCCGCTTGCCGTCGAGCTTGATGTCGCCCTCGGTGACCGACTCGAGTCCCGCAATCATGCGCAGCAGCGTCGACTTCCCGCAGCCGCTCGGACCGACCAGTACGGCGAATTGTCCGTCCGCCACCTCGAAACTCACGCCCTTGATGACTTCAACCGCGCCGAAATTCTTGCGCACGTTCTCGATGGATATGCTCGCCATGGCTATCCCTCTATCCCTTGATCCCGCCGGTGAAGGTGCGAACCAGGAAGCGGCGCGCCAGCCCGAATGCCGCCACCGCCGGCAGCATGTACAGCAGCGCCAGCGCACTGAGATAACCGTAATCGATGGTGTTCGCCCGCTGGAAGGCCCGAAACAGTCCGATCGGCAGCAATTGCAGCTCGGCCGACGAAGTGAACGTCAATGGCATCAGGAAATCTCCCCACGCACCGATGAAAGTCAGCAAGCCCGCCGCACCCAGGCCCGGCAGCGCCAAGGGCACCAGAATGCGACGCAGGCGCTGCCAGCCGTTGGCCCCGTCCATCAGCGCCGCCTCCTCGTAGTCCTTGGGAGTGAGATCGAAATAGGTTTTGATGATCCAAAGCGCCAACGGCAGCTGCATGGCGGACAACACCAGGATCAAGCCCGAGATAGCCGTCGACGAAGCCGAAGATCCGCATCGCGGCGCGAGTGCTGTCGGGGGGCACGATGCCGCGCACCAGCGCCCCCATCAGACCATTGGCGATCAGCATGACCTTGTACAACGGCACGATGAGTGCCGTGGGCGGCAAGACCCGGACCAGGATGATGGCGTACAAAAACGGGCGCTTCCACCAGGCGTTGGTGCGCGACAGCGCATATCCTCCCATGCCCCCGACCACGACCACGAGCGCCGTGGCGGCGCCCACCGTCACCAGCGAATTGAAGAACCAGCGCCCGCCATTGTTCGCGGTAAAGATCTTGACGAAGTGATCGGCCGTGATGCCTTTGGGAAGCGACAAAAACAGCGTGGCGTTCGAATCGACCGAGGCGAGCACCACCCAGAGAAAGGGCAGCAGGCAGAACAACAGCGTCGCCGTCAAGAATCCGTAGGCGGTCACTTGGGCGCGGGTGAATTCGCGCGCGCCGCTCAAACCTGCACCTTCAGTACGCGCACATAAACGGCTCCGAGGGCGACCGACACTGCGAGCATGATCACCGCGACAGCCGATCCATAGCCCAGCTGGTATGCGACGAAGGATTGATTGTAGATGTAGATACCGATGATTTCGGTCGCGCCGCCGGGACCGCCCCGGGTCAGCGTATAGATCAAGCCGAAGATGGCGATCGTCCCCGCGGTCGATACCAGCATGTAGAGAAAAATTGTCGGCCGCAGCAAAGGCAGCGTGATGTGCCAGAAAATCTGGCGCGCCGTTGCGCCGTCCATTCGAGCAGCCTCATAAACCTCCGCCGGCACGGCGCTCAAACCCGATGTCATCAGTATCATCGCGAAGGCGATGCCGCGCCAAGTGTTCACCACGATGATCATCAATAACGGCGCGGTCTCCAGCCAATTCTGCGGTGCAACGCCGATGAGCCCGACGATCCGGCTCAAGGTCGAATACCGGCCGCCCGCGAGCATCGATATCCAGATGAATCCCGCCACGACCTCGGGAACTGCGTTGGGCAGAAGAATGGCGGCATTGAACAAGGGCCTGAGTGCAATCGGCCTGCGCAGCGCGAGCGCTGCGGCCAACCCGAGCACGAATTGACCGACGATCGACGAGCCGAAAACGAACACGAGGGTGACGATCAACGAATTCCAGAACCCTTGGTCCGAAAACAGGCGCAGATAATTCTTGAGACCCACCAGTTGCGGATGGGATGCCGCATACCCGCTCAGCGCATCGTTGGTGAAGCTGATGTAGATCGCGGCGCCGGCCGGTATCAGGATGAAGCACCCGAGCAGCACGAGGGCCGGCACCAGCAGCAGCCGATTCTGCCAGGCCATTCGCGTTTCGTAAGTCATGGCCATGGCGAACTATTTGACGGCGTTGTCGCCCAGCAGATCCTTGACATACTTGACGAGGATCGCCTGGGCGCCGGCCGCGTCGCTTTGTTTGCGCAACAAGGCCTCGGTGGCCCGCGCGACGCCCTCGGATACCACCGAAAAGCCCGGAGTGGACCTTTCGAATGCTCCCTTGTCGACATCCCTGAGCACCGGCACCAGTTCCGTCAGGGCCTGGAAGTCCTTGTTGTCGGCGGCATCGCGCCGCGCCGGAATATTGCCGACCAATCCGGCATAGGCCACGGTCGTTTCGACCGAGCAAAGTGCCAGGAGCACTTTCTTGGTCAGATCGAGGTGCGCCGATTTGGCATTGACCGCCCAAATGTTGCTGCCGCTGATGCTGACGCTCAAACCCCCGTCCATGCCGGGCACCGCCCAGGTTCCGACGTTCTTGGTGACGTCGGGCACGGGATTCTTGCTGTCCTTGCCCCAGTCATAGATGTAGCACCAGGTGCCGCAGGTCGTGGCCATCAAATCCCCGGCCGGAAACATGACGTATTTAGGTATTACCCACGGTTCCGGTCCGAGCAGCGGACCGACCGGCATCAGCTCCTCGTCGATGAGGGTCTTATACAGGCGAAAGATGTCCCGCACCCCCTGCCCGTTCAAATTCAGCGTGCCGTCTTGATTGACGATCTGCGGGGTCTTGGATCCCGGCACGAATAAAATGAAACCCTCGTTGAACGCGCCCGGTCCCCAGCTCATCCCCGCGGGCAACAGCAGCCCATACTTGCCGGTCTTGGCCTTGATCTCGCGGGCGCGATCGAGCAAGTCCTTCCAGCTCGTCGGCTGAGCGGTCGAAATGCCCGCCTTGTCGAGCAGATCACGGCGGAAGTACAGCTGCTGCACGAGCAGCATTGAATCCAGCGCATAGATCTGTCCGTCCGCGCTCGTGGAAAGCTTTTTGGCGACATCGAAGAGCTGCGCATAGCCGTCCCATGCCTTGACCTCGGCGGTCATGGGAGCAAGGTATCCGGCCGACACCATGTCGGGGACGTCGGAATCGAAATTGGCGGTAAAAAGGTCCGGCGCATTGCCGGCGCCGAGTTCGGTCAGGAGCTTGCTCAAGTAGTCTTTTTCAGGGGCCGGATATTCGATGACCTCGATCACCACTCCGAGTTGCTTCTCGATCTTCGGGATCGCCCTGTTCAGCGCGTCGATGCGCGGTTGGCGATGCTCGGCAATGCGGATGGTTGGGACCGATGCGGCCGAATCGGCGCCGGCGCGCGAACCTGTTCCTGAGCCCGAGCAGGATATGAGGACAGCCGCCGCCGCGGCGCACGCAATCAGTTCTACGCCCGCGCGCAGCACGGTTATTTTCATCGGACTCCCCGCCGCGATCGGCATTGCTGCTGAAAGTCTATACGCAGGGGCCGTTGCGGGTGAATTTTTTTCGCCTCATAGTGTGCTCATTGCGCGCAAAGGGGGGAGTTGTCTCGATGCTGCGGTTGGGAATCATCGGTGCGGGACTCAAGGCGGCTGAGTACGCCCGCGGCTGGACGGCGATGCCGGATGTTCAAATCACTGCGCTTGCCGAAACCGATCCGGCTTCGCGGCAGCGCTTGAGCGACATCTGCGCCGCCGCGGGCCGGCAGCGCCCGGCCGAATACGCGACCGACCACGCCATGTTACAAGCGGAAGCGGGCCGGCTGGATGCGATCTACGTCGCGACGCCGCACGTCTTCCATGCCGCCAACGCCCTGGCGGTGATCGACGCGGGTCTCGACCTGCTGCTCGAGAAGCCCATGGTGACCACGGTTGAGGAGGCACTCGCCTTGGCCGATGCGGAAAAGCGCAGCGCGCGCACCATCGTCATCGCCTTTCAGGGCGGGTTGTCTCCTCTGATCCACGACACCGGCGCGCGCGCGCGGGGCGGCGAATTCGGCGACCTGGTCAGCGTTTCCGCGTCGATCTGGGAAGGCTGGGCCAAGAGCTATGCGGGACACTGGAAGCAGAAGCCGTCCATTTCGGGCGGCGGCTTCATGTTCGACACCGGCGCGCACATGATGAACACGGTGTGCATATTGGCGGATGCCGAGTTCGTGCGGCTATCCGCCTTTACCAACCATCGCGGGCTCGAGGTGGACCTCGTGTGCGCGGTGGCCGCGCGTCTCTCCAACGGCGCTCTGGTAACTTTCAACGCCGCCGGCGACGGGCCGCCCGGCTGTGCGTCCGCGATCACCTTGTTCTACACCAACGCGATTGTGCGTATCGACGCCTGGGGCGGCTGGCGCGAAGTGGCCATCGGCGGCGGCGCCGCGATCCGGGAAGTGAGCGAAATCGTCGACACTCCCATGCACACCTTCAAAGCCGTGCGCGAGGGGAAAATGTCCAATCCGTCGACCGTGACGAACGGCGTGCGATTTGCCCGCCTCTGGGATGCGATCAAGGCGTCCGCGGCCGGCGACGGCAAATCGATTGCGATTGCAGCGGGCGCAAACTAATGATACTCCCAGCATGAGCGGAACCGCCCTTCGACTGACCATGGCGCAGGCGTTGGTGCGTCATCTCGCCGCACAGCGGGTGCGCGACGCGGACAGCGGCGAACTTGTATCGTTGTTCGGCGGCGTGTTCGCAATCTTCGGTCACGGCAATGTGGCTGCGCTGGGTGAAGCGCTCTACGCCGAACGCGACCGGCTGCCGACCTACCGCGCACACAACGAGCAGGCCATGGCCAATGCCGCCATTGCCTACGCCAAGGCGCACATGCGCCGCCGCATGATGGCGGTGACCACCTCAATCGGCCCCGGCGCAACCAATCTCGTCACCTCGGCGGCGCTCGCCCACGTGAACCGTTTGCCGGTGCTGCTGCTGCCGGGCGATATCTTCGCCTCGCGCGCACCCGATCCTGTGCTGCAGCAGCTCGAGGACTTCGCCGACGGCACGGTCAGCGTCAACGACTGCTTGCGTCCGGTATCGCGATATTTCGATCGCATCGTCAAACCCGAACAGCTGCTCACGGCCCTGCCGCGCGCGCTGCACGTGCTCACCGACGCGGCGTTATGCGGCCCGGTCACTCTGGCGCTGCCGCAGGACGTGCAGGCTGAAGCCTGGGAATGGCCGCAGAGCTTTTTCGCCCCACATGAGCATCATTTCCGCAGGCGCGCGCCGGGCGCCGATGAGGTCGCGGCCGCCGCTCGGGTGCTGCGCGATGCCCGGCGCCCGGTGCTGATCGCCGGCGGCGGCGCGCTGTACGCCGGGGCCGGCGCCGCGCTGCGCAGCTTCGTCGACGCGCATGACGTGCCGGTCGCCGAGACCCAGGGCGGCAAGGGCGCATTGACCTGGCAGCATCCGCTGCAGCTGGGAGCGGCCGGCGTGTGCGGCTCCAGCGCCGCCAACGGTCTATTGGCCGACGCCGACGTCGTGCTCGCCGTCGGTACGCGCTTGCAGGATTTCACGACGGGTTCGAATGCGCTGTATCGCGGCGCGCACCTCGTGGCGTTGAACGTCAACGGCTACGACGCGCGCAAAGGCGCCGGTCCGGAGATCCTCGCCGATGCGGGGCTCGGCCTTCATGCGCTGTCCGCCGCGCTTGGCGGCTGGCGCGCCGATCCGCTCTGGCGCGAACGTGCGCAGCGCGAGGCCGGCGAGTGGCGCAAAATCGTCGATGGAATCACCGGTCGGCGCGAACTGCCTGACGGCACCTTGCCCTACGACGGCGAAGTCATCGGCGCCGTACAGCGTTCCTGTCCGGACTCCGCCCGCGACGACATCGTGGTGTGCGCCGCCGGCACCTTGCCGGCCGAACTCGAGAAGCTCTGGCGCACGGCGACACCCGGCGGCTACCACATGGAGTACGGCTACTCGTGCATGGGCTACGAGATCGCCGGCGGCTTGGGCGCGAAGCTCGCCCACCCTACGCGCGAAGTGATCGTGATGCTCGGCGACGGCAGTTATCTGATGCTCAACTCCGAAATTGCCACGTCGGTGATGCTGGGCCTGAAGCTCATCATCGTCCTGCTCGACAATCGCGGCTTCGGCTGCATCGACCGCTTGAGCCAAGCGTGCGGCGGCGCGCCGTTCAATAATATGTGGGACGACTGCGTGCACGGTCCGGACGGCGCTCCGGCAATCGACTTCGCCGCGCATGCGCGCGCGCTCGGCGCCGAGGCCGAACACGTGCGCAGCATTCCCCAGTTGGAAGGGGCACTGGCGCGTGCGCGCGCCGCGACGCACACCTACCTCATTGCCATCGACACCGATCATCGCCGCACCACCGAAGCGGGAGGCTGCTGGTGGGAGGTGGCGGTACCGGAAGTTTCCGAGCGCGCCGCCGTGCGCCAGGCGCGCCGCGACTATGAGATCGCGAAGCAGCAACAGCGGGCCGCGGCCGCGGGCAAACCCACATGAGCTTATTGGTCAGAGCAAAGCTCGAGGGGCGCGAAATCGTCAAAGTGACCCCCGCGTCGGCCGGCTGGACTCATGTCGGATTCGAGGCGCTGCGGCTGAACGCCGGCGAATCGATCGAGATCGCCTTGCCCCGCGACCGCGAGGGCTGCTTGGTGATCCTGAGCGGCCGTGCTGAACTTGCCGTCAACGGGCGGGGGTTCGGTGCGCTGGGCGGCCGCAGCAGCGTGTTCGCGGACCGCTCGCCGGATGCGGTCTATGCGCCGCCCGGTTCACGCTACGCGATCCGCGCATTGGACGCCGTCGAACTCGCGCTGGCTTCGGCGCCGGCACGAGGGCTGCATGCGGCACGGCTGATCGCAGGCACGTCGATGAAGCGCTCCGTGCGCGGCCAGGGTACGAATACGCGCTACGTGTGCGACATTCTGCCCGAAGGCGAACCCGCGGAATCCATGTTGCTGGTGGAGGTTGTGACCCCGGCGGCGCATTCCTCCAGTTATCCGCCGCACAAGCACGACACCGACAATCTACCGCTCGAAAGTTCGCTCGAGGAAACTTACTACCATCGCATCGATCCGCCGCAGGGCTTTGCGTTCCAGCGCGTCTACACCGATGCGCGCGACATCGACGAATCGATGGCGGTGAGCGATCACGACGTGGTGATGGTGCCGCGGGGCTATCACCCCGTGGTGATGCCGCATGGCTATCGCGGCTACTACCTCAACGTGATGGCCGGTCCGCGCCGCCGATGGCACTTCAAGAACGACCCGGCGCACGACTGGCTGATGCCGCGCTAGCCGCAGCAGGCGAGTTTTAGCTCAGCTCCCGCACCCAAATATTGCGAAAGCTGATGGGCGCGCTGGGATCGTGATGCGACTGCAGCTTGATGGCGGCGCGATCGTATTTCCGGTACGCCGGCTTGCCGATGAAGACGGTCTCGCCCAACAAACCGAAATGATTCTGGACGAGCACGCCGTTGTGGAACAAGGTCACGAACGCCGGCGTCTGCAGCGTTCCATCGGCGTGAAACACGGGCGCCGTCCATACCACATCGTAGCTCTGCCACTCTCCCGGTTTGCGCGACGCGTTGACCAATGGCGGGCTTTGCTTGTAGATGCTCGCCGCCTGGCCGTTCACGTACGTCTTGTTTTCCCAGGAATCGAGAATTTGAATCTCGTAGCCGCGGTCGTCCGGACCCGTTGAAGCGAGGAAAAGGCCGCTGTTGCCGCGCGCCTGGCCTTCGCCGGTGATGTCGGCGGGTATTCGATATTCAAGATGCAGCTGATAATTCTTGAACAGGCGCTTCGTTTCGATGTTCCCGAACCGCCTTGTCGACGACCATCGCGCCCTTCTCGATCCGCCAGCGAGCCGGCGAGCGATCGTTGGTCATGACCCATTCATCCAGGTTGCGGCCGTCGAACAGAACGATGGCATCGGACGGAGCCGCGCCCTCACATCGCGCCGGGCAATACCTTCGGCGGCACGGGCTCCCATTGCTCGGTGTCCTCGGGCTTGGCGGCTGCGGCGCCGTCCTTGTTCGGGCTGAGGCGCCCTCGCATTGTGCCGCCGGCAGCAACAGCGTCAGGCCGCACACATTGAGCATCAGGTTTATTCATAGTGTCTCCGGCAACTTCAGGCGTGCGTCCGCCCAGGCAGGCTCGCCCGGCGTGTAGGGAATACAAGGATCGAACCGGCCCGGCGTCTCGACGTAGCGCAACGCCTGCGTGCAGCCGACCTCGGATGTGAAGTACCCGAGCAGCGCGAGCTCCTTCATCATGCGGAAGTAATGCGCCGGCGCCGGCATGTTCGATGGTCGCCGCCGCTCGCGTGCGTCCATCGCCCCTTCGCGCGACGTCCATCGCGCGTTTCTGCTCGCGGTCGAGCGTGGTGAGCAGACCGCGAGCCGCTGCGGCGGCGTCGCCTGCCAGAACGAGACACCGTTCGCCTGCCTCATCGCACCGTCCACTTTGCGCATGCCATCGCGGAAGACCTTCCGTTCGGCAGGCTGTAGCTGTCGGTGACCATGAGCGCCATGAAGGCGCCGGTCTTCGCCGCCTTCGCGCCCGGGGTCTTGGTTGCCGGCAGAATCGTTTCGGCGATCTCGTCGAGAAACGCTATGTCCTCCGCCGTGAAATCGCCGAGCGTCGCCTCCTGCAGCGCGAAAGCTCGCCCGCTCGCATGCCGGCAGCAAGCCTCTCCCGCCGACGAGGCCGCTCCTCCCAGCAAGGCGGTCACGCGGTGAATCGCCTCGCGGCGATTGATTGGCCAGGGCCGGCCCGGTGTTGGATGGCCGGTCTTTGCGTGGTCATTTTGCCGTTCAGAGGTTGCGGCGATTGAGTTCGTCCACGGCGAAAGCGGCCGCGCGGGCGGTGATCGCCATGTAGGTGAGCGACGGATTCTGACACGCGGAGGACGCCATGCAGGCGCCGTCGGTGACGAAGACGTTCGGCGCATCCCACACCTGATTGTGCGCGTTCAGCACGGAGGTCTTGCGGTTCGCGCCCCATGCGCGCCGTGCCCATCTCGTGGATGGCCATGCCCGGAAAGTACCCATGATCGAAAGTCTTCACTCCCTTTCGCACCGGTTCGCTCCAGCATCTCCGCCATGTCGGCCATCATGTCCTTGCGCATCAGGTGCTCGTTCTCGCCCGTCGCGCAATCGATCTTGAGCACCGGCAAGCCCCCACTTGTCCTTCCTGGCGCCGTCGAGCCCGACGCTGTTGGCGTGATTGGGGAGCATCTCGCCGAATGCCGTGGCGCCGAATCGTCCACGGGCCCGGCGTCGCCATCTCGTCCTTGAAGGCCGCACCGATTCCCGAGCTCCTTCACGGCCCGCGACCATCCTTCCCGGCTCGCGCTGCCCTGGTAGCCGAAGCCGCGCAAGTAGCCGCGCTTGTCGCCGAACAAATTGCGATAGCGCGGAATATAGATGCCGTTGGGCCGGCGGCCGAAGTAGTACTTGTCGTCCAAGCCCCCGATGTTTCCCTCGGCGCCGCAGCGGAAATGATGATCCATGAGGTTGTGCCCAAGCTCTCCCGAACTGCTGCCGAGCCCTCCCGGCCAAATGTCGGTCGCCGAGCGCATCAGCAGCCAGGTCGAGTTGAGCGTGGAGGCGCAGACGAAAACGACCTTCGCCGTGGTAGTCGCTGCTCTGCTCGGTGACGGCGTCGAGCACGCGGACGCCGCTGGCGCGCCTGCGATTCTTGTCGAAGAGAACCTCGGTCACGATCGACCAGGGTTTCAGCGTGCAGCTTCCCGGTCTTCGCCGCCGCGGGCAGCGTGGACGACTGTGTGCTGAAGTAGGCGCCGTAAGGGCAGCCCAACCAACAGGCGTTGCGGTATTGGCAGGGCGCGCGTCCCTCGAGCGCCTGGGTCGCGTTCGCGGTGCGCCCAATGATGATTTGGCGCTTGCCGCCGAACGCCTTCTTGAGCCGGCCGGCAATCAATTCCTCGCCGCAATTGAGCGGCATCGCCGGCTGAAATTCACCGTCGGGAAGCTGCGGCAGCCCGTCGCGTGAGCCGGAGATGCCCGCATGCCTTTCCACATGGTCGTACCAGGGCGCGAGTTCCTCGTAGCGAATCGGCCAGTCGACGGCGATGCCGTCCTGCGCGTTGGCGGCGAAAGTCGAAATCGCTCCAGCGGTAGCTCTGGCGTCCCCATGTCAGCGAACGGCCGCCGACCTGATAGCCGCGAAACCAGTCGAAGCGCTTGACCTCCGTGTAGGGCGACTCCTTCTCATTGACCCAGAAGGCGAGATTCTTCTCGTTGAGCAGGTCCCGCTTGAGCACCTGGTACGCCTCTTCCATCGCGATCGTGCGGCCGCCGCGGTGCAGGTATTCCCAGGGCGCCTTGGTGGCGTTGACGTAGTCCTTGATGTGCTCGACGTTGCGGCCTCGCTCCAGCAGCAGGACGCGCAGACCCCGCTCGGTGAGCTCCTTTGCCGCCCAGCCGCCCGATATGCCGGAGCCGACCACGATCGCATCGTAGCTTGCAGACTGCATCGAGCTCATTACGTCATCGGTGGGAGAATGGCGCTCCGGTGGAACCATACTAACGGTGTCTTGCCGATATAATGCGTGACTGATCGGGAGCAAATCGAGGCCAATGACCATGATTACGGCGATGAAGTCGCGTTTGGGTCTGATGATGCTCCTGCAATATTTCATCTGGGGTTCCTGGTACGTGACCCTGGGACCTGGCTGGCGGCGCTGCATTTCTCCGGCCGGGAGATCGGCTGGGTCGCCGGGCACCACCGCCATCGGCGCCATCGTCTCGCCGTTCTTCGTCGGCCTGATTGCGGACCGTGCGTTCGCCACGCAGCGATTGCTGGGCGTCCTGCATGCGCTCGGCGCGGCAATCCTGCTGCTGACGTCGTGGCAGTCGTCGTTCCTGCCGATTTATGCCGCCGTGTTCGCTCTACTCCCTGTGCTACATGCCGACCCTCGCCCTCACGACCTCGCTTGGCCATGCGGCAGATCAAGGACCCGAAGCAGGAATTCGGCATGATCCGAGTTTTCGGCACCCTGGGGTGGATCATCGCGGGGTTGGCGTATCGGCGCTTCGGGCCTCGAAGCCACCGCGGTTCCGATGCGCGTCGCCGCGGCGGCGTCATTGCTGATGTCGCTCTACTGTTTCACCCTTCCCGATACCCCGCCGCTCGCGCGCGGTACGGATTTCGAGTGGCGGCATGTCATTCCGCTCGATGCGCTGCGGCTGCTGCGGCGCCGCTCGATGGCCGTATTCGCGCTCGCGTCGCTGCTCATTTGCATCCCGCTGCAGTTCTACTACGCATTCACGAACCTGTATCTCAACGAGATCGGAATCCACAATGCGGCGGGGAAAATGACCGGCGGACAGATGTCGGAGCTGTGCTGCATGCTGCTCATTCCCTGGTTCTTTCGCCGCCTGGGCGTGAAATACATGCTCGGCCTCGGCATGTTGGCCTGGGCCGCAAGGTACGTGATGTTCGCCTTCGGCAACGGCGATACGTTGATGTGGATGCTGTGGCTGGGCATTTTGCTGCATGGCATCTGTTTCGATTTCTTCTTTGTCGTCGGTCAGATCTACATCGACCGCGAGGCACCGGCAACACTGCGCGCCGCGACCCAGGGGCTGATCACGTTCATCACCTACGGCGCGGGCATGTTCATCGGCGCCTGGCTTTCCGGCCGCGTCGTCGACGCCTATGCGCTGGCCGGCGCGGGCGGAACAGTCACGCATGACTGGCAGTCCATTTGGATGTTTGCGGGAATCTGCGCGGCGATCGTCTTGGTGCTGTTCCTGCTGACGTTCTCCGACGAGGAGACTGCCGCGGTCGACACCGCGGGCGCCAAAGATCCAGCCATGGCTTATCGCACCGACCACCACTGAAGCCGCACGCTGAGGAGGATCAATGCTCGCGGAGTCTCGCAGACGGTTTCTCATCCAGTCGGGCCGGCTCGGTGCGGCGGCGCTCGCCGCGAATTGGATTTCGCGCCACGCCTTCGCGAATCCGATGGGCCGGCCGGTCGGCATTCAGCTCTACACGGTGAACACACCGATGCAGGAGGATGCCGCCGGCACCCTCAAGCAGCTTCGGGACATCGGCTTCGCCGAAGTCGAGTCCGCGGGCTTCGGCAAGCGTTCCGCCAAGCAATTCCGCAAGCTTCTGGACGACGCGGGCCTCGTCTGCCCGAGCGCCCACCTGCATTCGACGTCGACAATCTCGGCGCATCTTTCGAGGATGCGCACGCGCTGGGAGCAACCTATGCCACCAGCGGATCGCTGGTGAGTGGCGATTGGTCGAAGCGCGTCGATGAGTTTGGACGACGCGAAACGCACCGCCGAGCTCACCAATCGCTTCGGTGCAGCAGCCAAGCGGGCCGGCCTGCAATACGTCTATCACAATCATGACTTCGAATTCGCCGATCACGGCGGCGCCGTCGGCTACGACGTGCTGTTGCGCGAGTGCGATCCGGAACTCGTCAAATTCGAAATCGACTGCGGCTGGATGATCTTCGCCGGCCGCAATCCCATCGATTACTTCAAGAAGTATCCCAATCGGTTCCCGATGATTCACGTCAAGGATTTCTTGCCGGCGCAAGGCAAGGGCGCGGCTGCCGGCAGTGCGGCTTCGATGCAAGGAGCGGAACTGGGCCGCGGCGTGGTCGATTACAAGCCCATTTTCGCCGCCGCGGAAAAGGCCGGCCTCAAGCATTATTTCGTCGAGCAAGAGGGACCGTTCTCGCGCATGAATCAGCTGCAGGCGGCGCGGGTGGACTATGATTATCTGCACGCCATGAGCTGAAGCGGCGCTGCATGCCCGACGAACCGCACGATGTGAGCCGCCGCGCCCTGCTCGGGCGGCTTGCCGTAGCGGCGGGCAGCGTGTTGGCGTCGCCGGCCGTTCCCGCTGCACCGGCCGTTCCCGCTGCGGCTCCCGCGGCATCTGCCGGCAGGCTCAAACAATCGGTCTGCCGCTGGCCCTATGAGCACATTCCGCTGCCCGAATTCTGCCGCCGCGCGCAGCAGATTGGGCTCGCAGCCATCGACCTGCTGCACATCGACGAATGGCCGGTCGCGCACGACGCCGGATTGGACGTTTCCCTGGGGTATGCCAGCCGGCGGGAGAGGTTCATCGAGGCCGGGTTCAACGACCCGTCCAACCACGCGCTCTTGATCAAGGAGCTCGAAGTTGCGATTCCGCTCGCCGCAAGCGCGCGGGTTCCGAATCTCATCGCGATGTTCGGCAATCGCAATCCGCACATCGACGAGTCCGCCGCGCTGGCCAACTGCATCGCCGGCCTCTCGAAGATTGCCCCGCTCGCCGCCGAGCACCGGGTCACGATCTGCGTGGAACTGCTGAACAGCAAGGTCGACCATGCCGGATACCAGGGAGACCGCACCGCCTTCGGCGCCGCGGTCGTGTCAGGCCGTCGACTCGCCGCACGTGAAATTGCTGTACGACATCTATCACATGCAGATCATGGAGGGAGATGTCATCCGCACGATTCGCGGCAACATCGGGTGGATTGGGCACTTCCATACCGGCGGCGTGCCGGGCCGCCATGAGATCAATGACAGCCAGGAACTGAACTACCATGCCATTGCCGCGGCCATCGCGGACCTGAACTATCGGGGCTATGTTGCCCACGAGTTCGTGCCGACGCGGCGCGGATCCGTTTGTCTCGCTCGCGGAGGCCTTTCGGGTGTGCACGGTGTGAGAAACTCATCCCCCAATGACTTGAGGCGCTCGCCGGAGTATAGGAATAGTCCTACCCCATTGCGGGCCTATGGGCGACTGTTTTTGCACAACAACATCTTTCAGTATGTCGCTCGCATCAATGCAACGATGTGTTGTGTGCAAAACACAGGCAACTCGAGGAAGTTATCATGCTTCGCACCAAATTTGTGATTGCCGTGATGGGGTCGTTCGCGCTCGCATTGGCCGTGAGCGGCGGTGTACGCGCGGAATCCAAACGAGAAATCGACGTGGCGGTTTCCGACTCATTGCAGAAATTTACCGATGCCAATCCGGCACACGCCGAATTGGTCCGCAAAGCCGCAGGAATTCTGGTTTTTCCGCGCATCACCAAGGCCGGCGCCGGAATCGGCGGCGAGCACGGCGATGGCGCATTACTCAAGGGCGGAGTTATCAGCGGATATTATGGTTTGAGCTCGGCATCGGTGGGTTTGACCTTGGGCGCGGGGCAGCGCACCGAAATCCTCTTGTTCATGACCCGGGAAGCGCTCGCAAAATTCGAAGCCAGCAAAGGCTATGACCTCGGGGTGGACGCGCAAATTGCTGTCGTGTCCAAGGGCGCGGGCGGCAATTACGACAGTGAATCCTTGAAGAAACCCGTTCTCGGCTTCGTATTCGACGAGAAGGGGCTGATCGGCGACATATCGCTAAAGGGCTCAAAGATCAAAAGGATCAAGCACGACGCATAACGCCGGAATACATTGAGGATCACAACGCCTTGCGCGTCAGTCTTACGCGGCCGCCCGCGTCGCGATCGATCGTGATGTCGTAGCGCTGTCCGCGGAAGGTAATATCCTTGAGCGCCATGGATTTCCACTCCGGCGGCAGCACCGGCGGATAGGCCTCGATCAGGCCTTTCTCCTGGATGCGCAGCCCGCTCAATCCATAGAGGAGAGTCTGCACGAACCCTCCGGACGCGGTGATGAAGTAGCCGGTGTTGTTGCCCGGAGTTTCGGTACGCACATTGAACGGCGGCTTGATCAGCCCGCTGGTGAAGTTGTTTTGCAGCCAGGCGACCGCCAACGGCGCATCGCCCACCGCGGCGGCGGCGATCGACGCCGGCGCCAGGCTCATGCCGTGGGGCTGGCGATGCCCCTCCTTCACCGAGATCATCGTGTAGTCGAAGTCGTTGCGGCGGATTTGCGCGCTCATCGGCATGTCGAGCGACGGGTACATCAAGAGCCCCAAGGTACTGCCCTCCAAGGGCTCGCGCGGCACGCTCGCATCGAAGTCGAGATGGCGCTGCTCCGCGTTGCCGAGAACGGGATGTAGAGCTTGTGCGGCGACCTCGGCCCAGTGCGGATCGGCGCGCTCGCCGACCAACGCCGCCGCCGCCGCGGCGATGCGCAGTGCCTTTTGCGCCGAGACGTTGGTGAAGGTATCGTTCGGCACATCGTTGTAGCTTTCGGCGACCGAGGTGACGTGCACGATCTCGTAGCGCCGTTGTTCCGCGTTCCACGATCGCGCGGCTGGCCCAGAAATCGGCCAGGTTGCGCATCACCGGCCAGCCGTATTTTTTCAGCCAGTCGCGATCCTGCGACGCCAGCCAGTACTGCCATTGCGCGATCGCGATGTCGGCGTTGACGTGGATTTCGCGCTCGCCGAGCACGATAGGCGAAATGCGGCGTCTGTTCGCTGCCGTTCTCCGGATCGGCCTCCCAGGGATACTTCGCGCCCTTGAATCCGCTCGCCTGCGCGCGCGCCTGCGCGGCGGGCAGCGTGTGCGCGCGGAACACCACCAGCGATTTCGCGCGCTCGGGATGCAGCAGCAGCAGCGCGGGGAAGATCCACGTATCGCTGTCCCAGAACGCGTGCCCCGCATAGCCCGGCGTCAGACCGCAGGCGCCCATCGGCCAGCGCGTGTCGGCGGTGGAAGTCGCGAGCAGATAGTAGAGATCCGAATGCACGGCGGTCTGCGCCCTCGCATCGCCATCGATCGCGATGTCGGATCGCCACAGGTCGCGCCAGGCGGCGCGATGCTGGTCGAGAAGAGCGTCGAAGCCGGCCGCGCGGGCCTGCGTCGCCAGCTCAAGATCCGCCTTCGCATCGCCGCCCCAATCCTCGCGCGAGGCGGCGATGAACTTGGTGAAGGTATAGGTTTTACCCTTTTGTACCTTGATGCTTCAGATTCAGCGCGAGGCGGTACTGACTCTTGTACAGCGCGATATCGGCCGCGCTGCACGCCGTCGGGCAGGCGCAGCGCCGCCGCTTCGGCCATCGCGAGTCCTTGCTCGGCGCGGCCGTCGAGCCACAGGGTCAGCTCCTGGGTATCGCCGTCCGCGCTCGAGAGCACGTGGGTATCGCCGTGATACCAGACGGCGGCGCGGTCGGGAGTCGCCGGCGGAATCGCGACGAGCTTCATGTTGTGCGCGGCCACCGCTTCCTGCATCTCGTCGCCGGTCAGCTTGGCGAGCGGCAGCCGCGGCTGATGCGGCGCCCAGAGATTGAACGCGAATGACAACTGCACCGTGCCGTCGAAGTCCGGCGTCAGCGAAATCTGCGTCGCCGCCAGATGGGTCGCCGCCTCGCTGACGAAGGTCAGTGACCTTGATCTGCGTGGATCTTCGGTGGTCCACGTAGCGGTAGCTCGTGGTCAGCGTCGCCTCCTGCATGTTCAAGACCTGGCTGTAGTCCAGGAACAACGCCGGATTCAGCGGCACCTGATTCATCCAGAAGTGGCCCGCGGCGGAGTCGCCGGTCGAATAGTCGATCTCGCTCCAGCCCGGAATCGCGGCGGGACGCGCCATGTCGTCCTTGGCGTAGTCCATGAACGCGACCATGTAGGCGAGATTGCCCTCGGTGCCGCGCGGCGCGGTCATGGTGGAAAAATAGCCATTGGCCAGATAGCTCGGAAAGTAGCGGTCGAAATCCTCGGCGCCGGCGCTGAAAGTGAAGCTGGGATCGGGGACCGCGCGGGCGGGGCCGGCCGCCAACGCCAGCCACGGCAGAGCGAGAATCAATGCCTTCATATCGTTCCCCACGCGAAGTTCAAGTCATTCTAGACCGATGCCGGCGTCCTTGCGCGCTGCGCGCGTACGCTTGGTGGCCCTAGGGCTTGCGCAGCAATGTATGATCGACAAAATTCATCGCGGCTGTCGGCTTGGTCACGGGGGAATGGTGAAACATCTTGCCTTGAGGATTGCGCTCGTATTACTCGCTCTCGGTCAATTGAAACCTGATGCTCGAGCCGCCGGCCAGTCCGCGCCGGCCGCATCGAACGTGCCCGGTGCGCCGACTCCCAGCGTGAGCCCCGACCGGAGCATCACCTTTACACTGCAGGCGCCGGATGCCCGTACTGTTCAGGTCGCCGGTGGCGACGGACTCGGCGCGGGCCCGTTCCCGATGATGAAGGATGCCGAGGGTAAGTGGCGTGTGACGACTCCACCGGCCGTTCCAGGATTCCACTACTACTGGTTCGTGCTCGACGGCGTCTCGGTCAATGATCCGTCGAGCGAAACCTATTTCGGATATGGCAAGGAGACCAGCGGCGTCGAGGTACCGGAGGCCGGTGCGGAGTACTACGCACTCGCCAATGTGCCGCACGGCGAGGTGCGCGCGAAATGGTACCTGTCAAAGACAACCGGCGAGTGGCGCCGCGCGTTCGTCTACACGCCTCCCGGTTACGATAGCAACCCAAAGACCCGCTACCCGGTGCTCATACTGCAGCACGGCGCGGGCGAGAACGAAACGGGCTGGACGCGCCAAGGCCGAGCGCAATTCATACTCGACAATCTGATCGCCGCCGGCAAGGCGGTGCCCATGATTGTCGTCATGGATCGCGGTTATGCCACCCGTGCGGGAATGCCGGCCGTAACCTTCGGACCGGACACTCCGCTCAGCAGCGCCCTGCTCGCCTTCAGCACGTTCGAAGATGTCATCATCCATGACCTGATCCCGACGATCGATGCTTCTTACCGGACCATTACGAACCGGGAGCACAGAGCGATGGCGGGCCTATCGATGGGCGGAATGGAGACTCTGTTCGTCACACTGCACCACCTGGACACGTTCGCCTTCATTGCCTCGCTGAGCGGCCCGATCGTTCCCAACCTCAACTCGAATCAGTCTCTGGGAAGCGTGAGACCGAATGACTTTGATAGCAAAACCGCCTACGAAGGAGCCTTTGCGATTCCTGCAGAATTCAACCGCCGCGTGAAGCTGCTGTGGCTCGGTGTCGGGACGGCTGAGCCCGAACTGTTTCGCGCCGGTATCGGCACAGCCGCCAAAGCTCTGAAGGCAGCGGGTGTGCAGCTGGTGTACTTCGAATCGGACGGCACGGCGCACGAGTGGCAGACATGGCGCCGTGATCTCTACGATCTCGCGCCACGACTGTTCCGCTGACTTGCCGATGCTCACACAAATGAAGCTGCGCTGCGTCGGAATGCTGATCGCCGCCGCATGGTTCTGCGACAGCGGCGTCGCCGCACCCGCCGTCGCCGACGCCGCGCACGAGTCGCACGCCGAGTCGGCGTACGTCCACTGGCTCGAAGAGCGCTCGATGCTGCACCAGGCGCAGGCATTGGCACGGCGCTACTCGGGCAACCGCATTCAATGGCAGCACCCTTACGGAGTGCCCCAGCCGCGAACTGCCTCGGCACGTTCCTCGGTATGGTTTACTGCCTATCCGGCGTCGACCATCAGCGCGTCGCCCGGTGCCTCGGTGCTGGCCACCCTGGCAGACGAGCGGCTTTGGCACGCTTTCCAGACGATCGGGATTCAAGCCATCCACACCAGTCCGATGAAGCGCTCCGGCGGTGTGAGCGGCCGCGCCTACACGCCGTCGATCGACGGCAATTTCGACCGCATCAGCTTCGATATCGACCCCCGCTTCGGCACCGAACGCGAGTACAAAAGGCTGGTCCAGGTTGCGCGTTCCCACGGAGCGATTGTCATCGGCGACATCGTTCCCGGGCACACGGGCAAGGGTCCGGACTTCCGCCTCGCCGAGCGCGGCTACGCCGATTACCCGGGTCTCTATCACATGGTGCGCATCGAGCCCGCCGACTGGGGGCTGTTGCCGGCCGTGCCCGCGGCGCGCGATTCCGTGAATCTGAGTCCGGCCGCCGTCGATGCGCTGCAGGCCAAGGGCTACATCGTCGGCATGCTGGCCTCGAAGATCTTCTATGAGCCGGGAGTCAAAGATTCCGATTGGAGCGCCACCGACGTGGTCCGCGGCGTCGACGGTGTGCAGCGCCGCTGGGTGTATCTGCATTATTTCAAGCAGGGTCAACCCACCCTGAACTGGCTCGATCCGACATTCGCGGCTCAGCGGCTCGTGATCGGCGACGCAGTCCATGAGATTGGCGTACTCGGCGACGGGATGCTGCGGCTCGATGCCAACGGTCTATTGGGCATCGAACGCGACGGCAGCGGCCGCGTCTGGTCGGAGGGTCACCCCCTGTCCAACACCTCCAATCAGCTCATCGGGGACATGGTGCGAAAACTCGGGGGATTCACGTTTCAGGAACTCGCCCTCGCATTGGACGACTTGCGCGCAATGTCGAGCGGCGGCGCGGACCTGTCCTATGACTTCGTCACCCGGCCCGCCTACGAGCACGCGCTGCTCACCGGCGATGCGGAATTCCTGCGACTCCAATTTCAACTGATGCGGCAGTTCGAGGTGGATCCGGGCGCGCTGGTCCATGCGCTGCAGAATCACGACGAGCTGACCATGGGCATGGCGCATTTCGGCGGCCGCCATGCGCAAGAACTGTTTCCGTTTCGCGGCGGCCAGATGCCGGGAGAAGAGCTGCGTGCGACGGTGCGGGAAGAAATGTACAGCCGCCTCATCCTCAAGGACGCGCCGTATAACTTAAGATTCGGCGACGGTGTGGCGTCGACCACTGCGACGATCATCGCGTCCGCGCTCGGCATCAAGGACATTTCGCACTTGTCCGCGGCCGAGGTGGACAAGATCAAGCGCCTGCATCTGCTGCTGGCCTTCTACAATGCGTTTCAGCCCGGGGTATTTGCGCTGTCGGGATGGGACCTGGTGGGCGCCCTGACGTTGCCGGCGGCGGCGGTGCGCGATCGGCTCGCCGACGGCGACACGCGCTGGATTAACCGAGGTGCGTACGATCTGATCGGTGCCAATCCGCAGGCGACTCGCTCGGGTGCCGGAATGCCGCGCGCCGTCGCCCTCTACGGTCCGCTGCCGCAACAGCTCGCAAAACCCGACTCGTTCGCCTCACAGCTGGCAGGCATGTTGAAGGCGCGCGCGGACCTGCGCCTGTATGCGGCGCGATTGACCGACCTACCCGCCGTGCACTCCAAGGGCCTGTTCGTGCTGGTTCACGAACTGCCGGAGAACTCCGGGCTCGAGGTCACGGCGATCAACTTCGGACCCTCGCCGGTGGCTGAAACCGTGGTGATTCGCGGCGCAACGCCGAACTCGACGGCCGGCGACGTGCTGGACGGCCAAGCGCCGGCACTGCCGGTTGGCACGGATGGCAGCCTGCGGTTGAGCCTCGCGGCGTTCGAAGGCAAGGCATTTCGCATCAAGGCGCCCTGAGGGAACGACAATGTCTGACCATATCAACTCAGGTCGTCGCATTTTTCTTGCATCCGGTCTGCTCGCGGTAGGCGGGTGGCGCTACGCCGCAAGGGCGGCGAGCCGAGGCGCCACGGCTGCGACGGCCACGCCGCTCGCGGAACTTGAATATGGTCAGGTGCAGTTCAGTGAGGGGCCGCTCTACGACCAAGCGCGCGAAAATCACCGCTTGGTCCTGAGTCTGGATGAGGACGCGCTGCTGCGGCCCTTCCGTGTGCGCGCCGGACAGCCCGCGCCGGGCCAGGACCTCGGTGGTTGGTACGACACGTATGCGTTTGCGCCGGGCGCCACGTTCGGGCAATGGATGAGCGCGCTGTCGCGTCACTATGCCATCACCGGCGATGCCCCGACACGCGCCAAGGTGCAGCGACTGGTGCGCGGGTATGCAGCGACGATCGACGCCGAGGGGAGTTTTTACCGCAACAACCGCTTCCCTGCTTACACCTACGACAAACTCGTCGGCGGCTTGCTGGACGCCCGGCGGCTCAGCCGCGACGATGCGGCGCTCGCCACACTCGCCCGCACCACCAATGCCGCCACACCGTACCTGCCGCCACACGCAATGCCGCGCAACGAGCACGCCCATCCGCCGCAGGACTTCAGCGAGCATGCTTGGGATGAAAGCTACACGCTGCCCGAGAATCAATTCCAGGCTTGGCATCTGACCGGTGACCGGCGCCATCTCGAGCTGGGCCGCCGCTTTCTCTACGACGAGTTCTTCGCAGCGCTCGCGCGCGGCGACAATGTTCTGCCGGGCAAGCATGCCTACAGCCACGTCAACGGGTTGAGTTCCGCGGTGCAGGCTTATTTGTCGCTCGGCACGCCGATGTATTTGGCGGCCGCGCAGCACGGCTTTGAGATGATCGACGCACAGAGCTTCGCCACCGGCGGCTGGGGTCCGGACGAGCATTTCGTCGTGCCCGACAGCGGTGCGCTTGGGCTTAGCCTCATCGACATGAACAAGAGTTTTGAAACCCCGTGCGGCGCCTATGCGCATTTCAAGCTCACGCGCTATCTGCTGCGCATCACGCGCGAGGCACGCTATGGCGACAGCATGGAACGCGTGCTGTACAACACCGTGCTGGGCGCGATCCCGATCCAGCCGGACGGACACGCCTTCTACTACTCCGACTACACGCGGCAAGCCAAGAAGACCTTTCACCCCGACCGTTGGCCGTGTTGTTCCGGCACGCTGCCGATGATCGCCGCCGATTACGCCATCAGCAGCTGTTTTACCGATCCGCACGGCATTTACGTGAATCTCTATGTACCCGCGCAAGTCACGTGGAGCCAGAACGGCGCGTCCTGCGGTCTGTCGATCGAGACCGACTATCCCTATGTGCCTGGCGTGATCATGACGCTGCGCCTGCCGAGTGCACAGACGTTCACGCTCAATCTGCGCATACCCGCCTGGGCGCAGGGCGCCGAGCTCTCGATCAACGGCAAGCGCAACGCGCTGTCGCTTGAGCCCGGCAGCTTCGCCGCGATTCGGCGCGAATGGCGCTCGGCCGACAGGATCGAGCTCGAGCTGCCGCTCACGCAGCGCCTGGAAAGCATCGATGCAGCGCACCCCGACACGGTCGCCTTGTTAGCCGGCCCGCTGGTGCTCATGCGCATCCTGGACGATGACGGTGCAGCGAGCTCCACCCTGACCCGGACCAGCTTGTTGGCGGCGCAGCGCGATCGCGGCGGCGAGCATGAATGGCAGGCACGCACAGACGCCGGGTCCGTCAAACTCAAGCCCTTCCTCGACATCGATGCGCAGAGCTATAGCGCGTACCAGCAAGTTGTCCCGTCCTGATTGCGAGAAACTCGACCACCATGAAGCTGAAACCAATATTGCGCCGCGCATTGATGATCGGGGCTGTCGGCGGCATGGCTGTGACGCCGCTACCCGTCATGGGCGACACCGGTTCCGAACAGCGTTTGTCCTTCGATGTCGATGAGGGTCTGAATCTCAACAGCTTCTTGCGTGACGGTCCGGTCGCGGCCCATTTGCTGCTGCGCTCAGGATCAGATCCTCGCATTCTGATAGCCTTCCCCGCCGGCAACAGCGGCGTTGGGCTCTGGTTTTCGCATAGTGCTACGCCTGCGACTTGGACGCTGCTCGGGCGGCCGCAGCCGCTCATCATCAAGGATGAGCGAGGACGCCCGCTGTACGGCCTGACCGCCGATGCACGCGTGACCGGCGTCAAGGACCTATCGATCAAGCAGGCCGTGTTGTCCAGCGTGCGCGTCTTGCGGGACTATCAGGCAGAGGGGACATTTCCGGCGCAAGTCGCTGCGAAACCGACGATCCAGAACTCGACCCTCACCTGGGCGCGCGATCGCCTCGACGATGCGGCCGGATATCGCCTCAGCATCGAGATCACGGAGGGGGCGCTGCAGGGCGAGCACATCACAGCGGGAAGCAGCGGCGGGATTGCGCTCAAGATCACCGCCGCGAGTGGTGAAGCGCCGATGACCCCGCTCTCCGGCGCAGATCTGCTCAACGGCCGCGCCGAAGCAGACGCTGCGGCCCGCAATGCGCTGACTTTTCTCAGCTACCAGGAAAAGTTTGTCGCCGGCTCCTGGCGCTTCAATACTTATTTCGGCCGTGACACGCTGATGTCGGTGCGTCTCTTGATGCCCGCGCTCACTCCGCGGGCGGTGGACGCGGGCTTGGGCGCCGTGCTGACCCGGTTGTCGCCGCAAGGCGAAGTGGCGCATGAAGAGGACATCGGCGAGTTCGCGATTCTCGATCATCTGCGCGCCGGCCAACCCAAGTCGGACGCGCCGGTGTTCGATTACAAGATGATCGACGGCAGCTTCATGCTGGGGCCCGTCGCCGCCGCATGGCTGCTGGACGATGCAGCGCGGCCGATCGCAGGCTGCACAATTCTTAGCGCAGCATGGACGGCCGCACGGAGGCGCCGCGAGCGCTGGGTGCCGATCTGGTCGGCAATTTGAAATTCGTGCTGCACGCTGCGGCAAAGTTTGCGGATGATCCGCGGGCGGCAAATCTGATCGCGCTGAAGCCCGGTATGCCGGTGGGTCAATGGCGGGACAGCAATACGGGATTGGCGGGCGGACGCTTACCCCTATGACGTCAACGCAGTGTTCGTGCCTGCGGCGCTCGAGGCAGCCAGCCGCTTTTTCCTCAGTGGCCTGCTCGAGCCCTATCTTGAACCGGCCGACCATGCGATGTTCGAGCGCGCCGAAAGCCGGTCGAGAATCTGGCGCGATAGAGCGAGGCCGCTGTTCGACGTCACCATATCGAGCGCAGATGCCCGCCGGGACATTACCCGCTATGCCGCCACCTTGAATGTGTCCAGCGATGCCGCGCTCCGCTCGGTGGGCGACTTGCCCGTGATCTTCCCCGCTCTGTCGCTCGACGCCGATGGCAAACCCATAGCGGTCGTCCATTCCGACGAGGGCTTCGACCTGTTGTTCGGCCGCCCGAGTCTTTGGGCGATGCGTCACGTCGCCACAAATGTGATGCGGCCGTTTCCGGCCGGCCTCCTCACCGATGTGGGTATGGTGGTCGCGAATCCGGTGTATGCAGCACCAACCATCCAAGCCGAGCTCAACAACAACGCGTACCACGGCACGGTGATCTGGTCCTGGCAGCAAGCGCTCATGGCGGCTGGCCTGCAGAGACAACTGGACCGCCCGGATCTGCCGCGGATCGTGAAGGAAAAACTGCGCGCGGCCCAACGGCAGCTCTGGAGCGCTATCCGCGCGTCGCGCACCATGCAGAATTCCGAGCTCTGGTCCTGGAGCTTTGCGCAAGGGCACTTTCGCATCGCGCCGTTCGGAGCCAACGCCGCCGACGCCGACGAATCGAACGCGGCGCAATTGTGGAGCACGGTGTACCTGGCAATACCCGACCCGCAGGCGGCCGCGCAGGAAGCGCGATAATCATTACCGCCAAACTCGCGCACCAAAATGGCCCAAACCAGATGTGGCGAATTCGCCGCAAAGCTTGATATGGCGAACAATTCGCATTACAGTCAAGAGGTGATGGTCCGCCGGCGAGCACAGGCCGGGGACCTTCGGATCAGCGTGGATAAGACTGCTTAAGCAGCAAGCACTGTTGGTCTTGGGTTTGGTCAGCGAACGTCTGCGAGGGTTATCACTCCAGACGCTGAAGCGACACTAGGGGGCTGGATGGTTAATTTCCTCGAGAACGATCCGTCGCGGGTCCTTTACGGTCGGCTATTCGATCGGGAGATCTGCGTCCATGCGTCTAAACATCCTGTTTAGCCTATTTTTGCCGACGCAAACGCTGCACCGTCGCGAAACGCGGCCAAGCGGACAACTTGCCGTGCGCCGATCCTGGTTGATCAGCCTGCGTGGCTGCGGCCGTGCGCGGAGTACGCCGTGACGCCGCTCTCCAAACCTCGCTTGCGGATCCGACGCAGCGCCGGCCACCGCCTGCTCACCACCTATTCCAAATTCTGCGGGTCATCCATGTCTGACCAGACTTACGGCGCCTGCGAGAGTTGAATCACCTTCACAATTGCTGCTTCACATGGCTTATTCAGGGGAGAACGGTATGAGACAAAAACGCAACAAACAGCTTGGCAGAAGCGCACGGTCGATGCGACCCCGCGCTGCCATCGCACCGCTGGCGCTGCCGCCCGCCGCCGCGATCGTACGGCGCTTTGGACCCCGCGCTGCTGCCTTGAACACCGTTGCCGCGGCGGTAGCCGGGATTCTTTACTGCTCCGGCCCAACCTACGCGCAGGGGACTCAACCCGAGCCGGCCCCATCCGCCGAATCTACGCTGGATGAAGTCGTGGTTACCGCTTCCGCCACGGGCGTGAAGAAGCTCGATGCCAGCTACAACATCGTTTCTTTCGACGCCCAACAGATCAAGCAAGCCAACCCGGTCAGCACGGCCGACGTACTCAAGCTATCGCCGGGAATCTGGCCGGAGTCATCCGGCGGTCAAACAGGCGCCAACATCGAAATCGCCGGTATACCGGGCGGCGGCGATGCGCCGTTCTTCACCAACATGATCAACGGCACGCCGCTGTACGGCATGCCTTCTCTCTCCTTCATGGACTCGAGCTCGTTGGTGCGTCTCGACGATACGGTGGAACGCGTCGAAATCGTGCAGGGCGGCCCGGGCGCCATATTCGGTCCCGGACAAATGGGCGCAACCGCCAACTTCATCTTGAAACGAGGCACCGCCGACCCGACGGGTTCGGTCGCCGTGATGTACGGCAGCGAAGGCTTGGTGCGAACCGATGCCTTCTATGGCGGCCCGATCGCCGATAAATGGTATGCGAGCGTTGGCGGATTCTATCGGAAATCGGACGGCGTCCGCGACCCGCAATTCCCGGCCGACGATGGCGGCCAGTTCACCGCGACCCTGTCCCACGATTTGGACAATGGCTCGTTCATGCTGTGGGGGCGGACACTGGATGACAAGAATCAGTTCATCGTACCGGTTCCGGTGATTGAGAACGCCAACGGCTCATTCTCGAACTATCCCGGTTTCAATGCGCTCACTTCTTCCTACGGCAGCAGGGCCATGCAGAATGTGTCCCTGCCCAACCCCCAGGGTGGTTTCGAAAGTGCCGATCTCGCCAACGGACGCGGCGGCAACTTGAACTTTGTCGGCGGCAATTACGATGCCGATTTCGACGGCTGGAAGGTGTCGGACAAGGCCATCTGGGACATCGGCAATCTCAACACCAACGCGCTTTTCTCAGGCCCCAATCCCCGGCCTCTAAGCTACTACCTGTATGGTTGCGGTGTTGCGCAACCGGTCGGCTATTGCAACGGGGCCACTGCGATCGATTCCAACAACTTGGGCCCCAAAGGCCAAGGGCTGCCGGTCAGCGACAACGTCACCGCGAGCTACGTCGGTGGCGGTGCCGTGGCACCGAACCAGAGCGTGATCGCGCAGGGTTGGTGGTATATCCAGAAGAAGCTCAACAACCTCAACAACGACTTTCGCGTCAGCAAAAGTATCTTCGACGGTGACACGGTCACGGCGGGTGTGTACCTGACCCACTACACCGACCACGACAATTGGTCGCTGGGCAACACCATGCTGATGAGCAACACGCCGAATGCCACGCCGATCGTATTGAACTATGTGAGCGGTGGGCAGACCAAGAATTTGACCAGCCCGCAGGGCATCGTCAACATGAACGGCAACTTCAATATCCTGGAAGACGGCGAGGGTACGAACACGGCGCCCTACTTGGCGGATTCGTACAAACTGGGTCCGTGGTTGTTCGACGCAGCGGCGCGCTATGAGCACATTTCCGTGCGTCAACAAACCTGCAATACAACCCCGCAACAATTGGGCACCGCGAACGATCTCTATGACAATGCCGTGCCGATCTGTAACGGCACGTATGATGTCGAGCATTACAGCAAGAACTCGACCTCGTGGACGGTCGGCGCCAATTACGAAATCTTCAGCAACATGAGCGCCTACGTACGCGCCAACAATGGTACGCACTTCGACGACTTCGACAACGGCATACGGGGTGCCGGCGGCAAGTTCGCCCCCGTAGAGACGCTCAAGAATTATGAAGTGGGTTTCAAATATCAGTCGTCACTTGCCTATGTGGATGTGAGTGCCTACCACAAGCAATTCGGAGGTATCCAATATCAGGAAACCAATTCCGCAGGTATTGGGGCCGGACCGATTTCCTCCTACGGTTCCGATTCCAAGGGCGTCGATCTCATCGCCACCTTGTCACCGATCGAGCACCTGAACTTCACGGTGATCGGCGACTATATGGACGGTCACTACACTCACTACAATGGCTGTGCGCCGTACATCGACATCAACGGCAATAATCAGTGCGCCGCCATCGATGGTGAACCGCTGCAGCGTCAGCCGAAGGTCCAGTACCGATTTATGCCCAGCTACGAGTTGGTGCCGGCTTGGGGTGACGTGACCGGTTGGATCACTTACGAGCATGTCGGCCAGCGCTATGAAGACATCTCGGGTCTGCAGCCCTTGGGAGCGTATTACACGTTGGGTGCCGGCATCGTCGCCAACTACGGCAAGAACTGGCAGTTGAGTATTGAAGGAACGAATCTCACCGATCAGATCGGTCTGACGGAAGGCAACGCGCGCAAATTCGGCCAGGCGAGTGGCATCGGCGGCGTGCTCCTGGCACGGTCGATCGAGGGCCGCGAAGTCTGGATTCAGGCGAAGTACAAGTTCTGATATGGCCAATCCCCCTCGCGTCATCGGGCGCGAGGGGGCTCTTGAGGCCGAGTCCCCGGAGTAACATGGGGGCGTGACTTCTCCCGCACTCATCGACGCCATGCGGCGCGCTAGCGCATTGCTGCGAGCCGGCAATTTTCCTCTCGCCCAAACCCAACTCGAAGCAATCGTCGCTGCCAATCCTGGCTACGTCGAAGGATTGCGCCTGCTCGCCGGCGCCCGGCAGGCGCTGGGCGATGCCGAGGCTGCGGAAAGACTTCTGCGCAGGGCGCTCGAGCTCGATCCAGCCTGGACACCGACGCTCGCGACTCTGGGCGAGCTGCTGCTCTCGAGCGGCCGCGGCAGCGAAGCCGAATCCCTGCTGCAACGCGCAGCCGCAGGCTCGCCGCCCTACCCGCGCGCGGCGTTGCTGCTCGCCCGCTATTACAACGATATGCGGCGCCCGGCGGAGGCGCTGGCGGTGGCCGTGCCCCTGTGCCTTGCCGGGCAGGCCGACTCGGAATTGTCTGCGCAGCACATCGCGGCGCTGGCTGCGCTCGGCCGTCAAGCCGAGGCGGTGGCCGTTTATCGGAACCTCGTAGCCGCCGCACCCGAAAACCTGGCCGCGGCGCATGCGCTGGCGATCGCCCTCCAGGTGGCCAACCAGCATGGGGACGCCGCGCAGGTTGCGCAGCATGCGCTGACGCGTGGACACAAATCCGCGGCGCTGCTCAACACCCTGGCTCGCAGCCTGATTGGACAGGGCGCGCTCAGGAAGGCCGAAGCCGTCTTGCATGATTGCCTGGCGCTCGAGCCGCGCCTCCTCGACGCGCAGAACAATCTCGCGCAGTTGATCTGGATGCGTACCGGCGACATCGCGCGGGCGACCGCGGCATTCGACCGGGTCCTGCAGACCTTCGGCAACGATGATGCCCTTTGGGCGGCCAAGGCCGCCATCCTGCAGGGAGCCGGGGATGCGCGCGCCGCCTATGCGTGTTTGGCGCCGCAGGCGTCCCGCCCGCGGGCTTCCCCCATGCTGCTGGTGCGCGCGGGACTGGCGGCGCTGGAATTCGATTCCGCGGCCGCCTTGAGCTTGGCCGAGCGTGCACTGTCGGCGCTGCCGGCCAATGCCGCCGCGCGAACTCTGCTGGTCGCCGCCCAACTCGGCGTGGGCGATGCGCGCGGCGCGCTGCCCCACTGCGAGGCGTTATTGGCCAACGCTCCCGATGATCAATACCTCATCGCGCTCGAGACCACTGCCTGGCGCCTGCTCGGCGATGAACGCTACTTGCAGCGCTGCGACTACCAAACTCTGGTAGTGCCGTTCGAGCTCGATGCGCCGCCGCCGTGGCCGGATGTGGCCGGTTTTTTCGCCGACCTCAAGGTCAGCCTCAACCGCTTGCACGACCCGCATGGCCATCCCTTGCTGTTTCAATCGCTGCGCCACGGAACTGAGACCACCTTTGATCTCTCGCGAAGCGCGGACCCCGCGATACAGGCGCTGTTCTCGAGCTTTGCGGCGCCCATCGACCGTTACCTCGAACACATGGGCCACGGCTCCGATCCGTTGCGCCGTCGCAATCTTGGGCGTTGGCGTTTCAACGGCAGCTGGTCGGTGCGCCTGCGTAAGTCGGGCCATCACGCCAATCACGTGCATCCGCGCGGCTGGATTTCTTCGGCTTGCTATATCGAACTGCCCGATGTCATGGGCGATGCGCGCAGCGACGAGGGGATTCTGACGTTTGGCGAGCCGAGTATCGCCACGACCCCGGCGCTCAAAGCTGAGTACTCGGTACGCCCCGTCGTCGGCATGCTGGTGCTGTTTCCGTCGTATTTCTGGCACGGGACCGTGCCTTTTGCGAGCGACCAGCCGCGTCTTACCGTGGCGTTCGACGCTGTACCTGATCGCTAGAAAAATTACCGAACCTCCAGTGCATTGAACGCAATGGTGATGCGCGGCTCGTCGCTGTCGTGGGGCTCTACATAGTGATCCATCCAGCACGGGAACAACACGAGCAGGCCCACGCTCGGCGTCAAATGAACGTCGGCATGGCCATTGGGCACGCCGCCTTTGACGGAACCCAGAATCACACCGGGGCGCGGATCGCGGAACACGAATTGGCCCGAGCCGGCAGGTACCCGCAGATAGAAGCCGCCCGACAGCAGCGAGCCCTCGTGCATGTGCAAGAAGTTGAAGCCCCCGCGGTCATGCATGTTGATCCAGGATTGCAATTTGAATGCGACATTGCCCATGCCCATCTCACCCAAGGCCCCCGCACACGCCGCACGAATGGCATATTTCAGAGCGGCGAAGTCGGGTCGCTCCAACACGGCCATGTCTTCGCTGTTCCAGCCCTGACGAACGGTTCGGCCCGCGGGCTCGGGGTGGGCTGCGCGCATCGCGAGCACGAGCTTGACCCAGGGTTCGAGCTGCGGGGCGAGAGCACCGAGTTGCGCCTGCCAAATCCGCGTCGGGAATAGATCAAATGACTGCAGCGCCGGCGCCATCGCGGCGGGTGTCGGTGCCACCGGCGGTGGCCGGCTCGTGTCGCCGAGGGGCTTGTAGGTAAAGTTGAATTTTTCGGCCATTCCGTTACTCCAAGTTCAGCGCCCTGAGGAGCGCGGGTGGCGGCCCCTCGAAGCGCGCGAGCGGCACATTGCCGATGAAGTCCAAGTCCTTTCGGCCGGCGGGACTCGAGTAGAACCCGCCGGCGGTCAAATCGCGATACAGCGCGAAGAAGCGCGCGGCGGCTCGCCGTTCGGCCGCGGCGCGCGACTCGTCGCAGATGTCATCGCAGATGCCGTGTTGCAATGGGGTGTCGAGATCGGCAAATCCCTTGCCGGAGCGGCGCGCAGCCTCTTCGTCCAGCCAGGCGAAACCGTCGAGCACGAGGGTGCGGTCGCGTTGCTGCGCGGGATACGGCGCGCTCACCCACTCATCGATGAATTCGACCACACCCACGGCCGAGGCGCTCGGCGAGTGCTCATCGGCGGGGATGATGATGTCCGCCAGAATGCCGGCGAGCCGCCGCTCGCTCGCCGTCAAAGTCAGCGGCCACAGCTCGCCGGGGTGGTAATTCGCCACGAGATCGGGATCCGTGCCGTAGCCGCGCGCGGGGTTCGCGGCCGCACCAGGCGCGGTAGGTGCGGCCGCGCCGCGCGCGGCGTGTCGTTCAAGAAGCGGCCACGCCGCGCCCGCGGCCAGCACCCACTTCAAGGTCGTGCGCCGGTCCATCTAGAGCTCCTTGCGCCGCATGCGCTCGAGAATGTGGTCCGCCGCGCGCCACGCCAACGCCATGATGGTGAGCGTTGGATTCTTGTCCGCGTTGGATGCGAACACGGCGCCGTCGGTCACGAACAGATTGTCGACGTCCCAAGTCTGACACCACGAATTGGTGACCGAGGTCTTGGGATCGGAGCCCATGATGGCCCCGCCGACCTCGTGAATGATCGACCCGCCGGGCGCAATGGCCTTGGCACCGTCGCTCTGCGGGGGATCGCGCGGCTTGCCGCCCATGGCGTCGATGATGTTCGCGAAGGTCTTTTGCATATGTGCGGCCTGCTTCAGTTCGTGCTCCGACCATTGCCAGTGGAAACGCAGCACCGGAATTCCCCACTTGTCCTTGACGCTGGGGTCGATCTCGCAAAACGACTGATCGTTGGGGATCATCTCCCCGCGCCCGTCGAAATAAACGAAAGATCCGTAGTAGCGGCGCACATCTTGCTTGAACTTTGCCCCATAGCTGCCTCCGCTCAGCCACTCGAGGCCGGCCGCGGTTCCGAATCCCGGCATGCGCTTGCCGCCGTTGAATTCGATGTGGTAGCCGCGTGCGAAGCCGAGCTTGCCGGCGTGCTGGTCCTGATAGAGCCACCAGGGAACATACAGCTGATGGCCATCCGCCGCGTCCTCGTTGAGCGGCGGCAGACTCTCGAGCAGCGGTATCTGACCGCTCAGGTCGCTGCCGACGGTATCCATCAAGTAGCGCCCAACCTTGCCGCTGGAATTCGCCAGTCCATCCGGAAACTGCGCGCTCCTCGAATTCAGCAATATGCGCACCGACTCGCAACGCACTCGCCGCCAGAACCACCACCCGCGCGGTGACGTGGCGCTGTTTTCCGCTCGATCCGGTCCACGAAGCTCACGCCGTTCGCGCGGCCGTCGCGCCCCGAGCGTGATCTCGTAGACCATGGCGTCGGTTCGTGATATCGAGGTTCCCGCTGTGCAGCGCGGGCGGCAAATGCACGGTGGTCGACTGATAGTTGGCGCGGACGGAGCAGCCGCGCCCGCACGGCGTCGCCCAGAGACAGGCGGCGCGATCGCGCATGTCCGCGGCGAGAATCCGTTGCGCCGTGGCATTGCCCGGGTGCAGGCGCGCCGGCGAGCGCTCTGATAATCGAGCGGCTGGGTGAGTACCGCGCGATGACCCGGTATCACCGGTATACCCAAGCGCTTGGCGCGTTGCGCGATCAAGAGATCGCTGACCAGGGGCTTGGGCGGCGGCAGCAGGCATCCGGCGGGGAATTCGGCGTGTTCTCCAGACCCTCGTTGCTGCCGTACACGCCGATCAGCAATTCAACCTTGTCGTAGTACGGCGCGAGATCCGCATACGCAGATCGGCCAATCCCGAACCCAGCCCGTCGCGGCTCTGCGGCTTGAAATCGTAGGGGCCGTTGCGCAGCGAGATGCGCCCCCAGTGATTCGTGCGGCCGCCCAGCATGCGCGCCCGCCACCATTCGAAGCGGCCGGCATCCTCTTCGCTCGCGCGCACATAGGGCTCCCCGGGCACGTCCCAGCCGCCGTCCACCGTGGCGTCGTAGAAGCCGAAGGGTTTGTCCGGAGTGCCGGCGCCCCTCGAGCGGCGCCATATCCGGCGTCTGGAACATGGGCGTCTCGGTTTCGGGAGAGTATTTGCGCCCCGCCTCGAGCATCAGAACCTTCGCGCCTTCCATGCAGAGCGTATAGGCTGACTGCCCGCCGGCGGCTCCGGAGCCGACCACGATGACATCGTAGTCGCTCTTTTGTGTTTTCGCCGTCACGAAGGGCATTGCTCGATATCCTAGCTCCAAACTCCAATGTGAGGTTCAATTGACAGCTGCAACGGGAGGCTTCGTGCGCGGTCGCCGCTCCGTCGCACGGGCATTTGGCTGCGCGCTATGGCTGGCGCTGCTGCCGATCGCATCGGCCCAGTCTGCAACTGCGGGCGCCGCCACGGATCCGCCGCAGGTGCTGTTCAAGGATCTGTTCATCGCGGTACAGACCGCGCGGGATCTATTCACGACGGCAAGGAATTTCCGGATGCGGTCCCCATAGCGGCGCCGGACGAGATCCTGAAGCAGTTCCATGCCGAGCAACCCCAATTCGCCGCTTGCGCTCGAGCATTTCGTCGCGGCGCATTTCACGTCTGCCGGCGCAGGTCGACGCAGCGCCCTCGCCGCCCGGCCGGGTCTCCATCATCGCGCACATCGATGGCCTGTGGGATACGCTGACGCGCAGCTCAACTACCGCGCCGGCGTATTCCTCGCTGTTGGCCCTCCCGCAGCCCTACGTGGTTCCGGGCGGCCGCTTCCGTGAAATGTATTATTGGGATTCGTACTTCACGATGCTCGGGCTCGCGACGAGCGGCCGCCAAGACTTGGTGGCGGGCATGGTCCGCGATTTCTCGTACCTGATCGACACCTTCGGTCACGTGCCGAACGGCAGCGCGCACCTACTACCTCAGCCGCTCGCAGCCGCCGTTCTTCTTCGCCATGGTCGGTCTCATTTCGCCCGACGATCCGGCCGCCGCATACGCCACCTATCTGCCGCAATTGCGCCGCGAATATTCCTTTTGGATGGAAGGCGCGCAGGGCGTGATGCCCGGCAAGCCGCACCGGCGCGTCGTCGCGATGCCCGACGGCTCGCGTCCTCAATCGCTTCTGGGACGACAGCGACACGCCGCGGGATGAATCCTACCGCGAAGACACGGAACTCGCGCGCGAGAGCGGCCGTCCCGCGCCGCAATTGTTTCGCGACATTCGCGCCGCGGCGGAAAGCGGCTGGGATTTCGGCTCGCGCTGGTTTGCCGACGGGCGCACGCGGGCCACCATCGACACCACGGAGATCGTTCCCGTCGATCTGAACAGCCTGCTGTTCGGTTTGGAGAACGCCATCCGCGCGGGCTGCGAGCGCAGCGGCGACAAGCCCTGCGCGCGCGAGTTCGCGCGACCGGGCGGCCGTGCGGCGCCGCGCCATCGACCACTATCTCTGGGATGAAGCCTCAGGGCGCTTACCTTGATTATCACTGGACGCGAAAGCGCCCGCATGCCGCGGCTGTCCGCGGCGACGCTGTACCCGCTATTCGTGTCCGCGGCCTCCCCAGCCCAGGCAGAGGCAGTGGCGAAAATCACCGCGCGGGAACTTGCTCAAGGCCGGCGGCATCGTCACCACGACCGTCGCGACCGGCCAACAATGGGATTCCCCGAACGGTTGGGCGCCCCTGCAATGGATCGCCATCTCGGGATTTCGCGACTACGGTCAGGCGCCGCTCGCCGCAACCATTGCCTGCCGCTGGATGGCCGTCGTCAATGCGTCTACGGTCACAGCGGCAAACTGGTCGAGAAATACGACGTCGTCGACACTCGGCCGCAGCGGCGGCGGCGGCGAATACCCGCTGCAGGACGGATTCGGTTGGACCAACGGAGTCATGCGCAAGCTCATCGCGCTGTATCCCGCAAACGCCGCCTTGCGACGCCGGCGCTGTCACTGAGCCGCCTGATCCGATCAGCTGCAGTTCGAGCGGCCCGACAGAGCGCAGTCCTGGAGCTGCGACATGCCGCGCAGCACCCGCGTCAGCACCAATCCGCCGGCCACCAACAGCAGGATCAACACGAGACCGACCAGCGCACCGCGGCGGAGTGGCGGCGCGTCGGGCCTCGCCGCTCCCCAGGGGCGGGGCAACGTCGGGATCCTCCGGCTCCATGGGCGGCCACTTATCCGGATTGCGCATGGTGCCGATTCTGACGATTGTCCGCTGCCGTCTTGCAATGGCGTCTCGTTGCGAAAATGCCACATTCAGTATCGTCCCCCGGAGCGGCCCCCGTGTTCGTAAGCAGAAATGGCGCCGCGGTCAACAAATTGACGCCAGAAGCGAGGTGCCCCGCCACCCTTCCCGTAGGCTCGATTGAGATATATTGTGGCGGTCAGCCCACAGGGGGTGGGCCGCGCGGTGCAAGACCCGCGCTTAAATTGGGGATGGGGAGACGGAAGATTCTAGAGGCTTGAGAATCACCCCATCAATCAAGAAAACAGTTCAAGGGGAGAGGTATGACCAATCGACGCGTGCCTTTGCGACAAGGCGTTGCTCTGGTAGTCGGCTATTTCCGGCGGCATCGCCGGCAGGCTCCGGCTGGGCCCAAACCACCGCGAACCCGACCACCACGAGCCAGCCGGCGCTGACTGAGATCATCGTGACCGCGCAGAAGCGCGAGCAAAACATCCAAGACGTGCCCATTTCCGTCATCGCGCTCTCCGCGCAGCAGCTCAAGGACGGCGGGGTCACGGACATCAAGAATCTACAGGCCTTGACCCCGGGCCTCACCGTCACTTCCACGACCTCAGAGAATGTCACCACCGCCCGCATCCGCGGCATCGGCACGGTCGGCGACAATCCCGGACTGGAGTCCTCCGTCGGCGTCGTGATCGACGGCGTCTATCGGCCGCGCAACGGCGTCGGCTTCGGCAACTTGGGCGAAATTCGAGCAAATCGAAATCCTGGAAGGTCCGCAGGGCGAATTGTTCGGCAAGAACAACGATGCCGGCGTGATCAACATCGTCACCAAGCGGCCGTCGACGACCTTCGGCGTGACGGCGGAGGCCACCGGCGGAAACTATAACGATCGGGAGACCAACGCCTCGGTCACCGGACCGCTCGGCGACATCTCCGCCGCGCGATTCTATGCCGGCTACCAGAAGCGCGATGGATTCCTCAACATCAATACCGGCCTCGGCCCGAATACCGACAACAGGACCGATGACCGCAACATGTACACGATGCGCGGCCAGTTCCTGATCACGCCCAGCGACGCCGTGAACTTCCTGGTGATCGGCGACTACTCGAAGCGCAACGAATCGTGCTGCGGCGCCGTGCAGGTGGCCGACGGTCCAGCCGGCAGTCCTTCCCCCGACAAATCATCAACGCCCTCGCAGGCGTGCCGGCCTTGGGCGGAAGGCCGGGTGCAGCCGGTATCGCGGCCCCGCCGCTGCCGCACTACCAGCCGCTAGGCCTGGTCCAATCAACCCGTCGTGCAGCAAATTCGCGACACGGGAATCTCCGCCGAACTGAACTGGGATCTCGGCTTTGCCAAGCTCACGTCGATCACCGCGTGGCGCGACAACACCATCGTCTCCGGCAACGATGTCGATTATACCGGCATCGACATCGTCCAAGAGCCCGCCAATCAGGGCAACAAGACCGACTTCAAGCAGGCGAGCGAAGAAATACGCTTGGCCGGCAAGAGCGGTGCCTTGGACTGGTTGGTCGGCGGATTCTTCTCGAGCGAAATCCTGGACAGAACACGGCCATTTATGCCGGCAGCGCCTTCGATCTGTACATCAGCGGCGTCGCGTCGGCTTCCGTCGGCACGAACTTGTCCAATTTTCGACTGATACCGGGATTCACCGGGACAGCCCCCCGGGCGGCACTGTTCATACCGGGCGTATCCGGCGAAGCACGATTTGTATCATCAGACTTCCAAGAGCTATGCGTTCTTCACCAACGAGACCTACAACATCGCGCAGGGCTTTGATCTGACCGCGGGCTTGCGCTACACGTCGGAGAAGAAAACCGCGGATTCGACCTTACGTCGATCCCGACGGCGGCTCGGGTTGCGGGCAGCTGCTGATTCTCCAGCGGTGCTGCTGAATCCCGCGAGCCCCGGTATCAGTTTCTGCTCGGTTATGGGATGCACGACGCTTTTCAATCCGTTCTTCACCGGCAAGTCGACCAGCCACATCCTTGAGCGAAAGCAATGTCTCGGGCACGGTCAAGCTCTCCTATCGCTTCAACGACGACGTCATGGCCTATGTGTCGTGGGCGAACGGCTACAAGGCGGGCGGATTCAACCTGTCTCGGACCACGTTGCCACGGGACCCGAGGGCACGTTGATGCCGAATTTTGATACCGAATTCCCGCGTGAAACCGTTGAGTCCTACGAAGTCGGCATCAAGAGCATGCTGGCCGACCGGACGCTGCGCCTGAATGCGTCGATATTCGATCAGAAATACACCAATTTTCAGCTGAATACCTTCACCGGGCATTCAATTCGTCGTGAGCTCGATTCGCAAAGTCGAATCCAAGGGCGCTGAATTCGATACGTCGTGGGCGACTCCGCTGTCGGGCTTGAGTCTCGGCGGCGGCGTGACCTACGCATTCACGAACATCACTGATTTCGGCGGCTCGGCTGCCGCTGTTTGCGCCGAATCTCGCCGACCCGTCGCTGCACCGCCTGAACAACCGGCTGTCGTTTGCGCCGCTCTGGTCCGGCGTCGCGTCGGCGACGTACACGGTGCCCTTCTCCGTCGTCGCTGGAGTTTCATGCCAACGTCAGCGAAAAGTACAACTCCTCGTACAACACGGGCTCGGATCTCGATCCGCGCAAACTGCAGGGAGCCTATGGATTGGTGAATGCGCGGCTCGGTCTCGGGGCGCCGGACGGCAAATGGACGGTCGAAATCTGGGGCGCCAACCTCGCCAACAAGTACTATCTACCAGGTCGCCTTCGATGCGCCGTTCCAATACAACCAGATCGACGCGTTCCTGGCCGATCCGCGAACCTTCGGAGTCACGGCTCGGACCAAATTCTGACACTCGGCGTATAGTCGGATAGCGGTGGCAATTCGACGGCGGGCTTGCAGCCCGCCGTTTTTTCATGTCCCTGCGATGATGCAGTGACAAGGGAGCGATCAATGGCGGGTCCGACACAACGCGCATCGAATGCTTCGTTTGCCCTGTTCTTCTGTTCGCCATCAATCTGCTGAATTTCTTCGATCGCCAGTTGCCGGGCGCCTTGGCGGAACCCATCCGCAAGGAATTTCACCTGAGCGACACCACCCTGGGACTGCTCGGCACGATCGCGACCCTGATGTACGCCCTGGTCGGATTGCCGCTCGGCCGCGCCGGCGGACAAATGGTACCGCACGCGTCTCATCGCCATCGGCACCGCCGTGTGGAGTCTGCTCACCGCCGCCTCCGGCCTCGCGCAAAATTACGCGCAGTTGTTCGTATCGCGGCTCGGGCGTGGGCGTGGGCGAAGCCACCGTGCGCACCGGCCGGCCAATCGCTGATCGGCGATCTATTTCCACCGCAACCAGCGCGCTCGTGCCATGGGTATATTCATGCTCGGCCTGCCCGCGGGTCTGTGCCTCGCCTACTTCAGCGCCGGCGCCATCGGCGCCGCATTCGGCTGGCGTGCGGTGTTTTGTTCGCCTGCATCCCGGGCTGCTGTTTGCCTGGCTGGCATGTTGCGGATTCCCGAACCCGTGCGCGGCGCCCTGGATGCGGCGCGGCCGCCCGCCGGCACCACGACGCCGCGCGTGAAATCGCCGTTACGCGGCGGTGCTCAAGCTACCCGACCATGTGGTGGATCATCCTGTCGGGCATTTTTCACAACTTCAACATGTATGCGATCAACGCCTTTCAGACGCCGTTCCTGCAGCGGTTCCACGAGATGAGCCTGCGCGAGGCGAACAATGTGTCCGCCATCTCGGTGGGCGCCGTCGGCGCCATCGGCCTGCTTGGCCGGCGGCTGGCTCGCGGACCGCATGAGCATGCGAAGCGCCGCGACGGGCGCTTGCTGCTGGCGGCATGCTCGATGGCGATCGCGGCGCCCAGCATTTTCTTCGCGCGTCAATCAGCCCAAGGGCTCGATCGCGGCATTCATGCTGCTGATGGCGATCGGCACCATGACCATGTTCGTCTACTACGCCACGGTGTACGCCGCCATTCAAGATGTGATCGAACCCCGCCTGCGCGGCACGGCGGTCGCCATCTACTTCTTCGCCATGTACGTGCTCGGCGCAAGTTTGGGCCCCTTCGGCTTAGGGATGCTGAGCGATCACTTCGCGCATCAGGCGATGCACGCCGCGGGCGCCGAGCGCGATGACCGAAGCGTTCAAGGCCTCCGGCCTGCACAGCGCCATGTACATCATTCCGGTTCTGGCCGTGCTGGCCTCGCTGGTGCTGTTTGCGGCGTCGCGCACCGTCGAGGGCGACATCCGCAAGCAGGAGCGAGCGTCCGCAGATATTACATAATGCGAATCGCGGTGCTTGCCCGCGTACAGTATTTTCGACTTCCAGAAAACCGCCCCTCGTGAGATAAGGTCGGGACACGGCTGCCGGTGGCAGCCCGCAGGATCTAAGACCAAAACAAAAGGGGATTCACAATGAAAGCAGCATCGCTTCGAGGTAAGACCGTGGCCGGCGCGTTGGGCGCGGCGGCCATCATTTGCATGCTCATGCCCGCACTGGCAACGGCGGCGCCGCACATACGCGTCGGCGGATTGGCGCGGTCGGGCGCCGGTTCGGTGCCGACGGATGCGGAGTGCCGGGCGTTAGGCTATGGTCCGTGCTACTCGCCACAGGAAATGCGCACGGCCTACGGCCTGAACAACTTGATCGATGCCGGCATGGTGGGCTCGGGCCAAACCATCGTCCTCATCGAGTCGTACGGCAGCCCGACCGTCGCCGCGGATCTGCAGACCTTCGACCAGGACTACGGATTGCCGGATCCGCCGTCGCTCACGGTCATCTCGCCGCTTGGCACCGTGCCCTTCGATCCAAACGACTCGGGACAGGTGGGTTGGGCCTTTGAGACCACCCTCGACGTCCAGTGGGCTCACGCCATCGCACCGGGCGCCGCCATCGTCGTGATGACGAGTCCTGTCGCTGAGACCGAGGGTGTGCAGGGGATGCCGGAATTTCTGGCGTTGGAAAAGTACGCCCTCGACCATCACCTCGGCAAAATCATTTCGCAAAGCTGGGGCGCCACCGAAAATACGCTGTTCGACGCGGCCGGCCGCAAGATCCTCGACGATTTCTCTGCTTTCTACGAGCGTGCGCGAAGCGAGCGCGTCACGGTATTCGCAAGCGCGGGCGATAGCGGCAGCAGCAATGTGGAACTCGACAGCGTTACGATTTATCCGTTTCCGACGGTCGGCTTTCCTGCCTCATCGCCGCTCGTCACGGCCGTTGGCGGAACGAGCCTGTACCTCGATACGGCGGGCCACTATCAATCCGAGACGGTTTGGGATGAAGTGGCGCTCGGCGGCGGCGCCGGCGGCGGCGGCATCAGCCAGGTATTCCGCGAGCCCGGTTACCAACGGGAGACATTGCCGGGCCACGCACAAGGCCAGTTGGATCACTATCGCGGCATACCGGACATTTCCTATAACGCGGATCCCTATACGCCGATTCTCGTCTACGTCGGATTTCTCGGCTCCGCCAACGCCGGCTACTACTTCATCGGTGGCACCAGTGAAGGCTCGCCGCAATGGGCGGGCATCGCCGCCGACCTCAATCAATACGCCGGCCAGCCGCTGGGCTTCTTGAATCCCGCGTTGTACTCGATCGGCGGCAGCGGTCACTTCCGAGATATAGGCCGGGACATCAAGGTAGGCAATAACGGATATAACGGCGTGCCGGGATACGCGGCGACTCCGGGCTGGGATTTAGCCACCGGTTGGGGAACACCGGATCTCGACAAGATCATGCACCACGCACTGGAGCTGCTCGATCCGACCACAGACGACTGATCCATGAGGGGTGCGGCGCGTGTCCCGCCGCACCCCTTAACTCAGCGTGTCGCTGAAGCGCGCAAGATGATAATCGGCGTCGCCCAGGCAGAGGTCGATCATGGTCAAGCGCTTGAAGTAATGGCTGACGATCAGCTCGTCGACCACACCCATCGCGCCGTGCATTTGCACCGCTTGTTGACCGACCAAGCGCGCGGCCTGCCCGATGTACGCCTTGGCGCCCGATACGGCGCGGCGGCGCGCGGCGGCATCCAAGGAATCCGCGTACACCGCGGCATTGACCGCCATGGATCGCGCCTGCTCGGCGGCGATGAACATATCCGCCATGCGGTGCTGCAAGCGCCTGAAACTTGCCGATGGGCACGCCGAATTGTTTGCGGGTCTTGAGATGAGTTCAGCGTCGCCTCGTTCAGCGCCGCCATGATGCCGACCGCCTCGGCGCAGAGCGCCGCGATGCCGCGATCCACGGCGCGCTCGACGAGGGCCAACCCCTCCCCTGCCGCACCGATCAGCGCAGCCTCATCGACCGTCACGCCGTCGAGCCGCACATCGGCGGCACGGCCCCCCGACTGCGTGGGATAGGCCAACAGCGACACCCCGGCGGCCTCGCGTGCGACCAGGAACACGGAAATGCCGTGCGGCTCGCCTGCGTGGCCGGAACTGCGCGCGGACACCAAAAAATAGTCGGCCGAAGGGGCGTCGAGCACCACGGTTTTCTCGCCGCTCAAGCGCCAGCCCGCGCCGCTGCGCACCGCCGTGCACGCAACTGCGACAGGTCATAGCGCCCTTGCAGCCTCGTAGCAGGCGAGCGCCGCTTTGAGTTCCCCGGCGCCGATCCGCTGCAGCATTTTGTCGCTTGAGCGGCGCAGGCCCGGCGTCGCGCATCAATCCGCCGCACATCACGATCGTGCTCAAGAAGGGCTCCAGCAGCAAGCCGCGACCCATGAGTTCCATCACCAGCATGATGTCCACCGCATTGCCGCCGAGCCCGCCCACTTCTTCCGGGAAGGGCAGCGCCAGCAAGCCAAACTCCGCATACCGCGCCCACGCGTCTGCGGAATATCCCAGCGCCGATCTGGCAAGCTCGCGCCGCCGGTCGAATCCGTATTCGCGGCCGATGAAGCGCTGCAAGCGTTTCCTGCAGTGCCATCTGTTCGTTGCTGTAGGTGAAATCCACGGCGGCGCGCTTAAAGACCCAGGATCAGCTGCGAGATGATGTTTTTCTGAATTTCGGTCGAGCCCGCATAAATCGTGGTCTTGCGCATGTTGAAGTATTGGCCGGAGAGCGGCGGCGCGTACGGCGCGTAATGCCGCGCGAACAGGGGGTCCGCCACCCAGTCCATTTCCAGCGCGTCGCGAGGTACGGCAGCGCGTCCGGCCCGAGCGCGTGCATTTGCAGCTCCGCGATCGTCTGCTGAATCTCCGAGCCCTTGATCTTGAGCACCGACACTTCCGGCCCCAGCGTGCGCGATTCGTGCGCCGTGGCCGACAGTACCCGCAAATTGGTGATCTCGAGCGCCATCAGCTCGAGCTCCACCTGGGCGATGCGGTCGCGAAAGCGCGAGTCCTCGATCAGCGGCCGGCCGTTCGCCATTTGCCGGCCGGCAATTTCCTTGAGCTTCTTCAAGGCGCGCTTGCAGTTGCCGATGCCGGCGTTGTTGGTGCGCTCGTGGGTCAGCAAGAATTTCGCGTAAGTCCAGCCCTTGTTCTCCTCGCCGACCAGGTTCTGCAGCCGGCACGCTTGACGTCGTCGAACCAGATCTCGTTGATCTCGTGCTCGCCGTCCAGCATGGTGATGGGCTTGACGCGTGATGCCGGGCGATTTCATGTCGATCAGGAGAAACGAGATGCCCTGCTGCGGCCGCCCTTCGGCACTGGTGCGCACCAGGCAAAATATCCAGTCGGCATACTGGCCCAGGGTGTTCCAAGTCTTCTGGCCATTGACGAGTAGTGATCGCCTTGGCGCACGGCGCTGGTGCGCAGCTGGCGAGGTCGGAGCCCGAGCCCGGCTCCGAATACCCCTGACACCACCAATCTTCGGCGGCAAGGATTCGCGGCAGGAAGTACTCCTGCTGTGCGGCGTTGGCGAAATTCATCAAGACCGGCGCCAGCATTCTCAGCGAAAACGCGTTTTGCGGCGGCGCGCCGATGTCGGCCCGCTCCTCCTCGAAAATGTGCTGCTGCATGACGTTCCAGCCAGTCGCCGCCGAAGCGCTGCGGCCACATCACGGCGCCCCAGCCTTGGGCGTGCAGAATCTTCTGCCAGCGCGATCAAGTCGTCCTTGACGAATGCGCTTGCCCAGCTGCATCCGGGTGCGGATGTCGGCGGGCAGTCGGCCTCGAGAAAGGCGCGCACCTCGGCGCGAAAGGCGTCCTCTTCGGCGGTGTATTTCAGGTCCACGCGGAATTTCCCATGCTCTTATGGCACCCGGCGGCGCCGGCTGCGGGCTTTTCGGCGACAACCTCTTGACCGCCGGCGACAACAGCTTCTGCGACGACGTCACCACGATCTTGCCGCGCGCCTCGCGTGCCCAGCCTCGCGATCGCTTCGGCGCCGCGCGCCAGCGGAAAACGCTCGGTGACGGCCGGCTTGATCCGGCCCTCGCCATACAGGGCCATCAAGGCCGCGACATTGGCGGCGTGCAGCGCCGGGATTGCGGGCGGTGAAATCGCCCCAGAACACGCCGATGATCTGGCAGCTCTTGAGCAGCGGCAGATTGAGCGGCAGTTTCGGAATGCCGGCGGGAATCCCGACCACCAGGTGCCGGCCCTGATAGCCGATCGCACGCAGCGCCGCCTCGGTGTAGTCCCCGCCCACGGCGTCGTAGATGACCTGCGCGCCGTCCGTGCCGCACGCCGCCTTGAAGCGATCGGTGAGCGCGCGCGCCGCGCTCTTATCCAAGGGTCGCCGAGCGGATATTGCACGCCCTCGTCCGCGCCGTGCTCGCGGGCCAGCGCCAGTTTCTCGGCGCTCGATGCGGCGGCCACGACGCGGGCGCCCATCGCCTTGCCCAGCTCGACCGCCGCGAGCCGACGCCGCCCGCCGCGCCGAGCACCAACAGCGTCTCGCCGGCGCGCAGCTGCGCGCGATCCTTGAGCGCGTGCTGCGAGGTGCCGTAGGTCATGAGCAGCGCGGCCGCTTCATCGAACGGCATGGCATCCGGAATCTTCCAGCAATTGCCGGCAAGCCCCACCGCCTTCTCGGCCATGCCGCTGCGTGCCGGCGACAGGAGCACGCGGTCGCCGGCGCGAACGTTGCAGCGACGCCCTCGCCCACCGCGTCGACCACGCCGGCGACCTCGGCGCCGGGCGAGAACGGACGCGGCGGTTTGAATTGGTAAAGATCCTGGATGATCAATAGATCGGGAAAATTGACGCCGCAGGCGTGCACGGCGACGCGGACTTCACCTGCCCCGGGCTGCGGCTCCGGAATGTCCTCGAGCACCAGGGTCTCCGGACCGCCGGGGTTGCTTGCTGAGAAGTGCCTTCATGAATTTTTCGCCCGCTGGTTGGCGGCGGTGCTTCGCGATCCTGGAGCTCGCGCCACATGATTTTGCCGGCGCCCGATTTGGGCAGGGCTTCGACGAATTCGACGATGCGCGGACATTTGTAAGCCGCCATATTTTCGCGGCACCAGTCGATGATGGCTTGCGCATCGATCCGGCCGCGCCACTTCGGCTCGCGGCACGATCACCGCCTTGACGGTCTCGCCGCGATGCGCATCCTGAGTGCCGATGACGCAGGCTTCCAGAACGGCGGGATGCTGGTACATCAGCGACTCGACTTCGGTCGGCCAGACCTTGAATCCGGACGCATTGATCATGCGCTTCAGCCGATCGACCATGAAGAAATAACCGTCCTCGTCGACCCTGCCGAGATCGCCGGTGCGCAGGAAGCGCTTGCCGTCGATTTCGACGAAGGCCTGGGCGCTATCCTCGGGCTTGTTCCAGTAGCCCAGAAACACCTGCGGGCCGTGGATGACGATCTCGCCGACCTCGCCGGCGGGCAGTTCGGCGAGGTGGCCGGGATCGACCACGCGCGAGTCGACGTCGTAGATCGGAATGCCCAGGCATTGCTTCTTGGCATGCTCGACGGATTGAGGTGCGTGGCGGCCATCGTCTCCGACAGTCCGTACCCCTCGTAGTAGGTGACCCCCATGTCCAGCAGCCGTTGCGCCACCGCCGCGGGCATGGCGGCGCCGCCGCCGCTCAAGCGCCGTATCGAACTCAGGTCGTACTTTGCCGATGTCGGGGTTGGCGAAGAAATCCTGGATCATGGTCGGAACCGCGGTCCAGCTCGCCACCCGGTAGCGCTGCACGCACTCGCGCGGCGGCATTGCGGTCCCAGCGCAGCAGCATCACCACGTGTTGCCGACATACAGAGGGCCGTTCATGCCGCCCTGCATGCCGGTCACGTGAAACAAGCGGCGCCACCGCCATCAGCGTGGTCTCGGGCTGCATCGCGAACCAGCGCATGCTCGCCGACCAAGGTGTGCATGACGCTGCGGTGGGTGTGCATGCAGCCCTTGGGTTGCCCCGTGGTGCCGGAGGTGTAGGGCATGACGCACAAATCGTCCGGGCCGGCAGTCAGAGGCCCGGGGCGCAAGTCCGCTCGCCAGCACGTCGCGCCACAGCGTCACTCCCGGCGCCTTGGGTTCGAGGCGCGGTGCCGCAATGAAGTCCGGCACCGGCAAGGTCGTCGGCTGCTTGAGATAATCCGAGTAGGCGGCGACGATCACCGAGGTCAGTCGGGAAGCGGCGAGCAGCGGCTCGATGCGCGGATAGAGCTCCTGCGACACGATCATGGTGCTCGCTTGCGCGTCGTCGGCGTAGCGCAGAACTTCCTGCGTCAAATTCATGGGGTTCAAGGGCACCACGACGGCGTTCGCGCGCAGAATGCCGTAGTAGGCGATGACGAACTGCGGGCTGTTCTGCATGAACAACAGCACGCGGTCGCCCTGGCGCACGCCGCATTGCTGCTCGAGAAATCCCGCGACGCGCTCGGCCTCGTCGAGGAATTCGGCGAAGGTCACCGCGGTGTCGTAGAACACCAGGAAGGGCTTGTCCGGATAGCGCCGCGCCGACACCTCGGCGTTGTAGAACAAGTTGGTGGCCGGCGCGTCCAGCGTGCGCATCGCATGCGCCGGCCAGAATTTGAAGTGTCGTTCCGACATGGCGTTAGTTCCGGCGGCCCGCTCAGCGAGTCGTGGCGCCCGACTTCCGCCGCCCGGCGTTGCGGCCGCAGCGCCGCTGCGCTCGGCCGATACCGCCCGAGCTCGAGCTTGCCGATCTGCTCGCGATGCACCTCGTCCGGGCCGTCTGCAAATCGCAGGGTGCGCGCGCCGGCATAGGCAGCCGCCAGCGGGAAGTCGTCGCTGACGCCGCCGCCGCCGTGAACCTGGATCGCCCAATCGATGACCTGGCAGGCCATGTTGGGCGCGGCCACCTTGATCATGGCGATTTCCTTCTTGGCGGCGCGATTACCCACGGTATCCATCATATAGGCGGCGTTCAGCACCAGCCAGCGCGCCTGATCGATCAGAATGCGCGATTCCGCGATGCGCTCGAGGGTCACGCCCTGTTCCGATATGCGCTTGCCGAAGGCCACGCGCTGCTGGGCGCGTTTGCACATCATCTCGAGCGCGCGCTCGGCCAGACCGATCAAGCGCATGCAATGGTGGATGCGCCCCGGTCCGAGACGCCCTTGCGCGATCTCAAAACCGCGGCCCTCGCCGAGCAGCAGATTCTCCACCGGCACGCGCACGTCGACGAAATCGATTTGCGAGTGGCCGTGCGGCGCGTGATCGTAGCCGAAGACATGCAGCTGGCGCAGCCGCTTCACGCCGGGCGTGTTGATCGGCACCAGAATCATCGACTGCTGGCTGTGCAGCGCCGCCGCCGGATTGGTTTTGCCCATGAAGATGAGAATTTCACAGCGCGGATCGCCGGCGCCGGAGGTCCACCACTTGCGGCCGTTGATCACGTAATGATCGCCGTCGCGCTCGATCGAAGACTGGATGTTGGTGGCATCGCTCGACGCCACGTCGGGTTCCGTCATCGCAAAGGCGGAGCGGATGCGCCCGTCGAGCAGCGGCACCAGCCAGCGCCGTTGCTGTTCCGGCGTGGCATAACGGGCCAGCACTTCCATGTTGCCCGTGTCGGGCGCGGAGCAATTGAAGGCCTCCGGGGCGATATGCGAGCGGCCCATGATCTCGCACAGCGGCGCGTACTCGAGGTTGGTGAGTCCCGCGCCGTGCTCGGACTCCGGCAGGAACAGATTCCACAAATTCTGCGCCTTCGCCTTGCGCTTCAACTCCTCGATGATGGCGGTGACTTTCCAAGGATTGCCGTCGCGGCGGTTCTTCTCCATTTCCGCATCGAAGAGCGGCTCCGCCGGGTAGACGTGCGCGTCCATGAAACGCTGCACCTCTTCCTGCAATTGCCGAACCTTGTCGCTGTGCGAGAAATCCATTTTTGTATCCTCTCGAGCTTTTATGCGTCGAATGTTTGCCGGACCAGCGCCCATGCCTGCTCGGCCAGCGGCCGTGCCCGGCGGCCCGCCTCCAACGCCGTGGCGCTCGAAGCATTGCCTTGAATGGCTCGCGCCAGCACGCCTTGCAGATATCCCCGTCAAGCGGAACATGTTGAACGCCAGATAGTACGTCCAATCCTGCGGCGCCACCGGTGCGCGGCGGCGACGGCGGCAGTAATCGGCCACGCACTCAGCCTCGCTCGGAATCTGCAATGCCGCCAAGTCCATTCCGGCAAGACCGCGGAACTGATCCGCCGACAGGTGGTAGCGCATGCAAAGATACGCCAGATCCACGAGCGGATGTCCCAATGTCGACAATTCCCAGTCGAGCACCGCCAGGATGCGCGGCTCGCTTGCATGAAAAATCGCGTTGTCCAGGCGGAAATCGCCGTGCACGATGCCGGTTTCCTCGTCGGCGGGTATGTGCTGCGGCAGCCACTCGATGAGCCGCTCCACGGCGTCGATGGTTTCGGTTTGCGAGGCGCGGTATTGCTGGGTCCAGCGCGCCACCTGACGCTCGATGTAGCGGCCGGGCTTGCCGTAATCGCCCAACCCCACCGCCGCGTAGTCGACGGAATGCAGCGCGGCGATCACGCGCGTCATCTCATCGTAGATGGCGCGGCGCTCATCGCCCGTCACCTCAGGCAGTGTGGCATCCCAAAACAGCCGCCCTTCGACATAGTCCATCACGTAGAACGCCGTGCCGATCACCGCCGGGTCCTCGCACAGCGCATGGGCCTTCGCCACCGGCACGTCCGTCTCGGTCAATGCGACGATCACGCGATATTCGCGCTCGACGGCGTGCGCCGACGGCAGCAGCTTGCCGGGCGGCTTGCGCCGCAGCACGTAGCGATGGTTGGACGACTGCACCAGGAACGTGGGGTTGGACTGGCCGCCGGCGAATTGCTGCACCTCGACGGCACCGGAAAAGCCCGCGATGTGTTCCTGCATCCAGGCGGCGAGGCGTGTGGCGTCGAACGCGTGCTGCGCCGGGGGAGAGCGCAATCCCGCGGCCGGGCTGCTCACGCGGCGGCCGTGGCGCAATTCATGCGATAGAGGCGCCGCCGTCGACGGCGATGTATTGACCGGTCACGTGCCGCGACGCGTCCGAGGCAAGATAAACCGCGGCGCCCTGCAGATCAGTATCCTCGCCGAGGCGCCCCAGCGGAGTCGCCTTGATCACCGAGGCCTCGATCGATTCGAGCAAACCGCTCGACATCTTCGACGGGAAAAAGCCAGGGCAAATCGCATTGACGCGAATGCCGTAGGCGCCCCATTCCGCGGCGAGTGCCCGGGTCAAGTGCAGGGCTGCCGACTTCGACGCATAGTAGGCGGCCGCTTTCATGCGCGCGCCGGTCCGCAGCGCCGCGACCGAGGCCACCACGATGATGTTGCCCGCGTGCTGCGGAATGAAACAGCGCTTGGCGACCGCTTGGCTCAGCAGGAACACGCTGGTCGCGTTCAAGTTCATCACCTTGTTCCAGGCCTCGAGCGGATAATCTTCGGCCGGCGCGCCCCAGCTCGTGCCGGCATTGTTGACCAGGATGTGGATTGCCGCCATAGTGCTGGACCACGGCCTCGACCAGTGCCGGCACTTGTTCCGGTTTGCTGAGATCGTTGACCACGGTCAGGGCCTCGATGCCCTGCTTCGCGAGCAGCGCCTTGGCTTCCTCGAGTTCGGCGGCCTTGCGCGCGCTGATCGCGACACGCGCACCCATCTCGCCCAAAGCCTGCGCGATCTGCAGCCCGAGGCCGCGCGACCCGCCGGTGACGAGAGCCACCTTGCCCCTGCAACTCGAATAATTCGCGCACGCCCACTCAGACCACCTCGAACAGGCCGGCGGCGCCCTGGCCGCCGCCGATGCACATGGTGACGACCACGAGCTTGCGCGCCGCGCCGCTTGCCTTCGATCAGCGCGTGGCCGGTGAGGCGTGCGCCGCTGACCCCGTAGGGATGGCCGACCGCAATGGCACCGCCGTTGACGTTCAACCGCTCATCGGGAATGCCGAGCTTGTCGCGGCAGTAGAGCACCTGCACGGCGAAGGCCTCGTTCAGTTCCCACAGATCGATGTCGCTGACCTTGTAGCCGGTACGCTGCAAGAGGCGCGGCACCGCGTAAATCGGCCCGATGCCCATCTCGTCCGGCTCGCAGCCGGCCACGGCGAAGCCGCGGAAAATGCCCAGCGGTTTGAGGCCGCGCCGTTCGGCCAGCTTGGCGTCCATCACGACCACGGCGCTGCTGCCGTCGGAGAACTGGCTGGCATTGCCGGCCGTGACGACGCCGCCGGGAATGGCCGGGCGAATTTGCGCGACGGCTTCGAGGGTCGTATCGGGACGTATGCCCTCGTCGCTCGCGATCGTCACCTCGCGCGTGCCGAGAGCGCCGCTCGCCTTGTCGGCGACGCCCATGACGGTGGTCATCGGCACGATCTCATCCTTGAACTTGCCCGCGGCCTGCGCGGCCGCCGCGCGCAGTTGGCTGCGCACGCCGTACTCATCCTGAGCCTGTTTGGCGATGTTGTAGCGCTTGGCCACCGTTTCGGCGGTCTGCAGCATGTTCCAGTACAGCGTCGGCTTGTGCTCGATCAGCCATGGATCGCGGCGCATATGCGTATTCGCTTCGTTCTGCACGCAGGAGATGCTCTCGACGCCGCCGGCGACGATCACCGCCGCGCCCTCGGTCATGATCCGCTGCGCCGCGAGCGCGATGGACTGCAGTCCCGAGCTGCAGAAACGGTTGATGCTCAAGCCCGCCGTGCTCACCGGCAGGCCGGCGCGCAGCGCGATCGCGCGCGCGATGTTGCCGCCCGTCGTGCCCTCGCCGAACGTCGAGCCCATGATCACGTCCTCGACCTCGGCGGGATCGATGCCGGCGCGCTCTACCGCGTGGCGCACCGAATGCGCACCGAGAGTCGCGCCGTAGGTCATGTTGAACGCACCCTTCCAGCTTTGCCGAGGCCGGTGCGCGCCGTCGATACGATGACCGCTTCTGTCACTTAGGCTCATCCTTTGGTTTGCCATTGAAAGTCCGGCCTTCATGGGCCAGACGCGTGAGCAGCGGCGCCGGCGTCCAAAACGCCGTATCGCTGCCGGGCTGCGCCGCGATGCTCTCGAGGGCGCGCGCGACGACGTGCAGACCCGTCTGGTCCGCGAAGAACATGGGGCCGCCGCGATAAGCGGGGAAACCATAGCCGTTGAGATAGACCAGGTCGATGTCCGAGGCGCGCTGCGCGATGCCGTCCTCGAGGATGCGGGCGCCTTCGTTGATCAGTGCATAAATGCAGCGCTCGACGATTTCCTGCGAGCTCACGCTGCGCGGCGTGATGCCTTTCTTGCGGCGGTACTCCTCGATGATGGCGGTGACTTTCGGATCCGGAATTGGATGCCGCGAACCGGCTTCGTACCGATACCAGCCGGCGCCGGTTTTTTGGCCGAATCGGCCTTGCTCGCACAAGACGTCGGAGACGTTGGAGAAATCGCGGTCGGGAAACTCGGCCGAGCGGCGCTTGCGCAGCGCCCAGCCGATATCGAGGCCGGCCAGATCGCCCACGCGGAACGGCCCCATCGCCATGCCGAATTCCTGCAGCGCCGCGTCGATCTGCTGCGGCAACGCGCCGAACATGATCAGATCGTGCGCGGCCGCGCCGTAGCGGGCCAGCATGCGGTTGCCGATGAAGCCGTCGCACACGCCGGATACCACGGCGACCTTGCCCATGGTCTTCGACAGGCGCATGGCGGTGGCCAACACGTCCTTCGCCGTCTTCGCGCCGCGCACCACCTCGAGCAGACGCATCACATTCGCCGGGCTGAAGAAGTGCAGTCCGATCACATCCTGCGGACGGCGCGTGAAATTCGCGATCTCGTCGAGATTGAGCGCCGAGGTATTGGAGGCGAGAATCGCGCCCGGCCGGATCACGCCGTCCAGAGTCTCGAACACCTCGCGCTTCACGTCCATGTTTTCGAACACGGCCTCGATCACCAGATCGACATCGCGCAGCAAGGCATAGTCCAATGTCGGCGTGATCAGCGCCAGGCGCTTCGTGAGGCCGGCCTCGTCGAGCTTGCCCTTCTTCAGCGCGCCCTGGTAATTGCGGCGGATGTTCGCGAGGCCGCGGTCGAGCGCATCCTGCTGGGTCTCGAGCAGCACCACCGGCAAGCCGGCGTTGATGAGGCTCATGGTGATGCCTCCGCCCATGGTGCCGGCGCCGATGACGCCGACCTTGGCGATGGGACGGATCGGCGTGTCGTCCGGCACGTCGAGAATGTGCGATGCCGCGCGCTCCGCTTGAAAGATGTGGCGCAGCGCCGCCGACTCGGGCGAGAGCATCAGCGTGGTGAACAGTTCGCGCTCCCGCTTGAGTCCCGCCTCGAACGGCTTCTCGACGGCCGCCGCCACCGCCTCGATGCAGGCCAGGGGCGCGGGATACGGACCGGCCACGGCTTTGACGGTATTGCGCGCGAACTGGAAATAGGCCTCGGCGTTCGGCATGTCGAGCTGCAAGTCGCGCACCTTCTTGGGCGGCATCTTTTCTGCAATCACCCGCCGCGCGAAGCGCAAGGCGCTGCCCTGCAAGTCGCCGTCGCCGAAGGCATCGAACAGCGGCGTACCTTCAAGCTTCTCCGAGGCGACCGGCGCGCCGGAGACGATCATATTGAGTGCGGCCTCGACGCCGAGCAGCCGCGGCAGCCGCTGCGTACCGCCGGCACCGGGCAATAACCCCAGCTTCACTTCCGGCAGCGCAATTTTTGCCTCCCGGCACGCCGACGCGGTAGTGGCACGCCATCGCCAACTCGAGACCGCCGCCCATGCACACGCCGCCGACGGCGGCGATCACCGGCTTGGCGCTGTCCTCGATCTCGCTGATCACGGTGCGCAGGTTGGGATGAGCCACGGCCTTGGGCGTGCCGAATTCGCGGATATCGGCGCCGCCGGAAAAGCCCGCTCCCGAGCCGATCAAAACGATGGCCGCGACCTTGGGATCGGCGTTGGCGCGCTCGACGCCCGCCGTCAATGCCTGGCGCAGCTCGACCCCGAGACTATTGACCGGCGGATTGTCGAGCGTGAGGACGGCGATGCCGTCTTGGATCTCGAAACTCAGTTTGTTCATGCTCATTTGGTTCCACGATGCAGAATTGAGTTCCGCCCCCAGCCGGTTAATGTAGCAGCGTGACCGGTCCTTTGAAAGGACGCTGGATCAGGCGCGCTCGAATGCCAGCGCCGCGCCCTGGCCGACGCCCACGCACATCGTCGCCAACCCAATCCGGCCCGAGCGGCGCAGCAACTCCTGCACTGCGGCGCCGGCGATGCGTGCGCCCGACATGCCGAGCGGATGGCCCAACGCGATGGCGCCGCCATTGCAGTTCAGGTGTTCGGCGTCGTCGGCGAGGCCCAGCGCGCGCACGCAGGCCAGGGCTTGGGAGGCAAATGCCTCGTTCAACTCGATCACATCCAAATCCGCAACCTTCAACCGCAGCCGGGCGAGGAGCTTCTGGACAGCCGGGACGGGTCCCACCCCCATGATGCGCGGCGCGACTCCCGCCGATGCAAAGCCGAGCACGCGGGCGCGGGGTTTGAGCCCGTATTTTTCTACGGCCGCGCCGGAGGCCAAGAGCAGCGCCGCGGCACCGTCGTTGATCGAGGAAGCATTGCCGGCCGTGACGGTGCCGCCGGCACGCACCACGGGCTTGAGTTTCGCAAGCGCCTCGAGCGTGGTCTCCGGGCGCGGTTGTTCATCACGCTCGACGATCTGGTCGGGGGCTCCCTTTGCCTGTGGTACGGCCACCGGCACGATCTCGGCGGCGAACACGCCGGCAGCCTGCGCGCGCGCGGCGCGCTGCTGGGAGCGAAAGGCAAAGGCGTCCTGAGCCTCACGCGAGACATTGAAGTCGGCCGCAACGTTCTCGCCCGTTTCAGGCATGGAATCGACGCCGTACGCTGCCTTCATCTGCGCGTTCACGAAGCGCCAGCCGATGGTCGTATCATAGATATCCGCCGTGCGCTGGAAAGCACGCTCTGCCTTCCCCATCACGAAGGGAGCGCGCGTCATGGACTCGACGCCGCCGGCAATGGCGAGCTCGATCTCACCCGCACGGATCGCTCGAGCCGCCGCCGCCACCGCATCCAATCCGGACGCACACAGCCGGTTGAGCGTCACCCCGGGCACGTGCGCCGGTAGTCCGGAGAGCAGCAGCGCCATGCGCGCCACGTTTCGATTGTCTTCTCCGGCCTGATTGGCGCAGCCCATGTACACCTCGTCGACGGCCGCGCCGAGAGCGTCATGCCGAGCGACCAGATGTTTGATCGCCACCGCGGCCAGATCATCGGCGCGCACGCGCGCCAATGCGCCTTCGTAGCGGCCGATGGGCGTGCGCACGAAATCACAGATGAATGCTTCGGTCAAACGTGCGCCCGCTTGAATAGACTCAGCAACTCGCCCCAGGCACGCTCGGCCTGCGCGTTGTTATAAATCGGTTTGCCGTCGGCGGCCTTCGGCATGTCCTTCACGCACCAGCCATGCAGGCAGCCGTCGTAAACCTCGATCTTCGCCTGCAGTCTAGCCGACTTGAAGGCCTCATCCAGTTTAGGTCTGGCATCGGGCTGCCGCTGATCGTCGTTCATCGCAATCGCGAAGTAGTACTGCGCCTTCAATTTCGGAATCAAGAGATGCGGGCTGCCCGGCTTGTCGGTCACCAAACCTCCGCCGTGGAACGAAGCACCCGCGCCGATTCGATCGGGGTTGGCGGCAGCCGCCTGCATGGTCATCGGGCCGCCCATGCAGTAGCCGAACACGCCCATCTTGGCGCTCTTGTTGACCGAGGCTTGTGCATCCAGGAAGTTTACGTACGCAGAGGCATCCTGCATGACCGCCTCGCTCGTCAACGGTGCGCGCAGCGCGTCCATCTTGGCGCGATCCGCCGGGTTGTTGAAATCGATATCGGGCGACAGGCCGGGAGGCTTGCTGCTGCGGTAGAACGGATTCGGCACGAGCACGGTGAAACCATCGGCCGCCAGCCGCCTCGCCATGTCGCGCATGGTCGGGCGCAGCCCGAACACGTCGGCGAACAGAATGACGCCCGGCCAAGAACCCTTTTGCGGATGGATGAGTGCGGCGTCGCAGACTCCGGCGGCGGTCTTGACCTGCACGTCCGCATCCATCATCTCCTGCGGTGCGGCGCCGGAAGCACCCGTCGCCGCGGCGACGCCGGCCGCGATGGAAAGCGCGGTGAACTCGCGCCGCGAGATCCTGTTTGGTTCGTCGGCCATGGTACCCCCTCTGTGTCGGCGCAGCTTGATTGACGCGTATTATAGACCCTTGGACCCACGCACGATCAAGGCTGTTCGCACGCGTTCGTAGATGGCACCGCGACATAGAGATCGCCCAAAGTGCGGCCGAAAGAACGGTGCAGCAGGCGCAGCCGGGACAGTATCCCATGGCAAATTGGCTGCTCGTACGGTATCCTACCGTACATCAATCGCCCGGAGACACCGATGGCTGCCACCGCCCGCCTGGACCTACGCCTATCTGCCAGAGATAGGCAGCGAATAGACCGCGCAGCCAACCTAGCGGGGCTCCCGGTGGCCACTTTTGTGCGTACCGCGGTGCTGCGGGAGGCCGACCGAACCGTGGCCGCTGAATCGGTGGCAAAGCTCTCGCCGAACGAGTCGAAACGATTTCTTGGGACACTCGGTAAACCATTTGCGCCGAACGTCGCTCTGCGTCGTGCCATGAAGCGGGGTCGCAAGCTCGGTCTCTAGAGTGACACTCGCCGTACAAGAACTCGATACTAAGCACCACGACCGGGCTGGATTTGACTGCGGTGTCGAGGCGCTCAATAAGTATCTTAAGCACCTTGCTGCCCAACATCGCACCAAGGGAATTGCAACGACCTTCGTAGTGGTCCATTCCGAGGAGCCAGCCAAGATTCTTGGATATTACAGCTTGAGCGCCGCCGCGCTGCTGTTCGATCAGCTTTTAGATGCTGATCGCAAAGGGTTGCCAACCTACCCGATTCCGGCCGTGCGCATCGGTAGGCTGGCGGCGGCAGTGTCTGCTCGAGGCCGGGGAATCGGCGAGCTTCTGCTTCAAAATGCAATCAAGCGCGTCTTGCTCTCTCGGAGCACACTCGGAGTGTACGCGGTCGTTGTCGAGGCTAAAGACGCTTCTGCCGAGGCATTCTACCGAAAATACGGTTTTCGCTTGTGCGACGTAGGGGCACGGCAACTGTATCTTCCGTTGGGTGTTGGATAGCACGTGAGTTGCCTCGGAAGGGTACCGGGGTAATACTAATCACTTGAACACATTACAAGGCAAAGTCGCGCTCATCACCGGTGCCGCCAGCGGCATCGGCCGTGCCAGCGCGCTTCTGTTCGCAGCCGAAGGCGCCACCGTCGTCGCGCTGGATCGGGCTCCCGAGGTCGAGGCGACAGCCGCGGCGATCCAAGAGCGCGGCGGGCGCGCCGTTGCGCTGATCAGGGATTCCTCGGCGGAGGAAGACGTGGCCGGTGCCGTGGCCCTCGCGGTCAAGGAATACGGAGGTCTCGACGTCTGCTACGCCAATGCCGGCATCAGCGGCGGCCTCGTGCCGTTCTTCGAGGAGACCGTCGAACACTGGACCCTGGTGCTCAAGATCAACCTGATCGGCACCTTTCTTGCGGCCAAGTATGCCGCCCTCGCGATGGTGCAGAAGGGGCGCGGCTCGATCATCTGCACGGCGTCGGTCGCCGGGTTGCGCTCCGGCGCCGGCGGCCTGCCCTACAGCGCCAGCAAAGCCGGCGTCATCAGCCTGGTGCAAACGGCGGCCAACCAGCTCGCCGGTACCGGCGTGCGCATCAATGCCATTTGTCCCGGCCTGATTGAAACCGGAATGACCCGCCCGATATTCGAGCAGGCGCGTGCCCGCGGCAGCGAACGCAAGATCGGACAGCTCAATCCCCTGCGGCGGCCCGGGGCTCCGGAAGAGATCGCGCAGACCGCGCTGTTTCTGGCGTCCGATGCCGCGTCGTATATCGACGGTCAGGCCATTGCCGTGGACGGCGGTTTGTCCACGTCGCATCCCGTCGTCTTGACGTCCTCCCCTGCCTGATGAAGGCCAAGGGATTCCTACGGCGCTACGCATGATCGACCTCACGCATAGTCGCTTCGGCGGGTTCCTGCTTCGACAGAGGACGGTTTCGTTGCGGTCTTCTGAGCCGGAACCAGAGCCTCCCTCTCCACAGGCTATCACGCGGATCCCCGCGCTAAAACATTCAGTGCGCCGACCACATTGGGTGAGCGTCTGCGCGGGCTTAGTCAATCACTGTTTGAGGCGCCCATGGCAGTCTTTCGGAGAGGACATCGAACAGGTGAAGACCGCCTCACCCGCCTCACAGACGCCTAAGGTCTCCGCGTTTTCCTCCCCTGAAAGGACGGGTGTTCACATGCATTCTGGTCAATTTTTGCCGGCACGATGGCGCTGACCGCAGGTTCGATCGGCGTCGGCACCGCCGTGTTTGGGCCTGCGAATCCGTTCTACCAAGCCTGGCGCGGCAAGCCGCCGACCATCGACGCCATGATGAAGTATCGCGGATTTCGTCCGTAGCCCGCCCGAACAACCGCCGCGGCCCAAATAGCCGCGGACTTCAAACCAGGAATGCTTCGTAGGGCCGCGCGAAATACCGGATGATGTGATCAGGGAAGATGGGCGCGCGCTTGTAAGGCGACATTTGCGAGGTAAAGCATCGTACGGCGTCTGCCTTGGCCGCCTGCGCTGCCTCGGTCAGCGAAAATCGCCGCCACGAAGAGCCGGTGAGGGCAAGAGGATCGCCGTGGTGCCAGGTCCATATGGGGTAGCGCACGATCGGCAGTCCCAAGCTGCGCGCCATTTCGCACGCAATCCGGCCCGCGGCGTTATGATCCGCAAACCCGTCCTCCTCATACGGGGCGATGATGGTCGTGCCGGGCATGACCAGGGACACGATTGCACCGCGCAACTTGCTGGCGTGTTCGGCGACGCGGCCATCGGGAATGCCGAGGCGTACCAGCAGCACGGGGCTTGGCGAAAGAACCTGCAGCGCTTCTTTCAGTTCCTCGCGCCGCACCTGGGCCAATCGTCTCCAGTGCGGATACGCCGCTTCCCCGTCGGTCAAGCTCAGAATGGTGACTCCGCGTCCCCCTTGCTTCCACATGTGAATGAGCCCGCCGGCCGCCAGCACCTCATTGTCCGGGTGGGGACTGATGATCAACAGCGGGCCTTCCGCGGGCGACCAGAGCGGGGCCGCGGCAAGAATTGTTTGCCAGCTAGACTCATCCGTACCACGAATCGAGGAATCAATCCGAACGTCGGCGGCCGTATTCACATTTGTTCTCTTTGTCCGGACATCAACGGTGCACGTCAAAGATTCCACCTATCCACCGCGTCCCGCCATCGGCGCGCGCGCCTATTTCCTTGTCAGAAATTTCGCACGTTTCAGCGCGCCATGCACGCCCGATTTACGAAGTCCGCCGTGGCGGCTTCTCAATATATTGCATTTCTTGGCGTCCGCCGATTCGAGACCACTCGCAACGCAGCGCGTAGCCGTCAGCCGCATACACCTCGCTCCAGCCGCACAACCCCGCCACAATTTCTCCCGAGTCGCTGCGACGCTCCGCCGGGCCCCCATGACGGGCCCAGAAATCTCGAATGCGGTCGTCCTCGTCGGGTGATTCACTCTCGTTGACGGATTCGATTGGTTGCATACGCGGCAAACATATGCCCGGGATAATGCGCGCCGAAGTCGGTCATCTCGCAGAACACGTGTAGGAGAAAAACTACACGCGCTCGAGCCCAAGGTCAGCGACGTCCGCTTGGCGTAGGCGTCCGCCTACTCCACTTTAGTGGGCCGTCGGACAACGGCGGGACATAACCGCGGGCCGCGCGTCTTTCTTGATGGCCGCCGGACCGCTATGATTTAAAACATGAACGAATTACAAGCCGGCGACGTTCTGGACGCCGCGGTGCAAACTCTGATCAACGAGCGCTGCCGCCGCGCCTACATGCATGACATGCGGGGCGGTCTCCAGGCCATCTACAGCTCCCTCGAGCTGCTGGCCCGCTCGGCCAAGCACGCGGCCCAGAATCCGGCCCTGATCGACGGCGCCGCCACGATCGCCAAACGTGCCATGGCGAACTATGAACAATCCATGGTCGCCATCGTCAATCAGGTCACGGGTCCCGGCGAGGCGCCGGTGGTGCTGAATCTGTCGAACTTGGTGCAACAGGCGCAGCAGTTCCTGCGCAACGACGCGCTCGGCAAGGAGATCACGCTCGGCCTGTCGGGCCGCGACGACCTGCAGGTGTTGAGCGAGCCGAACAAGTTGCGATCACTGATCTTGGGCCTTCTTGCGCTCAGTATCGATGATTCGCCCGCGGGAGCCGATCTTCAGGTGGAGCTGACCTGCTCGGATGGATTCGCCGTGGTGGAGTTGCGCTCGCATTTGACATACGACGCCATTCGCGAGGCGCAGGATCTCCTGTGCCGCGAACCGGTCAATCTCAAACCGCAGGACTTGGTGCTCGGCTACGCCAGACGTTGGATCATGGCCAACGGCGGACGCGTGGAAATCCCTCGCGCAAGCGGCACCCCGACGGGGCTGCGCCTGTATTTTCCCTTGGCCGCAGCCGCGTAATGAAGCTCTGATCGCGGCTAAGCGGATTCAGCGCGTCCACGCCTCGACATCGGAAGATTGGAGCAGCAACTCCGCGGCGGCATTCAGGCCCTCGCGGTCCTGTGCATCGAAGCGCGCCAGCTCAGCGCTATCGAGATCGAGGACACCTTTGAGTTGCCCATGCTGAATCATGGGGACGACGATCTCCGAGCGCGACGCGGCGTCGCAGGCTATGTGGCCCGGAAATGCGTTTACATCCGCAACGATGACCGTCTCGCGGCGCTCGGCGGCGGTGCCGCAGACACCGCGGCCCAGGGGAATCCGAACACAGGCGACCTTGCCCTGGAAGGGGCCGAGTACGAGCTCGTGTTCCCGCAGGAAATAGAATCCGGCCCAGTTCAAATTCGGCAATGTCGCGAACAGGAGCGCGGACATATTGGCGGCGTTCGCAATACCATCGCGCTCACCGGCAAACAACGCGGCCAACTGTCCCAGCAGTTCGCGGTAGGCATGCGCTTTGGCGACGGCGGCTGATTCGGCTGCGAGCATGCCGCATTCTAAACCGGAACCGGTTCGGGTTGCGCGATCCGCACGGCTATCTCCTTCCACAAAGCGGCATAGACCTGCCCCTCCGCACTGCGCGGCGAGTAGCTGGGGAGCGGCGCCCGGCGCAGGCTCATTCTCTCGATCTCGCTCGAATACGGCACCTCGGTGGCCAGCAGCTCCGGAAACGACTGCCGCGTGCTCGCGATCACCTCGTGATGCAGCAGCTTGCGCCGGTCGACCATCGAGAAAAACGGCATCAGAGCCAGGTCGGTCCACCCCTTCTCGGCTACGAAGTCGCGCAGTTGCGCGAGCATGCGCACCGACAGCGGCGTCGGCACCAGCGGCACGACGACGGCATCGGCGGCGCGCAGGACGTTCTCGGACAGCAGCGAGATTCCCGGCGGGCAGTCGAGAAACAGGACCGCATACAGGTCGCGCAACGGGCGGCTCATTTTCAAGAGCCGTTCGGTCGGATGCTTGCGGGCGTTCAAATGCACATCGAAGTTGCGGTACGACATATCCGAGGGCAGCACATCCAGGTTCGCATAGCGGCTCGGCAGCAACACTTCCGGCAGTTCGCGCTTTCCGGCAACCAGCTTTTTCGCGGAGACGTGCTCGGTGGGTTCGCACCGCAAAATATAGGTCGCCGCTGCCTGCGGGTCCAAATCCCACAACAGCGTCGACCGGCCGCCGGCGGCGCACAGATAAGCCAGATTCACGGCGGTGGTCGTCTTGCCCACCCCGCCTTTGATATTCGTTACTGCAATGATCTTCATCGGCCGACCTGCTGCATCCCGTCGGCGTCGTAGCGCTCGCCCGCCGCGGCGCCCATCGGAAACACCGCGTCGAGCGCGGTGCGGGCAGCCTCGTCGAGCACGATTGCCGAAGCCGCGGCGTTTTCTTCGAGCCGCCGGCTGCTGCGCGTGCCCGGAATGGGAAAGACGCCGGGACCCTGAGCGAGCAGCCAGGCGATCGCAAGCTGGGCAGCGCTGCAGCCCTGTTGGGCCGCGATCTGCTCGAGATGCGCCACGAGGCGCGCGTTGTGCGCGGCGGCCTCCCCCTGAAATCGCGGCAAGTGGCGTCGATAGTCGTCCGCGGCAAGCGTATCCGCATTGCGCACGGCGCCGGTGAGAAAACCGCGCCCGAGGGGCGCAAACGCGACGAAACAGATGCCGAGTTCCCGGCATGCCGGCAGCACCTCGAGTTCCGCGCCGCGCGCCCACAGCGAATATTCACTTTGCAGCGCCGCGATCGGATGCACGGCCGCGGCGCGCCGCAAGGTAGTCGCCGACACCTCCGAGAGTCCGATGGCCCGCACCTTCCCCTCTCGCACGAGATCCGCCATCGTGCCGACCGTGTCCTCGACCGGTACTGCCGGGTCGATGCGGTGCACGTAGTAGATGTCGATCGCCTCGATCGCGAGCCGGCGCAAGGAGGCCTCGCAGGCCCGGCGTATGTAGGCGGGGCTATTGTCGATGCTCGGCGCGGCCGGATCCGTACTGCGCACGAAGCCGAATTTGGTGGCCACGACGATCCGCTCGCGCCGGCTCGCCAGAAAGCGCCCGATCAATTCCTCGTTGCGGAAGGGGCCGTATGAATCCGCCGTGTCGAGGAAATTGATGCCAAGTTCGACCGCCCTGGCGAGCGTCGCCATGCTCTCGGCATCATCGCTCGGGCCATAGTTTTCACTCATGCCCATGCAGCCGAGACCCAGGGCGGACACTGTGAGGCCGGTGCGGCCGAACGCGATATGTTTCATGCTAGTTCGATCAATGCAAGCGTTGGATGTAGGATCATAGGTGGCAAGGGCACCGTTTACATCACCTGGCGGTAAACTGATCGTGTATTTTGAGCGGGGAGAGGACATCGATAGGGTCTGGAGACGGCTGCGCCGTGGCCTCAACCCCTGGTTGATCGCCTGCTTGGTCGTCTGCCTGGCCGCGCAACCTGCCGGCGCGGCAACCCAAAGTTATGTCATCGGCTATTTCTATCCCGCCACTTATTATGGGGACGACACCTGTCCCCAAGGGCTGAACCCCCTGCCCGACGTGTTCTTCAAGCGCGACTTGAAGCTGCTCGGACTGCCGCAGTCCGAGGTCGATGCCAAGTTCGACAAGGATTACAACAACCAGAACGGCAAGCCGACGACGGATTGGGTGACGCTCGCGGCCACCAGGGGCAACGGCAAGGACAATGTGTATCTATATCCCGCCACGGTGCCGGATGCGCATTTGAAGCCGGCGGGCGGCCGCTTCGGCTACGGATTCAATCTCGCCGGGGATGGCTCTGCCGCGCCGGGATCATTCGAAGACCCCGAGACGCATGAGAAGGGTGTCAACAACCAGCTCTTCCGTGCCATCGGCTGCATCCCGGCCTACAAGGGCTCCCCGCCGCCCCAACCGCCGCTCGAAGCCGAATATCGTTGGGATTCCACGCGGGCCGCGATGGGCGCCTGGCTGATCTCGATCAGCGGCGAGGACTTGAGCAAGGACGGCAACGTGACGGTGACGTTCGAAAGCTCCATCGATCCCGCCACGACGCAGGACGCCAATGCCCATATTCAGAGCGACATGACCTTTCGAGTACTCGCACACCCTGCGTCGCGCAATGTGCTGCACGGCAGGCTCGCGGGCGGCGTGATCACCACCGATCCCGCGACTATCGTGATGAAATGCGATTCCTACATCCAGCCGGTGTACGAATTCAGCCGAGCGCGCATGCGCCTGAAGCTCAAGCCCAACGGCCGTTTGGAAGGCGTTCTCGGCGGCTACCAGCCTTGGTATCCGATCTATTGGAGCCACGCCAAGGTCGGCTACATCGACGAGCGCGGCTTCGGCGTCGACGCACCCGCCCTCTACTATGCGCTGCGCCGCTATGCCGACGCCTTTCCCGATCCCGCGACGGGCGAGAACACCGCCATTTCCGCCGCCTACATGATCGAGGCCGTGCCGGCCTTCGTGGTCCGCGTCGACGATAAGGATACCCCGCGCCGACGTCCCCGCGCCGGCGCCGCTCTGCACGAGCCCCGGCGGCTGCGCCGGCGCCGTTCGCGGCGTTGAGCACGGCGATTGGGTCGGCCGAACCCGCTGTCTCCCGGCGCACCGCCCATCGCGCGCCGCCTCAGGCCCGAGCAGTACCGGCGTGTGATATTCCGATGTCTTCGGCCCGACGATCAGGATCGACGGCCGCTTCGAGCCGGACGTGCGCGATAACGGCTTGTTCGCGGTCGGCACGGGCCATGTCGGGGTCACCTCGACCGGCATGGAACAGTACGACGCGATGGCCCGCGGCATCGCCGCGCAAGTCGTCGAGCGAGGAGCACCGCGGCACGCTGATTCCTTGCAAACCCCAATCCGACGACGGCGCCCGACGATGCCTGTGCGGCGCGCTTCTTTGCGGCGGCGGGCCCTCTCCTGTACCGCCGTCCCTTGAGTTCAGATGAACTCCGCGAAGCGGTTACGCTCGCCGGCAGCGCGGCCAAGATCCTGCAAAGCTTCTATTCCGGGTTGGCAGATGAGTCTGGCGGGAATGCTCGAATCGCCGCAATTCTCTGTTTCGCCGGGAAATTGCCGAAGCCCGACCCGCATCATCCCGGCGCGTATCGGCTGGACGCCTACAGCAAGGCGTCGCAACTTGAGTTTTTTTCTGTGGAACGCCGGACCCGACGCGAAACTGATGGCGGCCGCGCATGACGGCAGGCTCGACACTGCCGCGGGATTGGCGCGCGAAGTCGACCGGATGCTGCAATCGCCGCGCCTGGCGAGCGGGGTGCGCGCGTTTTTCAGCGACATGCTGCAGTTCGACCTGTTCGATACGCTGGCGAAGGACGCGCAGATCTATCCCAAATGGACCGCACAGGCGGCGCGGGACGCGCAGGAACAGACGCTGCGCAGCGTCGTCGAACTGCTGCTGACGCGGCACGGCGACTATCGCGATCTCTTCACGACCCGAAGCACCTTCCTCACGCCGCTGCTGGGCTCGATCTACGGCGTGCCGGTCGCGCGCAGATCCCGGTCGCCGAGGTGCAGCCGTTCCGAATTTCCCGCCGGGCGATCCGCGCGCCGGCCTGCATGCACAGGCGAGTTTCGTCGCGCTGCATTCGCACGAGGGACTGAGCTCTCCGACATTGCGCGGCAAGGCGCTGCGCGAGCTTGCTGTTGTGCGAACCGGTTCCCGCCCCGCCGGGGAACGTCAATTTCGCCACCGCCCAGGACACGCACAATCCCAATTTCAAGACCATGCGCGAGCGGCTGACGGCGCATCGCACGGATCCCACCTGCGCCGGCTGCCACAAGTTGATGGACCCGATGGGCCTGGCGCTGGAGAACTTCGATTCGGACGCCGGTTTCCGATCGACGGAGAACGGTCAGCCGCTCGACACCAGCGGCGAGCTGGATGGCGCGGCATTCACCGACGCGGCGGGACTTGGCCGTGCGCTGCATGACAATCCGGCCACGGCGCCGTGTTTCGTGCGGCGCCTCTATGCGTACGCCACCGGCCGCGCCCCGGTGCGGCGCGACATGGCGTGGATACGGTATCTGGAGAAGAGCTTCGCCGAAGACGGCTACCGCGCCCCCGAGCTCATGCGGCGCATCGCGACGAGCGAGAATTTCTACCGGGTCACCGCCGAGGCGCCGATGCTGGCGTCGCGCGATGGCGCGATCGAGGAGAGTGCCCATTGAATGACAATAGCCAAACTCAGCCGCAGGCGCGTCTTGCGGGGTATGTTGGGCGGCGCGGCCGTCAGCGTCGGCTTGCCGTTTCTCGATTGCTTTCTCGATTCGCGCGGCGCCGCGCTCGCCGCCACCCGCTCGCCGCTTCCGGTCTGCTTCGGCACGTGGTTCTATGGCTGCGGACTGAACCCGGGACGCTGGGAGCCGGCGACCGTGGGGCCGGGCTACGAGTTCGGGGTTGAGCTGCAACCGCTCGCGCCGTTCAAGCACAAGCTCAACGTCTATAGCCAGATGTCGGCGCTGCTCGATGGCAGGCCGCGCGGTGCCCACACGGTGGGTCCGGCCGTCATCCTGCAGGGAACGGCGCCGCCGACCTTGGATCATGCCTTCAATCCCGAGCCGAGCATCGACGCCTTGATTGCGGATGTCATCGGCAGACGCAGCCGGTTTCGATCGCTCGAAGTCTCCTGTACGGGCAATCCGATCAGCACGCACAGCAAGCGCGCCGGCAGCGCCATGAACCCGGCGGAGATTTCGCCCCTCGCGCTCTACGCGCGAATTTTCGGGCCCGAGTTCAAGGACCCGAACGCGGCCAGCTTCACACCCGATGCAGCCGTGATGGCGCGGCGCAGCGTGCTGTCGGCGGTGAGCGAGCAGACCCAGCGCCTCATGAGTCAGTTGGGCGCCGCGGACCGTGCGCATCTCGATCAATATCTCACTTCGCTGCGCGAACTCGAGCAGCAGCTCGATTTGGAGCTGCAAAGACCCGCCCCGCTCGCCGCGTGTTCGGCTCCGATCCAACCGGGCGCCATGCGCGTCGGCACTGAAGTGGCGGAAGTGACGGGCAATCATCGGCTGTTTGCCAAGCTGCTCGCGCATGCGCTGGCTTGCGATCAAACCCGCGTGTTCAATGTGATGCTCACGGACGGACTGTCGCAGCTGCGCTTCGCGGGCGAGGCCAACACCCAGCACCTGTTCACGCACGAAGATCCGATCGATGAGAAACTCGGCTATCAACCCAACGTGGTCCGATTTGTCCCGCCGGTGATGGAAAATCTCGGCGTCCTGCTCAGCGAATTGAGCGCCATTCGCGAAGGCGATGGAACCCTGCTCGATCGGATGCTGGTGCTTGCCTATACCGATTCCGGCTACGCCAAGAATCACACCACGGACAACATTCCGATGCTGACCGCCGGCGCGCCGGCGGCCGGATGAAGACCGGCATCCATTTCGCGGCTCCCAAGGGGGACCCGGTCACGCGAGTTTCGCTGACGCTGCAGCAAGCCATCGGCTTGCCGGTCAGCAGTTTCGGCACGGAGTCGAACCGGACCTCGAAGACCATCACCGAAGTGATGGCTTAGAGTGGGGAATTCCGCGCGGCGCTCCCTGGGTGGCCGGCGCCTGCGCGGCGCTGCTCGCGGCAGCGCGCTTCTACCCGCACACGGGAGCGGCCGTCGGCACAGCGTGGCCGGTGCCGCTCGCGACGCCCCCCGGGATCACACTGCAGCTGCGCGCGGGCCCTGAGAAGACGCGGGTCGCCGCCGCCGCAGAGTGGGTATACGCCGACTCGCGCGGCAGATCGCTTTATACCTATGATGCGGATGCGCGCCGCGGTAACTCCGCTTGCGGAGGAGCATGCGCCGCCGTGTGGCCGGCCGCGCTGGCGCCGCCAACGGCGGTAGCCGAGGGAGACTGGTCGCTGCGAGAGTTTGGCGGCGGCAACAGGCAATGGGTTCTTCGCGGGGCGCCGCTGTACACGTTCAGCAACGATGCAGCCAATGGCGACGCTGCGGGCAACGTTGCGGGCGACGGGGCCGACGGCGGCGCCTGGCATGTTGCCGCATTTCGTCCGGACGCCGGCATTGAGCTTCCCGACGGCATCGCGGTACGGGAGATCGCAGATGCCGGCGGTGCGGGCTTGGTTGAAGCGTCGGGATTGACGCTGTACGCGTTCGACAGGCAACGCCGCGCATCCCCAATGTGACGGTGATGAGTGCACGCGGCTCTGGCTGCCGATCGAGGCGCCTGCGATCGCCAACACCGTGGGCAATTTTTCGCCGCTCAAGCGCGACGACGGCATCACGCAATGGCTGTACCGGGGCAAGCCGCTCTACATGTTCGCCGCCGACCGCAACCCGCAGGACGCGAACGGCAGCGGCGTCGACAGCCGGTTTCGCGTCGCGCTGGTCCTGCGCTTTTTTCATGCCCGCCGACGCAACGATCCGCCGCACGCTCGAGCTGGGCGAGCATCCTTGCGTCGCGCAGCGGCGCGACTCTGTACCAACGCGACCGCGTAACATCGGAAGAATTGCACCAGTTTCGGGCCGATCACGGCTCGCCGGCGCTCGGCCGCTGGTTCGGCACCGCGAGCTGCGACGCGAAATGTACCCAGAGTCTGGCCGCCCTTCCGCGCGCCGGCGGAGGCACTTCCCGGCGGATATTGGGACATCGCCACGAGAGCCGACGGCACCCGGCAATGGGTCTACAAGGGCTTCGCGCTGTACACGTATGCGGCCGACAAGCCGGGAGAAATCAACGGCAACGCAATCTACGAGCTGCAGCAAATTGGCAGCGTGGAGCGCGGCCTTGATGCCAACGGCTCCATGCGCGCCGCCGCCCCCGGCGTCGGCGTGGGTGCCATGTTCTGGCACGCGGTCGTGCCGTAGTCCATGTCATGCAATTCCCCACACCGGCCCTGCTTGCTTGCGGCGCCCTGCTCATCGGTCTGGGCTGGGGCGGGGTCTGCGCGGCGGACTCCGCGCAGCCTGCGGAGGCGCGGCAGCTGCTGGTCGATGAGGGCCGCTATCTGGTCATTGCCGGGGATTGCATCGCCTGCCATACACGGGTGCACGGCGCACCCTTCGCCGGCGGGCGGCCGCTGCATACGCCGTTTGGAGTGGTCTATTCGGCAAATATCACCACCGACCCGATGACCGGGATCGGCGCCTGGTCGGAGCCGCAGTTCGAGCGGGCCATGCGCGAGGGGCTCGCAGCCGATGGCACGCACCTCTACCCGGCTTTCCCGTACACCGCCTACACCAAGCTCACGGACCATGACGTGCACGCGATCTACGCCTATCTGCGTTCCTTGCAGCCCGTGCACTACACGCCGCCGAAGAACAGCATGCCGTTTCCGTTCTCCGTCCGCGCCTTGGTGGGAGGCTGGAACACGCTGTTCTTCCAGGCGGGCCGCTATGCAGCCAACCCAATGCGGTCCGCGGAGTGGAACCGCGGGGCCTATCTCACGCAAGCTCTCGGACATTGCGGCGCCTGTCATTCGCCGCACAATTACTTCGGCGGCGAACGCACCGACCTAGCGCTGACCGGCGGCGAGTTCCTGGACGAAATTGCCGACGAAGTGGTCGACGACAAGATCACGCCGCTGGATGAAAGCACCGTGCGTACCTGGTCAGGGGCAAACCTCACCCCGAGCCCAAGCGGACTGGGCGCCTGGTCGCTCGATGCAATCGCCGCGTACCTCAAGTCCGGTCATAGCGAGCGCGCCGCGGCCTTCGGTCCCATGGGCGAGGTGATCGGCAAGAGCACCAGCCGGCTGACCGACCAGGATCTTCACGCCATCGCCGTCTACCTCAAAAGCCTGCCGCCGGCCATGCAAGGCACCCCGCGCAAACCCGACGCTGAGACACTGAGATCGGGGGAGATCGTTTACACCACGCGATGCGCGGATTGTCATTTGCCGACGGGTCTCGGTATGCCGCGGGTTGCAAATGCCGATGCATCGAAGACCGCGCCGCCGCTCGCCGGCAGCGCGGTGCTGCAGGCGCCGAATCCCTCGACTCTCATCAATGTGATTCTGTACGGTGCGCATGAAGCATCCCTGACCGAAGGCGCGTGGCCGAAGATGAGCGGCTTTGAACTCAGCGTCGGCTTGGACGACGTTGAGATCGCGGCCCTTTGCACCTACGTGCGATCGAGCTGGGGCAATCAAGCAAGCGCGGTGGATGCGGCCGCGGTCGCCAAACAACATTGAGGCAGCGAGCTTGATGAAGTTTTGTTTGACGCTGACCGCGCTCGCGCTCGGCATGGGGGCGGCGCCCGCCGGCGCCGCCCCGGCCGGCCGCGATTCCGGCTGCGATAATTTGTCCGGCCAGCACTGCATGGTCGAGCTCACGACCGGCGTGCACATGAGTTATTTCGATTTGGGATCGGCACGCGGCGAGACGCTCATCTTATTGCACACGGACACTACCTCCGCGGTCGAGTGGACATGGACCGCGGCCGCACTTTTGAGCCTGGATCCCAACCTCCACATCTATGCGCTGGACCAGCGCGGTGCCGGAGCGACCGGCCTTCCCGACACCGCGCGCTGTTGGTCCACGCCCAATTTGTGCATCACCGAGGCAGACCTCGCCGGCGATTTGCTCGCGTTCATGAACGCAAAGCGGATCCGGACGGCAACACTGGTGGGTCATGCGATGGGTGCCGCAGCCGCGCGCCGGGTGGCACTCGATCATCCCGAGCGCGTCGTGCGGCTGATACTCTCGGGCACCGGGGTGCCGCGCGCGATGAGTGCAGCGCCCTCGTCGCGGGCGCATGCGCCGGATGCATCGTCAGACGTGATGGAGCCGCTCGGCTGGCGCGCGATGCTGGAAGCGAAAGGCGTCCGATGGCCGCAAGGCGCCCTGCACATGCGTCCGCTCGACATCGACCCCGACGCCGTGCGCAACATCGCGCAGCATTGGGACATCTCCGCGATCGCCGCTCCGCAGGTGGTCGAGGCGATCGCGGCGCAGACGGCCGCAGAGACGCTCGCCAGCTGGGGCACGCTCGATCCGACGCCGGCGCCGCCTGGCCGTTCCCTACGGCTCGACACGCTCAGGGTTCCGACACTGGTGCTGTGGGGCAGTGAAGATGCCGGTCTCTCGAGGGCATCGCAGCAGCGGCTGATCGAGCTCCTGAGGCGGGCGAGCGAGCACCATCGAGGGATGTATTTCTACTGGAAGCAGTATGGCGTTCGCCCGCCGCCGCTCTCCGGCGACAAGCATGAGGCCGACGACATCGGCCACAATTTGTCGTGGGAAGCGCCGCGCCAGCTCGCGGCGGACATCGACAGCTTCGTCCGCACCGGCGCGCCGACGCGCGACCTCTACAAAACCGATGCACCGGCCGATATCCATAAAATTCTGGTCGTACCCGGCGCGGCGATCATCGTGTCGTCGAAGGTGCCCTAGAAGCCTAGAATTGCGCGGTTACGCCCATCGCGTCGAGACCGCGATAGAGTTTGATCGCGGCGGCACAATTCGCGGCGCACGCGGCTACCGCCGCTTGCAGCTCGGTCAGCACCTTGATCGGATGACCGTCGAATTCGCAGAGAATGTCGCCGACGATGATGCCCGACTTTTGCGCGACGGACCCGCCCTCCACGCCGACGACCAAGATGCCGGCTCGATGCGGGTGATCGGGGGTTGCGGCCACCGCCATGCCGGTTATCCCAAGATCGAGTTTCAATGAGGCGCCGGCAGCGTGTGCCGCGGCGGCAGGCAGCGCATGGGTGACCTCGTCGACCTTGGCCAACAGGCCGGCGATTTCCGCGCTTGACAGGCCGCCGGCAAAGTCCGGGCCTTTGTGGGCGAGGAACCGATATGCCCAAATACTGGCTTTGCCCGGCGCGTACCCTGCCGCCAGCCCGCGCAGCAACTCCTCATCGACGGGAAATGCAATGCGCTCCGTATAGGTGCAGTCCCCGACTGCGCAATTCGCGGCTTCCTTGCCTACCTTGATGAGAGGCACCGACTGCGCTCCAGTGGGTGTCTGGAAGCTCACGCTGTCATAGGACCGCCAGCTTCCGGTGTAGATGATCCAGGCTTCGACCCGAAACGACTTTTGGCCGGTCTGCTTGTCGATGACGCCGCTCAGAAACTCATCTTGCCAAACCATGTGCAGCGGACCGGTGTGCTCCGCATATCCTTTCTCCGTCGAGATCGTCGTGGCGTCAGCCCGCGCATCGTCTTTCACGGTCGCGGTATCCCTGAAGTGCTCCATTGTCAGCGACATGAGCGCGGGATCCTTGGCATGCGCCGTGCCCGGGGCTCCGAGAGCGATCCCTGCGGCAAGCGCTGCGATGTAAGATTTGACTGTCATCGAATCTTCGGCACGGAGACCCCGGCGTTCACGCCGGGGAGGAAGTGCCGCTCCTGAGGGTGGGGTCTACCGCTGCTTTGCGTACGAGCTGAGCACCGAAACGGGTACTTCGCTGCCTGGGGCAGTGTAATAACGAGCCGACCATAAGCCATCCTTCCAATAGCTCGCGCCGACGACTTTGAATTGAATAGGAGTGGCGTGAAAGTCGATGTTTCCGCCAGTTTTAGAGTCTTCTCTAGCACCCTGATATGCATTAGCATTCGCCGATGTTGCTGGTCTATCGGTACCGCATCAAAACGCTGACTGGACTGCTCAACAGCCAGGCGCGCGCGTGCAACTTCGTGTGGAATTTCTGCAATGAGACTCAGCTGCAGGCGCTCAAATGGAACAAGCGCTGGCCGAGCGGTTTTGACCTCAATCGGTTGACCGCAGGGAGCAGCAAGGAGCTCGCGCTGCACGCGGGCACGATCAACGCGGTGTGCGAGCAGTATGCGAAGTCCCGCCGTCAGAAGAACCGCCCGTTCCTGCGGTGGCGCGGCCGGCGTTCTTTGGGCTGGGTGCCGATGAAGGGCCGGGATCTCAAGCGCGAGGGCGAAGCTTTTTGCTTTGCCGGAAACACCTTTCGGGTGTTTCACTCCCGGCCGCTGCCGCAAGACCAAATCAAGGACGGCACGAATTTCTCCTGCGATGCCCGCGGGAACTGGTTCCTGAATATCGTCGTGGAGGTCGCGGAGGCTGAGGCGCGGCCGGTTCGAAGTGGCGTTGGCATTGACTTGGGCCTTAGGGACTTTGCGGCCCTGTCCAACGGAGAGAAGATTGAGAACCCGCGGCTTCTGCGGCAGCTGGCTGACAAACTCGCCACCGCGCAGCGCGCTCGCAAACGGCGTCAGGCGACCCACATTCATGCGCGCATCGGCAACGCGCGCCGTGACTTTCACCACAAGCTCTCGATCCGCATCGTTCGAGAGTTCGATTACATCGCGGTTGGTGATGTGAATGCCGCTGGACTCGCCAAGACCCGTCTGGCGAAGTCGGTCCTGGATGCCGGCTGGTCTTCCTTCCGAAGTATGCTCCGCTACAAAGCGACTGCGCACGGGGCTTGGTACGAGGAAGTCAATGAATCGTTCTCTACCCGAGACTGTTCGTTTTGCAAAAGCAAGACGGGGCCGAAAAGTGTCGCAGACCTCGGAATAAGAAGCTGGATATGCTCTGAGTGTGGTGTCTTGCATGATCGTAATATCAACTTGGCCCGCAATATCCTCTTCCGTTCGGGACATCGAACGCCTGCTGAGGGAATCCCCGCTCTTTAGGGTGGAGAGGATGTCAATCCCGCTACTTGTGCTGCAGACCCTGATCGGCCGTACGCAACCATTCGTCCCGATCGGCCGCAGCGGGTTGCGCCAGCGCGGCGTCGCGGGCGCGCGTGTAATTCGCGCGCGCACCGTTCCCGTCTCCGGTCTTCGACAGTGCCTCCGCCAACGCCAGCAAGTTCGGCGGATACTGCGGCCGCAGCGCCACGGCGCGGCGTGCAGCAACCAATCCTGCCTCGCTGTCGCCCGGACCCAGCGGCCATCCTGGCGCCCGGATCAGAACCAGCGCCCGCACGCGCGCGGGTCCTGCCTCGTCGTAGTTGGGATCCGCCGACTCGGCCTGCGCCAACGAGTCGAGCATGTTGTTCAACAGCTCGCCTGCGCGCGTCGGGTGGGCGCGCGCTTCGAGCCCGAGCGCGATGCCGCGCCAGTATAAACAGGCGGCGGCGTGCGGTTCGAGCGCCACGCAGGCTTGCGCGTCGCGGTCGGCCTCTGCCGCCAGTTCAGAGCGAGTCTTCGAATCAGGCTCATGATCGCTGCGCTTCGCGTCCGCGTCGATCGCCGCCGCCAAGGCGGCCACCGATGACGGTTCCGCTTGCGGCGGCGGCGGCGGCCGCGGTCGAGTCGCGCAGCCGACGGCAGCGAGCATCAGGACTGCGCAGCAGAATCGGATTGTCACCGCGATGCGGCCTGAGACGGCAGTTTGGGCGGCACGAAGCCGTGCAAACGCAGCGGCCCCAACGAGTCGCCGCTCCCGGTTGGGCCCATTTTGAGCAGCGCCGCCTGCAGCGCCCGCGCGCGGTCCGCGGCGAGGCGCGAGCCGACCACCGCGACGATCGCAACGGGCAGCTCCGGCGACTGAGTCACGACTTTGAGATCGGCCGCGAACGGTAAGGTCGGCAGCGCCGCCGCTTGGGTCTGATCCAACAATACCGCCACCGGTTCGCCGGCGGCCACCCTTCTCAAGGCACTCAGGACTTGCCCGGTGGCCTCGATCTTGACGTCCGGCGGGAGCGCCCAACCGCCGAGGGCGCTATGCCGCACGAAGCCGGGGGCGTAGCCGGCGACGCTGAGAATCGTGTAGCCCGCCATCGACGGCGCGTCGGTGACGCGGCCGGTTTTCGCCACCAGCGACCATCGTTGCTGAGGCCCGACATCGGCGACGTCCGCCTGCACGAGCGGAATCAGGTGCAGCTGCGCGGCGTGTTCGACGAAGAACGGATACGGCACGAAGGCGAGCACCGCATCGGTGCCGTTGAGTTTCTCGAGACCGCCTGCCTCGGTCGGATCGTAGACGGCCGCAAGACTTCCCGCCGGCCAACCGGCAGCGGCCGCGGCGGCTTTCGCAAATTGATCCACCAGCGGCTGTGCGTCGCCGGCTCCGCCGGGATATCCGGGAGCGCAGAAAACCAAGGTCGCCATCGATGCTGCTAACAAGGCACTCATCCGGCAACTCCTCGTGTAGCGAACTTTGTTGATATAGTCGCGCTCACAACACAATATCCTCGCGGCGAGACTTCAAGTATGCCCGCTTCGCCCAAGGCCGTTCAAATTTTCCTCCGCGTATTGCATGCGCGGCGCTGGATTGCGGGAGTATTCCTGATCTTCGCCGCGGCGGGGATCTACGGGGCCCTGCGCGTGCCCGACGATCCGGCGATCGAGGGACTGATCGTGGCGGGCGATCCCGTCGCGCGCGCCACGTTCGAGTTCGAGCGCCTGTTCCCCGAGGGCGAGCAGGCGCTCCTCATGCTGGAAGCGCCCGATCCCTTGAGCATCGACGCACTGCGCGCCGCCGACAAACTCGAGCTCGAGCTCGCCAGGATTCCGCAGGTCGAAGCTCACAGCCTCCTCGACCTCTACCGGCGCGGCGCGCCGGCGGCGGAAATCAGTTCTGCCGAAGCCGCGCGGCTGCGCACTTTCGCCACCGGAACACCGCTGTTCCGCCGCGCCGGCCTGTTGGGCGACCACTATTTCGGCATCGCACTCGAGCTGCGCGTAAGTTCGCCCGCCGAGCGCGACCGCGCGCTCGCGGCGATCGACAAGCTCGCCCTGCCGCTCGAGAAGTCGGGCGGACCGTTCACGCTGGTCCGGCGCGTCGGATCCTCCTGGCTGGACGCCTGGCTCGAGCGGCAAACCGGCGCCGCAACGGCGCATTTCATGCCGCTGTTCGGCCTGTTCCTGATGACTCTGGTGCTGATCATCTACCGCTCGTGGCGCACGCTGGCGGCCATGATTCTGACGCTGGGCGCTCTCGTCGCGATTGCGCTGGGCCTCGCCCATCCGTTCGGCTGGTCGCATACGGTCATCTCCACCCTGGTGCCGCTGACGGTGATGGTCACGACGACCGCGACGCTCGTGTATCTTCATTCGCGATATATCGAACCGGACGATTCGCCGACGCTTCTCGAGCATCACGCGCGCGCGCTGGCCAACAAGTTCCTGCCCTGCACCGCCTCGATGTTCGCAACCGCGGTGGGCTTTGCCGCGCTGGCGATCTCGGACATACGCCCCGTGCGCGAGATGGGGATCTGGACCGCGTGCGGATTGATCGCGGCGTGGGTCGGGTGCTTCACGCTGTTTCCGGCGCTGCAGTCGCTGTTGCGCACGCCGCTGCGTTCTGAGCAAGTTCCGACGGCTAAGTGGTTTCCCGGCTTCGTCAATGCGCTGGTGCCGGCGAGCCGGCGCCTGCGCTGGCCGCTGGTCGGCGGTGCTCTCACCCTGATGCTGTGCGGAGCGGCCGCCTTGTTCGGCGTTCCCGGAGTGGCGCCGCCCCTCGCTCTCGAAATGGACGTCTTGACCTACGTCAATCCCAGCGAGCGCGTGGCCCAGGATACCCGGACATTCGAGGCATCGAACGGGCTCGATGTCGTCGAACTCTGGATACAGCCGCCGGCCGGCCATGCATTGGACCCCGACTTCCTGCGCGCTCTGGAGCAGTTGACCCACCGGCTCGAAGGCGATCCCCGCATCACGGCCGTCGATGGACCCACCTCGGTGCTGCGCTGGGCGCGATACGTCGAAACCGGATCCGATCAACTGCCCGCGTCGGCGTCGGAGTGGCCGAAACTCGCCGCGGATCTCGAGCAGATCCTGTTGACTGAGCCGGGGGCGCGCAAGTACGTCGACGTCAAGGATCTGGCCAATGTCCGCCTCAGCATCCGGGGCCGCGCCAAACTCTTCGGCCGGGTCGGTGCGATGCGCACCTTCGTCGAGCAGCAATGGACGGCGGCGCAGCGCGATGAACCGGCGTTGCGCTCCGCACGCGGCCAGGTGGTGGGCAAGGGAGTGCTCGGTGCGGAAATCACCCAGCGGCTTGTTGCCGACGCTGACTGAAAGCTTCGCATTGACGGCGAGCGTGATCTTTATGGCATTTCTCATCGTGTTTCGCAGCCCGTCCGCGCGCCTGATGACCATGATCCCATCGTTGTTCGCGATCCTGTCGGTATTTCTCGTGATGCGCGTGGCGGGCATCCCGCTCAATATCGCGACGATTCTCATCGGCTCGACGGTATTGGGCGCAACCGAGAACGACCAGATTCATTTTTTCTACCACTTTCAGGAAGGCCGCTCGACCGGCACCACCAGCGGCGCGCTGCGGCACGCCATGCTGGTAGCCGGCCGCCCGATCCTGTTCGCGACGCTCATCAACGCCAGCGGCTTCCTGGCGCTGGCACTCTCGGATCTGCCGCCGATGCGCGAGTTCGGCATCGTTGCCGCCTCTGCCTTCGTCCTCGCCCTGCTGGCCGACTTCACCGCGTTGCCGGGTGCATTGTGGATTCTCAGCCGCTATGACCGCGAGACCGGTAGGACTCGCCCTACAGGGACTGACGGAACTCCTTGATACCGCCGCGCGGCGACGCCGCAGACAATTCACAATGCGCTTGGTGGACCACAGAATTGTCATCGGCCTTCTCTTCACGACGATCGTCGCGGGGTGTGCAACGCTGCCGCCGGGCTCCGGTTTCCCGAAGAATCCATCCGCCGCGTATGCACACCCGGAAGAAACGCGAATCGGGAAAATCTTCGCCGACGAAGCACGCGATCATCCGGATGCGTCCGCATTTCGCATTCTACCGGTGGGTGCGGACGGCTTTGCGGCGCGAATGCAGATGATCCAGGCGGCGCAACGCACGCTGGACATGCAGTATTTTATTTTCACGGCGGACTCGACCGGCCTCCTGGTGACCGACGCACTGCTGACCGCGGCCGATCGCGGCGTCCATGAGCGTGTCTTGATCGACGACGGCGAGACCACCCGCGGGGATGAGCAGATCTTGGTGATGACGGCCCACCCGAACATAGAGGTTCGGGTTTTCAATCCGTTCGCCTACCGCGGACATTTGAAATTGGTCCGGTCGGTGGAATTTTTATTCGAATCGAAACGACTTGATTACCGGATGCACAATAAATTGTTCGTCGCCGACAACGCGGTTGCGCTCATCGGCGGCCGCAATATCGGCGATGCCTATTTTCAGGTCGACCCCGACGCCCAGTACGCCGACGATGACGTATTCGTAGCCGGACCGCTGGTTCGAAAACTGTCCGCGACGTTCGACGAATATTGGAACAGCGCGCTCGCCATACCGGTCGAGGCGCTGCGCGGCGGGCAGCCCCCCAAGGCGAAACTCGAGCGGGAGCGGCAACGCCTGAATGAGCACATGCGCCGCGTTCACGAAGTGGGGGCCGACTACATCAAGCGCGCCGAGCAAGGCGACCCCTTCGCCGGCATCATTGCCGGCCGGCTGCCGCTGGTGTGGTCGCAGGCGCAAGTCGTGTGCGACAGCCCGGATAAGAAAAAGGTGTTGGACGGCGGCAGGGGACGGCTGATGTATGGGCCCATCGCCCAGGCGGCCAGCGCGGTCAAATCAGAGTTCATCATGGTGACGCCCTACCTCGTGCCGGCGCCCGAAGAAATGCGGTTGCTGCACGACCTGCGCCAGCGCAACGTGCGGGTGCGCATCCTGACCAATTCGCTGAATTCAACCAATGAATTGGCGGCCCAGGCGGGCTACGCTCGCTATCGAAGACAACTGCTTCGCGAGGGGGTGGAACTCTCCGAATTGCGGGCGATGCTCGGCAACAGTCATGGCAGCGGACAGTCGGCGAAGATGTCGGGTTATGGAAACTTCGGGCTGCATGCCAAGCTGTTTGTTTTCGATCGGAGCCGGCTGTATGCCGGTTCCATGAATTTCGATCAACGCTCGAGGCGCCTCAACACCGAAACGGGATTGATCATCGACAGTCCCGAGCTGGCGGCGCAAACCGCTACGCGATTCGAGGCCATGGCGCAGCCGTCGAACTCTTACGTCGTGGCGCTCGCGTCTCCGGACTCGGCGAAGTCGCCGTTGATCTGGCGCACTCAGGAGAACGGCAATATGGTCGAATATCGTCGTGAGCCGTCGCGATCGGTGTGGCGGCGCCTGGAATTCGCGTTCCTGTCGGTGCTGCCGCTCGACAAGGAACTGTGAACTGCGGACGCGTTACGGTGAGGAGGCTGTCTGGTAGACTGCCTTGATGCCAAGTAAAGTCCCCGACGGCGCGACTCGCGGTTGGATCGTACCGATCGGCGGCGCCGAGAATAAGGAAAATGACCGCCACATCCTGGAGCGGTTCATCCGCGTCTCGGGCGGCGCCGCCGCCAATATCGTGGTGATTCCCACTGCGAGCCGCATGCACGAGACCGGGCCGCGCTACGAAAAGCTGTTTGCCGAGCTGGGTGCCGCGCAAGTGGCGGTGATGGACTTCGATACGCGCCGCGACTGCCAGGAGCCCGGCCGCTTGCGGCGCCTCGAGGCGGCAACCGGGATTTTCTTCACGGGCGGCAACCAATTACGGCTCACGACTCTGCTCGGAGGCACGCCGGTGGCAAAGCTCATCCGCGTGCGCAACGCCCACGGCGTCACCGTCGGCGGCACCAGCGCGGGCGCCAGCATTTTGAGCGAGCACATGATCGCGTTTGGCGACGAGGGATCCTCGGTGATTTCAGGCAGCGTGCGGCTGGCGCCGGGGTTGGGGCTCACCAACCGCTTCATCATCGACCAGCACTTCCGCCAGCGCGACCGGCTCGGGCGCCTGATCACCGCGCTCGCATACAATCCGTTTGCCCTCGGCATTGGTCTCGATGAAGATACCGCCGCGTTCATCGGGCCGGACGAGACCATCGAAGTGGAGGGCAGCGGCGGCGTGACGGTGGTGGACGCCGCCGACGTCAGCTATTCCTCGATCAGCGAAGTGAGCGAGGGTCAGCCGGTCTGCATGCTCGGATTGCGGTTGCACATTCTGGTCGCGGGTGCGACATTTAACTTGCATACACGACTGGCGGCGGCCGGTGGGCTGGCCCAAGCCAAGGAATAACAGAGCCGTATCAGAGCGGCGGAGCATCGCCCCATGCGCATTCTCGACCGTTCCGTCTACGTTGGCCCTTCGCTATACGCGCGCTTCCCTGTGATCCGCCTCGAACTCGATTTGGGCGCCCTGGAGGAGTGGCCTACCGGCCGCCTGGGTCGGGACTTCGTCGATGCGCTGGCGGCCGCGTTGCCGGGACTCGCCGAACACGGCTGCTCTTACAAAGTGCCGGGCGGCCTGCTGCGGCGATTGCGGGAAGACGAGGGCACCTGGCTCGGCCACGTCCTCGAGCACGTGGCCATCGAACTGCAGAACATGGCGGGCGAGGAAGTCACCTTCGGCAAGACCCGCAGCGCCGGCCCTCCCGGGGTCTATACCGTCGTCTACGAATATGCGCAACGCGACGAAGGCATCGCCGCGGGTGATCTGGGCCTGCGATTGCTGTGTTCGCTCCTTCCGCAGGCGATCCGGCCGGCCGGCTCGGTCCCCGATGATTGGAGTTGGCAGGAGGCGCGCGACGAATTCATCCGCTTCGCGCAGCGGCGCGCGCTCGGACCCTCGACCGCAGCACTGGTGCGCGCGGCCGAAAATCACGGCATACCCTGGCTGCGCCTCAATGATCAATCGCTGGTGCAGCTGGGCCACGGCAAGTACCAACAGCGGATTCAGGCGACGGTCACCAGCCGCACGTCGCACATCGCGGTCGAGCTCGCCAGCGACAAGGAAGAAACCAACAAGATCCTGGCCACGCTCGGACTGCCGGTACCGAAACAGGAACTGGTGCACAACGAAAAGCAGGCCGTTCGCGCCGCGCAGCGCATGGGGTTTCCCGTCGTGACCAAGCCCTACAACGGCAACCACGGGCGCGGCATCTCGATCCGGCTCACGACGGACGAGGAAGTGGCGCACGGCTTTACCGTCGCGCGCGAACATTCGCGATCGGTGATCGTCGAGAGCTTCTTGGAGGGCGACGACCATCGCCTGCTGGTGGTCAACGGCGAACTGGTGGCCGCGACCCGGCGCACGCCCGGCCATGTCGTCGGCGACGGACGGCACACGGTGGCCCAATTGATCGAGATCGTGAATCAGGATCCGCGCCGCGGTGTGGGCCACGAGAAGGTGCTGACGCGCCTGGAACTCGATGCGCAGGCGCAGAAAATGCTCGAGCGCGCGGATTTGCGCGCCGACTCGATTCCCGACTCCGGTCAAGCCGTCTATTTGCGCTCGACCGCGAATCTCTCCACGGGCGGCACGGCGACGGACGTTACGGATGTCATTCATCCGGACAATCGCGAAATGGCGGAGCGTGCGGTGCGTGCCATCGGCCTCGACGTGGGCGGTGTTGATTTTCTCTCGAAAAACATCACCGAGAGCTACCGCACGATCGGCGGCGGCATCTGCGAAGTGAACGCCGCACCCGGTTTTCGCATGCACGTGGCGCCGAGCGAAGGCCGGGGCCGCGACGTCGCCGCGCCGGTGGTGGCGATGCTGTTTCCGCCGGGCGTCGCCGCGCGGGTGCCGATTGCCGCCATCACCGGCACGAACGGCAAGACCACGACCGCGCGCATGCTCGCTCATCTGACCAAAATGGCCGGTTACACACCGGGACTGACCACCACGGACGGCGTTTATATCGATGGCCAGCGCACCGTCCAGGGCGATATGACGGGTCCGGTGTCGGCGCGCATGGTGCTTGCCGATCCGCAAATCGACATCGCCATTCTCGAGACCGCGCGCGGCGGGCTGCTGCGCGCCGGCATGGGCGTCCGAGAGGTCAATGTCGGCGGCGTCTTGAACGTGCAGGCGGACCATCTCGGCCTCAAGGGCATCGACACGCTCGAGCAGCTGGCCGAGTTGAAGCGCATCGTGGTGGAAGTGGCGACCGACTGTGCGGTGTTGAACGCCGACGATCCCCTGGTGCTCAAGATGTCCGGCTACACCGAAGCCAAGAATATCTGCTACGTGACGATGAATCCGCAGCACAAGCTGGTGCGCGAGCACATTCGAGCCGGCGGACGCGCTTGTGCACTGGAGGCCGGGGTCAACGGTCAGATGATGACGCTGTATGATCACGGCAGCCACATTCCTCTGCTCTGGACGCATCTGATCCCGGCGACACTCGAGGGAAGGGCGACTCACAACGTGCAGAACGCCATGTTCGCCGCCGCCATGGCCTTCTCGTTGGGAATCAAGCTCGACGCCATCCGCCAGGGGCTGCGCACGTTCGACTCGACTTTCTTCCAGGCGCCCGGACGCATGAACGTGTTCAACGAGCACCCGTTCAAGGTGCTGTTCGACTACGGGCACAACGCCCATGCCGTCGGCGCCATGGCGGATCTCGCGCTGCGGCTCGACGTCACCGGCCGGCGCATCGTGGTACTCGCAGGGCCGGGCGACCGGCGCGACGAGGATCTCGTTGCAATCGCCAAGGCCGTCGCCGGGCGCTTCGATTACTACATTTGCCGGCGCGACGACAATCTGCGCAATCGCGCACCGGATGAAGTGCCGCGCATGCAAGCGCAAGCCTTGCGCGCTGCCGGAGTACCCGACGGGGCGATCGCGATCATTCCCGACGAGCAGGACGCGATCGAGGCGGCATTGAGGATGGGCGAGACGGGAGATCTGCTGCTGATCTTCGCCGATGCCCTGGTACGATCCTGGAAGCAGATCACCAAATTCAAGCCGAGCGGCACGGCGGCGCCGCAGCCGGGCTGGCGCTCGGCCGCGCCGGCGCCCGGCGCCGCGGCCGCATTGAAAGGCAACGGAACCAGTGCCGGCGCCCAGAGCGGCGCGCCTGAGGCCGTCGAGCCGATCACCGCGGACTTCAACTTCGAAGGTCTGATTCGAGACGAGCGCGGCGTGCGCATGGCACCGGAGAGCGACGACTGACGCCGCCCGATCTGCCGTTCGCCGATTCGCGGCGCCTCACCGGCGGCAATCTCTTCTTTGCCGGTTCGGGCGCGGTTCTCGAAGTCGTTGACGCCGCCGTCGATCACGCCCTCCTCGATGCCTGGCGCTCGAAGGTCGAGCGCGCGGCTGCGCGGCTGCAATGGACCCACTGTCGGTGCGTCGTGCGCCGGCATGCGGGCGGCATATCGCTCGCCATCGCCGCGCCCTACGATCAATTGTTCTTGGCGACCGAAGTCAACGAGTGGGCCTTGTGCGCGGCGTTGATCGAGCGGGATCCTCTGCGCTGGAGCGCTCTGGAGGGCGCGCTCATCGCGCAGGCCGCGGAGGCGGCGAGTCCGGCTCCCTTGAGCGAGGAGCTGCAGCCGGTCATCGAGGAGTCCGCCGCGTTCGCGCGCTTTGAGCGACTGGCGGTTCTGGAAGCTCATCCGCGGCTGCGCGCTCTGCTCGATGCAGCAGCGGCGCGGGGGCTGTCGCATGTCCTCGATGAGTCGGAACTGACCCTGGGGGCGGGTGCAGGTGGACGCAGTTATCCGCTCGACGCGCTGCCCGACGCCGCCGGCGTTGCTTGGGCGCAGCTGCGCAATATCCCGACCGCGGTCGTCACCGGTTCCAATGGGAAGACCACCACGGTGCGGCTCATCGCGGCGTGCGCGCGGGCCCACGGCTGGCAGCCGGGATACAACTGCACCGACGGCGTATTTCTCGGCGATGAAGCGCTGGCGCTCGGCGATTATTCCGGCCCTGCCGGCGCGCGCATGGTGATGCGCGAGGCGCGCAGCGAAGCGGCCATTCTGGAAACCGCGCGCGGCGGCATCCTGCGCCGGGGTATCGCGATTGCCCGAGCCGATGCGGCGGTGGTCACCAACGTGAGTGCGGATCACTTCGGCGAGTACGGCATCCACGACCTCGCCGGACTGGCTGACGTCAAGCTGTCGGTCGCCCCGGTCGTGGCGCCGGACGGTTTGCTGGTGTTGAATGCCGACGATGCACAGCTCCGTACCCAGGCGGACGCGCTCGTGCGGCGCTACGGCGAGCGCCCGCCGTTGGGGTGGTTTGCGCTCGACGCGGACCACGCCGTCCTGCGTGAGCATTGCCGGCACGGCGCCCCCACCTGCGGCGTACGCGACGGCCGCCTGACTTTGAACCACGGCGGCACCGAGAACGACCTCGGCGCGATTGCCGACATGCCGTTGTCGATTGGCGGGATTGCAGGCTACAACGTGGCCAACATGGCCGCCGCGGCGCTGGCCGCGGCCGCGCTCGGCATCACGCCCATCACGATCGCCGCCGTGTTCGCGCGCTTCGGTTCCAGCGTTGACGACAATCCCGGCCGCATGATGCGGTTCACGGTGGGCGGCGTGTGCGTACTGGTTGACTACGCCCACAATCCCGATGGACTGCGCGGATTTTTGCAGGTGGCCGATCACCTGCGCACCGGCCGACTCGCGTTGCTGCTCGGCCACGCCGGCAACCGCAACGACGCCGATATCGAGGAACTGGCGCGTGTGGCGGCCGAATTTCGGCCCGATCTCGTGGTCGTGAAGGAGAATGAGGCTCATCTGCGCGGCCGCGCCGTGGGCGAGATACCACGCATCATCTGCGCCGAGCTCAAGCGCCTGGGACTGCCGGATTCTGCATTGGCCGTGCGCGGCAGCGAAGTCGAAGCGGCGCGCTACGCACTCGACTGGGCGCGTCCCGGCGACGTCCTCGCCTTACCCGTGCATTCCTCGGACGCGCGTGCCACCGTCGTGGCCCTGCTGCAGGGGCGATGAGGCGGCCATTCAATCCGCCAGCGGCGAGGGGCGAACCTGAAAATGAACGACCAGCGGCTTCATGCCCTTGCCCCCTTCCTTGTGCCAGGGTGTCCGATCGCCGCTCGTGACCCAAAGGCCGCGCCCCTTCCAACCCGCGGCGGGGTCATCGATTCGACCGTCGATACCCTTGGCGTAGAATCCCAAAGGATAGGGAATGCGCAGCGTGACGAACCGGCCGTCAACCAGCGCGTGTACACCGTCAAAGAGATTGCCTGTGGCGATCGGCACGTTTGCCCCCAACCCCAGCGTGTCGTGTTGATCCACCCAGGTGTAGTAGCTCGATTCGACGCTCATTTGCGGTAGGTTCGGGAAACCCGGCCCCGGCAGGCGATGGAAGCTCCAGCCTTCGGGGCAATGGTCGCCCGTCGCCGCCGGGCCGTTGAGCGGGCCCCTGCACTTGCGCCGATCGAACTCCCCCAAATGCCCGCTCGCCAGGGATACCCACACCACGCCGCTGCGATCGATATCGGCGCCACGCACGCCGAAGCCCGGCGCCGGCACATTGTAGATTTCGCTCAAGCGGCTTCGCGGGTCGAAGCGAACGATGGCGCCGGGATAGCGAAACGCGACCGAGCCCCAGATGCTGCCGTCGGCGGGATTCGGCATGATGGCGTAAAGGCTGACGGCCAGACGCTGGTCTCGCTGAGGACTCGCCGGTTGACCAGGTTCCAGCCACGGATCGAGCTTGCCGTTACCGTCGGTGTCGAGCACCAGGGGAGCCCAACCCTGAGAAGCCGCCGCATCGCCGGTCTGATCGAATTTCTTGGTGTCGAGCCAGCCCACCACCTCGTGGCCGCCGCTGGTCCACAGCGTGTCGCTCGCATCTTCGGCGAATTGCAGGTGATGCGTGCTGAAGCAGGTGTCAACGTAAGTATATTTACCGGTCTTCGGCTCGTACACCGCGAGCTGCCGCTCCGAGGTGTCGATCGGAAACGCCGCGGCGGAGGGTTGAGCGGAACCCTTCTTGCAGAACGAGGGATTGTCGGCCGCGCGAATGCGCGCGGTGTACCAAACGCGCCCGGATCGATCCATCATGGGGTTGTGGGCATTCGCCCGGCTGTCCCAGATCCGCTCCTCGCCCCAATACGGCGAGGGCCCCAGCACCGGGTCATCGTGGGTGGTCGGCGTATTGGCGTCACGCACGGACGCGCGGAAAGTGGTGGCGCGGTTGTGCGCCGGATCGAGCACCGGAAAATCATCGCTGCTGAGCTCCGGCGCGCCGTACAGCAAGCCGTTGGCGTTGAGCGTGGGATGGCGGCGATCCGTTCCCGAGAGGTCATGCAAATACGCCTTGCCATCCGACCAGTCGCGCACGGTTGCGACGACGTTGCGTTCGATGCCGCTCGGTCGCGCGGGCGGCCCTAAGGGCAATTCGCCGGCGGCGATGCGGTCGGTCCAATCGGCTAGATAGTGAATCGGAACGCCTGCCAGCGTCGCTTGCGCGATGTTGATCATGGTGCGGCCGGCCTGCCCGGATTGCAGGCGCCTCGCCCAAGCCTCCTGCGATGACTTATACGAACCCAGCGCCTTCGGGATGGTGCGGGTCGCCAAATTGCCGAGCTGATGGCAACCGACGCAGCCCATGTTTTTCATCCACATCAGATAGCCGTTGCGTCCGCCCGCCACGTTCGCGACCTCGGCTTCCTCGGGGATTCTCATCATCGCGTACCAGTAGGCGGCGGGGTAAGTCTTTGCCGCCGTGGCGGCATCGGCAGCGACGACAGCAAGGTCGAGGGGGCGTCCAACAGCCGCGTCGACCGCGGGCGAATCGGCGAGGCCGTAGCCGCGCACCCAAACGCGGTACTTCGCCTGAGGAAGATTCGGAATGAGGTAGCGGCCGGCCTCGTCGGTCACGACGATTTTGGCGAAGCGTGTTTGAAAGTCGTGCGTTTCGGCGATGACCCAGACGCCTGCTTCCGGGCCACGGCTGCTGGTGACGGTGCCGCCGACGTCATCGGCCCCGAGCCGCACCGTATTCTCAGGCGCCGGCAGTGCAGCCCGAGCAACCAGCAGCATCGCCGCTGCAGCAAGCGTTCCAGAAAATCGCACACGATGCTTCGCTGTGGTCATTGCTCCTCCGGCATTTGAGTCAGACGCTGGCGGACGATATTCTACAACTCTCGAGCGCTTTCCCCGGAGGAGTCATGTGCCGCAACATCAAAACACTGTTCAACTTTGAACCGCCGGCGACGGAGCAGGAGATCAAGGCATCGTCGCTGCAGTTCGTGCGCAAGCTGAGCGGATTCACGCATCCCTCCAAAGCCAACGAGGCAGCGTTCCAACAGGCGGTCGAGGACGTCGCCGCTGCGGCGCGTGTGCTGATCGAGTCGCTGGTGACCACGGCCGACCCGCGCGATCGTGCAATCGAAGCGGCACGCGCGAAGGCGAGATCCGCCGCGCGATTCGGCTGACGGCGCTCACTCGAGCGGCGCGCGCTTCAGCGCCGCCAGTTCCGCGCGCAACTCATCGACGTAGCGCAGCAAGCGCCTACGATCGAGCGTTACGGGGAAGAACGTCGACTCGTTGTCGCCGCAACGTCTGTCCCATGCGCGAATAACCTCCAATTCTTCCGTGGTCATGTAAAGCCTCCAAATCTTAAGCCGGCAGGCTACTTCAGCGTATTTTCGCGGCAATGACCGTGCGTTGGCAAACCGAAGGAATCAAACGTGTCCAATGCCGGTTTGAGCCGCATAGATCTTGCGTACCGAGTCCATCGTGTCGGCATCTTTGGCGTTCTTGTCATTTCGATAGCGTTTCACTCGCGCCAGTCGCAATGCAAGGCCGCCCGGATAGCGGATGCTCGCCTGCAGGTCGCTGAAGGCGATTTCCACGACTATCTCCGTCCGCAGGTACACCGTCCCCCGATCGCGCCGAATCTCGCGTGCGAGAAACTCACGGGTCTGCCATTCGAGCATGGCGTCCGTGAGGCCTTTGAAAGTCTTGCCAAGCATGACGTATTCGCCGGTGGCCGGCTCCAACGCGCCAAGATGCAGATTTGACAGCTTGCCGGTGCGGCGGCCGTGACCCCACTCGGCCGCCAACACCACCAAATCGAGGGTATGGGCACGCTTGATTTTGAGCCAGCCTGCGCCCCGGCTGCCAGCCTCATAGGTTGCCTGCAACGACTTCGCCATCAGCCCTTCGTGGCCCGCCGCGATCGCCGCATCGTAGAAGGCGCTTGCGGCCGGCTCCGAGGAGGTTACCAATCGCGGGACTCGCAGCGACTCCGGAACCGCCTCTGCGAGAAGCCGGAAGCGCTCCCCGGTGGGCGTCTCGGCGACGGTTCGCTCCCCAAAACGCAGACAGTCGAAGAAGAAAGCACCGATAGGCAGCTTGTTGCGCAGCGCGTCGACGTTGAGCTTGCGGCCAAAACGCCGCATGGTCGTCTGGAATGGAAGCGGGCGCCCCGTCGCGTCGAATGCGATGGCTTCGCCGTCGAGGACCAGGGTCCGCTGCGCAAGCGAGCGCACCATGTCGACGATTTCCGGCACCGCATGGGTAACGTCGTTCAAACTGCGCGTGTAGATGCGCACCTCATCGGCGTCCTTGTGCGCTTGAATACGTGCGCCATCCATCTTCCATTCGAACGCGGCTCGACCGTCGAGCATTTGCAAAGCCTCGGCCACATCCGCGGCGGTTTGGGCCAGCATTGGCGACACGGGCGAGAATAGCTCGAGTTGGAATCGGTCGAGGGCATCCGCGCCGTCCAGCAGCGCGGCCCGGCCGACGGTTCCCAGACTGCCGGCGTACATTGCCGCCCGGCGAACTTGTGCTGTCGGCAAATCAGCAGCGGCCGCAATGGCTTCCACCATGATGCCGGCGAGCGCGCCCTGCCTGATCTCTCCGGCGAGCAGACGGACCAGAAACTGCTGTTCGGCCAGAGTCGCTCGCGACAGCAGATCTCTCAGCGCCGCCGAGCGGCGTGCTGCAGATCCGTCGCCGCGAATCTCCGCGACCATGGCCAACCATCGGTCGACCTCCGCAATGGACAGCATCGCCGACTGCGCCGCGGATTGCGCCGCAGCTGCCTGCAGCATCGAGTAGCCGATGCCGATGCGACCCTGCGGGGTCTCGCCCGCGAGATACGCAACGGCCGCCTCGATCTCATCGGCCGGTACCGTGCGCAGGAACGAGGCCAGTTCACGCACCTTGGCCACGCGGGATGCGGTCGCGCCCACGCGTTCGGATGCACCAACAAGATTGGCTAGCGGGGTCACGGCGCCAGTGTATTAGAATTCGCTCATTAGCGACGACGCAGGAGACATCCGCACGTGCCGGACGAACGCAGCAATTGGGTGAACTTGAGTTCCGGCGGCCTCAGCGCCGAGATCAATCCCATCGGTGCGCAGCTGTCCACTTTGCGCGATCCGGCTGGACGCGATCTGTTATGGGACGGCGATCCGGCTATCTGGAATGGGAGGGCGCCGCTGCTCTTCCCCATCGTGGGAGCGCTTGCCGGCGGCACCTATCGCCTGGGCTCAAAAAGCTATCCTCTGCCCAGGCATGGCTTCGCACGCGGCAAGCGTTTCGACGTCGTGGAGTCGAGCCCCGCCGCCGCGATGTTGCGCTTGAAGGCCGACCAGGACAGTTTCAAAGTCTACCCTTTCCATTTCGAATTGGAGATCCGCTTCGCGCTGGATGGACCGACGCTGTCCGTCACGACCTGGATCTGCAATGCAGACGATGCCGATATGCCTGCAAGCTTCGGCTATCACCCCGCGTTTCGCTGGCCGCTGCCCTTCGGTCAAGCGCGGGAATCGCATTTCGTCGAATTCGCCGGCGAGGAGCCGGACCCGATGCGGCGTCTCAATGCCGACGGATTGCTGACACCAGTGCGTCATCCCACGCCCATTGCGCATCGACGCCTCGCGCTCGAGGATGCCCTCTTTCAAGACGACGTCATGATCTTCGACGAGGTTCGCAGCCGCCTCGTCATCTATGGCGCCGAGACAGGCCCCAGAATACAGGTGAGTTTTACCGATTCACCTTATCTTGGAATCTGGACCAAGCCGCGTGCGAATTTCATCTGCATAGAGCCATGGCATGGCATCGCCGACCCCGTAGGATTCGACGGAGACTTCACGCAGAAACCCGGCGTATTTACGTTGCCTGCGCGCGCCGCAGTGGCGATACGCATGCTGATCACACTGCTGCAGGCCTGATGCGGCCGGCATGGAGCACATATGAACGTACAGAAATCAACGACTGAGAAATCTTCCGCGATGCATGTCAATCAAGTCACGGCAAGCAAGCTGTTGGTGCTGATGGCCGTCGGGGTGCTTCTCTATGTCGGCCATTTCGCCTTCATTCCAATCGCCCTGGCGCTGCTGTTCGCCTTGATACTCTCCGGTCCCGTGGAGGCGCTTTACAGGCTTCACGTTCCGCGAAGCCTGAGCGCAACCATCATCCTGATCGTCGTGCTCGGATTACTCGCGGGCGTGGTGGATTTGATGTGGGCGCCGACTCAGCATTGGTTTGCGGCCGCTCCTCAAACCGTGAAAGTCATAAAACGCAAAGTAAGCCCGGCCATGAAATTCATTTCCCACGTCGAGGAGTTGCGCAGCAGTGCCGGCAATATCGGCGCCCCAGCGTCGTCGGCGGGCGCGCCGGGGGCGGTATCCGCGGCCGGGGACAACGAGAGCGGACCCGTGCTCATTCTCGACGCGACGCGCGAAGCGATGGTCGGCGTGCTCACGTTCGTGATTGTCACGCTGTTTTTGCTGGCCGGCGGACCACCCATGCTGGCACGAATGACGGCAGCGTTTGTCGATGATCTGAACGCCGGGCATGTCCTCGCCATCATCGAGAAGGTCCGCGGCGAAGTGGGAAGGTTCTACGTCACGACGGCGCTGATCAATATCGGGCTCGGCCTCGCGACCGCGGGCGTGATGATGCTTTGCGGCATGCCCACGCCGTTTTTGTGGGGCGTCATTGCGGCGACGCTCAATTTCATACCCTATGCCGGGTCGACCGTCACTCTGATCGTGGTGACCTTGGTGGCGTTCGTCACTTTCGACGGGATAGGACATGTACTCGCGGTGGCCGGGAGCTACCTGCTGTTGGCGATGCTGGAAGGTCAGATCGTCCAGCCCCTGTTCGTCGGCCGGCGTCTCAAGATCAATCCGCTGCTCATCTTCCTGGCTCTGTGGTTCGGCGGGCTATTTTGGGGAATCGCGGGCGTCGTGCTGGCGACGCCCGCGTTGCTCACGCTCAAAGTCGTCGCCGAGCATGCCACCAGCGGCAAATCGGTGATGGAGTTTCTGGGCCCCAATAATCAATCGCCCGATGCCGGCAAGGCTCTCGAGAAACTGGTGCGGCCCATCATTCGTGCATCCGGCGCCTAGCGATGCAATCCCCGAGACGCGTGATGCTCATTTCTGTCTGCTATCTCGCGGCCGGTGCACTTTGCGCGCGTGCCGCGGCGAGCGAGCTCGTCATTACGCGCGACGCGGTGCAGGCGCTGGTCCTCGAGAACGTCTTCAACGATCAGGGCAAGTGGTACTTTGCCAAAGGCACATGCTACGCATATCTGGAGCATCCTCACATCGGACTCGCCGCCGGCCGCCTCATCATCGGCGGGCACCTCGCCTCTCGAGTGGGACTCGATATGGGAAGCTCGTGCGTGGGTACCGAATTCGCCTCGGACGTGAAATTGTCGGGCCGCTTGGTCGCGGCGGGTTCACAGATCACTCTCAATGACATCCGAATCGACAGCGTCAAGGATGACTCGACTCGCCAGGCGCTGGAACTGCTGCAATCCGCCGCGGGAGGCTCTTTGCCGAGGGCCGTCGACATCAATCTGCTGCAATTGCTCAAGCCTACGATCGTGCCGGGAACTGCCATCCGGGTGGCGGTGACGGATTTGAATATCACGGCGGTGACGACGCAGCCCGACAGGGTCACGGTCGATTTCGAAATGAAACTCAACGCTCGCTGACGCGCGAGGCGGTCCGGCCGGCCTCATGGCGCAGCGCGGCAATTGTGGATTCTGTCAACGCATCCCGCTGTCGCCCGTTCGATACAGTTGCGGCTGAGGCAATGCGTGCAGTCCCATATCGCGGAGGGAGGTTTCATGTCGCAATTCAATAACATTCGGGTGGGGGCGGTTCTCACATCCGCGCTCGCTCTTGCCAGTTGCAACGATTACCACCACCACGGTTACGGCTGCTTTAACTGCGGATCGCCCTTTACACCGACGGAAATATCGCAGGGATTGCTGGCCGGCAACTTCAATGGCAACGGCCACACCTCGGTGGTGGCGACCAGCACCGTTCTGTACCAGCCGCAGATCAACTCCGGCAACTTGAAAATTTATCTTTCGACGGGTCCCGGAGCCTTCGCGGCGCCCGTGCTGACTCCCGACGGCGACGATCCCCTGTATCTCGCCAGTGCCGATCTCAATGGCGACAAGCTCCCCGACGTCGTATCCGCGAGCTATAGCGACGGGACACTGGCCGTTTTCTTCAACAGCACCCAAAGTCCCGGCACTTTCAGCACGCCGCTCGTACTGTCATCCCCGGGCGCCTCCCAGGTGGCGATCGGAGATCTCAACGGCGACGGCCTGCCCGATCTCGTGTCCGCGGACTTCAACGTGTCGTTGTTCATCCAGAGCTCACCCGGTGCGTTCGCAAGTCCGATCAGCCTGTACCCAGGCGGCGCAAACTGGGTGGCGGTCGGCGACCTCAATGGCGACGGTGCGCCGGATGTGGCGCTCGCCGACAACGTCGGGGTCAAGGTGCTGCTGCATACCGGAGCGGCATCAGCGACGACCTTCGCCGCGCCGCTAACCGTATTTACACAGACGAGCAACGCGGATGTCGTCGGCGCGAATTTGATCGCCATCGCCGACGTGAACGGCGACGGCTTCAACGACCTGGTGATCACCGATCCGGGTCCGACCGTCGGCACAGCGCCGACGGTCTCGGTGTTGTTGCAGGACTCCACCCACCCCGGAACATTCCTCGCCGCGGTCAGCTACCCCACGGCCCCGGGGAGCCTCGCGCAATCGATCGTCGTGACCGACGTGAACGGCGATGGGCACCCGGACATCGTGATCGGCGGCACCAACGCGGTCACTGTCCTGCTGCAGAATGCGTCGAGCCCCGGCACGTTCATGGCGGCTGCCAACTACACGGTGACGAACGCCAACCAAATCGCGATTGCCGATGTCAACGGCGACGGTCACCTCGATATCATCGTCGCGACTGGATTATCACAAACGACCCAGAATGGCGTGGTCACGAATAATCCCGGCGTGCTGCTGCAAAACGCCGCTTCCCCCGGCACCTTTGCCGCGCTCGCGGATCTGCCTTAGCGCCGCCACTGCATGGCGCGCGGTTCCCGGGGAAACGAGTGTTCATCCCCGGAAAAACTCGCGCAGTGCGCGCACGGTTTCGTCAGGCCTCTCTTCCGGTATGAAATGCCCGCAGTCGATCGCCTCACCCGCGGGCGAGGCGACGAGATCGCGCCACGTCTCGAGCGGCCGGAACACCTTGCCGACCACGCTGCGCCCGCCCCATAGGATCAGGGTCGGGCCGGCGATCTTCCGCCCGGCGGCCACGTCAGCCCGATCGTTGGCGAGATCGACGGTGGCGCCGGCGCGATAGTCCTCGCAACTTGCGTGGATGCCTTCCGGTGTTCCGAAGGACCTCAGGTACTGCGCGACTGTCGCGTCGCTGATTGCGCCCGGTTCGGTAGATAATTTTCTGAACGCCGTGGCCAGCCACAGCGCCGGATCAGCGCCGATCAGTTTCTCCGGCAGCGGCCGCGGCTGTATCAGAAAGTACCAGTGAAAATACGCGGCCGCGAGCGCCATTCCGCCTTGCTCGTAGACCGCCTTGGTGGAGACTATGTCGAGGAGTGCAAGGCGCTTGACTGCGGCCGGGTGATCGAGCGCGAGCCGGTACGCCACGCGCGCGCCGCGGTCGTGCGCACCAATCAGGAATTCCCGATGGCCGAGGGCGGCCATGACCTCAATCATATCGTTCGCCATTGCACGCTTCGAGTAGTTGGAGTGATCGGGCGAACCCTCGGGCTTACTGCTGTCGCCGTAGCCGCGCAGATCCGCGCACACGACCGAGAACTCCTCGGCCAGCGCCGGTGCGACCTTGGCCCACATGCGGTGCGTCTCAGGGTAGCCGTGCAGGAGCAGGAGGGGTATGCCCCTGCCGCGGGTTGCGACGTTGATCGCCGCGCCGGTCGTCTCGATGCGTTGGTAGTCGAAACCGGGTAGACCGGAATCGTTGCGGGTTGCATCAGAGCGGGTCATGGACATCAATCCGGCAAGTTGAGCTTGCGCTCGATCTCTCGAAAGCGAGGCGAGGCGCGCAGCGGGGCAAGGAACTCGTCCACCTTGAGACTGCTCATTCCAGGATCTTTGAGCCGGTATGCGGTCTCGATCCAATCCAGCGCTTTCGGGACGTCGCCCCATTGAGCGTAGATCTCGGCGAATTGAAATGCCGGCGCATCCCCCATGTCCGCCTTCATGGTCGCTACTTCTGCTTCGGCATCCGACCGGCGATGCAGCTTATCGTAGGCAATGGCTAGACACATGTGCCCCTCCCAGTCCCGCTGTGGTGTATCGCAGGACTTGCGGGCCGACTCCGCATCACCCATATGCAAGAGCGAAAGACCGCGCAGTGCGGTTTGCCGCAGGTCGCTGGCATTCAGGCTGAGCGCGCGGTTCGCCGCCTCAATGGCCTCCGGATATCGGTGAGCATCATCCAGCACAACCGCAAAGTACCGATAAGCGCGCCAGTTGAGCTGATCTAGGGATACTCCGCGCGTGGCCATCGGCACAGCCTCAGCCCCACGGCCGATATCGGACAGGAACCAGGAGGTGCGCAACAGGACGCCTGGCTCGTTGGGCGACAGGGCCACCGCCCGCTCGTGTTCGGCCAGGGCGCCCTTAAAATCGAAATATCCGTGCGCCAGTAGGTCCGCGAGCGCCGAGTGTGCCTCACCCAGTTCCGGCGCCAATTGCACCGAGCGTTCCGCGGCCGCGCGTGCCCGCTGAAAGTGCTCGCGGATCTCCGTTCCCACGCCGTAGTATTCGGCAAAACCGGTTTCGGCCAGTGCCTTGCTCGCGTAGGCTTTCGCAAAGCCCGGATCCAGGCGGATGGCCTCGTCGAAGGCGGCGATAGCGGCGAGCACCACGTCCTTGTCGATCTTGCTGTGGTCCAAATTCTGGCCAAGCAAATAGGCGTCGAAGGCCCGCGGATTCTTGGTTCCTCCCATTTCGATGGCCGCCGCAGCATCGGCCATTAGGGTGGCCTGCAATGCCTTGGTGACGGCCGTGGCGATCTCGGTTTGCAGCTTCAGAATGCTCTTAAGGTCGCGATCGTAAGTCTGGGACCACAGGTGAAATCCCGTGACCGCATTGATGAGCTGGGCCGTTATTCGCACCTGCTCACCGTCTTTGCGTACGCTACCCTCCAATACCGCCCCCACGTTGAGTTTGTGGGCAACCTCGGACAGATCCACTTCCTTGCCCTTGAAGAAAAACGACGAAGTCCGCGCCGCCACGTGCAGATCGGGGATGGTCGTCAGCGAATTGAGGAGTTCCTCGGAGAGCCCATCGGAAAAATAATCTTGCTTCGGATCGCCGCTCATGTTCACGAAGGGCAGCACGGCAATCGAGTGCGGAGGCGGAGCAAACGCCGCGGACGTGCCGGCTGCGGGAGCCGGGGCGCCCTCGGTGATCGCCACTGTGGCTGGTTTTGCCCGCCATACCTTGTCGACCACAATGTAGGCAAGTGCCGCCGCGATGACGGCAATCAAAGCGACGACCGGACCATTGAAGCGTCTTTTCGCGCCCGACACGATTGCGGCCGCGGGCGGCATGTTCCCGCTCGGGTGAGCGATGAGACGCCGCACCGCCTCGACCAGCTTGGACTCGGCCGCCTCCGGCCCGCCGGTTCCTACATCGATCCACTGCGATTCGCTCAGAAAATATTCGAGGGCCGGCGTCAATGGTTTGGCATCGGTCCGCAGCGCGATGATCGGACGTCTCTTCGCCGAGGCACGTTCAATTTCCTTGCCGACGTGCGGCGACGAAACGGAATTCTCGGAGAGCACGAGAACGAGCACTTTTGTGCCATTGATCGCGCGAATGATAACATCGGCATACAGCGTTCCGGGCGGCACGTCGCGCGGAGCGATCCAGCACCTCAGTCCATTGCGCTCCAAGGCGGCAACGATGGCGTTGGCAATCGACGCATCCTGAGAGGCGTAGCTGACGAATACATCATGCAAACCGGCGGCATCAGCCGCGGCGTCGGGCACAATCGACCGCTGCGTCTGGGTGGTTGGCGATTCGCCGCTCGACATGCATGATTTTCCCGGTTAGGTGCAGCATGTTCGCGGATGCTCCGCCTATTGGCAAGGGATCAGGGCTTCTCCAACACCATCCCCCAGTGCGGCGGCGAACCCAGTGGCAGGCCTGCGTCTCGCACCCAGCGTAATCTCGCTTGTTCGGCCCATGCCCGGCATTGTTCGGGTCGGAGCTGGATGTTGAGCAGTGGCCGGTTCGCGATCCGTACGTCGAAAGTCCAATGAATGACCCCGACCAAACCACCGGAGCGCAGCACTCGATGAGCTTCCTTCAGCAGGCCGACAGGATCCTCGATCTCCAGAATATTGAATAGCAGGGCGCTACTCGCCGACCGAGCCTCACGCCCGCAGCCCGTGGCAACGAAATCCCGTTGCTCGACAACCACGTTCTTCAAACCAAGCCGGGCGACGCGCCACTTGGTGGCCGCCACCATGAGCGGATCGATATCAAGAGCATGAACCGTGCCCGACACTCGCTGCGCCGCTGAGATGGTGAAGGTCCCATATCCGCAACCGAATTCGATGAGGTCGCCGCTCCAGTGACCACAACCCAGGGCGCGCAGAATGCCGGCGGCGTCGATGTGCGAATCCCACTGCTCGACCGCCTGGGTGCTGCGGCCTCCGGTCGTCACCGCCGCAGCTCCATGTCCATTCGCGTCAAAAAGGGACTTACGCACGGTCATTACAGTCCTCCACTGTTGGCTGATAGACGTCGCCGACCGCCGAAATCAACCGCCGGTATATCATTGGAGCCCAGGTCCCATCCGCATGGAGAAGCCATTGTGAAGCGATTCCTGCTTGCGGCCCTCGCCGTGACGCTGCTTGGGTCGGCATCAACGCCCGAGTATGCAATTGAGGCGATACGCTATGCAGACTCGCCCGGCGATCCGGTTGCCGACCTGGTCATCGGCGCGCCCAAGGACGAGAAAATCGACACGATTTACGCGCTTTGGCTGATCCGCGGCGGCGGACGCAACATTCTCTTCGACAGCGGTTTCCACCGACAGCGCTGGTTCAAGGAATGGACGATCAAGGATTACTTGCGGCCCGATGAGGCTGTGCGCCTGGCGGGGGTGAATCCCGAGGACATCACCGACGTCGTGATCAGCCACGCTCATTGGGACCACATGGGAGGAATCGACCTTTTTCCCAAGGCCAACGTGTGGATTCAAAAGGACGAATTTCGCTATTACACCGCAGATGGGTGGCAGCCGGGCGGGGATCACGACGGAATCGATCCCGACGATGTACAGGAGCTGGTACGACTCAACACCGCGGGGCGCCTGCGGCTGGTGAATGGCGACGATGTGGAAATATTTCCGGGAATCCGGGCGTACACGGGAGCGCGGCACACTTTCGCTTCGCAGTACCTGCGAATCGACGGCAATCCGCCATTCGTGCTGGCATCGGACAGCGTCTACCTGTATCGCAACCTCGCGGAGCGTAAGGCCAGCGCGACATTCAGCGACGCGGACCATGCAGCGAATATCAAGAACCAGGAGCGCATGATTCAGCTCGCCGGCTCCCCCGATCGCGTCGTGCCTGGCCACGATGCACTGCAATTTCAGAAATTTGCCACCAAGGGGCGCGTGGCGACAATAAAATAGCCAGGGCAGCGCGCCGGAGATCTCCATGCAACCTCGTACTTTAGGCCGATCCAGTTTGCGGGTTGCACCCCTGTGTCTCGGCGGCAATGTTTTTGGATGGACTGCGAACGATGCGGCGTCCTTCGCGGTATTGGATGCCATGGTCGGCGCCGGACTCAACTTCATCGATACCGCGGATGTGTACTCCAAATGGGTGCCCGGGCATCACGGCGGCGAATCCGAAACGATCATCGGAAATTGGCTGAAGCGCGGCGCGAAACGCGCGGATGTGGTGATTGCGACCAAAGTCGGCATGGAGATGGCCGCCGGTCGCCAAGGCCTGTCGGCCGCCCACATCGCGCGCTCGGCGGAGGACTCACTGCGAAGACTGCAGACTGATTACATCGACCTGTATTTTTCACATCGCGACGATGCGAGCGTGCCCATGGAGGAGACGCTCGGCGCGTACCAGAAGCTCATTGCGCAGGGCAAGGTGCGCGCAATCGGCGCCTCCAATTTCACTGCGGCGCGCTTGGCCGATGCCTTCGCGGTGAGCCGCAAGTCCGGCCTGCCGCGCTATGAAGCACTGCAGCCGCACTACAATCTCTATGCGCGCGCCGACTACGAAGCCGCCCTGGAGCCGCTGTGTCTGCAACAGCAAATTGGCGTCGTGAGCTACTTCGCGCTCGCCTCCGGGTTTCTCACCGGGAAATACCGCACGCCCGCGGACGCCGCGAAGAGTGCGCGCGGAAAAGGAATCGTGAATACATTTCTCAACGAACGCGGCTTCAAGATTCTTGCGGCGCTGGATGATGTGGCGCGACGCTACGGCACTTCCGCCGCAACCGTGGCGCTCGCATGGCAGATCGCGCGGCCGAGCATCACTGCCCCGATTGCCAGCGCAACCACGGTGACTCAACTACGCGAATTGGTCGCCGCCACCGAATTTAATTTGGACCATGCTGCGCTCGAACAATTGAATGCCGCGAGCGCTTGAGGGCACCGGTCACGGAGTGTCGAATATGTGACGCAGACCCCATTTCCTGGCATTTTTGACGGAAATTGCCTATTTTTCCCTACATCCCCGCCCTGCCCGTCTCGCTAACCTCCACCACAACAGTCATCCAGCTCGACTCCAGTCAATATTCAATGGAGGCTAAAATGGGCTCAATCAGACATCGTCCGCAGCAAGTTGCGACTCAGAAAGAAACCTGGATCTACTACGATTTAGTGCTTGCGGCTCGCCGATTGCAAGATCGTGCGGAGCTATGGCAGGCTTCCGTGAGGAGCGATGCGGCGCACACGCTTGAACCAGCTGCAGCCCGCGCGCAAACGTCGCCGGCAACCAAGACGGCCACCGGCACTGACGATTCCGGTGCCCCCGGTTGATGCTGCCGTGGGTATGGAACATCGCTGGGGCCAACGGGAAGCGACGGATGTCGCGGTGTATTTTGTCGCCAATTCCGGCACCGCCGGTACCGGTCGGGTGCTCGACGTCAGCTTGACGGGGGCGTACTTGGAAACATTGGTGCCGCTGCGCCTACTGTCCGTCATTTATTTGAAGCTGGACGCCACGGCGCTCACCCCGGCGAGCCCGCAGTGCATTGCGGCCACGGTCGTGCGCAGCGACGCCCGGGGCGTGGGCCTGGAGTGGTACGAGTCCACGGCGGAGATGGCGAAAGGTGCAGCGCGATTGGCAATTTTGGCGCGCGATGCCGTCAACGAGAACGAGTCGCACAGCCGCCGGCAATCGACGCAGCTCCCTGTTCCGGCACCCTCCCTGGGCGGCCGGCATCACCGCGCCCGTTGATTCTACTGGGCGAACCCGACGCAGTCGTCTAAACCCGCCTTTCGCGACCTGCTTGTTGGCATGGGCGCTCACGTGATTTATCTTTCCGCCTGCGCGCAACTTTACTGCTTGTTTGGTGTTATTGATTACGAACTCCCTGCTCCGAGTTGGAACACTTGATGAAGACTGCGATCAAGCGAATCAGCGTCGCAGCGATTGGACTGATCCTACTGGTCCTAGTTCTCGCAGCCGGATTCTCTGCAGGGCTGAAGTACCACTTTCACCCTTCGGCACCCCGACCACACTATCCACCCGCGGCCGACGCACTTGAGGCACAGCGTCAGGACTTGGGATATTTCCGTCAACTCATCGCGCTGGACCGCTCATTTGAGCCGACAAGCCGAACTGAAGCCACTCGAAGACTGGACGCCCTCGAGGCCCTCGGCACCGTTCTCGATCGACCGCATCTTCATGTGGCACTGATGCAAATTGATGCGTTGGCGGACAATGGCCATTCGAGGATTGAGAGTGAAGGCCGTGCCGCCCATCTGGAGCTTCCCGTACGTTTGGCAGCCTTTTCGGACGGGCTCTATATCATGCGCGCGACCGAGATCAACGCGGATCTGCTGGGTGGCCGAGTGACGGCGGTTGACGGACAGTCCATTGACGCCGTCATGGCCAAACTCGAGCAGTTGCGTGGCGGCACTTCCCAGTGGCGGCGTTTATTGGCCTCGCAATATCTGACCCAACAGGATCTGTTGTACGGGATCGATGTGGCACCGGACACGCGGCACTCGACTTGGACGATAGAAACGCCTGCCGGGGCGGTCATTACCAAGAGGTTGGACGCCTACGCTCCTCCGGCGAGCGAACCGGCGGTTCCCGTCACGCGTTGGTTGTCGAGCGAATCCTTGACGGGCATGGAGGGACAATGGCGGGCAGTCGAACCCGACCACCTCCTGCCCATAGCATTGATTGACTTTGACAAGCCCTTTCGAAGCCTGACCTTGCCCGGAACGTGCGTTCAATTCGTGCAGTTCAAATCCAACTCTGATCAGGGTGGCCAGAGAATCGGGGAATTTGTATCAAGTACTCAGCGGCAACTTCGGCAGATTCAACCTTGCAGTGTGATTGTCGATTTGCGCTACGACGGCGGCGGCGACTACATGAACACGTATGGTTTTGCGCACGATCTGCCCAAGCTCATTCCTCCCGGCGGGCGCATAATCGTGCTCACCGGCCCTGCGACGTTCTCGGCAGGAATATCTACCGCGGCAGCCGTTAAGCACGCCGGGCAGGCGCGCGTCGTGATAGTGGGCGAACCCGTGGGCGATCGATTGCGGTTCTATTCGGAGGGCGGCTCGGCGTGCCTGCCCAATTCCCCGCTGTGCGTCGCCTACGAGACGGGTAAACATGATTACCAGCATGCGTGTACGGACTGGGATGTCTGTTTCTGGTTGAATTATTTCTTTAGCTTTCAGGTCAGATCGCTCGATCCGGACGAAGTTGTCCCATCGAGTTTCAAGGACTGGCGATCGGGGGTTGACCCCGTGCTTGATCGGGCGGTCACTGCGGCGCTGCCAAGTACGCAGGGTTAGCCGGCCGACGCTTGTCTCCCCGGCGACGCGTTCTGTACGGTATCCCACAGACGCGTCGAGAATCTTGTGATAACAGCCACTTGGATCAAATATTGTTGCGGAGCTTTAGATCCCGCACATCGAGGACGCGACCGACACGGATGTGGAGGCGAGGATGAGCAATCCATTGGTCCGGGCGTCACCGCTCCCACCGGTTAGGCTGTTGGTGGTGGACGATCACGGAATTGTACGAGACGGAATTACCGCTCTCTTCGAGCGGGAGGACGGCTTACAGATCGCCGGACACGCCGCGACCGGCGAGGAAGCCATACGAGCCGCGCAACGGATCAGGCCCGACATGATCATCATGGACCTCGTGCTGCCGGGCTTGAATGGGATCGACGCTACGAGGTGTATTCTCAGCCAATTGCCGCTGACGCGCATTCTGGTGCTGTCCGGTTGCGGAACGGCTGAACACGTCTACCGCGCCATGCGCGCGGGCGCCCGCGGCTATGTAGTAAAAGCTGCTTCGGGCGCGATGCTGGTACTCGCCGTCAGAACGGTAATTGCCGGTCACCTCTACGTCAGCCCCGGAATCATCCCGGTGGCCGCTGAACAGCTGTTGAATGTTCCGATTCCCAAGACTCCCTACGAACGGCTCAGCGCTCGTGAGCGGGAAGTGTTGCACCGCATAGTCGCCGGCGCTTCGAGCTCGGACATTGCGCAGCACCTGGCATTGTCGAGCAAGACCATCGACAGCTATCGCAGCCGACTGATGATCAAACTCGGTGTCCGCAACCGATCGGCGTTGATTCGGTTCGTCATCGACAACGAACTGATCGCCCTGTAATCATGAACGGTGAGCGGCTCAACGGCTGGACTTAGTCCGCTTCTTGGCCGGGCGCTTGCGTTTGGCCAGTTTATGCTTCGCCTTGCGGCGCATTTTCATGAGCGCATCGATAAGGTCGTCGACCGCCTCATGCCGCTTGGCCTTGCGACGCATCCAGACCAGGGCATCGAGCAGATCATCAACGGGTTCGGTTTTTTTGGCCACGCAGCATTCTATGCGAATAGTCGCTCAGTACCCATCAGCCGCGTCGAACTCCCCGCAGCATGCGCGGTGTGGCCAGCCACTTGAGGGCCGCGCCTCCCGGAGTGGGCGAGCCCGCAAAATACAGGCACGCAACCGCATTTTTCTTCATTTCGACGGCGAGGGCCCCGTCTCCTTCGAGCAAGCAAGCCGTCAGCAGAGCCCCTAGACCGGGTTGATGGCCGACGACCGCCACCCGCTTGCTGCGACCTTTGCCGAGCAGGCTCAATACCGCCAGCGCGGGCTGTCCGGGCGAAAGTTCCGAAGCTTCCTCGGCCTGCGGCCAGCCGGCAACGTCGGTCAGGATCTGCGCCGTCTGCCGGGCGCGAACCAGGGGACTCGTCAAAAGACGATCGGGCGCCTCGGAGAATTCTTTCAATCCGGATGCCGCCTTCCGCGCCCGCCTGATCCCCGCGGGCGACAGCGGCCTCGCGCCGTCGCTCGGCCACCGATGCCGATCGCGCTCACACGCAACCGCGTGTCGGACGATCAACAATTCCATCCCTTCACGGCGTGGCATCGGGAAGCGCCGGTGCGCTCTCGACCGCCGACTCTTGGAACGTCATCCGCAACCTCTTCCATCGTCCTCGCACTTTTCGATAGGCCCTGGCGTAGACCTTGCGCGCCCGCGCCGCAGCGATCGCATAATGCTCCGCAAAGCGCCCCATCAAGAACAAAGTCTCGGGCGGAATACCCTTCGGTGGCGCGCTCGCAAGCGCCATGAGGCGCCGGCTCGCGACGGCGGCATCCTGCTGCACTCCCAATTTCTCCTGCCAGCGGTGCAACGCGCGCAGCATGTCATCGGCAGGTTTCCCGTAGATGACAGCCACCGCTTCGAGCACGTAGCGCAGCTTCTTGACGTGGCCGCGCACCGCGTGGTAGGCCTCCACCGGGGAATCGGGTGTCAGGCCGCCCGCGCTTTTGCGCACCTTGCGATAGCGGCGTCTGATCGTTTCCGGCGCCACGTGCAGCGCCCACTCCGGCGGCGGTTTCGATGCCGATGCCGGAGTGGTGAGCAATAGCGTGAATTTTTGAAGGATTTTCTGCACCGAGACTGAATCGAGAAGATTCAACATCCGCGTGCGAGCCCGGCCGCGCTCCGATTCCAGGTGCCGCCTCAAGGGTTCAATGGCGGCGCGATCCGATGCCGGCAACCTGCAGCTGAATTTCTCCAGCTGACTCAATGCGACGTCCAAATCGCGGGCGTCGCCCAGTGCACGCAATATTTTCTTGAGCGGCGGCCGAACCCGCAGAAACGGCGCAGGCAGCCACGATCGGAACTGACGCAGGATCGCCTCCAGTCGGCGACCCGCCAGGCGCAAGTCGTGCAATTCTTCGGGATTGTCGCCCATGCGGGCACCGGGCTCGTGCAGATGCCAGGCAGACCAGTACCGGCGAAGGTTCGCCAGAGCGACCTCCACCATCGGCATGGAGGCGTCCACCGCGGTCGGCGCGAATTCCGGCACGGGCCCGGGCGCCAAGCCAACGGACTTAAGACCCCGCGAGTACTTGGAGTCGGACGCCAACTCGAGGGCACAGTTGCTGCGCAGCGTATCCACCAGCGACTGCAGCGGTCCGCGGGTCGCAGTGAGGGCTTCCACTTCGACGCGTTGCATGCTCGTTCGGGGTTCGCCATGCGGGCGTGAGATGACGGTTTCATCCAAGGCGATCTCACCCAGTTGCTCGGCCTCATCCTCTCTGTGGACCGCAAATCTCTGCCTCGAAGTCCGCACTTCGAACAGGGGCAGCAACGCATGAGCCCCGCTCACCGCATGAACGCGCGTTCCGACCGGGCCCGAGGATTGTCGAATCGATTCGCTCAGGGTGTTGTCGAGAGGCTCGCTCATCTCACGCCGGTCGGCGACCGTAGCGCTGGCGGAATGCAGCGACTTGAGGGTCGCTTCCGCTTTTCCGGACTCCGAGCGGATGCGCAGCGCGAAGCCCGCACGATGGATTCGCCAGTCATCCGTGTCCCAGTACGTATCGAGAATCTGCAGCGTGGAGCGCGGTTCGAGGAGCAGTCCATCGATCCTGTCGTGGTCGGCCAGCCAGCGGCGAACGGATCCAAGGTCGGTGGATGCCAATTGCCATTCCACTTCCCGTCCGTGCTCGGCGGCCTTGTCCTGCGGCGTTGACATGGTGCTTGATGACATTTGAGAAGCAGTCTAAGGCATCGCGGCCCGCATTTCACCGAGCCGGCGTAGCCCAATCGCGATGCCGCAGCCGAAAGTTGCAAATAGCGCGCCCTGGGGCGCTCCCAGCTTGGGAATCCGCGTTGGACTATAGGGCAGGTATGTCACCCGGAGCGGACTGCGGACATTCGCACACGACGGCAGCGCCTCCTGCGTGCCTGGTTTCAACCCTGAGCCGAGCGCCAATCGACGAGGCTCTCTGGCGCATGCCATCGATGCCCCGTCCGCCCGGCGCCTGCCCGGATACGCTCAGTCCCCGCCCATCGTCGATGACTTTGATCCTCACCTTGGCTGGATCAATTTGAATGCTGACTTTGATGTGGTCTGCGCCCGCGTGCTTCAGCGCATTGTTCAATGCTTCTTGCGTTATTCGGTGCAATTGATCGCAGGATTCCGACGGCAGCGTGAGGGATGCATGCTCAACCGCCTCGAAGCTGACGCTGGCGTGCCCACTGGCAGCCGCGAGGTCGGTGATTTGGCGCAGGCTTTGCAACAGTGAGCCGCGGCTTTCGGTGAGCGGCGATACGCCGCGGGCGATACTGCGGCAGCTTTCGATGGCGTGACGCGCCACGTCGGCGAGTCGGGTCAAGTCAGGCGCGAGCGGTGAACTTGCGCGGGCGGCCTCTGTCGCGAGTGAGCTCGCGAGATAGGCAAGCCCCGTCAACTCCTGACCGAGGCCGTCATGGATTTCCTGGCCCAGACGCTGCTGCTCTCGATAGGTCGCTTCGCGCAGCGCGTTCTCCAATCGCTTGCGCTCCGTGGCGTCCTCGATGAGCCGGCGCTCCGCGAGCTTGCGCTCCGTAATATCCTGGATTTGCGCCACGAAATACGTCGATTGGTCTGCGGCGCCGCGTACCAGCGACACGGACATCAGCACCCACACGATGTGTCCGTCCTTGTGAATGTAGCGCTTCTCGATGTCGTAGTTCGACAGCGCTCCATCGAGCATCCGCCGCATCTGTCCGACGTCCGAATCGAGATCCTCCGGGTGGGTGATGGATTGAAAATCGCTGGCCAGCAGTTCTTCGGCCGTGTATCCGACGATTCCGCAGAGTGAGCGGTTGACCCGCAGCCAGCGGCCATCCGGTGCGACCAAGGCCATCCCAATGGCCGCAAATTCGAAGGCGCCGCGAAACCGCTGTTCGCTTTCCCTCAAGTCAAATTCCATGCGCTTCTGGGCATCGATGTCGAGTGAGATACCGACCGCCTTGGTGGGCGCTCCGTCTGCGCTGCGTTCGACCACCCTTCCGCGATCGAGAAGCCACTTATACTCGCCGCTGGGCAGTCGGATCCGAAACTCGGATTGATAAAAACCGGTGTCGTCGGTCGCGTCCGGGGTGAGAAGTTTGCTGTTGCGTTCGGCGTCGTCCGGATGAATATCGCTGAGCCACGTTTCGACTCGAAGAGGAACTTCGGCATCCGTGAGTTCGTGACCTACGGTGCGGTGCCAATAGGCATTGCCGGTAACGGCGTCGCTGCTGACGTCGTACTGCCAGACCGGTAGACGTGCCGCACTGACGGCGAGTTCGTAGCTGTTTTTCGCCGCACGCAGTGCGGCCTCGAGCTTCTTTTGCTCGTCGACGCACATACACACGCCGACAAAGCGTTGCGCTTTGCCGTTGTCGTCCCGCGCACTCACTTTGCCGCGCTCGTGCAGCCAGCGCCACACCCCGCTGCGGGTGAGGATTCGATACTCGGCAACGTAGTGATCGGTGAAGCCGTTTACTGCGGCGTCGCTCGCACTCGTGTAGGCGTGGAGATCCTCGGGATGGATTCGATCGCGCCAATGCAGCTCCTGATGGAGGCCGACACACGGCTCGATATCGAAGCGCTCGCTCCAATCGTCGAACCAAGTATGGTCACCGTCGCTGGCGCTTTCCCAAAGACCGATGTCCGTGCCCCAGACGGCCGCCGCGAGGCGCGCTTCGCTGGCCCGCAGTCTGGCGCTGTCGCGGTGGCGCTGAATGACGAACGATGCCAGGGAGGAAGCGCCCTGAATGAATTCGATATCCGCCTTGGCCGGCGCTCGACGCTCGCGGAAGTAAAGCGCCAGTGTGCCAAGCACCGAACCCGCATCGTCGACGATCGGCGCCGACCAACACGCCCGCAGGCCGTAAGACACGGCGATGTGCGCGTGGTTTGCCCACAGATCGGATCGTTCCACGTCCTCGACGAACACCATTTCGCCAAGGGCCGCAGCAGTACCGCAAGAACCCTGCCCGACGGCAATCGCTACCTGACCGATCGCATCAATGTAAGAGACCGGCAGGCTTGGCGCCGCCCCGGGCTGCAGCACGCGCCGCGTCGAGTCGACGACCAGAAACGTGCAATGAACACCCTTGGACCAGGTCTCCACATCCCTGGCAAGCCCGTCGAGCAGTTCATTGAGCGGCGCCGCAGAGCCCAGCAAGGCCAGCAATCGGAACATTGCATTGCGCGGATCGTCGCCCGACGCCGGCGCCACGGAGCCACGCAGCGCACCGAATGCATGTTGCCAGTGAGTGTGTTCAGCTCCCGTGGGCATTGGGCCGCCTCGCGCGGCAGACGTTTCAGCGTTTCGCGGTCACTCAATTCTTATACGCGGCCATCCCGGGTAAGGCAATCGATTGTCGCTTTGCAGACTCCTCCTGACGCAACGCACATCGCCGACGCAGACCTCGCTCCCACCAACGCCTGCACGGCCTCGATCAACTGTGCCCGCCAGCAAGCGCAAGTTCATCTCGCACGATGCTCGCACCATCGACCATGGCTTTCATTTTTCCAAACGCGACGTCTCGCGGCAGATACTTCATTCCGCAATCGGTGCACACGATGATGTTGCGGGGACCACGAAGGGCAACGCCCGGCGAATACGCCTTGCGACCTCAAGCGGGGTTTCGACTTGCATATCGGACAAATCGATCACACCCAGCATGATCGTCTTTCCCGCCAGCGAGGCGAGCACCGAACAATCGAGACTGGACTGCGCCGTCTCGAGGGAAATCTGATGGCACGAGCACTGCTGCAGCTCAGGCAAGAATGAATAGCCGCTTGGACGAGTGTGAATGATGGCCGCATAGCCGAAACAAATGTGCACCGCCGTCACGCCATCGATGCCGTCAAGCGCCCGGTTCAGCGCCCGCTGGCCCCAGGCGCGCGCCTCTTCCGGGCGCGCCTGCATATAGGGTTCGTCGATTTGCACGACGTCGGCGCCCGCGCCGAACAAATCGCGGATCTCCTCATTCAAGGCGATCGCGTAATCCATGGCCGCCGCCTCGCGGCTGCCGCCGTAAAAGTCAATTTGTGCCTGTTGGGCCATCGTGAAGGGGCCCGGTATCGAGATCTTGATCGGTCGGGTGGTATGTCGGCGCAGAAACCTCACGTCCGTCGACTTCCACCGGGTATTTGCGCCGAATGTTCCCGACGACTCGCGGAACGGGATTCGGATGACCGCTCCGGTCGAGCGCAGTGCCGGGATTGTCGATATCCACCCCCTCGAGCGCGGTGGCGAATCGATTCGAGTAACTCTCGCGCCGCATCTCTCCATCCGTGATGATATCGACCCCAGCGTCCTCCTGAGCCTTGATCGCCATGATCGTGGCGTCGTCCTGCGCCTCTTGCAGAAACTCGGGCGCAATGCGCCACAGCTCTCGGGCGCGCACGCGGGGCGGGAATCGCCCGGCCAGCTTCGAGCGATCGATGAGCCACTCCGGCTGCGGGTAGCTGCCGACGATTGTGGTGGGCAACAGTTTCATGATGCCGCCCTCGCCCTCGCCCCCGCCACGTAGCGCGCGGTGATCGTGGCGACGTGCTCCCCCTGAAAGCGGCACATTTCGAGCTCCAAATTTGTCGGCATGCGGAGCTCCTTGCCGACGCCGGTGACGCAGCTCGCACCGTAGGGCGTGCCTCCGGTCACTTCGCGAAGCGTGGTCAGTTCCTTGAACGTGTAAGGCAGCCCCACGACTATCATGCCGTGGTGGAGCAACGTGGAATGAAACGAAGTCAGGGTGGTTTCCTGACCGCCATGTTGACTTGCGGTGCTGCAGAAGGCGCTGCCAATCTTTCCCACCAGCGCATTGCGCATCCATAGCGGCCCGGTCTGATCCAAGAAATTCCTCATCTGCGCCGCCATGTTGCCGAAGCGCGTTGGGGTGCCGAATATGATCGCGTCATACTGTTCGAGTTCGTCCGGCTGAGCGATGGGCGCCCTCTGATCAACCCGATACCCGGAAGCCTGTGCGATGTCCGGCGGAGTGAGTTCAGGCACCCGCTTGACCGTCGCCTCGGCACCGGCAACCCGGGCAGCCCCTTCGGCCTGCGCTTGCGCCATGAGCTCGACGTGCCCGTAGCTGCTGTAATAGAGAACCAGTATTCGGCTCATGGGACGGACCTCAGTGACCAGTAGAAGAGAATTCGTGCCGTTTTAGAAACCCTTTGAGCGCCTCGTTATAGGCGCGGGGATTGTCGAGATTGCACAAGTGACCGGCGTCCGGTATTTCGATGCGCTCGACTTGAGGAAGCTGCAATGCCAGTTGTTCGGCAAACCGTTTGCGGCTGTCGAGATCGAATTTGCCGTTGATTACCAGAGCGGGCCGGTTCACGGATTCGAACCCCTGGGCGAGGGGCACCGCATCCGCGGGCCCGGCGGTATCGGTAAGATCTCTGCCGGGGTAGCGCGCGATCATGCGCGCCAGCAGCGCATGCGCTTCAGGATCGTCGGTTCTGAGCCGCACCAGGGCATGCTCGCTCCACTCGCGGCGAAACGCGGCAAGGCCCTGGGTCCGAGTCAGCTCGCGATAGTGCTCGTCGGGAAAGTCGTGAGAGCTGCCGACCGCCTCGTCCGCCGCTCCGAGTTGCGGCGGCCCATCCAGGACGAGGCACGAAACCATTCGCGGCTGGGATTTGGCGAATTGCAAGACGGCACGAGCGCCCTGCGACATTCCCACGAGGGCGGCGCACTCGAATCCGAGGTGCCGGTAAAGTGCCGACAAATCGGCGGCGTCCGCCGCGATCGACGGCAAGCCCGATGACAGCCCAAAACCCCGCCGATCCAGCCGAATAACACGAGATTCTCCAGCCAGCGCCGCCGCTTGCAACTCCCATTGATCGAGATCGAGCGTCCAGCCGTGAACCAGAATCACGGCGCATCCTCGTCCCTCATCGCGGTAGCGCAGACGCACGCCGCCAGTCTCGAGATACAAATCCGAAGACCGCGCCGGCATACGGGTGATTTCCAATGTATTTCGCATAGCGAAAAATGTTTCGCAATCAGGCTACGTGGATGAGGGCGTCCGCGTCAAGCCGGCGCCGCAGCGAGCGGTACCCTTAATTTCAGGGGTTGGCGCTGAGCGACAGGCCGGGAACACTGGCGAGGTCCGCCGATATCTCGCGGCTCACCTGTTGCAGCATCGCAAAGCGCTCGCGAACCAATTTCGCCTTGGCTATGCGCCGTGAATGGCTGGAAGAATTGAGCGCGGCCACTACGCGAGCGGATTGATCGAACACCGGAACCGCGAGGGCGACGACTCCGTAAGCCAGCTCATCCTCGACAGCTGAATAACCCGACTGGCGGCACTCATCGATGAGCCGCTTCAATTTGGCCGGGTCCGTCACGGTTCGATCGGTCAGCGCTTCCAACGTCACCGTGCTGAAGTACTCGTGCAGATGAGCCGCACTCAAGCCCGCGAGCAGCACACGGCCGGTCGATGTGGCATGCGCGGGGAAGCGGCTTCCCACATGGGCCTCCAAGCGCAAAATGGTGCGTATCGAGGCGCGCGCGACGTAGACAATCTCCGTGCCGTCGAGCACACAGAGAGCAGCCGAATCGCCGGTGATGCGTGCGAGTTCCTCCAAGTGCGTCTTGGTGAGCAGCTCGATGTTCATCGACTCCAGGTACGCCGCCCCGAGTTCGAGCACCTTCGGGCGCAGCACGAACTGCCGGCCGCTGCGAGTGACATAGCCGAGTTCCTCGAGGGTGAGCAGACAACGACGCGCCGTGGCGGCCGGCATCCGCGTCGCGGCCGCAATGTCGCTCAAGCTCAAAGTAGGCCGGTCTCGCGCAAAGGCTCGGATGACGCTGAGCCCCTTGGCAAGCCCACCCATCGCCTCGCGCCGCCGTTGTATCGGGCGGGTCATGGCGCCCAGTGTATTTCGATATGCGAAAACTCGGAACGATTTCTTGCCGAGCTTGACGGGTCGCAACTTCGAGTTCAGCATTGTTCGATATACGAAGTGCATTTCGCTATGCGAAATTCCTAGAATGAAAACTCGGGGCGGGGACAAGTGAAAATCGGCTCACAGGCTCACCACAGCTCGGCCATCTCGGCCTCGAACGAATCGACGATCTTGATTCGCGGCCGCGACCTCGTCCGGGAATTGATCGGCCAGATCAGTTTCACCGAGCATTTTTGGCTTCTGCTCGCAGGGACGATGCCCACGGCGGCACAGCGCCGCATCCTTGATGCGACTCTGGTCGCCATTGCCGAGCACGGGCTGGTTCCGAGTGTTCAGGCGAGCCGGATGACCCTCGCCGCCGCGCCGGAAGCGCTGCAAGGCGCCGTTGCCGCCGGAATTCTCGGCTGTGGCTCCGTGGTGCTGGGTTCATCCGAGGCCGCGGGCCAATTCTATGCCGCCATTGCGGCGCAGATCGACGCAGGCGCCGCGGCGACGCATGCCGCGCAATCGGTCATTCTCGAGTATCGCGCCGCCCGGCGGCCCATTCCGGGATACGGACATCCACTGCATAAGGGTCTCGACCCGCGCGCCGGCCGCTTGTTCGCGGTCGCCGCCGAAGTCGGCTCGGCCGGAACGCACATCGACATTGCGCAGCAAGTCGAGCGTCTGTTGCCGGATCTGATCGGCAAGCCGCTCGCACTGAACGTGTCGGGCGCGATTCCCGCGGTTCTCCTCGATGCCGGGTATCCGCTGGGCGCGCTCAAGGGGGTGCCCATTCTTGCGCGGACCGCAGGGCTCATCGCGCACCTGCTCGAGGAGCAGGTGCGCCCCATTGGATTCGTTCTTTCGCACGCGGGCACAGCGGCCATCGACTACGACGGCGAAGCCCCGCCGGATTTCGAGCCGACCCGTGAATAGTCCTCGAGGCTTGATTCAAATGGGCGGTGTGTTGAACGGCATCCGCGTCGTCGAACAGGGCACGTTCATCACGGGACCCTGTGCCGGCATGATGCTCGCCGACCTCGGGGCCGACGTCATCAAGGTCGAAAGCCCCGACGGCGACCCGTATCGCAGCTATCAAGGCGATCACTATTCGCCGCATTTTCAAGCCTACAACCGCAATAAACGCAGCATTGCCTTGGATCTGAAGCAAACCGAGGAGCGCGGCGTATTCGATACTCTGGTGCGCGAAGCCGATGTGTTCATCCAGAACTTCCGGCCGGGAACCGCGACGCGCCTTGGCGCGGGCAGCGATCGGCTCGCAGCGATCAATGCGCGCCTCATCTACACCTCCATCAGCGGTTTCGGCGCGAGCGGACCTTATGCAGAACGCCCCAGCTATGATTCGGTCGCGCAGGCGCTGAGCGGATTCTTGAGCGTTGTGGTCGACTCCAGCCGCCCCCGCTTCTTGGGTCCCGCTCTCGCGGACGCGATCACCGGAATCTACGCGGCTTACGGTGTCCTGGGTGCGCTGGTGCAGCGCGGCCGCACGGGCCAAGGCGCATGCGTCGAGGTTTCGATGCTCGAGGCGATGGCGCACTTTGCCATCGAACCATTTGCCGCCTACTTTTCGCTCGATACCACGCCGACTTCGAGCGATCGTCCGCGGCTCGCGCAAGCCTACATTCTGCGCACGGCGGACGAGCGCCTCATCGCGATTCACCTGTCATCGCTGGATAAGTTCTGGGACGGGCTCATCGCTGCGCTCGAGTCGCCGGAACTCGCATCAGACGAGCGATTTCGCCTGCGCCAGGCTCGAATCGAAAACTATGAGTCGCTGAACGCCGAGCTCGATCGGCGATTCTCCCGCCGCGCCTTGGCCTATTGGATCGAACGGCTGGGGCGCCACGACGTTCCCTACGCACCCATCAACACCATCGATGAGGTCGTTCGCGATCCGCAAGTGGAGCATTTGGGGCTCATTGTTCCGGTCATGGCCGCGCATGGCGGCAGCCGATCGGTGAGACCGCCGGTGCAATTCGGCGGCGTTCGCCAAAGTTCCGTGCGGGCGGCGCCGCTATTGAACGAGCACGGCGTTGCGATACGCGCGGCGCTGGCACGCGGCGAGCGATGGCCCGCCGCGTGCGGCGAGCAAGACCAGTAGACACCTAGAGCAATAAGTATTGAAACGGGGAGTGATGTCGTATGAGTACTTCAAGGGAGAGATGGTTGGCTGCCGCGACGGCAGCGATCGCGGCGATCATTGCGGCGCCTGCGCCGGCCCAGATCACCGATCTTACGGAGATTGTCGTCACCGCGCGCAAGCGCGATGAATCGCTGCAAAACGTGCCGGTGACGATCGACGCCTTCACCGAGCAGACGATCAAGTCGGCGGGGATCGAATCTCCCCGCGACTTCGTCGCGCTCGTCCCGAACATGACCCTGGTCGAGGTGCAAAACGTCGGCAACTCCTTCATCACCGTGCGCGGCATTTCGCAGGCTCGCAACAGCGAGCCTTCGGTCGCCGTGCTGGTCGACGGCGTGCTCGAGACCAATCCCTACGAGTTCGACCAGGAGCTCACCGACATCAAGCAGATCGAGGTGCTCAAGGGACCGCAGGGCGCGCTCTACGGCCGCAACGCCATCGGCGGCGCGATCATCATCCACACCGCGGACCCTTCCGATCATTTTGAAGGCAGCGGCAAGCTCGGCGTGGGCAACGGGCTGTCCGAGAAGGCCCAGGTGGCGGTCAGCGGCCCGATCGATACGGCCGGGACCCTCAAGTATCGCGCTTCGCTCAATTTCTACAACACCGACGGCTATCTCGAGAACACCTATCTCGACCGCAAGGCCGATCCGTACCGGGATTATTCCGGACGGCTGCGACTGTTGTGGCAGCCTGCCGACCAATGGAGCGCGGACCTGCGGGTCTTCCGCGACCGCGTCGATACGACCGCCTACTACTACATCATTCCGCGAAACGACGAGGCGAACGTCTTCAGCAGCTTCACCACACCGCCGAACGCGAACGACGTCACCAGCCCGATTCAGACCAACAACCTGGGTTCGGACTACCGCGACGTGCTCGATACGGCGCTCAAGCTCGATTACAACCTACGGGTTGGAACGTTCACGTCGATTTCGGACTATAACCACACCAAGGAGATCGACACCGGAGACGCCTACGATTTCCGGCCCATCAAAACCTCCATCGCGTATAACGACTTCTTCACGTTTGTTCCGCCCGCCCTGGGTGGGACGTTCGATGAGAGTCAGAGCCAGTTCATCGACGAGAAGACCTACAGCCAGGAGCTGCGTTTCACCTCGACGAAAGTCGATGGCTTCTCGTGGATCGCGGGGGCGTACTATGTCCACACGGAGCGCTTCATCTCCACCGGCAATTTGGTGGACCGCGGACTCGGTGTCCCGGCCGTCTATCAGACTCCGCTGGTCGACCCGACTAATCCGTTCGCGACCAACACCAACGTCACGTTCCTCGCCGACTCACAGAATAACAACGCCTGGGCAGTGTTTGGCGACGCGACCTACGAGTTCAACCCGCAGTGGGAGTTTGATGCGGCGATCCGCTACGACGAGGATTCGCGCCGCAACACGACCGATACGCCGCAGCATTTTCTGCCTGATCCAAATGCACGCAGCGGGGAGGTGCGCCACGCCACTTTTGACGCGGCGCAGCCGAAAGGCACGCTGCGCTACAAGCCGACCGACAACTTGACGTTCTACGGCGGCTGGAGCCGCGGATTTCGCAGCGGCGGATTCAATCAGACCGGTGTCGGTGCGGTCGCGCAATCCGAGGGCAAACTCGGCGTTCACGATCTGTTCCAAGCCGAGGTAGCCAACACATGGGAAGTGGGCGCCAAGAGCCAATTCCTCGACCGACGCTTGAGCGCGAATCTCGCGCTCTATCACACTGACTCCCACAACGGCTACTTCTTCTTCTACGACTCGGTGACCTCGACTCAAAATCTTGGTAATCTCGATGCCACGTACAAAGGCGCCGAGCTCGAGTTGACGGCGAAGGCGACCGAGCGGCTCGACCTCTACGCGAACTTCGGCTACACGGACGGCAGGATCACCCGCATGGAAGATCCCACGGTCGTCGGCAACAAGCCGCCGCTGCTGACGAAGAACACCGTCAATGCCGGCTTCCAGTACCACCAGCCGGTCGGCGACGGGCTCAACGGTGTGCTGCGACTTGACTATCAGGAAATCGGTCGCACCTGGTGGGACCCGTACAACGTGACCTCGCGCGATCCGGTGAGTCTGATCAACCTGCGCGCCGGAGTCGAGGCCGACCGCTGGACGGTGACTGCCTGGTCGAAGAATCTGACCAACAAAATCTACAATGCCGAGTTCTCACCGGGCGGCTTCCTGTGGCGAGCGCCGCCGCGCCGCTATGGGGTGGATTTTACCTTCAAGTTCTGATGCAAGGGGAATGCGCCATGGCCCAGTCACACAAGCTCCCGATCCGGCTCCATCACAATGCCTACGTCACGCGCGATCAGGAGACAGACGCGCCGGTTCTATGAGGACGTCATCGGTATGCCCCTCGTCGCGACCTGGTGCGAGTCGGATGAGCTGTTCGGCAAGATGCGTACCTATTGCCACACCTTCTACGGCATGGCCGACGGCGGCGCCCTCGCCTTCTTCCAGTTTGAGGACCCCAACGACCAGGTGGAATTTGGACCCAAGATGCCGGCATCGCCGTTTCATCACATCGCGCTCGCGGTAAACGCCGAGACGCAGGCTGCCATCGAGAAGCGCATTGCCGCTGCGGGTATCCAGCCACCGGACACCTATGTCCTGGAGCATGGCTACTGCCGCTCAGTCTACGTAACGGATCCCAACGGACTGATTCTCGAATTCACGCTCGATCATCCCGAGGCGGACAAGATCTCACGCGATCGGCAGGCGGATGCGCACCAAGAACTCAAGCGCTGGCTGGCGGGGAATCACAAGTCGAACAACACCTACCGCTGACTCATCAACACCATGCGCGAGTTCGATGAGAAGAGCATAACTGAGGCTGTGATCGGCCGCCTATCCGCATGCGACGACCCGCGATTCAAGCGCATCATGACTTCGCTCATCACGCATCTTCACGACTTCGTCCGGGAAGTGAGGCTGAGCGAGCCCGAATGGCTCGCGGCCATTCAATTTCTCACCGACGTCGGCAGAACCTGCACGGATCAAGCGCCAGGAGTTCATCCTCCTGTCGGACACGCTGGGTGTGTCGGTTCTCGTCATCACGCTCAACCATCCTGCGGACCAAGGCAGCGCCGAATCGACGGTGATGGGCCCCTTCTACTGGGAGGGCGCCCCCGACCTTGCTCGCGGCAGCAATCTTGCCGAAGGGGTCAAGGGCGAGCCGACGATTTATTCTGGACGCGTGCTCAGCGCGGATGGCCGGCCGCTCGAGAATGCGCTGCTCGACATCTGGTCGGGCGACGGCGAGGGCAACTACGACATGCAGATGCCCGACGAGAAGGGCATGAAGGCGCGCGGCAGGATCCGCACCGACGCCGAAGGACGTTACTGGTTCCGCTCGATCAAGCCGACGTTCTATCCGGTTCCCACCGATGGGCCTGTGGGACGCATGCTGCTCAAGATGGGGCGCCATCCGTATCGGCCCGGCCACATCCACATGATCGTCTCGGCGCCCGGACATCTACCGGTGACCACCCACCTGTTCGTTGCCGGGAGCCAATACCTGGATTCCGATGCCGTGTTCGGAATGAAGGAGTCGCTGGTGGCGCAATTCGACCGGCACCCGGCGGGAGTCGGGCCCAACGGCGAGCGCATGGAAACACCGTTCTACACGGTGAACTACGACTTCCGCTTGAGGCCGGCACCGATATAAACCGTCGCCGACATCTTCCACCGGGAAATGGACATCATCTCACCGCCCATTCTCGGCGGCTACGGAGAAGCGCCCGTCCGCGCTGGAATTTGCAGCGTGTAATAGAATCGTGGCGCCGTTCTCAGTGTCAGCTTTGCCGGTCGACAGCGCAGGTTGTCCAGGCTGAAGCGCGTCGTTTTCCTGAAGTCTTGGGTCTCGGGATCCTGCCACTGGCTGTCGAGGACTTCCGCGACGATCTCGCGCGCACTACCGTCCGGCGGCTCCTTGCACCGCCCCCATTTCAGCGAGAACGTGTGATCCGGATTCGCACCGCGGTAAATCATGGTCACGACGATTTGGTCCTTGCCGGCGTCGTAGTACGCGTTGGCGAAGGTATCCGCGCGCACCGCCGTCGCCGGCATCGCAACCGCGAGGCCGCACAGCAGGGTGGTCGCCACGTGAAGCGAAGCGCGGCGGCGTCCGGCAAGGCGTCCCGCCCGACATCGATCAACCGACATCGTCACGGGCGAGTGCTCCTCAAAATCCGGGCGGTTGGATTCTTCGCCAGTTGCCATTTAGCTATATGAGACGCTCGGCCACGCCGGTCGTCAAGCTGACAAATTAGCGGCTTCGACCATATTCGCGCGAATTGCGCTCGCCAGCCCGGCGTGGGACGATTTCATGAACATGAATGCGGGAGCCAGGGAATGAACGGACGTGTGGCGCTGGTCACGGGCGGCGGCCGGGGCATCGGGCGCGAGGCGGCGCTGCTGCTGTCGGCAGCGGGAGCGCGCGTGATGGTCGTGTCGCGCAGCGCGACGGAACTCGCGGCCGTTGGCCTCGAATACGTCGCGGCCGACCTCGGCACCGCCGAGGGCTGCGCCCTGGCCGTTGCCGAAACCGAGCGCGACTGGGGCCGATTGACGTGCTGGTCGTGAACCACGGCATCGGCTCGGCCCACGAGCGGCTCGTGTGGGAGCAGGATCCCGAGGTCTGGCGCGAGACGATGCGCATCAACCTCGACGGTCCGTTCGAACTCGCGCGGCTGACGGTAGGCGGCATGTGCAAGCGCGGTTTCGGCCGGCTCGTATTCACCAGTTCGACCGCCGGCGAGAAGGCGGAACGCTCCGGCAGCGCGTACACCGCCTCCAAGCATGGCGTCATCGGGCTCGCACGCGCGGTCGCCCAGGACGCCGGGCCGTTCGGAGTCACATCCAACGCGGTGCTGCCTGGCTGGGTGCGAACGGCAATGGCCGAGCGCTCGGCGAAGACGGAGGCAGAACGGCGCGGCATCAGCGTCGAGCAGGTGTGGCGCGAGCGCGCCGCCATCTACCCGCAGAACCGGGTGCTGGAGCCGCGCGAGGTCGCGCAGGTGATCGCGTTCCTGTGCAGCGACGCTGCCGGGGGAGTGAACGGCGAGGCGATCACCGTGGCTCTCGGCGGCATGTGGTAGGCGGGGGGACTAGCCTGACGACGACGTCTGCTTCGGCGGAATTCGTCGGGCCTTTCCCGGCGATTCCCGCTCATTGATCGCGCAATCGGTCCAGCAATCGCGCCACATGCACGGCCTCACGTTGCGCTCCGTCGCGTATCTGATGGCGGCAGCTGGTGCCATCCGCCACCACGATGGCCTCGGGGCGCCGTCGAATAGCCGGAAGCAGACTGGCTTCGGCCATTTGCATGGAGACCGCGTGGTGCTCGGCTTGGTAGCCGAAACTCCCCGCCATGCCGCAGCACGAGCTTTCGATCAGCTCCGGCTCGGCATGCGGGAATGAGCCGCAGCACATCGAGGATAGGCTTCACGGCGCCGAACGCCTTTTGGTGGCAGTGGGCATGCAACAGCAATGGTGCGCCGGCCGCCTTGAGCTTGAGCTCGAGGCGTCCAGCCGTCGCTTCGCGCGACACGAACTCCTCGAACAGCAACGCCTGATTCGACACGCATTGGGCCCTCTCACCGAGATCCATCGCCAACGCTTCATCGCGCAGGGTCAACAAGCACGAAGGTTCCAGGCCGACGATCGCCACGCCCGCGCGCGCATAGGGCAACAAAGCGTCAATGAGCTCGCTCACCTTGGCCTTGGCGGTTTGAACCATGCCGCTGCTCAGATAGGTTCGGCCGCAGCAGAAATGTCCACGGTCCTTCGTCACCGTGCCCACGGTATAGCCGCCGGCGCGCAACACCCGGACCGCGGCCGCGGCGTTTTCGCACTCGAACGCGCCGTTGAAGGTATCGACAAACAGCAGTGCCGCCCGGCCATTGGCCGCTGCGGCCGCGAGGACTTCCCGCTCGCCGGCCAACTGCCGCGCGTCATCGGAACGCCAAAACGTGTCGGATCGCCATTTGGGCAGCGGGCGGGCGGCCGACAGGCCGGTGAGCCTTTCACTCAGCCACGCGATCCCAGGCAAGGTGTCGCGTAGATTGAGGAGTCCGGCAAAACGGCTCGCCGCGGCGGCGTAATCCGGCAGGTGCGCAATCAGGCGGTCCTGCAGCGTGTGACCGTGTCGGGCTTTGTAGTGGGAAAGAAACTCGATTTTCATCCTGGCCATGTCGACGCCTGTGGGACACTCGCGTCTGCATCCCTTGCATCCCACGCATAGATCCATCGTCGCGTACATCGCTTCGCCGGTGAACGCGTTGGCGCCGAACTGTCCGGATAACGCCAGCCGCAGGGTGTTCGCGCGGCCTCGGGTGAGGTGCTGCTCATCGCGGGTGACGCGGTAGCTGGGACACATCGTGCCCGCGTCGAATTTGCGGCAGTGGCCATTGTTGTTGCACATCTCGACGGCTTTCGCAAAACCGCCGGTAGTATCGCTGCCGGTGCCGGGCGGCGAAGTCGCTTCAGTCAGCGGATCGTTCTGTACATTCCAGGCCGACCAGTCGAGGGCCGGCTCGAGGGTGAGCGTACGGTAGGGAGTCGGCGCGGAAGGGGGTGGAAAGCGAAATAGCGACGCCTCATCCATCTTCGGTGTGTCGACGATCTTTCCGGGATTGAAGAGCCCGATCGGATCGAGATGGCGTTTGATGGAACGAAAAGCAGCGTTGATCGCCGCGCCGAACTGCCACTCGATCCATTCGCCGCGGCACAGGCCGTCGCCGTGCTCGCCGCTGTATGCGCCCTTGTACTTGCGCACCAGCGTCGAGGCCTCCTCCGCGATGGCCCGCATCTTGGATGCGCCGCCCTTCCCTCCATCCTGCCGCATGTCCAGGATGGGCCGCACATGCAGCGTGCCTACGGATGCATGCGCATACCAGGTCCCGTGCGTGCCATATTTCGCAAACACCTCGCTCAACGCGCGGGTGTAGTCGGCCAAATGCTCCAATGGAACGGCGCAGTCTTCGATGAAACTCACGGGCTTGCCGTCACCCTTGAGGCTCATCATGATGTTGAGCCCCGCTTTGCGTACCTCCCACAGTTCTTTTTGCGCACCGGCATCCGGCACCTCGACGACGCAGCCGGGCGATCCTAAGTCGCCCATCAATGCCGCGAGATCCTGCAATCGCGCGAGCACGCTGTGCCGGTCGTCGCCGGAGAATTCCACGAGCAGGATGGCGGCCGGAGAGCCGATCAATGCAGCCTCGACGCTTGCGCGGAACGCTGGATTCGCGAGGCTCAATTCGATCATGATCCGATCGACCAGCTCGACCGCGCTCGGCCCCAACTTCACGATGTGCTGAGGGGCGGACATCGCCGCCTGAAAAGTCGGAAAATTCACGACTCCCAACGCCTTGAACCGCGGCAGCGGCGACAACTGCACAGTCAGGCTCTGGGTGTAAGCCAAAGTGCCTTCCGAGCCAATCAGCAGGTGGGCGAGATTGACGCTGCCATCACGGGTGTAGGGCCGTTCTCCGGGGGTCTCGAAGATATCGAAATTGTAGCCCCCGACCCGCCGCAGCATCTTGGGCCAGCGGGTCTCGATCTCGCCGCGGTTGTCGCGCGCCAACCGACCCACGAATTCCGCGATCTCAACGCCGCGCCCTGTCAATCGCGCCACCGGGGCGAAGTCGACCAGCGCGCCATCGGAAAGCCACGCGCGCACTCCCAGTACGTTGTGCACCATATTGCCGTAAGCGATCGATCGGGAGCCGCAGGAGTTGTTGCCCGCCATGCCGCCCAAAGTCGCCTGAGCGCTGGTGGACACGTCCACCGGAAACCAGAGCCCATGCGGTTTGAGTTGCTCGTTCAAGCGGTCGAGTACCAGGCCGGGCTCCACCGTCGCCGTACGGGCGGCGACATCGACCTCGAGAACATTGCAAAAGTATTTGGAGTTGTCGATGACCAAGGCGGCGCCCGTCGTCTGTCCGCACTGGCTGGTTCCCGCGCCGCGCGGGAGAACCGGGACGCGCAGTTCGCGGGCGAGGGCAATCGCAGCAGCGACGTCCGCCGCGTTCTTCGGCACGAATACGCCGGCCGGCATGATTTGGTATATCGACGCATCGGTGGCATACCGACCGCGCGACCCCTCATCGAACAACACCTCGCCCTGGGTCTCGCGCCGCAGCCGCGCCGCCAACTCCTGCGCCACCTGCGGCGGTACCGCCACCGTTCCCAACGCGCGACGGGCCGCGGAAAGCGCGGTCATGCCGCTCCGTGGCGCATCAGGTCCAGGACCAGTTTCTTCATGTCGAGTTTCCAGTACCATTTTGCATGCAAATATGCAACGCTTCCGGCCCACGTACGCTGTCCGAGTGGCACGGACAACTGCGCGTCGCGCTCATGCATTGACGAAGCCATGCCAACGATCCGGGGGAGCGAAGCGTGAAGCGTCCACGAGTGACCGATGTCGTTTTGGTTTTACTGTGCTTGATGTATTTCGTGACGTACCTGGATCGCGTCAATGTCAGCAGTGCCGCGGCCGGATTTTCAAAAGACTTTGGCCTCAATAAGACTCAGATCGGTCTGGTGTTCTCCGCCTTCGCCTACCCCTATCTGGTGTTTCAAATAATCGGCGGCTGGATCAGCGACCGATTCGGCGCCCGGCGAACGCTCATCGCGTGCGGCATCGTTTGGGGAGGCGCCACCGTCCTCACCGGCATGGCCGGCGGACTCGCATCCATGCTGGCCGCTCGGATTCTGCTCGGCTTGGGCGAGGGGGCCACCTTTCCGGCCGCCACCACCGCGATGTCGCGCTGGGTGCCAAAGGCAAAACGCGGCTATGCGCAGGGCGTCACCCACGCCGGCGCGCGGATCGGCAACGCGCTGGCGCCCACGGTGATCGTGTTCATCATGTCGAAGTACGGCTGGCGCGAGGCGTTCTATGTGTGCGCCACCATGAGTTTCACCTGGTTGGCAATCTGGGCGTTGACATTTACCGAGTTCCCCAAGGATCATCCGCGCGTCACCGTGCTCGAACTCGCATCCTTGCCGCCGCCCGCGACAATCGCCGTCAGCGTTCCATGGCGCCGCTTATTCAAACGCATGGCGCCGGTGACGATCGTCTACTTCTGCTACGGATGGACTCTTTGGTTGTTCTTGAGTTGGATACCGCAATACTTTCTCCACAGTCAAAACCTCGATCTCAAGCAATCCGCCCTGTTCGCCTCGTGTGTGTTCTTTGCCGGAGTGCTCGGCGACACCCTCGGCGGAGTAGTGACCGACAGAATATTCAAACGCACGGGCAATCTTCGGCGAGCGCGCAGCTCCATGGTGTCCGTCTGCATGTTTCTTTCGATGTTGTCGCTCGTTCCATTGATGTTCGCGCACAGTGTGCTTTATTCACTGCTATTGCTTTCCGCAGGTTTCTTCTTTTCTGAAATGACCATCGGACCCATGTGGGCCACTCCCATGGACATTGCACCCAACCACTCGGGTACGGCGAGCGGCATCATGAACTCAGGCTCCGCACTGGCGGCCATCATCAGTCCCGTGGTGTCCGGCTTCGTGATCGATCGCACGGGCAATTGGCAGCTGCCCTTCGTGGGCAGCATGCTGCTCATGGGGGTCGGGGTCTTGCTCGCCTATCGCATGCGGCCTGACAGCAAATTCGAGGAATCGAACCAAGCGGCCGTCGCCGCGACTGACGTGCGGGCGCTTTCCTGATGGCGCCATCCAAGCTCGTCGATTTCAATACTCTTGAGGTTCCCGCGACGCCCGTGCTGGTGCTGCTGCGCCGGGCGTTGGAGCGAAATCTCGATGTCATGCAGGGCCGCTGCCGTGCGGCAGGGGTTCGACTCCGCGCCCACGGCAAGATGCATAAGTGCACGACCATCGCGAACCTGCAGGTCGCCAAGGGCGCAGTGGGAATTTGCGCGCAAACCGTTGGCGAGGCGGAGGCCTTCGTCGGAGGTGGAATTGCCGACGTCTTATTGACTTCTCCATCCGCCATCACGGCGGCGCGGCGATTCGCGGAGCTCGCCCGACGCGCCAAGGTGGCGGCCGTGGTCGACGACACGGCTTTAGTGGAGGCGTTTGGCAACGCCGCTCGAGCGTCGGGGGTCGTCCTCAATCTGCTCGTCGACATCGATCTTGGGCAGCATCGAACCGGCGTGCGGCCCACTGAGGTCGTCGCGTTGGCGCAGACCATCGCAACGACGCAAGGAGTGCGTTTCGCGGGCGTCCAGGGCTACGCGGGCCACCTTCAGCACATAGCAAGCGGCTCCGCCCGCCTCGCCGCCAACCGCAAGGCGCTCGAAGTGCTGGCCCAGGTAGTGACCCTGCTTCGGACCGCAAACCTCCAGGCCGAAACGGTCACCGGCGGCGGCACCGGCACTCACACGGGCGATCTTGCGAGCGGCGTATTCAGCGAAATCCAGGCCGGTTCCTATGCGGTGATGGACGCGGAATATGGCGCATGCGAGGCACCCGGTGGCGGCGAATGGCCGTTCGAGCCGGCGCTGGTGCTTGCCTCCACCGTGACATCCGCGCGCCATCGCACTCACGTGACGGTGGATGCCGGTTTGAAAGCGCTCAGCGTCGACGGGCCGGCGGCAAGGGTCATTTTCGGCGCTGCGCAGGGCTCCATTTGGCGGCCCATGGGCGACGAACACGGCGCGATCTTGGATCCTGGCTCGTTGAGCGCTCTGAACGCTGTGTGGCGTGATCCCCTGGCATTGGCAGCCGCGATCGACGCCGCCGACGCGGGGCCCGGCGCATCGATCGATGCGCCGAAGCTCGGCGATATCATCTGGCTCCAACCTGGCCATTGCGATCCGACCATCAATCTCCACGACGCCTTTCTCGTGGCGGAAGCCGGCGGCTCATGGAGTCGATGGCCCATCGACGCGCGCCGGGTGACGCCGGGGATCGGGGGATAAACGAGCTTTTTTGCGCGACTGCGAACCCCATAGCAGTTCGCGGCGTCTTATGTCGTCCCGCACGCCGCACCGACGATTTATGATTGCCGGGAGGCCAGTACGCCATGATGGCGCCTGATTAAAGGGTTTCATGCCATGAACGATACAGTGAAGATTGAACGTCCCATTGCCTGCAGGCGCCACGAGGATCTCGGCGGCCGCATCAAACAGGACTCGCGGGGAAATACCGTCAAGGTGAGAACCCGCGTGCACGACTCAGAGGATGATTTTGCCCCCTCGTGGCCCGAACTCGACAAGAGTATCACGGCAACAGATCGAACAGCCTGAAGGCGTAGATTGATGCAAAGCGCAGCGAGCCGACCAACTATCAGGAGCCTCTCGAGGATTGGGCTAAACTGCTGACTCAAATCCGGATCGGGGGATCCGAAGTGGGGCCGGCATGAATTGTAAATCCAAATCCGTCGAGAACGAACTGAATCGCCGCGAGTTCATTCGTCTTACTCTGATGAGTTCCGCGGTGCTCATGGGCTCGGGGCCCGCGCTCGGGGCGACGGAGAGAAAGAATTCGACTCCACCTGCGCATGCCGCACTCCACTCCCTCGTGCCCGGCGCCGTACAACCCGAAGGATGGCTGCGCGGATACCTGGAAAAGCAGGCGCAGTTGTGCTCCGCGCTGGCGCAAATCTCGTGGCCATTCAGCGAGCCCTATTGGGCAGGGATGGAGGATGCAGATGCCTGGTGGCCCTGGGAGCAGGCCGCCTATTGGATCGACGGGGCCGCTCGCTTGGGTCTCGTGCTTCAGGATGAACGCCTGATGGCCCTGGTGCGATCCAGGACTGACTATACGCTGACTCACGCTGCCTCCAACGGCTATCTCGGGCCGCAGTATTTGGAGTTCTCCACCGACGCGAGGGACGGCGGTTTTCAACGCTGGCCGCACAACGTTCTGTTCCGCGGGCTGGCGGCGCTTGGGGACGCCGCACCTGCGGCAGGCGCTGCCCACAGCTCCGCCATCGCGGAAGCGATGCGCAAGCACTATCTCAGCGACACTGTTTCCTACGCAGGGGAAGGGAGAAACATCACCAATATTGAGCCGATTCTCTGGTGCTACGAACGCACCGGTGATCCGCGGCTGCTTGCTCTCGCAGAAAAAACCTGGCAGAAGTTCGTCAAGTCCGCGGCTGATCGGCAAAATGGCAGCCCGCCGCCAACAGGTCCCTTTCGGGAATATGCGGACTTGTCACCGGCACGGGTGTTTGCCGACACTCCCATCGAGTGCCACGGCGTTACCTACGCTGAAACGATGAAGCAGCCCGCAATCCTGTACCTCTATACGGGCAAGGATGAGTATCGCAAGTTCGCTGAGGCCGCGGAACGCCGCATCTTCGACCACCATATGCTGATCGATGGCATCCCTTCCACTTCGGAAGAGTACCGAACCATAACTTCCATCGATCAACATGAGACATGCGACATCGCCGACCACACCTGGTCGTGGGGTTATATGCTCATGGCCACGGGAGATGCCATCTGGGCCGATCGCGTGGAGCGCGCCTGTTTCAATGCCGCGCCGGGAGCCATCAAGAACGACTGGAAAGCGCTGCAATATCTTTCTTCGCCCAACCAGTTCCTGGCGACGTTGAACTCCGATCACGGTGCCATGAGGCACGGCGGCCGGCTGATGGCCTATCAGCCGAATCCAGGGCAATTCACCGCCTGTTGCGGCGGCAATGTCCATCGCATTTTTCCCAATTACGTGATTCGAATGTGGATGAAGACCAGGGATGACGGGTTGGCGGCGGTTCTCTACGGCCCATCGAAGGTACAGGCCACGGTTGGGCCGGACAGTGAGCCGATTCAGATTGTCCAGACAACGAACTATCCCTTCGATGAGCAGATCCAATTCAAGATCCACTGCAGCCGCGCTGTAACGTTTGCGCTTTCACTGAGAGTCCCCGCCTGGTGCACCGAGCCGCGTCTCAGCGTGAATGGCGCTTCGGCCGATACGTCGCCGAGACGCGGTGGATTCCTGGTTTTGCGCCGCAGGTTCAATCCGGACGATGTGGTGACCCTGACTCTGCCGATGAAATTGGCGGCTACACATTGGCCGCAGAACGGCATTGGGATCGAACGCGGACCGCTGGTGTATTCATTGCCGATCCAAGAGAACTGGACTGCGATTGCCGAGCCGGGCTATTCAACGGCCGAGTACCCGAGTTTGGAGGCCCGTCCGGCCGGTGCGTGGAATTACGGGCTCGCGGTGGATCCAGCCAAGTTGGCGACCGAGGTCGAAATCAACGCGCGGCCGCTGACGCACAACGAAGTAGGCGATCCATGGGGGAATCCCTCCACCACGCTCACCGTATCGGCAAGAAGGATCGAGGGGTGGGAACTGCAAACCAATTCGGCGGACGCCGGCCAGAAATTTACGCCGCCTCTGCCGGACTTGGGCGCGAGCAAAGTCAGTGAGGCGATCGAGCGCGTGGTTCTCGTTCCTTACGGTTCCACGCAGTTGCGGGTTACCGTCTTTCCGTGGCTGAAATGAAACGGTTTCGGCCGCCGGCACGACTACTTCTCGCGGCCTGCATACTCGCAGGCCACGCTGCTGCTCAAACCGACCCGGACACATCGCTTCCTGCCATTTATCGATCGGTGCCGGCAACGTCGAACGTGCCTACCGCGAGCTTCCCGCGCTTGTATGCGGACGGCCGTGCGGCCTTTCGTATTCGAATACCCTCCGCCAAGAGCGTGCAGCTCGACGGAGGACAAGGTTTGGGTGTCGGTCCGTTCCCAATGACGAAAGATGCTGACGGCGTATGGAGCGTAACGATTCCTCCCGCCACCGTCGGCTTCCACTACTATTGGTTTACCGTCGACGGTGCGGCCATCAACGATCCGGGCAGCGAGACCTACTTCGGCTACAGCAAAGAGACCAGCGGGATCGAGATTCCCGACCCGTTCTTCGTGAGCACCCTGCTCATTTCAAAGCCGCGACCCGCTTTCTACGATCCCCAGGACGGTCCACACGGCAAGCTCGAGGCAAATTGGTATTTCTCTCCGGCCACCGGAAAATGGCGCCGCTGCTTCGTGTATACGCCACCGGGGTACGACACCCAAGCCAATATGAACACGCGGTACCCGGTGCTGATTTTGCAGCACGGTGCCGGTGAAAACGAAACGGGCTGGGGCAAGCAGGGCCGAATGAACTTCATCATGGATAACCTGATCAACGCCGGCAAGGCAAAGCCCATGATCATCGTCATGGATAATGGGTATGCGGAGTATGCGGAAAAGCCCAACGATGCGGGTGCTTTGGATTCGCAAGGGCCGTACCTCCGTCCATCTCCCGAACTTGAAGCCTTCGGGCCGGTCGTGCTCCATGAATTGATCCCGTTGATCGATGGCGCCTACCGAACGATCCCCGATCGCGATCACCGCGCAATGGCGGGCTTGTCCATGGGCGCCATGGAGACGATGGCGATCGCGCTCACGCACCTGGATGCTTTTTCTTACATTGGTTCTTTCAGCGGGCCCCTGGGGACGGCGCGCGCTCCCCCGCCCTTCGATCCAATGAGCTCGTACGGCGATGCCTTTGCCGATCCGGCAAGGTTCAACCAAAAAGTTCACCTGCTGTGGTTCGGCGCCGGAACCGCCGAGGTTCAGCTAAACAACGCTTTGCGGACGAATGTGGACAAGCTGCGCGCTCTCGGCATCAAACTCGTGCTCTATGAATCGCCCGGGACCGCGCACGAGTGGCTCACGTGGCGGCGGGATCTCAACGAGTTCGCGCCGCTCCTCTTCCAGTAAGCGCGGTCGCGTTACGCGGGTGCTCCCGCTTCGCGCAGGCGTTCAATCTCCGCGCGCGGCGGCGCGCCAAACAGGCGGCGATACTCGCGGCTGAATTGCGAGGGACTTTCGTAACCGACGCGATGACCGGCAGTGGCGCAGTCGACGCCGTCCGCGAACATCAAGCGCCGCGCCTCGTGCAGCCGCAAATGCTTTTGGTATTGCAGCGGCGACATCGCGGTGACCGCCTTGAAGCGGTGATGCAGCGCCGACGAACTCATGTGCACGGCGTCCGCGAGCTCCTCGATGCGCAGCGGCACGGCGTAATGATGCTTGAGCCACTCAATGGCACGGACGATGCGATGGTTGCCACCCTCGCCCTGGGCGAGATCAAGCAAGCGGTGAGCGAGATCGCCACGCAGCATGCGGTAGTAGATTTCACGTTGCACCACGGGTCCCAGCACCGCCGCATCCTCCGGCGTGTCGAGCAATTTCACCATTCGCAGCACGGCATCCAACAGGGCCTCATCCATCCGCGCGACGAACAAACCACGGTTGGTGGCGGCAGGCGACGGCCCGCGCTCGCCTAGCTGCAGCACCAGGCGCGCGATTTCCTCCAGATCGAGATTCAAACGCAGGCAGAGGTACGGGCGCTCGACGCTGGCTTCGAGCACTTGCCCCATCGCCGGCAAGGTTACCGATACGACCAGATAGTTCAGGGCGTCGTAGTAGAACACCTCGTCGTTCAGCAGCGCCCGTTTGCGGCCCTGCACGACGATGGCCAGGCAAGGTTGATAGACGGTCGCCATGCACACCGTCGGCACGCTGTTGCGGATCAGCGCGAGCCACGAGAGTGCCGATTGATGCACGCCGTCCACCGGCGTCAATCGGGCAACCCGCGCCGACAGCTCCCGATGCGGTTCCGCGCAGGACTTGAGCTCGAGCGTCTGCTCCAAAGTGCTGTCAAACATGGGTATTTCCTATTCTCCAGGGGCTGCCTCATGGTAATCGGACGCGGCGCGTCGCGATACCCTGAATTGTACTGCTTGCAGGATCAGGCAAGAACTGAACAGTAATGATGTAACGCCTCTAGGGCGGCGGCGCTAGCATGGCGCGACTGTCATTCCGCCTGGAGCGTGCACCATGAGCATCAGCATTCCCCGTCGCAAGCTCGGCCAGGATGGCCTTGAAGTCTCCGCCATCGGCCTCGGCTGCATGGGCATGTCGGACTTTTATGGTCCATCGGACGAAGCGACGAATCTCAACGTGCTCAACGCCGCGCTCGATATCGGCATCAACTTTCTCGATACCGCCGACATGTACGGGGTCGGCGCCAACGAGCGCCTGCTCGGGAAGGTCTTGAAATCGCGGCGCAACCAAGTCGTGCTGGCCACCAAGTTCGGCATCATGCGCGGCCCCGACGGCGCTGTGCTCGGCATCAATGGAACTCCCGAGTATGTGCGTGCAGCCTGCGATGCCAGTCTCGAGCGTCTCGGGGTCGATCACATCGATCTCTACTACCAGCACCGCGTGGATCCGAGGGTCGCGATCGAGGAAACGGTGGGCGCCATGGCGGAGCTGGTGAAAACCGGCAAGGTGCGTCACCTGGGGCTGTCCGAAGCCTCGGCGAGCACCATTCGCCGCGCCGCCCAAGTGCACCCCATTGCCGCGCTGCAATCCGAGTACTCTCTGTGGACGCGCGACTTGGAAGCAGTCATTCTGCCCGTCTGCGAGGAACTCGGCATCGGCGTCGTCGCCTATAGTCCGCTCGGCCGCGGCTTTCTCACCGGCGCGTTCAAAAGGGCCGAGGACTTCGACGCCGGCGATTTTCGGCGCAGCAACCCGCGTTTCTCCAGCGAGAACTTCGCAAGCAATCTCGAGCTGGTTGAGATCGTGTCGGAAATTGCACGCGAGGAAGGCTATACGCCGGCGCAAGTTGCCCTCGCCTGGCTTCTCGACTGCGCACCGTACGTCGTGCCGATTCCAGGCACGCGCAACATCAAGCGCCTGAAGGAAAATGCCCTGTCGGTCATGGTGCGGCTCAACGATGCACAGGCCGAACGGCTGTACGGGATGCTCCGTGAACGCCCCGTGACCGGCGCGCGTTACGCCGCGGCGTCCATGGCGACGATCGACGCCTAAAGACTCGGCCGGCGCAATCCCGAGACGCGCGTCACGTTCCGGCGCGCCCGCAGAATACCCAGCGCGATATTGGCTTACGATCGGGCCAGGAGGATCGGGATATGAGGATGTTTGCAGTGGTCGTGCTCGCGGCCATCACCCTCGCCGGACCGGCACCGTCGGTTGCAGGCTATCAAACGACAGACTCTGCGCCCAAGCCGAGTTCTTTTGTCCCGCACCCTCATTCGAGTCGTCACGTCTATGGTTCACCCATAGGAGCGCCCATCGTCGGTCACGCCAAAACTTCGCATCGCAAGCACGCAACGAAAAGCCCTTCAAGCTGACTTCCGCGCCGGCCCCCGGCGCAAAACTGGTGGTGACCCTACGGGACACGGATTTTTTCGACGCACCTGTCGAATTGAGCATCGGCCGTTCGTCTTGTCAGTAACAGCGCCCGAATGATCGGGTTGGCCACGCAAAACTGCACAGGAGACGACCATGCCGCAACCCATTCCCTATCTCGCCTTCGACGGCAACTGCGCCGATGCGATGCGTTTTTACGCGAAAGTTCTGGAAGGCAAGCTCGACATGCTGACCTTCGGTCAGTCGCCAATGTCCGAGCAGACGCCGAAAGACGCGCTGAACCGAATCATGCATGCGCGCCTGGCGTTACCGGGGAATGGCTCTTTGTATGCCGGCGATTGCCCCCCGGGCATGCCTTATCAAGGTATCCACGGCGTGTCGATCGCGCTCAGCTACGATGCTGTCCCGATTGCCGAGCGCGTATTCAAAGCGCTGGCCGCCGACGGCGGCAAAGTGAGCATGCCCTTCGGGCCGACGTTTTGGGCCAAGGGCTTCGGCATGGTCACCGACAAGTTCGGCTGCCCGTGGCTCGTCAACGGCGAGATGATTGACGTGCATATGAACTCGTAGGCCGCTGGGACCTAAATTTCATCGCGCTGTGCCGGCATTTTTTGCTCTCCGCTGTATCTGTTATCCCCTGCCCGTCTTGGCACAATTCCCTCATGCGAATTGCCAAACCACTTCTGTTGGTGACGACGCCTCTGGGACTGCTGTATGGCTTTTATGAGTGCTACAAACTGGCGGGTGGTCTGCTGTTGTTGATGGTTGCGATGGTTGGCGTCATGGTTGCCGCGCTCGGGACGGTGATCGCCACCATTCGGCGCGAGGAACGTGCATCCAAAGCGGGGCCGACATGAAACCATTGATAGTCCTGGCATTGCTCGCAATCATTGTCAGCTTGGGGAAAGCCCTCTTTTCAATGTCGTCCGGTCCCGAGCACTCGGCTCGCGTGGTAGAGGCGCTAAGCTGGCGTATCGGATTGTCGGTGGCTTTGTTCGTGTCGTTATTCGTCAGCTATCACTTCGGCTGGATCGTACCGCACACCGTGCGCTGATGCGGGCACTGGCGGCGAACGGGGTCTCCCCGTATCGTACCGGCCGTGAAGCTCTATCGCGCCGTTGCGCAAGAACTCAGCGACTTGGTCCGCGGCGGATCGCTGGCCGCGGGCGATCAATTACCGTCGGTCCGCTCATTGTGCCGATCCCGCAAGGTCAGTCCCGCAACCGTATTGAAGGCCTATGAAGCGCTGGAGGCCGACGGTCTCATCGAATCCCGTCCACGTTCTGGTTACTACGTTCGTGAACGGCCAAAACCGCCGAAGTTGCCCCGAACCTCTCGACCCAGAGCAAGTTCCACTCGCCTCGCGGTCAGCGATTTAGTATTTCAAACACTCGAGGCGTCGCGTAATCGGGAGGTCGTGCCGCTGGGTTCCGCCTTTCCAAGTCCAAGCCAATTTCCTTGGCCAAAGCTAGCGCGGTACTTAGGAAGCAGCGCCCGGCATCTGGATCCTTGGAGCACCGTCGAAAGCCTGCCTCCCGGAAGCATCGACCTTCGGCGGCAGATCGCGAAGCGATATTTAAGATTGGGGATGTCCGTCGGCATCGAACAGATCGTGGTGACCGCCGGGGCGCTCGAAGCGTTGAATCTGGCACTCCAATGCGTGACTCGTCCGGGTGACACCATTGCGATCGAATCGCCCACTTTTTATGGCTGCCTTCAGGCCGCACAACGCTTGGGCCTGCAGGTGATCGAAATTCCAATGCACCCCACCGAAGGTCTCGATGTCGAGGCCCTCAAAGCGGCCATCCTCAAGTTTCCGATCCGCGCGTGTTGGTTCATGACGACTCTGCAGCATCCAACGGGTGCCACCCTTTCGCCATCACGCAAGCGCGAGTTGGTACGTCTGCTGGCGAATCACGACATTCCGCTCATCGAGGACGACGCGTACTCGGAACTTCAGTTTGCCTCAAAGCCGGAGCCGCCGGCGAAGGCGTTCGACAAGGCCGGCCGCGTTCTTCATTGCGGATCGTTCAGCAAGTGCCTCGCCCCCGGATACCGCCTGGGCTGGGTGGCAGCCGGCCGCTACAGCGCCGATGTGTCGCGACGAAAAATAGAAGCGTCGATCGCCACGAGCTTACCCGTCCAACAGGGAATCGCCCAGATGCTGCGCCATGGCGGCTACGATGCGCACCTGACAAGGCTGCGCCGCGGCTTGGCCGCTTCGCAGCACGCCGCGTTGGCATCACTGCGACGGCATTTTCCCGCGGGCTATCGCGTTGCCGCGCCTCGCGGCGGTTACTTTCTCTGGGTCGAATGCGCATCCCCGGTGGATTCTCTCGATGTGCATCGACGCGCACTCGACTTCGGCATTACGGTCGCGCCGGGCCCGATATTTTCCGCTCGACATCAATTCAAGAATTATCTCAGACTGAATACGGGGCATCCCTGGAACAGCGCAATGGACCAAGCGATCCAAAAACTCGGGCACATGCTGCGGCGTTATTGATCACGGCGCCGCGCCGTTGCCGTGGAACGCTAGCGCGGCGCAAGCCCGAACACACGCTTGGCGTTCGCATAGTAGATCTTGTCGATCACTGACTTCGGCAGTGCCAGCCCCTTGACGTCGGCCTTGATGGCGTCGATGGACTGCGCCTCCGCGGTCGCAAGGTAGACCCAGTCCGAGCGCCAGAATGTATCCGCCTCGGCGGTAAACTCAGCTGGATCCATCGGCGGGTTTTGGGCTCGCTCGTGGGGATCCGGCGGATTCTCGGTGAGATCGGATCCGTACAAGAGGCGGTCCTGGTACTTGATGAAGAATCGCCGCACCTTGCCGGGATCCGATTGCGATTGATATTGAACCTGAGTCATGCGCGCCGCCAGATCCGCCGTCGCATTCGGATAGGTGTCGAGAAAGCGGGCCAGCTCGTCGACGCTCCACTCCAGACTCGCGAGGTGTGCACCGACGAAGCTGAGCTTCGGATGTCTTGCGACGAAGCGGTCGCGCGCGGCGATGAGGCTTGAGTAGCTCGGCTGCTCGGGATGCAGGTACATGTGGTATTCAGGATGATCGCGAAAATAGCTGCGGTCGTTCTCCGTGGTCATGGCCTCGAGCGGCAGCCAGCAGTTCTTGGGCTCGGCCTGGTGCGCGATCAGCGGGAGGCCCGCCGCCTCGAGATGCCTCATGACACCGTCGAAGCGCCGATCGTCGAGCATGATGAGCCGCCCCCTCGCGTCCCGTTCAACCATGCCGATGTTCTTCCATACCTTCACGCCGACCGCGCCTTGGGCGACCTCGGCGTCGATGTGCCGGATGGTGTCCGCCGTCCACCCCGCCCCGCCGAAACCCTTCATCGAAAAGGTGGTGGCGAAATGAAAGCGCCGCGGGTCAGCGGCCCGCAGCGCGTGGGCCACCTGCGCCTGCCGGTCCATGGCTGGAAAGTCAGGGTAGTCGACGTTGATCGACAGCAGTTCGAAGCCATCCTTCGCAGCAATGTCGAGGAAGCGATGATCGTCGGTGTTCGCGTGCACATGAGCGTCGAATTTGCGAACCTGCGCGAAGTCCGCGGCCGCATATGAGAACTCCGCGCCGGCTGCGTCTGCAGCGGTCGTCTCTGCGGCGGCCCCGGGCGGGGCCGCCCACGACACGCCCACGAGAATCGCGAACAGGCTACGCAGGATCATGCGTTGCGCCCTCGCTCGCGGTCGTCAAACGAACGCGCGAGGCCGGCGACGAACTGAGCGCTAAGTGCGGCACCGCCGAGTTTCGCGGCGTACAGGGCAGCGCCAGCCGAGGGTGGTAGCCGCGGCGCCACGAATTCGTAGCGCCGATCGCCCAACTCAAGCGCCGCTTCGAGCAGCGGCGCCAACAGGCCGTCCAATCGAAACATACCGCCCGAATAGGACACCGGCAGCGGCGTCTGCTGCGACACGTCGAGCTGGTCGCGCACGGCATGCACGATCGCCGCGAGTTCTTGCGCCGCCAACTCGAACAGCCGATGCGCTGCGGGATCGCCCGCACGCGCCGCCTGCGCCACGAGCCGCGCAAGCGCGGCGACCTCGCTGCGCGCGAGGGGCGGCGGCCCATAGACGGCGGCGCATAGGTCGAGATCCTCACGCAACCGAAAGCGCTCGCGGATCAAATCGTAGAGGGCGGCCTTGGGTGCTCGCCCATCGCTCATCCGGGAGAACAATGTCAATGCCTCGCGGGCGATCCAGTACGCCGAACCCTCGTCACCGAACAGTTCTCCCCAGCCGCCGGCGCGCGCACAACGGCACTCGAATTCTCCATAGGCGATGGAGCCCGTGCCTGCGACGATATTGATGCCGTCGCGGCCCGCAAGGGCGCCGGCCCAACCGCACACCATGTCGTTGCCGCAGCGATGCCGCTCGACCGGCAGCACTGCCGCAGCAATGACGTCGAGGCGAGGCAGCAGTGCGCTGTCCTCGCCATGGGCGGGTAGACCGATGAAGGCAAAGGTCGAGCTGCGCGACGGGCACGGCGGCCTGTTGCAATGTCGCCTGGATCCCCGTGACCAGCATGCGCTGCAGCGCATCGATGCCGGTTTCAAGATAATAGGCCGATCCAGCCTGGTGCGACGCCAGGACCCGCCCCGACTCGTCGATCAACAGGAAGTCTGTCTTGGTACCGCCGCCGTCGATACCGAGAAAAGTCCTCACCGGGGCGGGTTCCAGGGATAGATCGACACGCCCTGCACCACGCGATTGACGACGCCCCGGGCATTTGGCGTGTCCGGCCGCAGACCCAGGTTGAGCGACTGCAGGAACGCGAACGTCTGCGCGAACATCGCATACGGAAAACACAGACCGAGGTCCGATGCGCCCGCCGCGTCCGGTACCGCAATGCCTTCCGCCGGCACAGCGCTCGCCTGTGCGGGGCCCGCCTGCGCAGAACCCGTCAATGCGGTGTCCGCTAACAGGGCGTCCGCTTGCCCCGCATGGAGCGCGACTACGCGCGCCGCGACGCCGTCGGCGCGCAGTTCGCGCAGCAGGTCCATCTCGTAGCGGCGCGTGTACGGATCATTGCAGAGGAACATCACCACCAAGGTTTTGCCGTTGACGATGGTCTTCGGTCCATGGCGAAAGCCCATGGGTGTTTCGGCCACCGAGACGATGCGGCCGTCGCTGAGTTCGAGCATCTTGAGCGCGGCCTCGCGCGCCAGACCCTCGAACTCCCGGCTGCCCAGGTACACCACCCGTTCGAAGCCCGAACGCGCGAGGCGCGCGGCGAACGGCAACCCCGCCTCGAGCACGTGGGTCGCCCAGCTTGCGAGCGCAGCCGTTCGATCCTGGGGCAACAGGTCGAACGCCAGCGCAGCGGCGAGCATCATGCCCGTGAAGCTCGACGTCATCGCGAAACCCCGGTCGTTGGTTTCCTCCGGCAGCAGCACAAGATGGGCATTGCGTCGCTGCCCTTGCCGGTACAGATCTCCCTCGCGATTGCAGGTGACGATGAGATGATGACAATCCGTCATGCCCTGCTCGGCCAGCTTGAGCGCCGCCACGCTTTCCGGGCTGTTGCCCGAGCGTGCGAATGAGACCAGCAGCGTCGGTACGGTCGGCTCCAAGCAGCTGTCAGGCGATCCGACCAGGTCGGTGGTTGCCACGGCGTCCACGCGCAAACGCGTCCGGCGCTTCAGCGCCGGTGCCAGGCACTCGCCGACGAAGGACGAGCTGCCGGCGCCGGTCAAAACGATCCGCAGGTCGCGCCGCTCGAACAGCGGATCGAGAAAGGCACGCAGCGCGCCGGCCTCGCTCGCGATCAGGCATTCGATGTTCGCCCAGACGGCCGGCTGCTGCGCGATCTCGCGCGCGGTCCAAATCCCCCCGGCCGTTTCGAGCTCGGCCCGCGGGCGCCCCAGATAATTCATTCGCGTCCTCGATCGACGGCCGCGCCGGCGGGTCGGCATGCGCGCTCGTAGTGGCACAGCACCTGCTCGACAGCGTCCACCACGAGTTCGCGCGGCTCGTTGTTCAGCCGCCCCTCGCGGATCGCGGCGTACTGCATCGGCAGGTACTGGCTGATCAGCGTCAGCGGAATCCCCGGGCCGCGAGGCCCTCCAGGAGTTGCGAGCACGCCCGCTCGACCACCGGCGCGGTCCAGTAATAGCGGATCCGGTCGCTCAAGCTGTACTGCAGATCGAAGTGCTGCCGTTCGGGGTTCACGTAATAAGCGCTCCAGTGCCGGGGATCCCGCTGCATCTCCCCGACCATCGTATCCTTGAGCGATCCGTCCGGCATCAGATCCAGTTCCATTGCAATGTCCGACAGGGCCCAAAACGCTTCGACGCAGCGCGAAGGTCAGCCCGGGTCCCACTTTGAGGATCGCGAAGTGATCCTGCACCAGCGCCGCGAGGGCGGCGGGCGTTTGATAGTCCGTGGAATGCGCCTCGAACACCATGCCGGCCACGGGCTCGATGCTGCGGCTCAACGCCGCGGCCTTGGAGCGGACGTAGTCGATCACCTGATAGTGGTTGAACTCGACGCCAGGCTGCACGACGAGGCCGACCACGCGGGTCCACGCCGCCTCAACCCCATGGCGCGAGAAAGCTCTTCGGTGCGCCTCGATGGTCGCGTGCGCAGCCTCCGGTGTCGTGACGGCAAGCTCCTCGAAAGTCTCATGTGCTCCGCCCGGCACCGGCACTTCGGAGCCGATGATGTATCCGGGCGGGTCGCCGCCGGCGCTGCGCCATGCGGCCTCGGCGATCTCGCACAGCGCGGCGTTGCGGTCCGCGATCAACTCATCGCCGAGGGCCGGGCTGTCGTCGGCGCAGGACATCGAGCAATCCAGATGGATCTTGCGAAATCCCGCGGCCACGTATTCCCCCACCATCACCCCGGCCTTCTGCAGGGCCGTCGACGACGGCTGGCGTTGCCAGCAGTTGGGGCCAAGATGATCGCCGCCCAGCACCACGCGCTCGTGCGGCAGGCCGACGGCACTGGCGATGCATGCACCCGCTCGCGAAACTCGGCGGGCCGCATGCCGGTGTAGCCGCCGTCCTGGTTCACCTGGTTCGAGGTGGCCTCGATCAGCGCCACGCCCCCTGTGCGGCGCGCCAGGCGCAGCGCGGCCTCCAGACCAGCGGGTGCGCGGAGCACACTGCGTAAATCCCCACCGGCACGCCCGACTTGTGCCGCCGGACAAGATCCAACAGCGCATTCATACGGGTTGCTCGACGAGCCTTTCCTCCGGTTCGATGGCGAGCAGCGCCGCGGCGAGGAAGGCGAGCGCGATGGCGACGACGGTGACGGCGTTCGGCATGGCGCCGAGCACGATCATCGAAACGATCGCCGTGATCATCGGCGCGCCCGCGTTGGCGAGCGGCGCCACCACCAGCGCACGGCCGTAGCGGAAGGCATACACCAGCGTCAGCGCACCCACGGCGTTCAGGATTTGCGTGATCGCAGCGAGCCCGGGCCCCGGCCACCCGTACTCGATGCGCGCCCCGAAGTCGGTCATCCACAGCGCCACCGGAATCAGCGCCAAGCCCGTGAGCGTCATGTAGAGAAAAATGTTTTCCGCATCCATGCTGCTGTTGGCGAGCTTCATGAAATAGGCCTGCACGCCCCAGGCGAGCAGGATGATCAACGCATAGACGAACCACGTGACGTCGTGCACGCCGCGCGCCCGAGGCCTCCCGAGCCGGCGAGTAGTTGAACAGCGGCAGCGCGATCAGCGCCAGCGCCACGCCGAGCGCGCCAACCTTCGTCACCCGTTCCTTGAGGAACAGCATCGACAGCGCGATGGTGATCACCGGCGACAACGCGATGATGGGGAAGATCAGGTACGTGGGTCCGGTATGCACGGCATGGAACAGCAGCATCTGCCCGCCCGCCCCGGTCAAGCCGATCAGCGATCCCAGCAGCATGGACTTCGGGTCGCGCAGCACACGCCAGCCGGCGCGATGCATGGCGAAGAGCGCCGGCGGGATCATCGTCAGCGCCCACACCACGTACACCAGCGTCTCGGGAAATCCATGGCGCGTCGGAAATTCGGCGAACGCGCCCCACACCCCCCAGAATCCGGTGGTGATCAGCGCGTACATGAGCCAGGGCTTCTTCATCAGAAGCGGTACGAAGCGCCGAACACGAAGCTGCGGCCATAGGCGCTGTAGCCCTGACCCACGCCGCTGGCGCTCTGCGCCCACGAGCTGGCCGGTCGCCCACGGCAGCAGCGGATTGCCGTTGAGATAGGTGCGCGCGATGGCGTTGGTGAGGTTCTTGCCTTCGACGTACACCTCGAAGCCCTTGAAGATCCGGTAATGCGCGCTCGCCGTCACCCAGGAGAACGGATCGGCGATGGCCGGCCACCCCGGGACTTCGGTGCATTGCCGAGCACACGTAGTGTAGCGCGAGGTGTAGTCCCAGTTCACGTCCGCGTTGAACGGGCCCTTGTCGTAGATCAGGCTGACCGAGAACGTGGTGGGCGGCGCCTCGTTGACCGCGCCGGTCGCGTTGCCGAACTGATCGTAGCCCTTGCTCCAGGTGTGGGTGAACTGCATGTGCGTGCCCAAGCCGTTCTCCAGGAAATGCTGCCAGCTCAGCTCGATGCCGGTGTAGGTCTACTTGGCGCCGTTGGCCGGAGCCGTGATGGTCCAGAGGAACGGCGTGCCCGACGGGCTGTCCGCGGAGCCCGGCGGCCCGCCGATCGTATTGCGTGGTGCCGAGATCGACGTTGGTTGCGTGACCCCGGTGTAGATGTCGTTCGTGACTTTCTTGCCGAACAGCGCGGCGTTGAGCGCCGAGTGCGGCTGGTAATACCACTCGAGCGACAGATCCGACGGACCAGGCCTTGATGGGCTTCAGGCCCGCGGTGCCGGTGTAGATGAGTTCCGGCGTGCCGTTGATGGCTTGGTTGGTGGCGTTCGGCGCCAGCTGATTCAAGTCCGGACGCGACATGGTCTCGCCCGCCGCGGCGCGCAACTGCAGCTGCTCCGGAACCACCCAGTAGCTCAAGTTGGCGGACGGCAGCGCCATCGTATAGGTCGCCTGCTGCGGAATTGCGTTGCGGTGCTGTAATCGACGTTGAAGCTCTGCACCGAATTGTGCGCGTTGCCGGTCCACAGTGTCACGCGGCACGGATTCGGCAGTGGCGGCCAGCGTCGTCGTGCGCACCACGCGCACGCCCACGTTCCCCGACCAGTTCGTCACCGGCGAAGGTCGCCTCCGTGTAGAAGGAGAACGTCTTCTCGGTCGACTTCGATAGGAGTTGAACGGATTGGCCTGCGGCAGCGTATCGGCAGAGTTGAACGGCGTGCGGGGAGCACGGCAGCGCGGCGTGCAGTAGCACGGGTTCGGCTTGCCGTTCAGGCTCGCTCAGGAACGCGAGCAGCTGGGCGGTGTTCAGCTTCGGCAGCACCGATCGGGTACGATCCGCCGGCGCCTTGCATGAAATTCGGCGGACTGGTGAAAGAAATGACGTTGAAGCCCTGCGAGCCGAAGGAATAAGGGTTGCACTGCACCGGGCACCCGCGGTGTTGTACAGCGTGCCGTACTGGCCGGAGCCGTTGGTCCAGTCGTTGCTGATGTCGTCGCGGTTCTTCTCGCGATGGTTGTAGCCCACGCCGAACAGCAGCTTGTCGAAGAATCCCAGACTCCGCATTGAAGTGCGCCGTCCAGCGTGAATCCCGTGACCTGGTCGTGCACCGAGTAGCCGTTGAGGCCGTCGTAGTGCGTGGACCAGTACTTGTTGTTGTTGAGGAAGCCCGAGTTCATCAGCGCCGTATACGAGCAGTAGCCCGGCTTGTGGTGCTCGCCGATGCCGGTCGGGCACGCCGTGAGTCCGAGCTGGCTGGGCGGAATCGCCACGTTGAGGTTGGGCAGGCTGTGCGGCACGTCGGTGACCGTGATGATGTCCTGGGCATACGGCTGGCTCGAGACCAGGCCCGCCGTCACGAAGGTGTCGGTGCCGCCCTCGGGCCGGTTGGCCGTCGAGCGATAGGCATCGAAGTCGAGCGTGAACTTGTCGGTGGGCTGCCAGCTGCCCCTCAAGCCGTACATCGACGTGACGACGTTGCGGTTGAGGGTGTTGTTGACGATCTCCGGCGTGAAGTTGTTCGACGTCACCGCCGGTGACGACGCCGTTCTTGATGATCGCGCTCGGATTGGACCACGTCCGGGTTGCCGTTCTGATCGGTGCCGTACGGGAAATAATACGACTGGTTGTAGCCGATCTGCGGATCCTCGCAGTTTGGTCCACAGGCCGTCCGCGACCAGCTTGAAGGTGTCGGTCGGGCGCCATTCGAGGCTCCCGGACAAGCGCCTCGCGCTTCTTCTCGTCGAAGATCGAGCCGAAGGTGATGCAGCAGGGCGTGGCCACGAGCGGCGTACCCGCAGGCGGCGCATGTTGGAATCCGTCGAACGGGAAGGCGTTCGGACCGTAGATGTTCTGGTTGTAGGCGTTCAGCGAATCGGTGCGCGTGTGGTTGTCGGAGATGCACGCCGCCGATCAGGAACCCCAGCGTGTTGTCGAGCAGCGTGTCCGAGGCGAACGCCGAGAACTTGTAGCCATGCAGCGTGCGTCATCTGGTTGTAGTTGCCCTCGGCATGCACGCCGCCGTGCAAGCCCGGGTTATCGAACGGGCTCGCCGTGCGCAGGTTCACCGTGCCGCCGATGCTGCCCTCGAGCGCCGAGGCCTCCGAGGACTTGAGCACGTCGGCGCCGGAGATCACCTCCGACGGCAGCACGTCGAACGCCAGATCGCGCGCATCATCGTCGGTGGCGAGGATCCGATTGTTGAGCGTGACGATGTTGTACTGCGGCCCGAAGCCGCGCACCGAGACCTTCTGTCCCTCGCCGCCCGTGGTGCGGGTGATGGTGATGCCGGGCAGATGCTCCAGCGAGTCGGCGACGTCGGCGTCCGGAAAGCGGCCCAGCTCCTCGGCGTTGATGGAATCCAGCACTACGGTGGCATTTCGCTTGATGTCGAGAGACTTCTCGAGACTCGCCCGCAGTCCGGTGACGACGATCTCCTCGAGCGCCGGCCCCTGGTCTTTTGCGCCCGCTGTGGCGACCGCCGGTGGCTCGCCGCCGCTGGGCCCGCGGCAGCAGACCCATCGACGTCCGCGGCAATCGCCCCGGTCCCCGCCGCGAATGGCAGCCAAATCGCAATCAAAGTAGGCTTGAGGCTCGGCACGCTTCGTCTCCCTGTACCATTGACGAGATGGTTTTTTGATGCGTCGCTGGAACTGCAAACGAAAGTAAATGAAACACTGATCCCGGCATTAACTTTCGTATTCTTGCGTTTAATGTTATTTTTATTTTCGAACAAGTCAATAGTCGTCACGCAACCGTTCATGAACAAAGGCCCTCATGACTCAGCGGCAAGACTTCCCGTCGACAGTTTGTTCGGCTCGCCGGCGGGCTCGCGCTCGCGCTGCGCCATGGGCTCTTGCCGGCGCAAACCGGAACCGACGCGCCCCAGCCGGAGGCTCGCGGCGGTAGCCACCTTCGAGGATGCGGTCCTGCGCATCGAGTGGGATGCGAAGCTCCACGCGAGAGTATCGCGTCAGGACGGGACCGACAGTGGATGCCGATGACCTCCTGGGGCCCGAGCGAGTATCTGCTGGCGTGGACGGCCGGTCGCGGCACATCGCCGACTTCGCGATCCGTGCATCAGGCGCGGAGCACGCGTCGACGATGTCAACGGTCCGGGCACGCGGCTCACCTTGTCTGGACCTCCGGCGACGGCGTCGAGAAGACCGTGAGGTCGACGCTTGTATCGAGCGCCATCCCGGCATCGCGCTGGTGCGCGTCTCGTACCGCAACGCCGGCGCCGGCATCTTGAGCTTTCGCAGCTGGACCAACGGCGATTCCCGGGTGCCCGCCGCCGGCACCGCGCGCTCCCGGAATTCTGGTGCTATTCCGGCGCGTCGTACGAAGATCGCCGCGACTGGGTGCAACCGGTCGAGCCCGGATTCGCGCAGGACAATTTTCTCGGCATGGAGGCTTCCGATTACGGCGGCGGCACGCCCATCGTCGATGTCTGGCGACGCGACGGCGGGCTCGCGGTCGGTCACGTCGAGACCACGCCGAAGCGCGTGTCGCTGCCCGTGCAGGGGCAGCGCGGCTCCGTCCGCGTGGCCGTGTGCGGCCGCGAGAAGCGCGACCTCAAGCCCGGCGAAAGTTTCGACACGCCGCGAGACCTTCGTGGCAGTGCATGACGGCGACTATTTCGCCGCGCTGTGCGCCTACCGGCGCCTCATGTCCGAGCGCGGCCTGACGCCGGCGGTCCCGCCGGCGGCGTCCTACGAGCCGATCTGGTGCGCCTGGGGCTACGAACGCGCCTGCACCACGGCGCTGATCGAGGGAACGCTGCCCAAGGTGAAGGAGCTTGGGTTTGCAGTGGGCCGTCATCGACGACGGCTGGCAGGCGATGATCGGCGATTGGAATCCCAATCGTGCCAAGTATCCGAACGGCGAGGCGGACATGCGCCGCCTCGTCTCGGACATTCGCGCCGCCGGCTTGAAGCCGCGGCTCTGGTATTCCCCGCTGTCGGTCGCACCGGGATCCGACTTCCTGCACGATCACGCCGACATGCTGCTGCTCGACAAGGACGGCGCGGTCCAGAAGATTTCCTGGTGGAACAGCTTCTACCTCTGCCCCGCGTACGCGGCGACGGTGCAGGACACGCAGGCGCTGATCGAGAAGTTCATCGGCGACTGGGGATTTGCCGGACTCAAGATCGACGGCCAGCATTTGAACAACGTCGCGCCCTGCTTCAATCCGGCGCATCACCACGCCCGCCCGGAGGAATCGGTGGAGGGCCTGCAGACGTTCTTCCGCGCGATTTACCAGACGGCGACGGCGATCGATCCCGACGCGGTGCTAGAGTTGTGCCCCTGCGGCACCGCCTACTCGGCGTTCAATTTCCCGTACATGAATCAAGCGCCCGCCTCCGATCCCGAGTCCTCCTGGCAGGTGCGCCACAAGGGCAAGACGCTGAAAGGCTTTGATGGGCCCGAGCGCCGCCTATGCGGGCGATCATGTCGAGCTCAGCGACCGACACGATGACTTCGCCTCGACGGTGGGCGTCGGCGCGCGTCGTGTCGACGAAGTTCACCTGGCCGGTCGATCCGAAGCCGAAGGATTCGTTTCTGCTCACGCCGGAGAAGGAGCGCGAATGGCGCCGCTGGATCGCGCTTTACAAGGAAAAGATGCTGCCGCTCGGGACCTACCGCGGCGAGCTCTACGACATCGGTTTCGACCGCCCGGAGACGCACGCCATCGAGAAGGACGGCCGGCTGTACTACGCGTTCTTCGCCGAGCGCTGGAGCGGGTCCGGTGGTGCTTCGCGGTTTGCGGACCGGGTCATACCGGATCCGCGACTATGTCAATGATCGCGACCTCGGAACCGTATCCGGCGCGCCGGCCCGCCTGCCGGTGACGTTCGAACGCTTCCTCCTGCTCGAGGCGATTCCGGCATGAGTTCCGACGCATCCCTCCAACCTGCAAGACTCTGGGTCGCGTGCGGCCGGCGGCGGCGACACTGAGCCCGGACTCCTGGTCGCGGAACGCCGCCACCGCATCGTGGAACTGCTGCGCGAGCACGGCAAGGTCACGGTGGAGGCGCTGGCGACGCGCTTCGTCACCTCGGCCGTCACCATCCGCACCGATCTCGCCGCGCTCGAAGCCGAGCAGGCGCTCGAGCGCACCCACGGCGGCGCGCTGCTGCGGCAGGATGATGACGATCGGCCGCTCAACGTCAAACGCACGCTGCACCATGCGGAGAAGGTCCGCATTGCCAAGGCCGCGGTGGCGCTGATCAACGACGGCGAGACGGTGATCCTCGATTCCGGTACGACCACCGCCGAGATCGCGAAGCAGATTCGCAAGCTCGAGGTCCGTTCGATCAACGTCATCACCAATGCCCTGAACGTCGCCGTGCTGCTCGCCGACGTGCCGTCGGTGCGTCTGATCATGCCGGGCGGCATCCTGCGCCCCGAATCGAACTCCCTTTCCGGCCACATGGCCGAAGCGGCGCTCGCCGATCTGCAGGCCGATCGCCTGTTTCTCGGCGCCGACGGCCTCGATCCCGAACGCGGCGTGATGACGCCCCACCTGCCCGAAGCGCAGCTCAATGCCAAGATGATCGCGATCTCCCGCCAGGTCATCGCGGTCGCCGATTCGTCCAAGCTGATGCGTCGAAACATCTCGCTCATCGCCCGCGTCGAACAGCTGCACATGCTGATCACGGACTCGGGCGCTGATCCCGACGTGGTTGCCGAACTCAGACGTCGCGGCGTCGAAGTGCGGCTGGCGTGAGGGCCGCCCGCGTTCGAGCGGCCCTCGTCCCCATCAGAACTTCGCGCCGATGTGTGCGTACCAGAATGCCCCGTTGAAGCCGAAGGGGCCGCCGGTACGCGGATACCGTTCACCGTCGCCCAAGCCCCCGGTGAGCGGGCTCACGCCATTGACCACGTCAGGCATGGCGTTGAAAATGTTCTTCCCGCCGATACCCGCGGTGACGTTCTCCCATATGTTGTACGTGAAATCGATGTCGGTGGTGAACTTGGCCGAGAATAACTGACCCGGGTAGTCATTCTGGTCGCGATAAGTCCCGTAGTAGTTTTCCTGCAAGGCCGCGTGGAACGGGCCCAGCGTGTACTTGGCCCCCAGGTTGACGCGGGTATTGGGCGCATAGTGTTGGATGTCGATGATCCGCGCCTGGCTGATCACGTTCGGATTGTAGTTGGTGACGTCAGTCTTGTTGTAGTTGTACGCCAACGACGTGTCGAGGTGCCCATCGCCGATGTGGAAGGCGTAGGTGCCGACCAGGTCCGCGCCCTTGGTCTTGGTATCGAAGCCATTCGTGAAGTACTGCACCGTGCCGCCGGCGCCGACATAGGCCAGGGCGGCGAGCTTGTTGATGTCCGCCTGGGTCACCGCGAAGGTCTGCGAAATGCCGATGCGGTCCTTCACCGCAATGCTGTAGCCATCGAGGGTCACCAGCAGATCCTGCATCGGCGTGAACACCAGACCGGCGCTGAAATTGGTCGACTTCTCTGGCTTCAGATTTACCGCGCCATAGTACTTGGCGATCGCGCTGGTCACCGGATACGTGCCAATCTGCACCTGGGTGGTGGTGCCCGGAATGAAGGTCGTGCTCAGCGTCTCCACACTGTACTGGCCGGGAGTCGGCGCGTGGAAGCCATTGCTCGCAGTGCCGCGCAGCGCCAGCCAGTCGGTGGCCTTGAAGCGAACCTGGAACTTGCCGAGCTCCGTGGTGCCGAAGGAGGCGTAGTTCTCGACGCGGCCGGCGACCCCTAAGGTGAGAGCCGATGTCACGTCGGCCTCGATATCGACATAGCCGGCGTAGCTCGCCTGCGAGGCATCCACCGGCGCACTGATGCCGCCATAGCCGTTCGAGGCCGTCGATTGCGAGGCCGAACCGCTCGGCGTGCAGACCGTGGCCACGCACGAGTAGAGCTGCTGGGAGGCGTACGGACCGGCTGCGTAGGAGGCGGCGTCACCCAGAAGTTGTTTGTAGTTCTCGACCCGATATTCGAGGCCGCCGGCCAACGAGATCGGCTTAGGCAGCCAGGAAACCGCCCATGGGTAACTCACGTCCACATTGAAGTTGCTTTCGCCCTGCTGGAACTTACCGTCATAGAAGCTGGTGGGCGATAGCGGCCCGAGAGACGGATTGATCGTATCCTGCAGCGACACGGCGAGAGAGTTCTGGGCTGTCGTGCCCGAGATGTCGAAATTCATGCCCCAGCGATTGACGCCCTTGTAGCCCACGGCGCCGAAGAACTGGTCGACCTTACCGTAGAAGCGCGGCGTGAAGCCGGCCGGATAAATGGAGTCGAAGTTGAACGTGTTGGCATCCTGAATCCATCCGCCCGCCGGGCAACCGGTGTAGGCCGCCGTGCAAGGATCCAAGTAAATATTGTTGAAGGCGGGATGATTGGCGTAAGTCGTCCCCTGATAAGTCACCGTCTTGGGCAGGCGGTAATTGAAACTCTCGTTGGTATAAATCTCGGCCCAGTTCATGAAGAAATAAATCTCGTCATTGTTGTCGAGCCTGACGCCGGTATTGAGAAAGGTCTTGACGCTCTTCGAAGGCGGTGTGCCCCACTGCTGCACGGGACCCGGGTAGTGCGGCAGATCCGGTGCCAGGCTCGGGTAATCCGCGGCGAACGCGACCGCCGAGGGCCTCGTCGGGTTGCGCACCGTCTGCTCATTCTTGGCCAATTCCATGCTGAAATCCGCAAAGCCCTGCGAGCCCAGCGGCAGGCCGACGTTGAGCGCGATCTGCCCGTCGCCGCCGTCGCGCGCGTAACCTTTCGGGAAGTATTCGCCATAACGGCCGGTGATTTCAGCGCCTGTGGAGTCGGTTTTGAACTGGTAATTGAGCACGCCGGCGATGGCATCCGATCCGTACTGCGCCGAGGCGCCGTCACGCAGAATCTCCAGCGACTTGACGGCGATCGACGGGATGGAGGCCAAGTCCGGGCCTTGCGAACCGAAAGCCAGTTCGGTCTCGCCGCCCTGGTAGACCTGCACCAGCGCGGAACGGTTCATGCGCTTGCCGTTCAGCATCACCAGCATCTCGTCTCCCGGCAGACCGCGCAAGGAGGGCGACCGCACGAGACTCGAGGCATCGGAGATGGAGTTCTGTCCGACGATGAAGGACGGCACCAGGTTGGACAGGGTGTCCAGCATATTGCCCGTGGGCTGGGCCGCGAGCTCTGAGCCGCTCAATATGTCGATGGGTGCCGAGGATTCCGCGGCCGTGCGGTCCGTGCGGCGTGTGCCCGTGACGATGACTTCGCCGAGCTCGGTGGCCGCTTCACTCGGAGCGGCATTTTCCGCCGCCGCCGCCGCGGCCCTGGCAGTGCCGCCATTCATCGCTCCCGCGAGGACCAGAGCGGCCCCCAGTGTCAGCAGTGTTTTCATGCGTTGTCTCCCTAGATTTTGATTTACTTGGCTGTCCGATGCCCGGAGTGCTGATAGCTCCCCCTTCGCGCCCCACTGGCTCCCTCGCGAGCACCGTCTGTCCTAAGACAGGTTCGCGGTGGAAACCGGGCACCTAAGGCCGCCCGGCACGTCCGGCATCAGAACTGCAAGGAGGCCTTGGCGAAGTAGTAGCCGCCGTTGATGCCGAAAGGGGAAAACGACGGGTAGTGCTGGACGCCCAAGTTGTCGCCATAGTCGAAGCTGTTCACGTGCGCGAGCAGCGTGGCATTCAAGGTTGGAGGAAACCGGTTGAAGAGGTTGTTGGCGCCGAGGGTGACTTTCAGCCGCGGGGTCCATTGGTAGGACAGGTCGACATTGGTGATCGGGGTGACGCCCATCCGCGTCCGGAAGTACTGCAACAGGCCGGTCGGATTATCGCCGTCATCGTTCTCGTACTCCGAGGAAGGTCCGTAGATCTTCTCCACGAGATTGAGGGTTACATCGCCGAATTGGGCCAGCGCTCCCAAGTTCACGATGTACTTCGGATTGGCGGTCGTGAGATCCGAGATGGCCGTGGCATCGAACAATGGCGTGCTCCCGAGCTGCGGCGGGGTCGCCCGCACGCGCGTGATGGCCGTGTCGTTGTAGGTCGCACCGATCGAGTAGGTCAGCCGGCCGAGGCCCACCTCCATCGGCACCGCCAGGGTCAAATCAGAGCCGCGGGTCCGCGTGTTGATGCCATTCGTGAACATGTTGATTCCCGTCACGCCCCTGGCCATCACGTCCGGGTCGAGCTGATTGCCGTTCGCAGCGATGGCATCGATGATATTGGGCGCAACGACGGTGCCATACGATGAGCCCACGAGATGGCCGCTGCCGACGATGCGGCTGCTGATCGAGATTTGATACAGATCGAGACTCATGTTCAGTCGCGCGGAAGGGCGGAACACGAGCCCCAGGCTTGAATTGACCGACTTCTCGGGCTTGAGTCCATTGCCGAGCCCCAGCAGCTTGCCGCCGGTTGAATTCGGCGGCATTTGCACGAACGCCGTGGTCGGCGTCACCGTGGTCGACGAGTAGAATTCCTCGGCCATGGTAGGCGCCCGGAAGCCGTCGCTTAACGTGCCGCGGATCGCGAATGCCGGGCTCGCATCCCAGCGTCCGGCAAGCTTGAAGACCGTTGCGCTGCCGAAATCACTGTAGTGCTCGAAGCGCCCGGCCGCGTCCAGGCTCAGGCGATCCAGGAGCTTGCCGGACAGATCCGAATAGGCCGCCACGTTCTGGCGGTCGTTGCTGCCGGCGTCAGCGGGAGAAAATCCGGGATACGACTGGGCCCCGCCGAGCTCATAGGAAGCTGGAATACCTTCACCGATGCTGTAGGTCTCGCGGCGATACTCCCCGCCGAATGCCACATTCAACGGCGCCGCGAGACCGGTATCGAAGTCGCGATCCACATCGATCGTCGTGGTCCACTGAGTCATCTGCAATGTCCCGTCGTAGTACGTCGAGGGCGTGGCGCTTCCCAAGGAGTTGTAGATGCCCGCATTGGCCGAGTCGCGGGTATACAGTTCGAGACGGTCCCGTCCGTACACCGTGCTCAAGTCCCAGCGCCAGCCCGAGGTCGCGCCCTTGGCGCCTCCGGTCAGGGAAAAGTCTTGTTCGCGCGTGGCTTCCTGCGGATTGAAGCCCAAGGGATAGGGATAGCGGGTGATGCCGGTGACAGGATCGGTGTAGTGAAGCTTGGTGGGCAGCCGGTAGTTCTCATAGGACGCGGCGCGTTTGTCGCCGTAGGTGGCGAACAAGTACAGCTCCGTCCCGCTCGCCATCTCCCAGCCGGCCTTGATCGAGGCCAGCGCCGTACGAATCTCGGCGTCGCCTTCGATCATATTGATATAGGGGTAGCCGGGGACCTTGGGCATGTTCGAGCCGGGATAGGCCCCGAGGTTGGTGGGATTGATGACGCGCTCGTCGATGCCGCCTTGGTTGCTGCGGCCGTGGCTGCGCACTTCGCCCGTGACGTTGAGATAGCCCGCGTCCGACGGCTCGAACCCCAGATTGCCGCTGACATCGCCGGTCTCGCCGCCGCCCCCATCGTAGCTGCCGTACGTCCCGACCAGACCCCCGCCGCGATAACCCTTCTTGGTGATGATATTGATGACGCCGGCGATGGCATCCGTACCGTACTGCGCCGCCGCGCCCTCGGTCAGTACTTCGATGTGGTCGATGGCATCGAGGGGGATGAAGTTAAGGTCGACCCCCGCTCCGCCCTGATAAGCGGAGCCCGCCGCCACCGCGATGTTGGCCGTGGTGTGGCGCCGTTTGCCGTCGATGAGCACCAGCACGTGATTGGGATTCAAACCGCGCAATTTGGCCTGCAGCGTCTGCGCGGCCATGTCGACGCCATACGCCTGCATGGTCATCGAGGGAATGAGCTGCGCCAGCGTGCTCATGAGGTCGGCGCCGGAGGCGGCCAGCTGCAACGCATTACGGGATATGATTTGGATCGGTACGGGGCTCTCGGCCGCCTGCATGGCGCCCTGACGCGTGCCGGTGACGATGATTTCCGCCATCGATGCCTCGGGACGCGCCGTCTGGACCTCGCCGCTCGGCCGGCCGTCGCACCCAAGTGCGGCCTGCGCGGAGGTGCATCCTTGGAACAGGGCCGCGAGGCGCGCGAACACGCCCTCCTTTGCCTTGGGATTACCGGTATCTCGATCGGCGACCGGTGCCTGATTCAAGGGCCGAGCGGGCGGCGGCTTCGGTGAATCGGGCGGCGATTTGATGATGGCGATGGTGTGATCATTGACGAAATTGAAGGCCAGTCCGGTTCCGCGCAGTAATTGCTCGAGCGCATCCAACGCCGGGAGATGGGCATCCGAACCGCGGCTGGCCGAACCTGAGGCCAGATCCGTGCGATACACGAGCTGGTATCCGCTCGCCGCCGCAAACGCCTCCAAGGCGTCCGCCAGCGGTTGGGGCGGAATCGCGTCCGGCAAATCACGGGCGGACGCGGCGGTGCAGAAAAGCGTGATCGCGAGCGCGACCGATATGAAAACCCGTTTTGCTCGCCGCGCGACGCACCGTTCCCTCAATACGTTCCCCCCGGATAGGGTCACCGATCTCCGTTCGATAGTAACTCCAACCGGGCTAGTGCGTCCCGCGAGTCAAATGCTCGCTCCCATCGCCCCGTTGTTCGACCCGCACCGATTCGAAGTTGCGCAGATAGGCAACCAGCGATGCGGGATCGTCCAGATCGAATACGCCGTTGATGCGAATTTCGGCGAGGCTCGGATCATCGACGATGAGCGCCTGAAGTCGGTAGCGATTGAATTCCGCCACCACCGCGCTCAGCGGCTCGCCCCGAAATACCAGTCGACGCTCGGTCCATGCCGCGACCCGTTCGATGGGCGGTCCGACATTGGGCTCCACGCCGCGCCGGGTCACCGCGGCGCGCTGGCCCGCCGCCAGCAGCAAATCGGGCGTCATCTGCGTCGCGGGCCGCCCGGTGTCGCGCGTCGGTTTGTGGTTCTCCGCCTGCAAGCGGGGGATTGCTTTCACTTCGACCCGTCCCTCGAGCACGGCGACCTGCGTGATGGCTTCGCCGGTGCGTATGTTGAATACGGTGCCGACGGCCCGAACCGTCGCCTCCTGCGTGGCCACCACGAAGGGCCGGGCGGAGTTTTTCGCAACCTGGAATCGGGCTTCGCCACGCAATAGATCGATGCGCCGCTCGCTTTTCGTCCAGTGCAGCTTGAGTTCAGAATTGGTGTTCAAGAACACCACCGAGCCGTCGGCGAGAGTCACGCTACGTTGTTCGCCCACGCTGGTCTTGATGTCATTTGCCGACGGCCAGTATCCCAGGAAAAACCAGGCGGCCACGGCCACCAGACTGGCGGCCGCAACGCGAGCGGGCCAGCGTCGACGCGACGGGGCGAGCCGCGTGGGGCGTTCCGAGAAGACGCGCGCGCGATCCATTCCCCGCAGCGGGATCACATTGCCGGACTCGATCTCCCCTTGCGCGGCGAATATTAGCGCCTGTGTCGACCACTGATGCTGATTCGGCACCGCCAGCATGTGCCAGGCCCGCGACACGGCCAAGTACGCCTCGATATGGGCGGGTGATTGCATCAGCCAATCGGTAAAGGCCTCGCAATGCGCCTGCGAAGGATCGGCGGCCTGCAGTTTCAACAGCCACTCATCCGCTTCGGCGGCGATCTGATCTCGGATGGATGGCGGTGTTTCCACGGGATTTAGCGAGCTTCCGCGAGCCGCTCGCGGCAATGGCGCAGGCCGTGGCTCAAGTATTTCTTAACCATGCTCGCGGAGATTCCCATCCGCGCGCCGATTTCGTCGTAAGTCATGCCGTCGCGCCGGTGCAATATCAGTACGGCGCGGCATTTTGGCGACAATTCGCCGAGAACGGAATCGAGCCGGCTACGCAGTGCCGGATCCTCCGCCTCGCTTTCCGCGCGGCCCAAGTCGCTGTCGAGCTGCTGCTCCTCGGTCCAGCGCGCCAGGCCCGCAACGTCCGCTTTGCGCTTCAGTTCGAACTCATAGAGGATATTGGCGGCGATCCGGTAGAGGTAGGCCCGGGGATGGCGGATCAGGTCCTTTCTTTCCATCCGCAGCAGCCGCACGTAGGCCTCTTGCGCCAGATCCCGCGCATCCGCCAGCGTGCGCACTCGCTTCGCGATGAAGCGGATCAGATCGAGCCCGTAGTCATTGGCCAGACCTTCGACCAACGGGTCGGCGTCGTTTCTTCTGATCTGCTTCAAGCAGCTCCCCATTTTGACGGGCGCGACAGGCAAAGTATCGCATTCCTTTTGTACAAAGACAGGATTTAGCGAAATTTAGGGTACCTTTGGCAGCGATTGCAGCCTTATCGCAAGATCAATGCTTCGCGGCGCGGCCAGACCGCCATAGTGCGTATCTACCTTGTCAAGCAACCGCCGTGCCCCGTCGACGTTGCCGGCGGCAAGCAGATCGTTTGTCTGATCGATTTGCTCCCCCAATTGCCGATCGATGCGCAGCCGACAGCTGTTCAATCTGGCCGCCTTAGGCTCCGCATGCTTATCGAGCATATCGAGCGCCCTGCTAAAGACAGCGGGGCCCGCCACCTCATGGCCCGTCCACGCCGACCGCTCCGCGTACCAATCGAACACGCACCACTCCAGCATGGACCGAGTACTCGCGGCATCCTTGTCGACGTTGGCGGCGTCATTTTGACCGCTGATATATACCAGGCGCGTCGTCTCCTGAAAGCGTGCGAATATGTCGGGCGGCGGCAGCGGCCTCTGCCCGTCGCCAATCGGATCGCTTCCCGCATTGAGGAATGCGCCCCGAAAGACGTCCGGATAAGCGAGCGCGAGACGCATCGCAACTCGCGATCCGCCCGAATACCCACCTATGTAGATGCGCTCGGAATTCACGCGGAAGCGCTGCATGATGTTATGCACAGCCAGCAATGCCAGGGGCTCGCGGCGATCAAGGACGTTCGCCTCGTTTCCAGAATTCGCGGCGCTGACGAAAATGACCCCGTGGCGATCCAGTATCGCGGCCCAACCTCGGGGCAGCATGGCGTTTTCCCACGGTGGTACGAACACCAATACCCCATAGCCTCGGGTCGGAGGCTGCGGAGGAACATAGACGGTGAACCTCTCCTGCGTCAGGTCGATCGCTTGATCGCGAAGCGCCACGGCCGAGTGCGCCAACTTCTTACTCACCTGAAGTGCGTTCAACGGACTGAGGAGACGACGCAGTAATTCCGCGCTGCTCGCCAGCGGAGTGTAGTCCGACAACACCACGTCGCTCTGCAGTCCGGTGACCGCAGTCTCGGTGTCCGCGATCGCGGGGGCCAGAGAAATCATGGCCGTGAGCCAGGGCAAGAGGCGCGCGATAAGTCGGTTCCTCTGTTACCCCGCCAGCCGCTCGAATGCCGTCGCTATATGCATCCACGCGGCGGTTGCGGCGAAGGGGACCGTCAGCAATTGCTGCGCGAGCAGGACGAGTCCGCCGTAAATATAGACGGGATGCGGTTTCCCCAGCATTCGCCAATCACGGACGATGGCGACGACCAGGAATAAATCCGCCACCAGGGCCGGTGGTATGGAAACGAACGGCGGCGGCGGTAAATTATCCGCGCCCGGCGGGGCGAACAAAGTGAGGAAGACCCGCGCTATGGCGGGCGTCATCATTCCGGTCAGGAGCACCACCATCCAGCGCTTGTGGATCTGCGGCCGACGCGAATTGGCGATGGCCATGGCGAAGAAGCCCGCCATGACAGGCCATGCGCACAGCGCGACCGCCGAAAATCGGCGTGCCGCATCCCCCATTCCGCGGGCGTCCGCGGCCTTCAGTATCGCCATCTGCCCGGCCAATATTGAGCACAGTACAAAGCTGAATAGCGCGATGCCGGCCAGTCCCCAATTACGATGATCCATGGTGCGGCCGGTCGCGATGAGCGCCGTCTGCAAGAAAAAAAAGCAGACCCAGCCAAACAGCATGAAACCATGCACGTGGATGATGGCCGGACCATGAAAGCTGCCTGCGGCAATCTTCGACCAATAGGTGGGAGTAAATCCGCCGAACGCGACCACTAGAAAGCCGATTGCCATCCAGAGGTAAAAATATCGGCTTTCGCTTCGAATGCCCGGCGCATCGACGGTTGTCGCGCTCATCCCCTCTCCGTGCATTTGTTGGCTTCGTCCGTGCGCATCACGCTGACGAGCGCCCGCCATCCTACGCTGCGACGCCTACGTGCGCTACCACACAGACACCTTTGATGCTTGCGATTATTTTCCGCCGCTCCACACCAAGCGCACAACGGGCCGCCTGCGGCCTCAATCGATTAAGAGGTGCAAACAGTGGAAGAGATCGACACCAGCATCTGGCAAGCGTTTGAGCAATTAGCCGCGGGGTACCCCGATGACGAGGACGTACGGATGATCGTCAATCTGGCCCAATGGCTCCAACAGGATCAGCCGCGCTTGAAGGAAGACAGCGGATGAATGTTTGGCCTTGAGCGGCAAAAAGGTCTGTAAATGGAACTGGCAACGGCAAGGGGGCATATTTTTACTAACCGTCGCGCCCTCGCGTTATGCTTACGCTCCCGCAATTCAGACACCGGCCGGCTATGCGTCGCCTCGACACTCAAGCATCAACCGGGTGCGCCGCGCCTGCGTCTCACCGGTCGGTAAATCCCACAACGCCGAGGTTTCGTGGGATCTCATGGATCTTCGTGCTGGCCCTGTCAGCCGCGGCGGCCGCTTGCGGGGGCAAGGCGGCCGGTCCGCCGTCTCCGCAACCGGTGGCGACGCTGACGATGCGGGCGCAACCGACCTCGCTGACGCAGGAGTACCCCGCGCAGCTCGAAGCGTCGAATACGGTCGAGATCCGGCCGCAGGTGGCGGGAATCCTGTACCGGCAGGCGGCGCTCGAGGGCGCGCCGGTCAAGCGCGGACAGATACTGTTCGAAATCGATCCACAACCCTACAGCGCGGCGCTCGCACAGGCCCAGGCGGGGCTCGCGCAGGCGCATGCGGCGGAGGCACAGGCGAAACGTGATTTGGCCAGAGCGCGCCCGCTAACCGCGATCGACGCTCTGAGCGAAAAGGAGCTCGATGCGGCAGTCGCTGCGAATGACTCGGCGCAGGCCCAGGTGAAGGCGGCGGAAGCAGCGGTGAGGACCGCCGAGCTCAATCTCGGCTATACCGAGGTCCGCTCACCCATCGACGGGGTCATGAGCCGAGCGCTGATCCGCATCGGCGGCGTGGTCACCGCGTACACGACGTTGTTGACCACGGTCTACCAAACCGATTCGATGTACGCGAACTTCAGCGTTGGCGAACAGCGCCTGCTGCAAGTGCAGCGCGAGCTCGGCCGTCCGCTCGACCAGCACAATCCAAGTCAGCGCCAGTTCCGGCTCCTGCTCGCCGACGGCAGCGAGTACGAGCTGCCCGGGACGATGAATTTCGTCGACGCCGCGGTCGACCTTAGAACCGATACGCTTGCGCTGCGCCTCACGGTGCCGAACCCGAAGCAATTCCTCCATGCCGGGCAGTATGTCCGCGTGGTCGTCGCGACCCGCGAGCGTCCCAATGCGCTGCTCCTGCCGCAGCGCGCGGTGCAACTCCTGCAGGACAAGAACTACGTCTGGATCGTCGACAGCGCCGGCACCGCCCAGCAGCGCGACGTCAAAATGGGCCAGCAGCAAGGCAGCGACTGGGTGGTCGAGGAAGGCCTCGCGCCCGGCGATGTCGTGGTCATTGACGGCACGCAGAAACTCAAATCCGGCACGCCCGTGCGGATCCAACCGGCCGCTGCGCCCGCCGCGGAGCCGCGCGCTTCGTGAGCAATTTCTTCATCGACCGTCCGATATTCGCGACGGTGCTCGCGATCGTCATCACACTGGCAGGCCTCATCGCCTTCCTGCTGCTGCCGGTGGCGCGGTTCCCGCAGATCACGCCGCCCTCGGTGGTGGTATCGGCGACCTTCCCGGGTGCGGACGCCTCGACCATCGAGCAGTCGGTGGCGGCGCCGATCGAGACGCAGGTGAACGGCGTCCCGAACATGATTTATATGGACTCGCGCAGTTCCAACGACGGGTCCTACACCCTCAACGTCACATTCGAAGTCGGCACCGCGCAGGACATCGCCGCCGTCGATGTGCAGAATCAGGTCGCCATTGCGCAGCGGCAACTGCCCCCGGACGTGTTGCGCCAGGGCGTATCGATCACCAAGCGCCAGCCGCAGCCGCTGATCTTCGTCGCCATCGAGGCGTCGGACCCGCGCTACGACTACCTATTCCTGAGCAACTTCGCGACCCTGCAGGTGTTCGACTCGCTCGCGCGCGTACAGGGCGTGGGTCAGGTATTGCAATTCGGCGCGCGCGACTACGGCATGCGCATCTGGCTCGACCCGGGCAAGATGTCGCGCCTGGGCGTCACCACCGCCGACATCAGCAGCGCCATCAACGAACAGAACGTGGTCGCGCCGGCCGGGATCGTCGGCGCCGAGCCTGCGCCGCCCGGACAGCAGATGACCTACACGGTCACCGTGCACGGGCGCTTGCGCAGCGTGCAAGAATTCGAGAATGTGGTGCTGAAGACCGGCCCGAATGGCTCGATCGTCCGGCTGCGCGACGTCGCCCGCATCGAGCTGGCGGCCACCGACTACACGCGCTCGAGTCGGCTGAACGGCAAGCCGGTGGCGCTGCTCGGCGTGTATCAGCTGCCTGACGCCAACGCCCTGGAGGTGAGCAAGAAGGTACGCGCCACGCTCGAACAGCTGGCGCAGCACTTCCCGAGGGGCATTCGCTACACGATACCGCTCGACACGTCGGAGTTCGTTCGGGAATCGATCAGAGAAGTCGAGATCACGCTGTTCATCGCCACGGCGCTGGTGCTCCTGGTCGTGTTTCTGTTCCTGGAAAGCTGGCGGGCGACCTTGATTCCCATGCTCGCGGTACCGGTGTCGCTGCTCGGCACCTTCACCGTCTTCGTCGCCCTCGGCTTCTCGATCAACACCTTGACGCTGTTCGCGCTGGTTCTCGCCATCGGTCTGGTCGTCGACGACGCGATCGTGGTGGTCGAGGCCGTGACGGAGAAGATGGAGGAGAAGGGTCTCGATCCGCTGACGGCCACTCGAGCGGCTATGGCGGACGTGTCGAGTCCGGTCATCGCGATCGCGCTGGTGCTTACGGCGGTGTTCGTGCCGGTGGCTTTCCTTGGCGGACTCACCGGCCAGTTTTACAAACAGTTCGCCCTGACGCTGTCGGTGTCGGTCCTGATCTCGGCGTTCATCGCGCTCACCTTCACGCCGGCGCTGTGCGCGCTGCTCCTGAAACCGCGCGCCGAGACCGAATCCGACGGGCTGCTCGGCCGCGGGTTCGCCGCTTTCAATCGTCTTTTCGACAAAGTCACGAAGCGGTACACGGGCACGGTGCGCCATGCCATACGCCGCGCCGGCGTGGCGCTCGGTGTGTTCGGCGCGATCGTCATCGCGCTCGCATACCTGATGTGGCAACGGCCCGGCGGGTTTCTGCCCGAGGACGACCAGGGCTACCTGCTGATGGTGGCGCAGCTGCCGGCCGGCGCGTCGCTGCAGCGTACCGAGAAAGTGCTCGAGCAGATCCGCGCCATCGTCCAGAAACAACCGGAAGTGGAGAGCATGCTCGCCATCACCGGTCTCAATCTGCTCGCCCAGGTCAACACGCCCTATACGGGATCTGGCTTCATTCCGTTGAAGCCCTGGTCGCAGCGCCCGGGCCACAACAGTTCGGTCCAGGGGCTGATGGAGCGGCTGTACAAGCTTCTCGGACCGCTCAAGGAGGCCAATGTCGTGATCGTGGCGCCGGCGGCCATTCCCGGCATCGGCCAGGCGGGTGGTTTCGAGTTCATTCTCGCCGACACCTCGGGCGGCAGCCTCGAAAACTTCACCGCGGAGATCGACGATTTCCTTGCGCAGGCCAACAAGCGCAAGGAGCTCGCACGCGTTTCGACCCAGTTCAACGACCGGGTCCCGGAGATCGAATACGTCGTCGATCGTGATCGAGCCCGTGAGCTCGGCATACCGATCTCCGACATCTTCGGCGCACTGCAGACCTACCTCGGCGGCAACTACATCAACGACTTCAATCTGTTCGGGCGCACGTTCCGCGTGACCGCCGAGGCGGAGGCCTCGGCACGGACGCTGCCCGACGCCGTCAGTACTCTGTACGTGCGCACACAGGCGGGTGACATGGTGCCGCTATCGTCGCTGGTGTCGATCAAGCCGACCCGTGGCCCCGCCTACATCGAGCGTTACAACGTGTTCCGCGCCGTGACCATCAACGGCGCGCCCGCCGCCGGATACAGCCAGGGCGATGCGATCAACGCGATGGAATCGCTCGCCAAGTCACTGCCCAGCAACCTCACCTACTACTGGACGGGCTCGGTGTTCCAGCAAAAGCGCGCGGGCAGTCAAGCACCGTATGTGTTTGCCATGGCGCTCGTGTTCGTGTTCCTGGTGCTCGCTGCCCAGTACGAGAGCTGGATCGTGCCGTTCGCCGTCATTCTGTGCATCCCCTTCGCCGTGTTCGGCGCCTTCCTGGGCCTGTCGATGCGCAGCATGGCGAACGACATCTATGCGCAGGTCGGTCTGGTGATGCTGATTGGCCTCGCCGCCAAGAACGCGATCCTCATCGTGGAGTTCGCGCGTCTCTCGCACCAGCGCGGCATGCCGCTGATTGAGGCGGCGATCGAGGGGTCGCGGCTGCGGCTGCGGCCGATCCTCATGACGTCGTTCGCGTTCATCCTGGGCGCGCTGCCGCTCGCGATCGCGACCGGCGCCGGCGCGACATCGCGCCAGGTGCTCGGCACCACGGTGGTATTCGGCATGACTGCCGCGACCATGATCGGCATCTTCATTGTCCCGGTGTTCTACGTGGTCCTGCAGGGCCTCGTCGACCGCTTCTCCAAGCCGCACGCCGGTGCGACGCCCGCGCCGGCAGCCGGCGCGGAGCCCTTGGCATGAGCAAGCGGCTGTGCGGCGCGGCGGCCGTGCTGCTCGTCGGCTGCGCCGTCGGGCCGGACTATCACCGGCCGGCGCTCGACATGCCGCCGCAATACCGCGACGTTGCGCCGGCCGCGACCGGTGCGGCCGGCGACGCCGCCTCCGTCGGCGACAGCGGCTGGTGGGAGGTCTATCCGGATACAGACCTGCAAGCGCTGCTCACGACGGCGCTCAAGAACAACTACGACGTGAAGATTGCCGTGGCACGAATCGACGAAGCGCGGGCCCAGCTCGGGCTCGACTCGGCTCAACTACCTGCCGCAGGTATCGGTCGATGCGGGCGCCGCCCGCGCCAAGACCTCCAGCTACGCGCTGCTGCCCGGCGCGCCGCGGATCAACAACGAGGACCAGGTGCAGATTCTGGCGTCCTACCAGCTCGACCTGTGGGGACAACTGCGGCGCATGAACGAAGCGGCGCGGGCCAATCTACTGGCATCGCAGTATGCCCGGCGCGCCGTCAGCGTGACCCTGGTGGCGACGCTGGCCAACGCCTACTTCGAGCTCATTTCGCTCGATAGTCAACTCGTGATCACACAGCGTACGGTCGTGTCGCGCGAGAAATTCGTGGAGCTTACGCATGCCCAGCACGAGCGTGGCTATGCGACCGGACTCGATGAGGCCACCGCCGAGGCGGATCTCGCCGCCGCCCGCGCGACCGTCCCCGAAATCGAGCGCCAGATCGCCGAGACCGAGGACCAGATCAGCGTGCTGTTGGGTAACAATCCGGGTCTGGTCAGCCGAGCGCGCTACGGCGAGGCCGTTCCGGAAGCGCCGCCGCGGCCTCCGCCCGGTCTGCCGGCGCAACTGCTCGAGCGGCGGCCTGACGTGGCGCAGGCCGAGCAAGGGCTGGCGGCCGCCAATGCCGAAATCGGTGTGGCCAAGGCCGCGCTGTTTCCGAACATTTCGCTGACCGGCAGCGACGGCTCACTGTCGGTGCCCTTTGGTCACCTGTTCACGGCGCCGGCCGCCGAATGGAGCTTAGGCGTCGGCCTGATCCAGCCGCTGCTCAGCGTCCAGTCGAACCTATATCAGGTCGAGATCGCTGATGCGCGCAAGCGCGAGGCGCTGTATCAATACCAGAAGTCGGTGCAGGCCGCCTTCCAGGATGTGGCCGATGCACTCATCGATTACCAGAAATTCGGGGAACAGGACCGCGAACAAGCGAATCAGGTCGATGCCCTGCGGCGGGCGCGCGCGATCGCCCTCGCGAGATACAAGATCGGCTATGCCTCCTATTTCGATGTGATTCAAGCGGATCGCGCACTGTTCACGGCCGAGCTCACGCTCGCCCAGGCTTACGCGAACAACCTGAGCGCGATGGTCCATCTTTACGCGGCTCTGGGCGGCGGCTGGCAGGAACGGCCGGTCGTTACGGCGTCGCCGCCGGAGACACCCTGAGATAACCGGCAGCACCCAGCGCGCTCGAGCCCGGCCTCGCTTGTCTTTGGTTGGCGACATTCCCTTTTTGAGCTGTCTCTTGGCAAGATTTATCCGTGCTGCGTTGCTGCGTGTGCGCTGCTGCGGTGCAGGAGGGACGCATGGAATCCGTCGCGCCTGTGAACGAGCCTGACAAAGTGAACATCCTGCTAATCGACGATCAGCAGGCAAAGCTGCTGAGCTATGAAGTCGTTCTCGCCGGGATGGGCGACACGCTCATCAAGGCATCCTCGGCCTGCGAGGCGTTCGAATGCCTGTTGAAGAATGAAATTGGTTTGATCCTCATCGATGTCTGTATGCCCGATCTTGATGGGTTCGAACTTGCGGCCCTGATTCGTGAGCACCCACGATTTCAGAGGATCGGCATCATCTTTGTATCCGCGGTCATGACGACCAATTCAGACCAACTGCGGGGCTATGATCTCGGAGCCTTCGATTACGTTCCGGTTCCGGTGGTCCCCGAGCTGTTGCGCGCCAAAGTCAAGGTGTTCGTGGACCTCTATCGTAAGACTCGTCAACTTGAGCGGCTCAACGCCGAACTCGAACAGCGGGTTGTCGAGCGAAGCGCTGCGCTCCGCCGCTTGAACGAGCAGATGGAACGGCGGGTCGAGGAGCGCACGCGGGAGCGAGAAAAGGCTCTGGCACAGCTCCTCGAAGCACAAAAAATGGACACCATCGGAGAATTGACCGGTGAGGTCGCTCACGATTTCAACAACCTACTGATGACGGTATTGGGCAGCCTCACGATGCTGGAAGAGCGCCTGCCCGAGGATCCGCAGTGCCATCGATTGTTGCACATCGCAGTTCAGGGCGGCCAGAGAGGCGCGTCGCTCACCAAGCGACTGCTCGCCTTTTCCCGCCGCCAAGAGCTCAAACCGACGTCGGTGGACATCGGTGAACTCGTGAGCGGCATGGAAGAACTCCTGACGCGAGCTTTGGGAGTAGGCGTTTATTTTAATTGTCAACTTCCGAGCACGCTGCCGCCGGTGACGATGGACGCCAACCAGCTCGAGTTGGCGCTGCTGAATTTGGCCTTGAACGCACGCGACGCCATGCCGGACGGCGGGATATTTACCATTAGTGCGGAGGAGATCAGTGGCCAAACCGACTTACCGCTGTCGCCGGACGATTATGTGCGCATTAGGATCATCGATACTGGAGTGGGCATGGACGAAGCCACACGGGCCAAGGCAATGGAGCCCTTCTTTACCACCAAAGGGGGCATGGGAACCGGTCTCGGTCTTTCCGTGGTTCACGGGATAGCGATTCAGTCCGGCGGTTGGCTGCGCATCGACAGTGAACGCAACGTTGGAACCACCGTCGAGCTGTGGCTACCGCAGTCCATTACCTATTCGGGATCGGGCCTGCGCTTCACGGAAGTCGGGATGCCTTTGCTGGCGGATCGCTGCCTCGCGTCTCCCACGCCAGCCACAGCGCGCACAGACTCCCGAATATCACCACGGGCAGAAGATCCATGAGAAGTTGCGAGGGTCCGTGAGCTGCCGCTTTGAGCATGCCACCGAGCTTCGGACCCACGATCGCCCCGATTCTTCCAAAGGCCACCGCCGCACCCACCCCCATACCGCGAATTCGCGTCGGATAGCTGATCGGCGCCATCGTGTAAAGGAATGCCTGCGCGGCCAGTACCGCGCAGCCCAAGAAGAACACCACCGAGGCAATGACGATGAACTGCGGCGGGGATTTGGCCAGAACCACTATCAGAATGGGCAACGCCACGAAGATGGCGGCGATCGCGGGATTTCGCAGGCGCCCGCCAAGCAAGTACCCCACGAGCACTGCCGAAAGCACTCCTCCCAAATTGAAGCCGATCTGTGCACCGGCCGCCTGGACGCTGGAAATACCGTTGCTCATCAATAGTGATGGCAGCCAATTCAGGAGCAGATAGAGCAACAGCAATTCGAGCAGGAAACTCACCCACAGCAACAACGTGCGCCGCGCCCGGCCATCGGCGAACAAGGCCGTGAAACTGCTGTCGCGCAGTCCCGCCGGTGCCTGCCTCGCGCGTTGAAAGGCTGCCGACTCCGGCAATGAGATCGCCAGCAGCGGTACCAGCAGCAGCGGGAACACACCTCCGACGATGAATATCGTGCGCCAGTGGGATGTCGCGATGAGCATGCTCAGCAGACTTGCCGCTGCCCCGCCCAGCGGCATGGCCGCGTAAACCATGGCCACACTGGCGTTTTGCTGCTCACTCGCACTGCTTTCGGTCACGAGCGCCAGCAGCATAGGCAGCGCACCGCCAAGTCCGAGACCCGTGAGTGCTCTGGCCCAGATCAATGAATGCACATCCGGCGCCAAGGAAGTGAGCAGAGAGAACAGTCCGAACAATCCGATCGACACCACCAAGACCTTTTTACGACCAATGCCGTCGGCCAGCCGGCCGCCGATAATGGCACCTAAAAACAAGCCAAACGTGCTAGCACTGAAAAACGTTCCAAACTGATCGGGGCTCGGTTTGAATTCGGCGCCGATACCTGCGGCGGCGACGCCGGCGGCCTGCAGATCAATCCCCTCGCACAAGGCCACCAGAACGCATGACAAAATCGTTATCGTTCGGTCCCGCGCAGACGTGGTGTGCATTTTCGCTAACGTCCTGCCATCAGGCGCGGAAACACCTTGCGCGCATTGCCTTCGAATACCTTGCGGCGATCCGCCTCGCTCAACGAAAGCGCATCGATGTAGCGCTTGGTGTCGTCGAAATAGTGGCCCGTCTCCGGGTCGATGCCGCGCACGGCACCCACCATTTCCGAACCAAAGATAATATTGTCGACGGGTATCACTTTGAGCAGCAGCTCGATCCCGGGAAGGTGATAGACGCAGGTGTCGAAGAACACGTTTTTCAACAGATAGTCGCCCAGCAACGGACGCTTCAAATCCTGGGCGAGGCCGCGGTACCGGCCCCAGTGATAGGGCACCGCACCGCCGCCGTGGGGAATGATGAAGCGCAGCGTCGGAAAGTCCTTGAATAGATCGCCGGTGAGGAATTGCATGAAAGCCGTCGTATCCGCATTGAGATAATGCGCGCCGGTAGCGTGAAAGTTCGGATTGCATGATGAGCTCACGTGCACCATTGCCGGCACATCCAGCTCCACCATCTTTTCGTACAGCGGGTACCAGTGACGATCGGTCAAAGGCGGCGAAGTCCAATGGCCGCCCGACGGGTCCGGATTCAAATTGCAGCCGATGAACCCCAGCTCTTCCACGCAACGCGCGAGCTCCGCGGCACTATTCACCGGCGCGGCACCCGGCGATTGCGGCAACTGGCAAACCCCCACGAAGTTCTCGGGATACAGCGTGCACACGCGATGAATCAGGTCGTTGCAAGCCTGGGTCCAGCGTTGACTCGTGGTTTCGTTGCCGATGTGGTGGGCCATCGCAGAGGCGCGCGGCGAGAAAATCGTGAGATCCGTGCCCCGGGCGCGCTGCAGTTTGAGCTGCGCATTCACCAGGCTGTCGCGAATCTGATCATCGCTGATCGAAGGCTGCGCACTCAGGGGAATGTCGACGCCGCCCTTCAGGCCGGCGACCTGTTCGTCGCGGAATTTTTGCAGCGCGGCGGGCGCAGTCGTGTAGTGGCCATGGCAATCGATGATCATGCGCGTGCCTCTAATTTGCCCAATACATCCGCGTCGGATTATCTACGAGAATCCTTTCCCGGATCGCCTCGTCGGGACAAATCTCCGCAAAGAGATCGACCAATTCGCCGTCGTTCGGCATGTCCTTGGCGATATTCGGATGCGGCCAATCGGTACCCCAGAGGATTCGCGCCGAATCGACTGCGATCAGCGCTCGGGCGAATGGCACGGCATCCCGAAACGGCCGCTTGCCCACCGACACCCGCTCGGCGCCGCACACTTTGATCCACGCCAAGGGATTGTTGCGGAATAGGTCGAGCAACAGCTGGAAGGGTCGTTGCTCGAGGCCGTCGGCGGCTTTGACACGCCCCATGTGATCGATGATGAACGGCAGATCGATGCGGCTCAGCAAGTCCTGCTGAGTCAGAATGTCGTCGGCATCGAAGTGCAGCACGACATGCCATCCCAGCGGCTTGATGCGCGCGAGCAACCGATGGAAAACAGCCAAGTCGGGCACGCCGCCCAGGTGTTTGACGAAATTAAAGCGTATGCCGCGGATGCCGCCATCGTGCAAACGCCGCAGCTCCCCGTCCGTAATCGAATCCTCGACGCAGGCAACACCGCGATACGCCCCACCGCTCGATGCGATCGCGTCCATGGTGACATCCATCTCCGTGCCATGGCAGCTCGCGTGTACGATGATGGCGCGCGAGATGCCAAGCTTGGCATGCAGCCGCCGCAGGCTCTCGGCCGGCGCATCGGGCGGCGTGTAGCTGCGATCGGCGGCGTAGGGAAATTTGCCGGCCGGGCCGAACACGTGACAGTGCGCATCGCACGCTCCCGCAGGCAGGCGCAGAGCCGGCGATATCGGCAGGGGATCCGGCGGCAAGCAGCTCTTCAAGGGGTTTTTGGCCGCGGTCATTTCGGCATGTCCTGCCGGTAAGCCTCTTCGTCCGCAAAATAGCGCAAGCCCGCCTTGGCCAACGATTCACGCATGCCGTAGATATCCAAGCCCAGCTCGCCCGCCGCCAAACGTTTGCGGTTGCCGGCTTCCTTCGTTTCGCGGGCTGCGGCCGCCGCCGCGACTTTCGCCGCATGCTGTTTAGGAACGATCACCACGCCGTCGTCATCCGCAACCACCACGTCGCCCGGATGCACGAGGGCGCCGGCGCAAACGACGGGCGTGTTGACCGATCCCACCGTGGCCTTCACGGTACCCTTGGCGTGGACGGCTTTTGCCCAGACGGGGAAGTTCATACCGCGCAGCTCCGCCACATCTCGGCAGCCGGCGTCAATCACCAATCCGACGGCGCCGCGGGCGCGAAACGAGGTCGCCAGCAAATCGCCGAACATGCCGTCGGTATTCTCCGCGGAGGTAGCGAGCACCGCCACGTCCCCCGGCTGCAGCAGCTCTGCGGCCACGTGCAGCATCCAGTTATCACCGGGGTGCGCGAAAATCGTGATGGCGGATCCGCACGCCTTCGCTCCCGGATAGATGGGCCGCATATAAGGTGCCATCAGGCCCAAGCGCCCCAGGGCTTCGTGCACGGTGGCAACACCATAGGTTCCAAGCGCCGTCACGCTGGCCGCTTCGGCACGCGTCACCGACTTGACCGCAATTCCTGACTGACCAATCATCGAACCCCCTGTGAACCGTAGATGGACTCTGGGACGAACACTTCGCCTCGCATGATGAGCCGCGCCGTGCGCAGGAGCGCCGCGCCGACAACTTCGGAGGGAACCTCGGCATTCATGCTCAGCACGACGCTGAATTCACCGCTCGGATGTTCGACGGATATCGTCTTGGTTGTCCCTTCGGGAACTTTTGCGTAGCGATTGGCAACGCTGCCCGGCAACACCGCCGCGGTCGCGACCGTCACCGCACCCAGTACGCCGACGGCGGCATGACAGTCGTGCGGAATAAATGTGCGCGTCGAAATCTGCCCGCCCGCTCGCGGCTCGGCGACCAAACACATCTTCGGCACCACTTTTTTAGCGACATCGCCCAAATTCATCCTGGGGCCTGCCTGCAGCCGGATCGACTCAAGGCGCTGCTTGAGCGCCAGGTTCGCGTTCAAGACCTCGCGCGTTTCGTAGCCGGTGACGCCCAACGCTTCCGCCGCCATCAGTACTACGGGCATGCCATTGTCGATGCACGTGACGTCCACTTCATCGAAACGATCGACGATGTTGCCGGTCGGCAGCAAGGAGCCGCACACCGAACCCGCCGTCTCCAAGAAGCGGATATTGACGGCAGCAGCGGTGCCGGGCACGCCATCGATGCGCGCGCCGCCCGAGTAGTCGACCTTACCCTGCGGCGTGCGCACTTCAATGTCGCTCAAGGTCCCGGTATTGCGCGTCAGCACCCGCAAGGTGGTGACGTCGCCGCGGGCCGGCACCAAACCCGTTTCCAGAGCGAAGGGCACCACCGCCGCAAGCATGTTGCCGCAATTAGGCGTGGTATCGACGCGCGCCTCCTTGACGGAGACTTGCGCGAACAAAAACTCCAAATCCACATCGTCGGCCTTGCCGCGGCTCACGATCCCGACCTTGCTGGTCAGGGGATCCGCCCCACCCAAGCCGTCGATCTGCCGTGCATCGGGCGACCCCATGACCGCCAGCAACACCCGGTCGCGCGCGGCAACGTCTGCGGGCAGATCACTCTCGAGAAAAAACGGCCCGCGCGAAGTGCCGCCGCGCATGAAAAGACATGGTATGGAGCGCTGCATGTTCACGTATACTATCAAGGAATGACGAATATACCTGTTATGCCGTATCCGTATATCTTGGAGGACCGCGATTGGAGCTGAAACAGCTCGAATACTTCCGCCATGTGGCCGAGCTCGGCAGCTTCACGCGCGCGGCGGCCTTTCTGTCGGTGGTCCAGCCGGCGCTCAGCCGCCAGGTGCGGCAATTGGAATCGGAGCTGGGCCATACGCTGTTCGAGCGCAACGGACGCGGCGTCGTGCTCACCGATGCCGGCAGCCGCTTACTCGAGCATACGCGGGGCATCTTGACCCAGCTGGGTCGAGCGCGCCAGGAACTGGCGGACCAACGCAACGGGGACTCCGGGCACTTCGCGCTGGGACTGCCGCCAAGCCTCGGACGCTGCGTCACGGTGCCGCTGGTGAAGGCCTTTGGACAGCGGCTGCCGAACGCGAGACTGGCGACGGTCGAGGGCTTGTCGAGCTACATTGTGGAATGGCTGAATGTGGGGCGAGTCGATTGTGCCCTGGTGTACAACGCCCTCGCCTCGCCCACAGTGGACTTGCAACCCCTCATGGATGAGCAGCTTTTCCTCATCACGCCGCGCTCAGGTACCGCGCCGCGCTCAGGTACCACGCCGCGCCGATCGCGAAAATCCGTGAGCTTGAGCGACCTGGCCGGCTACCCGCTGATCATCCCCAGCCGCCCGCATGCCATGCGCATGTCGGTCGAAACTGCATTGGCGAGCGTCGGCGGCAAAATCAGCGTGGCGCATGAAATCGAATCGATTCCGGCCATCATCGATTTGGTGCGCCAGGGATTCGGCTACGCCGTACTCCCCTTGAACGCCGTCAAATCCACGGAATGGGCCGACCAGGTTCTGGCGAAGCCGATTCTTTCGCCGACCTTGAAGACCTCCTTGTCGATCGCGACGTCGACCCGACGGCCGAACAGCCCACTGATGCGCAACGCCATTGACCTGGTTCGCGACATCGTGCGCCAAGAAATCCGATCTGCGGAAATCCTCGCATGAAAAAGCCACGCGACTATGAAAGCATTCCCGGCACCTATGTCTACGACGCGCGCCGCGGCCGCGAAGGCTACGCGCTCAACATGTTCTGCATGTCGCTCAACAAGGCGGAGAATCGCAAAAGCTTCAAGGACGACGCAAGCGCATACCTGGACCGCTTTGCGCTGACCGCCTTGCAGCGCCGGGCGGTCTTGCAGCGCGACTGGCTCGGCATGCTGAAAGTCGGCGGCAACATTTACTACACCATCAAGATCGCATTTTGCGACGGACTCACCTTCCAGGACGTGGCCGGCATGATGTCCGGCGTACCCAAGGAAGTCTATGCGCAAATGATGCTGGCCGGAGGCCGCTCGCCCGAGGGTAACCGATACAAAGACGCCGCAAAGAAGGACGACGAGCGTGGCTAAAATCGTCGCCGGCATCGCCTGCTCCCACGTCCCGGCCATCGGCGTCGCGATGGATCGCGGCGTGACCGGAACGCCCTATTGGGAGCCGCTGTTTCGCGGCTATGAGCCGGCGCGCGCGTGGCTCTCCGCCTTGGCGCCCGATGTCGCGATCATCGTATACAACGATCACGCATGCGCGTTTTCGTTGGAGATCATTCCCACCTTCCTCATCGGGGTCGCCGAACAATTTCCAATTGCCGACGAGGGTTTTGGACCGAGGCCGGTGCCGACGGTTCAAGGTCATCCCGCCCTGGCATGGCATCTCGCCGAATCGCTGATCCTCGACGAGTTCGACATGACGATCGCCAACGCGATGCCGGTTGATCACGGTTTGACCGTCCCCTTGTCCATTACCTGCGGTAGGCCGGCCGAATGGCCGTTTCCCGTAATTCCGTTGTGCGTGAACGTGGTGCAATATCCCCCTCCCACCGGCGCACGTTGTTTCAAGCTCGGCCAGGCCATCCGACGCGCCGTCGATACGTACGAACAGGAGCTACGCGTCGTCATCTACGGCACCGGCGGCATGTCGCATCAACTCCAGGGCGAGCGCGCGGGGCTCATCAATCGCGAATTCGACAGCGCATTTCTCGACGGTATGACCAAAGACCCCATCGGGCTCACGAAGCTCACGCACACCGAGTACATGCGCGAGGCGGGATCTGAAGGCGTCGAGATGGTCATGTGGCACGTGATGCGCGGCGCACTCGATGGAAACGTCAAGGAAGTTTATCGGCACTACCATGTGCCCGCATCGAACACCGCCGCGGGGCTCATGATTCTCGAGGACGGAGGTAGCACGTGAAAGTATGTCTCGCCGGTCAGGGCGCGTTTGGCGTCAAGCACCTCGAAGCGATGGCCAAGATTCCCGGGATTGAGGTCACCTCCCTCGTGGGTTCCACGAAAGAGGCCGCCGCTCCCGTCGCCCAACAGTTCAATATTCCTCATTGGACCGGCGATCTTGCCGAGAGCCTGAAGCAGCCCGGACTCGAAGCCGTCATCTTGAGCACTCCGACCCAGATGCACGCCTCCCAGGGCGAACAATGCATGCGCGCCGGCAAGCACGTCATGATCGAAATACCGATGGCCGATTCGCTCGCCGATTCGGAAAAGTTGGTGCGCGTGCAGCATGAAACGGGCGTCATCGCCATGGCCGGCCATACGCGGCGCTTCAATCCCAGCCATCAGTGGATCCACAAACGCGTACTCGCCGGCGAACTCAAGGTCTTGCAGATGGACGTGCAGACCTATTTCTTCCGCCGCTCCAACACCAACGCCTTGGGTAAACCCCGCAGTTGGACCGACCACCTTCTCTGGCATCACGCCTGTCACACGGTGGACCTGTTCGCGTATCAAACGGGCGAGAGTGCGTCGCAGTCCTTCGCCCTCGAAGGCCCCAAACATCCCACCTTAGGGATAGCCATGGATATGAGCATTGGACTAAAGACCGCCTCCGGCGCGATTTGCACGCTCTCGCTGTCGTTCAATAATGACGGTCCGCTGGGCACGTTTTTTCGCTACATCTGCGACAACGGAACTTACATCGCGCGCTACGACGAACTGCTGAACGGCAAGAACGAGCCCATCGATGTGTCCAAAGTCGACGTGTCGATGAACGGCATCGAGCTGCAAGATCGCGAGTTCTTCGCCGCGATCGCCGCCGGCCGCGAGCCGAATGCCAGCCTCACGCAATGTCTTCCCGCAATGCGCACGTTGGATCGGCTCGAACGGCAGTTGGCCGTCTGACCGCGCCGCTACGCGGGGACTTCGAAAGGCAGCCCGACGTAATTCTCGGCCAAACTGGTCAGCGCCGCGGTCGATCCGCTCAAATAATCGAGCTCGGCGAGCTGCAATCGGTGTGCAAAGGGGTCGTCTGAGAATCTGTGCATGATCGAGGTAAACCACCAAGAAAAGCGCACAGCCTTCCAGATGCGGCGCAGGCACAACTCGGAGTACCGATCAAGCGCGCCCGCATCGCCCGTCCGATAATATTCGACCAACCCCTGATACAACACGCGCACGTCCGCTGCCGCCAGGTTCAGGCCCTTCGCGCCCGTAGGCGGTACGATGTGGGCGGCATCGCCGACCAAAAAGAGCTGACCAAAGCGCAGAGGTTCGACCACGAAACTGCGCAGCGGGGCAATGCTCTTCTCAATCGACGGCCCCGTCACGATCTCTGCAGCGATGTCAGGCGGCAAGCGGGAGCGCAGCTCTGCCCAAAACCGATCGTCGGACCAATCCGAGACTTTCTCATCCAGCCCGCATTGCACGTAGTACCGGCTGCGCGTCAGCGATCGCATACTGCACAATGCAAAGCCGCGCGCATGATTCGAATAAACGAGTTCGTCGGCCACCGGGGGAACATCGGCTAAGATGCCCAGCCATCCGAAAGGATAAACGCGCTCGAATGTTTGCACTGCCGCCGCCGGAATGCTTCGCCGGCATACTCCATGATATCCATCGCAGCCTGCGATGAAATCGCAGCTCAGTTCTTGGATTTCTCCATCGTGTCGATATCTCACGGTAGGTGTCGCGCCCGCAAATTCCGCGACGCTCACGTCGGTCGCCTCGAAAATGAGACTTCCCCCTGCGGCGGTGCGCGCATCGATCAAATCCCGGGTGACCTCCGTTTGACCATAAACCGACACCGATTGACCGCAGAGCTTGCGTAAGTCCACCCGAATGCGCTGCCCAGAGAAGCCGAGTGCCACGCCGTCGTGCACCAATCGCTCCTTCAGAAGCCTATCGCCCAATTTCGCCTTGAGCAGCAAGTCGACGGTGCCCTGCTCGAGAACGCCGGCGCGAATGCGCCCCGCGACGTACTCGCGGCTCTGCCGCTCGAGCACCACGTTGTCGATTCCGTGCAAGTACAGCAGTTGCGAGAGCAGCAGGCCCGAGGGGCCCGCGCCGATGATTGCGACTTGAGTGCGAGGCATGACGCGCATCCAATGAGAGCTGCGCGCAGCCTAGCAGCGGCCAATTTAGCCGATGTGTACGAAATCAACGCCTGCCGGTACTTTTACGTCAATCCGTCGCCGTCGAAATTCCACGGGCGATACGCCGATCTGGCGGCGGAAAAAACGTGAAAAATAGGCCGAATCCTTAAACCCCAGGACATTGGCGATCATGCCGACCGATTCGCCGGAGTTCAGGAGCCGCCTGCGCGCTTCCAAAGCCAAGCGCTGTTGCAGCAAGTCGAAGCCGGTACTTCCGGTCAAGCGGCGGCACAGACGATTCAAGCTGGTCTCCGATATTCCCAGTGCGTGCCCGTACCTTTCCACGGCCCAGTGGGCCATGTAATGACGTTCCACCAACGAACGAAACTCCCGGAGCAGATTCAAATCGGCGCTGCTATGCAGCTCGGTTGCCGCCGTCGATGCGGCGCTCTCGGCGATCATCCAGAGCGCGGAACAGGCCAGCCAACCCGCGACGGTGTCCGGCAAGCGGTCCGATTGCCGATACTCGCGTAGCAGACAGTCGAGGAGCCCCGTCGTGCGCGCGGCCAATCCCGCGTTCAATCGCAAATCAATGGTACGAGGCGTCACGAACAAAGACTCGATGGACGCACGGTGCACCGGGCCGACCAGGCTAGACAAGGTCTCGAGATTGACGGTCAGGACAAACCCGCGCGTCTCAGCTCGAAAGCGAAAGCCGTGAATTGTTCCTGCGGGCACGATCACGGCAATCGGCCCCTCGGAAGTCGACTGAGAATCTTCGAGCGTTGCCGTCACCGGCCCGGCGGTCACGACAATGCACTGACAGAGTGTGAGATGCCGGTGACTGCTGATTTGTCCCAGATACTTGCCGCTACGCGACGGAATATCCTCGATGTGCACCGCGTCTACCGGAGTGGCCGGTGTCGGCTGCTCGCCATACAGGGAGAAACTAGGGACTTGTCGTCGCATCGGTCGCGGGGGTTTCATCCTATGCCTCGTTTGTGCCGAGCTACAGCGTTCGTGCCAAGACAATGAGCGCTAGTCCGGTCAGGAAACTCGCGAACATCGCCGCCAGCAAGGCCGACGTGCCGGGCGGCGCCATGCGGAATTCTTTCCAGATGAACACGCCCCAAAATGCCGCGATCATGGTGGCGCCCTGGCCGAGCCCATAGGAAATCGCAAAGCCGGCGCGGCCCGAGGCAATCAGGTTGAAGGACATGCCCACTCCCCAGATCGCGCCACCCAGCACGCCGGCCAAGTGCGTGCCGAAGCTCCCCGCGAAGTAGTCGCGGAAGCCGACGGGGGCACCCTCGAAGGGCTTTTTCATCGCGAATGTATTCCAGACGAAACTGCTCAGCAGGATGCCGGCGGCGAGCACGAAGACTGCCGCGTAGGGTCCCATCTTGCCGTTCACCGCATCGGCCGGACCTGCGTACATCGCCGCAGCAACGAAACGATAGAACATTCCCATGAACACGCCGCAGGCCACTGAAATCAGCAGCCCCTTGGCGCTGCCCTTGTTGCCTACGCCGGGCGACGCGGCCGGCAAACGGTGATAGGCCAAGGCATCCAGGACGATCGCCAGAATCACGAGCCCGACGCCCGCGGCAAGAAGGGCGACGTTGCCTACCGGAGCGGCGCGGTAATTGACGATCACGCCGATGATCAGCGCGAGTCCGATCCCGACCGGAAACGCCACCGCCATGCCGGCTATCTCGATCGCGGCGACCAGCAGAATGTTCGCGAGATTGAAAATCGCACCGCCAACCAATGCCGAAAGGATGGAGGCACTCGAGGCTTGCGCGAGGTCGGCGAGGAAAGGGCGGCCTTCGGTGCCGCTGCTGCCCAAGGTCAGGCCGAGAATCAGCGTCAGGAGCAGGACGCCGAGCGCGTAGTCCCAGTAGAAGAGCTCGAACCGCCAGCCAGGGGGTGCCAGCTTCTTGGCATTTGCCCACGAGCCCCAACCAAACATCGTGACCACGCAAAATGCGACGGCCAGCGGGTAACTATGCACGACAAACATGGTGTCTATCCTATCGCGGCGGCCCGATGCTGTGCCGGTCCCATTCCGCCTCGAACTCGGCGCGCCGCGGAAACGACTTCTGGGTTCCGATCCGGGTGGTCGACAGGGCGGCGTAGAGATTCGCGCGTGCCAAGGCTGCCGGCTCCGGCACGCCTTCGCCCAGAAATACGGCAAGACTACCGATGAACGCATCCCCAGCGCCCGTGGTATCGGCGGCTGCGACTGGGAAGGGCGGCACCAGCGTGTGGCCCGCGGCGTCCGCCAGCATCGAACCGCGTTCGCCCAGGGTGATGACCACCCGCCGAAATCCTTTGCCGAGCAGCACAGCCGCGCATGCTGCCGCCTCCGCTTCCGAGCGCACCGGCAGTCCGGTGAGCAGCCCGGCTTCGGACTCGTTCGGGATGAAATAGTCCGCGCCTGCCAGTTCGGCCAGGTTGGCCGGCACGGCCGGCGCCGGATTGACGATGCAGCGGATAGCGTGGGCGCAGGCAAAGCGAACGGTGTAATAGATGGTTTCGAGCGGGATCTCGAACTGCAGAATGATCGCGTCCATGCGCTCGAGGTCCGGCGCCGCCGCGTCGACATCGGCAGGCGTCAGCCGGTCGTTGGCACCCTTGACGACAATGATGCGGTTCTGACCGTTGGGCTCGACGAAAATCGGTGCAACGCCGGTCGGCGCACCCGGGACGATGTGCACGTGCGTCGTGTCGATGCCGAAGGAGGCAAAATTGTCGATCGTCGCCTGCCCGAACAGATCGTCGCCGACCTTGGCAACCATCATCACTTGCGCGCCGCAGAGCCGCGCAGCCACCGCCTGATTCGCGCCCTTTCCGCCGAAGCCCAGGTCGAAGCTCTTGCCGAACAAGGTTTCACCGGGGCGTGGGAACACATTCGTGAAAGTCGTGAGGTCCGTGACGGCGCTGCCGACAACGGCAATGCGGGGTGAGACAGGCATGCTTGTCCTCCTGCAGCCGCGCGACGACAGCTACGCCGCTGCGGCCAATAATTCCTCGAACAATGCGGACGCGCCGATCCGGAAATTACCGGGTGAAGCGCTTCCCGGACCAAACCTGCCTTCGTAAAGAGTGAGATACATCATGGCGTCGTCGATGGTGCGGATGCCGCCGGAAGCCTTGAAGCCGATCGACCGACTGTTCCGGCCGGCCGCTGCGATTTCGTCGCACAACACCGCCGCCGCCTCCGGCGTCGCAGCGGGTTGAGTCTTGCCGGTCGACGTCTTCAGGAAGTGCGCACCGCCTTCGATGGCAATTTCAGCGGCAAGGCGGATGTTCGCGGCGCTGACCAACTGACCGGTTTCCAAAATCACCTTCAGCAATGCACGCTCCCCACAGGCTTCGCGGCAGCCGCGGACCAATCCTAAACCCGCGAGCGTGTCGCCGGCCAACAGCGCCCGATAAGGGAAAACCACGTCCACCTCGGCCGCCCCGGCCGCGACGGCCGCCGCAGTCTCCGCCACCGCGCCGTCAATTGCCGCAGTGCCGCTCGGGAAATTCGCAACCGCGCACACCGGAATGCCGGTACCGCGGAGCACGTCCAGCGCCGCGGCAATCCCTCGCGCCCAGATGCACACCGCTGCGGGATTGACCGGGGCTGAGCAGGCGAGCTGCGCCAGTGCGCGCACCGTGGCGGCATCGTCCGACTCGTTCAAGCTCGTCAAGTCGGTCAGCGAGATGAGGCGTCGTGCCACGACAGCCCGCGAAGTATCCGCCGGAGAACGTCCTGTGCTCATGCGCCTATGCTAGCAGCTCAACTCCTGGAGGCATTGAGCGACTTTTAACATAACCCAGGCCAAGTCGGAGCCAGACCGAGCTATTCTCTCGACGGGAATGCCCTAGGAAAGAGGTGTTCCGTAGGGGCGGCACCTGCTCCGTGGCTCAAGATTTTGGCGTTTCTGCCGAAACCAGTTTCAATGCCTGGTTGAAGTCACAACAGCGGGGTAGTCGATGATGACCAATGTTCCCGCGGCACCCACTTATAGATCCAATACGCAATCCGTAGCCCCCGCCGATGCCATGCCCGATGAGGCCAGGGGCGCCGCACTCCAATTCCTGGGTCAGCTGGCGGCTGAAGTATCGTCTGGGACGGTGAATCTTCCTTGCTTTCCGGACATCGTGATTCGAGTCCGCAATGCTTTGGCTGATCCGAACACAACCCCCGAGCAAACGGTCACCATCGTCGGCGCCGAGCCGCGCTTGGCAGGACGGCTTCTGCAAACCGCCAATTCGGCTGCATTCAATCAAACGGGCAAGCCGGTGACCGATTTGAGAACCGCGATCACCCGCCTGGGTCATCAGTTCGTGCAAAGCGCCGCGATGGCGTTTGCGGTTCAACAAATGAAGGAAGAGAAATCCCTGTCTTCCATCGCGAAGCTCTTGAATGAATTGTGGTTGGAGAGCATCGCCGCGGCATCGATCTGTCGAGACGTGGCGCGACGTACCAAAGTCGATCCCGAGGAGGCGTTCCTGACCGGGCTCCTGCATGGGATTGGCCGCCTCTACATCATGGTGCGCGCCGTGGGCAAGTTGGGCGCACTGCGCAACCCCAGAGCTTTCCTGGAACTGGTGTCGGAATGGCACGCGTCGATCGGCAAGGCCGTTTTGGAGAATTGGGGATTCGCCGAGGAAATGTCTGCGGCTGTCGGCGACCAGAAGGAGCGCGACCGCAAGCACAGAGGCGACGCGGATCTGTCGGACATTCTGATTGCCGGCGTTGCGCTCGGCAAGGCGCTGAAGATGCCGTCTCCCCGAGTCGTCGAGGTGGATGGGATTGACGCCTTTTCCATCCTCGGTCTATCGCCCAAGGATTGTACGACGATCCTTGCTTATGCCAACCACGAGCTCGAATCCCTGCAAGACGCCTTGGGCTGCAAACCGCCTGCTCTCCCGGGCGCCCGCCGCGGCGCCTAGAACAGCTCGACCTTGCCCGTGCCGCTGCCCTGATGTTGCGCGGCTCGGATACGCTCCTTCAGCTCGTTCCACTCGGTTGCCGACTTTGGCGCACTAGCGGACGCCATAAACTCTGCGAGGCGCGACAGACTCGAACAAACATGCGTCAAGCTTTGCACCAGGCGGTCGTGAAATTGAACGGCTGAGGCAGCCTTGCCTGCCCGTGAATGTAGATCGTCGTGCAAGAGCATGAGATCCCCAAATACGCGCGCCGGTGAGCCGGAGAAGTCGGAGAGGCACCGCGCAATGATCTGAGTCGCCCCGCTCATCGAGTGCGCCGCTTCCACCAGCGTCGCCGCCGGCGCATTCGTCTCCTGCAGCGCGCCTTCGATCTGCGAGACGATGACTTCAAGCAACGAGACGATATTATCCGTCTGCTGAGAGTGCGAGACAGCCGGCTGCAATGGTGGTTCGTGCACGGTCAGATGACCCGAGCTATCGTTGCCATCAGTTGTTGAGGATTGAACGGCTTCACCAACCAACCGGTCGCTCCGGCCTCCTTCCCGAGCAGTTTCCTGTCCGGTGTCGATTCGGTCGTCAGCACCAGCATGGGGACGGTTTTGTACGCCGGAAGCATGCGCAGCTCTCGAATCAGAGTGAGGCCATCCATACGCGGCATGTTGATGTCGGTCAGGACGAGATCTGCGTTGTGATTGCGCGCGAATTCCAGTGCTTCGACCCCGTCGGATGTTTGCTTGACCTCGTAACCCTCACCGGTCAGGGTCAAATGCATCATCAGACGAATGGATGGCGAATCATCGACCGTCAGTATCAATCTAGCCATCGGCGCTTCTCCATTAAATTCCGCGGCGCTGCAATCTCAAGGTTCCATCTTGCTCAAATTCCGGCTGGAGCGCTGGAGCGGTTTCACATAAATTGCACGTTGCGGGGATTCCCCTAGCCGTTGGCAATCATCTCTAAATTGGGCACGGCAGGATGCTCGGTCGCGTGGCGGGTTCTGCCCTCATTGGCCTGCTGCACGGTGCCGACAATCACGCGGTCACGGCCCGTGTCCTTGGCGCTATAGAGGGCTTCATCGCTGATCCTCATGAGCTGCTCGAAGCGCGGAGTCATGGTGGTGTCGGCAATCCCGGCACTCACCGTGAAGCTCGGCGAACCTCCGGTGAGCAGGGCCGTCGCCAGGCGAGCGCGGATGCGATCCACAACTTCGACCGCCTGCGTGGCGTTCGCAGTGGGCAGGATCAGCACAAACTCCTCGCCGCCCCAGCGCGCGCCCACATCACCGTTGCGCAGACCGGCCATCAAGGTATTTGCAAACAATCGCAAGGCCTGATCGCCGGCCTCGTGGCCGCGAGTATCATTCAAGCGCTTGAAGTGATCCAGATCCAGGAGGGCTACCGCAAAGGGCGTATGCGCAGCCATCAGGTCTCGGGCGCAGTCCTCGGCGGCGCGGCGATTCGGGAGGCCGGTCAGACTGTCGGTCGAGGCCTTGCGCTGCGTGCTGTTGAAGGCGCGGACCGTGCCGATCCGGGCGCCCGCCTGGATCCCCAGGGTTGTGAGCTGGGCCACCTGGCGGGGGTTGGCGCCCTGCCCGTGAGGACTCGCGGAATGCAGGACGCCCAATGCGCGCCCCATGAAACTGACCGGCACGCAAACCGCCGAGACCGGTCCGCAGGGGCGGCCTCGCAACCGCGAGCAGGCATTCAGTGCCTCGCTGTCCGGGAAGATCACGGGGTTGCCGCGGCGCACGGCCATGCAGCTGAACGGGGACTCCACGCTGCATCCCGGCGCCTTGGCGCTCGGATGCATCGTGGCACGCTCCAGGTGCGTGCGGCTGGAGTCCGCCAACAATAGCTCGGTCGGCAAGTCGTGCGAGATCAGCTGCATCGCACGGGACAGGACGGCGTAGGCTTCCTCTTCCGTGTCGGCCATCTCCAACGCTTCCACCAATTGCGTGCCGAAGGCGTCGCGATCAGCTTCGGCACGCAGCTGCCCGATCATGTCGTTCAGGCGATCCGCCATGCCATTGATGGAACCAGCGAGCTCACCAAGTTCATCCTGATTGCCGACGGGATTGCGCGCGGTCATATCTCCTCGCGAGAGGGCAAGTGCCACATTGCGGACCGCCCTCAGCGAACGCCGGATGGAGCGTGACAACCAGGCCACCAGCAACGCGACCACGACGTTCGTGAGCACCCAGGCTGTGATCAGCCATTTCTTGGCCGTTGATTCCGCCAAGGTGGCTTCGTCATTGGCTCTCACAATGTGTGTCGCGAACGCGGCTGTCTGTCTTTGCAAGGCCCCATCGAGGGCGGCCACCGAGTCGCGAAATCTGGAAAGTTCCGGGCCCACCGACTGCGGGTCGCGGAGCGCTCGCTGTCCGAGCTCCATCGCCTGGGAGAGGAAGGTGTCGGCAAGCGTTCGAACCTTGGTTTCGGTCTCCACCAGATCCGCGGCGAGATCCACACGCTCCAACATCATCAAATCACGGCGAAAGTCCCTCGCATCGTCGGCCAAGGAGTCCACGAGTTCCGAACGCTGGTCAGCGGAGAACACACTGCCGACCATCAGCGCATTGACATCGGCCTTCAAATTCGCGTGCAGCGTTTCGGCATCCTGGTGGTAGCGCGCGGCACGGCTTATCTGGGCCAGTTCGTTCATCGCGTGGCTTTGCGCGCTCAAGGCTTGCCAGGCGATTGCGCTGACTACGCACAGCCCGACGATCAAAAGGCCATTGATCAGGAGCAGCCGCCCGCTTACTGTCCAGCCCCGTATCCAGGCATTGTGCATCGCACCATTCACGTGTTGGAGCCCTGACTGACTGCCGTCGACTATTACCCTATCGGCGCAAAACCCCGCCGCTTAAGGGAATTCCGCAAAGAATCGGTCGGGCAACCCGAGTGGTGCCGGGGCGGATTGCGCCGATCATGAGGATGGCGCGAGCGGCATGCCGAATTGAAAGCACGCGCCTTCATTCGGCGTGCCTTGCGCCCAAATCCGACCGCCGTGGCGCGTTATGATGCGGTGCACAATCGCTAGTCCCACACCGGTTCCGCTGAATTCCTCGGTCCGATGCAAGCGCTGAAAAACGCCGAAGAGTTTACCGGCGTAGCGCATGTCGAAACCGGCCCCATTGTCATCCACCCGGTAGATGACTTCGCGATCTTCGATTCGGCCGCTGATCTTGATGTGCGGCTGAGCGCGCTTCGCGCTGTACTTCAAGGCGTTGCCGATGAGGTTGCACCAGACCTGCCGCATGACAGTCGCGTCTCCCGAGACGGCCGGCAGTGCGCCGATTTCGACGACCGGCTCAGGACCCCTGTACAGCGACTTCATCTCGGCGGCTGCCGCTTTCGCGAGTGCGGTCATGTCGATTCGATCGAGGTTGAGAGCCTGTCTGCCAATACGCGAGAAATCCAGCAAACCCACGATGAGTTGGTCCATCTTCTGGCTGTTGTTGCGGATAACCCCGATGAGGCGATTTCCCTCCGCGTCCAGACGATCCGCGAAATCCTCCGCCAGAATCTGCGCGAAGCCGTCAATGGCCCGAAGCGGCGCCTGCAGATCGTGCGAGACGGAGTAGGAAAAGGACTCGAGGTCCTGATACGCAGCGGCAAGTTCGTCCGAGCGGCGCCGCTCACGCTCCTGCAATTCGGCGTTCTCGCGGCGCAGCCGCTGCACATCCAGCGCCCGCGCGATGACCGGCAAAATAACTTTGAGTTTGAACGGCTTGAGGATGTAGTCGAGCGCGCCTCCCTGCATCGCCTGTACCGCGGTATCGATCGTGCCGTGGCCGGTCATCACGATGGCGCCAAGACTCGAATCGATTTTCCTGACGGCGTTGATCAGCGTGATGCCGTCCATTTCCGGCATCATCAGATCGGTGACCAGCAAATCGAATTCGCCGGACTGAATCGCCGCCAAGGCCTCCAGCGCCGAGCTGTAGCCTTGGGTGGCGTATCCCTCCACACTCAGCGTGTCGCACAGCGCACGCATCTGCGCCGATTCGTCGTCCACGATGAGCAGTCGTGCGGTGGCACGGATCATCGCACCAGCTCCGCCAACGCAGCCCGCAATTCGTGCAGACGAGGCGGCTTGCTCAGCAGCTTGTCAACGTGAGGCGGGATATCGTTCGCCGCGATCAGTCGCTGACCCCATCCGGTGAGGAGAATAACGGGCGTGGTGGAGGACATCATTTTGATCGAGGACGCCACTTTGCGGCCGTCGACATGCGGCATACCGAGATCCGTCACGACAATGTCGAAGCACTCACCGCGCTTCTGGGCGGCGGCAAAAGAGTCGATACCGGCTTGGCCGCCATGGGTTGCGGTGATCTGATGCCCATCTTCCTGCAGGGTGTCCTGCAGGGACTTGATGAGCATGGGATCGTCGTCGACCAAGAGGATCCGCAGCCGACGGCTCACAAACGGCGCCTTGATCACCTGCGTGGTCGTCACGGCAGATGCGGTGTAGGCGGGAAAACTCAAGCGCACCGTCGTACCTTGACCGGCTGCGCTCTCGATGTCCAGTTCAGCACTGTGGCGCTGGATCATGCCGTACACCATGGCCAACCCCAAGCCCGTGCCGCGCGCGCCTTTCGTGGTAAAGAAAGGCTCGAGGCAGCGCCGGCGAGTGTCTTCGTCCATCCCGATGCCGGTATCACTCACGTCGATAAAAACGCGTTCTGGGCCGTCCGCGCTCCCGGATTGGCGGGTCCTCATGGTGAGCCGGCCTCCGCTCGGCATCGCGTCGACCGCATTGAAAATCAGGTTCGTCAGCGCATCGCGAATCTCGTGTTCGGCACCCATGATGTCCGGCAAGGCATCATCCAGGTCCGTTTTAAGATCCACCATCACGCCGCGCTGCTGCGGAAGATCGCTCCATCGCGGGCGCGTCAGTTCGACGACTTGCCGAATGGCGCGATTTAGATCGACTCTCTCGAGCGTCAGCTGTGCTTCCCGTTCGCGATAAAATTCGCGCATGCGCGCCACCGTTCGCGCGACATCTTCGATGGCCCGCTGAATCGTAGTCAAATAGCCACGCGCCCGCTCGCTCAAGTTCGGTTCGCGCTCGAGCAATGACTCGGTATAGAGCGAAACCGGCGAAATCGCGTTGTTGATGTCATGCGCGATGCCGCTCGCCATTTGCCCGAGCGCCCGCAGCCGCTCCTGTTGCATCACGGTGTGCTGACTTTGGCGCAGGTCGTCATACGCCTGTTGCAAAGCGCCATACAGCCGCGCCTGGTGACTCGCCAGCGCCACGTGTTCGCTCAGCTGCTTCAAAAACTCGCACTCACCGCTGCTGAAGGCACCATCCTTGCGGCGCGCACACACCAGCACTCCAAATACCTGATTCTCCACGATGAGCGGTGCGATAACCATCGACCTTAACCCGGCGGCAGCCAGCCGCTGTGGAAAGGGAAAGGGAATCTTCAGAACGTCTGGTTCATAGACCAATTGCCCGGCCACGCATCGGGACAACCCGTTGGCGTCGAGCGGCACATCGAGTTGCTCCACCAAGCCGAGTTTGTCGGCAAATTCCCTGCCGGCGGCGCCCATCACACTGACGGTGAGCGACTGCGCGGCGGCATCGTGCAGGAGAAAGCAGCCAAAATCCATCGGGAGATTCTGCTCGAGGCTGTCGAGTACGACCTGAAAGATGCTCTGCAGATCCTGGCGCTCGCCCGTTGCGCGCGTGATGTGCTGCAACAGGCCCAGACGGCCGAGTTGAGCGTGCAGTTTGGCTTCGGACAACTGAATCTGCGTGAGCATCTGATTAAAAGTGTCGGTGAAGAGGTCGAATTCGTACGCGCCGGTCCGCACCGCTCGTACGGTGTAGTCGTGACGCTCGGAGACCGCTCGGGTGGTGTCCGCGAGCGCAAGAATCGGATGCAGCAGCCGGTGCTGAAGCCGGCGGGAAATCACATAGACCAGGGGCAAGGAGATGCCGATCACCAGAAAGACGATCAGCGCGTAAAGCCTGATGCGCGCATACATGGCACCGAGGTCGGATTCGACGAACAGCGTGCCGAGACGCTTTGAACCCTCCTCGACCGGTTGGAAGCCGATCAGCTCACCGTGCCCAAAAATGTAGCCGGACGCGCCCGGCCGCAGCGGAAAGTTCGCTGCCGACCGCCCGCGCGGATAGACCGCGAAGACCTTGCCCTGCGAATCGTACAACGCGGCCGCCGCGATGTGCGGGTCGGCTTTGAACGCCGCCAGCACCGCAGAAGCGTCATCGGCGTTGTCGAACGCCAGCGCGGCGGTGCTGTTGCTGGCAATGGCCTGGCTCAATATCTGCAGCTGCTGGACGCTGGATTGCCGGAATGTCAGGAACTCGTAAGCACAAAACGCCGTCGTAGTCAGCGCCAGCACCGTACCGGCCGAGAGAAATATCATCCGCATCAATGTGCGACGAATGGGAGTGGACGAGGCGGTCATGCGTCAGTTTCCACCGCGGGTGCCGACGATTTCGGCGGGCCGCAGTAATTTTGAACTGATCGTCAGGCCCGCAGCGCGCGCGGATTCCACGTTGATGCGCAGCCGAATTCGATTGTTCTCGGTCGTGAACTGAATCATGACGCCGCGCTCGGAGGAGCCATCCAGTTCGGAAACGGTAAGCGTGCCGCGGTGATCCAAGGCGGCGAGGATCTGCTGCAGTTGCGTGCTTTCCGAGCGGTCGATGTACAGGATCTGACAATCGCCGACTTCACCGATGCTGTGGAAGCGGCGCACCACCAGCGGATGTTGATCGATTAGCTCGCCGTGCACCGCCTCATCCAGACGCACCCCGAACGGATCGTTGCCTAAGATACCGATGATGAAAGGCGCGTTGGGCCCGATGAAGTCTTGAGGGGGCCATTCGACGAAATGCGAAAAGTTGTAAACAAAAACAGCCTTGACCTGGTACTCGGTCGGCGCCTCCGCGCCGCATGCGCCGCGGAGCAATGCCATCAGCCCCAGCGTGCCGCAAAGCAACGCCCGCAAGATCTTGCTCAGAACCGCCACGCAAGCTTTCCATAGACACTGCGCTGAATCTCCGCTCGCGCTGGGTCTGGAGGACCATACTCGGGATGACGGTTGTGCAGCAGATTCTGTCCGACCAGCGAGAGCTCGAGCTGTTCGCTTGCGTGCCATGCCAGACGCGTATTCAGTTCGAAGTAGCTGGGCACCGTTGCGGGTATCGCCCCGGTGTCGGTGTGCAGGGTGTCTACCCAGCGCAGGCCGGCGTCGAGTTCCGCGCGCCACGGCAGGTTCAGAGAGGAACGCAGGGAGAACTGGTGCTCGGGGTCCGCCGTTTCGAATAGCGCATTGTTCACGTCATACCCGCCGGGTTTGACGCGCAGATGCTCCTGCAGCAGGGTATAACCAGCATGCAGCGACCAGGCGTGGGACACTTGGTAGTTGCCGCTGAACTCGAGCCCGTAGGTGTCTCCCTGCAGGCCGTTCGCGAAGTAGACGGGGAACACCGTGACCGGGGTGAGACTGACGCTGCGGACGTCGTTATACCGATTGTAGAAGCTGGACACGGAAGCGGTGGCTCTCGAATTGAGCTGCATGCGATAGCCCAGTTCGTAGGCAATCACGGATTCGGAGGTGAAATCGGAGCCTCCCTTCAGAAACACCGGGTACGGCGGCGACCCTTCCGAAAGATCATGATCGAAGCGCGAGGGCGTGCGTACGGCGCGAGACACGGCGGCCCACACGGCTTGACTCGGGCTCAGAATCCAACTTAAACGCGCATTGGGTTCGAATTCGAAGCCGGTGTAGTCATTGTGCTCCAGCTTGGTGCCGACGGTGAAGGTCAGGTTGTTCCGCAGCGCGAACTCGTCCTGGACGAAGGCGCTGTACAAGCTCTGATCCAAAACGGCCGGGGAAAACCCCAATCCGGGCCCATCGATGACGGTGTCGAACGTGCGTCGAAACCCCAATCCCCAGACGATGCGATTACGTGCACCAATCCTGAATCGATGCTGGAAATCCACATCGTAGGTCGTGAGGTCATCGTACAGATTTCCAGGGGGCGCGAATTGCAGGCCGTTGACCATCAACGGCCCGATCGGCAGGGCCAAATGCGTCTGGTCGATATACGATTGCAGGCTCAGGTCGGAGTCGTCCGATAGAGAGCGCGTCCAGCGGCCCAGGAGATTGTCGCCGCTGGCGTCGGCGTCACCGCCGGTTTGCACATCCTCATGGCCGTCGTAATAGTCGCCCTGGAGGGTGAATCGATCCTGCGGCGAGAGTCCCGAATCGATTCGAAAGCCCGCCCGGCCTTGCCGCCAAGAATCCGATTCCGGGTTTCCATTGGCCAGCACTTCGTCGCCGCGGTCGAAATACTTGCCGTAGACGCGGAAATGCGTATCCCCGTCGAGCGAACCGCCGTAGCGTGCACCGGCAAATTCATGCGGTTCGGATCCGCCGCCCGCCTCGGCATACACGCCTTGCGTGTCCGCGGCGCTCTTGGTGATGATGTTGATGACGCCATTGACCGCGTTCGCGCCCCACAGCGTGCCTCCCGGCCCGCTGATGACCTCGATTCGATCGATGTCTTCCAGCAAGTAATCCTGGACGTCCCAAAAGACCCCCGAGTAGAGCGGCGTATACACCGTTCGTCCGTCGATCATGACCAGAAGCTTGTTGCCCAGCGCGGCATTGAATCCGCGCGCGCTGATCGCCCAGTCGTGGGCATTCTTCTGCGCCACCTGCAGATTATCAGCCAGCCGCAGCGCTTCCGGAATGCTGGTGGCGCCGGAACGCCGGATGTCCTCTTGCGTGATGACTTGAATGGCGGAGGCCGCCTCGATCAGCCTTTCAGGGTGCCGGGTCACCGAAGTGACCTCGACATTCATGAGGTCTTCGACGGTCAGTCGTTTCAAGTCTCCGATGCTCGGCGTGTCATCGGCTTGGGCGGGCGCAAAGCCCGTACCAACCAATAGAAGTGCCCACGCGACTATGCCGATCCCGCGCCACATCATGATCGTCCTTGTCCGATTGCGGTCCTGAGGTTATCGGACCCCGGCCGATCATGGTAAGCGTTGAACATAAGAAGCCGCGACAATTGTGAAGGCGGTCTCACAATCTCTCGCTTGACTTCCGGTAACTGCACGAGGATCTTGTCGGTCGGCAACGCCGATCGTGACTTTCGCCGCCCGGTTCGGTAAACGGAGTTCTTGTTGCAACGCGATCGATCCTTCGACCGTATCAATGACTGACGTTGCCGGGCGATTCAAGTTGTCCGGCAATGTTCTTGTGACTCTGCTGCTCTTTGGCGTGATCAGTGCGACCCTCGCCGCAGTCGGCCGCCGCGATTATCCGAATCTGCATCTCATTCTGGACTCAGGGCTGTGTCTGCTGTCCGGCGTTTTGGCGCTTTTTTTCCGCAACTTCGGTGTTCGTTCGGAGCGTCCCTTTGCCACTTGGTTGGCGATCAGTTTCGGAATCGCGTTCCTGGCGGAACTCATCCCTGTGCTGGTCACTATAGAATGGTCTGGCCCTTTGGCCTCAATTGGACAATCGGTCGCTCTATTGCAGCCCGCGACATGGTCAGTCGGGGGAATCATACAAGCACTCGGTACCGGGTCCTCAATTTGGCTGCTACTCAGCGGCCGGCGGCGCGCGCCCTGGCTTGCGCCGGCATTGATGCTCTTGGGTGCCGTCCTATTTGAGATGTCCGTTGCGCTGCCGCGCTACGCGTCGCCGCAGCTCGTGCTCCTGCCGCTCGTCTGGGCAGCGATCGGTTCGGTTTGCTGGCGCAAGCGCGCTGTCGAGAGAATGCTGCCCGCGTTGGCATTGATGGCGGCGGTGCTGGTCCTCGCACAGGTGGCGATGCTCTATTCGCGAGCCCCCGACGATACGGCTGCGATGATCGCTCACTTGGGCCAAGTTGTCGCTTCTCTGGTGCTGCTACTGTCGCTGATGGAGATGGACGCGACTGAGATGCTCGAGCGAGGGCGAGCCGAACAGCATCTCGCGCTCCGCGCTCAACACGCCGCGATCGTCGAATCCTCGGACGATGCCATCATGTCGAAGACTCTGCAGGGGGTGATCACCAGCTGGAATCACGGGGCCCAAGAGCTGTTTGGTTACTCCGCGGCCGAGACCATCGGCCAATCCATGCTGATGCTGTTTCCCGAGGGGCGGCGACAGGAGGAGGCCGACATCCTGGCGAAAATCGCGCGCGGCCAGAGCGTCGATCACTTCGAAACCGTTCGCATCAGGAAGGACGGAACTCCAATCGATGTGTCGGTGACGATCTCCCCTGTCAAGAACGCGCGAGGTGAGGTCATCGGCGCATCGAAGATCGCCCGCGACATCTCGGAACGCAAGCGCGCGGAGCAAAGACTCGTGATGCAGCTCGCGCGCCTCGAGCTCTTCAGCCTCATCACCCGCGCCATCGGGCAGCGACAGGATTTGGCCAGCATCTTTCAGGTCGTCGTTCGCAGCCTCGAGGCCGACCTACCGATCGATTTCGGCTGCATCTGCCTCTACGAATCGGGCGCCGCCGTGCTGACCGTCGTCGGCGTCGGCAGCGGGGCCGTGGCACTGGAAGTCGGCCTACCGGAGCAGGCGCACATCGCAATCGACCACAACGGCCTTTCGCGTTGCGTCGGTGGACAGTTGGTGTACGAACCCGATAACGAACAGGTGAAGTTCGCATTTCCGCAGCAACTCGCGCGCGGCGGGCTGCGCTCTTTCGTGGCAGCGCCCTTGCTGGTCGAAAGCAAGGTGTTCGGTGTCCTGATCGCCGCCCGCCGTACGCCGCACGGCTTCAGCAGTGGCGAATGCGAGTTTTTGCGACAGCTGAGCGAGCACGTGGCGCTCGCCGCCAACCAGGCCGAGACTTACCTCGTCCTGCAGCGCGCGTACGATGATCTGCGCCAGACGCAGCAAGCCATCCTGCAGCAGGAGCGGCTGCGCGTGCTCGGGCAGATGGCCAGCGGCATCGCCCACGATATCAACAACGCCATGTCGCCGGTGGCGCTTTACACCGATGTGATGCTCGAGCGCGACCTGAGTCTCAGCGCGCAGAGCCGCAGCTATCTGCAGATCATCCAACAGGCCGTGGGTGACGTCGCGCAGACCGTCGCGCGCATGCGCGAGTTCTACCGCCAGCGCGAACCGCACCTTGCACTCGCTACGGTTCAAATAAACCCGCTGGTGGAGCAGGTGATCGATTTGACGCGCGCCCGCTGGAGCGACATCCCGCTCAAGGCGGGTGTGGTCATCCACGTGGAGCGCGAGCTAGCTCCGGAATTGCCCCCCTTCATGGGTGTCGAGAGTGAGATTCGCGATGCACTGACCAACTTGATCTTCAACGCCGTCGACGCGCTGCCCGAAGGCGGCCGCATCACCCTGCGCACCGGGATTGCGGCTAAGGACGCGAGTATCTTCGTCGATGTGTGCGATGGCGGAATGGGCATGGACGAGGACACGCGCCGCCGATGTCTCGAACCGTTTTTTACCACCAAAGGTGAGCGTGGCACCGGTTTAGGGCTGGCCATGGTCTATGGAATGGTCCAGCGCCACAGTGCCGATATCGATATCCAAAGCGCCGTCGGACAGGGCACCACCATACGGCTGAGTTTCCCGCGCCAAACGGAGAGTGTTTCGCCCGCCGGCGAGTCTGCGGCATCTGCGCCGGTCCCGCGCTTGCGCTTGCTGGTCGTAGACGACGATCCGCTGCTGCTCAAATCGCTGCGCGACATCTTGGAGGTCGATGGCCATGACGTGACTGTGGCAAGCGGCGGGCAAGAGGGCATTGATTGCTTTCGCGCCGCCCTGCAGCGAAACGCGGCCTTTGAGGTCGTTTTTACGGATCTGGGCATGCCGTACGTCGACGGCCGCAAGGTCGCGGGTGCCATCAAGAGCCTGTCACCGTCGACCCCGGTCATCTTGCTGACGGGGTGGGGCCAGCGAATGCTGGACGAGGGAGCTCAGCCGGCGCATGTAGACCGCTTGCTGAGCAAGCCCCCCAAACTGAGTCACCTGCGAGAAGCGTTGCACTTCGTCAGGAGGCCGAAGGACCCGTGAAGGGCCCGGCACGCCAAAGCGGCTTCCGCATACGGTGCCCCACCAGTGAGCCGATGGGTGCGGCGGACCTCATGACGGGCCCTGGTTAATCGTCATGCCGTTCGCAATTCGCCGTCGCCGAGGAGTTTTACGATCTGCGGACCAATTTGTTCCAACGGAAGAACCAGTTGCGCGGCGTTCAACAATACCGCTTCGCGCGGCATGCCATAGATGACCGAAGTGCTTTCATCTTGGGCGAGGGTGAATCCTCCGGCCCGCCGGATCGCGAGCAAACCCGCGGCGCCATCCCGGCCCATGCCCGTGAGCAGGCATGCCACCACCTCAGCACCGCGATCCACAGCCAGCGATTCGAACAGCACGTCGACTGACGGCCGGCAGGAATGGCGCGGCGGATCGGTACTTAGGCGCAGGCGCCCGCCGGCCACACTCAAATGACGGCCCGGCGGTGCCATGATCACCTGTCCGCCCAGCGAATCAATGGAGTCACGGTCGCGGGCGTAGGCGACCCCGTGCGGCGTTTGGTTGTCGAGCCACTCCGCAAACGCCGCAGCGAACGGTTCGTCGATATGCAGCACGAAGAGCACGGGCACGCGCAATCCCGGCGGTAAGGCGTGCAAGACCTTGACGATGGCGGCGGGACCTCCGGTCGAAGCGCCAATTGCCACCACGCCGCGGTGCTGACTTTGGTGTTGATCGCGGCGCAGCGGCGCAGGGGGCGTCGCACGGTGTTCCTGAACAGCCGCGACAGCCCGCTCCGTGCCGCTCCGTCGCGCGCGAAGATGCGTGATGACTTTTATGTTCGCGATCAGCTTGACGGCGGCCACAAACCGCCGTTCCCAGCTGCCGTCGACGCCGTCCACCGTGGGCTTTTCCAGCACATCAACCGCACCAGCCGCGAGAGCATCATAAGTCTTGAATAGTTCTCCACGGTTCGTCGAAGCGGACACGATCAGGATCGGCGTCGGCATGTAGGCCATGATGTACTCGGTGGCCGTCAACCCGCTCATCACGGGCAAGACCATATCGAGCGTTATGACGTCGGGGCGCAGTTGTTCGCACAACTCAATCGCCCGCTTGCCATCTTCGGCCTCGCCAACCACTTCCAATTCCGGGTCGGCGGAAAGGATGTCGCAAAATCGCCGGCGGGTGGTGAGCGAGTCCTCGACCACGAGAATTCGCAGCCTCTTCATTGCGCGCCCACCAGCAAACGGATCTTCTCGAGGAATTCGCTCTGATCGAATTCGCCCTTGACGATATAACTCCTCGCACCCACCTTGAGTCCCCGCTCACGGTCTTCGGGCGACGCGCGCGAGGTCACCAAGACCGCTGGAATGTCGCGCAAGACTGGATCCGCCCGCGCGCGCTCGATGAATGTAAAGCCGTCCATTCCGGGCATTTCAACATCCACGAGATACAATGAATAGCGGTATTTACGGGCGCACTCGAGCGCGTCCTCTCCCGACGTGGCCAGATGCACCTCGTAGCCCGCCGACTCGAGAATGCTTTGCTCGAGCATCCGTGTGGTCAGCGAGTCGTCGATGACGAGAATGGGAGCGCGCGGCGTCGGCATGGCTGCAAGGGCCGATCCGGAGCGGCCAACATACTCAACGAGACCTTCGGGATCGAGAATCAGCTGCGGATGTCCTTCCGCATCCAGCGATGCGCCCGCGACGATCGGATCGCTGGGTGTGCAATCTGGGAGTCGGCGCACGATCACGTTTTGAGTGCCGCGCAAACGCTCGACGCCCACTGCGGCCCGCGCGTCCGCGCCTTCGATGATCACCGTCGACCAGGATCGCGCAACGCCCCGCGTCTGAGTTCCTCGGCGCAGCGCTCCCTCCAGAGGAGCAAATGGAATGGCCTTCCCCTCGCATAGGATGGATGCGCCCTGCGCAGACTGCGCCAAATCACCAATCGCAACCCGCACCGTCCGCTTCACTGCCTCCAGCGGTATGGCCACCGTCCGTCCCCCGGCTTCGACGATGAGCGCGTCAACGGCCGCGAGAGAGACCGGCACGACAATCTCCAGAGTCGTGCCCAGCCCCGGTTCCGTGCGAATGCCGACCTCTCCTCCAAGCCGGGCGGCCGCTTCGCGCACGACGTCAAGGCCGATGCCGCGTCCGGCAATCTGGGTCACGGCGGCCGAGGTGCTGAGGCCGCCGTCGAGCAGAAGCCGCAGCAATTCCTCGGTAACGAGCTTGGCTGCATCCGTCGCAGGCATACCCTTGCGCTCCACCGCGCCGCGCACGGCCTCAAGATCAACGCCGCGGCCATCGTCGCGGCAAACAAACACCGCTTGGTTACGGCGTCGGCGCACCTCCACCCAGACGCGGCCCTCCGCCGGCTTGCCGACGGACTCCCGCTCCACGGCTGTTTCGATTCCATGAGCGACTGCGTTGCGCACCGCTTGAACCAACGCGCTCTGCACCACGCCGAAGACTTGCGCATCGAGTCGAACCTCCCCGCCGCTCGTGAGGAAGGTGATACGTTTGTTCAACACCTGGGCGGCATCGCGCGCAGCGCGCTCCAACGAGACGAACATGAGGCGGGCCGGCAGCAGGCGCAGACGCTCGGCAGCCTCGCGCGCTTGAACGAGCTCACGATCCATCTGCTCGACGCCGCCGCTGAAGCTGCGCTGCACGCTCTCGATCAGACCCCGCAGCTCCGCAATCATCGAGCGTAGCTGTCCACCGCCGCCGCTGAGGCGATCGGTGCGCGGTGCAAGCCACTGTTCCTCCAAAAGTTGCGTGAGCCGACGGCTGCGCTGCAGCGGCGCGAGCTCCCGGCGCAACGCGGAAACCTGCACGCTCGCTTCGCTCAAGCTCTCCAGCAGCGCGTCCATTTCGTCGACATTGGTTGTCGCCGCCCCGAGAGGGTCATTCGGCATCGCCGGCGTACCGCGGCCGGCGGAGCCGCCTTGCGCCGCACTCTCGCCCTGGGGTTGCGGAGCCAGCGCAGCCATCAGCAGTGCAATCCCGTCCACGGCCCGCAGCGTCGCGTCGATCCCGCCGCGGGACACTGCAACGCCGCTCTCGCGAAACGGGCTCAACGCATCTTCGATCGCATGCGCGTGATCGGCGATCCCGCGCTGCTTGACCACGCGCGCCGCGCCTTTGAGCGTATGAGCGAGCCGCAGCATCAGGGCGATCAGCTCCGGTGCGGCAGCCCCTTTATCGAGCTCCAGCGCGCCTTTGCCGAGCTCGTCGAGCAGCTCGCGCGCTTCGATTCGAAAGTACCGGTAGGGATCGCGTGCGATCGTTGGCGGTTTGATGGCTTTTCTCTGATCCAGCGGCCTACGCAGCGGAGTCGTGCCGAGCCAGCGCCGCCTGCGGTTGTACGATACGCAGGAGCGCGCGTGACAGGCCGGTGAGCTCCACGGCCGTCTGCAGCGTCTGGCCCGAACTCGCTTCGGTCTCTTGCGTGGCCTGAGCGGCGCTGGTTATGGCAACGTTGACCTGCTCCACAGCCGTTGACTGTTGTTTGGTGGAAAGTTCGATCTCGCGCGCCGCTTCGGTCGTGGTGCCCACGAGGCCTGCGATCTCCCCGAAAGCCGCGGCAACTTCGGAGAACTGTTTGGCGCCGGCATCCACCGACTTCGAGCCGCCCTCCGTCGTCATGATGGTCGTGTTGACCGAGCTGCGCACGTCCTCGATCAATCCGCGAATCTCCTTGGTCGAGCCCGCGACTCGATCGGCGAGCTTGCGAATCTCATCCGCCACCACGGCGAAGCGCTTGCCCGCCTCGTTGGCGCCCGCGGCCTCGATGGTTGCGTTGATCGCCAGGATGTTGGTCTGCTCCGCCAGTTCAGCCACAATATCGAGCACCGCGCCAATCTGCTGAGATTTTTTGGCCAGCTCCAGCATGTGATTCACGATCAGATCGACTTGGCGCCGTATCGCCGAAATGGAGTCGTGCGCGGTAGCCACGGTGGCGTCCCCGGCACGCGCGGCAACCGCCGTCTGCCCCGCGATCTGCGCGACGCGCTGCGCGCTCTCGGCGATCTGCCGCGAAGTCGCCAGCAGCTCGCTGATGGTGGTGCTGATTTCGCTCATGGCGGTTGCCTGCTCTTTGGTCGCGGTCGCCTGCTGGTTGGCGGCCGCCTGCAGCTCGGTCGAGGAACTTTGGATTTGCCCGACGGAGCTGCCGATCTGGCGGCTGAGGGAACGCGTGATCAGGAAGCCCGCGCCCGTGACGAGCAGCAGGCACAGCAAGGTACCGAGGAGAATGACCGATTTCGCGCCTCTTGCCGCGGTTTCGGCTTCCTCCGCGCGTTGCTTGAGTAGTCCGCGCTCATCATCGTCCATTTCACTCAGTATTCGCCTGATGTCGTCCATGAACCGCTTCCCCTCTCCCCCGCGGACAATCTTGACGGCCTCGTCGACGCTTCCCTTTGCGCGCAGATCGATGGTTTGTTTGAGTTCCGCCAGCTTCGCGGCCACGGGCGGCTCGATGGAGTCGATCCGTTTCTGCTGAGCTGGGTTATCTGCGGTCAGTTTCCTGAGTTCCTTGACCACGTTGAGAACATCGCCGGAACCCGTGCGGTAGGGCTCGAGAAATGGCTCCTCGCCTGTAATGACGTAACCGCGTTGCCCCGTCTCAGCGTCTTTGAGCAAGCTGAGAACACTCGCAATATGCTCGAGAACCTCGTGCGTGTGAGTCACCCATTGGGCGGTGCTCGACAGCTTGTTGATGCTGGTATATGCGACTGCGCCGACAGCCATCAACAGTACGAATGAGAGTGCAAATCCCGCCGCTATTTTTCTTCCAAAGGTCCAATTGTCGATCATGAGCGTTTTCCCCCAATCATTTCCAACACGGAAGCCAAATGAATGATCGGGCGCAGCGTCCCGGCGGCCAGCACCGTGCCGCGCAGGTGCCGCCTGATTCCGACCGTACCGCCGACCTCGACATTTTCGGTCGCCAAAGACGATGGCGACGCCTGCAGATGCGATTCGAAGGTCTCGAAGGCTAGACCCACGGATTGCGGCGCCCGTGCGAAGATGAGCCACCGCGGGTTGGCCGCAGGCGGGTAGCGCAGCAGCGCCGCCAAATCGTAGATCGGCGCCATCATGCCGCGAATCGCGGCGATACCCAGCAACTGCGCGACGGGACTCGGAACCGGGACTATTTTCACGCCGACGTGCAGGCCGGCAATTTCCGACGTACGGAGTGCATACGGATCGGAACCCATACGGATTGCGAGGAGATCTTCAAGACGTTCGCTCAACGATGCCGTCGGCGCAGCAAAGCTTGCGTCGAAGAGGCGGCGCAGCGCAGTCGCCGTCGTGACCGCCAATGCCGCAGGCGGTGCGTTGGTGCTCACGGGGCGCCTGCTGCTGACTTGAGTTCCGCGTCACACAAGGCAATCAAGGCCTCACGCCCGAAGCCGCCGCCAAACAGCAGCAGGCGGGAGGCGTCCTCGCGCTTGAGCAGCAACAATGCCTGGCGCAACTCGTCGCGGGCTCCTTCCCAGTCGCCGGCGCGTTTGGCCATCAGTCCGAGGTGCAATCGAGGCATGGCGAAGCCCGAATCGAGGTAAATGGCGGACCTGTCGTGGTCGAGCGCGCCTTGCCGGTCCCCCACACTCTCGCGACACAGCGCCAGCAGGTAGTGCGCACCCGTGTTCAGTTCATCGCGCTCGAGCAGCTGCATGCTGACATTCTCGGCCTTGCCCAGTTGTCCACTATGGGTCAGCAATGCCGCGCGCAATAACAGAACATCCGCGTCCTGTGCCGACTCCGCCGGCAAGCGAGCGAGCAGATCCAAAGCCTCCGAAAATCGCTCGTTCTTCAGCAGCTCCAGTACCAGCGGCAGCTGCACCGAGGTTTTCGCCGCGCCGCCCAACGCACCGCGGGCTCGCAGCACGGACTCGGCAGTGGGTCGTTCGGTGAGTACCTGGATCCGGTCCGAAGTATTCTGAATCGTTTCCAGCCAAGTCTTCGTCCAGTTTAAGTCAGGGACCGGCGCCACAGGTCCGCCGACAAAGCGCTCCGCCAAGTCGACCTGCCAGGCACCATCAACCGCGTCTTCGGATTTTCCGCCAGGCCGGCCGCGCTGCGCGTATCTGAGCTGATAGTAAAAGGCACCGTGGGTGTGGCGCAGATGGTAATCGTTCGACAACCCGCGCAGCGTCTCCGCATGTCCCAGAAACAGGTGCCCGCCCGGCGCGAGTGAACGGGTCAAACGCGCCACCAAGGCCTGCGCGCTGTCCGGCGTGAAATACATCAAGACATTGCGGCAGAAAATCACGTCATACCTCGCCGGCGCCCACAGTTCGGCATTCTCTTGCGCGAGGTTGACTTCCTGGAACGTCACGGCGGCGCGAATACCTTCGTCGAGCTCAAACTCTTTTCCGACACCTCGAAACCAGCGCCGTTGGCTCATCGCCGGCGTTTCGCGCAGCGCCCAAATAGAGTAGCGGCCGCGCGCCGCCCTGGCCAGCATGGCCGGGTTGAGGTCGACGCCGCGGATGTCGACGCTCCAGCCGCGGTCCGCGCCGCGTTCACGCACCATCATGGCGAGCGAGTACGGTTCCTCTCCCGAGGCACAACCTGCAGACAGCAGGTTGAGCTTACGGATGGATTCCCGGGCGGTTTGAGCCTCAGGCAGCGCAACGTCTGCAAATGCGTGGATCTGATCGATGTGGCGGAAGAAGTATGTCTCGGGCACGGTCAGCTCCAGGGCGAGCGCCTGAAGTTCAGCATCCAAGTCCGGGCCCTCGAGTCGATCGAGATAGGGACGGCGCGCCAACCCTTGTTTTTCCGCGCGCCGGTCCAAGACTTCCGCCAGAAACTCAAGCTTCGCGTCGTCGAAGTGAAGACCCAGTCGCCGGGCAATCCAGCCGCGAAAACGTTGTGGCTCCACCGATCCGCGCATCATCACGCGGATGCTCCCGCGCCTTTGATCTCGCTCCAGATTGAATCCGGCACCAGACGAGCCGCTTCGAGCACCAGCAGGAGCTGGGTATCGAGCGCGCCGATAATGGACACCAGTTCCTTTCCCGTCCCCCGCAGAAGCGGCGGGATCTGCGCCAGTATTCCTGCCGCCAGCGAGCGAACATCCAGCACGCCATCGACTGCCAGCACGGCGGTCCGATCTCCCAACTCGAGCGAGACAAACCGTGAGCTAGACGGTGAAGTGAGGGCCGCGGACGGTAAAGCAGAGGGATCCAAGAGCCGGCCTGCGTCGATGACCGGAACCGCAGAACCTCGGACGATGGCAACGCCAAGAACAAACGGCGGCGTTCCCGTCAGCGGCTCGATGGGCAGCGGGCGCATGGTCTCCCGAACGTCCTTGACGGCCAAGGCACCGATGCGCGAACCGATCCGGCACAGAAGAAAGAGATCGTTCCCTCCCACCCCAATCATGCCTTCTCTCCGGTGCGCCACGGCAGCCAGACGCTGAAGCAACTGCCGGTCCCCGGCGTGCTCGTGACCGCAACGGCGCCGCCGTGCAGTTCCGCCAAACGCGACACGATCGCCAGACCCAACCCTGTGCCCTCGCTCGTACGGGTCAAATCGTTCTTGATTTGTGTAAAGGGAGCGAAGAGCCGGGCCATATTCTCGCTCGAGATCCCAATGCCCGTGTCGCCGACGCTGATCTGCACGAAGTCCCGCCACTCGTTGTCCGGCAGCGGGGTGCGCACGCCACTCTCGAACCCCGGCAGTCCCGTGGCTGCCTGGTGTCGATCGACGAGGCTGGCCTGCAAGGATACCCGGCCCCCGTCTGAAGTGAATTTCACCGCGTTCGACAACAGATTGTAGGCGATCTGCTTCAGACGCCTGCGGTCGACCAATGACCGCTCTGGCCGGCCCGTTCCGCTGACTTCCAGTCGAATGCCGCGCGCGAGCGCTCGTTCCCGCACGATGGCCACGGTATTGTTGAGCAGGTGATCGAGGTCGACCGGCTCGAGATCCAGTTCAACCTTGCCGGCCTCGATCTTGGACACATCGAGAATGTCGTTGATCAGCGAGAGCAGATGGGTGCCGCTGTCGCCAATGTAGCCCACGTACTCGCGTTGCCGGGGCGCGAGCTCGCCACCCTTGCCGTTCTTCAATATGTCGGAAAATCCGAGGATCGCAACCAGCGGTGTGCGCAGCTCGTGCGACATTGTCGCCAGAAATTCGGTCTTGGCGTTGCTCGCACTGACCAGCTCACGATTCGTTTGCGCAATCTCGAGTTGGCGGGTCTTTAGCTCCGTGTTGGCCGCTTCCAGGGCCTGATTCTTTTCCTCGAGCATCGACAGCAGCTCGGCGCGGCTGTCCGCCAGCACGCGTGCGGCGCGCGCTTCGGTGGCTTCGAGCTCCATTTGATATAGATCCAAGCGGATGCGGCGGTTGTCGTCCTCGAACTGTTTGCGGCGTAACTGGGCGCGCACCCGCGCCTTGAGCACGTCGAACTCGGCGGATTTCTGGATGTAGTCATCGGCCCCCGCCTCCAACGCATCGAACAGCGCCGCCCGGTCCTCGACTGCAGTGACCATAATCAGCGGAATGTCGCGCACGATGGGCACGGCCTTGATGCGCCGACAGGTCTCACGACCGCTCAAACCAGGCATCAATAAATCGAGCAGGATGCAGTCCATGCTCTGCACGGCCAAGAGCTCCAGCGCCTCTTCGCCGGAATGTACGGGCACCACATCGTAGCCTTCCCCGCGCAGCATCGCCGCCACTTCCGCCAGGTAGGTCGCACTGTCGTCCACCACGAGAATTCTCTTCGGTCCGAGCAGGCTGGCAGTCTTATCGGCAACGCTGGTGGACGCGCTGCGCAGTACGGCGGCGAGCCGCGCCAGAATCACCTCGGCATCCTCCTCCTTGCGCACAAAGGCATCCGCCCCCGCTTCCAGCGCGCGCAGTTCCATGTGGCGATCTTCGGCCCCCGTCAGCAGCAGGCAGGGTACACTGCGCAATCCGCTGTCGAGTCGAAGGCGCCGAATCACCGTAGCGCCGTCAATTCCCGGCAGGACACTATCGACGATGACGGCTCCAGGACGTCCCGCGGCGGCGATACGCAGCCCCTCCTCTCCGCTCGCAGCCACGTGCACGGTATATCCCGCTTCCTCCAGGATCTGGCGCAGGGTCTCGCGGAACGTGACGCTGTCGTCAATGACCAGGATGGTCGCGGGGCTTCCCGTTTCGAGTTCCACCCGGCCGGCACGCAGCAACTGGCGTGCCCTGGCAACTACATAGTGGATATCGTAGGGCTTGCCCACGTACTCATCGGCCCCGGTGCGCAACCCATGCAGGCGGTGCGTCACCTCGGCTTCCGTCGAGAGCATCAAGACAACGACCGCAGTGGTGTCCGCCGACGCACGAATCTCCCTCAACAGGTCGATGCCGTTGCCGTCGGGCAGCAATACGTCAAGCACGGCGACTCGTACCGTGGTATGGGCGAGCGCTTGGCGCGCAGCCGCGACTGTCGCGCAGACGACCGTCTGAAAGCCCACGTCCTCGAATGCCTCCTTCAGATCCATGCGGACCGTGAGACTATCGTCGACGATCAATACGGAATCGACCATGCCTTGCTACCGGGAGCCCCCGTTCCGCGCATCATTCTTCAGCGATACGGTCAGCCGAATTCCGGCCGGCTGCAGATTCTCGACGCTGACCGACCCGCCGAACAGGGACAGAATGCGGTGCGCCACGGCGGGCCCCAGCCCCAGGTCCCCGCCCGGTGTCAGCGTCTCTCCGATGGAAAAGACGTCAAAGAATTTCCGCATCGCCGTGCTGGAGATCCTCAAGCCGTGGCTCTCGATGATGACCCGTGTTGTATCGTCGACCACCTCGTGGGTCAGGTCGACAATCCGGCGCTGCTCGGAGAATTTCACCGCCGTCTCGAGCAACGATCGCATTGCTCGCGCCAGCAGTTCTTCATCTCCCACGACGAGACCCCAGTTCGTCGATGGCTCAGTGAACTTCACATGCCGGGAATCGGCGAACTCCGTCGCATCCCTGACCGCGCAGCCCAGTGCGGTATTCAAAGAGACCCGGGCCGTGCGAAATTGCTCGCTGTTGACGTCGATTACAGTCAACAGCAAAACATCCTCAACGAGAGAAAGAAGTCTGTGCCGCGATCGCGTAAACAGCACTTGGAGCTGCAGGTTATCCTCCGTGCGGGGCATACCTGCGAGGATGAGGTCGCCTACACTGAACAGGCCGTTGAGTGGTGCGCGCAATTCGTGAGAGATGACGGTTAGAAACTCGTTCTTCGCAACATCGAGGATGGTCAGTCGCGCGTTTGCTTCGGCCAGCTCGACGTTCCTCTCTTCCAGCTTCGCGACGAGCCGATCGCTATATTCCTTGAGCACCTCGACCTCCTGCCACGCCTCCGGTCGCGGCGCGGTGTGCGGCATGGCGATGGCTTCGCGCAGCGCCGCGAGGACGGATTCGAACGGCGCGGGCTTTTTCAGGAACCTGTCTGCGCCGAGGCTGCGGGCCAGCTTCTCATCGCCGGGCGAGGTGTATGTTGAAGTGTAAATGACGACCGGCAGGTGAGACAGGCCGGGGTTGGTGCGGATTTCGTGGCACAGCCGGTAGCCGTCCATGCGCGGCATCAGGATGTCCGACAACACCGCATCCACCTTTTCACGGGCGAGAATTTGCAACGCTTCGATCCCATCAGCGGCTTCGAGTGTGGTGTGGCCGTCGGCCTCGAACGCCACACGAAGCACCATCCGGTTGATGTCGATGTCGTCAACGATGAGGACTTTCATGGGCGGAGTATGCTCTTGTTTTATAACGGCAATCACCCCGCCATCGCCGGCATTTGGATGCGGCGCGCTATGTGTACTAACGTACAGATGTGGGGCCGGCGGCGTGCTATAGCGACGCGCTTGAAGAAACGTGCGAGACGCAGACGCAATCGCTGCAGATAGGCGCGACCCGGCGAAGCTGTCGCTCAGCGCTAATTGTGTTCGAGCAATTCAAGCAGCTCTTGGAAACTCTGCTCGGGGGTTCTTCCGGATGTCAGCAAGTGAAAATGTGCCTGACGATAGAAGGGTTCGCGCGCCTTCAGAATATCCTTGAGTTCGCGCATGGCTTCGCGGCTGCGTGCCATGGGTCTCAAATCCCCTTGATCAATGACCCGCTGCATATGCTCGGCGGGCGCGGCGCGAACCCAGATCGCGACTGAACGCTCGAGCAGCAGCGGCAGCGTCTCGGGATCAGCGGCCAAGCCACCGCCGGTTTCGATGACGGCCGCCGGGTTTCTCGACAAGACTGCCTGCAGGCGTTCGCGTTCGAATCGCCGGTATCCGGGCTGTCCGTGCAGCTGCAAAATCTCACCGAGGGTCGCGCCGTATTCTCGTTCGACTTCACGGTCTAGTTCAAAAAAGGGAACGCCTCGATGCTGCGCCAGCCGCCGTCCCAGCGTGGTCTTGCCGGCGCCCCGCAGACCGATCAGCGTGACGTAGGGTCTCCTGGCCTCGGCGACCTCGTTGCGGCCCCACTGCTGGTTGAACAGGCGCCGCACCTTGGCGATATCCTCTTCGGACAGTCCCTTCAGCTCTTGCATGAGCAGCAATCGATCGACGCCGGGCCGCGAATCGTCGGTCAGCAGATTGTCGGGCGGGAACCCCATGGCCGATGCGATTCGCCGCAACACCAAAATGGAAGGATTGCCTTGGCCGCTCTCGAGTTGTGCAAGAAATCGCAGGGAAACCCCGGAATCCGCGGCAAGCGCATTGCGCGTCATGCCGCGTTGCGCGCGTGCGTCGCGAATTTTATCAGCCAGCGTCCGCAGGTAAGCGGCTTCCTTCGGGTCGGCGCGGCAGGGTTTGGCGCGCGTGCGAGCGGCGCTACGGGGTCGGGCTGATATTGGCATGTGTCGGATGTCGCGGTGTTCGAGCTCGGTGGTCAGCGATCATGGATGAGAGGCGGGGCATCGGCGGCAACGCCGACGACGAATTCCTTGGCGGCCGCAAGGACGGCTTGCGGTTGATCGCGATGCGGGGAATGGCGGCACGCAGGCAGGATGAGCACTCTCGAGTCGGGTGCGGCGCGGTCGATGCTCGCGACCTGCTCCAGCGTTCCGAATTCGTCGTCTTGCCCTTGAATCGCCAGGATGGGGCAGCGGATCGATGCCAGCAGGCCCTCGATATTCCAGCTGCGAAATTCCGGGTCGAGCCAGATCCGATTCCAGCCCCAGAAGGCTGAATCGACATCGGCGTGGTGACGGCTCAGCCGCCGGCGCAGATCCGTCTCCAAGTAAGCGGCTTTGGACGCACCGATGCTGCGCACCGTGAGATCTTCGACTTTGACATGGGGCGCCAGCGCAATGATGCCCGCAATCTCGTTCCTTGTATCGGCCGCATGAATCAGCGCTATGGAGGCTCCGTCGCTGTGCCCGAACAACACCGGCCGGCGGATGCCCAGCCGCGTGAGTATTGCGGGCAGCCAAATGCGTGCTTCCTCATGCATGTAGTCCACTCTGCGAGGCGCATCGAGGGGCGAAGAGCCGCCGTAGCCGTGACGAGAATAGACCAGCGTGCGGCAACCGGTCGCCCGCGCCAGTTGTTCGGGAAAATCACGCCACATCGAAACCGAGCCCAGCCCCTCATGCAGCATCACAAGATCGACGTCGTTCACCGCGTCATGCTCGACGAAGCGATATTCGAATCGGCGGCCGTCGATGCTCAGCTGGTCGGGTTGCATGCGGCACGCAGCTTGAAGCGTTGGATCTTGCCGGTCGCCGTCTTGGGCAGCTCGGCGACAAATTCGATCCACCGAGGATATTTGTAGGGGGCCAGCCGCGATTTGACGAACGCCTTCAGTTCGTCGGCGAGCGCCTCGGAGTCGCTGAAACCCTGGGCGAGCACCACGTAGGCGATTGGTTTGACGAGCTTGTCCATATCGTTCTTGCCGACGACTGCGGCTTCGTGCACCGCCGGATGAGCGATCAGCGCGGATTCGACCTCGATCGGTGAAACATAGACGCCGCCCACTTTGAGCATGTCATCGGCCCGGCCGGCATACACGTAGTCGCCATTGTCGTCGACACGGAAACGATCGCCGGTCCGAGTCCAATGACCCTCGAAGGTCGCGCGGCTGCGCGCGTGTTGATTCCAGTAGAATTTGGCGCTGGTCGACCCGCGCACCAACAGATCGCCGCTCTCCCCCGCGGCAACGAGATTCCCGTCGCCATCGACGATCTTCGCTTCGTAGCCCGGTACCGGCTGTCCCAAGGTACCGTGCCGAATGCGATCAGGCCGATTGGATATGAATATGTGCAGCATCTCCGTCGAACCGATGCCGTCGACGATGTCCAAACCGGTGCGCGCGCGCCAGCGCCGCGCGATGTTCTCCGGCAACGCTTCACCCGCCGAATTGCACAATCGCAACGACAGTTCCTGCGCTAGCGGCAGCTGGTCGCTCGCCAGCAGCGATGCGTACAACGTCGGCACCCCCGAGAAAACCGTGGGGCGATGCGTCCGCAGCCGCGCAATGATGGCCGCCGGCGTCGTCCGCTCCGCCATCAACACGGCGCTGCCGCCTACCGCCAGCGGAAAAGTCAGGGAATTGCCGAGGCCGTAGGCGAAAAACAGTTTGGCAGCCGACAGCATCACATCGCTTTCCCTCAATCCGAGTGTCGCTTGCGCATACAGCACCGCCGTCTCGATGAGGCTCGAGTGCACGTGGACAGTGCCCTTGGGAGTCCCGGTCGAACCGGACGAGTACAGCCAGAAGCAGGGCTCGTCGCGCGCGGTGGGGGTCGCCTGGCAAGCATCGGTCGAGGCGGCGAGCACTTCCCCGAGCAAATGCATGGTGGGTGGCGTGGTGGCGGCGCCGGCGACCAAAACGTGCTTGAGATAGGGGGATTGCCCGAGAATTGCCTCGAACCGCGACAGCAGCGGTTCAGACACCACCAGCATCGGTGCGCGGCTGTCGTACAGCATGTACGTGTAGTCCGCGGGCGACAGCAGCGTATTGACCGGGACCGGCACAATGCCCGCCTTGATCGCCCCTAAGAATGCCGTCGGAAAATCGATTCCGTCTTGAAGGCACAGGAGTATTCGCTGCTCCATGTGCAAACCGAAGCCCTGCAGCGCATTGGCGAAGCGATTGACACGCGCCGCAAGCTCTCCATAGGTATAAGAGCCACAATCATCGATGAAGGCGATCTTGGTTGCGCGGCCCGCTCGAAGGTTGCGCTCCAAGAGGTCATACGCGGCGTTGAATTTCTCCGGAATACGCAACCCAGGCGGGCTCGAAGCGAAGTCAATGTCGCACAGATGCATTTGCGCACTATAGTGCATCTGTTTGAGAATGCACCAGACAGAACCGAGAAACAATCTTCACTTGACTCGGCGGCAAAATTCGATGAAGAATGCACTATATTGCACTTTTTGGGGAGAGATCATGGCCGAACCGGCAACGACCGTCTCGCCGCCCGCCCTGCCGGTGAATTTTGAGACGCATCCGTCCCGTTACCGCCATTGGCAACTGGCCGTCGCGGGTTGCGTGGCGACACTCACCCTCAACGTCAACGAAGAGGCCGGCATTCGGCCCGGCTATCGCCTGAAGTTGAACTCCTACGATCTGGGCGTCGACATTGAATTGCAGGATGCCTTGCAACGCATCCGCTTCGAACATCCCGAGGTTGGCGCAGTCATTCTCACCAGCGGCAAGGAGCGGATTTTTTGCTCGGGTGCGAATATTTTTATGCTCGGCCTCTCCAGTCATGCCTGGAAGGTCAATTTCTGTAAATTCACCAACGAGACTCGCAACGGAATGGAGGATTCGAGCGCGCACTCCGGCATCAAATTCATTGCGGCATGCAATGGCACAACGGCCGGCGGCGGTTACGAGCTGGCGCTCGCGTGCGATGAGATCGTGCTGGTCGATGATCGCTCGTCGGCGGTGAGCCTGCCCGAGGTGCCTTTGCTCGGCGTGCTGCCGGGCACGGGCGGCTTGACTCGCTTGACCGATAAGCGGCACGTCCGCCGCGACCTCGCCGACGTCTTCTGCACCACCGTCGAGGGCGTGCGCGGTCAGCGCGCGCACGATTGGGCCCTGGTCGACGCCATCGTCAAGCCGCAAAACTTTCATGACTACATCCGGCAGCGCGCTCAAGCACTCGCCGCCACGAGCGGGCGTCCCAAGACGGCACACGGAGTGGCACTGGCGCCGCTCGATCGGATCAGCGAACCGCACGGCTTCCGCTATCGCTTCGTCGACGTGCGCCTCGATGCGCAGACGGAGCGCGTCGAGCTGACGATCTCGGCGCCCGATGTCGATCCGCCGCCGTCCGTCGATGCGGCACTCGCCGCCGGAGCGCACTGGTGGCCGCTGCAGATGGCGCGCGAGCTCGACGACGCCATCTTGACGCTGCGCACCAGCTTTCTCGACCACGGCGTCTGGGTCTTGAAGACACGCGGTGCAATGGCCCGCGTACTCGCCGTCGACGCATTTCTCCTCGAACATCGCAAACACTGGTTCGTTCGCGAAGTCATCGGCCAGCTGCGGCGCACCTTCGCGCGCCTCGACGTGTCGTCGCGTTCCTTGTTTGCGCTGATCGAGGCCGACAGCTGTTTCGCCGGGTCGCTCCTGGAACTCGCGCTGGCATCGGATCGCATCTATATGCTGAACCTTGCCGCCGCCGCGGGCGGGCCCGTGCTGATTCCCTCCGAGGCGAATTTCGGCCTGTTTCCGGCGGTGCACGGGCAATCGCGCCTCGAGGCCCGCTTCTACGGTGATGCCGAGGTTCTCGCGAACGTGCGGGCCGCCGTTGGTCATCAACTTGACTGTCCCTCGGCCCAAGCTCTGGGACTTGTCACCTCCGGACCCGATGCACTCGACTGGAACGACGAGCTGCGCATTGCGCTCGAAGAGCGCAGTGCGCTGTCCCCCGATGCAGTGACCGGGATGGAGGCCAACCTTAGATTCGGCCCGGGCGAGACGATGCAGACACGAGTTTTCGGCCGCCTATCCGCGTGGCAGAACTGGATCTTCACGCGTCCCAACGCCGTCGGCGACGCAGGTGCTTTGAAGGTGTTCGGTACCGGCCGCAAGGCGCAATTCAACCGCGATCGTATCTAGGAATAGCCATCTATGAGCATCAGCTACGCGGACAAGATTCCCAACAATGTAGACCTCGCCGGCGACAGAGTGCTGCGGCGGGCGCTCGAACACTGGCAGCCCGAGTTTCTCAAGTGGTGGACCGACATGGGACCTGAGGGCTCGCAAACGGCCGACGTATACTTGCGCACCGCCATCAGCGTGCATCCGAGCGGTTGGGCCCATTTCGATTACGTGAAGATGCCCGAGTACCGCTGGGGAATCTTTCTCTCGCCCGCGGACGGGGAACGCAAAGTCAATTTCGGTGATCACAAGGGCGAGCCTGTTTGGCAGGACGTCCCCGGCGAGCACCGCGCCAACTTGCGTCGAATCATCGTCACCCAAGGCGACACGGAACCCGCGTCAGTCGAGCAGCAGCGTCATCTCGGGCGCACGTGTCCCTCGTTATACGACTTGCGCAATTTGTTTCAGGTCAATGTCGAGGAGGGTCGCCATCTGTGGGCCATGGTGTACCTACTGCATCGGTATTTCGGCCGCGACGGCCGTGAAGAGGCCGAAGCGCTGCTGCAACGTCGATCGGGCGATCGCGATAATCCGCGGATTTTGGGTGCCTTCAACGAAACAACGCCTGATTGGCTGGCGTTCTTCATGTTTACCTATTTCACGGACCGCGATGGAAAATTCCAGCTCCTGGCGCTGGCTGAATCGGGCTTCGATCCATTGGCGCGGACGACGCGCTTCATGTTGATGGAAGAGGCGCACCACATGTACGTGGGCGAATCCGGCGTCGGCCGCATCATTCACCGCACCTGCGAGGTCATGGCCGAACACAACACCGATGACCCGGCCCGACTCCGTGAGCTCGGCGTCATCGATCTGCCGACCCTGCAGCGCTATCTTAATTTTCATTTTAGCGTGACGGTCGATCTGTTCGGCGCCGATGTCTCATCGAACGCCGCGACGTTCTATTCGAGCGGCCTGAAAGGACGCTACGAGGAGACGAAATACGGCGACGACCATCTGCTGCGCGACGCCACGTACCCGGTGCTGCAGGTCATTGACGGGCGCCTGGCGGGCGGTGAGGCGCCGGCGCTCAACGCTCTCAACGAAAAACTTCGCGACGACTACATCAAGGATACCGTGGCCGGCGTCGGACGCTGGAACCGCATCATTCGAAAAGCCGGTATTTCCTTTGAATTGATCGTGCCGCACAAGGCGTTCAATCGGAGGATCGGCCCGCTGGCGGGCCTTCGGTTGTCGCCCGACGGCCGCATCATCAGTGAAGCGGAGTGGGCCGCGAAGCAGCGTGAATGGCTGGCAACCGATGAGGACCGGGCCTTCGTCGCTTCGTTGATGGGCCGCGTTGCCGCCCCCGGTGCCTACGCCAATTGGATCTCGCCGCCGGCCCTCGCCATCAATAAGCAGCCGGCCGATTTCGAATTCGTGAGATTCAATTAGAGACGACGTCATTCGTCGTTGAGCCCCAACGCGCCCTCGAACTCGGCGAGTGCGGCGATGAACCTTTGCGCGTGAGCATCGCCTAATTTCGCGAGCAGTGCGCGCTCGCGCTGCAATGCCAACGGGACGAGTACGTCGTAGACCTTTTGACCCGCCTTCGTCAGGCGTAAGCGCAGTTCCCGGCCGTCCGCAGCGTCTGCGATGCGCCCAATCAGCTTACGCCGGGTGAGCGACGCGACCGCCCGGCTGACCCGCGTCTTGTGCATCCGAGTACTCGCGGCAACATGCTGCGCCGTGCAGTCGCGCCGCTGCCCAACGGTGACGAGCACCCTCCATTCCGGAATCTCGAGTCCGAAGCGATCCCGATAGATTTGCGACAGATCCTGGCTCACCGCGTCCGCCAACCGGTTCAGGCGAAACGGGACGAAATTAGCCAGCAGGAATGTACTCGATGGAGTCGTCGAATCCCGTGCCAAGCACATTTCTCCGTTGACAGTTGCGCGCGCAACTAATTAGTATGATGCCTCACCTGCGCCATCGGAGGCAAGTTTCCATGAGCACACCCGGGCAACACGCGAACGCGCCTTCTGCGGCCACCCCCTCCTCCTGGGACAATCCCCCGGGCACGGACGGCTTTGAATTCGTCGAATACACGGCAACCGATACCGCGGATCTCGGGCGTCTGTTCGAATCCATGGGCTTTGCGCGTATCGCCCGACACCGCTCCAAAGAGGTGTCGCTCTACCGCCAGGGCAATATCAATTTCATCGTCAATGCCGAGCCGGATAGCCTTGCGCAGAAGTTCGCGCGGGAGCATGGGCCCAGTGCCTGCGCCATGGCCTTTCGCGTCAAGGATGCCGCCCGCGCGCTGCGCGATGCGGTTGCCGCCGGTGCGCGCGAGGTGAAAGGCGCCGTCGGACCGATGGAGCTCAACATTCCCGCGATTGAGGGCATCGGCGGAAGTCTCATCTACCTGATCGATCGATATACGAACCCGACGATTTATGACATCGACTTCGTGAAGCTCCCGGGTGTCGACCAGTTCCCGACCGGCGCCGGTCTCGTCGAATTGGACCACCTGACCCACAACGTCGCCAAGGGACGAATGGATCATTTTTTCGATTTCTACCACCGCATATTCAACTTCCGCGAGCATCAGCACTTCGATATCAGCGGGGAATACACGGGATTGACGAGCCGCGCGTTGTCGGCGCCTTGCGGCAAGATCCGCATTCCGATCAACGAGTCCAAATATGCGGCGGACAGCGGACAACTGGACCAAATCCAGGAATTCATTCAGCAATACCGCGGTGAGGGCATCCAGCATGTGGCGCTGCGCAGCGACGATATCTTGACGACGTGGGACCGGCTGCACGCGAACGGCCTAAAATTCATGACCCCGCCCCCGGACACCTACTATGAGATGCTGGAAGAGCGCGTTCCAGGCCATGGCCGGAGAATCGAAGAATTGCGGAAGCGCGGCATCCTATTGGACGGCGCCAATGGCCGATTCTTGCTGCAGATCTTCACTCAAACGCTGATCGGGCCCATCTTTTTCGAAATCATCGAGCGTCGCGGAGATGACGGGTTCGGCCAGGGTAATTTTCGTGCGCTCTTTGTGAGCATGGAGCGCGACCAGATCCGCCGCGGCGTCATCAAACCCACAACCACGTCCTAGTCCATGGCTTTGTCGTATCAAACGGGCTTTTGCAATGAGTTTGCGACCGAGGCGCTGCCCCATGCGCTGCCGGCGCTCGGCAATTCGCCGCAACGCTGTCCCTACGGATTGTATGCCGAGCAATATTCGGGTACGGCATTCACGGTGCCGCGGCATGCGAGCCGCCGGTCCTGGCTGTATCGCATCCGCCCGGCTGCGGTCCATGAGCCTTTCGAAAGGATTGAGCACGCCGGCGTGACTGCCAATTTCGACCCGTACACAGTCTCACCGAACCAGCTCCGGTGGGACCCGCTGCCCCTTCCGAATGAGCCGACCGATTTCGTGCGCGGCATCATTACCATCGGCGGCAACGGCTCGCCGGCTGCGCAACGCGGCTGCGCGATTCACTGGTATGCCGCCAATGAGTCGATGCTGCAGCGATTTTTCTGTAACGCGGACGGCGAGCTGCTCATCGTGCCTCAGCTCGGACGATTGCGCTTGGCGACGGAACTGGGAATTCTCGAGATCGCGCCCCTCGAGATCGCGGTGCTACCGCGCGGACTGCGCTTCCGGGTCGAACTTCTGGATCAGCAGGCGCGCGGATATCTCTGTGAGAACTTTGGCGCTGCACTGCGCCTGCCGGATCTCGGACCCATCGGCTCCAACGGCCTCGCCCATGCCCGGGACTTTCAGACACCGGTCGCTGCGTATGAAGACCGCGCCGGGGACTTCGAGCTCATGACGAAATTCATGGGCTCTCTCTGGTCGGCGCGCATCGATCATTCCCCGCTGGATGTGGTCGCGTGGCTCGCCATGACCAATACTTTTCGGCCGCCCTGGTTCCACAGTAATTGCGCCAGCGAATTCATGGGGCTGATCGAAGGCGTCTACGACGCCAAGGAGAGCGGCTTCTTGCCTGGCGGTGCCTCCCTGCACAACTGCATGAGCGGACATGGCCCCGACGCTGCCACCGTCGAGAAGGCCATCCGCGCCGACACCATGCAACCGGAATACGTGGGCGGCACCATGGCCTTCATGTTCGAGACGCGCGCGGTCATATGCCCGACGCCGCGCGCACTGGCGCTGCCGCAGCGACAGCGCGACTACCAGCAATGCTGGAGAGAGCTGCCAGTGCGTTTTTCCGCGCAGCACGCACCCTCAGGCTGCTGCGACCCGCTCGCGCAGCTTGGATAATAGACCCTGCAGGTGGGCATTTCGATCGCGCTCGCGAAAGCCAAGATACAGCGTCGAAAATGCGTCCTTGTCGCGCAGGGGAACGTACACGACGCCGTCCAATCGGATGGACCGTGTATCCGCCGGCACGATCGCAATGCCCTCGCCCGCATCGACCAGACCGACAATCGTGGTCAGTTCCTGCACCTCCCGGGCTATCAGCGGCTTGAACCCGGCACCGGCGCAGAGCCGAAGAACCTGCCAGTACAGTCCGATGCCCGACTGACGTGGATACATGATGAGCGGTTGGTCGCGTAGATCACTGATTCTAATCGCACGCTTTTTGGCGAGCGCGTGATCATTCGCCATCGCTGCCACGAGCGGCGCCCGATACCATTGTTCCACCACTATGCCCGAAGGGACTGTCACGTCGGATTTGCGCAGGATGCCCGCATCCAAGGTGCGATAATGCAGGCCATTGAGCTGGTCGAGGGACGTCATTTCATGCAGCGTCAGCAGCACATGTGGAAATTCTAGCTGAAACCCCTTGATTGCCGATGTCAGCGACGAGGTGAACATCGCGGAGGATGCATAGCCCAAGTGCAGTGAGCCAACCTCGCCGAGCGCCGCACACCTCACCTCGGCCTTGGCCGCCTCCACGGACTCGAGAATACTGCGCGCGCGCCTCAGTAGGTGCTTGCCCGCCTGGGTGAGATACACGTGCCGCTGATCTCGATCGAAGAGCCGGGCACCGACTTCTTGCTCCAGTGCCCGAATTTGAATGCTGAGGGGCGGCTGGGCTATATGCAAGCGCTCGGCGGCGCGCGTGAAGCTCAATTCTTCTGCGACCGCGACGAAATAGCGAAGTCGGCGAATTTCCATGATATCTACATAGTATCGAAAGTGATCGCTATTTTGTATTGGCGAATATAAGAGATGCTGCCTACGATCAAGCTCTAGGAGAGACACCATGCAGGACGATAAGGCTCCCTGGCTCGCGGCGAGGCGCGTCGTGGAGCGTCTTGGGTCTGGACTGCCGGTGGCGGTCTTGGGTATTCGCGGCTCGCGCACGGCCGACATCGCCCGGATCGCGCGCAGTTCCGGACATCACGCCATTTGGGTCGACTTGGAACATAGCACCATGCCGATCGACACGGCCGCGCTGATTTGCGCCGCTGCCTTGGACCTGGGTCTCGCACCGTTCGCACGGGTTCCGGAGCGGGAGTACGGCGTCATCGGCCGGCTGCTGGACGGCGGCGTACTGGGGATCATTGCGCCGCGCGTCGAGACGGTGGAAGAGGCGCAAGATGTCGTGGCGGCTTGCCGCTTCCCGCCGTTTGGGCACCGCTCCGCCATCGCGACGCTGGCTCACCTGGATTTCAAGAAAATGCCGCCCGAGCAGTTCAACGCCGCGCTGAATCAGGCGACCGTGGTCAAAATATTGCTCGAGAGTCCCCGCGGCATCGAGAACGTCGAGGCGATCGCCGCGCTTCCCGGTGTCGACATCGTCGGGATCGGCACCAACGATCTCACGGCGGAGATGGGACTGCCCGGCCAGGTCCGACACCCGGATGTGCGGCAGGCCCACGAATTCGCGATTGCCGCGTGTGTACGGGCTCGCAAACCGCTGGCGATCGGCGGCATTGCCGACCCCACCCATGCGGCGGAGCTGATCCGGCTCGGCGCGGCGCCCTTCTTGTTCACCGGCATCGACACTGATTTGCTGGTGACGGCGGCGCGCGAGCGCCTCAGCGCTGCCTTGGCGGCGCTCGCGTCATAAATTTCCGTACCACGCCTATTTCCGTAGCACCCCATGTCGTCCACGATGCTCACCTCCAAGCCGATGCTCGATGCCCACACTCTGACGCGCCCGGCGTTCGCACTGCCGGCGGGCGCCTGCGATGCGCATGTGCATGTTTTCGAGGCGGCGGCAAAATACCCGAGCGTCGCCGCGCCCCACTACACGTTGCCCGACGGCAGCTTGACGAAGCTCGAACGCATGACGGAGGTGCTGGCGCTGGAGCGTTTCATCATCGTCCAGCCGAGCTATTACGGCACCGACAATAGCTGCATGCTCGATGCGTTGAGCGCGGCGGGCGCGCGTGCCCGCGGCGTCGCCATGGTGGGCGAGAGCTGCACGGACGAAGAGTTGCATGCCATGCACGTGCGGGGGGTCCGTGCGCTGCGGCTGGACCTGTTTCTGCGCTCATCGTGGCCGACGGCCGATATCATTGCCTACATCGAGCACAGCGTGCGGCGCACGCGGCCCATCGGCTGGCACGTTCAGTTCTACACCCCGGGGTGGGTGGTTCGCGATTTGCTGCCGTTTCTCGCGGGATTCGACGCGGACTTCGTGATCGATCACATGGGATACATGCTCGAGCGCGATGGCTTGACGGGTTCCGACTTCGAGCGCCTCCTTGGCGTCATCCGCGGCGGACGCGGATGGATCAAGCTGTCCGCACCTTACCGCCTTGCCTCGGACGGTGATTTCGGGCGCTTGAAGCCCATGGCGCGCGCCATCATCGAAGCGGCCCCGGATCGGGTCATTTGGGGAAGCGACTGGCCGCATATCCCAGAAGGCGGCAGGGACACCGGGGCGCTGTTGAATCTCTTGTCCGACTGGGCGCCGGACGCTGCGGCGCGCGAGCGCATTTTAGTCTCGAACCCGACGCGGCTATTCGGCTTCGACTCCCCGGGCCGTTGAAGTCGTCCCACCTTCTCTCCACCGCCACGTTCTGCTCCGCCGCCAGGGCGGCGTTGAACAGTCGCCGAAAGCGCACCAATGCTCCATCGGCGGCGATACCCACCAGCGGCCGTTGCGGCTGGCGCGCCATCACGAGGCGTTGTGCTTCGATCATGCGCTTGTCCTCGTCGAATGCTGTGACGATGCTGCGGTAGATCGCCTCGGTGACGGCGGCGTCGTCGATCGCAAAATTATGCGCGTGCGAAAAGAAATAGTGGGTCGAATCCGCGGTCTCCGGTGTCAATGCCTGGCAACTGTGAAATAACAGTGCGCCATCAAGATCGCCTTCGGGTTTGTCCGCCGACTGCACCCCAGAGCTCATGATGAACATGCCGGAAACGCTGAGTGTGTAGTCCCACCAGCGGTTCACGAGACCCTTGAATTGGCCGAGCTGCCGATGATACGGCGCCGGGTCCACTGCCGAGACGCGGCGGACGATGCGAATACCACGCTGCCCGAGTCCCGTGATCACCGGCGGCGCCTCGGCGATCGCGGTCGATCCCCCCAGGGTATTTTCATGCACGAAGCTCAAATGCGCGAAGTCGAGCAGATTGTCGGTCAGCAGCAGCAGATTGGCGCCGAAATTCTTGTAACCGGGCTTGCTTGCCCAAGCCGGATCCTGCACGGAATACGTGTTTGGAATGAGCGTCGCATCGGCCTCGAGGGGATCGCCCATCCATACCCAGATCAAACGCGTCCGCTGCACCGCTGGATAGGTTTTCACGCGCGCATCGGCGGGTATGCGCACCTGCCCCGGTATTTCAACGCAAGCACCGCTTCGGTCGAATCGCAGGCCGTGATACATGCACCGCACGCAGTCCCCCTCCTTGCGGCCGAGCGACAGCGGCGCGGCGCGGTGACAGCAGCGGTTTTCCATCACGACCGGTGTGCCATCCATGGCGCGATACACGATGACCGACTCGCCCAGGATCGTTCGTTCGAAGAGCATGTCGTCGAGAACTTCGTAATCCCAGGCGACGACGTACCACGCATTGCGGATAAACAGGCCGGAGCTCTCTCGCACGGTTACCGGTATGCTCACCATCCGCCGGATCCGCCCAAGGCGAAGTACCGCTCAGGATTCTCGATCAGGAATTGGCGCGGCGATTCGCCGTACTGGCGCCGGAACATGGCAATGAAAGCACTGACACTCTCGTAGCCCATGTCGATGGCGACGGAGGAGACCTTCTGTCCGGCGGCCACGAGTTCCAAAGCGTGCTGCGCAATCACCGCTCGCCTCCAGCGCGAGTAAGGTAGTCCGGTCTGCCTGCGGAAATGACGGGCAAAGGAGCGCCGCGACATGCCCACTCCGGCCGCAAGCTGGTCGAGACTGGCCGCGGCGGTCGGTCTCGCCAAAACGCGCTGTGCGGCTTTCAGCATGCGCGGAGCCGTCGGCATCGGAACCTCGAGTTGTTCATGGTGAGTTTCGTTCAATTCAGCTTCGACGACTTGCCACAGCAAGCGGCGCATGGGCTCGACGCCAGCCTTCAATTGCGTGAGACGTTGCAGCGACGCCATCATCAAGGCTGAGGCGCACAAGACACAGACTCCGGTTGGCGGATTGTGCAGCTCGACGGGAGAAATTACCACCCATCCGCGGCCGCCGGCGCTGGATCGGGAAGCATGACGAACACCGGGCGGTACCCATGCCACCCGGCGAGCGGGAATCACCCAGGCGCCGATGTCGGTGAACAAATGCGACACACCGGATTCCACGAGGATGAATTGGCCTCCCTCGTGAGCGTGCCACCCTACTTCATCCGGACTTGCGCAATCGAAGCGATTGACGCCTGCATCTCGCAGCACCTTCGCGCCGGGGGCCGGAATGCTTGCCGATAAGACGACGCGCGCAATGGCCATGCGGCACTCACCAGCGATAGTTGAGCGCGACCGTCCAAAGGCGCGGGCGGCCGATGCCGGCGACGTTGAATGGCGCCTGAACTTCGGCGGCGCTGATAAATTCCGTGTTGTAGAGCTTGTTGAAGACATTGGCGACATGCGCGCCCACCGACCACTTGGCGCCCTCCAGCCGCAGCCCGAGGTTGACCAGCTGGTACGCCGGCTGCTGGTAGTGATCGGTGGGATCCCAGTTCTGTTGTCCCACGAACGAGGTGTCCGCGCGGGCGCCCAATACCAAGTTCTCGGTCAGGTGATGCGACCAATCGAGCGACAGCGAGCCCTGATAGGCCGGCGTGTACGGGGCCGTGCGGCCATTCAAGTTGGTCGGGACATTGAGATCGAGATCGTAAAAAGGCACATTTCCCCACACCGCCTCGGTCACGCCCATGCTGGCCGTCAACAATAACTCGCGCGTCAGGCGCGCGGAAACATCGAACTCGGCGCCGTAATTGTGCGATGGGCCGATATTTGTGGTGACTTGAACGAATTGGTTGGCCTCGAGCGCGACGGTTTGAAACAGTCGGTCCTGGTATTGAATATAGAACACCGCGGCGTTGAACCGCAGACGATCAAAAAACGTGGACTTGAACCCCAATTCGTAATTCCACGTGGTCTCCGGTCGGTACTTGCCCGCGAACGGGTTGCCGGCGGCGTCGAACTCCTCGACGAGATCGCCGGGCTGAAAGCCGCGCGCAATCGTGCCATAGCCCATGACGTCCTTGTCGAAGTGATACGAGGCGGAGAACTTCGGCAATATTTCCGTGCCATGCTGCTCGTTGCTGACGCCGTGAAGCGCATCGGTGAGGGAGCTATTGTTGTAATCCGCGCGCAATCCCGCTTCAAAGGTCCACTTCGACCAGTCGTAGGATGTGTTGCCAAACAGCGCATATTCCCGATGCCGCTGCACCACGTCCGTATCCTCGTCGCTGTATTGCGTCGGGTCGTTGAGCGCCGCTGGATTCGAGGGGTCGCCGTTGAACGAACGGGTGTCCGTGAAGACACTGGGATCGTTGGCCTGAGCGAACACGCCTATGAGCCATCTGAAAGGGCCTGCGTCGCGGTTTGCCAGGCGCAATTCTTCGCTGCCCACGTCGTATTTGAAAGTCTGATAACCCGCCAGGAACGGCAGCGGCCCCTTGTCGATGTCGACCGTCACGTCCGAATAGGAGTGAAAGTAGGAGGAAATCGAGGTCAGGTTCAACTGGTCGCCGAGCTGCTGATCGATTTTCAGCGTTGCCGAGTAAAGTCCGCGCAGATACGCGGGCGGGGTGCCGTCCGCCACTTGCAACGAGTAATCGGTGGGCGAATCGGGCCGGTAATAGAGGCTGGCGCCCTCTCCGGACCGATTCCAATCGTAGTTGAGGTACAGGATGGCCGTAGTCGCATCGGTTTTGTACGAGAAGGTGAGCCGCCCGCCTCGCTCGGATCCGCCATCGACTGTCCTATTCAGCGTGGTGTCATAAATATAGCCGTCGGTGTGCGTGTCGAAGAAGCTTGCGCGAGCATCGAGGCCGGAAATCAGCGCCCCCGAAACGAAACCGGAATAGGTTTGGGTGCTGTAGTTGCCGAATTCGAAGCCCGCGCCGGCCTCGAAGTCATCGGTGGGTAATTTTGTGATGTACTTGATCGCACCGCCAATGTTGCTGCCCCCATACAGCGTGCCCTGTGGGCCTTTCAGAACCTCGATGCGCTCTACGTCCTCCGTTCGCACCGTTTGGCCGTCGAATAGCTGCACGTCGTTGGCATAGAAGCCGACGCCGCTCACCACACCGAATGACCCGATCCCACGCAACACCACGTCCGGCGTGTTGTCCGCGCGGGTGGTGATGTTCAAATTGGAAACCAGATTGCCGAGATCGTCGATTTTGGTGATGTGCGCATCGCTGATCTCCTGCGGACCGAAAGCATCGATCGACTCCGGAATCGTCTGCATGCTCTCGACACGCTTGCGCGCCGTCACGATGATCTCCGTCAGGCCCGGCGGCTCGCCCACCGACGCGGGCTCGCTCGATGTGTCCACTTGCGCCTGCGCAGCGCAGGGCGTCAGGCCGGCGAGGGCCGCCGCAATGATCCACGAGGCCGACCCTGGCAGACCACGCCGCTTGATCGCCATCCGAGTGCCTGCTGCATGCATCGTTCGCTCCCCGCCCGCTCATAGTTGTTGTCGGCTCGCCGCAAGTCGACAGGAGGGTACGAATTCGCTGTAATATAATCCAATACATATTAGTTTCCCTTGGTTATAGCAATTACCTATTATGAAATTGCGCCAACTCCAGTTTTTCATTGCGGTCGCCGAAGAGCTGAGCTTCAGCCGCGCCGCCATCAAGCTGCACGTGGCTCAGCCCTCCCTCAGCACCCAGATCAAGGTGCTCGAGGAGGAAGTGGGCGCGCGCTTGTTCGAGCGCGACAAGCGCCACGTCTCGTTGACGCCGGCCGGCCGGCGTTTCCAGCAGCGGGCGATTTCGGTGCTATCCATGGCGGATAGCGCCAAATCGGAGGCGCGCTCCACCGCGCGGGGACAGCTCGGAACGATTGCTCTGGGCTATACGGCGCTGTCGATGTTTTCAACCGCCCTGCCGCATGCGATCCGCCAATTTCGACGCCGCGAGCCCAACGTGGTCATGACCTTGCGCGAACTCACGTCGCTTGAACAGTTGCACGAATTGGGCGAGCGCACGCTCGATGTGGGCGTGCTGCGCAAGGTCGATGTGGGTGCGCCGAAGGGCATCACCATCGTCGAGTGGTACCGCACGCCGCTGGTAGCGGCGATCTCCCGCGACCATCAGCGGGCGGCGTCCGACCTGCTGTCCCTGAATGACCTCAAGAATGAGTCGTTCATCATGTATCCTCGCGGCGCCGGCACGGGAATCTACTGGCAAGTTATCGATTTGTGCACCACCGCCGGATTTCGCCCGCGGGTGGTACGCGAGGTTATCGAGTCTTCGACCATCATCGGCTTGGTCGCCGCGGGAGTCGGCATCGCCATTGTGCCGGCCGACATGAACTGCATTCAATTCTCGGGAGTTGTCTACCGGCGCATCACCGACAGCGGCGCCTACACCGCTCTGCACTTGGCGCAGCGCGGCGCCGACCGAAACGAGCATTTGGTCAGTCTCCGGCGGGTGCTGCAGCAGTTTGCCCGGCGCCGCTCGCGGCAACAGGGCCTCGGGCGCGCCTGAGGCGCTTGGGGTCCTTGGGCCATGGCCCAAACTCGCCATCGAATGGGCCAATGGCGGCATGGGAGGTGCGCACCTTTGATGCACAATGCTCGGCGATGATCATCCTAACGCAAGGCGATTCGGCGACGCGGCGCGCCTTTGTGGTGGCGGCGGTCGGATTTCTCGTCGCCATGGTCGATGGCTACGACACCTTGATGCTGGCTTTCATTGCGCCGCTCATTTCGAAAGAATGGGCGCTTGGGCCGCAGACGGTGGGGGCAATCTTTGCCAGCTCTTACGCCGGCGCGGCATTGGGCGCCACGGTCATCGGCATTGCCGCTGATCGATTCGGCCGCAAGACGATGCTGATCGTGTCGCTCGCGCTCATCGGGGTGTTCACGATGCTTTGCGCTCGCTCCGGCACTGCCTCCCAATTGATGGTGCTGCGGGCGATCGCAGGCCTCGGGCTGGGCGGCGCCCTTTCAGCCACGACTGCAATCATCGCCGCGCACGCGCCGCCACAGCAACGCCGCGCAACCGTCACGCGAATGTTTTTGGGGTTTCCCGTCGGAGCGATCGTCGGTGGCGCGGTCACTGCGGCCGTCATGTCGTCGTTGGGGTGGCGCGGCGTGTTCCTTGGAGGCGGCATTTGCGCGCTCTTGCTCATTCCGTTGGTCATGCTCAGCGTCGGTGAAACTGCGAGCGACGCGCGCAAGGGGACGCGTGTCCACTCGCCTCGGCCGGTGACGGACTTGTTGTCCGAGGGCAGGACCCGCAGCACCGCGCTGTTTCTGGCCTGCGTATTTCTCATGCTGCTCACCAGCTACTTTCTAGTCAGCTGGATACCCACCGTGCTGACTCTCAATGGGATGGCGCCCAGGCACGCGGCGTTGGCCGCGGTCGTTCTGAACTGCGGTGGTATCGCCGGCACGCTGATCCTGTCGTTTGTCTTCGGTCGCAGGAGTCCGCTGGCGCCCGTGGTCGCCTGCCTGTGTGCAGGGGCGATCTTGATTGGGCTGCTCGGATACGGCATCACATCGGCCGGGAATGCGAAATTCGCCTTGGTGTTTGCCGTGGGCATGCTGATCATTGGGGCACAGGGCGGCATCCCGGCGTTGTGCGTGCATTTATACCCGCCGGCCGTCTACGCCACGGCGGTGGGACTGTCCGTCGCCTGCGGTCGTCTCGGTTCCATCATCGGCCCGCTGGTCGGCGGCTACCTTATTTCGGCGAGATTGGGTTGGAGCCGGCTATTTCTCATCGTCGCGCTTCCGGCATTGTTGGCCGCGATGGCCATGGCCGGACTCGCCGTGACCCATTCAAAAAGAGGTAAGGCATGACGGGATTTGGTTCGCCGGGGAACAGCGTACGATTGCTCACCGAGCATCAGCGTCTTGCCACTTCCGGCGCACGCGCCGTATTGCCGTTTAACTGCGGCGGCCGGCTGCGCCTGGCCGTACCGCAGCTGGCGATGGATATCCCCGGCACGCCGGCCCACATGAACGGCGGCGACAGCAATATCGACATGCTGCTCTATCGTTGGGCGGGGGGTAGGTTCATCGAGGACGGGAGGCTGCCGGTACCCGGCGGAGAGGACGCGTTCGCCTTCCAAATCGACAATACCGACTATCTCGCAACCGCCAGCATTCGCACCGGTGCCGGCCCGTATGACCTCAATACCGATTCCACACTCTACCGGCGCAGCGGCGAGGGCTGGGAGGCCTTTCAGAGATTTCCGACCTTCGCGGCGAAGCAATGGCATCATTTCAAAATCGGTGATCGGCACTTTCTCGCGCTGGCACAGGGTGTGACTATCGAGGGGCCAGTGGCGAGGCATCCACGCCGCTCCTGCCTCTTTGAATGGAACGGCAATCGATTCATCGAGTTTCAGACCCTTGACGGTGGCTGGGGATATAACTGGGTTCATTTCGAGCTGGACGGGCGACATTTCCTGGGCTATGCAGATCACACCAGCCCGTCGGGTTTGATGACCTGGAACGGCGCATCATTCGCGCCATTTCAAGAATTTGCGCCGCAAGGCGGCCGCGCCATGGAATTCTTTCGTGCGGACGGCCAAGCCTGGCTCGCCTTTGCCAATCTGACCGGCGAGTCTTTTCTCTATCGCTGGCACGCGGACCGCTTCGTCGTGCATCAATCATTGGGGGGACCCGGCGCGCGCGAATTTGCAGTGGCTCAAACCAGTGGCGCTCTTTATCTCATGCAGGTCAATTTCATTCACGGCACGCCGGCGGCCCCGAAAACCGATCTCTTGTCCCGCCTCTATCGGTGGCAGCAGGGACAATTGGCGGTGGTCGAGGAATTCCCCACCTTTGGGGCAACGGATGCGGCGGTATTCACGGCCGACGGCCAGATTTTCGTCGCCGTAGCCAACAGCTTGAGCCGCGATATCCGGTTCCGGGAAGACTCGGTGATCTATCGCTTGAATGCGTAACGAGAATCGCCACCACTCCTCAATTTTGCCCCCGTCCTTCGGGTCAGGTAGCCGCCATGACGTACAGTCCCCCGCTCGAGTTCTCCGACTTGTATAGAATCTACACGTCCGACCCGAACAGCATGGGCAAGCACCTGACGGTGCGGATGTCCGAATTGAGCAAGGACGACCCGCTGTTGGTGGTTACGGGCTCGGATGCCGTTCTATTCCCGGGCGCCGGGCGAGCACCGATCCTCGAAAGCTTTCGTAAGTCGACTCGTGGTTTCATCGAACTCGCGAGCGTGTCGCATCTAGGGACGGCCGTTGCCTGGCTGGTGCGTCTGCGCGAACTCGACGATCCGCTGTGGCGCACCGATGCTGAACGGCTGATCGGCCAACTCGACCGCACGCGGCGCATCAACACGGCAGAGCTTTGGCGCGATGCGATTGCGGTGCCCGCCCTCAGCGGGTACGAATCGAAAATCGCCGACATGGTCGACTACAGTTGCACCGTCACCAAGGCATTTCTGCTCGCCGGCACGGCCGATGAATCTCTGATGAATTTCCCGCATCTTCGCCGGCACTACCTCGAGCCCGTACGATCCGCCGGCGTGCCGGTGCCCATCAACGATATGATGGTCGCCACGTTTGCGCTGGCATTTCTCGACATTGCTCATCGCATCATCCGCTGGATGCGCGAGAATGTGCGCGACTGGGCGCGCCTCATGGTCATGTTCAGCGGCCGCTCCGGACGGGCGACGGCAGGTTTGACTTGGGCCAGCAACAATATGTGTCACCTGCTCTGGAAGGCATCCGATGAGCGCTTGTCGCCGGAGCGGGTCTATATCGCGCCGCACGCGCCCTCGTTGGTCTTGGCCGACATCCAGAACGAAGACCACATGCGCCGGCTCGGCGCGGAATTTCGCGACATCTGGAACAATACACGCGCGTCCGTCGAATTGGCCCGAGGCATGTTCGAGGGCTTTCCGGCCTTCGACCAATCTCTGCGGCCTGCGCCGACGGTGAATGCCGGCGGAGCGAGAGTCATCAGCGAAATGCCGCCGTTGCGCTCGCCCGACGACCGCTTCACCGCGATCACGCGCCTGCGTATGGTAATGGAGGATCCGGCGCAGCTGCTCGCCAACTCCGTGGCCTCGTACATCATCGATCAATTATGCGAATGCGGCAATCGACCGGAGAAGGTGTTCATTCCCGGCTTTACCAATGTCGATTATCCGCCGCGTTCGGCGGTATGAGCGCGTTACGGCGGCCGGCGCAACGCCTATCGAGGTTTCACGCTTTCAAAATTATCGATCACCGCTTTACGCAACGGAATATCCGGCAGCGCGGTCCGCGGCAGGTGCGAAATCCTGCGCGCCTCGCTTTCGTTGACGCCGAACGCCCGGAGCAACAACAGGCCTGCGGCGTCGATTTCCTTCGAGTCGACGCCGCCCTCCATGGCGCGTCTGATCATGACGGCGCCGAGGCCGTAGCCCAGGTCGAGGGCGACTCCGGCGGAAGGCACATTGATGAGCTTCAGTTTCATGCTTTGGCGTATCCCTCGTTCGGCATTCTGCCGCATGCTGCTGTTCAGCGGTCCAAGCAATGGCGTGACTCGGATGAGGATTTCGCTGCAGGACCGGTCCGAGGCGGCGCGCAAAATGAAATATCTCAAGTTGCACCACATGCGCTCAACCAGGTTTCCCAACATATCGAAGCGTGCGTTCTGCTCGACATTGATTTGCCGGCTGATTTCCGCAGCCAGTTCCTTCAGCATGTGCTCGTACGTCAGGAAATAGTTGTAAAAGGATCCGCGCGCGAGTCCGGCCGATGCGCGAACATCTTCAACGGTCAAGCGATCGACGCCCTGTTGATCGAGGAGCGCAAAGGCGGTCGACAAGATCCGCGCACGGGTCCGCGCACGACGCAGTTGACCCGTTCGAGTGCGAAAATTCACAGCAGCCGGTTTTTCCATTGATTCCCAGCCAAAAATGCGCCGCGCGCCTTGGACCGAAGCCAGTTACTCAGATCGTGGCCCAGAGTCAGGGTATAGCTTTTAGAGCATCAGCGGGCATGGCGATCTTTTTGGTCGGGTAAAAACTCGCCGGAGAGGTGCTCTGCAGGAAATGTGCTGCGATGTCGTCGCGCGTGACGAACGACGGCTGCGCAGGCGGTTCTCGAAATGGAACGATCTTGCGAAAACTGCTCCAGACCGCGGTTGGGCCGGGACCGAATGTGCGCTGCGGGTTCTCCAACTTGCGAAGATCCATCCAGAAGGCGGCGTTGAGCAGATCCTGTCCCAACATGTCCCGCGAGACATCGAGTGCCTGGCGCATCCGCATCAGTTTGAGCATCGGCACGGCGTCCAGATCGCCGACACCCTTGTCGGCCGTGACGCCGTCCGGCGGAATCGGATTGGCCAACGGCTTGAGCTCCTGCCACAGAGCATCGGCAATCATGCCCCCGCCGCCACCCCCGCCGGTACCGCTCGCGCCCTCCGGTCCCGGATGCGTCTTCAAGACTTGCGCTGCGTCCGTGACCGTGAAGAATGGATCTTCGAATCGATGCATGCGTTGCACGACCACGACCATCAGATTGACGAGCGCCACCGGAAGCGCCTCCACATCGTTGACCAGCGGGTAGGGGTCCCAATCCGAATTCGACAAAATGTAACCATGCTTTCCGTGACTGAACTTCCCTCCCTTGACAAAGAATTTCATCAGCTGCGGCGTCGCGAGCTCCCAGGAATCTTGCGGTGAGATGTCGGGCCGAACGGTCGGATTGTGATCGGTGGAATTCATCTGGATGAGGGTGCTATCGCGAAGCCGCGCCCAGGCCGCCCACACCCCGCCGTCGCGCCAAACCGTGGCGCGCATGCTTTCGGCGTCTTGCAAAATTCGATACTCGTCATCGAACAGGTAACTGCCGCGCAGCATGTCGAGCACGCGCAACGCCGCGAAGTTCGCCCAGGGGAACGGCCGGGTGCTTTGTACCGGCATCGACAAGGGCCCCACATTACCGTTCATGCCCTCAAGGTCCATGGCCCAGATCAAATCATGCCATTCGAGCAATTCGCCCGCGTCATTCACCAGCAATGCCGCAAACCCCGCGCTCAAAGCGCTGGTCGTCCCCAGCGCCTCGTCATTGCCTTCCAGGTGGATGGGCTTCAGGCCGGCTTTTGCCAGGGCCTCCGCCGCCGGCATGCGCAATCCCTTGAAATAGGCGAATCCGCGACCCGTCAACGTTGCCGCAACCGGTACGAAATCGGACTCACCGATCGCTCCGCGCCAGTGCACCGCCGGTGTGACGCCGTCATTCAGCAGGTCGACGATGCCCTTGATGTAGGCGGGGCTGGCGGCTTCGTAGGTCACGATATTGGCGTTCACCGCCAGCATGGCGCGGCCGATATCCTCATCCGGCATGTCCTCGCCAAATCCCGCAAACGGCCCCTGACCAATGGTGCCGGATCGAGCGTCATGGCGGGCGGCCAACTTGGCCGTGTTCTCCGCCGTGTCCGGATCTCCGCTCATCGTTGCAATTTCGCGGCCCGAGCCGGCCAGGCGATTGAAGCGGTACACTGCGATCCCCTCGTGTTGAGCCTCCAACATCAGACCAAACGAGTCCGCACCGCGCTGCATCGCCTCCTCGCTGATCCTCACCTTGGCGCCATGGCGCGCAATGTCGACCACTTGCTCGATCGTGAGGTCGTGCCCCGTCAGCGTGATCGTTTTGCTCGACATGCTCGCGGTGATCGGCCGATACGCCTCGCCTGCCGCGGCCGAACATGCGATGCAAGTCCAAAGCAGCGGCGGGAGTGCCGTGCGCACGAAAAGCTTATGATTCATGAATTGCCCTCAAAAGATTTTGCCCGGATTGAGAATGCCGTTCGGATCGATCGCCAGCTTGATCGCGCGCATGAGCGACACCTCCGCGGAGCTGCGCGTCAGGTGCAGGAACGCCTTTTTGAGCGTGCCGATACCGTGCTCTGCGGAGATTGAACCGCGCCGCTGCGCCACCCGCGCGTAGACCCGCTCCTCGATCTCGAGCACAGGCAATGGCCGCCCACCGAAACTGACCGATAAGTGCAGATTGCCGTCGGCGACGTGTCCAAAGTAGAGCGAGGTCAAATCGCGCCAAGACCGGAGATCCTCTTCGATCTCCTCCACTAGATCACCAATCTCGCCGGTGGGCACACTGACGTCAAAACTCAACTGCGGCCAATGCCCGGCCTTCTGCCATTCGCCGGGGGAGTCACGCACGGCCCAAAGCTCGCTCGCCTGGCGCTCGGCCTGGGCAATGACGGCATCGCCAACCGTACCGGCGGCCAATGCCTCGCCAATCACCGCCTCGAAATGCTGCGGGTCCCGCTCCCCGTCCGAACCCATCGTCTCGATCAGCACATGGACATCGGAACCGCATTCGAGCGGCGGTTTGCGGCCGACGCCGTCCGTAGCGAGCCGATAAAAGGCGGGCCACATGACCTCAAAGGCGGTGAGTTGGGAGCCAAAACCGGATCTTGACCGCTGCAGCAAATCGAGGACGGCGGCGTAATCGGCTACGGCGCAAAGGCCGACGCAAACGCTGCGGGGCTTCGGAAACAGCCGCAACACCGCTGCGGTAATGATCCCGAGTGTCCCTTCAGAGCCGATGAACAGCTGCCTGACGTCGTAACCGGAGTTGTTCTTGATTATCTTACGCAATGCATCGATGACCGTGCCGTCCGCCAGCACGGCCTCGATTCCCAAGACCAAGTCGCGCGCCATGCCGAACCGAAGTACGCGATTGCCCCCGGCGTTGGTCGACAGATTGCCGCCGATCTGGCATGACCCGCGGCCGCCAAGGTCCAACGGAAAGAAAAGACCGGCGGCATCCGCGGCCCGCTGCACCGCCTCCATCGTGACGCCGGCTTCTACCGTTATGGTGCCGGCGGCGATGTCGATGTCTTTGATTGCCCGCATGCGCTCCAGTGACAGCACGACGCACGGTCCGATCGGGACGGCCCCACCCGAGAGCCCGGTCATGCCGCCTTGGGGCTGGACTGCAATGTGGTGCTCATTGCAGTAGCGAAGGATCCGGGCCACCTGGTCGGTATCGCGCGGATAAGTCAGTGCCAGAACGCCGGGATCCGCTGTCGTTTGTACGCCATAATCGCTCAGGTGCCGCCGCAAATTATCTGAACTTGGGCGCGCGACGACGCCCTCGCCGACGAGGGTCGCCAATTCCAGGACGATGCGGTCGGTCATCACGTGCGTTTCAGGCCTGTCTATGCCGGCACTTCGCCGGCCACTGTAGTGCGGTACATTTCCCGGCGATATCCCTGATAATCGTTGTAGGCTTGATGCACGCAAAGCCGGTTGTCCCACATGGCCACGACATGGGGCTCCCAGCGTAAGCGGCAAGTGAAGGCCGGTTGGGTGATGTGATCGGTCAGAAAACGCATCATGGGAGCCGATTCTTCCGGCAGCATCCCGTCAAGGGTGATGGCGTACGAGGGGTCGATATACAGAGATTTCTCGCCCGTGACCGGATGCGTGCGAACGAGCGGATGAACACTGCCGCGGATTTTGCGCTGCAGATCCTCCGAAAGGCGCGGCGAGTTGCGGGTCGCCGCGAGGCGGCCGATGGGACTGTCGCGAGTTTCGACCGCCTCCTGCGCCGCCTTGAGTACGTCGCGAATGGAGAAATGAACTCTGAGCCCGTCAATCAACCGCCGGTACGCGTCGCTCAGCATGGCATAGGCCAGGGCTGAGTTGGCCCACATCGTGTCTCCACCGAACGGGGGAATCTCAACCGAATACAGGATGGTCATCGCAGGCGGCTGCGGAAGAAATGGCGAGTCGGTGTGCCAGCCCTCGCCGAAAACCATCTTGGACATGTCGTCCGCCTCCTTGATCAACGGCTGCACATTTTTGTTTTCCGCAATCCCTTGCGTGTATGCGTCCTCGGCAAATTCGCCGAAACGCAGGCTGAATGCATGGTGATCGGCGTGCGACAGCGTCTGGTTGCAGAAATAGATCATTTTGTGCCGGAACAGCGCGTGTCGGATCTCCTCGAACTGCGCATCGCTCAATTGGGGGATGTCGACACCGACGATCTCGGCGCCCATCGCCGCCGCCAGAGGCCGCGCTTCGATGTGGCGGTACGCCGCCGCGTGATTGTCGAATTTTCCGGTCGGATTGAGTCGCATAGTTCAATCTTGCTCCTTGGTCTAGGCATGTGCAAAGTGCCGGCATTCGGCCGAGCTTATCCCGCATAGGCACGTGATACTGCACGGAGCGGCGGGTGCCATCGTAATGCCTTGTGCTAGCATCAATGATCCTGTTTGCAGTGCCGATCGCTTCTCGCCGGAGGGGACCCAATGAACGTGCAGGCACCCGACACCGAAAGACAGATCTGGATTTACACCCAGATGCTGCGCATCCGCGAGTTCGAAGAACGCGTTAAGCGCACCTTCACGGAGCATCCCGGTGTTATCCGCGGCCATACGCATCTCGCCGATGGCGCGGAAGCGTCGATCGTCGGCTCGTTGTGCCATTTCCGGAAAGGTGATGCGGCGCTTGCCACCTATAGATGTCACGGATATCCGTTGGTCTTAGGTAGCGATCCCAAGGCCGTGATGGCCGAAATCTACGGTCGCGCCGACGGCTTGTGCAAGGGCCTCGGCGGATCGATGCATCTCACGGACGTCAAACGGGGTTTCCTCGGCACCTCCGGCATAGTCGGCGCCGGCATTCCGCATGCCGCGGGCGCTGCCTGGGCTGCGCAGATCCGCAAGAAAGGCGAAATAGTTTTTTCCTTCTTTGGCGATGGCGCGTCGAAACAGGGTGCCTTCCATGAGACGCTGAATATTGCTTCGCTGTGGAAGCTGCCGGTGATCTTTGTGATGGAGAACAACGGCTACAACGTTGTGACCACCTCCGAGCAGGAGGACGCGAACGCCGCGAACGGCGAGCCGCTCGCCGTCAAGGCAAAGGCCTATTCGATGCCGGGTGTCACGGTCGACGGAACTGATCCATTGGCGGTCTACGCCACCGTGGGCGCGGCCGCCGAACGCGCTCGAGCTGGGTTAGGCCCGACCCTGGTCGAATCCAAGATCTACCGTCTGTCAGCTCACGGCAACATCATCGCCCCGCCGGGCGTGCCGCTCCACTATCCGGAGCACGAGGCGATTACGGTGTTCGGCAGGCGCGAAGAGTATGAGGCGGCGCTGCGCGGCGATCCCGTGCCACGCTTTCGCGCCATGCTCGTCAAGGGCAACCTACTCAGCGCCGCCGAGGCTGACAAGCTTGTGGCACAGGTCGCGGCGGAAATGGCGGCTGCAGTCAGCTTCGCGATCCAGAGCCCGTTCCCCAAGCTCGAGTCCGCACTCGACAACGTCTACGCCTGAGCCGGAGCGATACCCATGGCACAGCTTCCCTTTATCGCCGCCGTCGACGCCGGCATTCACCAGGAAATGCGGCGCGACCCGAGCGTCCTCTACTTTGGCCAGAATCTGGCAACCACCGAAAACCATGAGTTCGTCGCCGCGTATGGGCACGACCGCGTGCGTGTCACGCCGATCTCCGAAACCGCGGAGATCGGCATCGCCATCGGCGCGGCAATGGCGGGCTTGCGTCCCGTGGTGGAACTCTACATGGCGGAATTCATGTTGGTTGCGATGGACCAAGTCGTCAATGAAGCGCCGCGGTTCCGCTACATGTCGGGTGGTCAGGTCAAAGTGCCGCTGGTGCTCAAGGCGGGCTTCGGCTTCGCCTGCGGTTGGGCCGGTCAGCACACCGGGTCGCTGACCGCATTGTTTATGGGAGTTCCGGGCCTCAAGGTCGTCGTACCCTCGACTGCCGCCGACGCCAAGGGACTGATGGCCACGGCCATCCGCGATGACAATCCCGTGGTCTTTCTGCATCACTATTTGCTCACGCTCGAACCAGGCGACGTGCCGGACGGCGAGCACCTGGTACCGTTCGGCAAAGCTGAGATCCGCCGCCCGGGCGGCGATGTGACGATCGTCGCAACCGGCTGGATGGTGTCGTGCTCGCTCGCCGCGGCCAAGAAGCTGGGCGATGAGGGGATCCAGGCCGAAGTAATCGACCCGCGTACGGTGGCTCCACTTGATTTGGCAACCATCCTCAATTCCGTCTCCAAGACCGGGCGCCTCGTGCTCGTCGACCAGGCGCCGCGCCACGCGACCGTGACCGGCATCATCGCGGGCGAGGTTGCCGAACATGGATTCTCATCGCTCAAAGCGCCGATCGTTCAGGTGACCGCGCGCGATGCGACGGTCCCCTACAGCGAGCCGCTCGAGGCTTACGTGATTCCCGACGAGGACAGGATCGTCGCCGCCGTACGCAAAGTGCTGCAAGCCCGTCGTTGACGCGCGGCTGCAGCGTCGCGAGCACGGGCTCGTTAGTGTAAACGCCAGTCGCGGCCTTCGAGTATCGCGACCACGCGCGCCAGGAACTGCGAAGCCAGGCGCCCATCGGCAACTCGATGATCCACAGTCAGTGTGAGATCCGACACCGGGCGCACGACTATGGCTCCCTCTCTCGCCACCACACGATCGCGTTGGCGGCCGACGGCGAGAATCGCCGATTGCGGCGGATTGATTATCGCCGTGAAGCGGTCGGGCCCTTCGGCGCCGAGGTTTGAAATGCTGATTGTGGCGCGATCGGCCTCCTCGCTTCTCAGCCTGCCCTTGACACTACGCTCGACGCAGTCTTCGCGGCGCCGCGCAATCTCGGCGAGCCCGAGGCGCTCGACATCATGAATGACAGGGACCTGCAAGCCGTCATCGACCGCCACCACCAGGCCAATGTGGGCACCGCTCGCCGGTACGATGCGGGCATTGGATGAGTCAGGGTCGCCCAGGAACGTGGCGTTCAGGCCGGGAAACTCGACGAGCGCTCGGGCGACGGCTTGCAGCAGGAAATCGTTCAGGGACAGTTTGGCTGAATCAGCCGTCAGCCGCGCAGACAGTCCATCGCGCTCGGCCTGCAGAGCAGTCCACTCGACCGAGCGAGTGACCGTGAACTGTGGAATCGTCGCGACGCTCAAGGTCATGGCACGCGCCAACGCACGACGCATCCGGGAAAGCGGCTGCACGGCCGGAGGGGCACCGCCCGAATCGGCAAAACACGGCCCGCCGACGGCAATTTGCACATCCTTAAGCTGAACGCGTCCGCCGGGACCGGTGCCGGCGATTGCGCCCAGATCGAGGCCGTGTTCAGCGGCGAGTTTGCGGGCGACAGGCGTACTCACAATCCGTCCGGTGCCGGGCGCCGCAACGGCCGCGTCGATCCAGGCGACTTGATCGCCCACCGTCGCCTGCTGATCCACGTGCACCAGAATCTGCGTCAGCCGGCCGCTGGCAACGGCCTCGATTTCAAGCACGGATTTTTCGGTTTCCACCTCGAGCAGAGCCTCGCCCACATTCACGGTGTCGCCCACGTTCTTGAGCCATCGAACGACTTTGACGGCTTCCATCACGAGACCGATTTTCGGAATTTCCTGCGCAATCAGGGGCACTGACACACCTCCCGTGTTCTATTCGGCCCTACCCAGAAGCTCGCGCGCCCCGTGCGCAACGGCCGCGCTCCCAGGAAGCAGCGCGCGTTCCAGCTCCGGAGCGAAGGGAATAGGCGCAAAAGCGCTGCCGATGCGCAGCACCGGAGCGTCGAGTTCGTCGAAAAGGTCCGTACCGATTCGCGCGGCGATTTCCCCACCGACACCGCCGTTGCGCACCGCCTCATGCGCAATGAGCACGCGATGGGTTTTCGAAACGGACGCTGCAATCGTCGCCATATCGAGCGGCACCAACGTCCTGAGGTCGATGACTTCAGCCGAGATTCCGCCGTCCGCCAGCAATCGAGCGGCTTCGAGCGCCGTGTGCACCATCGCCGAATAGGCGATCAGGGTGACATCCGTGCCCGGCCTCGCGATTCGCGCCGTGCCGATCGCCGGCAGTTCGGCACCCTCCGTCAGCTCCTCTTTCATGGTGTAGAGCCGTTTGTGTTCGATGAACAGCACCGGCTCGCCGAGCCGAATCGCACTCTTCAATAGACCGTACGCCTCTGCAGGCGTCGACGGCGCGACGACGATGAGGCCGGGCACATGAATGAACCAGGCTTCGAGGCTCTGTGAATGCTGCGCGGCGGCCCCGCCCGCGGCCCCCGCCTGTGTGCGGACCACCATGGGAACCGCCAGCTGGCCGCCCGACATGTAGCGATACTTCGCGGTTTGATTCACCAGGCAATCCATCGCCAACGTCGCAAAATCGATGAACATGATTTCGAGTACCGGCTTCAGACCGCACAGTGCGGCGCCGGTGGCGAGGCCGGTGATGGCGGCTTCACTGATGGGTGTATTGCGCACGCGGGCAAAACCGTGCTTTTCCGCGAGGCCGCGGGTGACGCCAAACGCGCCCCCGGCCGCGACGTCCTCGCCAAGAAGGTGCACCGCGGGGTCGCGTGCCAACTCCTCGTCGAGGGCGCGACGCAAAATGTCGATGAAGGTGTGTTGCATGCGGCCTCAGCCCGGAATCGCGGCCAGCGTCGGCGCGCCGTAAACCCATTGCATTACGCCGGCGGGATCGGGCCGCGGTGCCGCAAGCGCGCGCTCTACCGCCTGCAGAACCGCCTCCCTCGCGTGCTCGCCGATGACGTCCAGCTCTTCCGGGCTGACTCCGCGCTCGAGCAAGGTGCGCTTCAGTCGCTCGATCGGACATTTGTCCCGAATCGCGGCAAGCTCCTCCTTGGATCGATACTGCTGCGCGTCGCCGACGTAGTGTCCTGCCATCCGAAAGGTCATGCACTCGAGTAGATGGGGGCCGGTGCCGCGGCGCAAGCTCGCAATCGCCGGACGCGCGGCCGCGAATACGGCCGGCAGATCGTTGCCGTCGATCGTCGCCGTGGCAATGCCGTAGGGCGCGGCGAAACTACTCACGTGCTTGACCGTGGAATGCTCCTCGCGGCTCGTGAACTCGGCGTAGCCGTTGTTCTCGCAGACGAACAATACCGGCAGGCGCCACAACGCGGCGAGATTCAGCGTCTCGTGAAACACGCCGGCCCCCGTCGCACCATCGCCGAAGAAGACTACGCTGATGTTATTTTTGCCCTGAGCCTGCGCCGCCCATGCCGCGCCCGCAGCCAGCGCGAGATTACCCGCGACGACCCCGGTCGCACCGAGCACGCCGTTTGCCGCGTCGACCAGGTGCATCGAGCCGCCGCGGCCGCTGCACAGTCCACTCTGCCGGCCTAAGATCTCGGCGAAAGTCGCCTCGATATCGCTACCCTTGGCAAGCACATGGCCGTGCCCGCGATGACTCGTGAACAGCACATCGTCGCGCTCGAGATGCGCGCATACGCCGACTGCGACGGCCTCTTGACCGGTGGAAAGGTGCGGGAAACCGGGGATCTCGCCCGCCGCTGCGAGCCGTTGCACATGGCCCTCGAACAGGCGTATGCGCCAGAGTGCGCGGTACATCTGTTTCCAGTCGTCGAGTGTCGGTTCGGTCATGAGCGGCGCGCCGCCATCACCACCCGCTGCGTTTTCGTAAATGCCTCCGTCGCCGCGGTTGTCAGATCCCATTTCCGAATGTATTCATTGAGGACTTCGACGCCGATCGGGCCGTCGTAGCCGATGGACCAAAGCGCCTGTAGAAATGCCGCGATGTCGAACTCTCCGTCGCCGGGCAGCAGGCGTTTGTTGACCACCGAATCCAGGAAATTGGACGGCACGGCAAGAATGCCATCGTTGATCTCCACACCCATCAAGTCACCCGGCCCGAGTTTCCGCATGATCTCGTCGGCGCCGATGCCGATGCGTTGCAAGTGCAGATTGTCGAGCATGATGCCGCCGTTGTGCACTCCCGCACCGCGGATGATCGCCAACACCTGATCGAGCGAGGGCACGCGCGAAAATTGCGCCGGCAGCATCTCAAAAAGCACTTTGGTTCCGCGCTCGGCGGCCTGCCGGCACAGCACCGCAAATTCCTGCGTGAGTTCGGCAACATCGGCGCAATCATTGCCCAGGTCGGCGATCTTGATGTGCCGGGCGCCCAACGCCTCCGCGGCGTCGAGCAGCAGCACGCGGGTTGCGTCCGACGCCGCTCGACGTGCGTCCGTGCAATACCAATCGAGCAGCCATTCCATCTCTATGTGGACGATTCCGTTCGCATCAAAGATCTGCTTCATCTCTTTGAAGCTGCGGGTCTTCCTGATCTCGAGTATATCGGCGTGCCAAAATCCCATCCCTGTGAACCCGGCCTTTGCGGCAATCTCGACGCGCGTACGGAAATCGTGCAGACAGCGCTGATCGCCGAGCGGATCCGCCCCCACCGCAAGCGTCCAGAACGACCCTAGAATTTCAGCTGATTTGGTCAATGGAAGTCTCGTTGTTGTCTGTCTCAATCGACAATTGCGCGGGCTTGCGGCTCATTGCATGATAGCTGAAGACGTTGCCACCTTCCCCAGGATCAGATCAGCCGCCCGCTCGGCCACCGCGTTGACGGGAATATTGCTGTTGCCTGCGATCACGGTGGGGATTACCGAGGCGTCCACGACTCGCAGCGCCTCGATTCCCTTCACCCGCAGCGACGAATCAACCACATCGCCGATGCGACAGGTGCCGCAGGCATGGTGCACGGTCACGAGGGTTTTGCGGATATGAGCCTCGATCGCAGCGCGACCCTGCACTTCCGGGCCTGGTGAAATCTCCCGGCCGGCCAGCGCGACGAATGCGGGGGCGGCGAAAATTGCGCGGGCGACCTCGAAACCTCGCACCAGCACCTCGACGTCGGCCGGCGCCGCGAGGAAATTGAAATCGATCGCGGGCTTGTCGTGGGGATCCTTGCTCGTCAATGTCACGCTGCCGCGGCTCGCCGGCCGCAGGTTCACAAAGATAATGCCGTAGCCATGCCCGCGTGGCAGCCAATGGCCATTGGCATTGCGATGCGCCGGCACGAAAATGATTTGCAGATCGGGACGATCGATGTCAGGCCGCGATCGCATGAACCCGTTGGCCTCGAACACATTGCTCGCCAGCGGCCCGGAACGAAACAGCAGGTAGCGCGCCGCAATGAGCACGCTACGCGGCAAGGTGCGCCACGACAGGCCGTAGGAGTCGGTATTGGCCGTGCGCATGGCCACCGACGCTGCCGGGTGATCGTGCAGATTTTTGCCGACCGACGCCAGATTGACGAAGGACTCGATGCCGAGGAGTTGCAGCGCTGCGGCATCGCCTATGCCGGAGAGTTGCAGCAACTGCGGCGAGCCGTATGCGCCGCAGGCGAGGACGGTCTCGCGGCAGGCGTGCACGATAGTGCGCGTTCCGCCCCGCTCTATCTCGACCCCCGTTGCGCGCCGCCCGTCGAACAAGACGCGCGTGACCAGCGCGCCCGTCAGAATCTTGAGGTTGGTGCGATGCCTTGCGGGGCCGAGATAGGCCGTCACTCCGGACTCGCGTCGGCCGTTGCGGATCGCCCCTTGACGCGGACCGAACCCTTCCGGGTCACCGCCGTTGAAATCGGCGCAGCGCGGCAGTCCGAGAGTATCGGCGGCGGCGAGAAAGCGCCCGACGAGCGGATTGGGTCTCGGGATGTCGATGACGTTGACCGGACCCCCGCGAGTACGCTGCGGCGTGTGCGCAGCCTCATAGTTCTCCAGCCGCAAAAAATACGGCAGCAGATCGGCATATCGCCAGCCGGGCTGTTGCCAGTCATCGTAGTCGCGCGGATGGCCGCGAAAATACACCATGCCGTTGATCGACGAACAGCCGCCCAGCACTCGGCCGCGCGGCACCGGTAGTACGCGGTTGTCGGCGTGCGCCTGAGGCAGCGTCTGGTACCCCCAGGATTGGCGTGGATTTGCGATGGCTTTCGCAACCATTGCCGGGACGTGGATGGCCGGGTCATTGTCCGGCGGACCCGCCTCGATGACTACGACTTTAGCGCCGTTTTCGGCGGACAGCCGATTGGCGAGAACGCAGCCGGCGGTCCCCGCGCCGGCGATCACATAATCGAAGTCGTCGCTCATCAGATGCCGCGCCTCAGCGGTGCGCAATCACGCGCCGCCGCCGAATAGCGTCACCACGTAATGGCTGTCCATGTATTCGCGAATCGCAAAGATCTTGCCGCCGCTCACATCGATGCTCCAGGCGTAGCGATTGTGGTAGGACCGGCCGTCGCGCAGCGTACCGGTCCCGCGCGATTCGCACATCACGGTGTTGCCGCTCGACACCAGGCGATCGACCGTTGTCTTTGGATCACCGGGCACGAACAGGCCGCGCACCGGCGCCAGGAATTCGTCGACGATCTTGTCGCGCGGTGGTCCGTGAATACCGGCGCCCGGCACACCCTCGACCATCGGATGCCAGGTCGCGTCGGGATGCAGCGCCGTGCGGATGGCCTCAAGATCGCCGCTGCTGAGAATGAGAAAGAAGTCGAGAACCAATTGTTCCTCGGGAGTGCGCGCGGTCACCATGTGTCACCCTTGTTTCGCTTGCTCGATCTCGGCAAAGGCCTCGCGAGCTATGCGCACGCTGTCGATGCCAGCCGGTACACCGCAGTACACGGCCACCTGCAACAGCACTTCGCGAATCTCCTCGCGCGTCACGCCGTTGTTGAGCGCCGCCTTGACGTGCAACTTGAGTTCGTGCGGGCGATTCAGCGCGCTGATCATGCCCAAGTTGATGAGACTGCGATCGCGCAGCGCGAGCCCGGGCCGGGTCCACACATACCCCCAGCAGTACTCGGTGGAGAGTTCCTGCATCGGCCGGCCGAACTCGTCGGCGCCCGCCATCGAGCGCTCCACATAATCGGCGCCGAGCACCTGCTTGCGCAGCTGCAAGCCCGCATCGAATCGATCCTGTCCCATGGCGTTACTCCTCTTTGCCGCCGATTTGATTGCTGCCGATTTGGCAGGCCGCCCAAGTCTCTATCACCTTCACCAAATCGGTGCAGTCCGCGGCTGCGCCGTACATCTGGTGGGTAATCGACAGCATTTGCCGTACGGCCGCACCGACCACCATCGGTACACCGAGCGCCTCGGCTTCATCGAGGCACAAGCGCACATCCTTGAACGACAGCGCATTGGCAAATCCGAAATCGAACCGGCGATTGAGCACGTGCTTCGGAATCTTGTCCTGAGTGGCGCTATTGCGCCCCGAGGAGGCGTTGAGCACATCGAGCATGGCGGCCGGATCGACGCCGGCCTTCACGCCCATGGCGAGCGCCTCGGCGGCTATCGCCAGCGAGGCGGCCGACATCAGATTGTTGGCGAGCTTGACCGTTTGGCCCAGACCCGGCTTTTCGCCGAGCGGATAGACCTTGCCCAGCGCCTCGAGCAGCGGCAGTACGCGTTCCATCGCGGCTCTGGGGCCGGATGCCATGATGGCGAGCGTGCCGGCAACGGCGCCCTTCACGCCCCCTGAGACCGGCGCATCGATCGCCGCGATGCCGCGCGGCGCGAGGAGAGCCGCAATTGCCTGCGCCGCGGCGGGTCCGGAAGTAGACAGGTCGACAAATACCTCGAGCGCGCTAGAAGAGCCGATCAGCCGGGCAGTCTCGCGCGCATCGGCGGGGCCGGGCACACTGGCCATGGCTATGGCGCTGGCGGCCGCGGCATCCCCCGCAGACATGGCGACCCTCGCGCCCAGTGCCGCGAGCGGCCCCATGGCGGCGGCCACTGGATCGTACACGGTGAGCTCATGCCCGGCTGCGATCAGGCGCGCGGCCATGGCCGACCCCATGCGACCTACTCCAATGAAGGCAATCTTTTCGCCCACGCAGCCTCCCGTACCAGCCCTCGCACTTCAGTCTAGCAGCGGCCACCGCCGCGCGGATCGAGATCGACGCGCACCACATCGGCGAGACCGGGTCGCGCCACCGGGTATTGCTGCAGCACCAGCGGATCGTGCCCAGGAATGACATGCTGAGGCGAACTCGCCAGCGCTTCGATGATCGCAAACGCATCCAGATAGGCGGCGACATTGTCGACGATCGGAAATGGCCGGCGTTGCTGCCAATTGGCGTAGAAATGTGCTGCATCCGACGCAAGCACCACCCAGCCGCGCTGCGTGTGCACCCGCACGATCTGCAGACCGCGCGTATGACCGCCGACGCGGTGCAAAGTGATGCCGGGCGCCAGCTCGGCAATTCCGTCGTGATAGACGACGCGTCCGGCAAATAGCTTGCCGATCATCGCCTGCACGTCGCGCGCGTCATAGGGGGCCCGCACGATGGCGTGACACATCGCACTGCCCGTGCAGTACGCCATCTCTTCGGTCTGCAGGTGATAGCGGGCGCTCGCAAACAGGTCGTGATTGCCTGCGTGGTCGTAGTGCATATGACTGATGATGACATCGGTCACGAGCTTGGGATCGATCCCCGCTGCGGCCAGGCCGACCTCGACAGGCTGAACCATGCGCCGCGCCCGCGCGGCGCCGGTCGCCGCATCGAAACCGGTATCGAGCACAAAGCAGACGTTGGGACCGCGAATCGACCAGACATAGTAGTCGAGCGGCATGGGACCGTCGTGCTCATCGCCGCCGATGAAATTGTGGCTTGCCGTGCGCTCGAGGTGAGCATAACGGATCGCGCAGATTTCATAGATAGGTGGCATAGCGGTATGCTCGCGGGATACTCCGCAACAAGCAACTCCAACGATGAACACAAACATGACAACCGCCGACATCGTCGCCGTCGGGGCGGGTCACAACGGCCTGGTGGCTGCCGCCTATCTCGCGACGGCCGGCAAGAAGGTACTGGTGCTCGAGCGCAACGCGTGGTTCGGCGGCGGCGTGGTATCGCGGGAACTCACCCTGCCCGGATTTCATCACGACCAGCACTCCATGAGCCACATATTCATCCAGGCGAATCCACTGCTGAAGAACGACGAGCTGGGGCTCAAATCCCGCTATGGCCTCGACTATATCTTCCCGGAAGTGCCCATGATGTCGGTGTTCGAGGATGGCGGCACGCTCAAGCTCTATCGCGACCGCGAGAAATCGGCGGCCGAGATCGCCAAGTTTTCGCGGCGCGACGCCCAGACTTTCCTCAAGGTGTCGCTGCAGGCCGCTGCCTGGCTGCCGTTGATCGCAGCATCGCTGTATGCGCCCCCGGCCCCCGTGGGCGCCACCTTCGCGATGTTCGATCAGAGCCGCGAAGGGCGCGAGTTGTGGCGCGTGATCCAGATGAGCAGCCACGACCTGCTTTGCGAGCTGTTCGAACACGAGCGGGTGCGCATGCATTTCGCGCGCGTGGCCGGCGAGAACTTGGTGTCCCCGGATGAAAAAGCCACAGCCATCGGCGTCTACGTGTTCCTCGGCTTTCTGGAGGCCTGTGGATTCGGCGTCGCTCGCGGGGGCGCCGGCCGCTTGACCGACGCGCTGATTGCGTGCATCCGGGACCACGGCGGCGAGGTCATCGCGGGTGCCGATGTGGCACGCATCAAGGTCGCCAACGGCCGCGCCACCGGCGTCGAAACCATCGACGGGCGCAGCTTCGTGGCCAAGGATGCCGTGATCGGCGCCATACATCCGCATCTGCTCGGCGGCATGATCGACGGCATGGACTCGAAAGCTCGCGCGGCCGCCGAGGCGACGCACATCACCGCGGCGGCCTGCATCACCGTACACGCGGCACTCAGTGAGCCGCTCAAGTTTCGCACCCGGGATGCGGTGGACGCCGTCATGGTCGAAATGCTGCCCACTAGCTACGAAACGCTGCGGCGCGATTTCGACGAACTGCGCTACGGTCAGCTCATGCCCTACCCACTGCTCGGACTCGGCTCGCTCTCGCAGTTCGACTCAAGCCGCGTACCGCCCGGCAAGGCCATCCTGCATCTGTGGGATTACGTACCGTACGAGCGCCCCGACGGTCGCAGCTGGGATGACGAAAAACGGGCGTACGCCGATCGCATGCTCGCCCACCTGTCGAAATTCGTCGCGAACATTCCCGGCTGTATATTGCAGGACCACATCGACAGTCCGCTCGACATGGAGCGCACCAGTCCAAGTTTCCGGCGCGGCGACTTGCACGGCATCGCCACCACGACTTATCAGAGCGGTGCGCATCGCCCTACCCCGGAACTCGGCCAATACATGGTGCCGGGTCTCGACCGATTCTATCTGGTGGGTCCCTTCCAGTATCCGGGCGGCGGGGTGTTCGGCGCCGGGCGCGCCACCGCAATGAAAATGTTCGAAGCGCTCGGCTTGGACTTCGAGAAGCAAGGACGCCGCCAGTGAAATTGCACTCGACCGACGGCAGCGAGCTATTGACCGTGAGCGCTCTGGAGCGTGACGGCAACTCGCTCATCATAAAGGGCAAGGTGTTCGGTGCGATGCCCATGAACGCGCGACTGAAACCGGCGGCCGCGCGCGCGGCGCTGAAACTGCTGACGCCGCGGCTGGTGTTCTTCTTGTTGACGCTGCCGTTTCGCAAGGACTGAGCGGCCCCGAGGAGCCGTTCGCATCGGCACCGGACTATTTCGCATCGGCACAGGACTATTTTGCATCGGCCCAGGACTATTGTGACCATCGACACGCCGTTCGACTACGTCATTGTGGGCGCAGGTACCGCTGGCTGTGTCCTCGCCGCGCGCCTGTCGGCGGACCCTGACAGACGAGTCTGTCTCATCGAGGCCGGCGGACCGGCACGCCACCCCTTTATCCAGGTGCCGGCGCTCGTCGGCGCTGCGATCGCGCACAAGGGCTTGACCTGGGGCCTCAGCACCGCGCCGCAGACGGCGCTCAACCATCGGCGTATCCCGCTGCCGCGCGGCAAAGTGATCGGCGGATCGGGGTCGATCAACGGCATGGCTTACCATCGCGGCCATCCGAAGGATTACGACGACTGGGCGGCCGCCGGCAATGCGGGTTGGGACTGGAACGAGGTACTGCCATATTTTCGCCTGTCGGAAAACAATGCCGATCGGCGCGAGCCGAACACACACGGGGTTGACGGGCCGATCCACGTGGCTCATATCGCGGCGCCCAACCGCCTGAATCAGGCGTTTCTGGACGCGTTCGCGACGATCGGCGGGTATCGGCACTGCGACGATTTCACCGGACCCGACCCGGAAGGCTTCGGTCTGCGCCAGGCGACGATTCACAAAGGCCGGCGCGATTCGAGTGCGCGTGCGTATCTCAAGCCTGCGATGCCGCGCCCGAATCTCACCGTGCTTACGCGCGCCACCGTCACCGGAATTCGCATCGATGCCGGCCGCGCCACCGGTGTGGATGTTGTGACGGACGGCGCACGACGCCGTGTGCCGGCGTCCCGCGAGGTTCTGTTGTGCGCCGGCGCGATTCATTCACCGCAGCTGCTGATGCTTTCAGGTATAGGACCTGCCCTGCACCTGGAATCGCTCGGGTTAGGCGTGAAGGCGGACCTGGCAGGTGTCGGTGCCAATTATCACGACCACCCTGCCATCCTGATCGCTCTGGAAATGCGCAATACGACGTCCTATGGACTCTCCTGGCGCACGCTGCCACGCGCGCTGTGGAACCTCGCCGAATACGCCGCCACCCGCGGCGGTCCGCTGGCGAGCAATGTTTTCGAGTCGACCGCCTTCGTTCGCAGCCGCGAGGGTTGCGATCGCCCGGACATCCAGATCGCGTTCCAACCGGCGCGGCGCAACCCCCATGGATTTCCCCTGCCGCTCGGACACGGCTTCGCCATGAGCGTCGTGAATCTCTATCCGCGCAGCCGTGGCGAAGTCCGGCTCGAGAGCAGCGACCCGCGCAGCGCGCCTTGCGTGAATCCCAATATCCTCGCCGAACCCGCCGACAGCGCGCCGCTGTTGCGCGGCCTGCGCCTTGCCCGGCGGCTTTGCGATACGCCGGCATTTGCGCCCTACCGGGCCAACGAAATGCGCCCCGGCCGGCGCGCTCAAAGCGATGCCGAACTTCAGGCCTATCTGCGCGAGGCGACCGCGACGGTGCACCATCCGGTGGGCAGCTGCCGCATGGGCATTGACGCCATGGCCGTCGTGACCCCAAACCTGGAAGTTCGCGGCATCGAGGCCCTGCGGGTGGTGGACGCCTCGGTTTTCCCGAGCATCGTCGGGGGCAACACCAACGCGCCCGTGGTGATGCTGGCCGAGAAAGCTGCCGCATTGATCATGGCGTGCGGCGCGCCGGCGCCTGCCGACGCACTGAAGTTCTTCGCTAGCGCATGAGCGGCAGCGGCTGAGGCAGCTTTCAACGTCCGCGTTCGATGCATTGCGGTTCGCTTGCCGCCTTCGCTCAGCTGGTAGACATCCAAGATCCCCGATCTGCGGGCCCCGCATGGGATGATTCTGGGGCGGCGCACCGTCCGACAGTAGGATCGATCTGCCGCCGGCGTCATGGCCCGTTACCACGCGTCTGATGATCGACGACATCAACCAGTCTCCTCTTTGCGTCTTGCAATGAGCACCCCGATGGGGGAGCATTTATCCGAGAATAGCCAATCATCCCATTTGCGCCAATCGAGGATACCGCCAGTGGCCCGCATCGTCGGCGCAATCGCTACGTCCCATACGCCCACCATCGGTTTTGCCTTCGATGCCGAGAAGCAGCGTGATCCGGTTTGGAAACCGATCTTCGACGCGTATGAACCGATCCAAGTTTGGCTCCGAGAAAAGAAACCGGACGTGCTGTTCATCGTCTACAACGATCACATCACCTCGTTCTTTTTTGACCACTATTCGGCGTTCGCTCTCGGCATCGGCGAGCAATATGCCGTCGCGGACGAAGGCGGCGGCCCGCGCGCCCTGCCGCCCATCAAAGCGCACGGCAAGCTGGCGCGCCACATCGGCGATTCACTGGTCGCCGATGAGTTCGACATGTCGTTCTTTCAGGGAAAGCCGCTTGACCATGGCTGTTTCTCGCCGTTGTCCGTGCTTCTGGAGCACTCTCCGGACTGGTCGCTGCCGATCATCCCGCTGCAGGTGGGCGTGCTGCAGCTCCCCGTGCCGAGTGCCTCGCGCTGCTATAAATTCGGCCAGGCACTGCGGACGGCCATCGAGAGTTATCCCGAGGATCTCAAGGTCTGCATCGTCGCCACGGGCGGTCTGTCGCACCAGGTGCACGGCGAGCGCTGCGGCTTCAACAATCCCCCGTGGGATCAACGATTCATGGAGATCCTCGAAAAGGACCCCGTGGCGCTGACTCGGATGACGCATGCCGACCAGGCAACGCTGAGCGGGATGGAGGGTTCCGAAATCATCATGTGGCTGCTCATGCGCGGAGCTCTGTCGGCGTCGGTGAAAGTCACGCATAAGACCTACTACCTGCCGTCGATGACGGCGATCGCGACCATGATATTCGAGCACGACCCGGAACCGATGAGCGCGCAGGCGGCGGCGGCTCACCGCGCGCACATGTACACCCAGGTTGCCGGCATCGAGAAACTCCACGGCACCTATCCGTTCACTCTGGAGCGCAGCGTCGGCAATTACCGCATCAACAAGTTCTTGCACGACCTCATCTACCCCGCGCATCGCGCGCTGTTCAAATCGAATCCCGAGCGGGCCTTTGAAGAATCGAAGCTGCCCGAGAATGAGCGCGACATGATCCGCCGGCTCGACTGGCGCGCCATGATTCAGTATGGCGCGATTTTTTTCGTCCTCGAGAAGCTCGCCGCGGTCAGCGGGGTGTCGAACCTGCACGTGTATGCGGCCATGCGGGGTCAGTCGCTCGAGGACTTCCAGAAGACCCGCAACGCCGCCGTCACCTACGGAGTCGGCGGGGTGGAAACTCAAAAGCAGGTGGAAGCGAGCGGCGGCCGCTAGCATACTCGCATGGCGGCCGAACACATCAGACACTGGCGCGTGGGCGATGTCGATATCGCGCGCATCGTCGAGGTCTACGGCTTCGAAGACGACATCAGCATGCTGCTGCCCGAGGCCACACCGGAGTATGTGCAGCAGTTCGGCTGGCTGGTGCCGCACTTCGCCACCGCCGAAGGCCGGATGATCATTTCCTTCCAATGCTTCGTGCTGCGCTCCAAGGGCCGCATCGCCATGATCGACACCTGCATCGGCAACGACCGCCAGCGTGAATTCGCGGTGTTTTGCAACCTGCAGAATAGTTTTCTCGAGGATCTGCGCGTCGCGGGTTTTCCGCCCGATCAAGTTACCGATGTGCTGTGCACGCATCTGCACTTCGATCACGTCGGTTGGAATACCCGCCTGGTCGAAGGCTGTTGGGTGCCGACCTTCCCCCAGGCGCGCTATCTATTCGGACGGCGCGAATGGCAACATTGGAAGCATCTGCGCGACACCAACGGCTATCACCACATGGACCATCTCCAGGACTCGATCGACCCGATCTTTGCCGCCGGGCTCGAGCACTTCATCGATCCGGATTTCCGTCTCACGGAGGAAATCTCTTTGATCACGACTCCGGGCCACACACCGGGTCACGTCAGCGTCCTCATCGAGTCGCGCGGTCAACGGGCCGTCATTACCGGCGATTTGATGCACAACCCGATCCAGATCGCCGTGCCCGCCACGGAAGCGCGCTTCGATATGGACAAGGCGCAGGCGGCGCGCACCCGCTGCGACTTCGTCAAGCGCTTCTGCAACTCCGGCACGCTGGTGATCGGCAGTCACTTTGCAGAACCGACCGCCGGGCGCATCGTGCCCGACGGAAACGCCTGGAAACTCGAGGTATGAGCGGCCCGGCGGCGGTCCCTGATCTCTCGGGTCAGTACATTTTGATCACCGGCGCCGCGCGCGGTTTGGGCCGGTCCATGGCCGAGAAGCTCGCCCGCTGCGGCGCCACGGTCGCGGTCGCCGACGTCGATGCCGGCGGCTGCGATGAGGTCGCGAGAGGCATTTGCGCCGCAGGCGGAGTCGCCCTCGCCTACCCGTTCGATGTCGCCGTGCGCGAACAATTCATGCAGGCCGCCGCGCAATTTGCCAAGCACGGCGCGCGCATCGATGCCGTCGTCAACAATGCGATGTGGCTGCGCTACGAGCCGCTCGAGCAGATCACGCCGCAGACGCTCGACCGCATGACCGCCATCGGCATCAACGGCAGCATCTGGGGCGCGCAGGCGCTGCTCGCCCATTACGATCCGGCGCGCGGCGGCGCGATCGTCAACATGGCCTCGCCCGTGGCGGAGAAGGGATTCCCCAACACTGCGGCCTATAGTCTCGTAAAAGGCGCCATCGTCACTCTCACCAAAGTACTGGCCGCCGAACTGGGACCGCGCAATGTGCGCGTCAACGCCATCGCACCAGGATCGGTGCCGACCCCCGGCGCGCTCGGGCTCAACGACAAGGCGGAATACGAAAGGCGCACTCGCACCATACCATTGCGCCGACTCGGCCGCGAAGAGGACAATGCCGAAGCGTGCGCATTTTTACTGAGCGGCGCCGCGTCGTTCATCACCGGCGAGATTCTGCATGTCGACGGCGGTATTGCCGCCGCAGGGTAATGCAATGCCGAAGCCGATTCCTGAATTCGACACCGACCCATTCTCGCGCGAGTCCGTCATGAACGCGCGTATTATCGACGACCGTCTGCGCGAAACGGCCCCGGTCGTAAGGCTGCCTCGCGAGAACGTCACCATGCTCGCCCGCTTCGCGCATGTGGCCGCGGGCCTCAGGGACTGGAAGAGTTTCTCGTCGACGGCGCGCCCCTGGCACGACCCGAATTCCGTGCGCCCGGAGCTGCTGCTCACCGATGATCCACCCAAGCACACGCGCGTGCGCACCGTGGTTGCGAATGCGCTCTCGCCGCGCGCGCTGGCGCCGCTGGCCGACGCCTTCCGCCGGGATGCCGAGGGCATCGTCGAGAGTCTGCGTTCACGCGGACCGCAAGTCATCGACGCGGTCGCGGATGTCACGCAGCCGTTCGTCTACAAGGTGCTGCCCGACCTGATCGGTCTGCCGCAGAAGGGGCGCGAACACATGTACGCGTTCGGCAACATGGTGTGGGCAACTATGGGGCCGATGAACGAGTTGTTCCACGAAGCCATGCACGGCACTGAAGAGGTCATCGCTTGGGCGGGCCAATGCTGTAACCGGGAAAATCTCTCGCCGGGCAGCCTAGGGATGGCCATGTACGAGGCGGCCGATCGCGGCGAGGTTACGCTGCAGGAAGCCAACCTGCTCGTGGGTATCCTGCTGTCGGCAGCCGCCGATACCACGGTGCTCACCCTCGCGAACACCATTCGCGCATTCTGCGAATTTCCGGATCAGTACCAACTTGTGCGCTCGGACGCATCGCTGATCCGAGCCGCGTTCGAGGAGAGCCTGCGCTGGGATTCACCCTCGCGCATGGCCGGACGCATTGCGATGAAGGATGTCGAAATTGACGGCTACGTCATTCCGGCGGGCGAGCGCTGCGGGCTCATGTTTGCCGCGGCCAACCGCGACCCGCGCCGCTGGGATGCACCAAATCGCTTCGACGTACGCAGAAACAACCGGGACAATCTGGGCTTCGGCTACGGTGTCCATGCCTGTGTGGGCAGGATATTGGCGCTCATGGAAGCGGAAGCGCTGCTCGGAGCGCTCACGAGATGCGTTGCACACTTCGAAGCCGCCGGTGAACCCGAGCCCTGGATGACGACGATCGGTCACGGTCCGATTCGGCTTCCCATCAAAGCGGTATTTGCTGCGCGCTGAGCCCAAGGTTTACTGCACGGAGGAAATGACCATGTCCGACAGCTTCTGGAAGCGTTCGGTGTTGGCATTGCTCTCCATGAGACCGGCCGAGAGAAAGGTGAACGAGAGCTCGCGCTCCGGATCGACCCAAAATAGCGTCGTGCCTGCACCGTAGTTGCCGAACGTGCCCGGGGAGGCGAGCGTACCGAACATGTGCCGGCACAGCGCAGTGCCGCGCAACGAGAACCCGAGACCAATGTACGCCGGCGCCGGATCCCAACCGCGCTCGCGGCCCCTTGCAGCGTAAAGCTCGTTGGGCTTTTCACCGGTCCAGTTACGGCGCGCCAGGGCGAGGGTCGCGGGCGACAGGATCCGCGCACCATTGAGGGTACCGCCCTGCCGAAACATCTCGGCAAATCGAAACATGTCGGGCACCGTGGAGGCGATTCCCACCCAGGGCATCTCGGCGTGTTCTTCCTCGAATGCACCGTTGGGACCCAGGTCGCTGTGGCCGAGATGGCCAATCGGATAGTTGCCGCGAAAATCCGGCACCACATGGCGCGGCTTCAAATCCGCGCGTAAACCCACCGAGGTATCGTTCATCCCGAGCGGCGTCAGAATTTCGTCCTGCACAATTCGGCGGTAACCGCGCCGCTGCGGGTCGGTGCGGCGCACACACTCCGCCATCAACACGTGATTCACCAGCGGCGAGTACGCCACGGTGGTGCACGGGGGTTCGACGGGTCTTACCACTTCGATGACGGCGGCGACCATCTCGTCAAACCGATCGATGTACATGCCGGGCTTGACCTCGAAAATGATCGGAAAGCCCGCCTGGTGCGACAGCAAGTGCCAGATCTGCACCTTCTCGCGCCCGTGACCGCTGAACTCCGGGATCAGTTCCGACACGTTCGACGTCAGGGCGAAGTATCCATGCTCGATTGCACGCAGCACCAACGTATTGGTGAATGCCTTGGTAATGGAGAAGATGCTGAACACCGAGTTCAGCGCCAGCGGCCGGGACTGCGCCGCATCGGCGGCGCCGATGGCCGCCTCCATCGCGACCGCACCCGCATGCGCCACTTTGATAACGGCACCGTGATACAGCCCGGCCTCGATATCGGCGCGGATGACCTTCCCCACATCGGCAAGCCGCCGTTGATCCATACCTCGCGATGCCATTGAACCTCCCGCCGGTCGGTTGTGCGGTATTGCCAGTATAGCCAGGCGTCCCCGCAGCATCTTGGATCTTTCTCGCCGGCCACCGTCGGCAAGGGCAATGACCCTCTCGGACAAATTGCAGTTCGCTCTACATCGAAACATGCCTGGCTTGATGGTGTATAAAGCGGAACAGGTACGGTCCCGGCGCCGCCCGTTGCGGTGCGTCCGATACACATTGAACCGTACGGATAAGCAAAAGATTATCGGGGGAATCGGGATGTCTAGAAAACCAACGATTGGGAAAATGCTACCGCTGCGCGCTCGCCCCCCTGGATTTGCGGTGGGGGTGGCAGCGGCCGCTTTCGCGACACAGCTGATCGGATCGGCGGTCTTCGCCGACGCATTGGAGGAAATTGTCGTCACTGCGCAGAAACGCAGCGAGAACATCCAGAATGTACCGATCGCAATTACGGCCTTCACCGCCGAAACAATTCAGAGCAAGGGTCTCAACAATTTACACGCCCTCTCGAACTTGACGCCGAACGTCAACCTGGACGGCGGTGCGCCGTTCTCCGGCGACAGTTCCGTGCTGTCTGCCTCGATCCGCGGCATCGGCCAGGACGACTTCGCCTTCAATTTGGATCCGGGCGTCGGCGTTTACTTGGATGGCGTATACCTCGCGCGCACCATCGGCGCCAACCAGAACCTGTTGGATGTGGATCGCATCGAAATCCTCAAGGGTCCGCAGGGCACGCTCTTCGGGCGCAACACCATCGGCGGCGCCATCAACATCGTCACGCACACGCCGGGCACCGAATCGAAGATCAGCGGCGAAATGACCTTGGGCTCGTACAACCGCCATGACGTCCTGCTGACCGCCGACATGCCGATTTCGAGCGACATCTTGACGACGGTGAGCGTGTCCTCGCAGACCCGTGAAGGCTACCAAAAGACGGTCCCGTATCCGGCCGACTCCATCATCGGCAGCACGCCGTATCAAGTCTCTGCACAGTCCGACTACCCGAAGGCCCCCGGAACCCAGAGCAACTCCGCCGGCGGCGGCGAGAACGTGCAGGCGATCCGCGCCAAGCTGCTCTGGCACGCATCGGACGCCGTGGACGTGACGGTCGCCGGCGATTACACGCACGAAGACCAGTCGGGTCTGGCCAATACCGTCCGCAGCGTCACGACGGCGAACGCTACCACGTACATGCCGCCGTCGCCGGCGCTGTTCGGTGCGAATATCTTCGGCAATTTGTACAACATGTGCATCACCACGCCGGCTTCCGCGCTTGCCGGTCCGTTCAACACCACGAACGGCCTGTGCGGTCCGCTCGCCGTTGGCACTTGGAACTCGACCACCGGAAAATTCTCAGGATCCGGTTTTGGCCCGGGCAGTCCGGCGCTGGGCGGGGTGGGTTCCGTGGGGGTACCCAACTCCGTCCTGGCCGGCCTCATCGCCGCGTATCCGTCGATCGCACCGTATGTCACTCAGGGTCCCCATGGTGTCGGCAGCGTGATCTACCCCGGCCAGACGCCGCGAATTTACTGGGACTTTGCCAACACACAGACCGGCAACATCGATACGACGTATTCCGACGGTCCGAGCTTTGCTAAACAGGATGCAGTCGGCGCATCCATTACGTTCGATTGGCAGGTCAACAACGACCTGAAGTTCAAGTCCATCACCGGCTGGCGCCAGATCAACTGGAACATCGGCACGGACTTGGACGGTATGCCGGAGTCGATGCAAGAGGTGACCGACAGCCAGCATCAACACCAGTTCTCTGAGGAACTTCAGCTGAACGGCAAGGCGATCAGCGATCGACTGCACTATGCCGCCGGTCTGTACTACTTCACGGAAGGGGGCTACGTGCATGATTTCGTGCCGTTCGACACGGGCTATCTCTACATCCTGGACACGGCCAATGACGTGAAGACTGATTCCTACGCCGGGTACGCACACCTCGACTTCAACGTGACCGACCCGTGGACTGTGACGGCCGGCGGCCGCTACTCGCTGGAGCGCAAGCACTTCCTGGGAGGCCAGTCGGATCTGGACGGATTCACGTACAAGATCTCAGGCTGCCTGGATCCTAATGCCCAAGCCCACAACTACATCCCGCCCGTTCCTACGCCGGGCCCCACCTGCCAACAGTTGCTGGGATTCCCGGCGGCTGGACAGCCGCTGCGCTACTTCCCGGACGTCTGGGACAACCAGAGCTGGAATGTGTTTACCCCGACCGTGGGCACTCAGTATCAATTTACCCCGGACATGATGGGCTACGTGAGCTTCTCAAAAGGCTTCAAGTCGGGCGGCTGGACCACCCGTCTGTCCAACCCGATCGCGACTCCGAATCTCGCCCGGTTCAATCCTGAGTACGACAAGACTTACGAAGTGGGTTTGAAGTCGCAATGGCTCGATCACCATCTGCAGGCAAACGTGGCGGCTTTCTTGAGCAAGTACGATGGCATTCAGCTGAATGTCCAGGAAGGGCCGTCGCCCGTTTATCAGAACGCGGGTAACGCGACCATCAAAGGCCTGGAGTTCGAGATGCAGTCGGTGTTCGACAATGGCTTTGGGCTGAACTTTACGGCCGGCTACATGGACGCCTACTACACCTCTCTCAATCCGTGCTTACTGTATTTCACGAACGCGGCGGGACAGTGCGTGGCATCGGCCGGCGCGCAGTACGTCCCGGGCTTCGGCGGCTTCTCGTACCACAGCGAGCTACCGAAGACACCGAAGACCAAGTTCAGCGTCAGCCCGACTTACGACTTCCATCTGGCCAACAACGGGACGGTGCGCTTGGAGGCCGACTATACCTACGTGGCGCACATGTTCAACGATGGGCCGAATACGGTCCTTCTGGAGCGTGACGCGACGCACACGGTGAACGCCGCCATCCACTACATTCCGCCGAGCTCTCACTTCGAGTTCATCGTCGGTGGAACCAATCTGACCGACGATCGATACCTGACCGTTGGTTCGACGAATTATGCCGCGGGGGAGGTCGTGGGTTCCTACAGCCTGCCGCGGATGTGGTATGTCACGATCCGGGCTAAACTGCCCTAGAGGCACGCCTGCCCCGGAACCTGAACGGGCCGGATCGCGAATATCGGCTGCCCTGCTCCAGCTTCCAATGCTGGGGCAGGGGCTTACCCTCTAATTACAGTTGGCGAGGAGTCACCATGGCAACGGCACCAACGGTCATGCAGTCGACCGCTTCGTTCAATCAGCTCGACTACTCGGCAACGGCCAAGCGGGCGCTGGCACGCAAACCGGCGCTATTCATCGACAATGAATGGGTACCCTCGACACACGACGCCACGGTTGCGGTGGAAGATCCGTCGGTGGGCCGGGAAATCGCGCGCATCGTGGACGCATCGAAAGCCGACGTGGACCGTGCCGTGGGCGCGGCTCGGACCGCATTTGATGATGGCCGCTGGTCGAATCTTCCGCCCAACAAACGCGAGCGCATCATCAACAAGCTCGCGGACCTGATCCAAGCGCATGCGGCTGAATTCGCCGAGCTCGAGGCCATCGACAACGGTAAGCCGGTCGGCATGGCGAGCGCGATCGACGTTCCCGGCGCGGTCGACATGCTGCGCTACATGGCGGGCTGGGCGTCGAAGCTCGGCGGCGAGCTGATCGAACCTCAAGGCGTGCCGCGCGGCACGATGTTGAGCTACGTGAGCCGTGAGCCCATCGGCGTCGCGGCGCAGATCATTCCATGGAATTTCCCGCTGCTGATGGCCGCGCTCAAGATCGCACCGGCGCTCACCGTCGGCTGCACCGTGATCTTGAAGCCTGCCGAACAGACTTCGCTGACGGCGCTGCGCCTCGCCGATTTGGTGGCCGAAGCGGGGTTTCCGCCGGGAGTCATCAACGTGATCACGGGCAATGGCCATACGGCCGGCGATTTCTTGGTAAAGCATCCCGACGTCGACAAGGTCGCCTTCACCGGCTCCACGGAAGTGGGCAAACTCATCAACCGCAATGCCACCGACACCCTGAAACGCGTGACGCTCGAGCTCGGCGGCAAATCGCCGGTGGTCGTGATGCCGGACGTCAATGTCGACGAAGTAGCGCCCAACGCCGCCGGTGCCATCTTCTTCAATTCCGGTCAGGTGTGCATCGCGGGATCGCGCCTGTTTGCGCACCGCTCCATCTTCGATCGCGTCGTCGAGGGTGTCGCGACGGCGTCCGCGTTCTGGAAACCGCGACCTTCGCTCGACCCGCAGGGGCACATGGGCCCGCTGGTCTCGAAGGAGCAGATGGACCGCGTCATGGGCTACATCGAGGCGGGTAAGCGCGACGGTGCGTCAGTTGCTGTGGGCGGCGATAGCGCTGCGGCCGACGGCTACTACGTCAATCCGACAGTGTTGGTCAATGTGAAACCGGGCATGAGTGTCGCCCGCGAAGAAATCTTCGGTCCCGTCGTCGTGGCGCAGCGATTCGATGACCTCGACGAGGTCGCGAAGGCCGCCAATGACACCTGCTACGGCCTGGGTGCCGGGATCTGGACCAAGGATCTGTCCGCCATGCATCGGCTCGCCGCCAAGATCAAGGCCGGTACGGTGTGGGGCAACTGCCATGCCGTGATTGATCCGGCACTTCCGTTCGGCGGCTACAAGCAGTCGGGCATCGGGCGCGAGCAGGGGCGGCAAGGGGTGGAAGCCTACACGGAAGTGAAGACTGTGATCATTCGGCTCTAGGAGGTTCAAGTACCCATGGCTGCATCATCACGCGGCGGCGCAGCGTCGCTCGAATCACTGCTGAACGGCGCCGGCAATATCGTTGAATTCCTGCGCAATCAACAGGCGGGCCCGAACGTCTATCCAGGCGTGCCCGCCGAGTACACGAACTGGCGGGATGAACAGCGCGCTTGGGCGATGAGCTGCGTGCTGTTCAACCAGTCCTATCACATGGCCGAGTTGATGGTGGAAGGGCCGGACGCACTCGAGTTTCTCAACGGGCTTGGCATCAACAGCTTCAAAGGTTTTGCTCCCGACAAGGCCAAGCAGTTCGTGCCCTGCAGTCACGACGGCTACGTGATCGGCGATGTGATCCTGTTCTACCTCGCGGAAAACCAGTTCAATCTGGTCGGTCGCGCACCCACGCTCAATTGGGTGTCATACAACGCAGAGATCAGTGGCCGCCGCGTGACCTGCAGCTACGATGAACGCACGGCGGCGCGTCCGGATCCAGAGAACCGGCGCCACTACCGCTATCAATTGCAGGGACCGAATGCCTCGAAAGTGATCGAGTCGGCAACCGGCCGCCCGGCCCCGGACCTCAAATTTTTCAACATGTGCGGCATGCAGATCGCCGGCCGCGCGGTGCGCGCCCTGCGGCACGGAATGGCCGGTCAGCCGGGCTTTGAATTGATGGGCCCGTGGGCCGACGGCGCCGCGATCCACGCGGCTCTGGTCGAGGCCGGCAAGGCGCATGGCCTGAGGCTGGTCGGCGGGCGCTGCTATTCCTCCAATACGCTGGAATCGGGCTGGATCCCCTCGCCGCTTCCCGCCGTCTACACCGGCGAGAAAATGCAGCCCTATCGCGAATGGCTGACGGTGAATCACTACGAGGCCAAGGCCTCCATCGGCGGGAGTTTCGTCTCCAGCAAAGTCGAGGACTACTACCTCACGCCCTGGGAACTGGGTTATGGGCTGTTCGTCAAATTCGACCATGAGTTCATCGGCCGTGCGGCGCTGGAAAAAATGGCTGCGGGACCGCATCGCAAGAAAGTCACGTTGGCCCTCGATGATGTGTCGGTGACCAACGCGCTCTATACGATGTTCGATCAGGGTTTGCGCGCCAAGTTCATCGAATTCCCGAGCGCCGTCTATTCCATGCATCCCTTCGATCGGGTGACGGTGCACGGCAAGCTCGTTGGCCTGTCGACCTGGGTCGGATACAGCGCCAATGAGGGCAAAATGCTCACCTTAGGGGTGCTCGATGAGCGCTACACGACGCCGGGCACCGAGGTGACCTTCGTATGGGGCGAGCCCGACGGCGGTACGACCAAACCGACGGTCGAGCGGCACAAGCAGGTGGAGATCAAGGCCGTGGTATCGTCGGTGCCGTACTCGAAGGTGGCCCGTACCGCCTACGCCGATAGCTGGCGCAACAAGTCCGCTTGACATAAGCGACGCGACAGCTCCGAGCGCCCAACCCAGGCGAGGGCGCTGTTCACTCCAACAAGGTGCGCATCGTTCGCCGCGAGGCCATGCTGAACGCATACCCATTTTTCATGTAACGACGCTCTACTGTTATTGGACGCGGCGCCATATTGGCCGGATCGGTTCAGCGCCGCGGCAGAGTAATGCCCGTGAAAGGCATCTGTAGCGGGCAGTTGACAATCCGGCCAACGTGGTCAATGCTTTCCTACATGGTGAACTATCAAACGCGCCTCGACCGCACCTTTGCAGCGCTCGTCGATCCGACGCGGCGCGCGATCCTCGCACAGCTCGAACGCAGGATCAGTGCGTCGGTCAGCGAGCTCGCGGAGCCTTTTGTGATCAAGTTGCCGGCCGTGATGAAGCATCTCCACGTGCTCGACGATGCCGGCCTCATCACCCGCTCAAAATCCGGCCGCACGGTGACGGTACGGCTACGGCCGCGGCCCTTGCGCGAGGCGATGGCATGGTTGCAACGCTACGAGCGCTTTTGGTCCGGGAGGCTCGACGGGCTTGCCGCCTATGCCGAGAACAAGGAAGCCGAAGCGCGGGGAACGGGACGATGACCAGCCTCACGCTTGTGCGCCGTATCCGAGCCCGGATTGCGATTGTCTTCGACGCGGTCACGACCGCCGAAGGCATCGCGCATTGGTGGGGGCCCGACGCAGGCCCCGTGCTTCTGTCGGAATCCGATCCGCGCGTCGGTGGCCGCTATCGCCTGCGCTTTCGCATGCTCGACGGCACCGAGCACGAGAGCAGCGGCGAATTCCTCGAAATCGTGCGGCCCGAGCGGGTCGTCATGAGCTGGCGGTGGAAAGGCGGCCTGGAAGACCCCGGCGAATCGCGCGTCGAGATCCGGCTTAGGGCCATTCCCGAAGGCACCGAAATCACCTTCACGCATGCGCAACTACACGACGAAGAAGCGCGCCGCAGCCACCAGGGGGGCTGGACAGGCTCGCTCGACAAGCTGGAAGCGCATTTGGCAAGAGGAACCGTCGCATGATGAATGCTCCATTGCAGCGGCCGCGCTCCCTCAGGCTTCTCATCGTCGATGAGGAGCCGGCGGCGCGCTTTGCTTTGACGCAACTGTGCCGTCAGACAGCCGATTTGCACATTGTGGGGGAAGTCGGCTCGGGTGGCGCTGCGATTGATGCTGTTGACGACCTGGAGCCCGATGTGATGCTAATCGACGTAGCGTTGCCCGACATGTCCGGATTTGATGTCCTCCGGCTCGCAGGAAACTCGATGAGACCGCTTGGCATCACGACTTCCCACCGATTTGAATACGCCGAACGTGCAATCGCGGAAGGGGCCGTGGATCACCTGGTCAAACCCGTTAGCGCGGATCGCTTCGAGCATGCGATCAGGCGGGTTCGGCAGCGCTGCGGCATTAGGGAGGCCGCCGAAAGTCAACTGGCCCGGCAAATGCTGCGCTTTTGGGGAAGGCCTCCGAAACTATTGGTCGGTGAGCGGCAACACCGCCTATACCCACTCGACATCGAAAAAATCGACTATATCGAAGCCGATGGAAACTATGTGACCCTGCGTGTGGGCAATGAGGAATACATCAGCCGAGATTCGATCAAGCGCTTGGCGACCGACCTAGCCGACTTTGGCTTCGTACGAATCGATCGCTCAATCCTATTGAATATTCGAGCAGTCCTTTTTGCCGTGCCCGTCGGTCATGGAACACTTGCCTTCACCCTCGCTTCCGGCGCTTGCTTACACTCCAGCAAGACATACCGCGAGACGATAGTGCGCATGTTGCCCTGGCATCACTGTCGAGCTGGATCGGCTTCTGGATAAGTAACTCGCCCGCAGAAACGCTCCGCGTACCGCGCGGTCACGATGGTCACGTCGCTAATCTTGGGGTTGGTCCCTCTCACGGAGCGCCTCATCCCAAAAAGCATTTTCATGCGCCGGGCTATGTAATTGTCTTGCCCATGAGGCTGGCCGACCAAATCTCACAATGCCGCACACCTTTCATAGTGGAAAATACGATCAATCAACGGCAAATGCGCTTGATCGGCGCGGCAGATTTCTCGAGCGCCGTTGTTGCCTGCCCCACGCGCTACAGCTTGAGTGATGACTTGGTGGGTCTCTGTACCGCGTTGGCCTACTCCAAAGGAGCGCGCACGCTCGCGTGCGCAGATCTGTTGCACGTGCCGGCCGAGCGCGTATGGGTTGAATGGTGCGATGCGCCGTGGATCAATGAGCTTAAACGTTACGGATTTAGGCAAAGCCCGGAGTGTACGAAGGCCGCCGGCCGGCGTGGTGCCTTCATTCAATCATCCCCGCAGGGCCGGCGCGGCCTCATGAGGACCTTCTGGGCCAATGGCGACAATGAATTGGACGTGATGGCGAGCAGCATGGAAGCGTACTTTGATTTCGACACTGAAGATGGAGAGGATCCCGTTGCACCGGATGGCGAGAATCGACCGACCATCAGTATCTTTGACCGCGCTGCCGGCAACGCTGATATTTTGCGGCGTTGCTTTCGCTTCCGCTACGAGCGCTCTTGGCGGGATTACTATGAACAGGCTCAACTGTCATGGGCGCAAGACCATTCGATAGCACGGCATGCGCTCGGCACCATTGCGATCGACATACCGGTAATCTTGGCGTTCCTCTTGCTTCTGGCAACTCGCCCGGGCCTGCCACGTCGGCCGCTCATGCTGGAGCGATTGAATCAGGCGCGAATGAAGGCGGGGAAGGCGCCGCTCTTAGAGCACATCGAAGTCTCTTCCCCGCTGTTGCCTGAATACCGGCCCTCCGGGGGCGAAAAGCTCCCCTGCCACCCTCGTCGAGGTCCGCGGCTTCACCACGTGCGCGGACACTTGGTGCGGCGAGGGAGTCAACTCTTCTGGCGAGTTCCGCACTTACGAGGCAACGCACGGACCGGCATCGTTCGCACCCGCACGGTGACATGGACCATGGACCCGCCGCAGGGCTCCAGCCAAGCGCAGATAGATGGCTCACCCGAATTCGCAGGGAGGCCTTCGACCGGCACGTAAAGTGCGCGATCTTGGCGCTCCTTTCGCCACAAGTCCTCCTCGCGCCATCCGACGAATCCGCACAGCCTTGCAATTCTCGCCCCGCCGCACACCGGGAAACCGAGCATCTCATCTCATACCTGGACGCTTCGTCACTTCGTGGGACCACCTCATCACAATTGTCTATTTCATATGCTCGCGACGTGTATTTTTCGATTCCTACGGTTGAACGGGTTGAGCCAGAACCCAAGCAAGCGTTGCAAGAGCACAACGCAGTGGGCATGTGAACGCCGGGTAACTTTTGAGGGAGCGACAATTATGTTGATGACGCGCGGATTCACCAGATCCTTGCCGAAGCGCCTCTTGATTCTCACCTTCGCCGCGGCGTGCACGGCCGGGGCTTTTACCGTGAGCAGGCCGGTGTCTGCACAAACAGTGTCAACAACAGCGGCTGCGACACCGACTCCTCAGCTCGAGGAAGTGATCGTCACCGGATCAAGAATTCCTGTCCCCGCGAACATCTCCGCGACCAGCCCCACCACCATCGTCTCGAGCCAGGAAATTCAGCTGCAGGGCCACACGGACATCACGGACGTACTCAATCAGCTGCCGCAGAACATCATCGGCTCCAACGCGGATTTCGGAAACCAGTCGAGTCCGCTGACTTCCACCGGAGGCTTCTCGACGGTGGATCTGCGCGGCCTGGGTCCACAGCGGACCCTGGTGCTGGTCAATGGGCGTCGGCTAGGCACCGGTGACCCGAGTACGTCCAACCAGGACGTCGCGCCCGACATCGATCAGATTCCATCACCGTTGATCGAGCGGGTCGATGTGGTGACAGGCGGCGCATCCGCTACCTATGGATCGGACGCGATCGCGGGCGTAGTCAATTTCATATTGAAGAAAGATTTCCAAGGCATTCAGATCGACGGCCAGTACGGGTTCAGCCAACACGATCAGCACAACGGCTACGTGCAGGGCTTACTAGCGGCCAATGATCCCAACACGGGCTACGAGGGATCGCCGCCGCCGACCGGGAGCGTCCGGGACGGTTACAAACACGACCTGTCAATGATTATGGGAACAAACTTCGCCGAAGGTAACGGCAACGTTACCGGTTACTTCGTCTACCACGATCAGCAACCCATCGCGGCTTCGGCCCGCGACTTCTCGGGTTGCCAACTCGGGACCAATAGCGAGGCTGCCACTACGCAGGCCACCGGCGTCGAATGTTTCGGCAGCTCGAATTCCAATCTATTCAAGCCACTCGCCCCGGCTCCGGGCGCCGGCACGAAGTACGACGTCGTGGGCACCGAGTTCCTGCCGCGGCCCCAATTTGGGGCCAGCCCGCCGCCGGAGTTCAACTATAACCCTTACGAATACCTGCAGCGCGAAGACAAGCGCTACCAAGCCGGATTCATGGCGCACGATGATCTGACTGATTGGCTCAAACCCTATATGGAATTTGGGTGGATGGACGACAAAACCGTCGCGGTGGTCGCCCCATCGGCTTTGTTTCAAGGGCAGAATACCCAGTCTGCGGACACGAACTATCTCGTCAATTGCAGTAATCCATTGCTCAGCGCGCAGGAGCAAGCGCTTATTTGTACGCCCGCGCAGATCGCGGGGGACCGTGCCAATCCGGGGTCCAAGGGCAACAGCGCGGACTTGATCATCGGTCGGCGCAACATCGAGGGCGGTGGGCGCGAGTCCTTTTACGAGCACAACAATTTCCGGCTTGTTCTCGGCACCAAGGGCGACATCATCAACGGATGGACCTATGACCTCTATGGTTCGTATTACTACACGACCACGTTCCAATCGAACTCAAATTATCTAGATCTCATCAAGATCAACGATGCTCTACAGGTAACGACCGATCCTGTCACGCACGAGCCCGTTTGCATCAGCGGCGGCCAGTGCGTGCCGTACAACATTTTCAAGACGGGCGGCGTTACCCCGGCGGCTTTGAGCTATCTGCAAACGCCGGGCACGGCCTCCGGCAACAACACCGAACAGATCGCGCATATCGACATTACGGGCGATTTGGGCAAATACGGTCTGCAATCACCCTTGGCCAAAGACGGGTTGGCCGTCAACTTCGGCGGCGAACACCGCAAGGACACCGAGACCTTTGCTCCGGACGGAGCAGAGCTCTCGGGTGCTCTAGCCGGGTTTTCCGGTGCGCTGGTGCCGATCAATGTTCACGACGATATCAATGAGGCCTTCGTCGAATTCCGGTTGCCGATCGCCCACGATGTGCCCGGCGTCCATGACCTGACGACCGATGTGGGATACCGATACTCCGACTACAACACCACGGGTACCACCAATACTTATAAATTCGAGGTTCAGTACGCACCCATCCAGGATGTGCGCGCGCGGTTTTCGTTTGACCGCGCCGTCCGCGCGCCGAATCTGATCGAGCTGTATGTTGCGCCCTCGTTCGGGCAGGAAGCGGTATTCGGCAACGATCCCTGTGCGCAGCCGGCAACGGCTTCACTCAAGAATTGCGAGAACACCCACGTGACGCCCGCAGAATACGGCAATGGGACGACGACCGACCTGATCAACAATTGCGTCTCAGGTCAGTGCGGTCAGGTGATCGAGGGCAATTCGGCGCTCAAGCCCGAAGTGGCCAAGACATGGTCGGCCGGGTTGACATTCACGCCGGTGGAACTGGCTGGATTCACCGCCAGTGTCGACTACTACCACATAAGACTCGAAGATGAGATCGGCACCTATCCGTTCTCCGTCATATTCAACGGCTGCCTCAACAACGCCAATCCCATTTATTGCAGTCAGATCGTGCGCACACCCTTGGGAGAACTGACCGGAGCGTCCCCGCAAAGCGGCGGGTACATTCTGCAGAAGGACTTCAATCTCGGCTTGAAGATCGTGTCGGGCATCGACCTTCAGATGAACTACCGGTGGCCAATGCCTGCAGGCTGGGGCACGTTCAGCACGTCACTGAACGGCACGTATCTGCTGCATCTCACGACCACGCCTTACCCCGGATCGGGAAGCTATGACTGTGCCGGGTTGTTCGGAAGCTCATGCTTTGATGGAACGGTGAACCCGCACTGGCGGCATAATTTGCGTCTCAATTGGGATACGCCTTGGAATTTTCTTGTCTCCCTGCAGTGGCGCTTTATCGGTCCGACGAGCTTTGACAACAATTCAACCAATCCGTTGCTGGCGGGTAATGAAGAAGGCGGCTCGAATCTCACTGGCGACAGTTACGATAATTACAATGCCCGAATCCCTGGATATAGTTACATTGACCTGACGACGGTTTGGCACGCCACGCACAATGTGGAAGTTCGCGCCGGTGTCCAGAACCTATTCGACAAGGATCCGCCGATCATTCCCTCGCTCGACATCAGTGCCAACGCCGGCGCGTCGAACTCTTGGGGAGCCTACGATTTACTCGGTCGGCAGATCTTCGTTGCGTTTACTGCGAAGTTCTAGCGACACCTATCGAGTGCGAGCGACGCGGGTCTCCTGGTTGCGATGACCATCGCCCAGCCACAATGCGCCGAGCAGCCCCGCTTCCCGGCGCTTGCTGCGCAGCAACTTGCCCGTCAAGCCTACATCATCGCTCGTTGCTGTGCGCCCGATGGCAGCATCATAACAAGCGAGCCGCTTGGCATCGTTCACCTCGTTCCCGCAAACCCGCACTTGTTGCGGCACTTCATCGGCCGCCATCACCGAGCCCTGACCGGACATTAATGTGGTCAAGACGAGCCGTCCGAGCGCATGTCTCATACTATTGCTTGGGACGTTGTCGGTCATTTCAGCGAGTGTGACTCGAGCCGGTACGCCCGATGATGAGTTGTCTGAAATCGTCGTGCAAGCCCCCGAACCCCGCTTCGTCGCGCCGACGCGGCGGGATCGGATTGGCCGTATCTGGGCACCCGTAACGATCAATGGCAAAGGGCCTTTTCGGCTGGTTCTCGACACCGGGGCGAGCCGCTCCGCCGTCACGTCCCAAGTTGCCGAGATTCTCGGTATCACGCCGGATCCCCTGCGATCGGTCCTATTGCGCGGCGTGACCGGAAGTATCGCGGTGCCGACTATACGCGTAGATTCTTTCGCTGTGGGCGACGTGATTTTGAGTCCCGCCACGCTGCCGATCGTAATCGATGCCTTGGGCGGGGCGCAGGGTGTTCTGGGTACCGATGGGTTCGCGGGCATGCGCGTCTACATCGATTTCAAGCATGATTCGATTACCATTGCCCACTCGCGCGGTGAACGCGTACCGGCGGATTTCGCATCGCTGACCCTGGAGCGCTCACCGGCTAATTTGCTGATCACTCGTGCGCAGGTCGGCGACGTACGAGTTCGCGCGATCATCGACACAGGCGGTCAAGCTACCATTGGCAATGAAGCCATGCGTGTCGCATTGATGCGGCGGCATACCCTAGGGGCGGCCAACTATGTGATTGATGTCACTTCCACGTCGCAAAATGCCCAATCCTATCCAAGTCCACCGATGCAGCTTGGGTCGATTACGATTCAAGGCGCGCGAATTACGTACGGCGACATGCGCATCTTCGAACACTGGCAGCTGATCAAAGAACCCGCCGTTCTCATCGGCATGGACGTCATTGGGCTGCTCGACGTTTTCATCATCGACTATCGTCGCCATGAAATTCACCTGCGTCCGCGCGGGAGTCATTAGCGCTCGGGTCGTTGGTCATCAGGCATCGCTCGCTCCGACCTTCAGCGTCAGCAACGCCGCCGCCGACAGCAGGGAACCCATGGCCATTATCGTGGCAACGGCCTGCAATCCGAATCCCGCCTGCAGCAGATACCCTGCAATGACGGGCGCGAGCGCCGCGCCCGCGCGGCCCACGCCGATCGCGAAGCCGGTGCCCGTCGCGCGTACATGTGTCGGAAAAACCTTGGCGAACAGTAAGTAATAGCCTCCAATGCCTGCGTTGGTGAACAGGCCGGCGACCGCCACCGTGCTCGCGAGCGCCGCAAGATTGGTCGAGCCGCGCCCGAACCAGATCACCATGGCCGACGAGCCGACGAGCGTGACGAGGGTCAACGCCTTCAGGCTGACGCGCATCGCAATCAACCCGAAGATCGCGACTCCCGTGGCCCCTCCCACATTCGCCCAGGTCAACACACCCGCCGCCGCCTTGGGCGTAAAGCCCATCTCGACAACCAGTTTCGGCACCCACTTGATGATGAAGTAGAAGCTCGTGACATGCGCGAAGTAGCCCAATGTGATCAGCACCGTCGCGACGATCAAACCAGGCTTGAAGATATCCGTCACCGAGCGCTGTGCCGATTCCACCGTCTCCTGGGTTAGCGCGGCCGTCGGCTCAAACCCAAACCGCGTCAGGATCCGATTGATGGCTTGCAATGCGCCCGGCTTGCGCCGGCGATCGAGAAAATCCACGGATTCGGGCAGCAGGAACCATACGAGGGGAATGAACGCCGCAGTGACTCCGCCGCCAAAGATGAACACTTCGCGCCAGGTGCCGCCGCCCAGCAATCCCTGCACGATCGTGCCGCCGATTACTCCGCCCACCGGGTAACCGATCACCATCAAAGACACGGCGAGGCTGCGCCACCGCTGGCTGGACAATTCCGCAACGGCTGCATTGATGGAAGCGAGCATGCCGCCGATCCCAAGGCCGGTCAGCAAGCGCCAAGCCAGCAGTGTCGGGACGCCGTCGGCGAGACTCGCGCCGAACATGCCGACGCTCATGGCGACCAGACAACCGAGGATGGTCGGCCGCCTGCCGATCTTGTCGGCCACCCCGCCGAGCAGCACGGAGCCGAGCCCCATGCCCACCAATTCCATCGACAGCAGCCAGCCGAGCGTGTCCTTGGTCAGCCCCCAATCCTTCGCAATCCCGGGCGAAGCGAAGCTGATCGACAGGACGTCGAAACCGTCCATGGCATTGAGCCCCACCGTGACGAGAACGGCGAGCCACTGGCCCGCGCTCATGGCACCGTGATTGATGATCGATTTCGGGTCTTTATCTTGCATAATCCGGCGATATCCGATCATGCGTTGCCTTGCTGATTTTTCGCATAGTCGATGAAGTAGTCGAGTGCGGCGGGATTCATCAACGCGGCACGGTTGGCCGCCTTTTCCGGATCCACGCCCATGAGAATTCGCCGGACTGGTACCTCGAGCTTCTTACCGGTGAGCGTGTATGGAATCGCCTGCACCTGATAGATCTTGTCGGGCACATGGCGTGGCGAATAGTCGCGGCGAAGCTGTTCAGCGACGCGCCGAGTCAGCGCTTCATCGAGTATCCGCCCACCCCGGAGCGTAACGAACAACGGCATGAAGAACTTGCCGCCGGGCAGATCCAGATTGACGATCAGCGCATCGTCGATCTCCTCGATCATGGCGAGCGAGCGGTAGATTTCCGCGGTGCCGATGCGAATGCCATGCCGGTTGAGCGTGGAGTCCGACCGGCCCAGCACGTACACACCCCCGCGTTGATTGAAGCGGACGAAGTCTCCGTGGCGCCAGATGCCCGGATACACATCGAAGTAACTCTCGCGGTAGCGCTGGCCGTCCGGATCGTTCCAGAAGTACACCGGCATGGACGGCATCGGCTGCGTGATCACGAGTTCTCCCACCTCATCGATGATCTCCCGCCCCTGCTCATCATAGGCGAAGGCGGCACAGCCGAGCGCACGCGCTTGAATCTCGCCCGCGTATACCGGCAATGTCGATACCCCGCCCACAAACCCCGTGCAGCAGTCGGTGCCCCCGCTTCCGGAAGCCACCCATAGATCCTCTTTGACATTCTCGTAGACCCATTGCATGCACTCCGCGCTCACCGGCGAGCCGGCCAGCGTGACGGCTTCGAGCCGATCGAAATTGAAGCGCTCCTTGGGGACGATGCCGGCTTTGCGCTGCAGATCGATGTACGCGGGACTGGTGCCGAACAGCGTCGCGCCCGATTCCTCGATGACTTTCCAGAGCGCATCGGGCCCCGGATAGGCGGGGTTGCCGTCATAGAGAACCGGGATCACATTCGCGGCGAGCGAGCTCAACAGGAAATTCCATATCATCCACGACGTGGCGGTGAAGAAGAACAGCGGCTCGCCGGGCGTCGCTTCGAAGTTGAAGTGCAGATGCTTCAGATGTTCGAGCAGAATACCGCCATGCCCCTGAACGATGGGTTTCGGCAATCCCGTCGTTCCGGAGGAAAACAGGATCCAAAGCGGATGATCGAACGCGACCGGCTCGCAGACAAAATCCGCGGGCGCCGCGCGCGGCTGGTCCATGACTTCGTCCCAACTGCGCACGTGGCCGGCGGCCGGCGTCGGCGCGGCACCTGCGTCGTAAGGAACGTATATCGCCTGCTCGACGGTCTGCAACCCCGCGAGCACCTCGCGTAGTTCGGCGCTTCGCTCATAGCGCTTACCGCCATACTGATAAACGTCGACGTAAAAGAGCACCTTCGGCGCAAGCTGCCTGAAGCGTTCCAGCACGCCCTTGGTGCCGAAATCGGGGCCGCAACAGCTCCAGATCGCGCCAATGCTGGTCGTTGCCAGCATCGCAATCGCCGCCGGCGGCGCATTGGGCAACACCGCCGCGATGCGGTCACCCGGCGCCACGCCCATGCGGCGCATTTGAGTCGCGAGAATGCGCACCTGCAGCCCAAGCGTCGCCCAGCTCATGCGCCGCGGTGGCTCCCCTTCGCGCACGCTGATGAGGGCCGTCGCCTCGGGCCGTTCGCGCGCCAGAATGTGGCCCGCATAGTTGAGCCGCGCGCCCGGAAACCATTCCGCGCCCGGCATGCTTCGCCGCCCCAGCACTCGGTCGAACGGCACGGAGGCTGCAACGCCGAAGTAGTCCCAGATGGAGCGCCAAAACCCTTCCAGGTCGGTGATGGACCAGCGCCACAGCGCATCGTAGCTATCCAGCCGAAGTCCGCGATGCTCTTCGAGCCACCGCATGAACCGCAGCACCTGGGAGCGATTTTGCCGCGCCGCGCCCGGCGTCCACAACAGATCCCCTTCGCGTACTGCCGTCACTGCGTCCCACCCTGTCGAATTGCCGATATGGCGGGAGCCACTCGCTCGAGCAAATCGCCGAGCTGCCGCAGTACCTGGTCGGGACGGCGCAGGCCGGTTTGGCGCTCCCACTCCTCGCGCGCGGTGACTCCCGTAGCCACCGCAAAAGCCTGTGCGCCGCCGCGCCGCGCCATGATGATCTCGACCGATGGATCATCGCCGACGATGCCCAGGTCGGAGCGCCGCAACTTCAAGCGGCGCGCGACAAATCGCAGCGCATGCATCGATGGCTTGCCGGTTAGAATCATGGTCGCCCGAGTCACGCGCCTAATGGCCCCGGCTATTGCATACGAGTAGCCCATGGCCCGGCCTTGCTTGGTCGCGAAGAACGGCACATCAGAAGCCACGTAGAGCCGCGCTCCGGCCCAGATGGCATGGCAGGCCGCCTCGATGGCCTTCATGTCGCACTCCGGATACCAACCTACGTACACCGCCTGCACATCGTGCTCGCCGGGCTCACCCACGTGCACGGTTTCGATTCCTGCATCGCGCAGAGCTTGTCCGACCCCCGGGCCCCCCAAGACCAGCGCGCGCCGCACACCGGCGCCCACCATCAAATCGGCGGCGACGCTCGATGGAGTGAGCATGCACTCGTCGCGCACAGGCAGACCCAGACTGCGGAGTTTCGCGGCCTGCTCCGCCGGGGGATAGGCGCTGCCATTGGTCAACACCACAAATGGAACGGCGCGCCGCGAAAGCTCCGTCAGCAGCTCGGCGGCGCCCGGCAGTATTTCATAGCTGCCGAGCGACCGATCGCTCAACAAGAGCGTGCCGTCGAGATCGAACATGAAACCCTTGAGGGGCGCACCAATGGCTCGGACGGTCCGCTTCACGAGAGGACCCCCGCATCGCGATTCGCGGAATTCGGCGCGGCATCACGGCGCAGCTCGATGGCGATCCCCGCCTTGCGGACCGCCACGTAGTCGAGGTCGTCGCGCGCGCAGAGTTTTCCGATGAGCTCCAGCAGCGGACGCGACGCCGGACTGTAGTGTCGGCGCGCCGGTCCGGCCGCCGCCATGGCATCGACTTGTCCGGCCGGCATCGTCGCGCGCAACAGGAACTCCTCATCGCCGAGCTGCGCGCCGACGCGCCGCCGCAACTCCTCGACACTCGCCATATCCGCTTCGGCGCGCAGCTCCCGCGTGCGCGGCAGCGATTCGATGCGTTCCATGACATGCCCCGCAATCGGCACGGTGGGGCGGCCGAACCGGCCAATCGCATAACGGATCGCCTCGTCAGGAATGATTTTGTAGCGCTCCTTGTTGGTCACGTTCATCACGGCCAATGTCATGAGGATTTGCGCGAAAGGCGTCATGACGATGGGCCACCCGAGTTCCTCGCGCACCCGGCCCAACTCCTCTATCACGGCTCCCTCGAGGTGCGAGAGACGGGACTCCGCAAGTTGGCGCCGCGTGGTGCCGACCATGCCTCCGGGCAGCTGATGCTTGAGGTAGCGGGCGTCGAACGCCTGTGGCATGCCGATGGGCAAACCCTCCGCCTCGGCCAGCTCGGTGAAGTATTGGTTGACGCGGTCCAAGGCATCGTCGTCGACGATCACGCGATGTCCGAGCGCGCGGAGATTCGCGGCCACGCGCGCCGAATGTGGGTTGGAGGTTCCGTCCGCCGCGGCTCCGGATGCGCACTGCAGAGCCGACACCCCATGGTTGGGCGCGTCCAAATAGGTATGTTCCGCGAGCCCGATGGTGCAATGAGAATGCAGCTCGAGGGGCTTGTCGCCGATGACCGCCTTGATCGCCGGAATCAGGGCATGCGCCCGCGACGGGCTGAGCAAGCCTCCCGGATCCTTGATATAGAGCGCATCGATGAACGGACACGCGGCGAGCTTGCGCGCCCGCTCGATGTAGTGGGTATCGTCGTGAATGGGACTGATCGTGAATACCAGCGCCGCAATCACGTATTCACCGCCGCCCTCCTTCACCATGCGTGCGCAGGTCATGTTGGATTCTGCATCGTTGCTGGGGTCCGCGAGACAGAAGCGCCGGATGCCGTTGCGCGCCAGAGTCCGGAAGGCGAGTGCCATGAAATCAGGGCCGGCGGTCTCCCAGGAAATGAATCGAAAACCGGTCGACATGAACTGCAGCGGCGTATGGGGCGTCGCGGCGGCGGTGAGTCGAATGCGCTCCCACGGATCCTCCTTCTTGTAGCGCACGGCCACACCCATGTGCGTCGAAGTCGTGAAATCGATCGCACGGAAGCCGACTCGGTCCATCACCTCGGCGATGGCGAGGGTGCGGGCCGTATCGATTCCCAAAGCGGCCCACAGGCACTGGTTGCCGTCGCGCAGCGAAGTCTCGACCAATTGGACCTCAGCCATGGGCGATATCCGCCGTCCGACCGCACAGGTCCGGCCGGCGCAAATACAGGCGCTCGACGAAGCCGGTGTCCACGCCGCCGATTTGGAATTCCGGATCGGCAAGCGCGGCGCCATGAAAGCCAAGATTGCTCTCGACCCCGCTGATACGCGTCACCGCAATGGCGTCTCGCAAACGCGCCAAAGTAGCGGCGCGATCCGGACCCGAGGCGATGATCTTGCCCATCAGAGAATCATAAAAAGGCGGAATGCTGGACCCTCCCACCACGTGAGAATCCACGCGAATACCCTCGCCCGTTGGCCATGACGCCTCGCGGACCCGGCCAGGACTTGGGCGGAAATCGTTGCGATAGTCCTCGGCATTGATCCGACATTCGATGGCGCATCCCATGGTTCGAACCTCGGATTGGCGCAGCCGCAGACCGGCGCCTTGCGCGACGGCAATTTGCTCGGCAATGAGGTCTATGCCCGTCACGGCCTCGGTCACCGGGTGTTCAACCTGGATGCGCGCGTTCATTTCAAGAAAATAGAAATTCTCGCGGCTCTCGTCGACCATGAATTCGACCGTTCCCGCGCCGCGGTATGCGAGACGTTCCGCCAATCGCACGGCTGCCTGCTGCAATGAGCTGCGCAGCGCCGCCGGCAAATCCACGGCCGGCGTTTCCTCTATGAGCTTTTGGTAGCGGCGCTGCACCGAGCAATCACGCTCACCCAGCTGAATCACTTGTCCCTCACCGTCGCCGAGGATCTGCACTTCGACATGACGGCCGTGTTCGATGTAGCGCTCCAAATAGACGCGCGCGTCGGCAAATGCCGCGCCCGCCTCGGCTGCGGCCAAGTCGAGCAGCTGCGGCAGATCCTCGAGGTGCTCCACCCGTTTCAAGCCGCGGCCTCCACCCCCGCCCACGGCCTTGATCAGCAGCGGCGCCGAGATGCCGCGCGCAAGCGTGTCGGCCTCCGCGCGCGAACTCGCCGCACCCCCGGGCACGACCGGCACCCCGGCCTTCCCGGCCTCGGTTCGAGCCCGCAACTTGTCTCCCACCGCGAGGATCTGCTCAGCCGTCGGGCCAATGAAGATAATGCCGGCGGTTGTGCACAACTGCGGCAGGATTGCGCTCTCCGACAAGAATCCGTATCCGGGATGAATCGCATCGGCACCGGTGGCGATCGCGGCATGCACGATGGCCGGCGCATTGAGGTAGCTGGCCGCGGAGCGCGCCGGGCCGACGCAGACGACGCGATTCGCAGCCCGAGCCGGCTCGCTGTCGCGGTCGGCTGAGGAAACCGCGAGCACCGTCTCGATATCCAGTTTTCTACAGGTTCGGATGATGCGCGCGGCGATTTCTCCGCGATTGGCGATGAGGATTCTGCGAATGGGCATGAATCAAACGTCCGGGCGCGCGCGCATCAGCACGTCGCCGAACTCCACCAGCGATTCGTCTGCCGGCAGGATTTCGGTAATGACGCCCTTCACGCCGGCACGCACTGTATTCATGAGCTTCATGACCTCAACGATGGCAATGACACTGTCCTCGTCAACCGCCGTGCCGATCTCAACGAAGGGCGGGGATCCCGGTTTCGGCGCCCGGTAAAATGTACCGAGCAGCGGAGATGTTATGTCCTTGAGGTTCGCGTCGAAGGGGCCGGAGGCTGCGGCCTGGCGCGGCCCGAGAACGGGCGCGGCAGGCTGGGCTGGCGAGTGCGCAGGGGATGCGGCCGGCGCACGCGCAGCGGTGCGCCTCAGCACCAGCTTGACGCCGTTGATGTCGAGGTTCAGCTCGTCAAAATTGGACTCTTCGACGAGGCGCATGATCTCCGCGACATCTGCGGCGGTAAGGTTCACCGTAGGGTTCCGGTCATTGCAATAGCGTGACGACGCCCCGACCGCCGTCAACGCGAATCCGCTGGCCGTCCTTGATCTTCGAGGTGGCATTACCGGTGCCCACCACGGCCGGCAGGCCGTACTCGCGCGCGACGATGGCGGCATGGCTCATGGAGCCGCCGATATCCGACACAGCCCCGCGAATCTTCTGAAACACCGGTGTCCACGTGGGATTCGTCACGTGGCAGACGAGAATGTCCCCCTGCTGCAGGCGCGCTATCTCTTCCACCGACTTCACGATGCGGGCGATCCCTTCGACCACCCCGGACGAAGCCGCGAAGCCGCGCACTTCATTGCTATCCGGCGCAGCACCGGCCGACAGCCAGTTGTCGAGACTCTCGCGCGTGATTCCCCACAGCATCACGATCGCCGGATCATCAATGATGTCCGGGATGGGCCCGAGAGCCGGCGGTGTTTCGTGCCGCGCCCACTCGGCAATCGCGGCCTTGCGCTCCGCGACGATCGGCGGCCAGTGAGCAGGCCCGCGCGGCGCGGAACCGCTCGACCAGGCGTTCATCAAATCGATGATCGCGGCCTCGAGTTCGTAGTGCGTCAGGTGAAACACGTCTTCGGTGTTTGCGAAGAAGCCGTGCTCCGCCAGCAGGGCGCCGAAACTGCGGATCTTGTTGAAGAACAGGTTGGTGTACCAATGCTCGCAGTAGAATTTGTGGCCCTCGACATACGGGAACACCCTGTGCGCGAGTGCGATCATCTGATCATAGGCCGCGCGCTCCTCCTCGTTCGCGAGCAGCTCTCTGTAATCGGCGATCAGCCGGCCGCGCTCATCGCGCAGCCTCCCGACCTGGCGCTCCAGCGACTCGCCCGCGAGCACACTGCGCACGTATCCCGGAAGAGCGGAAAAGGCCATGCTGAGGTCGTCATTCCAACTGCGGTGATAGTGATAGAACCCATCGCCGACATTGATGTTGAACCAGGGTTCACGCGAGACATTGAGCTCCTCGAGCCAACGGCGACCCGGTTCGCCCGCCGCACGCAGCGATTGCAGGATGTCCTCTACGGAAGATCCCTCCCGGAACCGCGCATCGACTTTGAGCTCGACCGCACAACGCGCGAGCCGCCGCAGTTCATCGTCGGGCCGAAATATTTCCGCATCGATTCCCGCGACCATCCGCGCGATGGTCTGGTCGGCGATTTCCGGGAACGCCTTTTTGCAGAAATCGAAAAATGTCAGGTACGCGCCATATCCCAACAGCAGAAACTCGAAGTGGTGGTGCCACATCCGGAAGTAGCCTTCGAGCGTCATCTGGTAGGTCACCAAGAGGTCGTGGTTCGAGGCGATGCCGCGGCCCGCGTGCACGTGTTCGAGCGGCTCGAATTCCGGCAATGCCGGAGTCGGCAAAGCCTTGGCGTCCTCGATCAGCTTCAGCATCTTTCGCTTCCACTTCTCGTACAGAGATTCCCAGTTCTGGTAGTAATAAAACGCGCGTTGCTGGAACTCTGCGGTGCGGCGCGCGATTTCCACGGGATCGGTGACGCCGTTTCCGCCAATGTATACCCGCCCATTGATGATTCTATGATCGATGCCGAGTGTGGTCGGCAGACAATGTACCCGGGTGTTGGCCGCACCCAGCGCGCAATACGCCGCCTCGGCCGTCACCATGTCGAATGCGGACATGGGCTCGGGAAAGTGCATCGAATTGTAGAACCAGAATTTGTGGTCGTCGTCTTTCGAGAACTGAATGTGATAGGGATAGGCCGCCTGGGCCTCTTCGGTACCCGGTATGACCTGCACCGAGCTCGGCAGCGGGAACTCACGGAGCTTAGGCTGGGCGTTCATCGTTCACTCCCGATCCGAACGGTTGTCGGCATCATGATTCACAACTGTCGCGTGCGCCAACCTTGGTGATACCCCTCGCGCACTTCGCGGGCATAGGGTACGGGTGACACTTGTACGCGCACCTCGAGCTGTTTATGCCGTTCGACCGTGGTTTTCTTCGTGCCGCCGCCTTCTTCGCCCCATACCAGCGTGAGCACGTCGCCGAGATTGATGTTCGGATCGACGATGCCTAACGAAAGGACCGTGCGTTCGTTGTAGCTGTAGCCGCCAAACATCGAGAAACCAACCACCTTGCCGCCCATCATGATCTTGTCATAGGAGGACGACGCGTAGTTGGCGATGGGGATATCGAGAAACTTGTAATGATCCGTGCCCGGCATGAACAGCGATGCGTAAATCTTGCCGCAGTCGTCGCCGTTCCAGGCAAAGGTGACTTTTTTACGATGCGGCTCTTTGGATTTCTTCTCCAGCGCCTCGCGCCCGATGAATTCATGGTCAAACTTGACGAAAGGACCGTAGCCCAGTTCGTATGGGGTCAGGTAATAATCCTCGATGTTCTTGGAGACCAAGCTGCCACCGATCGAACCGGTTCCCTCATAGCCGCCGGCGGGCAGCCACTCGCGATACTTGCGCATTTTTTCGCCCGTGTACACGGCCGGCAGCGGCGAGGGAATCCATCCGGATTCCAGCGTATTGCTGGCGTAGGCGCGTGAACCCACGGGCACCAGGCCGAAATCGCGTCCGGCCTCCAGAATCGCGTCTCGTATCTCATCGCCTTCCGCATAGGGGCCCCACAGCTCGAGGCCGGGAGCGCCCGCCATGCCGTGACGCAGCGCGCGCACCCTGCGGCCCTTGATGTTGATGGCGTCCATGGTGAAGAATTTGACGTCGGGAATCGGGCCGCCGTTGAGCTTCTCCAGCACTTTGGAGGCGTTCGGCCCTTGAACCTGGTAGCGATAGTGGCGCCGCGTCACCGCCTTGCCGCGCGGGTGCGAGGGCGAGCGATCGTCGCGGATCATGTCGACCTTGAAGCCGCCGGTTTCACCGTGAAATTGCAGCCAGTTCACCGCCGGAGCGCGCCCCACAAACAGCAATTCGTCCTTGTCCAGATAGAACAAAATACCGTCACCGATGACGTAACCGTCGTAGTTGACCGGCACCATCTGCTTGGCCTTGTTGACCGAGAAGTTGTTGAAGCTGTTGATCGTGGCATAGGAAATGAGCTTCAACGCGTCGGGACCCTTGACGGTCAGTTCCGCCATGTGGTGTGTCTGATCGAACAACACCGCAGTCTCGCGCCATGCGCGTTGTTCATCGCGCCAGTTGTAAAACTCGCTGGGAACCACGGGATATACGTAGGCGCCAATTCGGGAATTGCGCAGCATGTCCACGGTATTGCCGGCGCTTGTCAAGAGGCTTTCAAGATTTTGCTGACTCATGAAGCTAACGTCCTCTGGTGAGAAATGGTAAGCGGCAGGCCTATACCGCCGCCAGCCGAAATTATGGCTGAATACCGGCTTACAGCCGCCCCGCGGCCAACTGGCTCCCGATATGATCGGCCTGGCGCAGTGCCAAGGCAACGATGGTCAGCGTGGGATTCGCAGCGCCGGCCGTCGTCTGAACACTGCCGTCCGAGATAAAGAGGTTCGGCACCTCGTGCGTGCGCCCGTGAGCGTTGGTCACACCCTGTCCCGGGTCGTGGCTCATCCGCGCCGTGCCCATTTGGTGGGTGGCGGGCGGTATGGCGCTTACCACGGTGCGCTTCGCACCCACCGCTTCGTAGATCTTCCTGCCCTGCCCGGCGGCGTGAGCGCGCATGGCCACATCATTCGCGTGCGGATCGCAATGAATATGCGCCACGGGCAGACCGTATGCATCTTTCAGCGTGGTCGACAGCGTGACGCGGTTATCGGGACGCGGCAGATCCTCACCATTGACGAGCATGCCCGCGATGTTGCGGTAGTTGTCGATGACGGAGGAGAAATCGCGGCCCCAACCGTAGGGCATACCGATCAGCGGGAATGTCGGCAGGTCGAGCATGGCGAGCTCCAAGTGATAGCCGCCGGCGAAGCCGCGACGCGGATCGTGAACGTTTTCGTCTTCCACGACGCCGGCGAGCACGGCGCCGCGCCAGAAACTCACCGGTTGATCGAAAATCCCGAACACGAAACTCAGTACATGATGACAATAGTTGCGGCCCACTTGGTCGGAGCCATTGGCCAGCCCGTGCTTGAAGCGTCCCGACTCCGACAGCAGGAGAAGCCGCGCCGTCTCGATGGCATTGCCCGCAACGCAGATGAATCGCGCGCGTTGGCGCTGCTCCACTCCCGCGGCGTCTCGATACACGACCCCGGTGGCCCGGCCGGCATCGTCATGCTCGATTCGGGTGACAAAGCACTCACTGCGCAAGTCCAGCTTGCCGCTCGCCTCCGCCTGGGGAATCTCGGTATACAGCGTGCTCCATTTGGCGGCGGTTTTGCAGCCCTGTACGCAGAAACCCTGCTGGATGCAGACTCCCCGGCTGTCGCGCGGACGAGAATTGATCGCCAGATAGTTGGTGTGTACGCGCTTGTAGCCCACGCGCCGCGCACCGGCATACAGCACTTTGAAATTGTTCGATGCGGGCATGCCGGGATTGCCGTTGCGGCGGGTGACCCCCAATCGCTTCTCGGCCACCTGATACCAGCGCTTCAACTCAGCGTAGTCGATCGGCCAATCGGCAAGCGAGGCCCCCGGGATGTCGCCGTAGACGCTGCGGGTGCGCAACTCATACGGCCGCAGGCGCGGCGTCGCGGCGGTCCAATGCACGGTGGTGCCGCCCACGGTGCGGCAGTGCCAGGCGGGCAGCGTCGGCGATGTCTTGACCGGATCCCAAGTACCGCTCTGCGAGCGCGGCTCGAGCCAGGTGAGCTGACCGAACGCCTCGCTGGGATTCTGCGAAAAGCTCGCGAGCGATTGACGCTTGCCGGCCTCGAACAGCACCACCTTGAGGCCGCGGCGCGTGAGTTCGTTGGCCATCGTGCCGCCGCCGGCACCGGACCCGACGATTACCACGACGTCTTTGTCGTTGAGGTCGAATCGCGGCACGATCCCCCCTTACCCCACCGGCATCGGGCCGCTATCCGCCAACGGCACCTCGGGAAGCCACTTCAGATCGTTGAAGCCGCGCAGCAAATAGCCGCCCTTCGAGAAGGCCTCCCCCTCGTAACCAAAATGCGCCCAGGCAATCGGGTTGCTGTAGAGCACCATCAAGGTCTTGACTCGTACGGATTGGAAGAACGCGCCGGATTCGATCTGCCGCAGGCGCTGGGTACGCGCATCCTCCGGCTGGGCGGCAAACCCCTCGCCCAAACTCGCGATACCGGACGTGAGACTGGCGCGCGCCTCCGTTGAACCCGCCGCATCGCCGTCGACTGCACTGACGACCAGGGCGTAGGCAGAATCGTCCAGTGTGTCGTGCGGCGCGATGGTGCGAATCATGGCGAGCAACGCAGCCGCTTGCGGCGCGGAGAGCGTACGTAGTTCCACGGACCAGGCGCGCGCAGGCAGCAGCGCGGCGAGCGGACTGCCGAGCGCAATCACCCCGGTCATTACGCCCACTCCACGTACGAACGTGCGGCGATCAACGCTCTGTATCGGACCCGTATGCGTTTTCACTTGCAGAGGGTCCGCCTGGTGCAGCTGATGGACTCTACCCATAGTGAACAAGAACCTGCCGTCCAGCGTACCGGTGGGCAATCGCCTCTCCGGTAGAGTTGCCGGATGAAATACGAGACCAGGCTGATTTGGGTATTGACCATCACGTTCGGCTTCGTGTTCCTCGACCGCAATGCGGCCAGCTTCCTGATGCCTCTGATAGCCGGCGACCTGCATTTCAACAACAGCCAGGTCGGACTGGTGGCTTCCGCGCTGTCCTTCACTTGGGCCGTCGCCGCCTTCCTGGGGGGTGCGTACTCGGATCGCACCGGCAACCGAAAATCCTTCCTGCTCATCGCCGTTGTGGCTTTTTCCCTGTGCTCATTCGCCTCCGGACTCGCGGCGTCGTTCGCGGCCCTGTTCGCGGCGCGTCTGTTCATGGGTCTGTTCGAAGGACCCATACTGCCGATCTGTCAGTCCCTCGTCGCCATAGAATCCTCGGCCGGCAAGCGCGGCAACAACATGGGAGTCATGCAGAACTTCGGCAGCAACCTCCTAGGCTCATTTGTGGCGCCACTGGCTTTGGTGGCGATTGCGTCGGCCTTCCATTGGCGTTGGGCTTTCTTCGTGGCGGGCGTGCCGGGCCTGATCATGGCGGTGCTCATCGCCAAGTTCGTGCGCCAACCTGCCGCGACGATCGTGCCGGCAGGAGTTTCCGCGCAAGCGTCCACGCCAACCGGCATGGGCTATCGAGAAATGTTGCGTCACCGGAACCTGTGGCTCTGCATGGTGATGGCCATCTTCATGGTCGCCTGGATGGTTCTCGGATGGGCCTTTTTGCCGCTCTTTTACACGAAGGTGCGACACATCGGCAACGGCGAAATGAGCGTGCTCATGAGCGTACTCGGGCTTTCCGCCGCCTTCTTCAGCTTCGTGGTGCCGCGGCTCTCCGACCGCTTTGGACGGCGCCCCATCATCGTCATTTTCAATTTCGTCGGATTATTGGTCCCTTTCGCCGCGCTGTATTTCGGGGGCTCGCTTTTCATGCTGGGCGCGCTCATCTTCGTTGGCTGGTCCGCCAGCGGAACGTTCCCGTTGTTCATGGGTACGGTACCCTCGGAAACCATTCCGGCTCGCTATGTCGCGACGTCGCTCGGCATGGTGGTCGGACTAGGCGAGATACTGGGCGGCGTCAGCGCGCCGGCCATCGCCGGGCGGGCGGCTGATCTTTATGGTCTGCAGGCACCGATAATGATCATGGCGGCCTGCGCCATCGTCGGCACCGTACTTGCGCTGTTTCTGCGCGAGACGGCGCCGATTCGCCTGTCACGGACTTCCGCGGGCGGCTAACCGGCGCGGCCCGTCAAACTTGAGTCAAGCGGGCCGCCGGCAGCGATATGCCGAATAAATTTGCATTGCGAATTGATTATCACTTATAAGTATCACCTGGCACCCGCCCGGCGGTGGCCGGGGGGAGTGATACTAAAATGCCGCATATAGAGTCGTTCTCGACCTCAGGTCTCGACCCGCGCCACAAGCTTAACTACTGGAATGAGCGGGCGACCGAGAGTTTCTCGCCGTTGGTATCCGATCCGGCTGACGTACGGAATTTTGCCGGCTCGATCGCACGCGCCACGATCGGCGATTTGACATTGGCGGAGGCCTGCTCCGATGCGCAGATCGTGCGGCACTCGCGCGCCCACGTGGCTCGCACCCGAAGCTCGGTGTTTTTTCTGCAGCTGCAATTGGAAGGTGAATGCATCAGCCGGCAGGATGGCCGTGAAGCTCACCTGAAACCCGGCGATTTCTCACTGTGCCACAGCGCACGCCCCTATGAAGTCGTGTTTCCGGTCGCCAATCGCATGCTGGTGCTGGGTGTGCCCGAGGCCAGTCTGCGGCGGCACGTCGCCTGTCCGGAGAGCCTCGTGGCAATTCCGATGAGAGGTTCCAGCGGCGTGCGCGGATTGCTGTCGCGCTTCGTGCGTAATTTCTGGGTCGAATGCAGGAATCAGCTGGACGACGCAACCGCGGCCCGGGTGACGCTTGCGATTCTCGATCTTGTGGGCGCGGCCTACGCCGAGATCCCGCGCGCCGATTCGGACCACTCTGCGCTCGCGGTTGCGCACCGTCTGCGCATCATCAATTTCATCGAAACGCATCTGCACGATCCTGATCTGACGCCGACCCGCATCGCGGAAGCGAGCAAGATGACCCCGCGCTATTTGCATCACCTGTTTTCCGATCAAGACGAGACCGTCGCGCGCTACATTCTGCGCCGCCGGGTCGACGCCTGCGCACGGGCCCTCGTGTCCGACGCGCAGCGCGGCCGCACGGTCACCGCCATCGCCTTTGATTACGGTTTCAACAGCCCCACGCATTTTGCCCGCGTGTTTCGTGCAAAGTTTGGCATGACGCCCCGCGAGTACCGCCGCGAATCGGTCACGCCCGATCATAGGGTCAGGCCCACGTAGTCAACTCGCGGGATTGGCGAGCCCCAGCGCAACGATGGCGTTTTCCTTGAGAATCAATTCGTGGACTTCCGGTTTGAATGCGGCGTCGCGAAAATCCTTGATCCAGCGGTCCGGCGCGATCAGCGGAAAATCCGAGCCGAACAACATTTTTCGTCGCAACTGGGTATTGGCATATTGCACCAGCTGCGGCGGAAAGTACTTGGGTGACCATCCGGACAAATCGATGTAGACATTAGGCTTGTGGAGGCACACCGACAGGGCTTCGTCCTGCCACGGCCAGGATGGATGAGCGATGATGACGGTCATATCGGGAAAATCGGCGGCAACATCATCGAGGTGAATCGGGTTCGAATACTTGAGGCGCATGCCGCCGCCGCCCCGCATACCCGTGCCAATCCCCGAGTGCCCACTGTGAAAGATGGCCGGCAGCTTGTGCCCGGCAATGACCTCGTATAGCCCGTAGGCCATTCGATCATTTGGAAAGAATCCCTGCGTCGTCGGGTGAAATTTGAAACCCTTGACCGTGCCCTCTTCGATGAGGCGCCGCGCCTCGCGTACGCCCATTTTTCCCTTGTGCGGATCGATGCTGGCGAATGCGATCATGATGTCGCTGTTCTCGCGCGCCGCGTCGCAAACTTCCTCGTTGGGGATGCGTTTCGCGCCGATTTCATGTTCCGAATCCACCGTGAACATGACCAGCCCGATCTTGCGCTCGCGATAATACGCGATCGTCTCGGCAATGGTCGGGCGCTTGGCCGCCTTGAAGTATTTCGACGCGGCATCCTCGTAGACCTGCCAGATTTCATCGGCAGGCTGCCGACAGGAGACTTCGGCATGCGTGTGGACATCGATGGCGATCAATTCACTTAGATTCATTGCGTGTCCTGTTAAATGCTCGGTCCTGCTCGCGCGGCCTCCCAATCGCGAAGCGTGCGCCCTTCGCGCACCAATTGGGTCAGCAGTGCCGCCGGTTCCCAGTGCATGGCGCCGAACAATTCGCGATACTTGAGAATTCCCTCATGGACCTTGGCAAGTCCCACCGTGTCGGCATGATACAGCGGGCCGCCCCGGTATCTCGGAAATCCGTAGCCCGCGCACCAAACCACATCGACGTCGGCAGCGCGCAGCGCCACTCCCTCCTCCAAGATGCGGATTCCCTCGTTGATCAGCGGATAGAGGCAGCGCTCCAAGATTTCCGCATCGCCGTGCTCCCGCGGTGGGACCTGCAATCGGCGCGCCGTGGCGCGCAGCAGATCGAGGGCGTCCGGATCATCGTGGCGAGTGCGGTCCCCCGCGAGATATCGATAGTAGCCCTTGCCGCTTTTCTGGCCCCAGCGGCCGGCTGCGTGCAGCGCGACATCCGCCTGGTAGTAGGTCGGATCCGGCGGAAAACGATCGGCATGGGCGCGATGCACGTTGACGCCGACGTCAATACCCGCCATGTCGAATACTGCGAGGATACCCATGGCCATCCCCCAAGCCTCGAGCACGCCGTCGACCCGGCGCGGCGTCGCGCCCTCGAGCAGCATCCGCTGCGCCTCGCGCGCATATCCTTCCATCATGCGATTGCCGATGAACCCGTAGCACACGCGCGCCAGAACCGGAGTCTTGCGCAATCTCCTGGCCAAATCGAGCGCGGTGCGAATGACAGCTGGTGCGGTTTGATCGGTTCGAACCACTTCCAGCAGCGGCATGACATTCGCAGGCGCAAAGAAATGCAGGCCAATGACATCCTGCGGCCGCACCGTCGCAGCCGCGATCGCGGCAATGTCCAGCGTCGAGGTATTGGTGGAGAGCACGGCACCGGGCTTCGCGACGGCGTCGACTTCGGCGAAGATCCGGCGCTTGAGCGGCAGATCTTCGAACACAGCTTCGATGACGACATCGGCACTGCTGAGCTCGCGGTAGTCGAGCGTAGTGGTGATCAGTGCCATCCGCCGGCGTTTGTCTTCTGCCGTGATGCGGCCACGCTTGACCATCGAATCATAAGTCTTGCCGATACCCTGCAGACCCCGCTCCAGCGCTTCTTGACTGGCATCCAGCACCGTTACCGGAACGCCTGCGTTCGCGAAGCACACGGCAATACCGCCGCCCATCGTGCCCGAGCCGACGACTGCGCCCCTCTCGACGCGGCGCGCGTCGACAGTGGCGGGTAGAGCGGGCACATGGCGCGTGTTGCGTTCGGCGAAAAACAAATGCACCAACGCCTGAGACTCGACCGTGGCCTTCGCTTCGTTGGCAATCTGCGTCTCGAACCGCAGGCCCTCTTCAAAGGGCAGGCGAGCTGCGGCCTGCACGGCCCGGATCGCCATGAACGGCGCCTCCCGATTCGGGTACAGGCTCCTCGCCCGTTCGGTCCATCGCTCGATGATTGCCGGGGTCGCAGTCTCGGCAGCGACGCTACGATCGGCGGTGCGGCGCACTCCCTGCCCACCCCGCAGCAGCGATCGAGCAAACTCGACGGCGGCCGTCCGCAGGTCGCCCTCGACCTCGGCGTCGACAAATCCCAGACTGATGGCGGCCGACGCGTCGATGGGGCGCGCCGCCAGAATGAATTCCAATGTCTTCTCCACGCCGATGAGCCGCGGCATGCGCTGCGTGCCGCCGGCGCCCGGAATGACGCCCAGAGTCACCTCGGGGAGCGCAAAGCGCGTGCCCGCCAGCGCGACCCGATAGTGACTGGCGAGCGCGATCTCGAGACCTCCGCCCATGACCGTGCCATGCATGCCCGCGACTACCGGCACCGGTAGCTGCTCCAACTGACGGAACAAGTCGCGATATTCCTCCTCTTTCGGCGGACCTGAGAACTCGCTGATGTCGGCACCGGAAAAGAAGGTGCTGCCCTCGCAGATCAGCACGACGGCGGCCGCGCCAGGGATACCTTCGATCGCGTGAATCGCCGCGCGTAATCCGGCTCGCACGGCCGCGTTGATCGTGTTGACGGGGGGATTGGCGACGCTGATCAGCGCAATTTCACGGTCTTGGCTCAAAGTTACCGGGCCGAAGCGCATCGTTGCGCTCAAAGCCGTCACCATGGGTGTGCCCCCGGCAAATGGGTGAGACGATCCAGCAGTTCCAGCAACCGAGAACGGCCCATCGCGCCCAATTGCGCAACCACCTTGGCCTCGTGAGCCGACTGTAATTCTGCGGCCTGTGATAGCACGGACTTGCCGGCGGCGGTTAGGCCCAGCGAATAGGTTCGGCCGTCCAACTTTGAGCGTTGGCGCCGCACCAGGCCGCGTGCCACCAGATCGGCAATGATGGCCACGAAATTAGCCTTTTGGATGCCGAGGGCGGTGGATACGCACGATTGACTCGTGCCCGGATTCTCATCGATCAACACCAAGACCGTGTATTGCACCGGACGCAGCTTGAGTACGCTGAGCGCCTCGCTGAGATCGGAAAAAACGACGGCTTGAGCCCGTCGCAGTGCATAGCCCACGAAGCCGCTGAGAGTCGTCATGTCCATGGGGCAATTATGACCGCGGGAACGGTGGAAAACTCAACATCCAGCGACATCGCAATAGACGGTTTGAGCAGATAACCGGCCAATTGCCTGGTTCGCGGCCGGCTCCAAGCAGTGCGCGTATGATGTCGCCCGGATTCGGCACCGATCCGCGGCTCGCAGGTAACTCAATGCCCCTGACCCAGCTCGAACACTACTTGGTGCTGACCCACGATCTGGAGAGGACTCGCGATTTTTACCGCGATGCTCTTGGATTGCGGGAGGGCGCGCGTCCGCCGCTCGGATTTCCGGGCTACTGGTTGTATGCGGGCGATGTACCTTGCATCCACATTGCAGAGTGGCACACCTACCGCGCGCATTCGGATGCGGCGGGCATCAGCGTATCGATACCGGCACCGGGAACGGGGCCGCTCGATCATGTAGCGTTCAATGCCGTGGACGTGGGCGAAGTGAAGGCGCGGCTGTCCGCACACGGCATCACTTATTCCGTCAACGACGTACCCGCCGCCGGACTAACCCAGCTATTCCTGAACGATCCCAACGGCGTCAAGGTCGAGATCAACGTCAGATGAACGATCGCACCGGATCGGCGCCATCCCAGCCGATGCTGGCGCGATAGAACCTGCTGAATACCGCCTCGAAGGCCGAACCGAGCTCGATGAGCTCTACGTAACCCGGCAGCAGTGCGGTGGTGTCCATGTAGGCCACGCTGCCTCCGCTGGGAACACCGGCGAGAAACGCGAGTTCATGCCCCTGCGCCTGGTAGCGCGCAACGTCCCGATCGAAATTCCGGGTCGCAACGCCCCAGTGATGAAATCCGTGGCCGCGCTTGTCGATCCATTCGCGATACACCGACGGCTCCGCATCGTTGGGCTGAATGAGTTCGATATTCATATGCCCGGCGAAGCTCATGGCGAGCGACACGTCGGCCTTGGAGTCCCGGCCGCGGTACTTAGGGTTGGTGCCGCTGAAATGGTCGAGCAGAAACCAGGGGCCCACTTTCAGTTTGTCGATCCATAGTTTCATGGCCGCACGAATATCAGGCACGACGTAGCACATTTGAATGATTCCATCGTCCGGCTGACCGAATCCCACGAGACTCATGCCGTACCTCCTCGTTAAATTGCCAAATTCACCAAGATCTTCAACCCCTGTTGGCGGTGCAAGCGCTCGATGCCGTCTTCAATCAAATTCTCGAACGCAATGGTCTCGACCCAACCCTCCAGCGGGTAGTCACCGCCGGCCATTGCGTCGATCACGCTCGGAAAGGCGTGGGCGGACATGGCGACGCCGGTGAGGCAGACTTCGGGCATGAGCAGGTCGAAAGGCGGTATGACCACGGGTGCGTGGTGGATCGCGACCACGACGGCGGTGCCGTCGACACGCGTACCGTGCAGTGTCGCCTGAAACGCGGCCGGTACGCCGGCGGCATCCACCGAGGCGTGCGCACCACGACCCTGCGTCAAATCACGGATGGCGGCCACCGGATCACAGTCGCCAGGATCCAGCGTTACACGAGCTCCGAGGCGCGACACTACCGCGCGGCGCAGCGGCGACGGATCGACGACGATGGCATCGACACCGCGCGCTTTGAGCGTGAGAAAGACGCCGATACCGATGGGCCCAGCGCCGTGAATCGCCACGGTTTGGCCCGCCTGTAAACGGCATCGATTCGCCGTGTGCCAGGCAACGGCCAACGGCTCGATGAGCGCCCCCTGCATCGGGGTCAGCGAGCGGGGCAGCCGATGCGCCATCGAGCGGCGCACAACGGTGAATTCCGCCAGGCCGCCGCCGCCGCGGTTATACCCATGCAAGGCCGCGTTTGGGCAGTGATTGTATTGTCCCGCCCCGCACCATACGCAGCGTCCACAGGTCTCAATCGGTTCGACCGCGACCCGATCACCCGGCGCGAGGTCGCTGACTCCGCTGCCCACCGACACCACTTCGCCGCACATCTCGTGACCCAGAATCACCGGATTCTTCACCCCGGTGAGCGGATGCGGTGTGGTGCGCGTGGTGACCGGCCCGTCGTAGTACTCGAGCAAATCGCTGCCGCAAATGCCGTTGTACAACACCCGCAGCTTGACATCGCCGGGTCCTGCAGCGGGCTCCGGAACCGACTCCAATCTTAGGTCACGCTGACCATGAAAAACCGCAGCGCGCATGGGTTACCCGACGTACTCAATCACATTGTAAACTACCCGCCGCATGGGCGGTGCGCTCGACCATGAGCGAAGACCGCTGCGCATTCTGGAGAACAACGGCCGATCGTGCGCGAGCTTATTCTGCTTTCGGGACTGCTGAGCGATGATACGCCGTGGATCGACGTGGCGACCCGCCTGTCGCCGACCTGCACGGTACGAATCATATCGTTCGCCAATTGCGCTTCACTCGCTGAAATGGCGCAACGAGTCCTCATGGGTAGCCCCGGGAGATTTGCGCTCGCCGGTCATTCCATGGGTGGTCGAGTCGCGCTCGAGGTATGGCGGCGCGCCCCGGAGCGGGTTGCGGCTCTGGGATTGCTCAATACCGGTGCCTCGCCGTCCCGGCCCGGGGAAGCCGAAAGCCGCGGCCGCCTGGTCAAAATTGCCCGCGAGCAAGGCATGGCGGCGTTGGCCGCCGAATGGCTGCCACCCATGATGGGGCGGCGCGCCGAGGGCGAGGAACGAATATCGCTCATGCAACGGCTGACGAAGATGATCGAACGCCAAACGCCGGAGAGTTTCGCGGCACAGATCCAGGCACTTCTCAATCGACCGGATGCTGAACCGCTTCTGCCGACCATTCGCGTCCCTACGCTGCTCCTTAGCGGCTCACAAGACACTTGGTCGCCGGTGTCCCAGCACGTACGGATGCAATACATGATCCCCGGGTCAATTCTGGTCGAGGTTGCCGACGCTGGGCACATGGCGCCCATCGAGCAACCGGAAGCAGTCTCGAATGCATTGCATCAGCATCTGATTCTCAGATCGCTATGAGACCGCATCAGCGGCTCGTCAGACGACCTTGACGTCGATCAACATCGGACCGCGCGCGGAAAAAGCCCGCTCGAGTGCGGCGTCCAGTTCCGAACATTGTTCGACTCGCAGGGATGGCACGCCCTGACTTAACGCCAGCGCGGAAAAATCCAAATGCGGCAAACTGACCCCGGGCAACTTGGAAATCCCGAAATGGCTGCCAAATTCCTCGAGTGCGCGATAGCTCGAGTTATTCACGATGACGAACGCCACAGGCACACCCAGTTCGGCAGCGGTCCACAATCCCTGAATCGAGTACATCGCCGAGCCATCGCCGAGCAAGGCGATCACCCTGCGATCCGGTCTCGCCAGTGCAACCCCCACGGCCGCCGGCAACCCGTGACCCAGACCTCCGCTCGCGCAGGTGTGAAAGCCGGCATGCTCGAGCATCGGAAGATGATCGTGCATGGCACCCCGGCTGCTCGGGGCTTCCTCGACAATAACGCTCCCCCGCGGCCGGAGGGCCGCGATTTGTTGCAGTAGATACCGGTCGGTCAATCGCACCGGCTCTTGGCGCGGTGCGCGCGGAGACATCGAGGGCGCGGCCCGCGGCGTGGCGGGCGGGTCTGCCAGAAGTGCCGCCACCGCGGTCTTGAGGTTGGTGACGATGGACTCGCCGACCGGGCACCAGGCGGCCGCGGCCGGGTCGTCGGTCAATTGCACCAGCGCCGCCCCGGCGGGAATATGCGGCCCAACCCCTTCAACATGGTAGGTAAATACCGGTGCACCCAGCACGAGAATCAAATCCGCACCGGTTAACTTCTCGACAATGGCAGCGCGCGCGGCTGGCAGAAAGCCGGCGAACAGCCGATGAACCTCGGGAAAACTATTGCGAGCCGACATGGGACTGACCCAGACCGGCGCATTGTGTAATTCCGCGAGCGCAATCGTCTCATCCCAAGCATTGTCTCGCGCCACCCCCGCACCCACTACGATCACCGGCCGTCGTGAATCGTTGAGCGCGCGCGAGACGCCTGCAAGCTGCACGGGATCCGCGCAAAAATCCCGGCTCACGCGGCGCGGCGCCACCGGCGCACAGGGCCGCTCCCAATCGTCGACCGGAATGGATACGAAGGTGGGTCCACGCGGTGCCTGCATGGCCGTGTAATAAGCGCGGGCAATCGCCGCCGGCACGTCGGCGGCGCGCGACGGTTCGCAACTCCATTTGACATACGGCTTCGGCAACTGGGCTGCCTGATCGGAGTACAAGAATGGTTCGAAAGGCAGTATCGAGCGGGCCTGCTGTCCGGCGGTGATCACGAGCGGCGTCTGATTGCGGTAGGCCGTAAAAATACTGCCAAGTCCGTGCCCCACGCCGATCGCGGAATGCAGGTTCACCAGCGCGGCCTCGCCGCGGGCCTGGGCAAAACCGTCAGCCATGGACACCACGACCGACTCCTGAAGACCCAAGATATAACGAAAATCGGCCGGGAAATCCCGGTACATCGGCAGCTCGGTTGAACCCGGGTTGCCGAACACGGTGGTCATTCCGAAGTCGCGCAACAGCGTGAATACCGCGGATCTGACCGATGTTTCCGTATTCAAAATCGCACGACCACTTTGCCGAAGTGGACGCCGCTTTCCAGGTAACGGTAGGCCTCGGGCGCCTGATCGAACGGGAATACCCGATCGACGACCGGTTCGAGTCGATTGCCGGCGACGGCCGCATTCATGCGCTCGAAGTGCCCTCGCGAGCCGACGAATACTCCTTGCACGCTCGCTTGTTTGCGCAGCAGCGGGTAGGGGCTGGGCTGGCTCGCGTTGCCGGTCAGTACACCGATGAGTGCGATCCGGCCACCCACCGCGAGGCAATCCATCGAGCGACCGAGCGTGCCGGCGCCGCCGACTTCGATGATGTGATTCACTCCGATTCCGCCGGTCGATCGCACTACTTCTCGCTCCCAATCCGGCGTGGTTCGGTAATTGATGCCCGCCTCGGCACCGAGCGCGCGGGCGCGCGCCAGCTTTGCGTCGCTCGAGGAAATGATCAACGCGCGCGCCCCGGCGAGCCGGGCAAATTGCAGCGCGAAAATAGACACGCCGCCGGTGCCGATCAATAACACGGTTTCACCGGGTGCGACCCGCCCAAAGTCCACCAAGGCCCGCCAGGCGGTAACACCCGCGCAGGGCAACGTCGCCGCCGCCTCAGCCGACAAGTGCGACGGAACTGCGACCGCATCCTGCTCGTCGAATACTGCGTATTCCGCGAGCACGCCGTCGGCCGGCGGCGCGCCTATGGCGACGTGCGGAGAATTGCCGGGAGGCCCGTCGCTCCAATCACGAAAGAACGTGCCGGCGACGCGATCCCCGACGCGAAATCGCGTCACTTCAGATCCGATCGAGACCACTTCGCCGACACCGTCGGACAGCGGAATCGTAGTGACTCTGACCGGTCCTCCGCCGTAATGCCCCTTCGCGAGCATCAAATCGCGATAATTGAGCGATGCTGCCTGCATACGGACCAGGATTTGACGGGGCGCCGCTGTCGGCTGCGGTCGATCGGCGGCCCGCAAACCGTCGAGCGAGGTACTGCCGGCGAGAACTTCAAAAACGCGCATCGAAATCTTCTCACTAAGCCATGATTGTCCGCGGAACTTCCCTTGACCTCCGCGACTGTACCGCAAGCATCAATCCTCGGCGAGACAACTGCGCTCGACGCGACTTGCAGAGCGCTGCGACTCCACCCGCAGCGCACTGATATCATAATAGCGGCGAGCCATGAGACGATCGGGTTGACCGTTCGCCCAAGGGGACCACACGATGTTGATTCAGTGGTTTGAAGATATCGCCCTGCGCGATCGCCCGAGCGTCGGCGGCAAGGGCGCTAGCCTCGGTGAGTTGCGGCGCGCCGGCGCCGCAGTCCCGCCTGGATTCGTCGTCACGGCCGCCGCGTTTGAATCGGCGCTCACTGCGCTCGATCCCGACGGCACGATACGCGCCGCGGTCGACACACTGGCCCGCTCCGGAGCCGCGGCGACCGGCGACTCCAGCGGCGCTTTCGCCGCCGCGACGCAGGTGAGCGTAGCCATACGCCGGCGCTTTGTCGCGGGCGCGCTGCCCCCTGCGGTGCGCGGCGCGCTGATTGAGGCCTTTGAAAAACTGGCGGGACCGGATCTGCCGGTGGCCGTGCGCTCCAGCGCGACCTGTGAGGACAGTGCGGAAGCAAGTTTTGCGGGACAGCAGGACACCCTGCTCGGTGTGCGCGGCGCCGCGGCTGTGGTTCAAGCGCTTTGTGACTGCTGGGCGAGTCTGTACAGCCGAGAATCAATCAGCTATCGGCTGCGATTGACCCTGCCCGAGCGACAGGTCGCGATGGCGGTCGTCGTGCAGCGGATGCTCGAGTCGCGCAGCGCCGGCGTCATGTTCACGCGCAGTCCCTTGAGCGGCGATCGCTCAGTCATCGTGATCGAAGCGAGTTTCGGACTCGGATCGGCGCTCGTCGGCGGTGAGGTGACTCCCGACAAGTACGTGGTCAACAAAGTCACCGGCGATATCGTTCAACGCACGGTATCCGCCAAGGTGCTGCGCCATACATTGGAACCGAGCGGCGGCGTGCGCATCGAGGCCATCGAAGGCACCCGGCAGATCGAACCCGCTCTTTCCGATGAGGAAATTCGAGCATTGGCCGAGATCGCGAAGCGCGTCGAAAAGCACTATGCAGCGCCGCAGGACATCGAGTGGGCGATAGCACCCGACGCCTCCGGTCAGGATCAGCTCTACCTTCTGCAAAGCCGGCCGGAAACGGTCTGGGCAAAGCACGACAGCGAGCCGGTCGCGAAACCCGCCGCACGCGCCTACGACCACGTGCTCGCCGCCTTGGGCGGCAAGAAACGCTGACGGCCCGATTACTTCGGCATTGCAGCGGCGGATGAGTCAGGCAGCTTGAATACCCATAAGGTCGTGCCGGCCGCGGGATCGATGATCTCGGGCGTCAGGCTTCGACTACCGGCATCGAACGCGCCGCCGCCGCCGGCGACGACCACCAGATATTGCACGCCATCGACGCTGTAGGTCGCCGGTGAGGAGCTCGGCGAGGCATTCAAGCCCACTTGCCATAGTATTTTGCCGGTCGCCGCGTCATACGCGGAGAAACGACGGTCGCGCGCGCCGCTGAATACCAGGCCGCCGGCCGACACCAGCAGGGAGCTGGCAATGGGCGCGCGCTGACGCTTCGACCAGACGACTTCTCGGGTCTTAAGGTCGATTGCCTCGATGCGCCCGAAATTGCCGTCATTATCGGGTTTCGGACGACCCGGGAGGCGCACGTCCATGCCGCCCGCCGCGATCTTGCCGGCGTCGCGTTCAACCCAGCTGTAATCCATGCAGTTATTATCGAGTAGCGGCACATAGAGATAGCCGGAAGTCGGGTCATATGCCGTCGTCGGCCAGCTTCGTGCACCCGCCGCCGCGGGGCAAATGACGTCGGTTCTGCCTGGCTGCGGCTCGAGCGCAGGTTTGATGATCTTCCTGCCGGTCTTGGGATCGATGCCTGCAACAAGATTTTGCATGCCGAGATCCTTGGAGAACTCATACTTGCCGTCGAGCCGGTTGACTGCATCGAAGATCGCGCTCTTGCCGCCGGTTACTACCAACTTGGTGGGCTTTCCGTTCACCGGCAGGGTGATCAAGGACTGCTCGAACGCCCAATCGAGATCCCAGACGTCACGGTTCATGTGCTGGTAATACCAGGACAGCTTGCCCGTATCGGCGTCGAGCGCCACCGTCGAATCCGTGTACAGCGCATCATTATTCGACAAGCTTTTGCGAGCGCGCGGCGCCAGCAAGGTCCCGACGTCGTAGGTGTTGCCGGTCCCGAAATACACGAGGTTCAAGTCCGGATCATAACTGCCGATCGACCATACTCCGGAGCCGTAGCGCTCATTCACCGGGGCACCATTCCAACTGTCGCCGCCTGGCTGGCCCGGCCGTGCAATGGTGTTGAACCGCCACTTCTCCTCGCCGCTTTGCGCATCCAAGCCGACGATGAAATCGCCACCGCCGGTATCGATCCCAAGACTGACGCCGACGATCACCTTGCCGTGCGCGAGCAGCGGGCCGCCGGAAATGTGGAAAAAGGCGCCGTCGAACTGGCCCGGGTGCACTCCTTGTTCAGGAGTAACGACCGCACGGTCCCAGCGCAGGTCGCCGCTCCTTGGCGTCCAGCGCGACGATGTGGCCGTCGGCGGTGGGGGCATAAAGTTTGTCCTCATAAATCGCCAAGCCCTTCATCCGTGCATCGCGGCCGTTGTGAAGCGCATCCGGCAACGCGCGGACGTATTGCCAGAGAATGCTGCCGTCCGCCGCGTTGATCGCTTCCACGGTGTCGGCGCCTTCAATGAACAGCACGCCGTCGTGGATCAACGGCGCGGCCTCGTTGGCGCTCGGCGGCAGCGACAATGTCCAGGCGACGCCAAGATTGCGCACCGTGCGTCCTGTTGATCTGATCGAGCGGGCTGTACCCGAGCGTGTCATAGGTGCCGCGCCACATCAGCCAATCGGAGGCGGCGGGACTTCGCAGCATCGCATCCGACACCGGCGTAAGCCTGTCCAGTAAAATCCTTCTCGCGGCCATGGCGGCGCGATATTCGGCGTCCTGGTTGTCAACGAGGGCGGCGCCGATGGTACGCGGGCTGGAATCATGCTCGGACGCGGCCGCCAATTCCGCCGGCGCGCTCGATGCTGCAAGCTCCGCCGTCCCTGCTCTATCGCCGTTTTCCTGCAGTAAATAGGCTTCGATGTCGGTATAGGTCCGGCTCCCGAGGCTGCCCGGACTCGCAGGCGGCATCCGCTTTACGATCAGCGACCGCAGTGCCGCCGGCGACTGATCGTGCCAGTGCGTCTTGAAAGCGACGCCCTTCACCGGCGGAGCGAACTGCCCATCGTCAAGGTTGGGGCCGTGACAGGCCGCACAGCTTTCGATGTATGCAGCTTGACCGCGCGTTGCCTGAAATTGAGTGAAACTCACAGGCCCGGTGTCGAAAAGGGATTGCGTGCCCGCGGCGCCGGCCAAGGACACAGACCATTCCGGCCGCGCAGACCACTCCGGCGCACAGCCCAGGCGGACCGGCCAGATCAGCCGCATCATCCCGGGCATCGATGCACGGCGCTGCTCGGCTGGCATTTTTTCTCCTCTCACGTTCTAAGGATATCAGCCATACTGATGATTGCGTCCGCAACATCGTATATCCGCCTGTTCTGGCTCATGGCCGTCTGCCGCAACAACGTGTAGGCATCCTTCTCGGACAGCCGGCGGCTTCGCATCAATATGCCCTTGGCCCGTTCAATGATCTTGCGTTCCGTCAGAGCGACCCGCGCGGTTTCGAGCTGACCATTGATATCGTCGATTCGGCGCGATTGAGCTTCGACAACTTCGAGTATCGACCGCATGGGTGTAGGCAGTGCAGACTCCATGCCGTACAACTCGACACCGCCGGCCATTCCCAAGCCGCTGGCTGTCGAATCGACATCGCTTACCAGCATCGCAAACGGAGAGGCTTGCCTCAAGGCCTCTTCGCCAATCGCATCGGCGCGTTTAGCTCTACCTTTGGATTTGGCGAGCTTGAGCGCGCAGAGTCGCCCGAGATCAGCTGCCACGCAGTCCTCGATGCGTCGCATCGCATCGATTCGCCGCGTCGTCACCTCGTACCACTGGTCTGCGATCCTCGCCGACGAATCACTGCCTGGATCCTGCCCGAGTGCCTCGGCGCGCATCTGTTTGAATGCAGCCGTCGCAGTACTGCCATCCAACTCGAGAAAGAGCGCGACATGTCGGGGATCGGCAAATTGCCTGAAGACTTTGAGAGCGCGTTCTTGAGCGGCCGCCAAATGCAGCAAGAGCCGTCGGTCGGCGCCCCCGAAATGGCCGCGCGACAAGGCAGCGCCGGCAGTGGCCCTCTCTTGGCCGGCATATTCCTTGCCTTGAGCGAAGTTCACGAGCGCTATAAGCGCGCGCGAGGTCTCCGGGTCCACCGCGACATCGGCTGCCTCGAAACCCACTGCGAGCAGCAGTGCGATCACTTCGGTAAATGCCTTAACCGCATCTTGCGGAGCCAACGCCAGCGCCGATACCTGTTCGCGCGTACCAGGCAACGAGTCGAGCGCGCGAAACGCGAATGCGACGCGTGTGTAGAATCGCGCGCTGCAACTCACCGGATCCAGCTTCTCGTCCACACGTTCAAGGCGGTTGCGCACCCGATCTTCCAGACCGCCGCTCTCGGCGGCGCACGCGAGCAGCCGGTCTGCGAATTGGGCGCCATTGGAGCCGAGATAAATTGACGACGCGCCGCGCTCCTTCTGCAACGCGTGGACAAGCTCGCTGATTCCTTGGACCGCCTCGCACAGGATGGACAATTGCTTGAGATCGCGCGCGCGGCGCAATTTCGCCGATCGCAGAAAGCGAGCCGCCGGCGCGTTGGTCTGCTTCGCATCAATCGGATTATTTTGTCGGCCCATCGACCACCTTGGTGTGAGTCTTCCCGCACGGCTCAACGACTGTGCCACCAATGCAAGATGCGCAGCAAGGATTCCGTTCTCCGCACTAACTCTGTGCGCGAACCTGTGGTCCGCGCTCCTTTTTGATTCGTTTTGCGCGCTTTCGTTGTACATCGTCGGCCGGCAAGGACGGCTAACAAATTGATCTAAATGGGAGAGGCCCATGTGTCGGCGCAGTGGCACGTATGTTGCACCTATCATCTGTGCAATCGGCCGCAAGCCGTTTGCACGGGGCAGGTTCTACAGCGAATCTGCAAGAGGGCAATGCCGCCAACCCGTATGCATCTCTTAAAGGTGCGTACCGTTGGCGGCTTTTTTTTACCTCACGATCAAGGATGGGGACGATGAAGCAAGTGATCGCATCGTTGAGAAGCGGTAATTGGCGGGCCCTGCTGGCGTGCTTTTTGTATTTCGACACCGGATTTACCGCCTGGGTGATGTTCGGCCCGCTCGCGCCGTATGTCTCGAAGCAGTTGTCGCTGTCGCCGAGCCAGGCGGGCTTTCTGGTTGCCGTGCCGGTACTCAGCGCATCGATCGTGCGCGTGACTCTCGGCAATCTATTTCAAGCCGTGGAGGGTCGGCGGCTCGCGCTGCTCGGCATTTCGATCTCGGCGATTCCCTCATTGTTTTTGCTGCTCCCCATTGCGCCGACGTATTCGATGCTGCTCATGCTGGGTGCGCTGCTCGGCATGGGCGGCGCGAGCTTTGCCATCGCGCTGCCGATGGCGGGGAGCAGTTATCCGCCGAAAGTGCAGGGATTGGTGCTGGGACTGGCGGCCGCCGGAAATATCGGTGCCGTAGTCGACGGTTTCGTATTTCCGACTCTCGCGCAACACTATGGCTGGCAGCTGTCGACTGCGGCAGTGTTGCCGCTGCTCGCTCTCACGGCGGCGGCCGTGATGTTGTGGGCGGAGGATCGCAGCGCCAAAAGCGGCAGCGGCGCGCGTGCGTTTGCCGGCTTCGCGATCTCATTGCTGAGCGTGATGGCACTGGTGTTGCTGGTCAACGGCGGAATGTTCGGCGCAGGAAAGACCGGGCAATTGCTGCTCCCGGTCCTCGGTGCCGCGGTCGCGCTGGCCGTGCTGCCGCGCAAATACTGGGCCGTGCTCGGTGAACGCGATACCTGGGTCGTGATGCTCGTGTACAGCATCACCTTCGGTGGATTCGTCGGCATGTCCTCCTATGTGAGTCTGCTGCTGACGACTCAATACGAATTGCCGAAGATCGATGCCGGTATGGTCATGGCGGGCCTGTCGTTCACGGGTGCCATGGTGCGGCCGATTGGAGGGCTTTTGGCCGATCGGCTGTCGGGAGTCAAAGTACTGCTGGTGCTGCTGCTCGCGATCGCGCTCTGCAACATCGGATTCGCCATGGTGATGCCGCCGCTGCCGGGTGCAGTAGCGCTGCTGACCGCGCTGTACCTGTGCTTCGGCCTCGGCAACGGCGCTACGTTCCAATTGGTGCCGCATCGCTGGAAGGGAAAGACGGGATTGATGACGGGCATCATCGGTGCGGCAGGCGGCATCGGTGGATTCTATCTGCCGGTCGTGATGGGCATGGCCAAGGAAAGAACCGGCAGTTACCAGCTGGGATTCACCACATTCGGTATCTTGGCGGCACTCGCCTTTGCGCTGGTCGTCATTCTGCACCGGCAGTGGCTCGCGTGGTCGGCGCCCGCATCGGCGGGTGTGTCCCTTGATCTCGCAATCGCACCCACCGAATAGCGACAGGCAAGAAGCGGCAATGAAGCTGATTGTAATCGGTAATGGGATGGTCGGGCAGCGGCTGCTGGAGCGCCTCAAGACAGGTACAGCGAAGCTCGATATCACAGTGCTCTGCGAGGAATCGCGGCCGGCGTACGATCGGGTGCACCTGACTTCCTACTTTTCCGGCAAGAGCGCGCAGGAGTTGTCCCTGGTCGAGACCGGCTTTTTCGATCGGCCCGGCATCAGCCTGAAATTATCCGAACCTGCGATCGAAATCGACCGCGAGCGGCACACGGTGAAAACAGCCGGCTGCCTGAATCTTGAATACGATCGCCTGGTACTCGCGACAGGCTCGTATCCCTTCGTACCCCAGATACCCGGGCACGACCGTCCCGGCTGCTTCGTTTATCGCACCATCGATGATTTCGATGCCATCCGCAGCGCGAGTGCCACGGCCAAGAGCGGTGTGGTCATCGGCGGCGGATTGCTGGGCCTCGAGGCGGCGAAGGCACTCAAGGACCTCGGGCTGGACACGCATGTGGTGGAGTTCGCGCCGCGACTCATGGCGGTGCAGATCGACGACGCCGGCGGCAGCATGCTGCGCGGGCGCATTCGCGCCCTGGGGGTAGGTGTGCATACGGCAAAACAGACGACTGCAATCGCGGGCGGCACCGAGCACCCCCATTGTCTACGATTCGCCGACGGCAGTGAACTCGAGACGGATCTCATCGTATTTTCCGCCGGCATTCGTCCGCGAGATGAGCTGGCGCGTGTTGCGGGTCTTGAGGTGGGCGATCGTGGTGGGATCGTGATCGACGACGCCTGCCGCACCTCCGATCCGGGCATTTTCGCGATCGGCGAGTGCGCGCTCTGGAAAGGGAAAATTTATGGCCTGGTTGCCCCCGGCTACCTGATGGCGGACACCGTGGCATTGCAGTTGCAAGGGGACGCCGAGGCACGATTCGCCGGCGCCGATATGAGCACGAAGCTCAAGCTCATGGGGGTCGACGTCGCGTCCATCGGCGACGCTCATGCCATGACAGGCGGTGCCAGGGCCTGCGTATTCATCGACGAGCGCCGCCAGATCTACAAGAAACTCGTGCTCAACGAGGATGGCACGAGATTGCTGGGCGGCATCTTGGTCGGCAGCGCCGAGGAGTACGGCACGTGGCTGCACATGGTGCAAAACGGATTGTCGCTGCCGACCAAACCGGAACAATTGCTGTTTTCACCGATTGACGCGGCGGACGGCCGGCAACCGCTCGGCCTTGCCGCCCTGCCCGCCGCCGTGCAGATTTGCTCGTGCAACAACGTCAGCAAAGGCGACCTGTGCGCAGCGATCGCGAGCGGCGCGAGAACGTTCGGCGCCCTCAAACAGCACACCAAGGCGGCGAGTTCTTGCGGCGGATGCGCACCGCTCGTGACACAGGTGCTGAAGGCCGAACTCGGGAGACTAGGCGTCTCCGTCAACAATCATATTTGCGAGCACTTCGCGTTCACGCGCAAGGAGCTCTTTCATTTGGTTCGCATCGGCGGATTGCGCACTTTTGAAGAGATGCTGACCAAGCACGGGAGAGGCCTCGGCTGCGATGTCTGCAAACCCACGGTCGCCTCGATTCTCGCATCATGTTGGAACGAGTTCGTGCTGGCACGCGACAAGGCGCCTCTGCAAGACTCGAACGACTACTTCCTCGCCAACATTCAGAAAGACGGCACTTACTCGGTCGTGCCCCGGGTTGCCGCCGGCGAAATCACGCCGCAGCAGCTCATCACGATCGGACTCATCGCACAAAAGTATCGACTCTATACCAAGATCACGGGTGGCCAGCGTATCGATATGCTGGGGGCGCAAGTTCATCAGCTTCCCCTCATCTGGCGCGAGCTGGTCGACGCCGGGTTCGAGTCGGGCCATGCCTACGGCAAGTCCGTCCGCACGGTGAAAAGCTGCGTGGGCTCGACCTGGTGCCGCTACGGAGTTCAGGACAGCGTGGGCTTTGCGCTCGAAATCGAGCACCGATACAAGGGCCTGCGCTCACCCCACAAACTCAAGTTCGCGGTCTCCGGCTGCACACGCGAATGCGCCGAAGCGCAGAGCAAGGATGTGGGCGTGATTGCGACCGAAAAAGGCTGGAACCTCTATGTATGCGGCAACGGCGGCATGAAGCCGCGCCACGCCGAGCTGCTGGCATCGGACCTCGATAAGGCGACGTTGATCCGTTACATCGACCGATTTCTGATGTTCTACATTCGCACTGCGGAACGCCTGCAGCGCACGTCAGTCGTGGCGCGACGCTCTCGAAGGAGGCCTGGAATATCTCAAGCAAGTCGTGTGCGAGGATCGGCTCGGCATCGCCGCCGAGCTCGAGGCCGACATGCAGCGCGTGATCGACAGCTACGAGTGCGAGTGGAAAAAAACCATCGACGATCCCAAGGCACTGCGGCGATTTCGGCACTTCATCAATAACGATCATCCGGACAGCCATGTCGTGTTTGTCGAGGAGCGCGGACAGCCGCGGCCGGCAAGATCGGCGGAACGCGCAATGCTCGGGAAGACGGCGTGAACGCCGTCGTCACCCTGCCCGTTGCCGCAATCTGGCACCTTGTCTGCGCACTGGAGGATATTCTGCCGGAGAGTGGTGCGGCAGCGCTGATCGACGGGGAGGAAGTTGCCGTGTTCCGCGTGCGGGACGCCGTGTTTGCGATTGGCAATCACGATCCGGCCAGCAATGCCAATGTGCTGGCGCGGGGCATCGTGGGCGATATCGACGGAGAAATCGTGGTTGCTTCGCCGATTTACAAGCAGCATTTCAGCCTGATCACCGGGCGCTGTCTGGAGGAGCCGCGATTCTCAGTCGCCGCGTACATGGCGGAAGCCCGCGACGCCCAGATTTGGGTGCGGACGAAGCGGGTTATGCAACGGCACCCACGTCGTAAGCCGCGCTTGGTCATCGTCGGGAATGGTATGGCCGCGGTTCGCGCGATCGAGGAGTTGCGGGCGCTTGCGCCCCAGGCCTACGACATTACGGTGTTCGGCGCAGAGCCTCATGGCAGCTACAACCGCGTGTTGCTTTCGCCGCTGCTGGCCGGCGATGCGCGTATCGAGGAACTCGTTACTCATCCGCCCGAGTGGTACAGGGAACATGGCATCACGCTACATAGCGCGGATCCCGTCGCCCACATCGATCGGGTGCGGCGCCGCGTTCGATCTCGGCGCGGAGTCGAGACGTCCTACGATCGGCTCTTGATTGCGACCGGATCCGTTCCGATCCTCCTTCCTATCCCCGGCCGCCGCTTGAAAGGTGTCATCACTTTTCGTGATCTAAAGGATGTCGACACCATGTTGGCTGCGAGTCGCGCGCAGCGACACGCGGTCGTGATCGGCGGAGGACTGCTGGGTCTCGAGGCCGCCAGCGGCTTGCTTCGACGCGGACTGGATGTGACCGTCGTGCACATTCACCGGCATTTGATGGAGCGGGAACTCGACGCGCAGGCGGCAGAGCTGCTACGCGATGAGCTCGAGCGGCGCGGCTTGAGATTCGTAATGAACGCCGAAGCTTCGCGCCTATCCGGGGAGACTCACGTCACTGGCGTCGGCTTGGCCGACGGCAACGAGCTTGCGGCCGATCTGGTGGTCGTGGCCGTCGGCGTGCGACCGAATATCGAGCTTGCCCGCGAAGCGGGCCTGGCATGCGATCGCGGCCTCTTGGTCGACGATACGATGCTGACCTACGATCCGGCGATCTATGCCATCGGCGAGTGCGTACAACACCGGGACAAGACCTTCGGTTTGGTGGCGCCGCTCATGGAACAGGCCCGCGTGTGCGCGAGTTACCTGGCCGAGCGGGGCACCCGCGGCTATCGGGCATCGCCTGTATCGGCGCAGCTGAAAGTAGCGGGTATTAGTGTCTTCTCCGCCGGCAATTGCGCGCCGGGACCGGGAGCCGAGTCACTGGTGCTGCGCGATCCGAAACGCGGCATTTATAAACGCTTGGTGATCGAGCAGGACAAGGTGCGCGGCGCCGTGCTGTATGGCGACATCCGCGATAGCGGCTGGTACCTGGACCTGATCAGCGAGCGCCGTAACATCCACGCATTCCGAGACGAACTCCTGTTCGGCACGCAGTCGTCGCGATGAACGTGCGCACCACGTGCCCCTACTGCGGAGTAGGCTGTGGAGTGCTGGCGCGGGCGACGGACGGCGTGACGCAGATATTCGGCGATCCTGAGCACCCTGCGAACCGCGGCGCGTTGTGTTCCAAGGGCAGCGCGCTCGGCGATACCGTCGGCTTACAAGGCCGCCTGCTGCATCCACGGATGCACGGCGTGGATGTGGAATGGGATCTCGCGCTGGATGCAGTCGCGCACGGTTTCCGCGGTTTCATCGAGCGGCATGGCCCCGACGCCGTGGCATTGTACGTGTCGGGCCAATTGTTGACCGAAGACTATTATGTGGCCAACAAGCTCATGAAAGGGTTTATCGGTTCAGCCAACATAGACACCAACTCGCGCCTGTGCATGGCCTCCGCGGTGGCCGCTCATAAACGGGCGTTCGGCGAAGATCTCGTGCCGACGACCTACGAGGATCTGGACGCCGCGGACCTCATCGTGCTGGTGGGTTCGAATCTGGCCTGGTGCCACCCCGTGCTCTATCAGCGCATCCTCAAGGCCAAGGAGCTGCGCCCTTCTTTGCGCATCGTCGTCATCGATCCGCGGCGCACGCAGACTTGCGATCGGGCAGATCTGCATTTACCGCTGCGCGCGGGAACGGATGTCACGCTCTTCAACGGCTTGCTGAGCTGGCTGACACAGCACCAAATGGTCGATCAGGCATTCATCGACGCACACACGCGAGGGGCGGCGCGGGCATTGCTGGTGGCGGACAACACCGCGGGTGATGCTGGGGCGGTAGCGCGAATATGCGGGCTCGACGCCCAGTCTCTTTTGGATTTCTACGCGTGGTTCGGGAGCACTGAGCGCGTCATCACGCTGTTCTCGCAAGGCGTCAACCAATCCTCTTCAGGCACCGACAAGGCCAACAGCATCATCAACGCCCATCTGTCGACGGGTCGAATCGGCCGGCCGGGCGCCGGGCCGTTTTCCATCACCGGTCAACCGAACGCGATGGGTGGCCGCGAGGTGGGCGGGCTCGCCAACACACTGGCCGCCCACATGGAGCTGGAAGACGCGAACCATCGCGCCATCGTGCAGGACTTTTGGGGGGCACCGCGAATTGCGGAGCGTCCCGGTCTCAAGGCGGTCGACTTATTCGAGGCCATGCACCGCCGCCAAATCAAAGCGGTATGGATCATGGGCACCAATCCTGTGGTCAGCCTGCCGAATGCCGATCGCGCACGTGAGGCACTGAGGCGCTGCGAGCTCGTCGTGGTGTCCGACTGTGTAGCCCAAACCGATTCCACAGCTCTCGCGCATATCTTGCTGCCGGCGGCTGCGTGGGGGGAAAAAGATGGCACGGTCACGAATTCGGACCGCCACATTTCCCGCCAGCGCAGTTTCTTGGCGGTGCCCGTCATGGTCCGGCCGGATTGGTGGATGATTTGCCAAGTCGCGCAAAGGATGGGTTTTCACGAGAGTTTCAATTATTCGACCGTCGCCGAGATCTTCGATGAACACGCCCGTCTGAGTGTCGCAGGAAACGACGGTGCGCGCGCCTTCCACCTCGGCGACCTTGTCGGGCTGGGCGAGCAAGGGTACGCAGCGTTGGCGCCTACTCAGTGGCCGTCGGCGACTCAGAATTGCAAGGGCACGCCACGGCTGTTCGCCGATGGGCGGTTCTATCATGCCGATGGCCGAGCCCGCCTGGTCGCGACCCCGCCACGTCCGCCCAGGTTCGCACTGGACCAGGAATATCCTTTGGTACTCAACACCGGACGCATCCGCGATCAATGGCACACCATGACGCGCAGCGGCCGCTCGGCGCGTCTCGCATCGCATCTGCCCGAGCCGTTCGTCGACATGCATGCCTCCGATGCGCTGCTCTTCGGAGCACGAGATGGGGCGCTGGTGCGTGTGGTCACACGGTGGGGGCACATGGTTGCTCGCCTGCGCACCAGCGGCGAGATAGCGCGCGGCTCGATTTTCGTACCCATTCATTGGAGTGGATCGAACTCCTCGGACGCACGGGTTGGCGCACTCGTGGGACCCGCTGTAGATCCGATCAGTGGCGAGCCGGAGTTCAAAAACACTCCCGCACGTGTCGAACCTTTTGTGGTGAACTGGTACGGCTTTGCGCTGACTCGCGGCTCGCTGTCGATCGCGTCTCTGAGTTGGTGGACCTGCGCCGAAGGCGGTGACTATCGCCGCTATGAGATTGCAGGCCGCAGCGTGCCGCATAACTGGCCGGCGTGGGCGCGGTCCCTGGTGCACGCCGAGCATCCGGCGGATTGGCTCGACTACGAAGATACCAATACAGGGACCTACCGGGCTGCGTACCTCCGTGACGATCGCCTCGCGGCATGCGTGTTCGTAGGTCCGCAACCACAGCTGATTTCGCGGTCGTGGTTGATCTCATTGATCGAAAAACCGCGGCTGACGGCAAGCGAACGTGCTCGGATCCTTGCGGGTCGGCCCGAGGATTCACGCATGGACACAGGAGTCACCGTGTGTGCGTGCTTCGGCGTTGGCCGCAATGCGATTGAACAGGCGGTTGCCGACGGTTGTCGCGATCTCTCTTCAATCGGCCGACGATTGAGGGCCGGCACCAATTGCGGTTCCTGCCTGCCGGAGCTGCGCGGGTTTATCGCGAATGCCGCCGCGCGCAGCGTGGCCTGCGGCGGATAGTCAAATTGACGCCCCGCTAACCGGTGATCTGTACCACTTTGCACGATCGGCCGGCATGCTTGACGCTTGCACAAGCGGCATTCGCGTCCTGTTCGCTCATCGGTGCCGATGCGATCCGATAGTCGTGATTATTGGCATCGGGCTCCAGCACGAGCACTTGCTGCAACTCCTTGCCGAAACGTTTCGCCAGCGCATCGCGCTCGCGATCGGCCAGTTGCTGACTGTGGGCCACGCCCAGTTCCGCCCGATATCCTGCCAACGTTTTGAGTTTGTCGCGCGCGCGATCCGCCTCGGTGCCAGTAGGATATTTTTGCAGGAATTCCTGCAGTGACTGTGCCGTCTCGTTAGCTTCCACGGAGTGCCAGGCGGCAGAACGTTCGCGAGACGCGATTTCGTCTTGCGCAGCTTGGAGATGAGTGCCATTCGGCTCGGCACTCAGGTACTGCTGGTACCCCTGTACCGTCGAGGCGGTTTGCGCCGTTGACCACGCCTGTGCGTCCTGCAGTTCGGCAATTCGGCGCATCGCATCGGCGGCATGCACATCATTGGGATACTTCGACAAGAATGTCTGATAGGCAGCGACCGTGTTGAGGGAGTTCGCTTGTGACCATTCATACTTGGCAGAACCGCATGCGACAAGGAGCGCGGCGCTGCAGATGAGCCATGGGAGGGAGAGGCGTCGGGCGATCATAAATGCTCCTTACGTACCTAGCACCTAGATGCGACGGGATATATGATACACACTGTATGACAAAAGTCCAGATAAACCAACGCAAGGCCGCGCCTTCCAACTATGAAGTATCTTCCCCGCACGTTACGGTGCGGCAGGGTGCAATGCGTGGCCGGCCCAAAGACAAACGTATCGATGAGGCCGTGGTCCTTGCTGTACTCGATGCGCTCAAATCGAAAGGTTACCCTCATGTCACCATCGAGAGAATCGCCAAGACGGTGAAGCGCGCCCGTACGAGTCTGTACCGCCGCTGGCCGAGCAAGCGTCATCTGGTGGCGTATGCGGTAGTCAGCACCCTGGAGTCGGAGCCCGCGCCCGATAGTGGTTCGCTGCGTCAGGATCTGATCTGCGCGGTGGAAACCCTGCGTCGGGCCTTCTCGGGGCCACTGGGTCAGGCTCTGCCGGGGCTGGTCGCCGATATGGCTCATGATCCGGAGCTGGCAAGGATCATTCGGGGAGAGGTTCTTAATCGAAGGCGAATATCGATAAGGAAAGCAATCTTACGCGGCATTGCCCGCGCGGAAATTCGCCGTGGTTTTCGCATCGATGTATTGATCGACCAGCTGACGGCGCCCTGTTATTTTCGGGTGTTGTTGAGTCATGCGAGGATCACCCGCCCATACATCGAGACCGTCGTCGACTACGCCCTGCGCGGGCATGTCGTACCGAGCAAGGCGTGAACCGACGCTAATGTCAACTGAACGTTGTTTACCGTCCCGCAGACCAGGGATGAAGGAAAGGCCACGGCGAGACTTCGGAGTCCGGCTCGCTCGGCACTTCGATGAGAACCGGCCCGTCGTCATTCAGTGCAGCCATCAGGCTGGATTTGAGTTCGGCCGGGTTTTCGGCTCGATATGCGACGGCGCCAAAACTCTGGGCAAGTTTGACGAAGTCCGGATTCCTCAAACGTTCACCGATGAAGTGTCCGTGGAACACCACTTTCTGATCGCGCAGGACGTTTCCGAAACTACGATTGTTGAATACAATGATAATGAGCTTGATCTGGTTCTGCACCGCTGTTGCAAGTTCCTGAACCCCAAACATGAAACCGCCATCACCGTTCACCGAGATGACGACCTTTCTTGGATTAGCCAGCTTGACGCCTAGCGCCGTCATGAAACCAAAGCCGAGGTTGTCCTGATAGCCGCAGCTGACGTAGGTGCGCGGCAAATAGACCGGGAAGGCGAATCGCGCGCTAAATCCGACCTGGCAGATCTCTTCAACGAAAAATCCATCGCGCGGCAGTACTTCGCGGATAACGTCCAAATAGGCCACCTGCGGCTGAACGGACTCGTACTCAGATCGAGCGAGCGACTTTAATGACATCAGCTCCGTCTCTCTTGAGTGACGAAACACATTGGACGACGTCAAGGATGCGTTCAACGCGCGCACGCCCATTCTCGCATCTGCCACCAGCCCGACATCGCACGGGCGGCGGATCAATTCCCGGGGGTCTATGTCTATGCGAACAATTTTGAGATTTGGCGGCAATTTTCGCCATCGCAAATACTGCAGCTCCATCCGAGTCCCAATCGCAATCAACAGATCCGTATCCGACCATGCCCTGTATGCGGCTGCGAGTCCTAAACCATAAGGCGAGTCCTCAGCAACGATTCCACGTCCGCTCCGGTGCGCCGTGACCGGTGCCTGAATCAGATCCGCGAGTTGCGCAATCTCGGCGGCAGCATCAACCGCGCCACCACCGACCATAATCATCGGCTTTTTACAGTGTTGTATCAGTTCGGCAGCGCTCTCAACAGCGCCTGGATCTACCGGTGGCGGGTCTACGCCGCCCGTAGGCGCCGACATTTCGGTCAGAGCGGTGACGCCGAGCGTGTCCCAGGGACACTCCAGGGCGACCGGACCCGGGCGGCCGCTGGTCATCCGTTGGAACGCCTCGGCGATCATTTGTGGAGCCTGCGTCGGATGGTCAATGCGCTCAGCCCATTTAGTCAAAGAGCGCAAGGTCGCGAGCTGATCCGGAAGCTCATGCAAAATGCCAAATCCACGGCCAATGTCCGCGGCTGGGATTTCGCTCGTTAGACAGAGCACCGAAGCGTTGGCCGCGAACGCCGTGCACAACGCGGCTGTTGTATTCAATACTCCGGGACCCGGTACACACGTGTAGACGCCGATCCGACCCGTGGATTTCGCATAACCATAGGCCATGTACGCCGCACCCTGCTCATGGCGCGTGCCGACGAACCGAATTTCGTCCCGGCGCTCGTAGAGCGCATCAAAAAGCTTGTACGTATGGACGCCGGGAATGCCGAAGATCGTATCGACTCCGTGCTGTACCAAGGAATCGACAATCGCTTGCGCCGCAGATACTGTTTTTCTTTCCCCCGTCATGTCGGGAATACTTCGATCTCGTCAATGAAGCACCAGCTCCAGTCTTCTCCCGGCTCAAATGACGAAATGATCGGGTGCTTGCGCTCGAGAAAATGCTTGCGAGCATGCCGGTTCTTCGAATCATCACAGCACCCGACGTGCCCACATGTCCTGCACAATCGAAGATGGACCCACGTGTCGCCGATAGCCAGGCACTCCTCGCACCCATCGCCGGTTGGCGATATGGCTTTGACGGCGTTGAGATGGGTGCATTCGCGGCGAGATTTAGACACGGCCATTCTCCTCGAAAGACGTGAATGAAACGGGCAGGAGGTGCGCTGTAATGCGGTAAATTAACCGATTCCGAGCCCTGTTGCGACTCCGGCCTTCGCGGCGAAGAAGGAGGGGCCGCAGCGATTTCGCTGAAGCGTCTGCGACATCGTCAAATCTTTTGCGCTGCCGGCAGTCGCTGACGCAGCTCGTCGACCAGGACCCGTGTATTTTCCGAGTAATCGATGGGCACTATGACGAGATGTACGCCGCCGCCGGCCAAAGCTTTCTCTAGCGTGGATCGCAGCTCACCGACTTTGCCGACCCGTGTTCCCTTCGCGCCATACGCTTCGGCATACTTCACGAAGTCAGGGTTGTTGAATGTCATGCCAAAATCAGGGAAATGGTCGACTGCCTGTTTCCAGCGGATCATGCCGAAGGCGTGGTCCTCGATGAGCAAAACGACGAGGTTGACCTCGAGCCTCACGGCCGTCTCCATCTCCTGGCTGTTCATCATGAATCCGCCGTCGCCACAGACGGCCATGACGCGCCGTTCGGGATAGAGCATCGCGGCCATTATCGCCGACGGCAGACCCGCTCCCATCGTTGCCAGTGCGTTATCGAGCAGGAGGGTATTCGCGACCCGCGTTCGATAGTTTCGCGCAAACCAGATCTTATACATGCCATTGTCGAGCGCCAGAATGCCGTCCGGCGGCATGACCTCGCGGACGTCATGCACCAGCCGTTGCGGTGTGAAGCGGTCTTCGGTAGCGCGCGCGGCAATCCGATTCAATATAGCTTCCCGCAGCGGCAAAAGGGCTTGTGCGTTGGGGATCCTGCCTTCGATGCGGTCCGCAAGCAGCTTGAGTGACGGGCCCAGGTCACCGACAATCTCCGCTTGAGGGAAGTAAACCTGCTCAACCTCGGCCGGCTGATATCCGACGTGAATGACCTTCGGCCCTTGAGCGCCCATGATAAACGGCGGCTTTTCGACCGTATCATGGCCGATCGTGATGATGAGGTCGGCTCGTTCTATGGCCTCATGAACATAGTCGCGCTCGGAGAGTGCCGCCGTGCCCATGTAGAGCTCGGTCCCGCCCGGGACCGTGCCTTTACCCATCTGGGTCGTGAAGTAGGGAATTCGCGTTCGCAGTACGAACTGGGCGAGGTCCGAAGTCGACCGCGGCCGCGATGCCGCTGCCCCAAGCATCAATAGGGGACATTGAGCCTGCACGATCATCTGCGCGGCGCGATCGAGGGACTCCGCACTCGCCAATGGCAGATCGACCGGATGCGGTGGCACCAATGCAATCGCCTCGCACTCTGCGGCCGCAATATCCTCGGGGAGTTCCAGGTGTATAGGACCCGGTCGCTCCTCCTGCGCCACGCGGAAGGCTTCACGCACCAGAGTCGGAATCATCAACGGCGAGACTATCTGGCGCGAAAGTTTGGTCAGAGGCCTCATCGCCGCGACGATGTCCACAATCTGAAACCGCCCCTGCCGCGACGACAGAATCCCTTTCTGCCCGGTGATCATGATCATCGGCATAGCCCCGAGCAGCGCATAGGCAGCGCCGGTCGACAGATTCAATGCGCCGGGTCCGAGCGTGGTGATGCAAACCCCAGGCTTACCGGTAAGCCGTCCGTAGGTGGCCGCCATGAACGCCGCGGATTGCTCGTGGCGGGTCAAGATGAGCTGGATCGAGGACTTTCGAATGGATTCGACGACATCGAGGTTCTCTTCCCCCGGAATCCCAAAAATCCGATCAACGCCCTCATTTTCGAGCGCGGCGACGAGCAGATCAGAAGCTTTGAACATGCGCTGTCTCCGGTCAGCCATGCGAATCAGTCTTCAGATAGTCTACCTGGTCGAAGGGCTCGATGAGCACGCAGGCCAACGCGCCCTTGGCGCAGCAACCAACGTCGCGGGCGTCTCGTGTTGACAAGGATCATCGTTGTCGCTGTAATACATGTACGCGCCGATTTGATATTCAGCTTGCGGGCGCGAAATAAATGCGGCTAAAGTGGATGCGGCGGACCTGCTGCAGCTTGGCTGGGCGGGTTTTTTTATGCCTCCCAGATCCGGCGTGGTCTCCCCCCAGCTTTAGCTGCGGAGAGAAGATTCATGCAACAAACCATTGTCGTTTTGAAATTTGGCAGCTCGGTGCTGCGCTCGGTCGACGACCTGCCCGCCGCGGTACATGAGATTTACCGCTGGTATCGCGACGGCTCGCGGATACTCGCCGTAATCTCGGCCATGGGTGACACCACCGAACGGCTGCTGGCGCAGGCTCGCCAACTTTCGCCAACACCGGATGTTCACGCGACCGCCCAACTGCTCGCAACCGGCGAGCGTGCCTCTGCGGCGCTCCTGGGCATCGCCCTTGAGCGGATCGGTGTGCCGGCTCGCGTAGTCGATCCAAGAGAGATCGGTTTGGTGGTTTCTGGAAGCCCGCTCGACAGCGAGCCCGGGAGTGTCAACTCGTCACGGCTTCTTTCGATGTTCGATCAGCATCCGGTCCTCGTGCTGCCGGGGTTTTTCGGTCATGCGGAAGATGGACGCTTACACTTGCTCGGCCGCGGGGGTTCCGATCTCAGCGCGGTTTTCGTAGCGACCGCATTGCGTGCGCAGCGCTGTCGCTTGCTGAAGGATGTGGACGGCATCTACGAATCCGATCCAGCCGTACCGGACTCGCGGCCGCGCCGGTTCTCCGCGCTCGCCTACGAGGATGCACTGCGCGTGGCCGGTCCTCTCATTCAACCGAAGGCCGTGAACTATCTTGCCGCGCATGTGACGGCGGCAGAAGTGGCTGCACTGGCTCTCCCCTATGAATCGGTGGTGCATCCCCGCCCGACCGTCCTAGCGGACCGGCTCCCGGAGATACCCGCGAAGCGGGTGTTGATTCTAGGCTTGGGCACGGTGGGATTCGGCGTTTATCAGCGCCTGTTGGCAATGCCGCAGTGGTTCACGCCGCTGGGAGCGCTGGTGCGTGACCGCGCAAAACACGAAGCTGCGAATGTGCCAGGCGACCTTCTGCACACCTCTGAGGAAGCGGTCCTGTCGCTCGACCCCGACATCGTCGTCGATGTACTGCCCGCGTGCGGCGTTTCGTCGCGACTGGTGGTTGGTTTCCTACGTCGCGGCATCGATGTCATTTCCGCCAACAAGGGACAGGTTGTCGATGATGCGGCCATGCTTGCCGATGCACAGCGAGGCAGCGGTGCCAAGCTTCGCGTTTCCGCCACGGTCGGCGGCAGTGCTCCGATGATCGAGGCGCTGCGCGCCGCTGCAAAACGCGGCCCTCTCATCGCACTCAGCGGTATATTGAACGGCACCTGTAACTTCGTGTTGGAGCGCTGTGCGCACGGTGCGGCACTGATGGACGCGCTCGCCGAAGCGCAGGCGCTAGGTTTCGCCGAAGCGGATCCCAGCGAGGACGTGTCGGGCCGCGACGCGGAGCGCAAGCTCCGGATTCTCGCGGAGGTCGCCTTTGGCGAACATCTCCTCAGCGTACAAACAGACCCCTTGACGGATGATGTCGCGACGGCAGCGACTGAGGCATCGCGCCGAGGCTCGAGTCTGCGCCAAGTGTCGCGCGTCCGCCGCAGTCACGACGGCTGGATCGGCCAGGTTTCATTCGAATCGATGGAAAGGGAGCATCCTTTGGCGATTGCGACCGGGGAATCGAATGCGCTGTTATTGACGCACAGCGACGGGCGCTCGGTCAGGGTCGTCGGCCGAGGTGCGGGGCGATGGCCAACCACCGAAGCCATCATGGCGGACTTGCTGGAAGCTCATCGCGAAACCCGACGCTGTTGCGGTTGAATTTCATGATATCGCAGCTTCCGGCGCTGGAAATGGCATACTTTTGCGCCATATAACGCGATATATGTCGAGAGCGCGTGCGCGGCTAATTGCGAAGTACCTGATCCGGATGAGATGAGATTATGATTTTATTGCTGCTGGTATTTTTAGGCGGTGTGCTCACCATCGTGAGCCCGTGCATTCTGCCGGTGTTGCCGTTCGTGTTCGCCCGATCCGAGCAGAAGTTCCTGACCAGCAGCTTGCCTCTATTGATGGGCATGGCAATCACATTCGCCGGCATTGCTACATTGGCTGCGGTGGGGGGCGCCTGGGCAGTTCGGCTCAACCAGTACGGACGCCTACTGGCGATGATACTACTGGCGGTGTTCGCGGCCACGTTGCTATCACGGCGGATGGCGGATTGGATGGCTCGCCCCTTCGTAGCGCTGGGGAATCGATTGATGCCGCAGGGTACTTCAGGGGATGCAAGAGGCGGCGTTGTCCCCTCTCTGCTGTTGGGAGTCGCCACCGGATTCTTATGGGCGCCTTGCGCAGGCCCGATTCTTGGCCTGGTGCTTACAGGCGCGGCCATATCGGGGCCCAATGCTCACACCACCGTATTGTTGTTCACTTACGCAGCGGGCGCGGCGACGTCGTTGGCCATTGCCATCCTCGCCGGCGGACGCGTATTCAATGCGTTGAAGAAATCGCTCGGCGCGGGCGAGTGGGTACGACGCGTGCTGGGCGTCGCGGTATTGCTCGCCGTAGCGGCCATCGCCTTGGGTTGGGACAGTAGCGTGCTCACCCGCTTGTCGCTCGCCGGGACGAACCGGCTGGAGCAATCCCTCATCGACGCCATCAAACCGGGCGGCGCGGCACCGGGCAATGCGAATTCCATGGCTATGACCAATCCCACGGCTATGACCAATTCAATGGCCGGAGGTCATGCCATGATGATGTCGGGCAAGCTCTCCGGAGGACTACCGATCGAGGGTGACATACCCTCTCTTAAGGGTGCCACGACGTGGCTGAATTCACCCGCCCTGTCGTCCGAGGAGCTGCGCGGCAAAGTTGTCTTGGTGGATTTTTGGACTTATTCCTGCATCAACTGTTTACGGGCACTGCCATACGTGAAGACGTGGTACGCCAAATATAAAGATCATGGTCTCGTCGTGATCGGTGTGCATGCACCGGAGTTCGCCTTCGAGAAGGATCCGGCCAACGTGAGGCGCGCGGTGAGCGAGTTAGCGGTCACCTACCCTGTGGCTCTCGACAACAACTATGCAATCTGGCAAGGATTCAACAATCAGTATTGGCCTGCACATTATTTCATCGATGCGGCCGGCCAAATACGCAGCCACCACTTCGGGGAAGGTAGCTACGAGGAATCGGAGCAGATCATTCGCCAATTGCTGGCCGAAGCGGGCTATACAAATCTACCGCCGCCGGGCGTGGAGTCCTCCACGGCCGTCGGTGTGCAGGCTGCCGCTGATGAAGCGCACGATCAATCGCCGGAGACCTACCTCGGGTATGCGCGAGCGGAAAACTTCCGCTCACCCGGTGGCTTAGTTCAAGACCGCGAGCAGACTTACGCGATCCCGCCTGCCTTGGAATTGAATCAATGGGCGCTGAGTGGAAAATGGCTCGTCGACGGTGAAAAGGCAGCCTTGAGCAAGGGTCCTGGGAAGATCGTGTTTCGGTTCTATGCACGAGATCTTCATCTCGTGCTGGGCCCCGGACCCGACGGAAAGCCAATCCGATTTCGCGTCCAGCTCGACGGTTCATCTCCCGGTGCCAACCACGGTGCAGATATCGATGCGCATGGCGATGGCGTCATCACGGAGCAGCGCCTATATCAGTTGATTCGACAAGTCACCGCTGTCGGCAAACACGTCTTTTCAATCGAGTTTTTGGACAACGACGTTCAAGCCTATTCATTTACATTTGGTTGAGGACCGCAGCGTGGTATGGAAGAACCACGACCTTTTGGTCAATCGAACCCAAGCCGCCAATGAACGGCCGCACCAATGACCGGCGCCGGCGGATGCGATCAATGCCTGATTAAGGCGAGGCGCGCCCATTGCCGGCGCGCCCGCCATTTATTACTCAAATGCTCATGCAGATTGCCTTGGTTTCAAGATAGTTCTTGAGAACCTCGCTTCCCATCTCGCGGCCCCAGCCCGACTGCTTATAGCCGCCAAAAGGCAACGCAGCATCGAAGATGTTGTAGCAATTAACCCAGACCGTCCCGGCCCGAAGCTCATTGGCGATGCGATGGGCGCGCTTGATGTTGGTGGTCCAAAGACCCGCGGCCAAGCCGTACACCGTGTCGTTGGCGCGCCGAATCAGTTCATCGTCAACTTCCTTGAACGGCATGACGGTCACGACCGGCCCGAAGATCTCTTCCTGATACACGCGCATCTTGTCGCTGGTGCCGTCGAGCACCGTGGGCTCGACGAAGAAACCGGTCTCTCCGTGGCGTTTGCCGCCGCACACCGTGCGAGCCCCCTCCTCCTTGCCGGAACGCAGGAACCCGGTGACACGATCGAACTGGGTCTTCGACACCAGCGGTCCCATCTCGCTCTGCGGATTAAGGCCTGGTCCCAGGCGGATGGCGCGCGCGGCCTTGCTGACGCCCTCCAGTACGCGATCGTAGCTCTTCTCCTGTACGAACAGACGCGATCCGGCGCAGCAACATTGGCCGTGATTGAAGAAGATCGCGCTCGCCGCGCCGGGGATCGCCACATCGAGATCCGCGTCGTCGAGCACGATGTTGGGCGACTTGCCGCCCAGTTCGAGCGTGACCTTTTTCAGGTCGTTCGCCGCGGCTTTGACGATCAGCTTGCCGACTTCGGTCGAACCGGTGAAGGCCACCTTGTCCACGTGGTTGTGCGCTGCCAGCGGGGCGCCGCAAGTCTCGCCAAATCCCGTCACTACGTTGAGCACGCCGGGTGGCAAGCCCGCGTCCAAACACAGCTGCGCGAGGCGCAGTGCCGACAGCGGCGTTTCCTCCGCCGGCTTCAACACTACGGTACAACCTGCCGTCAACACCGGACCCAACTTCCAGGCCGCCATCAGCAGCGGAAAATTCCACGGTATGATTTGCGCGACGACGCCGATGGGCTCCTTGCGCGTATAGGCGTGGTATTGCGCGTCGGGGGTATACGGCACCGACATGGGAATCGTGCTGCCTTCGATCTTGGTGGCCCACCCCGCCATGTAGTGGAACAGATCCGCGGCCAAGGGCACGTCGGCGGCGCGCGCAACACCGATGGGTTTGCCGTTGTTGAGCGATTCCAGCTGCGCCAGTTCCTCGAGATTCTCGAGGATCAGGTCGCCGATTTTCCACAGAATTCTTCCCCGCGCCGAGGGCGACATGCGCGGCCAAGGACCCTTGTCGAACGCCTTGCGGGCCGCGGCCACCGCCAGATCAACATCGGCGCGCTTGCAATCGGCCACACGCGCAATGACGGCTTCATTGGAAGGATTGAATACTTCGAAGGTTTCGCCCGACTGGGCATCCTGCCAGCGGCCGTCGATCAAGGCTTGACGAGCCTGACTCACGAAGCGCTTGACCGGTGTGCTCAGCGACACCATATCGACTGCAGTGTTCATGGATTTCTCCTGTGTTGATATTGCCTGTCGGATTCGCGGGGAACTCTGCACCCCGCGGGTTCGGACTCCGGCACCGGGCGCCGGGTTCCGCAGAAGCTCTTGGGTTGTTCAAGCCTTTTACGCCTTTGTGAAAGATTTGTCACAAGGCACGGTGAACAGGCGGCGCCGGTGAACAACTGTGAGTCGCGTGTCCCGCAAAATTGCGCACCGCACAGATTCACTGCGTGCCGTTGGAGTTCGCTCTGGTCAATACACCTCCGGCACCAGCATGTCCGCCGGCACCGCCTGTCGAGAGTAGTGTTCGTGATGTTCGCGTTGCGGCAGCACAATCAGCGGTTTCGGCGTGTCTGCGTAGGGGAACTGATGCAACAGATGATCGATAAAGTTGAGGCGCGCGCGCTTCTTGTCGACCGCGTGCACGACCCACCACCGCGCCTCGGGTATGTGCGAGCGCTCGAGCATCACTTCCTTCGCCTTCGTGTAGTCCTCCCAGCGACGGCGCGATTCGAGATCCATCGGGCTCAGCTTCCACTGCTTCAGCGGGTCGTGAATGCGGCCGAGAAACCGCAGGTATTGTTCCTCGTCAGTAATCGAGAACCAGTATTTCAGCAACTTGATGCCCGAGCGAACGAGCATGCGCTCAAACTCCGGCACGGAGCGGAAGAACTCCTCATACTCCTCAGGCGTACAGAATCCCATCACCCGCTCGACGCCCGCGCGATTGTACCAACTGCGATCGAACAGAACGATTTCGCCGGCAGCGGGGAGGTGCGGCACATAGCGCTGGAAGTACCACTGCGTGCGTTCGCGATCATTGGGTGCCGGCAGCGCCACCACGCGACACACCCGCGGATTGAGCTTTTGACTGATGCGCTTGATTGCACCGCCCTTGCCGGCAGCATCGCGTCCTTCAAAAAGGATCAAAACCTTCTGCCCGGAAGCGACCACCCAATCCTGCAGCTTCACGAGTTCGGCTTGCAGCCTAAATAACTGTTGGAAATAGATTCGCCGGTAGTCCTTCTCCGTGTCGGCTTCCGGTGCTGACGACACGCGCGGCAGCGGGTGGCGGTCCTCGATCTCCATCTCCAATTCTTCATCATAGCCGTCGGCCAGATCGCGGCTGATGCGACGCACGAGCTCGTCGTGCTCGAACGGTGGTCGCGCGCTCATATGGAACTCCCCTCCTTGCAAACTACTGAAGAATCGTCCCCGATAAATATGTCAGTTGTAGGATTTTTCGAGCGTAGCGGCGCGCGCGGCCGCAGGTTTGACCAGTAGCACCCGCAACCTTGATTTTATGCTGGTGAGTGCGGCTCGAATCGGCCAAAAGGGTGAGGCAGATCAGTAACTTGCCGACACACGGGCACTCGCCGCAGTTATTCCCTTGCCGAACGTGACCGAGCACCCTGAGCCCGGGGGCGTGAACTGGACAATGCGGACGTCGTTTGTCGGGGCGACATCATCGTCGAGCCTCCAACCCAAGCGTTGGTAGAACTCCTTCGATCGTTCGACGGAGGAGACGGGGATGACATGGACCTCGAGGTTCATTGTGACTCTCGTTACGCTGGCGTCAGACTTCTGTTGTTTCATGCTGGTACTTGTTTCATTCATGTGATTCACCGGTTGCTAATCGAACCTACGTGGCTTTCGTGCGGGCTTCAGCCGGGCAGCTTCGCGCCCAGCACATCGAGGCGTTCGATCGACGGCGCCTGCGCCAGCAGCTTGGGGGCGTTCGCGCCCAGCGCCTGCGCGATCGGCCCGTTGAGGTGAGCCTGGCGACCGGCTTCGTCGAAGAAGGCATCGAAGATACCGAAGGTGGACGGGCTCAGCTGCAGGGCGAACCATACCGGGGTGGTGCCTTCCTGCTGCGCCAGCCTGGCCGCGGTGCTCGACGCCTTCGGCACGGCGAACGCACTGGCGGAGATGACCGGTATTTCCTCGCTGCGCTTCCAGATAAAGGTGGTGGGGCTGCACAAGAGCATCACCACGGCACGCGGCCTGAGCATGCCGGTGATCGCGGCGGCGCGCGCGCAGACACCGGACGCGGTGGTGATGCCTGCCATCCTGCACATGAGTGCGGAACCGCTGGTGCAGGCGCTGGCCGGCAGCGAGGTGCGCGAAGCCGGCGCGGTGCTGCGCAAGTGGGCTGGGCGCGGCGCGCTGACCGCGACCGCCTGCATTGGCACCTTCGTGCTGGCGGAGTCGGCTTTGCTTGACGGCGAGGAGGCCACCACGACCTGGTGGCTGTCGCCGCTGTTCCGGCAGCGCTATCCGCGGGTGCGGCTGGATGAGTCGCGCATCATCGTGCAATCCAACGCCGTGGTGACCGCCGGCGCGGCGCTGAGCCACCTCGACTTGGCGCTGACTCTGATCCGGCGCGCCAGTCCGGAGCTGGCCAACCTCACCGCAAGGTACCTTGTGGTGGACGTGCGCGCTTCGCAATCGATCTACTCGATTCCAGACCATCTGGCCCATGCCGATCCGCTGATACAAGGGTTCGAGCGCTGGGCGCGCGGACGCCTGGCCGAAGGCTTCTCGCTCGACCACGCCGCGCAGGCGCTGGCCACCAGCAAGCGCACCTTGGCGCGCCGGATGCAGAGCGTGCTGGGCAAGTCGCCGCTCGCCTTCTTCCAGGATCTGCGGATAGAGCGCGCGGTGCACCTTCTCAGGACCAGCCCCGCCAGCGTCGACCAGATCGGCGCCGAAGTCGGCTATGTCGAAGGTGTGACTCTGCGAGCGCTGCTACGTCGGAGGTTCGGCCGCGGCGTGCGCGAAATCCGGCGCAGCCTGTAAGGCGGAGACATGGGACCTGCGTTGCCTAATCGACCTAGGATTGATTTTGAAAACGAGACCGAACCTAGGTATGATTTTTCTGAACAGATAAGAGCATTCTTGGTGCTGCCGGCGCACGTGCGGCATATGCCACACGCACCTACGAGATTGTCGGAGGCTGACACCGTGACGAACACGAGCACTCAAACTCCCAGGGACGCGCTCGCGAAGTGCTTGCTCCTATCTGTTTTGCTGAGCACCGCATCGCTGTCTCAGAATAAGAGTTTTCACCACGCTCCGGCTTCGGCCAGGACCGATAAAAATCCTTACTCTGGCCAAAATTTAAGCGAGGGCAAGGCGGCGTTTGAACTCAATTGCGCGGCCTGCCATGGCCCAGCGGGAGAAGGCTCGGGAAACATACCCTCTTTATCCGGCGGCGAGGCGCAAGGAGCAAGTGACGGCGAGCTCTTCTGGTACATCACCAAGGGCGACGTCAACAACGGCATGCCCGCATGGCGATCATTGCCTGAAGAGCAGCGATGGGAGATCGTCAACTACCTGCGAGTCCTTGGCGCTTCCAAGCCGGGCTCTCCGCGGATACCGCTGTCGTCCGACGAAGCGATCACCATGGGTATCAACGCGCCCCCGCCGAGGCCGCCGTTTACCGACTACCGTTTTGAGAAGCCCGGCACGAGCCGCAAGATTACGCTTGAAGATTTGCCCGCTCCGCTCGCAACAACATCGGCCGGTAATAGCCCTCAGGTGGTGGCACGCCCGGAAAACGCGTGGCCGAAAGTTCCCGCCGGCTTCAAGGTCGAACTCTACGCAGCCGGCCTCGATCAGCCACGGCTGATCCGCACTGCGCCGAACGGTGATTTTTTCGTCGCGGAAAGCAAGCTGGGTGAAATCCGGTTTTTCGCGGAATCACCGCCGAAGGCAAGCCGAAACAATCAGCCACGTTCGCCACGGGCTTGAAGCGACCTTTCGGGATCAACTTCTATCCGCCCGGCCCGAGCCGCAATGGGTCTATGTCGGCAACACCGATTCGGTGGTGCGCTTTCCCTATAGGAACGGTGATTTGCAAGCCCGCGGTCCGGCCGAGCACATCGCGGACCTGCCGAGCGGCGCTGGTCATTGGACACGGGACATTCAGTTCACGCCCGATGGCAAGAAGATGTTCGTATCGGTCGGTTCGGCCTCGAACATCAACGATCCGGATACGACCCCCGAGGAGAAGGATCGCGCTGACGTTCTGGAATTCAATCCTGACGGCTCAGCAATGCGTGTGTACGCCTATGGCATTCGGAATTGTGTTGGGCTGGCGATCCAGTCGAAGACCGGTGCGTTATGGTGTTCGGTCAATGAACGAGATGGGCTGGGTGACGACCTCGTCCCCGACTACATTACCCGTGTGCAGGAAGGCGGCTTCTACGGCTGGCCCTGGTGGTACATGGGGCAAGCATCAAGATCCGCGCCACGAAGGAAGCATCCCGAGCTCAAGGATAAAGTCATAACGCCCGATGTCATCCTCCATCCGCACAACGCCTCGCTTCAACTGACCTTCTATGTCGGCAAACAATTCCCGGCTGAATATCAGGGCGACATTTTCGCCGCCGAACATGGCTCCTGGAATCGATCAGTGCGTGTCGGATATGAGCTGATTCGTGTGCCGCTCGACAAGTCTGGACGCGCGACCGGTGCATACGAGGACTTCATGACCGGTTTCGTCGTGGATAACGGGCATGTTTGGGGAAGACCGGTTGGGGTCACGGTCGCTCCCGACGGTTCGCTCCTGGTGACGGATGACGGATCGAAGTCCATCTGGCGAATTATCTATACGGGCACCGCGACTCAAGCGCTGATTCCGCCGGCTACGCTGCGAACAGGGTCAACATATGCTCGTTGAAACCGTTGACTAGCGCGTGCTCGCCCGGGCCCGGGTTATTTCGGAGCGGTTTGGCGGCTTCCACAATGATCTCGTCGGCTTCGGTGCCAAGAACCTTGTTTGCCTCGCTGATGAACTGCTCGAGCGGCATGGCTTGTTAGGCCGCGCCTTCCGAACCGAAACGGGACAGTCTCCGGCGAAGGCAATCGAACAGCTACGACTGGAAGCAGCGAGGATCATGATAGAAGGGTCGCGGCACCCCGTGGAAGTAGTCGCCTCGGAAACCGGGTTTGTTGATAGTGAGCGGATGCGTCGCGCGTTTCTGCGAGCATTTGGTCAACCCCCGCAGGCTGTTCGCCGAAACGCTGTAAGTGAGCTGCCACAAGCTTAACCGCGCTAAAGTCCCGGGACCGATAACCCCAGAAACCTAACGATGCGGTGGGCCCTGCTGGTCACGGGGCCCGACACCACCACCTGCAAGTACCCGGCGCTGATAGACGCAAAGATGGGTATAGATTGCGTCGAGCAGCGGCGTCTCGATGCCGGCCCCGCGAGCACGTTCTATGAGATCGCCGATGATTTGATCTGCTTCGATGGGCGCGCCTTTCAAGAGATCTCGATACATGGAAGAAGTCTGAGTCGAACCCGGTGCCGTCAAACCCGTCTTAGCCGCGACCATAAATCCGGGCCTGGGACCTACACCGACGGCTTCCGCCACGGCGACAATCTCTTGGAGAAGCCCGGCCACGAATTCGGATCCGCGCGGTGCTTGCGCCACCTCACCAATGGTCCCGCGCATCAGGCAGTTGATGCCGCCGAGGCCGGCGAGCAGGATCCACTTCTCCCACATCTCGCGCTTGATATCGCCGACCAGTCGCGCGTCGAATCCGGCATCGCGCATGAATCGATCGAGTCCTTGGATACGCGGCGACACCACGCCGTCCATCTCTCCATAGGCGATATCCTGAAGCAAGTTGTGCTGCACGATACGGCCCCGATCATCGATGGACGCATTAATTTTGCAGGCGCACCCGGCGACGGATCTCTTGCCAAACCGGTCAGCAAGAATGTCGACATGTCGCATCCCGTTCAACACAGGCAGGATCATGGTCTCGGGTCCTACGGCCGCCGCCATGTCTGAGACAGCGGATTCCAGCGAGAAAGCCTTCACAGTGAGCAATATGGCATCGTAGGACCCAGATAGCCGATCGGCTGTGACCAGTTTCGGGCGCTGCGTATAGTCCCCATGCGGACTGAGAATCTCAAGTCCTCGTTCTTCCAACTGGGCCGCCCGGGCCGGCCGAACCAGAAACGTAACATCTCGGCCTGCCTGAGCCAGGCGGCCACCGAAATATCCGCCGGTCGACCCGGCGCCGACGACGAGCATCCGCATGTGTCACTCCTGGAGGCCATTCTATCAATGCCGAGCCTACACGAACCGCCCTGCCTCCTCGAAACTGAGCCGCGGATTACGCGGGAACAACGAAGTGGGGTCGCCATAGCCCAAGCTGCAAATGAAATTGGATTTGATGTTCGTGCCGGAAAAGAACTCGCGGTCGACTATAGCATTGTCGAATCCGGACATCGGACCGCAATCCAATCCTAGAGCGCGCGCCGCTAGTATCAGATAGGCCCCCTGGAGCGAACTGTTGCGAAACCCTGTGGCCTCGGCCATTCGCGGCTCCTTGAACGTGGCTTTCAGCACCTCGCCTCGCGCCGGGAAGAGCTGAGGCAGCCGATCCGCGAAATCCAAGTCATACCCGACAATGACAGTGCACGGCGCCGCCAGAATCTTCGCTTTGTTGTTGGCAGACGATAACTTCGAGAGCTGCGCTTTGCCTTCGCTACTGCGAACCCAAACGAACCTTGCCGGGCTTGAGTTCGCGGATGTGGGACCGAGCTTCAGTAGGTCGTACAATTGACTGAGCAACTTGTCATCGACGGCACGGTCAGTCCAGCCGTTGTAGGTGCGCGCGTTCCGGAACAATTGGTCCAAACACGAATCGGGTAATGTTTGCTTCATGCCGACTACTCTTTGGGTGGCGATATAGGAGCCGCGGCAGGTGGGGTGCCGTGGAGGTAACAGCTTTTCCGGTTCAGTTTCCACCCCGAGGCGTATAGGTAAATCGTTGGCCCGAAATCGTCGCGGCATACATCAGGCCGCCTTTGGCGATCGTGAACACCGCCATGCCATTGAAATAATGGCCGCTGGTGTTGGCGTTCGATGATTCGGCGCTGGCTTCGGAGCTGACGCCGCTGGTTCCGGCACCAGCCTCGGCCGCCGCCGTAATGGCGACCGCGCTGGCATCCGCTCCGAATTGGAAATGGCCGCTCTCGAACTCGTCGAGCGCGCGCTTGTCCTCAAAGAAAATGATCTCGCTGAAGGTTTTGGCGCCTGCTTGAAGACCCGCGCTGACGAGATTCATCGTCGTGTCGCCCGTGAGCATCCCTTGCGCGTAGACTCGACCCTTTCCATGAGCCGCCCCAATCACGAAGCCAGCGCCGCCGACGGTCGGAAATACGGCATATCCATACGCCTTGTCAAAAAAAGTGCCGCTCTTGCCGGCTTGCTTGAAGGTGTGGATGGTGTCGTCATAGCTATCGGCGCGGACCACTCCGGCGCTGACACCGGCGAGGACGAGAGCGCCGGATATGGCCCGAAGCAATTTAAACATCGCTGATCTCCCGGTTCCGTGGATGGTCTCGTTATCATGTCGGAAACTTGAGCGAATATCCAAGGCTAGTTTAGGAAACACCGTGTCGGTGATTTCCCGCGAGCACTGCGGATCGCTACGCCAATTCCAGGCGAAGGAGCACCTAGTGGTACTGAACGTGGAGACGATGCGCTCCGACGCAGTTACGGCTCCATTGGGATCGGCGCTGCCGGCCGACACTGGTCGAGCGTCGCGCAGATCCACGCGCCGGTAGCCAAGCTATAGTCTTCCGCCGCCTTGGCTTCGATGGTGTCCGGCGCGAAAGCGACGTCTATCTCTTGGCCGAGTTGCTTCGACAAGGGTGCGGCGATCTCTCCGGCAGGCGCTCGATCGCGTATCAGCGCTCGTGTCGCCGCCGAGAGCTGCCGCGCGGCCTTGCGGGAGTCCACAAAAGACCGCTGCGCGTGGCGGTGGAAACATTAACGAATGATTAAACCTTCCTCGGATGCCGTGGCCCGGGCCCTCGGCTGCGATGAGCGTCCTGTGACGCTGTTCGCAGAAACTCCGATACCGACGTTCGATCGGTCACCATGGGTAAAGTTTTCGCCATCGCCTGGCGATACTCGCGGCAGGTTGCACGGACGGTAATGATGGGCTGCCTGAGAGGAGTTGGACCAATGGATACGGCTAGAGCTGCTGCGGGCGCGCACAAGACCGCGGCGGAGGCGAGCGAGCAATATTTGACGTTCATGCTCGCCTGTGAGGAGTACGGGGTAGACATCTTGCGTGTGCAGGAGATCAAGGGCTGGGACAAGGTGACCCGCATCCCGTACACCCCGGAATATGTCTTGGGTGTGATCAATTTGCGCGGCGCGGTAGTGCCGATAATCGACCTTAGGCGCCGGTTCGGTCTCGAGACCCATGAGTTCGGGCCGACCACGGTCATCATCGTCGTGCGCGTAATGAGCGGGCTTGCCGAGCGCACGGTCGGCGTGGTCGTCGACGCGGTATCGGAGGTCTATAACGTGGGCGCAGCCGATACCAAGACGCCGCCGGACGTTTGCAACGGTGTCGATGCGGTATTCGTCAAGGCGCTGGCAACCATCGAGGACAAGATGATCATCTTGCTCGACATCGACCGGCTCATCGGCAATAGCGTCGCTCAGGAACTCTCATCGGTCGCGGCAGCGTGAGGCTGTGAAACTCATGAAAAATAGGAAATTGTTATGAAATATCGAAATTCGGTCGGCGCGCGCCTGATGCTCGCCTTTGGCGGCGTGATCATCGTATTCGCCGTCGCAGTGGCCTTGAGCATCGGCCGGCTCGCCGCTTTCAACGGGGCGGTGAACGATATCACCCACAAGCAGTTGGCCAAAGTCGAGACCGCCGATGCGTGGGCTGCCAGCCTGTCGGAGTCGATGCGCCACACGCGCAACATGCTGATCATGGAAGACAAGACGCAGATCCAAGGGGAGGCCGTCAAGATCAGCGCCCTGTCCGAGAAAAGAGACCTTCTCGCGCAGAAGATGACCACCCTGGTCGAGTCGGCCGAGGGCAAGGCGATGCTGCAGACGGCATTGGCGGCCAGCAGCACTCTTAAGCCGCTCGATGAGGAATACCTGCGCGAAGTCCAAGCCGGCGACTTCAAGGCGGCGAAGAACACGTTGCTGGAGCGTTCGCGTCCTGCGCAGCTGGCGCTCATCGCGGCCTTGCAGCAAATGACCGACCACGAGAGTGAGCACATTCACGGTAAGGCGGACGATATTGCGACCTCCTACGCGAGCTCCCGCACATTGTTGCTGATACTTTCGACCGGCGCTGTGGCGGCAGCCTGTCTGCTCGCGTTTCTGATTACGCGCTCCATCAAGAAGCCGTTGAATCACGCGGTGGCGGTGCTCGGCGAGATCGAGAGCGGCAACTATGCGAACACGGTGACCGTGAGTTCGCAGGACGAGATTGGGCAGACGCTGCTGTGTTTGAAGCGTATGCAGACAGCGCTGCGTGAACGCACTGAGAAGGAGCATGCATCGGCGATGGAGAATGCGCGGATACGTACAGCGCTCGATCGAGTGTCGGTGGGCTCCATGCTTGGCGACGCGGACGGCAAGATCATCTACGTGAACGACGCCCTGCAGAGCCTGTTCCGCCATCAGGCGGGTGAGATACGCAAGCAGGTGGCCGCATTCGATCCGTCCCACCTCGTGGGCGCCTCATTCGACATGTTTCAACAGATCCCCTCGCTGCAGAGAGGCTTTCTCGCCGGCCTGGCGGGCACGCATACGGTCGACCTGAAGATGGGCGTCGCTACCTTGCGGGCGGTCATCAACCCGGTGAGCGATGCCGCGGGCAAGCGGGTGGGCACGGTGGTGCAGTGGGTGGACCGGACGCAGGAGGTGGCGACCGAGGCCGAGGTGCAGGCGATCGTGGCAAAGGCGATCGAGGGGGACTTGACGGCACGAATTCGCGAGGAGGGCAAGGAAGGGTTCTTCAAGGCGCTCGCGAGCGGAGTGAACAGCCTGCTGTCGAATATGGCGGACGTGGTGCGCAGCATGTCAAAAGCGGCGGGCGAGGTGCGCGCGGGAGCCGAGGAGATCTCGCACGGCAACGCGGATTTGAGTCAGCGTACCGAGGAGCAGGCCTCGAGCTTGGAGGAGACGGCATCCTCGATGGAGGAGATGACTTCCACGGTCAAGAACAATGCGGACAACGCCGCTCAGGCGAACCAGCTGGCCTCCGCGGCCCGCGAGCAAGCCGAACGCGGTGGTTCGGTGGTCGGTGCGGCGGTGGTCGCGATGGGGGAGATCAATGCGTCCTCGAAGCGCATCGCCGACATCATCAGCGTCATCGATGAGATCGCGTTCCAGACCAACCTGCTGGCGCTCAACGCGGCGGTGGAAGCGGCGCGCGCCGGCGAGCAGGGCCGCGGCTTCGCGGTGGTCGCGTCGGAGGTCAGAAACCTAGCGTCGCGCAGTGCCGAGGCGGCCAAGGAGATCAAGACTCTGATCCAAGACTCCGTGGGCAAGGTGACGGAGGGGACCAAGCTGGTGGACGAATCGGGCAAGGTCCTGGCCGAAATCGTGACTCGCGTCACGAAAGTTACGGACGTCATGGCGGAGATAGCCAGCTCGAGCCGCGAGCAAGCCTCGGGCATCGAGCAGGTGAACAAGGCGATCACGATGATGGACGAGGTGACGCAGCAGAATGCCGCGCTGGTGGAAGAGGCCTCGGCGGCGGCCCAGGCACTCAGCGAGCAAGCCTCGAACCTAACGCAATTGATTTCCCGTTATCGGCTCGGAGAGGACCGCTCCGAGGACGCCCCGAGCGCAGCCCCGGCCGCTCCCGCCATCGAGCGTCGCTCGGCCCTACGGCCTCTGACCGGCAAGAAGCGGTCAGCGACGGCCGCCCTGGCCGCCACGCCCCCCCGTCGTGCCGCCTCAGCGGCCGGCGCCGCGGGGGGATTTCTGACCGGTTGCTGCCTCGCAGCAAGTGGCGATCCGCAACGAAACCGCTCGCCCCGCCCCTGCGCGCCCGTCCTACAGACTCTCCGAGGCTCCACTCCCAAAAATGCCCGATCGCCGTGTGGGTCCCGGAAGCCTAGAGTGCGCGCAACCCAAAACACGGTGAGTAGACATGAGAGCCTTCACGCGCGTGAGTTCCGGCACCGCGCTCGCACGCCGATTGTTGTCTCTTAGCAGCGTTGTTAGGGAAACGCTGCCGGCGATGCGTGCGGTCGTTGCGAACACGGCGGAGCTGCGAATCGCGATGGACGCTCGGGCGCCTTTGGTCGAAATCAATCCCACTGCCATGCAGCGCGTGCTGATGAAGTTGGTGCTCAATGCATCCCAAGCCATTCGGCAGCCCGACGGTGTCATCGAGATCGGCGTGGTTGGCGTGATTGGCTCGGATGGCCATAGCCCCCCTTTCGCTCGGCTGACTGTGGCCGACAATGGCATCGGCATGGACGGCGCGACCGTCGGTAATTTGCGGCTGCAGATCGCCGAGCCGGCCAAATTGCACGGCACCGGCATCGGGTTACGGATCGTCCATCGGGCCGTTTGTGCTCATGGTGGACGACTGCAGATCGACAGTCACCCGGGCGGCGGCACAACGGTTCGGATCGACTTGCCGGCGGCCTCACCGCAATCTGGGGCCGGCGACTCCGATGCCTGCGCGGGTGACGACCCCCATTCAGAGGAGTCTCGACCAACGTGAGCGAGACCATCGCGGATTTCTCGCGCGCCCAGCCGATCGCGGCTACGGATCGATTGGCACGGCTGCGGCGTCAGTATCGGGTACTCAGCGCCAGCAATCGCACGTTGATTTACTCGATCCGCGAACATGAGTTGCTGACTGACGTTTGCCGCGCGCTGGTCAATATCGGCGGCTATCGGTTTGCCTGGATTGGCTGCTTCGGCGCGCACGCCGGTATCGCGCCGGAACCTACCGCATCGGCGGCCTGGGGTAACGGAGCACTCGATCCGTCGCAGTTCGGCGGCATGCACGCGCTCGGCGATCAAACACCTGCATTACGCGCGATGCGCGAACGGGCGCCGCAGATTGTGCTCGAGATTGAGGACGGGCGGTGGAGCACAGCTTGGCGCGAGCAGGCGCGCCAGCGCGGCCACGTCGCGGCCTTGGCGATGCCGCTTCTCGCCGATGATCAATGCCTGGGAGTGCTCGAAGTCTATACAGACCGATCTGCCGGCTTCGAGATGTCGGAAGTGGTTTTGCTCAATGAAATCGCGGCGGATCTTGCTTTCGGGGTCGTGACCATGCGCACACGTCGAGAGTACGAGCGCCAACAAGCCGATATTGCATTGCTGACGCGCGTCCTCAAGATGCAGAGCGCGATCAATTCTGCGGTGCTGCGCATTCGCGACGCCAACGATCTGTTGGCAGAGGCCTGTCGCGTCGCCGTCGAAGTCGGCTGCTACAACAGCGCCGTAGTATGGGTGGTCGAGCCCGGGGCCCGATATGCACGGACAATTTATCGCACCGGCAGACAAGTACCCGACGTCGCGCCGAAACGTCTGCCCATCGGCGATGGTAACGAGCGCGACATAGGTCTGACAGCCCGCGCCATGCGCACCGGCGAGGTTAGCGTATGCTGTGATCTGACGCGCAACGAGCCGCCGCTGATCGGCCGCGAACTGCTGTTTGCAAATGGCGTCCGGTCGGTGGTTGCGCTGCCTTTCATGATTGATGGAGTGCCGGTCGGCGCGCTTACACTCACCTCCAGGGATTCGAGTCAGGTACGGGACGTTGAACTGCTGTTGTTGCAGGACATCGCCGTGTCACTGTCGTTCGCGCTGCGCTCCCAACAACAGGCGGATGCTGCCGAGTACCTCATTCACTATGACCCTCTTACGGGCCTGGCCAAGCGCTCGTTGTTCTGCCGACGCCTCGATGAAATGCTGCTTGCGCATTTCGATCCAGAACAGACCCCGACGGTCACGGCTCTGAACATCGAACACCTCAATAAGTTCAACCACAGTTTTGGCCGGCGTTTTGGCGACCAGTTATTGCAGCAAGTGGCGCGAGCGTCTTCGACACCACGTCGGCAATGATGAGCGCGTGGCGGATTTGGGGGGCGGTACGTTCGTGCTGGTCGAGCCGGGCACTACCAGTGCAGATCGAGGCTTCGACTTGCTGCTCGAGAAGACGGTTTTCGCACAAGCCTTTCTGGTCGAAGGACGCAATGTTCGGATCTCCTGCCACTCGGGCCTGGCGCGCTATCCGATCGACGGCGAGGACGGCAATACTCTCGTGCAAAAAGCCGAAGCGGCGCTCAAACATGCGAAGGAAACCGGCGAGCCGAGTCTGCCCTATAAGCTCGATATGCGCCGGGCAATGTCCGAACGGCTGTTGCTTGAACACAAGCTGCGAGAAGCAATCGACGGACAGCAGTTCGAACTCGCCTACCAGCCGCAAGTCAATGTCGAAAGTGGTCGCATCGAATCGCTTGAGGCGCTGCTGCGCTGGAACGACCCCGAACATGGCCTGGTAATGCCCGCGCGCTTTCTGCCGGTGCTCGAGTCCTCCGGCCTGATCATTCCGGTGGGTGAGTGGGTTGTCAATCGCACGCTGAAGGACTGCAAGCGCTGGCAGCGTCTCGGGCTACGTCCGGTACGCGTGGCTGTCAATGTCTCGGCGGTTCAGTTTCGAGGCCGTGCGTTCATCGATTTCATGCTCAATCTCGCCAAGGACTGGCCACGCGATCTGCATGGCTTCGGCCTCGACTTGGAGATCACCGAAACGGCACTGCTGCAAGACATAGACGGCGCCACCCGGCAGCTGCGCGAGCTGCGCGCAGCGGGAATTCGCATTGCGCTGGATGACTTCGGCACCGGCTATTCATCCCTCGGCCTCTTGTCCAAGCTACCCGTCGATCTGCTCAAGATCGATCGTAGCTTCATCAGCGGTCTACCCGGCGATCACACCAGCATGACCCTCACCCGCACGATCATAGGTCTGGCGTCTGCATTTGGTTTGCTGACCGTGGCGGAGGGCGTCGAGACTTCCGAGCAGTTCGAGCTGCTACGAAAGCTAAATTGCGATCAGTCGCAGGGTTACTTTCACTGTCCGCCGCTTCGCGCGCGGGAAATAGACAAGATGCTTGGTAAGACCGGCTAGCACCATGCTCAATACCAACTCCGCATTGAAGATGCGGTGGGCTGCCACGATGCTACTGCTGCCCGGTGCTCACTGCCGATGGAAAGCTGGATTGCGCGCCGAAGTAGCACTCGATGGCCGCCACCTTGCCATCTCTAAGCCGGAGATACTCCACATTGCGGAACGTCTTGGCATTCTTGGTCCGGCAAACGTACAACACAAACGCCTCGTCACCGCTTCCAAATACCCGCTGCAAGTCAAACCGGTCGATAAAATCAATCTGGGTCTCCCAGCATCGCGTTTTGAAAGTACTCTTATTGATGTGGTCGTCACCGGCCGCGCTCGTAAATGTGAAGTCGTCCGCCAGCAGGATGTCGACGGGGTGCCAGTCCTTTTTCTCCCATGCCGCATACCATTTGCGGATAGTCTCGTCGCTTTTCGGGCTTAGTCCGGTCGCCGCGCGCGCACCCGCGATTTGCGGGATGCCCGCCGCTGCAGCCAGTACGCACGCACCGGCCTCGATAATCATCCGGCGCGACATTATTCTGTTTTTCATGACTCATTTCTCCCTTACATTACCCGGCCATAGGATTGATAATTCTGTGCCAGCGTACGATTGTCGGCATGGTCAGTTCTTCCGGCTGGACTTTTTCTTCGGACGACGAAACAGCAATTCAACGTAGCGACGCAGGTGCTCGATGCTCGCTTCGACCACCGCGGCGTTGTCCTTGGCTTTCGCCAGGATGAACGCGCCCTGCAGCACGGCTTGCATATGCAGCGCGAGGCTTTCGGCTGTCCAAGGCGCGCGGATATGGTAACGCTTCATCGCATCGGCAAGGTCAGATTCCAACGGGGCGGCCTGACTGCCGATGCTTGCATCGCACGCGTGTCGAATATCGGGGTGGGTTCCGAATGCCTCCTGGACCATCGTGCCGGCGAGACAAGTGAACTCCGCAACGTCACCGCGCAGCATCGCCTTGCGAAATTCGAGGTAGCCGAGGACACGATCAAGCGGATCGTCGAATCCGTGGTAGGGAGCGGCGGCGAAAAACGCGGCGGTCGTCTCCGTCCATTGATTCACTGCCACGACCGCAAGCGAGTCCTTGCTCGGAAAGTGATGAAAGAACGCACCCTTCGTCACGCCGGCCCTGGCGCAGAGTTCATCAACGGACGTTGCAGCGTAACCCTTCTGACGAATGATCGAGAAGGCCGCCTCGAGAAGCCTGCCACGCGCACCGCCCGACGGTGTCGGCTCGATAGGTTTCGAATTCACACTTGACGATACCAACCAGTCGGTATGCTGTCAAACTGGTGGTGCGCCGCCTTCGACTGCCGCTGCCAGAATTTGCCCGAATCCCGCCACAGCACTGCCCGAAGCGGCTTCCACACTGTCGCCTATTGGGGTAATCAGGAGGGTGGCGACATGTCTCCACTTGACTTCGAGATCTGGCTGAATCACTTCGAATACCATGCTCAGCATCCACGTCGTGTTCCACACGGCCTTTCCGATCTTTTGAGGCCGGATGAGCGGCGGCTCATTGCAGACTCGATTGCGACGTTTCAGCTCGGGGAACAGTCTGAGGGACGTACGTTCCTGCGAGCGGCTCAACGCTTCGCGCACGGGCGCCGTATCCCCGCGCTCGTGCGGATCGTTGAACTATTCATTTGCGAGGAGCAGCGTCACGCGGGGCTCCTCCGGGCCTTCATGGAGGACCATCATATCGCGGTCAAGAGGACCGACTGGACCGATCGGGTGTTTCGTCGTGTACGACGATTTGCGGGTCTGGAACTCTATATAAACATACTCATCAGCGCTGAGCTGATCGGGATCGTGTACTACCGAGCGCTCGAAGCGGCCACGGATTGTCAGCGCCTGATTGTGCTCTGCCGTGGCCTCACGTCCGATGAGCTCGCCCATGTTGGATTCGAATCGCAGCTGCTACTCGCGCTGCGAGCGGGCCGGGCCGCTCCGGTGCAGATCCTGATGCGTCTGGCTCATCGAACATTCTTCGCAGGCACTGCCAGCGTCGTATGGTTGACGCACCGTTCGGTGTTGCGCCAGAAAGGGTACGGCGCGCGGAACTTCCTGGGCAACTGTCTATCTCAGTACGCCTTCTACTTGGAGCCGGTGAAGGTGACGCACAAAGCGGCCCGTCACGAAATTGGGTAGGCTACGCGATACAAAGGGATAGAGGATGAGTCAGGCAGTGGAAAGCTACTCGCGGGCCGAGGCGGAAAAATACATCAAAGATAGCTCCTCGGCATGGGCCGAAAGCGTTGCCACCAACGACGCTTCCGTCGTGCAGCGGATTCTGGCCGACGATTTTGTTTGGCGACATCGACCTGCCGGTTCTCAAATTGATTCGAGATAGGCGACGACCGCCTGCATCTGCTCTTTCGACAGATCCTTGATCACACCATGCATCACGGGTGCGGTGCGAAGCGCGCTTTGAATCACGAGCAGCTGCTTGAGCAGATAGGGTGCATGTTGCCCCGCCAGACGCGGAAACATTGCGAGGCCCTCGGCATGAGCACCGTGACACGAGGCACAGGGCGGAATTTGCCGCGCTGGCACCCCTTCCTCGAATAGACGTTTGCCCTGGGCGATCAGCGCTGAATTCCCCCCCTTGCCGGGCGCGGCGGGCTGCGCCGCAAAGTAGGCGGCCAGCGTTCGCTGATCATCGAATCGCTCAGCTGGGATGCCATACCCCACATGTAGGCTTGTGCATCGGGGTCCGCGCGAGATTGATCCTTGAACGCCTTGAGCTGCAGCTCAATGTACGGTGCCTGCTGTGCCGCCAGGTTCGGAAACGTCGGCGAGACGCTGCGGCCGTTCACGCCGTGGCAGGTACCGCAGGTTTCGACCACCTTGTGCAGGCCCGCCTTCTGCATGTCGGTCGTGGCATCCGGTACCGCATCTGCAGCGCGCGCAATACCGCCGAAGCTCATCGAGGCGGCCATCGCAAGGGCTAGAACCGAAATTGGCCTCGTCATATTCTGCTCCTTGATTCGAATTTCAGAAGTTCAGCCAGACCAACAAGTACATGGTGTTGTTGTCGCTGGCGTTGCGGCCGCTGCCGTCGTAGTTTGTCTTTTGGCCGTTGAACTTCTGATAGCCGACATACTGGGCTTGCAACTTCGTGTTGAGCCACGGCAGGTAGTTCACTTCGAGGATATACCCGCTGCTGTCGGGGCTATCATTCGCGCTGCCGCTGACGGGCGCCGCGGTGTAGAGGACCGGATCGATGGCTTCCCGTGGTGTTGAAGTATCCGATAGTCCCGCCGATCGTTCGCTGATAGTAGTACTCGCCCGTCAGCTTGAGGGACTTCAAACTGTTGTGCAAATTGCCGGCGAATCCATCGAGAACGCTGGCATCGAGCGTTTGGCGCTCGCTGATGTACGTTGCCATGCCCGTGAGCTGATGATCCTCGCCGATGAACTGGTACTGTACATCCGCGGCCGTGTCCCGGAATTTATCCGTGACCCCGGACAATGCCGTATTGGTCGTCCCCTGAAGACCCGGGTGCGTGCTCGCGCTCAGGCCGAACGCGCCCACGGACAGTGAATTGCGATCCCAACGTTGCTCGTAGGCCACACGCCAGTACGGCGCCGAACCGGAGACTACGTTGCTCTGTGTGCTGTCGAGAGGGTGAGCGCCGCCGCGGATCGCAGAGGTGTAATCGGTGATCTCGGCGTAGATATGATCGTCCAGCCACATGTACACGCCGAGGCCGCCCACGTTCTGCCCGAAGCCGCCTGCGCCGCTCTCGACTTTGGTGGAAGTGATCGGGCTCGGCGCGACGCTGCTATTGGAATACGGCACGCCCCACGCGGGCGTCGTGTTCCAAACGTCCTGCACCGTGGGATTGTTGTTCAAGGTTACGCCCAAGATCATGTTGTGATCGTTGCCGTTCGCGCCGCCGAATGACAGATGGTGCGTGTAGCGGATGTCCGTGTTGTCGAACCCGAAGCTGTCTCCCACGCCATCGTAGGTCAACTGGATGAAGGCGCCCAAGCCGTCGGCGATTTTGCCGGCGTAAAAGAAGCTCACCTGTTGCGGGAAAAGCAGGTCGCCGTCTTTTGCCAAGGCGCCGCTGATCGCGCTGTCCGGCAGCGCGGCGCTCGTGTGGGTGTAGGAAATCTGCGCCATCAGACTGATGGGCGGAATGGAGTTGAGCGACAGCGTCTGGCGATTGGTGGTGTCGATCCCCGTGACTTGTTTGATGTTGTCGAGTACATAGCCGTTCAGCTTGAATTCCCTGCCGAACGGGGTGAGTTCCGGAAACACCGTGTGACAGGCGGCGCAGGCCATGCCGGTCTGCCTCGCGAAGCTGGGCACCGCCCACCCTGGACTCGCCAGCGCGACGCACAGTCCCGCCCCCAGCCATTGAAGGAGCGCTCTCGAAGACAATCTGTGTTCCATGCGAGTCATCGGCAAATCCCCTTTTGTTCCCTTGAATGACAGACGGTGCAGCCAACCGTGCGGCGAACCATAGCCGCGCCAAAGGCGATTGCGAATAAGGGCTTCTACCTAGCGCGACACGCCGCGCACGTAGCCATCATCAGGAGTTCTCCGAATGCCGTCGTGGAAAGTGCCTATCGACCCAACGGCCGGTGGGATACACGATGAATCGGCAATCGGCGCGAGAGAGGCAGTTTTGAGAAAAATACTCGACATCATGTGGCAGCGGCACACCTGCCGCAGCGCGTTCGATGTGGACCGGCATATCACGGAACCGGATCTGCAGCGCATTCTCGATGCTGCCCGCTGGGCACCGACCGCTCACAATACCCAGAATTTCGAGGTCATCGCCATCGACAACGCACGCTACTTGGAGGCGATCCGCGCGATCGCGTTGCCGCCCACGGAGACCTTCATCCGCGAGAATTTCCACCACTTGTCCCTACCGGACGCTGAGACCTTGCGAACCAGGACGGGTTTGTCCGCTAGCATGCTGCCCGAATCATGGCAGGAGGCGGCCGCCGCACAGGAAGACGCAGCCGCGGCACAACTGACCTACATCGGTCGCTCGATACAAGAATGCCCGTTGCTCTTGGTTGTCCTGTTTGACAGCCGGCCCGCTGCACCGGGGTCCGAAGGACGAGCGCTCGATCTAATGAGTCTGGGATGCGTGATGCAGAACATGTGGCTGATGAGTGAAAACCTCGGCATCAGCATGCAGATTCTAAGTGCCCTGGGTTCGAGCGGCGTGGAAGATCGGGTGCGGTGCGTTCTGGGCATCCCTGTGCACATGAGAATCGCTTTCGCAGCGCGCCTGGGATATCCCACCAACGTTTCGGGGAGTTATTTGCGCGTGCGGCGCAGGATTTCTGAATTCACTCATCGCAATCGCTACGGTGCACGCGATTGCGAGGTAAAGGGCACCGGGTAATCGCCCGCGGCCGTTCGGCGGCTGCACCGTCGTTGTTGCTGCCTTGTTGCCCCCTGTGTGCGGCCGCGTTATGACGATGCGGCACCTGCCTGCTGGCGCAGGTGCTCGCTCACCAATTGCTCGACGACGGCTCGGATCCGCAAGCGTCGAAATATCCCCCAGTTGATCCTGCTCATCGGCGGCGATTTTGCGGAGAATTCGCCGCATGATCTTGCCTGAACGTGTTTTCGGAAGCCCGGGCGCCCATTGGATGGCATCCGGGCGTCGCAATCGGGCCGATTTCCCGGCGAACCCAATTTCGTAGCTCCGCTCCTCAGAGGCTCGGTGGGCTCGACGCCGGCGATCAACGTCACGTACACGTAGATGCCTTGGCCCTTGATGTCGTGCGGGAACCCGACGACCGCGGCCTCCGCGACGTCAGCATGAGCCACCAGGGCGCTTTCGATTTCGGCGGTGCCTAAACGGTGGCCGGCAACATTGATCACATCGTCGACGCGGCCGGTGATCCAGTAGTACCCGTCGGCGTCGCGGCGCGCGCCGTCGCCGGTGCAATACATGCCTGGAAATGTCTTGAAATAGGTGTCGACGAAGCGCTTATGGTCGCCGTAGACGGTACGCATTTGTCCCGGCCAGCTGTCGAGGAGCACGAGGTTCCCCTCGCAGGCGCCCTGAAGGATGCGTCCCTCGTTGTCCACGATCGCAGGCTTGATCCCGAAGAACGGCACCGTGGCGGAACCCGGCTTCAAATCAACGGCTCCCGGCAACGGCGCAATGAGAATACCGCCGGTTTCCGTCTGCCACCAGGTGTCCACGATCGGGCATCGATGCTCGCCCACGACCCGGTGGTACCATTCCCACGCCTCCGGATTGATGGGCTCGCCCACCGAGCCCAGCAGGCGCAGCGACTGGCGGGACCAGGCTTTCACCGGCCTTTCGCCTTCACGCATCAGCGAGCGGATCGCCGTGGGCGAAGAATAAAATATCGTCACCTTGTGCTTGTCGACGACCTGCCAGAAGCGGCTCGAGTCGGGATAATTGGGCACGCCCTCGAACATGACCGTGGTCGCTCCGTTCGCAAGCGGCCCATACACGATGTAGCTGTGTCCCGTGACCCAGCCGATGTCGGCGGTCGCCCAGTAGACATCGTCATCCCGCAGATCGAAGACCGTCTCGTGCGTGAATGCCGCGTAGACGAGATAGCCGCCGCTCGTATGCAGAACACCTTTGGGTTGGCCGGTCGACCCGGACGTGTACAGAATGAACAGAGGATCCTCGGCGTCCATCACCGCGGGGGCGCAGGTTTTCGCCTGCGGCGCCACCATCTCGTCGTACCAGCGATCGCGGGGCGCATACATCGAGACCGGGGTGCCGGTCCTGCGCACGACCAACACGTGTTTGACGCATTCGGTGCCCTTGATGCTGAGCGCACCGTCGACGTTCTTCTTGAGCGGCACGCGCTTCCCGCCGCGAAACCCCTCGTCGGCGGTGATGACCAATCTCGAATCACAGTCCGCGATTCGGCCGCCGAGCGCCTCCGCGGAAAACCCCGCGAACACGACCGAATGAACCGCTCCGATCCGAGCGCAGGCGAGCATGGCAACGGCGATCTCGGGAATCATCGGCAGGTAGATGGTGACCCGGTCTCCCCGCTCCACACCCAAACATTTCAAGGCATTCGCACATTGGCAGACGCGTTCGTAGAGCTCGCGGTAGCTGATGTGTTCCGATTGCCGCGGATCGTCGCCCTCCCAGATGATCGCGGTCTTGTCGCCGCGGGCCTCGAGATGGCGATCCAGACAATTGCTCGCCACATTGAGCTTCCCGTCATGGAACCAGCGAATGCGAAATTCGGCGGCGGCGAAGCAGGAGTCCTTGACCTGTGAAAAATCCTTGACCCAATCGATGCGGCGGGCGATGCGCCCCCAGAAGCGCTCCGGATCCTCGACGGATTCGGCGTACATTCGCTGATAGTCGCACCGTTTTACCACTGCGGATGTCGCGAAACTCTCCGGGACGGGATACAGATTGTCGTGCATGTGCCACTCCCCCTTCGCCGCTGTCTGCCTCTAAAAGAACCCCAGCGCCTTCGTGCCGTAGCTCACCAGGACGTTCTTGGTCTGTTGGTAGTGGTCGAGCATCATCTTGTGAGTCTCGCGGCCAATGCCGGATTTCTTATAGCCGCCGAAGGCCGCGTGCGCCGGATATGCATGGTAGCAATTGGTCCATACCCGGCCGGCCTTGATGCCCCGCCCGAACCGGTAGGCCAAATTGAGGTCGCGCGTCCAGATGCCCGAACCCAATCCGTACATGGTGTCGTTGGCAATCTCGAGCGCCTGCTCCGGCGTATCGAATACGGTCGCCGAGACCACGGGTCCGAATATTTCTTCCTGAAATATCCGCATCTTGTTGTGCCCCTCGAACACGGTGGGCTTGATGTAGTAGCCCCCGGCGAGTTCGCCCGGTAGCTTATTGGCCGAACCGCCCGTCAGCACCTTCGCGCCCTCTTTTTTCCCAATATCGATATACGAGAGGATCTTCTCGAATTGATCGTTCGAGGCCTGAGCACCGATCTGGGTGCTCATCTCGAACGGATCGCCCTGGCGGATCGCTTCGACCCGTTTGACCGCCCGCTCCATGAACCGTTCATAGATGGAGCGCTGCACAAGAGCACGTGACGGACAGGTGCAGACTTCGCCCTGATTGAGGGCGAACATCGCGAATCCTTCGAGCGCCTTGTCGACGAAATCGTCATCCTCGCGCAGAACATCCTCGAAGAAGATATTCGGCGACTTGCCGCCGAGCTCGAGCGTCACCGGAATGATGTTCTCCGAGGCGTACTGCATGATTAGCCGCCCCGTGGTCGTTTCGCCGGTGAAAGCCACCTTGGCGATGCGCGGGCTCGATGCGAGCGGCTTGCCGGCCTCGAGTCCGAAGCCATTGACGATATTCAAGACTCCGGGCGGCAGGATGTCCTGAACGAGCTCGGCCAAGACCAGCAGCGACATCGGCGTCTGTTCGGCGGGCTTGATGACCACTGTGTTGCCGGCGGCGAGTGCGGGCGCGAGTTTCCATACTGCCATCAGAATCGGAAAATTCCATGGAATGATCTGCGCGACCACCCCCAGCGGTTCATGGTAGTGGTAGGCCACCGTGTCGTCATCCAGCTCGGCGAGCGACCCCTCCTGCGCGCGCACGCAGCCCGCAAAGTAGCGGAAATGGTCGACCGCCAGCGGCAGATCGGCCAGATTGGTTTCGCGGATGGGCTTGCCGTTGTCGTAAGTCTCGACGGCGGCGAGAAACGGCAGGTAGTGTTCCATGCGATCGGCGACACGGTTCAGCAGGCGCGCGCGCTCGGCCACCGCGGTGCGGCCCCAGCCGTCGGCCGCGGCGTGAGCGGCGTCGATCGCCTGCTCGACGTCTTCGGCTTGTGATCGCGCGATCCGACAGATGACCTCGCCGGTGGTGGGCGAGATGTTGTCGAAGTATCCGCCCTTGAGCGGAGCCATCCACTTGCCGCCGATGAAATTCTCGTAGCGGGAGCGAAGCGGAATCTTCCGCTCGATGGTCTTCAAGTGCGCCGCGAATGAGGCGCTTTGTCGAATGGCGGTGTCGTCGAGGGTTGAACTTATCGGCCGTACCTGGGCGGAACTCATGACTGGTCTCCTTCAGTGGGGTGCGCGCTGTATGTCGTAGCTCACGCAAGTGCGCTGAGCGATGTGAACAACGTCTCACAATTGAAGAAGACAAGATGTAAGGGGATGACCTGATCAGGTCTCGGAAAGTCCCCCTGCGCGGCGCGCGGACGGTGCGTCGAATTACCATCGCGACCATCCGTACTTTCCACAAGGTGTGCCACTCAGTGTCAGGAAAAACCCCTAGCCGTTCGGAGGATGTACGCATGGCGAGTGCCGCAGATTTTTCGCATCATGTGCCACGTGTGCTGGTTAGCAAGCAGTCGCAGAGCGGAATGAGGACCGCAATCATTCGCAATAGGAGACGAACATGAGAGCGTCGGAGTCATGACCTGGACGGGGATCACCGTCGATGAGCGGGCGACCATTGCCGAAGCATCGCAGAATATTGCCTGGTGGAAACATCTGCTTTTTGGACCCCGGTTTTCAGCCGATGAATACGTGCGCACCCACGCTCCATCGGTGGCCTCGGTCGCCCGCGAGCCGCTTGCGGGCTCGAAAACGGATGCGAGCATTCTGCAACAACTCGAGTGGGATCTGGCTATGCAGCCATGGAGCCCGCGGCACAATATTTCCGTAACCGTGAAGGACGGAGTCGTCGCGCTCAGCGGCACCGTATTTGGATACGGGCGACGCGAGGCGCTGCAGATCCTCATTTACCACATTGCGGGCGTTCGCGAAATTCGCGATCAACACTTGGTCGTCGAACCCATCTCTCGCAACGGTGTTCGTATCGCCGATGGAGATCGCGCCGGGATGGAGAGTCTCAATGACAAGCCGTATTGAAACCAATCCAATCGGGATCTGGATCGATCATCGCAAGGCGGTGATTACGGAGCTCGCGCACGATGGACCGCGCCTCGCCATCGTGGAATCGAAAGTAGAGAAGCACCCCCAGCGCGGGGGAGATTCGCCCTTGAGCGGCCGGTACGAGGCACAACAGGTACCCGCTGACGATCACCGTCAGCGTGCCCTAACCGGGGAACTCAACCACTACTACGATAGAGTCGTAGCCGCCCTGCCGCACCTGGAAGGCTTGTACTTATTCGGGCCGGGCGAGGCGAAAGGCGAGCTTCAGCGCCGTCTCCTCGAGACCTACCCTCAGGTTGCTGCTGCAACCATTGAAGGGGCAGATAAGCTAACGGACAAACAAATAGTAGCAGCCGTGCGCAAGCATTTCGAGAAATGCGGATGGCCCCCACTCGACGCTCGGTTCCGCAATGGATCGACGGCAGGCTAATCGGGATTCATGATTTTCAACTGCGTATGCGAAACCCACTATGTCTACTCAATCCATGGCATCTGACAGCATTCTAAAAGATGGCAGCCGCGTGACCATTCGGCCGCTCCAGGAGGACGACGTGGCTATCGAGCGGGATTTCATCATGCGACTTTCACCGCAGTCGCGCCATTTCCGCTTTTTGAGCAGCTTTGCCGTACCCAGCGAGCAATTGCTAGAGCGGCTTACGATACTCGATGAGGCCACTGAAGCCGCGTTCGTCGCGCTCGCCGTCGAATCCGGCGTGGAGCGCGAGGTCGGGGTAGCGCGCATGAGTGCGGTCGGCGATGGCCGCGCCGAGTTTGCGGTGACGGTCCGCGACGACTGGCAGCACAAAGGATTGGGCACCTTGCTAACCAAGCATGTAATGGACGCTGCACGTCAGCGTGGCCTTAATGCCTTATTTTCGGTCGATGCGCGCGAGAATGGTCCAATGAATGGATTTGCCAAAACCCTCGGATTTTGGAGCGACGTAAATCCTCACGATGCAACCGAAGTGATCCATACGCTTCAGCTGAACTAGGCGCCAAAGATCGCTCACTCGACCGGCAACTGTTTATTCTGGAGAATATAATGCGTAATGAAAAACTTTCTAGACGAGTATTGCTCAGCCAAGCGATTGCGACTGCGGTTTTGATCCCCGGATTCGTGCTGACCCGCCAAGCCATCGGTGCAGCGGCAACGCCGCTTGATCCCGCAGATCCGATGGCAAAAGCATTGGCTTACGCTGAGTCGTCCGCGAAACCCGATCAGAAGTGCGCGAGCTGCGTCCAGTTTCAAGGTAAGACGGGCGATGCGCGCGCCGGATGCAACATTCTCCCCGGGAAGACGGTCGCAGCCGCGGGCTGGTGCTCGGTCTGGGCCAAGAGAGCAGGCTAGACTCGCTGCGACTGCAGGATATTTGCCGCAGTCTCTTGCGACAACGTTGGCTATCGGGCGCGCCAGAACGCGTCTCAGTTCACGATCTCGGCACACCGCGCGTCGGCGGGAGCGCGATCGCGTCGAGGGAGCAGGAGCGGGGTGGCCAGCAAGAGAACACCGGCAATCGCGATCGCGGTACGAGGGCCAATGATGCTGGCGAGCAACCCCCACAGGGCAGTCAGGGCAGCAATGGTGACGTCGGGTGAATCGGGGTTCCTTACTCGTACCGTAATGCTGTGACTGGCTTGGCGCGCGCGGCTAGGAAGGCCTGACCACTGACGGTGATTAGTGCGAGATCACGACGTTAGGTTGAAACGAGACCGGCGCGTCCGGACTCACCGAGTCGGCTCCATAGGATTTTTCGAAGAATCGGCCGGCGAGTGGGCGCAGTCCATAGACTTCTAGATAGCCGAAATCCACATAGGTTCGGCTAAACGCCAGCTTGGTGCCGTCGGCTCGATGCACCAACACATGACTCTGGTTGCCCGGCGCACTGCAGGCGGCAGCGCGCACTCCGGGCAGCGATCGCATTTGATGCTGGATTGCCTCATCGCATGCCCCTGTCACCCACAGGATCTGATCTGTCGGCACGCGTAGTGTGTCATTCAGCGCGAACCGGGTCTGACGATAAATGGTCACGGTCATGACGATGATCCCGATCAGCACCGCGAACTGCAGGATGACGAGGCCCGTTCGCACCACGCCGGCACCGGCGGATGTCAGCGGTCCGCCTTTGAGAACAGCAGCTGGCCGGAACGAGGAGAGCGTCATGGCGGGATAAATACCTGCCAGCGCGCCCACCGTGAATACGAGAGCCACTAACGCGCCCAAAAGCCACGGATCTCGCCAATAGGCGAAGACCAGATTGGCGGCCGCATAGGCGTTGAACCACGGAATCAACAATTCCAGACAGGCCATGGCCACAACCATGGCGATCACCACGTACAGCAGTGACTCGCCGATGAACTGAACGATGAGACTGCGCCGTGTCGCCCCCACCACCTTACGGATTCCAACCTCGACCGCGCGCTTGGTCGAACGCGCCGTCATCAAGGTGACGTAGTTGATGGCGGCGATCAGGACGATCAGTCCGCCGGTCGCAGTCAACGCAAACAGGGTTTCTCGGTTCGCTCGGGCCGTCAGCGCGCCGAGGGCGGCCGGACGCAGGTGGATATCACGCAGCGGAACGACGATGAGTTCGAGAGCCGGCGGTGTGAGGTGCAGCGCTGCCTGCGGTCCGATGGCATGTCGTTCCAGAAACGCTGCCAGGTCGGCCCTTGATGGGGTCCACCGACGCGCCGGGAGCCAGGCGAAAATAGGTGAAAGCGTTATCGCCATAATTACTGCGATCGGCCCGATCCGCAATGCTGAGAGGTGAGAACGAAGCGAGGCCTGAGACGAAAATTTGCGCCGCCAGGTGCGAGTTGGCCGGAATGTCGTCGATCACGGCACCGACTTGCATCCGGTGTGTCCGATCGATCTCGATGGCTTCACCGATGGGGGCGTCTCGGCCGAAGTACTTGCGCGCCGCTGCACGAGTGAGCACGATCCCGTCGGGCCGAGCGAGGGTGGCGCTGGGATCACCAGCGATGACCGGAAAGGGCATCACCTTGAAAAAACCCGGGTCCGCCCAGGTGATGCTATCCGGCATCTCGATAGCACCCACGCGTAGATCGCCGCCACCTTGAGCGAGGCGTGCGATGGAATCGATCGCCGGGTAATCGACTTTCATCGGCGCTGCGATATTGGGGAGCGCTGCGTCTATGCGTAACGGTGCTCCACCGGGCGGGTGGTAAACTTCAGCAACGCTGAAGACACGATCATAGCCCGGTAGGAAGGTGTCGTAATTGAACTCGGAGCGTACAAACAGTGCCGTCAGCATAGCCGCCGAGAATCCGATGCTGAGACCCACGATGTTGATAGCGGTGTAGAGACCATTGCGCGCGAGGTTGCGCAGCGCGGCCATCATGTAGTTGCGAAACATTTTTGGGGCCCTTGTTACTCGTAGCGCAGCGCCGCCACTGGCTTGGCGCGGGCGACAAGGATGGAGTGCACGCTGACAGTGAGCAGGGCGATCGTCAGCGTCACGGCCCCCGTCGCCGGGAACAGCCAGAGCGGCAGATCAATGTGATAGGCGAAAGTCTGCAGCCAGCGCGTCATCAGCCAGGCAGCCAGCGGCCAGGCGATCAGATTGGCCCATAGCACGGGTTTCGTGAATTGCCACATCAGCAGCCGCACGATGTCGCCAGTGCCGGCGCCCATGGACTTGCGGATGCCGATCTCCTTGGTGCGCTGTTCAGTCGAATGAGCTGACAGCCCGAATAATCCCAACGCAGCAATCACGACGGCGAGACCTGTACCGAGACTTATCGCAGTCCCCTGCAGAATGATGTCTGCATACATGTCTTGCAGATTTTGGCTCAGGAAGCGCCGATGATTGCTCGAATGCATTATCTGGGACCAGGCAGCATCAATTCCTGTTAGGGCCTCCGGAATTTGCGGCCCAATCAACCGAACGCTCAATACAGAAAAAGAAGTGGGGTCTACATAGAGGATCTGCGGCCGCGCCTCTCTGCGGGTATCGAGAGCAAGGTCAGGCGCCACACCGATGATCTCGGATGGCCCAATTGTGCCGGGCGTTGGCTTTGCACTCCAGCGACGGCGATTCCAGATCACGGTCTTGCCAATTGCCTGGGCGGGAGAACTAAAGCCCAGTTTGCGCATCGCCGTTTCATTAACGACAATAGACGGGTTTCCCGCCGCTTCCCCTTCGACGAGGCGATCATCTTCACCGTGATTGTGATCGAAAAAGCGTCCCGCTAACGGCCGCAGGCCGTAGAACTCAAGTGCGCCGTCGTCGACGACCCCACTCAACATCGGAATTGCAGCCCCGCCCTGAGCCTGCGCAGAAACGATCATTCCGCCGTTAAAGAGGGCTGCCTCATTGGCGCAAGCGGCCCTAGCGACACCAGGCATGGAGGCAAGGCGGTCTCGAAACGCTCGGCCGGAAGGGGCGCACGCGTCGTCGATAAGAAGGACGCCGGAACCGTCGACTCGAAGTTGGTTGTTGAGTGAGAACAGAGTCTGGCGCCAAATAGTCATGGCTGTAATGCCGAGGCCGATCATGATGGCGAACTGCAGAGCGACTAGTGCGCGGCGAACAATGCCTCCGGTTGGTCCCTGGACGAGTGTCCCCTTCAACACCGCAGCCGGCCGATATGCAGATAAGACAAAAGCAGGGTATGCACCGGCCATTACGCCCAACCCGACGATAGTAACCAGCAGAGCGCCCAATAGCGCTGGATCGCCAAGATAGTTGAATGCGATCTTTTGCTTTAGGACAGAGTTCATCCAAGGCAATGAAAGTTCGGAAATCGCTACGGCCAGCACCATGGCCAAGGCAACATACATGACCGCCTCTGCCAAAAACTGGATCACTAATTGGCTTCGAAGCGCGCCCGCAGCCTTGCGAACACCCGTCTCAACGGCGCGCTGGGCTGCTCGAGCAGTCATCAGAGTGACGAAATTGAATGATGCCGAGGTGATAATCAAAACTGCAATGACGGCCAAGGCCGCGAGCAGCGTCCTATCGCCTCTGGGGGATAGCGGCGATTCGCCGGAAGGTGATAAGTGTAGGTCGCAAATAGGCGTCAGATGCAGTCCAACGGTGAACCCAGGTGGGTAAACAGTCGACGTGTCCGAATTGTGAGTTGCAAAGGCGGAGAGTTCCTGTCGCATCCGCTGCACCGGTGTGCCTGGCCGCAGGCGGACGAAGGTATAAGCGCTGATACGAAATGCTCCTTGATCTGGTGTGAGATCGTAAAGCGCGAATTGGGAGTAGGCCGCGAGGCTGGAGCCGAACACCTCGCCTTTTAGATAGCTGTTCGACGGCAAGTCTTCTACTACCGCGGTCACGCGCATCGGATGAGGTGTGCTGAAGGCAGTTGATACCTTGCCAGCATCCGATCCCATGGCAGGGTTGACTTCCAACAGTTCGCCCAACGGCTTGTCTCGACCAAAATACTTGCGCGCGGCCATCCGGGTAAGGACAACGCTGTCGGGCGTGGCCAGCGCACTTTGAAGATCTCCGGCTAACGATTTCAGCGGCATGACCCGGAAGAATGACGGGTCCACCCAGAGGAAGCCCGTCTCATCCGCCTCTACCTGGCCATGACGAATATGCGGCGGGTTGTCCGCAGTCATGATCCGAGCAACGGTCGTTATCTGCGGAAACTGCACGCTCAGCTTTGCCGCCAGGTCGGGAAATGAAAAATCCCATCGCTCTGCGAGCATACGATGATCAATATAATCCTTAGATTCAGTCAGCAGATAGACGTCGCGATAACCCGGAAAGAACTGGTCATAGCTGTGTTCGTCGCGGACGAAAAGTGCAATCAGCAGGGCTGCCGAAACGCCCAGTGCGAGGCCAACGATGTTGATAGCCGCATACAATCGGTTGCGCACCAGATTGCGCAGCGCAGCGGCCATGTAGTTGCGAAACATTTTCAGGCGGCCAGCAATGTCTCGCTGACCACGTGACCGTCCAGGAGCTTGACCGTTCGCTGGGCCCGGGCGGCATGGACCAGCGAGTGGGTCACCATGATGACGGTCGTGCCGGACTTCGAGACGCCGCTGAGCAGATCCATTACCGCTTCGCCGTTGGCCGTATCGAGGTTGCCGGTGGGTTCGTCGGCCAGAATCAGTTTGGGATCGGAGACGAGCGCGCGGGCGATCGCGACCCGTTGCTGCTGCCCGCCGGAGAGCTGTTGGGGCAGATGGCGGGCCCGATGCGCAATCCCGACGCGGTCGAGTGCTTCGGCGACCCGGCGTTTACGTTCACTGGCGGAAACTCCGCGATAGATGAGGGCGACGTCGACGTTCTCGGTGATGTTGAGGTCGTCAATGAGATTGAAGCTCTGGAAGACAAACCCGACCGCACCTCGACGCAGGAGGGTGAGGTGCCGCTCGGAAGAGCGGGCGACATCCTCGCCGAAGAACGAGTAGCGCCCGCTTGTGGGACTATCGAGGAGCCCCAGAATATTGAGCAGGGTGGATTTTCCGCAGCCGGAGGGCCCCATGATGGCGAGAAACTCCCCGGCGCCCACCTCAAATGACACGGCATCGAGCGCGCGCGTCTCCACCTCGGTGGTGCGGTAGATCTTGCTGACATTCTCTAGTTTCAACATCGCGAGGCTCCTAAGGCTTGAGATCAATGCGATCGATGCGTTCGAGTCCGGTGTAATCGGAAATAATGGCCTGTTCGCCGACGGCGAGCCCGCTTAGCACTTCGACCTGCTCGGTATTGCGGCGGCCGATTTTGATGGTTCGGCGAAGCGCCGATCTGCCATCCTTGGTCAACACGAAAATCCAATCGCCGCCGCTGCGGTCCAGAAATGCGCCAGCCGGAAGAATGGTCGCCATTCGATCGGCGCCGAGCGCCAATTTGCCCTGCAGGGCCTGACCGGGCAGCAAGCCTGCGGGCGTGGTCCCTTGAAAGGCGAAATCGACGGTGAAGGTGCCGTTGGTCACCTTGGGGTAGACGCGGGTGACTTTGAGCGTCCAAGTCTTGTCGGCCATCTCTATGTCCGCCGTCTGCCCATTCTGCACGCGGCCTAGGTAGTACTCGTCCACCTCCGCCGCGAGCTTAAAACCAGTCTCCGGTGTGATCTCGCCAAAGCGCTCGCCGCGATTGCGGTTCTCGCCGACCTTGAGGTCCAGGGCGGTGAGCCGGCCCGCGACCGGCGCTCGTACGGTCAGATTGTCGAGCTTGCCGCGGGTGATCTTGAGGTCCTGCTGCAGCTTAATCAGTTGGCTGTGAATCTGCGGCAGCTGCTGCACACGGAGTGCTTCCTGCCTGCGATTGCTCTCGTCCTGCATCGGTCGCACTTTCAAATCATAGGTCAGTTCGTCCTGAACCTGGTCTTTGACTTCCACGGGCTCGGCATCATCCGCCACCAGAATAGCCCGCCGGCCGACGGAGCGCTCAAGTCGCGTGACATCGTAGTCGATCAGAGCGAGCGCCTTCTGGTTCGCAACGCGGTTCTGTTCGAGCTGAGTTTCGTAAGTCTGCAATTGCGTGATCGACTCGACCAATCGCCCTTCACGATCGAGAACATCGAGCTCGAGCTCTGTATTGCTCAACTCAACCAACGGCTGTCCTTCCTCCACCATATCGCCGGCTAGAGCGAGGATACGATCGATACGCCCCCCTTCAAGCGCGTCGAGGTAGACGGTATTCATCGGCACTACTTTGCCCCGCAGCGGAATGAAGTCGTGAAACGGCCCCTGCAGCACACGCCCCAAGGTGATGCTCGCGGCCGCGACGCGGAGGCTGCGCTCCGGGGTACCCAGGAAAAGGACAGCTATCGAGATTAGAAGCGCCGCGGCGACCGCGGCCACGCCCCATTGCAGCCAGAGTTTCCTGCGCCACCAGGGCAGCCGTATGGGGCGATCCATGCTCATGGCGTCTCTTCCCTCCAGCCGCCGCCAAGGGCCTTGTACAAGGTGACTCGATTGCTCTGCTCGGCGAGGCGCGTCGTAATCAGTCCTTGGCGCGCGGCATAATCGCTGCGCTCAGAATCGAGCACCTCGAGATAGCTGTTGCTGCCCACCGCGTGGCGCCGCTGCGAGAGCGTGTAGGCCCGGCTCGTGGCTGCGACCAGGGTTTCCTGAGCGGCGCGCTGACGATTGAGCGTTGCGGTCAATGCAAGCGCATCGGCGACCTCACGAAACCCGGACTGAATCGCCTTCTCATACTGCGCGAGCGCGATCTTCTCGTTGACGTGCGCGACGTCTAGGCCGCCCAACAGCGCGCCGCCGTGGAAGATGGGCAGGGACATCACCGGCTCGAAAGCCCAGGTGCCTGTGCCGGACTTGAAAAGGTTCGAGAGCTGATAGCTCACCGAGCCGAGATTCGTGGTCAAAGTAATGTCAGGGAAGAACGCCGCGCGTGCGGCGCCGATATCGGCGTTGGCTGCTCGCAGCGTATGTTCGGCCTCCAGGACATCGGGCCGGCGCAGCAGTACCGCGGACGGTACTTCGGCCGGCAACGGGTCGAGCCCCATGGTGTTGGAATCGAATTGTGAAGGCAGCAAGGCCGGCTCGATATCGGTAGCGACCAGGAGCGCCAAAGCGTCCCTATCCTGCGCGACATGCCCCTCAAAGCGTGCGGCGTCGGCGCGCGCCTGCTCGACCGTGGTTTGCGACTGCACGAGATCCAGGGCGGACACCGTGCCCGTCTCATGCCGCTTTTGCTCGAGCGCGTAGGAATCCTCCTGGCTCTTGAGTGTTTGCTGCGCCAGGCGCTCGAGTTCACTGTCGGCTGCGAGGGTCAAGTAGGCGTTGGCTACTTCGGCGATCAAGCTCAACTGGGCGCTGCGGCGCGCCTCACCTTGCGCCACGTATTGTTCCAGCGCGGCATGCGTCAAGCTGCGCACGCGGCCGAACAGATCCACTTCGTAAGCGGTGATGGACAGACCCGCCTCGAAGTAGCCGGTGGTCGGGGTCGCGATGCCGTAAGTCAAGGACGCCGGTAGCTTTTCGCGGAGGAAGCTGCCCGACGCATCGATCGACGGCAGCAGAGCGGCTCGTTGGATTCGATATTGAGCGCGCGCCTTGTCGATGTTGAGCACGGCCACGCGCAGATCTCGGTTATTCGCCAAGGCGAGGTCGATGAGTTGCTGCAGCCGTCTATCAACGAAGAAATCGCGCCAACCGATGTCGCGCGCCGCCACATTGACCGGTGGATGCTCCGGCGTCGCAGCAGGCATTGGCCAATCAACAGGCACCGGCAATGCGGGCGCGTGATAGCGCGGCTCGAGCGTGCAGGCGCAGGCGAGGAAGAGCCAGGTCAAGACGCCGGCGGCGATAGGTATCTTGCGCTTCACGGTTCGAAGTGTACGGCGCGACCCTCCTTACAAAAACAATATGCAGATCAGGTAGTTAGGCAACATCGCGACATTCTTTGGCGTTGCGACTGTCCGGAAACGGACACTTCTCCGGCGCTACAGCCTTGAATGCGCAGCGGCCCGCGCTCGCCTTGTGAATGCGATGGCGCTGCGCTTAGGCTTACCGGTATGAGCGGAGGCCCGAGTATTCTAATTGCGGAGGACGATGCCGATGTGCTCCGAGCGGCCCGCATCGCTTTGACGCCCTCTGCCGACCGCGTGGAGACTCTCTCATCCGTAAAGGGGTTGGACGAACTGCTCATGTCCGCGCCATTCGATGTGGTGCTGCTCGACATGAATTTCGTGTCCGGAGAACGCAGCGGCGGCGATGGATTGAATGCCCTGACGCGCATCCATGCCTTCGATCCGTGTCTCGCCGTGGTACTGATGACTGCGTATGGAGGCGTTGCGCTCGCGGTGGACGCGCTCAAGCGAGGCGCCGCGGATTTTATCCTCAAGCCCTGGCACAACGACAAGCTCATTGCGGCGGTTACGGCCGCCGCGGCCATGACCCGCGCACGCCGCGAAAAAGAGACGCAGAATTTGGACGTTGTGGAAAGGGGCGCGATCGAACGCGCTCTCGCGCATCATGCAGGCAATATCTCGCTGGCTGCCGCAGAGCTCGGCCTCAGCCGGCCCGCGCTCTATCGACGCATGGCGAAACATGGGCTTTAGAGCTGCGTGGCCAAGCCAGTTCGTACTCGGGATCTCGATCCGAGCCATCGTGCTCGGTAGCCTGACAATGCTGTTTGTGCAGCTCGTCGCCCACACACAGCTCTATGCCACTTCGCTGGTGGTGGCCGGCATAGCCGCGATCATCATTGCGGATCTGGCCCGCTGTATCACGCGGGCCGACCGCCGCGTCGAACATTTTATCGATAGTCTCAAGGCCGGCGATGCGGATGTGCCCGCGGAGATGCGCAGCACATCCGGGCGGTCGCCCTCACCATTCGAAGACGCCGTGGTCAGGGTACAGACCGAACGGGCCGAAAGGCAGCAACAGCTCGATGCCCTGCAAACGCTGCTCGATACCGTGGCCGCCTCGTTGATCATTGTGCACTCCAACGGGCAGATTAGTCTTGCGAATCGCGCCGCGAATCGGCTCGCCGGCGAACCGGTGGACAGTCTGGCACAGATGGCATCTGTGGGTCTGGCGGCGGCGACGACGATCCTTGCGCTCGCTCCTGGCACACAACGGATCGTGCCGCTGGCAGACGGACGGTCGGCGCTTGTATCGGTGGCGCAATACACCCTTGCGGGCCGTGACTCTGAACGGTTGATTTCCGTGCAACGCCTCGCCGGTGAGCTCGACGCGGTGGAACTCAAGGCCTGGCAAGACATGGTGCAGGTGCTCGCGCATGAGATGATGAACTCGCTCACGCCGATCTCCTCGCTGTCGGAAAGCCTGGAGGCACTGTTGCGCGGTGCCCAGTATCGCGGCGAGGCGGGCTCTTCGGAGGCGGCGCGCGAAGTGAGCGATGCCGTGGATGCGATCAAACGACGCAGCGTCGGCCTGATGAATTTTGTGGATCGCTACCGGCAATTCACCGATCTTCCGCGACCTGCGTTGCGGCCGGTTCAGCTGTCGGAGATCATTGGAAATATCGAACGGCTGATGGCCGCCGCGCTGGTAAACAAGGGCATTGCCTACTCGAACCGAATCGAACCGGTGAATCTGCTTGTTGTCGCAGATCCAGAACTACTCGAGCACGCGTTGATCAATCTACTTCACAACGCGATCGATGCGGTCGCGAAGACATCGGGACCATGCATTGAGATGAATGGCAGTTGGCTCGACGAACGGCAGATCGGCATCACCATTGCCGATAACGGCTGCGGTGTAGCGCCGGCCTCCATCGATCAGATTTTTGTACCGTTCTTCAGTACGAAGCCCGGCGGATCTGGCATTGGTCTCAGTCTCGCACGGCAAATCGCGCAGGCGCATGGTGGCAGGATCGACGTGGAGCACCGGAACGCCGGCGGAACTGTGTTCACGCTCATTCTTCCAGCGAACCAAACAGCTTAGCCTCTGCTCGACGCTTAAGCCGAGCGGAAGCGAGGATTCGACAATCAAGTCGGTATCGAGAACAGTCGAGCGACGGAGCACGGGTAGTCGTCTCGACTTCATCGCGGACAGATCTAACGTCGCTGAATCAAAGGGGCGGTCGCGGACGCATCCAGTGATGCTGCAAAAAATCTACGAAGGCGCGCACCTTCGGCAGAAGCAGGCGGGTGCGAAAGGTTAGGATGCTCAATGGCGTCGGCGGCCGCTGATAGGCCTCGAGCACTACCTTAAGCCGTCCGTCAGCGAGATAATGCGCAACCTGCCAGGATGGCACTCGCACGACCCCGGCCCCTGCCAAAGCCGCACTGACCAACGTATCGAAGTCGTTGGCGCAAAGCCGGGCTGGAATGCGCAGAGATCTTCGCGCTGCGCGGTCTTGGAAGCTCCATTCCGCCATGCCTGGTACATCGCCGAAGGCCAGGCAGTCCTGCTCGAGCAGGTCGTCCGGCGTCGCCGGCACGCCGCGCTGACGCAGATAATCCGGCGCGGCACAGACCACAAGCTGGATGTCGTCGAGCTTGCGGACAATTAGACCTGAGTCTTCCAGCGGTCCAATGCGAAGGGCAACATCGATTCCTTCCTCGGCAAGACGCACCGGTCGATCCACCAGCATCAGATCGACCGAGACCCGAGTCTGCTCCGCCAGAAAGCCGGGCAGCATTGGCGCCAACCGCAACCGACCGAGCAGCGACGGCGCGCTCACATGCAACCGGCCGGACGCGACTCCCGTCTGCATCGTCAGGCCGCGTTCCATCTCGACGACCTCCTCCAAAATCTGCTTCGCCCGTTCGTAGTAGAGTCGACCGGACTCGGTCAGCGAGAGATGGCGCGTCGTCCTCTCGACAAGCGTGGTGCCGAGCACCTCTTCGAGTGCCATGAGTTGGCGGCTGACGGAGGTCAGAGAAAGACCCAACTGACGGCCTGCGGCCGACAGGCTCCCTGCATCCGCAATCTTGACGAACACCCGCATCGCCGCGAACTTGTCCATGGGCCTATTATCGCGAAAAACGGGAATATATCTTGCTAAATCTCCGGATACTCATCAAAACAGGGAGACTCTATGATGTCGGTCGTTGGATGACAGAACAGAGGAGCGAGCGATGAAAATCTGCGTATTCGGCGCCGGGGCGATCGGCGGTTACATGGCGGGGGAACTCGCATTGGCGGGCCATGAAGTGTGTGCCATTGCCCGCGGTGCGCATCTGGCGGCCATTCAGAGCCACGGGCTCAAGTTAATCGTGGAGGGACAGACGCGCACGGTAGACTTGCCGGCAAGCGACGACCCCGCCACGTTCGGCCCGCAGGACGTCGTGATCTGCGCGCTGAAAGCGCAGCAGGCCAACGCCAGCGCGAGCGCGTTCGCTCCGCTTCTCGGTCCGCGCACCGCCGTTCTGACAGCGATGAACGGCCTTCCCTGGTGGTATTTCTACAAGGAGCGCGGCCCGCTGGAGGGCCATCATTTGGAAAGCGTCGATCCCGGCGCCGCGCAATGGAATGCGATTGGACCCGAGCGCGCCATCGGCTGCGTCGTCGATCCGGCCTGCGAGGTCGTGGCGCCCGGGGTGATCGAACATCGCCTGTACAAGCGCTTCACTATAGGCGAACCCGACGGCTCCACCTCGGAGCGCATCGTGGCGCTGCGCGATGCGCTGGTTTCTGCCGGATTCGAAGTGCCGATCCGCGACACCATCCGCTGGAGCATCTGGCTCAAGCTGTGGGGCAACGTCTGTTTCAACCCGATCAGCGCCCTTACCCTCGCGACCCTGGATCGCGTCACCTCCGAGCCCGGCCTGCGCGCCCTATGCAAATCCATGATGGCCGAAGCCCGGGCGATAACTACAGCGCTCGGTCTCGCCATTCCAGAACAAATGATGGAGAGGCGACTGAACGCAGCCGGTTCCGTCGTCGGTCACAAAATCTCGATGCTGCAAGATCTCGAACGAGGCCGATCTCTGGAGATCGATGCGCTCGTCACCGCCGTCCAGGAAATGGGCCGCCTCGTCAAAGTCGCAACACCGACGATCGACGCGGTGCTTGCGTTGGTACAGGAACGTGGCCGGCAGGCTGGACTCTACGGCAATGATGCCCAGCGCTAAACCTGGGCTTTCCTGCGCCAAACAGAGCAGGCCTCTACCCTCCTCGTCGATCAGCTTTGGCATGACGCTGATGATGGCGATTGTGCCCGTCGAGGCGGCAAGTTGCCGTCAGTAGAGGAGCACCGCCTCGCGCTCGCTGCGCCAGCGAACCTCGTCGCGAGCCGTCAGCGCCTCCAGATCGGCCGGCGTCGCCGCCGGATCGTCCACCCAACGGCGCAGCAGATCGCTGCCGTTGATCACGTCGATCGCGGGCCGGTCCTTCTCGTACTCGTAGGCAAAGTCGCGCCAGATCTCGTAATCCGGCCGCAGCCGCCGCAGAGCTTTGAACGCGAGCGCGAACAATCGCCAAGGCCTGAATCCCTCGTGGTCATAGTACGCGGCGTCTTCCACATGCACCTGGACGCCCGCGCAGAGCTTCCCCGCGTGCTTATGAAACGTGGGCTCGAACCAGCAGGGCCGCAGCCGACAGCCGCTCATCCATGGCGTTGCAAGCGAACGCATCTCCGCCAGCAACGCCCGCACGTCCAGATCCGGCGCACCGAGCAGTTCCAGCGGCCTTGTGGTCCCACGGCCTTCCGACAACGTCGTGGCTTCGAGCATCACCGAGCCCGGATAGCAGCGCGCCATCCAGAGATTGGGGGCGTTGGGACTCGGGTTGACCCACGTGCGCGCCGCCGAGCGGCCACCCATATCCCGGCGCGGCGTTCGGCTCCCAACCCTCCATCGGCACGACGCGGCAGTCGACGTCGAGATGGAGAGTCTCCACGAACCACCGTGCAAGCTCTCCGAGCGTCAGGCCGTGACGCATCGGCATCGCACCGGCGCCGACAAAGCTTTCGCAGCCGGCCCTGAGCGTCAGCCCTTCCACGGGCCGGCCCACAGGGTTCGGGCGATCCAGAACCCACACGGCCTTGTGCTTCTTCGCCGCCGCCTCGAGCACGTAACGCAGCGTGGTGACGAACGTGTAGATTCGGCACCCGACGTCTTGCAGATCAACGAGCAGAACGTCAAAGGTATCCATCATTTCCGGCGTCGGCCGGCGTACTTCACCGTAAAGGCTGAAGACCGGAATGCCGTGCACGGGATCGGTGTAGTCCTGCGACTCGACCATGTTGTCCTGCTTGTCCCCGCGCAGCCCGTGCTGAGGGCCGAACGCCGCGCTCAGGCGTACGTCGCCGACCGCCGCCAGCGCATCGAGGGAATGGACAAGGTTGCGTGTCACCGAAGCGGGGTGCGCCAACAGAGCCACGCGCCGCCCCGCCAGCGGCTTGCGCAGCTCGGGCTCTTCGAGCAATCGGTCGATTCCAAACCTCATGGGCGGGCAACTTCCAGTGCGAATCCGTTCGGGTGATGGAAATCGGGTTTGCCGGGCGGGTGCCGCAGCCCCCAGTACGAAAGTCTACCATTCTCGTCCTCGATGACCGCGGCCAGAGCGATCCGCAGATGACGGGCGTCACGCAACTCAGCCAGATGCCCTAAGCGCACAGCCGACTGAAGCTCGAGCCCATCGTCGCCTCGGCGCACGGAGATTTTCGGAGCTCGCGCCGATCTCGGCCGGCGACATTCCCTCCCGGTAGGCACTGAACCGGTAGATGGCCCAGTCGAGCGAGGGCGAGAAATTGAATTCGTGGTAGCCGGGCGCATCCGCAGGCGCGACGAAAGCCTCGAAGCATGTGTGCTTCCAAAGGGCGTCCGCCCGTCCACCCCGCGCCGGATGGGGGAACGCGTACGCGGGACATGTCCGCCTCCAGTGAATACTGGAACACGAGAATGTCGGGCTCTTCCGCTCGCAGCTGCACCCCGAGGCTGCGCACGGCGTCGTTGGGGGTCGAAGGGTGGGCAGTCAGCACGGCCGGTTGCGTATCAATGGACGACATGCAGCTATTGTATTCGTGCCCTACCCGCCGGGTCGCCGCTCTTTACAAGCGTTTCCGATGGGAAATCCCAATTGAGGATCATGGGCGGCGATACCGCAATGCCTGGGCCAGCAGGGTGAAGGCGGGAGAAGATTGGCGACGACTGGGATAATAGAGGTGATACCCCGAAAAGGGTGGACACCAGTCGGCCAGTACGCGCACCAGGCGCCCGGCGGCTATATCGCCCTGCACCTGATCCTCCGGCATATACGCCAGACCAAGTCCCGCGAGCGCGGCGTTCAGACGCAAAGCAATGTTATTGAAAACGAGCTGTCCCTCCACATGCACATTGACCTCGCGTCTGTTCTTCTCGAATTCCCACGTATAGAGCCCCCCGTACGTCGGCAGCCGGAGGTTGATGCAGTCGTGAGCCGTTAAGTCGCGGGGTGTCTGCGGTCGCTTTCGTCTTTCAAAATAAGACCGCGACCCAACGACGGCCATCCGAAGGTCGGGCCCGATCCGAACAGCGATCATGTCCTTCGCCACCTGCTCGCCCAACCGCACGCCGGCATCGTAACGCTCGGCGACGATATCCGTGAGACCGTAGTCAACGGTAATTTCAACTTTGATGTCGGGGTAGTTCGGGAGAATCTTTGCGAAGGTTGGCCAAAGCACCGCAATGGCCGCGTGCTCGCCCGCCGTGATGCGTACAGTGCCGGCGGGCTTGTCCCGAAGCTCGCTCAAGGCGGCCACCTCGGCCTCGATCTCTGCAAATCGGGGCCCGACTGAATGGTACAGCCGCTCCCCCGCCTGTGTCGGGGCGACACTGCGGGTCGTACGAGTTAACAAGCGCAATCCTAAGCGCTCCTCGAGTCCACGGATGGTGTGACTTAAGGCCGATTGCGATACGCCGAGCTTGGCCGCTGCCTTTGTGAAACTGCGCTCGCGCGCAACGGCGACAAACGCCAATAAGTCATTTAGTTCGTGCCTCGGCATTCATGAGCCCTATTCATAGACCTATGCGTATTCTGCCATCTAATCATACAGCGCCTCACCTGTTAACTTGGCCTGGAAACGCCAAGATCGACTTTTCGAGGAGAAGCATGATGCATCGCAAATTAGGTACTCGCGGACCCGAAGTCTCAGACATAGGGCTGGGCTGCATGGGTTTGAATTACGCCTACGGCCCGGCTCTGGGAAAACAGGAGGCGATTTCACTGATCCGAGGAGCGTTCGAGAGCGGTGTGAACTTCTTTGATACTGCCGAGGCTTATGGTCCATTCACCAATGAAAGTTTGGTGGGAGAAGCACTTGCCCCCATCCGCGATCAAGTGATCATTGCCACCAAGTTCGGTTTCAAGGATGGCCTTGTCAGTTCGGGCATGGACAGCCGGCCAGAGCGCATCCGTGAAGTCGCCGAAGCATCGCTCAAGCGATTGAGAACCGACCGGATCGACCTCTTTTATCAGCACCGCGTTGATCCCAACGTGCCTATGGAGGATGTGGCGGCCACCGTGAAGGATCTCATTCGCGAGGGCAAGGTAAAGCATTTCGGCCTTTCCGAGGCTGGCGTGCAGTCGATCCGACGTGCGCACGCGGTCCAGCCCGTGACGGCGCTTCAGAGCGAGTATTCGCTTTGGTGGCGTGAGCCCGAAACTGAAATATTGCCGACTTGCGAAGAGTTAGGAATCGGTTTCGTGGCTTTCAGTCCTTTAGGAAAAGGCTTCCTGACCGGCAAGATCGACGAACAAACCGCCTTCGCCAAGGATGACTTTCGCAACATCGTACCGCGCTTCTCACCCGAAGCCCGTAAAGCCAATCAGGGGTTGGTCGAGATTTTGCGGTCGATCGCGGAAACGAAGCGGGCAACGTCGGCGCAGCTCGCCCTCGCCTGGCTCCTGGCGCAGAAGCCCTGGATTGTGCCGATTCCGGGAACGACGAAGCTCAATCGCCTCAAAGAAAACGTGCGCGCCGCCGCGATCGAACTCAGCACCGAGGATCTCAAGAAAATCGGCGATGCGCTGAGTCGCATCCAAGTGCATGGGGATCGTTATCCCGCGCACTTGGCGGCGCGCGTCGGCAAGTAAGATCGCTGGAGGGACAGGAGCGTGACGAATCCATCAAGGGATTGGTAACGCCCTGACTTAAGGCACTCTCGGCCGCGGCCGCAACAAGATCGTAAAGGACATTTGACCGTGGAAATCAAGCGTAGCGGCTCACAGCCATCCGTAAAGGGGCCCGCCCAATACTTCACGGGCGATGTTCGAATCGATCCGATGTTCGAACCACCGGCACCGGCGCGCACCCTCGGCGCGACCGTGACGTTCGAGCCCGGTGCGCGTACAGCATGGCACACGCACCCGCTCGGCCAGAGGCTGATCGTTACGGCCGGCTGCGGATGGACCCAATGTTGGGGCGAACCGAAGGAGGAAATCCGGCCGGGTGACGTCGTATGGTGCCCACCGGGCAAAAAACATTGGCACGGTGCCACCGCCACCACTGCGATGTCGCACATAGCGATCGTGGAGAAACTCGACGGCAAGGGAGTTGATTGGTTGGAAAAAGTCAGCGACGAGCAATACGTGTCAAACAAGTGAGCGCTCTTAACCCAGGGCCGGCGCCGGCGCTCGGTTCGCCGTTCAATCGATTACCGCGTGCTGCTCGCAGCAACGGCCGCCTCATACCAAGGCCAGGACTGAGTTGCACGCGCGCTCTCGACGAGATACACCCGCCGCAAGAATGAGGGCGCGCCTTCTACCCGCTGCAAGCGGCCTGAGGCAATCAGTTGAGCAGCTACACGCGAGGGTAGGTATCCTTTTGAATGGGCTCGCAACAGGTAGTCGAGCGCCCAATCCGATGCGGCGATCGTGACTTGCGCGGGTCGGGCGTCGGGAAACGCCTCGGCATGCTGGCGCCGGAATTGGTCGCCGTGGTCAACGTAGATGTACGCCGAATCGAGCGCGGCCGACTGATCGACACCCGCCGAGACGAGAATAAGTTCATCTTCGAGCAACAGGCGGCTCGTGTACTCCTCGCCGGCGTGCGGTACGTAGCAAAAGGCAATGTCGATCAATCCCATATCGAGCCAGCGCTGCAACTGGCGCTGCTCGCCCGGCCACAATGCCGTCGCGATCCCTGGCGCGTGCGCACGCACATGATCGAGGAAGCGGCTGCCCACGTTCTGCCACAGATCAAATTCGAGACCGGCATTGCAAACACCCTCCACCCCCGGGGGCAACGCGATCTCGTAGCGCGCCTGGCGCCAAACCTGAGTCATGAGTTCGGCATAGCGCTGGAATTTGAACCCTGCCGAAGTCAAAGCGGCGCCGGATTTGCGTCGATGGAGCAGCTTCTGACCGAGCTTTTCCTCAAGCGTGCTGATTCGTGCCGTCACGGTCGAGGGAGTGACGTGCAGATGGCGTGCGGCCGATACCAGACTTTGAGTCCTGACCACCTCGAGAAAGGTATTGAGCTCTTCGAAGTCCATAATTCGATAATACCGAATTAAATGACGAAAATATTTCGCTTTTCACGATTCCAGCAGTCTGGCACCGTGGTATCCACTGCGATTCGGGGGTCAAATGCAGTTCAACAACTTCCTGGGGGCCTACTACCGGGATACGAGCTACGGTGGCGATCGGCTCTATGCCGACATGCTCGCGCAGGCAAAGCTCGTCGATCGGCTGGGGTTTCGCGGAGTCACGATCCCGGAGCACCATTTGATCAACATCCTGTTGATTCCCGATCCGCTCCAGTTCGCGGTCAAAGTCGCATCGATTACCGAGCATCTGGAAATCGTCACCTCCGTCTGCCAATTGCCGCTGCATGACATGCGAATTTTCGCGGGGCAAGTCATCCAAGCGGACATCCTCTGCGAGGGCCGGCTCGTGCTCGGCGTCGGCCGCGGTGCATTCGCGTACGAGCTCGCGCGAATGGGCAAGCCCATCGAGGAGTCGCGCGAGCGTTTCGACGAGTCGCTGAATGTACTGATGGCTCTCATGTCGCGGGAGGAAGTCTCTTGGGACGGAAAATATTACCAATTTGCGCCGATCACGGTGATGCCGCGGCCGCGCGCGCCGGGTTCGCCCCCGATCATGATCGCTGCGCTCGTTCCCGAGGCGATCGAAGCCTCGGCACGCCGCGGGTTTCACATTCAAACGACGCCGCTCAATGCCAGCGTCGGCAAGATGCGCGAGCAGGTTGACGCATTCAACCGCGGCAAGGCCGCCTGCGGCGAAGCCGGTCGCGATCTTCGCCTGGCGGTGATGCGCGTCTGCTGTGTGGCGAAAGATGCTGCGGATGCGCGCCGGAAACTTGACCATGCCTACGACTACTATGGCAGGTTCCACAATGTGTTCACGGGTCCCGGCATCGTCGAGCACGGCGCAATCAAGGCGCTGCCGCTCAAACAGACCAAGGAAGAACTGCGCGAGAGCCTGCTGATTTGCACCGCATCCGAAATGATTGATCGCTTGAAAGCCTACGAAGAACTCGGCGTGGACGAGCTCATCATGAATGGCAATATCGGACACGCCAATCAAGAATCGCTCGAGGCGCTGGAGCGATTCTCGGCGGACGTAATGCCCGTCTTCTCGACGGCGACGCCGCGAAGTCCGATCATGCAGGCGACCGGCACGTGACGGTGGAACGCGACGATTTCAATCATGCCATGCGCTCGGTTGCCAACAGCGTCGCCGTGGTGACCACCGATGGCGCAGCCGGATGCCACGGAGCGACCGTGACCGTATTTTGCCTACTCGTCCGGGAACTGACCGATACCTACGTGCGGGTCGCCGGCGGTAAGCCTGCATCGGTGACGGTCATCTGAAATGGGCACACCGGTTCAGTCGGCTTTCTCGGTCGAAGGCAGGGGCCCTCCCCTCATTCTGATTCATGGGATCGGCGCGTCGCGCCATAGCTGGGATGGCCTCATTCAGCATCTAAAAGACGATTTTCGCTGCGTGAGCTACGACCTGCGCGGGCACGCGCGCTCGCCGCTGGCGAAGCCGCCGTACAGCCTCGACGATCTCGTCGAGGATCTGGAAGTCTTGCGGCGCGAGTTGCACATAGAAAAAGCCCACTTTGCGGGTCATTCACTCGGCGGGATGATCGGCCCCGCCTATGCTCGGCGCTATCCCGAGCGTGTGCTGTCGCTCGGTTTGTACAGCACGGCGGCGTTTCGCAGCGCGGATGAAGCTGCCAAGGTGCGGGGCGTTGTCGCCGCGATGCGCGCCAAGGGCATCCCGCCCGTGCTCGCGACGCTCAAAGACCGCTGGTTCACTCCGGAGTTCGCGGCTCGCTGCCCCGAGGTGATCGAACGGCGCATGCAACAAGTCATCGATACCGACAAAGAAGTTTTTCTCAGCGTATTCGATATCTATGCAGAGACGGAAATGGCTCCTTGGATCGGCGAGATCCGGCATCCCAGCCTCGTCCTGACCGGCGAAAACGACGGGGGCTGCAATCCGCGCCTAAACGCACAGATTGCTGATTCAATGGCCAACGCGGAACTCGTGATCCTGCCGTCGCTACGCCACGCGATACTGCTAGAGGCACCGCAAATTGTCGCCCCACCCGTGCTCGACTTTCTGCGTCGTCACGCCGGCGATTGAGCATGCAGCTGTGGCGACCGGCGGGTACCGGCCGCGCTAGAATGAGTTGATGACCAATACGACCGCCGGACCTCTTCTGCTGTGGCTGACACCGGCGCTGCTCGCGCTACTGCTTTACGGGCTCGGCCAGGGCTTCGTGAAAATGTGGATCACGGAGGTGCCGCCCGCACGATTCTGCCTGTATTTCGCGTGCGCACGCGCCGCGGTGATGGTTTGTTACTTCTTCGCAAGCCCACGGACGCCGGTGTTCACCGCGGAAGGTCGCCACGTGCTCGCTATCGGGGTACTCGCCTACGTGCTCGACGGCACGGGCTGGATCATGTACTTCCAGTCGATCATCTCGGGCCCGATCACGATCGTGGGGACGCTCTCGGCCGCCTATCCGGCGCTCACCATCGTGTTCGCACACTGGTTCCTTGGCGAGACGCTTTCGCCGCTCCAGTACGGGGCGGTGGCCCTCGTGATCGGCGGCTGCATCGGACTGGCCTACCAACCGGCGGACGCCGCAAACAAGGTGACCGGGCGCGCCTGGATTCTGCTTGCGTTCTCCGCCCTCGTGCTGTGGGGCGGCGCCCAGACGATCGTCAAGTACGACTACAGTCTGGGTGCCACCGATGCCAATATGGCGCTCTACAGCATGATCGGCGCGCTGCTCACACTGGGGGTCTACGGCTTCTGGAAGGGACGCGCCGGCACTCATTCCGTCATCGAGTGGACGCGCTCGTTCCTGCCAATGGGGATGATGGCGGCCGGCGACCTCGGCGTGTTGATCGCGAGCCGCTACGGCAAGATCTCGATCGTGACGCCGCTGACCGGCGCCTACCCGCTGGTCACGCTCGCGTTCGCAGCACTCGTGCTGCGCGAGCGGATCTTGTTGCTGCAGTGGGGCTGCATTGTCGCGATTCTGGCAGGCATGTTCTTCTGTACCGCCTGAGGGCCGTGTCGCCCTCAGGGTAGGCTAGACATTCCATCCATCATGGCGCAAACAAGGGATAGAGCGGGCGTGCGCCGGTACTTCGACACCAACATCTTCGTTTCCGCCTGGGCAATCAGAGGTAGTCCTCTTGACACGGAACTGTACGGTCTGTACAGTGAAAGAATGAGAAAAAACACGATGAAAATTGCACACAAAGGATCAGAAGAGGCTCGCAATGAGCTTCCGACGCTTCTGGAAGAAGCCGAAGGTGGGCGAGCGACGATTATTACGCGCCGCGGCCGACCTGTCGCGGCGCTGGTGCCACTGGCTCAATACCACATCAGCCATCGTCAACAATCGTTGTTGACGATGGAAGGCTCTGGGCGCGGATTGTGGGGTAAGAATAGCAGGGGCGCTCTCGACAAAATGCGCGATGAATGGAGCCGATGACGCTCGATGGGCTGCCCGACGGTGCCCTCCTCTTGATGGATACCGCGCCCATCGTGTATTTCCTGGAAGCGCACCCGAAGTTCGCGAAAGTATTCAAATCTTTATTTGAGCGCCACGCCGCCGGCGAGCTGCGTTTCGCCGTCACGACAGTGACAATCGCCGAGGTGCTGACCGGTCCCTTGCAGTCTGGCAACGAAGCTCTGGCAGAACGCTTTCGGGCTATTCTGGAATCGTGGCAAGTCATCGATCTGACTGCTGATATTGCCGAGAGTGCAGCTCGTTTGCGTGCGTCATTGAGGCTGAAGCTACCCGACGCAGTACAGGCGGCCAGTGCAATCGCTATCAACGCCGACGCGCTTATCACCCACGATCGGGATTTTTCACGCGTGCACTCGCTCCGCGTCTTGCCGTAGAGTGCTACCAGCGTCGGTCTGTCGGAGCGTTATACAGTCCTGACCGGCCCTATGTGATTTTGGTGGCGAGTCGCGCAAAACTTACGCAAAATTTCATGTTCCGGCCGTTTTGGTCACTTCACGCATGCTGCGGACAATGCAGGAATGGCGAGGCGATGCTCCTGGACGGCAAGACGCGCAGAATTCAAAACGCATACGCCGGGCGGAGAATGAAAGAGGCAGCGGCTGCGGTGACATTCGCGCTCGGGTTCGACGATGAATAAAGTTCGCGCTACGCAAGGAGCGAAGTGACGTGAGGTCTGGACCACGGTCCGGGTGGCACTGGCCTCGTGTAGTACCTTCAGCCACCACGCTAGCACTCGGTTCTGCGTCCCGATGTGCTTAAGGACATATTGATATTGGTGGTGAGAGAGGGACTCGAACCCTCGACCTCGGCATTATGAGCGCAGTGCGTCAGAAGTTAGTACCCTCGCTAAGCGTTGAGATACCTTCGAGATCGAATTGAAATCGGTTCATGAGCGCCACCCAAAAAAAAAGCCCCGGTTTGCAATGCCAGGGGCTTTTCATCCAAGTGCGGCCGCCCGGCTCGAAACTAACGCTTCGAGCCGAACCCGAAGCGGTCAAACCGCGCACCCGGGGGCGGCACTCGAAGAGCAAGTCCCGACCACCTTCGCAGCTCGGACGAGGGCCGTGCTCGTCCGAGCACTCGAAGCGTGCCACGGATCAGAACCTACATAGTAGCCATTACGTAAGCGATCGCGCGGCCTCGATCGGCAAGAGCATAACGCGATCGCCAAGCGGACAGCGCAGAAACCCATGATGCTCGTAAAAGCGAACCGCATCGTCGTCAATGGCGTGAGTTATGATTGCCCGCACACCAGCGATCTCTGATACTTCAAGGCATCGCCTGACCCCGTCGAACAACAGATCCGCGCCAAGTCCTTTTCCCTGGCACTGCCGATCGACGGCAAGCCGGCCGATGAGTAACAGAGGCACCTGGTCGGGCATCGCTCGCCGAATCTTGGCATTCGGCAACGTTATTCTCTGTTCCATGGCGGTCGATATCGCGTAGTAACCCACGACGCGATGCGGCGCGTCGCGTGCGCAAACAACATAGGTCCTGGCCGACATTCCTTCACTCGGAAGCGCCCGATTCTTGAGCCATGCATCCAGCGAAGGATGCTTGCCGTTGTCGAATTGCGAGACATCATGCTGCGCATGCAGCCGCTCGGGCGCAAGGATGAGACTTTGACTCATGCACGGCGCCTAGTGAAAAATGTCGCCGACGGGCATTCATTTTTCCCAAGCGGGACGTCGGCTCATCAATGACTTAAGATGCTTACTCGGCTTTATCGGCGAATCGAGCAAAGCTAGAAATTTCTCATGGGCTTTCGCATCCAGGAAAAAAATGCGCTGATCCAAGATTGCCTCTTCCGCCTGACGCCGGGCGCTGTCCAACATGAACTCAGAGAGCTTTTGACCCCGAAGCGCCGCCGCCCGGTTCAACACTGCCTTTGTCTCGGCGGATGCGCGAATCTGAATAACATCGTCCTTTCGAACCGGTTGCGCCATAGGTCACCTCACGAATCAGCCTACACAATTGTAATGACGTTGTCAATACAAGTAGTGACGGGAGCAGCCGGTTCGAAGCTCGACCTGCGGTCGAAACTGGGTTTTTCTCGATTGCAAGATGTTGATTCTCAACACCACGCTCGCGGGTTGTCAGTTGCTTATCCACAGGCGAGCATGACTGAGCTCAACGAAGCATGACCGAGTCACGCTGTTCTCGAAGAACTGCAACGCAGTCTCGAGTGGGGCATCGTCAGGCATTGACGGTTGCTGCTTGGCTAGTCAAATTTGCCTCAAATTGCTGGAGCGCCTCGTAGGCCCGGCAGGCATACATCGATGCCGGCCCACCGCCCATCATCACCGCTACACCGATGGCTCACAATGCCGTTGTCCACCTTGATGACGATGCCATTTTCATCGACACTCGGGTCCAACGCAGTTCGTTCTCCACATCAACGCGAATATTTGCATCGGTCTTCGTTGTTGCTCCTTAAGTAAATCAATTCATCTAAATGCTTTTCAACGTCAATCATTATTGGCGGAACATAGATGCTTGGTATCAGTAGTTTCCGAAGCGCTCTGCGACTCGCGACAGGCGACAAGTCGCGACAGGACACCTGACGGCATAGCGTTGTCTGTCGCGGGTGACCAGCGGCGCCGGTTTACCAAGCCTTCCCGCAATCATATCCGGACAATTCCGTATGGCGCATATCGCGGACTCAATCGAATATAGATGTCGGCCACTTCATAGCGAGGCCGCCATGATTAAGACCGTCTTTGTACCGACCAGCGGAAGTGACACCGACGATGCCGTGTTCGCAACCGCTCTAGCCATCGCGCGGCCGTTGTCCGTGCATCTAGACTTTTACCATTCACGTTTAACCGTGTATGAAGCGGTCGCACGCTCCCCGCCCGTTCAATTCTGCGTTGGCTCGGCACTTGCCAACGCATTGAATGATCTACGTCAAGAAGATGACAATCTTTCCGTCGGTGCCGCCAAGCATTTCGACGCTTTCTGTGCCGCAAACGGAATTGCAGTTCGCTGCGCACCGACGATCGCCAACGATGTATCCGCGATGTTGACCCAGGAAACAGATCATTCCGAGACACGCTTGCTGTTGAACGCCCGGCACAGCGACTTGGTTGTGTTAGGGCGGCAGCGGCACCGTGACTGGATGCCCTACAATCTCATTGAACTACTGCTACTAGGAAGCGGCCGGCCGGTCGTGATTGCCAGCAGCGTACCACCCGTCACCGTGACAGGCACCATTGTTGTTGGCTGGAAAGAGTCTCCGGAAGCCGCACGCGCGCTGGGCGCGGCGATGCCTCTGCTGCAAGCGGCGCAGCGGGTTGTGCTGGTCAACATCGCCGAAGACCGCGATGCCGCGCCACTAGAACTCGATCATCTGCTGCATCGACTTGCCTGGCATGGCATAGCGGCTGAATCCCGGCAAATCACCCAAGTGTCCAAGCCGACTTCGAGACATCTGCTGCGGGTTGCAGAGGAATTTGGCGCAGATTTATTAGTGATCGGCGGCTACGGTCACGGCCCACTGCGCGAATCGGTGTTCGGCGGAGTGACGCAGGCGCTTATTGAACGCGCCGAGTTGCCGGTGCTGATGATGCACTGACAGACCGAATGGATAAAATCAACCACATTTTAGTCGTCGCTGATCCGTCGGTGCGGGGTCGCCAATCCGCAGTCGACAAAGCGGCGATTCTGGCTCAATGCCTGGATGCTTCCGTGGAATTACTCATTTGCGACATCGCATCGGCGATAGCTGACAGGGTCATCTCGCTACACCCCCACGAGCTTCCTCCTTCCAGCACGAAATTGCTGGACATGCTGGACGAACTTGCGGCTCCGGCGCGCGCCGCAGGGGTCGACGTCAAAACGCGACTCACATACGGCAACTCGCTGCACGACTCTCTGCTTGACTACGTTCGTGGCTCGAATGCCGACCTGGTGGTCAAAGACACCCACCACCATTCGCTTGCCAAACGCACATTTCTAAGGAACACGGACTGGTATCTCGCACACGGTTGCCCCGTCCCGTTGCTATTAGCCAAAAAGACGCCCTGGAAGCAACCACCCATCATCATGGCGGCAATCGGTCCGGCCCATGTTGATGAACGAGCGGCTGCATTGGATCAGTACATTCTGTACTACGCCGCTTTCCTGGCTGGACAACTGCGCGGTGATCTGCACGTGGTTCATACGTTCATTCCGACGGCCTTTGCGAACGCCGTTGCGGCTGGCGGGACAGGGAACCCTGACTATGCCGAAGCTCTGCATGTTGAGAGCGATTACAGGTATTCCGAGATCGAACGCCTAGTGAGACCTTACGGAGTAACTGGAGCGCATCTTCACGTCGAGATGGGCGCACCCAAGGACTGCTTGCTGCAGACGGTACATGAACATGATGCCGACATGATGGTGATGGGCGCATCGTCACACGGACGTTGGCACCGGACACTCGTCGGCAGCACCGCGGCAACAATTTTGGAATCTCTGCGATGCGATTTTTTGATCGTTCACCCGTGCAACGACGTACAACGTGTTCCATTGTGACCGTACGCCGGCGCAGGGGGCGTTCATGAAGGGTTTTCTCTTCGTTCTTCTTTGCTGCATCGGAAGCGCACGAGTCGCTGCAGGCGTAACTGCGCAGATACCGCCAACCCTGGATCCTGCCGGTTTGCTGCAGCACCCCCTCGCGGGGCGCTCACTCCCTGATGAGGAGTCCCTCGTGCGATCGATTTACTTCGGCACGGGAGGCTTGCTCTGGAGTAAACAGGGCGTGTTCACTCCCCAGGCGCGCGAATTGCTTGCCCTGGTACATTCCGCCGATGGTATGGGCTTGCGCGCGCTCGACTATGGGGATGCACAGCTCGATGCGGCACGGGACTCGGTGGTGCAGCCCGCGAAGCGTGCCGACTATGCGCAGCTTGATGTCTGGCTGACCGAGTCCGCGGCGCGCCTGATCAGCCATCTTCACTACGGACGAATCGATCCCCGCACCGTGGGGTTTGAGCTACCCGATTCGCGGCATGATCTTGACGTTGCGACTGCCGTTATAAAGCTTGCAGCCAGTGCCAACGTCGCCGACTGTCTTTCGCAGGTAGAACCGCACTTCTACCATTATGCGCTTTTGAAGGTCGCGCTCGCGCGCTACCGCGAGCTCGCCGCCGATCCGTCCCTGACGACTCTTGCGCCCTTGGGCAACAAGACGCTACACCGCGGCGAGGCTTACACGGGCGCTCAGGTCTTGCGAAAATTATTGGCTGCGGAAGGCGATCTCGCAGCTGCCGCGGCGGATATCGGATCGGGCAATTCGATCGATGCCGGGACGAGCAAGGCTCTCGAGCACTATCAGTCTAGGCACGGCCTTGCCGTCACCGGAGATCTTGACCGCGCCACCTGGGGCGAGCTCAACACGCCCCTCGCCGCGCGCGTGCGGCAAATCGAACTGACGCTCGAGCGCTGGCGGTGGATTCCGGCGTTTAGCTCCCCTCCGATCATCGTGAATATTCCGCAATTTGAACTGTTCGCATTCAATAGCACGGCGGATAGGGCCGCGAGCATCTTGCAGATTCCGGTCATTGTAGGCCAGACCTACCCGGGCAAGCGCACGCCGGTGTTCTTGGGAGAATTGAAGCGCGTCGTCTTCAGACCCTACTGGGATATTCCGCGGAGCATCACCGTGCACGAAGTTCTGCCGGAGCTTCGGCGCCACCCCGACTATTTACGGCGTAATCACATGGAGCTGGTACGGGGTGAGGGCGACGACGGGGCGATCATTGCCCCTTCGGACCAGGCGATCGCCCAACTCGCGGCCGGCCAGCTTCGAGTGCGACAACAGCCGGGAGATGACAATGCGCTCGGGCTCGTTAAGTTCTTGTTTCCGAATTCCCATAACGTCTACATGCATTCGACGCCCGCACATCAGTTGTTTTTGGCATCGCGGCGCGCTTTCAGCCATGGCTGCATCCGTGTGGCCGATCCCGTCGCACTCGCAGCTGATGTTTTGAAGAACGCCTCGAGTCCGTGGGACACTTCGCGTATAGAGGCCGCGATGCACGGCACATCGACCCTTCACGTCGATCTTATCGAACCGATCCAGGTGATGATCCTCTACGGCACGGTGATGGCAACAGAAGCTGGGCCCGTCCAGTTCTTCGATGACATTTACGGCCACGATCGGCAATTGGCGGCGTTGCTCGGAATTTAGTCCTGGCGGAGCTGGCCCGAATCGCAGCGTCGGGAAGGCGCGACCGATCCTCAACCGTTCGACAAGGGGCGATCTACCAGTATCGGACCCGGCCGGTATCGACGTGCACGAAATCGGAGCTCGCGTAAAAGCCCACGCCGCCGCGAGCCAAGGAGCGAGCGTATGCGCTCAATTGCCGCGTTGAATAACCACTCAGTCGCACGTCAATCGCCTTACCCACGATGTGCTGGCTGTGTTCGGCCACACCGCTCGAAATGTGGTGCAGCATCGCATTGGTCTGCGGCGAACGATATCCCGAGATGACCTCGAAGGGTGCGTCATGATCGGCGAGAGTCTGCAAGTCGTAGAGGATGTCCAATAGAGGGGGGTCGATCCGATGGCTTTCACCGGTGCGAAAATCGCGCAGCAACACATTGACGTCTCGTAGACACGCGTTGTTATAGGAGCTGCCGTCAAAATATAGTGCCGTGAGCGTCTCACCCGTGTGCGTGTGCACAAACCGTAAGCTACGCGGCCGATTCGAAGTCGTCGCCAAGGCGGGCAAGGCAGTCAGGGCGCCTAAGACTCCGCACAGCGCTCCGGCGCTCGCCAAGAACCCGCGTCGACCCATAGGGAGGTCGGAATCTGGTTGGTCTTTGGGTTTAGCCATCGTGGCACTCTCCAGCTGGGCGACGATCATAGCCTAGCGTGCCGCTGCGGGACTGTTAACTGGTCGAAAGTGCAGCCATGCCTCGAGTTTGCGCTTGCGGACTGGGATCAACCCGCAGGGATGTAGTATCCTGCATTGCAGCATCGATTTCCGCCACGTTTTACATTTCCGGTTCAGCCAACAATCGGTCGAAGTTGCGTTCGATATGCTCGACGAACGCCCCTTTGAACGCCTTCAGCAAAAAACCGAGCGTCACATGCAGCCGTATTTCCGAATCGGTCACGTGCATCCGGCCATCCACGCCCGAGCGATGAAAGTGCAGCGTGTTGCCGTGCCATTCGCTGCTGAGCCCGTACTCGGCAGCCAGCGCGTCGGCCGTCTCCTGCACGAGCGCCTTTGCCTTTGCGACCGTCAGCGCGTGGGGTTTGACGAACTCAATATCGGCCATGCGTCAAGTGTCCTTAATCGGCACCAACCACCGGTCAACGCCGTCCCCTCTTCCTGACAGTCAAGCTGACGGGCCGCCATTGAGATGCTGATTGAAGCATACGCGCGCGAATTACTCGATGCAGGTCCTGACGGAAGAGGGACCACTCGTTTCCAGCACGATCCGAGACGCCGCCGTGCGCAGGAATCTCCCGCTGACGCAGAGTCTCCTCGCTCAGGATGGTCCCGGCAAGCGTGGGGACTCAACGCAAATGCGCGAATTGTTCGCTGCAAGGGAGCGCGCCCAGGAGCCCCTGAACTCGATTGGTGACGCGGTCCTCAGCACTGATCCCGCGGGCAAGGTGAACTATCTCAATCCGGTGGCCGAAAGAATGACGGGCTGGTCACAAGCAGACGCGGTCGGGCGACCCCTCCAAGAAGTCTTTGCAACGATCAACGATAGCGTTCGCGAATCGCTGCTGACCGAACCGCCTGCTGTTGGAGTCCAGGATTCCGCAGGCCATTGCATTAGCTCGACGTCACAATTATGCAGTCGCCGTGTCGTTCTTGGATTTGGATGGTTTCAAGCTGGTCAACGACACGTTCGGCCATCCGGTCGGCGACCGCCTCTTGCAGTCTGTTGCGCGCGTATTAGAACGATCCGTGCGTAGCAGCGACACCGTCTGTCGCTTCCCCATGACGGTACGGACTCGCAAACGTTGCTGCGTAACGCGGACGATGCCATGTTCCACGCGAAGCGCCCCGGGGGGAACACCTACCGGCTGTGGAGTCTGGTGCGGCGGTCGACGTCTCGACGATCGGCTTATGATCTCTGGCATGCCAAGAAGAATAAGCGCAGGAAAAAGATTGCTCGGATTGCCAACGAAGTGATTCGAAGCGCGGCGTGAGGACCCCACCCCTTGCCGCTGAAATGCGCCGACGCTCGGCGCAATGATGTTGTCCAAGTCCCGACCACCCAGTTCGTAGCTCGACGTGCGGTCTAAGTTTTGTAAGGTGTTGAATCTTAACAACCACGCTCGCGGGATGCCCGTTGCTTATCCACAGGCGAGCATGACTGGGCACAACAAAGCACGACCGACTCCCGCAAATGTCCCGCAAGCATCCGACGACTTCCTTCCAAAATTCGCTCGCAACGTCCAAGGCCGAAAGAAATTGGATGCAGGCTTAGCCCCCTTGCTGTAATAGAGTTCTATGATTGACCGCCCCTCCCGTTATGCGTGGATTGTTGTAGCCGCTTTGATGTTGGTCTACGCCTGCGGTTACATCGATCGTTATGCTCTGACCATTGTCCTGGATCAGGTGAAGGCCTCATTTAAGGCAAGCGATGCTTATATGGGATTTTTGGCGGGGCCCGCGTTCGCGGTGTTCTTTACCTTAGCGAGCTTGCCGATTGCGCGCCTTGCCGATCGGTATTCGCGGGTGATCATACTTGCCTTGGGCTGCGCCACCTGGAGCGCGTTCACCCTTCTGTGTGCCGTTGCCAATACCAAAGCCGAATTCACCTTGGCCCGCCTCGGCGTTGGTTTAGGAGAAGCGGCCTGTCTTGCACCCGCCTATTCGCTGCTCGCTGACTATTTCTCGCCGCGTTGTCGCGCGCTGCCCGTGGGATTTTTTAATCTCAGCATCTATCTGGGCCAGATTACAGGGCTTTGGTTTGGAGGCGGATTCAGTGCCTCATTCGGTTGGCGCCGCACATATCAAATAATTGGCGCGCCGGGCTTATTGATCGCGGTATTGTTCTGGTTGATAGTGCGCGAACCGGTACGTGGGGGTCTCGATGGTGGTCCGGTCAGTCGCTCACCGCAGCCTCCATTTGGCGACACCGCGATGTGGTTGTTTAGCATACCTGCATTTCGCGGCATGGTAATCGGCTCAGCGCTTGCGACATTCTCCGGCATGAGCTTTGCATATTGGGCTCCGGCATTTTTCGCCCGAGTGCATCATTTGCCGCAAAACGAGGTGGGGCGAGACTACGGGCTGATTTTCGGGATCTCATCGATGGTGGGTGTTCTCCTCGCCGGAAAATTAGGGAACCTGCTTGCGAAAAGCGCTCTAGGCCGCCCCTTGCTGATATCTGCGGCGGGGGTGACCGCTACAATGGTATTTATGGCGGGCGTCTGCTTTTCGCCCAACATGGGGGTTGCGCTGGGTCTCCTTGTTCCATGTGGCGTTGCCAATGGCACTTGGTTGGTACCGGTTCAGGCGACGCTTCAGGATCTGGTGGCGGCGCAGACGCGCGCGACCGCCGCAGCCATCTTTGCGTGCCTGTCGTTAATCGTTGGATTTCTGGGGCCGTGGGTGGTCGGGGCGCTGAGCGACGCGTGGACACCGCAGTTCGGTGATCAGACCTTGCGTTACGCAATTGCAGCTGTGCTCATCGCGAGCATCGGCAGCAGCATCGCGTTTGTGTTAGCGGCACGATGCGGATCCGATGGCGGCGCTGTCCGTCGTATCGTGTCCGCACATGGTGATGCCCGAACGGCCGGCTAGCCAAGCATGGCCGCCACGGTAATGCCGACGAAATTGCCGACGATGTGGCAGAAAATCCCGGTCATGACCGCCGGACTTACCATGGTATGCCAACCCTTTCCAGCAACGACAGCCACGGTCGCCGCTGGGCCGACGATGGCCGCGCCACAGCCCGTCACCGCTTCGGACAGGTCGAGCCGCAGCAGCTTGCAGAGCACGAGCGTAAGCACGATGCCGATGCCCAGCAGTATGACTACGTAGAAGAACAAACTGACTGCATTGCTCAGGAAGGATGTCACGTTGGTGCCCAGCCCGATCATCGCGAAAAACATGTACATGAAAATCATGCCGAGCTCAAACTCGCCGCGCAGCTTATGCAGCTGCCGAGGAAAGATATTCGCGACTAGGACCGTCAGCGCGGTGACGTAGAGAATGTTATATCGAGACTGGTCGTGACCCAAGAGTCCGGCGGCATAGTGCTCGACGATACGCGCCACCGCGCAGATGCCGAAGGTCAACGCCAATGCCCCGGTAATGTGCGTCAGACGAAACTCCGGGGCAGCGGTCGGCGCCTGGATACCGTTCTTGCTGTCGGCGCCATCCTCTGCCAGGCGGCACGGTAGGTACCTTCGCACGATTCGAAGATTGGGTATCGCGACGAGCGCCATGAGCCCGAGCACGCTTGGGATCATGGACGCGCCGGTGGCGGCGGCGATTTCCGCAGGTGTCATTTGCACGGCGTTCCCCACCGCAATCATGCTGATGGTTCCGCCGATGAACGCCCCAGCATAGAATCCGGCGATCTTCGCTCCGACATGCCATGGCGCGAGTATGTAGTAGCCCACAAGAACGCCGGCGACAATTCCCACGCAGGCCGCACCAAAGCCGATCATCACCCGCCCACTCTCGAGGAACACTCTCTTCAGATCCGATTTGATCATCAGAAGCGGAATGGCCGCGGCAACCAAGTACTCGCCGATGAAATCGCTTACCGGCGAGGAGAACGGAGTAACGTGGAAATTGGAGAGCAGGGCACCGCCGGTGAGGATGCAGACGACGCCTGGCATGACCCGCCCAATGCGGGAAGCGTCGGCGAGAAAGCCGAGCCAGGTGAGAAATACCACGACCGCGCTCAGTGCGAGCACGTCGTTTTCGCCGATATAGGACACCGCTTCACCCCGTCGTGACCTCAAATTTCGTCGCCGGCCCATCAGTTCCCGCGGCGCGGCGGGCGATCGTACCTCAAACGCCGCCGAGTGACTCGCAAATGACTCAATGCGCCGCATAAGGGAAACTGATGCTGGCCGCCGTTGTGGCGGGCGCTATTTGCGCTTCGCCCCCCCGCGAACTAGCGTCGTATGTGCGCGGCGGACACGCCTGTCAGACACGCGGTAACCTCGGCTTCGCTGACTCGATTAATGTCGCCGGCGACAGAGTGCTTCAACGCCGCTGCGGCCAGACCGAAGTCGAGCGAGCGCCCGATGGATTGGCCCCCTAGGTGGGCGTGCAGCACGCCGGCCGCGAAAGCATCGCCGGTCCCGATCCGATCGACCATGGAATGAATTTGCCGCTCGGCGGATCGGTACGACTCGCGCCGAGTTCGGCCGACCGCGATCAGCCGGGCTCGATCCGCATCTTCACCCAATCGCAGGCAAGTGCAGATGACCTCCAACTCCGGCAAGTATTCGAGGGCAGACGCAGACAGGCGCTCGAACTCCTCGATCGGTGAGTCCAAGTTCGGATCCAACGGCAATCCCAAACTCGCCGCGAGATCGCCGCAGCTCGCAAACAATATACGTGCCTGATGGAGCAACGGCGCAAGCCCGACGTCGCGGGCGTGCGGAGCAGCCTCCCACAACTGCGCGCGAAAGTTGACGTCTAGGCTCACTATCAGACCAAGCCGGCGCGCCTGCTGTGCGGCCTGCAGACTGCTCGCCGCGGCATGTTTCGACAAGGCCGGTGTAATGCCGGTCAGATGCAAGAGAGCCGCATCGCTCAGCAAGTCCGCCCATGATCGAGCGGTCTCATCGAGTACGAAGGCGCTGTGGGCGCGATCGTAGATGATTTGTCCAGGCCGAAAACCGTGGCCGCTTTCCAAGAAATAAAGCCCGATGCGTCCGGGGCGGCGGTTGATACCAGTTGTACCGATGCCGAGCGCCCGAATTTCTGCGAGCGCAATCTCGCCGAGCGCATGATCGGGCAGCGTGGTGACAAGCCGAGCTTCATGGCCGAACCGTGCCAGCGAGGCTAGCACATTCATTTCAGCGCCGCCGATGCAAACTTCGAGCTGCGGACTTTGCAGCATTCGCTCGAAGCCCGGTGACTTCAGCCGCAACATCACCTCACCGTACGCAACGACAGCCTTCTTCACGGCAGTGACTGGCATCATCATGTATCGCGGTCCGCCCGTTACTTCCAAGGGTTATTGGCAGCGCGATGCGCCGAAACCACAGGCTCGCGCCGCGCCCGCCACCAATACAGCGGGAACAGGCAAATGAAGCCCAGGCCTGCTCGCGATCGACAAAGCGCTCCGAGCAGTTCGAGCACGTCCTGCGGCCGCACGTAAACCTGCGTTGGGATACTGTCGCCGGTTCGACTGGATACCACCAAGGCGTTGCGTTCGCGAGCGACGCGACCCACCCGAAAGTCGACTGTCGCGAGAGGGCTGACGACTTTCATGTGTCTGGCACCTATTCACTCGCGACGCAACGCGCCGACAGTTTGTGCGTGACGAATCCGCGCCTCATGTTGCTTCGGCATATCGTCAACTGACAGCCCAGCAGGCGGCGTGAACTGACCTCGACCGTACACATCGCGAAACACATCGCTCACCGGCCCCATCTTGTCTGCCAGTGTCCGTGGGGGCTTGCCCGGCGGGAAGCGGTTCGGTGGATAAATTGGCTTTTCGTATATTTGCCGAAACCCTTCCGTTCGAACGTCTACCCAGGTGTTGTGATTGCAGCGAGAGCGATGCTCGCGCAAGGATTCGATGTCTATCGTGGCGGAGATGACCTGTTCGGACGGGTAGTCGGCTTGCCGCAGCACCATGCCGGTGTAATCGATGACGAGCGAGTGTCCAGGGCAGAACGAGCGCGGATAATACGCGTAGTCGACGGTCCCCCAATTCGATCCCAGCAGATAGCACATGTTGTCGTGCGCGCGCGTACGGCGCGAGAACATCCAGAAATCCCATGGCGCACTGACTCCTTCGATCTCTTGCAGGGCAACCGGATGGCAAATCACTTCACAGCCGTTGTAACCGAGGGCCCGTGAGACCTCCGGCGTGCAACCATCATGACAGGTCATCGTACCGAGTTTGCCGATTTCGGTATCAACGACAGGGAACAGCTGACTTATGTCGGTTCCGAAGACTCGTCCATAGTCCTCCAATAGATCATGTGGACTCGTCCCGAGACCGATCGAAGCCGGAATGTGCCACTTGTGGTACTTAAGGATGACCTTGCCGCTCGGCCCGATGATGAACGCGGTGTTGAACCAACGGTCCGGAAATTCGGGAACTTGCTCAACCACCCCGCCCCCGGCGATGTACAGATTATATTCGCGCGCTTTGGCGCCGAGCACTTCCATCTCTGGCCCTGGAATTGTAATGGCCTTCTTCATGAAGCTGTCGATGCCGTGCTCACCTTTGCCGGGCGTCGTCACCCCTTGCAAGAAATACTCCGGGAGCACGATCAAGCGGGTCGGCAATTCCCAGGTATACCCCACACCAAAATCAATCAGATTGCAGACGCGGTCGAGGTTCTTTCGGATGGTCGAGCGGTCATCTGCGACGATCACATGCGGCTGAATGACGAGCGCCGTGTACTTGGAGATTTTCTTGGCGGGAATGTTTGAATCCATGAATTCACCTGATTGGTAAGAGTCCTGGGATTATGGAGTCTTTAGGCCGAAATCTTCGAGCATCACATTTGCCGTGATGGTGCCCATTGCCGAGATACCGCCCCCGGGATGACAGTGAGGCCCAGTCATATAGAGGTTTCGGATCGGCGAGCGATAATGCGCGTAGCCCGGAAACGGACGAAATGCGCCAAGCTGAGCTTGAATCCTCTCTCCGCCGGTGGTGACGCCGTCGACGAAGCATGGGTTGGCCTGTTCCAGCGACTCGCGGGTTTCCACATATTCGCCCAGAATAGTCCGTCGATTGATGTTGGGCGCGTACTGCTGCAACTTGGGCAGCAGCACCTCGTGTGCGTACTGTGTTCCCGTCTCACCCCAACTCTTCCCGTCGGCGCGCCAATTGGCGACATACGTATCAAAAATGAGGGTGTGACACCCGGCGGGTGCACGGCTCGGATCCATGAGCGTCCAACAGGCGCTCCAGAGAAAGGGATCGCTTGGCGGTATCCCCTGAGCCATTTCGGCATACTGGCGGATCATCTGCGGCATCGAATCGACGATTCGGTGGAACGCACATCGATCCATGTCGCCGCCTGCGCCATGGATAAATTGCGGCGCTTCCGTGAGCGCCAAATGCATTCGGCAGATCGAGATTTTGCCGAACGAAAAGCGCTCCACCATGTCGACGAAATTCGAGCTGAGCGCCGCGCGCTCCACCAGCTTTAGGAAGGTTTGCTTGGGTTCTAGCGCGCTCACCACGCCGCGCCGCGCCCGAATTGCGCGACCGTCTTTGAGTTCGAGGCCGACGGCGACGCCATCCTCGAGGACTATGCGTTCGACGGGCGCGCTTGAATATACCTTCCCGCCGCGTGCCTCGATATATCGAGCCATAGCGTCCGGGAGGCGCTGAGTACCGCCCTGCGGGATCGCCTGGCCGTAGACATGCACGGCTGGAATCATGATGTAGAAGGACTGACCGGCGCCTTCTTGCTCGGGCAGGATCTGGGGAGCGAGCGCCCAATTGAGCATCACGGCACGCACGAAGTCGTTCTCGAAATTTTGTTCTACCCAAGAACGAGCCGAGAGCGAGAATTCGCGCAACCGCAACAATCCCTGCGGGCTATTCTCGAGCGCCTGAGCGAGCAAGCTCGGCGGCGCGGGCGGCGAAAAAAACGCCTTGATGAAGCCGTCGCGAATCAGCGCAAAATCGTCATAAACCTGGCGATAACGTGCGGCATCCTTGGGCGAGTACCGGGCGATGCCGGCAGTCGTTTTATCGACACTGCGATAGATGACTAGGCCGGGACCGCCCTGCTTGTCAGGATGCCCGGTAATTGCATCCGTCGACCAGAGGTACTTGAGCCCGTAGGTCTCGAGCTCGGGCAGCATTTGGTTGAAGTCAGCGTTGGCGTGAATCCACACGTGCGAGGACCCGAAGAGGTCGTGTTTGAACCCCGGCGCTGTCACTTCCCGGGTTATTGATCCGCCGCCGATCCAAGGATTGCGCTCGGCGACACATACCGTGAGGCCGGCGCGCGCGAGCACGGCGCCGCAGGCCAGACCATTGACGCCTGCACCGGCTATGACGACATCGTAGGACTCTGCGCTCATTGGACCCCTCGAGGCGGACACGGCCGCATCGGAAACGTGAAAGACGCGGCACGGCCGATAACGGCGACCGATGCTACCCCGTATTCGATGCAATTGCGCCAAGCGGAGCAACCGACCGTTTTTCATGCTCAACATAAGAAATACTCATCGCCGAACCCGCGGCAAAACCTACAATCACACGATGCAGTCACACCAATCCGAGCTGCCACGCGTCGTCAGAGTCGCCCTGGTTTCCGGCTGCAGTAGTGGCATCGGGCACGTAACGGCGCGCCATCTCGCGCGCGCCGGCTGGATCGTTTTCGCCGGCCTGCGTCGAGGTGATGATCAGGGCGCGTTCGCCAACCTGCAGGCACAGGGCTTGCGACCACTGCCATTGGATGTGACCGACGGTGCGCAGATTCGCGCGGCGATTGAGCGGGTGGGCGCGGAGATGGGGCGCCTCGATGCCCTCGTCAACAACGCCGGCGTCGACCATCTTGGTGCCTTCGAAGATCAGTCAGAACACGCGCTGCGAACGATCATGGAAGTTAATTTTTTCGGTGCCGTCGCGCTCACGCGCCGCGCCTTGCCGCTGATGCGCAAGGGACATCAGGCCACCATTGTCATGGTTTCATCGCTATCTGGCCTCTTGGGTCTGCCCGGCAGCAGTGCGTATTGCGCCAGCAAATTTGCGCTCGAAGGCGCCACCGAAGCGCTGCGCAACGAGGTCGATCGATTTGGAGTCCGCGTCTGTCTCATCGAGCCTGGCGGCTTCGCCAGCGCCATGAGCAGCAAGCGCATCCTGCCCGTGGACTATCCCCAATCGAGTCCTTATCTTCCAATGCTAAAACATTTGGCTCAGGCCCGGCCGGCGCTCGCCGATCCAACCCCAGTGGCCGAGCTCATTCTTGAGATAATCGAAAGTGCGGCGCCGCGATTGCGGTATGCCGCCGGCGAGCAGGCTCGAGAAGTGATCTCGCGTCTGGCAGCGCTTGATGATGCCGCGCGGCAGCGCTATGCCCGCGCCGTCACCGACCTTGACTGGTGGCAAGATGCAAGCTCGGTGGGGCCGCAATGAGTCGCTTTGATGTCAACCGCCGCCGGCTTAGCGGCAAATCAGCATGGAGTAGCGAACTTGGCCAGCACTCGCAGTGTCGCGGTGGTAACGGGTGGGGCATGCGGCATTGGCCGCGCCTGCGTTGAGCGATTTGCGCGCTCCGGCACCGCGGTCCTATTTACCGATCGGTCCGAAGTCGACGGTGTCGAAACGGCGCAAACCCTGACCGAGCAAGGCTTCCGCGTCGCATTTCTGGCCGGCGACGTCAGCGACGCGATGCATTGCACGCTGGCGATCGAAACTGCCGTACGCCAGTTTGAACGCGTCGACATGTTAGTCGCCAATGCCGGGATCCAATTGGAAGGTCGCTTGCTCGAGGCGACGGCTGCGGACTGGCAACGAGTCCTCGGCGTCAACTTGATGGGTGTCGTGAACATCTGCAAGGCTGCGATTCCGATCATGCTAGCCCAGGGAACCGGTTCGATCGTGGTGGTGTCTTCCTTGAACGCGTTGCGCGGCTTCCCGGGCATGGCCGCGTACGATGCGAGCAAAGCCGCAGTGCTCGCCGTTGCTCGCGACATCGCCGTCGAGTATGGCGGTAGCATACGGGCGAATGCCGTGTGCCCGGGCGCCACTTTAACGGATTATCATTCGCGCCGCGCAGCGGCGCGGGGCGTCAGCCTCGATGAATTGCGGCTCAGCACTCGCGGCTACGGACTGGTGGGTCGAGCCGCCGAGCCGGCGGAGATTGCCGCCGTCATTGCCTTCCTCGCAGGCCCTGATGCCAGCTTCGTCACCGGCCAGGTCATCGTCGCCGACGGCGGCTATTCCGCGATCGGCGCCAGGCCGTGAATCCGCTGCGCTTCGGCATCATTGGCACCGGTCACATGGCAGATACATTTGCCGCCGAGCTGCGCGCCCTCGAAAACTTGGGCATCCTCGCCGCGGCGGTGGCTTCGCGACGTCGCGTCACCGCCGAAGCGTTTGCGGCGCGGCACGGGATCGAACGCGCGTTCGGCAGTTACGCAGAACTTGCCGCAGATCCGAGTATCGATGTCGCTTACATCGCGACTCCGCACTCATTTCATGAGGCGCACACGCTCCTGTGTCTGCAATCCGGCAAACATGTACTTTGCGAAAAGCCCTTTGCGATCAATGCCGCGCAGGCCGATCGCATGATTGGATGTGCGCGCACGCACGGCAAATTCCTGATGGAAGCCATGTGGACCCGATTTTTGCCCGCGATGACCGCCCTTCGCGAGCACATCGCTCGCGGCGCTCTCGGACGCATTCAGCTGATTGTCGGTGGGGGCGCCTTCGTGCCGAGCCCGCAGCCGGACCAATACCTGCTGCAACCCTTGCTCGGTGGCGGCGCCCTGCTCGATGCAGGCGTGTATTTCATCTCGATCGTCACCGCCCTGGTCGGATCGGCGCTTCGCGTCAGGGCTACCGGAGTCATCGGACCAAGCGGAGTCGATGAGCAAGACGTGTGGCTGACCGAGCATGCGGACGGCGCACAGGCGGTCTGTTATGTATCGCTGCGCACGCGACGAGCCCCGGACCTGGAAATCATGGGCGAACGTGGACGGATTCTGGTGCATGCTCCGGTGTTTTGCCCCACCCAGCTGACCCTTTCGCGGCCGGACCGGACCGATGAGATCCAGCATTACCCTATCGAAGACGGCGGTTATCGTTATCAGGCGCTCGAGGTTCTGCGCTGCGTTCGCCTCGGACTCAGCGAAAGCCCTCATTTGCCGCTCGCCGAGACCCGAACGGTAATGGCGACGATGGATGAAATCCGCGCGCAACTCGGCTTCCGCTACCCCAACGAGTAGCGGAGCCATTTGTATCGCGGCTAACCTCGAGTGATGCCACGATGCAAGCTGCGTTTAGATCAGTGTTTAAGGTATTGGCCTAGAAAATCGGCATCCTTGCGACGGGCAAGTTTAGACTCCGGCAGGTCCGGCCTGATTTCCTGAAAGGTGTGGACCATGCCCTCATAGATATCGAGTTTGGCGGTGCCGCTTTGGCTGTCGATGGCCTGATAGAGCTGAACGAAGCCGCTGAGCAATACTTCGCGGGTGCCACCCTGGATCAGAGTCGGCGGATAGTCTTTGGAAAAATTGCCGAAGGCGGGTGAAACATAAGGGTCTTTGCGTTCGCCTAAGGGCACTACTGCGTCCAGCATCGTACCCATTTTTGAGACATCAAAGGCGGGCTCATAGTGGCGCAACGTGGCAACGGTTTCGCCCTGCATGGTCAAATCCGTGGCGGGGGACCATAAAATAAGCGCAGCCACTGGTTTGCGGCCCTGGTCACGCATTTTAAGGGCACTGCCCGCCACCAACCCGCCCCCGGCTGAAACCCCGACCATGGCAATATTCCGAGGCTGGTGGCCGTCCTTGAGCAAAGCGTCAACGACGGCAATGACCTGATCCAGCATGGCGCGGTAGGTGGCAAAAGGCGCCAGCGTATAGTCAACGGATACAATCCTTATGCCGGTATCACTCGCGAGTGGTACCGATCCGTCCAAAGAACTCGCTGCCGAATTCATGACATAGCCGCCGCCATGGACAAAAACGATTACTCGGGAATCCAGCTTGTATCCCTTGGGCCGGATATCGAGAACTGGTACACCGCCGTAATTGCCGCCTGTAATGGCGGGCTCATATTGTTGTCGAATGGCGTCCATGGCTGGTTTAGTGCGCTCCTCCTGTGCCGCCTGAGCTTTCCGCCAGCCTTCAAGGTCTGTCGCTTTGGGCATGGAGGGGTAGGTCGACGGGTCTTTAAGTCCGCGTATAAAAGCTTGCGCTTCCGGCGATATGGTCGTGGGAACGGGGTTTTCGAACTGGCTTTGTGCGGCAGCTGCGCCAGCTGCCAGCAGTAAGGCCGTAAAAACGGCCCCGATTGCGAGGCCGCGCGAAGTCGGCTTGATTTTTTCGATGTCCAAGTTTTTCAGCATTGAAACCCGAGCGGTGATGGCGACGATGGATGAAATCTGCGCAACTCGGCTTCCGCTACCCCAACGAGAAGCGGGGTCGTTTGCAGCCCCGCCTCCCGCCGTCACATCAGCGCGTTCTATATACAAGTTCCAACCGCCACATCCGAGGATGCGGTCGCACCCGTACGCCGCCGAACCCGAAGTGATCGCCCGTGCCGGTGTAGTACTCTTTGTCGAACACGTTATCCACGGTGCCATTGACACTCCATCCATCAAAGCCGACGCCGGCATGCAAATTGGCCACCGCAAATGAAGGCATCTGAAACGGGAATGTCCCTAAGCCAAGCCGCCCGGCCGCAACACCTTCGAGATTCGACTCCGAAGAACTTCGGTAGACCTCTTCGAAGCGCACGTATCCGTTCGCCTTCGCACCGATCGGTTGCGACCATTCGGCGGATGCAGTACCCGTGTAGTGCGGTGATTGCGGCAGATTCAGCCCCGATAGGTCAACCGGGACGCCATACACGACCGCATTTGGGAAACTTCCAAAGGTAGCGTCCAGGTAGCCTGCGGCAAGACCCAATGTCAAAGGCTCAATCGGTCGAATGCGGAACTGAAGATCAATGCCCTTGCTGGTTGCCGAAGACGCATTCTCCGTCAGCTGCACCGCTGAGCTGATGTCAGCCGGATTCACCAGGTAGTTCACTTCCGTCTGCAGATCCTTCCATTTTAAATAGAACACCGATGCGTCAAACAGCGCATGACGATCCCAGAACTCGCTCTTGTAGCCAACTTCGTAGTTCCAGATCTTCTCGGGCGAGAACGGCTTGTTTTGTTGGGGAAGCGCGGCATTTAGATCGTTGCCGCCCGCCTTGTAGCCATGGGAAATGGATGCATAGATGTTCGCGTCCGGTGACAGTTTGTAAGACGCCACGAACCGTGGTGAAAAATCATTGAAGGTCGAGTTGCCCGCAAGGTCCGATTGCGGCGTGCCAAAGGCCACGAGCCCTGTCACGGTGTCGTCGATCTGATCGCGTGTGAAGCGCCCGCCAAGGGTAAACGTCCACGGGTCAATCGGCCGCCAACTTATCTCGCCGTAGAGAGCCGTACTCTTGTCGACATAGCCCGCGTTGTTTTCGTTGACGGGAAGATTAGGAAAGGGCGGCGCAAGCCCAACCGTCACGCCGGTGTCGGGATACGTATACGAAAATTGCGTGCCAAGAGCGACCAAATTGAATTCGCTCACCTTGTCGCGCGCATACAGCGCACCGATGACCCAATCGAATACACCACCGGGCTTTGATTGCAAACGCAGTTCTTCACCGTACGACTCCGCGGCCCACTCGTTATGACGGTAGATTGTGTTAACGCTGACCGCATCCTCATCGAACATGCGCGAATTGTGTGTCTTGATGTCGCCGGTGATCGATTTCAACGTGAAGTCTTCGAAATCGTAGCCGAGCCGCAAGTTGGTCTCATGCAGTTCATTTCGATTCCACTCGTAGAGACTGTGGTCAACCAGGCTTTGATTTTGTGGATAGAACCCTATCCCGTTGCTGATCGGCCGGAAGCCCGGCCCTTCGATGCCGATGGTATCGAGTTCCAGCACGCCGGTGTTGACATCGGCGTCCAAGCCCTCGCTATCGTGAGAGTAGGTGTAGGACAAATCCGCGGTAAATCGGTCGGTGACCAACCAGCGCGCCGCAAGTCGAGCATCGGTCTGATCATAGCCACTGTTTGGCGTGCCGGTCGGGTTGATGTTCTTGACGATGCCAGTACTGCTCTCAAATCCCAGTACCCCACGCAGGAAAAATGTATCTGAAACCGGCGCGTTGACGATCAATCGACCACCATGAGTGTCGAAGTTTCCAACATCCCCGGCTACCTCGGCGAACCATTTATTATCCGGTAGATTGGTCGATATATTGATGGCGCCGCCGGACGAGTTACGGCCGAAGTAAGTGCCCTGAGGACCCCGCAGTACTTCAACGCGTTGAATGTCCAGCAACGCTGGATTGACGGTCCCATTGGCCACTGTGCCGACGTTGAAATCGTCAATGTAATATCCCAGCGCGTTCGGAACGGCACGATCGCCCAGGGAGACGTTGCTGACGCCGCGGATGGCGATGCGAATCGAGCGATTGCCCGTCTGGCCGTCGTCGGCAAAGCTCACGTTCGGCGCAAGTTCAAGGTAATCGCGTGCTTCGGTCATACCCGATCGCTCAATGTCGGCTCCCGAGAACGCACTGATGCTGATTGGCACGTCCTGCAGCGGCTCGACTCTGCGTTGGGCGGTTACGACTATCTCACTGAGCTCACCGGCGCCGCGTTGTTCAGCCGGAGAAGCCGCGGTGTCGGCCTCGACGAATGCCGGCGGCACTAGGAGCAGGACACCGAGGAGCGGTAGTAATTTCTGCACGAACTGGTCTCCCTGATAGGTCTTTAGAATCTTCGAATTCCCAGCGATGCGCGCCCGGAATGCGCTCGTATGTATCGAGCCAATGGACTTCATTAACAACTGAATCTTTTTAATGGCCCGATTACTAGCCCTTATGTTCGCCACGGGCTAGGCGGTCGACCGCTCATGGATGGCGTTCGAGGATCACCCATCGGCCACGCAACTTGGTTTTCAAATCACCAATGCCACAAGGTGCCGTCCTCGAGGCGATTGACCGGCAGGTAGGCCCGCCGGTAAGGATATTTCGCTGCCAGTGCCTCATCGATGTCGACGCCGTGACCGGGCGAATCTCCCGGTGTCAGGCAGCCATCGTGAAACGAATAATTGTGCGGAAACACTGCGTCCGTCTCCGCCGTATGCCGCATATATTCTTGGACGCCGAAATTGGGGACCCACAGATTGAAGTGCAATGACGCTCCCATGCATACTGGCGAGAGGTCGGTCGCACCGTGACAACCCATACGAATCTGGTAAAGGGCGGCAAAATCGGCACAGCGGCGCAAATGTGTGATACCGCCAGCGTGCACAACCGTGGTACGCAGATAATCGATGAGTTGCTCTTGGATCAGGTCTTTGCAATCCCAGATGGTATTGAACACCTCTCCAACCGCCAGGGGCGTCACGGTATGCTGACGAATCAGGCGGAAACTCGCCTGGTTCTCGGCCGGAGTCGGGTCTTCCAGCCAAAACAGCCGGAAAGGCTCCAGACTCTTGCCGAGTCGAGCCGCTTCGATGGGCGTCAAGCGGTGATGCACATCATGAAGAAGGTGCGGACCGAAACCAAAGCGTTCGCGCAGCGCGGCAAATAGTTGCGGAACGTGGTCTAAGTACTTCTCGGTCGACCAGAGATTCTCGGTCGGTAGGCCACCATCCGCCGGCTCGTAAAAGAGCTTGTCTTGGGACACGCCATAGGTCGAGGCAAGGCCGGGAACACCGCTTTGCGCGCGTACCGCGCGGTAGCCCAGGTCAAGATAGCGCGCTACCTCATCTGCAGTTTCGGCAATATCTCGGCCGTTGGCGTGCCCGTAGACCATGACGCCTGTGCGACTGCGGCCCCCTAGCAGTTGATAGAGCGGCAAACCGGCTATTTTGCCTTTTAGGTCCCACAGGGCTGTATCGACGGCAGCGACGGCAGACATGGTCACCGGTCCGCGTCGCCAGTACGCGCCCCGATAGAGGTATTGCCACGTGTCCTCGATTTGCTGCGGATCGCGGCCGATCAGGCACGGCAGCACGTGCTCCTCGAGGTAGCTCACCACGGCGAATTCTCGTCCGTTGAGTGTGGCATCGCCAATGCCATACAGGCCTTGGTCGGTGAGTAGCTTGAGGGTGACGAAGTTTCGCCCCGGGCACGTTACGATGACCTTCCCCGCGATGATTTTCATCATGTCCCCTAAAAAGTGTCGCTTCACGCAACTCGCGGCATACTATTGACGTTGCGGTGGGCTACGCTAGGGATGGTTGTGGCTTGCGGCAACCGATAACTCGTCATGCCCACTATTAGCGATCCTAATGCTTCCTAGTCATCGAGAATCCGAGAGAGCTGCATGCGCCGTCGATTGCCCCCATTAAATACCCTGCGGGTGTTCGAGAGCGGCGCTCGCCGTTTGAGCTTCACGCGCGCGGCGGAAGAGTTGCACGTCACACAGGCAGCGGTAAGTCACCAGATAAAGGCTCTGGAGGATTGGCTCGGCACACCGCTGTTCTTACGTCTCAGCCGCGGCTTGAAACTCACTGCGGCGGCGGAGCACTATCTACGCGACGTGACGGCCGCTCTCGACCTCATTTCGACCGCGACCAGTCAGCTCATGCGGCCCGACGACCGGGGAATCTTGTCGGTCGCTACCCTTGATTCCTTTGCCTCCGCGTGGCTCTTGCCGCGGCTGAAGAGTTTTCGGCGTCAATATCCGGACATTGATGTACGGATTTTGTCGGTGGACCGGGAAGTCGATGTTTTCGAACGCGGCGATGTCGACTTGGAGATACGCTACGGGGATGGCAATTGGCCCGAACTGTCGGCCACGAAGCTGATGGACGAGGAGATATTTCCTGTGTGCAGCCCGGCGGTCGCGGCGGGGCCGCCACGCCTCGTCTCACCCGCTGACTTGAAGCATCACACCCTTCTGCACGATATCATGGTGACGGACTGGAGCGCCTGGCTCGACGCTGCTGGAATCAGTGGGGTCGATGGCGAGCGCGGTCCCGGGTTCAACCATTCCTACCACGTCATTCTGGCGGCCGTTAACGGCGACGGCGTAGCATTGGGCCGCAGCGTGCTGGTCGCGGACGCCCTGGCCCGCGGCGATCTGATACGGCCGTTCGCGATCAGCACTCCTTCGGCCTATTCCTACTATCTGGTCGGCATGGAGCCGCTGATCGACGATCCGGCCGTGGCTGCGTTTCGCGCGTGGATCATGACGCAAGTATTGCCGCCGTCAATGGATGTTCCCACCCCATGATTCAAAGCCGTGCGATGACCGATTTCTGGGCAAGGAAGCTATCCAGGGCTTCCGGGCCCAATTCCCGGCCCCAACCCGATTCGCGGTAACCACCGAAGGACATGGCCACATCCGGCAAGCCGTGGCAATTGATCCACATCAAACCAGCGCCGATCTCAGCGACAACCCGATGCGCCCGGGACAAGTCACGCGTCCACACGCTCCCTGCGAGTCCATAACGGCTGTCATTCGCCGAAGCGATGACTTCCGCTTCGTCATCGAACGCAGCGACGCTCAGCACAGGTCCAAAAATCTCTTCCTGCACGACTGACATCGAGGCGGTCGTATCCGCCAAGATGGTCGGTGGATAAAAGTACCCGGACCCGGGCAGAGTTTCGCCTCCAGTCACTAACCGCGCCCCTTGGACCCGGCCGTGCTCCACTCGGGCGTGCACACTGGCGCGATGCTCGGTACTGATCAGCGGTCCCATCTGAGTCGTCGGATCGAGCCCGGGACCGATACGCAACGCCCGTGCCGCGGCAGCCATGGCTTCCAAAAATCCCGGGTAAACCCGCCTCTCGATATACAGTCGCGAACTAGCGACGCACACCTGACCGGCATTGCCGAAAATGCCGCCGACGATGCCCGCAACGGCCGCTTCAATATCGGCATCGCCAAAAACAACGGCCGGCGATTTCCCCCCGAGCTCGAGCGTGAGCTTCTTGAAGTTGCCGCCGGCGGCGGCGAGCACGCGGCGTGCCGTTGCCGTGGACCCTGTGAAAGACAGCCGGTCGACATCAGCGTGCGCAGCAAGCGCGGCGCCCGCCTCCGCGCCGCAGCCTGTCACGATGTTCACGACACCATCGGGGAGGCCCGCTTCGGCCAACAGTCCCCCCAGGGCCAGGAGCGACAGCGGCGCCTGTTCGGGAGGCTTCAATACGACGCTGCAGCCGGCGGCCAAAGCCGGGGCAAGTTTCCAAGCGCCGATGACCAGAGGTCCATTCCACGGGACAATCAGGCCGCAAACACCGGCGGGCTCGGCTCTCGTATAGCAAAGGTAATCGCCGGCCGCTGAGATCTCACGCGTGCGTCCTTCAATCTTGGTGCAAAAGCCCGCGTAGTAACGAAAACACTCGGCTGCAGCCGGCACTTCACCGTGGCGCGCGGCCGCAAAGGGCTTGCCGCCGTCGAGGGTCTCCAGTTGCGCAAGGAGTTCGGTGTTCGAATCGATCAAGTCCGCCAGTTTCCACATCACCCGCGCGCGGGCAGCGGGGGTCTGGCCGCGCCATCGGCGGTCGGCAAAGCTGCGCCGGGCTGCCGCGGTTGCGGCGTCCACGTCCGGACTCGTCCCCGATGCGATATCGGCGATGGCACTACCGTCAGCAGGATTGTACGTGGCAAAGCGGCCGCCCGCATGAGCAGGGCGCCAGTGTCCGTCGATCAAGAGCTCATGCTTGCTTGCGAGAAAGCTCTGCGTGGCCGCCGCAAGCATATTCGCGGCGCGGTCAGTCATGATGCCGTGTCACCGGTATTTCGCATGAACTCGCCGAGTGCGTCGAGCACCGCGCGATTTTCCTCTGGCAATCCGATGGTGATCCGAAGGTGGGTTTGCGGGCCGCCCGCTCCCACGGGCCGCGGGATGATGCCGCGCAACCGCAAGAAGTTCCACGCAGCCTCAGCGCCGTGTGCAGGGTCCGGAAACGGTACGAATAGGAAGTTCGTCACGCTGGGGATGGGCTCGAGACCGATCGTGGTCAGTTCCCGAGTCATGATTTTGAGCCACTCGCTATTGTGGTCGCGCACCCGCGCGGCGTAGTCGCGATCCAGCATGGCCGCGGTCGCGGCGGCGAGCCCCGGACCGTTGGTGTTGAAGGGGGTGCGAATTCGCTGCAACGCGTCGATGATGGAATGCGACCCATAGGCCCAGCCTATACGCAGCGCGGCCAGCCCGTACAGTTTCGACAACGTTCGCGTCATGATTACATTCTCGGCACTATCGAGTAGCCCTGTGCCTGGATCGTAATCTTCGGCAGTGACGAATTCCGCATAGGCGCTATCGACGATCAACAGGACATTCCCCGGCAAACCCGCGTGCAGGCGCTTCAGTTCCGACGCGCACAGATAAGTACCTGGCGGATTATTGGGCGTCGCTAAAATGACTATGCGGGTCGCTGGGGTCACGGCATCAAGCAAAGCGCTTGTGCTGATCTGCAAGTTCGGCTCCGGCGCAATGACGACGCGCGCACCTTGCGCAGTCGCGTGAATTCGGCACATGCCAAAGGAATGTTCGCTCAAGACGACGTCGTCGCCCGGGCCCGCGTAGGCGCGAATCAGCAGAGACAGGATCTCGTCAGACCCGTTGCCGCACACGATACGTTGGACGTCGAGCCGATGCACGCTCGCAATTGCCTCCCGCAGCGCCATCTGCGTTCCGTCCGAATAACGGCACAGGCTCTCCGCTGCCGCAAGGTAGGCCGCCTTGGCGCGTGGACTGGGGCCCAGTGGAGACTCGTTCGCCGACACTTTGATCGGATTTTCGACGCCGTCAATGATGCTTGCCCCTTGTTTGTACGAGTTGATGGATAACACGCCGCCGCGCGGGCGAGGGCCGATGCTTGGTGGTTCTGCGGCTAAGGCGTTCATGATTCTCCGCAGGGGGTGATCGCGAGCCGAGGTAGGATGATGAACTCCCACGGTGACGCCATCTGACCGACCGGTACTTCGATGATCGTTGGGCCGGGTTCGGCGAAGGCTTGGCGCAGGGCTGCGCGTAATTCGGCGGGAGAGTGAACACGTTGCCCGGCTGCGCCGAAACTCTGTGCCAATTTGACGAAATCCGGATTGACGAGGTCCGAGGCGATCGTCCGATTGCCGAACCACTCCTCCTGCTGGCGCTTTACGTTGGAGAATGAATTGCTGTTGAAAATGATCGTGACCAAGCCGATTTTATATTGAACGGCGGTGGCGAGCTCCTGCACGTTGAACATGAACCCCCCATCACCGGCAATGGCAACCACGGCTCGATCTGGGTGCGCGACCTTGACGCCAAGGGCAGTTGCAAAGCCGTAGCCGAGCGTGCCTTGGTATCCGCAATTGATGTGGCTGCGCGGCTGGTACACAGGAAACCCGTACCAAGAAGCAAAGCCACATTGCGTGATTTCATCGCAGAAAATGCCGTCGCGCGGCAGTTCTTCACGGATCGCTTCGAGGTACGCGAGTTGCGGTTGTATTTTTTGAATGCTCTGCGCGACGGCGAGCTTGGCCGACTGCACGGCTTCGCCGCGGCCGCGTGCAGGCCGACGCTGACGACGCACGATGCTGACGAGCGCCTGCACCGCGGAGCGTGCATCGCTGAGTATGCCGACGTCCGGCGCGCCGAGGCGCGCGATCTCCACCGGGTCAACGTCGATCCGAATGACTTTGAGCTGCGGATCGCGGCCCCAGTGGTGCAAGGGCTCGACCAGACGCGAGCCGATCCCGATCAACAAGTCGACTTTGGACCACAACCGATGACCCGCCGGCAGCGTCAGACCCAGCTCATGCTCATCGGACACGATGCCGCGTCCGGCCCGAAACGACACCACGGGAGCCTGTAGGTGCTCTGCCAGTTCACGGATGTCCTCGCTCGCCTCGATGGCACCGCCGCCCACGTAGATCATGGGGAATTCGGCATCCTCAATGAGTCGCGCGGCATGTTCAATGTCGCTAAGATCCGGTTGCATCGCGCCACAAGCGACCGGCGCCGGCTTGTCGGCCTGCGCGGTTTGCAGGGCCATGATGTCCATCGGCATTTCCAGTGAGACAGGCCGTGGTCGACCGCTCTTCAGCTCCCGAAATGCCTGGGCAACGAGTTCAGCGACCTGCGCCGGATGATCGATGCGTGCAGCCCATTTGGTTAAGGTCCGCAAGGTCGCGAGCTGATCGGGCAGTTCATGCAATTCGCCACGACCGCGGCCTATTGCCTCGGAGGGTATCTGGCCCGTCAGACAAAGTACGGGCGCATTACAGGCATAGGCCGTGCACAGCGCCGCCGCCGTGTTGAGGACGCCCGGACCCGGTACCACACAGTAGGTACCGACTCGACCGGTTGAGCGTGCATAGCCGAAAGCCATGTACGCAGCACCCTGCTCGTGGCGAGTACCGATCAACCGAATTCGATCGCCGGCCCCATAGATCGCGTCGAAAAAGTGATCCAGTTGCCCACCGGGCAGCCCAAAGATGGTGTCTACACCATGCGCCACTACGGCTTCTAGTAAGGCGACCGCTCCCGATACTCTCGGCATCTACCACGTTCCTTCTGCTGATGTGGTCGTCGGTTCGTCCCCTCGTTCGGAGACAACTCAAACTGAGTAATACCGAATACTCGCTAATTCCAACAACTGATACTTTTTAATTTAAGCCATGAGAGGAGCTAATCCCGGGCTGGTGTGCGGCGGGACCGGCGATTTTCGCCAGCGGCTCTCGCATTGGAAGCGCGAAACATGGCACGCTGGGCGCTTGGAGAGAACCTCTCCGTATGCATCCGGGACCAAAGTATGACCGCACTCATTGGGTGGGGCCTCGTCGGGGCGAGCAATATTGCTCGCCAGCGGGTCGCAAACGCGATCAGGCACAGCGACCAGGGTCAATTAGTCGGCGTGATGAGTCACAGCCGCGGGTTGGCCGAAGCGTTCGCCGCTGAATTCGCAATTCCTCACTATTACGACTCGCTGTCGGACCTGTTGGACCAGCCTGAAGTCAAGGCGGTCTACGTCAGCAGCACTAATCAGTATCATCATGCGCAGGTGTTGGCCGCCGCGGCCGCCGGCAAGCACGTGCTGTGCGAGAAGCCGCTGGCCACGGATCTCAATGATGCTATCGAGATGGTGCGGGCTTGCCGCGCTGCCGGCGTCGTCATGGGGACCAATCATCATTTGCGCAATTCGGTGACCATTCGCGCGACGCGTGCAGCGATTGCGAGCGGCCAGATCGGCGCGCCGGTGAGCGCGATTGTGAGTCAGCCGGTCCACGTGGGCGAAAAGGAATGGCGGCGCGACAAGCCGGACGCCGGCTCTGGGGTGTCGTTCGATGTACTGGTGCACGGTGCCGATGCAATACGTTACATCCTGGGGCAGGAACCCGTCGAAGTCTGCGCAATGGGGCGCTCCAGCACATCAATGGCCAACGGTGTCAACGATTCAATCATGGCGTGCTATCGATTTGACGGAGGTGCGCTTGCCTCTCTGTATGCCGACTTCAATGCAGCGCAGGGGCGGACGCATATCGAGATCCACGGGCCCAAAGGGTCGATCTTCGGCTCCGACGTGTTGGGCAAAACGCCGCATTATCGAGGGCGAGTGGTGCTTCGGCTCAACGGCCAAGATGAAGAAATTGCGGTGGAGTCGGAGGAGAGTCGCTATCTGCTCGGTATCGATCGCTTCAACGCCGCGATTCTTGAAATTGGTCAGCCGGCCTGCAGCGGAGTCGATGGACTGCGCTCACTCGCAATGATTCTCGCTGCCGAGGCCGCCGCAGCATCTGGGAAAATCATCGGCGTGAGCGATGCCGGACTCGATTGGCTTTGACACTCTTAGCTTTGAACCAGCGCCAGCGCGCGAATCGGACTACCAGAACCATTCTTGATCTTGAGGGGCGCGCAAACAATCAATGCACCGGTCGGCGGGAGTAGATCGAGGTTGGTCAGGCACTGCAGCCCATATCGACCCGCGCCATGCATGTAGTAATGACACGGATACGGTGGCTTGAGGTGGTAGCCTTGACCGGCGTCAGTACCGATCGATTCTGAGCCGAACCCGACGATGTCCCTCTCGTCAACGAGGAACTTGACTGCGTCGGTCGCCGGCCCAGGGGTGTGCTGACCGGTCTCATCGTAGTTTTGATAGGCGACGGGATCGGAGCGCTTTGACCAATCGGTGCGCATGAGCACCCACGCTCGTGGCGGAATGCGTCCATGCTCCGCTTCCCACTGCCGCAAGCGATCGGCAGTCAGCAAAAAATCCGGATTCGCTTTCGCTTCGTGTGAGCAGTCGATCACGCACGCCAGGCCGATCAGATGCTGCACCGGCAGCGTGTCGGTCGAGTTATTGGGCACAGCGCGGCCCGACACCCAGTGAATGGGCGCGTCGAAATGCGTGCCCGTGTGCTCACCGCAGGAGAAATTGTTCCAATACCAGGCCGGCCCGCGATCATCGTAGCGGGAGACCTCCTCCATCCGGAAGGGCCAACATTGGCCAAATTCGGGCGGCAGCGCTATTTGCGGAAAATCCGGCGACAACGTCCGCGTCAGGTCGACCACTCGAATTTGTCCCGACAGCAGTTCGGCGGCTAACGAAATCAATGAATTGGCGGCCATAAGCCGGCTCCTTTACTCAAGTGCTCAACTCGCGTTCGAGCGTCTTGGGACTTTCCTGCCAACGCAGCAGCCACTCTTGCGCCACATCGCCGGGATACACATCTTCAACGCCGTCCTTCAGCGCGCGAATTACGGCCTTCGCCAAAGCCTCAGGCGTCAATTTCGGCTGCGGCGTAGCCTGATTCCATTCATCGTCGATCGGTCCCGGAAAAACATTGATCACGCGCACGGCACCGGGCCGCATTTCGGCGCGCAAGCACTGCGACAACGACAGCGCCGCCGCTTTCGATGCCGAAAATGTTCCGTGTCGAGGATAGTTGCTCAGTGCATAGATCGATAACAGGTTGACCCATGCTGTTGCGCTCGATTGGCCATCGGCGCCGCGAGACCTCATGACCGGCCCGAACTCCTGCGCGAGCCGCAACAGGCCGAAGTAGTTGACGTCCATTTCCGCGCGAGCCACTTCGATGCCGCTGCGTGAGGCGATGCCATGGGTTCGATGCAACTCGGCCGTATTGATCAGGATGTCTACCTTGCCGCCGATTTCCGCGGCCATGGTCTTCACCGATTGTGAGTCCGTCAGGTCGAGCGGCAACATCGCTACCTGGGGCAGTGCCGCGAGTTCCGTGAGTCCTGCGAAAGTTTTCCAGGGCTCGGCGTAACCCACCCACACCAAATCGGCGCCGGCCGCTATGATGTTGCGAACGACGGCCTGGCCGACTCCCGTTTTACCGTCAGTCACCAACACCTTCCGAAATTTTGGATCGCAAGTCATTTCGCGTAATTGCCGATCGTCAGCCATATTGAGTACCTCGTCGATGGGAAATGCCACGAGCACCCCTTGTCCGGACTTGTCGAGCCTGGCCCCGACCCGCACCCGGGCAGGGGCAGGTGCGCAGCCGCCATGCAAATGCACGACCACGGTCGGTCCTGCATCCAGCCTTACCATGCCCAAACGCCAGGGCATGCGCTCGCTGAAAAACAAATCTTGACTGTGATGAACGGTCGTCTCGGATATGAGCTCTCCGCTTCCGGATTGCTCGCGCCACCGAAGCTGATCCGACAGACAGTTATGACAGCACTCGCGCGGCGGATATTGAACGGCACCGCACTCACCACAGACCTGCAACCGGAACTGACCCAGCGCTGCAGCGGCCGTCAGCCCAAGCGCTGCACGCGAACGCAGCCACGGTGGCAGCACCGGCAGCGGAGTGCGAAGAATAGGATTCTTGCGCTTGGGCCGGACCAGCGGGGGTATCATGCGTTTGCCCGGCCAAGAACAGCCGCTCCGGAACACAAGCCTCGATCGTACGTGATCATGCCGAAACCGACCGCGATTGCAAAGCGCGCGCCGGGGACGGGGCGCGCCAAATTGCGATCCGTGAGCTGGCGAATGGACTCAACCACTCCGAGAAATCCGGCCGCGCAGCCAGCCTGCCCCACGGAGAGTTGGCCCCCGCTGGTATTGATGGGAAATGAACCGTCCACGGTGAAGGAATTGCGGCGAATGAAGTTCGGTCCTTCTCCCTTTTCGCAAAAGCCCAGATCCTCGATTTGAATCATGGACATCACCGGATAATCGTCATACGTCTGGACGAAGTCGATGTCGGCGGGATCGACGTCGGCCGCACCATAGAGGTGCTCGCGGTCGAGAATCCAGCCGCCGCGTGTTTGAATCGGGTCTTCGGGAAACGCGTTATGGCGCTCACAAGTCGAGAGCAATGTCGCGTACGCAAGCCCCAGAGCCTCGGCGCGTTGCCGAGTCATGACCAGGAACGCTTCGGCACCGGCGCACGGCATCACACAGTCGAACAACCGGATGGGGTCGGCGATCAAACGGGCACCCAAGTACTCGTCCATTGTGAGTTTCTTCTTGAACATGGCGTGCGGGTAACCAAGTGCGTTGTCGCGCTGTGCCACACATAACTTGCCGAAATCCTCGCGCGTCGCGCCGTAGGTTCGCATGTAGTAGGCGGTCAGAAAGGCGAAACTGGCATTCGGGCCGCCGGATCCGTAAGGCAACACTGCATCGCGAGCAAACACGCTGAAGCTGCCGAGGCTTTGGCGAAACGAGTCGACGTGGTTCGTATCGGCGCCGATACAGGCGACAACCTCGGCGTCGCCCGCCTGTACCGCGCGCGATGCGCGGCGCAGCGCGACGATACCACAGGCCCCGCCGAGCGGAACGTGGTCGAGCCATCGCACGGTGATCCCCAAATGTTGCGTCAGTCCGATCGCCGTATCCGGCCCCAAAGTGAAGCTGCCGAGGCTTATGCCGTCGATATCGGCCTTCGCGAGTCGCGATTCCTTCAAGAGGCGTGACACGGCCTGAGCGACGAACCAATGAGCACTGCGGGTGGAGTAGCGCGTGTACGGCACCGTGACGGGTGCAACGAGCACGACATCTTGATAATCGCGGTCTTTCCCGCTCGTTGGCAAAAGGCTCTCTCCGGTTGTAAGCCCTAAGACAGTCTAATCGTTAAATATCCCGACAAGGCACAATTGCCGTGGCCGGCTGCAGCGTCAGGGCGGTTTCTTCTTGAGATGCCTAAGATCGAACGCCTGTGCGAGTTCGATTGCGGCAGCGCCGAGCGCCTTGATCTGCGCACGGGCAAGCTTCTGCGAAGCGGTCTGCGGCAGATCGGCTCTAAACCCTATGTATCCCGGCGCCTTGTTGTAGGCGAGCGCCCGCTGACAGTGGGCCTGCAATCGCAGCGCGGTCGCCAGGTCCGGGACAACACCCGGCAGCAGGACCACGAACGCAAAGACTTCTTCGCCGCGAACGTCGTCAATTACGGGGCAAACGGCGATCGCTGCGACATCGGGGTGGGTTTGCAGCACACTTTCAACCTCGACGGCCGCTATGTTCTCGCCGCTACGTCGAACGATATTCTTTGAGCGGTCAACGAAGAAGAATGATTCATCCTCACCGAGCCGCACAAGATCGCCGGTATGAAACCAGCCTCCCGCCCAGGCCTGGGCGGTTGCCGCGTCGTCTTTATAGTAACGAGCGAAAAATCCGCGACGAGGCTCCGTGCCTTCGCGTCTCACCCACAACTCGCCCACCGCACCTGTCGCCACATCACCGTCCTGCTCGCCGACAATCCGATAGGCCAGACCTACAGGCGCCTTGCCGAAACAGCGCTGCCCAATATGTCGAGGTTCATGGTTGGCGGTGATCCACGCTCCCGCACCCGTCTCGGTCATGGCCCAGCCCTCGATCAGCGGCACGCCGAACCGGGTTTCGAACGCCGCGTGATGCCGGGGATCTACGCCGGCGCCGAAACCGAAACGCACAGAACCCATCAAATGGTCTTCTGGCGTTGCCGGAGAGTTCAGCAGCATGGCCGGCATCACGCCGAGATAGTGAAAGGCAGTTGCGCGGCTGGTTCGCACCGAATGCCACCACGTCGATGGATGAAATCGGTCGAGCTGTACCAGGCATCCCCCGGTCACCAGCATGGCCATGAAAGAACATGCCAGCGCGTTCATATGCGTGACCGGCAGCGGAGTGACGAGGCGGTCGCCGAGACCTTCGAAGCGGCAATAGCCGCCGAGCCCCGTGTACAGGCGACCGATGTCCATAAAATAGTCGTTGGTGAGAATGCAGCCCTTGGGCTGTCCAGTGGTACCGGAGGTGTACAAAAGTGCCACCTCCCCCGAATCGGCCGGTCGCGGCCCGGCCGGCGCAGGAGAGCCGCCCCCATCGCCGACGGCCACGTGCAAGGGCGTTGCGCCGCCGAGTGCCCTTCGAATATGCGCGGCATGCCCTGCATGCGTCAGCGTCAACGCGACGTCCGCGTGCCCGATTACGTACCTCAGTTCCGCAGCACTCATAGCCGCATTGAGCGGCACGATGCTCACTTGCAGCCGTGCCAACGCCAGAAAATAAAGAAAAAACTCCGGCCGGTTATCGAGAGCGAGCGCAACTCGGTGGCCCGGCCGGTAACCCGCCGCGCGAAACCGCGAGGCGAGCACATCGATGCGAGCACCGGCTTCCCGATAGGTGAGAGTCAGCGCCGAATCAGAATATCCGCGACAGGCCTCAGCCGGCACGTGGAGGAATTCCCGATTCCCACAAGCGGCCGCGTTGCGCTCGAACAACGCGGAAACCGATTGACTACGGAGACTATCCGCCATGGGTAGGCTTCGTGAGAGTGTCAGTAGACAATGCTGCCCACCGACGTGCCGCCGCAGACAAACAACGTCTGTCCGGTGACAAAACCGGCCTCGGGAGCGGCAAAGAACATCACCGCGCGCACCACATCTGCGGGCCGCCCGAGGCGTTTCACCGGGACGGCGTCGATGATGCGCGGCAACTTCGGGCTATCCACGGGAATGACCTCGTGAAACATTTCAGTCGCCTCGATCGGCCCCGGTGCCACGACGTTCGCGGTAATGCCGTGAGCGCCAAGCTCCAGCGCCCATGTCCGCGCAAGCCCAAGCATGCCTGCTTTGGTCGCCGAATACACCGTACGGTTCGCCAGCCCGAGAATCGCACGCGTCGAAATCAACACGATCCGGCCGAAGCGTTGCTGTTTCATGGTGGCAAGATTTGCCTGCACCAGAGACAAGGGTGCCGCAAGGTGCAAATGGGTCAAAGATTGCAAATCCTCGAGTGTGGCTGCCTCGAGCGGCTTCTCGCGGATGGCTCCCGCGTTATGCACTATCGTCGTGATCGGAAATCGGCTCGCTAAATCGACGGCGAGCTCGCGTGTCGCCAACGCATCGGTCAAATCAACTTGTACGTGCTGGATTCCGCGAACCGCGGTTTGCGCGGCGCGCCTCTCCAGTGAAATCACCTGATAGCCGGCGGTCAGAAACGCCTCGCACAGCGCGGCACCGATCCCCGAACTACCTCCGGTCACCAGAACAAACCTGTCACCCATGTCGGTCACGCTCTGCAAGCCGGTTAGAGCAGCAGCTGAATCGAAGGAAGTGCCGCATCGCAATTCACCAGCTCGATTTTCTTCTGCCGGATGCGCAGCGCTCCCTCAATCGAGACCAGGCGGTGGTAGGCGACACCCGACAGAAGAGTCTGCCTGTCGAGTTGAGTCTCCAGGTACATGAAAGGCGTTCGCATCACATATTCGCCCAAGTCCGGTTGCGTCTGTTCGACCGCCGGCTTTTGCAACACGTGTTGACAGAAACTCGGCTGCTGCTGGGAGTATGCGTTTGGGTGTTTCATCCGCTCAATGCGCACTTTGAGCAGCAGTTTGTCTTCGAAGAACAATGAGGTGTGTGTCTCACCATCGGGCTGGCCGCGCGTGAGCGGCATCCAGTAGCGCCCATCATCGGTAAAGAGCCCGTACCACTCCTCGAAATGCTTCTCATCGAGAAGACGTGCTTCGCGGTAGACGAACTCAGCAAGCGATGACTCGGACAATCGAGTGTCAGCCACGATGCCTCACTCGTCCGGCATTCCGAACGTCATGAATTTCGCCCAGGCTTGGTGTTGTCCGCGCATCGGGACCTCGTTTGTCGCTCCGTAGACACCGGCAATGTGGGTCGACTCTCCCGGCGAATAGTTCCGATGCAGGTTTATCCACTCATTGCCGCTCCCGGCAAGACCTTCCTGTATGGCGCGGTAACAGTGCAAATCGTCGTGCCCGACCACCGAGGTCGGCGCGTTGATGAGGCGCGAGTATGTCGTCGTGCGCGCGAGCAGCTCATCCGGCGCGCCGGCCAGCCGAAAAGTCCAGCTCTCGATCAGTGTCTTGTCCACCGCAAGCGGCCGCGCAACCCGAATCGCCTGAATCGCCCCCTTGATCGTCAGGCTGGGGTAGTAGACTGTGTTGTGGCGTGCCTCTGCCAATATGCTTCGTGCGCGTTCCTCACCATACGCATCGATCATCGATTTCTCGTAAGGCCCGACGCTGGAGTATTTGGAATGAATGGAGAAGTTGACTCCGGTGTAGCTGTGGCCGTTCTCATAGACCTTGACGCCCATTTTTTCGAAGAACTCGTAGTCGTTCACGAAAGGCGTAAATTGTTCGATCACCATCGGGGTGGGCCCGGATGGCGAGGCGCCACGCCACAATCGCTTCGCCGTGCCCGCGGACGACTCATGCGCCACCATGGGGTGCATGGCGTCGTTTAGATTCTCGATAAACATCTTCCAGTTGCAGTCATGCAGATACCGCAACACCCCGCCGGCCACCTCCAAGCGCCCACCCGGCGCGCGGTCGACCATATTGTCGATCGAACTCAGCGAGTCACCGAAATATTCATGGAATCCTATACCTTGCGGCGCCAGGCGCGTGAAGACGAAGCCACGGTAGTTCACTGAAACGAACTCGGACAAACCAGACGCCGACGAAGTGTCAAATCCCGTGCCGTCGTACCCTTGTTTGAGAGGTACCGTACGCAAGGTGCCATCGAGCCGGTAGGTCCAACCGTGATAGGGACATCGGAACAGGCCGCCCAGGCACTTGCCATGCACTGCGCTAACCAGCTTCGTCCCTTTGTGGGCACAGCGGTTGGACAGAACCAGGACGCGCTCGTCGGCCGCTCGGACTAGGATCACCGGATCCTTGCCGATCAACGTGCTGTAGAAGTCGCCGACCTGAGGCACCTGACTGTCGTGCCCGACGTAGATCCAAGCGTTACGCCAGAGTTGCTCCATTTCCACATCGAATAGCGCGCCATCTACATAGACGTCGCGATGCACGGAATTCGCACGAACTAGGGCACGGATCGCTTTAGGGTCATCGCGATAAATCGTCATTTACAACACCTCCGGCCGGCCAATCGCCTCAGGAATGCCCTACCGGTGACCGGACCGATCCCAACGCGAGTATCTGACGCAAATCAGCCACCGCGGACAACCGACGGTTTTTCATGATCGACATAAGAATTATTAATTATACCTCCCGCTGGGGACCTGCGCTGACAGGCCGGAACGCCGCGCAACATGTGCTGATTAAAATCCCCCGGGCCTGTTGCTTGACGCCGGGGTTGAAGAGCATCAGTGGCTGTGATTCTCTAAACTTCTGGCGACAAAATGCTGGAATCGACGTGATTTTACTGGCTATCAGAAACACAGCGCCGTGCAAAGGCGCATCGTCGCTTTAGGGATCGTCCACCCTGCCGCGAGCCCCCTCTGGCATTATTTGCGAATCCGGCTGGCCAACTGAAACCGCCGCGGTGAAGCACATCATCGAAGGCTTGAGCCGACATGCCGTCCTCGGTGAATCTGTTTGCGATAAGCTCCGCTACTACGACGATCACCCGCGAAACCGCATCCGAATCACGGCCGTCTGACAACCATGATCGAATCCGACAGAGACCTAAATTTGCCCGACTTCAATCCACGCGTCGATCGGGTCATGTTGCGCGGGAGACCCGCGATGCCAATAGATACTTGTGCGTGCTGGACTCGCGCGACTTGCGATCTCGCCTCATATCGGTGAACCCGGTGACTATGTTATCGAGAGAGCGTTCGTACAGTGTTGATTGATCGTGACAGCGACCGAACCTCTTTGATTTATATGCCAAGAGGAAAACTGAACTCCGACCTCCTGGCTCGTAACCAGGTGCTCGTCGTAGGGCGTCATGATCCACGCTAATCTTTCATTGGGACGAAGGCTCCTGTCGAGCAACGCAGGTCGATCCGCCATAAAGCCGTTTGACAGACGACAGTCGCCTCCGCGGCTTCACATTGCACGTGCAATCCAGCGGCGTAACATCACATCAGCCGCGCTATATCGGAAGGGCCGACCAGGGCCGTCGTAAAGCCAGGGCGATCGTCGCGGCGAGAAACAGATTCCAAGATCGATCCGTTTGGCTTCGCGTTCGATCTACTTCTCGGCACCGTCGCCCGTTTGTGAGTTGGGTGGCTTGTAATTATTGCGTCGCGCTACACGCGATAAGGAATATAATTGCGATATATTTCAATTTGTTACAAACACTAAAAAGGCGTATTAAACAAAATAGCGATTTCCTTTAATATAACTGCCTACTATTAAAGGATTTGATATGGACGCTAATCGCTTTGGGCCGACGTTTCCCGGAAGCCTTGTGCCGATTGCCGGTACACAGCCGGACTGGGCATTCGTACCCGATCCTATCCCACGTAAGTGGGATTTACCCTCCAACTTGGTGCCGCTACTCGTAGACGCACGGCAAACCTTAGCGCGTCTTGACGGCGCTGGGCAATATCTTCCAGGAAACAGCATATTACTTCGACCGCTTCAGCAACGCGAAGCGCTCACATCATCGGCGCTCGAAGGAACATTTGCGACCGCAGAAGAGCTGCTTGCCTACGGTCTTGAGCCCAAGAATCCAACTTCAACTTCCGATCCGACGAACTCGTGGCGAGAGGTGTTCAACTACGATGAAGCATTGCAGCGCGGACTAAAGATGTTGACGAAGCTACCATTATCCAGTCGCGTAATCCGCGAACTACATGAAAAGCTTTTAGAGCGTGTACGCGGCACGGACCGAACTCCGGGAATATTTCGCACGAGGCAAGTTCATATAGGATCGGACCGGCGCTTCGTTCCGCCACCGCCGGATAAATTGAACGCGCTGATTACTGATCTTGAAACCTACATGAACGAAACGGTCGAAGTAGACTGTCTAATACAATCGTTTATCGCTCACTACCAATTCGAAACCATACATCCTTTTCTTGATGGAAATGGGCGCGTCGGGCGGTTGCTCCTCTCACTAATGATCTTCAAAAAATGCGAACTTCAAGCGCCGTGGCTGTACTTGAGCCCGTTCTTTGACCAACACAAAGATGAGTACATCGATTGTTTGTTTAACGTCAGTACACACGGGAATTGGACCGCATGGATTACGCTTTGTCTACGGGCAACCGTTGCGGAAGCAACAAATGCTCTAGCGCGAATTGACAAGCTGCTTGCCCTCAAAAAGAAGTACGAGGAGAAACTGGCCAATGAGCCGCGTAGCTCCGCACGCCTTCAGCAAATAGTCTGGCATTTACTCGGTTCACCGTTGATAACAGTTTCGAGTCTTGCCAAAAAATGTTCGACTACGTTCCCTACGGCGAAGAAAGACGTAGAGAAACTCATTTCGCTGGGGATTCTTCATGAGTCGCCTCGCGGTACGAAACCCACGTACTACATTGCGCGTGAATACTTTGCAGCGGCATATAATTAATGAGAAAGCCCGTTTGAATGTTTGAATAGCACAATGGCCATTCAATAGCACAGCACGAAAAAAAGTCGTATCCCATTAGATTATGGGTGGCGCCCGTTGCAAATAGCACCACGAAGCATAACGAAGCAGCACTGGGTCCCGCAAAACTCACGCAAGAATTCCCTCACCAATCGCCGGATACGCTTATGCCGCAGCCGACTTATCAACCGCGGAGCCACGCGCGATCAGCAAGTCTGCCGAAATGTTGAATCTCTCGCGGAGCCTTCGAACCATATTCATGCTCAACTCACGTTTGCCATTCATGACCTCACTGACGCGGCTCGCCGTGCCGAGCATCGGCACGAGGTCGCTACGCGAGAGGTCATGCTGGTCCATGAGATAGTTCAGCAGTTCCGGCAAGGTCGGCACCGACCGCGGCCAACGACCACGCTCGTAAGCCTCGATCAATCGCGCCTGTGCAACCAACCGAACCCGATCATCAGACTTGCGAGACCCCATCAGTTTCCCCACCAGCGCCTTCGCCTGGGCATGGTCCGCGTCATTCTCGATTGCAATCAAGGTGATCTTCATCAAATGGTCTCCGCGTTAATCTTGTCGTAGTCCTCATGCGATCCGAAAAAACGAATCATCAGAACACCCGCCTCATATTGCACAACAGCAACCAGCCGATAGTCATTCGCCTTGATGTTGAATACCACTCGGCCGCTCTTAAGAATGCTCGCCTTCGGGTGAGCCGTCTTGACATCTTGAGGCGTCCGCCATTGCGCTGACTCCGCTATGGCTCGCCAGGCGTTGTACTGCGATCGCGCCGCCTTGATCCCTTTGTGACCCGCCTGGGCCTGAAAAAACGCCTCGACGATGTCGGTCCCGATTACGATCATTGGTGGCAATGTTACCAGAATTTCCATAAAATGGAAATTCATATTCCATATTATGGATTTATGGATTGGTTCGCTAACTCCGGGCCTGATGGAGGCGCCTGCTTCGTCGTTGAATCCGCGAATGCAGGATGCTTCCCGGAACGGACCATTGAAATATGGTGGTGAGAGAGGGACTCGAACACTCGAACCCTCGACCTCGGCACTATGAGGCCCAAGCACCAACGAAATACGCGCGTTTTTAAGCCTTAAATGCCATCTAAACCTGCCAGAATCGACCTAATCGGGACACAAAACGGGCACACTATATTTGCTCTTATTCAAGTCGCCAACGCCTTCAATATGGCTTGCGGGTTAGTCTTGATTGCCCTCAAGAGCGCCTGCGCAGGGCCTGTCGGTTCTCGCCGACCTTGCTCCCAGTTGCGCGGCGTTCGAGCTTCGACGTGAAGATATTGAACTACGTCGCGGTCACTTACCGTTGGGACCCGTGGCGTTTGCCGGGATCAAGTGTACCTTGGTGATCCAACCGGAGGGCCCCACGAGCACGGAAGCGCCGAATAAGCTGGGACGAAGGGTCACGCTGTCGCCGGCCCGCAAGGGTACGCGGCCCTCCGGGCCGTACTGAGTCCAAACTTGCCCATTGTCGAGCGTCACGTTCACAGCACCGGACGGGCGAAAACTCAGCGCGGCAACCTTCGCACTGAACATCGGCATGTTGGTAAGCGCTTCCACCGCCGGTACAGTCGAGACAGGTGAGGATGCTCGCGGTGCCACGGCATCTTTCGCCGGTTCAACGGCCTGGCGCTCCGCTGAAGTAGCGCGCAGCGGCGGCCCTGAAACCGTACTCGCTTGCATCGTACCGTCCACCGCAGCGTCATAACAACGCAGCCTCTGAACCTCATCGACCTGTGACCGGCAGACTTGGATGGACGGGGGCATCGGCTCGCTCCTGACCGGGTTCGTCAATACCCAGGCAAACACACCGATGACCACGCATTTGGCTCCCGTCAAGGGGCTCTGCGCTTTGGAGTCTCGTGCCATATGGATTTCAGTCTCCACCCTTTGAATCGCATGATGGTGCCGCGATGCTCGGCAAATATCTCTATTTCGGTCTGCGCATCTCCCGCATAAGTCAGCAAAGTAAATACTTCCTTGCCTTCGTTGGCAAATACTTCAACGCTCGACGTGTCGACATAGATGTGCAGGCGCAGGCGATTATTCAACGGCGCCACGGGCGCGGATGCTTGACGCGCGAAACCCGGAATTGGCACAGCACTGCTGTTGGTCCGATCGATCGTCAAGATCTGACTCTGCGAATCATAGCGAATCGCCACCCTGTGTCCGTTGCCGACGCAGAGATCGAATCCGAATCGATTCGGGATGTTCGTATCGAAGGTCGCGTCGACTTCATAAACGTTTCGTTTCGGCCGGAACTTCGGTAGCACCCGCGTCCCCGCGGTCAGCGATGCGACAAAGGCGACTGGCTCTTGCCGCAGGCCCTTCAAACCGCCCACGGGCGTCTGCAGCAGCCGAACACCCTCAGGGTACGACTTCAGTGCCAAATCGCGGGGGATCGACCAAAATCCCATTCCCCAGCTCGAGGGTACCTGATTGGCGTAGGCCCAAGTGGACACCCAGCCGAGCGACGTCGTGCGCGTCAGCGTCTCGTCGTAATCCCTGAAGGTGCGTGATGCATAAAAATCTAACCCAAGATCCATGTAGCGCGCGTCGTTTGCCGAATGCGAGTCGTGCATCGACTCCGACTGGACAAATCTCGTTCCGTCGAAATCGCCAATAAAGTACTCTTCGTGTGACCAGTCCACCGAGACCACCAAAACCCACTTCTTTCGGGACGGATCGCCGTCCACGGGCAGTTCAATGAGATCCGGGCACTCCCAGACTTCACGTCCCACGCTGGGCGCGCTGAAGTCACTGAGCAACGTCCAAGCTTTCAAATCTGGTGAAGAATAAAATTGGAACTGGCGGCCGTCGGAGCTGGATGAAATTCCCTGGGCCTGTCGTTTTGTCGATTTGTCGAATAGGGTGTAAACGGCAACCTGCGCATTGACTCCGAAGCCGGCGGTGTTGCGCTTGTCGACGACGACGGACCCGGAAAAGTAGCGCACATTACCAGCATCGCCGGTCATTACCAGCGATGACTCTTGAGTATAGTGCACCAGATCCGTAGAGGTTGCCTTACCCCACCAAAACAGGCTGAAACTACCGTTGTAATGGATCAGTCCGTCCGGATCGCCGAGCCAACCCGTTTCGGGGCTGAAATGATATTGAGGTCTGTATGGTTCCTCGTATCGCCCGAGTACGGCGGATTGCACCCCGGCGATGCCTCCAAAACTCAATGAGGCAAATATCAACGCGGTGCGGAGATTGAATAACACTCAGATCACGGATATCCGGTTCTGAGTGATTACGAAAAAAGCCATGTCCACGGAGCCCTCGCCGCGTCACCGTTCGCTCGCCTGTCCCGCAGCGCGCATCGCCAGTGCCAGCGCGCCCATAACCCCGGCACGCGAGCCCAAGCCGGGGGTGACAATGTAGTCGTTCACTGCAGTCATGATCTCGCGACGGTGAATGTACCCGCGCAGCCAATAGCAGGTTTGTTCACGAATCATGGGCAGGAGCCGGGTCTGACCCATAACCCCACCGCCGATCACAATTCGGCGCGGGGAAATCGTCAAGACCAATAGAGCACATAGCTGACCAAGATAATCCGCCTCAATCTCCCATTGTGGATGCGAAATCACCAGTTGATCCAGCGGAAACCCCGTCCGCGCGATGATCGCCGTGCCCGACGCGAGCCCCTCCAGGCAATCATCGTGGAACGGACATATCCCCTTGAAGTTCGCATCGAGTGCGTGGCGCCGCGGAAACACGTGACCGATCTCTGGATGCATCAAACCGGTGATCGTCTTGCCGTTGACGATTACTCCCCCTCCGATTCCAGTGCCAACCGTTAGGTACACAAGATCTTCAATATCCCGAGCGCAGCCCCACATGTGCTCCGCTAGCGCAGCCCCGTTGACGTCGGTATCAAAGCCGACCGGACACGCGAATTCGCGCGCTATCGGCCCAACTATGTCCGTATCGCTCCAGCCTGATTTTGGCGTGCGACGGATATGCCCATAGAGGTTGGACGTAGCATCCAACTCGATTGGGCCGAAAGAACCAATCCCAACCGCAGCGTACGGTCCGAAGTTATCTCGTTGCTGCCTCAGAAAATCGAGCATCAAGCCAAAGGTGGAGGCGGGTTCGCAGGTGGGGAATCTTGTTTGCGCCAGAATCTCTCCATGCGCATTGCCGACGGCACAAACGAATTTTGTGCCGCCGGCTTCGACGCCGCCAAATATCCGCGTATCCACTTTGCCCATGTGGGTCCTAATGGCAAGTGAGGGCGACGTTGTTCACCGAACTTGTGAGGATAACGCCAGTCCCATTGCTGACCGTGCAGGTTTGTCCCGCAGGTTGAGTTGTCACCGTGACACTAAACGAGGCAGCGCTCGCGAGCTTCGTGGGGAATGTGAATGTGGTCGCGCCTGGCGCGGGGCTCGTGGTGTCTGTGCCGTCGGCAAGGACCAGACCGTTGCCGGTGAGACCGCTGATAGTGCCTCCGACCGTAAATGCGGCCGATGCGCAGGTGACCGCAACATCGGTGACATTGGCGCTGCCGACGACTCCACTGCCGCCCGACACCGTACAGTTGACGGCATCCGGCTGTAGTTGGACCGTCACCGCGTAAGACGTGCCGGCGGCCACGGCGGTGGGAAAGGTGAAGCTTGTGTCGTTGGCGTTAGGCGTAGCCGTGTCGGTGCCGTTCACCAAGATCAATCCCTCGCTCGTTAGCCCGCTAATGCTGCCGCCCACGGTGTAGGTGGCTGCTGCGGCGACAGTGCTGGTCGCCGTGCTGGCGCTACTGCCGCCACCACCACCACCGCCGCACGCTGCCAGCAGCATCGTGACCGGCAAAAGTGCCGCCAATTGGGAGCACTGATCGTTCCAGACTCGATGCTTGGTTTTCATGCTCACTCCCCGCTGCCTGAAGTCTCGTTCCAAATGGATTGCAAGGAATAGATCGTGGACCCTTCGATCTCTATATCCTTATCGCTCTCAAGAGTGATTTTGTCATACGGGGTCGACGGAAAGACGATCGTTGTGAATACCGTTTCACCGTCATTGATGAAGATCTCAACCGACGATCGATCGAGGATGGCGCGAACGGCGATATGCGCCGATTGCCCGACGATCGGCGCAGTTTGCACGCTGGCAAACTTGGGGCTGAAATCGATCGCGCCCGAGACCGTACGATCGACCTCGTAGCGGTGTTCCGTGTGGTTGATTCTGAAAATCGTCCGTTGGTTTTGGGCGTTGCTGAAGACCAAGTCAACGCGGCTCGCCCGCCGTGTATTCAATTTGACGTCGAGATCCAGCAGACCCGAGCTCGATTTGGGAGGGGTTAAGTCGAATGACTTCGGCACTGTCCTTCGACCGACGGTGTTGCGGTCCGTGCGAAGCGCTGCAAGCTCCGCCACCGGTAGCGAGCGCAATTCGGTTCCCGCAGGTGTTTTCGACAGGGTCAGGGTGCGCGGCACCGTCATAGCGCTCCGCCAGGGCTGCGTGGGCACGAGATTCGCATATTCCCAATTGCTCATCCAACCGATAAAAAGCTGCCGATCGCCGGGGGCGACTCCCGACCAGGTGGATCCGGCGTAATCGTCGGTTCCGTAGTCCACCCACCGCACTGCGTTAGGTACCGAGGCGTCTGGCGTGAACTCCCGCCCGTCGAAGCGGCCGACGAAGTATTGCGTGGCCGAACCGCCGTTGGGTGCGCCCGATCGACGCTGACCAACAGAACATACTTGGTTGCCCCCTCTCCAGCGACGGTAAGCTCGACCAGGTCCGGGCATTCCCAGACGCCACCGTGCGCGCCGGCCGTCTGCACCGAAATCGCTTTCGTGGGTCCACTCCTTGAGATCGGGAGAGGAATAGAAAGCCACATGATTGCCCACAGCGAGCGTCATGATCCAGCGGCCTCGCGGCGCAAACCAGAACACCTTGGGGTCACGGAAATCCCGCACGCCAGGGTTTTTCAACACCGGATTCTTGTCGTATTTGACCCACGTCCGGCCCTTGTCGAGGCTATAGGCGATGCCTTGGGATTGGAAGCCCACGGGACTCAAATTCTCGTGCAGGTGGTCGTGATAGGTGAACACGGCTACGAGAGCCGGGTTTGCCGCAGATCCGAAGCCCGAGGTGTTGCCGCTGTCGACCACCGCACTGCCCGAGAAGATGGTGCCATGTCGGTCCGGAAATAGCGCGATGGGTAGATTGTTCCAGTGCACCATGTCGCCGCTGACCGCATGGCCCCAGTGCATGGGTCCCCACTTGTTGGCGTACGGGTTGTACTGATAGAAGAGATGGTATTCGCCGTTGGCGTAGACCATCCCGTTGGGGTCGTTCATCCATTGCTGCGGCGGAGAGAAGTGAAATTGCGGCCGATATTGCTCCTCGTACAACGGGCCGGATCGCACGGCCGCAAGTGGCGCTGCGGCGGCGAGAAGCAAGAATGCTGATAATCGATTCACGATGTTCCCTTCGGCTCTTCAAGGCGGCGATGATGAGGGCGTCGATCCGGCAGGCGTTGAAAAAGCAGCCTACCGGACCGGGTGATCCGCATGCCCGCCTACCCTAGTAACCCGGGTTTTGTTTGTATACGCCTCCGCTCAAATTGATCTCGACCTGGGGTATGGGAAAATATTCGTCCCGCCCGGGCGTGAACTTGGCGTCGGATAGATAGGGTCTGCGTATCACTTCATCACCGAGATACGTGCCCGGCGTGCTCACCGTGCCAATTGTCTGGGCTGCGACACCCCATCGGACGAGGTCAAAGAAGCGAAATCCTTCCAATCCTAATTCGAGCCGCCGCTCCCGCATGATCGCTTTCATGGCGTCGACCGTGTTGTCGAACGCGGATGCCGCATAGGGTCCTACCTGGTAGAGGGACACCACTCCGCCCGTTGGATGACTCGCATCCGCCTCAAACGGGTTGGTGTTCAATTTCGCGATACTCGCTGCCGCGCGCGCTCGCAATGAGTTGACGATGGAGAGGCCAAGGTCGCCCTGTCCCAACTGCGCCAATGCTTCGGCCTTGAACAGCTCAACATCGGCAAAGCGGATCAGCACCGTGTTCATCGAGGAGATGAAGAACGGACCGTTCAGCACCAGGCACGCGCAGCTGCGAAGCACGAGATCCTTGGTCCCGATATTGCTGCCGTACAGCGTGGGGTCGCGAGCCCAATTTGGACCGTCGTGGATACAGGTCGGCCCACTGGTCGTGCAGTACTTGAACGGCTTGCCCTGCATGTCCACGGTATGATCGAGTCGCGGATCGACAGCCACCGTCATGTAGTTGCTGTTCGCATAGGTATAGTCGGCGGCCGGTGCTGCATTGTAGTTCTGCAGCGGCAGACCGCTCGCGTCGACTTCGAACGAATTCACGAAGTCCGTCGACGGGATGTGAAATCCGCAACATCCAAACCCGCTGTCGCCGACCGGATAGTTGAGCGCGGAGGCGAACGTTCCACGTCCGCCATTCCCGGGAGCGGAGTTATCATTGACCGAACGTTGAATCGCGAAAATCGATTCCGGATTGTTGTCGTTTGCGGGGTCAAAGTTCTCCGAAAAGTCCGACAGCAGCGCGATTTTTGCCGACGAGCCGTCTGTTGCGCCATTGGTCATCCCATTGGTCTCGATGTCGGTCACGAGGGTCACCACCTGAGACAGCTTGGATGAGTCAATCGAGGTCACGGCGTGCGTGGCCGGGTCTTGGACGTAGGCTGCATAAAGCAATGTCTTCGCTAGATAGGCTTCGGCCGCGTAGAAGTTCGCGCGCCCCACCTGCGGCTGAGTCTTCGGCAGGTCGGCCATCGCCGTGCTGAAATCGGTCGCGATGTTGGCCCACAACTGCGTCGACGTGAGCGCCGTGTTCGAGATCACGGCATCCGGGGCTGCGGTCTCGTCTATCCAAGGGATCTGATTGAAGTGAATCTTTAACCAAAAGTAGAAAACTCCACGCAAGAAATGCAGTTCCCCAATGCGCGTCGTCTTGTTCGGATACGTGGATTCAGAGACGGCGTTGATGACGACCAGCGCCGAGTTGACGCGCGAAATGCCATCGTACCAACGGATCCAGTACCGGTCGGGGACATCCAGGCCGGCCGACACGGGCGTCAGCGTATAGTACTTGGTCATGTAGTCGTAATCGGATACGTCACCCGGGCCGTTGCCTCCCTTATGCGCGTCGCCCGCCCGGATGTTGCCGCTCGGCCAGAAGAAGTTCGGATCCGTGTAATGATCGTTTCCAAGCCAGGAATAGGCAGCGGTGACGAGACCATCCAGATTTGTTGGCGTCTCCACCTGCGCCGCCGTCAGATACCCGTCAGGTGTCTTGCTGAGCGATCCGCTGCCGCAAGCAACGACGGCGCAGGCGCTGATCGAAGTGAGCAGCACTTTGACCAGCCCTTTCATCCGAGTGAATGTTTTCATCTTAGTTTTCCCCCGAAAATTGTTCTAACAGTATTCCGTAGATCGAGCTGCCCGTCAGAAGGAGCCATTGAAGCCCACCGTGTAGGTCTTTGGTATGGGGAATGACGATCCCGGAACCTCCTCGGGATCGCGCAGAGTCGTCGCCTTGTCCTTGATGATGAGCAGGTTCGACCCTTCCAGATAGAATCGCAGCTTCGCCACGTGCATGTGCGAGAGCGCCGCGTCCGGCAGCTGGTAACCCAGGATCACGTTGCGCAGTTTCAGATAAGTTGCGGGTTCCCAGAAATAAGTGGCCGGCAACAGGACCGAGTTCAAAGTAGGCGCCGGCACCGTCGATCCCGTGTTGGTGGGCGACCACGCACCCAACACCTGAGTGGAAAAATTGGCGCCGGTGTTGTTTGCCGGAAACTGATAGTTTTTCCAGGCGTTGTAGACCAAGCCGCCGACTTGACCCTGCCAGAACATGTTGAACGAGAAGTCCTGGAAGGTCGAGTCGATGTGAAAGCCATAGAGAAATTTCGGATCCGTCGATCCGAAAAATGCTTGGTCCGCCGAGGTAATCTTGCCGTCATGATTGAGGTCGCAGATCTGCAGACCACCCACGTAAGCGCCGGGTTGACCGGACGCCGCAGCGGCGGCCGCAGTCTGGAATATTCCGCACCCCGTATACCCGTACAGGCTGTTGATGGAGCGCCCTAGAACCGTCTCCGTGCTGCCGTTCCCGGGATAAGCACTCACCACGTCGGCGGGAAGGCTCAAGACCTTGTTGACCGCATGCGACATGTTGCCGGACAAATGGAGATTCAATGGCGATTGAATGTGAGGCAGTGAGAAGGCATGTCGCCAGCCCACCGCGAATTCCCAGCCCGCGTTGTCTACAGTCCCACCGTTCACGACCTGCTGCGCCCCCTCGCCCGACGTGGACAGCGGCACCGTCGTGGTCAGGATATCCGAGGTTCGCTTTCGGAAAATATCGACGGACGCATCGAACGCGTTGTCGAACATGGTCACATCAAAGCCGAAGTTCAGCTGCTTCGAGGTTTCCCACTTGAGATTCGGGTTACCGGTCGCGGCCTTCGCAAAGCCGGACGGCAGGCTGCCCGTGTTGACGCCGTTCAGATCGTAGGCGGTGCCGATCTCCTGCTGGCAGTTGGGTCCAGGACACGTGGTGGAGTTCACCGGATTGGCGTATAGCGATGTGGTGGAATATCGAGACGTGTAAACCGTCGTTGCGGCGTTGGTGGCTATTTCCTGGTTGCCGTTGGTACCGTCGCTCAGACGAAATTTGAGATCGTTGACCCACGGCAGCTTGAACCAGTCTTCCTGCGAAATACGCCAACCGATGGCAGCCGACGGGAAATCGCCCCAGCGATTGTTCGCTCCAAATCGCGACGACCCGTCCCTGCGTACGACCACAGAGGCAAGATATTTGCCGTCGTAATCGTAACGCAGGTTGGTAAAATAGGAGCGCAGTGTCCAAGCATCCCCGCCGCCCGACGCGTTGATGTTGGTGGTTGCATCGTTCAGAAACGTGTAGCTCTCGGCAGGAGAGGCGAAGCCGCTGCCGCTGCCTGAGAAGTCTTCCATGTGATAGTCGATGTTTTCATAGCCGACGAGAAGATCGAAATTGTTGTGCGTCCACAGCGTGCGCTTGTAATCGATGGTGTCAGTGACGGTTTCTGACTGGGTGTAGACGTAAGAAGTATTGAGGTTGTCGACCTGTAGCACGTTGCCCTGCTGTCCGCCCGGGAAGTAATTTCGGTAATACTGCTGCGAATAATCCGTGCCGATGCTGGTACGCAGTGTCAGGCCGTCGAGGGGACGCAGTTCGGCGTACACATTGCCGAGCAGCTTGTTGAACTTGCTGACATCGGACTTGCCGGATTGGTCGAGGTACACGGGCTGATTGTGGTCCGTGGTGCCGGCAGCGGGACCCCCATACCCCCCGGTAGTGTTGTAGATCGGGATGATGGACTGGGTCTCGAGTGCCTGATTGAGGATGCCCGCGGCATTGAAATTATCCTGGTTCTGCAGCTCTTGGGTAAGCAGTAAGTTCTCGCCCACGGTAAACATCTGATTGAAGAGCGTGTGATCGGAGTTCAGGCGGAACGTAGTGCGCTTCATTTCGGAGTAGTCGACCACGCCTTGCGCGTCGTGATAGCCGAAAGACATGTAAAAATGCGAATCGTCGGTGCCGTTCGACAGCGAGAGCGTCGAGTCCTCGATCCTCGCCTTTTGAGTCACGGCGCCGAACCAGTTTGTGTTCGATACGGGTTGGGTCAGTGCCGGATCAATGAACCGCTGCCCGGCGGCGTTGGCGAAGCCTCCGAGCAGCACACTGCTATAACCTGAGGCACCGCACGGATTGGATTTGCACGTATAGGTATACAGTGAATTATTCGGGTTGATGCCTGAGTTGATCGATGCGGTGTACCACACCGCAGCGCGTTGATTGGTATTGAGTGGCGTGATATCCGCTTGGAAATCCTGATAGGACACGGAGGCCTGAACATCGACTTCCATATGACCGGTGCCGCGCTTGGTCGTAATGACGATGACACCGTTGGCGGCGCGCGCTCCGTAGATCGAGGCGCTGGCTGCATCCTTTAGCACCTGAATGGATTGAATGTCGCCCGGATTGAGCTCCTCGAGTCCCGTATTCACGTTAAGTGGCACCCCATCAACAATATAAAGCGGGGCATTGAACCCCAGGGGCCCTAAGCCTTGGCCGCGGATCAAGACCGTGGCGCCACCGCCCGGGTTGCCGTCCGTGGTGATTTGCACACCGGGAATTTCACCTTGCAACGCCTGCAGGATGCCCGCCACCGGCTTGTCCTCCGTCTCCTTAAGATCAACCACCGCGATGGCGCCGACGATGTCCTTCTTCTTCGTTTCGGTGTATCCCGTGACGACGATAGCTTCGAGCTCATTCCCTTGCGCCGCCTGCGCTGCCGGATTTGACGCCTCTTGCGCCTGCACCATTCCGGCAAGTACTGCCCCAGACAGCGCCGCCAGAACCGCGACCCGCCGCATAAACAATGATCTGCCACTCATGTGCTTAATCCCCTTTTTTTGTGGAAGTCGTAAGCGAGCGCCCCAGAGGCGACCGAAGTTCTGGCGCATTGCGTCAAGATTAAAAAGGGAGAGAATCTGATGCAGGGCACTCGGCCAACTTTTTGGTCGCCACCGTGAAGCACGGTAGGCGATGTGCCACCAACGCAATGGACTATACGCATCCCTCCCCCCGGCAAGCAGTTCGGTGAACTGCTTTGTTCTTCGTTCATCTCAAACGGACAAATCGAAACGTTTCGAAATATCCCACCATCTCTACGAAATTGCAAATAAATATTCTCAGCCGCGGGTATTCGACCCTCTCCGCGTACTCCTTATTTTTGCGTTGCGGAACACTGCGAGCGCATAATCCTCTATACGCAAACAGAACGAAACGTTGCGATAATAAAGAAAAACGGGGAGTCTTTAGGAAATGGCGACGATCAAGGATGTTGCGCGGGTTGCGGGCGTCTCAATCGCCACCGTTTCGGCAACGCTCAACGGCACCGCGCGCGTGTCAGAGAAGCGTTCGCAGCGGGTATGGGACGCGATTCGCGCTATCGGCTATACCCCTCATGGCATTGCTCGCAGCCTTAGGCTCGGGCACACGCGATCGATCGGCTTGGTCGTGGGCGATATTTCCAACCCATTCTTCACGTCACTTGCTAAAGCAGTCGAGGCAAGTGCAAGCGCGGCGGGATACATGGTGATAGTCGCCAATAGCGATGAAGATCCCGCAGAAAGAGTTGAATCTCATCCGATTGCTGCTCGAACAGCGAGTGGCGGGAATATTGCTCGCGCCGGCGGGACACGAACCCGCGTACCTTGCGACGCTGTCCGAGATTGTTCGTATACCTCTCGTTCTGGTGGACCGGCTCTTGCCGGGAGCGCCATATGACGCAGTGGTCGTCGATAGCCAGGCCGCCGCTCGAATGGTGACCGATTACTTGATTCGCCTAAAGCATCAGCGCATTGCCATTGTGATTGGCCGGCAGCATCTCTGGACGACTGAACAGCGGGTTCGGGGCTATCGCGAAAGTTTGCGCGCCGCCGGCCATCGCGAGAGTCCCGAGCTCGAGGTTATCGCAGATTCGCGAATTGAAGCAGCTTACGATGCGACGCAGCGCTCTGCTGAGCCTGCTCTGATCCGCCGACAGCGATCTTCGCAGCCAACAATTTAATGATGCTCGGCGCTCTCGAGGCCATATTAGATATGGAATTTGACTGCCCGGGACGAATATCGCTCGCCGGAATTGATGATTTTCCTTGGAGTTCCGCAATTCGACCTCGACTGACCACTGTTTCGCAGCCGATCGGGGAGATGGGCTTGCGCGCAGTGGAACAGCTGCTCGAGCGTGTTTCTAATCGGACCGTCCTAAAACGATCTCCGCCGAAAGTCATCACGCTGGAACCCCGTTTTCTCATTCGGGATTCCTGTTCTCCGCGTCTCGTCCACGCGACAGCGCCAAAGCTAGTGCGCCCTTTACGCGTAAAAAAACGGACAAATCGCAAATGACGGTCGCTTTGCGCTGAGGATAAATCGAAACAATAGAAACATGTAAGTCAAAAGGAACAACAATGAGCTACCGAATTCTTCTGTGGTCGATCATCTCTGCACTTGCGGGATTTCTGTTTGGCTTCGATACAGTCGTTATCTCGGGCGCAGAGCAGAAAATTCAAACGCTCTGGCACCTTGATCCCGTCATGCATGGGATTACGATTGCCTCCGCACTTTACGGCACTGTATTGGGTGCGATGTCTGGCGGCTACGCGTCTGATCGCTTCGGTCGGCGGCGAACATTGTTTCTCATTGGCGTGTTGTATTTGGTCGGCTCCATTTGGTCGGCCCTTGCCACCGATGTATACGGCTTCTTGATCGCTCGCCTGATCGGCGGGATCGGAATTGGGGTATCGACAGTCGCAGCGCCCATGTATATATCCGAAATAGCCCCTTCGCGATACCGTGGCCGCCTTGCCGGCATGTTCCAATTTAATATCGTCTTCGGGATTCTTGTCGCATATCTGTCCAATTCGCTCTTAGCGGGAGTTGGAGAAGAAGCTTGGCGCTGGATGTTGGGTGTCGCCGCTTTCCCGTCACTGATTTATACGCTGCTCACTCTGTGGCTGCCCGAGAGCCCGCGTTGGTTGATCGTCCGTCAAAATGACTTGACGGCGGGACAGCGCGTGCTCGCCCTCATTAACCCCGGAGCGAGTGCCAGCGAAATCCGCGAACAGGCTGAAGTGATTAAAATGGGGAGCGTCGGAGAAAGGCCAGTCGACGCGTTTTTGGAACTGGAACCTGCGTGTACCAATTGCGCTCGCCATTTTGATCGCATTCTTCAATCAACTCTCCGGAATCAATGCGATCCTATATTTCGCTCCAAGGATCTTTGAATTGACCGGTTTGGGAGCCAAAGCCGCGCTCTTGCAATCTGTGGGCATTGGCGTGACCAATCTTATCTTTACCTTTATCGGGCTGTGGCTAATCGACAAACTTGGGCGCCGCACGCTGCTCTATATCGGATCTCTTGGATACATCGGATCGCTCGGACTCGTCTCCTGGGCATTTTTTACGAGTCACTATGCCTTAGTACCCGCTTGCATCTTCGCCTTTATAGCGGCGCATGCAATTGGGCAAGGCGCCGTCATCTGGGTGTACATATCGGAAGTGTTTCCGAATCGCCATCGAGCCGAGGGGCAAGCGCTGGGGTGCTTTACACATTGGGTGTTCGCGGCAGTAATCACGAGTTTTTTTCCAAACCTCGTGGCACATTTCGCGCCCGCCTACGTATTCATGTTCTTCGCAGGCATGATGGTTCTGCAGCTTATATGGGTGAAGCTCATGGTAGTCGAGACCAAGGGAGTGCCGCTTGAGCAAATCGAAGCACGCCTTCTCGCCCGATAGGTGAAACTCGAGAACCGCGCGACGCGATGCGTACGCCGGTCTAGTTACCAACCACC
>CAVUYL010000003.1:0-33650 GCA_963745705.1 uncultured Gammaproteobacteria bacterium | reverse complement strand
TCCCGGCCCTTCAGCCGTCTTGTGAGTGCTCCAGCTGGAGATCCACGACATTATGCCCCCTCGACCAGATGATCGAACGGGTTTGCATGAACATACAAAATATTGTATAACGGAACAGCGATGGTAACTCGCAAACCCGTCGAGTTTCGGGGAAGTTCGCTTGGTGATCTACGAGCCTTCCCGGACTCAGCGCGGCACGAAGCAGGTCATCAAATCGATCTGGTACAGCAGGGTTACCAAGCGGACGATTGGAAGCCGATGCCAACCGTCGGCGCTGGTGCACAGGAGATTAGGATTCGGGACGCCGCCGGGGCGTTTCGTCTCATTTACGTCGCGAAGTTTGCTGATGCGGTCTATGTCCTCCACTGCTATAGGAAGTCCAGCCAGAAAACCAGCAAGACGGATCTTGATCTGGCCGCCAAACGTTACCGAGAACTGACCAAGGAGCTAGGCAAGTGACCAAAAAGCGATTCGCCAGCGTGTGGGATGCGATTGAGGACACGCCGGAGAAAGCGGAGAACATGAAGCTCCGGTCGTCTCTGATGATTGCCTTGAAGGAGCATTTGGCCGGCACTGGTCTTAGTCAGGGGCAAATCGCCAAGCTTTTCGGCGTCACGCAACCCCGCGTCTCCGATTTGATGCGCGGGAAGATCGACGTTTTTGGATTGGATGCCCTTGTGAACATGGCGGCAGCGGCTGGTCTGCGCGTCAAGCTAAGCGTTCGAAAAGCGGCTTGAGCCTCTTGCGCCAGGCGATCGGACGAAGCGCTGCTGGGACGGTGCCCTGTGTCCGCCATCGATTAATATTCTGAACGTGGCGCGCTGCCGACGAGGGAGGAAAGTCTATGACGATCGACATCAAACAGCGTGCACATGACTTGATCGAAGCGTTGCCGGACAATGCGACCTGGCAGGAACTGCTGTACGCGTTTGAGTTCCGCGCCGACGTCGACGCAGGGCTCGCGGACTCGAAGGCCGGGCGGTTGACTGAAGTTGAGGAACTACGCAGCGACTACGGCTTGCGCTCATGACGTGACGTGGGTTGGACGCGGATGCGACTAAACTCGACAAGGTCAGCCAAATCACTATTATCTGAGTCACTATGACCACCCCGAACCGCATTGTCATCGATCCTGCCATCTGTGACGGCAAACCCGTCATTCGGGGCACCCGCCTGTCGGTAACAGTGGTTGTTGGCAGCCTGGCCGGCGGCATGACGTTCGAGGACGTACAACATGAATACGACGTCACCGCCGATGACATCCGGGCGGCGCTCAGATACGTGGGTGAACTGGCTGAGCAGGAGTCGTTTCACCCGTTGCCAGCAGCCTAACTTGGCATGCGTTTTCTGATCGACGCCAACCTGCCGCGCGCAGCAATCGTCGTGTGCCAAAAATTCGGATCAAGCCTTGATTGAAGGATCGCCTGCCGATGTGCGCAAGTTGCTGAGAATGTCAAGGATTCTGACACTTTGAGGTCCGACAGATGAGAAAATTCAGACTTACAAAATGGGGCCAATTGGTTCAATTGTCAGACGATGAAATGGACCAAAGCTTCAGCAAGGATGACCGGTGGACCGTCCGCGCAGGCTTTGTTGTCGTTGCTGTCGTCTTGATTGCGGCTGCCCTAGTCTTCAACAGGCTCTACAACCGCTAAGCTGCCGGTCGTCAGGGGCCGAGGGTCGATAGTGAACATTTGCATAGGCCGCCGTAGAAGTTTGACGAGCCGAACGGCAAGCGATCTATTGCACGTAAATAGATGCAAGGAGAGCGCCCGAGCGCCTCCGTTAAAGTGTTGATGAACGGAAGGGTTTTCAGCGATTCGGCCTCGCCAATTTAACGATTGGCAGGGCCTGTTATTTCGTCACCGATCTTCCCAATGGAAGGGGACGCTTCGTATTTCTTGATGGTTCCATGCAGTGACTACACCGGAAGCGTTGGTTCTGTTGCCAACACTAGAGATCCGAATCGAGCTCACATGGAACTGATAACCGGGGCCCACTTCCTTTTGCGCAATTGACTTGGCTCGTTCCGCCGATTCGCCGTTGCTGATGAGCGGAATAGAAATGCCCAATAACACGGCGAGTCCAACGCCGGCAGCTGCCGCATATCGCATGTCGCGGCGCTTCACGCCCGCATTCGCGATAGCAACCTGGACTGGCTCACGACCAAGTTGCCGTGCTACCCAAAATAGAAGGCCGAGCACGAAAAAATAGAAAGTCACACCGATTGCAAAGGAGCCAGGATTCAAGCGCAGTTCGGTCAGTGAAAGATCCCAAGGTTGAAGGAAGGGCGCGACGACAGCAATCGACAGGAACCCTGCCAGCATGAACACCGAGAACCAACGAACCAGGGCTGCTGTACGTAGTCCGCCACGCAACAGAAATATGCCGGCGATAACCGCGAAAAGATTGAAACTCGAGGAATATGATTGGCGATTGACAATGCAGTAGACCATCACCCCAACGTCGATCAACCCTATTACTACCAACACCCAACCTACGCGCTTGAGGATTGCACGATACGTTTCAGGCTCCATATGATTTCTAACCTCCTTGGTTTTACAGTGGCCGGTACCGCGCTAGGGCCGATTACAAGCTGACCGTAATTGACAAGACATTAGCACCCTGTGGGTAACAAAACGTGTAGCCCGTACCGGTTTATCGAGTCCGCCATCAGCTGCACCGACGCCTGCTCGACCGCATACGTTGACTGCATTGCGCGATACCAGCCACACATGGTAACCAGGTTCCCTTAGTCAAATTAGCTGGAGTCTAGTGGTTATGCCCCGCCGCCCAACTGGTCAGGTTCGCTTTGAGAAGCGCCTTGGTGTTGTCCCGCAACGCCACGCATATCTTAAGCATCGCCCGAAATTCCGCGCCCACCGAGTCCGGCATACGATCGCCTAAGTTGGCCGCCCTCACAATTTGATTAATGTTCCGGCCAATCGATCCCAGCTCAGCGATGCTGCGCTTGAGCGCCAGGAACTCGTCCTTGGGTAGCGGCGTGAGCTGGCGCAAGTGCGAACGCAGCAAAACGGATGCGTATGTGGCTGGTGGCATGCCGCGCGCCTCGGCCCGAGCGTCCAGGAGCAACCTGTCCTCGGCTGTGAGGCGCACCAGCATCGGTTTGCCGGCACCATTGTTCCCAGGAGCCCCTCTCGTCGGCCCGAGGATACTCTCCAACGGCGAGAGTTCGCTTTCGGCACCTGATGCGTCGCTGCGAGCTCGAATCTCGCGTATCACAAGGCGCTTGAGCCAAGTCGCTTCCGATAGGAATTCTCGATCCGCAATCACCTTCGCCTGGAGTTTCATCTCCGGCGAGACCCGCGTCTTCAGAGTATCGGTGCAACGCGGGGCTCGAATGGAACCGCGTGGATCTCGACCGGAAAGTGGCCTGGCTCGATCACGGCACGACGAAATCGGGCGACGGTCGCGGCATTCCGTTGAATGCGGATGCCATGGGAGCGCTGGAATCGACGCGGGGACAGCACTCGCGTTGGTGCTTCACCTTCTCAGGAAAACGCATCCAGCAAAGCTCCACCGCCTGGGGCCTGGCCAAGCAGCGCGCCGGCATCGAGGACTTCCGTTTCCACGACCTGAGGCACACCTGGGTCTCGTGGCACGTGCAGAGCGGCACTTCACTCCCGGAGTTGATGGAACTCGGCGGGTGGAAATCGTACGAGATGGTGCTGCGCTATGCGCACCTGGCCCCGGAGAAACTCTCCTTCGTGGCCGGACGCATTGAGCGGCAGCCATTGAGATCCGTCGGAGAAGCGCTACGGGGCGAAAACGTAGCGAAAAATGCTACGTTGGCGCTACGGTCGGTGCACTGATGCTGGGTAAGTTCTTGATAAATTGGTGCGCCCGGAGAGATTCGAACTCCCGGCCTCCTGGTTCGTAGGCCGCCACTCGATGGTTCGCAAGTCGATGATTCGCATCTCAAGTCATCGCGCGAATCGTCTAATATTTCCGTTGGATACGTCGCCTTAAGTGCTTGTTTGCTTTGGGCCGCCACATCTAGTATTGGATATGACCGCAGGCGATTCACGGCAGCGCAATCTGACCGCATAGCGACTATCGCACCGCCGCGCGCGCCCGCAGGCGGGCAGGTCGCACCGTACGCCCTGGTAGCGGCCCCGGCGCGTCCTCCTCGGTACGGACCCGCTAGCGCTCGCTACGCGACGGATTCCGGCATCGGCGTGGGCGGGTTTTCGGAGCTGGCAATGTCACCTTAAACTTATCGGACAGGTGCACTCGTCGAGAGGTCTTTCACGTCATGATGATTACCACCACCATCATGATGATCATCGTCGCCGCCATCATGATGCTCGGCATAACTTCATCAGCGGCGCATAGTCACCCCTATCTGCGGACTTGAGGCCCTCCAGATATGGTTGCCTATGGCGATCGCCAGTCCCAAGTTGGGCACTTCCGCCCCACGTGAACGGCTCTATGCCGAAATGCTTCGACAGCACAAGGTCAGCGAGTAATCGCGAATGGCGACCATTACCGTTTCTGAATGGGTGAATTTTAACCACTCGATGATGCAAGCGCACGGCGAACTCCTCGGGAGTCATGCGCTTATCCGTGAGCCAGTACTCAACGGCATCTGCATACAATATGGACAGCTGGGGACGAATGTCGGGCACCGATGCGGCGAAAGCATTCTGCAACTCAGTTGATCGAATCTGGCCCGCCCAATCCCAGACGTCATTGAACATTCGACGATGCAGCTCCCGCAAGTACTCGACTGAAAACATGTCCGGTACTCGCGACTTCCTGGATCTGAGCGCCCATTGTTTGCCACTTACGATATTTGGTCCCTCAACCGCACTAAGCTGCGCCCTAGTTTTCACGAATGGGAGCTTCAGTCCCTGCAAGTCCTGGTCAGTTAGCGGAGTCTCTCCGGGAATGGTTTCGCCGATCAGCGCCATAGCGCGTCCGGTTTCCTCTCCAGCTCGCTGGCTAATTCATCGATCTGTCGTTCTATCTGCGCCGTTGTTAAGCCCTGTTGCTCCAGTGCCATCGATTTGGAGATCGGCGAGATGCGACGGCGCGCGACGGCGCGCGCGCGCGTACTTATCACCCCGCGAAGACTCTTGCGCGGGATTATTGCGTACACGAAATCTGCGTCGAGCGCTTCGGCGGCACGCCTTAGCGTTAGGAGCGTGATAGTACCGGCGTGCTCATTGCGTTCCAGCTCTTTGACGCTCGCGTGTTCTTTGAAGCCGATGTGCCGGGAAAAGGCGCGCATGGACATGCCCAACGACTTTCGAATGCCTCGTACCCAACCTTCACGCGGGGTGCTATCTCGCAGCACTTGGGCCGCCTTTGCGAGTTTTGGCAGTTGCTGATCGAATTGCTCGAGAGCTAAGAGCTTAACTGGGGTTCTCATCTCCGCCTCCCTCCGGGTATCTATAGCCACCCATAGAATACGCGATATGGGTGGTTATAACCACCCTTAAATCACAATTCTGGGTGGTTATAGCCACCCTACAGAGTTCAGGATCGCGTTCTGAAAGAACTGGACGGAGCACACGAGGGTGGTTTTCATCCCGGGCTTAAATCCACCCCGTCCATTGGGAACGGCTGATTTTTCCAACCCAAAGAAGCGCTCCCTATCAGCCACCTCAATGGGACGAAGGCGACTGATATACGGCTACGCTGAAACGCCGAGCCACGGAGTTTGGCCCGACTGGATCCACTATGAGTTCTTGAGATTGCGGGTTCCAGCGAAAGGGAGTGCCATTAACTGGATGCGTCGACAATTCGGGATGTTGCATTAGAAATGTTGGAATTTCCCTCAGTTCAATTCCCTGTCGCCTTATTTGATAGGCGAGGTAGACGAGTCGCTGGAATGCGGCAACATCGTAGGCACGCAATGAATATTCCTCATACGGGGGTTCAGCGATGGAAACCAATATCTTTCCAACTGGGTTGAACAACACACTCGGAGAATAAAGGGATTCGTTCGCTCTAAGCCAGCTACGGTATTCCCCTCTTGCCACGGAAAATCTATGTGGATCGGAGGCTGACAACGTGGTCAATTGCACCATCTGCCTGGCACTCAAATTCTCGGTTGCGTTGATTTTGAAAAAATGCATCTGGAAAGCAATTCGCAGCCTCTGCCACCACGTTACACGCGCCTCATCTGTACCGCTCGTTGCCCACGTCGCTGACGTCATTTGGCCATAAAGGGGAACCATCGCGCGAAACTCTGCGCCGAAAGCGTTTCCGATGTTCCAATCTTTTATCGGGAAAGGCGTTAGTACACCCGTTTGTTTCCCTTCAAATAGCATCATGTCGCTGCTTGGGTCGGTGACCAGGTCGGCCAACACCATCAGATCTCGATGAAGCGATGCAGCCGCAACCATCTTCGATAGCAATGTCCCATCACCCTGCAGCATCGCCATCCAAATGCGAAGGTCTTGCGATAGATCCTCGATCGCAGCGCGCTGTTGCTGCAAGGACCCCGTCTGAATTCGATTTGCAATATCGAACAAGAAAAGGCAGCGCACTGGCGGAGGAACGAGGTAGAAGGGCGCCAGATAGCTCGGTCGCGCTGTTTCGTGATAGCCAGGTAGCCGATGCAATCCGAGGTAGCGTTGAAAGAGTTCCTGGTTCGTGCTCATCAGCGCTGCAATGTCGAGTCGGTGTTTTTTGGTCTCAGCCCAAACCGAAGATTGCGGAGAGCTACAAAGATCACCGGTGCCTGAAAATTTCAGTTTGTCGGTATCGGTCTTGGTAGCGTAAGCCGCTAATTCTGTAGGATGTGCGAGGCTCCAATCGAGCGCCTGGTTGTATTCGCTGATTCTTGCCTCGCCCGCAGTTACAACTGACTGTGCAGCGGACGCATCAAAGCCCGCCATAGAGATATAGATGTTCTCATCCGGACTATAGGGATTTGCCGGCAGTGCCAAAAGCGCTTTAGCTTCGGCACTTAGCGGCTGGTCATGCAGATTAGCCGCAAAAGACACCAGCAGAATGGCGAGCACAACTGCCGCAAGGACGCCAACGATTCTCAGCGAGATTCGCGTGATCCTTGCGATTAGAGAATGATTGTCCTTTGACACTGGCGCACGTTACCGGGTGGTCACGGAATACGTCAATCGATCGAGCAATAACTGTGAACGGGTCATGGCGACCAGCATCCTATAGGCACTGAAGGACTGCCTGTGGCCGGTCAGTGCCGGCCAGCGTAAGAGCCATCAGTCTCCAATTGATCGGCCCCAGGCTGCGGCACACCGACAACAGCCGCGGAAATTTGTGCAGCATTCAGAGGTCAATTCGTGCGTTTTGCCGGATAGGCAAACTGCCGCTGATGTCAGACGATGTTCGACATGGCCGAAAGCCCCTGCATCCAATGTCGAATCGAACCGCAGCTCAAGTTGCGGCTGAAGGCGATCGCTGTACAGCGAGGGTTGACCGAATCGGCGGTGCTCAAGCGCTTAGTCATCGGCCTGGTTGGTAAGGCGCCGGCGGACGATGCCAGGGTGCTTGCTGTCGAGCCGATTGGCCCACGCGCTCGTGTCTATGTCCGGCTGCGGCGCGGCGATCACGCACTACTTCGCGAACGCGCTGCCGGCCGTGGACTGGCGTCGGCGACCTACGTCTCGATGCTGGTGCGCAGTCACCTGCAAAACGTCCCGCCCCTCCCCGATCGGGAACTCGCCGAGCTCAGGAACGCCGTCGGTGCGCTGGGCGCGGTGGGTCGGAATCTGAATCAGATCGCCCGCGTCGCCCACCAGACCGGGCGGGTCGAAGGGCTGACGACCGCAGACGTTCGAGAGATGCTGGCGGCCTTCGAAAGATTGCGGGCCCATTTCAAGCGGTTGATTGAAGCGAACATAGCCAGCTGGGAGACAGACGATGCCAAAGCGAGTCGTTGATCTACGCACGGAGCGTCCCTGCCTCGATATCGCCAGCTTCGGTCGGCGCGGCCCGGAAACGAAACTGACCCCGAGCGAGGTGGCCTCTATCGCAAGGACTGCCCGTCGAGTCCCCGAAGTCATGGTCAAAATGTCCGGCGGCGCTCGGACACTGCAAGGCGTCGGCGCCCATTTTGACTATATCGGGCGCAAAGGTCTGAATGAAATCGAAACCGATATGGGCGAGAGGCTGATGGAAAGAGGACTTGAGAGTGATCTGATGCTCGATTGGGATCTGGACCTGGATGTGCTGCGCCGCCATACCGATCGAACGGTCGCCCGCGGGCGCAAGCCGCCCAAGCTCGTGCACAATCTCATCTTCTCGATGCCGAGGGGCACGCCATCCGACAAGCTCGCGGCCGCCGTGCGAGCGTTCGCCGTGGACCGATTCGCGCTTCAACACCGTTACGCGATGGCGTTGCATACGCACCAAGGCAATCCTCACGTCCACTTGGTCGTCAGAGCCGTGAGTGAACAGGGTGCGCGACTCAACATCCGAAAAGCGACCCTTCGCGATTGGAGGCAACGGTTCGCGGCTCATCTGCGCGAACAAGGCATCCCGGCGAATGCAACCGAGCGCGCAGTGCGCGGCGAGTCACGAGTTCCAAGAACAGGTGGCGTTTTTCGCTCTGATGAGCGCGACTCGTCCACCTACGTCCAGACGACGCTTGATGCGTAAGTTCGTCGCGACCGCAATCAACCGGAGCCGGGTAAGGCGAGGCTTGTCGCAACCCGTCGCCAGGTGGAGCAAGGCTGGTATGCCGTTCACGATGTGCTCGAACGCGAAGGACACTCGGAAGTCGCTCGGGACATCCGCCGGTTCCTGGCGCAAATGCATCCACCCCGGACCGCACGTGAACAAATCACCCTCGACGTCCTGGCCAAGCAAGAGGCGAAACGCAAAGGCCATGAGCCTCGGACCCGGTAGCTTAGGGGTTGGGCGGCTGCTCCTCGCGGCAATTGCGGCGCGGGCTAATAACTAACTGGCGATGCGCGGGGGCATGGCCTGCATTATCCGAGGTACCCGTAATTTGATAGGCATTCGTCTGTGCTTTCGCACGAAACGCTGTATGGTAATGGCCCATTGGCTGCCTTAACGTGTCAGGTCTGCAGATCGTGATTACGGAGCATCCAGCCGAATTCTCCGCATGAGCCGCCCAGCTGACATGTTTCTCACGTCGCAAGAAGTGCAGCGGCTTACTGGCTATGTCAGGCCTAGCGCGCAGATGCGTTGGTTGCGCAAGAATGGTTGGCGGTTTACTGTGAACGGTCTCAGGGAGCCTATCGTCGCGGTCGCGGAGTCAGAGCGCAAACTCGTCAGCGGCGTGGGGACGACCAGGCAACACGAACCGAATTTCGGGGCGTTGAATGGGTAGACGACGCAAGCAGGACACGCACTTGCCGAAGCGCATGTACATGCGGCGCGGTGCGTACTATTTCTGCCACCTGGAAACAAACGAATGGCAGCCGCTCGGTAAGGACATCGCCGCCGCATTCGCAGAATATGGGAAGCTCGTCAGTGGCAAATGGAGCGGCCACAATTTAGGCGACGTCATTGATCGGTATCGGACTGAGGTGTTGCCGCTAAAGCGTTCCGCAAAGACGCGGGCAGATCAGGCCAAGCAGCTAGAGAGGCTCAAGGGCGTTTTTGGCGATATGCCTGCCGACAAGATCACCGCGCAGCACTGCTACAGGTACCTGGACGGTCGCGCAAACCACCCAGTTGCATCTCGGCACGAGATATCGTTGCTCGGTCATGTGTTCGCGAAGGCGATACGGTGGGGAGCCGCTACCGTGAACCCGGTACGCACTCTGGAGCGCATGCCAAAGGGGAAGCGCACGCGATACGTGACTGATGCTGAGTACGACGCCGTCTATGTGCTGGCCAATGAACGCATGCGGATAGCTATGGACCTGGCATTACTGACCGGACAACGACGCGGCGACCTGCTAACACTGACGCGCGCGAAGTTGACCGACGAAGGAATAGTATTCAACCAGAGCAAGACTGGTGCCGGCGTGCTGGTCGAGTGGACAGACGAACTGCGCAAGATTACCGACCGTGCCAAGGCGCTCAAGCCACAAGTGCCCGGTGAGTACCTCCTCAGGAAACGCAACGGCCGGCCGTACACCGCTTGGGGATTCTCCGCGATATGGCAGCGCCTCATGGACAAGGCAACCAAGCCTGGGAAAAACGGAGAAGCGCCTGCGCTTGGCGAGCGGTTTACGTTCCATGACTTGAGAGCGAAGTGTGCTAGCGACAAGGACGGGTTGGAGAGCGCCGCGGCGCTCTTGGGTCACGCGAGTTCGCAAACAACCAAGTCCGTTTATCGCCGCAAGATGCCGCGAGCGACACCGCTACGCTGAAAAATATTAGACGCGATCCGGAATATTAGACAGCGGGCCTGCAGAGGCGGCGGCTAAGTTCTTGATAAATTGGTGCGCCCGGAGAGATTCGAACTCCCGGCCTCCTGGTTCGTAGCCAGGCGCTCTATCCAACTGAGCTACGGGCGCGCAAGGGGCGCGAATATTACCACACCGACAAACGAGTGCCATTCCATCGCAATTTCGCGCTGATCCAGGCCCGCCGACCTGTAGAGTGGCGGCGTTGCCGTCGTGGTCAACTGATCCAGACCGAGCAGAATTGACATCAAGTATGGCGGAGAGGGAGGGATTGCTCGCGGCTACGCCGCTCGTCCTCCGCTGCGCTCCGGACCGTTGCAGCTATGCTGCAACGTCCAAAATCGCCTTCGGCGATTTTGTCGAACCCCCCTTTTCTATATCTCGGGTTCGAATCCCCGCTTCGTTGCCCCCGCGGCCAACTGATCCAAACCGACAAGAATTCACCTATCTTATGGCGGAGAGGGAGGGATTCGAACCCTCGATGGGCTTTTGACTCGGCTGAAGACCATTAGGAATCAGCAAGTTACTGATTCCTATGCAAATCGCGTCCCCCTATTACCCCTCGAATACCCGCAGCTGGCAGAAGGACTGGCAGTAGAAGCGCGACTCTTGGTGCATATGCTGTTGCGGGTCCACCGACGGTCCCCTCTCCTGTCACCGCGGCGTTCGGAGATGACGCTATAACAAAATTGTGCATTCGCGCCGGTCGGGCATATCTGCTTCGCGTCCGTTCCAGGCGGCTTCAAGGTAGGGCCGGGCAATGTCCAGTTCGGTCACCACGTGATGCCGCTGCGGGAAATGACGACGCGTTAACTCCTGCTGTTCCAGGATGAACTGATCCTGGCGACCGACGTGTCTCAGGAGCGGTAAAACCAGAAGCCGTATGAGCCACGCCGGCGCCCAACGCCCAGCCACGTGCAGAGTCGCGAAGACGTGGGTCGAGGTCGCGGTCTCAGGAGTAAAATACAAGCTGATCCAAAGGGCCCACCCGCTTTGATACCGATATTCGAGTTGGGCCATGCTCAGTCCTGAGAAATAGGCACGCTCGCTGGTGCGGGGCGATTCGAACAGTCTGAATAGCCACCCGCTCTGGCGAGGCTGACCCGAATAATCGACCATGAATCCATCCTGGGTTCTCTGTAAAAGCACTCTGACAGCCGCTCGCTGCGGATCCTTGCGCACGATTCCAGGGTGGATAAAGGGAGTATGGAGGGCGTCAAGAAAATTTTCCTGCGCCTCCAGAACGGGGGCGCGCCAGTTGAATTGCCCCAAGAACCGCCGCCTCGTCGGATCCAACTCCAGCGCGCGCACCGGCAGCGGGTTGGAGTCCTTGGCGGAAATCCAAATCAATCCATCCCGTTCGTGCACAGGAAAAACCTGGACCCTAATGTCGCTGTCCGGTTGCCCCGCGACACCGCCGGGTAGTGACCGGCAATGCCCGTCGGCGCCGAAGGTCCAGCCGTGGTACGCACAGGTCAGTCCCCGGGAACTCAGCCGGCCCAATGACAATGGCGCGCCCCGGTGCGGGCAACGGTCCTCGAATGCCAGCACCCCCAACACTGGATCGCGGACTAGCGCAAATGGTCGCCCGAACGCCAACACGGCGATCGGCACGGCGCTGACCTCGTCGGAACGAGCCAGGGGGAACCAGCGTTCACGGAAATGCTCGGCAAAAATGGCTACCATTGGAAATGCCTCATGAGGGGTTCGCCGAGTGATGTTGCAAGCCGTGACAGAAGGCGGATGGCACGCTGCCGGTACCGAGGCAGATGCCTCACGTACACAGCGCTGTATTCGATCGATGCGATGCCGCCACGCAACCGCTTGAACTGAGCCGCTCCCGCGCTGAGGTTGATGCGCTGGCCGGACGCCGCTGCAAGTTCGAACACGGCCGCCATTAGCAAGCGATACAATCCCCGGCGCGGCGGTGAAGCGGTGTCGTATCCGACGATCGGCGCTGTAAGCGTCGTGCCAGATCCGAAAACTCCCACCACAGCCTCCAGTTCGCCTGATTCGCCCCGCGATCCCATCAAGTGCAACAGCCCAGCAGCGTGCCAGGCACGCAGGAAGGCGGCGCCGTAGTGGGGATTGAGCCGCGAATACTTATCCATGTATAGCATTTCATAGAGGACGGCGGCGCGTTCGAAGTCGGCGGGGCACCAGGAGTCGGCTTCGATAACCTCATGCCGGCGGCCACGCAACAGCTTCAGATCGCGGCGCAGATTCGCAGGTGCACTCGGACTTAAATCAATTCGATCGTACAGATACACCTGCCGGCTTGGAATCAGTTCGCAACCCAAGCCCGCGAGTTCCGCAAGCCAATCCGGCGTGTAGCGGTTGTTGAGTGAGCGGAACCAGATGGCATGCCGCGGCCACCGCTGCTGCGCTTCCTCGATCCACTGTCGCAATAGTCGGCTGTTCAACGGCGGGTAGAGATTGGTACTCAGGGTCCAATTGTTGACCGCCACCGCTGTGTCGATTTCGGCATTCCAAAGATAGGCGCCAAGCGTGCCGCAGATGGCTCCCATCGGCACAGCGAGCAATGGATGAGCCAATCGCCGCAGCTCCTCACGTGAATATCGGACGTAAGCCGTGTGGGGTGAACACACCCAGCTGTTGGCTGATTCGCTGTGGTTGACCGTGACCGGTACCGAGCCTGCGTCGGTTCCGACTGCGGCGACCTGCGTTGTTAGGTTGCGTACATCTTGGGACTGCCCGGCCGCGATTTGGAGATACGCTCGGACCTGGGATGGGAAATCCATTTCGAGAGCCCGTGTGTCGTCGACAATCACCCCGCCAGGTCCTCGCCGTCCCATTCAATATCGCGTGTGGAGGCTTCCCGCATGGATGAGCGGCAGCGCGCTGCGATTGACGCAAATGAGGCCAGGTCCAAGGCAGCACCCAGCAGCGGCTTGCGGTCGCCTGTGACGCTCAAGACGTCCTTCGCGCGGTGCCAATCCTCGAGCCAACGGCCGAGCATGCCCATACGCAGCGCGAACGGCAGTCCCGCCGCAAGCATGACAGGCGCGAGCATCCGTGGAGTCGCGGATGTAGGCACGATGAGGGAACTGCTGCATCCCGTCATTGCAGCCGACACGGGGTCCAAGTCGGAAAAGAGGTGCACGCCGCTAATCGCCCGGGGATTGCATTCCAGGACGCTGAACTGACCCGAGTCGCCACGGATCCAGTCGAAGGAGATCTGCCCCGTAAAGCGGATCTTTGCCACGAACTGGCCGACAAAGAGCTGAATGGCAGGGTCCTGCGCAACCTCGAAGTAGTAGCTGCTGCTGTTTCCCAATCGGTAGCGCGGTTCATAGGCAACGTGGGCGGTAAGTTTGCCGGCCACCGCCACACTGTAGGAACATAGTTCCCGCCCGCGATGAAACTCTTGCACAACCCAGCGACCTAGTTTTGGCAGGGGCGGCGCATCGGGGGGAATCCCGTACGGGTAGAGGCGGACATGTACGCCAAATCGGGAATATTCCGGCTTGAGCACCACCGCCCGTCCTGACGCCCAGTCACGTGCGGCTTCCAGGCTATCGACGCACGCGGATATCGGAACGCCCGCGCCGCAACCCTGGGCCAAGCCGAGGAAATGCCACTTGCTGTGTAGTTCGCGCAACTGTTCGAAGGGCGCGCTGAACACGTCGCAGCCGGCGGGCAGCCGCCGGCGGATGCGGCTGAGAAAAAAGACCTCCTCGCAGGTCGGCACCACTATGTCCACGCTGTGAGTCCGGATCAGCCTGGCAATGTCCTGGGCGAACTGCGCCAGCGCATGGCGCGGCGGAGCGATCGTGTGCGCGGCGCTCACTGCGCGCGACCAGGAGGAGACTCTGCACGGCACGCTGTCGGCAATGTGAACCGTGGCGCCATGCGAGGCAAAGCGCCGCGCGAGATCCAGCGCTACCGGCGCTCGGCCACCAAGAATCAGGACGCGCATGGGAACGAGCGGCTGCCGCGAATGCGACGCTGCTTCTGTGTGAATGGCAGCGGCTGAATGCCGGTGATGTCCATGCGCGGCGGCTCCGCACTCAGAGTACGCACCATGGCCGCGCAATCCTGCATCAAGCGTGCGCCGACGGCCAGCGACGGTGCAGGTGCGAGCCCGAGACGCCAATGACCTGGAGCGATCTCCTGAACCTCAAAGTCGAGAAGTTCATCCACCGCGCGCAGGATCGTCCGCGCAAGCACATCGGGAAAGACAGGAATGAGCGCATCAGCACCGCTGAGCCACAGCACATCATCGCGCCGCCCGTCAACACCCGCCAGTGCCAGCGAGGCGCGTCCGCATGTACATGGGGTGTTCGCGACTCGCAGCACATCGTTCAGTCGATACCGGATCACCGGCTGACTGCGACGTTTGAGGTCCGTGACCACCGGAATCATGCGTGTGTGGGCCGCATCCTGCCATTCAGGTTCCACAAGGATGAACGGCTCATTGAGATGTAGGAGTCCATGTTCGCAGGAAATGCCCAGCAAACCCTCGGTTGCCTGGTAGATCTGTTCGACCTTCAATCTGTAGCGGTCCTCAATCTGCCGTCGGTCCAGTTCATCCAGAACCTCGGCGACCGAGATGATGCGTCGCGGCCGCAAGGGCACGCACTGGTGCGCGAGCAGACGTAGCACTCGCGCCGGCGCGGCAAGGATGGTTGGGTTGCTATGCAGGAGGGACTCGACGATGCGCTGCCAGGGCCAGGTCTGGTCGATGAACGCGAAACGAAGGCGCAGCGCTTGAACCGATTCATACAGTGTGCTCCCCGCGCGCAGCACCAACGCAATCCTCTCGTGCCGAAGAATGCTTCCTTTCATCAGCTTGGCCAGCAATGTGCCCGCCCACTGTGCCCTTTCAGCAGGACTCGCCATGAATAGCCCGCGTGCGCCGGATGTACCTGATGACAAGCCGACGGTGAATCCATTCCACGTGGCTGCAAAATTTCGCGTCGTCTCCGCGCGCGACGCGATTTCAAGAACGTCCCCGCGCTTGGCGCCCACCGTGTTGATGTCGTCAAATCGATCCATCCAGATCTGCTTATCAATGACCGGCCAGTCGGCGAACGGCCGCGCCGCGTATTCGCGATAGAAGGGGGAGCCTCGCCCAACGTCGCGAAGAAGGTCGGTAAGCCAGCGGTGCTGCTGTCGCTCGATCCGCGCGCGACTGCGAGTCTTATCCAGCAGCCTAGTGCGAGCGTAGGCCGTGACGAACCGCGAGGCGGTACGAATGTTCATGATCGCAATGACCGGCAATGGGCCGGCATCAGCGACACTCCGTTGTCGCGGGCTGCGAGAGCATGCAGATCGGCGAGCGTGCGCCGGTAAGTTTGGGTCTCGCCGAGAAAAGAGGTTGCCCAGCGCGGCGGCGGAGCGTTGTCGGCGATGGCCCGGATCGACCAGGCGGCATCCGCGACCAGGAATATCCACTGGCGCCCGTCGTGAAAACACGCGCCGAAATGTCCCGGCGCGTGACCCGGCAGCGGGACCGCGAGGATGGATCCGTCCTTGAACATATCGAAGCCTGTCGCGAACGGAGCCAGCGCCGGCGGCAGCCGCACGGTCGTTTGATCCTCGTAGAATCGCAGCCTGTTTTGCAAGCTCTGAGGGGCGAGCGCCGGCAGCAGGCCATGAGCAAGCGCTGACAAGCGCGATCGTGCATGCAGATCCGCCCAGGCGGCATGCGCGCACCAAGGTTCGGCCTGCGTAAAGTCGCCGAGCGCACCGACATGGTCGCCATGAAAATGCGATATCAGGATGGAATTGATGTCGGCGGGATCGATACCCAGCGCATGGATCCGCGCGATCGCGGATTGGCGCGGCGTCCAGCTCACCGGAGTGATCCATCGATAGGCGCGTTCGGGCAAGCGTCGTGTCGCATCGAAGAAATCCTGCCCGTAGCCGGTATCAAATAGAATCCAGCCCCTGACTGGATGACGCAGCAGCGCGACCATCGCCGGAAACTCGCAAGCTTTCCAACTCGCGCCAGCGCGCGAGGAGGCCTCTGGATGCAAGCAATATCCCGTTTCGAACAATCGCCATTCAATAGGGATCAACGCGCCCTCCACCAGTCGGCAAATCGCCGAAAGCCTTCATCGAGCGAGATGACCGGTGTATAAGCGAGATCCCGCCGCGCCGCCTCGATTGACAGGGTCTGGGAAAATGACAGCAGCCCCGCGCCATACAACGTGATCCGCGGCTCCTTGCCGGCGCGGAAATGCCAGCTCAGCGACTCGCTCCCCCTGGCCAGCGCCATCAGCATGGCCCGCGGCATCGGCAGCATGCGGGTCCTGATCCCAAGGGTGCCAAACAGTCGAGCCAACAGGTCGCGAATTTGCACCGGCTCATCATTGGTAATGTTGAAGGCACGGCCGCCGAGACTGGCGGGTGCTTCCAGGGCGGCCGCAACCGCTGTCACCACATTGTCAATGTAGGTGACATCGGTCCAAGCACTGCCGCCCGAGGGCAGCGGAAAGAAGCCGCGCTCAGCGACGGCGATCAGCCGCGGTACGATCGCGCGGTCGCCTGGTCCGAATACCGCCCGCGGCCGCAGGATGATCGGGCCCAATGCCGGGAACCTGCGCACGCTGCACTCCGATTGCCATTTGGTCTTAGCATAATGGGTTGGCCACCGCTCCGGCGGTAGGAATTCTTCACTCAAGTCCCGCTGATCGCGGAAGCGGAAGTAGATGCTGGGTGATGACAGATGGACGAACCGCCGGACGGTGCCCGCATCGGCAGCCGCAGCCAGCAGCCGTTCGGTCGCCTGCACGTTGTCGCGCTGAAATTCTTCCGGGCGTCCCCAGGGCGAGGCCCTGGCGGCGCAATGAATGATGGCCGATTGTCCTTGCACGGCGTCCATCAGATCGTCACCCGCGAGGTCCACGGTGAGAGTCCTGCATCCCGCCTGCTGCGCCGGCGCTAGCCGTGCGCGGTCCCGTCCCACCGCCAGAACCTCGTGTCCCACGGCAGCCAGGTGCCTGGCCACGTGTGAACCGATGAATCCACTTGCACCGCTGACCAGCAGGCGCATGTTAGAAATCGAGCACTGCGCCGCCGATCGAGATGCCGGCGCCTGTACCGATGAGCGCGATCCGGTCTCCGGGCCGAATTCGCTGCTCGGTAATGCCGCGGTGCAGGGCTACGGGCAGCGAGGCAGAAACCTGATTGCCATGTGTCGGCAAGGTTAGGACGAACCGGCCGGACGGCAGATTGAGCGCCGACTGCAGGTGTGAGATCGCGCGGCCGCTCGCCTGATGCGGCACCCACACATCGATCTCCTCGACGCGCGAGGCGGCCCGTGTCCAAAGCGACTGCAGAAAGCCGGGCAGTAGCGCCGCCGCCATTTTATAGGTCTCGCGTCCCCGCATTTCAAAGTGGGTACCCGATAGGAACTCGCTCATAGATGCCCGCGGCGGCAGCCGCGACCCGCCAGCGCGGATCTGACAGCACTCGACGCCATCGCCGTAAGATTCTACGTAGGCTGCTCGCAGCTGTGGTCCCGCGCGCCGCGGCGCGCCAACCAAAACCGCGCCGGCGCCGTCTCCGAAAAGCCCGGTCGTCGAACTGTCATCCACATTAAGCCCCTGCGAGGCACGTTCGCTCGCGACGATAAGAACCTGGCGGTAACGGCCGGTGGCGATCGCGTGGGAAATCAGGTCGAGCGCGACTAGAAACCCTAGACAGGTTGAATTGACGTCAAATGCCGCGATGCCGCTCTTGCCCAGGCCAAGCTCGCGCTGGATGAAGACCGCTGTGCAGGGTATCGCCTGGTAGGGAACACTGCCAACGGCGATGATCGCATCGATTTGAGCCGCGTTTACGTCGGCCGCGGCCAACGCCGCGCGTGCCGCGCTCGCTCCCATGGCGATGACGCTTTCATCGTCCGCTGCATAGGCTCGCGATGTAACGCCCGTCTGGCACTCAGTCCATCCTTCGGCCTTACCCCAACGCTGGTCGAGCTCCGTGGATTCGACGCGGTGCCGAGGGGAATATTCCCCCGTGCCCAGAATCTGCAACGCAATTCCGTGTCCGTGCATTTGCTGCTCCTCGCCAAGATCCATTGACGCGAACCTAGGATGGGGTTTGCGCCATGGTCTCGCAACTACTTAGGTTCAGGGATGCTCGGGTGATGCGTGTGGTATCATAAATTAATACCCATAAAGGTATCACAGTATGATTGGAACCTCGGTCCTAGTGGCTGGCGTCAAGGCAAGACTGCGGGCTCAGGGAATGAAATACAGGGAACTGGCAGCGAGGATCGGGGTCAGCGAGCCTACCATCAAGCGCGACCTGGCACGCGGCAACTTCTCGCTGCGGCGGCTCGATGAGATCTGCCGGGTTCTGGGAGTCGGCGTGGTCGAACTCGCCCAACCGCCCGAATCAGCGCCGCTCACGCAACTCACAGAACTGCAGGAATCCACGCTCGTCGCGGACCCTCGAGTGTTGCTGGTCGCCTATCTGGTGACCAACGACTGGAAATTCTCGGAGATCGTCAACACCTTCGAGCTTGACCCGAGCGAACTGGTGAATGTCCTTCTGAAAATCGACAAACTGCGAATCATTGATTTTCGCCCGCCGACCCGGATCCGAAGACTTACCTCCCGGAACTTTGGCTGGCGCAAAGATGGTCCGGTGCAGGCGTATTTTCTGCGGCGAGTCGTGCCGGAATTCTTTGCCGGCCGCTTCGATGGCGGTGGCGACGAACTGCGCTTCGTTGGCGGCAACCTGTCCTCGGCGTCCATGTTGAGGCTCCAGACATCCCTGCAGAGATTCGCCGGGGAATTTGAGCATCTGGCGCAACAGGATGCGCGCCTGCCGCTAGATAAGCGTAAGCGCTGCGCAGCCATTTTGGGGCTGAGGATGTGGGAGTTTTCGGAATTTGCGAAGCTGCGCGGCGGCCGGCCGCCCCGGCGCATCGTCGGGCACAGGAGAAACTCTCGCTAACCACCGACCTCTTCGCCGCAGAGGGCGTGTAACTGTCTAGGGCACCGCCGCCGCCTGCGATGCAATAACAAACTCCTTCGCGCGAAGGCGGCCTTAGATTCCTAATTGAACGGACGGAACATCGGCCGATTGTGTCGCCGCTCACATTCCACAGCGTAATCATCAGTGCGACAGCCTGGGATCGGGTGCACCAATTCGACAATTGTCATTTTTGTGGCATGCTGGTAGATTAGCCGCTGGTTCACCAAATCGACAATCGTCGTTTGGGTGGCATCAACTATCTAGATCACAAGGTGCGCCAAAATGGCATCTGCTGGCACCACCCCCTTCTACGGGCGCGAGCACGAGCTACAGCGCCTCCAAGAGCTTGTGGGCAAGAAAACCGCCAGCTTGGTCATCATCAAGGGCCGCCGCCGCATCGGCAAGAGCCGCCTAGCCACCGAGTTCGCCCGTCGATTACCGGGTTACCGGGCGCTGAGCTTTCAAGGGCTGCCGCCGACCGCGCACCTGACTGCCGGGCAGGAGCGTGAAGACTTCGCACATCAAATCAATCGCCAGCTCGGCATCCCGGCGCCGCGGGCCGATGATTGGAATACGCTGTTATGGAGCCTTGCCGATCGAACCAGAACCGGCCGGCATTTGATCGTTCTGGATGAGATCAACTGGCTGGGATCGAAAGATCCTACGTTCCTCGGGAAGCTGAAGAATGCTTGGGATGCGGAATTTTCTCAAAATCCGCATTTGATCCTCATTCTTTCCGGTTCGTTGAGCGGTTGGATCGAACGCAATATCTTGCATCACACCGGCTTTCTGGGGCGAGTGTCACTGGACTTCACGCTGCCGGAGCTGCCGTTGGCGACCTGCAACTTGTTCTGGGGCAAGCACCGCGATCGCATTACCCCTCATGAAAAGCTGCGCTTACTGTCCGTGACGGGCGGGGTGCCGCGTTATTTGGAGGAAATGAATCCGGCGCTGTCGGCGGACGTCAACATTCAGCGCATGTGTTTCACGCCAGAAGGGCTGTTATTCAAGGAATTTGACCTGATTTTCCACGACCTGTTCAGCAGACGCGACAAAGTCTATCGCGAGATCGTGGCGGCGCTGGTCAACGGCTCTTTGGACCTAGAGGGGCTATACGCGGCACTCGGCGTCGGCAAGACCGGGAAGATCAGCGAATACAGCTCGGATCTGGTGCAGGCGGGCTTTTTGTCGCGCGACTACACCTGGGACCTCAAGACGGCGGATGAGGGCAAGCACAGCAAATTACGCTTGAGCGACAACTATCTGAGGTTTTACCTCAAATACGTTCAGCCCAACCGTAGGCGCATCGAACGCGGAACGTTGTCTCGGTTGCCGAATATCGACGGCATATTGGGCCTACAGTTCGAGAACATCGTGCTCAAGAACCGGCTGGCCATATTCGAGCGACTGCACATCGATCCCAACGACGTTCTGTACGACAACCCGTTTTTTCAGCGAAAAACACTGCGCCACGCGGGCTGCCAGATCGACTATCTGATCCAGATCCGGCAGAAGACGCTCTATGTATGCGAAATCAAATTCTCCAAGAACGCCGTGCCGCTAACCGTGATATCCGAAGTGCAGGAGAAAATCGCGCGGCTCAGTATGCCGCGACACATGAGCTATCGACCCGTGTTGATCCATGCGGGCGCCATTGCCGAAAGTATTACCGAACAAGAGTATTTTGCGTCGGTGATCGATTTCGGCGACCTGATGACTGCGGATACCTAGGAGTCTTGCCGCAACGCCGCAACGGCGCTAGCGTCATATGAAACCAGAATCCTTGCATAGCTGGCAGTAGGCTGGCAGTAGAAAACAGCGGGTTCCTCTCCGCTGACTCCATTCTTTCGCAAGATCCTGCTTTTACTGGGATTTTTCGATGGCGGAGAGGGAGGGATTCGAACCCTCGATGGGCTTTTGACTCCCCCGAAGATCAATAGGAATCAGCAAGTTACTGATTTGCAATAGATTGCAGTCCCCTGCATTCCCCTCATTTCCCCAGCGCTGGCAATAGAGCTGGCAGTAGACGCACTACTCTCGCTACCCACACCGTCGCAAGCTTAGCACGCCCTGAGCGTAGATCGCTGGGGCCAGCGTACGGTGTGAGTCATCTCGCCTCCCAGATTTGCCGCCAAGCCGCGAATTCCGAGGGTCGGATTCGATAGCGGGCGAAATTGCCTTCATGCAGGCTCAGGAGTTCGGTTTCGACCAGCTCGGCGAAACGCCGGCGGCCGTCGGGTTGGATTTCTTTCTGCGACCAAGCGGCTATTCGCGCTGCTGCATCCTTGCGACTCACCCGCGCCCTCACGAGGTCGGCGATGAGCTCGCGAAGCTGTTCGCGGTAGCGAAACCGGAAGGGATCGGGTTCCCCGAGGGATTCGCGAACGGCGGCATAGTGGGCGGCTGACCGCTCGTAGGCCCAGATGAAGACGTCCTTGAGGAGGTCGATCTTGGTCAGCTCATAGACGCCGAGCACGGCTTCCGTATAGCTCTGCCGGGGCACGTCAGCGAACGACAGCGGCGACAAGTTGCCCTTGATGAATGGGATATTAGCTGCGAGGCGGGACACACGCTTGTTCACATCGTCGAAAGGCTGCAGGTAGGGAAGCTGCACCATCACGAAGAACGCTTGCTCGAAGGGATCGGCGATCGCGGCCGCAGTCGCCAGGATCTGATCGAAGCTTTCCTCGATGAGCTGCGGCATCTCCAGCGGGTGGAATGTAGAGCCCTCGATGCCGACAGCGATGTAGCGCAGCCGGCCCGCTGCTGTGGAATCGGCGAGGAGGTTGTTGGCCAGGAGCGCGTGGAGATTGAGGATGGTGTAACGGTTGAAGCCGATCTCGTCGGCGGCCCCGACCAAGAACTCGATCGCGTCCTTGTGGTTCAAGATCATCTGCGCTTCGAGATGCGCGCGCCCTTCGGCCTCTTGACCCAGCTCGATGAGACGCTTGGTGTCGAGCAGCGAGTAGGTGTTGCCTTCGAGGCGGCTTGAATTCCATGATAGATCGATCAACAGCCTGTTGAGGATCTGCCTGGCATAGGTGCCGGCGGGCTGTTCTGCGATTTTTTGGCGGCCGACGGTCGCGAGATGTGCGCGGTCCTGTTCGGTCAGGTAGAACGAGACGTTCGGCCGGTATAAGTCGAGGAATTTGCGGTCGTAACCGACCGGCTTGCGGGCTTCCGGCGCCTGACGAACGTAATCGCGGATTGATTTCCCTGCTTCAGAGAGCGGAATGACAGGCTCGTTGGTATCTTGCTGAGCCATTCCATCGACGGCCGCATCGGGTAACCGGTATCTTGCCCAGCGCCCAGCGCCATCCATAATGAGGCGATTTCGGGTGACGAGATGCTTGAGGCGATATTGCAGGGTGCGCGGCGGGATAGGGGCTGCCAGTGAGCGCAGAATCTCCGGCGCCGATACGCCGTTGCGGTGGTGGCGCACAATGTCTTCAATCGCTGCCAGTGCTTCCTCGGGGATTTGGTTCGCCAATCGGGTCTTTCCAGTGTGTAGGATCTAGGCGCAAGGATGACGCGGATAGACGCAAGAATCAAGCTTAGGCGCAATAATTCGCCTCTGGCCGCAAAGATGGTTGCGCCTAAGCGGTCGGTTCGAATTCAAGAATCGGCAGACGGAATGCTTCGTTGACCCGCCTAAGACTGCAAATTTCGTTGACAGTTGCCCCGCGCGAGCTCTCAGCGGATTCCGCTCAAGACAGCAGCAATTCCAGATCCTCCCGACCTAGATTGCCGATCACGCTGTTATCGGCGTTGACGATCGCATCGGCTAGATCGCGTTTCGTCTTCTGCAACTGCAGCACCTTCTCCTCGACCGTATCGCGGGCGATGAGGCGATAGGCAAAGACCCGGTTTGTCTGCCCGATGCGGTGGGCTCGATCGATCGCCTGCGCCTCGACCGCCGGATTCCACCACGGATCGAGGAGAAAGACGTATTGCGCTGCCGTCAGATTCAAGCCGAGACCGCCGGCTTTCAGGCTGATCAAAAACAGTTTGCAATCGGAGGAGGTTTGAAAGCGCTCGACGCAGGCCTGACGGTTTCGAGTCTTGCCGTCGAGGTATTCGTATGGGATGCGATCACGATCGAGATGCCCGCGCAGGATCGCCAGCATGCCAGTGAACTGCGAAAAAACGAGTATCTTGTGGCCTTCGTCGAGCACCTCGCGCAACTGAGGCAAAAGCATGTCCAGTTTGGCCGAGGACTCCCCGGTGCGCCGCTTGTCAATCAGGCCGGGGTGAATCGCCGCCTGGCGCAAGCGCAACAGCGCCTCGAGAATTTGCAGCTTCGAGCGCTCGATGCCGCCGTTCCCGATGCGCCCAAGCAGCGTCTCGCGGTAATGATCGCGCATCTCGTCGTAGAGCTTGCGTTGGTCCCTTTCGAGTTCGCAATACAGGGTCTGTTCGACTTTGGGCGGCAGGTCTTGTACCACCTGCTCTTTCGTACGGCGCAGCAGGAAGGGACGTAGCGCGTGCGCCAGGAGCTTGCGCGTTTCCTCATCGGGATTGCGGGCGGCGCCATGGGTCATTTTGAAGACCGAAGCGGCGCCGAGCATCCCGGGATTGAGGAACTCGAACAGGCTCCACAACTCACCCAGGTGATTTTCGATTGGCGTACCACTCATCGCGAGGCGATGATTTGCTTGAAGAAGCCGAGCGGCTTTCGCCGACACCGAATCCGCGCTTTTGATCGCCTGTGCTTCATCGAGGATCAGATAATCGAAGCGCATGTCCTTGAAATCCACGGCGTCGTTTCGCAGCGTGCCGTAAGTCGTCAGAATGACATCGTAGTCCTCGAAGTGTCCATTGCCCTTTTGGCGCGAAACTCCGGTGTGATCGAGTATGCGCAGACGCGGCGCAAAACGCGCGGCCTCCTGTTTCCAGTTGAAGATCAGCGAATTCGGTACCACCACTAAGGATGGGCCGCTGCCGTTGCGCTGGTGGCGAGATGCGCGCCGCGCTTCGAGCAAAGCCAGCACTTGCACCGTCTTGCCCAGGCCCATATCGTCAGCCAGGCAGCCGCCGAAACCGAATTGGTTCAGGAAGTTCATCCATCCGAGGCCCTCCTTTTGATAGGGGCGCAACTCGCCATGGAATCCGGCGGGCGGATCGGTGGCGCGAATTCCGGCGAAGATCCGCAGCTCATCGCGCGCTTGCGCGAAGAGCGCATCGCATTGGGCTTCCGGCTGAGCGGCGAGTAGAGCATCGAGAACGCCGATCTGGCTGCGCACGAATCGCAGATGATCTTCGTGCGCAGTGCCAAGGGCCGCGAGTAGACCATACTGCTTCATCCATGTCTCCGGCAGCAACCCGAAAGTTCCGTCTCCGAGCGTCACCACGTTTTCGCCACGCCGCAAGGCGGCCAGTAGCTCGGGAAGATGCGCAACCGCATCGCCAAACTCAACGGCGCCGTGCAATTCGAACCAGTCGATACCAGAGCGGATTTGAAGGTCGAACTTGCCCGGGGCGCGATAAAGCTTGCCTTCGGCTTCGACATGCCAGCCGGCGGCCGTCAATTCGCGCACTACGTTCGGCAGGTGGCGCGGAGTCAATTCGAGCTTTGGTTTGCGCTGCGAGTAGGTCGGCGTCGCCCAGCGCCAGCCAAGTTGCTGCAAGCGGTCGGCGGCGGAACGCTCCAAAGCGAAGTCACGCAGCAGCACGCGGGGCGGCGCCGGCTGCAATACCCCCCGGCGCGGATCGTCGTGCGCCACGATCATGTGGCCATAATCGAAACGCAATTCACCGCGCAATTTCTCGCGATTGCGCCAACCCTCCCTGTCCGCCTTGATGGTGAGCCGCGGGCGCGGCGTGAGCGAGACCTCCTCATAGCGCAGCTCCTCCGGCAGATCGAGCGGCGGAAGCTTAGGCTTACACAGCAACTCAGCGAGGAATTCGTCACGTTGCTCGATCGGAAAAGAAAGCGCACCGTGTTGCCGCAGCAAAACTATCCAGTTGAACGCGCCATGATGTTCGAATCGCGCCACCCGCTCGTGCGTGAAGAGAATACCGGCACTCACGAGCAACGCAGGCGCGGTCAACTCCATCCGCTCGTTGCCGCGCCACAACGCGCCGACGACTTCGTATCGCTCGCCCTGGTCGGCGCGGCGCACTTGGAGCCGGAGCTGCCATGGCTCGGCGTCGTCCCAAGTCACGGCCAGCCACTGCTCCGCTTTATCCTCTTCGTGCAGGCGCAATCGACAGCGGCCGGTTCGACAGATGACCGGCAGTAGCAGCTCGGGTTGCGGATCGATCAGCTGGTAGCGAAACGGCAGCGCACCGCCCATATAACTGGCCGAACCGTAGGCGTAGTGGCTCTGGCCCTGCACCGCGGTCGCACCCGCCAGAGAGACGAGGACGTGGCGGTCGTTGAAATCGGGCAATGACTGCAGTAATTCGCGCGGCAAATATTGCGATTTCGGCTTGCTCCAAGCGCCATCCATTTTGAGCTCGCGGAAAAGGATCTCCAGATGCAAACCACCCCGCGCCAGCGTAGTCGCGACGTCGATCAGGTAGAGTAATTCACGCTTCGACGGCCAGACCTCCTGCGGGAGGGGACCGTTGGGCTGCGCGGTCGGATAGAGTTGGGCAATCTGCTTGCGCCAATTGACTGGCCCAGGCTTGGGCGGAGTTCTCGGCGCAGACGGGCCAGGTCGGGGCGCGGCGCGCGCAGTGACCGGGCGTAAATACGGCGCGGCTTCAAAAGCCGCGTGATTCTTCTCACCTTCATCTTCGTCGTCCCAGTCGTCGTCGAAGTCGCCTTCCTCGTCGTGGTGCACCAGCTCGAGACGGCGGTCCAGACTCGCACCTTGCAAGAAGGGAAGTTTTTCGGTGGCCATGATGACGGCCCAGACATGTTTGCACAGGTCGATGTCGTCGTAAGGACAGGTGCATGAGGCGGTAATCGTCCGCCCCTCCCGCTTCAGTTCAACTTGATAACGGGAAGAGCCCCGCACGGCGGCGACAATACGCGAGGCGGATTCGGCTTTGATGTTCACGCGGCCGTTGCGATAATACTCGCCACCTCGTTGCCGGATCGCGCTATTGAAGTAGGGGGAAAATTGGCTGATTAGACTCAATGCCGGCACCCGTATAGTGCCATCCCCGCGCTGCGCAGGAGACGGTCGTCGCAGAAATATTCCAAGCTATGGTGGCACTTGGCAAGGCCAATAGTCGCATGAAAGACTTCTACGACGTATGGGTGCTCAGCAAGACTTACGCCTTCAACCATGAACGTCTCGCGCAAGCGATCGCCGCCACATTCACGAGCCGGCAAACGGCGATTCCGGAGGCATCCCCCGAATGCCTTTACGCCTGAATTCTTTCGCGACGATGGCAAGTTGCGGCAATGGTAAGCCTTTGTTCGCGATCTCTCTGTGCCGATTCCACTCTTTGGAACGGTGATTTCAGAACTGGCCGCGTTCATTGATCCAGCGACAGTCGAAGCTCGCGCTCTTTGGCAGAAGGAAGGACACGGTTTAGAAGTCTTGCCGCAACGGCGCTGGGATCATACGAATGAATCAGAATCCCGACATAGCTGGCAGTAGGCTGGCAGTAGAAAACAGCCGGTTCCTCTTCACTGATTCCATTCTTCCGCAAGATCCTGATTTCGCCGGGATTTTTTAGTGGCGGAGAGGGAGGGATTCGAACCCTCGATGGGCTTTTGACTCGACCGAAGACCCTTAAGCATCAGCAAGTTACTGATTCCCATGCAGATCGCGTCCCCCTACTCCCCCTCGATTCCCCGCCGCTGGCAGTAGGGCTGGCAGTAGACGTGCAAACCCATCAGTACATTCGCCGATCGAAGTTTAATGCACGGCCGACAGATGCACTGGACTTCTGGCCACCAGCAATGTGCGAACATCGTCGCTCAGATACTCCGAGAAATCCGAGTATCAGATGAGAGCAGCGACATCCTGGGTATTCAACCACAGCGACGTTTGCACTAGCCCAGCCTCTCGCAACCGATTGACCAATTCGCCTCGATCCCATGGAGGATTCTTCTTTCGCGCACGCAGTTCGCGAAAAGCGGCGACGGCACGCTTCTCATTGAGATCGACCAGATCCATGACGAAGTCGTCCGGATGAATGATCTCGATTTGCAAATGCTCCTTCAAGTGGGCGGCTGCAAAGTCCTTCACGTTGAATGTAACGATCGCGTCTGCGTGGGTCGCAATGGCCGTCACGACGACGTGACGATCCTTGGGGCTTACAGGTTCGAGAATCATGGATTCGGCGAGTTCAGCCTCGATCTCAGCATCCGGAAATGCCTCACTCATGGCCGCGACGATACGCTCCACGCGCTTCTGGGCGTCGCGGTCGGCCGCCTGTTCTCTCATTCGAGCCAACAGATTGCGGGTCCATTCGGCGCGAATGCGCGGCGACCACTTCGGACTGAAGAATTCGTGAGTAGCCAGCGTCAAAAGCACATCGCGCGGCAGCATCGGAAATATCGTGCACGCGTCCAACACGACGGTGAATCGATCGAAGGGTACCATCAGAGATCGTATCCGCCCATTTCCTCGCTGAGCTTGACGAGCTCATCCAGCGCGGCTCGACTCTTAACCTGCATGGTTTGCTTGTAAGCCAGCACGTCCTTCATCAGCACGCGACGATGACGACCTACCTTGCGAAATGGAATATCCCCAGCCTCTAGAACACGGATCAGAAACGGGCGAGAGACACCAAGCACTTCGGCCGCCTGTTTCGTGGTCAATTCCGACGACTCCGGATAGAGAACGAAAGTCTGCTGTCGAGCCATCAACGCGAGGATCTGGGATAGCAGCCGCAGCGTAGCCGGTGGAACCTCAAGACGAGAAATGTCGCTGCCGTCGGCCTTCTCTTCGACCAGCGTGATTCTGCGCGCGCCCGAACGATCCAGCGCCTCGCTCATCAGGCGACTGGCCTGTGCAAACAGCGCCGCATCATGGTCGCTCAGATCTACACGGTCTGCAGTGATACTCATGGCTTACCTCTAAGTGCAGTATATGCAATAAACGAATTAATCGCAAATAGAGGGTCAGCAGCACCCAGGCCGTTCCGGCTTTCCGCCCGGACAGACACCCGAGCTGCGCAACTACCTTCGGCTGCCATTTTTCAGTGGTGTTGCGTATCGCCCCGGGGTAGAGCCACCCGTCGCCATCCTCGCGCAGCCCGAAGATATGATGTGTTCATCATGCGCTCGAGAAACGCCATCCTTGGGGAACTCGCCAACGAACAGGCAAGGCTGGCGGAACTTGAACGCACGCAGGAGGAAGCGAGGGCAAAGATCGAATTGCTGCGCTCAGAGCTTGCTGCCACCTCGGCCAGGACGTCTGTATCCCCTCCCCTTTCGTGTGCCATGAAGGGCAAGGCGCCGGCGACACCCACTGACAAGGTCAAATTGTTCCGATCTTTGTTTCGAGGCCGGACGGACGTCTTCCCGACCCGGTTCGTGAGTAGGAAAACCGGCAACGCTGGTTATGCGCCGGCGTGCTCAAACAAATGGGAACCGGGGCTCTGCCTGCTCAAGGCCGGCGGCAAATGCGGTGATTGCGCGAATCCCGCCTTCGTCCCGGTCGAAGACCAGATTGTTGCTGATCACCTGCGGGGCCGACACGTGATGGGCTGTTACCCACTCCTGGAAGACGAAACGTGTTGGTTCCTGGCGGTCGATTTCGACAAGGGCTCCTGGAAGGAAGATGTTATTGCGTTTGCCGAGACCAGCCGCTCCCTCGGCACTCCTGTTGCCATCGAGCGCTCCCGTTCCGGGAATGGCGCCCACGCTTGGTTCTTTTTCACCGCGCCGGTCTCCGCGAACGTTGCCAGACGAATGGGCTGTTATCTCATCACCGAGACGATGAGTCGCAGGCACGAGCTGAGCATGAAGTCTTATGATCGCCTGTTCCCGAACCAGGACACGATGCCGCGCGGAGGTTTTGGAAATCTCATTGCGCTACCGCTCCAGTACGAGCCCAGACAGCAAGGCAATAGCGTCTTCATTGACGAACGACTCGAGCCGTTTGCGGACCAATGGGCTTTCCTCGCGTCCGTTCAACGCATCGAGCCCGGTGCAGCCGATGAGGTTGCGCGGGAAGCCACTCGAACCGACCAGGTGATCGGCGTTCGGTTCGCCGAAGTCATCGATGACCGGGAAGAGATAGCTCCGTGGGCGCGACTGCCGTCGGGACGGACTCCAGCGAAGCCCATCACTGGTCCGTTGCCTTCCAACTTGAAAGGTGTGCTCGCGCAGCGGCTTTATATCGAGAAGGCAGGCGTGCCGGCTCCGCTACTGAATCAGCTAAAGCGGCTCGCAGTCTTCCAAAACCCGGAGTTCTACAAGAAGCAGCGGATGCGCCTATCCACCGCCACCACGGCACGGATCATCAGCTGCGCTGAGGAGCTCCCCCAGTACATTTCACTGCCGCGAGGCTGCTTATCCGCGGCCGAGCGGCTGCTCAACGAGCACCGCATAACCCTAAAGATTGAAGATGAACGGCACCCGGGTTCGCCCCCGGAATTGAAGTTCAGTGGCGAGTTGACCATCGTGCAGAGCGAGGCTGCCCAAGCGCTCCTTGAACACGACACCGGAGTGTTCGTCGGACCGCCCGGGATTGGAAAAACCGTTCTCGGGACCTACCTCGTCGCCCAGCGTGCTTGCAGCACTTTGATCATCGTTCATCGAAAACCTCTTCTTGAGCAATGGGTTGCACAACTGGCGATTTTCCTGGGCATCGACGAAAAACACATCGGCCATATCGGCGGCGGCCAACGCAAGCCAAACGGCCACATTGACGTGGCGATGATCCAAAGTTTAGTCCGCAAAGACAAGGTCGACGATCTCGTTGGCGGCTACGGGCACGTGATCGTCGACGAGTGCCATCACTTGCCTGCGGTCTCCTTCGAGCAAGTGCTGTCCGCGGTGAAGGCGCGCTATCTCGTTGGACTCACGGCAACGCCACAGCGCCGCGATGGACACCATCCGATTACAGAAATGCAGCTTTGGGGCTGTCCGCTTCCGAGTAGACGCGAAGAGCCACGCGGTGCGGCGGCCGTTCGGTCACAAGCTCATCGTGCGGGAAACCGGATTCCAACTGATTGCCGATCATTCGAAGCTCGGCATTCAGGAGATCTACGGAAAACTCGCGAAGGACGCCGTTCGGAACACGAGCATCATCAACGATGTCATTTCGGCCGTTCAGGAAGGTCGCTCGCCCATCGTGCTCACCGAGCGAAAGGATCATCTCGACTACTTTGCCCAACGACTTCGCGGCTTTGTGCGCCACCTCATCGTGCTGCAGGGCGGGATGACCGCCAAGGCACGGAATCGCTCCGTTGAACAACTCGCGTCGGTTCCGGATACGACGGAGCGACTTGTCCTGGCAACGGGCCGTTACATCGGCGAGGGATTCGATGACGCTCGGCTCGATACACTCTTTCTCGCAATGCCCATATCTTGGAAGGGTACGCTGATCCAGTACAGCGGTCGACTCCACCGACTTCACCCTGTCAAGACCGAAGTGCGAATTTATGACTATGTGGACCGACAGGTCCCAATGCTACTGCGGATGTTTGAGAAACGGCTCGCCACGTACCGCGCGATAGGATATGCACGCGCAGAGGCACCGCTCGGATTTGCCGAGCCAGTCGACGAGCGAACCGTTGAATACGACCAGGAGGCGCTGCGACATTTCGAGGAAGACCTGTGATAGCGCGGCGAAGGAGCGCGAAGCGCAAGCGGTGGCCGCCCGGGAAAGCCAAACTCGCAGCCTTGATCGAGGAAGCGATTGTCGACGCATATGGAGACTCGGAGCAGCGAACGGCTTTCTATACGCTACTCGACCAGCACCTGGAGACCCCTTTTGATACCGAGATTCTCGGCGCGACGGTGACAGTCGAGCGAATCGATATGACAGATGACGAGCAAATCGTAGCGATTTGCCGACGCAACCGCTCGCGGCAGACGATTCCGATTCTCGACCTTCCACTCCCAAATCCTCGCCCGGCGGGCGCGGAGTGGATCGAGGCGTACCGCTCCTGGGCGGCCGGCGCATGATTCTTCCAGCGTCCGTTCATGCTGTCTGCCCACGATGAGCGAATTCCAATACTACGAGTTTGTCGCGATCGATCGCCCGCTCAGTGCGACCGCGCAAAAGCAGCTGCGGTCGATTACGAGCCGGGCGACAATCACCTCGACCCGGCTGGTCAACACGTATGAATGGGGTGACTTCAAGGCGGACCCGCGGGAACTCGTCGCGAAGCATTTCGATGCGTTCCTCTACTACGCAAATTGGGGCACACGTCGGCTCATGTTGCGCATCCCGAGCGTGCGACTTGACCCAAAGGTCGCGAAGCAGTACTGCGCCGTTCTCACTGGTAGGAGCCGTGACAGTCGAAGCGTCGCGACTGTTATGGCAGCGGGAGGAAATCTCGTGATCGATCTATGGTCGGAGAGCGAATCCGGTGATGACTGGATCGCCACCGAGCCCGGCCTGCTCAGCGCGCTCGTGCCGATCCGCAACGAGTTGATGGCCGGTGACCATCGTGCGCTCTACCTCGGATGGCAGCTTCGCGCTCAAGTCGGCGAGATCGCCATTGGCACCCGACCACCACCCGTGCCTGGTGGCGTAGGCCGGCTGACGGGCTCACAGCAGGCACTGGTCGAGTTTCTGCGTATCGATTCCATCGAAGCTTCACGGCGAGCGAACAGCGTCGAGGCAGAGGGTGTCGAAACAGGAAATACATCGATCCGGCAGCAGGGCCAATAGCTGGCACTGACAGCGCCGAAATGCTTACCACAAAGCAGCCATTCGCGGCCTGCGGTAAGCTAACGTTGATGTCTAAGGGAACCCAGCCGTGGCACAAGGAGAGATGCATGTTAGTGGATTTGTTCGTCACGCCCAAACGGCGATCCCGTCGCCCAATTAACAGTTAGCGCAAATCCACCGTGCCAAACATCGCGCAACCGTCCGTCCAATCCTTACTTGTACAAATGAGGTTCGGGGATGTGATCCTAGGTACTTGCACGGGATTCGTCGTGAACTCGCCAAAAGGTCCGCTGCTCATTACGAACCGCCACGTAGTCACTGGCAGACACCAGGACACCGGCGCTCCACTATCTTCAACCGCCGGCGTGTCCGACAACCTGGTCATTTGGCACAATCATTTCGGCAAGTTAGGCCAATGGGTCGCCCGCCGCGAATCACTATACCTGCAAGATTTACCTCGTTGGAAGGAGCATCCAAAGCTTGGAGCGCGCGCAGACATTATCGCTCTACCGCTAACTGAACTCACCGACGTTCAGCTCTATCCCTACGATCTTGCCAATCCTGGGCCGGATATTCAGGTTGGACCCAGCGACTTAGTAAGCGTCGTTGGATTCCCGTTCGGAATGGCTGGTGGCGGTCTCTTCGCAATCTGGGCAACGGGTTTCCTTGCGACGGAGCCAATCGCTGACTTCGCAGACTTACCAGTATCACTCATCGACTGCCGAAGCAGGCAAGGCCAATCGGGGTCCCCAGTAATTTCGTTCCGAAGTGGAGGTATGGTTGCAATGAGTGACGGAAGTAGCGCGGGCTTTGCTGGGCCGGTCTGGCGATTCATCGGCGTTTACAGCGGTCGGCTCAATGCCGAATCAGATCTCGGCATCGTATGGAAAATCACGGCGCTCGTGGAGTTGGTCGCATCTGTGTGATGGCCCAAAATCCGTTGGAGCGCTCGCGGGCCGCGTCTTCGGTGAGCCAAGGAGGAAGTCGATGATTGAAATAAGGCCCCATCGATTAACACCGCCGCATTCCCGCGGCGCTCAATCACATCATTAGGCGACTCCACATGTATCCGCCAATTCAGTATGTGCTTGCAGTTGCGCCTACAGTTGTTCTGCTGGCGATTATGCTAGCTGGGATCATTCTTGGCATACTTCAACGACGCAAGCAGCCACTCGCCTCGCTTCTTGTAATAACAGGTCTATTTGCGCTTTCTGCTAACGTCATCGGAACCGTTGCCGTTCGTTCCTACGCACGCCATCAATCATTTGACAGATATGAGGATGCGACAGTCGTGGCCCAACACTTGGCGGCAATGCATGTGGGTCTCTTCGCTCTGAATTTCATGGGAATTACTCTGATTACTGCTGCTGTGTTTGCCGATCGCGGTGTGATACGTATCGGTCGCCTAACCATCGGTTCGAGCGATACACGCTCCTAACGGGGACTACGCGATGATAGAAACCTGGTTGTTCATTTCAGGCGCTCGGAACATGGAAGTGATCTCACGTCGATTATGGCGGAATGGCTTGGCGATATTACGGGTGCTTACGCCAACTATGGCGCTCAGCCGCTCAGCCGAACATTCAACCGGTGTTGGATTTATTGATTC
>CAVUYL010000002.1:0-71033 GCA_963745705.1 uncultured Gammaproteobacteria bacterium | reverse complement strand
AGCTTCGGCCACTGCGTGATCAAATAGCCCAGTGCCTCGCCGAGTTTGCCCGAGGGCATCGTTTCGTGCTGCATTTTGGCCGCCCACCGTGCAAGGATGCAAGCTGCGGGACGGCTTCTTCGCTGCGGATTCGTGTGCGTTCCTCGTCGCTTGAGTCCTTGATCTGCCGTTCGATCAGGTACAGCGCATCGATGCGCCGCACCGCTTCATGCGCGGCGTAGTCCTGTTTGCGCTGCGCGTTGGGCAGGGCTTTAAGCGCCTCGAAGAAGCGTCTCCTCGCGTGCGCAAAACACCCGACGTGAAGCAGGCCGGCGCGCTCACTCACGCCCTCGTAGGCCTGATAGCCATCGCTTTGCAGATACCCGCTGCAACCCTCGATAAGCTCATCGGCGACCTCGCCGCCGCGACTCGGGTCGTAATCAAAGAGGATGATCCGCTGATGTTTCGGTCCGGCGACTCGCACCCACATCCAATGCAGCGCGCTCGGCGCCTTGTCGCTGTTGAGCACCTGTACGCGAGTCTCATCGATGCGCACGTAGCCGGAAGATCGCAGTCGCTCGACCATCAAGTTCAACAGCGGCTGCAGCACGACGGTGAGGGCGATCATCCATGCCGCCTGGGTCGCCCGGGGTAATCGAACCCCGTAACGCTCGAACATCGCCTCCTGGCGATACAGCGGCAGGGAGTCGACGTATTTGCTGGTCACCAACTGCGCGAGCAGCCCCGGGGAGGCATTGGTCTTCGGCAGGATGTGCTCGGGGAGCGCCGCCGTCTTGATGCACTGCTGACAGCCCGGGCAGGCATACTTGACCCGCACGTGGCGCAGCACCTGAACTTTGGCCGGCACATAGTCGAGCTGTTCACTGATATCGGCGCCGATCTCGGCGAGTACACCGCCGCACTCGCACTGGCGCTCGGCTTCGGTGAGTTCATGGCGGATCTCGACCCGCGGCAGGTGCGAGGCGAGCTTGGCACGGCCGGGCTTGCCGGCGCTGGGCTTCTCATCGCGCAGCGGGGTCGCTTTGAGCTCGGGCTCGACGCCGACCTCTTCGATCAGTTCGAGCGTGGCTTCGATCTCGTTAAAAAGTTCGACCTGCCCGGCGGCGACGCTCAAGCGCTCGCGACTCGGACCGTAAGTGTTGGCTTTGAGGACCCGCAGTGCTTCTTCCAGCAAGCGGATGCGTTGTTCGCGCGCTTCGATCCGGGCGCGCAGTTCTGTGTTCTCCACTTCCAGCAGCGCGGTGCGATCGCCCGCAGTGACTGCGGTATCGGCGCCGACGGAAGGGCTTTCCAACATGCGTTATTATCGCATGTTGGAGATCTTAATGCACGAGGATATGCCTATATTTATAGGACTTTTCGCATCTTATCCGACCCGTTTCAACTGCAACTCACGATGCCCTTCGCGCCCACACATCAAAGCCGTCGAGTAGCTGGTTCAGTTCCCCGCCGCTCATCGACACCGTGTCGCCCTCGGCTCATCCGCGGCCAAATAAATCGCTCACTCTCGAGGCGCTTCGACCACAGCACCAGACCGTTCCGTTCCCAATACAAAATGCGGATCCGATCGCGCCGCGCATTGCTAAAAACATACAGCGCCGGGGCGAATATGTCGCGCCTCAAGCTCTGCTCGACCAGCAGCGCGAGCGAGGCGGCCTGCTTGCGTAAATCCGTGGGTGCCACGCACAGATACACCACAGCCGCCGCGATCGGGCGAATCATGCCGCCCGCTCAAGAGCGCCGATCACCTCGCGGAGTTGCACCACGCCGCCGATCTCGAGCTCCGCACGCCGACCGTTCATCAAGCACCACCCGCAGCAACATCGATGCCGCCGACGGCGTATCGCGTCACCGCGACTCGGGCGAATCGCACCGCCGACTGTCGCTTCTTGACCGTGGCCGCTTTGCTGACCGCCGGCGCACCCTCCGCCTCCACCCACTGCCCGGTGCGCCGCAGAACCCGCCTCCACCGATATGCCGAATCGGCGTCAAACCCTTCGCGCCGCGCATACTCGGCCATCGAAACCCCAGTGCCTTGCCATCCGTGCCAACGAGCAAGCCACATCGCACTCATCGTCGCCCGCTGTTCTTGTGTCAACATGCCGTCCTCCTTCGCTTGAGTCCAGACGACATGTCATCAGGAATCCGCAATTTACGGCAGGGTGCGGTTACCTAACCGCTTACGTATGATTCGCTATCTGGCTCACGACTACGCGAGCTCGCGATGGAGAGGATCGTAAAGGAGCTCGGCGAAAGGGATGACCGCTATGTTTCGCCGTACAACATCGCAAGAGTCTATGGGGCGATCGACGACAAGCAGCGAGCGCTCGAATGGCTGGAGAGAGCCTATCGGGAGCACAATCCGGACCTCATCGAGCTGACTCGCGAGCCCTCCTTCGCGGGCCTGCATTCCGACGCGAAATTCCGCGAGCTGGCGCAGCGAATTGGTTGGAGTAGCGGGGCCGCTGACTGACCTTCACGCCGATCAGTGCACCGGAGGTTCCCAAGCTTCTAACGACGCTTGAACTGCCGCATCATATAGTCTTCGATTTCGTCGCTTGAAGGCGATGAACCCGAGTTGCGGTAGTAAAGCGCCTTCAAGAAGGCCAGATCGCCGGCTGTTATTGCTGTCGGCCTTTTACGTGTGCCGCAGCTCGATGACATTAAGTCCAGAATGCTCGGCAGCGGGTCGCAATGGTCCGGCGATTGCGCCACCGACAAGGTCAACATCGCTAAGTAGTCACAGATCGTGCCGATGGTGTCGTCGGCGACTTTCGTCGTGTCGACGATTAAGATGACGATGCCGATCCCGATCCTGCTCCCACCACCGCCCAAACGCGTCCCGGTGGTGCCACGATCGACGTAATTCTGGGTCATCTGTGGCCAAACGGGCAGAACGTCGAGCCCCACTAATGCCACCTCAGTATTTATGGCGCCGCCGCCCGTTGTCATATACCAGCCCTGAATCGCGTGGTCGCTTGTAAATTTAATCAGATCCCTCATCCCTCCCGAGTACCTGTTACGAAAGTAAACCGTCGCCCATTTAAAGACGTCATCCATTCTTTCCTGGGGGTTGTTCGTGAAATGTATCTGCACGTTGAATTTGCATTGCGGGTCTGACTGCACGGGCGCGCCAACGTACGCGGCCAGCGTGCGAAGTCGCGCTGTGACGAAGGCATTCTGTCCCGGGTCGAGCCCAAGAGTTAAGGGACAAATGCTGTCCTTGCCGCCGAGCCAATGCGCAAGGTTGCGCGTCACACCCGTATTAAAATGGTGCACGGTGGCGTGGTGCGCTACGAATTGATGCAGGCTGTCGCCCGCTAATTCCTGATCGGTGGGAGGGCTTGGCGGCATCATCGCTACATCGGGAATCTCCGGCGATGCGCGAGCTGTTGCAAGCCACCCAATCGTTACCACAAGGGCGGCAAGTACGATCCGCTGGATTCGATATGTGCCGCTGCGCGTGATCGGCAGCTCGCGGTCGAATAAGTAGTCCATTGGTGCCTTCTCACCTCCCCCCGTCTATAAGACTCGTCCCGCCCCGGCCAGTTCCGGTCGTGCGAGCTAAAAAGGCCACCGGGCGTACTGGCACTTATTGCCTGGTTTCAGATCGTCGGAGCGCTGCCCTCAACTGGGAGGGTGTCGTCCCCTCCCACGTTCGGAAAGCTCGATAGAAAGAATTCGAATCCTCGTAGCCGAGCAGAAATGCCACTTCCGTGACATCCATCTCCGGGCGGTTGAGGTACTCGTGCGCCAGTTCCTGCCGCACCTCAAGAAGCAACTGCCGGAAGGTTGCGCCGTCATCGATGATTCGACGCTGCAAGGTCCGATCGCTCAACCCGAGCTCGCGCGCCACGGCCGCCATCTCCGGCCGGCTTCCCGCGAGCAGGCGTTTGAGAATCCATTTCACCTGCTCACTGATCGAACTTTGCGCACGGCGCTCTTCAAGCGCGCGTTCGAGCTGCGGATTCAACATGTCAAGCAACTCGGCGTTGTAGGTAAGGAACGGCCGATCGAGATCGGTCGCGTGCAGGACGAGCGCATTCCGTCGCGCTCCGAACGTGATCGGGCCCTTGAAATAGGCTTCGTGGAAGCCGGTCGCCTCCGCGCTGCGCTTCAGCTCGACCCTTTTCGCCGTCACCAAATGCCCTGTGCCGCGGCGACCAAGTTCAACGAAGGAGACGAAGGCGGCGTCTGTCAACAAAGGCGGCGTTTCTTCCTGCGCGTGGAGCCACACAGGCTCGATCACGCACTCGTCCTTGCTCACCTTGATTTGCAGTTCCTCGGGCGAACACAGTTGCTTGAAGCGAGCAAGGCGGGTGAGGGCATCCCGGTAGTCACGGGCATAATAGGCCGCCATAGTTGACGGTGGCCGATTGCCAACGTCGATCTGGGTGGCGATTTTTAGGCCCGCGGCCGGATCACCGGAGACCTCGCCCACGGCACGCCAGAGTGCGAAGAACTGCGCCGTTGTGACGAGGTTCTTCTTGCCGTCGTAAACAGTCAGTGGCAAGCGAGCTTGGCTCAGGACCGCTGCTGGCGTAAGTCCGATCTTAGCGAGCCCTATCCAAAAGGCGTTCGCGGCTTTGAAACGGTCTGGCACGTGGACGGTCATTTTTTCTCTCGCCGGCATTTCGTCTGGAAGCAATCGCGCTGTCAGGACATTCCTCGGGTTAGCCGATGATCGCTTTGGGTTCCAGGTACTCCTGCAGCCCGAAGATCCCGCCTTCCCGACCGATCCCCGATTGTTTGAACCCACCGAAGGGAGCAAACGGATCGTGACTTAATGTGTTGATCAGGACGCGGCCGGCGGCGAGTTTGCGCGCCACACGGGTGGCCCTTTCCGGGTCCGCCGAGCTTACGTAGGCGATGAGGCCGAATTCGGTGTCATTGGCGATTTCAATGGCCTCGGCTTCCGTCTTGTACGTCAGTATCGACAGGACCGGTCCGAAGATTTCTTCCTTCGCGATACGCATCTCGCGGGTGACGTTGGCGAACACGGTGGGCTTCACGAAATTCCCACCTTCAAGTCCCTGGGGATGACCTTCCCCGCCGATGACGAGCTCCGCACCTTCCTCGATCCCAGACTTGATGTACTCCTGCACGCGCTTGTACTGCTTTGTGCTGGCCAATGGGCCGAGGGTGACGTCCTTGTCCCTCGGATCGCCCATTTTGATTTTTTCGACGGCCGCCTTGGCCAATCGCTTCACTTCGTCGAGTCGGTCTTCCGGCACGATCAGACGCGAGGCCGCAATGCAGGCCTGCCCGTTATTCAGGTAGCAGGCGTTGATGGCCATCGGGATCGCCGTGGAGAGATCGGCGTCGTCCAGGATGATGTTGGGCGACTTGCCCCCGAGCTCCAGCGTCAAGCGCTTCATTGTGTCCAGGGAGTTCTTGGCGACCAGTTTTCCGATCTGCGTCGAACCGGTGAAAGCGATTTTCTGAATGTCGGGACTTTTCGTTAACTCCGTCCCGACGACCTCGCCGAGGCCCGTCACGACATTGATGACGCCAGGAGGCAACCCGGCTTCATGAAAGGCGTCCATCAACACTTCCGTTTGCATAGCGCTCATCTCGCTGGGCTTGATGACGACCGTGCATCCGGCAGCGATTGCCGGCGCCACCTTGATCGCGATCGAGCCGGCGCTCGAATTCCATGGCGTAAATATGCCCACCACGCCGGCCGGCTCCATCACGACCTTAGATGTGCCGACAGTTTTGACCAGGTCGAAATCTTCGAGGACTTTCTTGAAGTGCAGGAAAATGTTCGCCGCGAGGTTGTTGGAGCCCTTCGCACGGTCTTGCGGTGCGCCGTATTCCACGACCGTCGCTTCAACGAGTTGATCCATTCGCTTGGCCACGGCGTCGTGCAACCGCTGCAGGAGCTCCATCCGGTATTCCTTGCTACTTTGCGAAAAGGTGTTGAAGGCCTCTTTCGCAGCACCGATGGCTTTTCGGGTGTCGATTTCGTCTGCCATGGTGACCTTGCCGATAACCTTGTTGTCGGTCGGGTTCACCAGATCGACGACCTGGGTTCCATGGGGAGTGACGAACTGGCCGTTGATATAGGCGCGATCAAAGGCTCTTACTGGAGTCGTGGTTTCATGTGTTTTCATTTGTGTCACCCTTCATGAGGTTTCGGCTTTACCAAGGTCGCTGTGTCTCTCAGGACCCCAGCTCACAATTTCAGTCTGGCTCAAAAGCGGGTCGGCGTAACTAGCAAAAGACGCCAATGCTCTTGCAGAACGTGCCAAACGGTTTATTGCTGAGCTACCGCTCCTAGTTCCAACCTCCGGGCCGCGATCTCTCTGCCGCAAGGTGGGCGTGCCGGTGCCGTAGGAAGCCGCCGCGCAAGCGCATTTATCGCGAATGGCTAACGCTACCCGTGGACCTAGGGTAACAGTGCTTTGGCAGCCATAAGTTCCCACAAACGATTGAATCTTCTGAGGTGCGCGCGCGCCATTCCTCGTTTTGCGAGACTCTAGGATTTACTCGCCCCAAAGCGGCCGCTAGATGGCCGTCCAACTACCCTCGCAGCGGCTAGTGCACGAACCGTCGCGGTGCAAGCCGCCTCTTGAAAACGGCCTCCCACTCGCTATTGGCGTCAGAAAAAGCGCCGAGCGCTTGCGCGGCGAGCGCAGCCTGTGCATGTTCGGCTGCGATCTTCGCAGCATGATGCACACGCTCGATATCGTCGTTGGATCGACTCGCGAGGATCACGCCCGATACGCCCGCAGGATCTGGCACGGAATGCATTTCGCGACGTGCAAACTCGCTAAAGAAATCGCTCATACACTGGCCGTAGGATTTGATGCCCAACCCGAAGTCCGATGTCGTAAGGAGCATGTCGACATACAAGCTCGACAAGTGCAGGGGAGGGGTATGCGCAAATCGCCATACTTTGATCAGCTGAGAGAGCGGGCGCAGTTTTGCACCAGACGCCGCGTTGGAAATGGAGAACAACGCGCTTTGCCGTTCTGGACTCGACTCGATCCAATGGGTGCCGTCGCCAGGCAGTGAATAAACGGGATATTGGTCCGACAGACGCAAAATAAATCCGGGTATCACGTCCACTGGAAAGGTGGCGCCGTGGAAATGCAGCTCGACGCCGCGGTCATCGCGCCTGACGCGGGGCGCGAGCGCTAGTTGTAGGCATCCGACATTATCGGTGATTCGGTCGATGATGGTCAGAGGAGCAACGCGGCGACCGCCCCATCGGGCCCACTGGGACGGCAGCACTGCGAGAAAATCGACATGGCTATGTACCGCGATCGCCGTGCCTCGGATGTGACTGCCAATCGGAACAAACCGCGCTCCTGGAAAGGCCTGCGCTAACTTCTTCCTTATCGCTGCGAACCGATCGCGTGCAAGTTGTATCTCATCCAGGTCAGGTCGAACGCAATCGACCAGTCGGTGCAACGCAAAATTGGGGTGCATAGACTTCCTTTGACATTGAAGCATCGGGGAGACGCCCGCGACGCGGGCGCCTGGTGGCTTCCCCGCAGTACCTCAACTTTGCCCATGATTGGCGTTGACCACCTCGCAGGCCTGATGATCTCGCCTGAGCGTAACGCAGGTCGAGTCGGCGTCATGTCGATCCATGAGCCCGGACATAACCCGGTACCGCTTGTTCGAGGGGTCGGGCGACACAACATCGACTTCTTTGAGCACGCCGCCGAATCGGGATTGCAGCTCCGAGCGTCTGTGCTTGGCGGTGCGCTCGTCGTGAAAGCTGCCGAGCTCGGCTCGATAGTCGTTGTGAAGCGCCGCCAGCTTCTGCCGCGCTTGATTCGCTTCGGGCGCCTGCGGGTATTTTTGCAGGAATGCCTGCAGAGCGGTGGCCGACCCGTCCGATTGCGCGGTTTTCCAGGCGCTTGCGCGCTCCATACCGTCTATCGCGTCGCGCGCCGCTTGCGCGTGCGTACCTTTCGGCTCGACCCGTAGATATTGCTGGTAGCCGTCAAGAGAACGGCCAGTCTGCGCTGTCATCCAATCGGAGTCGTCCTGAAGTGCCGCAATACGGGTTCGAGCCTCTCCTGCGTGCTGATCGCCGGCGTGCTTGTCGAGAAATGCTTGATAGCCCGAGACAGTATTCTCGGTGTTCGCGCTTGCCCAATCCTTATCCGCGGAGCTGCAGGCAGTCATCGCGAGCGCACCGCAGATGGTCAAACGCAGTAAGTATTTGTAGCCGTTCATCATATGACCTCCGGTCAGTTGTTCTCAGTAAGATTAGGCGCTACTCCAAGATCGATCCGGCAGACCACCTTTCCCGAATTTACTATATATATGGATAGCAGTTATATTGACACAATTGTATCGTGTGCGTAAATGAAGGTGAAGCAGCGCGCCTGGAGCCGAAGAAGATGGGCGGGAAAACCAACCTCAGCCCGGCGGGTTCAGGCGCCTGGGTCGGATTGGACGGTCTATCGCGGGTAGGCTTTGATACTGTCGGCGACCGAGTCGGCGACGTGCTCCTTGGTGATCACGCCGGCCACGTCCGTCCCGCGTGGCACGCCGCGACGCCCGCGCACGACGACCGCCATGGTGGCGTTCCGGCGCCATATGCGGCGGATAACATCGAAGGCGGTCTCATCCTCGCCCACCACGGTGAACTCGCGGCTGGCAACATCGCCTAGGTTTAAACCGGTATGCGCAACTGCCAAGCCTCGGCGAATGCCGGTGTTGACGCGGATCACACCGTAGATGTGACCTTTGTCAGTGACTACGACGTGGCGCAAGCGCCCGGCGTGCTCGGGCTGGCGCAGGTAGTCATCAAAACTCGAATCCCTCGACAAAACCTGGATGTCGGTGTCCATCACCTCACGAGCAGGGCGGACCAGAAACATGTTGGCATGGCGCGCCTTCGGCATCGCGCGGCCGCGACGCACCAGTTTCAAAGTGTAGATGGTCTCGCGGGAGAGGATTCGGCGAGCGCCGGTGCTCAACGCAACGGCGACGATCATTGGCATCACGATGCTATAGTCGCGAGTCATCTCAAAGATCATTGTGACAGCGGTCATTACGGCGCCAGTACCACCACCAACCATCGCTCCCATGCCGACCATGGCAAAGGCGGGGACGCTGAGCTGAAGTGGCAGAAAGGTGTTCAGCAGCGCCGCGAAGCCTCCGCCAAGGGTAGCGCCCATGAATAGCGAGGGCGAAAAGATACCGCCGGATGAACCCGATCCCAAACTGAGTGAGGTCGCGAACAGCTTACATACCGCTAGCAGTCCCAGCAGCCAGAACGTTGAGACTTGTCCCGCCAATATCGCCTGAACGGTGGCGTAGCCAACTCCATCGACGAAGTACTGACCCAGGGTGCGGAATAGGAGATACATGAGTACGCCAAGAATCAGCATGCCCAGCATGTGCCGTAGATAGCGGGACTTGATCCGATCGAAGAGATCCTCGGCGAGATGCAGCCCCCGAATGAAACCTACCGCCGCGACGCCGCTCAGAGCGCCCAGAACGGCGAACAGTGCAAGGACAAGCAATGCGTTCGCGTCGACCGCCATTGCTTGAAGAGGCGGCACAAGGAAAGCGGGAGCATCGCCAAAAAACCAGCGACCCACGAACGTCGCCGTCCCAGTCGCGATCGCCACCGGAAGGAACGTCTCCACGCTCACCTCAGGCATCATCAGCTCGACGGCGAACATCACCCCGCCGATTGGCGTATTGAAGGTGGCCGCAATGCCCGCGCCTGCGCCCGCAGCGACCAGAGCGATCCGTTGGCCCGCGGGCAGGCGGACTAGCTGCCCCAAAGTGGAACCGAGCGCCGAACCGATCTGGATGATCGGACCTTCGCGTCCGACCGACGCACCGCTGCCAATCGCAAGAGCCGAAGCCACGGATTTAACAAGCGCTACGATGGGTCGGATGACCCCGCCCTTGTAGTAAATGGCTTCCATCACTTCCGGGACCCCATGGCCCTTGGCCTCGGGGGCAAAATTGGTCACCAAGAAGGTTACGCCGATGGCGCCCAGCACAGGAACCAAGATTACCAGTGCGCCCCAGGGCGAGGGCGCGGTGAAGATATTTGCGTCGTAGTGGATGACCGCGTGACCGTTAAAAAGCAGGTTGTGTATCAGGCCGATCAGATCTCGGAAGAGTACAGCCCCAAAACCGGTGACAATGCCAAGACCGAGGGCGAGCAGGGAGAGGTGCACCAGCGGAATCTGGCGGTTCTCTTCGCTCTCCATCACGCTTGGCGTCGCAGCCGTTGTCACCATTCTGTCCACTCCCGCTGAGAACGTCAGATCAACCCTTCAGCCACCTAGCCTACCAGAGACGAACGCGGCCATGGCAGCACCTTACTTCGGGACAGACCGTCTGAACATGCGGTCAATTTTATCGTTGATTGCCTCGATGGCCTGTTGGTTCTTGGTCACCGCTGCGATATCGGAATCGGCAGTGGCCTGCGCGCTGAGCCGCGGCCGCAGCCGACTGGGCGACGACGGCGGTGGCATCCAGCCCGATGCGAAGGCGACGTACACTGCAGCCGCGCCGGTCATCAGAATCGGGGTCCGGCACTTCGTCGTTAATTGGTCCTCATTTTAGTTTTGTGTCTCCTCGCGCACCTAAATCGGCGAGCAAACCAAACACCAGGTCACCGGCTCTCTCGTCCTTGACCTCGTGTCCGCCTATGCCTTACAGGTCGGCTAGGGGTTTGTCGGCGGCCCGCTCATCCTGCGATTGAAGTCCATCAATCAGCTTGCCGAGCTGTGTCGTCAGCGATTGAAGTGTCGCATCATTAAGCCGCATCAATGCCTGCGGAAGAAGACCTTCCGCCGGGCCGGGCGCATCCTTAAGAACCTTAGTAGCGCTTCTCGTGATTCTGAGTCCAACGCGGCGCTGGTCCTCCTCCGATCGAGTCTTCTCGACATATCCACGTGCAACGAGCTTCTCGACCAGCTGGCTGCATGTCGTCTGATGGATCGACAAACGATGTGCGAGATCGGACACGCCGATTCCCGGCGCCGATTGCAGCTCATGGAGCATCCAGAGCTGTGAACCGGAGACTCTGCAGGTTTGTTCAACCTGGCGAAAGTGATGACGAACGGATCCGTAGATCAGCCTGAACTGCTTCAACACGTCAAGTGTCAGTTGCTTATGCCGTATTTGATTACGCCGATCGGATACCAATTCCCGGCGCTTCGTCGCGGTCTGCAAGTTCCACTTCCGTGCACGATACAATCTCACAATATAATGGTTGTCAATGGATCTGTACAAGAGGTCTCGGATGGATGAGGGTGAAGCTGGGCGGATCGCAGCTGATTGAGGAACCACGCCTCGAGCGTTTTATCGGACGAATACTCTTGATGTGTGCGCTACAGTTGAACAACTTGTTGAACGACCTGGCAGGCGTGATGCTTGTGTTCGATGGCATCACATGCACTCTTCGCCTCCTGCTCAGTCATACGAGTCGAATCGATGAAAAAGGATTTCCCGCCCGCATCCGGCGTGACAACAAGATCGTGTAACGTATCGCCGAATTGCGCTTTCAGTCGCGTGAGTTTTCGTTCGGCTTTGTCTTCGGATGACTCGCTCGCCAGCCGCACTCGATAGGCCGCGAGGTCTTTGAGCTTTGCCTTGGCCTGATCGGCCTCTGGTCCGGTCGGATATTTCTGTAAGAACGCCTGTACCGACACTGCGGTACCCCCTTCGCTTTGCGCAGCCCTCCAGGCGGCCGCCCGGTCAATGGAGGTCACGGTGTCTCGCGCCTCCCCCGAATGAGTCCCCCGAGGGTATTGGTCAAGGTACGTCCGATAGGCGGCGGCGGTTCCCGTGTGCTTTGCTTCCGCCCAACCGTTATCGTCCTGAAGCTGAAGGATCATGGCGTGTGCTTCCGAGGCGTGCTCATCTTTCGGGTGCGTGGCCAAGAAGTTCTGATACGCAGGGACGGTATTCTCATTGCCGGCCTTGGTCCAATCGGATTTGGCCGAGCTGCAGCTGGCGATTGCCAGGGTCAGGGATACGAGCGCTTGGGCCGCAGCCGCCGGGGGGTGAGTTTTCACGTCTCGTACCTCACATCGTTTGGCTGTGGGACCCTCATCGTCCACGCTCCCGTCTGTCCCCGTGATGCGATGCACTCGCAAGGCCGCACGTCGCGCTCCGACGCGACGCCGACCGATCCCCAGGGTTTCGCACGCGATCTACTTTGATAATTTGTGTCTAAACATGCGGTCTATTTTCTCATTTATCGCTTCGATTGACTGATGGTTCTTGGTCGCCGCTGCGCTAGCCGTATCGGCGGTGCTCTGCGCGCGTTTGTCCGCTGCCGCGGCCGACTGCGCCGCGCCCGCCGCAGCGTCCGCTTGGCTCTTGATGCGCGCCGTCTCGGAATTGAGCCTGCCCACCTGCGCCTTCAAATCGTCAAGCTGCTCTTGAATAGGCTTCAAATCCGTGCAACCGGATGCAAGTGCCATGCAGAGCGTGGCCGTGCTCATTATCGGTATCCAGTGTCTGTAGTTCGCCATCGAATCACTCCTGTGTTTTACTTACTTGTCATCCGGCGCACCTGTTGGTGCACAAAAATTGCTGGTAAGACCAAATCATTGCGTCTGTAGTCACGAAAAATGAAGGAAGTGTCCACGGATCGTTGCATCACAGATCCGACAGTGGCCGATTGGCAGCCTGCTCATCCTGCAAATGGAGTCCCTCGATCACTTTTCCGAGGTGCGCCGTCAGCGATTGCAGTATCACGTCCGAGAGCCGCAGTAACGCCTGCGGAAGCAAGCCTTCTGCTGGACCTGGCGCCTCCTTGAGAGCCTTTCTGGCACTCCTCGTGATGCTGAGACCAACGCGGCGCTGATCCTCCTCGGATCGTGTCTTGATGACATACCCGCGCGCCACGAGTTTCTCCACCAATTGGCTGCAGGTCGTTTGATGGATCGACAGGCGATGTGCGAGATCGGATACGCCAATTCCGGGCGCTGCCTGCAATTCGTGCAGCATCCACAGCTGGGAGCCGGATACCCCGCAAATGTCCTCGATCTGGCGGAAATGATGCCGTACCGAGCCGTAGATCAGTCTGAATTGCTTCAGTACATCCAGTGTCAGCTGTTTATGCTGTACGTTCCGATTGGCTACGGCCAACCGTTGTTCAGTTGTGAGCCGCAAGTTTCCCTTCCCTTCGATCTACAGTAATGCCAATATAATGGATAGCAATGTATCTGTAAATAAGCAGAGGAAGGTGTCGAAATCACTGCGATATTGACTCCTGCTATGGTCGATTTATCGAACTGCGTGGCCCTATCCGAATAACGCTCCCCGGCCACCGTAGGCCAGGAGCGCACACGCGACGTTTCGGTCGTTGAGCTATACCGCCATAATGGAAGACACCGCAGCGCTACTGAAGGAATGGAATCATTACGATGGCCAAAGTCAAACGACCCCGGTTTGCGTGGTGCGCGTCTGACGCGGTGAAAGGGATCGATAGCATTTCGCGATACCGAACCGTCCTCTTGACGATCTTGCTGACGACAGCTGCTCACGCGGGCCCCGCTCCCTTCGACCTCGCGGGGCCTGTCCTTCAAGTCAAGATCACGCGAGGCGCGCAGACGCTGCCGATTTCGCAGGTTCCAAATCTCACCGCGGGTGATCAGATTTGGATAAAAGCCGATCTGCCACCCACCCAGTCCAGTCACTACCTGATGGTGTCCGCCTTTCTGAGCGGATCTACCAATCCGCCGCCGACCAGCTGGTTCTTTCCGTGCAAGACGTGGTCGGGCAAATGCGCGCGCGATGGCCTGACGGTGACAGTACCGGAGGGTGCCCAACAAGTGCTGTTGTTCCTGGCGCCAGAAACCGGCGGCGATTTTAGAACTCTCGTCGAGGCCGTGCGGGGAAGTCCAGGTACATTCGTACGCACATCCCAGGACTTGAATCAGGCAGCCCTCGATCGATCTCGGTTACAGCGCTACCTGTCAGCGGTTCGTGCGCTCAACGACAGCGATCCGACCAAGCTCAAAGCAGTAACGCCCATCCTCGCGCGGAGCCTGGCAATCAAAGTCGACGCGAAGTGTTTGGACCGGTTACCGGAGCTACAAGCGCCGTGTCTCATGCAGGGCCAGGAATCTCTCATTCTCAACGATGGGCATAGCACCTCGATCGTCGAGGCACTCACCTCGGGTCCCGGCAGCGATTTGGCGATGGAGGCAAGCTACACACCACAACTGAGCTACGGGTACTACAGTCCATACATCGCCTCGGTACTGGACATCGCGCGCATTCTCGACTCATTTCACCTCGCTCAGTATCAGTACATTCCGGCTCTTGGATCGCAGCAAGAAGACCGACTGACGTTGACGCTGAACATGGCACCGTCATTTCATAATCCCAAGTCCGTGCTTGTGGCGGCGCTGCCGGCAGTAGAGGAATCTCAGCTGCCCCCGTTACACGAGGTTGACCCCAAGGAGATCTACTGTGCGAGGCGCACGACGCTCGTTCTACCGGTCGAAGGGGCACCCCTGATATTTTCCACCGGTTATGCACATGACGTGATGCTGAGTTTGACCGCGCCCAACGGAAAGACAATTGAACTACCGGCCAGTGCCGATGCGCTTCAGGGAGGATACGTCGTCGACACCGCAGGCCTCCATCTCGCCGATCTCGGAGACAGTGTACGAGGATTGCTGCGGGGAAAATGGGGATTCGACTCCTATAATGGCCCGAGCTTCAGCTTGATGAATGCGGATGCAGTCGCGTGGGAACTTGCCACGGGAGATGCGGGCGCACTGATCGTTGGGCGCCAGGATACGGTTCACTTTCGTGCCGAGAGTGTCAGTTGCATCGACGGAATCATGTTGAAGGATCCTGCAGGCAAGGAATTGAAGGTCGAGTGGAAAGCGGTCAAGCCGAATGAAGTTGAAGTAAAATTACCGTTGCAGGAAGCCGAGCCGGGCGTCATGACCCTGATGGTCACGCAATACGGCGTTGACCAACCGCAACCTATACCGATACACACCTTTTCCGAAGCGGGTCGCTTCGAGGCGTTCAGTATGCACGCCGGTGATTCGCAGGGATTATTGAAAGGAACCCGCCTCGACGAGGTTGCGAGTCTGTCGATCGGTAGCCTCGCGTTCGTGCCTGGCGAACTCTCGACCCAGTATGGTACCGATGAGTTGCCTATGGTGGCTACAGACCCACAAGCCCTATCCACTGTAAAACCTCAGCATTCCGTCGCGGCAAGAGTGACGCTGAAAGATGGCCGTTCGATCCCGCTGGTCGCGACGGTCGAAGCACCTCGTCCTCAAGCCATATTGATCAACAGAATTGTGCAGCCCTCCCTCGCCCGCGACCACAGCAACATTGAGCTCGTTGACCCGGGCGAGTTGCCCCAGGATGCTACCCTGATCTTCTCTGTGCGTGCTCAGTCGCCGTCCGTTTTCTCACATGAGGAGAATATAGAAGTCGCCACGGTGGACCAGGCGTACACGACAACTTTAAGTGTGAGCAACGGCGGCATGACGCTGGCGAATTCTCAGGTGGCGGTGGTTACAATCAACCCCGCAAAAGTATTCGGTACCAGCGCGTTCGGACCCCTCCAGTTTCGTGTGACCAACAAAGGCGTCACGGGAAACTGGCAACCATTAGCAAATTTGGTACGCCTACCCATCTTGAAAGATATCGAGTGCCCCGCCGCTGCGGAACTGGCCTGTAAACTCTCTGGATCCAACTTATTCCTGGTCGACTCCGTATCCGGGGATGCACAATTCTCCCACTCGGTACACATACCCGAGGGGTTCTTGGGATCCGCGCTGCCTGTGCCGCATCCAACCGCAGGGCCTCTCTATGTGAGGCTTCGTGACGACCCGGACTTCGTCAATCCGGCGACCCTGGTCGCGACGCAACTTGCCGCCTCACCCGAGGAGATTGCAAGGTCCGCGGTTCGTCAGCCGGCATCGTCCAGTGACGCCAGCGCGGACGCTGATGCCGCACAGCGAACTGACACACGTGAAGCCCAACCCGCTCGCGCTCCCAGCGCGCCGCCTTCGCCAGCGACACCATCACAGCCACCGCCCTGAGAACCCCAGGGAGTTACCCGGTGGTCAATGCGTCCCAATCTTGCCGTCGGTCTTTAGTGCACGAGCCATCGGAAGGCTCGCTCTACGAATTCTTTTGCATGTTTCTCGATGCACTCGCCGTGAGCGATGATCAGCTTGTCGAAGTCCCAGGAAAGCAGCTTTTCAAGCGATCGTCGCGCGAGATTGCGATTCGTGAAGGACAGCCTTATATCGAGCGGAACGCCGCCGTGCGGATGGCCAACGCCCTCGAGTTTGAACAGAGCGTTGCGAAGGGCCTTACCCTTCACGATGGGATGAATTTGAATCAAATCATCCAGAATCACCGTGCCGGATTGTCTATGAAAGAAAATCACTTCCTCGATGAGAGGGTTGCCTTTGAAGGCTAGTTGGTCAAGGTTGCCTCGGTCCAGCCTTGAGGTGGCGCGTCTCCCAGCGTGCCGGTGAATAGGAGTTGCCTTTTCTTCAGGGTAAATGGGGTGGATCGTGGCGCCCATAGCTGTGCTTCGGGAAATAGCGTGTGCCAACCTTCCAGCCGCCAGACGTGTCTCGGTGTCGCCGCAACCAGGTATCGAACAGGCCCCAGTTCAGTGATGCGTTTGAGCATATCGAACGGCACTGACACAGGAGAATCCACCAATAATGAACCGTCGGAGAGCCTCACGACGACCATGCGGGTAGAAAACATGATACCAAAGTCGCGGACATTGGGACCGTCAACGATTGAGACATTTTTAGCAAATGCTTGAAGGTCTTGCATATCGAATTCTCACCCGAATTTTTGCGCCAAGAGGTCCGACGCCGCTCTGGGACCGTCCCATTTCTCCATGACCTTCGAGAACGCCACGGCTCTGCTTTTCGCATTCTCATCTCGCAAAAGAAGTCCGATTGCTTCTTGCACCTTACGGGACGGGTCTTTTGACTTCGCTACTCGAATCGCGAAGCCCTTGCGAACGAGGCACGCAAGATTTGCAACCTGCTCCATCTGCATCCCAACGCCGACCACTGGTTTTCCCGCATAGGCGGCCGTCATGACGGTCCCAATCCCTCCATGAATGAGTGAAAGGTCCGCCATTTTGTTCACTTCCAGGGCGGGGAGCCAGTCCGTGACAATGACGTTGGCCGGAATTATCACTCCCTCAAGCCGCTCCAGTAGAAATTGGATCGGCGCAATTACGCGATAGGGCTTTCCTTCAAAGCTTCCGAGAATCTTCGCCACGATTTCCGGTGTCCCTGAGCTTCCCATTGCAAAATAGATAAGAGGCATATCCCGTGGAACAGTCTTGACCACGTCCGGGATAGGGAAGTCTTGTCTGGCAATTAGGGGACCGGTATAGAAATAACCGGGAGGAAGCGTTACTCCGGAGAATTCCGCGGGCTCCGCCACCAGAGTGACATCTCCGTGCCAGAAATCGAAAATGGACTTATATCCTTGAATGCCAAAATGCTTGGCCGCTTTGTTTACGGGATTTAGAAAGCCGCGGCGTATCCAGAAATTGATAAATGCAAGAACAAGCATATCGGCGATGCGCTTGAGCAGCCTCGGCCTCACGTTGTCGGTCATTCCCGCACCCGTAGCGAAGAATGGTTCCATCCACGTGGATTGAATCACCCATACAAGAGGAAGGCCCAATATGCGGCACGTGATCGGAATTGTTAGATAGGAACCCGTAAGGACTGCCGTAGGCCCTAATGATTTTAAGTACGCAACCTCGTTCTCGACTCGCTGGATCATCTCCTTCGGAGAGAAGGCTGGTGCGAATCGCTCCCCTTTGTCCACCCGGGCTATGTGTTCAATCTTTTCTGCTGTCAGCCGGGGCTGCATCCTGTGAAGCGCAAATCCTTCCTCTTCGATCAACCGCTCAAAGTCGCCACCATCGGAGATGAAATGTATTTCGAACATCTTGCTCGCGGTCTCGTGGGCGAGGATTCCTTTGGCGATCTCAATCATGCGCGTGGTTTCCGCCAGATTGAAGGCGGCCGGAGCGAATACCAGCTTTCTCTTTGGATTCATGTGATGCCGACAAAGCGCTTAAGCGTATTACCCGGCAAAATGGGTCTCATTTGGTCTTTCCAGAGGCGGGAAAGATTTCAGTAAACTGACTCCCTAGTTCCGATCGACGACTTCCCGATTGGTCAAGATCGTCACCACTCAATGGGTGACCGAGCGCACGAAGGCCGCGACGGAGTCCACGGACCAATTGACAGGCGTTTCGTCATCCACGTGCAATCTCCAAAGCTCAGCCAATCGCGCCCATTGAGAGTCTTTGCCCACTACCCGGAAGGCCTCTTTGGCGAGATCCTTCAGGTCGAGTTTCAGATAGGCGATGCCGAGGCAAATGTGCGCTTCGTCGGCATCCTGTACCCCACCTTTATCGATCCCTCGATTCAGCGCGTCGATGGCTTGATCGTATTGACCGTAACCGAGATACCTCTCGCCGGCGAGCACGTCGTCTAGACCCCCGGTGGCGCGCGTCGCTTTTGCTGCAAAGCGAGATAGTGAGGCACGATCCGCCGCTACTTCCTTATCGACCAGTTTGAGCAGACGTTCGTATCGGCCGGGGACGCTATCGGGGCCGCTAAACACATCCTCAATCCGCGCTCGTTGAAGGACCTGTAGCGCCTCGCCGGGCACTCGGGTATCGAGCGCCTCGAACACCATTGCCTCGTAATCATCGGCACGCGCCAACAAATTCAACTCGAACAGTAAGCGGTGATACCCGAAGGCGAGACTCTTATCCTGAACATCCTGCGAACACAGGTCGATGAGCGCACGCCAATCCTGAGATTGGTGAAGGTAACGGACCAACGGTACCAGCGCACTCTCCATCCCCCGAATGTCACTCAGACGATAGTAGGAGTCCTCTATGATTCGCAGCCAACTCTCGCGCGGTATTCGTCGTTCGCGCTCCGCATTGGCGACCACTGCCGTCATCGCGGCGATGGCGTTCTTGTAATCGCTCATCCTGAAATAGGCATCGCCAAGCAATTCCGACATCTGCAGCTCGTCCGGGTGCAAATCAAGAAAAGTCTTAGCCCATTTGGCGGCCTTCGGATAGTTTCCCAATTTATAATACATTTCAGCCATCGCTTCGGTACCGTCGCTCATCTGTGCGACGGGCGCCAGTGGCGACTCGAGCAGGCGTTCGTAGACTTCTGCGGCTTGTGCGTATTTGTTTTGTCTGTATAAGACGTACGCAAGAAGCGCGTCGATGTTGTATTCGTCCTTATTGGTCCTGTCGGCGACGGTTTGTGCCTGTCGAATACTATTCAGCGCAACATCCCAATGGTTTGTTCGTATTGCTTCTCGCGCCGCCATCAGTGATTTCGCAGCTCCTGCGCTTAGTATCTCGGTCCGGGTCGCTTGCGCGGCCAACCCGTTCGCCGATAGCATCATCCAGGAACTCACGATGACGCAGATCAACCGCCCGGGCGCTGTTGCGATACTGACTAACGTGAAGTGTGCGGTGCGCTGCATAATTGCACGGGGAAATGATACCGAGCCTGGAAACTCGATACGCTACATGATGTAGCGAAAGAGAGGCAAGAATATTTTCATGGATGAACGGCGATCGGAAAATGCCAGAAACGCACCTGCGCCAGGAACTGCGCTGAAGGCAAAGGAAGTGTGGTTATGATAAAAAGGGCTGCGCAATGAGTTCACAACGACAAACGCCCAAGGCGTGCGGGCCTGAGAGGCGTCATCGCTCGGTCCTGCCCATCGGACGACCGCGCGATACGCGGATCGACCGTGAGGTGGTGACGGCCGTCTTGGACGGCCTGAAATCGGGCGGATACCGGGCCGTGACAATCGATGGTATCGCCCGGCAGGTGGCCCGCGCCCGCAGCAGTCTCTATCGTCGGTGGCCGAGCAAGCGCCACCTCGTTGCCTACGCGGTCCTCAGCGAATTGGGCGAAAATCCGGCGACGGATACAGGGAACATTCGCAGCGATCTTGAAGCGGCAGTTGGTACCTTGTTGCGCGCATTTCGTGGACCGCTGGGCCGGGCGCTGGCGGGTCTTGTGGCAGATATGGCGCAGGATGCCGCTCTTGCCTTTACCATTCGGCGCCGCGTTTTAGCTCCGCGGCGCCGATCGATGCGGGAGGCGCTCGATCGGGCGCGACTGCGTGGCGAGGCGAGGGATGATTTGGATGTAGAACTGGTGCTCGACATGCTCACCGGGCCTTTCTATTTCCGCACTCTGTTCGGGCACGTGCCGATGAGTCTTAAGACCGCGAGAGAGGTAGTGGAATGTGTGCTGCGTGTGATCAAGCCAACTGTCGAGTGGAGCGCACGATAGAAGTGAATGCACCAGGGTGCATCAACTACCCCAAGTTCCGTAGACATTGACAGTGCGCGAGGGCGGTTCTTACGTTCAGCAGACTACAGCGGGCGCGACCAAGCCGGGAAAATTCTCTAGTGCCTCAAAGCGATGATATGAGACACTATCCCAAGGGTGTTGCGCCCGAGCGGCCAACAGGACATGTGCTGGTCGGGCCGCCAGCCGGGGATCCTTACGTGCCGAGTACCCGACGATCTTTCCTGCTGTGGCCAGCGGCCGCGTCATCGTCGCCCCCTTAAGCAGTCACGTGGGCCGTCAAACAATCGGGGCCGGCGCACAAGCGAGGCCCCCTCTTGGCGCGATCGTAGTTCTAGCCGGCGCATGACCTCAGACTTATCGCAGCTCGGCTTTCTCCTATTTGTGTCGGCGTTGGTCGCGATGCTGACGCGGCGTTTGCGGATGCCCTACACCGTCGGTTTGGTGCTCGCCGGCATGGGACTGTATTTTCTCCACGTCTATATCAAATGGCATCTTTCCAAAGAGCTGATTTTCTTTGTCTTTTTGCCGCCCTTGGTATTTGAGGCGGCGCTATATATCAGCTGGCGGGAATTCAAGAGGGAATTGCCGGTGTTGGCATTGCTTGCGACCGTGGGCGTGTTGCTCGCGGCTGCCGTTACCGCGATCGGCATGCATTACGCGTTACATTGGGACTGGGGCAGCGCAATTGTTTTCGGGGTCTTGATTGCCGCCACTGATCCGGTGTCCATCATCGCGACTCTTAAAGCATCCGGGGTGCACGGGCGCCTGCGCTTGCTGATCGAAGCGGAGAGCCTCCTGAACGATGGCACGGCCGCCGTCGCTTTCGTTGCAGTGCTCGGCATCCTCGCGGGAGATCAACAGGGTGTCCTTTCGATCTCCGGCACCTTGTTCCTCACGATTGTTGGTGGTGCATTGATCGGAGGTGTCGTAGCTTCTAGCTTTATGCTCTTGGCGGGAGGCACTCCGGATTACTTGGTTGAAATCACCTTTACCACACTAGCGGCGTACGGTTCCTTTTTTATAGCCGAGTATTGTCACTGTTCTGGCGTCCTCGCAGCGTTGACCGCCGGATTGGTCGTCGGAAACTTTCGATCATCGGCGCTGCCGACCGAGGCCGATCGCCGCGCACTGGAGTCATTCGGGGAACATGTGAGGTCTATCGCCAATTCCCTGATCTTTTTCCTAATCGGCACGCAAGAAGCACGACACCCTCGGTCGTTGATGACCGACACCGGTCGCCAGGTACTGGAACCGTTTTGGGAGTACGTCGCGTTCATCGCCAACTCGCTGATCTTTTTGTTGATTGGTGCACAGGAAGCGGAGCAGCATTTCACCCATTTTGGGTGGCCCGTGCTCGTAGCGATCACGCTTGTCACTCTCGGCCGTGCGGTGGCCATCTATCCAATGTGCATGGTTTTCACCCGTAGCTCGCTGAAAGTCGATCTTCGCCATCAACACATTCTTTTTTGGGGCGGATTGCGGGGTGCGCTGGCACTGGCCTTGGCCTTGGCGTTGCCCGCGGAGTTGCGGCAGCATGACGCAATCGTCACGCTGACCTTTGCAGTGGTGGCATTCTCCGTGTTCGCTCAAGGTCTGACGATCACCCCGCTGCTGCGCCACCTGCGGCAGATCAATTAGAGTCAAAGAGGAACTCTTCGTGCCTTACCTCGACACACTCCGGCTCGAAGTTCCACAAAAGCGCTGGGAAATAGTTTGATTGAACCCTGGGCGAGACGGACTTTGTTCCTCGATCTCGCGTCCGTCCAAGAAGGTGTGACCACTTGATCTGATCAAGTCTCAACCGACGACCCCTGACGCGCGCCGCCGTAATATCGGGGGGAGGGGAGTTGTCGCCCCTGCCGAACGCAGCCGGTACAGGGCCACGCAAGACCCACCACCATGGTCCCAATTCGACGCGCATACAGAGACACGCGGTTCGCTTGCAAATCTTACGAGACATAGTGTAGCGTATGCAAAAATGTGCTTTGGGGGCTCGCACGTGAAGTTAATCCGGAACATTGCAAGCTACTGGGTAATCGGCTGTGCCGCGCTGCAGTTTGCGGCCTGCACAAACCAGATGGAACCGGCACAAAGTGCGCTCGCCAATATCAATGTGACCCTCGACTCGGTGTCGGTGGATGCTAAGAAGTACGTTCCCGATCAACTGACATCCGTCCAAAGCAAGGTGGCCGACCTGACAGCCTCCTTCAACAAGAAGGACTATGCAGCGGTATTGAATGGTGCGCCGCCTGTATTAGCCGAGATTCAGGGTCTGGCAGCTGCGGCAGCCGCAAAAAAAAGCGAGATGGAAAAGGCGCTGGGTAACGAGTGGAGGGAGCTTGCCGCCTCGCTGCCTCCACTGGTTGAAGCAGTATCGACACGCGTTGACGCGCTATCGAAAACCAAGCATATTGCGAAGAATATCGATCTTGCCGCGGGCAAGTCTGGGCTTGCGGATGCCACGACGCAGTGGGCGACGGCACAGTCCGCATTCAAGTCAGGCAACTTCGCGGATGCCGTGACCGCCGCGAAAGATGCAAAGACCAAGGCTGAATCGGCGGCAACGGCACTGAAGCTATCATTGCCTGAAACCGGCAAGTAATTCCGGATCAACCTTCAGCGTAGCCATTCTGAACCATATTGCCATGTCTGCGATGTCTTGGAGCAGCCCTAAGAGACAAGTGCTACGCGCGCGATACCGCTGCGCGATGGCCGCTTTAAGAGCGCGCGGTATCCGGCCGGTCTACAAGGTCGCGCCGCACGGCGAACCTGCTGAATGAAGGAAACGATTGGCGACGGGGGAACACATAATGGCAACGATAATGGCAGACTCTATTCCCCAGGCTCACAAGATGACGGGCGAAGAGCGAAAAGTCATCTTGGCCTCATCGGTGGGAACCGTATTCGAGTGGTACGATTTCTACATCTACGGCACTCTCGCCACCATCCTCGCAAAGCAGTTCTTCTCTGGCGTGGAACCACCGGCCGCATTCATCTTCACCCTGTTAGCCTTCGCCGCCGGCTTCGCGGTGCGTCCATTCGGCGCTCTCCTGTTCGGGCACATCGGTGATCTCGTCGGCCGCAAATACACCTTCATCGTTACGATCACCTGCATGGGCATGGGGACTTTCCTGATCGGCGTGCTACCGTCATTTGCATTCGCGGGCATTGCCGCACCGATCCTGCTAATTGCGCTGCGGCTGCTCCAGGGCTTGGCCCTCGGCGGCGAGTACGGTGGCGCCGCGATCTATGTCGCCGAGCACGCGCCGGCCGGCAAACGCGGGCTCTACACGTCCTGGATTCAGACGACGGCGACGTTGGGTCTGTTCGTGGCGCTTTTGCTCGTCCTCGGCGTGCGCACGTACCTCGGGGAAGACGCCTTCGCCGCCTGGGGCTGGCGCGTGCCGTTCCTGGTGTCCATTGTCCTGCTGGCGGTGTCGCTGTGGATCCGCCTACAGCTCAACGAATCGCCGATGTTCCTGCGGATGAAGGAAGAGGGCAAAAGGTCGAAGGCCCCGCTGAAGGAAGCCTTTGGCACCTGGCGCTACGCCCGGATTGCGATCCTCGCCCTTCTGGGCGCGACCGCCGGCGAAGCGGTTGTCTGGTACGGCGGACAGTTCTACGCACTTTTCTTCCTTACCACGACCCTGAGCGTCAAGCCGACGGTGGCTCAGATCATGATCGTGATCGCGCTGGTGCTCGGCACACCGTTCTTCATCCTGTTCGGCTGGCTGTCCGACAAGATCGGCCGCAAGCCAATCATCATGGCCGGATTCGCACTCGCTGCGTTGACTTACTTTCCTATCTTCCACGCCATCACGCATTACGCGAACCCGGCTCTGGAAGCGGCGCTCGCCAACTCGCCGGTCACGGTCACGGCCGATCAGGGGGAATGCGCCTTTCAATTCAACCCGATCGGCACGGCGAAGTTCAAGAGCTCCTGCGACACCGTGAAATCCGGTCTGGCCAAGCTGTCGGTCAACTACCACAACATTGCGGCGCCACCGGGCACCACGGCCTCGGTCCAGATCGGCGACGAGACTATCGCAGCCGATGCCCCTGATTTCGCCAAGGTTCTGAAGGCGGCCGTCGTCAAGCATGGTTACCCCGCGAGCGCGGATCCCGCCAAGATCAACAGCCTCATGACGGTGCTGCTGTTGACGCTGCTCGTGATCTACGTGACGCTGGTGTATGCGCCGATCGCCGCCTGGCTGGTCGAGCTGTTCCCGACAAGGATCCGCTACAGCGGTCTGTCGCTTCCCTATCACATCGGCAACGGCTGGTTCGGCGGCTTCCTGCCGGCGACCGTCTTCGCCATCGTAGCCTCGACCGGGAATATCTACTCTGGGCTCTGGTACCCGATCGTGATCGCGGCGGGTAGCCTCGTGATAGGTATCATTTTCCTTCCCGAAACGCGCGACGTCGACATCACCAAGCACTGAGGTCGGCACGCGCCAAAAGGTCGCCTTTGAACGCTGGCGGTTATTGGCTTTCGCCAGCGGGGAATCGAGGGTTTTCTCGATTAGACGGGACGAACTGATACAGCGTACCCGCGTGCCGCGCAAAGCACGGCAAGGCGAGATAGAGGGGCGATGACAGTTGACCGTGTGATTCTCGCTGCGGCTGCCTGCCTTCTTATCGCAGGATGTCGAGCGACCGAGTTTTTCGTGGCTAATGCGCCGTCGGCATTCTCGGAGGTCGAGCGGCATCTAAATCTGCCCTATGGCAACGATCCCCGACAGCAACTCGATATCATTGCCCCGCGTCGCGGGGAGAATTTGCCAGTGGTAGTTTTCTGGTATGGCGGCTCATGGATTGCCGGACGCAAATCAGAGTATCGCTTCGTCGGCGATACCTTGGCTAAGCGGGGCATTGTGACGGTGCTCGCCGACTATCGCTTGTATCCGCAGGTGACTTTTCCGCTCTTTGATGAAGACGGCGCGAGAGCTGTCGCTTGGGTCGAGCGTCACGTGCGTGAATACCGCGGCGATCCCGAACACCTCGTCCTGATGGGTCATTCGGCGGGAGGCCATACCGCTGCGTTCCTGGCGTTCAACCATCAGTTTCTTCGAAAATTTGGCGCCGACCCCAAAGACATCGTGGGTCTGGTCGGTCTGTCGGGAACCTATGTTTTCGTACCAGATTCCGAGGGTTTGCGCGCTGCGTTTCCGCCGCCTTACAGCATCAAGGACTGGCAACCCATCAAATACGTCGATTCGTGCGCCCCACCCACCTTGTTATTGCACGGGCTCGCCGATAAAGAGGTTTTGCCGCAAGAGGCTATCGAGTTGCGCGATGCGCTTGAGAAGGCGCATGTCCCCGTCCAATTGCATTTGTATGCTCATCGCGGGCACGGAGACACCATAGCCTCATTCGCCCCCGTAACAGGTTGGCGTACACCCGCGCTTAGAGATTCGGTGGCATTCATACGCTCGGTCGCGGGAAACAGTTTGGCTCGGCCGACTCGAAAGATCACACGGAATAATGGACGCCCCAGCTATATCGTTGAGTGCGCCGGCGGACGGAGTTGGTGTCACTCTCCACCGCCGTACAGAGTCTGCAGTACATTTGAGGCGGCAGCTCGATAGGTCTCTCGGTCGAGGCGCACCAAGTTTCGGCCCCCGCTCTTTGCCTCATAAAGAGCCACATCGGCTGCAGCAATCACCTCGTCCAGCGACTGCATCGCTTTGGTACGCGTGGCGATCCCGGCGCTGAAACTCACGTGCAACCCACGCGCGGCTTCGGGTGGCTCGATATGAGCTGTAGCGGACCGTATTCGATGAATTGTCGCAACGGCAGAATCGAGTCCGGCGTCGGGCAGAATTAGCAAGAACTCTTCGCCACCCCAGCGGCCGAGCGTATCGTACGCTCGTATCGCGCTGCCGGCGAGCCTGGCGAACTCCTTGAGCACGTAGTCTCCCACTGCGTGACCGTACTTGTCATTGACACTCTTAAAGTGATCCAGATCGATGAGTGCGATCGTGACGGGTCGACACCTGGCCGTCGCCGAACTCAAGGCGATAGTCGCCTTCTCGGCCGTACGTCGTCGGTTGGGCAGCCCCGTCAGGCTATCCTGATCCGCCAGACGGAGTAGCTGCCGATGGTAGCGCCGGTTGGCGATCAACATGCATGCAAGCAGCCCAATGACGAGCCCGCCGAGTGCGAGTCCAGCAACCGTAAAGCGCAGTTCGTGTCTGCGCCGCTCCAGCCGCTCCGAAGTCAGTGCGAGCGCACGCTGCAACGCAGTGTTGAGAGCAATTTCCTCGTCGATGCCAAGGCGCGCGGTTGAAACGGAAGATGCTTGCGCTCGATCGCGGTGAGTGCCAATCAAAGGGGGCTGCATGTAGCTCTGTGAAACGGTCGGTGAGGAGCCATTGAGCGTCTCTGTTCGTGGTTGGAATGAGCTGAGCGTCGCTTTGGCAACCTGCATTACCGGAGTGGGGCCGTGCATTGGCGGATCAACCCCTGATAGGCCCGCGGCGCATGCTTGCCAGGGGACAAATTCCGATGCCAACGCGAGCAAGAGGAGGGATAAACAAATTCCCGATTCAGACCATTGCGGGACAACTCGCACGAGAGTGCTCACATCGCCGCCGTCAGAATCGCTCTAACCATCACAAGTCACCACCGACCATCGATCGGATGGTGACGCTGCCAAGAGCTGAGTTGACCCTCACTGCTCGCATAGGTGCCGCGTTGCGCTCTTCGTTATTAGTGGCCGCGCATCGATCCGCTTCTTCTAGGGTCCACGGTGTAGGAATGATCCGACAAGTTAACCCACAAACAATTTGACAATGTCGCCACAGCGTTGGTTCCGTCACACGATGCGCTCGTCAAGGAAGGGGTCCATGAAGAGTGCGAGGCTTCACGATGGCCCCAACCCGCAGTGACCCAAAACTTCCATGGGCAGATTAGCGCGCCGCCACAGGACACCCACCCGGTCAGAGCATTGATCGGGCACAAGTCCGGGTAGGTAGTGAACTTTTACGTTTGGATACACTCTGTATCACATATATGGTCACATGGATACCAAGAGTTTAACAACGGAGGATTTATGATCCCGCGACGACTTTCCCTCATCGGGATACTATGCGGCATTGTCCTGCTTAGCGCCTGCGGTGCAGGATATGAATGGTCACACGCGAGCGCCCTCAACAACATCGACGCGTATCAGAAGTTTTTATCCAGGTATCCGAACGATCCACATGCCGTCGATGCACAACGTCGTATCGCCAAGCTTCAGGACGAGCAGGCATGGACGACGGCGCAAATCGCCTCACGTGTCGAAGGCTACCAGCAGTATTTGAAAGCCGAGCCGAACGGCGCACATGCGCAAGTGGCTCGTGACGAAATCTTAACGCGCGAGCGCGATGCCGCCTGGCGAACCGCTCAAACGAACGAGACCCAGCAGTCGTTGCAAGACTTCATAAATAAATATCCTTCGAGCTCCGAAACGGATGAAGCGCGAGACAGACTCAAGGCGATAGCCGGCTATCGCGCCGTGTTTGGAGTCGCTCGCAGCCAGCGACTTGCAGACCGCGAGCGCGACGCGTTAACGAAGCGTTTCCCCAAGGACTTGCGGCAGGTGGTCGTGCTAGAGCCCGATGCGAAAGACCGAGACTATAGGATCACATCAGCGCCAATGAGCGAGCAAGATGCGAGCGCTGCCTGTCAAGCTCTCAAGCATTCGGGTCGCTTTTGCACAGTCGTACAGGTCGCCGGCTAGTCGGGGTTGGACGAGTAGGTAATCGCCGCGATCAGAGGCAAAAACCTCATGCTCGCTGTGGCAAATAATTCGGCCGCGGCGCCGTAAGCCCCGCCTTCGCCAGCCTGGTGGGCTCATCGGCCAGCACTTCCTCGAATCCGGATTCGAGAGCATCGAGCGCGCGCTTGACTATCTCCTCCGGGCTCGTCTTTGGAGCATCCATTGCTCGCACGAGATCAGTATCGACAAAGTGCATATGCAGCGCCAGCACCTGCGTCTTCTGCGCTGCCAATTCGTGACGCAGCGAGTTGGTGAGCGACCATGCTGCAGACTTGCTGGCAGAATACGCTGCGAGATATCCGCCGTTCTGCCACGAGGCGATCGACAGCACATTGAGTATTGCGCCACCGCCGTTGGCCGCGAGAACCGGCGCGAAGGCTTTGCTCACGCGCAGCACTCCGAAGAAGTTGGTTTCCAGCATGCGGCGTGCGATCTCCTCGCTATCGGGCGCAAGAAACCCGCCCACATGGCCGATCCCGGCGTTATTGATGAGCAGCGTCACATCGCCAGCGCGTGTCGCGGCCGCGGCGACTTCGTCGGGCTTCGTGACATCGAGCAGGATGGCCTGGACATCACGCTGTTTGACCGTCGAGGGATCGCGGGCGCCGGCGTACACCTTGCGAGCGCCGCGAGCGAGCAGTTCCCGGATAAAAGCCAGGCCGATGCCCCGGTTGGCACCGGTGACGAGGGCAACAGAGTTGTCGATTTTCATGGGAGACTCCTCAATGTTAAATATTTTGCGAATATATGATATTTCGTGATATCGCCGTATCTGATGCGGCCTTTACCGAGGGGATCATGTCGAAATCTTCCTGTGAAGGTGTTTCATTGCGGGTTGCCCGGTTGCGCCGTATGCGGTGAGGCGCGGTGTGTACTCAACATCGGCATCAGGAAAGCATGGCGCTCGCGACCAGCTCGGGCTCGTCGATCTGCACCCAGTGGCCGGCCGGAATCCTATGCAGGGAGGCGTCCCTCAGATGGGACTGAAGATCCTCCGCCACGCCGACGTTGAGGTACGGATCGTTCTCGCCCCAGATTAGCTTGACCGGAATGTCGAGCGCTTCCATCTGCGGGATGCGCGTCGAATTCCGGGTAATGTCCTCGAACAAATGCCCCGTCATCTGCGCGAAAGCAGTGACAGCGCCGCCCCTGAAGTTTCTATCGATCACCGGCCCGAGGAACGCGTTGTACCGCTCCTTGTGCTTGTCCGAGAGACTGGCCTGGAACCGGTTGCGCTGGAAATCGACGACCCATCCGAACTGATCCGGGCTCTGCAGGAGCTTGCTCGTGAGTGCCTTCAGATTGGGGGTCGCGAACAGCTCGATCAGCTCCGGCAGTTTGAGCGCCGGCGCCTGCGCGAAGACGGCGTTGAGGATGACGAGGGAGGCGGTGTGCTCAGGATAGTCGATCGCGAAGTTGATCGCGGCGGATCCAGAGGAATCGTGCGCCACGGGGATGATCTTCTCCAAGCTCAGGGCATCGACGACCGCCTTCAGGTCACCGAGCTGTTGGCCGAAGCTGTAAGTCGCGCCTGCGGGCTTGTCGGACTCGCCGAAGCCCAGGAAGTCGAACGCGACGACGTGCCGTCCCCGCACCACCAGAAGGGGGATCAGATAGTCGTAGATACGCAGATTGTCAGGAAAGCCGTGCATCAGCACGAAGGCCGGGCCGGCCCCAGCATAGTCGCGCACATAAATGCTGCCGTGGTCGCGCGGCAGCCAGTGCTCGGTGGAAGGATGGTTGGTGCGTCATGGCGTTAACGCCTCCCAAGCGAGGTTGAGGGGGATAGCTACGTTCGATCTGCGTATATGCCGGAATGAGCCGCAGCCCTGGTCGCCGAGCGTGTCTCTGTCGCGCTTCGCGCCCCGAGAATCATCCGCTGCGCGAGAGCCTGACCATCATTGGGCGACGCATTTCCGCCAACGGGAGTTCTGCTGATAGCGCGCGCCGCTGTGTTTTCGGAGCTGTGTGCGCCCGCGAGCAGCCGTCTTGCAAGCTCCTGCGGATCGCGGAGATTCTCCACGGCTCCCCAATGCACCGATGAGCCAGATAGCGCAACCTGTCGACCTGTGTTGGCTGGCGCAAGGAGCTGTCTCGCCTGCTCCTGCGGATCGCTGCTCGTGAGATCCGCCGCTCGCGCGCCGGCCGAGCTGCCAAAGAAAGCCGCCGACGCCATTGCCAGCGAAGGGATCAGGTGCTTGCGGAAGCTCGAAATGGTCATGTTGATTCTCCTGGCGTCGATGATCGGGTATGCATATGCTCTAGGTAAATGTATATACATGTAGTACTCCGAAATAAATACGATCACGCGGGCGCCAGCTTGCATGCCGCAAGATAGACGGCCCTCTTGAGGGCCGCCGCCTCGGTCCGGCCCAATCGATTCTCAAACGCCTTCTGTGCCGCATCCCACATTGGCTTCAGCCTGCGCAGCTGCGCCTTGCCCTGTGAGGTCAAGATCCACCGCCGCTGCCGGCGATCGTTCCCCGGCGCGTCGATCGCGAATCCATTCTTCCTGATCAACGCAAGGGTCCGCGTGGCGGTGGTCTGGTCAATGCCGATCGTCTCCGCGAGTTCCGTGGTGGTCAAATTGGGGACAGATTCGAGAATCTGCAAAGCCGTGTACTGGGTTGCGTGCACACCGCCCTCGGCGAGGATTCCCTCATACATCGCCGTCACTGCTCGCGCGGCTTGCCGCAGCGACGCGCAGTAGCAGGGAAGTGATTGGAGTTTCATGGCACCCAAAATACATGCATATACATGAAAAGTCAAATTTCATTTAGCGGGGCGCCGTATCGCGTTGGCGCGCGCGAAAAGCTGCGACCTTCATTCGATTTCCACAAAGTGCCATGCTGCACCAGCGACGCCGATGTGCCTTAGTATGATCGTAGAACCACAACACGCAATCGCTGCTTTCGCATTGGCGCACGAGACTAAAGTCACCTTCCGTCAGTAGCTCCGCGACCGCCTCCGCAACAGGGACGAGAAGCGATTCAATCCGCTCCAACCGGTTGTGGAGTTGAAGGGTTAGCTTCTCCGGCTGCGTCCATACCAGCTCTGAATAGGCGCTGCCCGCGGCCAGTATCCGGTTGAGCACCGCTATATTACTTAGCCGACCTTTTTTGCGTGTCGTTATTAGTTGGACCGCGGTATCACGCAGTTCGAGGGCTGCGGCGAGCAGTGCACCCGGCCGGCCGCGCTTGCTCGGCGTAGCGGGCAAGCCCGCGCGTCGCAACCAATCCAGCACGTGCGCATCACTACCCAAGCATTCTTGGTGATCCGCGCCGACCCCAAAAGAGGTATTTACGAAATCAAGCGCGAGATGATCTCCAACAAATAATGGGCCTGAAGGTGGATCGGGTGCGGGGCGGGGAGTGGGCATGGCAATTGGGCCTCGAATTAAGATGGCTCATAGTAACCATTAAAATAACAATTGACTAGTTACTGATTAAGCGTAACCTGTGTAAATGCAGGTTATAGGTTACTCAGACCATGGGGTTATGCCAATGTCATTAATTCGCTTCGCATCAGGTGCTTTGCTCGCCACCGCGGCCATGGCCAGCGAGACTGGTACTGCTTTTGCTCATACCGTCTCCGCCGGCGCTCATTCCTCACCTCCGGTCGCTACCCACACGGTCGCGGTCGACGGAATCAACGTGTTCTATCGCGAGGCGGGCGATCCGCGATCTCCAGCGATTCTTCTTTTGCACGGGTTCCCGGCCTCCTCTTTCATGTATCGAAACCTGATTCCCCTATTGGCCGACCGTTATCATGTGATCGCGCCGGATCTCCCCGGTTTTGGCTTTACCGAGGTTCCCAAGAGCGTCAACTATCGCTACAGCTTCGATAACCTCGCGAACACAGTCGATGGCTTCACTCAAGTCATCGGGCTGAATCGCTACGCCCTCGAAGTGTTTGATTACGGCGCACCTGTCGGCTGGCGACTCGCCGTTGCCCACCCGGAACGCATCACGGCTATCATTTCCCAGAACGGCAACGCCTACGAGGAAGGCTTGAGCAAAGGCTGGAATCCGATCCAAAAGTATTGGCGAGAACCGACCGATGAGAATCGCTTGGCGCTTCGAGAATTTCTCAAGCCGGCATCGGTCAAGTGGCAGTACACCTATGGGGTGAGCGATGAACGCCTCGTAGCGCCGGAAAGCTACACTCTGGATTCAGCGCTGCTGGCCCGCCCGGGCAACGATGAGATTCAGCTGGATCTATTCCTCGACTACGCGAGCAATGTAAAGCGCTACCCGGAGTTTCAGGCTTATTTAAGGAAATGGAATCCGCCACTGCTTGCGGTTTGGGGTAAGAACGACCCGTTCTTTTTGCCTCCTGGCGCCGAAGCCTTCAAGCGCGACGTACCAAATGCCGAAGTGCATTTCTACGATGCCGGACACTTTGCGCTAGAAACCAACGGAGCGGAAATTGCGGCAGAGATCCACCGCTTTCTCGATCGAAATCTCTCGCCGACCCAACCGCGGCACCATGAGAAGCCACGCCGATCGTGACCGTGCTCATTGGTGCATGCTGCGTCGGGTGGCGCTCGCCGTATGCCATCACGCTCGCTGCGAATGAGCGTTGCGGTATTGATTGACCACGCGAGATGCTCCTTGCCGCTTGCGATTCCTTGCGTGGTCGTCAGTCCGGAAGTTCGTTTTGACCTGGATGCGATTGGCCATTTTCAGGCCTTAAGCTTAGGGGAGGGCGACTGACGCAACTCGGCAGAGATACTGTTCAGATTGGCGTCCGCGTTCCGGTCGGAAGCCCGAGGGCAACGAGTAGGGCGCCGTCGAGTTCACGCAATTTGTTGGTAGCTAATTCGCCGACGTAATCAGTCAATCGGGATTTCTCCAGGCTAATTAGTCCATCGCACTGAATCGCACTCTCGTGTTTAAGGCCTTCGGCTGCGTTCACCGGCACCTGGGTGGGCAGGCCATGCCACTGCGTAAATACTGGAGCGCAGATCACCGTTGAGTACGCTGAGTCGATTAGCGGTTGGCGGCTGACGACAACGAATACACGGGCCGGTTTTGGGTCACCGGGAGGCCGACGCACCCGGTATAGCTCGCCACGCCTCATTCATCCGCCGAATTCACCTGAAAGGAAAGAGCATCACCCATCTCCGCGTTTAGCTCGACTGCGTGGCGGTTGATCGCAGCGACCTCGCGGGCGCCTTTCCGAGCCTGCGCACGTCGATCCACGAATTCCCGCAGGATTTGCTCAATGTATGCAGAGCGGGACACCTTCGGGCCCGCGAGCTTGTCGATACTTGCGACGAGATCTTCGGACAAGGTGAGTGATGTTTTGGCTTTCATCCTACGTTTATACTACTAAAGTAGGATATCGGCAAGATACGGCAGGAACCTAAATCAGCGACAAAACATCGAGAATTTCAGGGCTTTTTGATTTCGGTCTGAGTGGGATACTCCGAGTAGGCGGGGGCATCGCTGCCCCCACCCCTCACAGACCCGCACGAGCGCAACTCACGCATGCGGTTCTTCGTTGCACAGCTTCGCTCATCCAAGGACGTAAGAGTGCACAATCCGGGGCGACGGCAAGGCAAAATGCTCAAGCATCCGCTTAAACCGTGCCCACACCACATAGCTCTTCGACGACCGGCGCGACAGCCACTTCTGCCAGATCCTGCGTACACATTGGTACAGCTGGCGCAGACGGTGGATGTTGCCGGTGATGCCAAAGTAAGCATAGTGACCCATCATCACCTGGCACAGTCGTTGGTACTGGGCTCGGACCGGCCAATGCCGCATCCGCTTGCATCGTTGATTGATGGCCTTGAGCGAGCGCGCAAGACGATCTTTCGCCGTCAGCTGCCGTACCGTCGAGTTGCCCTTCCGCGATTTACCCCATACGTGGGTAAACCCGAGGAAGTTGACGGTTGTCGGCAACGTCGATCCTTGCTCATCGGTTGATCGCTGGGGCCGGAAGTCGACCAGTCGGGTCTTGTCCGGATGCAATTGCAACCCGAACTTACCCAGCCGCTTGCCCAAGACCGCCAGCACACGTTCCGCATCCGCCTTGTGCATAAAGCACATCACAAAGTCGTCGCAGAAGCGCACCAGCGTACTTGGACCGCGCAGCCGCGGTCGCACTTGCTCGGTGTACCAGAGATCGATCACATGATGAAGAAAAACGTTGCTTATGATTGGGGAAATTACACCACCTTGCGGCGTACCGGCCTCGGGGTAATGAACGTGCCCCGCCTCCAGCACGCCAGCCTTGAGCCATTTGTCGATCAGCTTTCTCACAACGCCATCGGTGACTCGTTTCGCAAGACATTCTCGCAGCGCCGCGAACGGAATGCTGTCGAAGTACTTTTTGATGTCGACTTCCAGCACCCAATAGCCTCGATGCTTCATGATCCCATCGCGTAGGGCTTGCAGCGCTTGGTGTGCATTACGCGCCGGTCGATAGCCGAAGGAGCAATCCAGAAAGGTCTGCTCGTAGATCGGCTCCAGCAGCATGGTAATGGCCCTTTGCGCCACTTTGTCCTCAAATGCCGGTATACCTAAGCCGCGCTTGCCACCTCCCATCTTCGGGATATAGTGGCGCCGCACCGGCGGCGCACGATAACGGCCCGATTTGAGTCGCTCGATCAGCGAGACTAAGTTCTGCTGCAGATTCGCCGCATAGCTCTCCGCTGTCTGACCATCGACTCCGACCGCACCGTCCTTGCGTGTGCACTCAAAGGCATATTCCAGCCATTCCGCATCGAGATACTGATTCAGCGAGGTGAACGCCATCGCCAGGTTCTCTCTTGCGAGTTCCGCTATCCGCTCTTGTTTCGTTGACACGCTTGCAGGTTTCAAAGCACCCTCGTGTTTCTCAAAAACGGCTCTGTTGCTACGGTGCTTCGCTTCCCTCGACCGGGTCCGCCTGAGGGGCGTTCCCCGATGTCATCAGTACTATCAAAGCACTAAGACTTCCTGCGACGAATACGGCATCACTTATTTATTCGCTCCGCCGTTCCAACGTAAGCGGTAACTCCGCGACGTATTGATCAGGCGGTGAGGCCGTGCAAATCTGAGCGCAGCGGTTTGTCCGCGAAATGCTGTTTCCAGAGACGCGGGGTGAGATCGGCGACGCGGCTGGCGGGATGCAGGGAGACGCGCTGCAGGACGTCGACGAGGTAGGTATAGGGATCCACTCCATGCAGTCGGCAGGTGACGAGCAATGATTGGATGATGCCGACGTGTTTGGCGCCGAGCTCGGTCCAACAGAATAACCAGGATTTTCTGCCCATCGGAATGACCCGCAAGGCGCGTTCGATGTGATTGGTATCGATGGGAACATCCGGATCGGTCAGGAACACCTCGAGCCCTGCGCGCCGCTCGCGCACGTAGTTCAGTGCCTGAATATAGGGATTACTCGGCGTGAAGCCTTGGCGGGCGAGCTCTCGATCGACCCAGTCAAAGAAATACTCGACCAGGGGTTTGACGTACATCAGGCGATGGATTTGCTTCGGCTCGCCGGTGAGTTTCTTGTCGCGAATTTCCTCCTCGACGGCGTACATCGCCTTGATCTGCTCGAGCGCGCTGGCCGCGCCCCCGGGCTCGGCATCGAGCGCTTCGAAAAATCCACGGCGCGAATGCGACCAACATTGGGCGTGTGTGATGCCGATCTTCTCGGCATAGCGCTGGTAGGCGGCGTAGCCGTCGGTCAATAGGACCGACCCCACCGCGGCTTTGAGCCCCAAGGCCTGGCTGACGAAATCCGCCGAGCGGGAGGGGTGGAAGGGGAAACACACCTCATCCTCTTCACCGTACACGGGCCAGAAATACCCGGTCTGCATCTTGCCGTGCCCTGAGCGCCCGGCCTTGATCGGGGTCTCATCCATGGTCTTCACCCGGCTCGCCCGGATCGAGGCGAACTGTGCCTGGTAAATCGGCTCCAGCAGGCTGATCGAGCGCTGCGCGAGCTGCGTGAGCCAGGGGCGAGAGACGGTGATGCCGGAGGCGGCGAGCCGTTGATGCTGGCGGTAGAGGGGCAAATGCCACGCAAACTTATCCATCAAGAGGCCCGCGACAAAGCTCACATCCGCACGGCTGCCCTCCAAGAACCCCTCGGGCGCCGGCGCGGTCAAGATCGTTTGGGTATCTTTGCGCTTCATCACGGGGCGATGGTACTTCAAAATCACGTAGCTGCCGGGCCGCTGCGCGAGCCGGTAGGTAATCTTCTCGCCAATGAGTTCAAACTCCCCTGGGGCGAGAGCTTGCGCCTCCTCGTGCACCAACACGATCGACTCGACGGGAAGCTTCGACTCATCGAAGAACTTCAGCTCCTCGCCGCTCTCAGCAGCGTCTTTTTGCGCCACGCGCCGGGTATGCGCTGCAATCGTCTTGACCTTCCCCGGGGTGGGCGTCGGGATCGACAACACCTCGCCCAAATGCATCTGGGCCGGGTCCGGTTCGGGGGCGAACCGCTCGCTCTTCTGGCCAAAGAGCTGACGGCGAAACCAGTCGAGCTGGTGGCGCAAGGCGGCGATGGTCTCAGCCTGGGATCGAACGAGGCTTTGCAGTTCTGCGCCGCTCATCGTGCTCACTTCGGGTGTGGTGCTCGATGAGGGTGCCGATGACGCGTTCTGCATGAGTAAAATGATAACAAATAAATGCATGAAAGTGCTTCTTTTATAGTCTTTTATCACTCATCGATGGAAGCGAAAAGCGCTTCCTCACACGCCTCCCCTCCATCCCCTCGATCAATAACTTCAACCCCGTCCAGTCCATCTCCTGCGTGCGAACCTTGCGCCAGTCCCCGCTCCAATGCAAGCTGCGCGATATCATACGGTGTTGGCGATCTTGCGCATCCCCTCTATGCTGGGGCGTACGTGTTCGGCCGAACTGGGCCAGCGCGTACGAGTTGTAGAGGGTCGCGCCCACAAGACCAACGGGCATCACAAGCCGATGCCGGCCTGGAGCGTCTTGATCCGGGACCATCATCCGGGTTACATCAGCTGGACGGAGTTCGAGGAGAATCAGCAGATGATCGCGGAAAACGCGCACATGAAGAAGCGGATGGCGCGCAAGGGCGCCCGCGGTGGCCGGGCCCTGCTCACCGGCCTTGTGCGATGTGGCCGCTGCGCCCGCATGATGCGGGTGTTCTACGGGATGCAGTCCGGTCATGCGCATCGATATCAATGCCCCGGCGACAGTGCGCTTGCGGGCATGGCGTGGTGCATTGGTATCGGCGGCATGCGGGTCGATCGGGCCGTCGCTGCGGCAATCGTCGAGGCGGTATCTTCGCATGCGATCGAAGCGGCGATCCATGCGGCCGAGCAGCATCGCTCTGCGTGATGCGGATCTGAAGCTCGCCGCGACTCGCGAGCTCGAGGAGGCGCGTTACGAGACCTCCCTTGCTGCGCGCCGCTATGAGTGTGTCGATCCAGCGAAGCGGCTTGGTGGCTCGTGAGCTCGAGGCGCGCTGGAACAGCGCTCTTGAGCGTGTTGCCGAAATCTGAAGCGCGTGTGCGCGCTTTGGATGAGGCCTCGGCGCAGCGCGCCCTCGGTCGATCGAGCCGCATTGCTGTCTCTCGCACACGATCTGCCGAAAGTCTGGAACAGCACTCGAGCACAGATGCCAGCGCACCAAGCAACGCCTCGACGCGCATCGCTGATCCAAGAGGTCGTAATCGACCTCGACGACAAATCCAACGAAGCGGTCGTGACCGTGCATTGGACGGGCGGGCGACACACGGAACTGCGCGTTGCACGCACCAAAACAAAACGCCGCCCCGACAATCAGCGTCCCGCGGCGGTCGAGGTCATGCGCAAGCTCGGCGGCCGCTAGTCCGGACCAGCGTCTTGCCGTCACGATGAACCGCATGCGCTGTAAGACTATTGACGGTAACTCTTGGACGATGGTACGAGTGCGGGAGCTGCGCGAGCGGCTGGGTATCGCAGCCTTCGATCCGCAGAACGAATCGTGCAGAAACCATCAGCGTTGACGAGACAGCTCGACGCTTGAAGATCTGCATCGGCTCCGTGCACTCGTCTGATCCGCGAAGGAATCTTGCCGGCGCGCCAGCTGATGCACTCTGCCCCTTGGGAAGTGCCCGTCGCTGCGCTCTCAACCGAGGCCGTTCGGATAGGCGTGCGGAATGTCATTGCTCGCCGACCGAGCAAATTATCCGACTGTTTACAAGAGATAACGAACCTCAAGCTTCCTGGCATTTTGATAGGAGAGATGCACTATGAAACACGATCCGCGCGCCGGTTGACGAAAACAGTAGAGCGACCCATCCAACGGATTTTGATCCATCGCATGGCGCGCAAGTGCCTGCAAGCCGTCGTAGGACTTCCTCATGTCCGCAGGCTTGCCGTACAGATGCACGCGGATCTGCGCCTCAGCGAAAAACATCAGCCGCGTGCCACCGTCAACACCACGCCGCCGCCGAGCTCGAGCCGTACCTCCATCCGCGAGGAACCTGCGCCCACCACACCGATATCGATAAACGGCGTGACCACCTTCGCCTTCGCACGGCCTTGCTGCTGCTCGACCGGCCCGTTCAACGTCGACCGCCAGCGCCGGAATACGCCAGGGTTGATCCCCTCCGCTCGGCAAAACTCCAGCACCGATATCCCGCTCGATACATGGCGCGCAAAAATCTCCCGCCACGTGCCCTCGCTCCGCTTGATCCGTCTGACTGCTCCATCGCTCGCTCCGTTGTGAAAACAGGCGAGTCATTGTCCGGATCTGGACCGAAGAAAAAAGAACGCCGCAGGGTTACCGGTTACGTTCCAACTTCCCTCTCCACGTTCGCTCCCGGACGGCGGAGATCTCCGTCCGGGCCCGGTCCCGCTCAAGCCGCGGCACCATTGGCTATTGTGAAGTCGGTCGTCCGCAGGATCTCCCAGGTTCCTGGGGAATCCATCCCATACCTTTGCCCCGTTCTCGGACCTCGGCCGGTTCGCCTGACCTCGCCTTGACGGTCAGCCGATTTCGCTCCCGCCTTTGGGACGACAAGAGCACCAGCACTGCGGCAATTTCGCGGCTCAATCACGCGGCTTCGGTATCCGCTGCCTACGCTTCACGAGCGTGTCACCACGCCCTATGCAAGGCTCGCTTCCGGTGGATGGCTAATCCTTGCCGGGTGGGAGTTGAACCCACTGGATTCCATCGATGAGTTTCCGCTACTTACGTAGCTTTCCCTCCTCCCAGGCTTGCCCTGGCGCGACCCAAAAGCACCCCTTCTAAGAGGTGGCTGCTGCCGGACGTTTTCGGATGAGAGTGAATCACTTCGCCAGACTCGCGCCGCGTATTCGCTCACGCACCGCGGCTTCGTACCGCGGGGAAAGAGAAGTGCGCGGCCTCCGGTCACGTAGTGGCATTGGTGTTCGAATACAGGTGGTAGACCCACCGCCCGTTGGCTCTCTACGTCCGCTTCGAATTTGCACGCAGGAATTCGCAAAAACCCCTTTCATCCATCCTGCCAGCGGCGAGTTCAAGGACGGCCTGCGCCGCCGCTTCCTCGCTTGCGGTGAAGCGATAGCCGTTGAGTTCGAGAAAGAGCACCCCAACAACGAAACCCGTGCGCTTGTTGCCATCGACGAAGGGGTGATTCTGCACAATGCCCGCTGTGTACTTAGCGGCAAGCTCGACGATATCGGTGCTCTCGTAGGCGAAATGGTTCAGCGGCCGTCCGAGCGCGGATTGGAGGAGTGCGTCGTCACGCAGACCCTCAGCACCCCCGTGTTCGACAAGCTGCCGATCATGGATCGCGAGCGCGAGCTCGTCCGCGATCCAAACCGGCTCGCTCATTTCGACAGGACGTGGAGCGTGTTCCGGTAGCGCGACATAATGTCCTCGGCCTTCTCCATCTTCTTTTGGAAAGCTGGATCGAAGGGCGTGAGCCGGTACGTGTTGTTGGGACCCTCGAGAAGGAAGACCTCTTCCCCCTCGCTAGTACGGAGGCGGCTGACCACCTCCTTCGGGAGCACGAGCCCGAGCGAATTTCCCACCTTACGGACTTTGAGCGCCACCATCTCGCACCTCGACGTAACCACGCATAGGGCTTCTCTACGGAAGCCCTGAGAAACAACAGTATTGACCTGGAGTGACGTTATCACAATAGTAATAACATGGCCACTACGCTGGGGTCAGTTGCCTACGCGAGAATAGCGCAGTAAGTTCACAAGAAAGAATCGTAAACTATTGATTATACTGGCTCCCCGGGACGGAACCGAAATCAAGCGAAAAACATCGGGAATTTAAGGGATTTTTGATTTCGGTCTGAGTAGCGATACCCCCAAAAACACCCCTTCGAAAGGTGGCTGCTGCCAGATTCTCCCGGACGTTGTCGGACGACAGTTCATCTCCTCCGCTTGGCGCTGTAACGACGGGGCTGCGTGCGATTCCATTGTTTAGCAATGACACAGGGGATCGCTCTGGCTACCTTCAAGCGCTGCTCGGTCTCTGGGACGCCCGCCGCGCTTGCCGTTCTCGCGCGAAGCCTTCGCCTTGCTCGCGCTACGGCTCAAACCCCCGAGTTTGCCGATCTGTTGCATCCACCGCCCTGATCCGAAGGCGCCCTCGATGAGTCCTGGGACGTAGAGATCTGCATCCAGCAGAGGCCAATGCAGCCCGAGCCCGTTCGGACTGATCTTGATCTTCGTCAACTTTGATCTGGGCGCATCCGCTAGTCCTTCAGCCAAGGCTGCCGGAAAAGCGAATTCGCAGCCGCCCTCGAGCGCAATCACGATTAGCCCGCGCCGGGAATCGTAGCGAGCCGCTTGTGCAATCGGTCCACGCGCCATCGCCGCCGCCCCACGCGCATTCGCCGCCTTAAATTGCCCTTTAGAAATCGCCATGAATCTCCCTCCATGCCGCACACAACAGTTGAACATGAGATTGCAGTAATCGGGCTATGCGATTCACTTGCGGCCAGGAGAATCCGTAATTCTCTCGCAAATCGATCGGCCCGCCTGGACAGTTCAATTCGAATACCGCCTGCCGTTGGCCTTCCAAAACATGGACATGAGCAGCACGATGATCGTTTGTAAAGATCATGACCCGAATGCGGCCGAAGCGCAGAGCCGTGGGCACGAAGGATTGTAACCTAAGCGTGGTCAGGTTTAGAGAAGGGATATTGACCACCGACGACTTGGGTCGAAACCGGCAGTTTGGCGCGGCCGAAGATAGCGGCTGAAGGATCTCGGGGGGCTCTCTTTTTGGTGGGTAGATGCCGTCTTGGTTGGGCCCAAAGGGTCCAATGCAGGGATTCCACTAGAGCGCAAGGTAATCAGGACTCAGCAAATCGAGTTCTCGCTTGATGTCGTGTTAGTTGTCACAATAGAGAATGGACGAGGATAGCGCCGACAAGAGCGAACTGTCTCAGCCGACTCCTGCCGGTGCGCGGGACGGGCTAATCCATTTTGAGGCCTACTCAATCGAACAGTTGCGCGAACTGCAACACAGCGTCGATAAACATACGTTTCCGCTGAACTTCAGCAATCTTCTTGCCGCGCTTAAGCAAAAGGAAGAACAGGCTCAAACTCCGCAAGCCCAAGGCTATGTGGGGCTGTTTAGTTCTAGAACGGGGGTTCTCGGGTGGCTCCTGGCCAAAGCCCGCCGCTCGCCTGTGTATGGTGCCGGTACGATTGAACCGCGCTCTGCCGACATTCTGCTGTACGGTTGGCAACGGACTTGGCTGGGCGTGCCAATCGAGTCGCAGTTAACACGGCCGATCTCTCGCGTGCAAAATGTCGTTCTAGACGATCGGCTCGTTCAGTTCGACATAAAGCGACCGTATTGGCTATCAGAACAAGTTAGATTTCTGGCCGACTCCCCGAGCCAGGCGAAGAACCTTGTTGAAGCGCTACCGCCTAATCAGACCGCAAAGTTTACGGAGCGGTGGTTGGCGATCCGGGATTTCAATCGGCGCTTGGACGCCATTGGGGGCAAGCCATGGGTTGTCGCTGCTATTGTCGTGATCAACATCGCTGTCTACGTGGCGATGGCGATAGTTACCAAAAAGCTTGGACAATTCACGCTGCCGCAACTGCTTGCCTGGGGCGCGAACTTCGGACCATTGACGGTGAATGGACAGTGGTGGCGAGTATTCACCGCGCTCTTCATGCATTTCAATGTGCTGCACCTTGCGCTCAACATGTGGGCGCTCTGGAATGTCGGACGCCTCAGTGAACGGCTGTTTGGGCCGTGGTACGCTGTTGTTTCTTTACGTCGCAACGGGAATCCTCGCGAGCCTCACCAGCATCGCATGGGATCCGAGCCTTAGCAGTGTGGGGGCGTCCGGCGCCATTTTTGGCGTATTTGGCGCCTTCCTGGCTTTCCTGAGCCGACAAAGACAACAAATCCCATCCGCGATCGTTCGCAAGCATTGGATCAGTACGTTGGCATTCGTGCTGTTCAATTTCGTCAACGGCGCCATCCAGCCCGGTATCGATAACGCCGCGCATGTGGGAGGCCTGCTCGCGGCTTTGTGCTCGGATTTATTTTGGCGCGGCCACTCGATGCGCAAGCGCGCAAGCGCTCCCGGCCAAGCAGAGCGTCGGGGCCATCGCATTTATCGGGATCGCAGTTGCCGCCGCGATCTGGCAAGCCCGGGGCATCGGATCCGGACTGACGATCCCAGAGCGGTACCTTCGAGCGCACAGCCGCGTACGCGCAAGGCGAGGTTTAAAATCTGCAGTTGTGGGCGGAACTGGTGCGACACAGGCCTCAAATGGATCCATTAGTGACGCGGAATTGGGCGAGCGCTTTGAGCGGGATATTCTGCCCTTTTGGCGAGACGCAGAAAGATCAGCTCGAGAACGAGAATAGAACTCTTCAGGGGCCGGAACGCGACTTCGCGCTCCTCCTGGCCGATTTTGTAGATTTGCGTTTTCAGTGGGCAAGCGCAGTGATCGATGCGACCAAGAATGGCGATGCTAGTCGCGCGGCCGAGGCTCGGGAATTGATGACGGAACTAATGCGGCCAGTGCCCGCATTGAACGGTTCGGCATCCGGGCTCGAATGGATCATCGCCCGCGGGCTCTTGCCGCGTCGTCGCTCGTGATGAAAGCGCGCCGCTTATTTACTGGCCAAGGTTGGCACTGTGTTAGCGCGCCGACCTACTATGGATTTCCCGTTGCAGACTCGGACGATAAAACCGATGGTCCGGCAATACGTTACGCTCTCGAGATGCCAGGCGCAAGAACTGTTTCTGGACTGGAGACTTTGAACGTCTTGAGTCGCTTATGAATCAATACGCAGGAACGTTGGAGGATTTGCCGGACGGCAGCTCTCGTTTTGAGGGCCTCGTAGCTGGCCTGGATAATCTTTTTAGTTTTGGCGGTTTCACTCCCGACGAGGTCTTTGGGCGCACCGCGGATTGGCGGCGAAGAATCAAAGGTTCTGTCTTCGCCGATCTGATCGAAGCAATGGCCTTTGGCGACTGGGCGTACGCGGCGCGTGGCACAGGCGGCGCCAATACAGTTAGTGGCCAAAACATGGCGCTGTTTGCATATCGAGCCGAAATGGCCGCGGCAGCGCTATCGGATCTTAAGGATCGCGCTGCGAATAACCTCTTTGGTATTCGCTGTCGATGGATGTCGGTTTCGACCAAGCAAAGGATAAAGAGAAGGCAAAGGAACAGTTGCGTCCGCTATTCGAGCGAGGCGTGAAGATTGCGCCCAATTATCGAGCTCTCTATAGGCGCATGCTGCGAGTCCTGATGCCAAGATGGGTTGGTTCCTATGAGGAAGTGGATGAATTTATCAACTCCATCTACGCGCAATACGGCGCCGCTTCGTGGCTACGAGCGCTACGCGGAGCTGTATTCAATGTACGCCCGGGTAGAAGGCGATGATCTTGATCTTTTTCAAGACACACCGGCTTTTTGGAGCGGTATGAGCATGGGCTATCTTGGACTCGTCAAGCGCCACCCGACGAGTGATGTGATACTCAATAGCTTCGCCAATTTCGCGTGTCGTGCAGGGGATAAGGCTGAATACAATCGCTTGAGAAGATAGCGTCAAGCGACTTTTCATCGACCGCGTGGTCGACTAAATATTCTTTGGATGCCTGTGATAAGCAACTCGGCGTGGGCGGTGAATTTCATGCCTTGGGAGTCTTGAGTGATGTTGCCGGCCGTATGAGTTCATCTCAGTGGCGTGCGGATTGGAATGACTCGCCAGGAATTGCTGGCCGCGAAGGGTAGCCCCGTTCATCAAGAAGAAAAATACTGGTCCTACAACTCGGTCGATTCGAAGCACAATGGCGTACTGACCGTGGTATTTTCTTCGTCTCGCCAGGGCTCCGAAGGAACTAGTCCTTGCGATAGCCTATTCAGGTGATGAGGCCTCGGCGCCTGCGGAGCTACCCTATCTCAATGACACGAGCGTCATCGACGTTCTCCTGAGTATTCCGGACCATCCTGACCGCTGATTCCGGTTGAACGTGACCGGCCGTTCCGGTCGAATGTGACCGCGATTTCCGATTGAAGGTGACCGATTTTTGGCTATGGCCGGAATCGTCGGTCACGATCCGGAATCACCGGTCACGTTCGGCCGGAACACCCCGCCTAGGTTTGCGCTGAACCTGTCATTTGCTGGCTTAAGCTGCCCGACTTTTACCTCGGGGGGAGCCGATGCCAGCTAAGCGGAGTGCCATGCGCAAAATCAAAGATGTTCTACGCCTGAAATTCGAGGCAAAGCTGAGCCATGAGCGGATCGCGGCCGCCACCGGCATCTCCAAGGGCGCCGTGTCGAACTACGTGCAGCGCGCGCTGCAGAAGGGCCTGGGGTGGCCACTGCCAGCCGGGCTGGACGAAGGGCAGCTGGAGGGGTTGCTGTTTCGCCAGAACGCGCCTCGCGAACACTACGCGGCGCCGGACTTTGCGCACGTCCACCAGGAGCTGAAGCGCAAAGGCGTCACGCTGCAGCTGTTGTGGGACGAATACTGCAAGGCACACGGTGAGCGAGCGTATCGGTACAGCCAATACTGCGAGCACTACCACCGCTACCGCGGGAGCCTTGCGCGTTCGATGCGCCAGGTGCACCGCGCCGGGGAGAAATTGTTCATCGATTATAGCGGCGACACCGCCGCCGTCATCGACATGGCCACCGGCGAGGTGCGCGCCGCGCAAGTTTTCGTCGCCGTGATGGGCGCATCGAAATACGCCTACGCGGAAGCGACTTGGACGCAGACGCTGCCGGACTGGATCGCCTCGAATATCCGAGCCCTGGAATTTATGAACGGCGCGCCGGCTCTGCTTATTCCGGATAATTTGAAAAGCGCGATCAAGAACGCGTGCCGCTATGAGCCGGAGGCGACCTCGACGTACGAGGACTTTGCGCGTCACTACGGCGCAGCGATTTTACCCGCCAGGCCGTTTCGCCCGAGGGACAAACCCGCCGTGGAAATGAGCGTGCTGGTGGTGCAAAGATGGATCCTCGCGCGACTTCGCAACCGCCAGTTCTTCTCGCTCGCCGAGCTTAACATCGCGATCGCCGAGTTGCTCGTGGACTTAAATCGCCGGCCGTTCAAGAAACTGCCGGGCTGTCGCGCCGAAGCGTTCGAGGCCATCGACCGGCCGGCCTTAAGACCGCTGCCCGCCACGCGCTACGAATACGCCGAGTGGGCCAAGGTGAAGGTCAACATCGACTACCACATCGATGTCGAGCGCCATTACTACAGCGTTCCGCACGCGCTCGTCGGTCAATACCTCATGGCACGTTACACCGACACCACGGTCGAGTGCCTGCACAAGGGCGGACGCGTAGCCGTACACGTGCGCAGTTTTGAGGTCGGCAAGTTCACGACGTTACCCGAGCACATGCCGAAAGCGCACCAAAAACACCTGAAGTGGACGCCAGGGCGGCTGTTGAAATGGGGCGAGAAGATCGGGCCCGGCACGCGCGCGGTCGTGCAGTGGCAGTTCGACAACCGACCGCATCCAGAGCAAGGCTATCGCGCGTGCTTGGGGCTGCTGAGCCTGTCCAAAGACTACGGCGAGGAGCGTCTGGAAGGTGCATGCCGTCGTGCGCTGACCATCGGCTGCCCCACGGGCAAGCGCATCAAGATGATCCTCCTCGCCAAACTCGACCAACACCCCGACATGTTCCCCGCTGCGGAGACTGCCGCGCCCACCGCCACCCGCTCGCACGCCAATGTACGCGGTGCGAATTACTTCCGATCTGAATCGACGATGACTGATGAAACCACAACCACTGACGAAGGAGACAATGACTCATGCTCATCCAACCCACGCTCGATAAACTGAACGAACTGAAGCTCAACGGGATGGCCATCGCCTTGAGCGAGCAGATGACTCACGGTGCCGCGCAGGGCCTTGCCTTCGAGGAGCGACTCGCGCTGCTGCTCGATCGCGAAAGCCTACACCGGGAGAACCGCCGCATGAGGCGCCTCGAGCAGCTCGCGCAATTTAAGCAACGTGCGGCGCTTGAAGATCTTAACTACCGCGACCGCACCGGCCTTGACCGCTCGCAAATCGCAGCGCTTGCCGCGTGTGACTGGATCCGCGCGAATCAGAACGTGTTGATCCACGGCGCAACCGGCAGTGGCAAGAGTTTTTTGGCATGCGCTCTGGGGCACCAAGCCTGTCGCAACGGCCTGAGTGTGCTCTACGTGCGCGCACCGCGGCTGTTCGAAGAACTGACCCTCTGCCACGCGGACGGGAGCTTTCGCAAGCGCCTCGCCGCCATCGCCAAGATCAGCGTCTTGATCATCGACGATTTTGCGATCGCCCCCATCGGGCCGCGCGAGCGCAACGATCTGCTCGAGCTGATCGACGACCGCGTCGGGACGAAATCCTGCATCGTGACGAGCCAGCTACCGATCGAGGACTGGCACGACTACATCGGTGACCCGACGCTTGCGGATGCAATCTTGGATCGCATCCTGCATCGGTCTCATCGAATCCATCTCGAGGCGAAAGAGTCGATCCGAAAGACCGAAGCGGCGGAGGAGTTCGCCAAGGCCCGCACTAAAAAAGGCGCCAAGTGATGGGGCAGGCGACGGCCCCAAATGTTGACTGATCGTGACCGACAAGTGTAAAAAACTATAACAGCGCCGACCCGGCGGAATCACCGGTCACGTTCGGCCGGAATCGGCGGTCATCTTCGCCGGAATACTCACTTGTTCGATGCCACTCTCAAAGTCGCCCCAAAGCTGGGCGATCCGAGCGTCGCCGCTGCACTGCTTCAACCGTTCGCCCTCGCGGCACTGAAGCCGAAGGCGGCGTCGCGACTCGCCGACCTACTCGACGCCTATGGATCCGACTGGTGCCGAACCCTGCTGCAGACATGGACCTCGGAAGATAATCACGAACCGCCGCAAACACGAGTCTCATGGATGGACTCTACGCTGCCAGTCCTTTGCCGAACATTGTGCGCACGCGACTCGCCCGCAGGATGGGAACTTGCTGGTTGGATTCTCTCGGAACAATGGACATGGTTGATCGGGCGGTCAAAGCAGATTCGACAGCACGTCTCGGCAAAGGACGTGACGCGAGAGATGGTCAGCCTCTGTAAGTCGATTTTACGTGTCATCGAGAGCAGCCGAGCCACACAGCAGCCTGACCTGTCAGGTCGCGTGATCGCATTCCTCACCGCCGACCCTGCCGAGCTTCCCGTACAGGTTCCAGTCGGTCTGTTGCGAAACGCCAAGGAGCATCACGCACCGACCACGCTCAGAATTTGGGGCCTGCGTCCGGTACATGCACACTGCTTGCAGGTCGTCACGGCCCGCCTTAACGAGCCGACTCGCGCGAGCACTGATTGGTCGATTCGGACGCTATTCGCTGCTCCTGTCGCCTGTGCGATACATTGTCGCAATTCCTGCGTGCGTCGAATAATTACGGTACGAATGGAAGCTGGCAAAGGATCATCGATTGCACATTCACCGCATCATTGACACGTATGATTTGCCTGTAACACACACGACGCTGACGAACAGGCAGTCCATTCACGCTCGTCTTGGCGAAGACGGCTGCCGTATTTGAGCGCGACGCGGTGGAACGGCAGAGCTGGCAGCAGGTTGCAGTGGCTCAAAAAACAATGCGGTTTTCTGAGCCCGGAGTAGTATCTCTGCGCAGGGTCGAACATCTTGAGTTGGGAACCAGAACGACCACGGGATTGCCCACTCTGGCGTAATCGGTGCCAGTGAAGCTCATGAGCCATTGACACATCGAGGTTTGCACAGCGAAATAGGAGCTTGCAATCGACTTCAATTCTGAAATATATTTAAGCAATTATTTTAAATAGTTACTGGCCAGGGAGGGAATTGAACGAGACGTGGAAAGCACATCAATTACGGCATTCTCGAATGACCGAGAAATTGAGTTACCCACACTGTTACCCACAGTTGATTTTGCGGAAAACGGCCACTGAACCCCGGACACTCGGCTAAATGTCGGTCGGCATTTTGGTGTTTTATTTCGTATCGTCGATCGGATCCTTGGCAACGACCTTTCCATTTACCCATATTAAAATCGGCGTCCCGTGCATGCGTGCTCCTTCACGATCAGTCCGTGCAGCGCGTCGCATACCCTGACCGACGCCGGCGGCAAAGCTCTCTTGTTTTTTCGTGATATACGACGAGTAGTCATGGGCCACGCTCGATGACGTTCAGGAGCGCTAGCATCTGACTCCGCAATTCCGGCAAGTCCTGCTGAACCGTTTGCCAGACAACCGCCAGGTCGACTTCGAAGTAATCGTGAATCACTCGGTTGCGCATCCCGTACATCACAGCCCACGGAACCTGGGGATGTTGCGCCGCAAACTCAGGATCGGCCGTTCGCACTTTCTTCGCCGCCTCGCCGATTATCTGGATACTACGGATTACCGCGTCCTGTGTTCGAGTGTCCCGGTTGAAGGACTCAAAATTCATGGCTGCGCAGTAATCCAAAGCACGATTGATTGCATCCAGTATGTGCTGTAGATATTCGGGAATTCTGCTCGGGTGTTTGGACTTCATACAGGTATTGCTTCAAGCAATACTCGATCTCTGATTCGTCGGGGAATGCTGTTCGGGGTAAGAACATCGACGTGCACTCCGAGCAGGTGCTCCGCGTCGAGCTGAATTGCGGCCAGGGTCATCAGTGTTGTGCGCGGCGAGGGATCGACGAGTAAGTCCAAATCGCTGTCCTCGGTGTCGGTACCGTGAACGGCGGAACCGAAGACGCGCGGTGCAAGTGCCCCATGCCGGGCTACGATGTCTCTGATCTCGGATCGGTACTTCCGCAGTGCATCTGAGGGTTTCATATGCCTTTAACAATAGCACGACCGCGCTCAAAGCTGTCAGGATGGCTCTGACCCGATCGCCATTTTTTTGCCGTCGATTCATGGGAAATATCGCATTCAGCGGCTAGGCGTGTGTCCAGAATAGTTTGCGATGGCGCAACCCTCGGACATTCGACAATGGGGTAAAAGAGAGTCCGCTGCCCTTAGAAATGCGCCGCACAGGCTGCTTGCCCGTGCGGCGCTCCTCGCCGGACGACTCAGTGCACTTGCGCAAGAGTGGTCGTCTTCTTGTCACCCTTACCGGCCTTCGCCTGATAGAGATTGGTCAGCATGGGACTATTGACCTGGGCAATCGCCCGCGACATCGCATCATCGATACAGGGCCGCAACTTAAACTCCGAGAGATCGTACCGACCCGGGTCTGCGCAGACCTCATGAGCGGCATTCCTGATTCGCTTATACAACACCTCGACGCCCTCAGCACTGTTCAGGTTCAGATCCTTAAAGCTGACCACCTTGTGTGCAACCGTATTGTCCGGTTCACCGGCCTGTGCCGCGCTGCCGCCCCCCCAGGCAATGGCCGCGGACGCAACTATCCCCCAAGCCATTCGCAGTATCTTTGTGACGCTCTTTTCATTGCTGTACATGACTAGACTCCTTTGTTTAGTTGATTTGGGTTGTCACTACTTGGTGAGTAACCCGCCACTTCATCGTCGGGAGTATCGTGAGCGCATTCATAATGCGGTTCTGTCAAGCGGACGACACAAGACGTACACTGCTCGCGGGATTTCACGAGAGGAATTCAGCGGTGGCTTTGACCGCGCAGACAATATTGGAGCGTACGAGACTGTTCCGTGGCCTGCCCTCGCCAACGATTCAGCAAATTTCAGCGCTTTCGATCCGCCGTTCTTATTGCAATGGCGCCATAGTGTTTTCACAGGCGGACCCGGGCGATGCGCTCTACGGGGTTGTCACGGGCAAGATTCGCATCAGTGCCAGTTCGCCGAACGGCAGAGAGATGTTTCTGAACATCATGGAGCCCGGCGACACTTTTGGTGAGATTGCCCTCTTGGATGGGCGTCACCGAACGGCCACGGCCAGTGCTACAGCACCATCAGAGCTGATCATCATTACGCGCGACCACTTTCTCGAATTGTTGAAACGCGAACCCGACGCTTGTAAGCCACGTCGTTCAGATTCTTTGCGAGCTCATTCGCTGGACGAGCGGCTTGGCGGAAGAATCTGCATTGCTCGGTGTGCCGGAGCGACTGGCGCGGCGTTTACTGAGTCTCGGGAAAACTTCACGGGCACGAGACTCCGAAGGGAGTAGAGCTGAGTATTTCTCAGGAAGAGATCGCGCGATTCCTGGGGCTCTCCCGACAGGCTGTCAATCAGTACCTGCAAAAGTGGAAGGTACAAGGGTGGCTCACTCTCGGTCGCGGCAAGATAGTCATTGTCGACGAGCACGCATTGCGCGAGGTCGTTGCGGCGCACTCACCGCTGGACGACAAATTCGCACCCTAAATCGGCGGTTTCATGTTAGTGCGACTCGTCTCAGCGCCGCTTTGCAAGGTCGACCGGAACCGACGATGACGAGCCGTATCTGCCGGCGGGACTAATTACTTTGGACCGATTGGACGGAGACTTCCAAAACTGGCCATTGTGCGACATCATTCGGGGCCTACGATATGGGGCAGTTCAATGCTGAATCATAATCCACGCGCCACGGCGACGCTCGGCGGTCGTCCCATCCATGCGATGCTCGTGCCGGTTCCAATTGTCTGCTTCGTTGGTACGCTCATCACCGACATTGTCTACTGGCGAACCGGGATGATGCTCTGGGCGGACATGTCTGCCTGGCTGTTGGCAATAGGCCTGATCGTCTCGCTCTTCGCGGCCTTGGCGGGACTGATCGACTTCTTCGGCGATCACCGCATTCGGGAGCTCCGCTGCGCCTGGATTCACGGGCTCGGCAACGCGACAGTGCTCATCCTCTCGATCTTCAACGTATGCATCCACACCCGCGACGCCTATACGTCGGTCGTGCCCACGGGCTTGATTCTCTCAGCGCTCGTCGTCGTGATTCTGCTGGTTACCGCCTGGAACGGCTGGACCATGGTGTACCGCCACGGCGTCGGCGTGCGCCAGGGGGATCGCCCGTGAAGTCTGTACGCTGCGGTGCTGCCGCAGCCGCCCTTCTGCTCGCGCTTACCGCTTGCGGTCCCGCGCCAATCGATCCACGCCGCCAGGTCGGCCCCAATCCCTATCTGCCACCGATTCATCAGTACCTGCTGCCGCCGATGCATATCGCAAATATCGTGGGTTGGAACGGTGCGACGCCCGCCGTCGCGCCTGGCCTGAAAGTGCAGGCGTTCGCTACCGGCCTCGCGAACCCACGCTCCCTGTATGTGCTGCCGAACGGTGATGTGCTGGTGGTGGAGACTGGCGGGCCTCCTGCGTCGATCAGCCGGCCGAAAGATATGGTCATGAACTGGGTGGAGGCGAAGACGCACTCCGGCACGAAGCCCGGCCAGCGCATCCTGCTGTTCCGCGACACCAGCGAGGAGCGCCTGCCGCACGAGAAAACGGTGTTCCTCGACCATCTCAATTCACCATTTGGGGTCGTACTGGTCGGAAACGACCTGTATGTCGCCAACACCGATGCCGTGGTCCGATATCCCTACACCACCGGCGAAACGCGAATCACCGCTGCCGGCGTAAAGGTCTGCGACCTGCCTGGCGGGCCGATCGATCATCACTGGACGAAGAGCCTAACGGCGAGCCCGGACGGGTCCAAGCTCTATGCCGGCGTCGGCTCCAACAGCAATATTACAGAGAACGGTATTCAGGCGGAGGTCGGCCGCGCGGCAATCTGGGAGATAGATCGGGCCACCGGTGCGCACCGCGAGTACGCCGCGGGGCTCCGCAATCCAAACGGACTGCAGTTCGAGCCACAGACCCATGTTCTCTGGGCCGTCGTCAACGAGCGAGACGAGCTTGGACCGGATATGGTGCCCGATTATATGACGTCTGTCCGGGAGGGTGCCTTCTATGGCTGGCCTTACAGCTTCTATGGCCAACATCTCGACCCGCGCGTGCAGCCGCAGCGTCCAGATCTGGTCGCAAAGGCAATAGTGCCCGACTACGCATTGAGTTCGCACGTTGCGCCCTTAGGGCTCGTCTTCTACACGGGGACGAACCTGCCGGCGCACTACCGCGGCGGCGCGTTCGTAGGCGAACACGGGAGCTGGAACCGTAGCGTGCTGAATGGCTACAAGATCGTTTATGTGCCGTTCGAGAACGGTCGCCCGTCGGGGCCGCCAGAGGACGTCGTCACCGGCTTCCTGATCGACGGCGACAAGGCGCGGGGGCGGCCGGTCGGCCTCGCGATAGACAGCGCAGGAGGGCTGTTGATTGCCGATGATACCGGCAACAGCGTTTGGCGTATCTCGGCGGCTTCACCCTGAGCCGAGCTGGCCTTCACCTGGTCGAAGCATCCTAAGTTCGGCGTCGGCGTGGTCTATCCATAGGCGCATCTGCATTTTGCGAAGCAACGCGGCAGCAGCCATGAGATGAGCCCGTGCATCTTGATCCTTCCCTGTCCTCCGATACAAGCTGCCGAGGCCGAGGTGGCAGCGAGCTGTAAGTGGTCGCAAGCCGAGATTGTCAGCTCTGCGCATGGCCTGACGGTAGAGCTCTTCAGCGCGTGGAACGTCGAGCGCTTCATGCTGCGTAGTCACTTCAGCGACCAAACGGAGCGCCCACGCCTCGAGGCCTGCTTCGTGCCGCTCTCGTGTGCTGCGAAGCGCATCCGAGGCGAGTTCGCTCGCTTCATCTACCGCACCCACCAGGAGACGCGCTTCACCAAGCCACATAGTCATCTGAGAGTGGAATGTCCCCATGCTCATCAGCGCGGCCTCCTCAAGCGCCTGTCGCAGGATGCTCTCCGCTTCCGTGAACCGCGCGGAAAGCGCCAGTGCGTAACCGAGGAATGATGCGACGAGCGGTCTGAACAGCGGGATGTCGTGGCGGTGACAAAGTTCCCGGGCGCGTTCAAATGGCCCCACCGCGTACCCGACGTCGCCGCGCCTGACATGGAGCGTCCCCACGGCAACGAGCCCGGCGACGACGGTCTGTGGGTGCCCCATGGCCTCGGCGAGGTCCAATGCTTCGCGGGCACTCGCTTCTGCCTCGGCAAAACGCCCGAGTTCGCACAACGACCAGCTCAAGTAGCCCCGCGCGTAGACGGCAGGACGAATCGCGACCCCGAAGCTCTCATGGTTCAGTTCCCGAGGGAGCAAACTGAGGACGCGCCGAGAGGCCTCGATGGACCGCTCGTGCTCGCCAAGGAAGAAATACGCCGCGCCGAGATAGGTGTTAGCGAGAACACCGATGATCGTGTCCCCAAGCCGGGAGGCGATTTCCCTCGCACGCTCGCCATGGCGGACCGCCTGATCGGGACGACCGATGGTCGGATAGGCTCCCGCCATGAGCGCGGCAACGAGACCCTGGCGTCGCTGGTCTCCGAGTCGCTCCGCGATGGACTCCAGTTCGCCGAGGAGCTGGGAAATCCGAGGGAATTCGCCGAGGGGTATCAGCGCGCTCCGCAAATCCAGGCGGATGTCAAATGCCTGCGCGACCGCGCGGCTCTCCTCCGGAACGTGCCGCAGCGATTCCAGCGCCTCATCAAGGTAGGCGACTGCCTCTCGGTAGGCCGATCGCGCGATCACCTTGTGACCCGCCTGCCAGCAATAATCAACGGCCTCCGGCCAGCGCTCGCTCCGCTGTGCATGATGAGCGAGTCGTTCGACGTGTTCCGAGAGTCGCTCGCGATAGAGTACTGTGAAGGCATCAACGATACGACCATGCAGGGTGCGGCGTCGATCCTTCAACAAGCTCCCGTAGGCCACCTCGTGGGTGAGGGCGTGCTTGAAAGTGTACTCGAGGTCCGGGAAGAGACTCCGTTCGTACAGGAATTCTCCGGCCTGCAGTCGCGCGAGGCTCATTCGCAGGTCGCTTTCCGAAAGATCAGCGATCGATGCCAACAAGGCCGCCGGCACGTCCTTGCCGATCACCGCGGCTGCTTGCAACAGCTGCTTGTCCAGTTGGGGTAGCCGGTCGATGCGAGCCGCCAACAGTGGCACCAATGAGGGGGGGATAGGCACCGTCGGTAGCGGTCGCGCCAATCGGTACGCACCGCGCGTGCCCGTCAAGACCTCCGTCTCGACGAGCGCCTTGACGCTCTCCTCGAGAAATAGCGGATTGCCCGCCGTCTGCGTCCACAGAATGTGCTTCACGCGTCCTAAACTTTCATCATCGCCGAGTAGGTTGTTCAGGAGCGTCTCGATACTCTCCGGCAGCAATGGGTCGAGCCGCAGCTCCGTATACAAACTCTTTGCGTCCCAGGAGTGACGGTACTCGGACCGATGACTGAGAAGCACCACAATACGGGCATTCGAGAGCGCATCGATGATGGCATTAAGTACGGCGTCAGTCTCCGAGTCCGCCCAGTTCAGATCCTCAAGCGCGAGGATGACCGGCTGTCGTTGGCTCTCCAACAGCAGCAGACGCTGGATGCCGTCGATGGTTCGAGCCCGGCGTAGAAGTGGGTCCAGTGCCGCCCACTCTGGGTCGTCGACGGGAATGTCGAGCAACGCCAGAAACGCCGAGACAAAGGGTTGGAGGGAACTGTCGCGCATCTGGAGATGGTTCGCCACCTGCGCTCGAATCTCGTCCTGATCCTGGCGCTCCTGTATCTCGAAATATTTCTTCAACATGTCGATGATGGGTGCGTACGACACTTCCTTGGCATAGGATACCGATTGCCCCTCCAGGAGCGAGCAACCCTGCGTGTGATCTGAGTGGATGAACTCCCAGAGTAAACGGGATTTCCCGACGCCTGCTTCTCCAATCACACCGACAACCTGGCCGCGCGCGTCGCGCGCCTCGTCGAGGGCGCGTACCAGTCGTTGCATCTGTTCGCTTCGCCCCACGAATGGCGTCAGTCCGCGGGCGGCGGCGGCTTGCAGTCGGGAGCGTGCTTGCCCGGCGCGCGCGATTTCAAACACCTCTCTCGGCACATCGAAACCCTTGATTCGCATCGGGCCCATGGGATTTAGCACGACGTACCCCTCTACCAGCGCGGCAGTATCGGCAGTCACGAGAATCGAGCCGGGCGCTGCCGCCTGCTCCATCCGCGCTGCGAGGTGCGTGACCTGCCCGACTGCGGTGTAGTCCATGCGCAGGTCACTCCCGATAGAGCGGACCAGCACTTCCCCGGAGTTCAAGCCAACGCGAATGTTGATAGCCGCACTCAGGGCCTTCGGCAACCGTGCAGCATAGGCCCGGACGCTCTCCTGCATCCGCAGGGCGGCATACGCGGCCCGAACTGCATGGTCCTCAAGAGCGAGCGGCGCACCGAACAACGCCATGATCCCGTCGCCCATCACCTGATTTACCAGCCCGTCGTACTGGTGTACCGCCGCCATCATGCACTGGAGTACAGGGTCGAGAATCGCCCGTGCCTCTTCGGGATCGCGCGCCGTCAGCAGCTCCATCGAATTTTTCAGGTCGGCGAGCAGTACCGTGACATGTTTGCGCTCACCCTCGGCCATCACCATGGTGCGTACACGCTCGGCGAGGTGCGTCGGGGTGTACGCATCAGGCGTGAGGACCGCTCTCGAGTCGCTCGAGAGGAAGTAGCCGCATTTCGAGCAGAATCTTGAGTCTGCGGCGTTGTCTTTGGTGCAGCTCGGGCAAATCATCTCGGTACTTCGCTCCGATGTGTCTACAGCCGCAGACCATCGCGAATGAGCGGAAAGACATGCTCCGGCGCATCGGATCCCCAGTAAAGGTCTTGATGCCCGAAGCCGTTTAGCACGTGCTTCCGAAGTCTCCGCGGCTGATCTGACGTTCGGCCCCGCCGCAGCCACTCGTACATCGTGTCGATCGAGTCTCGATGCCAGAGAGAATTGAGATTGCCGGTGATCAGCGTGAGCGCCCGATCCTTAAATGCCGCGTGGTTGAGGTAGCTGTAATCGGGCGGGAGTGTGCTGCTGCCACCGCCGGGCACGAACCGGCCGCAGTGGCCCCGCCGCAGGTTCTGAGAGCAGTGCAATAAGAACTGCATGGGAATGTAGCCGAACTGTGACGGGAGATGACCGTTGTGGATGGAGGGGATGCTGTCGGGCAGATAAGGCATTCCGAACATATACGAGATCCGATGACAGTACTCGATGTTGCACGAGTGTCTAAGCGGCGTGTGGAACCAGATCTCGTACGGCCCCTGAAGGAGGCGATCCCAGTCCCCATTGCCGGGGTCCTGCGTGCACACGCTCGAAGCCCACTTCTTCTTCGGGTGGAGAAGGTATTGACCTTTCGCCAGAAGTTGTTCGAGCACCTGGTCCTCGACCTTGAGCACACCATCGAGCGCGGCTTTGTAGAACAACCCCAGCGCAGTAATTACCACGTTCTCGACGTCCGAAGCGGGAATCACGCCCTGCGCGATCCCCTGCGCGACGATGGCGCCTCCCATGCAATGGCCGATGACGCCGATCTTCCCCACGACGTTCTCCGCACGCATCTTTCTGATAGCCGCGGGCAGGTCATAGGTCGCCGCAGCGTCGACGGTAAAGATGCTCGAGCTGTTCTTTTCGAATGCGCAGTAGACGTTTCGTGAGCATCTCATGCTCGCTCGCCAGTCGAGCGTCCAGACGTCGAAACCTGCCTTCAGGAGATAGTCGACGACCGTTTGTTTTTCTCCGATGCGAAAGGTATCGCTTCCGGCGCTCGCCCCGTGGACGAGGAGCACAGGTGGAGTTTCCTTCGCCCCCGGATGGTGCCGGAGCTCGAGTCGGCAATAGTCTTCCGTGATGACATCGATGATGGGCTCGGGGGTCTCCGTGAGAATGGCCATGGTGAGTCCTCAGCAACTCCTTTCGCCGAACGGGTCTAACATCTCGATTCCAGGTAGGTAGACTTGCCGCAGCGTGCCCAGGAAGAAGCGGAAGAAGCGGCCGAAAGCCCAGGCGATCTGAACGTCATCCTGGGTGCCGGTAATTCGTAACGAAGGGAGCTGTATTTCGAGGAAATCCGCAAGGTGCACGTGCATCTCGCCACACCCTACTTCCTTCCCGGCCTTGTATAGCGTCGTCTTGAGCGTCGTCGTTTCCGTCCACGCATCACGGCCCGGCGCACCGTAGATCATCTTCACGCCCTTGAATTGGCACGCCCTCCCCGTGTCATCCCTGGATGTCAAGTCGAGGTCGTAGTCCATCTCGTACCGATGCGCCTGTTGCTCCAGCCGCTTGAACAGCGACTCGATCGCGATCTCGGCCTCCTTTTGAGCTTGCTTATCCGAGTCAGTGAGCGGCGACCGCGCGCGGACGCCCTCGAGCGCGCCGAGCATCTCTTCGAAAATCTCCCTCAACGCGGCGACCGGTCTCACGCGCTTGAGGAGATCGAGGGTGCCTTTCGCCTGGTACGCGACTTTCGTCTGACCCAGGGGAGGCGTAATCCAGACAGTACCCGAGATGTTGGCCTGGCGCCGAGGGTCGACGAGGAACGCGTTCAGGTCCTCGATCGTCGCGACGAACTCCGCCCGGATCGGCAGGTTCTCATGACCGGCTGTCGCGTAAAAGCCGTCCATGACCTCCTTGAAAGTGAGGCCGACCGCTGGCGCGCGCGGCTCGCCCGCCGGCGAGGGTATCCCCGCGAGCGGGTCGAGGATGGCGTCGGTCTGCCCGAGCATCTGTCGAATCTGCTTGAGGCTCGGCCCGCCAGGGAGCGGCGGATCCAGGGGGACGGGCCTCTCCTCGTGAATCGGCGAGTCCTTGTCCTCGAGCGCTTTTCGAACATTGCGCTCAGCGATCGCTGCGATCGTCGCCGAGGGGTTTGCCCCGAGCGGACCCGGCACCGCGGCACCGTCGAGGACATAGAGCGCGCGGGTCCCCCAGACCTTGCCGTTCCGGTCCGTCACCCCGTCCTCCGGCCTATCCGACATCGCGCAGCCGCCGAGATTGTGCACGATCACGGGTCGTTGCCGGCTCGTCGAATCCGGGTTGAGCCGCAGCTCACCGCCGAGCGCGCGCGCGACATCGCGCATGAGTCGATCTTCCATCGTCGAGAAGGGCTCGTTCGCTGCGATGTTCCAATACGCGAGGAGCCGCTGCTCGTCATCGAGGTATAGACATCCCGGTGACACATCGATCCCCATCACCAGCATGAGGAATGCGTGATCGTCCGGGCGTCTTCCGAGGAAAAGCTTCTGGGCGGCCTCGACGACGCGCGGCCACAGAATCGCGACGGTGAACGGCTCCGGTGTTTCTGGGGGCGCCTTCAGGAAGTACCGGTGGAGGATCTCCAGGGTCGCCGCGAGGAGTTGCGGCTGTACCTCCGCCTTTACGCGCTTGGCGAGCCACTTGAACAACGGGCGCAGCCAAGCGGGTTTCGATGCGACCACGCGCCGATTGACCTCGTCAAGCGTCTCGCGGCCAACCGGGTCCGCCTCCCCGGCCTCGAATAGGTGGGCGAAGCGGCGGAGGTGCGGTATCAGCTGCTCGCGGATCTGTGGGGGAAGGATCTGGCCGAGGTTAAGTCCTCCAGCCAGCGTGCGTGGACCCCGCGAGTCCCAAAGCGCGAACCTGGCATCCAGCAGGCCAAGCAGCGCGCCCGCCATTTTGTCGACCTGCTGCGTAAGCGCCTCGGCTTCGCGCTGGGTCACCTTCGGGTCAAGTGGCGCCGGGTCCTTCGGTGCAGGCTCCATGCGGTTACGCTCGAGCCAGAAGTCCCCACGGAAAAGGCCGAGGATCGGCTCGAGCCATTTTGGGTAGCCGCCGTCCTCCAGGAGAAACCAGTCGCCCCGTGCCGCGGTGGGTCCGGGCACACCACTGTTGTAGAGCAGGGCTGTCGTAATCGTAGGGCCGAGTGTGGGGGTCGGCGCGGTCACCGCGTCCGCCGTGTCGTAGACCATGGCGATCGCGTCGCCGTTGGCGAAGAAGCGGCGCCCGATATGCGCCTTGCTCACTTCCGGCATCGGCAACTGTTCCTTCGAGCGCAGGAGGAAGTGCGTGGAGTTTACCGAGCCGGCGCAGAGGAAGACGCTCTTCGCCCGCACCGTGGCGTCCGCGTCACCGATCGCGTGGTCACGATAGCGCACCGTGTAGCCGCCGTCGCGGTCCTCCCGGATGTCGACCGCCTCCGCCAGCGTACGGGCGTCCACCCCGATGTGCTCGGCGACGGCGAGGTAGTTGAGATCGAGTGAGTTCTTCGCGTGGATCTGGCAGCCGACGATGCACTCGCCACACATCACGCACTTGTCGAAGTCGATTGCAAGCGGGGGCAGGAAGAACCAGCGCTCCCGGCCAAGTGCTTTCGCCGCCGACCACATGGCGTCGACTTTGGGCAGCCGTCCGTTCAGGCCGGAAGCGGACGACGGTGTTGACGGGATTGGAAGAACACGAAGGTTCGCGGCGACGACGTCGTAATAAGGATCGAGTTCCTGTCTCGTATAGCAAGCGGGCCAGCCGTTCGCCTCGAGTCCATGCTCTTTCGGCGGCGAGAAGACTTCCGGCGGCGGGCGCAAATGCACGTTCGCGTAGACGAGCGAACCCCCGCCGTAGCCAGCGGCCTGGACAGCCACCGCGCCCTGGAGGTCCTTCGCGTCCCATAGCCCGTGGTCGAGGGCCCACGCCCAACGTGCCGTGTAGGGCAGGTGGTCGGCCCGCTCCGCCGGGCGCGGGAAGTCTCCTCGGCCATAGCGCCGGCCCCGCTCGAGGATGCAGACGTTTTTTCCGGCCTGAGCGAGGCGGCACGCTGTGACGGCACCCCCGAAACCACTGCCGATCACAACCGCATCGAACAACTCCTCGGTTGCCTTCGCCGCGCTGGCCTGGTCTGCCCGGGTCGGGTTGCTCACGTTCGACCCCCGTCCTTGTTTGTTTCCGGTCCTTGGGTTAGACGCAGGAAGCCGATCTAACGATCGCACCCAGAAGGAGGAGAATCGCGCGCGGGAGTAGGCAAGTCAAGACCAAGCTGCTTCATGGTAATCGAGGTTGTCGCTTTCCAGCATTCCTTGACCCCGAATAACTGAATCACCCATAGAAACGATTCTGACCCGCAGTGAGCATTCGGGCCACCTCCTTAATTTTGTGCGGCCGCGGCTCTAAAGTTTCGTCCTCGAGAAAACGGGGGTCGTGCTGTCCGCGTCATAGAACTCTTCGAGGATGTCACCATTGTCGCTTAGTGTCAGCATCGCGAATCCATTTCGAATTCTGTTGCCCGCGCCATCGACGGGTTCGTGCGCAAACCACGCGATGTTACTGTTACCACACAGGCTCCTGGGAAATCCCATCGGCACCGCGCCGTGACCGGTGCAGCCTGCCCGGACACCGCCAAGCGAAGACGTAGATGCATACGCGATGCCGAGGTGCGTGTGGCCGCAATACCAAAGCGCAATCTTCTTCGGGGGTACCACCAGGGCAACCTGCTCCCAGAGCCGGGCTGGCCTTGCGCCATCAACGCTCATCGGACGTTGATGGGTCAATAATATCAATTGACCCCGGTGCGCCGCAGCCCGTAAAAACTCGTACTGTGGATCTTCCTCTGGGCTACCGAGGCCGCCTTCCATATACATCGCCGAATCATCGAAGTATGCGGTATCTAGTCCGACGATTGTGAGCGCCGGACTCGTAAGCGCGAAATAGCTGTAACCATTCTGATGAATAAAAGGTGTGGGCGCTCCGACGCGGCAGAGCGCTCGATCGAAGTAGCCATGCGCGCCCGAATACATCTCGTGGTTTGAATTCAGCGTGAAACTCCTCTCGGCGGGTAGCTTGGGCCATGAATTGAGAAAATTCGTCATCTCTTGGACGCTGGTGCCTTCGTAATATACGTCGCCAAGGTGAATCAGGTAGTCGGGATTGAGTGCGCTGATTGTTTCCATTACCAAAGTTGCGGGATCGTAACCGCCGGCATTGTACGGGCCGGTGCCCCAGTCGCCCACGAGCGCTATGCGAACTGAGTGGCCGTTCATTACGAGTGCCTTCAGATACGGCGCGGTCAACGCGCCTGCTTTTGGCGGCGGCAGGAAAGGCCGAATTCGGGCTGGGTCCAACACGTTGAGCACGTAGTCGACGACCGACGGCAACCATTCGACGTCGAGATCCTCGTATTTACCTACGCCAAAGATCGATCCGTCGGGGCAAACGATGCCGCCAGCCCCAGATGCCCAGACATAGTCGGCTGGCGTGATGGTCGCTTGTCTGTAAGTCCTGACCGCGTCTTCGATCACCTGCCAAACTTTTTGACAAACTTCAGGCTTATCGTTGAGCCTCATTCGCTGCCTCTGCGGTTCATGCGTGATGCAGTAGAGAACCAAAGCAAACTCCCCGCACGCATCGGTGGGAACGGCTACAACTTCGCCCCGCTGCGCTTCGACTATGGCGGCTTTGCCGATTGCATCGCAGTCCGCGAGGAATTTGATCAGATCGTAGGTCTTGTCGGTCACGCGTGCAGCGGCCGTCTCGTCGCTGATGACTGAGGCGAGCCTCGTTTCAAGGTAGCACCGGAGGGTAACGGTCATCGCATTGGCTCCTGGTCGTGACCTGATCCCGATTTTTAGCGCCACCATACACCTAGTTGTGTTCGGTTTCGAAATCGGGAATTGAGTTAGTTCGTGGGACCCCATAAATTTGCCGGGGTCCGAATCGAGCGCAGACTCAGTTACCCTCAGTCTTACCCTCACGTGATTTTTTGGAGTTCGGCGATTGCATTCCGCACAGTCCGCCGCGATTCCGGCGGAGATTCCTATTACACCGGCTGCCTCTGTCACAGCACGCGACGAGGAAAATCGTCTAGACACGGCTCGGTAGTATATGTAATCGTATAGCCAAGGCCATCCCGACTGCAAGATGCCAAGCAAATCCTCCGTCGCGACGCATTGCGTGATGTCATGAAGAACGCAGATATTGGAATCGATTCGCTAATCGGCGAAAAAATATCTCGATTTAATCGCGTTCGTGAAGAACAACCTGAATTGTGGTCTGTATGCGACGCGGGATATGTGACCGCACGCGCACTGATTGTTGCCGCTGTTAAAGACGCGCCATCGCACGCAGGTACTAACTCAAACGAATCACTCGCGTCCATGTACCGGATGTCAATGTGGCAGACGGTCTTGGGTTACCAAGCGCAATCTTTGTTCTTAATCGTGGACAAGTGCCTAGATGAGGGGATCGCGCTACTCAGAATGTCCGCCGAGCTCGCTAGAGATATAGCCCGCTTAGCGGAGAACGACTCGCTTCTGCAGCTATGGGAAAGTCGTGAAAAAGGCCGTACTGAAAGAAAACGGTATAAAACAATCTTTCAGTTTTGCATAACAGATAAAACTGAGGCCTACGTCTATAGGCTATATGGGCTGAGTTCGGGGTATGGAGTGCATGGACACCTGACGACTGCTATGCATTCAATACCTACGCCTTCGACATCCGGCGTACCAGTCGTCTTTCTCGAGGTGCCCGATGAATCGGTGTACGAAGCGATCGGCGTTTGGCTATGTTCATTCTTTCCTCTGCAAGATATGTGCGCCCGCGGATTCCGGATTGCTGGCGGGCCCCACATGCTGGAAGTTGGTGCCATGTACGACAGGTTGCGGGGGTCATTCGACGAGCTGGTACTCAAGTATCACGAGAACTTAGGCGACGTAAAGGCGGCACCATCAGCAACCGAGCACTAAGGAAATGGTTGCACCTGCAAGCGTCGCATCTGCACAAGTAGGTTCAGATTGTGGCATGGATCGTAGGTTTGCGACTGTTCATTCTTATGCTGAGTCGCTCAACGCTCCAACGCTCTGCAGCTCTCCTTGACAAAATGGAAACTTAGCTTTCCGTACTCCCATCAACTTTCTGATTGAGCCGCGAAAAACCGAATTTCCTTCGGCGAAAGGCCTCGCCAGATGCGAGAAAAGGCGGGAGGCGGAAAAGCCTTCGTAACGGCTCGTTACCTAGACGTATCGTAAAGACTCAAGATCGCTCACTAATTCGCCATTTTGTATTGGAACAATCAGGTCCATAAATTCTCAGAGCGCTGCGATGATAGAGATCAGGACGCTAGATACACCTATAATAGCGTGGATTGCTCCCGATATACTGCGCGAGAGAACCTTGAGCGCGATAGGAAAACATGTAGCTGGCAAGCACTACGCGCATATTTCTGTGCTTCCGCTGCTATCGGAGCGCGACCAAGTACTCACTCGCGAGGCGATTAACATTTCCGGTCTCGCGCCTGATCGGGACTTTAACGTTATTCGCGTGACGGATGATGGAGATGAAGTAGCGCTCCTCGCGTACCCTGGCTTCTTTCAGGAACCTTTTCCGGCGCTCGCTGCTAGTTGGCGGTTTGACCCTGCATCAAAACGATTGATGTTTCGCGATTACTCGCAATCCCTCAATCCTCCAATTTTGCACCGCAAAGAACTATTAATCGCGCCCGATCATCCTGACCATGCACGATTTGCAGCTCTAACGGGGGCTGCAGAGGCTCTCGGGCTATTTGATGATCCGATTCGCATCGGATATCGCACGTCTTGGATTGAGCTGATTAGGTCTAAGGGATACGAATTGCAGGGTGAAGAGCTTGTCCCAATTGGCAATGACAACACTGCCGAAGATTCAATCGAAACTATCGACAGCGTTGTTAGCATCCAACGTCATCGGACTGCCTTATCCAGAAGCACCCTGTCAGCACCAATGCAAAGTTTTATTCGATACGGGCTTCTCGGTTCCAGCACCACGGTATTTGACTATGGATGCGGCAAAGGCAGTGATCTCGAGGGGCTTACGGCACTAGGGTTTACTGCAGCGGGTTGGGATCCATTTTACCGACCGGCCGACCCCATCACGGAGGCCGATATCGTCAATCTCGGGTTCGTTATTAATGTCATAGAGGATTTTGACGAGCGAGTCGCCGCCCTGCAACGCGCGTTTAGCCTTGCGCGGCACGTTCTGGCGATCTCTGCAATGCTGACTTATAGCGCCCCGCAATCGGCGAAGTCGTATCGCGACGGCGTCCTTACGAGCCGAGATACATTCCAGAAGTATTATCGGCAGGAAGAGCTTCAGCAGTTTATCGAATCGGTCCTCGACGAGGAAGCGGTGCCCGTCGCCCCTGGTATCTTTTATGTTTTCAAGGACAGTGGCGCCGAGCAGCGATTTCTGCTCGCGCGATCGAGTAGTAATGACCGAGTCAGTCGCGCCGCCTCATTAGAATGGCGCCGGCCTCGCCAGCCCCAATTGCCAAGGACTCGTTCACCCAAGATAGTCATTGAGGACCCCATTGCCACGGCGCTAGCTGACCAGTTATGGAATCTGTATCTACAGTTAGGTCGGCGGCCTGAAGAAGACGAGATAGAAAGCACCGGCGAGCTCATTACAAAGTTCGGTTCGCTTTCTCGCGCACGTCGCGAGGCTCTACGCAGTCACGACGGAACTGCATTGGAGGGGGCTAGGAAAGCGCGCGCCGATGACGTGTCGGTGATGCTCGCGCTGCATATGTTCGCTAAGCGTCGAAAGTTTCGGAGCCTCGGGCAACAGCTGCAGCGTGATGTAAAGGACTTTTTTGGCTCTCTACCTCGCGCTGAAATGCGCGCGCGCGAGCTTCTATTCTCCGTAGGCGATGTCACGCAGCTACAGGCTGCGTGCGCCGAAGCTGCTTCGCTCGGACTTGGGTGGCTGGAGCCAGGACACTCTTTGCAGCTGCATACGTCCCTTCTTACGCGTCTGCCGCCGATTCTACGCGTGTACCTGGGCTGCGCGACGGCCCTTTTTGGTGACCTAAGTAACGTCGATCTTGTGAAGCTGCACATTCAGTCTGGCAAAGTCACTCTGATGCGCTTCGACGACTTTGTCGGCGGTCCATTGCCCGTTATGACTGAGCGCATCAAAGTTCGTCTCCGCGATCAGGAGATGGATTTCTTTACCTATGGCACCGGGTTCCCGCCACCGCTCCTGTTCTTTAAGTCTCGCTTTGTGAACGAAGAATTCCCACATTTCGCCGAGCAGTTAGCGTTCGAAAAGACCCTTGTGGAACTTAACCTTTTCGATCTTTCTGGCTACGGGCCTCCTGCGGCGGCCTTTTGGGCGGAATTGCGTCGCGCCCGCTGGGCTGTTGAAGGCCCTTCCTTAGTGCGCTCAACTGACATTCCAGCACTTGATGAAAAATGCGGCCAACGGTTTAAGTTCCGCGATCTAATCGAATGCGGCGACACCTGGCGAATTGCCAAGGTCGATAACTCACCCCAGACGGCTGACAGCTATAATGCTCTAGCGGATCTCACGAGGTTCATTCTCGATCCAATTGTCGACTACTATGGTGCCATCACACTCACCTACGGGTTTTGTTCTCGAATGCTAGGGAAGTCGATTATGAAGGGCGTGGCGCCAGAGCTGGACCAACATGCTGCGCATGAACGTACACGCACAGGCCGATTTGTTTGCAATCGGAGGGGCGCCGCGGTGGATTTCATTGTGCAGGACGAAAACATGGCTGAAGTCGCGGAGTGGATTGCCAAAACTCTTCCCTATGATCGGCTCTATTTCTATGGCCCCGACCGACCGCTGCACGTCACCTATGGCCCAGAACACAAGCGTGACTTCATCACTGTTCGAGAGCATGGTGGGCGGCGTATTCCTTCCGCGCCACGCCGACGCATTCCATGATTGACTGGATCAATTTGCGCCATGATTGCACATGGGGGTCATAGCGGCGCCGCCCATTTTGCTCGTTGGATGACTTGTGCCCATTCAACTCGTGCGCATCGGTGATGACCGTAATTGTCCTTATGCCCCAACTCTAGTGATGACCACTTTTAATAGAGCGAAGGTCTTCAGACTATCACTGCGATTCTGCGGCGACATGGGCCACTACCCACATTTAAGTTAGTGGATTTAGTCCGCGTGACTATCAAGGCCCGGCTTTCTGAGGAACAAGTGTTGGACGTGCTTGCTGCTGAGCGCGGAACATCATTTGATCGTGCTCCAGGCGGCGACTGGATTTTCCTGAAGCAGAGACCGCCACTGGACATTCCAAGTGAACTAGAGTCCTGCAATCGCCTGTATCAGCAAGAGCAATATTCTCATGCTGTACAGCGGGCAATGACCATAATTAAAGTACAGCCGAAGAACCTCGATGCCGCCCTTCTTCTTGGCAATTGCCACTTCAAACTCGGCAACTATAATAAAAGCATCAAGGCGCTAAAAATCGCGCTGCGCGTTGATCCGACGCACAAAAGCGCCTACGAATTGCTAATAACCGCCCTCGAACGATTCGGCAGGCCGAAGGAAGCTTCTCTCGTGTTAGAAGAGCTAATAGCGCTCGACAACCGGGACGTTCCCAGGTGGTCACACTATTGTCGTCTCCTTTATCAGACCGGCCAGTATGAGAAGCTGATTACGCAGTTTAAGGAATCGCCAGCGAGTGTCAAAAAAGATCTCGAGGCAATCCTCAGCGTCGCGATGAGCCTTGAACGGTCCCACCGATATCGGGAAGCGCTGCCGCTATATCGTTACGTTGCAAAACGCGAGCCAAGCAATGCAGTGGCAGTTGAGTGCGCGCGCCGCGTTGCGACACAACTGAATCAATAGATTATCCGAAATAATGACTAGGGAATTGGCTCGAGCTGCTTGAGCCCCGCAATCTCATGAGCTAAAAGCTCATCAACCGCCGCATCCACTAAGTTAGTAAACAGCTCGCTCTTATCACGCAGCGCTTTGTCTAACAGCTCCTCGACTGTCGATCTACATACGAAGGAGTACGCTGAAACCACCTTCTTCTGTCCAATTCTTAGGACCCGATCGCGGGCTTGCGCATTCGACGAAGGGTTCCACCACTCATTAATGAAGATGACATTATTGGCTTCTGTGAGCGTAATGCCTTCGGACGCTACCCGTGTTGATGCTAACAATACAGCCGCGCCGTGGCTGCCTCGGAAACTTGAGATTGTCTCCTTCCTCTCGTCAGAATTCATGTCGCCAATTAGCAACCAGTTCGGTACCAATGATATTGCCCGCATGCGTCTTTGGAGAGCCAGGAGTGGACGGAGGGTGTAAGAAAAAACAACGGCCTTTTCATCTAATCGCTCAATTGTGTCCAAGATATCAACGATACGGTCTAGCTTGGTACTAGCACTCGTCTTTGGATCAGCGTCGCAAATCTCACGAAGTCCGGTTAGGAGGGCCAGGAAATTCTCCGAGCCACCTTGGTGTCCGTGCTGGTGCAATAACGCATTGTACGAAGAACGCTGACCATCGGAGAGTTCAAGCGACTCCCTAATCATTATGCATTTTGGCAGTTGATCCAATACTTCATCTTTCCGCCGGCGCAGCATGACTTGACGGAGTGACGCCCGCAGTGATCGGATCGGGCGAGATTCGTCTCCTGGCGAAAAGCGCGCCGGTAAAAGTATCGAGAGCAGCGTTGCAGCATCGCGCGCATCTCGCTCGACTGGCGTGCCCGTTAATGCCCACAATCGCCTGATATCGAGCCGTCGGAACGCTTGCGCTGTTTGCGATCCTGCGTTTCTAAGTCGATGAGCTTCATCCGCCACGACTAAGTCGATCTCCTTCTCGAGTAGCGGCTTGGGCAAAGTACGCAACTGTTCGTACGTTGTAATGCATATCGGGACGTTGTTCCATAGTGCGTGCCAAACTTTGTCACGCGTGGCCCCCAACGGCAGAACGGTGGCGGCTAGCAGGCCATCACTCCACTGTTCAATCTCCGATTCCCAATTAGATGTCAGAGTCTTCGGACACACAACGAGAGCGGTGCGAATTTCGCCGGTAACAAAGAGGCGCCGCGTAGCCGTGATCACTTGCGCCGTTTTGCCTAGACCCATATCGTCACCGAGGATGCACCGCTCCTGCTTCAGGAGCCATTCGACACCTACTTTCTGGAACGCGTAAAGCCGACTTTTCATGCGGTTTTCTTGGAACAGGAACCGTAATGCTGCGGTCGCGGGCACGCGCAGTTTCAAGTAACTTTCCAAACGGCGGTCGGATCCGGCACTGCTGCGCCTCGGCTGCTGGGCGTTATCAACTACGATTAGGACAAGCTTCCCCGTAGCCAACGCAGCAGATGCGTGACCGTCCCTTTCTAAAAAGCCTTGGACAAACAGACTCAAAGCCGCCCGCGTAACGACAAATTCCGCTTCTTTGAAAATTGTTTGATTGTCGGCGGGAGCGGGTGCGTGACCCTGGCTATCTAGCATGACACGAAGTTCGAGAGATGAGGGTGATTCGTCTCTCACGAATGTCGCTTGCACGCCCACGATCCCGAAGACCGTCTTGACGTAAGTAATCAGCGGGTTAGATTCAGTCGACACGAGAAACAGTCGCAAGTCAGCCGCGCATATCCTCTACGTGCTTCCACATTTGCGCTAGCTCCTCCTCCGACGGCTGTGGGATTAACATTTTCTTCCACTCGTCCCTGAGTTCGGCAACTTCATCAGCGTTAAGATCATCGTGTTTTAGTACCCAAGCTAGGATATTCTCCGCCTCCCGAATGGCTTCCTTCCGCTCCTCGTTTCGCATCCTAAAAGGCATATCGCCACCGTCGCCGGTTAAAATTAGATGTCGCCATGGCGCACGGTGCAACTCCCAGTCAATTTCACTCAGCGGTTGGAGTGCGCGAACCGCATCAGCAACGGTCGGCTTTGCGTCTCTTAAGCGATAATCTAGAAGCCGTCTGCACATTCGCGCAAGTAACTCCTGACCAATCGGCCAGAATATAAGCAAATCATGCTGACTCTTGCCAGAACGTGCATCTGCGGTGTGTTGGCGGAGCTTTGCCGGGTCCTCCTTCAGTACTGGCAGGACCTGGAGTATTGCATCCCAATAGACCGTTAGTTCATCGTAGAGACTATCAAGGTAATCTTCGTCCGGGCGAAATTGCTTGAACTTCCTTCTATCCTTTTCCATCGCTCCGCCGGCGCTGGAACCCCACCCATCGTTTTCTCTTGAGCTTGAGGACAGAAGTTCTTCGTTCATTGCGTAAAGTGTCTGCAGCGTTGTGAAATGCGCCTGGCCGGAACGTGTCAATGGGTTTGAGACACATTTGTTCACGAGTTTAACGAGCAAATGGGTGTGACGATCGGTGTGGTGGTTTCCTTTTTGGGTGGATTGATCCAGGCGGCGAGCGGTACGGCCGGCGGGCGCGGTGCGACGCCTTTGAAGCGAGCCGGGTGTGCCGCGAAGGCGGCGTCGAGGGTGATACCGCGTTGTGCGGTGAGCGCGGCCGAACGGCCGTAGTGCACGATGTCGGGCGTCATCAAGCCGATGCCGGAGTGACGATGCTCGGTGTTGTACCAGGGGAAGAACTTTGGCAATGGGCTCGAGCATCCTCGATCGAGCCGAAGCGATCGGGAAAGTCGGGCCGATACTTCAGAGTCTTGAACTGCGCCTCGGAATACGGGTTGTCGTCCGAGACGTGCGGCCGGCTGTGCGTTTTGGTGACGTCGAGATCGACGAGCAATTGCGCGACCGATTTGGAGCGCATGCTGGTGCCGCGATCGGCGTGCAGGGTCAGCGTGCCGGGCACGATGTGCTGCTTGTCGATGGTATCGGCGATCAACTGCTCGGCCAGTTCGCGCGCTCTCGCGATGGGCGACCATCCAGCCGACCACGTAGCGGCTGAAAATATCGAGGATCACGTACAAGTGAAAGCAGGTCCACTTGGCCGGTCCCTTGAGTTTGGTGATGTCCCAGCTCCACACTTCGTTCGGCTGCACCGCCAGCAGCTCGGGCTTGGTGTAGACCGGATGACGCCGCTGGCGGCGCCGCTCACCCAGCTGGCCCTGGGCGGCCAACAGCCGATACATCGTGCGTTCGCGAGCCGTAATAATGGCCTTCATCGAGCAAGGTGGCATAGACCGCGGCGGGCGCCGTGTCGGCGAACCGTTCGCTGTCGAGAATGCCGAGCAGACGGTTCTGCTCGGCGATGGAGAAGGCCAATGGCGGCCGCGGCCGCACCGTGATCGGATGCCGGGTGAACACGCCCCGCCGGCGCGCGCGATCGCGGTACACGTACCCCGGGTTGAAGGCGAAGGCCCGGCACGCCGCTTCCATGCCGACGTGTGAGGCCAGATCGTTGACGGCGAGCATCACTCGTTCTCGCTCGTCTCGTCCGCGGTCGGCAGGCCGAGCGCCACGCATAGTTTTTTTTGAGCCTCAATGATCAGTTCCGCGCGCTCGAGTTTGTGGCGCAGTCGTGCGAGGTCGCGGTTCAAATGTTTGATCTGCCGAGCCGCCGCGTCCGGCTTCGGTCCCCGACGTTGCGGTGCAGAGCGCGGCGCTGTCCGCAGCCCCGAGCTGTTTGCGCCAACTCGACAACATGGAGGAATAAATGCGCTTGCGACGCAGGAAAGCGCCGAGCTCACCGCGTTCCTTGCAGCGATCGGCCTCAGCCAAAAACATCCGCTTCTCGCTGGCAGAGAATTGACGGCGCGTCGCGATCTCGATCACCTCAGGGTCAGGACTTCGATCCTCTGATGAATGCGCTATGGTAGAAGATCGTAGACCGTTTGAACCGGCGGAATCGAGGGAAGACGCAGAAAGATTGTTCATAGAAGACTTCGATACTTGGGACATGACTGGATACTACCTGTACTCTAAATTGTTGAGGTCAGGTGTCTCACGTCACATTGGCACGGGGGGC
>CAVUYL010000001.1:0-20489 GCA_963745705.1 uncultured Gammaproteobacteria bacterium | reverse complement strand
CATACCAACCGAGGCGTTGATCACGGAGTTGAGCGGATCCAACTCCCAGCCGTGTTCCACTCTAGCGACCGCTTCCCGAGTTCTGCCCATCGCCATGAGGTATTCCGCGTACCGGTAGTGTGCGATGGCATATCCGGGATCGAGCTCCACCGCTTGCCGGAAATCACTCTCTAAAGCCACCCAATCCCAGTCGTGCAAGCGCACATGGGCAAGCGACGCATAGCCTTCCCCGAGCTCCGGTTGTAACCGCACCGCTTGTCTGGCCGCGGCCTTGGCTTTGTGGAACGACTCGAGGGCGGACCCAAAATCAATCGGCCGAAATGCCAATGCATCTGTTGAACATGAGTCACGGGCTGATCATCCAACAGGCTTTGTATTCTGCAGCAGCGCTGGGAATCGCCGACCTACTGAAGATAGCCCGCAAACGTCCACGGAGCTGGCCCGTCACCTGGAAGTGAACGAGTCGGCGCTGTACCGTATCCTGCGCCTCCTGGCCAGTCAGAGCGTGTTCGAAGAGACATCTCCTCGAACAGTCGCGAACAGCAAGCTTTCCCAATTTATGCGCTCCGGCGTGCCTGATTCCGTCCGCTCCATCCTTATTTTCAGGGGAAGCGAGTTGTTCTTCCAACCCTTTGCAGAAATCCTGTACAGCGTTCGCACGGGTAAGTCGGCAAGAACGGAGGTTTTCGGGATGGACGGCTGGGAATATCTGAAGCAGCATCCCGAACAAGCGCAAATGTTTGACGATGCCATGACGGACATGTCCGCGATCGTTGGACCAACGGTGGCCGCCGCATACGATTTCGGGCGCTGGGGAAGCATCATGGACGTTGGCGGCGGCAATGGTATTCTGTTGGCGTCCATCCTCAAGGCGCATCCCAAACTGCGCGGTGTTCTGGCCGACCTTCCGCATGTGCTCGAGCGCGCCCAGCAGCGCGGCTTCCTCGGCGGCGAGTTGCAGGTGCGAAGCTCGACGCACGCGTGCGATTTCTTCTGTGAAGTGCCCCCGGGCTGCCGGATCTACATGATGAAAAACGTGATCCACGACTGGGACGATGATCACGCCATGGCGATTCTCGCCAACTGCCGACGAGTGATTCCGGCGGACGGAGCACTGCTGTTAGTGGAGGGGGCGCTACCCGAAGGAAATCTCGACTCTCAGGGAAAGCTGTATGACGTGGTGATGCTGGTCAATACCGGCGGGAAGGAACGTACGGTGGAGGAATACCGTCAGCTGCTGGCTCGCGCAGGTTTTCGCATCAATGAAGTGATGCGGACTTCATCCGATTTCAATATCATCGAGGCGCTGCCGGAATAGTTCACGGCCCGCGAGTTTCTCCAACAGCGCGCCGGTGCATTGACTTGATTCTTCAGGGTAGGTTCAGATGTCTAATATGGGGCGAGCATTTTCATCATCGATGAGGGAGTCGGATACAGTCTTGCATTGGAGGGCATTAGCGCCGCCAATGTAGCGCAGGCCTCCTCGGGCCGGTAAACGCCGATGCGGGTAACTCCGTTATCGAGCGGGCTGGCTTTCACTTCGCCAGCCGCCACCCAGCGCCTTGAACACCGCGATTTGGTCTTGAACCAGGGCGGCATCGGATGAAGCGACCGCGGCGTCGACGGCGATCAGAGATTGTTCCGTGGTGAGCAGGTCCAGATTGCTGACCGAGCCCGCGAGGAATTGATCGTGAGCCATGCCGAAGGCGGCGTGCACCTTGTCCTGAGCATCGCCGAGCGCCTGTCGGTTGTCGAGCGCCGCGCTGTACAAGGCGAGCGCTTGCTCGGTCTCTTTGAGCGCGGTGAGCACCACGGCATCGAAAGACGCCAGCGCTGCCGCTTGCTCGGCTTTGGCTTGCCGCACCCGCGCACGCGGCGCAGCCATATTGGGAAATGTCCAGCTGATCGAAGGGCCGACGCCCCATGTTCGACCCAGATTCGTGTTGAGCTGCGAGAGTTGAACCGCAGCACCGCCGTAAAGTCCGACCAGTCGGATGGTGGGATATAAGTCTGCGGTCGCCACGCCAATCTCGGCCGTCGCGGCCGCCAGTCGCCGGTCCGCCTGGCGCACATCGGGACGGCGCTTGATGAGTTCCGACCCGTCGCCCACCGGAATGAGTGCAACCAGGCGCGGCGGTGCGACGCATGTGGTGAGATCATTCGGTGCTTGCGCCGGTGTGCGCCCGAGAACCGCGGTCAACTCGAACAGCGCCGCGCGCCGTTGGCCTTCGAGCTCCGGAATGGCCGATCGGGCTTGAGCCACCAAGGCCTGCGCCCGGGCCACATCGTAATCGGAATTGGCTCCCGCCTCATGGCGCTTCACGGTGATATCGGCTTCGTGCGATACCACGGCGAGCGAATGGTTCGCAACACCGAGTTCCTCGCCCAGCGCACAGATCGCCGCGTAGGCGCGGGCGGTTTCCGCGGCCACCACCACACGCACGCCGTCGCGGACCGCGGCAACGGCATCAGCGCTGGCATTCGCCGCTTCGATCGCGCGGTGGACGCGGCCGAAGAGATCGATTTCGTACGCGGCTTGAAAGATGTCTTCGAACAGCCAAAATGTCTGCGGCGGACGTCCGGTCAGCTCGAGAATCTCATCCGTTACTGGCATCGCGCCCATACAGACCGCCCGCAGCCGCTGCGGTCGATGGATAGCGCTCGGCATGCACCGCCGACAAGGCCGCCCGAGCCGCCGCGAAGTTCGCGTCGGCCGCAGCGAGGGTGCGGTTCGCCTGCAGCGCTTCCTTGACCAGCGCGTCGAGGCGCGAGTCATCGTAGAGACGCCACCACGCATCGGGCGGCGGCGCCGGAGTCTCGGCCGCCGCATTCAACGACACCAGGGGCGCTTCCGTACCCGTTGGCAGCGCGGGTGCGTGGTAGTTCGGGCCCACTCGGCACGCGGCGAGCGATGCGACGATGATCGCGCCATGCGGCAATGGTTCGGCTGCAATCGAATCATGGCGGACTCGGTCCGCGTACGCGAAACAGCGGCATCGGGGATGCGGGACCCTCGGGAGCCGCGCTTCGAATGACCACGATTAGCAACGCCACGGCGGTCAGCATGCCGACGACGACGAAGCAGTCGATGACCGCCTGGGTATTGGCCGCAACTCGCACGATGTTTCCCAACGCCAGCTCGCCGCGCGCAACGGCTCCGACCGGATCGATGACCTTCGTCGTTGCGGCGCCATACGCCCTCACCCGCTGAATGACTTGAGGGTCGCCCGCCTGCAGATGCTGACCGATCAAGTTCGACGCCACCTGTTCACGCACTCGAGCGAGCGTCGTCACGAACGCCGTTCCCAATCTCCCCGCCCATGAGCCGCGCCGTCTGCAATACGACGCCGAAAGTGAGCGCATCCTGGGGTTTCAGGTGAAGAACGCCGAAGAATATGACGCCGGACAGGGCGAAGCTTTGTCCAAGGGACTGGAGGAAGGACGAGGGAAGAAACTGGTACGACCCCCAGAGCGGAGTCAGGTTATAGGCCACCATGAGGCATGCGACGCTGATGAAGATGAATCCGATTGCGGCCACGAGCCTCGCGTCCGATCGGCGCAGCATCAAAGCCGCGAGCGGACAGAAAATGAGCTGCGGTACCGCAACCCAGATGAGCGTGTCGCCCGTTTCCAGCGCGCGAAAACCGCGCACCGAACCCAGGAACAGGGGAATCAAAAACGCGGTCGATGTGATCGTCAGACGCAGAAATGCGATCAAGAGAAACAGAATCGGCAGAGGTGGCGCCGAAGACGACTTTGAGATTGAGAAGCGGATGAGGGATGCGCGCCGAATGGATCAAAATCGCCACGCAGCAGCAAGACGCCGGCCGACAGCAACCCCCACACCAATCCCGGAGTTCAACCAATCGAGCCGATTGCCCTGATCGAGGGCCGCATAGATCAGCGCGAGCCCCAAGCCGCCCGCGAAGAGGCCAAATACATCGTTCGGCGGCCGTGTCGTGATCGGCTTGACGGCAATGCCGCGATGCAGACACAGCGACATGATCAGGGCGAGCGGCACGTTCTGCCAGAAGATCCAACGCCACGAATGATGCTCGACGTACCAGCCTTCGAGGGAAGCCGAAATGTTCAGCGACAGCTCGAGGTTGAGTGCATAGATGGCGATGCCGAACGCCCAATACTTGGGCGGCATGTTGAGCAAGATGAAGCTCAAGGTGAGCGGTATGAAGAATCCCGTTGCCAGACCGCCCAGGAACTGCATCGTCAACAACGTGGGCAGATTCGGCGAGAACGGGGTCAGCAAGGAAATGACCGCAAATGCGATGGAGGCGCCGATCAATACTCGTCGCGGGCCGTAGGTGGCGCCCATCCAAACGGCCGGGATCGTGATCAAGCATCTGGGCCGCGGTTTGCGCCGTGGTGATCCATGCCCCCTCGTCGAATCCTGCACCCACCGCGCCGCGTATGTCGGCAAGACCGAACGTGGACAATCGCCCATTCAAGGTCGATATGAACGTGCCCATGAGCACAGCGATGAGTCCGAGCCACGGTATGGAAGTCGGTGGGGAGGGCAGCGTCGGCGCCGTCAGGCCTGATGCCGGGCAGAGGCGCAGTCGCGTTCATTTGCGCCCGCCGTCTCTGGCGTTGACCTTGGCTTCCACCGACATGCCGGGCACCAAGCGATCGGCTGAGACCATCCGCATCGTCAATGACGATCTTCACCGCGATGCGCTGCACGACCTTGGTGAAGTTGCCCGTGGCGTTGTCGGGCGGCAGCAGCGCGAACACGGCGCCCGAGGCCGGCGCGAATGCCAGCACATGTCCGCGCAGTGTATGCCCCGGGAAGGTGTCGACGGTGATTTCCGCCTTTTGCCCGACGGCCATGTGAGTCAGCTGCGTTTCCTTGTAGTTGGCGATGACCCATACGTTCGGCAAGGGCGTGAGGGTCGTGATCTGACTGCCCACGCCCACCAACTGCCCGGGTTTGACCTGGCGCTGTCCGATCACGCCGTCCTGAGTCGCCGTGATGGTGGTGTACCCGACATTGAGCTTGGCCGCATCGAGTGCTGCGCGCTGCGCGGCGATCGGCGGCCTCGCTCTGCGCGATTTGCGCTTCAAGGACCGCGAGCTGGCGCTCGGCGGCGCGCGCCTGGGCGCGGTTTTGCATCAGCTGCGCCTCGAGTTGCGCATGGGTGGTGGCCAGCTTTTCGCTCGCCTCGGTGGAAGAGGATCCGGTCTCGAGCAGTCGGCGCTGCCTTGCAAGGTCGCGGCCATTCTGTTCGAAAGACGCGGTGGTGGACGCTACTACCGCATGTGCCGCCTCGACATTCGCGAGCTGCAGCGCATGCTGCGCCTTGAGCGCCTGGGCTTGCGCCATCGCGGTCGCGACGCCGGCTTCCGCCTGCGCCGCGGCGGCGCGATAGTCATCGTCAACCAATTGCGCGAGGACCTGTCCTTTGTGGACATCGTTCGAAATCCTGGATCGGAAGCTCGCGCACGTAGCCGGCCACCTTCGCGGATATGGGCGTCAGATCCGCTTGCAGGTACGCATCGTTCGTTGTCTGCCATCCCGCGCCGCCCTCCCAGCGGGTCCAATTCGTCGACACGACGATGATGATGCCGACGGCCACGATGAAAACGAGGATCCGCCACGCGAATTCAAATACCCTATTCCAATCGATGCTTGGAATAGTCATGGATCAATTCTCACTTTTCTGCGTCGTTCCCATCCCAGTGAATCATCGTCTAGGCCGCGAGGAATTGACAAATCATTTCTTGCGCGCACGACCAAGTCTGGTGCGACCTCTGCTCATCCGACCGTAGCAAAGCTGCGCGCACATTGAGACGGTGTTCCCTGGTCGGGTGGTGATTCCCAAGACCGACAATCACCACGACAAAGCGGTCCTAAGGGGTTGATTTTATGTAACTTTCACCTTGCGTTGAACGATAGCGATTGGTGTCGCCTTGCATACTTGGCAGTTTGCAGGCGAGGCGTTACGTGCGAATCAGTGCGAGTTGCGCCGGCAGTTTCAATTGAAACGACACGCGGCAGGAGTCTTTACGCAGTGGCATGGACGCGAGGCTCAAGGAACGATCCACTCGCCGTCCTTGACGATCCTCGTGCCGGTGGCATCCGCGAAATGCACGATGTAGCCGCCCTTCGAAGCGAAACGCTGTCCGGGGCCCAGACTCAAATGCGGGTAATACGCATTGAGCGTCCTGAAACTCAGCATGTTCTCGTACGTTTCCAACAGGTAATCACGCACGAAATTACCCCACAGCGCACCCACCGATTCGGCGAGAATCACGCACGAAAGATAGGTGTCGACCTGCGTTCGCTCGTCGGTCACTTGAATGCGCTGGGTCTTGAACCAAGTCAGGGGCCACGTCATGCGCAGGGTTCTCTGCTCGGGCAAATCGAACGGATAGCTCAGGTGGGCAGTGGCATGCCACGCGGGAGACAGTGGCGCATGCTCCAAGCCGCCCATGAGCCCCGAGACCCAAATGCTCGCAGGCGATGCGGCGACGGGCAGCTGGCCTAGATCTTCAGGACGCAACCACAGTATCAGCGCATCTCGCGCGCCGGCGTGCGCCACCGCAGCGGCCAGCTGTGCCGAGTCCGCGCCCGTCTTGAGGGGGTAATTGTCGATCCGCATGCCGTCTGCAGCGGGAAACGATTTTGCTGCTGCGGCACCAATGTCATCTTCGCGGTAGATTTGCACAACATGCTGCGTACCCACCGGCAAACGTGCCGCCAGTAGCTCGGCTTCCAGCAATACGCCGGCCGAGAAATACACCGAATAAAAATCACCGTCGTGGATTTCGGTCAGATCTACGTTGGGCAGCAGGCAAGGGAGCTGTTCCTGTTCGCAAAATCGATGCACCGGCGCCCAAGTGCGCCCGGAAATTCCCGACACGACCGCCATCACGGGCTCAGCACGCAACTTGGCGCGCAGCTGCGCCTCCCACGTATCGGGTGCACCGATCAAGGTCCACACGTGCAGCTGCCAACGCCGCAAGACGCGGTAATGAATGCGCCGCGACGCACGCAACGGCGGGGCCTTACCGCGATAGTACGCATCCTTGTTGTTGAAGAAATCGTTCAACACTTCGAGCATCGCTCGCGCGCGCTCCGGGTCGGCGTCGGGGGTGACGATGGTGGCGAAGTGCAGCGTATCGGTTTCGACGCCCGGAGCCGCAGTTGAGGACAGGGTGCGCAAGTAATCGATGAGCAGCGCCATGCTGGCGTCGTCCATGGAGAAATGCGGCATCAGGGGACTCAATGGCTTACCGGTGGGCCCCAAGCCCGCGCGGATTGCGCGCGCAAGCGTTGCATCGGTGTAGCGGACGCGGCTGTACGCGGCCGCCGCCACCGGGTTCGACTCCTCCTCCGGCGCGGGACGCTCACCAGGATTGAACAAATAGTGACCCGTGATCGGCGGCGTCACGATCCGACCCTCCGACATCCCGAGGCCGCTGCGGCGGTGACAGCTCGCGCAGGCGGCATTTTTGCCCGCAACACCTGCGCCGTCCTCGCGCGTGCCCTTGAGGATTGCTCCCGACGGCAAGATGCCGTTTCGATACAGCACTTGCGCAGCGGCGGTGCGATCCGCCGATGTGGCCGCTGCGCACCACGAACTGCCGGTCAGGGCGAACGCGAAAGCGAACATGCGAGCGAAATCTAGCGGTCCCGGAGAAGTCGACATGCGCGCGAGGCACGCGACTAATGAGCGGCGCGCGCGAGGCCGGGCGAGTCCGGCCACAACTTGCGTTCGGCCAACAAGTCCCGGCCGGTCGCAAAGCCGTCCAATCGCACCCATGGCTTCCCGGGAGCAGCTCGCATCAAAGTGAGCGGCGCGTGGCTCATCTTATCGCCGTGGTACGCGCCAAAGGCTCGCTGGACTGCAATACTGGCGGCCATCGTGCCGGTGTAATGATCCCAGCCTCGCTCGGCGTGAAATTGCTGTGCATAGGCGCGCAGATGCGCGGGCGAATCCTGCTCGGGGTCGGTGGAGATCGACACCAGGTGTACCGACTCGTGCTTAGCGCCCAAAGCACGCTGAAATTGCGCGAACACCTGGCTGCTCAGCGGGCAGATCGTTGAACAGCTCGTGTAAATGAAATTAAGAACGACCGGCCGGCCATCATCCAACTCCGCCGGAAGGGACACGGTCTTGCCGTCGTCGCGCACCAGATCGACCGCCGGGATGGCGTACGTGCTTTCCAGTCGCTGCAAGTCGCGGCTCGTGGATGTGGGAGGATCCGCCACCGCCGCGGAGGCGATGGCTAACGACACACATAGGCTGATTATGATCGTGCGAAGATGTCTCATAAGATGTCCTTAAATGAATGTACCCGCTGCGCTCGCCCGGAAAAAACGCTGTAGGGCCCGCTGCCCCTTGTGAAAAATGAAAATTCGAGAGGCACGTGCAAATGTCCGCCTTAGTGAGCCTGCGGTACAGGAGTGGCCGGCCTTATGTGCGTCGGCGCGCGAGGTTCTGTAAAAACCTTGTCGCCCATCGGCCGGTTGAGGAATACCTGTTCAACCAACATCGCCTCGACCGCCTTGCCACCCTCCTCGCCCGTGATGGTCGAATGCGGGATCAGCAGGCCGTCGACAGCCTTGTAGTTGGCGAAGCTCACCGTCACCGTCGCCGATTGTCCCGTCGACGTGCGGGACTCGCGCTCATACTTCAAGTCGAGGAAGGTCGCAGCATCGATCCACCATCGCCGGGTGGCTCCCGACGGCAGCTTGACGTTCAGTCGGTAGGCTTTTTTGCCCGCGACTTCATCGATGCCGTCGAAATCGACGCCGATGCCCTTGGCCTGATAGTCAATCAGCGGTCCATCAATCCCCAGTCCATCACGCGCCGCCGCGAGCTCATCCGCCGTGTACGGCAGCACCTCGGGGCTCCCATTGTGCGATTGGCGCAGCTTCCAGCCCTCGACGCCGTCGAAGACGCGCACCGACGTCTTGTCGTGCACGTGGACTTCGAAGCGCGCTTTATTTGGGCGCGCCTGCTGCAGAACGAACGGCACTCGCGGCATCGACGGGTTGCCGGTTTCGAGTTGTCCGATCGAGACCATGGTGTCGATCTTGCGCCAGGCGTCGAGCCCCCCGCGCGCCTCGACGTTCTTCGCGACGATCTGCTTGGCGGTCAAATGAGGGACCGTTGGTGCAGGCGCGGCCGCTACGGCCCATGAGACGGCGAGGCCAAGGATCGCACAGGCTGCACGGACGCGTTGCGACATTTGCATCGTTTCATTCCACGATCAGGCCGGACATGCGAACCGTGCCGACCACGACGTCAACCATATTGCCGGGCTTGACGATTTTGTTGCGATTGCCGAATACCACCGAATACTCTTGCCCCGCTTCGGGGACCGCGCTCGGATGAGGCTTGCCGTCAGCCGGCGGCACCGACAATTTCTTGCCCGTTTTCCGGTCGATCATTACCGGCGCTGCACGCTTATCGGTGAGTGCGTTCGCCTTCTCGGTGTCCAGCACTCGGCAACGGAACTCCAGCGAGGCGCCCGAGGAAACCGCGTGCACGCTCAGCTGACCAATGCCGTAGCGCCGCTCGAAATACAGCTCCTCTTTCTGGTTGTGCGCGACATGCCTCCTTGCGCCGCCGGTTGCAGGCACGGGTGCTTGATCGGCCGCTGCGCTGCGCACGTTCGCGACGGGTAATGCGGCGAGCACGCCGATCGCGCATAACAGCGCCGGCAACGGCGGAACCCTGCGACTCGGCGCGCGCCCGTCTGACCACGTCTGATCCCGTATCAAGGTTTTCATATCACTTCCCTCATGGCACGATCCAATCCCCGTCCGCCACCAGGCGCGTACCGCTCGCGTCCTCGTAGCGAGCCAAGTACCCGCCCTTGGAGGCAAAGCGTTGGCCCGGTGCGAGCCCGAGTCGCGGATAGTATCCATTGACCAAACGATGACCGAGCTCGATTTCAACGAGTTCTACCAGCCGGTCCGGCACCCAGTTGTTCACCATGTGGCCGGCGGCTTCGGCCAGAATTTCGCAGGCGAGATAGGTATCGGTCTGCACGCGTTCGGCGAGCACTGGAATTCGGTAATAGCCGAACCAGCCTTGCGCGAAGCCCATGCCGAGCGCTCGCAGGCCGGGCAATTCAAAGGGATAGCTCATTCGGGCGACATTTCGCCAAGCGGGCGGCAGCGGAGCCTGCTCGAGATCGGCCATGAGCCCGGAGATGAATACCGCCGCGCCGGGCGGCGGAGTTTCAGGGAGCTCCTTGAGATCGTGAGGACGCAGCCAGAGCACGATGGCATCCATGGGCTCCGCCTCGTGCAACGCTTGGACAAGGTCGCTCGCCGACGCATTGGGTTGGAGCGGATGCTCCCGCCACTGCAGGCCGCTCGCCGCGCTCGCCTGCTGCAAGGCTGCGGCGCCCGCGCTGCCGATGTCATCGGCTCGGAACACTTGGATCACGTGGCGCGCTGCCGACTGCGCCTGCGGCTGGAGACGGCTCGCGAAGATTTGCGCCTCCAGCAACACGCCCTTCGAGAAGTACACGGGATAGAAATCATCTTCCGCGACCACCGGCAGATCCACGTTCGGCAGCAGGCAGGGAACGGCGTGTTCTTGACAAAAACGATGCACGGGAGCCCATGTCTCCCGCCCCAGCCCGGAAATTACCGCAAACACCGGCTGCGCCGCGAAATGCTGACGCAATTGCTGTTCCCAACCCTCCGACGGCCCGGTCAGTTCCCAGATGTGCAGTTGCCAGCGATGCCCCGCCGGAATCCGCATCCCGGCGCGTTGCTGCGGCGCCTGGTCCGCGACGGGAGCATCGTTCGCGCCAAAGCAATGCCCGAGCACGTCGAGCATACCTTGCCGCTCTGTCGGATTCGCGTCCGGGGTAATGATCGTCGCAAAGTCGAGCGTCTCGCCGCCGACGCCGGGCACCGGGCCGCGCCCAAGCCGCCGCAGATAGTCGATCATTGCGCTCATCGATGCCTCATCGAGCGCATAGCGCGGCATCAGGTAGTTGAACCGGCGCCCGTCCGGATCGATCCCCTCGCGAATGGCACGGGCCAATGTGGCGGCGGTATAGCGGCTGCGCATCGGACCACGTGCGCTGGTCGGTGGCTGCGCCATGGTCGCCGCGGGTCGAAACAAATACTTGGCGGTAATCGGCGGAATCAAGATCCGTCCCTCGACGGTGCCGAGACCGCTGCGCAGGTGGCAGTTCACACATGCGGCCGCGCCACCTTGCATCGGCTTGGCGTCCTCGCGTTCGGCAACCAACGGTTGGCCCGACGGCAGCACTCCCTGCCGATAGAGCCGCTCTGCGGCTTGGAGCTGCTCGGCGCCGGCAGCTGAGAGTCGCGGCGCCGCGGTGCTCGCCCCCGCCGTCAGCATGGCCAGGCACCCGGCCGCGCTCAGCCAGGAGACCATGTATCTCACTGCGATGACTGCTTCTTATCTTCCCGTGCTGCCGCTTGCGCGGCGCGTGCCTTCTTGAGAACTTCCTTCTGCTGTTCCGGCGTCAACAGCTTGATAATCTCGCCCCGCTCCATGCGCCCGAGGCCCGCGATCATGGCGTCTTTCTGATCCGCGTGTAACGTTTCACTCTTGAGCACGACGTCCTTGCGCGCCGCCATACGCTGATGAATCTCGTCCATCTTTCCTTTCTGCTCATCGGTGAACTTCAATCCGGCAAATTCGTCCGTTGAGCGCGGGTCACGCGTGGGTCGAGCCCCGGGCGCGACCATGCGAGGAGGCTGCGCCACTGCGAGCCTGGAGTCCTGGGCGCACGTGAGCCCCGGCGCCGCGGATAGGAAAAGGAACCCGGCTACAGCCATCACCCATCCCGCCAATCGGTTCAACTTCATGAGTACCTCTCTCTTGAGCTTCGTCCTGTTTCTGCGCCATTGTTCACTTCACGACCGGCTTCGCGAACAGCGCATCGTCCAACTTCGGGTTCACCGCGACGCTGTCGATGAAGATTTTGTGCGTGTCCTTGTTGCCCTCCACGGCAGTCTCAATGACGTAGGGAACCTTGAGACCGCTCACCGACTTGTAGTCGCGCAGATAAATTGCGACCGGCCGCATCTTTTTGTCCATCCGCCGTGGCGTTCCGTCGATCTTGACTTCGAGGAACGTCTCGGCATCGAGCCAGATGTGCTGCACCTGACCGCCCTTCATGGTGACTTTGAGCTTGTAGGCATCGTGATCCTCGACTTTTTCGATACGTTCGAGCTCAACCTTGTTGCCTTTGGCGGCATAATCCACCAGCGGACCGTCAAGCTCTGATTCGAACCCGGCCGCCTTGAGCTCATCGGACGAGTACGGTTCCACGGTTTTGCGTCCGAGATACGGGCGCAGCTTCCAGCCGTTGACACCGTCATAGACCTGCACCGCGGTATCATTTTTGAATGCCAATTCCACCCGCGTCTTCCGCGGCCGCTTCTTCTCCAGCACGAATGGCAGTTGCGTCTTAGTCTTTCCACCGGCGTCCATCTTGCCGGAGAAAGTGATGGCCTGGACGCCTCGCCAGGCTTGCAGTCCGCCTTTGGCGGCGACATTCCTGTCGATGAGCTGCGAAGCCGTAAGACTGCTCAGCGCCAGCGCGCTTGCAGCCCCCAGCAGCGTCGAGGTGATGCAAAGCGGCAGCATGATGCGCGACAAAAACATTCTGCTTAACATGGACGAAACACTCCTGACGGATCCTTTGAGGCTGACTTCAAGGCTACTCCACGACCAACCCGCTAATCCGCATACTGCCCACGATCAGCGTCACGTGGTTGCCCGGTTTGAGATATTTACCTTTGTTCGAGAACGCCATCCAGTATTGGCGGCCGTTTTGCGGCGCGGCCACTTGGCGTAGCTGCCCTACCTGCTCCATCACCGGGACTTGGAGCGCGAGGCCATGCTGCTCGTCGATGAGATACGGCGTCGCGTCCTTGGAGTTCAGGAGTTTGGCCTTGTCGGCGTTGACTGCGCGATAACTGAATTGAACCAGGGAGCCGGAAGCGGTTGAGCGAACATGAACGTCGTCGATGCCCCAGAGCCGCCGCAACAGCATCGCCTGACGATCATTGCTCACGGAGTTATGCCGCAACGGAACCCCGGCAGGCACAACCGCCGAAGTTTCCGGCGCCCGCGTGGGTTCAGCAGAAGCGGGAATGGCGAGCATACCGACGAGCACGCAGGTGAGCAGCTTCCGCTTCAGGTCTGGCCGTAGAATGTTAGACATTTTCCTCTCTTCCCATTCAAATTGCCGGTCAACGCAAATCCTTCGCCTTCAGAAACCCGTTGCAAGTCTCAATGAGGCGTTCTTTCGGCATATCGGCCAGCAAAGCGCCGCTCGATTCATAGGCCTCTTTGTATTCAGGCGTCTTGCGGGCTTCCGCCAATTCTTCCTCCGGCGCGTTGCCCACATAACGCTTTGCTATCTCGTGATACTTGTCGGCCGACTGCGGTGCGACCTTGGAGCAAATGCTGAGCGTGCGTTCCACCCTGCCAAATTCGTCATTGGCGAACGGGAGGTTCGCCACGGCGAGCTGTGGAATCGAGAATGCTGCGCACACCAACAGGACGCCATCGATTTTCATAAAGGCTCCACCTCGCTTCTCTCTGCTCACTGTGCCGTACCGTTCAGGGTCGACGTCTGAGTACCCGCCGCGTCGGTGACGGATACGGTCGCGGGCTTCGGCCCCGCAGCCTGAGCCGTCAGCGGTTTGAACTGCACCGCGACCGTGCAAGTGGCTCCCGCAGCCAAAGTCGTGTGAGTCGCGTTACCGCAGGTCGACATGAACGTCACGATGGCATAGTTGGCCACATTGGCCACGGTCCCTCCGAGTACTCCGGCGCCAACGCCGGTCAGCGGGACGTTCCCCGTGTTGGTCAGCGTGAAGATGTCGACCGGATCCAGCAAGCACTCGATCATCTGCATGATTGTCGTGCCCGGGCAGAACCGCCCATGGGAGACTGTCCAAGTCGCCGGAGTAAGACTTGCACTGCGCACATTGGCGACCCCGGAACCCGTGAGCGTCACCGGCGAACCGGTGATCGCCACGCTGGCCGTGATGGTCGCCGAACCTGTTGCCGCACCGAGCGCCGTCGGCGAGAACACGACGTTAATGGTGCACGTAGTCGCTGCCGCCAGGGTCGTGCCGCAAGTCCCGCCTGCCGCGGCCGCCGGCCGTGCGAACGGGGCCGTGACTGCGACCGTAATGCCGGTCAGCGTCGAGCCGCCGGTATTGTGCAGGGTGAGCGTCTGTGCGGCGCTGGTCGTACCGACTGCCGCACTGAACGTCAGAGGTCCTCCAGTGACGTTGGCGGCCGCAGGCGCGGCGGGCGCTTGGTACTCCACCGCTCCGATGTCGAAATGTGCGTCGCTATTGTGATCCGGCCTCGAGTTGCCGAAGAAGTCTGTCGCCGGGTGCGAGACGTTGGCCGGGATCGCATCGATCGCCGCCGACCCCGCCGTGAGGGCGTAGTTGCCGATCGGTGCACTGTATCCAGCGGCGCCCGACAGAATCGTCGGATTCACGAGCGACAACGGGCCGTAAAACATGTTGATCCAGTTGCTGCCTTCATCCACGGTCGCCGCCGGAGTCAGCGTGAACTGCGCCAGCGGCGGCGGCGTGGAATCCGGAACGCCGGAAGGCACCGTGATTCCGAGTCCCACCGTGCCCGGCTGTATGCAGCCCTGAGCATTCGCTTGGCCATTGGGACCGGCGCAAAGTTGCGACGCAATTTCCGGAGGCACACGCGAACCGTTGCAGTACTGGCCGACGACGCCTGCGGAGGCCGGCGCGACATTGGTGCCCGCGTAACCCGTGGTGCTGGTCAACATCGAGTACTGCGGATTGAGCGTCAATCCCGAGCCATGGTTGGTCGGGGACGTATCGTTATAGACACCGATATCCCAGTAGAAAGGCGCCGTGGTGCCCGCGGATCCAGTGCCGGCGGGGCAGGAGCCGGTGGCGGCTTGAGACAAGTTCGGAACCAATTGCACCGGACCCACCGCCGGCGGCGTTGGCGCCGTGATGCGGAACGAACGGTTTTGGAAGAACAGGTTGTTGGACAGCACCGGATTCGAGAACTTCGTGCACTGCGGATGGCCCGTGGGGCAGACCACGGGGCCGGTGAACGCCCCCAGGAAGTTGGCGGTGTGCGACTCGGTCGACAACCCGGCCGGCAGGAAGTTCGACGTCGTGACTTGGAAACCGACGCAGTTTGGATTCAGGACCGGGTCGCAGCCATTCGGGGGCTGATTGGCACCCGGGGCAACGGTGGTGTCGAACAGCACTCCCGCGGTCGCCGTACTGTCGTTCGACACCACGGTGTTGTTGATGAAGTCGACCTTCACCGCATCGTGCAGCGAGACTCCGCCTCCATCCCAACCCGCGACGTTATTCGCGAAAATGTTGTTGGTAATCTCGATGCCGTACCATTTCGATGGCGTGCTGGGGTTGCGCGCCACGTCGCTGCCGTTGACGTGCTGCAGCTCGAGGCCGCCGCCGCTGCCTTCCTCGGCAGTGTTGCCTTGGAACAGGTTGGCGTTGATCACGAGGCCCGGACCCGTGCCATCGCTCAAGCCCGGCGGGCAATCGGCGTCGTTCGTGGAGCCGCATTCGGTCGCGACGCCGTTGACATTGAACGTGCCATCCGGGCCCTGGCCTTCGATGATCATCCCGCCGCCATAGGTGGTCAGCGTCGGATTGACGCTCTGGTTGAAGATGATCGTGTTGTGCTCGATGTCCCCATCCCAGTCGAAGCCGAACTGAGCGACGCCACCGCCGTTGCCGCTGCTGAGATTGCCGCACACCCAGTTGTAGTTGAACTTGTAGTAATCGGCGCCCGTGCAGAACGTGATGCCGCCGGCGGACGCGGGAGTATTCGAGCCCAGCTCGTCGCCATAGGACGCGTTCAATGTGATGGAGTTGTTGTGCACGTTCACATGCTGGTTGTATAGGTACGGCTGCTCGTTGCCGTTCGCATCGATCAGTGAACTGCCATCCACTGCCCCATCGACCGCGTCCGGATTCTCCGGCTGGCCAATGGTGAGGCCGCCCGAGAGGGTGCCGCCATTGTTGTACACGCGATTGTTCGCGATCTGCATGTAGTGGTTCCAGGCATGCAGCCAGATACCGCCGCCGCCCTGAGAGCTGTTGGTGAAGGTCAGGCCATCGAGGCTGGAAGGATTGCAAAGGAAGTTGCCCGGGTAGGCGGAGCAATCCGCGGCGCTGCTCGTCAGCAGACGGGTGCCGGTCGGGAACGCGCCCTCTGTGGTTACGAGCCCCGGAGGAATGTAGACACCCTGCCCAAGGACAGTGATGGCAGCACCTTCATACGCTCCCATCAGGCTGGGCTCTTGCAGGAGTTCCGCCAAATTTCCGTTGAGGCTGGCATCCCAGCCGACAATGCCCTCGAGCGGGATCGGCTGCACAGTGTTGTACTGACTCGCCGGGCAGGAGTATTGGCCGGTCGGATCGTACGGGTTGGTGGCGCTGGCGACGCCGCCGTTCAATGCCAAGCCAAACAGGCAGTTCACTTTCCTGCGCCACGGGTCGAGCAGCTTGCCCGCCGGCGCAATATTGGCGTTGACCACCGAGGAGGCCGCGCCGACGCCCTGCAAGCGCACCGGCTTCCACATCAACAGCATTTCGTTATAGATGCCGGGCGGAACGATGATCATGTCACCCGGCGTCGCAGCGTCGATGGCCGACTGGATGGTCTGCGGCGGCATCGTGGACGTAATCAGCACGGTCGGTGTCTTGCCGCCAACCGTGACCGTGACCGTGTCAATCGACTGCTGCCCGTTCGGGTAGTTCGCCGAGGGCGCGGTGGTGATGACGAGCTCACCGCACTTGGCCCCCGTATGGCCCTGCTGCTGGACGGCGCAGGCTGGGACACCCGAAGGCACGGTGACCGTGAGTACGGTGTCACCCCAGACTGTCGTGGCCGGCACGCCGCCGATGGTGACTGTTCCCGCGGCGGTTCCGAAGTGGTAGTTCCGCGTGACAGTCTTCAGGTTGTACGGAGGCGTGTTCGCCGCCGGTCCCGAGTAGGCATTGTTGGGTACGGTGACGAGGCCTAGTGCCTTGACGGTCAACGTGTGACCCGCTGCGCTCACCCACGGTCCTGCGATGTCTTGGCTCACCACGCTCGCGATGGACGGCGTTGCATCCGGGTAGGCGCAATCCGGCGGATTATAGCCGTCAGCGAACGCCGAGACCGGAACCACGGGGACGTCCATGTACATGGTGTCGCCGGGCATGAACGGATCCTCATAGCAAAAGATGCTATAGGCCGGATTGAAATAGGGATCCGTGATCATCTGGCCGAACGTCGGGGAGCCGACGCGGGTGTCGAGGATCGGACCCGGATCGTTCATGCAGTTGACCAGCATGTTGGGCGAATAGCCGGTGATATTCGGCGGATCGACTTCCCAGGTCGAATACACCAGTCCGTTGAAATTGCCCCACTGGTCCGAATACACGCGCGAAATCTCCACGCCGTTGAAGTCCTTGTTGGAGACCGGCACGTTGGGGATGGCAAACTTCTCGCCGTACGCGGGCGAGGCGGGGTCGAATTCGGAAGAGAAGTCGTCTGAGATGAACCCGGTATAGGTGGCTGATTTCGGCGTCATCGTATAAATGTAGAAATCAGCATTGGCCTGCATCGCATCATTGAGAGTGACTTCCTTGCGGTCGCACAGGGCGCGCGTGGTACCCGCAAACGGCGCCACTTCGCCCGATTCCGGCGCGATGCTCAAGTAGTCCGGCACGACGCGCATCAGACCGACGCAAGGCGCACTCTGCTGGATGAGTGCGAAGGGCCCGAAATTCCCGTAGGTGGTGCGCCCTAGATTGTTGCTCGGTGCGCCGTTATTGGTGGTCGAGCAACTCGTCCCCGCCGTGCAGGCCCCGCCTGCGAACGGCTGATTGTAGGGATTCGCAGCCGTATAGGGACCGGTATACGAGGGGTTGGCGGCATCGATGCTCGCCTGATCGGGCGTGATGAAAATGTTGCCGAGCCCTGCGCCGCCGAACTGAGCAACGGCCGGAGCGATGTATTGGTCGCCGATGAGGAGATTCAAGTCTTCCTCCTTGACCAACTCCCAGCCTTGCGGCGTGACGGCTTCGGTCACGTACTTGCCCGCCGGCAGGACTGCCGGCTTGGCACCGGCCCCCGTCACGCCGGCTTGACCGTAAGCTGGGTTGGGAATCGTGGCGCACTTGTAAACCTTGGTGCTTCCAGGGACCGTGAAGCTTGCGCCCGGCGTCTGGCAAGTCGCGCTCGGGAACTCGTACAGACCGTCGTACGGCGCCGGCTGCATCTGATTGAGGTTGTGATAACCCTCAAAGCACTTGTACTGCGAGTTATACGGCAGCGGGGTATTGGGGGTCAGGTAGTTGCGCGTACCCGCCAATGTGTAGCCGAAGAAAGGATCTTGGATGGGATCCTGACCGGGACAGTTCATATTGGGCGTAACACCGTCGGCGCGGAAACCCTGGGCCCACGCATCGAAGCTAGACGTCGTGGTTGAGTCCACGAGGGTGAGACTGGTCGTCCCGTCCGGCGCGGTGCCCTCTACATAGAGATTGATGGTGACATTGGGCACCAGCGGCTCCCAGAGATTCTGGAACAGCTCTTGGGGGTCGTTGAACGGCCGAGTCGTGGCGTTCACTACATGGCCGCGGATGCCGCCGGTTTCACCGGGAATGTAGGGTGTCTTGCCCCAGTCGACGATGTTGAACTCGCTGACGCCGCCCTGCCAGCCTTCCACTTCCACGCTGCTCGGATCGATGCGCCCGCTGGACAGGCCGGTGCAGGTCGACGTCACGCCGTCGGCGTTGGTGACGCAGGTCTCAGCCGCGCTCTTGCCGCCGCTGGTCACGAAGTTGTTGTTCGCGCACTGCGGGTCACCCATGGCACAGTACACCGTGCCGGGATACCACAATGACGGAGGCAGCGAGAAGGTCTCGTTCGAGTTCAAGATTGCTTGATAGGCGGAGCCGGTGCTGCCGTTGCCACCAAACGTCGTGGATCCGTCGAGCTGTCCGCCGGCGTCATTGACGACGTGCACGCCGGTGCTGCGGAAGCGAGTCGTATCCGATTCCACGCTGTACCAGGCAAATGCCGGGAAGGTTTCGTCGAAATTTGCCGAGCCGTCAAGTTCGGAGAACTCGATGTTGAGCGGTTTGCCGTTGACCTGGCGCACCCGCACCGGAACCTGAATCAGTCCAGGCTCCCCGGCATCCTGGATGCCGTTGCCGTTCAGATCCATGTAGGTGTTGGTCCACATGTGCGTCTGCCAGGTGAACGTCGGAAATTCTAGATTGAGCGTCTGCGCCCGGGTCTGTGGGCTTTGGCCCGCCGTGCACGTTTGCCGGCCTGCTCGATCCGTCCAAGATGAAGTCATCCCACTGGTCGAATATCACCACTCCATAGTTGCCGTCGGGAAGCCCGCTCACCGAGAAGTTGCCATTCGGGTCGCACTTGGCGAAGGCGATCGTGGCGCCGTCGGTATCGCCGATGGCGGCGAAACAATTCGTATACGCGAGCGGCGCGTAATTCTGCGGATCGCCTTGCGCGAAGACACCGCTGCCGTAAAGGGTCTCGCTCGGCGAGCGCGGCGAATGCAGGTTGGTGACTTGGCCGTTGATTGTGTTGCGGCATGGCGGACCATAGACCGAGGTGATGTTGGTATCTTGGCTCGTTCCGCTGCAAAGAGCCTTCAAGCGATCGTTGATGATCTTCGGATTGGCCATTGCAAAGAACACGTGATAGCCGCCCGGCCCATATTCCTGGAAGTAGGCCGGTTCCCCGGACTTGATGAAGGAATCCAAGTACGGGCCGCCGTCCAACGAGTTGGTCTGCAACCATTCCTCGCCGTTCGCCTCGCGGGTGGCGCCCGGGTGGGCGATCAGGGCGAATTTACCCTGCATGAGATTCCTGACGACCACCTGGCCCGCGAGCGGTGACAGAGTTTTGCCATCCGACTCGTACAGCGGGCACACAATGATCACGCCCATACCCACGCCCGGCTGAGTGTTGGAAAGCGGGCAGGCGTTGAGCCCGGTATTCGGATCCGGTGTGCCGTTCAACGCGTTGGTCAGCGGTACGTTGAACATGTCGTAGGTCATCTGCCCGGTGTCGTCGCCTATCCCGCCCGCGGAATCCCAGATGATGATCTGGAAATCACCCAGGCCCGGTTCCTGGTTCGCCAAGACGTCGACTCCGCCGCCGCCGTCCGGTTCACCGTTGAGCGGGTAATCATCCTCGAAGACCCAGGCAGTGACCGTGGCCGTCTTGAGCGGCTCCGGTTCCACGTTCACGACAACAGGAGCAAACGTCGCCACCCCGCCCGCCACCGTCGGCGCGGGAATCGGCGATCCGCCCATTTGGTGTCCGCAAGCTGAAGGTTCTGCGATTCCCGTGGGTTGAGTCGACGGATTGCCGTTCGCGCCGGGAGTGCAATTGCCCGCGACGGTCGGGTCCTTGGTGTTCGCGTAACCGAATGCATTCGAGGAGTCGCCC